>CBDCBM010000001.1:0-1272346 GCA_965214365.1 Lichenihabitans sp.
CCGAGGCCGTGATGACGGACCTGATCGAGACGCTCAATATGACCCGGTGAGGCCTTGGACAAAGGCTCCCGCCTCGATCAATGTGAATGAAACATTGCCGAGGAAATGCCCTTGTCCCAACCCGTCATTTTGGTCGATCCGCTGCCGCGACACTCGACCTCATCAGGAACCAGCGGTGCGCCAGAGGCTCGAGCGGCTCGGCCGCATCGTGCTGTCCGAGCACGGCCCCCATGCCCGACGCGATGGTCGAGGCGCATCTGCCCGAGACCGCCCTCATTCTCGGCCAGACCGCATTGCCGCGCGAGCGGCTCGACAGGGCCAAGGCACTGAAGGCAGTCATCAACGTCGAAACCAACCTCCTGCCCAATATCGACTACCAGGCCTGCCAGGAGCGCGGGATCTGGGTGCTGACGCCTGCGGGAGCCTTCGCCTCGGCTGTGCGGAGGCGGCGCTCGGCATGGCGCTCGACCTCGCCCGTGGCATCACGACGGCCGACCGCGCCTTCCGGGCCGGAACGGAGCTTTACGGCCTCGCCGGCAATGCCGGCACCTTTCGCTTCGCCGGGGCGGCCGGTGGGCATCATAGGCTTCGGTGACCTCGGCAAAAATCTACGCGAGCTGATCCGTCCCTTCCGTAGTCCGGTGAAGGTTTATGATCCATGGCTGCCGGACGACATCATCCTGCGCCATGACGCCATGCCAGCCTCCTCGACGACCTTCTGGCGACCAGCCGCGTGATCTTCGTCTTCGCGGCCGTCACTAGCGAGAACCAAGCCATGATCGGCCGGCGCGAATTCGCGACCATGATGCCGGGCGCCGCCTTCCTGCTGATGAGCCGCGCGGCTGTGGTAGATTTCCCGGCCATGATCGAGGCGGTGCGCGCCGGCCATATTCGCGCCGCGACCGACGTCTTTCCCGAAGAGCCCGTCGCGGCAGACGATCCGGTGCGGCATGTTCCGGGACTGCTGCTGTCCGCCCACCGAACCGGCGGCACGGTCGATGCCCTTTTGAGATCGCCGCATGGCGGTCGCGGATGCCGAACTGGTGATGCGAGCCTGCCGCCGCAGATGTGCCGCCGGGCGGACCCGTCGGTGGCTGCGCGGCTTCGCTCGAAGCCGGTGGCGATGACGTGAGACTGGCGGTCCAATAGGGGGGCCTTATGTTGATCGTCTTCGGCGGATTGCCAGGAACGGGGAAGACCACCGCTATCACGTGCCCTGGCCGAGCGTCGTCGGGCTACATTCCTTCGTATCGACGCGATCGAACAAGCGATCCGGAATGCCGGTGTTCTGGCCGGCGAGGTGGAAACCTCTGGCTATGCGGTGGCCCAGGCGCTAGCCGAGTGCAATCTGACCGGCGGCCGGGTGGTGGTTGTCGACGCCGTCAATGCTCTTGACGTGAGCCGCGCGACCTGGCGAGCGATCGCGGAGCGGATAAAGGTGCCAATCATTGAAGTTGAAGTCACCTGTTCGAACGCACTGGAGCATCGACGGCGGGTCGAGGAGCGGGGTTCGGACATCCCCGGCCTAATCCCACCAACATGGGACCGCGTTATGAACTTGATGTTCGAGCCTTGGCCCAATGCGACCGTCAGGGTGGATACAGCACGTCTCCCGATCGAGGCGGCGGTCGCAATGATTGAACGGTGCGCGAACAAATGACATGAGGAAATTCACCACCCGCCTTGAATTCGTGAATTAGATATTGTTTGTCGATAGACGCGCTAGACAAAATTATTTGAGTCAGGCAGAAGGACGCACGCTTGATTCATGAGGGAATTGGCATGCTGACCAGACGAAATGTCGTGACAGGCTTGAGTGCTATGGCGGCCATGGCGCCTTTTGGCTCGGCGCTGGCGGGGCGAGTTCAAATTGCTCAACGTGTCCTACGACCCGACGCGCGAACTTTACGGTGCGATCAACGAGACCTTCGCCGCAGCCTATAAGGCCAAGACCGGCGATGAGGTGACGATCGAGCAATCGCATGGTGGCTCGAGCAAGCAGGCGCGCTCCGTTATCGACGGACTCAAGGCGGATGTCGTCACCCTCGCCCTCGATTGGGACATCTCCGCCATCGAACGCGCCGGCCTGATCAAGGCCGGCTGGCGCGACCGGCTGCCCGACCATGCCTCCCCCTATACGTCGACCGTGGCCTTCCTGGTCCGCAAGGGCAACCCCAAGGGCATCAAGGACTGGGCGGATCTTAACCGCGACGGGGTGCAGGCTATCACGGCCAACCCGAAGACCGGCGGGGGCGCCCGTTGGGTGTTTCTGGCCATCTGGGGCGGGATCGCCAAGGCGCCGACCCACGACCTTTCAACCGCCGAGGGCGTCGAGGCCGCGCAAGCCGCAGCCAAGGCCGCGACCGCCTTCCCGGTCGCCGCCGATGAAGCCGCCAAGGCCTTCATGGCCAATCTCTATAGCAACCACGTGCCGGTGCTGGACACCGGTGCGCGGGGCTCGACCGTGACCTTCGCCCAAAAGCAGATCGGCGATGTGCTCATCAATTGGGAGAACGAACTTTGGCTCGCCAAGGAGGAGTTCGGCGAGGACAAGTTCGACATCGTCTATCCGTCCACCAGCATTCTGGCGGAACCACCGGTGGCCGTCGTCGACGCGGTTGTCGACGCCAAGGGAACGCGTGCGGTCGCCGAGGCCTACCTGCGCTATCTTTATACGCCCGAGGCGCAGGACATGATCGGGCAAATGCACTATCGGCCGCGCGACATCGACGCCCTGAAGACCTATAGCGCCGATCTGCCCGCCCTGAAGCTCTTCACCATCGACGAGGTCTTCGGCGGCTGGACCAAGGCCCAGCAGACCTTCTTCGCCGACGGCGGCATCTTCGACGCCATCTACAAGCCCGCGAATTAGCCGATGCTCAATGCTCGATTCCCCGGAACCCTATTCCTGCTCAACCGACCATCGTTCGCGCCCTCGATCCTTGGAGACGCCGCTTCGCGACGCCTCAGGATGAGGGGCTTTTGAGCGTGACACAGTAAGGCTATGAGCTCGACGAAACGCACGATCCCGGGCCTGCCTCTCACCCTGGGCTACACGCTCTTCTACCTGTCGGCGCTGGTGATTCTGCCGCTGAGCGCTCTGCTGTTCAAGACCGCGACCCTGTCTTGGGCCGAATTCTGGGGGACCATCAGCGATCCTGTCGTCGTCGCCTCCTATCGGCTGACCTTTGGGGCCGCCGCCGCTGCGGCGCTGTGCAATGCCGTCTTCGGTCTCATGGTCGCCTGGGTGCTTGTGCGCTACCGCTTCCCCGCGCGGCGCATCTTCGATGCTTTGATCGACTTTCCTTTCGCGCTGCCGACGGCGGTGGCCGGGCTGACCTTCTCGAACCTCTATCTCAAGACCGGCTGGATCGGCGGCCTCGGCGACAATATCACCGGGGCCGTCAATGCGGCCGGGCATGACCTGGGTCTCGCGGACTTGCTAGGCCCCGACGCCCTGGCTGGTTTGAACTTCGCCTATTCGAACACCAACACCGGCATCGTCTTGGTGCTGATCTTCGTCGGGCTGCCCTTCGTGGTGCGGACCATCCAGCCCGTCCTGCAGGACCTCGACCCCGAATATGAGCTCGCCGCGCAAAATCTCGGGGCGGGACCCATCACCACCTTCCGGCGGGTGATCTTTCCGGAGATTTTCCCGGCCTGGATCAGCGGCACATCGCTCGCCTTCGCGCGCGCTGTCGGGGAATATGGGTCGGTCATCTTCATCGCCGGGAATATCCCTGGTAGGTCGCAGATTGCACCTTTGCAGATCGTCACCAAGCTCGACGACTTTCAATATGCCCAGGCCACCGCCATCGGCGTCGTGCTTCTGGCCTCCTCGCTCGTGATCCTGGTCGTCGTGAATTTCGTCGAGACCTGGGTCCGGCGCCAACGCTTCACCTGACGGGACCTTCGAAGCCATGGCGGGCGCACCCATCCTCACAACGGTCACCAAAAGCGGCGGCATGGCCCATCGGCAGGCTCATCCGGCCGTGCGCGGCGTGCTGATCGGGCTGACCATCGTATTCCTCAGCCTTTTTATTCTGCTACCCGTTGCCAATGTTTTCACCCAGGCCCTGAGCAAGGGCGTCGGCGCCTATATGCAAGTGTTCGACGGGGAGCCGCTCGGTGCCACGCCGAAGACGCCGCTCGACAGACGTCGCGCCCTGGCGAAGAAATCCCAGGCTGAAAAAACCTGGAGTTCCATCCGCATGTCGGCCGGCATCGCGGCCGTGGTGGTCCCGCTCAACATCGTCTTCGGGCTGATGGCCGCTTGGGCGGTGACGAAATTCCGCTTCAAGGGGCGGACCCTGGTCATGGCCCTCATCGATATTCCGTTCTCGGTCTCCCCCGTCGTCGCGGGCCTCGTCTTCGTGCTGCTATTCGGCCGCAGCGGCCTCGTCGGGGGCTGGGCCACCAATTTTGCCTGGCCGGACCCGACCTCGGTGACATGGACGGGCTTCGAGGGGCACGTCTGGCCCTTTGCCTTTACGCGAAGTTACCAGGGGATCATCTTCACGCCGCTCGCCATCACGCTGGCCTCGATTTTCGTCACCTTTCCGTTCGTGGCCCGCTCGGTGATCCCGCTGATGCAGAGCCAGGGCTCGGACGAGGAACTCGCAGCCCTTTCGCTCGGCGCCGGCGGCTGGCGCACCTTTCGCACGATCACCCTGCCCAATATCCGATGGGCGCTGCTCTACGGCGTGATCCTGTGCACGGCCCGCGCGTTCGGCGAGTTCGGCGCCGTGTCCGTCGTGTCGGGCAATGTCGATGCCAATGACACCATGCCGCTACGCATCGAAAAGCTCTGGAACGAATATGATAATCAGGCCGCCTTCGCCGTCGCCTCGCTGCTCGCGCTGCTGGCCATGGTGACGCTCGTGATCAAGACCGTCGTCGATTGGCGGGCCTCGGCGCGCCCGGTCCCGCCATCCCTCGCCGCCTCCACCGAGCCGAAGCAGCCCTCATGAGCATTGCTATCCGCAGCATCAGCAAATCGTTCGGCGAGGCCAAGATTTTGCGCGACGTGAGCCTCGACATCGGCTCGGGCGAACTCGTGGCTTTGCTGGGACCGAGTGGTTCGGGCAAGACGACGCTGCTGCGCGTCATCGCCGGCATGGAACAGGCCGATCCCGGCAGCGGTTCGGTCTTGTTCGACGGGCAGGACGTCACCGGCAAAGGGATCGGCGACCGCGAGATCGGCTTCGTGTTCCAACATTACGCCTTGTTCCGCAACATGACGGTGTTCGAGAACATCGCCTTCGGGCTGCGTTCGAAACCCTGGCGGCAGCGGCCCTCCGGCAAGGCCATCGCGGCCAAGGTCGAGGAGCTTTTGAACCTCATCCAATTGCAGACACTTGCCGGGCGTTACCCCTCGCAGCTCTCAGGCGGGCAGCGCCAGCGTGTGGCCCTGGCGCGCGCCCTGGCGGTCGAGCCTCGCGTGCTGCTGCTCGACGAGCCGTTCGGCGCGCTTGATGCCAAAGTCCGCCGCGAATTGCGACGGTGGCTCCGCAGACTGCACGAGACCATCCATGTCACGACGATCTTCGTCACCCATGACCAGGAGGAGGCGCTCGAACTCTCCGATCGCGTGGCGGTGATGCGGGCCGGGCAGATCGAGCAATTCGCAACGCCTCAGCAGGTCTACGACCATCCGGCCAGTCTCTTCGTCTACCAGTTTCTCGGCCCCTACAACCAATTGGGACCTCGTGCCGATCTCCCTCCGGACATGAGTTCCGCCACGCATGCGGGTCTCCATCTCGTGCGGCCGCATGAGGTGGTGCTGACGCGGGACCACAAGCCCGGCGGCATTCAGGCCAAGATCAAATATATCGGGCTCGCCGGGCCGACGATCCGCATCGAATTGGAACGCCTCGACGACGCGACCCCGATCGACGCCGAACTCTCCTCTGAGATGTGCCGCGCGCTCGACCTCCGGGTGGGAGAGCAACTCTGCGTCACCTCGCGCCGGCAGGTGTCGTTCGATGATTATTCGATCTGATACCAACCGGTCATCTTCAATGCCGGTAGGTATCATTCACCTCGCGCCCTCAGGACGGCCTCGCCTCGGCATAGGGGTGGGACGAGCCAAACGGATCCGACAGGAAGGCCTGCGGATCGCCCGCATGAAGACCGAAGGCGAGAAGCAGAAATCCGCCGGCCAGAGAGAAGTTCTTCAGGAAATCCCAAAACAGGGCGCGGGCCTTGCTGTCGCCGGGGCGCCAAAAATCGCCGGGCTGCCACCATTGCTTCCAGAGGAGCGCCGTCACCCCGCAATAACCTGCCAAGACGAAAGCGGCCATGCGGTCGGCCGTGCCGGTCAGGATGCCGAGCGGCATCAAAATTTCGACGGCGAGCCCCGTCAGGATCATGCCGGTGGCGAAGGGTTTCGAGGAGAACATCTCCTGCGCCTGGCCGACGGCGCCCTTGAAGTTGATGATCTTGTCGAGGGCGCTGAACGGGAAAAACAAGACGACGAGAAGGAAGCGGACCGCGAGGGCGACCGCGACACTCATGCGCCGATCCTTTGCCGGATGTGTTCGGCGACCCTGAGCGCATTGGCGATGATGGTCAGGGTTGGGTTCACCGAGCTGATCGAGGGGAAGAAACTCGCGTCCGTTATGTAGAGATTGTCGAGTTCGTGCGCCTTGCAGTTGACATCGAGCACGCTCGTCGCGGGGTCCGTGCCGAAGCGGCAGGTGCCGGCCTGATGGGCCGTGCCCCCGATCGGAATATCCTTGCCGAAATAAAGATTGCGTTCCAACAACACGGCTTTCATGTCGCACTGGTCGAGATAGTGCTCCAGTTTTTTCTTCAAGCGGCGATGGGCTTCCATGTTGTTCTCTTCGGTGCTCAACACCACACGCTCGCCGTCATAGAAGACACGATTTTCGGGTCTCGGCAGATCCTCGCTGGACAGCCAAAAATCCATCGAATGTTGCGCGATCTCTTCGAACGGCCGGTCGGGGAACACATCGAGCCATGCCGGCAGAGCTTCGCCTTTGATCTGTTCGGCGTCTGAGGAGGCACACATCTGAATGAGACCAAGCGGATAGTTCCAATCGTCGGCGCCGAAGTAGAAGTCGCCCAGCGCCATGGTTTTCTGAAATACCGTATCGTTGCGCTCGCGCATGATGGCCATCAAGACCGATTGATTGTGCCGCATGTAGTTGCGGCCTACTTGATCCGATCCGTTGGCGAGGCCGTTCGGATGGGCCGCGCTCTTCGAACGCAGCAACAGGAGCGCCGATGATAACGCGCCGCACGCCATGACGACAATGTCGGCCGAATAGAGCTCGGTTTCACCGCCGCGCGATAGTCGCACGCCCGTGACGGAGCGGCCGGCAGCATCGGTTTCGAGCCTCTCGACATAGGCATTGGTCAGCAATGTGAGGTTGGGATGGGCCGCCAGCGCCGGATCGACACAGACGACCTGCGCATCGGCTTTGCCATTGAGAAGGCAGGGGAACCCATCGAAGGCGTTGCAGCGTATGCAAATGCTCGTCGGTGTCGGCTTGCCGTCCTTCTCGTCGAGCAGATCCCGAGAGGTAGGTGGAACGGGTGCAGTCCTTGCGCGGTCAATCGGTCCGACAGGCTCTGCACATGGGGTTCGTGAGAGACCGCCGGATACGGAAAGGGGTCGTTCGTCGGTGGCTCGTCAGGGTCCTCGCCGCGCTGGCCATGCACGTGGAACAGCCGCTCCGCCTCGCTATAAAACGGCTCGAACGCCGCGTAGGGTAGGGGCCAAGCGGGAGAAAGCCCGTCCTTGTGAACGACTTCGCCGAAATCGCGCTCCCGCATCCGGAACAGGGCAGCGCCATAAACCTTAGAATTTCCGCCGACGTAATAGTGCAGGCCTGGATGGAAGGTCGAGCCGTCGCGCCCGTACCAGGTCTCCTTGGTCTGATAGGCGCCATCGACGAAAACCGTCTTGCTGTCCCAATTGGCGCGGCTGCGCGGCAGGTAGTCGCCGCGTTCGATCAACAGGATGCGCTTGCCGGTGGGCGCCAACCGATGAGCCAGTGAGGCTCCGCCGGGGCCGCTGCCGATGACGATCAGGTCATAGTGATCCATCCGGTCGTGCTCCTTGCCGCCCGGGCGCTTATATCGAAGGTCGCGCCGCCGCTCTTCGGAGCCCATACGCCCCGCACGCGCTTTTCTATCATGCCGCAACGCAACATCGTGGGGATAAATTCGCGCACCGCCGTTGGCTCGCGCTCAAAACCCGGAGGCCTTGACGATCAAGGCGTGACCATCCGGGTCCTCGATCGCGACGGCCGGAACGCCATCCCATGTGCCGTGACGAGGGGAGACCCCGAGGTCCAGACTATCCATTCGCTTGATGAGGGCGGAAAAATCACGAACCGTCACAAGGGTTCGGGTGAGCGCGATATCGGCCGGGTGCCAGTCGGCGGGGCGCGCACGCCGCGGCCCGATTTGGTACGCAAGGAGTTCCAGATGCGGCGGTGACGGATTGGAGGCAAGCGCAAGGACATTGACCCTGTCATCCGCAAGGTCGTCAAGATGGCTTTGGGCTTCGCCGGTGTTCGTGCTTCGCGACATCTCCCGAAACCCGAGCAGGTCGCTGTAGAATAGCGCACTCGATGCCGCGTCCCGCACCGAGATCGCCGTGTGATCAATGCCCAGAACTGCTTCGTCGCCCGCTATGTGCCAGACCGGCGCACCGACGTCGGGGGGAAACCGCAGCAATTCGAGAGGATGTCCGAAGGGATCGCGAAACTTGAACGCCGTTACCCTCCCGGTATTGGGCGGCAGCGTTTGCGCTCCGCCTTGCGTGATCGGGCGTATGGCGAACCGCCGCGCCTGTGCCAAGGCCCGGTCCATGTCGCCGACCACCAGGGCGCAATGCTGGAACCAGAGGTCGCTCGACGTGCTGTCGTCGGGATAAGGGCGTCCTGGAGGATCGAAGGCGAGTAATTCGAGATGTTGGGTTCCAAGCGTCATCACGCTGGCCGTGAGGATGGTCTCGGCGACGCCGATCAGCGCGGCACGATCAGGATCGCAGCGAACCGCCTGGGCGACGCACGCGAACCCCAGCGCATCGCGATAAAAGGCTTCCGCCTCATCGAGGTCGGGCACTGTCAAGCAGATGCGATCGATGGTTGCGCCCGGCATGCTCATGGGCGTGCAAGCGGCGTCGATGCGACGTGACCGGATAGACCGTATGATGGGCGCATCGAAGGAGTCCGCTCCGGTTGCGGCCGCTGAACGTGCGGCGTGACGGCGTCGATGAGTCAACTCACGCCAACTGATATTGGTTTGCCACCAACTTTGCTGTGGCCCCGCTGTGCATGAAACCATTGACGCCGTGTGGTCCTTCCCCGGAACGGGGAGGGACAAGCTTCGTCGCTAAGCAGTTTCTTTCTAGACGATTGCCGGCCGCAAAACCCGCGTCACATGTCCCATTTTCCGTCCCGGTCGGGCGGCGGCCTTGCCATAGAGGTGGAGGCTCGCACCGTCCTCGGCGAGGATCGCGCCCCAATCCTGGGCTTCGGCCCCGATGAGGTTGCGCATCACGATATCGCCGTGTCGGCGCATCGAGCCGAGCGGCCAGCCGCAGATGGCCCGCAGATGCTGCTCGAACTGGGATGTTACGGCCCCGTCGAGCGTCCAGTGGCCGGAATTGTGGACCCGAGGGGCGATCTCGTTCACGACGAGGCTTTCGGGCGCGCCGTTCTCGCCCGGCACGACGAAGAGTTCCACGGTCATGACGCCGATATAGTCGAGCGCGTCGGCGATCCGCCGTGCCATGGCGGCGGCGGCCAGTTCGGTCGCGGGCTCGACTTTGGCCGGCAAACGGGTCGTCGCCAGAATGCCGCCCGAATGGTCGTTTTCATTGAGGTCGTAGGCCGCGAAGCTGCCGTCGAGCCCGCGTGCCCCGACCAGCGACACCTCTCGGCTGAACGGGACGATGCCTTCGAGGATGGACGCTTGGCCGAGCGACCGAAAGGCCGCGGCCAGATCCGTACCCTCCCGCACCATCGCCTGACCCTTGCCGTCATAACCGAAGCGGCGGGTTTTGAGGATCGAGGGGCGGCCGAGCTGGCTTACGGCGCGGGCGAGCGCGCCCGGATCGTCGACCGCCATGAACGGAGCCGTGACGAGGCCGAGATCACGCAAGAACTGCTTCTCGACGAGGCGGTCCTGCGAGGTCTGCAACGAGCGGCTGTTGGGACGCACCGGACCATGGACGCTGAGGATGGCGGCGGTTTCGGCCGGCACGTTCTCGAATTCGTAGGTGCAGAGCGACACCGACGCCGCGAACCGCGCCAGTGCCGCTTCGTCGCGATAGTCCGCCACCGTTCGGAGCGCCGCGACCTCGAAGGCGGGACTATCCGGTTCAGGCGCGAAAATATGCGCCTTGAGGCCAAGCTTGGCGGCCGCGACCGCCAGCATGCGGCCGAGCTGCCCACCGCCCAGGATGCCGATCGTGTCTCCCGGCGAAACGGTGGAGTGGCTTTGGGTCATCGGCTCACTCCTCGGTCGGCGTCAGCGCCACGCGCTCGGTCTGGGTCTGTCGCCAGGCGTCGAGGCGCGCGGCAAGCGGTTCGTCGGCCAGCGCCAGAACTGCCGCTGCCAGAAGCGCGGCATTGACGGCGCCCGCCCTTCCGATGGCGAGCGTACCCACGGGAATCCCAGCCGGCATCTGGACGATGGAATAGAGGCTGTCGAGGCCGCGTAGCGCATGGCTTTCGATCGGGACGCCGAATACCGGCAAAGGCGTCATGGCGGCCACCATGCCAGGCAGATGCGCGGCGCCGCCCGCCCCGGCAATGATGATGCGAAACCCCGCCGCCTTGGCACCCTTGGCGAAAGACACGAGCCGATCTGGCGTGCGATGCGCCGATACGATGTTGGCCGTATAGGCGATGTCGAGTGCGTCCAATGTCTCGGCGGCGTGGCGAAGGGTGGCCCAATCGGATTGGCTGCCCATGATAAGTCCGACGGGCACGATTTCGGCCAAAATGCTCTTCCACGACATGATTGGATGTATCCGCCGCGACAGACGGAGGAGATGAGTTAAACCGAAAGCCGGCCCGCGATGCAAGGCGCACCGATCCTCGGTCATGTGATCAAGGGTACGTTTCGCGTTCGCGATCCTTGCCGACGTCACTATGGGCTGCGTCCGCGTACGATATTGACGTTTCTGGCCTTTTTCCTGTGATTCGCGCATGGCAGGTGTGTTGTCGCCGGGCTACCGGTGCGCCAATATCATTTTCCACCCTGGCGCATTTCACGGGATATGGGTTGCTGCGAAGTCATTTTGATCTTGGCACTGATGCGGACCCCGTTTCCGAAGGGTATGGCCTGTCGTCAGTCGGCCTGGATCAGGCGCGCGGGGCCATCCTCGACGCGGTTCCGGGCTTCATGGCCTATTGGGGCGAAGATCTGTGCTGCCGCTTCGCTAACAAGCCCTATCTCGATTGGTTGGGTCTGACGGCTGAGGCCATTGTCGGTCGCCCTATGGAGCGGGTGCTGGGTGAGCACATCTACAAGGTCAGCGAACCCTATGTGCGTAAGGCTCTGGCCGGCGAAAGGCAGCAGTTCGAACGCAGGCTCATCGATACCGACGGCCAAGTCGTCTATACCGTGACGAGCTACATCCCCCATAAAGTGAACGATGACGTCCTCGGCCTGGTCATGCAGATCACGGACGTGACGCTTCTGAAGACCTCCGAAGCGGTGTCCATCTGTTCGGACATCACGGTCCGGCGTGAGGCCGAGAGGGTTCTGCGCGACAGCGAGGCCCGCTACCGGATGCTGGCAGAGGCTACGACCGACATCATCACCCAACTCGATCTCGACCTCGTTCACCGCTACGTGTCGCCGGCGTGCCGCGCGTCGCTGGGCTACGAACCTGATGAGATGCTCGGCAAGACCCTTTCCGATCTGACCCATCCCCAGGATGCAACCGGCTCCAGCGCGGTCGTCCGTCGGATCGCCGCTGGCGACATGCCGAGCGACAGGGCTACGATCACTCACCGGATGTGCCACAAACTCGGTCACTGGGTCTGGCTGGAGTCCGGAATCAACCTCGTGCGCGACCCTGACACGAGAGCGCCGCAGCATCTGATCTGCTCGTTGCGGGATGTGACGGAGCGGCAACTGGCGGCTCATCATCTGGAGCAGGCGAAGAGCCTCGCCGAGAATGCCGCTGCGATCAAAGCCGACTTCGTGGCGAATATGAGCCACGAATTACGCACATCCCTCACCGGTATTTTAGGCGTCCACGATCTTTTGAACAAAGATCCGACGCTCACACCGCAACAAAGGCGCTATCTCGAAATGGCGCGGGAGGCCGGACAGTCGCTGCTCGCGATCGTGAATGACGTGCTCGATTTCTCAAAGATCGAGGCCGGTCAGCTTTCGCTCGAACACATCCCCTTCGACTTGGCGCAACTCGTGGATGGCTGTCGCGATTTCGCGCGAGAAGACGCGCAGGTAAAATCGCTCGAGGTCGGCGCCGAAGTGGCCGGCGCGCCTTTCGCGCTCATGGGCGATCCCAACCGGCTGCGGCAGGTGATCTTGAACCTGCTGACCAATGCCGTGAAATTCACGCAGAGCGGCAACATCCTGATCAATGCCCGATACCACTTGGCCCGCGCATCCTTGCGCGTCGAAGTGATCGACACGGGGGTCGGCATTCCGGCGGATAGGTTCGTGGCACTGTTCGAGCGGTTCTCGCAAGCCGACACGTCGACCACTCGGCGTTATGGCGGCAGCGGTCTTGGCCTGGCGATCTGCAAAAGCCTTGTTGAGCTGATGGGCGGCGAGATCGGTGTTATGTCCGAAACCGGACGAGGCTCGACCTTCTGGTTCGAGATCCCGTTGTCGCCCGCCCATATCGGCGCCACGCAAATGTCGGCACAGCCTGACGCATCGGGTCTCGCTCAGCGTCATGTGCTGCTGGCGGAGGATAACCTCGTCAACCAGCAGGTGATCGTCGCGATGATCGAGCAGAACGGGCATCGCGTCACGGTGGTTGGGGATGGCATCGCCGCCGTGGAGGCCGCTCAGGCGGGCGGCTTCGATGTCATCCTCCTCGATATGCAGATGCCCCTCATGGACGGTGTGGCGGCGGCTCGCGCCATCCGCAGTTCAGAGCAGGCCCGGCAGCGCCCACCCGTTCCGATCATCGGTCTGACCGCGAATGCACTGGCCCATGACATCGCCCGTTGCCGGGAGGCCGGGATGGACGCCCATGTGGCCAAGCCGATCGACTGGAGCGAGCTGTTCACGACGATCACGCGGTTGGCGACCGCGTCCCGCATGGTGTCGCCTCTCCCTGTCCTCGACAAGCGGATTATCGCCGATCTCGACGACTATATCGGCCGCGAACGGCGCACCATTATGCTGGCTCGTTTCGTGACTTTCGTCGAACAGCACTTGGTCGTGCTCGGCTCGGCTAGCGTTCCCGAACTTGCCGCGATGACCCATTCGCTTCTGTCTATGTCGGGTCAATTCGGATTTATGGAGCTTTCGCGCCTCGCTGCCGAGGTCGAGGAAGAGGCCCGGGAAGGGTCGGGCTTGGATCGGATCGCCGATTTGCGGAGGGCTGGCGAAAGGGCGCTTGCGGCCGCGAGAGCCCTGCTGGCCGACAATTGATCAGCGGGGATATTTCGGCGAACGGCAACGGATGGTCCACGATTTCGTGGGGCTTCGGGCTGCGGTGTTCCACGACGAAACGGGTGTCGAGGCGATGATTTCAATCTGTTATACCGACCGGCATTGAAGAGGATCGGGTGGTAAGCGCGAATGCGCGCCGCAACTCGTGCGGTGTGGCGGCTTCGATGGGTCAACATCGACGCAACTGGTATTAGAGCATGCTGCCATCCGAATACCCGTATCGACTTATCGGCATCATGGACTAAGGGACACATCATGGCAGGCCGCATCGCCGTCATCGGCAGCAACATGGTCGATCTCGTCACTTATGTGAATCGGATGCCGCTCAAGGGCGAGACCCTCGAGGCGCCGAGTTTCGAGATGGGCCATGGCGGCAAGGGAGCGAACCAGGCCGTGGCTGCCGCCAAGCTCGGGGCCGAGGTCATCATGCTCACCAAGGTCGGCGACGACATGTTCGCCGACCAGACGCTGAAGAACCTCGCCGCCGTCGGCATCGACACGCGCCATTGTGGGCGCGTACCCGGCAAACCGAGCGGCGTCGCCCCCATCATGGTGGATCCCAGCGGGGAAAATTCGATCCTGATCGTCAAAGGCGCGAACAACGATCTCCTGCCGCCCGACATCGAGCGGGCCGCCGATGATCTCAAGCGCTGCGATCTCATCCTGCTGCAGCTCGAAGTGCCGGTCGAGACCGTCTACGCGGCCATCGCCTTCGGCAAGCAGCATGGCGTCAAGACGCTGCTCAATCCGGCCCCGGCGCTCCCCGACCTCGATCTGGAGCGGATCAAGGATGCAACGTTCCTGGTGCCGAACGAGACCGAACTCGCGATTCTGACCGGTCTGCCGGTCGACACGGATCTGGCCATCGAAGCCGCCGCCCGCCACCTCATCGCCAAGGGCATCACCACGGTCATCGTGACCATGGGCTCGCGCGGGGCGTTGCTGGTCAGCGGCGGCGAGACGGCCGGCATCGCGCCGGTGAGCGTCACGCCGGTGGATACAACGGGCGCCGGCGACGCCTTCATCGGCAGTTTCGCGACCTTCTACGTGCAGTCCGGCGACGTGCCTGCGGCGCTGTTTCGCGCGGCCCACTATGCGGCCCATTCGATCACCCGGCGCGGCACGCAAAAAGCCTATGCGACCGAAGCCGAGTTCCAGGATTGGCTCGACGCGCGTTGAGTTTATACCAACCGTCATCGAAGATGACCTGTTGGCAAGCGCGAATGCGCGCCGCCGCTCGTGCGGCGTGACGGCGTTGATCAACCAACATTCACGCCAATTGGTATTATAGCGCCTGACCCTGGTCCAGCGGGTAGTGGCACGCCGCCATCTGGCCGCCGGGCATGGGGCGAAGGCTCGGCCGTTCATGGCGGCACAAGTCCTGGACCTTCGGGCAGCGGGTATGAAACCGGCACCCCGAGGGCGGGTTCAGCGGACTCGGTACGTCGCCCTTGAGGATGATTTTTTCCCGTCGCGGCGCTTCGACGTCGGAGACCGGTACGGCGGAGATCAGTGCGCCCGTATAGGGATGGGCGGGGGTGTGAAACACCGTCTCGGTCAAGCCTGTCTCGACGACCGATCCGAGATACATGACGGCGGTGCGGCGCGACACCTGCCGGATGACGCTGAGGTCATGCGCGATGAACACATAGGCGATGCCGAGCCGATCCTGCAGGTCCATGAACAGGTTGACGATCTGCGCCTGAACCGAGACGTCGAGCGCGGAGACGCTCTCGTCGGCGACGATCAGCGACGGCTCAAGGGCCAAAGCGCGCGCGATGCCGATGCGCTGACGCTGACCGCCGGAAAATTCATGCGGAAAGCGGTCGAGGTGGTCTCGCGAGAGGCCCACGAGACTCATGAGTTCGTGCAGTCGGTCCCGGATGTCGGCCGCCGAACGCGCGCCGCCTGCCGGCGCCGGATGCACCCGCAGCGGCTCCGCGATGAGGTCGCCGACCCGGCGGCGCGGGTTGAGCGAGGCGGACGGATCCTGGAACACCATCTGCATGCGGGGCCGCAGGCGCATCAGATCGCGCGTTCCGGCCTTGGTGATGTCCCGGCCCTCGAACAGGACCGATCCGGCCGATACGTCATAGAGGCGCAGAAGGCAGCGGCCGAGGGTGGACTTGCCGCAGCCCGATTCCCCCACGAGCCCCAGCGTTTCGCCGCGCGAGACGCTGAGCGAAACGTCATCGACCGCGCGCAGCAGGTGGCGGCCGCCCGGCGTGAAGCGGCCGCCGAGGCGAAACTGCTTGGAAAGATTCCGGGCTTCGAGAAGCGGCGCGGCGGTCATGGTGCGACAGCCATCGGGGCGGGACCCTCCAGCTTCGTTTCGGCGAGGTAACAGGCGACATCCTGCACGCCCCGCCGGAACAGCGGCGGATCCCGATCGCAGGGCTCGTAGCGGAAATCGCAGCGCGGCCCGAAACGGCACCCGAGCGGTCGGTCGGCGATGGAGGGCGGCGAACCGGGGATTGCGGTCAACCGATGCGGCTTCTCCCCCGCCATGGGCGGAATGGAGCGCAGCAGGCCGGCCGTGTAGGGATGGCCGGGATCGACGAAGACCGGCCGCTTGGGACCCTGTTCGATGATGCGGCCCGCATACATCACCATGACACGCTCTGCCACTTCGGCGACGACGCCCATATCATGCGTGATGAGGACGATCGCGGAGCCGTGGTCGCGGCGCAATTGCTCGATCAAGCGCAGGATCTGCGCCTGCACGGTCACGTCGAGGGCCGTCGTGGGTTCATCCGCGATCAGCAGCGAGGGATTGCACGATAGCGCCATCGCGATCATGGCACGCTGACGCATCCCGCCAGAGAGCTGGTGGGGATAGCGGTCGGCCTGAATGGCGGGGTTGGGAATGCCCATTTCTCCCAACAACTCGACAGCCCGCGCGCGGGCCTGCCGCGCCGTGACCTTCTGATGCGCTCGGATCTGCTCCTCGATCTGCCAGCCGATCGTGTAGACCGGCGTCATAGCGGTCATCGGATCCTGAAAAATCATCGCGATCTCGTTGCCCCGCACCGCCTGCAGCTTTTTCCGCGAGAGGCCGACGAGCTCCTGGCCCTTGTAGCGGATCGAGCCCGCCAGGATCGCGTTGGGGTCGTTGATCAGGCCCATCACGGCGAGCGAGGTCAGCGACTTGCCCGAGCCCGATTCGCCGACGATCGAGACGAGTTCGCCCGGGGCGACGTCGAAAGAGACGCCATCGACGCCCTTGAAGATGCCGCGTTCGGTGCGGAACGACACGGAAAGGTTTTCGACGCGCAGCACGGGCTCGGCGCTTCGCGCCCTGGAGCTTGGATCAGTCACGGCCATGCCTCACGCGAGGGTCGAGGGACGCATAAACGACATCGACCACCGCATTGGCCCCGACCACGAAGAAGGCCGAATACATCACGGTCGCCATGATCATCGGCAGATCGAGGTTGCCGAGCGCGTTATAGGTCAGGAAGCCGACGCCCTGTAGGCCGAAGACGATCTCGGTAAGAAGCGTACCGCCGCCGACCAGCATCCCGAAATCGAGCCCGAACAGCGACACAAAGGTGATGAGGGAGGTCCGCAGCGCATGGCGGACGAGAACGCGCGTTTCGGTGAGGCCTTTCGCCCGCGCAGTGCGGATAAAGTCTTCCTGGTAGGCCTCGATCAGGCTGGCGCGCAACACGCGGCCATAGATCCCGATATAAAGGATCGCGAGCGTGATCCAGGGAATGACCAGGGCCTTGAACCAGCCGAAGGGATCCTCGGTGAGAGGCACATAGCCCAAAGCCGGCACCCAGGAGAAAGCCCAGGTGTCGTGCCAGCGGCTTTGCGTGAGCAGATTCGCGACCTCGCCGACCCAGAAGACCGGCATCGAGACGCCGATAAGCCCCAGGATCATGAGGCCCTTGTCGAGCAGGCTGCCCCGCGTCACCCCCGCCGCGACCCCGATGGCGATCGAGGTCACGACCCAAACGACGGCGGCTCCGATCAGCAAGGAAAAGGTGATCGGCACGCCGTGTAAAATCGCGGGGATGACCTTCTGCCCCCGATTGACGAAGGAGGTGAGGTCGCCGGTGATGAAGAGGCGCTTCATCAACAATAGATATTGCACCCAGAGCGGCTGATCGAAGCCAAAGTCGTGCCGCACGGCGGCGAGCACCTCGGGCGATGCGTTCCGCCCGGCGATGCGGGCGGCCGGATCGGCGCCGGGGGTCGCGAAGAAGATCAGGAACACGAGGATCGAAATGCCGGCCATCACGAACAGCATCTCGCCGATGCGGCGGACGAGAACGAAGCCCATGCTAGCGCAGGCTCCGCTGCCGCATGACGTGATCTAAAAACCCGTGCCGACTTTTTAACGTCATGTTCTAGCCTTTGACCCGCAGCTTGGCCCTTGGATCCAACGCGTCACGGACGCCGTCGCCGAAGACGTTGAGGGCGAGGACGGTGAGCACGATGGCGATGCCCGGCGCCACCGCGACCAGCGGCCGCGTATAGAGGAGTCCCTGTCCGTCCTCGATGATTGTGCCCCACGAGGCGGCCGGGGATTGCACGCCGATCGACAGGAAGGACAGCGAACTCTCGATGATCATGTTGAGCGCCATGGTGAGCGGCACGAAAACGATGAGGGTCGAGAGCACGTTGGGCAGGATGTCGACGACAAGAATGCGCCGTTGCGGCACGCCAAGGCCGGTGGCGGCGAGTACAAATTCGCTTCGCTTCAATTGCAGCACCTGGCCCCGAATGGGACGCGCCACATAAGGCACGTAGACGATGCCGATGATGAGGATCGGCAGCAGCAGGCTGTCCGACGCGATGGTGAAGGGCCCGATCACAAGGCCGTGGCTGATGGTGACGATTGACAGCGAAATCGCCAGCAAAAATACCGGAAAGGCCCACAGGATATCGAGCAGCCTAGACAGGACGATGTCGATCCAGCCCCCGAAGAAGCCCGCCACAATGCCAATGAGCGCGGCGAGCACCAAGGTGATGAGCGTCGAGGTTCCGGCGATCAGCAGCGAATTCTGCCCGCCATAGAGAAGCCGGGCCATCACGTCCCGCCCCTGGTTGTCGGCGCCCAGGAAATATTGTCCGGTCCAGGTCGGCCCAATGGGCGTGTTGCCAAGACCGAGCCCCTCGGTTTCGGGCTGCATGATGGGAACATCCGCCCCGTTCAGCGTGATCGAGCCGCTGAGATTCGAGGCGAAAGGATCGATGTGGGCGATGAGGCTCGCATAGAGCGGCGCCGCCAGCGTCGTCAGGACGATGAGGATCAAGACGGTCAGCGCCACCATGGCGGCGCGGTCCTGTCTGAGTTTGCGCAAAGCCGTGGCCCAGGGACCACGGCTTGGGATCGCCCGAGGCGCCACTCCGGCCAAGGCCGGAGCGCTGTTTGTGAGGGTGCTCACGGGTCTGCGGACTACTTCACCCAGGCTGCCGAGAACAGCATGTGGAACTGGTCGGTATAGACGAAATTGCCGACGCGCTTCGAGACGAAGTCCACGATCTTCGGTTGGAACAGCGCGGCGGCCGGGGCCGCGTCGGTGATTTCTTTGTCGATCTTGGCCCACATTTTATTGGCCGCCGCTTCGTTGGTCACGGCCGTCAGCATGGCCGTCTTCATTTCGGCATCGACTGTCTTGTCGCACCAGCCCGACATGTTGATCGAGGAATCCGAACCCGGATGGAAGCTGTCGCAGCCGAACAGCACGTTGAGGAAGTCCGACGGTGCCGGATAATCCTGGTACCAGTCGCTGACGCCGATCTGCACATTGTTGTTGGTGTTCTGCAGGTAGGTGAACTGGATGTTGTGGGAGACCACCTTGAGGCTGGCGTCGTAACCGATGTCGCGCAGAACGCCCGCCACATAGGTGGCAATGGCTTTCGGCACCTCCTTGTCGTCGCCGATCAGCGTCACTTTCTGGCCCTTGGTGCCGGACTCCTCGACAAGTTGTTTGGCCTTGGCGAGATCGGGCGCCGTCCATTTGGTGCCGGGATTCATCGTATAGGGACAGTAGTCTTCATGGCCGGCCATGCCGACGGGCAGTTGCTGGCAGAGCGGCGCCCCGAGGTTCGGGCCGCCGAAGAGACCTACGATCGCCTTGCGATCCAGCGCATAGGCCACGGCCTGCCGGGCCTTCATGTTGTTGAAGGGCGCCAGATTAGTGTTCATCGGCAGATAATAGTAGGCCAGCAGGGTGTGAACCTTCACCTGCTTGGCATATTTGCTGCCGATCTCGCCGAGGCGATCGCTGGGCGGAGGATCGAAGGTCCAGTCCGTCTGGTCGTTCTCGACCGCGGTGACGCCGGCCTGATCGTCGAGGCCGAAATTATAGTCGATCTCATCCGCATAGCCGTCGGGCTGGGCGTCGACGCTGAACTCCTTGAAATAGGGGTTGCGGACAAGCTTCATGCCATGATCCGGATCGTAGCTCTGGATCATGTAAGGGCCGGTGGCGGCTGAGGGCGTCGTGCCAAGATCCTTGGCGGGCGTGTCGGCCGGCAGGATCGTCGCGTGCGGAACGGACAGCTTGTAGAAGAATTCGGCGTCGGGCTGCGTCAGATGGAAGGTGATGGTGCCGGCCTTGTCGTCGGCCACGACGCCGTCCTTCAAAGTGCAGGTTGCGGCCTCTTTCAAGCAGGCGTCGGCACCGACGATGCCGTTGTAGAAGGAGCCGGCCGTCGGACTCGACACCTTGAAGATGCGTTGGAACGAGGCCACGACATCGGCCGGGGTGATGTCCTTGCCGGTCGAGAATTTGAGACCTGACCTGAGCTTGAACACATAGGTCTTGCCGCCGTCCTCCGGCTTCGGCAACGCCTCGGCCAGGTCAGGGACGACCGTGTTGCTGTCCTTGCCCTCGACCTTCTTGAAGCCGAGCAACCCGTCGTTGGTGACGTAATAGATCTGCCAGAATTCGGATTCGTAGTTGATCTGCGGATCGACCGTGCCGGCGGACCCATGAGCGTTGAGCTTCAGGGTACCGCCCCGGTGCGCCTTCATCATGTCCTCGCGGGACTCGGACGCGAGGGCCGTTGTGGCGCCTAGCGCACCAACCGACAGGATCGTCGCGGCGAGAAATCTAGTCACATTCATGATCGGTCCTTGCTGCCTCTACAAATAGCTGGTCTGCCTATACCTTAGTCATACTCGGCCAGAAAGTGTCCGACCACATCCATGCAGAGGGCGCGTTCCTCGACATGCGGCATGTGGGAGGATTGTTCGAAGACATGCCAGCGCACATCGGCGATTCGGTCGGCGAAGGGCTGGACGGTCGCCGGCGTCGCTTCATCGTGGCGTCCCGAAATCAGCAGGGTTGGTACCGCGATACGGTCGATGCGATCGATGATCGACCAATCGCGCAGAGTGCCGATGACGTGGAATTCGGTCGGCCCGTTCATGGTCCGGTAGACGGTCGGGTCCTTCGCCATGGCGTCGAAGGTGCGGGTGACCTCCAGCGGCCAGGGAGAAACCCGACAGACATGGCGGTCATAGAAGACCTGGGTGGCCGCGACATAGTCGGGATGGGTGATGGTGCCGTCCCGCTCATGGGCCAGCAGAGTCGCCTGGACCTCCGCCGGCAACGCGTCTCGAAGCCGGTTGGCCTCGCTCACCCAAAGATCCATGGAGGCCGGTGAATTGGCGATGACGAGCGCGTTGAGGCCCGGAGGGCGGCGCACCGCATGTTCGGCGCCCAGCATGCCGCCCCAGGATTGGCCGAGGAGATTGTAGCGGCGACGGATCGAGAGATGGTCGAGGAGGTTGTCGAGTTCGCCAAGGAAAAAATCGACGGTCCAGAAATCGGCGCCCCGGTCGGGCAGATGCGTCGAGCGGCCGTTTCCGATCTGGTCGTAGTGGATGACGGCGCGGCCCTGCTCTGCCAGATCCTTGAAGCTATCGACATAGTCATGCGTGCAGCCTGGGCCACCATGGGCCACCACCAGCGGTGTCAAGCCCCCGGCGATGTCACCCGTCACACGATACCAGGTCGAGAAGTTTCCAAAATGCGCTTCGCCTTCGATAACCTGCATGCCTTCTCCTGCACCGTGAGCGTGCATTCTGGCAAGGCACGTGCCATTTGGCCTGTCACCGAAAGGCCTGTGACGATGAGCGGCTTTCCGGAGGCGGGTCGGCCGCCCGCTTTCGCTATGCCGCAGCCATCGTGTTTCGGACCGCATAGGACATTGATGGCTCCATGAATCCAAAGCGCCAGAATCCTGTTCTCGATGCCCAAGCTGAGGCTTGCGATCCGCAGCGGCGACGCCTATAGCTTGCCGACCGTAGATCGGAACCGGCTTCCCGGCTTTCGCGCCCATCGTCTAGCGGTCTAGGACGTCGCCCTCTCACGGCGAAAACAGGGGTTCGATTCCCCTTGGGCGCGCCAACAAAATCAACAAGTTAATCCTGGAGACTAGGTTCAGTGTCTAGTCTGTGTCTGGTGCATGCGAATGGACAGGCTCGGCCAACTTCGGACTGCGCCGCGCCGACCACCGGGCTGTGCGGCCGATTTCCGGGTGCATGGTCCCCCAGAATCCTTTTTCAAGCCATTTGAGCCGATCTCACCCTTACTGTTGTCAGCTTGCGGCGTAGACCGCAGTCGCGCTTGTCTGTCCGACTATCGACTAAAGCTCGTCGGGCTTTTCGGCCCTCGACTTCATGACGGTGCCAAGGACCTGGCGGCGTTGTTTGATGATTCAGGGGGCGTCTTCGTGGATTTCGACCTGGTCTTTGAGGTTCTGGATTCATCATCGGTGAACGCCATCACCTCGTCTTCACCGATGCCGACGATCCATAGCTGGCCATCCTCGGTGTCCATTTCTTCGGCGACCTCGAACAGCCAGTCTTCATCTTGACCGAGCATCTCAGCAACGTGGCTCAGAGTGAACACGTGAACGAGTTTGTTGACGTGCCCCATTAAGCCGCCTGCTTCGCGAGGCCGTGCTGCTGCGCAGTCTTCCAGTTCCAGAGCAGCAGCTCAAACAGCCTTTGGGCGGGGTAGTTGGCAATGCGAGCGGGCACATCGGCAAGCCAGGCCCGAGGGTCGACGTCGTTCATCTTGGCAGAGACGATTAGGCTATACGTCGCGGCCGCTCGACTGCCGCCACGGTCGGACCCGCAGAACAGCCATGACTTTCTGCCCAATGCGATGCCGCGAGCGCTCGTTCGGCGGCATCGTTAAAGGGCATGATGCTCACGGCGCCCGGCTCGGTAGCGACAGCTCGCCCATTCGATTAGCTTGTCGAAGTCTGAATAGGGGTGTCTGGAGCACCAAACGGCGGCAGGCAGTCCTATCAATAAGCTGCGAGCTCGCGTTGAGACATGGCCGGCCCTACGACTGGCCCGGCTGCGCTGCGAGCGCAGATCCGTAGGTGTCGTGCAAGCCACTGGCTCCTGGACCAAGGTGGACCAGGTATGAAGATCATCGTAATGGATATTCGCCGTTCGTTCGCCCAGGTGGCGGTCCTCGAGAACGGCAAGATTGTAAAAGACCTGCTTTGCGGAAACCCTCAGCCTCGATGACGAAGTCGTCATTGAGGTGACGGGCAACAGCGCGGCTGTCGAGCGCATCCTCCGTCCCCACGTCAAGCGGTCTCCGTCGCCAATCCGAGGCTCGTGAAAGCCATCGCCTATGCGCGCGTAAAGACCGACATGGTTGACGCCGCGACCTTGGCGAAACTGCACGCCACCGGTTTTCTGCCGGTGGTTTGGCTCGCCGACTAGCATTACAGTTGCGTGCTGTTTTGATTTCTGAATCCATGGGTGACCATGATTCGGAGGATCATGGAGGGTGGGCGCCTCGATCGAGACCACGTTGGAGTTATGGGCGTCGTCGCTTGGTGAGGTGAAAGCACGGATGCGTCCGCTGTTTGCCCAGGATCGGGCTGCCGTTTCGGCGGGCCTCTTCCTGGACGGCTTGTTGAGTGACGAGCGCCGGAAAACGGGGTGGATGCGCGCGGAGGCGGCCGGTGATCCGGGGCCGTGGCGTCAACAGACTGTGCTTGGTCGGGGTCACTGGGATGCGGACGCCTTGCGCGACATCGTGCGAGACTACGCGATGACGACCCTGGCTGATGCGGATGCTGTCCTCGTCATCGATGAGACCGGCTTTTTGAAGCAAGGTAAGAAGTCTTGCGGCGTATCGCGACAGTACACCGGCTCTGCTGGCAAGATCACCAACTGCCAAATCGGTGTGTTCGCGGCCTATGTCTCCAAGCATGGCCACGCCTTTATCGATCGTGCGCTGTACCTGCAGAAGGGATGGACGGATGACGCCCAGCGATTGGCGGATTCGCACGTGCCAGCCGGGGTCGGCTTTTCCACCAAGCCGCAACTCGCCCGGGCGATGGTCGAGCGGGCGATCGCGTCTCAAACGCCGTTTTCCTGGGTAGCGGCCGATACCGTCTATGGCGTCGGCGACATCGAGACAGCGCTTCGCCGAGCCGGCAAGGGCTATGTGCTCGGCGTCACGGGCAAGCACCACTTCCGCTCGTGGGGCAAGGAGCCGGTCGCCGGGACGGCCGATGAGATCGTGGCCTCGCTCGACGGCACGGCATGGAAGCGGCTTTCCGCCGGCGAAGGAACCAAGGGCGCCCGGCTTCATGACTGGGCCTACGTCGAACTCGCAGACCTCGATGCCGAAGCCTTCCACGACGGGCCGACTGGCACCTGGACCCGGGGCATGCTGATCCGGCGCAACATTGCCGATGGTGACCTCGCCTTCTTCTCGACCTGGTGTCCCGCAGGAACGAGCATGATCAAGCTCGTTCAGGTCGAAGGTCATCGCTGGTCAATCGAGGACAGCTTCGAGACGGCCAAGAATGAAATCGGCCTGGACCACAATGAAACCCGGTCTTGGCACGGCTGGCACCGTCATGTCTCGTTGGTGATGCTTGCCTTTGCCATGATGGCGGTGATCCGGCATCGCGCGAACGCGGTGACTCCCCCAAAAACAATGCCAAAAATACCAACGACCCGGCACCATCGCTGATCCGATGGTCCGTTCAAGAAATCCGTCGTATCGCGATCCGGCTTGCTCAACGACAAATCCACCCCGCCCACATCATCGCATGGTCACTCTGGCGAAGAGCCCACCAAGCCGTAGCCCAGCACGCTCACCTCAAAATCAACGCGCAACTGTAATGCTAGGTTCTGTTGACAAAGGTCGGCAACCAAATTCTGATGGCTGCGAGGCTTATGAATGCGGTGAACGAGGATAGTGTTTTATCGAAGCGCGTGGCGATGCGTCTGTTCTGCTTGAGTTTGTTGATCATCCGCTCGATTCGATTACGATCCTTGTAGGCGACTTCGTCATGCGGAATGATAACTTTTCGAGACCTTTTGGATGGTATGACAGGAAGAATGCCCCGGACCAGGAGAGCCTCTCGATTGCTATCGCTGTCGTAGCCTTTGTCTCCGAGAAGGGCCTTCGGTTTGGCGATAGCGACGGGATCGTCCATCAGGGGCTCAAGATGGCGGATGTCGGAGGCTTCGCCTCCGGTGACCTCGAAGGCGACAGGGCGTCCGATGGCGTCACACCGACAGTGGACTTTGCTCGTAAAACCGCCGCGCGAGCGACCAAATCCCTGATTTTGGATCCCCCTTTTGCGCCGGCTGCCTGAGAATGCGCCCGGACGATGGTCGAATCCACCATTTGGGTCTCCCACTCGTCGGCGATGCCTACCTCGACCAAGGTTTCGAGCAAAGCATCGAAAATGCCCTGCTGGCACCATCGGCGGAACCGCTGGAACACTGAATTCCACTTGCCGAAGCTCTCGGGCAGATCCCGCCAAGGTGCTCCGCTCCTCAAGATCCACATCATCCCGTTAAAGAAACGGCGGTTGTCATGGGCGGGCCGGCATCCCCGACCACACTCGGACGGCAAAAAGGGCTCAATCACCGCCCATTGCTCATTGGAGATTTCGTAGCGACTCACGTTCGTCTTTCCGCAAAAACAAACGTGAATCAAAAATCATCCCGCTTGGGAATCCTCTTTGTCAACAGAACCTAGGACACCTACAGCCGCCGACGCCAGACGGCCGAGAGAACGGGCGTTCTTGAGCAACTGGTGAGGATTAAGGGGCGGATGAAGGCGATCCCCCACGCCAATCTGATCCCTCCCTACAAAGGCCATCTGTTCGGCAAGGCCGGCCAGAAGTGGCTCGATGGCCTACCGCTCCCCACGGAGGAGCGCGGTATCCTCGGACGCTTGATGTTTGAACTCGAACGCGTCTCCGAGCAGCTTGCCAACCTCTGGTTCGTGTTCACGTCGTGTCGACGGGCCACCACAGAAGGCGATGTCCCAGGCTCAAACGATGCCGCAACGATCTCCCGCTTCAGCGCATCGCTCCAACTCCGCCGACAGCGCCTCACCTCGATCGTGTCTATTATCCCGCTCGTGGACATTTCCCACCTTCATGCGCCCAGACATCGCACCATAATCGACGATCATCATCACCGGCGAAAGGCGGCTCACCGCGGAGGGTCACTTACCGTTGGGACGTGGCCGCGGAACGAATCACCCTGCAGCGGGATGTTGGCAGAAATGGCGCTGGTGCAATACCGCCGGGGCCAAGGTCCTGGCGGCTTACCGGCTCAGGACTATTTTAGAAAAACGCGAGACGTGATGCAGGCATGGGCCATCATTATCACGGACGCCGCTGCAGCGACTGGAATGCGCCCGCCTGAGGAGAGCGATGCCATGACGAAATCGGAACGAGGTCGAGACAGGGCCGTTGAGGGTTTAACTCCAAGGAACTTCGGGCTGTTTTCCCTTCCCGGAGTAGAGGAGAGCTCCGAGCGTGCAATTTGCGCCGCCTCCAGTTTTTTGTCTCAGCACAAGCTCTGGAAAAGCGGAAGCACCCAAAGCGCCATCGATCTTGAGCTTCAAATCAAAATCAAGAAAGCAGCGCGGTTGTATTGCGAGGACCGACACTGGGAAGCGCGTCTAACAGGGTTGGAAATTCGGGATACAATGAAAAAAATTAGCAGAACCGCCAGTGGTTTTCTAGAGCAAATTAATGAATTGGACCCCGGAGCTGCCGCTTTTCTAAACAATGGACTGATGGAAAGAGTTGGTGTCAATGAAAACGTTTTTTCTATGGCGATTTTTTCGGGTCAACTAGAATTATTGCGTGACAGATCAGAAAAAATCGCTACGCAAAAGTTTTCCAAAGGAAGAAGGCCAAATGATGCTGTTCGCAACGCTTGCATTTCGGCAATTGATGCTTGGAAATTCGCAACGGGCAAAAAATTTGTGCGTAACTTCACGATGGGCGAAGAATTAACAAATCAAAGCGAGTTTCCGCTTCTTCCTGCTTTATTTGTACAAACAATTTTGCAGGCGATGGATTCGGAGATTTCGTTTTCAGAGATCCGGTCCTGTTTGGTTGGAATGACTTCCAAGGTTGGAAATAAAAAAATTGGGCCAAATCAGAGCACTTTTTCCTAACTTGTAATAACGTGCCTCGGCGATTGTGCTGTGTTTTAGTCTGAGCCCGTTCAATGAAAAGCGAGGCGAAGATGTACAGCAAAAAAGAGCTTTCGGAGGCCAGACTTGTCCGGCTTTCAACGATTCTGTCAATCATTCCTGTTAGCAGATCGACATGGTATTCTTGGATCGCGTCGGGCAAAATCGAAAAGCCGATAAAACTGGGAAAGGCTTCCGCCTGGCCCATGTCCACCGTGCGCCGACTAGTCGACGGAGGGGCACCATGACTGAGTATGCGCCCCCGGAAATGCCCTATTTCAGTCGGACCGAAATAATCTCTGACTCGGATAGACAGTACAGTTTGCCGGTCAACCCTAGTTGGGAACAGGCCGATGCCGGACGCCTAGACATTGACTTCGCGAACTCTGCGACGTCCGGCCGGAATATGGCTCAAGATTTTGAAACTGGCGCAACTTGGGAGAAGCACGGTCTATTCTATGGATGGAACCAAAAGGTTAAAGAATGCCTCAGCGTGGCGTATTCGATATATTTGCATCTTATCGTCGACAGAAATGAAGCTGCCGCTGAGCTTTCAAAATACCCACCATTCAAAGGGCGACTTAGGAAAGTTAAAGCTGGAAGCGAGGCCTGTAACGCTGTTCAGCTGGTTGCAAAACCCAACGATGAGTCCGAACGGAAACTTTGTTCTGAGCACTCATACGTCTTGATTTGGGCAGAACAACACCGGGTTCCTCCGGAAGAATTTAGCACACGTGTTGCGTCAACCACGCTCAAAATGTGTATTCACGAGGTTCGTGAGGGACGTAAAAAATCGAAGCTACTCAAAAGCAAAGTTGTTACGCAGGACAAAGACGAGGCTCCTCGTGCACAAGCACTCGAGCAAGATATCAGGGCGATAATTGCTTCAGCTTCGGCAATGGACACAGTTCCGACGTCGCGCTCTCGGATAATCTTGACCGTGATTACAGAAAACGGTAACACAAAGTCGGTGGGGGCACCCATGTCTTCCCATTTGAGCCAAACCCTGTTCGATGCGCCCGAGCTCCGATCTGTGTGGCCGAAGCCACGCCGGCTTCTGCAAAAAGTGAGTTCCCTTCTGAAGGTGAAGGCCGGCTCAACGAGCGATGAATAGGCGGTAGAGGGCCGGGTATTTTCCTCGCGCCCCCTTCTCAATGCGACCCAAACTGTAGCTTGGCGTGAGCCAGCACACGGCGGCCAACTGGCCCTCCGAGGCGAAGATTCAAAAGAGGAAACCATGCCGGACCACGAGCATCGAGACCTGCGACATCCACATCAGCCAATTCGTGGCTCCGATCCAAGGCAGCTTCGCTACCCTCTGCACCGCTACAACGTACGGCATCATCTGAAGCCGGAACCGTCCGGTATTAAGAGCCGTACCACAAAAGGTTTTGAAAGTTCGTCTGACGCTCGTCGTGAAGATCTATTTCGGATAGCCTCGCTAGCCAAGTGGGCCGGGGACTTCGAGTCACCTCCGAATAAACGCTGCAGTTTGTTGCGCCGATGCGCCGGCTTTTCCGACGCCGATGCACGGCATGTCATCACAAGAATCGAATCTGTACATCCGCATAAACCGGGCATCGCGACACTCGCGTCAGCGTCCGGCATGCGAATGCACCGTTTACGCTTCATCGGTGCGGCGTGGGAGCTTTTGGAGGACACCCGCCCCGGAACTATACATCTCTTTACGCTGGTTCCGAAACGCGGTTGGGACGTCAAGGGCAAGGAGCTCATCAACGTCCAGCCTCGCGCCTACCTTGAACGATTCCGACAGCAGCTGCAACGCGCGGGCTCAGTTGCTGGGAATGGCTGGTTGATCGCTTGCCTTCATGGCGACTACGATCCGGCTGCCGACAGCTACCAGTTGCATATCCACATCATCGCGACTGGCAGGATAGCTGATGTTGTGGCAAAGCTCAAGCTTCTTCCGATGTACCGGAATGCAGGTCGTGACGAGTCCAGGACTGTACGTACTCCGTTTCTGGAGAGCCGTTGGGGCGATCCCGCGCGTCGGATCTCGTACTATTTGGCCCAGGGTTTTTGGCCTTCAAAGCCAACCTACATAAAGGACGGCGTGACACGTCGCGCGAGGGGACGGCGACGCATTCCTGATCCCCGGTTCGGCGAGTTCTTGATGTGGCTGGACCGTCAGTACTTCTTCGACCTCCTCTTGATGAAGGGATGCATGCTTAGCAGCGGCAGGCTCGTGGCCACACGCGCTCGTGAGAGCACTCGCAACATCAAGCCCAATGCGAAAGGCTGAGTCAAGCAAGGCGCATCAGTTTCTCGATTTTCCCGGTTTTCCCGGGTCGCCCACGCATCATCACTGTTACCGATACATTCGGCGAGCAGTGTTACGCTAATTAAATAAAGAAGTTTCGAGACTTATGATGTATTCACGGCGTAGCATTCACTGTTTTTAGTTCAACTGTGAAAATCCCGCGTACGTTTCCATATCGTTCCGCCCGATCCCTTTCCCGGCCACTCACAGCATTTTACTTGGTGTCATCTATGAGGCAAAACGCATTACCATCGAACCGTCACCGTTCGAGACGTGGTGTTAATGAATTGACATCACTTGGAAGAACCGAACCTGTAGTGACAGGGTATGTCGACCAGCATGAGCATCGATGGCTGCAAGTCGAATATAAAGGCCGACAGGGCTTCATTCCTTTGGACGAATTCACAACAAGTTCAGCCGGCATGAAGAAGCGCCTCGCTGCGCAAGGTGTGGTGGTGATGATGCGGTCCACAGAAAACAGCATCGCGCGCCAGGCTGAGGCAGCGTCATATGACCGGCAGTTATTCGCGGCTGATCAGTCAGGCTGGGTCGGCGGTAAATATTTCTGGCCAAACGATCCTCTTTCCTCTTCATTCGAGGGGGTGCCGATCGTCGATAATCGTCCTTCCACGTCCACCCGGTACGAAACCGCAGGCACTATGTTGGAATGGCAGCAAGCCGTATTACCGCTCGCTGATGGGCGACCCGTGGTCGCATTTGCGGTCTGCTGCGCCTTCGCCTCTCTTCTTCTTGAATTTGTGCCCCTCGAGGATAATCCTGGCTTCGAGCTGAGTGGTCCTAGCAGTATCGGTAAATCTAAGTTGGCGCTCCTTGTCGCCTCAGTGTTCGGTCGCGGTCCTGACCTTCGTCGCACCTGGGACACAACGGTCAATGCGCTTGAGCCTTCCATGGCGAAATGCGCCGACAGCGTCATGTTTCTTGATGAAACTGGCATGTTTTTGACTGCTTGGGATGCTGCGAGGGCTCGAGATTATCGCGGAGCCATCATGAAGCTCGCTGCCGGCACGTCCAAGGAGCGGCTTGGCGCAATCGCGCAACCGGATCGTCGGTTTATCTTCCTTAGCACCACAAACGTTCCCGTTGCCGAGCTTGTCTCGAACTTTACCCCTGCAGAAGTGCTCGCTACGACCGTTCGACTTTCGACCATCCCCGCCGATGCTGGTGCCGGCTTTGGCATATTCGAGCGCGTTCCAGCAGGGTTCAGCGACGGTGCCTCAGCCATAGACCGCATGCAGACTATTGCGCAGACCCAGCACGGCTGGGCCGCTCGGGCCTTTGTAACCTGCTTGGAACAGCGGCTTGCTACCCCGATCGGTCGGGCTCGGCTTGCGCGCATGATCCAGCGGGAGCTGCACCTTTTCAAGCGAGTGGCCTTGGCGGAAAACAGTGGGGGCACCGACTCGCGCGTCATCGATAAATTCGGCCTTGTCGCAGCCGCCGGTGCTTTGGCGTCACACTGGCGCGTCCTGCTCCTCGACGATCTTCCGGCTCAAGTCCTGACCGCCTATCGCCGACACGCTTCTGTGCCGGTGCCACAGCGCCATATGTCGGCTCCCGAGGCCGTTCAAGCTTACGTGTCGTGTCACCGAGCGGCGTTGCACGACATCACCGAAGGCACCTTCCCCGAATTATGCGATGCTGAGCTCGACGCCGCGCCAGGCTTCATCAAGCGGCGCGATGGCGCGGTATGGCTTCTGATCCGGTCTTCACGTTGGAAATCCGAATTTGGGGTTCGCGCCAAACCGATGCTCGACGAATTACGCGCTTCCAAACAGTTGTGGGCCCGTGATGGCCTGCAGTCGCAGGACAAGGTCCGAGCGTCGAGGACCAAGGACCGAGTCTATCGGATCAAGCTCAACGGCGCTTGAAGTCTGACAATCTCAGCGGCTATGGCGTTTATCTGGCCCCAACTGGACCATCTTGTTCACAACGCCCATCGCATCGCCGCTGACGTGACCCCCGAAATTTCCTCCACGCGGAGCTAGAGTCCGGCCCATTGAAGGGACGGACGGATGAAGAAGTCGAGGTTTTCGGAAGAGCAGATCATCGGCATCCTGAAGGAGCAGGAGACTGGCGTGCCGGTGGCTGAGCTGTGTCGCAAGCACGGGATGAGCGACGCGAGCTTTTACACCTGGAAGGCCAGGTATGGCGGGCTGGACATATCGGAGACCAGGCGGTTGCGTGGCCTCGAGGCCGAGAACGCGAAGCTAAAACGGCTCCTGGCGGAGGCCATGCTGGACAACGTGGCGCTGAAGGATCTGCTGGGAAAAAAGTGGTGACGCCTGCCGCGCGACGGGAGGCCGCGGCGTATCTGCAGGCGGCCTTTTCCATGAGCGAGCGGCAGGCGTGCCGGGTGATCGGGGTCGATCGGAGCAGCGTCCGCTACCGGGCGAGCAAGCCGGACGATGGCGTGCTCCGCGCGCGGTTGAAGGCCCTGTGTCAACGCCGGTGTAATTTCAGGCCGGCGGGGCGGACCAAAAGCAGGCCAGTGGATCGGGCACGCCGACATGGAAAGGGCCCCGATCGGGGCCCTTTCCATGTCGGCTTAAAGTTTGGATCAGGCGGCCGTGATTTCGCCGGTGTCGGGATCGACGATCTCGGCGGTGGCCTGGTTTTGCTCCGCCCTCACCGATGCGCGCCGCCGGCCGACGGACTGTTTAAGGCGGTAGCTGTCGCCGTTCATGGTCAGGATGCTGACGTGGTGGGTGAGCCTGTCCAGCAGGGCGCCGGTGAGCCGCTCCGATCCCAGGACCGATGTCCAGTCCTCGAAGGGGAGGTTCGAGGTGATGATGGTCGAGCCCCGCTCGTAGCGCTGGGAGAATGTCTCGAAGAGCAGCTCGGCTCCGGTCGTCGAGAGCGGCACGTAACCCAGCTCGTCGACGATCAGCAGCTTCACGGCCTGCAGGTCGCGCTGGAGTTTGAGAAGGCGTCGCTCGTCCCGTGCTTCCATGAGCTGCGTCACCAGGGACGCCGCTGTCGTGAACGCCACGGTGAAGCCCTTCTGGCAAGCCGCCAACCCTAGAGCAAGAGCGACATGCTCTTGCCGGTGCCAGAGTTGCCGAGCGCGATGATGTTCTCCCGGCGGACGATGAACTCGCAGCGGCCGAGGTCCAGCACCAGCATCTTGTTGAGGCTCGGGATGGCAGTGAAGTCGAACGTATCGAAGCTCTTCACAGCTGGAAACCGAGCGGCCCGGATGCGGCGTTCGACGACACGGCGCTCCCGGTCGATCAGTTCCAACTCCACCAGGCGCAGAAGGTAGCCGGTGTGGTCGACCCCGCCCTGCGCGCACTCGCGCGCCACCTTGTCGTACTCGCGCAGGATCGTCGGCAGCTTCAGCTGCTTGAGATGGTGGCCGAGCAGGACCTGGGGCTTGCCAGCCCTGGTGCCACTCGGCATGTCTCCCTCGATCGAGGCCATCACGCCGCCATCTCCGGCACCAGCACGGCATAGTCGGCGGCCGTCGTCGTCTTGACCGCCAGTTGCGGCAGATGGGGATAGGCGGCGAGGTCAAGGCGGACGGGACGCCGCTCGATCCGCGCCAGCGTGATCTGTTTGACAGCATCAAAGCCAATGGCGCCGAGCCGAATGGCCTCGGTAACGGCGAAGGCCACAACATCCTGTGGCGCCGCCTCCATCAACCGCAGCACTTGGATGAACTCCCGCTTGCCGCGATTGCCCATTCTAGCTTCCAGGAGATGGCGTAGATGCTGGAACACCTCCGGCAGGTTCCAACCTTGCAGCGCCGCGGCTTGATCGAGCGCGTTCGGCTTCATCTCGATCAGCGCCAGATAGTGCAGCGGATCCGCAACGAACACGCCCTCGCCGTAGTGGCGCGGGTGCCTGGCGATCTCACGGCCGGCACACAGGATCGCGACCTCGTCGACGAACCCCTTCACCAGGACCTCCTGGAACCCGTAGGCCGTTGGCACCGAATAGTCGTTGCAGCGATAGCGGACGAGCGCCGTCGAGGAGACGCGGGCCGCACGCTTCTCGCACGGCTCGAGTGGCACGGCGGGCAGCGCCCTCAAGGCCTCGGTGTCGGCGACGAGCCGCTCGCCGATGGTGGCAGAGCGCCGACCGGCATGATCGGCCTGCCGCGCGCGGCAACGCTCCGCCAGCATGGCGTTCAGGGCGTCGAAGCTCGCCGCCGTGGGGATCGGCGTCATGAAGTTGGCGCGGGCGAATTTGACCAGCCCCTCGACCTTCCCCTTGTCGTTGCCCTTGCCCGGACGGCCGAAGCGGTCCTGGAACAGACAGTGGCTGACCAGCTCCGTAAAGGCGCGGGTCCGATCGCGCTTGCCGTCGCCGCAGATCTTGGCAACCGCGATCTTGGTGTTGTCGTAGAGGAGCGACAGGGGCACGCCGCCGAAGAAGGCAAACCCTGAGACGTGGCCGTCCAGAAACGCCTCGGTGGTTTCCCGGGGATAGGCCTTCACGAAGCAAGCATCCGAGTGCGGTAGGTCCAGGCAGAAGAAGTGGATCTTCTGGCGGACGCCGCCGATCATCGCGAGCGCTTCCCCAAAATCCACCTGGCCGTGACCCGGCGGATGAGATAGCGGCACGAAGGTCTCCCGCGCCCGCGCTCGACAGACCCGCACGTGATCCTTCACCACGGTGTAACCGCCGGCAAAGCCATGCTCGTCCCGCAGCCTCTCGAAAATCCTCTTGGCCGTGTGCCGCTGATTCATCGGCGCATCACGATCCGCCACCAGGATCGCGTCGATCACCGGCAGCAGAGGTCCAAGCTTCGGCTTTTCGGGCGGCTTCACGCGCGTGTACCCGGGAGGCAACGAGAACCGGCACATCTTCAGCACCGTCTCGCGGTTCAGCCCGAAAACCCGGGCGGCCTCCCGGCGGCTATGCCCCTCAAGGAACACGAATTTTCGAACGGCGGCGTAGATCTCCACGACGAACATCCCCGGCCCCCAAAAACGAGAGCCTATCCACTGGCCGGATTTTACTCCGCCCGCGTCAGCAAATCGCCGACGCTCCAGTGGCCTGGTTTGTCACCGCCCTACACACCGGTGGGAGCGAATTTGATGAACTAGACAGGATATACACCGGTCAGCACCTCAAGATCTGCGACATGAGAGGCCCATGGTTTGGCGTCGTATACGATCCGGGCGGCGACAAGGATTCCTGCGATGTCGACCGACCGTGGGTCGTGCGCCAAGCTTATGTGGGACGTTGTCGGCAGGGATGGGTCTATTCGCGGTACGTGAACGTGACGGTGCAGTGACGCTGAACGTTCGGCAATAACTAGAAGTATGTCAGCGTCAGGTTTCGGCGCAAAGCGGCCGTCGAGCACTCAATGGGAATGGCCGCTTTCAGTAACACTGCACGCATCATCCTAAGCCCAGGATGGGTCGCGCCGGTCGGTCCTGGCGCCTTGGCTGAATGTCTGAAGCTGGCTAGATGCAAATGTCCCCTCCCAGCGCAGGGCTGTCCTGCCGTCCGACACAGCCGGGCTCCCGTCTGACGTGACTCGCCTCCGAGCACAATGGATTCGAGCATAATGTGCTTCGAAGTGAGCGTACCATGTCGAAAGTTCAATTCGGCATCCGCATCTCGTGGCACCGAGGTCGGATCGTCGGGCCGAAGCCACCGCTCACGCCCAAGCACATCTGGGCCGCCCGCCTCGATCCGCCGCCTTTCTCATGCCGCGGTCGCTTAATCTCCGCGTACCTTCAGGTGAAACCACTGGAGTGTCGTCTTGCGTTACCAGCTAAATTTTGTGATGGGCGCTTTGGCAGGCTATCCGGTGTTACGGTCGGTGCCATGAGGCAGCCAAAAACAATACTGAACCGCCCCGGGTTTGCCGGAGGCTGTTTCGTTTGAGTCACGCCGCGATGGCGGGGTCACTCAATTGCCCATAATAGCGCGCTTCAGCTTCGGCCGGCGGCATATTGCTGATCGGTTCGAAGAGCCGCCTGTTGTTGAACCAGTCGACCCATTCGAGGGTCGCGAATTCGACGGCCTCGAAGGTCCGCCATGATCCGCCCCTGTGGATCACCTCGGTTTTGTAGAGGCCGTTGATCGTCTCGGCGAGGGCGTTGTCGTAACTATCGCCGGCGCTGCCGACCGAGGGAAGAACACCGCCCTCGACGAGACGGTCGGTGTAGCGGATCGAGACGTATTGAACGCCGCGATCGGAGTGATGGATCAGGCCGTCCCCCTGATCCGGACGTAGAAATCATTACCCAAAACAAAGCCTTGGCCCACACCTTCTCAGCCGTCTAAAATAAGGGGATGAATGAGGCAGCCTGAAGTCTGCCGAACGCATAATGGTAATTTGCGATCAAGATGACTGTAAGTCTTACTTTCATTAAGTTATTGATGTCACATTTTAGGGCATGCGCTTTGAACGTACAGCCCGTCCTCTCCCTTTCTCGCGATGCCTTGCATTCATGGGTCGTCGCTTCTGGGCGGCCAGCACATTCGCTTTTGTGGTGTGCCTGATCTGGCTTGGCTGGAGCGGCAAGCAGGTTCGGGACGAGGTTCACGCCGCTTCACGACATGCGGTGCGGGTAGCCGAGCTACGTGGGACCGTGGCCTACCTAGACGATTGGATGACCATGTCCGCGCAATTGGCGGTGCGGTCCGGCGAAAGCCGTTGGACGGATCGATTCGAGGAGGCGGCACCCAAGCTTGATGCGGCGATCGCGGAGGCGGCGAACCTCACGACGCCCGAAGCCCGAGCGGCTTTCGCGAGCACGACGGGCGAAGCTCACCGCGATCTCGTCACAATGGAAAGGCAAGCGCTTGCGCTGGCCGCCGCCGGCGATCTTGCATCGGCAACGGCTTTGTTGAATGGGCCAGAGTTCGAATACCTGCAGAACGTCTACGCAACCGGCATCGACATGTTTGGGCAGGAGTTGTCGACGCTGTCGGACGCGCGCGCTGCCGAGTTGAGTGACAAAGCCTGGATCGAAGCCGCGGGCTTCGGACTGGGTGCTCTGCTCATCGTCTCCGCCGCGCTGTCTGTCCGCGGACGATTGAAGTTAAAGGGAGCGCTCGCGCGCATTGCGGTAGCCTCCCGTACGGATACGCTGACAGAGTTGCCAAACCGCCGTCGTTTTCATGAGGAACTCGCAGCCCCTTGGACGAGCGCGTCTGAGGGCAGCCCCGCGCTGCTGCTAATCGATCTCGATCGGTTTAAGGCGACCAACGACGCCTACGGCCATCCTGCCGGAGACGAATTGCTGCAGTTGTCAGCCGCAAGGCTGCGCCGTCTGATCCGAAAAGGTGACTTCATAGCTCGTCTTGGAAGCGATGAGTTCGGGCTTTTAGTTGGCCGAGGTGATGGCGCTCTGTTCGATGAGGAGCTTTCGTCGCTGGCGAAGCGGATCGTGCGACGACTCGCGGAACCGTTCGTCCTGTCCGATGGGACGACGGTCCAGATCGGGGCGAGCATCGGCGTCGTGAGGGTGGATGCGGATTGCGGACAAGCGAGTAGGCTAATGCAGTGCGCCGAGGTGGCCCTCCGCGCCGCGAAGGCTGACGGTCAGGGCTGCTTTCGTGTCTTTCAGCCAGGCATGGATGCGGAAGCACGCTCACGGGCGCTCCTCGAGGCGGAGTTGCGTCAGGCCATCATCGACGACGCGATCGTGCCGCACTATCAGCCCTTGGTCAGTCTCAAGACTGGCGCATTGATTGGTTGCGAGATGCTGGCGCGCTGGCCTCATCCATCGCGTGGGATGGTCTCACCGGTGGAATTTATTCCCATTGCCGAAGATATCGGACTGATCGGCGCCATGACGGAGCGTTTGCTCGCTCAGGCATGCAAGGACGCTGCGGCATGGTCGAGCCCTATTGTCCTCGCCTGTAATATTTCGCCGTTGCACCTACGCGACCCCGCGTTGCCGGGCATGTTACGCACGGTGCTGGAGAGCTCGAGGCTCCCCGCCGACCGTCTGGAGCTTGAGATTACCGAGAGCGCGCTGGTCGGTGATATTGCGCTCGCCCGAGGGTTGCTCGACCAGCTGAAGGGACTCGGCGTGCGGCTCGCCCTTGATGACTTTGGGACTGGATACTCGAGCCTGCGACACCTCCAGGTCCTTCCATTCGACAAGATCAAGATCGATCGAAGCTTCGTGGCATCCATGGCCACGGACGTTGAGAGTGGTAAAATCGTATCAGCCGTGATTGGTCTCAGTCAGAGCCTAGGACTGGAGACCGTTGCCGAAGGGATCGAGACGGAGGACGTGGCCGGTCTCCTTCGCGCTCTCGGATGCGACGTCGGGCAAGGATGGCTGTTCGGACGGCCATGTTCTGTAGAACACTTCAATGCATGGCTCAGCATGCAATCTCTACCGCCAGAGATGACCTCGCAAGCGGCCTGATCTGACCTATGGATAGGCCCAGGCATAGACCTCACTGACTGTATAGATCAATGGTTGAGACGCCCATCGGCGTCGGGGCCCCCATGTTGAAACGCGTCCCGAAACTTTAGAAAAGAATCAATGAAGGCTCTGCGTCTGCCATGGTAATCCGATTGCGGCCGTCTCGTTTGGACGCGTAAAGCGCCGTATCCGCTGCCGCCAGCAGCCTTGTCGCGTCCAGGTCCGAACTCTTTCCCGTTACCCCGCCGACGCTCACAGTGAGACAAGCGGCGGTCGTTGAACCAGCATGTAGGACGTTGAGATCTTCGACCATCCTACGGATACGATCGGCGATCAGTGAGGCAGAAGTTGTGTCCGTGTTCGGCAAAATCACCGCGAACTCTTCTCCACCGTATCTGGCCGCCATGTCGCCGGCCCTGAGCAATGCTCCGCGGATTGCTTTTGCGACGCCTCTCAGGCACTCGTCTCCGCCCTGATGCCCATAGTGGTCGTTAAACGATTTGAAATGATCGACATCGATCATAAGGAGCGACAAAGGCTTATCGTCTCGCGCTGCCCGGCGGACCTCGCTCGACAGCGCCTCATCGAAACTCCGACGATTGGCCAATTCCGTTAGGCCGTCCCTTGCCGCCAGCTTTTCTAAATTCCGCTGCGCTTCATGCTGAGCCGTGATGTCACGAACGGTTTCGACCACCGCGATCAGTGAGCCGCCCTCGTCGTAGATCGGGCCTGCGTCAATTGCCAGATAGAGCTGCCGCTCCATGTTAGGCATGACGCACCAATTTTCCACCGAGACGCCGAAATCGCTCATACCAAAGCCGTTCCAACTCGCGTAGAGCGTTCCGATGCCGTCGTAATCTCCTCGCGCAAGCAGGTCAGCCAGACAGGGACGCTCCCCTCTGTGCCAATGATGGTGAGACAGGCCGTCCCGGAAAGTTTACCCTTGAGGGCATGAGGATTTGATCATGCCGATGCCCACCCTGGTGGAAGAGACTGGCGATGCGGTCGCGGTTTCGCCCGAGCTTGGCTCGCGTCCGCGTCGGCGGCGCTTCACGGCGCAGGACAAGCTGCGAATCCTGGCCGAGACCGACCACGCGGTCCACAGCGGCGGGGTCGGCGCGATCCTGCGGCGGGAGGGGCTTTATCCTCCCTGCTGACCGATTGGCGGCGTCAACGCGCGGCAGGGATCTACGGCGCTCTGTCGCCAGCCAAACGCGGCCCCAAGACGGCGGCCGTCAATCCGCTGGCCGCTGAACTGGCTGGCGCACGGTCCGAGAACGCGCGTCTCGAGCGGCGCCTGGCGCGGGCCGAAGCCATCATCGACCTCCAAAAAAAAGTTGCGGATCTGCTTGGCAGTCCGCTGCCGCCGATCGGCGAGGAGGCGTGATGGAGGCGCTGATCGCCACCGCGCCGCCCCGTGGTTCTCTGAAGGCCGTCTGCGCCAGTCTCGGCGTGTCGCGCGCCAGCCTCTATCGCCGTCGTGCGCCGCCGATCCACCTCCGCCGCGCCCGACCCAGACCCACGCGGGCCTTGAGCGATGGGGAGCGTGGCTCCGTCCTCGATACGCTGCGCGAGCCGCGTTTCGTCGACCTCGCCCCCGCCGAGATCTACGCCACCTTGCTCGACGAGGGGGTCTATCTTTGCGCGATCCGCACGTTCTACCGCATCCTCGCCCAGAACGGCGAGGTCCGCGAACGGCGCGATCAGTTCCGCCATCCGCCCTATCAGAAGCCCGAACTCCTCGCCGAGCGGCCGAACGAGGTCTGGTCCTGGGATATCACCAAGCTGATGGGGCCGGCCAAATGGACCTACTTCTATCTTTACGTGATCATCGACATCTTCAGCCGCCGTGTTGTCGCCTGGTGTGTCGCCGATGCCGAAAGCGCGACCTTGTTCGGCCCTCTGATCCGCGACGCCGTGCTCAAACATGAGGTGCCGTTCAATCAACTGACCCTGCATGCTGACCGCGGCGCGCCAATGAAGGCCAAGGCCACGGCGTTCCTGCTCGCCGACCTCGGGATCACGAAGTCCCATAGCCGGCCTCACACGTCGAACGACAACCCGTTCTCCGAGAGCCACTTCAAAACCCTGAAATATCAGCCGCAATTCCCAAAACGCTTCGGCGGCGTCGAGGACGCCAAAACGTTCTGCCGCGCCTTCTTCGATTGGTACAACCGCGACCACCATCACGCGGGACTCGGCCTCATGACCCCGGACCAGGTGCATTACGGTCAAGCCGATGCCATCCATGACGCCCGTCAAAAGACGCTCGACCGCGCCTTCCTCAAAACCCCGCAGCGCTTCGTCAACGCCCCACCCACGCCACCGAACAAACCCACCGCGACCTGGATCAACCCGCCGCCAAAAACCAAAACCATCCAAGCCTAAATCCCGAAATCCGGTGTCTCATAATCGTTGACACGTTCCGCTCTTCGGCATAAAAAGCGCGCCAGTGGTTTTTGGTATTGAGGACCTCCTCGGCCATCATGCCTGTCAGCCGCTCACATGCCCTATTCCAGACCAAAACACGCGACTCGTGATCGATCACAAACGTCGGAACTACGAGATATTCCATTAGACGAATGGCGAAACTGAGATCCTGAGAGGATCGGTGTTGTGAGGCATCTAAGCCATTCTCTAGTGATTTCATCGATCGCGTCTTAAAATTTTGCAACGATCTCAGAGACTGAAGTCGTTCCATTAATATTTGTTGAAAGAACATTTATATGAAATGTAATTTTCTGTGAATATAACGATTAATAAAGTTCCCGATAGCTCGCTTTTTTGCTTGCGCGCCTGTGTAATCTGCGCTTGCGACACGCCCGCATGTAGCGCATCCCGAGATGGACTGTCCCGCCGCTGCGGTAGGATCCGACATCGCGCGCAGCTCAGCGGGTGCTAAGTGGACGTTTGGTGAGGGTGTCAAGGCCGCGTTCGAGCAGCAGTTCCTCAATGTCGCGGTGGCTCAGCGGGTAACGCAGATACCACGACACCGCCTGCACGATCAGTCCCGCCTCGAAGTGACGGCCCTTGAAATTGTCCCTCGACCAGCGCTTGAGCTTGGCGGCGATGGCAGACAGGATCATAAAAACTTCCGAACGAGAGGAGGCAAATACCGCCAACGTGGCTAACGAACCGTCAACGCGAGAAATTTGCGACAGGCCCCCGCATCTTCAGTCATCATCTGCAGCTTCCCACATCAACCCGTCGCACAGAGGAAGCGGGTCAATTCGAAATCTCAAGCTGTTGAAACAGCAAGTCCGCATAACGAACTTCGGTGCATGACAGGCGCCACGACGGTTTGGAAATTCGATGCTTGGGTCAAGTTCTCCGAAGCAGGAGGAGGTCCCCGCGTCTGCTATGTCGCTCACCATGACGAGACCGCCGCTCGCTAACTCCTCATGGATGCCTATCCCGGCTCGAAGATGGACGGTAAGGCGGAATCGATTTCCATAGCCAGAGCTTCTGCCGCCACTTCCCGCATCCTTCAGAACGGGGAGGTGTACATTGTCAGCTATGACCCTCAAGCGCCCTCCTTACCCTGCCAGGATCGTCACATAGACTTTAGCGATACTCTGCAGCGCTATCCTTCTTCCCGCCCCGCGCTACGATCGTCAGCGAGCCATCGGGCAACGGCCTTTGCAGCCGGAGTGCCTCGGCCGGCGGCGCGGTCATCCACGTGTCGATCTCTTCCGGCATCGTCAGAATGACCGGCATGGCCTTCGGATGGATCGCACCAACCTCGGCGTTTGGCGCCGTGGTCAGGAAGCCGAACAGGTCGGCCGTAACCTCGCCCTCGCGGACTTTGCGGACGGAAGTCCATAAGGTCCACAGACCAGCAAAGACGGCGAGCGGCCGGTCCTCCCTAAACGCGAACCAGATGTCGCCGCCCGCCTCGCGGTTGAACTCGCTGAACGATGTGAACGGCACGACGCAACGGTGCTCGATCCCAAGCCAGCGCTTCCAATGGGCAGAGGCCGTGTTGCGGATGTTGGTCGTGCAGCTGTCCGGTTCCAACTGCAGAAGCGCCGGGAAATCGACGGTCTTGCCCTTGGCCTCGAGCTTTTCGGCTCGCTTCTTCGTGGCCTCAAACAGCGCCTGCTTCGACGACGGCATGCCCCACCGCGCCATCGTCAGTTCGCGGCCGTCCGGACTATTGCGGACGATCGGCGCCGTATAGTCAAGAAAGACGCCGGGCATGGACGGCATATTGCCAGTGCGGTCGACCATGGCCCGCGTAAATTCGCGGATCGCCTGCTGCCCTATCGTGATCGAATAGAGATTGCACACTGGTGGACCTTCTCGCTCTAATTTCTCGGCCCAAAGACCCTGGCCTGCCGCGCTTCGATCGGGTTTGGCCAATCCGCCATCACACTCACAACCCGGTGGCCGCATCGGACGCACCGAAACCGCCGGGCCCCCGGGATCTCAACAAAAACCGTGGTATCCGGCAAGCCGAGATCATCGAATGATAAGCGTCGTCTCGATCGGCACTTGTCGCATATGACGAACAGGCCCGTGACACCATGGCCTTTCGACTGGCCGATCGTCGGCGGAAGACCGTTCGGGGGGCCGTTTCAACCTTTACTGAGCGTGATGCGTCTGATGGCGGTGATGAGGGCCGCGACGACCTCTGCCTCGACAACCGACAGCCATGTACCCTGGCGCTTGGCGAGTGCCATCTTATTGCGCAAGCGGTCGAGCCGATCTTCGGTCCATGACATGCCGACATGGTGGCATGAGAACAAATAGGGGGTAAAGTGCGGCGCGACGCGCGGATGACGGGAGAATAACTATGGGACTGCCGAATGACCCGCCTTGCACCTTCTTTCGCCGACATCGGGGCTTATCGCGGCCGCTGGCAGGCGGGTTCGCTTTCGGCCGTCATCGACCTTCGCGCGGGACTTCGAGGTGCCGGGGGGCGCGATCGGCGTCATGACATGCATCTATGACCAGGATGGCGCGACGTTTGCGAACATCATGGTCGATGGTTTCGGCTTCGCCAGCGGTGTGCGGGTCGATGAGGTTGAGCCCATAGAATTATGAGCCGGACAGTCTATGATCGCGAAAGAGCCATTGAGCGCTTTGCATGAGCCTGCGCCTGTACCGCATCGCATTGGTCCTATCGCTGGCCACGAACGTGCTGTTGATCGCGGCGATATGGGCTTACCTCCATTTCGAAGGCTTCCTCTCAATCGTCGAGACCGTCGTCGGCATCGTCGGGTGAGCGCGAGCTTATCCAAAGGGCTTCTTAAGCCCAGGTTTCTTCGGCTCGGGCTGGGCCACCCCCAAGCCAGGCAACTCACAGTCGGCGTGCGCGTCTGCGGCAACGGCGCGTCAATCGACGGCTTGACGCTCCGGGTGAGGATCGAGGACGTGCCGTGAGATTATTCCGGCGAGCTTAGGGATGGCCGGCGGCGCTACGCCATTCTGTGTCGCGCGCTCGATAGGCCCCGATCTGCATAGGCCTGGGAAGTCGCGAGATTGCGTCAAGGATTTGGGTGCCGCAAGATTCACGGGGAAACCAAATTGGCTTGAACTCAAAAGGCGCTGACGTTTACGGGCGTCGCGATGTTGGTCATGTTCAAGGCCTTGCCATATTGACCAGAGGATTGGTGCGTAGGAGGATGGGCCCAATAAAAGTGGGAGGATCGGCCAATGAGCGACAGGCACGTTTTGGAGACGTTGCTGGCGGACGCGAAACGAATGGTCGAGACCATTGAGGAGAGACTTAGGAAGCCGTTCACTGGCGAGGCAGATTCCACCAGTCCTCGCATCCAAATGGCCGATGCGAAGACTGGAGATGGGTCGAGTTCGATCAACCAAAGTGAGCAGAATATCGACCCGGGTAAGCCGATGATCGATGATCACTTTGCCTGATGGTACATTTGCACTTTAAGGATTGAACGGGGCCGAAGCACGGCCGGGTTCGCCGCGCTTCGGAAACACGGCTGAGTTGCCAAGCGCGGCCGTAAGAAATTGTTACGCCTGCGAAGCGCTTGGTATTTAGAATGTGAGGGTGGGTGAAGGAAAAATCAGATGCAGCCCGCGCGAATGCCGAGGCGATGTTTAAGCAACCGGAGCAACCGCCGGAGGAACGCCACGGAGATCAAGCGGTTCGCGATCGAACGGCGCGGCTGCGGGACCAGCGCCTGGCCAAGGAGACGATCGAAGCCAGGGCCGCAGAGATCAGGGTACAGCGTCGGCGTGGCAAATGAAGCTTCACCACTGCTCCATCGTGGTTCGCAAACCACAAGCAGTCGAGGGACCCTGTCCAGGCCAAGCGTGGAACTGAGGTGGCTCGGTTTGTCTGAACAGGCTGCGGCGCTTGGTTAGGTGGAGTCCTACCGGATTCAGGCCGCCGCGATCTGCGGCAGCCTGTCGAAATAGGCCTGGTCCGGCGTCTTCCGGTCAAGGCTCGAATGCGGCCTGCGCCCGTTGTAGAGGGCCAGGTAGCGGCCGATGGAGGCGCGGGCTTCGCCGACCGAGGCGTAGGCTCGGAGATAGATTTCCTCGTATTTGATCGAGTGCCAGAGCCGTTCGACGAAGACGTTATCCCGCCAAGCGCCTTTTCCGTCCATGCTGATGGCGATCCCGGCTTTGCGCAGCACGTCGGTGAACTCCTGGCTGGTGAATTGCGAGCCCTGGTCGGTGTTGAAGATGTCCGGCTTGCCATACCTGGCAAGCGCGTCCTCCAGCGCCTCGATGCAGAAGCCCGCCTCCATGGTGATGGAGAGCCGCCAGGCGAGGACCCGGCGTGAGTACCAGTCGACCACCGCCGCCAAATAGACGAAGCCGCGGGCCATGGGCACGTAGGTGATGTCCATTGCCCAGGCCTGGTTTGGGCGCTCCACGGTCACGCCCCGCAAGAGGTAGGGGTAGATCTTGTGACCCGGTGCCGGTTTCGACGTGTTCGGCTTCCGGTACAGCGCCTCGATCCGCATGCGCTTCATCAGCGTCGCGACATGCCGGCGCCCGATCGCGATCCCCTCCCTGTTCAGGAGATCGCGCAACATCCGGCTTCCCGCGAAGGGGAACTCGAGATGCAGTTCGTCGATCCGCCGCATGACGGCGAGGTCCGCCGACGATACCGGACGCGGAAGATAGTAGACGCTGCCGCGGCTGATCCCGAGCGCCTGTGCCTGTTTGGTGATCGAGAGACCGTGGTGGCCATCGATCATCGCTTTGCGCTCAGAAGGCCGGCCTTGCCGAGCGCGCCGGACAAAAAATCGTTGGTCAACGTCAGCTCGCCAATCTTGGCGTGAAGCGTCTTCACGTCGATGGCCGGAGCCGCCAGGCCCGCCTTCGGCTCCGATCCGAAGACCTCGGCGGCACCATCCATCAGTTGCGCCTTCCATGCCGTGATCTGGTTCGGATGCACGTCGAACTGCTGAGCCAATTCGGCCAGCGTCTTTTCACCCTTCACGGCAGCCAGGGCCACCTTCGCCTTGAAGGCCGGCGCGTGGTTCCGGCGTGTTCGCTTGCTCATCATCTCTCCCGATCCGCAGCCATCTTGGCCGCCTTCAGGCAGAAACTCCACTCAGCCGACCTGTCCAGATTTCCCGAGCCACCTCAGGGCGCCATTTCCAAATGGCCTTATGGCGAGGCGACGGGCGACGTTCGTGTTTCAATCGCCGCCGGTCTGATCGCGGCTACAGCGAGCCGCACGGCATCGTCGAGCCCTTCGCCGCCATTATCGAGATGGACGAGGATCTTCTCCCGCATCCTCGGGTCCCAGAATTTGATCAGATGCGTCGAGATGCCCACGACCGCCATGTCGCCGCGTTGGCTGGCGAAGAAGGTGCCGATTTGGTTGGCCATGTAGACAAGCTTGTCAGGCGCCATGGCCTAAATCCCCATTTTTACGAGCGCGACGGGACGCGTGCCAGGCAGCGGAGATCATTCCGCGGCCTCGATGCGCCGGCTTTGCCGGCTAAAGTCCTCGTAGGTCTCCTGCCAACGGCTTGGCCCGTTGGATGCCGAAACCTGCACGGCCGTGACCTTGTATTCTGGACAGTTGGTGGCCCAGTCCGAATAGTCGGTGGTGATGACGTTGGCCTGGGTCAGCGGATGGTGGAACGTGGTGTAGACCACGCCCGGCGCGACCCGGTCGGTGACCGACAGGCGCAGCGTCGTCTCGCCGGCGCGACTGCGCAGCCGCACCCAGTCATCGGGCCGCAGGCCACGTTGCTCGGCATCATGCGGATGCATTTCGAGGCGGTCCTCCTCGTGCCAGACGACATTGTCCGTGCGCCGCGTCTGAGCGCCGACATTGTATTGGCTGAGAATGCGGCCGGTGGTCAGCAGCAGCGGGAAGCGCGGCCCCGTGCGCTCGTCGGTCGGCACATATTCGGTGATGACGAATTTACCTCGTCCGCGCACGAACCCGCTCATGTGCATCACTGGCGTACCGTCGGGCACGCGCTCGTTGCACGGCCATTGCACCGAGCCGAGTTCCTCGAGCCGGGCGTAGGAGACGCCTGCGAAGGTCGGGGTGGTGGCCGAGATTTCCTCCATGATCTCGGACGGATGGGCATAGTCCATCGGAGTGCCGAGGGCTTTGGCGAGCAGCTGGGTGATCTCCCAGTCCGCGTAGCCGTTCTTGGGCGCCATCACCTTGCGGACCCGCTGGATGCGGCGCTCCGCATTGGTGAAAGTTCCGTCCTTTTCGAGGAAAGTCGAGCCCGGCAGGAAGACGTGGGCGTAGCGCGCCGTCTCGTTGAGGAAGAGATCCTGCACCACCACGCATTCCATGGCCGCGAGGCCGGCCGACACATGCTTGGTGTCGGGGTCGGATTGCAGGATGTCCTCGCCCTGCACGTAGAGGCCCTTGAACGTGCCGTCCACGGCGGCGTCGAGCATGTTGGGGATGCGCAATCCCGGCTCGTTGTCGAGAGTGACGCCCCAGAGCGTCTCGAACACCCGCCGCGTGGCGTCGTCCGACACATGGCGGTAGCCGGGGAACTCATGCGGGAAGGAGCCCATGTCGCAGGAGCCCTGCACGTTGTTCTGGCCGCGCAGGGGATTTACGCCAACGCCCGGCCGGCCGATGTTGCCCGTCGCCATGGCGAGGTTGGCGATGGCCATGACGGTAGTGGAGCCCTGGCTGTGTTCGGTGACGCCAAGACCGTAATAGATGGCCCCGTTGCGCGCCCGCGCGAAGAGCCGCGCCGCGCCGCGCAGCGCGTCGGCCTTGACACCCGTCGCGGCTTCCACCTGTTCCGGCGCATGGCGCGGGTCGGACACGAAGGCCGCCCAATCCTGGAACTCGTCCCAGTCGCAGCGTTCGCGCACGAAGGCCTCGTCGCACAGGCCCTCGGTAACGATCACATGGGCGATCGCAGTCAATATGGCGACATTTGTGCCAGGCCGCAGCGGCAGGTGATAGGCCGCCTCGATGTGGGGAGACCGCACGAGATCGATCCGGCGCGGATCGATCACGATCAGCTCGGCGCCTTCCCGCAACCGCTTTTTGAGGCGGGAGGCAAACACCGGATGACCGTCGGTGGGGTTGGCGCCGATGACGAGGACGACGTCGCTGTCCTCGACGCTATCGAAATCCTGCGTGCCGGCGGAAGTGCCGAACGTGGTGCTCAGACCATAGCCGGTCGGCGAATGGCAGACCCGGGCGCAGGTATCGACGTTATTGTTGCCGAAGCCGGCGCGGATGAGCTTTTGCACCAGGAAGGTCTCCTCGTTGGTGCAGCGCGAGGACGTGATGCCGCCGATCGAGCGCCGGCCATGAGTGGCCTGCAGACGCCTGAACTCCGAAGCCGTGTGGGCGATCGCCTCCTCCCAGGAGACTTCCCGCCATGGATCGGAGACCTTGGCGCGGATCATCGGGTTGAGAATACGCTCCTTGTGGTTGGCATAGCCCCAGGCGAAGCGGCCTTTCACGCAAGAATGGCCCCGGTTAGCCTTGCCGTCCTTGTAGGGTACCATGCGCACGAGTTCGTCACCGCGCATCTCGGCCTTGAAGCTGCAACCAACGCCGCAATAGGCGCAGGTGGTGACCACTGAATGCTCCGGCTGACCGATCTCGATGACCGACTTCTCCATCAGGGTCGCGGTCGGGCAGGCCTGCACGCAGGCGCCGCAGGAGACGCAGTCGGACGAAAAGAAATCGTCCCCGGTCATGCCGGGCGAAACCCGGGCGTCGAAGCCCCGGCCTTCGATGGTCAGGGCGAAGGTACCCTGGATCTCCTCGCAAGCCCTGACGCAGCGGTTGCACACGATGCATTTCGACGGATCATAGGCGAAATAGGGGTTCGACAGATCCTTGGGCAGGAAGCGGTCGTTGGGCGTGGCGCCCTGTTTGGCGAAAACGTGGTTGTCGCCGTTCTGTCCATAGCGCACGTCGCGCAGGCCCACGGCGCCCGCCATGTCCTGCAGTTCGCAATCGTTGTTGGCCGAGCAGGTCAGACAATCGAGCGGGTGGTCGGAAATATAGAGTTCCATGACGCCGCGCCGCACCGTCTTCAGCAGCGAGGTCTGGGTTTTGACCACCATTCCGGCCCCGACCGGCGTCGTGCAGGAGGCGGGCGTGCCCTTGCGGCCCTCGATTTCGACGAGGCACAGCCGGCAGGAGCCAAAACTCTCCAGCATGTCGGTGGCGCAAAGCTTCGGCACCTTGATGCCGATCTCCATCGCGGCTCGCATGACAGAGGTTCCCTCTGGCACCTCCACCGAGAAGCCGTCGATGGTCAGCCTGACCAGAGCCGTGCCCTTGGATGCCGGCGTGCCGTAGTCGGTTTCGTGAACGAGGCTCATGGGGTCCTGCTATTCGGCGGCTGGAGCATGATGGCGGGACATCGGCACGGCGTGTTCGGCGGTATTTCGCCCGACGATACTCGCTCCGATAAGAGCCGCCTCGACCGGGCGCGCGGCCTCGCCGCCCGTTGGGCCGGGCACGGCACCGAAATCCACTGTGAAATGGCGCAGGGCGCTCAGCACCGGATAGGGCGTGAAGCCCCCGAGCGCGCAGAGCGAGCCGAGCTTCATGGTCTGACAGAGGTCTTCGAGCACGGCGATGTTCTCGACGCGCCGCTCACCTTTGATGATGCGGTCGATGACCTCGACCCCACGGGTGGAGCCGATCCGGCACGGCGTGCACTTGCCGCAACTCTGGATGGCGCAAAATTCCATGGCGAACCGAGCCTGCTTGGCAAGGTCGACGCTGTCGTCGAAGACCACGATGCCGCCGTGGCCGATAAGGCCGTCGCGCGCCGCGAAGGCCTCATAGTCATAGCGGGTGTCGAACAGCGCACGAGGAAAATAGGCGCCGAGCGGGCCGCCGCACTGCACAGCCCGGATGGGCCTGCCGCTTGCGGTGCCCCCGCCGATCTCCTCGACGATCTCGCCGAGCGTCAGCCCGAAGCCCGCCTCGAAGAGGCCGCCCTGGCGCACGTTACCGGCGATCTGAATCGGCATCGTGCCACGGGAGCGGCCCATGCCGTAGGCGGCGTAATGGTCGGCGCCCTCCGCCAGGATGACCGGAATCGTGGCGAGCGACAGCAGGTTGTTGATCGCGGTCGGGCGGCCGAACAATCCCTTGTGGGCCGGCAACGGGGGCTTCGCGCGCACAACGCCGCGCTTGCCTTCGAGGCTTTCGAGCAGCGCCGTCTCCTCGCCGCACACATAGGCCCCGGCGCCGACCCGCAGTTCGATGTCGAAGCCAAAGCCGGCGCCGAGGACATTGTTGCCGAGGAGGCCCGCTTTGCGGGCCGTGGCGATGGCGGCGCCCAGCATGGCGTTGGCGTGCGGATATTCCGAGCGCGAATAGACATAGCCCTGGGTGGCGCCGACCGCCCAGCCCGCGATCATCATGCCTTCGATGAGACAGAAGGGGTCGCCCTCCATCACCATGCGATCGGCGAAGGTCCCGCTGTCGCCCTCATCGGCATTGCAGACGATGTAGCGGCGGTCGGCCGGCGTATCGGCGACGGTCTTCCACTTGAGCCCGGTCGGAAAGCCTGCGCCGCCGCGTCCGCGCAGGCCCGAGGCCGAAATTTCGTCGATGACCGCGCGCGGCCCGATCTCCACGGCCCGATAGAGCCCCCTCAGACCGCCAAAGGCGCAATAGTCGCGCAGGGAGCGCGGATCGACGATGCCGCAGCGCGCGAAGGTGAGCCGGCTTTGCCGGGACAGCCAGGGATGGTTGGCCACGAGGCCCAGGGCTTTCGGGTTGCGAAGCTTCACCCCAGGCGGAAGCTCGAGAAAGCCGGCCTCGAAAAGGCGGGGCACGTCCTCCGGTTCGATCGGCCCGTAGCCCACGCGGCCGCCCGCCGTCTCGACCTCGACGAGCGGCTCGAGCCAGAACATGCCGCGCGACCCGTTGCGCACGATCTCGATGTCCATCCCGCGCGCGGCCGCTTCGCTGGCCAGGGCACGGGCCACCTTATCGGCGCCCACCGCCAGAGCCGCGACATCGCCGGGAACGAAGATGCGGGTCGTCATCGCAGAACCTCGTCGAGCGCGGCCTCGATCGTTTTCGGACTCATCCGCCCGATGGGCGCCCCGTCGAGCAGAGCCGCAGGCGCGCAGGCGCAGAGGCCCAGGCAATACACCGCGTCGACCGTAATGGCGCCATCGGCGGTCGTACCGCCCCAGGATACACTGAGCCTTTCCAGCACTCCCGCCGCTATGCCCTCGGCGCCGGTGGATTGGCAGGCCTCGGCGCGGCAGAGCTGAAGGCGGTGGCGGCCCGGCGGCTCGCGGCGCAAGTCGTGATAAAAGGTCACTACGCCGTGTATCTCGGCGCGGCTCAGGTTCAGCGCCAGGGCCATCGCCGGGATGGCAGCGTCCGCGATATAGCCGAATTCGGCCTGCAGGGCGTGGAGGATCGGGAGCACCGCACCCGGCCGATCTACATGAGACTGGATGATCGCGGCGGCTCGCTCACTATCCCAATGTTGATCGTCGTGCATCGTCATACCTGCTTGCGCGGAGCTAACGAACTTTAGACTTAAATGATTAACAGATTGTTCTATTGAGTGATTATTGATTAACCCCACTGATTGTTCATAAAATGGGAGAAACTCGCCGCCCCCTTTTTCTGTGGATGGAATTTGCGCTATATTGTTTCTCCAAACTAGAGTTTTACTTAAAGAAAAATTTTGTCTATTTTTTATGAGTTAGAAAAACCTAGTCGACGGGCATTGCGCGACCAGCTTTCTTGTAGCGTACCCGCTCTGGACGATCTTCTGGCGAGATATTTTTAACAGTCGAGAAGCTGGTGACAATGATCTGTTTACCAATATTGTGTAGAGATGAGGATGGGTGATCGATCGGCTTGTCGCGATGTTCCTATAGAGGAGCCCCGCAAGAGCGGTGGCCATCCCTATGTTGGCAACGACCACGTCGGTTATGCACCCTCCAGGAGCCATGCCGAAGTTGCATAGACACGACGGGCACGATGGCGGATGGCTCCGTCAAGAGCGGCTTCGCGGCTGGACCAACCTATGAAGTCATACGACCGGGACACCGCGCTCAGGACCTAGGATGAGACATGCACGGTATCCTTTTGAACCTGTCGAACAGGATCTGGGCAATCGCGGTTCTGGTGGCGGCGGTGGCTTACATCGCCGCTGGAACCAGCCTGACGACGGGTTTAATTCTCGTGGCGGCGGCACTCGTGCTGGCGCGATGGATCGTCGGACGGCTCATGCTGCCGCTGAATACGCTCCGAGCCCGCATGAGCGAGGTTTCGAACGAGACGGCGCGCCAGGAAGTGCTGATCCGGGCTCAGAACAACCTTCTCACTACCATTGGCATGCTGCGTGACGCGCTTTACGCTCATGGCGAGCCCAGGGTCGTCGACGGCGATCTTTTTTTCGGCACCAAGCGGATGAACGGCAACTTCGAAGAGGTCGACCAGGTGAAGTCGGTCGCCGGCGGCACCGCGACGATCTTCCTTGGCGACACACGGATCGCAACCAACGTCATGAAGCCCGACGGGACCCGCGCGGTAGGGACGCAGCTCGCGGCTGGCGCGGCCTACGACAGCGTGCTGCGGAACGGCAAGACGTTCCGTGGGGATGCTGAGATCCTCGGCACGTCTTACGTGACGGTGTACGAACCCATCGTGAGCGGCGGCAAGGTGATTGGCATCATCTATGCCGGCGCCAGGAAGGACGAATGCGTCCTCGTCACAGGCGACGTTAAGGTCTCCGATGCCTTTGCTGAAATGTCCAAGGCCGTGTCGCTGTTCGAAACGGCGGCGATCGCCAAAGGCAAGGCTGAGCTCGAAGCCGCGAATCAGCGTTATGTTGCCGAAGAGGCTCGGCGAGAGCACGAGATCATGCGCAAAGCCGCCGCATCGTCCCAGCGCGCCGTGGTGGACGCATTGTCGGTGGCGCTGGCTCATCTTTCGAGCGGCGACCTGATGCAACGGGTCGACGCCGCTTTCCCGGCCGAATACGCAAAGTTGAAGCAGGATTTCAATGCCGCCCTCGACAAGCTCCGAGACACCATGGTGTCGATCGGCCACGGGGCCCGCAGCATGCACAACAATTCCGGCGAGGTGTCCCAGGCCGCCGACGACCTTTCGCGCCGCACGGAGCATCAGGCGGCATCGCTGGAGGAAACTGCCGCCGCCCTGGACGAACTCACGGTGAAGGTCCGCAAGACCGCCGATGGCGCGGAACTGGCTCGCGAGATCGTGTCGGATACCCGTTCGAAGGCCGAACGCGGCGGCGACGTGGTCCGCAAGGCCATCTCGGCCATGACCGAGATCAGCGCCTCGGCCCAGCAGATTGGCCAGATCATCAACGTGATCGACGAGATCGCCTTCCAGACGAATCTTCTAGCCCTCAACGCCGGGGTAGAGGCGGCGCGCGCGGGCGATTCGGGCCGGGGTTTTGCGGTGGTGGCTAGCGAGGTCCGCAGCCTCGCTCAGCGCTCCGCCGACGCAGCCCAGCAGATCCATAAGCTCATCGCCACGAGCGCCACGCATGTCGGTCTCGGGGTCACGCTGGTCCGCGAAACCGGAGAGGCGCTGGATGGCATCATCGGCCGGGTCGCAGACATGAAGGCCGTGGTCGAAGACATCGCCATATCGGCGCGCGACCAGGCGAGCGGCCTGCGAGAGGTGAACATCGCTGTGACAGACATGGACAAGGTCACTCAGCAGAACGCCGCCATGGTCGAGGAAAGCACGGCGGCGAGCCAGACACTGACGCGCGAGGCCGAGGAACTCGTGAGAATGGTCGGCCAGTTCCGGATTGAAGCCTCGGACGGATCCGCAGGACGTGGCCGCGCCCCACGCCGAGCCGAGACCCGGGGCCGGGCTGCCTAGCAGGTCGCTGAAAAGGCCCGGGTTTCGCCTGTTCCGCGTCGATCAATTTTTCTCGGGGATGAGGGAGAGGCTGAAGCGCGGTTCGGACGTTTCGAGCGGATCACTGTTTTCCTATGGGGATCTCGAGGGAGGCGTCCCGAAGACCCGTCCGCCGAGGGCGATGCGCGATGTGGTGAATACGTGCCTTGTGCGCAGGATCATCATGCGCATCGGCGAGGCCGGCAAAGGACAAGATCAGGCCGTTGACTTGACCGTCCGCCGAGTGCCAGCCGCTCGATCGCTGTTCGGGTCTTGGGCTCAGACCCTCTGGGGTTTCCCGGTCTGATGAGCGATGGTGGCGGCATCGGCCAATCTCTGTGCCCGCAGGCCGTCCTCGCCGGTCGGCGTCGGGCGTGTGCCCGCCGTGACGCAGTCGAGAAAGTGATCGAGTTCGCGACGGTAGGCGGGCGTGTAACGCTCCAGAAAGAAATTCATCACCGGCGCGCTGCTGAAACCGTCCGCATCCGCCCGCTCCACGGCATGCTCATGCAGGTTGTGAGCCCGCAGCATACCCTTCGACCCATGCACTTCGATGCGCTGGTCGTAGCCGTAGGTCGCACGTCGCGAGTTGGAGATCTGGCAGATCCTTCCCGAAGCCGTTTTCAGCAACACGCCCGCCGTGTCCACATCGCCGGCCTCCCCAATGGCGGGGTCGACCAATGAGGAGCCAACGGCATGCACTTCCACAGGCTCCTCGCCGAGCAGGAAGCGGGCCATATCAAAGTCGTGGATCATCATGTCTCGGAACAGACCGCCGGAGCGCTTGATATAGGCGACGGGCGGGGGCGAGGGGTCGCGCGAGATGATCGTGACAAGCTCCACCGCACCGATCTCGCCCGAGGTAAGGCGCGATTGCAGAGCGGCGAAATGGGGATCGAAACGACGGTTGAACCCGATCATCAGCGGCACACCGGCAGCTTCGACGACCGTCAGGCACGTCTCGATGCGTCCCGAGCTGAGGTCGACCGGTTTCTCGCAGAATATGGCCTTGCCAGCCTTGGCGGCAGCCTCGATCAGCCCGGCATGAGTGTCCGTCGAGGAGCAGATCACGACCGCCTGGATCGACCGATCGGCCAGGATGTCTTCGACGCTGCGGACCGGGACGCCGAGTTCGGAACCAAGCGCCTCCGCGGGTCCGTGCAAGGCATCGGCAATGGCGGCCAGCGCGGCCCTGGTGTTTGCGGCGATGTTGCGCCCATGCAGCACGCCGATGCGGCCGGCGCCGAGCAATCCGATGGTGATCACGTTACGTATTCTTTCAGTGAGGGATCGAGGTGATGGGAATAGCAGCCGCAGTGTCAGGCCGGGACCGTAAAAGCGTCGCGGAAGCGCCGCAGAGCCAATTCATCGTCACTGGACGCGAAGGCCTCCAGCCCGATGGTTCCGGTATAGCCGAGCCTCATGAGTTCGCGTGCGATGGCAGGATAATTGATCTCTCCCGTGCCAGGCTCGCAGCGTCCCGGCACATCGGCCACCTGGATTTCGCCGATAAAGGGCAACGCGCGGCGGAGAAGCTCGATCAAATTCCCCTCGCCGATCTGGGCGTGGTACAAGTCGAGCATGAGCCGCAGCGCGGGCCTGTTCACGGCTTTCACGAGAGTCAGGCATTCCTCCGCCTTGCCGAACGGCACGCCCGGATGATCGACCGGCGCGTTGAGGTTCTCCAAGACGAAGGTCACGCCGTGCCGATCTCCCAGATCGGCGAGGCGGGTCAGCGTTTGCTGCGCCTTCAGCCACATCTCGCCCGTGATAGCGTGGCTCGACTTCACCGGCAGACCTTTGTCGTCGAGGCCGGTGCCATGGAGATTGAGCCGCGGGATGCCGAGCCGCTTGGCGATCGGGATGGACTGTTCGGCAGTCCGGAGCAGCTCGTCGGCTCCCTCGTCGTCGGCGAGCGTTCCCGTCACGTAGCCCGTCATGGACGAGAAGGTCGCGCCCGTACGGCGCAGAGCATCGATGTCGTGCCGCGTCCAATCCCAGATTTCGACCTGGAACCCGAGCGCATCGATCCTTTTCACGCGCTCGACGATGGGCAGATCGCGGAACACCATCTCGGCGCAGACCGCCAGCGTGAAGGCGTTGTGTCCTGACATAAGGGTCCTTAACCACAGTTTTCGCGGGGAGAAGAGCCAACGCCGATGCGCCTCTTCAGATCGTGCCGGCGAGGTCTTCCGACATGATTTGCAGTTCCTTGCCGCCGGCCATGAGGTTCTGAAGCTCGTCCATCGTCGTCTCGGCCTTGGTGAAGGTTCCGAGCGTCCGGCCGCGGTTGAGAACCGTGAAGCGGTCTCCCACGGCCATCGCATGGCGAACATTATGGGTGATGAAGATGACGCCGAGGCCGTTCCGCCGGACTTGGTCGATATATTTCAGGACCATTGACGTCTGGGCGACACCGAGTGCCGAGGTCGGCTCGTCCAGAATGAGGACCTTCGCACCGAAGTAGACCGCACGGGCGATCGCCACGCATTGGCGCTCGCCGCCAGACAGCGTCCCCACAGCCTGCTGGGGATCGCGGATATCGATGCCGATCTTTTTCATCTCGTCGCGCGTGACGCGATCGGCGTGGACGAGGTCCATGAACTGGAAGGGACCAAACCCCTTCAACGGCTCCCGACCCATGAAGAAATTGCGCGTGATCGACATGAGAGGGATCATCGCGAGGTCCTGATAAACCGTCGCTATCCCAGCATCGAGGGCATCCCTCGGGCTGGTAAAGGCAACGGGCTTACCTTCCACCTCGAAGTCTCCCCCGTTCGGGCGATGAACGCCGGACAGGGTCTTGATCAGGGTAGACTTGCCGGCCCCATTGTCGCCGAGGAGGCACAACACCTCACCCTTGGCCACGCTGAGGGAGATGCCTGCCAAGGCAACCACGGGGCCGAAGTGCTTGACGACATCGCGGACCTCGATGAGGACCTGGCGTGCAGCGCCGGGCGATCCATTCACACCCATCAGCGCTCTCCCGTCACCTTGCGCCGAAGGGCGTTGTTGAAGAACACGGCGAGCAACAGCATGCCTCCCAGAAACACTTGGAACCAGTCGCTGTCGAAGGACGTGTAGGTCAGACCGATCGATACGGTGCCAAAAATCACGGCGCCAAAGAACGAGCCGACCGCCGAGCCGTATCCGCCGGTCAGCAGGCAGCCACCAATGACAGCGGCGATGATCGCCTCGAACTCTTTTTGGAACCCCCGGCGAGCATCCGTGGAGCCGGCGTCGAGTACCGTCAGGACGGCCACCAGAGCCGCCGCCATGGCGGTCAGCATGAACAGACCCGTCTTTACGCGGGTCACGGGCACGCCGGAGTTCCTGGCGGAATTCGGATCCCCACCGCTGGCGAAGATCCAGTTCCCGATGCGAGTCCTCAGCAGCACGATCGTAGCGATCACGGTCAGGCCGATGAACCAGAGAATCGAGACGGGAACGCCGGCGACTTTGGGCAGTCCATTGTCGAATTTGTCGATCAGTCCCCGATCGGCGAGCCATGCGAAGGCGGACTGGAAGGCGGTGCCCGAAAAAACCGATTTGAGGACGCTGTCGCCCACGACGTCGCCGATGCCGCGCAATTGCGTCGAGCCGCCGGTCGCCGCCTTGAGGCCGACGAGCGTGAGCCCCCTCAGCATGAACAGAAATGCCAGCGTCACGATGAAGGATGGCAGGCGCGTACGGATCACGATCTGTCCGTTCACGGCGCCCATGGCCGCCGCGAAGCCAAAGGTCAGGACGATCGATAAGGCGAGCGAGAGGCTGAGGTTGACGAGGCAGACCCCGAAGATCAAGCCGGTGAAGGCGATCATGGATCCGATCGAGAGGTCGAATTCGCCGCCGATCATCAAAAGCGCGGCCGCGATCGCCAGGATGCCGAGCTGGGAGGCAGGCGCCAGGATGGTCATCAGCCCGCTCAGGCTGAACATCGACGCGTCGGCGGTCGTCGCGAAGAAAACAAGGACCAGAACCAGGCCGGCGATCGCCCCGAGTTCTGGGCGTCTCATCAGGCGCGCGACAAAACTGGATTTGCGGAGGCGTTCGTCCGCTGCCGGCATGCCGAGCTGGGTCGGAGACACCTTGGTTTCGACTATCCGGTCCATGGTTCCTACCCTCGTTGAGCGTTCGAGCGGTGCTCGATGCCGGCGGGCGATACAATGCCCGCCGGTGCGCTTCCGATTAGCGGATGCCCTTGGCCGAGAGTTCAACCACCTGCGCAGCCTTATCCTTCGTGATGAGATTGGGGCCGGAGGCCACGTTGCCGCCCGGCATCAAGCCATATTTGGCGTAGTTGGCGAGGAATACGACCGGAAGGTATCCCTGGAGGAATTGCTGCTGGTCGATCGCGAACGCTGCCTCACCGGCCGCCACGGCCTTAAGGAAACCGGCCGACAGGTCGAAGGTCGCGACATTGATCTTGCCGGCCTTGCCAACGGCCTTCACGGCGGCCAGCGTGGGCTCACCGGCCGTGCCCGCGCCAAGCGCGAGGATGGTGTCGACGGTCGCGTCAGATGACAGGGCCGCCTTCACCTTCGCCTGAACCTCGGCCGGCTCGTTGGAGACCGGGAGCACGGTGACCTTGCCGCCGAACCCATCGGCGAAGCCCTTGCAGCGCTGATCAAGGGCGGCGTTACCGACCTCCTGGTTCACGCACAAGCCGACCTTGCCGCCCATCTCCTTCAGTTTCTCGCCTGCGGTCTTGCCCGTGGGATACTCGTCCTGACCCACATGCAGGAGGGCTCCGAGTGATTTCGAGACGTCGGCGCCCGAGTTCATCGAGATGACCGGAATACCTGCGGCGACAGCCTTCTTGATGGCCGGCCCAAGCGCCGCAGCGTCGGGTATCGAAACTATGAGGCCTGCCGGCTTCTGGTTTACAGCCGCGTCGATCAGTTGGCTCATGGCCACCATGTCGAAGGTCTCGGGAGCGCGATATTCCACCTTCACCCCGGTGTCCTTCGCTCCGGCGACGACGCCGTTCTTGACCACGGACCAGAACGGATCATTCGCTTGGCCATGGCTGACGACGATGATCTTGGTCTCAGCGGCGAAGGCTGGTGGGGCGCCAAGCGTGGCACAGGCGAGCAGCAGGGAGCCAAGCGCAGATATGACAGGACGCATTCGAGTTTCCTTCCCGTGTCGGGCCTTGAGCCCGGAATAAACAAATGCCGCGTTGGCCGTTAACCGGCGCCGCTGGTCATCATAAGGCCCAAAGGCCGATCTTGCACCCGGGTGCAAAAGTAACGAGAAGCACCTTGCACAGGGATGCAACTGGATGTTTGATCGCATAGGTTCTGGCCGGACGCAAGTGGTATATTCCAGAAAGAGACCAATATGGAATGAATGCTCCAACGCAGGGTGCCATCCCAGGACGCAAAGCAACAGCGGCGGATGTGGCGCGAGAGGTGGGTGTCTCCAAGTGGACGGTCAACCGCGCCTTCAAGACGGACGCCTCGATCGCCGACGGCAGTCGGGCGCGTATTCTCGACGCGGCACGTAGGCTTGGCTATCGCCCGAACCTTTTGGCGCGGAGCCTGACGACGAAGTCGACCCGGCAGGTGGCTGTGCTGGTCGACGACTTCGGCAATCCGCACAAACTGCCCATGCTCGACGTGCTGACGACCGCGCTACAGCGGGAAGACATTGTGGCTATTCTGTTGAATATCAATCAGGCGAACGGCCACGTCGAGGCAATGCTCGACGCCGACCAGCGCCAGGTCGATGCCGTGGTTCTGCTTGGCACGGCATTCCGCGACGAGACTTTGCGCGAGCACATCATCCAGCCCGCCGCCCCTCCGCTGTTCGTTCTCGCCCGCGAAAGTACGAGCGCTGTCGTTACGGCCGTGTCCTGCGACGCCGCGGCTTCGATGGTTGAGATCGGCGTCCACCTCTGGGAGCGCGATTACCGCCGCCCGGGCTACATGTCCGGCCCACGGACACTCTCGACCGTTCTCGGCCGCAAGCAGCAGTTCGCCACATTCTGGAAAAACCGTGGCGTGCTCGACGTTCTCGAAGTCGCGGCGGGGGCTTATGACCGCAAGGCGGCGGCCGATGCGATGGGCCGGTACCTGTCCGCAACACCATACGAGGAGCGGATCGACGTGCTGATGTGCGAAAACGACGCTCTCGCGCTTGGCGCCATGGATGTCGCTCGCTTCGATTTCGGCCTGACGGTGCCCGGGGACCTCGCCTTCGTGGGCTATGATGGCCTCGAACTCGCGGCCAGCCCGTCCTATGACTTGACCACCTACGAGCAGCCGATGACCACGATGGTCGATCGGCTCGTTGCCATGATCGTGGGCCGGGCCGAGGCCACCTCCCTCAACCTGTCGGGGCGGTTGATCGTCCGCGGGTCAACATGATCCGCCCCACTCCGCACGATCAAAAATCCTGACAATCAGTTTGAGGCTCTGCCTTTCGTACGGCTCCTGCGCCGCGTGCGGCCGTCTCGAGCGCGGTCAAAGGCCGGGAAGGACAGGGCTTGCGCGTTTGCCCTATATTGCGGGACGTAGAGGCTGCCGGTCTGGCCAAAGCCACCTCTGCGGTCCATCACTCATGTCCGCTGAAAAGGGCCGACCCCTTGATCACACCACGTTTCCAGCCGTCAAAAGCGGCGCGTCTCATGGCGTCCCGGTGACCCTGGGAAAGCGGGCCATGGCTTCGAGGTCGTCGAGATCCATGGTGTTTCGCATATATTGCTTAGAAGCATCGCGAAACGGCTGAAAATCCCAGGGTTTTGGCGTTCCGGTCATCAGCGCCGCATCGACGAGGTGCCGCCTTTGCTGGCTTTCCCGCACGGCTCGATCGATCGCCTCTATGTCCCACCGTCGTGCCACTTCGACCCGGAAGGCCGCGACCCTGTCGGCGAAGGCCGGATCCGTCGCGAGGTTCCTCATTTCGTCCGGATCGTTCGCGAGATCGTAAAGCTGGTCGGGATCGGCCGGCGAGTGGATGAACTTGAGTGGTCCGCGCCGGATCATCACCACAGGCGCCACGGCGCCTTCGGCGAGATATTCCCCCAAAACTTCATCGGGGCCGCCATCGCGCCGCAGTTGCGGCAGCAGACTGCGGCCGTCGATCGGGCTGGCAAGCCGTGCGGCATCGCCGCCGGCGAGATCGACGAGGGTCGGCAGCACGTCGATCAGCGATACGGCGCCTGAGAAACGCCCCGGCTCGGCGAGTCCCGGCGCCGAGACGATCAGAGGGATCCGCGCGCTTCCCTCGAAAAAGCTCATCTTGTACCAAAGCCCGCGCTCGCCGAGCATCTCGCCGTGATCGCCGAGGAAGATCACGACCGTGTCGTCGAGCCCCGTGGCCTTGAGCGCGGCGAGCATCCGGCCGAGCTGCGCGTCGCAGAACGAGATGGCGCCGAAATAAGCGTGGCGGGCATTGCGGATTTGCTCCGGCGTGATCTCCACCGCGTCCATGGCGCAGACATGACGCAGCCGGGCGCTATGCGGATCGAGCGGCACGTCGCCGGTTTTGACCCGAGGCATGGGGATCGCGGCGTGATCGTAGAGGTCCCAATACTCGCGCGTGATCGCATAAGGATCATGTGGATGAGTGAGGGAGGCCACCATCAGGAAAGGCCGCCGGTCTTTGCCGCGCACATGGTCGTAGATGGCCCGTTCGGCCGCGAAGGCGACTTCCTCGTCGAAGTCGATCTGATTGGTGCGCACGCACAGGCCCGCCTCCGTCACCGAAGACATCGTGTGATACCAGCTCGGCCGCTCCAGCGGATGCGCCCAGTCGGGCGTCCAGCCATAGTCGGCAGGGTAGATGTCGGTGGTCAGCCGCTCCTCGAAACCATGCATCTGGTCCGGGCCGCAGAAATGCATCTTGCCGGAGAGAATGGTGCGATAGCCGAGGCGGCGCAGATAATGCGCGAAGGTTGGCAGGTCCGCGCGGAACTCTGCCGCATTGTCGTAGCCGCCGGTGCGCGAGGGGAGCGCGCCTGTCATGAAGGCGGTGCGGGAGGGAGAGCACAAAGGCGAGTTGCAATAGGCGTTGTCGAACACGACGCCGCTGTCGGCCAGACGCTGGAGATGCGGGGCCTTGACGAAATCAAATCCATGGATCGGCAGGAAGGCGGGAGCGAGCTGATCGACCATGACGATGAGGATGTTACGCGGCCCTGACATGATCCTGCCCCTTGGTTCAGTGTGCAGGACACCATTCTTGACGGTCGGCGGCTTGGCGCGAGGCGATGATTTATGCCTCAGCGGCGACCGGCGCGGGTCCTGCCAAACCGCGCCGCACGCTGGGCGGCACAGTGACATACGCTTTCGATCCCTGTCGGCTCCCTCGATCTCTCATGGTGGGTCTGCGGTTCAATCCAGTCTCAAGCGCGGACCAACTCTCTCACAAGGCCTTTGAATGGAATCCATCCAAAGGCCTGAACGTGATCGATTCCGATCTGTGAGAGCATGGCGCCGAAGACCCGTGCCGACTTTTCGGCACCATGCTCTGGCCTACGTCAGGTCGGTTCTTCGGCTGGCGCTCGCGCCTCGATAGCCAGGGCATGCACCCGGTCACGCAACTCCACCGCCAGAAGCTCGTTGATCATGCGATGCCGAACGATCCTGCTTTTGCCCGCGAAGGCCTCTGCCGTGACTCGCACGCGAAAATGCGTCTCTCCGCCTGGCCGCGCTCCGGCATGCCCGGCATGCTGATGCGATTCGTCAATCACATCGAGCAAGGACGGATGCAGACCTTCGGTCAATCGGACGACGATGGAGTTTTTAACGGTCATGGAAGCTATTCCGGGTTTGATGACGACCCCGGGGTTGTGCCCCGGTCGTCAATCCTCGGGGTGGTTCGGCTTGCGGCCGGCGTGAACTCCCCCATAATAGGGCAGTGATGAACCTCAATTCCCATTTCTTCGACAGCATCCGCACCAAGTCGGGCTCCCGCAAGGCTGGGCTCGCGGCCACGTCGGCCGCTGCGAGCCAGCCGTGCGACCACAAGGGATGCCGTAACACCGGGCAATTCCGGGCGCCCATGGGCCGCGACCGAGAGGGTCATTATTTCAGCTTTTGCCTTGATCATGTTCGAGAATACAACGCCACATACGACTACTTCAACGGCATGAGCGACGATGCCGTGGCAAAATATCAAAAGGAGTCGCTGGTCGGGCACCGGCCCACCTGGAACATGGGTGTCAATCGTGCGGCCGGCCCCTCGGACGGGGGCGAGGCGCATCCCGATAGCCTCGGGATTTTCCGGGCAAGGGCCAGGGCATGGCGGCCGACCGAACCTCTCCGCCCCCGCTACAGCCAGGCCACCATGAAAGCGCTGACCGCCATGGGGCTCGACGAATCGGCGGATGCGGGCGCGGTCAAGACCCGCTACAAGCAATTGGTCAAACAATTGCACCCGGATGCCAATGGCGGCGATCGCACCTCGGAAGACAAGCTGCGGGAGATCATTCGGGCCTATAATTTCTTGAAGACGATTAAGCTCTTGGCCGCCGGCGGGAACGCCGCGCCGGCCTAGAGTTTCCGCCTCGACGCGAACCGGCTCGCTCTTCGGCCGGGATTTCGCATGAATTCAACGCATGTCACCCCCGGCGAGCCTTGCCTCGGCGCAGGCGGGGACGGAGGATTGATGGAAAAGGCAGTCAACACGGTCGCATCGCTACCGGATACCAAGGCCTCGGTCCGGGAACTCTTCGGCATCGACACGGACATGCAGGTGCCGGCTTTCTCGGGCAACGAGGATCATGTGCCGGATCTCGACCCGGACTATATCTTCGACCGCGACACGACCCTCGCGATCCTGGCGGGTTTCGCGCGCAATCGTCGCGTGATGATCACCGGATATCACGGCACCGGCAAATCGACGCATATCGAGCAGGTGGCCGCGCGGCTGCACTGGCCCTGCATTCGCGTGAACCTCGACAGCCACGTCTCGCGCGTCGATCTCGTCGGCAAGGATGCCATCGTGCTGCGCGACGGCAAGCAGGTGACGGAATTCCGCGACGGCATGCTGCCCTGGGCGTTGCAGAACAACATCGCCTTGTGTTTCGACGAATATGATGCCGGCCGCCCGGACGTGATGTTCGTGATCCAGCGTGTGCTCGAACTCTCCGGCCGCCTGACCTTGCTCGACCAGAGCCGGGTCATCAAGCCGCATCCCGCATTCAGGCTTTTCGCCACCGCCAATACGGTCGGCCTTGGGGATACGTCGGGCCTCTACCACGGTACGCAGCAGATCAACCAGGGCCAGATGGACCGCTGGTCGATCGTGGCAACCTTGAACTATCTGCCGCATGACCGCGAGGTGGACATCGTCCAGGCCAAGGCGGTCCATTATCGGAACAAGGAGGGGCGCGACACCATCAACCGTATGGTTCGCGTGGCCGACCTGACCCGAAACGCTTTCGTGGCCGGCGACCTGTCGACCGTGATGAGCCCGCGCACGGTGATCACCTGGGCCGAAAATGCCGAAATCTTCGGCGACATCGGCTTCGCGTTCCGGTTGACCTTCCTTAATAAATGCGACGAACTCGAACGGTCTTTGGTCGCCGAATTCTATCAGCGCTGCTTTGGCAAGGAATTGCCCGAAAGCGCCGTCAATGTGGCGCTGAGCTGAGGGACCTGAAAGGAAGACCCCGTGACCCTTCTACGTCAGGAGACGCGGAGCGACGACCGGGCTGCTCCCACGGCCGAAAGCCTGGTCCGCTATGAGGACGACGCCTACACTTGGGCGCTTCAGCAGGCGGCTTTGCTGCGCGCGGGGCGGCTCGATACCCTGGATATCACCAATCTCGCCGACGAGATCGCCGACGTGGCCGGCCGCGAATATGACAAGCTTGAAAGCGCGCTCGTTCGCGTGATTCAGCATCTCTTGAGATGGGATCATCAGCCCGAGCGGCGCACTCGAAGCTGGGTGCTGAGCATCAAGGAGCACCGGCGGCGTGCCTCCTATCAACTTGGAGATCATCCCGGATTGAAGAGCATACTCCATCAAGCGATCGAACGTGCTTATCAAACTGGGCGCTCGGCGGCCCTGTCCGAAACGGACCTGCCGGACGCGGCGATCCCTGGGTCCAATCCCTACAGTTGGGACGACATCATGAACCGCGATATCGTCTGGCCGGAACAAAGAGTGTGATGACGGACCAAACGACGATCGATGCGACGGCGGATCCCGTTCGCTACGAACAGGATTCCTACGGCTGGATGGTGCAGCAGGTGGAGTTTGCGCGAACCGGCCAGCGAGACGCGATCGACCTGCCGCATGTGGCGCAGGTTCTGGCCGGTCTCGCGGCGCAGGACCGCGCCAAGCTCGGTGCCGCGCTGGAGCAGATCCTCGAGGCTTTGCTGAAATGGGATCACGCCCCCGACGCACGCCTCGGGGCTGGAGCTTGACCATCCACCAGCAAAGGAAGCGTGTCTTGAAACAGATCCGCCGTCAGCCTGGTCTGATGGCGGCCGAGCCGGAGGTAACGCGGAACGCCTATGCGCTGGCGCGCGAGGCCGCGATCGGCGCCCTTGGTCACGACGAGGCGCTCCCGATGGCCTGTCCTTATTCTTGGGCGGACATCATCGAGCGCGCCATCGAATGGCCGGACGCTTGAGTCATGGCATCCGATGTCTTGTCCTTGCCGATGATCGAGGCCGTCGCCTTGGCGCATCCAATGGCGACGTCGATACGTTCACCTTTCAGGCCCCGGGTTTTTATGACCATTTGGGCTGGGGCGGCTATGCCCGCCCGCATCATTGTCCCGCTGGCCGCCAGCGTATCTTCCTGACGAAGGTTTCATGACTGGGCCGACCAATCGCAGACCGTCGCAAGCCGCCGAAGCATCGCAAGAGCCGTTCAAGCGGGCCGTCGCCTCTTGCATGCGGGCACTGGCGCGCTCACCACAGCTGGAAGTCACCTATGCGGCCGACCGTCCCAGCGTGACGGGCCATGGTGAGGACGCCAAGGCGCGGCTTCCCGAGCCACCGAGGAAGCTTTCCCCGCGTGACGCCGCCATCGTGCGGGGCCATGCTGACTCGATGGCTCTCAAGCTCGCATGCCACGACGCCACGACGCATCGCCGCCTGCTGCCGGAGGCGCAGGGCGCGCGCACCATCTTCGACACGGTCGAACAGGTGCGGGTGGAATCGATCGGCGCGCGCCGCATGGACGGAGTGGCGGTCAACCTCGCCGCCATGTTGGAAGACCGCTATCACCGGGGCAATTTCGCCGACATCACCGACAAGGCGGATGCGCCGATCGAGGATGCGGTGGGGCTGATCGTGCGTGAGCGCCTGACCGGCCGTGCGCCCCCCCCAGCGGCGCAAAAAATCGTCGATCTGTGGCGTCCTTGGATCGAGGAGCGCGCCGGCGCCGACCTCGACAAGCTCGGCGCGACTCTCGAAGACCAGCGCGCCTTCGGCCGCTCCGTGCATAGGCTTTTGGCGGCCCTGGAGATGGGTGATCCCGCCTCGCTCGATCGCGAGGAGGACGAGGACGACAACGCCGACGACCAGCCGCAGGACGAGTCCGAAAACTCCGACGGCGAGGGTGAAGACAGCGACAGCGGCGAGACCATGGAGACGGAAGCCGCCGATGCGAGTTCGGAGGATTTCGACGACGGCGCGATGGAGAGCCCGGACGGCCCGACCGGCGAGACGCCGGAGGATGCCGATGATGGGGAAGCCGACGACGCGGCCGAAAGCCGCCGTCCCCAATCCGGCCCCGCCGATGCCCGGGGGCCTGAATACAAGGCCTTCACCCAAAAATTCGATGAGATCGTCGCGGCCGAACAGCTCTGCGAGCCCGAGGAACTGGAGCGGCTGCGGGCCTATCTCGACAAGCAGCTCTCCAACCTGTCGAATGTCGTCGGCCGGCTCGCCAATCGTCTGCAACGCCGCCTCATGGCGCAGCAGAGCCGCGCCTGGGAATTCGATCTCGAAGAGGGTATGCTCGATCCGGCGCGGCTGTCGCGTGTCGTGGTCGATCCGCAGCAGCCGCTATCCTTCAAGCGCGAGAAGGACACCGATTTCCGCGACACGGTGGTGACGCTCCTCCTCGATAATTCGGGCTCCATGCGAGGCAGGCCCATCACGGTGGCGGCCACCTGCGCGGACATCCTGGCAAGGACGCTGGAACGCTGCGGTGTCAAGGTCGAGATCCTCGGCTTCACCACCCGGGCCTGGAAAGGTGGACAATCGCGTGAGGCCTGGCTGCAATCGGGGAAGCCGGCGACGCCGGGCCGCCTCAACGATCTGCGGCACGTGATCTACAAGGCCGCCGACGCGCCCTGGCGCCGGGTCAGACGCAACCTCGGTTTGATGATGCGCGAGGGCCTGCTCAAGGAAAACATCGACGGCGAAGCGCTTCATTGGGCGCATGAGCGCCTGCTCGGCCGGTCCGAGCAGCGTAAGATCCTGATGATGATTTCGGATGGCGCTCCTGTCGACGACTCGACGCTTTCGGTCAATGCCGGCAATTATCTCGAGCGCCATCTTCGGTCAGTGATCGAGGCCATCGAGACAAGATCTCCCGTCGAGTTGATCGCCATCGGCATCGGCCATGACGTGACCCGCTATTATCGGCGGGCCGTGACCATCGTCGATGCCGAGGAACTCGGTGGCGCGATGACCGAAAAGCTGGCCGAACTCTTTGCCGAGAACGGGACCGTCTCATCGCCGCGCGGGGTTCGATCCGGTCGGAAATGAGGACCCCTATCAGCTATCCGGCGTATTCAAGCAGGTCCGTGAGACGAATCACGGGAAGGTTGAAAGACCATGCCGGCATGGAAATGGGCTTGATCCGGCGATATCGAGCACATTCCAAAGACCGAACGTGCTTATCGTGACTTGGAACATGTTCGCCTAAGGCGACATGCTCCAAGTCACTGGGACGAAACGCCGAATCACCAATGGCCGGCGTCACATGCGGCCCAAAAGGTGGTTTAGCGCGCGATCACATCGCCTTATGTTTGCAGCTGCTCATGAACGTCTTGCGCGGCTTGCCATGCAGGCCCTGCTTGTCGGCGTCGGCCGAACAGGCGATGGATTGGGCGGTGCGGGGCTTCGCGGCCATCTTTCCGGCCGGAGCCATGGCCGAGGGCGCAGCGGCGGGCGGTGTCGCCGGGGCGGGCGCCGGGGTCTGGGCCGATGCGGCGCCGGCCATGAGGCAAAGCGCAAAGCCTGCGATAACGCTCGACGAAATCCTGATCATGCGTTCACTCCTCCGGGAGGAGGCATCATGACGATCTCGTGATGCGTCGCTGTCCTCCCGAAAGTCTCAATAAGCGATCGATCGTCGAGATCAAAAGCCATTCTTAAGATCGGTCTGAGTTTGGTGGGGGAGTGCATCTTGCGGCGGATACGTTAAACTCTGGGGCCTCGAATCCACAGGACGTCTCGATCATGCGCCGTGTTGTCCTTTTGATCCTGTGTTGTCACGCCTCGGGCGCCATGGCCAAGGACCCTCCTCGCCCCGAGAGCCACGTCACAACCAAAGGTTGTGAATGGGCTGGTCCTGGCTTTGCCAAAGTCGAGGGCAGCAGCACCTGCGTGAAGGTCAGCGGTTCGGTCCGGGCAGAATTCGAGACGTCGAAATAGGCTTGGCGAATCGCCCCATGTGTCATCGCCCTAGATCATGATGTCTGAGGATGGACCTCATCCAAAGACATCGTGATCCTCTAAAACGCGCAGTCCGAGAACACGGGATCGACGCTGCCCTTCCAGGCCCCCTCGTAGAGGGCGAGCAGGTCCTCCGCCCTGGTGCGGCCGCTGCGGGCGATCGCCTCCAGCGGCTCAAGAAAACGGCTCTCGGATCGTCCTTCGGCGTCGCGGCGGTCGCGCCGGTCAAGGCCGCCTCGCGCGATGGCGAGAACATCGAGGGCGATGCCGCGCAGATCCTGCCCGTTGACCTTTGTCTTGAGAGCAAGGCGCGGCACTGCTTCGCGCATCGTCTGGCGGGTCTGGTTGTCCCAGGGCTGCACAAGGGTCGAAACGGCATCGAGTGCCTCGCCGTCATAAAGCAGGCCGACGAACAAGGCTCCAAGCGCTGTGATCATCGGGCGACCCCCGACATCAGCGCCCCGCATTTCGAGATAGCGCTTCAGCCGCACCTCTGGAAAGATCGTGGACAGGTGATTGGCCCAGTCCGACATGGTGGCTCGCTCGCCCGGCAAGGCCTTGAGGTCGCCGGCCAGCAGATTGCGAAAGCTCATGCCGGTGACATCGTGATAGACGGTGCCGCGCTTGACGAAATACATCGGCACGTCGAGCGCATAGTCCACGTAGCGCTCAAAGCCCATGCCAGGCTCGAAGGCGAAGGCCAGCATGCCCGAGCGGGCCTTGTCAGTGTCGAGCCAGACATGCGAGCGGGTGGACAAGAACCCGTTGGGCCGCCCCTCGGTGAAGGGCGAATTGGCGAATAGGGCCGCCGCCAAAGGCTGGAGCGCGACGGAGACACGCAGCTTGCGTACCATGTCGGCTTCGCTGGCATAGTCGAGGTTCACCTGCACGGTCGAGGTGCGAAACATCATGTCGACGCCGCGCGTGCCGACCTTCGGCATGTAGTTGGCCATGATGCGATAACGCCCCTTCGGCATCGCCGGAGTTTCGGCAAGGCTCCATTTGGGGCTCGAGCCAAGGCCGAGAAAGCCAATGTCGAGAGGATCGGCGATCCCGCGTAACGCCGTCAGATGGGCTTCCGTCTCGGCGTGTGTTTCGTGCAAGGTTTCAAGCGGCGCGCCGGAGAGTTCGAACTGGCCGCCGGGTTCGAGCGAAATGGCCCCGCCAACGACATTGTCGGCAAGACCGATGGGGTGCCCCTCTTCCTCGAAACGCGCCCAACCTAGCGCGGCCCCCATGCCGTCGAGCAAGGCCCGCACGCCTCCTTGCCTTGCGCCAGGCCCCTCATAGGGCACCGGCGCGAGGTCGCTCCTATAAAACGGAAACTTCTCGTGCTCGGTGCCTATCCGGAAGGCAGCGTGAGGTTTGCAGCCCTGTTCGAACCAGGCGACAAGCTCGTCACGGGAGGCGATCGGGGTCGTATCGGTAATGTCGCGAGCCATGCTGTTCGTTCGTGCCGATGCCCGGCGGCAGACGCCGGAAGGTGATGAGCGAGCCCCTAGTGTTTCGATTCTGAAATTCGCTTCGGCTTGCTATCAAGGCAAGGCGAATTTCAGACTCGAAGAACACCAGCAACTTATTGATTTCTAGTGTTGTTTGGTTTTCGAAGTTCGCTCCGTTCCGGATATCGAAACGATGCAAACTTCGAAAACACGATACTAGACCGCGTCAGCTAGATAGGCGGAGCCGGGGCGACTGGCAATCGGGGCAGCGGTTTGGGGGCGCGATCGGGTACGATCCCGACCATTGCACCGCCCCATTCGCCAACGATACCGCGCCGTGCCATGCTGAGTCGCCCCCGGAAACCAATCGCGCCGAAAGGCGTTCACCGGGTCTGGCATTGACCGCCGACAGCTTCGCTGGTCGGCAAAACGAGGGAGAAACCAATGACATCGTTCAGAAAGACTCTGGTCCTGGCTTGCGCGGCCTCGATTCTCGGCATGGGCGTCGCTGTGGCTCAGACCGATCCGACGCCTCCCGCGACCCCTGATGCGACGACCACGACCCCTGACGCCGGCAAGATGGCTATGAAAAAGCCCATGAAGCCCATGAAGCACATGACCAAGAAGAAAAAGATGATGAAAAAGATGTAATCTTGTTGTAATCATTTTGGGCCCCGCCGCGTCAGTGCGTCGGGGCCTATTTCGTTAATATAGATCCGACGGTTTCATACTCAACCCATTAAGGCCTCCTTGGTATGACAGTGGACGACCAAGAGGCACCGAAATGGTAAGCATTCGTCAGTTTCTGCGGGATACGAGGGGCACGACCGCGATCGAATATGCTTTGATCGCGACGATGGTGTCGATCCTCATATTGACGGCTTTGATACAGATCGGCTCGCACCTGCAGCAGAAATTCTACGTCCAGGTCAGCAACGGCTTGAACTGAACTCTTGTTTGATACCGTCCGCCCGTTCTATTCCGCCGCCCAGGCCGTCCGCTCGGTTCCGCCGGACAGATTGTCGAGACTGGAAACAATATGTCCGGCAAGGGCGTCGACTAGAGCCGATCCCTCGGCGTGATTGCGCATCAAAGCAATCTTGCACGAGGGCAGGGTCGGAAACCCTTCCGTCGCGCCGAGAATGCGCATACCGGGCCTGACCGCGCTTTCTGGAAGTACGGACACCGCGAGACCGGCAAGCACGGCCGCACCGACGGCGGTGGAATTCCAACTGGAATACAGCACGCGATGCGTCCTGCCCACGGCATCGAGCGCGAGCGTCGCGGCCTGGCGCCATGTGCAGAATGCGCGACCCAGCGCCAGCGGTAAAGGCGCGACCTCATGCACGGTATGGCGGCTTGACGTGACCCAGAGGAGCCGCTCCCGCCGCACCACCGAGGCGTACCCCCGCGTCTCGGTTTGGGTGATGATGGCGATATCGAGATCAGAGGCATTGATTCGATCGACGAGCATGGGCGTCGGTTCGCACACCACCGTGACTTCGACCCGAGGGTTGGATTGGGAAAAGCGGGCCAGGATCTCCGGCAGGTACCGATCCGCATAGTCGTCCGGCACGCCCAGACGCACCCGGCCGGCAAGTTCGGCCTCGGCGAAACTGGCCATCGCATCGCTCGCCAGCCTGACGATGCGCCGTGCATAGTCGGCGAGTTTTTCACCATCCTCGGTCAGTCGGGACGATCGCCCTTCGCGATCGAACAGCGGCCGGCCTACCGTTTCCTCAAGCTTCTTGATCTGCATGGATACGGCCGATTGGGTCTTATGCACGGTTACGGCCGCGCGGGTGAACGTGCCCGTGTCGACGATCGCAAGGAACGTTCGAAGTTGATCGATATCGAGCAGGGCCATCCGACATCCTTGGAAAGGTTCTGCTTCGTATCACGAATTTGAATGGTTTGGATCAAGAACATTCGTTTTTATGATTGCTGGTGTTGAGATAATGTTCGCTCGCTGTCGAAGCGAAGGACAAGTGTCATGCGATCCCCCATCCTGAATGTGACTTCCGGGTTTCTCGCCTTTATCGCGACGCCAGTCGTAGCGATCAAAGCGGCCGTGGCGCGCCGTAAGGTCATGGGCCATCTCGCAGGCTTCGATGACCATCTGCTGCGCGATATCGGGCTCACACGCGGCGACATCGACGCCGTGATGTACAGGTCCTTGCGTGATGATCCGACCTTGCGTCTCGCACTCATGGTCCGCGAAGCCCGGTTGGGCCGCCGCGCCGCCGTTCGTGAGCAACTGGACTGGGCAAGGACGGCCGCCACGGCCGACTCCTATGGGTCGACGGACATCGATCGCCGGGCGGCCTGAACAGGCATTCTCAACAGGGGTCGTCCGGTGATCGCCGGGCGACCTTTTCCGCCACCCTATAGGCGCTGACCAGAGCCCCGAGCCCGAACAAAGCGGCCCCGACGACAATGCCAAGCTGGGCGCCTTTCACGCCTCCCCAGGCGGCCCCCAGCGTCACGAAGGGAATGGTGCCAAGGCTCGCGCGGCCCCAGTTGAACACCATCGCAAGCGTCGGACGCCCGAGATTGTTGAAGGCTGCGTTGGCGACGAACAGGAAGCCCACGAAAACCCAGGCCGACACGCCGAATTTGCAGAAAAAGTCGAGATAGTCCGCAGTCTCGCCGCTGGTATGGAAGAGGCGGGCAAGAAGGGGCGCCGCGAGCGCCAGGAGCGCCCAGGTGACAAGGCTGTAGAGGCCCGTCACGAGGAAGCAATGCGTGAGGGTCTGGCGGACCCGGTCGAACCGGCGCGCACCGAGATTTTGCCCGATGATCGGCCCCACGGCTCCGGTCAGCGCGAACACCACAGCAAAGGCCACATAGACGATACGGTCGATCATGGCGCTGGCCGCGACAGCCGCATCGCCGAACCCCGCATAAATGTGAAGCGCGTAGGCGTTGCCCACCGGCGTCGCCAGGTTGGTCATGATGGCCGGAACCGCGACCCGCATCAGCAGGCGTGAATCGTTGAACGTGGTGGACAATCGTGGGCGCCCCACGAGCCGATGCACCCGCACCGCGCCGTGGTAGCCGACACCAAGAAAGATCAGCCGGGAGATGACGGTCGAAAGCGCCGCGCCGTAAATGCCGAAGCCGAGCCCAAAGATCAGCAGCGGGTCCACCATGGCGGTGATCACAGCCCCCGATAGGGTCACATACATGGCGCGCCTGGCGTCGCCCACGGCCCGCAATATGCCCGACAAAGCCATGCCGAGCCCAAAGATCAGATTGGCGGGCGCGGTGATCATCACATAGCGATGGGCGATGTCGAGAGTTTCGCCCCGTGCCCCGAAGAGATGCAGCAGCGGCCAAGCGAAGGTGAGAACGAGGGCCGTCATGAGGGTGCCGGCCAGGAAAACATGCGCGAGCCCGGAGGCCGCGACGCGCCTCGCCATGGTCCGATCCCCAGAACCAGGGCGCGCGAAACGGCAGCCGTGACGGCGATCGACAGTCCAATATTCACCGCGACGGGAAACATCGACACCTGGGTAGCAAAACCCACTGCGGCCTTGAGTTCCGTCCGGCCTAGCCAGGAGACGTAGAGCAACGACAAGAGATCCACGACGAAGATCGACAAGGTGCCGACCGCGCCCGTCGCCGTCATCACCACTGTGTGACGCAGGATCGAGCCTTGAGTGAACTTCCCTTGGGTGCGGCGCGGTGCCACCGGCGTATCGCCAAGCCCGGCGGGCAGCGCGGCGCTGATATCATCCGCCGCAGCGGTGTCGCCTGTAACCAAACTCATGCGCGTTTTTGTCCGGCCTTGCGCGAGGATTTCGCACGCCCCATTTCCAGCCCGCGACAGGGACGGACGGGCTCGCCGACATGCGTCATGGGAATTTCTCCGAGAACCCGCAGGCTCATGTCAAAACACGAAGGCCTTGCTACCGGTCTGCGTCGTCGATGGAAAGCCGAAGAACGAGCCTCATCGGCTTGACCCTGCTGCCCGCTTCCCCCACAACGCCAGCGAGCCTGTTCGGAACCCAATCATGACCAAACCGACGCTGCACATCCTGCTTTGCGCGCCCCGCGGCTTCTGTGCCGGCGTGATCCGCGCGATCGACGCCGTCGAGCAGGCTTTGCGGCTCTATGGCCCGCCGGTCTATGTGCGCCACGAGATCGTGCATAACAAATATGTGGTCGAGTCGCTCAAGAAGAAGGGCGCGATCTTCGTCGAAGAACTCGATGAAATCCCGGCCACGACCGCACCCGTGATCTTCTCGGCGCATGGCGTGCCAAAGGCCATCCCGCTCGAAGCCTCGGCCCGCAACCTCTTCGCCATCGACGCGACTTGCCCCCTCGTGACCAAGGTGCATCGCGAAGCCGAGCTTCACCATCGGCGCGGTCACAAAATCATCTTGGTCGGTCACGCGGGCCACCCGGAAGTCGTCGGAACGCTCGGCCAATTGCCCGAGGGGACGGTGGTGCTCGTGGAGAATGTCGCCGACGTTCATCGCTTGGCTGATTCTGCCGACGCCGAATTCCTGTCGACGCCGCTCGCTTTCGTAACGCAGACGACATTGTCGGTGGACGACACGCAGAGCATCGTCGAGACCTTGAAAGAACGGTTTCCGGCCATCGTCGGACCGCATCGCGAGGATATCTGTTACGCCACCACCAACCGGCAGGAAGCCGTGAAGCGCATCGCGCCGACCGTGGACGCGATGCTCGTCGTGGGGTCGGCCAATTCGTCGAACTCACAGCGGCTGAAGGAAGTCTCGGAGCGGGCTGGTTGCCGCAACAGTCAGTTGGTGCTGCGGGCCAGCGACATCGATTGGACGCCTCTGATCGCCATCAAAACGATCGGCATCACGGCCGGCGCCTCGGCCCCTGAGGTTCTGGTCGAAGAGATCATCGACGCCTTCGCTGAACGATATGAGATCGATGTCGAGACGGTGGCGACCGTCACCGAGACCATGTTCTTCCCCTTGCCGCGCGAGCTGCGTGAAACGGTTTGAGCGCAACACCCCGCCTGTCATCTCGTTGAATGTTGTCCGCTGATGGCAGTCTATACCTCAGTCACCGTGGGCGAACTCGAGCAGTTTCTCAGCCTTTACGATCTTGGAGCGCTGCGCTCCTGCAAGGGCATCGCCGAGGGGGTCGAAAATTCAAACTACCTGCTCCAAACGGAGCGCGACCGGTTCATCCTGACGCTTTATGAAAAGCGGGTCGCCGCGACCGATTTGCCCTTCTTCCTCGGGCTGATGGAGCATTTGGCGCGGGGCGGCATCACCTGTCCGTTGCCGGTGAAGAGCCGGCAAGGCGCCATGTTGGGGGAATTGGCCGGCCGACCGGCGGCCCTCTGCACGTTCCTCGATGGGGTCTGCGTCACCACGCCGACGCCCGATCAATGCGGGCAGCTTGGCCAAGCGCTCGCGGCGCTGCACCGGGCGGGAGCCGATTTTCCGCTCCGCCGGCCGAACGCCCTGTCGCTGGCCGACTGGCCGAAGCTCTTCGCAACGGCGGGCGCTGCCGCTGACACCGTCTCGCCAGGGCTCGTGGCTGAGACAGAGACGGAGCTCGCCTTTCTGCGGCGCGCGTGGCCAGACGATCTGCCGACGGGCGTGATCCATGCCGATCTTTTTACCGACAACGTGTTCTTCCTGGGAAACCGTCTGTCGGGACTGATCGACTTCTATTTCGCCTGCACGGATGCCTTCGCCTACGATCTCGCGATCTGCCTCAACGCTTGGTGTTTCGATCGGGCGGGGGGCGGCTTCGACATTCACAAGGGCCGGGCCTTGCTCGACGGCTACAAGCTTACCCGCCCGCTCAGCGCGCGCGAGATCGCCTGTCTCCCGGTGCTGGCGCGCGGCTCCGCGCTGCGCTTCATGCTGACGCGGCTCGTGGATTGGCTCAACGTGCCGGAGGGCGCCCTCGTCAGGCCGCACGACCCCCTCGAATATCTCAACAGGCTGCGCTTCCACCGATCCGTGGATTCGGCCCTGGACTATGGATGGCGATGAGCGAAGCGATCTCGATCTGGACCGATGGCGCCTGTTCGGGAAATCCGGGCCCGGGAGGCTGGGGCGCCATTCTGCGAACCGCTGAGCACGAGAAGGAACTCTTCGGCGGTGATCCTGCCACCACCAACAACCGCATGGAACTCACCGCCGCCATCATGGCGCTTGGCGCGTTGAAGCGCCCCAGCGAAGTCGACCTCTACACGGACTCGCAATATGTGCGCGGCGGCGTCACCGGGTGGATCAATGGCTGGAAGCGCAACGGCTGGCGCACGGCGGACAAGAAGCCGGTGAAGAACATGGAGCTTTGGCAGCAGCTCGACGCCGCGAACGCGCTTCACGTCGTGCGATGGCACTGGGTCAAGGGCCATGCCGGCCATCCCGAAAACGAAAAGGCGGACGAACTCGCCCGCCGGGGCATGGCGCCGTTTTTGAAGCGGGGCCGCGCCGCAGAGGCTTTGGGCTGAGCCACTTTGCGGGTTTGATGACAAGCCGATCAATGCGCCTCGTCCCAATTGGCGGCGGCGGCAGCCTCAACCGCCAGCGGCACGGACAGTTCAACCGCCGGATGGGGAGCCTCGATCATCACGCGCCTGACGACAGGGATCGTCGCCTCGACTTCGTCCTCGGGCACCTCGAACACCAGTTCGTCATGGACCTGCAGCAGCATGCGGGCCGAGAGGCGTTCCGCCTGGAGCGCGGCGTCCATGCGGATCATGGCGCGCCGGATGATATCCGCCGCCGTCCCCTGGATCGGCATATTGACCGCAGCGCGCTCGTTAAACGCCCGCTCCGACGGATTCGAAGCCGTGATACGCGGATAATGGCAGCGCCGTCCGAACAGCGTCGAGACGTAGCCCTGCTGCTTGGCGATCTTCTTGGTCGCGTCCATGTAGACGCGGATGCCGGGAAAGCGCTCGAAATAGGTGCGGATATAGGCGCCCGCCTCCTCGCGCGGGATGGAGAGTTGGTTGGCGAGGCCGAAGGCTGAAATGCCGTAGATGATGCCGAAATTGATGGCCTTGGCGCGGCGGCGCACCTCGCTCGTCATGCCCTCGATCGGAACGCCGAACATTTCGGACGCCGTGATGGCATGAATGTCCTTCCCCTCCGCGAAAGCCTGCTTCAATTGCGGGATATCGGCGATATGGGCCAGGAGCCGCAGTTCGATCTGCGAATAGTCGGCCGACAGGAGCTTGTGGCCGGGCGTCGCCACGAAGGCGGTGCGGATCTTTCGCCCGGCTTCGGTGCGGATCGGAATGTTCTGGATGTTCGGCTCGGACGAGGACAGGCGCCCTGTGGTGGTCGAGGCCAGCGCGAAGGAGGTATGGACCCGTTTCGTGCGCGGATCGACGAAGGTCGGCAACGCATCCGTGTAAGTGGATTTGAGCTTGGAGACCTGGCGCCAGTCGAGCATCAGGCGGGCGAAGCCATTGCCGGTTTCCGCGAGGTCGTCGAGCACCTGCGCCGAGGTGGACCAGGCGCCGGTCGCGGTCTTCTTGGCGCCGGGCAGGCCCATCTTGCCAAAGAGAATGTCGCCGAGCTGCTTCGGCGAGCCGAGGTTGAACGGGCCGCCGGCGATCTCGTGGATCTCGGCTTCGAGCCGCGCCATGGTCTGAGAGAATTCGCCCGATAGGCGCGACAGAATGTGGGTGTCGATGGAGATGCCGCGCCGCTCCATGCGGCCGAGCGCCTCGACCATCGGGCGCTCCAAGGTCTCGTAGACCGTCGTCATGCGCTCGGCCGGCAAGCGTGGTTTCAAAGCGCGCCAGAGTCTGAGCGCCACATCGGCATCCTCCGCAGCATAGTGGGTGGCCTTGTCGATGGCCACGCGGGCGAAGCCGATGAAGGCTTTCCCCGAGCCCGCCAGATCCTTGAAGGCGATGGGCTGGTGGCCGAGGTGCCGTTTCGACAGCTCGTCGAGTGCATGCTTGTCGAGCGTCGCCGCAGCGTCGAGCACGTAGCTGAGAAGCATCGTGTCCTCGACAGGCGCCACGTCGATGCCGTGTTCGGCGAAGACCAGCCAGTCATATTTCATATTATTGGCGATCTTGAGCACGCTCGGCGCTTCGAGCAGCGGCTTCAAGGCGGCCAGCGCGACATCGAGGGGCAACTGGCCGGGCTGGAGCGCTCCGTCGCCGAAAAGGCCGCCATCGCTTTGCGCCCGGTGGCCGAGCGGGATGTAGCAGGCCTCGCCGGGCGCGGTGGCAAGTGCGATGCCGACGAGATCTGCCCGGCGCGCGTCGAGCGAGGTGGTTTCCGTGTCGACCGCGACGAGGCCCGTGTCGAAGGCCTTCGCGATTACGGCGGCGAGGTCCTCGATGGTCGTGATGGTCCGGTAGGCCGAATGGTCGATGACGGTCGATGTGGCCTCCGCAACGCGGGCGGCGGCAAGCCAGCCGGGGGAGCCTGGGGTTGCGCCATCGCTTGGCGGGGGTGCAATCGCGGGGTCTGCGGCCTGCGCCACGTCCGAGGTTCCGGCTTCGGCCGCCGTGATGGCGGCCGTTTCGTCGACGGGCGCGGCGGGGCTGCCATCGCGTATGCGCCAGCCGCCGGGTCCGAGCAGCGCCGGATCGGCGTCTATGCCGGCGAGATCGACGGCATAGAGTTCGGCGACGCGGCGCGTAAGGCTGGTGAATTCCAGCGCCTTCATGAAAGCGACGAGTTTTTGGGGATTGGGTTCGGGCAGGCGCAAGGCGTCGATCGGAACCTCCAGCACTACATCGTCGCAGAGTTTCACAAGTTCCCTGGAGATCCGGACTCGCTCGACATTGTCAGGCAACGTCAGGGCCTCTCGGCGCTTAGGCTGCTTGATCTCGTGGGCACGCGCCATCAGGGCGTCGAGATTGCCGAACTCCTTCAGTAATTGAGCAGCGGTCTTGACCCCGATACCTGGCGCGCCCGGCACATTGTCGGTGCTATCGCCGGCCAGGGCCTGCACATCGACCACCAATTCGGGCGGGACGCCGAAATAATCGACCACTTCGCTGGGGCCGATGCGCCGTTCGTCGCGGGACCCTGACGCACCAGGCACGCCGGAGGCGGGATCGTACATCCACACCTTCTCGCCGACGAGCTGCATGAGGTCCTTGTCGGCCGAGACGATCAGCACGTCGGCGCCAACCTCGCGCGCCTGCCGGGCATAGGTGGCGATGAGGTCGTCGGCTTCGTAGCGATCCTGCTCCACGGGCAGGAGCCCGAAGGCCCGCACGGCCTCGCGCATCAGCGGAAATTGCGGGATGAGATCGTCCGGCGGCTCGTTCCGATGCGCCTTATAGGCAGGGTAAAGCTCCTTGCGGAACGAATTCTCCGACTTGTCGAAGATGATGGCGAGATGGGTCGGGGTGGCGCCCATGGCGCCGTCGCGCACGAATTGCAGCAGCTTGGTGCAGAACAGACGCACCGCGCCGGTCGGCAGCTTGTCCGACCGATAATTGTATTTCTGGTCCTGTCGGATCGACTGAAAATAGGCACGAAACACGAAGGACGAGCCGTCCACGAGGAAGACGTGGTCGCCAGCCTTGACGGGACGGGTGTTGGGCATGGACACGCGCGGGTTCGCTCGAGGCTGGATGGGAATGATCTATGAACTTGTCCTTGTAACGGATTGTTCGGCGATGTGTAGGGTCGAGTCCGATGGCCGCATTGCACGCTCGCGATCCTGTGATAGGTTCTAGAGAACGTTCCCGTGTGAACGACGGCTTTTTCGGCAGGACCAATGACCTTGACCGCCCCGGGGGTCGAAGATTGCGTCCCGCGAGGCGATGCACACGGGCCGTAGCCATCGAATTTCCGGACTCATTCGTAAAAGCAATGGCTAAGGCGCTGGAGATCATCGTGCTTGGCTCAGCCGCAGGCGGCGGGTTTCCCCAATGGAACTGCCGATGCCCTGTGTGCGCCCTGGCCTGGGACGGTGATCCGCGCGTCTCCCCCCGCACCCAGTCGAGCTTGGCGGTCAGCGTCGATGGATCGTCCTGGACTCTGTTCAACGCGTCCCCGGATCTGCGCCAGCAGATCCTGTCGACCCCCCGGCTTCATCCGCGTCACGATGGGCGGGATACGCCGATCGGGGCGGTCGTGCTGACCAACGGCGACGTCGACCATATCGTCGGGCTGCTGTCGCTGCGTGAACGCCAAGCCTTCCGGCTGTTCGCCTCGCCGGCTATTCTGGCGATGCTCGACGGGAACCCGGTCTTCTCGGTGCTTGACCCCGCGCTGGTCGAACGATGTCCGTTGACGACCGGGCACCCCGTCGATGTCGGTGGCGGCCTCTTGGTCGAACCCTTTCCGGTTCCCGGCAAGGTGCCGCTCTTTCTCGAAGGCGACACGGTCGAGATCGGCGCCGAGACCGAAATGACCATCGGCCTCGACATCAGGGGTGGCGGTCGGCGGATCGTGTATATTCCGGGCTGCGCGGCTGTGACGGACCGGCTGCGGGCCCGGATCGAGGGCGCCGACCTTCTGGTCTTCGATGGCACCACCTACACGGACGACGAAATGGTCAGGCTCGGCCTATCGCCCAAGACGGCGTCCCGGATGGGCCATCTTTGCATGAGCGGCCCTGCAGGGTCGATCGCCGCCTTGAGCGGGCTCAAGGTCGGCCGCCGGGTCTTCAGCCATATCAACAACACCAACCCTGCCCTGGTAGAGGGCTCGCCCGAGCGCGACGCCGTCGAGGCAGCCGGCTGGACGATGGCGTTCGACGGCATGGAGATCGGCTTGTGAACGAGGCCAGGACCGCTGTGATGACCCCCCAGGAAATCGAAGCCGCGTTGCGCCAAATCGGGGTCGAGCGATACCATAACCTGCATCGCTTCCATCGTCGCCTGCATGGCGGCGGCTGTAGTCTCGACGAGGTCCGGGCCTGGGCGCTCAATCGCTACTTTTACCAGTCGATGATCCCGCAGAAGGATGCCACCATCCTCAGCCGCATGGAGGATGCGGCCCTCCGGCGTGAATGGCGAGAGCGTATCATCGACCACGACGGCCTGCGCGAGGGCGAGGGCGGCATCGCCAAATGGCTGAAGCTCACGGACAGCCTGGGTTTTTCCCGCGACTATGTCGTCTCGACGGTCGGTATTCTGCCCGCCACGCGGTTCGCGGTCGAGGCCTATGTCAATTTCTGCGCCCAGCGGCCGCTGCTCGAGGCGATCGCCTCTTCGCTGACCGAGCTTTTCTCGCCGCAGGTAATCGGCGAGCGGGTGTCGGGCATGCTGGCTCATTACGACTTCGTTAGCGTCGAGACGCTGAGCTATTTCACCGCCCGCCCCATACAGGCCAAGCGGGACAGCGACTTCGCCCTCGATTACGTGAAGTCTCATGCGGGGACGGCCGTGGAGCAACAGGCGGTGCTGGCGGCGCTGCGCTTCAAATGCGACGTTCTTTGGGTACAGCTGGACGCGCTTTGGGGCGCCTATGTGGACGGCGCCGTTCCCCCCGGCGTATGGGAGCCGGGATCGTTGGTGTCGGGTGGTGGAGCGTTTGTCGATGCCCGATGAAACTTCAACGGGCCTCGCCCCCGCGAGCCGGCCGCGTCTGCCGCGCGGCGTCAGGCTGAAACATGACGAAATCCGCAACGAATGGGTGCTGCTGGCGCCCGAGCGGATGTTGAAGCTCAACGCCGTCTCGGTCGAGATCCTCAAACGCTGTACCGGCGAGGCCACTTTGGCGTCGATCGTGGACGATCTGGCCGAGGCCTTCGGCGCGCCGCGCGAAACTGTGGAGGCGGATGTGGAGACCATGCTGTCGGGATTGATTCAGAAGCGTTTGGTTGATCTGTGAGTGAAATCGCCTCCTCCAAAGCCATTGGCGCCCCCGTTGGCCTGCTGGCCGAACTGACGCATCGCTGTCCCCTCGGTTGTCCCTATTGCTCGAACCCGCTCGAACTCGACGATCGGCACGGCGAACTCGGCACGGCGGATTGGCGTCGCGTCTTCACCGAGGCTGCGACACTCGGCATCCATCAGGTGCATCTGTCTGGTGGTGAGCCGGCGAGCCGACGCGATCTCGTGGAGATCGTGGCCCACTGCGCAGAGGTTGGGCTCTATACGAACCTCATCACCTCCGGCATCGGCTTGACGCCAAAGCTCGTCGCCGCGCTGTGGGAGGCCGGGCTCGACCATGTCCAACTGTCGATCCAGGATACGGATGACGAGAACGCCGACCGCATCGCCGGCTATCCGGGTGCTGCCCGGCGCAAACGGGACGTTGCTGCGGACGTGGTGCGGGCCGGTTTTCCGCTGACCGTCAATGCGGTGATCCACCGGGCCAATGTGGCTCGAGCTGGCGCCATGGTCGACTATGCGGTGTTGCTGGGCGCGCGTCGAGTGGAAATCGCCCATACCCAATATTATGGCTGGGCCAAGACCAACCGGGCCGCCCTGATGCCGCCGCGCGATGCGGCCTTGGCCGCCATCCGCGATATCGAGCGTCTCAAGGTCCATTATACCGGGACGATCGTCATCGATCACGTCATCCCGGATTATTACGCCACTTATCCCAAGGCCTGCATGGGAGGCTGGGGCCGACGCACCATGAATGTCACGCCGCAGGGCAAGGTGTTGCCGTGTCACGCGGCGGAAAGCATTCCCGGGCTTAAATTCTGGTCGGTACGGGAGCGAAGCCTTGGCGAAATCTGGTCCGCCTCGCCGGCCTTCAATGCCTATCGGGGAACCGATTGGATGGCGGAGCCCTGTGGCTCATGTCCGCGCAAGACGGTGGATTTCGGCGGCTGCCGCTGCCAAGCCTTGGCGCTGACCGGAGAGGCGCGCAACGCCGATCCGGTTTGCCATCTGTCGCCGCACCATCACCTCGTGGATGCCGTGGTGCTGGCTGAGACAGCGGTCGAAAGCATACCGGCCTCCTATCGCTATCGCCGCATGGCGGTGGCGAATCGCGACCCCGAGCGACCCTGAACGCGTTTGTTCGGGGCCGCATCATGCCGCTTACTGGAACAGAACGGCGACCTTGGTCAAGGTTGTAAAGACCCCCCAGAGGAGGGGGATGCCGACGGCTGCCCAGGCCAGGACCGCCTTGGCGTCGAGACCGCCGGTGCCGATGCCGAAGGAGCCGGTCGGTCCTGCCGTGGCATCCTTCATTTTGGCCTGCAGGGCGGCGACCTCCTCGTCCCTCATGAACCAGCGCGGCGCCACCGGCCGGATCAGAAGGTTGGCGATCAGCCCGATCACCAGCAGTCCAACGAGCCCGTAGAAGATCGCGTCGTAAACGTGATCGGCGGGCACGCCGGCGGCGACGCGGGAATCATGCAAGTAGTTCACGATGACAGGGCCGAGGATGCCGGCGGTCGACCAGGCCGTCAGAAGGCGACCGTGGATGGCGCCGACATATTGCGTGCCGAACATATCGGCCAGATAGGCCGGCACGGTGGCGAACCCACCGCCGTACATCGAGGCGATGATGCACACCGTGATCGCGAAGGCCAGCAGGATACCCGCGTTGGCCAATGTCGTTAGCGCGCCGTAGCACAGGATGCCAAGGATGAAGAAGATGAAATAGGTCTGCTTGCGTCCCACCCTGTCGGACATAGAGGCCCAGAAAAACCGGCCGCCGATGTTGAAGAGCGAGAACAACCCCACGAAGGCCGCGCCGACCGAGGCGGCGAGAACCTTTTGCGTGGGGCTAAAGGCCCCAAAGCCGACCGACGGGTCACCGAAGAGGCGTCCGCCGAACGTCTCCTGCAGCATTGGCGAGGCGGCGCCGATGACGCCGATGCCGGCCGACACGTTCATGCACAGCACGAGCCAGATCAGCCAGAACTGCGGCGTCTTATGTGCGTCCTTCAGATGCACGTTGCCGGCGGTGATCATGGCATGGGCCTTGTCGATCGCGGGCGTCCAGCCCTCGGGCCGCCATCCCGCCGGGGGCACCCGATAGCTGAGGGCGCCGCCGATCATGAAGATGAAGTAGCCGATGGCGAGCACCATGAAGGTCTGCCAAACCCCGACTTCGGTGGCCGATTTAAACCCATCGAAATGAACGGCCGAGAAGGCCCCCTTCCATTCGATCAGATTACCGCCGTTCATCAGCCAGTTGGCGAGCGGCGAGCCGATCAACGCGCCGCCGCCGAAGCCCATGATGGCCATCCCGGTCGCCATGCCGCGCCGGTCGGGGAACCATTTGATGAGGGTCGAAACTGGCGAGATATAGCCGAGGCCGAGGCCGATGCCGCCGATAATGCCCGGACCGACGAGAAGCATCCAGAGTTGATGTGTTGCGACGCCGATGGCGCCGATGAGCAGGCCGCCGCACCAGCAGAAGGCGGCGACGACCCCGGCCTTGCGTGGCCCGGCCCGTTCGAGCCAGCCGCCCCACAAGGCAGCCGAGGACCCGAGGACCACGAAGAACAGCGTATACATCCAGCCGAGATCGCTGGATTTCCAGTCGCAGGTCGTGCTGAAGAGCAGTTGAAAGAAGCCGACATCGGCGCATACGACCGGCTTCGTCAAGCCTATGGCGCGCGAGAGGGGCAGCCAGAAAACGCTGAACCCATAGGCCATGCCGATGCACAAATGGATGGCCAGCGCCGCCGGAGGCACCAGCCAGCGATTAAAGCCGGCCCGGGCGATGGTTCTTTCGCGGTCGAGAAGGCCTGCAGGCCCTCCAACGCCGCGTTCCGCGTCAAGCGCAGTCATCTGTCGTTTGTCCCCCGGAACATTTTTTACGACCGGCGTCGAATGCGCGGTCGTGCCCCCTTTTCATATGGACGATCTCTTAGGTCGATCGTCCACTAGGGACTTTGAACACTGTACAGTGGGCTTCACCGTCCCGTCGAGACCCTCACCCCTTAATCGAGGCGGCGCAGGATGACGAAATGGACAAGTCACACAAAAGAATTCCGCTATGGTCAAGACGAGCAGAGCGGGACCTAGAGCGGCTATGGTGTGCCGTCGCCGACCTCAAAGGGAGGATGCAATGGTTGCGGCCTCAGCATTATGAGCTTAGAGCAGCCCGCCGACTGTTGGAAAGGCCCTCTTTGAGCCGCCTGGGCGTTCTTGTCCCCATGGGATGGGTCGGCGCTCTCCAACTACGGCCCTGAAGGAGTTGAGATCATGCGTCCATCGCAACGCGCCGCCGATGAATTGCGCCCCGTCACCCTAGAGCGCAACGTCGCACATTACGCCGAGGGATCCTGTCTCGTGAAGTTCGGCAAAACGCATGTGTTGTGTACCGCCTCTCTCGAAGACAAGCCGCCGCCGTGGCTGCGCGGGCAGGGGCGAGGCTGGGTCACAGCCGAGTATGCCATGCTGCCGCGCGCCACCTCGACCCGCACGAAGCGCGAATCGACCGCTGGCCGGCCGTCCGGCCGCACCCAGGAAATCCAGCGTCTCATCGGCCGGAGCCTTCGGGCGGTCGTCAATCTGCCGCTGATGGGAGAGCGGCAGATTACGGTGGATTGCGATGTGATTCAGGCCGATGGCGGCACCCGCACAGCGGCCATCACCGGGGCCTGGGTGGCGCTGCATGATTGCCTCGCTTGGATGCGTCATCGCTCGATGCTCAAGGACATGCCGCTGCGCGACCACGTCGCCGCCGTTTCCTGCGGCATCGTCAAGGGCGAACCCGTGCTCGATCTCGACTATGCCGAGGATTCTACGGCCGAGACGGATGCCAATTTCGTCCTCACCGGATCGGGCGGCCTGGTCGAGGTGCAGGCCACGGCCGAGAACGCCCCCTTCACGCAAGATCAATTATCGGCAATGCTGGCTCTCGCGGGTGGTGGGATCGAGCGCTTGATCGCCCTGCAGAAAGAGGCGGTGCGGACGAAGGCTTGATCATCGCACGATCGGCATCGTCCCCCATCAAGCGGTCGAGGTCCATGACCCTCAAGGAGTTTTCCGAAGGCCGGAAGAACCTCGTCATCCGCGAGGCGCGCATCGACGATGCCATCCCGGCATGCGACGTGGTGCGGGCATCGATCGTGGAACTCTGCTTTGCCGACCATGACGGCGACCGGGGACTTCTCGCGATCTGGCTTGCCAACAAGACGCCCGACAATCTTCGCGTCTGGATCGCCCAGTCCCATGTCTTCATTGCGGAGCGCGAGGGCATGATGGCGGGGGTGGCGGGAATCACCGGGAGCGGCGAGATCACGCTGAACTATGTGTCTCCGGCGCATCGTTTCGCGGGTGTCAGCCGGGCTCTGCTGCTGGCCGTCGAGGAGCGCGCTCGCGATCTCGGCCTCGACCATTGCACCCTTGAGTCCACGAAGACGTCCCTGGCTTTTTATCGGGCCGCCGGCTACCAGGATGTCGATGGCCCGAGGGGCAAGGCGCGGTTGATCAAGCGCCTTTGACCGGCGCGGGGTAGCCTTATACCAACGGTCATTGAAAACGACTGGTTGGCAAGCGCCCCGTTGCCCAAGCGGCGTAACGTCGTTGGCAAATCATCGTCAACGACCACCGGTCTTAGCGAGCCGCCGTCGCGACCTGCTCGCTCATGTAGTCTTCCAACCTTGTCACCTCCGCAGGGCTCAGCCGCAACCCCAGCTTGGTCCGGCGCCAGAGAATGTCATCGGCGCAGCGACACCATTCACGGCGCACCAGATAATCGACCTCGGCTTGGGTCAGCGTGGCCCCAAAATCCCGACCGAGAGCGGTCATCGAGCCCGCCTCGCCGAGGATCTCCTTGGCCTTGGTGCCATAGAGCCGGGCAAGGCGGGTCGCATGCGCGCTGCCGAGGAAGGGCCACTGGCGGGCGATGCCGTCCGCGAGCCCGGCAAAGCCCTGCATCGGGAAATCGCCGCCCGGTAAGGCCTCGCGGCCCGTCCATCCCACCTTGGTCTTCAATTGGGGGAGGTGCGGCTCCAGCATCGAAAGGGCGTGTTCGGCGAGCTTGCGATAGGTCGTCAACTTGCCGCCGAAGACCGACAGCAGCGGCGCCTGACCCTCGGCTTCGAGCGAGAGCACATAGTCGCGTGTCGCGGCCTGGGCATCGCCGCCGCCCTTGTCGTAGAGCGGGCGCACACCCGAATAGACCCAGACGATGTCGGCGGTCGTCACCGGCTTGGCAAAATATTCTGTCGCGGATTGGCAGATATAGGAAATCTCTTCGGGGGAGGCCTCGACCTTAGCGGGGTCGCCGTCATAGTCGCGGTCGGTCGTACCGATCAGGGTGAAGTCGGTCTCGTAAGGAATGGCGAAGAAGATCCGCCCATCGGCGTTCTGAAAAATATAGCAGCGGTCATGCGCGTAGAGCCGCTTCACCACGATGTGCGAACCTTGCACCAGACGGACCTTGGCTTGCGTATTCATCCGCAAGGTGCCGTTGAGCACGTCGCCCACCCAGGGGCCTGCGGCATTGATCAGAACCTTGGCTTCGATGCTGCGGCGCTGTCCGGTGTCGCGGTCCTGGACGTCGAGCGTCCAGCCATTCACCCGTCGGGTCGCACCCACCGCCTTGGTCCGGGTGAGGACGGTGGCGCCGCGATCGGCCGCATCGCGGGCGTTGAGCGTCACAAGGCGCGCGTCTTCCACCCAGCAATCCGAATATTCGAACCCTTTGGTAAATTCTCCGGGTTTGAGAGGACGGCCGGCTTCGTCGCGCGAAAGATCGAGCGTGCGTGTCGCCGGAAGCCGGTTGCGGCCGCCGAGATGATCGTAGAGGAACAGGCCCAGCCGAAGCATCCAGGCCGGGCGAAGACCCTTGTGATAAGGGAGCACGAACCGCAACGGCCAGATGATGTGAGGCGCGATGCTCCACAACACCTCGCGTTCCATCAAGGCTTCGCGCACCAGGCGGAATTCGTAATGTTCGAGATACCGAAGCCCACCGTGGATAAGCTTCGTCGCGGCTGACGAGGTGCCGCTCGCGAGGTCGTTCTGTTCGCAGAGGAAAACTTTGAGGCCACGCCCTGTCGCGTCACGCGCGATCCCGCAACCATTGACGCCTCCACCGATGATGGCGAGGTCATAGCTGGCTTCCAATGTCGCTTCCCCCACGATCGCAACTGCTTTTCAACGGACATTAAATGAAAATTCTCTTGCATCAAGCGATCATATCGAACCTGATATCGAAAGAAGCCGGAGATGAAAACGCCGCCTGCGAACCGACCGCGCCATCTCTGCGCAGGGTCATGGCTGGGCGAGCGGGCGGGACGCGGAGGAGGCAACGATGACGACCCGGCTCAATCTCGCTGTTCGCGGCCTCTTCGCCACACCGGTGGCGGCTCTCGAGGTCCCTGACGCCCAGGCCATCAATGCCGACCTCCAGGCGGTGATCCTCAGGCGACGGCAGGAGACCTCCTCGATCCAGGCCTCCAACGCCGGCGGGTGGCATTCCGACCACGGCATCGTCGATTGGGGCGGACCTCGAATCGAGGCTTTGCTCGACCTCGCCAAAGGCATCGCGGGCCAGTTGACGGCGGACCGGCAGGGCCAGCCGGTGAGACCGGATTGGCAGGTTCAGGTCTGGGCCAATGTCAATACCACGGGTCACGCCAACGTGTGCCACTACCATCCGGGCTCGTTTTGGTCGGGCACCTATTACGTCGCGGACGGGGGCTGCGCCAGCGACCATTCGCTCGGGGGAGAATTCGAAATGCTCGACCCGCGCGGACCAGGCCCCGGCATGTACGCGCCGGGACTGACATTCGCCGGGGAGGATGGGGCATCGGTGGGAGCCGCCGAGATCATCCGGCCGAAGCCCGGGCTGATGCTGCTCTTTCCATCCTGGCTCATGCATCAGGTTCGGCCGTATCGCGGCGCGGGCACCCGCATTTCGATCGCCTTCAATCTCAGCTTGTGATCGGAGCAGGGTGGTGACGCTTCAGACCCCGAAAGCGCCCTCCCGCCGGCAGATCGAGATCGTCGACTGGCTCCGCGAGAAGGGGCGCGTCACGGTCGAGGATCTGGCCACGCATTTTGGCGTCACGCCCCAAACGATCCGACGCGACCTCAACGATCTCAGCGACGCGCAGATGGTGGTGCGCGTGCATGGCGGCGCCATGGTCGCGTCCGGTGTCGTCAACCTCGCCTACGATGCTCGCAAAATGCTGGCCGGGCCGCAAAAGAAACTCATCGGCGAGGCGGCGGCGCGCCTTGTTCCGGACCATTCCTCGGTGTTCATCAACATCGGCACCACCACCGAGGAAGTGGCGCGCTGTCTGTCCGGCCATAGCGGCCTTCTCGTGATTACCAACAACCTGCATGTCGCGGCCGAACTCTACCGCAGCCCGGCCATGGAAGTCTTCGTCCTCGGCGGCTCCGTGCGGCAGAGCGACGGGGGCGTGCTGGGCGCCAATGCGGTGAGCATGATATCGCAGTTCCGAGTCGACCTCGCCATCATCGGCACATCGGCGATTGACGCCGACGGCACGCTGCTGGATTTCGATATCCGCGAGGTTCAGGCCTCCCGTGCCATCATCGAACATGCCCGGAAGGTCGTGCTCGTCGCCGACAGCAGCAAATTCGCGCGCGCGGCGCCGGTCCAGATCGCTCATCTCAGCGAGGTCGACATTTTTGTCACCGATCGCCTGCCCTCCGCCAGCATCGCTGACCTCTGCCGCATCCATGCGGTCGAAGTGGTCGAGGCCGGCGGCCCCGTCGAGCTAGACCTCGACGAGGGTGAATGAGCGTGTTTTTCGTTATGATGATCGTTTTATTCGCTTGCGGTGGCGATTGTTTTCGACTTAATTTGTCGCAGATATCGTAGAGGCGCCGAAGAGCGTGTCGGGAGGGAGGTTTGGGATGCCGCATGAGCTGAGCGAATCGACCCCTTGCGCCGGGCTAATCGAACGCTCCGGAAGGCTCCGGACTTGAGTTTCGTTCTCGACTCCATCCGCTACAAAGTCGGCGCCGAAACCTACATCGACAATGTGTCGATGAGTCTTGAGCCTGGCACGATGAATGTGCTGCTTGGGCCGACCCTGTCGGGCAAGACGACGTTGATGCGGTTGATGGCGGGCCTCGACCGCCCGACCTCCGGCCGTCTCCTGGACGATGGCGTGGATATCACGGGCGTCGCCGTGCGCAAGCGCTCGGTTGCTATGGTGTACCAGCAGTTCGTCAACTATCCGACCCTGTCGATCTTCGAGAACATCGCCTCACCGCTGCGTGTGCAGGGCTTGGCCAAAGCCGAAATCGAGGCCCGCGTGGGCCGGGCCGCCAAGCTGCTTCGGCTCGAACCCATGCTGCAACGCATCCCCGCGCAATTATCGGGCGGCCAGCAGCAACGCACCGCCATCGCCCGTGCCTTGGTCAAGCAGGCGCGCCTTGTCCTTCTCGACGAGCCGCTGGCCAACCTCGATTACAAGCTGCGCGAGGAACTGCGCGAGGAATTGCCGCGCATCTTCGCCGAAACCGGCGCGATCCTGGTCTATGCGACGACAGAGCCGACCGAGGCTCTCTTGCTGCGCGGCCGGACCGCGACCCTCTGGCAGGGGCGGGTGACGCAGATGGGTCCGACCGCCGACGTGTACCGGCGTCCGATCAATATCGATTCGGCCCGGGTGTTCTCGGATCCGCCGCTGAACGAGCTGTCTTTCAGCAAGACGGGCGCCAAGATCGTGCTGCCGAACGGGCGCGCGATGTCGGCGGATGGCCCTTTGTCCGGCCTTTCGGACGGCGAATATCGGATGGGCTTTCGGTCCGATGCGGTGTCGATTGGACATGCTGTGCCGGGACGTCTCGGATTCCCGGGTAAAGTTTCAGTGACCGAAATCAGTGGCTCGGAAAGTTTTGTCCATGTCGATACCGGCATGGGAACCTGGGTCTGCCTTGTCGCAGGCGTACACGAATGGGAGCCGGGCGACGCCGTAGAGGTGCATCTCGACCTATTGGAAGCCTTCGGTTTTTCGACGACAGGCGAGCGTGTCGCCGCGAATGACCCCGGACCCGGCGTTCGCCGGGCCGTCATGGCCTGAAAGGGGGAGGATCATGGCGCGGATTACCCTCGACGGCATCGGCCACGCCTATGGGCATGGCCTGGTGAAGAGCGACAAAGACTATGCCTTGAAGCCCATCCATCACGTTTGGGAAGCCGGCAAGGCCTATGCGCTGCTCGGGCCTTCGGGCTGCGGCAAGACTACTTTGCTGAACATTATCTCAGGATTGGTCATTCCTTCGGAAGGGCGTCTTCTGTTCGACGATCGCGATGTGACGCGACTGCCGACGGAGCAGCGCAACATCGCGCAGGTGTTCCAGTTTCCCGTGATCTACGACACCATGACGGTCGCCGGGAACCTGGCGTTTCCGCTCAAGAACCGGGGCATGCCGCGGGCGCAGATCGATGCTCGCGTCGCCCAGATCGCCAAGATGCTGGACCTCGAGGCGGATCTTGGCCGACGGGCCCGAGGCCTGACCGCCGACGCGAAGCAGAAGATTTCCCTGGGGCGTGGCCTCGTGCGTTCGGACGTCTCGGCCGTGCTGTTCGACGAGCCGCTGACCGTGATCGATCCGGCGCTCAAATGGGAGTTGCGCTCGAAGCTCAAGGCGGTGCATCGCGCCCTCGACGTGCTGATGATCTATGTCACGCACGACCAGGTCGAGGCCCTCACCTTCGCCGATAAGGTCGTGGTGATGAACGACGGGCGCGCCGTACAGATCGGCACGCCGGCCGAACTCTTCGAGACCCCTGAACACACGTTCGTGGGCTATTTTATCGGCTCACCCGGCATGAACTTCCTCGATGGCGTCATTGGCGGCACTCGGATCGTCGTGGGCGGACATGAGATCGCGCTCGGTGCCGCCTATCCGACGATTCCGGCGGGTAGCTCCGTCAAGCTTGGCATACGGCCGGATTACGCGCTGCTGAGCGCTTCGGGAGGGTTGCCGGTGCAGGTGCGGCGCATCGACGACCTTGGCCGCAAACGTCTGGCCCATGTCGGTTTCGGAAATATCAGTCTGATCGCGACGGTTCCGAACGACATGAGCGTCGAGGTGGGCGAGGCGCGCCTCAGCCTCGATCCGGCGCGCATGCATATCTATGTCGACGAACGCCGGGTCGCTGGCCAAAACCTCAGCCAGGGGAAGGCCGCATGATCGATACTCGCGTTTGGAACAACCGCGCCTGGTTCTTCGTCGTGCCGGTCCTGTGTTTCGTGCTGTTTTCGTCGCTCATCCCCATGATGACGGTGCTGAACTATTCGGTTCAGGACTCGATGGGCCAGAACAACTTCTTTTGGAACGGAGCCGGCTGGTTCCAGAATCTGCTTGATCCCACCACCGAGGTTGGAGCGCGTTTTCAGGGCGCGCTGCTGCGCAATCTGGCCTTTTCCTTTGTGGTTCTCGCGATCGAGGTGCCGCTCGGCATCGCGGTATCGCTCTGCATCCCAAAACACAGCTGGAGGGTCGGCGCCGTTCTCGTGGTGATCGCCTTGCCGCTGCTGATCCCCTACAATGTGGTCGGCGTCATCTGGCAGTTGTTCGCGCGCGGCGACATCGGACTTCTCGGGGCCGGACTCCGGGCAGCCGGCGTGCCCTTCAACGTCACCGAATACGCGTCCTCTGCTTGGCTGGTCATCATTCTCATGGATGTCTGGCACTGGACCTCGATGGTCGCACTGCTGTGCTATGCCGGGTTGAAGGCCATTCCGGACGCCTATTATCAAGCGGCGCGGATCGATGGGGCGACGCGCTGGTCCGTGTTCCGCAACATCGAACTCCCGAAACTTCGCAAGGTCTTGATCATCGCCATGCTGCTGCGCTTCATGGGCAGCTTCATGATCTATACCGAGCCATTCACCGTGACGGGGGGCGGACCCGGTGAGGCCACGAGTTTCTTGTCGATCGACCTCGTCAAAATGGCCCTGGGTCAGGTCGATCTCGGCAATGCGGCAGCCTATTCGCTGGTTTACAACCTGATCACGCTGACCGTCTGCTGGATATTCTTCACCTATACGACGCATGCCGACGCCAAGGAGAACGCCTGATGCGCTCGTTCTTCGGCCGACCACTCGGCATCACGCTTTATATAGTGTTTCTCTTCGTGCCGATTTACTGGCTGCTCAACATCAGTCTGAAGACAAATGCCGATATCCTGTCCGGGTTCAGTCTGCTGCCGCCACATCCGACGCTGGACAATTATCGGAAGATTTTCGTCGACCCTGAATGGCATGCCAGCTTCGTCAACTCGATTGTGCTAGTCCTTATTAATACAGTGATATCGGTCTCGGTGGCGTTGCCTGCAGCTTATGCGTTCAGTCGCTATAGGTTCATCGGGGACAAGCCGTTGTTTTTCTGGCTTTTGTCGAATCTCATGGCGCCCCCTGCGGTCTATGCCATGCCGTTCTTCAACCTCTACTCGGCAACCGGACTGTTCGACTCGATCTGGGCGGTGGCCCTTGCTCATTGTTTGTTCAACGTTCCTCTTGCGGTCTGGATCCTCGAAGGTTTCATTTCGGGCGTTCCCCGCGAGATCGACGAGACCGCGATGATCGACGGCTATTCGTTCCCGCGTTTCTTCGTCAAGATCTTCTTACCCTTGATCGCCAATGGCATCGGCGTCGCGGCTTTCTTCTGCTTCATGTTTTCCTGGGTGGAGCAATTGCTCGCCACCACGCTGACGACGGTGAATGCCAAGCCAATCTCGGGGATGATGTCGCGAGCCTATTCTGTGGCCGGCTTGGACTGGGGGTTGCTGTCGGCCGCCGGCGTATTGACCATGATCCCAGGCGCGATCGTCATCTGGTTCGTGCGTAATCACATCGCCCGGGGCTTTGCCCTCGGTCGAGTCTGAGGAGGGGTTGTGGATTACCTGTCCGAACACCTCGGCTGGATGGCATGGACCTGGCAGACGATGATCTTCTTCGGATCGCTCGTGGCCATTCTCGTGGTCATGACGGTGCTGGCGGTCTACCGACCCGAGACGCCCAGAGCCGGCATCTTGCGCTTTGCCACGACCCGCAGCGACCGGTTATTCGTGTCGTTGCTGCTTGCCGCCTTCGTATTCCTCATCTCCATCCGGGCTGGAATCGACAGCTTCATTTATCCTTCGGTCGCCTCGCTCGTGATTGCGGCGATCATGTTCAGATTGGCCTAGCCATCCTCGCGTTCACCGTATTTTGGGCGAGGTGGCTTGATGCTCAAGGAATTTTCTAAGTCTCGTCAAACTTAGAAAAGAGTTGCCGAGGCGATTGAGTGCGCAGGGCCGCACGGCCATCGCCGCGGTGAACGAGTAACGGCCGGAGCGATTCCGCATCCGGCGATCTCGCAGGGAGAAAGCACAATGAGTGTTGATCGTCGTGACGTATTGAAGGGCGCCGCAGCCCTTGGCATTGCGGGCGCCGCCGGCATCGTCGCCAGCACCCCGACCTATGCCCAGAAAGTCGACGCGGCCAAGAAATGGGTCGACAACGAGTTCAATCCGTCGACGCTGTCGAAAGACGAGCAAATGGCGGAAATGGAGTGGTTCATCAACGCCGCGAAGCCCTTCGCCGGCATGAAGGTCAATTGCGTCTCGGAAATCCTGAAAGTTCACGATTACGAGTCCAAGACGCTGACCAAGGCTTTTGCCGAAATCACCGGCATCGAGGTGAAGCACGACCTGATGGACGAGGGTACCCTCGTCGATAAGATCGAAGTCCAGATGCAATCCGGACGTCCGATCTATGATTTCTGGATGAACGACTCCGACTTCATCGGCACCCATCCGCGCTACCAGGACATCGTCGGCGGTTCGCTGACCGATTTCATGGCGAGCGACGGCAAGGACGTGACCAGCCCGACGCTTGACCTCAATGATTTCATGGGTTTGAGCTTCGCGAGCTTCACCGACGGCAAGCTCTACCAACTGCCTGACCAACAATTTGCGAACCTCTACTGGTTCCGCTACGATTGGTTCCAGCGGCCGGAGTTGAAGGCGCAGTTCAAGGCTAAATATGGCTATGAGCTCGGCGTGCCGGTCAACTGGTCTGCCTATGAAGATATTGCCGACTTCTTCACCAACGACGTGAAGGAACTCGATGGCCAAAAGATCTATGGCCACATGGATTACGGCAAGAAGGACCCGTCGCTCGGCTGGCGCTTCACCGACGCCTGGCTTTCGATGGCCGGCGCGGGAGATCGCGGATTGCCGAACGGCAAGCCGGTCGACGAATGGGGCATCCGCCTCGAGAACGGCGTACCGGTTGGATCGTCCATCACCCGTGGCGGCGACGCCAACGGCCCGGCCGCCGTCTATGCTTTGACCAAATATATCGAGTGGCTGCACAAATATGCTCCGCCGGAAGCCGTCGGCATGGACTTTCTTGAGTCCGGTCCAGTGGTCGGGCAAGGCCATATCGCGCAGCAGATCTTCTGGTATTCGGCCTTCACGGATAGTTGCCGGTCGTCTCCGGCTGTCACCAATCCGGACGGAACGCCGAAATGGCGCATGGCTCCCTCGCCCCATGGGGCTTATTGGAAGGAAGGCATGAAGCTCGGCTACCAGGACATGGGTTGCTGGACCATGCTGAAACATGCCCCCATGGAAAAGATCAAAGCCGGCTGGCTCTATGCCCAGTTCTGCACGTCCAAGACCGTGACCTTGAAGAAGGCGCTGGTGTCGCTCCATCTGATCCGGGAAAGCGACGTCTGGCATCCGGCCCTGACCGAACTCGCCCCTAAGATCGGCGGGCTCGTTGAATTCTACCGCAGCCCGGCGCGCAAGCAGTGGACCCCCACGGGCGTCAACGTGCCGGATTATGGCAAGATGGCCCAGGTCTGGTGGCAGAACGTCGCCAACGCACTTTCGGGTCAGGTCACGCCGCAACAGGCCATGGACGGCCTCGCCCGCGACCAGGACGCGATCATGACCCGGCTTGAAAAATCGGGCGTGCAAGGCAAGCTCGGCCCGAAGATGAATAAGGAACAGACGGCGGAATATTGGTTCGCCCAGGCGGAAAAAGACGGCAACCTCGCGCCCCAGCGCAAGCTCGCCAACGAGAAGCCTCCGGGCGAAACGATTGATTACGACACGCTGATCAAGAGTTGGCCCTCGACCCCTCCGAAAAAGAGCTGAGCGTCTTCGCGATCGCTAAGCCATGCAGGTGAGGGGAGCAGTCTCAGTCATGTTTCCCCTCGTCCGCCCTATGGGGCACCTTCTCCCGCATGCGGGAGAAGGGAAAACCTCCTGACATCGAGCCACACCCATGTCCGGTTCAGTTCTGGTCATCGACCAAGGCACAACCTCGACCCGAGCCATTGTGTTCGGGCCGGATGCCTTGCCGATCGCGACCGCGCAGGAAGAATTTCCACAATTCTATCCGCAGCCCGGCTGGGTTGAACATGACCCCGCCGACTTGTGGCGGACTAGCCTCTCCACTGCCCGCATCGCGTTGCAGCGCGCGACCGACCAGGGCGCCACCGTCGCCGCGCTCGGGATCACCAACCAGCGCGAAACGGTTGTCATCTGGGACCGCGAAACCGGCACGCCGATCCATCGCGCCATCGTCTGGCAGGATCGCCGCACGGCATCGGTCTGCGCGGGCCTAAAGGCGGACGGCGCCGAAGTCCTGGTGCGCCAGCGATCGGGCTTGCTGCTCGACCCTTATTTTTCCGCGACGAAAATCGCCTGGGTGTTGGACAATGTTCCGGGCGCCCGCAAACGTGCCGAACGGGGAGAGCTCGCCTTCGGCACGGTCGATTCGTTCCTGCTCTGGCGCCTGACTGACGGGGCGGTCCATGCGACCGACGCCACCAACGCCTCGCGCACGGCACTCTACGACATCTTCAAGGGCCAGTGGGACGACGACCTTCTGGCTTTGTTCCGGGTCCCCCGAGCCATCCTGCCTGAGGTGATGGATTGCGCGGCGGAGTTCGGCACCGTCGTGGGCGACCATTTCGGACGCGCTCTGCCGATCAGGGGCGTCGCCGGCGACCAGCAGGCCGCCTTGATCGGACAGGCCTGTTTCCAGCCCGGGATGGTGAAATCCACCTTCGGCACGGGCGCCTTCGTGCTGCTAAATACAGGCGAGGCGCCTATTCTGTCGCAGCACCGGCTGCTGTCGACCGTCGCCTATCAGCTCAAGGGCAAACGATGCTATGCGCTCGAGGGCTCCATCTTCGCCGCGGGCGCGACGGTGCAATGGTTGCGCGACGGGCTGCATCTTGTCCGCTCGTTCGCCGAAACCGGAAGTCTCGCGGCCGAGGCGGATCCCGACCAGCACGTCTATTTGGTGCCCGCCTTCGTGGGCCTGGGCGCGCCGATCTGGGATGCCGACGCCCGGGGCACGATCGTCGGCATCACGCGCGGCACGACCCGCCGCGAGATCGCCCGGGCGGCTCTCGAAAGCGTTGCCTATCAGACACTCGACCTTATCGATGCCATGCGGGCGGACTTTGGCGCCTCGGATGGCGCCGGAGCGGTGATCCGCGCTGATGGTGGGATGAGCGCTAGCGATTTCACCATGCAATGCGTCGCCGATATGATCGAAGCACCGGTCGATCGACCGGTTGTGCTCGAAACCACAGCCCTCGGGGCCGCCTATCTGGCGGGCTGGCAATCCGGGATCTATCCGGACCCTGTCGAATTTGCGCAGCGCTGGCATCTCGATAAGAGGTTCATGCCCGCCATGGCGGCCGATCGGCGGGCGCTGAAACTCAAGGGCTGGCGGGACGCGGTGGCGCGCACGGTGCTGAAGCCGTAGGGTTGGAGGCGTCAATCGCCTTCGGCCAGAAAAGTCCACATGGCTAGCGCACTGAAATTTGACCGAGCGAGCCTGATCGCGGCCTTCGCACTCATCGGCGATGCGGCCGTTGCCAACGGCACGCGTCTCGAACTTTGCGTCTATGGCGGATCAGCCTTGATGTTGGCGAGCAATTTTCGGTTTGCGACCGAAGACGTTGATATCGCCGAGCTCGAGCGGCCACGGCCTCTTTGGTTCGATGAAGCAGTATCCGCGATTGCCCAGCAAAACGATTGGCCAGACGACTGGATCAACGATGCGGTCGCGTTTCATTTGAGCCCGCTTGCAAGCCGGGCGGCTGACCACATCGAGTTCGGTTCCTACCCGCCGACCGGCGAAACCGGCCTCATCATAGTCGTGCCGACCGCTGAATATTTGCTCGCCCTCAAATTAAAGGCCATCAGAATCTTGGATCCCTTGAAAGGCGTTCAGGAGGCGGATGATATCCGCAACCTGATGCGAGTGTTGGGCGTCGATGACGATGGGGCGATCCTGATCCTCGACAAGTATTTTCCGAAAACCGCGCGGGATAGCGGGAAGCAGCGTTTCTTGTTGAAGCACCTGAGATCCATGCCACCCGGGAGTTCGACGCATGCGCCCGCGTACGATCGCTGAAGCCTGCCAGCGGGCTAAGGAGGGCGAGGCCTGGGACAGGACGATGGGCAACTTTCTGCAGGCCTTCTACACCGCGCCTGCGGAGCATCGCTCGGCGATGCTGCAGGACGAGCCGCCCAAGATGGATGACGAGCGGCTCGATGCCCTTGTGGGCGGCATCGGCGAATATCTGTTCAAGCGATGGGCACCCGAGAAAGCGCCATGTTGGATCGGCAATCGCGATCGCTATTTGAAGGAGCCCTGGTTTCCCGGCGTCGGAGACGATCCCGGCCTGAGGGAATTCATGACCTTTTCGAGCCCGCCGGAATTCAAGAGCCGCAACATCATGACTGAAGCGGAACCGCTGCGTCGTGCCGTCACGCCGCGCCCATGCGGATAATCTTCCGATGCGATCCCGCTCTGATCGACCGGCTGGAGCGGCCCGTTCCGGCCCGGACCGCGCTGCCCGATTGGCTGCGCTCGATGCCGGCCGCCGCCTATTCGCATCTCCATGACGCCGAGGTGCGAACCGTGAAACAATGCCCGCCCTTCGTCGATGCCATGAGCCACGGCTTCATCGTGCCGCTGCCGTGTGACGTCGAGGTGCGGGGCGGCACGCTGTCGTGGGACTGGGATCTGCCGCCGCTGTCCATCGAGGCTCATCCGCGCTCGCCCTTGTCGTTCCATGTCCCGGCACAGGTGACCGGAACGCCGTTCCATGACGAGAATCGCGCTATCATCAAGTTCAACAGTTTCTGGACAGTCGAACTCGAACCCGGCTATTCGCTGTTCGCGACCCATCCCATCAACCGAAGCGACCTGCCGTTCCGGCTGCTGACCGGCATGGTCGATTGCGACCGGTTCACCGATGTCGGCATCCTGTTTCCAGCCATCTGGATCGACCCCGATTTCGAAGGCGTTCTCGAACGAGGCACTCCCGTGGCGCAGTGCTTTCCTGTGGTGCGCGAACCGTTGGAAATGATCTGCGAGCCGATGGGGGCGGAGCGACGGGACGCCTATGAGGCGACGGCGGGAGCCTTGTTGGGCACGCCGGGCGTCTATCGGCGCTCGTTTCGCGTGAAGCGCGCCCGCTCAGGCCTCGAGGCGGCGCCTCAAATCCCTGAGATCGAGCCATAGCTCCCCCTTGGGGGATGTCGTGATGGCCTGCGCCACCCGTCCGAACGTGTCGGCTCGCGCCTTCACGGCCTGCGCGTAGAAGATTTTGGCGCCGTCAAGGTCGCCATCCTCCTGGAGCAGGGTGCCGAGGTTGACGGCGGCTTCCGCCACTGTGGGTTCGAGCGTCAATGTCCGGCGATAGGCATGCTCTGCCGTCGCGTGATCGCGAAGATCCTGCGACGCAACCCCAAGCAAGAACCACGCGCGGGTTGAATCCGGCTCCATTTTTACAGCCTCTTCGAAGGCCCGCCGCGCCTCATCGCCCCGGCCAAGCTCTTTTGCGAGCAGGCCCCGTCGCATCGAAACGGCGAAGCTCGGCGCGGCCCGCCCCAGAGCCGAGAGGCAAAACAACGCTGCCTCACGAAAACCCTTGGCGAGCAGCAGCCGTACGATCTCGTCCCATCCCGCATGCTCGCGCGGAAAATCGGCCGCAAGACGCTCGAGCCCAAGGGCGTCGGGGGCCGCTCCGGCGTCCAGCCGCGCCAGACAGAGAGCGAACGCCGGTTCCGGATTGCCGGGTGCTTGCGCGACGGCACGGCTCAGCGCCGCGACAGCATCGCCATGACGGGCCAAGCCTCGCGCGGCGCGGCCCGCGAGAATCAGGGTCTGCACATGATCGGCGCGCGCCGCGAGCGAGCGTTGCGCGAGGTGCCAGGCCTCTTCGAAATGTTCCGTCCGCAGAGCCGCCGTGGCGCCGAGCTGGTTGAGAGCGGGGTCGTCCGGCGCTTGCGCCAGCAAGGCGCGGCAAGCGTCATAGGCCAAGGCCGGATGGCCGGCGTTCAGCGCGTCGACGATGTCATGAATGGAAACATTATGCCGCGCCGTCGAACGATCGATTGAGGCCATCGCTTTGTACCTCCGGCGATCTCACCGCGATCAAAGACGCGCCACCATGTAGCGCGCCGTATTCCCATAGCCGCTGAGTCTATCGGCGAGGGGCTCGGACGGTTGAACCACGAACCCGCACGTCTCCCAGAACGGATAGGTGCCATAGACCGAAACAAGCGCTAAGGCCGGTAAGTGAAGCCTTTGCGCCAAGATCGACATCCGCCGGATGAACTCTGCCCCGGCGCCTTGGCCACGCGACGCCTGCATAAGGGCGACATCATGGACATAAAGACAATCCGTCCGCTCAGGCAAATCGCCGAGCAAGGTGTCGAGCGAAGGGATATTTCCCAATGTCCAGGGGTGCGCCACCCCATAGCCGGCGGCCGTTTCGCTCCGCATGAGCATGAGGCATCCCTCGGGGGAGAGCCGCATCTTATCTGCGAATATCTCCCTTCGTTCGGGTAGAAAACTATGAACGCGCTCCTGGATTTCCATGATCGCATCGAGATCGTCGAGGGTGGCGAGGCGCCACCAGCTTTCGCTATTCACGCGCCGTGACCCTTCCAAAACGACCCGCGAGTTCGGCGCGCCAATAGAGCAATTGGGCCGGGATCCGCCCGAGCGCACCTCCGGCGAAGGGAAGGCCGAAGGGCGCGAAGGCCTCCCAACGCCGATCGGCTTCGTCGATAGCCGAGCCGATCAGTCGTCCCGCCATGCTGGTCGAGGCGAGGCCAAGACCGCCGAAGCCGGTTGCGTACCAGACCTCGTCCCGTAGCGTGCCGATGGAGGGCATGTGGTGCCCGAGATAGCTCATCAACCCGCTCCAGACGAAGTCGAATCGCGCTTGCGCAAGCCCTGGGTAGAAAGCCGCCATATCGCGCCGCAGGTCGCGACCGATTGTCTGGGGACCGGGCTCCCACGCCTTGACCCTGCCGCCCCATAGCAAGCGGTTGCCGCCGATGCGGCGATAGTAATTCGTCGCGAATTGCAGATCAGATATCGCGAGAGGTGTGGCGATGGCGGCATCGAGTTCGGCACCAAGCGGCTCCGTCACGGCCACGAAGGTCGCGATCGGAACCGTTGCGGCGGCGAGCGGCCAGTTGAGCGCTCCGATATAGCCGCCGCATGTGATGACGATGGTTTTGGCCCGGATCTCGCCTTCGGAGGTTGTCACCCGCTTCTCGGTTCGCTCGAGATCGAGGCTCCGGCAGGCTGTCGCCTCGAAGATTGTTGCGCCGTTCCGTTCCGCAGCCTCGGCCAGACCCAAGGTCAGGTTATGCGGATGAACGCTGAAGGTTCTTGAATTGTGAAGTCCGCCGCCGTAGCGGTCTGTCGCCAACACTTCCCGCACTTTTTCTGCGGGCCAAAGGTCGAGATCGACGCCGAACGCATCCGACATGAGGCTTCGCTGGCGATGCAGGAGGTCGTCATGGCCCCGCATTGCACAACGCAACGCGCCCCTCTGTTTGTCGATACCGGGAAATCCGTAGTGGTCGATCCGCTCGGCCAGCAGATCCTGGCCCATGCGGCTGAGGTCGTAGAGAGCCCTCGCGCGAGCTTTGCCGAGCGTGTCGATGAGATGGAGGTTGCCGGCAGCGTAGCCGGCCGCAACGAAGCCGCCGTTGCGACCCGAAGCGCCCCAGCCGATCCGCTCGCCTTCGAGCAAAACGACGTCTCGCCCGCGCTCGGCAAGATCGAGCGCCACCGACAGGCCGGCGAGGCCGCCGCCGATGACGCAGGTTTCGGTTTCGACGATACCCTTGAGGTACGGACGAACCGGCGCCGGAACGGCGGTGGAATCGTAATAGGTGGGCTGACGCTTAGCCAAGGGTCACGCCCACGATCGATCTCTCACCGTCATCCCCAACATCACCCCCTTCCGCCGCATGCGGCAGAAGGGGAAAGCGATCCGTTACTTCTTCAGCTTGGTCCAAACCCGATCCATGAGTTTGGTCGCTTCTTCAGGGCAGGCCGGCGTGAAGGCGATCTTCATGCCGTCGGGCACCTTGAGTTCCGGCGCCTCTTTCATGGCCGGCTCGTAGAAGGCATCGGCGCCGGTGATGGCGCTGGCGTAGTGCGTGAAATTCGACGACATCCCGCTGTTTTCGGGCTTCATCATGAACTCGACGAAGAGTTTGGCGTTCTCCGGATCCTTGGCTCCGGTGGGAATGGCGACATTGTCCATCCAACCCACGACACCCTCTTTCGGGAAGACGAACTTGACGTCCGGGTTAATGGCGCGGGTTCGAGCGGCATCGCCATTCCAGGCTTGATGGATCCAGGTCTCACCGGATCCTTGCCGGTCGATAATCCCATCCGAATTATAGACTTTCACCGCCGGAGCCTGAGCTTCCAGCAGTTCCGACACCTTTTTCATATTGGCCGTGTCGGTCTGGCAAGGGGTCATGCCGAGATAGACTTCCGCGAGCGACATCACCTCGCTGGGCGAACCGAACATCCCCACCTTGCCCTTGGCCTCCGCCGGGGGATCGAACAGCATCTTCAGCGAATCCGCCTGTTCCTTGACAAATTTGGTGTTGACCGAGAAGGAGGTTACGCCCCAGTCGTAAGGTATCGAATAGTCGCGGTTCGGATCCCAGGCAGGGTTCTGCCAGCGCGCATCGATCTTGTCGAAGCCCGGTAGTTTGGAGGCCTCGATCTTCTGGATCAGGTTCTGTTGGGCGAAGATCGACACGAAATCAGATGATACGACAACGATGTCATAGCCGGCCGAGCCGGACTTGAGCTTGGCGAGGAGTGTCTCGTTGGAATCGTAGGTGTCGAGCGTAACCTTGACCCCGGTTTCCTTCTCGAACTTCTTGATGAGGTCGGGATTGGTATAATCCGTCCAATTATAGATGAAGAGATCGCCGCCGGCTTTCGCAGCACCCCCCGCCGCGCCGAACGCCATGGCGAGCGTGACGCCGACCACGGAGAATGTCTTTAAGGAATATTTCATCGCTTGGGCACCTTTGGGCTGGATGATGGTCATCGGGTGGCTGTTCGTCGGTTGGCCAGGACGAAGGACAAGGTGACCGCAGCCACCGAAACGAGCAAGAGGATCGTTGCGGCCGCATTGGCCTCAGGTGTCACGCCGACACGCAACATCCCATAGAGATAGACCGGCAGGGTCGTGGCCCCGGCCTGTGCCACCATCAGTGTGATGAGGAAATCGTCGAGCGACACCACGAAGGCGAGGGTCGCGCCTGCCACGACCGCCGGCATAAGAAGCGGCAGGGTGACGAGCCTGAACACCTGCCACTTGCCAGCATAGAGATCGCGCGCGGCGTCCTCGATGTCGCGTGGCATCTCGCGCAAACGCGCCCGGATCGGCAGCACCGCGAAGGGGATGCAGAAGACGATATGGGCCAGGATGATGTTGAGCAGGCCTGCCCGAAGTCCGATGGCCTCGAAGAAGATCACGCTCGCGATAGCCGTGACGATTTCGGGTGCGACCAGGGGCAGGGCGATCAAGGCTTCACCGGCGGCACGGCCGGGGAAAAACCGTCCGCGCTCAAAGGCCAGCGCGGCGGGCACGGCGAAGAGGGTCGAGATCGGCGTGGCCGCGGCGGCCACGATGATACTGTTGAAAGCGGCGCGGCGCAGGTCGGCGTTCTCGAAGGCCTTGAAGAACCATTGCGTGGAAAAACCGCTCCAGATCAGAGCCACGCGGTTGGCGTTGAACGCATAGATCACAAGGACGATCAGCGGCGCGTAGAGAAAGATCATCGCTCCCCAACTGAGGAGTTGGTATTCGGGCATCCGGCGCCAATCGAAACCTTTCGCCCTCATGCGGCCACCATCCGGCCGGTGCGGCGCCATGCGCTCCACATCAGCGATCCTAGCACGAAGACCATGAGGATCATCGAGAGGGCGGCCCCGAAGGACCAGTCCCGTCCCGTGGTGAATTGCTGCTGGATCAGCGTACCGATCATCAGCTTCTTGCCGCCGCCAAGGATGTCCGGCGCGAGAAAGGACCCAAGGGCCGGCACGAAGACCAGCAACACCCCGGCCGCAACGCCCGGTTTCGCCAGCGGCCAGACAAGGCGCCGCATGATGTCCCAGCGGCCTGCGTAAAGATCATAGGCCGCCTCGATCATGCGTGGATCGACCTTCTCCAGCGCGCCATAGATCGGCAGCACCATGAAGGGCAGGCTCGAGTAGACGATGCCGAGCAGAACCGCGCCGTCCGAATAAAGGAAGGTGATGGGCTGCGATGTGAGGCCGGCGGCCTGAAGCGCCTCGTTGACGAGGCCCTGGTCGCGCAGCAGGAGCACCCAGCAATAGGTGCGGATCAGCAGGTTGGTCCAAAACGGAATCGTCACCAGCAGAACCAAGATCTGGCGCAGTCGGAGAGAACGGGTCGCCATGTACCAGGCCAGCGGCAGGCCGATCAGCAAGCAAATCACGGTCGCGAACAGCGCCTGCAACAGCGAACGAGTGAAAATCTGCAGGTAGGTCGTATCGAACACTAGCGTGTCGTCGAGGTCGCGGTCATAGACGAAGCGGACATAGGAGGCCACCGTGAACGGGTGCTGGACCCCCCCGTAGGGACTGGGCGTCATCAGCGAATAGACGAGGGCGATCCCCATCGGCAGCAGCATGAACACCACGATGGTGACCAGCGCCGGTCCCGCCAGCAGCAGCGCGCCATCGCGTCGTCGTGTGGTCTCGGCCAAGGGTCAGTCCTCCAGGACCAGCAGCGCGTCGGGCGGGAACAAGCATGTCACCACCTGACCGGGAACAAGGCGGACCGGTAGGTCGCGACGCTCCACTTTGATGATCTGGCCCCCGTCGAGCACCACCGCGCAGGATGTCGCGGCGCCAAGGTATGTCACGTCGACCACGCGGCCGGATAGTCCCGAGGCTGCGGCTGGGTCGACCGAAAGCACCACCCGCTCGGGCCGTATGGCCACGAAGGCGGCGTTCGGCAACCCCATCATCGCACCGGGCAAGACGTTGGCCTCGCCGATGAAATCCGCCACGAAGCGGGAGACTGGGCGTTCGTAGATGTCTTCTGGCGAACCAAGTTGCAGGACACGGCCATGGTTCATGACCGCGATCCTGTCGGACATCGACAGCGCTTCTTCCTGGTCGTGGGTCACGAGCACGAAGGTGATGCCGGTTTCACGCTGAATGCGCTTCAATTCGATCTGCATGCCCCGGCGCAGTTTGAGGTCGAGGGCCGATAGAGGCTCATCCAGCAGCAGGAGGCGGGGTTGCGGCGCGAGCGCCCGGGCCAAAGCGACGCGCTGCTGCTGGCCTCCGGAAAGCTGATCGGGTCGGCGGGTCGCCATGGCTTCGAGCCGCACCAGGCTCAACATAGCTTTGACGCGCTCGCTCACCTCGGCGTTCCGCCGACCCTGCCGCTCGAGACCAAACGCCACGTTCTGTTCCACCGTCATATGAGGAAACAGCGCGTAGGATTGGAACACGGTGTTGACCGGACGTTTGTTGGGCGGATCGTCCACGACATATTTATTGTCGAGCAGGATGACGCCGGATGTCGGATGCTCGAATCCCGCCAGGAGCCGCAACAGGGTTGTCTTGCCGCAGCCAGAAGGGCCGAGCAGGGTGAAGAACTCATTGGCCATGATGGTCAGCGAAACGTCGTCGAGCGCCTTGACGGTGGCGGCCCCGCTGCCGAAGGCTTTCGTCACGCCCTGAACCTGCACCAGCTTGCCCGCATTGGCGTCGCGTAGGGGGAGCGCAGACCCCTCTTCGAGCGTTCTCGCGCTGACCGGCTGAACGATTGTCAAACCATCGAGGCCGGTTCTCAGATGGGTGTCTGGGCGCTGTCCGGACGTCAAGGACTGCATACTGCCGGATGCCTCCAGGTTTCAGAAACGCCAATCAAGCAGGGATCGTGCCGGTCGTGAATGTGGCAGGGAACCCTGGGCTTGCAAACCGGTTTTTGAGCGCGCGCTGAATGGCGCTGCACTATCTCGGTCGATCCCGCCTTTGCGCGGGTGATCGAGAAGCGGTCTGATGGCCTATGGGCTAAGCATGATGCTTTTGAACTGCATCGTGGCGGGAATGAATCACGACTTTAGCGTACACCAGCCGGCCTTCCGCGATGGTGCGCATGAAGGCGGGTTCCAGCATGAACCGAAAAATCAGGCAGCGGCCAACTTTTAGATGGATTGGTAGGCATCGGGCGCTTTTCGGATCACTTGGTTGCATGCGGGGCCGCGCCTATGGCTGTTATGGGCGCGCCGCCGCGATCATCGGCGGTTGGCTTGGGGTTTGCACCCTGAGAAATGGTCGGTTACGCACGGCGTAGCACTCCTAGATGGGACGGTTCGCACGGTGGACCTGAATACGATCATCGAGATGGTCGAGCGGCCGAGCCGCGAGATGCTGGCAGGGCTTCAGCCTGGTGACGCCCTGCTGGGCGGCGGTACGTGGCTTTATTCCGAGCCGCAGCCTGGTTTGCGCCGCCTCCTGGATCTGCATGGGTTTGGCTGGCCCTCGATCGAGGTGGATGACGCGGGCCTGACGATCGGCGCCACCTGTCGCATCGCCGAACTCGAACGTTGGGCGCCGCCTGCGGATTGGACGGCGGCTGCGACCCTCGTGCCGCAATGCTGCCGGGCGCTCCTTGGCTCGTTCAAGGTGTGGAATGCCGCCACGGTCGGCGGCAACATATGCCTCGCGCTCCCGGCGGGACCGATGACGGCATTGGCCGTGGCGCTCGATGCCGAATGCCTGGTCTGGAGCGCCACTGGAGAAAGCGAACCTCTGGCCGAGGACTTCGTGCTCGGCAATCGGCAGACTGCCTTGAAGCCCGGCGAGATTCTGCGCTCCATCCGGTTTGGCGCGGACGCCATGAAGGCTCGCACGGCCTTCCGGCAGATTTCGCTGACGCCGCTCGGTCGCTCGGCCGCATTGCTCATCGGCACCCTCTATCCTCACGGCCGCTTCGGTCTCACCGTGACGGCCTCGACCTCGCGTCCGGTCAAGATCGGTTTCGATCGGCCGCCGTCGATCGATGTCCTGCGTTCGGCGATCGAAGACCAAGCCGCCGATCTTTGGTTCGACGACATCCATGGGCGGCCGGCCTGGAGGCGGCATGTGACGGCGCATCTGGCGCACGAGATCCTGGACGAGCTTTCCGACCGGGAAACCGCGTGAGCATGCTCGTCAACGGAACCCTCGCCACCGAAACGCCCCGTCCCGGGCAATGTCTGCGGACCTTCCTGCGGCAGATCGGCTGGGTCGGCGTCAAGAAAGGCTGCGACGCCGGGGATTGCGGCGCCTGCACGGTGCTGGTCGACGGCGAGCCCGTCCATAGCTGCATCTTCCCGGCACACCGGGCGAGGGATCGAGAGATCACGACCATCGAAGGGCTCGGCACGCCGGATGCCTTGCACCCGATGCAGCAGGCCTTCCTCGATGCCAGCGGCTTTCAATGCGGATTTTGCACCGCCGGGATGGTGATGACGGCGGCGAGCCTCAACCAGGCGCAGAAGCGGGACTTGCCCGCCGCGCTCAAGGGGAATTTGTGCCGCTGCACAGGCTACCGCAGCATCGAGGACGCTATCGAGGGGCGGGTGAATGCCGGTACGGGCCGCAACGTCCCGCCGCCGGCGGGGCCCGCGCTGGTGACGGGGCAGGCGCGCTTCACCTTCGACGTGCTTCCCGATCATCCGCTCCACATCAAGCTTCTGCGCTCTCCCCACGCGCATGCGCGCATCCGCTCCATCGACCGGGCCGCGACCTTGGCGATGCCCGGCGTCCATGCCGTTTTGACGCATGAGGACGCGCCCCAAGCAAGGTTTTCGACGGGGCGCCACGAGATCGACGCGGACGATCCCTTCGACACCCGCGTGCTCGACGAGGTGGTGAGGTTTCGCGGCCAGCGCGTCGCAGCTGTCGTGGCGCAGACCGAGGCCCTCGCTGAGGACGGCTGCCGGCGGCTCGTCGTCGACTACGAGGTCCTGCCCGCCGTCTTCGATCCCGAGGCGGCGATGCGACCCGGCGCGCCGGCGCTGCATGCCGACAAGGTCGGCGTCCGCAGCATCCTCGATGCCCGGCGGAACATCGTCGCCGAGGTCAGGTCCGAGACCGGCGACGTCGAGACTGGCTTCGCCGAAGCAGACGCCGTGCATGAGGCCACCTATTCGGTCCAACGCATCCAGCACGCGAGCCTCGAAACGCATGGGGCCGTCGGATGGCTCGATCCCGAGGGCGGCCTCACGCTGCGCTCCAGCACACAAGTGCCGTTTCTCACCCGTCGGGCGCTTTGCACCCTCTTCGGCCTTCCGGCCGAGAAGGTGAGGGTTCTGTGCGGCCGCGTCGGCGGCGGTTTCGGCGGCAAGCAGGAGATGCTGACCGAGGATGTCGTGGCGCTCGCGGTGCTCAAGACCGGGCGTCCCTGCAAGCTCGAATTCACCCGGGAAGAGCAGTTCATCGGCACGACCAGCCGCCATCCCATGACGATTTCGATCAAGATCGGCGCCGCGCGCGACGGCAGGCTGACGGCGGCCGCTTTGCGCGTGGTCTCGAACACTGGTGCCTATGGCAACCATGCCGGCGGCGTGCTGCATCACGGCTGCGGCGAATCGGTCGGGGTCTATACCATCCCCAACCGCAGGATCGAGGGCTATGCGGTCTATACCAACACGCTGCCGGCCGGAGCTTTCCGAGGCTACGGCCTCAGCCAGGTCACCTTCGCGGTGGAATCGGCGATGGACGAGTTGGCGCGGATGCTCGAGATCGATCCCTTCGCCATGCGCCGCCTCAATGCCGTGCGGCCTGACGATGCGCATCGTGCCGAACACGGCGACGTGGAATTCGGCTCCTACGGCCTCGACGAATGCCTCGATTGGGTCGAGGCCGCCTTGAAAGCGCGCCGGGCCAGCCCTTCGCCGGCTGGGCATTGGGCGACCGGAGAGGGCATGGCCCTGTCCATGATCCATACGGTGCCGCCAGGCGGCCATTTCGCGGATGCGACGCTGCGAGTACGACCCGATGGGGGCTATGAGATCGCCGTCGGCACGGCCGAATTCGGCAACGGTTCGACCACCACCCATGTGCAGATGGCGGCCGAAGCGTTGTTCACGTCACCGGATCGGATCACCGTCACCCAATCCGATACGGATGTCGTCCCGCATGACACTGGCGCCTATGGGTCGACCGGCCTCGTGGTCGCCGGCAAGGCCGTGCTGCGCGCCGCCGAAGCGCTGCGGCAGGTCATCGTGGCGCGCGCCTCGGCGATCACCGGCGTGCCGGTGGAGGACTGTCGGCTGGCGTCCGACCATGTCGCCTGCGCCGGGCGGCGCATCGATCTCGCCGATCTCCACGCCGAGGCGGCGCTAGCCGGCGTCCTTTTGCGCGGCGACGGTCATTTCGATGGCACACCGCGATCGATCGCTTTCAACGTGCAAGGATTCCGTGTGGCGGTGCATCGGATCACCGGCCAAATCCGTATTCTCGACAGCGTCCATGCGGCCGATGCCGGGCGCGTGATCAACCCGATGCAATGTCGCGGGCAGGTCGAAGGCGGCGTCGCCCAGGCCATCGGGGCGGCGCTCTATGAGGATCTGGACATCGACGCGGCAGGCCAAGTCAAAACCGCAGCCTTCCGGAGCTATCATATCCCGGCCTTCGCCGACGTGCCGCGCACCGAGGTGTTCTTCGCCGACACGACGGATCGGCTAGGCCCGCTCGGCGCGAAATCGATGAGCGAAAGCCCGTTCAACCCCATCGGCGCGGCGCTCGCCAATGCGGTGCGCGACGCCACCGGCGTCAGGTTCACGGCGCTGCCTCTAGCTGCGGACAGGATCTACGAGACGCTTGGACAAAGCAGCCGCAAGGGCTGATCTTCGGACGGTCGCCGGGCCAAAGCCGGCTCGATTCGGGGAGAGAGACCATGTCCTTCGTCGAGGTGAATGCGGCGTTCGAAACCTGGCTGCGAAGCCAATGCGACGTCGTCGAGAAGGACCTCGTCGCCAAACACGAGAAGATGGCCGCAAGCCCGTTCGATTTTCTGCGGGCGACCTATTTCCGCTGGGCCGGCACGATCGAGGCGATCTGTCCGAACCTGGCCCTGACGCATCCCGTGAAGACCGTGGGCGACCTTCATGTCGAGAATTTCGGCACATGGCGCGACGCCGAAGGCCGTCTCGTCTGGGGCATCAACGATTTCGACGAGGCCGCTATCATCCCCTTCGCGTTCGACCTCGTGCGGTTGGCGACCAGCGCCAGATTGGCGCCCCGCCGCAGGGTCGGCCATCGGGAGATCGCGCAGGCCATACTGGAGGGATATCGAAGCGGCTTGAGCCAGCCTCGTCCGACCTTGCTCGACGAGCATGAAACATGGATGCGGCGCTTCGTGGTCTGTTCGGACAAGAAGCGCGCCAAGTTCTGGACGGACATTGGCGACGATCCGCCACCGAATACTTCGATCCCGGCGGAGGTTCAGCGCGGTTTGATCGAGTGCCTTCCTCCCGACGCTGCGGTCGAGCGGTTCTCCACCCGCCAGGCCGGCGTTGGCAGTCTCGGGCGCCCGCGTTACCTCGTGATCGGGGCTTGGCGAGGCGGCCGTGTCGTGCGGGAGGCGAAAGCCTATGTGCCCTCGGCCTGGTATTGGACCCATGGAGACGCCGACGCGCCAAGCTGCTTTGCGGAGTTGAGCAAGGCGCTGTTTCGCGCGCCCGATCCTTTTCTCGACGTCAAGGACGGCTTCATCCTACGCCGCTTGGCGCCCGACGCCCGCAAGGTGGAGTTTGGTTACGACATCGACTTCGAGCTTCATTATAAATTGTTCAGCGCGATGGGGTTCGAACTTGCGGCCCTTCATCGCCACACCAATCTATCGGATCCGATCACAGCCGATCTTGAGCGACTTCACCCCGACTGGCTCCATCGGGCCAGCAAGGATGCGGCCAAATCGGTTGAGGCCGACCATAGGGAATGGACGGTGGATTGGACCAAAAAACGCCGCCACGCCCCCGCCAAATAGCTCCACCGCAACCACGGATCGTTTCGCCATGCCAAGCCATTGCGTCGAATGGACCGCCATCCCTGAGGCGACCAGCTCTGACGGCGTCGCGAAAAAAGCCATGGTGGGAAAACAAGTCTCCCTCGTCAGGGTGACAATTCCGGCCGGCACGGAGGCGCCCCGGCACAGCCATCCGTTCGAGCAATTCGTGCAGGTGGTCTCCGGCTCGGGCCGGCTCGAAACTGAAGAGGGCTTGGTCCGCTTCGAGGCGGGGAGCGTTTTCCATTTTCCACCTGGCACATGGCACGAGGCTTTGTTCGACACCGAGACGGTGCTGATCGAGACCAATCTTGCCGGTTGAAATCTACCCTCGCGGCTCGACCCTGCCTGGTTCCACGACGAAATGGGCCGCGCGCGGTGCGTCGGCGAAGGCCGCCGGGTCCGCGCCGGTCATGAACACCTGGCCGCCCAGCGCTTCAAGTCCCTCGAAGAGAGCCTTACGGCGCAAAGGATCGAAATGGGCCGCGATCTCGTCGAGCAGGATCAGTGGCCCGATGCCGCTCATCGCCGCGACCAGCCGCGCCTGCGCCAGCACCAGCCCGACCAGCAGGGCCTTCTGCTCGCCGGTGGAACTGCGGGCCGCATCGGCGCCCTTCGGACCATGTTTGACATCGAGGTCGCTGAGGTGCGGACCGATGGAGGTTCGCCCCGCTGCAGCATCGCGTCCTCGGGCGTCGCGGAGAAGGTCGCGGTAGCGCTCTTCTGCCTCGAGCGCCGGCCCATCCTCGATCATGGCCTCGATCGTCCCACGCAGCGACACGTCGGCCCAGGGGAAGGGCGAGGCGTCGTCCCGCCCGTTCGCGATCAGCACCTGGAGGCGCGCCACGGTTTCATGCCGGGCGGCCGCCACCGCGACACCGAGGCTCGCCACCTCGTGTTCGGCCGCTTCCGCCCACCCCTGGTCAACGCGGCCTCGGGCACGACCCTCCTCCAGGACGCGATTGCGGTTGCGCAAAGCCCTGTCGAGGGCCGTAACGCGAGCCGCATGGTCGCCATCGACGGTGAGGACGATGCGGTCGAGGAAACGCCGCCGCTCCGAGGCAGGCCCGCCGAAGAGGCTATCCATGGCGGGGGTCAGCCACACCACGCGGACATGATCCTCGAAGGCGCGGGCCGAGGCGACCGGCGCCCGGTCGATCCGGCAACGACGAAGCGTGGCGCCGCCCTCGGCCGCCTCCGTGCCGGTCCCAAGCTGCACCGGATCTGTGTCGGCGTCATCGTCGATCCTGACCGACACCGCCCATTGGCCGGTGCCGTTCGCCCGGGCGCAATCGCCGAGGTCCGCCCGCCTTAGGCCACGCCCCGGGGTGAGGAACGACAGAGCTTCGAGCAGGTTCGTCTTGCCGGCGCCATTATGCCCGGTCAGCACGACGTTCTGACGGGGCAGGGCAAGATCGAGGGCGCCATAAGATCGGAAATCAGTCAGTACCAAACGGCGGACGTGGGGACGGCGCAGGTCGCCCAAGACCGCTCGTCAAACCCGCATCGGCATCAGGACATAGAGCGTGGGTGAATCTTCGCTGTCCTGCACCAGCGTCGGCGACCCCGGATCGGCTAGCTTCAGGATGGCGATGTCGCTGTCGAGCTGGTTGGTGATATCGAGCAGATAGCGGGCGTTGAAACCGATATCGAGCGGAGCGGAATCATATTCGACGTCGAGCTCCTCAGTGGCGGAGCCAGAATCGGGATTGTTCACGCTGAGCGTCAGCTTGCCATCGGCGAGCGCCAGCTTCACGGCACGGCCCCGCTCGGCCGAAATGGTCGAAACGCGATCGACCGCCGCCTGGAAGGGGCCCCGCTCGACCATAAGAATCTTGTCGTTGCCGGCCGGGATGACGCGGCCATAGTCCGGGAAGGTTCCGTCGATCAGTTTCGAGGTGAGCACGACGTCGCCGAAGGTCAGTCTGATCTTGGTCGGCGACAGCTCCACCGTGATGGTGGCCGTTGGATCTTCGATCAGCTTCTGGATTTCCGCCACCGCCTTGCGCGGCACGATGACGCCGGGGATGTCGGCGGAGCCCTCCGGCGCCGGCACTTCGACCCGCGCCAGCCGATGCCCGTCAGTCGATACGACACGCAGGACCTTGCGGCCGGCGACGTCCATGACGTGGAGGTAGACGCCATTGAGATAGTAGCGGGTCTCCTCGGTCGAGATCGCGAATTGCGTCTTCTCGATCAACAGCTTCAATTGCGTGGCGGGCAGCATGAAGCGATGGGGCAGCTCGCCCGCCGTGAGATCGGGAAAGTCGGTTTCGGGCAGAGCCTGAAGCTGGAAGCGGGAGCGTCCCGACCGCAGCGTCAACTGACTCGCGTCCCCGCTCATGTCGAGCGTTACCTGAGCGCCGTCCGGCAACTTGCGCACGATATCATGCAGAACATGCGCCGGCAGCGTCGTGCCGCCCGGCTGGCCGACGTCGGCCAAGATTTTCTCGGTGACTTCGAGGTCGAGGTCGGTGGCCTTGAGGAACAAGCTGCCCTCGGAGGCGCGCACCAGCACGTTGCTCAGGATCGGGATGGTGGTCCGCCGTTCGACGACCCGATGGATATGGCCGAGCGACTTGAGCAGCGCCGCGCGTTCGAGTGTGACTTTCATGGCGGCCGCCCGATCCTCGCTCACGTTTCGTGTGGGTCTCGGCCGCAGGGCCGAGGGGCGCGGACTTTTGCCCCGTTTGCGCAAATGCGCAAGCGCGGGTTTGAAGTCCCGCACATGATCTCGCCCGCATGCCGCTTGAAAGCGCGCCGACGACGTCATCATCGCCGCCTCGCCACCGTCACGTCAATATGGTAGCCGCAACGGCATGAAAACACCATTTGCGCTCCTGACCATCTGCGGCATCGAGGAACTCGAAGCCCATAGCGCGCGTGGCGTCACCCACGTTTTGTCGATCCTCGATCCCGACTTGCCCGACCCAGACGTCTTCGGCCGCTTCCCTGAGCACCGGCGCACCCTGCTGCGCTTCCATGACGCGATCGAGCCCGAGCCCAAGATCGTGCTGCCGCGCCGCGAGGATGTTGAGACGATCCTCGGTTTTGGGCGTGAACTCGAAACGGGCGGCGATGTCGAAGCCCATCTTCTGGTTCATTGCCACATGGGCATTTCACGCTCGACGGCGGCCATGCTGATGGTGCTCGCGCAGGCGCATCCGGATGTTGAAGAGGCGGCACTCGCGGGTCGGGTCCGAAAAATCCGGCCGATTGCATGGCCCAACCTTGTGATGACCCGTTTCGCGGACGAGATTTTGGGCCGCGAGGGGCGCCTCGTGGCCGCCGCCGCCCGGCTTTACGCCGGCAATCTCGCCGACAAGCCGCATCTCGCCGAGATCATGACCCGCATGAACCGGGCCCGCGAAGTCGAATTGGGGCAGGGCGCGGAGCCGCTTCAGGCGGAGTGATGGACTGCTCCCCGCTCACGCGGGCGGCGCGATCAAGGGGGCGAGCGCCCTATATTCGTCTGCACGGGGCGAGCGAGGCCTCCAGGCCAAGCCGATCGTGCGCCAGGCCGAATTGCCGCTCAACGGCCGCAGTTCGACATCGGCCCCCGCCGCCACGCCCGCCTCCACCGCCATGCGGGGGAGCAGCGTTACCCCCAGCCCGCCGGCCACCATCTGCGCGAGCGTATGCAGACTGGTTGCCGCGAACCCCTCCGGCTCGCCCGTCAAACCGCACAAGGTCAGGGCCTGCTCGCGCAGGCAGTGCCCGTCCTCGAGCAACAGCAGGCGTTCCCCCGCCAACGCCCCTACAGGCACGCGCGCACGCGCCGCCAGCCTGTGACCCTTCGGCAGCGCCACCACGAACTCGTCGCGCAAGACCGCCAGGGTTTCAGCATCGCCGCATTCGCAGGGGAGCGCCACGAGCAGCAGATCGAGCCGGTTGCCGGCCAGCCGGTCCACAAGGTCCTTTGTTACGTCCTCGCGCACGAACAGCCGCAGATTGGGGAAAGCGCCGCGCAGCACCGGCATCAGCCGCGGCAGCAGGAACGGGCCGACGGTCGGGATCACGCCGAGCCGGAGCGGCCCGCTGAGCGGGGCGCGCGCCGCCGATGCGGCTTCGGCGACGGCTTCCAGCGCGACGAGCGCCTTGCGGGCGCGCCCCACGAGTTCCTCGCCGAGCGTGGTGAAGACGACGTGCTTGCCGGTACCCCGATCCAGGATCGCCACGTCCAGCTGGCGCTCCAGTGCCAGGATTCCGGCCGAGAGCGTGGACTGGGTGACGGAGCACGCCTCTGCGGCCCGGCCGAAATGACCGAGCTCCGCCAGCGCCAACAGATAGCGGAGCTGCTGAGGGCTAGGAAGCGGGGTCATCGACGGTTTCGATCAAACCGTCCAAGTTTATTCATTGGATCGTTTCTCATCCGCCCCCTATACGACACCGGAGGGTTACCCAGGAAGGGACGACGACAATGGACACAGGCATGCAAACCGAGGGCACATGCCCGGTTGTGGGTCACACGACGGTTTTGGCAAGAGTCAACCGCGACTGGTGGCCGAACAAGCTGAACCTCACTGTGCTCCGCCAGCATTCGTCGAAGTCCGACCCGATGGGCCGCACATTCAACTACGCGGAGGAGTTCAAGAGTCTTGACCTCGATGCCGTCATCAAGGACCTTCATGCCCTGATGACCGACTCGCAGGATTGGTGGCCTGCCGACTATGGCCACTACGGGCCGTTCTTCATCCGGATGGCCTGGCACAGCGCCGGCACCTACCGTATCGGCGATGGCCGGGGTGGCGCCTCTTCCGGCACGCAGCGCTTCGCCCCGCTCAATAGCTGGCCGGACAACGTCAACCTCGACAAAGCGCGCCGGCTGCTCTGGCCGATCAAGCAGAAATACGGCCGCAAACTGTCCTGGGCCGATCTTTTGGTTCTCACCGGCAATGTCGCCCTGGAATCGATGGGGTTCAAGACATTCGGCTTCGCCGGTGGGCGTGAGGACGTGTGGGAACCTGAGGAAGACATCTACTGGGGTCCCGAGGGCGTGTGGCTCGAGGACCAGCGCTACAAGGGCGACCGCGAACTCGAGAACCCTCTCGCGGCCGTGCAGATGGGCCTCATCTACGTCAATCCGGAAGGGCCGAACGGCAAGCCGGACCCGGTCGCCTCGGCGCGCGATATTCGCGAGACCTTCGCCCGCATGGCGATGAACGACGAAGAGACGGTGGCGCTCATCGCGGGCGGCCACACTTTCGGCAAGACCCATGGCGCCGCCGATCCGGGCCAATATGTCGGACCGGAACCCGAAGGAGCCGACCTCGTCGCGCAAGGGTTCGGCTGGGTCAGCAGCTACGGCAGCGGTAAGGGCGTCCACACGATCTCCAGCGGCCTCGAAGGCGCCTGGACGAGCGACCCGATCAAATGGGACAACAACTACTTCGACAACCTCTTCGGTTATGAATGGGAGTTGGTGAAGAGCCCCGCCGGCGCTTATCAGTGGACCCCCAAGAACGCCTCGGCCGCAGGGACCGTGCCCGATGCCCACGATCCGGCGGTGCGCCACGCCCCGATGATGGCCACCACGGATCTGGCCATGAAGGCGGACCCGGCCTATGAGCGGATCTCGAAGCGTTTTCACGAGAACCCGCACGAGTTCGCGGATGCCTTCGCCAGGGCCTGGTACAAGCTGACGCATCGCGACATGGGTCCTCGCGTCAGGTATCTTGGGCCACTGGTTCCGGCGGAGCCTCTGATTTGGCAAGATCCGGTTCCCGCCGTGGATCACGACCTCGTCGGGCCGCAGGACATCGCCGACCTGAAGGGAACAATCCTCGCATCGGGACTGACCGTGTCAGAGCTGGTCTCCACGGCCTGGGCGTCGGCCTCGACATTCCGGGGGTCCGACAAACGCGGCGGCGCGAACGGGGCACGCATCCGCCTCTCGCCGCAGAAGGATTGGGAGGTCAACCAGCCGGCCCAACTGGCGAAGGTCCTGCAAACGCTCGAGAAAATCCAAGCTGAGTTCAATACCTCGCAGGCTGGGGGCAAGAAGGTCTCGATCGCGGACCTCATTGTGCTTGGCGGCGGCGCGGCCGTCGAGGCTGCGGCTAAAAAAGCGGGATATGATGTGACGGTTCCGTTCACGCCGGGCCGTACGGACGCCTCGCAGGAGCAGACCGACACCCACTCCTTCGCTGTGCTCGAACCTTCGGCCGACGGGTTCCGCAATTATCTTCGGAGCGGGCCGAGCCGCCCGCCTGAGGAACTGCTGGTCGATCGTACGCAATTGCTGACCCTGACCGTTCCCGAAATGACGGTTCTGGTCGGCGGATTGCGCGTGCTGAACGCCAACGCGGGACAGGCCGCGCACGGCGTGTTCACGAAGCAGGCCGAGACGCTGAGCAACGACTTCTTCGTCAACCTGCTCGACATGAACGTGGCTTGGACAGCGAGCGCATCCGCCGACGGCGTGTTCGAAGGGCGCGAGCGCACAACGAGCGAGGTGAAGTGGACAGGCACGCGTGTCGATCTGCTGTTCGGTTCGAACAGCGAAATCCGGGCCATCGCGGAGGTCTATGCCTGCGATGACTCGAAGGAAGCCTTCGTGAAGGATTTCGTGGCGGCGTGGACCAAGGTGATGAACCTCGACCGCTTCGACGTCGCCTGATCGTTTCCGAGGGGTTTCGGAAGGCTCGCCAAGCCGCCGAAACCCCGGGAGGAGGCCGGGCTTGAGAATAGACATCGGGGCGGGGTTCCAGGGTACTGCGAATCCCGCCCTTTCCAATGGGACATCCTCAGATCCGCGCCGCGCGCCGTCCCCTGGACGGCCGCTCCGTCCGAGTGGCGGTGGGTTTAGATGGGATCAAAGCCAATCGTTCTGCCGATCGGATCGCTTCCATCCCTCATCGGCACCGTCGATGGCTGCCTCAATCCGTCTCCCCAAGGGCACGGTACATTTCGGTCAATTGGGCGCTCATGGGCAGATGCAGGTTGTCGCCGTTGGGCAGGGCGTCCACGAACCATCGGCGATAGCGTTCCGTGAGGTAGCCGCTGCTCGCCATGCGGCCAAAGCTCTGGCGCACGATGGCGGCGAAATCGGGATCGTCGCGGCGGAAGCCGATCGCGTAAGGTTCGAACGACAGGAAGTCGCCGACGAGGCGGTAGTGGCCCCCGTCCGGCTTGGTGGCGAGCAGACCCGCGAGCAGGATGTCGTCGGACGCGATCGCATCGACGGTCCCGGCTGCCAGCAAGTCATAGGCGGCGGGGATGTCGGATGTCTCGACGATCTTGAATGGATCGGGGGTCTCGGTCGCGAGGCGCTTCAACACCTCTTCGTTGGTTGTGCCAGCGCTGACCGCGACGCTTTTGATGTCGCGATAGGAGGTCAGGGCGGATTGACCGGCGACCAGAAGCTTCGTGCCCGCGAGGAAGAAAACGGGGGAGAAGGCGATCGTCTTCGCCCGTGCGTCCGTGGCCGTCGTCGATCCGCATTCGACGTCGATCTCGCCGGCGACCAGTTTCGGCAGCCGGGCGTCGGAGGCGACCGGCACATAGGCGATCCGCACGCCCGTCTGCCAAGCGGGTGCATCGGGTTCGAGAAGATCCCGGTGAAGGGCCGCCGCGACATCGGCCGCGATGCCGCGGCAGAGGTCGACCGAAAAGCCGACGGGCTGCCCGGCCTGGTTCAGGAAGGCGAACGGAGCCGCTCCACTGCGGACGCCGATGAGGATTGTTCCCCGGTCGGCGATCGTTTTGAGGGTGCCGGTGAGGATCAGGTCGTCGGCGCGCGCCGGTGCCCCCCAACAGCAGAGCGCTGCGGCGAGGACGAGAAACCGCGCTCTCATGCGGGCACCCCTTCCATGTCCTTCACCATGAAATCGGATTCGACATCGGCGACCAGCTGGCCCTCCCATTTGGCGACGACGGCCGCCGCCAGCGAATTGCCGATGACGTTGGTGGCCGAGCGCCCCATGTCGAGGAACGTGTCGATGCCCAGGATGAGTAGCAACCCTTCCTCCGGAAGGCTGAACTGGTTGAGGGTTGCTGCGATGACGACCAGCGAAGCGCGAGGGACGCCAGCGACGCCCTTGCTCGTGAGCATCAGGGTCAGCAGCATCGCGATCTGCGTGCCGAACGACAGGTGGATGTCGTAGGCCTGCGCGATGAAGACGCTCGCGAAGGTGCAATACATCATCGTGCCGTCGAGGTTGAAGGAATAACCAAGGGGCAGGACGAAGCTGGAGATCTTTCCCGAAATGGGGAATTTGGCGAGCTGTTCCAGCATTTTGGGGTAGGCGGCCTCCGAACTCGCCGTGGAGAAGGCGAGAAGGAATGGCTCGCGCACGAGGGAGATGAGACGCTTTACACTCGGCCCCAGGATGGCGAAGCCGACGAGGATCAGCAGCCCCCAGAGACAGACCAGGCCGAAATAGAATTCGCCCATGAACTTGGCATAGTTGACGAGGATGCCGAGCCCGTTGATGGCGATGGTCGCCGCCATGGCGCAGAAGACCGCGAGCGGCGCCAGGGTCATGACATACCCGGTGACGCGCAGAATGATGTGGGACAGGCCCTCGATGCCCTCGAGGACCACGCGGGCGCGGCTCCCCATTGCCGCGCAGGCAACGCCGAAGAAAATGGAGAAGACCACGATCTGCAGGATTTCGTTGTCCACCATCGGGCGGATCGCGGAGTCCGGAAAGACGTGCTTGATGAAACCGTCGAGCGTCATCGCATGGGCGTCGATGCCGGAACTGACCCCGGTCGCCACCTTGTGAACGCCTGCGCCAGGTTCGAACAGGTTGACCAGGATCAGCCCGAGGGTCAGCGAAACCAGCGAGGCGCTGACGAACCAGAGCATGGCCTTGCCGCCGACGCGGCCCACGGCGCCCGCGTCCGACATATGGCCGATACCAACCACAAGGGTCGAGAAGACGAGGGGCGCGATGATCATCTTGATTAGGCGCAGGAAGATCATGCTGCCGATCGAGATGTAGGAGGCGAACAGCTTCTGCGAGGCCGGATCTGCGAATTCCGCATGGATGAGGCCGCCGACTACGATGCCGAGCAACATGGCGATGAGGATGTAAGTCGTCATGCGACTGGATTTCATGCGGGAGCCCTCCGTGCGGTACCGCGCGATATTCGTCTGAATTGTGACGGTCTGGCAATCCTCCGCCGAGCGAATCGTGGGGGCGGCAGGGAAGCTAGGGATCGCGATTGTCCGTCCACACAAGACCTCCTTCGCGATCGTGCGGCGCTCGCACCATCCAGGCCGCTTGACCACCCCTTGACAACCACAGCCTAAAAGGTCGAAGCGCGCGGACTCGAGTCTCCCATGCGCGAAACCCATGATCCCCTCGCTCGACCGTTTTCGCCGTATCGTCATCAAGGTCGGCTCCTCCCTACTCGTGGATAGGGGCGCCGGCCGGGTGAAGCGCGCCTGGCTTGAAACTTTGGCCGACGATATCTCGGCACTGCATGGCACGGGCGCGGACGTCCTTGTCGTTTCCTCCGGCGCCATCGCGCTGGGGCGTACAATCCTCAAGCTCGCGCCTGGTCCGTTAAAACTCGAAGACAGCCAGGCTGCGGCGGCCGTCGGACAGATCACACTCTCACGGCTCTGGGCCGAGGTGCTGGCGGAGCGCGCCATTACGGCCGGACAGATCCTTCTGACGCTCGGCGACACTGAGGAACGCCGCCGCTACCTCAACGCGCGCGAGACGCTCGGACGGCTGCTGGCCTTGAAAGCCGTTCCGGTCATCAATGAGAACGACACGGTGGCGACCAGCGAAATCCGCTACGGCGACAACGATCGCCTTGCGGCCCGTGTCGCCACTATGGCCAGCGCCGATCTTCTCATCCTGTTGTCGGACATCGACGGCCTCTACACGGCCCCCCCGGCCCTCGACCCGGAGGCGAAACTGATCCCCCTCGTGGGCCGCATCGACGCGTCGATCGAGGCCATGGCGGGCGGTCCCGCCTCGGAACTGTCCCGTGGCGGCATGCGCACCAAGATCGAGGCGGCGAAAATCGCCACGGCCGGAGGAACCCATATGGTGATCGCCGACGGCCGGGTCTATCATCCGGTCGGCCGGATCGGCGCTGGCGGTCCCTGCACATGGTTCACGACCGGCGAGACCCCCCTCGCGGCGAGGAAAGTCTGGATCGGCGGCTCGCTCGAGCCGCGCGGGGCGGTTGCTATCGACGCCGGGGCGCTGCGGGCCTTGAAGCAGGGGGCCAGCTTGCTGCCGGCAGGGATCACCGGTGTTACGGGCGATTTTCTGCGGGGGGATTGCGTCGTGATCCTCGATGGGGCGGGACGCGAGGCCGGCCGGGGTCTCATCGCCTATGGGGCCGCGCATGCGGCGCTGCTCGTCGGGCGCAATTCACGCGAGATCGAATCGATCCTCGGTACGGTCGGCCGGGCCGAGATGATCCACCGCGACGATATGGTGCTGCGCGGTGATTGAGAGGGTTCGCAGGCTCCTCCGGAGCGCTATCGGCGACGCACACTGGAGCATGATGCCGAAAAGTGGGCACGGGTTTTCGGCATCCTCCACGGAAGATCCGGTGGGAGCCGCTGCTGGCCTCGCGGCACCCGGCGGTTTCCGGGGGCACTCAAAACAGTCCGAGCTTCAAAAAAGCTTCGGGCAGGGCGGATCAGGGAAAAAGGTGCGGCTGTGCCCGCCTCGCGCCATGGATTTGGAAAATCTCGAATTTCCTTGGCGGTCCCGAGCTTTAGCCAGGCTGGTCATGGGGCCGAATAGTTGAAAAAAACACTTGTGTCCTGGGGGCTTTTTCCCTAGTTTCCGCCTTGCCCAATTTCGCACGTGCCTGTGGTCGTGTGTCGGTTGACGGGGTCCGGACAAGAGGCCGGTAATCCGTCAGTTTCAACCGGCAGCCGGAGGCGAACCGGCGAACCCCGCCAAACGGGGGACGCGACTTGAAGCAACGACGGACCGGGCTTTTTCGTCTCTGTCGGCCCTCCAAAGGTCGACTATCGAAGAGGCTTGTCTTTCTTGCCGGGCGTGCGGTTAGGGATTCCCTTTCCAATCGATGGCTATGGCTTCGGATGCCTGAGATGGCCTCCGGCGCTTAGCCAACGGCGCAGCATCTGATCGGCGGATTCGTCTGCCCGGTTCCAACCGGGACGACGCATCCTTCGGTCGCGGTTGGCCATTGTGTTCGACGCTCGCGTTTCCACCGCGTGAGCGATCGATGAGCTTTGCCTCCGCACCCTTTCGTTTCAATTGCGGCGCCTCGGCGCCAAAAGGGATGCCGCCATGACGGATCGTATCGTAGACTTCCTCCGCAACCGCCGTGAAGACGGCCCGTGTCTTGTGCTCGATCTTGATGTCGTGCGCGACAATTATGCGTCTTTCGCCAAAGCGCTGCCCGACACCCGCGTGTTCTATGCTGTGAAGGCCAATCCGGCACCCGAGGTTCTGGATCTGCTGGCCCGTTTGGGGTCATGCTTCGACACGGCGTCAGTCGTCGAGATCCAGCAGGCGTTGGCGGCGGGCGCTTCGCCCGACCGCATTTCCTTCGGCAACACGATCAAGAAGGAGCGCGACATCGCGCGCGCCTTCGAACTCGGCGTCAACCTCTTCGCTGTCGATTGCGAAGCCGAAGTGGAAAAGATCGCACGCGTCGCGCCGGGATCGAAAGTGTTCTGCCGGATTCTTTGCGATGGCGACGGTGCCGAATGGCCGTTGTCGCGCAAGTTCGGCTGCGCGCCCGAGATGGCGGGCCGCGTGCTGGAGACGGCGCATCGGCTCGGTCTCGTGGCCTACGGACTGTCGTTTCATGTGGGGTCGCAACAGCGCAATCCGCGCATGTGGGATGGCGCCCTGGCGTCAAGCGCGGCGATTTTCCGGGATTTGGCCGAGCGCGGCATCACGCTGCAGATGGTCAACCTCGGCGGCGGCTTTCCGACGAAATACCTGAAGGACGTTCCGGCCGTGAAGCAATATGGCCAGGCGATCTTCCGGGCACTGCGCAAGCATTTCGGCAATCGCATTCCCGAAACCATCATCGAACCCGGTCGGGGCATGGTGGGCAATGCCGGAGTGATCGAGGCCGAGGTGGTGCTGGTGTCGAAGAAGTCGGACAGCGACCGGATGCGTTGGGTGTTTCTCGACATCGGGAAGTTCAACGGGCTTGCCGAAACCATGGACGAGATGATCCGCTATCCGATCCGCACCGAATTCGACGGTGACGCGACCGAGCCTTGCATCATCGCCGGCCCGACCTGCGACAGCGTCGATGTGCTCTACGAAAAGGAGCCCTATGAGCTCCCGATATCGTTGGAGATCGGCTCGAAGGTGCTGATCGAAGGAACTGGCGCCTATACGACCACCTATTCGGCGGTCGGGTTCAACGGCTTCCCGCCGCTGAAATCCTACGTCATCTAACGACCGTCGCATCTCCGGCGCGCAGCGGCGGGATGGAACATTGTCGGGCGGTGCGCGGTTGAGCGCATCCGCTTCTCTTCATGCCATGCGGATAAGGATGATGCCGATGGACGCTGCGTTGCGCCCTTCACTCACGTCTGCTGCGACAGAACTGCGCCGCCTGTTGCGGCCGGTCGCGGGCCAATTCCGAATTCGGGAGGAACGGCCGCGCGACTTCGTAGCGCGCGAGGCCTTGCTGGATCGCAGTTTCGGCCTCGGTCGGTTCGCCAAAACCTGCGAACGGCTGCGCGAGAACCGAATGGCCGCGACCGATCTCAGCTTCGTGGCGACGGTCGGCTCGACCATCGTGGGAACACTGCGGTTCTGGCATGTCGAGGCTGGGCGCCAAGCGGCGCTGCTGCTCGGGCCCCTGGCGGTGGATGCTTCGCAGCGGGGCGCGGGCATCGGAAGCGCCTTGCTCGATCATGGTCTGACGAGAGCGCGAAAACTCGGCCATGACGGCGTAATCCTGGTCGGTGACGCTCCTTATTATCAGCGCTTTGGTTTTGCGCATGGTCCGGTCCAAGGGCTGGTGTTACCCGGTCCCGTCGATCTCGACCGTTTTCTCGGTCTCGAATTCGTCAGAGGTTCGCTGACGCGAGCCAGCGGCCGCGTCGTGGCCGCAGGGTTGATCGTGGACGGCTACCGCCGAGGCGAGGACCGTCTAGCGGCCTAAAATAGCACTCGACAAAGACAATGCCGGCCGCTTCGCGCGACCGGCATTGAGGGCCGTTCCAGCCTGGAGACCGACGCGTTCACACCCCCTTCAAGCTGTCGAAGTCGAATGGCAGGGAGCGAAGCCGCTTACCCGTCGCCGCGAAGATGGCGTTCGATACGGCCGGAGCGACCGGCGGAACGCCAGGCTCGCCAACACCGGTCGGCGCTTCCGTCGAGGGCATGATGTAGACCTCGATCTTCGGCATATCGCTCATGCGGAGCGGCTCGTAGGTGTCGAAGTTCGCCTGCTCGACCAAGCCCTTATCGAAGGTGATCTTATTGCGCAGCGCGGCCCCGAGGCCATAGCCGGCGCCCCCCTCCATCTGAGCCTTGATGATGTCCGGGTTGATGGCCATACCGCAATCCACGGCGATGACGATGCGATCGACCTTGACGTCGCTTCCCTTCACCGACACGTCCGCCACCATGGCGACGAACGTGTTGAAGCTTTCATGCACCGCGACGCCCTGGCCCTGGCCGGCCGGCATGGTCTTGCCGAAGCCGGCTTTCCCCGCCGCCAGTTTCAGGACGCCCACATGACGAGGGTGATCCTTGAGCAGTCCCAACCGGAAATCGACAGGGTTTTGGCCCGCCGCATGGGCAAGGTCGTCCATCATCACTTCGACGGCCTGTGCGGTGTGGCTATGGCCGACCGAGCGCCACCATAGGGTCGAGACCGGCGAGGGGGCATCGTGCCATTCGACCAGGCGGTTGGGAATCGCGTAGGGCAGATCCGCCGCGCCTTCGACCGCCGTGGCATCGACACCGTCCTTGATCATGATCGGCTCGAAGGCCGTGCCGCGCATGAAGGACTGGCCGACGAGGCGATGTTTCCAGGCTGCGACGCCGCCACTCGGATCGAGCGAGGCCTCGACCGCGTGGTAGAACATCGGGCGGTAACGGCCGCCCTTGATGTCGTCCTCCCGCGTCCACACCAGATGAACCGGCCGCTTTTCACCGGACGCCTTCATGATGGCAGCCAGTTCACCGAAGTAATCGCCGTTGGGCGTCGCACGGCGCCCAAAGGAGCCGCCCGCCCACACCGTATGAATACGGACCTTGTCTGGCGTCACCCCAAGCGTCGCGGCGGCGACAGCTTGCTCGACGGTGGGAAATTGCGAACCGGCGTAGAAATCGTAGGAGCCGTCCGCCGCCTTCTCCACCGTGCCGTTCAGCGGCTCCATCGGCGCATGGGCCAGATAGGGGAAGACGAACTCCGCCCGGATCACCTTGCCGGATGATTTGAGAGCCTCATCGGCGTCGCCTGCCTTGACGGCGAGCGCGCCTTGCGTGGCCGCGAGTTTTTTGTAATCGGCCAGCATGTCGGCGCTCGACCGGCTTTCGGCCTTCGTGTCGTCCCATTCGATTTTGAGTGCATCCCGGCCTTGCCGGGCGGCCCAGGTATTCTCGGCCAGGACGGCCACGCCCTGTGGGACGGTCACGACGTCGACGACGCCCTTCATGGCCCGGGCCGCCTTGTCATCCACGCTCTTCACCGTGCCGCCGAAGCGAGGCGAACGTTGCATGACCGCCGTGAGCATGTCGGGTCGACGGATATCGAGCGCATATTTCGCCGAACCGTCAGTCTTCACGATATGGTCGAGGCGGTGAAGCTGCGTCCCGATCAGCGTGAAATCCTTGGGATCCTTGAGCTTCACCTCGACCGGAACCGGCTGTTCGGCCGCCTTGGCGGCGCATTCGCCGAAGGTGGCCGTTCGGCCGGAGGCATGGCTGAGCATGCCCCGCTTCACAACGACTTCCGTCGCTGGGACTTTCCAGTCCTCGGCGGCGGCGGCCACCAGCATGGCCCGCGCGGCGGCGCCTGCCTTGCGCAATTGCATCCAGCTATTGTGAACAGAACTCGATCCACCGGTACCCTGGATTGGTCCGAAATCGAGGTTGTTGTAGAGTTGCGCATCGGCGGGCGCGAATTCGGCGCGCATCTGCGCCCAATCTGCATCGAGTTCCTCGGCCACGATGGTCGGCAGGCCGGTGGTCACGCCTTGGCCCTTGTCGAGGTGCTTGACGATCACCGTCACCGTATTGTCTGGCGCGATACGCACGAAGGCGTTCGGTCGTGGCGCATCGTTCACCAACGGCGCGATGGCTTTACCACCGCCGGCCGCCTCCTCGGCGAAGGCGCGGCCGCCGCGCAGGACGACGCCGAGCACGAGGACCCCGGCACCGGCAGCCTTAAGCACGTCGCGGCGTGACAGCGCGCGGGGGGAAACGTATGGGTTGGACGGGCTCGAGGCCCGGGTCATGGTCTTGCTGAACATGGTCGGGATCCCCTCAGGCGAGCTTGCTGGCGGCGTCGTGGATGGCGGCACGGATGCGCCCATAGGTGGCGCAGCGGCAGACATTGCCACCCATCGCATTCTCGATGTCGGCGTCGCTGGGCTTCGGTGTCTGCGACAGAAGGCCGATCGCCGACATGATCTGGCCGGATTGGCAATAGCCGCATTGCACGACATCAAGGTCCTGCCAGGCTGTCCTGACGGCGTCTGCGACCTTGCCGGAGACGCCTTCGATGGTGGATATGTCATGCCCGACCGCATCGCTCACGGCGGTCTGGCACGAGCGCACCGGCTGCCCGTCGAGGTGAACCGTGCAGGCGCCGCATTGGGCGATGCCGCAGCCGAACTTCGTGCCGGTCATGTTGAGAACGTCGCGTAAAGCCCAAAGCAGCGGCATGTCACCGGCGACGTCGAGGCTATGAGCGGCGCCATTTATCTTCAAGTCGATCATGGATCAGTCTCCGTGATGGATCGGACGGCCCATGCGGCCTCGCGATCGATCAAAGGCGGATGAGAACGAGAGCGAAGCCTTTGGCTGTCGGCGATCCCACGATCTCGACAGGCCAGAGGCGGCTGAAAGCGTCCCCGGAGGTTGACGGACGAGAAGGACACGCAAGGTCCAAATCAGCCGCCAAGGCCAATGCTAGCCCGATGTTACGCTCCTGTAACGGTGACGCTAGGCCTCACTTGAAAATGCCGGGTTTAGAACAGTTCACGATCGAGCAACGTGTGCTGATCGCATTCCGGGTGCTGCCGGAGGGGGAAGAGTTCGTTGCGATTCTCTACGCGGGGCGAGAGTTGACGCCTGAACTTTTCGATCGGGGGGATGCACATGGGGAGATGCCGAACCTTTGACGTGCTTGACCATGACGTGAGCCTTCGCTCTAACGCACCCGAGCGACCGGGGCTTTTCCGGTCTGGCCTGGAGAATATTCGATGACCGATTGGCAGCAGCACGTCCGCTTCGACGGACCCATCGTCATGATCGGGTTCGGCTCGATCGGCCGGGGAACGCTGCCGCTGCTCGAACGCCACATCGGCTTCGACAAGGCGAATTTCACCGTGATCGCGCCGGATGACGCGGATCGGGCGCTGCTCGACGAGCGCGGCATCGCCTTCCTGCATCTCGGCCTGACGCGCGAGAACTACATCGATGTGCTGAAGCCCTTGCTAACCAAGGGCGGCAAGCAGGGTTTCGTCGTGAATCTGTCGGTCGATACCTCGTCCGTCGCCATTGTCCGGCTCTGCAAGGAGATCGGTGCGCTTTATATCGACACTGTCGTCGAGCCCTGGCCGGGCTTCTATACCGACACCCGCCTGACCGCGTCGCAACGCTCCAACTATGCCTTGCGCGAATCCATGCTCGATCTGCGCCGCGCGCATCCTGGCGGCCCGACGGCGGTCACCACCTGTGGCGCCAACCCGGGGATGGTGTCTTGGTTCGTCAAGCAAGCCCTGGTGAATCTCGCCGAAGGCGCGGGCCTCAGCGTCGATGAGAACGCGCCCCGCGAAGGCTGGGCGGCGCTGGCCCAGCAGCTTGGTGTAAAGGGCATCCATATCGCCGAGCGTGACACGCAGCGCGCCAAGTCGCCCAAGCCCAAGGGTGTGTTCGTCAACACCTGGTCGGTGGAGGGTTTCGTCTCCGAGGGTCTTCAGCCGGCCGAACTCGGCTGGGGTACGCATGAGAAAGCGCTGCCCTTTGACGGGCGCCGGCACGATTTCGGACCCGATTGCGCCATCTACCTGCTGCGCCCCGGCGCTGGAACGCGCGTGCGATCCTGGACGCCCACCGCCGGCCCACAACACGGCTTTCTGGTGACGCATAACGAGTCGATCTCGATTGCCGATTATTACACCGTCACAGAGAACGGCAAGGCGGTCTACCGGCCGACCTGCCATTATGCCTACCACCCGGCCGACGACGCCGTTCTGTCGTTGCACGAAATGGCTGGCGCGCAATGGCAACGCCAGGAGACGTGGCACATTCTTGGCGAGGCTGACATCGTCGATGGCATCGACGAACTCGGCGTCCTGCTCTACGGCCATGCCAAGAACGCCTATTGGTATGGCTCCCAACTCTCCGTCGAGGAGACACGGAAGATCGCGCCTTATCAGAACGCCACCGGGCTGCAGGTCACGTCGGCCGTGCTGGCAGGTGTCGTCTGGGCCATCGAGAACCCGCACGCCGGCATCGTGGAGGCGGATGAGATGGATTTCCGCCGCTGCCTCGAAATCCAGACCCCCTATCTCGGCCCGGTGATCGGCGCCTATACGGACTGGACGCCGATGAAGGATCGCGGCGTGCTGTTCCCCGAGGACACCGATGCCGAGGACCCTTGGCAGTTCCAGAACGTCATCGTCCGCTAAAGAGAGACCGTCCCATGTCCGACGTTACGTTCTTTCACGCTCCGCAGACCCGCTCCTCGGGCGCTCTGGTTCTCCTCGAGGAGCTCGGCGCGCCGTTCCACCTGCATGTGCTGAACATGCGAGCGGGCGAGCAGCGCCAACCGGCCTATCTCGCCGTCAACCCTTTAGGCAAAGTGCCGGCCGTCAAGGACGGGGACGCCCTCATCACCGAACAGGGCGCCATCTTCATCTATCTGGCCGACCGTTTTCCCGAAAAGGGGCTTGCCCCAGTGATCGGTGATCCGATGCGCGGGCCGTACCTGCGCTGGATGGTCTATTGCGGGTCGAGCTTTGAGCCGGCGGTCGTCGACAAGGCAATGAAACGCGATTCCGGCAAGGCATCCATGTCGCCCTACGGCGATTACGACACGATGATCGGGACCGTGACCGACCAGTTGAAACGGGGACCCTATCTGTTGGGCGAGCGGTTCTCGGCGGCGGATATCCTATGGGGTATGGCGCTTGATTGGACGACGATGTTCGGGATCGTGGAAAAGACGCCAGAGATCGAAGCCTATGTCGAGCGTATCAGCGCGCGCCCATCCTTTCGCAAGGTAGCGGCGGAGGATGCCGCGTTGGTGGCGCAGCGTGAGGCTGCGGCCAAGGGCTGATAGAATGACGTAGATCTGCCGATCCATTGGTGTTGGGCCGGAGGCGTGGCGATCGATCCCCGACCCGCCTCCACCGTCGCCGTTCAGTTCGCGGCTTCGAGGTGCGGTTTGGGGGTCTCGGTGAGAATGGTAAGCCGAAGGTCGGGCGCCTTCTTGGTCGAGATGAGCCGGACCTTCGTCGTGCTGAAAGACTCCGGCTTGGAACAGGCCATGCCCGCGCCGAGCGTCGCATCGCTTTGACAAAAGACGCCCTTCGAGGCCGTCCAATGTCCCACCGAGACGGCGACGCCGTCGGACAGATCCGCGCCCTCGACGGGGCGGATCACTGAGACGCGGTGCCCATCGTCCGAAAAATAGACGATTGTCACCGGGTGGTCGCTGGCTCCGTCCGGCGGATCGATCGATACCGCATGGCCGATCAGGGCGGTAACGACCAGTTGCCCCTTGGTGCTAGGTTTGGGAGATTCGGCAGACGATTGGGCATCGGCGACAGTGCTGTCGATGAAGGGAATGTGGTCCGGAAGGCCCAGTCGGTCCCCTTTGTAGATCGGAACCCAGCGGTCGCCGGCGACGAGCAGCGTCCCGATAGGGGCACCCGGCGCATGGTCTCCGGTCTCCCCCCGAACCTGCGCCGGCCGGCAGACCAGAATGCCATCGCTTCCTGGCTCGCAAAGCGAGCCCGCCTTGGAGTGCCAGGGCTTGACCAGGAAACTGCCTACATGCCCGTCGGCGCGAAGCCCGCGCGGCGCGTAGTAGGTGAGATGGGACCCGTCCTTAGACAGGCTCGCGTCGACAGTGTTTCCGATCAGGAAGGCCGCCGCGTCTGCTCCCGCCAGGGCGACGGTTTGGCGCTTCGGCCCACCCTTGGCCACCCCGCCTCCTGCGACGCCGGCCGCTCGCTCGGAACCTGCCGCCACCGCCGGAGTGGCGCCCTCGCCGCCCTCGCCTTCCCCCCCGCCATGCTGGTTGAGTGTCGGATGTTTGCCGTCCTGTCCGCTCTCACCGTCGCCATTCGCAGCGTTCACGATCGCGGCGGCCGCCATCTCGTTCGCGTCGCCCTCTTCCGCCTGTCTGGTGGACGCCGTGTGCGGCGGTTTCATGCCGAGGATCTGGCCCGAGCCATTGCTGAGCAGGAAGCCGCCCCCGAAGCCGGCGACGACGAGGATGCCGGCCGCCAGGATGCTTTTGCCAAATGCCATTTCGTGCCGCCTGAACCAGAATGTCTCCCGATAAGACAAGAAAGGCATGAACGGATTTTTAGAGCATCGGATGCCATGCTGCCTTTCTGACGTGAAGGTTAAGTTTTCGAGGTCGGAGCATGTTAAGCGCCATCTTGGCCATGCCGGAAGAATCGCTGTGGGGACTTGTCGGGATCGGCGCCATCGCGGCCGCTATCCTGGGGGTGGTCACCAACGCCGTACTGCGCGAACGCGGGTTCGGCATGATCCCCAACGGGATCCTGATGCTGGTGGGGTTCATGGCCGGGGTCTGGACGCGCTACACTATTTTCGGCTCGCTTTGAGCAAAGCTAATTTGTTCACTATTTGTTCTTGACATTGGTCGGCCGTTAGGGTCTAAGACGGTCAACTGCACAGATGCGGTCTTGACCCGGATCGGCCCGGCATCCCGGCCTTGACATCCTCTCCATCGATGCGGAGCCGCCATGGCGCCCCGGGCCGTTAAGAGCAAGGCGCCGCCTGATGACGCCACGCTGGCGATCCGTGACGCCATCCGGGCCTACGTTCCTGATGCGGTCCGCGAATTGGCCCGGTTGGCCCATGAGGCCACGAGCGAGCAGGCCCGGGTCTCCGCTATCAACGCGTTGATCGACCGTGGCTACGGCAATCTGAAAGCGGCCAACGACGGGGATGACACGGGCCATGGCATCACGGTCCGTTTCGTCGCACCGCCCGAGAAACCGTGAGATCGAGATCCCGCAAGCTTTTCGGGAGCTGTTTCTCCCCGCCCGTTACAAGGCCTTCTATGGGGGCAGGGGATCGGGGAAATCCCATTCGATGGCGACGGCGTTGGTGCTGCTCGCCTCCCAACGGCCGCTCAGAATCCTTGCGGCGCGCGAAATCCAGCGATCCATCAAGGATAGTTCGAAGCGCCTGCTCGATGACCGCATCGCGGCGCTCGGCCTGAAAGGCCGCTATCGCTCCACCGAAACCGGCATTAGCGGGCGCAACGGCTCGCAGTTCGTCTTCGCCGGGCTGCGGTCTAATCCGGAATCGATCAAGTCCATGGAAGGGATCGATATTGCCTGGGTTGAGGAAGCCGCGAGCGTGTCGCAGACCTCGCTCGACATCCTCATCCCGACCATCCGCAAGCCAGAGTCCGAACTCTGGTTCTCCTGGAACCCCCGTCACGCCAGCGATCCCGTCGACGCCATGTTCAGGACCGGGCCTGCGCGCCCGGATGCGATTGTGCGCGCGGTCAGTTTCAGCGATAATCCCTGGTTCCCGACGGTGCTCGACACCGAACGCCTGTGGGATCGGCAGCGCGACCCTGACAAATACGCTCATATCTGGGATGGCGCCTATCAGCGCCACGGCGAGACACGGGTGTTCCGCAACTGGCGCATCGACAGCCTCGATTTGCCGAGGGACGCGCGGCCCTATTTTGGCGCCGACTGGGGTTTTGCGGTCGACCCGACGGTTCTGGTGCGTTGCTTCGTGCTCGACCGGACCATCTATGTGGACCGCGAGGCCTATCGGGTCGGCTGCCCCATCAATGAGATCGGCGCGCTGTTCCGCACCGTCGACGGGCCGCAGGGCGCCGCGCTCTGGCCGATCCTCGCCGACAGCGCCCGCCCTGAACTCATCGACGCCATGCGGCGCGAGGGTTTTCGCATCAAGGCGGCCCGCAAGGGTAAGGGCTCGGTAGAGGAGGGGGTCGCCTTCCTCCAGGCGCATGACATCGTGGTCCACCCGAGCTGCAAGCACGCGATCGATGAATTGACGCTCTATTCATACAACACCGATGCTCTGACCGGCGATGTCTTGCCGGTGCTTGAAGACCGCCACAACCATGTCATCGATGCTTTACGCTATGCCATCGAATCCGTGAGGCGCGGCGGGTATCGGTTGCTGAACTTGGTCTAGAGCCCGCCTCTCGCGGCGCTTTTCTTTTCGATCATTCCCAAAAATCCGGAGGCGCGTGCCCATGAGCTTGGCTTCGGGGGATGTTTTCGCGCGCGACAGCCTGTCGAATCTGGCGGCGTCGCTGAACGCCGGCAAGGATAAAGCGGCGGGCGACGCTTTTTTCCTGTTCGGTCTCGACCGAAGCCAGGTCGAAGCCATGTACCGGGGCGATTGGCTGGCCCGAAAGATCGTCGACATCGTGCCCTATGACATGGTGCGCGAATGGCGCGCCTGGTCGGGTGACCGGGCTTCGGTAGCGATTGCGGAAGTAGCGGAACGCCGCTTCGGCCTGCGGAAGCTGGTGCAGCGCGCCCTGACCCTGGGCAGGCTCTACGGCGGCGCGGCCCTCATCATCGGCACCGGCGAAGAAGACCCCACCGATTTGGCCTGCGAACTTGTCCCAGAGTGGATCGGGCCGGGCGGCATCAAGTTCCTGCATGTCGTCAGCCGCTGGCAGCTCTCGACCCCGAGCGTGAACCGCGACCCGCTCTCGCCCTGGTTCGGCGAGCCGGAATAGTACGAGATCGTGGCGCCGACGCGGGGCGCACTGCAACTCCATCCTTCGCGCGTCATCCGCTTTCTCGGCAACGAACTGCCCGATCCTTCGATCGGCGTGTCGGTCTGGTCCGACAGCATCTTGCAGACGCTTTACGACGCGATCCATGCGGTGGCGCTGACAACGACGGGCGCGACCAGCCTCATGCACGAGGCGAAGGTCGATGTCGTTACCGTGCCGAACCTGTCGGAGCATCTGTCGAGCGCCGCCACGACGGCGCAACTTTCGGCCCGCTTTTCCTATGCAGCGGCGATGAAGTCGCTGAACAATCTGTTGCTGCTCGGCGACGGCGAGATGTGTAGGGCGGTGACAAACCAGGCCACTGGAGCGTCGGCGATTTGCTGACGCGGGCGGAGTAAAATCCGGCCAGTGGATAGGCTCTCGTTTTTGGGGGCCGGGGATGTTCGTCGTGGAGATCTACGCCGCCGTTCGAAAATTCGTGTTCCTTGAGGGGCATAGCCGCCGGGAGGCCGCCCGGGTTTTCGGGCTGAACCGCGAGACGGTGCTGAAGATGTGCCGGTTCTCGTTGCCTCCCGGGTACACGCGCGTGAAGCCGCCCGAAAAGCCGAAGCTTGGACCTCTGCTGCCGGTGATCGACGCGATCCTGGTGGCGGATCGTGATGCGCCGATGAATCAGCGGCACACGGCCAAGAGGATTTTCGAGAGGCTGCGGGACGAGCATGGCTTTGCCGGCGGTTACACCGTGGTGAAGGATCACGTGCGGGTCTGTCGAGCGCGGGCGCGGGAGACCTTCGTGCCGCTATCTCATCCGCCGGGTCACGGCCAGGTGGATTTTGGGGAAGCGCTCGCGATGATCGGCGGCGTCCGCCAGAAGATCCACTTCTTCTGCCTGGACCTACCGCACTCGGATGCTTGCTTCGTGAAGGCCTATCCCCGGGAAACCACCGAGGCGTTTCTGGACGGCCACGTCTCAGGGTTTGCCTTCTTCGGCGGCGTGCCCCTGTCGCTCCTCTACGACAACACCAAGATCGCGGTTGCCAAGATCTGCGGCGACGGCAAGCGCGATCGGACCCGCGCCTTTACGGAGCTGGTCAGCCACTGTCTGTTCCAGGACCGCTTCGGCCGTCCGGGCAAGGGCAACGACAAGGGGAAGGTCGAGGGGCTGGTCAAATTCGCCCGCGCCAACTTCATGACGCCGATCCCCACGGCGGCGAGCTTCGACGCCCTGAACGCCATGCTGGCGGAGCGTTGCCGCGCGCGGCAGGCCGATCATGCCGGTCGGCGCTCTGCCACCATCGGCGAGCGGCTCGTCGCCGACACCGAGGCCTTGAGGGCGCTGCCCGCCGTGCCACTCGAGCCGTGCGAGAAGCGTGCGGCCCGCGTCTCCTCGACGGCGCTCGTCCGCTATCGCTGCAACGACTATTCGGTGCCAACGGCCTACGGGTTCCAGGAGGTCCTGGTGAAGGGGTTCGTCGACGAGGTCGCGATCCTGTGTGCCGGCCGTGAGATCGCCAGGCACCCGCGCCACTACGGCGAGGGCGTGTTCGTTGCGGATCCGCTGCACTATCTGGCGCTGATCGAGATGAAGCCGAACGCGCTCGATCAAGCCGCGGCGCTGCAAGGTTGGAACCTGCCGGAGGTGTTCCAGCATCTACGCCATCTCCTGGAAGCTAGAATGGGCAATCGCGGCAAGCGGGAGTTCATCCAAGTGCTGCGGTTGATGGAGGCGGCGCCACAGGATGTTGTGGCCTTTGCCGTTACCGAGGCCATTCGGCTCGGCGCCATTGGCTTTGATGCTGTCAAACAGATCACGCTGGCGCGGATCGAGCGGCGTCCCGTCCGCCTTGACCTCGCCGCCTATCCCCATCTGCCGCAACTGGCGGTCAAGACGACGACGGCCGCCGACTATGCCGTGCTGGTGCCGGAGATGGCGGCGTGATGGCCTCGATCGAGGGAGACATGCCGAGTGGCACCAGGGCTGGCAAGCCCCAGGTCCTGCTCGGCCACCATCTCAAGCAGCTGAAGCTGCCGACGATCCTGCGCGAGTACGACAAGGTGGCGCGCGAGTGCGCGCAGGGCGGGGTCGACCACACCGGCTACCTTCTGCGCCTGGTGGAGTTGGAACTGATCGACCGGGAGCGCCGTGTCGTCGAACGCCGCATCCGGGCCGCTCGGTTTCCAGCTGTGAAGAGCTTCGATACGTTCGACTTCACTGCCATCCCGAGCCTCAACAAGATGCTGGTGCTGGACCTCGGCCGCTGCGAGTTCATCGTCCGCCGGGAGAACATCATCGCGCTCGGCAACTCTGGCACCGGCAAGAGTCATGTCGCTCTTGCTCTAGGGTTGGCGGCTTGCCAGAAGGGCTTCACCGTGGCGTTCACGACAGCGGCGTCCCTGGTGACGCAGCTCATGGAAGCACGGGACGAGCGACGCCTTCTCAAACTCCAGCGCGACCTGCAGGCCGTGAAGCTGCTGATCGTCGACGAGCTGGGTTACGTGCCGCTCTCGACGACCGGAGCCGAGCTGCTCTTCGAGACATTCTCCCAGCGCTACGAGCGGGGCTCGACCATCATCACCTCGAACCTCCCCTTCGAGGACTGGACATCGGTCCTGGGATCGGAGCGGCTCACCGGCGCCCTGCTGGACAGGCTCACCCACCACGTCAGCATCCTGACCATGAACGGCGACAGCTACCGCCTTAAACAGTCCGTCGGCCGGCGGCGCGCATCGGTGAGGGCGGAGCAAAACCAGGCCACCGCCGAGATCGTCGATCCCGACACCGGCGAAATCACGGCCGCCTGATCCAAACTTTAAGCCGACATGGAAAGGGCCCCGATCGGGGCCCTTTCCATGTCGGCGTGCCCGATCCACTGGCCTGCTTTTGGTCCGCCCCGCCGGCCTGAAATTACACCGGCGTTGACAGCGAGACCTGGAGCCGGCAGAAGATCGATTTTTCCGGCCTCCCTGAGATGGTGCGGACCTTCTTGCAGGTGGCGGCGGGGGCGGCCGACATTCCAGTGACGCGCCTTCTCGGCCAGTCGCCGGCCGGCATGTCGGCCACGGGAGAGAGCGACACCCGCAACTTTTATGACATGATCTGCGCCCGGCAGGAGATCGACCTTCGGCCGCAGTTGGAACGGCTCGACCGCCTGATCCTCCGCTCGGCCAGCGTCGATCCTTCAGCTCTGACCTTCGAGTTTCGTCCGCTCTGGCAGATGGATGCGTCCGCCTCCGCGACCGTCGCGCTGCAAAAGGCCGAGCCGAGCCAACTCTGACGATCATAATAGCCCGGCGTTATGCCCCCCAACGGGCCTCGATCGGGAAAGCAAGTTCCGATATCATGATCTCCATTGCCTTGGCATCGGTTAGAATGACTAGGCCATATTGATCGACTGTTGCAACAGCATAATATTGCAAGGAGGGCCACAGGTCCGACAGCAATCCATTCAACCCCGCAAGAAGACGATCGAGATCGAACCAACGACCGCGATCTTTCAACTCGATCACGATCGGCCGGGGGCCGAAGTCCACAGTCAATAGATACGTCCCGTCGGGTGCGTCGGCCAATGTGATCCTATCGGCGTCAATGTCCGCGCCGCCCAACGCGAATAATTCAGCGATAAGAGCAGTGTAAGAGTGGGAGCCGGTAAAACCCTTGCAGTCAAACAAGTGGAAGCGTTTTCCATTTCCTAGCACGCCGAGAATCGCAAGATATCTGTCGGTGCCAAGCCAATCGTCTTTGAAGCGTGACTGAATATCGCTTCCGACACCCACGAGCAACTCCGCGCGATCGAGATGCTCCAACATCACCCCGGCAGTAACCCGGTCGCGTCGCGTAATAATTTCGAACCGATGTCGGCTTTCGAGACGATCGACCACATTCCCGAGTTCGCTGTCGTCTCCCAAGTCTATAGCAATGAAGGCGTCCACGATATCGATCAAGCGCTGATAAGATTTTGCGCTTCGAATATCGACCCGAAGCCGATCGATGATGGCTGGGGTTTTTGCCTTTGTGCCCATCTTGCAAATGATTGGATAGACTGAATCGACCATCGTCGGGTCATCGAGCAAAGCTAATAGTCGGCCCTCCCAGGGCGATCCTTCGCCGTGCTTCACCAATCGCTCGACCGCGATGGCCCTGACCCAAGGCGCCAAGGGCGCAGCCGCGATCTCTTCCAAGGCAATTCTTTCCCACGCTGGCGCCAAGGTCTCCAAAACGTGAAGCAGGTTGAAAGCCTCATTCGCCGATTCGATGTCAAAAAGGCCGTAGAGGGCGATGAGGCGTTGATAGGCAAATATCGCCACGTCACCTTTTACGCTCTTATCTGAACAAGCCGCGAATCCTGTCAGGCATCGGACGATCCAATATCGCTTTCCGGGCGCTACGGCAAAGAAGAGTGCCCGAAGCGGGGCCCAGGTGGTCGCGTCGCCATGGTAGAGGGACAGATGATAGAGGGCGACCTGCCTGACCTGTTGGTCCTCGTGCGCCAGCAAAGGTCGCAGCTCTTGAACGAGGTCGATCGCAAGCAGACGGCAAAGCGCTTCAGCCGCCGATTTTCGCAAGCCAGGGTCTGCCGCCGCCAGGAAGGGGCGCAAGGCTTGCGCCGCAGCGGCTTGATCGAGCGGAATCAGCAGACCTATGGCGGTGTGCAATCTGGTGCGGCTCAAAAAGGACACCGTAGCCCGGACGATGTCCGGGTCTGGGTCCGAAAGAGAATTCAGTACCAGGGGGCTGCCGCTGGCCGCGCCCATTTCCAACAGAAGTATTCCTGACGCTAGTCTGTATTTCGCATCGGGACCGGCGGCACGTTGCAACAGGATCGGTTCCAGGATCGGCCGATTGTTCGAACAAAAGTCGCGAGCATCCCTGCCTATGAGATCCAATCCTCCCGGATCAGCCAGAACCGACTCGATGGTCCAGCCCTTGAGTTTAGCTATTCGGTCAAGTCTTGATGATGGAGTGGGGTCGGTCATCAGCGCTATCGACAAATTCGGGACGCAAAAGATTGTGCGCTTCATTCTGGCAAAACCAGCGTTGTTCCGCAATACTGCTCGGAATGCGTCGCTAGACGGTTTCTCCTATCCCCATATCACAAATATAATCGGGCGCTCTCGTCAACATAGTTCCGAAGAAGCGAAGAGGAATGCTTTTTAATGTCACATTAGTTCGATTGTGTAACACTATATTTGATTTAAATCATCCGCTCCACTTCGACAGCAGCTCGGATCCCCCGCAATGGCCACGCTTCTTCTTCGCTCGGCCGGTTCGGCCGTGGGCACGTTCCTCGGCGGTCCGATCGGCGGCTTGATCGGCGGGGCGATCGGGGCGGTCGGCGGCGCGGTCGTCGACAACATCCTCATCAACGCGCTCGTATCGCGCCCCAAAACCCCGACGCTCGACACGATCGCGCTGACCTCGTCGAACGAGGGCACGGCGGTCAAGAAACTGTGGGGCCGCATGCGCCTCGGCGGCAATGTCATCTGGGCCACGCAGTTCCAGGTCACGACCTCGAACGACCCCAGCGCCTCGGGCAAGGGTTTTGGCAGGACCACCAAAACCACGCATTACGAGCTCTCCTTCGCGGTGGCCTTCTGCGAGGGCGGCGACAATGTCACGCTCGGCCGCGTCTGGGCCGACGGCAACGAACTCGACCTTAGCCAATATGGCTATGCGTTCTACAACGGCTCGGAGAGTCAGGGACCCGACAGTTTCATCGAATCCGTCGAGGGCACCGGCGCCGTGCCGGCCTATCGGGGCATCTGCTACATCGTGTTCCAACTGATGGCGCTTGATGCCTTCGGCAACCGTATGCCGCAGATCACGGCCGAGATCCTGCGCAGCCCGCCGATCCCTGATCCTGACGACATCTCCAACCTCCTGCGCTCGGTCGCCTTGCTGCCGGGCGCCGGGGAATTTGTCCTCGGAACGCAGCCCTATCAGTCGTCGGACGGGTTCGGGGCTTGGTTCCCCGAAAATGTCCACACGCCGAACGGCGACACCGATTTCAATACCTCGTTGGCGCAGCTCAACAGCACGCTGCCGAACCGCAATGCCGTTTCGCTCGTCGTCACCTGGTTCGGCTCGGACATCCGGGCCGGTTCGTGTCAGATCGTGCCCAAGGTCGAGACCAACCTGAAGACCGTGACGCCGGTCGATTGGTCGGTGAACGGCATCCCCCGCGCCTCGGCTGCGCTGGTGTCCCAGATCGATCCGGCGTTGCTCGATCCCTTGGGGCTGGTGGATGCGGCGCCGACCACCGGCCTCGTGCCGGCCTTCGGCGGCACGCCATCCGACGATACCGTCATTCAGGCCATCGAGGCCATGAAGGCGGACAGCCTGCGGGTGATGTTCTACCCCTTCGTCATGATGGATGTTCCGGCCGGCAACGGCCTGCCCGATCCCTATGGGGCAACCGAACAGGCGGCCTTCCCGTGGCGGGGCCGCGTCACCTGCTTTCCGGCTCCAGGCCAGCCGGGTTCGCCCGACAAGACTGCCGAAGCCGCGAGCGAAATCAACGCTTTCTTTGCTCAATATGCGGTGATGGTGCTTCACTATGCGAACCTCTGCGTCTCGGCGGGCGGTGTGGATGCTTTTATCATCGGCTCTGAACTCGTCGGTCTGACACAGGTCCGATCCTCGCCCGGCGACGGCGACTATCCGGCCGTGGATGCGCTGAAGAGCCTCGCCGCTGAGGTGCGCGCCATCGTCGGCTCGGGCTGTCTCATCGGCTACGCGGCCGATTGGACGGAATATCACTCGCATCGGCCGGCCGACGGCAGCAACGATGTCGTCTTCAATATGGATCCGCTGTGGTCGGACCCGAACATCGACTTCATCGGCATCGACAATTACTTGCCGCTGTCCGATTGGCGCGATGGCGCGCCCAATATCGACGGCGATCCGGTCAACGGGCCTTTCACGATCTATGATAAAGCCTATCTCGGCCGCAACGTCGAAGGCGGGGAGGATTACGACTGGTATTATGCGAGCCTGGCCGACCGGGTGTCGCAGACGAGGACCCCGATCCGCGACACGGCCCATGGCAAGCATTGGGTCTTCCGCCAGAAGGATTTTCGCAACTGGTGGGCGAACGCCCATTACAGCCGGCCCGCCGGCACCGAAAACCGCAGTCCCACCGGCTACGCGCCGCAGGGAAAGCCGATCTGGATGACGGAGTTCGGCTGTCCCGCCGTGGACAAGGGGCCGAACCAACCCAACGTCTTCTATGACCCCAAGAGCTCGGAAAGCTTCCTGCCTTATTTCTCTCTGGGCTCGAAAGACGACCCCGTCCAGCGCGCCTATCTTGAGACGATCCTGGCCTAATGGCGCGACAATGCGCCGACATCGAGCGTCTACGGCGGCCCCATGCTCGACACGTCGAATATGTTCGCCTGGGCCTGGGACGCGCGGCCCTATCCCAACTTTCCGGGGCTGACCTCGGTCTGGCATGACACGCCGAACTACGAACTTGGCCACTGGCTGACGGGGCGGCTGGAAGAAGTGCCGCTGCAATGGATCATCGCCGAGCTTTGCGCCGCCGTTGGCGTCACACAGTATGACTGCTCCGCCCTTCAGAGCGCCTCGACGCTCGTGCTCGGCTATGCCACCTCCGTGCTGTCCTCGCCGCGCGACATCCTGGCCGGGCTTATGGATGCCTTCCAGTTCGACGCCTGCGAAAGCAACGGGACCATAAAGTTCTTCGCCAAGGGCAATGTGCGGGTCACCGCTATCGATGCGGATGGCTTCGTCATCGACGGCGCCACCGACCCCGGCTACGCGCTGACGCGATCGTCCGACACCGATCTGCCCGGCGCGTTGCGGATCAGCTTCGCCGATCCGTTCCGCTCCTACGGCAGTGCCGCGGTCGAGGCCCGCAAGGCGATCGGCAACAGCCAGAATGTCGCCACCGTCTCGACCGCCGCGACGCTCGACGGCACCTATGCGTCGGATATCGCCAGAAGCCTGCTCCAGCAGGTTTGGGCGGGACGAGAGACGGGGCGCATCAAGCTGCCGCCGTCACTGCTGCGGCTCGATGCCGGCGACGCGCTGACGCTGGCGATCGACGGGCTGCAACTGCCGTTTCGGGTCAGATCGATCGAGACCTCCACCTACCGGACGATGGATCTTGTCGGCTTCGATCCCTCGCTGCTGAAGGTCTCCTCGTCACCCGAGGCGCAGCCGACGACGCCCCGGCCGAGGACGCTGGGGCCGCCGGTGATCGAATTTCTCGATCTGCCGCTCGTCACGGGCGCTGAAGCGCAACCCTGGGCGCCGCGTGTCGTCGCTTATGCGTCGCCCTGGGCCGGGATCGATCTTTATCGGGGCAACGGGGGTGGCGGTTTCGACTTCGTGACGACGCTCGACAGTCCCTCCGTCATCGGGGAATTGACATCGCCGCTCTACGCCGGGCCGGTGGGGCGCTGGGATCATGGCAACACCGTCTCGCTGCGCTTTTATGGCGCGGCCAATCTCTTGTCGCTGACGGAGGCCCAGGTTCTGGGCGGGGCAGGCGCGCTGGCGGTGAAGAACGCCGCCCTCGGCCAGTGGGAGGTGCTGCAGTTCCAGAGCGCCGCGCTGACTGGCGTCGGCAGCTACAATCTCACGAAGCTCCTGCGCGGCCAGCTTGGCACCGAAGGCGCCATGGCGAACCCGGTTCCGGCCGGCGCGCGCGTCGTCTTCCTCGACGCTTCCGCCCTCGTGCCGCTCGACATGACCTTGAACCAGCGCGGCCTCGTGCAAAGCCTGCGGTACGGTCCAAGCCCCTATCCGGTGGCGGATGCGCGCTACACCGCTATCAGCCTCGCGTTTATGGGGGTTGGCTTGCGGCCCTATTCGGTGTCCCGGATCGCCGGCATCCGTGCCCGGCCGGCAGCCGACGTGGCTTTGAGCTGGGCGCGGCGCACGCGCTTCGCCGGGGACGCCTGGGACCCGGATGTCGTGCCGCTGAACGAGGATTTCGAGGTCTATGACCTCGAAGTCCTCGATGGGACCGGTCACGTAGTGCGAACGGTCGCCGGGCTCTCGTCGCCAGGCTGGTTCTACGCCGCCGCCGACCAGGCCGCCGACTTCGGCACCCCGCAGCTGTCGTACAGGCTCAACCTCTACCAGATCAGCGCCCTTTACGGACGCGGCCAGGTGTCGACGGAGACGGTTTACCTATGAGCAACACACCGAACCTCAAACTGCCGTTCATCGATCCTAATCAGAACCAGAAAAGCGTCACGCATAATGCGGCGCTGAGCGTGCTCGACGCGCTGGTGAACCTCCAAGTACAGTCCAACGCCTTGAGCGCGCCGCCAGTCTCTCCCGGCGACGGCCAGTGCTGGATCGTGGCCTCAGGCGGAACCGGCGCCTGGGCCGGCAAGGATCTCAACATAGCCGCCTGGCAGGACGGCGCCTGGAGTTTCTACGCGCCGAACCGGGGTTTCATCGCCTATGTGGACACGCTGGGCGCTATGGAGATCTGGAATGGCTCGGCCTGGGTGCCGCTGGTCGGCGGCGCGATCGGGGTGATCGATCTCGGCATCGGCACAGCGCCCGATAGCGCAAATCCCCTTTCGGCCAGCCTCAACTCGGCCCTGTTCTCCGCCCTCGGTACGGGATCGTCGGGCAGCGGGGACATCCGCCTCGTGCTCAGCAAACAGGCCGCCGGCCATACGGCGTCCTTCCTGTTCCAGGATAATTTCTCCGGTCGGGCCGAGATCGGGCTCGCGGGCGACGACGACTTTCACTTCAAGGTCTCGGCGGACGGCGCGAGCTGGATAGACGCGCTACGGGTCACCGCCGCGAACGGACGCCTGACGCTGGCGGCGCCAGCACAACTGGCCGCCTTCACGGTCTCCGGCCTGCCGGCCGGCGGCACGGTGGGCGCCATGGCTTTCGCCTCGAACGGCCGCAAGGTGGGCGAAGCCGGGGGCGCCGGCACGGGTGTCGCGGTGCTCTTTTCCAACGGCGCGTGGCGCCGGCTCTCGAACGATTCAGCCGTCGCGGCCTGATCGACCCTCTCCCACAAGGACCTTTTTGATGATGCGAAACACACTGCTCGCGGCGGTGGCGCTGCTCTGCGCCTCGACGGTGTCCCAGGCCGCTCAGCACCGCAACGCCGATGGTTCGTCGAGTGACGACGTCTATCTCAACCTCAACGGTCAGTTGCTCGGCTCGACCAACCCGCTGCCGACCGGCGATGCCAATAACGCGGCGTTCCAGGGCGTGGTGTCGATGACGGTCGGGACGAGCTACCCGGCCGGACGCTCGCTCGCAGCCAATTGCGGCGCCGCTGGGAATATCTCGCTGACCTTCGCCGATGCCTCGACCCTGGTCGTCCCCGCCGTCGTCGGGTTTCAGACCTTCCCCTTCGCGGTCACCAGCATCAATGCGTCCGGCACGACCGCGACCTGCGGCTACAGCAATCTGAAATGAGGCCAAAGATGATCTCCACCTCTCGCCTGCTTGCCGGGCTGCTCGCGCTTGTCGTCGCGACCTCTCCGGCCGCCGCAGTGCCGGCCGCCACCACGCCCCAATATGCGCCGCCGCGCTACAGCGGGGGACTTCGTGCCCTCGCGGGGCGCGCCGGCGCGCTCGGTGGCCCGAGCGTTACAACCTTCGCCTCCGATGGCACATCCACAGGCGCCACCTCACGCATACGCTACGTGGTGCCCACCGGCGGCGGTGGCGATGGCATCGTGGTGTGTTTTGCCAACTGGTACATCTCAGCCACGGGTGAGGTGGCTGGCTATAACCCGATCACGGACAAGGCAGGGTTCGAATATGGCTCGACCAGCTATCCTCTGACATTCCAGGGCCAGACCTCCGTTACGATCCAACCAGGTGGCCAAGCGTGCAGCGACCCTTTGGGGATCGCGGTGACCGGAGGCTCGACCTTCTACGTGCGGCCTGACGTTACAGTGACGGCTGGAGGCAAATGGCCCATCAGCCGGGTGCTCAACAGCGCCAATGCCGAGGGGACCAACGCCAATGTCACGGCTGGCGCCACCGGGCCGACGTCAGCTATACGAGCGGTGCCATGTCGGGCAGCACCGCCTCGATCCAATCTTATGAACCCATCGCCGTTCTGGCGACGCCGTTCAACCCCGCGCTGAAATCGATCGGCATCCTGGGAGACAGCATCGCGGCCGGCTACAAGGACACGATCGACGCCAACGGCATGCTGGGTTATGTCGAGAAGGGCATTTCGCTCAATGCCGCCTTCATCACCAACACGCGGTCTTCGACAACGCTGGCCGACTTCGTCGCCGCGCATTCGCGGCGGATGGCTTACTTTCCTCAATATCTAACATCTGCGGTCTGTGAACTCGGATCCAACGACATCTTCGCCAGCGGCAGTTCACTGGCCGCCATCCAGGCCTTAATGCTGACCACCTGGAGTGAATTCTCGCTGCGGGGCATCCCGGTCTGGCAGACGACGATCACGCCGCGCACCACGACGACCGATGCATGGGCGACGACGGCGAACCAGACCGTGGTCAACGCTGCACAGGAGGCCGTGCGTGTCGGCCTCAACACTTGGCTTCGGGCGGGCGCTCCGATCGTCGGCGGCGTCGCCGTCGCGGTTGGCACGACAGGTGCCATTGTCATGGGGCAAGCCGGACACCCATTGACCGGGATCTTCGACGCCACCGCGCAGATCGAGACGTCGTTCAATTCCGGCATCATGCGGGTCGATTTCGGCGCGCCGAGCAATGAGGGCATCCATTTTCTCGCCGCCGTGACGCCGACCATCGCGACAGCGATCGATGTGACGAAATTGCGGTGATGACGCAGGTCTGCTCAGGGTCGCGTCAAATGATCGTCATGTTCCCACTCAAATCTGACCAATCCCTGGGCAGATCCGGTGTCCCTAGCGCCACACTTGCTCATGTCGGCATATTATAATATAGAGCGACCTGGCTTTTATATTGTATAATCGATGTCAGCCGGGAAAAATAATGACGTTTATCATCGTGATGACGACGGTCGCTATGGTGAATTTATTGGTCGCGCAGGGTCGGATATTCCACAATACATTACGAGACGGAAAAAGACTGAAAGCGGCCATACAATCTGAGCTTACGGAGCTGCTATCGTTTCAGAACGAAAATTCGCGACGCATCAAAGAAGGACAGATGTTCATCTTGTCATCGCGGGCCTGCACCTCGGTTTACAGAGGAAACGTGGGTCGTATCATATTAATCCCCGACAAAGAGATCCAAGTCCTGGTCAGGGCCTATGCCTTGAGTGAACAGGCGGAGCATTTCATTGCCGCGACCACCAAGCAGTACGGACCCATGACGTATAAGATCATTGAAAAGGAAACACTCGTCGACGAAATCATCGTCGTGCTTGAACGGTCCCAGGCGGCGATCCGTGCGGCACTGTCGGTTTTGACGAGGAACCCCGAAGCGTAACCGCCTCGATTGATGTGTTGGCCCCTTTCGAGATGGCCTTGATCGGACGAGGTCGGCGTCCCAATCGGCCTTTGATCACGACACCTGTGTCTCGGTCGCGGATTGGTCCTCGACGGGTTTTGCCGCAGGCATGAGCACCTTCATCCTGCGCTTGAGCCAATCCTTGGTTTCATCGTCCATAGCGGTCGCCGACCAGCCCGCGTTGGTGGCGATTTCGACCACGAGGAGGCGATCTCGGGGCCTGATGTGGCTCAGGAGCGCGTTGGTCAGCTCCCCTACGCTCTGCTGAACATCCACGAACCACGTTGTGTCCATCGCCCGCTGCGCGCCGGCCTTCTGCATTACGCCCCAAAGGGGCGCGTAGTCGTGGTCCATCGCGCGCAAAGAGAAATCAACCAGATAGATCGCCATCACCGTCTCCGTCGCGCCCCGGCGCATCGCGCCGTCCCAATCCGCTCAGTCGATCCCCCCAAGCCCGAACATCCGAGCGGCCCCGCGCCAGAAGGGCGCATGGCCGTACACCGAGGCTCGTGGCCAACACCCCCCAGGAGGAATGTCATGTCGCTGATCAGCGATTTAGACCAGAAGCTCGAACGCGTCATCACCAACGCCATTCGCCATGCTCAGTTCACGCATAGGCTAACCGAGGATATGGACGCAATCGAGTCCAAAGTCGCAGGGGAGATCGCGGTCGCCAAAGCCGAGTTTGCGATCGCGATGGAGACGCGGCTCGCGGCTTTCGAGGCTCAATTCGTCGGCGGCCTGACGGCAGTCTCGTCCATAGCGGCCGACGAACTCGATCGTCATGTCGTCGCTCTTTCCGGCCGTGCTGGAAGCCCGGAGCCGATCGAGCCGGGCCGGATCGACCCCAACAGTGGCCTGCCGACCTCGCCTTGAGCGGACCATCCGCGTTCGTCCAACTTTTAGTCTCGCCACGGAGCCCCCATGCCGTCAGCACGCCTTCCATCCGATATCATCATTGCGGCGCGTGCCTCGCACACCGCCTGGGACATCCCGGCCAGCGTCTGCCTAGCCCAATGGGCGCTCGAAAGCGCCTGGGGCACCAGCATGCCGCCGGGGTCCAACAATCCGTTCGGCATAAAGGCGATCGGCACGCAACCCTCGGTCGTGAGCCTCACCCATGAAGAGATCGAGGGACGCCTCGTTGTCGTCTCGGCGCGGTTCCGGGCCTTCGCTTCGCTGCCCGAGGCGTTCTCGGCGCATGCCGAATTGCTCGCGACGAACAGCCACTACGCCAAGGCCCGCCTGGTGCGGCACGATCCCGATGCTTTCGCCCGGGCGCTGACCGGCGTCTATGCCACCGATCCCCGCTATGGCGACAAGCTCATCGGCTTGATGCGGGCCTCGGCGCTCTACGATTATGACGAGCCTTTCGGTCCAGCCGATGCCGTGGCGTCGCCGGGCCGTTCCGCCGCGCCGCCCGCGCCGACCCCTCCCGTCGCGCGACAAACCTGGTTCGATCGCCTGTTCGTGGCGCTCACACTGAAGAAAGCGGCCTGACCCATGGATTTCTCGACCCTCATTCCCACCCTCGAACGCTACGGCGCTCCGCTCATCGCCGGCCTGCTGACAACGGCCGCCACCGCGGCTGGCGGCCCGCTGCTCGGAGGTATCGTCGGTGCCGTCCTCAAGACCCTCGCCTCCGAACTCGGAGCCGCAAGCTCTGGACCAGCCGACATCGAAGCCCAAATCCAGGCCGATCCCGAGAAGGCCAAGGCGGTCCTCCCCAAGCTCGATACAGATCATGCCGGCTTGATCGCCTCGGCGAAGGCCCAGGCCGAGCTCGATCTCGCCAATATCGAGAATGCCCGGGGGGCCGAACTCAATCTCGTCAACGCGCATTCTGCCCTGGCCTGGGGGCCGCCGGTCGTGGCCAGCATCGTGGTCGCCGCTTTCTGCCTCGTCGCGCTGGTGGTGGTTTACCGCTATGGCGTCGAATCGGCGGTCGGCCAGTTGATCGTCGGCGCGCTGATCGCGAAATTCGGCACCGTGGTCGACTATTACCTCGGCGCCTCGAAAGGCTCGTCCGACAGGGTGGATCAGATGGTTTCCATGCTGCATTCGGCGATCGGTCCTGCGCCCTCGGTCAGGCTGCGCCCCGCACGATAAGGCTTTGAACCATGCGAAGGATTATCTCATGGCAGGGCGCAACACCGAGCCGTCAGCGCCCTGGGCAAGGGGTGGTCGAGGTCCCGCGCGGCCTCATCGGCGTCGTCCGGTGCGCGACGCTCTGCCTCGGCTGCGTGATCCTCGACGCTCCCTCGTCCGGCGGTTCGTCCTTGTCCACGACCGGGATCAGCTTCTGGGCTTGCATCTTCGGCACATCGGCGGGGGTCCGTGTGTTGGCGCAGGCGTCTTTCGACAGCGGGGCACGGCTCGCCGTACCCCGCATGGTCTGCGCCACTTATGGGCTCATGGCCTGGAGCCAATTGTCCTGGACCATGCTCCAACCCGCTCTGGCCCGCCTGGATGCCTCGACCTGGGGCGCTGTGGTGGGCTGTGGCGCGGCCTATGCGGCCGTGGCGCTAATACAACTCCGGGCGATCTACAAGGCGGCACAAGATGCTCGGTCTGACGACCCCTGACGCCATCGCCTTCGGCTCGCTTTGCGCGGCTTTTCTGGCGGCTTTCGCGGGGATGGTGGGAGGCGAGCGCGTCCGGAGAAAGGTTTTGGTGCCGACCGAACTTCAAGAGGCTTTGATCACCCTGACGGCGGCGCTCACGGAGCTTGCGGCCGCTATCCGGTCCGCGAAGTCCGCCGACACCACTCGCGACCAATACACCGATATGATTCACGTACTCAGGCGCAGCCTCGATGATCGGGAGAATAGCATTAAGCGATAAAAGCTGTGATCATTCGCCTATTGCTGGCTTTTGCATGTGCATAAGTTCGTTGGCTGGATAGGACGTAAGGCGAGGCTACCTTATATTAATTCTCGGCGGACCATTGAACACCCGGTGCCCGGAAGGGCGCCGGGTGTTTCGTCGTTTTTATCCTTGGATATCCTATCAGAAACGCCGCATCGGGGCGCTTTTGGCGTGAACGCTTGTCCGGTATGATGTGGTTCAATCACGGGAGACAGGCGTTTTGAATCTTGAGCATTCCGCAGGTGTCACGGCGGGTCCCCGATATGCCTATCCGCAGGACGTCACATCGGGTACCGCAATGCCGCCCCACAACGCCGTCGGCAGTGCCCGCTATTGGCGCGCGGCCCTGGCGCTGTTCCTGGCCGGTTTCGCGACCTTCTCCCTGCTTTACTGCCCGCAACCCTTGCTGCCGACCTTGAGCCGGGCCTTTGGGGTGGGCGCCGCCATCAGTTCTCTGTCGATTTCGCTCAGCACCGGCCTGTTGGCGCCGTCTCTCGTGGTGGCGGCGTCCCTTTCGGATCTCTGGGGCCGGAAATCCGTGATGGCCGGCGCGCTGCTGGCCGCCTCGGCCTTCAATGCCGCAGCCGCGCTGGCTCCGTCCTGGCCTCTGTTCCTGGTGCTGCGCGCGCTCGAAGGCGTGGCGCTTGGCGGCGTGCCGGCCGTTGCCATGACCTATCTGGCGGAGGAGACGGAGCCTCAAGGCCTAGGCCTGGCCATGGGAATCTATGTGGGGAGCACCGCCGTCGGGGGCATGAGCGGGCGCGTGATCACCGGCTTCGCTTCTTCATTGCTGTCACGGCGCGCGGCCATCGGGATCATCGCGGCTCTTGGGTTGGTGGCAGCCTTGGGTTTCGCCGTCCTGTTGCCCACCGCCCGTCATTTTCACCCCCGCAGCCTCGGCCTCGGCTCCCAGGCCCGCGCCTTCGCGACAGCGTTTCGCAATCCGGCCCTGCGCGTCCTCTATGCTTTCGCGTTCGTGAGCATGGGCGGCTTTGTCGCGATCTATAACTACGCCGGCTTTCGACTCGAAGCCGCCCCCTACAGCCTCGATGCAGCCCAGCAAGGCCTGGTCTTCACGCTCTATCTTCTCGGCACCGCCGGATCGGCGCTCGCCGGCGCTATGGCGAATAGATTCGGCAAGGGACCGGTCATCAGCGCCGCCTGTCTGGTCTTCCTTGGCGGCGTCGGGGCAACGCTCTTCATGCCGCTTGGTATGGTCATTCTCGGGATCGCCCTGATCACCTTCGGGTTTTTCGCCGGCCATGCGGTGGCGAGCGGTTCGATCGGCGGGCTTGCCGGACAGGTCAAAGGACAGGCAGCTTCACTCTACATGCTGAGCTACTATGCGGGATCGAGCCTGTTAGGCACCGGCGGCGGCTGGTTTTGGTCGACCGGCGGGTGGGTTTGGGTCGCGGCATTTGTCGCCGCACTGCAGGGGGCGGCATTGATCATCGGGCTAAGGATCGCGGCATCGCGCGGCCTTGATGTTGCCCACAAATAGCAGCGTCCGTCCGGATTGGAACAAGGTTTAGACCCGGAGCACAAAAGCCTAATACCCGAAAATCAGCATGGGCTTTCGGAAGACATCATACTTTATATCAGCGGAATAATCACGGTCACGTCTTCGGAGAGGGCCATTCAGAGACACTGTGATCCAGCGACGGATGTGCATCTTCTCCGCCCCGGGTCACGGACCGGTAACTTTTTGCTTTTAAGAACGACAGATGATCAGCCAGCTCCGGCTGAAACCGAGGTCTGGCTCGAGCATGTTGAACCTCAAAGCGATCTGGTCGAAGACAAAACCCGAGCCGGCTCCGGTCGAGAGCCGATCGATCTCTGCGACGAGCGTCCCCCGCCAGCTCACCCCGGCGAGCCGCGCCGATTTCCGGCCGGCGCCTCCCGAGCCAGCACCCTTTTCGACCGATACGCGGGGCGCGGAGCGGTTCGTGCCGCGCCGAACCGGGACCGTTTTAATGACGGACGGCGGGAAGAAGATCAGCGCCAGGATCATCAACGTGTCGGCGCTTGGCGTGGCGGTCGAAGCCGATTTCTCCCAGGTCAACCCGCAATCGATCGTGATGGTGGGCGAGCGCAAAGTGAAGTCCGGGCGCAAGATTTCCCGTGGAACCGTCTTCTTGTTCGATACACCGCTGCCCAAGCACTTATGCGGTCCAGATTTTATCGTGTAGACGACCAGCGATTGGCGCGCGGTCGGAGGATGCCGGTCGCGATCGCCAGAGTTGACATCCCGTAGAGTCGATCGAGCGTCGGTCGAACCTTATGATCGACCTCACGCGGCCTCGCCCCTATACGGCTGTTGCCTGATCGACGCCCGCCGGCAGTCGTGCCCGCGTCGCGGTGCCGCTGAACTCCTGTTCAGCAGGTGCGCGGTATTTCAACACCCTAAGATCGAGCGGCGCGCTCAATTGTTCCTTCGGGGGCATCCAGGTGAAGGCATCGAGCCTTCCGGTCACCGGGGATGCGGGCTCCCAATGGTCCGACACGACGCCATCGGCCACCCATGCCGGGTCTCGAGGCGCTCGCGACGCTCGTTGGAGCCATTCGAACAGCGTGCCGGTCTCGCCATGTTCCGCTTCCTCGATCTCGGCCATGGCGAGACAGATTCGAGCGGTTGGGCGCTGCTGCTCGTCGCGCCCGAGAAGCGGCGCCAGCGCACGGCGAGCCTTTTCGAATTCCCGCGCCTCAAGGGCCGATTGGGCGACGACAAGACAACTGTCGGGATGGTCCGGCGCGAGACTGGCCAGGTTTTCCGCCCGGGCCAGCCTGTCAGAGGCGGAGTCGCCCGGCCGAACGCCCACATAAGCGGCTGCGAGTTCAGGATGGGGCGTCGCCCGATACGCGTTCTCGATCAGTTTCGAGGCGCGGCGGATGTCCCCGTTGCGGGTCAGCAGGCGACCGGCGAGGGCGGCGGCCGGCACGAGGTTCGGCTCGGCCTTGAGGGCTTGGCGAACGAGACTCAAAGCTTCGTCGGGGTCACGGTCGGAGCAATCGAGCGCGATGGCAGTCTTCAACACCGCAGTCTGCCGCCGTGCCGTGGCCCGGTCGATCGAACGGCCGCCCGCGTTGCGCTCAACCGCCGACAGCGCGCTGGCCCAATCGCGCTGTTGCACCCGATAGGTCAGCACGGCTTGGCCGGCCCATGGCAATGTGCCCGTTTTCAGGGCCTCGTCCGCGAAGCTGAACGCCGCCTCGGCGTCGCCCCGGCGCTGCGCTTCCATATGCAGTCCCCGAAGCCCGAGGGCGCGGGTTTCGCCATGGCCCAGCATCTCTGTGAATATTCGCTCAGCGGCCTCGCGATCGCCCGACAGTTGCGCCGCCTGAGCCTTGAGCAAGAGCGCCATAGGCTCGTTTTTAAGGAATCGACTCGCCTCGGAGGAATAGCGCGACGCCGCTTCCTTGTCGCCCGACCCGATGGCGACCATGCCGCGAGAGAGCGCAGAAAGCCCCCGTTGCCGTCGCCGGTTGCGCGAGGCCATGGTCATGATCGACGGGATGCTGAAGGTGAAACGCAGCAGCCCCCAAGCGATCGACAGGATGGCCGCACTGAGGATCAGCCCAATGAAGGCGACCAGTGTCGAAGCCTGATACTCCCGGCCCCCGAAGGTGACCATCACCGTGCCAGGATGATTGGCCAGCCAAACGAACCCGAGCGCCAGCAGAACCACGACGGCGAAATAGATCAGCACGCGTATCATCTGTGGTTCTTCCTCATCCTCGGGAGCGACGTCGAGCGCCGCCCCGTTGTGCGAAATCGGGCCGATAGAGCCGGCCCGGCTAGATCATGACGCCGAAAAGTCGGCACGGGTGTTCGGATGACATCGCGATCTAAGGTCGTTGGAGACGGCCGAGTGGCGTCGAGGACCATGTCAACCCTTCGCCTTGGCGAGTGTTTCGATGGCCCGCGCGGCCAGACCCCGCGCCGCTGTTTCGGCATCGATGCGCGACCGCGCCGCGTCGGCCCAGCCCTGGGAAGCAGCGCGCGCGGCCTCGGGCAGCTTCGCCCAGGCCGCGAGGGCCGCCGCCGCATCGCCGTCGTCGAGCGCCGCCGGGATACGGGCGACGAGCGAGGCGGGATCGTCGCCCGTCTGCGCGCCGACCCTGCGGACAGTGACGATCTGGCGTGCGCCCGCCGCGAACTTGTCGAGCAGGCTGTCGCCGAGGTTGGGACGGATCACGGCATCCACAGCGGGTTCGGCATCGGCCCATTGGGCCTTGAGCGCGGCCGGCGTGGGAGCGCCCTTCTCGGCGACGGCGCTCAGCGGTGCCAATGCGGCGTCATCGACGCCTAAGGAGCGCAGCGCATCGACTTCCGCCGCCATCGGGCGACCTTCGTCGATGAGCCGGGCGGCCGTCTGAGCCACGACGGCGAGCGGCGCGGCACGAGACACATCGGCACTGCCGACCGCCCGGGCCTCGGTGGCTTGATCGTCCGCCTTGGGCGCCGCCAAGGCGCTTTCGAGAAGCGCGATCCGCTGCTCTGTGGCCGCGAGACCGGCCTGCAGCGGTGCGAGATCCACCTTCGGCAAGGCGGCTACCGCGGCATTGAGGTCGCTTAGCCCGTGACCCAGAGTCTCCACCCGTTTGCCGAGTTCGGCGAGCTGGCTTTGTAATGGTCCGAGGTCGACAGCCGTCGCGGAAGCCATCGCGTCGAGGCGTTGCGACAGGGTGGCGACGGCTTTTTGCAGCGGCGCGAGATCGATATTTGTCGCGGCCTCGGTCGGAACGGCGTCGACCTTGTGGGCGAGATCATCCAGCCGACTCGCGAAGGCCGCCAAATCCGCCGCTGAAGCCACCGGGGTTGCTGGTGTCGCCTTCGCTGCCGGAGCCCCCGAAACCGTCCCGTCGGCCGGCGCTGGTGGGGCCGGCGTCGGTGGTGCCTGCGCCGCAATCACGGCGGAGTTGGCCTGGGCTTCGGCCGCGACATCGCCCAATCTCTTGCTCAGATCGTCGCTCGTCTTTTTTAAAGACGCTATAGCCGTATCGAAGGCGGTCGTCCGCTGATCGAGATCGGAGACTTTCGCGGTTAGCGAAGCAGGATCGACTCGCGCCTCCAGCGCGGTGATGCGGGCGTTGGCGCCGTCCAGCGCCGCTTTGAGATCGTCCGTCGCACCGCGCGGGCTTCCCGAGAACAGCAGTCCCGCGATCACCAGCAGCAGGATGACCGCAAGGCCTCCAAGAAGCAGTGCGGCCGGCGAGCGTTGGGGCGGAGGAAGCATGAAGGGCGGCATGGGCTCGGCGCCAGCGGGTGGCGGTTTATCGTCAAACACCGGAGACCCGAACACCGATGGATCCAGAGCCTCGCTGGATTTTTCGGTCTCAGCGGTCGAGGCCGGCTCGGACGAGGACCCGGTCTCCCGGTCTGAACCCGCAGCCGCCATGTCTTCAGCCGGGACGGGATCGACCGTGCCTAACGCCTTCCCCTCGTCCGTCGCAGGACTTTGAGCGCGATCGGGCTCTGCGGAAGGCAAGGCCGCTCCGCGCGAGGCTTGGCCGAACAACACCGGCTCCTCGGCCTCGGTGGGTTGGGCAACGGGGACGTGGTCGACGATTTCGCTCTCTGGCTTGGTCGACAGCTCAGGATCGCTCTCTTGAAAGGGTGCCGTTACCGACACATCGGTCACCTTGCCGTCGATGATCGGGGGCTCCCGCCGCTTCTTGTTGTTCGGATTCTGGCGGAACGACCTGCTGGAGCCTTCATTCTCGTTATCCGCCATGCCTGATCCTTCCTCGCCTTCGCCACGGTTCGGACCTTGGCCGCTCAACCGGCCGGAGCGGTTTGGAGCGGCGGGATCGGCGAAGCGAACCATAGCTGTCGCGGCATCAGTTAGAGCAGTCCGGGCCGAAAGGGAATCGTCGCGATGCGTTAGGCTTTGATTCAATCGCCATGCGGTCGATCATCGCCAATACGCGCCGACGGATACCTAAGCCGGCCCGACAGATGCCGACGCGCTCAGGCTGCCTCCCATTCCGGTCGGTCTCCTCGATCCGATCATTGTCGCGCCATACCAATGGCCGTCCAAAATCTAGCTCGAAAAGCAACGTCCGGTCAAAGCCCGTTACCTGCCGCCAGCCTCGATCGCCTCGCCCAACATGATGACGCGAGCCGCCGCCGTCGCATGCAGCCGCTCCACCATCAAGCCGTCGATTCGCAACACGCTCTTTTGCGCGCTTTCCGGCTGTGCGAAGGCGGCGACGACCTTGCGGGCCCAAGCGATTTCCTCGGCCTGAGGCGAGAAGACGAGGTTGCAGATCCCGATCTGGCCGGGGTGGATGCAACTCTTGCCGTCCATGCCAAAATCGCGTCCCTGCTCGCATTCCGCCTGCAGGCCTTCCGGGTCGTCGAGGCCGTTATAAACCCCGTCGATGATGTCGAGGCCGGCCGAGCGGGCGGCGGCGACACAGATCGAGAGCCATGCCGCGAGAGGCGCTCGCCCGGCCCGGAGTCTGATCCGGGTCTCCTTGGCGAGATCATTGGTTCCCATGACGAGAGCGGCGAGTCTCGACGCCGGATCGGCCGCCGTGCGGGCGAGCGTGGAGGCGTTCAGCACGGCATCTGGCGTCTCCAGCATGGCCCATAGTGCAAGGCTGTCGGGTGCCGCGGCCTTATAGAGATCGGCGGCCGCGAACATGATGTCGCCGGGGGTTGCGACCTTCGGCAACAGCACAGCATCCGCCCCGCAACGCGCGGCGGCGGCCAGATCGGCTGCACCCCATTCGGTCTTGAGGCCGTTCACCCTGACAACGGTTTCCCGCGCCCCGAACCCTCCGGCGCGCACCGTCTCGACGATCATGGCGCGGGCGTCCGCCTTATCCGTGGGAAAGACCGAATCCTCAAGGTCGAACACGAGAACGTCGGCGGGGATCGATCGCGACTTCTCGATCGCCCGCGGATTCGATCCTGGAACATAAAGGACGCTTCGCCGCGGTCGTATTGTCATAATTCAACATAAACACGTTTGTGCGCTGCACAACAGGCGGATTAGCGATGTTCGACGCGCGATTTCACACAAATGGGCAAAATGAAAGACAGGCTTAACGGGACCAAAAGACTGCGTGCGAGCCGGTGAGACCATTCGTCTCAAATCGTCCGTGCGTTGAGCGTCGACAGATCCTAACCGACAGCGGTGATTTTTAGCGAATGCAGTGTGTGTTTGGGGTCGGGCCCGCGAATGAAGGCGGCGCCGATCGAATCGAAGCCGGTCGCCACTCGCACGTGCTCCCCTTGCGGGCACAGATTATTGACGGGATCGAACCCCACCCATCCCAGGCCCGGTATAAAGGCCTCAGCCCAGGAATGGCAGAGCGCATTCGCGCCCCGCGCCTGAACCAGATAGCCACTGATGTATCGGCTGGGAATGCTCAGGTGCCGAGCAGCCGCGATGAAAACATGGGCATGGCCATCGGCGTTTCCGGATTTCGCCGCGAAGACTTTGGCGGCCGCATGGCCGGTTGCCGAGGGATCGACTGGGATTGTCTCGTGGATCCGGTCCATGAGCGTGTGAAGCCGGCCCAAGCTGTCCGCTTCCGCAGCGCCGACCTCGTCGGCGAAATGGCGCAGGTCGGCATCGATGCTCGTCAGCGGTGTGTCGCGCAGGTAAATATCCAGCGGCATGCGTTCGGCCGTGCCCCGCGTCACACCCGCCATGTCGAATGTGTCGACGAGGCCCGCCGCCGCGATCGTGATTGCCGTGATCGGGCCGGTCGCGCTGAAAGTGTGGGTAAGATTGCCGAATTCGTCGCCGCCCGATTTGAGGCTGCAATCGATATCGGAATCGATCCACCAATCGCTGACATGCTGCCCCTCATGGCTGCGAGGCGATAGCCGCAGGATGGAAACAAGATTGCGCGCGGGCGTGTCGAACCGGCAGTGGATCTCGTGGCGGATCTTGAGGTGCATGGAGGCCATCAGACCAGATATTGCTCGCTGATCGCGACGCCCAACCGGTTGTTGTCGTCGATGAAGGTCGTGATGAACTCGTGCAGGCCGCTCTGGAACAGGCCGCCGATCGACGAATTTTCGAGCTGGGCCTTGGTGGTTCGGGCCAGGCGCTGCGAGGCGCCGTGCCGTCCATAAGCCTTGGCGAGAGAGTCGAGGCAGCGCACGATATTCTCGTAGCAGGACAGCAAGGACCGGGGCATTTCGGAGCGCAGGATCAAGAGATCCGCGATCAGCCATGGCTTGATGCTTTCGCGGTAGATCCAGTGATAGGCCGTCAGCGCCGAGACCGCGCGCAGGATCGCGGCCCATTGGAAATAGTCGAGCGAACCGCCGATCTCCTCGGTTTCGGGCAGCAGCACGTGGTATTTCACATCGAGGATGCGGGCCGTGTTGTCGGCGCGCTCAATGAATACGCCGAGCCGCGAATACCAGAAGCTCGGGTCCCGCAGCATGGTCCGCTGCATCGATCCGTCGAACAGCAGCGACGTTTGCTTCACGAAATCGAGGAAACGGGGAACCTGCTCGCGCCAATCCACGCGGTCGTCCGCGTGAGAATCCTCGAACCGTTTCAGTTCCAGCCATGCACCGTTAATGGCGTCCCACATCTCGGCGGTGAGCGCGGTGCGCACCGCCCGTCCGTTGGTGCGCGCCGCCTCGATGCAATTCCTGATCGAGGAAGGATTGTCGGCCGCGAAGGTCAGGAAGTCGACCACGGTGTCCGGCGTCGTCGTCTCGTATTTGGCGTGATAGGCCTCGCTGACGCCCGAACTTTCGAGCGCGCTTTCCCACTCGGTGCCGTGCTCGTTATAGGCGGTCGGCAGCGCCGCGAGGCGCTGCGCCGCTTCCACGGTGCGGGCCAGGAATTCGGCCCGCTCCATATAGCGGGCGAGCCAGAACAGGTTGTCCGCCGTGCGCGACAACATGGTGAACTTGCGCACCGGCCTCTCGTAGGAGGATGGGGCGACGTCGATCTCGTCGTCAAGGGTCTGGCTTTGCTCCATGGTCATGGCCTCAACCCTCCGTCCTCCACGATCCAGGTATCCTTCGTGCCCCCGCCCTGGCTGGAATTGACCACCAGCGAGCCTTCCTGCATGGCGACGCGCGTGAGGCCGCCCGGGACGACCCGCACGCCGCGCGCGCCACTGAGCACGAAGGGTCTCAAATCGACGTGGCGCGAACCGATGCCGGCGCCCGCGACGGTCGGGCAGGTAGACAGCGCCAACGTCGGCTGGGCGATGAAATTCGAGGGGTCGTGCTTCAGCTTGGCCGCGAAGGCCGCGATCTGGTCGCTTGTCGCATGCGGGCCGACCAGCATACCGTAGCCGCCCGAGCCATTGACCTCCTTGACGACGAGCTTCGACAGGTTTTCGAGCACATATTTCAGCGCATCCGGCTCGCGGCAGCGATACGTTTCCACATTCTTGAGGATCGGCTCCTCGCCGAGGAAGAAACGGATGATGGCGGGCATGTACGTATACATGGCCTTGTCGTCCGCGACTCCCGTGCCGACCGCGTTGGCCAGGGTCACGGTGCCGGCCTTATAGGCGCTGAGCAGCCCCGGCACTCCGAGGGCGCTGTCGGGACGGAAGGCTAGCGGATCGAGGAAATCATCGTCGACCCGCCGATAGATAACGTCGACCCGCTTCGGCCCTTCGGTCGTGCGCATGTAAACGATCTCGTCCTCGACGAACAGATCGCGCCCTTCGACGAGTTCGATGCCGAGCTTGTCGGCCAGGAAGGAATGTTCGTAATAGGCCGAATTGAACTGGCCCGGAGTTAGAAGCACCACCACCGGGTCCGAATTGTCGGCCTTGGGCGGCGTCACCGAGCGTAAGGTGGCGAGCAGCATGTCCGGATAATTCTCGACCGGGGCGACGCGATGGGCCGAGAAAAGCTCCGGGAAAAGCCGCATCATGACCTCCCGGTTCTCCAGCATGTAGGAGACACCCGAGGGGGTCCTCGCATTGTCCTCGAGGACGTAGAAATCATCCTCGTCGATCCGGACGATGTCGATCCCCGCAATATGGACATAGACGTCATGGGAGACTTTGACCCCCATCATTTCCGGCCGGAAATAGGGGTTGCGATAGATCAGTTCTGGCGGCACCACACCGGCGCTCACCACCTCTCGCGCCCCGTAAATGTCGGTGAGGAACATATTCAGCGCCTTCACGCGCTGGATCAGTCCAAGCTCGAGCTTCGACCATTCGCGCCGCGAAATGAGCCGCGGTACGAGGTCGAAGGGAATCAGACGCTCCGTCGCGTCCTTCTCCCCATAGACCGCGAAGGTGATGCCGATGCGCCGGAACAGAAGGTCGGCTTGTGCGCGCCGCGACGCCAGAAGACCTGGCGGCACCTGGGCCAGCCAGTTGGCGAGGCGGGCATAGACGGCACGCGCGCCGCCGTCCTGCCGGGACATCTCATCAAAAAAGCGTTTGTCCGCCTGCAACAGAACAACTCCGTACGCTGCCGTTTCGCCTATGAGTCGAGCAAAGCTTATGCCACAGTTTGCTCCGCCGCCACGGGAAATTGACGACCGGATCGGCGGGGCCGACGGCGCGCATGAAACGCGACAGGAAGGCAGCGGATGATAGACGCGGGCGCGGCCGAAGTCTCTGCGAGCCAATTTCCTGTGGCTAAATTCACATTCTCCGGTCTCACCCCGGTCACCGGATTCGATTCTCTCGTCGATCCGGCGGCCTATGTGCCGCTGCCGGACGATTGGGTGCTCGGTCTGGCGGATGTCATCGATTCGACCGGCGCTATCGCGGCGGGCCGCTACAAGGCGGTGAACACGGCCGGCGCCGCCGTGATCTCGGCCGTTACGAACGCCATGGGGCGCCGCGACTTCCCCTTCGTCTTCTCGGGAGACGGCGCCAGTTTCGCCGTTTCGCCGGAGGATGCCGCGCTGGCCGGCGAGGCGCTGGCCGCCACCGTGTCCTGGGTCAGCGGCAACCTCGACCTCACGCTGCGCGGCGGCCTGATGCGCATCGGGGAGATCCGGGCGGCCGGCCATGAGGTCTCGGTCGCGCGGTTCGCCGCCTCGCCCGATGTCTCCTATGCGATGTTTTCAGGCGGCGGCAGGGCCTGGGCCGAGGAACAATTGAAAAGCGGCTTGCTGAGCCTCCCCGCCGTGGCGACGGACAGCCGTCCCGACCTCAGCGGCCTCTCGTGCCGGTTCGAGGACATCACCGCCACGCATGGATTGATCCTGTCGTTGATCGTTAGGCCGGCGCCTGGGGTCAGCCAAGCCGGAGCACTCGAGGCGATCGGAGACATCGTAAAGATTGCCGGTCGCCAGGCCCGCTTCGGTCATCCGGTTCCGCTCGAAGGTCCCAAATTGCGGTGGCCATGGCGCGGCATAGGAATTGAAGCCCGTCTTGTCCGCTTGGCCGGCATGCCGGTCTTTTTCAATCGGTTCGCGGTTGGATTGCGAACCATGTTCGTGCATCTGCTGATGTGGCGGGGACAGAGCTTTGGTTCGTTTTCACCGAAGCGCTATCGGCGGCAGATGGTCGACAATTCGGACTTCCGCAAGTTCGACGACGGCTTGATGATGACGCTCGATTGCCCGACGAGGGTCGCCGACGAGATCGAGGCGCGTCTGGAGGCGGCCGAGGCGGCCGGTCTGTTGCGGTTCGGCGCCTATCGCCAATCCTCTGCCCTGGTCACCTGCGTGGTGCCCTCGGCTTTGCGACCTGACCATATCCATTTCATAGACGGCGCGGCCGGCGGCTATGCGATGGCGGCACGCGACTTGAAAAGACCTGCGCGCTAGATCACGATGTCCGCGGATGGAATCCATACAAAGACATCGTGATCGATTCTCAAAATTTGGAGCATGATGCCGAAAACCCGTGCCGACTTTTCGGCATCATGCTGTGGCGCATCCTTTCGGTCGATCGGGCGCAACAAAACCGAATTCCTGTTGGTTGATTTCCACGAGCGGAACAGCATGGTGGATGGCTGCTGATTTGTCTTGCGCGGTTCGATCGGACGTTCTCCCTTAGCTGACATCGAGACAACGCTCTTTCGACGCCAAATCCGTCCGGGGCGGCCTTTGGATCTACGATTGGAACAAGATCGCCTTGCGGTCGGGAGTCTGCCATTTCGCCGTTAGCTTCTCAGGTCGCATCCCCGGACATCCTCCGTGTCGAACAGTTGCGGATCGGCTTTGCCTTGCAGGGCGGCGTCGCGGAGGTCGTGAAGGGGGTGTCCTTCCGGATTCCGGCGGGCAAGACCGTCGCGCTGGTCGGTGAATCGGGATCGGGCAAGACGGTCATCTCTCAGGCCATCATGGGGCTTTTGCCGCGCAGCGGCGCGATCATCGACGGCCATATCAAATTCAACGATCCGGCGACGCTTGGCCGGACGATCGATATTGCCGGCCTTCGGCGCGACGGGCCAGAGATCCGGGCGCTTCGCGGTGGCCGCATCGGCATGATCTTCCAGGAGCCGATGTCCTCGCTGTCTCCTGTGCATACGATCGGCAATCAAATTCGCGAGGCCCTGCTGCTGCATCGCACTGTGCCCCCGGGTGAGGCGCGCAACATGGTCGAGCATATGCTCGGCCTCGTCGGCTTCAAGCACCCGCATCGCGCGGCCCGCATGTATTCTTTCGAACTTTCGGGTGGCCTCAGGCAGCGCGCGATGCTGGCCATGGCGTTGATCTGCCGTCCCGCGCTTTTGATCGCGGACGAGCCGACGACAGCGCTCGACGTGACCATTCAGGCCCAGGTGCTCAATCTGATGCGCGAGCTTCAGAAAGATCTCGGCATGGCCATCCTGCTCATTACCCATGATCTCGGGGTGGTGGCCAACATGGCCGACGAAGTCGTCGTGATCTACCATGGCGACATCACCGAGGCCGGCACCGCCTCGGATATCTTCAGGCACCCCGGCCATCCCTACCTGCGGGCGTTGCTCAAAGCTTTGCCGCATTTCGATATGAAGCCGGAGGAGCGGCTGGTCTCCTTGCGCGACAGCGGCAAGGACCTTGGCGGCCTGCTCAACAGTCGCCGTCCCCCAGCGCTCGCTCAAGCCAAGCCGTTGCTCAGCCTGCGCAACCTCCGCAAGTCCTATGCGGTCGCCGGGCGTGGCTGGATCGGCCGCAAGGACCGCGTGGTGGCGGTCGACGACGTCAGCTTCGATATCATGCGCGGGGAATGCCTGGGGCTCGTCGGCGAAAGCGGCTGCGGCAAGACCAGTCTCAGCAAGCTCATCATGCGGGCCATTACGCCCGATCGCGGGACCATAACGTTCAATGACGGAACCCGGGACATCGACGTTCTGGCGTTGAAGGGCGCCAATTTGCGGCAGTTTCGTCCCCGGGTGCAGATGATCTTCCAGGATCCGGTGAGCTCCCTGTCGCCGCGCATGACGGTGTTGAACCTCATCCGCGAGCCGATGGAGATTCACGGCGAGGGCTCGCCCGAAGAACAGTTGCGGCGTGTCGGCGACCTCATGGCCGCGGTCGGTCTCGATCGGCGCTTTCTGAACCGCTACCCCCATAGCTTCTCGGGCGGCCAGCGCCAGCGCATCAGCATCGCCCGCGCGCTAGCGCTCAACCCGGACCTCGTCATCTGCGATGAACCGGTGTCCGCGCTCGACGTGTCGGTGCAGGCGCAGGTATTGAACCTCCTGAAGGATCTCAAGCGCGAACTCGGCCTGACGTATCTCTTCATCTCTCATAATCTCGCCGTCATCGATTATGTGGCCGACCGGATCGCCGTTCTGGCGCATGGCCGCATCGTCGAGATCGCGCCGCGACACCTGTTGTTTCGCAAGCCGGCCCATTCCTACACGAAGGCCCTGTTGCGGGCCGTGCCCTACCCCGACCTCGACCGGCCGCTCGATTTGAGGCTGATCGCCAGCGGTAGCGCATCCGATCCTCAGCAATGGGCGCCGGCGTTTCGCGATGAGGGTGATCCGTCGAGCCTGTCGCCGCTCGATCTGGGCGAGGGGCATTTCGTGCTGGCGCGCCCGAGCGTCGACCGACGGGAGTTGACCGCATGACAAGGCTTCTCGCGGCGCTTTGGTTTTGCTGGATCGGTCTTGCCGTCGCTCAGGCCGACGAGGTGATTCCTGCAGTTGCGGCTGTGTCCTCGCCCGTTCCCGTCGAGACGCCGTTTTTCCAGGCACAGGTCGAGGCCAAAAAGCTTCCGCCCGTCGCTGAGCGTTTGCCGAAGCAGCCGCGTGTCATCGACCTTGAAGCCGCTGGAAAGACCGTGGGACAGTCGGGAGGCACCTGGCGGATGCTGATGGGCGATCAGCGCGACCTCAGGATGATGACCATCTATTCCTATGCTCGCCTTGTCGTGGTCGATGACAAGCTGAATTTCGTGCCCGACATCCTGCAGAGCTTCGATGTGGACCACGATCGGGTCTTCACGCTGCATCTGCGAAAGGGTCATAAATGGTCGGATGGCAAGCCTTTCACGGCGGAGGATTTTCGCTACTGCTGGGATGACGTGATCAATAACAATCGGCTATCGCCTTCGGGTCCCAATCTCGCCCTGATCGCTAACGGTAAGCCGCCGAAATTCGAGGTGCTTGACCCGCTGACGGTACGCTACACCTGGGACGATCCTAATCCCGGCTTTCTGCCGGCCATCGCCGGCCCGCAGCCGGTCTACATTTATATGCCGGCCCATTACCTCAAGCAGTTCCACGAGAAATACGCCGACAAGGGCGAATTGGCCAAGGCCGTCGAGGACGCGCATGTCGCCGATTGGGGCGCCTTGCACGAGCGCAAGGCGAGGATGTACCGGCCCGAAAACCCTAAGCTGCCGACCCTCGATCCCTGGCGCAACATGACGAAACCGCCGGCGGAACAATTCACCTTCGAGCGCAATCCCTATTTCCACAGGGTGGACCGTGAAGGCCGGCAGCTACCCTATATCGACACGGTGCTGATGTCGCTGGGCACCACCAATCTCATTCCGGCCAAGACCGCGAGCGGGGAATCGAACCTCCAGGCCCGCTATCTGCATTTCGAGGATTATACATTCCTCAAGGCCACCGAGGAACTACACGATTACACCGCCCGGCTCTGGACCGATGGATTGGGGTCCTATGCGGCGCTCTATCCGAACCTCAACGCCAAGGACCTGGTATGGCGCAAGGTGTTGCGGGACGTCCGCTTCCGCCGCGCCCTTTCGCTGGGCATCAATCGGCACGATATCAACCAGGTGGTGTTCTTCGGGCTGGCGCGGGAAAGCGGCAATACGGTCCTGCCGCAAAGCCCCCTGTTCAGCCCTGAACTGGCGACCGCCTATACGGCCTATGACGTCGACGAGGCCAACCGGCTGCTCGATTCCATGGGCCTCGACAAGCGCGATGTGGATGGCACACGCCTGCTGCCGGATGGTCGGCGGGCCGAGATCACGGTGGAGACCGCCGGGGAGGATTCGACCTTCGGCGACATTCTGGAACTCGTCGCCTCGGATTGGGCGAAACTCGGCCTGAGATGTTACGCCCACCCCTCGCATCTTGAGATTTTCCGCAAACGGATCATGAACGGTGAGACGCTGATGTCGATCTCGCGCGGGCTCGACAACGGCGTTCCGACCGCACAATTCGAGCCGAACGAATTGGCGCCGATGCGAGAATCGCAAAATCAGTGGCCGCGCTGGGGCCTTAACGCCGAATCGTCCGGGCGTGAGGGGGAGCCGGTCGATATGCCGGAGGCAGCGCAGCTCGTCGATGATTATCACGCCTGGCGGCATTCGACCTCGGTCGAAGAACAGCGGGCGGTATGGAAGAAAATGCTCGATCTTTTCGCCGATCAGGTCTTCACCATCGGGATCGTCAACGGCACGCGTCAGCCTGTGGTAGTCTCAAACCGACTACGCAACGTGCCCGACGAGGCGCTCTGGACGTTCCAGCCCGGCGCGTTTTTGGGCATGTATATGCCGGACACGTTCTGGTTCGTCGATCCGCCCAAGAGTTGAGGGGAGCCCGGCAGCATGCTGAACTATCTCGTTCGCCGCGTTCTCATCCTCATTCCGACGATGATCGTCACCAGCGCGCTGATCTTTACTGTCATGAGTCTTTCGCCGACCGATTACTTCAGCAACATGGTCGCTGAATTGCAGGCGCAGGGTGAAAGCGTCGATACGAGCCGCATCGATTTCCTGCGCAAGGAATATGGCTTCGACAAGCCGCCTGTCGAGCGCTACCTGCTCTGGGTGGGCGGCATGCTGCATGGGGATTTCGGCTATTCGTTCGAATATCAGCTCCCCGTGAAGGACGTGGTCGGCGACCGCCTGGTCCTAACAATCCTGTTATCCTTTACCACGATCGTTTTCACCTGGCTTGTAGCCTTCCCGATCGGCATCTATTCGGCGACCCACCAATATAGCTGGGGGGATTATGGTCTGACGACGCTGGGACTTCTGGGTCTCGCCATTCCGCACTTCCTGCTGGCATTGGTGTTTATGTATTTTGCCAATAAGTGGTTCGGCTTGTCGATCGGCGGCCTGATGGATCCGCGCTATTTCGATCAGCCGATGAGCTGGGCGAAACTGGTCTCGGTTCTCAGCCATTTGTGGATTCCGGTCATCATCATCGGCACGGCGGGCACCGGCGGCATGATCCGCGCCGTGCGGGCCAATCTCCTCGAAGAGCTGCAGAAACAATATGTCACGACGGCGCGTGCCAAGGGGCTTCACCCCATGAAGGCGCTGTTCAAATATCCGTTCCGGATGTCTCTCAACTTCTTCATTTCCGATATCGGCTCGGTTCTGCCCGCGGTCATCTCGGGGGGAGAACTCGTGGCCATCGTCCTTTCGCTTCAGACGACGGGTCCATTGCTCATCCGGGCCCTGCAGAGCCAGGACATGTATCTGGCGGGCTCGTTCCTGATGTTCCTCGCGACCTTGACGATCATCGGCGTTCTCGTGTCCGATATCGCCCTGGCCTTCCTCGATCCGCGAATTCGCCTACAAGGGAGTGCGGTGAAATGAACGCCTTCCCGCCACCGGCCGGCGCCCCGATTCCGCATTTCGTCTCCGAGGCGCCCTTCGATGTGGAATCCGTCGCCAAGCTGACGCCGGCTCAGGAGCGCATCTATTTCGCGTCGCAATGGAGGCTCATGTGGTGGAAGTTCAAGCGCCACCGCCTGGCCCTCGCGGCCGGCATTTTCCTGATCGCGATCTATGCCACCATCCCGATATCGGAATTTTTGGCACCTTATGAGGCGGGCACCCGCAATACCGACGTCATCCGCTCGCCGCCGCAGCGAATCCATCTTTTCGACGGGGGCCGCTTTGTCGGTCCCTTTGTGTACGGACACATTTATCATCTCGACCTCAAGACACTGAAGCGCGAATATACTGTCGATCGCTCGGTGGTGTTTCCCTTGCGCTTTTTCTGCCATGGCGACCCCTATGTGATGTGGGGATTGATGCCGTCGGACTTGCATCTGGTATGCCCGGCGCGCGGCGGCACATTCTTCGCGCTCGGCTCAGACCGTCTCGGGCGGGACATGTTGTCCCGGATCATCTATGGGGCGCGGATTTCGCTGACGGTTGGCATCATCGGCATTTCGATCAGCTTTTGTCTCGGCATCACCATCGGCGGCCTCGCGGGCTATTACGGCGGCGTCTTCGACCTTCTCAGCCAACGGCTGATCGAGGTCATCCATTCGATCCCCCATATTCCGATTTTCCTGGCTTTGGCAGCGATTATGCCCGCCTCTTGGAGCCCGATCCTGGTTTATTTCGGCATCACGCTGATCCTTGGCATGATGGACTGGACGGGCCTTGCCCGTGCGGTCAGGGCCAAGCTCTTCGCTCTGCGCGAGGAGGATTATGTGCTTGCCGCGCAACTCATGGGCGCGCGCACGCCGCGCATTCTCCTGCGCCATCTGATCCCGGGTTTCATCAGCCATCTGATCGCCTCGGCCACCATCACCATTCCGGCGATGATCCTTGGAGAGACGGCGCTGAGCTTCCTGGGCCTGGGCCTGCGGGCGCCGATCGTCTCCTGGGGTGTCATGCTCAATGAGGCTCAGAACATGAACGTCGTTGCGCTCTATCCCTGGCTCATGTTCCCAGTCGTCCCGGTCATTTTCGTGATCCTGGCGTTCAACTTCCTGGGCGACGGACTCCGCGACGCCGCCGATCCTTACACGGCCTGATCGGACGAGGATCGGCCCATGCGGATCGCCTTTTACGCGCCGCTGAAGGGGCCTGACCATCCCGTCCCGTCCGGCGACCGACAGATGGCGCGCCTGCTGGTCGCCGCGCTCGTGGCCGGGGGCCATTCGATCAGCATGGCGTCCAGGCTGCGGAGCTTTCTGCCCGAATGCGACCCGGTGAGGCAGTGCGAGATCGAGCGCGACGCGGAAGCCGAGGCGCGAGCGATCGAATCCGCCTGGTCGGCGGACGAGACGCTGCGGCCGGACCTGTGGTTCACGTATCATCCTTTCTACAAGGCGCCGGATTTTTTGGGGCCTCGCCTCACGAAGGCATTCGCCATTCCCTATGTGACGGCGGAGGCCTCCAACGCCCCAAAGCGCGCCATCGGTCCCTGGGCCTCCTGGCATCAGGTCATCGAAACCGGGTTGAAAGCCGCGTCGGTTCACTTTTGTTTTACCGATCGGGACCGGGAGGGCCTGGAAGCGCTGCTCGGGGTCGATGCCCACCTGATCGCGCTGCCGCCCTTCATAGACGCCTCGGCTTTCATGGGAGCCGCCCCGCGCCGCCCGGGGCGGAAGACCATAGAACTCATTGCCGTGGCGATGATGCGCGCGGGTGACAAGATGCGCTCCTTCGCGTTCCTGGCGGACGCCTTGAGTCGGCTCCCTGAAACGCTCTCCTGGCATTTGTCGGTCGTCGGCGATGGGATGGCCCGCACCGGCGTTGAGGCGGCGTTCAGGCCTCTCGACAAGGGGCGCGTCTCGTTCCTTGGTCTTCTCGACGCTGCGGCGGTTGGGGCGGCGTTGCGGTGCGCCGATGTCTATGTCTGGCCAGGCTTCAACGAAGCCTTCGGGGTCAGCTATCTCGAGGCGGGCGCGGCCGGGCTACCGGTTCTCGCATTGTGCTGTGGCGGCATTGGCAGCGTCGTTCGGCATGGTGAAACGGGCCTGCTGGTGGCCGAGGGCGACATCGACGCCTATACGGGGTCCTTGGCGGACCTCATTGTCGACGAGGCCCTGCGGTTGCGGATGAGCGAAGCGGCCAAAGCCTTCGTCGTCAATGAGCGGACGGTTGCGCGGGCGGCGGCGATCCTCGATTGCGGGCTTACAGAGGCGCTTGGCCGAGGTCCACAGCCTGATTTTTCGTGACAGCGGACCCGAGGCCGGTCTAATTTCGGACGATTCGACAGCACCCGGCGCGATTCCGGGTGGCTCTTCCGGTGCAAATCCGCCGGCCGACGCATCAAACCCGCCCCATCGCCTGTGCTTGATCTGGCGTCTGGCAGCAGCCGCAGGTGAGCAATTCGTCCATGACGTTAACGACCATTCGACAGGAATGGCTTCAGAATCCCGTGCGCGAGGGATTGGCCGGCGCCGTTGCGACCTTCGCTCTGATCCCCGAAGTCATCGCCTTTTCGTTCGCAGCGGGTGTCGATCCACAGGTCGGTCTTTTCGCCTCTTTTGTGATTGGCATTGTCATCGCGTTCACGGGAGGGCGGCCTGCCATGATCTCTGCGGCAGCGGGGTCCGTGGCCCTGGTGGCCGCGCCGCTCGTTCATGCCCATGGCCTGCCTTACCTGCTGGCGGCCGGGCTGCTGGCCGGCCTTCTCCAGATCCTGTGTGGCCTCCTTCGGCTGGGCGTGCTGATGCGCTTCGTGTCCAAATCCGTGCGCACGGGCTTCGTCAACGCCCTCGCGATCCTGATCTTCTCGGCTCAGGTGCCGCAAGTGATCGGCGGAGGGCCGTCCACCTACGCGATGCTGGCGATCGGGCTTTTGCTCATTTATGGGCTGCCCCGCCTCACCAAGGCCGTCCCGTCGCCCCTCATCTGCATCCTGGTTCTCACAATCGCCTCCGCGATGCTCCACCTGCCCCTCAGAACCGTGGCGGATCTTGGCCGGCTGCCTGACGCCATGCCGGTCTTCGCCTGGCCGCGGGTGCCACTGAACCTCGACACGCTCGGGATCATCGCGCTTCCGGCATTGGCCATCGCCATGGTGGGCCTGCTCGAATCGCTGATGACCGCGAGCGTCGTCGACGATCTGACCGACACGCCGAGTTCCAGGGATCGGGAATGCGCTGGGCTTGGCGTCGCCAATATGGCGTCAAGCCTATTCGGCGGCATTGCCGGGTGTGGCATGATCGGGCAAACGGTCAGCAATGTGAAATATGGTGGCCGCACCCGCATGTCGACGCTGTTCGCGGGGGTGCTGCTTCTGATCCTGATGGTGGTGCTCCGGCCCTGGGTGTCTCAGGTTCCGGTCGCGGCCCTTGTGGCCGTCATGGTCATGGTTTCAATCGATACGTTGGACTGGTCGTCGCTTCGCACCTTGGTGCGCCATCCGCGCACGTCCAGCTTCGTCATGCTGGCGACGGTGATCGTCACGATCTCCACCTCGAACCTCGCGGTAGGCGTAGCCGTGGGCGTGCTGCTCAGCGGCGTATTCTTTGCGTTCAAAGTCGCCCGGCTCCTGAAGATTACGACCGAGGTCGACGTCGATCGGGATCGAATCGTCTATCGGGTATCGGGACAGGTCTTCTTCGCCTCCGCCGATCTTTTCGTCGAGGCCTTCGATGTTCGTGAGGCTTTGGGGAGGGCCGTGGTCATCGATCTCGCGAATGCCCATTTCTGGGACATCACCGCCGTGGCCGCGCTCGACAAGGTCCGCCAGCGCTTCCGGTCGCACGGCGTTTCTGTCGACGTGTCAGGGCTGAACGAGGCAAGCGCGACTTTGGTCGAGCGGATCGATCCTTCGGCGGCTTAGATCATCGCCTCGAGGCGGATAGACCCCATCGTTCAAAGAGCGAGCACGTTCAAGCGTCGAGGATCGCGAAGCGATCCGACCGGACGCATATGCTCTGGGAAAGCAGTATCGGCAGCGGCGAGGCGGGACTTTGATCGGCGACGGATGGGTTCAGGTCGACAGGGCATTGGAACAGGTCGTCGAACGCCACCCCGGGATCGGTGTCTGGCTGCGGGACGATGACGCGGTCGAGGTCACGCCCGCTCTGGAGCGGCTGGATCGGGTCTGCTCTGCCGCCGGAATGCCGGTGCTTCTGGCGGTCATACCCGTCAATGCCAAGCCCGACCTTGGCGCCTGGATTGCCGCGCGCCCTTCCTTCACGCCGTGCCAGCATGGCTATGCCCATATCAACCACGCGGTCGTGGGCGCCCGCGCCTGCGAACTCGGCGGCGAACGGCCTCTCGCGACGATCGAAGCGGAATTGCACGACGGAAGGGCACGCCTGAAGGCCCTGTTCGGCGCCCGGTTGTCGGATTGTCTCGTACCGCCCTGGAACCGGATCGTGCCGGACCTCATCCCGCGTCTGCCGGCGCTGGGGTTCGATCGTCTGTCGACCTTCGGACCGACGTCGGTCGAGAAAAGCGTCATCCGTCGGCTCGATGCCGACCTCGACATCATCGACTGGCGCAACGGACGGGTGGGGCGGTCATTCGACGATGTCGCGCGGAAGCTCGCTGGCCTGATCGCGCAATCGCGTGACAGCGGGCATCCGATCGGGCTCCTCACCCATCATCTGGCGCATGATGCGACGGCCTGGACCGTGTTGGAGGAGGTTCTCACGCGTCTCGCGGCCGATCCCCGCGTCTACTTCGCAGGGGTCGAATCACTTTAGTTCGCTGAAGCGGCCTCTGACAGAGGTTGATCCTCGCCCTAGGGTCTGCCTCCTGACGACGCAAAGGCGGTGATCTTGGCGCGGCGCATTCAAAAACCCGCTACAAGGCCTTCGTTCACCGGAGCCAAAACTTTGAGCGAAACCCCGAGCTTCGCCGTCGCCGGCGTCATCGCGCCTCATCCGGCCGCCGCCGTGGCGGCTCGCGATAGTCTCGTCGAAGGCGGCAATGCGATCGAGGCCGCGGTCGCAGCGCTGGCCGTCCTGTCGGTCGTCCTGCCGCAAGCCGGCGGGGGAGGGGGCGACGGCCTATGGCTGGTCCGCGAGGCTGGGTCGCGCGGTCGCACGCGGGTTCTGGACGCTCGCGGCCCTGTGGGCGACGCCGTGACGCTCCGCGCGTTTCGGGAGCACGGTTCCGAGACCATCCCCTCGTGCGGTCCTCAATCCATCCTCACCGTTCCGGGAGCGGTCGCGGGATGGCGGGCGGCGCTCGAACTCTCGACCGCTCTTGGCGGACGCGTGCCGGCGCGGCATCTTCTGGAACCGGCCATCATCTCGGCACGGGAGGGGTTTGCGGCACCGGACCCTGCGCTGCGCCCCTTGCCGTCCCATATCGCCGACGAGGCCGTCCTGGCTGAATCGTTCCTCGTCGAGGGGGGACTTCCGGCCGCCGGCACGCGCCTTCGCGCGTTGCCCCTCGCAGATATGCTGGCCTATCTGGCGCAATCCGGGCTCGATGATTTTTATCGTGGCGATGTCGGGCGGGAAATCGCCCAAGACCTTCAGGCCTTGGGCGGCTTTTTGACTCGTGACGACTTTCGTCATTTCGAGCCCCGCTGGCGTGAGCCCGTGTCTTTGCGCTGTGGGTTTGGATTGGTCGAGGTGCCATCCTCGCGCGCGGGCTTAAAGCTTCTCCTCAGCCTCGGTATTCTCGAAAAGCTGAACCCGGCGCGGCCGGACAGCGCCGCCCATCTGCATGGCAGGCTCGAGGTGATGAAGCGCGCCGAGGCCATCCTTGATGACGCGCAGGAGTCAGGCCGCGATCCGGGGACAGTGCTCACGCCGGCCGGCCTCCTGGCCGAAAGCCTGCGCATCGACGCCGCCCGCGCCGCGCCGACCCCGGTGGCCCGTGGCATGACTGAGGCCAGCCTTTGGGTTGGCGTCATCGATGGGACGGGCCTCGCCGTCTCGGTCAGCCAGTCGATCGGAACGGCCTTCGGCTCCGGCTGTCAATTGCCGAAGACGGGCCTTCTTATGGGCAATCGTGGCGCCGGTTTCGACCTCGATGACGAGAACGGCCGCGTGCTGCGCCGGGGCCGTCGATCTGCGATGCAATCCTTGCCGATCATCATCGGCATGAACAAGGGCGAGGTCAGGAGCTTCGGCGCCTCCGACTGGCGCCTGGCCTCCAGCGTCGCGGCGCAATGGCTCGTCGGCGCCCCTCTCGCCGCCGCGATCGAGGCGCCTCGCGCGCTTCCTGACGGTTTGGTGCTGACTGCCGAGGAAGGCTTGGATCCCTCGGTCATCGCCACGCTGAACCGGGCAGGCCACGAGGTTCGATCCATCGAACCTCTCCTGGCCGGTGATGCGAACGCGCTGTCCAGAGGGACAGGCGACCGGCTCGAAGCCATCGTGGACCCGCGCCGTGACGGCAACACCAACGGATTTTGAACCAAGCCCTGCAGACAGAACAGTGCCTCGACGCGCTGTTTGCACGTTTATGCATGATAATGCATAGTCTATCCGAATCATCGGAGTTGATACTGTGATTGCGATGCCGTGCGAACGCCAGCAGGCCATCCGTGAGCGTCTTGATCGACAAGGGCGTGTCTTGGCGGCCGATCTCGCCTTGGAGTTCAAGACCTCCGAAGACACGATCAGGCGCGATTTGCGTGAATTGGCAGCGGCCGGAGAGTGCCGCCGTGTCTACGGTGGTGCATTGACGCTTTCTCCGAAGCCCAACGCTTTGTCAGAGCGAAACGTGCAGGAACCGGCACGAAAACACGCGCTCGGGGTCGCGGCGGCGGCGCTCGTCCGCCCTGGCGACATCCTGCTGCTCGACGCGGGATCGACCAACCTCCAAATCGCTCGCGCTTTGCCACCGGATCTGCGCTGCACGATCATCACCAATGCGCCATCGATCGCCGATGCGCTGGCGGCGATGTCGGCCTGCGACGTCATCATGATCGGCGGACGGGTCGACTTGCGGGTCGGTGGCTGTATCGGTGCCAAGGCGATGCGCGACCTTCAGGGATTCAGGGTCGATCTTTGCTTTCTCGGCGCCTGCGCCATGAGCCTCGCGACAGGCATCACGAGTTTCGATGCCGAGGAGGCTGAATTCAAACGCGCCATGATCGAGCGCAGTCAAAGAACGGTGGTCGCCTTGACGAATGACAAGCTTGCCACGCTGGCGCCCTTCGGCGTCGCGCCTCTGTCCGAAATCGACGATATCGTGATCGAATCCGATGCACCCCCGGCAAGGCTCGAAGGGCTGGACGGCACCGGCTGCCGCCTTCATCACGCCGGGCGGGTGCGCCTGTGACCGCAACCTCGGGTGTGCCCCGTGCGGCCTCATGGTCGGAGCGCGGCGCGACCGCGACCATCTTCCTCGCCCTGGGTATGACGGTCGGGACCTGGGCGGCCGCGCTGCCGGGCCTGAAGCTGAAGCTCGACCTGACGACGGGTGAACTCAGCATAGCGCTGTTCGCACTGTCGATCGGCTCGGTCTTGGCCAGTATCGCCTCGGGTTTTGTGATGCCGCGCTTTGGCACCGGCCGGGCCACCGGCTTCGCGGCCTTGGCGCTGGTCTTCGCCTTCGCGCTGACGCCCCTGGCGATGTCCTTGCCGCAGTTCATCGCCGCCGCTTTCGGCACGGGATTGGCGATCGGCATCCTCGAGGTCGCGGTCAACGGCCATGCGGGGGATATCGAACAAAGGTGGGGCGGCCCGATCATGTCGTCGTTTCATGGCGGCTTCAGCCTCGGGGGTCTGGTGGGCTCGGCCCTCGGGGGCGTCATCGTCTGGCTGGGATTGGGGGTCCAAGCGCAAATCTGGATCCCCATCGGCTTGGCGGGAGTTGCCACCCTATGCGCCCTGCCATCCCTCGGCAGCGGGCATGTCAGCGAACAATCGACGCCAGCCTTCACTTGGCCCAGCCGAACCCTGCTCGGCCTGTGCGTCGTCGTGTTCTTCTGCTTCGTCGTCGAGGGCGCCATGGCGGATTGGAGCGCGGTCTATCTCTCGTCAGTGACCGGCAGTTCACTCGCTATCGCCGCAGTTGGCTATGCGGCCTTTTCGATCACAATGGCGGCCGGCCGTCTTGGCGGCGATGTCGCCATGGCCAAATTCGGCCCTCGGCTGATGGTTGGCGTGGGAGGATGTCTCGCGGCGCTGGGTCTCGGGGTCGCGGTCACCATCGCCGAGCCCACAGTGGCGATCTTTGGCTTCGCGCTGGTCGGCATTGGAGCGGCGAACATCGTGCCGGCCGTGACCAGCGCGGCCGCTCGCGCAGGCATTTCCCCAGCCTCCGGCATCGCGGTAGTGACCACGGTCGGCTATGGGGGCTTCCTGTCAGGACCGCCGATCATCGGGGCCGTCGCCTCATGGTCCAGCTTGCGACTAGCCCTTACGGGCCTCGTCGTGGCGGCGGCCGTGTCCGGTCTGACCGGACTTTTGGTGTTCGACCGTAAGGCGAAAACCTAATCCGCTGCGCTGCGACGACGCAGCCTGATATAGAGCGCGCCGGCGCCGCCATGGCCTTGCGCCGCCTCCTCGAAGCCGATGACGATGGCGCGCAACACCTTATCCCGCAGCCAATGGGGCACGGCACGACGCAACACGCCGATTTCGCCGCCATGTTCGACCGGCCGGCGATTGGGGCCGCCCTTGCCGGTCACGACAAGCACGAGCCGCGCGCCATGCGCCTGTGCCCGGAGCAGGAAGCCGACGAGTGCCCCATGCGCTTCGGCCTGAGTCAATCCGTGCAGGTCCAGCGCGTCGTCGATGTCGATCCTGCCGGCTGCTACCTTCTTCCTGTAGCGTCGCTCGAAAGGCGCCAGTGGCACGCCGGCGGGGTTCGAAACTGGCGGCGTATAGCTCGCGGCGGTCGGTGCGCGGTTCGGTGCCGGCGTGAATTTCGGCGGTGGTGGCGATGGGGATTGGGGGGGCGAGGAAGCAGGTTTGGGTGGCGCCGCCACGGGCGTCTTTGCGCCTGGACGGGCCTGAACGGTCCGCACCACCTTAAGCCAAATCTCGATTTCTGACTCCGTGAGGCGACGCGGGCGCACCATCAGACGCCTCCAGAGGGGGCTCGGGGCAGGAAGACGGTAAAGGTCGCGGCGTGTCTTATGTCTCCGGCCCGCCGGCCGGCCTCGTCGCCGGTGCCGCAATAGAGGTCCGCTCGTGCCGGTCCCAGAATCGCCGAACCTGTATCCTGAGCGATCATCAGCCGCCTGAAGGGCTCAGGCCTCGCGCTTCGCCACGGAAGGGTCGCCTCGATGAAGAAGGGCAGGCCGTAGGGCCAGACCGTCCGATCCACGGCAATCGAGCGCAGAGGAGAGAGTGGAATTCCTGCGCCCCCGATCGGTCCATCGTTCGGTCGATCGCTCTCTCCTCGAAAGAATATATACGACCGGTTGCTTTGCATCAGCGCCCGGCCGGGCGCTCCGATCTCCTGGCCTTGGGTCCGAATCCAGCCTTTCAGGCGGTCGAGCGACATCGCCTCGGCAGGAATCTCACCCCGTTCAACCAGAAGGCGCCCGATCGACGTATAGGGCTGGCCATTGCGGCCGTCGTAAACGAGCCTCAAGGTCTTGCCATCGGGCAATCGGACGCGCGCGGAGCCTTGGACATGGACGAAAAACACCTCGACCCAATCGCGCAGCCAGACGACGGGCTGAAATTCCTCCCCGCTGATGCGCGCCTCGATCGAGGCGCGGTCGAGATAGGGCCGGTCCGCGACGCCAGGACCAATCCGATCGACGTCGAAAGGCCGCCGCAGGATCGGTGCGGAAAAGTCCGGCGAGGGTTCGAGCGATCCGTCGATCAGCGGTTCGTAATATCCCGTCAGGAAGCCGGCGGAGCCGGTCGAAACCCGCCAGGGAGCGAAAAAGGTTTCGATGAGATGGCGGGCTTCGTTCCCGTTTCGCGGCGGTGGACAAGCCAGAACCCGGCTGCAAAGCTGGCGGAAGGCCTCATTCGGCACCATGGCCGATCTGAGCGTGAGCAGGTCCGAGACGATGGCCTCGGCCGAGCGGCGGAACACCGCCATCGCCTCGGCGAGATCGTCCTCGGCGAAACCGTCGATGGCGTCGAAGCCGATGTCGTCGAGACGAAAATGCAAAGGGTGGATGCCGGTCGGCGCGAAGGCAGGGGAGACGTGCATGGCGTTTGGGTGCCATCTTGATGTCTTCGAAGAGGCCATCCCGGCCGAAATCTAAATCATTAAAGCGCGGTTTCCGTGGCGACCAGTTTCCAATTTGGATCCGGCGCCCCGCTTTCGCGTGCGAATGTCCACAGGTCGGTTACCTGATTCACTTGGTCGGGAGCGCCTTCGATCGCTTCGCCCTCGCGGTTCCGCGTCACTGAAATCAACTGCGGCTGGAATCGCATGGTGATATGGGCCGTGCGGCCCCGCAATTGCGCATCCTCGATGAGGGCTTTGTCGAGCGACACGAACGTCGTCTCCAAAGTGTGGCCGGCGGCTTCGCGTTCTGCGATCGACGCCGAGAATCCGTCGAGGACATCGCGGCCTAGAAGCGGCTTCAGCGCCGTCCGATCGCCTTTCGCGAAGGCCGTGATGATCATTTCATAAGCCATCCGCGCGCCTTGGACGAAATCCGCTGGTGAGAAGGCGGCATCGGCGGCCTTGATCCGATCGAGCCCGTCGAGCGCCGAGGTGGCATCCGGACTTACGAACTTCGCCCATCCGTCACGCTCCGGCGCCTGCCGTTGGGCCTCGGGCACGCGCGGATCGCCGGCGCCCGGCAGACGGATGATGGTGCCGGTTTCTCCTGGCGTGCCGGGCTTGGCGTCCCTGGTTTTGCGGCGTTCCGCGAAGGGGTCGTGGGGGGGCCGTTCGGTTCCGGTGCGGGTGCCCAGCACCGAGCGCAGCTTCCAGACGACGAATACAACCAGGACGGCGAATATCACGGTCGTGATGTCGAATGACTCATGCATGACGAAACCTTGCAGTCTGTGCCGCGGCGGGCGTGTTGCGGTAAGACGCCGGAACGCCCATATTCAAGACTAATGTGGATGCGAGTTTGAAAATATCTACATCTCCCGCGATTTGCGGCACCAAGGCGCCTCACACGCCGCCAGGAGCCGCCGGACCGAACCCCTTAGCGGATATGGCACGACGATGATCAGGCGCGGCAATATTGGCACATTCGCGGGCTTGGGTCTGCTGGCCGAGATCGTCGTCTTCGTGGCGACAGCGGAGCGGATCGGTCTTGGCTTCGCCCTGCTCTTGACCGTTCTCACCAGTCTGCTCGGCGTGACGGCATTGAAACGGTCTGGCGCCTCCGCTCTATCCAGCCTCAGGTCCATGGCCGGTGAACCGTTGACGCGCGAAACCGCCCTCGTCGATGGCATGATCGGTGCGATTGGCGCGCTCCTGCTCATCATCCCCGGATTTCTGACCGATCTCGTAGGGCTTGCCTTGCTTGCGCCTTCGTCACGTCAGTGGTTGGTCCGACGTCTAGGGGTCAGTTCCGTAGGGCACGATCGACCGCGAGCCAGGCCCGGAAGCGGCACGATCGACCTCGATGGCCGAGACTGGACCCGGCTCGACAACCTGCGCAGTCCCTGAACCCGCAGCTTGCCCCTCAACGCAGTCCGGTGACGCGAGAGAGATATTTTGACGCGTCAACTCGGATTGACAATCTGCTGGAAATAACGAGACACTTCCCTATAAACGTTCGAGAAACTGGTTCGGAGGACACCTATGAGGCACAGGTTTGCGGTAGCCACGCTCGCTCTCTTGGCTGGCATTACGACGGCAGCGGCGCAAGATGCCGCCGGAGATGCGGCAGCGGGCGAAAAAACCGCCCGCATCTGTAAGACCTGCCATCAGTTCGGGGAAGGCGCCAAAAATTCGATCGGTCCGGTGCTGAACGGCGTTGTAGGGCGTAAGGCTGGCACCTACGAGGGCTACAGCTATTCCGATGCCAACAAGAATTCCGGGATCACCTGGGACGAGGCAACTCTGAAAGTTTATCTGAAGAGCCCCAAGGCGCTTGTTCCTGGCACGAAAATGACCTTCGCCGGGTTCCAGAAACAGTCGGATATCGACAATGTCGTGGCGTTCTTGAAGACCCTTGGGCCGGACGGTAAAAAGCAATAGTCTCTCTGCGGCGACCGGTTGGGTAAGATAAGAAGCTTGCCTGTCATATGCCTTGCCGCGTCGCTTTCCTGAGGGGCGGCGGGCTTTAACAGGCTGGGCGAAGTGCCGATGGCCGATCTGATCGAAAGCGGCCGTCTGATCGAGGTCATCCTCGTGTTGACCTTGATCGAAGGACTTGTGCTGTCCGCCTATCATCAGCGGACCGGCAGAGGCGTTGCGCCATCCGATCTCTGGCGCAATCTTCTCTCTGGCCTCTTCCTGATGCTCGCCTTGCGTGAGGCGCTTGTTTCGGCTTGGTGGGGCTGGATTGCGGCGTGTTTGACGGCCTCTCTTGTCGCTCATCTCAGCGATCTTCGTCGGTTGTGGCGTCCATAAGGTGGTAATGACGATCCTGGCCCGATGATGAACGCTGTGTTTCCCTTTTCGGCCATCGTTGGCCAGGACGACATGAAGCTGGCGATGCTGACAGCCGCGATCGATCCGTCGATCGGCGGTGTCCTGGTCTTCGGCGACCGGGGGAGCGGCAAGTCGACGGCGGTTCGGGCTTTGTCTGGCCTTCTGCCTCCGATGCGCGTCGTTGTCGGATGCCGCTACAATTGCGATCCACTGACGCCCGCCGCGCATTGCGACGATTGCCGAAAACGCGCAGAAGGCGGCCCGCTCAAGCAGCATAAGATCCCCGTGCCGGTGGTCGATCTGCCGCTTGGGGCCACGGAAGACCGGGTCGTCGGCGCGCTCGACCTCGAAAAAGCGCTGGCGCAGGGCGTCAAGGCCTTCGAGCCGGGGCTTCTGGCCCGCGCCAACCGAGGCTTCCTTTATATCGACGAGGTGAACCTTCTCGAAGACCATATCGTCGATCTCCTGCTCGATGTCGCGGCCTCAGGCGAAAATGTCGTCGAGCGCGAAGGTTTGAGCATCCGTCATCCGGCCCGGTTCGTCCTCGTCGGCACCGGCAATCCGGAGGAGGGCGAACTACGCCCGCAACTGCTCGATCGGTTCGGTCTTTCGGTCGAGGTGCGCACACCGACCGACCTGCCGACGCGGATCGAGGTGGTGCGGCGGCGCGACGCCTTCGAGCGCGACACGCCGGCCTTTTTGGCACGCTTCAAGGCCGATGAGTCCAAGCTGCGCCGGCGCGTGGTGGAGGCTCGGGCGCGCCTCCCGTCCGTCACCGTCCCTGACGCGGCCTTGGAACGGTGTGCGACGCTCTGCATCGCCCTTGGTACCGATGGACTACGGGGAGAGCTGACGCTGATGCGCGCCGCACGGGCCTTGGCCAGCCTCGATGGCGATGACAGCGTCGCCGATACGCACCTGCGGCGTGTCGCTCCCGCGTCGCTGCGGCATCGGCTGCGGCGCAATCCGCTCGACGACGCGGGTTCCACCACACGCGTCGACCGAGCCGTCACGGAATTATTCGGCGCATGAGCCCCGGGGGCGGGGCGGGGACGACGCCGGGCTCCGATGCCGCCCTTGCGCTCGCCTTCTTCGCCATCGATCCTGCCGGATTGGGCGGCGTCGCGCTGCGGGCACGAACCGGTCCGGTTCGCGACGCTTGGCTGAACCTGCTTCGGGTTTTGTTGCCCCAGAACGCGCCGGTTCGGCGCCTACCGCTTCATGCCGGCGATGGACGGTTGATCGGTGGGCTCGACCTCGCAGCGACCTTGCGCGCAGGGCGCCCCATCGCAGAACGGGGATTGCTGGCGGATACCGATGGCGGCGTTCTCTTGCTCGCCATGGCGGAACGAATCCCGGCCGCGACCGTCGCGCGTCTGGCGGCGGTGCTCGACACCGGAGAGGTCGTGCTGGAGCGGGACGGCGTCGCGGGCCGCATGGCCGCGCATCTCGGCATGGTGGCGCTTGACGAGGGGCTCGACGACGAGAAACCGCATCCGGCGCTTTTGGAGCGACTGGCCTTTCATCTCGATCTCGACGGGCTCGACGAAGTGATACCGGTCGCCGACCGGCAGGCCATCGAGGCCGCCACGCGGCAGGTTGCACGCGTGATCTGCGACGACGCCATTTTGGCGGTTCTGGCTGAAACCTCCGCCGCGCTTGGGGTCGCGTCCCTGCGGGCGGAACTCTTCGGGCTTCGGGTCGCGCGGCTTGCGGCGGCATTGGCCGGGCGGGACCACGTCTCCGAGGCCGACGCGGCCGTGGCGGCCCGGCTGGTTTTAGCGCCGCGCGCCACGCGGTTTCCAACGCCGCCCGCCACCGAAGACACGCCTCCCCCTCCGGTACCCCCTGCCGAAACTCCCCAATCGCGTGAGGCGAAACCCGCCGCCGACGCTGAAGGACGCTCCGACGCGCCGCAGGAGCAAAGCGGCGGAGAGATGGTCCTTGCCGCCGCCAAGGCCGCCATCCCACCCGGCCTTCTGATGCAATTGCAGGCGGCGGCCCAAGGTCGTGCGCCCCGAGCGGCGGCCGGGAAGGCCGGAGTGTTGCAGCGATCCACCCGGCGGGGTCGCCCCGCCGGCGTCGGGCGCGGCGAGCCGCGAGGCGCCCGTCTCAACGTGATCGAGACGCTGCGGGCCGCGGCGCCTTGGCAAAAGCTGCGGGCGCGGATGGGCCAAGATCATGCGGCGGCGTCTCAGCGCATCGAGGTGCGAACCGAGGACTTTCGCATCACGCGGTTCAAGCAGCGCAGCGAGACCACGACGCTTTTCGTCGTCGATGCTTCCGGGTCTTTGGCGTTGAATCGCCTTGCCGAGGCCAAGGGCGCCGTGGAACTTCTGCTTCAGGATTGCTACGTGCGGCGCGACCAGGTGGCTCTGATGGCCTTTCGGGGGAAGAGCGCCGAGCTTTTGCTGCCACCGACACGATCGCTCGTCAGGGCCAAACGCTCGCTTGCAGGACTGCCCGGTGGTGGCGCGACGCCTCTCGCTGTCGCGATCGATCGAGCTATTGAGCTTGCGGACCAGTTGCGCCGGCGCGGCCAGACGCCGGTGATCGTCTTCCTCACCGATGGCCGGGCCAATGTGGCGCGGGATGGATCGACGGGCCGTGTTCGGGCCGATGAGGATGCGATGGCGGCCGCTCGCGCGGCTCGTCTGACCGGCATCCGCACCCTTGTGGTGGATGCGGCCCAGCGGCCGCAGCCCCCCGCGCGGCGCCTCGCGCTCGAAATGGGGGCGCTTTACCTGCCTCTGCCTCACGCCAACGCGGCGGCGCTTTCGGAAGCCGTGAAGGCATCGGCCGCGTAGAGCCTATCTTTGTCTTCGTCCGCCGACATTTCTTGTTGTCGCCGTTCAGCGACTTGAATACAATGTCACCGTTCGTAGACAGGGACTGACGATGCGGGCGCGTTCGGCCAATGACATTGGGCTTATCATCCGGGAGCGGCGACGCAAGCTTCACCTCGACCAGGCGGAACTTGCTGGTCTCGCCAAGGTCAGCCGTCAGTGGATCATTGATATCGAGAAGGGCAAATCCCGCGCCGAGATCGGGCTTGTTCTCGGTACTCTTGCCGCACTGGGGCTCGTGCTGACCATCGACATGGAGATGCCCTCCGGGTTGCATGAAAGCGGGGGCGTGCCCTTTGTCGATATCGACGCCATCATCGACAACCTCGGCCCGTCCCGACCGTGAGCGATGAGCTTATTGTCCTCTTGTCGGGCCGGCCGGTCGGCACCGTGCGACGCGATGGACGCGGACGACTTTCATTATCTTATGCGACGCTCTGGTTTGATTCTTGATGACAAACTCATCCCCTTGCAATTGCCGTGTGTTTGTCCGAACTCCTCGCCTAAGCCGGCGTTGAAACCGCAGGCCTACGTGAGGCGAGCATGAAGCCCGAACCCCAACCTCAAAATTACGGCCGTCCCGGTCATCGCCTGAGCCGTGCGGTGATCGATATTCCGATGCGCGCCGCGATCGGCAAGCCGGAGGGCGCGGCGGACAGCGGCGGCGGTGACCTACCGCCGGCGCTTGCAGCGGAGCGACGCGAATTCGATAGTGCCGCCGGGCGGTTGTCCTATTATGTTGCCGGACCGCCATCGCTTGACGCGCCGCCGCTGCTGTTGATCCATAGTATCAACGCCGCCGGTTCGGCCTATGAGGTCGCGCCGATCTTCGAGGTCTGGCGAGACAGGCGCGTCGTCTACGCGCTCGATCTCCCCGGCTTCGGTTTCTCCGAACGCAGCCGCCGTAGCTACGATCCTCGTCTGATGACCGAGGCGATCATCGCCATGGTGGCAGAAATCCGCCGCCTCCACGGCGAAGGCGCTATCGACGCTTTGGCATTGTCTTTGTCGGGCGAATTTTTGGCTCGCGCTGCGGTGGAACATCCGGCCCTGTTCCGCACGGTCGGTCTCGTCAGTCCAACGGGCTTCGACAGCCGGGCGCCGCGCAACGGACCGCCAGGCTCGACGCGTGCCATGCCGGCCCTCTACAAATTCTTCACCTTCGGGCTTTGGAGCAAAGGCTTCTTCAAGCTGCTGACGTCCCGGGTCAGCATCCGCTACTTTCTTGAAAAGACCTGGGGAGCGAAGACGATCGACGAGGGTCTCCTCGCTTACGACTACCTGACGACCCACCAGCCGGGCGCCGAACACGCGCCCTATTGTTTCGTCTCGGGGTACATGTTCAGCAACGATATTACGCGCGTCTACGAGCAACTGACGATGCCGGTCTGGATGGTGCATGGGGTGCGCGGGGATTTCACGGATTACAGCTACAAATCCGCCTTCGAAACCCGCCCGAACTGGACGATCGAAGCGTTTGAGACCGGTGCCCTCCCGCATTTCGAACAACCGGAGGCTATCAATCGAAGCTTTGACGCTTTCCTGACGGCAAAGCGCTGAGGCGACACGAAGCTCTTTCGCGTCGATGGAAGCGTATGCTATTGTCTTACACATGAAGAGCGCACCGAATTCAACAACGGTGAGTGTTCGCGTCAATATCGCGGAAAGGGCGCTTCTCGAATCGGCCGCCGAAACCGCGCAGACGACCCTGAGCGACTTCGTCCGCCGTAAGGCCGTAGATGCCGCAGAGATCGATGTGCTGGGCCGAGCGGTCGTCACAATCCCTGCGAAGGATTGGGACGCGTTCGAAGCCTGGCTGGATCGACCCGCGAGCCTTGTTCCGGCGCTCGTCGACCTCGCGCGTAAAATGCCCTCCTGGGATCGATAAATGGCTGCGGTGAAGCCGCCTCGGCCGCTTAAGGAAAGCGATGATCGGCTGGCCTTCGACTGTGGTCGAGAGTCCATCGATGGTTGGTTTCGACGACATGCCTGGGCCAACCCTATCGGCGGACTGTCGAGGGTCGACGTCATCGTCGATGCCGAGTCCAGTCGAATTGTAGGCTATGTCACGTTGAGCGCGGCGCAGATCGAGCGCGCCTTTTTGCCGAAGCCCCAGCAACGCAATCGTCCGGACATGGTGCCTGCCACATTGCTTGGCCAACTTGCTGTGGATCGCGCGAGTTCCAGCGGCAGGGCCATGCCTCATCCCTTCTGCTGTTTGCGTAGAAGACCGCCTTGCGGGTGGCCGATAGCATCGGCAGCAGCGGGGTTTTGACTCATCCGCTGGACGACGACGTGCGTCGCTTATACGCCCGATGGGGGTTCACCGATCTTCCCCTCGATCCTCGCGGATCCATGTTCGTGCGCATGGTGGCTGTGAGGATCAGTTTGGTCGGATAGGCGCGGGCGATATCGGACGCATACCCGGTCCAGCCCGCTCCTCTCCCTCTTTGTCGCAGTAATGTACGGTTGAGTTATCCAACCGGCATTGAAGATGACCTTGTGGCAAGCGCGAAGGCGCGCCGCCGCTGGTGCGGCGGGACGGCGTTGATCAATCAACATCGACGCCACCTAATATAAGGAGCTTGGGATGGCGCCAAACGGCAGATTGAAAGAGGGCCTCGACTGGGGGGAAGACGGACGCGACTGGCCTAACCGTGAGGCTAGCCGCTTCATCGAGGCGGATGACATCACCTGGCATGTGCAGATCATGGGTGCGGGGCCGGTGCTCCTTCTGCTGCATGGCACGGGCGCCTCGACCCCATTCCTGGCGCGACCTCATGCCAGCGCTAGCCCGGGATTTCCGAGTTGTCGCGCCGGATCTGCCGGGTCACGCATTCACCGACACGCCAAAGCGTGAAAAGCTCTCGCTGCCCAGCATGGCCTCGGGCGTTTCGGCGCTCCTGCGGGAGCTTTCTCTGGAGCCAGCCATCGTGGCCGGCCATTCGGCGGGCGGCGCCGTGATGATCCGGATGGCGCTCGATCAAAAGATCGAGCCGCGTGGGCTGATCGGGCTCAACGCCGCGCTGCTGCCCATCGGCGGTCTCGCGGGCCAGGTCTTCTCCCCGATTGCCAAGCTGATCTCGCAGGGCTCCGTCGTGCCACGGCTGTTCGCCAAGCGGGCGAGCGACCCCGTGGTGGTCGAGCGGTTGATCCGCCAGACGGGATCGAGCCTCGACGAAACAGGATTGGAATTTTACGGACGGTTGGCCGGCAATCCAGTTCATGCCGCCGCCGCCCTCGTGATGATGGCCGAATGGGACCTCTGGAGCTTCGAGCGCGCTTTACCCGATCTGAAGGTCCCGCTCTCGCTCACTGTCGGCGGCAACGATCGAACGATCGCGCCGTCGGATGCCTTCAAGGTTCGCGACCTCCTTCCGGCGACGCATGTCGACTACCTGCGCGGCCTCGGCCATCTAGCTCATGAGGAAAAACCGGCGATGATCGCCGATATCATCCGCCGCCAGGCGCGGGCATGGGCGGTGCTGACGGCATCGGGCGAAGGTTAGTTTTTCACCGTACCGTTTTCGATCATCCTCGCCTGGCCATAGACGAGGCTTGCAAAATTGCCGAGCAGGATGGTGCGGTCCGCCGCAGGCAGGCTCGTGTCGGCCATCGCCACCGGGCAATAGGCGACCGTCACGGCGTTGACGATTTCCTCAAGTTTGGCGTCTGGCGCGGCGGCCTTGATCTTCGGAAGGGCCTGGTCGATCGGCGTCAGCAAATTCGCCAGGGTCACCCCTTTCAAGCCCTCGATCAGGCCGCTGCCCTCAATGGCCTTGGCGAGCACAGGCCCGGCGACCGGCGAGGTGCAGTCCGAGGCCGTATCGACGGACAGAGGCGTCTTCGATTTCGGCCGTAGCGATTTGACCATTCCCGGATCGGCGTTGGCCGGCGCTCCATTACCCCAGGCTGTCCTAACATAGTTGGCGACGTCTGCGACCTGCTGGTCGCTCATAGCGACGCCGAAGGCCGGCATCGGCGCGAACTTGCCGTTCGCCTCGAGACCCCCAAGCACCGCTCTGATCACGTCCTGCGGTCCCTGCGCAATGACTGCGCCATTGTCGGCCAAGGCCGGAAACTCCGACGATATTCCCTTGCCGTCAACGCCATGACAGGAGGCACAGAACGTCAGATAGGCCGTGCCGTCATGCGCCGCCACCGTCGCTTCCTGCGTGGCGTCGAGCGGCTTGTAGCCTTGCTTTGGCGAAAACGACTTAAGATAGACTGCAATCGCATGCAGGTCCTCGTCCGATAAATATTTGAGGCTGTCGTTGATGGTCTCCATCATGGGCCCGAGGGCCACGGTCTTTCCAGGACCGACCCCTGTCTTAAGATAGGTGACGATGTCCTGCGCTGACCATTCGCCGACACCCTCCCGGCCATCGGACGTGATGTTTGGAGCATACCAGCCGTCGATCTCGCCGCCGTGCAGCTTGCCGCTCCAATTCGAGGCACCTAGCATCTTGTTCTGGTTGTGACACTCTCCGCAATGGCCGAGCCCTTCGACCAGATAGGCGCCCCGGCTCTCTTCTGGGCTCTTTGCGGGATCGGGCTTGAACTCGCCAGCCTTGAAAAAGGCCGTGCGCCAGCCGAGCAGCGCCTCCCGGATGTTGAAAGGAAAGGCGAATTGAAGCGGCTTGCGCGGCGCGTTCACGGGCGGCAGCGAGAACAGATAAGCCTTGATGGCCAGGGCATCGGCTCGCGTCACCTTGGTGTACCAAGGAAAGGGAAAGACCGGGTAGAGATACTTTCCCTGGTCATCGATGCCCTCGTGCATCGCGCGATAAAACTGGTCGTCGCTCCATCCGCCGATGCCGGTCTCCTTGTCGGGCGTGATGTTGGGAGTCGATATCTTGCCGAACGGCGTATCCATATAGAGGCCGCCAGAAAACGGCTTCTGGCCAGGGCCGGTGTGGCAGGCGATGCAATCGCCGGCTCGCATCAGATATTCGCCTTGCTTGACGAGGGCGGGATCGGGGTCTGCCGCGAAACTTGGCGACGCGACGGCGATGGCGGCACCGGCGAACAGCACGGCGGCGGCGTTGGAAAGAGACGATTTCTGGCGCAAGCAAGCGGCTCTCTGTCAGACTGCATGGAACGACCGTCAACCGCGCAGAACGCCAGGCGGTTGCAGCAAGAAATCGATCTGGTGAAAAAAAGACGCAGGACCTTGTTGATCCCTCGCCCCATGCCGATCGATTGTCGGTGCCGTGTGACAAAACGGAGAGAGCATGCCGTCCACTATGATGGGTTTGATCGAAATGGGCTTCATCTTCTCCGTGGCGATCGGTTGGGGCGTCTTTGAACTCTATCGCCTGAAACGCCTGCCCAAACGACCGCCGCCTCGCAAAGGGGATGGGCCTGGTCAGGGATCGTAGCGCGGCATGCGGAAGGGCAGCACGGCCCTGACCCAGGGTGTCGCGAAACGGTCGAGCGACAAGCTTTCGTGAACCGCTGTCACGGGTTGTCCGATCAAATGGGATTGGACGAGCGAGCGGGCATAAAACGGCGTATCCTCGAAGGTCCTTCGCACCGAGGCCCCGTGCCCCGCGTCGGCCCGCATGCGGCGCGGAATACCCCAGAGCGTCCTTGGCAGTTTGGCCTCGGGCGGAGGTTCGAGATCTTCAGGCGGCCCCGAGGCGCGAAATCGGGTGGCGAGCGACAAGCTCTGCCCGTCCTTCCGGGTGATGTCGTAAAGGACGTCGGTCGAGCCCATTCCGGTCGCGCGCGACCAGTCCCAATGAGAGAAGGCGGCCTCCAGCGGTTCGTCGCCGGCGTTCATGTCGAGATAGGCCGGTCCGCTCCAGCGTTCGCCAGGTTCGGAAAGGTCGACCTCGATCGAGGCACAGGGTGCGATCGGCATCCAGCGGTGCGCACCTTCCGCGTCGAGATCGAAGATCCGGCTCGAAAGCGCCTGCGGTCTCAACCGGACGACACCTTGGATGCGCCTCGGCACCGGCGCGGACATTTCGTCGATGTGGATATGGAGGGTGGTGCCGTCCCAATGAAGCGAACTCGGCCCGATCGTCAGGCTCGACGTCTCGCGGCGCAAGCTGCCTTTGCCACGCTCGGTCAGCGCCCAGCGCTTGCGTCGCTCGCCATAGACCGCGACATTGAGCGCGCAATGGTTCAACGGGTCGCCGCGTCCGCGCCAACGCGCCAACGCGTAGTAAGGCGAGAAGACGCTGCCGAGAAAAGCGATGAGCGTGATGCCGTGCCGTCCATCGTGGCTCAGGCCGTCGACATACCACCAGGCATAGCCGCCCCGCGCCACCGGGGCGTCGAAGCCAAATCCGCCAGCAGCCTCGCCGCCGCCATACGCCCCGACAATGCCGCCATCGGGAGTCCCGGCCCCGGATGGACGCTCCCCCCACAGAGGTAGAGGCCCGGCATACGGCTCCGTGCCCCCGGGCGACGAAACGAAGCCATCGCGCCGTGCGACGCGGTCCCATAAATGGCGCCGCCCGTCGCCGGAAACCGCCGCGCGAAATCGTTCGGGGTCGTCGCCTGGCAGTCGCCAGGCCTTCGGTGGATCGTCAGTCCGCAGCGATGAAGGAGGTTGAAGGTCCTCTTCGCGCATAATGCGATCTCCGGGTCTTCGAAGGAATGAGTGTCGCCGATTGCGGGCGCATTGACGATGCAGAATAGTCTTTCAGGCTTGCCGTTCGGCGGAGATCGGCCGCCGTCGCGATCCTGCGCGCAGACATAGACCGTTGGAGCTTGGGGCAGAGTGCGGCGGCCGAAGAGGTCATCGAATTCGGCCCTATAATCAGCCGAGAAGAACACGTTATGCCGAGCCAGGGGGAAGCCTTCGGTTGCCGCGCTGAGCGCGAAGGTCAGCGCGGAAAGCGAGCGATGCGCGGGCTTTACGGCAGTTACGGCGCGCCGTGCGGCCTTGCCGAAGAGACCCGTCGCGAGGGCCGCGACGTCGGCGTTGCAAATGACAGCCGACGCCATGAAACGTTCGCCGTCGGCAAGCCCCACGCCTATGGCCCGTCCCCCTTCGACGAGTATGGCACTGACCTCCGTGCCGAGCCGCAGCGTCACGCCCTTGCGCTGCGCGAGGCGTGCGAGTTCCGCCGCCAACCGATGCATGCCGCCCTCGATGACCCACACGCCCTGTCGTTCGACATGGGCGACGAGCATCAGCGTTGCCGGCGCGCTGAACGGCGAGGAGCCGCAATAGGTCGCGTAGCGGCCGAAGAGTTGCCGCAGGCGGGGGTCGCGAAAATGCTCGCCGAGCGCACGCCAGAGCGTCGTGAAGGGGGCGATGTTCCACAGTTCGCGGCCGAGGCCCACGGCGCCGATGAGTTTGGCCATGCTGGGGGCTTCCGCCCGCATGAAAGGCGCGTCGAGCGTGGTGAAGACGCCAGCGGCTCTGCGGCAGAAGTCGCGGTAGCCTGCGGCCTCGGCCGCTCCCGCAAAGGCGCCGAGCGCGTCGACGGTCCGCTCGATATCCGCGAAGAGGTCGAGGGAGGGCCCAGCCTCCCAGGCATGCCGCGCCAGAACATCGGCCGGGCGAGGGCTGAGGCAGTCATCGAGCGACGCTCCGGCGCGGGAAAAAATGTCGTCGAAGATCCCGCGCATGGTGAAGACCGTCGGGCCGACGTCAAGGGTTTGGCCGAGGACTTCGACCTCACGCAGTTTGCCTCCCGGTGCTGCCGCTCGATCGAACAGCGTCACATCGAGGCCAGCGCCGGCCAGTTCGAGGGCCGCTACGAGGCCGCCGATGCCAGCGCCGATCACGGCCACTCGCTCGCTGGACCTGCTAGATCGTCCTCGTGAAAAATCCGTTGAGTTCGCCACCCACCTGTCTATATTTCATGACAGCATTGCGTGACAAGCAAAGTTGACAACCGATCGGAGGATTTGGGCATGAGCGCATCGACACGAATCGAAAAAGCCCTCGAACTCTCCTTTCAGCGCGCCGAAAGCCCCGGCTGCCCAAGCCAGTTGATCGCGGCCATGCGCTATGCGGTCTTTCCCAGAGGGGCGAGGGTACGGCCCCGCCTTCTCCTGGCCATCGCGGACGCTTGCGGCGAGGATGAACCTGCCTTGGTCGACGCGGCTGCGGCTTCGATCGAGCTTCTCCATTGTGCGTCGCTGGTTCATGACGACCTCCCCTGCTTCGACGATGCGGCGACGCGTCGCGGCAAGCTCTCCGTTCACAAGGCCTTCGACGAGCGCATCGCCGTCCTGACCGGGGACGCGCTGATCGTCCTCGCGTTCCAAAGTTTGGCGCAGGTTCCGGCGGCCCCGCAACGGTTGGCGCCGCTCGTGCTGACCTTGGCGCGGGCGGTGGGCATGCCGCTCGGCATCATCGCGGGGCAGGCCTGGGAATGCGAGCCGGTGGCTGATCTCTCGACCTATCACCGCCAGAAGACAGGCTCGCTTTTCGCAGGCGCCGCCATGATGGGGGCCGCCGCCTGCGGGGCCGACCCTAACCTGTGGCGTGAACTCGGCGAGAAACTCGGCGAAGCCTATCAGGCCGCCGACGACATTGGGGACGCTACCTCGGATCCCGTGACGCTCGGCAAGCCGACCGGTCAGGATTCCGCTCTCGGCCGCCCCAGCCTGGTCGGCACGCTGGGTCTCACAGGCGCGTTGCGGCGTCTTCAATCCCTGGTGGAGGAGGCTCTGGCGTCGATCCCCTTGTGCCCCGGCTATGGCGATCTCGAGGCACTGATCGCGAGCGAGGCCATACGCCTTGTCCCGGCCGAATTGTCGGCCCGCGCCGCATAAGAGGGCGGCCGACATAGGCCTGCGGAGAGTTCCGCTTTCTCCCTAGCGGGGAGAGGGGGCCAATCCCGCCGAATTCTGAAGTCTGGACAGCTCATGGACCGCGTGATGGCCGCCTCGACGCCGGGTCGATCGAGGAAGGTCCTCGACGCCCTCTACGCCCAGCGGGACCGCCTGCTCGCCAGCCCTCAATTTCAGTCCTGGGCCAAGCGCTTCCCGCTGACGCGCGGGATCGCCCGCCGCCGGGCGCGGGCACTCTTCGATCTGTGCGCAGGCTTCGTCTATTCGCAGGTGCTGTTCGCCTGCGTCGATGTGCACCTGTTCGATCATCTGGCCGAAGGGCCGCAGGCGATCGACGCCTTGGCGCCGCGCCTTTCTCTTTCACCTGACGCGACGCTTCGCTTGCTGTCGGCCGCCGTTTCGCTGGGCTTGGTCACCGAGCGCGGCGGCGGACGCTACGGCCTTGGTACGCTCGGGGCCGCGCTGCGAGGCAATCCCTCGGTCGCGGCGATGATCGACCATCACGCGCTGCTCTATCGCGACCTGGCCGATCCCGTGGCCTTGCTCCGGGGTGAGGCGCGATCGACCGATCTCGCCGGCTATTGGCCCTATGCGGGCAACGAACGGCCGGCTGAGCTCAGCGAGCCGCAGGTGTCGCCCTATACGACGTTGATGGCCGCCTCCCAGGCTATGATCGCGGCGGAGGTGCTCGACGCCTATCCGCTGTCGCACCATCGCTGCCTCATCGATGTCGGGGGCGGGAGCGGTGCCTTTCTGGCCGCCGCCGCCGAGCGGAACCCGGCCTTGCGGCTGATCCTGTTCGACCTTCCACCGGTCGTCGAACAGGCCAGGACCCGATTCGCGACACTCGGCCTCAATGGGCGGGCGGAGGTCTTCGGCGGAGATTTTCATCGCGACGCCCTGCCGAAGGGGGCGGATGTCGCCTCGCTGGTGCGGGTGATCCACGACCATGACGACGATGCCGCGCTCGACCTCCTGCGGGCCGTCAACGCCGCTCTGCCGCCCAGGGGCACGCTGCTGCTGGCCGAGCCGATGTCGGGCACGGCGGGCGCCGAGCCGATCGGCGACGCCTATTTCGGCTTCTATCTCCTGGCGATGGGGCGCGGCCGGCCGCGGACGCCTGACCATTTGCGCCGTCTGCTCGCTCAAGCGGGGTTCAGCCAGGTGGTCGCGATTCCAACCTGTACACCGATGTTGACAGGACTCCTGGTTGCCCGGGCAAACGGCGCCAAATTCCTCAGACATGTAAAATCTAATTGACAGCCACGAGCGTAAAGATAATCTGACACTAAGGGTCGTGCAAAACGAAACCCGCTCAAACTGGACAGGGTGCTGCAGATGAATGCGCTCGCCGTTATCCTCCGCGAGCCCGAACATCTGGTTCTGGATCGCCTCGCCCTCACCCAAGACGCCGAAGACGATGTCGTCGTCGATGTCGAATGGAGCGGCATCAGCACTGGTACCGAGCGCCTGCTTTACACAGGCCAGATGCCCGCATTTCCAGGCATGGGCTACCCGCTGGTGCCCGGTTATGAATCGGTCGGCCGCGTTGTTTCCGGCGGCGTTGCGCAAGGCCTTACCGTTGGAACCCGCGTCTTCGTGCCGGGCTCCCGTTGCTTCGGTGAGGTCAAGGGCCTCTTCGGCGGAGCGTCATCGCGATTGATCGTGCCGGCAGGCCGAGTGCTGCCGATCGGCGACGATCTCGACGAAGACGGCGTCCTGCTCGCCCTTGCGGCCACGGCCCGGCATGCCGTCGCGGCGCCAAGCGCCACCCTGCCGGATCTCATCGTCGGCCACGGCGTTCTCGGGCGGTTGTTGGCGCGTGTCGCCCTGGCGCTCGGCGGCGAGGCTCCCACGGTCTGGGAAAGCAATCCGGCGCGCGCCGAGGGTGCGCTCGGCTACACGGTCGTCGATCCCGCCTCCGATCCGCGCCGTGACTATCGCTCTATCTACGACGTGAGTGGCAGTTCCTCGATCCTCGACAGCCTCATCGGGCATCTGGCGCCGGGGGGAGAAATCGTTCTCGCGGGCTTCTACCCCGACCCGCTCTCCTTCGCGTTTCCGCCGGCCTTCATGCGCGAGGCGCGCCTGCGCGTCGCCGCCGAATGGAAGCCAGCCGACCTTGTCGCCGCCGAAGCGCTGATCCGCTCCGGCCGTCTGTCGCTCGCGGGTCTCGTCACCCATCAGCGTGCGGCGATCCAAGCTCCAGACGCGTATCGGACCGCCTTTGCCGACCCGACATGCCTCAAAATGATTCTCGATTGGAGAACCTGCTCATGAATGCCGTACCCCGGTTCAACATGACGGATGGACTCAGGGCCGAGGCTGCGATCGAGCCCGATGCGGTCTCGACCACGCCTCCGAAGAAAGAAACGCAAGTCATCGCCATCTACGGCAAAGGCGGGATCGGCAAGAGCTTCACCCTCGCCAACCTCTCCTACATGATGGCGCAGCAGGGCAAACGCGTGCTGCTGATCGGCTGCGACCCCAAGAGCGACACGACATCGCTGCTCTTCGGCGGACGCTCCTGTCCCACCATCATCGAGACCTCGTCGAAGAAGAAGCTGGCCGGCGAACAGGTCAAGATCGGCGACGTCTGCTTCAAACGCGACGGCGTTTTCGCCATGGAACTCGGCGGACCCGAGGTTGGGCGCGGCTGTGGTGGGCGCGGCATCATCCATGGCTTCGAACTCCTCGAAAAGCTCGGCTTCCATGAATGGGGCTTCGACTACGTGCTGCTCGATTTCCTCGGCGACGTCGTCTGCGGCGGCTTCGGCCTGCCGATCGCCCGCGACATGTGCCAGAAGGTCATCGTCGTCGGCTCGAACGACCTGCAATCGCTCTACGTCGCCAACAACGTCTGCTCGGCGGTGGAATACTTCCGCAAGATGGGCGGCAATGTCGGCGTTGCCGGTCTCGTGATCAACAAGGACGACGGCACGGGCGAGGCGCAGGCCTTCGCGGCGGCCGTGGGCATTCCGGTCCTGGCCGCCATTCCGGCCAACGAGGACATCCGCCGCAAGAGCGCCAATTACGAGATCATCGGCACGCCGGGCGGCGCCTGGGCGTCCGTCTTCGAAGCGCTGGGCGAACAGGTCGCCCTGGCGCCTCCGGTCCGCCCCGCGCCTTTGTCGCATGACGCTTTGCTGGGATTGTTCAAGGGCGAAGCAGTCGGCCGCGGGGTCGTGCTGGTGCCTGCCACAGCCGAAGATATGTGCGGCAAAGCGATCGTCGAGAAAGCGTCCCTCGAAGTCATTTACGACGACGTTTGAGGCCGAGCCCATGACAATGCTTCTCGCTCCCGATCTCGTCCCCCCGAATAGTCCCGCTGAAGCGAGCGGCTGCCATGGCGGTCGCGACACGATGCTGGCCGCCGCCAATGCGGCGGGCAAGAGCGAGACGATGGCAAGGCTTGCTGCGGACTATCCGCGCGGCCCGCACGATCAGCCCCAGAGCATGTGCCCGGCCTTCGGTTCGCTGCGCGTGGGCCTGCGGATGCGCCGTACCGCGACGATCCTCTCCGGTTCGGCCTGCTGCGTCTACGGTCTCACCTTCACGTCGCATTTCTATGGTGCCAAGCGGACTGTCGGCTACGTGCCGTTCAATTCCGAGACGCTGGTCACGGGTCAGCTCTACGAGGACATCCGCAACGCCGTCGCCGAGACCGCGAAGCCCGAACTCTACGATTGTGTCGTCGTCATCAATCTTTGCGTACCAACGGCCTCCGGCGTGCCCCTCGACCGACTGCCGCGCGAGATCGACGGCGTCAGGATCATCGGCATCGATGTCCCAGGGTTTGGCGTGCCGACCCATGCCGAGGCCAAGGATGTGCTGGCCGGCGCCATGCTGCGCTATGCGAGGCTCGAGGCCGAGCAAGGCCCGGTGCAACGGCCCCGGCAGGCCGCGCAGCAACGCCGCACCGTCAGCCTCATCGGCGAACTCTTCCCCGCCGATCCGGTCGGCGTCGGCGCGATGCTGGCCCCGATGGGCCTCGGGGTCGGCCCGCAACTGCCCGCGCGCGAATGGCGCGATCTTTACGGCGCGCTCGATTGTGCGGTCGCCGCCGCCGTCCATCCTTACTACACCGCCACCGTCCGGGAATTTCGCGCGGCGGGCCGTCCCGTCGTCGGCTCCGGCCCGGTCGGTCTCGATGGGACGGCCGCTTGGCTCGATGCGATCGGTCAAGCGGCGCAGGTCTCCGCGAACGACATCGATGCCGCCAAAGCCAAGGCCTTGCCGGCGATCCGCGCCGCGCTCGAGGCCAACCGCCTCGATGCCCGTGTGACCGTGTCCGGGTACGAGGGCTCCGAATTGCTGGTGGCTCGGCTGCTGATCGAGGCCGGCGCGGAGGTTCCCTATGTGGGCACCGCCTGTCCGCGCACCGAATGGAGCGATGCCGACCGCGAATGGCTGCTCGCTCACGGCACGCATGTGCAATATCGCGCGTCGCTGGAACAGGATCTCGCTGCGATGCGCGACGTCCGGCCCGATCTCGCCATCGGGACGACCCCGCTGGTTCAGAAGGCCAAAGAATTGGGCCTGCCGGCCATCTACTTCACCAACATGGTCTCGGCTCGGCCGCTGTTCGGACCCGCCGGGGTCGGGGCCATCGCCAAGATCGTGACGACCCAGACCAGCGGCCGCGACCGTTTCGCCCGCATGGTGTCCTTCTTCGATGGCGTCGGCACCGGCGAGCGGACGGGGTACGGCACGTTGGGTGTGCCCCAGACCCATCCGGGCTCCAAGGAGCGCTTTCGTAAGATGCGCGAGTCGAAGGCCCGGGCCGAGGCCCATGTTCCGGTGGGGACCTAGCCATGTTGGTTCTCGACCACGATCGCGCCGGCGGATACTGGGGCGCCGTCTATGCCTTTACGGCGATCCGAGGCCTGAGGGTCGTCATCGACGGGCCGGTGGGCTGCGAGAACCTGCCCGTCACGGCGGTGCTGCATTATACCGACGGCTTGCCGCCGCATGAATTGCCGATCTGCGTCACCGGGCTTTCGGAAGACGAATTGTCGATGACCGGCACCGAGGGCGCGTTGCGCCGCGCGGCCGCGACCCAGGATCAGGACACGCCGGCCGTGGTGGTGACGGGGAGCATCGCCGAGATGATCGGGGGCGGCGTCACGCCCGAAGGCTCGAACCTGATGCGCTTCCTGCCGCGCACCATCGACGAGGACCAGTGGCAAAGCGCGGACCGGGCCATCAACTGGCTGTGGTCCGAATTTGGCGCCAAGAAGGCCAAGGGGCGCCGGAAGGCGGCCCGCCCCGAAGGATCGAAGCCGCTCGTCAATATCATCGGGCCGATCTACGGCACGTTCAACATGCCCTCCGATGTCGCCGAGATACGCCGCCTCGTCGAAGGCATCGGCTGCGAGGTCAATCTCGTGTTTCCCTTGGGGTCCCATGTCGAGGACGTGCCGCGCCTCGCCGATGCGGACGTCAACGTCTGCATGTACCGCGAATTCGGCCGGAAGCTCTGCGAGGAACTCGACCGCCCCTATCTGCAGGCGCCGATCGGCATTTTCTCGACGACGAAATTCCTCGAAACGCTCGGCGAACTCGCCGGCGTCGACCCGCAGCCTTTTATCGCCGCCGAGAAACATACGACCATCAAGCCGATCTGGGATCTTTGGCGCAGTGTCACCCAGGATTTCTTCGCCACGGCTTCGTTCGCGATCGTGGCCACCGACACCTACGCCCGCGGTCTGAAGACCTTCCTCGAAGGCGAGATGGGCATTCCCTGCACTTTCGCGATCGGCCGCAAGCCGGGCCTGAAGCCGGACAATGCGGCGGTGCGGGAGTTGTTGCGCGCAAAGCCGCCGATGATCCTCTACGGATCCTTCAACGAACGCATGTACGCGGCGGAGATCGGCGCCCGCGCGCTTTTCATCCCGGCGTCCTTCCCGGGCGCCATCATCCGCCGCGCCACCGGCACCCCGTTCATGGGCTATGCGGGCGCGACCTACATCGTGCAGGAATTCTGCAACGCGCTCTTCGACGCGCTGTTCCACATCCTGCCGCTCTCCACCGACCTCGACCGGATCGATGCGACGCCCGCCCGGCTGCAGCGGACCGACGGGCTCGTCTGGGACGATGACGCTCAGGCCGTCCTCGACCTGCATCTCGAAGCCGAACCGTTCCTCACTCGCATCTCAGCGGCAAAGCGCACGCGAGAGCGGATCGAGAAGGATGCCCGCGCGGCGGGCCACGACACAGTCTCCGCGGCACAGGCCGCGGACTCCCTTTCGAAGCTGAAAGAGGTCCGTGTCGCGTGACCGAAAGGTCCGCGACGACTCGACCCGGAGAACGACCATGAGCTTAGTTCTAGACAACAGAGACGCATCACTCGCGCTCACCGATCAGCAGCAATATCGGCTGCTTTTCGCCGCCACTTTCGTGGTGTTCCTAGGCGTGGCCGTCGTCCGGCGGCTGTTCCGCCTGGCGCAAGGCGACGCCCGGCCGGCGGCCTTCCGCCAATCCCTTTTCGCCGAGGCGAAAGCCACCGGCTACAGCACCCTGGCCCTCGCCTTCATGGGGTGAGCACGAGCGGTTTGGCGATGAAGCCGAACCGGTTCAGGCCCGCATTCGCCCGGTCCACCGGGCGGAGAAGAAGTCGTCTTGGCTGTGTCGCGAGACCAGCGGGGCGGCGCGTCACGGAAGCCTCGCGAGACCGAGGATCTTCAACCTGGAGACCACAATGTCGATGCCAAGCGAAAGACCACACGACGACCCTGTCGCCTTATCCGAGGCCGAGGCGCAAGAATTCCACAAACTCTTCATGACCAGCTTCATCGTCTTCACGGTGATCGCGATCATCGCGCACATCATGGCGTGGAGCTGGCGTCCGTGGCTGCCCGGCCCGAACGGCTATTCCTCACTCATGGACGGCGTTCACGCCATCCTTCCGCATCTGGCTTAAGGGAGGCTCGCGATGTGGCGCATATGGATGCTTTACGATCCGCGCAGGACGCTGATCGCTTTGTTCGCCTTCCTGTTCGGCCTGGCCTTGCTGATCCACTTCATCCTGCTCAGCACCGACCGGTTCAACTGGCTCGAAGGACCGCATGCTCACGCGGCGGCGACCCAGATGTCGCCGGTTCCCGCCAAGTAGCCAGGGTCGAGCCCTTTCGCCGGACGAGGTCAGCCTCGTCCGCCACGACATCGAAGCGGAGCACGCCCCGCTTCGAAGAGGCCCGCAAGGGCTAGACGGCCAGGGTAAGGCGATTGCCCAACTCATCAAGATCAATGGACGCGAGCCTGTTCACCGGCCGGATGTCGCCTGTCGACCAATCCGAACCGGTCTTGCTCCAAAGAGGACACGTCGATGGCGTTGCTCAGCTTTGAACGAAAATATCGCATCAGGGGTGGGACGCTGATCGGCGGCGACCTGTTCGACTTCTGGATTGGGCCGTTTTTCGTCGGGTTTTTCGGCGTGACGTCGGCCTTTTTCTCGATCCTCGGCACGGCACTCATCGTTTACGGAGCCTCCCAGGGGCCGACGTGGAATGTCTGGCAGATCAATATCGCGCCGCCCGACCTTAGTTACGGCCTCTCGATCGCTCCCCTTATGCAGGGCGGCCTCTGGCAGATCATCACGGTCTGCGCCCTGGGCTCCTTCGTCTCGTGGGCGTTGCGCGAAGTCGAGATCTGCAACAAACTCGGCATCGGCTATCACGTGCCCTTCGCCTTCTCGGTGGCCATTTTCGCCTATGTGTCGCTGGAGATCATCCGGCCGATCCTGCTCGGCGGCTGGGGCAATGCATTCCCCTACGGCATCATGTCACATCTCGATTGGGTGTCGAACACCGGCTACCAGTACCTGCATTTCCACTATAATCCGGCTCACATGCTGGCCGTCAGCTTCTTCTTCACGACGACCTTCGCGCTCGGCCTGCACGGATCGCTGGTGCTGTCGGCCGTCAACCCTGAGAAGGGCGAGCTCATTAAGACCGCCGAGCACGAGAACACCATGTTCCGCGATCTCATGGGATATTCGATCGGCACGCTCGGCATCCACCGGCTCGGCCTCTTCCTGGCCCTGTCCGCCGGTTTCTGGAGCGCCGTCTGCATCATCATTTCAGGTCCGCTCTGGTCGCGGGGTTGGCCCGAATGGTGGGGCTTCTGGCTCAACCTTCCGATCTGGAACTAACGAAAGCGGGGAGGAACGCTCATGGCCGAATACCAGAATATCTTCACGCAGGTACAGATCAGGGCGCCCGCCTATCCGGGCATCCCCACCGCCGACATCGAGCCAAGATCGGGCAAGCCCTTTTTCTCGCATTGGCTCGGCCTGATCGGCGACGCCCAGGTCGGTCCGATCTACCTCGGCTATATCGGGACGTTGTCGATCATCTGCGGCTTCGTCGCCTTCGAGATCATCGGCCTCAACATGTGGGCCTCGGTCAACTGGAGCCCGGTGCAGTTCATCCGCCAACTCCCTTGGCTGGCGCTCGAGCCGCCGCCGCCGGCCTACGGACTGAAGATTTTCCCGCCCTTGCGCGAGGGCGGATGGTGGCTGATGGCCGGGTTCTTCCTCACGACCTCGGTCATCTTATGGTGGGTCCGGACTTACCGCCGCGCCCGGGCTCTGGGCATGGGCACTCATATCGCCTGGGCCTTCGCTTCCGCCATCTGGCTCTATCTCGTGCTCGGCTTCATTCGGCCGATCCTCATGGGGAGTTGGGGTGAGGCGGTGCCCTTCGGCATCTTCCCCCATCTCGACTGGACCGCAGCCTTCTCGATCCGCTACGGCAACCTCTTCTACAATCCCTTCCACATGCTCTCGATCGTCTTCCTCTATGGCTCGACGCTGCTGTTCGCCATGCATGCCGCGACCATCCTGGCGGTGAGCCGCTTCGGCGGCGACCGTGAGGTGGAACAGATCGTCGACCGCGGCACCGCTGCGGAGCGAGCCGCGCTGTTTTGGCGCTGGACCATGGGCTTCAATGCCACGATGGAATCGATCCATCGATGGGCTTGGTGGTTCGCGGTTCTGTGCCCATTGGCGGGCGGCATCGGTATTCTTCTCACCGGAACCGTCGTGGACAATTGGTATCTCTGGGGCGTGAAACACGGTGTGGCGCCCAGCTATCCGCATGTCTTCCCGGTGCTTTCAGATCCCGCGCTCGTGAAGGGGACGACGCCATGAAATTCAAGCTCGGCATGATCGCAGCCGCTGTTGCGATCGTCTTCATCGGATTGCTGTTCACGTTTCAGCGCCCGCCGAATTTCATGGTGCAGCGAGGCTATCGCGGCACCGGCATGGACCAGGTCTTCAATAAGAAGGAACAGGCCCTCAAGGAATATGCGAACCAGCTTCCGCCAGTGGTACCGGCGGAGGAGCCCGCCGGTACCCCGTCCTCGGCCGTTTATTCCAACATTCAGGTGTTGGGTGATGTCGATGCGATCGAGTTTGGCCGGCTGATGACGGCCATGACCAACTGGGTGGCGCCGAAGCAGGGCTGCTCCTATTGCCACAACACCGAAAATATGGCCTCCGACCAGCTCTATACGAAAGTCGTCGCGCGCCGGATGCTGCAGATGGTCCGCCAGATCAATTCCAACTGGAAGGACCATGTGGCCGGCACCGGCGTCACTTGCTACACCTGCCACCGGGGCAATCCGGTGCCCGCCTATGTCTGGTTCAATGATCCGGCTCCGGTCCAGAGCTTGGGCGCCCTCGGCGACCGGGCGGGCGTCAGCGCTCCGGCCATTGCGCCGGGCATGGCTTCGTTGCCCTACGACCCCTTCACGCCTTTCCTCGACCAGGACAAGGACATCCGGGTCGTTTCGACCACCGCCCTGCCGGGCACCGACCACAAGTCGATCAAGCAGACCGAGTGGACCTATTCGCTGATGATGCATTTCTCCCAGGCTCTGGGGGTGAACTGCACCTTCTGCCACAACACCCGGTCGTTCTCGGATTGGGAGCAGTCGACACCACAGCGCAACACCGCCTGGTACGGCATCAGGATGGTGCGGGACCTCAACGATAACTTTTTGGATCCTTTGAGGGACACGCTGCCGCCGCTGCGGTGGGGACCGCATGGCGACGGGCCGAAGGTCAATTGCAGCACGTGCCATCAGGGCGTCTATAAGCCGCTCTATGGGGCCAGCATGCTCAAGGATTACCAGGAACTTGCGGGGGTGGTGCCTGCTGCGGCGGACGCACCGGCCGCTCCGGCCGAAACGCCCCCGGCGGCGACCTCGCCCTCGGTTTCCCCGGCGCCTGCGGTTCCTCCGACACCCCCCAGCGGGCAGTGACGCTGAGCAGACTTTTCCAAGTCTGCTTACACTTGAAAATGGTTAGCCCCGATTGATTCTTGCTTTGGAAAAGCAAAATCAATCGGGGCTACCGTCACGAAACGCTGCTTAGCGTCCGGGGCAGGGGAGGCGCATCATGCGGCTCCTCTGCTCCATAGCTATGAGAGGAACCCGAAGAGGGAAGCGTCCACAAGGGGAAGCGCTTCGACGACGGGTTTGCCGAAATAATAGCCTTGCATCAGCGTTATGCCGGCCTTGAAAAGGGTTTCGGCCTCTGCAGCCTCCTCGATACCCTCCGCCAAAACAATGATATCCAGTTGGCGAGCGATGGAGACAATGCCCGAAACGATGGCCTGCCTGACCGGATCCGCGTGGATCCCCCGCACCAGCACCATGTCGATCTTGATGAGGTTGGGCTGGAACGCGGCCAGCAGGGTCAACCCCGCATAGCCGGCGCCGAAATCGTCGAGCGCGGTGATGAAGCCGAACCGCTTGTACTCCTCCACGATGTGCTTGACGAAGTCGGTATCCTTCATCTCCTCGTTTTCGGTGAACTCGAACATCAACTGCCCACGCTTCAACCCAACCCGATCCGCCGCTTGGAGCGAGGTCCGGATGCAGGCCGAGGGTTCGTAGACGGCGTTGGGCATGAAATTGATCGACAATATATACGGCTGCCCCTGAAACAGGGCACCAGCGAGTTCGATGGCCTTCACGCGGCAGGCCTGATCGAATTTATAGCGGTTGCCGTCATTCACCCGGCTCAGAATAGAGCCTGCGGATTCACCCGCCGTTCCCCGAACCAGCGCCTCAAATCCCCAAATCGATCGCTGTGTCAGATCGACGACGGGCTGAAACGCCATGGTGAAGTCGAAGTCGAGCGCGACGCCTTCCCCGCAACCCGAACACGTTTTATTACGTTTTACTGGATGGTCCATCTGGCTGTCGCCCGATCAAGGAAGTCCATATGATTCGAGATCATCGTTGCGCCGTTAATATTAATATATGTTTATTTAAGATCTTGGGATCGCGTCGACCCACCGCCATCATGGCAGCATGCGCTGCAATTCAGGCTCCTTGTCGATGAACTGATGCTTCAAGGCGCCGAGCACATGCAGCGCCAGGAGACCGTAGAGCGCGTAGCCGAATGCTTTGTGCACGGTGAAGAGCACCGCGTGCCAATGATCTTTGGCGCTATCGTCGAGCCCCTGGAAAAACCACAGCCTGGGCCATGGGACGAGACCGAAGAGGAACATCGGATGCGTGGCGGCGCCGGTCCAGGCTGAATCATGAAGCCATCCCGAGAGGGGCAGGCCGAAGATCACGACATAGAGGGCCACATGGGCCGCATGGGCGGAGGTCTTCTCCCAGGCCGGATAGGTCGAGGGCAATGGCGGCGGCCGGTGCGCGACCCGCCAGAGCAGCCGCAGGATCGCGAGGCCCAGCACGGTGATGCCGACGGACTTATGCGTGTCGACGATGGTGCGAACCCAACTCTCGGGAAAGCTGTCCGCCAGGAAGCTAAGGGCCACATTGCCGATGATCAGCACCGCGATCGCCCAATGCAGCGCCATGGCGGTGCCTGTATATTTGTCCGATCTGATCATGGCCACTCCCATTGGATTGTGGTTGCCCCGTTCCGGCTCTCGTCAATCCCCCGCCTCTGGAGCATAATCAAGAGCGTCGGTCATAGATTGTCCGAGCGTCGGATGGGCCGACTTGCCATGGCATGGCGCCTGCATCGTGTCGGGGCGCCCAAATGGGCGCTCGACCACGGAGGGACGTTCGATGGTGTTGTCGCTACGAGAGGCGGTGAACTGGGGCCGCCTGCCTTCCCTGGCTTTGGCATTGTCGGCCATCATGTCGGCATCGTCCGCCGATGCGGCCAGCATGACGCTGACGATCGCCTCGATGAACGACCCCTTTGGCGCGGCCATGACCAGGCTGGCCCCAACGATCGCGGCCAAGACTGGGGTCGAGGTCAAGATCGACATCATGGGCTACGGCGAGCTCATGACCAAGACCAATGCCGATTTCGTCGGCAAGACCAAAGCCTATGATATCGTCACGATGGATATCGTTCTGGCGGGCCAATATGCCGAGGGGGGCCATGTGGTCCTGCTCGACGACTGGATGAAGCGGGACGCGGCCGAGCTCGACCTGCCCGACATCTATCCGGCGATCCTCGACACGCTCGGCAACTACCACGGCAAACAGGTGGCCTTTCCGTTTTCGGGCTATGCCAATGTGCTCGCCTACCGCAAGGATCTCTTCGACGCGGCGGGCCTGACGCCGCCGGCGACCCTCGAGGAACTGCAGGCCGACGCGATCAAGATCACCGATCGGGCCAAGGGCCAATATGGCTGGGTCGCCAATGGCCAAAAGGGTCCGGCCGTCGCGCAGGACTGGATGCAATATAACGCCCAGTTCGGCGGCTCCATTCTCGACAAGGGCGGCAAACCGACCCTGAACTCGCCGGCGAACGTGAAGAGTCTCATCCTGTACAAGCAGTTCTTCGACAAGGCGGCGCCCCCCGGGGCGGTGGATTATGACTGGGGCGGCCGCGAAGAAGCCTTTCGGCAGGGCATCGCCGCCACCATGCAGACCTGGTCGGTCGGCGCCTCGAGCTATGACGATCCCGAAAAATCCAAGATCGTGGGCAAGTTCGCGCTCATCAAGGCGCCCACTGGTGCCGGCGTTCCCGAACAATACGGCCTTGGCGGCTGGGGTCTCGCGATCAACAAGGACATCGACGGGGATCGCCAGGAGGCGTCCTGGAAGGTCATCAAATATCTTTGCGGCAAGGACGGCCAGAAGGCCTTGGCCATGTTGGGCTCCGGCGGCTTCATCCGCATGAGTTCGTTGCGCGACCCCGACCTCTTAAAGAAATTCCCCTTCCTGCCGGTGCTCGACATCTCGTTTCAGATGGCCAACGGCGACTATCGGCCCCGTGTGCCGGAATATCCCGAGATCCAGGATCTTCTCGGTACAGCCGTCAACGCGGTCCTGGCCGGCAATGCAGACCCCAAGGCTGCCCTCGACGACGCTCAGGCGCGGGCCAAGGAGCTGTTTTGAGCATAGGGCAGACGTTCCCTTCTCCCGTGTGCGGGAGAAGGTATCGAGGCAACGTGGCGACGGATGAGGGTGCGAAGCCGCCGGGCGTTCCGACGCGAAAGGTGCGTCCCGCGAGATGATCCCTGATCCGTCACGGCTTCGCCGTGCCACCTTCTCCCGTGAACGGGAGACGGGAAAAGCCCCCCTTGAAACCCGACGCCGCCTGCTGCTCTTCGGCATGACGCTGCCGGTTGTACTCTATGTGATGGCTTTCGCGGTCTATCCGGCCATTCTCGGCCTCAGCTACAGCCTCTATCGCTACAACCTCTTGAAGCCGAGCCGCACCGCCTTCGTCGGCCTCGACAATTACACGAAACTCTTCGCCGATCCGACCACGCAAGGGGCGATTATCCATACGCTTGGATTCATGGCCTACGCGGTGTCGATCGAATTTGTTCTAGGTTTCGGTCTCGCCCTCTTGCTCTGGCCCGATACGCGGTTCAACCGCATCGCATTGGCGGCTCTGCTGATTCCCGTTACCGTGACCCCGCTCGCCACGGGCCTGATCTTTCGAGGTCTGCTCACGCCCGATTATGGGCCGCTCGGTTACTGGTTCCGCATCCTCGGCCTTTCGGGGGAGCGCGGATTTTTTGGCTCGCCCGGCACGGCGCTCGGCACCATCGTGGCCATGGATGTCTGGCAATGGACGCCCATGATGGCGCTGATCCTGCTCGCGGGTCTCAAAGCCATCCCCGCGAGTTTCCTCGAAGCTGCGGAAATCGACGGCGCCAGTCCGTTGCAGCGTTTCACTACCATCGTCGTGCCCGTGATGGTGCCGAACATCCTGCTGGCGCTCCTCTTGCGCCTGATCGATGCCTCGATGGTCTTCGACACCATCTATGTGACGACCAATGGCGGGCCGAACGACGCCACCAACGTGCTGATGATCCGCGCCGTCAAGGAAGGGCTCGAATTCTTCAACATCGGCACGGCCAGCACGATTTCAGCGCTGATGCTGGGCCTCGCCGGCCTTCTGGCGCTCCTGTTCTTCTTGCTGATCGGGCGCGCCGACAGGAGGCTCGCGCCATGACACGGCGAAAGGCGCTCGCCCTCCAGGCCGTTCTGCGCAACGTCACGCTGGTCGTGGCCATGGCCTTGTTCCTGGTGCCGGTCGCCTGGATCGCGACCGTGGCTTACAAGCCTGCGGGCGAGATCTTCAGTGTGCCGCCGACACTCGCCTTCCGGCCGACACTCGAAAACTTCCGGGTCCTGTTTTCCTTGTTCGACGTCGGGCAATTGGTCGGCAACAGCCTCAAGATCAGCCTCGGCACCACCGCCATCGCGCTGCTGGTGGGTGTGCCGGGTGGCTATGCTCTGGCGCGCTCTCGCTCTCGCCATGCGCTGACCATCGCCTATGGGCTTTTGGCGGTTCGGATGATGCCGCGCGTCGTCACGCTGATGCCCTTCTACCTGCTGATGCGCGACGTTGGCCTGCTGGGCACGGTCTGGGGCGTCGTGCTGCTCGATGGCACACTCAGCGCGGGGTTTGTCGTCTGGATGATGTTTGCCTATTTCCGTGCGCTGCCGCCCGAGGCCGAATATGCGGCGCAACTTGACGGTCGCACCGCCTTCGGGGCCTTTTTGTTCATTGCCGTGCCGCTGGTGGTGCCGGGAATCATCGCCAGCGCGCTGTTCAGCATCATGCTGTCGTGGAATGATTTTCTGGCGCCGGTCTATCTCACGACCACCGACTCGAAGCCGCTCCCGGTCGCGCTGCTATCGGCCTATGGCACCAAGGATGTCTCCTGGGGAACGATGGGCGCCCTGGCTCACTTCTCCACCCTGCCAGTGGTGCTCATGGCACTCCTTCTCAACCGCTATTTTGTGCAAGGTTTGACGAAGGGCATGCATTAAAGCCTTCCGTCCAACAACCGTTACAGCCTTATTCGGCGGCCTGGTCCTGCCGTGTATCGAATTGCAGCCGCGCCAAATGGGCGTAAAGCCCGTTTCTCTCGATCAGCACAGCATGAGTGCCGTCCTCGACGATGCGGCCATGGTCCATGACGAGGATCCGGTCAGCCGTCACCACGGTCGAGAGTCGATGCGCGATGACCAGCGTCGTGCGGCCGCGCATCAACTGGTCAAGGGCCGCCTGGACTAGCGTTTCGTTTTCAGCGTCGAGCGCGGATGTCGCCTCGTCGAGCAACAGGACAGGGGAATCGCGCAGGATGGCGCGCGCAATGGCGATGCGCTGCCGTTGGCCGCCCGACAGGGTCACGCCACGCTCGCCGACCATCGTATCGAAGCCCGAGGGAAGCGCCCGGATAAAGCCGAGCGCTGCCGCCCGCTCGGCGGCTTGGCGCATTTCGGCATCATTGGCGTCGGGCCGGCCGTAGCGAATATTATCGGCGATCGAACCCGAGAAGATCGCGGGGTCTTGGGGCACCATTGCCAACCGGGCGCGCATCGCCACGGGATCCATGGCCTTGAGGTCGATTCCGTCGAGCAGGATGCGGCCCGAGGACGGGTCGTAAAATCGCATCAGCAACTGGAAGAGGGTCGACTTGCCGGCGCCCGAAGGGCCGACGATGGCGACGCGCTCGCCCGGCTGAATGGCGAAGGACAGAGTCTCGACCACGGCGTTGCCGGAGCGGGTCGGATAGGCGAAGCTGACGGCCTCGAAAGCGAGACGGCCCTCGATCACCGGCGGCAAGGCGATGGGATTGGCGGGCGCGACGATGTGCGGCCGGATCGCCAGGATCTCGGCCAGACGTCCCGCCGCTCCGGCGGCGGCCGAAAGCTCGCTCCAGACTTGGCTGAGTTCGCCGAGCGCGCCGGCGCCAAAGACCGCGTAGAGCACGAATTGCGACAATAGGCCGCCGGTCATCCGCCCGGCCATCACGTCATGCGCTCCAAGCCAAAGCACCGCGACGACACTGCCGAACGCCAGGAAGATGGCGATGCCGGTCAAAAGCGAGCGCGCCCCGATAGCGTCCCGCGCGGCCGCGTAGGCATTCTCCACCGCTTCCCCGAAACGGGCCCGTGTGGCGGCCTCTGCGCTGAAGGCTTGCATGGTGCGCACGGCACCGAGATTTTCGGCCGCGAAGGCGCTGGCCTCGGCGAGGCGATCCTGGGCGGCGCGCGAGCGGCGCCCGACCCCGCGCCCGGAGAAGACCAGCGGCAGCACGATGAGGGGGATCGCGACGAGCACCAAGCCTGAGAGTTTCGGGCTCGTCGCCACCATCATGGTCACCGCGCCGATGAAGAGAAACAGGTTGCGCAAGGCGACCGAGGCCGATGCGCCGAAGGTCGATTTCAATTGCGTCGTGTCGGCGGTCAGCCGCGAGACGAGCTCTCCCGTTTGGGCCGTGTCGTAGAAGGCAGCGTCCAGACGGCTGAGATGCGCGAAGAGATCGGCGCGAAGATCGGCGACGATCCGCTCCCCCAGGCTCATGACCAGGAAATAACGGGCCGCCGAGGCCAAAGCCAGAACCGCGACCACACCCACCATGGCGCCGAAATAGGCGTTGATAAGGGTCGCTTTTTCGGCGGCGAAGCCGAAGTCGATCATCCGCCGCACCGCTTCCGGAACCGTCAGGGTCGCGGCCGATGCGACACTGAGCGCCAGGATCGAGGCAGCGATCCTGACCGTATAGCGCCGCGCATAGGGAAGGAGCGGTGCCAGGGATTTGAGGGAGGCACGCGGGGCGCGGGGCGCGGCGGGCGGCTTGACCTTTGGACTACGAATCGGCGCACCTTCCACAGTCTATGCGGTTTGGAATAGCTCGACTTTAGCAGCGCGGGCGGGCGGGGTCCATTTTCGGGCGGCCGCTGTCCGACGGCAGACGTCAGGGATCGGCGTTGCGTTTGCGGCCGATGCCGACCGCCAGCGTCATGGCCAGGGCAAAACTGCCCGACACGGCCCGGAAAGCACCGAAATCCGCCTCCGCCACGTCGAACCAGAGTTTCGCGCACTGGGTCAGAGGCGAAAAGGCCGAATCGGTGATCGCCACGACCGGGATTTTCAGCGCCAGGCGGTTGGCGATCTCGACCGTGGCCGGAGTGTAGGGCGTGAAACTCACCGCCAGCAGGACGTCGCGCTCGGTGGCGAAGGCAACCTGGTCGGGACCGAGCGAGGCGATGTTATCGACCAGCACACTGCGGATCTTCAGCTTGGCGAAGGCATAGGCCATATAGGCCGTAAGCGGAAAAGCCCGACGCTGGCCCAGAAGATAGATGGTTTCCGCGCCGGCGAGAATGTCGATGCCCCGCTCCAGCGCCTCGCCGCTGATCCGCTCCTGCAGTCTGGCAAGGGACAGGGCGGCGCTGTCGCAGAAACCGGCCAAAAGCGCCTGCGCGCCGCCCCTGTCTTTTGGCGTGAGGGATTTCAGCCGCTCCTCATAGTCGGGCCAGCGGTTCCGCAGCAGCGAGTGGAAGACGGTCTGCAGGTCGGAAAAGCCTTCGTAACCGAGGGCCTGAGCGAAGCGGACAAGGGTGGAGGGTTGGACGAGCGCGAGTTCGGCGACGCCGGCGACGGTGCCGAAAGCCATGTCCTCGGGATGGTCTATGGCGAAGCCGGCCACCTGGGCCAAACGCTTGGGCAGGGTGGCGCGGCGTTCGATCAGCAACTCGCGTAAGGCGCCAAAAGTGCGCGGCACTTCCGTGGGTTCATCGACCATGGCGGCGAGCGTAGGTTTTTCCAATCCCGTTCATTCCGTCGCATGATAGCCGAACACAATGCCGGGGTCGATGGAGCGGGCGTTCCAGGCGCGACAAATTTGGTCGGTGTATTCCGGTGCGTCAATGTGGAGGCACTGGACGACGGGGAACCAATCTCGGTGCGCATGTCATGCATCGATCCATGACGCCGGCCTCCTCGGCTCTTGACTTCGATCTGCTCAAAATCCTATACAGCGAACAAAGCGTTCGTAATAGAGAACAGTTCGAGGTCCCGTCGTGGCATCGCTCGCGCCCCTCCCGGTTCGCCATCGGCAGGCGGACCAGCCCACCAGCCTCGTCGTCACCTTCCCGCCCGAGCAGCCGCTCAAGCTCGATGCCGGCGGTACCCTGTCGCCTTTCACCATCGCCTACCAGACCTATGGAACGCTCAACGCGGACCGGTCGAACGCCGTCCTCATCTGCCATGCCCTGACGGGCGACCAGCATGTCGCCAACGAGCATCCGCTAACCGGCAAGCCAGGCTGGTGGACAACGCTGATCGGTCCCGGCAAGCCGATCGACACGGACAAGTTCTTCGTCATCTGCTCGAATGTCGTCGGCGGCTGCCTTGGCAGCACCGGGCCGGCGTCGCTCAATCCGGCGACGGGACGCTGCTACGGGCTCGACATGCCGGTGGTGACGATCCGGGACATGGTGCGCGCCCAAGCGATGTTGGTCGACCACCTCGGCATCGACATGTTGTTCTGCGTCGCTGGCGGTTCCATGGGCGGTATGCAGGTGCTGCAATGGGCGGCCCTCTATCCAACCCGTGTGTTTTGCGCGCTGCCCATCGCGACCGGCGCCCGGCACTCCTCGCAGAATATCGCGTTCCACGAGGTCGGTCGGCAGGCCATCATGGCCGATCCCGAATGGCGCAAAGGCCGCTATCTCGAAGAGGATACACGGCCCGAGAAGGGCCTTTCGGTGGCCCGGATGGCGGCGCACATCACCTATCTGTCCGACCAGGCGCTCCATGCCAAATTCGGGCGCAAGCTGCAGGATCGGGCGGCGCCGACCTTCTCCTTCGACGCCGATTTCCAGATCGAGAGCTACCTGCGCTACCAGGGCCGCAGCTTCGTCGAACGGTTCGATGCCAATTCCTATCTCTACATGACCCGGGCCATGGATTATTTTGACCTCGCGGCGGATTACGGCGGTCATCTGGCCCGTGCCTTCCAGGGTACGAAGACCCGGTTTTGCGTGGTCTCCTTCACGTCGGACTGGCTGTTCCCAACCTCTGAATCGCGCGCTGTGGTCCATGCCTTGAATGCTGGCGGTGCTTCGGTCTCCTTCGTCAAGATCGAGACCGACAAAGGGCACGATGCCTTCCTGCTCGACGTGCCGGAACTCACCGCGACGACGCGCGGCTTCATCGATGCGGCGGCCCGCGTGCGCGGGCTCGATGGCGCGCCTGTCGGAGATGGCGCGTGAACCGCTTCGACCGGGCCGCCGCCGCGCTGCCGCCACCCCGCTCGGATCTTCTGCTCGTGGCCGACATGGTGGAGCGCGACAGCCGGGTGCTTGATCTCGGCTGCGGCGATGGCACGCTGCTGCACCTCCTGGCGGACACCCGAGGGGTCGATGCGCGTGGGCTGGAACTGTCGCAGAAGGGCGTCAACGAATGTGTGGCGCGCGGGCTTTCGGTCATCCAGGGTGACGCCGATACCGATCTTGCGGCCTATCCGGACGATGCTTTTGACTATGTGATCCTGTCGCAGACCCTGCAGGCGACGCGTCGGCCCAAGACGGTTCTCGAAAACATGCTGCGCATCGGGCGCCGGGCCATCGTGTCCTTTCCGAATTTCGCCCATTGGCGCATCCGTTGCGATCTTTTGCTGCGGGGCCGCATGCCTGTGACGGCGCAATTGCCAACTTCCTGGTACGACACGCCGAACATCCATTTCTGTTCGATCCAGGACTTTACCGAACTGGCGCGGCACGTTGGCGCGATCATCGAGCGGGGTGTCGTTCTCGACGGGCGCGGTCAACCGCTGCCGGAGCGCTCTCCCTGGGTTTGGAACCTGCTCGGGCAGGAGGCGGTGTTTCTCTTGCGGCGCAAGTAGAGGCGATTCATCGCAGGTCACGCTCAATCGGCCGCAGCCCGGCGTGTTCACGGCAGATTTTTGAGGGCCGGATAGAGCGCTGCATAGGTGCGGTAGCGGCGCGCATAGGCATCGGTCAGCGGCGCATCGGGTTCGACTATTGTTTTCACCGGCGGCTTGATGGCCACCTCCTGGAGAGGCAAGCCGGTGGCCGCGAGAATGGCTAGGCGTGCCGCGCCGAGCGCGGGCCCCAGGTCAGCCTCGTCATAGACGATGATGGGTTTGCCGAGGACGCTGGCGATGATCCGGCTCCAAAGCAGGCTTCGCGCCCCGCCGCCGATCAGCCCAGCCGCGTCGAAGTCGCAGCGCGCCGTTTCGAGCGCCGCCTTCGCGTCACGGAACGAAAACGCGATCCCCTCCATCACGGCCTGTGCTACATCGACCGCATCGGTCGAATGATCGAGGCCAATGAAACTGCCGCGGATCGCCGTATCGTTGTGCGGCGTGCGCTCGCCGCTGAGGTAGGGGAGGAACATGATCCGCGAGGGGCCGCTATAGCGCCGCTCGACGCGGCTGAGCAGCGCGCCAATGTCGGGTTCGCCGGTCAGCCGGACGGCCCAGGCCAACGCGCCCGCGCCATTCAACATGCCAGCCATCTGGTACCAACGCCCCGGCACGCAATGGGCGAAGGCATGCAGGATGGTTTCCGGGCGTGGCGCGTAACGCTCCTGCGCTACGACGAGGTTTGAGCCGGTTCCGAGCGAAATGAAGCTCTCCCCATGGCTGACGCAGCCGAGACCGAGCGCGCCGGTGCTGACATCTCCGCCCCCGGCGGCCACGGGGATGTTCGGTGGCAATCCGAGTTCGGCCGCAACCTCGGCCCGCAGATGCCCAGCGATAGCATTACCTTCCATCAGCGCCGGCAATTGCTCCGGCGCCAGTCCCACAGCCTCCAGAATGGGTCGCGACCAGGCCCGTTTGGCACCATCGAGCAATTGTGCCCCCGATGCGTCCGACATGTCCGTGGCCAGGACCCCGGTCAGCCACAGGCGTACGAAGTCCTTCGGGAGCAGGATATGGCGGATGCGGTCGAAGATTTGCGGCTCATGCCGCCGCATCCAGAGGAGTTTGGGTGCCGTGAAACTCGGCATGGCGATGACGCCGGAGATCATGCCGATATCTTGGACGGTTGCCATGAGGGAGCGGCATTCCGGGGCGCCGCGGGTGTCGTTCCAGAGGATCGCCGGCCGCAGCGGGTGGCCGCCCTGGCCAAGCGCGACCAGCGAATGCATCTGTCCCGACATGCCAATGGCCTTGACGTTTTGTGTCGCGTTGGGCGCGGATTGGGCGATGGCGGCAACGACGGATCGGACGGCTTCGATCCAAAGGGCTGGATCCTGTTCGGAGAGGCCCGGCGCCGGATGCGAGGTTGGGTAAGGCACCTCGGCCCGCGCAAGCGTATGCTGCTCGGCGTCGACCAGGATGGCCTTCGTGGACGTCGTCCCGATGTCGAGGCCGAGATAGATGCTCACGCCGACGACCTCCCGCAGGCGAAAACTCCCGTCAGCCCGCAGTGTCCTCCTCTACCAGTCGGGCAAGGCAGGTGTCGAGCAAGCCCCGCTTGAGCGCCCTCATCGTGATGCCTTCGCCGCCGCCTCGATGAGGGCGCGCGGGTCCGCAAGCACTTGGCCAACATCTTCGAGCATATACCTCTAGACTAAACCACGTATCAATTCGACTATATTATATCATCCCACTACGCTGATCGATGAATGTACGGGCCAATGCGGCCCGAAATATCCCCAGGCAGCGACCCGGGCAACGCCCAACAGTCGAAAACATTAGCGCCTGTGATCAGGCCGAGCAGGTAGCAGACCGGCTGAAACGATCGCGATGCCATGTAAGGAGCCACAACTCTATGATCGATCATCGGTGTGAGGCTGACAGCCACGAGGCGAGACCGATCAACCGTAGAGACATTGGACCGAAAGCGGCGGATGGTCTTCTGATCTGCAAGCGACACTTTGTCGATGCTTTGCAAAAACAATGGAACTTCAGGATGCTTACGGCTCGCTATTTTGCCGACCACGTTGACGTGGCGCTGCTGAGCGATTTGCCAATATCTCCGTTTGCCGATCATGCATGTTAACCGGCCTTCGAGGCTCATCCTCGTAGGCCGTTGACATTCCCAAAGACTTCAATGAAAGTCACATTTTTCGTCTATATAGCTCAGCCCAGTGCAAATCCTATGAAATCATATTTTTGCTTCAATCAGTGGGTCTCCGGGTGGCTGGATGAAATGATTGAAGCGCGCGTTAAAAGCAACTCCTTATTGGCGCATGTTGAGCCGCATTGGATCTATAGCGGTGAAAAAACGCCCTTTCAGTTGGATACTATGGAATGACGCTTGGTTACATTTCCCGGGACAGCAACGAGGTTGGTTGCCTTGCCCATGCCTTAGGCAGGGACATCGGGTTGAATGGACTGACGCAAGCTGCTGACAACGCGCGCCCGTCGGAGGGCTCCTATATCTGCCTCGTCCCCGTTCACGATTATTGGGCAATGGGGACAGAAGACACGCGCCGTGCTGGCGTGCGGCATTATTCGAACGTGCTGGAAGAAGAACTTCTGCAAGACGTGCGCGACCGTCGTTGCGCAATCGTGTTCGATCTAACGACCGAAGGGCCAAGCATTTCGTATGATTACTTTGCGGAACTTCTGACCTGGATGGAAGTAGCGCGCGTGCCGCCCGGCATGGTCGTCTGGGTTTCGCAGAACCGGGCGCTTCGCAAGGAGATCCGCGATTGGGCCGGCGAACGACGCGATTGGCTCGTGGTCGAGAACTATGATTTCTTCGTAAAGATGGCTGCGGCTTCGTTTTCACCGCTGTCGGGGGGAACGGTTTACGGAGAGGGCGTGGAGGCCCACATCGAACGCATGTTCGATCCCGCCCAGAAGGATCGACTTCTGCTATGTCTCAATGCAACGCCGCGGCATCACCGACTTTTGATGATCGGCGCGTTGATCCATCACGGACTGATGGACGAATCGCTCGTGTCCTTTCCAGGACCAACTTCGACGAAACTAACCATTTCGAAGGACGAGATGCTGAGCTACCTTGGCGACCGGCCGGCTCTGGATTTTCTGCGCCCGGAGTTGGAGGCGATCTTCGCTCTAGGCCAGCTCAAGGTCGACTCCTTTGCCGAGACGGGTAATTCGCTCGTCGACAAGATCGACGCGCTTCCCTACATCCGCACCTTCTTTTCGATCGTTACCGAAACTGAACTGACGGAAGGGTCCGTACAGCGGATTACCGAAAAGACCGTGAAACCCTATAGTCTGGGGCATCCTACGCTGGTCCTCGGAAATCCGAATTCGACGAGATTCATGACCGAGCTCGGGTTTCAGTCCTGGAGCGATATTATCGGCGAGGCTCATGATAGCGAAAAGAACCACGTCAGGCGCTTCAGCCTGCTGGTCGACGAGGCGCTTCGGCAAGTCGGCGCTATCAGATCGGCACCCTCCGAATGGCTTGGCCGCGCGCGTGAAATTGGATCGAGCAATGCGCGCCATGCCGCCTCAGGAAATCTACTCAGAAGCTATCAGGACGTTTACGACAAGCCGCTGCTGAAGCGGCTCGCGGCACTGGTGTCTGCCTGATCGTGCGACACGCTTCTTAACCCTATAGCTCTGCATTGTGCCAATCTAGTATGAGAGCAGTTCTTGCAATTTGAGTGCTTAACCCGAATATTTTTTAAGCCATTCGTTGTTTGACGTTAAAGCTTCGCACGTCTCGACAGTGTCAAAAGTGTGCGACAGACCGCTAGGATCGCAGCCGATGCCCGGTCAGATCTTTCACCGCACCAAGCACAATTTTTGATAAAACAACCGTATGGCGCCTTAATTTCGGCCAGAATTGTTCTTCAATGATATATGAAGCACAAAACTGTCAGTCGAAACCGTAAATACGAAGTATAACAAAGACAATATAATTGGAGGAAGCATGCCATGCTGAGAGAAGCGACCCCTCTCGCCCCGCATATCGAGTGATCGACAGAAATTCACAAAAGAGCGGTGTGACCTACCGACACACGCTAGCACCTCTGGCGGACTCGTCCGGCCTGCCGACGCTCGTTCGATGAAGGCTTCTCCTCAACGGTGCTGCCCGCTGACCGCAAGCTTCGGACTTGTCGGATAGGAGGTTTTCACGCTGTGAGCGTTTTGGGTGTACCAAAGACCGGAATATACTTCGTTTCGCTCAAGCAACTCTTCATGCGTGCCCATGTCGTTGATCTCACCATTGTCCATGACCATGATGGCATCGGCTTTCACCAATGACGCGAGACGATGCGAAATAGTGATGACCGTTCGTCCCGCCGCGATCCGATCGATATTGGCATTCACGATGGCCTCGCTCTCGGCGTCGAGCGCGCTCGTCGCCTCATCGAGAATCAGTATTTTAGGATTGGTAATGAGAGCTCGCGCGATTGCCAGGCGCTGGCGCTGACCGCCGGACAGGTTCGGCGACCCCTCGTAGATCAAAGTCTCATAGCCCTTGGGCAGCTTGTCGATGAATTCTTCCGCACCAGCCAGTCGGGCCGCTCCGATGAGTTCATCATAGGTCGCGTCCCTTTTGCTCATGATGATATTGTCGCGGATCGTCCCGCTAAACAGATAATTGTCCTGCAGGACGACGCCGAGGCTGCTGCGCAGATGTTCGAGGTCGAAGCGGCGGATGTCTATTCCGTCGATCTTGATCGAGCCTTGGTAATCGGAATGTAGAAACTGCAAAAGTCGTGTAATCGTCGTCTTCCCGGACCCGGATCGGCCCATTACGCCAAGTGTCGTGCCTCGTGGGACGTCGAACGAGATGTATTTGAGAGCCGGCTTTTGGGCGCCCCGATATTGAAACCGTACCTGATCGAATTCTACATGCCCGTAGATAGGCGCGCGCAGGCCATTGCCGTCACGGCCCGCTTCCGGCACGAGATTCGTCAGCCGGGCAATATCTTGAACCGCCAGTCGGGCCTCGTCGATCTGCCGGACCAGTTGCGTCAAATGGACGATCGGTCCGACCACCCTTTGGGTCATGATCATGAAGGCGAACAGAGTCCCGATGAACATCACGTCATTGGTGGTCAGAACCAGATACACGCCGATGGCCAAGGTGCCGCTGACCATCAGCCGCTCCAGGGGCAGGATAACCGATTGAATGAGATTATCGACGCCGCCTTCCGCATAAGCCGCACGAGCCAGAAGCGAGGTCCGTGCGTCCCACTCCTGCCGTTGTTTCGCCTCGAGGGAAAGCGATTTGACCGTGCGAATCCCTTGAATGGTTTCGTTGAGGAACACGCCGCGCCGCGCTTCAGCCGACACCCTGGCGCTCGAATGGAAGCGATAAAGCGGCAGCATCGCAAAGCCCCACAAGAAGATGAGGCAAATGAACGTCAGGCTGATCGCCGTCATGGATGGGCTGATCGTGTACATCACCGGAATGAAGAAGATCAGGATGAACGAATCTAAAACGGTTCCCAGCAGAGGACCCGCTATGAACTGCTTAATTCTCGGGAGCTGTCGCATATAGTGAAGGGTGAGGCCGGCCGGCGTCCTTTCGAAATAGTCGATCGGCAATCCGGTCACTCTGCCAAAGACAAGGGTCGTCAGTTTGGTTTCCACGCGAGCGAGCAGCACGAGGGCCATGTGGCGCCGTAATGAGCTGAGAGCGGTTTCGACGATGATCAGCGAGAGCATCACACAGCAAAGGACGACAAAGGAGTCCATGCTGCGATAAGGAGCGATCCTGTCGGCCAGCAATCTCCAAAACCAGATGGGGGTCAGAGCCAGGAAGCTTAAAAGTATGGCGGCGAGGAGCAGGTCTCGCACAACTTTGCGTTCTCGGAGGATGAGAGCCGCGATCAGGCCGATGCCGAAGGGCTGGTTTTCGTCGGTCAGGCTGACTTTAGGGCGAACGATGATGATTTCGCCGGTCCAGATCGCATCAAGCTGACTGCGGGCGAGGACGAGTGTCGTGTCGTCGCCGGTCACGGGGTCCTGCACCCAAATCTGCTGGCTGGTGCCGATCCGGCGCAATCCGGTCAGGAGCATCGCTCCCCCGTCTTTCAATCTGATCATGACGGGGAATGATTTTTGAAGTGCCGGCAAACTGTCCCAATGAACGCGGATGAACTTGGCCTTCAGGCCGGCCGACTTCGCGCATCTCGCAAGATCCGTCGACGAAACATTGGGATCAGTCAATCCGTTGTTCGCGACCAACTGCTCGATGGTGAGGTGGATACCGAATTGGTGAGCTAGAGTCAGCAGGGCACGAAGGCTCGACGATGTTGCAAACCGAGATAGGTCTGTCGCAAGATCTTCGGCAGATATTCCTTGCGTCATCGCATGCTATTCCTACCAAAGACGTCAGTGACGCAGATTATAGCGGTGGTCTCGATGGCGCAAGTTACGACACGCCGTCCTTGCGCGCGGCTCGCGCTTTAGGCTGCATGTAACGCATCGCGCTACAGCGTCGTTGGAATGAGTTCAGGCCGGGGTTCAAGGCTCCATTGTTCCTTGCCTTCCGGTGAACAGCCTCCGCAGCGGAAGACCGGCATGACGTAAAACACCCCCGGATCGCTCCGGGGGTGTTCCACTACGCTCTACGTCGGGGCTTTAGGTCGGGACGGACTTAGAAGTCCATGCCGCCCATGCCGCCACCGCCACCGCCCATCGGCATGGCGGGCTTGTCCTTCGGCAGTTCGGCGACCATGGCTTCCGTCGTGATCAACAAGCCGGCGACCGAAGCCGCGTCCTGGAGAGCCGTTCGGACCACCTTGGCCGGATCGACGATGCCAGCCGCGATCATGTCGACATATTCTTCCGTCTGGGCGTTGTAGCCAAAAGTCTCGGAAGAATTGTCGGTGACCTTGCCGACCACGATCGAGCCTTCGACGCCGGCATTTTCGGCGATCTGGCGGATCGGAGCCTCGAGAGCCTTGAGCACGATGTTGATGCCGGCCTGCACGTCGGCCACCGGATCCTTCAGCTTGGCCACGGCGAGCTTGGCGCGGAGCAGCGCGATGCCGCCGCCGGGCACGATGCCTTCTTCCACGGCCGCGCGAGTCGCGTTGAGGGCGTCGTCGACGCGGTCCTTTTTCTCCTTGACTTCGACTTCCGTCGAGCCGCCGACGCGGATCACCGCGACGCCGCCCGCGAGCTTGGCCAGGCGCTCCTGGAGCTTCTCACGGTCGTAGTCCGAAGTGGTTTCCTCGATCTGCGCCTTGATCTGAGCGATGCGGGCGTCGATGTCTTCCTTCTTGCCCGAACCGTCGATGATCGTGGTGTTCTCCTTGTCGATGCGGATGCGCTTGGCGCGGCCGAGCATCGGGAGCGTGACGGACTCGAGCTTGATGCCGAGTTCCTCGGAGATCATCTGGCCCGAGGTCAGGATCGCGATGTCTTCGAGCATGGCCTTGCGGCGATCGCCGAAGCCAGGCGCCTTGACGGCCGCGACCTTGAGGCCGCCGCGCAGCTTGTTGACGACGAGTGTGGCCAAGGCCTCGCCTTCGACGTCCTCGGCGACGATGACCAGCGGCTTGCCGGTCTGTACGACGGCTTCCAGAACCGGCAGCATGGCCTGAAGCGAGGAAAGCTTCTTCTCGTGGATGAGGATGTAGGGATCCTCGAGTTCCGCCACCATCTTTTCGGCATTGGTGATGAAATAGGGGCTAAGGTAGCCGCGGTCGAACTGCATGCCTTCGACGACGTCGAGTTCGGTCTCCGAGGTCTTGGCCTCTTCTACCGTGATGACGCCCTCGTTGCCGACCTTCTGCATCGCCTTGGCGATCATTTCGCCGATCGACTTGTCGCCGTTCGAGGAAATAGTGCCGACCTGGGCCACTTCGTCGGACGAAGCGATCTTCTTGGCGCGAGCTTCGATGTCCTTGATGGCGACCGCAACCGCGAGATCGACGCCGCGCTTGAGGTCCATCGGGTTCATGCCGGCCGCGACATATTTGGCGCCTTCACGCACGATCGCCTGGGCCAGGACAGTCGCGGTGGTGGTGCCGTCGCCGGCCTTGTCGTTGGTCTTCGAGGCCACTTCGCGCACCATCTGGGCGCCCATGTTCTCGAACTTATCCTCGAGCTCGATTTCCTTGGCGACCGTCACACCGTCCTTGGTGATCCGCGGAGCACCAAAGGACTTGTCGATCACGACGTTGCGGCCCTTGGGGCCCAGCGTCACCTTGACGGCATCGGCCAGAATATCGACGCCGCGCAGCATTTTGGCGCGGGCATCGGAAGAAAAGCGGACTTCCTTGGCAGCCATTGTTGTGAACTCCTAAAATTGCGGGAATAGCCTGGTTAGCGAACGTGAACGACGCTCAGCCCACCACGCCCATGATGTCGCTCTCCTTCATGATGAGGAGTTCCTTGCCGTCGATCTTGACTTCGGTGCCGGACCACTTTCCGAACAGCACCTTGTCGCCGGCCTTCACGTCGAGGGGGGTGAGCTTGCCGCTCTCGTCGCGCCCGCCGGGGCCGACGGCGACGATCTCGCCTTCCTGGGGCTTTTCCTTTACGGTATCGGGGATGATGATCCCGCCCTTGGTCTTCTCTTCGCCTTCCAAACGCTTGACGACCACACGGTCGTGCAGGGGACGAAAATTCATGGCGACCTTCCTGTCATGAGTACGGGAGCGCGGGTTGCGCGGCTCACCGAGAACTTTTGAAACATTGCTCGCTAGCACTCATCCGAGGCGAGTGCCAATCGGCGCGGCTGAACTAGGATGAAACCTCTGTCCTGTCAAGGTCGCGCGATGGATTTCCCGCCACAGAAATCAAGGATCAGGCACCCGCTCAAGGCGACCGGCAGGTGGTGCCCAAAGACCGGATCGGCAAGGGCAGGGATCTCGCGGCGGGGTATCGGCATCTTGGCGCGGTTTGCCGATCGTTGAGGTCGATCCTTCCTGAACGTCGTGGCATGCCCAGGCCCGTGCCCTGATGGCGGCGGTTCCGATGCCCGATCAGGGCGAGCGCCGTCTCCTCGATATGGTAAACGCTTTGTAAACGTTCGGTCTCTAGCCTTATCTTCGCAAGCCGGTCCGATGTCCGGCGTCCCGTCGGTGTGGCATGCCGGCGCTTGAATATCCGCGCGGAGGATCGTGGCCTTGGTGACACGACGAAAAGCGAGCATCCGGCTTGGCGTGGCTGTTCTTCTGGTCCGCGCGGGGCTCGGTGTGCCGTCCTGGACTGGCTCGGCCCTCCTTCCGGGCCCTAGCCAAGCCGCAGCAGCCTCAGCTCAGGGCTTCGAGGGGTTCGTGGCGTCCCTTTGGCCCGAGGCGCATGCGAAAGGAGTGAGCCGGCAGACTTTCGACGCGGCTTTCGCCGGCCTCACGTCCGACCCCGACGTCATCGCCAAAACCCAGACCCAGGCGGAATTCCACAAGACAATCGCCGAATACCTCTCGAGCGCGGTGTCCGACAAACGCATCGCCTTGGGGAAGGACAAATACCGCGAGTTCGAGCCTTGGCTGGCTCGCGCGGAGGCGCGCTTCGGCGTCGATCGCTATGTGATCATGGGCGTCTGGGGGCTTGAGACGAAGTTCGGCACCTATATGGGCGACAACAACGTTATCCGGGCGCTCGCCACGCTCGCCGCCGCGCGATATCGCGGGACCTATTTCCGCCAGGAACTGATAAAAGCCCTGGTCATCCTCGAGGAGGGTCATGTGGATCCGGCTCACATGATCGGCTCTTGGGCGGGCGCAATGGGGCAGACCCAGTTCATGCCCTCCAATTTCAAGCCCTACGCGGTCGACTTGGATGGAGACGGCCGCCGCGACATCTGGACCAGCGTGCCGGACGCGGTCGGATCGACGGCCAACTTCCTCAAGAAACACGGCTGGATCGCCGGAGAGACCTGGGGTTACGAGGTGGTAATGCCCGCCGCCGGCTTCGACGGCGCGGCGGATGGTTCTCACTATAGCGATTTCTCGGCTTGGGCGGCGCGGGGCGTGACCCGAGCGGATGGCGGCGAGATGCCCCGCGTCGGCCGCGCCGCCTTGCTGCGTCCGGCCGGGGTGGCCGGGCCGGCCTTCTTGGTGACGCCCAATTTCCGCGTCATCAAGAGATATAATAACGCGACCTCCTACGCGCTTGGCGTCGGCCTTCTCGGAGACCGCATCGCGGGTTGGGGTCCGTTGAGAGCGAGCTGGCCGATGGCGTCGGTCAACCGATGACTGGATTTTTTCAGAGCATGTCGCCCTTAGGCGGTCATGCTCCGCGTCTAAAACGGATACTCTAGCGGAGACCGTCATGCGCTCACGCCGACCCGTAACGTTCCTGCATGCCTTCTTTGGCGGCGCAATGCTGTGCCTCCTCGCGGGTCCTGCCGGAGCGGAAAGCGATCCCTCGGGTTCGGCGTCGCGGTTCTTCATCCAAGAACAACAACGGCTACGACCGCCCGCACATGATCCGGCGCCGGCGCCTCGGCACGGGTTGGGGTCGAGGCCATCGGTCAGTCTCTACAGACCCGCGATATCCCGTCAATATCACCCCGCCGCGAGTGTCGCCTCGGCCCGCAAGGTACCCTCCCTCGTCGTCGCGGTCTATGGCGACCGGCTTGGTCAGGCCCTCGTGCGGGGCCTCGAGGACGATGCTGCGGATTGGATCGCCGTTGCGGCCGCGACGAGCGAGGATGCCGGCCTCACGCGCGCTGATTTCACCGATTGGCTGGCCTTGCTTCGGACCAGGGTCCAAAAACCGGACCGCCCCGCCGTCGCGGTCATCATGCTGGGCGCCAACGATCGGCAGGCACTCGCCGATGGCGGCAAAATGGTCGAGCCGGGTTCGGAGCGCTGGCAGGCCCTTTACGCGGCGCGGATCGATGCGGTCGCGGCGGCCTTTCGCGACGCGCATGTTCCGCTCATCTGGGTCGGGCTGCCGACGGTGCGCGGCGTGGACGTGTCCGCCGACTTCGTGCGTCTCAACGCGATGTTTCGGGACCGGGCAGGCAAGGACGCCGCGACGTTCGTCGATAGCTGGGAGGCTTTCAGCGACGACACCGGGAGCTACAGTCCGATCGGGCCGGATGTCGACGGCCGGATCGTCAAGCTTCGAAAGGCCGACGGCTTCGGCTTCACGCGAGCCGGCGCTCTTAAGCTGGCCAGCTTCGTCGAACAGGACATTAAGCGGCTGCAGACGCCCCACTCCAGTCCCGACTCGGAGCCGCAGGTCGCCGTCATCACGATCGAAAAGGGCAGCGACTTCGATCAGGCGCTCGACATCGACGTCAACGCGCAAATCCAGCGCGAGGCCGCCCTTGCGTCGGGCATTCCTATCGCGACCATAAAGCCGGCCGGGCCGCCGCCTGCGCCCACGGCGGGGCCGGTCCTTTCACTCACCTCGGCCCCGCTGGCGCAGGATGGCATCTTGGCGACAGCGTCCGTGCCGCCGTCGACGATGCAGGCGGGCCTGGTTGTCGATCCAAAGGAAAGCTCTGGCGACGCCGCCGCGCCCAAGCCGGGGCGCGCCGATGATTTCGTTTGGCCTAAGCCCTGATCGGTCGAGACGCCGGCGAGCCGGCGATCACATCATCAACGTGGGTCGGACCAGATAGTCGACGATCAACTGCTTCAAGAACATAAGCAAAAGCAGGAGGATGATTGGCGAGACGTCGATGCCGCCAAGGTTGGGCAGGATGCGGCGGATGGGCCGAAGCAGAGGTTCCGTCAAGGCGTTGAGGAAGTTCCAGACGGATCGGACGATGTCGTTGCGGAAGTTTATAACGTCGAAAGCCACGAGCCACGACATGATCGCCGTGGCGACGATGACCCACCAGTAGAGGTCGAGCACCTGGAGTACGAGAACGAGGAGCGCGTGCATGGGTCATCCAAACTGGCCCGGACGCGAAATCTTCGTGCCGGCTCGCGTCGATTTAGCGATCCCTCCCCGGTGCCGCAAGTCCGAGGCTGGAAGATCGCCTCCTCATCGGCAGAAGGAGCTTGGCGCCGTAGCGATGGGGCATACACTTATGCCCATCACGAGCCTGAGGCGGCTCGACGCTGCGGACGCGCGACGCTGGCCTGTTTGGCGCGACGGCGATCGGACCCGCGCCTCGTTGGGTCTGCCCGTTCCTCGGGCGGAGCCATGGCCTCGGACGGCGTCGGTCCAAGCTCAAGCGGAGCCTTGTCACGGCAAAGGCCGATTCGTATAGATCTTTTCCGGGCGCCTTAAAAGCGATTGGGGAGAGACATGGACACCAGAAAATATGCCGCCGAGGCGATCGGGACGTTCTGGCTGACGCTGGGCGGATGCGGCAGTGCCGTGATCGCGGCCGGCTTTCCGCAAGTGGGAATCGGCCTCGTCGGCGTATCCTTTGCCTTCGGCCTGACGGTCCTGACCATGGCCTATGCGATCGGCCATGTGTCGGGTTGTCATCTCAACCCCGCCGTCACGGTGGGCCTCGCGGCGGGCGGACGTTTTCCGACAAACGAGATCCTCCCCTATATCGCAGCGCAAGTGGCGGGCGCCATCATTGGGGCCGGCGTGCTTTACATGATCGCCAGCGGCGCTCCGGGCTTCGATCTTGCCAAGGGGTTCGCGTCGAACGGCTATGGTGAACATTCGCCGGGCCAATATGGGCTGGTCTCCTGTTTCCTGACCGAGGTCGTGATGACCATGATGTTCCTGTTCATCATCATGGGCGCCACGCATGGCAAGGCGCCGGCCGGATTCGCGCCGATCGCCATCGGTCTCGGGCTCACATTGATCCACCTGATCAGCATTCCGGTGACCAACACCTCGGTCAATCCGGCCCGCAGCACGGGTCCGGCGCTGTTCGTCGGCGGATGGGCGCTCGGCCAGTTGTGGCTGTTCTGGCTCGCTCCCCTGATCGGCGGCGCGCTTGGGGGCTATGTTTACCGCTGGCTGAGCACGGAGCCGTCGGCGCCCGTGGTCGGCGACTTGGCTCTCGCGGCCAAGCCGTAACAAAGCGGCCCATCGACACCGAATCGACAAACGACGGCCAACGCGCACCTTGCGGCGTCTGACCCTCGGCGGAACGAGGGCCACCGCCTTGAAGCGCTCGCGCCTTGGCGCTAGATGCCATAACTCTTGGCGGCTGTGAAGCCAGCGCCGCGACGGGACCCCATCGATAAGATAAAGACCAAGATGAGGCTTTTGAGTGCACAAGCGGACCCGGATCGACAGCCCTCCGCCAGCTCTCCGCTGACGAAGCCCTTGTCCGCGCCCCATGACGTTTTCGTCGGCGACGGCGAGATGGCGGCGTTGATGCGGGCCATGGACTGGGCCGCGACGCCGCTTGGCCCGGTGGAGCACTGGCCGGAAGCTCTTAAGGTTGCACTTCGCATCCTCCTCACATCTCGCTTCGAAATGTGGCTTGGCTGGGGGCCCGACATCGCCTTTTTTTACAATGACGCCTACCGACCCACCCTCGGCCAGAAACACCCGGCCTCGCTCGGCATGCCGACCCGCCTCCTCTGGGCGGAGATCTGGGACGATATCAAATCGCGTATCCAAACCGTCTACGACCGGGGCGAGGCGACGTGGGACAGAGCCTTGCTATTGTTGCTCGAACGGAACGGCTATCCGGAGGAAACCTATCATACCTTCTCGTATAGTCCGTTGCTTGGGAGCGATGGCAGCGTTCAAGGCCTGTTTTGCGCCGTCACCGAGGAAACAGATAGGGTCATCAGCGAACGCAGACTCGGGACATTGCGTCTGCTGGCGCATGGGCTCGCGGCCTGCGATTCGCGCGACGCCGTGTTGCGGGCCGCGGCGCAGGGCATAGAGGCTAACGCCCATGACATGCCCTTCTGCCTCAGCTATTTGTTCAAGCCCGACGGCATGGCGCGTCTCGCTTTTGCGGTCGGCCTTCAGGCCGGACACGCGGCGGCTCCTGAGTGGCTGGGGCCGGGATCCGAGGATATCTGGCCGCTGAGTTCAACCGAAAGACTGGTCGATCTCCATGGCAAGGCCGACTTGCCGTCAGGCGCGTGGAAACGGCCTCCCCTGCAGGCCGTAGTATTGCATCTCGTGGGGCAGGGCAACGAAGCCTCGTTCGGTGCACTGGTGATCGGGCTCAATCCACACCGCACCGTCGATGCCCAATATCTCAGTTTTCTCAAACTTTTTGCCGGCCAGATCGCCTCCGGCCTCGCCAGCGCCGACGGGTTCGAGACGGAACGCCTTCGAGCCGTGGCTCTAGCGGAGGCGGTCGCCCTGCGTCAGGCGGCGGCCGAAGCCTTGGCGCAGGCGAATGCGCGCCTCGCGGCCGAGGTTGAATTGCGCACCGGCGAGCGCGACCGCCTGCGCGAGCTCTTCAAACGCGCGCCCGGCTTTATGTGCGTGATGCGAGGACCCGACCATGTCTTCGAATTCATGAACGAGGCCTATCTGCAACTGGTCGGCCATCGCGACCTCAGCGGCCTTCCGGCGCGTGAGGCCCTGCCGGAAATCGCTGGCCAGGGATTCTTCGACCTCCTCGACGGCGTTTATCGAACCGGGCAGCCTTTCGTCGGCCGTGAGCTGAGGGTCAAGGTCCGGCGTGAGGCGGGAGCACCCCTCGAGCAGCGTTTCGTCAATCTGGTCTATCAGCCCATTGTGGAGCCGAACGGTTCGGTCTCGGGCATCTTCGCCGAAGGGCACGACATCACCGATCAGAAGCGGGCGGAAGTCGCGCTGCGGGAGGCCAACGAGACGTTGGAGCAGCGGATCGCGGCGGCTTTGGCAGAGCGCGAGACCATGGAGGACGTGCTGCGCCAATCGCAGAAGATGGAGGCCGTGGGCCAGTTGACCGGGGGGCTCGCTCACGACTTCAACAACCTCCTTACGGGGATCACGGGCAGCCTCGAATTGCTGAAAACCCGCGTGTCGCAGGGCAAGATCAGGGAGATCGACCGCTACATCCTGGCCGCCCAGGGCGCCGCCAACCGGGCTGCGGCGCTGACCCATCGGCTGCTCGCCTTTTCGCGTCGGCAGACGCTCGACCCCAAGCCCACCAACATCAACCGCCTGGTGGCCGATATGGAGGACTTGATCCGGCGCACCATCGGGCCGGCCATCGTCCTCGAAGTCGTTGGGGCGGCGGGCCTGTGGACGACGCTCGTCGATCCGAACCAGCTTGAAAACTCGCTTCTGAACCTCTGCATTAACGCGCGCGACGCCATGCCGGAAGGCGGACGGCTAACCGTCGAGACCGGCAACCGCTGGCTTGATTCACGAGCCGCCCGTGAGCGGGAACTGCCGCCGGGCCAGTATGTGTCGCTCTGCGTGAGCGATACCGGAACCGGCATGACCCCGGAGGTGATCGCCCGCGCGTTCGATCCCTTCTTTACCACGAAGCCGCTCGGCGTGGGCACCGGCCTCGGGCTCAGCATGATCTACGGCTTCGCCAAGCAATCCGGCGGCCAGGTCCGAATCTACTCCGAGCTGGGTGAGGGGACGATGGTCTGCGTCTATCTTCCTCGCCATTATGGGGAGGCGGAGGAGCCTGAGCCGGTGGTCGAAGCCGCCGATACGCCGCTCGCCGATGGGAACGAGACGGTTCTCGTTGTCGACGACGAGCCGACGGTCCGCATGTTGGTGGGTGAAGTGTTGCAGGACCTCGGCTACACCGCCGTCGAAGCCTCGGACGGCCCCGCCGGCCTCAAGGTGCTCCAATCGGGCGCGCCGATCGACCTCCTGATCACCGATGTGGGCCTGCCCGGTGGCATGAACGGGCGGCAGGTGGCGGACGCGGGCCGTGTGCTGCGGCCGGGTCTCAAAGTCTTGTTCATCACCGGCTATGCGGAGAACGCGGTCGTCGGCAACGGCCAGCTCGACCCCGGCATGCAGGTGTTGACCAAGCCCTTCGCCATGGATGTCCTGGCCAGCCGGATTAGGAATCTGATCCGAGGCGGATAGGAGCCGCATCGCGATCGAGCGGTCAGCCCTTCATCTCGATTTCGACAAAGGCCACCGGATGGTCCGATGCGTTCATCACGTCATGCGTTATGCCCTTGGGACGTCTATAGGAATCGCCAGCCGATAGCGTGACGCGCGTTTCCCGGGTCCCGTCATGGACGGCCAGCGTGCCTCCCAGCACCATGACGACGCAATAGGGTAGGCCATGTTCGTGCCAGCCCGTATTGGCTCCGGGTTCGAAGTCCCAACGGGTGATCCGGACCCTGTCGTCGTCGACTTGGACCGTGGGTCTCGCCGGAACCGTGCAGGTGAAGGCCAATTCCCGTCTCCCTTTGTAATGGTGTCACGACCCGCCACAGAGAGGCCCGGCAGTGCTCGGGATGAGCGGGTCTTTACGCTTGTCGCAGGGCAGATTCAGCGCGGCATCACCGATTTGACTGGCGCTGCCCAATCCACCACGACATCGAGGATGGGGTCGCTGAACTGTCCGTGCAACTGAAACATCCGTGCCACGCTGCCCCGCAGAAGCTTCTTCACCAGCACTCGGCCGTCGGCGAGGCCGACGACGCAGAGACGCCCAAGAAGGTCGTCCGTCACAGGTGAGCGGACATCGTCGAAATACACGAGCCAGCCGTTGAAAAAAGGCCCCAGGCTTTCGCCGCGTACTTCCACAGCCACCGTTTTGTCGCTGCCGTTGTCAGGGGCCGGCGCTTCGTCGAGCGGCCCTTGGCTTTCGCCGTAAAAATGGGCTTCGGAACCCGCTCCGACGTAACCCGCCACCGGCACCGTCCCTGGCCGATCGGTGACAATATCACCCTGGTCTACCCCATAGGCGTCGGCGGCGCGCTTGATCCATTTGTCCGACAACCGGCGGCTGCCACCCTCGAGCTTAGCATATTGGTTGCGGGTGGTGCCGAGCGCGGCGGCGGCTTCGTCCTGCGACCAGCTCCGCCCGTCGCGTAATGCCCTGAGATTATTCGCCATGCGCCGATTATGGGCTGAGTCGGATCACACGTCAGCGCCCAAATTGGGCACACTAGCTTGACAATTATGCCCATATAGGGCACATTAAATTCATCGACGCGCCGCATCGGCCGATCGTGATCCTCTTTCCGTTTAGGAGCGCTAGACATGCTCACTTCCCCGGCCCGTGCGCGAGCACGTGGCGCAGCCCTGGCTTGTCCACATTTCTCGCCTGCGGTCAGCAGCCTCCTCGCGCTTGCCGAGGACGGTTGCCGCTGGCCGCTTGACGGCGACGGCCGCGACGCGACGGGCTTTTGCGGCCTGCCTCGATGCGGCCGGTCCAGTTATTGCGCGCGCCACCAGGCTTTGGCCTGCGAGCCTGTGCGATGAGCGCCTCCGCCTCACCGACGACCGCGCCGGCCTTCGCGGTTATGCGCCGACGGCGGTCCTTTGGGCTCGATGCGGCGCGTCTGCCGGACCTCGATCGCACCGAGAGCGCAATCTTGGCCTGGCTGGCCGCCAAGACCCCGCAGGTGTTTTGGCTGAAGGCCGCGACCCCGGTTGCCAAGGCGGGAGCGCGGAAGGGCTCCACGCTGCTCTTGCTGTTGTCCGGCGGCCGCATCGCCGTGCTGCGCATCGAGGTTCAGGCGGGTCGGGTCGCCCCCGATACGCTGGCGTTGGCAAGGCAATGCCGCGAGCGACATGTGCCGCTCTCGATCGTCAGCGATGTCGACGAGGTGAAAGCCGCGCTGCGCCGCCTTGGCATCGAAGCCGAGGAGGCCTGAGCATGGTGAAGAAACTCTCCCGCGTGACGCTCGCCGGACGGGCCGCGCGCGACAAGGTGAGGCCCGGTCATGAGGACGCCACGCCCGAGCGGCTGCGCCAAGCGCGGCTGCATGGCGCGGCCACGATCGACGCATCCGGCATCCGTCGACTTGCCGACCCGTTCGACGTGCTGCATGCCCGCAACCTGCTCGACCGGGTCGATGTGGTCGTCAACGAGACGCTGTGGCATGCCGGCAACCGCTATAGGGCGCATTGGCATGGGGCGATGTTCGATGGCATCTCGGCCTTCGATCCCTCCCGGCCAGTGATCGACAAAGGGATCGGCGGGGCGCCAGGCGGCCTCAACCCGACCGAGATCGCGCTGCGCCACCGCACCAGCCTCCGGCGGGCCAATGAAGCTGTCGGGCCCCGGCTGATGCCCTTCGTGACCGGTGTCGTCGTGGACGGAAACGCCGTGGCGGCCCTGGCGCGGCTCGTCGCCGACACGGGTCACGCGCGCACCGCCGAGGCTCTGGCACTGGAGCGGTTGCGCGAGGGTCTGCATCGTCTCGTCGACCTCTGGTCGATGCGGGCCCGCAGCAATCCTTCGACGATCGGGTCCCGGCAGCGGGACGGCTATGGAGAGGCTGGCGATCGTTAGAAAAACCCGCGCCTTAGCGATTGACCGCGCCTTGCCGCTGGTTATGATGCGACCGCTTCGCTGCCTGGATTCGACCTGGCGGTTGAATGCCCCTGTGGCGGAATTGGTAGACGCGCTCGACTCAAAAAGGGGTTGGTGTTGGTTCTAGAGGATTTATTTTTTCAAACGTGAATACAGGCACTTAGCGCCGCGCTGTATGGGCCTCCCCAAACAGGCGAAAATGAGCTAGGAGCCACATAGGAGCCAAGAGGCTCGATGCGGGTGTGGTGGAATTGGTAGACGCGCCGGATTCAAAATCCGGTTCCGCAAGGAGTGCCGGTTCGACCCCGGCCACCCGCACCATCAATTTGACTGCTGTCCTCCGAAGGCTGTCAATAGCTCGGTCACTCTGCTGAAATTGCAGACCTTCGTCGGCAGTTAGCCGACCAGCTAGGGCTTCCCACAGAGTCGGATTCCTTTGGTGCAACCAGTGGGCTGAGTTCTCGCGTTCGAACCGCGCGGATAGGGGCGTACACCGTCCTCGAGTAGACGGCGGCATCCTTTCAGGGCTTCTATCCCTTGAGGAAGGCGCGGATGGCGTCGGCGATGTCTCGCGCGTGCGTCTCAAGCGCGAAATGGCCGGTATCGAGGAAGTGGATTTCGGCCTTCGGCAGATCGCGCCGGTAGGCTTCTGCGCCGGGCGGCAGGAAGAAGGGATCGTTCCTGCCCCAGATCGCTAGGAGCTTCGGCTGGTGCTGGCGGAAATACGCCTGGAAGGCGGGATAGAGCGCGACGTTGCTCGCATAATCGAGGAACAGGTCGAGTTGGATGTCGTCGATCCCGGGTCGCTGGATGTACCAGGCGTCGAGGGCGCTGCCGTCCGGCGAAATCTTCGTCGGGTCGGGCACCCCGTGCTTATATTGCCAGCGGATGGACCGCGGCGTCAGCAGCTCGCGCAAAGCCTGCCGGTTAGCGTCGCTTGGATCACGCCAGTAGCGCTGAATGGGGTTCCACCCGTCGCTCAGCCCTTCCTCATAGGCGTTGCCATTCTGCGAGATAATGGCCGTCACTCGCTCCGGGTGGGCCAGTGCGCCGCGCAGGCCGGTCGGGGCACCGTAGTCGAAGATGTAGATCGCAAAACGGTCGAGCCCGATCGCCTCTGTGAAGCGGCCGACAACTTTAGCGAGATTGTCAAAACTATAGGCGAAGCTCGTTCGCGAGTGGATCGCCGACAGGCCGAAGCCGGGCAGATCTGGCGCGACGATGTGGAACCGGTCGGCCAGGAGTGGGATCAGGTCTCGGAACATGTGGCTGGACGTCGGAAACCCGTGCAACAGCAGCAAAGTCGGACTCGAGCGGTCACCGGCTTCGCGAAAGAAGATCTCGAAGCCGTCGACGTCGATGGTACGATAGGTGGAATGGGTCACGGACGTTCTCCTTGGTTCCCGACGGTCGGGGTTCAGCCCGCCGGCGCCGCTGTCAGCTTCAAACCGATCGCGCTCGCGACTGTGCCGAGGATAAGCGCCCCACGCATGACCGTCGCCGCTTCGCGGAAGCACACGATTCCGATGATGACGGTGCCAACGGAGCCTATGCCGGTCCAGACCGCGTATGCGGTACCCTAAAGGAGCTTCTCCATCGTGATCGGCAAATTCCTTATTCGCTTGCCGGTGGCATGAAACACGGCGTTAGCTATCGCGGGAGCGACCGATACGGCGGTAAGTTCTCCCATGCCTTTGGCGCCGATCGGGCTCGCCTCGGAATCGAACTTACCGCAGAACAGAACGTCGACGTCTGGGATGTCCGCATCGGTGGGCATAAGATAGCCAGAAAGGTTCCGGCTCACGTAGCGCGCGAGCGAAGGATCCATCTCTGATTGCTCCAGCAGAGCCTGGCCGGTTCCCCAGATCACGCCGCCGATCGCTTGGCTGCGGGCCAGCTTCGGATTGATGACGCGGCCGACGTCATAGGCCCCAACCACGCGGTTGAGCCGGACGATGCCGAGATCCGGATCGATGTGGACCTCCGCGAACACCGCCGAGAAGCTGAACACCGCAGCGGGTCCTTCGGCTTCCGGATTGTAGTCGCCGATGGCGGACAGTTCCTGCAGGTCGTTCCGGGCCAGAAGCTCAGTCAACTCCAGCCTCTCTGATCGCCCGGCGATTCCTATCGTCCCTTCTGTTAGCGTCAGCGCATCTGCAGACATCCCGGGGAACGGCGCGTTCGGCCCCGCAATTGCCAAGCTGACAAAGCGCTCGCGCAATGCACGAGCCGCAAGCATCACAGATCCACCTGCGTTAGCCATGGTGGCCGAGCCGATCGCGGCATGAGATCTCGGAAGTCCCGTGTCGCCCAGCACCACCGACACGCGCTCAGACGGCAGGCCAAATTCATCGGCAGCGACCTGCGCCATCACTGTAAAGGTTCCGGTGCCGATCTCATGCATTGCCGATTCGATTGACAGCATGCCGTCGCGCCGCATCACGGCCCGCGTTGTTCCGGGCCACCGCCAGTGAGTGTAGATCGCCGCAGCGACGCCCTGACCGACCAGCCAGCCATTCTCGCGCATGGAGCGCGGCTTCGGGTTCCGCCCGGCCCAGCCGAACTTCTCGGCGCCGTCGATCAGACATTCGCGTAGGGCGCGCGATGAGAACGGCCTGCCGGTGTACGGATCGGTCATCGTGTCGTTTCGGAGGCGCAGCTCCACCGGATCGACGCCGGTCGCGTTTGCGAGCTCGTCCATAGCGCATTCGAGCGCCACGTGTCCGATGGCCTCGTGCGGCGCGCGCAGAGCGGTGGGCGTATTTCGGTTGACGCGAACAACCTTATGACCTGTCGAAATGCCTCCGCTCGCGCCCCACAGGAATCTCGAAGCGTTGGCGGCGTATTCGATATAGTTGTCGCTCATCGTCGTGGGGCCGACGCTCTGATGGTCGATGCCGGTCAATCGGCCCTCAAGTGTCGCGCTCAACCGGATAGTTTGCAGCGTCGCCGGTTGGTGGCCCACCATCGAGAACATCTGTGCCCGAGTGAGCTGCAATTGAACCGGTCGCCCCAGCGCCCGTGCCGCTGCGGCATTGAGCAGGGTGTGAGGCCAGACATAGGCTTTTCCGCCGAAGCCTCCGCCGATCAGCTTCGAGACGACTTTGATATTCTCGGGGGGCAGGCCGAACGCCACCGCAACCAGGTCGCGACACCCAAAGACGGACTGCGTGGTTTCGAAGACCGTCAGATGGTCGTCGTCGATCCAGATCGCTACGGTCGCGTGCGGCTCCATCTGGCAATGATGGCGGTCTGGTGTGGTATAGACCGCTTCGATCTTCACCGGGCCGTCGGCGAGTCCGGCCTCGGGATCGCCCACCGACGAGTTAACCGGCCACAGAAATTGCGGCGGGTCGTAGGCCTGTTTCGCGGTTTCTTCGCTCCAGATGATCGGCTGCTCGATCGCATACTCAACCCCGATCAGCGTCCCGGCATAGACCGCCTGATCAAGCGTATCCGCCACGACGAGAGCGATGGGTTGGCCGGCGTAGAGGATCTGGTCATCTTGGAGCGGGACGTAGTTTTGACCGTGTGGTAGATTATGATCCCACGGATCGGGCATTGGCCGGAAACGGGCCATGTTGGCAGAGGTAAAGATGCCGACGACCCCCGGTGCGACGCCCGCCGCGCTCACGTCGAGTCGCTTGATCCGCCCGCTGGCTATGGTGCTGTTAACGAGCGAGCCGTGGAGGGCGCCGGTCGGCGCGGCGTCAGCTGTGTACAGCGCGCCGCCGGTCACCTTCTTGCCGCCGTCAACCCGCGACAAGGGTTCGCCGACGACGCTCACTGGTGCACCTTCGGGTTGGCGGGTGCGAAGCGATCAAGTGGCGTAGCATCCGCCAACCCGAGCCCCTGCCGTGACGGCCTTCGTCGCTTGCCGCTTGACGGCCCGCATGAGACCAGCCGCACGGCAGGTGCCGGGAGACCGGGACGGACCACAGGGTGAAGCGCCAGTGCCCGCCAGCCAGAGCGCCTGTCAGTGAGCGATCCGCACGATCTCCCGGCTCGGGCGAAACTAACGCAAGCCGAGGAGATAAGGCTATGGCTTTTCATGGGGGTCTGGACTGGGGCGGCGCAAGCCATGCCCTTTGCATCATCGACGGCGCCGGTCAGGTCGTCGTCCGCCTTGAGGTCCGCCACGATGCGGCAGGGTTGGCCGACATGGCGGCCAAGCTCAAGCGCGTCGCTCCACCGGCCGACCTGCCGATCGCCATTGAGCGGCCGTCGGGTCTGATCGTCGACACCCTGGTCGAGGCCGGGCACCCCGTCATCCCGATCCACCCCAACGTCGTCAAAGCCTGCCGGCCGCGCTACCGCGCCGCCGGCGGCAAGAGCGATCCGGGCGACGCCTTCATGCTGGCCGACATCCTGCGCACCGACGGTCACCGATTCCGCCCGTTGCTGCCGACCTCCGACGACATCCGGGCGTTGCGGGCCCTGGTGCGCGCACGCGGCGACCTGGTCGACCAGCGCATTGCCCTGGCCAACCAGCTCCGCAGCCTGCTCGAGGGCTTCTGGCCGGGCGCCGCCGCCATCTTCGCCGCCATCGACAGCCCGATCGCGCTCGCCTTCATCGGCCGCTATCCCACGCCCGACAGCGCCAGCCGTCTCGGCGAAAAGCGCCTCGCCAGCTTCATGGCCCAGCACGCCTATTGCGGGCGCAGATCTCCCACCGAACTCCTGGCCCGGCTGAAGGCCGCGCCCACGGGCCTCGCCAGCGATGCAGAGGCCGACGCCAAGGGCGAGATCGCCCGCGCGCTCGTCGCCATCCTCGAACGCCTCGTCGGCGAGATCGCCAAGCTGTCCTCGCGCATCGAGCACGCCGTGGCCGACCTGCCCGACGGTAAGATCGTCATGTCCTTCCCCCGCGCCGGACGCATCTGCGCAGCAGCGATCCTGGCCGAACTCGGCGACGTCCGCGAGCGCTTCCCCACCGAAGATCAGCTCGCCGCCGAGGCCGGCGTCTGTCCCGTCACCCACGCCTCCGGCAAAAGCCGCGGCGTCGTGTTCCGATGGGCCTGTAACAAGAACCTCCGAAAGGCCGTCACCTGCTTCGCCGACAACTCGCGACATGCCTCGGCCTGGGCAGCAGACATCTATAGCAGAGCCCGTCAACGCGGATGCAAGCACCCGCACGCCATCCGTATCCTCGCCCGCGCCTGGCTCCGCGTCCTCTGGAAAGCCTGGCAAAACCAGGCCCTTTACGACCCGAAACAACACCGCGCCGCAGCTAAAATTGCAGCCTGAAAAATCAGGGGTGGACACAGGGTGTCTCATGCCCGATCTCCCGCGGTCTGGAGCGCGCGCAAGACGGCTCGCTTCGCGAGCTCCGCCTTGAAGGCGTTCTGCTCGAGCGGACGTGCATCCGTGAAGCTGCGCGCGATCGCGTCCCGAAGGCGAGCATCGTCATCGAGGTCGACGCCGGCGAGCGCCTGTTCCGCCGCCGTGAGCCGCCACGGCTTGTGCGATACGCCACCCATGGCAAGGCGGGCCGAACGGATGGTCCGGCCGTCCAGGTCGAGGCCTACCGCAACGGAGACGAGCGCAAATTCGTACGACTGGCGATCGCGGACCTTAAGATAGCGCGAGCGTCTGGCCTCGCGCCGAAACGGCACCTCTAGGCCAATGATGACGTCGCCGCGCCCGAGGTTGGTGTCCCTGTCAGGGGTCGACCCCGGCAGGCGATAGAAGTCGTCGATGGGGACCGTCCGTACGCCTTGCTCACCGCGGACGCGAACGGTGCAGTCGAGGGCCGAAAGCGCGACGGCGACATCGGAAGGATTGGTCGCGACGCAAGCATCGGACCAGCCGAAAATCGCGTGGTTCCGGTTGACCCCATGGCGCGCCGAGCAGCCGGATCCTGGAGAACGCTTGTTGCACGGAGCCCCGTCCACATCGCGGAAATAGGCGCATCGGGTCCTTTGCATGAGGTTTCCGCCCATGGATGCCATGTTCCGAAGCTGGGTCGACGCGGAGAATAGCAGCGCCTCGGAGATCATCGGCGCCCGTTGCCTGACGCTCATGTCTATGGCGACATCGGACATCCGCGCGAGCGCGCCAATCGTCAGCCCGCCGTCCGACATCGGCTCGATCCAATCCAGATCTGGCAGGTGATTGATGTCCAGAAGGCGGGCCGGTTCGACCACGTGGTCTTTCATCAGGCCTATGAGATCGGTGCCGCCAGCAATGAACATGACGCCGGGATCGCGCGCGTGAGCGGCGGCCGCGGCAGCAAGGTCCTGGGCTGTCGAAAGGGTGAACGGGTGCATGGGTCAGCCCCCGCGCGCCGCGACGGCTACAGCGTCGACGATGTTCGGGTAGCAGGCGCATCGACAGAGATTGCCACTCAGCCGTTCACGGATTTCGGATGCGCTGAGTTGGTCGTACGAGAATGGCGCGGATACGTTCTGAGTTGCGGCACTTGGCCAGCCGGCGCGAGCCTCTTCCAGTAGCGCGATGCCCGACATGATTTGCCCGGAGGTACAGAATCCGCACTGGAAGCCGTCGTGGTCAATAAAAGCCTGTTGCAACGGATGAAGGATCGCGCCGCGCGCGACACCTTCGATCGTTGTGATCGAACGTCCCGACTGCATCACGGCCAGAGTCATACATGACAAGACACGGCGGCCGTCGATACAAACCGTGCAAGCGCCGCATTCGCCCCTGTCGCAGCCCTTCTTGGCGCCGGTTAGCCCGGCTTGGTTGCGGAGTGCATCGAGGAGTGTTGTCCGGTCCTCGACGGTTATAGTTTGAGACTTCCCGTTGACCGTCAGTCGTACGGTCGTTTTCAAGTAAGAGGGTGCGGGCTTGGCAGCTGCGGGCATGATAGTTACGCCTCGATAAACTTGCGGAGTGCAACACCAGTGTCTGCTGGGTTTTCTTCCGGAAAGAAATGCCCTCCCTTCATAGTGTGACCCTGGGCGGCGGGCGCCCACTTTCGCCATATTGCGAGCGGGCCGCCGGCCGCGGCGTAGAGTCTATCAAGGGGACCGTCCTCGGCCCAAAGATGCAGCATTGGGCACTGGATCTCGCGGTTCGCCTCTCTATCAGCATGATCGTGATCCACATCGAGGGACGCTGCCGCGCGGTATTCCTCGCATATGCCATGTACCCGAGACGGATCGCGGTAGTCTCTAAGATACTCGTTGAGGATCTCCGGGCCGAAGGAGCCTTGACCGAAAGGATCCTTGAAAACGGCTTCGGGCGCGCCAAGGAGGTAGGTCTCGGGTAGCGGAGCCTTCTGCGCCAGCAGCACGAAGGGCCAGTAGGTTGTTGCGAAGCGCCGGTCCGAGCGATCCCACGCCTCCGAAATTGGGATCACATCAAAGACGGCTAGCTTCTCGACCCGCTCCGGATGATCCAACGCAAGCCGATAGGCCACTCGACCACCACGATCGTGACCGACGACGATGAATTTCTTGAAGCCCAGCTTGTCCATCAGGCCGACGATTTCCGTGGCCATCGCGCGTTTCGAGTAGGGAGAATGATCAGCAGTTGACGCCGGGACACCGCTCCTGCCGTATGCCCGCAGGTCGACGCAGATGACCGTGTGATCGGTTGCGACTCGCGGGGCCAGTTGCGCCACATAAGGCTAGTGCGCGGAAATCCGTGGATCATGAGCATTGGCGGTCCGGAGCCATATTGGCGGTAGAAGATCTGGTTGCCAGCGACATCGACCGTAGACGCCTGGAAGTTCTGATCCGAGGCAGACATCGAAGTCCGAGGTTGCTCCTTCGCCTCGGTCGACGACGCTTGCGCCATGAGGGTGCCGATCGAAGCGGTTCCGGCTTGCTGCAGAAAAACGTGGCGCTCCATTTGTCCCTCCCTTGATAAGCGGATCGTTCGTGATGCTGGGTTTCGCGAGTATCGTGGCTGCAGTCGCTGTGCGGGATGAGCATCACCTTGGACGAGGCGCTTCACCTATTGTCAGCCCATTGCTCGCCAGCGCCTCATCGCCAAGATGAGCCGACGCGCGGGTCGGACAGGATGGCGGCAGCAGGACGGCCATCCGACCAACCGCCATTCCGGCCGGGAACGATCAGTTGGCTGGTGCCATGTTGCGTGCGACCTCGGCGGCGCTGATGCCCTCAAGGGCGAGGCCGTAGCCAATGCCCTCGTCGACGATGCGGCGTAGCTTCTGGGTGAGGGCGATACGGGTATAGCGCGACGTCAGCGGCGGCAGCGCGGCGAGGCTCTCGGCGATCTCGTGAGCCCGGGCGAGGAGCTTGTCGGCCGCGACGATCTCGTTAACAGCGCCCCAGGCCTCCGCCGTCTCCGCGTCGAGTTCCTTACGGGTGAGCAGGAAGTAGCGGCCGCGAACGCTGCCGACGACTTCCGGCCAGAGCAGGTTGACGCCGTCACCGGGAGCGATGCCGAAGTCGAAGTGCGGCTTGTCCTGGAACACGGTGTGCGGCGCGGCGAGTACGATGTCGCAGAGCAGGACGAACTCGGAGTGCAGTCGGACCGGCCCGTTTAGGGCGGCAATCATCGGGACCTCGATGTCCAGGATATTCATGAGGACCTTCTTGCCCTCGCGGAAGATCTTGTCGTAGCCGCGCGGCGTGAAAAAGTCGAAGCCGTCCGGGCTGATCGTCTCCATGAACGCGTCGCCGCTGCCGGTCAAAATGACGACCCGGTTCTCGGGGTCGGAGCCGACATCGTGGAACAGGTCGACGAACTGCTCGTGTGTGTGGCCGTCGAAGACAAGCGTGCCGCCGTCGCTATGGAGGGCGATCTCGAGAACGCCACTATCTGAGCGCGTCAGGCGGGCATTGGCGAAGCTGTCTCGATAAGCATTTAAGCGGGTCATGGCGGTTTCCGTTAATTTGACGGCCGCCGTCTGGCCGTGAGTGCTTCATTAGACCAGTCCGCGGCGCACGGGACGTGGGCTTGGGAGAATAAGCTGCATTCCCTGGTAGAATGGGCAGATTGCTCTGCTCGTTCGTTGCTTTTCGGCCGCTCGTCTGTTTCGTCTGCTTACAATCAGCCTGTGAGCTTGGCGATGGCACGCACTGTCGCCGGTCGCGTCTCGATCGTAGCGTACCAGCGGGCGACATTGGGTGTTTCCTCGAAATCAACGCCAGCGAACTCGCGGCGCCACATCCAGCCGAAGTTGGCGATGTCCGCGATCGAGTAACTGTCACCTGCGAGGTATTCCGCATCAGCTAGACGGCCGTCGAGCACCCGTAGCGTCCGCTTGGCCTCACCGTGGAAGCGGTCGATTGCAGCCGGGATTTTCTCGGGCGCAAGCTTCTGGAAATAACCGGACTGGCCGAAAGCCGGTCCGAGGCTCGCGGCGTGAAAGAACAGCCACTCGAACATACGCACCTGGCCGATTTCACTCGTGGGAATCAGGCTGCCGAACTTCCTCGCGAGATAGATGAGGATTGCCGCAGACTCGGTGATCGTGATCGGGTTGCCGTCGGGGCCTCTAGGATCGACGATAACCGGGACCTTGCCGTTCGGGTTGAGCCCCAGAAAAGCCGGCAGCTTTTGTTCTCCCTGGCGGATGTTGACGGGGTGATAGAGATATTCCGCGCCGAGCTCCTCGAGCGCGATCGGGACTTTAATACTGTTAGGCGTACCGAAGGCGTAGAGGTCGATCATGGCATTTACTCGCCTTGCGAATGTGGTCCGACCGTCAGCGCAACGCGCATTGGGCTGAAGTAGCGGGGAGTGACATCAAACAACATCGCAGCCTGAACGATTGCGAACGCCCAGAGTTCTTCACGGGCGTTTTACTCCGCGTGAGTTCAGAAAGCGGATCTGCCGATCGATGCGCCACCGTCGGCATGGATGGTCTGGCCGGTTATGAAGGCTGCGTCGTCGGAAAGGAGAAAGGCGATAGCGGCCGCGATCTCGGCCGGCTGGCCGAAACGGCCCATCGGCACGGCGGCAAGGTAGCGGGCCTCGCCGTCGCTCCCCGGTGGATTGCCGGCGCGGAACAACTCGGTCTCGGTCGGGCCGGGGGCAACCGCGTTGACGGTGATGCCGTCGCGCGCGAGCTCAAGCGCCCATCCACGCGTGAAGCTGATCAGTCCCGCCTTGGCCGCCGCGTAGGCGGTCCGCTCGGCGATGCCGAGCACGGTCAGGCTCGAAACATTGACGATACGTCCCCAACCACGGGTTCTCATTCCCGGAAGCGTAGCCTGCACCGTCTGGACAGCCGTCCGCAGGTTGAGATCGAGCACCGCGGAGAGCGCATCGAGCGTCACCATGCCGATCGGCTGTGGGTGGACCAGACCGACATTGTTGATGACAGCATCAACGTCCCTTCTTGCGACAAGATCGCCCAGCACGTCATGTGTCGCGGTGGGATCGGTCAGGTCCAGCTCGATAAGCTCGCCGGGGAAGCCCGGCGAAGCGGCGCGCGCGATCCCCACCACATGATGTCCCGCAGCGGCGAGGCGATCGGCGGTCGCACGGCCGATGCCCTTGGTCGCTCCGGTGATGAGGATCGTGCGCGCCATGGCGATCAGGCCGCCTGCAGAACGCTGGCGCGAAGTGCGGGGAGCAGGTCCTCGGGCTCGGGGCGTTGCGTGTAGTCAGGGTTGACTTCGGCATAGAGCACCGTGCCGTCCTGGCCGATGGCGAAGCGGCCCGGCATCGGTAGCGTCCAGCTGTCATCACCATTGGTGACCGGCAAATTGTTGCCCAGATTCTTGTAAAGTTCGACAAGATAGTCGGGCAGCGCGAAGCGCAGGCCGAACGCCGCGGCGACTTCATTGCCCGGATCGCTCAAGATCGGGAAGCCAAGGCTATTCTCACGTGCCGAACGCCGGCTGTTGGCGGCTTTTTGCGGCGAAATAGCGATAATGTTGGCGCCCGCTGTCTCGATCGAGGAGCGAGCGGCCTCAAGCGCCTGCAACTCCATGTTGCAATAAGGGCACCAGACGCCGCGATAGAAGCTGATGACCAGAGGCCCTTTGCTCAGCAATTTGGCGGATGAGACAGGCTTGCCGTCGGGGTCGTTCAGCGTGAAGTCCGGCGCACGATCGCCGACTTTCAGCGCGCGTGCCGCGGCGCCGCTCGTGATCAGTTCGGCGGTGGCGCGCTCCATGACCGGATGGATCTCTGGGGGCGCGTTGAATGGCGGCTTGCCGGCGCGGAAATCGAGTTTGAAGGCGTCGAGGCGGGCTTGTAGGGACATAGGACTACTCCTGGTGAAGAGATGAGCGCCGGTCCCGGATGGGACCGGCGCGAAGAGGCTCAGGCCGCGAGACGGGTCGAGCTGGGCTTGGTCCACTCGGCGCCCTTCATGAACGGGTCGAGTTCGGTGTGGACGATGTGGTTGGTGTAGTTGGAGAGCAGCTTCGTGCCAGCGCCGAGCACGACCTCGAGCACGTTCTGCTGCGTGTAGCCGGCGGCGAGAAACGCCTCTACCGCGGCGTCGCCGACGAAGCCCCGCTCGCGAACGACCAGTCCCGCGAACACATGCAGCGCTTCGAGCTTCGGGTCGGGGACCGTCGTGCCGTTGCGAATCGCCTGCACCACCGCGTCGTCGATCTTCTGCATCTTCGCGAGCATGGTGTGGCCGGCCATGCAGTAATGACACTCGTTCTCGTAGTTGGCGGTGAGATAGACGACCTGCTGCTCAGTTTGCGTCAGGCTCGTCTTCGAGAACAGGTCCCACAGGGCGGTATACCCGGCGAGCAGCTCGGGGCTGGTGGCCATGTTGGCCTGGAGATTGGGCAGGAACCCGAAGGCGCCCTTGACGGCATCCAGCGTCGCCCGGGAGGCTTCGGGCGCGGTCTCTGCGGTATGAACGGTGAATTTGGTCATGCTGGGCCTTTCAACGAATTCTGGCGAGGCGATGATCGCTCCGTCTGATCGTTAGCTAGGCCTCCAACCGAGGCGTGGTAACGCCGCGCATCCGACTAGCGAGCATTCCTTCGCGGAATGATCTGGTGAAGACGAGGGCACCGCCAACCGCGTCGGCGAAACAATTGTAACCACGCTCACTTGGCTGGCGGGCTTGGTATCCTGCGGGAAACGTCACGTGCAGCTGGGGCGTTCGGCAGGGACAGCCGAACGCGACCTCACGGCTATCCGCCAAACAAATCTTGAGAAGGCCACTAGCATGACGCGCGGTAGAGACCGACATCGGAGAGGATAGTCGCGTTTAGACTGCTACAGGAGGCCCCGATGGCCCGCGTAGCGCGAGTGCTCGTCTAGCTTGTCTTCCTCGATGACCTTGACCGCAGCGGCCAGTGCGGTCGAGACCGCGGGGAAGCCGACGTAGGGCAGCACCTGCACCAGCGTCTCCTCGATCTCCGGCAGTGTCAGGCCATTGCGCAGACCCATGCGCATATGGATCGCGAACTCGTTAGGCTGCTTCAGCGCCGCCATTACCGCAAGAGTGACCAGGCTGCGTGCTCTGCGGTCCAGTCCCGGCCGGGTCCAGATCTCGGCGAACGCCTGATCGATGGCAAAGCCCGCGATGTCGGCGCCGAAGGTGCCCGACTCCGCCGCCCCAACTAGGCGCGTCTCCGCTTCCGACCCCATCATCTCGCGTACGACACGCCGACCTGTAGAACGTCTTGACATCGTATTCTCCTGCTCAGCGGTGATCCGACACGCTCGGTGTGTCCCGTCTCGGCACGTCAGCCGGGCGAGAGCTCGCGCGCGAGCTTGTCCTGCGTCTTCGTCTCAAAGTCGCTCGCGGCGTGACGCTCGTGAAGCTGGCTCGAGGGCTCGCCGCTCGTGCGGTTAACCATGTGGCCTCGCGCCACGGCAGGGCGCGCGAACACTTGCTCGGCCCATCGGACCACATTCGTGTACTCTTTCACCGATAGGAATTCGGCCGCACCGTACTGCCAACCCTTCACCAGGCCGCCATACCACGGCCAGATCGCCATATCGGCGATGGAGTATTCCCGGCCGTCGATGAACTCGTGCTCGGCGAGGCGCCGGTCGAGCACGTCGAGCTGCCGCTTCACCTCCATGGCGTAGCGATTGATCGGGTATTCGAACTTCGTCGGCGCATAGGCATAGAAGTGTCCGAAGCCTCCGCCGAGGAAGGGGGCTGACCCCATCTGCCAGAACAACCAGGAAAGGGTCTCCGCGCGCGCCGAGGCCTCAATGGGCAGGAAGGCGCCGAACTTCTCGGCGAGATGCATCAGAATCGCGCCGGACTCGAAGATGCGGATGGGGTTCGGCCCGCTGCGGTCGACCATCGCCGGAATCTTGGAGTTGGGATTAACCTCGACGAACCCTGAGCCGAATTGGTCGCCGTCCCCGATTTTGATCAGCCATGCGTCGTATTCGGCACCGTGGTTACCCAGGGCCAGCAGCTCCTCCAGCATGATGGTGACTTTCTGGCCGTTCGGCGTCCCCATCGAATAGAGCTGGAGCGGATGCTCGCCGACGGGCAACTCCTTCTCATGCGTAGGTCCCGCGACCGGTCGGTTGATGTTGGCGAACTGGCCGCCGCTAGCCTTCTCCCAGGACCAGACTTTCGGCGGATTGTAGTCGGCAGTGTCGGTCATAATGCATCCTCCAGATGTTGGGCTCACGCTGTGGGCGGGTAGTTGAACGGGAAGAGCGCACGCTTGGTCTCTTCGTCGTTAGTCCGCTTGAAGAGGTAGTCCTTGCCGACCTCGCGTGCGCGCGCCACCGCCGGCCGAGCGTCGACGGTTTCGAACAGGCGCTTGAGGTCGGGGAACAGTGCGAGCGGGTCCTCAGCACCCTTGCGCACCCGCGACGCCCGGTCGAGCCACCCCCAAGCCGAGATGTCGGCGATCGTATAGGAGTCGCCGACCATATAGGTCCGACCCTTGAGATGATCGTCGAGCACCTGATAGTGGCGCTCGGCCTCGCGCCGATAGCGGTTCACCGCATAGTCGAGGCCCTCCGGCGCGGCGAACTGGAAATGCACGGCCTGACCCGAGAACGGGCCGAGGCCAGAAGCGATGAACAAGAGCCAGGAGAGCAGCTCTGGTCGGTCTTCCGGAGCGCCGAGGAACTGTCCGGTCTTCTCGGCTAGGTAGATCAGGATCGCCGTCGAGTCGAAGACGCGCGTCTCCCGGCCGGCCGGTCCCTCGGTATCGACGATTGCTGGGACCTTGCCATTGGGGTTGATCGCGCGGAAGCCTGGCGCGTGTTGCTCGCCCTTGCTCGTATCGATCGGGATAGCCTCGTAAGGCAGACCCGCCTCTTCGAGGAATAGTGCGATTTTCGCGGGGTTCGGCGTTGGGTGGTAATAGAAACGGATCATTGCCTTCTCCTGTGGCTAGCGGTACTTGAAAATGGGGTGGCGACGGTTCGTCAGGCGAACGCTGCCGCCTATCGGCGTGGGTAGCCGGGCGGCCAGACCCGGTCGAAGCGGCCATCGACATGGGCCGAGGTGACAGCCTTTTCCGACCTTTCCCTACTAATCCTGGCGCGAGATGCTCGGAGATGCTCGTTCTCAGTGGGCGGAAAGTTGTAGGCTTTCGGTATGGGTCCTTGAACAGCAAGGTCCCGGGCGTGCTTTCCAAGTTTTGGGGTCAACCTAGCTGGTTCTGTTGACAAAGGTCGGCAACCAAATTCTGATGGCTGCGAGGCTTATGAATGCGGTGAACGAGGATAGTGTTTTATCGAAGCGCGTGGCGATGCGTCTGTTCTGCTTGAGTTTGTTGATCATCCGCTCGATTCGATTACGATCCTTGTAGGCGACTTCGTCATGCGGAATGATAACTTTTCGAGACCTTTTGGATGGTATGACAGGAAGAATGCCCCGGACCAGGAGAGCCTCTCGATTGCTATCGCTGTCGTAGCCTTTGTCTCCGAGAAGGGCCTTCGGTTTGGCGATAGCGACGGGATCGTCCATCAGGGGCTCAAGATGGCGGATGTCGGAGGCTTCGCCTCCGGTGACCTCGAAGGCGACAGGGCGTCCGATGGCGTCACACCGACAGTGGACTTTGCTCGTAAAACCGCCGCGCGAGCGACCAAATCCCTGATTTTGGATCCCCCTTTTGCGCCGGCTGCCTGAGAATGCGCCCGGACGATGGTCGAATCCACCATTTGGGTCTCCCACTCGTCGGCGATGCCTACCTCGACCAAGGTTTCGAGCAAAGCATCGAAAATGCCCTGCTGGCACCATCGGCGGAACCGCTGGAACACTGAATTCCACTTGCCGAAGCTCTCGGGCAGATCCCGCCAAGGTGCTCCGCTCCTCAAGATCCACATCATCCCGTTAAAGAAACGGCGGTTGTCATGGGCGGGCCGGCATCCCCGACCACACTCGGACGGCAAAAAGGGCTCAATCACCGCCCATTGCTCATTGGAGATTTCGTAGCGACTCACGTTCGTCTTTCCGCAAAAACAAACGTGAATCAAAAATCATCCCGCTTGGGAATCCTCTTTGTCAACAGAACCTAGCTAGACCGCCTTGAATAGCGCGAGAATGCTGCGCACGGGACTAGTGACCATTCCCGTCCGGAATTATCCCGTTGAGACGGGGGTTTGCGCCGAACGCGGCGGCCAAGTGGTCAATGAAGACGCGCACTCGGCTCGCCGGCTTGCGTCCCGAGGGAAACATCGCGTGGATCGGGTGGAGTTCGGCAGGATAATCGGCCAATACTTCGCACACCTCGCCGCTTAGGAGTTCCGCAGCGAATAGCCAGCGTGGGGTTTGCGCGAGGCCGATACCAGCAAGGACCGCCGCGCGGATGTTCTCCGCGTCGTTGGCACGCACCGGTCCCTTGGGCGAATGTTTGATCGGACCGTCCGGCCCGAGGAAGACCCAATCGTTCGGTCGTCGTTGGAAGGTGAAGGCGACACAAGCGTGTCGGTCGAGATCATGGGGCGTCACCGGCGCTCCGGTGCGTTCCAGATAATCAGGAGTTGCGACGGTCACTCGAGGACTGACGCCGATGCGTCGCGCAATGACAGCTGAGTCGGCAAGTTCACCCAGTCGGATCGCAACGTCGATACCATCCTCCACTAGATCCACGTAGCGATCCGACACGATAAGATCAGTGGTAATTTCAGGATATCGCGCGTTAAATGCCGGGAGCAGTGGGACGACGACGAGCCGACCAAGCCCGCCGATAATGCAACCCGCAGCAGGCCGGATGGCTGAGTTTGGCCACGCCCGACGGCCTGTTCTGTATTCTCAAGATCGGACAACAATCTCACAGCGGCCTCGTAATAGATTTGGCCTGCTTCGGTGAGGTTCAAATTTCGGGACGTCCGGTGCAAGAGGCGCGCGTGCAGGTGCTCTTCAAGCGCGGCGACCTGTTTGCTGACGGCTGGCTGACCGATGTTGGCCTCGCGTGCAACGGCGGAGAAGCTCCCCGTTTCCACCACCCGGACGAAGACGCGCATCGCCTCGAGTCGATCCATGAGCATTCTCCCTTGGAATAGATAGAATGCCACAACGCGGCCTTCCGCGCGAGCCCTCTCAGGTCGATCTAGTACCGAGAAGATTGAACCCGTCAGGAAAATCTCGCAATGAATACTCTGTTTTCGCCCTTTCAGCTTGGACCGTATGCGCTGTCGCATCGCGTCGTGATGGCGCCGTTGACCCGGATGCGCGCCGGACATGGCGAGGTGCCGACGACGTTGATGGCTACCTACTATTCCCAACGCGCGACGCCTGGCGGTCTGCTGATAAGCGAGGCGACGCCTGTCTCACCGCGCGGGTTTGGCTACGCGCACACGCCGGGCATCTTCACGCGCGAACAGGTCGCGGGCTGGCGGCTTGTGACCGACGCCGTCCACGCCCGTGGCGGCTACATCTTTCTTCAGCTTTGGCACGTGGGCCGGCAGTCGCATCAGGATCTGCAGCCCGGCGGTGCGCTGCCGGTTGCACCCTCTGCGATTATGGCGATCGGCGAAGCCTACACCGACACTGGCCCGAAGGCACATCCGGTCCCCCGAGCCCTGGAACTTGCCGAAATTGCCGGCGTCGTTGCCGAGTTCCGGCAAGGTGCCGCCTATGCGCTCGCCGCAGGGTTCGATGGTGTCGAGATACATGGCGCCAACGGCTATTTGCCGGACCAGTTCCTACAGGATGGCTCGAACACGCGGACCGATCGATACGGTGGCGTCATCGAGAACCGCGCGCGTTTCCTCCTTGAGATCGTCGAGGCTGTCAGAGCAGTCTGGGGCGGCGACCGTGTCGGAGTGCGACTCTCGCCAGAGGGCGGATATGGCTCAATGTCCGACAGCGATCCCGCCGCGACATTCGGTTACGTTGCCGACGCGTTAAACGCTTATGAGCTCGCTTATCTTCACCTCGTCGAACCGCGCGTCCGCGGTAACGATACGGTCGACGCCGAGGCGGAGCCGGTCGCGACCCGCGAGCTGCGGCGAATCTACAAGGGTCCGATCATCGCTGCGGGAGGGTTCGACCGCGCGAGCGCCGAGGCGATCGTCACCGCGGGTGACGCAGACCTTGTGGCGTTCGGTCGTCGCTTCATCTCAAATCCGGATCTCGTAGAGCGGCTTAGAAACGATCAGACGCTCAATGCCTATGACCGGTCGACTTTTTACGGTGGCGACTGGCGCGGCTACACTGATTATCCTCGCTATCTTAGCCGGGCGGCTGCGGCCGCGGCCGCGGCCGCCGCATAGTTACTGCGGCGCTGGTATCGTCATGGAGCTCCGTCATCTCCGCCATTTTGTGGCCGTTGCTCAGGAGCTCCATTTTGCGCGGGCGGCGGAGCGGCTCGGAATGGAACAATCGCCGCTCAGTCATTCAATCCGCAACCTGGAAGCCGAACTCGGAGCCAAGCTCTTCCAGCGTACCACGCGGCGGACGTGGCTCACCCGCGCTGGTACACGCTTCTACCACGAGGCAAAGCGCATCCTCCGCGACATAGATTCCGCAACGGCTGCTGTTCGTCGGAACGAGGCGGACGAGCCATTAGTCATTCGCCTTGCGCTTGGTGAAGACCTCGCCAGCGAACCCTTCACACGTATGCTGTTTGAACTCGAGCATCATCAACCGAGGGTCGAACTGGAAATTCGCGAGCTCTTGCACACCGAAGCGGCTCGCTTGGTGCGCGACCGTGGTTCCGATGTTGCAATCACGCTAAGCAGCAGACCGGAAGCTGAGCTTGCCGTAGTGCGCGGCTGGAGCGAGCCGCTGATGATGATCGCGCCGATCGGCCACTTGCTTGCCGAGCGGGATCGGGTCAGCCTCGCAGAGTTGCAGAATCAAACCTTGGCGTTACCGACAGCAAACGAGTGTCCCGGTTATCTCGACCAGATCGAGAGCTTGCTGTCACGGCATAAGGTTCGGCCGGCTCAGCGGATGGACGTCCGCCACTGGAACACAGCGGTCAGCTTCGCCGCGACGGGACGCGCCATCGCACTCTGCCCGACGACCATGGTCCATACTTCAAATGCGGTGGCCATTGTGCCGCTTGCCGAGGAGGATGCCGAACTCACGACTTGGCTACTTTATCGAGAGGGCGAACTCTCGCCGGCGGTATCGCTCGTACTCGATGTCGCGTCCGAGTTGGCGGAGGATGTGCCCCTTGAGTTGCATGCCACAGGCTGAACGCGACGGCGAAAAGCGCGGTCGCGGTCCATGAACGTCGCCAGCATGTGCGGCACGAGCGAGGCCGTGTCCACGGGCTCCCCGTATTCACGCGCGTAGAGTTCGGCGTACCGGTCGAGGTCGGCTTTGACCGCCGCCGGGAGGCTGATCGTCAGTCGGACCGGTTCCGTCTTCGGCAACGGCCCGAGGCGCAGCTTGGAACTCATGGCGTCCTACCTTCCGCCCAGCTGGCAGTGGTCGTCCCGTAAGGACGTAAAACCAGGTCTTTATTGACGATCACCCGCACCGGGAACCCCGGCCGGACCGTCAGCGTCGGCTGAACATCCAGGTTGCGCCGCGTGACTTGCTGGCCGACCTGATTGACGCTCTCCTCGGCACTGCGCGACGTGGCTACGACTACAGTCTGCTGGCCGGTTCCACCGAGGCCGCTGTTCTGCGACCCGAGCTCGGCGCCAACGCCCAGGAGGGTCGACATGGCCGCGCCGGCGAGCAGCTTGCCCCAGTGATTGTCGGTCTGGTCCTCCAGCCCTGCAAACCCCTTGGTGTCCGCGCCGGGTAGCCGATCGAGCACGACCGAGGAGCCGTCAGGCATGACGAGCCGTGTCCAGACGAGCAGGACGCGGCTTTGCCCGTAAGCGACCTGGGCATCGTAAGTGCCGAGCAGGCGCGAGCCTTGCGGGATGAGCAACGTGCGGCCTGACACAGTGTCGTAGACGCGCTCCGTCACGGTAGCGATTGCCTGGCCGGGCAGATCGGAATTTAAGCCCGTCACCATAGCGGCGGGAATGATCGTCCCGGCCATGACCTGGAACGGCGACGCCGGTGTCTGCAGTCGGCCGCTCGCGTAGATCTTAGTGTCGACCGAGGCGTTCAAGAAGGCGCTCTTCCGGTCTTGGCCGTTCTGGGTGAAGGTCTCGTCCTGGCGCTGGCTTTCGGCCGAGCCCGGCAGCGGCGCGAACGGGTCGCGGCCAGCAAGCGCGGTTGGCGTCTGCGTCGGTGAGGTCGCTTCGCCTTGACCCTGCTGTTCAGTGGTGCGCTGGCGGACCTGCACGAAAATCTGCCCCCGTGCGGCGGCTTCCGCCTCCTGACGAAGGCGCTGTTGTTCGGCCAGGCGTGCCTGCTCTTCCGCGCTTGGCACGGCGGGAGCCGCGGGCGCGGTCACGGGCCCACCGCCTTCCTGCTGCGCGCGCAGGAACGGTCGGCCGAGATCGCCGGGCAGCGGTGGACCAAGCTGCGGCACGGGCGCACGCGGCAGTCCCGCATAGTCGCGAGGCAAGGTGTTCAGCCCTTCGGCGACCGGCTTGCGATCCGTCGAGTAGAGCTCCTGCGGCGGCGTCCCGCCGCCATGGTTCACGCCGAGCGCCCAAATAGCGAGCCCGCCGACGGTCAGGGCCGAAACCGAGCCCAGCAGGATCAGCGCGCGCTTGGACAGCCGTGTGACCGGCCGCGGCTTGGCGCGGAGCGCCAGCGCCTCGGGCGCGACCTTCGTCTGCGGCGGAACCTGAGGCGCGTCAGAAGGCGGCGCGGCGGTCATGAGCCGAAGATCCCGCGCCGCCGCCCGTCGGTGCGCTCGATCCGCACCACCTGCTGCGGATCGCCGCCGAGACGCAGCTCGGCGGCGCCGAACAGGCGGTCGACCACGTAGTAGGGCGCACGCGAGCGGTAGTTGACGAGCTGGTTCTCGCCGGTCGGCCCGACCACAAACAACGGCGGCAGCTCGCCCTGGGCGATCCCGGCCGGGAACTGAATGTAGACCTTCTCCCCGTCGTCGAACGCGCGCACCGGCCGCCAGGGCGGGTTATCGCCGGAGATGGCGTAGCGGAAGTGCAGACGCTCGAGCGGGATGCCATCCGCCACCGGGGCGGCCGCCTCTGCGCGGCGGTTCTGGTTCTGCAGCGCGAGCAGCCGGTCCTGCGGATAGTCCCAGGAGGCCGAGGCCATCCAGGTCAGTTCGGTCGCGGTCAGCTCGATAAGATACGTCCGCCGATCGGTGTTGACGACGAGGTTGGTCTTCAGGTCCGGCCGTGTCGGCTTGACCAGGATGTGGACGCGGGTGCTCGCGCCCGTCCCCGACGAGGTGTCGCCGATCACCCAGCGCACGGTGTCGCCGGCCGAGACCGAGACGAGCTGCTCGCCTTCCTGCAGGGCGACGTCGGTCACCTTCCCGGGCGAGGCGTAGACTTGGTAGAGCGCGCCGGCCGCATAGGGCCAGACCTGGGCGGCGTTGAGGTAGCCGTAGCGCGAGGGCTGCACTCGCGCGGCGCGGTTGGCGAGCGCCACACGCGCCTGCGGGTCGCCCGGCTCTGGAGCGCTTCCACCTCGGCCCGGCGGCGGCTTGAGCTGGCCGGGAAGCGGCAAAGGCGTCGGCACCTGCACGATCTCCACTGGCTTAGGCGGGTCAACCACGGCAGCCGCCGCAGTCGGGGGCGCGTCGAGGCTAATCTCCGGCGGCGGTGTGCCACGTGCGCAGGCGGCGAGCGTCAAGACCGACGCTGTCAGAGCCAAGACTCGTCCGGTCTTAATCGCGGTCATGTGTTCTCTCCTCATGACGGCCCAAGCTCCCGGCTCCAGTTCAGGCCGTTGACGTAGATGCCGAGCGGGTTCTTCCGAAGCTGCGCCTCGTTGCCGGGCGGCTGCACGACGATCGACAGGATGGCGGTCCAGCGGTCGGTGCCGGTCAGCGCCCCGTTCTCGTAGCGACGCTCGATCCAGCGCACCTGGAACGAGCCCGGCGAGGCGCGCACGACGCTCGTCACCTCAATGGCGACCGACTGCTTGCCGACTTTGCCGAACGGGTCGTTGACGCGGCGTACTCGTTCAGCACCGTAGCGCCCCGATCGGTGGCGTAGTCGTAGGCCTCGAGCCAGTCCTGACGGACCACGATCGGATCAAGGGGCAGCGAACGGACGTCGGTGATGAAGCGGGCGAGGTGATTGGCGATCTGGGCGTCGTTCGGCTGGTAGGCCTCGGCGGCCGCGCCGACGGCGCGCACGTCGCCTTGCTTGTCGACCTCGACGACGTACGGCGTGATGGTCGAGCGGCCCGACTGCCAGACCAGCCCGCCGGCCATGAGCACCGACAGGCCCAGCGAGCCGAACGCCATCATCCGCCAGTTACGGGCCTGTGAGCGCGAGGTGCCGAGGCGCTCATCCCAAACCTGGCCGACGCGTTGGTAGGGCGTTTCGGGCTGGGGTGTGTCGGAATAGCGGACGCCGGGTCGTTTGAAGCGCATCGGTCAGATCTCCTCGTCTCGGCCGAGCGTGGGCGAAGGGCCGGAGCCGCCGCTGTCTCCCGAGCGCACGGTGTGGGCTGCGGTCTCGACGCCGCGCCGAATGTGCTCGCCGCGGCGCAGGTTCTTCGCCCAGGGCGGCGTAGCGCCACCCGCCGCGTCCGACGCCCCAGCCTCGCCGGCTCCAGAGCCTGCGTTTCCGGTCCCGGCTGAACCGCCGGTCCAGGCGCGGCGAGCGGCTGAGCGGACGCCTTGGCCAGCGGCGGAAGCACCGGCCCGCGCCATGCCGGCCATACCGGCGCCCGCGCGGCCGACACCGCTCGCACCGGACGCTGCGGCGGCCTCGCCGTAGGCGGAGCGTGCGCTGCCAGCCAAGCTGGTGGCGGCGCGCATGGAACCCATTGCGGCGCCGCCCGCGACGCGGCCAGCCGCGAGCGCGCCCGCGCCGCCGGCGACGATCAGCCCAGCGCCGGCCGCGGTAGCGCCGACCGCGGAGCCCGCGCCGAGCTGCGGCGCCCCGGAGACGAGCCCGTTGGCGATGCCGGGACCGAAGATGCCGAGGCCGAGAAGCGCGATCGCGCCCAGCACGATCGCCAGCGCCTCGCTGATGTTGGGGTCGGTCCCCGCGGCCGACTGGAACTGGCTGAACAGGCCCGTGCCGATGCCGACGATGATGGCGAGCACCAGCACCTTGACGCCGGATGCGACGACGTTGCCGAGCACCTTCTCGGCGAGAAAGCTGGTCTTGTTCCAAAGCGCGAAAGGCACGAGCACGAAGCCCGCGAGCGTGGTCAGCTTGAACTCGAGCACGCTGACGAAGAGCTGCACGGCCAAAATGAAGAAGCTGATGATGACGAGGATCCAGGCGATGAAGAGGACCACGATGGTGTCGATGTTGGTGAACACACTCGGGAAACCGGCGAGCTTGCCAATCTCTGTGAGCATGGGCTGGGCGGCCTGCACGCCGACGGCGGCGAGGCGGCCCGGCTGAAGAAGTTGGTCTTGGCCGATCGACGCGCCGGACGCCTTGAGGCCAAGCCCGGCGAACGACTTGAAGATGATGCCGGAAAGCGAGTTGAAGTTGGTGATGATGAAGGCGAACGCGCCGACGTAGAGGATCTTCTTGATCAGCCGACCAAGCACGTCGTCAGCGCCACCCATGGCCCAGAACAGCGCCGCGAGCGTGATGTCGATCGCAACCAGGGTCGACGACAAATAGGCGATCTCAGGCTGCAGCAGTCCGAAGCCACTGTCGATGTAGCGGCTGAACGTGTCGAGGAACCGATCGATGATGTTGAGGTCATTCATCGGACGCGGGTCACAGGACGTCGCTGGCGCGCGGCGTCGATGGACGGTGACGCACCTCGGGCTTTGGTCCGGGCGCTGCCTTCTCGGTCGGTCGATTTGGGAACGGGTCGACGCGGTGGGGCGTGTAGGGCACGCCCTGCCCACGGAAGCGCCGACGGATCGCTTCCGCGGCCGTGCGGCAGACCTCGTCGGTGGCCCAAGGCTGATTGGTCTTGCAGCCGAGTTGCACGGCGTCGAGGCGACGCGGGTCCCGCATCAGGCTCGCGACCGTGTCGTCGGCCCGCACCTCTTGGGTTGCAAGGCCAAGGGTCAAGCCGATTGTTAGACCGGCGACGAGCTGCGAGCCGTAGCGGAGCAGCCGCGAGGCGTTACGCGCGGTCATTGCGGGTACACCTGGACGGGCGCGGGCGTGTAGGCGACGCCCGTGCCCTGGAACCGCTGGCGGTTGGCGCGGCCCTGTTCGTCCGCTTCGAGCGTGCGCGACTGTTCGAGAGCGGCGGCGCGGTCCTGCGCGATACGCAGCTGCTGCGACTGCATGGTCTGTTTGGCCATAAGCGCGAGCAACTGGTTGGTGGCCTGGGTCGCTTGTAGGATCCCCACTGCGCCCTGGCTGGAACCGACGATCGTGCTGAGCGTGCCCTGGTCGGCGGTGATCGAAGCGTTCACTTGCGCCTGCATCTGCAGGGTGGTTCGCATCGCCTCGAGTGAATTGTTCCAGCGTGTGCGTGCGTCGGCGACGGTCTGGTCGAGCGAGGTATTGGCGCCGTAGCTGGTGGGGTATTGTTGGCTGAACTGTTGGTCGAGCTGCCCGACCTGGGTCGCAAGGCCCTGAGCTTGAGCGATAAGGGCGTTCGTCCGGGCGATGTCCTGCTGGAGCATGGCCATCGGCGAGTAGGCGAGGCTGGCCAGATTCTTGCCTTGATTGATGAGCGACTGACCCTGGTTCAGGATCATCGTCGCCTCGTTCTGCAGGCTCTGGATCTGGTTATTGATCTGCTGGAGCGTGTGGGCGGCTGTCAGTACGTTCTGGCTGAAATTGGACGGGTCGTAGACCACCCACTGTGCTCGTGCCGGCGCGGGCGCGATTACAGCCACCCCCGCCGACAGCATCAGCGCAGCGACGATCGCCGCGCCCTTCCTCTTTCCGGTGTTCATCGACGTTCCTCCTCTTGCGTGTTGGTGTTGGCTCCCGCGATCAGGTCGGCCGCCCAGCCGAGGTCACGCGCGCGGAGCCATGTGGTGGCGAAGTCGGTGGGCCAGGCGGCGAGCGCGTCGTCGATCATCGCGTGGTCGCGCGGGGAGGAGGCGGCGACGAAGGCGAGCGCGACCGGCCCGAGACCGAGATCGAACAGGCGGTTCCCGAGCCGCGACTGGACGTAGTAGTCGCGCTTGGGTGTGGCGCGCGCGATCATCTCAATCCGGCGGGCGTTGAGCCCAAACCCCTCGTAGATCGGTCGCAGCTGCGGCTCGACCGCCTGCGGACTCGGCAGGAAAATGCGCGTCGGGCAGCTCTCGACGATGGCGGGCGCGATGGTCGAGCGCTGGATGTCGGCGAGCGACTGGGTGGCGAACACCACGCCGACATTCTTCTTGCGCAACGTCTTCAGCCATTCGCGAATTCGGCTGGCGAAGATGGGATCGTCGAGGAACACCCACGCCTCGTCGAGGACGAGCAGCGTCGGGCGGCCGTCGAACTGCGCTTCGAGGCGGTGGAAGAGGTAGGTGAGGACCGGCAGCACCACGCTCTTGGCGTGGAGCAAGTCCTCCATCTCGAACGCCTGCAAGTCGCCGAGTTTGAGATCTTCGTGATCGGCGTCGAGCAACCTGCCGAACGGGCCGTCGAGCGTGTAGGGTTGAAGCGCTTGGCGCAGCTTGTTGGACTGGAGCAGCGTCGCGAGGCCGCTAAGGGTCCGCTCCTCGACGGGCGCGGAGCCGAGGCTCCCCAGCGCCGACCGGACTGCGTCCTTCACTTCGGGCGTCACTTCGACCCGCTCGTGGCCGAGGAGCTGCTGCACCCATTCCGCCGCCCAGGCGCGCGCGGCCGGATCATCGACGGAACGTAACGGCTGGAACGTCAGACCGCCCTCGAGGCCGAGGTCGTGGAATTGACCGCCAAGCCCGAGCATGGCGGCACGAACCGAGCGGCCCTTGTCGAAAACGTAGATCCGGCTTTCCGGATACTTGCGGAACTGCAGGATTAGGGTCGCGAGCAGCACCGACTTGCCCGCGCCGGTCGGCCCGACGACAAGCGCGTGGCCGACGTCGCCGACGTGGGTGGTCAGCCGGAACGGCGTCGCCCCTTCGGTGCGCGTGATCAGCAGTGGCGGCCCGCCGAGATGCTCGTTGGTCTGCGGTCCGGCCCACACGGCGGAGAGCGGCATCAGATGGGCGAGGTTCAGCGTCGAGACGATCGGCTGGCGCACGTTGGCGTAGACATGGCCGGGAATGGAAGAGAGCCAGGCCTCGACGGCGTTGAGGGTCTCGGGACTGGTGGTGAACTCGCGCCCCTGGATGACCCGCTCGGCCGCCTTCAGCCGCTCGGCCGCGATCCGCGCGTCCTCGTCCCAGACGACGACGGTCGCGGTGAGATAGCCGCACGCGACCTGATCGGAGCCGAGCGTCTGCAGCGCCTCGTCGGCATCGACCGCCTTGTTGGCGGCGTCGCTATCGACGAGCGGGCTCTCCTGCTGGAACACCGTCTCACGCAGGAGGGTGACGATGCCCTTGCGCTTGGCGAACCATTGCCGGCGCAGGCGGGACAGCTCCTTCTCGCCGTCAGCCTTGTCGAGGAACAGGAAGCGCGTGGTCCAGCGGTAGGGGAAGCCGAGCCGGTTAAGATCGTCGAGCAACCCCGGCCAGGTCGAGGCCGGGAAGCCCCGCACTGTCATCACGCGCAGGTGCGAGGCGCCGAGCATCGGCTCGAGCCCGCCGGTCAACGGCTCGTCAGCAAGAAGCGCGTCGAGATAGGCCGGGGTCTCGGGAACGGCCACGGCATGGCGGCGGGTGGATACGGTCCCGTGCAGGTAGGTGAGCGTTTCGGCGTCGTCCAGCCAGGCCAGATCGGGCAGGAAGCCGTCTAGCAACGCGCCGAACCGCTCGGTCTGCTCGACAAAGCCGGTGAGTTGCTCGCGCCAATTCACCGCCGGGCGCTCGGGCGCGTCGAGCATCATCGCGCCGGCGCGGGCGCGACCCTCGGGCGCAGGCAGGTAAACCAAAGTAAGGGCGTAGCTGCTCTCGAACAGCTCGCCGACCTCGTCGAAGTCGGCGCGGCGCTCCTCGTCAATGAGCCACGACACCGGATCGGGGAAGGTCGAAGCTGGATATGGGGCCGCCTGCCGGCGGTCGGCTTCGACGAACAACGCCCATCCCGAGCCGAGCCGCCGCAGCGCATTGTTGAGCCGTGCGGTTACCGCGACCAACTCGCTCTCGGTCGAGCTGTCGAGGTCGGGACCACGGAACCGGGCGGTGCGCTGGAACGAGCCATCCTTGTTGAGGACGACGCCCGGCGCGACCAGCCCGGCCCAGGGTAGCCAGTCCGAAAGGCTGGCGGAACGGCGGCGGTATTCGGCGAGGTTCAGCATGATGGCCTCATGCGTCCAGGAAGCCGCGGTGCTTGATGTGGCGGGCGAACACCTGCGGGAACTGCGGCTCGACGCGCGCGGCCCAGACCGCAAGCATGTGGCCGACGATCCAAATGCCGGCCCCGGCCAGCCAGAGCTGCAGGCCGATCCCAACCGCGGCCGCGAGCGTGCCGACCGAGATCGCGACGGTGCGTGGTGCGCCGCCCATCATCATCGGCTCGGTCAACGAGCGATGCAGCGGCGCCTCGTAGCCGTCCGGGAGCGCGGCGCGGTTCAAGAGATCAGGGCTCCGCCGCCGAAGCTGAAGAAGCTCAGGAAGAAGGATGAGGCGGCGAACGCGATGGACAAGCCGAAGATGATCTGGATCAGCTTGCGGAAGCCGCCTGAGCTGTCACCAAACGCCAGCGTCAAGCCCGTGGTGATAATGATGATCACCGCGATGATCTTGGCAACCGGGCCTTCGACCGAGTCGAGCACCTTTTGGAGCGGCGCTTCCCAGGGCATAGACGAGCCGGCGGCATAGGCTGGAGCGGACAAAAGTCCGCAAAGGAGCGAAGCCGCCGTTCCGGCGATCCGGGTCCGTGCGGTTCCGTAAGAGCGTGAAAGCGTCACTGTGGGTCTCCGTTCTGGTGGGGGTCGGTGGCAATGAGGAGTTCGAGCCGGTAGCCATCCGGCCCGAGCCCGGTGATCCGGGCGATCTCGCGGACGCGGCGGTTGGTGCCGCGGCCGGCGATGAAGGCGACGACGTCGACCGCTTCGGCGATGAGCTGCCGGGGGACGGTCACGACCGCCTCCTGAATCAGCTGCTCGAGACGGTGCAGGGCACCGGCGGCGGAGCCGGCATGCACGGTGGCGATGCCGCCGGGGTGCCCGGTGCACCAAGCCTTCAACAGGTCGAGCGCCTCAGCGCCGCGAACTTCGCCGACGACGATGCGGTCGGGCCGCAGACGCAGCGTCGAGCGGACGAGTTCGGCCATGCTGGCGACGCCGGGTTTGGTGCGCAGCGCCACCTGATCGTTGGCGAGGCACTGCAGCTCGCGCGTGTCTTCCAGGATCAGTACGCGGTCGCCGGTACGCGCGACCTCGTCCAGCAGCGCGTTGGCGAGCGTGGTCTTGCCGGTCGAGGTGCCGCCCGCGATGACGATGTTCAGCCGATCGCGCACCGCCTGCGCGAGATAGGCGGCCTGCGCGGGCGTCAGGATGCGGTCTGAGACGTAGCGGTCGAGCGTGTAGACGAGGCTGGCGCGCTTGCGGATGGCGAAGGTTGGCGCCGACACCACCGGCGGGATCAGCCCCTCGAAGCGTTCGCCCGTCTCGGGCAACTCGGCCGAGACGATCGGGCACTCGCGATTGACCTCGACGCGGACATGGGCGGCGACCAGCCGGATGATGCGGTCACCGTCCTCCTTGGATAGCGTCAGGCCGGTGTCCGAACGTCCACGCGACAAGGTATCGACCCAGAGGGTGCCATCCGGGTTGAGCAGCACTTCGACGACGTCCGGGTCCTCCAGCGCCGACGCGATCGCCGAACCCATGGCGCTGCGCAGCATCTTGATCTGCCGGGAAGCGACCGACACGATGACAGGAATGGGCTGCGCGGCGATCATGGCGCTGTTCCATGATCGGAAGCGGCTTCGCCGGTCAGGGAGGAAACCGGCGCGTCGCTTTCCTCCTCCCCGTCCAGGCCGAAGAACTTGGCGGTGTCGGGGAAGATTTCCTCATGCACGTCCTTGACGAGACTCCGCCCCTTCTGGAGGTGACGAGCGAGCTGGTCGACGAACTGCTGGAAGCGCTCGCGCCCTTGAGCGCGCGCTGCGTCTTGATGGGCTGCGGGAATCGGCGCGTTGACGGTCAGCGTGTAGCGGACGAACAGCGCGACGGTCTCGATCAGGATCGTCTGGTCGCGCTCGAGGCGGTCGAACTGACGGGTCAGCTTGTCGAGCCGCTTGGCGATCGCCGCCTCGCGCCGGTCGCCGCCGTCGGGCGACAGGTACGACGAGAGCGCCGCCGCGACGATCGCCGACTTGGACACGCCCTTCATCCCGGCGAGTTGCGCCAGACGGCGGCTATGATCGGGCTCGAGGAAGATGTTGAGGCGGGCCCGGCTCACAGCGCGATCCCGTCATCGGGATCGAGCGCGGCATTGCGCGCGGCGCGGTTGAGCTGGCGATCGCCGGCGCGCATGGCGCGGGCACGCTCGATCTCAAGATCCGCGTCATCGTCGTCGAGCAACGAGCCGACACCGCGGTCTGGCTCCTCTTCCATGGGAGCCGCCTGCGGGACAGTGATGTCGAGCTCGGGCTGGCGACGCAGTCCGCCCTCATCCTCGCTCATCAGCGCGGCCGCACGCTGGGCCGCGTCCGCCGCGGCTTGGTCGAACGCACCCGACCAATCGTCGCCGCGAGCGGCGGGCTTGTGGGCGTACCCCTCTGCGGAGAGCGTCGGTGCCAGCAGCAGCCGCGGCTTGAAATTAGCGTCCGAGTAGAAGCGCAGTTTCTTCGCGCGGACCGGCGGGTGGCCCGACACCATGATGACTTCGTCGTCGGGCGGGAGCTGCATCACTTCGCCGGGCGTGAGGAGCTGGCGTGCGGTCTCCTGCCGCGACACCATCAAATGACCGAGCCAGGGCGACAGCCGGTGGCCGGCGTAGTTGCGCTGGGCGCGCAGCTCGGTCGCGGTGCCGAGCGCGTCGGATATCCGCTTGGCGGTGCGCTCATCGTTGGAGGCGAAGGCGACGCGGACGTGGCAGTTGTCGAGGATCGAGTTGTTCGGCCCGTAGGCCTTCTCGATCTGGTTCAGCGACTGCGCGATCAGGAACGACCGCAGGCCGTAGCCGGCCATGAAGGCCAGCGCCGACTCGAAGAAGTCGAGCCGGCCGAGCGCCGGGAACTCGTCGAGCATAAACAGGACACGATGGTTCCGCAGTTCCCCGTCTTGGTCCTTCAGGCTCTCGGTCAGCCGGCGGCCGATCTGATTGAGGATCAACCGGATCAGCGGCTTGGTGCGGCTGATGTCGGAGGGCGGCACGACGAGGTAGAGCGAGACGGGGTGCTCGGCCGAGACGAGGTCGGCGATGCGCCAATCGCAGCGTGAGGTCATCGCCGCGACCGTGGGGTCACGATAAAGCCCGAGGAACGACATGGCGGTCGAGAGCACGCCCGAACGCTCGTTCTCGGACTTGTTCAGCACTTCGCGCGCCGATGACGCCACGACCGGGTGGACGCCGCGCGCTCCCAGGTGCGGCGTGGTCATCATCAGCTTGAGGGTGTGCTCGAAGGGGTGCGCGGGGTCGGACAGGAAGTTGGCGACGCCGCACAGCGTCTTGTCCTGACCCGCGTAGAGGATGTGGAGGATGGTCCCGACCAGCAGCGAGTGGCTGGTCTTCTCCCAATGCGAGCGGCGTTCGAGCGCGCCTTCGGGGTCGACCAGCACGTCGGCGATATTCTGGACGTCGCGCACTTCGTGGTTGCCGCGGCGGACTTCGAGCAGCGGGTTGTAGGCGGCCGAGCGCGGGTCGGTCGGGTTGAGATACAGGCAGTGCGAGAAGCGTGAGCGCCAGCCGGCGGTGATCGCGAAGTTCTCGCCCTTGATGTCGTGGATGACCGCCGAGCCGGTCCATGACAGCAGCGTCGGAATGACCAGCCCAACGCCCTTGCCCGAGCGGGTCGGCGCGAACGCCATGACGTGCTCGGGGCCGTCATGACGGAGGTATTGCTCTTCCGCGCGGCCCAGGAAGACGCCGGCGGGGCGGAGCATCCCAGAGCGCTTCAGGTCACGCGCATTCGCCCATCGCGCCGAACCGTAAGTGGTGACGAGCTTGGCTTGGCGGGCACGCCAGACGGAGCCCGCCATGGCGGCGAGTGCGCCGAGTACCCGCCCGATGCCGCGACATAGGCGCCGCGCTGAAAGACCTCGGGCGCGTAAGCATCGAATTGGAACCACCAAACGAAGAACAGCCACGGTTGGTACAGCGGAACGCCGTGGAACACGGTCCAGGGTTGGCCGAGCTGAGCCTGATAGCCGAGCGATGCAGCGGTCCATTGCGTGGCGAGCGACAGGCTCAGCGCCACGATGCCGAACACCACCAGGATCTGACCAAAAAGAACCTTGGTCGGTGTCATCCGACCACCTCGCCCAAAGCACGCCAGCGTGCCCAAAACGGCACGCCTGGGAACGAGGGTTGAGGGCGGGAAAGCGGGGCGTCAAAGACGCCGCAAGTCTATGTTCAGACGAAGGAAGTCCGAAATCCCGCGCCGGCGTGAGACATCGCACACGGGCGGGCGAGAGGCTGTTAAAGCGTAGTTCTCCGCAGGGAAAGAACTTTCTACAGACGCCGCTACACGCCAATCCCGCGCTGGCGCGACAGGTCCCACGATACCGTGCCGCCGCGCATGACGCCGGCGACCGACTGGCCGAGCCGATGCTCCAGCACCGGCTTCCACGGTACAAGACTGAATCCGACGCCATCGTCGAGCATGGCGAACCGGCCGCTCGCCAGCATCACGGAGCGTCGGTAGACGCCGCTGACCTTCCCGCCCTCCACCAAGCGCCTGTGATCGAGGCCGGTCTCCTTAGAGAGCGCTCCGCTTACCTGCGCCACCTCCCGGCCCCGCAGCGTGGCGAGAAGGTCCCGAGCGAGGATCAGGCGCGGTCCTCGCCGGGTCGCGAGGCCTTCGTCGACCAGAAAGGTTCGTCGCTGGTCGAGTGCGGCGCGCACCTCGGCGCCGAACCCGGTGGGCGCCGGGGCGGCCCCGTCGATCAGCGTGCGGTCGAGCCAGGTCGCGCCGATCGCGCGGGTCTGCCTGCCGATCGGCAGGTGCGAGCGAAGCTCCACCGAGGCGCCACCGAACCGCCCCGCCTCGTGGGCGGCCGCGCGGTCGAGATAGTCGGACGGGATACGCCACCCGCCGTGGTCCAGGCGCTCGACGACGCCCGCGCGCCGAAGCGCCTCCAATCGCCGGACGTGCGCGGCGACGTAGCCCTCGGGATCGTCGCCGGGCCGTGCATCGCGGCGCGCTTCGGCCAGATGGCGATTGGCTCGATAGAGGCGATCGGTTCCGACCTGCGCCGCGATGATCCGGTCGGCCGGTCGCGGCTCGCGCGCGGCGGCTCGCACCTCGACGACGCCGCCCGCCGTGTAAGCCGAGAGGTCGGCACCAGGGCTGAGCGCGACGTAGTGTGCGCGGCCGTCGACGCCGTCGACGATGAGGAAGCCACGGTCGTGCAGTTCGTCGGCCAGACCTTTGGCCGCGACCCGGCCGACAACCGTCCGCGTCGCGGTTTCGGCGTCGAAGACCGAGAGCGGTCGCTCCGCTCCCTTTCGCGCGCTGCATCGTGCGGATGATGTCGCCGCGCTCGCCCATCGCTCGCAGCGTCGGCTCCGCCTCGGGCGAAATCGTCCAACGTCCCGCGGGATGCGGCTCAGCCAAGCCGAGCTGGTCCAGCACTTGCAAGCGCCCGACCAGCAATCCGCGTTTGAACCCTTGGTCTCCAGCGGCCGGCACGTCGCGCAGGTCGACGAGGCCGTCGCGGGCGTGTTCGGCGAGCTGCCGGTCAAGCCCGGTCCAGCGCTCCTGACCGACCTCGCGGGTCATGCGCTCGCGCATTTCCAACTCGGTCTGCGGGCCGAGCAGGTCGGTGGCGAGATCGGAGGCGCGGCCGCGCAGCCCGTGGCTGATGTAGTCGCGAGCGATGACGAGGTCGTGCCCGGTGTCATCGACGCCGCGCAGAACGACATGGCTGTGCGGATTGTCGGTATCCCAGTGATCGACCGCGACCCAGTCGAGCTTCGAGCCGAGGTCCGCTTCCATGCGCGCCATCAGGTCGCGCGTGTATCCCTTCAGATCGCCGATCTCAGCCGCGTCCTCGGGCGAGACGATGAACCGGAACTCGTGCCGGTCGCCTTCGACGCGCGCCTCGAACGGCTCCGTGTTGGCGACGTCCCGCGTTGCGGAGTAGGCCTGGCCCGGTTCACCTTCGCGGGTGACGCTGTCGCGCTGGATGTAGCGAAGGTGGGCGCCGGTCGAGCCCGGCGCGGCTTGGGCGTGAACCACAAGCCGCGCCTTGACCACGACGCGCCGGGACCGCGGCCCAAGGCGTCCGCCAAGAAGGCGGGCAGCGACATGGCCGCGTCCCTTTTCGGCACCGCGACCGGGGCTGCGCGTAAGAGGGCGTCCCGATCCGCCGCCAGTCTTCTGCGCAGCGCGGAGCACCTGGCTGGTGAAGCGCTTGGCTCCAGCGTCCCCGTGACCGCGGACCTTGCCCGGCCGTGGGCGGAAATGATCCTCGTCAGAGCGAGCCACGATGCAAGCTCCAGCGTGCCCAGTCGGGTGAGGCACGCAAATAGTCGTTTTGAATTAGAGCCTTCGCTTCAAGCACAGCACCGCGCCCACTCAGGCGCGTGCCGCGCCAACCGACGTGCAGACCAGGGCGAACGCCCCGCCGCGTGCCGCGGCCTTCTATCTTGCCCTCGACTTCCGCCTCTCCCTCACGGTCTTTCCTCCAGTCGTGCAAGATCGCCAGTCTGCACATCGGTCAGTTCTCAGTGCTGTCGTTGAGCGGTTCATGTGGGCGCTGATCCTGGTGCGTGAGGCGGACGAAGAGCGCATCGTTCAACTGCCCGTCCGGCTGTCGATCACTGGCAGGCGGCCGGTCATTCGCCGCAACGAAAAGCGGAGCCATCTCCGGGTTTCGGAGCGCAGTCAAACGGGACCGGTAAGCGGGTGAACCAACGCGCCGCATCGCAGCAGCGCTGGTCAGATCCTGCACCTGTGGCGCTGCTCCCGTGGCGCTCGCGTCCTCACCGGCGAGGAGCTGCGGCGCGAGCACCTCGACATAGCGTCGGGTCTCGAATGGAAGCGGCCGGCCGTAGCGCAGGTGCTCGTCGACGCGCCCGGGCCCTGCATTGTAGGCGGCCAGAAAGTGCGCGGCCCCGTAGCGGTCGTACATCTCGCGCAGGAACGCGGTGCCGGCGAAGATGTTGGCGCGCGGATCGTATGGGTCGCTGCCCAGTCCGTAGCGCTGCGCCATCGCCGTGAATGTCCCTGGCATTACTTGCATCAAACCCATCGCGCCTGCCGTCGATGTGATCGGGTGGCCATTCAGTATCGTGCGGCCACCGCTCTCGATTTGCATGACGCCGCGCACCCACGACGGCGGGATTGCGAAGCGCCGGGCCGCCTCGTCGATCAGCGCGTCCCAAGGCGAACGCGGCGCACCGGGGACGCGGGGCAAAGGGTAAAAGGATGCGCCGTAGATGATCGGGCCTGGCGCAGCGGGAGGCGGCATCGTCGGGCCGGAAAGAGAGAAGGGCGATACGCGCACCGGCGGCGAAGGCGATGCGCCTGCGCTGCCGGCTGCGCTGCCGTACGAGCCACTGGTCGGCGCCTGCGGCATCGGTGGTTCAGCGCGCCCTTGGCGGGCTGTCGACACCAGCGCGAGCACGGCAAAGGCTCCGACAGCGCCGGCCGTCGATATTCTCACCACGTCCATAGCGGCGTCGCCTTTCCGATGATGCTGTTGGTGGAGACCGGCCCGAAGTAACGGCCGTCGAAGGAATCCGGCGCGGCGGTATTGAGCAGGAAGACCTCGCCAGGTCCGAGCACGCGGCAGCCGTTCCAACGCGGGAGCGCACGGCCGGCCCCGTCGCGGTCACGCGCCGTCGCGACGACACGATCGTCGATCGTGACTGCCTCATCGGTGCGGCAGACGCGCTGTCCCGCGCGTGCCGCTACGAACTTCAGGATGGGAACACCGGCCGCGAGATAGCCGCGCTCGGCGAGCAAAGTTTCGGCGCGGATCGGCGGGCGGGCGATGACCAGATCGCCGACGCCGACTGGCTCAGGTTCGGCGACCCCGTACCAGCCGATCGGCACGCTGGCACTGGCGTTGTAGACGACGCGCAGGGGCCAGACATCCGCGCTGGACGCTACCACGAGCCCGGCGCCGACAACGGCGGCGTAGAAGGCGGCCACGCGCCCTCGGGTGAGAGGGAGGATGTTCACAGCAGGCCTCCGCGGGATTGTCGCTCCGCGTGCTCGGCCGGCGCGTAGACGCGCGGCTCGAGACCAGCGGCGATGCGGTTGTGGGCGGTGCGCCAGTAGCTCTCCGGCACCGACGCGGGATCGAGCGCCTGTGCTTCAATCGCGTCGATCAACGTCAGGGCGCGCGTAACCTTGGTGGCGCCGCCGGTGCTCAGCCAGATGTGCGCGCCGGGCGCGATGCCGGGAACCGTCTCGGCGCGGTCGCCCGCGCGGGCGGCCTGCAATACCCAGAGCCGCCAGTGCTCGGTCCCGTAGCGGTTGGCGCGCCATTGGACGTAGGCGAACACCGCGCCGGGCGCGAACAGCTCGACGCGGCAGCGGCGGTCGATGATGCGCTCGGCCGCCGGCGCGCCGAAACGCACGCGGTCGTTCACGCGCTCGGGCAGGAAGAGGATCGTCACGCGCGTCAGCCCGCGAGGCGTGGCGGCGATCATTGCCCGCCTCCGTTCGGCTCGGGAAAGGCCTGCTCCAGCATGGTGCGAAGCATGTCGGCGACGGTCAGGCCGCGGGTGAACGCCGCGACCTTGATGCGACCGCGCAGCGCGGGGGTGACGTCGACCGTCAGCCGGGCGGTGTAGGTCGTCGCCTTGCCGTTGATCGTCGCTGAGGCCGGTTCCGGCGCGCACACCCAAGCGTCGGGATCGCGCGGGCGGGCCGCAAAAGGCGCAGGCCTGGCGTCACGTCCGGTCACGCGCCGCCTCCTTCACAGAGAGGCCGAAGGCGGCAATTTCGCGCGCGGCGGCTTCGGCGCCGTATGCTTCGTCGACGAGCCGGCCGGTGCTCGCGGCGTCCGCGAACGCCACGCGCTGGCCGATGCGCGACGGCAGCAGCGGCGGTTGCTGGTCCGTGAGCGCTGCGGCCGTGTCCCGCGCGATCACCGTGCGGGCGGCGCAGCGGTTGAGGACGAAGCGGGCGCGAAGCTCGGGACGGAACACGCGCGCCTCGTCGAGCAGCCGAAGCATCTCCGCGGAGGCCCAGCCGTCCAGCGGCGACGGCTGCACGGGGATGAGCACCAGGTCGGCGGCGAGGAGCGCGGAGCGCGCGATGCCGGTGACGCGCGGTGGGCCGTCGATGACCACGTGGTCGGCCCCTTCCGCGAGCGCGGCCGCCTCACGATGCAGGCTCTCCCGAGCGAGACCGACCACGCCAAACCGGCGCGTCAGCCCTTCACGCGCCCGCTGTTCGGCCCAGTCGAGCGCCGAGCCCTGTGGGTCGGCATCGATCAGCAGCACGCGCGCGGCATGCGCGGCGAGCTCGCCGGCGAGGTGCAACGACAAGGTCGTCTTGCCGACACCGCCCTTCTGGTTGAGGAGCGCGACGATCACGACGCTGGCCGCTCTATTGGGATCAGCTCGGCCTACCCGGCGGCCTCGGGTCGCCAAGGCCCGAACTCCTGAACCGGGATACGCGTGGGCTGCGCTCGAGACGGCACAGTGGACTTGGTGACCTTCTTCCTCTTCCCGGCTCTCGAGCCCAAAGCCGACCCACGGACCGTGCCGGTGCGGTGCTCTTCCGTTAGAAAGAATCCGAAGGATTCTAAGTTAGCATAGTTAGAGGGCCGGATTGCCGTTGCACGGCAGGCACTTAGGGGCGGTTTCCGCCTCCGATAGCACGAGGATCGCGCCTCCGATGGCACGATAGTCGCCACCTCCGATAGCACGACGCGATTCACAGCTTATCCCCAGGCAGGGTGATGCCGCAGAGCCGCGCGGCGCGGTCCAGCGGGTCTTCGGGGATGGGCACGAAGACCAGGCGTTCGACGCCGCCGAGAGCCCGCTCGATGCTGAGCCGGTAGCCCGGGAGCGACTGCAGCTGGACGATGTCCCGCAGGTCGCAGGCGAAGTTGGTGAACCGCGAGAGGCTGCCCGACTTGGCGTGGAGGTGGCGGAAGTCGAAGCTCCAGCCGCCCGCCTGGCGACCGCCGTGCTTGCGCACGAGGCGGTAGAGCCAGCGTTCGACGCCGCCCGTGAGGTCGAAGTAGGCGGCGTCGATGGTGAGGACGAGCGCGTCGTCCAGGACGCCGGCATAGAACCAGTCGGGCAGGATCAGTTCGAGCCCCTGCGGACGCCCGTGCGCGTCGGCGCGCTCCTTCCACTCGTTGATCCACGAGAAGCGGTGCATCCGCCGCTCGCTGGCTTGGCGGATCGAGGTGGCGACCGTGGTCGATTGCAGCCGGTCGAGCGCGGCCTTCAGCCGGTCGTAGTCGCGGGATGAGGTGCCGCGCCCGACGAAGGTGAGGATCTCGTAGGGCGTAGCCGCCATCAGACGCGACGGCTTGCAGCCGCGATCGCGCGCCTCGACGATCTGCGAGGCCGCCCAGATCAGCACGTCGGCGTCCCAGATGGTCGCCATCCCGTGCTCGGGCACGGCCTCGACGCGGATGGCGATCTTGCCCATCCGGAAGTCGATCGGCCGGATGCGCGGCGACTTGGCGAGGCTGAAGAACGGGTAGGCCATGAGGTCCTGGTGGTCGCGCGGGGCGAGGTCGCCGGGCAGCGCGCGGAACAGGTCGAGCTGCTCGCGTTCGGAGCGGCGGGGATGGGGCATGGCCACGCTCACCAGCCGCTCAGCGTGTCACGGCCGAGTAGTTCGGGTCCGAGGTCGTGTCGCAGGACCGCGCGTTGGCCCAGCTCTCCAGATCCTCGATCGCGTAGACGACGCGGCGACCGAATTTGCGGAACTTCGGTCCGCCACCAATAACGCGCTGCTTTTCCAGCGTCCGCGGCGAGAGGTGCAGAAACGCGGCGGCCTCGTCGTTAGACAGATAGCGGGTCGCGGGCTTAGGCGAAGTGTCGCGGACAGGGGTCGGCTTGATCGCAGCGTGGCTCATTGCATCCGCCTCCGTCCGAGCGTGTCGGGCGCGGCAGGGTCGCCGCGCAGTGGATGCAAGCTGGACGAACGAGGGGCGTGATCGCAGGGAGGTTCAGCGCGCGGCCGGCTTCTCCTACTTACGCCGAAGCGACTTCGTGCTTTGGCGGTTTCGGATAGAGCAGGTGGCGGTAGCCGCCGTCGCGAAGACCGCGGCCATGGGCGAGCAGGTAGCGGACGCTGGCGCGCACGGCGCTGTCGTTCCAGCTCTCCGGCTCGTCGAACGGGCCGAACACCAGCTCGGCGATGGCGCGTTCCGACGCGCCATCGCTCTCCGCGTCGAGTGCTTGAAGCGCGCGCATATGCACGAGGTCACTGCGGGTCACCGGGGCTCGGCGGGGCTTCGGTGTCGCACCGGCGAGCGCCGCATCGAGTTCGGCGGCGGCCTTCAAGCCACGCTGGCCGTGTTCACCCGCCGGAACGGCATAGGCGAACGGCATGCCGTCAGCGAGCGCCAGCGAGATGGCGACGCGGAGCACGCGCCGCCCTACCGTACTGCGCATCAACAGCCTTCGTCCGTCATGGACCAAGTTCTTGCGACCCGGCAGCGCCCAAAAGCTGAAAGACGCGGCGGCGTCGCCGATGGCAGGCGCGAGGGTCACCACCGGATTGGGGTCAGGCAGCCAGACCGGCTCCGCCGTGCGTGCGTCGAGCGCTGGGTCCTCCACGAAATCGTAACCCCCAGGGCTCGGCGCGTCGACTCGCGCGGGCGAGCGCCGCTGGGCGACGAGCATGGCCATGTCGCAGCCAATCCTGCACATAGCCGTCGTTGCGACGCAGATATTCCCAGGCGCGGCCTGGCGCGTCGAGGCTGAGGACGTACAAATACGCGGCGGTCGGTACGGTCCCTGACATGGCGCTCACTCCACAGTGGCATCGGGAAAAACGCCGGCCGCCCGGTGTCAACTCGAAGCCTTGAAGGCTAAACGCGCGAGTTGATGATTTTCTAGCTGCGCAAAACGTGCTTTTTCCGCAAAGAAGGCCGCGCGGCACTGGGAACGAGGCTTCGACACTACGGTGCAACGTGACGGCTAGTCTTCGGAGTAGAAAGCAGATCATCGATCAGCGCGTGCACATCGAGACCGATCACCTCGGCGATGTCGAGCAACTCGACCACGTCGACACGGCGTCCGCCGCTCTCGATCGAAGACACCACCGATTGATAGCGGCCGAGCTTCTTCGCCAGGTCCGCCTGGCTCAGGCCCGCACGTTTGCGTTGCTCGACGAGGAGGTCGATCAGGCGAACTTGTCTTGGGGAACGCAAGGTCTTGGGCATGTGCCCGTGTCGTCTCGATTGCAGAGGCCGACAGACCGAGTAGGTGGGTTTCCGGGTTAACAGAAAATCTGGTTAGACTGTGATCCTGGACGAGGAGACGCGCGATGAGCTTGATCGAGCAACGGCATCCCAAGCTCGGGCAGCTGCTCAGGGTATGGCGGGCGCACTGCCATGGCGACAGTCTCCCGTCGGCGAGCGCACTGGTCGACGACACGCTTTGCGATCTTGCGTCCTCCACGGTGCTGCTCAGACCGACCGAGAACGGCACTGATCGGCTGACGATCGCGACGAGCGGCGCCGAGGTCGACGCGCTCTACGGCGAGGCGCTCGCCGGCTCGCCGGTCGAGCGTTTGGCGCCGCTGCGCGGCGACGCGGGTAGCGAAGCGAGATCGGCGATCGAGACGGCGCGGCCAGTCGTGATCGAGGACGAACTCCGCGTAGGCGATGGGCGGCAACGCGTCGCGCGGCTCTACCTGCCGCTGGCCAACGCCGACGGCGTGCTGTGCGGGATCGTCGCCGTATCCTGATTGCGGAAAGCGCGTTCGCCCCGCTCCGGGTGGAGCGGGGCGTGGCGGGCGGCCTCAGTCGCCGTTGCGCTTGTTCGGGCGCGACCAGATGAGGCTGTAGGTGTCGCCGCCCTCGTCGTCGAAGAGGTTGGCGAAGATGGGAGCGGTGAAGCTCGGATCGTCGAGCTTGAGGCCCAGATAGTCGCGGCCCTCGTTGGAGCGCTTGGCCCAGGCGGCGCCGATCTCGACCTTGCCGACAAAGACGCGGTGGCTGGGAGCGTTGTCGTTGGAGCGAGTCTCCTCGGGGGTGATGCGGACGTTCTTGGCCTGAAGGCTCAGGGTCGTGATCGAGCCGGTGTAGTCGTTGCCGGTCTTCTTGAAGCTGCCGATGGTCGCCATGGTGTGTCTCCTGCTGTCTTTCGAGCCCGCGCCCATCCCGGCCTCGATGGCGATCGAAGGGCCGGGGGCGATCGACGACGCACTCGCTTGCGAGCCGGAACACAGTGGAGGATGGCGGGTGGGCGGCTTTCTTGCCTCGCGAGGAATGGGCGTAGCCCAGGGGAAGAAAGTTGCCCGCGCGCCGTTGCGGCATAGGCGATCGAGGCGCAGCCGTCCCTCGGTCAGATCAGGCCATCAAGAGGCACGTGGGACGCGCGCGTCAGGGACAGCTTCTTGGACACAACCACCGCGAAGTGTCGGGCTTCAACTTTCGGCACGCCCCACAGGCGCCACCCTGCCGTTCTCAGGCCGCCCGGCCCCACCTCGAGACAGGATCACGCACTCCCCGCCGCCCCACGATCTAGAACGGCTCGACGAGCGCCGCTCCGCTCTAGCTAGCGCTCCCCAGGGCGGCGCACGCCGGGTTCACCGCCGTCGGCCGCTCAGCCGGTTCCACCATCTGCCTCCACGACATTGGGGCGGCCTGCCTGCTCGCTGAGACGCGCTGGAAGCCGGACAGTTTCGGCGAAAGTTGCCGGCCGCGCCTCGCGCTCCCGGAGCAGGGCGAATGCGCTCAGCCGCATAAATGCGACCGATCCGATGATAAAGCCGCCGACAATCGAGAACGCGTGTCGCCAGCCTTCCCCAGGAACGCAGAGGCTGGCGATCCCCAGCGTCGAGTAGTAGCCGGCAACGGCTGCCGGGATCGCGAAGATCGCGGCAACGCCGGCGCGCGCGGTCGTGGAGCGCGCCACGCTGAACGCGGCCTGTCCGGCACCGAAGGCGATAGCACCCGCGATCAGGCCGACGAGGGCCGACCCGACCAGGCCGGCCCCGGTGCGGTGCGCGAATGAAGCCGCGCTGACCCCGACGAAGAAGGGCAGCGCGTAAACGGAGAGATTGAAGATGTGCCAAGCGATCAGCGCGAAGGCGCCGCTGGCGAGGATGAGACCAAAGATCATGGCGATGCTCCTAGACGTGCGAGGTCCGGAGCGCCGCCACCACCACCTTGGCGCTTCGGAGACAGTATAGCCGATGAACGGCGGGGAGAAAACACAAAGCTACAGTCCCGCCGTAGCCGACTGCTGACTGGCAAGTGCGATATACCCGCTCGAGATTATGTAGAGCCCCGCTCACGACTCTCGCGAACATGCAGCCGGGCGGTGTCTGGGTGTCTGGGTCGGTGACCCGCAGTTGCAGATGACGGAGTGTGGATATGCTTGATCTCCTCTCGTGGGAGTCGAGCAAGACAACGGGTCAGCTCTCGATTAAACCCGATTTTCTCCGGTTCGCTTAGTCATCCCGCTTCGCGACGACGACCTCGCCATCCTCTTTTGAGAAACTCTCGGGCTGGCGGTCGAGAAGGTCGAGCACCCCCTCGGACGGGCGTGCGAGCCTGGTGCCCTTGGGCGTGACCACGATCGGCCGGTTCACCAAAATGGGGTGCTCGACCATGGCGTCGAGGATCTGTTCGTCCGTCGCGGCGGGGTCGAGCAGCCCGAACTCCGCGGCAGGCGTTCCCTTGTCGCGCATGACGTCGCGCGGCCGCAGGTGCATGGCAGCGAGCAGATCGCTCAGCTGCTGTCGCGTCCATCCCGTTTTCAGGTACTCGACGACCTCAGGCTCGTACCCAGCGGCTCGGACCATCGCGAGTGTGTTGCGCGACGTGCCGCAGGCCGGGTTGTGATAGATGGTGATCGGGAACTCGGTCATGTGAGGCGCTCCTGTCTGAACAGCCAGCCGCTCAGCAGCGCGGCGAGCGCCGCGCCCGCGAGCTGGGCGATGATGAAGGCGGGTGCTGACGATGGCGCGATGCCGGCGAACGTGTCGCTGATTGACCGAGCGATCGTCACCGCTGGGTTGGCGAACGAGGTCGAGGCCGTGAACCAATAGGCGGAGGTGATGTAGAGGCCGACGATGAACGGGGTCGCTTCGGCCCGGAAGCGGAGCGAACCGAGGATCGCGGCGACCAGACCGAAGGTGGCAACCCCTTCCGAGAACGCCTGGGACGGTCCGTCCCGTAGCTTGGTCGAGACCTGAAGCACCGGCTCGGCGAACATGAGGTGCGCCACCCACACGCCTGCGACCGCACCGATGACTTGAACGACGACGTAGGCGGCGGCCGTCCGCGCGTCGAGCTCACGGCGCGCGGCGAAGACGAGCGTGACGGCAGGGTTGAAGTGGGCGCCGGAGAGGGGACCGAACATCGTGATGAGTACGACCAAACCCGCGCCTGTCGCGAGCGTGTTGCCGAGCAGGGCGACTGCGACGTTCCCGCCCGCGAGCCGGTCAGCCATAATGCCCGAGCCGATCACGATGGCGAGCAGCGAGGCCGTCCCCAGCGCCTCGGCGACGAGACGGCGCGGCAGATCGAACTGCTGGAGGGGCGGCTCTAGGCTCGGCGACGTCATGTTGACGCCGCCTCGCCGTCTGGGCAGCAGGCGACCCGCGCCATGATTGCCGCGAGCGGCGCGCAGATCGCAGGCGAGCCCTGGCAGCAATCTTCGACAAGGTACGCGAGCAGTGCTGCCATGCGCTCATAGGCTGCGGTGTAGATGATCGAACGGCCTTCGCGCCTCGACTCGATCAGCCCGGCATGGCTCAGAATGGTGAGGTTGGCCGAAAGCGAGTTGGCCGGCACGCCGAGCCGGCGCGCGATCTCGCCGGCCGCGACGCCGTCCGCCCCCGCCTGCACGAGCATGCGGAACACCGCGAGCCGGCCCTCGTGGGCGAGCGCCCCTAAAGCGGCGACGGCGAGCTTGCCTTCCATACTTCCACGTTATTAGAAGTGCGCGAGCTTGCCAACCGTCATGTTGCGCTCGCCCCGCCAGAGTGAGTGATGATCGACGACTTCCCAGCCCTGTCATCCGAGCATATCGACCGACCGTCACTGGCGAAGCTGACGCCTGCGAGGGTGTCGACCCATCCGCCTCGGTTCCTGCTCCTGTACGGCTCGCTTCGCGAGCGGAGCTTCAGCCGCCTACTCATCGAAGAAGCCGACCGTCTTCTGCGGAACATGGGCGCTGTGTGTAGGGCGGTGACAAACCAGGCCACTGGAGCGTCGGCGATTTGCTGACGCGGGCGGAGTAAAATCCGGCCAGTGGATAGGCTCTCGTTTTTGGGGGCCGGGGATGTTCGTCGTGGAGATCTACGCCGCCGTTCGAAAATTCGTGTTCCTTGAGGGGCATAGCCGCCGGGAGGCCGCCCGGGTTTTCGGGCTGAACCGCGAGACGGTGCTGAAGATGTGCCGGTTCTCGTTGCCTCCCGGGTACACGCGCGTGAAGCCGCCCGAAAAGCCGAAGCTTGGACCTCTGCTGCCGGTGATCGACGCGATCCTGGTGGCGGATCGTGATGCGCCGATGAATCAGCGGCACACGGCCAAGAGGATTTTCGAGAGGCTGCGGGACGAGCATGGCTTTGCCGGCGGTTACACCGTGGTGAAGGATCACGTGCGGGTCTGTCGAGCGCGGGCGCGGGAGACCTTCGTGCCGCTATCTCATCCGCCGGGTCACGGCCAGGTGGATTTTGGGGAAGCGCTCGCGATGATCGGCGGCGTCCGCCAGAAGATCCACTTCTTCTGCCTGGACCTACCGCACTCGGATGCTTGCTTCGTGAAGGCCTATCCCCGGGAAACCACCGAGGCGTTTCTGGACGGCCACGTCTCAGGGTTTGCCTTCTTCGGCGGCGTGCCCCTGTCGCTCCTCTACGACAACACCAAGATCGCGGTTGCCAAGATCTGCGGCGACGGCAAGCGCGATCGGACCCGCGCCTTTACGGAGCTGGTCAGCCACTGTCTGTTCCAGGACCGCTTCGGCCGTCCGGGCAAGGGCAACGACAAGGGGAAGGTCGAGGGGCTGGTCAAATTCGCCCGCGCCAACTTCATGACGCCGATCCCCACGGCGGCGAGCTTCGACGCCCTGAACGCCATGCTGGCGGAGCGTTGCCGCGCGCGGCAGGCCGATCATGCCGGTCGGCGCTCTGCCACCATCGGCGAGCGGCTCGTCGCCGACACCGAGGCCTTGAGGGCGCTGCCCGCCGTGCCACTCGAGCCGTGCGAGAAGCGTGCGGCCCGCGTCTCCTCGACGGCGCTCGTCCGCTATCGCTGCAACGACTATTCGGTGCCAACGGCCTACGGGTTCCAGGAGGTCCTGGTGAAGGGGTTCGTCGACGAGGTCGCGATCCTGTGTGCCGGCCGTGAGATCGCCAGGCACCCGCGCCACTACGGCGAGGGCGTGTTCGTTGCGGATCCGCTGCACTATCTGGCGCTGATCGAGATGAAGCCGAACGCGCTCGATCAAGCCGCGGCGCTGCAAGGTTGGAACCTGCCGGAGGTGTTCCAGCATCTACGCCATCTCCTGGAAGCTAGAATGGGCAATCGCGGCAAGCGGGAGTTCATCCAAGTGCTGCGGTTGATGGAGGCGGCGCCACAGGATGTTGTGGCCTTCGCCGTTACCGAGGCCATTCGGCTCGGCGCCATTGGCTTTGATGCTGTCAAACAGATCACGCTGGCGCGGATCGAGCGGCGTCCCGTCCGCCTTGACCTCGCCGCCTATCCCCATCTGCCGCAACTGGCGGTCAAGACGACGACGGCCGCCGACTATGCCGTGCTGGTGCCGGAGATGGCGGCGTGATGGCCTCGATCGAGGGAGACATGCCGAGTGGCACCAGGGCTGGCAAGCCCCAGGTCCTGCTCGGCCACCATCTCAAGCAGCTGAAGCTGCCGACGATCCTGCGCGAGTACGACAAGGTGGCGCGCGAGTGCGCGCAGGGCGGGGTCGACCACACCGGCTACCTTCTGCGCCTGGTGGAGTTGGAACTGATCGACCGGGAGCGCCGTGTCGTCGAACGCCGCATCCGGGCCGCTCGGTTTCCAGCTGTGAAGAGCTTCGATACGTTCGACTTCACTGCCATCCCGAGCCTCAACAAGATGCTGGTGCTGGACCTCGGCCGCTGCGAGTTCATCGTCCGCCGGGAGAACATCATCGCGCTCGGCAACTCTGGCACCGGCAAGAGTCATGTCGCTCTTGCTCTAGGGTTGGCGGCTTGCCAGAAGGGCTTCACCGTGGCGTTCACGACAGCGGCGTCCCTGGTGACGCAGCTCATGGAAGCACGGGACGAGCGACGCCTTCTCAAACTCCAGCGCGACCTGCAGGCCGTGAAGCTGCTGATCGTCGACGAGCTGGGTTACGTGCCGCTCTCGACGACCGGAGCCGAGCTGCTCTTCGAGACATTCTCCCAGCGCTACGAGCGGGGCTCGACCATCATCACCTCGAACCTCCCCTTCGAGGACTGGACATCGGTCCTGGGATCGGAGCGGCTCACCGGCGCCCTGCTGGACAGGCTCACCCACCACGTCAGCATCCTGACCATGAACGGCGACAGCTACCGCCTTAAACAGTCCGTCGGCCGGCGGCGCGCATCGGTGAGGGCGGAGCAAAACCAGGCCACCGCCGAGATCGTCGATCCCGACACCGGCGAAATCACGGCCGCCTGATCCAAACTTTAAGCCGACATGGAAAGGGCCCCGATCGGGGCCCTTTCCATGTCGGCGTGCCCGATCCACTGGCCTGCTTTTGGTCCGCCCCGCCGGCCTGAAATTACACCGGCGTTGACAGAGCTCCCACGCCTCCGCCTCGTCGAGCATTTCCCGCTGCGATGCATCGTATGGTTCGCGCCGGCTAGCCATCGCCAGGCGCGGGCTTCCCCGGTGCGGCGGATGCCTTAGCCGCCCGGTCTGGGCGCAGCGGGTAATAGACAACCTCGCAAAAATACCGGTCGTCCTCGCGCGAATATTTATGCGTGATGTCATCGAACAGGAATTCGCCCATATGGAAGCTGTCGCCCCGCCAGCCGATCGGCGGCAGGATGTTGAGGAATTCCTCGTACAGCTCGGCGTCGATCTCCCACTTCCGCCCGACGGTCGTCGCGAAGAAGGCGGCACGGGCCTCGTAATCGTCCGCCTCTTTATAGGCCGGAAGGTCTCTATAGGCATTGAGTTGACGAAAATGTTCGTCTTTCAGCTTGTTAATATTGTCTGTCATGCTTCGAATATATTCAGCAAATGAACGTTTTCATAGATATCTTCGAAAGAGCTATTGCGCCGCCAACCTTTGGCGCCGGAAAGCCCGCCAAGCTAACCTGAAAAATTCATACTTGGGTTGGTGGATATAGCTTAAAGCACTGACTTGATTTAGGCTCTTGTTGTCGAAGCCGATCCCGTATCATTTCAGGAAGCTACATCCGCCAACCCAAGTATGAATTTTTCAGGCTAGGACATTTGCGACGTAAAATTGGCGAAAGTCATATCAAGCGTTTTCAATGAGATAGAGACAGCAAAACTCCCGTGCGAAACTGGCCGACTTTCGCGATATCTTTCGCACACTCTCAGCAGAAAATTCCTGCCAAGGAGTCGCAGCGGCTTACAATGATGATGTATACGCGAAATTCGCTTATGACAGTACACCGTCCCTTCCGTACTCACGGTCCTCTTTGACGCGAAGCACGCGGCGATCCTAAAACGAATAGCCGAAGGTTCGGAAACCACTCAGGGCACGGCGCTGTCTTTAACGGCTTGCCGAAAAACGAGATCAGCGGAAGGCTACTTCGGCAAGCTCGGCGGCGGCAGCTCACCCTCCGGTAGAGGTCGCTTTGTAAGAAGTTCGAGCAACGCTCGAATGCCGTGATAGGACATAAAAAAATGTGAACGGAGGTGCACCTCAAGTTGAATGTCATTCGGAGTTTTGGGCCAAAGTGTTTTGATGAGTGCCAATTCCGACTCTTCAATCTTATTGCACAATTCAACCTGCTGCGGCTCATCGTAACTACGAGCGCATAATTTCCGATTACTGAGGTCGGGCAGGTCGTAGGCCTTTGCATGTGTCGCAAAGAAAGCGGCGACGGCAAGCGCCAGACAACAAAACTTGAAGGCCCATACAGCCCCCTGGCTTAACGGACAGCTCATCACATTCCTCTAGCGATCCTGGCCGACACTCCGCCTTAGGCCTCCATAGGGTAGCGGCGCCGGGCGGCGCCGCTACCCTATGCGTAATCCAAGATTGCCGGATAAGAATTTTTGGGCCTGTCGCAAAGTTTTTGCACGCTCGTTTTGTAAGAGGATTGCAAGCTCTTTACGCCGTTTTTATGCAATCTTTGGTAGAACCGTCAACTTTAAGAGCGAGATTTTACAACCAAAAACTAAGCTAATGTGGTTTCTCGTGCAGCTCGCACCCCGGTCGGGGAAACTTTGCGACAGGCCCGTCGGAACTACCTCGCCGCGGCAGGCTACGATCCCTATAACCCCTCGCGTTGTCGCTCCGCAGATGGAATGGATCAACGTGCGTATCTCTGACGATCAAGCATGCGCTTCACGGTGTTCGGCAGATCATCGACCTTGATCACGTCGAAAATATAATCACAAAGACTGTTGGATAGAGAATCGAAGCCATCACTCAGTCTGTTGATTTCGTTGTTACCGTATTTGTACCTTCCCCTAATCTCTCCTGCCCCCAAGTTTTCTGGAGACCTGGCCTTGTTGAGTCCCGAGTGAGTATAGGGCGACGAGGAGAGAAAAACCCCAAGATAAACATCATTGTAATATTGCTCCGTAATGCGGCCGCGCACAAGGTCGTTACGGCGACGGAAGGCAAAACTAACCGCATTCAGGATCGTTATCAAAGGCGTTCGAATCTCGCCAGAGCACCAGTGCCGACCAAAGTAACCTTCCGCAGCAGCCAGGATTATGTCAAGACGGCAGGGTAGACTCTCGACCGAGACGAATACAAGGTCAGCCGTCGTGCGGCATCCGCGATTACCGTTGGTCATAAAGCTGGCGAAGAGTTCGGTGAGGCGGTCTTCAATCTCTGCCCATTTCGCTACGGCCAGACCGACTGCAGCAGCGAATGTGGTGGCGTCTACGACGCTGTTCGCCGCCGGGTCGTAGTCTGGTCGCGCCCAGAAATCCTGATGGAGAAAATCGGGCGCCCCCGCACCGAGGTCTAACCGTTCATTCATGGCAGAGTCCTGTCCACAAAAAGTCAAGTGCTTGTGTTCGCAGGAGCGCGCGCTGCGGCGAATTCAGGCCGAAGATACATCCGAGGGGATGCCGGTCCGCGACGAAGATCACATTGGCGTGGGATGCTATGATGTAAAAGTCTCCGCAGCCTCACTTCCGACCGCCAGAGGTGCTCAAAAGAGACCGGGCTTACACCACGACATCGAATCCTTGGCACTGAACGGCAACTGTGACGAAGGTCGCATTAGAGCCTGGGATGCTGGTAGAAAATGGGTTCCGTGATGGAATGGCATTGCGGGGCTCGATAATGATTGACGAGGAAGCGGCGGCGCGACGTATAGGCGAACTGGTGGATGCAGCCTATCGGGCATGACGCGAATACAAGGACGAAACGACGCCCGCCCGGGAAGCTCAGAAAATCGTCCAAGAACTTCTTCGGGCGAGAAGGAACGTCGAGGCAAGCGATCGGCGCCTGATCAAGCTTTGCCTGAGGATCGGAACGCTGCTGGTCGAAGTCGAGCTGTTGAGAGATGGTCGTAACCTTCTCAGTGTTGCCACTGATCTCATTTCTCCCTTGATTGCTGCCCACCCGAGCGACCTCGGCTTGCGCGAGGACCGATATGAGATAGGTATGGCAGCTCGCATTCCTATTTTCGGGTTCGAATGTCCGCAGGAAGCAGATCTATGCCTCGCCGAGGTGGTCAGCCTGACAAAGCAGACAGTGCTTGAGAACCTGCACAGCGAACCTTGGCGCCGTAGACTTGTCGCAGCCCTTGTGGTTTCTGGTCGGTTTCTTGCTGAGAACAACCGGCCGATCGAAGCGCTCGACCGAATGCGCGATGCCCTGATGCTGCTTGATCAACTCTACACCCCCTATCCGGACAACGATCTCCGCAAAGCACTCGCATTAGGCTACCGCGACGTCGGCGTATTTTGCTCGAGGATGGGCCGCTGGGTCGATGCCCGACACTGTTCTGGTCGGTGCGCTCCCTTGCTGCCACCGTACACAGGCTCGATGCTCCGCGGCGTGGTCATTCACGATCGGCTCGCAATCGCCGGCCGCTTACTGAAAGACGACCCCCGGCATCCCGGATGGAAGCTCTATTCCCAGGGGTTAAGTGGAAATGGATATTACTCCAGTGGATACGGCAACATCAAACTAAACGTCTCGCCACCTTCGGACGGACTAGAGGTCTACATGAAGGATCTAATTCGCTTCGAGGGCATGCCCGCGGCTAAGTTGAACCATCCGTTTTGTCGCAGCGACCTGTCTCTTCTTCACGAGCGCATTGGTGATCTCCACGCCGCGCGCAGTCAACCGGTCGAGGCACTGGCTGCGTTCGAGGCCTGTCGTTCAGTGCGAGAGGGTCTGGTCCGTGAGGATCCAGACCATTGCGGCTGGCAACGTGATTTTGTAGTGATTGAAGCCAAGATCGGCTTGCAGGCCAGACGAGCCGGCAAGAAGGCGCTGGCCCGCCAAGCCTTTGTTGCAGGCCGCTCCATCGTGTCTAGCCTAATGGCAAATGACCCGGCCCTCGTCAGTTGGGGTGAGGACCTCAACTGGTTTGATGACCAACTCACGAAATTCGGACACTCCGAAGTAGCATAGTCGACAGTGATCACGACATCCAGGAGCTGACATATGGAATAGGTCGGAAGGGTTATGATGGTCGATGGGGGCGTGTCGCAAACCCTGCTAACCTGAAAAATTCATACTTGGGTTGGCGGATGTAGCTTCCTGAAATGATACGGGATCGGCTTCGACAACAAAATCCTAAATCAAGTCAGTGCTTTAAGCTATATCCGCCAACCCAAGTATGAATTTTTCAGGCTAACTGACTCGACCCGTCGAACCCGGACAGGCCTTATCACTTGCACTCCAACCCTGTCCCAAGTCGCGATGATGAGGCTGTCTTTCTCATCGCGACTTACGAAGAGATCTATGCGTCCGGTTACACCGCTTGGCACGGCGCCCTCTACGATCCTGAACATCGCTTCCCCCTACATCTGATAAAAGGACATTATGTTCCTCGAACCTCTACCTTGAGTAGGTACCCGAGAACAGGTCTCCCATAGCTTTCCTCATCCGCAGCGTGAGCCAGCGTCGCCGGCGATGCTCAGGGCGATCGTGCAGCATGTGGCACCGCTGGCACAGGGCTTTCAGGTTACGCGGCGGGTTGTTGGTCGGATCATGGTCGAGGTGGGCCGTCGCCAGCACCACCTTGGTCACGCGCTCCACAGTGTCGATCTTGACCAGGCGAGGCAGAGGACGACCGCGACTGTCACGCCAGCTCTGCCGGTCCTCGTCCCACCATCTGCCGTCGCCAAGGTGCCGGACCTCGCGCCCATGCGGGCGAGCGCATTCTTCGCACCGGCCCTTTGCCCTCTCGAAGCGGATCATGGCCGAGAGCTGCGGCCAGTCGATCGGGTACAGCCATTTGAACTCCGGACGGATCGGCATCAGGTACCCTCCGTCGGGCGGCTGCGGGCGGCCGGAAAATAATTGTAGAAGCCCCCTCGGCTGACGCCGAGCCGCTTGGCAATCTCCGCGACGGGGATGGTGGGGTCTTTCAGCATGGCGCGACCGGCGGCAATATCGGCTTCGCTTAGCTTCGGTGGCCGGCCGCCCTTGCGCCCGCGCGCCAAGGCGGCCTTCAGCCCCTCCATGGTGCGCTCGCGATTGAGGTCGAGGAAGTATTCTGCCATCGCGCCATGCATCTGCAAGGCGAAGCGACCGTGAGCGGTCTCGCTGTCGAAATGCTCTGTGAGGCTCTGAAAGCGCACCTGGTCGCGGCGCAGCGTGTCGATCGTCCGCATCATCTCGACCAGCGACCGGCCAAGCCGATCGAGCTTCCACACCACCAGCACGTCCTCGGGCCGGAGAAAGGACAGCGCCGCCCCGAATTCCGGACGGCGGGTGCCGGCGCGGCCGGATTTCTTTTCCTCGTAAACCTTCTCGCATCCGGCCTTACGCAGGGCGTCGCGCTGAAGGTCGAGGTTCCGGTCGATGGTCGAGACGCGGGCGTAACCGATGAGCATGTCCACAAATTACGAAAATCACGTATGATTGACAATAGTTTTGTTTACATAATTACTTGACATAAAATCTGCCCATTGGGGGTGTCAGCGGGATACTTCCATCATGTGTCAATTAAACGATCGTTTGATGGACATTGCGATTGCCGAAATGAGTATGATTTAATCATGTCGTATGTTACAGTCTCTCTCAACAGGAGGGCCTCTCATGCGAACAACCCAAGCGATCAGCATCACGCTGCCACATGACATGCTCGACATGATCAAGGCCAAGGTCGCGTCCGGCGAATATGCTTCGGAAAGCGAAGTGATCCGGGACGGGTTGCGAACCTTGCGCGCCCGCGATGCCGCCGTCGAACAATGGCTGCGCCAGGACGTGATGGTCGCCCATGCGGCGTATCTAAAAGACCCGTCACGCGGCAGCCCGGCCGAAGAGGTGTTTGCGCGGTTGCGCGCCCATCACGCTGCCCAGGTCGCCGATGCCAAAGACCTATAGCGTCATCATCACGCCGGAAGCGGAAGCCGACCTCCTCGCCATCTACACCTACATCGCAGACCGTTCAGGCCACGTGCGAGCGGGTGAATTCGTGGAACGAATTGAGGCGCATTGCCACGGCTTACGTCTGTTTCCAGAACGCGGCACAAAGCGCGAAGCCCTGCCTCCCGATCTGCACATCAGCACCTATCGCCGTCAGGCCACGATCGCCTATGTGATCGACCGCGCCCGCGATCAGGTCTCGATCCTGCGGGTATTCGGCGCCGGGCAGGATTATGAAGCCGTCCTGCGCCAGGACGGTCCCAATGCCCCGTGACGACGCTGGCCCTTCGAAGCCTCTCCCGCGAGCGCAGTGACGGCCGATCTCTTATGGATGGTTCGCTATGGAAAGTTCGTTTTAGGTGGTCGCGCCTTCCATATCGAACCGGCTCCGGACTGGTTCGCTTAGGGTACACATCAAGCGAACTGGAATATCTCGGACTTTACAGGCCCCATTTGGGTCACCATAAACAGACTGCTCAAATCCACGCATACCTGCACTATGAATAGATAACGGTGCTCAAATCAACGAAAATGCTGAATTTGAAGGGTCGAGCTGCCCATCACACGCTGCTCTTACGCGAATGGTAACCAACCTACCTGATGTCCTGCTTCAGACAGTGCCGAGTGTGCTGGAGGAGTTGAGATCGCGAAACTGGCGAAACCTCAAAAATGATATTTCCGCAGGCTTATCTTGTCGCTGGAACAGTAACGACTCTAATGGCCTCGACCCGAACCTCTTCAGAGGTCTTAGCAACGGCTGCTCCGACGCTCGGGGGCGCTTCCACCAGCTGCTGCGGCACTAACGTCACCTTTACATCTGCGCCCCGAGCACCGCTGTTCTTGAGGAAATCGGTCACGTCAAAAGCCGCTACTCGCCGCGCGGCGGGGGCAGTCATTGTGAAAAAGTCCGCAGTCCCCACGAAATTGGGCAAATCTCGGTCTGGTGGAGTGCCGGTTGGTAAGTTTACGTAGATATCATAACTGATCGGTGGTCGTCTGGCGGCTGATAATCCTACGATCTCTACTAGGGTTCGCTCTGGCTTCACAAAATCGGCGGCGACATCCTGCGACTGTGCCGCAGGTACGCTTGCGGCCGGTGTAAGCTGTCGCTCGGTTGGCGCTGTGGCGGACAGGTTTAATGGGCCGCCGCTGGAGCTGATCTCTTTCTGCCCGGATTCGCTCATGTGCGCCATGTCGTGCCCAGGTGGCATGGACGAGGCTATGGATACGGCTGCAGAGGTCGCAGCGTCGGGAAGTGTATTTGCAAGAGGCGTACAAGCTCTATCGTCTGTATCATATCGGATGCCTAGCCGATCGCGGCGGACGTAGAAGGCGCGAGACGAATTGCGAACGCTCCCATCCGAATCGTGAAACCACCAAGGCGCAGCGGACAGCCAGGCTCGCAAGGGGTCTTTCCCCGGATCACTTCCCCACACCCGGTTGCGGCATTCCCAGATTGTCCAAAGCCGGTCCACATTGGCGTGGTGCACCCAGAAAATCGGATCGAACGCAGCGGTCTCGACGCTGCCCATCAATCCGTCACCTTCACTGCCGTCAGCCTGACGGAAAGATCCGCCCACAGCACCATGCACAGCATTATGCGGCTGTTGCTCCATCACACCTTCCTCAGCGGGTTCCACATCACTTAGGGCACCTCCAAAACCATCCTTGGCAGTGCGCCCGACGAAGCTGTTGCGTCGGAAGGCGAGAGTTGTGTCCACCGTGGCAGAGCTGAGGCGGCCACCATCTTTGAGTGCTTGGGTTCGCTCGGGCGCGAATAATGGATTATTAGAAGCGTCCGCGAAGACCGGCGGAAGCGTTCGTTGCTGTGGATCCTCATAATTCCAGTAGGGTAACGCCAGCGTAGGATCACCTGCTGCCTTCCTTAAAATGCGCTCAAAGTAGTAGAGATAGGCGCGATGCCACACGATGAAGCTCAGCGATGATGCGCCAAGACGGTCAAAATGGGGACATTGGTTCCAAAAGCGCTTCTGGTCGACTCTGGCGATCTGTGGGTCCTGTGTAGGGCGGTGACAAACCAGGCCACTGGAGCGTCGGCGATTTGCTGACGCGGGCGGAGTAAAATCCGGCCAGTGGATAGGCTCTCGTTTTTGGGGGCCGGGGATGTTCGTCGTGGAGATCTACGCCGCCGTTCGAAAATTCGTGTTCCTTGAGGGGCATAGCCGCCGGGAGGCCGCCCGGGTTTTCGGGCTGAACCGCGAGACGGTGCTGAAGATGTGCCGGTTCTCGTTGCCTCCCGGGTACACGCGCGTGAAGCCGCCCGAAAAGCCGAAGCTTGGACCTCTGCTGCCGGTGATCGACGCGATCCTGGTGGCGGATCGTGATGCGCCGATGAATCAGCGGCACACGGCCAAGAGGATTTTCGAGAGGCTGCGGGACGAGCATGGCTTTGCCGGCGGTTACACCGTGGTGAAGGATCACGTGCGGGTCTGTCGAGCGCGGGCGCGGGAGACCTTCGTGCCGCTATCTCATCCGCCGGGTCACGGCCAGGTGGATTTTGGGGAAGCGCTCGCGATGATCGGCGGCGTCCGCCAGAAGATCCACTTCTTCTGCCTGGACCTACCGCACTCGGATGCTTGCTTCGTGAAGGCCTATCCCCGGGAAACCACCGAGGCGTTTCTGGACGGCCACGTCTCAGGGTTTGCCTTCTTCGGCGGCGTGCCCCTGTCGCTCCTCTACGACAACACCAAGATCGCGGTTGCCAAGATCTGCGGCGACGGCAAGCGCGATCGGACCCGCGCCTTTACGGAGCTGGTCAGCCACTGTCTGTTCCAGGACCGCTTCGGCCGTCCGGGCAAGGGCAACGACAAGGGGAAGGTCGAGGGGCTGGTCAAATTCGCCCGCGCCAACTTCATGACGCCGATCCCCACGGCGGCGAGCTTCGACGCCCTGAACGCCATGCTGGCGGAGCGTTGCCGCGCGCGGCAGGCCGATCATGCCGGTCGGCGCTCTGCCACCATCGGCGAGCGGCTCGTCGCCGACACCGAGGCCTTGAGGGCGCTGCCCGCCGTGCCACTCGAGCCGTGCGAGAAGCGTGCGGCCCGCGTCTCCTCGACGGCGCTCGTCCGCTATCGCTGCAACGACTATTCGGTGCCAACGGCCTACGGGTTCCAGGAGGTCCTGGTGAAGGGGTTCGTCGACGAGGTCGCGATCCTGTGTGCCGGCCGTGAGATCGCCAGGCACCCGCGCCACTACGGCGAGGGCGTGTTCGTTGCGGATCCGCTGCACTATCTGGCGCTGATCGAGATGAAGCCGAACGCGCTCGATCAAGCCGCGGCGCTGCAAGGTTGGAACCTGCCGGAGGTGTTCCAGCATCTACGCCATCTCCTGGAAGCTAGAATGGGCAATCGCGGCAAGCGGGAGTTCATCCAAGTGCTGCGGTTGATGGAGGCGGCGCCACAGGATGTTGTGGCCTTTGCCGTTACCGAGGCCATTCGGCTCGGCGCCATTGGCTTTGATGCTGTCAAACAGATCACGCTGGCGCGGATCGAGCGGCGTCCCGTCCGCCTTGACCTCGCCGCCTATCCCCATCTGCCGCAACTGGCGGTCAAGACGACGACGGCCGCCGACTATGCCGTGCTGGTGCCGGAGATGGCGGCGTGATGGCCTCGATCGAGGGAGACATGCCGAGTGGCACCAGGGCTGGCAAGCCCCAGGTCCTGCTCGGCCACCATCTCAAGCAGCTGAAGCTGCCGACGATCCTGCGCGAGTACGACAAGGTGGCGCGCGAGTGCGCGCAGGGCGGGGTCGACCACACCGGCTACCTTCTGCGCCTGGTGGAGTTGGAACTGATCGACCGGGAGCGCCGTGTCGTCGAACGCCGCATCCGGGCCGCTCGGTTTCCAGCTGTGAAGAGCTTCGATACGTTCGACTTCACTGCCATCCCGAGCCTCAACAAGATGCTGGTGCTGGACCTCGGCCGCTGCGAGTTCATCGTCCGCCGGGAGAACATCATCGCGCTCGGCAACTCTGGCACCGGCAAGAGTCATGTCGCTCTTGCTCTAGGGTTGGCGGCTTGCCAGAAGGGCTTCACCGTGGCGTTCACGACAGCGGCGTCCCTGGTGACGCAGCTCATGGAAGCACGGGACGAGCGACGCCTTCTCAAACTCCAGCGCGACCTGCAGGCCGTGAAGCTGCTGATCGTCGACGAGCTGGGTTACGTGCCGCTCTCGACGACCGGAGCCGAGCTGCTCTTCGAGACATTCTCCCAGCGCTACGAGCGGGGCTCGACCATCATCACCTCGAACCTCCCCTTCGAGGACTGGACATCGGTCCTGGGATCGGAGCGGCTCACCGGCGCCCTGCTGGACAGGCTCACCCACCACGTCAGCATCCTGACCATGAACGGCGACAGCTACCGCCTTAAACAGTCCGTCGGCCGGCGGCGCGCATCGGTGAGGGCGGAGCAAAACCAGGCCACCGCCGAGATCGTCGATCCCGACACCGGCGAAATCACGGCCGCCTGATCCAAACTTTAAGCCGACATGGAAAGGGCCCCGATCGGGGCCCTTTCCATGTCGGCGTGCCCGATCCACTGGCCTGCTTTTGGTCCGCCCCGCCGGCCTGAAATTACACCGGCGTTGACATGCCGACGATGTAGGTTCTTGGAAGCCGCATCACACACCGACCGGCGCCTTCGGCTCACGGGCCTTGGCTTCTTGCTCGGCGAGCCATGCGGTCAAGGTCGAGCGGCGGGCGCAGACCGTCCGTTCCATTTTGAAGGTCGGAATTAATCCGGTCAGGGCTCGGTGCCGTGCCTGCCGCGCCGACATTCCAAGATGGCTTGCAATTGCCTCCAGGCCATACAAAAGGTCTGGAGCCTCGTGGTTCGTCATCGTCTAAGCCCTTATCTTTTGTAACGTCGTTGTCGCGCGGCCGTGTTGGCTGCAATTGTCGGTCCTTGTTATTTCAAGGACTTGGATGTCATTCCGCGCCCTGCTATCCGCAAAACGAAAAAAGCCGCGTAAAGGCGGCTTTCTCTTTTTGTTTCAGTGGGTTAAGTAGGAAAATAGACCTCTTCGATGTCGCGGTAGCTCTGAGGAAAACGCAGGTATCAGGAAACAGCCTGCACGATCGCCTGCCTCGAAATGGCGGCCCTTGAATTCTTCCGCCGACCGGCGCTTCAGCTTGGCGGCGACGGAAGACAGAATTATGGGAACCTCCGAATGGGTGGAGGCAATACAGCCAACGTTGCTAACGAACCGTCAACGCAGGAAATTTGCGACAGACCCAGTTCGAGGCCGATGGATGCGGGTATGGAGGACGACACTTTGCCGTAATCGGACGCTAAAAAGCGTTTGCTACTGCATGACAATTTATTAATAAATATTTGAGTTCAAGATATAGACCAGGCGAGGTCCTGCTTCAAAAGACGAACCAGAACTAGCTTCGCCCCAATAGGAAAGAAGTGATCGCCCTCGATCATTTGCCGCAGGAAGGCGTTGGTCGTCTGATCGCGCCAAGCGTCGAGGGCCTTGTTCTCTACTGTCCGATCGTTCGTGCCGCCATAGGCGGCGATCGGACAGTCGAGCGGTTGATCCTCGACCGGGACGTAGCGTTCGCAGGCGCCGAAATCAGCCCGCAGGATCGGCAGCATTAGCCGCATCAGATCCTCGCTGTCGGCGAGCGCACGCCCCGTGCCATAGCGACGATGCATCGCCTCGATCATGAGATCGGGCGGCAACTGGCTGAGGGGAGGCCTGAGACTCGGAAGAATTGGCGCCGGGCAAGCGGCCACGCCCAGCATGACCGGACTTTTCCCACGGTCCCTTCTCAGGCGGCGGGCCAGTTCAAAACCGACCAATGCCCCCATGCTGTGGCCAAAAATTGCGAAAGGTTTTTCGAGCGCTTCCGCCAGTCCCTCCGCAAGCGCGCCGGCGAGGTCGACAATCTCGGTGAAGGAGGGCTCGTCGATGCGGCTGCCCCGGCCCGGCAGCCGGATGGGGCAGACCTCGACGGTCGGCGAGAGAACGAGATGCCAGTCGCGGAACATCCAGGTATCGCCCCCTGCATGCGGCAAGCAGAACAGCCGCAAATCCGCCTGCGGAACGGGGTGAGGCCGCAGCAGCCAGGGCGATTTGCGAAGCCGTGCCCCGTCGTCCTGCGTCCCGCGCATCACGCCGGCGTCTCGCCCAAGGCCGTCGCGTCGAACGCGCCGGCGGACCGCCCGGTCCTCGATTCAATCGTCCGGCTCAAGCTCCGAATCGTCGGAAGACTGAACAGCTCGCCGATGCCAATGTCGACGCCAAAGACTTCCTGAATACGGACGAGCAGTCTAACGCCGAGCAGCGAATGGCCACCGAGATCGAAAAAATTGTCGTCGATGCCTGCGTCCTTGATCCCCAGGACGTCTTGGAAGAGGTCGGCCACTTTCCCCTCGATCTCGTTGGTGGGCGACTCAAACGTCGTCTCGATGTCGGGCCGGCGGTAACTGCGCCGCTCCCCGGAGTTCACCGCCTGCGGGCCCTCTCGCTGGCGAGGCGGCCCATAGCGGCTAATCCATTCGAAATTGCCGAGCGCGACTGCGATCTGAGACCCAATCGACGCCAGCGCCAGGTCGAAAGCTTCGGCACCCTGTGCTGGCTGCAGGCCTTGCATCCAGGACTGCATCTCGGCCTGATAGGGCTGGTTCGCCATCTCGTTGACCGCCATGCCAACCTCATCCCAGCGGTCCCAATCAATGGCGAGGTAGCGAACGTCGCTTTGTCGATGCGCATGAGCGAAGGCATCCTGGAACGCGTTGGCCGACGTATAGTCCGCCTGTCCGGGAGACCCGACGATGGTGGAGATCGACGAGCAGGCGGCGAAAAAGTCGAGCGGTGTCCCTTCCAAAAGCTCATGGAGCACCAGCGTGCCCTCGACCTTCGGCGCCAGAACCCGGTCGACCTCGGCGACGGTCTTGCGTTGCATGATGCCGCGCCCTGCGATGCCGGCCGCGTGAATCACACCATGGATGTCCCCGAACCGCGCTTTCGCTTGCGCCAGGGCCTCGGCCATCGCCGATCGATCTGTTACGTCGGCCTGGAGGATCAGAACCTCCGCACCTGCGTTTTCCAGCGCCACCATCTGCTCCTGTCCGCCATTCGGCGGCAGGTTCCGCCCCGTCAGGATCAGCCGCGCACCGACCTTGGCGGCAAGGTATCCGGCGAGCGACAGGCCGATGCCGCCGAGGCCCCCCGTGATCAGATAGGCGCCGTTCCGGCGCAGGATCGACGGCAGATCGGGCGGCGGATCGCCATGCGGATTGAAATGCATTGCCTCGAATGTCCGCGTCCAGCGCAATCCCCGACGAAGAGCGGAGTCGGCCGATCCCGCTTGAGAGGCTTCGGCGATCAGCCCCGCGACGACGAGATCCGGGCGCGTCTCGATATCTGTGGCGAGGAGATCGATGCTCCGAAATGCCAGTGTCGGATATTCCACCGGTATGACGCGGCAGGGCCCGATAAGCAGCGATTTTTCCGGCTCCACCTCGTCGTCGATCACGTCATGAAGGCCGGTGGACGCCACGGCGATGAGGCAAGGCTTTGCCGCTTCCCGCGCGCCGAGCGCTTGCGCGATATACAAAAGGCTGTCGAAGCTTTTTGCCCGCGCCAATTGAAGTTTTTCACGCATCGAACGTCCTGGCCCACCGGGTTCGACGCTCCAGAAATGGAGGATCCGCTCTGGACTAAGGTCGTGCGCGGCGAGCGCGCGAAAGAGCGCGACATAGCCCTCGGATTCATCCGGAACGAGCCGATGATCCGCGGCGCCTGACGGTGCCTCTCCCTCGACCCCCACGGTGACGACCCTGTGGCCCAGTTCCCTGAGGCGTTTGGCGCAGCGGGCGCCCAATCCCTGTCCGTCGAGGAAGAGGAGCCACGGTGTCCCTGCCTTGATCGCAGCCATCGGCGCGAGCGGCGCACGCCGCCAGACGGGGGCGAAGAGGAGATCGGAAACGGGTTGCGCTAGCCGCATGCCCTCCTGCGCCGGCCCATTTTGCGGCGGACCGACGTGCAGCAGGGAATAGTCCTCGCGTTCGAACGGATAGGTAGGCAGCGGCACCTTTCGCCGGATGTCGCCGTTCGAGACCGTGTGCCAATCGATGGAAGCTCCAAGTGTCCAAAGTCTGGCGAGCGCCCCGACGAAAGCGGCCCTGTCGTCTGCGGCCTCATCGCGGTCGCAACAGCTTGGGACGGCCTCCATGCGGCGGCCTTCGATGGCATGCTGACTCAAAGCGGAGAGGCTGCGACCGGGGCCGACCTCGACGCACACGACGTGGGCCGCCGCGCCGAGCGTCGCGAGCCCATCGTGAAGGCGGACCATCTCGCGCAATTGTCGCGCCCAATAGCTAGGATCGACGGCCTCCTGCGGGGTGATCCACGTGCCTGTGACATTGGACACGAAGGGAATTCTTGGCGGATGCAGCGTAACGCCGGCAAAGGCCTCGACGAACCGGTCGAGAATCGGGGCCATGTCGCGCGAGTGAAAGGCGTGGCTGGTCCGGATGAGCTTGATTCCAACCGAATAGGCCGCAAGCCGCGTCCCAAGGGCGGCGAGTTCGGGTACGGCGCCGGCCACGACGCAAAGCCGGGGGCCGAGGATGGCCGCAAGAGACAATGACCCGTCGAGAAGTGGTTCGACTTCGTCGTAGGGCAGCGGGATGCTGGCCATGCCGCCAGACGGCAGAGATTGCATGAGGGCGCCGCGACGGCTGACGAGCCGCAGCGCATCCGAAAGCTCCATCACGCCCGCGAGGCAGGCAGCGACATATTCGCCGATGCTGTGGCCCAGCATGCCGTTTGGCTCGACGCCCCAGGACATCCATAACCGCGCCAGGGCATATTCGACGGCGAAGAGCGCCGGCTGGGTCGTTCGCGTCTGGTCGAGTTCGGTGGCGGCAGCCGCGTCCCCGGTGTCCGCGAAGATCACGTGGCGCAGATCTCGCCCGATCTCTGGCTGGAGCAGATCGGCGCAGTGGTCGAGGGCGGTCTTGAAACACGGTTCGGTGTCGTAGAGTCCCCGCATCATGCCGACATACTGGGCGCCCTGGCCAGGAAACAGGAAGTAGATCGGTGCCGCTGCGCTGGGGGATTGGCCACGTGCCACGCCAACCCCGGAGCCGCCTTCGATCAGGGTCGCGGCTTTGGCCGCGTCCTCGCAGACGACGGCAAGCCGGTGTTTCCAGGCCTTGCGGCCGAGCTGCAGCGAATAGGCCGCGTCGGCAAGATTGATCCCGGGGTTGGCGCGCAGGAACGCCGCCATGCGATTCGAGGCCTGCTTGAGGGCTGCACCGGAATTGGCGGATAGGGTGAGGATCGACAGTCGCGGGGTTTCGTCAGGCCTGAGCGAAACCGGCGGCGCCTCCTCCAAGATCACATGGGCGTTCGTGCCGCCGATGCCGAAGGAGCTGACACTGGCGCGCCGGGCGAATGGATCCTTCGGCCAAGGCGTCGCCTGCTTGCAGACATAGAAGGGGCTCGTCGAGAATTCGATCTGGGGGTTCAGCGTCTCGACATGCAGGGTCGGAGGGATCACTCCGTTCTGGATCGTCAGCACCGTCTTGATCAAGCCTGCGACGCCGGCCGCCGCGTCGAGATGCCCGATATTGGTCTTGACGCTGCCGATGCCGCAATAGCCGGTCTTCGCCGTCTTGCGGCGGAAGGCCTTCGTCAGCGCCGCGACCTCGATCGGGTCGCCGAGGCGGGTGGCGGTTCCATGCGCCTCGACGTAGCGGATCGTTTCTGGATCGACATCGGCAAGTGCCAGCGCCAGCGAAACGGCTTCGGCTTGACCGTCTACGCTAGGCGCCGAAAAACCGACCTTGAGCGAGCCGTCATTGTTCGAAGCCGCGCTTCGGATGACCGCGTGGATGTAGTCCCGGTCCGCGAGCGCGTCTTCGAGCCGCTTCAAGACGATGACGCCGACACCGTTGCCGCCGACGAGACCTGACGGACGCGAATCAAAGGTTCGGCAATAGCCGTCCGGGGAATGGGTGCCTCCCTCCTCGTAAAGGTAGCCTTCCTTTTGTGGAAAGGTCACGCAGACGCCGCCCGCCAGCGCCACGTCGCAGGCGTAGTCGAGCAGGTTCTGGCAAGCCAGAGCCACGGCGACGAGCGAAGTCGAACAGGCGCTCTGCACGGAGACGCTGGGGCCCTTGAGGTTCAGCTTGTAAGACGTGCGCGAGGCCAGAAAATCCTTGTCGTTCCCAACGACGATTTGACTCCCTTGGAGCTCGGCATTGCGAGGATCTAGGAGCAGGTTGAGCATGTATGTGCTCAGGCTCTGGCCCGCATAGACACCGATGCTGCCATCGAAACGTTCGGGATCGCAGCCGGCATCTTCCAGCGCCGCCATGGCGCATTCGATGAAGATGCGCTGCTGGGGGTCAATGATCTCGACTTCGCGCGGGCTGAAGCCGAACAACGGGGCATCGAAGGCGAGCGAATGGTCCAGCACGCCCTTGGAGCGCACATATTTCGGATTCGAGAGCGTCGCCGGATTGTGTCCGGCCTCAATGAGGTCCTCGACCGAAAAATGGCTGACGCAGTCGCATCCAGCGACCAGATTAGCCCAGAATTCGGCGAGATCGGCGGATTTCGGGAAGCGCCCGCTCATCCCGATGATGGCGATGCTGTGTGGTGGCGGCAAGGCCGGCGTTTCGGTTTCCTTGGGCTCGAACTCACGCATACCGATCTCCTGGCCGAGGGCGTCGTTGCTGCCGCGCGGCATTCTGAAGGGCGGCCCGCTGCCCGGTGCGCGCCTGGGCCGCCGCCTCGGCCTTGTCGTGGCCCGTGGTCGTGGTCGCGATGGCTCCGGCGAGTAAACGCACCGTCGGAAAACGGAAGAGATCGACGAGCGACAGGCTGATCTTGAGTTCGTCGCACAACCGGCCGTACACGCGCACGAGCAGCAGCGAATGACCACCCAGATCGAAGAAATTGTCGTCCGCGCCGACCTCCTCCAACCCGAGGCATTCGCGCCAGATCGCCGCGACGCTCTGTTCGGTGCGGTTGGCCAGTCCGACAAATGATGTTTTCGTGTCGCGCGCAAAACTGTCGGGTCGGGGAAGTACAGCGTGATCGATCTTGCCGTTTGGGGTTTTCGGCCAGCACTTCACCATCACATAGGCGGCGGGGGCCATATAGTCGGGCAGCAGGCCAGCCACGAAGCCGCGCAGGGCGACGACGAGCGGCGGTGTTTCAGTGGGGATGATATAGGCGATCAGCCGCGCGTCCGGGCCGGAGCCGAGACCGAGCACGGCGGCATCGGCGACGTCGGGATGGGAGCGGAGCACGCTCTCCACTTCGCCGGGTTCGATCCGGTAGCCCCGCACCTTCAACTGCCGGTCGGCGCGACCGAGGTAGTGCAGCGTGCCCGTGGCATCGAAGCGGCCGAGGTCGCCGGTGCGATAGAGTTTTCCGTCCAGCCGTCCGGACAGAGTGTCCGGAATGAAGCGTTCGGCCGTGAGGTCCGGGCGGTTGAGATAGCCGCGGGCGACGCCGAGGCCGCCAATATGGATCTCCCCCGCGACCCCGGCTGGCACGGGTTCGCCGTGCCGGTCGAGCACATAGACCCGCATGTTGGCGATGGGCCGGCCGATCGGAAAAGCGTCGGTCTCCAGCACGCCGATCGTGGCATAAATGGTCGCCTCGGTCGGCCCGTAGGCATTGACAAGACGATGGCCCTGCGCCCAGCGCCGCGCGAGCGCGGGATCGCAGGGCTCTCCGGCTGAGATGATGAGCTCAAGGTCGGGCAAGGCCTCCGGCGCCATGGCGGCGAGCCCCGAGGGCGGCAGCGTCACATGGGTGATCCGGCCTTCGCGCAACGTGCGCAGCAGCGGCGGTCCGGGCATCATGTCAGCCGACCGCGCCAGGTGCAGACAGGCGCCGGAGCACAGGGCCAGAAAGACTTCCGAGAGACCGATGTCGAAGCCGAGTGCGGTGAATTGCAGCACCCGCGCGCCTGGGCCGATCCCCCAGGACGCCGCCTGCGCGCTGACGAAATTGACGACACCCGCGTGCTCGACCATCACGCCCTTGGGGCGACCGGTCGACCCAGACGTATAGACCAAATAAGCGAGATTTTTGGGGGTCACCTCATCGGGGATGGATTGCCGGTGACCTTCGTCGGCATCGCAGGCATCGAGCCGGATCAGTCTCGTCGGGCCGCCCAAAAGCTTGGCATCCGGGCCGGCCTCGGTCAGCACGAGCACGACGCCCGCATCCTCCATCATGAAGAAAAGCCGATCGGCCGGAAAGGACGGGTCAAGCGGCACGAGAGTGCCGCCAGCCTTCAGCACCGCTAGGATCGCCGCCGCCCAATCGAGCGAGCGCTCGGCGCAAAGGCCGACCCGGACCTCGGGGCTTACTCCGAGCCTTTGGAGGCGCTCCGCCAGCACCGTGGCCCGCCGATCGAGCTCGCCATAGGTGAGCACCGCTCCCTCGCAGTCGAGCGCCGGGGCATCTGGCCAGCGCGCGACCGCCTCCTCGAAGAGATGATGGACGCAGGCCCCGGCAGCAAACGCGGCATCTGTCGCGTTCCAGGTCTCGACGATCTCGTGACGTTCCGCCGTGCCCATCATGCGGAGTCGTGAGATCGGGCTCTGCGGCTCGGCCGCCATGGCGCCCACGATCGTTTCGAAATGGGCGGCCAGCCGCTCGATGGTGTCGGGCGTGAAGAGATCGACGTTATATTCGAAGGAACCGTGGATGCTGGGCGAGGCATCGACGAGGGTCAGTGTCAGGTCGAACTTGGCGCCATTCGACACCATGTCCACGGAAGACCCTTGGCTGGCGCCGTCCGATCCGCCGCGATTGGGCTGAAACACGAACATCGTCTGAAACAGCGGGTGCCGGCTCGGATCACGCTCGGGCTTCATCTCATCTACCAGAAGCTCGAACGGAACGTCCTGGTTGGAGAAGGCGCCAAGGGCCGCGCTGCGGACTTTTGCCAGAAGATCGACGACGCTCGGGTCGTCGGCAAGGTCAATCCGCAGCACAACCATGTTCAGCAGGAGACCGATCATTTCGCCGAGCCCGGATCTGCCGCGATTGGCGATCGGCGTGCCGACCGCGAGATCGGTTTGGCAGGAGTGGCGATGAATCAAGACTGCATAGGCCGCGAAGAGACTCATGAAGAGCGTCGTATCCGCCGACCGCGTCAGGTCGCGAAACGCATCGGCGATAGACGGCCCGAGCGTAAAATTCCGGATGGCGCCGCGAAAGGTCTGAACGGGCGGACGCGGCTTGTCGGTCGGCATTTCCGTCGTCGCCGGAAGGCCGCGCAACCTCTCCCGCCAATAGCTAAGCTGCGGGTCCTCGCCACCGGTTTCGAACCTCGCCTTCTGGGCCGCGACATAGGCCACGTAGCTCAACGGCAGATCGGGCAGGGGCGAGACACGGCCGGCCCTGAAGGCGCCGTAGAGCAGGGCGAGTTCACGATTGAAGACGCCGACCGACCAGAGGTCGAACACGATGTGATGGGCGGCGAGAAAAAGAAGCTGCCGATCAGGTTCGATGACGATGGCAGTAAAACGAATCAACGGTCCTCGCTGAAGGTCGAAACCCCGTGTCGATTCGTCCCGGATGATGCGTGCCGCGTCGCGGGATCGGGTCTCGGCCGCGAGATCCGTAAGATCGACGATGTATAATGATGCGGTTTTGGGCGGCCGGGTCCGCTGGACGGGGCGTCCCCCGACATCATGGAACGTCGTGTGCAAGGCATCGTGACGGCGGATCACCTCATCGAGCGTGCTCTGTAGGGCGAAGGCATCGAACGGGCCCGACAGGAATTCCACATGCTGGATCGTATAGAGCGTAGAACGGGGCTGGAGCTGTTCGAAGAACCACATGCGCTGCTGTGCATAGGAGGCCTGCACGGTGAGGCCGCACGACTCGCCATGCTCCGACGCCGTAGGGAGTCCGTCACGCATACCGATCTCCTGGCCGAGGGCGTCGTTGCTGCCGCGCGGCATTCTGAAGGGCGGCCCGCTGCCCGGTGCGCGCCTGGGCCGCCGCCTCGGCCTTGTCGTGGCCCGTGGTCGTGGTCGCGATGGCTCCGGCGAGTAAACGCACCGTCGGAAAACGGAAGAGATCGACGAGCGACAGGCTGATCTTGAGTTCGTCGCACAACCGGCCGTACACGCGCACGAGCAGCAGCGAATGACCACCCAGATCGAAGAAATTGTCGTCCGCGCCGACCTCCTCCAACCCGAGGCATTCGCGCCAGATCGCCGCGACGCTCTGTTCGGTGCGGTTGGCCAGTCCGACAAATGATGTTTTCGTGTCGCGCGCAAAACTGTCGGGTCGGGGAAGTACAGCGTGATCGATCTTGCCGTTTGGGGTTTTCGGCCAGCACTTCACCATCACATAGGCGGCGGGGGCCATATAGTCGGGCAGCAGGCCAGCCACGAAGCCGCGCAGGGCGACGACGAGCGGCGGTGTTTCAGTGGGGATGATATAGGCGATCAGCCGCGCGTCCGGGCCGGAGCCGAGACCGAGCACGGCGGCATCGGCGACGTCGGGATGGGAGCGGAGCACGCTCTCCACTTCGCCGGGTTCGATCCGGTAGCCCCGCACCTTCAACTGCCGGTCGGCGCGACCGAGGTAGTGCAGCGTGCCCGTGGCATCGAAGCGGCCGAGGTCGCCGGTGCGATAGAGTTTTCCGTCCAGCCGTCCGGACAGAGTGTCCGGAATGAAGCGTTCGGCCGTGAGGTCCGGGCGGTTGAGATAGCCGCGGGCGACGCCGAGGCCGCCAATATGGATCTCCCCCGCGACCCCGGCTGGCACGGGTTCGCCGTGCCGGTCGAGCACATAGACCCGCATGTTGGCGATGGGTCGGCCGATCGGAAAAGCGTCGCCGTCGTCGTCGGACATTGTGGCGCAGACAGTGATTTCGGTCGGCCCGTAGGCATTGACAAGACGATGGCCCTGCGCCCAGCGCCGCGCGAGCGCGGGATCGCAGGGCTCTCCGGCTGAGATGATGAGCTCAAGGTCGGGCAAGGCCTCCGGCGCCATGGCGGCGAGCCCCGAGGGCGGCAGCGTCACATGGGTGATCCGGCCTTCGCGCAACGTGCGCAGCAGCGGCGGTCCGGGCATCATGTCAGCCGACCGCGCCAGGTGCAAAGACCCACCGAGACAGAGCGTCGAGAACACTTCCGACATCGCGGCATCGAAACCCTGCGACGCGAATTGCAGAACGCGCGATGTGGGACAGACCGCCCAAGCTCGCCCCTGCGCGAGTGCCAGATTGGCTAGGCCCGCGTGTTCAATCATTACCCCTTTGGGCCGTCCCGTCGAGCCCGACGTGTAGATCACATAGGCCAGATTCTGGGGGCCGACGTCGATCGACGCGGCCTCATCCTGGCCTGGAGCATCACCTCCATCGAGGTGGATCAGGCGCACGGGGGCGCCCAAAAGCTTGGCATCCGAGCCGGCCTCGGTCAGCACGAGCGCCACACCCGCGTCCTCCATCATGAAGGAAAGCCGCTCGACCGGAAGCGTTGGGTCGAGCGGCACCAGGGCGCCACCCGCCTTGAGGCATGCCAACATGGCGACGATCCAGGCTGGCGAACGCTCCAGGCACAGTCCCACGCGAACTTCCGGCCCGACACCGAGACGACCGAGGCGCGCCGCGAGCGCCGCCGCGCGACGTTCGAGCGCGCCATAGGTCAGGTGTTGCCCCTCAAAGACCACGGCGACGGCATCCGGTTGCTCCGACGCGATCGCCGCCACGATCTTGTGCACGCAAGGCGAGCCCGGCCATGCCGCATCAGTGTCGTTCCAGTCCCTGACAATGCGCTCGCGCTCGGCAGAGCCCAGCAGGGTCAGGGTGGAAATCGGCCGCGCCGGATCCGCCACTATGGAGGCGATCAGCGCCTCGTAGCGCTCGCCGATGCTTGCGATCGTCTCCGGTGAATAGAGGTCGCTATTATAGTCGAGCGTCATTCGGATATGCGGCGCGGCATCGGTCGCCGTCAGCGTCAGATCGAACTTGGCGCCTCTCGAGGTCTCGCCGTCCGAGGCGCCGTCCCTCTCGCCTCGCCCGAACTGGTAGACGAACATGGTTTGGAACAGCGGCTGGCGCGACGGATCTCGTGCAGGGCGCAGCTCCTCCACCAAGCGCTCGAACGGCACCTCCTGGTTGTTCATCGCCCCGAGCGCTACCTCGCGCGTCCGGGCGAGGAGATCGAGAAAGTTCGGATCGTCGGCCACGCAGAGCCGAAGCACCAGCGTATTGACGAAGAAGCCAATACATTGGGCAGTTTCCGGCCGGCTGCGATCCGCGACCGGCGTTCCGACCGCGATGTCGGTCTGGCCGGAGTGGCGATGGAGCAGCACCACATAGGCGGCGAAAAGGCTCATGAAGAGCGTCGCGCCGGTTGTCCGGGTCAGCTCGCGAAAACCGGCCGCGACCGCGGGGGGAAGCGCGATATGTCGGATCGCGCCGCTAAACGACTGCACCGATGGCCGCAGCTTGTCGTGGGGCATTTCCGTCGTCGCCGGAAGGCCGCGCAACCTCGCCCGCCAATAGATGAGTTGCGGATCGAGCGAGCCGCCGTCGTAGCGCGCGCGCTGTTGGGCTGCGAAAGCGGCGTATTGGATCGCCGGGGGCGGCAGCGAGAAAGGGCGAGCGGTCTTGGCGTCATCGTAAAGCGTGGAAAACTCTCGGTCGAAAATGCCGGCCGACCAATCGTCGAAGACGATGTGATGGAGGCAGATCAACAGCATGGACTGGCGAGGTTCGAGCCTGATCAGCACGGCCCTGAGCAAGGGGCCGGCTTCGAGATCGAACCCGCGCGCGAGATAGTTGTCCATCCGGCGGGCAAGTTCGCGGCCGCGTGCCTCCTCGGTCTGATCGGAAAGATCGACGACCGGGACCGAAGCCAAGACGGGCGGATGGATCACCTGGAACGGAACACCGTCGATGCTTCTGAACGTCGTGCGGAAGATCTCATGCCGCCGGGTGAGCTCGCCAAATGCCCGATCAAGCGACGCCGGGTCCGGGACACCCGCCAGCATTTTCACCATCCGCATGTTGTAAAGTGGGCTGCGCGGCTGTAGCCGATCGAAAAACCAAAGCCGCTGCTGACCGTAGGAGGCCGGTCTCGTCATCGGGTCAAGGATCGCAGCGTCCGGCATCGCCCCTCATGCTTCTGATTCTAGCAGCGATTCTTGGTCGACCTTACTGATCACGCCCTTTAAATCCCATGGTGCCCGCCTTGGCGTCGTAGAGGACCGCAAAGTAGAAAAAGGGAAGTGAGCCTGCGGAAATCTGCGTGCCGCCTTGCCCCCGTGCCGGATGAAAGACGACCCGATGCGACCAGTCGCCCCCCGAGGTGAAAGGAACGGCGATTGGCGCATCGGCGCCGCTGATCTCCACCGTGCCGCTCCGCCCGGTGCCCCAGGGGGAGGGCTTATCGACATCGGTGGACCCGATCGAGACCCCGGGCGCCCCGGAATCGAGCAGGGTTTTGCCACAGACGCGTTTTCCTCCGCCTTCCACCAGGCAGCCGGACAGCGCCGCATCGGCCCAGCCCGACAGGTGGCTCGATTCATCGCTTTCCGGCTTGAGCTTGAGCAGCGTGAAGCCGGCGCGGTCCTGGTCATCCGGATCGATGATCAGATGTCCCGGCTCACCGCTACCAGGTTTTGGCAAGATGACGATCCAGCTAGCATTGCCCATCGCGGTCAGTGGATTATAGGCACTGTCGTCGGTCGCCGCCCGACGCATCGACAGGCCCAGGATGGCATTGAAGCCCATGCGCGGGTAGCCGTCGCCCGCGATGCGGTAATCCCGCGCGTCCACCTTGGCCGCCGGGCAATTGGGCTGCCGCTCGACGCAGCCGACGCTTTCGATCAGGTGAAACAGCAGCGGTTGGTCGGTCTCCACCGAACCCACTCCGATGGTGGCACGGGCCAACACACCTTCGAATTTCGCCCCGCCGCCGAAGGCATAGACGCGGTGGATGGTCGTCGCCTCGAATTGCCCCGACGTCACGGCCGCCTTAAGCACTCGGACACCGAAGGATCCCGTATCGAGTTCGGCGTCGATCGGTGCGCCGCCTCCGATTGTAATCGGCACGAAATAGCGCGTATTTCCATCGGGGAGGACTATCTGTCCGATCGGGACGTCGGTGCGGGACGCAGCGAGGACCGTCTCCGTTGATCCGAATACTATAATGGCGATGGCCAGCCCGACCCTGCGCAGACTAGCGATCGATTTTTGTCGAGCGCTCTTGCCGTCCCTTCGTTCCCGAACGATCGGCTTCCCACCTCTCACCGTGACTTCGGACATTTGGAGATTTTCCCCACCTCCTCGAGCAGCAGACGCTCCGCGACGCGGGGATGAGGGGCAAAAACCCAAAGCATCGTACCCCATCGTCTGCCAAGCCCGAGGGGCGAGCGGGCAGATGCTCAACGAGATAGCTCTGAACACACTGTGGCCCAAACAGGACGCCGGCGCACTGCCGTCGCCTGCTTTTTGGCAACAGGCATCAGCAATGTGTCGGTTCGACGCGCTCTTCATTGTGTTATTGCTCTGATGGTCGCGGGAGCTGCCAATCGCTTCGCTTGAAGGTGACATCGGCTACACTTGAGGGCAAACGTTTTTAACGCCGAGCCCCACCGTTGGGGGCCAGCCGGGCGTGTCGCAAACTTTGCGGAAGGTTGCAAATCGGCCGGGGTCGGCCCTGCTTTTACGCTTCGTTAACCTTTTGAACCGAAGCAAAGCCTAGGAAGCCGATTCTGCTCGATCACGGTCCAGGATCCGGTGAAGCCGAACCCTTCGCGTAGCCATAGCGTGGACTCGAATCCCTGAATGGATCGCCGCGCCGTGTTGAAGCTTTGGAAGCCGCCGACCTTCGGCATGTTCTTCTTTACCCGAAAGTAATCGCTCTCGATTCCTTGCTGAAGATGCTTTGTGACGTGATGGATGGGGTCACGCGACAGCAGACCCTCTTTCCTGGCCGCTGCGATGGCAGGTGGATAAGTGCCGGCACCATCCGTGCCGATCCGGTCGGGCGACAGCAGCGGCCCTTCCTGCAACGCCTTGCGGAAGAAGCGCTTGGCGGCGTCGAGATCGCGCCTGGCGGTCAGCAGGAAATCGACCGCCTCGCCATGCTTGTCGATGGCGCGGTACAGATAGCGCCACTCGCCCCGAATGCGTACATAGGTCTCGTCGACACGGATCGATCCGCAGTGAGGCTTGCGGAACGGCCGCAGCCGACGCTCGATCAGCGGCGCATAGGCCAACACCCAGCGGTTCACCGTGCTGTGGTCGACCTCCAGCCCGCGCTCGAGCAGCAGCTCCTCGATATCGCGATAGCTCAGCGGGTGGCGCAGATACCACGACGCCGCGTGAACGATCAGCCCCGCCTCGAATTGGCGACCCTTGAAGTCGTCCTTCGAACAACGCTTCAGCTTGGCAGCGATGGCGGACAGGATCATAGAAACCTCCGAACCGGAGGTGGCAAATATGGCCAGCGTCGCTAACGAACCGTCAACGCCGAAAATCTGCGACAGGCCCAGCCTACGGCAGCGATTATTACTGGGTGGTCCGCTGCGAGGGAGGATGTGCAAGCGACATCGATCGTCAGCGCTTCGCCGTGGTTGTCGAGATTTCGCACAAGGCCGAGGTTCAGCTCTACGTACGCATCCGATAACGGATTCGAGTTCAGGGTGAAAGCCTCGTCCGTTTCGCCTCGGCCAGACCTATGGAGAAGGGGTATGGTCGAGGATTGACGCTGCTCCACCTTCATGGTCCACTGAACGCGTGAGACATGGTTCGACCGTCTCGGGATGCGGCGGCCGGGCGAATTGGGTGAGAATCCAGGTTCCTCAGCAAGACGAGCTCGGGACGAATTAGTTGGTAAGGTTTTTCCAAAGCCACTCACATTGTAGTTTTGACAAATCCAAACCTGGATATTTAAGCTTGCGCATGGCGGCGTCAAGCGTACGAATATCAAACATTTGATTCTCGACGCGACCATATTTTGACGTTGTGCTATTTTGTACGTGGCCAACTAACGTCTTGATCACTGACTCGCTGACCTGAACGCCTCTAAGCTGCCTAATAAAGCCGTGCCTAAACGAATGAAAGGTTTTTTTCTTATCTTTAGTTACACAGCCGTCCGTCAAACGTCCCCAAAATCTGCTCCAGTTTTTAGTACAACGATTCCTGTAATACGTAAGTTCAGGGAATAGTCGCTCGAACCCTGCAGATCGACGAATGTGTACAAACTCCAGAAATCCGAGCTCCACTAGGGTTGGGTGAATCGGCACGATTCGACGACCTGCGTTCGACTTAACGCTTTTCGTGGTGTGAGCTCCTTGCGTATCGGAGGTAACGTCATCGGTGTCAGGAAGGTCGATGATTTCAATGACCATAATCCCTTCCTTTATCTTGATGTCCTCAACCAGGAGTTGACCGAGTTCTTCCAGCCTCCCTCCCGTGAACAGCGCGAGTAGCGGCAGCCAATAAGCTGCGACGCCGGCGGCAGCCTTTGTCAGACGCGCTGGGTTCCGGTAAACCTTGCACAGAAAGATCGCTTGGAGTTCGCCGAGAGCATAAGGCTCGCGATCAATGGCGTCCCCGGACTTCGTAGAGAGCGCCGCCCCCGCGCAGGGGTTGCTTGTGACGAGCTTTCGTTTCATCGCCAAATGCATCAGGGTGCTCAAGGAGCCTAGCCCCTTGGCATTGATCGTTCCTCGCGCCAGGCGTGGAACTCCCCGCCCTTTGCCCCAAGCCACCTGCGCTTTCAAGCTCGCTTTCTGTAGGTGTCGGGGGAGGTTCCGTGGCCGTTCGAGCAACAACTCAATGAAGTCGTTGATCTGATCAGGCGTGATCTTATCGACTGGGAGATGACCGTAGGTCCCGGTGAAGTACCGCACGTAGAGCCCGTTGTCGTCGATCTGTTTTTGAGACGGCCGCTCGATCTTGATCCAGATCTCACGCATGCTCGATAATGTCTTGCCCGTTGGCGAAGAGAGCTCTGTCATGATGACTTTGGCAGGCGCCGGCGGCGTTTCCACGGGCTCGCCGCGGTCGCGGCGTTCCAGGGCGTCGTAGGCTTTGACCTGCGCTTGAAGCAGCGAGAGAGCCAAGCGGCGCCGATCCGGGTGATCTGGAGGAAGCGAGATTTCGTTATCGTGGAGCAAGGCATCGACCTGGCTAGGAGTTACGCCAATCTGCTTCCCAGTCTGAAGGAACTCCATTTGCTCGGGCGTCATGCGCTCCCCGACGCGCGGTTTCGGCATAAGTGCTGAAGCGGCTTGGTCAAATTCTTCGATGAGGATGGATCGGAGTAAGGCTCGATCTGCCGGTTGATCAGATGGTGCTTGGCGAGTTGCTGCTGCACCTTGCGCGCGGCGCGTCGAGCCACGTCCGTCGTCGCCACAGCCGGCGCGACGCCGCCCTTGACCGCGAGCCTCAGCATAATATCGGCAATCGGGGATGTGTAACTCGGATCGATGACAGCGCGATCGTCGTCACTGAGGATCCGGTGGTAGGCCTGATCGGACATTGTTCGGAGCTGTTCGGGTGTCAAGCAGATCACCTCAGTTGGAGCATCCGCCTCACTCGAGGGGTGCTCAAGCCTGATCTCGGCCAGCCTGACCAAGGTCGCCACTTGCGGATGAACATGCGACCAGCGAAGTCGCGCCGTCGCGCGATCCCCAGTGCCGAGCGTGATCTTGATCACCGGCTTGCCCGCCAGCGCCCTCGATCCGTTGCACCAGGAGAGCTCGACATCCCCGATGACGAGGGCCGAGATGCGCTTTGGCAACGTGCGCATGTAGGTGAACTGACCGCCGTCAGCACGCCAGACGAGGAAGGGGAGGCCAGTAGTGTTGAAGCGTCCCATACGGGTATCTCACCGGATATTCTTACCAGCATTCCTACCGGTTTTGTTCCCAGACGAAGGGGAGACCGAGGGACCGTGGGATACACCGTAGTGAAATCAACACTTTAATGCAAAACTGGAGCGGGCGAAGGGAATCGAACCCTCGTATGCAGCTTGGGAAGCTGCCGTTCTACCATTGAACTACGCCCGCCTGACATAAACTTTGTATCCGGCTGACCGTTGCGCCGCAAGAGCCCATCCGCGCTTCATCAGCTGATCGACACGCCCTTGCCGAGCGGAGGGGACGCCTGGGATTGGCTGGCCGTCGGCGCGAATGCGTTCGGTGTCGCCACCATGTGCGTTTTCACCGCGCGCTGTGCGATGAGATGGCGTGAGAAGGACCGCTCGATCATCGCCCATAGGCGCCGAATCCCCTCCGTCATCAGGAGATAAATTACCGCCGCATAGAGATATATCGAGAAATCGAACGTCCGAGCGAAGACGAAGCGGGTCTCCCCCGTAAGGTCGAGGACCGTGACGATCGCCGCGAGCGCGCTGGCCTTGATGATCCCGATCAATTCGTTCCCGAGCGGCCTCAGCGCGACGAGCAGGGCCTGCGGCCAGACCACATGACGCGCGACGCGGAACTTCGATAGGCCAAGGGCGGCCGCCGTCTCTTTCTGGCCGTTCGGAACCGAGGCAAGCGCGCCCCGGAAAATCTCAGCCTGATAGGCCGCTGTATTCAGCGTAAAAGCGAAGATGCAACACGGAAAGGCTTCCTTGAAGAACCACCAGAGATCGACGGATTGAAGGAACGGACGAATTTCGCCGGCGCCGTAATAGACCAGATAGAGTTGGCACAGCAGCGGCGTGCCGCGAAAGAAGGTCACATAGGCGGTCGCGAGCCCGTAGACGACTGGGTTTTTCGACGTTCGGGCCATTGACAAGGGATAGGCCAGCACGAAACCGAGGGCGCAGGAGATGACGACGATCTCCACCGTCACGCCAAGGCCCTGGATCAGCCTCCAGCCGTAATTCGACAGCAGATCCGCATTGTAGACGAAGTCAAAAATCCCGTGCAGCGTCTCCATCATCGGGCATATCCGCGGTTGGACCGGTTCTCGAGATAGGATTGAATCAATCCCGAGGCGATGCTGAAGATGAGATAGATGCCGGCGGCTGCGGAAAAGAACAGCAGCGAGTTTCTAGTCGCGCGGCCGGCCTCTTGAGCGGCCCGCAGAAGATCCATAACGGCGATCGTCGAAATCAGCGACGTGTCCTTGAGGAGGATGCTCCAAACGTTGCCCAGCCCCGGCAGGGCGATGCGGGCGAGTTGCGGCAAGACAACCAAGAAAAACGATCGTTTCCGGTCGAGCCCGAGTGCCATCGCGGCCTCGCCCTGGCCTTTGGGGACCGCCTGAAGCGCCGCGACCCAGACTTCGCTCGAATAGGCTGCGGCGATCAGGCCCAGTGACAATACACCTGCCAGAAAAGCATCGAGTTCGAGATGAAAGCCGAGCGATTTACCGAGATTGTCGAGCAAAGCCTGCAGGCCAAAATAGATGATGAAGAGGGCAAGGAGGTCTGGAATGCCCCTAAAGAATGTCGTGTAGGCCTCCGAAAACGCCCGGACAGTCTTGCTCGATGATGATTTGAGTACGGCCAGCAACAGACCAAGGCCGAATCCGACCGGCATGGTGGACAGCGCCAAAAGAATTGTGACGAGCGCTCCCTTGAGGAGCAAGGGTCCCCAGCCATTCGGGCCGAACAACAGGTTCAACGCGATCATGACGACAACCTCTCATTCTTCGGCGCGACCTCTCGGCATATCCCGGCATAGGGAACGATGACGAGGAAAAAAGCCGCCCGGGCGGTGCCGGGCGGCTTGAGGATCATTTGCCGCGAATGTCATCCTTGAAATATTTGGCCGCCAGCGTCTTGAACGTGCCATCGGCATCCGCTTCTGCAATGGCTTTGTTGAACATGTCTCGCAGTTCGGTGTCTTCCGGCCGGAACGCGATACCCACGCCCGGGCCATGGATCTCGGGATCTCGCTGCATCACGGCCATCAGGCGGCAACAGCCATTGCCCCGCTTCTCAATGAATTCCTTCTCGACCAGGATATCGCCGTTGACATAATCGAGCCGGCCATTGGCCAGATCGACATTGGGCTCGTCTTGCGTCGGGTAGAGCTTGATTTCCGAATCCTTGTAATATTTGGCTAGAAAATTGGCAAAGACAGTGGATGATTGGGTCCCGATTGTCTTGCCCTTCAGCGCTTCGGGCGAGATATCATCGCTCTTGATGTCGGATCGACCCACCATGACCGGCGGCGTCGCGTAGTAGAAATCGGTGAAGATCACCTTCTTCTTGCGCTCGTTGGTAATGTTCATGCTGGAAAAGATGCCGTCGAACTTATCGGCCATCAGGGCGGGAATGATGCCGTCCCAATCCTGGTTCTGGAAGGTGCAGGTGAGGCCGGCCTTCTTACACAGGGCCATGCCGTAGTCGACTTCGAAGCCGACGATCTGGCCGCTGGGATCAACGCTTTCGAAGGGCGCGTAGGTGGCGTCGGTGCCGAACCGCACCGTTTTCCATTCCTTGGCCTCGGCGGCCGAAATCCCGACACAGGCGGTAAGTCCGATGATCGAAAGCAATGTCGCAAAACGCATCGTAAACTCCAAACAATGGACGAAAAGGCGGACGGAGACTAGCCGACGTGCGCCCGACAAAATCCTGTGCCCGAGGGCGCCGTAAACTAGCAAGGTCCGTGCCGACCCTAGCGCAAGGTAGCAGACGCGCGAATATTAAAATATTGCCTCAATTTAAGGCAGCCGAGGGAATGGCGCACGGCCACGGGGCAGGGGGCGATCCGCGCTTAGCATCTCAGGCGGTCACCCCTTGGGTCATACGGGGCGGCAAGCGACAGCACCGCATGCCGCTGCTGCCCGAATAGATCGATCTCGAAGAGAGCGCCATCGCTGACCAGATCGGCTCTGATATAGCCAAGGGCGATGCTCTTGCCGATACGGTGACCGAAGCCGCCCGAGGTGACGACGCCGGCGACTGTTCCGCCTTGCATGACGGTCTCATATCCCACGACATCGGCATCATCCGCCTCGACCAGAAGGGTCACGAACCGCTTCTTCGGCCCCACCTCCCGTTCGCGAAGAGCCGCCGCCCGGCCCCTGAACGCGGGCTTGGAGAAATCGATGAACCGGTCGAGGCCGGTTTCCCCGGGCGTATAGTCGGGGCGGAAATCCTTATTGAAGGAGCCGTAGCCCTTTTCGAGCCGCAGTGAACTCAGCGCCCGGCCGCCGAAATAGCCGATGCCGAGGTCATGGCCCGCCTGCCAGAGGTCGTCGTAAAGCGTCGCGAGATAGTCCGGCGTCACCCAGATTTCGTAGCCGAGTTCGCCCGTAAAACCCGCTCGGGAGAGCAGGGCGGGGCTCATCCCGACGGCGGTTTCCATACACCGAAACAACGGGAAGGTCCCGGGCGACAGGTCGTCGAGGACAAGCCGCTGAATCAGAGTCCGGGCGTGGGGGCCGGCGATGGAGACGCCGGTGAGTGTCGAGCAGAGACTGCGGATCGCGACATCGGCTGGCGGATCGTTGTCCGCGAACCAGCGCAGGTGAAACTCCTCCGCGAAGCCCGATCCGGTCAGGATATAGCGCTCCTGCTCCAGGCAGGCGACGGTCAGGTCGCCGACGATGCGCCCGGCATCGTTCAGCATCGGCGCGAGCGCCAAACGGCCCGGCTTCGGGATGCGGCAGGCCAGGAGCGTGTCGAGCCAAGCGCGGGCACCCCGGCCGCAAACCTCGTATTTCCCGTAATTGGAAGTCTCATAGACACCGACGCCATCACGCACCGTCAGGCATTCGGTTTTAATGTGGGAAAAGGCCTCGGAGCGCCGATAGGTGGGCGTTTCGCGCGGAGGCGTGCCCGGCGGCGCGAACCACAAGGCATGTTCGAGCCCGAAATTGGCACCCATGACGGCGCCCGCCCGGAGCAGCCGATCATAGACGGGGCTGCGGCGCGCCGGCCGCGCCTCGGGCAGTTCCTCGTTGGGGAAGGCGAGACGGAAGCGCCGCCGATAATTCTCGTGGACCTTGAGGCTTGTATAGGTTGGCGTCGCGAAAGCGCCGAAGCGCGCCACATCCATGGCCAGAACGTCGGCGCCGGGGTCGCCGTTCGCCATCCAGCGCGACAGGACGAGACCAATGCCGCCCCCTTGGCTGAAGCCCGCCATGACGGCACAGGCGACCCAATAATTCTTCAGCAAGCGCACCGGGCCGACAAGCGGATTGCCGTCCGGCGCGAAGGTGAACGGGCCATTGATGGTCTTTTTGACGCCGGCCCGGCCGACGGCCGGAAAATGCTCGAAGCCGACTTCGAGCTCCGGGGCGATGCGGTCGAAATCGTCCGGCAGGAGCTGCATGGCGAAATCGTCCGGCGTGCGGACGGGCGCCCAGGCGACGCATTGGCGCTCGTAGGTGCCCAGCAGCGCGCCTTTGCCCTCCTGGCGGACATAGATCTCGCCCGAATAATCGGTGGTGTTGACGATTTCCTGATCGAGCCCGGCGAGTTCGGGAATGGCTTCGGTGACGATATAATGGTGCTCCATCGCGAGGACCGGCAACCGGAGCCCCGCCATGCGGCCGATCTCGCGGGCCCAAAGGCCCCCGCAATTGACCACGTGCTCGGCATGTATGGCGCCCTGGTCGGTGACGACAGTCCAACTGCCGTCCGGCCTTTGGTGCAGCGACATCACGCGGGTAAAGCGGTTGATCTCGGCGCCCAGCTTGCGGGCCGATTGCGCATAGGCCTGGGTGGTGCCCGCCGGGTCGCAATGGCCGCCGTCGGCCCGCCAGAGCGCGCCGGTGAAGAACCGTTCCTCGATGAGACAATTCAGCCGCTTGGCCTCCGCGACCGGGATGATCTCGGTTTCCATGCCGAGGTAGCGGGCGCGGCTGGCGATGAGATGGAGCGAATCCATCTCGCCCTGGTTGGCGGCGAGCATCAGCCCGCCGTTCGGGTGAAGTCCGCAGGACTGGCCCGAGAGAGCTTCGAGCTCGCGATAGAGGTCGATCGTATATTTCTGCAGCCGGGACACGTTGGCGTCGCCGTTGAACGTGTGCATGCCCCCCGCCGCATGCCAGGTGGAGCCGGAGGTGAGTTCGTTCTTCTCCAGGAGCACGACATCGGTCCAGCCGATCTTGGCGAGATGATAGAGGACGCTGACGCCCACCACGCCGCCGCCGATCACTACCGCTCGTGCCTCGGTTCTCATGGACCATATCCTCTTGGACGCGTCGTTCCCCTCTACGCCGGGAGCGCGCGGGAGGATAGATGATTCGCCACGGCTCCCGCGCGCTCCGGCAATTGAGCCCAACGCCTAAAGGCGCCATGCTTCATCTGAGCAAACGCGAGCATCTTCGCGGGTTTAGGTTGCTTGCCGAGACGCCGGACCGCTAGGCGAGGCCCGCCAGAAACAGGGCGGCACCGGCCCCAACGGAGAGCATGATGCGCAGGCGCCCGAACCAGGCCGGCGCCAGGCCGCGACGGACCAGGGACCGGTCGATCGGACCGAGAACGAGCACCAAGCCCGCAAGCGCCAGAAGCCGCCAAGGATCGGGCAAGGCGAGCGTTGTCCAGCCCGCGAGTTGCGGCAGGACCGAAACCAGATAGTCGGTCCTGGCCTGTCTCTGGTTCTCTTGCCCAAGCGCCAAGCCCCAGCGGATGCCGCCGAGGAACGACACGATGGTCGCGCCATAAACCGCCAGCGCCAAGGATATGCCGCCGGGTGAAAAACCCAATCCGATGCCTGTCACGCGACCGAGTGCCAGAAACCAGAAGGGCAGGAGCCCGGACAGTCCGAGGCAGAACGGTAAGACTGGAGCGGCCAATCTCACCTTAAAACCGTCTCAGAGGCGAGGATAAAGGTCGTCATTCGTTACTGACGTCGCCCGTTTGGCTACCCGCCGTCTTGCCCTTCTTGCCGCCCTGGCCCTGTTGGCCGCCGCTCCGGTTCCACATATCGACCGCGATCTTCCAGTCGCCACCGGCCTTCGCCCAAACGATGAGATATTTCCCGGTCACGTCCTTCGCGCTCTCGCCGTTGCGGCCCTTGGTCTTGAAGCTGAAGCTGCCGATCTCACGCGCTCCCGTGTCACCGACCGGCTTGATGCTCTCGCTCGTATATTGCAGGTTTTGGACATTGCGAGTCATGTTACCGAGAAACATCTGGATTTGCGGCTTGCCGGTCATTTCGCCGCGTCCTGGGGGCAGGACGGAGGCGTCGTCCATGAACATCGCCGAAGCCGATGCCACGTCGGCGCCGCCCATGGCCGCGATGAATTTCTGGCTGGCTTGTGTGACGGCGGAAACGTCTTGAGCCATGGCGGGCAGGCTGACGCCGCACAAAAGAATGGCCAGCGGGACTATGCGCATTGATGTTTCCTTCCAGACAGATGAACCCACGAGCGGGATCGGCCAACCGCGATGAGGATGCCGCACGCCCGAAATCAGGCGTTCGGTCCCATCCGCTAGACTTAGCTACGGCTTAGCGGCGTGATTAGGCCGTTTCTATGACCACCACGGTTGGACCGCCAAAAAATGCGCTTTGACTTCAATGCCCTCCGCAGCGGCCTGGTCTTTCAGGCGCCTCAATCGTCCCGGTTGGAATAGAGCCCGGGATTGTCGTCATAGAGGTTCTGCGCGCGACCACCCTGGCCACCGCCGCCTTGTCCTTGCCGGCCTCCCTGTTGCGGGTTGCCCCGACGTCCAGCCCCGGCGATACCGCCGCCGCCGCCGATGCCCCCTCGATTGCCGCCGCCCCCGAGGCCGGTCCCGCGATATCCGGCCTGACGATAGCTGCCTTGCATGCCGCCCCCTTGGCCGCCGCCCTGATTGCCACCACCCTGATTGCCGCCGCCCTGGCGATAACCCATTGGCCCACCGCCCTGGCCCCCTTGACGGGCTCCCGCGCCCTGGACTCGCCCGGCGCCCTGGCCGGCACCTTGTCCGGCCTGCCGTTGCTGTTGAGGCTGCTCGGGATTTCGGCTCCAGATGATGCTTTCGACCGTCCAGGCGCCGTCCACATTCTGCCAGACGATCATATATTTGCCGGTGGACTGGGTGCCGCCGCCCTCTCCGGCCGCCATTTCGAACGTGCCGATCTCCCGCGCCAGATCTTCGCCCAAAGGCTTGAATTCGTTCGTCGAGAAGACCATGCCCGCGAACCTGTTACGCACGCCGGACCAGAAACCCGTGATCGCCGTCCGACCCCTCATGGGCTTGTTGCGCGGGGGCAGAAGCACCGAATCCTCGGTATGGAGAGCCTTCAACGCCTCGAAATCAGCGGTTTCGAACCCGATGGCGAGCGCTTCGTTGAGAGCGGTGATCGCCTGACTTTGATTGTCGTCCGTCATCTATTCCTCCTGCGGCTGGACAGGTTTAGTTCCAACGTCCCACAATTCAAAGTCCCGGGGTTTCGCAAGGGACGTCCATCGCCTTTTCAGGCTGCCCCCTTCGCCGGCCTTGCACCCGCGCGTCTCGGCCTGCATATCCGGCATGTCCGACGATCCGGGCGGAAGCGGCACGTCGGCCGAGCCGTCCGAGCCGCTGGAACCAACGAAGGAGACGAGTTGAATGGCATGGCTTCGACTGACGCAAGCCAACACCGGCGTAACAATTCACGTCAACATGGATCAGGTGGTGGTTATCGCCCCCAACAAGACCGGTGGCGCGGCACTGCTGACCACGGCGCCGGACAAAGAGGCGGCACGCATCGTTCCGGTGAAGGAATCCCCGCAGGAGGTCGCCGAGCTCATCGAACGCGCGGCCGCCTCTCGGTCGTGACGGCGCAAGGCAGCCGGACCGCCGCCGTCGTTTGCCGACCTCAGTTGTATGTCTCTTCCTGGGGCGCACGATCATACCCACCGCGGCCGTGGTTCGAGAGCCTCGATTGCACGCTCCCGGCCGAGTGGCTGCCATGCGGCGGTCCGAACAAGCGGGCTAGATAGGAGTAGTAATCGGGCTGCTGCGTGCGGATCGTCGCACGATCGAACGGCGGTCGGGCCACGGTTCCGTAGAGATAGCAGCTGGCCGTCATGGCGAAGAATTCCGCAGGGTCCTTGAGCATATAGGAGCCCTCCGGGTAGCCGCCGCTACTCTTGGCTTGCTCGTAGAAGGCGCGGATGTCGGGGTTTTGAAACCCTTCGGCTAGTCGGTTGCGATGGTAGACATGCATGAATTCATGCAGCAGCACGGGCCGCCGATCCGAGGCGCTGAGACTGCCCATCGTGACCACCGGGCCCCCGCTATAATGGCCGCCCCCATGCATCGTGCTGGTGATCTTGATCGGAAAGTTCCGAAACAGGCTGAGATCGGCCATGCTCAGACCAACACTGTCGACAAGGTCGATCTGATGTTCCATCGAGGCGATCTGGCTGGTGAGGTTGCGACTGCCCCCGGCTTCCGACAGGTCGATGCGAAAGCCATGGTAGGTGACATGCTGGACACCGCCACCCTGCGCATGGGCCGAGCGTTGGCGCGGCCTGTATTCGCCATCATATCCGGGTCCGCCGCCGTCTGCGGGGCGACCGCCATATCCCGGGCCACCGTCAAATCCAGGGCCGGCTTCGTAGCCCGATCGGCGCCCGTAACCTGGCGGCGGTCCCTCCATGCCCGGCGGCGGCCCATAGCCGTCTGGGCCGGGACCATCGAAGCCGGGCGGTCCGTCATATTGTGCCAGGCGCAAGGCCGATCCGGCCTGCGATGGTGGAACCGGCAAACTCTGGGCACCCGCGGCCCAGGAAAACGATAGGCCGATCAGGGCGCCGATGGCGAGAGCGGGCTTCCGTCCAAACATAGGCATGGTCTCGGTGAAGTGCCTGCGGTAGGCGCCGGATGACAGCAAGCGATACTGTGACTTTCGGCGACACCGCGAGTTCGTGTGGCTTTAGGCACTATCCGTTTGTGGAGATGACCGCACCATGAACGCAAGCATGATGCCAATAAGTCGGCGAGGGATTTCGGCCCACATCATCCTCTCGCTCTCGCTCATTGGAGTCGATCGATCGACGCGGCGTTGCGCTCAGGCCCCGGCCGGCGGGCGCATCCGTCCGCCACCGCCCATCCCCATTCCCATGTTGGGCATACGGCGAGGCCCATCCTTGGGCGCGGGAGGCAGGACCACCGTCACGTCCCTGGGATTGGCGCCAGGTCGGCGCCAGAAATTGCGGCCGCTGAAGCGCTCGAAGAGTTCCGGAGGCAGGATGGTCGGACGTTCGGCGTAGCGGACCTTACGGCCGACCGTGTGAAGGCCCGGCACGCCGAGATTGGAATCGAATTCGTCACCCTCGCCATAGACCACATTCTCGAAATCATGGTCGAAGGCCGGGATCCCCAGCTTCTCGTAGATCGCCTCGAGGGCACGCTTGGGCTCGCGGGTCAGGCCCTCATAGTCGACTACAATGAGGCGGTGCGCATGTTCACCATAAAAAGCCTCCTGCGTGGCGTTCCAGGCGAAGCCCACAGTGCCGCCGGGCGAGGCCAGCGACGCGACCCGGGTGTAGACCGTCACCGCGTCTTGCGGCTTGAACATCTTCGATTGGCCCAGCGCGTTCTTGCGCAAGACCCGCTCGAAGGAATCCATGATCCAGACGAGATCACGCACGCAGACGATGATCTTCGCTTCTGGGAACAATTCCGCCAGGAAGGGCAAACGGCTGCACCACATCCGATTGGTGTCGATGACCATTTTCTGTTCGTGGGTGCCTTTGTAGAAAGAGTCGAACACGGCGGAAAGGACGTTGCGCCGCTGCGTTTCCGTAATCATCGAAGAGAATTCGCTGCGCGGCCCCATCGCGGACTGGGCGCGGGAGACGATCGCTCCGACCGGGCTCGACATGCCGCCATGAAGCTTCGGATTCTGCCGGAGGATGGCGCCAAGCAGCGTCGAACCCGAACGCGGCAAGCCTGAAATGAAGTGAATGCCGTTATCCATGCAGAACAATCCTCGTGACGCGCCCGGGTTCGGGGCAGCCGAATTCGCGGCGGGTGAATGCCCGCCGCCTGTAAACCCAAAAATCTCAGAGCACGAGTGGCGCAGGCCGGCCGGCTTGGCAACCCCCTCGGCAGAGCGGCGATCGAAGGCGGATGGGTCGCGCCTCGACCCTTTTGTATCGAGCGTCGATGTGCTCCCTGTGCGGCGCGGGCCCGCTAACCGTAGTAGCCATAATATCCGCCATAATAGCCATAAAAACCGCCATAATAACCGTAGAATCCACCAAAATAACCACCGCTGTAACTATAGTATCCGCCATAATAGGAGCCATAATATCCATAACCGCCGCCATAGTAGCCATAGCCATAATAACCATAGCCATAGCCATAGCCATAGCCATAGCCATAATAGCCACTATAGCCGTAGTAGCTGCCATAATAACCATAACCATAACCATAACCATAACCATAACCATAGCCATAGCCATAGCCATAGCTGTAGCCGGAATAGCCTCCATAGCCGTATGAGTAGTACATAAATCTATCCCCTTGCTTGATCGGGTTGGGAAGGGGTCCGCAACCCTGGAGCCGCAGCCGATCTTGGACGCGGAACGACTGAGAACAGCCTGACGACCCCGGCGGGGAACGCCGACATCGTCACGGCGCATAATGGATCGTCAAGCATAATAACCGTGAGGACTATAAAGTCAGCGGTCTATCATAAAGACACACGTCTTCATCGTTCCTGGCCTGAGGATGATAAGATGTCGTGAAGAGGCGAGAGAATATAGTCGATCGCGCGGCGGCTTTCCGTCTTCACTTCGACGGTCGCGGTCATGCCCGATGTCAGCCGCCGTTCGTGCCCATCGACCATCATCGTGGTTTTCGTAGGCACGACGATGATCGGGAAGACGAGATCCGAAGTTTCCTGCGCGGCGCTGGTGATCGACATCGAGCCGTCGGGCGCCGAGGAGGGGCTGGTCTGCTGCTTTTGCGCCTGTTTGCCCGGTAGGGCGTCCGTTGCGACCTTCGTCACGATGCCCGGAATCGTACCGTATCGGGTATAGGGGAAGGTATCGACCTTGATGGTCGCTTCCTGGCCGACCTTGAGGAATCCGGCGTCGGTATTGAGGATATAGGCCTCGATTTCCATGGGACTGTCGTCCGGCACCACGTCCATCACCTGCTGGCCGGTCGCGAGCACCTGACCGATCGTCGTCACCGAGGTGGCCTGCACGGTTCCGCTCACGGGTGCGCGCAGCGTCATATGCTCCACATTGAGGGTCGCCTTGGCGAGCGACTGAACCAGTGTGTCGGCCTTCTGCTCCGAGTCCACCAGCTTTTGCGTATTGGTATCGAGGAAGGTCTGGCGGGCCTTGACCATCTCGGTTTCGATCACCGGAATCGACGCGATGGCGGTCGCGAGGCTGCCTTCGAGGTTCGATAGCGCCAATTGGGCTTCCGCTTGCTGCTGCAGCATGGTGACGAGGGTGGCCCGGCTGTTCCAGCCATTCTTGAACAATTCGTCCCGCATGCCGACGAGTTCGCCGATCAGCGTGATGACCGCCTTTTGCGGAACGATGCTGGCCTGATACTTGTCGCGTTGAGATTCGGCTTGGGTTTTTTGTGCCGCAAGATTGGTCAGCGTCGCGGAGAGGGACGACAGATCGCTATGGAGGGCGGCCTCCTCGCGCTGGCGCACCTCTTGCGGGATCGCGTCAGGCCACAGCACCGGGACATTCACATCGACCTTGTCCTTTTCCACCGCCGCGATGGCGGTCTGCCGGCGCAGGATCTCGGCTCGCGCATCGTTGAGGCCGACTTGCGCCACGGTCTGATCCGCCAAGGCCGCCGTCGCGTCCAGCTGAACCAGCACGTCGCCTTCCTTGACCTCGTCGCCATCCCTGGCTTTGAGGGCGACTACCTTGCCCGATTCCAGCGGCTGCACCACCTTGGTGCGTCCGCTCGTCTGAAACTTGCCCGTCGCTTCGGCATAGACGTCGAGATGGCCGAACCAGGACCAGGCGATTGCCGCAGCCACAAGGGAGCACATCGCATACATCAGCGCGATTCGGATCGGCGAGGCCGGGGCCTCAAGTATCTCCAATGCACCGGGCAGGAACTCCCGATCTAACGGGATCCGCTCATATTTGACGGGTGCCCAGAGATCGTCGAGGTCGATTTCGGGTCGTCGCATATGCCGCAACTGGGGGCCCTTCACGGGCACCAGTGCCTGACCCGGACCCTGACGGCCCGGTCCACGCCCTTGCCCAGGACCTTGTCCCTGTCCCGAACCCTGGCGCTGCCCAGGACCTTGTCCCTGTCCCGGGCCTTGACGGTCTGGCCCTTGACCACGCCCGGGTCCCGGCCCCTTGCCTTGTCCTGGACCCTGACGGTCTGGGCCTTGCCCACGACCCTGCCCTGTACCCTGGCCCTGTCCCAAACCCTGGCGCTGCCCAGGACCTTCGCCCTGTCCTCGACCCTCGCTCTGCTCAGGACTCTGACGCTGCCGAGGACCCTGGTCTTCGCGCCCGTCTGGGGACTGTCCGACGACGGTCAATTGATCGCGGCTCACTGGTGCACCTTCGGGTTGGCGGGTGCGAAGCGATCAAGTGGCGTAGCATCCGCCAACCCGAGCCCCTGCCGTGACGGCCTTCGTCGCTTGCCGCTTGACGGCCCGCATGAGACCAGCCGCACGGCAGGTGCCGGGAGACCGGGACGGACCACAGGGTGAAGCGCCAGTGCCCGCCAGCCAGAGCGCCTGTCAGTGAGCGATCCGCACGATCTCCCGGCTCGGGCGAAACTAACGCAAGCCGAGGAGATAAGGCTATGGCTTTTCATGGGGGTCTGGACTGGGGCGGCGCAAGCCATGCCCTTTGCATCATCGACGGCGCCGGTCAGGTCGTCGTCCGCCTTGAGGTCCGCCACGATGCGGCAGGGTTGGCCGACATGGCGGCCAAGCTCAAGCGCGTCGCTCCACCGGCCGACCTGCCGATCGCCATTGAGCGGCCGTCGGGTCTGATCGTCGACACCCTGGTCGAGGCCGGGCACCCCGTCATCCCGATCCACCCCAACGTCGTCAAAGCCTGCCGGCCGCGCTACCGCGCCGCCGGCGGCAAGAGCGATCCGGGCGACGCCTTCATGCTGGCCGACATCCTGCGCACCGACGGTCACCGATTCCGCCCGTTGCTGCCGACCTCCGACGACATCCGGGCGTTGCGGGCCCTGGTGCGCGCACGCGGCGACCTGGTCGACCAGCGCATTGCCCTGGCCAACCAGCTCCGCAGCCTGCTCGAGGGCTTCTGGCCGGGCGCCGCCGCCATCTTCGCCGCCATCGACAGCCCGATCGCGCTCGCCTTCATCGGCCGCTATCCCACGCCCGACAGCGCCAGCCGTCTCGGCGAAAAGCGCCTCGCCAGCTTCATGGCCCAGCACGCCTATTGCGGGCGCAGATCTCCCACCGAACTCCTGGCCCGGCTGAAGGCCGCGCCCACGGGCCTCGCCAGCGATGCAGAGGCCGACGCCAAGGGCGAGATCGCCCGCGCGCTCGTCGCCATCCTCGAACGCCTCGTCGGCGAGATCGCCAAGCTGTCCTCGCGCATCGAGCACGCCGTGGCCGACCTGCCCGACGGTAAGATCGTCATGTCCTTCCCCCGCGCCGGACGCATCTGCGCAGCAGCGATCCTGGCCGAACTCGGCGACGTCCGCGAGCGCTTCCCCACCGAAGATCAGCTCGCCGCCGAGGCCGGCGTCTGTCCCGTCACCCACGCCTCCGGCAAAAGCCGCGGCGTCGTGTTCCGATGGGCCTGTAACAAGAACCTCCGAAAGGCCGTCACCTGCTTCGCCGACAACTCGCGACATGCCTCGGCCTGGGCAGCAGACATCTATAGCAGAGCCCGTCAACGCGGATGCAAGCACCCGCACGCCATCCGTATCCTCGCCCGCGCCTGGCTCCGCGTCCTCTGGAAAGCCTGGCAAAACCAGGCCCTTTACGACCCGAAACAACACCGCGCCGCAGCTAAAATTGCAGCCTGAAAAATCAGGGGTGGACACAGGGTGTCTCATGCGCTCACCTGGTCGGTTTGCAGCGCCCACAGGCGCGCATAGAGGCCGTTACGGCGACGGATCAACTCTTCGTGCGACCCAATCTCGGTGATCTCGCCCCGGATCATCCCCACGATCCGATCGCAATTGCGGACCGCCGCCAGCCGATGGGCGATGATGATCACGGTGCGGCCTTCCGAAATCTGGTTCATGTTGTTGCGGATGATGCGCTCGCTCTCGTAATCGAGAGCGCTCGTCGCCTCGTCCAGGATCAGGATGCGTGGATTGGTGGCGAGCGCCCGGGCGATGGCAATGCGCTGGCGTTGACCGCCCGAGAGATTCGCGCCGCGCTCCTCAATGACCGTGTCATATCCCTGGTGCATCTTGGAGATGAATTCGTCCGCGCCGGCCAGCCGGGCCACACGGACCACCTGGGACCGCGACATATCGGGACGCGCCAGGCAGATGTTTTCGTGAACGGTCTGGTTGAAGAGGAAGTTTTCCTGCAGCACGACGCCGAGCTGACGCCGCAGCCAGGCCGGATCGACCTGCGCGATGTCGATCCCGTCGAGCAGGATCTCGCCCTTGTTCGGCGCATGAAAGCGCTGGATCAGTTTGGTCAGCGTCGACTTGCCTGATCCTGATGGTCCCACGATGCCGATCACCTCGCCGGCCGCGATGCTGAGGTTGAGGCCGCGCACCGCCTCGGGAAGCTCCGGCCGATAGCGGAACGTGACGTTCTTGAGTTCGATCGCGCCTTGGGATGGGGGCAGGGCGCTCAATGTCTGCGTATGCTGCTCGATCGGCTCGTCGAAGATGTCGGCAAGATGTTCCAGCGACACCTGCATGTCCTGGAAGCTTTGGTACAGCTTGGTGAAGCGTAAAATCGGCTGCGTCATACGCTGGGAGATCATGCTGAATGCGATGAGGCCGCCGACCGTCATCGAACCTGCGATCACCTGTTGGGTTCCAAAAAACAGGATCAACGCGGTGGAGATTTTGGTGATGAACTGCACCCCGGTCTGGGCCAGTGTGCCGAGCATGATGCTCTCGAAGCTGGTCTTCACATAGGCCGCGAGCCGTTGCTCCCACATTTTCTGGAACAGCGGCTCGACCGCCGAGGCCTTGATGGTCTGAATGCCGACCACGGTCTCGACGATGAGCTGCTGCCCCTTCGACCAGCGCCGGAACTTGTCTTTCAGCTTGCGGCGATAGGCCGGCCGCATGGCGAGGCCGATGACGAGATAGAGCGGCGTCAGGGTGAGGATGATCAGCGTCAGCGTATGAGAATAGAGCCACAAAACCGCGATATAGATGAAGATGAAGAACAGATCGATGAACGAGGTGAGGCCCTGGTCGGTCATGAAACGGCGCACCGTCTCGATCTCACGAGCCCGCGTGACGATGATGCCCGCCGCCCGCCGCTCAAAATAGGAAATCGGCAGGCGCACCAGATGCGCGTAGAGCTTGGCGCCGAGTTCGACGTCGATGCGATTGGAGGTGTGGTTGAGTGCGTAGGTGCGCAGATATTGCAGGATGGCAGAGAAGACCGAGATCAGCACCATTGCGGTGATGACCACGACCAGCGTCGAATAGCTCTTCGAGACCAGAACCTTGTCTACCACGAGCTGGAATACCAGCGGGGTAGCGAGGCCGAGCACGTTGATGAAGAAGGATGTGATCAGCACATGCACCATCGGCTTGCGATAGCGCTTCATGGCCGGCCAAAACCAGGCCAGGCCGAACTTCACCTGTTCGGCGGCAAGCTCCGCGCTTTTGCCGATGAGGATGACGTCGTGATCGAGCCGCTCCAGGATGTCCTTGAGCGAGAGATTTTCCTGCCGTCGCGTGACCGGATCGATCAGCCGGTAGAGCCCCGGCGATGTCTCGACCCCGAAAACCGCCCAAGTCCCGTCTTTGATCTTCATGATCGCCGGGACGGGGATGGTGCTCAGGCGCTTGGCGCTGGGGTCGCGGATCACCCGCGCCTTAAGACCCACCATGATGGCGGCCCGGGCCAGATCCGCTCCGTCTGGCGGAACGTCCCCCAGCGCGAGCTGGTGGGACAGATGGGCGGACGAACATTGTATGCCGTGATGCCCCGCGACCTGCGCGACGGCCATGAAACCACCACCGAATAGCGGTATCGCTTCTAGTGATGACATGGGTTTATGCCGTCCTTTGTCCAATCGATGCCAATCGAACGCGCGCGCCGTTTGTGTCTGCGCTCGCGCCACTCTCATCCCAATCGTTCATGGTGGCGACATGACGGCGGGATAGCTTTTGGTACGCTTTCAAATTGCAGCCCGACACTTTATCGGCCTAGGCCTCCCTTGAGCCGCAGCAATTCAGTCCAGGGTACGTGTCACGTTATCGGAAGCTCCAGTCTATCACATTTCCCGGAGATTACTCTGGCGGCTTGAATAATGCTTGAACGCGCCGGTCATGTCGTGTTCATCGACCGAATGAGCGTCTTTGCGGCGCGCCGACTTGGCCCCAAAAGCAGTTCGGCGTTGACGACTTTGCGCAGAAGATGTCCGATCGAGGACGTTAGGAGGATGCGACGATGATGGAACCGCAGCCATACCCCTTGGTATCAAAGAATATTGTTTCGGCTGAATTCGTCCAATATGTCAACGATTTGATCCAGCGGAACATCGATCAGTTCGGCGCCAACCAGGCGAGCGGGAACCGCAAGTTCCTCAAGATGGACTATGTGACGCCAGATGGCGACAAGGTGCTCTACGACATGAAGCAGCACCTCGCGGCGCATTACGAGATCGGCGAATATGTAGTGCCGCCCACCCTCAAGGATTTCGTCGGTTACATCACCGACGGCGGCTCCATCCATCCGCATACCGACCCAGATCTTCCGGGCAAGCGTCATGTCCGCATCAACGTCTTGGTGCAGCAGCCAGGGGGGTGCATCCCGCTCTTGGAAGGCATGCCGATCGCGGTTTCGGTGGGCGACGCCTGGCTCAACCTCGCCTCGCAATGCATCCATGCGACGACCCCTGTCGTGGGGTCGGGTTTCCGCAGCGCGATCTCGTTCGGCTACCAGATCGATCCGAAGCGCGGCGACGAGTTCTATGAGATCCACAAGGCCTGGATGGCCGATGTACGCAAGCTCGCGGCCTGACCTCGTCAGTTTTACTGCGGTGCAAGCCGACCCATAGGGCTCTGGCTCCTTGCTTTCCTCATCGCTTCGGCGGGCTCAGGATAAGGGGGTTTTGAGCGTGGGACACACTAACTAGTCATTGTCACGGACACATTCATTTCAGGTGCCCAGATCCGACAGGACCCGGGCCGTTTCAAACAGGGGGAATCTTTGTCCATTCCAGTTGAGGACGTCGTAGCGATCGAGCGGGCCGGGGAGATTTTCATCAAGGCCATCAACAACGGTGAGATTTCGGCGCTGTCGGATTTTTTCGCGCCAAATGCCATGATCCTTCCTCCAGGCCGAGGGACGGTGAAGGGTCCGTCGATGGCCGGTTTCTTCAGCAACATGGCTCTTCAAAACGAAGGTCTGAAGCTGATGTCGAGCGACATGGAGGCGCTTGGAGGCGACGCTGTTCGTGACTCGGGCACGCTGAGCATGCGCGTGAAGCAGCAAAGGGACGAGCGCGTCGCCTATAAATACCTGATGCTTTGGCACAAGATCGGGACGACCTGGAAGCTGTCGTCGATGATGTGGAACCGTGCGCCGCAGAATCGCCAGAGGCCCGGTGCCAACGATGAAGGCGGTATGTAGTCTCGCGGCCGGATTGACCGATTCGTTTCGTCCGCTTCGGTTTATGGAACAGGCCTAGCCGCCCAAAGCTTTTGCCGCCGGGCACGGGCCGAGGCGGCGGGCAAAGGAGAATGATTTGTCGAAGGAACATATCGAATCCCTGCGGGGCCTGCGTGACAGCCTCGTCGAGGACCGCCGCAGCCTTGTCACCGGGATGTTGGCCGATCCTCATTCGTCGGCAGAATCCGCCCATGATTTCATGAACCTTCAGCAGTTCATCGACATGGTGGAACGGGCGATCGGGCACGAGCAAAGCCTGGAGCGTCCCAATGCGTCCTGGCCTCCAAAGCCGCCGAACAAGATAGGCGGTCGGCCATAAACTTTGGCTTCAGCCCTTGCGGCGCGCCATAATGAAGAGCCGGGGAAAAGCCAGAAGCCGCAGTCCGTCGGCTCTCGCCGGATAGGCCTCGCCGATCGCCGCTTCATAGCGGGCCAGATATGCGGGCCTCTCCTCCTCGGGGAGCCGATCGATGAAGGGCCGCAGGCCCGTCGAGCTTAGCCAATCCACGATGCTGGTGGGCGAGGCCATGGGATGACGATAGACCGTGCGCCACACATCAGTCGCTGACGCGACGGGCGCGAGGAGATCGTAATAGGCCTCGGCGGGGAGCACATTTGGGGCTCGTGCCGCGCCGGCGAGTTCGAAGCGATGGCTCCAAGGGCCCTCCGCCGCGACCTCTCGCATCAGGCGATGCGACGGCTCGGCGAAATTATCCGGCATCTGGAGCGCCAGCACGCCTCCGGGGGCCAGCATGGCGAAGAGGCGCGGCAGCAAGGTCGCATGGTCGGGCAGCCATTGCAGCACCGCATTGGCAAAGAGCAGGTCAAGCGGCCGTTCGGCACTCCAGCTTTCGATCGCCGCATCGATGAAGGTCACGCCGGGCAGGCGTGCTCGGGCGCTGACGAGCATGGCGGCCGAACTATCGATCCCGATCACGCGGGCGTCGGGGTAACGCTCTACCAGGAGTTCGGTGGAATTACCAGGCCCGCAGCCAAGATCCACGATCTCGCGTGGCCGATCGATTGTGGTGCGGGCCAGCAGGTCGCGTGCCGGCCGGGTGCGCTCGTCTTCGAATTGCTTGTAAAGATTTGGATTCCAATCCGCCACGATCGCTTGTGCTTTCTATGAACGTGACCTATGCGCCCGCCATGATGGCACGCGCCTTGGTGCAATAGGCACGGTTGGATCGGGTCATGCGGGTCGCGAGATGACCCGACTGATAGAGCATGAGCGCCCGGCAGACATCGCCGCCCGATGAGCGGAACGCCTCCCCGAGGACCTTCATGCCAAAATGGAGGTTGGTGTCGGCCACGAAGAGCGCCGAGGCGCCTCCATTGAAACCGACCGCTCGTGCCGTGGCCGGCTTGATCTGCATCAGACCCAACGCGCCGCCATTCGACGCCCGTGGGTTGCCCCGGCTCTCGATACGCACCACGGCCTGGGCAAGGCTGACCGGCACCCCATTGTCCCTGGCATGCCGAGTGACGAGGTCGGCCAACGTGGGCGCGGCGGTTTCGCGCTGACCCTCCGCTATCGCCTCGCTCTTAGCGGCGGGCGTCGCCGCAGCGGCTTCAGTATTAGTTGAGATCGGGGCCGGCGTCGAGGGATCCGGCTTGGCTTCGGCGATCGCATCGGCTGGACGGCTGCCTCGGCCATGCCGAAACCGACGGGAGCGGGAACTCTCGTCTGTCGCGACCTTGGACAAGGTCGGAGCAAAGTCGAGCAGAAGGGGGCGCTCGGGCGGAATGGGAACCTGCCGAATCGCGTCGCCGCTGGCCTTGGCAAAGGTCGTAGACGCCACCAGAGAAACGACGATCAACATCACGCGTGGGAAAGCCGGCAAACGTTCGTCCTTTCGACAGCCCTGAGAACGATGCAGACCGCGTCCCAATTGTGCTGAAAACAGGGCCACAGCGGTCAAATCAGTCAGCTGTTAGGTAAACATTAAGGACAGAGAAGGTATTTTGGGGCTATGTGTGCTTTCAGCCACATGAGTCCCAGTGATGACTGTGGCGGTACGGCGGCAGTCATTGGAATTTCCGCATTCAGTCTTTCTGCATCGTCCTTTCTCACGGATTTGCTTTGAATCTTGCCGAAAATCGAGGCTCGGCCGTACGGTCGATCATCCGTCGTTCAGGCAAGATCCGGCATTCGTGGGCACTGAAGTGCTGAGGTTGTCGAGGAGAGTGGAATGAAGCGTAGCGTGGTGGTGGCTGCGGCCCTGGTTTCAGCGCTTGCCCTGTCGGGGTGCAATACGCCGCAGGATGCGAATGCGGCGCGCGGCGCGGTGATCGGCGGGACCAGCGGGGCGCTGATCGGCGGATTGGCGTCCGGCCGTGCCGGTGGAGCCCTCATCGGTGGCGCTATCGGCGCGGCCAGCGGCGCGATCCTCGGCGCGGCGGCGACGCCCCGGCCCCTTCCGCCGCCAGGGCCAGGGCCTGCCTGCCTGCGGTGGGGCTACGATGCCGATGGCGTGCCCGTCTGCCTGCGCATCGCTCGCTATTGAGCCGTGACGGATAAAGGGGAAACGCTCCTCCGGGCCGATAGCCCTTGCGTGGACAGGCTTTTTGCCTCGCCGAACCATGGCGAAAGGACGGGGCGGCCCGACTGCATTATCCTGCACTACACCGGCATGGTCGACGGTGCCGCCGCCATCGCCTGGCTTTGCAATCCAGCGTCGCAGGTCTCCTGCCACTATGTGGTCGAGGAGGATGGGAGGGTGCTGCAGCTTGTGGCCGAGACGCGTCGCGCCTGGCACGCGGGCCGCTCGTCCTGGCACGGCGTCGGCGACATGAACTCAGCCTCCATCGGCATCGAGATCGTCAATGGCGGACATGATTTCGGGCTGCCGCCGTTTCCGCCGGAGCAGATTAGGGCCGTCATCGGGCTCACGCGGGACATCATGACCCGCCATGCCATGCGTCCCGAACGGCTGCTGGCCCATTCGGACATCGCGCCCGGCCGCAAGCAGGACCCTGGCGAGCGTTTTCCGTGGGACGAGCTTCACGCCGAGGGGTTGGGTCGGTGGGTGAGCGCGCGGAGGGGTTTGGAAAAGGACTTGCGTCCGGGCGACCAGGGCGCGGAAGTCGAAAACCTGCAGCGAAGTCTTGCGGCCTATGGCTATGCGGTTCAGGTTACGGGTCTTTACGATAAGGCGACACGCGTCGTCGTGTCCGCCTTTCAGCGCCATTTCAGGCCCGCGCTCGTGGATGGCGTTGCCGATGCGGAGACCCGCGCGACTTTAGCGGACCTTGGAGCATGATGCTCTTGAGGCGACCCCTATTATGAACCTCGAACGCTGGCGCGTCGCGTTAAGGCGGCCTCGATCTCGCGCTTGAGCTCGTCCTTCATATCCTCGGCAGCCCGCAAGATCTGGGCGAAGCGGAAAAAGTCGAGCGCGCGAAACTCGTTGATCGGCAGTCGCACCAGGAGATCAGGCGGCCGGGCCTTGAGCATTTTAGTCGTAATGGCGATCTGCATGATCTGAGCGGCGCCGAACATCGCCTCGAACGGGCTCGGTATCCCGGTTGTCGGAGATACCGGACCGCCGGTCACATCGCTCGCGATGACGATCGTGTCCTCGTCCGCCGCGAGATCATAGGGCAGCGGATTGACGGCGCCTCCGTCGATCAGCATCCGCCCGTCGCGCGGCACCGGTCGCACGAGTCCTGGAATGGCCATCGAGCCCGCCACCGCGCTGGCGAGGTCGCCGCTGTCGATGACGAGTTCGTCGTGGGCAAAAAAATCCGTCACTACGACTTTCAGCGGGATGCCCAGATCCTCGAACCGCTCCGGCATCCCGTCCGGCCAGAAGAACCCCAGCATCCGCTCGGCATCCACCATCACCGGATTGGCAAGTCCTCGCGTGAGAATGTCGGCGAAACGCCCAACGCGGGCTTCGAGCAGTCGTGCCAATACGAACTGCCGCCGCCGCAATGTCTGAAACACATGCTGCCGCAAGGCCGTTCCAGAAAAACCCGCCGCATAGGCGGCCCCAATGATGGCGCCCATCGAGGCTCCGACGATGAGACGCGGCCGGAGGCCAAGCTCGTCGAGCACTTCGAGCAGGACGATATGGGCGATCCCCCTCGCTCCTCCGGAGCCAAGTGCCAGGGAGATGGATCCCGCCGGCGGCCGAAGCGGCGAGTGTGGCGTGACGAGGTCGGGCAGGGGTTTCATAGAAAGGCGTCCAGGGCCCGCAGCGTGGCGTCCGGCGCCTCCTCGGCGATGAAATGCCCAGCGTCGAACGTCTCACCAGTCGCCTGGGGGGCAAAGGAGCGGCGCCAGATGTCGAGCGGCGTCTCGCCGACGGACGACACGAGATAGTCGGTGCCGGCAAGCACCAGCACCGGGCAGGCAATGGTCTTGCCGGCGGCTTCGTCCGCCTCGTCGGCCTGCCGGTCGAGCGTGGCACCGGCCCGGTAATCCTCGCAGAAGGCGTGAATGCGGGACGGGTCGCCCCAGGCCGCACGATAATGAGCCAAGGCGCGGGGATCGAAGCCTTCGAGGCTGTCGCCGCGCGCCCACTTTCGCATCAGCCCCTCGAAATAGGCGTCGGGTCCCTTGGCGATTTCCTGTTCGGGGCCAGGCTCGGGCTCGGCAAGGAAAGGCCAATGCGGCGCATCCTCGGTTCCCGCCTCGATCTTCCGCCAGACCTCGATCGTGGGATAGATGTCGAGCAGGGCCAGTTTGGAAACGCGGCCCGGATGATCCAGGGCCAGACGATAGGCCACGCGGGCGCCGCGGTCGTGCCCCGCCACCGCGAAGGCGGCATGACCGAGGTCATCCATGACGGCGATGACATCCTGGCCCATGGCGCGTTTGGTGTAGGCCTCGCCCGCATGGCTGCGCGGCGCGGAGGACCAGCCATAGCCACGCAGATCCATCGCGACCACGGTGAAACGCTTTGCGAGCGCCGGGGCGATGCGATGCCACATGACGAGCGTTTCGGGAAAACCGTGGAGCAGCACGACGGGCGGCCCCGATCCTCCGATTCGCGCGAAGACGCGGCCGGCCTCGGTCGGCACGTACCGGGACGCGAATCCGGGTAAAAGGTCGGCAAGGTCGGGCATTGTTCAATCCTCGGGTCTCGCCTCCGCGATCGATCAGGGACGCTTCCTCTACGCTGGCCGGGTGCCGGAGCGCAATTGCCGGTCGCTCGGAGGAGGCTCAGAAGGTGTTCTTGGCCGTCGGGACAGGAACCGGAAAAAAACACCGACGCCCCGAGCGACGGGTCGTCGATCTTGGTCACGAGGCCGATCCGTAACGCTTCCTGAACCCTGACCGAGTGGAGAGTTGAGCTCATGTATTTACCGTATTCGCCATCGCCTATATTCATTTTCGAGCGATAAATCTCCTTGATTCTGATATTGACCTCTTCGACGTCAGTGGAAAAAGCGTTCAGGTCATCGGTTCCGAACGCACCCTGATATTCGTTTTTGGCGGCATGAAACTGGAACCGTGACTGTTCGTTGGCGAGGCGCGTTTTGCCGGCAAGATAGATGAGGACCGCAGCCGAACTGACGTCCGACATGTTGTAGGTCGTCAAATTGATCCCGAGCGTATTGATGAAATGATAGGCCGCGATGGCCGTCGAGACATTCCCGCCGAAGGAATTCATCATCAGCGTGACGTTCTGATACCGCTGCCTGTGGAGTTCGACAAAGGCGTTCTGAAGCGCCGACATTGTCTCCTGCGTAATGCTCATCTCGAAAATCAAGCAGGCGGACCGTTCCAGGTTTTTGCGCCGGCGTCTTTGTCGAGGATGTTCGGCACGTCCTCCGCCTCCGCCGCTGTGCCGCAGAAAGCAGACAAACCGACGACCGAGGGGATCGCTTGGATCAAACGCCTACGAGATACGGCAAAGTTCAGCATATGGGCCTCGTTTTATATCTAGCCGCCAAAATGCTAAAAGAGCCTGGGACGGAGCACAAGTTCCAGCGATGCGATCGGCTAAGAGCCTGTCGTCTTTGCGCCAATGTCGCGCCGGCAGAACCCTTCCGGCCAATTGATGAGATCCACCCCCATATAGGCGCGGGCCCTGGCTTCGGTTGCGTTCGCGCCGAGGGCCGTGACCGTCAATACGCGGCCGCCATCCGCCACCAGCCTGCCGTCCTCAACTCGCGTACCGGCATGGAACACCTTAACGCCGGGCAAGGCATCGGCGAGATCGACGCCCCGGATCTCGGTGCCCTTGAGCGGCCGATCCGGATAGCCGCGCGACGCCATCACCACTGCGACGCTCGTCTCGGGCCGGAACGTCAGCGGCTCGACGGGCAACTGGCCGGCCGCCGTGGCCCGCAGCAGAGGCAGCAGATCCTGCTCGAGCAACGGCAGGATGGCCTGGGTCTCCGGATCGCCGAACCGCACGTTGAATTCGATCAGTTGAGGGCCGTCGCGGGTCAGCATCAGGCCCGCGAAGAGAACGCCCCTGAAGGGCATGCCGCGTGCCTGCATGCCACCGAGGGTTGGGCCGATGATGCGCCGCATGATGTCGGCCTGGAGGTCGCCCGTCATGGCGGGAGCGGGCGCGATGGCGCCCATGCCGCCGGTATTGGGGCCGGTGTCGCCCTCGCCCACCCGCTTGTGGTCCTGCGCCGAGCCGAGCGGCAGCGCGCTCGCGCCGTCGCAGAGCGCGAAGAACGAAATTTCCTCGCCATCGAGGAATTCCTCGATCACGACCGAGGCCCCGGCCGCTCCGAATCCGCCCCCGAAGACGAAGCTCACCGCCGCCTCGGCCTCGGAATGGGTCTCGGCGATGATCACGCCCTTGCCGGCCGCGAGACCATCGGCCTTGATGACGATGGGCAGGGCGGCAGCGGCGACATGGCCGAGTGCGGCCTCGGCGGAGAAAAACCGTCCATAGGCGGCGGTCGGAATGCCGAAGTCCCGGCAAAGATCCTTGGTGAAGCCTTTCGAGCCTTCGAGCGCCGCAGCGGCGCGGGACGGGCCGAAGACCGCGAAGCCGGCCTCGCTCAAGGCATCCGAAACGCCCGCGACGAGCGGCGCTTCGGGTCCGACGACCACGAGGTCGATGGCCTCGCGGCGCGCCAGCGCCAAAACCGCCGCCGGATCGTCGATGTCGAGCGGCTCGTTGCGCCCGAGGGCGGCCGTGCCGGGATTGCCGGGCGCGACGATCAACCGGCCGAGGAGCGGACTTTTGGCGATCGACGTCGCGAGGGCGTGTTCGCGCCCTCCGGACCCGAGAAGAAGAACGTTCATTCGATCGATCCTATGATCGTACGCCAGCCGCCGGCTGATTGCGCCAGGTTAGCCGCCGCCTCCCTATACGTGTGGATGCCGACCCGAATCCAGCCATCCCTTGCGCCGATGCTGAATTGAAACCGCAAGAGGTGACATCTGAGCGTTTTCTGGCATCACGCGGGCATTGACTCGATGATTGTTTTGAGCCTGTCTCATCGCCTGTGGCGGTGGATTGAAGATGATCGCGGGCGCTATCGTCGCGCCCTTCGATATCGCTCGTCGCGGATCTGTGTTTGCAGGAGCGAAAGCAAGATGCCGTGTTCTTCGTTCCAGACTGAGACCCGGCGCGGCGCGCGCTCCACGCATCCAATGTTGCTGTCGCTTTCCGTTATCGCCTTCGGTCTCGGACTGCCCTTCAGCTCGGCTGACGCGGAAAGCCGGATCGGCAATACGGCGATCGCGCACAACGATGTGTCGCAGCTTTCCGCCTCGAAAGCCGCGCCGATCAGCGTCGGCGACGATGTCTTCGCCAATGAGGAGGTGAAGACCGGGCAGGATTCCGCCGCGAAATTCGTGTTTTCGGACGAGACGAACCTCGCGCTGGGACCGACCTCGACCGTCAAGCTCGATCGTTTCGTCTACAAGGGCGACACGACCTATGCCAAGGCGGTCGTCAATTTCGCCGCCGGTGCGTTTCGGTTCACCACCGGCGGGTCGGAGAAAAAAGCCTACGAGCTGAAGACCACGACCGCCACCATCGGCGTTCGCGGCACGGTGTTCGACGTGTCGGTGCATGCGGGGGTGACCAACGTCACCCTGATCGAAGGCGAGATCGCGATCTGCCCCCGTGGACGATACGACGGCGATCCGCGCAAGCTCAGCAAGGCGCAGCTCAAGAAGTTCGATTGCGAGGATCTGAAGACCTCGGGCCAGACGGCTCGGGTGACGAACCGCAGCGCTTCGTTTTCCGCGACGCCTGTCAACTTCGCCGCGAATAATTGCGGCGGCGATGCTGGCCTCTGTTCCGCGACCGTGACGGCGCGATCGACGGTTTCGCCGACGACCGCCGCCCTCGATCCGAACAACCCCGCGCTGTGCTACGTCAACCAGGATTGAGCGCCAGTGGCGTGAGGGTCGCGCTGTCCATCGTGGTCTGCACCCGCGACCGCTACCCGTTCCTCCGAAAGGCCATCGCGTCGATCGAGGGCCAGACCCTCGACGCCGAGCGGTTCGAGCTGATCGTGGTCGACAATTCGGCCGACCGTGCGGCTCAGGTGGAGTTCATGGACGGTCTCGTGGTCGATTGCCGTTGCGACTATGCGATCGAGGAGCGGCCTGGCTTGTCGCGAGCCCGGAATATCGGCACGGCCCTCTCCAATGGCGACATCGTCGCCTTTCTGGATGACGACGCGATTGCCAGCCCGCGATGGGCGGAGACGATCCTCGATCGGTTCGCGGCCCGCCCCACGATCGGCGTTCTTGGCGGGCCGGTCGAGCCGATCTGGCTCGCCGCGAGGCCAAGCTGGATGCCGCCGTGGCTTGACGCTTTCCTGAGCGTGCTCGACCATGGTCCCGAGCCTCGCCCTTTGGGAGCGCGGGAGTGGCTGGTCGGCGCCAATCTGGCGGTCCGGAAATCCGTGTTGCTGGCCGCCGGCGGCTTTTCGGAGAGCCTGGGACGGCTTGGGCCGACGCTGCTTTCGAACGAGGATTTGGCGCTCACGCGGCGGATCGTCGACACCGGCCTTGAGGCTTTCTACGACCCCCGGATGCGCGTCAGCCACCATATCCACCCCGAGCGGCTGACGCAGCCCTGGTTGCGTCGGCGCATCGCGTGGCAGGCGGTCTCCGACATCATGGCATCTCTCGACTATCGCGATGACCGCATGGATGGCTTGCCGTTGGATTTCCCCACCCTGTTCGCCGAACAGCCGGACGCGGACCATTTTTCCGCCCAGTTGGAGTCGATCCGGCGGCTCATGACCCAGCTGCTCGACGCGCCGCCGCTCCTGCGGCGGGACGACGATGAATAGGCGAGATATTTGAAACAGTGATCGTGACCCGAAAATCAAGACTTTCGGTCACTCTCATTGCCCGACGAATATTAGTGGGTTGCCGTTGTCGTAGGTCATGACCGGAACACACCGACACAACCGCACCCTCCGGCCATGCTCCCGTCGGCCTCGACGATATCACGGCGATGAAGAGTGCCACGCAGGGCGCTTGAACCTAAATTTTGGATTTTCCGCAACCCGGATGGTATCATACCAGGATGATCAACCTTTCTCAGGAAACCGAGGCAATCCTCCTGGCAAAGGCGGACAAGATGGGCCGGACGCCGGACGATGTTGTCCGCGAAGTGCTGGCGCGTACCGGCGACGTGTTGCCGTGGCGGAGTTCTGCCACTCCGCCGCCGGAACATCCCACCAGGGAGGAATTGATTGCCGGAATGGAAGCGATTGCGGCTCGCAGCGCGGCGCGGCCCATGGCCGATCCGAGGTCTATCAACGAAATCATCGGCTACGATGATTTCGGCTTGCCGCGATGATTGTCATCGACACATCCGCGTTGATTGCCATTCTCACCCACGAACCGGAACGCACCGCCTTCTATGACGCCATCGCCGCTGCCGAGCGCTGCCTTGTCAGCGCCGTCAGCTATCAGGAGGCCGGACAGGTCATCTTTGCCAAAAGCGGCGTCAACGGTCTGTATGATCTTGACGATTTTCTCGCCCTCATCAAGGCGGAGATCATCCCTCACGATATGCACCTTGCCGCCTTCGCGTTGGAAGCTTTTCGCCGCTACGGCAAAGGTATCGACTCCAAGGCGCGCCTCAATTTCTGTGACTGCGCCGTCTATGCCTTGGCCAAGGCCATGAACGCGCCGTTGCTGTTCAAGGGCAATGATTTTACAGAAACAGACCTGAAATCCTGCATTTAAAAGCAAACGGCCTAACCGATAATTCTATATTGCCATTTCCATCCAATTGTTGTGACTGCGGCTTGGCCGGTTGTTCCCCTAATTCCTTCGATATGGCTACCGCGGTTGACTTTGCGTCCCCATTCCGGGTGGGCATCCGGCATGACTGTTCCGCTTACACAAATGAGCGGCGATAAGATAAGCCGCCCTCACATCGCGTCGTGGATATGGGCCAGGTCCACGGGCTCGATCGGCTCGGGTGCGGTTTGGGCCGCCTCGATGTATCGTCCGTCCAAATTGTCGTAGAGCGGTCGCCAATGGGACTCGGCGATTGCGGCGAGTTCCCGGGCGATCTCCGCCGCCTCGCGGTGTCGCCCCTCGCGGCTCGCGCCCAGCATGGCGCCGTGGCGCACGGCCCAGGCCTTGAACTCGTTCGTCGCCGCATGAGCCTCATCGCCGAAGAGGGTGAAGAGCTTCGTCGCGGTCGACCGTCCCTTCACCTTCACCTCGTCGATTTCGAGCCAAGCGTAGTGCGGCGTTCGTTCGAGGACGCTGATCGTGCCCAGGAGGTCAACCCCATAGGTCTTGGTCAGGGCTTCGAGCCGCGCCGCCACGTTCATGGGGTCGCCGAGCGCCGAATAGTCGAAGCGTTGCACCGAACCCATGTTGCCGACGTTGCAAGGGCCGTGGTTAAGGCCCACGCCCATCCGAACGTCGCGCACGACCTTCTCGCCCCGCTCGGCAAGTTGGGCCTGATCGAGGTTGAACCGGGCGAGGGCCGCCCGCATCGCCAAGGCCGCGTCGACGGCGCGGCGCGGATGGTCCGGCACATCGAGCGGCGCGTTCCAGAAGGCCACGATGGCGTCGCCGATATATTTGTCGACCGTGCCGTCGTGGCGGAGGATCACGTCGGTCATCGGGGTGAGATAGTGGTTGAGGAATTGCGCTACCTCGTGCGCCGTGAGTCCCTCCGAGATCGTCGAGAAGCCGCGCAGGTCCGAGAACAAGATCGTGAGATCCCGGGTCTCGCCGCTGAGCACCAGGAGCCGGGGGTTTTCGGCGATCCGCGCGACGACGGCCGGCGAGACGAACTTGCCGAAGGCGCGACGGACCTGCCGCTTGGCTTGCTGCTCGCTCTGCCACAGGGCGGAGGCGCCCGACAGATAGGCCGTGCCGATGACGATCGCCGGGAAGGCGGCGTCGAGCAGCAGGCTATAGCGGCTAAAAGCGATCCACGATCCCGCAGCCAGCACCGCGATGGCAGCCACCGACAATGTCGCGGCAAGGGCCGGGGAGAGGCGGGCGAGCGTCGTCGCGAGAAGCGTCAGAAACACCAGCGTCAAGGCGGATTCGAGGCCGAGCGCCCAATCCGGGCGGGACAGAAGCTTGCGCGACAGAAGCTGTTCGAGAACCTGGGCGTGGATTTCGACGCCCGGCACCGCAGCGTCGAGCGGCGTCGCCCGTACGTCGCCGAGTCCGACGACCGGCGTTCCGACGAGGATGATCCGGCCGCCGACATCCTCGGCCTTCACTGTGCCGGCGAAAAGATCGGCCGCCGAGATATAGCGCTCGGGGGCTGTCGCGGTGTAGCGCGGCCTGATGCTGCCGTCCGCGCCGGTATTGATCTCGATGTCGCCGACCTTGATGGCGTTGAGCCCGGTGTGCTTGCCGAAGGCCGAGGTGCCGCTGGCATTCGAGCCGCGCAGCACATAGGTCGAGGCGCCTTGGGCGAGGCGCAGGGCCTCCATGGCGAGGGAGGGAACGATGGTGTCGCCGCAGCGTACCAGCAGGGGCACGCGCCGCACGATCTGGTCGTGGTCGGGCAGCCAGTTGGTGGCGCCGAGGCCCGCCGCCGCCTGGGCGAGGATCGGAATCGGCAGCACGATGGAGGAGAATGTCGGAACAAAGCCTTCAGGCGGGTCTCCGGCCATGACGATGCCGGCCTTGGCGGGCCAGGCGGGCGGCGAACCATGGTCGATCCCGGTCACGCCGAGCACGATCGGGCTGCCCTCGATGGTGTGTGCGAAGCGGCTGTCGTTCGTCTCCTCGCTTCCGAGATGCTGGGTCAGGTCCGCCTTCGCGGAGCCGTCGGGAAGGTCGGCGAGGATATTTTCGAGACTGAGACGGTCGGGTTCCGCGAAGATCACATCGAAGGCGATGGCGGAGGCGCCAAGCTTGCCGAGCGTCTCGACCATGGCGGCCAATCGCGAGCGCGACCAGGGCCATTGCCCCAGGGTGGCGAGGCTCTTCTCGTCGATGGCCAGAATCCGTACCGGGCTCGACGGGTCATAGGCCGGGGCATCGATCCGCTGATAGGTGTCGAAGACGAAGTTGCGAAGGTCCGTGAGCCACGGGGGCTGCGCCCAGATTAGCGCGACGACGATCAGATACAGGAGCCCGAAGAGCAGCGTGTAGGTTCGGTTTTGCCGCATCGCGAGCCTTCCCGCACGCTCCGGACCACGACGGCCGAGCCCGGACCACGGCCGGATTGGTAAGCCGCCGCGCGGCGGCGTCAACCCTTCGTCGGGCTTGCGACAGCACTCATGGCCTGCAAGGCTGGACACCCCAAATCGCCTGAAGGTGTGATTAAAACATCACCCGCCTCAACCGAAGTTTCGGCATGCGGGATTTTGACTCGCTTCCAAGATGCAATCGCATAAATTGCAATCCATCTTGCGCGTTCCCTTCGCGATCGCGCGGAGGCGAATAGCGGTGCCTTGACGTTTCAGGGCAAATGTTTTGCGATGCCGAAGGATCCGGCCCTCCGCGATAAAGTCCCAATGTAGCGTAGCAGGGCGGAGATCATGTCGCTTAACCTGTTCGATCTCGCGACATGCTTAGGCAGGACAAGCGTCTCCGGATCCTTGTCGGACCGCACCCTCTATTTCTTCGATATCGTCGAAGATTATCCCGAGATCGGCGGCGTTGTTCGTGTTTCGAGCCGGCTGCGGGAGGAATTCTCGGTGATGTTCGGCGCGCGGCTCGTGTGCGTTCGCGACATCGCCGATCGGCTCGGCTGTGGGGATCGTACCGAAAGCTATCTTCCGCGCGAGCGGCGCGCGATCGAGCGGCTTGTCGCCATCGACCCGAACTCGACCTTCTTCATTCCCAATTTCCAAAGTCCAGCCCTTCGGCGGCAGGGCGCGCCGGCGCCGAGGGTCGTCAATATCGTCCATGACGTTCAGTTCGCACATGTGCCAGAGCTGTTCACGAGCGAGCAATCGCGCTGGCTTCATGGGGCTTTCGCCGAAACGCAGGCCAATGCCGACGCCGTCGCCTTCGTCAGCCGAACAACGCGCGATCACTTCGTTCAGCTTTTCGGGGCGCCCACGCGCTCTTTCGTCGTACCAGCGCCGATCGGCGCGGCCGTGCCAAGCGCTGCGGGCATGGGGCGTCGGGCGCCCTTCCTGCTCGCGGTGCAGCATGGCGATTGCCATCCGCACAAGAATGTCCCCAATCTGCTCCGGCTCTTCGCCCGCCTAGCGAAACGACGGGATGACCTGACGTTGATCGTGGCTGGTCGCGGCGGCGCGGGGTTCGAGGCCGAACGCGACGGCTTGCCGGGCGGTTTGCGGGACCGCGTTACCCATGTCGGCCATGTGCCGGACTGCGACCTCGCGGCCCTCTATCGGGACGCGGAGGCTTTCATCTCGCTCTCCCGCTTCGAGGGCTTCAACATGCCCGCCGCCGAGGCGGCCTGCGCCGGGCTGCCCCTCATTCTTTCCGATCTCGCCGTCCATCGCGAATGGCATGGCGAAGCATCGTGTTTCGTCGATCCCCTGGCCCCTGACGCTGAGGGCGTCGCGGCCTTCCTGAGCGAGGCCGCACCCCGGCGGTGCGGGCAGCTTTGGGCTCATGCGGGCGCCTGTTCGGCCGGCGTCGTGGCGCATGCTCATGCGGCGATCGTCTCGGTTGTGGAAGGTGAGCCCGAGGGGATCGAGCGCGTGACCGTCCCGGCGCGCCGTCACTCCGCGACGACCCGCGTCTTCCGGGTCGGCACCGGCCGCAGCCGAAATCCGGCGAAACGCGCTGCGCCGACCGGCACACGAGGAAAAAAACTGGCCCGGATACTCCTGGCCGGCACGATCCTCGGCGGATCGGCGCCGCTATTGGCACCCGCCTGGATCGAACCCGCACAGGCGCAGGTCGCTTGCACCACAACTAACGCCTCGGGCGGCAAAAGCGGCAATGCGGCGAATGGAGCCAATGCGCCGCAAGCCGGGACCGGCGCTTTGGGCGGCTGCAATTCGTCGGCCAACACCTCTCCGACAGGCGCGAACGGCACGCCAAGTGCGGGTGGCCCCCCGAACTATTATGGCGGTGGCGGCGGCGGCGCAGGGGGCAATGCCACTATAACGACCGGTGGTACCGGCGGCTCGTCGAACGGGGTTGCGGGTGGAGTTGGCGGCGCCTCCTTTGGCGGCGGCTCTCCCGGTGGCGCGGGTAACAATGGAACCGCCGGCACTGGCGTCTCTGGCGGCGGCGGTGGTGGCGGCGGTGGGTTGGGCGTAAGCCGGGCGACGTCGGGTGCGGGCGCTTCGGGCGGCAACGGTGGCGCCGGCGGCTCCGCGACCAACACGACCGGCACCGGTGGCGGCGGTGGCGGCGGAGGCGGAGGTGGCGGCCTCGGAACCTCCTTTATCGCCGGAAGTCCCGGCGTGGTGACGCTGACGGGGAACAGTATCGGCGGCAGGGGCGGTAACGGCGGCGCTGGTCCACAGGGTGCCGCGGGCGGTGACGGGGGCAACGGCGGCATCGGCACAATCGTGCTTGGCGCGACCTCCGTCGTGTCGAGCGCCTTGAGCAAGGGCGGCGCTGGCGGCAACGGTGGTGCGTCCGCCTCTGGAACAGGCGGGAACGGGGGGGCTGGCGCCATTGGCTTCTCGTTCAACACGAGCGGCAGCACGCTGACCAACAACGGAACCATACACGGTGGCAATGGCGGAGCAGCCGGGGCGGGTGGAACGGTCGGCACCGTGGGTCTCGGCGGCACCGGCGTCGTCGGCGGGGGTCTGACCATCATCAATGCCGGATTGATCGCGGGCGGCGTGTCGGGCGGGAACGTCCAGGCGCTGGCAATCGATTTCACGAGCGGCGCCAACATTTTGACGATGCAGAGCGGCAGCGGCCTCACCGGCGGCATCGCGATCGACGCCGGGAGCCTCACCATCGGGCCAGCGAGCGGCGTGCAGCCGGCCTCGACCGTCACCTTGGGTAATGCCATTTCGGGCGCCGGCTCGCTCATCAAGACCGGCAGCGGCATTCTGATCCTGTCGGCGACCAATTCTTACAGCGGCGGCACGACGATCAGCGCCGGTGTGCTCCAGATCAACGATTCGGCGTCGCTCGGCACCAGCACCGTGACGCTCGACGGCGGAACGCTGCGGCAGGGAGGCACGCCCCTGACGCTCACCGGCCCGGTCTCGCTCAACGGCACAGGAGGCAGCCTCGACGCCAACGGCGGCACCTTCACGCTTGCTGGGACGATCGCCAACGGCAACGGCGCGCCGGGGGTGCTGACCATCGCCGGCACCGGCACCGGCACCGTCATCCTGGCCGGCACCAACACCTATACCGGCGGCACGCTGCTCAGCGGCGGTACGCTCCAGGTCACCAACGCTTCCTCGGTCGGCACGGGAGCGCTGACATTTGGCGGCGGCACGCTGCAGGCGCAGAAAGGCGGCGCGCTGACCTTAACGAACCTCATCGCCATCAACAGCGGCGGCGGCACGATCGACGCGAACACGTCCACCCTCACGCTCGCGGGCAATATCACGGGTGCCTCAACCACGAGCGGCCTTACGGTCATCGACAGCAGCGGCGTCGGTAGCGGGATCGTCATAGTGTCGGGGACCAACACCTATGCGGGCCCGACCACGGTCGGCTCCGGCACCCTCAAGGCCGGCTCGACCGGGGGCTTCTCGCCGAATTCCGCCTTCACGGTCGGCAGCGGCGCCTCGCTGACGCTCAACGGCTTCACCAGCACCATCGTCTCCCTGGCCGGCGGCGGCACGGTCAACAACGGCGCGTCGACGGCCGCAAGCCTGACTTTCGGCGCGGCGAGCGGCACGACGAGTTTTTCAGGCGTCGTCGCCGACGGCGGATCCGCGCTGTCGCTGATCAAGACTGGCGCGAGCACCCAGGTCCTGTCGGGCCCCAATACATATTCCGGAGGCACGACCGTGAATGCCGGCGTGCTTTCGCTCTCTCACGTCAGCACCGGCACGATCGACGCTGCGGGCTCGGGCGGGATCACCATCAATGCCGCGACGCTCGAACTGGCGACGACAGGCACCCTGAAAAACGCGCTCACCCTCGGCGCCAACCAGACCGCGACCCTCGGCGCAACGACAGGGACCGTCGCGACGATCGGGGGTGCTTTCACCTTTGGCGTGGGAGGAACGGCGACATTCGGCTCGGCCACCGATCTTGGCACCATCCTGTTCGCGCCGACCAGCCTGACCGCTGGATCGGCAGCAACGATCATCATCGCCGGCGGTACGCTGCGAGCCGGCAATTCGCTTTTAGGCACGCAAACCGCCGCGACCAATGTCGTCACGCAACTAACGTCTGGCGCGACGCTCGACTTCAACGGCAACAGCGCCGTGATCGGCAACCTTCAGGGAAGCGGCGGAACGCTGACCAACCTGGCCGGTGCGACGACGACCGTCAACGGCGGCACCTTCGGCGGCGTGATCGGCGGCGGCGGAAGCCTGCTTTCGACCGGTGCGCTGACGCTATCTGGCCTCAATAGCTACACGGGATCGACGACCATCAGCGGCGGGACGCTCGCTTTGACCGGGGCGGGCAGCATCGCGTCGTCGAGCGGCGTCAGTCTATCTGGCACGTTCGACATTTCGGGCATCGACGGAGCGCAGGCCTCCATCACCTCATTGTCCGGTGCCGGCGGCGGCCAAGTGAAGCTCGGTGGCAAGACGCTCATCTTGACGAACGCCTCGGACTCCTATGGCGGAACCCTCGGCATCGCCGGCGATACGGGAGGGTTCACGGTCGCGGGCGGCACGCAGATCCTAGCCAGCGCGACGGTGAACTATACCGGCACCACCACCGTCAACGCCGGGGCCACCCTGTCGCTCACCGGCACGACGAGCCTTGCGACATCGAGCGGCGTCATCGTGGGTGGAACCTTGAACCTGGCCGGGTTGGCGGCAGGACCGTCCATCGCCTCCCTGACGGGCGCCGGAACGGGCCGCGTCCAGCTTGGGGCCAATAGCTTGACGCTGACCAAGGCGGCGGGGGCCTTCGAAGGCATCATCTCAGGGACTGGAGGCCTCATTCTCGCGGGCGGAACCGAGACCTTGTCCGGCCGGAACACGTTCAGCGGTGGGGTCCGGCTTCTGCAGGGCACGCTGGCGATCACGAACGCCAGTGCCCTCGGCGGCGGGGCGCTCACGCTCGACCAGAACACCACCCTGCAGCTGATGAACGATCTCGCTCTCGGGAATGACATTCGCCTTAATACGGTCAACGATCCGACGATCAACACCGGTTCGCACAATGATACGATCTCGGGCACGATCTCAGGACCCGGAGCGCTCTCAAAACTCGGAAGCGGCACGCTGACCCTGACCGCCGCCAACACTTACACTGGCGCGACCACGGTGACGGCCGGGACGCTGGAAGTCGATGGCGGCATCGCGTCGTCGGCCACCACGGTCGAGAACGGCGCGGCATTGACCGGCAGCGGGACGGTCGGGGCGCTCACCGCGCGAAACGGATCGACCATTGCGCCGGGCACGGTCACAAGCCCTTATGGCACGCTGAACGTTTCGGGTTCTGCGGCGTTCGGCGGCGGCGCGACCTACAAGGTGTCGGTCAATGCCTCGGGCCAGACCAGCAGCCTTTCGGTTTCCGGTGGCGCGACGCTTGGCGGGGCCGGTATCGCCCTCAACAACGCGCTGGGCATCTACGGCACGGCGACGCTCTATCCGATTCTGACCGCGTCGGGCCACGTCAATGGCACGTTCGGCGCCATCTCGACCGCACAGCCGCTGACCTTTCTCGAGCCGTTTCTCACCTATGGCTCCAACGATGTGACGCTCGCGTTCCGCAGCAACAATGTTCCGTTCGCCAGCGTGGCAGCCACGCCGAACGAGGCCAGCGTCGCGGCAGCGGTCCAAAGCCTCGACCCTAACTCCGCCGTCTACCGAAGCTTGCAAGGTCTGTCGCCGGCCCAAGCGCGCGGCGCGCTCGATGCGCTGGCCGGCGCCGCGCATGCGAATGCGGTCACGACGGCCACGCAGGATTCGAACCGGCTACAGACGATGTTGTTCGACCGGCTATGGACCATCGGGGGCGGCGACATCGACGCCCGCACCTTGCTTCAACAGATGAACGCGCCGAGCGACCTGCCGACCTTCGTCAATTGTTTCGCGCCGCCCCCCGCGCCGGCGCCGCGCGTTCTTCCCACGGTCTATACCGCCTGGGGTGAGGGGTTCGGTGATTTCGGCCACGACGGCGGCGGTCAGAACGGCGGTGGGACCGATCGCTCGCTCGGTGGCTTCGTGCTCGGCATCGACGCACCGATCCATGGGCTCGGAGCACCCTATCGGGTGGGAATCGCCGGGGGGTACACCAGCGACCAGTTCTCGTCTCCAGGGAGCGCGGGCACGTTTGAAAGCGTCTTCGGCTCGATCTATGGCGGCACACGCTATGGCGCCGTCGATGTGCGGCTCGGCGCTTCGGCCTCGACCAATTCGAACGATGTGAACCGCAGCGTCAGCTATACGGGATTCAGCGAGACCGAGCATTCCAACTACGGCGGCAGCACGGTCCAGGGATTCGGTGAAGTCGGCTATCGCTTCACCGGCACCCGTTACGTCTTCGAGCCGGTCGCCAGCGTCGCCTACACCCACGTTCATCAGGACAGTTTTCACGAAATTGGTGGCGCTGCCGCCCTGCTGGGCACGGCGCAAGGTAACGACGTCGGCACGACGACTCTCGGCGCGCGGGGCGAATATGCTCCATTCGTCGGCATTCCGCTGGTCGCCCGCGCGTTCCTCGGATGGCGCCATGCCTTCGGCGACGTCAATCCGGCCTCGCAACTCGCCTTCGAGGCCGGATCGCTTCCCTTCACGTCGCAAGGATCGCCGATCGACCGCAACGCTCTCGCGGCTGAGGCCGGGGTCGACTGGCGCTATTCGGGAGCTTTGACCATCGGTCTTTCCTATGTGGGCCAGGTCTCCGCCTCGAGCTATGATCACGGATTGAAAGGCAGAGCCGAATATAAGTTCTGAACATTTTGGGTTCGGCGGGCCGGCTTCGCGTTCAAGACGGCTTGGCATCCTCTCGTCAAAGAAGGGACCGCGGATCTGGGTGATGACAAGGGATCGGCCGCTGCTCACGACAGGCTTCGCGCCACTGAAGTCTCAGCCGTGTTCGACAATGTGGTCATCGGCGTGTCCGGAGCCACGGGCGCCGCCATGGCGCTTTCGATCTCGCTGGTCAGTCTTGGCGCGCTGACCAGGACGGTCGCGATTGTCTGGACGGCCTATATCGCCACCTGCGCCCTCGCCCATATAGGGCTTCGGATCGCTTTCCGACGCAATCCCGGAGGTCCGGTACGATGGCGGTTTTGGGGAGCCTGGTTCACGGCGATCAGTCTCCTCGAGGGGCTGGGCTGGGGCTGGGGATCGGTCTTCCTCGTCGGGGACGGCCGGCTCGACCTGCGCCTGCTCGGCTTTCTGGTCTGTTTCAGCGTTGCGGCGGGCACGGTTCCCGCATTCGGCCCCTTTCTCCCAGCCTTCCTGGCCATCTTCGTGCCCGCGACAGCGACCGAACTCCTTTGGTCGTTGTCCCACATCGACGTGTCGCCGGTGCAGGCGATCTTCGCGGCGCTGACCGTGGTGTTCATCGGCACGATGGGTGGCTTGGGATTTCGGTTCAACGCCAACTTCCGCGATATCGTCAGCCTGCAAATCCGCGCCGACGGCCTCGCGGCCGACCTTCGCCTGCAAAAGGAGGTGGCCGAACAGGCCAATCTCGCCAAATCCGCCTTCTTGGCTGCGGCGAGCCACGACCTGCGCCAACCCGTCCATGCCTTGAGTCTTTTCGTCGGCGCCTTGCGCAATACGGCGCTGCCGCCCGAAAGCCTTCGGCTGCTCGATCAGATCGAGGCCTCGACGGTCGCGCTCGACGGGTTGTTCGGGGCGCTTCTCGACATTTCACGCCTGGATGCCGGCGTCGTCGATACACGGCCCTGCGCCTTCCCGATCGACGATTTGCTTCATCGCATCTGCGGCGAACACGTCGCGGAAGCGGAGGCGAAATCGCTGTCCCTGGTTCGCGTTCCATGCTCTGCCGTCGTCTTCACCGATCCGGTCTTGATGGAGCGCATCCTGCGAAACCTCGTCGTCAACGCGATCCGCCATACGCGCCGGGGGCGGATTCTGGTCGGGTGCAAACGTCGGGACCATCGGCTGGAGGTTCAGGTCTGGGACACCGGCCGTGGGATCGCGCCGGACCAGCACGAGCGGATCTTTCAGGAATATACTCAACTCGACAATCCGGAGCGCGATCGGGTGAAGGGCCTTGGCCTTGGCCTCGCGATCGTGCGGCGGTTGTCCGCGCTGTTGAACTGCCCGGTTTCATTGCGGTCGGCCCTCGGCCAAGGCTCGCGCTTCGGTGTGACCCTTCCGCTCGCGGTGGGACAGGAGGTCGGGCGTGCGGTCTCGGAGGCGACCAGCACCCCACTTCACGAACGGGGCTTGATCCTCGTCGTGGACGACGAAACGACGATTCAGGAAGGCATGGCGCGCCTCCTCACCGGGTGGGGCTATGCGGTGATCACATCGGGGTCAGGCCAGGAGATGCTTGAGCGTCTGGCCGACTGCCGCGATGTACCGGCGCTCATCATCTGCGACTATCGACTGCGCGACGGTGAAACGGGATCGCTGGTGATCGAGCGGTTGCAGTCGGAATATAATGAAGCCATCCCGGCCGTCCTTATAACTGGCGATACCGCCCCTGACCGGCTCGTCGAGGCGCAGGCGAGTGGCTTCCTTCTGCTGCACAAGCCCGTGCCAAACGGCAAGCTGCGCGCGGCGATCAGTCATTTGATCGCCGCCGCGCAGGCCGGGGGCGGCGACGACTGACGGCTGAACGCGATCAGATCAGCCCCGCCGCCCGGCCGACGGCGGCCGCCTGTGTTCGGTTGACGACGTTCAGGATCTTGAAGATCGCCGTGATATGCACCTTCACGGTCTTCTCCGCGAGGTCGAGCGTCTGCGCGATCATCCTGTTCGGCTCGCCTTTGCTCAGCAGCGTAAGAATTTCGATTTGACGGGGCGTGAGACGGTGGATCTCGCGGACGGGTTCGTTCTCTGCCGCAGCGGACGTGCCGAGATCATTCAACAGGAACGGCGGAATATAGACGTTCCCCTCGAGCACGAGGCGTATGGCCGCCGTCAACGCATGTTGGTTGGCCGACTTCGACACATAGCCGAGAGCCCCAAGCGAAATGGCCTTGCGAACGTCGCGGGCGTCTTCCGACGAGGACAGGACCACGATCGGAAGATCGGCGCGGCGGCGGCCGAATTCACTGATGGCGTCCATGCCGGCCATTCCGGGCATGTTGAGGTCCAGCACGATGACATCGAGGTCGTCATGCGCTTCAAGGGCCGCGAACGCCTCCCCGACGTCGCAGGCCGAGACCACGGTCGAGGGCGCGAAGGTTTGTCCGAGCAAAGCGGAAAGTCCTTCGCGCAGTACGGGATGGTCGTCGACGATCAGAAACTTCATGGCTAAAGCTTGCCAGAACTATGGCGGCACAAGCAATTGACCAAAGGTCCTAGGACCAATGGCTTATTTACATGCACCCCGAGTCATGCGATCCATCCCTCGCGATAGCGTAAAGCGGACAAGTTAACAAAACCGCTACGACGAGGGAGTTTAGAGGTGCGCGAAGCGACCTCAATCGCTTTTCGAATTGAGACTGTTAACCATACTCATATTGGTAAAGAGCGGCATTCCGTTCGATAACACTTGTTTTTTTGCAGAACATAATCGTGCATATCACTCGCTCTCCTGAGCAATGCTCACGCGGTGCCGATATATATTGTCCTGGTGCCGCCCCTATAGTTCTTTCAAAGGTGCCGAACGATGGCGAATCCCTTCTGGAACACGACCAGTTCTGACAATTGGACCACGGCGAGCGATTGGAGCACCGGTGTTGTCCCAGGAGCGGGCGACGATGTCACCGTCGCGCAGGGTGATCCGCAGATCACGACCAATGTCGGCACGGTCAAATCGGTCACCGACAGCGCGACGGTTTCTGTCGAGGGCAGCGGCGCGCTGACGACCACCGGCAATTTCACCAACACGGGCTCGCTCGACGTCGACGACAGTAACTCCGGCAGTTCTGGCGGCTCCAGCCTGACAGTCGGCGGCACGTTCACGAACAGCAACTACACCCAGATCGGCAACTATTATTCGCTCATCAATCCGACGACCGTCACCGTCAATGCCCTATCCAACACTGGGCAGCTTGAGGTGCGCTCCAGCTCCTCCACCGTCCTGTCGACCCTGAAGGTCAACAGCGCGGCGGGATTTGGCACGGCGGGTAAACTCACAGGCAGCGTCGATCTCACCAACGACGCCTCGATCGTCTTCGCCAGCGGAGAGATCAGCGATATCGCGTCGGGCAGCGAATTATCGCTGGGCAACAGCGATTCCTATATCGCCGACGCAGGCGCTACGACCAGCAACAGCGCGCTCACCGGCCTCTCGACCATCGAGGGCAATCTCTATCTTTATAACGGCTCGACCGTGACGACCACCGCCGGACTGACCAATAGCGGCGGCCTCTACCTCGACCAGAACAGCGGAAGCGGCGGCTCCAGCCTGACCGTGGGCGGCACGCTGACCAATAGCAATTTTGTTCAGGTCGGCAATTTCTACAACTTGACCACCCCGACGACGGTGACGGTCAATGCCCTCTCAAACACGGGCCAACTTGAAATCCGTTCCAGCTCGTCGACCGTCCTGTCGACCCTGAAGGTCAACGGCGCGGCGGGCTTTGGCACGGCGGGCAAGCTGACCGGCAGCGTCGATCTCACCAACGACGCCACGATCGTTTTCGCCAGCGGAGAGATCAGCGATATCGCGTCGGGAAGCGAATTGTCCCTGGGCAACAGTGATTCCTACATCGCCGACGCCGGCGCGACGACCAGCAATAGCGCGCTGACCGGCCTTTCGACCGTCGAGGGCAATCTCTACCTTTATAACGGCTCGACCGTGACAACCACCGCCGGCCTGATCAATAGCGGCGGTCTCTACCTCGACCAGAACAGCGGGAGCGGCGGCTCCAGCCTGACCGTGGGCGGCACGCTGACCAATAGCAATTTTGTTCAGGTCGGCAATTTCTACAACCTGACCACCCCGACCACGGTGACGGTCAATGCCCTCTCAAACACGGGCCAACTTGAAATCCGTTCCAGCTCCTCCACCGTCCTGTCGACCCTGAAGGTCAACGGCGTGGCGGGCTTCGGCACGGCGGGCAAGCTGACCGGCAGCGTCGATCTCACCAACGACGCCACGATCGTTTTCGCCAGCGGAGAGATCAGCGATATCGCGTCGGGAAGCGAATTGTCGCTAGGCAACAGTGATTCTTACATCGCCGACGCCGGCGCGACGACCAGCAACAGCGCGCTCACCGGTCTATCGACGATCGAGGGCAGCTTCTATCTGGCCAACGGCTCGACGCTGACGACCACTGCCGGCCTGACCAATAGCGGCGGTCTCTACCTCGACCAGAACAGCGGAAGCGGCGGCTCCAGCCTGACCGTGGGCGGCACGTTGACCAATAGTAATTTGGTTCAGGTCGGCAATTTCTACAACCTGACCACCCCGACGACGGTGACGGTCAATGCCCTGTCGAACACCGGGCAGCTTGAGGTGCGCTCTAGCTCTACCACTGTCCTGTCGACCTTGAAGGTCAACGGCGCGGCGGGATTTGGCACGGCGGGCAAGCTGACCGGCAACGTCGATCTCAACGGCGACGCCTCGATCGTTTTCGCCAGCGGCCAGATCACCGATATCGCGGCGGGAAGCGAATTGTCGCTGAACAACAGCAATTCCTACATCGCAGACGCCGGCGCGACGACCAGCAACAGCGCGCTCACCGGTCTATCGACCATCGAGGGCAGCTTCTATCTGGCCAACGGCTCGACGCTGACGACCACCGGCGGTCTGACCAATACCGGCGGACTTTACCTCGATCTCAACACGAACAACGGCGGCTCCAGCCTGACCGTGGGCGGCACGCTGACCAACAACAATTACGTCCAGGTCGGCAATTACTACACTCTCAGCTCGCCGACGACGCTGACCGCCAACGCGCTTGCCAACACCGGGTCGCTGGAAATCCGCTCCAACTCCTCGAGCGTTTTGTCGACCCTGAAGGTCAATGGCGTGGCGGGTTTCGGCACGGCGGGCAAGCTCACCGGCAACGTCGATCTCACCAACGATGCCACGATCGTCTTCGCCAGCGGAGAGATCAGCGATATCGCGTCGGGAAGCGAATTGTCGCTGGGCAACAGTGATTCCTACATCGCCGACGCCGGCTCGACGACCAGCAACAGCGCGCTCACCGGTCTATCGACGATCGAGGGCAGCTTCTATCTGGCCAACGGCTCGACGCTGACGACAACCGGCGGTCTGACCAATGCCGGCGGACTTTACCTCGATCTCAACACGAACAATGGCGGCTCCAGCCTGACCGTGGGCGGCACGCTGACGAACAGCAACACGGTCCAAGTCGGCAATTACTACACTCTCAGCTCGCCCACGACGCTGACCGTTAACGCCCTCTCGAACACCGGCGCTCTTGAGATCCGCTCGAGTTCCTCCACCGTCCTGTCGACCCTGAACGTCAAGGGCGTGGCGGGCTTTGGCACGGCCGGCAAGCTGACCGGGAGCGTCGATCTCAACAACGATGCGACGATCGTCTTCGCGAGCGGCGAGATCACCGACATCGCGTCGGCGAGCGAACTGTCGCTGAACAACAGCAATTCCTACGTCGCCGACGCCGGCTCGACGACGAGCAACAGCGCGCTCACCGGCCTCTCGACCATCGAGGGCAGCTTCTATCTGTCCAACGACTCAACGCTGACGACCACCGGCGGTCTGACCAATACGGGCGGTCTTTACCTTGATCTCAACACGAACAACGGGGGCGCCAGCCTGACGGTGGGCGGCACGCTGACCAACAGCAACACGGTTCAAGTCGGCAACTATTACACCCTGAGCTCTCCGACAACGCTGACCGTCAACGGCCTCGCCAACACCGGAACGGTCAATGTCCGATCGAGTTCCGCAAGCGTCGCATCGCTTCTGCAAGTGAAGGGCGCGGCGTCGAACAACGGCGGTCAGATCAACGTCAACGCCTTCGGCGCCGTGAAGACGAACGGCTTTACGCAGGGGACGTCGGGGTCGGTCAACCTTGAAATCCAGGGACAGACCGCAGGACAGTTCGGGACCATTGCGACGACCGGGGGCGTGACGCTGAACGGCGGAAGCCTCGTCGTGCCGGTCGACAACACCTCGCTCGCGGCGGGCCAGACCTACGACCTGATGACCTTCACGGGGGGACAGCTTTCGGGACTCTTCAATACGCTGAATATCGCCAATACGGCCGGCGACGGCACCAGCGTCAGCCTCGGCAACAACCTCTACGCCGGCCTCGTCTATGGCGATGCCGCAGGCACGCTCAAGCTTGTCGTAGCGAGCGCCACGACGACGGCGGACACATGGACGGCCGGTACCGGCACCTGGGGCACTGGCGCCAGTTGGTCGAATGGCGTCCCGACGTTCTATTCGGATGTGACGATCGGCTCCACATCCACGGCCAAGGTCACCTTGACGACCGACGCCACAGTTAACAGCCTCGCCCTCAATGCCAGTGATACGCTGACCAGCCAGACCGGGACGGATTTCAGCATCGGCTCGACCCTGTCGGTCGGCTCGGGCGCCACGCTTTCGGTCGGCGGCGAGATGTTCATCGACAGCACCGCCACGAACAATGGATCGATCGTCGACGCCGGCACAGTGGTCGATATTCGCGGCGGATCGTCGGGAACGGGCACCTATACGATCGACAATGGCGCGACGCTCGAATTCGGCGCATCGGACGCGAATACCGTCAATTTCGCCGGGACGACGGCGCTTCTGAAGCTCGACCAACCAGCCAGTGTCACAGGGACGCTGGCCAATCTCGTCGCGGGCGACACGATCGATCTCGTGGGAACATCGGTGTCGGGCACGGTCGTCAACGGCAACACCCTGACGGTGACGAAGGGTGACGGCTCGACCCTGACCTACACGCTCGCCAACCAGCAGGCCAACACAGCCTTCACGACCCAGGGCGACGGCAGCGGCGGCACCGACCTCGTCCTTGTGACGACGGTCCAGCCCGGCTTCACCGCCGTCACCGACTCTCCCGCGAGCGGCGACTATACCCTAAACAAGGTCATCACCTTGACCTTGACACCCAGCGTCACCGCCACCGTGACCGGTACGCCGACGCTGACGCTCAACGACGGGGGCACGGCCACCTATGATGCGGCGAAGTCCAGCGGAACCGCGCTCGTCTTCGATTACACGGTCGGCGCCAATCAGAACACGTCGTCGCTCATGGCGACGTCTCTCAACCTGCCCACGGGTTCAAGCATCACGAACGGGTCCGGCACCAATTTCAACCTGGCGCTGAGCGGCATCACGCAAACCGGTCCGCAGATCGATACGACGGCGCCCACCGTCGCCATCACCAGCGCGGGCGGCAATGTCTCGGCGGCCAGCCAGACGGTGTCCGGCACTGTCGATACGGCGGATGCCGGGACGCTGGTTTCCGTGTTCGACAATGGAAGCACCACGGCACTCGGCACCGCCACCGTACAATCGAATGGCACGTGGTCGACGACCGTGGCGCTGGCCCTCGGCAGCAACAGCCTTGTCGCCAAGGACACGGACGGGGCCGGCAATACGGGCACGAGCAACACCGTCGTCGAGACCTATGGGGTGGCCCCGGTCGTCACCGAAACGCTGGCTCAGGACACGGGATCGAGCAACACCGACAAGACCACCAGTATCGATACGGTCACGGGCAGCGGGGATAACGGCGCCGTCGTCCATTTCACCATCGACGGCGCGGCGTCCTCGACGACCGCCACGGCCAGTGCGTCGGGCGTCTATAGTTTCACCCCGGCGGGCCTTTCCGACGGCACGCATACGATCGTCGCCAGCGAGACCAACGCATTCGGGACGAGCAGCAGCCCTGTGCTCACCTTCACACTGGACACGAAGCCTCCGGTGGTGGCGATCACCAGCACGGGCGGCACTGTCACGGCGACCAGCCAGACCATCGCCGGTACGGTGACGGACGCCCATCCGGGCTCGACCGTGACACTGTATGATAACGGCAGCACCACGGCGCTCGGCACCGCCACAGTGCAGACGAACGGCACCTGGACCACCAGCGTCACTTTGGGCACGGGCCAGAACAGCATCGTCGCCAATGACACCGATCTCGCCGGCAACACCGGCACGAGCGGCGCGGTGGTCTATACTGTCCAGCCAGGTCAAGTTCCTGCCGTGACGGAGGCGCTCAGCCACGACAACGGGGCAAGCTCGACCGACAGGATCACGAACAATCCGGCCTTGTTCGGAACCGGGGATAACAACGCGACGGTGACACTGAGCGAGAACGGCACCGTGCTCGGCACGACGACGGCGAATAGCACCGGCGTCTGGGCCTTCACACCCACCGGATTGGCGGACGGGGCGCATTCGATCGTCGCCAGCGAGACCAACGCGAACGGCACCGGCAAGGCCGTGCTGAACTTCACCCTCGACACGACGAAGCCCGCCGTCACCATTGCGTTGAAGACCGATTCGGGATCGAGCGCGACCGATCACTATACCAATTCGGCGGTCGTGGGCGGGGGCGGAGACCCCAACGCGACCGTGCAGCTCACGATCGACGGCAGCACAACCCCGGTCTCCGTCACGGCAGGCTCCTCGGGTGCCTGGACCTATGCGCCGGTCGGCCTCGCCGATGGCGCGCATATGATCGTCGCCAGCGAGACCGATCTTGCCGGCAATTCGCACGCCGTCTCGCTGAGCTTCACGCTCGACACCAAGGCGCCGGTCGTGACCGAGGCGCTGACCACGGATTCGGGGACGAGTTCGACCGACACCCTCACCAATGTCGACACGGTGACGGGCAGCGGCGACCCCAATGCCGTCGTCCATTTCACCATCGACGGCGCGGCGTCCTCGACGACCGCCACGGCCAATGCGTCGGGGGTTTACAGCTTCACGCCGACGGGTCTGAGCGATGCGACTCACACGATCGTCGCCAGCGAGACGGATCTCGCGGGCAACACCGGCACCGTGCCGCTGACCTTCACGCTGGACACGACGGCGCCGGCTGTGGCGATCACCAGCACGGGCGGCAATGTGACGGCAGCCAGCCAGACCATCGCCGGCACGGTGACGGACGCCCATCCCGGCTCGACCGTGACGCTTTACGACAACGGCAGCGCTACGGCGCTCGGCACCGCCACGGTGCAATCGAACGGCACCTGGAGCACGAGCGTTACTTTGACCTCGGGCCAGAACAGCATCGTCGCCAAGGACACCGATCTTGCCGGCAACACCGGCGCCAGCAGCGCTTTGGTCTATAGCCTCGGCGCCGTGCCGAGCCTCACCGAGGCCCTGACCACCGACACAGGGTCGAGTTCGACCGACAAGACCACCAGTATCGACACGGTGACGGGCAGCGGCGTCGCCGGTGCGGTCGTGTCCTTCACGATCGACGGCGTGGCCGCGACCACCACCGCCACGGCCGATGCGTCCGGGGTCTATAGCTACACGCCGGCCGGCCTCGCCGATGGCCCGCATACGATCGTGGCGAGCGAGACCAATGCCTACGGCACGGGGTCCAGCGCGCCGCTGACCTTCATGCTCGACACCAAGGCGCCGGCCGTCACCGAGGCGCTCACCACGGATTCGGGAACGAGTTCCACCGACGCCATCACCAATGTCGACACGCTGACGGGAGGTGGCGATCCCAATGCGGTGGTGCATTTCACCATCGACGGTTCGGCCTCGACCACCACCGCTACGGCCAACGCGTCGGGGGTCTACAGCTTCACGCCGACGGGCCTTTCGGACGGCAGCCACACGATCGTCGCCAGCGAGACCGATCTCGCGGGCAACACCGGTTCCGTGCCGCTGACCTTCACGCTCGACACGACGGCGCCTGTTGTGGCGATCACGAGTTCGGGCGGCACTGTCGCGGCGATCAGCCAGACCATCGCCGGCACGGTGACGGACGCCCATCCGGGCTCGACCGTGACACTGTACGATAACGGCAGCACCACGGCGCTCGGCACCGCCACGGTGCAATCGAACGGCACCTGGAGCACCACCGTCACTCTGGCCTCGGGCCAGAACAGCATCGTCGCCAATGACACCGATCTGGCCGGCAACACCGGCACCAGCGGCGCGGTGGTCTATACTGTCCAGCCGGGTCAAGTTCCTGTCGTGACCGAGGCGCTCAGCCACGACAACGGGGCAAGCTCGACCGACAGGATCACGAACAATCCGGCCTTGTTCGGAACCGGGGATAACAACGCGACGGTGACACTGAGCGAGAACGGCACCGTGCTCGGCACGACGACGGCAAACAGCTCCGGCGCTTGGGCCTTCACACCCACCGGATTGGCGGACGGGGCGCATTCGATCGTCGCCAGCGAGACCAATGCGACCGGCACCGGCAAGGCCGTGCTGAACTTCACCCTCGATACGACGAAGCCCGCCGTCACCATCGCGTTGAAGACCGATTCGGGATCGAGCGCGACCGATCATTATACCAATTCGGCGGTCGTGGGTGGGGGCGGAGACCCGAACGCGACCGTGCAGCTCACGGTCGATGGCGGTTCGACCCCAGTCTCCGTCACGGCAGACCCTTCGGGGACTTGGACCTATGCGCCGGTCGGCCTCGCCGATGGCGCGCATATGATCGTCGCCAGCGAGACCGACCTCGCCGGCAATTCGCACGCCGTCTCGCTGAGTTTCACGCTCGATACGACCAAGCCCGCGGTCACCGAAGCGCTGAAAACGGATTCGGGGACGAGTTCGACCGACACGATCACGAATGTCGACACGCTGACGGGTAGCGGCGATGCCAATGCCATCGTCCATTTCACTATCGACGGCGTGGTCTCCACCACGACCGCCACGGCCAATGCATCGGGCCAATGGACCTATACGCCCGCCAGCCTCGCCGATGGCCAACATACGATCGTCGCCACCGAAACCGACAAGGCCGGCAATGTCGGAACGGCGACCCTGGGCTTTACGCTGGACACAACGCCACCGCAGGTCGCCATCACCAGCGCGGGCGGACTCGTCTCCACCGCGACCCAAACGGTGAGCGGCACCGGCGAGGCCGGCACCAAGGTGGCGCTTTTCGACGGCACCAACGCGATCGGCACGTCGGTGACGGTCGACAGCCAGGGCAATTGGTCCGAGCAGGTCACACTCGCGGTCGGCAATCATCCGCTGACCGCGAAAGACACGGATACGGCCGGCAACGTCGGTACCAGCCAATCAACGACCTATCTTTACGATCATGCGCCCGTCATCACCTCCGGGGGTGGGGGAACCAATGCGACCTACGTGATCAACGACAAGACCCAGGCGATCACCACTATGACGGCGACAGACGCCGACGCGGGCGACAGTGTCAGCTATTTCCTGCTCGACCAGACCGGCCATCAGGTCACCTCGACTGGCAATTTCACCATCGACGCCGGCTCCGGCGCTCTCTCCTTTAACAGCGCGCCCACGACCGGCACCTATCAACTGACAGCCGGTGCGGTCGACAGCTACGGCGTTTCCACCATGCAGACCATCAAGGTCGATGTCGGATCGGATTCACTGGTCACCGGCGATGTGGGCGACCATGGCGTGACGGATACGTTCGTGTTCAACGGCACCACGCCGTTCGAGCAGATCCAGAACTTCCGACCGACCGACGTGGTCAACGGCGCCTATACCGACCCGCATGGTATATTGGCCCTTGCCCATTCGATGTTCACCGGGGCCACCGCAGGTGAGACCGGGAGCGCGCTGACGGATCTGATCGGGACGCATAGCGCGCAGATCGGTGCTGATACACTCATCCTCACCGACACATCAAACGTGCTGGACCTGCAGAATGTCAACCGCACCGCCCTCCTCGCTCATGCGTCCAACTTCGCCTTGACCTGATCGCAGCCCTTATTTCCAAATTTTTCAACGACATAAGCCACCGCAGACGAACCATCGTCAGCGGTGTTTTTTTATTCGGCACCACTCTGTCGTCGGAGAGGGGCGAAAACGACCAGCGCAGGCGCGGCCTCCGCGAACCGGCCAAAAAGTGCCCGATGATTGTTGCACAGACTTTGCATGGGAACCGCCAGGTTCAAACGTCCTTGGACCTCCTACTGAGGAGACTCGATCCATCGACGACGCTCCGTGGCTGCGCCAAGACCTTCCCGGTATCGCCCCTATCCACACTCAGGCATCATGCTAACATATTGAAGTCGATCACGTTCATGTCTCTGGATAAATTCCATTCGAAGACATCGTGATCCAGGGTCTCGTCAACGAATCATTGCAAGGGACTCGACTTCGGCTTACTGACGGCCGAAGCTGAGGCTTACGCGTAACACAGTATCATTAATGCTGAATTGACAAACTTGCGGTGCTGGTTCGCGGATCGTGTATTGCAGCGCCGAGTTGTTTTGGGGAATGGTCTTGACAACTGGATCTACAGATCGCCGGAGTGCGGATATCGTCGCGAGCCTGCCTCGAAAACGGGTACTTGTTACGGGGGGCGCCGGTTTTCTCGGCTCACATCTTTGCGAACGTCTTTTGGCAGAGGGGAACGAAGTTCTCTGCGTCGATAATTACTATACAGGACAACGGGCTAATATTGCTCATCTGCTGACGAACCCGCATTTCGAAACCCTTCGTCACGACGTCACATTCCCGCTCTATGTCGAAACGGATGAAATCTACAACTTGGCTTGCCCTGCGTCTCCGGTTCACTATCAGTTCGATCCCGTGCAGACGACGAAGACCAGCATCATGGGGGCGATCAACATGCTTGGCCTTGCCAAGCGGGTAAAGGCCAAGGCCTTCCAGGCGAGCACAAGCGAGGTTTACGGCGACCCGACAGTCCATCCGCAGACCGAGGACTATCGCGGCAATGTGAATACCATCGGGCCACGCGCCTGCTACGATGAAGGAAAGCGCGCGGCCGAGACCTTGTTTTTCGATTATCACCGCCAGCACAAATTGCGGATTAAAGTTGTCAGGATCTTCAATACCTACGGCCCCCGCATGCATCCGAACGATGGGCGGGTCGTTTCAAATTTCATCGTACAGGCGCTGCAGGGCAAGCCGATTACCCTTTATGGCGATGGAAGCCAAACCCGCGCGTTCTGTTATGTGAGCGATCTCGTAGAGGGGTTCATCAGGCTGATGCGGACCGGTGACGACGTTACCGGTCCGATCAACATGGGCAATCCGCACGAGATTCCGGTGCGCGAACTTGCGGAGCGAATCGTCCGGCTGACGGGTTCTAAATCCAGCATCGTCTATCGGCCGCTGCCGCAGGACGACCCAACCCAGCGCTGCCCCGACATCACCATGGCCCGCAAGGTCCTGGGCTGGGAGCCGACTGTGGCGCTCGACGAAGGTTTGCAGCGGACCATCACCTATTTCGACGAATTGCTGACCTCGCATTAGGTGCGGGTCCAACAACAAGAAACGACGCGGCAAGAAAACTTGGGCATCCCCGTTGACGGAGAGTGCGTATGAAAATTGCGATGATTGGCGGCGGATATGTCGGCCTGGTTTCAGGGGCTTGCTTCGCTGACCTTGGGGTCGATGTGTGCGTGATGGAGCAGGACGCTGCCAAACTCGCCATCCTCAACGGGGGCAAAATCCCGATCTACGAGCCTGACCTCGAACGGCTCGTTCAAGAGAATGTTGCGGCGGGGCGGCTCCGCTTCACGAGCGACCTCAAGGCGGCCGTTCAGGGCGTCGAAGCGGTCTTCATCGCGGTCGGCACGCCGACCCGTCGTGGCGACGGCCACGCGGACGTCAGCTACGTCAACGCCGCCGCCGAACAGGTCGCCCGCGCCCTCACCGATTATGCCGTGATCGTGACCAAAAGCACCGTGCCGGTTGGAACGGGGCGGCGCATCGCCGAGATCGTTCGCCACGCCCGTCCCGACCTTGAATTCGACGTTGCCAGCAATCCCGAATTTCTGCGTGAGGGCAGCGCGATCGGCGATTTCATGCGTCCCGATCGCGTGGTGATCGGGACGGAGAGTAAGCGGGCACAAGAAGTGCTCCGGCGGCTCTATCGCCCGCTCTATTTGATCGAGGCGCCCATTTTGTTCACCAGCCTCGAAACGGCGGAATTGACCAAATATGCGGCCAATTCGTTTCTTGCCATGAAGGTCACCTTCATCAACGAAATGGCGGACCTCTGCGAAAAGGTCGGAGCGGATGTTCATGATGTGGCCCGCGGGATTGGTCTCGACGGCCGGATCGGCCGTAAATTCCTGCACCCTGGACCCGGCTATGGAGGGTCATGCTTCCCCAAGGACACTTTGGCGCTGGCCCGGATCGCGCAAGATTGGGGCGCCCCGTCCCGCTTGGTCGAAACCACTGTCGCGGTCAACGACGCCCGCAAGGCCGGTATGGCGGCGCGCGTCATCGCGGCCTGCGGCGGAAGCGTGCGTGGCAAGACGATCGCGGTGCTCGGCCTGACGTTCAAGCCCGAAACAGACGATATGCGCGACGCGCCCAGCATTCCGATCGTCCACCGGTTGGTGGAGGAAGGCGCCATCGTTCGAGCCTATGATCCCGAAGGCATGGAACCGGCCAAGCCCCTCTTGCCGGACTCCATGACATTTTGTCCGAATGCCGCCGATGCCATGAAGGGTGCCAACGCCATGGTGATCGTCACCGAATGGAACGAGTTCCGCGCCCTTTCTCCGGAACGCTTGGCCGAAGGATTGAAGGACAAGGTGGTCGTCGACCTTCGCAACGTCTTCGACCCCATCGATATGCGGGAGGCTGGGCTGCACTACTTCGCGATCGGCCGCAGCAAAGTTCGTCCCGCCGAAGAAGCGTAGACTTCGGCTGGTCTTCGACTGGTGCGGGTCGCCTATGGTCGACTTGCTGCGGTTCCAACACTGCGACGATAGTGATGCGTTGGGTCTCCAAATCGGTTCAACCTGAGCACGGCGCTTCGGCCAGAACTCTTTTGAAGAATCCGATCAATGAATATCGGGTTGTTTCGGCAGGCACTGAGCGTTTACAACGCTATAGCTCACGAGCTCCTATGCGACGAGGCTGTTCCTTGACGGACACAGGCCCGTCGCTCTGGATTCGGCCAGGACCCAGCGGCCCTTTCCACTTCTTTTGGCCTCAAAAAGCGCCGCGTCGGCTTCGGCCAGCAACGAGGCGATCGTCGAGTCAGGGGAGGCGCAAGCGATGCCTATGCTGACACCGATTTTTACCCTCGGGCCGATGCCGACGTCGTAGCTCAAGCTGACCGCGCTTAGGATGGCTTCGCTGATCTTCGCCGCTTCCCCAGCATCGCGACGCGGTGCGAGAACGACGAACTCGTCGCCTCCCAGGCGTCCGATCATGTCTGCCTCCGGAGCGGTCTGGACTAAACGGCTTGCGATCTGCCGAAGCAACTCGTCGCCCGCCGCATGCCCGAACTGGTCGTTGACGCTCTTGAAACCATCAAGGTCGAGATAAAGAATCGCCAGATCGTGGCCTCGGCCCTTGGCATGAGCCAATTCTTGAGAGAGCGCCGCCGTCAGACCGGCGCGGTTGAGAAGGTCCGTCAAATGATCTCGAACGGAGCGTCTTTCGCTGTTTCGTTCAGCCATGACAACCGCCACATAGCCCCGATTCAGCCTGTAGATCGCGCTCGTCAATGCGAGGAGGAACAGCGGAAACTCGCCGAGGGCGACCAGCGTCCAGGGGTCCGGGGCCAGCGGAATGACGAAGATCAAGGGAACGACGCAGAGGAGCACTTGGCACACAGCCAGCCTCGGCGCCCCATTGTTGCGTGTCGCCGCACCCGCGATGATCCCCATCATGGTCGTCGGCGCGATGAACTGAAGGACCGGATCGCCCGTTGCAAAGCATAGCGCGGTTCCAATGCCGACCATCGCCGGCCAGGCCACGCTGCTGAAAAAGAACAGATCCGTATGAGTGGGTCGGCTTTGCCGGGCGGCCCGCCACCTCGTCTTCAGTAGTATGACCCGCCCGACCAGCAGAAAAATATCCACGGCGAGCAAGGCCACAAAGGCCGTTGCCGGGTGCCGAATCACAGCGGCGACATTGACCATCGTGTTGGCGACTTCAGCAGCCAGCAGAGAGAACGTCGAGGTAAAGAAGCCAGCCAGCAATCTGGAATGCACGTCTTGTGGCACATCCCGGCCGGCCTCGGTCAGCCAGCGAATTAATGCCGTCTTCGGCAATGTGTAGGATGTTATCGGGCTGGGCATCGTGCGGGCGACTAACCTCGGGTATCGAGCAGCATTTCCACCTTAAGTCGCAATGCTTAACCGCCTGATAAAAATGCCCTCCATGGCCGGCGGCGCAGCAAAATGTCCTGTTCAGAAGGATTTGATTTTATAGCGATTTTGCACTTACCGCTGGTCACTGTGCGGCGCCTCGTCAGCGGTCTCAGACCAACTCGAACGCCGGAATCAAGTCACCGGTGCCGCGCGGCACGCGAGACTGAGGCCGCGCCTCGACCGGTTCCTCGTCGAGTCCCTCTCTGATCAATCCTGGTCTCGACCGGCCGTCAGATCGTCCGTCTCGCCCAAGGCCGCCGATCATCCGCCGCCGTCTCCGCCCCGAGTCCCGGCTGGTAGAACTCATCCATGAAGGGCGTCTTGCCGGCCTCGAGCGCCCGCAGGGTCGGTTCGTTGTCGATCGCGAAAGCGTCGAAGCCGCAGCGTCGCATCAGTTGGAGCTGATCCCACAGCACCTCGCCCGAGGCGCGGATTTCACCCGAAAAACCCAATTGGCCGCGCAGCATCGACGCTTTCGAAAAGGAGCGCCCATCGTTGAATTTCGGGAACACCAACTCCACCAGGGAAAAGCGGTGAAGGTCCGGCAGGATCGCGTCGAGGGTCTCGCCGGTCTCTATCCTGACGCCGAGCGGAACGTTGATGCCGTCACGCGCTTGGCCCAAGGCCGCCCATTGCTTCAGCGACAGGATGACGTGGCCCTCGCCGGGTGCATCGCCATCGGGGAGCAGACGCCAAGCATCCTCGAGGAAGGCACCGTTCTTGTAGAGACGCATCGGACATTCCACGTCGGCGAGAAAACATGCCCTCATCCCGTGTGAACGGATGAGGGATCGGGCGGTTGTTGCCTGCCGCTCATCCTTCGACAAGCTCAGAAGGGGGATTTTTCTATATATCCGATCCGGCGTCGAGGGCGCCGAGGTGGATGCCGCATTCGGTCTTCCCACGCCCCCTCCATCGGCCAGCGCGGGCGTCCTCTCCCGGCTTGACGGGCGAGGTGCAAGGAATGCAGCCGATCGACAAGTAGTTCTTGGCCACCATGCGGTGCCTCGGCAGATTATGCCTGTCGAGATAGGCTAAGAGCTCACTGGCGTCCCAGCCGGCCAAGGGATTGATCTTCACCCGTTCGCCTTCCGCCTCGAAAAGTGGCAGGCTTGCCCGCGTCCCGCTTTGGAAGCGCTTGCGGCCGGTGATCCAGGCGTCGAATCCATCCACGGCATCGGCCAGCGGCGCCACCTTGCGGATCTCGCAGCAGGCGTCGGGATCCCTCGACCACAAGAATCCGTCCGGATCGAGATTCGCCAGATCTTCGGCCGAAGGTTGAATCTGGCGCACATCCGTGAGGCCGAGAAGGCCGGTCAGCTCAGCGCGATACTCCAAGGTCTCGGGAAACAGGTAGCCGGTGTCGACGAAGATCACCGGCGTCGCCTTTTCGACCGACGCCACCATGTGCAGCAACACGGCGGAATCAGCTCCGAAACTCGACACCAGCGCGATGCGGCCGGGGTAGAGATCTTTGATGGCAAGACGCAGCAAAGACGTCGAGTCCATTGCGGCGAAGCGCTGGCCGAGACGTGAGGCGGCGATCTGATCGCCGAACAGCGTCACATCATGTACGCTCATCGATCATATTCCTTCGCCGACGTTCCGCTCGTAAAGGGCCTTCTTGAACGGAGCCATGCCGACCCGGCGGTAGGCGCTGAGAAAATCTTCGGCAGGATCCTGCCGCAGCCCGAGATAAGTGTCGACCACGGTCTCGACCGCATCGACGACGTCGTCGGTCGAAAAGCCAGGGCCGGTGAGATCGCCCAGCGAGGCCTTCTCGTCACCGGAGCCGCCCAGCGTGATCTGGTAGGTTTCCTCGCCTTTGCGGTCGAGGCCCAGGATCCCGATATGGCCGACGTGGTGATGCCCGCAAGCGTTGATGCAACCCGAGATCTTGATCTTGAGCGGGCCGATGTCAATGGCGCGGGCGCCTTCGCCGAACCGCTCCGAGATCCGCTGCGCCACGGGAATGGAACGCGCGGTCGCGAGTGCGCAATAATCGAGGCCCGGGCAGGCGATGATGTCGGTGACGAGCCCGGCGTTGGGCGTCGCGAGGTCGGCGCGGTTCAGCGCCTCGTAAAGCGCCGGCACATCGTCGAGCGCAACATCGGGCAGAACGAGGTTCTGCTCGTGCGACACACGCAATTCACCGTGCGAAAAACGGTCGGCAAGGTCGGCGACAAGGTCCATCTGCTCGGCGGTGGCATCCCCAGGAATGCCGCCGATGGGCTTGAGTGAAATCGTCACGATGCCGTGTCCCGGCATTTTATGCGGGGTGACATTGACATCGACAAAGGCGGCGAAGCGCTGATCTTGGGCGCGGAACGTCTCCAGTATCGAAGAGGTCGCGGCGCGGCTTTCGAGGGCCGGAGGGGCGAAATAGGCGCGGATCCGCTCCACATCGGCCGCCGGAAGCGTCAGGCCCTTCGGCCCCTTCGCGAATTCCGCCTCGACCGCCTCGCGCATGGGCTCGGCGCCCTTCTCGTGAACGAGAATTTTGATGCGCGCCTTGTATTTGTTATCCCGCCGGCCTTCGAGGTTATAGACGCGCACGATGGCGTCCACATAGGCGAGGAGATCCGCTTCGGGCAGGAAATCGCGGATCTTGAAGCCGATCATCGGCGTGCGGCCGAGTCCGCCCCCGACATAGACCTCGAAGCCAAGTTCGCCGACGGCGTTCTTCAACACCCGAAGGCCGATGTCGTGGCTTTGGATCACCGCCCGGTCATGGGCCGCGCCCGTGACCGCGATCTTGAACTTGCGGGGCAGGAACGAATATTCCGGATGCAAGGACGACCATTGCCGCAGGATTTCGGCATAAGGACGAGGGTCCGCGACTTCATCGGCGGCAGCGCCTGCGAAATGGTCGGCCGTGACGTTGCGGATGCAGTTTCCCGATGTCTGGATGGCATGCATCTCGACGGTGGCGAGGTCGGCCAGAATATCGGGGCAATCGGAGAGCGCCGGCCAGTTGAACTGGATGTTTTGCCGCGTCGTGAAATGGCCATAGCCGCGATCATATTTGCGGGCGATCTCAGCCAGCATCCGCAACTGCCGTGACGACAGCGAGCCATATGGAATGGCGACCCGCAGCATATAGGCATGCAGTTGGAGATAGACGCCGTTCATCAGCCGATGCAGCTTGAACTGGTCCTCGGTGAGGTCGCCCGCGAGGCGCCGGTCGACCTGGTCGCGGAACTGCGCGACGCGTTCGGCCACGAACCGCGCGTCGAATTCGTCATACCGATACATGGTCGTCCTCCGGTACGGTCGCGGGCGCCGACCCCGCCTTGGCGAAGTCGGGATGTACGGTCGGGCCGCGTGCCCTGATCGCCTCTCGTAGCTTAGTCGGGACAGGAACGCCCCCCTTACCCGAAACGTCGATGGCGTAGACATCGACCACGAGATTGAGGCTTTCGTCGCGTTTCGCAGCGTCGAGCGCCAGAGCGGCCTCGTCCTTCGCCTCGAAAACACGTGCCTGATCAAGCCGTTCAGTCCAGGCCCCATCGGTGCCGACGAAGACCACCACACCGTCGGTAAGGCGACTTGCGGTAATGGCTTGACTCATGGTCTCAGTCCGAATGGCGAGGGGAAGGCGATGATCGGATCCCCACTGACTCGCCAGAGGTGATCCTTCGCGCATCGAGCCTCAAGACCCTTATAGAGATTTCCCTTCAAAAATTCGATAATTAATTTTTTGCACATAAAAAATATGTGAAAAGACGAAACCTAGGCCGACATCGGTTCCGGGTGACGAAGATCCGCAAGTTATCGAGCGATCGCCGCCGGGCTAAGAGCACGTCCGGCAGAAGTTACCAAAAAGTAACTTTTTTGCTTCAAGGTCTTACTATCAGGGTGCGTAAAACAGTATAGGCCCACGATGATAAAATTAAAATCCATATGGGGAAGAGACAAACATCAAAAAAGCCAACCCGATGCGCCTACGGCAAGGATACTTCGGCGAATGGCCGTATCCGATCGTTCGGATTATCGATCGGCTCCAAGGATCTCTCACACCGACGCACGCGTCGACACGAGGGTCGCGGAGCGGTTTGTGCCGCAATGGCGGGATGCGACGATCCTTGACAAAAAAGATCAACGGCTGACCGGCCGGATCCTGAACATATCGGCAACCGGAGTGGCTATAGAAGCGGATTTTTCTAAAATTCATCCCGATAATGTCGCGATGATCGGTAAGCGCAAGGTTAGGCCTGGGCGCAAGATCATGGGGGGACAAGTTTTCCTGTTTGATCCACCACTTCCAAAGCGAATTTGCGAGCCAAATCTCGTTCTCTAATCATAGCGATCCCGCCTCTTGTGCGGTACGCTACACAGCTTTCGGCAGTCTGAAAAGACGGGGAAGTTTATGCGTTAGCTTTTCGAAGCGCTCCAACCGAGACGCATCGTGTATGAGGACGGCAACGGCTGAAAACCTCGCACTGTATCGGCTTAGTGACCCGCAATTTTAAGTGAAACTGAGTTGAACCTTTAAGGCGCGGGAGCGATCGCCCGCCAATTCGAAGGCCTCGAGGGCACTGGAGAAAGGTAGTGTCGCCGACAGGAGAGGCTTCACATCGATGCGTCCCCGATTGAGCAGGGAGACCGCGAGTTCGAACTCGCTGTCGAAACGGAACGTCCCGCGAAACTCGATCTCGCGCGTCACGATGGTGTTGATGGGCAGGGCGATGTCGCCGCCAAGACCCAGTTGCACCACGATCCCGCGCGGACGCAGGTTTGGAAGCGCGGCGCGCAAGGCCATGGCGTTGCCGGAGGCTTCGAGCAACACGTCGAGCGGCCCGGTTTGCGCGACCAGATGTGCCAGCGCGTCCGGCTCCGCGCCGACGTCGAGCGCGATGTCCGCACCCGCCTTGACGGCGACGCTCAGCGCGAAGGACTGGACGTCGGTGGCGATGATCTCGCTGGCGCCGGCGTGTCTCGCCGCCATAACGGCCAGGATCCCGATGGGACCACATCCGGTGACGAGAACGCGCCGGCCGGGCAGGGGCCCCGCGCGATTGACGGCATGCAGGCACACCGCGAGCGGCTCGGCCATCGCGGCTTCACCGAAGCTGACCGCCGGTCCGACCTGAACCGCCTGCGCCTCGTCGATGACCAGCGTCTCACGGAAGGCGCCTTGGACATGGGGCATGCGCATCGCGCTTCCCATGAAACGCATATCAAGACAGTGGTTGTGCAGCCCCTCCTGGCAGTAGCGGCAATGCCCGCAGGCCCGACTCGGATTGACGGCGACACGGGCGCCGACCGTAACGCGCGACACGTCGGCGCCCGTTTCCGTCACGGTGCCGGCCACCTCATGGCCGAGCACCATGGGCTCCTTGATGCGAATGGCGCCGGTGCCGCCGTGGTTGAAATAATGCAGGTCGGAGCCACAGATGCCGCCGGCCTCGATCCGCACCCGGACGTCCCTCAGCCCTAGCGTTTGCTGCGGCACGGCCTCGACACGAAGGTCCTTGGGGGCGTGGATCACGACTCCGCGCATGGCGGCCTCCTCGATGGGGATGATAGGCAGCGGCGATCAGAGAACGGCGAGCATGCCGCCATCGACATAGATGATGTGGCCGTTGACATAGGCGGAGGCGGGCGAGGCCAGGAAGATGGCGGTTCCGACGAGGTCGTCCGGCACGCCCCATCGCCCGGATGGGCTGCGGGTCTTGACCCAGGCGTCGAATTTGGGATCCTCGATCAGCGCCTTGTTCATTTCGGTGACGATATAGCCGGGACCGATGGCGTTGGCCTGGATATCGTGGATTGCCCATTCGGCCGCCATCGAGCGCGTCAACTGCTTGATGCCGCCCTTGGCGGCCGTGTAGGGCGCGATGGTCGCGCGCGCGACATCGCTCATCAGCGAGCCGATGTTGATGATCTTGCCGCCATGGCCGCGCGCGATCATGCGCCGCGCGGCCTCGCGTCCGACCAGGAACGCGCTGGTGAGGTTGGTCTCGATCACGCGCCGCCAATCCGACGCGTCGAGTTCGAGCATCGGCTTTCGCCACTGAACGCCCGCGTTGTTCACCAGGATATCGATGGCGACTCCCTCGGCGTCGAAGCGCGCGAAGGCGGCCGCGACGGCCGCATCGTCGGCCACGTCGAAGACGCTGGTCGTGACATGGAGGCCTGAAGCCCTCAGCGGTTGCGCAGCCAAGATCAAGCGGCTCTCGTCGCGGCCGTTCAGCACGACCGTGCAACCCGCTTCGCCGAGCCCGCGCGCGATGGCCAGACCTAGGCCGCCGGACGATCCCGTTACGAGGGCGGTCTTACCAGTAAGATCGAAAAAGTTGCGCACGCCTTGCCTCACTCCGCTCCACGGCAGATCGGACCGCTCGCCTGCTGCCGTCCGGCGCTCACGCCAGTGGTCGTCCGTTCGGGGGGCGTCGCCGTCATGCTGCATCGATGCCTCGGCCTCGCAGCACCGGCACGACGAATGAAGCCCCTTGCAGCCCGATCCCTCGCACAGGATTTGGACAGCTTATCTTGGGCTTTGACCTCCGCGCGGCCTCCCGTCCGGCACGGATTGGCTATTATGACGCCGATAACGCCCCGGTCCAGTGTCTCGTCTCGCCACCCCCAGCGATGAGCGCTCTCAAGTTTGGTATCAGAGCCGCCAACCTCTGGACCGGCCGTGACTTTCTGGTAGCGTTTGCGGGCATGACGAACCCTTGGCCACCCGGCCCCGCCGCCGCTTCACAGAGGCGCCCCGCCGTGTTCCTGGATCGCGATGGGGTGTTGAACCTCGATGTCGGCTATGTCGGCACGCTCGATCGATTCGTCTGGTTCCCGGACGCCATCGCCTCGGTGCGGCGTTTCAACGAAGCCGGCTACCATGTCTTCGTCGTGACCAATCAGGCCGGCGTCGCGCGGGGCTTTTTCGGCGAGGCCGAGGTCGAGGCGCTTCACAAGCATATGCGTCGCATCCTCGCCGAGGCGGGGGCGCATATCGATGATATACGCTATTGCCCCTACCTGGAGGGCGCCAAGGTGGCGCAATACGCCAAAGCCTCCTCGTGGCGGAAGCCTGAGCCGGGGATGATCCTCGATCTCATGCGGTGCTGGCCCGTCGACGTGGGCGCGAGTTTTCTCATCGGCGACAAAGACAGCGACATGCAGGCTGCCGCAGCTGCGGGAATCGCCGGTTATCGGGTCGCAGAGGAGGGCCTGACCCTCGCCCTCGTCGAATGCCTCATAGGCTCTTCATCAACCCTTCGATGAGACCGATCTGGCGGGGCAGGCATACGGCTTGCAGATCGTAGCGAGCCACGATCGTGCCGCGTGCCGCGCGGCGCATGGGCTCTAAGGACGCGGGGTCGGACAGGGCCGCGTCCACCCGATCGACCAGGGCGTCGCGGTCGAAGAAATCCACCAGCATCCCGTTCTGGCCGTCGGTAATGACCTCTTCGACGGGCGGCGTGCGCGACCCGATGATGACGCAGCCCGTCGCCATGGCTTCGAGCATCGACCACGACAGCACGAACGGATAGGTGAGATAGACGTGGGCCGAGGACACCTGCATCACGGCCCTGAATTCCGGCGTCTGGAGATGTCCGGTGAAATGCACGCGGTTGAGATCGATGGAGACCTCGGCCAGCATCCGTTTCTTGTAAGTCTCGCCTTCGGGGAGTTTCTGGCCGTAACTCACCCCGTCGCTTCCCACGATGACGATTTCCGCATCCGGGTGGCGCCGTTGGATCTCCGGGATGGCCCGCATGAAGATATGGAACCCGCGATAGGGTTCGAGGTTGCGCGACACGAAGGTCACGACCTTCCCGCCGGGCCGCAGGGTCTTGCCGTTTTGCGTTTGAAAGGTCGCGGCGGGATTAGGCCGAATGGCCTGCGTGTCGATGCCCTCGTGGATTACCGACATCTTCGCCTGCATACCCGGCGGATGGGTTGAATATTGCCATTGCGTAGGCGTTATGCCCCACTCGCAACCGGCCGAGGTGAGCAGCGCCACCGCATTCTTGATCCTCATGGACAGCAGGCCGTCGGTGGTCGAGACATATTCGGGGTCGTACCCAACATCCTGGCCGAGAGCGTTGTAGAAAAACTCCCAATAGTTGAGCACAGGGACATGCGGCAACGCGTCCTTCACGAACAGGGTTTCCCCCCAGCCCGCGTGACCGATGACCATGTCCGGCCTGTAGCCTTTGTCGAGCAGGTTGCGGATGGAGCGAAAGACCGCCTGCCCGTGCAGGATGCCGTCCTCCATCGTCTTGAGATAAGGATGCGTTTCGGATTTCGCGGCGCGGGTGGGCTCGTAGATCACCTTGGTGATGTTGGGAATCTGGTTGGGGACGTTGCGCGTGATGAAGACCACCCGGTGGCCACGGTCGCGCAGATAGAGGCACAGATGCAGGAACTGCGCGGGCATGTTCTGGTGAATGAAGAAATAGGTGCGCTGCTTCATCGTCGCTCGGCGGTCCAGACCGTGACCATGTCCGCCGTCGTGCCATGAATACAGCCCGGGCGTAAACCGCCCGCTGGTGAAACCCGAGGTCTGTCCGGCCGCGCGGTTAATATCTCCGCCCCGGCGGGCGCCGGAGGCCTGGGAGGGCGGTCTCATGGGCCGGACCTTGCGAGGCCGCATCCACGCGTGCCAATAAACGTCGGCGGCCGCCCCGGCCGCCCCGCGATAGGACGGAGGACAGGGTGGCACCCCATCGAATCGCGATCATCGGAGTCGGCAAGATTTCGCAGGATCAGCACTTGCCGGTCATCGCGCGCAATGCCGATTTCGAACTGGCCGCCGTCGTCAGCCAGCGCGGCCTGGCGCATCCCGGCGTTCCGACCTTTCGTAAGCCGGCCGAACTTTACGCGGCTTTGCCGGATGTCGAAGCCGTAGCCATCTGCACGCCGCCCAGCGTACGCCATGCCATCGCCCGGGAGGCGCTCGATGCCGGCAAGCATCTGCTGCTTGAAAAGCCCCCTGCCCAGACCGTGACCGAACTCGTCGATCTCGAGGCCTATGCCAAGGCTCGCGGCCGCGTCCTCTTCACCACCTGGCATTCGCAGTACAACAGTGCGGTCGAAGCGGTGCGGACGCGCCTTGAAGGACAGCGGTTACGCCGGCTCGCCATCGAATGGAAGGAAGACGTCCGCCGCTGGCATCCGGGCCAGGACTGGATCTGGCAGGTCGGCGGCTTCGGGGTTTTCGATCCCGGCATCAACGCCTTGTCGATCCTGACCCGCATCATGCCGGACGCGGTCTTCGTCAGCGCCGCGACGCTGGTCTATCCCGCGAATCGCGACATGCCGATCGCAGCCTCCCTGGTCTTCGGTTCTCCCGCTGGCGCCGAGCTGACGGCTGAGTTCGACTGGCGGCAGACGGGCGAGCAAAGCTGGAACATCTCCATCACGACCGAGGCAGGACAAGATTTGCGCCTGACCCACGGCGGATCGAAGCTATGGGTGGACGGCGTCATCGCGATCGACGAGCCGATGACCGAATATGAGGGCATCTACCGCCGCTTCTCGACGCTGCTGAGCCGGGGCGAGAGCTTGGTCGACATGACGCCATTCGGGCTCGTCGCCGACGCCTTCCTGGTCGGCAAGCGGGTTTTGACCGAGCCTTTCGTCGATTAGAGCCTGATGATTTTGGATCGGATCGTCCAAAATCCTGAACGCGATCGATTGCGAATCTCTCGATCTGGTCCCTCGGCAAGGGCGGCAAGGGCTGGGCGATCGGCCACGACGCCGCAGCGAGAAACAATAGCGAGGACGCGTCATCCATATTAAGGGATCCCGGATGACATCGCCGCCGACATTCTCGCCCTCGCCGATCCCCAACCTGCTCTCGATCGCCGGGTCCGACCCGAGCGGAGGCGCCGGCATCCAGGCCGACCTCAAGACTTTCTCGGCGCTGGGCGGCTATGGCATGGCGGTGCTGACTGCGCTGACGGCCCAGAACACCCGGGGCGTCACGGCGGTGCATGTCCCGCCCGTCGGTTTCCTGATCGCGCAGCTCGATGCCATCTTCGCCGACATCGAGGTTTCAGCGATCAAGATCGGCATGCTGGCCACGGGCGATATCGTCCATGCGCTCGCCAAAAGCCTTGCGGCCCATCCCGACATTCCGATCGTGCTCGACCCGGTCCTGGTGGCGACCAGCGGCGACAGCCTCGGCGCGCCGGATGTGGTCGAGGCGCTGCTGGCGTCGCTGATGCCGCTCGCGACGGTCATCACGCCGAACCTGCCCGAGGCGGCGCGGTTGGCCGGCAGTGCCGCGCCGGTCGACGAAGCCGGAATGCGCCGCTTAGCTGAAACTCTGCATCGGCGCGGCGCGCGGGCGGTGCTGGTCAAGGGTGGTCATCTCGACGGCGCCGAGGCGCTCGACGTGCTGTTCGACGGCGAGACTTACTATCGCTTCAAGGCGCCGCGGATCGACACTCCCAACACCCATGGCACGGGCTGTACCCTATCATCCGCCATCGCGGTGTTTCTCGCTCAAGGCGCGGGACTCGTCGATGCCGTCGACGCCGCTAAATCATTTCTGTCGGAGGCGTTGGCTCGCAGTGGCCGCCTCACGGTCGGCGGTGGTCACGGGCCGGTCCATCATTTCCATGCGCTCCGGCCGCATGCGGACGCAGAGAAACAATGAACGTTCAAGCCAAGATCAATGCCGCAACCGGGCCTTTGCCGGAGGGCCATCCTGTGGTCAAGCGGCGCCGCGTCGGCGTGTTGCTGACCAACCTCGGAACACCCGACGCGACCGACTATTGGTCGATGCGGCGCTACCTGTCGGAATTTCTCTCCGATCGCCGCGTGATCGAAGTGCCGCGCGCGCTGTGGTTCCTCATCTTGAACGGCGTGATCCTGACTGTGCGGCCATCCCGCAAGGGAAAGGACTACGACACGATCTGGAACCGGGAGCTCAACGAAAGTCCGCTGAAGACGACGACGCGCTCCCAGGCCGAAAAGCTCAAAAGCTCCATCGAGGCTGGGCTCCTCGGCCCCGATGGCGCGGATGTCTTGGTCGAGTGGGGCATGCGCTATGGCAATCCGTCGATCAAGTCGGCGCTCGACAAGTTGTCCGAGCAGGGATGCGACAGACTTCTCCTGGTTCCGCTCTATCCGCAATATGCAGCCGCAACGACGGCGACGGCCTGTGACAAGACCTTCGAGGCTCTGATGACCATGCGCTGGCAGCCTTCGCTGCGCGTGGCGCCGCCCTATGCGGATGATCCCGTCTACATCGAAGCCCTGGCCGATTCGATCCGCGAGAGTCTCGGCAAATTGTCGTTCGAGCCTGAGGTGGTGATCGCCTCGTTCCATGGCGTCCCGAAGGACTATCTCCTCAAGGGCGACCCCTATCATTGCCAATGCGCCAAGACCGGTCGGCTGCTGCGCGAGGCTCTGGGCTGGACGCCGGACCGCTTCATGCTGACCTTCCAGTCGCGGTTCGGCCGTGCCGAATGGCTGCAGCCCTATACGGATGAAACCATTAAGGCGCTGGCCCGACGGGGTGTGAAGCGTCTTGCCGTGGTGACGCCCGGGTTTTCGGCGGATTGCCTTGAAACGATCGAGGAGATCGGTGCCGAGAACGCCGAATATTTCCTACACGGAGGCGGTGAGCAATTCGCCAGGATCGAATGTCTCAATGCAAGCCCCGGCGGCATGAAAGTCATCGAATCCATCGTACGGCGGGAGCTGATGGGCTGGATCTGACGAGCATGATGCCGAAAAGTCGGTACGGGGTTTCGAACGACATCATGGTCATGGACGTGGTCTATTCGACGCAGGCGACATGCGGGCCGGCCTCGGGCAAGAGGCCGACGAGCCGGTCGGCGAGGGCGCGATGCTGGCGGCTGGGATGGTCGGGCGTGCGTAAAAAGGGGTTGGGCAGGGCAGTGGCGATCAGTGCCGCCTGACGCTGATTGAGATCCTTCGCCGCGACATGAAAGTCTCGCTGCGCGGCTGCTTCGGCGCCGAAGATCCCATCGCCCCATTCGGCGATGTTGAAATAATATTCGAGGATGCGCCGCTTGCTCCAGATGGCATCGAGGAGCAGCGCAAGCGGGATCTCGATGCTTTTGCGGATATAAGAGCGCCCAGGCCAGAGAAAGAGGTTCTTGGCGACCTGCATCGTAAGGGTCGAGGCGCCGCGTTTGGGCATGCCGCGTCCCCGCAGCACGGATCGCAAGGCGGCCCAATCGACGCCCGCATTGCGGCAGAACTGGCCATCCTCGGAAAGAATGACCGCAGCCACCAGATGAGGCGAGATATCGGAGAGCGAGATCCATCGCCGCTCGACCGGCCGGCCGATCATCATCCGGGCCATCATCAGGGTGGAGACGGGCCGGATGACACTATCGACGGTGATCCAGAGTCCGAAAAACACCATGGTCAGCAGGATCATGCGAAAACCCCAACGCAAAACGCTCATCGGGACGGGACACCCTGTCGCATCGGGCGGAGGCTCATTATCGAATTCTTAAGGCTGATGCTGGAGGGGCACATAGAGGCTCGTCCCCGGCTGGGGACTGCCGGCTTCGATTGGCCCGGCTGCCGCTCGCCCGAATGCCTCTGCGAGGAAATCGTGTCCATTCATGATGTTGATAGAGGCTGATTGATTGTCGAGAGGGGATCATGAAGATGCGTTGCGGAGGCTTTACCAAGGCCCTTGCCGCTCCTACCAGCGATCGATTGAGGAATTGGTTAGCGAAGCTCCATTGAAACCCACGATCCGATACCGCATGTTGTCGTCTATCGCACGAACGTGCGGGCTCTTGGAACAGGAATGAAGCACTGAACTCATCGGTTCTCTTTGAAGCTGCTGTGCCGCTTCCCTCGGCTGAAGGCGGATTGCCCCACGCCGACCATCTCATCCGCGTTATTCTGGATAGCCTTGATGATGCCAAGGCCGAGGATGTCGTGTCCATCGATCTGCATGGTAAAACCTCCCTTGCGGACCATATGGTCGTCGCGAGCGGGCGGTCGAACACGCATGTCGGTGCCATTGCGGATCGGCTCATGCGCGACTGCAAGGCATCCGGCGTCTCGGTTCGGGTCGAGGGCTTGCAGAATTGCGACTGGGTCCTGGTCGATGCGGGCGACGCTATCGTTCATGTGTTCAGGCCCGAGGTTCGCCAATTTTACAATCTGGAAAAGATGTGGGGCGGAACGCGGCCGGAAGAGCCGCGGCTCGTCTGACCCTTCCTGCCGCATGAAGCTCGTTCTGGCGGGCATCGGGCGACTGAAATCCGGGGCCGAACGCGAACTCTTCGACCGCTACAGCGGGCGCGCGCGCGCCATGGCGCGGAGCGCCGGCATGACGGGGCTCGACGTGATCGAGATCGACGAGAGCCGGGGGCGGACGCCCGAGGAGCGAAAACGCGACGAAGCTTCGGCGCTTGCCGCCAAATTTGCTCCGGCCACCCATATCCTGGCGCTGGACGAGCGTGGCGCCGCCTTGACCAGTGAGGCTTTCGCGGCCTTGATCGGACGGAGCCGCGACGCCGGCATCCCGTATTTCGCGCTTGTCGTCGGGGGACCCGACGGTTTCGACGAAGGGTTTCGCGACCGCGCGCGGCAGACGATGGCCTTCGGTTCAGCGACTTTGCCCCACCAACTGGTTCGTGTTCTAGCCGCCGAACAGATCTATCGGGCGCTGACCATCCTTACCGGGCATCCTTACCACCGGGCATAGCCAACCCGGCACGACGAAACTCTGGCCGGGAAAACCGACATGCGGGCGGTGTGCTTTGGATGGAGTCCATCCAAAGACGTTGCGATCTATCGCGTGGCGTCCTGGATACGGGTCGCCAGAAGGGCGATGGTTCGGGAATAGATCTGGCTCTTGTTCCACTGCAGCATGACCGGCCAGTTCGGCTCCCCCGGTTCCCAACCTTGACCAGCCTGCCAGCCGTAGCTTTTCAGGAACTTCGCCGTCGATGCAAGGACGTCCGGGACGCTGCGAAGCAAATCCTTGTGGCCGGTTCCGTCGAAATCCACCGCGAATTTCAGATAGGATGACGGCATGAACTGGGTCTGCCCAATTTCCCCAGCCCAGGCGCCATGCATGGTCGCGGGGTTGAGGTCGCCGTGATCGACGATCCGCAGCGCGTCTAGAAGTTCTTCATGGAACATCGCCGAGCGACGGCAGTCATAAGCCAATGTCGCGAGCGACCTGATGGTGGAGAAATTTCCAATATTGGCGCCGAAATCCGTCTCGAGCCCCCAAATCGCGGTCAAGACCGCAGGCTGGACGCCAAACTCCTGCTCAACCCTGGAATAGACATTGCCATATTGGCGAATGAGGCTCGCGCCTTTTTTGATGCGGTAACTATTGACCATTCGGCCGGAGAATTGCTCGAAACTCTGCCGAAAGACTTTCTGACCGCGATCGTGCTGCACGGTATTTCGATCGTAAGTCACATCGTCGAGCGAGGCCGCGATGGCGCGCTGGGATATGCCTTGAGCCGCCGCTTCCTGCTTTACGCTTTCGAGCCAGTCCGGAAATCCACTGGGGTCCGAACAATCGTAAGCCTGCGCCGGCAGGGAGTGGCTTGCCAATCCGAGGACCAGGGCAAGAGCGAAAACAGTGCGAATCGAACGCATGGAACCTCGTGCGGAAATTGGGCGCGGCCTTCTCTAGCGCAAATGGCCGCGCTTTAGAACGCCGGCTTTGACGATCTGCTTCCTGAATTCGACGACAAACCCTCCCGCATCAGTCCTGGAGGATGCGCTTGAGCATTTCGAGCTCTTGCGCAAGCGTGGTTTCCGTCCCGCACAGAGCCTCGATCTTGCGCACCGCGTGAAGCACGGTGGTGTGATCTCGGCCGCCGAACCGACGCCCGATTTCCGGCAACGAGCGCAACGTCAAGGCCTTCGACAGATACATCGCGATCTGGCGCGGCCGGACCACCGTGGCGGTGCGGCGCGACGACAGAATATCGGCCCGGCTGACATTATAGTGGCTGGCGACGAGCTTCTGGATGTCTTCGATCTTGACGCGCTTCAACTCGCGCGTCCGCACAAGGTCGCGGATCGCCGCCTCGGCGGTTTCGACCGTATGGGCCGCGCCGCTGAGCGTCGCATGGGCCATCAACCGGTTGACCGCGCCGTCGAGATCACGGCCGTTGGTGCAGATGGTCCGAGCCACATAGGCCAGCACCGGCGGCGACAGATCGAAGCCTGGCAGCAAAGCCCGTGCGGCGATGATCCGCGCCTCGAGGATTTTCAATCGCAGCGCTTCGTCGAGCGATTCCATCTCGACGCATAGCCCGCCCGCGAGCCGTGAGCGGACTCGCTCGTCCAAGGTGTCGAGATCCGCGGGCGGCCGATCCGCAGCCACGATCACCTGGCGGCCGTCGTCGATCAGCGCATTCAGCGTGTGACAGAATTCCGCCTGGATCGACTTTCCCTGGAGGAACTGCACGTCATCGATGATGAGGACGTCGATGGCGCGCAGCCGCTCTTTGAAAGCAATCGAATTTTGCGCCTTGAGCGAAGCTACGAAGCCATACATGAAGCGCTCGGCAGTGAGGTAGATCACGCAGCGTCCGGTCTCTCCGACCGCGTGAGCTGTCGCCTGCAACAGATGTGTCTTGCCCAGGCCGACCGCCGCATGGACATAGAGCGGGCTATAGAGCGGCGAGGCGCCCTGAGCGGCCGAGCTGACGCGCTGTGCCGCTACCGTGGCCAACTGGTTCGATTTGCCGAGAACGAAATTGGCGAAGGTCAGGCGCCTGTCGAGCGGGGATCCGCCAAAGGTGTCGCCGCTTCCCGTGGCCTTCGGCGGCTCCCCGCGCTGAAACACGGACACCCTCGCAGGCACCTGCTCCGGCTTAGCCTCGTGAGGCGTTTGCGATTCTTCGGGCGAGGCAGAAGCCCGCACGGGTTTCGCCTGGGCTGAACGCGTCGAATTGCGCAGGCTCACGACCACGCGCTTGACCGCCGAGGCCTCGGCCGCGATCGTCGCCGTCAACCGATCCACATAATGGGATTGAATCCAGGTCTTCAGAAAATTGGTCGGCACCGAGAGAAATGCCGTCTCGTCGCTGATGCGGTCGAGTTCCAACCGCGCGAACCAGGCGCTGAACACCGCTTCGCCCAACTCGGCTCGTAACCGGCGGCAGGCGTTCGACCACTTCTGCTCAAGGTCGGCACCCATTGCCTCCCCCATATCTGTCGATTGCGAAGCGCTGGCGGTCGTCTCCTTCTGGTCCTGAGCATCTTTCGAGAAGCGCTGGCTGGCATCGAGTCGAGCAATCATGATCGGGGTTGGTCTTTCTGGAAAGGGATGTCTGCCGCATCTCTGTCCTGAACATCGGTCTATGAAACGAAGCTCCTCACTACACGTCGATCAAGGCGGGTCAGAACAGGGCGCGCGCGACATCGAGTGGCCCCTCGATGGCGACATGGTCCGGTCTGGTCGAATTTTAAAATGGAACTAGGAAATCAGCCGCTGCACCGATGGGCGCCGACGCCATGCGGGAGGATTGTCATGAGATTCGCGATGCCGATGAGAGTCTGATGCCGCGCTTAGAGGGATCAAGCCCTTCGCACCACGGTCCAACATCCAAAAAGCCACCATCATCGTCCGCCCCCAGACAACCTAAATATTCTGCCGAATCGACCTAGGATGCAAGATCAAACCGCACTCATCTAGCAGAGCCACCCCACGATTCGCTGGGCAAATCCAGCCTCGCAAAGTATCTCTCCCTATAAAGTAAGAAAGACCGACCCCACAACTATCGTTGTAGGTCAAAATCACATGTTCCTGTTTCAGGATTTGGTTCTCGAAGAAGGTCAAACCTCGCGTCGAGGAATTTCAAACTACACAGATGCGGCCAAGCCGGCAACCGAACATCGTCATGAAAGAGTCAGATTTTCCCTTCCGTGTCCCGCTTCGGCCCCGATCTGAGGGCCTAGGTGCCTCTGATGTCTCGCGGAATCGCAACCTCCAAGCGTCATGAAAATGAGACCCTCGGCAGCGTTCGGCGGGCCATTCTCGGGGTGATTCTCGCGCGTCAATGGCCGGTCGCGCTCGGTCGATTCGAGGCTTGGCCAATAAAGCCTTGATTCATCGCGCTAACCCTTGCGCGGGTCGAATCGGCGGAAAAGTTTTTTATGAAACGCGCGTCGATGCCACAGTCTCGAAGCTGGAGTGACCCTCGTGCGACAGATCGACCGCGCCGGACCGCGTCGCGGAACCTGGCGGGGCATCCGCCGGTTTTGGCTGACGACATGGCTGGATCGATAGACGGCACATGGCCGCGATTCATAAAGCCTCTTTCGCGCCAGGCGTCTTGGAGAAGATCATGCCAGACAGCGACGATATTCAAACGGCTGGGTTCAGCCGTCGCCGGTTCCTGCGTGCTTCGGCGTCGACTGCGGTTTTACCTCTCATCGCGGAGGCGGCGACGCGACCCGCGCGAGCCGAAGATGCCGCGCCGGCTAATGACGCCCTCGTTGATATGACGCTTGAGGTCAACGGAGTGCGTCATCGTCTCGCCCTCGACATTCGCACCAGCCTTCTCGATGCCCTGCGGGACCATCTGGGGCTCACCGGGTCCAAGAAGGGATGCGATCAGGGTCAGTGCGGCGCTTGCACGGTCCATGTCGATGGAAAACGGGTGCTTTCCTGCCTCACGCTCGCGGTAACGGCTCAGGGCACGCCGATCGCGACCGTCGAAGGATTGACGAAGGGTGGAACCGCTCTTCACCCGATGCAGCAGGCCTTCATCGACAATGACGCGTTCCAATGTGGCTATTGCACGCCAGGTCAGATCATGTCCGCGATCGGCTGCGTGCAGGAAGGTCGCGCCTCTTCCGCCGCCGAAATTCGCGAGCAGATGAGCGGGAACCTGTGCCGATGCGCGGCCTATCCCAACATCGTTGCAGCCGTCGAGCAGGCCAAGATCGCTATGGGAGCCTGAGCCATGATGCCATTCACCTATGAGAAGGCGCCATCCGCGCGTGGTGCGACTTTGGCAATGCAGCTCTCGCTCGACGGGGATTCAGCAAAGACCATGGTCCAAGGTCGGCGCGCGACGGAATTTCTGGCTGGCGGCACGACGCTCCTCGATCTCATGAAGCTGCAAGTCATGCAGCCGAATCACCTCATCGACCTCTCTATACTTCGTCGGGCTCATGGCTCGATCGAGATCGGGCCGGGCGGCGTGCGCCTGGGAGCTTTCGCCACCATGGCCGAGGTGGCGGACCATCCGGAGATCAAGGTATCCTACCCCGTGCTTTCGCAATCCCTGGCGCTGGCCGCCAGCGCGCAATTCCGCAACATGGCGACCCTTGGCGGGAATGTGTTGCAGCGCACGCGCTGCTCATATTTCCGCGATCCCTCCTGGGCGGCTTGCAATAAGCGGAATCCGGGCTCGGGCTGCGCCGCGCTGGAGGGCATCAATCGGTCCCACGCGGTCCTGGGCACCAGCGAGGGCTGCATCGCCACCTATCCGGGCGACTGGGCGCAGGCGCTGTTGGCGCTCGACGCGACGGTCGAGATGAGCGGACGCAATGGCGTGAGAACCATCGATTTCGCCGATCTCCATCGCCTCCCCGGGCAAACCCCGAACATCGAAACGTCCCTGGCACCGGGCGAGGTCATTACGGCTTTCACGATGAAGGCGGGACCGTGGACCAGGCGATCGCTTTATCTCAAAATCCGGGATCGGCAGTCTTACGAGTTTGCCCTGACCTCGGCCGCCGTCTCGCTCGACCTAGCCGACGGCAAGGTCAAAGAGGCGCGCATTGCTCTTGGTGGAGTGGCGACAAAACCTTGGCGCGCCAGCGAGGCAGAAACGTCTCTCCGCGGCAAGGTCTTGAACGAGGCCGCCGCCATCGAGGCCGGCCGCATCGCCTTCGCATCGGCGCGGCCGCTGCGCCACAACGCGTTCAAGGTTGCGCTCGGGCAAAATACGATCGTCCGCGCGCTGCTGCAAGCCGCAGCCATGGAGGTCCGAACATGAGCGTAGCAGCACCTACCCCGACCGGCAATCAAGGCGCGCCCGTCCCTCGCTACGATGGCCGCGCGAAGGTGACCGGAGCGGCACAATACGCGTCCGACGTTCTTCTTGCCGATGTCGCCTTCGCCTATTTGGTCACTAGCCCGGTCGCACGAGGCCGGATCAAGTCGTTCGACCTCAAGGCGGCGAGGGCCGTTTCTGGGGTTCTCGACATCCTCACCTATGAGACGATGAACGGAGAGGTGACGGCCCAGAAATTCATGGGCGCGGGTGGCCCGATGTCAAATTCCGTGATGCCGCTGGGGTCCGCCGATATCGCCTATGCGGGCCAGATTGTGGCCGTAGCGCTCGCGAATACCTTCGAGGCCGCGCGAGAAGGCGCCTTCAGGCTCAGAGTCGACTATGACGCCGCTGCCCCGTCCTCGAGTTTCGACGATCCGGGCACGACCTCCCAGGCCGTCGCGGACGTTGACAAGAAGCACGAGGATCCGGCGGTCGGCAATTTCGACAAGGCTTATGGCGAGGCGCCCGTCACGATCGACGTGCGTTATGGAACGCCGACACAACACCACAACCCAATCGAGCTTTTCGCCACGACATGCGCCTGGTCGGGATCGCAACTGACCATCTATGAGCCGAGCCAGAACGTTTACGGGATCAAGAACGGTGTCGCTCTCCAACTCGGGATAGACCCGAGCCAGGTCCGTGTCGTCAGCCCGTTTGTAGGAGGCGCTTTCGGGTCCAAGGGCAGCCTGACGCAGCGCACGGCGCTCATCGCGGTTGCGGCCCGACGCCTCGGTCGTCCGGTAAAGCTTGTGCCGACTCGCGCTCAAGGGTTTTCGATCGCGATCTACCGGGCCGAGACCCGCCACCGTGTGAGGCTGGGTGCCTCGCGCGACGGAAAGCTGCAGGCGCTGGCGCATGACGGGGTCGAGGTTACGTCGCGGGCGGACCCATATAGCGTGTCGGGCACCGATGCATCGACGCGCATGTATGCGGTGCCCAACGTGGCGAGCAGCGTCACTATCGTCCGGGCGGACCGCAATACGCCGGGCTTCATGCGCGCGCCGGCCGAAACGCCTTATATCTATGCGCTTGAATGCGCCATGGATGAACTGGCCGTCGAATTGGGCATGGATCCGGTGGAATTGCGTCGTGTCAACGACACGATGAACGAGCCGATCCGAAACCTGCCCTACACAAGCCGTTCGCTCATGGCCTGTTTCGATGCTGCCTCCTCGGCCTTTGGGTGGGCGAAGCGTGAGCCCACGCCGGGCAGTATGCGGGACGGCGATTGGCTGGTGGGCTACGGCACCGCCATGGCCTGCTATCCAACCCAGATGGCGCCCGCCACGGCGCGCGTGCGTCTGACCCCGGATGGCTCTGCCCGGGTTGAAACCGCAGCGCACGAGATCGGCAACGGCATCTATACGGTGGCGGCGCAGGTGGCGGCCGAGCGGCTAGGCCTGCCGGTGGACAAGATCACGGTGGTTCTCGGCGATACGCTCTGGCCGCCCTCTCCGGTCGCCGGCGGCTCGATCACCACGGCCAGTGTCTGCTCGGCCATCGCCGAAGCCTGCGATGGCATCCGGGCGCAACTCGGCGGAGAGGGCGACCTTGTGGTGGCGCTCAAGGCCAAAGGCTCGGGAGCGATCGAGAATTATGTCGAGTGGGTCCCGCATGGTTCGAAGCCGGGGGCCGTTAGAGCGCTCTACGAAGGCATGCCGAAGATCGCCGGAGGCGCCAAGCTCGAGGACCGCATTCAATTCGCCTTTGGGGCGCAGTTCGTCGAGGTTCGCATCCACGCCCGCACCAAAGAGATCAGGGTCCCGCGCATCGTCGGCGCCTTCGCGGCCGGAAAAATCATGAATACCCGGACGGCCCGCAGTCAGTTGATGGGCGGCATGATCTGGGGCATCGGCTCGGCGCTGCATGAGGAGACCGAGGTCGATCGGCGCGAGGCCCGCTACGTCAATGCAAACCTCGCTGACTATATGGTGCCGGTGAATGCCGATATCGGCGAGGTCGAGTTGATCATGATCCCGGAGGAGGATAAGCTCGTCAATCCGCTTGGCATCAAGGGCATCGGCGAGATCGGCATCGTCGGGACGGCGGCCGCCCTCTCCAATGCGGTCTTCCATGCGACCGGGCAGCGGATCCGCACCTTGCCCCTTCGGATCGACAGCCTTGTCGCGTCGGCGTGATCCTCGACAACCCCGATCGGCGTCGCCTGATCACGATGACTTCAGTTAAGCCGATATGAAGGTTGGCCCGACGAGCGGCGTGAGACTTCGCATGGTCTTTGGGTCGTCCGCTCGTCCGTGCCGCCGCGATGACCCTACAACGTGGTCCTTGCCAATTCAGCTCCGCCGCGCCTAGCCTCACCGGATCGCCGACCAAGAGCGATGCGAGGGAGGTTCAAATGATCCGGCATGTGGTTTTGGTGAAATTCCGTGAGGGTGTGGCAAGCGCGGAAATCGACGCGATCTTCGCCGAATTGGCCGATCTGCGGAAGGTGCTGACCGGCATGCTGGCCTTTTCCGCGGGCCCGAATATCAGCCCGGAGGGTTTGTCGAGAGGCTTCGGCCATGCCTTCAGGTGCGACTTCAAAGATGTCGCCGCTCGTGACGCCTATCTTGATCATCCAGCCCATCGGGCGGCTGGAGGCCATCTCGTTGCATTGGCCGAGGGCGGCGTCGACGGATTACTGGTCCTCGACTTCACCATGACATCGGCGGTCGCGATCCATCGGCACGGAGGATAGGCATGAACGAGGCCGCGCCTTCGCCGAAAACCACTGTGCCAATCACCCCCATGGGCCAGGCCCGCGCGGTTCTCGTGACATCCTTTGGCAATCTCATCGAATGGTACGACGTTTACGCCTATTCGGCCTTCGCGATTTATTTTGCCTCTTCGTTCTTTCCCTCCGGCGACCCCGTGGTCGAACAATTATCCGCCGCGACGCTGTTTGCGGTGGCCTTCCTCATGCGCCCCTTCGGCAGCATGGCGTTCGGCTATCTGGCCGACCGTTATGGTCGGCGCCGCTCTTTGACCATTTCGATCCTTCTGATGTGTTTCGGCTCGCTGTTGGTCGCGGTGACGCCGACCTATGCGATGATCGGCGTCTGGGCACCCGTCCTTTTGTCGGTCGCGCGCATCCTTCAGGGATTGAGCCAGGGCGGTGAATACGGCACCAGCGTCACCTATCTCAGCGAGATTTCGGACAGCCGGCATCGCGGCTTTTACTCCGGCGTCTGGTATGTGACGCTGATCGGCGGGCAGCTTTGCGCCATCCTGGTCCTGCTTGTCCTCCAAAAACTGCTCCTCACGCCTGATCAGCTCAAGAGCTGGGGATGGCGTATCCCCTTCGCGATCGGCGCATTGCTGGCGCTCTACGGGTTTCGCATGCGGCGAGACCTTGGCGAGACGGAGAAATTCGTGGCTCATGCCAAGAAGCGTGAGGCGCTCGGCGTGCTTTTCGGGCGCCACTGGCGCTCGATGCTTGTCGTGATCGGTATAACGGTCGGTGGAACTTCCGCCTTCTATACCTACACCACCTATATGCAGAAATATCTGAAGCTCACCGTGAAGCTCACCGACGACCAGACGACCCTTGTCACCGCAGGCTCGCTGCTCTTCGCGGTCATTCTGCAGCCGATCTATGGCGCCTTATCGGATGTGGTGGGGCGCAAGCCCCTGCTCATCGGTTTCGGGGTGTGTGGTGCACTCGGCACCGTGCCGCTGCTGAGGGTGCTTGGCGAGACTCATTCACCGTTGACCGCGTTTCTGCTGATCTGTCTCGCCTGGGCGATCGTCAGCGGCTACACCTCGATCACAGCGATCGTCAAAGCCGAGATGTTTCCAACCGGCATCCGGGCGATCGGTGTCGGCCTGCCTTATGCGGTAACGGCGGCTCTCTTCGGGGGGTCTGTCGACGGCGTCGCGCTCTGGTTCAAGAAGCAGGGCTTCGAGGCCGGCTTCTTTTGGTATGCGAGCGCCCTCATCGCCGTGTCTCTCGTGGTCTACCTGTTTCTTCCCGACACCAAAACCACATCCATGCTCGACCGCGAGGGTTGAGTGGGGTTGCGGAACCAGCCGCGTGTCGTCCGATGGCGCCATCGTGATTGAGACAATTCCCACCGCGTGCATCGACGGCCCGGTCTTTGACGCAAGGGCGGATTTTGTCATGTTTGAGCCTTGTGCGCGGAATGACGGACGCCGCGGTATGAGATCGCTGTGCAACTTTTGCGGCTGTCTCGCATTGACCAGCGTCCCGACACCTATACAGCTCTGCTGTTGTCGAGAGTGATCATTAGGAGAACTCCATGACCCTATTGCTGCTGATTATTGTGGTAGTCCTCCTGTTCGGTGGTGGCGGTTATTATGGACACCGATCTGGATATTATGGTGGAGGGGGAATCGGGATCATCGGTATTCTTGGGATATTGCTGGTCGTATGGCTGTTATTCGGATCTCCGTACCACTATTGAACAATCTAAGTCGCAGCCTCGGCGTGGCATGGCCGAGGCTGCGTGACGATCGATCATTCGGGCTTGCCGTGAGGGGTCGCCGCTCTTAAAGATCCGACGTGATTCCATGGGCTCGATGTTGCGCCTGCCAGAATCATGGAACGATCGACGCTTGGCGGACTGGAACTCGATATGACACCCCTTCGGGTCGGGATCGCCGGCCTCGGCACCGTGGGACGCGCTGTCTATGAGCGGCTTCGGACGGAAAATGTTGCAATCGCCGCCCGTGCTGGCCGGCCCATCGTAGTTACGGCTGTGGCGGCTCGCGATCGCGCCCGACACGCATCGTCGATCGGAGACGCGCAATGGTTCGGCGACGCCTCCGCGCTCGCCGGGTCGGACGACATCGATCTGCTCGTGGAATTGATCGGCGGTGCGGAGGGCGCGGCCAAAATCGCCGTTGGAGCCGCGCTCGAATCCGGCAAGCCCGTCGTGACGGCCAATAAAGCATTGCTGGCGCACCACGGCATGGCGCTGGCCGCGCTTGCCGAACGTCGGGGCGCGCAGCTCAATTACGAGGCCGCCGTGGCGGGGGGCATCCCCATCGTCAAGACGTTGCGGGAAGGACTTGCCGGGAACCGGATAGACCGCGTCTACGGCATTCTTAACGGGACCTGCAATTACATCCTCACCCGCATGCAGGCGGAGGGTCTGGGCTTCGACGAGTGTCTCGTCAACGCCCAGACGCTCGGCTATGCAGAGGCGGACCCCACATTCGATATCGACGGCTATGATGCCGCGCATAAGCTTTCGATCCTGGCGTGCCTGGCCTTCGGGACAGCGATCGACGTCGGGGCGATCCATGTCGAGGGCATACGGTCCATCACGCCGCTGGATTTGAAGGCGGCCGACGATCTCGGTTATCGGATCAAGCTTTTAGGCGTCGCGCAACGAACGGCCGAGGGGATCGAGACGCGTGTCCATCCCACCATGGTGCGCAAGGGCTCCGCGCTGGCGGAGATCAAGGGGGTCACCAACGCGGTATCCATCAATGCCGATGCGGTCCGGGAACTGACGCTGGTCGGACCGGGCGCCGGCGGCGACGCTACCGCCTCGGCGGTGCTGGCCGACATCGTCGATATCGCGCGGGGGTTTCGGCTCGATCCGTTCGGCCGGCCCGTGGCTTCGCTCGATCGGGTGCCACGGGTGGCGATGCAGCGGCATGAAGGCGGCTATTATGTGCGTCTCTCGGTGCAGGACCGGATCGGCGCCATCGCGGCCATCGCGACCCGCATGGCGGCGAGCCACATCTCGTTCGAGAGCATCATGCAGCGCCAGGATCAGGGGACCAGCCCAAAGGCGACTCAACCCTCTGCTTTCGTTTCGGTGGTGCTCATCACCCACGCGACGACCGAGACCTTGATTCGCGAAGCGCTGGATGCGGTTGAACTCGACGGCTACGTGGCGGGAAAGCCGCAGTTGATCAGGATAGAGCGGGATTAGTCTGGGACGGAAGCGCAGCTCATGACCGATCTCGTCATTCAGGGGCAAGACATCATCGAGCGTATCCTCACGCTTGAACTCGTGCGGGTGACCGAGCGGGCGGCGGTGTCGGCGGCTCGTTGGCGTGGCCGAGGCGAGGAGAAATCCGCCGATCAGGCTGCGGTCGACGCGATGCGGCGCGAACTCAATCGATTGCCCATTGACGGCACCATCGTGATCGGCGAGGGGGAGCGCGACGAGGCGCCGATGCTTTACATCGGCGAGAAGGTTGGCACCCGCACGGGGCCCAAAGTGGATATCGCGGTCGACCCGCTCGAAGGCACGACGCTTTGCGCCAAGGACATGCCCGGTTCGATCGCCGTCATGGCTATGGCTCAGGCCGGCGCGCTTCTCAACGCGCCCGACGTCTATATGGACAAGATCGCCATCGGACCTGGTTATCCCGAGGGCGTCGTCGATCTCGACAGAACGGCCGAAGCCAATATCGTCAGCCTCGCCAAGGCGAAGGGCGTGCGGCCGAGCGACATCACGGTGGCGGTCCTCGATCGACCCCGCCATGAGGCGCTGATCGCCGCCTGCCGCCGGATCGGGGCGTCATTGCGGTTGCTGACCGACGGCGACATTGCCGGCATCATCTTCACGTCGCAGCCGCAGGCGACCGGGATCGACCTCTATCTTGGATCGGGGGGCGCGCCCGAAGGTGTGCTGGCGGCCGCCGCGTTGCGTTGTGTGGGAGGGCAGATGCAAGGGCGTCTCATCCTCGATACGGCGGAGAAGCGACTACGGGCGTTACAGATGGGCGTCACCGATCCCACCAAGAAATACGACATGAGGGAATTGGCGGCAGGCGACGTAGTGGTCGCGGCCACGGGTGTGACCGATGGCGCGCTGCTGCAGGGCGTCAGGTTCCTGCACGACGTCATCGAGACCGAGACGGTGATCTATCGATCGGTGACCGGCACTGTGCGGCGCATCAAGGCCGAGCACCGCGAATTCGGTAAGTTCCGGCTCGATTGAGGCGCCCCAGGACGGGAATGTCCTCGATGAGAGCGAGAGCGCCGGTTCTGCTTTTGCCTCGATCAGGGTTACAGCCTTCTTGTCGAAGGACGCGAATGTTCTCGCACCAAGCATGCGCCCCTCATAGGCGATGACGGTGTCCGCAAAATCGCCTCCCGATCCAAGCGCGTCCAATCCTGCTTCCACGGCGGGCGTTGATCAAGCGCCGGATCACGATCCCATGTCGGCGGCGGAGACCTTGTAGCTTCGCGACAGCACCCGGACCAATTCGCAAAGCGCGGGCAGGGCGAGGGCGACGAGTTCCGCCTCTTCGAGTGTGGTTCGGGCAACCGCGCTTTGGGACTTGTCGTCGCCCGTGACAGCCCTCACCAGGACGTTGGTATCGAGGGTTCGCCTGCCCATCTTCTTGCGATGAGGTTCGTTCATGGCCTCGATTGACAATGACGATCCCGCGTTGCCTTGGAGAATTTTGAAGGCATCGGAAATCCGGCCAGGTTCCCGCGCCGCGCGGATTTCCACCCGGCCATCAGGAAGCTTGACCACGGCAATCTTATCTCCGGGGCCGACCCCGAGGTGGCGAAGCAGATCCTTTCGAAAGGTGACCTGCCCTTTGGCGGTGACGGTCAAGGTCGTCGCGGCATGCCTCGGTCTGTCTCAGGCTTATGATCCCGGCTCGCGAGCATGAGGGTAAGGCAAGGAGCCCTTACCTTCAAGATGGAAGAGAGGACATGGTTTTGGCCAAGAGAAGGCGCGCCGGCGCGTCACCGGGGTCTATAGTGAGAGTCTCAAGGTTACGATTGTCCTACCCCAATAGCCCAAAATTTGATTCATCCTGGTTGTCAAATGACAGGCATGATCGGGCAAAAGCCCGCCAAAAAGCCACCTTTACTGCCGTTTAAGCATGCTCGTTAGGAGCCTTTACTGAACGAGGGTGCGATGTTCTTGCCATGGAGAGAGCAACTCTCCACCAGCTGCCAACAGCAGCCAGACAGGAACTTACGAGGCGCACCATGTCCGTCATCCCGATGCAGCAGACGATACTTCCGGCGGTTGGCTTCAAGGCCAAACCGGGTCCGTTGACCGTGGCTGACACGCGAGCCGACGGGCATTCCCGGACCGTGCGTCTATCGCCGGAACGGGTCACCATCGATCGCAGCTATTACGGCGTCGCCATGCGGCTGTCGATCCCTGTGGATGCCTACAAGGGGGTTTGCGTGGGCCTGCGGCCCGCTCAAGCTGGCGGCACCGTCTATGAGCTTCGGCTGGAACATCGCGACGCCGACTTGTCGGTCTCGCTTGGGGAGGCACTCGACGACCGGAATATCTGGGCCGATTGGCAGGCCTGGGGTCGCTTCTTCGGCCTACCGACATTGATCGAGCGCAACGAAGGTCTGGTGGAATGGGGTCATGCGCCGGGCAAGGTCGCACCGCCGGCCGTGTCGGCGCCGGTCGCGAAGGGGCGCCGGGTCAAGCGTCGCCGGGCGGCGTTCATCACTCGGCGCCAGTCGCGGCGCGGGCCGATCGGGATCATCCACCGCGAGGACGAGATCATCGCCCGCGATTGAGCCGCTTCATGATTTGAGCTTCGTCGCGGTTTGTACGATTATCGCCGGCCGAACAGCCGCTCGATGTCGACGAGCTTGAGTTCCACATAGGTCGGACGCCCGTGGTTGCACTGGCCGGCGCCAGGTGTGCGCTCCATGTCGCGCAGAAGCGCGTTCATCTCATGCGCCGCGAGGCGACGGCCGGCCCGCACCGAATGATGGCAGGCCATGGTCGCCAGCACATAGTCGAGCTTGCGTTCGAGAGGCGTCGTGCCGCCGTCCTCGCGCAGAACGTCTATGAGGTCACGCAGCATGGCGGCCGCATCCGCCTTGGCCAGGAGCGATGGAACCTCGGTCACCGCCACGGCCCCCGGGCCGAAGGCCTCGATCACGAGACCGAGATCCGCGAGAGCCTCGGCATGGTCCAGCAACAGTGCGACATCGTCCGGTTCAGCGTCGAGAATGGCCGGAATCAGCAGAATCTGACGGGCGATCCCGGTTTCAGCCCGATAGGCCTTCAGCCTTTCGTAGACGATGCGTTCGTGGGCCGCGTGCTGATCGACGATGACGATGCCATCCTGCGTCTGGGCCACGATATAGGTCTCGTGAAGCTGTGCCCGCGCGGCGCCGAGCGGCGCTGAAGTCTGGTCCGGCTCGATCGCGGCTTCGTCTGGCCGCATATCCGCCGCCACTGCGGCAAAATCGCCGAAACTGCCCTGCGAAGGCTCGCCATAGTCCGCCTGCGGATTGTCGCTGAAGCCGGACAGTGGAGCCGATGGCGAGGCTCGCCAATCCCAGGGCTTGGCTGGCATGGGCCGCAACGCCGCGACCCGGGCGGCCGAATGGCGGTGAGGGGCGAGGCCGCCGGGCGCTACCGTCGCGGGAGCCCGCTGAAGCAGCAGGTCCTGGGTACGCGTGCCCCCCGTCGTCGACGCGCGGTGGAGCGCGCTCGACAGGGCATCACGGATCGCCGACACGATCAGTCCTCTCGCGGCGCCAGGATCGCGGAAGCGGACCTCTGCCTTGGCAGGGTGGACGTTGACGTCGACCAGCGCCGGGTCGCAGGTGAGAAACAACGCCACGACAGGGAAGCGGTCGCGCGGCACATGATCCATGTAACCGGCCCAGATGGCCGAGGAGAGCAGCTTGTCGCGCACCGGCCGGCCGTTGACGAAGAGATACTGGCTCTCCCGCGTCGCCCGATGAAATGTCGGCAGCCCCGCGAAGCCCGCAAGCGCCAGTCCGGGCTTTTCTCCTGCGACCGGCAAGGCATTGTCGAGGAAGTCCGAGCCGATGATCTGCGCCACGCGGGTCAGACGGCCCTCCTCGTCCCCGCCGCAGGCCGCATAATCGAGCCGCAGGGCCGGCGTGCCCGAACAATCGAACTGCACGGCGGGATTGGCCATGGCGAGGCGCCGCAGCACATCCGCCGCCGCCTGCGCCTCGGCCCGGTCGCTTTTGAGAAACTTCAGCCGTGCCGGAGTGGCGGCGAAGAGGTCGCGTACCTCGACCGTGGTGCCTGGGGCGCGCGCCGCCGGCATGACACCGCCGTTCCGCCCGGCGTCGATGCTGATTCTGAACCCGGACCCGGCGCTCCCGCGAGGCTTCGTCACGATGTCGAGCCGCGCCACTGAGCCGATGGACGGCAGCGCCTCGCCCCGGAAGCCAAGCGTCGCGATATGGGAGAGGTCGCCCGAGGGCAGTTTCGAGGTCGCATGGCGCTCGACCGCCAAGGCCAGATCCTCCGCATCCATGCCGGCACCGTCGTCGACGACGCGGATGAGGGTGCGGCCTCCGGCCTCGATCACGACCTCGATGCGGCTCGCGCCTGCGTCGAGCGCATTCTCGACGATTTCCTTGATGGCCGAGGCTGGCCGCTCGACGACTTCGCCGGCCGCGATGCGGTCGATCAGCACAGGATCGAGTCGGCGGACGGGCATCTGTCGCATCACGGGGTCAGTAGGATAGACCGCAAAGTGTCTAGCCGGAGCGGCGCCGTCAAGACGTCCGCGACGTCATCAACCGTTTATCGCCCAAGGACGAGGCAGGATTCCGGCGTGATCTACAGGCCGCGCCGGAACCGCAGGCTCATGGCCCCGCCCTTGACGACAAGGTCGCCGGCGTCGATCGACCAGACCGGCAGGGAATGGAGCAAAACCAAGAAATTCTGTTCGAGCAGCATGACCTCCTTGTCGCATTGCTTATGCGTCATGGCGATGCTTCCCGACGCCAGCTTCTGGTTCCGCACCGGATAAAGCGTCATCGAATAGGTGTTGCAGCCGGAAAAACCCGTGGCGCGGAACTTGTCGTCGAGCGTGAAACTCGGTGAGTCTCCACCGACCGGCTTGCCGTTGACGGTCGCCAGCGACCATTGCACGCCGGTCGGAAACTGCGGCTCGGGTTCCCCCAGCGGCGCGGGCCCGGCGTCCGCCGGCTGATCGTAAATGGGAGGGTTCTTGATGACGGCGTTCGCGCCGCTCGCTGCGAGCAGGAACGCGGTCACCAGGACCAGGACTGAAGCGGATCGTGTGGTTCTCGTCATGCCATATGCTCGACAAGCTTGTCATAAAGGGGGTTTTGCGCCGCGAAGACGTAATCGAGGGGTGCCACGGCCACGTGGCTTGCGCCCTGTCCGATCAGCCAATCGGCCAGATCCGGCACCAGGGACTTGGCGCAATGAAGCACGAGGCGTCCCTCGTCGTCACCGAACAGACGGGCGCCGAAGCGGGCTTCGGCCTGGATCGCCGCCGGCGCGACACCGTGCGGAAAGATGGCCCGCACCTCTCGAGACATGCGCGCCTCTTCCTCCGCTGCGATCCGGGCCAAGATGGCGCGGGCCGTGGCTCGATGAGCCTCGCTCCATTCGGCGCGGCGCGAAGCGACAAGATTCGCCTCCGAACGCAGGATGGTGCCGTCATCGAGCACCTTGAGCGCGTTGGCCGCGAGGGTGGAGCCGGTCGTCGTGATGTCGACGATGAGTTCCGCGCCGCCAGCGGCGGGCGCCCCCTCCGTGGCACCGAGGCTTTCGACGATGCGATAGTCACCGACGCCGCGTTCGGCGAAAAAGCGCCGAGTGAGGTTCACATATTTCGTCGCCACCCGCATCCGGCGGCCGCGCCGGGCGTGGAACAGCGCAGCGACATCCTCGAGGTCCGTCATGGTGCGGACATCGATCCAGGCGCGGGGGACCGCCACCACCACATCCGCGTTGCCGAACCCAAGGGGCGCCAGGAACGTGACGCGGCCGTCCGGATCGGGAATGGCTTCGCGCAGCAGATCTTCTCCGGCAATGCCCATATGGGCACTGCCGTCCGCCAACTGGCTGACGATTTCGGAGACCGGCAGGAAGGCGATTTCGAGGCCAGCGAAGCCGGGCAGGGACCCGCGATAGTCACGCGCGCCGCCGTTCTGAACGAGCACCATGCCGGCGCGGGCGAAGAACAGGGCGGCATTCTCCTGCAGCCGGCCCTTCGACGGTACGGCGAGGACGAAAGGTTTTCCCGAGACCGGTGTCATGCGGCCGCTCCGGCGGCGAGAAGCCGCTCGATCCAGATCGTGGCGCCGACGGCGGGCACGGGCCGCTCGCTGCCGAGCGCTTCGGCCATCCGGTCGTAACGACCGCCGCCGGCCAGAACATCCGCCTGCGGCGAGGCGGCGGCGCGCGCCTCGAAGATGAAGCCGGTATAATAGTCGAGGTTGCGCGCGAAGGCTGTGCCGAACCGCATGGCGTCGATATCGAGCCCGTGGGCGAGCATGAAGCCGGTCCGTTCCTCGATGAGTTCCAGGGCCGGGTCGAGGTCGATCCCGGCCTCCCGGGCGAGAGCTCGGACCGCCGCCGAGGCGCGGTCTGGATCGTCCCTGATGGCGAGAAAGCGCGCCAGGAGGTCGCGCCGCCCTGCGTCAAAGCCCGGTGCCGATTGGCGTGCGACCTGACTCAGGAAACGCTCAGCGATCTCGCCGACCGATCGGCCGCCGACTGCCGCGATGCCGGCGATCGACAGCAGATCTTCGACGAGGGCTCGCGCATTCTTGCCGTCGGCGCCGTTGAGCGCCGCGATCACGCCCGAGCGGTCGCTCATGCCTTGCGGCGCGCCGTCGAGAATGACGTCGAGGCTTTGGCCCTTTTCGAGTCCTCGACGCAGGCGGCGCTGCCAGAGCGACGGCAAGTCGATAGCGCCGAGAAATTGGCTGACAAGGCCGGCATCGCCGATCTCGATGGCGAGCGGCGGGGCTCCGGCGGCCCGCGCCGCCTCGACCGTGAGGCTTAGAATTTCGGCGTCGGCGGCCGCGATATCGGTCCGCCCAAAGCTTTCGAGGCCCGCTTGGAGAATCTCGCCCGATCCCTTGGCGCTGAGTCTGAAGACCGGTCCGCCATAGGCATAGAAGGCTGGCCGGCCCGTCGGCTTCGTCGCCAGATAGCTGCGGCAGGCGGGGATCGTATAATCCGGCCGCAGGCAGAGTTCCGCGCCCGACGCGTCGCTCGTGAGAAAGAGGTGCGCGCGCAGATCCTCGCCACCGAGATCGAGAAAGGCCGTCGCGTCCTGCAGAATCGACGGTTCGATCCGCCCGTAGCCGGCCTCCGCGAAATGATTGAGGAGCGTCACCCGCGCCTGCTCCGGCCCAAAGGCCGTGTCGGGTTCGGGCGCGCCAGCCAAAGCGATATTCAATGCCGTGCCTTGCGGGTTGATCGACGGTGCGCGCCCTTCTAGCAAAGCATGAGGGCCGGCGCCATTGTCATCGGCCGCGACAGTGAACGAGGGGTCGGCGGAAAAATCGAGCGGCACCGTCCCAAGATCAATCATGCCGCCCCAGAACTTCGCGCACGGCCTCGACCAAGCGCTCTTCCGGCACCGGCATCTGAGCTTTCTGGCGCAGTTCGAGATAATCGCTCCGATCCTTCGAGCTTTTGGCGAGTTCGGCGCCGAGCACGAGATCGCGGATCACGACCTGCGGGCCGCCCGGCGCATCGCGTTCATTGGAGCCCTGGATCACGGCGCAGAGGCTGTTGCGGCGGTCGGCATATTTCAACTGGGCGTTCATGCCGGCGGCGCCGAGATAAAGCTCCGCGCGGATTCCGGCACCGCGCAGCCGCGCGACGAGGGCCTGGTAGCGGCCGAGTTGATCACGATCGAGCACCAGCACGACCACCGGGCCGCGCGTCTTGGCGTCGCCGATCAGCGGGCTGCGGATCGCCCGAAGGGCCGCGACGAGACGCGAGACGCCGACCGAAAAGCCGGTGGCTGGGACCGGTTCACCCCGGAAGCGGGCCACGAGGCCATCGTAGCGACCGCCGCCGCCGACCGAGCCGAAGCGGATGGGCTGGCCGTCCTCGCCCTTGACCGTGAAGGTCAGTTCGGCCTCGAACACCGGCCCGGTGTAATATTCGAGCCCGCGTACGACCGCAGGGTCGATGACGACGCGGCCCGAATAGCCCCCCGCCTCGACCAGGGCCGCGATGTCGGCGAGTTCTTTGACGCCCTCCTCGCCCCGAGCCGAGCCGGAGACGGCGGTGCCGAGATTGCGGATGGTTTCCGCCTCATCGGCGCCGCGCGCGCCCGTGAAGCCGAGGATGCGCCCGATCGCCTCCTGATCGAGGCCGGCGCCCTTGGTGAAATCGCCGCTCTCATCCCGGCGGCCCGCGCCGAGAAGCGCCTCGACGCCGGCCGGACCGAGCCGGTCGAGCTTGTCGATGGCGCGCAGCACGATGAGGCGGCGGCCGGCATGGTCTGCGCCGCCGAGCCCGATGGCCTCCATCAGGCCGTCGAGGATCTTCCGGTTGTTGACCTTGATGACATAGTCGCCGCGTGAAATGCCGAGCCTCTCAAGGCAATCGGCCGCCATCATGCAGATCTCGGCATCGGCCGCGATCGAGGCGGAGCCTACGGTATCAGCATCGAATTGCAGAAATTGACGGAACCGTCCCGGCCCTGGCTTCTCGTTGCGGAACACCGGGCCGGCCCGATACGAACGGTAGGGTTTCGGCAGCGTGTCATAATGTTCGGCGACGTAGCGCGCGAGGGGCGCTGTGAGATCGTAGCGCAGCGACAGCCAGCTCTCGTCCTCGTCCTTGAATGAGAAGACACCCTCGTTCGGTCGGTCGAGGTCGGGCAGGAATTTTCCCAAAGCCTCGGTGAATTCGACGAAGGGCGTCTCCACGGCCTCGAATCCGTAAAGGTCGTAGGTCTCGCGGATCGCAGCCATCAGGCGTTCGGTCGCGGCAAGGTCAGCCGGCCCGCGATCGGCAAAGCCGCGCGGCAGACGGGGTTTCACAGGAGAAATGGCGGTCTCTTGGGTCATACGCTCGGTTTCGGTGGAGGGAGGCCGCGTTTCCCCTCATCCGGCGCAAGCAGCCAGTTGCTTCCTTCCCCCGCTTGCGGGAGAAGATGGCGCGAAGCGCCGGATGAGGAAAAACCCGAGCTTAGTGCAGCGTGGATATCAATCGCTTGAGCTTGTCGGCGATTTCACCGATCTGCGACTCGGTGATGATGAGAGGCGGGGTCAGCGCGATCGTGTCGCCGGTGATGCGCACCATCAGGCCCTCCTCGCGGAAGGCGCGGTCCATCAGCTCATAGGCGCGGGCGCCGACCGCGTCCGGACGGGATGCGAGATCGATGGCGCCGACGAGGCCGACGGTGCGGATGTCGAGCACGTTCGGCGCTCCCTTGAGCCCGTGCATCGCCTCGGCCCAGATCGGCTCCAAGGCCCTGACGCGCTCGAAGAGGTTCTCGTCGCGATAGATGTCGAGCGCCGCCAGAGCCGCCGCGCAAGCCAGCGGATGGGCCGAATAGGTGTAGCCGTGGAACAGTTCGATCACATGCTCCGGTCCCTGCATGAAGGCATCGTAGATGCCTTTGCGCACGACGACGCCGCCCATCGGCACGGCGCCGGAGGTGACGCCCTTGGCGAAGCAGATCATGTCCGGCACGACACCGTAGCGCTCTGCCGCGAAGCCGAAGCCGAGGCGACCGAAGCCGGAGATGACCTCGTCGAAGATCAGGAGGATGCCGTGCTTGTCGCAGATGGCGCGAAGCTTTTGCAGATAACCCTTGGGCGGCGGCAGCACGCCAGTCGAGCCCGCCATCGGCTCGACGATCACGGCCGCGATGGTCGAGGCATCGTGCAGAGCCACGATCCGCTCGAGGTCGTCGGCGAGGTGGCCGCCCCATTCGGGTTCGCCGATGGTGAACGCCTGGTGTTCCCGATTGTAGGTGTGCGGCAGATGATCGACCCCTGCGAGGAGCGAGCCGAAGAACTTGCGGTTCGAAACAATGCCGCCGACCGAAATACCGCCGAAGCCGACGCCGTGGTAGCCGCGCTCTCGGCCGATCAGCCGCTGGCGCGAGCCCTGTCCGCGCACGTTGTTATAGGCGATGGCGATCTTGAGCGCGGTGTCGACCGCTTCCGATCCCGAATTTGTAAAGAAGACATGATCGAGGTCGGCCGGCGCCAGCGCGGCGATGCGCGAGGCCAGCGCGAAGGCCTTGGGATGACCGAACTGGAAGGCCGGCGCATAATCGAGATCGGCCGCCTGGGTCTGGATGGCACTGACGATCTCGGCGCGGTTGTGGCCAGCGTTGCAGCACCAAAGGCCCGCCGTGCCGTCCATGATCTGCCGCCCGTCGGGCGTGATGTAGAACATGTCCTTGGCGCGCGAGATCATGCGCGGGTTGCGCTTGAACGACCGATTCGGCGTGAACGGCATCCAGAAGGCTTCGAGGTCGTTGGGAATCTCGTTCTGTATGGCGGCGGCTGAAGCGGATGACGGCATGATATGCTCTCGACTAGGACGAACCCCGAGGTCTTGCGCGGTGACCGAGGGCGTTTTCGTTCTTAAGCCCCTTCGGCCGTCAGGTCCACGGCAACGTTACCGTGAGCAGTGTCAGCCTAAACTCCGACCGGCCGCCCGACGATGGTGACCAACAGCGGGCCGGAGCCCAGCATCCTCGCGCCGACGCGGCGCGCATCCTCGATCGTCACGGCCTCGATCAGTCCGTTGCGCAGGTCGAGGTAGTCGATATCGAAGCCCTCGGTCTGGAGATTGACCAGTTGGCTGGCGATCTTGAGCGATGTATCGAACCGTAGCGCATAGGATCCGGTGAGGTATTTCTTGGCCTTCGCCAATTCGTCTTCGGTCGGCCCGTCGGTAGCCAGCTTGCCGATCTCCTCCTCGATCACCGACAGCGACTCGGCGGCGCGCTCGTTCTTGGTCGAGGTTCCGCCGGAGAGGATAGTGGTGCGGTCGAAATTCGAGAGCTGCGAATAGACCGAATAGGCGAGCCCCCGCTTCTCACGCACCTCCTGGAACAGCCGGGCCGAAAACACTCCGCCGCCGAGGATGTGATTGACCACCACGGCCGCCATATGGTCCGGATCCTGGCGCGGCACGCCAGGCAGCCCGAACCTGATCGTGGATTGAGGGATGTCGAGATCGACCACGGTGGGTTTGCCACCCGGGGCGACCGCAATGTCGGTGATCGTCTTCAGCGACCCTGTGGCCGCCAACGGGCCGAAGGTTTGATCGAGCATGAGCCCGAGGGTCGTCGCGTCGATGGCGCCGACCACGGCCACCTTGAGATCCGCCTTGACGATCGACGCTACGTAGGCGGCCATCAGGTCGGCCCGTGTAATGCGGGGCAGCGAGTCGATCGTTCCCCGGGCCGGACGCCCATAGGGGTGAGCCGGAAAAGCCGCCTCGCGCCACGCCCGGCCCGCCAAGGCATCGGGATCCTTGCTCTCGCGCTTCAGACCCGCCAAAACCTGGCCCCGCACTCGGTCGATCGCGGCTTCGTCGAGTCGGGGCGCGCAGATCGCCAGGCGCAACAGTTCGAATGCGGCCTCTGTGTTGCGGCTCAAAGTCTTGAGCCGTCCCGACAACCCATCCCGCTCCGCGCCGAAGGAGATTTCAATGGCCTTTTCGTCGAGGGCACGGTGAAAGGCCTCTGAATCGAGGTCGCCCGCGCCTTCGTCAAGGAGGTTCGCCAGCATCGAGGCGGTGCCGGTCTTGTCGGCGTCGTCCTGCGAGGTCCCGCCCTTGAAGGCGAAGTCGCAGGCCACCAGAGGCACCGCGTAATCCTCGACCAGCCAGGCTTCGATGCCCCCCGGCGAGTGGACCTTCTGGACGCTCGATGCACGGGACTGAGTCGTGACGGTGACATGCGCGGTCATAGGGAACAATCCAGAACTCTCTTTAGGGAACGGCACCTTCGACGGCTGGCCGATGAATGCCCGGCCACCGGATGAGGGAAGTGGAAACCACTAGATCACGATGCCTTGGGATAGGATCCCTCGAAAGGCATCATGCTCTAGCATGGCACCAATGCTGACCGTAGGTCGGTTGCGAGGTTGTCACGCGGCGACTTCGGGCAGAAGAAATCCGGTGACGCAGCGCCGCTTGGTCAACCAGGTCGCCGCAGCCTTGCGCATATCCTCGGCGCTCACGGCCTCGATACGCTCGGGCCATTCGCGAACGTCTTGCGCGGTGAGGCCGGTCGTCAGCGCCGCGCCGTACCAGCGGGCCAGTGTCGCCTGATTGTCCTGCGCGTAGACCGCGTCGGCGATAAGCCGCGTCTTGGCGCGCTGAAGGTCGTCGTCATCGGCCGGAAGCGCCACGACCTTGGCGATGGCGGCGTCGATTCCATCATCGAGCGTTTCGAGCGTTACACCTTCGGCCGGGATGGCCCAGACGTAGAAGCGCGTGTCGTCGAGGGACGTTCCCATATAATAGGCGCCCGCCGCCACGGCCAATTTCTGGTTGAGCACCAGTTCCCGGTAGATCAGGCTGGTCTGGCCGCCGCCAAAGTGATGCGCCAACACTTCGAGCGCCGCCGAGTCTTTGCGCCCCGTATTGTAGGAGGGCACGATATAGACCCGCTGGGCGCTCGGCTGATCAACCTTGGGGTCGGCCAACGTTACAAGGCGGTGAGCGTGATGCGGCGGCTCCTGCGGGCGCGATCGGCGCGGCGCATCGCCCCGGGCCGGGATCTTGCCATAGGTGTCCTTGGCGAGCGCCTCGACACTCTCGTAGGTCACGTCGCCCGCCACGATCAGGATCGCATTCTCGGGCGTGTAGAAGCGATGGTAATAGTTGAAGGCGTCCTGACGATCGAGCGTCTCGATCTCATGTTTCCAACCGATGATCGGCTTGCCGTAGGGATGATGCGAAAACAAGGTCGCCTGCACGGTTTCGCTGAGCTGCGAGCCGGGATCGGTATCCGTCCGCATCCGCCGCTCTTCCAGAACGACGTCGCGCTCCGGGCCTACGATGTCGTCGCTGAGGACGAGGCCGGTCATGCGGTCCGACTCGAACTCCATCAGGACACCGAGGTGCTCTTTGGTGATCCGCTGGAAATAGGCCGTGTAGTCGTTGGACGTAAAAGCGTTTTCCTGGCCCCCCAGTTCCGCCACGGCCTCCGAGAACTTGCCTTTCGGATGAGCCTTGGTGCCCTTGAACATCAGATGTTCAAGAAAATGAGCGATCCCGGATTTGCCGATCGGGTCGTCGGCCGAGCCGTTGCGATACCAGATCATATGCGTCACGACGGGCGCGCGATGGTCGGGAATGACGACGATTTCCAGTCCGTTGTCAAGCCGGCCGTTTTGGATCGACGGCCCCGTGGCTTGAGCCGTCCCGACGGTCTCTGGCTTGAGGTGAGAATCCGAGGGTCGAATCGAGGAGGAGCGGGAGGCGGCAAGGGACATGGGATTGGCGGCACTTCTGGCTGAAGAGCGCCCGTGACGCGCAGAAGAAAGCGACACTGGGGCAGGGTGGCGCAAGGCGCCGTGTCATCACTCTGCCAATTTCTGTCGGAATGTCAAAGTTCCTCCGACAGCCGAGGCCCCGTAGCATCCTGACGTCGGAACACGATAAAAGAGAGCCGGGACAGGGCCAACCTTAGCCGAAAACCCTTGTCCGCGCTATTCGTCGCTCTTGGGGGAGGGGGTTAAAAAGGATCGCGGGTTCGATTCATCCGCCTTCACGATCGGTGCCTGGGCCGTGGCTTTCGTTGTCTTCGTCGCCTTCAGATAACCCTTGGGGGGCTGCGTCAAGTAAACGCGCTCGGGCTCCTGGCCGGCAATCGTTTCCTCGGAGGTTGTCGGGTTGGCGGCCGCGAATTCGTCGCCTTGCCGCTTCAGTTCATCGGGGCTGAGAAGAAGGCAGTTGCGGTTATTGCTGTCGGGGTTGCAATCCGCTCTCGGGCCGACCGGGGCCCCGCCCGCCACGCGCCCTTTGGCGAGTTCGGCTTGAGAAACCTGATCGTCCCGGGCGATGTCAGGCGAGATGCGCGGGGCGCGTGCTTCCTCGAGCTCCTTGCGGTGTCTTGCCACGTCGGGATCGTTTGGCCATGCGGCCGTGCGCGGTGCTGCATCGACGGGCTTCGGCAAGCCGGCCTGGGGCGGCAGCACGAGAGGCGGGCGTTCCCGATAGGCGATATCCGGGCCCGGATCGGCCTTGATCACCCCGAAAGCGGTGGCCATCGACGAGAAAACATTGGCATAGCCGTCATCGGCCGCAACGGCATAGGTCGGCTTGGCCAAACCGGAGCCGAAAAGGCCAGCCGCGATTACGAAACCGCCGAGAGCTGCCGCTCTTTTGCTCATCACCTTATACATCCGTCGCTCCAGACTGAAGATACCAATCACCTAAGCTCAAGATCACGGCAATTTATGGACCTTGTCCGAACGTCCCGGACGTAGCAATTCAAGCAGAAGAAAGCCAACACCGATGACGATGGCGCAATCCGCGCCGTTGAAAATATACCAGCGAAAGCTGCCGACATGAAAGAAAATGAAGTCCGCGACGGCGCCATAGGCTACTCGGTCGACGACATTGCCCAGCGCCCCCCCGATGAGTAGGCCCAAGGCCAGGCCGGTGAGGACCGATCGCGCTCGTGCCAGCCAATAAGCCAACAGCCCTGTCGCCGCCAGGGTTCCGGCGATCAGCAGCCAGCGTCCTGTCTCGCCATCGGCCCAAAGCAGCGAATAGGACACACCCCGGTTCCAGGTCATGACGAGGTCGAGGACCGGAGCCAGGCGAACGGGCTGACGGTCCGGCAGATCGAAGACCCGCAACAGCCAGAGCTTCGAGCCCTGGTCGACCAGCAGCGCGCCGAGGGCGGCGATGAGGCCGATGCGCAGGACCTTGGCCCTGGCCGGGTCCCTGACAAGCGAGGACCCGCTCATGGCTGGGACCTCGCCAGCGCTTGGCGCGCCGCGATGCCGTCGCGCCTCATCCGCTCGACAAGAGCCTCGACCGAACCGAATTTTTCCTCCCCCCTGATCCAGTCGACGAAATCCACCTCGATCGTTTGCCCGTAGAGGTCGCGTTCGACATCGAAGAGATGCGCTTCGAGCAGCGGTGGGCCGTTGTCGAAGGTCGGCCGGCGGCCGAAGCTCGCGACCCCGTCGAAGGTTTCCGTGCCGAGCCGAACCCTCACCGCATAGATGCCATAGGCCAGCCTGCACGAAGGGTCGAGCGCCACATTGGCCGTTGGGAAGCCCATGGTGCGCCCGAGCTTGCGCCCATGGATCACTTGACCCAACACGAAATAATCGCGGCCGAGCAGCACTGCGGCTTGCTTCACGTCGCCCTGTTCCAGAAAGCCGCGAATGGTGGTCGAGGAGACGGCGTCGAGCGAGCCTCGCTCGTCAGCCCGGATCTTGTCGATGACCGCCACCGCGAAACCATGGGCCACGCCGGCCTCTGTCAGGAATTCCGGCGTTCCCGAGCGGCCGTGGCCGAAGTGAAAGTCATAACCGACGACCGCCGCCGCGATGCCGAGCCGCCGCACCAACACCTCGGCGATGAAGTCGGAGGCCGTGAGATTGGCGAACTGCCGGTCGAACGTCTGGACGATCAGTCCGTCGGCCGTGGCCAGCCTCGCCAGGGCCAAAGCCTTGGCGGGAAGCGGCGTGAGCCGGAAGATGGTCGAGCGTCCGGCGAAGATGTCGGCCGGGTGCGGCTCGAAAGTGAGAACCGCGCAGGGACGCCCGAGTTCGTCGGCCAGAGCTTTGGCATGGCGCGCAACGGCCTGATGGCCCCTGTGGACGCCATCGAAATTGCCGATCGCCACGACGCTTCCCTCGAGGCCGGCCGGAGGCGCGTCGGGATCGACGACGACGATGAAAGGAGGGGAGAGAGGATCGCTCAAACCGATACGGACCCTGAAGCACCACGCATTTCGGTACACCGCCTCTCAATCGGAGCGGATCGGCTATCGCCGATCCATTTCAAGACCGAGCCGTCGTTCGGTCGGTGGTTCACCAGGGGAACCGGAACAAGCCGAAACGTCTCGAGGCGATCTTTGACCGGACGCGCTCCCCGTTCGATGTTTTACGCCTGTCGAGAGGGCGACCGCATCCTCTAGTTCACGCACGCCAAAAAGCAAACCACCCCTACCATGCCAATTGGTCGATCGCCGCCACGGGCTTGCCGTCGATACCCTGCAGCAGGCGGGCAAGGGCCTCGGGCTCGATCCGTCCATCCGTCGGCGAAAGGGTCTCGTCCCGGTGGATGCCGGCCGCGACAAAAAGGCAGTCGATCCCTTGGCCTGCCGCACCGGCGACGTCGGTGCGCAGCGCATCGCCGATCGCCAGAATGCGTCGCGGGTCGGTCGTCTTCCCGCGCTGATGGTCGGCGGTCTTCAGGGCCACCTGGTAGATCGGAGCATGCGGTTTGCCCGCGAAATGCACGGTGCCCCCCATCGTCTCGAACCGCTCCGCAAGGGCGCCCCCGCAATAGATCAGCCGGTCGCCGATATGGACGACCACGTCCGGGTTGGCGCAGATCATGTCGAGACCCTTCGCCCGCATGGTCTCCAAAACGCCGGCATAATCGTCAGGCGTTTCGATGGAATCGTCGATCAGCCCCGTGCAGACCACATGCTCGGCCTCGTCGAGGCCGACCAGCGGCGGGACGAGGCCGGTCTTGGCCCGCAGTTCGTCGAAGAGGGCGACGTCGCGCGGCGGACCGATATGATGAAGGGGAGCGAGCCCTCGCGCCTCGATCAGGGCGAGCGTGGCGTCGCCGGAGGTCACGATCGCGTCATAGGCGTCCCGCGTCACGCTGAGATGGTCGAGTTGCTGGACCACAGGACCATGCGGGCGTGGCGCGTTGGTGATGAGCACGACCGTGCCTCCACCCGCGCGAAACCGGGTCAACGCGTCCACGGCGGCCGGGAAGGCCGCGCGGCCGTTATGCAGGACGCCCCAGACGTCGCTGAGCACCACGTCATAGCGCTCGGCGATACTCGCCAGTCTGTCGATGATGCGGCACGGCATGTCCGGAGAATTCAAGGTCGTCCGATCGTCAGAAGCTATGTACCGCGCGACCGCGCGACCAGGCCGTCGATGCCGGCTTCGAGCGAGCCGCCGATGGCGGTCGGGTTAGAGGCGCTTCCCCAAGGTGTCAAGCACAGGGACGGAGAGGCTGCAAATCCACTTATGAAGGTTACCTTTGCAGTTTAGCTGCTTATTTGCTAAGATGATTTTATGAGCGATCAAAGTGGTGAGGCAGATACGGCGGCCTTGGCGCGGGACCTTCGGGTTCTGCTCGGCAAGCTCAAACGGCGGCTCCGTGAGCAGACGCAGTGGGGTGATCTCACCTGGTCCCAGGTGTCGGCGCTGAGCCGGATCGAGCGCGACGGTCCCGCCACCGTGACGACGCTCGCTCGTGCCGAGGGGATGCGTCCGCAGTCCATGGGCTCCAACGTCGCCGCCCTCCAGGCGGCCGGGCTTGTGAGCGGAGCGCCGGATCCGAATGACGGCCGGCAAACCCTCCTGTCCCTGACCGAAGCCTGCCGGAACTGGGTAAAGGCTGGGCGCGCCGCGCGAGAAGACTGGCTGGCCCGCGCCATTCAGACAAACCTTGCGCCCGCGGAGCGAGACGACCTCGCCAGAGCCATCGCCCTGCTCAAACGACTCGCCGATTCATAGTCAAAAGGAAACCTCCTTGGCCCTGACACGTCTTGACCCGAAGACCGCCCTGATCGTCGTAGATTTGCAGCGCGGCATTGTGGCGCTTCCCACCGTCCATCCGATCGATGAGGTGGTGCGATGGGCCAGCACCCTCGCCGCCGCCTTCCGACGTCTCGGCCTGCCGGTCGTGCTCGTCAATGTCGATGGCGGCGCGCCGGGTCGGACCGAACGGCCCGGCCGCGCTGTCGACCGCCCGCCCGGCTGGACCGATCTCGTTTCGCAACTCGATTTGCAGCCTCAAGATCATCGGGTGACGAAGCGGACCTGGGGAGCCTTCACGAACACGGGGCTCGACGCGTATTTGAAGACGCGTGATGTCACTCAGGTCGTGATCGTCGGCGTCGCGACCACCATCGGCGTCGAGTCGACGGCCCGCCAGGCGCACGAATGCGGCTACAACGTCACCCTCGTTTCGGATGCCATGACCGATCTCGACGCCGAGGCCCACGCCAACAGCGTGACGCGGATTTTCCCCCGTCTGGGCGAGGTTGGCACGGCTCAAGAGATCATCGACCGTTTCGAGATAAGGAGCGCATGACGATGGGCTGGGATCACGATGCCGCCGTTTTTATGGGCGCGGCCTTTCTGACGAACGCCATTCCGCATTTCGTGAGCGGTATGATGGGGCGCCCCTTCCAAACTCCGTTCGCAACGCCCAGTGGCAAAGGGCTTTCGTCGTCGTCGGTGAACGTTCTCTGGGGTTTCCTCAACATCGTCCTCGGATGGATGCTGACGTGGCGGGTCGGTGGCTTCGATCCCGCCTCGCCGGGGGATGCCCTGCTGTTCGGAGCGGGAATGCTTCTTATCTCCAGCCTCTCGGCCCGCCTGTTCGGGCGGCTCCATGGCGGCAACACGCCAGATCCGACATGAGTGCGGCTTCCCCCGGAACGTTCCGCTCGCTGCGCGGCTTCAACTATCGGCTTTGGGCGGCGGGCGCGCTCATATCCAATGTCGGAACCTGGATGCAGCGCACCGCGCAAGGTTGGCTGGTCCTCACGGAACTGACCCACAAGGATGCCGCGGCCCTGGGGCTCGTCACGGCGCTTCAATATGCGCCCCAGCTTCTCCTTCTTCCATGGACCGGTTTCGCGGCCGATCATTTCGACCGCCGAAAGCTCCTGATCGGGACGCAGGTGGCGTCGGGGGCGTTGGCCTTCGCATTGGGCCTCCTCACCATCGCCGGGGTGGTCCAATTGTGGCACGTCGGCGCGTTTGCGTTTCTCTTGGGCTGCGTGAGCGCGTTCGACGCTCCGGCACGCCAGACCTTCGTTTCGGAATTGGTCGGCGAAGCCGATCTATCGAATGCGGTGGCCCTGAACTCCACATCATTCAACGCAGGGCGGATGATCGGTCCGGCCGTCGCCGGCCTCTGCATCGCGGCGGCGGGCTCAGGTTGGGCGTTCCTGATTAACGGCCTCTCCTTTGTGGCCGTCGTGGGCTCGTTGAGCCTGCTTCGCGTCGGCGACCTGCATGCTCCGCTTAGGGCGCCCCGAAGCCGGGGAAGTCTGACCGAAGGATTCCGCTACGTCGCAAGACGTGAGGATCTCAAGGCGATGCTTCTCATGCTGTTCCTGATCGGGACCTTCGGGTTGAATTTCTCGATCTTCATCGCGACGATGTCGGTCACCGTGTTCCACGCGGATGCCGGCCGATATGGGCTTTTGACCTCGACGATGGCGGTCGGAACGATCGCTGGCGCGCTTCTCGGTGCCCGGCGCGAAAAGCCGTCCTTCGTGCTTCTTCCGCTGGGGGCAGCCGTCTTCGGAGTGGGCTGCGCTCTTGCGGCCGTCATGCCGAATATCTGGCTGTTCGGAGCCGTTCTCGTCATTATCGGCGTGTCGGCTCTGACCTTCTCCAATTCGACGAATAGTCTGATGCAACTATCGACGGACCCGGCGATGCGAGGGCGTGTCATGGCGATCCGCCTTGCCGTGGCCATGGGCGGTACGCCTATCGGCGCGCCCCTGGTCGGCTGGGTCGCCGATCGCTTTGGTCCACGGTGGGCGCTCGGGATCGGGGCGGCCGCAGGGATCGGCGCCGCCCTCGTTGGTCTCCATTCTCTGGCGCGGAGCCGTCGCTCGCGCTCCTGCATCTCATGTCCGGTGGCATGACGGACTCGCGCGCTACCCCGCTCGAAAATGCTTCGATAGCTTAAGCCCTTGCGCCTGGTAATTCGATCCGGCCGTGGCGCCATAGAGGGTTTTAGGGCGCTCCGACATGCGCTCGTAGACGAGGCGGCCGACGATCTGCCCGTCTTCGAGCACGAAGGGGACGTCGCGCGAGCGGACTTCCAGCACGGCACGTGCCCCGGTCCCGCCGGCCTCGTCGAGGCCGAAGCCCGGATCGAAGAATCCCGCGTAATGAACGCGGAATTCGCCCACCAGCGGATCGAAAGGCATCATCTCCGCCGCGTGGTCGGACGGCACCCGAACGGCCTCCTTCGAAGCCAGAATGTAGAATTCTCCAGGATCGAGGATCAATTCGCGTCGATCGCGAACGAAGACCGGTTCCCAGAAATCATGCAGGTCGAGCGCATCGGGGCGATCGACGTCGATGATCCCCGTGTGACGCTTGGCCCTGTAGCCCACGAGCCCGTCACTGCCAAAACCCGCAAGGTCGACCGATACCGCGACGCCTCCCGCGATCGTCGGCGTTGCACCGGTCACCAGCGGCGAGCGGGTGTGCAGCGCGCGATGTTCGTCGTCGTCGAGCCGTGCCCCCCCGCTGCCGAAACGGATCTGCGCCAGTCGAGATCCTTGCCTCACCAGGACCGGGAAGGTGCGGGGTGAAATTTCCGCGTAGAGCGGGCCGGCATAGCCTGGCTCGATCTGATCGAACCGGCGCGAGCGGTCGGCGATGACGCGGGTGAAGACGTCGATCCGGCCGGTCGAACTTTTGGGGTTGGCGGCCGCCGACAGGTGAGGAGGCAGCGCCAAGGCCTCGTCGAGTTCGACGATGGTGACCGTGCCGGGCTCGAGGATACGCGGCGACGACAGGTCGATCGGATGGACCGGACGTCCTTCGATTACGGATTGGACGCTTCGCCCGGGACCCGGCAGGAAGCTCGCGCGCACCCGCCAGGCGCGTTTTCCGAGCCGCAAGTCGAGGCTGGCGGGTTGCACGAGAGGCACGCTCGCCTCCATCGGCGTCGCGGGTCGGATATGGCCATCCGCCAGCAGGCGTTCGATCTGATGCGCGGCGAGAAGTCCCGGTGCGAAGGCCAGGGGCGGGGTCATGGGACGGTCTCGCTGGAGGGCGGCAAAGGGGACTGCGACAATGAAGCTTGCGTAGCGGATCGTCGGCCGGCCGCCAAGACGCAGACGGCATTAAGAACGAAACGTCCTTTTTATCAGTCCAAAACGCTTGCTGCCATCGCAGGCCGGCGCTATGGCTCCCTGCAAAGTTCATCCCAATTCGGCGTCGCTGGTTCGGCGATCCCCTGGAGTGAGATCATGCCCGGTTCCACCCGTCGCCCTCCTCACGGCGAGTCTTTGCGCCCCGCGACCCGGCTGGTGCATGGCGGCACGATGCGCTCTTCGTTCGGCGAGACCTCCGAGGCGCTCTTTCTGACGCAGGGCTTCATCTACGACACGATGGAAGCCGCCGAAGCCCGCTTCAAGGGCGAGGAGCCGGGCTTCATCTATTCGCGTTTTTCGAACCCCACCGTGGCGATGTTCGAGGCCCGCATGGCCATCCTCGAAGGCGCTGAGGCGGCGCGGGCCACGGCCAGCGGCATGGCGGCGGTGACGGCCTCGCTCATGGGCCAGGTCAAGGCCGGCGACCATGTGGTGGCCGCCAAGGCGCTGTTCGGTTCGTGCCGCTATATCGTCGAGGAACTGCTGCCCCGCTTCGGCGTCGAGGCGACGCTCGTCGATGGGGCCGACCTCGACCAATGGCGCGCCGCCATGCGCCCGAACACCAAAACCCTCTTCCTCGAAAGTCCCACCAATCCGACGCTCGAACTCGTCGATATCGCCGCCGTCGCCGAGATCGCCCATCGGGGCGGCGCGACGCTTGTCGTCGACAATGTCTTCGCGACACCCCTGCTGCAAAGTCCTCTCGAACTCGGGGCGGATTGCGTGGTCTATTCGGCGACGAAACATATCGACGGGCAGGGGCGCTGCCTTGGCGGTGTGATCCTCGCCAGCCGCGCGTTCATCGACACGCATGTTCATAACCTGCTGCGCCAGACCGGCCCGGCGCTCTCGCCCTTCAACGCATGGGTGATGCTCAAGGCGTTGGAGACATTGCCGATACGGGTCGCTGCGCAAGGCGCCAGCGCGGCGAAGATCGCCGATTTCCTGGCCGGACAGACAGGCGTGGCGAAGGTGCTCTATCCGGGCCGAGCGGATCATCCGCAGGCGGCGCTTGCGCGGCGTCAGATGAAGGGAGGCGGCACGCTGGTCGCCTTCGAGGTCTTGGGCGGCAAGGCGGCAGCGTTCCGCCTGTCCAACGCCCTATCGGTCGTCGGCATTTCCAACAATCTCGGCGATGCCAAAAGCCTGATCACCCATCCGTGCACGACGACGCATCAGCGCTTGCCGGCCGAGGTGAGGCAGGAACTCGGGATCACCGAGGGACTGTTGCGCCTTTCCGTCGGCCTCGAAGATGTCGACGACCTGATCGAGGATTTGGCTTACGGCTTGAGCCAAGCCAAGTCACTCAACCCTGTTTGATCTCCGCAGGCTGACCTCAAAGCCAAGGTGAGGAACCGATGATCGAGGTGCAGCGTCATCCTTTCCGCCGTGACAAGGCGGGAGCGGGTCGGATAGGCTGACACCCATGTACACTGCCGTCACACACGACATTCAGGTCACCGTTCTGCCGGACTATCTGGACGACAGATCCGAGCCGGACGAGAACCGTTTTTTTTGGGCCTATACGATCGAGATCACCAATCTGGGCCGGAGTACGGTGCAGCTGCTCTCCCGGCATTGGATCATCACCGACGCCGTCGGCAAGATCGAGACCGTGAAGGGGCTCGGCGTCGTCGGCGAGCAACCGGTTCTCAATCCGGGCGAGACATTTCGCTACACGTCGGGCTGTCCGCTCACGACGCCCAGCGGCATGATGTCGGGCACCTATCGGATGTCGGACACCGAAGGGCGCGGCTTCACCATCGAAATTCCGGCGTTTTCCCTCGATAGCCCGCATGCGAAACGCACGCTGAATTGAGCTATGGCTTGGCACGTTCCGTCGTCGGCCTTTTACATCGAGCCTTTAGCGCGCTATCCGAACCCAACATTCGGAGCATGCCATGTCTTTAGAGGTGACCGCTGCCGTCCTCGTCATCGGGGACGAGATCCTGTCCGGACGGACGAAGGACAAAAATATCGGCACGATCGCTGATTTCTGCACGAGTTCGGGGATCGAGGTGCGCGAGGTGCGCGTGGTCCCGGACGTCGAGGGCGAGATCGTCGATGCCGTCAATGCGCTGCGCCATCGCTACACCTATGTCTTCACGACCGGGGGCATCGGGCCGACGCATGATGACATAACGGCCGATAGCGTAGCCAAAGCCTTCGGCGTCGGGATCGGCGAGGATCCGCGCGCCATCGCGCTGTTGCTGGAGCGGATCAAGCCCGAGGACCTCAACGAGGCGCGCCGCCGTATGGCGCGGATTCCGGATGGCGCCGCCCTGATCCAGAACAGCATCTCGAAAGCCCCCGGCTTCATGCTCGGCAATGTGATCGTCATGGCAGGCGTGCCGTCGATCATGCAGGCGATGCTCGCCGATGTGGCGCCTCGTCTCGCCACCGGCGAGAAGGTGGTGGCCAGAACCATCGAGGCCGAAAGTCTGCCCGAGGGAGCCTATGCGGCGGCTCTCGGCGAGATCGCCAAGCGCTACCCGGAGGTGTCGATCGGCTCCTACCCGTCCTTTGTCGAGGGGGTTTTCCGCAATCAGATCGTGGTGCGGGGCCGCGACCAGGACCGTCTCGACAGCGCCTCGACCGCCGTCATCGATCTCGTTCGAACCCTCCAGGAGAGCCGGGCCGTAGCGCGTCGTTGAGACCTGATGCTCACGCGTCGCGGTGATAGAAAAGGTGGTGCCGACGATGGGAAGCGGCGAGGGAGCCGAGGGCTTGAGCGAAGCTGAATCCCTCTGGCGTGCGGCGGCGGGCCGGATTCTCGAGGGCGGAGGCTTGGCCCGCGTCGTTACCTATGACGACATTCCGGTCAAGCCGCTCTATCGGCCGAATGCCGGAACCATCTCGCAACCCCTCAAGGCCGTCGGCGCTTGCGGCATCGTGCAGCGCGCCGACCATCCGGATTTCGTCGCCGCCAATGCCATGGCCCTGGTCGACCTCGAAGGAGGAGCATCGGGCCTGTCTCTGGTGCTCGCCGGCGCGGGCGGAGCGCGGGGCTTCGGCGTGCGCCTCGCAACGGCAACGGACCTAGAGCGCCTTCTTGATCATGTCGCACTGGAGTCCGTGGCGATCCGCTGCGAAGGCGCCGCGCGGCTTCCTTTCGACCTCGCGGCGGCGCTTGGCGCGCTCGCTCGGAAGCGGCATATCGATCCGTCCCAAGTGGAGATCGATTGGGGTCTCGATCCCATCGGCGATCTTGCTCGCCTGGGCGGGGCCGCACGGCCTTGGACGGAAGAGGCTGACGTTCTTCTGCGCGACTATCGAGCCATTCGTCGAGAAGGTTTCCGATCTCCGGTGGTCCGGGCCGACGGGCGACCCTATCATGAGGCCGGTGCGACAGAAGCTCAGGAACTCGCCGCCGTTCTTGCCACAGGCGTCGCCTATCTGAGGCTGCTCGAGCGCGGCGGCATCGCGCTGGAGGAGGCTTGCGCCAGCCTCAGCCACTGTCTCGTCGCCGATGTCGATGCGCTTCCCACCATCTCCAAGTTCCGGGCCTTTCGGCGGCTTTGGGCCAGCGTCGAGGCCGCCTGCGGCCTGCGGCCATGCGCGGCCCGTCTCCATGGCGAGACGGCCTGGCGAGTGCTGACCCGTCGCGATCCCTGGACCAATATTTTGCGCGGCACCATAGGGTGTGCCGGTGCCTTTCTGGGCGGCGCGGATAGCGTCGCGGTGCTGCCCTTCACTCTCGCTCTTGGGCTGCCAGACACCGGGGCGCGGCGTCTCTCCCGCAACACGGCGCTGATCCTCCACGAAGAAAGCCACCTGTCCCATGCCGCCGACCCCGCCGCCGGGTCCGGCGCCTTCGAGGCCATGACCGAGGCCCTCGGCGAGGAGGCGTGGCGCCTCTTTCAGGCCATCGAGGCCGAGGGAGGCTTTCCGCAAGCGCTTCTCTCCGGCTTTTGGCAAAGCCGAATTGCCGAGGCGAGCGAAAAGCGGCGGCGTGACGTCGCTCATGGCAGCCTGCGACTGACCGGCACCAATCACTTTCCCCCTTTCGATGAAGGGATGTCTGACGTTCTTCAATCGACGCCGGCCTTCTCGGCCTCTCCTGGGCCCGATCTGGCGGTGCGCTGCGACCCACTTCCCTCGCACCGGGACGCGGAGCCCTTCGAGCGGCTCAGGGATCGCTCCGATGCCTGGCGCGAGTTGCATGGCACTCGGCCACGCGTCGCGGTGTCAGCGTCATGTTCGGCCTTTGCCCGCAGCGTGCTCGACATCGGTGGTTTCAAAATCGTCATGACAGACGGCCAGGACGACCGGAAAACTCGGCATATCGAGGATATGCTTCGCGAGGGCAGCGACATGGTTGCCGCCTTGGACCTGCTGTGGGATGGAGGTTTCGCCTCATGACGGCGATTCCGAACTTCGTCTCAATTCCATTGCGAAGCGGGTCGACCGACCTTCGGCCCGCCGAGAGCGATGCTTGGCAAACCCCTGAGGGGATCGTCGTCAAATCAGCTTACGGGCCGGATGATCGCGCCGGTCTCGACGCCGTGGACAGCTTTCCCGGACAGGCGCCGTTCCTGCGCGGCCCCTATCCCACCATGTATGTGAGTCAGCCTTGGACCATCCGCCAATATGCGGGATTCTCCACGGCTGAGGAGTCCAACGCCTTCTATCGACGCAACCTCGCCTCCGGCCAGAAAGGGCTGTCGGTGGCTTTCGACCTTGCGACTCACCGGGGCTACGACAGCGACCATCCGAGGGTCGCAGGCGATGTCGGGATGGCGGGTGTGGCGGTCGACTCGATCCTCGACATGCGGACCCTCTTCGACGCGATTCCGCTCGATCGCATCAGCGTGTCCATGACCATGAACGGCGCGGTTCTGCCGATCCTGGCGCTCTATATCGTCGCGGCGGAGGAGCAAGGGGTTCGGCCCGAGCAATTGGCCGGCACGATCCAGAACGACATCCTCAAGGAGTTCATGGTCCGCAACACCTATATCTATCCGCCGGGACCCTCGATGCGGATCGTCTCGGACATCTTCGCCTATACGTCCGCCCACATGCCAAAATTCAATTCGATCTCCATTTCCGGCTATCACATGCAGGAAGCGGGGGCGAGCGCCGACCTCGAACTCGCCTATACGCTGGCGGATGGGGTGGACTACATCCGTGCCGGCCTCGCGGCGGGGCTCGATATCGACGCTTTCGCGCCACGCCTGAGTTTCTTCTTCGGCATCGGCATGAATTTCTTCATGGAGGTGGCAAAGCTCCGTGCGGCGCGGCTTCTGTGGACCCGGCTCGTCCGGCGCTTCTCGCCGCGATCGGACAAGTCGCTGGCGTTGAGGACGCATTGCCAGACCTCGGGCTGGTCGCTGACCGCGCAGGACACGTCGAACAATGTCGTCCGGACGATGATCGAGGCCATGGCGGCGACCTATGGCGGCACGCAATCGCTGCACACCAACGCGCTCGATGAGGCGCTGGCACTGCCCACCGATTTCTCGGCCCGGATCGCCCGCAACACACAGCTTCTTTTGCAGGCGGAAAGCGGCGTGACGCGGACGATCGATCCGTGGGGCGGCTCCTACTCCGTCGAGCGGTTGACCGCCGACCTCGCGGCTCGGGCCTGGAGCCATATCGAGGAGATCGAGCGGCTTGGCGGAATGGCGAAGGCCATCGAGGCGGGCCTGCCGAAATCCCGGATCGAGGAGGCTGCCGCCAAGACACAGGCCCGGATCGATGCCGGGCTGCAGAGCGTCGTCGGCGTCAATCGCTACCGATCGAGTGCGGAAGCGCCGGTCGAGGTGCTGAAGATCGATCATGCGGCCGTGCGCGCTTCCCAGGTCGCCAAACTGGTTCGGTTGAGGGCCGAGCGGGACCCGCTCGCGCTCGGCGTCGCCCTCTCCGGTCTCGGCGCGGCGGCATACGGCGGCGGGAATCTCCTGGCCCTAGCTGTCGAGGCCGCGCGGGCCAAGGCGACGGTCGGCGAAATGTCGGCCGCGCTCGAACATCATTGGGGCCGCTACGAGGCGAGAGGATCGGTCGTCTCCGGCGTCTATCGTCGCGAAACGGGTGAGACGGACGAGCGCATCCGGGGGCTGGCCGGGCGAACGGCGGCCTTTGTGCAGAATGCCGGCCGCAAGCCCAAAATTCTCGTAGCCAAGGTTGGGCAGGATGGCCATGACCGAGGACAAAGAATCATCGCCTCGGCCTTCGCGGACCTGGGGTTCGATATCAGCCTCGGTCCTCTCTTCGCCACCCCGGAGGAGGTCGCTGTTCAGGCCATCGCCGAGGACGTCCATATCCTTGGCGTGTCATCTCTCGCGGCCGGTCATCTGACACTGGTTCCCGCGATCCGGGCGGCGCTGGTCGCCAGAGGACGATCCGATATTGTGCTGGCTCTCGGGGGCGTTGTCCCGGCCGGCGACATCGCGGCCGTGAAGGCGGCGGGCGTCATCGCGGTCTTTCTCCCGGGAACTGTGGTCACCGAGGCAGCGGAGACGCTTCTCGCCATCGTGAACGAACGGCTGGGCTTTGTGCAGAAAGACCCCGCCGCCTACGCCGACGGTGAAGCTCTTAGACCGGTTGGTGTTGATGGCGACTCATAAGCGCCGTCACGCCGCACGAGCGGCGGCGCATATTCGCGCTTGCCAACCCGTCATCTTCAATGCCGGTTGGGATTATCGCGACACGAAGGTGCGTTGGAATTCGCCGACGATCTTGTCGTGAAATTTGGTCAACCAGCCCTCGGCAGCCTTGGCACGAGTTTCGGCAGCCTCGGCACGTCTTTCCGACGCGGCAAGACGACCTTCCAAAACCCTGACCTGATCGGCGTGACGCTGCACCAGATTGGCTTGATAGTCTTCGGCAGCAGCGGTTCGCTCATCCGCCAGCCGGATGGCCTCGAAGGCTTCGCTGACAAGGTCGAGCGCGGCGGACCAGTCTCGCTTACCGCTTCCGTTACTCTCGCTCCCCGTCTGGAGCAGCTTGTCCTTCACGGCTGCGGAGAAATCGACGGTCGCGAACTTCTTCGTCGATAGCACCGTCTCTGGACTATCGTCTTCGCCTCTGCTGATGAGTGCCGAGCTTTCCATAGTGTTTCACTCCTTTTTACATCTTAATATTGGTTCGTTTCAAGCCGGCTTCGCTCAGGATAAGGCAATCGAGACGCCAGAGCCCCATGAAGCAGCTTGTGACGTACTAGAACTAATCCTGTGGACTAAAAGACATCACGTTGCTCGGCTCGGACTTAGGCATGTCACCACCGATGGTATCGTCATCCTCGCCCGATCGCGACGATGCCGTGGCGCTCTGGCGCTTCAATGTGGAATAACGCGCCAACAGCGTCGCCCGACTTTTACGGGCAATGTCCAAAGCGCCCTGTGCCATTGATCGTTCCGCCCGCTCGCTTTGCAATTCCTCGATGACCCGCCGGTGGGCCATTTCAAAGTCGGACCGTTCCTGTTGAAAACGGTTGGTGAGCTGGTCGATACGCTCGAGCAGGCTGGCCGTCTTGCGGTTGGCCCCTTCGAGCGCCTGTTCCTTGGCGGCGACAGCCTTGGTCAGCATCTCGGCGCGATCCGACAGTTCGGCATTCGTCCTTTGCATGTCCTGTCCTTGTGCGCCCAGCCGGTTCGCGGCGTCGAGCGCGGTCTCCAGGCGCCGCTCCAGTGCGGCTTTTTCCCCCAGGGCCTCCCGCAGAGTCTTTTCGGTTGAGCGGAACGCCTCGGATTTGTCGTTCAACTGTTCGCGTAAATGAGCCAGCAGCTTGTCGGTACTGACGATATGCGCTTCGAGCCCATCGATTTTCATCGCGAGGGCGGCGCGCTGTAGGTCGGACGAGGACCGTTCCGCTTCCCGCAACGTCTCGATTTTTTGGCGCGACGACTGCTCGGCCGCCAACTTGCCTTGCAGCTCGGCCGCGAACCCCCGTGCCGCCTGCAATTGAGCATCGAGCTCCGAGACGCTACGGCTCAGGCCCGCGAGTTTGGGCGCCATGCTCTCCGTGATCGCCTGCAGGCGGAGGCGCTCGGCCTCCGCGATGCTCAGCATCTCGCGCGCTTCCGCGTGGTGCCGGTTGGCCTGGGCGGCGGCATCCTCTGCAGAGGCGACATCGGCTCGGAGAGCCGCATTGTCCACCACTAGAGCTTTCGATCTTTCGCTTTCAGCGAAAAGCCGGTCGTCGAGGCTCTCCGCCTTGCTCTTCAGCTCAGCCACACGCAACCGAAGTTCGGCCAACTGGCCGTCCTGCAGGCGCATGGCCTCCATTTGGACGTTCGTCTTCCCAATCGCGTCCTGAAGCTCGCCCGACATCTTGGCATGCGACAGTTGAAGCTTGTCCAACTCCGTCCGGTTTGCTTTGGAGATCTCCCGTTCCCGCTCCAAAAGCGCTTCGACTTCCATGAGGCGGGCTCGCGATGCGGCATGCTGCTCCATGAAACCGTTCAAGGGCCCGACGATCTGACCGAAGTCGACCGATAGACTTTGCAGATCGTGAAGCCGCTCCGCCAAGTTGTTGACACGGTCGCGGACGCTCTCGCTCTGCTGACCCAGCAGATCGAGGGGACCCCCCTCCATCAAGCGCGAAGCGCTGTCGGGTCCGGACAGCAGCAGGGGCAGGTCGGCAAGCGGTTCCGGGCGCTTCTTTCGATGAAAAAGCCAAGTTTCAAACATGATGAGACACCGCTAGGCGGGGGTTTGCTCGATGTCCCGGGGGGCGCGAGCCAAGCGCCGGATCCATTGCCAGGAGGCCGGTTGAAATCTCAGTGTCCATGCAGCGCATCCTGCTTGTCGTTCGCGAAGAGCGATGGTTGATCACGCTGTCAGATCGGTCTTCGAACGCCCGTCCCAAACATAGGCTAGCGCGTCGCGGGCCTTGGATCCTTGCGAAAAGGTCGACATGATCTTCGTGTAAAGGCCCTGGGCGACGGCTTGGGCGTCGAACGCTCGGCGGCTGGCTCCGTCGGCTCGAATTTTTTCCGCCTCTACCCGAACCTCCGCCACCTCGGCCCGTTGCTGCATCGTCACGAGGCAGCTTTCCATTTCCCGGGTCTGAGCCTTCAAATCCGCAACAAGTTTCTGCCAGCTCGACGCTCGCCCTTGCGCCGCCGAAATGGCGGTTTCGGCGCGGGCCGATACTTCCGCCAACGAGGTTTCGAGCTGGTCGCGCCGCGTCACCAAGGCTTCGATCGCGGCTGCCGCATGATCGAGGAGCTCGAACGCGCTCTGATAGTTTTGCGCCGTCAACTCGCCAGGCTCGGGCCGATCCTCTTCAGTCCTGCGGCTGACCAAGGTGAACTGACCGTTCGCTGATGAGCTCTGAGAAGCGAGTTCGATGAGGGACGGCAGCGACGACGTATTATGCCGGTCAGTCATCGATCGATCTGACGTCGGCCGCGGGAAAGGTTGAACCAGGGTCAAAACGGGCGTCTTTCAACAGGGTGGCAGCTTGTCTCTCTGCCGACTTTGAAATTCATACGGAACTGAAACTGAGAGCAGAATGAGCTTGGCATTCCCGTCACTCGCCTCGTTCCAAGCCTAGCAGGCAGTGAGAAAACCACAATGGATCGAAGTTCGGAAAACAGCCTGGCTGAGTCACTTTCAACAACCTAGGGCGGACCGGTCCTTCGTCGAGAGACTATGAAGTGCCAAGAGGCGGTTCCCCATCATGGTTTCGCTATTCGGCCGATCAGTAGAGCATGGTGCTGGACAGTCGTCACGGGGTTTTGGACGACATCATTGGAATCGATCAGGTTCATGCCTCTGGATGGAGTCCATCCAAAGGGATGAACCTGATCTAGGGCCAGCCGTCTATTCGTCTCAATGCTTCAGCTGAGCATGAAGTGACAAAAATGACGACGTCGATCCAATTTACGCGCCGTACGAAGCCAGGGGCGATCAAGACCGGGATGACGGAGCTGGCGGTCAGATCCGATCACAAGCACTCCAGCAGGTCTTGGACCAACCCGGTTGGGTCTTCACCCTCCCGCCACTTCGATCAAAGGACAAGCTCTCTCTATTCGGCGGCCTCCCGGACCTCCGCCGCGTTGGGCACGTAGTTGAGCACCGGGCCAAGCCAACGTTCGACCTCAGCGAGCGGCATGGCCTTGCGGGCCGCGTAATCCTCGACCTGGTCGCGCTCTACTTTGGCGACGCCGAAATAATGCGCGTCGGGATGGGCAAGGTAGAGACCTGACACGGAAGAGCCCGGCCACATGGCAAAGCTTTCGGTGAGACTGACGCCGATCTTGGCTTCGGCATCGAGCAGGCGGAACAGGGTGGCCTTTTCTGTGTGATCGGGCTGGGCCGGATAGCCTGGGGCAGGGCGGATGCCGCGATAGGGTTCGCCGACCAGATCCTCGGGCCTCAAGGTCTCGCCGGGCGCGTAACCCCACAATTCTGTGCGCACGCGCTGGTGCATGGCTTCGGCGAGGGCTTCGGCGAAGCGGTCTGCCAGCGCCTTGACCATGATCGAGGAATAATCGTCGTTGGCTTTGGCGAAGCGCGCCGAAATCGCTTCTTCCTCGATGCCGGCCGTCACCACGAAGCCGCCGATATAGTCGGACAGGCCTGTGCTTTCGGGTGCGCAGAAATCCGAAAGCGCGAGGCTCGGGCGTCCGGGCTGTTTGCTCAATTGCTGGCGCAACGTGAAGAAGGTTGCGAGGTCCTGGTGTCGAGCTTCATCGGCAAAGAGTTTTATGTCGTCGCCGGCCGCGTTGGCTGGCCAGAAGCCGACAACGGCTTTCGGCCTGAACCAAGTCTCAGTCACGATGCTGCGAAGCATCGCCTGCGCATCCTCGAAGAGTTGGCGCGCGGCCGGCCCCTGCGTTTCGTGGTCGAGGATGGCCGGATATCGGCCCTTCATCTCCCAGGTCTGGAAGAACGGCGTCCAATCGATGTAGCGCACGAGTTCGGCGAGGTCGAAATCCTCGAACACGCGCGCACCCAGAAATGAGGGCTTCGGCGGCGCGTAGCTCGCCCAGTCGGCCTTGAAGCCGTTGGCGCGGGCTTTGGCGATCGGCAGTCGCTGCTTATCGGCCTCGCTCCGCGCATGGGCGTCGGCGACCTTGCGATATTCGGCACGCGTTCGCTCCACGACTCCGTCGCGCGTTTCGGCCGACAGAAGCGTCGAGACGACGCCGACCGCTCGGCTGGCATCGGTGACATAGACGGCCTGGCCGCGCGCATAGCGTGGATGGATTTTCACCGCCGTGTGGACGCGGCTGGTCGTGGCGCCCCCGATCAGCAGCGGAATGTCAAACCCTTCGCGCTCCATCTCGGCCGCCACATGCACCATCTCGTCGAGCGAGGGGGTGATGAGGCCAGACAGGCCGATGATGTCGACCTCTTTTTCGCGCGCCACCGCGAGGATCTTGGTCGCCGGCACCATGACGCCGAGATCGATCACCTCGTAATTGTTGCAGGCGAGAACCACGCCGACGATATTCTTGCCGATATCGTGGACGTCGCCCTTGACGGTCGCCATGAGGATGCGGCCAGCCGCCTGCCGCTGGTCGGCGCCACTCAGCGCCTTTTCGGCTTCCATATAGGGCAGCAGAATCGCCACCGCCTGTTTCATGACGCGGGCGGATTTCACCACCTGAGGCAGGAACATCTTGCCAGCGCCGAAGAGGTCGCCGACGACATTCATCCCGGCCATCAGCGGGCCTTCGATGACATGAAGCGGCCGCGCTGCCGCGAGCCGCGCTTCCTCGACGTCGGTGTCGATGTAATCGGTAATGCCATTGACCAGCGCATGGGCGAGGCGCTTGTCGACAGGCTGTTCGCGCCAGGAGAGATCCTGCGCCTTGGCCTCCATGCCGCCCTTGCCGCGATAGCGCTGGGCGAGCGTCAGCAGGCGCTCGGTGCCGTCGGACCGGCGGTTGAGCATCACATCCTCGCAGGTCTCGCGCAATTCGGGGTCGATCGTCTCGTAGATCGCCAGTTGCCCGGCGTTGACGATGCCCATGTCCATGCCGGCCTGGATGGCATGGAACAGGAACACGGCATGCATCGCCTCACGCACCGGCTCGTTGCCCCGGAACGAGAAGGAGAGGTTCGACACGCCGCCCGAAATATGGACATGGGGCAGGGTGGCCCTGATCTGCCGCGTCGCCTCGATGAAATCGACCCCGTAATTATTATGCTCTTCGATGCCGGTCGCGATGGCGAAGACGTTCGGATCGAAGACGATATCCTCAGGGGGAAAGCCGGCTTCGTCCACCAGCAGCCGATAGGCGCGCGTGCAGATCTCGACCTTCCGGGAGAGGCTGTCCGCCTGACCGGATTCATCGAACGCCATGACGACCACCGCCGCCCCATAGGCACGCACCAGACGGGCATGGTGCAGGAAGGCCGCCTCGCCCTCCTTCATGGAAATGGAATTGACGAGCGGCTTGCCCTGGACGCATTTCAGCCCGGCTTCGATCACCGAGAATTTCGAGGAATCGATCATCACCGGCACGCGGGCGATGTCCGGCTCGGCCGCGACGAGGTTCAGGAAATCGACCATGGCCTTTTCGGAATCGATCAGGCCTTCGTCCATGTTGACGTCGATGATCTGGGCGCCGTTGGCGACTTGGTCGCGCGCCACGTCGAGCGCGCCGGTAAGGTCGCCGGCGGTGATCAGCTTGCGGAATTTTGCCGAGCCCGTGACGTTGGTCCGCTCGCCGACATTGACGAAGGGAATCTCCGAAGTCAGCCGGAACGGCTCCAGGCCCGATAGGCAGAGGTGCGGCGCGATCTTGGGAATGGCGCGGGGCGGTTTGCCTTTCACGGCCTCGGCAATGGCCCGGATATGCTCGGGCGTCGAGCCGCAGCAGCCGCCGACGATATTGACGAGGCCTTCGTCCGCGAATCCCGCGATCTGCGCCGCCATCTCATCCGGCGTCTCGTCATAGAGGCCGAATTCGTTGGGCAGGCCGGCATTGGGATAGGCGCACACAAATGTGTCGGCGACGCCGGACAGTTCGACGAGATGCGCCCGCATGGCGGCGGCGCCGAGCGCGCAATTGAGCCCGATGGTGAAGGGTTTGGCGTGCCGCAACGCATACCAGAAGGCGGTCGGGGTCTGGCCGGAGAGGGTCCGGCCGGAAAGGTCGGTGATGGTGCCGGAGATCATGACCGGCAGGCGGATGCCCTTCTCGATGAAGATTTCTTCCGTGGCGAAGACGGCGGCCTTGGCGTTGAGCGTGTCGAAAACCGTCTCGATGAGGATGATGTCGGCGCCTCCATCGATCAAACCGCGCAACTGCTCCGCATAGGCGATGCGCAACTGGTCGAAGCTGACCGCGCGATAGCCGGGATTGTTGACGTCGGGCGACATCGATGCGGTGCGGTTGGTGGGACCGAGGGCTCCGGCCACGAAGCGCCGCCGTCCATCCTGCCGCTCGGCCTTGAGCGCGGCGCGTCGGGCCAGCCGGGCGCCGTCGCGGTTGAGGTCATAGACGACCGCCTCCATGCCGTAATCGGCCTGGGCGATGGAGGTCGAGGAGAACGTGTTGGTTTCGAGAATGTCGGCGCCGGCTAGCGCGTAATCGAGGTGGATGGCCTCGATGGCTTCGGGCTGGGTCAGCGTGAGAAGGTCGTTGTTGCCTTGGAGGTGGCATTCGCAGGCGCCGAAGCGGTTCCCGCGAAAGTGGCTTTCGTCGAACCCCAAGCCCTGGATCTGCGTGCCCATGGCCCCGTCGAGGATCAGAATTCGTTCACTGGCCGCCTCGTGCAAGGCCGCGAAACTGTCGATGGCTGGACGGGTAGGGACGAAAAGGCCGTCGAGATCGGGGCGTGATGTATCGGGCATGGATGTTCAGTCCTATTCTCGAATAAACATATAAAGATAAATTGATGTGATGAACAGCCTTTTGGGTGATGTCGAGAATCGATGGAGAAAACCGTTTCGGCGAGGAGCGGGGTTGCGGTGTCCTCACAAGCTCCAGGGATCGACGAGGATAAGTCCGAGACCTGTGAAATCGGCGATGTTGCGTGTCGCAAGGGAAGCGCCGTGGGACAGGGCGATGGCGGCGATCTGAGCATCGAACTGGCTGATCGGGCGGCCGTCGCGTCTTCGTTTGGCCGCGAGATCGGCATATAAATCAGCGGCGTGCGTATCGAAAGGCAGGATACGTGCTGCAAAATCGATATCGAGGATCGGTGTGATCGCGGCTTGCAGTTCAAGCTTACGGCGGCCTTCGGGCATCAGGTGCAGCCCGTAAAGGAGTTCGGCTCGCGTGATGGCGGTCGTAAAGACGCTGTCGAACGATTGCGAAGCCAGCCAGCGGTCGACCTTCGGTGCCGGCATGGGTTTGAGCATTTCCGAAATGACGTTCGTGTCGATGACGATCATGAGCTGAAATTGATTGGGTCGCGTATCGGCTCGCGAGGCGCAATGTCGAGTTCGACACCTCCCGTGGGCGCGATCCTGTTGCGGATCGCCTCAGCAAGATTTTTTGGTCGCGCCGGGTCCGACAAAAGGGCCGACCGGAGGATAGTGCGGGCTTCCTCCTCCATCGAGCGGCCATGCTGGGCAGCCCGGACCCGCAACTTGGATTTCAATTGTTCATCGAGGTTTCGGATCGTCATGCTCGCCATGCTTTCGATCTCCTGCCATCAACGATTGCAAATTAATCGGTGATGGCACCATTGGCAACCTCTTCGGAAATTTCAGCGCTTCTCAATGACCGGTAAAGAAGCTCGACTAGCGTCACTTACTATGCGTTCCAACCGTGGGCCGGAGCCGCTGCTCGGGTAGGACTGAACGGCCCGCCAATAGATACCGGCTCAAGGCCGTTGGGATTAGCTGTTGCGACGCGAGGTTGGTTGTGTCGGCCAGCGACGGCGACTAAGGATCGAGCGGACCAATCGCGAGGGGCGCGGTGCCGTCGTGCCCGATCTATGGGGCAGGGCTTTTTCGGGAGAACGAATGACCGCCGCCGAGGCCTCGCACAGCATGAAGCGTGTCATCACTATCGGCGAGATCGTCGTCGAGATCATGGCCGTCGACCCCGGCAGGGGTTTCCGAGAGCCGATCACGCTCATCGGTCCCTTTCCCTCCGGCGCGCCTGCGATCTTCATCGATCAGGTGGGCAAGCTCGGTCAGCCCTGCGGTATGGTCAGCCGCGTCGGGCGGGATGATTTCGGTACCGTGAACATCGACCGCCTGAAGGCAGATGGCGTCGACATCAGTGCTATCGCCATCGATCCCGAAGCCGCGACCGGGAGCGCCTTCGTGCGCTACCGGCCCGATGGCGCCCGCGATTTCGTCTTCAATATCAAGCACAGTGCCTGCGGCCGGATCGCGCTCGACGCCGCCGCCCGCGCCCTGATTGCCACCGCCGACCATTTGCACGTCATGGGCTCATCGCTGTTTTCCCACGCGGTCGTGGAGGCCACGCTTGAGGCGGTCGAGACCGTCAAGGCGCGCGGCGGGACCGTGTCGTTCGATCCCAATATCCGTAAGGAGATGCTGGACCTGCCCGGGCTTCGACAGGCGCTGGAGACGATCCTTGGGCGCTGCGACCTGTTCATGCCGAGCGGACCTGAACTCTTCATGTTCACCGAGGCCACGGAAGAAAGTGCGGCCGTCGCCGAACTGCTGGGTCGAGGCGTCGCCGCGATCGTGGTGAAGCACGGTGCGGACGGCGCCGCCTACCATGATGCCTCTGGATCGATGCATCAGGCGGCTTTCGTGGTGGAAGAGGTCGATCCCACCGGGGCAGGTGATTGTTTCGGCGCGACCTTCGTCACCTGCCGGTTGCGCGGCATGGTGCCGGCCGAGTGTCTCCGTTTCGCGGCGGCGAGTGGCGCGCGGGCTGTCGAGCAACGAGGACCGATGGAGGGCGCCTCCACCTGGACCGAACTCGAAACCTTCATCGCATCCGCCGCGCGAGGCCAGGCATGAACTCCCATATCCTTCTCGATCTTCCCAAGGCGCGCCGCGAGGGTCTGCGCCGTGGCATCACCTCGGTTTGTACCGCCCATCCTCTGGCCATCGAAGCCGCCCTCCTCGAGGGGCGGCGGGACAGCCTTCCCGTCCTCATCGAGGCGACCTGCAACCAGGTCAACCAGGAGGGCGGCTACACCGGCATGACGCCTGCCGATTTTCGCCGTTTCGTCGAAGCGATCGCCGATCGGGTAGGGTTCGATCGCGGCCAATTGATCCTCGGCGGCGATCATCTCGGTCCCAACCCGTGGAAAAAGCTTGCCCCCGAGGAGGCTCTGCGGCGCGCCGAGGTCATGATCGACGCCTATGCGGCGGCTGGCTTCTCGAAACTTCACCTCGACACCAGCATGGGCTGCCAAGGCGAGGACGTCGCGCTGGCAGATGAACTCACGGCCGAGCGAGCCGCACGACTTGCCGCGCGCGCCGAACATGCGACTGTGGCCGCTGGGCTCGCCGCGCCTGTCTATATCATCGGCACCGAGGTGCCGGTGCCCGGCGGGGCCTTGGAATCGCTCGATCACCTCGAAGTGACCCGGCCCGAGGCGGCGCTCGACACGGTGGAAGTGCATCGCCGCTCCTTCGCCAAAGCCGGACTCGAGGCGGCCTTCGATCGCGCCATCGGTGTCGTCGTGCAGCCGGGGGTGGAATTCGGCAGCGAGGATGTGATCGCCTACGATCCGCAGCGGGCTGCGGCGCTCAGCGCGACGCTGACGTCGATGCCGCAATTCGTTTTCGAGGCTCATTCGACCGACTACCAGCCGCCGGGCTGTCTCAAGGCACTGGTGGACGACGGTTTCGCCATTCTCAAGGTCGGCCCCGCCGTCACCTTCGCGCTGCGGGAGGCACTCTATGGGCTCGATCACATTGCCGATGTGCTCGACCCCGCGCCGAGCGAACCCGGCCTCGGCGCCACGATGGAACGGCTGATGCTGGACGAGCCCGACAATTGGCGGAACTACTATTCCGGCGACGAAGCGGCGCTGCGCCTGCAACGCCATTTCAGCTACTCCGACCGCATCCGCTATTATTGGCCGAGGCCTGTCGCTGGTGCAGCGGTCGAGCGTCTCATTGCGAGGCTCGGCACGCGGCCGATCCCCGAAACGCTGGTGAGCCAATACCTGCCCCGCCTCTTTGATGGCGTGAGGGAAGGCTTGGTCGAGCCGAAGCCGCATGCCCTGTTGGTCGCCGCCGTGGCCACCGCGCTCGCCCCTTATGCGGCAGCCTGCCGATGAATGATCGCAGGCGCCTTTCCTCCATCATGGCAACATTGGCCGAAAGCCTTAACTTGTGACAAGCGCATGACGCATCGGCTCGCCGGCGTGGTCTTGATTTTCAAGGCAACAATCTTGCGTCGATTTATAAAGTGATGCGCAACCCCTTAAGGTATGGTAGTGCGTAACCTAATGAAGGGGGGCGCATGCCAAGGCCAAAGCACTTCGATGACGGTCTGACCAAAACCCAGCGTTATCGCAAAACCCAACACCGTCGCGGCATGAAGCTGCTGCGTGTTTGGGTGCCCGATCCGCATCGCCCCGAATTCGCCAAGGAAGCAGCCCGGCAAGGGTGCCTCTTGCGCGGTCGCCCCGAGGAAGCCGAGGCGTTGACCTTCATTGACGCCGCTTTCTCATGGCCTGAACCGTGAAACGGGGTGACATTGTCATTGTCTCGGCGCAGGGAGCCTATGGCAAACCTCGCCCGGCCGTCGTTGTTCAATCGGATGCCCTGAATGGGGCCGATAGCGTGTTGGTGAGCCTTTTTACCAGTCATATGACCGAAGCTTCCTTATATCGCTTGATAGTGCCGCCGACCGCAGACAATGGCCTCGAGGTGCCTTCGCAAGTGATGGCGGACAAGATCGTGGCCCTGCCCCGCGACAAGTGCGGCCAGCCCATCGGATGCCTGGATAAAAGCGCCATGATCGCGCTCAATCATCTGCTCGCCGTCATGATCGGCATCGCTGACTGAAACGACCGAAAGTCTCGAATAAAAAGGACAAACCATCATGCAACTCAAGGGAAAAGTCGCCGTCATCACTGGCGCCGCGCGGGGCATAGGCCTGGCCATCGCCGAGCGCTATGCGGCAGAGGGGGCCGAGGTCGTCGTCGCCGATATCAATCTCGAAGGCGCCAACAAGGCGGCTTCCGCCATCGGCGGTCGGGCCATGGGCCTCCATCTCGACGTGACGAAGCAGGAGTCGATCGACGCCATGGTGGCGGGTGTCGTCGCGGCGCTGGGCGGCGTCGACATCCTGGTCAACAACGCCGGCCTCTTCGACATGGGGCCGATCGTCGAGATCACCCGCGCGAGCTACCACCGGGTCTATGCGGTCAATGTCGAGGGGCTGCTCTTCACGCTGCAGGCCGTCGCCAAGCAGATGATCGCTCAGGGTCGCGGCGGCAAGATCATCAATTTTGCCTCCCAGGCCGGGCGTCGCGGCGAGGCCCTCGTGGCGATCTATTGTTCGTCGAAGGCGGCGGTCATCAGCCTGACGCAGAGCGCCGGACTCGATCTCATCAAGCACAAGATCAACGTCAATGCCATCGCGCCGGGCGTCGTCGATAATGAACATTGGGAGCATGTCGACGCCATGTTCGCCAAATACGAGAATCTGCAGCCGGGTGATAAGAAGCGGATGGTGGGGGCCGCGGTGCCGTTCGGCCGCATGGCGCGCCCGGACGAAATTGGGGGCCTCGCGACCTTCCTGGCCAGCAAGGACGCCGATTATATCGTGGCACAGACCTACAATATCGACGGCGGCAACTGGATGAGCTGATCGCCGCCAATCCGCTGGTCGCTAACACATTCGCGGGGTCAGTAGGCCACGCGCAGCGTCTCAAGCCCATGGAAGTGATAGCGGTCCGCATAGGTTAAGGGCGCGGCCAACCGCAGGCCGGGCAGGCGCCGGAAGAGGATCGGCAAGGCCGTTTGGAGTTCCAGACGGGCCAGTGGCGCACCGATGCAAAAGTGAATGCCCGCCCCGAAACTGACGTGAGCTTTGGGTGGGCGGTCCGGTTCGAACCGGTCGGCCTCATCGTAGACGACAGGATCGCGGTTGGCGGCACCGAGCAGCAGCCCGATCCGATCCCCGACCTGGAAATCGATGCCTTCCAGGCTGACAGGCTTTAACGCGTAACGGGTGAAGAGATGCAACGGCGGCTCGAAACGCAGCAGTTCTTCCACCGTCGCTGCGGTACGATCCGGCGTCTCGAACAGCGACGCAGGGTCGACGCCGGAGCGCAGGATCCCGGCCACGCCATTGCCGATGGCATGGACCGTCGCCTCATGACCAGCATTGAGCAGCAAAATCGCGTTGGTGACGACTTCCTCTTCGCTGAGCGCCTCGCCGGAGGCCGCCGCCTCCAGCATCAGGCTCAAGATGTCCTCGCCGGGGCCGCGCCGGCGCTCGCCGAGATGGCGCTTTATGAACGCGCTGAATTCCAGCGTGGCCTCGACGGCACGATGCTCGATTTCCGGCGTCCGGTTGAATTGATACATCGCGACCATGCGGTGCGACCAATCGAGCAATTGAGGTGCGCTCGACGCCGAAACGCCCAACATCCCGGCGATGATTTCGACCGGGATCGGCTCGGCGAAGGCAGGAAGAAGGTCCGTCTCGCGCTGGCCTTCCATGCGGTCGACGAGCGCGTGGGCCAGCGCCTCGACACGCGGCCGCAAACGCTCGATCGCGCGCGTCACGAAAGCCCGGTTGACGACGCCGCGCAAGCGCGTATGCGCCGGCGGCTCTCGCTCCAGCATGGAGCGATGTTCAAAATCGTAAAAAGGCTTCAGCCGTTCCGGGACCTCCGGCCAGCCGAGTTGCTCGCGGCTGGCGACATGCAAGATCTCTCGGCCGAAGCGGCGGTCGCGCAGCAAGGCGTTGACCTCCGCGTGACCGGCGAGACACCAGTGACCATAATCTTCCCAGAAGAAGGTTTTGCACGTCGTCAGAATGGCACGATAAGCGCCGTAGGGGTCCTGAACGAAGTCGGGATCATTGGGGTCTAGCGCCACCCGGCGGGACGCGGCATCGATCCGCAGCGTTTTTGGCAGGCGACCCGTCATGGCGCCCTCAGAGAATGAGGTCAAAAGGTCGCCTCGCGGTGTGTGGCGACATCGCTCTATCCTTTTAAGACTATGATTCAGGCGGACTTGGCCTGATCATAGGCTTCGCCCAGTCTGGCCGCCGTGAGTTTTTGCCCACTGATTTCGGCGCCGGCGTCGGCGGAGAAGCGCAGGTTCCACACAGTCGCCACCATCGAGATGCCGGTCACGATCAGGAAAGCAGCCGAGAAGTCGTTGAGCCCTGGATGAATGTGGCCACGCAAGAGCATCGAGGCTTGCAATGTGGTCGCCGCCACGCAGATCCCGACCGACAGCATGAGCTGCTGGAAGGTCGTGTAAAAGCTTGTCGCCGCGCTCATCCTCGACGCCGGCACCTCATCGAAGGCGACCGTGTTGTAGGCCGTGAACTGGAACGACATGAAGCTCCCGCAGACCACGAGAATCGCGAACATCAGCGGGTAAGGCCAGTCCGGACGGAACACGGCGCAGAGGGCATACATGCCGCTGGCCGCGATGCCGTTGACGATGAGGGTGTTGCGGAAGCCGTAGCGGCGCAGAAGCTTCGGGGCGAAACCCTTCATCAGCACGGAGCCGACCGCCGTAGCGATAACGATGGTGCCGCTCTGCAAAGCAGACAGGCCGAAGCCGAGCTGCAGCATGAGCGGGAGCAGGAACGGATGCGCGCCCTGGGTAATGCGCGTCAAGGCACCCGCGATGACCGACAAGCCAAAACTCGGCAGGCGCATCAATGACAGGTCGAGGATCGGGCTCCGGACGCGCTTCGCATGCGCGATATAGGCCGCGCCGAAGACAGCGCCGATCGTCAGCAGCCCAAGGGACAACCGGACTTGGCCTTCATGGCTCGCCAGTTCGAAGCCCAAGAACAGGCAGCCGAGCGCGGTTCCCGAAAACACCATGCCCAAAGTATCGAAGCGCTCGAGCTTGTCGCCCTTGAAGTCGTCGATGAAGAGCGTGACGAGGATGAAGCCAAGGATGCCGATTGGAAGGTTGATGTAGAAAATCCAGCGCCAGTCGAGATAGGTCACGATAAAACCGCCGACCGGAGGCCCGAGAATAGGGCCGATCATCGCGGGCACCAGTAGCCACGACATGGCTGAAACCATGTCCCGGCGTTCGACGCTGCGCAACAGCACGAGGCGCCCCACCGGCATCATCATGGCGCCGCCGAGGCCCTGAAAGGCCCGTGCGAGAACAAAAAGCGTGAGGTTCGGCGCCTGTGCGCAAAGCACGGACCCCAGCACGAAGACCACGATGGCGGCGCGGAAGACCACCTTCGATCCGAGCCAGTCGGCCACCCGGCCGCTCGCCGGGATGAAGATCGCGAGGCTGAGCAGATAGGCGGTCAGAGCCACGCTCATATTTGGCGCCGAGACCCCGAAGTCGTGCGCCATGGTGGGCAGCGCCGTCGTCAGCACCGTGGCGTCGAGCTGCTCCATGAACATCGCGCTGGCGATGATGAGCGCGATGGTCCGGAAATTGGGCCGCGTGACCGGGGCAGTGTCCGGGAGGGTTATCGGGTGATCCGACATGGTCGGCGGGGCTTTCTTCACACGCCGAGTCCACTGACTTGGATCGAGGCTGGCGAATGCTTAACTACGACTCAGGAATTAACGTTCTATAGACCCCGCGGCCCCGTCCCAATATCGGAAACCCCATAGCGGCTATGTGTTTCGGCGGGGTCGCCAAAGCGGCAAAGCCCGCCTCGGAGAACCGAGACGGGCTTTGCCTCCTGCGATCAGACGCGATCAATCGATGACTTCGACGACGCGGCGAGTAGCCGGCTCTACGAGAATCGCGTGTCCGTCCACCATCGTGTAGCGGTAACCGGGGCGAACCCGATATTCCGGCGGCACCTCGTAATATTCGATGCCGGCTCCCGGCAGTACCGCTCCGACCCGCAGAGGTTTACCGTACCGGAACGAGCCTGGATGTTCCCGAAAGGCGTATTCGCGGAATCGTGGGCGCTCCTCGACCCCCAAAACCCCGCCGGCGATATTGGCTGCGGTCCCAACGGCTCCGGTCGCTGCCCCGACCCCAGCGCCAATTGCTCCGCCGATGATGCCGCCGACCGGGCCGGCAGCCGCCGAGCCTTCATCGGCGCCCTGAGCCGCACCATTCACGGTCCCATTGACCACCTGAGCCTGAGCCGCGATCGGCGATGCGACTATCGACAAAGCAAAGGCTGTCGCAAGAAACTGTCTACGCATCATAATCTCCTCTTATGGAGCCCCCACAACGTCGCGCGGCCACAAGAGTTCCCAACTGCGTTGGTGAAAGCGGTGGTGAGCGACGTTCAGACAGCCCATTGATGGCTCGACGGAGTCTGAAGATTGTCTCTCATCGAAGCTAGACTGTGGGCATTGGCAGGATGTGATGTCTCACCGCCATTGGTTTCACGGGATGATTGACTCAAAAGAAAAAATCTTCATTCCGCGAGGGTACCGAGCCGGCGGACTAAGCCGCCTCGAACAACGGCACGAGCCGCATTTCGGGCACCAGGACCAGGCCCATATCGGTAATGCGAATTTCCGGAATCACCGACGATGGAATGAGGTTGAAGCCCATATAGGGGATGAGACAGCCGGCCTTGGTCCATTCGGCCTTGAGCAGTTTCATCTCCTCAGCGACTTCGGTCACCCGCTTGTCGGACAGGAGGCCGGCGATCGGCAGAGGCACGCTCGCCGTAACCGCGCCGTCGGCCACAACGCAAACGCCGCCGCCGGTGGCTTCGATTGCGTCGAGCGCAAGCCGCATCTCCGCCTCGTCGAGTCCGGCCACAATGACATTGTGGCTGTCATGACCGACGCTCGAGGCAACGGCGCCGCGCTTCAAGCCGAAGTCCTTGAGAAGGCCGTGCGCGACCGTGCCGCCCCGCCCATGCCGCTCCACCACCGTCACGAAACAGAGACCATGCCGGGCAAGCAGCGTCGGCCAATCTGGCATCGGCTCGATCGTTAGGCGGTCGTGGAAGAGAGTGATGCCGGGCAGGGCGGTGCGGATAAGGTTTAACGTGCAAGGCGCTGTCGGAAGCTCAGGGATCAGCGCCACGCCCTTCGGCAAGGTGACGGTGCCGAAGCAATGTTTGGGATAATGGTAGCGCTGGTTCAGCGCCGCTTCGAGCACCGGCGTGATCTTGCGGTCCTCGACGACCAGCTCGCCGCCGTACCAGGTGTTGCGCGGCTGAAGATCGTCGTCCATCAGAACGATGTCGGCACGCCGGCCGCCGCCGAGGCCGCCGATCTCGCCATCCTGGCCAAAGCGCGTCGCCCCGTGCAGCGAGCCCATGCTCCAGGCCTTCTCCGGCGTCATCCCGTGCTTGACGGCCTCGCGCGTCACCCAATCGAGCCCGAAGAGCAGCAGGTCGTCGGCGTCGCGATCGTCGGTGCAGAGCGCCACCCGCTTATGCGACGAGCCGAGTTCGGTGATCGTTTTGATGGCTTCGGGCAGGGAATGCCACGGTGTCGATGGCGGACCACCCCGCAGGAAAATCCAGACGCCAGCGTCCAGGAGGTCGTCGGCGATGTCGCGGTCGATCGCTTCGTGGGTGTCGGTGACGCCGCTCGCCGCGTAAGCCGCTACGAACTGCCGTCCGTAGACATGGCCGGAGACCGGGCGACCGCGCTTCAGGGCAGCGGCCAGGATCGCGTGGCTGCGCTCGTCGCCCATGGCGACAGGCACGAAATCCATCTTCTCGCCCAGCGCCACCGCCTCCGGCCAGCGGTCGAACAATCCCGCGATCTTGTCCGGCGTGAGATCGCCGCCGGCCGTTTCGAGTTCCGGAGAGGTGGCGGGCACGGTGCTTGGCACGGTGAGGAAGATCGACAGCGGCGCCTGCCGCGCGTCTTCCAGCATGGCCTCGACGCCGGCGACATCGAGCACATTGCCGATTTCATGGCTGTCGCAGAAGATCGTCGTCGTGCCGTTCAGCAGCGCCGCTTCCGCATAGGCGCAGGCCGTGACTATCGACGATTCGATGTGGATATGCGGATCGACCAGTCCCGGCGCGATGATGCCGCCCCGCGCGTCATAAATGTGTTTCGCGCCGTTCTTGTTAGTCCCGGCGGGTTTGACGGCGGCGATGCGACCCGCCGCGATCCAGATTTCGCGATCGGGCAGAAGCCGCTCGGAATAGGTGGACAGGACGCGCGCGCCGGTGATGACAAGGTCGGGCGCGCTTCGGCCGGAGGCCACATCCGCAAGGCGGCGGGTAACTTCGTGGAGCGGCGGGACGGAAAAACGGGTCAGAGCCATGGATCCCTCGCGTTAAAGCGAGGCGATCATGCAAGGTCGGCGCGAGAGGTGAAAGCTAAAAAGGGAGGCTGGCGACCGGTGCGGTCTCCAGGCCGCACCGCTCGAGCCCGAACGCGATCAGGAATTCTGGCGCGGTCCGACCTGATCCGCCGGCTTCAGTGTCGCGGAGGCGCAGGTCGGTTTGCCGCCTTCGTATGTTTTGACGCAGACAAGGTCATTGAGGATGCGCGGTGCCTCGGCGTTGAAACGCCCGATGGCTTCTGCGCTGGCCCTCGCCGGCTCGTTCCGCGCTTGCGTGGCGACAAAGACGATCGATAAACCCACTGCGAGGGTCAAAACTCTGCTTTTCATGGCTGAAGATCCTCAGTCGTAAGATAAAGCCTGGCTCGTTTGTGGCAACAACGAGGCGATACGCATGAGCCATCAAGCCGGAAAAATCTTTAAATTCGAAAAACCAATAACGGTGAACCGCGCCAATCGTCGATTGTTAAATGCCACGATGAATCGATCGTGCTTAAACACGGTAAATGAAATTTATGCATTAAGGCCAAAGCAAAGTCGCCGAAATACGGATCTGAACAGCAGGTTTATTCGGCGCTGGCGGGCATCGAAAAAAGTCGTTTCGGCGGGAATAAAGCGCCCCTGTGGCCGGTCTACCACTCTGGCGATGCCATCCGGCACGGCCATACACGGGAGACAGCACGATGGCGGAGCACGATATCAAGGAAGCCGGCGCGGATGGCGTAACCCGGCGTCATGCTCTCGAATGCATGGTCTGGGCGGGGACCGGCATCCTCTGGACGCTCAGCGCAGGCGTGCCGACATCGAGGTTGATCGGCGAGGCCTCGGCCGCTGAAGCGCCCACCGGCGGCTGGAGCTTCCTGCAACTCAGCGACAGCCACGTCGGTTTCGACAAGCCGGCCAATCCTCATGCGCTCGACACGTTGAAGGAGGCTGTGGGCCTCATCAAAGCTCTACCGAAACAGCCCGCCTTCATCATCCATACGGGCGATATCAGCCATCTGTCGAAGGCTAGCCAATTCGACGACGCCGACGAGGTCATCGGGGCCGCCAAGCTGCAGGTGCATTATGTGCCCGGCGAACATGACATGATCGATGAGGGCAACGGCAAGCTCTACCTCGACCGCTACGGCAAGGGCAGCAAGGGCGCCGGCTGGTATAGTTTCGACAGCGAAGGCGTCCATTTCGTCGCACTCGTCAACGTGGTCGATCTCAAGGCCGGCGGCATGGGCAACCTCGGCGCGGAGCAACTCGCTTGGCTCGCCGACGACCTCAAGGGGCGCTCAACCTCGACGCCCATCGTCGTCTTCGCCCATATCCCGCTCTGGGCGCTCTACCCGACCTGGGGCTGGGGTACGGCCGATGCCGAGCAGGCGTTGAGCCTGCTGCGGCCGTTCGGCTCGGTCACGGTGCTCAACGGCCACATCCACCAACTGGTCCAGAAGGTCGAAGGCAATGTCACCTTCCACACCGCCCGCTCCACCGCCTTCCCGCAGCCCGCGCCCGGCGCCGCGCCATCGCCCGGACCCGTCACCGTCGCGGCCGACCGGCTGCGCTCGCTGCTCGGCATCACCGAGGTGACGATCAGCCCAGGCACGAAACCCCTGGCCATCATCGACACCGCACTTGCCGGCTGAGCGCCATCTGGCATCCTTCAGGAGAGAAAGAATGACCATGACGAGATACGGCTGGGCCAGCGCCCGTCGGGCGCTGATGCTTGGCTTCGCGATCGGTGTCGTCGCGCTCTACGCGGTGCATATCGAGGCCGCGCGGGCGGCCGACGACGCCATGGTCCGCATCGACAATTTCAGCTTCACACCCGAGGAACTGACCGTGAAAGCCGGCGCCACCGTGACCTGGGAGAACGAGGACGATATTCCTCATTCGATCGTGCTGACCGATAAATCATTCCACTCGAAACCGCTCGACACGCACGACAAAACGGCCTTCACCTTTACCAAGACAGGCGTCGTCGCGTATTTCTGCGGCCTGCATCCGCATATGCAGGGCAAGATCACCGTCGTCCCGTAAGGATCCCTCAGCGTGACGCAGGACGCCGCCGGGAAGCGCTTCGCCGAGGTGGTGATTCCGCACACGGACCATGCCTTTCGGCTGGCCCGATGGCTGACGCACAATCGGCACGACGCGGAAGATGTGGTGCAGGACGCCGCGTTGCGCGCCTTCCAGGCGATCGACGGCTACAACGGCACGAATGCCCGCGCCTGGTTCCTGACGATCGTCCGGCGGACGGCCTTCACCTGGATGGCCAAGAACCGGCCGAGGGATCTGGTGCCGACAGCGGATCTCGAACTCGCGGAGCGGTTGCGGCCGCACGGCGAACTGGCGTTCGGCGCCGAGGCGGTGCCGACGCCTGAACAATCCTTGCTGGCCGGCCAGCGAGAGAGCCGGATCGGCGTCGCGGTGGCGGCCCTCCCGGTCCATTTCAGGGAGGTCATCGTGCTGCGGGAACTCGAAAATATGAGTTACCGCGACATTGCCGAGATTCTCGATCTGCCGATCGGCACCGTGATGTCCCGACTGGCGCGGGGGCGGGCGCTGCTCGTCGAGGGCTTGGCGGAGGAGAAACCGTGACGACGCCGATGCCGACCGAGACCGAATTGCTGCTGAGCGCCTATGTGGATGGCGAGCTTGACGCTGGCTCCTCCCTGGCCTTCGAGCGGCGCCTCGCCGAAGAGCCGGATCTGGCGCGGACGCATGCCGAGATCCTGGCGCTACGGACTCAACTGCGGGAGGGCCTCACGCACGACATGGCGCCGGAGTCCCTGCGGCAGGCGCTGGCGCGTATCGGCAAGGTCGAAACGGCCGTGCCGACGACAACCACCTTGCCCTGGCGGGCTCGGCTTGGCGCCGGAATGCCCTCGCTCGCCCAGGCCGAGTGGCGCATGGCGCTCGCGGCCTGTGTGGTCGGCCTGATCGCCGGAAGCGGGCTGACGACGCTGGTCACGGCCACGCGCCCTGAAGCGCCCGTGATGGCGGAGGTGGTGTCGGACCATCTACGCGCCGTGATGGCCTCCCAGCCCTTCGATGTCGCGTCTTCCGACCAACATACCGTGAAACCCTGGTTCACCGGCCGCCTGCCTTTCGCGCCGCAGGTGTTTGACCTTGCGACCGAAGGCTTTCCCCTGATCGGCGGGCGCGTGGACGTGCTGAACGGCCAGCCTGCGGCCGCCCTGGTGTTCCGCCGTGGGAAACACCTCATCAGCCTGCTCTCGCAACCCATCGAGGGAGCGCCGGTCCCGGCGAAGGCCGCCGCCGATCGGGGGTTCCAGGTGCGCGACTGGACCGTTGGCGCCATGCGCTATTGGGCGGTGTCCGACGTGGCGAGCGGTGAACTCGACGCCTTCGAGGCGGCGGTGAAAGCGCGGTTGACGTGAGGGGCGCGACCGTCAAGCCAGCGTCTTCGCCATATCGACGATCGTCCAGCCGGGCCGCTTGGGGTTGGGGCGCCGGCCCGTCTCGGCATAGCCATAGGCGGTGTAGAGCGCGATGTTCCGCTCCATCCGGGCGTTGGTATAGAGGCGGATCTCGGAATGGCCCATCAGGCGGGTCTGCGCCTCGGCGAAATCGAGGAGCTTGATGCCCAAGCCTCGCCGCTGATGGTCGGGCGAAACGGCGACGCTGAAGATCATGCCGTGATCCCCGCCGTTCTCGATCACCACCAGCCCAAGGAGGTCGCCCGCCTCTTCGAGCAGCCAGACTTCGCCGAGCGCGATGCGCGGCGCGTAATCCTCGGTGACCGGCAACGGTGGAGAACCGAACAGCGCCGTATAGGGCGCATAGGCGGCGTCCGTCAGCCGGATGACAGCGCCTTGGTCGTCTGATGTGGCCTGTCGAAACGCGGCGCCCGCCATGGTTTTGGCCTTATACTAGGTATCGCTGACGATGACTCGCCAACGACGTTACGCCAAGTAGGCGGCGGCGCGCCGTTGCGCTTGCCAACCGGTCATTTTCAATGACGGTTGGTTCACTCAGCCGCATCCTGTTTCGCGCTCACGCTGAAACGGCGCACGATGTAATCGTCGACGAGCTGCTTGAACTCGGCAGCGATATGGGCGCCGCGCAGCGTCAAGGCCTTCTTGCCATCGATGAAGACCGGCGCCGCCGGCGTTTCTCCGGTGCCAGGCAGCGAGATGCCGATATCGGCATGTTTCGATTCGCCGGGGCCGTTCACGATGCAGCCCATCACCGCGACATTGAGGGTCTCGACGCCGGGATATCGCGTCTTCCACTCCGGCATCGAGGTGACGATGTAGGACTGGATGTCCCGCGCGAGTTCCTGGAAGGTCGTCGAGGTGGTGCGGCCACAGCCCGGGCAGGCGGCTACGAGCGGCACGAAGGTGCGGAACCCCATGGTCTGGAGGATTTCCTGCGCGACCTTGACTTCGGTGGTGCGGTCGCCGCCGGGCTCCGGCGTCAGCGAGACGCGGATCGTGTCGCCGATCCCGTCCTGCAGCAGGATGCCGAGCGCCGCCGAGGAGGCGACAATGCCTTTCGATCCCATACCGGCCTCGGTCAGGCCGAGATGGATCGCATAGTCGGTGCGCGAGGCCAGCGTCTTATAGACTGCGATGAGATCCTGCACGGCCGAAACCTTGGCGGAGAGGATGATGCGATCCTTGCCGAGCCCAATCTCCTCGGCGCGTTCGGCCGAATAGAGCGCCGAGCGCACCATTGCCTCGCGGGTGACGGCGCGCGCGTCGACCGGATGCGCCGACTTGGCGTTGTCGTCCATCATCTGGGTCAGGAGATCGCCGTCGAGCGAGCCCCAATTGGCCCCGATACGGACCGCCTTGCCGTAGCGGATGGCGGTCTCGACGATGGCGGAGAACTGCCGGTCCTTCTTGTCCTTGAAGCCGACATTGCCGGGATTGATGCGGTATTTGTCGAGCGCCTCGGCGCAGGCCGGATGGTCGGCGAGGAGCTTATGGCCGATATAGTGGAAGTCGCCGACGAGCGGCACGTCGACCTTCATTTGCGCCAGCCTGTCGCGGATATGCGGGACGGCGGCGGCGGCCTCGTCCCGATCGACCGTGATGCGCACGATCTCGGAGCCGGCACGGGCGAGCGCCGCGACTTGGCGCGCCGTGCCTTCGATATCCGCCGTGTCGGTGTTGGTCATGGATTGCACGACCACCGGGGCGCCGCCCCCGACCAGGACATTGCCAACCCTGACGCCGACGGTTTTGCGCCGGGCTTCGGGACCGGCCCGATCCTCGGGGATGGTCGGCAGGGCGGTATCTAGCATGGGAAACGCGTCTCCGTGGGCACGGGCAGTCTCATGGTGTCATGTTGGAGAACCATGGCAAGGTCAAGACAGGGGCGGTGTGGGGCGGTGCCTCGGGTGATATTTGGCGGGGTTGGGGCGTGCGCTTGCGACTCATTTGAGGAGTTCGCGATGCCCGTTTCCAGGCACGTCGGCGCCTTCTGACTGCCCGGTGTGTGTTAGATGGTCTGTTTGAGAAGGTCTTTGTTGACATGTCGCTCAATAGACCGATGCGTCTTGTATGGATCGGGTATAGCTAAAACAGACTAGACATGTGACCTGCAACAAAATAGCGGGGGCACAAAGAGACCTGTCATTGCCGCCATTTCGTGGCTCGCGGACGCCCGACCCAGAAGCATTAAAAATAATATACTTATACGATTTCATAATCTTAGCGAGGCTATCAACGAAATCTTGGCGGCCACCCGGATTTCCGGTATCATCCGGAATATCCGGAAAGTAAGCATGAACGACATGATCCGCGTATCGTCTACGGAATTCGGCAAAGAAGTTGGCCGCTATCAGGATGCGGCATTGAGCCAGCCGGTCGTGGTCACCCGCAACGGCCGCGACCGAACCGTGAGGATCTCGGCTGATGAATACCGCCGCCTCAAGCGCCGCCACCGGCGCGTCGTGTCGATTGAGGATTTTACCGACGAGGACATGGCCCTGATTGCCCAGTCGGAAATGCCGCGGGGTTATGAGCATCTCGACGCAGAGCTCAAAGACTGGCAACCGTGAACTGGCCAGTTCCGCAACCAGGCCTCGTCATCCGTTATTAGTATCTATGGGAGCGTGAAGCTCGCGAGGGATGCGAAGAAGGCGTAAAAGACCGACCCTGCGCGATCGTGCTGGTTCTCCGGGGAGGCGAAGACGGCGCTCCCCTGGTTCGCGTCTTGCCAATAACGCATACCACGCCGACCAATGCCGCCGACGCCCTCGAAATCCCCTCCATGACCAAGCGGCGTCTCGGTTTGGATTCCGAGCGCTCATGGATCGTGTTTACCGAAGCGAATGCTTTTGTTTGGCCGGGGCCCGACCTGAGGCCTGCCGTCAATGGCGATCTGTCGAGCATCGTCTACGGCATGCTGCCGCCGCGCTTCCTCGCGGCCGTCAAAGACAAGGTCTTGCGGATCTACAGGCAGCGCCGCATGCACGGCGTCACGCGCACGGAATAAGCCGACCAAGAGGCAACTTTTTGCACTGGACTTACCCAATGCGTAACCTGCTGACTTCACAGAAGTTTCAAAGCGTCCCGAAAGTCTTGAATTATGCACGCAGCAGACGACGGTCAGCGACCAGTTTTGACCCGTAGCCGTTCTGCGCGGAATATCTTCTGCGCAGCCGGCCGCCGTCACTCCCATCAGCCGCGAGACGATCGTGATGATCTTGGCCGACGCCTATCGTCGGCACGCGCGCCGCGACCGCGAGATGCTCCTCCCGTCGAAGCCCGGAGCCTGTCATCGGGGCCGTCCGTGACGCCACGATGGATGTGCGCTATGACGACCCGAACGGCCTCATTGTAGATTCGGCGCTCTGTGTAGGGCGGTGACAAACCAGGCCACTGGAGCGTCGGCGATTTGCTGACGCGGGCGGAGTAAAATCCGGCCAGTGGATAGGCTCTCGTTTTTGGGGGCCGGGGATGTTCGTCGTGGAGATCTACGCCGCCGTTCGAAAATTCGTGTTCCTTGAGGGGCATAGCCGCCGGGAGGCCGCCCGGGTTTTCGGGCTGAACCGCGAGACGGTGCTGAAGATGTGCCGGTTCTCGTTGCCTCCCGGGTACACGCGCGTGAAGCCGCCCGAAAAGCCGAAGCTTGGACCTCTGCTGCCGGTGATCGACGCGATCCTGGTGGCGGATCGTGATGCGCCGATGAATCAGCGGCACACGGCCAAGAGGATTTTCGAGAGGCTGCGGGACGAGCATGGCTTTGCCGGCGGTTACACCGTGGTGAAGGATCACGTGCGGGTCTGTCGAGCGCGGGCGCGGGAGACCTTCGTGCCGCTATCTCATCCGCCGGGTCACGGCCAGGTGGATTTTGGGGAAGCGCTCGCGATGATCGGCGGCGTCCGCCAGAAGATCCACTTCTTCTGCCTGGACCTACCGCACTCGGATGCTTGCTTCGTGAAGGCCTATCCCCGGGAAACCACCGAGGCGTTTCTGGACGGCCACGTCTCAGGGTTTGCCTTCTTCGGCGGCGTGCCCCTGTCGCTCCTCTACGACAACACCAAGATCGCGGTTGCCAAGATCTGCGGCGACGGCAAGCGCGATCGGACCCGCGCCTTTACGGAGCTGGTCAGCCACTGTCTGTTCCAGGACCGCTTCGGCCGTCCGGGCAAGGGCAACGACAAGGGGAAGGTCGAGGGGCTGGTCAAATTCGCCCGCGCCAACTTCATGACGCCGATCCCCACGGCGGCGAGCTTCGACGCCCTGAACGCCATGCTGGCGGAGCGTTGCCGCGCGCGGCAGGCCGATCATGCCGGTCGGCGCTCTGCCACCATCGGCGAGCGGCTCGTCGCCGACACCGAGGCCTTGAGGGCGCTGCCCGCCGTGCCACTCGAGCCGTGCGAGAAGCGTGCGGCCCGCGTCTCCTCGACGGCGCTCGTCCGCTATCGCTGCAACGACTATTCGGTGCCAACGGCCTACGGGTTCCAGGAGGTCCTGGTGAAGGGGTTCGTCGACGAGGTCGCGATCCTGTGTGCCGGCCGTGAGATCGCCAGGCACCCGCGCCACTACGGCGAGGGCGTGTTCGTTGCGGATCCGCTGCACTATCTGGCGCTGATCGAGATGAAGCCGAACGCGCTCGATCAAGCCGCGGCGCTGCAAGGTTGGAACCTGCCGGAGGTGTTCCAGCATCTACGCCATCTCCTGGAAGCTAGAATGGGCAATCGCGGCAAGCGGGAGTTCATCCAAGTGCTGCGGTTGATGGAGGCGGCGCCACAGGATGTTGTGGCCTTTGCCGTTACCGAGGCCATTCGGCTCGGCGCCATTGGCTTTGATGCTGTCAAACAGATCACGCTGGCGCGGATCGAGCGGCGTCCCGTCCGCCTTGACCTCGCCGCCTATCCCCATCTGCCGCAACTGGCGGTCAAGACGACGACGGCCGCCGACTATGCCGTGCTGGTGCCGGAGATGGCGGCGTGATGGCCTCGATCGAGGGAGACATGCCGAGTGGCACCAGGGCTGGCAAGCCCCAGGTCCTGCTCGGCCACCATCTCAAGCAGCTGAAGCTGCCGACGATCCTGCGCGAGTACGACAAGGTGGCGCGCGAGTGCGCGCAGGGCGGGGTCGACCACACCGGCTACCTTCTGCGCCTGGTGGAGTTGGAACTGATCGACCGGGAGCGCCGTGTCGTCGAACGCCGCATCCGGGCCGCTCGGTTTCCAGCTGTGAAGAGCTTCGATACGTTCGACTTCACTGCCATCCCGAGCCTCAACAAGATGCTGGTGCTGGACCTCGGCCGCTGCGAGTTCATCGTCCGCCGGGAGAACATCATCGCGCTCGGCAACTCTGGCACCGGCAAGAGTCATGTCGCTCTTGCTCTAGGGTTGGCGGCTTGCCAGAAGGGCTTCACCGTGGCGTTCACGACAGCGGCGTCCCTGGTGACGCAGCTCATGGAAGCACGGGACGAGCGACGCCTTCTCAAACTCCAGCGCGACCTGCAGGCCGTGAAGCTGCTGATCGTCGACGAGCTGGGTTACGTGCCGCTCTCGACGACCGGAGCCGAGCTGCTCTTCGAGACATTCTCCCAGCGCTACGAGCGGGGCTCGACCATCATCACCTCGAACCTCCCCTTCGAGGACTGGACATCGGTCCTGGGATCGGAGCGGCTCACCGGCGCCCTGCTGGACAGGCTCACCCACCACGTCAGCATCCTGACCATGAACGGCGACAGCTACCGCCTTAAACAGTCCGTCGGCCGGCGGCGCGCATCGGTGAGGGCGGAGCAAAACCAGGCCACCGCCGAGATCGTCGATCCCGACACCGGCGAAATCACGGCCGCCTGATCCAAACTTTAAGCCGACATGGAAAGGGCCCCGATCGGGGCCCTTTCCATGTCGGCGTGCCCGATCCACTGGCCTGCTTTTGGTCCGCCCCGCCGGCCTGAAATTACACCGGCGTTGACACCCATTCGAGCCTTGACCGCAGGGCACCGGACCAGGCTATTTCGACACGGTGCGCAGATCGCGGCAGCGTGAACCCGGCAGCGCTGCACTTATCTCGGCACACCGATCGGTTCAGACAAACGAACCACCTTAGTTGGCAAGCGCGACGGCGCGCCGCCGCCTATGCGGCGTAACGTCGTTGGCGAGTCATCGTCAATGACAACTGGTATAGAGGGCGGTCAGAGTGATGGACGGCAGGACTCAAGCGGCGGCCGAAGGCTTGGCCCGGCTGGCTCAAACAGCGTTGGGCCAGTTGGCGGGCGCCGAACGATTTCTCGAACTATGGCCCGCGCTGATCGCGACCCGCCCGACGAAGCCGTGCCCTCTGCCGGTGGTGGCGTGCCTTAAACATTTGACCGCCCTTTCGACGCCTGTTCTGTCTCCGCTCGTGGACGCCATCGCCGACGCGGCGGATGTGCTCGAATGGCGGCAGAGCTACACGGCCGCAGATTTTGGGCCGGCGTTTCTCGAAGCTTATGGATGGACGGAGTGGATCGGGCTGCGCGGACCCATCGCCAGCGAGGAAATCGCCTGTGGCATCCTGCTGCTCGGCCCCGGCATCGACTATCCGGCCCATGCGCATGAGGCCGAGGAGCTCTATCTGCCGCTGGCCGGCACCGCCCTTTGGCAAAGGGGCGAGGAGGATTTTACGACGCGTCCGGCCGGTGAGCCGATCCATCATCCATCCTGGATGCCCCACGCCATGCGGACCATCTCCGAGCCCTTACTGGCTTTCTACGTCTGGCGGGGCGGCGATCTTGCCGCGAAATCGAAGATCGTGAGCAAAGCGCCGACTGCCGTTTAAGGGCCTGAGAGCCTCAGCCCGGCGACCAGCAGGCGTTCGAGCCCTGCAGGCTCTTCGCCATATGGGCGATCAGCGGATCGAACCGCGCTTTCTCGGCTTGCGCATATTCGACCCAAAGAATCCCGGCGGCGGTTCCCTTGCAGGTCGCGACCGCCCGCACATAGACGATGCGCTGCCCCTTCAGACCCGACAAGGTGAAGTCGCGGGTCGAGGCATGCCGGTAGGTGACCTGCAAATGATCGTCCGCACTGAAGCGCTCCGTCTGCCGCTCGTCGTCGATCAGGGTTGTCCCGTCGTCCAGAAGGTGGCCGTACGCCCGGATTTCTGAAGCGCCGTCCGGCGAGGTCAAGGTGATGCCGTCATTGTTGTCGGGCGGGGAAGACGCCTTGAAAGAGGTCGGAATATCCACAGAGAAGCCATAGCGGTCATTGGCGAAGGGCTTCCAATCTCCGGCTTGGGCGGCCGCAGGAAGCACAATCAGAGCCGTGAGCAGACAGATCGCGCGCATTGATGACCTCGCACTCACGGGCCAGCGTGACGGAGGTTTTCGGGTTCCTCGCGCCGGCGCCTGCCGCCGCAAGCGCGCCGAACGTTAGAAGCCGCTTCGCCTCAGACGCTCGCGGCGATTGACTTGGGCGCACCCGTCCGTCGATGCGATTTGCGGTCGAAGAACAGAACTTGGCTGATCACCGCCCTCAGGGTCTCGACCGAGAATGGCTTCGCGATCAGGAAGGCTGGTTCCGGCGGCGCGCCGGTCAGGAAACGCTCGGGATAGGCGGTAATGAAGATCACCGGCACTTCGAAGGCGCCCAGGATTTCGTTCACGGCTTCGAGGCCCGAGCTTCCATCAGCGAGTTGGATGTCGGCGAGGATCAGGCCAGGTTGAAGATGCCCGACGGCCCTGATGGCCTCGCGGTGGGTCCGGGCCACGTCGACGACGCGATGGCCAAGATCCTCGACGACATTCTGGAGGTCGAGCGCGATCAGCGGCTCGTCTTCGATGATCAGCACTTCGGTGGAAATCTGGGTCGCGATCTCGTCGTTCGCCGTCGCGATCAACCTCTGCGCTTCTTCGATGGAGCAGCTCATCGTCCGCGCGACCTCACTGAGATCGAAGGCTTCGAGAGCGGTCAGCAGCAAGGCGACGCGCGGCCTTAGGGAGATCGCCTCCAGCGTCCGGGTCGCGCCGATCTCATCGGTCGAAGACGCGCCGCCGTCGGTGACCTGGTTGATCGGAACAGACGTCCACAGACGAAGAAACAGCTTGTAGAGGGCGCAACGAACATCCATTCCCGAATCGAGGTTCGATGGGTCCGCCACAATGGATTCCAAGGCCTCCACCACATAAGCATCGCCACCCCGCTGACTGCCGGTGAGAGCCCTGGCAAAACGGCGAAGGTGCGGGAGATGCGGAGCGATCGCCTGCGAAATCGACATACTTGACCTCAACTTTAACTGCCTGTGTGCCACTAAACGTAGCGAAACGCGACGCAGCCGAAAAAGGTTGCGAAAGGGTGGAACAAAATTTTCGTTGCGACGTTCTCACTCGGCATTGGTCAAACAGATCAGCAACGGCGATGGCGCAATCTATAGGGCCTGCGTCAGGTCGGCAAGTCGCTCCCCTCGGGCGCATCAGGAGTCGGTGAGTAGATGATTGAAGACGAGGAACGCCCGGTCGCCGCCACGGTAGCGCCGGGGATTTTGGCTCAAGATATCGGCGGACGATCGTCGACTTCAGGTGCGGAACAAGCGCAGGCCCCTAAGCCAGGTGCGATGAACGGGGCCGATTTTCAGACCTATATCGGGCGAGGGCTGCGGGCGGTTTTCGACGATGTTGCCCAGCAGCCGATTCCAGACCGTTTCATCGAATTGATGCGCAAACTCGGTTAAGACGCACCGCCACGGCGACCTTTCGGGCTTACGGGGGCGTAGGATCCTGGCGCAGGCACGCCTCGGCCTCGCGTGTTAGGTCTGGAGGCACCGGGGATTTCGGGATCGCGCCGAGCCTGGAGGTCGTCTTCTCCATCATGCAGTCGCAGGCTGCGGCACAGCCGGCTTTGCCAGCGCCCGCCGCGACGCACTGGGCGCGACACTGGCGGCTAAACGCCATCCTCTCATCCGCCACGCCTCGTGGATGAATTGCCGCGAGCAGGAAGAACAATCCGAACAGGACCGGCTGGTGCATGATGTAAAGGGCGAGGCTATGGCGTCCCGCCCAGGCGAGGGCCTGTGACCAGCGGTCCTTCAACCGCAGGGGTTGCCCCTTGGGCCATAGGCGCGCGGCTGCGACCCCGAACAAGACGGCGGCAAGCCAAGGGAGCAGCGGTCGATAGTCGAGCGTCGCCGGGACGGAGCGCGAAAGGCCGAGGCACCACCAAAAAACTCCGCCGTACCGGTCTGATGAGGCGAGACTTGGCGCGATCGCGCTGAGACATCCGGCCGCCAGCGTGATCCAGGCGGGGACTCGCAAAAATCCCAAGCCCACCAGATTGGCCAAGGCGATGCAGTGGATGATGCCGAAAAAGATGAATTCCCCCGGAAACAGCCAGCGCGTCGCGGCCGTGATGATGCCGGCCGCCGCCGCCAGGATGCCGATCCGGCGTAGCGCTGTCCTCATGCCGCGAGGATGCGCCAGAACGAGGCAAAACCCCGAGACGAACAGAAAGGTCGAGGCCACCGTATGGCCGAAGGCCATCCAGGCGGGCGATTGCGCCGGTCCCGTGTCGGTCCAGCCCCAGTAGGCGAGGTCCCACGCGGTGTGGAACACTATCATGCCGCACAGGGCCAAGCCCCTGACGACATCGACCGTGCCGATCCGCGCTTGTGCCGGGGACATGGTCGGGTTCGGGATGCTCTGCGGTGAAGGCGCGGCCGAGGCCATGAGGAGTTCCTTCAGAGCAAGACGCCGGCAGTCGGCACCGGTTTTCGGGTGACATCGTCCCCGGATGTAATTTTGAGCCTTGTTTCCTTCATAGAGCATGGTCAAGACAAGGGCAGAAGACGTTCGCGACGAAGCACCGGGACCGATCCCGAGGGGAGCGAATGTCGCTATCGCAACGCGGGCGAGTGTCGGCCCTGTCTTGCAGGAACGGGATGCCTCATGCGGCGGTGGTTGTGGATTATACTGGCTTTGGTCCTGATCGGGGCGGCCTATTGGGCTTGGCCGTTTTTCGGCGCGGCGCAACTCGCTTCGGCGGCTCAGCGCGGAGATACGGCCGAGGTCGTGGAGCGGGTCGACATGCCGGCGCTGCGGCGCAGCTTGGCGCGCCAGATCGCGCATGCCTATCTCCAGGCCACCGGCAAGGCTCAGAAACTCACCGGGTTCGGGCTAGGTCTCGCCGGAGCCGCAGCGACCACGGTCGCCGATCCCTATGTGGCGGAACTCCTATCCCCCGAGAACATCACGGCGCTGATCGGGCAGGGCAAGATCGGCGCGGTGAAGCTCGGCAACCAGACGGTGGCGATCACGCGGGCGCTGCCCAATGTGCCCGACCTTTTCCGAGCGGACATCATGTCCGCCGTCACGGGCTCCTCGTTCGACGGGATCGCGAGCTTCGTCATCCCCATCACGCGGGCCGGATCGGATCAGACCTATGCGGTGCATCTGCGGCTCGATGGGCTCACCTGGCGTCTGTCCGGGCTCGACCTGCCGCCGCCGGTGATCGACGAGATGGCGCATGCCATCCTCAACGGCCAAACACCGGCGCCGTGAGGGCACCACCGGTTCATTCAGAGGGCGGCTCATCTGGCAAAAGCTGATAGAGCAGGGCCTTGTCGAACGGCGACCAGAGCGGGACCCGGACGCCGGCAGCCAGAAGCGCCCGACGGACCCACTCGTTGCAGGTCATGAAGAGCGAATAATGGCCTTTGGCCTCGAAGAACGCGTCCCCGAACCTGTAATGGGCTCCGGGAATAGCGATCACGTCCCCGCCGGACCCGTGCTCGAAGCTGTTCTCGATGAAGGCCGCCAATCGGCGATATTGCGTCTCGGAGAGCCGCATATGGCGGGTTTTGGCATCTAGAGCATGATGCCGAAAAGTCGGCACGGGTTTTCGGACGACATCATGCTCTAACACATCGTGATCTATCTCGGGGATCGGGACCGCCTCGGCGTGAAGCACTGAAGTGTCGAGCCCGGTCAAGGCCATGAATGCCGTCGAGGCATGAAAGTCAGCCCAGGTCGGTGTTTCGAGATAAAATCCCCGATCTCCCCAGCCAAAAGCGATATCCTCGGTCAAGCCGTCCGGAGATTGTAATTCCTCCATCGAGAGGCGGACCGCCCAATCCACATCGATGGCGTGGACCGGGACGATGAGGTCGGCATGCACGCCGTTGGTCGTGAAATAGACGTCTATTCCGTCCGGGCTGGGACGCCAGTCGCCGTTCTGCGGAACGACACCGAGGAGGACGGCCGCGACCAGATAAGCGGCAAGCGATAAAACGAGCGAGGCCGCCGCCGCCAAGACGGTCTTTGAGACCCAGCGCAACACGCGAATCGCGCCTGGCATCGAAAGCATTCAGCCTGCGCCGGCCTTGATGAGCCGGGTGGTGGATTGGCCGGCGACAAGCTGCGCCAAGAGGATTTTGCCCCCGCCGGCCCGGACGATATCGGCCCCGACCACCTGATCCTCGGTATAGTCCGACCCCTTGACCAGAAGGTCGGGCTGGAGCGCCGCGATCAGCTCATAGGGCGTCTCTTCGTCGAACAGCACTACCGCCGCCACGCCCTTGAGCGCGCCGATCACCGTCGCGCGGGCCGTCTCATTCTGCACCGGGCGCGAGGGTCCTTTTAGACGGCGCACCGAGGTGTCGGTGTTGAGCGCCAGGATCAACCGATCGCAGCTTCCGGCGGCCTGTCGGATCAGCGACACATGCCCCGGATGCAGGAGATCGAAGCAGCCGTTGGTGACACCTACCGTCAGCCCCCGGCTTTTCCAGAAGCCGCGCAGCCGAACCAGCGTGTCGAGATCGAGCATGCGACCGTCTTCGACATCCTGCCCGCCTTCTAGGGACAGGTCGATGAAGAGTTCGTCGCGGGAGACGAGGGCGGTGCCGACCTTGCCGACCACGATGCCGGCGGCATGGTTCGCGGCCTTCATCGCATCGGCGATGGGAAGCCCGACGGCAAGGCAGATGCCCAGAACCGCGACCACGGTGTCACCGGCTCCGGACACGTCGAAAACCTCGCGAGCAACGGTCGGAAGATGGATCGGCGCGCCGTCCTTCGGGAAATAGGACATTCCCTTTTCCGAGCGAGTGAGCAGCACGTCGGCCCCGGAGATCTTGCTGGCGATGGCGGCGGCGGCTGAAGCGTCCTCGTCGGTTTCGCAGGGACGCCCGGTCGCGAGCGACAGCTCATGGCGGTTCGGCGTGATGATCGTCGCGCCCCGATAGGCCGACAGGTCCAGCCTTTTCGGATCGACGATGACGATTTTGCCGGTCGTCTTGGCGTGAGCGAGAATCGTACCAAGCACCCGCTCGGTCAGCGTACCCTTGCCGTAATCGGACAGGATGGCGACGTCGCAATGGTCCATGGCCGCCATGGCACGGGCCGCCACAGCATCCTCGACCTCGCGCGGCGGCGGGCCGCGCCGTTCCTGATCGATGCGGACGATCTGCTGCCGGTGGCCGAGAAGACGCGTCTTGCGGATGGTGGGAAAGTCCGGACTCCGGACTACGCCGTCGAGGAGGATGCGGCCCCGCTCCGTCAAGAGCCGCGACAGGACCGTGAAACCGTCATCCTCTCCCACGACGCCGACAAGCCTCACCGACCCACCGAGATGGGCGATGTTCGCCGCCACATTGGCGGCCCCGCCAGGCACCGATCGCTCCGAGCTCAGGCGCACCACGGGCACAGGCGCCTCCGGTGAGATGCGCTCGACTTCGCCATAGAGGTAGACGTCGAGCATCATGTCGCCGATGACAGCGACGGTGCAGGAGGCAAGGTTGTCGAACAATTGACGCATCGGACTGCCTGTCTTCCTCGGTTACACGGGGATCCGGACGGTGGCCCTGAGCCCGCCGGACGGGCTGTCGCCGAGTTGAATGTCGCCACCGTGCGAGCGGGCGATATCCCTGGCGATCGCCAGGCCGAGGCCCGTCCCGCCCTGGTCCTGGTTCCGGGATGCGTCGAGCCGGTAGAAGGGACGAAACACATCCTCCCGCCGCTCGACCGGAATGCCCGGTCCGTCGTCATCGACATGGACGGTGAAAAAACGGGATTCGCGCAACGCCTGGAGGTGGATGGTGCGGCCGAAACGCTGGGCGTTGCCGACGAGGTTCGCGAGGCATCGCTTGAACGCGTGAGGCCGCACGATCATGGCCATTTCACCTGAGACCTCAATGCGCGTGGCGTGGCCGTGCCGCTCTGCATCCGATTTGAGTTCCTCGAGCAATCCGCGCATGTCGGTCATCGCCGAGGCCTCGCCGCCGTCGCCGCGCGCAAAGGCTAGATAGGCCTCGAGCATACGGCCCATCTCGTCGATGTCCTTGTCCATCGCCTCCCGGTCGGGACCCTCGTCGAGCAATTCGAGCGACAGCTTGAAACGCGTGAGGATGGTGCGCAGGTCGTGGCTGACGCCGTTGAGCATCGTGGTGCGCTGCTCGACGGAGCGTTCGATACGCCGTTTCATTTCCAGAAACGCGTAGCCGGCCCGTCGGACCTCCAGCGCGCCGCTCGGGCGATATTCGAGAAACCGGCCCTTGCCGAGATCTTCGGCCGCCGCTGCGAGCCGCAAAATTGGCCGGATCTGGTTGCGCAGGAACAACACCGCGACCGCCAGCAGCACCATGGACGTGCCCACCATCCATAGAATGAAGATGTAGGAGTTGGACGCGTAGGCGGCGCTGCGGCGGGCGACAACCCGCATCACGGTGTCGTCGAGCTGGATCCGCACCTCGATGAACGTCGATCGCCCGACGGTGTCGATCCAGAACGGCAGCCCGATCTGCTTGCGGATTTCGTTCGAGAGCGAGCGGTCGAGGAGTACGAAGAAGGGTTTGGGCAGGGCCGGGGGCAGGCTCTGTTTCGGCAGGAAATCCACGTCGAGATTCAGCCGGTTGGACGCCACGCGCTCGAGAATGGAATCATCGTTGCCGGCGGGTAGGTTCCGATAGAGGTCGATCAACGAGGCTATGTCCTGCACCAGAGCCTGCGAGAGACGGAAGGTGACTGACTGCCAATGCCGCTCCATGAAGAAATAGGCGATCACGCATTGCAGGATCACCATGGGAATGACGAGAATCAGCAGTGCCCGGGAGTAGAGCCGCTTCGGCAACCAGTCGGCGACGGCCCGCATCCCGCGGATCCACCAGAGGCGCGGGTTGAACACCGATAAAGGCGGCAGGGCGCTGCGCCGCCGCCGGCCGCTTCTAGGTGTCGACAAGAAGCCGATAGCCGATCCCCCGCACGGTTTGCAGATAGGCCGGATTGGCCGGGTCGATCTCGATCTTGCGCCGCAGCCTGTTGACCTGAACGTCGACCGTCCGCTCGTTGCCGGCCTGGCCCATGCCGCCGAGCGCATCGCGCGGGACCGTGGACCCTGGTGTCGCGGCCAGCAACTGAAGCATGTCGCGTTCGCGCTCGGTCAGCCTGACCGGTTCCTCGTCCCGTCTCAATTCGCCGCGATCGGCGGAAAATGTGAAGGGCCCGAAACGGACTGTCGTCACGTCCGGTTTGGCGGCGCGGGGCAAAGCTCGGCGCAGGATCGAGGCGATGCGCAGCAGCAGTTCGCGCGGCTCGTAGGGTTTGCCGAGATAATCGTCCGCGCCGACTTCGAGGCCCCGCACGCGGTTGTCGACATCGGTCAGGGCGGTCAACATCAGGATCGGCACGTCAGAGGTCTTGCGCACCGTCTCGGCGAGATCGATGCCGGTTTCTCCCGGCATCATGACGTCCAGCACCAGGAGATCGAAGGCGAAGCTCTTGAGATGGGTGTAGGCTTCCGCTGCCGTTGCCGCGAGAGTCACGCGATGGCCGTTCCGCTGCAAAAAGCGTGACAGCAGTTCCCGAATGCGGCGGTCGTCGTCGACGAGCAGGATATGGGCCGCGTCATCCGCGAGCAGGACCGGCGCGAGCGAGCCGGTGTGGCGGTCCGTCATGGGGTTGCCCCATGGTGTCGCGGCGCCTCAGAGGGATCGGCCCATACAAGGTCCATCACTTTGCCGCGTTCGTCGACATCGATCATTCCCAGCAGGAAATCCACGGCGTGAGCCCGTGTCGAAGCGGGCAGGTGTTCGAGCGTTCGGCGGAACCGCTCCGATTGCAGGCGCGCCAGGTCCAACGCCAGACTGTGACCCCTGGCCGTCGGAGACAAGAGGCGCCGGCGCCTGTCATTGACCCCGGCCTGGACATCGACGAAACCGCCGTCAAGCAAATCCTTCATCACCCGATTGAGACTCTGTTTGGTGATCTTCAGAATATCGAGCAATTCGGCGACCGTCAGCCCAGGATGGCGATGGACGAAATGCAGCACCCGGTGGTGCGCCCGGCCGAACCGATAGGCTTCGAGGAGACGATCCGCGTCGCCGACGAAATCCCGATAGGCGAAAAACAGCAATTCGATCAGGTCGAACATCGGGGCATGCTTGTCGTCCGACGCCTCGGGCGTCAGTCTCGGCGCCTTCGCCCGTGCAGCCTGCTCGTTCAATCGACACACTCATATTGGGTCAGCACTGTTGACATATTTCAGCCCGCTCGCTATTCGTCAAGCCTCAGAATGGGCTCCCGTTCGAGGCGTGCGGCTTGGTCCTGTCCGCCGGCGAGATGCCCGCTGTCCCAACTTTCATATCACTAAAGGGAGCTCACGATGTCCATCCTGCCTTTCGATCAGCGCGATGGCGTGATCTGGATGGACGGCGCGCTTATTCCCTGGAAGGACGCGAAGCTCCATCTCCTGAGCCATGGCCTCCATTATGGCTCCTCGGTGTTTGAGGGCGAGCGCGCCTACGGGGGAAAGATTTTCAAATCGGAAGAGCATGCCGAGCGGTTCGCGAATTCCGCACGCATCCTCGATTTCGAGGTTCCCTATACGGTGGCCGAGATCTTCAAGGCGAAGAACGAGGTCGTGGCCGCCAACGGTATTGCCGACGTCTATGTCCGGCCGCTGGCGTGGCGCGGCAGCGAGATGATGGCCGTCGCGGCGCAAAACGCATCGATCCATGTCGCCATCGCGACCTGGGAATGGCCCAGCATGTTCGATGTCGAGCAGAAGATGCGCGGCATCCGCCTCGACATCGCCGAATATCGGCGTCCCGATCCCATGACATCGCCCTGCCACTCCAAGGCTGCCGGGCTCTATATGATCTGCACCATCTCCAAGCATCGCGCGGAGCGCAAGGGCTATGCCGACGCGCTGATGCTCGATTGGCAGGGTCGTGTCGCCGAATGCACCGGTGCCAATGTGTTCTTCAGCCGGGATGGCGTGTTGCAGACCCCGATCGCCGATTGTTTCCTCGATGGCATCACCCGGCGAACCGTGATCGATCTCGCCCGGCGGCGCGGCATTGAAGTGGTCGAGCGTCGAATCATGCCGGAAGAATTGGCCCGTTTCGACGAATGCTTCATCTGCGGCACGGGCGCCGAAGTCACGCCCGTGGCCGAGATCGGCCCCTATCGGTTCACGCCGGGCACCTTGTCCCGGGCGATGATCGAGGATTATGCGGCGGCCGTGCGGGCCGCGTGAGGCTGTTGTTCCACGCAAAAGGTCCCTGACGTCGGGAGCGATCCGGAATGTCGAGGACGCTCCCGGATCGAGAGACTTGGCACAGCCTCCTGAGGCCGGCGCTCCGGGTCATCGACAGCCTCAAATCCAACGGCTACGGCGAACTTCCTTTTCGGTTCGGCGGCGCCAACCCTGAATTGGACCGGGCTTTGAGCGACCCTGGTGGGTGTGTGGCAAGCCCGAGCTTACTCATGCTCTTTCGCCGCCGTCACGAACGCCGTCTGAGCCTCTTGGGAAGCCGGACGTTGATGAAGCTCTTTCCACTCGGCGTAAGGCATGCCGTAGATTTCCGCGCGGCCCTCCTCGCGCGAGACCTGCAATCCACGCGAGGCGGCGGCCTCGGCGAACCAGTTGCCGAGACAATTCCGGCAAAAGCCGGCCAACGTCATGAGGTCGATATTCTGCACATCGGCGCGTGATTGGAGATGCGCGACAAGGCGCCGAAACACCGCCGCTTCGAGTTCCGTTTGGGTGGTTCGATCAAAATCCATCGCTGTCGTCCTTCAAAGCATCACGAGCTTCCGACTAGCGCCGGTGCGGGCGGGGTGCAGCTCGATCCGGTGAAGGTCCGATCGCCGCAGGATCGGCTTGAGCAACCGCGCCAGCCGCTCGCCCCAGGCGCGAGCTGTCGCATCATCCGCCATGAGATCCTGGCGGACCTCGATCAGGACATTGGCGAGACCATGGCGGGTCGCGTGCATGTCGATTGTGTCCCCAGGCAAGGCTCCGTCATAGGGCTCGTTGTCGCCGACCTTTTCGCTCCAGGGTTGGAGGTCGGCCTCCTGCGCGAGGGCGGCCAACAGCGGTTGCGACAGGCGTGGGTCATTGTCCCATAACAACCCGATGTGCCAGGGCCGGGGCACGCCCTTCATCACCGGGGTGAAGGAATGCATGGACACGATCACCGGGACCGTGCCGCTCGCCTTCATCGAGGCGAGCCGCGTCTCGATGGCGTCGTGGTAGGGCTGCCAGAACTCGATACGCCGCCGCTCGATCTCCGCCGCGTCGATTCTGGCATTGCCCGGCACGATGGCACCGTCGGACAGCCGCATTACCAGCGTCGGATCTTCGGCGCCCCTGTTGGGGTCGATTAGCAGGCGTGAATAGGTCGTCAGCAGCGCCGGCGCCTCGAACGCCTCGGCCATGGCCGCAGTAGCGGCGGCCGCGCCGATATCATAGGCGATGTGGCGCTCGAATTCGGCATCCGCGAGCCCAAGACGACCATAGCGGCTCGGGACGGCGTTCGAGGCGTGGTCGCACAGCAGCAAGACGCCCGCGTCGAGCCGGCCCGCGATCTCGCGGAAGGCGCCGTCGCCTGGCGCGGGAGAGACCGGGGTCGGATGGTCGGGATTGCTGAGACGCATCGGTTCGGCCTATGGAGTGTCGGAGGTCACATCATCATCGGCTCGCTCGGGCCTCCGCCGACCTGTAGCACGTGACACACGCGATATAGTTCAACGGGTCCGACGGTGCCAGGGAGGGCTTCGGGCAAGTGTCGCCCTCCCTCTTCATGCCGAGGCCTGTCGCTTTCTGGCGAACGGCTTCGGGACCGCTCCAGGCCTCATCCGCTCAATGCCTTCAGATCCAGCGTCCGCCCTTTCCCTTCCCGCCAATCAGGCGCGGGCCTCCCTGTCGCCGGGCTTCTGGTCAGGCCTTTTGGCTCTCGTTGGGGCGGCCATCGGCATGAGCGTTTCGCCGACGCTGGTGCGGCTCGCGGATGTGGGTCCCTTCGCAAGCGCCTTCTGGCGGGTGGGCTTGGCGCTGCCGGTTCTCTGGCTGTGGATGCGGCAGGCGGAGGCCTCGGCCGCGATCCGGCCTTCGAAACGCTGGTCCCTGGCGGCGGTGCTCGCGGGCTTGGCCTTCGCAGGGGATCTCTTCTTCTGGCACTTGTCGATCATGAAGACCTCGATCGCCAATGCCACTTTGTTTGCCACAGCGGCGCCCATCTGGGTCGTCGTCTTTGGCTGGCTCTTGTTCAGACGGCGGGTCGGCGGCCCGGTACTGACCGGGCTTGGTTTTTGCGTCGCTGGGGGCGCCATCCTGGTCTCGCAGAGTTTCAGTTTCGATCCGGACCATGCGATCGGGGACGCCTTCGGCATCGTCACCGGAATTTTCTTCGGCCTCTATTTCCTGGCCGTCGGGGCCGCACGCGACAAGACCTCAGCCGGGCGGGTGACGCTTCACCTCAGCCTTGTGGCGACGTCGGTCCTGTTCGTTGTCGCTCTGCTGTTCGAACCCCATTTCCTGCCGCATTCGGGGCGCGGCTGGGTCACGCTTCTGGCGCTGGCGTTAATCAGCCACGTCGGCGGCCAGGGCTTGCTGTCGGTCGCGCTGGGACGGCTTCCGCCGGTGTTTTCTTCTCTGGTGATCTTCCTCGAGGCGATCGTCGCGGCGCTCATCGCCTGGGTCGTTCTGGGCGAACCGGTGTCCGCCGCGCAAGCGCTAGGCGGGCTTATCGTCGTGGCGGGAATCTGGATCGCGCGACCACGCCACGCTGTGGCGGGCCATTGAGCGCGGTTCGGCCTTTTTACATTCGTCGTGAGGGGGTATGACGCCCCAGCTTTCGATTCGCAGGTTTGGATCAGCGATGCGCCTTTCACCCTTTCTAATCGCCGCCCTCGGCCTGGCTTACCCCACCTTGGCCAGTGCCGACTTCAGGCTGTGCAACAATACGTCCAGCCGAGTATCGATCTCCCTCGCCTACACGGATGGGCAGGCCTGGGTGACCGAAGGCTGGTGGAATCTCAAAGCGAACCTCTGCGAAACCTTGCTGCGCGGGCCTCTAGCGGCTCAGTATTATTACGTCTACGGAATGGACGAGGCTGGCGGCGAGTGGAAGGGCAAGGCGTTCATGTGCACCCGGGACCGCGAGTTCAAAGTCGACGGCCGCCAGGACTGCTTCGTGCGCGGCTACGATCGCACGGGATTCTTCGAGGTCGATACAGGCAAGGATGCCAAGAACTGGACCGTCCAGCTCACCGATCCCGCCAAGCCCGAGGCCACCCATTGATGCTCGATCGAGTCTCTGCGGGGCCGCGACGGCGATGGGGGCCGGCATCGCCATTCGGATTCGTGAGGGCTTCAACCCATGGCTCTGATTTGGCTTTCGGGCCGGACAGTGTCAGGCACACTCGTCGCATGGCTGTTATCGGCTGCGTGGAAACACAGGATTCGACCTTGAGGGGCTCACGATGAGACGGATGCGCCGCGTCAAGATCTTGGCGACGCTGGGTCCCGCTTCGGCGGATCGGGAAATGCTGGCAAAGCTTTTCATGGCCGGCGCGGATGTCTTCCGCATCAACATGAGCCATGCGTCGCATGATGCCATGCGCGAGAGGATCAGGATGATCCGTTCGCTCGAGGCGGAATTCGGCCGCCCCATCGGCATCCTGGTGGACTTGCAGGGCCCCAAGCTGCGGGTGGGCCAGTTTGCCGAGGGCGGTGTCGACCTCGTTAAGGATGCGACCTTCGTCCTCGACGCCGACCCGACGCCGGGCGACATCGACCGGGTGCAACTGCCGCATCCAGAGATTTTGGAAGCCTTGGCGGTCGGGCATGTGATGCTGATCGACGACGGCAAAGTGAAGCTGCGCGTTACCGAATGCACGCCGACCCGCGCGGTCACGACCGTGGTGGTTCCCGGCCGCGTCTCCAACCGCAAAGGCGTGAGCCTGCCCGACACCGAGATCCCGGTGGCGGCCATGACGCCGAAGGACCGTTCGGATCTCGATGCCGCGCTGAATGAGGGCGTCGACTGGATCGCCGTTTCCTTCGTGCAGCGCGCCGACGATGTCGCCGAGGTGAAGAAGATCGCGCGGGGCCGGGCCCTGGTCATGGCCAAGATAGAGAAGCCCCAGGCTATTGCCCGGCTCGACGAGATCATCGAGATATCCGACGCCTTGATGGTGGCGCGCGGCGACCTCGGCGTCGAGATGCCGCTCGAAAAGGTGCCCGGTCTGCAAAAGCGCATTACCCGCAGCGCCCGCAGGCTGGGCAAGCCGGTCGTGGTCGCCACCCAGATGTTGGAGTCCATGATCACCTCGCCCGTGCCGACGCGCGCGGAAGTGTCGGACGTCGCGACCGCCGTCTTCGAGGGCGCCGACGCCGTCATGCTGTCGGCCGAAAGCGCCTCCGGGCAGTTTCCGATCGAAGCGGTGGAGACCATGAACCGCATCGCCGAGGAGGTGGAGCGAGACCCGCTGCATCCGGTGATCATCGCCTCGCAGCGCACCAACCCGGAACCGACAGGCGCGGATGCCATCGCCTATGCGGCGCGCGATGTTGCCGAAACCTTGGATCTCAAGGCCATCGTCGCCTGGACCTCATCGGGTATGACAGGGATCAGGATCGCTCGGGAGCGTCCTCTCAGGCCGATCCTGGCGCTGACCGCCTCCACGGACACGGCGCGACGGCTCGCGTTGGTGTGGGGGATCCATGCCCTTGTGACCGACGATGCCCGTAACGTGGACGACATGGCCGACCGGGCCTGCCGGACGGCCTTCACCGAAGGCTTTGCGGCGGTCGGTCAGCGCATCATCATCGTCGCTGGCGTGCCCTTCGGCTCCCCCGGCGCCACCAACATGGTGCGGATCGCCTTTATCGGGCCAGAGGGTGGAATTTGAGGATGCCCTCGCGGAGCCTCGCGCTGGCTTCCGCACGGCATGTCGACATCGGATGCGGTCTGAACCAGCGGGATAGGCGTTCATGAGACGTTTCAACGTGGCGGCATTCGCGGCCTTGCTCGGTCTCCTGCCATCCACAGGCTGGGTAACCGCCTCCGACGCCCAAGCTCCGCCGCCCCCGCCTCCGCCCACCGTGACGGTGGCCAAGCCCGTCGTGAAGGATGTGGTCGAGCATGACGATTACACCGGGCGGTTCAACGCGGTCGATTTCGTCGAGGTCCGGGCGCGGGTCACCGGATACCTGCAGAAGGTGAATTTCCAGGATGGCGCCTTCGTGAAGAAGGGGGACATCCTGTTCGTCATCGACCGTCGACCCTACCAGGCCTCCTACGACCAGGCCAAGGCCACCGAGGCCTCCGCCAAGGCGCGAGTGTCCTTTTCGCAGACCGATCTCGAACGCGCTCAGACCCTGACCAAATCCGGCAACATCACCGAACAGACGGCGGATCAGCGTCGACAGAATGCCGCCACCTCGCAGGCCGACCTCGACAATGCCGAAGCGGCCCTGGCGCAGGCGGCCCTGAACCTCGATTTCACCGAGGTTCGTGCGCCAGTTTCGGGTAAGATCAGCCAAAAGCTGGTGACCGAAGGCAATATCGTCCTAGCCGACCAGACCAAGCTGACGACCATCGTGTCGCTCGATCCGATCTATTTTTCCTTCACGGTCGACGAAAGGTCCTACCTGGGCTACCAAAAGACCCTGGGCATCGGCATGGGCGCCAAATTGGGTGAGACCAATCCCCGCATTGTCATCGCCCTGACGGGAGAGGATCAGCCGACCCACGCGGGGGTGCTCGACTTCGTCGACAATACTGTCGATGACGCGACCGGAACCGTACTCCTGCGCGCCACAGTCGAAAACCACGATACCCTCATCAAGCCTGGCCTGTTCGGGGTCATCAGCATGCCGGCCTCAGAACCTTACAAGGGCATTCTGATCCCTGATGAAGCGATCGCTGCGAACCAGGACAAACGCATCGTCTATGTGGTCGGCGACGACGGGACCGTGAGCGCCCGCGAAGTTCGTGTGGGCGGCAAGATCGACGGCTATCGGATTGTCCGCAAAGGCCTCGACGGCAGCGAGACAATCGTCATTGCTGGGCTTACCCGGGTGAAACCCGGCGTCAAGGTGACGCCGGACAAGAAAGAACTGCCGCCGACGCGGACGTAGCTTAGGCGCTCTCGCTTGCCCCACCTCGCCCGCCCTCGACGGCGTCGGCTCCGGAGACATTGATGCGCTTCGCCCATTTCTTCGTCGACCGGCCGATCTTCGCCTCCGTCACCTCGATCATCCTTTTGCTGGTCGGCTACGTGTCCTACGTGTCCCTGCCGGTCGCGCAATATCCTGAGATCGCGCCGCCCACAGTCGTGGTTCGCGCCTCCTACCCAGGTGCCGACGCGCAGACGGTCGCGGCCACCATAGCGACGCCGATCGAGCAGGAAATCAACGGCGTCGACAACATGCTCTACATGTCGTCGCTGTCCACCAACGACGGCAACATGCAGTTGACCGTCACGTTCAAGCTGGGCACCAATCTCGACATCGCGAACGTGCTGGTGCAGAACCGGCTGTCCGTCGCCCAACCGCGCCTGCCCCCCGACGTGCGCAACCTCGGCGTGACGGTGCGCAAGTCTTCGCCCGACCTGATGATGGTCGTGCACATGCTCTCACCCGACAACACCTACGATCAGAACTATCTGTCGAACTACATCTACCTGAACATCCGCGATGAATTGCTCAGGCTCGACGGCGTTGGAGATATCACGGTGTTCGGTGGCAGCGAATACTCGCTGCGCATCTGGGTCGACCCCGATAAGATGGCCGCCTATGGGCTTTCGACGAGCGACATCGTCAATTCGCTGCAGGAGCAAAACGTCCAGGTCGCCTCAGGCGCGCTCGGCGGTCCGCCGTCCCCGGCGTCGAACAGCTTCCAATTGATCGTGCAGACCCAGGGGCGGTTCAAGACGATCGATGAATTCAAAAAGGTGATCGTCAAGGCCTCGGACGGCCGTCTCGTGCGTATCGAGAATGTCGCCCGGGTCGAACTTGGCCAGAAGGACTATGTCACCCAATCCTTCCTCGGCGATCAGCCGGCCATCGGCGTCGGCGTGTTCCAACGGCCGGGGACCAACGCCATCGAGGCGGCGGCTCAGGTCAAGGCCGTCATGGAAAAGGTGAAGAAGAACTTTCCCAAGGGCGTCAATTACAAGATCGCCTACAACCCGACCGAGTTCATCGCCGAGTCCGTACACGAGGTCTACAAGACCCTTTTCGAGGCGGTAGGGCTCGTCGTCATCGTTGTGCTCGTCTTCCTGCAGAGCTGGCGCACTGCACTTGTCCCGGTCATCGCTATTCCGGTCTCGTTGGTCGGCACTTTCGCGGTGATGAAGGTTCTGAACTTCTCGCTCAACAACCTGACCCTCTTCGGTCTCGTTCTGGCGATCGGTATCGTGGTCGACGATGCCATCGTGGTGGTGGAAAACGTCGAGCGTAATATTGCGGCCGGACTCTCTCCAGGAGAGGCGGCTCACAAGACCATGGACGAGGTGGGGGGGGCCGTCGTGGCGATCGCCCTCGTGCTGTCGGCGGTGTTCATCCCGACCGCGTTCATCCCCGGAATCTCCGGTCAATTCTACAGGCAGTTCGCGCTCACCATCGCGGCCTCGACCATCATTTCGATGTTCAACTCGCTCACCCTGTCGCCGGCCTTGTGCAAGCTGCTTCTGAAGCCGCATGTCGAGCACCACAAGACGAGGTTCTTCCTGTTCCGTTTCGGCAGTTGGCTCGCCGATAAGTTCAATCAAGGCTTCGATGCGCTGAGCCACGGCTATGCCCGCGTCGTCGGCGCCCTGACCGGAGGCCTGATCGGGCTCGGCGGGATGACGCTGGTTTACGGCGGCGTCATCGCGGGGGTTCTGTTCCTGGCGCAGACCACGCCCACGGGCTTCATTCCGCCATTGGACCAAGGCTACCTGATCACCGTGATTCAGCTTCCCTCCGGCTCCTCCCTCGAGCGGACGACCGCAGTGGTGCGGGAGGCCCAGCGCCGGGTCAAGTTGATTGACGGCGTGGCCAATGAGGTAATCATTTCGGGCTTCGACGGAGCGACCTTCACCAACACCACCAACGGCGCGGTGATGTTCGTGACGCTCAAGCCATTCGAGGAGCGGGTCAAATCCGGCCGGACGTCCACCGCCATCTTGCGCGACGTGCTCAAGCAGACCGCTCCTATCCAGGAAGCCCGCATCATCGTCATTCCGCCGCCGCCGGTCCGCGGCCTCGGCAATGGCGGCGGCTTCAAAATGCAGGTTCAAAGCCGCCAGGGCGCCGATCTCGCATCGTTGCTCGAGGCTGCGGGAAATGTCATCGGCCAGGCCAACCAAGACCCGGCGCTCACACGCGTCTTCACCACCTTCGGCAACGACACCCCGCAATTGTTCCTGGACGTCGATCGCACCAAGGCCCGCATGCTGAACGTGCCGCTTGCCAATCTGTTCTCGACGCTACAGGTCAACCTCGGCGGCGCTTATATCAACGACTTCAACACACTAGGCCGAGTGTACCAAGTCCGCGCGCAGGCCGATGCCCCGTTTCGCCTCGAGGATCAGGACATCGAACGCCTGAAGGTCCTCTCGTCCACGGGCGCCCTTGTGCCGATGGGTTCGCTGGCGCAGATACGAACAATCGCTGGCCCGCAGATTGTCCAGCGCTACAACCTCTTCTATTCGGTGCCGATCCAGGGCGATGCGAAACCCGGCATTTCGACCGGTCAATCGCTGAGCGCCATGGAGCAGATCGCCAGCCGAACGCTACCTGAGGGCATGAGCTACGAATGGACTGACATCGCTTATCAGGAGCAGGCCGCCGGCAACACGGCGATCTACGTTTTCGCGTTCGGCGTCATGTTGGTATTCCTCGTGCTCGCGGCGCAATACGAATCCTGGACGCTGCCGCTCGCCATCCTTCTCGTGGTGCCGACTGGGGTCCTGGCCGCGCTCGCTGGGGTGCAATTGCGAGGGCAGGATAACAACATCCTGACTCAGATCGGCCTGATCGTGCTGATCGGGCTGGCGGCTAAGAACGCCATTCTTATCGTTGAATTCGCCAATCAAATCGAGGAGCGCGACGGCAAAGGACCGGTCGAGGCAGCGGTAGAAGCATGCCGGCTTCGTTTACGTCCAATCCTGATGACGGCTTTCGCGTTCATCCTCGGTGTCGTCCCCCTGGCTGTCGCGACCGGCCCCGGCGCCGAACTTCGACAGGCGCTGGGAACGGCGGTGCTGTTCGGCATGCTGGGGGCCACCATCTTCGGCTTGTTCCTCACCCCGGTCTTCTACGTGATCATTCGCAAGATCGCGTTGTTGTTCAAGGGGCACCCAAAGGCCGTCCCGGAGGGCGCGGCCGGGTAGAAGCGATCTCCACCGCGCTCACAGCCGTGCTGACCCCGCATCGGCAAAAAGCTCCACCATCGCCGAACAGAATGCAGGAAGGTCGTCGGGGTTTCGCGAGGTGACGATGTTTCCGTCGCTGACCTGCTCTTGATCGACCCAAGTGCCGCCAGCGTTTTCGATATCGGTTCGTAGCGAGGGCCACGACGTCAAGGTCAGGCCATCGACGGCATCGGCTTCGATCAGCAGCCAGGGGCCATGACAGATGGCGGCGATCGGCTTGTTTTCATCGACGAAGTGGCGGACGAACGCCACCGCCTCAGGCACCATCCGAAGTTTGTCGGGGTTCGTGGTTCCACCCGGTATCACGAGCGCGTCAAAGAGGTCAGGGTCAGCCGAGAGGTCGAAGTCGACCTCAATCCGTTCGGACGGTTCGACATCTTTGTCCATTGCTTGGATCATACCGGGCTTGATCGACACCACTTTCGCCTCGGCACCAGCGTCACGCAGTGCTTGGAGTGGCGTGGTCAACTCGACGCGCTCGACGCCGTCGGTTGCCAGGATGGCGACCTGAAGTCCTTTGAGGCTGGGCAACATTCTGATCATCCTAATTGAAGCGACATCGGGCCGACTGGTCCGATGTCGCTCAACGTCAGGTCCTCTGTCGGCGATCCTGAATCGCTCACATCGTCTTGAAGGTCACTTTATCCGGATAGAAGGCCAAGTGTCCCGCGATCTCCGCCATGGGAGGATAGGGTTCCGCATAGGACCAGACCGCGTTTTCCGCAGGAGCGTTGCCTGTTGCGATGCTGAAGTAGCTGGCGTCTCCCTTGTAGGGACAATGCGAACGACGGGTCGTTGGCGTCAGTAGTGCCATGTCGGCATCCTGCCGGGGCACATAGAAGACCGGCGGATAAGTCGATTCCTGGAGGACCAAAGCCTTCGACGTATCCACCAGAACGCTTCCCTCACGCATGACGCGTAGGCGGCCGGGATGGGGCGCGATGGTGATCGGATGGTCGGGACCGGGGATTTTCATGAGGCTGCTCTTCTTTTGGGAACGTCGATCGAGGTAGTCGTATAGAACCGGTGCGCCGCCGGGATGACGGCGGAGGCTCGGAGGAACCTATGCGCTACGAGATCATCGGAACCACCATGCAGGCGCTGAGCGTGGAACTCGCGGCCGGCGAACAATTGTTCACCCAGACCAACAGTATGGCGTGGATGAGTCCCGATATCGAGATGGCGACCCACACGGGTGGCGGATTTTTTGCTGGGCTTAAGCGGAGCTTTGGCGGCGGCGGTTTCTTCATTACCGATTTCACCGCCCGCGCGCTGGGCCATATCGCTTTCGCGCCGCGCTTTCCAGGCACCATCCTGGCGCAGCATCTCGCCCCCGGCCAAACTCTGATCTGCCGCAAGGAGACGTTTCTGTGCGCGGAAAAATCGGTGACGCTGGACATCGCCTGGCAACGCAAACTAGGCGCCGGCTTTTTCGGCGGCGAGGGCTTCATTCTGCAGAAGGTTTCGGGGCCGGGGACGGTCTTCCTCGATCTGTCCGGCGAGGTCGTGGAGCGTCATCTCGCATCCGGCGAGGGGTTGCTGGTTCATGCGGGACACGTCGGTGTCATCGATCCGTCGGTCGGGTTCGACATCCAGTCGGTTCAGGGCCTTCGCAACATGCTTTTCGGCGGCGAGGGCCTGTTCCTGGCCTCTCTGACCGGACTAGGCCGCATTCTACTCCAGACCATGCCGATCATGAATCTCGCTGAGGAGATTGCCCGTTATCTGCCGCATCATCATGGTGAGACGACATCGGCCGGGACGGGAGCCGCTGTCGGCGGCGCTGTCGCCGGCGTTGGCGGTACGATCGCGGGCGCCATTCTGGGCGGATTGCTCGGAAGTGGAAGCGACAAAAGCTAAAGCACGATGCCGAAACGTCGCCACCGGACTTCGGACGACATCATGCTCTAACGCATTGGAAATAATAACGGTCATGTCTTTGCATGGATTTCATCCAAAGACATCGTGGTCTAGGGCCGTGCGGCCTTGTCGATCTCGGCCATCAGGATCTGCATGTTGTCGGCCGTCACCGGACCGATCATCTTGTAGGCGATGGTGCCATCGCCTCTGACCACGAAGGTTTCAGGAACCCCGTAGACCCCAAAGTCGATGCCGGTGCGGCCCGACGCGTCATTGCCCACCCGGGCATAGGGGTCGCCTTTCTGGCCGAGATAGCGCCGGGCATCCTCGACCTTGTCCTTGTAAACGATGCCGTCGAGCGTGACGTCGCGTGCCTTGAGCTGAGGATCTCTGGCCAGTCCCATCAACAAACCATGCTCGTCATGGCACTCCGCGCACCAGGACGCGAAGACGTTGACGAGCGTCACGTGGCCATCCTTGAGATCCGCGTCCGCGAGGCCGCCGGCTGTCCCCGTGGTGCGGCCCGGCAGAGCCGCTAGCGTGAAAGGGGGCACCGGATGGCCGATCAGTGCCGAGGGAATGCGTGCCGGGTCGCCGGCGCCAAGTTCGATGAGGAACAGGCCCGCGAGGGCCACGAAGCCAAGTAGCGGCAGGAGCACGATGAGCCGCCGTGCAGTCCCAGGCTTGGCCGGTGTCGAAAGCTCGGCGGCGGTCATGACCGGCCGTCCTCGCGGCGACGTGCGGTCTCTCAATCCGATCTCCGACCTTCGATCCGGGCGAGGATCCGCCGCTGAGCGCGCCCGTCGAGGAGCACAGCCGCGATCATCGCGACGAGCACGACGGCGGTCACCCCATAGGCGGCCAGGATGAAGCCGATATGGTCGATGTCGCTCATGATTTGGCCTCCGCCGGGGTAAGGACCGCAAGTGAGGGCGGCTCCGCAGCGCTGGCCAGCATCAGACGGCGCACACGGCGGCGCAAGATCTCGTTGCGGATCGACACCAGATGGAGACTCGTGAAGATCAGCGTGAAGCTGACCGCCATGATGAGGAGGGGGATCAGCATCGAGCGGTCGATGGTGGGGCCGCCCATGCGAAACACCGAGGCCGGCTGATGGAGCGTGTTCCACCAATCGACCGAGAATTTGACGATGGGAATATTGATGCAGCCCACCAGAGTAAGCACGGAGGCCGCCCGAGCGGCCCGGCCGGGTTCCTCGATCGTGTGCCAGAGGGCCAGCAGCCCGAGATAGGTGATGAACAGAACGAGCACCGAGGTGAGCCGGGCATCCCACACCCAATAGGTACCCCACATCGGCTTGCCCCAGAGTGAGCCGGTGACGAGGCAGACGAAGGTGAAGGCCGCGCCGAGGGGCGCTGCGGCCTTTTGCGCGGCTTCCGCCAGTGGATGGCGCCACACGAGCGTGCCCAGCGCCGACGCCGCCATGACGCAATAGGCGAAGGTCGAGACCCAGGCCGCCGGAACATGAATGAACATGATCTTGACCGTCTCGCCCTGTTGGTAATCGGGCGGCGCGGCAAATCCCAAGGCGAGCCCGACGACAAGCGTCAGTGCGGCGAGGCTCGCGACCCAGGGAAGCACCCGGCTCGAGATCCGCATGAAATTCTGAGGGTTGGCGAGGACATACATGGGCGTCGGTGGGTTGGGTCCGCCTCGATCCGAACGCGGATCAGGGCTGATGCTGCGTAGAACTCCGTTCTAGCCAAATTACGGCAGCACGATAAGACCCTCGTCGTCACGGAGAGGGGACTTTGCAAGAGCAACGGTTTCGCAAAGAACGGATTGGGGCATGTCGCTGCCTACGGAGATCGCCATGCCGCGAAGCGCACGGTTCGGCGTCGCCGAGACGCCGGCTCAGTTCCCGGTGTCACCATCGCGGCTAAAAGCCGCCTTCAAGCGCGATGGAAGACAGCGGCAAGCGATCGTTCGGCATTTCGCGAGCCTGTAAGGCAGATGGCAGAATCGACTTGTCGGCTTTGCGGCCGATCGCGATCGCGGCCTCGACCCGATACCCCTCGGGCACGTTGAGTTCGCGCGCGGCCCGATCGAAATCGATGCCGACCATGCCATGTGCGAACCATCCGGATCGCGTGGCCTGGAGCGCGAGGCTGGCCCAAGCGGCGCCGGCGTCGAACGAATGGCTGCGCGAGGGCACCGGCTTTTCGGAGCCGGGAGGCACCATGGTTGAATTCGAGACGAGGATGATCAGGGCTGAGGCAGTGTTCGCCCACGATTGGTTGAAGTCATTGAGAATGCCCAGGAACTTCGGCCATGCGTGCGTGTCGCGCCGCGCATAGAGGAAACGCCAGGGCTGTGAATTGAAGGACGAGGGCGCCCAGCGCGCCGCCTCGATGAATGTCAGGACTTGCTCATTCGAAATCGCTTCGCCCGTAAAGGCTCGCGGCGACCAGCGTTCCAGAAACAGGGGATCGATCGGCAGGTCGGACTTGCGGGGATTGGTGTCGGTCATTGTGTGCTCCTGCATGGTTGTCATGGGTCCATAGCGACCCGAACGGGTTCAATGAAATTCTGAATCGTGCTCGGCGGGGGTCAATCCGCCGCAAGCCGTAAGGCGGCGGCGGCGGCGAAGGGCGCCCCCGCCGCGCAGAGCAGCGACAGCCCGCACAGCACCGTGAAAGGGAGCTTGAATGGCACGGTGCCGCCGCTGGCGGCCGATGCGGCCGACACCCCGAAGATCAGCACCGGAATCGCCAGCGGCATGACGATCACCGACAGGAGCAGGCCGCCGCGCCGCAACGAGACGGTAAGTGCCGCACCGATCGCCCCAAGACAGGTGAGGGCTGGCGTGCCGACGGCGAGGCTGGACGCGACGCCCGCGAGGCCGGGACCGTCGAGCGCGAGCATAAGCCCGAAGAGCGGGGAGACCGCCACCAGCGGCAGGCCGGTGACGCACCAGTGGGCGAGGCATTTCGTGGCGACGACGAGTTCGAGAGGCGCCTTGCCGCCACGCAACAGATCGAGGGAGCCATCCTCGTGGTCGGCGCCGAAAAGCCTGTCGAGCCCGAGCAGCGTCGACAGCAGGGCGGCGATCCACAGGATGGCCGGCCCGATGCGGTTGAGGAGGTTGAGATCCGGCCCTACCGCGAAAGGGACGATGGTCACGAGACAGAGGAAGAAGATGATGCCGGTCATGCCGCCGCCGCCGATCCGTCGTGCCAGCAGGATGTCGCGCCAGAACAGCGCTCCCAGAGCATGGATCATGACGCGCTTGGTCCCACGGGGAAGCCAAGCCGAAGTTCATGCGTTCCATCGAGACCAAGCGGGGCATGGGTCGCCGCCACGATGAGGCCACCCGTGCCGAGATGCTCCCGCATCAACGAGGCAAGGGTCACTTGCGATGCCGAGTCGAGGGCGGTCGCGGGCTCGTCGAGCAGCCAGAGCGGTCGATACGCGACGCAGAGGCGCGACAGGGCGACGCGACGCTTCTGCCCGGCCGACAGATAAGCTGTGGCGAGGTCCATGGCATGAGACAGGCCGAACCGCCGGAGCGATTCGCCCGGAGAGAGCAGGGGGCGCCCTGCGGTCGCGGCCATGAAGGCCAGGTTTTCGGCGGCCGTCAACGCCCCTTTCAGGGCATCGGCATGGCCGAGGTAATGCGCCCGCTCCGCCACGGGGTCGTCCTCGTCACCCGCCTCCGGCGGATCGAGCGTCACGCGTCCGGCCGCCGGGCGCAGCAAGCCGGCGAGAACGCGCAGGAGGGTCGATTTGCCGGCGCCGTTAGCACCGACGATGCTCAAGGCCTCGCCCGAGCGCAACACGAAGGAAACTTCGGAGAAAATGCGGCGCCCGCCGCGATCCGCCGCAAGCCCCGTCACGTTCAAGGTCAAAGCTGCGGTCATGGGGATGTCGCGGCCACGCGGCGCGAGAGCCCGATCCACCGTCGGCCCAAGACCGATCGCGTCATGGACGCCGCCTATAACTTGACGGGCCCGAGATCGATGATGTCCTTCGATCCGGCTCCAAGCCCGTACTGGTTAGCGGTGATCTGCCATCCGCCCGCAGAAACACGTTCGATTCTGAACACATGATAGGCGGCGCGATGACCGGACGTCCCGGGCACCGCCGAGGCCGAGGGGACTCCCACGACAGGGATCGAGGTCGATCGAGGACCCGCCATCCACACCACGGAGGTCCGGTGATTATGGCCATGAATGATGAGTTCCGCGCCATATCGCGCCAGAACGCGTTCAAGGCGCTTTGAGTCGCGCAGTCCCCTGCCGCTGCTGGCACCCGTCCGATGCGGCGGATGATGGATCATCACCACCCGCGCAAGTCCCTTTTCGCCGGCTTCGGCAAGGATCGGCGCAAGGGCGTCGCACTGATTATGTCCCAGGGCGCCGGACGCGAGGAGCGGAGCCGTGGGGATCGCCGAGGACAGGCCGATCAAGGCGACCCCGTCGCGATGGCGCACGTAGGGGAAGGCATAGGCCGGTCCCGGCAGGCCTGATTCGCTCACCCAGGGCGTGAAGGTGCTGGCCAGATGCGGCACCGAGCCGCGCACATAGGCGTCGTGATTGCCTGGGACGAAGGACACGTCGTGCGGCGAACCGAGCGTTTCAAGCCACAGTCGCGCAAGGGGAAATTCCGCCGCGAGGCCGATGTTCAGGATGTCGCCGGTCATCGCGATGTGATCCGGATTTTTCGAAAGGATATCCGCGACAAGACTTTGGAGCACGCCCATGTCGTGCAGCCGCCCGCGACGGGTCCAATTGACATAACCGGTCAACCGCTTGCCGAGAAGTTCCCGGGCGCGGGGGCGGGGCAGGGGGCCGATATGGGCATCGGACAGATGGGCGAGGAGGAAGCTCACGTCTTCGGTGTCGCCGAGCGGCCTGTCGCGGTCAAGAGCCAGTCGGGTCCGATCCGCCCGGTGCGCCCGACACGCCCTGGGAAATCGTAGGGCTGTCCCGGCGATGCAGGTTGTCGAGGACGAAAACTCGGATGGCGGAGGACAGGTTCGCCTCGCCGCGGTGGCGGTCGATTTCCTCGACGAGAGCCGCCGGCGTGAAATGCCGGCGCCCTGCGATCTCCCGCAGGCCAGCCCAGAAGGCGTCTTCCAGCGATATGCTCGTGCGATGGCCGGCGATGGTCAGCGACCGTTTGGTGACCGCGCTCGACGCGGGAAGCGTCATTCGGTCGGATTGGGTTCGGGGAACGATTCCACCGCCTTGCCCTCCGGCGGCATGCGTCGATGGGCATCGAGACGGCGCGCCGCTTGTTCAGATTCAGCCCCATTGAGGGCGCGACTGGCCTTGCTCTGTCCGAACGCGACACGATTCGCGGCGGCTGTCTTTTCGGATTCGGCCCGGGCGCGCGCTTTTCGAAACCCCCGGAGGTTGACGATGTCGGCCATAATTCAGGGCTTCTTGCGGAATGCGTCGATCGACACGACCTTGGTGCCGCCCTTGTCGTCGTTTTCGGCCTCAGGATCGGCCTCGGCGACCTTGGTCAGCACCGCCTTTGGCTTGGTCACGGCGGTCGGCTTGCTTTTAGCGTCTGGGGCCTTGCCGTCGCTGTTTTTGCCCTCGGAAGATTTCACCTCCGTCAGCTTGGTTGGACGCTCGCCCCCAACCCTCGCCGGCGATGGTTTGGCGGCAGGCACGGGCGCCAGGCTCCGTGACGGAGATACGGGCTTTGCCGCCTCTTCCGAAACAGGCGGCGGCATTATATCGGAAAGCGCCTCGCGGACATCGAACTTCAGCCCGAAATTGACCGATGGGTCCTGGAACATGGTGATTGCCGCGAACGGCACGAATAGCTTCTCGGGCGTATTATGGAACGATAATCCAACCTCGAATCCGCCGTCCGCGACCGAAAGCCCCCAGAACTGGTGTTGGAGGATGATGGTCATTTCGTCGGGATAACGCTCTCTCATCCGGTTCGACAGCCGCAGGCCCGGGGTCGCGGTCTTGAAAGTGATGAAGAAATGATGCTCGCCCTGAAGGCCGTTCTTGGCGACTTCGGTCAGCACCTGCCGCACGACCCCGCGCAACGCTTCCTGAACGAGCAGGTCGTAACGGATGAGGTCGGCCATCTCGAATATCCACTAGAATCATAAAGCGCGACAAAGGCGCCCGCGTGACCTAAGCCAGCGAACCCCTCGCCTGAAGGCTCCCTTCAGGGCTGATCACCTCACTTTGCCCGGATTACGCCCCGAGGGCAACGGAGCATCTGCAAACGCGATGCTCGATTCCCATCGACAGATCGCGAGACGATCTTTGGGCCGGCCTGGCCTCAATCATGCGCCGTGCGGGCCAATTGCTGTGCCGTATCCGGTGCGTTCATCACCTGCGCGGCCGTTTGGGCCGTCATGCCGCTGGCGTCGCGGGCCTCAGCGTTGGCACCGTGGATCAACAGAAGATCGACGATCTCGGTGCGATTGAACATCGCGGCCACCATCAGCGCGGTCTTGCCGTCATGCCCGCAGCCATCGACATCGGCGCCCCGCTGCAGCAACAGGGCGACCATGGGAATGTCGCCGCTGAAAGCCGCCGCGGCCAGGGGCGTCTGTCCCCTATCGTTCACGAGTTCGGGGTCGCCGCCATGGTCGATCAGCAGTCGCGCCACATCGAGATGCCCGTGGTGGCTCGCAAGCATGAGCAGGCTGTCGCCTTTGTCGTTGAGGAGGTTCGGCGGCAATCCCATGCCCAGCAGTTCTTCCATCTCGCGGGCGTTGCCGCCGCGCACATGCTGAAACACCTGACGGGCGAAGGCGAGCGTATCGTCGTCCAGATTCAGTGGCGCGCTCGGAACTTCGTTGTGCATGACCGGACCTTATGCCGTGACGGAAGGTGCCCGCATGACACTGTAAAGAAGGGCGTCAGCGGCGCTACCCCCCATTCGCGCTTCTCCGACCCTTCGACGGCGTCGTCCGAATGGTTTAAGATGAAAGGTCTCCCATCACGCGAAAGGACGCTAGGCCATGAGCTGGATCGCATGCGAGGATCGCCTCCTCGACAGAGCCCTGCGGGACTCTCGACCGAGATTTGAATGGGGCATCGCCGGGTCCCTTCAGGCAAAGAGCGCCAAGGGGAATTCTTCCGACCGATGACGTCCCTTGCCCCTGCCGATGCGGCCACCGTCCCGCTGCTCGATGTTAGAGACCTTGCGGTCTCCTTTCGCCAGGGTGGCCGGATCACGCAAGCGGTCGGAGGTATTTCCTTCGCGCTGAATCGTGGCCGTACCCTGGCGCTGGTCGGCGAATCAGGGTCCGGCAAATCCGTGACGGCTTTGTCGATCGCGCGCCTGACAGGCCAAAGCGGGGCTGTAACGAGCGGGACCATCCTGTTCAAAGGACGGAATCTGATCGACGCGCCAGATCGCGAATTGCGGGCCATTCGCGGCCAAGCCATCACGATGGTGTTTCAAGAGCCGATGACCTCGCTCAATCCCCTCCACGCGATCGAGCGGCAGGTCGGCGAGATCCTGGAGCTGCACAGTGCGCGGGGAGCCGCCAAGGTGCGGGAGCGGGTGGTCGAATTGTTGCGGGAGGTCGGCATCCCGGAACCGGCGGCACGACTTGGCGCCTATCCGCATCAATTGTCGGGCGGTCAACGTCAGCGCGTCATGATCGCGATGGCGCTCGCCAATCGTCCCGACCTTCTGATCGCGGACGAGCCCACCACCGCCCTCGACGTCACCGTGCAGGCGCAGATTCTCAGCCTGCTGAAGGAGCTGCAAGGCAAGCGCGGGATGGCCATGCTGTTCATCACGCATGATCTCGGTATCGTGAGGCGCATCGCCGACGATGTCGCGGTGATGCAGCACGGCAAGATCGTCGAGACCGCCGCCGTCGCGCAGATCTTCGCCAGTCCAAAGCATCCCTACACCAAGATGCTTCTGGCCGCCGAACCCAAAGGCGCACCCCCGCCGCTCGATCCCACCGCAAAGCCCATCGTCACGGCGGAGAATTTGCGCGTCTGGTTCCCGATCAAGCGCGGTTTCCTGCGCCGGACGATCGGGCATGTGAAGGCGGTGGACGGTGTGTCGCTATCCGTCCGCGAGGGGCAGACCGTCGGGGTCGTCGGCGAATCAGGCTCCGGAAAGACCACCCTGGGTCTGGCCATACTCCGGTTGATTCGCTCCGAAGGCCCAGTGACTTATCTCGGACAAAGAATCGATCGGCTCGACGCCGCCGCCATGCGGCCCCTGCGTCGCGATATGCAGGTGGTTTTTCAGGACCCCTATGGCTCCTTGTCGCCACGCCTTTCAGTCGCGGACATCGTCGCCGAGGGCCTGACCGTGCAGCGACGTCTTCCTCTCGCCCAGCGGCGCGAGATCGTGGCGCAAGCCTTGGCCGATACAGGTCTCGACCCGGCCGCCATGGATCGCTATCCGCACGAATTTTCCGGCGGCCAGCGGCAGCGCATCGCCATCGCCCGGGCCATCGTGCTCGAACCCCGCTTCATCGTCCTCGATGAGCCGACGTCGGCACTCGACATGTCGGTCCAGGCGCAGATCGTCGATCTTTTGCGAGATCTACAGCAACGGCGGAAGCTCTCCTACCTTTTCATTAGTCACGATTTGAAAGTCGTTCGCGCGCTTGCGGCGGAAGTGATCGTGATGCGGCAGGGTATTGTCGTCGAAGCTGGTCCAGCCGAACGGATTTTCGCCGCGCCGCGAGAGGATTACACTAAGGCGCTTTTCGCTGCTGCCTTCAAGATCGAGGCCTCAGACATCGTTGCCCAATAGGCAGGCCTTTGCGTCGGAACCCCCATAGATCGCAAGTCGTTATTCGCGAACTGAGGACATTCGAAGGGCGAGCGCTGTGGGGTCGGCTGGGGCGGGTAATGGTTGAGGCTGTCCCAATGACGCTGTAGACGCGAGACCCCGGGCGGTTCCCACCTAGGTTACGAATATCTATAGCGATTACGCGTTAGAATACGACCTTTAAAAGCTTTGTGCTGGACAGCAATTGTTCAGCTTGGAGGCGCTAATGTGGGTGTGGGTCTAAAGCCCACGGAAGGGCGGTGTTGACGGCATATCCTTCGAGACATTATGTTTTCCATGCCACACAACATGAGAAACGACGCGACGAAACCCTTTTCGAACCCTATCGAAACTTTCCTTGGCCTACACCATTGCATGACCCGGCGAGTGCGTGGCAGAGGTTAGGGCGGCGCGGGTTGAACGACCCGGAATATAAACCTTTTTACTAGAGGATCACCATGGCATATTATAACTCCTACGGCGGCAGCTATGGAAGCTACGGCAGCTACGGCAGCTACGGCAGCTACGGCAGCTATGGAAGCTACGGCAGCTATGGAAGCTACGGCAGCTATGGAAGCTACGGCAGCTATGGAAGCTACGGCAGCTATGGAAGCTACGGCAGCTATGGAAGCTACGGCAGCTATGGAAGCTACGGCAGCTATGGAAGCTACGGCAGCTATGGAAGCTACGGCAGCTACTATGGAAGCTACGGCAGCTATGGAAGCTACGGTAGCTACTATGGAAGTTACGGCAGCTATGGAAGCTACGGCAGCTATGGAAGCTACGGCAGCTATGGAAGCTACGGTAGCTACTATGGAAGCTATGGAAGCTACGGCAGCTATGGAAGCTACGGCAGCTACTACGGCTATTACAGCTAATCGACAGTCCTGTTGGGCTTCGCCCATCAAGATTTCTAAACAGCGTATTTTTGGACCGCCGGATGCACCGGCGGTCTTTTTGCATGGCCACACCCGACGCTCCTTCAATCTTCTTGTGCGATTGTACCTTGCGGCTTGAAATCCACGCCTTTAACTTCGATTGATCGAGCAGACAGGATAGAGCGATGGTCGTGCGGGTTGCGACGGTCGCGTTCCAAGGCATCGAAGCCCGTCCGGTCGACGTCCAGGTGCAAATCACCCATGGCTCGGTCGTCTTCAATGTCGTTGGCCTTGCTGACAAGGCGGTTGCCGAGTCACGTGAGCGCGTACGGGCGGCGTTGACCGCGTCTGGTCTTGCCCTGCCGGCGAAGAGAATCACCGTCAATCTGGCGCCGGCCGATCTGCCCAAGGAGGGCAGTCATTACGACCTGCCGATCGCGCTTGGCGTGATGGCGGCCATCGGTGCGATCCCTGCCGATGCCTTGGCGGGCTATACCGTGCTGGGTGAATTGGCACTCGATGGCACCATTTCGCCTGTATCCGGCGTGTTGCCGGCCGCAGTCGCCGCCAACGCCAGAGGTCACGGGTTGATCTGCCCTCGGGCGTCGGGGCCGGAGGCGGCCTGGGCTTCGCGCGATATCGATATTCTGGCGCCGATCTCGCTGCTTCAACTCGCCAATCATTTCAAAGGTACTCAAATCCTGACCCGGCCGGAGCCAGCGGTGCGCGCCGCGAGTGGCGTTTTGCCGGATTTGCGCGATGTCAAAGGCCAGGAAAGCGCCAAGCGCGCCTTAGAAATCGCCGCTGCCGGCGGACATAATCTGCTCTTCAACGGCCCGCCCGGGGCTGGAAAATCGATGCTGGCGGCACGTCTCCCATCGATCCTTCCACCGATGACGCCAAGGGAGCTGCTCGACGTCTCGATGATTCATTCGGTGGCCGGTGCGCTGGCGGGGGGCGCCCTGACCGACCGGCGGCCCTTCCGCTCCCCCCACCATTCGGCGTCGATGCCGGCCCTTGTGGGAGGGGGCGCGGGCGCCCGGCCGGGCGAGGTTTCGCTGGCGCATAACGGCGTGCTGTTTCTCGACGAATTGCCGGAGTTCACGACCGCCGTGCTGGATTCGCTGCGCCAGCCGCTTGAGACCGGCGAAGTGTCGATCGCCCGGGCCAATCACAGAGTGACCTATCCGGCGCGATTTCAACTGGTGGCTGCCATGAATCCCTGCCGTTGCGGTCTAGCCACCGAACCGGGCTACGCCTGCAAGCGCCAGCCCAACGATAGATGCATGGCGCAATATCAGGCCCGGTTGTCAGGGCCGCTGATCGACAGGATCGACCTTCATATCGAGGTTCCGGCCGTGAGCGCCGCCGATCTCATCCTGCCGCCGCCGACGGAAGGGTCGGCCGAAGTCGCGGCTCGCGTCGCCCGCGTCCGTGAACTTCAGGTCAGGCGCTATGCCGATCTTGGTCTTGATGTCACCACCAATGCGGCGGCGCCGGCATCGGTCATCGAAAGCGTCGCTGCCGTCGATGCAGGCGGAACCGAACTCCTGCGGCAGATGACGGACCGTCTCAGGCTATCGGCTCGCGGCTACCATCGGGTGCTGAAACTGGGGCGCACGCTGGCGGATCTCGATGGTTCGGCCAGGGTCAACCGGGTCCATCTGGCCGAGGCGCTCTCCTATCGGCCGAGCGGCGATCGGCGATCGCAGACCAACTGAAATCGAGCCGACCCGCATAACCTTAACCGCAATATACGGAATCCGCCGGTATCTCGAGGCAAGTCGATCAAACTTGCCCGTTCAAGATCGTTTCGTCGGCCATTTGGGCCGAAACGGGCGATGGCATGTTCAACCTGTCCTGGATGATTTTCATGGCGGCCCTTGTCGGGGTCGGAGCGCTGATGGGCGATCACATCCGGGTCGGCCGGACGCTGTCCCGATTGCGAAGCCGCAACGAGGCCTTGGGCGACGACGTATGGGAATATGAGGCGGCCATGGAGGCGCGCCGCCGTGCCGAAGCGGCCAGTGAAGCCAAATCGCGCTTTCTGGCGACGGTCAGCCATGAGATTCGCACACCGCTGAACGGCATCCTGGGCATCGTGGATCTGCTGCATGGCACGCCGCTCGACCGTGAACAGCTCGCCTATATGGAAGCCCTGAAGACGTCCGGGCAAGCGCTCGCCACGCTCATCGACGAGATCCTGGATTTTTCGAGGATCGAGGCCGGCAAGCTCGTACTTGGCGCGGAGCCTTTCGACCTGTCTTTGCTGATGGAGGGCGTCGTGGAACTGTTGGCCCCTCGCGCTCAGGACAAAGGAATCGAGATCGCGGCCTTCGTCGATCCCGCCTTGCCGCGCCGCATCGTCGGCGATCCGGTGCGATTGCGTCAGGTGCTCACCAACCTCGCCGGTAATGCTGTCAAGTTCACGGATGAGGGCGGCGTCGGCCTTCGGGTGGACCGGCTTGAGGATGGCCTACTGCGCTTCTCCGTATCCGATACGGGCCCCGGCGTTCCGTTTGATCGGCGGCACGCCATTTTCGAGGAATTCGAACAGGCGGATGGCACGACGACGCGACGCCATGGGGGCACCGGCCTAGGGCTGGCGATTTCCCGCCGCATCGTCGATCGCATGGGCTCAGCCCTGGGTTTACAGGATCGGCCGGGCGGGGGCTCCATCTTCGGCTTCGATGTGAGGCTCGATGCGTCCCAAGACGCAGAGGACAAATCCGTATCGAAGCCGATCAGGCTCGACGAACGGCGGGCGCTGATCGCGGCGCATTCGACCTTTCAAGCGCCCTTCCTGGCCGCGCGGCTCGAAAGCATGGGAGCTGCGGTCGGATCGTTGACCGAAGAGGCGGCGATCTTGGGCCATCTCCAGGGCCGACCCGCGAGCGATCTCGTCTTCATCGATTGCGCATTGGGGCAAGCGGTGGCGGAGCGTCTCAGGGATGCTGCCCGGCAGGCCGGCGCGCGGCAGATTTTTCTCCTGTTCTCGCCTTATGAGCGCCGAGCTTTCGGCCAAAAGCTGGTCGAGGGCTTCGACGGTTGGCTGGTCAAGCCTGTCCGCGCGAAATCCCTCGCTGCGCGTCTTGCAGGCGAAACGCCAGCTCCCGTCCGCCGCACACTAGATCACGATGTCATCCAAAAACCCGTGCCGGCTTTTCGGCATCATGCTTCAGGCCAGGAACCGCTGCCCGCCGGCGGCCGGCCGACCCCGCGCGTGCTCTTGGCGGAAGACAACGAGATCAACGCTCTGGTGGCCATGAACTATCTGGGCCGCCTCGGCGCGCAGGCGGTTCATGCCTCTAACGGCCGCAGCGCCCTTGATCTTGCGCTTTCCGCCATGAGGGGCGAGACGCCTCGGTTCGACGCCATCCTCATGGACGTGTCGATGCCGGAACTCGACGGGCTCGAAGTGGCGCGGCGATTGAGGATCGCCGAGGCCAAGGGCAACTTCGGGCGCACCAGGATCGTGGCTTTGACGGCGCATGCCTTCGCCGAAGACCGCACCGCATTCCTTCAGGCGGGCATGGACGACGTTCTCATCAAGCCTATCGATTTCGTGCGGTTCAGTGCCGCCCTCGCGCCGCGCGAAACGCTGCAACAAGCGGGTTGATGATCGGAAGGTCGAGTCTCAACGGGTCCGTCAATAGCCGAGCGCATCCCAGAAAGCGCAATGGTGCCGTCGAGCGAAATCGCCGATGGAGCCGCTGTGGTCCGGGGCGAGGTCTTTGATCGCCTCGTCCCCGGCGAAGCGCGGCCAGGACGGCGCACCCTCGGTGTTGGGATCTCCGGCTCGGGCGAATTGTCCCCAGTAGCCTTGGATCACCCCCGACAATTGTCTCTGCCCGTCGTCGAATTCCGCCGGATCGGCCAGGAACCAGGGGGTGGCGAACACATAGACGATTTCGGCGGTATGGAAGGCCGCCATCCGGCTCGACCAGGGAACGGACGGCAATGCGAAGGGCGCCTTCGGGTCGTTGAACTCGTAGGCGTAGACCGGCGTCCAGGCGGACAAGCTCCGGTCAAGCGACCGCGCCGCACAGGCGAAGAGCGAATCGGTGAGAACTGCGTCATAGGCAAGCCCCGGGGCGGGAAAATTCGCCGCAGGATATTCGGAGAGGACCTTGTCGCCGCGTTCACCGAACAAAGCCCCGACCGCACGGCCGTAGTTTCCACGGGTCCAGATGTCGCCCTGATACCCGCGCAAATACGAAAACAGCCGGCCTTCATCATGATTGGTGCCATCGATCACCGGCACGCGGTTGAAATGTCCGCTGGCGAAGGCTGTCCGTGGCGCCACGGGCAGTGCATCGAGACCGATCGCCGGGGCCCAGGAGTTCGGCCCCACGACACCGGGCCGCTCGGGCGCCGCGCTGAGGATCTCATGCGCAGGTTTGTCCCGTAGGCAAGAGAGCGCGCTCTGATCCGTCCCCTCGCAGCCAAGGCTCGCTGCCATCCTGGCGCCCCCGGCCTCGGCCGATACCGCCGGCAGCGAGGTTTCCGGCGTGACGCAGGCGCCGCTCTGCAGGATAGCCCGGCTGAAGAGCCCTGCCGCGCCTGGGGACGCCATCTGATAGCAGGCGCTCCAGGCGCCCGCCGACTGGCCGAACAGCGTTACCTTGCGCGGATCGCCGCCCACACCCGCGATATTGTCCTTGACCCAGCGGAGCGCGGCCTGCTGATCGAGCAGTGCGAAGGCGCCTTCCCCGGCTTGTCCCCGCAAGGCCGGATGGGCCAGGAAGCCGAGTGCGCCGAGGCGATAGTTGAAGGTCACCACCACAGTGCCGGTTCGCGTCGCGAGAAGGCTCGGATCATATTGACCGCCGGCGCCCAGCACGAAAGCCCCTCCATAAATCCAGACCATCACGGGCCGATGCTCGCCCGCCGCCGCTTCGGCGGGAGCATAGATATTCAGGGTCAGGCAGTCCTCCGCGCCGAGGAACGGTCCGTTTCCGGCTTTGCCGGTCTGGGCGTCGAGACTGAGATTTTGCAGGCAGCTTTCGCCGAGTTCGCGCGCCGGACGCGGTTCCGTCCAGGGAGCGGGCGGTTGCGGCGCGTGCCAGCGGAGCGAGCCGACAGGCGCCGCCGCATAGGGAATCCCCAAAAACGCCTGTCCTTGCGCACTGGCGACCCCGATCACGGGGCCGCTCGTCGTCGCCAATAGCCTCGGGCGCGCATCGTCGGCCTTGACGATGCGATCCACCTTGCCCGGCGCAAGATCGCAGCCGCCGATCAGCGCGGCTATCGCACCGATCATCAGTCCGTCTCGCATCCGCATCATCGACGATCAGGCCGCGATGCTCGGACCGCCCAGGAGATCCTCGATCGCGACCTCGATCCCCGGAGGATCGAGCCGAATCAGGCCCGAACCGATGATACGGGTGGCGATGGCCTCGCCGTCGCGTCGGTGATGCACGATCACGCGGTGGTCAGGGTCGATCATGAGATAGTGCCGAATGCTGGGCACAGCGAAATAGCCAATGAGTTTTGCGCCGGCATCATAGTTTCGAGTGCTGGGCGAAAGCACCTCAATGACAACGACGGGATCGGGCACCTCTATCATGTCGTCGCCTAGTCGGTCTCCACATCTCATCAACGCGTCCGGCTCGAACGCTGTCGCGCGATTGATACGAACGGTCGCGCCGTCGGGAAAAACTTCACACGGGAGCTTGGTTTTTCGGATGGCCTCGGCAAGCGCGTTATAGGCCGAAGCCTTCGTCCTGATATGGCGGAGGCGTTCCGGCGACATCGCATAGACACGACCATTGACAAGCTCATGGCGTCCGGGCTGATCCTCGGCCCAGACCAGGAACTCATCCACCGTCATTTTAAGCTTCGGCATATCGGACATGGATCGAGCGTATCAGCTTCTCTCCGCGTCCCCAATCCCGAGCCCGCCGTGGCGTGTCGCGCCAGGGCGGCCCGAGCCGCTAGGCCGCGAGGTTGCGCAGCACGTAGTGCAAAATCCCGCCGTGGCGGAAATATTCCAGCTCGTCCATCGTATCGATGCGGCAAATCGCCGGAACCCGCGTCACCACACCCTTGTCCGACGTGATGACGATTTCGAGCTTTTGGCGCGGCTTGAGCGTGTCGCCCAGCCCCTCGATCGAGACGGTTTCGTCGCCCTTGAGTTCAAGCGTCTGCCAGGAGGTGCCTTCCTCGAAGGTCAGAGGCAAAACCCCCATGCCGACGAGGTTCGAGCGATGGATGCGCTCGAAACTCTGGGCGATGACGGCCCGCACGCCGAGTAGTTTCGTGCCCTTCGCCGCCCAGTCGCGTGAGGAGCCGGTGCCATATTCACGGCCGGCGAAGATCACAAGCGGCACGCCTTCCTGCTTGTAGAGCATCGCGGCATCGTAGATCGGCAGTTCCTCGCCGCTCGGATAGTGTCGCGTGACGCCCCCTTCGGTGCCCGGGAGCATCTGGTTTTTCAGGCGAATGTTGGCGAATGTGCCGCGCATCATCACTTCGTGATTGCCGCGCCGCGTCCCGTATTGGTTGAAGTCCTGCGGGCGGACCTGGTGGTCCATCAGATAGCGGCCGGCCGGGGACGCGGCCTTGATCGAGCCGGCGGGCGAAATATGGTCGGTCGTGATCGAGTCGAGGAAAAGGCCCAGAACTCGGGCGTTCTCGACATTGGTGACCGGAACCGGATGCTTGGTGATGCCCTCGAAATAGGGAGGGTTCTGGACATAGGTCGAGGCCATGCTCCAGTGGAAAGTCTTGCCGCCATCCACTTCGATGCCACGCCAATTGGTGTCGCCCTCGAAGACATTGGAATAGCGGTCGGCGAAGATCGCTTTCGTGACCGATTGTTGGCGCATCTCGGAGACCTCCTGCAGCGACGGCCAGATGTCGCGCAGATAGACCGGGCCGTTCGTGCCTTGCCCGAGCGGCTCGGTCATGAGATCGACAGACATCGAGCCCGCCAGCGCATAGGCGACGACGAGAGGCGGAGAGGCCAGATAATTGGCCTTCACGTCCGGGTTGACCCGGCCTTCGAAGTTGCGGTTGCCGGAAATCACCGCCGCCGCCACGACGTCGTTATCGGAGATGGTCTTCGAAATATCCGGCGGCAGTGGGCCGGAATTGCCGATGCAGGTCATGCATCCGTAACCGGTCAGGTTGAAGCCTAGCGCGTCGAGGTCGGTCTGCAGGCCGGTGACGCTCAAATATTCGCCGACAACCTGGGAGCCGGGCGACAGAGAGGTTTTGACCCAGGGCTTGGTCTGCAAACCGGCCGCGACCGCCTTGCGGGCCAGGAGGCCCGCGCCGATCATGACATTGGGGTTCGAGGTATTGGTGCAGGAGGTGATCGCGGCGATCACCACATCGCCATGGCCAAGGTCGAAATTGCTGTTGTCGACCGCGAAGCGCTTTTCGGGTTCGGCGACCTTATACTCTTTGCCCAGCGCCGCGTGGAACGACAGCTTGGCGCTCTCCAGCGTCACCCGATCCTGTGGGCGCTTCGGGCCCGCCAGCGAGGGAACGACATCGCCAAGGTCGAGGTCCAGGACTTCCGTGAAGACCGGCTCTGACGATGAATCGCGGAACATGCCCTGCGCGTTTGCATAGGCCTTGACCAGCGCGATGCGGGAGTCGCTCCGGCTCGATGTGTCGAGGTAATTGATCGTTTCGGCGTCGATGGGGAAGAAGCCGCAGGTCGCGCCATATTCGGGCGCCATATTGGAGAGGGTCGCGCGATCGGCGAGCGACAGGCTGTCGAGGCCCGGGCCATAGAATTCGACGAATTTGTTCACCACGCCGAGCTTGCGCAGCATTTGCGTGACCATGAGCACGAGGTCTGTCGCGGTGCGCCCTTCCTTGAGCTTGCCGGTCAGCTTGAAGCCGACGATCTGCGGCAGCAGCATGGATAAAGGCTGCCCGAGCATGACGGCCTCGGCCTCGATGCCGCCAACGCCCCAGCCCAGAACCGCGAGAGCATTGACCATGGTCGTATGCGAATCGGTGCCCACCAGCGTGTCCGGATAGGCGACCTCGACGGACGCTCCATCCACCTCCTCGGACCGGGTCCAAATCGTCTGGGACAGATATTCGAGGTTGACCTGATGGCAAATGCCGGTGCCCGGCGGCACGACACGGAAGTTGCTGAAGGCTCCCTGGCCCCACCGCAGAAAGCGATAACGCTCGCCGTTGCGTCCATATTCCAGCACGACATTGTCGTCGAACGCCTTCGGAGTGCCGAACTCGTCGACGATCACCGAATGGTCGATGACGAGGTCCACCGGCACCAGCGGGTTGATCTTGTCGACGTCGCCGCCGAGCTTCTGCATCGCGTCGCGCATGGCCGCGAGATCGACGACGGCGGGGACGCCGGTGAAATCCTGCATCAGCACGCGGGCTGGGCGGAAGGCGATCTCGCGCTCGTCCTTACCCTTGTTGGTCAGCCACGCCGCGACCGAGAGGATGTCATCCTTCGTGACGCTGCGCCCATCTTCATGACGCAACAGGTTTTCCAGCAGCACCTTCATCGAATAAGGCAGGGCACTGATCCCCTCGAGCCCGTTTTTTTCCGCCTCCGGCAACGAAAAATAATCATAGGTGGCCGAACCGACTTCAAGCTTGCGGCGGCACCCAAATGAGTCGATCGAGGGCATAGGTCTTCCTTCGCGGGCGGTGTCAGACTGGAACGGCTCGAATATAGATAGACTCCGCGCGCAGGGCTACACGAGAGGTGCGCTGCAGCATGACCTGGACGCCGAATCCTCCCCGGCAACCCCGTGCCACCGCCAAGGGGCCCTTTTCAAGGGTCAGTCGATCAGGATCTTGCCTGGATTCATGATATTCAGCGGGTCGAAAGCCCCCTTGATGGCGCGCATCAGGTCCAGGGCCGGGGCCGCATGTTCGGCCAGCATATATTTGGCCTTGCCCTGGCCGATCCCATGCTCGCCCGTGCAGGTTCCGTCCATGTCGAGCGCCCGATGCACGAGCCGCTCCAGAAATCCTTCGACCCGGCGCAGCTCGTCCGCATCCTTGTCATCGACCAGAATGCCGACATGGAAGTTTCCGTCGCCCACATGGCCGACGATCGGGGCGACGAGTCCCGCCTCGGCAATGTCGGCCTGGGTCGCGGTCACGCATTCAGCGAGGCGTGAAATCGGCACGCAGACATCGGTCGGGATATGCTGCGCGCCGGGACGCAGCGCATATCCGGCCCAATAGACGTCGTGCCGGGCCTGCCAGAGTTTAGACCGGTCTTCCGCCTTGGTGGCCCAGTCGAAGGGTCCGCCGCCTTCGCCTTGCGCGATCTCCCCGAAGCGCTGCGCCTGTTCGGCGACGCTGGCGTCCGATCCGTGGAACTCCACGAACAGCATCGGCACCTCGGACAATCCCAGCTTCGAGTGGAGGTTGACGGCACGAATCTGCAAGGCGTCGAGCAATTCGATCCGCGCTACGGGAATGCCGGATTGGATCGTGAGGATCGTGGCATTGCAGGCGGCTTCGACGCTGGGAAAGGGGCAGATGCCTGCCGAAATCGCTTCGGGTATGCCGGAGAGCTTTAGGGTGAGTTCGGTGATGATGCCGAGAGTGCCCTCGCTGCCGACGAAAAGACGGGTGAGGTCATAGCCGGCGGCCGATTTCTTGGCCCGCCGGGCCGTGCGGACGATGGCTCCCGATGCCGTCACGGCCTTCAGGGCAATGACATTGTCTTTCATGGTGCCATAGCGCACCGCATTGGTGCCCGAGGCGCGGGTCGCCGCCATGCCGCCGAGCGAGGCATCGGCGCCCGGGTCGATTGGGAAGAACAGGCCGTGGTCGCGCAGGTGCAGGTTCAGAGCCTTACGGGTCAGCCCGGGCTCGATCACGCAATCGAGATCCTCGGCATGGACCGCCAGAACCTGATTCATCAAGGATGTGTCGACCGAAATGCCGCCATAGGGGGCGTTGACGTGGCCTTCGAACGAGGTGCCCGTGCCATAGGGCACGATGGGCACCCGGTGGGCGGCGCAGAGTTCGACGATGTCGACGACTTCGGCGGTGGAGCGGGGAAACACTACGGCATCGGGCGGTTGGTTGGCCACGAAGGTCCGCGTGTTGGCATGCTGTTCACGGATCGCTTGCCCGAGCGCCAGACGCTCGCCGAGCCGGCCCGACAGCGTCTCGATGACGGTCTGGAGCGCCGACTCGGACGGGCGCCCCCCCGGCGCAACGGCTTTCGGAGGCTTGTCGTGAACGTTCATATCGATCCTCCCGCACGCGCGACCGCTCCCCGGTCGTCCAGATGGCGAGCGGCAGATTACGCTTCTCGTCGCAGTCTGACGAGCGTGAAGAGCCCGAAGGGAGGAACCCGCCGGCGTTCGATCAGCCGCATGTCGGTCTGCTTGGCGATCCAGTCGCCCAGAATGCTGAAAGCGAATTGCGGGTGCCAGCCCAGCGACGCGCTACGCTTGCCGAGCCAGGCCTCGATCCTTGCCGCAATCCCGCGCTCGGCACCGAAATGGTTGACGAGGACGATATCGCCGCCGCGTTTGACCACGCGTCGCACCTCGCTCAGCAGCGCATGCGGGTCGGGGACGACCGTCAACACATAGGGTACGACCGCCGCATCGAAACTCTCGGCCAGAAAGGCGAGCCTGGTCGCGTCCATGACGCTGAGCCCCTCGACATTGCCCAGGCGATGCCGGGCAACCCGCGCCTGCGCTCGGCGCAGCATGGCCTCGGCGAGGTCGATGCCGATCAGCCGCGTGGCGCCCGTGAACATCGGGAGTTCTAGCCCCGTGCCGACACCGACATCAAGAACACGTCCGCCTGCGTGACCAACGGCCGCTGCCGCCGCTTCGCGCCCCCGGCGCATCACGGCCGCGAAGGCGAGGTCATAGATCGGCGCCCAGCGCGAATAGGCGGCAACGATCTGGCCGGCATCCTTGATGGCTCCCGTTCCGCCCGGTGACGGAGCGTTCATGCCACGCCCGCTTGAGCGAGCGAAGGCTCTGCGGTTGGGAGCGAAGCGGCGATGGTCTCCTTGATGATACCACCGCCCAGAACCCGCGCCTCATCGGCCGTGGACGCATAGAAGACGCAGGCCTGACCGGGCGAAACACCCTCCTCGTCCCGCGCGAGTTCAACCCAAGGCATGCCATACTCGGTCCGCAGCAGGGCCGGCACCGGAGCGCGGGTCGAGCGAAGCCGCACGGCGACGTCAAGGCCTTCCTCGATAGCGGCGGCAAAATCCCCAGGCCCGATCCAGTTGACGTCGCGCAGCATGACGGCCCGTGTGGCCAGGGCCTGGCGCGGACCCACGATGACGCGCGCCCGTGCCGCCTCGAGCTTGACGACATAGAGCGGCTCTCCGCCCACGTCCGGATGATCTGAAAGTCCAAGGCCTTTGCGCTGGCCGATCGTATAATTCACGATGCCGCGATGACGGCCGAGGTGGCGACCGTCGATATGGACGATATCCCCCTCTTCCATCGCTTGGGGCCGCAGGCGTTCGATGAGATCGCTGTAGCGCCCGGTCGGCACGAAACAGATGTCCTGGCTGTCCGCCTTGTCGGCGATCTCGAGCCCGAATTGCCGTGCAAGCTCCCGAACCTGCGGCTTTGGCATTTCACCCAAGGGAAAGCGCAGCATCTCAAGCTGTTCGCGCTTCGTCCCGTAAAGAAAGTAGCTTTGATCGCGGTCGCGGTCATGCGCCCGATAAAGGGCCCGTCCGCCCTCGGCGGAGCGTGACGATATATAATGACCCGTCGCCAGAACGTCAGCCCCGAGATTGCGAGCGGTATCGAGCAGGTCGGCGAATTTCACCGTCTGGTTGCAGCTCACACAGGGGATCGGCGTCTCGCCCGCCAGATAGCTGTCGGCGAAGGGCATGATGACCTTCTCCCGAAACCGGGCCTCGTAGTCGAGGACATAATGCGGGATGCCGAGTCGGGACGCGACGGCGCGGGCATCGTGGATGTCGCGGCCGGCGCAGCAGCTTCCTTTGCGGGCCGTGGCGGCGCCATGGTCGTAAAGCTGCAGGGTAATGCCCACGACTTCATAGCCGTCCTTGGCCAGAAGGGCCGCGACGACCGAACTGTCGACGCCGCCCGACATGGCCACGACGACCCTGGTATCTTCAGGCGCCTTCGCGAAGCCGAGTGAATTCAAACACGGTGTAAGCATTGTTAAAGAACTGAGCTGAAGGTCAATTGATCCGTACCTCCGCGCAGCTTTATCCTCTTGAGCGGCCCCTGGCCAGTCCCGGTCCGGATCGCTTTTCTGCGTCGAACCCACGATTTTTCTGCGGGAATAGGGGCGGAATCCCGGGATTCAGGCCGACCTGTGCCTTTTACGTTCATTTTGCGTTCAAATGCAGAAGCTTGGCTTAGTCAAGTTTTAAGCGGGGGAGCCTAAGTTCGTCACAGGTCGCAGAGTTTAGTACGCGAGTGAGACGATGGTTGAAATGCACCGACCGAGGGTCAAATACGTCATAGGGCCCGATGGGAGCCCGCTGACGATTGCCGATCTTCCACCGCCCTCTACCAAACGTTGGGTCATTCGCCGGAAAGCGGAGGTTGTGGCAGCTGTTCGCGGAGGACTTCTTTCTCTTGAAGAAGCTTGCACGCGCTACACTTTAACAGTTGATGAATTCCTGAGCTGGCAGATGTCCATCGATCAGCATGGTCTTGCTGGTCTTCGTACGACGCGGATTCAGCACTACCGTCAATAGGCACTACAGTCTTATCCCTTAAAGAGGCGCGATCCCCGGCGGGATCGCGCCTTTCTCTATTGCTGAAGCGGTTCACGCGCTCCCGCTGGCAGGGACCAGTCACGCACGACGGGTGATCGTCATCGGCATCCCGCCCCGCGACCGCAGCGCGACGCGTTGAATGGGCATGACCTCGTGGCCCGGCGCCAGACGGAATCTGAAGCGTCGGATAGCCGTGGCAAGCACGATCACCGCCTCCTGCAGGGCGAAAGACGCGCCGATGCAGACACGCGGACCCGCGCCGAACGGCAGGTAGGCATAGCGGTCTATATCGCCGCGGTTTTCCGGCAGGAAGCGTGACGGAATGAACCGGTCGGGCGTCTGCCAGAGCAGATTGTGGCGATGAAGCACATAGGGCGAGATGACGACCATCGTGCGCGCTTTGATGGACAGCGACCCCAACCGGTCGGGGCCCAAGGCCTGACGAGAAATGGTCGCAGCCGGCGGATAGAGCCTCATCGCTTCATCGAGCACGGCTCGCGTCATGACGAGGGCGTCGAGGCTGCCCGGCACGAAACGGCCGTCGGGCAAGAAACGATCGACCTCGCGTTCGACCGCTTCGCACGAAGCCTCGTCTTGGGACATGAGGAAGAGGGCCCACGTCAACGCGTTCGATGTCGTCTCGTGACCCGCGATGATGAAGGTGACAAGGTTGGCCTTGATCTCTTCGTCCGACAACTTGACCCCGGTTTCAGGGTCTGCGGCTTCGAGGAGAAGGGTCAGCAGATCGCGCGGCGCGGCCCCTCTGTCATCGCTGAGGATGAGGCGCCGCTTGGCGATCATCGTTTCCACTGCCGTCTCGAAGAAACGGAGCATCGGACGGTTTCGGATCCGCCCGAGGCGCGGCACCCAATCGGGCATGTCGAGCGCGTCGAACGGATCGAGTTGGCCCACGCTTTCGAGGAAGCGCGACACGACGCTCGCAAATTCCTCGGCGCTATGGCTCAGCGCATCGGAAAAGATGGTGCGCCCCAAAATGCGAAGGGTCACGCGGGCCATTTCAACGGAAATATCGGCCGTACGGCCGGAACGACGCCGCTCCCAGCGCTCCGTCATGGCTGTGGCTTCCTCAGCGGTCGCGTCCTGAAAGCCAAGGACGTGCCGGGGGGCGAAGAGGGAGGCCAAGGCCCGGCGCTGCGATCGCCATTCAGCGCCCTCCGCCAGCAGCAATCCCTGTCCGATGCCGGGCGCCAGCATCCGACGCTGCAGCACGTCCTTGGTATAATTGCCCATGTTCTCGACGAGCACATGCCGTACGAGATCAGGATCGCTGACCACAGCCACCGGCCCGAGGATTCCGCGACCGAACAGGACGGGTTTATCGAAATGAGCCTTGGTCCATGTGGCGATCGGATTGTCGCGTAACGCCCGCAGCAGCCCGAGCGTGCCGAGGGGCGCATCGAGCGGTACCGGCGCCGGAGGCCGAAAAGCACTCTTCTCGTGGCCCGGACAATATCCGGGCCGGGTCTCCGATATCGCCAGACTCATGACACGATCCTCCGTGACGCTCCTGCCCTCCTCAACATGTGGCACGCAAGCCAGGGCCGCAACGTTCTCGCGGCGATTTGCCCAAGGCTCCAGCTTCACCAAGGCGAAGCATTCCGCAATATTCATCGCGACGTCGGTCATTGCGACCGGACGAAATCGTTGGTTCGAGATCGTCTGTCGCCGAGTATTCGTCGCCACTATACATGGAGAACGTACGGTTTAAGTCTCAACTCATTTTAATTTCGACAACGTCGGCGGCTAACCACGATTTTAACGATCTGAGTTGCAAGGCTCTGGGAGTTTTTTAATAGGTTGCGGGCAAAAAGAAGGATCATGTCAGTCCAGCGAGGGACCTATGCAGCGCCGACAACCCCAGGACTTCACCAACGGTGTCCTAACGAAATTCATCCGTGACCAATCGGGAGCCACCGCGATCGAATATGGTCTGATCGCCGGCCTCATCAGCGTCATCATCATTGTCGCGCTGACATCGGTCGGCACCAAACTCGCCGCCAAATTCACTATTATCTCGAACAAGCTTAACTGAATCAAAAGTCTAGGGAAGGATCTGCGACCCCAAACCAAATCAATCCGCTGGTTGTTCAAGGGCAGCCTTAGCGCTTCGGCGCCGCGCTGCGATCCCGTGCCACGGCCGCTTGGGCATGGAACCGAACGGCGAGATTGGAGTATTCGATTTTGTGTCGCGTAGCGGCCACTCAATCTCTCTCCGCAAAGGGTCCTTGACGTCCGCGATGAACGATAATCCTGACGATATTTGGCTCGATCGGTCGATCACGGAAAAAGTCAGCCGGGACGCTGCTCGGATCAGCGCGAACATCGAGGATCGCGACGGAGGCAACGATCCGTTCGTTGCGGCCGTGCGGGCTACCCGTATGCCGATGATCGTCACCAATCCGCGCATGGCCGACAATCCGGTCGTCTTCGCGAACAATGCCTTCTGCCGGCTGACAGGATATGCTCGCGAGGAAATCCTTGGCCGGAACTGCCGGTTCCTCCAGGGACCCGAGACCGATCCGGAGACGATCGTGCGGATCCGCAAGGCGGTCCAAGCCTCACGGTCCATCGAGGTCGACATCCGCAACCACCGCAAGGATGGCACCCCATTCTGGAATCGTCTGCTGATGGCGCCGGTCCATGATGCGGAGGGAAAGCTTGCCTTTTTCTTCGCCAGCCAAGTCGATGTCACGATCGAACGCGAGCGTCTCGCCGGGTTGGAGACGCAGAACACCGCTCTCATGGCGGAGGTTGCCGGACGCCTGCACGCGCAACGCGAGGGCGAGGATCGCCTGAGATTTGCCGCGACGGCGGGCCGGCTCGGCATCTGGGAGCTGGATCTTCGCACCCGCGAGTTGACCGCTTCCTCCGTGTGCAAGGAAAACTTCGGCCGTGACGGCTCCGCCTCCCTGACATACGATGAACTCCAAAGCGCCGTGCATCCCGACGACCGCGCCACGATGCAGGCAGCGATCGAGCATTCCATCGAGACGGGTGCCGAATACGACATTGAATATCGCATCGTCCGACCGGATGGCGGCCTGGGATGGATCCAGGTCCGGGCGCAGGTTGTGCGCGCGGCCGACGGTTCCGCTTTGCGGATGGCGGGCATATCGCTCGATGTGACCGATCGTAAGGAGACCGAGGCTCGCCGGTTGGCGTTGATCGAGATCGGTGATCGACTTCGAGATCTGAGCGACGTGGCGGATATCGCTTTCACGGCGGCCGGAATCATGGGGCGCGTGCTCAGGGCCAGCCGGGCCGGCTACGGCACCGTGGACCCCGTCGCCGAAACCATTTCGATCGAGCGCGACTGGAATGCCCCTGGGGTCGCGAGCCTGGCGGGCGTGCTTAATTTTCGTACATATGGAACATATATCGATGACTTGAAGCGGGGCGAACTCGTCGCCATCGATGATGCCGAGACGGATCCTCGAACAGCCGAAACCGCACAGGCCCTCGTCGAGATCAGCGCCCGGGCCGTACTTAACTTGCCGCTGACCGAAGATGGCCGCTTCGTGGCCTTGCTTTACGTCAATCACGCCGGACCCCGAGCCTGGTCCCCCGACGAGGTCGATTTCGTGAGACAGGTCGGCGATAGAACCCGGTCGGCGATCGAGCGGCGGCGGGCCGAAAATGCCTTGCGCCATCTTGCGTCCTCGCTTGAGGTTCAGATCGCGGAACGTACGGGAGAGCTGACCCGCAGCGAGGCCAAGTTCAAGGCCTATTTTCGCGCCTCGCCCGAATATCTGTTCTTGCTCCGGATCACCGCCGACGACGAAATCGTCTATGAGGATCTCAACCCGGCCGCCGAGAGGCTTTATGGTCTCGATCGAGCATCGGTCATCGGTCGTCGGACCATCGATCTCGTCGATCCTGACACTGTGGCGACGGTTGACCGCCACGCTCGCGAATGTGCGCAGACTGGGCGCACCGGGGCCTATGAGACGGTTCGCACCTTCGGGGATGCATCACCCTTGGTGCTCAACGTCGTTGTGGCGCCGCTCGGAGTGAACGAGAAGGGCGATCAACTGGTTCTGTTCTGCGGTCGCGATCTCACCGAGCAGCGGCGCGCCGAGGAACAATTGCGTCAATCCCAGAAGATGGAGGCCGTGGGTCAGCTGACCGGCGGCATCGCTCATGACTTCAACAATCTCCTGACTGGGATCGGCGGAAGTCTCGACATCTTGCAGACCCGCCTGGTGCAGGGACGGTTCAAGGATCTCGACCGTTACATCGGTGCCGCGCAGGGGGCGTCCAAACGCGCGGCGGCCCTGACCCATCGTCTTCTGGCTTTCTCGCGCCGCCAGACGCTCACTCCCAAATCGGTCGACGTCAATCGCCTGGTGGCGGACCTCGAAGACCTGATCCGCCGGACGGTCGGCCCCGAAATCGAGGTCGAGGTCGTCGGTTCGGCTGGGCTGTGGCCGGCGCTGGTCGATCCGAACCAGCTCGAAAACGCCCTGCTCAACCTGTGCATCAATGCGCGCGACGCGATGCCGGACGGGGGGCGCCTGACGATCGAAACAAGCAACCGCTGGCTCGACGAACGCTCGGCGCGCGAACGGGACATCGCGCCTGGTCAATATATGTCGCTGTCGGTCTCCGACACAGGAACGGGCATGACCCCGGAGGTGATCGCCCGGGCCTTCGACCCTTTCTTCACGACGAAGCCGATCGGTATGGGCACCGGCCTTGGCCTGAGCATGATCTATGGCTTCGCGCGGCAATCCGAGGGCCACGTGAGGATCTATTCCGAAGTCGGGCACGGCACGATGGTAAGCATCTATCTGCCGCGCAACTATGGGTCGGACGAAGGAGAAAAGCCGCCGGCCGAAAGGCCCTGGATGTCGGAGCGTGTCGGGCAGGGCGAAACGGTGCTGGTCGTCGACGACGAGCCGACCGTCCGGATGCTGGCGAGCGAGATCCTCGAGGAATTGGGATATATGGCGATCGAAGCCGCCGATGGCGCGACCGGGCTCAAGTTCCTTCAATCGGATATTCGCATCGACCTGTTGATCACCGATGTCGGTCTGCCGGGGGGCATGAACGGTCGGCAAGTCGCCGATGCGGGGCGGGCGCTTCGTCCAGGTCTCAGAGTTCTGTTCATCACCGGCTATGCGGAAAATGCCGCGCTGGGCAATGGCCATCTCGACCCCGGCATGCAGGTCTTGACCAAGCCATTCGCGATGGAAGATCTCGCCGGCCGCATCAAGGCGCTTTTGGCGTCGATCCCAACGCTATAGAGCATGATGTCGTGCGGATAACCCGTGCCGACGATCTTGAGGAGCCGCGAAGCGGCGTCTCGAAGGATCGAGGGAGCGGAGCTCTATGAAGCGGTTCATGACCTAGTCGAACTAGCGCGCCATCGATTGCAGCGTGGTGTCGCGAACATGTTCGAGATGACGACGGTAGGCATCGACTGCGGCGTCGCTATTGTGCGCCATTACGGCCTCGGCGATCTCGATATGTTGGGCCACGCTTTTTTCGATGACGCCCGGCACGCCGCTTGCGACGCGTCTCACGTCGAGCCCTACGTCGTAAAGCATCTGCGCCAGCGTGAAGAACAGCCGATGACGGGCGGCGGCATGAAGCGCCTGGTGAAACTCGATGTCGAGCAGCCGGAACGCGACCGGATCGGCGTGGAACGCCCTGCCGTCGACAGCGAATTTCAAGATACGCTGCCGCTCATCTTCGGAGGCCCGCAACGCGCAGAGACGGACCATTGCGAGGTCGATCGCTATTCGGGCCTCGAAATGCTCCTGAACGTCGTAGTCCGCGACCGAGAGCATAACGCTGAACGGCGCCACGAAGCGACCGGGCGAAAGGTCGGTCACGGTGTATCGGCCGCCCTGGCGGCTTTCGAGCACTCCCATCATGGTCAGCGCCTTGAGGGCTTCGCGCAGCGGCGGCCTGCTGATGCCGAAGGCGATTCCCATCTGCTGCTCGGTCGGCAGACGGTCGCCCGCCTTGAGGTTGCCGCTCTTGACCATGCTCAGAATGCGATTGGAGACCTGCTCGGCGATCGAGCGCCGCTCCAGCGTGCCCCCCCCAAATTCTGTGGCCGCCGAGACTTGTCCATTCAAGGTCATTTCCGCGAAGGCATCGGACGGTCCGGATGCCATCGCCCCGCGCCCGCTCAGTCCCGATTTGTCGCTCATGGCGTGGCCTGGCCATCACCAAGCCCGAGGCGGTAGAATCGATCCGCATTGTCGCGGTAGATCTTTCGCGTGTCGTCCTCCGAAAGCCCAAGGCTTGAGAAGGCGTGATCGAGCACCTCGACCCAGCGGGGCAGGGTGGTGGCCTGCAGGCAGACCGGATAATCGCCGGCGTAGATGATCCGGTCGACGCCGAAATTCTCGATCGTCGCCGCGATATAGGGCGCGAGGTCGGCCTCCGTCCAACGCGTGTGATCCGCCTCGACCGGCAGATCCGAGAGCTTGATCCAGAGGTTGGGGTGGCGGGAAAGCTCCGCGACATCCTCCCGATATTGTAGAATCGCCCCCTCGGCGATGCCCGGTTTGCCGCAATGGTCGAGGATCATCGGGACACGGGGGATGCGTTTCACGAATTCGCGGACAATATCCATTTGTGTGTGATTGACGTTGATCTCGAAATGCAGGCCGAACCGTTCGAGCAGGTTCACTCCCTCGATGAAGTCGGCGCTGAGGGTCAGGGCGCGCGGGTCGGCATCGAATTCCACGATGCGTCGGATGCCTCTGACGGTGAGGTGTTTCTCGGCCATTTCGGCCAAGATAGGCTCTGCCCGTCCGCCTTTTTCGAGCGGCGCCATCGGCACGATCGCCTTAAGGCGAGGGTCGCGCTTGGCCTCGTCTTCGACGAACTCGATTTCCTCGACATATTGCCCGCGCTCGCTGGTGAAATCGGCATAGCATTCGAGGAATACCATGGCCTCGACTTCCACGCCGCCGCAGTCCCGGGTATAGTCTTCGACCAAATAAGGCTTTTCGAACAGCGGGCTGCCCTTGATCCAGGCATAGTCGAGCCGCGCCGGATCCCATAGATGCAAGTGCGTGTCGACGATGGGAAAGTTCGGCATGCGGCGTCTTTCGGTCACCTGCGGCATCGATGATTTCGCGGATGCAGGGGCGGGATCACGCCACCCCTCTGGGATGGCGTGATCCGGACAGGCGTCGATATCCCCCCGCGTCCGCGAAACGGCCGCTTCTTGTTGAACCCAGAATTTGGCAGCACATGAAACTTGTCAAACTAATTTTTGTCTGACAACTTACGGCCAAGAGCGGACCTAAGTTCGCCGGCTTCGGGAGGAAACGCGTGACGTCGTCACTTTCACGACTCCGGACTGTGGGTCACACCACATTGCGCCTGCCCTCGCTCGGGTTCGGAAGTGCGCATCTGGGCGAATTCTTCGGCAAGGTCGAGGAGGCCGACGCGCGAGCGACACTCGACGCCGCTTGGACCGGAGGGCTCCGGTTCTACGATACGGCGCCCTGGTATGGTCGGGGGCTTTCGGAGCATAGGCTCGGCGGCTTTCTGCGGACGAAGCCGCGCGGTGAATTCATGCTGACTACGAAGGTCGGCCGAACATTGCATCGCCCAAAGGATCCCAACACCTTCGATCGATCGCCCTGGACCGGCGGCCTGAACTTCGAGGTGCGGTTCGATTATTCCTATGACGGCATCATGCGCTCCTACGAACAGGCGCTCCAGCGTCTGGCGGTCGATACGGTCGATGCTTTGGTCATCCACGATCTAGATGTCGGCTATCAGGGCGAGCATCTCGCGGAGCGTCAAAAGGATCTGGTCGACACGGGCATCAAGGCGCTCGCGCAGTTGAAGGCCTCGGGCGACATCAAGGCCTATGGCATGGGCATCAACACGACCGAATCGCTTGAGACGACGGCGCGGGTGGTCGACCTCGATTTTCTGCTGGTCGCCATGCCTTACACGCTGCTCGACCAGAGGAGCCTGCGCACCGGGATGGCCGAATGCGTGCGGCGCGGAATCAGCGTCATCATCGGGGCGCCCTTCGCCTCGGGCATCCTCGTCACCGGATCGGGCGGCAATGCCAAATACGGGTATGCGGCCGCCCCGCCCGAAATCCAAGCCAAGGTCAGGGGCATCGAAGCTGTCTGCCAGGCTCATCAGGTGGCGCTTCCAGCCGCCGCGCTGCAGTTTCCGTTGGCTCATCAGGCCGTCGCGGCGGTGATACCGGGGGCGGCCCGCGCCCAAGAGGTGACGCAGAACATCGCCTCGATCGAAGCGCCGATCCCGTCCGGTTTCTGGTCCGATCTGAAAGCCGAGGGACTGATCGATCCGGATGCGCCGACCCCCGAAGGCCGATAGGACCGACCCGGATGGTTGACGCCGCACTCCTCGATTCCAAGGGGCCGTTGATGTCGGCGCGCGGCGTGTCGAAGCAATTCGCCGGTATCGAAGTGCTGAGCGACGTCGATCTCGACCTCATGCTGGGCGAGATCCATGCCCTGCTGGGAGAGAACGGCGCCGGAAAGTCGACCTTCGCCAAGATCCTGGCCGGCGTCCATCGGCCGACGCGCGGGACGCTGGCGATGAACGGCGCGCCGATCGAGGTTTCGGACCCCATCGCGGCCCAGAAGCTCGGCATCACGCTAATCCATCAGGAGCCGCTGTCCTTTCCTGATCTGTCGGTCGCGGAAAATCTGGTTCTCGGCCGCACCGATGGAGCCTTGCTGGGCCGCGTACCCTGGGCGCGGATGACGCGCGACGCCGCCCGTCTGATGGAGACGCTCGGTGTCGCCATCGACGTGATGAAGCCGATGCGGGGTCTATCGATCGCCGACCAGCAGATGGTGGAAATCGCCCGCGCCTTGGCCAGCGACAGCCGCCTCATCATCATGGACGAGCCCACGGCGCCGCTCACCCCCAAGGAGGCCGAGACGCTGTTCGCCATCGCCCGGCGTTTGCGAGACGAGGGTCGGACGATCGTATTCATCTCGCATCGGCTCGAAGAGGTCCGGGCGCTGTGCGACCGGCTCACCGTCTTTCGCGACGGCGGCAAGATCGCGACCCACGAGGTCGGCACCATCTCCGACGCCGATATCATCCGGCTGATGATCGGCCGCACGTTCAAGGAATATCTGCATAAACAGAAGACGACCATCGGCGAGGTGGCGCTCTCGGTCGAGAAGCTCACCCGGCCGGGCCTCTTCTCCGACATCACATTCGAGGTGCGGAAGGGCGAGATCGTCGGTCTCGGCGGCCTCGTCGGGGCCGGCCGCACCGACGTCGCCCGGGCCATCTTCGGTCTGGCCCCCGCGCTGAGTGGCGAGATCAGGGTCGATGGCAAGGCTGTCACCATCACCGAGCCCTCCGAGGCCATCGCCCTCGGGCTGGCTTTCGTACCCGAGGACCGGGCGGTGGCCGGCATCTTCCGGACGTTGCCCGTGGAGCAGAATATTTCCGCCGCCATTCCCAAGCGGATCGCGCCGCGCGGCTTCATCCGGCGCTCGATCGAGCAGGCGCTAGCGTCCGGGTCGGTCAAGACGCTGCGGATCCGCCTCTCATCCCTGCGCCAGCCGATCGGCGAGCTTTCGGGCGGCAATCAGCAAAAGGCCATCCTGGCCCGCTGGCTTCTCACCGAGCCCAGCGTGCTGATCCTCGACGAGCCGACGCGAGGGATCGATATCGGCGTGAAAGCCGAGTTCTACGACATGATCGGCGAACTCGCGGCCGGCGGTCGGGCGATCCTGCTGATCTCGTCCGACCTGCCGGAATTGCTGGCGCTGTCCGACCGAGTGTTGGTGATGGCGGAAGGACGGCTCACCGCCAACCTTCCCCGGGGTGAAGCCACCCAGGAGAGCGTCATGCGCGCGGCCGTGCCGAGGGCGGCCAATCGGCCGATGGCACTGTCATGAGACATCTGTGGGCCCTGCTGCTTCGCCGCGAGGCCGGCATCGCCGTCATGATCGTGCTGCTGGCCCTGGTGGTCGGAGCCATCCAGCCCCGTTTTCTGTCTCCCGAGACGCTGCGGATCGTGATGCTCGCGATCCCGCTGATCCTGATCGCCGCGATGGGTCAGATGATGGTGATCGTCGCCCGGCACGTCGATCTCTCCATCGGCTCCGTGCTCGGTTTTTCTTCGATCGTGGCCGGCATGATGTTCCGCGACCACCCGGATTGGCCGATTCTCATCGGTGTCGTCCTGGGCATCGGGCTCGGGGGGGCGCTCGGCTTCCTCAACGGCGTTCTCGTTACGCTGTTCGGGCTTCCCTCGATCATCGTGACGCTCGGCACGCTGAGCCTTTATCGCGGCTTCGTCTTCCTGGTCTCGGGTGCCAAGCAGGTCGACCCGCAATATATCCCGAAGACGCTGATCCAGATGTCGCAGACTTCACCGATCCTCGGCATTCCCTGGATCGTCATCATCGCCTTCGGCGTGGCGGTGGCGACCTATCTGTTCTTGGATCACACGCGGATGGGTCGGCAGATCTACGCCCTCGGGTCCAATCCGGTCGCCGCGCCGCTGCGGGGCATCCGGGTGGTCCCTGTGACGCTTCTGGTCTTCACTGCCTCGGGCGCGCTCGCAGGGTTGACCGGCATCATCTACGCGTCTCGCTTCGGCTATGTGAATCCCGGCATCACCGGGGTAGGTTTCGAGTTCACGGTGATCGCCGCGGTGGTGATCGGCGGCGTGTCGATCAATGGCGGCTCCGGCACAGTTCTCGGCACGGTTCTCGGGGTCATCCTGCTCGGCATGGTGAATGTGGCGCTGCCGATCCTCGACGTTTCGGCGTTCTGGCAGCAGGCCATCTACGGCGCCGTGATCATCGTAGCTCTGCTCATCGACCGCTCTGTGCGGCAGCATGGGCTCGCAGCCCTGGCGACATCGAGGATGCGCGCATGAGTTCGGCCGAGACCCGGACCGCTTCGTCCGCGCGAGACGCCGCTCCCTTGCGCCCGCGCTGGAAGGTGCTGCTGATCCGGCCTGAGATGATGACGCTGGTCCTGCTGATCGGCGCCGTCATCGTCGCGAGCCGGCTTTCGCCCTTCTTCTCGGATATCGGCTTCATCCTCGAAAGCTCGACCTATTATGTCGAATTCGCCATCGTGGCGCTGGTGCTGACCCTGGTCATCATCTCGGGCGAAATCGATCTGTCGCCCGCGTCCATGATGGCGCTCTCGGCCTGCGTCTTCGCGGCCTCGTTCAAGGCGGGGGTGCCGATCGGGGTCGCGATGATCCTCGGGCTCGTGACCGGACTGGTGATGGGCCTCTTCAACGCCGTTCTGGTGATCGGCTTTCAGCTTCCCTCGATCATCGTCACGATCGGAACGCTGACCCTTTATCGCGGCCTTGCGCAGGTCCTGGCCGGGGACAAGTCGATCGGCAAATTTCCGAAATGGTTCAACGGCATCGACTACCGGCTGGTGTACCAGGTGCCGGTGCCCGTTCTCATCTTCGTCGCGCTGGCGCTCGTCCTCGGGCTCGTTCTCGGGACTACCATCGTCGGGCGGCAGATTTACCAGATCGGGACGAACGAAATCGCCGCCCGCCACACCGGCATCAGGGTAAGGCGCATCAAGGTCGGGCTGTTCGTGCTGATGGGGCTCGTCAGTGCCTGCGCCGGGCTCTTGACCGCCTCGCGCCTCGCTTCCGTGCGCTACGACATGGCGACCGGCGGCGAACTCCAGATGGTGCTGATGGTGATGCTCGGCGGCACCTACATTTTCGGGGGAAGGGGCACCATGCTCGGCACCTTTCTGGCGGCTTGGCTTCTCGTCATCATCGCCACCGGCATGACGGTCGCCAATGTCGCCGTCACCTCGCAACTCATCGTGATGGGCTTGCTGCTCATCATCTCCATCATCGCGACGAACGCGATCTACTCCCGCGCGCAACGATAGCGGGAGACGCCGGCAGATCGGCGAACCACGGAGGACGTCCATGTTCAACAAGATTTTGCTCACCAGTCTCGCCTGCGGCGTCGCCATGATGGCGGGGGCCGCGCTCGCGGCCGATAAGCTGTCGATCACCTACATCCCGAAGAATACCGGCAATCCCTACTTCGACTCGCTGGAGCAGGGGTTCAAGGACGGCTGCGCCAAGGTCGGCTGCGACTTCACTCTGGCGGCGCCGGCCACCGCCGAGGCGACCTCGCAAATTCCCTTCATCACGGCTCAGACCCAGCGCGGCGTCAGCGCCATCGCCATCTCGCCCAATAGCCCCGACGCGATGAATCAGGTCCTCGACCGCGCCCGAAGCAAGGGCATTCTGGTGCTCGCGGTGAACGGTGATCTGGTCGACAATTACGACCATCGCGACGCCGCGATCCTGCCGGTGGACTTCACCAAGACCGGTCCGGGTCAGGTCGAACTCGTAGGCTCCATGATCAACTACGAGGGCGAGATCGCCATCCTGTCGGCCACAACCGATGCGCCGGACCAGAACACCTGGATCGCCGCGATGGCCGACACGCTCAAGACCAACCCGAAATATGCCAAGATGAAACTCGTTGCGACGGTCTATGGCGATGACGAGCCGCAGAAATCGACCACCGAAGCCGAGGCTTTGCTGTCGAAATACCCGAACCTCAAGGGCATCATCTCGCCCACCACCGTCGGGGTCGCGGCCGCCGCGCAGGTGATCCAGTCCGCCGGCAAGGCGTCGAGCGTTCATCTGACCGGGCTCGGCACGCCGAACCAGATGCGGCCCTTCATCAAGGACGGCACCGTCAAGGCGTTCCAGCTCTGGAGCCCCTATAACGAGGGTTTGCTGACTGCCTATTTCACGGCCGGCGTGAAGACCGGCGCGATCAAGAACGAAGTCGGCCAAAGCTTCGACGTTCCGGGCCTGGGTAAGGTCACCATCGGCCCGCACAACGTCATGAATACCCAGGCCGAACTGACGACCTTCGATGCCTCGAACATCGATAAATTCAACTTCTGATAAGATCTTCGGTCGGGTTTCTCCGCCGCCCGTCCCCGCGAAAGCGGGGACCCAGCCCTCAACGAAGAGACCGCCATGCCCATGCCAACCATCAAAGCGGTTCGCGCCTTCACGGTAAAGAGTGGGGGAGGCGCGGACTACCACGACCAGGAAGACGGGCATTGGATCGACGATCATGTCGCGACCCCAATGGCGCGCTATCCCGAATATCGGGCGAGCCGGCGATCCTTCGGCCTCAACGTCCTCGGCACGCTGGTCGTCGAAATCGAGGCCAGCGACGGCACGATCGGTTTCGGCGTGACGACGGCGGGCGAGATCGGCGCCTTCATCGTCGAAAAACATCTGGCGCGCTTCCTCGAAGGGCGTGTCGTCACCGACATCGAGAAGATGTGGGACCAGATGTATTTCGCCACACAGTTCTATGGCCGGAAGGGCGTCGTGGTGAATACGATCTCCGGTGTCGACCTCGCCTTGTGGGACCTGCTCGCCAAGGTTCGGGGCGAGCCTGTTCATGCCCTGCTGGGCGGCCCGGTGCGAGACGAACTGCAGTTTTACGCGACGGGCGCGCGGCCCGATGCCGCCAAGGCGCTCGGCTTCATCGGCGGCAAGATGCCCCTCCATCATGGCCCTGCCGAGGGGACGGAGGGACTGAAGAAGAACCTCGCCGCGCTGGCCGACATGCGGTCCAAGGTCGGCGACGATTTCTGGTTGATGCTCGATTGCTGGATGAGCCTCGATGTCGATTATGCGACGAGGCTCGCGGCGGGCGCCCATGACTATGGACTGAAATGGATCGAGGAGGCGCTTTCACCAGACGATTATTGGGGCTATGCGCAACTGCGTCGCAACGTGCCGCGCGGCATGCTGGTGACGACCGGCGAGCACGAGGCGACCCGCTGGGGCTTCCGTCTGCTGCTCGAAATGGGATGCTGCGACATCATCCAGCCCGATGTCGGCTGGTGCGGCGGCATCACCGAACTCATCAAGATCTCAGCTCTCGCCGATGCCCATGGCGCCATGGTGGTCCCGCATGGCTCAAGCGTCTACAGCTATCATTTCGTCATCACGCGCCATAATAGCCCGTTCGCCGAATTCCTCATGATGCATCCGAAGGCCGACACGGTCGTCCCGATGTTCACGCCGCTGCTACTCGATGAACCGGTTCCCGAGAACGGGCGCCTCAAGGCCTCCGCGCTCGACAAACCGGGCTTCGGGGTCCGGCTCAATCCGGATTGCCCGCTCCATCGCCCCTATCCGCGCGATTGAATCGACGGCGCGAAAGGCCATCACACCGGCGAGGGATTGCGCTCCCCGAAGCCGGCCTGGTGCCAATACGGATAGCCGGCGGGTTTGGCGCTTGCCTCGTCGAGGCGCTTGATCTGCTCGGGCGTCAGGGTCCAGCCGATGGCGCCGAGATTCTGCCTGAGCTGCTCCTCGTTGCGGGCACCGACGATCACGGTGGAAACGGTGGGGCGGTGCAAGACCCAGTTGAGCGCCACTTGTGGGACGGTCTTGCCGGTCTCTTGCGCGACGATGTCGAGAGCGTCGACGACCTTATAGAGATAGTCGTCCTCGAGCGGCGGCCCCATGTCGGCGGTCTTGTGAAGACGGCTGCCCGCCGGCAAGGCTTGCCCCCGCCGGATCTTACCGGTCAGCCGGCCCCAGCCGAGCGGGCTCCACACGACCGCACCGAGCCCCTGGTCGAGCCCAAGCGGCATCAGCTCCCACTCATAGTCCCTGCCGACGAGCGAATAATAGGTCTGGTTCGCCGCGTAGCGCGGAAAGCCATGCTTGTCGGCCGCCGCCAGCGATTTCATCACGTGCCAGCCCGAGAAGTTGGATACCCCGACATAGCGGATTTTTCCCTCGCGGACGAGTTGGTCGAGGGTCGAGAGAACCTCCTCGACCGGTGTCATGGCGTCGAAACCATGCAACTGGAAAAGGTCGATATAATCCGTTCCCAGCCGCTTCAACTGCTGATGGACGGTGTCGATCAGATGGTGGCGAGACGATCCCACCTGGTTGGGCGCCGGGCCGAAACGGAACGTCGCCTTTGTCGAGATGATGACCGAATCACGCGGCCGGCCCTCGATGGCCTTGCCGAGAATTTCCTCGGCCGCGCCGGCCGAATAGACATCCGCGCTGTCGAACATGTTGAGGCCCGCGTCGAGGCAGATATCGAGGAGCCGGCGGGCTTCCGCGACATCCGTCGAGCCCCAAGCCTCGAAGAACTCGCCGCGACCGCCGAACGTGCCGGTCCCGAAGCTCAGGGCCGGCACCGTAAAGCCGGATGCGCCCAATCGACGATATTCCATGGTCTCTCTCCCGGTCAGATTTCAGGACGGATCGCGTGCCACGCTCTTCAACGAGTAGCGAAGGATGCGATCACGGCTTCGCTCATCCGCATCAGTTTCGCGCTGGGACCTTCGGCGCCGACGCTTTGCCGGCTGACCCGCGCGCCCTCGATGAGAAGCGACAGCGTGTCGGCGAGAAGGTCAGCGTCGGCGATTCCAGCCGCGCCGCACAGATTGACCAGGCGCTCGCGGTGAGCGCGCTTGTATTGTTCGATGATGCGACGGGCCGGGTGGCCGTCTTCGGAGAGTTCGATGGCCGCATTGGCAAGCGCGCATCCGCGACTGTCCGAAATCAGCCAATCCGCCGTCCAGCGGACCCAGGCGTGCAACTGCGCCATGGGGTCGCCCGGATAACCTTCTTCGAGCTTTCGCCACTTGGCAAAGCCATCATCCGCGACCTGCTTCAAACACTCGATGATAAGATCGTCTTTCGACCCGAAATGACGATAGAGTGTCATCTTATTGGTGCCGGCCGCCTCTGCAATGGCATCGACTCCGATGCCGCGAATGCCATGCTTGTAAAACAATTCGCAGGCGGTCTTGAGAATGCGCTCGCGCGGGCGCTCCGAACCGCAGCAGAGAGCCGAGGCAATCTTCCCGAACGCTGCGGATTTTGTACTCATCGCTCTTGACGTACCTGTTACCGATCGGTAACTTGTTGTTACTTACTGACCGGTAACACGGCTCTTTACCGTGGTCAACGCGCGATGCGCGGGTCATCCCCAAACGATCGCTTGACGATCGGCAAACCACGATTTTGACGCCAGGACGGCACCATGAGTTGCACGAGCCTTGATTTGTCCATTGATGCGGCACGACCCGCTCCGGCGTTTTCCGCCGATGTCGGAACGCGCGCCAGCGGCTCACAACGCTCATGGTAGGTTTTTTCACCCAACGCCCCATCTTCGCGTCGGCCGTGGCGATCATCCTGGTGATGGCTGGGGCCATCTGCTACGTGCTGCTTCCCGTTTCGCAATTCCCCGACATCACGCCCCCGCAGGTCGTGGTCAGCGCCGTCTATCCGGGCGCCAGCGCGCAGGTCGTGGCCGACACGGTGACGACGCCGCTCGAACAGCAGATCAATGGCGTCGCGGGGATGACCTACATGGCGTCTTCGAGCTCCAACGATGGCTCGGCCACGATCACGGTCACCTTCGATGTCGGCTATCCGCTGAGCATCGCCGCCGTGGACGTGCAGAACCGCGTCTCCCAGGCAGCCTCCTCGCTCCCTGCGATCGTCAACCAGGCCGGTGTGACGATCAAGAAGCAGAACCCCAACTTCGTCCTGATCGTCAATCTGACGTCGCCGGACGGCTCGGTCGACCCCGTGGCGCTGAGCAATTACGCCTATCTGCAGATCGTTGACCCCCTCAAGCGCTTGCCGGGCGTCGGCGATGTCCAGATCTTTGGCGAGCGGCGCTATTCCATGCGCGTGTGGCTCGATCCCGATCGGCTGGCCAAGCTTGGCATCACGGCCGTCGACGTTCAAAGCGCCATCGCCGAACAGAACGTGCAGGTCGCGGCCGGCAAGATCGGCCAATCGCCCGCGCCCGCCGGTACCGCCTTCGAAATGCAGGTCAACGCCGTCGGGCGCTTGAGCACCCCGGACGAGTTCGGCGACATCGTGGTGCGGGCGGACCCGGCGAGCGGTTCCGTGGTGCGGCTGCGCGATGTGGCGAGAATCGAGCTCGGCGCGCTGCAATATGCGTCCTCGGCCTTCTTCGGCACGGATCCGACGGTGGTGCTCGCCGTCTACCAGATGCCGGGATCGAACGCCCTCGATCTGCAGAAGAACATCAAGACCAAGATGGACGAGTTGTCCACGCGGTTCCCCAAGGGCATCGCCTACGCCATGCATTACGACACGACCCGCTTCGTGTCGGCCTCGATGCATGATGTCGTCATCACTCTTGGCGAAGCGCTGATCCTCGTCATCCTGGTGGTCTATATTTTCCTTCAGAGCTGGCGCACGACCATCATCCCCACCATCGCGATCCCGGTGTCGTTGATCGCGACCCTGGCCGTGATGGAAATCTGCGGCTTTTCACTGAATATGCTGAGCCTTCTCGGCATGGTGCTGGCGATCGGGCTGGTGGTGGATGACGCCATCGTGGTCGTCGAGAACGTCGAGCGGCAGCTCGAAGCCGGGCTTGCGCCGATGGCTGCGACACGCAAGGCCATGTCGGAGGTCACGGGGCCGATCGTCGCCACCACGGCCGTGCTGATGGCCGTTTTCGTGCCGGTGGCGTTCATTCCCGGCGTGGCCGGCCGCCTCTATAACCAGTTCGCGCTGACGGTCGCGATCTCGGTCGGCATCTCGGCCTTCAATTCGCTGACCTTGAGTCCCGCCTTGAGCGCGGTGTTCCTGCGTCATCGGCCGCACCAGCCCTTCATTCTGTTCCGCTGGTTCAACACGGGCTTCGATTGGTTGTCGCATGCCTATGCGCGGCTCGTCGGTCTTTTCATCCGAGCCCGATGGGCATTGATGATCGTGTTCGCGGTGGGGCTGTTTGGCACCTATGCGCTCTGGACGCGGCTGCCCAGTACCTTTCTGCCGGTCGAGGATCAGGGCTATTTCTTCGTCGTCATCCAGGGGCCAGATGGCGCTTCGCTGGAGCGGACCGATGTGGTGGCCAAGCAGGTGCGCGACGTACTGCAAAGCACGCCCGGCGTCGACATCGTCGGGTCGATCAGCGGACTGAACTTCCTCACCAATGCCGCGCAATCGAATTCGGCGGTGGAATTCGCTATCCTGAAGCCGTGGGATGAGCGGCCGCCCGAACAAAATGCGTCGAAGATCGTGGCGGCGGTTCGGCCCAAACTGCTCGGTATCCCCAGCACCTTCGCGCTGAGCTTCGATCCGCCATCGATTCCGGGTCTCGGCGCGACCGGCGGGTTCGAATTCCAGGTGGAGGATCTCAGCGGGCGGGGGAGCGTGGCTCTGAACGAGGCCACGCAGGCCGTTCTGGCCGAAGCACGAAAGCAACCCGAATTGAGCGCGCAGCAATTGTTCTCGTCGTTCAGCACCTCGACGCCGCAGTTCAACTACGACCTCGACCGGAACAAAGCCAAACTTCTCGGTCTCAGTCTACCGGACGTCTTCAATACGCTGCAGATCTATCTCGGCTCGCTTTACGTCAACGACTTCAACCTCTTCGGCCGCACCTTCCGGGTCACTTTGCAGGCCGACAAGGATGCGCGGGCCGGGGCTTCGGATCTGTCGCGGCTCTATGTCCGCAACGTCGCCGGCGCCATGGTGCCGCTCTCGACATTGGGTAGCCTGAAGCCGATCGTCGGCCCCGAGACCGTGCCGCATTATAACAATTACGGCTCGTCGAAAATCAACGGCGCCGCCGCGCCAGGCTTCAGTTCGGGCCAGGCGGTGGCGGCGATGCAGCGGGCCGCGCAGGCAGTGCTGCCGCACGACTTCAGCTACGAATGGACCGGCATCACCTTCCAGGAACTGAAGGCGGGTTCGGCCGCGAGCCTCATCTTCGGTCTCGCCATCGTATTCGTCTTTTTGATCCTAGCGGCGCAATACGAAAGCTGGACCATGCCGTTCATGGTCTTGCTGGCGGTTCCCCTTGCGCTGTTCGGGGCCTTGTCGGCGCTCTACATCCGGCAGATGCAGATCGACGTCTATTCGCAGATCGGTTTCGTGATGCTCATCGGCCTCGCGGCAAAGAACGCCATTCTGATCGTGGAATTCGCGCGCCGCCGCCGCGAGGAAGGCCTCAGCATCGCGGAAGCCGCCATGGAGGCGGGCCGCCTGCGCCTGCGCCCGATCTTGATGACGGCTTTCGCCTTCATCCTCGGCGTGCTGCCGCTTGTGGTGGCGAAGGGGGCTGGCGCCGCGAGCCGGCAATCGCTCGGCACCACGGTGTTCGGCGGCATGCTGGCCGCGACCATCCTGACGCTGATCTTCGTGCCGGTCTTCTATGCCGTGATCGAACGGTTACGTGAACGCGATCCGGACGGCCGGGTCGTGGTGGATCACACAGAGGCCGCGACGGTGCTGGTTGCGCCCGAGCGCCACGCCGAGGCTGCGGAATGACAGGGTCATCGTCCATGCGTTTTCGTAATTTCCCGCTGGGGGCTTTGGTCCTGATCGGGGCGGGTGCCGTGATTTATCACCAGGATCCGTCTCTCGCGGACCATGTGGTTCGTTTGGTCGCCAGCAAGTTCGCCAGCGCCTCGCCTGCGGCTGCGGCTCCGCCGCCGCCTCCCTTCATCATGCCGGTGCCTGTCGCTGCGGTGGCGAAGCGGGCGATCCCGATCCATCTCGACTATGCGGCCCGAACGGAATCGATCCGTGCCATCACGCTTCAGTCCAAGGTTTCGGCCTTCGTCAAGGAACAGCCGGCCGCAGACGGAAGCGACGTGAACACCGGCGATCTCCTTTACAAGCTCGATCCGCGTGATTTCCAGGTGGCGCTCGACCAGGCGAATGCACAGATCGAGCGGGATACCGCTTCCCTCGACTACCAGCAGTCGAACTACCAGCGCGGCGATGCGCTCTCGAAAAGCGGTTGGCTGGCCAAGGATTCCTTCGATCAGCGGTCGAGCAGCATGAAGCAGGCGGAGGCGGCCCTCGCCGCCGATCGGGCAACGGTGCGCGCCGCGCAGCTCAATCTCGATTATTCCGAAATCCGGGCGCCGTTTTCCGGACGTCTCGGACGAGACCAGGCGCCGGTCGGCACGTTGGTCGGCGCGGGAGGAACCGTGCTCAACACCCTCGTTCAGCTTGATCCTGTCTATGTCACCTTCAATCCGAGCGAGACCGAGCTCGCGGCCATCGCCGTGGCGCGTCGAACCGGGCCTGTAACGGTCGATGTCGTGGTTCCGGGGGCCGAAACCTCCGATCACAAGGGCCAGTTGACCTTCATCGACAATGCCGTGGATCGTTCGACCGGCACCGTGACGGCACGCGCCACCATTGCCAATGCAGACAAAAGTCTTCTTCCCGGCCAATATGTCCGGGTCAGCGTCCACGTCCGCGAACAGCCGAACACGCTGCTCGTCCCACAGGAGGCCATCGGGTCGAGCCAACTCGGGAAATATCTTTACGTCGTCAGCGCGGACAACAAGGTCGAGCAGCGCCTCGTGACGCTCGGCCCTGTCGATCAGGGGTTGGTTGCCGTGCTGACAGGTGTCTCCGAGCAGGACAAGGTCATTACCGGCAATCTTCAAAAGATCGGCCCCGGTATGCCGGTGCGGCCGATTGCGGATGCCGCGCCACCCCCGCCCTCCTGACCGGCGCGGACGCGAGGAGCCGCTTATGGAGAGGCGGGGTTCAATGTCGCTTCATCGAGTGGAGCGCGTGGATTTTGGCGCGACGCCCTGAGGTGGCTCGGTTTGTCTGAACAGGCTGCGGCGCTTGGTTAGGTGGAGTCCTACCGGATTCAGGCCGCCGCGATCTGCGGCAGCCTGTCGAAATAGGCCTGGTCCGGCGTCTTCCGGTCAAGGCTCGAATGCGGCCTGCGCCCGTTGTAGAGGGCCAGGTAGCGGCCGATGGAGGCGCGGGCTTCGCCGACCGAGGCGTAGGCTCGGAGATAGATTTCCTCGTATTTGATCGAGTGCCAGAGCCGTTCGACGAAGACGTTATCCCGCCAAGCGCCTTTTCCGTCCATGCTGATGGCGATCCCGGCTTTGCGCAGCACGTCGGTGAACTCCTGGCTGGTGAATTGCGAGCCCTGGTCGGTGTTGAAGATGTCCGGCTTGCCATACCTGGCAAGCGCGTCCTCCAGCGCCTCGATGCAGAAGCCCGCCTCCATGGTGATGGAGAGCCGCCAGGCGAGGACCCGGCGTGAGTACCAGTCGACCACCGCCGCCAAATAGACGAAGCCGCGGGCCATGGGCACGTAGGTGATGTCCATTGCCCAGGCCTGGTTTGGGCGCTCCACGGTCACGCCCCGCAAGAGGTAGGGGTAGATCTTGTGACCCGGTGCCGGTTTCGACGTGTTCGGCTTCCGGTACAGCGCCTCGATCCGCATGCGCTTCATCAGCGTCGCGACATGCCGGCGCCCGATCGCGATCCCCTCCCTGTTCAGGAGATCGCGCAACATCCGGCTTCCCGCGAAGGGGAACTCGAGATGCAGTTCGTCGATCCGCCGCATGACGGCGAGGTCCGCCGACGATACCGGACGCGGAAGATAGTAGACGCTGCCGCGGCTGATCCCGAGCGCCTGTGCCTGTTTGGTGATCGAGAGACCGTGGTGGCCATCGATCATCGCTTTGCGCTCAGAAGGCCGGCCTTGCCGAGCGCGCCGGACAAAAAATCGTTGGTCAACGTCAGCTCGCCAATCTTGGCGTGAAGCGTCTTCACGTCGATGGCCGGAGCCGCCAGGCCCGCCTTCGGCTCCGATCCGAAGACCTCGGCGGCGCCATCCACCAGTTGCGCCTTCCATGCCGTGATCTGGTTCGGATGCACGTCGAACTGCTGAGCCAATTCGGCCAGCGTCTTTTCACCCTTCACGGCAGCCAGGGCCACCTTCGCCTTGAAGGCCGGCGCGTGGTTCCGGCGTGTTCGCTTGCTCATCATCTCTCCCGATCCGCAGCCATCTTGGCCGCCTTCAGGCAGAAACTCCACTCAGCCGACCTGTCCAGATTTCCCGAGCCACCTCAGACGTCGTTCTTAGCCACAAGGGCGTTCGTATTCTGGACATCGATTGTATCAGAACCCATGCCGCGATCGTAGATATAGGTGATCTGGCCGGCACCGCCGATCAGGGTGTCGTTGACACCCCCGATGAGGACTTCGTTGCCTGAACTACCGCGAATGACCTGATCATGCGTTCCGTCGGCAGCGGTTTCGAGCGACATGTTGCTGCGGTCCCAGGAGACGCCATCGGCGAAGGTTATCGTATCGACCCCGTATTTGGGCAGTACGTTGCCGCTGAAATATCCGGCGGCCTCTTCGTAGAAGGTGAATTCGCCCGAGATGGTCAGCGTCTCACCAGTATCCTTTCGCGTCAGGACGAGGTCCTCTCCAAGCCGAGCCGCCGAGACTTCGGTCGATTTCAGGCTGGCAAAACGCAGCAGGTTGGTCTTTTCGCCAAGCGGAGCATCGACGTCGCTGATCGTGCTTTGGCCGAAATGCGCGCCGACCACGTAAGTATCCGTGGCGGCGTTGGCCTGGTACGTGCCGCTGGCGCCTCCGACATAGAACATGTTGGTGTCGCCATGGCCCTGCACGAGCCCAGAGCCCGTCCTCAGGATGTCGGGGTTGATCCCCATCGCCTGCGCGATGGTGGTGAGCGGAAGGGCGATGCCGGAGGCTTCATAGCCTGCGACGATGTTGGCGAAAATGTAGCTCGGCGTGACCTGGACGTCGGGCCCGCGGTCAAAATCCGAAAGGATACGCTCGATCACTTGGGCCCAGGCCTTGAGGTCGGCGACGGCTGCGGTCGGATCAGCCGCCACCTTCGCTGTGTGTAGGGCGGTGACAAACCAGGCCACTGGAGCGTCGGCGATTTGCTGACGCGGGCGGAGTAAAATCCGGCCAGTGGATAGGCTCTCGTTTTTGGGGGCCGGGGATGTTCGTCGTGGAGATCTACGCCGCCGTTCGAAAATTCGTGTTCCTTGAGGGGCATAGCCGCCGGGAGGCCGCCCGGGTTTTCGGGCTGAACCGCGAGACGGTGCTGAAGATGTGCCGGTTCTCGTTGCCTCCCGGGTACACGCGCGTGAAGCCGCCCGAAAAGCCGAAGCTTGGACCTCTGCTGCCGGTGATCGACGCGATCCTGGTGGCGGATCGTGATGCGCCGATGAATCAGCGGCACACGGCCAAGAGGATTTTCGAGAGGCTGCGGGACGAGCATGGCTTTGCCGGCGGTTACACCGTGGTGAAGGATCACGTGCGGGTCTGTCGAGCGCGGGCGCGGGAGACCTTCGTGCCGCTATCTCATCCGCCGGGTCACGGCCAGGTGGATTTTGGGGAAGCGCTCGCGATGATCGGCGGCGTCCGCCAGAAGATCCACTTCTTCTGCCTGGACCTACCGCACTCGGATGCTTGCTTCGTGAAGGCCTATCCCCGGGAAACCACCGAGGCGTTTCTGGACGGCCACGTCTCAGGGTTTGCCTTCTTCGGCGGCGTGCCCCTGTCGCTCCTCTACGACAACACCAAGATCGCGGTTGCCAAGATCTGCGGCGACGGCAAGCGCGATCGGACCCGCGCCTTTACGGAGCTGGTCAGCCACTGTCTGTTCCAGGACCGCTTCGGCCGTCCGGGCAAGGGCAACGACAAGGGGAAGGTCGAGGGACTGGTCAAATTCGCCCGCGCCAACTTCATGACGCCGATCCCCACGGCGGCGAGCTTCGACGCCCTGAACGCCATGCTGGCGGAGCGTTGCCGCGCGCGGCAGGCCGATCATGCCGGTCGGCGCTCTGCCACCATCGGCGAGCGGCTCGTCGCCGACACCGAGGCCTTGAGGGCGCTGCCCGCCGTGCCACTCGAGCCGTGCGAGAAGCGTGCGGCCCGCGTCTCCTCGACGGCGCTCGTCCGCTATCGCTGCAACGACTATTCGGTGCCAACGGCCTACGGGTTCCAGGAGGTCCTGGTGAAGGGGTTCGTCGACGAGGTCGCGATCCTGTGTGCCGGCCGTGAGATCGCCAGGCACCCGCGCCACTACGGCGAGGGCGTGTTCGTTGCGGATCCGCTGCACTATCTGGCGCTGATCGAGATGAAGCCGAACGCGCTCGATCAAGCCGCGGCGCTGCAAGGTTGGAACCTGCCGGAGGTGTTCCAGCATCTACGCCATCTCCTGGAAGCTAGAATGGGCAATCGCGGCAAGCGGGAGTTCATCCAAGTGCTGCGGTTGATGGAGGCGGCGCCACAGGATGTTGTGGCCTTCGCCGTTACCGAGGCCATTCGGCTCGGCGCCATTGGCTTTGATGCTGTCAAACAGATCACGCTGGCGCGGATCGAGCGGCGTCCCGTCCGCCTTGACCTCGCCGCCTATCCCCATCTGCCGCAACTGGCGGTCAAGACGACGACGGCCGCCGACTATGCCGTGCTGGTGCCGGAGATGGCGGCGTGATGGCCTCGATCGAGGGAGACATGCCGAGTGGCACCAGGGCTGGCAAGCCCCAGGTCCTGCTCGGCCACCATCTCAAGCAGCTGAAGCTGCCGACGATCCTGCGCGAGTACGACAAGGTGGCGCGCGAGTGCGCGCAGGGCGGGGTCGACCACACCGGCTACCTTCTGCGCCTGGTGGAGTTGGAACTGATCGACCGGGAGCGCCGTGTCGTCGAACGCCGCATCCGGGCCGCTCGGTTTCCAGCTGTGAAGAGCTTCGATACGTTCGACTTCACTGCCATCCCGAGCCTCAACAAGATGCTGGTGCTGGACCTCGGCCGCTGCGAGTTCATCGTCCGCCGGGAGAACATCATCGCGCTCGGCAACTCTGGCACCGGCAAGAGTCATGTCGCTCTTGCTCTAGGGTTGGCGGCTTGCCAGAAGGGCTTCACCGTGGCGTTCACGACAGCGGCGTCCCTGGTGACGCAGCTCATGGAAGCACGGGACGAGCGACGCCTTCTCAAACTCCAGCGCGACCTGCAGGCCGTGAAGCTGCTGATCGTCGACGAGCTGGGTTACGTGCCGCTCTCGACGACCGGAGCCGAGCTGCTCTTCGAGACATTCTCCCAGCGCTACGAGCGGGGCTCGACCATCATCACCTCGAACCTCCCCTTCGAGGACTGGACATCGGTCCTGGGATCGGAGCGGCTCACCGGCGCCCTGCTGGACAGGCTCACCCACCACGTCAGCATCCTGACCATGAACGGCGACAGCTACCGCCTTAAACAGTCCGTCGGCCGGCGGCGCGCATCGGTGAGGGCGGAGCAAAACCAGGCCACCGCCGAGATCGTCGATCCCGACACCGGCGAAATCACGGCCGCCTGATCCAAACTTTAAGCCGACATGGAAAGGGCCCCGATCGGGGCCCTTTCCATGTCGGCGTGCCCGATCCACTGGCCTGCTTTTGGTCCGCCCCGCCGGCCTGAAATTACACCGGCGTTGACATCGCGGCTTCGCTCTCGAACACGGCTGTATAGACCGGAGCGATTCCCTGATCGGTGGTGGCCTTGAAGTTGTCGTTTACTGGATCGTAAGAAATTCCGTAACTACCCACGGGGTTCGCAGCTTGGCTGAACGGCGTCAGGCGCCGATCGTACCCAGCACGGTGCTGAACGTGCCAGCACCGGAGGTGATGCGCGCTGTCGCCACCACGGTCCGCACCGCGGCTTCACCCTTGGCGGACCACATGGCGCGATAGCCGTTGGTGTTCTTGCGCTGGATGACGGCGGGTCGGAGATCGCGTTCGCAGGCGTTGTTGTGCGCTTCGACTCGTCCGGGGAAAGCCGTGAAGGTCAGGAGTTGGTCGCGGGCGCGACGCATTCGGCTCTGGATGCCGCGCGCCAGGTCGCAGATGGCCGGGGTGGCGAGGATGTCATCGAGCGAGCGTTCCAGCTTGCGACGCTTGGCGTTGATCGTCGACAGTGCCGACGTGTCGATGGTTCGCGCCAGGACGAAGGCTCCGTCGAGCCATAGCTTGAACCGTAGGGCGAGGGTGTCGTCACCGGCGTCGAGCGCGTAGGCGACGTCACGGGCGAGGTGCGCGAGACAGGTCTGCTGGCGGTCGGCGTGCCCTTGTTGGGCGGAATAGCGGTCCGACAGCCACACGGCGGGCCGGTGCCCGTCCATGATCTCGTGCACCACGCAGGCGCCCCGCGTCGGAGCGGCGTGGTGCACCACCGCTTCCTCGCAGCGGAAGACCCAGTGGTAGGAGTTCGTGCCCTCGATGCGCACGCCCGTCTCGTCGGACGCCACCACGGTGGCACGCCGCAGGGCCGACAGAGCGGCGTCGCGCCCGGCGTCGAAGCGGGTTTCGGCCCGGCGCAGCATGTTGGTGAGCCCGCCCTGGCTGATGCGCAGGCCGAACAGGTCGAAGAGGGCCTTCTGCAGACGCTCGTAGGACAAGGCCTGGAACGTCTTCAGATACACCGCCGTGGCGTGCAGGCGTGGGCCGAACGGCGTCGAGGCGGCTCCGGTCGGCCGGGGTGCCGCCACGCGCGCCCGGCATCCCGGGCACGTCACGGCGAGGCGCCGGTGCTGCTCGACGAGAGGCTTCACCTCCGGCAACTCGATCCGCTCGTGCACGCTGACCGTCTCGGCCGGCAGGTCGGGCGACAGCGCCAGACCGCAGTCCGGGCACGCGGTCGGGCGGTGGTCGACGACCGTGTCAGGATCCTCGGCGATGATGCGGCTGTGGCCCTCGTGGCCAGGCTTCGCTCCCCCCGGGTGGGAATGCTCGCGCCGCTCCTTGCGGTCGGTGGATGGTGGCTTGGAGGACGTGCGAGACGTCTTGGCCGGGCGCTGCAGCTTCAGCACCAGATCGATCAGCTCGTCCTTGCTCAAACGTTCGAGATCACCACGGCTCATGCCGCCAAGGAATCAGCCTTTGGCCCATCGCGCAAGCCGCCGTTGAACCGCGACCACGATCGGCCGGCGTCGGGGCGCATCACGCAACCCCGTGGGTAATTACGAAATTCCGGCGAAGATACTGGACTTGAGGGGACCTTGCACGGCAAGCCGCAGCGCGATCAGGTCGAGGGTGGAGTTGAGATTGCCGAGAAGCGCTGTCAGGTTGCCAAGCACCTCTGCGCTATTGCTCACGGCTTGGCCGAACGGCAGCAGATCGCCTTCATAGCGTTCGGCGAAGTTGAGTTCGGTCGCTGACAGCGAGGACCAGGCCTCGTTCGTCGCTAGGGGACTCGCCAGCGCCTGGTCGAGCGTTGGATGGGTGATGACGGTTCCGGCAAGGTCGGTCACCGCACGACCGGAGGCAAAGGCCCAATAACCGATCGCCTGCTGGCCATTGGTCCCAGCGATATATTCCAACGCATCGACGGTCTCTGTCGTCCCGTCGAAATCCGTCATTGTGATGGTGTAGAAATCAGGACGTGTATCGAGGGATTTCCAGACTTCGCCGCTCGCGAGCGGTGTACCGAGCGCCTGGTCGAGTGTTGGGTTGGAGATGACGTTGCCGTTGGCATCCGTCACGGCGCGTCCGGAATCGAACGACCAGAAGCCGGACATCACATTGACGGTCTTCGTCTGGCCTTGCGTGTCGAGAATGCTCTTCGCCACGGTCGCGTAGTGGAAGCTCAAGTGATCGGTGGTTGGCGCGCCAGTCGCGTCGGTGGAGACGATCTCATATTGGGCCAATCGGAAGGCCCAGCTTTCCCCGGACGTCAGAGGCGTGTCGAGCGCCTGCTCCAGCGTCGCGCCGGTAATGGCTTGTCCCAAGGAATCGAGCACCGGCTGCCCTGAGGCAAAAGCCCAACTGCCGTCGGCCTGGCGTTCAAGCCTGTCCGTCGTCGAGGTCGAGCCGTCGGCATTGGTCGTGACGACGTCATAGCTGTACTCGTTCGGGCTGGCCGGGGTGCCCTGTCCGTTCGGCGTCAGCAGCGCGTCGTACCAGCGCGGCGTGTTGCCGTCCTTCGGGTCGGCGAAGGCTGCCGTCCAGGCCGTCAAGATCGGCAGCGCGGCCGTCCGCCAGGCTGCGATGTCCGGCGTCGTGGACAAATCAGCTGTCGCGGTCGCGATGGCCCGTTCAAGCGCGCTCGGCTGGCCTGCGCTCAGACTTCCGTCCGCGATCCGGGCTTTCTCGTCGAGCGACAGGGCGACGGCGAGGTCCGGCAGCGTGCCATGGCCGGCGAGGTCCGGCAGCGACGCCGCCTCCGCCGTCACGGTCTTATCGCCAAGGAAGGTCGAATTTGAATTGTCGGTCTTCAGAAGCACGTCCGACGCCGCATGGGTCGAGCCGTCGGCCATCGTGATGGTGCCGTTCGACAGCACCTGGCTGCCATCGAGGAGGGTACCCGACGGTTGCTTCTGGTTGGTCAGCGAAATAGAGGCGATGCCGGCCTGATCGAGGGTTAGCAGTTCGGACGCCTGCGCCACATGGTCGTAATTGGCGTCGACCCAAACCCGCAACTGCGGCCGCCCCGCATTGCGTGGATCGGCAAGGTCGGTATCGTCGACCTTGCCGTCGCCGTTGACGTCATAGGCGCTGAGGTCCGCGAACCCGTCGACGAGAGTGCTGCCGACGAATTGCGACCCGCTCGTCACGGTTCCGTCCGGGCTGAGCTTGACCAGCAAGCCTTCGCTGGACGAACCCCAGGCCGACGGATTGGCGAAACCGTCGCCGTTGACGTCGAACCGTTCCGAGGCGCCGGCGACGAGCGTCGACAATGCGACCCCGCTGCCGCCGAGGTCGAGAACCAGCGGATCGACGCCGGCCCAGGTCTGCCCGGTCCAGGCCTTGGAAATCGCGCCGGTCAGCGCATAGAAACCTCCGTCGATCGAGGCTTTGTTCTGCGTCATCCACTTCTGCAATTCAGGATCGAGCAGCAAGCCGGCTCGAGCCGCAATGGTGGCGAGCGTAATGCCGCCCGTGCCAAGGTCGCTGACCTGATTGCCGTCGAAAGACGTGTTTTGAAAATTGTCGATGAAGGTCAGCGGTTGAACGACGGTGCCGCCATGCTTGGTGATGAAGCTGGACAGGATGGGATCGTCCGCCTCGACGACGAGGCTTCCATCATCCGTGACGGCGTAGCGGAAAAAACCGAGATGATCGTAGTAGAACGCACTGTCTGAGTTTTCGTTTCGCGTGCCCCCGCTCAGTTCGAAGCCGTGATAGTCGAACCGATCCGTTGAATTCGCCCCAAAGAATTCGACATCGGGCGAGATCTCGATCTGATCGTTCTGGTGCCCTGGATCGAGATAGACCTTGGAGCCAGCCGCCACCGATCCCTCGACCGTGCTGGTGCCGCTGCCGAGGTGGATGATCTGCCAATGAGCTTCGGGATCGGTGGGACTGGTCCCCGGAAGAACGCCGCCCGACACATTGTCGACAAGGTTGTCGCCGTTGCCGAGATAGATGTTCTTGAAATCCGAGGCGCCGGTAATGACGTCGCCGGCGCTTACCCCGGTGCCGCCTTTGGACCCGGGCGCATAGAGGATTTCGAAATTCTTGAACGTGATGCCGGTGCCGGAGAGGGTATTGCCGTTCAGCAGGGCTCCCCCGAACGTATAGCTGTCGCCGTTCTGCTGCGTCAGCGCGACGTGTTTTGGCGAAACATAGGTGCTCAGGTCGAGCTTGTCTCCAGACCCCGACGGCTGCCCCCCGCCGTCGATCGTAAGACCGTCTGGAAATTTAGCTTTTAGAGAGTCCTTGGTTAGCGTAACTTTATCCGCGTTATCCGACAGAATTATGTGTTCCACCTGGTAGACATAATCTGTACCAGTATTATCTGGGCCCATTCCATCTGACATCCCAAGCAGATAGGATGGCATATCCTTTTCTACAATAACTCGACCACCAAAACTACCGGTTGCATCTACTGAGACATTTAAAGCGTCTGATGCTCCTGCGTACGATAACGTATCATTTCCAGTTGAGCAATCGATCACCGTCATTTTTGCGGACAAATCGGGCTCAGCATATCCTTTTATGCTATCATTTCCAGCACCCGCATTTACAAATACGGTATTTGATTTTAGAATAATAGGAGAACCAGTGTTTCCATTACCGCTATTGTCCGAGTGTGTCGTTCCGGCTATATAGGCTCCGTCAAGAGTTGTCAGACCAGTGGTATTATCATAGATGGCCTCACCCGGGTGAATTGATCCTACATCTTTGCCGTAGACATCGGTAAAAAATTGATCGGCATCTTGCGTGCTCTTGGCGACCGCGTCTGTCCCAATACCAGTTATATCAAGAAAAGAAATGCCGAGGAGTTGTACATATGTTCTTAAATTAAATGGATCCAGGGCCAACTCTAGGGTTGAATAAAGCGTTTTTTGTTGGATCGACGCTTCTGCGGCGGCGACCAAATCATAAGTACCCGCTTCAGTCTTTCCTCCGCCGACGCTGGCCGTTGAAATCCATTTCTCAAAAAAGTCAGATATGCCGAGCTGAGAAAACAGAACCGTTCCTGCCCAAGGGGAAAAATCAGGCGTGTTGCCGGTCGACGAGACATCGCTGAACACTTTTGCGGCGACGCCTGCGGCGTCAATATTGCCAATGTCTACCATACTGGGTATCACCCCGGAAGTTATCGGACCCTGGTTGCCCTAGCCTTTCCACAGATCGGGCTCCTGAACTACTTTGGTACCGTACAGCAGCGTCTTAAGGAAGTTCTCCGCTATATCGTTTGACGCATTTTGTAGCCGCTGTTCAAAATCGCCGGGTAACGAACCATTTCTCAGAACATATTGTTCTGCCGTATAATCTCTGATATAGTCAGCGAATACTCCGTTCGATGTATTGACACCCATTGCTCCAGCAACCCAGATTTTGGCGTCCAATGTAGACTCTTGCTCGCTGGCTGATAAGTGACTCATTGCTACCAATACAGCGGCGTATGCCTTACCCCAGTCGGAATCGCCTGGATTTTGCTCGATGTCATTATAACATTGAATTGCTGCATCAATAATATTATTAAGATCGACTGAGTTGGTAATCGTTGTCATTGGAACGTTCCCTTATATTTTTGTGAAAAGATTATGTCTGCAATACTAAACAATAAAGTTCTTAAACCACGCCATTTGTTCCGATCGTAGTCTTTTTTATACCACTGTAATGACAATATAATTCTTTCATCTTTTGAAATAATAGCCGTAAAACAAACATCTTGCGATACATATCTATAACAATTAAACGGTAGTGGTTCCAAAAATCTAATATAGGTACGAAATTTATCACCTTGAGGGGCAATGGCTATTGCAATTGCACCTGCATCAAATTTAGGTATATCCAATCTCAGATATTTTCCAAGAAACAGCCCGTGATGTTCCTGATTTTGGTCCGTAAAATCATAGCGCGGATCTATTCTGATGACTGTGTCGACATTTTTTCCGAGGAGTGTACTTTGTAACTGGTCTTGTATGCAACGATCGGCTGTAGGGCTTTTTAATGCTTCATCCAGATATACAAATACACCCTTCGAACAGGAGTGCATCAAGGCCATTTGCACCCCAGGAAGATCCTGCCGCGTGAAAGTCATCTGTACGCCGTAAATATCCACGGCCACCATGTCGTTGGGCAGTGATCTAAAAATCGACGCCTCAGGTGTTTCGGCATGGGCGCAGTGGCAGAACAGCATAAGATAGACTAGGCAATATAGCTTTCTCAAAATCGTCATTCCGAATTTCATGCGATTATGAGAATGAGCGACTGATCGCAATTGCGAAACCGGCAGGTCAAACCACATCGATTAAACCCTTCTTAGAGCGCGCCACGGAATGCGCTCGAACCCACCGCAACCGACGCGGAGATCAGCAGTGGTCTGACCCGCATTACGCAGGAAAGGATTGTTATGCGCCGGGACGACATTCTTGACGCCGCTCTTCTTCCAGGCCTCGCGCTCCTCCCGTGTCGATCGAGACAGTTTTACATCCAGCACCTTGAGCTTCGAGGCGGGGTTGGTGAACGCGGCCTCGGTCACATAGGCGGTGAGGAAGCCGAACTCGCCGGCCTTGTCGCCCCACAGAAACACCGGCAAGTAATCCTTTGGCGGCGGGTCTTTGCCGCTCGCGCAATATCCAGGCGCAACGGCGATGACCATGCCGCCGTCCCTCGTCGTCACGCCATAGACATAGGGAACCACAGTCCTGCGCGTGTAAGCCGTCGTATCGAAACCGCCGCGCTTGAAGTGGCGACATTCCACCACCCAATCCATGGTGACAGGCTCGTCGCCGTGCATGAGATGAACCGTGACCCGCACATAAGACGATGGAAGCTGGTCGCCGCAGCCCGCAAGGCCTGCCAGAAGGCAGAGGGCGGACAAAAGACGCGAACTCGATCGGAACGCCTGACCGACCCAACGCCTGAGCGCCGGCACGGCATCCCCCTTCACACATGCAGCCAACGCCATGCCATCCCCTTGAGCAGGCCACTGTTCCCCGGTTTTGATTGCGGCGTCAATATGGCAACCCAGCGTTTTCAGGTCTTGTCGTCGGATTTTAACGCATTCCTGTTGTATGCAATTCATTTTACGTGCGCATCGATCATTTAATATTGACCGATCCGATCGATCGTTTTATCCGTTCGTGCCCTTTCATCAAAGTGAGGCGTGCCGTTACCAGGCGTTACTGGGATATGGCTCTTGAGCACGCGAGAGGGTCTTGACAGATAGAGGTCCCCTTCTTCATCGAATTGTTTCGCGCGGCTCTGACAACCCCGCGCCTGCGCCGCACCGGAGGTTCATGTGATCAACGTCACCAAGGACGTCGAGGCGGCATCACGTCATCGATCATTCGTTTTAGGCGATCAGGCGAAATGAACCCATTGCAAAAGCACCCGAGGGAGATTCTCTAAAATTGCATTATCCAATCACTTCAACCTGCGTTGATTCGAATTGTGCGTCAATGAGATACATCCATGTTTTTGATGTAATCCGCAGAGAAAAAATGACCAGCCCTTGTATTAACCTCATTTTCAGCTCCTTCTTTTCCTCTATGAATGAACTGTGATGGTTGTACATCAACATAATTTAATTGCATACAATCAAATTGCCGAGCGATACATTCTTTGAACATTCTTTTTCTCCATCAAAACTTTCCGGCACAGTTCATTTACTTGGCGCGGGCGTTCCGTCAAATCCCAGGCGTTCAGGTGATCGCCCTGACTGATGCGGTCAACACGGCGCCGGACCTCATTCCGACCTATCGCTATTCCATCGCGCAGGAGGATGTCGGCCGGCCCAATAGGCTCGCGGGGAGTTTTGCCGCTCGGGTCGCGCGGGGCGACAAGGCGGGACGCGCCATGCTGGAGCTGCGCGCCAAGGGGTTCGTGCCGGACCTCGTGATCGGCCACCTGGGTTGGGGGGAGACGCTGTTCGTCCGGGACGTCTGGCCGCGGACCAAACTCGTCGTCCATGCCGAATATTACTACCGGGCGGATGACGGCGATATCGGCTTCGACGCCGAATTCGAGGGCGAGGCCGACCCGACTCTCGGCTTTTCCATTCGCGCCAAAAATGCCGCCATCCTGATGGCGGTCGCGGACGCCGATTTTGGCGTCGCGCCGACCCATTGGCAGGGCAGCAGGTTTCCTCCCTTTCTGCAGAAGAAGATCGCGATCCTGCATGAGGGAATCGACACCGATGTCGCGATTCCGAAGCTGGACGCCTCCTTCGCCGTGCTTGGAACGGACCTCCGTCTGACGCGCGAGGACGAGGTCATCACCTTCGTCAACCGCAATCTGGAACCCTATCGCGGGTACCACATCTTCATGCGGGCCCTGCCGGACATTCTCGCCGCGCGTCCAACGGCGCGGGTGGTGATCGTCGGCGGCGATGGCGTGTCCTATGGCAAGGCGCCCCCCTCGGGCGGTTCGTGGAAGAGCGTGATCCTCGACGAGGTGCGGGACCGCCTGCCGATGGACCGCGTGCATTTTGTCGGCAAGATCCCTTATGCCGACCTCATCGACCTGTTCCGGATCTCCGCCGCACACGTCTATCTCACCTATCCCTTCGTCCTGTCCTGGTCGATGCTCGACGCGATGAGCGCCGGCGCGCTGGTGATCGGATCGAGGACCGCGCCCGTCGAGGAAGTGATCCGCCATGGCGAGAACGGTCTCCTGGTCGATTTCTTCGACGGTCCGGGTCTGACGAGGACCGTCATCGAAGCCTTGGCGGAACCCGGGCGTCACGAGCCCCTGCGCCAGGCCGCGCGCAAGACCATTGTCGAGACCTACGACATGAAGCGCCTCTGCCTGCCGAAGTGGCTCTCCTTCCTCCAGACCATCGTGCGCGTGCCGCCGCCTTGATCGCGGGTAGGGGAGTGGGTGGCCTGATGGAGGTGATGGAAGGGAGGGGTGTGCCCGCAGATGGGATTGTTGCGATCGGGTCACAAAAATGTCGGTGTAGTCGATCAGGCGCACGGACAACGACGTAAAGATTTGAGGAGCAGGCGCCCAATCGACCTTCGCGGGCGAGCTTGGGGGGCGTCCATGCCGGTCAACCCTCTCGCCGACCTGCCCGGCGCCAATTTGACGGTCGTTGGCGCGAACACTGTCTCAGCATCGTTGAATTCATGCCCTTCCACGCTTCTGGCTAATGAAGAGAACATATTTCATTGATTGCAATATTTTATGGTCATGAAAGTTCCATAATCTATTATGCGAAAGGTGATTTCAGTAACTCGCTTAGGGCTGACACCGCCGACGACAGCCCATGCACCGTGACATCCCGCCTCGCCTGATAGCGCCCCCGCCCGAGCCGACGACCCAGCGATGCTTGAGACCGAGGTCATCGCAGGCTCGGCCAAAGCCCGGCTCGATCTTGGGCGCGCCGGAGCGTTTGATTTCGATTCCAACTTTGGGCTGGCCGCCCTGTTCGAACACGAGGTCAATCTCGGCACCATCCGCCGTACGATAGAAGAGCGGGGTTGCCCCTGGGCCGGCCGCCGCGATCAACGTCTCGATCACGAAACCTTCCCAGCTCGGTCCGACACTAGGATGTCCCAGGAGTTGATTGAGCGGACCGATCTCCAGCAACGCATGAACGAGACCGCTGTCCCGCACATAGATTTTCGGCGAGCGAACCAGCCGCTTGCCGAGATTGCCGCTCCAGGGTGCAAGGCGACGCGCCAACATGAGGTCGACGATAAGGTCGATATAACGGCCGATCATGGGAGCGGACACACCACGGCCCTGCGCCAGCCGGGCGCTGTTAAGCAACGTCCCTTGGCCGTTCGCCAGCATCGTCCATAATCTGCCGATCATCGTCGCCGGCAAGCGCCTCTACACCTACCGCTTCATGGCCGGCGTGCCGCTGCGTGATGGCAAGGACGCGATTTCCGGCAACTGGCTGGAGATCGTCATCGCCAAGCCCAACGGTCGGGTCACCTTCACATCGAGTTTCGTCACCGGCCTGACGGTCAACCGCGACACGGTCGCCGAGATTGCCGCGTGCGGCTGAGCCCGATGGAAAATCGAGAACGAAACCTGCAACGTCTTCAAGAACAGCGGCTACACCTCGAACACAATTTCGGTCACGGCACCGAGACACTGGCTAGCCTGCTCGTCGTGTTCAATCTCCTGGCCTTCGCTATGCACTGTGCTTGCGACCTTCTTGTCGCGGTATGGGAGGAAGCCCGCAAACGACGGGAAGCCGCAAACGTTTCTTCGAGCATATCTGCACCATCACAGCATACCTGCTCTTTCCAAGCTGGCACGCTCTGATGCGAACCATCCTCACCGGAGTGCCGCCCCCACAACCGCCTCCCACCACCCCATAAGCAAATGCCAATCGCCTCTATTCAAGCCCTACACCGATGTGAGCCCATAGTGATAGCCGCTAATGGGCGTCGTCGAGGGTTGCCCACCAAGCCGCACAATGATACGGTTTGGTAATACCGAAGCCTTTTGACTGTATGCGATAAGTACCTGATATCGTCAGGTTTTTGAAACGTGGCAAGAATCCCTCCCTCTCCCCCAAATAGGTAGCCCAAGCGCCTGATATACTGGTGTTATTTATCTACGCTTTTGTTTCTCCCTAGCGATAGTGTCGATGTGGGACGAACTGATGTGGGTTGTGGCGGAAACCCGCTTGCGATGTCCGCTGCGCCCATGAGCCAGCGCGTCCGCGTGGCTCGGATCGGGATCGCCTTAGCCAGCGTCGTTGCTCTGTCGGGAGCCTGGCGTCTCGGTTGGGGCGATGCGGCGATACGAGGCCGGCAGCAGCCTGCGGGGGACCCTGAGCGATGTATTACCGCATCACGACCGAGATTTTGAGCGGGACGGCCGCCGATTATTTGCCGTAAGTAGGATGTCGCTCCGCTTCCAAAGAGCGGATCGCCAGTCCGTTCGAGCCGCCCCTGGAAGGTCGACCGACGCGGGTTCCAGCTTCTCTTTCGTCAGCGAGGTTTGTTATGGGCTTGTTGTTCGCGATCCTCCTTCTGGGCGTCCCAGTGGCCGCAGCCATCTACGACCTCAGCAAAACAGGCGACGGTGTGGGAAACTTCCGATTTGGCGAATTGATCGGGACGGTCGCTCCGCTGGGCGCACTCGCGAAGAGCGTCATGCCGACCCCTTCACCCGCGCCGGTCAAAGCGGCACCGCCCGTCGTGCCGTCCTCCACCGAACCATCGGCCATCTGATGTCCCGGCTTCGGTAAAGCCCCGACCGGCCTGCCGACGCGCTAGTTTGGCGTCGAAGACCGGCGGGGTGCCCCCAAACTCGTGTCATCGCGCCGCATCGAACAAGGTTCTGGCGATCATCAGGTCGAGGTGGCCTCCGCCACCGTTCTTAAAGACGGTGATGTCGCCTTCGCCCGTCCGCCCGACGACGCGCCCGGAGCATAGATCGAACAGATCGCCGAGCACGGCCTCGCGTGGGATCACGCCGGCGGCAAGCGGCTGGGCATAGTCGCCGCACATGTCGACACCAAAACGCCGGGAATCGGCAAAGAGGCGGCCGCGACGCACGACCGCATCGTCGCTCTCGCGCATTTCGGGCGTATATCCGCCGACCAGGTCCACGTGGCTCCCGCGTTGCAGCCACGCGCCTTCGAGTACGGGGGTGGTCGTGGCTGTCAGACAGCTCACGATCGATGCCTGCTCGACCGCATGGCGCGGCGTTGGAGCGACCTCAGCGGTCAGTCCCGATGCTGTCAGACGACCCACGAGGCCTACCGCCGCAGCCGGGGTGCGGTTCCAAACGACGGTGCGCCGCAGCGACGGCCTCACGGCCCGAATGAACCTTATGTGGGTCTCGGCCTGACCGCCGGCCCCGAGCACGGCCAGCGTCTCACAGCCAGGATTGGCGAGCAGATCGACCGCGAGCGCCGAGTCGGCGGCCGTCTTCATGCGCGTAAACCCTTCGCCGGAGATGACCGCGAGAGGGGCGCCGTCATGGCCATCGAACAGCGTCACCACCGACTGCACGTTCGGCTTTCCCGCAAACGCGTTGCCCGGAAAGACCGTCGCCGTTTTGACCGCAAGACCGCGCCCGGGATGCCAGCCGACCCATGTGAGCACGGCCCGGCCATCCTTCTCGACCAACAGCCGCTCCACCGTCCCCATATCGCCCGAGGAATGACCTTCACGAAGGGCATCCACCAGCGCCAGGGGTGCGGCGTGCGAATCGGGCGCGTCGGCGTCGATCAATTTCATGGATGCTGATCTCGTTTTTCGGGCAAGATGCGCGCTAGCAAAGAGTGGCAGACGGCAGAAGCGACTGTGGCATGGCGTTGCGCGCGAGGCACGCCCGGCGACGACATACCGTCGGGCGAGGGATATCGCTGACCGACGGACAGGATGACGATCGGAGAAACAGGATGCGTGACGCTTCGACTGGCGCTTTCCTTTCGTCCTGGCACCTGCCGGCGGCGCGGCTTGGGGACGCGACGCGATGACGGTTCATCCAAGATTTTCGAAAGTCGACGAGGCCGTCGTGTTGCGGGGACGGCGGCTGCGCAGCCGCGTTTACCTGCCCGCGCATCAGCCGGGCCTCGCCGAGGGCGGCATTCCGGGCGAGCGCTATATCGACTATCACCGGCGCCGGGCCCGCGCCGGGCTCGGGATGCAGATCACCGGGGCAACGCCTGTGATCTGGTCGGAGGTCTGGGCGGACGGCTTGACCCTGGTCAACATCGACGAGCGGATTGTGCCCGGCTACCGCCGGCTCGCAGCGGCTGTCCATGCCGAGGGTGGGTTGATGCTGGCGCAACTCGCGCATGTCGGAGCGATGGAGACGGCCGGCGACACCATACTCAGTGCGTCGGCTATTCGCAGCGAACTGACCCAGCGTACCGCTCGGGCGGCAACGGAGGAGGATTTGGACGCCGTGCTTGCGGCCTATGGGGCTGCGGCGGTGCGCTGTAGAGCGGGCGACCTCGACGGGATCGAGGTGACGATGGCGCACGGAATGCTGCTCGCGAGCTTTCTCTCCCCCTTGATGAACACCCGCACCGACCGCTACGGCGGCGATCTCGCCGGGCGCACGCTGTTTCCGCGCATGGTGGTGAGCGCGGTGCGGGAGGCCATCGGCGCGGACGCTATCGTGGGCATTCGCCTGCCCGGCGACGAACTGGTGGCGGGCGGTCTGCGCGCCGAGGATGCGGCCTCCATCGCGGCGCGGCTGGTCGCCAGTGGCGAGGTCGATTATGTCAGCGTCACCGCCGGCAACAACGCCTATAAGCTCGCCCGCGTCGACCACTGGCCGCCGACGCCCGCACCGCACGGTGCCTTCCGGCACCTGTCCAGGGCGGTCAAACAGGCCGTCAACGTGCCGGTGGCGACCGTCGGCAGGGTGACCACCCTGGCCCTTGCCGAGGCGATTCTACAAGCTGGCGATGCCGATCTCGTGGGCATGGTGCGCGCAAATGTGGCCGACCCAGAGCTCCTTCCGAAATCCCGCAGCGGTTTGGCGGCGCATGTGCGCCCCTGCATCGGGGCCAATGTCTGCATCAACGCGCTGCTCGCCCACAAGCCGCTGACGTGTCTCGCAAACCCGGATGTGGGCCAGCCCGGATCGAATGAACCCGAGGGCTGGGGCGTAGGCCGTCGCGCGATCGTGGTCGGGGCGGGTCCCGGAGGTCTGGAGGCCGCCCGCCGGCTCGTTCTCGGAGGCTGGCAGACGACCCTCGTCGATCGCGACACGGCGATCGGTGGCCAAATGGCGCGGTGGTCCTCGACACCATCGCGCACCGAGTTCAAGAGCCTGATCCGCTGGTGGGGCACGAGCTGCGAACGGCATGGCGTGACGATGCGGCTGGGCACCACGGCGACGGCTGAGAGCCTCCTCGACGCGGCCCCCGATCTCGTGGTGATCGCCACGGGCTCGATGCCTATAGCGCGCCCGGTGCCTCGCTCGGGCGACGCGCCGCTCGAGATCGGTCCTTACGAGGACGTGGCGTCAGGGGGCCATGTACTCGTTCGCGACGAGATGGGCGGCGTCGCCGCACTGCTCACGGCCGAGCGTCTATCGCTCACCGCTCGGCGCGTTACCCTCGTCACGTCAATGCTGCATCCCGGGGAGGGTGACGGCCTGACGACGGTCTATCCGCTGCTGCGCGATTGCGCCGCGCGCGGCATCGACATCGTCGACCGCGCGAAGGTCATTCGTCTCGATGGCCGGACGGCGGTACTCGAAGGCACCTTCGGGGAAGTGCGCCCCGCGATTACGGATGTCGACGTCATGGTCTCCGTTCTCGACACCGTCGCATGCGACACCCTTGTCCGGCCCCTCGCGGCACAAGGCCTGCAAGCGATCGTGCTCGGCGACGCGCGCCTGCCACGCGATGTTGCCAGCGCGGTCGCGGATGGGGCGGCGCTGATCAACGGGCTAGCGGCGACGGTCATGAAGGGACGAAGCAATGGTCTCTCGATGGACGGCAGACCTGCGATGAGCAGATCATGAGCGTTAGCCTCAGCCGCGAGCTATCGACCTCGGACGTCGAGCGCGCGCCCGAACCGCTGCTGCGGCTCGACGCCATCTACAAACGGTTCGGCAGCCACGAGGTGTTGGGCGGCGTCAACCTCAAGATGCAGGCCGGCGAGGTCGTGGCCGTCATCGGGCCGAGCGGCTCTGGGAAGAGCACGCTGCTGCGCTGTATCAACCAGCTCGAGCCGCCGAGCGCGGGCCGGGTGATGCTCGCCGGTGTGACGATCGAGGCGGGCAAGCCGCAAAGCCGCAAGGATCTGGTCCAGCTGCGCCGCGCCGTCGGCATGGTGTTCCAGTCTTTCAATCTGTTTCCGCATCTCACCGTCCTGCGCAACATTTGCCTGGCTCAGGAGCGCACCATGGGACGCAGCCGGGCCGAAGCCGAACATATTTCCATGCAGCTCCTCAAGCGCGTCGGCCTCGCCGACAAGGCTGCTCAATATCCGGCGCGCTGTTCGGGCGGCCAGCAGCAGCGCATCGCCATCGCGCGCGCCCTCGCCCTCGAGCCGCAGCTCATGTTGTTCGACGAGCCCACCTCGGCGCTGGACCCCGAATTGGGGCTCGAAGTGCTGTCGGTGATGCGCGAGCTGGCCGAGGGTGGCATGACCATGATCGTGGTGACCCACGAGATGCATTTTGCGGAGAGCGTTTCGAACCGCGTGCTTGTCATGGCCGACGGGAAAGTCGTCGAAGAGGGGCCAAGCGCCGACGTCATGCGCAACCCGAAGAGCGAAAGGGCCCAGCGCTTCCTTGCGGCCGTGAAGGACCGCTGATGCTCGAAGACCTTCGCGTCGTCCTGGTCGGCATCCCCTTCACCCTTGCCCTTACGGCGCTCGCCTTCGTGGTCGGCGCCCTGCTCGGGCTGCCGCTCTGTGCGATGCGCATGTCCAAGGTGGCGGCGCTGCGGTTCGTCGCGTCGGCGCTCATCCTCGTGCTCCGCGCCATTCCGCCGATCGTCTGGCTGTTTATCATCTTCTTCGGCATTGGCCTCGGCTACATGCAGCTCGATCCTTTTTCGTCGGCCGCGATCGGGCTCGGACTCATCACGGCGGCCAACATGGCGGAGATTTATCGCGGCGCGCTTTCGGCCATCCACGTCGGCCAATGGGAGGCCGCGAGCGTTCTGAACATGTCGCAGCGTCACCTTTTCATCGACGTGATCGGGCCACAGCTGTTTCGGGTCGCCCTTCCGTCAGCCGCCACCTATGTGATCGGCTTGATGAAGGATTCGGCCGTCGCCTCGGCGTTCGGCGTCCATGAGATCGCCTTTCAGGCCTATCATCTGTCGCAGGAGACGTTTCGCGGGCTCGACGTCTACGCCTCCGCCGGGGTCCTCTATATTCTGATCAGTCTTCCCATCGCGGTTCTGGCGCGGTGGCTGGACCTCCGGCTGCGCTCGGCGGTGGCCCGATGAGCGATCTCCTCGACTTCTGGGCGGAATGGTTCCCGACGCTGCTCGACGGCTTCGTCCTGAGCCTGCGGGTGACGGGCGCCTGTCTGCTGATCGGGATACCGCTCGGCCTCGCTCTTGCGCTTGGCGTGCGATCCGCGACAAGGCCGCTGCGCTGGATCGCGCTCACCATCGTGGAGATCGGGCGCGGCGCGCCGGTGCTCATCCTGATGCAATTCGCCTATTTCGGACTACCGAGCGCTGGGCTGACTCTATCGTCGTTCATGTCGGCGGTCGGCGCCATGGCCTGGTGTACCGGCGCCTACACGAGCGAAATCATTCGCGCCGGTATCGAATCCGTGCCGTTCGGGCAGCGCGAGGCGGCTGAAGTCATCGGCCTTTCGCGCACCGATGCGTTGCGCTTCATCATTCTTCCACAGGGGTTGCGCGTCGCCATTCCGGCGCTTCTGGGCTTTTCCATCATCATGCTTCAGGCGAGTTCGCTGTGCTTCACCATCGCGCTGCCCGAGGTCGTGAGCCAAGCGTATATCGTGGGCTCCAACACCTTCCGCTACATGCCGATCTTTCTGCTGGCCGGACTGATGTTCGGCGCGGTCTGCATTCCGGCGACCATCTGCGTGTCGATCCTCGAACGGCGGCTGGGCCGGCACGCGGCATGAGACGCACCGCTTCTCCAGCCCCTCAACCATGGGACCAACGATGACCCTTCACATGAATACCGCCCTCGCCGGCGTGGCATTAGCCGCTCTCCTGGGATGCGGCGCCGCATCGGCGCAGAGCTGCACGCCCGCCCACAAGATCGACACCATGGTGTCAGCTGGGAAACTGACCGTGGCGATCTACGAATATCCGCCCTTCGCGGTCACCAACCCGGAACTTGGCGGCGTCGACGGCGAGATCGTCAAGGCGATCGCCAAGATGGAGTGCCTGACCGTCGTGCCGGTCGTGGTCGATCCGGCGGCAACCATTCAATATGTCCTGAGCGGCAAGGCTGACATGGCCGGCGGCGACTGGTACCGCACGGCCAAGCGGGCCGAAGTGCTGGGTCTGTCCTACCCGACCTATCTCGACCAGATGGGCATCTATTCGAAGGATGGCGTGTCGACGGTCGCGGCGATGATGGGCAAGCAGGTCGGCACGGTTTCGGGCTTCCTGTGGGTGGCGGAACTGCAGAAGCTGCTCGGCACCAACCTTCATCTCTATCCCAATCCGGTCGCACTGGCGCAGGACTTGGCAGCAGGCCGGGTGCAGATCGGTGTCGACAGCTACGGCACCGGTGCCTATGCGCAGAAGAAGGGCAGCTATGCCGGAATCGTGATCAAGGTGGCCGAGCCCGATCAACGCGTCCAGGCCTCCATTCAAGCCGCGCAGGCGAACATTCTATACACCAAGGGCAACGTCTCCCTCGGTGCCGCGATGGATGCCGACATCCAGGACCTGCACAAGAACGGCGCGATCGCGGGCTACCTTAAGTCGTTCGGCCTTGATCCGTCGGGTGCGGAGACCGGCGAACCCCGCGTCGTCAACTGAACGCGGCCATTGCAATCCGGGTGATGAATGCTCATTGACCGGGTTGCCATGCGCCGATCACGTCTTCAATAGTCTGGACGGCGGAATGTCCGCCCTCCACCCTGTGTCGTCTTCGGCGAACACCTGCGACGGGCCGAAATCAGACCTTGCTGGCTTAAGACGCTCGCGCCCTTGAACGACCGTCACCGAAAAGCAGCCCTAATGCCCCGCCTTCATCTGGGCCTATGGGCGGTCGACGCCTTCTCTGCGGCCGACGCCGGGTTGCGGACAGCCCGCTTCGGCGGGCATAAGAAGCCAGATTGGAGGGCGTCGCCCTGCGTGGGATCGTCCACCCTCTATCGCGGTCTCGCTCAAGACGATTGAAGATTCGGCTTTGATATTACCTGAGCGAGGCACGCGCCATCGTGGCCCCGGGGATCGCTATCGGCCGGATATCGACGGTCTGCGCGCGGTTGCGGTTGTTGCCGTCATCCTGTTTCATTTCGATGTCGCCCCCTTTTCGGGCGGCTTTGTCGGGGTCGATGTCTTCTTCGTCATCTCCGGCTATCTCATCACGTCGATCGTCGATGACGAGCTGCGCGGGCGCCGCTTCTCGATCCTGACCTTCTACGAAAGGCGGCTGCGCCGCATCGCCCCGGCCTTGCTGACGGTGGTGCTCGCCAGCGCGGTTCTCAGCCCGTTCGTCTTTTTGCCGGGGGACCTGCGGCCGGTCGGCGCCAGCCTGATGCAGGCGGCGCTCTTCACCTCGAACGTGCTCTTCTACAGTATCGCCAACGATTACTTCGCCGCCGACAATCTCGACCTGACACCGGTGCTGCATAGCTGGTCGCTGTCGGTCGAGGCGCAGTTCTATCTCGTCTATCCATGGCTCCTTCTCCTGCTCAACCGCCGAGCGGCAGCCGCCCGCCCGGTACTGGCCGGGCTAGCGGTCTTGTCCTTTGCGGGCGCGGCCTGGGGCGCGGTCCATGCGCAGAGCGCGGCCTTCTACCTCTTGCCGCCCCGGGCCTGGGAATTGCTGCTCGGCGGTCTTCTGGCCCTGTTACCGCTGCGCCATGCCCAAAGCCGCGTGGTGCTTTGGGCGCAAGGGCTGTGCGGCCTCGGGCTGATCGCCTTCTCGGTCTTCGCCTATACGCGCCAGACGACGTTTCCGGGCGCCGCTGCGTTGCTGCCCTGCTGCGGCGCGGCGCTCCTGATCCGCGCCGGCTGCGGGGAGACCCGACCCGGCGGCGTGACGCGCTGGCTGTCGGCGACCCCTCTCGTTTTTGTGGGCCGCATTTCCTATTCGCTTTATCTATGGCATTGGCCGCTTCTGGTCTTTGCCAGCTATGGCCGCAACGCACCGCTCGGCTGGATCGAGCGCCTGACGCTGATCGGTTTGAGCGTCCTATTGGCGATCCTGTCTTGGCGCTTCATCGAGCGGCCCTTCCTGTCCCGCGCGGCGCTCCGGAGCCGGCGCGCATTGTTCGCCGGTGCCGCACTTGCGACTGTCCTTGTTGTCGGAGCCTCGGGTATCGTCGAACAGGCCGGACAATACGGCTTCGCGCCGCAGACCCTTCCGGCCCATGTGCTCACCTTGGCCAACGGGCAATATGATTCCATTACCGGCGACTGCGGACCGGACGATCTGGCAGGGGCTGTCGCGCCGCCCTGCCGCTTCGGCGCCAAAGATAAAGCACCCACTGTACTGCTTTGGGGCAATTCCTACGCCCGCATGTGGACGCCCACGCTCGACATCGACGCCAAGGCCCATGACGTGGCGGGCGTTTCTCTGCTCTTGAGCAAATGCCTGCCCCTTCTTGGCGTAGCTTTCCCGAACCTCCCCGGCTGCGAGGCGTTCAACGACACCGCGATCGCCTATATCCGCGCCCATCCGGCGCTACGAACGGTCATCCTCGGCGCCAATTGGTTCGTGGCCGGTCCGGGACTCGCCGATCTTGACAAGGGCCTCGCGGCCCTTCGCGCTCAGGGCGTGAAAATCGTGGTTTTGCTGGCGCCCCCCCAGCCAGGCTTTTCTGTGCCGCGCACACTGGCGATGGCCGCCCTCCGGCACGAGCCACCCCCGGCGCCAATCGACGAAGCCCAAGCTCGGGCGGCGCAGCGCGGCGCGACCGAAATCCTGGACACGCTGCGTGAGACCTATGGTTTTACGATCGTCGATCCCTTCGACAAGATGTGCGACGGCACCTCATGCGCTCTCGATATCGACGGCCATGCCGTATTCTTCGACGCGGGCCACGTCAGCCTCTACGCGGCCCGTCGGACCGTCGGACTCTTCGATCCCGTGTTTAGGCCCTAGACCACCGTGATCGATTCCAATGATGAAGAGCCCGATGTCGTCTGAAAACTCTTGCCGACGTTTGGCACAAGTTCCGGGCGGCACTTTGATCGCTGGGACCAATCCGGCGCACATATTCCGTTATTGATCTTATATGGAATTCATGTTTCATTTTAATGGTAGGCGTGGCAAATTGCGTTGACGCCGCGTTGTCCAAAGCGTTTGAGTTGAATCACCGGCTTGACCGGCCAAGAGGGGAGGACGGCATGGTTCGCGGCATCGGCCGACTTGACGCTCGCGTCAAACGGAGTCTCCCGCCATCGCGCCCTCTTGCTTCGGCCTGCTTACAGCTGCCATCCCGTTCCGACGACTGAAAGGTTTTTCATGCCTATTCGCATTGGCGCCAATCCGATCGGCTGGTCCAACGACGACATGCAGGAGATCGGCGGCGCGACACCCCTCGAAACATGCCTTGCCGAAGCCAGACAGGCCGGCATCGAGGGCATGGAACTCGGCAACAAGTTTCCGCGCGAGGCTGAGGCCCTGACGGCCGCCCTCGCGCCTTACGGGCTCGCCTGCGTCGGCGGCTGGCACTCGATCGAGCTCTTGAACCGCTCGGCCCAGGAGGAGTTCGCTCTCGCCAAGCCTCATCGCGACCTCCTCAAGGCCATGGGCACGAGCGTCTTCATCGTGGCAGAAACCTCCAACGCCATTCATGGCCGGCGTGATCTTCCGCTCTCACGGCGCCCCACGCTGCGCGAGGATGACTGGGCCGGCTATGGCGCGAAGATCACCGAACTCGCCGAACTCCTGGCCGCGGAAGGCCTGAAGCTCTGCTACCACCATCATATGGGCACGATCGTCGAGACCGAGGCCGACATCCACCACTTCATGGCGCATACGCGCCCGCCCGCCACCCTCCTGCTCGATACGGGGCATGCCACCTGGGGCGGCTCCGATCCTGCGTCGCTCGCGCAACGCTATCGCGACCGCATCAGCCATGTCCACGTCAAGGACGTGCGCGCCGCCGTCATGGAGCAGGCCCGCGCCGAGGATTGGAGCTTCCTCGATGCCGTTCTGGGCAAGGGCGAGGATCTCGGCATCTACACTGTACCGGGGGACGGGATGGTGGATTATCCGGCGGTGTTTCGCGCCTTGCCGCATTATTCAGGCTGGGTCGTGATCGAGGCCGAGCAGGATCCTGAAAAAGCCAATCCGCTGCGCTATGCCACGCTCGGCGTCGCCAATCTGAAGCGCTTTCTGGCCGAAGCCGGGTTGCGGTAGGTCCGATCTCCCGCCGATGGGAGACGGTGATCAAGCCGGGTTGGAGAGGGAAACGCCGATCTCAACCCACGAGGAGCCTCCATGCCGCAATCCCCTTTGCTGGTCCACCCGCGTGAAGCCGATACCGAAGGACGCGTCCTGTCCGTCACGCCCGAGAGCGCGGGCTGGACCTATGTGGGCTTCGAGCTTTTCGACCTTGCGCCTGGACAGGGTTTGGAGCGCTCGACCGGAGACCGAGAGGTCTGCCTCGTCCTGATCGCCGGGCGAGCCCGGGTGTCGGGTGGCGGGAAGGAGTTTGGCGTCATCGGCGAGCGCGCCTCGGTCTTCGAGGGACTGCCTTGGTCGGTCTATGTACCGGCGGGCGCATCGTGGAGCGTCGAGGCGGAGGGGTCATGCGAATTGGCGGTCTGCGCCTCGCCTGGTTCCGGCACACTGCCGGCCCGCCTCATCCCGCCGTCCGAAATCAAGCAGGAGACCCGGGGAAAAGGCTCCAACACCCGCCATGTCCGCAATATCCTCAGCGATACCGATAGTGCCGAAAGCCTGCTGGTGGTGGAGGTCATCACCCCCGCCGGCAATTGGTCGAGCTATCCGCCGCACAAGCACGACCAGGACAATTTTCCGCACGAGACCCTGCTTGAGGAGACTTACTACCACCGGCTCAATCCCCGGCAGGGCTATGGCATGCAGCGGATCTATACCGACGACCGCTCGCTCGACGAAACCTTGTCGTTCGCCGACCGTGACGTCGTTCTCGTCCCGCGCGGCTACCACCCGGTCGCGGCCGCGCATGGCTACGACCTTTACTACCTCAATGTGATGGCCGGACCGAAGCGCGCCTGGCGCTTCCACAACGATCCTGCGCACGAATGGCTGCTGAAGGCCTGACCCATTCGCAGGCTGCTCGTTGCCCACCCCAAGCTCCAAACGGCTCAAAATCTAAAGGATGGATCGTGTGTCCATCGCCAGGGCATATGCCGTGTTCTGGCCCTGCCCTGAGGAAAGGGCTGGACAGTGTCGAGCGTCTTTGCTAAACGCCGCACCTCGGTCGGCACGACGCTGATCGAACGTGATGGGCGCTTAGCTCAGTTGGTAGAGCAGCTGACTCTTAATCAGCGGGTCGTAGGTTCGAGACCTACAGCGCCCACCATCACGATCAAGGATTTAGTGGAAATCGGCCTTCAGGCGCCGAACCCGGCGGACCCGCGAAGCGTAATTCGTGTACATCGGCGATAATGAAAGCCGGATCGCCCTCCTCCGAAGCCTGTTGCGCCTTGGCATTTGGAATCGCAGAGGTCGATCGCGAGGCATTCCTTGTTGCGGGTGACGGCGTGGAAAATCGTGGAATCACCACCGATCTCGGTGTCGCCGAGGTAGAGCCGGCGGCTGAGGTCGCCGCCGTCCGGATGCTCGACCTTGATCACCCGGGCGCCGAGACCCGTCAGGCGTAGCGACGCATAGGATCCCGACAGGAACTGGCTCATGTCGACGACCAGAAGCCCGGTCAGGGGCAGGTCCGCCGACGGTTCCCCATGGTCGGTTGCGGCGCTTACGACGCTCTTGTCGGGTCGGCAACCGAGGCGGCGTCACGGTAGGTCGCGGTCTGGAGATGCTCGCGATAAAGCACGATCCCGCCCTCGCCCTTAAGACCTCGTCGCTGGAGTGGATCAGTCCAAGCGTGTCGGTTTTCGGCTGTTTTGGCTGGGTCACGAGAGGGTCCTCGGTCTCGGGCGAGGTCGGGACTGGCGTCGCGGTCGAGCGGAAGCAGGCTTCGACCAGCGCCATGGTGTGCCAGGCGTCCTCCACCGAGGTCAGCAGGCTCGCGTCCTCGCCCGCCGCCACGCGCTGCAGGTTCGCCATGGGGCCGATGAAGGCATGCGGGAACCAGTCGCCCCGGAGCGGCACGCGGCTCCAGTCACCGCCACGGCGATGCACATGGCCATCCGTCGCATGATCCTCACCTTGCGTTACGCCAGCCGGTAGAGACGGGCCGCATTGGCGTGCAGAAGCTTCGCTTTCTCGTCCTGGCTCGTTCCAGCCAGGAGCGCATGCGTGGCCGCGACCCATCGGGTGAGGTCCGCGCTTAGCGTGCAGACCGGCCAGTCGCTCCCCCATACCACCCGATCCCAGCCGAAGACCGCGATGATATGTTCGACGAAGGGGCGCAGATCCTCGGTCGACCAGTGCCCGGGGTCCGCGTAGGCGACGAGACCGGAGACCTTGCAGGCGACGTTCGGCAGGCGGGCCAGCGCCGCGATGTCGGCGCGCCAAGGGTCGAGCGCTTTCGCCTTGACGTCCGGCACGCCGCAATGGTCGAGCACGAACTGGACATCGGGGCAGGCGCCGGCAATCGCGGTCGCGATGGGCAGTTGGCGGGCGAGGACGCACAGGTCGAAGGTGAGACCACGCGGGGCGAGCCGGCGCAGATTCTCGGCGAAAAGCGGGGACTGGCCGAGCGCGTCCGGTGAGGTGTGCAGGATGCGCCGAAGGCCGCGCACGGCGGCGTTCTCGGCTAAGCCGTCGAGTTCGGCCGCGAAACTGTCCGCTTCCGGACGGCAGGCAGCGATCACGCCGGCGAGCGGCGCCGGCAGAGCGGCGGCCCAGACGGCTTCGCTGCCCCGGTCGGCCTCGGCGACATCGACCTCCATGAACAGCGCGGTGTCGACACCGGCGGCTTCGGCTTCGGCAAGGTAGGTTTGGAGCGACCAATCGCGATCGAGCGCCGGCACCCCATCCAGCCAAGGATAACGGAACCGACCGCGATCGACGAGATGCAGATGGGTGTCGATGATGCGCACGAGCGTGCTCCTTGTGATCTAGGCGGCCATGGGATTTCTAGCGAGGAGGCCGGCCTCGGCATCGCCTGGGACTGGACCGCTAACGATCGGCAGACCATCGATGGATCGCGGGCAACGCTCACCGCATAGCGCGATGGTTTCTATAGCATTCGATCCGGCCTCGATCACGATGATCGAGAGCATGATGTCGTGTCGAAGACCCGCACCGACTTTTCGGCATCATGCCGCGATTCTCCTGTGTCATAAGCTCAAAGCCTTCTCATTCTGAGGAGCCTGAGCCCTATGAAGCAGCTTGTGACATAGTAGCACTGGAATCGCAGGCAGTTCGCAGACGGAGGTCCGAGTGCCCGGTGACGTTTTGATGGTCGTGGAATGTCTGAACCGCGAGACGCCGTATTTCCAGGGTGCCCGGGGGGTCGGCCTTTCGGTCTTTCGGTTCGACGCGAGAAGCGGGACCGCTGAACTCCTGTGTGAGGACGGCGGCATCGACAATCCGACGTTTTTGTCCGTCAACGCCGCCAGCGGCTGCATCTACGCCAACAGCGAAGTGTTCGGCTGGCACGAGGGGACGGTGAGTGCCTACCGCTACGATACGGCGGCCGGGAGGCTGCGCTACATCAACAAACGACCGAGCCTGGGCAGCATCACGGCCCATAGCAGCCTCGACCGCAGCGGCCGGCATTTGCTGGTGGCGAACTACGGCATGGGGCCTCACGACGACGGGCCGGATCGCTCTGTCGTGGTCTATCCGCTGCGCAGCGATGGCGGGTTGGGCATCCCATGCGGCTCCATCGCCCATCGGGGCAGCGGCCCGAATGCCGAACGGCAGGAGCGGGCTCATACCCATTGCGTTCTGCCGAGCCCGGACGGCCAGGTCTTGTTTGCCGTCGACCTCGGGCTGGATGCGATCCTCAGCTACCGGTTCGGCCCGGATGGCCAGCTTTCCGGGGAGCCGTTGGCCCGGTCGGCACTCCACGCAGGCGCCGGCCCGCGCCATCTCCACTTTCATCCCTCTGGCACGCTGGCCATCGTCATCTGCGAGCTCGACTCGAGCCTGCTGTTGCTGCGTTTCGATGCAAGCACCGCCAACTTCGTCGTTCTCGATCGCCTGTCGGCCGTGCCGGAGTCCGCGCTGGTCGGTAATTATTGTTCAGACGTCCAGGTTCATCCGAACGGCCGCTTCGTTTACGGCGCCAACCGGGGACATGACTCGATCGTGATCGCGGCGATCGACGCGCAAGCGGGGCGTCTGTCCCTCGTCGGCCATCACCCCTGTGGCGGCCTGACGCCACGTCACCTGGCCATCGACCCCTCGGGCCATTTCCTCGTGGTGGCCAACCAGAACAGCGACGCGCTCACCATCTTTCCGATCGATCTCGTCGACGGAACCTTGTCGAAAAACCCGTGGAGCGTGCCGATCGGGACGCCTATGTGTGTGAAGTTCCTGGACGTCTCTGCAGGCCGAACCGTTTCGACGCCCTAGATCGCAATTATGGAGTGCATGATGTCGTTCGAAAACCCGCGTCGACTCTTCGGCATCATGCGCCGTCGGTTGGGGAGAGATCGGACCCGATGACGTTCAGCCTGTCTTTGAGCACCAATCCCTTCGTCAACCGCTTCGCCGAGCCCGAGGATCTGGCGCATGTCCTGGCGGCGGACGTCGGGATCACGCGCGTTCAACTGACGCATGAATTCATCAATCCCTCCTGGCCCGCCGCCCTCGTCAGTCGGCTGACCAGGCGCATGGCGCGGGCCTGCGCGGCCGAGGCGCTCAGCGTCACGTCGATGATGACCGGTCCCTATGGGCGCCTCAATCATTTCGGCCATCCCGATCCCGACGTGCGCCGCTACTATGTCGAATGGTTCAAGACCCTGAGCGATATCGCGGCCGACCTCGGTTGCCCGGCCGTCGGCACGCAATATGCGATCCTGACCTTCAAGGACTTCGACGACCCTGGACGCCGCGAGGCCCTGATGAGGGCGGCGCTCGATTGCTGGCGCGAGGTGGCCGAGCATGCGGCGCGGCGCGGCCTCGCCTTTCTGTTCTGGGAACCGATGTCGGTGGCGCGCGAACTCGGCCACACCCAGGCCGAAACGCAGCGCCTGCAGGACGAGATCAATGCCGCCAAGCTGCCGATTCCGCTAAAACTCATGGTCGACATCGACCATGGCGACGTGACCTCTCCCGACGCCGTCGACACCGATCCCTTTGCCTGGGCGAGGAATTTCGCGACGCAATCGCCGATCATCCACATCAAGCAGAGTTCGATGAACAAGGGCGGCCACTGGCCCTTCACGGCGCAGTATAACCGAGACGGCCGCATCCAGCCCCGCGCGCTTTTGGACGCCGTGACGGCCGGAGGAGGCACGGATAACGAACTCTGCCTCGAACTGGCGTTTCGGGAGCGCGAGCCCAGCGATCGCTCGGTGGTTTCGGCCTTGCGCGAATCCGTGGCTTTCTGGGACCCCTATGTGGCGAGCGGGCGGTCGCTTCAAAACCTGAAATAGATGAAAGGGCTATAGGAGCCGCTGAAGATCTTGATGATCGCGGCGAGGAAGACCGGCATGGCCAACGCGGAACCGACCCCATAGGCCCAGAGCGGCAGGCGTTCCGGCCAGCGTTCGATCGTCGGGACGGCGGCGACGCGGCGCAGCAGGGTTGGCACCAGCGGCGTCGAAAACAGCACCGCGCAGGCCAGCACCATAATCTCCTCGCCGCTCAACCGATAGAGAACGTCCGCATCATGGGTCGGTGTCGGCAGCACCATCAGGCGCATGATCGCGCCGGCCTGTTCCAGCGTGTCGCTGCGGAACAGGACCCAGCTGAAGATGACGACCAGCATCGCATAAAGATGCCGCAGGGGCAGAGCGCGCTTCTTCAGGATGTCGCCGAGCCCCAGGCGCTCTGCCACCAGGAAAGCGCCGTGATAGGCTCCCCACAGGATGAAGGTCCAGGACGCGCCGTGCCATAGGCCGCAGAGCAGGAAAACGACGATCAGATTGCCATAGGTGCGCCACGGTCCGTGCCTGTTCCCGCCGAGGGGAATGTAGAGATAGTCACGAAACCACGTGGATAGGCTGATGTGCCATCGGCGCCAGAATTCCGTGATGGATGTCGAACGATAGGGAAAATTGAAATTGCGGGGAAAGGAGAAGCCGGTCATCCAACCGAGCCCGATGGCCATGTTGGAATAGCCGTTGAAGTCGAAGTAGATTTGTAAAGTGTAGCAGATGGCCGATAGCCACGCCGTTGCGGTGCTCAACGTCTGCCAATGCATGAAAAGCGGATCGCAGATGCCGGCCAATGTGTCGGCGATCAGCACTTTTTGCCCCAATCCCAGGGCGAAGAGATAAAGCCCAAAATAGACGTTCCGTCCCTTGATCTCGCGGGCTTTGAGCTGATCGCAAATGACATGATAGCGGAGGATTGGGCCGGCGATCAGTTGCGGAAACATGAAAATATAAAGCGCGAGATTGATGAACGATCGCTCCGCCTTGGCATCCTTGCGATAGACGTCGACGAGGTAGGAAATCGAGTGGAAGGTGAAGAACGAAATGCCGAGCGGCAGATGGACGAGGCTCGCCCAATCGGCACGCATTCCCGGGTCGATCGCACCGGCCAGAAATCCGGCATATTTGAAGACGATCAGCAGCGCCAGATTGAAGGATACGCCGAGCGCGACGAGTGATGTTCTTCTCCATTGATATCCGGCTTTGTCGATCATGAGGCCGAAGGCATAGTTCATGATTGCGGAGAATATGATCAGCAGAACATACCATCCTTCACCAATGAAATAGAACATCACACTAAAAATAAGGTAGACGATGTTGCCGGCGCGAAAAGACACATAGAAAATCAGAAACAATGGGAGAAATAGAAACAAAAAGCTAATGCTGGAGAAGACCATGATGAGATCCTAATGGCCTCGTCTGGCCCGGTCGGCCGCAGTCAGCGCGGCGCCGACGTCGATGATCTTCGAGACGTTGCCTTCGTTGAAGAGCAAGACCAGGCGCTGGAAGAGAAACCGATGCGACAGTTGGCGGACAAGATCGGCAATGCCGTCGTCGGGCAGGTGGACTTGCCGGACGTGGCTGAACGCGCCCGCCCATATTCCCGACGAGGAATCGCCATAGGAGTCCGACAGCATCATGATCGTATCGGGATTGGCGGCTTCGTTATTGTCATAGGCATGGCTGTTGGCCTCCGCGTTGCGTGAGAAAGTGGCCATGAAGCGGTTGAGGTCGGCCTCGATGTCGTCCCGTTCCTCGACATGCGGATTGTTGACTTCATAGGCGGGCGGATTGCGCACGATATTGTAGTTGGACAGGTCTTCGGAGAGATGCGGCTGGAGCGTCAACGTCTCGTCGACGTGGGCGTTCGCGCCGATGGCGGTCAGGTAGGTGCTGCGAACAACCGTGAGGCTCAATCCATAGGGGTGGTAGTTCGCCTTCGGAAAGAAGGCTTGGTCGTTTCGGCGAGTCTTCATCTCTGTGAGGGGATAGACGAAATGAACGCCGGACGGCGAGCGCAGATCGAGCAGGGGCGAATGTCCGGTGGCGATTTTGGCGCAGGCATGCCGAATGGGTCCAGGGATCGAATGCGGCAGACGGTCGCCATACAGCGTCGGCAACGTCGGCACCAGCACCACGTCGATTGGATAGCCGAGGGTCAGGGTGGCTTGCGAAAGTTCCTCTAAGGCTTGTTGAAGGGTGCCATCCTCGGCCGATTTCGGTGTCTCGATGCACGCGCCGGTCAAGATACCGTCGATGCTGCTTTCATCCGTCCCGTTCAGAAACAGGAACCCGTCGCGCCCCTGCGAGACCCGTCGTTGTGGGAGCGTGTCGAGGACGGAATATAAAAAATTGTTTTTGAAATAGGTCGCCTGAATGATTGGAAACGGACGATCGCCGATCCACGACTGGGCGCTGCTGAAATAGCGCGCGGGGTCGGACCAAAATAATTTTCCGGAAGGCCAGCGAACCAGTGTCCTGTTATGGAACAACTCAAGCTCGCCCTTATCCTGGTGTAAGATACCGGCAACCGGCACAAGAAAGACAAGGCTCACAAGATAAAGACACCACCGAGCTATTGGGGAAATGAACATACGGAGAACGCGGACCTTGAGTGACGGAAGGAGGGTTAGTGGGCCGACGTTCAGTTTGGCAGAGGGCTGGCGTCTCGCCAAGGCGGCGCGGCGGACTGGGACTGAATCAGGCCGACTGAAGTGAGCTTGCACCCGCCTCGACGCCGCGGACCGGTCTCGATAGAACGGTGAGGGGGAGATGTGGAATGGCCATCAAGACGCCGTGGATCGGCACCAGTTGGAAGATGAACAAGGTCCGGGCCGAGGCGAGGGACTTTGCCGAGGCGCTCGTGGCCTCGCCTCTCTCCGGCACCGATCGCGCGACGCTCTTCGTCATCCCGCCGTTTACCGCCGTGGCCGAGGTCGCCGCGATCCTGGCCGAGACCAGGGTCAAGGTCGGCGCGCAAAACATGCATTGGGCCGATGCCGGGCCTTGGACGGGCGAGATTTCACCGCTGATGGTCAAGGATGTGGGCGCTACGCTGGTCGAGATCGGCCATAGCGAGCGGCGCACGCATTGCGGCGAGACGGACGAAACCGTGGCGATGAAAACCGCCGCCGCCCTAAAGCATGGCCTCACGCCGCTCGTGTGCGTCGGCGACACGCGCGAGGACTTCGAGGCGAAGCGGACCGCCGAGGTGCTACACCGACAGGTGCGAGCCGCCGTGTCGAACATCGCGCCCGCCGACGCGGGGCGCGTCGTCATCGCTTATGAACCCGTCTGGTCGATCGGCGAGGGCGGCACGCCGGCCGAGCCGGGCTTTGCCAACGAGCAGCATATCCGCATCAAGGCCGCGCTGCGCGAGGCGACCGGGCAGCCCGTGACGGTCCTCTATGGCGGCAGCGTCAATCCGGGCAATTGCGTCGCCCTGGCGGGCGAACCCGTGATCGACGGTCTCTTCATCGGCCGCTCGGCCTGGGATCCGCAGGGCTATCTCGGCATCGTCGAACAGGTCATCGAGAGTTTGAAGGGGTGATCGCCTGCGATGCCGGCGAGCAGGATGTCTCAACTGCCCTTGCCGAGTGCCGCATGAGGCAGCGCTATCAGGTTGAATTTCCGATTTGAGAGAAAATCGAATGGTGGTGAGCTCCAATCCGGCCGTTCGTCCAGCGATCTTCTATTGGACATTCGCGCCGGACTTATGGAGCGGCTAAATCAATGAATTCGCAAAAAGCCGTGTGATCGTGCAACAGTCTTGCAGGCCGTGTGAAAACTCAGCAAATCGCCTGACATGGAGCCCCGCTGAGAGCTGTTGTGCTCGATTATCGGAGCCGCAGAGACGTCAATCCGGCCGGTCTTGCCCCAAATCCAATACCCGCATCCCAATCCACAGTGTTTTCACACGGTCTGCTTGGTCTCTGCACCGTCCGGGTTTGGTAGAATGCAGACTCTTGTCAGCGGCGCCAACAGCATGCCCAGACTATGCGGGCGGCAAATCGAGGCCGTTCGGTAATGAGATCCAGATGACGGTTTGCGCCTCTGCGGAATGACGTGACAGATGGCCCTTGCCGTGTGTGTCCTCTACTAACACGAAGCTACCCGGCTGAACGTGGCGCACCTCTCCGTCGCTCGTCTCATAGTCAACCGAACCATCTAGCCTGACCGTAAGGTTCGGGTCTGGGACCGTATGCCAAGCGACCTCGCGCATACCCGCTGGGATGCGGGTGATGCGGACTCGGGATGCTGGATAACTGGCCGTCACGTCGAACGGCACGGCATCGGGGTGCACGGACCGCTTCGTCGTCGGCAGCTCGACTTCGTCGAAATGCGACTCGCCATCCGGGGTGGCATAGATGCGCAAGCACTTCATTGCGCTGACTCCTTCCGGTTCGCCATGCCTACCATGAACGGGAAGCGGCACCACCACCACGGGCCGGGGTGGACGATCCGCATCCCAATCCACAGTGTTTTCATACGGTCTGCTTGATTTCGCACCGGTGACCGGAACAGCGGCATTTGGCGACGTTTGGGCGGAAAATGCGACCTCTAAGCTGGCGAAGCGCTTCGGCGAGCATCCCGTGGCGCGGGTGAATGCTGTGCTGAACGCGCTCGCCGACTGAAACCCGACCGCCAGGGCGATCTGGCCGATGCTGTGCGTTCCGCTGCGTAGCTCATCTTTGGCAAGCGCCATACGCCAATGCAGCAGATACTCGATGGGGCCAGTCCCGACGACCTCGCGAAACCGCGAGGCAAACGTAGATCGCGATACGCCGCATAGCTTCGCGAGACTGGCGACGGTCCATCTAGTCGCCACGTCCTTATGGAGCGCCGACAGCGCCCGCGCTGTTATTGGGTCAGCCAATCCGGCCAACAGCCCCTTTTGCGCTTTTTCTACGCCGCGCATGTCGGCTCGCAATAGTTCCACCAGGAGGAGTTCGACAAGGCGCACTATAATGAATTCGCTGGCGGGACCGCGCTGCCGCGCCTCTGTCTCAATCATCGGCAACAACGCCCTGACGCGATGCAGCGAAACATCGCCGGCCGCAATGTGCACGAGGGGCGGAAGCAGGCCGGCCACGAGGTCGTCATTCTCGGCAGCAAACACAAACTTGCCAGCATGCAGGACGATAGGCTGATCTGATCCTTCTCCAAGCCTGAGCCTTGAACTTTTCGTCGCCGCGACAACCGTTTCGCTATCGACTGGCTCCATATTCGGGTCAGAGGTGAGGGTAAAAGATGTGCAAGTACGGATTAGAATGAAGTCACCGCGCTGGAGATCCACGGAAGGGGAGAGCGGACGGATCAACTGGCATCCACCCTGTTCGATCCAGCAAAACAGAAGATCGTCCCGCTTACGAAAGCCCAAGGACCAGCGACCATAGGCCTCAAGGCCGGCTCCCAGAAGAGCCGCACGCGGTCGCAGCAGGCGGATGATATCGAGCAGAGGATCCATAAATCTTGGACGGTATGTAAACTTTTTAGGACCCTATCTTATTGCCAGTCCGGCACGCAAGCGACACTATTGATCCGACGGCCTCCCAATCAGGACGGGCTGCGCACGAAGACCTGTTTGTGGAACAAACCTCATGGACAAAGAAAAATGCACAAAACAGTGGGATCAATACCTGACAGCCTATGGTCCCACGTCATCTGAAGAACGTGATCTGTTGCTCAACGGCAGCGTTTCAGACGACCTCGTATTTATGAACCCAGGCGGTGAGGGCCGTACGCGTGCGGGCCTGATTGCGCACATTGAGGACTTTCAGAAGAAAATGTCTGGGTCCAATTTCACCACTGAAAAATTGCTGTTTCATCACGACCAGTTTATGGCGATTTGGTCTATGCAAAACAAGGACAATCATAAAGTTGCAACCGGGTACAATTTCGTCCGCCTTGATGAAAATGGATTGTTTTGCTTTATGGCAGGCTTTTTTTAGGCCAAGCATGCCATAATACTTGATAGCCTTTCACTCCTGAGGAGGCTACCGTGTCGCGTCAGTGAGGCCGCCAGCGGCAAAGGCTTGGTTGCAGAGTCCTTCAGGCAACGGCGGCGTCCGCCAAAGGCCAAAGGCCGAAGCCCGAAATCACAGCGATACACTCCCTTGCGCAGACCTCACGCCGCATCCATCCAGATGGCGAAGTCCAGCTTTTCATCCGCGCTCATATGCAGGCCGTGCTTGGTGCGCCGCTGGAGGACGTCGGCCGCCGTCACGGCCCATTCGGTCTCACGCAGAAAGCTCGCCTCGCGTTCGTAGAGCAGCCCGCCGAGGGGGCGTCCAAGGTCCGCCATCGTCTTGGCCGGCCCAAGCAGCGCCGCTGCCCGGGTGCCGTAAAGATGCGCGTAATGGTCGGCGAGGTCCGCCGGAAGCCAAGAGTAATCGCCGCGCAGCCGCCTCAGGAAGGCGCCGAAGTCGGCGTCCGGAATATCTCCGCCGGGCAGCGTGGCGCCCGCCGTCCAAGCCTTGCCGGCTTTGGGAAAGGTCTTGTCGAGCTTGTCGAGCGCATGTTCGGCCAGTTTGCGAAAGGTCGTGATCTTTCCGCCAAAGACGGAAAGAAACGGCGCCGCGCTGCCGCCCGCGTCATCGACCTCGAACACATAGTCCCGCGTCACCGCCGAGGCGCTGGCGTCGGAATCATTGTCATAGAGCGGCCTCACGCCCGAGAAGGACGAAACCACGTCGGATCGCACCAGCGGCTTGGCCGCATACCGGTTGACGACCCTGAGGAGGTAGTCGATCTCGCTCTCTTCGATGGCGACATCCTCGGGCTTGCCCGTATAGGGAATGTCGGTGGTGCCGATGAGGCAGAGGTTGCCTTCATAAGGATTGACGAAGATCACCCGCTTGTCGTCGTTCTGGAACAGATAGGCTTGCGGACCCTCCCAGAATTTCGGTACGACGATGTGGCTGCCCTTGACCAGACGCACCTTGTATTGGCTGTTCCGGCCGGCCACGCGCCCGATGACATCCTCGACCCAAGGGCCGGCTGAATTGACCAAGGCTCGGGCCAGCACCTGATGCGGCGTGCCGTTTTCTCCGCGCATTTCCACCCGCCACAAGCCGTCCTCGCGGCGGGCAGAGGTCGCGGCCGTGCGGGGCAGGATGGTGGCGCCGCGCTGTTTCGCGTCAAGCGCGTTCAGCACCACGAGACGAGCGTCATCGACCCAGCAATCGGAATATTCGAAGGCCGTCTTGAATGTCGGCTTAAGGGCCTTGCCCTCGGGCGAGGTCCGCAGATCGAGCTTGCGTGAAGGGGGCAGGAGTTTACGGCCGCCGAGATGATCGTAGAGGAACAGCCCGGCCCGCACCATCCAGGCGGGACGCTGATCCGGCGAATGGGGCAGCACGAAGCGCATGGGCCAGATGATATGAGGTGCCGCGCGCAACAGCACTTCGCGTTCGATCAGGGCCTCCCGAACCAGGCGAAACTCGTAATATTCGAGGTAGCGCAAGCCGCCATGGACCAGTTTGCCGGACCGTGAACTCGTGCCTTCCGCCAAGTCCCCCTTTTCGCAAAGCAAGACCGTCAGCCCGCGCCCGGCCGCGTCCCGCGCGATGCCGGCACCGTTGATGCCACCGCCGATGACCGCGAGATCGACCGTTCCATAATCCGTCATCGGATGACCTCTTCATGGCCCGCTCGATCGGTGGAGCGGGCGCTCGTCGTCAACACAGGTGAACCAGCGCTTCGCCGGCCAGGAATCGGCGTACGTCCTGCGCCACCTGTTCGGCCGCATAGGTGACGGTTCGCAGCGAGGCCCCCGCGATATGGGGGGTGAGGGTGACATTCGGCAGTTGGAGCAGCGGCCAATCCTGAGGGACCGGCTCCATCGAGAACGTGTCGAGCGCCGCGGCACCGATCTGCCCCGAGCGCAATGCGGCTTCGAGCGCCGCATAGTCGACCAGCGGCCCGCGCGCCGTATTGATGAAAAAGACCCCGGGCCGCATCCGGGCCAGGGTGGCGGCGTCGAACATGCCGGTGGTCTCCGGCGTCACGCGGGCATGCAGGGAGACGATGTCCGCCTCCTTGAGGATGGCGTCGAGCCCCACGTGCTCGACCCCGGCGGCCCGGTCCTCGGCGGAGATCTGCACATAGGGATCGGCGACAAGGATGCGGCACCCGAAGGCCCGCAAAAGTTTCACCACCCGCGTGCCGACGGCGCCGTAGCCGACGATGCCCACGGTCATCTCCGAAAGTTCGCGGCCGGTCCGGTCGGCTCGATAAAGATCGCCCCGCCAATCGTTCCGTCGCAGGGCTTCATGGCCGGCGCGGATCATACGGGTCTCGGCCAGGATCACGCCGACGGTGAATTCCGCGACCGCGCTGGCGTTGCGGCCTGGCACATTGACGACCTTGACGCCCTTGGTGCGGGCCGCCGCCATATCGATGTTGACCGGCCCGCCGCGCGAGACTGCAACGAATTTCAACGCCGGCAGGGCTTCGAGCATCTCAGCCGAGAGGGGGGCGAGATGGGTCACGAGAATCTCGGCGCCGTGGAGGAACTCGACGATTTCCCCGGGTTCCCCGAAATATTCGCGCAGCCCCCGCAGACTATCCTCATGGGCGGAGAGCCGCATCGGCTCGTCCGGCCAGGGTTGTTCCAGGGTGCGGATGTCGAGCCCTAGGCCGCCGGCGGCTTCGATCTTTTGCCGAAAGATCGCCGGATGCATGAACCGGTCACCGATGATCGCGATCGTCCTAGACATGGGGGGGCGCACTCTTCTGGCCGAGCGACGACGTCCGCTGATGGTGCAGGGCCTTCCAGATCGGGGCCGAGGCCTCGCGCGCCGCCACATAGGTCGGGAACAGCGCCTCATAGCGCCGCGCAAGCGCCGCGTCGGGTTCGATCATATCGCCCAGCGTCGGCGTCACCCAGCGTTCGATGCACCGTTCCATATCCGGAAACACCCCGATGGCCACCGTGGCCAGCATGGCGGCGCCCGCCGCGCCGGCTTCCTCACGGGTCGAGGTGCGGATGCGGGTCCCGAGCGCCGCGCCGAGTATCGTGCGCAGGGCTTTCGAGCGTGCGGCGCCGCCCGTGACCCGAACCTCGGGAGGGATGGCCCCCATGGCGCCGTAGCAGTCGCGCGCCGCGAAGGCCAATCCTTCATACACCGCGCGCATCAAGTCGTTGAAGCTGTGGCGGGTCGATAGGCCGTGAAACTCGGCCCGCGCGGCGGCATCGACGAAAGGTCCGCGCTCCCCTGCCTCGGAAATATAGGGATGGTAGAGCAGCGTGCCGGGTTCGGCCGCCAACACATGGTCGTCGAGGTCGGCGAGGATATCGGCCCGGGACTTCGACAGGCCATGCTGGCGCAGGATGCCACGGGCGAGATCGACCAGCCAGTCGATGTTGAGTGTGGACGCCATATTGGATTGAAGCTGCACATAGGTGCCGGGGACCGGAAACACCATCGTGTAGCCTGTCGCGTCCGGGTTCAGCGCCACGGCATCGGCCGACCTGGCAATCCGCATATGCATGCCGGTGGAGCCCACGATGGTGCAACCGGTCTCCTGTCGGGGGTCGTAGAGGCCGGCGCCAAGAGCTGTCGCGACGATGTCGATAGAGCCGAGGCAGACCGGAAGCCCTTCGCCGAAGCCGATTTTTTCCGCGGCGGCGGCGCTCAGCGATCCGGTCCGCGCGCCACCATCGATCATCGGCGGCAGAAGGCCGCGCCGGGCGCCAAGGCCCAGGCCGTCGAGCACGGCTGCCGAATAGGCCCGGGTGCGAAAGTCGCCGAAGGAATGAACACCCTCGGAGACATCGGCCGCACGCTCCCCGGTCAGCTTGAAATAGAGCCAGTCCTTGGCATGAAAAGCAGTTGTGGCCCGGGCCATCATGGCGGGGCGTTCGGCCTCCAGCCAGCGCAATTGCGGACCCATCTGGCAGGCCGCGAGCCCAGATCCGGTGCTTTCGAAATGCCGCCTGCCCGCTTCGGAGGCCCGAAGTTCGGCGGTGACGGCCGCCGCCCGCGCATCGAGCCAAATGAGCGCCGGGCCGACAGGTGCGCCGTCTTCGTCGATGAGCCAGGTGCCGTCGCCCTGACCGGTGACGGCGATGACCGCCGCGCGCTCGGCAAGGTCCGGCACCAGGGTGGCAAGACCCCTCAAGGTCGCGGCCGTATCGGTCCAGGTCCGCGTCATGTCCTGTTCGGCCCCGACCCCCTCGACCGTCACATAGGCGTTCGGCAGAGCGAAGCTGCCCACCTGTCGCCCATCCGCCGTGAAGGCGACGGATTTGATCACCGACGTGCCGGCGTCGATGCCGATGAAGAGGTCGCGCGTCACGCGGCACCAAGCCCGTGGATGATGGCGACACCGGTTTCGATGTCGAACACATGCAGCCCCTCGGGCGTGAAATCATAGGCGATGGCGCTCCCTGGCGCCGCCCGGATCCGGGTGGTCGAAACCCCGACCATTAGCTTGCCGGCAACCTCGGCCGCCAGATGCGATTGGTCGCCGAGCCATTGGTTCGAGACGATCCTCGCCGAAAACGGCCCGGAGCCCAGCTTGACGTGATGCGGCCGAACCCCGACGACGACTTTCGGGCGCCGCTCCAGCGCATAGAAGACCCGTGTCGGCAGGCCCTGGCCGCCGAAGTCGAGCGAGGGGCCGCCGTCGATGTCGAGCATCGTGCCGCCGTCGCGCTGCCGCACATGGGCATCGAAGACATTCATCGGCGGCTCGCCGATGAAGGTTGCGACATAGAGGTTGGCGGGCTTGGCCTTGAGCTCCTTCTCGCCCGCGAATTGCTGAAGCACGCCCCCTTCCATGACGGCGATGCGGTCGGCCAGCGCATTGGCCTCGGTCTGGTCGTGGGTGACGAAGATGGCCGTCATCTTGTTCTGATTGAGCAGGTTCTTGATCCGCCCGCGCAGCACCGAACGGAGCTGGGGCTCGAGTTGCCCCATGGGTTCGTCGAGAAGGTAAAGGTCGGCACGCCGCACCAGCGCGCGGGCCAGGGAGGCGCGTTGCTGCTGCCCACCCGAGATCGAAGACGGGTAGCGGTCGAGGATCGATTCGATCTCGACCAGCGCGGCGATCTCGGCCACGCGTCGCGATGTCTCCTCACGTGACACGCGGGCGCTTTTCAGCGCAAAAGCGATATTTTCGCGCACGGTCAGGGGCGGATAGAGCGAATAGCCCTCGAACGCCATGGCGACGTTGCGGCCCGAGGGGGGCAGATTGTTGATGGTGCGGCCGGCCAGTGTGATCGTGCCCGACGTCGCCTCCTCGAAGCCCGCGATCATACGCAGGGTCGAGGTCTTGCCGCAGCCGGACGATCCCAGGAGGGCGACGATCTCCCCCTGCTCGACACCCATGTTGAGCGACTGCACCGCGTGGACCGCCGTCTTGCCACGGCGCTGGTAGAGCTTGTTGACGTCCTTGAGGGCGAGGGCGGTAGCCATGATCAGACGCTTTGCTCGAGGCTGTCCTTCCCCGGGACGGGGAAGGTGGCGCGACGCGCCAGATGGGGTTCGCTGGGCAAGTCCACACCCATCACCCTGCGGCTGCCACCCTTCCCATGACGGGGAGGAAGGGCGTCGGCCCCAAAATTAAACCGCATGGGCCGCGACGGGGCGAGGCGCCGCCGCTCCTTGGCTGGAGCGCGGAAGCCTATTGCCGCTGGCGCGATCGAACAGCAGGATCGAGGACGGGTCGAAGCTGACATAGGCCCGTCCGCTCGCCCGGCCCGCCAATGGCGGCTCGGACGCCGAGGCCAGAATTTCCCGACCGTCGAGGGTCTTGAGCAGCAGCACAACGCGCTCGTTCAGCGGCGTCGAGGCCAAGACCTCCACCGGGATGGCGCCGGCGGATGCCTCATCCTCGACGGTGAGATCCTCGGGCCGCAGACCGAGGACGCAGCCTTGGCCTGGAGTGAGCGAAAAGCCCTCGCCGAGATGGATGCGCGTATTGGCGATCGTCGCCGCGAGGCCATGATCGTCCAAGCTCGGCTCGATGGGGAGGAGGTTGATGGTCGGATCCCCGAAAAGCCGCGCGATCTCGACGGTGGCGGGCTCCTTGTAGACGACCTCCGGCTCGTCGACCTGTGCCACATGGCCCTTGACCATCACGGCGATGCGGTCGCTGAGCGCCATCGCTTCCTTATAATCCTGGGTGACATAGAGCACCGCAGAACCCGAGCGCCGCAACAGGCCCGGCAGTTCGAGCCGCATCTCGTAGCGCAGTTTAGCGTCGACATTGCGCAGGGGATCGTCGAGCAGGAGGATCTTCGGCGACGCCACGAGGGCACGGGCCAGCGCGGTGCGCTGCTTTTGCCCGTTGGAAAGCTCCTTCGGCTTATGGCCGAGGACATGAGTGATTTTCAGCATTTTGGCCACGGCATCGACCTTGGCCCTGATGGCCTCGCGCGAGGCCCCGGTCGCCGTGAGGCCGGTGGCGATGTTGTCGTAGGCCGACATATGCGGAAACAGCGCGAAATTCTGAAACGCGATGCCGATGCCCCGCGCCTCGGGACTGTCGTCCGTGGCGTCACGGCCCCCGATATGCACGCGGCCGGACTGCGGCTCCTCGATGCCTGAAATGATCCGCAGCAGCACGGTCTTGCCGGCGCCCGAGGGACCGAAGATCGCGACGATCTCGCCGGCCTCGACGTCGAGGGTCAGGTCGTCGACGGCCCGCCCGGTCTTGAAGTCCTTGGTGAGATGCTTGAGCTCGAGTTGAGCCATGAATTCAGCCTTTCACCGCGCCGAGGGAAAGTCCCTCGACGAGGTAGCGTTGGGCATAGATCGCCAGCAGGAGCGTCGGCGTCACGGAGAGCACGATGGCGGCCGCGATTTGGCCGTATTGGATCCCCGATGCGGTGACGAAAGCCAGTGCGCCGACGGTGACGGGCTGCTTGTCGGCCGAGGCCAGGATGAGGGCGAAAACGAAATTGTTCCAGCAGAAGATGAAGGACAGAAGGCCTGCCGCCGCGATGCCGGGGCCGGCGAGCGGCACCGCGATTTTGATGAAGGTCTGCCACCAATTATGGCCGGCGACCCGGTAGGCGCTTTCGATGTCCGGGCTGATATCCTCGAAATAACCGCGCACGATCCACAGGATCAGCGGCAGGGCGATCAACTGATACACCCAGATCAGACCGATATAAGTGTCGCTGAGATGGATGTCCTGAAAGTAGAGGGACAGCGGCAGCAGCACCAGCAGCGGCGGCGCGAAGCGAAAGGAGAGCAATGTGAAGGCGATATCTTCCTTGCCGACGAAATTGAACCGCGCGAACGCATAGGCGGCCGGCACGCCGAGCAGCAGCGCGATGAACACCGAGGTGGTGGACAGGATGACGCTGTTGAGGAGGTTGTGCATGAACGGGATGTCGAGCGTGCCGGCGGCTGATTCGAGCTTGCCGGAGATTAGCGCCGTATAGTTCGACAGCGTCGGCTTGAACACGATGCTCGGCGGGATCGACAGGATGGTTTCGTTGGTCTGGAACGACATCAAGAAAATCCAGACGATCGGGAACATGAAGAACAGGACGACGAGCGTCAGCGCGATGCCCTTCAAGACGCGGGTGAGCGGCGAAGAATGATCCATAGTTCCGCTCACCTTCAGGCGTGGCCGCGAGCGCGCTCGCGCAGCTTCAGCCAATTCTTGATAAAAATGTTCGAAAGCGCATAGGTGATGGCCCACAGGATCATCAGCATCGCGGCGGACTTGCCGACATTGGTATATTGGAAGAACTGAAGGTAGGATTCGACCTGGAACACCATCAGCTTGTTGCCCGGCCCGCCTTGGGTCGAAGCATAGATGATGTCGAACTGCTGGATCGAATCGAGCAGGCGGAACAGCACCGCCGTTATGATATAGGGCGTCAGCATCGGCAAGGTGATGCGGAAGAACACGAAGCTTGCCGGCACGCCATCGAGCGCGGCGGCCTCGAAGGGCTGCTGGGGCAGAGACCGTAGGCCGGCCAGCAGCAAAATCATGATGAAGGGCGTGTAGACCCAGGTGTCCACCAGCACGACGGTAAAGAGGGCCGAGGACGGGCTGGACGCCCAGCGGAAATCGCTCAGGCCGACGAGGCCGATCAGATAGGACAGCACCCCGAAATTAGGGTTCGTCATCAGCTTCCACATCAGCGCCGCGATGGCCGGTGCCGTCATCAGCGGGAGAAGCAGCATCACCGAGATGAAATTGTTGACCCGATTGCGCTGGCGCAGCAGCATGGCGACGCCAAGCCCGAGCAGCAGCTCCACCACCACGGTCAGGACCGTGTAGAGCAGCGAAATCCAGACCGTATTCCAGAATTCCGAGTCATGGATCAGGCTGTTGTAGTTGCCGAACCAGATGAACCCCTTGAGAAACGGCTGACTGAGCCGGTAGCGCAGCATCGAATAATAGACGGCCGTGACGAAGGGGACGAGGACCGCGACGCAGACCAGGAGCGCCGGCAGGCTCAGCAGATAAGGCAGCGCCCGCCGAAACGCAGGGGAACTTCCGCGTCTGCGCGGGGCGGTGTCGGTGGTGGTCATGGCCATGAGGCGGCGATCCGTTGTGGGGCATGTCTCGTCCTTCTCCGGTTTGCGGGAGAAGGTGGCGGCGACGCCGTGACGGATGATGGAAATCCCAGGCCTGATCTTGCCCTCATCCGCCCTATCGGGCACCGTCTCCCGTAAACGGGAGACGGGTAGAGAGGCGCCTAGCCCAGACCCGCGTCCTTCAACTGCTGGTCGGTGGAGGCGGCGAGCTTGTCGAGGCCTTCGTCGACCGGAAGCTCCTTCGACACCATCTGCTGCAGGGTCGAGGCCCATTCGGTGGTGAGGTCGGAGAACAGCGGTTGCGCGGTAAAATAGATCTTGGCTCCCGGGGCGGACGCATCCAACTGGTCGATATAGCCCGGATAGCTCTTGTTGATCTTCGCGCGCCATTCGCTGTCCGCCGCCACCGAGGCGCGGACCGGGTTGACGAAGTCCATCTTGCGGGCGCCGAACATGCCGTGTTCGACCGACGATGCCCATTGCATGAAGGCCCAGGTGGCATCTTTCTGCTTCGAGAAGCTCGACATGGCGAGCGACCAGATCCAGACGTTGGGGGTCGGCGCCTTGGCGGCGGGGTTCGGCGCGAAGGCGTGGAAACCGAGGTTGCCGGCCTCCTTGTTGTCGCCCCCGTTCATGAAATAGCCGAGGATGTCGGCATCGTAGATCATGCCCGAGGCGCCCGCGCCCAGATCCGTGCCGACCTGATACCAGGTGTAGGTGGACCAGTTATTGGGGCCCGAATCCTGGATCATCTTCACCCAGTCGGCATGGAAAGCCTTGGATTCCTTGGTGTTCATCGCGGCTTTCAGCTTGCCGTCGCTCACCGTGAAATCGCGCTGGCCGAAGTTGGCATAGGCTGAGAGGAAGCCGGGGTGAATGGTCGCCCAAGAACGCGAACCACGCACGCCGATGCCGTAAGGTCCGCCCGCGTCCTTCTGGAACTTGGCGGCGCCGTCCATCAGTTCGGCCATGTTGTTCGGCGCCTTCAGGCCGAGCTTATCGTACATCTTCTTGTTGTAGGTGAGGCTGTTCATCTCATAGCCCCACGGAATGCACCATTGCTTGGCATCGGCCGAACCGAGCGCCGCGCCGGCGACGCCGTTCCAGGCCGTGGAGGCGCGCAGGCCGGGCAGAATGTCCTCCCAATTGTATTGGGGGTTCGTCTTCTCGGCGCTCTTGATATAGGGGCTGAGATCCTCGACCCAGCCGGCCGGACCATAGGTCCAGGTCTGGTAGGCGCCGGTCATGAAGGCATCGTACTGGTCGGACTTCGAGGACAGGGCCGCCACGACCTTGTCGAAATAGACGTCCTCGGGGAAGACGTCATAGGTGACGTTCATGCCCGTCAGCGTCTTGAAGCTCTCGATGTCCGCGATCATCGCATCCGCGTAGGGATGCTTGTTGAGGAGCAGCTTGAGCGACTTGCCCTTGTTGGCCTTCCAGTCGAAATCGGCCGCCATGGCCTGGGTCGAGGCAAGGCCCATCAGCGAATGGGCGGCCGCTGCCCCGATGCCGAGCTTGGCGGTGCGGCTCATCACTTCACGCCGGCTAACCCGCTTGTTCACATAAGCGTCGAAAAGATCTTTTTCCTTGTCGAACATTTCCTATCTCCCTTTTTTGAATCTATATCTGCTTTTTTTATTGTTGCCGGCCGCTACGGGTCGGAACGCGGTCCCGCCAGGATTTGGGCGGTTCGCTCGTCGGTCAAGAGGCCGTGGAGCAAGCCGCTCTGCAGCACCGCTCTGATCGCGGCGGGCTTTCTCACCCCACCTGCTACCGCCACCAGCTTGCCGAATTTCAGGTCGTCGTACGACAAGGACGCCAGGCGGCCTGTCAGGTCGGTCTCGACCCGGCCGCCATGCTTGTCGAAGAAGTGGCCCAACACCTCCCCGCATCCGCCGGCGCGTTCGATCTCCTCGAACTCATGCGGCTCTATCATGCCCGATGACACCAGCGAAGCGTCGCCGCCATCGGCGGTGCCGATTCCGACGAAACGCAGCGTGGCTTTTCGGGCAAGGTCGAAGACCGCGTCAATACCTTTTTGGGCCATGATGACCGCGCGATCCTCTGCGGAATTGAGGCAGAACGGGACCGGCAGGACAAAGGCCTCGACGCCTGTGCGCTCGGCGATCCGGCTGATGACGTCGAACGGATGGGCCGAAAAGCGACGGGTGAAGCCCCCGAGCAGCGAAACGAACCGGATATTCCCGGCTTTGCCCCTCGGCAGATGCTCGACGCAGGCCGCTAAGGTACGGCCATGGCCAAGGCCGATCACCGCATCCTCTTCTGTGTCGCAGGCCGTTCTCAGAAAACGGGCGCCAAGCACGCCCAACGTGCGGAGCGGGAGCGGGTCGCTCTCGATATCCGGAGCCACTTCGCAGAAAGAGAGGCCATAAAGCTGGCGCAGACGCTGTTCGAGCTTCACGCATTCCGCAACATCGCCATCGACGAAAACACGGATCATGCCTTCCCGGCTCGCGCGGGTGATCAACCGATGCGCTTTCACATTGGGAATCTGCAGTCGCGCCGCCACCTCGCCCTGCGTCATCCCGCCGATGAAATGAAGCCAAGCGGCGCGCGCCGCGAGACTTTTCTCATCGTCGAGAATGGCGGCCAGCTTCTGAGTCAGCAATCGAGCGTCCTACCTGCAGAATTATTCTTGTGCTGTAAAACTTTTCATGTCGCTTTCCCCTCGTCAAGCCAATTCGATTTTGCATCGCACCATTTCGTTTTCGGCATGACGGTTAGACGCGCCGGCGTTTCGAACCGAAACCTTCGCGATCCTTGACTTCGGGGGGCCAAGCCGTCAGGTTCCCGCGCCTTGCAGGCCGAGGGGCCGGAGTGCCATGCGTTCGCGGCGCTGCGGATCGCACGGCACAATCGATTCGGATCACATGCGCGCCTATTTGGACTTCGAAAAACCCGTGGCGGAGATCGAAGCCAAGATCGAAGAACTGCGCGCGGTATCGAGCAGCGAGGATTCGATCCCGATCGGTGAGGAACTGACCCGCCTGGAGGTCAAGGCCGCGAAGGCCTTGGCCGATCTCTATATGAGTCTCACGCCTTGGCAGAAGACCCAGGTGGCCAGGCACCAGGAGCGGCCGCACCTCTCCGATTACGTCAGGCGGTTGATTGATGATTTCACGCCCATGGCGGGCGATCGCGTATTTGGCGAGGACGAGGCTATCGTGGGTGGTCTCGGGCGGTTCCGTGGGCGCGCCATCTGTCTCATCGGACAGGAGAAAGGCTCCGACACCGAAAGCCGCATCAAACACAATTTCGGCATGGCTCGACCGGAGGGCTACCGCAAGGCTACGCGCCTGATGGAACTGGCCGACCGGTTCGATATGCCTGTCGTCTCGCTCGTCGATACGGCGGGCGCCTTTCCAGGCATCGAAGCTGAGGAACGCGGTCAGGCCGAGGCCATCGCGCGCTCGACGCAGGCCTGCCTCGAACTCGGCAGCCCCAATGTCGCGGTCATCATCGGCGAAGGCGGGTCGGGCGGCGCCATCGCCATCGCGGCCGCCAATCGGGTCATCATGCTCGAACATTCCATCTATAGCGTGATCTCGCCGGAGGGCGCGGCCTCGATCCTGTGGCATGATTCGAGCCGGGCGCAGGATGCGGCCACCAGCATGAAGATCACGGCGCAAGACCTGTTCCGGTTCGGCATCGTCGACACGGTGGTGTCGGAACCGCCGGGCGGGGCGCATCGTGATCCCGAAGCCGCCATCCGGGCGACGGGCGACGCGATCGAACAGGCGCTGGCGGGACTGTCGGGACTTTCGCGCGACGACATCCGCAAGGCCCGGGCGGACAAGTTCCTGGCCATAGGGCGTCGATGAACGCGCCTTATCGGGCTGCCCCGCGCGAGCGAATTTTTCCGTGCCGGCATGGAACTTTTCACTCCTGACCGCGAGGGTTGCGGTAACCTTGGCTTAAGGTTAGAAGCCTAACGGTGTTCGGTGGCGACATCTCTTTGGTCGGCTCGCTTGAGTGGCGCAAGCCATGCGGGTCTCGACATCGAGGTCAATCACGTCGTGCCAGGGAACGCGGCCTCGACCGTGACGCTTGGCACAAGCAGTGGAATCGAGCGAAATGCCGGCAGGACGTGCGTTCAGAGTAATTTCCCGTCTGGCCCTTCTGGCTTGCGGCGCCGCCCTTCTGGCGGGTTGCGACGAAGGCCTGAGCGGCGCCAATGGCTACCGGGCCTATGCGCCGATCCCGGACGAAACCCTCACGCTGATGAAGACGAAGGGGACCGACCGGAACGCCCCGATGCTGATCCGCGCCTTCAAGAAGGAAGCGGAACTCGAAATTTGGAAGCAGAAGGCGGATGGCGCCTACACCTATGTGAAAACCTTCCCGATGTGCCGCTGGTCCGGCCAACTCGGCCCGAAGGTTCGCGAAGGCGACCGTCAGGTGCCCGAGGGGTTCTATACGGTGACGCCGGGGTCGATGAATCCCAACTCGGCCTATTATCTCTCCTTCAACGTGGGCTATCCCAATGCCTATGATCGGGCGTGGGGCCGTACGGGCGGCTCCATCATGGTGCATGGAATCTGCTCCTCGGCTGGCTGCTTCTCCATGACCGACAAGCAGATCGAGGAAATCTACGCCATCACCCGCGAGGCTTTCGCCGGCGGCCAGCGCGCCATTCAGATGGAATCCTTCCCGTTCCGGATGACGGCCGAGAACATGGCCAAATATCGGCTCGATCCGAATATCGCATTCTGGCGCGAGCTTAAGCGTGGCTCGGATTATTTCGAGGCAACCAAGACGCAGCCTCCGGTGGGCGTATGCGCCAAGCATTACGTCTTCGGCACGCCGAAGGGCGGCGCCCGCTTCGATGCCGAATCCGCGTGCCCGCCGCTCGAGGAGAATGCCGAGATCCGTGCCCTTCTGTCGGAGAAGGAAACGCATGACCAGTCCGAGATCGCGAGCCTCGTCGCCAAGGGAGTGAAGCCGATCCGCACCGTCTATCAGGACGGCGGACAGAACCCGATCTTCTCCAACCGCTTCGCCGAGGTGAGCCGTCCCGACGCCATCGCGTCCCCGCCCATGGAAATCGCGCTCGACGATGGCCCGCGCCTGAAGCCCGCGGCCGTGCAGATGACGGCGACGCGGCTGGCCAAGGCCATTGCGGCCGACAAGATGAAGACGACGACGGTGGTCGCGAAAGCGACGGTGCCCGATGCGACAGGCAGCGTGCCCGGTGCTTTCGCGGCGGCACCCTCGGCCTATGCCAGCACCGAGCCCAAGAGCACCGCAACGGCCTTCTTCGACCGTGTCATCAGCTTTGGCGGAATTGTCGGCTCCAATCCGACTGTGCCGAGCGTGGATCAGCCTCCAGCGGCCCCTACAGTGCTGCCGACCGCCCAGGCCCCGGTTCAGAAGCCGGGCATCAAGAGCGCGAGCGGGCCGCAGGCTACTCTGACGCCGCGCCGTGTCCTGCCCGGCCAGTTGAGCGATCAAACAGCGGCTGATAAAACCTCAGCCCCGACTGTCAGGCCAAACTAAATTTGGCGCGATCGTCATTCCCGCAGGGCGGGATATAGCGACAGGATCAGCAGCGCCGCCATGGTCCAGTTGAAGGCCCTCAGCATTTTGGGATTGCTGAGGGAATGGCGCAGGGCCGAGCCGAACACGACCCAGGTCGATACCGAGGGAAGGTTGACGGCGCCAAACACGAGAGCCACGACAAGCACCGTTACGACGTAGCGGTCAGGCAGGGTGTAGGTGGCGACGGCCGTCAATGCCATGATCCAGGCCTTGGGATTGACCCATTGAAAGGCCGCCGCTTGCAGGAACGTCAAGGGACGGCCGGGTGTGGCGCTGTCTTTCATACCCTTCGAGCGCGCCAGTTTGAACGCCAGATAGACCATATAGGCGGCCCCGATCCATTTCATGGCGATCAGCAGCACGGGATAACGCGAAAAGAGGCCGGCCAGACCCAGGCCGACAAGCGCCACCATCAGGGTGAACCCCAAGGCGACCCCGAGCGCGTGCGGAATGGTTCGGCGGAAGCCGAAGTTGAGCCCCGAGGCCAGCAGCATCATATTGTTCGGCCCGGGCGTCACCGAACTGACGAAAGCGAAGACCGCCAAGGCCCAAAAGAGGTCGGCCGGCATGGCCGCCTCACATGGCGTCCGGCCCTCGGGAAATCGCCGCGACGCCGGTGCGCGACACTTCGACGAGGCCGACAGGGCGCATCAGCTCGACGAATTGGTCGATTTTCGACGGCGCCCCCGTCAATTCAAAGACGAAGCTTTCGGTCGTTGCATCGACCACCCGCCCGCGAAAGGCCTCCGACAGGCGCAGGGCTTCCATACGGTCCTCGCCCTTGCCTCTCACCTTGACCATGGCCAGTTCGCGCTCGACCGCGCCCCCCTGGAGAGTGAGATCTGTTACCCGGTGGACCGGCACGAGACGCTCCAGCTGATGACGGATCTGCTCGATCGCCTCGGGGGTTCCCGATGTCACGATGGTGATGCGCGACAGGTGCTCGGCATGGGCCACTTCAGCGACCGTGAGGCTCTCGATATTATAGCCCCGGCCCGAAAAAAGGCCGACGACGCGAGCCAGAACCCCGGGCTCGTTGTCGACCAGCACCGACAGCGTGTGAGTTTCGGTATTCGAGGTCGCGAGGGCGGAGGAATAGGGGGAGGGCGGCGGCGGTGAGGTCATGGCGTTCATGGGGTGGAGTCCTTGTGCACCTTCTCCCGTTTACGGGAGACGGTGGCCCGGCGCAGCCGGGTCGAATGAGGGAAGACGTGACAGTGCGTCCTTGCTCCCGCAGGCGGGAGAAGGATAAGGACTACACCAGCATTTTCCCCTTCTCGTCGATGACGGAGCCCATCTCGATCCCGGCGTCGTCGCCGAGGTCGGCGAGGATCATCTCGTTATGCGCCTTGCCCGACGGGATCATGGGGAAGCAGTTTTCCATCCGGTCGACGACGCAATCGAAGATGACGGCACGCGGCGTGTCGATCATCTGCCGGATGGCGTCGTCGAGCTTTGCGGGATCGTCGCAGCGAATGCCGACGCCGCCATAGGCCTCAGCCAGCTTCACGAAGTCGGGTAGCGCCTCGGAATAGCTTTCGGAATAGCGGCCGCCATGCAGCAGTTCCTGCCACTGGCGCACCATCCCCATATAGCTGTTGTTGAGGATGAAGATCTTCACCGGCAGCCGATATTGCAGGGCGGTCGACATTTCCTGCATGTTCATCAGGATCGACGCCTCCCCCGCGATGTCGATCACCAGCGCCTGGGGATGGGCCATCTGAACGCCGATCGCGGCCGGCAGACCATACCCCATGGTGCCGAGGCCTCCGGAGGTCATCCAGCGGTTCGGTTCCTCGAAGCCATAATGTTGCGCAGCCCACATCTGGTGCTGACCCACTTCGGTCGTGATGTAGGTGTCATGCCCTTTGGTGAGTTCGTAGAGGCGCTGCACCGCGTGCTGTGGCTTGATGGTCTTCTTCGACGGTCGGAAGCTCAGCGACTTGCGCTGGCGCCACCCCTCGATGTGCTTCCACCAGTCGCGGAGCGCGCTCTGGTCGGCCGCGCGATTGTCGCGGCGCCAAAGCGAGACCATGTCTTGCAGCACGGACGCGCAATCGCCGACGATGCCAAGATCGACCTTCACCACCTTGTTGATCGAGGAGGGGTCGATGTCGATGTGGATCTTCTTGGAACCGGGTGAAAAAGCGTCGAGCCGGCCGGTGATTCGGTCGTCGAAGCGCGAGCCGACCGCGATCATCAGGTCGCAATCGTGCATCGTATGGTTGGCTTCGTAGGTGCCGTGCATGCCGAGCATGCCGAGCCAGTTCTTGCCCGAGGCCGGATAGGCCCCAAGGCCCATCAGGGTGGAGGTGATGGGGAAATTGGTCATCGCCACGAGTTCGCGCAGCAGCGCCGACGCGCGGGGTCCGGAGTTGATGATGCCGCCGCCCGTATAGAACACCGGCCGCTTGGCGGTCGCCATCATGGCCAGGGCCTGCTTGATCTTGTCGATATCGCCCTTGATCTTGGGCTGATAGCTGCGATGGACGATGTTTTCAGGCCCGACATAGAGCCCGGCGGCGAATTGCACGTCTTTTGGAATGTCGATGACGACGGGACCCGGCCGGCCATGCGAGGCCACCCAGAAGGCCTCGTGCAGGATGCGCGGCAGATCCTCGATACGGCGCACCAGGTAATTGTGCTTGGTGCAGTTTCGGGTGATGCCGGTGGTGTCGCATTCCTGAAACGCGTCGGACCCGATGAGATGGGTCGGCACCTGCCCGGTGATGCAGACGAGCGGGATCGAATCGAGGAGAGCGTCGGTCAGGCCGGTGACGACATTGGTGGCGCCGGGGCCGGAGGTGACCAGGAGCACCCCGACCTTGCCGGTCGAGCGGGCATAGCCCTCGGCCGCGTGGGCGGCGCCTTGTTCGTGCCGCACGAGAACGTGGCGGACATGGTTCTGATGGAACAAGGCGTCGTAGATCGGCAGGACTGCGCCGCCCGGATAACCGAAGAGCGTATCGACGCCCTGATCCTTCAGCGCCTCGACCACCATTTCGGCGCCGGTCATAGGTCTCGACATTGCTCAAGCTCCGGTCGGTTGTCTGGGGTCCAGGAAAAAAGGCAACAAAAAAGGCCCGCGAAGGGCCTTGGGGTAAGCGCCAGGATCGGAAGCCGAGATCAGTCTCGGTCCGCTCCAGGCGCTCGTCGTACGATAAGGATTTTGGACATTGGTGTAGCCGCTGCCTTTAAATTCAGGGATTTTGGCTAGCACCAGCCATGGATTGCGTCAAGGGAGAAAATCCAGAGAAAAAGTCAATCCTCTCCTCGCCGCCGTCAGGGCTGAACCGTGGCTCGGCTTTGAATCATCGCCCTCATGGCTCCGATGGAGCCGGTCGCCAGCAAGCCGAAGCCGGTGACGAAGCACACCAAGCCCAGCCCGGGGAAGGCAATGACGGCGAGGCGCTCGAAGACGAGACCCGGATCGGCGATGCAGGCGCCGGCCTTCGAAAAATCGAGATAATGCGAAAGTTCAGGCTTCACGGCGCATCCCGTGAAAAACATGATTTCCGCGCTCACGGCGAGCAGAATATAGGCAAGGGAGTAGACGATCTGAGCCCATAAAATCCTGGTCAAAAGTCCATTCTTCAACGCTCCGGCGACACTCCATGCCAGCAACGGCCAGAGTACCGCCACATAGGAATGGAGATACCACGCCGGAGCCGGACTTCCGACAACGGCCATTAGGATCATCGACTGGTAGACCAACGCGAGAAAGAATAGAATTAATGTCAATAGTGCAAGCGACTCGCGTAAGGTCGAGTTCTGGCCGATTTTGAACCAAACCGCATAGACTATCAAAAGAGCGCCCCCCAACAATAGGGGAAGCAGAGTTAGGAAAGGTGGCGAGGTCAATGACCATGTTCCCGTCCACACCACGAACGAGAGCTCGAAACTCCCCAGCATCCGGAAGAACGCGGACAGCGTGAGATGCTGGTGCAACCCCCCGGCGACGCTGATACCGTGGGATAGTTCGATCGCATCATTGGATCCGATCGGGCTTCCGGTCTGAAGCATTTGCTCCCCATACCACCATCCCGCGATGACCAGGGTCGCGGCGATCAAGGTCGCAAGATCGAGACAGCGCTCGAACCCCGGACGGGCGGTGTCGCGGAAGGCCCGGAAGGCCAAGATGACGAAGACGCCGACCGTGAGGGGGAGAAACGTCGCCTTGGTGAGCAAACCGAGGCCGAGGCCGATACCGATCGCCAGGAAATTTGCCCGACTTCCACCGCCTTGGAACGAACGATTGACGAACAAGCAAACGAAGCCCGCCATCAGCGTGACGAGACTGTCGTTGCCGAGGCGCGCCATTTCGGGGAACCACATCGGCAATAGAAGCGGCCAAAGGGCAGGGGCAAGACGTGTCGGGGTGAGGGACGCATCGCGATCGCCGATATGGGGCATCGCCGCGAAAGCGGCCATGCACAGGCCGAGCCAGCTCAGCGTATAGGAGATGGCTCGCAGAAGCAGAAGCCGACCGCCGAGGCTCCAGTGTGCCGCAAGGCGAAAGGCAGGCGCCAGAAGAGCATAATAGAGCGGCGGGTGCTGCGCTTCCCAATTGACGATCGTCCCGGCGCGCCACGATCTTGGCTCCGGCAGTTGCGCATGTATCATCGCCCGCCCGGCCGCGATCACCTCTCTCGATGCAGCGAAGAAGCCGTCATAGGTCCAGGACGGGTTCATCGACGTTGCGGTCGGCGCGACTTTTAAATAATCGTCTATATCGGCGGACATGGGCTGCCCGTGGCGTGGCCAAGTCCCGGTCAAGGCGATTTGTTGAAGGTAGGAATAATGCGCCGTCTCGTCGAATCCTTCGAACGGCGGAAGAATTAAAACCTGGAATAGCCCCAGGAGATAGACCCCGAGCAGAAGCATGATCAATGTCGTAAAAGGTTTCAACGGTATCATCTCTATGGGTGTTGCAGGCTGCGTTACATATTGATGATTAACGAAAATTATCGGAATATGTCTTTAAAAATCAGTGATGATAAGCAAATAAAAAATAAATCCTACGAAAATATTGGCACTGTATTTGCAGGTATATCATTTTTATCATCTATTTTTGTTATAATATACACCATTTATATGATTATTCTGTGTCGTCGTCCGTTTCCATACTGGGACCAGTGGGACAACCTCATTAGCGGACGCGAGATCACTATGTCCTGGCTGCTCAGCCAGCACAACGAACATAGGCTCTTTTTCCCCCGCCTCATGTTCTGGGCCGACGCCCGGTTCTTTGACGAACGAAACGATTTGATGCTCGTGGCCAATGTGGCCTTGCAGGCTGGCATCGGCGGCCTGCTGACCGCGATGGCGCTGCGCTGCATCGATACCGGTCGGAACGCCAAGATTGTCATCGGCAGTTTTATATTTGCCTTGGTCTTTCTTGCCATGCAATGGGAAAACCTTGCATCGCCCTTCCAGGTGCAATTCTTTCTGGTTTGTATCGCGGCTGTATTCGTCAATTGTCAAATAACGAAATCCAAATTGGAATATATAGATATAATACTGGTATCGATATTTGAAATTGTAGCAGTATGGTCGCTGGCAAGCGGCCTTATTATTACATTGAATACCATCATTATGTCGCTCTATTTTAAGCGATCTCGTGCGACGACCGTTTGGTTTGTGATATTGGCGGCAGCGTTGATCGCCGGCTACTTCTATGGATATTCCAGCCCGTCGCAGGCGGCTGGTCCCGCCAAGGACGCCGTCGACATTTTTGGTGTCGGGGAATTCTTGCTCATCGAACTGGGAGCGTTTCCGGGACCTCTGGCGGGATTCGATTCACTCGGGACGCGCCTGCTTTCAGGCACAGTGGGCATCATCCTGTTTCTCATCCTCGCGACAGGCAGCGTGTTCCGTCCCAACGGCAAGGCACGTGCCGAGGTCTCCCTCCTCGGCCTGAGCGCTTTCGTCGTCGGGATGTGTCTGCTGACGGCGCTGGGGCGGTTGAATTTGGGTCTCGTTCAGGCGACGGCGGGCCGCTACAATACGGCGGTGATCCTCTTCTGGATTGCCATATTCCTGTTGGTGGTGTCGCGATTGCCTCCGAAAAGGCAGGTGTGGGGCATTCTGGGGCTTGGGCTGATCACGCTGATCGGGGCCGTCAGGGAGCCGCGTCTGGCCGTTCCGGCGATCAGGCTGGCCCATCGCCTCAATGCGGCGGCACCCGCACTGATCGTGCCGAATGGCGACACAGGCCTGCTTCAGCGGCTCTACCCTGTGCCTGGCGTGGTGAGCGAGCGCCGGGAGGGTCTTGAAAGCGCGCATGCCTCGATCTTCGCCGAAGACTGGACGGGCTGGCTGGGCAAGCCCTTCACGGAAGGATCGCCGGGAGCCGATCTTCCCCGGTGCGAGGGGGACATCGCTGAAACTGCCGCGGTGTCGGACGGGACGCGGTCGGGATGGCGGGTGACGGGGCATTTCTCCGGACCATCGGGGCGGATGGTCCCGAAGCTGATATTTCTCGATCCGTCGGGGACAGTGATCGGACTTGGCGTCGCGGGGCTCGATGCCGCTTCGATCGACGACGATCGGGACAAAAAAGACTTGGCAAGCGATCGATGGCTCGCAGAGCTTTTGGCGACCGATCTCGGCTCGATCAAGGCCTATGCGATGGACCGTGACAATAAGATTTTCTGCACCCTTGGCATGCTACGTTAGCGGCTGGACCGAGAAGGATGTTTCATCGGTCTGACAAGTCGGGCTACCGTTTTAGAGGCGTTCTACGAGAGAACATGCCGAGGTTGAACCGGGATGCGCGGTGTAAGACAACGGATGAATGGGGACCTCGACGGGGGAATTTGGTGGGAATGGCCGGCATAATCCTCTTCTTACCCTGTTCCAACTTCGCCATTTCACGGATCGAGCCTTGATCTCCGCGCGGTTCATCAAGTTCTGCTGCATCGGTGGTCTAGGCTTTGTGATCGATACCGGCACCCTGCTCTGTCTCGTCAGAGTCGGGGGGATGACTCCGTTGCTGGCCAAGGTTTTGTCATTCGCCGTCGCAGTGGTCCTGACCTTCGAAGGCAACCGACGCTGGGCCTTTGGAGCGGAGGCTCGGGGCCTTTGGCTGCCGACCTTCCTCACCTATCTCGGCGTTCAGGCCACCGGCTTTGCGTTGAACTGGCTGGTGTTTGGGCTGTGCCTCGGCCTGCTGCCGCCCGGCGACTATATGCTGGTGGCCGCCGGTGCCTTTGCCTCGGTGGTCGCGCTCTTTGTCAACTTCCTCGGCGCCAAGCGGCTGGTGTTCACCGCGAACGGTTTTCGCAAAACTTGACCGCGAGCGGATTCGCTCCCATCCTCGCTCCCGTGCGGAGTCCGGGCTCGTCCATGCGTTCAGTGCCGCTCAAGGGTTCCTTCAGGCTGGGCTTCGACGGATGCGGCCGGGTCACCGAGGGTGGTTTTGCGGTCCAGTCCGATGGCTATCCGCCCTATAATCTCGAGCGCTGGCCGAGCGCCAATGACGGGGCGGAAATGTTGCGCCTGGTCTTTGCCGTGGCAGGCTTCGCGTCCGATCAACTTGACGTTTCCGTGACGGAACGCCATCTCCTGATCCGTGGCGAGCAGAAGACCGAGGGCGAATGCCGGCACTTCCTGCATAGAGGAATTGCGGCCCGTCGTTTCCAAAGGGCTTTTCTACTGGCTGACGGCCTCGAGGTGGTGAGCGCCGATCTGTGCGACGGGCTGTTGTCGATCGATATCAGCCGGCGAGAATCGGATACCATCACGCGGACGATCAGGATCGAGGCCCGAGACGCAACGTGCGGGTCACGAACCGCGGGTCCGGATGGACCGCATTCATGAGGAACAAGACGATGCAGACCGAGCATAAACCCGACCAGCCCTTGTCGATCGACGAATTCACCCACTTGGGTCAGGGCGCCATCGCCTATGTCAAGGCGATCAGGTCTGAGCAGGTGCCAGGACTATTCCCTCAGGCGCCCGAGATGCAGCCGGGGCTGAATTTGTTCATGCTGCTTGGGGCGGATGGCATTCCGATCCTCCTCACGGATTCGAAGGATGCGGCACTGGCGAACGCGTGGCAAAACGAGCTGCAGACCGTCAGCCTTCATTGAACCCGATAGGGGGAGCGACCGGCCCGGATCCGATACCGCCGGCCTCGGAGCCTGTGGTGTTCAAAACAGACCCCGACCAAACACCGGCGCGGCTCGACAAGCTCTTGGCCGATCTCGTCCGCCGACATGGCCTACCTTTGTCGCGAACCCGGCTGCAGGCCCTGATCGTCGAGGGATGCGTGTCGGTCAATGGAATCCCGGCCACGGACCCCAATAGCAAGGTCGGACCAGACGCGGAGGTGACGCTTCTGGTTCCATCGGCCGAGGATGCCGAACCTGCGCCAGAAGCCATCCCTCTGACCATCGTATTCGAGGATGGGGACCTTCTGGTCATCGAGAAACCGGCAGGGCTGGTGGTTCATCCCGCGGCCGGCCACGAGGCCGGGACGCTCGTCAACGCGCTCTTGGCCCATTGCGGCGATAGCCTTTCGGGAATCGGCGGCGTGCGCCGGCCCGGCATCGTGCATAGACTCGATAAGGACACGACGGGCCTGATGGTCGTCGCCAAGAACGACCGGGCTCATCAGGGCCTCGCGGCGACATTCGCCGACCACGGGAGAAGCGGATCCCTGGTACGCGACTATCTGGCTTTAGCCTGGATGGCGCCCGTGATGGGTCAAGGCCGTATCGAGGCGCCGCTGGGGCGTCATCCGACCCACCGGGAGAAGATGGCGGTCGTAGGCCCTGGGCAGGGCCGTCATGCGGTGACCCATTGGTTCGTGGAAGAGCGTTTCGGCAAAGTCGCGACGATGATCCGTTGCCGGCTCGAAACCGGACGCACGCATCAGATCCGTGTGCATCTCGCCGAGATCGGCCACCCGCTGATCGGAGATCCGGTCTATGGGGCAGGATTTCGCACCAAGGCCCTGCAGATCGCAGAACCCGCCCGCTCCGTGGTGCAAGCCCTGGGGCGCCAAGCGCTCCATGCCGCCGTATTGGGCTTCGAGCATCCGGTCACGGGAGAAAACCTTCGCTTCGAAAGTCCGTTGCCGGACGATCTCGAACGCCTCGCGATGGCGTTGCGATAGGCCGACCGACGTCGGGCCGGCTCCGAACACTGGAGCCGGGCGTTTCGGTTATTGCTTCGCCCGAGAAAATATCGACGCGACGTCGATATCGTCATCATCCGTCTTTCGGCCGTCCGAACGGCCTCCGAACAATTCGTCGGCCGTCGAGGGCTCGTGGCGGGTCTCTTCCTCGTGATAAGCGGTGGTGATCTCCGCCGATACGAGCGTTTGCCCGCGATCCTCCATGCTGGCCGGCCGATCCTTGGCGGCGCGATTGACCTCGAAATCGAGATCAATCTGCGAGCATAGTCCGAGCGTGACAGGATCCATGGGCGCGAGACCGGTCGAGTTCCAATGCGTTCGATCCCGGATCGATTGAAGGGTGGTCTTGGTGGTCCCGACAAGGCGCATGATCTGGGCATCCTTCAGTTCAGGATGGTTGCGAACCAGCCACAGGATGGCATTGGGGCGATCCTGTCGGCGCGACAGCGGCGTATAGCGCGGCCCACGGGTCTTTTTCGGCGGCGGCAATCGCACCTTCGAGACGGCGAGCTTGAGCTGATGCTCGCGATTCTTCTCGCCGGCCGCGATTTCCTCGCGGGACAATTGTAGTGACGTGATCGGATCATGCCCCTTGATCCCTGTCGCGACCTCGCCGTCGGCGATCCCCTTGACCTCAAGCGGATGCAATTTGCAGAAATCGGCGATCTGTTCGAAGGTGAGTGACGTATTTTCGATCAGCCAGACGGCTGTCGCTTTGGGCATCAACGGCGCATTGCTCATTATGATCTCCTGACCGGTCTGTGGCCATGCATGGCTGCCTCACCAGAGGTTGACCGGATGGAAAGCCGGAGGCCGGCTTTATCCTACGAACATGAAGGGGATGCGCAGCATATAGGCTGAACGCGCCTTGCCCGCAACGACCAACCGCGCCCGCATCAAGGAGAGCCGGAGACGGCCGCTTTTTCGATCGAAGATCAGATATACGGAATCTTCCGGTCGCGCACCCTGGCGGGATCGAGGCTCGCGGGGTCGCCGACCTCGCTCACCTCCCATCCCATGCTCAAGGCCGCCATTCCGATGATTCGTTCGACCGCATGCGCATAGGCGCCATCTTGCGGCAACGGTTCCGGCTCGAAAGCGGCGAGGTCGACGACCGGCAGCAGACGCGACAGAAGGGAGCCCCGCATCCAGAACATCGAACCCGCAAAAAAACCGAGATCCCCTTCGGCGGGGGCCGCTCCGCAATGCTCGCTCATGACCCGGCCAATGGTGTCCCGGTTTCGTCCCCAATAGACCGGATGGGCGATGAACGACCCTGGCGCGCCAAGCATGCCGAGGCGGGGATTGTCCCTGAACCGCTGGGCCACGAAGCCGGGCGCGCGGCGATCGGGAAGCAATCCGTTCAAAAGATCTCGCCGCCACGCCTTGCCCCGTCTCGAATAGTCGCTGCGCTTGCCGTGTAGCTTGAGCACCAGCGTGTCGGGGTCGATCGACAGCCCTTTGGCGACTTCAAAAAAGGGCCTGATGTCGCGGCCTCGGTTTTCGACACGGTGGAGGATCGGCCGCATCGGCAGCCGTTTAAGGCCGTCCCAGCGCGCCAGCACGGCTTCGCTGCTCGACGTGATGTGAAGGGCGGCAGCGGGCGGCAGTCGGCCGATGACGCGGCCGAGTTCGGACACGAGTTCGATATGGTGACAATGGCAGATGGCGACGATTGGACCAGGATTGGGACTCGGACGAAAAGCGGCTGCCATCGCGAGGCGACGCAGCGCCCGGCGGATCATCATCGCTTTTCGGTCCGCGCGGCGCGAGACAACCAATTGAGCATGGGGCCGGCTCCGGGAAAAGTCGCCAGACGATAGATCGCCTTGCTGGCGAGCCGGCCCGCCAGCGCGGCGATGCGATCGAGGTCCTCGCCGAACCCGGCGTCGGCGCTGAAGGGTTTTTGGCGGATGAAGGCCAGACGGCCACGCATGAAATCAATCCGTCTTACGACGCGGTCATAATCGACGGACGAGACCGCTTCATCGAGAATCCCGCGCAGGTCGCTGACCGCATCATCCCAATTGCGCGCCCTCATCTTGTCCATTGGTTCAATCCAGGTCGGGGAGGTTTTGACCAGGGCCACCAGTTCCGCGTCCGTCTGAAACCGATAGATATTGGCGCTTTCGGGCATTCCGGCCGCGATTTCCGCGAAAGGCGGCAAGTCACGCACCAGGATGGGCTTGCGATGTGACAGAGCCTCGACCAGCGGAAAGCCGAACCCTTCATACACGGAAGGGTAGACGACGAGATCGGCGCGTCCGTAAAGCGAGGCGATCGTCGCGTCGTCGAGCGCACCTGACGGGTAGCCGGTTACGCCCTCGATGGTTCCGGCGGGAAGTCCCAATGCCGTGATGATGCGCCCCCGGAAGGCCCCGGCAAGCGTAAGCGCCGTGTGCTCGAGGCGTTTGTGGGCAAAGGGATTGCCGATTACGAGCAGGCTGCCATCCTTACGTTCGACCTCCGACCGCTTGGCATAGTCGCGCCCGTCTAGTGAATGAAGCGATGCCAGGCGGGGCTGACCCGGCCTTGTTCCGAAGCGCCTCTCATACTGACGTCGAGTGAAAGCACTGTTGAACAGCAGGCCGTCAGCCTCCGCGAGCGTGAAGCGCCAGAGGGCGTCGAGATCGTCCGGCGCCAGACGGATGCAATCGAGGCCGATCGTATCCAGCATGAAAAAGACCAGGGCCGGCGCGCGCCTGACGGCGGCATCGATCTCTTTCCAGCTGAACGGTTGGCCGATCCGAATAAAGGCCGCGCCTCTGGCCGGGTCGGCGGGATCGATGCGCCTTGGGGCCGTCGTTGGAGGGGCGAAGTGGAACTTATGGGTCGCCACTGGGGCGAGTACGGCGACGTCCCAGTCGCCATGCCATGTTTCGGTGGCGCGGCGGATCAAGGCCAGCGCAACCTCGCTCGTACCAGACCGCTTGGCGCCGATATGGGTCAGATCGAAGATCACCGTCCTGCGCCCGTCGGCGTCTTTGGCGAGCCCCTCGATGAGCTGCGTCGCGGCCTCCGGCGTTCCCGAAAGGAAACCCGTGACGGCGCCTCGGGCGCCAGGAAAGTCAGGCTCCAGGCATTTCGCCCGGGCGGCGAGAGACGCCGTATCCCTCAACGGCGCATGTCCCGATCGATAGACCGCATGATTGGCCCTGACCATGCGAAACCCGTAGGCATTGACCGTCAGGGCAAAGATATCCCAATCGATCGGATGAGCCAGAGTCCCGGACCCGAATTCGGTGAGCACCGATCCCTTGATGTAGAGGCATCGGGGATCCCCGAACGGAACATAGGTCAGGGGGGGAAGGATATTTCGCCAAGCATCGATATCGGTTTTTATCGTCCCGCTCTCGTGGCGTGCCGACACGCCGGCGATCATCGGATCGCTCGAAGCCACCCGACGCAAATCTATCGCCGCGGCCGGATCGAGATCGATCGCGAAATCGACCAGAAGAATGTCCACGGGTCGGCCGCCGGCGTCCCTCGTCGCGGCGATCAGATCGGGGCCCGCGTGTAAGGCGGCAAGGTCCGAGAGCGGAAACCCGGATTGTCTCAGATCAGTGGTGAACCGCTCCATGCGGGAGAAATCGAGCATGTCGCCAGGATTGGCCGCAGCGACGCAGAGCCTGCAGGATTCGGCAATTCGCCAGGGGCCGTCGATCTTGGCGGCATCGGGGCCGGCGTCTGTCGGCAGGATCGCATCCCTTCGGTTCATGAGACATCTGTCGCCGGCATCACGCCACGGCAGTGGAGACGCCGGCGGCTTTGGCGGGCGCGAGGCGTGTGCCGATCCGGCGGTCGGCCTCGGCCAGGACCTGCCCCCAGTCCATGTCGCCCGGGTGACGCAAAATCTCGATCGTATCGTACCAGGCGGAACGCGACCCCGCCGATCCCCACCGCCAGCAGGCGTCCGGCCGCGACAGCAGCAAGGTCGGCGATCCGGCGGCTCCGGCCAGATGAGGCACGGCGGTATCGACGGACACCACAAGATCGCATGAGGCAATCAGTGCCCCGAGTTCGACGAAGTCCGTTATGGCGGGGCGCAACACATGCGTGAAGCCGTCGAGAAAAGAGCTTTCCTCGGGCGTCAGACTATGGAGGAGGACGACGAAATCCACATTCTCGCGCCCGAACAGGCGAGAGAACATGTCCAGGGGAATCGATCGCGTGTGTTCATATTGGCGCGGATGTCCGCGCCAGCACACGCCCACCCGGGGGCGGCTCTCCCGGCAGGTCGTCTTAACAGGGCCATCGAGGCGGATGTAGCCGCTGCTGGGTCGCAGACCGGTGGATGAGACAAGCAGCGGAAGCTGCATGGACGGGATGTAGAGATCGTAAGCCGGATCCAGCTGTTCGGAGGGGACAAATTCCACCGACGGAAAAGAGCGGCGCATCAGGTCGACCAAGGGGGCGGGAACGCGGCCGATGATGCGACCGCCGGGATGGGCCTCGATCAGCGGCCGGATGAAACGCGACATTTGGATCATGTCGCCGAGACCATGTTCGAAGATGATCATCAGCGTACGGTCCTGGAGATCCTCGCCCCGCCACCTCTGCCGTCGCTTGCGCAAGGGATAGTTTCCGAGCAAGCGGTCCGCCAAGCCCCAGCTTTCGAAGCCTTCGGCCATTCGCCCGAGCTTGAGCAGATGAAACGCATAGGCGAGGCGCACCAGAGGCTCGTCGCTTTGCCGATGGAGGGCTGCTTCGAAAGCCTTTGAAGCATCCGACATCCGACCCTGGGCGTCGAACACCTCGGCGCGCAAAAAGCAGGCCGCCATGTCGCCGCCGTCACGCGGAAGGCCGGCACCAGCTTCGCCGAGGCGGCCCAGTCGCAAGGCGACGCGGCGGCTCATCATGTCGAGCACGGGCGAGGCTTTGGTGCCCGTGAGGCGGGCGCACCATCCTGGCAGAGAGGCGTCAAGCCGAAGGAACTCCCATCGGCGATAAAGACTGTCGGCGACGAGGAGGATGTCGGCATCCTCGAGGCGATCGAGGTCCGCGAGGCGCACGACATCGAAAAATTGGCGCCGAAGATAGGGGAGCAGTAAGCGCGTCTGGCAGGAGGCCGCGTCTTCTGCGTCGAAGGCGACATGGGGATAGTCGATGCGGTCGTTGAAGACCCGCGTGAGCATCAGCGCCCGCTGCGCGTCGCGCAGGGGCAGGATCGCATTGCTTTCGATATAACCGCGGGATTGATCCCAAGCGAGATCAGCGATCAATGACAGGCCGCCGCTCCGATAGAGCCGCATCGCCGATCGTAGCTTTCTCGCCAGGATCATAAAGCTCAGTCCACTCCGGTCGACAAGGGCAGCGAGATCGCGGTCTGTGCGGCGTTATAATGCCCGCCTTTGATTTTCCGACATTGCGGTGAATGAGGACGGAGTTAGTAGCTCGCTGACAAAATTACGCACTTTCGCTCTGGCTTTCTATGTAAAATTTCCAGATGTCGTCGACCGTTCCTTCGCAGACGATGGTTCCTTGCTGGAGCAGGATCGCGCGGTTACAATAGGTCTTGAGGGAGGCGAAATCATGCGAGGCGAGCGCCAGGATGCTGGCCTTGCCGAGCATGGCATCCACCCGGGCCTTGGCCTTCCAGGAAAACGACGCGTCGCCGAAACTGATCATTTCGTCGAACAGCAGGATGTCGGGAAAACGGGTCGTGGAAATCGCGAAGGCCAGCCGCATCACCATGCCGCTCGAATATGTCCGCATCGGCAAATGCAGGTAAGGACCGAGTTCCGAGAATTCGGCGATCTCAGGTATGGCGAGGCGCGCTTCTTTGAGCGACATGCCGACGAAGACGCCCCGCAAGATAATGTTATCGGCTCCTGTCAGCTCAGGATCCATACCCATCATCATGTCGATCAAGGAGGACACGGTGCCGTGAATGTCGGCGTGGCCTGTCGAGGGCTCATAGGATCCGGAAAAAACACGGAGCATCGTCGATTTGCCCGACCCGTTGTGCCCGATGAGTGCGATGCGGTCGCCGGGAACCAGGGACAGGTTGATGTTGCGCAGTGCCTTGACGCTGACGACGTCGCGCCCGCTCGCCTCGACCTGACCACCGACGCGTTTGAGCAACGTGGTCTTCAAAGAACGGCCGCGGGAATTATAGATGGGGATCTCGACCGACGCGTTGACGAGTTCGATGGAAGCCAATGCAATGGTCCTGGTTTAGAGCCAGTAGACGATCCTGGCACGAAATCGTGCGAAGAGCGGCCAGGTTATAAGGAAGAGAAGGGAGAGATAGATGAACACGCTGGCGTAGGTTTGAAGGTCCGGGATTCGTCCCTGCATGGGTTCGGACACGATTCGTAAAAACGACGCGAATGGATTGATGACCTTGATGATCTCTCCTCGGCGGCCGAGTTGATCGATGTGCCACATGATAGGCGTCACGAAAAAGGCCAGTTGCATCATGTTGGCGACGATCTGCGGCAGGTCGCGGAAGCGTGTACACAGAATGCCCAGACCAAGCGTGCTGAAAAACGTCGCGATCAGGACTAGGACCAACCCTGGGATGGCCAGCAAAGCCACGGGGCTCGGCGTCACCAGGAAGATGACGAAGACGATCGGAATGATCAGCAGGTTATGGCCAAATGTCACCATGTTGCGCACAAGGATACGCATCACAAAGGAAGTCTTTGGCAATGAATCCTGCTTTAGGTGGGAGGCAGCCTCCACGAATGTCATCGTGCCGTCCGTGATGGTCCCGGAGATAAGGGTCCAGACCGTCATGTTCACGGCCAGATAAGGAACGTAATCACTGATGTTGGCATGGAACAATCCGCCATAGACGACGCCGATTCCGGCGACGAAAATGGCCATGCTGAACGTGATCCAGAACTGCCCGAAACGCGAGCGCTTATAGCGCTGACGCACATCGCTCACGCCCATCAGGGCCCAGACATGCCATCCGGTAAAACAACGGAAAATATCGTTGGAGGCAAGCCTCCAATCCCGTGCGGTGGGTTGTATGGACATTCAGAAACCCTCGACCGAGTTGAGGGTGTCGTGATGACACATCCTGACCCCGTTAACCTGTCCGCTGTGCCGGTTTCCCCAATCAAAACGACGCGCGGTGTCTATCGGATTTGGCGGCTGTTGGTCAAGGCGTGCTCAACCAGCTTCCAACTTAGAACAATCGACCACCGTTGGGAACGGGCTGCGCCGGCCCGATCAGAACCACCTCGCCCTCCACATCCGGAAAGCCTAACGTCAGCACTTCGGACATGAAGGGACCGATCTGCCGAGGCTTGAAGTTCACCACCGCCGCGATTTGCCGTCCCACAAGTCCCTGCGGATCATAGTGGCGGGTAATCTGCGCGGATGATCGCTTGAGGCCGATGTCGCTGCCAAAATCGATCATCAGCTTGTAGGCCGGCTTGCGGGCCTCCGGAAAGGGCTCGGCCTTGACGATCGTACCGACCCGAATGTCGACACCAAGGAACTCCTCGAATGCGATGGTCGGCGCCACTGGCGTTTTGGCGGCAGTCATGGCTCAGACCACGGGATCGGCATCGATCCCCTCGGCCGGATGGCTGTTCGGTGAGGCGCGGCGATCGCGCTTTCTGCGGCCCGCATCCATCATGGCACGACCGATCAGTCGCAGGGGAGAGACCAGCCGGTCAAAATCATCCACCCGAGCGACCCAGGTCTCACCTCGCGACAATTCCTTGTCGAGGGCCGCCATGGTGCGCGCTAGGCCCGTGTCCTCGTCTTCGAACCAGACGCCGAGGACGCGCCACCATGCCCATGCCAACCCTTGAAGCTTGATCGCCCCACTTGGACCCTCGAGCTCGATACCCGATGCCACCAGCATGAAACGCATGGAATTGAGTACGACGCCGTTTAAGGCGGTAGCGGCGAGAGGATCCGCTTTCACCCATTCCACGACGCTCTGAAGACCGAGGCGATAGGGCGCCAGCGCGTCGAGCCGGCGCATGAGGATGTCGAACAGTCGTTCGCGTGGCGCCTCCTCGGCCAAGCCCGTGCTGGCCTGATCGAGAACGATTCGATCAATCTTGCGGGCGAAGGCCGCGAGAGCAGCCCCCTTGGACGGAAAGGCGTCGCGGAAGTCGGCCAGGGACAGGCCTGCCCGCTGTGCGACATCGCCGATGCCGAAATCGGCCCATTCCCGTTCCGCCGCGAGTTCCATCAAAGCTTCGATGATCCGGTCCTTGTGCGAAGACGCGGGTGCTTTCGGTTTAGGGCCGCCGCCATCGGATGAATGTTCCGAGGCGTGCGGATCGTTGGGGACGTCCATGGTCATCGCGGATCTCCGTTTCTCGAAGTGCTTATCTAGGCCGTGACACCGTCAAGTCCAAGCGGTCAAGCTCCGCAAGCTTGTAAGGGCCCGAGGTGTGGGCGCCTTCGGGCTTCAACCCGCCAGTTCACCGGCACGTCGTTTGGCTGCCGCCACGGTACGTTCCATGAGCGGCTCCAAGCCGCCAGGGCCAGCCAGCACTTCAAGCCCGGCCGCAGTGGTTCCGGCCGGGGAGGTAACGTCCCGCCGGAGCGCGGACGGCTGGATGTCGGAACTGCGAAACATCAACTCCGCAGCGCCTTCGACGGTGGCCCGGGCCAGACGCGCCGCAAGTTCGCTCCCAAGCCCGGCAGCTTCTCCGGCCTTGGCCAGGCATTCGGTGAGATAGAACACATAGGCGGGTCCCGAGCCCGAGACCGCCGTTACGGCGTCGATCAATCCTTCGTCCGCCAGCCATTCGACTCGGCCGACGGCTGAAAGAAGACGATTCACGACCGATCGCTGCCGCTCGGATACGCCGGCGCCGGCCACCACCCCCGTAATGCCCCGCCCCACGGCGGCAGGCGTATTCGGCATGGCCCGGACAATGGCTCCGACACCAGGCAGACGGGTTTCGAGGTCGGCCAGCGTCTTGCCGGCGATGATCGATAAAACGAGCGTCTCGGGACCCAGCGTCGTGATAAAGTCTGGCAGAGCGGCATCCAGCATCTGCGGCTTGACGGCCAGCACCAACACTTCAGGCGCTTGTCGACGCCCGACGGCCGGATTGAGCGCGATGCCGCGAGTCCCGCAGAGCGTTACGAGGTCGGGGGCCGGAATAGGTTCGATGATCGAGATGCGCTTGCCATCGAGCCCCAGTGCCAGCCAGCCTTCGAGCATAGCCTTGCCCATCCGCCCAGCTCCGACCAGCAGCAGGGAAGCGATCTCGATGCTTCGAGAGGACGGCCCCGTCGCTTCCGCCATCAGGCTTCGCCTTCGGTCTCGAACATAGCGCCGTCGAGCGCCTCGCGGGCGGACTTCCCGGCCCACAGCACGAATTGAAAGGCCTGGTAATAGCGGTCGCACGCCGTTGCGGCCATCTTGAGGATAGCCTCACATTGCCGCCCGTCTGGGTCCGCACCGCCCGCCATCAGCAAAGAGTGGCGGAACATGACGACATTTTCACTGTTCCAGAGATCGAAATGGCCAATCCATAATTGCTCGTTGATGAGGGCGATCAGCGCCAGAATTTCGCTCCGGCGACGATCCGGCACCTTCAGGTCGAAGGCACAGCCGACATGCAACGCCTCGAGATCCGACAGCCAGGTGAAAGCGACATGATAGTCCGCCGATTTTCCCTCGACGGAAATCGAGATCTCGTCCTCGTCCTCGCGATCGAACGACCATTCGCGCAGTGCGGCCAGACGCTCCACGACATCGACGGGATGTTCGGCGCGGTCCGGTTCGACTTGAAGAAAAGACATGCAGCACTCACCGGGCTTGGGAAGAAGGACGAACGACGATCCACGCTTCCAAGTCGACCTCCGGCGACAGTGGTTAGGGGCGCGACGCTAATGCTTCCGACCGGCTATATCACCGCGCGGCCGGAACGAATCACCTATGCATTGACTATACGCGCAACACCAGCCGGTTTGAACGCTGACCGCCCTGGGTATCCCACCTACCCACGACGGAATTCTCCGACATCGTCAATTTCGGTCAAGACGCCGCATGGTCCACGCATTCTTGTCATGGAACAGTTGCGTGAGCCCTGCGTTTATCGAGCGTGGCCCTGATATGCTCTCCCCTCCCATGTCGGTGGCCGCTTCACGGAACCCGCAACGGTATCCCCTGCCGTTGCGGGTTTTCCGAATCTATGATCCCCATGAGCCATCGTTAGTCTCGGTTGCGGTCGTCATTCGGTAGCTGAAGCTGCGCAGACGGGCACTTGTCGCTCCCGGCCCTATTACAGGCCAGGTCCGTCGGGGATAGGATGGCGGAACTGCAAATTTTTAGTCGGAGGCTGCTGCTCGATCGGTGGATTTGGGGATGAGCGTCTCTGGCGAGGTAGGGGTCTTCCCCAAAACTAATCGGGCGCGAGGTGAATTACGCGCGCGCTTCTCCCTTGCCGGAACTAGGACGGAGGCGGCGAGCGTTTTCGAGACTGGCGGCTACCGTCTCCGCATGCCGCGCCCGCACGATAACGGTTGCGATGCGATCATCGTCAACACCGGCGGTGGAATGGCGGGAGGCGACCATGCCCGGTTCGTTTTTTCAGCCGCACTTGGTACCTGCGTTACGCTCACCACCACGGCAGCGGAAAAAATCTATCGTTCGGACGCTCACGACACACGCATCGACGTGACCCTCGAGATCGCCTCGCGCGCGCGGATCGATTGGTTGCCGCAAGAAACCATCCTGTTCGACAAAGCCCGCCTCGACCGGCGGCTCGATGTAACGCTCGGAACGGACGCCACATTGCTTATGGGCGAGATGCTGGTTTTTGGACGCCTCGCGATGGACGAGACCATCCGCGAGGGATCGATACGGGACCAGTGGCGGGTGCGGCGCGCCGACAAATTGATCTTTGCCGAAGACGTGCGGCTAGACGGCGATGTCGCGGGTTTGCTGGATCGGACGGCGCTAGGGTCGGGAGCCCGGGCCGCCGCGACCGTTCTTCTTGTCTCGCCGGATGCCGAAAGCCGCATCGATGAGGCGAGGGACCGTATCGCGACCCCGGAGGTGACGGCCGGCGCCAGCGCCTGGAACGGGATGCTCGTGGTGAGGGCGCTCTCGCCCTCGCCAGAACGGTTGCGCGGCGCTATCGTGGGCTTGCTGACGGCTCTGCGGGGCCGTTCGCTGCCTCGCACCTGGCTCTGATCACGGATCGTTTCCCATGAACCTGACCCCGCGCGAAAAAGACAAGCTGCTGATCGCGATGGCGGCCAATGTGGCGCGGCGGCGCCTGGAACGCGGCGTCAAGCTGAACCATCCCGAAGCCATCGCGCTCATCACCGATTTCGTGGTCGAGGGGGCACGAGATGGCCGATCCGTCGCCGAACTGATGGAGGCGGGCGCGCATGTGGTGAATGCGTCCCAGGTGATGGACGGCATCGCGAGCATGATCCACGACGTGCAGGTCGAGGCCACCTTTCCCGATGGGACGAAGCTCGTCACGGTTCATCATCCGATCAGGGGCGCCGAGGACGGCCTCGTGCCGGGCGAGGCTTTGCCGGCACCGGGCGACATCGTGATGAACGAGGGGCGGGATACCGTGACGCTGACGGTGTCCAACACCGGCGATCGCCCGATTCAGGTCGGGTCGCATTATCATTTCTTCGAGACGAACCCGGCGCTGCGCTTCGAACGCGACAAGGCACGAGGGTTCCGGCTCGACATCGTGGCCGGCACCGCAGTGCGCTTCGAGCCTGGCCAGACCCGCGATGTGCGCCTCGTCGCGCTCGCGGGCAACCGGGAAGTGTTCGGCTTCCGTGGCGAAGTGATGGGAAAACTTTAGAGGCCCCGGGCGGCTCACCGGGCTATCCCATGGCAATGTCGCTCGTCGAAACATTCCGCGTGATGGCTCATAATAATGCCTGGGCAAACCACCGTCTTCTCCACGCGGGTCTCGGGCTTTCGGAAAGCGAGTTCCAGGCGACGAGAACCGGGTTCTTCCCTCGCCTGGTGAGGACCCTCAATCACCTTCTTTATGTCGATTGGTTTGATGTGGATGCCCTTGAGGCCGGATGGCTCGGACCGAAGGCTGGGCCGTGCCCTGCCCGACGGTCGCCGTCGCTCTGACACCGGCGAGTCTCGACACGAACATGCGGATCGATCGCGGAGATCGGGTGCAGCACGAGCGGCCAGACCGCCTGCTCCTGCAAATCGTTCAGCATCAGATCCATCATCGCGGGCAAGCGCATGCGATGCTCTCGGGCCCCACCGTCGCTCCCCCTCAACTCGACGAATTCTATTCCGCCGGCGAAGCGCCGCTGCGGGAGCGGGATTTCGCCGAACTCGGCTGGAGCGAAAGCTTGATCTGGATCACCAGATCAACTGGCTGAAGGCTCGGGACTGCGTCCCGAGCGGGCTATCGACGATCAACTGCGCGTTTTCACCGCATAGGCCGCGACCCGCACGCCAAGAAGCCTCGCGGTTTCGAGATCGCCAGAGCGCGGTGCCTCGTCGGGAGAGGCATCGGAAGGGGAGATCGCGAGGGCACCTGCGGAACCTGCCGTCCAGTTGACGTCCGATGGCCCATTGGCCTTGGCATTCGCCGGCATCAGGCCGGTCCCGATCCAAATCTGGCCGTGCTGCTGCGAGAGCGTGAAAAAATAGGCGATCGTCGAAGACTTGTCGCCGTTGGTCGACGCCGAATTGGTGAAGCCGGCGGCGATCTTGTCTTTCCAGGCCTGCGTGAACCAAGCCTTGGAACTCTCATCGGCGATTTTTTTGAACTGCCATGCGGGGCCGCCCATATAGGTTGGGCTGCCGTAGATAATGGCGTCCTGAGCCGCCAAGGCGTCCCATGCGCCATCGGCGAGACTGCCATCCTTGCTGATCTCGAACACCGCGACATCGGCGCCGTCGACCGATGCCGCGCCGGCGCGGACGGCTTCCGCCTGTTTTGCCGTGTGGCCGTAGCCACTGAAATAGATGATGCCGATCTTGGCCATCGTTGGACTTCCTTCTTTTCATAAGGGTCGATCGCCAGGATATCCCGACCAATAACCCCGAGCGATATTTCTAGAGCATGATGACGAAACGCCGGCACGGGTTTTATGACGACATCATGCCTCCATCAGCCTGATCTAAAGCAGGCTGTTGATCTTGTCGCCGCTCCTCGACAAACAGGAAGGACGAGCGATTCGGCGTGCCGCCGAAACCTTCCAGAACCGGAGCGATGCATGGCCAGCGGCTGTACCGAGGGGCTTGATACAGGATTCGTGACGCTGGGCTACGCCAAGGTCGCGGTGCTTGGGGTGGTCCAGGGCTTGACCGAACTCATGCCGATCTCCTCGACGGCGCATATGCGGATCGTCCCGGCCATCCTGGGTTGGCAAGACCCGGGCTCGGCCTTCTCGGCGGCGATGCAATTGGCGGCCCTGGCGGCTGTGGTCACCTATTTCTGGAAGGATGTCAGCGGCATCGGCGGGGGCGCCATCCGTGCCGTGCTGCGCCGCGATTTCGCTGCTTGGGACTTTCGTTTCACGGTCTGGATCGTTCTTGCGACCATTCCCATCGCCCTGGCGGGCGTGCTCTTGTCCTCGCGCCTCAACGCCTGCGGCTCAGCGCTGCGCAGCCTTGAAGTCATTGGTCTATCCTGCATCGTCATGGCTGTCCTTCTGGCCATCGCCGAATTCTATTGCCAGCACCGGCGCGTCATGGCCGGCATGACGCTGTTCGATGCCATGGTGGTCGGCATTGCCCAGATCGGCGCCCTGATCCCGGGCGTTTCACGCTCCGGCTCCACCTTGACGGCCGCGCTGTTCCTCGACCTCAAGCGCGAGGAAGCGGCCCGCTTCTCGTTCTTGCTGGGCCTGCCTGCCATCGCTCTCGCCGGACTGAAGGAACTCTATGAATTGCACAAAGCGCATCTCGATGCGCAAGGCTGGTCGATCCTCGCTCTCGGCCTCGTCATCGGCTCGATCTCGGCTTTCGTGGCGATCTCGCTCCTGATGCGGATCTTGGAGCGCTTTTCGGCCTGGCCATTCGTGGTCTATCGGGCGCTGATCGGGGTGGTGCTTCTCGTTGGAGCCAGCACAGGGTGGCTGGCTTGAGCTATACCACTCGGCTCGAACCGAAATGCGATAGGTAACGCGCATCGAGTTCGCTAAGGGGCATGATGGCGAGCACATCCGTGGTGCCGAACTGCTGGTCGACCACCGCGCCTCGCGCGAACCGCGCCCCGGCCCGCAGATAGCCCTTGAGCAGCGGAGGCAGGTCGGCGAGAGCCGCCCTCCGGTCGATGGCCGAGACGGGCAGGAGGGGAAACTCGCTGAGGCGCCCGGGCAGCGGCGGCACCTGCCAATCGGCCTCCGCCTGGGCGTGATGGTGAAGAAAGCTCAAGCCCGCCGCGAGAGCCGTCGGATCGGTGCCGTCGAAACTCGCGCAGCCAAACAGAACGTCGATGCGATGGCGCTGCACGTAGCTCCAGATGCCGCGCCACAAGAGCTCGATCGTCCGTTTCGAACGGTAATCGGGCAGCACACATGAACGGCCGAGTTCGAGGAACCGCTTGTCCGGGTGCCGCTCCATCAACGGAGCGATGTCGAACTCCTGGCCTGAATAAAAACCGAACTGACGATCCGCCACGGATTGGCGCAAGAGCCTGTAGGTGCCGACCACCTTGGGCTTAAGGGTACCCATCTTGCGCTGAGGCCGGTCGTGGTCGAGGACGATCAGGTGATCGCAGACGGCGTCGAAGGGGCAGAAGTCACGCCGCTGGAACGCCGATATTCGGTCGGGGATCGCGCGACCTTCCTCGAAGAAGACCTTGTAGCGCACCCGCTGGGCGCGGCGGACGTCCTTGCGGCGGTGAGCCAGCCGCACTTCGAGCGAGCCCATGCGGCCCAGAGGTTCGAGCTCTTCCGGCGACTCGCCTGGCAGCCGCAGGGATTGGGCGGCATTCCAGGCCAGTGTCGAGCCATATGCGATGGTGGAGGCATTCCATGCCAGGGCGGCGGCGACGCGATCTTTGACACCTGCAGCGAGCATTGGGTTCCGTGATCCGGAGGGATTCGTGCCTCACGATCCGAAACAGCATGATTGATCGAAACATTTATGACGGCGTGGTATTCGGGCCGAGGGAGACGCTCAATTCAGCGGCTTCGCATCCTTGATATAGGACCAGCCCCAGTCGCAGCTCGCCCGGCACGATGTTTCGAGCGACACCTCATTCGTCCCGGCCGGGATGTCGACCAGGGCGGACTGCTCGGTGCGGTCGGCCTCGACATGCAGCGGATCGAGGCACCGCCGCCAGAGCGGCTCGCCACCGCCGAGGGGTTTGAGCGAGAAGCAGACACCCTCGGTTCGGTTGGGCAGAGCCCAGGCGCCACGTTCCATGCCGTAGGCAAGGCACAGAGCCCATGGACCAAGCAGCAAAGGACCATCAACGGAAGGGTTCGAGGGAAATAGTCGGCGTTGAAGTAATTGGTCACCAGCGGCGAGGCGGGCCCATAGGTGAAGATAATGTCGATGCCCCAACGCGCCCGCGCGGCTGCGGCCTTCCCGGTGACCGCGATCCAGGATGGATCGAGACCGGCGTGCGAGAGATCCGGTGTGAATGGATGCAGGATGAAGATCGAGCAGATAGCCGCCAAAAGTAGCGTCGCCACCACGAGCAGCGCCAGGCTGCGCGAATCCAATCGAGCGGAACGCTCTCGCGCCATCATCCTGTGGAGGCCCGAAAGTTGATAAGGCGCGGGCCGCATGAGCCGAATGTCCTCGAGTAAAACCGATCGACCGCCGGTCCCGGCGCATCGGCCAGCAACGGACGCGCCCGAATGCACCGGCAAGCCGGAGGAGGTCACCTGCCGCTGCGGTGCTAAAGGGCTCCCCGACAAAGCCGCGAGGCTTCCCCTTGGGAAGACCATCTCGCTACCAAGGTCAAAGCCCCGGGTGCATCAAATCCCTTGAAACGCGATAATTGTCTCAGGTCTGATGTGTTGCATGTGGGCCACGCGTCCTATATGTGCCGCGTCCCCTTTATCGGAGCGTCGGAACCATGGGTATTTTGTGGACTATCATCATCGGCTTCGTTGCCGGCGTCATCGCCAAATTCATCATGCCGGGACCCAATGAGCCCTCGGGCTTCATCATGACGACGATCCTCGGAATCGTCGGAGCCTTCGTGGCAACCTTCCTCGGTCAGGCCGTCGGCTGGTATGGGCCCGATCAGGGAGCGCATTTCATCGGCTCTGTCGTCGGTGCCGTCGTGGTTCTGTTCATCTACGGTTTCTTTGCCCGTCGTTCATCGACCTTCTGAACGTCGCATACTTGCCGCTGAAGGCGCCGGTTCGGGTGCCTTCAGCCTCGCCGTGTCAGTCCACGCCAAGTCGTCAGGCGCGGGCCAGGGCGGCCTTGATCGGGCAGTGACCCGTCGCGCCGCGATAGGCGAGATAAGACCCTGCGGCCAACGCGAGGACGCTCAGAAAGGCGTTGGGCCGAGGGCGCGCCGCCGCTGCGGCGAGCGATAGGCCGACGGCGACCGACAGGGTCCGTTCGCCAAGCGAGATTTCACCGCCGTCAGGTACGGGTAGTGACGTATTCTGCATAGGGTCTCCTGGTGATCCATGAAGCGGGTTGCCGCCTGCTTACGCGACGGACGTCGTTTCGATTCCATGGCTCGGCCCGGACCCGACCTCGACCTATGCTTAGACCTCATGAAGACCTCGGTTTTCGAACTGCGTGCCGCATTTCTGCATGATGGTCGGAACCGGATGTCGCGCTCATCGTTCGCTCAAACAAACGCGCTTGACCATGATTTCACCTCGTTGCGTCTGCGACGAATGGCACGGTCGACCCTGTGAAGTCTGAGTGGACCATCCCCATACAGACTTGCCTGTTTTTTGCATAACCACGGGCGGCCCGATGACGATCGGGCGCGTAACTCTGCCCGTCCATGGAGTCATCGCAGCATGAAAATCCGGTGCGGATACGACATCTCCTACCATTGTTCGGCGCCGACCCCGATGCAATTGCTGGTGAGCGTGCATCCTTCGCGCGAACGCGACCTCGTCACCGAGCAGTGGATCCGGACGGACCCGTTCGTTCCGCTCCGGGTCGTTCTCGACAGTTTCGGCAACCGCCTGACGCGGCTTGTGGCACCGCCGGGAGAAATCCGATTTTCCTCCGATTTCATCATCGAGGATTCCGGATTGCCCGACGAGACCGCCTGGGATGCGCCGGAGACGCCGATCGATTATCTTCCGGACGATGTCATCGTCTATCTTGCCGGCAGCCGCTATTGCGACACCGATCTGCTCAGCGACCTCGCATGGTCGCAGTTCGGCGGCACGCCGCGTGGCTGGGCTAGGGTGCAGGCCATCGTGGACTATGTCCACAACCGGATCCGTTTCGACTACCAGCAGGCGCGCTCCACCCGGACCGCCAGTGACGGTCATCGCGAACGGGTGGGCGTGTGCCGCGATTTCGCTCATCTCGCCGTCGCCTTGTGCCGCTGCATGAACATTCCAGCCCGTTACTGCACCGGATATCTCGGCGATATCGGTGTCCCGTTGGTCGATTCGCCCATGGATTTCAGCGCGTGGTTCGAGGTGTATCTCGGTGGACGCTGGTTCACGTTCGACGCACGTCACAACCGCCCGAGGATTGGACGGATCGTCATGGCCCGGGGCCGCGACGCCACCGACGTGGCGATATCCACCGCATTCGGAAGCGCTAATTTGGGTCGCTTTGATGTCATCACAGAGGAAGTCGCAGCGTATAATCGCGGCTAGGCTAAGTTAGGCAAACTGCTTCACCGCGCTGCCGGAGCGACGCTCGCCGCTGAGAATAGAGGCGGTCGGCGAGGCGGGCCGGGGTGTGAATTATGTGACAACGATGGTGATCCCGGTGCTTGCGGGTGTCGAAGGACGATTGGCGGTGCTATATTGGGACGATCGACGGAATGGTGAGTGGGTTGTGAGCGCGACGGCGGACGAATGACGGTTCTCTCGGTAAGGCATCGGACACGTTACGATTACAAGGCTCCGGTCCGGTTCGGGGAACATCGGCTGATGTTCCGCCCGCGAGACAGCTACGACCAGCGTCTGATTTCGTCGACCATGAATATCGACCCGGTGCCGAAGCGGATTCGCTGGTTTCACGACGTTTTCGGAAATTGCGTGGCCGTGGCAACTTTCTCCGGAGAAGCGCAGGTCCTGAATTTCGACACCTCCATCGTGCTCGACCACACGCCGTCGAATGCGCCGGATTTCGTCATCGAAGACTATGCCCGTACCTACCCCTTCACTTATGGGGCGGAAGAGCGGCCCGATATTTCCCGACTGATCGAACGGCAATATCTCGATCCCGAACATCAGCTCGACAAATGGGTGCGACGGTTCACGCGCTACGGTCAATTGACCGACACGGGTGAACTGCTGATGACCTTGACCTATGCCATCAAAGAAAGTTTTACCTACACGCGTCGGCACGAGCGCGGGACACAAGATCCGCTGCTGACCTTGAACAGCCGCAAAGGGTCGTGCCGCGATTTCGCGGTGCTGATGATGGAAGCCGTGAGGGCTTTGGGTTTCGCCGCTCGCTTCGTGTCGGGTTACCTTTATGTGCCCTCTGCAGAAGGCGAGACCAATGTCGGGGGTGGCAACACCCATGCCTGGTGTCAGGTCTATCTTCCGGGCGCAGGGTGGGTGGAGTTCGACCCGACAAACGGAATCGTGGGCAATCGCGACCTGATCCGGGTCGCAGTCGCGCGTGATCCTCGCCAGGCTATTCCGCTGCAAGGAACCTATTTCGGCGCGGCAGCGGATTACCTCGGGATGGACGTCACGGTCGACGTGAATAGGGTCTGCGACGAGGACACATCCATAGGCGGGGCATCGGGCGCGACGGAGCTTGCGTCGAGGCCTCTAAAGGCGAAACTGGTCTCGGATGCGCCGACCGAGGCCGTTCAAGAGGACGAAACGATCGTCCTGCGGTGTGCGTGACCCAAGCGTTCGTTTTGCAGGCGGCGCTACCGACCTCTGACGATCAGCTTCCGATCCGGGACAATCCATCGGAGGCCAATTGATTGCCGGGATCGATGATTTTGGCCCGTGAAAACGATTCCCTGGCCTTGAGCCGGTTACCGCTTTTCTCATAGGCCAGACCCAGATTGGCCCAGGCCTCCGCATTATGCGTGTCGACGTTCAAGGCCGCATTATAGTCCTCGATCGCCTGAGCATATTTGCCCTCCGCCACAAGACTTTGTGCCCGCGCCTGATAGGGCGCCGCTGCGAATGGATCCCGATCGATCGCATTATCGAAATCGGTCACCGCCTGCACCTGGTCTCCCTGGCGCTGATGAATGAGTCCGCGCGCATGGAACGCTTGCGCGCCAAGCCCGCCCTCCGGATTGAGTCGGATCGCCTGGTTGAGATCCGCCAGGGCCTCGGCGTAATTGCCCTGTTGCCGCAGCAGGTTCGCCCGTCCGATATAGGCCGGCGCGTGGTTGGGGTTGCTTTGCAGCGCGTGATTGAAATCCGCCAAAGCGAGATCGCTGTGGTTGGTCTGGCGATAGGCGAGCGCTCGATTGGTGAAGGCCGCCGCATTGGCCGGATTGAGCTGAATGGCCTTGGTGAAATCGTCGATCGCGCTGGAAAAGTCGCCGGTGCGGGCATAGGCGGCGCCCCGGGTGTTATAGGCTTCGGAATCGTTCGGGTTGCGCTTGATGACGTCCGACAAGGAGTCGATATTGACGCCGGTATCCTTGTTGACCGGAACGACCTCGGCTACGCCAGTCCCCACCGAGCCAACGGAACTCACCGTCTCGCAGCCACCGAGAAGCAGCGCCATCGCCAGCGCCGGCCAGATCAGGGGACGCCCCAATGCGGAGCTGCGCTGCATCATCATTGGGTTCTCTTGCAAAGACCGTACTGTTGTCGACTTCATAAGTTCGCCCATCTGGCCCGTCTAGCCGCCCGACTGCTCCCCCGCTACGGAAGGTTCGAGCCTCGATTGCCCGCAGAATGAGGCACGACTAAGTTAACGCGAAGTGATCAAACATCCGAATAATCGGAAGGTGCTTTCGAATGGGCCGATCCGATCACCGGACGCCTGGCATAGGCTTTGGCTTCATCGGAAGCAGACCTTCCCGCTGCAACTGCTTGCGCGCCAGCTTCCGGGCGCGGCGCACCGCTTCGGCCTTCTCGCGGGCCCGCTTTTCGGACGGTTTCTCGTAATGTCCGCGAAGTTTCATCTCGCGAAAAATGCCTTCGCGCTGCATCTTCTTCTTCAGCGCCTTCAGGGCTTGATCGACATTGTTGTCGCGAACGAGAACTTGCAAGCAACTATCCTGTGGATGACGTCGGGAGTACCGAAACCGGTACCCACACAAAGGGCCAACTGGAACGCGATGGGGACGCGCGACCCGCAGGGTTCGCTCGCTGAAAGCTCGGGTAGCAGAATCGGCTTCCCTTGTCCATGGCGTCTTGACCGTCGGTGTGCGGGAATGCGCCGCACTTTCTCGGGCCGTTACATGCGTCGACGCCACACCGCCCCGGTTTGACACACCCGCGCGCTCTCCGGTTTAAAGGCGCTTTAAGGCTTAACATTTACCGTGATTTTGTCCGGACACACCGGGCTGTGATTAAGAACTTTTCGATCCTGCCCGCTCTGTTTGACGCCTCCCTGTTGTAAACTTAAGAGCTGCTTTCGGGCAGCTCTCTTTTTTTGTTCCGCCTTCGGGGCGGCCGACGCTCGCCGCTCCGCGCGGCCCCGAACCTTGCCCAACCCGCCCGGGTCAAGACGCGTGTCACCTCTGACAAAGAGCTGTGATAGGATGCAAACGGCTGGCGAAATCGTCTGTTGGTGCTCTGTTGATGCTTGGAATCGACTGGCGGGCACGCCATTAACCTTAAGCAGAGGTTAAGATCGGGGCGACCGGGCGCGGTGCTAATCTTGCTCCATGAGATGCGTGTCGGAACATCTGTTTCGATTGGGCACAATCCTCATGGCGCGAGAGCGCCGGGGGTTCAGAGTAAAGGGCAAATCATGGGTGGAGCCTATTCCCAGCGAGACGGCGGAAACACGGTCTCGTTCGCGCACAAACTGGCGGAATCGCCCCGGTTCAAGACTTTGTTCCGGGACGGCATGACGTTGGTCGAAGAGGTGGCGGCCTATCTCGACGGAGCCGGCCGGGCGGAAGCCAAGGCCCTGCCTCGGTCGCTTGCCCTGGCCTACGCGGCCGAAAGCATGCGCCTGACGACCCGGCTGATGCAACTGGCCTCCTGGCTGCTGGTTCAGCGCGCCGTCAACGAGGGCGAGATGACGCAGGCGCAAGCCGACGCCCAGCAGCGCAAGGTGGAACTGTCCAAGCAGGATATGGCGTCCGGCCCGGCCGTGTTCTCGCAATTGCCGGACGCCTTGCAAGACTTGACCGCTCGCTCGCTGCGGCTGCAGACGCGCCTCGTCTATCTCGACCGGTGCATTCGACTTCCCGACGAGACCGCATCGGAGGCACCCGCGATCAGCCAGGCCGCCGAGGTCGAGATTCCCTCTGTCCTTGGACAGCAATGGGAGCAGCTCCGCTCGGCTTTCGCGGAGCGTCCCTGATCCTATGCGCCGCAGGCGAGGGCGCCTCAGCAACATCAGGGCGCGTTCGATCTCATCGGTCTGCCCTTAAGGCACGGTCGGCCGAGCTTTATCCTACACTATAGGATCGTGGGCAGGACGCGATCGGGCGGACGATGCCCGTCGCAGAAGGCGCGGATATTAATGATGACGCGCTGACCCATTTCGAGCCGCCCCTCTTCGGTAGCGGAGCCCATGCGGGGAAGCAAAGTCACTTTCCCGGCTTTGGCGAGCCGAATGAGACGCTTCGAGACCGCCGGTTCGTGTTCGAAAACGTCGAGCCCGGCGCCCGCCAGATCCCCTGCCTCCACCATGGCGACCAGCGCCTTTTCGTCGATGACTTCGCCGCGCGCGGTGTTGACGACGATCGCCTGCGGCCGCATCAGCCGAAGGTGACGGGCCGAAAGCAGGTGGTAGGTTGCCGGCGTGTGGGGACAATTGATCGACAGGATGTCCATCCGCGCGACCATCTGGTCGAGTGAGTCCCAATACGTCGCCCCGAGGGCCGCCTCGATGTCAGCGGCGAGGCGGCGGCGGTTATGGTAGTTGATCGCGAGCCCGAAGGCTCGGGCGCGCCGTGCTACGGCCTGGCCGATGCGTCCCATGCCGAGAATGCCGAGTTGCTTGCCGGTGATCCGGTGTCCGAGCATGAAGGTGGGCGACCAGCCGGCCCATTCCCCGTCCGGAATAACGGCCGCCCCGGCCACGATCCGCCGCGCCACGGCCAGGATGAGCGCCATCGTCATGTCGGCCGTGTCTTCGGTCAGAACACCGGGCGTGTTGGTGACGATGATGCCGCGCCGCTGTGCCGCATCGACATCGATATTGTCGGTACCTGTTCCGAAATTCGCGATCAACTTGAGTCTGGGGCCTGCTTCGGCCAAAAGCGCCGAACCGATCCGGTCCGTCACCGTCGGCACCAGGACATCAGCGCTCGCCATGGCGGACGCAAGCGCGGCTGGGCCCATCGGCTGATCGTCCGCATTGAGGTGGATGTCGAACAATTCGGCCATTCGCGCCTCGACCTGCTGCGGCAGCCTCCTCGTCACCACGACACGGGGGGGATTGGGCATCATGGCCGCGCGTCCGCAGAGGTGACGACCCGCGCCGCCTGCAGCGTCGTCTTGTATCCGGCGCATTCACGCCGCTTTAACCTTGTCGGCATCACATGAAACTCCTTTCGGTTCATGGTGGGACCGTGCTTGGCGTCATGATGGTCCTGCGAGCGAACGCGCCGGCGGGAAGGATGATGGCTCGAACAGGCGTGGGGAAAGGGAATCAGCATGGATCGGGGCATGATGTCACCCAGTCGGGTCGAGCGGAACGTCAAACCGCGCTCCACCTGTATCGAACCGTTCCGTTTTGAACCCGATGCCCGTGTCGTGCCGCGCCTGCGCTGGGCCGCCTTTTTGGCAAGCTTTCTCCTCTTCGCGCCGCCCCTTGCGGCCCAGCAATCGCAGATTGGGCCGCAGACTGGTCTGCCGGTGCCGCGTTACGTCAGCTTGAAGTCGGATCATGTGAACCTGCGCGAGGGTCCCTCGAAGGACCATCGCACGACCTGGATCTATCAAAGGGCCGGGCTACCGGTCGAAATCACGGGTGAATTCGACACGTGGCGCAAGATCCGCGACGCCGAGGGCGGGGAAGGCTGGGTGCTGCATTCTTTGCTTTCGGGCCGACGTACTGCTCTCGTCGCACCGTGGAAGAAGGACACCGTGCTGCCGCTCTATCGACAGCCCAATCCCGGCTCAGATGTGGTGGCGAACCTTCAGGCTGGGGTGATCGGCAACGTCAAGAAATGCGATGGCACCTGGTGTCGCATCTATGGAGATGGCTTCGACGGTTACGAACAGCAGACGAACCTGTGGGGAGTTTACCCCGGCGAGGCGGTGGATTAGAGGATTCGGCTCATTGCACCGATCTTACGCGGTGCGCGGCGGCCGGAAAGATTTCGAATGACCAAGCTGAAGATCATCGCGGGCCCGTTCACCTTCGACGCCGAGCTCGAAAGCGCCAAGGCGCCCAAAACCTGCGAATCCTTCCTCGCGCGTCTGCCCTTCGAGAGCAAGGTCGTGCATGTTCGCTGGAGCGGCGAAGGCGTATGGATTCCGCTGGGCGACATGGATTTCGCTGTCGGCTACGAAAACCATACGAGCTATCCGGCGCCGGGTCAGATCATCCTCTATCCAGGCGGGATCAGCGAAACCGAGATCCTCTTGGCCTATGGCGGCGTTCATTTCGCCTGCAAAATGGGGCAGCTCGCGGGCAACCACTTCATCACCGTCACATCGGGAATGGAGAACCTGTTGGCGCTGGGCAAGATGACGCTTTGGGAAGGCGCTCAAACCATCAGGTTCGAGGTCGCCTAACCCTTACCCTTACCGGGCTTCCTTGCGCCTCAAGCGGACGATCACATCCACACGGGCGATTTCCATGCCGTCGGGAGCCGGCGGCACTGGTCCGACGTCGATGTGCGATCCCGGAATATCGACCAGGGTGTTTGAGTCCTCGACCAGGAAATGGTGATGTTCGGACAGGTTCGTGTCGAAATAGGTCTTGGAGCCATCGACCGCGATTTCCCGCAACAGCCCCACCTCGGTGAATTGGTGCAAAGTGTTGTAGACGGTCGCCAGTGAAATGGCGACGCGCGCGCCGGTGGCTTCCTCATAGAGCCGCTCGGCCGTGACATGCCGGTCGCCCTTGGCAAACAGCAGCCATCCCAGCGCCACGCGCTGACGGGTCGGCCGCAATCCCGAACGACGCAGTTTGGCGCGCAGATCGTGCACGGGGCAGCCGTGCAAGGCGTCCCCAGGCTTCGGGGACGCGGCGGCCGGTTTGGCATCGCGCAAGATCAGGGGCATGGGTTGCGGCATGGATGTACGATCAAAACTCCATTGGACAGTGTGAGCATACGCAACAGGGTCGCCCGCCGCAACCTCGCAGGATTGGTTCACGGGCATCTGGGGCGCCGGCCGCCTTGAAAAGGCTTCTTAGGGAACCTCTCTCTCAGCGGGGCGTTCATCCTGCGTCAATCTGAACTTTCATATCTCTCCATGCGAGAGGATTAATTTACCATGACGACGTCAAGACGCCCGCGGACGGATTTTCGAAACTCACAGTCTGGCTTCATCTACGCGATGGACCCGCTGACTGCGCGTCGCCAGTTTCAATTGTCGCTGATCGTCGTTCTGGTTCTGGGCGCCGCGATCGCGGCTGCTGCCTTAAATCTCCATGTGAGCGCACCGGTAAGCAACCCGGGCTATGTAGCGGTCCTTCCCGCACATACGATCCATGCCGAGCGCGATTTCGGTTCCGATCGCCGCAGCTGAAATGGAGTTACGGCTTGTAATGATTAAAGATCTTTGGTCGCGTCGTCAACTTTGCGGAAGGTTGCCGGTCGGCCCAGGTCCGCTTTTACGCTTCGTTAACTTTTGAAGTTTGAAGCAGAACCCGAGGTGGAATAGACGCAGCCGTCGCTCGATCAACGGCGTGTGGCCGGCACCATGGTTCACGGTGCTATGGTCGATTGGCAGCCATGGAAGAAGCGCTGGTAGACAGGATCACCGGAACCTCCGACCGGGAGGCGGGATACGGCTAGCGTCGCTCACGAACCGTCAATGCCGAAGAATTGCGACAGGTCAAAACCGCGCGACATGCCGCTGACAAAAAATAAGTTAGCCACCGATCTCCCTAATAAGTCATCGTTCACCGGCTTCCCTGTCAACAGTGCCATATCTGCGCGGTGTTATCAGGTGCGCTGGCGAACTGATTCACGAACTCCGTGTACGAGACGCGCTGCTCGATGCCGGGTAACGGGTCGATGACTCTCACCTGCACGCCGGGCTCGTCGCCCCACATGCCTGTCATGAGGCGTGCGTGCGCCGGATTAAACGTCATCACGCCGAGCGGCCCGCGGGCCTTCATCAGGTCGATCCTGTCGTTCGGCGACTGAGATTGTGGGGTTTGCGACGCCACGCGGAACCCCATCGATAGGGCGAAGAGGCCGGACATCTCGGGGAGAAGTCCCTGCTTTTGATTGAACATGGCCAAATAGGTTCCTGAGCGGGCGGTCGTCAGGGCCTCCGTGATCGTGAAGCTACGTTGCTCTTTCCAGGCTTTCAGCATTGTACCTACCGTCGCCTAGCAGGTCTTATCGTTTGGCTGCTGTAGGGGCTCGATCGCGCCGGGTACGAGGTAATTGTATCCCATGAGGCGGTCTCCTGTGCCGATGAGGCATTCGAATGGGATCATAAAAGATGCGGAAGCACAAGAATTGCCCTAAGCGCCGTTGCTCGACCGCCTGCCGGGCGGGGCGTGTCTCAAACTTTGCGGAAGGTTGCAAATCGGCCGGAGCCTGTCCCGCTTTTACGCTTCGTTAACGTGTTGAAATCCGAAGCAGAACCCGAGGCGGAAGGGACGCAGTTGGCGCTCGATCAGCGGCGCATAGGCCAGCACGCAGTGGTTCACCGTGCTGTGGTCGACCCCAAAGCCGCGTTCGAGTAGCAACTCCTGGATATCGCGATAGCTCAGCGGGGAGCACAGATACCACAACACCGCCTGCACGCTCAGTCCCGCCTCGAAATGGCGGCCCTTGAAATCGTCCGCCGACGGGCGCTTCAGCTTGGCCGCGATGGCGGACAGGACCATGGGAACCTCCGAACCGAGGCGGGAAATAAGGCCGGCGTCGCTCACGAACCGTCAACGCCGATTTGCGACAGGCCCGCCAATTTCGGTATGGCGACGAGGTGTGCCGCCCGTCACCCGTTTGAAGGCGGTGCTGAAAGCGCTTTCCGATTCATATCCCAGCGAGCGGGCAACAGCCCCGATCGGCTCGCCCCGCGCCAGGCTGCGTCCTGCGAGCAGCATTCGCCAGCGGGTCAGATATTCGATCGGACCGTCGCCGGACAATTGCCGAAAGCGCGCAGCGAACCCGGACCGGGACATGCCGACTTCGGCGGCGAGCGTCGCCACCGTCCAGCGCCGCGCCGGCCCGCGGTGAATCGCGGTGATCGCCGCTCCCACCGGCCGATCGGCGAGTGCGAACAGCCAGCCGACACCACGGCTCGCGTCGAGGTGAAGGCGGAGCGCCTCGACCAGGACCATATACGCGAGTTGCTGAACGATCAGGACACCGCCCGGCCGGGCATCGGCCAGTTCGCGGCCCATCCGATCGAAGGCCCAGCGCAGCGTCGCACGCTGGGCCTCGCTCCTGAGGTGAACGGTGGGCGGCAGGATATCGAGCAGCATCGCCGCGTGCCGCCCGGCAAGCTGGAAATGGCCGCCGAGCAAGGTCACGTCCTTGCGGTCGTTGAGCCTGATGACGGCGCCGTCGCGCGAGCCGACGAAATGCCGGCGCCAATCCTCGGGCGGCAGTGCCGGGTCGCTGCAGACGCGGAACGGCAAGCCGTGCGGCAGCAGGAAACAATCGCCCTGTTCGAGATGCACCGGCTCGCCGACACCTTGGACGACGAGCCAGCATCCCCCTGCCGTCACGGCATAGCATTTGATGCCGTCATAGGCGTCGAAGCCGATCGACCAGTCGCCGCCGGTTTCGAAGCCGCCGACATGATAGCTTCGCGGCTCGAGACACGAGACGATCTCCGACAGCGGATCCATTGGTGGACGATCTCCAAGAAAATGTGGACGCTGCCGAATAGATCGTCCGGGCACGGCTGGCTATGTCGAACACTCGAGCGGCCCAGCAGGGTAGCTCAGGTTGGAGACATCGGATGCCAGAAACGCCCGTGCTGGTCGTCGTGGAAATCATCTCGGTTCAGGACCCCGCAGGTCTCAGGGCCTATGCCCAGCGCGCGTCCGCGTTGATCGGCACTTATGGCGGAAGCGTCGTTGGACAGGGTGCCGGTCAGGTCGATGGGGAACTCGGTTTTGCGCCCCTCGTGATTCAACGCTGGACGTCCGAAGCCGCGTTCCGCGCGTGGCTGGCCAGTGAAGCATATCGGCCGCTTGGCGCCATCCGCCTGGCCAGTGCGCAGATGCGGGTGGCCATCGTCCCGATGACCGTCGGGCCGGACGCCGCATGAGCCGAGCGCGTCCCGCCTCGCGCTTCATCGGCCGGAGCGACGGCGTGGACGATGCCGCCTGCACGCAGCCTCCCGGGCGGGTCATCCCGATCGTCGACTTCTCGCGCTGCGAAGCCAAGGGCGCTTGCATTACGGTCTGCCCGTATGACGTGTTCGAAATCCGGAAAATCGAGCCGTCCGATTTCGCGCAACTGGGACTGATCGCGAAGATCAAGAACCGGGTTCATGGCGGCAAGGTCGCCTATAAGCCGAACGCCGATCGCTGCCGAGCCTGCGGGCTATGCGCGACGGGGTGCCCCGAGCGCGCCATCAGACTGGCAAGGGCAAATCCATGAAGCGGGTCCAGTATCACCGGTATGGCGGAGCCGGGGAATTGCGGCTCGAAGAGGTGACGCGGCCCGACCGCGGTCTGGGTCAAATCCGTGTTCAAGTCATGGCGGCAGCGGCCAATCCGATGGATTGGAAGATCCGTCGCGGCGAGATGAAGATGCTGTCCGGGTCTCGGCTACCGCGCGGCCTTGGCCATGATTTCGCGGGCGTCGTCGACGCCGTGGGCGCTGGAGTCGCTCGATTCAAAGCGGGCGACGCGGTTTTCGGCGCGACAACCATCCGCCAGGCGGGGGCGTTCGCCGAATATGTCGTCGCGGACGAAAACAACGTCATGACCAAGCCGCCCTCTGTCCCGTTCGAACAGGCGACGGCAGCATTGCTGGTGAGCATCACGGCATGGAACGCGCTGGCCGCGAAGGCAAAGCTGAGCGAAGGCCAGTCGGTGTTGATGATCGGCTGTCTGGGTGGGGTCGGCCGTGCGGCAGTGCAGATTGCGCGCCTGCGCGGCGCAGATGTTCGGGCAGTTGCAGCGCGTCGGGCCGCGATGAAGCGCTCGCGTCGGGGGTCGGCAAAGTCATTGACCGTGATTTCAACATCGACCAGTATCGCCGCCGTTTCGATGTCGTCTTCGATACCGCAGGTGCGTTGTCGCTCGGCCAATGCGGCGCGCTGCTGAAGCCGCGCGGGATGTCGCTGCATATCGTGCCGACGCCGGCCAAGATGATCGGCTGCCTGTTGCCGTCGCGGCACCACCTTGTCTTTGGCAACCCCACGCTGGAAGGCCTGACCGCCATCGCGGAGGCACTCGAGCGGGGCCAGATCCGTCCCGCGATCGGCCGCATCGTTCCGCTATCCGAAGCTATCCGGGCCATCGTCGAACTCGAACGAACCGGCCTGCCGAAGGGCAAGCTGGTGATCGCGCCAATGGTTCGAAACGTCGATCGCAGCGATGCAGTCGCGACGTGACGCTTGCATGCCCGCATCATACGACGGCCGCCGACGCAGAGGAATCACTTAGCGAGTTTTCGAGGGCGTGTCGCAAACCCCGCCGAAGGTTGTAGATCGGTGTTCAGCCAATTTTATGCCGATCCTGGCGGCTTTCTCGAGCGAAGGCTGGCCGAGTGAGCACCCCGCGTCAGACGATCAACCCTTGGAAGGGTTTGATGCCCGCGCTGTCGGGGAAGACGTCCTTGCCGAGAGCTTGGCCTGACAGGCCCCACTGGTCCGCCAGAACCCCCTTGAGGACCGCCCGAAGGTCGAGGGTGGGGTTCAGGTCTCGGCCGTCGTAAAGCTGTGCGCTCGTCAGGCCGGGCCAATCCGCGATCACCCGGCCGCCCTTCACCGCGCCGCCCACCAGAAAGGCGACGGTGCCGGTGCCATGGTCGGTGCCCACAGTGCCGTTGATGCGAGCCGTCCGCCCGAACTCGGTCACGACGATGACGGCCGTATCCTTCCAGTGCTCCCCAAGACCAGTTTCGAAGGCTTTTAGCGCATCGTCGAGCCCGCCCAGCAATTGCGCCAGGCGGCCCGTCGCTCCGCCTTCGTTGACATGCGTATCCCAACCGTCGAAGGCGAGGGCGGCGATGCGCGGACCGCCATCGGCCGCAAGCAGTTTCGCCGCTCCCTCGGCGGCCAAGCGCATGCCCTTGGTCGTGTCGGCCCCACCCGGTCCCTTGGTTTGCGCCATGGTGGCCATGCGATCGGTCTCGAGGCCCTCCCGCAACGATGCCGCCAGCACCGGATCGCGCTGCGTGTAAAGGTCGAGCACACGCCGCGACAATTCCTCGTCAGCGGTGGGAACCACGCTCGGTGCCCAGCCGAGCACCGGTGCGCCGCCGCGCATCACGAGGGGGCTGACCGCGCCGACCGCCAGGCCGCTCTGTGCGATCCGTTCGCCGCGCGGCAGACCCAGGATGGCGCGGTTGAGCCAGCCGGATTCGGTCCTGCCCGGCCCCGGATAGCCGCTTTCGAGAACATCCTGTCCGTCGAAATGGGACCGTTCGCGATAGCCGGTTGAGACCGCATGGACGATCGCGGCCTGCCCGGCGCCGAACAATCGCGCGACATTCGGCATGGCGGGGTTCAGCGCGAAGAAGCCGTCGAGCGGCAGTGCCGCGTGGTCTCCCGTCGCGCTCAAGGCCAGTGCACCGTGGAGGTCGGCGTAATTGGGATCCCCCACCGGCGCCACGGCCGAGAGGCCGTCGAGCGCGCCCCTTAGCACGATGGTGACGAAGCGCATGTCGCGAGCGCCGGCGGCCTGCGCAAATCTCGGCATGAAGGCCCAGGCGAAACAGGCGCCGCCCGCGCTCAGCATCGCACGGCGGGACAGGGACGGACTTTCACAGAGCGACATGGTCATCTCCTTTGGAATTCCGGCGTCATGAGCAGCAGGGCCACGGCCTGTTCCTTCGATTCCGCGTGGGCGATGGCCGAGCGTGTTTCGTCCGACGCCGCCTCTCCGGCAGCGGCATCGAGCAAAGTCATCGGTTCGACGCCGCCTTTGTAGAGGTGGGCGATGCGCGCCGAAACATCGAGGCGCAGCTTCATCCCTTCCGGCGACAGCCAGGCGCCCGCGACATCGGGAAAACCGTTCGGCCCCGGCGGCTCCCAGAGGGGCATCCCGAGCGCCCGCAAACCTTGCAAGACGGGGCCGGGATCGTCGAGCTTGAGGGCCAGCAGCCGTATGGCCGCCATTAGGAACTCATAGGGGTTGCGGATTTTGGTCGGCGGCGCGCTCCAGGCCTCCGGCAGGTCGATCAGGGCGAGGGTCACGGCCTTGAGGTCGCCGTCGCGGTTGCGGAAGACGGCCGCGATCCGATCCACCGCCCCGGGCGGCGGCTCGTCGGCGATGAAATGCCTGACCAGCTTGGTCGCGACATGATGCGCCGTCGCCGGGTTGCGGGCGATATCGCCCAGCGCCGCCTCGCCCTGGCCGAAGCCGTTCGCCAAATAGGCATGGCCGGCCACCATCTGGTCGCCGGGTTCGTGCATGTTGGCGTTGAAGACGAAGGTGCCGGGCTCGCCGATACGGCCCTCACGGCCCGCGAAGGTCCAGCCGGTGATGATCCGCGCCATCGATGTGACGTCGGTCTGGGTGTAGCCCGCGTCGACGCCCAGCGTATGGAGTTCGAGGATTTCCCGCGCAAGGTTCTCGTTGAGGCCGCGCTTGCGGTTCTGTCCGGCGCGCGATCCGGGTCCCACCGATTGCGCATTGTCGAGGAAATACAGCATCGCCGGATGATGCTCGACCGCCATCACCATGTCGGCGAAGCGGCCGAGCACATAGGGCCTGATCGCCTCGCGCTCGAAGGAGCCGGCCGCCACCCTGTCGATGTCGCCCTTGCCGACGGAGACGCAGAAATGGTTCGACCAAAAGGCGACCAGCCGTTCGAGAATGCCGGTTTCGGCCTCCGCCGCCATGCGGAAGCGCGCAAGGGCTTCGGTTCGGAAGATGCGTGCTTCCGGCCGCTCCGGCGCCGGGTTGGGTTTGGCGGCCGCCGTCGGGCTCGGTGTGGGAGGATTGCCGCCCGACATCGCAATCGACGGACCCGGAGCTGGGGGCGGCACGTTGGGCGCCGCCGGGGGCGTCATCGGACCCGATCCCGCCAGGGCGGCCTGCGCCTGCGTGGCTTGCATCTGCTCGCGCGCCATCTTGCGGTCCATCTGGGCCGCGAAGGCGATCTGGATATTGGCCGTGGTTCCGCCGAGGGCCGGACCATCGTCCGGGTTGGCATCGATCAGTGCCTTGTCGGGCTGCAATTCGGCCTTGAGCAGCCCGCGTGGATCGGCCATCGCGCGCTTGAGATCGCCCGGACGAGCCCCGAGCCCAAAGCGGTTCAGCGCCACACAGGCTTCACGGAACGCATCGCTCGGCATGGACGTCTCCGCCATATTTGCTGGCAACCCCTCGACGGCATGAAGTAAAGCATGCCCATCTTAGCCGTTCGGTGAACGAATCGAGGCAAGTCGAGATGCTCGCGCCACAATCGCGTCTCTGCGTGGCTCGTCCGGAGCAATAGAGGAGGTCGGGACATATGGCTTTTGGTCGACGCGGCGGATGGTCGCTCAACGCGCCCAAGCGCATTACCTTCGCGATCTCCCTGGCTCTCGTCGTCGTCGCGATTGGCTCGCTGTATCTGCGATTGCCCTACGGCGCCAGTTTCGTGGGCGCCCACCGTTTCTGGATCATCGTCGCCGGCTATGGCCTCCTGGCGCTCGGCGTCATCCTGCCGGGCTTGTGAGCGGCTAGGTCCAACAGCGCCATGCCGCATAGCCCTGTATGACGCGCGCATTGGCGGCGGCCCAGAATCATGGGGGTCAGACTCAGTGCGCCATTCGGAGACCGCTCTATGAAGATCCGCCGCGTCACGGCGACACCCGTCAACCTGCCCCTCGAAGCGCCTTACGTCTGGGTGTTCGGCGAACTGCCCGGCTTTTCGGTGGCCATCGTGGAGGTCGAAACCGAGAACGGGCTGATTGGCATCGGCGAGGCTCCGTCCCCGGGCGCGGCCTCCCTCATCCGCGACCGCATGGCGGATAGGCTCGTCGGTCACGATGCTTTCGACATCGCCGGGGCGGAGCGGCTCTGCGTGCCGTTCTGGGCCGGCGTGCAAAGCACCAACGATCAGCCGAGCGTGACGGCCTTCGGGGCCATCGAGATGGCTTTATGGGATTTGCGTGGCAAAGCCTGGAATCAGCCGCTCTACACGCTGCTCGGCGGCGCGGTGCGCAAAGCCATTCCGTTCACGGATTATTTTTCGCTGCGGGCCGACGGCCCGATCCGTCCCAACGGCTCGCGCCTCAAGGGCGAGACGACGCCCGAGGAGGTCGCGGATTATTGCGTCGCGCTCCACGAGACCTATGGCACGACGTTTTTCGAAGGAAAGTTTTCGACCGAGGACCCGGCACTGTCGTTGCGCATGCTGAAAGCGGTCCGTCGAGCGCTAGGCGACAATGTCATGCTGCGCATCGATTCCAACAAGGCCTATTCGCTGGCGACCGCCCGCCGCCTCGTGCGGCCGCTGGAGGAGCTCGGCATCCGCAACTGGGAGGACCCGGTCGTCACGACCGAAGAGATGGTCGAGTTGCGGCGGCATTGCTCGATCCCCTTCTCGACCCACAACACCGACATGGGTCGTGCCATGACGCTGAAGGTGCCCCATGCGATCTGCGGCAATCCGGCGGTGTTGGGAGGCATCGGCCGGCTGGTGCGTTTCGTCGGGGCTTGCGAGCAGGCGGGGATCGATTTCTGGTGCTACAGCGGCGACTCGGGGGTTGGCAGCGCCGCCTATCTGCATCTTTGCGCGGCGCTCGAATGGATCCGCGAGCCCAACCAATCGCTGTTCCGCATGCAGACGATCGACGTGATAGAGGAGGGGCCGTTCTGTCCGCGCGGCAATATGCTGCCCCTTCCGGACGGTCCGGGGCTCGGCGTCACCCTATCGAAAGACAGGCTGGCTTACGCCCACAAGCTTTATGTGGACCATGGCCCTATGAACAAATATCACGATCCCGCGCGTCCCGGGACGTTTCGCCGTCTTCCACTGGTGTGATGATGCGGCCGGTGCGCGTGGCCGTGGTCACACGCTCAAATGCGCCCGCACCTCATGCTCGACGAGGTCGGCCTGCCGGTGTAACGCCTGCACGAAGTCGGAGCAGAATTATGGGAGCAAGCTCTCGATCAGCCCAGCGAGCGGCCTCTCGTCGCCACCGAAGCTATCAATCATGGCCTGCAACATGGCACTCGGTTGCATCCGTTCCAGGTCAAGGGGGTGCCTAACTTGGATCGCGAGCAAAGTGAAATAGGTCAGCTGCGTCCGGCCGTTGCCTTCGCGGAAACAATGGATCGCGTTGAGTTCCGCAAGCAAATGCGCGCCGCGCGAGGCGAATTCTCTCGCGGATAGACCGCGCAAGTGGTCATCGATCAGGAGGCCTTTGAACAAACGCCGCATCTCGGCATCAATGTTCTCGGGATAACAAAACATGGTGCTGCCTTTGGCGATGCGCACCGTCCGAGGCTTACCGGCCCAACTGAATACGTCCTGGAATAGATGGCGGTGAATGGCCCGGTAATGAGCATAATTGAGCTGGCCCCTTGGGAGGGGCTCTTGCGCTCGTTGCGTGGTGATCAGCGCCTCAAAGGCATCAAGCTCGGCTTGATCGTGAAGGTCGAGGCGGTTCCTAAGAACCCTGCTGTTGGGATAACAATAAGGATCAGAACCGCTTTCATACATCTGTCCACGTTTATCGCTTTGGCGCGAACCGCTTCGTGATCGCGGTGCGGCGATCGGCAGGGCTAACACCGTTACGTTCGAAGTTATCCAGCATCGAACGCATATCAGCAGTCAGATGAACGCCCTCGACCGCGCTGATACGCTCAAATCGGTCGCGACCGAGGATGAACTCTCCTGTGTTCGACGATCCGGCGATGACCGCCTTTGGGGGTGAAGCCTTTTTCATGAGGCATACTACCATATCCGAAGGCACGAATGACCGATTTATCTGCTCTATCCTACCCGGCTCCCGAGCAAATCACACGCTCAAATGCGCCCGCACCTCTTGTTCCACGAGGTCGGCCTTCTCGCCAGCCATGACGACGCTGCCGCGATCCATGACGGCAAACTGGTCGGCAAGATCGCGGGCGAATTCGTAATATTGCTCGACGAGCACGATGGCCATGTCGCCCTTGGAGCGCAAATAGTCGATGGCGCGGCCGATGTCCTTGATGATCGAGGGCTGAATGCCCTCCGTCGGCTCGTCGAGCACCAGCAGTTTCGGCCGTGTGACCAGCGCCCGGCCGATGGCGAGCTGCTGTTGCTGGCCGCCCGACAGATCGCCGCCACGCCGATGCATCATGGTTTTCAGCACGGGGAACAACTCGAAAATTTCGTCGGGAATGGTGTGCATCGCACGGCTGAGCGGCGCAAAGCCGGTGAGCAGGTTTTCCTTCACGGTCAGCAGGGGGAAGATTTCGCGGCCCTGCGGCACGAAGCCGATGCCTTTCTTGGCGCGCTGGTAGGTCGGCAGCCTGGAGATGTCATCCTCGCCGAGGCTGATCCGGCCGCCCTTGATCGCCTGTTGCCCCACGATGGCGCGCAGCAGCGACGTCTTGCCGACGCCGTTGCGGCCGAGCACGCAGGTGACCCGGCCCAATGAAGCGGTGAGAGAGACTTTTTTGAGCGCCTGCGCGGCGCCGTAATAGAGGTCTATGGAATCGACATTGAGCATTTCAAAACCCCTCATCCGGCACTTCGTGCCACCTTCTCCCGCAAGGGGAGAAGGGTCGTCCCTGATCGTTGGCGTCCTTCTCCCCTTGCGGGAGAAGGTGCCCCGCGTCAGCGGGGCGGATGAGGGGTGCTACCGCCCCAAATAAACCTCTATGACACGCGGGTCGGCGCTCACCTGGTCGAGCGGTCCTTCGGCCAGCACCGCGCCTTCGTGCAGCACAGTCACCTTGACCCCAAGGTCGCGCACGAACGTCATGTCATGCTCGACCACGACCACCGAGTGATCCTTGGCGATCTCCTTGAGCAGTTCGGCCGTGGTGGCGGTCTCGCTGTCGGTCATGCCGGCGACGGGTTCGTCCACCAGCAGCAGCTTGGGGTTCTGGGCCAGCAGCATCCCGATTTCGAGCCATTGCTTCTGGCCATGCGACAGGTCGCCGGCTGGCCGCGCTCGATGAGGATCGAGGCGGATGCGCTTCAAGATGCCGTCGACTTTTTCGGCCTGCTCCCGCGCCGCCTTGCCGAACAGCGTCGAAAAGGCGCCGCGCGGGGCCTTCAGGGCCAGCATGATGTTGGTCTCGACGGTATGGTTCTCGAACACGGTCGGTTTCTGGAACTTGCGGCCGATGCCGAGTTCGGCGATCTCGGCTTCGTCGCGCTTGGTGAGATCGATGGTGCCGTCAAAAAAGACCTCACCCTCGTCGGGTCGCGTCTTGCCGGTGATCACATCCATCATCGTCGTTTTGCCGGCGCCGTTCGGTCCGATGATGGCCCGCATCTCGCCGCGGCCAAGCACCATGGAGAGGCCGCGCAGGGCCTTGTAGCCGTCGAACGACACTTTCACATCGTCAAGATAGAGCAGGGACTGGGTGAGTTCGAGGTCGGCCATGATCGTCTCTCTCGCCTATTCGGCCACGGCCGGGAGTTGCTCTTCGGGCGCCAAAGAGCGCTCGGGCGCCAAAGGGCGATCGAGAGCGATGGGCTGCGCGGCCGGGGGCTTGGGCTTGCGGCCTGAAGACAGTTTGTCGATGAGCCCGAGGATGCCCTTGGGCAGGAACAGGGTGACGAGGACGAACATGGCGCCGAGGGCGAAGAGCCAATATTCGGGCAGGGCGCCGGTGAAATAGGTCTTGCCCCAGTTGACCAGGATCGCGCCCAGCGCTGCGCCGACCAAGGTTCCGCGTCCGCCCACCGCGACCCAAATCACCGCCTCGATCGAATTGGCGGGGGCGAATTCACCTGGGTTGATGATGCCGACCTGCGGCACGTAAAGCGCGCCCGCGACGCCCGCCATCATGGCGGACAGAACGAACACCACGGTCTTGTAGTTTTCGACCCGGTAGCCCAGGAACCGCGTCCGGCTCTCGGCGTCGCGGATGGCGACGATCACCTGGCCGAATTTCGAATTCACCACCGCCGAGGCGATGAGATATCCGCCCGCCAGTGCCAGACAGGAGAGCGAGAAGAGAGCGGCACGCGTCCCGTCCGCCTGGATGTTGAAGCCCAGGATGTCCTTGAAATCGGTCAGACCGTTGTTGCCGCCGAACCCCATGGTGTTCTGGAAGAAGGCCAGCAGCAGCGCATAGGTCATGGCCTGGGTGATGATCGACAGATAGACGCCGGTGACGCGCGACCGAAAAGCGAAGTAGCCGAAGATCAGCGCCAGGAGGCCCGGCACGAGCAGGATCATGACCAGGGCATAGTGGAAGACGTTGAAGCCCCACCATGTCACCGGCAGGTCGTGCCAGTTGAGGAAGACCATGAAATCCGGCAGGTCGGGATTGGCGTAGACGCCCCGCGTGCCGATCTGGCGCATGAGATACATGCCCATGGCATAGCCGCCGAGGGCGAAGAAGGCGCCGTGCCCGAGCGACAGGATTCCGCAATAGCCCCAGACGAGGTCGAGCGCGAGCGCGAGGAGCGCGTAGCAGAGGTATTTGCCGACCAGCGTCACCACATAGGTCGAGAGGTGAAGCGACGAGGTGGGCGGCACCACCAAGGAGAGCACCGGAACCAGGATCGCGGCGGCGATCAGCACGGTGAGAAAGACGCCGCCGCTGACTTTGCGGGTGTAGGAGGAACGCATGGTCATGCCTCCACGGATCGGCCCTTGAGCGCGAACAAGCCGCGCGGGCGCTTTTGAATGAACAGGATGATGAAGACCAGGATGGCGATCTTGGCCAGGACAGCGCCGGCGACCGGCTCCAGGAATTTGTTGGCGATGCCGAGGGACAGCGCCGCGACCAGCGTGCCCCAGAGGTTGCCGACGCCGCCGAAGACCACCACCATGAAACTGTCGATGATGTAGCTCTGCCCGAGGTTCGGCGAGACGTTGTCGATCTGCGAGAGCGCCACGCCGGCGATGCCGGCGATGCCTGAGCCGAGTCCGAAGGCCAGAGCATCGATGCGTCCCGTCGAGATGCCCATGGCGGAGGCCATGCGGCGGTTCTGCGTCACGGCCCGCATGCGCAGCCCGAAGGGCGTCGCCCGGAGCACCAGTTGCAGCGCGATGAAGACCGCGATGGTGAAGACGATGATCCACATGCGGCCGGAGGTGATCTCAAGGCCGCCGAGCCTGAAGGAGCCGGACATGAACGAGGGCGCGCCGACGGCCTGATTGTCGGCGCCGAAAATGGTGCGCACCAATTGTTGCAGCACCAGCGACACGCCCCAGGTTGCGAGCAGGGTTTCGAGCGGTCGCCCATAGAGGTGGCGGATGATCAGCCGCTCGATGCCGACGCCGATACCGCCCGCGATCAGAAAGGCGAGAGGCACGGCGATCAGAAGGGATGCGTCGAACAATTGCGGGATCGACGTCTTGATCAATTGCTGGACCACGAAGGTCGTGTAGGCGCCGATCATCACCATCTCGCCATGGGCCATGTTGATGATGCCCATGACGCCGAACGTGATGGCGAGGCCGATCGCTGCGAGCAGCAGCACCGAGCCGAGCGAAACGCCGTACCAGACGTTCTGAAGCGCCTGCCAAAGTCCCAGCCGGGTTTCGATGTAGGAGACGCCCCCCCGGGCGGCCCTGACCACGGTGGGGGACGCGTCGGGTGCGGCTGCGATGGTGTTCAGAAGGCCGAGAGCGTCGCCGTCGCCTCGCTGGGTCAAAACCGAGATGGCATCGAGCCTGTCGCCCTCCACAGAGGTGCCGTTGGTGGCGCGAATCGCCGCGCGCGCTTCGAGAAGCGCCGTCTTGACGGCCGGATCCTTTTCTTGCGTCAGCGCTGTTTCGACGCCCGGCAAGGCCTTGGCGTCATGCGAGCGGACAAGAGCACCAACTGCCGCGAGGCGCTTCGTTGGATCGGGCGAGAGCAGATCGAGCGTGCTCTGTGCGGCGCTGAGCTTGGAGCGGACACCATTGTTGAGCCGCACTTTTTTCAATGTCGATGTATCGACCCCCTCGACTTTCGTGCCGGCTTTGGCGTCGGTGAGCGTGCCGGAGGCGTCGAGATAATAGACCGTATGGGTGTCGGGACTGAACAGTAGCCGTCCATCCCCCAGGGCGCTGAGGACAGCCGCCGAGGTCGGCGCCCCACTGGCGATAATGGCGTCGATGCCCTTCTCGGTCTCGGGAAACTTGTCGGCGGAAAAATGCGTCAGGGCGTCGTCGGTGGAATCGGCCCTGGCCGGAGCGATCGCCATGCCGAAGACCAGCAAGAGGGCGGCTAAAAAGGCAAAGGTTATGGTGCTGAAAAAGCTCTGCGGGATGAGGTGCGGCGGCAAAGCAGGAAAGTTCGATCGGGTCATGGTCCGCTCCGTGCCGGCCAACTCCCAGATCCGAGGCATGAACCATGCCACGGATCTCTGGTGTCGACTTGATCGACGCCCTCTTGGGCGGCGAAATGATGGGCCGGGCAAAGCCCGGCCGTCCTGGTTCAGCTTAGGCGGCGCCGCCGCATTTGCCCGTCTTGACGTTGAAGTTGCCGCAGCTCATCGGCTTGCGCCAATCGCCGATCAGGTCTTTCGAGCCTTCGAGATAGGGAGACCATTCCTGCGCCACGACGAGGCCGGGCGTCTGCCACACCGTGTTCATCTGCCCGTCGGCCTGGATCTCGCCGATATAGACGGGTTTGGTGATGTGATGGTTCGGCATGATGGTCGAATAGCCGCCCGAAAGGTTCGGCACGGAGACGCCGATCAGCGCGTCGATCACCGGGTCGGCCTTGAACGTGCCGGCTTTCTCGACGCCCTTCACCCAGGCGCTGAAGCCGATGACATGGGCTTCCATCGGGTCGTTGGTGGTGCGCTTCGGGTTCTTGGTGAAGGCCTGCCACTTCTTGATGAAGGCCTTGTTTTCCGGCGTGTCGATCGACTCGAAATAGTTCCAGGCGGTGAGATGGCCGACGAGCGGCTTGGTGTCCATGCCGGCCAGTTCTTCCTCGCCGACCGAGAAGGCCACGACCGGAATGTCGGTCGCCTTGAGGCCCTGGTTGCCGAGTTCCTTGTAGAAGGGAACATTGGCGTCGCCGTTGATGGTCGAGACGACGGCGGTCTTCTTGCCGGAAGACCCAAACTTCTTGATATCCGACACGATCGTCTGCCAATCCGAATGGCCGAACGGCGTGTAGTTGATCATGATGTCGTCGGGAGCCACGCCCTTGAGTTTTAGATAGGCTTCGAGGATCTTGTTGGTGGTGCGCGGATAGACGTAGTCGGTGCCGGCCAGCACCCAGCGCTTTACCGAGCCGCCATCTTCGCTCATCAGATAGTCGACGGCCGGAATCGCCTGCTGGTTTGGCGCGGCGCCCGTGTAGAACACGTTGCGCTGGCATTCCTCGCCTTCATACTGAACCGGGTAGAACAGGATCGAGTCGAGTTCCTGGAAGACCGGCAGGACCGACTTGCGCGACACCGAGGTCCAGCAGCCGAAGGTGGCGACGCAGCCGTTCTTCGAGATCAGCTCGCGGGCCTTCTCGGCGAACAGTGGCCAGTTGGAGGCGGGGTCGACCACGACCGCTTCGAGCTTCTTGCCGAGGACGCCGCCCTTTGCGTTCTGTTCCTCGATGAGCATCAGCATCACGTCCTTCAGCGTGGTCTCGCTGATCGCCATGGTGCCGGACAGGGAATGCAGAATGCCGACCTTCACGGTCTCGTCAGCCGCGAAGGCGCGGCCGGCAGCGCCGAGGGTGGCGGCGCTCGCGAAGGCGGTCGCCCCAAGCAACGCCTGGCGGCGTGTCATGCTGAAATGATCCATGTGTTTCCTCTTTGGTCCCGCGGACGAGCCGCCCGAAATCTTTTGGCCGGCGCACTGTCGGGCAGATCGTAAAGAGTCCACCATACGTTGAATGACGTATGGTGCGATGCGGGATGGCGGTATGGACCGGGCCGCCAAGATTGCGCGCCGCCCGCGTCTGAAGGGAGATTGGGCCATGCAAGTCGATCGTGCTCCGGAAGTAGCGGCGTTTCTGAAGGCGCTATCCGTCTGCTTTTTGGAGGCGACAGCCGGCCGGCCTGCCGATGCGGCCTTCATCGAACGGCTGTTGGGGAAACTCTCCGTCCCGGCGCGGGCGGGCGGGCCGCCGAGCGGCCGGGATTTGAGGGCTCGCGATCAACTCGCGCTGGCGCTCGAAGGTTTGCGAAACGCCGATCTCGCCCATCGGCGGCTTGGACAAGCCTTCATCGAGGTTGAGCCCCTGGCGAGTTGGACGCAGCGCACCTCCCATGGACCGGACGCGGCGCGTTTCGCGGCGGGCCATGGCAATGTGATGATCGTCGGGCCGGGGGGTGTCGAGGAACGCGACGACCTCATGGCCGGCGTCAGCCTCATGGCACCCGGCATCCGTTATCCAGACCATTCGCACCCGCCCGACGAGCTCTATCTCGTCTTGTCGGAGGGAGAATGGCGTCAGAATGACGGCGCCTGGTTCACGCCCGGTATCGGCGGGACTGTCCGCAATCCTCCCGGCGTCGTCCATGCGATGCGCTCGGGGCAAACGCCGTTGCTGGCCGCCTGGGCGCTGCTCGCCTGATGCTCGATACCCGGCGCGCGCCCGATCTTGCCGGCCGATCCGGATGACCGACATCGGCAGCGCGCTGCAAAATTTCCTCCTGGCGCTTTCGGCCCTGTTCTCCATCGTCAACCCGATCGCAGCCGCGCTGATCTTCGCCCAGGTGACGGCCGACCGCACGCATGCGCAGCGGCTCGATCTGGCCCGCAAGGTGGGGCTCTATTCGGCCATCGTCATGCTGGTCGCCTTGTGGGGCGGGGCCTATGTGCTCAACTTCTTCGGGGTGACGCTGGCGGCCTTGCGCATCGCCGGGGGGCTCGTCGTTTCGGTCCGGGCCTGGGACATGCTCTCGGCGGCGGAAGCCAATGAAGAGCGCAAGCAGGGGCAGGCGTCACAGGCCACGGGCGTTCCGGACGTCGCCTTCTTTCCGCTGACCATGCCCTTCACCACCGGCCCCGGCACCATCTCGGTCGCGATTGCGCTGGGATCGAACCTGCCGGTGGGCACGCCGGCGATGCTGCCTTTCATCCTCGGCTCATCGGCCGCCGCCCTCGCGGTCGCGGCGATGGTGTGGGTCGCCTACAGTTCAGCCGATCGGCTGGTGGGCTGGCTCGGCCGCGCCGGAGCCCGCGTGCTCACCCGGCTTTCGGCGTTCCTGCTGCTGTGCATCGGCGTGCAGATCATGCTCGGCGGCATCAGCGAGGTTTTGCGCGGGGCGTTGCGGCCGTAAGGTGATGGAGGTGGGGAGAAACCTTAGCCTCCAGGAGGGCGACTAGCTCGGCGTCCGTGAATCGTCGCCGACGATCACGCCAACCAGCAGGTCGCTAAAAGGCACGACCGTTCTAGCGCTGTGGCGGCGCCTGCGACGGCGGTTTCCGTGAGACTTGGGCCGATTCGTAGGGGGTCGTGACTAATGTCGGCTCAAACGTCGTTTGTCCGAAAGCCAACGCGATTGGACGATGTCCGGGGCGATGGTGAGGATCACGGGTCGGTTGGACCGCGTCAGAGGTTCCATGAACCTTTCATAAAAAACCCGGTATCCGTCTGGATCTTGGAAGGTCAACCCGTGCTGATCCCAATAGGGATTGAAAGCCAAAACCGGATTGAAGCCACTTCCGCGCATCCGCAAGACGGCGGCGTCCCACTCGGTGAAATCGGGAATGTAGAAAACGAGAAGATTGTCGTCGGTCGGAGCTCGCCCCGCCGTGTGTTCGAGTGATCGGGTAAACTCGAAATGATAGGGCCCCCCTCGTTGCTGAGCATAACGCCGTTGAAGCCAGCATGATCTTCAAATCTATATAAGATGCGAAGACCCAACCCCTCGACGTAGAAGGGGAGAAGAGCATCAAGTCATCGGTCGGACGGCCGACCCTCAGCCTGGGAGAGGCCTCCATCTGCTTAGTTTAGACCTTTTGATTTGCCTTATGGAAGGTAAGGGCTGTTAGCTCGACGCTATCACCGAGGTTTTGCGCGCGGCGCGGCGGAGGTGAGCGGGCTGTTTAGCCGCCCCGGATGAGGTCGCGGCGACCGTCCACGATGGTAACGATCTCCACGGCCGTTAAAGGCCCTTCGTCCGTGTCTGGAATCGTTTCGTACAGGATCAAATAGGGGGCTTCGACAAGAACGCGAGCGGTTTCGCGAATATCCGGTCGGCGTCTCCCCATGCGCGCCTGATGGGAGAGTTGCCGCGTCCGCAACTCGACACGATCATAAAGACGTTCGGCCGCAACCGGATTGGCCAAGCCTATGGTCAAATATATGTCAAGCAATTCCTGCCGAGCCTGCCTCGACCAAATCACCTCGACCGGCATGCGAAATTCTTCACTTCATCGCAGCGAGGAGTACACGGGCTTCATGGCGGAGAGTGTTGAAATCTACGGAACCATGGGAGCCACTCGCCTTTCCCGCATCCCAGGCTTGTCGCAACCTTTCCGTGCTGAAGTCTCCAGCGTGCCGATGGCTGGACCAAAGCTGCACGGCATCCGCTACCGCATCGCTGGCTGAAACATATTCGCCGGCTTCGACAGCGGTGCGGATCTCATCCGCCATCGGCTCAGGGAGCCTGACCGTCAGCCCTTCGCTGTTCGTCATGGATGATCTCTTTCCCCAAACACACGAAGATACTATGCATGAAAACTGCGGGCTCGTCCTTGTTTCCTTCGATCGCCGCAGATCTATGGGTCCTGTTTGGAGGTCCCACCTCACCCCACCATCCTCGCGAACGCCGCGAGGTCGACATTGCCGCCGCTGACGATGATGCCGACGCGCCTGCCTTTGCAATCGACCCCGCCCGACAAAGCCGCCGCAGCCGCCAGGCACCCGGTCGGCTCGACGACCATTTTCATGCGCTGAGCGAAGAACCGCATGGTCTCGATCAATTGCGCATCGGAAACCGTGACGATGTCCGACACGAGACGGCGGATGATCGGGAAATTCAACGTTCCGAGATGTTGGGTCAGCGCCCCGTCGGCGATGGATTTCGGCACAGGGATATGCACGATCTCGCCCGACCGGAACGAGCGCTGCCCGTCGTTGCCGGCCTCGGGCTCGACGCCGATGATTGTGCAGTCAGGCGATAGCGCTGCCGCCGCCAGCGCGCTGCCGCCAAGCAACCCGCCGCCGCCGAGGCACACCAACAGCATGTCGAGCGGCCCGACCTCCTCGATCAGTTCCTTCGTGGCGGTGCCCTGGCCCGCGATGACATCGGCATGATCGTAGGGCGGGATCAGCGAGAACCCGTGCTCGAAGGCGAGGGCTTGGCTGATGGCGTCCCGGTCCTCGGTATAGCGGTCGTAGAGGACGATTTTGGCGCCATAGCCTCGCGTCGCGGCAAGCTTCGCGGCGGGGGCGTCCTTGGGCATGACGATCGTGGCTGGCGCGCCTCGAAGCTGGGCCGCCAGTGCCACCGCCTGGGCGTGATTGCCGGACGAAAAAGCGATGACGCCGCGACGCCGGGCGTCCTCTGACAGCGCTCCGATGGCGTTGCAGCCGCCACGGAACTTGAAGGCGCCGATGCGCTGAAAATTCTCCGCCTTGAAGAACAATGTTCCGCCCGTCATTGCATCGGCGGTGCGGGAGGTGAGGACCGGCGTCTTATGCGCGATGCCGGCGATGCGCTCCGCCGCAAGCGCCACATCGTCGTAGGTCGGGGCGGAAAGGGCCGTCATTGGGTTGTCCTAGTCCTGGTTTCGCAGATGCGCATATGTGAAATATGTGGCATATGTAATAACAATGCTGGATGAGCCGGAATGAAAAACGCGAGTCCGTTCAACATCGTGATCTAGCGCACCGTTTCGATCTCGACGCCCGTGGACGCGCCCAGCATGCCCCATGCTCTGTCGGTCGTGATCGCTCGCGCGCCCCGATGTTTCGCCAGGGCAAGACAGCAGCGGTCTCCGAGCGAAAGCCCGGCGGACCGGGTCATGGGTCTCAAACGTGCCGCGAAATCCGCAAGGTCGCGGTCGAACGGCACGACATCGAGGTCGAGATCCGCAAGGTCCGTTTCTACCTCGTCAGGATCGACTCCGCGGTCGATCAACTTGCTCTTCACCTCCGCATAATTGATCGCCGAGATCATCGCACCGTTCATGACCGCTTCGACACGGTCGGCTCCGGGTTCGGAAAAGATCAAGCACAGCAACGCGGAGGCATCCAAGACCACCGCCGAGGGATCATTCATGCGAGGCGTCCGTCCGCCTGTCGGCGATCAACTCGTCCGAGACCAAGCCTTCGCCGGACCGATAGAGCTTCAGCTTGTCCTGCAGACGGCGCAGCGCCGATCGGGCCGGGCGGATGCGCAATTCGTCCCCATGGAGTTCCATGAGGACGGCGTCCCCTTTCACGAGGCCCATGGCCTTGCGATAAGGCGCCGGCACGATAAGCCGTCCTCCTTCGACAATTCTGCCTTTCGCAGCGACCATAGATAAAATCCCCAAATGCCACATGCTTACGGTAACACCTTTTTATCAAAATGCCATTTTTGATAATGAGGCCTATTGGAATCGCCAGCCTCGTCCGTCGCTTTGCCAAACCCTGACGCTTCGGCACATATCATGCATCATCCCTGCGGCAGAACGAGCCCTCCATGCCCGGACGCCAAAAAATCCTGCCCGTGCGGCGCGACTACAACCGCTGGGTCGCCAACGAAACGCTGGAAGATTTCGCGCTGCGCTTCACGGCCAAAACGGCCCGGCGATGGTCGGCGCCGCGCGTCGCGCAGACGGCGATCGGCGCCATCTCGTTCCTGGCCCTCGAAGCCATCGGGGGCGCCATCACACTGAGCTACGGCTTTTCCAGTGTCTTCGCCGCGACGCTGGTGGTCAGCGTCATCCTCTTCGTTACGGGATTACCGATCAGCCTCTACGCGGCGCGCTACGGTGTCGACATCGACCTTCTAACGCGCGGCGCCGGCTTCGGCTATATCGGCTCGACCGTGACCTCGCTGGTCTATGCGACCTTCACTTTCATGCTCTTCGCCATCGAGGCCTCGATCATGTCCGGTGCGCTGAACCTCGTGTTCGGGGTGCCGTTCTGGCTGGCTTACGTGTTCAGCGCCGTGGCGGTGATCCCGCTCGTCACCTATGGCATCACCTGGATCAGCCGATTTCAGCTGCTGACGCAGCCACTCTGGATCGTCCTCAACATTCTGCCGGTCGGCTTCATCCTCGTGCGTGATTGGCCGGGCGTCGTCGCCTGGACGCAGTTTCCCGGGCTCGCGCCGCCGACCGGGTCATCGGGCTTCGACCTTCTCAAGTTCGGGGGCGCCGCCTCGGTGATCCTGGCCCTGATGCCGCAGATCGGCGAGCAGGTCGATGTCCTGCGCTTCCTGCCGGCCCGAACCGCCAAGGCGGGCAACGGCTGGCTAGTGGCGCTGATGAGCGCAGGACCGGGCTGGATCGTCCTTGGCGCGCCGAAACTGCTGTTCGGATCGTTGTTGGCGGTGCTGGCCTTGCGGGCGGGCGTGCCTGCGGAGCATGCGGCCGAGCCGGCCCAGATGTATCGCCTCGCCTTCGGCTATGTGCTGCCGTGGCCCGAGGCGGCGGCGCTGCTGATGGCCGCTTTCGTCGTCGTGTCGCAGCTTAAGATCAACGTGATGAACGCCTATGCGGGCTCGCTCGCCTGGTCGAATTTCTTCTCCCGCCTCACCCACAGCCATCCGGGCCGCGTGGTCTGGCTGGTGTTCAACGTCGTCATTGCCCTGTTGCTGATGGAACTCGGCATCTATCAGGCGTTGGAGCGTATTCTCAGCCTCTTCGCCATCGTGGCGGTGGCCTGGCTCGGCGCCATCGTGGCCGATCTCGCCATCAACAAGCCGCTCGGCCTCAGCCCGCCCGGCATCGAGTTCAAGCGGGCGCATCTTTACGATATCAACCCCGTCGGGGTTGGCTCCATGAGCCTCGCGACCATCCTGGCGCTGCTCGCCGCGACAGGGCTCTTTGGGGAAAGCGCGCAGGCGCTCGCGCCCTTCCTGGCTTTGGCGGTCGCGCTCGCGACGGCGCCCTTGATCGCCTGGGCGACGGGCGGCAAATTCTACCTCGCCCGAAAGCCGCGCTCCGCCTGGATGACGCTGCCGAGCCTTGAATGCCGCATCTGCAACCATGCCTTCGAGCCCGAGGACATGAGCTATTGCCCGGCCTACCAGGCGCCGATCTGTTCCTTGTGCTGCTCTCTCGATGCACGCTGCCATGACCTGTGCAAACCGCACGGGCGCGCCCAGGCGCAGATCGCAGCGGCGCTGCGGGCAATGCTGCCGCGCCGCCTCGGGCTCGCGATCTCCGGGCCCACCATCCAGTATCTGTGCATCTTCTCGCTGCTCATCGGCGTCATCAGCCTTGTTCTGCTGCTGATCGACTTCGGCGCGGCCTCCTACGATCAACCCGTGAAGGTCGTGATCGACCGGACTCTTTGGGCCGCCTTCGCGGTGCTGTTCATCGTGGCGGGGATCCTCGCCTGGTTCTTCGTGCTGGCGGCGGAAAGCCGCCGTGTCGCGCAGGAGGAAAGCGCCCGTCAGACGGCGCTGCTGGAACAGGAGATCGAGGCGCATGGGCGCACCGACGCCGCCCTGCAGAAAGCCAAGGAGGTGGCCGAGGCCGCCAATCTCGCCAAAAGCCGTTACGTCGTCGGCCTCAGTCATGAATTGCGCACGCCGCTCAACGCCGTGCTGGGCTATGCCCAACTGCTGGAGCGGGATGCCGAAATCCCGGCTCATCGCCAAGGTGGCGTCAAGGTGATCCGAAGGTCCGCCGAACATCTGTCGGGCTTGATCGACGGCCTGCTCGATGTCTCGAAGATCGAAGCGGGCCGGCTGCAGATCCAGAGCGCGGAGGTCCGCGGCGCCGATTTCTTCGGAGGTCTCGTCGATATGTTTCGCCTCCAGGCGTCGGCCAAGGGGCTCGAATTCCGTTACGAGGCTGCGGCCTCGTTGCCGGGCGTGTTTCGCACCGACGAGAAGCGGCTGCGGCAGATCCTCATCAACCTTCTCTCCAACGCGATCAAGTTTACCGCGCGGGGCCATATCGGTCTGACCATCGCCTATCGAAGCCAGATCGCGACGCTCGAGGTCTCGGACAGCGGCCCGGGCATCGACGAGGCGAACCAGTCCAGGATCTTCGAGCCGTTCGATCGGGGGCCGCTGACCGGCAACGATGCCGTGCCGGGCCTAGGCCTCGGCCTTACCATCACCAAGCTTCTCGCCGAATTGATGGGTGGCGAGTTGACCCTGTCCAGCACCCTGGGCCTCGGCAGTCGCTTTCGTGTGCGGATGATGCTGGCGAGCGTCGACGATTACACGCCCCCTTTGGCGCGAAACGTGCATGGCTACCTCGGTCGTCGCCGCACGATCCTCGTGGTCGACGACGACGCGGATCATCAAGGCCTGATGCGCGCTATCCTGGAACCCCTTGGCTTTTCCGTGATTGCCGCGCGAGACGGCGCGACCTGCCTTGGGCTCGTCGATGACCTCAAGCCCGATCTGTTCATCGTTGACGTTTCCATGCCCGGCATGAGCGGATGGGATCTGGCGAAGACGTTGCGCGACCTGAAGGGCATCGCCGCTCCGATTCTGATGCTGTCCGCCAATATCGGCGAGATCCCGGCCGGCTCCGCGTCGGAAACGTTCGGCATCGCGGACGCGGTTTTGCAAAAGCCCTTCGACCTCGCCAAGCTGCTCGACCGGCTCGAAAGCCTCCTGAAATTGCGCTGGACCGAGGGGGCAGCGTTGCCCTTCGCCACGGACCCCGAACCGACCGAGACGATGAGCCATCCGGGCGAGGGGGTGGTCGCCGAACTGTTGCGCCTCGGCGGCATAGGCTATGTCCGTGGCATCGAGGCACGGCTCGACGACCTCGGCCGCGACCCTCGAATGGCCTCTCTGGCCGACCGGCTTCGCCGGCACGTCAAGGCCTTCGATTTCGACGGCTACACGGCGGAACTCGAAGCGATCGAACAGGGGGGGCCGGAGGCGTGAGCGAGCCCCAACTGGAGCGGCGCGGCATCGTTCTCGTCGTCGACGACACGCCCGATACGCTCGGCTTCCTGACCGAGGCTCTGGAACGCTCCGGTTACGCGGCGCTGGTCGCGACCCGGGGCGCTCAAGCGCTGGCCCTGGTCGGACGCATCACGCCGGATCTGATCCTGCTCGATGCCATGATGCCCGAGATGGACGGGTTCGAGACCTGCCGCCGCCTCAAGGCCAGTTCCGCCGCGCATGTACCGGTGATCTTCATGACGGCGCTGAGCGAAACCGAGCATATCGTGCGCGGCCTTGCGGCGGGCGGCGTCGATTACCTGACGAAGCCGATCATCCTCGATGAACTGTTCGCCCGCTTGAAGGTGCATATCGCCAATGCTCGTTCGGCACAGAGCGCCCGCGTCGCGCTCGACAGTTCCGGGCGCTTCCTTTTGGCGCTCGACCGCACGGGTCGTGTCGTCTGGTCGACCCCACAGGCCGAGCGGTTGCTACAAGGGGCCTATCCGCGCCGGACATCCTCCGCCGCTCTGCCTGACGGCGTGTCGGATCTCCTTATCGGTGCGGCAGCCGACCTTGGGGCGGACTCCGTCGTGCTGCCGGGGGAACAGGGCGCGTCGGCCTTGAAAGCCGCCTTCCTGGGCACATCGCGTCCCGACGAATTGCTGTTTCGGCTCAGCCCGCACGAGACCCGCAGCGATGGCGAAGCGCTGCGAACGCGCTTCGGCCTGACGCCGCGCGAGGCCGAGGTCCTGCTCTGGCTCACGCGCGGAAAACCCAACCGCGACATCGCCGAAATCCTCGATCTCAGCCCCCGCACCGTGAACAAGCACCTGGAGACGATCTTTTCCAAGCTCGGCGTCGAAAACCGCGCCTCTGCGGCCGTTCTGGCAACGCGCGCGCTCGGGGAGGGGACGGGGTAGGGCAGGGACGGAGGTCGATCACCCCGAGGGAGGCTTTACGACGGCTGCGATGTAGTCCACTGGCTTGGCGCGCGCGGGAGGCGTATGTGCTGGTCTCGCAGGTATGGCGCCAAGCCCTGGTCGGAATGGTGGTGGTGAGGCTGACATGCTGACTGCCCGCTCGCTTTGGTTGCGCAGGCTCCTCCTCCTGGGCCTGTGTCTCATGCTGGCCACCGGCTGTCCGGACGGGCACTCGGCGCGGGCTCAAGATCCGGCCGCAACCCCTGGGGCTGTCCAAATCAGCCGCCGCGTTGCGCTCGTCATCGGCAATGCGGCTTACGGCCATACGAGCGGGCTCACCAATCCGATTAACGATGCCAGGGCCATGGCCAAGCTCTTTGCCGAGGCGGGCTTCTCGACGGTCGAGGCCAAGACCGATCTCGGCATCAACGCGTTCCGCAGGGCCTTGGCCGATTTCGAGGTGGTGTCGCGCGATGCCGACATGGCGATCGTCTATTATTCCGGTCACGGCCTTGAATTCAGGGGTCAAAACTATCTCGTGCCGATCGACGCGACCATGGAACGCGACGTCGATGTGAAGGACGAGACGGTGCCGCTCGATCGGGTTCTCGAAGCCGTGGCCGGCGCCAAGCGGCTCAAGCTCATCATCCTCGATTCCTGCCGGACCGACCCCTTCAAAGGGGCGTCGTCGACGAAGTCCATGACCCGGGGTCTTGCCGCCATCGAGCCTAGCGACAGCAACGAACTCATCGCCTATGCGGCCAAGGCCGGCACCGTGGCGGCCGACGGCGATCCGGGGGGAAACAGCCCCTATACGGCGGCTTTGCTGAAGCGCCTGACGACCCCGGGTCTCGATGTCGAACTGGCGTTGCGGCGCGTGCGCGATGACGTGATGTCCGCCACTCACCGCGAGCAGGAGCCCTTCCTCTATGGCTCGCTGGGAGGCGACGAGGTGCCGCTGGTGGCGAGGCCGGCGGAGGTCGTGGTGCTGGCGCCGCCGGCCACCATGCCGAAACCGGCGGCCTCTCCCGAAAAGCCGAAGCCGATCGAACCGAAGACGGAAAAGACGGTGGTGCTCGCGGCCCCGCCGGACCTTTCGATCGCGCAATGCGATCGGCTTGCCGCCGCCCCATCGGACGCGACGCGTCCGGCCGGGACAACCGGTATCCGGCGGTCCGAGATCGATACCGCCGAGGCCATACCGGCATGCCGCGCCGCCTTGAACGCCCGTCCGAACGACCCGAGGCTGTCATTCCAACTGGCCCGCGCCATGCAGCGGGCCGGCGGTTCCGACGCCGAGGTCATCGTGCTGTATCGTGTGGCGGCCGATGGCGGGAACGCCCTTGGGATGAACGATCTCGGCAGGATGTATGAGACAGGACGCGGCGTGGCCCCAGACTATAGTGCCGCCGCGCTTTGGTATCGCAAGGCTGCGGAGGCGGGCAATCCTGGCGCCATGAACAATCTCGGGCGGCTCTATGCACGCGGCAAAGGGGTTGCGGTGGACTATACGCAAGCCATGACCTGGTTTCGAAAATCCGCCGATGGCGGGAATGGCTTCGCCATGAACAGCATCGGCCTGTTGTATGAAAATGGGCGTGGAGTCACCAAGGACTATGCCGAGGCCATGGCGTGGTTTCGCAAATCCGCCGACACGGACAACAGGTTCGGTATAGGGAATATCGGTTGGCTCTATCAAAACGGCTGGGGTGTCGACAAAAACTATAGTGAGGCAGCGACCTGGTATCGCAAAGCCATCGACGCGGGCGATTCCGACAGTATGGGCAATCTCGGTTGGCTCTACGTCCATGGTTGGGGTGTGGACAGGAATTATGCCGAGGCCATGAAATGGTTCAAAAGTTCCGCCCAAGGCGGCAATGCTTTCGGCATGAATGGCATCGGCTATCTCTATGAAAAGGGAGAGGGCGTAGACGTGGATTATAAAGAGGCCATGGTGTGGTTTCGAAAATCCGCTGATCTCGGGAATAAGTACGGCATGAACAATATCGGGTCGCTTTATCAGAACGGCCTAGGCGTCAAGACAGACTATAGCGAAGACGCGAAGTGGTATCGCAACGCGGCAGACGCCGACAGCCCGGAAGCGATGCTCAATCTCGGAAAGCTCTATGAAAATGGCTGGGGCGTAAACCAAAGTTATGCGGAAGCCATCAATTGGTATCGCAAAGCTGCTGATGCTGGAGAGCCATCTGCCGGGGCCAGTGTTAAACGACTGGAGCCGCGCATCGCGAAATCGCCCTGACCGAGAACCGTCGGCGACCGGAGGTCATGACCATGCGAAAGCTTTCCGTTGCGGTCACGCAGATGTCCTGCGGCTGGGACAGGGACCAGAACATCCGCCGGGCTTGCGAACTGGTCGAAGAAGCGGCCGACCAGGGCGCGCATGTCGTGCTGCTGCAGGAGCTTTTCGAAACGCCCTATTTCTGTCTCGAAAAGGACGAGGCTTATTTCGCGGAGGCGACGAGCGTGGCGGCCAACCCCGCCATCGCTGCACTGAGGAAACTAGCGGCGAAACACGATATCGTGGTGCCGGTGTGTTTCTATGAGCTTGGCGATGATGGCCGGCGCTTCAATTCCGTGGCCATTCTCGACGCTGGCGGAGAGCTTTTGGGTGTGTACCGCAAGAGCCACATCCCGGATTTTCCGTCCTACGAGGAGGCTTTCTATTTTTCGCCCGGCGATACGGGCTTCCAGGTTTGGGATACGAAGTTCCTGCGCCTCGGCTGCGGCATTTGCTGGGACCAATGGTTCCCCGAGGCCGCGCGCATCATGTCGCTGATGGGGGCGGAACTGCTGCTCTACCCCACCGCCATCGGGCGGCCCACCAGGGCCTCGCCTGATGCCATCGTGAACTCCAAACCGCATTGGCAGCAGACCATGCAAGGCCATGCGGCCGCGAATCAGGTGATTGTCGCGGCCTCGAACCGGATCGGCGTCGAGGCTTCCGGCGATGTCGAAACCCAATTCTACGGCGGCTCTTTCGTCGCAGGCGAAACCGGCCTCAAGGCGGTCGAGCTTGGCGAGGACCAGTCGCTCGTCGCCGTCGCCGAATTCGACCTCGACCGCATCGCCGAATTCCGCAAGGCTTGGGGCATTTTCCGCACCCGCCGCACCGATCTTTACGAGCCGCTGCTGACGCAAGCGCCGCCGGATGATTTGCGGGTCCGATAGGCCCGACGCTCAACCCGGCGGCAGCGCCTCACGCACCACGGCGAGGTAATCTTCCAAGGTCGCCTTCAGCCGCTCGTGCATGACCTGCTGAAACGGGTTCAGATCGTCGATAAGCGAAGCACGTTCCAGCGCCGCCAAGTAGATCTGGCGATCCTGCGGCCGCACCGCGACGGGGGGTAGCCACCCCGCAGGAGCAGCAGGTTCATCAACAGCCGGGCCGTGCGCCCATTGCCATCGGCAAACGGGTGAATGGCGGTGAGGCGAAAATGCGCTTCGAAAGCGGCTGCGGGTTCGACCGTCCGGCTGCGGAGCCAGGTGCTGAACTCCTCCATCAAGTCCAGGATCTTGGCCGGATTGGGAAACACGACGGGCGAGCCCGCGATCCTTCGGGGAAGCCTGCTATAAACGCCGGCAATATCGGGCTGACTTCGGGCAACGATGCGCCGATGCAATTCGCTGACCGTGCCGTCGTCGACGAGCGTGTCCCGCGCCGCGAGATCGCGCATCCATCGCAGGGCGTCGAAATGGTCCACGGCTTCGAGATGGTCGCGCAGAGGCTTTCCGCCGACCGTGATGCCGTGCTCGATCACTTCGGCGGTTTCGCGCAGTGTGAGAGTGTTCCCCTCGATGGCGTTCGACGTGTAGGTCAGCTCCACGTCGTAATAGGTCTGAAGCTGCGCCAGTGCCGCCGTCGCGAGCGGACGCAGAGCGTCGAGCCCAGCCTTCAGGTCGGCGATGTCGGCGATGAGATCGGGCAACATAGGACAGTGTTAGCGCATCGCCTTCACCTGTCCCAGTCCTCCAATGCCGAACTGTGACCCCGCTTGGTCCGGACGATACACTCGCCGTAGACGCTGTTTACGCCCGGGAGGGCTATCCTCGCGTCTTCGTTCGGGCGCGTTGCTCGTTGGCTCTCAACGCTTTGAACTGATCCGCCACCTTGGCCAGCGCATCGAGCCTCGGATTATGCGCACCCGCATACAGGCTCAGCACCTGGAGAACCGCCGCACGATTGGCCTTATAGGCCTCCGGTGACGGCGAGTGGACGCGGACATCCTCCGGCCGCTGATAGTAAGGGCGGCCAAACTGATTGAGGAGCGGCGAGGGTCGATAGTCTTCCGGAATCGTCTGGCGCATGAGCGTGATCCGCTCGTTCGCGACCATTTGGAAGATGGGGATGAGTTCGTCGTGCAGCACCTCACGGGGATTGGCCTTCGGATCCTTCGCAACGGTGCGACACGCCTGGGCGAGAATCTCACCCATGCCGGTCCCGCCCTTCTGTCTCTCGCAGAGAGAATCGGCGTAATTGACGAGGCGGTGGACCGGTTCGGTCTTGGCGAACAGATTGGCGACGAAGCTGCGATTGATGCCGTCCTCGAAGGATTGGTAGAGCGGCTTTGGCGCGGAGGATGAGCCGGGCGTGCCGATCTTCAGCGTACAAGGGGCGAGGTGCGCGGCCGGATAGTCCCGCGTTCCCCTCCAATCCTGGACGCTCGCGCCGGCGACCATGAAATCCTGGTGGCCCGCGATGGCGCCGAAGTCGCCGGCGAGCTTCGCGGATTCGATGATGGCATAACACTGGGTCAAGCGATTGAGCGCGTGTCCCGACACGTCGCCAAGCGGCAGTCCGCCGGCGTCGCGGGTGGACCAGCCGCTTACTCGCGCGTTGAACAGCGCGACCTCGTCGGGGCTGGAATCAAAGACCTCCCGCGCCATCTCTCGCCGCCTTCCCATCGTCCGTTTTGAAATCATCACCCGTCGTTTGGGTGAATGCAATCGCGACGAAGGCCGAGCGGTCGGCTGGCACTTGGCCCGGACAAGCCGGATGGGTTAAGGACAGAGACGCAAGACGGCACGCGATCCAGGCCGTCGATGGTCCGTTCGCTGAGAGTCCTGTTTTTTCGTAGGGTTATGTCGGAAAACCGCAGGGCACTGTTCCGAAACCTGCTGAGGCCCCAAGGGAGCGGCATGCTGAAACTGAACCGGTCCGTCATGTCCGAAGACGGCCGATCCTTCGCCCTGGTGCGCCGGCTGTTGGCCGAACATGCGAAGGCCCACCTGCCATCCTATGGTCTCGCCTTCGTGCTGATGGCGGTGAGCGCTGGGGCCAACGTCCTTTCGGTTTCGCTGCTGAAGCCGCTCGTCAACGGCATGACGAGCCTCAACGTCGCCGAACCCGGGGCCTTCAAGGGGCTGCGTATCCTGGCGCTGACCGTGGCGGTGCTGGCCATCACCCGGGGGCTCGCGACCTGCGGCCAACTGATCTTGATGTCCCGCGTCGGCAACCGCATCGTGGCCACCCTGCAAATCCGCGTCTACGACCATCTGCTCCATCAGCCCGTGTCGTTCTTTTCGGATCGCCATTCGAGTGAACTGATGGCCAAACTAGCCTTGGCCGCCAACGGTGTGCGCGACACCGTGCAGCTCGTGGTCACCTCGGTTGGTCGTGACGCGCTGACCGTCGCCGGGCTGCTGGCCGTGATGGTCTACGACGACCCGATCATGGCTCTTATCGCGGTGTCGCTGATGCCGATCGGCGCGGTCCTCCTGGGCCGATTGATGAAAGGCATCCGCCGCTTCGCCCGCCGGTCTTTCGACGGCTCGGCCCGCATCATGGGCCATATGGGCGAGACCGTTCAGGGAATCCGCATCATCAAGTCCTTCAATCTCGAAGGCGTGATGCGTGGCCGTATGGGCGAAGCGGTGAGCGATGTCGAGCAGGCCGCCAACCGCATGGCGCGCGGCATCGCCATGGCAAGCCCGGTCAGCGAGACGCTCGGGGGGGTCGTCATTGCCCTTGTCATTCTCTACGGCTCCTGGAAGGTCGCCGTCGCTCATTCGGACCCTGGCTCGTTCTTCGCCTTCATCGGTGCCCTGCTGTCGGCCTACGAGCCCGCCAAGCGGCTCGGCAGGCTCAATCTCGACCTGCAGAACGGCCTCGTCGGCGCCCGGCTTGTCTATGACCTCCTCGACGAACCCTTGCCGGATGCCGCCGATGCCGCGAAACCGTCCCTTCCGTCCGGGCCGCGACGCATCACACTAGAGGACGTCCGCTTCAGCTATCGGCCTGGTGAACCCGTGCTCGCCGGTCTCGACCTCGTGGCCGAGCCGGACACGACGACCGCGCTCGTCGGGCCGTCGGGGGGTGGGAAATCGACGATCATCAGCCTCGTTCAACGGTTCTACGAACCCCAGGCCGGGGTCGTTCGCATCGACGGGCAGGATGTCGCTGCGGTGAACATGGAATCGTTGCGCGGCACGATCGCCTTCGTGGCGCAGGATGTGTTTTTGTTCCGTGGCACCATTCGCGACAATATCGCCCTCGGCAAGACCGGGGCGACGCAGGACGAGATCGAGACGGCGGCCCGCAAGGCGCACGCCCATGATTTCATCAGCGGCTTCGAACATGGGTACGAGACCAGCGTCGGCGAGCAGGGCGCTAAACTGTCCGGCGGCCAGCGCCAGCGCATCGCGATCGCCCGTGCCTTTCTCAAGAAGGCATCGATCATCCTGCTCGACGAGCCGACGGCGGCGCTCGATTCGGAGTCGGAGCGCGAGGTCCAGAAGGCGCTTGCCGATCTCCGGGTTGGGCGGACGACGATCGTCGTGGCCCACCGGCTGCAGACCATCGTGGACGCGGACCGCATCTGCGTGATCGAGAACGGGCGCGCCGTGGAATTCGGTACGCATGACGACCTCATCGCCCGGCGGGGGTCCTATCACAATTTTTTCGCGACGCAATTCGGCGAGCGACCCCGCCGCATCGCCTGACAGGGCGCGTCCTACCGTGCCGTGCCGGTTTCCAGGGATGGGCCGGCGGTTACCCGAACAGCAGGACGGCTGGTTCGATACTGGCCGCGAATGGCATTGGCAAAGGCTAGCGCCGCGACGCTCAGCACCGTGATCCACCATAATTGCGTGGTGTCGAAGCCCCAGATCGCGATGGTGAGGCCGCTGACGAGTTCGGCCAGCAGAAATGGCGCCAGGGTGGCGGAGGCTCGCCCGGCCGCATAAAGCGCGCCGCCGGCGAGCGCCGCTGTCGCCAGGGCGCCGATGATGCCGAGATCGTACCAGGTTTCGAACAACAGACCGCGCGGTGCCCCGGCGGGGATGAATCCTGAGCTGCTGGCCCGGGCCGCCATGTCGAGCCCGTGGCCGGTGACGAGCCGCAGAGGTTCGCTCCGGACGAGGTCCTCCCAGACGGCGATGGATTGCGCCACATCGCCGAGTGCCGGCAAGCGATCGCCGAACCTTTCGGCCAGCACGGCGCTTCCCCGGCCGACGACCAAGGTGGAGGCGGGGGCGACGAGGATCAGCAGAGCGACGGCGACGCCCAGGACGGCGCCGGTCCGTGCCGTATTGATCGTGGCGATCGAAAACACCAGCGCGCCGACCGCCAAGGCGATCAGCGCCACGGAAGTCCAGGCCACCATGGCGGCCAGGGCCACGCCCAAGACCAGAAGACCGGCTGAAATCCATCGCTCTCGGATGGCGAGTGCGGCGACGGCCGGCCACGCCAGCATCACGAGACAGATCACCGCCCGCTCGAGCGTGGGGTCCGCGTCTTGAAAAGCGCCGATGGCCCCCGGACCTAGGACCGCCACCACTGCGGTCGCCAGCGCTGTCGTCGCCAGGCCGAGCGGGAATAGATAAAGATTCGATGTGCGCGTCCGCTCCGGCAGGAACGCGATGGCAACCGCGACCAGAAGAAGCGTGGCTGCCTCCTTTCCCCACTGTTGGGCCGCGTCCGTCTGGAAAGGTGTCCAGACGATCGACAGCGCGCTCCAGACCAGCATGCCGAGAAGACTCAACCCTGCGAGGTTGAAGAGGCCGATGGTCAGCCGGTCACGGATTTTGGGTTTCGGCAGCAGAGTCGCTGCCAGCAAAAGCAAGCCTGCCCCGACCGGAAGCACGGTGAAGATGGCCCGTCGCGAGAGAACCACGCCGAGGGGCACGCCGAAGGCCAGCACGACGAGAGCCAAGCGGATCAGCAGCAACGCCGCGTCGGCGGCCGGATCGTCGATGGGTCGCTGCGAAGACGGTGGCATGATCGACAAACGACAATTGAGCGGAGCGCGACGGTGCTAGCGCAAAACTAGCGCGAATCCTCATGTCACACTGTGTGAGATCCGCAACAGTTCCGAGGCAATCGGCGTAGGCATCGCGGCCCAGGCGGCTTGGCATGCGTACCGTCTCGACCGCCAGCCGGGCCGCCGGTAGGATCCATGCCGTCTTGATCGCCGCCACTGGGGGAAATTCGCATGCGGTCCGTCGCGTTTTTCAGCGCCGCCGTGGCGGGGTTCGCCTATGGCATCACGCCGGGTCCCGGCGTTCTGGCGGTCCTCGGGATCGGCGCGGAGCGAGGCCGGCGGGCCGGGGCGATCTTCCTCGGTGGCCATTTCGCCGGCGACCTCCTCTGGTATAGTCTGGCGCTCGTCTCGATCATTGGCGCCACCAGTATCGACCAGACCGTCTTCCGCGTGCTGGGTTTCGCGAGCGGGTTCTATCTCGTCTATCTCGGCTTGCGGGCCGTCTTGGCGACCGGGAATTCCGAGGGCGCTGGAGTTTCAGGCACGCCCCGGCCCTTCGTCTATGGCCTGGTCTTCGGCGCCACCAACCCAAAATCCTATCCGGTCGCTGCGGCGATGTTCACCGCCTTGTTGGCCGGACAGGTGCAAAGCCTGACGTGGGGATCGCTGCCGATGCTCCTCTTCGCCGCCTCGCTCGGGTCCTTCGCGGCCTATCTGGTGCTGGTCGGCCTTGTCGGCTTGCCCCGGTTTCGCGCCACCTATCGACGTTACGAGACCTGGGTTCGCAGGGCGTCCGGCCTTATGTTCATCGCCTTCGGCGGCCGGTCCATCGCGGATAGCTTTCGGCGCTGAGGGAACTCTCAGCGGACCGATAGAACCTGCAGCAGGGCCGGATTGACGAATAGTTTTTCACGGCCGACCTTCAGCTCCTCGAGCAGGCCTAAGGTTGTCAGCGCCTTCAGATAGGCCGACGCGGATTGACGTTGCGCGATGCCGGTATCGACGAGGTCGGAAATACGGCAATAGGGCTGGACGAAGATCATATCGACGAGTTCGCGCGAGTAAATCTTCGGCGCCCGCGTCCTCATGGTCTCGGCGGTTTGCTCCAGCAGATCGCGGATCGCCCCGATCCTTGCGGTGGTCCATTGGGAGGTCTGCCGCACGGCAGTCAGCATGAAGAGAATCCAGGCCTCCCAATCGCCATCCGTCGTCACCGCAAGCAGAAGCCGATACAGGCTTTGAGCACGACGCGCGTTTCCACGTTTCCCGGAGGGGGAAGCAGGCGCAGAGCGTTATGGGGCCTGTCGGCGCGGAACGTCATCGAGCGATTGGTTCAGGAGAACCGGCAGATTGGCCGAACATGTCGATCGTATCGACAGATCGTGCGGATATGTCGAAAAAAAGCGATTTCATCGACATATCGATCGTCCTGCCTCGACATTCGATCAATCCTCGAAGCCGCCGCGCCGGCCGCTTTTCACGGTCGAGCGGATCGACTTGCCGGTGAGCCGCCTTTCTTTCGAGGCAAGGGTCGGGCGGGTCGGGCGGCGAATCTTGGGTCGAACGGCCGCCTCGCGAATGAGCTCGACGAGCCGTTCACGCGCATCCTCGCGATTTCGATCCTGGCTACGAAACCGGTCGGCGAAGAGGATCAGCACGCCCTCGCGCGTCACGCGGCTGCCGCCGAGGCGCTCCAGCCGCGTCTTGACGTCCGTTGGAAGGCTCGGCGAGCCGCGAATGTCGAAGCGCAGCTGCACGGCTGAGGAAACTTTGTTGACGTTCTGGCCGCCCGGTCCGGACGCACGCACGAAAGTTTCGGAAATCTCGTCTTCGTCGATGCCGATGGTGGAGGTAATGTAAATCATGGGCTCGGCCTGTCGATCGTTTGGGTGTCTCTATCACGAGGAGGCCGCTGCCGCGATCACGGGCCGTGGTTGACGGCCGGATGAGCCTGCGCTCTTGTCGCTTCACCTGAAACGGACGAGGATGCCATGTCGAAGCGCGAAAGCATCGCGGAGGTCGCCGAAGCCGCGAAAGCCTGGCGGCGCGACTTCCACGCCCATCCGGAACTGATGTTCGATGTGCAGCGGACCGCCTCGCTCGTGGCGGAGCGATTGCGCGCGTTCGGTTGCGACGAAGTCGTGACAGGGCTCGCCAAGACCGGCGTCGTAGGCCTCATCCATGGCCGGGGGACTGTCGCCGCCACCGCGCGCGGACGCGCGATCGGCCTTCGGGCCGACATGGACGCCTTGCCGATCGCCGAACAGACCAATTTGCCTTACGCGTCGATTTCCCCCGGTCGCATGCATGCCTGCGGGCACGACGGCCACACGTCGATGCTGCTCGGCGCCGCCAAAGTGCTCTGCGACAGTCGCGATTTTACCGGCACGGCGGTTGCGATCTTCCAACCTGCCGAGGAGGGCGGCGGCGGCGGTAGAGTGATGGTGCAGGACGGCCTGATGGACCGCTTCGCCATTGACGAGGTCTATGGAATGCACAACCTTCCGGGCCTGCCGGTCGGAAGCTTTTCGCTGCGGCCCGGTCCCCTCATGGCGGCTGCTGACGCCTTCGAGGTGACGCTGGAGGGACGCGGCGGCCATGCGGCCTATCCGCATAAGTGCCTCGATCCTGTCCTGGCCGGTGCCCAGATGGTAACGGCGCTTCAAAGCATCGTCTCGCGCAACGTCGATCCGCTGGAGGCTTGCGTCGTCTCAGTCACGCAATTCACCGGCGGGACGGCTCATAACGCCATTCCGCAAACCGCGATCTTTGGCGGCACGGTGCGGACGCTCGAACCCGCGACCCGGGACTTCGCCGAAGGACGCTTCCGCGCCATCGTGGGCGGCTTGGCGGAAGCTTTCGGTGTCACCGCGACCATTCGTTACACGCGCGGCTATCCGGTGACCCGCAACGACCACGCGCGCGCCGCCTTCGCGGCCAGCGTGGCCGGCGCTGTCGTCGGAGAGCCGAAGGTTGACGCCGCTATGCCGCCTATCATGGGGGCCGAGGACTTTTCCTATATGCTTGAAGCCCGTCCCGGCGCGATGATCTTTATCGGCAACGGCGACACGGCCGGGCTGCACCACCCCGGGTATGATTTCAACGACGACGTTCTCCCGATTGGCATCGCCTATTGGGTGAAGATGGTCGAGATCGGGCTGGCTGCATAAACAACCCCAAGACAGCGCTGGCCCTTTCTACACTGGACCCGACCGTCGGCAGGCGGAAAATGGCTTATATTTAGCTGGCGCAGGACGCAACCATGCCGTTGACCCGATCGACCATGTCTGACGGATGCCACGGTTTGGGCAGGAAACGCGCCTTGCCCGGCAGCGCCTTAGGATCTACCAGAGCGCCGCCGGACGTGACCAAGACCGGGAGGGCGGGCCAAGTGCGGGCGACGATCTCCGCGAGCTCGAGACCGTTGAGTGTTCCGGGCATCTGCACGTCGGTCAATACCAGCAAAGCGTCGTCTGAATTTTGGTTGAGATAGGCCAGCGCCGTATCGGCATTGGCGAATTCTACAACCGAATAGCCCTGTTCCTGAAGCTCACCCACGACCAGTTCACGGACCATCATCTCGTCTTCGACGACGATCACTGTCTTGGGGAAAATTTCAGGTGCGAGCGGGGACATCACCCTAGAACGGCGTCCCAAGGCTGCGGTTCCATTAAACGTTATAATTCGATCGATCCGGGAGTCGGTTCAGGTCAAGTCGGTCAACACCGCGCTGCGAGCCGGTATGTCCCCGATATGACGGGCCAGACGCGAGGCCTGCCCACGAATGTCGGGGATCGCCACGACTTCCCAAAAGATGCCGCTCGTCACTGGCCCCAACGCATAAAGATTTCCGCTGACGCGACCATGGGCATCGATCAGCGCGCAGTCCTGCGTGACGTCGAGACCCAGCCGTAGCGGATCCGGTCGTGCCGCGCCGCTCTGCAACACCTCCCGCAGCAGCGGATTATCGGTGCGTGTCACATCCGGCGAGCGGCCACGGCATTCGAAAACCGCCTCGGCGTGGAGGCGGCCGGGTCTCCGGCTGCCGCGATGTGTCAGTATGACGTCGACCCCGCCCGAACCGCGCGGTTCGAAGCCGACGACATGCGCTGCGATGATCGACAATTGGCCACGGCTTTTGGCGAGCGTGATGGCTTCCCCGGCGTCCGGCGCGATCCGATGACGATGCACGTCCCAGAACGGCCGGGCATGGCGCAGAAAACGGCGCCGCTCGTCGGCCGGAAGACACCGCCAGAGCGCTTGGGTGTGCGGCCGCAGCGCATCCACGGTGCTGCGCCAATCAAGGCCGGCCGCCCGGCTGGTGGCCGCTTTCGCGCGCAGCCATCGCACCAAGGTAGGCATTGGCGCGCCGAACGGAATGTCGCCGGCATCGAGCCCCAACGGCGTCACGGCCTTGTGGATCTGGGGCGAAAAACCGTGGCGTGAGACCGCCATGATGGGGCCTCGGTGTCCGCCGTGCAGCAGCGCCATCACCCGGTCCACCATGGTCAGCCCTGTGCCGACCACGACGACGGGAGCATCGGTGGCGATCCGGCATTGCGCCGGGTCGCTCCAGCCGTGATGACGCCAAGGCTCGGGCGACAGGCTCGGGCCTTCGTTGCCGGTGGCCAAGACCGCGATGTCGCCTTCGATGCGCTCGCCGCTCGCGAAGCCGACCACGACGCCCCTCGATGATCCCGAAGCCGAGATCGCCTCCTCATGCCGGCAGACGAGCCGACCGTCTCGAAGATGCGGCGCCAGGAGTCCGGATAGATAGTCCCGGTAAAGGTGGCGCGGCGCGAAACAGGTTTCACTTGATCCTGCACCAAGGCCGGTGCCGGCGCGCGCCCGGAGCCAATGCGAAAAATGGTCCGGATCGTCCGGAAAGGCGCTCATGTTGTTGGCCCGGACATTAAGGAGATGCTCGGGATGATTGGTTGCATAGGCCGCGCCGGCGCCGAGCTCCGGACGCTTCTCGATAATGGTGACCCGGGTGCCCGTGATGTCTGCGCGCAGGAGATGCGAGCTCAAAAGGACTCCGCTCGCTCCTCCGCCGAGGATGATGACGTGGTTCGCTGCCAAGGCTCGTCCATTCCCAAAAGGCTGTGGATACCTTTCGTCTACAATAATGGTAGAAATTAGTCGAAGGTTCGCGAACCGCGCCGGAGCCGTCTGTTCACGACACAAAACAGACTTGGCGTTCCAGCCCCGACATCGGTAGGGTCGGGCAAGGGAAGCCGGCCGGCGCGGAGCACAATGACCATCGCATATAAAACCATAGAGGTGGCGACGCGAGGACGCGTCGGGCTCATCACCCTCAATCGACCAGCCGCCCTCAACGCGATCAATCGGCAGATGACCGCAGACCTGCTCGAGGCGGGGGAGGCCTTCGAAGATGATCCCGAAATCGGCTGTCTTGTCCTTACCGGCTCCGAAAAGGCCTTCGCGGCTGGGGCCGACATCAAGGAGATGCAAGGCCGGGGCTTCGTCGATTCTTATCGAGACGACTGGCTGTCCGCCTGGACGCGCTTTTCAGGACTGCGCAAGCCGCGTATCGCGGCAGTCTCCGGCTTCGCGCTGGGCGGCGGCTGCGAGCTGGCCATGATGTGCGACATCATTCTGGCCGCCGACACGGCCAAATTCGGCCAGCCGGAGATCAAGCTCGGCATCATTCCGGGCATGGGAGGCACGCAGCGCCTCGTCGCGCTGGTTGGGCCATCCAAGGCGATGGATCTCATCCTCACCGGCCGAACCATGGATGCCGTCGAAGCCGAACGAGCCGGGCTCGTCGCGCGCATCATCCCGGCCGAAGGGCTTCTGACGGAAGCCTTGCGCACCGCCGAGATGATCGCCGGGCTCTCACTGCCGGCCGTGCTGATGGCCAAGGAAGCGATCGGCCGTGCCGCCGAGACGTCGCTGGCCGAAGGTCTGCGGTTCGAGCGCCGGCTGTTCCACTCGCTCTTCGCGACCGAGGACCAAAAAGAGGGCATGGCCGCTTTCATCGAAAAGCGGCCGCCGCGCTTCCGCCACGGCTGACCGGCCATGCCGAAACGGCGGCGGAGCAAAGGCGTGGGCGTAACTATGATGCTATGTCTAAAGTTTAATGATTAGAGGCAGAACCTGAAGCCCTTTCGTTTGTTTTCCAAGCATTGGTAAAGCAAACCAAAGGAGATCGACAATGAATAAGGCTCTTTTAGCCACGGGCTCTGTAATCATTCTGTTGGTCGGCGGCCTATCCGCCGAAGCAGCCACGACCGCCGTGGCGCCTGCGATCGCGGCGACAGCAGGCCCTGTCGAGGCCAACAGCCAAGCCATGGAAGCCGCCGATCAGATCGGACCCGGCAAGATTAGTATCCGTCAGCAGATTCAGGGTCAGCTCTCGAAGAATGGTTTTACCAATGTGAAAATCATGCCTTCGTCATTTCTGGTTCGCGCGACGGACAAACAGGGCAATCTGGTCGAGATGGTGATCGGCCCCGACACGTTCACCGAGGTGACTGAAGTTGTGCCTAAGACGGCGGCTCCGAACATGCCCGCGTCGAACAATGCGGCGAATACAAACACCACGATGCCAGCGCCGAAGACTTAAAAGCGAAGCAATCATGAGCGTGGGTCGTCAGTAATTCCGTGTTCTGTCGATCACATGGCGCAGGGGCTCGCCGCGTTCCCTGGCCATGATCTGCCCGGCGATGAAGTCGGCGATCGCGATAGGGCTGGACACGGCGGCATTATGCGGCGTGACCGTAACGCCTGGATGGCCCCAGAGCGGGGACGCATGAGGTAGGGGCTCCGTGTCGAACACGTCGAGCGTGACCGCATGAAGCGTGCCGTCGTCGAGGCAGCGCAGAATGTCGGCCTCGTTCTGTAGGCCGCCGCGCCCGGCGTTTAGCACCACCGGGGCACCGAGGTGCCCGTCTCGCGCCAGCTTCCCGAACAGACCTGCGTCGAGGATGTTGCGTGTGTCCGGGGTCAATGGCAGCAGAACTACGAGAATCTGGGAATGGGCCAGGAAAGCGTCCAATTCCGCCGCCCCGGCATAGGATCGCAATCTTGGCAGCGTCTTGGGGGATCGGCTCCAGCCCGCGACGTCAAACCCCATGACCTGAAGTTTCGCGGCTGCGTCGGCGCCCAAAACCCCGAGGCCCATGAGACCGACGCGCACGTCCTTGGCGGCAGGCTGGGCCAAGTCGTCGTCCCAGACGCGGTCCCGCTGCTGGCGGGCGTAGCGCGCGGTCTGGCGGTGGTGGCCGAGGACATGCAAAACCACCCATTCGCTCATGCGGTCCCTGAGATCGGGATCGACGACCCGGACAACTGGGACGGAGGGCAATGCGGGGTCGCCCAAAAGGTGATCGACGCCAGCGCCGAGCGAGAAGATCGCTTCGAGCCCAGTCAGTCCGGTCCACACGCCCGGCGGCGCTTTCCACGCCGCGACATAGCGCACGGCGCGCGGATCGACCGCCCCGCCAAGGGGCACGACATGCCAGTGGGGAAGGCGCGCCTGGAGCGACTCGACCCAGGGCTGCTGCTCTTTGTGGCCGCCTCCCAATGCGACGAGGAGTGAGGGGGGATCCTGGCTCATGGCATTCTTCCGTTGGACAGTCGTTCGAGCACGGGCGGTCGCTCGGCCGGCGGCTCCGCGCCGATCCGATAAGCGGCGCGCAACGCCGATCCCGCCGCATCCGCCTCGGCGCTGTCGCGGGCGTTCACTTGACCGAGCGGGATGCCGTGCGGCCCGACGGGCGCGCCGATCGCGGCCAAGCCAGCAAAGCCGACGCGCGGGTCGATCGTGTCGCCCGGCCGCGTGCGGCCGCCGCCAAGGCGCACCACCGCGATCCCGATGGCGCGAGCATCCACGCCGACCACGAAGCCTTGTTCGACCGCCATGACGTCGCGCCGGACGGGAGCCGCCGGCAGATGCTTGTCGGGCCGCTCGATAAGGTCGGCTGGACCGCCCAGCGCCGCCACCATGGCGGCGAAACGCTCAGCCGCCGCCCCGTTCGCCAGAACTGTTTCCATACGGGCCTCGGCGTCCGCCTCGTTCGACGCGATGCCGCCCATCATCAGCAGCGTCGTGCCGAGCGCGGTCACGACGGCTTCCACTCGCGCCTCGCGAGGGGAGTGGGTGAGGTAGGAGATGGCGTGGCGAACCTCCACCGCATTGCCGGCGGCACTCGCCAGGGCCTGATCCATGTCGGTGATCAGGGCCTCGGTCCTGAGGCCGGCTCCCTCGGCGACGGCCACCAGGGTTTCGGCCAGGATGCGCGCCTCCGCCAGATCGGGCAGTGTGGCGCCCGAGCCGGCCTTGACGTCCATCACCAGGGCGTCGAGCCCGGCCGCCAGTTTCTTCGAGAGGATCGAGGCGGTGATGAGGGGGATCGAATCCACCGTGGCGGTGACATCGCGGATCGCATAGAGCCGCGCGTCGGCCGGCGCCAGATCGGCATTGGCGCCAACGATGGCGCATCCCACCCCCGCGACCACCTCCCGCAGCTTGTCGATCGATACGATTGTGCGGTATCCGGGGACGGCGTCGAGCTTGTCGAGCGTGCCACCCGTATGGCCGAGGCCGCGCCCTGAAATCATCGGCACGAATGCGCCGCAGGCCGCGAGAATCGGCGCCAGCATCAGCGAGACGTTGTCTCCGATTCCGCCGGTGGAATGTTTGTCGAGGATGGGTCCTGGCAACCGATTGGCGCGCCAGTCGAGCCTGGTTCCCGAGGATGCCATTGCCTGCGTGAGGGCGGCGCATTCGCGCGGCTGCATGCCGCGGAAGAAGGTCGCCATGGCGAAGGCCGCCGCCTGCTCGCCAGTGACGGCCCCCGAGACGAGCCCGGCCATGAAGGCGGCGAGGTCGCCCGCATCGAGCGTCTGTCCGTCCCGTTTGCGCCGGATGACCTCCTGGGGAAGGAAAAGCGGCGCCCCCGCGCCTGTCACCGCATCAAACATCCGGCCTGACATAGGCGCGCAGGAGTCGTTTGAGCGCGATGGAGCCAGCGATCGCCGCCTTCTTGGTTTCGGTATGGGATGGGTTGCCGCCGTTGATTCCGGTCGCGAAATTCGTGATGACCGAAAGGGCCACCACCTTCATGCCAAGATAGCGGGCGAGGATCGCCTCGGGCACCGTGGACATGCCGACGAGATCCGCTCCAAGCATTTTGGCGATCTTGACCTCGGCCGGGGTTTCGAACGACGGCCCGGAAAACCACATATAGACCCCATCGCGCAGATCCCGCACTCCCGCGACGGACGCCGCCCGACGCATCCGGTTGCGCAACGCCCGGTCGTAGGTTTCCGTCAGGTTGACGAAGCGGCCATCGTCGACGGCCCCGATGAGCGGGTTCATGCTTGAGATGTTGATGTGGTCGCTTACAACAGCAATCTGGCCTGGATACCAATCTGGATGCGTGGACCCGGCCGAATTCGTCAGCACCACCGAACGGGCCCCCAACAGCGCGAGGGTTTCGAGAGGCACCTTCATGCATGCGGCATCGCCGCTCTCGTAAAAATGCGCCCGCCCTTGCAGGATCGCAACGCGCACGCCTTCCCATGATCCGACGACGAGGCGCCCTTCGTGTCCCGACACGCCAAGCCTCGGAAAGCCCGGCAGGTCCGAGAAGGCGGCCGACACGGGGTTGTCCAGGGTGTCGGCGATGCCGCCCAAACCCGTACCAAGCACGAATCCGATCTCGACCGGTTCCGTGATTCCAAGGTCCCGCAGGATGTGGCGCGCTTGCTCGCTGATGCTCATGATGGCGGAGGTCCTTGGCCTTCAAAAATGCCTGAGATGATCCGGTCCGAAGGAATGGGGCAGAAGCTCTCCCAAAGTAAAGCTCGCGCGCGGACCTGAAGGCCCCGCAATATGGATGGATACGGCATCGTCGGCGAATTCACGGATTCGCTGACGGCAGGCGCCGCAGGGCGTGACCAGCGCGTCGCCATCGCCGAGGACCAGAATGGCCGCGATGCGATTGTGCCCGGCCGATACCATCGCCGAAATGGCGGAGGCCTCGGCGCATGAGCCGACCGGATAGGCGGCATTTTCGACGTTGCAACCCGAGAAAATCTCCCCGGACGGGGTAGCGATGGCGGCTCCGACGCGGAAACGCGAATAGGGGACGTGCGCCCTGGCCTGAACCGCCTTGGCGGCTTCGAAAAGCTGGTCGATCTCTACCATAGGCGGTCCTTCACGGCAGACCTGCAGGCGGTGTCAAGGTGAAAGTCTGAGAGCACCTGCCGCGTCGAGCGGGAAATGCGGATTATAGGCGATTTCCCATAGATAGCCGTCGGGATCGGCGAAATAACCCGAATAGCCGCCCCAAAACGCCGTCTGGGGTTCCTTCACGGCCTTGGCGCCGGCCGCCAGCGCCAAGGCGAAGGTCTGGTCGACCGCTACCGCACTGCGGCAATTATGAGCCAAGGTAATGCCACAGAATGGCGCCACCGTGCCTTGAGGCTCCTCCGGAAGACCAGCGTCCCCGGCGAGGAGGCGGCGCGGATAGAGCGAGAGCGCCATGCCCCCCAATTGGAAAAACACCACATCGCCTTGGCTGACCGGCGAGGCACGCCACCCCAGTCCCTCATAGAATGCACGGCTGACATCGAGCGAGCCGACGCCGAGCGTGACGAGGGAAAGACGCTGGTCCATCAGGCCGCCATGCTGGTGATGTCGATGAATTCGAAGAGATTTCGCATGATCGAAGCTTATGATGCCGTCGCGCCGAAATCTAGATCTTGCCGCAGGGCGAGAGGGGCGCCGGCCGGGCCGATACCCGATCACGACGCGAAAGTCCTGATGACATGGGGGCAGGGGCGCCTTAGTTTCGGACCAAACCCTGTTCAGACTTCTCAAGCTCTTTCGGGAGGCGAATACCAAACATGCATTCACAGCTCGATCAACCAGATGCGACGGTCGTGCTGAACGAGTCCCCGGTTGAAGGTAAGACCGACGACGCTCAGTGCGTCATACCTGCCAAGTCTGTAGAAACGAGCATCCACCAAATATTATTATTTCTCGTCCTCGTCGAGATGACGATCGTCAAAAAACTCGTCGCGGGTGCCGATCGTTACAGGGTGAGATTTCTCTCGAATTTCATTAGTCGTCTTGGTAACGGCTGGATTTATGCGGCAATACCTTTTATTTCGATCGACGATATTAAGAACAAAAAGTATTGGGTTTTTGTTGTTTCGGCCGTGAACGCCGCCATTGTTCACGCGATCTACCCCTTCATCAAGGCTTTCGCGGCACGCGTGCGTCCGTTTCAGGCCGATGCATCGCTGAAATCGGAACATGCCCCGAAAGATCTCTATTCCTTTCCAAGCGGCCATACGATGACGCTGACCGCCGTGCTGACGCCGATCATCTACGTCACGCCCCAGCTATCCTTGGCCGGGGCGACAGTCATCTGCGCCATGTGCTGGGCGCGGATGGCGTCCGCCCATCACTATCTGACGGATGTGTTGACCGGTGTACTATTGGGAGGAATGGTGGGCTATCCGATCTCATATTTCTGCTTGATTCGATGATCGCGCGACGATGCGCCGCCCAAGTGTTTGATCGGCCTCCTGGAGTTTGATCGTTGCGGGTTCTGATTGTTACCGACACATGGGCCCCGCAATTGAATGGGGTTGTCAATACGTTACGCTCCCTGGTGCAGGCTTCGCGGGCTCTTGGCATCGATGTGGTCGTCCTCACCCCTGAAAGGTTCCGGTGCTTCGGACTTCCAGGTTTCCCGGACGTGCGCCTGGCCTGGGCGACCGTAAGGTCCGTGAGCAAGATCATCGAGGAGGTGTCCCCCGACCACATTCATCTCGCCACCGAAGGCCCTTTGGGCATCGCGGCGCGTCGCTTCTGCCTGCAGCGGTCGAAGCCGTTCACGACCAGCTATCATACGAGGTTTCCCGAATACCTGGCGGCGCGAAGCCGCATTCCGCCCCGCTGGACCTATGGCCTTCTAAGATCGTTCCACAATGCGGGATCGGGAACATTCGCCTCGACGGCCACCCTTGCGGCGGAGTTGCGCTCGCGGGGGTTTCAGCGCGTCATGCGATGGTCGCTCGGGGTGGATCATCTGCGGTTCAACCAGCACCATCCGCCCGTACTGGACCTTCCCCGGCCGATTTTTCTTTATGTCGGCCGGTTGGCTGTGGAAAAAAACCTGCCGGCTTTTCTCGGTTTGCCGCTGCCGGGCACGAAAGTCGTCGTCGGCGACGGCCCCTCGCGGATGAGGCTCGAGAGCGACTATCCGGAGGCCTGTTTCCTGGGAACGCGCACCGGGGAAACCCTGGCGCAAATTTATTCCAGCGCCGATGCCTTCGTGTTCCCCAGTCTAACGGATACGTTCGGTCTCGTCTTGCTCGAGGCCATGGCGAGCGGCCTGCCCATCGCGGCATTCTCGCGGTCGGGCGCGGAAGAATTGATCGGCGGGAGCGGCGCCGGGGTCTTGAGCAGCGATCTGCACGAGGCCTGCTTGCAGGCCCTGTCGATTCCCCGATGGAAGCCGCGGGCTCACGCCGAAAACTTCACCTGGACCAAAAGCGCGATGCAGTTCGTCGACAACCTGCTGCATGCCAATCCTGGGTCACCGGCCGGATTCTCCCCGCAGGCGATAATGGAGACCTCTCCTTTGTCGAACCCACTGCGTTCGCCGTCGGGCTACGCGGCATCTGTTCGCAGGCCGTAGGCCTCGCCCATGGCCCGGATCGCCTCGATCTTGGCCAAGAAGGGCGTCCAATCGTCGGCGCCGTTCACGGCGGCGAGAATCGCTTCAACCTCGTCATGCAGCATCGTGCAGGGTTTCGCCGCCGCGAAATAGGGATGGTCGAGCTTGAGGCCGGGCACTGCTTCCATCGGGTCGAGCGCGATGCGCAGCGCTTCGAAAGCCGGCCCAGAATAGGAGCCTTCGCGGACAAGCGTCCGGCCGCCGAAGAGGTCGAAAAACACCTGCTCGAACGGTGCTTTGCTGGCATCGAGAATTCCCCAGAACGCCTGGGACACCAGGCCGTCCCGTTCGTCTCCGAAGGGCTTACGACCGAGCCGTTTGAGCGTCTGCGTCACGAAGGCTTGGCGGAACGCCGGAGCGTAATGGTCCAGCGAGGCTTCGATCTCGGCCTGCGGCGCCAGGGGCAAAAGACATTCTGCCAACCTTGCCAGGTTCCAGGCCAGGACGGAGGGCTGGCGAGCGAACGCATAGCGGCCCGCATGGTCGAAATAGGCCGCAGTGAAACCGGCATCATAGACCGGCAGGAACCGCCATGGCCCGTAATCGAAGCTCTCGCCGGTGATGTTGATGTTGTCGGTGTTGAGAACGCCATGGACGAAACCGGCCGCCATCCATTGGGCGCCCATGCGGGCCACGGCGCCGCAGACCTTTTCGAGCAGCGCCACGGCGCTGGCGGCGATAGTGTCACGCCGCGCTTGGGGCCAATAGGTGTCGATCACATGATCGAGCAGGCGCCCCAGCCCTGCCGTGTCCTCTATCGCGAGTAGGCGCTGGAAACTGCCGATCCGGATGTGGGAATGGCTGAGCCGCACCAGCACCGAGGCGCGGGTCGGCGAGGGCTCGTCCGACCGATCGAGATCCTCGCCGGTCTCGATCAGGCTGAAGCTTTTCGACGTTTCGACGCCAAGCGCCTCCAGCATCTCGGTCGCAAGTACCTCCCGGATGCCGCCGTTGAGAGTCAGCTTGCCGTCGCCGGCGCGCGACCACGGGGTTCGGCCGCTGCCCTTGGTGCCGAGGTCGAGCAAGCGGCCCGTCTCGAGGTCGTGAAGCTGCGCGAACAGGAAGCCGCGTCCGTCTCCGAGGTCTGGATTGTAGTGGCCGAACTGATGGCCGTGGTAACGCAGGGCGAGAGGGCGCGGAAACGATCCGGGCAGGGGCTCGAAACGGCCGAAATGAGCGGTCCATCGCGCATCGCTAAGACTGTCGAGCCCGACGCGAGCCGCCCACCGGTCGTTGCGGAATCGCAAGATGTGCTGCGGAAATGCCGCCGCTTGCACCTCGTCGTAGAACGCGGGGCCGAGGTCGGCGTGCCGCATGGAGGGACGTGGCCCGGTCGGCTCGCTCATCCGTCCTGTTGCTCTTCTAGGTCGCGCAACGTCACTCCGGGCATGTCTGGTCGGCGAGGTAATCGTGAACCGTGATCTTGCCCGCTATAATGTCGGCCGCCGCAGCGTCGGCGGCATGCTTCATGTCGGGCGTCAGGACATCTCTATTATAGCGGTCGATCGCGAAGCCGACGCCGTTTTCCTTGACCCCGAGGACGGAGACGCCCGAGGTCCAGGTGCCTTCCTTGGCCTCCGAGAAGGTCTTGTAGATGGCCGTGTCGACATTCTTGAGCATCGAGGTCAGCACCCGACCGGGAAACAGGCCGTCCTGGTCGGCCTCCTCGCCGATTCCGAGCTTGCCTGCGTCGGCCGCCGCCCTCAGCACCCCGACGCCGGCCGCGCCGGCCGCGTGGTAAAGCACGTCGGCTCCCCGATCGATCTGCGACCTTGCGAGGTCGCCGCCCTTCACGGGGTCGAGCCACGCCGCGACGCCTCCGCCCGCGATGGTTTGGATCACTTCGGCCTTCGGATCCGCATATTTCACACCTTGTACGTAGCCGCAGGCGAAATTGCGGGTCTGCGGATTGTCCGTGCCACCGACGAAGCCGACCTTGCCGGTCTTGGATGCCTTTGCGGCCAGGAGCCCTACGAGGAAAGAGCCTTCCTGCTCCTTGAACATCACCGATCGTACGTTCGGTTTGTCGATGATCGCGTCGACGATGGCGAATTTCGTTTTAGGAAAATCCGTGGCGACCCTGTGCAGAGCTGCCGCTTGGCCGACGCCGATGACGACGATGGGGCTGAAGCCGTCGCGCGCGAATTTGCGCATCGCCTGTTCGCGCTGCGCGTCGCTCCGCACTTCGAAATCGTGGAAGTCGATCCCGGTGTCTTCCTTGAATTTTTCAGCGCCATGAAAGGCGCCCTCGTTGAGGGACTTGTCGAATTTACCGCCGATGTCATAAACCAGCGCGGGCTTGATGCCGGCAGCCAGGGCACAGGTCGACAAGGCGGCCGCGATGCCGGTTCCGATCATCAAGGAGGCCTTGCCTCTCGGCGCCATTGTCCATCCCTCCGCTCGCGGGCCAGCCTGCCGGCGGGCGGAAGATTGCACGGACCACCGGCCTCGGAAAAGCGGAAATCTCCGGGCGTCGGCGGCTCGTCGCGCGCGACGCTTCAAGGCTGTTCGATGACCGTGAAAGATTTGGGCGGCCGACCCTGATCGCGGAGATCGGCCATTGTCGCGAGAGCGGCTTCGAAATTACGGGTATAGCGCTGGGTGTCGAAGAGCGGCGCTGTGGCGCGCGCCTCGCGCAGGCGGGTGCGAAACTGCTCAAGGATGACGCGCTCTCGCGCCAGATGCCCGGCCAGCCCCTCGTATTCGGACGGCGACGCGGTGACGAGTTCGGGCAGGCCGACCGCGTGAAGCAGGCTCGCGGCGACGCGCGACACGAAGGCTTCCCCGGCCATGGTCAGCACAGGCAGCCCGGCCCACAGGGCTTCACTGGCCGTGGTGTGGGCATTGACCGGGTGGGTGTCCAGAAAGAGATCGGCCAGCGGCAGCCGGGCCAGGTGATCTTCCGGCGCGATCTTGGGTGCGAAAACGAGGCGCGAGGGCTCGACGCCCCGCGCCGCCGCCTCGCGACGAAGGTTCTCGCTCGCGGCGCCATCGTCCGCCAACAGCCAAAGCGCCGCCCCTGGCTCGGCCCGCAGCAGCCGCATCCAGACGTCGAAAACATCGGGGGTGATCTTATAGTTGTTATTGAGGCAGCAGAAGACAAAGCCCTTAGTCGGCAAGCCGCAGGCGGCGCGGGTCGGCGGCGCGGATGCGGCCGCCCTGCGGGTATCGTTCGGCTGGTAGCTGTGCGGCAGGCGGACGATCTTCTCGTCGAAATGGGCCGCATGTGCAGCCGGCGCGACCACCGGATCGGCGATGATATAATCGATGAATTCGGCGCCCATGGTGCCAGGAAAGCCAAGGTAATTGACTTGGATCGATGCTGGACGGAGGGCCAGGATCTCGGTTCGAGCGTCGTTGGTGTAGCCCTTGAGGTCGATGAGGATGTCGATCCCGTCGGCATGGATCATGCGGGCCGCGTCATGATGGGGCAAGGGCCTCACGTCGACGAAGCGATCCATGGCCGCGATGAGACGGCGGCGCATCGGGCTGCGGTCGTCCTCGCCGCTGGAATAGCCGATAATCTCGAACCGGCTTCGATCGTGCAGTTCGAAGACCTCGGCGATCAGCATCGCGGTCGCATGGGTGCGGAAATCGGCCGACAGGTAGCCGATCCGCAGCTTTTGACCCTGGGAGGAGAGCGCGCGAGGCGCGTATACGGTGAGAGGGGGAACCTTGCGGCGAAATCCCGCCGCCCAGGTGCGCGCGGCCTGCCGATGGTCTGCGGCGCTACCCGTCAGCCCCAGAACCTGGAACGGTGGGACGCCTTTTGCCGCTGCCCGGACCTGTGCGAGGATCGCTGCCCGATCGGTGTCGAGCTCCCGCCAATCGCTGGTGTGAAGCCGGAGGCCGCAAAGTTCGATCAGGGCCTCGCCGGCGGTAGGCCGGTGGCGCAAAGCCTCGCGGAAGGCGGCGATCGCCTTGTCCGGCTGACCCTTTCGCTTCAGGGCGATACCTAAGTAGACATGAGCCTCGACCCGAGTGGGGTCGAGGCGCGTCGCCAGACGGAGGGTCGAGATCGCGGCGTCGAGTTCGTTGATATCGAGCAGCAGTCCACCGAGGTTGCATTGCGCGACGACATGGGTCGGATCAAGGCTGACCGCCCTCACATAGGCATCAAAAGCCTCTTTCCGGCGACCCAGGCGGTGCAGCGCGAGCCCGAGGTTGCCCTGTGGCTCCGCCAGCTCCGGATCGAGAAGAACGGCGCGACGAAGGCAGTCGATGGCGAGGTCGAACCGTCTCTGATCGATGCAGATGACGCCGAGATAATTCAGGGCCTCGGCCACGGGCGGGCAGAGCCCAAAGGCTGAGGCGAATTCCTCGCCCGCCTCCGCGGGCCGGCCAAGAGCGTCCAGGATGAGGCCCCGCATGACACGGGCGCCATGGCTGCCGGGTTGCAGCATAACGCTCCGGTCGATGGAGGTCAGCGCCGCGTCCAGCCGCCCCTGGCGACGCAGGGCGTTGGAGAGCTTTGTCCAGCCCAATGCGAGATTAGGATCGCAATCGACCGCCGCGCGAAAACTTCGGCTTGCGGCCTCGTCTTGGCCAAGACCTTCGAGAGCCATGCCGAGGTTGAAATGGCCGAGGGCGAAGTGCGCTCGCGCCGCCACGGCGGCCGCGCCGGCCCGCGCCGCGTCCTGGAAGCGCCCCGACCGGATCAGCACCAAACAGAGATCGCTGAGCGCTTCGGCGTCGCCGGGCCTGAGCGCGACGGCTCGTTCGAGCAGGCGCGCCGCATCGGCATTGTCGCCGTCCTGCCCGGCCATGATGCCGAGATCATGGTGGGCGCCCGCATGACGAGGCTCAACCGCGATACACTGGCTGTAGAGCGCTCTCGCGGCGGGTCTTAGTCCGGCATCGAACGCCCTTCGGCCGTCCGCGTAAAACGCCTCGGCTGCCGCGCCCGGGATGAATGACATGGCGACCTCCCTCGGCCTTGCCCAGCCACAGCTCCTGCCGCATGGGGCGATCTTCGGACCCGGTCCGCATCGCCGACCGGTACGTCCCGCAGGGTTGAACGACCGCCAGGCTACATTGTCAGGCCTCGGGCGGTCCAAACGCAACTTAGCTCAGCAATCCTGCGTGAAGCTGTCGCTTCGACAATATCCGATCCGGAATGACCGGACCCGCGATTGGATCGAGGGGGACTCCGCACCGCCAAGGTTCATTGAATCGCCGTGTTTAGGCCGCGTGAGGGCACGTTTTTGTCCATCGATGGGATCGCCGGCAAAGAAAAAATGACAGCATAAAAATGCAGTCAATTAACCCATTAGTCCTAAGCCCTAAGTCGTATCCTGCTGCATTGCACACGTTTTTAGCAGCCAGGTTCTCTCGTGAACGCCGCTTTTTTAGGCTGATCGGCTGCTGTAATCGTGAAACTTCGATGCACAGTTGAGCCTTCGGGGGTTAACCACGCCCCCTGAATTGCAATGCCCTGCGTATCCATTTCAGACCCGCTGGGAATTTCGCACTTGCGAGAGCATGGTTTTTTTTCTAATAACGTAACGGAGTGTTGTCCATAACACCGCCGTAATCTGAGGCAGTCGTGGCCCGAGACGTTCAACGAAGTTCGTCATGTTCCGTAGACCGGGGATTGTATGTCCTGCGCTACGTGAGCAGTGACTCGACCGATGTCGCGCCGTCCGCGTTCATCGGGCCCGCTGCGGGAAGCGAGTCGTCGCTGCGCTTTATCGATGCCCCCGGCCTTCCAGCCGGGATGTTGAGCGGTCCGGGCGCGAGCATCGTCATCGTGTCGGAGGGTTACGCTAAGGTTGAGATCACGGTGCGGGCGTCCGAATCTTCGCGGGTTCTGGACGCTAAATTCGCTCTTGAGCTCTTATCCAAAGGTGGCGAAGAAGCGGTGGCCAGCCCTGTGAAGGTGGAGATGCCATCTTCTAGCACTTGGTTGCCGCCTGCCTTGCCCAAGCCGTTTGACGCCGGTCGTGGGGCAATGCCGAACACGCCTGCCGAGCCAACGCTGGCCTTACCGATCATGGATATTCTGGCCCATGTGTCCCGTCGCGGGGACATCATGGTTACGCCGGGTGAGTGGGTTGCGGGGCCGGATGCTCCGACACCTGTCGAGGGTGTTCAGATTACGTGCCGTGGAGCCGATTTAGCGGTGTCGGCCCGGTTCATGAACACGACACAGCCAGGCGTTTGGTCGTCCTGGTGGTCGGCAGGGGACTTTGTGGGCAGCCGGCAGCAGGCCAGTCCACTCACAGGGTTGCGGCTTAAATTGGTTGGCCGCGACGCGTCTCGCTTCGAATTGGAAGCAGAGGCGATGTTCCTAGGCAAACCGCTTCAGCGTCACACGGGGTCCGAGGTGTCACTCGCGACCGCAGGTGGCTTGGATCTTCTTGTCGGCCTCAAGCTTGGTTTGAGATCCGTCGCCCGACAGGAAGAAGCGGCAGTCTTAAAGCAGCAAGCATCTCCGGCCGTGAAGTCTTCTCGCGTTCGAGTGTTTCGTTCCGACAGAGCTGATTTGGTTAATTCGTAACAATCAATTGGAGAAGTTCAATGAGTGGATTAGTTCCTACAAAACCCGGCACACCAGGTAGTGTTGCCATACAGCAGGCCATTAAAAACGCCTTGGTTGGGGCGCAGATCAACAGTGCCGACGCGCCTGCGTACAATACACTGACGAGCCAGGGTTATACTCCTGGCCAGTTTGTTGATATCGGCAAGAACACTCCGGTCAATCTTGAGACCGCAGGCGACCTGGTCGTAGTTGCAGGTGGCAACACCCTGACAATCGATCCCAATCTTCGCACGGACGGCGTCATTCCGAGCGGTCTGACCCCCGCCCAGGAGAGAGCCTTCATCCAGGCTCACCCCATTGTATTGGACAACTACGCGACCATCGTCGTAGGCGGCGGTTCTTCCTTGACATTCGCCAACGACACCATCGATTCGTCGTTTGGTACTCACGTCATCGCGGGTATCGGTGCCAATACGATCCATTTCAACAGTGGACCGGACCTGTTCCAAGGCACTGCTGGAACGGATACCATTTTTGCAGGCAAGGGGCTCGACACGATCGATGCTTCCCATACGACAAGTGGGTCGGAGAGCATCGTTGGCGGTGGAGGCAATCTCCTGGTCGATCTTGGAACCGGCGGGAAGGCTTCGGATACCGTCGATCTGAGCAAAGACGCTGTCGGACAGGACACCATCTTCGGCAACAGCTCGCATCCTGTAACGCTCAAGGTCAGCGAGAAATCGTCGGCGTATCATGCGTCAGAGGATAGTTCGACCGGCATCACGACGATTACCTTCAAAGGCAGCGCCCAGGTGCTTGAAGTTAAGCACGTGACCATTGACTTCGCCGGTGGTGGGACTGCTAAATTCTGATCGATCTTGGCTAAATCCAAGCCATTTTGAAATCACATCCACATATTATCTAACGAAACCAGAGGGACCTAGTTCCCTCTGGTTTCTCTTTTAAGTCGCTCTTATTGACCGGCCTAGGCGAAGGCCGATGTCCGGTTTAAGGTTGCGTGCATATGCGCCTTGTACAGGCCTGTGTCATCCGCACGGAATTAACTACGAACAACAGTCAAATCAGCGGCGTCCAGGGTCAGCCCCTTGAGCGAATTGACCGCGTGAGCCAAACCTGCCTCCATGGCGTGATGACTTATGGAGATGTCCGATTTGGCCTGGGCGATTTGAAAAAGCCGATGCAGATCGACGCTATGCGTTGGGCGGAACGTCGTTCGTGACGCGTGGCCTTGGCGATCATTTGGCGTTTTTGGGGACCAATTCCCCAGCGCCTCTGGGCTTTTCCTTGGACGGGCTTTCGCCGCGAGAGCTTTTCGAATTTGCCGATCGTCGATGTCGGGTGGCTGGCCATGCATCGGGTCATGATCTGGCGCTGCGGGCCGCCGCGCTGCGGGCGCTTGGCTTGAGCGCGGCCGCTCTTGAGGACCTTCGACTCGCTTTTCACCGTGACGCCGACGACCCGCTCGTCTGCGTGGCAGTGCTCGGTCACGATCCCGATCAGGCGCTGCGCACCAGGGCCTCCCTGACGCTCGTGGACAATCCACGATCGCGAAACGCTAACATCGATGCTGCGCTTTGCCATCTGGCATCGTGCGGCACGGAAGTCGTCGTGCGGGCAGAAAGGATAGGGTCTCGGATCACCGGTTGGGTCGCCTGGACCGCTGAGAAACCACCGACCGCCCGGATGATCCACGAGGAAGGCTCCGCGCAACTCCCCTTGGTGGAGAAGGCGGACCGTCCCTTCCCCTCGTTCAAAGGGCGGCTATCCGACTTCGCGATCGATTTGGAGGCGAGCCGTCCTGTCGAGATCGAAGCGACCGGCCAGGGTGGCGGAACAGCGCTGGCGCGGCTTCAGGCAACTCAACCGCCGGAGTGGTCGGTGGCTGTGTCCCCGGTTATGAAGGACGCCCCCCGCTCCCTCAACGTCATCGTGCCACTCTACCGCGATCATGAGGCGTCCAAGGCCTGCCTTGAAGCGCTCGCGTTGCAGGATTGCGCCGTTCCCGTTCGTTTCCTGATCGTGGACGATCGTAGCCCCGAACCTGAAATATCCGGATTGGCGGAGCGGTTCTGTCGCCTGCACGACGCCACGCTCATCGTCAATCGCGTCAATCATGGCTTTGCGGGCGCGGTCAATCGAGCCATCGTCCAGTGCCCGGACGGAGACTTTCTGCTCCTGAATTCGGACGTGACCCTGCCCCCAGGGGCGCTCGATCGACTGATCCGGTCCGCTTACGGGTCTGAGGATATCGGTACGGTGATGCCGCTGTCGAACGACAGCGAACTGACCAGCTTCCCAATCCCCTTCAAGCCAAACCCGCTGCCGACATTGGACCTCGCGTTGCGGATCGACGATGCGGCTCGGCGGGCCAATGGCGACCGAACCGTCGATATCGTCAATACGATAGGCTTTTGTGTCTACGTCAAGCGGGACTGCTTGCGGGCCACCGGCCTCGTCAGTCAGCGTTACGGTCGGGGCTATTACGAGGATGTGGAGCTTGCCCTGAAGGCTCGGGAAAAGGGTTTTAGAAACGTCGCAGCCGTGGGGCTTTACGTCACGCATGGAAGCGGCCGGTCGTTTCGCGCGAGCAAAAGCGCCCTTTTGTCCCGCAATCTGGACGTCTTATGCGAGAAGTTTCCTTCGTTTCACGCGGAGAACGCGGCCTTTCTCCAGTCGGATCCGCTGCGCCAGGCGCGCTGCGCCATCGAGGTGCATCTGCCGCCCCGCGAGCCCACTCACCTCCTCGTGGGCGCCACCGCACCCTCCGGCTCGCCGCTCGGTGAGCGCGCCAAACGCATCGCCGCACAGGGCGGTTACGTCCTGATGCTCTCCTGGCGCCAGGTCGGGACATCGACTGTGATCGATATTGTGGCACCTCACGGCTTTGGCCCGCGGTCGATCGAACTCACGCTGGACCCCGAAGGCCTAGAGATTTTGAACCGCTATATTCTTGGGCTGCGGCTGGTTCAGATCGAGTTGGGCGACTTGCACACGATTCCCTCGCCCCTCTACCGGTTGGTACTGCGCACGAGCGCGCCGATCCTATTCTTCGTCGCCAGTTTGGACGATGCGCTTCTGGTCAGTTCGGGCTTCCCCCAAGCCGGCCAGGAACGTTTGACCAGTCGGGACATCACGGTCGATTTCCTGGGGTTCGACCGCGACAGCGATCTATTCGCCTACCGGATTCCGCAATTCCTGATGCGTGCGTCGCCCTCGGCAGGCGCTTCGAAATTCGTGACCTCCGATTCCATGGCAGAAGTGGTCTGCGCCGACTTGCGGCACCGGCGGGCGCCCTCGCCGGACAACCGTGCCAAGCAGCGGTTCCGAGTGCCGCCGCAGTGGAAGGCGAAACAATTGATCGCGGTTCCGGTTCCCTTGGCGTCGCCCGGCGTTGAGCGGTTGCTGCTCGATCTTGCCCGTCATCTGCGCATGAGGGTTCCTACGAAGCTCGTGGTGATGGGGCGCTGTCTCGACGACCGGGCGCTGATGGCCATAGGCAACGTCATCGTCACCGGCCCTGCGGATCCGGATGATTATCCCGTGTTGGTGGAGGCCCATAATGCAGACGCGCTCTTCCTACCCTACCGGACCTCGATGTTCGGCATTCTCGAGGACCTTTCGGCAAATTCGGATCTTCCTCGGGCCTATTTCGATTGGTCGGCAGGCTTGATGCCGGCTCGTGCGGAGGATTTCGTCCTCGATTGTCGGCTTGCGGGCGACGTCGTATATTCACAGCTCGCGCTGTGGTGCGCTAAACCCGATGATGCGCCAGAAGTTTCCCTTTGACCCATGATCCGGTGGATGCCCGACAGCTCAAGAGCGATCTGACACTCTCGGTCCGGGACGAGGTGATCGGGTTCGTCTATGATCTCGAAGACCTATCTTTGCGGCTTGTGGTCGAAATTCTCGCGGACGGCCTGCCGATCGGCCTCTATCGGGCAGACGGTTTCGTCGAGGCTTTGGGCCAGAACGGCGTAGGCGACGGTTGCTACGGATTTGTCGCGATTTTGCCGGCGTCGATAGCGCTCGGGGCGAACGTGATCGAGGCGCGCTTGGCTAATTCTGGCGAAGCCGTGGGGTCTATCGTGAGACCTCATTCGCTGCGAGCGCGTCGAGGGCCAGACTTTTCCACCCATGTTCACTGGGCTGCCGGATTGCGGTTCGAGGGTTGGCTGGAGGAATCGCCTGAACGGCCCGTCGGAGGAGTCAAGGCTCTGGTCGATGGACGTGTCGTGGCCGAAGCCATGCTGGGCGGCTGGGCCCATATCGCACGTGGTGGCGGCTTTGTGGCCGCCCGGAGCTTTCAATTGGACCTCCCGCCCCATCTGGCGGACGGCAAGGCGCGACGAGCGGAGATCCTGGGCGCCGATGGCGTAGCGCTTCACGGCAGTCCCTGCGCTTTCGTGGCCTACGAGGATGGGATCGCGGCTCTGGCCGATCGTCACGCCGAACTCGCCTCGGAAACGATGCGCGCCCAAGACCTCGGCCGGTTGTTTCCTCAATCTTGGCCGCTCGTCGATGTGGTGCGATGGCAGTCGCGCTTTCCCAACCCCCGTCCGAGCGACGCCGAGGGACCACCGATCGCGGTTGTGCTGGTGGGAGAAAACGGTGTCGAGGGTTCGCTGGATAGCCTGAACGCGCAGGTTCAATCCACTTGGATCGCCGCCTGCCTTCCGGACCGGGGCAAGGCGACGACCTTCGCTCCCTACGACCTTCAGGATTTTATCGAAGGCGAAGCGGCGGTCTCGCAGATTGTGGTGTTTTGTCCGGCGGGAACGCGCCTTGCCCCCGAAGCCTTGGGTCTGTTCCGCGACGCGCTTTCAGCCGCACCGCATGTCGCCTCCGCCTATTGCGACCTGTTGATGCCGGGAAAGGAGGAGCCTTGGCCGCTCGCCCTCCCCGCCTTCGACTATGAACGGTGTCTCGAGCAGGGCTATTGCGGCCTGGTTTTCGCCATGCGGCGTGACGCCGTTCTCGACGCCATTCGCGGCGCGAGCGGCTCGCTCGTTCGGCTGTTCGGCTCGCAGTTCGACAAGCCCATCGAGGCCGGCGCCGAGCCTCTGCATGTTCCACTTTTCTTAGCGAGCCCGCCGATCATCGCGAGCGCCGATTTGACCACCGCGCTCGCGGAGGCGGCTGAGGCGCATTTCCGCAACAAACACCTTCCCGTTCGAATATCGGCATCCGCCGCCACGTTCCCGGCGATTCGGGTCTCGCGCACGGCTGACGCCGGGGTCGTGTCGATCATCATTCCGACCCGTAATCGCGGCGACCTTTTGACGACGTGCCTAACCTCGATCGAGGAGACTTTGGGCGATACGGAATGCGAGGTCCTCATCGCGGACAACGGCACGACCGACAAGGAGGCCCTCGCCGTGATCGCCAGCGCCGAGCGACAAGGCATCAAGATTGTTCGTGTCCCGGGCGCCTTCAATTTTTCCAGGATCAACAACCAGGCGGCAGCGGTCGCGACAGGCCGCTATTTGCTGCTGTTGAACAATGATGTCGAAGCCCTGGAAGCGGGCTGGCTGGAGGAGATGGTCGGACGCATCGCCGAGCCCGACGTCGGGGCCGTGGGTCCCCTGTTGCTCTGGCCCAGCGGAATCGTCCAGCATGCCGGCGTGGTGGTAGGGCCGAATTTTTCGGCCGCCTATGCGCTTGGCGACCGCATGTCAGGAGAGCCAGGCTACGGCGGCCTTCTGGAAGTGGCGCATGAATGCAGCGCCGTCACGGCGGCCTGCCTTCTCACTCGTCGTGACCTCTATATGGCTCACGGCGGTCTCGACGAGCACCGTTTCGCGATCGACTACAACGACGTCGACTATTGTTTGAAACTTCGAGCCAGTGGCTTCCGTATCATTCTGACCCCACATGCGAAACTTCGTCATGCGGAATCCTCGACGCGAGGTCGCTATGAAAGACCGGATCAGAAAGACCGCTATGCGCGCGAACTCGACGGGTTGCGGTCGAAATGGGGCGAGGCCCTGGGGGCCGATCCCTACTATAACCCGAACCTGTCCCTGAGTGGGCCGCCCTATTCAGGACTGGCATGGCCGCCGCGTAGCTCCAAACCCCGCCAGCCGCAGGGATGCCTTCCGCGCGACCTGCCGCCGGGCACTTGAAAAGCGTTGCCGCCATGTTTGACCCGTCCGCCCCGAGGCAAAACGCCGTCAAGGTCGTTCTCAACGCAGGCTCTGGACCGCCGAGCCCAAGACGTCTCTATCCAGGTTTTGGCCGGAACGGCTGGCGCGAGGTGACGCTCGACATCGATCCAGCGGCGCAAACGGATTATGTCGGCTCCGTCACCGATATGCGGGCGCTGTTCCAAGTCGGGATCTTCGATGCCATTTGGTCGTCGCATAATATCGAGCACCTGCATGCCCACGAGGTGGTGCCGGCTTTGCAGGAGTTTTGCCGGGTCTTGAAGCCGAACGGCTTTGCGCTGGTCACTTGTCCGGATCTTGAGGCGGCGGTCGCCAAGCTGCTTTCGCATGGCCTTGACCATCAGGTTTATACCTCGCCAGCCGGACCCATCACGGTGCGAGACATGATCTTCGGATATGGCCATTCGATCGCGTCTGGCAATCGCTTCATGGCGCATAACACGGGTTTTACCTGCGAGAGCCTCGGTCGTGCGGCACTCGATGCCGGCTTCGCAGAAGCGCGTGTCGGTTCAGGCAGCGGCCATGATCTATGGGCAGCCTTCCTGATGCCTCATGCCGATGAGGCGGATGTCCGGGCCTGCCTTGCGGCTCACGAGGTCGCCATTCTTTTCCCGCCGCCGGAGACCTAAACCACGATATGTTCATGTCGAACCGTATCGTAATTTATTCTTTTATAGAGCATGACCGCGCTCTTATTCCGGCCTGAGCGCGACGCCTATAGGCGAGAGTTTAGGCCCGGTCCGACCCATGCCCAATGAAATTCAGCGGTCGTCGCGCGGCTTTAGCCCGATAAGCCCATTCTTTTGGTCGTAGAGGATCGCATAGTAGAAATAGGGCAGCGACCCAAAGGATAATCGTTCTTCTCCACTCTGACCCGGCACGATCCGAACCTTTGTCGAGATATCCGGCCCCACGCTGAACGGCATTTCCACGGGCCGATCGCCGCCTTGGAGTTGCAGTTTCACCGCCGTGCCTTCGGCCCATGCGGTGGGGCTCGACACATGAGTGGAATTGATCGTGACACCGGGCGCGCCGCTATCGAAATAGCTCTGGCCACAGATCCGCTCGCTAGACTGTTCGTTGACGACGCAGCCGGACAGGGCCATGTCCTTCCATCCTGGGCGGTCTCCGTCAGCTTCGCCGTTGGAGCGCTGCGGCGAGAGGTGAAACATCGTGAAACCGGATGCCTCGTCCTGGCTTGGGTTGATGATGAGATGCCCGGAAGATGGCTCGCCGGGCCTCGGCAAGATGATGATCCACCGCTGGTCGCCGATCTTCGACAGCGGATTGTCGGCGCCCGCGCCGCCCTGCGCCTTGCGCAGCGAAACGCCGATGATCGCATCGAATCCGACACCCGGATAGCCGTCGCCGGCAATTCGATAGTCGGTGGCATTCACGCGAGACGCCGGGCAATGCGGCTTTTGCGGCGTGCAATCGACGCTTTGAATGAGCTGGAATGTGACGGGGGCGCCACTACTGGCATCGCCCACCGTGATCTCGCCTTTGGCAAGGACGCCATTGAACCGGGCACCTCCACCGAAGCCGTAGCGGCGCTCCATCGTGGTCGCTTCATATTGCGACGGGTTCAAGGCTCGAGCCAGAACCCTCACCCCGAACGATCCCGTATCGAGGGACGCATCGATCGGCGTCCCTCCACCGATCGACACCGGCACGGAATAGCGCGTGTCGCCGTTCGGCAGTACCCTCTGGGAGATTGGAACATCAACACGGCCTGTAGTCCCTTGGGCGCGCGCTAAATCGGCTCCACCGGTCAAGGCGCATGCCAGACAAGCAACCACCGCCACACTATAAGCCAGCCTCATCCCCATCGCCGCCTTCGTCTCAATCACGATGAGATCGGACGACACCGACTCCAATGTCATCGCGATCAATTTCGAAAAGAGGGATATCAATGATACCCAAAACTCCGAATCGAGCTTCGGGGAATTATGCTTCAGCTGTGTGAACCGCCGCTGAACCCTCCCGCCGCCACCGGCATGGGCGCGCCAGGCAGCCGCGGCTTCGGGCGAATGTCACGGGGTTTTGGCGGTGGCAGAAGACCCTCGCGTTGCGCCTGCTTGCGGGCAAGTTTACGAGCGCGTCTGATCGCGTCGGCGTGCTCCCTCGCGCGTCGTTCCGAAGGCTTTTCATATTCGGCGCGGCGCTTCATTTCGCGGAACACGCCCTCCCGCTGCATCTTTTTCTTCAATACGCGAAGCGCTTGTTCAATATTGTTGTCGCGGACCAAAACCTGCAACTGACATATCCTTTGGGTTTGGACGGCCGAACGATCGGCCTGCATTGGGCGAACCGGCTAAACACGCCAAAAACACGCCATAGCCGGCAGGGGCGTGGGCTCGACCCCCGCTCCTGAATAACGCCCTTACATGGGGTTGATGATAGGGCACTTCAAGCCCTCTGCATGAACATTGGGGCTCGGTCTAGGCCGTTAGGTGCAGGCGCGGGGCACCTAGGGTGGGCGGAGCTTTCGCAGGGCGCAACCCGACATGCCTTGAGGCTGCCTGCACAAGAGCATGATGCTCTGGATGTCTCGTCGCGTGAGTTAGCTTTGTTTTCGTTTGCCGCCGATCCGGATCGGCTCCCGATCGCTTTCGTTGCTGCAGCGGCCTTGTCACGCACAGATTTTAACGAGTTGAGCTCTTGCTTTTTGTTTTCGTTTGCTATTGGCATCGTATTCATCTTGAAAAACCGTTGGCAATGCGCGAATCGTGGGTTGCTTGGTGAGATTGACTATTCTCCTCTGCTAACGGAGCCTGCGGGCCTTGAACTTTCGGCAGATTCTTCGGCGAGCCGTGGCGTTAGCCTAACGAACGCTGCCGGTATTCTACAAACCGCGTACCAAGTGGGCATAAAGCCGAGCGGCGAGAGTCTAAAGGTTCACTGTCCAGGCGCTTGCGGGGGGTATGGGCTATATCCCGATTGAGAATTATTGTCAGAATCACGAAAATTGGACCAAAGAGATATTATGAAACGAGATATGAAGCCGTTCCTTGTCGAGGTCAAACGCGGCACGCGCCGCTCGTCTTTCTTGGGGCAGTTGGATCAGGCCTCGACGATGAGCGAGGCGCAGCGGCGGGCGGAAGCAGCGCTGTTTTCATCGGGCCACGCCGACGTCGTCGTAAAATCCGAGAACGCCGAGCCGTCCCGCCGCATTTTGCGGAGCCTCGTGGAGCCAGAGCCCATCAAGACGCTCGATCCCGAGGACGACGAGGTTCTGCGGGCTGAACGCCGCCCGAGACCTGTCGGTCGGCCCCGAAAGCCGAAGCCGCTTCCGCATGCGGCTGACCTTGAAATCTTGCTTCCGTTAACGGCCCCAATGGTTTTTTCCGCGCCGGTGGCGAGCCGTACGCCATCCCTCCCCGCCGTCGAGGCCGACGTCCCGGCGCCATCGCATGCGATCCCGGCGACCGGTCCGTCGACTGAGCCACGCCAACGGTTGCGCGACCGTTCCATGATCCTCGCCAAATATGTGCTCGGTACGGAGCCCGCGCCGGGCAAGCGCTGGAGTCGGTCCGCCCGGCGGACGGAACGTCGCGGACGAAGCCGCACAGAATAAGGCCTAGACCTGTCCGGCTTCACTCGTCAGACGGATCGCATTGGCCCTGAAACCGTTCGCCGAGCGCCAAGAGGTCCTCAAGCGTCACGATCTTCATATTCGGCACGGCGAGCGCCTCGAGGTCCGCCCGTTTGCGCAGGATGCGGCTGTCGTAGGTGACGAAATAGGTGCACTCGGCTTCGGCGGCCTCCGAGACGTGGAGCGCGTCGGCGGCGTGTTTTTCCGGCCGTGCATTGCCGGACAGGATCGCTCGGACCCTGATGCGCGCGATATGCTGAGCCGCGCTCAAGGGTCGGCCGGGCGCTGGGGCGTGCCGTGCAAGAGCGAGTATCGTGCCGGATATCCCGGCCGGGTCCGCGCGCATGAGTTCCGCTCTCACGCCATTGCCGAGCACGATATTCAATCGTCCAGCCGAGGCCAGCGCCATGAAACGGGCAATGGCCTCGTCCCGCTTGGGGTTAGGATCGAGCGCATTGGCATCGAGGCCGACGAGGGCCGACAACGCACCCTGACGATCATTGTCCATTGCGACAGGAAGGCACGATCGGAGACCCTATTGGCGAAGCGTTTCGACCTTCGCCCGATCGGTTCGCAATCACAAGCCGCAGGTCGATGTCATGGAAGACCATGTCGAAGTCTCGATGCGAGGCGATCCGCGTCGAGGAAGCCTATTGCAGGCCGGCCGCCTGTTCATGCGGTTCACGAGGGCTGATCAGCATCGGCATCGACGAGGGGCGACGCGATAAACGACGGCCGATTTCCTGCTGGACCCGGTGCCAATAGCCAGGGCTGCGGCTGCTCATCAGGCCGGCATCCTCCCGCCAAGACATGTCGCCCGCCGCCGAAAAGGCCCGCTCGCCGAATTCCCGAATGAGGCGCTCCGCGTCGCGTTCGGCGGCAGCTTGTTCGGACCCGCGTCTGAACATCGTCAGCATGTCTTCTCCTCAGCCGTGGCGGCTGGATTTGAGTGGATATGCCGGTAGGATGATCGACTTATTCCGAACATACAAGTAAACAATGATATAAGGGTGAAGACGAAAGGTTAGTACTCGTCGTTAATTCTGTTAATATCCGTTTAGGCATTGGCCAACAATCGCCCCTCCCGATCGAAGACCGCCACATCGAGCCTGATATCGTCGCGACCCAGGGCTTCGGCCGCGGTTTTCCGCGCCGCTTCAGCGACCTTTGCCGCGAGCGGGATGCCGGCGCCTTGCGAGAGACGCAGCACTTCGAGAGCCGTATTGGCGGACCGGGCCGAGGCGACGAGGTCGGCCGGCGCACCGGACGCGGCGAGGCGGCCCGCCAGCCAATCGAAATCGACGGCATCGCGTTTCGAATGAAGGTCGAGCAGGCCCTGGCCGAGTTTCGTCATTTTGGCGAAGCCGCCCGCGATGGTGACGCGCTCCACCGGGTGAGTGCGAATATATTTCAACATGCCGCCCACGAAATCGCCCATGTCGATCAGCGCCTGGTCGGGCAGGTCATAAAGATCGCGGATCGCGGCCTCGGAGGTGGAGCCGGTCACGCCGGCCAGATGGGTGAGCCCTGCGGCGCGGAAAACGTCGATGCCGCGATGGATCGAGGCGATCCAGGCTCCGCAGGAATAGGGAATGACGATGCCGGTCGTGCCGAGGATCGAAAGGCCGCCGACGATGCCGAGCCGCGCGTTCATCGTTCGCTCGGCGAGTTTTTCGCCGTTCTCGATGCCGATTTCGACGATGAGGTCGCTCGCGGCGCCTCGGGCGGCAGCGACCTCCGCGATGGCGGCGACCATCATCCGGCGGGGCGCAGGATTGATGGCGGGCTCGCCCGGCGGCAGCGGCAGGCCCGGCAGTGTGACGGTTCCGACGCCCTGCCCGGCCCGGAACACCACGCCGCTGCCGGGTGGGGCGAAGCGGACCGTGGAGACCACGAGGGCGCCGTGGGTGACGTCGGGGTCGTCGCCCGCGTCCTTGACGATGCTCGCGCGGGCAAAACCCTCGCCTCGCTCCAACCGCGCCAGGGCGAAACTTGGCCGTGCGCCGCCCGGCAGTGTCACGGGCACCGGATCCTCCGGCTCGAACCCAAGCAGCGCCTCGAAAGCGGCGCGCGTCGCCGCCGTGGCACAGGTACCGGTCGTCCAGCCGCGCCGCAGGGCCGGAGCGCCGTCGTCGGCTGAGGTCGGAATGTCAGAAGCCGTCATCGGGAGCGCGCCGCGCCGTCATCGTTTGGCCCGCGCCAGCGCCTCCCGTAATAGGCTCCGTGTCTCTTGATCATTCAGCGGCGTTCTTTGCGCTTCGACGTTTCTACCTTGATCCGCTGCGCTGTCGAGGATCTGATCCGAAGACTGAATCCAAGCCGCCGCTTCAAGCTCGTGCAGCAAATCACCGGTTGAAATTGCCGTGACACGAGCCGGCAAGGCGCCCGCGAATCGGCGCGTCAAAATATCGTTGTCTTCGTAGACGAGGACGGCGTGAAGTCGCTCGTCTGCCGCTATTTCATACGCCAGCACTTCGAGCGCCGATTGCTCCCCGCGCCCCTTGGACCGAGTCTTAGAATTGATCGTCAAGAGAGCTTGGTAGTCGGCAAAAACCTGCGTCGGCACGATCTGAACTTGTCCGAGATGCGCTCGGACCCATTGCACCACCTCAGTGGCGCCAAGACGCGCCGCGTCCCGTGTCACCTCGGCATAGACCATATCGGGAATAAACACAGGAACGCCGGGCATTGTGAGGCAGGACAAAGCATATGCCGCGCCCAGTGTTATGAGCGGCGACGAATCCATGACAATTAGCCCGAGCCGCGCCGTCATCGTTTGGCCCGCGCCAGCGCCTCCCGCAAAAGCGCGCGGCCGCGCTGGCGGATCTCGACGTTGGGTCCTTCCATCGGCGCGACGGGAGGCCGCAAGCCGAGGTCGCCGAGGCCGCTGAGCACGTCGAGGTAATTGTCTATTCCACGCTCGCGCAAAGACTGCCAGTTGATGTCGCCGGCCGCATAGCGGCGCAAAAGAACGGCTTTTTCTTCGTCGGTCATGAGGGCGATCCCACTTACGCCTGCATCATAGCACTTTTGATACATGCCGAGGCGGTCTCATCCGAGCAGGGCCGCCCTTAGACGCTCCCACGCCTCTTCGTCGGCGGGCATGCCAAAGCGCAGCCACGTGTCCCGGGCCGGAAAGGGGCGCGTCAGAAGACCAGCCCGAGCGCGGCGGGTATGCCATTCGGAGGCTTGAGCGTGGCCGTCAAGTGAAACAGGGGTGTCCCACTGGCAATCGTGAAACCGCCCGAGGCCAAGAGATCGTCGAGCCATGCCAGCTTCGTCTATCGACGAAATCATGGGCTGCAGCCATCAAAGAAATTTATGTAATTGAAATAATTTACGTTTTTGAATCGAGAGATGAGTGCGCACTTTCGATTATTGCGTATATACAGCCATATAGAAATGATCCTGAAGTTTTTTGACCGTTTCATGTGAGTTAATCCATTTTTCAATATCATCGTTTTCATCATATATCAGTCTAATCGAGATTTCTCGATGTCACGAAACCCGTTGTTCCCCAATCTATAACCAGGAACCGGTGCCCGTTTACATTTCGAAGAGCCGAAATCTGTTTGTTTATATAGGGTCGTTCCATAAAAAGTCTAAGTTGACCGCCGACAGAGGTATCTAGCCACAGGAAAGGCATGCAGAAATACAAAATCGGAACGGCTGGTAGCATCGACAGAGCACGTTTAGGGCGCCTGTGGGCAAAGTTCGTTACCAAAACCACACTCCAAAGCAAACCCAGGCCTATTCGAAAAACACATAAAAGAAAACTTAGGAGTAGTCCGAAATCCGAAAATTCGGCATAGGCGGTAGCCAGCGTGAACAAAAGTGCGAACATAATGGCGATGATCGACCATCTTATGCCATATCGATCCTGAACAAGGCCTGTCATTTTAGCAAAAGACTCCTATTGAGGGGCAATATTACTTATAGCGACAAATAAAATGGAAATACGAGCCGCTCTATTATTCATCCGAGCAGGGCCGCCCTTAGACGCTCCCACGCCTCTGCGTCAGCGGGCATGCCAAAGCGCAGCCACGTGTCCCGGGCCGGAAAGGGGCGCGTCAGAAGACCAGCCCGAGCGAGGCGGGTATGCCATTCGGCTGCATGATCATGGGCGGCCAGGCGAAACAACGGCGTGCCGCCGAGGATCGTGAAACTGGCGCGGGCCAGAAGGCTGTCGATGCGTCCCGCGTCGGCATGCAGGCGTTTCGCGGCGCCGCTCAGCCACGCCTCGTCGGCGAGGGCTCGCGTGGCGATCGCAATGGCGGGGCCGGACACCGCCCATGGTCCCAAAGCGTTGCGCAGGCGCGGCGCGAGTTCCCCGCCCGCTACCGCAAAGCCGAGGCGCAGTCCCGCCAAGCCAAAGACCTTACCAAAAGAGCGCAGCACAAGCGCGCCGCGCAAGGGCAGAACGGGAACGAGGCTCAGGCTCGGATCCATCACATCCATGAAGGCTTCGTCGACGATCAGCGTTCCGCCCCGCTTCGCCAGGGTGTCTGCCAGGGCCAAAAGCCGCGCGGGATCGACGACCCGGCCGTCGGGATTGTTGGGGTTGACGACGATAGCGACGTCGGCCCCCTCCAGGTCGCCAAAATCCTCCGTCACGACGACGTTCGCCCCGGCGGTTCGCCAAGAGGCAGGATGTTCCTCATAGCCGAACCCCAGCACCGCGACATGCCGCGCCGGCAGGAGCCGAGGCAGCCATTGGATCAGCGCCTGCGTGCCGGGCGCGGCGACGACCCCATCAGCCCGCGCTGCCCCATAGGCCCGCGCGGCGACGGCTTCGAGCCTTCGCGTCGCCGCAGCCTCGGGAAGGCGATGCCAGGCCTCGTCCGGCAGAGGGCCGACCGGATAGGCCACCGGATTGATCCCCGTCGAAAGGTCGATCCAGGGCAGGGGAGCATCCGGAAAGCTCTTTCGCGCGGCATCGAGCGCGCCGCCATGGAAGACGGGTCCCGCCGACGTGTCGATCAACGCACCGTCCACAGAGCCCTCACATATTCGGGTAGTTCGGTCCGCCGCCACCCTCCGGCGGCACCCAGGTGATGTTCTGCGCCGGATCCTTGATGTCGCAGGTTTTGCAATGGACGCAATTCTGCGCGTTGATGACGAAACGCGGGTCCTTTCGGGCGGCTTCGTCGTCATAAACGACCTCGTAGACGCCGGCCGGGCAATAGAGCCGCGCCGGCTCGCCATAGACCGGCAGGTTGCTTCGCACCGGAATGCCGGGATCGCTCAGCACCAGATGCGGCGGCTGGTTCTCCTCATGGTTGGTGCTCGACAGGAACACCGAGGAGAGCTTGTCGAAGGTCAGGACGCCGTCGGGACGCGGATAGACGATCGGCTTGACTTCGCCGAGCGGTTTCAGCGACGCATGATCCGGCTTGCCGTGGTCGAGCGTCCCGAACATCGAGGCGCCAAAAATCTGGTTCGCCCACATGTCGACGGCGCCGAGCGCGATACCCGGAAACGTGCCGAATCTCGACCACAGCGGCTTGACGTTCTTGACGCGCTTGAGGTCGGCGCCGATGGCCGAGCCCCGCCAGGCGTTTTCGTAAGAGGTCAGTTCGTCGTTGGCGCGGCCTTCGGCCAAGGCGACCGCGACATGGTCGGCCGCGAGGATGCCGGAGAGCACCGCGTTATGCGATCCTTTTATCCGCGGCACATTGACGAAGCCTGCAGAGCAGCCGACCAGCGCGCCGCCCGGAAAGCACAGTTTCGGCACCGATTGCCAGCCGCCTTCGGTAATGGCGCGTGCTCCGTAGGCGATGCGTTTGCCGCCCAAAAACGTATCGGCCACCAGCGGGTGGGTCTTGAAGCGCTGGAATTCATCGAAAGGCGAGAGTGTCGGATTCTTGTAGTTGAGGTGGACCACGAAGCCCACCGCCACGATGCCGTCCTCCATGCCATACATGAAAGAGCCGCCGCCTGTGGAATTGCCGAGCGGCCAGCCGAAGGAATGCTGCACGAGACCGGCCTGATGCTTTTCGGGCGCCACCTGCCACAGTTCCTTGAGGCCAAGCCCATATTTCTGCGGCTGACGGCCATCATCGAGCCCGAAGCGCTTGATCAACCCCTTGGCGAGCGAGCCGCGCGCGCCTTCGGCCACCAGCACATATTTGGCCCGAAGCTCCATGCCGCGCGTATAGGCTTCGGTGATCCGACCGTCCTTGCCGACGCCCATGTCGCCCGAGGCGACACCGACCACCTCACCCTTATCCCCATAGAGCACTTCGACCGCCGCGAAGCCTGGATAGATCTCGACCCCGAGCGCCTCGGCCTTACGCCCGAGATAACGCGCCACAGTGGCCAGCGAACCGACGAAATTGCCGTGGTTGTTCATCAATTTCGGCATCAACGCGTTGGGCAGGCGGGCGCCCCCGGCCGGCCCGAGCAAATAGAACCGATCCTCGGTGACCTCGATCGTCAGCGGCCGGTCGGCGTCGCCGCGCCATTCGGGCAGCAGAGCGTCGAGCCCGACAGGGTCGATCACTGCCCCGGACAGGATATGGGCGCCGACTTCCGAGCCTTTTTCGAGCACCACGACGCTGAGGTCGGGCTGGACCTGCTTCAGCCTGATCGCGGCCGAAAGTCCCGCCGGGCCGGCGCCGACCACCACGACATCGAATTCCATCGCCTCCCGGGCCGGCAGCTCGACGATGGGTGCGGTGCCGTTGGGTTCGGCCATGATTGAATTGCTCCCGATTGGGGTTGAGCTCGCGGGTCCGGCCCGCACGATGTGCCCATACCCTTAGGAGGCGCCTGCCGCTCGCGCAAACGCGGCATGGTTCCATGACGGAGCGACGCAGAGGCGCGAGGAACATCGAGCGGAAGGCTGGAATTGACGGCCGCGAAGGGGATGGCGAAGGGAATGTCGATGGCACAGCGGACAAGCCGGATCGAGGATGCCGAGCCGCATGACGTGGTCGATCCGCGCGACGCCGCGCAAAGTGCCGGCCTTCTTTATGTGAGCGACGCGACGCCGGGCATCACGCGGCGGCGGGCCGGCAAGGGTTGGTCGTTCCGCACGCCGAAGGGCGAGGCGATCAAAGATCCCGCCACCATCGCGCGGATCAAGGCGCTGGCCATACCGCCCGCCTATACCGATGTCTGGATTTGTCCGCGTCCGAAAGGGCATATCCAGGCGACAGGGCGTGATGCCAAGGGCCGTAAACAATATCGTTATCATCCGGCGTTCCGTGAGATCCGCGATGGCGCCAAATACGAGCATGTCACGACCTTCGCCGGGCTGCTGCCGAAAATCCGAGACACCGTGAAACGTCATATGGCTTTGCGCGGCCTGCCACGCGAGAAGATCCTCGGCACGATCGTCAGCTTGCTCGAGACGACGCTGATCCGCGTCGGTAACGAGGGTTATGCGAGGGCCAACAAATCCTATGGCCTGACGACGCTCCGAACCCCGCATGTCGATGTCCAGGGCGGCGAGCTGCGCTTCGCCTTCAAGGGCAAAAGCAACAAGGTCTGGAACCTGAAGGTGCACGACCGGCGCGTGGCTAAGATCGTGAAAGCCTGCCAGGATCTGCCAGGCCAGCACCTGTTCCAATATGTCGATAAAGAAGGTGATCGGCACGACGTCAGCTCCGGCGATGTCAACGATTACCTGCGCGACATCACCGGGCAGGACGTGACCGCTAAGGATTTTCGCACCTGGGCCGGCACGGTGCTGGCCGCGATGGCTTTGAGCGAATTTGGCGCCATCGACAGCGAAGCCGGCGCCAAGCGGAACGTTCGCGCCGCCATCGAGCGGGTGGCCTCGCGTCTCGGCAACACGGCGACCATCTGCCGCAAATGCTACGTTCACCCCGAGGTGGTCGAGTCCTACCTCTCCGGCGACCTGCTGCTCGAGATCAAGGAAGAGGTCGACACGGAGCTGCGCGAAAACCTGCCGCGTCTTCGGCCCGAGGAAGCGGCCGTCCTGGCTCTCTTGGAGCGGCGGTTGGAGAAAGAGATCGGCAAGACGGGGAAGGGTAGCAGGGCGTGAGCGGGAGTTTCCGATTCGCTCATGGCCTGGACTGCTTTTTCGTCTTCGGCGAATAGTCCCGGAGGCTATCGATGACGATCAGATATCGAACATCCCGACAAGCCATCGACGATCCCGAAACAAGGATGAGGCCGCGGCCTGACGATGTCCGATCATCGTATTATGTGACAATAAAGCACTAGAAATGAATACGAGGCCGCCATGAGCGAAATGCACCGCATCACGGTCGATCCAAACATATGCGGCGGTCGCCCTTGCCTGCGCGGTCTGCGCATCGCGTCAAGGACATCTTCGATCTTCAGTCGTGGGTTTTTGCGATCGGGTGGATCAAGGTCTGTCGCACCGGCTTCGGAGACAATTGAGCCAACCCACCTTTCCGTAAAGCCGACTATGCTCCCCAAAAACCGAGGAACTCGCATGGATACCGACGTTCTAGTCGTAGGGGCGGGGCCGACCGGGCTGGTTCTGGCCCTTTGGCTGGTCAAGGCCGGCGTGAAGGTACGGATCGTCGATGCGGCCGAAGGGCCGGGCGAAACCTCTCGCGCCATGGGAGTGCAGGCCCGGACGCTCGAATTCTACGCCCAGCTTGGCTTCGCCGACGAGGTCGTGGCCAAGGGCATCGAAGCCGCCGAGATCTCTTTACGCGAGCGGGGACAACTCAGGGGTCGGGCTGCCTTCGGGCAATTTGGCAAGGGCCTCAGTCCGTTCCCGTTCCTCCTGTCGTTTCCGCAGGACGAGCATGAACGCCTGTTGCTGGCGCAGCTCGAAGCCGCCGGATGCCAGGTCGAGCGGAAAACCAAGCTCGAAGGTTTGCTGGAAAAGGGGGACCACGTCTCGGCGGTGCTGGATCGGGGCGGCGTCACCGAGATCGTGGAGACGAAATTCCTCTGCGGCTGCGACGGGGCTCACAGCGCGACGCGGGCCGGGCTGTTGATCGGTCTGCCCGGGGGCACCTATTCTCAGATCTTCTTCGTCGCCGACGCGGAGGTCGAAGGCGAGGCGGCCGACGGAAACATCGATCTTTGCATGAGCGGCGAGGATTTCTGCATCGTTCTGCCGCTCCGGCGCGAAAAATCCGTGCGCCTGATCGGCATCGTGCCCGGCCCAACGGCCCCCACGCCCGATCCGAAGGCTAGCCAAATGACCTTCGAGGATGTGGCGCCCGCCGTACGGCGCAATACCGGGCTCGACATCCGCAAGGTCAATTGGTTCTCGACCTATCGGGTGCATCACCGCGTGGCGGAACGGTTCCGGCAAGGCCGGGTGTTTCTGCTCGGCGATGCGGCGCATATCCATAGCCCGGTCGGCGGGCAGGGGATGAACACGGGCATTGGCGACGCGGTCAACCTGGGCTGGAAACTGGCCGCCGTGCTGCGGGGCGAGGCCTTGGCAACGATTCTCGATAGTTTCGAACCTGAGCGCATGGCCTTTGCCCAAAAGCTCGTGCGCACGACGGACCGGCTGTTTCAACTGATCACCAATCGGATGTGGATCGGCACGGTGTGGCGCTCGGTGGTCATGGCGCGCCTCCTTCCCCTGTTGTTCCGCCTCAAGGGCGTGCCTCGCCTCGCCTTCAGGGCGATTTCACAGATCGAGATCGACTATCGGTCGAGTCCGTTGAGTTCGGGCGCGCTCGGCCATCTCCAGGCGGGCGACCGTCTGCCCTGGATCGAAACTGCGGCGGCCGACAACTTTGCCCCGCTGCGCTCGCGCGGCTGGCAGGTTCACGTCTATGGCACCGCGCGGGACGCGGTCGCAGCGTTGGCGGCCTCTTATGGGCCTCCGCTGCATGTTTTTGCCTGGACCCCTGTCATGGCGGCGGCGGGCTTCTCCCGCAACGCGCTTTATCTCGTGCGACCGGATGGCTATATCGGCCTCGCCGACCCCAAAGCGTCGCCGGCAAAGCTCGCCGCCTATCTGGCGCTGCATGGGATCAAGATGCGGACGGCCTGAGCCGAGCGGGGCAAGAGAGCGTCGCAAAGCAATTCCCTCTGGCTCGATCCTGCTTTACTGAGAGCCTATGAAATTCCTAGACGAAGCCAGAGTAATGATCCGGTCCGGCAACGGTGGCGCCGGATGCGTGTCGTTTCGGCGTGAAAAATTCATCGAATTCGGCGGCCCGGACGGTGGCGACGGCGGCAAGGGCGGCGATGTGGTCGTCGAATGCGTCAACGGCCTCAACACGCTGATCGACTATCGCTATCAGCAGCATGTCAAGGCCAAGACCGGCATGCACGGTAGCGGCCGCAACCGCGCGGGCGGCAAGGGTGATGATGCGGTCATGAAGGTGCCTGCCGGCACCCAAATCTTCGACGAGGATGGCGAGACGCTGATCGCCGATTTCACCGATGTCGGTCAGACCATGGTGCTGGCCCGGGGCGGCAATGGCGGGTTCGGCAACGCCTATTTCACCACCTCGGTCAACCGATCCCCGCGCCGCGCCAATCCGGGTCAGGATGGCATCGAGCGTACTGTCATCCTGCGGTTGAAGCTGATCGCCGACGCTGGCCTTCTCGGCCTTCCCAATGCCGGAAAATCGACTTTCCTTTCGGCCGTGTCCGCCGCCAAGCCGAAGATTGCCGACTACCCGTTCACCACGCTCAAGCCGGGCCTTGGGGTCGTGCGGGTCGGGGATCGCGAATTTGTCCTCGCCGACATTCCGGGGCTGATCGAGGGCGCCCATGAAGGCCTCGGGCTCGGCGACCGGTTCCTCGGCCATGTCGAGCGGTGCAACGTGCTGTTGCACCTCGTCGACGCGACGGGCGAGCACGCGGGCAAGGATTACAAGACCATCCGCAAGGAACTCGTAGCTTATGGCGGTGGGCTTTCGGATAAGCCCGAGATCGTCGTCTTGTCGAAGATCGACGCGATCGACCCCGAAGCGCTGAAGAGTCAGATGGCAAGGCTGAAGCGCGCCGCCAAACGCACACCCATGAAAGTCTCGGCCGTCAGTGGGGCCGGCATGTCGGAGCTTCTCGGCATGCTGCTGTCGCAGATCGACAACTATCGCAAGCAGGTGGCGGAGGTGGAGGCGGCGCCCGCCTGGCGGCCTTGAACCGTCCGCAACACCAAGGGCGGACGATCCGCCCGCGTCCGTCGCTTATTGGCGCCAGTCGAGAACGACCTTGCCGGTCTCGCCCTTGCGCATCGCCTCGAAGCCCTGGGTAAAATCGTCCACCCCGAATCTGTGTGTGATGACGCGGCGCACGTCGAGGCCCGATTGCAGCATCGCGAGCATCTTGTACCAGGTCTCGAACATCTCGCGGCCGTAGATGCCCTTGATGGTCAGCATGCGGAACACGACGCGGGTCCAGTCTACCGCGAAGGGCTTGGCCGGAATGCCCAGCATGGCGATCTTGCCGCCCATGACGAGATTGTCGACCATCTGCTGAAAGGCCTGGGGCACGCCGCTCATTTCGAGCCCGACGTCAAAGCCTTCGCGCAGGCCTAGGCGCTCCATCACGGCCCGCAGGTCTTCCCGGGAGACATCGACCGGCGTCACATCCGCCACCGAGGCGGCGAGCGCCAGGCGGGTGGGATTGACGTCGGTGATCACGACGTGCCGCGCCCCCACATGCCGCGCCACGGCGGCGCTCATGATGCCGATCGGCCCGGCGCCGGTGATCAGCACATCCTCGCCGACGAGGTCGAAGCTGAGCGCCGTATGCACCGCGTTGCCGAGGGGATCGAGGATGGCGCCGAGTTCGTCGTCGATGTCGTCCGGCAGCGGCACGATGTTGAAGGCCGGCACTTTCACATATTCGGCGAAGGCACCGGGCATGTCGACGCCGATGCCGCGCGTCTCGGGGTCGAGATGGAACTTGCCGCCCCGAGCGGCGCGGCTCTTCATGCCGATGACGTGGCCTTCGCCCGACACCCTTTGGCCCAGCTTGAGGCCGCGCACGGCCGAGCCCAACTCGACGATCTCGCCCGCATATTCATGGCCGACTACCATCGGCACCGGAATCGTCTTCCTGGCCCATTCGTCCCAGGTATAGATGTGGATGTCGGTGCCGCAGATGCCGGTCTTGTTGACCCGCACCAGAACGTCGTCCGGCCCGACCTCAGGCACCGGCTCGTCGCTCATCCACAGGCCGGGCTCGGATTTCTGCTTGACCAGGGCTTTCATGCGGCAACCTCGCGCGGCCTCGACGGGGGCTGGATAAGGCCTATGCGCCTTGGACACCGGATTTTTGACGGCGGCAAGCCGGGTTTTTGAGGGTGGCCGGATCGAAATGTGGGGGCGAGGGGAGGGTTTCATCACCCCGGCCTACGGAACCGTCAAACCGTGCAAGGCACGGCGCGAGCCGACGCGGTTCTTCCGCGACCATCTGGACCGGGGCACAGCGCGGCCGTAGGCTGACCAGATGGACCACTTCGACCTTGGCCCCTACGGCCGACCCGTGACAACCCATTCGGCCGAAGCCCAACGGTGGTTCGATATTGGGTTGAACTGGTGCTACGGGTTCAACCATGAAGAAGGATCGCGGGCCTTCGAAAGGGCTTTAGAGGCCGACCCGGGGTGCGCGATGGCGCATTGGGGCGCCGCCTATGCGGTTGGTCCATTCTACAACCTCACCTGGAAGGAACACGGGGCGGTCGAGGCGGATCGCGCCGCCCGGACTGGCTACCATCATCTTCGTCGCGCGCGGGCCAGTGCCGAGGCCGCTTCGCCGATCGAGCGCGATCTTATCGAAGCGCTGGCGTGCCGGTTCCAACAGCCGCACCGGGTGCCGCTCTCCGTCTTCGAGCAGTGGGACGATGCCTATGCGGCCGCGATGAGACGCGTCCATGCGCGCTTTCCCGACGACCACGACGTGATGGCGCTGCTCGTGGAGGCGCTGATGATGCGCACCGTCCGGCGCCTTTGGGATTTGAAGACGGGCGCGCCTGCGCCGGGTTCGGACGTCCTCGAAGCGCTCGCGATCTGTGAGCGCTCGATCGCCATGACGGATGCCGCAGACCACGATCCGCATCCGGCGATCATTCACCTCCACATCCATCTTATGGAGATGTCGACACAGCCGGAGCGGGCCTTGCGCTCGGCCGACCGGCTCGCGACGCTGTGTCCGGACGCCGGACATATGAACCATATGCCGGCCCATATTTACGTCCTCTGCGGTGCTTACGAGAAGGCCAAAGTCGCGAGCCAGCGGGCCGTGCGCGCCAACGACCTCTACCTCGCCCATCTAGAATCGCCGACCTACTATCTGCTGGGGTGCTGTCACGATCTCCACCTGATGATGTTCACCTGCATGCTCCTGGGGCAGGCGGCACCGGCGCTCTGGGCCGCCGACAAGGTGCGCACCCTCGCGACGCGCGAGCTCATCGGCCTTCCCGATCGGCCGAAACTCACCCAGACGGTCGAGGGCTACCACGCCATGAAGGCCCATGTTCTCGTGCGGTTCGGGTTATGGCAGACCATCATCGACGAGCCTGATGTGGACGATCCCGCGCTCTATGTCCTGAGCGCCGCCATGCAGCATTATGCCAAAGGTGTCGCCCATGCGGCGCTTGGCCATCACGACGAAGCGGTTCAAGAACGCGAGCGGTTCCATCGTCAGGTCGGCGGGATTCCGGTCGAGCGCCGGTTTCTGAGTAACCCGACGCAGGCCTCGTTGGCGGTCGGAATGGCACTCCTCGATGGCGAAATCGCCTATCACGCCGGCGAATACGATGCTGCCTACGCTCACCTGCGGGAGGCGGTCGCGCGCGACGATAGCCTGTCCTACACCGAACCATGGGCCTGGATGCATCCGCCGCGTCACGCCTTGGCGGCGCTGCTTCTCGATCAGGGTCATGTCGCCGAGGCCGAGGCCGTTTATCGCGACGATCTCGGCCTGAGCGGAACGGTTCAGCGCTGCGCGCAGCATCCGAACAACGTTTGGGCCTTGCATGGTCTTGCCGAATGTCTTCGCCGTCGCGGCGATACGGCGGCCCTGGACGAGGTGCTGGCGAGCCTCGACACGGCCCTCGCCCAGGCGGACGTCGCGATCACATCGTCATGCCTGTGCAGGACAAGTGTTCTGCCCAAGGTGAGCTGCTGTGGCGACAGTTGAGTCGGTGCTCTCTGCCAGAAACCACCTCGGTCTCGCAAGACGCGGCATGGTTCCGACGTGATCGCTGCGTCGACGTTTCTCCCGATCCGTGCCCGTCGTTTCGCGCCCCCCTGTCAGATCGCTGTCAACGCCGCGAAAAGACCCGAAGCCGTGGTTCCCAGCGCTAAAATCCGACATTGGGCGTTCTCTCGGTGTGTTCGAGACCGCTGGGCTCCCCGCGCGCCTTGTCATCCGCGTGTCAGCGCACCGGGGTCGATGACGCGACGACAGGCCGGACTGAGGCAGCGAGTCTTGCGTTGGAGACAGGCAAGGATTGCCTCTTCATGCGACGACTATGCGGCTGTGAGCGGCCAAAGCCGTCGTTGACCTTCCCTCGGCGACCCCGTGCGTATCACCCGTGCATCAGTACCGCTTGCCGGGCGCGCAGCGTGTCCCCGAGCGCTGTCACGCCTCCCGTCAGGCGCGATGCGTTCTCGACCATCCAGGCGCCGTCCCGCCCCTCCAGCATCGAACGCAGGAGTTCGGCCTGGCCGACGAGTTGCATGTCGAAATCGCGCAGCCGCAGGAGCGTTGGCCCCTCCTCGCGATGCCATTGCGTCATGCGATCGTTCTCTGGCACGGGCTGGGCTTCGACCTGCCCGGCGACGGCACCGATGGCGCGAGAAAGCTGTTCCAATGATTGAGCGCTCTTGACCCCCGCCGGATCATGCCGGGGCTGCTTGCGCGTCGGCGGCGGAAGAAACTCCCGCCGGAAGGCACTCTCGGCCCCCTCGACGCTCTGACGCGCGAGACCAAGCAGCCAGCCCACTTTGGCGCGGATCATCAGGTCGTCGGCGCGCAGCAGGTTTTCCAGCCGGTAGAAATTATAGCCCCAGCCGTGGAAGAGGTTGATGGCAATCTGTTCGAGTTCGGTCGTGTCGTAGAAATCCGGCATGGCCTCGGTCCCGATCAGAGCCCCGTCTCGCTCCCCACCGAATAGACGGCGGTGGACGGACTGCCGATGGTGAAGGGCAGTCCGGCGGCGGCATTGGGCGCCGACACGAGACCCTTCTCGGCCATGCGCAAGGCCAGATAATAGCGCACGGCCTCGATCGGCGTGAGGCCGATGGCCTGCAGCGAGATGAGTTCCCGCATCCGCTCGTCCTTCGGCAGGATCAGGATCTTCAGATCGTTGAGGAGGATGCCGAAGACATTCAAGAAGTCCGTGAGGTGGGCTTTGACGCCCTCCCGGATTTCATTGATATGCTCGTTGATCTCCTCCATCTTCGTGACCTGCACGACCTGGTTGATGGCCTGTTCGATCGCGGGCCCGGCATAGTCGGCGATCTCCTGCGTATTGATCACGAGGCCGTTGAACGGCAGGTGGGTGATGAGGTCGAGGGCTGCCTGGCGCGAGTCGACGTGGACATAGTAATCCACCTGATAGGACATTTCCGCCATTTCGGCGCTGGTGGCGATGCCCTGCGAGCGGATCAACAGTTTCGAGCGGTTGATGTAGATGACTTCGTAGACCCAGGGCGAGGAGCCGCCAAAAAAGCCTTGAACGATCGAGCCCAAGATCGGCTTGTCCGGGGTCGTCAACGCATATTGGCCGGTTTCGTAGACATCGAGCACCGCGCCGCGTGATTTCAAGACGCAGAAATGGTTGCTCTCCACCGTCAGCAGCGAGCCGGAGACGATACTGTCGTCCACGATCTTGACCGCGATATTCTTGGTGCCGAGCATGTCCGACCCGTCGCGGTTGAGCGACGTGATGACTTGACGCGTGATGGCCATGGTCAGTCCCCGCTGAAAAACGCCAAGCAATGCCTCGATGAACCGCCGCAGGACAATGACGAATTTGCCCACTCGTCCCCCTGCGGCATCCTCTTCCAGACGGATATCATTGTCTGACCACTTCCACCCGTCTATTCTGTGCCCGGCCAAGGGCCGTGTCGTTGCCAGCGACGGGTTTGTCCTGGCCGTAGCCGGCGGCGTCGAGATGATCCGCCGCGATGCCGGCCCCCACGAGATAGGCCTTCACGGCCGTGGCGCGCCTTCGGCTCAGATCGATATTGTGCGGCGGCGTCGAGGTGGAATCGGTATGGCCTTCCACCGTCACTTTCCAATCCGCATTGGCCTTGAGGGCGGCGACGAGCTGATCAAGGGCGGGCTTGGCGTCGGGGCGCAGCACGTCGCTCTCGGTGTCGAAATTGATGCCGTAAAGGCGCACCCGGCCCTGGCCGGCAAGGCTCGCGGCGACGAGGTTGCCCTTGGGGCCTGCGGGTTTCCAATGCGGGCAGGCGCCGACCTCGGCGCTGATCTTTTTCAGCTTCCAATTGTCGTGCCAAGCGATGTCCTGTCCGTGCCACAAGCCCTGAAAGCCACGCCCGTCGCGGTTCAGCACCATCACCACGGGGCCGCCTATGGCATTATCGGTGCCGGCATTCTCGCTCCAGGTCAGCCGCATGAGATGGGATTCGAGGCCGCCCTGGATGAGACCCTTTGCGAATTCATAGCAGCCGCTGAGCTGCGCGCCGGTCTGCGACAGGTGAAACTTGCCATAGGCGTCGCTCGCATAGGTTCCCGACACATTGGGAAGCGGAGTAGTGGTCAGCGGCACGCCGTAAGCGTGGAGATCCATGATCTCTAGATATCGTGTCGAGCCATAGTTCGACTTGACCACCACCTTGACCCAGCGGCCCGTGGCGGGCTGGGGAAGCGCGAAGCTCTGGTTGTCTTGGGCCTCGGCCAACGTCACGGTCGCGGCGGAGACGAAGCCGGCCGTGGCCGAAACGTCGGAGACGAGGACCTCGATGTCCTTGGCGGCTTCCTCCGGTTGTTCCACCGAGGCCGTGCTGAATCCGACGCGATCGATGCGCGAGCGTTCGGGCAGCGAGAGTACGAATTCTGCCGGGCCGACGCTGTTCTCCGGACTGGCCCAGCCGCGCGCCGGATCCTCGTCGATCAGCCAGATCGCCTCCCAGCCGCTACCGAAGGAAGTCGAGCTCCGCTCGACGAGCGCGCCATTGGAAAAGGCCAGAAGGTCGATGGCGGCCGGAGCGTCCTGCGCCATCGCGGCGCCTGCGGCCACCGCCAGAGAGGCCGCCAACAGGGTCCAGAGGGCGAAGATCTGTCGTTGCATGGACCGATGCCTTGGTTTCGCGATCGCACGAAATCCTATTTCAGCGGAATGCCGTTGACGCTGAGGGGACCGCTGGCGGAGGCTTCGACGACCCAGACAAAGCTGCCGTCAGGGTTAAGCTTACCAAGGTTCTTCGCGGCCACCAGTTGGGCCAGAACCTGTCCCGCTGTTGGATCGGCTGCGGCCGCGTCCTGAAGCGCCGCGATGGCTTTGTCGATTCCCGTGGCGGTCACGGTCAACTGGCCGGCCGGCACATCGCCGATCGTCGCCTCGCCCTCGAACTTGAGGTCGAGCAGCGGGGTGCCAATATGGCTCGGCGCAAGGGTCACCTTGCCGTCGCCAGGCCAAAGGATATGGCCGATCTTCTGGCTTTGCTCCGGGACGAAGCCGTCATGATTGAGGTCGAAACTGTCCACCGCTTCCTTGGCGCCCTCGTCGACATGCACACCGGTCACGGTAGGCCGGATGTCGAGCGTCGTTGGCAGAAGACCCGCTGACCAGGGCGGCAGCGTCATGGTCGGGACAACCAGGTCATCGGCCGAAAGCGCCACGGCAATCTTTCCAGCCCCCGCGAGATCGGCAATCTCCAGCGAGGCAGCCAATTTGCCGGCCTTGAATTCCCCGAACTGCGACTGCATCGTCATACCGGTGGTCGCACCGCCTTCCTTGAGACCGCTCAGGACGGGCAGGGCGGCCTTCAATAGCCCACGCAATTCCTCCTGGCTGGCCGTGATGGCATCATGGCTCGGATGGGCCACGAAGAAAGCCCACAGATCCAGCAGGCTCCATGTCCGCAGCCGATCGATGTGAACATCGAGCGTGCTGGTCGGCAGGGTATAGCTCAGCTCGACCGGTGGCGCGGCGGGAGCGACTTCGACCGAGGCCGGAGGCGGCGGCGAACGCATGATCGCCTGCGCCGTGACATCCGACAAGGCGTAATGGGCATCGATATTGGCCCGGTCGCCGTCCGCCGGCACAGCCTTTTGCGTCAGGATCGTATGACCGGAGCGCCGGTGCTGGACCAGAGCCGGAGCCTCCTGGTCGAGCGTGACGCCATCTTGCGTCGCTGTCTGGTCGAGGAAGATGCCGAGCTTGGGATCATAGACACCCTGATACTTGTAGGTGCTGCTCGCCATCGCGATGGTCTGGTCTTTCACATGCATCGTCAGGGGCGGCATCGCGTCGCTCGTGACCTGCCAGGTGCCGTTGTCATTGGGCGTGAGAAGCACGGACTGGGTCGCGGGCTCGACAGAAAGGCCGAAGGTTTCGAGCGGACGCATCATCAATTTATAATCGATGATAGCCCGGTAAGCCGTTCCCTCCGGAGTAACGCTTACGCTGCCCGCCTCCCCGCTCGTCGGATGTCCCACATAGCGTTCGAAGACGGCTTTGAGCCGGTCGGCCTCCTGTTGCGTCGCGGCGGGGGCCGCCGCCACGGGCAGGATTGGCAGGGCGAGACCGGCCAGCGTCAGGACAAGAAGGGACGTTTTCGGCATCGATAGCTCACCTCGGGAGGGTCCCGGTCGCGCGTCGCGTCTACGATCCGGGTCGCCGGAATGGCGACACGTCCCATATCAGCCGATGCCGCAAAGGCAAAAGAATTCCGGCAACACGGCGGGTCCCTCATGTTTCAATCGATGGGGCGCGGCGTCACTCGTCTGCAACGCAGGTCAGTAATCATGATCCTGCCGTCCGGCGGCCGACCAAATCGGTTACAACGGGGGCGCGAGTGACGGCGATTCGTCCAGCTTGCAAGCGTGGGCGCAACCTTATGACACCGCCGTGACTTGTACTGGCGCATTGGAGTTTGGAGAGATGAGCAGCAGACCAGGTCAACGGTGGAGCCGACGTGCGGCCCTCGTCCTGGTGACGGCGACGACCCTCACCGGCGCCGCGAGCCATGCGTTCGCGGAGGACGGGGTGTCGAGCTTTCTGTCATCCATCTTCGGCGCAGGAGAGTCCCAGCCAGCATCGGCACCACCCGGCCCGGACCATGCGCCCTCCTTGAGCTCGCGACCCTTGACGGTGCGTCCGCATCGGCCAAAGGTCGCCCGTGCGGCGCCTATTCCGTTCAAGCCTGGAAAGGTCTCGATCTTCGAAGACAGGACGTTGCGGCGTGGCGACGCCGTCATGACTCGGAGCGGCATGCGGATCTTCGCCGGCTCGAATTCCTGGCCTTATCGCGACAATGATTTCGTGGGTATCGCGGAAGCAGGCCGCATGAATAAGTCCGTACAGCAGACGCTGATCAGCCTCGACAGGCTGCCGCGAAACTGAACGGGCGCCGGCACCCTATGCTCCGAACGCATCGGTGCGAAGGGTTTGGCCCAAGGCTTTCAGATGACGAGGCCTTCTTTCAGGCTGCGCGCCCACGAAAATGGCCCCGTCCTTGGTCTTCCGCCGACCAGAATGCGTCGTGAATGGTCCGTTCCGAGGCCATTGTGTAGCTTTGGTCGAAGGTCGAAATGATGGCGGTCATGTCGGGCGGCCGGGTATCGTCGGAGATGAGAGCGGCAAAGGCCTCGAGCGTGTCGATCATGCCGTCCATCGCGGTTTCGGCTCGTTCGGCTTCGGGGCGCGCGGCAGCGACTTCGAGGTCGCGTGCGACTTTACTGCCGCTGCGCATCAAGGTGGCGATCGATCGCCCGATCTCGGCATCGCATGACGCAAAGGTCGCGAGCGTCTCGCCGACCCGTGCGCCGCGCCGATCCATCTCGTCCCCCCGCCGACCCGCGAGGGTACCGGCCAGCGTTCGGGTCTGGGCGATCGCCGTGCCCAGCATTGGCTTGACCTCGTTGACTTCGACGACGACCGTATCGGCCGCGCAGCGCAACTGATCGGCGATCACTCCAAGGCCCAGCCCCGCCGTGCCGACGCGCTTGGCCTTGAGGATGGCATTGATGCCGATCATCGTCATCGCGAGAGTGAGCTCGGAGAGTTCCTGCATCTGGGCATCGAGCGTCCCGGTCGATCTCGTCATTTCGGCCACAGCCGAATCCACTTCCGACCGAGCAGAGCCGGACCGCTGACTTAGATCGAGCGCGACGCCGAGACGCGTCCGGACGGTTTCGATGAAGCTGAGACTGTCACCCTCCTTGCGCGAGACGTTGCCAGCCATCGCGACGATCTCGTCCGCCTCGCTCGCCAGTCGACGCAGCGAATTCGCGATCTGGCCGGAGGCGGCGGACAGATCCTCGCGGGCGCCGGCGAGTTGCCGAATCGCCAGACGGCAGGCGAGCGCCGTCGCCGCCGCCGCCTCGCCAGGGTCGGAGATGCGGGCGGGAATCTCCGCCAGCACGTCAACCGCGTGTTCGACCCTTTGCCGAGTGCTGTCCCCGATCTGTAGCGCCATCACGATCGTTCCGATCGCCGAGGCGATGTCGTTGGCGCGCTGTGCGAGAGCGGCGGCAGCGGCGCCGATATGGTCGCGGTGATCGATGAGCGCGGTGCCGACATCGACGAGGTCGCGCTCGACCATGGACAGGTCGGTGGCGTGCAGATGCTTGAATTCGAAGAGTGTCTTGCGTGAGGCCCTCAAGATCCCCGCGAGCGTCCGCTGCTCGCGACAGCATCCGTCGATGGCTTTTTGGGCTTGCGCCGCCAGATTGACGAGTTCCTGCGCGAAGCCAGAAACCTCGCCGACGCGCGAGTCGACGCTGGCCGCCTCGACGCGCGAATTCGTCGCCAGCGCGGCGATGGTCCGTACCGAACGGCGGATGAGTTCGAAACGAGTGCCCAGCGTCGTGCTGACCTTGACCAAAGCGTCGATGGCCTCGCATTCGCCGTCGAGGCCGCCGGTCAAGCCCGCCACGCTCTGCCGGACATCGCCGATCGCCACTGACAAAGTTTCGAGTTCGGGACCGGTGAAGACGGTCTCGACCGCCCTAAAGCTCTTCGTCAACAGTTGAAACTCGTCGTGGGCCTGACTCAGCCCCTCGCCGAGGGAAAGGCAGAACCCTTCCCCGCTGACGGTTCCAATGTCGAAGGCTCGCAGGTCATCCGCAAGCGCGCGAGCGGCCGCGGCGGCGGTCGAGAGCTTCGGGTCCGTCATGCGAATTGCACTTTCATTTGGGCGAGTAGGCCGCCGATCGACCCGAGCGAGATGGTTCTGTTCGCGGCACCAAGGTCGATCGCCGCCTTCGGCATGCCGAACACGACGCAACTGGCTTCATCCTGGGCGATGGTGAAGGCCCCGGCCTGACGCATTTCGAGAAGACCTTTGGCGCCATCGTCGCCCATGCCGGTCAGGATGACCCCGACGGCGTTGGGACCCGCCTTTTGGGCCGCCGAGCGGAACAACACGTCGACCGATGGACGGTGGCGCGAGACGAGCGGCCCTTCCTTGACCACGACATAATAGCGGGTTCCTCGCCGGTCCAAGAACATGTGATGGTTGCCGGGCGCGATCAGGACCCGGCCCGCCAGCACCGCATCCCCGTCCTCGGCCTCCTTGACCTCGACCTGACAGATGCGGTTGAGGCGCGCCGCGAAGCCGGCCGTGAACCCTTCCGGCATGTGCTGGACGACAACGACGCCCGGGCCATCGGGCGGCAGGCGCTCGATGACTTCGAGGAGAGCCTCCGTTCCTCCAGTCGAGGCGCCGATGCAGATCACGGGATCGGTCGCCGTCTGCGGCACGCGGCTCATCACTGGTGGCGGCAGCATCGCGTCGGCGCTGAGTTTCTTCTCGACGGGTTTGGACCGGCCGCCCCCTCGAAGTCTCGAAAGGTCGGCCCGTGCCGCGCCGCGCACGGCATCGCAGACCTTAACCCGGGCCTCCATCAGGAAATGCCGCGTGTCGATGCGGGGCTTGGCGATCACGTCGACCGCACCAGCCTCCATGGCCTCGTGGAAGGTTTCCGTTCCCCGGTCGGTCAGCGTGGAGCAGATGATGACCGCCAGGGGTCTCTGGGCCATGATCTTGCGCAGGAAGGTTATCCCGTCCATACGCGGCATCTCGACGTCAAGGATCATCACGTCCGGGACCTCGACCTGCATCGAGCGGGCGGCCGCGAAAGGATCGTTGACGGCGGCTACGACCTCGATCCCCGGTTCGTCGCTCAGAATGGTGATGAGAGTCTGCCGAACGGCGGCGGAATCGTCCACGATCAGCACGCGGATCGGTTTAGATGGGTCACGCTTCATCGCCGCTTAGCCCTCGCGTTGAAAGACCGTCGGCGCAACCTGACGCAGAGCCGGCTGATCGCCTCCGGCCGTCGCTTCCGAATGACCGAGAAATAGGAAACCGCCGGGCCGCAGATGCCGCACGAGCCGGCCGACGACGGCTCGCTGAACGTCTTTTTCGAAATAGATCAACACGTTGCGGCAGAATACCACATGAAAGTCGCGCTCGATGTTGAATGTGTCTTGCATCAGATTGAGAGGCGAGAATTTCACATGCCTGCGCAATTCCGGCACGATCCGGAACTCTTTGCGTCGCTCGTCGATCGCCTCCATCGTGAAGGTCCGGCGCATATCGGGCGGTATGGGGTCGCCCATATCTTCGGCGTAGACGCCTCGCCGCGCGGTTTCGAGCACTTCGGAATTGATGTCCGTTCCTAGGATCGAAAAGCCGAAATCGTGCCTCGTTTGGACGGCCGCGAGCAGCATGGCGAGCGTATAGGCTTCCGCCCCGGTCGAGCAGGCTGCGCTCCAGAGCTTGAGCCCTTGACCCGCCCTGATGGATTTCGCCGCGACGAGCGCCGGAAGCACGAGGGCGCGCAAAATCTCGAAATGCTCGGGCTCGCGGAAGAAGTCCGTCTTGTTGGTTGTTACGCAATCCACGACGGCGCTGAATTCCTGCTCCCATTGGCCGCGATCGAAAAGATGGCTGCCATAGGCGTTGAGCGAGGCGATCCCCAGTGCCCTCGCCCGCCGACGCAGGCGACCCTCCACCATGGTCTTTTTGGCGTGCGGGAGCTTGATCCCGACCCTCGACTCGATGTCCCGCGCAAGTTTGCGAAAATGCTCATCGCGTAGGACATCGGTCGCCACGCTTGGAGCCGCGACCGCAACGGGGGGCGGCTCGTGCCGGGACCGCGCCGATGGGGCGGAAGAAGGGCTGTGCAGCGGGCTCATGAGCGGCCGAGACGTCCTTTGAGAGCCGAGACAAACATGGTGTTGCGGAAAACCGAGGCTCGATGGACCTGCGGCATCGGCAACCATACCGACAGGCGATCCAGACGATCGACGATCATGGCAATGAAGGCTTTCGATGAGGTTGAGACAGGTCGTTGAACGCGACCCAGACGAATGTTCCGGTCCGAATGGTTTCCGCCCAAGTAACGGTGCTCTATGCTGCGATCGAGCCGTCCCCCACGCCGATCATGGAACGAAACTCGCCTTTCAAAAAGCGATCGAGATGCAGGACGATCACGAAGCCCTCGCGCCAACGGGCGATGCCGGCGATGAAGTCCGAATTCCATCGCTCGCCGAGTTCAGGCGCAGATTCGAGATCGGCGGGCTCGAAGTCGCTCACTTCGAAGACACGATCGGCGATCAAGCCGAAGGCGCTCGATGTGGTTGAGGCCAGGTCCAGAATGATGATCCTGGTGGCATGCGTAGGCTCGGCCGGCGGCAGGCGCAGCTTGACGCGAAAATCGACCACCGCAACGCTACGGCCGCGGACATCGATCAGCCCCGCTATATCCGGCGGCGCATGCGGGAGCCGGGAGATGGGGCGCAGTTCCAGGATCTCCTGAACCTGCGTGACCGGGATGGCGAACATATCCCGGTCGATCCCGAACGTGACGTATTGGGTCATCGATTTTTCTCCGACGCGTCATGCGCTGCGTTTGAAGTCCCGGTCCTCGGCATCGCCGCCCATATCCATGGCGAACCCGGCGCCGATCGGTTTGAGCCTGGCCCGCGCCGGTGCGGCGCTCGGTTTTGCCCGCGAGGCTTTCCCCATCTCGGCGGCCTTGGCGCGCAGTTTCGCCGCGGATTTGGCGACCACGACCTCGGGTTCGAGATCAGCCGGCGTCCCGCCACTTGTCGCATCGACGCGGAAGAATTCGATCGTGTGTTGAAGATGGGTGGCCTGGGAGGAGAGTTCCTCCGAGGTCGAAGAGACCTGCTCGGAGGCGGCCGCATTCTGCTGCGTCACCTTGTCGAGTTGCTGGATGGCCTGGTTCACCTGAGCCGCGCCGAGATCCTGCTCACGGCAGGCGGCGGTGATCTCCTCCACCAGCGAGGCCGTGCGCTTGATGTCGGGCACGAGTCGGCCCAGCATCGCGCCAGCGTCCTGCGCGGCCGTCACGGTATCGGCCGAGAGCGTGCCGATCTCGGCGGCGGCCTGTTGGCTGCGCTCGGCAAGCTTGCGCACCTCCGATGCCACGACCGCGAAACCGCGCCCATGTTCGCCGGCCCGGGCCGCTTCCACGGCGGCGTTCAGGGCCAGAAGGTCGGTCTGTCGGGCGATCTCTTGGACAATGGTGATCTTCCGGGCGATGGTCTGCATGGCCTCGACCGCGCGGCCCACGGCGGCTCCGCTCTTCTCGGCATCCTCAGCCGATTTACGGGCGATGACCTCGGTTTGGCTGGCGTTGTCGGCGTTCTGCTTCACATTGGCGGCCATCTGCTCCATGGACGCCGAAGCTTCCTCGGCCGCCGAGGCTTGCTCGGTCGCGCCCTGCGACAATTGCTCGGCGGAGGAGGACAGTTCCTGGCTGCCGGCCGTCACGTTCTCGGCCGCTTGCGTCACGTTATGAACGACCTCGCGGAGCTTATCGACCATCGCCTTGATCGAGCGCTGAAGATCGCCGATCTCGTCGCGGCCGCTGGCGTCGATGGTTTGGGTCAGATCGCCGGCCGCGACCGCCTCGGCGATCCTCACGGAACGCGACAGGCCGCGCGAGATGCTCCAGGCCATCCAGAAGGCCATGGCGAGGCCGATCGCGATGGCGGAGGCCACGATGCCAACGAGCAGCATGCGGGTGCTTTCGTAGGCGGACTGGGTCTCGCCGAGGAAGCTGGTAGCCACGGAGCCTTCAAAGTCCTTCATTTGGTCGAGCTGCGCCTGCAGGGTTTTGCGCGCCGCTGCCACGGGGCCGACGACCATGTCAGAGGCCTTGGCGTCCGAATTGATCGAGCCGAGCCTGGCGATTTCGCGGGTTAGGGGCACCATGGCCTGCCATTCCGCGTTCAAAGCGTCGAGGTCGCTTCCGAGCGCCGGCGAATGGGCCGCTTGCAGCGCGGCAATGTCTTCGGAGACCTTGCCCGACGTGGTCAACAGGTCCTGGTTGAATTGCTTGACGAGATCGTCCGTCGTGGCCAGCACGACTCTGATGTTGGACAGAAGAACATTCGTGAGATCGAGCTTGGTGGCCTCAATGCGGGCTCTGACGGGCGCCGCCGCAGCATCGTTGCCGAGCTTGTCCGACATCGCCGTGAGCGTCTTCTGCACGGGCTGGGAGAGTTCGGCCAACTTGCCGAAGGTCAAATCGGTAGCCTTGCTTTGTGCGTTCTGCAGCGTCATGTCGAACGCCTTACTGGTTTCGCCGAAGTATTTGTCTCGTGCCTCCAAAGCGGCTTGCGCTTTGGCACGCCCTTCAGGCGAGGCCGCGTTCGAATAATCCTTGAGCAGGGCGTCGAAGCTCGCCAGCGTGGTGTCGAACTCCTTCCGCTTCTCCGCCTTGCCGGCATCGGTGGTGTCGGCGAGGGTGAGGGCCATCACTCGACCCAAATTCATCGTGCGGCTCGCGAGTTCGCCCACCCGTTGAACCTGGGTGAAGGGCTTGGCGGCGAAATCCTGCATCCGTTGATTAGTCGCGGACAGGCTGGAAACGCCATAATACCCGGCGGTTCCCATCAGAGCCAGAATCACACCGAAGGAAAGGCCCAGCTTAGTCTTGATCGTGAATCGCATGTCACACCTTTTTGAGCGGTAGCGGCCTGCAAAGGCGCGGGAGTTACTAAGAAGGAGGGCTCACGAATTCTGGTTGAAGGCAGAGTGGGGGCGACTCGGCCGTAAGACTTGAGCAAAGCAGCCCGCTTAAAAAAGTGTCATGCTAAAATTGAGCATGACACTCCGACTCGGATCTAGGCGCTGCGTTTGAAGTGCTGGTCCTCGGCGTCGCCGCCCATGTCCATGGCGAAGCCGGTGCCCGTCGGTTTGAGTCTGGCCCGCGCCGGGGCAGCCGGTTTTACTCGCGAGGCTTTCGCCATCTCGGCGGCCTTGGCCCGCAGTTGTGCGGTACCGGCGGGCTCGGGCACCACCACGGCGGCTCGGCCCTGCGAGGCACCAGCCTCGATGCGGAAGAATTCGATCGTCTGTTGCAGGCGCGTGGCCTGCGAGGACAGTTCCTCCGAAGTCGAGGACACCTGCTCGGAGGCGGCCGCGTTCTGCTGCGTCACCTTGTCGAGCTGCTGGATCGCCTGATTCACTTGAGCCGCTCCGAGATCCTGCTCACGGCAGGCGGCGGTGATCTCCTCCACCAGCGAGGCCGTGCGCTTGATGTCCGGCACCAGCCGACCCAGCATGGCGCCGGCATCCTGGGCCGCCGTCACGGTGTCGGCCGAGAGCGTGCCGATTTCGGCGGCGGCCTGCTGGCTGCGCTCGGCGAGCTTGCGCACCTCCGAGGCGACGACCGCGAAGCCGCGTCCATGTTCGCCGGCCCGCGCCGCTTCCACGGCGGCGTTTAGCGCCAGAAGATCGGTTTGGCGGGCGATTTCCTGCACGATGGTGATTTTCCGGGCGATGGTCTGCATGGCCTCGACCGCGCGGCCGACAGCGGCGCCGCTCCGTTCCGCGTCCTCGGCGGACTTCCGGGCGATAATCTCGGTCTGGGCGGCGTTGTCGGCGTTCTGCTTCACATTGGCGGCCATCTCTTCCATGGAGGCCGAAGCCTCCTCGGCGGCCGAGGCCTGTTCCGTCGCGCCCTGTGACAATTGCTCGGCGGACGAGGAGAGTTCCTGGCTGCCGGAGGTGACATGCTCGGCGGCGGCGGCGGCGTCGGCCACGACTTCGCGCAGGCGATGCACCATGGTTTCGAGCGCCCTGCCCAGCGCGTCCTTGTCCGACAGGGGCTTGGCATCGACCGTCAGGTCGCCGTTCGATATCGCGTCGGCCAAAGCAGCGGTCGTTCGCAGATTGAATGTCATGGCCTTGAGGTTCTGGCTCACCTCTTCGCTCAGACCGCCGTAGCTATTTTCAGTCGTTACCGAAAGGTCGCCGATCGACACGGCCTTGAGCGCCAACGACATGTCGCGGAAGGCGTTTTCGACCGCCGTCGCGCTGCCGTCCATTATACCCACTTCATCGCGCCGTCCCGTCAATATCGGGGTTGCTAGAGCGGCAAGCCTTGCGCTGACGGTGCTGATCGGACGGGCCACCGTGCGGGTCAGAAGGAAGCCGATACATACCGCGATCAGGACGTTAAGCACCATACCGCCGACGACGACCTTGGCGGTCATGTCGAATGCCGTCTCCTGGGCCTGTTTTCGCGTCGCCGACAGTGCGTCCTCGGCATCGATGATCTCCGCGATCTTGCCCCGCAGTCCGTCCATGGACGTCTTACCGGCGCCGCTGATCTCGATCTGGCGCGCGTCGCCCTTGGTCTGCGGATTGGCCATCAGGGAGATGGCGCGCTCGGCGATATCCTTCCGCCAGGCCATGGCGAATTTCTGGACATCCGCCAGCCGCGTCTGCTGCGATGGATTATCGGAGGTCAGGTCCTTGGCCTTCGCCCATGCTGTGTCGAAGTCGGCGATGCCGCCTTTGTAGGGCTCCAGGAACTTGTCGTTATCAGCAAGCATGAAGCCCCGCAGGCCGGTCTCCTGATTGACCATGCTGGTCAGAGCCCGGTTGGTCGTGGCGATGACCTCATTGGTGTGGTCGGTCCACTTCGTCGTCTGCTGGATCTCGCCTGATTTCAGATAGATGACGCTGCTGATCGCCAAGGTCGCGACAAGCATCATGCTCAACACCAGGATCAATTTTCGCGGAATAGTCAAGTTGTCGAAGAATTGCATCACCTTATTCCAATTCTGGAAGCGAGGGTTCAAATAAAGAGGCGGGCGTTAGCGCACTTTTTTGGTCGAGAGACGAAGGTCGCGTCAATGCTCGTGGCGTTGACGCGGCGCGTCCGTGTTCAGTGCAGCACGCGCTCGATATCGGGCACGAGAACGATGCCGTCGCGCCAGCGACCGACCGCTCGGATGAGTTCTGGCGGCAGACACAGCCCCATCTTGGTGGTCTCCGCTAACGGATGATGGGCCAGGGTCGCCACTTCGAACACTTTGTCGGCCACGATGCCGACGGTGATGCGGTCGCCCGCGATTTCAGTCTGAACCACGACGAAACGCGTATCGGCCGTCGCGTCGCTTGGCGCCATGCCGAACCGCAGCCTCAGATCCACCAGTGGAATGACGTTGCCGCGCACGTTCACGATGCCGGGCACGAAGGCTCTCGAGCCGGGCACCTCGGTCGTGGGAACGGGATCGAGGATTTCGCGTACGCTGCCCGCATCGAGCGCCAGAAGTTCCTGGCCGATGCCGATGATCAAAGTCTGCATGCCATTGGTATCGTCGATCTTGGACATCAGGCGGCTTCCTGGCGGGCGAGCATGAAGCGTCGGGCGTCGATCTGCCCGCGCTCGATGAGTTGCGGAATGTCGAAGATCAGCGCGGCGGACCCGTCGGGAAGGATCGTCGCCCCCGAGAAAGTCTTGACGTCGGCGTGCAGCTTCGAGAGCGATTTGATGACCGTCTGGTGGCTGCCGATGATGCGGTCGACCAAGAGCCCGACATGCATGTCGTTGGCGGCGACGATGACGACCTTCTGGTACGGGTCGGCGGCCGCCGGCTTGCCGAACAGATCCCGCAGCCGAATGAACGGCACGAGTTCACCTCGGATGTCGAGCAGGCTGCGGCCGCCGGGCGCCTGGCCCTGTTCGGCACCGAGTTCAACGCATTCCTGCACGGCGCCGAGCGGAATGACGTAGCGGTTTCCCGCCAGCTCGACGAGCAGCCCCTCGATGATCGCGAGGGTCAGCGGCAGGCGCAGTGTCACCTCCGTGCCCCTGCCCGGTTCCGTCGACAGGTCCACCGAACCCCGCAGGGCCTCGATGGTTCGCTTGACGACGTCCATCCCCACCCCTCGGCCGGACAGCGCGGAAACCTCCTTGGCGGTCGAGAAGCCAGGCTCGAAGATCATGCGCAGCAATTCTTGATCCGCGATCACCGCACCAGGGACGACGAGGCCCGCTTCCTCGGCTTTCTGCCGGATGCGCGCGCGGTCGAGCCCCTTGCCGTCATCGGCGATGGACACTTGAACCTCGGCCCCGACATGGCGTGCCCGCAGGCGCAGTCGGCCCGCCGGGGCCTTGCCGGCCGCGACGCGCGCCTCGGGGCTTTCGAGCCCGTGATCGAGCGAATTGCGGATGATATGGGTCAAGGGGTCGGCGAGGCGTTCGATCACGGTCTTGTCGAGTTCCGTGTCCTCGCCCTCGGTCACGAGCTCTATCGGCTTGCCGAGATCGCGCGACAGATCGTGGACCAGGCGCCGGAAGCGGTTGAACAAACTGCCGATTGGCACGAGACGCATGTTCATGGTCGTGTCGCGAAGGCCCGCGACAAGGCGACCGATGTCCTCGGCCATGGACTTCAGGGAGACCTCGCCATGGGTTTCCGCGAATTGGGCGAGGCGGGCCTGCTGAATGACGAGTTCTCCGACCCGGTCCATAAGGTCGTCGAGCCGTTCGGCGGGAACCCTGACAGTCTCGCTAGGCGGGGCGGTCTTGGTGGTGTCGGAGGCCTCCCCAAGCGGAGCGGCGGCTTTGGGAATCAGCACGGCGGCGATCGGCCGGGCCGGATCCGCGACGGCGGACGGCCCGGAGAGTGGGACATGGTCCACCATGCCAGGCTCGATCGACAGATCCATATCGTCGATGACGAACATGAAGACTGATTCGATGTCGTCCTTGGTGGCCGGCCCCGATAGGTCGATCTCCCAGCGGATATAGCAGCACTCCGGGTCGAGGTCGGCCAGTAGCGGGACTTCGTCCGCCACGGCCCGCACGACGCAGGGTCCAAGGTCGCGGATTTCGTTGACCAGCCGCAACGGATTGGTACCGTTGGCCAGGATAGGACCTTTGAACCGGAAGCGGATGCGCAAGGTCACATCGGAGGAGACTCCGAGAGGCGCCGGTGTGGCCTCGGGCAAGCGCGGCGGGCTTGCTGGCGGTGACGGAGCGGCCGCCGAAACGCCGCCGGAAGCGACGCGGTCGAGCTCGGCCAGGATGGTGCGCCCCTCCGCTTCAGCTGCTGTGTCGGGCGCGTCGATCAACGCCCGGATGAAGTCGATCGATCGCAGCGACACGGCGACCATTGCGCCATTGGCCTCGATCTTGCCTTTTCGGACAAGGTCGAAGGTCGTCTCGAACCCATGCGTGAAGGCCGATACGCGGTCGAAGCCGAACATGGCGCCCGACCCCTTGATCGTATGCATCGCCCGAAAGGCGGCATCGATCAATGTCTTGTCGCTAGGGGAATGTTCGAGATCGAGGAGCGTGACCTCAAGCTGTTCCAGAATTTCTGCGGCTTCCTGCCGGAAGATCTCCGAGGGATCGACCATGGACTGGCTCATCCGACGAACTTTTTCGCGATGGACAGGAGTTGCTCCTGGTTGAAGGGTTTCGTCAGCCACCCCGTTGCACCGGCGGCTTTGGCCTCCTGCTTGAGCGCGGCATCCGATTCCGTCGTCAGGAAGATGATCGGCGTTCCCTTGTAATTCGGGAGTTTGCGAAGCTCCTTGATGAATTCAAGCCCGTTCATCACCGGCATGTTGAGATCGGTGACGACCATGTCGAACTGGGTCTCGCGCGCCCTGGTGAGCCCCTCTTTGCCGTGTTCGGCCTCCTTGACCGCATAGCCGGCGCTCGACATCACGAATTTCACCATCTGCCGGACGCTCGATGAGTCGTCGACGGTGAGAATGTTCTTCATCGGCTGACTCCTGTAGCCCAAATGGCGTCTTCTTGGCCGTGGCGAATGAAACCGCCTTGGGTAAGAGTCTCGAGCAGCGCGCCCGAGGGCGGATCGGCCAAGCGAAGCGAACCGCCTCGAGCCTGGATCGACCGGCTGGCGGCAATGAGCAGTTGAATGGCGGTGACATCGACTTCGGTCGTCTCGAATTCGACGACCAGATCCAGCGCGTTCTGGGTCGCGGCGGCGAGCTCGTCGCGCAGGAGGGCTGCCTGCGCGACCGTCGCGGCACCGGCGAGCGTCAAGGATCGACTGTTGTTTGCGGAAGGTGGGGACATTGGGCCGGCCAATCCAAACAAAAGATAAAATGGGCGATGAATTCAGGGAATTTACGCCGTCTATCTCTGATGAATAAAAGTGGCACGGACTTTTAAAAAATTCGTTTAATTCAAATCAGTCGTTTTTAGACGACGTATGACAACGAGAGCTCTCGCAGAAATAATGAAATATTCATTGTCACAATTTTCAATAGGTTCAACGAGCGATATGATAAAAATGAGTAATAGTGAGAATGTGAGAAATATTGGTACCTGTCGGGTGGCCATTAAATTTTACAACATAAAACTTCACAGTGTCGCCTAAGAAATCTCGGTCATCGGTTTTTATGCTAGATTAGGTGATCCTCGACCCGTCCTGGGGCTCATAGAACCAAGGGCCATTGGCAATATGTCCATTTGCGTTGATGGCGATTGATCGACGCCGTCACGCCGCAGGAGCGGCGGCGCGCATTCGCGCTCGCCAAATCATCGTCAAAGCCGGTTGGTCTTATCCCATGATGCCCGGCCGGGTCGGGGAGAAGCCTGCCGCACGATAGGCGCCCGGATGGAACGTGACGGGCGAGGCGGTATCCAGATCGAAGCAGGGCACCGCGATCCGGGCGGAGGGCGAAGGGGCGGAGGGCGAAGGGGCGGCTGGCGAAAGACGGCGGCCGATCTCCTGATGGACGCGGCCCCAGTGGCCGGGGTTTGGCGAGCGAAGCAGGCCCGCGTCCTCCCGCCAGGACAGGTTCGCGGCCACCTCGTGAGCGGTTCCGCCCCAGATCTCCATCAAAGCATCGGCATCGGATCCGACACTTGTCTCCGGTTTTCGCCGGATAGCCCAATGCTCCAAAATCGACCGGATACTCATCGCCCTCTCCTCAGCGCTCTGTAGCGTCAGAAGGATTGTCGGATATGGCGCCGTCCGGTTCTGTGACTGACATCACAAAAGGCCGCTGTTCTCGTGAAGATGTTAACCTTTGCGAAAGCAAGATCTGCTGGTTCAAAACAACCGCAGCACGATCGGCGCCAGGATGGCCGTGACGACGGCGTTGAGCCCCATGGCGATGCCCGCGAAGGCGCCTGCCACATGATCCACCGCGAAGGCGCGCGCGGTCCCGATGCCATGCGCCGCGAGCCCAACCGCGAAGCCCCGCGCCGCATAGTTGCGGATGCCCAGCACGTTCATCAACGGCGTCACCATGACGGCGCCGATGATGCCGGTGAGCATGACGAGCGCCGCCGTCAGCGAGGGCTGACCGCCGATCCGCTCCGAGACCGCCATCGCGACGGCGGCGGTGATCGATTTCGGCGCCAGCGAGGCGAGCACGTCATGCGGCGCGCCAAGGCTCTTGGCGATCGTCAGGGTCGAGGCGATGGCGACCGTCGAGCCGACCAGCAAGGCTGCCGTCATGGGCAGAAGGTTGCGCCGCACCAGCGCCCAGGACCGATAAAGTGGAACCCCCAACGCCACCGTAGCCGGGCCGAGCAGGAAATGGATGAATTGCGCGCCGTCGAAATAGTCGTGGTAGTTCGTACCGGAGGCGACGAGCAGCGTCGCCACGATGCTGACCGCAATCAGCACGGGACTGACCAAGGGGTTGCGGCTGCAGGCCTGCGCCGCCCCGTCGGCCACAAGCCACGCCAGCAGCGTCACGGTGAGCCAGAACAGCGGCGTCGCCGACAGATAGACCCAAAGGCTGAAGACGCTCATACGGCGCCCCGTTTTGCTGCCCGCGCCTCGATCAACCGGCTCACGCCGACAAAGACCAAGACCGTGACGGCGAGCGTAACGGCGGTCGAGCCCAGAAGGGCGCAGCCGAGCGCCAGGGCTTGGCTTTTCAAGAGGCCGGCATATTGGACGACGCCGACACCGGCCGGCACGAAGAGCAAACCGAGATTTTGGAGCAGGCCATCGGCGGCCCGTGTCACACCGGTGCCTTCCACGCGGTCCGCGCCGTGCCGCCGTGCCCTGAGATGCAGTCCCGCGACCAGCAGCACGAGGCCCAATACCGGCCCCGGCACAGGCAGAGCGAGGGCGCGGGAGACAATCTCGCCGAGCAATTGACAGAGAAGCAAGATCGTCAGGCCCCGGATCATGCCGTTTCTCCCGGCTGGCGCCGCGTCTGGAAAAAGTCGCGCAGGAGCGTCGCCGCCTCGCCGGCCCGCAAGCCTCCATAGACCTCGGGCGCGTGGTGGCACGTCGGCTGCGCGAAAAAGCGGCCGCCATTGTCGACGGCGCCTCCCTTGGGGTCCGGCGCCGCGTAATAAAGCCGCCTCAGCCGGGCGAGGGAAATCGCCCCGGCGCACATGGCGCAAGGCTCGAGCGTGACATAGAGGTCGCAACCGACGAGACGTTCCGATCCGAGCGCCATGCCGGCGGCCCGAATGGCGAGCATCTCGGCATGGGCGGTCGGGTCACGCCGCTCGATCGTGCGGTTGCCGGCTGAGGCGAGGACAGCCCCGTCGCGAACCACTACGGCGCCGACCGGCACCTCGCCGCGCCTCGCCGCCGCCTGGGCTTGCTCGAAGGCGAGGCCGAGGGGATCGATGCGAGCCGAGGATGGGTTCACGCCGGACCTCCCGTTTCCGTCGCGAGCCTGCTATCACGGCGCATGACCGACAACAACCGACCCCCACGACGCCCCACGACCCCGCGCTCCCCGCGCCCGACCCCAGTGCGCAACGCCGCTCCGGCGTCCGAGCCGCGCGATGACGCCCGCATCGCCAAGATCATGGCGCGGGCGGGACTATGCTCGCGTCGCGACGCCGAGACTTGGATCGCGGCCGGCCGCGTGGCGGTCAACGGCGCGGTGATCGACAGCCCGGCGCTCAATGTCGGCCCCGCCGATCGCATCACCATCGACGGTGTGCCGATGCCGGAGCGCGAGCCGACCCGGCTCTTCCTGTTCCATAAGCCGCGCGGCGTTGTCACCACGGCCAAGGACCCTGAAGGGCGGCAGACAATTTTCGACGTGCTGCCCGAGGGCCTTCCCCGCGTCGTGACGGTGGGGCGGCTCGATATCAACACCGAGGGCCTGCTGCTGCTGACCAACGACGGCGGCCTCGCGCGGTTGCTCGAACTGCCTTCCACAGGCTGGCTGCGGCGCTACCGGGTGCGGGCCAACGGCGAAGTCACTCAGCCGATGCTCGACGAGCTTGCAAAAGGCATCAGCGTCGAGGGCGTCGACTATGCGGGGATCGAGGCGAGGCTCGACCGCATCCAGGGCGCCAATGCGTGGCTGACCATGGGATTGCGCGAAGGCAAGAACCGCGAGATCAAGCGGGTGCTCGAACATCTCGGCCTCAACGTCACGCGGCTTATCCGCGTGTCCTTTGGGCCGTTTCAGCTCGGCGAACTCGCCGAAGGCGCGGTGGAGGAAATCCGCACCCGCATCCTTCGCGACCAGTTGGGCGAGGCGCTGGCCCGGCAGGCCGGGGTCGAGTTCGAGGAAAGGCCGGCCGCGCCTACTCCGGCGCCGTCGCGCGAAATCCGGGGCGGCGATCGTCCGCGTCGCCTGCCCGTCGCGAAGCCTTTGGGAAAATTCGATCCGAGCCACCCGAAGCCCGCCGCCCGCGCTCATGTCTCGGTGTTGCGCGGCGCGCGGGAGGATACGCTTTCGGAGGGGCGCCGACGCACCCAAAGAAGCTCGACAGAAGATCGCAAAGGCCGAGCCGTGGCGGTGGAGCGTGTCTCGTCCACCCAGCCTCAGGATAGCGCCGGCGACAGCCGCAACGCGCGTCGCTTCGCCCGCGAAAAAGATGGGGAGCCGGGAGCGGCAGCGCCCATTCGCTCGCGCGCTCCTTCCGCTTGGGGCCGGAAAGACCCCGGGGACGGACGTGCGCCGACGCGCCGGCCCTCGGAGGAGGCGCCACGGGCCAAACGCGCCGATGCTTCGCGGCCCGACTCGCGCCCGACGCGCCCCGAGACGCGGCCGGCACGGCCCGGCAAGAATTTCTCGGCCGATCGACCGGCCACGGCCCGCAACCGGCGCGAGGATGCGCGTCCCGCGCGGGGCGGCCCGGATAGCGCGGGCCCTCGGTCCGAAGCGCCACGGCGCTGGAAGGAAAATGGGGTCTGGACCGACAAGCGGGTCGCTCGGGGCGACGGCGCGGAGGCGCCGCGCGGCGCCCGGCCCCCTCGGCCGCCTCGACGGGACGTGGCCAGTGCCGCGCCGGCGCGCGGTCGACGCGAGGACACCGGAGGCGCGGGCCAGCCGGCGTCTCCTCGCGCCAACACCCGCACTTTCGCCGCCAAGGAGCGGCCAACGGGCGGATTCAAGGCCCGGCCCAGCGGTGCGCCCGGCAAGCCGAGCCGGGCTGGTGGTGGCCGAGCGCCGGGTCGGCCCAGGCCCGGGGGCGGCGGCGCGAGCCGTGGCAAGCCTCGGGGCTGATGCCGTGCGGATTATCGGCGGACGCTTCAAGGGGCGGGTGCTGCGCCCGCCCTCCACCCGAGCGATCCGCCCCACCGCCGACCGACTGCGCGAGACCCTGTTCAACATCCTGGCGCATGGTCAAGGCGATCCCGTGCCTGGCGCCCGGGTGATCGACTTGTTCGCCGGCACCGGCGCCCTCGGCCTCGAAGCCCTGTCGCGCGGCGCCAGCCACGCGCTCTTCGTCGAGGACGGCGCCGAAGCCCGCGCGCTGATCCGCGAGAATATCGAGGCGCTTGGGGTCGGGGGCATCAGCCGCATCTTTCGGCGGGACGCGACGAAACTCGGCGCGGCGGCGGTGGAGCCCTTTGGCGTGGCTTTCCTCGACCCGCCTTACGGGCACGCGCTGGCCGATGAGGCGCTGGCGGCTCTGCGCGACGGCGGCTGGCTGGCGCCCGGGGCCATCTGCGTCATCGAGGAGACGGAGGGTGTCGATCTCGCGGCACCCGGCGGCTTCACGACCCTCGATCGTCGTCACATGGGCGAGTCGCAAATCGCGATCCTGCGATATGGCGGCATGAATGGGCCGCCGCCAATCACGGCTTGACCATCCGTGACGGACAGAAAATAACGCATGGCCCGACCCCTCGGGCGACCTGATGGGAAAGATCGATGTCCAACATTGCGGCGCAGGACGAATTCGCGGAACGGCTCAAGACCGTGGCGGATCAGATCGAGGCGACGCTGGGCAGCCTTCTCGCCACACTCCCGCTGGCCGGTGAAATCCATCGTCCGGCGCGGCTGCTCGAGGCCATGCGCTACGCGACGCTCGGCGGCGGCAAGCGCTTGCGCCCCTTCCTCGTGGTCGAGACCGCTCGCGCCTTCGGGGTGGAAGGCGAAGGCGTGCTGCGGACGGCCTGCGCGCTTGAAATGATCCATTGCTACTCGCTGGTGCACGACGACCTGCCGGCCATGGACGATGACGACCTGCGGCGAGGCCGCCCCACGGCCCATATCCAGTTTGACGAAGCGACCGCGATCCTCGCGGGCGACGCGCTTCTGACCTATGCGTTCGATGTCCTGGCCGACGAGGCGACCCATCCCGACCCGACGGTTCGTATCGCACTGGTGCTTGGGCTGGCGCGGGCCTCGGGTCTCGGCGGTATGGCGGGCGGACAGGCCCTCGACCTTGAAGCGGAAAAGGCCGAGACGCCGCTCGACGCCGGCGCGATCCTCAGGTTGCAGGCCATGAAGACCGGTGCGTTGCTGCTGTTCGGTGTCGAGGCGGGCGCCATCTTGGCGCGTGCCGACACGCCTCAGCGGGTGGCTCTCGATCGCTATGGGCGCTCCCTCGGGGCGGCTTTCCAGATCGCCGACGATATTCTCGACACCGAAAGCGATACCGCGACTTTGGGCAAGGCCGCCGGCAAGGATGCCGGGCGCAACAAGGGGACGCTGGTCACGACCCTCGGTCTCGAGGCCGCGAAGGCGAGGCGCGATGCCCTGGCGGTCGAGGCCCAGGCCGCGCTCGAATCGCTAGGTTCATCCATTCGAACCGATATGCTGGCGGAGGCTGCCCGGTTCACGGCGCAGCGGCGGAATTGAACGCGCGATTCCGCATGACGGAATGGCTTGCATCTTGGTCGGACTGTCGCTAATAAGCCGGCTCCCGGGCGCGTAGCTCAGCGGGAGAGCACTCCCTTGACATGGGAGGGGTCACAGGTTCAATCCCTGTCGTGCCCACCATCTAACCGATTGGAACCATTCGGTTTTTTGGTGTAGAGTTTGGTCCTCAACCGCTTCCAGACCCTCCTATGATCCCAATTTGAACGGGACTTGAACGGTCACCATTTCGTATTCGTAGTCAACCTCGACACCTCGTCGTAGAATTCGGCGATCACGGTCGCGGCCTCGGCCAGGAAATCCGGGTCGTAGGGGCTATATCCGAGCGTCACCTTCTTCACGCCGACCGCCTGATGGCCGAGCTGCACGCTGATCTGCTCCGTCGGCACCCTCCCGGCCCTAAGGCGCTTGGCCACGGCATATCTCAGCGAATAGGGTGTGACGTCCGGTCCGAACCCCGCGGCCTTCCGAGCCGCTCGCCAGGCGGTCTTGATCGACGCGACCTTACCCCCGTCGTATGAAACCACCGGCCCCGGCGGCAGGTCGCGGGCCCAATCGACGAGCGGCTCGATCAAGCGAACCACGGGCCGATACTTGCCCGTCTGGACGCGGCCGGGCCGATTGAGCAGCACGAGCCGTTCCTCGATCAGGATCTGATCCGCCTCGAGATCCAAGATGGCCCCGCTGCGCGCGCCCGTGGCCAACAGGACCCGCACATAATTCCGCAAATGCCCGGCGCGGGGCCCGATCGCATCGATGAACCGGGCGATCTCCTCAACCGACATCAGCCGACCCTTGGGCGGCGTGGCCTCGAGTTGGGCGCGCGACTGTGGTTCGGGGATGAAATATTGCCGCTCGATCCTGCCGCGCTTGAACGCTCGCGTCACCGCGGCTCGAAGCACGCCCACGATCCGCGAGACGTAGCCAACGGAGAACTTTCGGGCGAGAAGCCACTCGACAAAGGCCTCGCTCGTCTCCGGCCCGAGGCACGACACGCCGCGGCTGCCGAAGAACTCGGTCACGTAACGCAGCGACGCGGTGACCTGGGCCGACGATGCGAGCCCGGCGCCGCGCTCGTCCCGATAGGCCTCGACGAGCTGCACGACGGTGACTGCGACCGGACCCTTGGCCGCGACGGGCCGAGGGTCGCCGCCGTCACTGGATCGGGCGAGTGCATCGAAGGCCTTGAACGCGGCCTTCCTGTCGCCCGTCTTGAGCGATCGGCGCCGCGTCTGCTCGGTCGCGGCGTCGTACCAGGCGATGTAATAGGCCGCCTGGTTCCCGCGCGGCGCCTCGAGCCAGTATGCCCCGAACTCGCGCAACCGGCGGCGGTCAGCGGCCACGGATGAAATCCGTGACCGCGCTGCGCGAGAACCGGAGCGCTCCGACCCCGACGATCGCGCGCAAGCGGCCCGTCCTGTGCAACCTTCGCACGGATTCGACGGACAACCGTAGCCATCTCGCCACCTCTGCCGCCGTTAGTACATCGTCATCGCTAATTTGAGCCTCGCGCATCGCCGCCTCCTAGCCATCGGAGGCAGAATACCATTTATAGAAAAAATCTACAATTAAAGTTGGCAAAATGGACCTTTCATGGTTTATCAGCGAGGGCGTTTTGGAGGCTGAGGCAGCTTGTCGAGGGTCTCGGCAGGACCGCATCCTTTGATGAGATCGTAGGTTACAGGAGGCATTATGGCCGGCAAGGGTCGCGGCGAGTGGTGGCAGAGAGCGGCGGCAGGTGTCGAGCAGAACGCGAGGTTCGACGCCCAATACGCATCGAAGAAGGTCTTCGCCCGCCTGTTCGGTATCGCGGAGGTGCTGGCTTCGCCCAATACCCTGGAACACTGGGACACGTACGAGCGATATGATCCGGTGCGCGCGGCCGCGATCCTTCCGGACGTCCTACGCGGCAAAATCCCGTTGAGCGTGGTGCAAGAGCGGATCAAGACGGCCCGTTCGATGCGCGAGGCGGTCGGCGTCGACCGGACGCTGGAGGACATCATCACCGAGGTGATCGAGCAGGGACCGCCGGCGGCCATGAAGCTCGACCCGTCCGAACCAGCGGTTTGGGGGGATGGGATCTGGGGCGTAGGCATCGTCACGGACTCTATCTATCCCCTGGCGAACGAAGAGCGGTTCGGTCATGAGTTCGCGCTCATCGTGTCGCCCACCTTCCAATGTTCGCCGATGTTCGGGCTGAACTACAAGGAGTTCATGCTCCGGCTCGGCTACGTGATCTCCATCTACGAGCATTCGTGGGTCTACTGTTCGTCTGGCTACGAACTCAACGAGGTCAACGACCACGCGATGCGGGTCGGATGGGGCAGGAACAGGCTCAAGGTCCTGGGACCCAGATGATCGAAGCCCTCGCATCCCGACCCTCCCTATCGATGAAACTGGCGCACGGATTGGTCGCTGGCGCGGAGCAGGGAGCCGGATACGGCGCTCGCGCAGGTCGGGGCCGTCTCCGACTTGGTGAGGATCTGACACGGGTGCCATCGGCGATAGGTGATCTCCGTCAATCGCGCGAAATTGACGAGGCGGTTGTAGCGCGGGCGATGCGGCATGCCGGGCGTCGGCTCGAAGGCGCTGCGCGCCACCGTCCCGCCGGCATCGAGGTAGAGCGTCTCGATCATGGCTCGCTGGTCCGGAAGGCGCTCCGGGTGTCAATAAGCGCCGAAGTGGGCCCCCGTCAAAATCTCACCTACGCCATTGAAATAACCCCAATATCCCTGCGAGCGGTGGGGTTCCGATCGGCGCCGATCGGAACCCCAACCATAACCAACTTTACTCAATAATTTCAACATCGTGCGACAAGTTCAGATGGCGGCCCGCTTCCGCGCCTATTCACAGCCTACGAGGCGCGACCGCAGATCTACCTGCGCGAGGTGAGGGACACGCTGGGCGAGAATGGGGCAGCGGCGAGCCTGAGCGGGCTGTCACGCTTCTTCCGGCGTCACGGCATCACCCGCAAAAAGGGGATCTTCACGCCAGCGAGCAGAACCGTCCGGACGTGATGGAGGCGCGCGAGTCCTGGTTCGACGGGCAACTCGACCTCGATCCGGAGGGCATAGTGTTCCTCGATGAAACTGCGACCGCGACCAATATGGAGCGGCGCTATGGCCGGGCACCGCGCGGCGAGCGCTGCCGCATCGCGGTGCCTCATGGCCACTACAAAACGACTACCGTCACTGCCGCTCTGCGGGCGAGCGGCCCCTTCGCCGTCGAACTCATGCACGGCGCCACGAACGGCCAGCGGTTCCTATCCTATATCACCGACACCCTCGTGCCCGCATTGAAGGCAGGCGACACGGTCGTCATGGACAATCTCGCGGCTCATAAGGTGGCCGGCGTCCGACAGGTGATCGAAGCGGCGGGAGCGAACATACGTTACCTTCCAGCCTACAGCCCTGACTTCAACCCGATCGAAAACGCCTTCGCCAAGCTGAAAGCCCTGTTGCGCTCGGCGGCAGCCCGCACCATCCCGGACCTACGGGCGGCTATTCGCGAGGCATTCACCCGCTTCAAGCCCGACGAGTGTCGGAACTACCTCGCCGCAGCGGGCTACGATGCCTATGACCCAGCCTGAACGGTAACAGCTCTAGCCGGGCATAATAAGTTGTAGTTGGCGAGATCGTAGGTGAACTCGTCCTGACCTAAAATCAAGATCGTTCTAAGTCTTTGACGATCCCAGAGCATTAACGCAGGGTGATGCCGCACGTGTAGCAGCCACGTGCGGCGAGTTCAACGCCCAATAAAGACGCCGTCGGCTTAAGCGCTGCCATCCTTGTCCTGCGCCCGGACGGCCGCCAGTTCTGCTTCGATCTCGGCCCGGATAGCGTCCAGGCGCAACCGACAAGTGGCATAGGCCTGCCTCGCGCCCCTGACGTCGTCGGCAAGGGTATCGATCGAGGTTGCTGTCCCGGCGGATTTGAGTTTTTCCGCGATGGTGGTGAGCTTGGCGTAGGCGGCGGCGTAGGTTTGGGATGATGCGATGGTCTCGGTCATGTCAGGCTTCTTCTTTCTCTGTGGTCAGGGTGAAATCGGCGCGGACGGCCACAACTCCGTCGACGAAATGGATGAGGAGGGGGTCGTGCTGGACTGCGAGAGACCGGGTCGGCAGCAGCCGGCCGGTGGCGTCGGTTACGAGGGCGTAGCCCCGGGCCAGCGTCGCCTGGAGATCGAGGCCGTCGAGTGTCGCCTGTAGGCGCGCGAGATCGGATGCGGCGTCGGTTACCGCCCGTAGAGCTCCCAGCACGGTGTTCTCAAGGGCCCGATCAACCCCGACCTGTTGGCTATCAAGATGAGCGAGTGCTCGCATCACGAGGGTCTGGAGTTGATCGTCACGGATCCCGCTAGCCTCAAGGGCTCGGCGAGCCCGCTCGATCGCGGATGTGATCGTGCGGCTGGCGGCAAATTCTGCTTCGTCTAGGCGTCGGGGGGCGCTATCGAGTACAATCGCCAGAAGCCGCGCCGCGCCGTCCTGCAATCGTCCACAGCGCTCCCCGGCGGTCGAGGCTGCCGAACCCACCTGGGCCCAGCATCGTGTAAGCGAGAGTATCGCCCTTTCGAGGCGCCGCTCCGCCTCGGCCAGCAAATGATCACGCGTGACATCGAGGTCGAGACTGGTTCGATCGAGGCGATCGAAGGCACACGTCTCGATTGTCGCTATGTCATGGATGGCGCGTCGGGCGGGATCGAGGATCAGCGATTGCAGGATCGGCAAGACCTTGGACGGCGTGTCGGCCTGCATCCAGGCGACCTCGTCGAGTAAGGATCGGTCGATTGCGTGACCCAATCCGGTGATTACCGGGATTGGACAGAGGCAGATCGCACGCGCCACGGCCTCGTTTTGGAGTGCCTGAAGACCGGCGCGGTCACCGCCGCCACGTACCATGATGACGATGTCGACGACGGCGGTAGTGGAGGGATCGCTTCGCTGCGCTTGGGCCAACGCGGCGGAGAGGTCGGTCGAAACGCGCGGCCCCTCGAAAGAGGCCTCGATCGATCGGACGGCGATGATACCCGCCGCCTGCCACCGTGCGAGCACGGCGGAGATGTCCGCCCATCCCGCGGCGCCGGCGGGATGGATGACCGCGATCCGCGTAACGGCCACCGGCGCTCGGAGTTGGCGCTGACGGTCGTAGAGGTTTTCGCGCCGAAGGCGCTCCCTGATCTGTTCGACCGCCTGTGTGAGGAGGCTCTGCCGCAGACTTTGCGAGAGGTCGGCAATTCGCGCCTGCAAGTGATATTTGGGATGGAAATCTGGCCGGATCAGCAGCGTCGCCGTCATACCCACAAGGCTGATCGGATCGAAATCCATCTCGAGCTTTGCGGCGATCGCTTTGCGATCGGAGATCGCCAGAAAAGCTCGGAGTTGCGGGGGTGATCTGGACGTTTTGCTGCCTGGATCAACAAGTTCCAACTGGTGGCCGTAGGTCCCGGCTTTGGCGGCGATGACCGTTGCCTCAACCCATAGGGCGGCAGGAACGCCGCCACGGATCGCCGCAGCGACCTGATCGAGGAAGCGGCCGAGTGGCATGGTGGGCGGGTCGGAGGGCTGCGCCGACGGCGGGGACGCAGGCGTGGAGGCGGCCGCAAGAGTGAGCATGATCAGGACCTTTCGGGATGCATCGCCCCGCCATTTGGCGGGCGCTTTAGAGATGTGAGGGAGGCGCGACGAGGTCCGATCCGACGAGAGGCTCACTCTGCTTCTCGTCGGAGGATCTTTTCGTCATGACGATCAGGGCTGCCGGGCCATAACAAACCTCGCGATAATGTGCTCGATGATGGCCGCGAGGCGGCTTCCGTCCTGCCGCGGCCGCAGGATCGTGAGTTCCCGCGCCTCCTCGACGACGATTTGGCCGTCTCGATGCCGCGCGGTGAAACGCCGAAACGATCGCGGATCAAGGCCGCGAGAGGCGCAAGCCAGTCGGCCGTCCGAGCTATCGACGTAGGTGGCGAGCGCATGAGGCAGCAGCGCACCGCGCAGCACCTCATCGAAACTCGCAATGGTGACCCCGAGCGGCAATGTGAAATCGAGGCATCGCATGCCGACTCGCACAGGACTGCCGCTCGGCCGCGGCCGACAGAGCGGCAGGTAGGCCGGGGACCAGCAATCGAATCCAGCCTCTATGGAAGGTACCTTGCCCATACAGATCGCGCCGTAGCGGATCTGGTTCAGCTCCGCCATCCGCTCTTCGAGCCGGGTGCGTGTCGTTAGCCCATGCTTGTATACCGTTGCTCCAAGACGCTGGGCGAGGGTGGCGCTTCCGGGGCACTGAGCGAGGTAAATGGCAACGCGTGTTTGCGGTTCCCAGCGCCGGCGAAAGGCGCGGCTGCGGTAGAGATCCGGGTCCACGTCGACCCCCGCCTGATCGTCCGATCGGGCGAGCCACGGGTCGCGCGACTGGTCCCCATCGACGACAGCCGAGGCGCTACTGCAGCAGGTCCAGGGCCGCTCCGGCCCTCCGACGACCCCTGCGAAAGCCGACGCGACGGTCTGCGTGCTCGCCATGTCGCTCCCGCGGCCGACAAGTGCCTGTGCTGTGGCCAACAGTGCCGCCAAGTCTTCAGGCGGGAGAGACAGCATCGACTGGAGGGTGGTGGCAAGATTATTGTTCATGTTTTGTTCCTTTCAGGTTCAATTGTCAACGCCGGTGTAATTTCAGGCCGGCGGGGCGGACCAAAAGCAGGCCAGTGGATCGGGCACGCCGACATGGAAAGGGCCCCGATCGGGGCCCTTTCCATGTCGGCTTAAAGTTTGGATCAGGCGGCCGTGATTTCGCCGGTGTCGGGATCGACGATCTCGGCGGTGGCCTGGTTTTGCTCCGCCCTCACCGATGCGCGCCGCCGGCCGACGGACTGTTTAAGGCGGTAGCTGTCGCCGTTCATGGTCAGGATGCTGACGTGGTGGGTGAGCCTGTCCAGCAGGGCGCCGGTGAGCCGCTCCGATCCCAGGACCGATGTCCAGTCCTCGAAGGGGAGGTTCGAGGTGATGATGGTCGAGCCCCGCTCGTAGCGCTGGGAGAATGTCTCGAAGAGCAGCTCGGCTCCGGTCGTCGAGAGCGGCACGTAACCCAGCTCGTCGACGATCAGCAGCTTCACGGCCTGCAGGTCGCGCTGGAGTTTGAGAAGGCGTCGCTCGTCCCGTGCTTCCATGAGCTGCGTCACCAGGGACGCCGCTGTCGTGAACGCCACGGTGAAGCCCTTCTGGCAAGCCGCCAACCCTAGAGCAAGAGCGACATGCTCTTGCCGGTGCCAGAGTTGCCGAGCGCGATGATGTTCTCCCGGCGGACGATGAACTCGCAGCGGCCGAGGTCCAGCACCAGCATCTTGTTGAGGCTCGGGATGGCAGTGAAGTCGAACGTATCGAAGCTCTTCACAGCTGGAAACCGAGCGGCCCGGATGCGGCGTTCGACGACACGGCGCTCCCGGTCGATCAGTTCCAACTCCACCAGGCGCAGAAGGTAGCCGGTGTGGTCGACCCCGCCCTGCGCGCACTCGCGCGCCACCTTGTCGTACTCGCGCAGGATCGTCGGCAGCTTCAGCTGCTTGAGATGGTGGCCGAGCAGGACCTGGGGCTTGCCAGCCCTGGTGCCACTCGGCATGTCTCCCTCGATCGAGGCCATCACGCCGCCATCTCCGGCACCAGCACGGCATAGTCGGCGGCCGTCGTCGTCTTGACCGCCAGTTGCGGCAGATGGGGATAGGCGGCGAGGTCAAGGCGGACGGGACGCCGCTCGATCCGCGCCAGCGTGATCTGTTTGACAGCATCAAAGCCAATGGCGCCGAGCCGAATGGCCTCGGTAACGGCGAAGGCCACAACATCCTGTGGCGCCGCCTCCATCAACCGCAGCACTTGGATGAACTCCCGCTTGCCGCGATTGCCCATTCTAGCTTCCAGGAGATGGCGTAGATGCTGGAACACCTCCGGCAGGTTCCAACCTTGCAGCGCCGCGGCTTGATCGAGCGCGTTCGGCTTCATCTCGATCAGCGCCAGATAGTGCAGCGGATCCGCAACGAACACGCCCTCGCCGTAGTGGCGCGGGTGCCTGGCGATCTCACGGCCGGCACACAGGATCGCGACCTCGTCGACGAACCCCTTCACCAGGACCTCCTGGAACCCGTAGGCCGTTGGCACCGAATAGTCGTTGCAGCGATAGCGGACGAGCGCCGTCGAGGAGACGCGGGCCGCACGCTTCTCGCACGGCTCGAGTGGCACGGCGGGCAGCGCCCTCAAGGCCTCGGTGTCGGCGACGAGCCGCTCGCCGATGGTGGCAGAGCGCCGACCGGCATGATCGGCCTGCCGCGCGCGGCAACGCTCCGCCAGCATGGCGTTCAGGGCGTCGAAGCTCGCCGCCGTGGGGATCGGCGTCATGAAGTTGGCGCGGGCGAATTTGACCAGCCCCTCGACCTTCCCCTTGTCGTTGCCCTTGCCCGGACGGCCGAAGCGGTCCTGGAACAGACAGTGGCTGACCAGCTCCGTAAAGGCGCGGGTCCGATCGCGCTTGCCGTCGCCGCAGATCTTGGCAACCGCGATCTTGGTGTTGTCGTAGAGGAGCGACAGGGGCACGCCGCCGAAGAAGGCAAACCCTGAGACGTGGCCGTCCAGAAACGCCTCGGTGGTTTCCCGGGGATAGGCCTTCACGAAGCAAGCATCCGAGTGCGGTAGGTCCAGGCAGAAGAAGTGGATCTTCTGGCGGACGCCGCCGATCATCGCGAGCGCTTCCCCAAAATCCACCTGGCCGTGACCCGGCGGATGAGATAGCGGCACGAAGGTCTCCCGCGCCCGCGCTCGACAGACCCGCACGTGATCCTTCACCACGGTGTAACCGCCGGCAAAGCCATGCTCGTCCCGCAGCCTCTCGAAAATCCTCTTGGCCGTGTGCCGCTGATTCATCGGCGCATCACGATCCGCCACCAGGATCGCGTCGATCACCGGCAGCAGAGGTCCAAGCTTCGGCTTTTCGGGCGGCTTCACGCGCGTGTACCCGGGAGGCAACGAGAACCGGCACATCTTCAGCACCGTCTCGCGGTTCAGCCCGAAAACCCGGGCGGCCTCCCGGCGGCTATGCCCCTCAAGGAACACGAATTTTCGAACGGCGGCGTAGATCTCCACGACGAACATCCCCGGCCCCCAAAAACGAGAGCCTATCCACTGGCCGGATTTTACTCCGCCCGCGTCAGCAAATCGCCGACGCTCCAGTGGCCTGGTTTGTCACCGCCCTACACAGAGCAGAACGCGCCATGCCGACACCCCGCTGAAAAACTCGCGAGCGTCCATGGAACGCCACGCATCGCCACCGGCTTCGTCAGCGCGGCAATCGGCCGTCGCGGCTTGGTGGGTATCGTGGAACGGGAGGGCGCCATAGCGGTGGGTGACGCAATCAAGCATCTCGCGTCTCCGGCTCGCGTGTCGAAACCAAAAGTTACTGCAGTGTGAGCATGCTTTGGCACTTGAGTCGCGATCGCCGCGAAAAACTCGATCAGCACGCAGCGGCCATTACCTTGGCCAGTACCATCTCGGAACGATCCTAGGGTTTCTTGGAGCACAATCGTCGTAGTAAAGCAGCATGTGGTCGATACGCATCGTGGAAGAAATGGAGCTATTATAAATAAGCCGATCCATCCTTCCTGAGAGGACCGGATATTCGGCTAGGCAATGTAGCATCGCGCGGAACAGCGGCCGGTAGACTGGCTCGAAACGGACAAGAGATGGGAACAGTACAACGTCCCTGAGGGTCAGCGCTTCGCCGCGCATGTGGGGCCGTCCATCGCCGAGGTGGTCCTCCCTCCGGGCCAGCCTCGAACAAGCGGGACTCCGCGGCCTCGTACGTCGCCTGGTCGACGACGTTACCGACCTTGTAAATGCCTCCGGCGATGCCATCAGCGATCTTGCGCATGAGGACGTTGCTTTCGAACCGCCAGAGCCAATTGAGGACCTGAATGCTTGGGCGCGACGAGAGTTGCTAGCCAAATCAGCGTCATACCTACGGTCTGAGCAGCTGCACCGTCATCGAGGTTGACGCGTTAGAGCCTCGTTTGGTGCCGATTCACACTTGCTCGCTTTTGTCACCCTCGCCACCATCCAATTCGGCATCGGGAGACTCGCACGCAAGTAGCCCTTTTCATTCAGGTTCTAAGAATTTCATGTTTTGAGGATCAGCGCCGACGACCCCGGTCGAGTGAACTTTTGGAAGTTTCTGGCGGCAATGCCTCAGATGTATCCGTAGGACTATTGCAGGCGATCCGATGAGGCTTCGGACAAGCGGTCCACGCCGCATAGCTTTTAATCGGTTCGGGCTTGCCGATGAGGTAGCCCTGAAGTTCGTCGCATCCCTCGTCGGAGAGGAAGCGTCGCTGTGTTTCCGTCTCCACACCCTCGGCGACTACACCGATGGCAAGGCTGCGCCCCAGCCCGATGATCGTTCGCACGATGACTTTGGCCTGCGCGCTGGACTGCAATTGCTGGACGAAGGTCCGGTCGATCTTGAGTGTATCGAACGGAAAGGCCTGCAGCGTCGCCAGTGACGAGTACCCGGTGCCGAAATCGTCCATGGCGATCCGGACACCGATTGCTTTGAGGCGTCGCAAGATGCCCAGCGCGCGAGCCATGTCGTTGATCAGGAGATTTTCCGTGATCTCAAGTTCAAGGCGTGCTGGAGACAGGCCCGTTTCAGCCAGGATAGATAGCACCAGGCCAGGAAGGTCCGCCTGTTGAAACTGTCGCGGAGATATGTTCACCGCGACACGAAGTGGGCTCATCCAACGTGTGGCCTCGGCGCAGGCTGTACGAAGGACCCAGGTGCCCAACGGGACGATCAGGCCACTTTCCTCGGTCAACTGGATGAAGCGCGCGGGCGGTATGAGGCCTTGCGTCGGATGGTTCCAACGCACCAGAGCTTCGAAGCCGATGATCTCGTTCGACGCGCACAGCATCTGCGGTTGGTAGTGCAGGGTAAACTCGTCGTGCAGCACCGCGTGGTGGAGGTCCTGCTGAAGTCGACGCCGCTCGGTAGCCTCCTCATCCATCGCCGGCTCGAACCACCGGACCCCGTTCGCGCCCTCCGCCTTCGCACGGTACATGGCAAGATCGGCCCGCCGAAAAAGCGTTTCGGCATCGCTCCCGTGGTCGGGAGCAAGGGCAACGCCGATGCTGACCCCGACCTCGACCTCCTGCTCGCCGATCGTGAACGGACGACCTGTTGCGCAGATCATGCGTTGCGCGAGTTCTTCGAGGTGCAAGCTAAAACTGGCATCGTGGACGACGATGGCGAATTCGTCGCCTCCAAGCCGAGCTAATAGGTCTTGGGGGGCCAAGGTTGTTTGGAGCCGAACCGCCACCTCACGCAGGAGCGCGTCCCCTGCGAGGTGACCGAGGCTGTCGTTGATGGCCTTGAACCGATCGAGGTCGAGGCAAAGTATGGCACACGTTTCGCCCCCGAGGGCAATCCCGGCCAGCCGTTGCTCCAGGCGGTCTCGGAACATCACCCTGTTCGGAAGGTCCGTGAGCGCGTCATGGCACGCCATATAAGCAATCCGTTGCTCCGCCGCCTTCCTGGCGTCGATGTCGATATGCGTTCCGACGATACGAAGGGGGCGTCCATCAGCGGATCGCTGGACAACCTTGCCTCGTGACAGCACCCAGCCCCACTCACCATCCTTTCGCCGCAAACGATGCTCGCACTCATAGGCGGGGGTACGTTTCTCGAAATGGTCGTTCGTGATCGTGATGGCCCGATCTCGATCCTCGGGATGGATGAGCCGCTCCCACGTGCCGACATCACCTCCAAGCTCGCCGGGCGCATAGCCGAGCATCGTATGCCACTGATCCGAGTACCAGCATTTCCCAGTTTCGATCTCCCAGTCCCACAGGCCATCGCTGCCGCTGGCAAGCGCAAGCGCTAGGCGCTCCCCACTCACCCGTAACGTTTCCTCGACATGCTTGCGCTCGGTGATGTCGAGGTTAAGGCCGACAATTCTCGATGGATGGCCCGAGCCGTCGGTGACAACACGACCCGTGCCGAGTACCCAGCGATCCGGTGCGCCGGATCGCTCAACGCGGAACTCCACGCGGTAGTTGGTTCGTGTAACTTTTGCGCGTTCGGCCTCGAGCCTGATCGTCGCATGGTCGTCGGGATGGATAAGGGACCAGAATTCGTCGAGACCAACCGCGGTCGTCCTGTCCTCGCGCAACCCGAACAGATTGAGGCTTTCCCGCGACAGGTGTGCGAGACCGTGCTCCAGATCCCAATCGAAAAGGCCCGCACCCGCCGCCTCTTGGGCAAATTGTAGCAGATCCGTCTTCTCTCGCAGGGCGTTTCGCGCCTGGACGATGTCGTCAATGTCGAGCGCTGAGCCCAGCCACTCGACCACTACGCCATCCCGCCGGACAGGCGCGAGGATCAGCTTATGCCAAAGATACGCACCGTCCTTTCTGCGCCAGCGCGCCTCGACCTCCATGGCCTCGCCCGCAGCTTCCGCCAAGGACCATGCCCTCGCGGCCCGCTCGCGGTCTTCCGGATGATGGGCGGCAATCCGATCCGCACGCTCCAGGCCGATGTTGCCAAAGTAGGCATAGAACCGCTCATTGGCATAGGTTACCGTGCCATCCGCCGGGCGGGCCACCCAGATCATCTGCGGCAGGGCGTCGGCCAGCGCACGCCGCCGTGCTTCATTTTCTGCCAGGGCAGTTTCGCGCCGCTTGTGCAATGTGACGTCGGTGAAGGTCCGAACGATACCACCGTCCGGCAGCGGCACAGTGCGAATCTCGATAACAGTGTCGTTCGGGCCCTTCCGCTCGTCGCTGTGAGGGGTCCGGTCGAAACCATCGTTCGTCGCCCGCGCCTGCAGGGTCTGATGGGATGCTCCGATGTCGTCGATCGAAAGCTGATACTGGCGAACCTGCTCGAATGAAGGCTGTCTTTTCATGAGGTCGCGCGGGAGATCGAGAAGCACCATGGCGCGCTCGTTACAGACGCGGACAAGGCCGGCCGCGTCGATCATCACGACGCCCTGATCCATGTTGTCTAAGGTCGCGATGAGCGACGCAGTGTCGATCGTCGCCGTGAGGGGGGGCGGACCCCGGCCAGCGGTGGGGCGGAATGCAAGCCAGACTGCTGCGGAGGCAAACAGGATGAACCAAAGCAGGGAGGGGTCGGTCAGCGCCGAAACAACTTGGTACATGGCGAAACAACCCAGCCGATCCAACACTTGACGCTAATTCGAAAACGTTAAGCTCAGCTTGTGGGCGTGCTTGTTAAATTCTCGGCATTGTCAAAGATTTGCCGTGGCACCTTGGCAAACAGGGAGATCGCCGGATCGCACAGGAGCCGCGCGACGAAGCTCTCGGACACCTTCAGGATCAGCATCGAGTTCCGGACGCCTCGGCGTATGAATGTCGCCAAGCCGACGGTTGTCGGCGCAAGTTGTGGCGTGAGCGGAGCGGCGGCTGGTATATCAGCCGCCGCTGGAGTTTCCACACGGGTCAGCGTTGCATGCTAGATGTCGAGCCAACACTTTGGTTGCATTCAACATGCCCGACCCCTTGCAGACCCAAACGCGTCGCGCCTTTCTCGCTGACACCACGGCCCTGATCCTGTTCTTTACGACGACAGGGATCATCAACGAACATTTCATCGCGAGCATGGCTTGGGAGCAGGTATTTCATGCTCGGCTATTGGGGGCGGTCCTCATGATTCCCGTGGGCCGTCCTTATGGTATCTGGCGGGACTGGCTCATGCGGCGCGCCAGACCGGATCGCTTGTCGCAACTGCTTTGGGATAGCCTCGCTTTGGTGAGCTTCCAGGCCCCGATTTACGCGGCGATTATCGCCATCAGCGGTGCATCGGGACGAGGGCTGTTGCTGGGGGTGCTTGGTGCTACCGTCATGATGTTGGCGCTAGGTCGACCCTATGGCGCATTTTTGAATTGGATCAGGGCGTTGTTCACGTTGTCCCCAGGCGGCATACGACCGATGAGTCTGAATGGTTGAGCCCAAGCTGCGCCGTGATGTCTGGCAGCGCAAGGGGCATGTGTCATTAGCTTCTCGCCGGAACTCCTCTTGTTGTAGGATCCCCGACGCCGATCAGCGTCGCAAACCGTCGATGTCTATAGCTCAAGAGGAGTTCCGGCGAGAAGCCGAAGCACAAGTTGAGGAAGCTTCGTTCGTCGACCCCGTCACCCTTGAAGGGGGTCACCAAGTCGACGAATGATCCCTCAAGTGAGATCATTGCGCTGCTCTGCCGTCACAGGCCACACGCTCGGGGTTGCGGGCCGGGGAGAGCGTCGCGACAGCCATGACCACAGCTTGATGGACGCCAGCCCGCCCGCCATCAGCGCCGCCGCCAGAGCGAATGTCTGCATCGGATCGCCGACATCCAAGGGTATCAGCGGCATTTCGCACGACGCCGAGCGGGGTACGACCATGACGGTGTCGCCCGGCGCTCCCGAGAACGCTGGGATGCCGGTGTGCCACGTCGCGGTGCAGGCCTCGCCTGAAGGTTGCCGAAACGACAGCACGACATCACTGCCTATGCCGCTGCTTCTGGATGCCGTCACGGCTTTGACGGAAGTCACCGTGGCCGGCACGGCCGCATGATCGGCCATCAACGAACGGTCGTGCAACTGTCCGAACGCGGTTCGAATGTTCCAAAGCGACAGACATGGGGCGAGAATGCTGAAGCCCGCAATGAAGTTGACGGCCAGGGAAAGGGGAAGTCCTGGCCTGTCGCCAATCACTGGACCGCGCTGTCCTTCACGGATCCTGCCCGGAGAAGACCAACCCTCGACTTGGGGTCGCCGAAGCGGTCTCGGCGCCCCGCCGTCCAATGCATCGTCCATGGTATGGTGCGTCATCCATCGGACGAGGTCGGTGGCGCTGGTGGGGCGGTACGTTACACCCAACTGCGCCAGGAGATCGTCATGCCGTCGAAGGTACTGCCGGGCCAGGCGCTTGTGGGTGAACATCAGCTCGAAGATCAGGAAGACGTGCAGGTCGAGGTTCTTAACGTCCATCGCGAGGCCCTCAAGCAGCGCAACGATCTTGATGTCCTCCCCATTGAGCGCCCCGCCGGCACGGGACCGACGCCGAATCTCGGCGCATCGAAGCAGCGAATTCGCAAGGTCCTTACGGAAGGCGTCATATTCGACCATGGCAGCGCTCAGAACCGGAAAGTCAGCGGCTCGGTGGAGAGTTCGATCGCATCCGGACGATGACCCGTCTCGAAATCGGCGAAGTGCAAGGCGTCTTTGAGGCTCTTGAAGATGCCGCCGCCCAGATTGTGGGTCTCGATCGCCACCCAGTAGCCGCGCACGTCCTGACCGACGACGAAGTGAGGCTCGGCGCACGTGGTTTCCGCCCGAGCAGGTTTGCTTTCAAGTCGCGACATCGATGTGATCCAGCGCCGTTATGACGTGCGCCGAATATGGATCACTTTTGCGTTACGGATCGAGACGTAACGAGCATCCACCGCATATACAGATCATAGCCAACACCGGAAAATGGAAGCCAACCGACGTCCGATGTCGTGCGCGATTGGGCTCGACCTCCGGCTTGTTTATGCATTGTTTATATCCCAACACTACATTGCGTCTCGAACGTTCATGCGGTTTCGAGCGATGAATCGACCTTGGCCAATCCGGCCAGTCGGACCATGCCCATGCTCGATCTCGTCTTCGTCGTCCTCAGCATCGCTCTCTTCGGGTTGACTGTCGCCTACGCTTCCGCCTGCGACCGGATGTGAGGCCACCATGCTCGAACCCCTCGCAGGACTCGTCGTGGCCGCCACGCTCGGCCTCTACCTCCTCTACACGCTGATCCACCCCGAACGTTTCTGAAGGACGCGGAACCGGCGACGGTTCGCGAAGGTGACGCCATGACCATATTGGGTTGGCTACAAATCATATTAGTGCTCATCGCGGTGGTCGCCGCAGCCATCCCCCTCGGGCGATACATCGCCAAGGTGATGACGGGTGAGCGCACATTCTTGACCCCTGTCCTCGCGCCGGTCGAACGAGGCTTTTATGCCCTCTCCGGCGTGGATGCGAAGCGCGAGCAGGGCTGGCGCAGCTATACCCTCGCCATGTTGGCCTTCAGCGCGGCTGGCCTGTTCAGCCTTTACGCTCTGCAGCGCCTGCAAGGCTATCTGCCGCTCAATCCGCAAGGGTTCGACGGCGTCGCGCCGGACCTCGCCTTCAACTCTGCCGTCAGTTTCATCACCAACACGAACTGGCAGAATTACGGCGGCGAGACCACCATGAGCCATCTCACGCAGATGGCCGGGCTGACGGTCCACAATTTCGTCTCGGCCGCAACGGGCCTCGCCATGGCCTTTGCCCTGGTCCGCGCCTTCACCCGCTCGGAAGCCAAGACGATCGGCAATTTCTGGGTCGATCTCACGCGCGGCGTGCTCTACCTGCTGCTTCCCCTTTCCATCGTGCTCGCCCTCGTGATGGTAGCAGGCGGCATCCCCCAAACGCTGCTCGCCTCCGTGGAAGCCACGACACTGGAAGGGGCCAAGCAGGTGCTGGCGGTTGGCCCCGTGGCCAGCCAGGAAGCCATCAAGGAACTCGGAACCAACGGCGGCGGTTTCTTCAACGCCAACTCGGCTCATCCCTTCGAAGGCCCGAGCGCCTGGGTTGTGATGTTGGAGGCATTCAGCCTGCTGCTCGTTCCGGTGGCGTCGGTCGTCGCCTTCGGTCGTCTGGTCGGCAACTGGAAAGAGGGGCGCTCCCTTCTTGTCACGATGGGCATCGTGCTCGTGCTCGGCATCGCCGTCATCTATGGCGCGGAGACCTTCGGCAATCCGATCCTCACAGCGCTGGGTGTGGACGGCTCGGCGGGCAACCTCGAAGGTAAGGAACTGCGCTTCGGCCAAGCCCTCACCGCCTTATTCAGTGCCGGCACGACGGGGACCAGCACGGGCTCGGTCATCGCCATGCACGACAGCTTCACCCCGCTCGGAGGGCTCGTGCCGCTGTTCAACATGCTCATGGGCTGCATCACGCCGGGCGGCGTCGGTGCCGGCCTCTACGGCATCCTCGTGGTCGCTGTGATCACAGTGTTCGTGGCTGGGCTGATGGTGGGCCGTACGCCCGAATATCTCGGCAAGAAGATCGAAACCCGCGAGATGAAACTCGCGATGCTGGCGATCCTCATCTACCCACTTCTGGTCCTGGGTTTTACCGGTACTTCCGTAATGTTGAAGACGGGGCTCGACAGCCTCAACAACAGTGGGCCGCATGGGCTTAGCGAAATTCTATACGCCTTCGCGTCCACCACGGCTAACAACGGCTCGGCCTTCGGCGGCCTGACCGGCAACACGCTCTGGTATAACACTGCACTCGGATTGGCGATGTTCCTCGGCCGCTTCGCCTACATCGTGCCGGTGTTGGCTCTCGCCGGGTCGCTCGCGGCCAAGCGCCGGGCGTCTGCCTCGGTCGGCACCTTCCCGACCGACGGTCCGCTCTTTGTGAGCCTGCTGCTCGGCGTCATCGTGATCCTCTACCTGCTGCAATATTTCCCTGCCCTCGCGCTTGGCCCCATCGTCGAACATTTCGCGATGCTGGCTGGCAAAGCCTATTGAAAGAGCGTCCGTCATGGCATCCCGTTCAGCCACCAGCCTGTTCGACCCGGCCATCGCGCGCCGCGCTGCGCTCGAAGCGTTCAGAAAGCTCAATCCGCGCACCCTCGCCAAGAACCCGGTGATCTTCGTCACCGAGGTGGTCTCGCTCGGCGTCACGATCCTGTTCCTGCGTGACCTCGTCACCAGCAACGGGGAAGCCTTGTTCTCCGGCCAAATCTCGGCTTGGCTCTGGTTCACGGTGCTGTTCGCCAACTTCGCCGAGGCCGTCGCCGAAGGTCGCGGCAAGGCGCAGGCCGACGCCATGCGCAAGACCCGCAGCGACACGAAGGCGAAGCGCCTCGTCGATCACAAACATCTCGATGGCGCCTTCGAGGAGGTCAACGCCCTCGACCTCAAGGTCGGCGACATTGTCCTCGTCGAGCCTGGCGATCTCATCCCCTCAGACGGCGAAGTCGTCGCTGGCATCGCGTCGGTCAACGAATCCGCCATCACCGGCGAATCCGCGCCCGTCATCCGCGAATCAGGCGGTGATCGCTCGGCGGTGACCGGCGGTACGATGGTCCTGTCTGACGGCATCAAGGTGCGCGTGACGGCAGCCGCCGGCTCGACCTTTCTCGATCGCATGATCGCGCTGGTCGAAGGTGCCGAGCGGCAAAAGACGCCGAACGAGCTGGCACTCTCGATCCTACTCTCGGGACTGACGATCATTTTCCTGATCGTCTGCGTGAGCCTGTGGCCCATCGCGTTCTACTCCGGCACGACGCTGTCGGTGACCGTGCTAGTGGCGCTGCTGGTCTGCCTCATCCCGACCACCATCGGTGGCCTTTTATCGGCGATCGGCATCGCCGGCATGGACCGACTGATCCGATTCAACGTGGTGGCGACCTCGGGCCGAGCCGTCGAGGCAGCCGGCGACGTCGACACGCTGTTGCTCGATAAGACCGGGACGATCACATTCGGCAACCGCATGCCGAGCGAGTTCATCCCAGTCGGTGGCGTGTCCGAGCAGGTACTCGCCGAAGCCGTCCTGTTATCCAGCCTCGCCGACGAGACCCCCGAGGGCCGGTCCATCGTGGCCTTGGCCAAAGTCCGCTATGGCTTGACGGAGACGGACCTGTCCCAGGCAGGCGCCACCATCGTGCCCTTCACGGCGCAGACCCGCATGTCCGGCATCGACCTGAACGGTCGCTCGCTGCGCAAGGGCGCGGTGGATTCGGTGCTGATCAGTGTGGGCTTGGCAGAAGGCGGTGGCCCAGCCGACTTCCGCGCCGCGGTCGACAGGATCGCCCGCACCGGCGGAACACCACTGGCCGTTGCCGAGAACAAGCGGCTGCTGGGCGTCGTCCATCTCAAGGATACCGTGAAGCCGGACATCAAGGAGCGCTTTGCCGCCCTGCGCGCCATGGGTATCAAGACCGTGATGGTAACGGGCGACAACCCGGTGACGGCGGCCGCCATCGCGTCCGAGGCGGGGGTCGACGACTTCCTGGCCAAAGCGACCCCCGAGGACAAGCTCGCCTATATCCGCAAGGAGCAGCAGGGTGGACGCTTGATCGCCATGTGCGGCGACGGCACCAACGACGCGCCGGCGCTGGCCCAGGCCGACGTGGGAGTCGCCATGCAGACCGGCACCCAGGCGGCTCGCGAGGCCGGCAACATGGTCGATCTCGACAGCGATCCCACCAAGCTGATCGAGGTGGTCGGCATCGGCAAGCAACTGCTGATGACGCGTGGTTCGTTGACGACCTTCTCGATCGCCAACGACGTCGCCAAATACTTCGCGATCATCCCCGCGCTGTTCCTCGCCACCTATCCGGAACTCGGCGCACTCAACGTCATGGGGCTGCACTCGCCGCGCTCGGCGATCCTTTCGGCGGTGATCTTCAATGCGCTGATCATCATCGCGCTAATCCCGCTCGCGCTGAAAGGCGTGCCCTACAAGCCAATCGGCGCGGCTGCGCTGCTACGGCGCAACCTGCTCATCTACGGGCTCGGCGGCATCGTCGTCCCCTTCATCGGCATCAAGATCATCGATCTAGCCGTCTCCTCCCTCCATCTGGCGTGACCCCCATGCTCTCGCACCTCCGACCCGCGATCGTCATGATCGTCTTGTTCACCGCCCTCACCGGCCTCGCCTATCCGCTCGCCATCACGGGGATCGCCCAGGTGCTCCTCAAGGGACCGGCTGACGGCTCGCTTGTGACCCGCAACGGCGTCGTCATCGGCTCCGCACTGGTCGGCCAGAACTTCGCCACCGACCGCTACTTCCAAGGACGCCCCTCCGCCACCAGCGCACCAGACCCAAAGGACGCGACCAAAACAATCGACGCGCCCTACAATGCGGCGAACTCCTCAGGGTCGAACCTCGGGCCCACCTCGCAGAAGCTGATCGATCGGGTGAAGGCTTCGGTCACCGCCCTCGGGGGAAGCCTCGCCAAGCCTGTTCCCGCCGACGCCGTTACGACGAGCGCCTCGGGACTCGATCCGGACATCTCGCTGGCCTACGCGATGCTCCAGGTCACCCGCATTGCAGACGCTCGCAAGCTGCCGTCGGATAAGGTGCAATCCTTGGTGCAGGACAATACCAACGGGGCGAACCTATTCGGCGATCGCACGGTGAACGTACTGCGGCTTAATCTTGCCCTCGATGCGACGGACACAACGCGGGGTCCCGCCGCCTCGAACGTGGCTCCAGCCAATTGAACAAACCCTCGACCAACCCCATCACGCCCCGAAGCTGCGGACGGTCGAGGTGACAACGATGATCAACGCAAGCGATCCACGCCCTAACCCCGATGCCCTCCTGGCCGCCGCGCGCCGGGAGGGACGGGGGCGCCTCAAGGTCTTTCTGGGTGCGGCGCCTGGCGTCGGGAAGACCTACGCGATGCTGTCGGGCGCTCGGCGCCTGCACGCCGATCACTTCGACGTCGTTGTCGGCGTGGTCGAGACCCACGGCCGGATCGAGACCGAAGCCCTGTTGGACGGCCTCGAAGTACTTTCTCGACAGATCATCGCCTACAAGGGAACGCAGCTCAGCGAGTTCGATCTCGACGCCGCTCTGGCGCGGCGTCCGGCCCTGCTGATCGTCGACGAACTCGCGCATACCAACGCCGAGGAATGCCGGCACCCCAAACGATACCTCGACGTCGAAGAGCTTTTGGCCGCCGGTATCGATGTTTGGACCGCAGTCAATATCCAGCATCTCGAAAGCTTGTCGGACGTCGTGTCCCGGATCACAGGCGTGCTGGTCCGTGAGACCGTGCCGGACACCGTCATCGACAAGGCCGACGAGGTTGTGGTCGTCGACATCACACCGGCCGAACTCATCACGCGGCTGACCGAGGGGCGGATCTACTTGCCCGAGAACGCCAAGCGCGCGGCTGGCGGCTTCTTCAAGCCCGGTAACCTCACGGCGCTGCGCGAACTCGCCCTGCGTCGCACGGCGGATCGAGTCGACGACCAGATGGTCGACCACTTGCGTAAAAACGCCATCGAAGGCGCCTGGCCGACCGCTGAGCGCATCCTTGTTTGCGTGGGCTCCGACCCCTTCTCGGAGCGGGTGGTTCGCACCGCCAGTCGCCTGGCGAACGGCCTCAATGCCGCGTGGATCGCCGTTACCCTGGAAAAATCTGATCTCGAAGGGACGAACGCCGTGGCGCTGCGTCGGATCGACGAAGTGATGCGGCTCGCCGAGCGCCTAGGGGCGGAAACGGCTCGGCTTGCGGGGCCCGATCTGCCGGACGAAATTCTTCGCTTCGCGCGGCGAGAGAACATCACGCAGATCGTCATAGGTCGGTCGAGCCCCACCTTTTGGGCGAGGGTGAGAGGCCGATCGCTGTCCGGCACGCTGCTGCGGCGCGCGTCCGACATCGCGGTGCACGTCGTTGTCGGGGAGAGCGTCGCTAAGATTGCCAGACGTCGATCATGGCCTGTCCGGAACAATGTGGCGACCGGGTTGTCAGCGGCGGTCGGCTCGGTCGGCGCGGCCGTTCTGATCGGTATGCTGGCCACGCACTTTCTGGCGCTGCCGAACCTCTCGATGATCTTCCTGGCAGCCGTGCTCGGCTGCGCCGTGACGGTGGGCCAGTGGCCGGCCATCACGGCTGCCATCCTGTCGTTCCTCGCCTACAATTTCTTCTTTATCCCGCCAATCTTCAGCTTCTCTATTGCGACGCCCTATGAGTTTTTCGCGCTCATCATCTTTCTACTTGTAGGCGTAACCACGGGAGGGCTCGCTGGACGGGTGCGCGACCAATCAAATGCTGCCCGAGCACGCGTGAAGACGATGCAGTCGCTTTACGATGTTTCCAGGAAGCTGTCGGCCACGGTGAGCATGGAGGACGTTCTGTGGGTCGTGGTTCGCCAGACGGCCGCTGCGATCAAGGGTCAGGTTGTCATACTGCTTCGGGAAAGCGAAGGGCCGGAGATCGGCGAGTTGACCATCACGGCCGCGTTCCCACCCGAGGACGCCCTTCAGCCAAGCGAGTGGGCGGCCGCGCGCTGGGCGTTCAGCCGTACGGAGGTCGCGGGTTGGCGCACAGGAACGCTTCCCAATGCCCTCTATCAATTCCATCCGATCCGCACGTCATCCGGCACGATCGGAACGATCGGCATTTCTCCGTCCAATCGGGGCAAGCCGCTATCGGCCGAGGAAGAGCGAGCCTTCGCGGCTCTGATCGATCAGGGTGCGCTAGCGATCGAACGCGCCATGCTGGTCGTCGAGGCGAGGCGGGGTGAGGCGCTCGCCGAGCGGGAGCGATTGCAAGCGACCCTGCTGTCATCCATCAGCCACGACCTGCGCACGCCGCTTTCCGCGATCCTCGGATCCGCGACGAGCCTGCGCGAATACGGCGACCGGATGCAGCAGTCCGATAGAGATGACCTCGTCCTGACCATCGAAGAAGAAGCCCGCCGCCTGACCCGCTTCGTTGCCAACCTGCTCGACATGACGCGGGTCGAATCCGGCACTTTGGCGCTATGGCGCGACTGGATCGACACGTCCGATGTCATCATGGCCGCCGTCAAGCGCGCCAGGAAATCCTTTCCGTCCCGGGTGGTGGAGACGCGGGTGACGGCAGGGGACTTGCCGGTCGAGGGCAATCCCGTCCTGTTCGAGCAGGTTATATTCAATATCCTCGACAACGCCGACAAGTATGCGGACCCCGGCACGCCGACCACTATCGCCGCGGAAGCCAACGCCGGGCAAGTCATCATCACCATAAACGACGAAGGGCGGGGGATCCCGCCGGCCGATCTCGACCGCGTTTTCGAGAAGTTCACGCGCCTCGGCTCCGGCGATGGACGGCCGGCCGGAACCGGCCTGGGACTTGCCATCGCAAAGGGCGTCGTCGAAGCCATGGGTGGCACCATCCGGGCCGAAAGCCCCATCCGGGCAGGCCGCGGCACGCTGATCGCGATCGCCCTTCCCGTCGCCGAACCGACTGCGGCCAACACTCCCGCCGCCGAAGAGGAGCAAGCCCTTGCCGGCGTCGCGCTACATTCTCGTCGTTGACGATGAGCCGCAGATTCATCGCTTTCTCCGCCCGACTCTAGTCGCGGTGGGGTTTACGGTCGAATCGGCCCTGACGGGCGCTCAAGCCTTGCAGAAGTTCCGCGTCGCGCCGCCCGAACTGGTCGTTCTTGATCTTGGGCTGACCGACATGGACGGCTCCGCCGTGCTGGCCGCGATCCGCGAGACGTCGAGCGTCCCCGTGATCATCCTATCGGCCCGAGACAACGAGACAGAGAAGGTCGCACTCCTGAACGCGGGCGCCGACGATTACGTCAGCAAGCCCTTCGGGGTCGGCGAATTGATCGCGCGTATCCATACCGCCCTTCGGCATGCGGTGACCTCGGCGGGCGCCACGGCCGTCTTCGAAGCCGGCGACCTCTCGGTGGACACGCTCGCCCATCGCGTCACGCTCAGGGGTGAGCCGATCAAGCTGACGCCGCGCGAATACGACCTCCTTCACCTGCTCGCCCGTCATGCCGGACGCCTGCTGACCCATCAGCACATCCTCCGGGAGATCTGGGGTCCAAGCCATGTCGAGCATGCCCAATACCTCCGGGTCTTTGTCAGGCGCCTTCGCCAGAAGATCGAGGTCGATGCGGCCCAACCGCGCCTGCTGCTCACCGAAGCCGGCGTCGGCTATCGGCTCGCCGCCCCCACCACCCTTGCTGCCCAGGGCTGAGTCGCCTCACGAAAGTCACCGTCACGAAAGTCATCGTCATGAACGTTGTTCCATCCAACGACCCGCAGCCTTGGGGCACCCCTCAACATGGCAAGCCAAAATTCACCCTTCCTCCCCTGCCGACAGGGAGCGTCGCGGTGCTCGTGGGAGTCGGCATCCTGATCGCCGCCTCCTTCGGGAGCTTCTATACGGTCCAGCCGACCGAGATGGCCGGCGTGCGCCGGCTCGGCACCGTCGTGACAGCCGAGCCGGTCGGCCCCGGCTTGCACTTTAAGGTTCCGTTCATCGATACGGTCGACACGATCCAGACCAGCCTCGACACATTCCAACTCAGCAACCTGACCGTCTACACCGTGGATAACCAGGCGGTTAACGTCGGCGTCGGGCTCTCCTATAAGATCCCCGCCGCCGCCGTCCTGAAGCTCCTTTACACTGTGGGCCGCAGCGGCAACGTCGACATCTCCGAGAACATCCGCCCCGTTCTCGCCGACCGAGTCCTCCGCGTATTCTCAACCCAAAACACCGTGAGCATCTCCGCCAACCGGGAGCAGATCGCCAGCGAGATCCGCAAGGGCGTCAGCGAAGCTCTCGACGGCATCTTCGGCATCCAGCTCGTCGACCTACAATTAAGCAGCATCGCCTATAGTCAGAGTTTCCAAGCCTCCGTGGAGGCGGCGGTGCAGGCCAAGAACGACGCCATCCGCGCCGAGAACACCGTCGTGAAGGTCCGTTACGAAGGCGAGCAGCAGAAAGTGCAGGCCGACGCGCAAGCGGCGGTCCGCATCGCCCAAGCGAACGGGGAGGCGCAGGCGACCATTGCGCAGGCTCGCTCCCAGCGTGAGGCCTCTATCCTTAAGGCCGAGGGCGAGGCGCAAGCCGCAACCTTGGTCGGCGAAGCGCAAGCGAGGATCATCCAGCAGGTCGGCGCGGCCGTGAGCAGCAATTCCGTCGTGGTGTCCTATGAGACCGCCCATCGCTGGAACGGGCAGATGCCCTCGACCGTGCTCGGAAGCTCCACCAGCCCCCTGGCGATGCTGAACCTCCCGTCGACGCCGAAGCAATGAGCGCGGACGACAGAGGCTCAGGTCGGCTCAAATGAATGGATTGAAAGTGCCCCGATGGACATAAAAGACCTCCTCTCCCCCGACGCCGTGTTCGAGTTGCGGGAAACCGACAAGGGACGGGTATTGAGAGAGCTGGCGCGTCGGGCGGCAACACTGCTCGATTGCGATACCGGACCGGTCGCTGACGCGCTCGTCAAGCGAGAGGATCTGGGATCGACTGGGCTGGGCGGCGGTATCGCCCTCCCACACGCGCGTCTTGGAAATCTCGCTAAGCCTTTCGGGCTTTTCGCCTTGCTAAAGCCGGCTGTCCAATTCGATTCAATCGACGAGCGGCCGGTTGATATCGTCTTCCTCCTCCTGCTTCCGGAACAGTTCCCAGAGAGCCACCTCAAATCGATGGCATGCATCGCCCGACGTCTACGTGATCCTGTCCGGGCCGCCAAGCTCCGAGCCGCGAGGGGAAGCGTGTTGCTTCACGCGCTGTTGACCGAACCCTGAAAATTGCCGCCAGAAGCCCGTCGTGTCGCAGGGCTTCGGCTCCGAGTGCGCCATCGAGCCAGCCCGCGATGGCGTATGTTAACAGGCGTTCGTCGCTGACGGTACCGGCATCTGACCATGATAGGGCGCCATCCATTCGGATGCGTCCGACACGATGATCGTGCATGACAGAACCTCTTCGCCTGCCGGGTCTGTCCAGCGATTTCACAGGCTTGCGAATGCGAAAATGGGCAAGCCATCGGCTGCGCTGGAGAGGTGAGACACTTTCGCGCCCTCGTCGCCGGTACATTCAAAACAGCCCGACGCCGGGCTGATGCATCGCCGCTTCTTGAAGGCATTGCCTACAACCAGCTTTTCGGCGACGGTCTTGGCCTGCGTTGACCGTCGCTGGCCCCGGAGGTTCTTCGCCGCCCCGAACACCCACCGGAACGCATGAACCTCGGCCCAGGTATTGTTTGGGCGAAGGGTCCGCACATGGTCGTTTGCTTTCCCACGAAGCAATAATAACCGATCCCAAGCGATCATCGCGATAAGGCTTTTCTCACACCGGCCCGACCAGCGACGCTCTACCTACCTCATCGCCACTCGATGAGGAAAGTCCGTCATGCCGGCCCGTCCCCACGCCGCTGATCTGCTCGTCAACTGAAACGCTAACCCTCGCATCACCTCGACATCGACCTGTCTCGGCCATTCGTGTTTCCACGTCGCTGCCAAAACGCGCAGGATGGCCGTGCCGGTCGCAGCTTGGTCGTCCAAAACGTCGGCAAAAACGCCGACTGGTCAAGGATCTCGCGGATCCAGTCCACCATTGCGATCTAAAGATTGATCCTCACGGATAAGAACCATGTGCCACCCTTGCGTCCAGATCCGCAGTCCTAACGCTCAAAGCTAGATGGACATCGCTGTCTAGACGGAATTTCCAGAGTGCGTTACGCTGGCTAGATGCATCTGGTGGTCGATAGGTCCACCTTCATCGACTGAACCTGCCCTATGCCGATTGGGGCTTTCGCAAACGAGGCGATGGGTTTGACGCGCGCGCTTGCCGGGGTGCGCAGCCTTAGGGGGTGGTTGTGCAACTCCGCGAGAGTGGCTTTTGTGCGACATCGATCATGTTCCTTCTCGGTCAGATCGAGCAGTTGGCGCGCTTGCCAGGGTCTGGTTGCATCGCCTGCGGAAGAACGATCGGAGCGTGTGTTTATGCCTCATATCATCGGGTTGTTGGTGGCTGACGGCGATGGGTTCGTCACCGCGAGCCGGTCGCACTTGACGCTCACTCTGGAGGGGATCAAGGGCGACCGTCACGCCGGTCGGGATCGCGCGGCTGATGTTCGGACGCCATGGCACGCCCGCGGCGCTCGGATTGCGAATACCCGGCAATTGTCGATCGTCTCCGTTGAAGAATGCGCCGAGATCGCAGCGTTATTGGGCGTCAGCGAAGTCGATCCTGCCCTGCTCGGGGCCAACGTGGTCGTCGCTGGCCTGCCGCAACTGAGCCTCATGGATCCGGCGTCCCGATTGCTACTGCCGTCCGGAGCGACGATCTTCATCACCGAACAGAACGCGCCGTGCCGCCACCCGGCGGAGAAACTGGCGAGGGCTCACGGCATGCCGCAGCTCGTCGCCAGCTTCGCGCGCGCCGCGATCGGCCGTCGAGGCTTGGTCGCATTGGTGGAACGGGAGGGAGCAATAAAGGTCGGCGACGCGGTTCGCCACCTGAGCTCCCCGGCTCGGGTCTCGTCCCCCAAGCTGCATGTCGAGCTTTCGAACGCCGCTTTATTGCCCCGCCCTTCCGGCCCAATCCGGAGGACCTCGGCCGTCGGTTCGCCAAAAGATAAGAAGACCGGCCTCGAGATCGATCCTGCAGGGCCAAAGAGCCGTGCGGATTTGTCGCCGCGTCCGCTTCTGAGCGAGGGCAATACAGACGCCATGACAGATCCGACGCAAGGAGACTAGATGATCGACATTTCGCGCAGCGAAGCACTCCTCGAATCGCGTCGCCCGGGGCATGGCCTTCCCCAAGCGCTTTACAACGATCCCGCTGCTTTCGAGCTGGACCTCGCAGCCGTCTTCACGCGGTCCTGGCTCTTCGCCGGCTTTGAGATCGAGGTCCGGGCGCCGGGCGATTACCTGTCCGTCCTGGCTGGTCGCTCGCCCGTCGTTCTGGTGCGAGGCTCCGATGGCGTCCTGCGCGGCTTCCACAATTCCTGCCGTCACCGCGGCTCTGAGATCTGCCCGGTCGGCTCGGGCCGAAAGGCGCGATTGGTGTGCCCCTATCATCAGTGGGTCTATGATCTTGAAGGCCGGCTTATCGCCGCCCGGCACATGCCCGCAGGCTTCGACCTCGGCCTGCACGGCCTCAGGCCCGTGCAGGTGGAGACGGTCGCGGGCTGCATCTATGTATGTCTCGCCGAGTCTCCTCCGGACTTCGTGCCGTTCCGCGCTGCCCTTGGGCCGATGCTGGCCCCGCATGACTTGAGCCGCGCCAAGATCGCCTATGAAAGCATCCTCGTGGAAAAAGGTAATTGGAAACTCGTTATGGAAAACGCGCGCGAATGCTACCATTGCGTTGCGCGCCATCCCGAACTCTCGCGAATCTTCCCGGTGCAGCCCGGTGCCAGCCTCAACGGCGGGCTGCCGGCGGACGAATCGGAGTTCGAAGCCCGCATGGCGGCTCAGGGGCTGGGGGTGGGTCCGTTCGGCGGCCCATGGTGGCAGGTTTCGCGCTTTCCCCTGGCCAAAGGCAGTCGATCCTTGACCATGGACGGGAGACCCGCGGTGGCAAAGCCGATGCTCGCAAGCGAGGACGTCGGCTCGTTGCGCTGGGCGCTCGAGCCCAATAGCTTCTGCCACGCGACATCCGACTGCGTCTTTTCCTTCACGGCCATGCCGACCGCGCCGAACGAGACGGTCGTGACCGTGAAATGGTTAGTCCGCGAAGATGCCGTCGAAGGGGAGGACTATACGATCGAGCACCTCACAGAACTGTGGGATACCACCAACCGGCAGGACCGCGACTTGGTGGAGACCAACCAGCGGGGTATCAATTCGATCGGCTACGTGCCCGGACCCTACAATCCAAGCGAGGAATCGCTCGTGCTGCGCTTCGTCGATTGGTACTGCGGTACGGTATCCCGCTTTATCGAAGAGCGGGAAGGCGACCAACAGCGTAGCGTCGTTCCGTCCCTTCTTCATCGCTCCGCCTAGAAGGCGGAAGGCGGTTCGGTCGCGAAGGCCGGCAAACACCGACCGGCCATATGCAAGGCTGGATCAATCCATGGCCCACCCTGGTGCAGGCCCTGGCGGTTGCCGCCTTCAACCGACGGGCCTCATTGGGGGCAATGATCTGTCGGCCTCCAAGACTCGACGCAAGTGTTCTTTGTAGCGTGAAAGCTGCTCGGGCAAGGGCTGCCGACCCGTGAAGCCGCGGACGTATTCCAGCGTGTAACGAAGCCGCTGCTCCTCGGTCTCGCCGAGTTCCAGGGCGTAGTAGCCGATCTGCGTGAAATACATGATGCGGGCCCGGACGAAGGCATCCATGGCCTCGTAGCCATGACGCCGAAACAGGGCCGCGACGGCGGCGACGCAGGTCGCGTCCTCGGCAAGGACGATCGCGTGAAGCGTGGGGTCGCGCCGCGACCACTCCCGCATCGCGAAATCGAGCCGCGGATCGAACCTCGAGACGGCTGTCCAGCATTCGAAGACGTGCAGAACGCCCTCGACGATATCGTTCGACGGCTGCCCGGCCTGCCTGACGATCTCTGCGGTGCTCGACTCCCGCCATAGAGCGACAAGATGCGCGAGGAGGTCAGCGCGGTCCTTGAAGTACCAATAGAAGCTGGAACGCGAGACCTTGAGGACCTGCGACAGCGTGAGGATCCTCACGTGATCGACGCCCTTGTCGATGAGGAGGCCGCGCGCCGCCTCCAGCCAGTCGCCACGGGTGGCCTTGGTGTTCGGCGGCGCCGCTTGGCTGAGGCCGGGCTGGTGCATGGGCGCGCTGATAGCGCGTCCGTCCCCATACGCCAAGCACCGGCGGCGAAAATACCTGGACACGAGTGTCTAGACGTCAACGAAATGACGGGGTAGGTTCCGTTGTCTGGGGATCGAGGGCAGCATCGATGAAATCCCACTACCGCGCGGTCGTGATCGGCGGCGGCATCATCGGCGTCAGCGTCCTCTATCATCTCGCCAAGCTGGGATGGGGCGACGTCGCGCTACTTGAGCGACGAGAGCTGACCGCAGGTTCGACCTGGCACGCCGCCGCCGGGTTCCATGCCGTCAACGCGGATTTCAACATTGCGGCGCTGCAAAGCTACACGATCGGGCTCTATCGGGAGCTACAGGCCGAGAGCGAGCACCAGCTTGGCCTGCGTTTCACGGGCGCGGTCACCTTCGCCGGCACCGCCGAACGCTGGGAGGGCCTACGGGCCGCGCTCGCCTCGTTTCGGACCATCGGCCTCGACGAGGCTGCCCTGATCGCGCCGGACGAGATCAAGACCCTATGCCCGATCGCCGACACGTCCGGTATCCACGGCGGACTTTGGGATCCGAACGACGGCTACCTCGATCCCTACGGCACGACGCACGCCTTCGCGGCAGCGGCCCGCAAGCGAGGCGCCGACGTCATTCTGCGCAACGCCGTCCTCGAACTTCACGCGGCTGCCGACGGCACCTGGAGGATCGTGACCGAGGGGGGCACGATCACGGCCGAGCACGTTGTCAATGCCGCGGGTCTATGGGCCCGGCGGATTGGCGCCATGGCGGGGGTCGACCTGCCCGTCGTGCCGATGGAGCATCATTACCTCGTCACGGAGGCCATCCCGGAGCTCGCTGCGCTCGAGCGGGAGATGCCGACGATGGTGGACCTCGAGGGCTTCACCTATGCGAGGCAGGAGGGCCGCTCGCTCCTGCTCGGCGTCTACGAGCGTAACCCCAAGCATTGGCACCCCGAGGGGGCGCCCTGGGATTTCGGAAGTGAGTTGATCCCCGAGGACGTCGACCGGATCGCGCCCGAGTTGTCGCTCGGCTTCGAGCGCTATCCGGTGCTGCGTGAGACGGGGATCAAGCGCTGGGTTAACGGGCCCTTCACCTTCACGCCGGATGGGAACCCGCTCGTCGGACCGGTGCCGGGCGTGAGGAACTTCTGGTGCGCCTGCGGAGTAATGGCCGGGTTCAGCCAGTGTGGCGGCGTTGGACTATCGCTGGCGCGCTGGATGATCGACGGCGAGCCCGGTGCCGACGTTTTCGGCATGGACGTCGCGCGCTACGGCCCCTTCGCCTCGAACGCTCGCTACCTCGCCGACACCACGCGGCAATTCTACGCCCGGCGCTTTCTCATCAGCTATCCGAACGAGCAGCTGCCGGCCGCTCGGCCCTTCCGCGTGTCGCCTGCCTACGACGTGATGACGGCCGAGGGGGCCCGCTGGGGCGTGTCCTGGGGTATGGAGGTGCCGCTCTACTTTGCGCCGAAAGGCGGGCTGTTCGTGGAGACGCCCGCGCTCAAGCGCTCTGATGCGACCCCGCTAATTAAGGCCGAGTGCCGGGCCACGCGAGATTGCGTCAGCCTGCTCGACATCTCCGCCTTCTCACGCTTCGAGGTCCGCGGTGGGGGAGCGCGGGCCTTCCTCGACCGTCTCTTAGCGTGCCCCATCCCGCCGCGCGGACGGATCCGACTCGCGCCGATGCTGGGTCGCTCGGGTCATCTGATGGGCGATCTCACCGTCTTCAATTGGGACGACGACACGTTCTGGCTGATGGGATCGTATTCTCTGCGCAGCTGGCACAAGCGCTGGTTCGACGCCTTCGTGCCGGGAACGGGTGTGACGCTGGTAGACGTCTCCGACGCGATGCTCGGACTCGCCGTGACCGGGCCCCGGGCGCGCGAACTCATGCGGGCTTTGACGGCCGGCGACGTTTCGTCTGCGGCGCTCCCGTTCATGGGATGCGCGCAGATGGACGTCGGAGCGAGCATCGCGCGGGTCGGCCGGATTTCTGTGATGGGCGAACTCGGCTACGAAATCACCGTACCGGCCGCTGAGCACCGCGCGCTCTATGTTTCGATCCTGGCGGCGGGACGCGATGTCGGCTTGGCGCAAATTGGCTTTCAAGCGTTGAATTCGATGCGGATCGAGAAGAGTTACGGCGTCTGGTCGCGCGAGTTTACCCAGACAACAACACCTGCGATGTGTGGCCTCGACCGGTTCGTCGATTACGGCAAGCCGCACTTCATCGGGCGGGACGCGGTCCTGTCCGCGCGGGACGGCGATCCGCCGGCCCGGACGCTGGTCACCCTCGAGATCGAAGCCGTCGACGCTGACGCCTCGGGCTTCGAACCGATCTACCTCGGCCAGCGCCTGGTCGGGCGCGTCACCTCGGGTGGGTATGGCCACCGCTCCGAAAGGAGCCTTGCCTTGGCCTATGTGGATACGGCCGTGGCGAAAGACGGCACAAGGCTGGGCGTCGACATTGTTGGCTGGCGCCGCGGCGCGAGGATCATCGCCGCGTCACCTTATGATCCGGGCGGTGCCCGGTTACGGGCCTGATAGACACGGAGTGCATCGGACCCCATGGATCAAAGCCGCAAGACGTCATCGGCCCGGACGTGGGCCATCACCATGACCAAGCAGCCTAGCGTCACAGGCACGCCCGACGAGGCCGCCTTTGGCCCTTGGCTGGCGGAACGGCTGTCGGTTACCTTTCCTTCGGACCGGTGCCGGGTCTGGACTGTGCCGGTCGCGCCCGGTGACGCACGCCATTGCGTGGTGATGCTCGTGCGTGGCGAGGGACGGGCCACGATCGTCCTGACCGGTCACTACGATACCGTATCCACGGACGATTATGGAGACCTTGCCGCGATGGCGACCGATCCGGAGGCGCTTCGTCCGGCTCTCCTGAAACGCTTGTTGGAGACGGCGACCACGACCGCGGAGCTCCGGGCAAGGACCGATTTCGCGTCTGGCGCCTTCTTGCCCGGGCGCGGGCTGCTCGACATGAAGGCCGGCCTCGCAGCCGGGATTGCGGCGGCCGAACGGTTCGCGGCGACGCACAGCCGGGGCAACATCCTCTTCCTGGCAGTCCCGGACGAGGAGGCCTCGTCGTCCGGCGCCCGCCGGGCTGCGCCCGAGCTCGGCGCCATCGCGCGCGAGCATGACCTCGACTTCGTCGGGGCGGTCAACCTCGATGCCATCGCCGACGACGGCAACGGCGCGGATGGACGCGTCGTCGCACTCGGCACGATCGGCAAGCTCCTGCCCACCGCCTTCGTAGTCGGCCTCCCGACCCATGCCGGCTTTCCCAACGCCGGCATCAATGCCGCGGTCCTGGCCGCAGCGATTGCGAGCCGCGTCGAATGGGCCCGCGAGCTCACCGACCTGTCAGAGGGACCCGGCACACCGCCGAGCCTCCTAACCCTACGGGACGGGAAAAAGGCCTACGACGTGACAACCCCGGCGACGGCGTTCGCGGCCTTCAACGTGCTGGTCGTGTCCCGGACACCGGGCGAGGTCCTCGACGCGTTCGACGCGCTCTGCGCCGAGGCCGTCGAAAAGGCGCTAGCCGAATTGCGCGGCCGCGCCGAGGCATTCCGCGGCTCGGCCGCCATAGACGCGCTGGAGCGGGTGCCCGTGTTGCGGTTTGCCGTGCTGGAGGACCAAGCCCATCGCAACGCTCCTCAGGAGGCCTCGGAGGCGATGAAGGAGCTCCAGGGCTCCCGCGCCGCGTTTCCGGACCGTTGCCGGATGCTCACCGAGCGCCTCTGGCTGGCTAGCCGCCTTCCGGGACCGGCCGTGGTCACGGGCTTCGGCTCGATCCCCTACTTGCCGACTCGCTTGTCCGCCTCCCCGGCCGCCCGCCGCCTCGCCAAGGTTGCGGCCGACGCCGCTGCGGCGGTGGGGACGCGGCACGGGACGTCGATCCGCTGCGATCCGGTCTTCGCCGGCATCTCGGACATGAGCTTCCTAGGCGAGGCCGACGAGGCCTCCCTGGATCCCGTAGCCCGGAACACGCCCGGCTGGGCTGATTGGGTCGGGTGGCCGGAGCGAGGCGGGATCGCCGGAGTACCGATCGTCAATGCGGGTCCCTGGGGCAGGGACTACCATACCCCGCTCGAACGGATGGCCGTCGACTACGGCTTCGACGTCCTGCCGGACCTCATCCAGGAGATCGTGGACCGGTTGCTCGCCGCAGACGAGCCATTGGGCTCGGCAGATCTTCGCGGATGACCCCGTGCGAAGTTTTTGCGGGAACTGTCAACCCGCTACGAATCCGCTTCCCAGCCTTCCGACGGAGCGGGAATCAACTTTCATCACTTTACGACCACGATGGTCAAACGAGGAGCTTGGGACGCCGATGGCCTACGATCTGAAAGCCGCCGACCGCATGCGCTTTTGCGGCACCGACATGGAACGTCATCTCGTCGACGGGTTCGTCGACGGCAGGGTCAGCCGGCGGGAGTTCATTCGGCACGGATCCGTACTCGGATTGTCGTTGCCGAGCCTGCTGCGTGTCGCCGGCGCGGGCCTCGGCACGCTCGCGTCGCTCGATGCGGCGCGCGCCGCGCCCGGTGGGACGATCCGGGTGGCGCAGAAGGTTCCCTCCGCCGCGGTCGATCCCGTGACGGTCGCCAACTCGGGTGGCCTCCTGCTCCTTCAACAGGTTGGCGAATTCCTGTGCGTCGATGGTCCCGACCTGATGCTCAAGCCGGGACTGGCCCTCAGCTGGGCGCCCAACGCCGACAGCACGGTCTGGACGTTCGCGCTGCGGCAGGGCGTTAAGTTCCACGATGGGCGCGCAATGACGGCGGATGACGTTGTCGCCTCGATCGACCGGCTCGCCGATCCGAAGAACGCTTCGAACGCGCTCTCCGCCTTCGCAGGGTCACTGAGCAAGGGCGGGTCTCGCAAGGTGGATGATCACACCGTCGCGTTCCACCTCGACGCACCGAACGGCAATTTCCCCTATTTGGTCTCGTCCGACAACTACAACTGCATCATCATCCCCGCCGACTACGCCGGAGACTTTGAGAAGGCATTCATCGGCACGGGGCCGTTTAAACTTGAGAAATACACCCCGAAGGTCGGCGCCTCCTTCATCCGCAACCCCGATTATTGGGGTGAGAAGTCTTTGCCGGACCGGACCGAATTCTCGTTCTACACCGATACCGCGCCGATGATCCTGGCCCTTCAGGGCGGCGAGGTCGACGTCATCCAGCAGGTTCCAGTCCTCGAAGGGATCTCCCTGCTCGATGATGCTAACTTCTCGGTCATCAGCCTCAAGTCGTCGGCCCACCAGCAGCTCCACTTGCGCACCGACATGGATCCCTTCAAGGACAAGCGGGTCAGGCGGGCGCTGGCCTTGTCCCTCGATCGGTCGCGCTTGGCGAAGGGACTGATGCGCGGACGTGCGGTCGAAGGCAACGACAGCCCCTTCGCGCCAGTCTATCCATCTACCGACAAGACCGTCGACCAGCGCCACAAGGACCTGGCGGAAGCCAAGGCGCTGCTCGAGGCGGCAGGAGCATCCAAGGGTGTCAAGGTGACACTGACGGCCGAGAGCTTCCTTGAGATCCCCCAATACGCGCAGCTCGTCCAGAACGCCGCGCGAGAGATCGGCGTCGCGATAGAACTCAATCTACTTGATCAGGGATCCTATTACGGTGACGCCGTATACGGGAAGTCGAACTGGCTCGACTCGACCATGGGCATCACCGACTACGGCCATCGGGGCGTGCCCAACGTCTACCTGTCCGCGCCGCTCAAGAGCACAGGGACCTGGAACGCGGCGCATTTCAAGAACACCGAGTATGATGCGCTCGTTGCAGGTTATGTGGCAACCTCAGACCTAGAGAGCCAGAGGGAGCATGCTGGCAAGATCCAGCGCCTCCTGCTTGATGAGACTCCTGTGATCTTCGGCTACTTCTACGATTTCATCGTGGTCACGGGTAAAGCGGTGAGCGGCGTCCGGCCGACGGCCATCAGCCAGTTATTTCTGGATCGTGCTACCAAAAACTAAGGGTGCCTTTGCGTAGGCGAAGTGGTGCTGTCGCGAACTGGTGAATTGCTTTTGGCGCGATATTCAGCTCGTTAAAGCTATCCGATCATGCGGCGAGATCAATGATCTGATCGGATGGCTTTTCGGTGAGGGTCTCCAGTCATCGATCTTGCGCATGGTAATCTGTCGGGATCGATGAGCGAAATCTTGTTTTCTCCGGTTCGATCCAGATCAGCCAGCATGTATTTGCAGCGCTCGCGTCGCTCGCGAATGGCGGCAATCTTCTCGCCAAGGTTCTTGACCCGCGCGCCGCCCTTGCCGCTCTCCTGCGCGTCACTCGTGTCGAGACGCTTGAGATAGTCGTCGAGTTCTGCATCGGCAGTCTTGTTGAAGTCGGTCAACGTCGCCCGGACAAATTGCAATTCTTGTTGTTGACCGCCTTGGTCCGCGTGCCATCCCCGGCCAGCGACTCCCGGCCGAACAGGTCCATATCGCGGCACAGCAGCACGAACTGATGGAAGACCGGGCGGAAGGCGGAACAGTTGATGCGCTGGAAATCGGCGATGGTCTTGAAGTCCGGCTTGAGATGCCGCAGCAGCCAGATCACTCGATGTTGCGGTGTGTCTCGGCCTCCAGACGGGCGGCTCGATCGCACCCGGTTCAGATAGCCGTAAACATAGAGCTTCAGGAGGTCGCCCGGTGCGTACCCCGGCCGACCGGTTGCCTTGGCGTCGACCCGAGCAAAGCCCGCCGTCTGAAGATCGAGACCATCGACAAAGGCGTCGATGAATCGAACCGGATTGTCGGCACCGACATAATCGTCGATCGCCTCCGGCAAGAGCAACGTCTGCGAACGGTCGGGACCCGAAATGTTCGTCATGATCGAGACGATCGCGCCACCACCTCCCCTGGAATCTGCTCAAACCGAGCTTCCACACGGTCTACAAAAGTTTTGCACTATGCGGGTGCTCGATGAGACGGACAGAAGCCACTGCCGCACCATAGTGCACGGCTTCGTCCGGCACGGCTTCCGTGGCGCTAAAACATAGTAGCCGGCGCTTCCCCGCAGGGTTGGTTCGAAAGCCTGCGCGAGCCGGTTTGCTGCCAAGTCGTGCTCCACAAGGAACCGGTTCGTCAGAGCCAGGCCCTGGCCTGCAATCGCTGAGTCAATTGCCAGAGACGTTTGGTTGAAGCTTACCTGCCTCGCATTCGAAACGCTAAGTCCCAAAGCCCGCTCGATGAACTCGGGCCACAGGTCGTGGGTGTCGTTCAGCAGGGTGAACCGGCCTACATCCAAAGGGTTCAGGGGAAGCGGCGGTCGTTCGAGCAGGGCCGGGCTGCAGACCGCGATGATCTCGTGCTCAAACAGTAGGTCCGTGACCAAGCCTGCGCCGAAAGGCGGCCGCCCATACCGCACGGCGATGTCCACGCCGTCGCTCTGAAAGTTTGACAGGGTGTCGCTGGCGATGATCCGCAGCTCGAGGTCCGGGTGTTGGCTGGTAAAAGCGGGCAAGCGCGGTATGAGCCATTTGGATGCGAAGGTTGGCGTCACGCTGATCGTCATGCGGAGAACCTCCGGCCGCAGCGCAATTGTTGCATCGGTCATCAACTCGAACGGGCGGCGAAGCTGGCCAGCGTATCGGCGTCCTTGATCCGTGATGGCAAGCGTTCGGGGTAGGCGATCGAACAGCCTGAGACCGAGATCGGCTTCCAAGCTGCGCACGTGCTGGGCGATGGCAGCTCGTGTCACGCCAAGCTCCTCAGCCGCAATCCTGAAATTTAGGTGTCTTGCCGAGGCCTCGAAAGCGCGAAGCGCATTTAACGGGGGGAGCCGATGAGCAGAGCGGTCCATGCGATAGATTTTCTATTGAGCGAAGAGCGTAATCCTCCATAGCGGCTTGCAGGCGCCGGTGCCATAGCTCATCGCCGAAAGCCAGGAGGCAATCATGGACCAGAAGTTTGCGATCGGCACGGCAGGCGGCAGCGGCAAGCGCGCAGCGGCGGCAAAGCGGCTAGCCGCAGAACGGCCCAGGCTCGGTATCGTTTATGCAGCCTTTGCCGGGCTCGGCTTGATTTGGGGCCTGAACTTCATTTTCGTAAAGTGGGCCCTCCCGTTCGTCAGCCCTGCCCAAATTGTGCTGTTGCGCGTCCTCTTTGGTTTCCTACCACTCCTCGTTGTGGCGCTTGCGACCGGGAGTCTTCACAGACGAGACTGGCGTCATGTACACCATTTTGCGGTCATGGCCGTGCTGGCGACAGCGTTCTATTACCTAGCCTTTGCCAACGGCACAGCACTGTTGCTGTCGAGTGTCGCAGGCATGCTGAGCGGCGCGATTCCGCTCTTCACCTTCGTGACTGCCTGGGCCATTCTGCGGCAGGAGCCAATCAACGCCCGCTCGATCGGGGGAACGGTTCTAGGATTTCTCGGCATCCTGTTGATCGCACGCCCCTGGAACCAAAGCCTCAGTGCGGTCAATGTCGCCGGTGTGTTTTGGATGATTGCCGGCTCGTTCAGCGTGGGCTGCTCCTTCGTCTACGCTAAAAAGTTCATCACCCCTCTCGGGCTGTCGCCGCTGGCACTTACTACCTATCAGATCGGGCTCGCGCTCGTGATTCTGCTTGTGGCAACCGACCTGCACAATATCGGCGCGGTGTTTGGCAACACGCGTGCCTGGCTGGGGCTGGTGTTTGGTCTTGGCCTCTGCGGCACCGGACTGGCCTACATCGCCTATTATTTAATCGTCGACCGGCTCGGGGCCGTCATGGCCTCTGGTGTGACCTACATTCCGCCTGTGGTTGCCTTGGCAGTTGGCGCTTTGCTTGTAGGCGAGGCCGTCAAGGTGACGGACATCGTCGCGATGGTAGCGATCCTGATCGGGGTAGCTGTTCTTCAATCCGGCCGCAGCAGGTAATTGGCGGTACCTTCGTGCATACCTCAATCGCACCGTGTGACTAGTCGGCTTCTCGGCAAGAGGCGAGACCTGTAGATACTAGTGCTGGAGCATCTGCGACAGGAAATTGCCGGGCTTCATCCGGCTTGGCCCGCCATGTCGTTCATGAACTCCCAGCGCTTATGTACCGCGCACAGTCATACGACTTGTCTGTTTTCGATCGCGAGCGGCTATAGCGGTCATGTCTACGTCATTCGCGACCGTTACGCGTCACTCCTGCATTCAGGAGACGGCGATGAAGCATATAGCAATCACGTTAAACATGATCGGCATGCTCGCAGTAGCTCCCCTCCTAGCGCCAGTTGCCGGGCGCGCCGCTGATGTCGTCTCCACACTCGACGGCAAGCCGCCCTTGATCATCGGTCACCGCGGCCTTCCCGGCCTGATGCCCGAGGAGACACAGGCCTCCTACGAACTGGCGGCCGATCTTGGCACCGACGCTCTTGAGGAGGATCTGCACTTGACCAAGGATTGCGTGCTCGTCGCGCGACACAACCCTTGGCTGAGCGACAACACTAATGTCGCCGATGTCGCGAAGACCAACCCTGAGGTCATGGCGCGCAAGCGCACTGTGCCGGGCGTGATGGTCAATGTTTCCTGGCCGCAGACGCCGACCAGTGGACCCGCCGCGTACCTGACCGACCTCACAAATCCGAAGGATCCGAATTCAGTCCTTAAATCGCTGGTGGTCGATGGTGAGGACCACACCGGCGACTGGTCGATCTCGGATTTCACTATGAAGGAACTCAAGGACTGGTTTGGCGGCACGACCTACGACGCTGCGGCGGAGCGGCCCAAGATCTACAATGGAAAGTTCCCGATCCTAAGCTTTCAAGAGATCATCGAGATCGCCAAGGCGAAGGGACAGCAGACCGGACGCGTGATCTCGGTCTACCCCGAGAGCAAGAACCCGACTTGGAACGATGCCCAAGCGCGCGCCAACGGCTGCGGCGCGCCCGGAAGCCATCCGCTCGAAGACGCGATGATCAAGATCGTCGAAGACAACGGCCTCAACTCGAAGACCGCCCCAATCTACGTCCAGAGCTTCGAACCGAGCAGCCTCAAATATCTAGTCGCCCACGGCTTGAAGACCAAAGTAGTCCAACTGATCGATGGCTACGACGTCGATTTTAAAACAGGCGCAGTCGTCTACAACGAGATCACCGATAGCCGGCCCTACGACTGGACGCTTGCCGGCGACCCGCGCTGGTTCGATGCGATGTTGACGCCGAGCGGTCTCGCCGAGATCAAGACATATGCCGATGGCATCGGACCCTGGAAGCCGCAGATCGTACCGCTCAAGATCGCGCCGTGGCCTGAGACTAAGGGTGATGCTACTCCGTTGTCTCCTTCGACAAATCAGGCTGCGGCCCAGCCGTCCACCACCTTGATAGCGGACGCTCACAAGACGGGGCTTTTCGTCCACGCCTTCACCTTCCGCAATGAGAAGAAATATCTAGCGGCGACATATGCTGGCGATCCGGAGCAGGAATTTCTGACCTTCTTCCGGCTCGGCCTTGATGGCGCTTTCACGGATTTTACCAACACCGGCGTTGCCGCCCGCCGCACCTTTATGACGATGTCTCGATAGGCAACCAGTGGCCTTTGAGATTGTCACGGTGACTCGCTGTGGCCACCGATTTTTGGGTTAAAAGCCAGGGAGTATATCTTGTATCGACTCAGCATCGCACTCGCCGCCGGCTTTCTGATCCTTCCGGCTACGTTGGCTGCCCAGCAGGCATCCGGTCCGTTGGTCCACCTTCAGCCGGCTCCCGGATCCCAAATCGCGCCCTATGTGGTCGATCCCGCTGGCAGCCCGACGCTTTCTCGCGACGCGCTGATCGAGGCGCTTCGTAAGAAGGTCAAATACGTCTTCGTAATCTTCAACGAAAACCACTCGTTCGATAACGAGTATGGCACGTTTCCCGGCGCCAACGGGTTGTTCTCGGACGGCCAGACGCCTCGAGACGCCGCGCACACGGCCGGCTTCGTGCAGCACTACAAGGACGAGACCGGCGCGGACCAGACTGTGCAGCCCTTCCGCATCGGCCCGGAGCAAAACGCCACGTTCGTGGACAGCGTCGATCACAGCCACAAGGGGCTGACGAAGAAGCTCGCGTTGAAGGATGGCACTCCCACCATGGAGGGCTTCGCTCAGGACGAGTTCGGCCGCTTCGTGGTGAGCGGAGGCAGCGGGAGCGCGGCGCTCGGCAAGCAATATGCCCGCCTCGTCATGAGCTACATCGATTGCGACACGATTCCATTCTTCTGGCGCTACGCCAGCCGTTTTACCCTGTTCGACAACATCTTCGCGACCGAGGACACGCCTTCGACACCGAACGCCATCGCCATGATCGCGGGCCAAGCCGGCGAGACCCAGTGGGTCAAACACGGTGCGGAGGGCAAAACCTACACGAACGGCGAGAACCACGGCACGACGCAGGGGCCACCGCTCGTCAACGATCCTCAGCCTTTCTACGGCTCCCAGTTCGACACCTCGGCGGCGGCGCGACAGCCGGCTGGGAATGGTGGCGAAAACTATAAGAACTCGAACATCGCATCGAACCAGACCTACGCGACGGTGCCACTGATCCTAGCCGGGCGGGACGCGACCAAAATCACCAAGGAGGACTTCAACCCAGAGTTCGACCTGCCAGACATCAAGCAGGACATTCCCTACATCACGTCCCGCGGCGGCAAGCCGGTGGCATGGCGCTGGTATGAGGAAGGCTACGATCACGAGCCGACCGACGTTAGCGGCGCGGCCAGCCACGACAGCTACGTGAGCCATCATTCGGCTCCGCAGTATTTCGGCTACCTCGTCAACAACCCGACCTATCACGGCAACATGCGTGGGCTGGGCGACTTCTTCCGCGACATGAAGGCTGGCGATCTGCCACTCGACGGCGGTGTGCTTTACGTCCGAGGTGGTTTCCAGGCGATCACGGGGGAGCACCCCCCGATCCAGAACCCACACTACCCGAACCCGTCTGGACTAACACCGGAGGAGATCGACACCATTTTCCATAACAAAACGGGGGATGACGACCACCCAGGCTACAGCGACCGCCAACTCAGCGAATCTATGGCGGCGCGGGTCGTCAACGCGGTGGCGGCCCGGCCGGAGATCTGGAACCAGAGCGCCATCATCTTCACCTACGACGAGTCGGACGGGTTCTACGACCATGTTGCGCCGCGCCTCCTGTCCTATGGTCCCGACCAATTGCCGCTCGCTCGCGGCATCCGCGTGCCGATGATTGTAATATCGCCCTACGCCCGGGCACACGCGGTTTCCCGTGCCGAGGGAGACCACAACGCGGTGATCGAGACTATCGGCGCAATTTTCGACCTTCCCTCGCTCGCGAGCTTGCCCGACGAAGCCCAGGCGCTCCTCAAAGGGGAGGACGTCGGCTTCGATGGGCCGAGCGGCTTCAAGCAGCACTACCTTGGGCCGCGCGACATCAACTCGCCGATAACGGATGATTTGCTGTCCGCGTTCGAGCCGAAGCGGCTGACCGGCGAACTGCCGCCGCTTCCGGGCGACTATGCTCGCATTCCGGATCACGACGTCGACACGTATCCGCACTTCGGCGGCAAGGGTTGCGACGCCATTGGGATCATTCCAGAAGACAAGCGCCAGGGGATCAGCACGGCGGTGCCGCCGGGCTTCAACAGCCTGCCGATCACCTTCCCAGCCTACAATTGAGGGCGGGATGAAGCGATCTGTCGCTGCGGCCTTGGCGGCTGCGGCCTGGTGTTTTTTGCCGGCTAATACTGCCGAAGCTGGTGCCATTCTCGACCGCGTCAAACGGGACGGCATCCTGCATTGCGCCGCGCTGGAGAGACCGGGCTACGCTGCGGTCGAGGACGGAAAGCCGGTTGGCCGCGCCGCTGACCTGTGCCGCAGTGCTGCAGAAAAGGTGCTTGGCCCAAACGGTCGTTTCGCCTTGCGGCTCCTCGACCTCGACAGCGATTTCGCGCAGGTCCGAGATGGCAAGGTCGAACTCGCGTTTCTCGAACCGCGCACCATCGCCGAACAGCATCTCGACGTGGCGATGGTTGACGTCGGGCTCGCCTACAGCGATCGCTTCGCCATCATGCTCCCCGAGAACGCAGCCCCGCGAAGTCTCGCCGACCTCAATGGGCAGACGATCTGCTTCATGATCGGCGACCCGGTCTGGCCCACGCTGGAGGCAGATCTGAGGGCCAGGGACGTTGTGTTCCGTCCTTTCGGCTTCAGCGAAGAGGTCGAGATGAAGGACGCCTATAACGTCGGTCGGTGCAGCGCCATCGCAGGCCTTGCCTCAACGCTCGACGAAGTACGGGACGACGCTGGCGTCAAGCATCTCAAGAGCCGGCTTCTCGCCGAGGTGCTTGGTGACGACCGTGTCGATGCAACTATGCCGCTCGGCGACGCTGACTGGGGCCTGACGATGAGAGCTGTCCTGGTTGAAAAGCAACGGCGGTTACGTTGACTTCGAGCCAGCGGCCGCTCGACCCATTGTCATCACTAGCCTGAAATACGGCGAAGCCGCGAACGACCCCGTCGAAACGTAGCGATCGGACCCGACCTGATAACGGAACCCTGGGCTGCTGCCGGTTCCGTGGACGGACATCGGCCTTGCTACGCTGCTGCAGACGATGGGTTAGACTCGGTTGAACCAAACCAACCAAGGCATTCGCAGCCCAGGCGCGCGCTCGGGCAACCGCTTTACTTTTATCATTTGCAACATGCCGGCTGATTCTTACAGATCCAGAAACCGAAAATGCTTGCGGATCGCTTGCTCGACACTCAGTGCAGCGAGCCATGAGGTGCGTGGATTTTCCGGCAGTGGTGCGTTTTCGAGAGACACTGAGAAGCGCCCGAACGCACCCGAAGCAACGAAATGATGCCTGTTGCCGTTGATGGTGGGATCGGCGATCAGCGTCACGCGGGTCTTCTCAAAACCGACACCGGCGAGCGCGATGGTTGCCGTCACGTTGGCGTTCTTGGGAAAGTCACGGGCCGCTTCGGCGGCTGTGCCTTCAAAGAAGGTCGTTGCCACAATCAGGGAGCCGAGATCAAGGCTGACCTCTGCGGGCGTACCGATCCAAGCCATCGGCGGCTTTCGCCCCGTGTAGACCACCTCGTCGAGTCCTGCCAGCTTGGCGGCACGGAGAACGTCGAGTCCGCCGACGGCGCCAGAAACGACGCTCATTCGCGAGCCGCCCCGTTGAGCCGCTTGCTGCAGCCTGCGCAGGGTCGAAGCGTCCCCAAGCGCTCCGACCGAGCTTACAACGACGTCGATACCCGCGTCGAGCAGCGCCGGTACGCTGTCGCGCACTGCAGTATGGCCGGCACATTCGACGACAAGCGAGGGCTTCCAAGCGATCAACGCATCGACGTCGTCAAACCTTGTCGGGCCGCTTGAACTTATCGCTGGCCCACCTGCCCGCAACAAGACGGCGCCGATCCCTATCTCGTCTTGGCTGCGCTGCAGCGAGGCCATGACGATGCGTGTCATGGCTCCGAACCCGATCGCAGCGACTTTCATCCGATCGCGGTTTTCGGCCATCAGTCTGCCTCCAAGAATTCGGTCAGAAGCTGAGCATACGCCTTGGGTTCGACGCGAGGAAAAAAATGCCCTCCGGCAAGCGACGCCAGCTTGGCCCCCGGAATCGCGCTGGCCAGGCGCTCGGAATGATAGAAAGGGATCAGAGCGTCGTCAGGTGCGCCGACGACGAGGGTCGGTACCGCGATCCGACCCAACTCGGCGGCGCGATCGATCGTAAGCAGCATCCTGATCCGAGCAGCCGCAACGCTCAGAGGAAAAAGTGCCGCTGCCGACGATCCCACAGCAGCGGCGAGATCAGCCCGATGGTCCGCGATCCATCGCGCTGGGAAGCACAGCGCGTGCGTCAGTTCCTGGTAGCAGGCCGGACCGGCTTCATTGAGGACGCGCAATCGGGTTTCGAACATCAGGCGGAAGCGCGCATCAGGTCGCTCCCACGTGCCGCTGAGCACGAGACGGCTCACCCTTCCGGGCGCATCCAGGGTCACGCATTGCGCAACCGCTCCACCGGTCGAGTGGCCCACCACCGTGACGGCACCCTCGCCGAGCGCATCGAGCACCGCGAGAGCATCGTCCGCGATCTGCTGGATCTGGTATACGCCCTCGGGCCGGTCGCTCAGCCCGGCGCCGCGATGGTCCATCGAGATCGTACAAAAGCGGTTGGCCAGATAGCCTCGAGTCGCGGTCCAGAACGCCGACGAGCCGCCGAGGCCAGGAATGAGGAGCACGGCCGGCCCACGACCCTGCGTGTTGAAATGCAACATGCATCCGTCTTTGGCGCGGGTCGTCGACAGGTTCAAATTCAGCCTCGCTCTGCTGCCGGGACAACTCCATGCCTTGCTCTCAGAGCGCTCGGCATAAAAGTCGGATCCAGGCTTAACTCATCCAGAGCCCACCCGTCACATTGATGGCTTGCCCTGTCATGTAACTCGACTCGTCGGAAGCTAGGAAAGCCACTACACGGGCGATGTCGTCGGGCAGGCCAACGCGACCAAGCGGAATTTCCGACTCGCGCTGCTTGGCGGTCCGCAGCCCGGTCTCCAGGGCACGCCGGTCGGCCACATCCCGCATCGCCGTCTCGACGATCGTTCCAGGGCAAACCGCGTTGACCGTCACGCCTGATGGTGCGAGCTCCGCCGCCAAAGATTGGGTAAAGCCAATCACGGCAAATTTGGAGGCGCAGTAGGCGCTGTAATGGGACTTTCCGATCTTGCCAAACCAGGACGCCGTGTTGATGATACGCCCGGAGCGCTTGCGGACCAATTCGGGCACGACAAGGCTGCACAAAGAGAAGATGCTCTCGACATTGACCCGGAAGGTCGTGCGCCATTCTTCAAGGCTGAAGTCGCCAATGCGTCCGACTGCGGTCATGCCGGCGTTGTTGATCAGAATATCCACATCACCGAATCGTTCGCCGAAATGTCGGTGTGCCGCAGCCAGTTGATCGGCATTCGTGACATCGGCTTCAAAGACAGCCGCCTTGCGTCCGAGTGCGGCAACCATTGCTGCCGTTTCCTCGGCCTCACCGGCGTTGATGTCGATAATGCCGATACTGCAGCCCTCTTCGGCCAGCCGGGTTGCAATGCGCCGTCCGATACCGGTGGCGCCACCTGTGAGCAGAACCCGCTTATCGTGAAGTTCGTACATTGGCATGATCCGCTAACGCCGCGCTTATCCGCCAGCCGGGTTCGGGCAAGCGTCCTTGTCGATCTGAACATATATCTGTATGCACTTGTGTGCGCAATGACGTCGCGCGTCGGCACGTTGTATTCGACGGTTTCGTAAGTATTCCGGCATTGCATCGGGAAGGGTAGGCGAGGCGAAAGCCTCGGCCGAGGCTCGGCGGTCGGCTCCACGTCCATCAACACAATACGGAGCATGCTTATGCAGTTCAAACGGATGATCAATGTGGTCGGCGTTCACACCGGCGGCGAACTCAACGAAGTCATCACTGGGGGGGTCATCAACGTTCCCGGCCGAACGATGTTCGACAAGATGACGTATCTGAAGGATCATGGCGACGACCTTCGTCAGTTCCTGCTTAACGAGCCGCGCGGACGCATCACGCAGTGCGTCAACCTCGTGCTGCCCTCGTCCCATCCGGAGGCCAGCGCGGGTTTCGTGATCATGGAGTCGGAATATTATGTTCCGATGTCGGGCTCGAATACGATCTGCACCGTGACGGCGTTGCTCGAGACCGGCATGATCCCGATGACCGAGCCAGTAACGACCTTCAACCTCGAAGCGCCGGCCGGCCTCGTCGCCATCACAGCGACCTGCGAGGAGGGCAAGTGCAAGACCGTTCAATTCAGGAACGTGCCGGCCTTCGTCTTCGCGCTTGACCGGACTGTCGATGTGCCAGGCTTAGGTAAGATCCAGGTCGATGTTGCCTACGGCGGAATGATCTATGTCCTCGTTGACGCCGAGCCGCTCGGTTTTAGCATCGTACCCAACGAAGCGCGGGCCTTAGTCGAACTCGGCGAGCGCATCAAGAAGGCCGCGGCTGAGCAATGCCCTGTCGTCCATCCGGAAAATGCCGAGATCCATACAATCAATCAAACATTGTTTCGCGGGCCGGTGACCGCGACGCCCGGGGGCAAACGTTCGCGCAATACGGTCGTGGTTTCGCCGGGACGGTTGGACCGCTCGCCGTGCGGCACTGGAACCTGTGCGCGTTTGGCCGTGATGCATGCCCGCGGTGAACTCGCAACCGGTGAGTCTTTGATCCACGAATCGATCATCGGCAGCGAATTCATCGGGATCGTGGCTGAAACGACCGAGGTGGCAGGGTCGCCTGCTATCATTCCGACAATCGCCGGCGCCGCATGGATCACGGCCTTCCACCAATATGTCCTCGACCCCACTGACCCTTTTCCGACCGGCTACATTCTGCCCGACACATGGCCGACGCAGCCGCAATGAGAGGCCGCAGCGGTGCCGGACGAAAATACCAGCACCGAAACGCTCGGCGGTTTGAGCTCAGAGATCCTTCAGCAACCGGAGAGCGTCGTAGATAGCGGCATGCGTGTTGCGCGACGACACGGCGTCTCCGATGCGGAAGAGCTGAAAGGCACCGTCGGGATTGCTCGACAAGGTTTGAGGCTGGCCGGCGACGAGGGCTTCGTTGTCCACTGCACCCCCATTAATCGACATTGGCCTTAGCGCGAAGTAGAGCTCATCGAGCGGAATAGTGCCGTTGTTCACTACAATTTGGTCAATCGTCCGGGTCTTGTCGACCCCGCCGTAGTCGCTGCCGATCTTGGCCAGAATCTGGTTGCCCGCTCGTTGCGCCGACTCAAGCCGATAGGTCACCGTGAAGGTAACGTCCCGCTTCTGCAGGGCCCGCATATAGACTGTGAGGCTCATGCCGCCGACCTCCGGCGAGAACGACCGATCGGGCGTGATGACTTCAACCTTCGCGCCGGTCGCGGCGATAATCTCCGCGGCCTGCAGGCCGGCGTGATCGCCGGCGTTGTCGAAAACCAGCACGTTGCCTCCCGGCTTGACGTCGCCCCCGATGATGTCCCAGGACGACACGACAAGATCGTTGCCCTCTGCGAGAATTTCGATGTGCGGCAGCCCGCCCGTCGCGATAATGACCGCGTCCGGCGTCTCGGCCAGAACCTCGTCGGCCTCGGCGTAAGTATTAAACCGGAACTGGACGCCCATCTCCTCGCAACGCTCCATCCGCCAATCGATGATGCTGATCATCTCGCGACGGTAGGGCACCCGCGACTGTAGGAGAACCTGGCCACCAGCATGCCCCGCTGCTTCGAAGACGACAACTTCATGACCTCGCTCGGCCGCAACGCGAGCCGCCTCCAGCCCGGCGGGTCCCGCGCCGACCACGACCACTTTTCGCCTGAGCTTGGCCTTGGCGATGATATGCGGCATCGTTTCCTCGCGGCCGGTCGCCGCGTTGTGGATGCAGAGCGCGTAGCCACCCTGGTAGATCCGGTCGAGGCAGTAGTTGGCGCCTACGCACGGTCGGATCGTTTCCTCCCGTCCGGCGATGATCTTGCTCACGAGATAGGGGTCGGCGAGGTGTGTCCGAGTCATACCAACCATGTCGAGCTTGCCCGACGCGATCGCGTGCCGTGCTGTCGCCACATCCGCGATGCGTGCCGCATGGAATACGGGGAAATTCGTTGCGGCGCGGATTTCACCCGCAAAGTCGAGGTGGGGCGCGGTTGGCATACCCTGGATGGCGATCGTATCGGTCAAAGAGGCGTCGTTGTCGATATGGCCTCGAACGACGTGGAGGTAGTCGATGAGGCCGCTTGCCTTCAGACGGCGTGACACCTCGAGGCCTTCTTCTTTCGTAATGCCACCAGCCTTGCGTTCGTCGGCGCTATAGCGAGCGCCGACGATGAAGTCTCGCCCCACGCGCTCGCGAATGGCCGCGTAGACCTCGAAAATGAAACGAAGACGGTTATCGAGTGAGCCGCTGTAGGGTCCGTCGAGATCATTGGTCGAGGGGGACCAGAATTGGTCGAGTAGATGGCCGTAGACTTCAAGCTCAACGCCATCAAGTCCCGCTAGCTTCATCCGCTCGGCGGCGTCGGCGAAATGCCCAACAATCCGCACAATGTCCCACTCCTCTATCAATTTTGGGACGGCCCGGTGGGTTGGCTCGCGGTGCCGGGAGGGAGAGACGACCGGCAGCCAGTCCCCCTTGTCCCATCGGGTTCGGCGACCGAGGTGTGTCAGCTGGATCATCACCGCCGTGCCATGCTCATGGCAGGCATCCGTCAGGTCCTTCATCCACGGAACGATCTCGTCTTTGTAGGCCAGGAGATTGCCGAACGAGGGTGGGCTGTCGGGCGCGACGGACGCGGACCCCGCCGTCATCGTCATCGCAACACCGCCCTTCGCACGCTCGACGTGATAGGCGCGGTAGCGTCCCTTCGGCATGCCGTCTTCCGAATAGGCCGGCTCATGCGGCGTGGTCATGATCCTGTTCTTCAGTGTCAGGTGCTTGAGCCGATAAGGCTGGAGAAGAGGATCGTTGCTCATTGAACGCGCCACTGGTTAGGGGTGAAGCTCTGGGATCGATCAGGATTTGATGGCGACGCCCGCAGGCATCTGTTAGCCCTAGCTCAGTCGTTCGCCTGGGTGGGGAACGGTGCCGGATCGAGAAATCGCCGCAGGACGTTGCCGGTGATCCGGGAAACGTTATTTTCGTATCTGTTGTGGGACAACGATCCGCACCACGCGATCGAGCCGGTCGCGAACAGGGCGCCCCCCGAGGGCGTTTCGCCAAATGCAAGGTCGGCACGCACGCGCGGGTTCTGGTCGCCGCCTGGATTGGTCAAAGCGCCAATTTCCTCGTTGGTGAGCGTCATCATACTGGAATGGCCTTCGGAACTTGCAAGCCGCAGCATGTTCGGGGGTGAGCCGAGATCGCCGTTGATGCAGTCGAGCTCGATCCCCGCCGCGCCTCCTCCCACCAGGCCGAAGTCGCCGATGATCTGCTCGCTCACGCCCTCGAAGATGAAAGCGGCACGCGGATTGTCCGCGTCCGGCCCGCGCTTGTAATAGGACGAGATGTCGAACCCCTGCGCCACGAAGCCGACGCCGGCCATGACATTGGGCGCATGGCCGATGCGGCGCCAAAGCCCGCCATAGCCGCCATCGAAGGACTGCACATATTCGCCCGGCTCGGCGACCCAGGAGCGGTCGCCGTCTTCGGCACGGCGGACTTCGATGACGCCGGGCAGCTCGTCGTGAAAGGCCACGCGCCAGTACCAGCCATTGCCGCCCATGTACATTAGCCGACCACCCCGGTCGATCCAGGCCTTCAGCCCATTCCACATGCGCGCCGTGTGGTACTCGGGATGCGTGCCGGTGATCACGACGCGGTATTCATCGAGGATTGCATAGCCGTCCTGGTGCAAGTCCTCGTCGGTGATGACGTCGTAGTCGACACCCTGATGGTCCAGCCAATCAAAGAGGTGCGTGTCGGCATTGTACTGGTAGACTGCGGAGCCATGCCCGCCGAGCCAGGAATGATACTTCGCCGTAAAGTTGAGAACGGGGCGCAGCCGACTCGAATAACAGGTGCCGGAGCCATCGGCATGGCTATCGTACAATGACCCGCCCAGTTCGGGATGCGCGTAAAGGTAGAGATCAGAGTGCCCCAAATTGACCATTCGGTTCAGGAATAGTTCCAGGCCGCGTCCGAGGATGTGCTCCGCATGGTTCGCGTAGGCAATGTAGGAGCAAGTCGGAGCCAGGAAGGCCAGTTTGGGTCGATTGACCCGCCGCTTGGGATCGCGCGGGGGACGCACGAAAAACGCGAGATAGTCTTCGCGCGTCGCCGTCTCGTCACTGTCGCCGCAACGCACGTGCAATGCATAGGGGCCGCTGCAAATGTCATGCGGGACAGTAAGTGAAACCGAGGTGGTCCAACCCGCATCGTAGACATCGTCACTGTGGAAGTGGATCGCGCCATAGTGGTCAGGGTGATGAACCCAGCTGTGCTCGTCTCCGGTCCAGTTCCAGCCTTTCATGCCGCGGGCCGGCAGGTTAAAGAGCCGGCCATCACGGCCGTATGGTCCGACATCGACGGTACGGACGGATCTGATCTGCTGCGAGAAGTCCCATCTGGCGATCAGCTGCGCACGGAGGGAGGGGTCGAGCGGTTGGCGCAACAGCGCCTCGTGGGTCGTGCGCGGGTGCAGGCCCGATACCAAAATCGGCCCGTCGATCTTGCCATCGAAGTGCCGGCCCGTCGTGCCATCGGCTTCCGGACATCCGGCGATGTAGAATGCCGTATGCAGGACGGCAGGCGCGATCGCTAAACTGGCGGTCTCGCGGACGCTGTCCTGCGTCCAAGCATAATGCTGAATCGGCGTCTGTTCGATCGTCACTGTTCGGTTCTGAGGGTCGATTGCGAGTGCGAGCGAGTACCACTGCCGCTGCAGCATCGCCCGGCCCGCCTTGACGACGTCGGTCCGGCGACCGTCGCCGACCGTGATGGCGATGCGGCCACCATCGGTCAGGCCGACATGGATGCCGCGGTTCGTCGATGCATCCCACTGACAGAACAGCGTCTGGTCGCTCCGCCTGAGCAACGTCGGCCAAAGCATAGCGAAGAAAGTAAAGGGTTTTGCCGCGAGCGGCGGGAACGGATCAACTACCATGAACGAGCCGGGATCGATCCGCTGCGGACCACCCGCATGGAAGCCGTCGGCGTCGCTCGGGACGGGCACAAACTTGAGACCGGGTCCGGCGGGATTGCAGTCGCCGTGGACAACTCGGACAAGTTTCGCCTCGAAACTGTCCCGGTCTTCGACCGAGATCTTAAAATCGATTCTTTCACCTGGCTCGGCGCTGTAACGGTCGGGATATCCGACGATCTGAAGCATGATCAAGCCTGTGCTTTTTGAAGCCTCGACGCGAAGGAACGGTCAATCATGCCTAGACCGGTCGATCGTCTCTCCGGTGTGCTCGCGCCAGCGACGCCGGAAGAGCTCCCACTCGGCGTCTTCGCGGGTTGTGAACACGGGGTCGTCCTCGATCTGCAGCGGCTCGGACCGATCGGGCGGCATTGAACCGATGACGTAGGCAGCGAAGCGCTTTCGGCAGATCAGGACCTGCTGAATGCCGTCCCGATCCAGCCTCATGATATTGAGGACGCGCTGGAGGCCGGGACTATGGGCGCCGATTGGTGTCCTGCGGAACTCCTCAATATAGCGATGGTCCTCGTCTGCATTGATTGTGTAGACCATGGTTCCTACCTTCACGGGCGGCACGCTACGATGTGGGATCAATGACATGATCCAGCTGTCCGAACACCGTTCGTTGCTCTATTTCGAGCACGTTATCGGGTCGCAGGAAGGGCTCGGGCACAGCTTCGCCCGGACGCTTCGGTCGCCCGATCGCCTCGAAGAAGGTCTCGAGACCGTTCGGCACGATCAGCCAAGCCCAGTGCAATTCGGTGCTGCCGTCGTTGATGAACTTGTGCGCTCGGTTGCGACCCAAGAAGATCGTCAGGCCGGGCGCCATCGGATGCTCGACGCCGTCCAGCACCGCCCGGCCGGTGCCGGCAATCACGTGGATTAGTTCTTCGTTGCGGTCGTGCAGATGCTCGCGCACGAAACCGCCGGGCGGCAGCGTCTGGGTGCCAAAACCGAATGGCCACTCCATCTCCACAAGGCCGGGCGCAACGTCAACCGTGATGGATCCGTTGGCCGGGACCGGCTGCCAGAACGCTTTGGCTGTCCCCGGGGGGACGATGAGCAGGGCTCCCTGCGACGCGGCGGCTGGCACTGCTGTCCCCTTCTAACCGACGGTGTGCGGCAGGGCGGGCTCGCGCGCACCGAGCTTGATAAAAGTCGACTTGACCTCGGTGAACTCAAGCAGACCTTCAAGGCCCATCTCCCGTCCAATGCCACTCTCCCCAAAGCCGCCGAACGGCAACTGCGGAGCTCCGTCCAGGAAGGTATTGACGTAAACGGTGCCGCTACGAAGCCGACGCGAGACCTGATGCACCTTGTCTACATCCTTGGTCCAAAAACCGTTTGCGAGGCCATAGCGCGTGTCGTTGGCGAGCTCGACCGCCTCGTCCACCGTGTCGAAGGAGGTTACGGTGAGCACTGGGCCGAAGATTTCCTCACGAAAAAGGGTCATGTCCGGCGTGACCGCGTCGAAGATGGTCGGCGCAACGAAGTAACCCTTGTCGAGTCCGCCCTCGGTCATGCGGGAACCACCGGTGACGAGCCGGCCACCTTCATCAAGGCCGATGGCGACATGGCGAAGGACGCTATCCATCTGCCGCTCGGAGATCAGCGCGCTGATGTCACTCGTCTCATCCAGCGGCAACCCGACACGAACGCGCCGCGCCCGAGCCGCCAGGCGCGCGACGAAGTCCTCGGCAATGCTGCGCGCGATGATCAGGCGGGAGCCGGCACAGCATTCCTCCCCCTGGTTCAGCACCATGCCAAATAGGACACCGTCCAGGGCCGACTCTATATACGCATCGGCGAAAACGATGTCGGCACCCTTGCCACCAAGCTCAAGCGAAACCCGGCCGATCCGGTCCGCCTGATTGCGGGCGATCCGCTTGCCGATCCGGGTCGAGCCGGTGAAGGAGATCATGTCGACATCCGCAAGGGTCGAAAGAGCCTCGCCGACCGTTTCGCCGGTACCGGTCACGACGTTGATGACGCCGTCGGGCAGGCCGGCCTCAGTGGCCAGCGCCGCCACTTCGAGCGCGGTGCCGGAGGTGAGTTCCGAAGGCTTGATAACCGTCGTGCAGCCGGCCGCCAGCGCGAAGGGCAGCTTCTGCATTAGTGTGATGATAGGAAAATTCCATGGCACGATGATGCCGACCACTCCGCGAGCCTCGCGGGTTACAAGGCCCACGCTGCGGGAGCCGAGATTGGTGTAGGCGTCTCCCTTGAGCTGCCATGCCAGGGCCGCCGCATAGCGTGTAAACTCTATGGCAGTCGCGATCTCGCCGCGTGCAAAGCGAATGGGTTTGCTGGCTTCTTCAGCCTCGATTATGGCCAATTTTTCGGCGTCCCGCGCCATCAGGTCGGCCCAAGCCTGCAGCGCGGCGGCCTTGCGGCTGCCCGGCAGATCGACCCAGGTGCGCTGCTCGAAAGCACGACGGGCCGCGGCGACCGCGCGATTAAGATCCCCGCTTGATCCGTCACCGAATTGGCCAAGCAAGGCACCGTAAGCGGGCGAATGCCGCTCGATTGATCCGCCATTTTCTGGCTTGGACCAGGCGCCATCGATCCAAAGATCGTAGTTCCGGCTCATCGTACGTCTTTCAAAAGCGGCGGGCACCGTCTTAAGGAAGCATGGGTGAATAAACGAATCGCAATTCGGTACCTGTGCCTCTGACGAAGACGGAATTCAGAAGCAATTATTTTCCGACACTTCCTAAGAGCTGTGGGGCGCGCAGCAACTCGCCTGGTTTATCCCCGGCGGCAGGTCAATTACTGGGTTCTGGTCGAAGAAGCCGTCCGGCACCAACGTGAAGCCGCACGCGATGCAGGGTTGTACTGGATGATCCTCCATGCGCACGGGATGGTGCAGGCCGAAGCTGTGCCAGAGGACGATCTCGGCGTTCTCGACCTGCCGATCCTTTTCGGTCCAGGTCGGTAGACCGTCGTCGCCGGTCGATTGGCTGACGAACTCACCGGCTGGATACCGCTCGTCCGCCGCGAAAGGTGTTACCCAAAGCTGATGTCGGATAAAGCCGGATCGACGACCGGAAGGACCGTCCGGGTGGAGAAACGGTCGCACGGGTGACTTCGATTCAAGGCGGTAGCCAGTGGGACCGCCAAGCCAGTTCTTCGCGCCGGAATTGATGACCTTCCAGAATCGCATCGTATCGAAATTGGCATCACGTCGAGCAGCCAGCTCCGATCCGAGCACAGTCTCCTCCACATAGAACGCGTTGCCATGCGGATTGTCGGGCCCTGGTGGTGGCGCAATCGAGTTGGCCTCGATCACCGTGTTGGCGGGGCCATCGATCTCCATGTCGAGCCGGGCACTGAAAATATGCTGGTGGACATAGCCCATGAGGCCCGGCGCGACCTCGGTCGCATATTTCCCTGGCTGGCCAGGACGGCACGCGGCGGTATTTATGATGCCGGTCGCCTTCATCTCAAATTCAATGCGTCCGTCCTGGTGAAGATACCAGTAGCAGGCGTATTCATAGTTCCCGACCGTCGAGATCGAAGAGATCACCAGCTTTCGGGCGCGGCGTACCTCCGTCCTTTCCGTCCGCACGTCGGTGTGCTTCCAGGATAGGCCAGCATCTTCCTCATGCAGGCATATCGCGTTCTTGATCGTGCGGACATTACCAAGCACGTCCGGCACCTCGGCATCAAAATAATGAATAACGCCCAGGCAATCACAGCCGAGAGTCAAGGAATTTGCCAGGCGGCCAAAGCCGTTTTCGCCGTGGTCGAAAACGTTCTTCCGATGATGGCTGCCTTCGGGCGCTCCGTAAGGCACCACCATCTCGGCGATCGAGGCGCGATACACTACAGGACGACGCCGGCCATCTACCGTGTAGCCGATGGTGTTCAACACCAGGCCCTCGCGACCGTTGAAGCCGACGTGGAAATCCCAGTTCTCCCAGGTCACCTGCCGGCCAGAGACGGTGAAGCCCGCACCATCCGGCTGCACGACATCAAGTGCAATCGACGGCTTGCGGTATGTCGTGCGGATCGCCGAGTCATAGTTCAACGGGGTCGGCGGAACCGGAATGTAATTGCCCTCCGCTTCAAAATGATCCTCGACGTAAAGGACCTCCATAGTGCCGACATCGACCAAGGCGTGCAGCCCCTCGATTGGATGGGCGTAGTGGTTGTCGAGCGGAAAGGTCCGCATGAAGGCAAAGCCGTAAAGGACCCGACGGCCTTGCTCGATTACATCGCCGAAGTTCCCCGCAGGCCAAGGATCGACGCACACGTATTCGAGCCGATCCAGCAACCCACGTCGACGAAGGCCGTTTTGGAAACGAGAATCAGCTTTGACTAAGCCCTCGATCTCGAGGACCTCCTCCGTCGCGATCATCGCCCGAGCGCTCGCATTGTGGACTTCAGCAATAATTGTGCTTGTTTGCAGATCGACGCGGCCTTGCCAAACTCCCAACTCCCCACGCCTGAACGCATTAAATCGCGCGATGCGCCGAAATGGCGTGCCCGGCCGGAAGCTACGCACGAAAGCCCTGTCGGGTTCGTCAGTGTCGATCGTCTCGATCCGGAGAGCAGCGCCCCAATCATAATGTGCGCGGATTATCGCAGCGACTTTGGCAAGTTCGTCGCTGCTCAGGGGGTCCAGCGGATGCATGGCCGCGCTCGACGCGCTGTGTTGCGTTTTATGCTGGTTCATCGGTCCACGACTTTTAGCGATTTCACCCTGCGAATAGGGTTACCATACTGAATAATAATGTGTCGACACTTTTTCTGACAGAGAAATATGTTATGGGCATGAAAGTTTCCGAACGAGCGTAAAAGAGCCGCCTCTCGTGAGAGGACACAGCGGCGCGTTCATCGAGCTAGGAAAACGCAGTCGGATGCTTTCCAGTGCGCCAAAATCCGTTGTCCAGGCTGGATAGTCGCGGCCTGTGCTCCATCCGAGGGCCGAACTTGCAAGGTTTCGCCTCCCGCAGTCTGCCCGATCACGCGCACGCCCGACCCAACGTAGATTAGTTCGCTGACAGTTATAAGAACTGTGTTGATCCTATTGACGTCCGTTATTGCGTCGGTGTGTTCGAGCTCGATCCGTTCGGGCCGGATCATGATCGTGACACGAGCGGGATCGCTGCCGCAGCGGGCGGCAATATCGGGCGACACGCCGGCGCGCCAATCTGCACCGACGACTTCCGCAGCGCCCTCGCTCATCACCAAGCGTCCATGCAGGATATTAGACTCACCGATAAAATCGGCCACAAACTCGTTCTGCGGATGCTCGTAAAGCTCGCGTGGCGTTCCGATCTGCGCCAGCCTGCCTTGCGAGAACAGAGCGATGCGATCGCTCATGACCAGCGCTTCCTCTTGGTCGTGCGTTACGGAAATAACGGTGGCACCAAATTGCCGTGTGATCCGCAGGATCTCCAGTTGCATCGCGGATCTGAGTTTTTTGTCGAGAGCGGCCAAGGGTTCGTCAAGGAGGACGATCTCCGGGTCAAACACCAGAGCGCGGGCGAGCGCGACCCGTTGTTGCTGTCCGCCCGAGAGTTCACGAGGCAGGCGCTTGGCAAGCTGCCCAAGCCCCACCACCTGCAGCATCTCCTCAACTTTGCCGCGGCGCTTGCGTCGGGATTGTCCACGCGCTTCGAGCGGAAAGCCGACGTTGTCCTCGACGTTGAAATGGGGGAATAGCGCATAATCCTGAAATACCATTCCGATATTGCGCTTATGGGTGGGCACGTGATCGACGCTACGCCCGTGCATGAGCACTTGACCCTCGTCGGCCTTGTAGAAGCCAGCCACGATGCGCAATGTGGTGGTCTTGCCCGATCCCGATGGGCCAAGCATCGTCAGAAATTCGCCTTTCTTGAGATCCAGCGTGATCTCATCGAGCACCTTGGACGTGCCGAAGCTCTTTCCGACGGAGAGGAGTTCGAGAGAAGGCGTCATCGGTGGGCCCCTTAGTTTTTGCCGCGGTCCGCGATTCCCGTAGTGGCCTGCACGATCAACAGCGCGGTCACCGACACGGCAATCAGGATGGTCCCCACAGCCGCGATGACTGGGCTAAGCCCGGTTCGAATGCTGTTCCAGATTAACACCGGCAGCGTCTTATTGGATGGGTCGGTGAGGAAAATTGCCATGACAACCTCGTCCCAAGAGGTAATGAACGCGAAGACTGCGCCTGCCGTGATGCCCGGACCAAGCAGTGGCAGGGTAATGCGGACAAACGTTCGGATTGGGCCCGCTCCCAGGCTGCTACTCGCGGCCGCGAGGTTGGCGTTGATAGTCTGCAGCGAGGCCGTGACTGAAACGAGGACAAGCGGGACGGCCAGCACCATGTGGGCCATCACAAGGCCCAAGGTGGTTCCAGCCAGATGCCACCGCGACAGGACCATGAAGTCGCCGATCGCGAGGACGATGACGGGTGTGACGAGGGGGGTCAGCGCGATCGCGAATAGCATGCGCCTGCCGGCAAGCTTGGTGTTGAAGAGCGCGAGCGCCGCTGGAACGCCGACCAGGAGAGATGTGACGACCGTGAGGCTGCCCACCACGAGACTTTGTAGGAAGCCGGCTCGCCATTGGTCGTCGGCTAAAAATATCGCGTACCAGCGCAGCGAGAACCCTGCGGGCGGGAATTCGAGGATCTCGAGCGACGTAAAGGAGATCGGGATGATGATCAGCACAGGACAGATGAGGAAGAGGACCGTCGCGCCCACGACGATCCTCACCGCAAGAGGGATGGAGGATACGGCTGCGCTCGTCACGTTAGCGCGTACCGACATTGTGGCGGGTGATCCGCCACAAGAGGCCGAGAACCATAAACACGATGGTGGTCGCTCCTATCAGCACCATCGCGAGAGCGGCGCTGAAGGTGAAATTAACCTGCTTGTTGATCTGGTCGGCGATCAGTTGCGCGATCATCGTGTTACGTGCCCCGCCAAGGATCGCCGGCGTGATGTAAAATCCGAGCGACAGCGTGAGGGTCAACACCGCGCCCGCCAGGACACCCGGCAAGGTCAGTGGCAGGTAGATGCGGAGGAATTGTCGGAGCGGGGATGAGCCGCAAATGCTCGCCGCCTCGAGCAACGTCGGGGGAATGCCGCGCATAACGGCCATGATCGGAAGGATCATGTACGGCAGCAAGACGTGCACCATCGCGACCGACACGCTGAAGAAATTGCGGATGAGGGGCAACGGATGATCAATCAAACCGGCTGCCAAAAGACCCCGGTTTATGATGCCGGTGTCTTGCAAAAGCATCAACCACGAGAAAGTGCGTAGAAGCACACTCACCCAGAAGGGAACCAGAAGAGCTGTCACAAGCACCATGCGCAGCGCGCCTTTGGCGTTCGTCAGCATGTAGGCATAGGGATAGCCGAGAACAACGCAGATCAAAGTTACCAGCGCCGCAATCTCGAACGTGGTCCAGAGCACATTCACGTAGACGAAAGTGCGGAATACCCGCGCGTAATTATCGAGTCTCCAGTTTGGCAGGCTCTCGCTGGCGATGAATGTCAGAGGATAAGCGAACAATCCGGCGAGGAGCACGAACGCTGGAAACAAAAGCCACGCCCAGCCGTCGATGCGAACGTGCGAGGTCAGTCTCCAGCTTCGCCTCGGACTTCGGACCAAAGCCATGGCGCCTTCACCTCGAGCGTCACTCAGGTGCGCAGGTTGATGGCTAGTTGACGAATCCAACGCTCTGGACCCTCTTATCCTGTCCGCCGCGAGCATCTATTTTGATGAGTCCCGTGGACCCTCACTCGAGAAGCCACTGCTGGAACCGCTCGTCGATCCGAGCCTGATTCTGGATCCACCAGTCGTATTTTAGGACCACAAGGGTGTCGAGGTGATCGGTCGAGAGGTTTCCCTTGTAACGGGGATCCGGGTTTTCGGATGCGGCCTTGTTGGTGGGTCCGTATGGCAAAAACTTCGTCAGCGCCGCTTGCGGTCCTTGCGAGAGGAAAAACTTGAGAGCCCGGTACGCTTCGTCCTTGTTCGCGGCCCCTTTGGGGATCATCCACCAGCCGCCGTCGCCAATCCACTGCCCCCATGCAACCGCTACAGGGGCCATACTCGCGATGGGCAAGATCCGCGACCCCCAAGTCATAACGAGCGAGGCCTCTCCGCTCGTGAGCAATTGCTGAGCCTGGGCGCCAGAATCCCACCAAACGATCTTATCCCTGATCGTGCTCAGCTTTTTAAGCGCCCGCTCCACGTCGATCGGATAAAGGTCCTTGTAGGCAACGCCATCCGCTAACAGCGCAGCTTCAAATATGCCACCCGAGACAGACTTCCAGACGCCGCGCTTGCCTGGAAAACGCGCCGCGTCGAAGAAATCGTTGAAATTCTTCGGTGGCTCGCCACTGAAATGATCTTTACGGTAGGCGACAAGCGTGTCCTCGATGTCGTTGCCGACCCGATATTTCATCGCCGATCCCGGCAGCAGCCCGGACGCGTCAAGCGTGTCATAGTTAATAGGCTCAAGCCATTCCGCGTCGCTGTCCAAACCGAAATAGCTGCCAGTGATCCAGAGATCGGCCGTTACGTTGCCCGCCTGCACCATCGCCTTGAGGCGGGCCGGGTCGTCCGGAGTATCAAGAACGATCCTGGCATCCGGATTCGCGGCCAAGTAAGGGTCAAACATAGCCCCTTTTAAAGCAGCTTCATACGAGCCGCCGCCCGTCACGATGCGAAGTACTTTCGTGGCCGCCTGCGCGCCGGGGAAGGATCCACGGCTGCTTGCCACGGCCGCCGTAGCTGCCGCAGTCCCTTTTAGGAAAAATCGCCTCGTTCTCAATCGATCGTGGATCATCTTCACCGCTCCCCTAACATGCTCAACTCAAAACGCACTCTCGGTGATAAGATGGGCGCCCTCGATCACAACCCAGTCTAAGGCTCATTCTCTCAACGAGGTCCTCTCGGTGGCCTACCATGAGAGAAATCCTACCATAGTGAATTGACATGTGTCGACACTTTAAGCTTCGCTGCGTGGTCGTGGGTCTCGGCGGGACGTGATAGTGCAGGGTCGGCGCGCCCTGGCTTGCTCGTTGGTACGCCAGAATGCGGAACGCCATATGCCCGTCGGGCAAAGGGAACGGGAATGGCAGAGGTCAAGCCAACGAAAGTGGACGGAGAGGGAAAGCGGTTGGCGGATAGCGCGGACCGAGCCTATCGCAGTATTCGCAAACAGCTGATCGAGTTCAAGGTCAGGCCCGAGGAGCGCATCAACGAGGTGCATTTCGCCAAAACACTCGAATTGTCTCGAACCCCTGTCCGGGAAGCCTTGAACCGATTGGCCAGCGAAGGCTTTGTTGTGTTCAAGCCGAATCGCGGCTTTTTCTTCCGCAGCCTGGACATTAGCGATCTGCTGGATCTCTACGAAATGCGAGTGATCGTGGAAACAGGAGCGTTCAAGCTGCTCTGCGCGCGCGCAGACGATGTGGGAATTGCGCGGCTTAAGGACTATTGGACGCGTGCCAAGTCCCGCTATGCTTTTGGCGATGGCGATGAAATCCTCGACCTCGATGAAGGGTTCCACATCCTGATAGCCGAACTGTCAGGCAATCCGGAGATCGTCAGGCAGCTCGAGGGGCTCAATGCCCGCATTCGATTTATCCGCCGTGTGCAAATTGAGCATAGCAACAACGATCTGCTTGATGGCCACAATCGCATCGTCGAGGCGGCGGGGAGACGCGCTGCGCAAGAGGGCATCGAGCTCTTACAGGCTCACATCTCGATGACGGTGGCAGACGCTCAGTCGGCGCTCAAGGAAGCGCTGCTCAAGCTTTTCGTAACAGAAAATCGACCGTCTACGGAGCGGGGACGATCTGTGCATGATCAAACTTGGGCACTTGTGGACTGAGTCCTGCAGGGTTGAGCCCACAGAAAGTGCGGCTGCGAGGTAATGGCTAATGGCTTCGCGCCAACTAGCCACGAGTTGTTACCCAGCCCAGCTGGCCTGTCGGGCCGGGTTGCACTACGGCGAAGGTGCGTCTCAATTTGATGACCGAAGTAATCAATTATACGTCCGCTCTCGGCTGCTTTCGGCGATGCGTAGAACTAAGGTCGCCGAGGCCTGGTGATGATGATCAACCCGGGCATTACCCGCCCGCAGACTGCATGCAATCGGGCCTATATCTCGCGGTCTGCATATCTGTTACGACCGCAACGTTTTAGAGGGCGACGCGAAAGTGAGGACGGCCTCATTTCTCACGGGCGCGCAGACGGCGACGGATGTCGCAACCGCGTTCCCCTTAAATCCCGGCAACATCAAGTTCCTTGACCGAACCGTCTAATGATCGAATGACCTCCATAGCATTTACGGTTTTGCCGATCATGCGATATCTTAGCGCTGTGCGATTCAAGGCCGCATGATCCATGGCCGACGCATCGGGTCTCGGCCGGTGCGAGCCTCGCCGTTACGCTGACGGCTTATCGGGCGACTGGAGGATTGCCGGCGAAAAGTGTGGCTGCGGATATGGCGCTGAGCGTCGCGCTCGAAATTGCGGGTTTTAAGGTTCGCCACTCTTTCAAGTTAGCGCGTCGACCTCGATGCGTTTCGACGGCCGCGTTGACTATGCGCCATCGCTGCGAGAATGCCGACGCGCCTGCGACGAGGACTCCGAACCTGCGCTCGACGTTGTCCGCAAAGCGCTTCAAAAACGTCGGCTGTGGCGGTCGATCGAAAGCGCCGGGATGTGCGGGGGCAGTAAGCCTCCGCCCTGGGCCGCCTTTCGGGCAACGTCCGCATAGCCAATGATGTGCTCTTAAGAGTGACCTTAAGAGCGCGCTTACGAGCAGTCGGATGAGCCAGACAGTGTTGGTGACGGGGGTCGATCGGCGTCGGCGATGGTCGGACGAGAGCCGGCGACAGATCTTGGAAGAGGCGTTTTCGCCGGGGGCGGTCATCTCGCAGGTGGCGCTGCGCCATGATGTTTCGACGGGGCTGCTGTATATGTGGCGGCGCAAGATGGACGCTGCGGCTCGGACGCCTGCGTTCCTGCCTGCGGTCATCACCGCGGAGCCGGTTCCGACCCTTGTGCCCCCTCCGGCGGTCGTTGTGGAGTTGGGACGGGATATCCGGGTCCGGATCGACGCTTCGGCGCCGGATCGGATCATCGCGGCGACCTTGCGGGCACTCCGATGATTCCCATGTCCTCGACCGTGCGTGTGTGGATCGCGACCGGCCACACCGACATGCGCCGCGGCATGCAGGGACTGGCCCTTGAGGTTCAAGAAGGGCTGAAGCGAGATCCCCATGCGGGCGATCTTTACATCTTCCGTGGACGCAGGGGGGATCTGGTAAAGATCCTGTGGCATGACGGGATTGGCCTGTCGCTCTACGCCAAGCGTCTTGATCGCGGGCGCTTTGTCTGGCCATCCGCCAAGGACGGCGCCATTTCGATTTCAGTGGGTCAGATGGGCTTCATGTTGGAGGCGATCGACTGGCGTAATCCGCAACAGACGTGGCGACCGGCGAGCGCCGGATAGGCAAAAATTGCTGTGGCGCTGGTCGTTTTAGCTGCCACAAGCTCATGTTTTTATGATTCAATCCTTGTCATGGACGCCGGTCTTGAAGCCCTTCCAGACGATATCGACGTGCTGCGAGCCGCGCTGCTGGTGACGCGAGCCGAACTGGCTGTGGCCAAGGCCATGGCGTCAGAGGATCAGGCGCTGATCGCCCATCAGAAGCTGCGGATCGCCAGACTGGAGCGGCAGGTCTACGGGCCGCAGTCGGAGCGATCCGCCCGGCTGATCGATCAGATGGAGCTGACCTTCGAGGAGCTGGAGGCCAGCGCCACCGCGGACGAGATCGCTGCCGAGAAGGCTGCCGCCACCACGACGACGACAGTGGCGGCCTTTACTCGCAAGCGGCCGGCCGAACGCAACACCTTTCCAGACCATCTGCCCCGGCACCGCGTGGTAATCGAGCCGCCGAAGGCGTGTGAATGCTGCGGCGGAACCCGGCTGCGCAAACTGGGGGAGGACGTAACCCGGACCCTGGAGACGATCCCGCGTCAATGGCAAGTGATCGAGACCGTGCGGGAGAAGTTCACCTGCCGCGATTGTGAGACGATCAGCCAGGCGCCGGCGCCGTTCCATGTGATCCCCCGAGGTTGGGCGGGCCCCAGCCTTCTGGCGATGATCCTGTTCGAGAAGTTCGGACAACATCAGCCGCTCAACCGGCAGATCGAGCGCTATGCCCGGGAAGGGGTATCGATCAGCCTGTCCACCGCGGCCGACGCGGTGGGCGCCGTCTGCACGGTGTTGGAGCCGCTCCTGCGGCGGGTGGAATCCCACGTCTTGGCGGCGAAACGCCTGCATGGCGACGACACGACCGTGCCGGTGCTGGCCTCGGGACGCTGCGATGTCGGGCGATGTTGGACTTACGTCCGTGACGACAGACCCTTCGGCGGATCGGATCCACCGGCGGCGATGTTCTACTATTCGCGCAATCGCAAGGGCGAGCATCCGCAAGCCCATTTGGCCGGCTACAGCGGAATCCTTCAGGCTGACGCCTTTGACGGCTACGCCAAGCTCTATGAAGCTGATCGCGCACCGGGCCTCATCCAGGAGGCGGCGTGCTGGGTCCACGCCCGCAGGCCCTTCTTCGCCATGGCCGATCTCGAGGAGAATGCGCGGCGCAAGTCCGCCGGCAAAAAGGAGATTGTCATCTCTCCCATGGCCATGGAGATCGTGCGCCGGATCGACGCCGTGTTCGAGATCGAGCGCAGGATCAATGGCCAGACCGCCGAGCTGCGACGGGCGGTTCGCCAGGACCTGAGCGCACCGTTGGTGGCGGACCTCAAAGTCTACATGCGTGAGCAGTGTGCTAGGCTCGCCCGTGGTCACGACCTCGCCAAGGCCATGAACTACATGCTCAAGCGCTGGCCCTCGTTCACCCGCTTCCTCGACGATGGCCGGATCTGCATCAGCAACAATGCCGCCGAACGGGCGCTCAGAGGGATCGCTCTGGGCCGAAAGTCATGGCTCTTCTGTGGGTCCGATCGCGGCGGCCACCGCGCCGCCGCCATGTACAGCCTCATCGTCACCGCCAAGATGAACGATGTCGATCCACAAGCCTGGCTGGCCGACGTCCTCGCACGCATCGCCACGCACCCGCTTCATCGCCTTGACGAGCTGCTGCCTTGGAGCTGGAAGACTTCGCAACAGCAAGGCTTGGCGAAGCAGGCGGCCTGATCATGGGCCAAGTCAACAAAGTCAGCCATGTGTTCACGCTCAGCCACGTTGCGGAACTGCTCGGCGAGGATGAGGACTGGCTGTTCGAGGTCGCCGAAGAAATGGACACCGAGGATGGTCAGCTATGGATCGTCGGCGTCAGTGAAGACGGGACGATGGCGTTCACCGATGATGGGATCGAGAGCCTTAAACAGCTGGTCGATATCCACAAGGACGCACCCTGGATCATCGAAAAACGCCGCAAGGTCCTCACCGCCACCATCAAGCCGAGGGCCGAAAAGCCTGACGCGGTTTAGTCGATAGCCAGGGAGACCAGCGCCACTGCGGCCTACGCCGCATGCTTACCGGGGGCAATTGGGCAGGACGGCTGAAGCTGTCCGGACCTGAGGTGGCCGCTCTGTTGTCGAACCCACCGATGGGCTTCGAAACGTCCTGGCGGGCCGTTTGGGCCGCAGCCTGATCTCCCGCCGGTCACGTGTGCTGCGTCCCTCCGATCTTCCCGGCGAAGTCAGACGCGCCAAGATCTGTCTGAGAGCGTTGCGTCGATCGTCGGTCACAAACAGGCCAACCGGTCGAGCCGATAGGTTTCGTCACTGAGCAAGTTATGCAACGGCAGCCGCTTCGACATTGCGCAACAAATATGTCGCTCGACTCGCTGCCCGGTCAGCGGATAGTCGGTTTGCCCGATCCAGTGGCATAGGACGATTTAGCCATTCGGGGTCAACCCTTCAACGCATCGCTCTGCGAGACGCTCAACGCCACTTTAATCAGCATAGCGCGCACGTTAGGCATTCTGCTTATTGCCCAATCAATCAACAAATTGGACCAAACATTCGGTACGAACAACGGCCATATTGATTTGACCAGGCTCGTAAAGTGTGCACACTTGTTAATGTACTTCTGCACGCTGAGGAGTGGTCGATGGCGCGATTTTTCAAACCGATGTCGACTCCCGATGCAGGTTGCCTTGCATTGGAAGGCGCGCCGACGAGGACAACGGATGGCTGGACGGGCGTCAATCCTAGCGACTGTGCGGTTGCCAACCGGAAAGCCTGGCGGCCGCAATGAGCACAATTACTTTTGAGAGGGTGTGGAAAACCTTTGGCCCACTCACGGTCGTGCATGATCTCAATCTGGAGATCAGGGACGGAGAGTTCATGGTCTTCGTAGGACCATCCGGCTGCGGGAAAACTACAACGCTGCGGATGCTGGCGGGCTTGGAGATGCCGTCCTACGGAAAGATCCGCCTCGGCGACAAAGACATCACCTTGATGCCGCCTGGCCTGCGGGATGTCGCCATGGTCTTCCAGAGCTACGCGCTCTACCCGCATATGACGGTGCGCAAAAACCTCGCCTTCGGGCCGGATGTCCGAGGTGAGTCGAAAACCGACGTCGCCAAGCGCGTCGATCAGGTCGCCGACCTCGTCGGGCTGAGACAATTGTTGGACCGGCGTCCCAGTGAATTGTCCGGCGGACAACGCCAGCGCGTGGCCCTGGGCCGTGCCATGATCCGGCAGCCCAGCATCTTTCTACTCGACGAGCCCCTCTCGAACCTCGATGCCGGATTACGCACGCACATGCGCACTGAAATTGCAGAGCTTCAGCGTCGGCTCGGCGTCACAACCGTCTATGTCACGCATGATCAGGTGGAGGCGATGACGATGGGACATCGTATCGCAGTCTTCAATCAGGGTCGGATCTTGCAGGTCGATACGCCCGCTCAACTCTATCGCGCCCCGGCCAACAGATCGGTCGGCACGTTCATCGGGTCCCCCAGGATGAATATCCTCCCGGCCGAGTTGCTTCGTGATGGCAACCTGGTCCAGGTCCGATGCCTCGGGGCGCAGTTTGCGGTGGCAGCGAACACCATGTCGCCAACCGCGATCCCGCAACACGTTGAGTTGGGGGTGCGCCCGGACGACATTCATTGGACGAAAGATGCGCCTACACGGTGTAAAGAGAAGATCACGGGCTCCGTCACCGCGCTGGAGACAACCGGGTCGGAAACATTTGTTCTCGTAGACGTCGCAGGAACAGAGGTGAACTCACGTTTCCCAAGTTTCGCTACGGTTCAACTTGGAGACACGGTCGATCTCGTCTTCGATCCGGTCGACTTACACTTCTTCGATGCCTCCACAGGTAACAGTTTGAGTAGTCTCGTCCTACACGCAGCGGATGCGTCCCTGGTGTCGTGACCCGACAATTTTGCAATCGAAAGGACCTCAGCCATGACGATCAAACCGCTCAAGCGCCGGACATCGGGCCCGCTGCTAGCAGCCGCGATCTCTCTTGCGTCAGTCGGGACGGGCGCCATACCTGCACTAGCCAACGGTGCGACCGTCAAAGTCGCCTATAGTCTCGATTATTTGTTCGCCACCCCTGAACTGGCGACGAAGTGGTTCACCGACATCAAGGCGCAGTTCGAGAAGGCGCATCCCGGGGATACGCTGCAACTCATCCCGATTCCAGGCGGGTACGACGATTATACTACCAAAATCAGTCTTCTGTTCAACTCGCCTAGCACCGCGCCCGACATCATACAATACGCCGCCGTGACGGTTGGGCAGTTCGCCGCGAGCGGCCTTCTGGCGCCGCTGGACGACCGGCTAAAAAACGAATCGTGGTGGAAAGAATTCCCGCAATCGGTGAAGGACGAGGGTCAGGTTGACGGCAAGGTGTACGGCGTCAGCCAGGGGATAAACACCTTCGGCCTGCTCTACGACCGGACGCTGTTTGCGAAGGCCGGCCTGCCGCGTGACTGGAGCCCGAAAAGCTGGAAGGACATTCTCGACGCCGGGCGGGCGATCAAGAAGGGCGCACCCGACGCGTCCCCGATCTGGCTTATAACCGGAACGTCTCAGGGTACCTTCGGCGTGGTGATGGGACCCGGCATGCTGATGGCGGCATCAAGCACGCCGACCATCTATGATAGCAAGGAAGGCAAATGGGTCGCCGACAGCAAGGGGCTGCGGGAAGTCCTCGGATTTTACCGCGACGCCTCGGCCGAAGGGCTGCTGGCGCCAAGCTCGCAGATCATGGATCCCAACGCTGCCAATAATTCGGGACCGCTTATCGCCAAACACACGATGGGGATCATCTTTGCCGGGAACTGGATTCCGGAAGACTGGGGCAAGAATATTTGTCTGCCATGCTGGGACGATCCTGATAAATCGATCGGCTTCGCACCGGTTCCGACATCATTAAGCCAAGCGCCGGGAATGAGCGCCACGTTCGGGGGTTGGGATCTCTCCGTCTATAAAAACTCACAGAATCCGGACCTGACCTGGTCGGTGGTTGACATCATGCAGGAGAAGCAAAACATGCTCTCGCTGGGAGCCGGTGTTCTCGTCGTTCCGCCCGTGCCGGCCTACAGCACCGAGCCCTACTATCTCGACCTGGCCGCAAAGCCCTTCCAAGAAGATTTCGCAAAGCTGGTTCCCACCTCGACCAGCATGCCATCCAACCCCGAGTTCCCGGTCTGGGCCAACGCATTCCAGCAGGCGACACAGATGATGGTACTGAAACCGCAGACCTCCATTGATGACGGTATCAAGGTCATGCACGATTACTTGGCCAACCAACTCGGCGGCGATCACGTCACAGCCTTGAAGTAGCGAACGCGGACAGATCGGAGCTGATCGATGACGATCGCGCAAATGCAAGGTGTACCCTCAAAATTGCGGGTACAGGACGGACAGCCGCGGCTCGATCGGCCACGCTACAACGCCGCCAGTCTTGCGCTTCTCGCGCCGGCCGGCGTGCTCCTGGTCACGATGTTCCTCCTGCCCGTCCTCTACGCGATCTATCTCGGGTTCACGAACCTTGAACTGATCGGCCTTCATTCGGTTAACTATCGTTTCACGGGTTGGAGTAACGTCAATTTCCTGCTTGGCGACGCGACCTTCTATCAGTCGCTCTGGCTTACGGTCATTTTCGTTGTCGGCTCGGGGGCGATCGGTGCGACATTGCTCGGTCTCGTTATGGCGATCGCCATGCAGGAGTGCATGCCGAGTGTGCGTTTCATCGCCGGTGCGCTCGCGATCATGGCGTGGACGTTGCCGCCGACCACAATTGCGTTCGTCTGGATCGCAAGTAGCACACAATCGGGCGTGTTTGCGATGCTTCTCGGTGATCGCAAACTGGATCTGCTTTACAGTCACGCCATGTTGGTGGTCTCTGCCGCAAATGCCTGGTCGCTTGCAGGCCTATCGGTCATCATGTTCTCGGCGGCGCTCCGCAACATCCCAGGAGATATCCTTGAGGCTGCAACGCTTGAGGGGGCATCGTCGCGACAACGTCTGATACGAGTGACGATTCCAGTCCTTAAACCTACAATCGTCACCTGCGCGCTGCTAATGACGTTACTGACGTTCGGAAACTTCGCGCTCATTTATCTGATGACAGCCGGCGGCCCGGGCAACGAGACGAACATTCTGCCGGTCTATTCGTACCTGGAAGGCTTTAAATTTCACAAACTTGGTTACTCGGCACTCCTTGGCAACGTCATCGTCATCATGTCGGCAGTCATCGGCGCAATCTTTGTCTATATCGGTAAATCGCGTCGATGACTATAGCTCCACTGCTTAAACCCCGACAGATGCCTGCCATCGGCACCCTCGGTTCTGCGCCGCCGTGGGGAGATCTGGCGCCGAACGTGGCCAGTCGTTGGGGTGTTCATAAAGTCCTCAGCAACGTCGTGATCATCGTGATTGCAATCTTTTTTGCCATCCCGATGCTTTGGCTCGTACTTGCCTCTGTGGACCGAACCGCGACTTTTGAACTTAAGCTTCCGACGCTCACTCAAGCGCATTACCTCACCGCTGTGCAACCCGAAAACCTGAGCGCGCTCGGCAACAGCTTGTTCCTCTCAGTCATTGCGACCGTCGTGGGAACCGTCGCTGCCTTCTTCGCTGCTTACGCATTTTCGCGGCATCACATACCCTTTAAAGGTCCGATCCTGCTCACGATTCTTTTCCTCTCAGGCATCCCAATCACGATTCTGATCGTGCCCATATACAAGATGTTCACGATCCTCGGTTGGCTGTCGATAATACCGACCGGGGTGCTACTCGGCGTGACGGCATTGCCGTTCCAGATCTACCTCATCAAGAATTTCATCGACGCCATTCCGCTCGACCTTGAAGAGGCAGCCTTCATCGAGCAGGCCGGGACATGGCGGGTTCTGCGCTCGGTCGTATTACCGCTGACGATGCCTGGTCTGGCATCGGCGGCGATCTTCGGCTTCGTTAACGCGTGGGGCAGCTTTCTGATCCCGATCGTCCTGATCAGCGATATCTCGCAGCAGCCTGCGCCTGTCCGCCTCTACGGTTTCATGGGTTCCACATCCATTAATTATGGGGCCATCGCGGCCTATTCGATCGTCTACTCTCTGCCGGTCGTCATTCTCTATCTCTTCACGTCTCGTCACTTCAAAGCTGGGTTTGTCCTCGGTGGTGCGGTGCGCTGACGGCGGGTGCATGTAGGGAGCCCGCCGGAAAAGTTTGACGAAAACTTGTCCCACACCTCGGTGGAAAGGTGCTCGCGTCCATGACTGAAGACAATAAGGGGGTCGATGTGCTCGTGGTTGGCGCTGGTCCGTCGGGCGCCATCATGACCCACACGCTCGCGCTCGCCGGCCTGAAGGTTACGTGCCTTGAGCAAGGAGACTGGACGAGCCCTGCGGACTATCCCGCCAATTTCGACATGTGGGAGGTGATTGCCCGCAGCCACTGGCAGACGGAATCCAACGAGCGGAAGAACCCGGCCGACTATCCGCTGGAACTGTCGGAGACGGACCTCCGACCTGCCATGTACAATGCGGTCGGCGGCTCGACGATTCACTTCGGGGCGCTCTGGCCGCGGCTGACAGTTTCAGATTTCCGCGTGCGCACACTCGACGGTGTCGCTGACGACTGGCCGATATCCTACCCCGAACTGGCCCCCGACTACGACGCGATCGACGCGTTCTTGGGCGTGGCCGGTCTCGAAGGAGACACCGCCTATCCGGAAGGCTTGTCGCCGCCGCAACCAGCTCACGCGCTTGGCAAGACGGGGATGCGCACTGCCAAGGCGTTGAACGACCTCGGCTGGCATTGGTGGCCAGGGGCGAACGCTATTCCAACTCAGAGGCACGGCTCCCTCGCTGCTTGCGTGCGTTGGGGTACTTGTGTGCAGGGCTGCCCTCAGGGCGCAAAGGGATCCGCAGATATCGCGTTCTGGCCGGCCGCGATCGCGGCCGGAGCAAAGCTTGTCACCGGAGCTCGTGTCTCTGAGATCACGACCGACGACGAAGGCCGGGTCACCGGCGCTGCCTGGGTCAGTCAGGGCGAACGGCGTCATACCCGAGCTCGCTACGTTGCGATCTGCGCCAACGGTATCGGCACCCCCCGGCTTCTGCTTATCTCAAAGTCCCGGCGGCACCCTTACGGCCTCGCTAACTCATCCGGGCTCGTCGGCAAGAACCTCATGCTTCACCCTAACTGCTGCGCGATGGGCTATTATGAGGACGACCTCGAGACTTGGCGAGGCCCGCTCGGAGCCGTGGTCGCATCGATGCAGTTTCACGAGACCGACCGGTCGCGCGGTTACGTCCGTGGCTCGAAGCTGCATGCGTCGACGGCGCCAGGCTTGATCATGAACGGCGTCGACCCTCATCGCCTGCTCGCCTTCGAAGACCTATGGGGTTCTGCCTTCCATCAGGTGATCCGCGACGCCCGCAGCGCCATCCTTTGGGCAGCCAACGTGGAGGACCTACCCGAGGAGTCGAACCGGGTGACCCTCGACCCGGTCCTTTGCGACAGCGACGGGATCCCGGCCCCCAAGATCCACTATCGCTTTAGCGAGAACACCCTGAAGATCAGGGGTTTTACACTTGCCCGCATGGTCGAGGCGCACGTAGCCGCTGGTGCAAAAAAGGTTATCCCGATGCCGGAAATGCCAGGCGAGCCGGGACATCTGCTTGGAACGGCTCGCATGGGCGATGATCCGCTGACGTCGGTCGTGGATAGCATGGGTCGGGCCCATGACGTGCGGAACCTTCTCGTCGCCGATGGCAGCATTTTCGTCACGAGCGGTTCGGCGAACCCGACGAGCACGATCTCGGCGCTTGCGCTCCGCATCGCAAAGAATCTCGTGAACGTCATCAAAGCCGAGGACGACACATCGGAACACGAGGTCCATTGTGAGTTTGCAACTTAAGGGCTCCAGCCCAGCCCGACTTTCGGTCTCGACGACGAGACGACACGCACGGCGACCACTCACGGAAGGGGAGATGCGGGTTCTTCGGCTCGTCGCCGACACACTCATTCCTGCAGCCGACAGCAATCCGTCAGGAAGCGCCATCGAGGACTTTGAGGGCCTGACTGCGCAGGCGCTGGCGATCCTCGACGCGCGCTTCGATCAGCTCGTGGCCGTCATGGCGGATCTGTCCAGCGTGAGCGCGGCGGACATGTGGGACCGGCTGCGCGGGTTCAACAGCGACCGTGCCGATGATTTCTACTGGCTATCCATGGTCGTGGTCGCTGCTTATCTCTATTCCCCGGAGGTGAAAGCCGCGCTCAGCTATCCCACGCCGCATCCCAATCCTTCCGGCATGTTCGACGTGGCCGAGGAGCTCGAGAGCGGGATACTTGACCCCGTGATCGAACGTGGTCCGATCTACGTGAAGGTCGATTAAGATGTCATCGACGATCTGGCCCGATATGGCGATGTAGCCCGCCTGCCGGATGCCTCACCATCTTGCTTTTCCGTGAGAAGCAGACCAAAGGCGGCGATCCAGACTCTTCGTCTCGATGCGACGCTGCGCGCGACCCTGGTGCAGGCGCTACAGCAGCGGAACACGCAAGGCGAGAAGGTGGCATCAAGGCTAGCCGGGTTTACGTTGAGTACGTCTTCGCCCTGCAGGATATTCGTCCGACCGCTCCGGCGCTCATGCCGGGAACTGGCCGGCCCATTACGCCGGCATCGTCCAGGCTAGGCCCCTGAAAGCCACATGACTCAGCCCGCGACATTGATCATCCGAGCCTCTCTTCGGGCGAGGCTTCATCGGGATATCGAGGTGTCGAGTTCGAGCATGAACCGCCCCGGGTTTGTCGGAGGCTCCAACTCCTGAGAGGGTGGAGCGATGACGAGCAAGACGACAAACAAGTTTTCTCCTGAGGTGCGGGCCCGTGCGGTGCGGATGGTGCTGGAGCACGAGGCGGAGCATGCCTCGCGCTGGGCGACGATCGTGTCGATCGCGGGCAAGATCGGCTGCACCGCGCAGACGCTGAACGAGTGGGTGAAGAGGGCGGAAGTCGACAGCGGCCGCAAACCGGGCGTGACGACCGATCTGGTAGCCAAGCTCAAGGCTCTGGAACGCGAGAACCGGGAGCTTCGGCAGGCCAACGAGATCCTGCGCAAGGCATCAGCGTATTTTGCCCAGGCGGAGCTCGACCGCCCATTCAAGCGATGATCGCCTTTATCGACGACCACCGTGGGGCCTATGGGGTCGAGCCGATCTGCAAGGTGCTGCCGATCGCCCCTTCGAGCTATCACGCTCACGTGGCCAAGCGCGCCGATCCCGAGAAGCTGTCCCTTCGGGCCAAACGAGATGCGGTCTTGCTGCCAGAGGTGTAATTACCCACCCCCTTGGCGACGAGGCAATGGCCGCTTGCGTCGGGGTCGGATGTCTGAATCCATGCTGAGATGGAACGCCATGATTTGCAGCATCTGAGCAAAGAGCAGTTGATCGAGTTGGTCCTCCAGCTCCAGCGGCCGGATAAGACGTCGCGCACATCCTCCAAACCGCCTTCGACGGACAAGAAGGAGAAGCGCGAGAACGCCCGTCCTGGCGGAGCGAAAGCTGTCATCGGTCCTGCAATTCTCCGCGATTGTGGGCTTTGAATATTCCCTGATTGGCCTTCCTTTCGGTTCGTTCCGCCGGGGCTAGCCCCGGCGGAACGAACCGAGCCGTCATCGCCGCTGGCCCCCTTGGACAGGGGGCGACGATGATCCGACTTGGAGAGCTGATGATGATCCTCGAGCTGCATCGACAGGGTGTGTCGATCACCGCCATCGCCCGGCGGACCGGGCGAGACCCGAAGACGGTGCGCAAGTATATCGAGCGTGGCGTCGAAGCGCCGACTTACAGCCCACGGTCGGTCGGACGTCCAAACAAGCTGGCGGCCTTCTTGGACTTCCTGCGGGAGCGTGTGACGGCGTTTCCCGATCTCAGCGCCGTCCGGTTAACCCGTGAGATCCGTGAGCTCGGCTATTGCGGCGCCTACACGGCGGTGAAGCGTTACCTGGCTGCGATCCGACCCGAGAATGGCCCCAAGCCCTATGAGATGCGCTTCGAGACGCCGGCGGGGGTCCAGGCGCAGGTAGACTTTGCCCGCTTCGTCGTCGACTTCGCCGACGATCCCGGGACCAGCCGGATCGTCTGGCTCTTCAGCTTCGTGCTCGGCCACTCGCGCTTTATCTTCGCGCGGTACGTCATGCATCAGGATCTGCAGACCCTGCTGCGCTGCCATATGCAGGCGTTCGATGCTTTGGGCGGGACGCCGATCGAGATCCTCTACGATCGCATGAAGACCGCGGTCACCGGCGAGGACGATGCCGGCCACATCATCTACAACCGCTCGCTGCTGGCATTGGCCCGGCACTACCATTTCCAACCCCGTGCTTGCCGGCCCTATCGTGCAAAGACCAAGGGCAAGGTCGAGCGGCCGTTCAGCTACATCCGCCAGGATTTCTTCCTGGGCCGCGCCTTCCGCAACCTCGAGGATCTCAACGCCCAATTGATCGGCTGGCTCGACACGGTGGCCAACGCCCGTGTCCACGGTACGACCCAGCGCGTCGTCTGCGAGGCGTTCGCCGCCGAGCAGCCCGAATTGCAGACCTTGCCCGACCACCGCTTCGACGCCGTGCTCAAGCTCGAACGACGGGTGAGCCATGATGGCTTCGTCGCCGTCGGCGGCAACTACTACAGCGTGCCTGATCGCACCCGACGGCTTGTCGAGGTCCAGCAACTGCCCGATCTCGTCCGCATCCTCGACCTTGGTGCTGTCGTCGCCGAACATGCGGTCCTTGAAGGGCGCAAGCAGTATCGCATCGATCGCAGCCACCGCACCGGCAGCGCCGGAGTCAGACGCACCGGGGTCGTCGCCGGCGTCACCATCGGCCGCCTTGGCGACCGGGTCCCGCTGCGCTCTCTAGCGGTCTACGAGGCAATCGGCAGCCAGCTGGCGACGGGAGGCCGGCCATGACGCTCGGCGCCGCGTCACGGGTCGATAACATCCGCCATAGCCTTGTAAGCCTGAAGATGCCGCGCGCGCTCGAAATGCTCGACGCCACCCTGCGCCGGATCGAGCAGGGCCAAATCGATGGCATCGAAGCGCTCGACGAATTGCTTCTCGAGGAACTGTCCTTGCGCGAGAACCGCCGGATCAAGGCGGCGCTGCGCATGGCGCGACTGCCTGTGATCAAGACGCTGGCCGGCTTCGACTTCTCCTTCCAGCCCTCGCTCGACCGCAACCGTATCTTGGCCCTCGCCGGCCTCGACTTCATCGCGCGCGCCGAGGTCGTCCACCTTCTGGGGCCGCCAGGAACCGGCAAGAGCCATCTTGCCACGGCGCTCGCCGTCGAGGCCGTGCGCGCCGGCAAGCTCGTCTACTTCATCCCGCTTGCCGACTTGGTCGCCCAACTCGCCAAGGCCGAACGCGAGGGCGCCCTGCGCGAGCGCATCCGCTTCCTCTGCCGCGCATCGCTGCTCGTCGTCGATGAGATCGGATACCTGCCGGTGACGGCCGGCGGTGGCAACCTGTTCTTCCAATTGGTCAACGCCCGCTACGAAAAAGGCCATGATCCTGACCTCGAACCGGGGCTTCGCCGAATGGGGCGAGATATTCGGCAGCCCCGTCGTCGCTACCGCCCTCTTGGACCGGCTCCTCCACCACGCCGTGGTCATCCAGATCGAAGGCTCAAGCTACCGCATGCGAGAGCACGCCGCTCTCGTTCCTGACAACCTGCGAGCCAATCACCTCGCCAACCTGCCTGCCGCGCCCAAGCGCCGTGGACGACCGCCCGTGAAAGAACAAGGCGATCACCAGATCGGCTGACCGTCGATCAACCCCGCCGCCAATCTAGGGAATTTTACCTGCCCACAATTGCGGAAACTTCGGTGCCCGTTGACAAAAGCTGGACATGAACCGCACAATCGTCGGCTGGCGGAGAACCCCGACGAGGTTCGGGACCACATGCCGAGCGCGTGCGAACAGTGCGGCGGATTGTTTTCCGTGGATGCCGAGCGAGAATTGATCGGCGAATACGACGAGGTCGATATGCCGGCGGTCAAACCCCATGTCGTGCGCCACCGGCGCTTTGCCTGCCGATGCGGGCGTTGCGGCCTCGAGGCGAAGGCTGCCGCACCCGCGGTGGCGACATCGACGCCGTTTGGCGCGCGCATCCATGCGCTGGCGATCTATTACAAAAGCTTCCAGGCGCTGTCTTATGAGCGTCTTCGCGGCATGTTCCGCGATGCTTTCGGCCTGAGCGTCAGTGAAGGCGCGTTGATGATGAACATGTTCATCCGCTCCCACCCGAGGTTCAAGGTCGAGGCCGATAAAGCGAAGGCCATTCTGCGCAGCGCCCGGATCGTCGCCAGCGACGAAACCGGCGTCCGGATCGAAGGCACGAACTCGTATCATTGGGTGTTCCACTGCAAGGACGCCGTGGTGCATCAGCCCGATTATCCCCGCGCCGCTCGCGTTGTGGACGAGATGATGGCCGGGCACGTGCCCGAGGTTTGGATCTCGGACCGCTACTCCGCCCAGCAGGCGCATGGGATAAAGCATCAGACCTGCCTGGCGCATCTGGCCCGCGACACGGCCTTCGCGCTGGAGCATGGGTCGGACGATCTTCCCCTCCGCTTCAAGCTCTGGCTGGGAAAGGCCTTCGACCTCGCCCAAGCCATCACGGGTTTCGCGGCCTCGACCCTCGGGCGGAAAAAGCGGGAGTTGGAACAGCAACTCAAACACCTGCTCGCCGCGACAACCAGATGCGATCTCGCACAGAAGTTACAGGCCAAGATCGGACGCGCGAAAGATCAGCTTCTCACCTTCTGCGACTATCCCGGCGAGGTGGACGTCACCAATAATACGTCCGAGCGCAAACTTCGTCCTTGCGTGATCCAGCGGAAAGTCACCAACGGCTATCGGGCGATGTGGGCCGCCGAGGCCGAAGCGGACGTTCGTACGGCGATCGATACCGCCCGGCTGAGCGGCGCAAACCCGTTCGCCGTCATCGTCGCCACCCTGGTCTGACCCAGCAGGCGCCTGCAAAATCCGCCCTCACAATGGGGGTGGGTAATTGCCCAGAGGTAGCCCGGGTCTTCGCTCAGAACTTCGAGGTCTATGGTGCGAGAAAGGTCTGGCGCCAATTGGTCCGTGAAGGCCTGGGCGTCGCCCGTTGCACGGTCGAACGGCTGATGGCCGATCTCGGTCTCCAAGGTGTCATTCGCGGTAAGCCCGTCCGCACCACGATCAGCGACAAGGCGGCGCCTTGCCCGTTGGACCACGTCAACCGGCAATTCAAAGCGCCACGGCCGAATACGCTCTGGGTCTCTGACTTCACCTATGTCGCGACCTGGTCGGGCATTGTCTACGTCGCCTTCGTGATCGATGCCTATGCTCGCCGCATCGTCGGATGGCGAGCATCCCGGACAGCGCATGCGAGTTTCGTGCTCGACGCTTTGGAGCAGGCTCTTCATGAGCGACGACCCGTCCATCGCGGCGGCCTCGTGCATCACAGCGACCGAGGCAGCCAATACGTCTCGATCAAGTACACCGAGCGCCTGGCCCAGGCGGGAGTCGAGCCATCGGTTGGCAGCGTCGGCGACAGCTACGACAACGCACTCGCCGAGACGATCAACGGACTCTACAAAGCCGAGGTGATCCATCGGCGCGGACCATGGCGCTCGTTCGAGGCCGTGGAATTCGCCACGCTCGAATGGGTGGACTGGTTCAACAACCGACGCCTGCTCGCGCCCATCGGCAATATCCCGCCAGTCGAAGCCGAAAAGCGCTACTACGCTATGTTGGACGAGCCAGCCATGGCGGCGTGACTCAAACAAAACAGCCTCCGGTCAATCCGGGGCGGTTCACGCTCGCCGATCTGGCCGAAGCCATCATAACGGCATTCGGCTTCGACATGAACCACGCCTACGGCTTCTATTTAAAGCTGACCGGTAAGCTATTCGACTCGCCCCGGCGGTTCGAACTCTTCGCCGATATCGAGGGCAGCAGCTCTCGCAGTGTGAAGGACACGCGCCTCAGCGCGGTCTTCCCGAAGGTAGGCTCAAAGATGACCCTCTTGTACGACTATGGCGACGAGTGGCGCTTCCGAGTTGAAGTTACTGAAACCAGGCCTACGCAGCCCGGAGCCGATTACCCGAGGATCGTCAGAAAGCTCGGAAAGGCTCCCCTGCAGTACCCCGATATCGAGGAAGAGTGATGGCGCACTATGCCGCTTCGGGGAGTGGTAATTACAATCAGCAGCTGGATGTTGAAGCGAAAGCCAGGGATGCGGCGTGGACCACTGCTTCCGATAAACACCTTTTTCTGAAGTGGACGAACGGAGGTGCGCGCCCCGCCTTGTTCCAGATATCAAATAAATTGCAGCTTGGCAGGCTTAATCATGGCAGCCGTCAGCTATTCCGGCAGAATGTCTTTAATACGAACAGCAAGGGCGTCCATGGCGAACGGTTTCGTGACGACAGTCATGCCTGGCTCAAGATGACCGTGGCCAATTGCGGCGTTCTCTGCATAGCCGGTGATGAATATCACTTTGAGCTTCGGCCGGATCGAGCGAGCAGCATCCGCGATCTGCCGCCCGTTCATTCCGTTCGGGAGGCCGACATCCGTCATCAACAGATCGATAGCAAGATCGGACTGCAATATCTTCATGGCCGTCGGCCCGTCCGTGGCCTCGATGGCATTGTAACCTAAATCGCTCAAGACCTCGCCGATTAGCATCCGAACGGCCGCTTCGTCGTCCACGACCAGCACGGTTTCGCCGCGCTCAGTACGTGGCGGCGCAATGCTGATGGGATCCTCGCTCGCGACACCCTCGCCATAATACCGGGGCAGGTAGATGCAGACCGCAGCACCCTGTCCCTCCTCAGAATAGATGCGGACCTGTCCCCCCGACTGGCGGGCAAAGCCGTAGATCATGGACAGGCCAAGGCCGGTGCCCTGTCCCGTCGGCTTCGTGGTGAAGAACGGCTCGAAGGCGCGGGCGATGACATCCGGAGGCATCCCGGTTCCAGTGTCACTAACGCATAATGAAATGTACTGGCCTTCCGGCAAATCCCGCTCCCGCGCACCGCGCTTGTCCAGCCACCGGTTGCCCGTCTCGATGGTGATGCGGCCGCCGTCCGGCATGGCGTCGCGGGCGTTGAGGCACAGATTTAGAAGCGCGTTCTCAAGCTGGCGCGGATCGACAAGCGTCGTCCACAATCCGCCCGCCCCCACGACCTCCACGGCGATCTCGGGACCGACCGTGCGGCGGATCAACTCGTCCATGCCTGCGACCAGTTGATTGACCGCTGTCGGCTTTGGGTCGAGCGTCTGGCGGCGCGAGAACGCCAGCAGCCGATGTGTGAGCGAGGCCGCACGCTTGGAAGCGGTCTGCGCGGCCGACACGAATCGCTCAAGTTCGTTGAACCGACCTTGCGACGCGCGGAGTTCGAGCAGGTCGAGACTGCCGGAAATTACGGCCAGGAGATTGTTGAAATCGTGGGCCAAGCCACCTGTCAGTTGTCCGACCGCTTCCATTTTCTGCGACTGCCGCAGCACCTCTTGGGCCCTTGCAAGCTCATCTGTCCGCTCCGCTACTCTTGTCTCCAGATTGGCGTTCAGGTCGCGCAACGCGGCCTCGCTCCGTAGCAAGCATTCCTCTGTCCTCTTACGCTTGGTGATGTCGATGGCAGTCCCGAGAGCGCGGACACACCGGCCATCCACGTCAAACATACCTTTGCCCTTGGCCGCGACCCACCGGACAACGCCATCTTCCTTGCCAATGGTGCGATATTCTACATCATAGGTGGCGCACCTCGCTGGATCGAGAGCCGAGGCGAACGCTTTGGACGTGGCATCACGATCTTCCGGATGCAGGCCGGCATAAAAGTCCATCATGTTGCACGGAACATTAGGAGAGATGCCGAACATAGCCTTGGTGCGGTCCGTCCAGGTCAGCACATCCTTAGTCAAATCGAGATCCCATGTTCCGACCTCGGCGGCTTCCGTTGCCAGTCGAAGCGACTCCTCGCTGAAATGCAGACGCGCCTGGTTGGCTTCCCGCTCGGCGGTAAGGATGGCGTTGTCGGCTTCGAGGGCGATCAGCCGCTCCCGCTCAAGCGTCACGTCCAGCTGGCTGGCGAAAAAGTAGGCCAATGCGCCGTTTGCGTCGAACACCGGTGCCATAAGCAGCCGGTTCCAAAACTGCGTCCCGTCTTTCTTGTGGTTGCAGATGTCGATTTCGATAGACCGCGGCGCGGCCACCGCCTCCCGCAGCTTTACGATGGTAGCCGGATCGGTGTCGGGTCCCTGCAAGAACCGGCAGTTTTGTCCAACGATGTCCTCGCGGGCATAACCGGTCAACTTACAAAACGAGTTGTTGACAAAAACGATCGGATTATCGGACTGGTTCGGGTCCGTGATAACCATTGGCATGCGCGTGGCGCGCACGGCAGCGGCGAACGGGTCTATACCCCCGTCCGTTCCGGCAATCTCAGACTTTATCCGAGCCTTGTCGCGCTGAACCTGTCCCTTGATCGCTCGGGGGACGGGGAATTTAGAAATATTGTTCATGCGCCGTGAACGCGATCAGGGAAGCCGGTGTTCCATGTAGCTGCGTCCTGCAGCCCCCTCGAGGAACAATGCCCCGCGACATTAAGTAGCAGGGCTCCAGCGCATCTAGCTCATGACGGCATATTGCTGCTGCTCATCCCAAAATGGACTTTCAAAGCCAATGACCAAACCGCGCAAAACCTCCATCTTCGCGCGGGTGCGTTTCCGTCTGTAAACGGCTGATCCTCCTGAGGCCGGATCGTGCACAAAGCCTGTGCGGAATCCAGGACATCGGGAGCGGAGGCGGGCGTCCAGAACACCAATGGCTTAGTTGTTCCAGAAATCTGGAGCGAAAGCTGCGGCTTTCGAGGCAAGGGCTACCTCCGATAACTCTCATTCTCGAAAGCAAATCATTTCGGCGAAGCGCAGCAGCCGAAACCACTGGGCCGCCACTTATGTCCGATCCGTGTCCGAGGTAACATAATGAGTCTTTGTGTTAACCTGGATTCAATTTTGTAGACTAACCCCACGCTAGAACCTGGCACCAACTTACCCGCTCAATGATACCTTTGCTTTCAAATTCTGGCTTTTATTAACAAATGACGGGCACTTTGATCGAATTCTGCCACCCCGCCGGGCCGAGAGAGCGATGAAACATCCGAAGATCAGTACCTACGTGCTGTGCAGCTTCGTAGCGATGCTCGTCCTGCTGTTGCTGGTCACGTCCACGTCGATCGTGAAGATGAACCAGATCGGCAATCTTGCCGGTGATCTCAATGGGAAGATGGTCGCCAAGACCAGGATAGCCGACGACATCGTGGAACTTGGTCAACAAGTCCGATTTGTAGATGCTTTCCTTCTACAGTCGAATACCGAACAGCAGGACAGCCTGGTCAGGCAAACGATCGAGGGTCGCATCAAGGCTCTTCAGGCCAAGACCGTATCCTATATGCCGTTCGTCGATTCGGATCTTGAACGAACCCTTCTACGCAATCTCGAAAAAAGCCGCTCGACCTATCTGTCCGTGCAGGCGCGGATCCTCAGCATTTCGCCGAGCATTCGCGGACAGAACGCTACCGATGAGGAAGACCAGCTCGCAGCGGCCTTCGACCAAGCTAATAGAATGGCCCGGGGTCTGGCGCACCTCGCCGAGACCCAGGCCAGGGACGCGCGCGAAACAGTGGCCGGTATCGCCAGACAGGGTGAGTTGACGGCCATCGTGGTGGCCGGCCTCGCCTTCGCCATCGGCCTTCTGATCGTCCTTTTGCTGCGGGCCAGGATTTTCCGTCCCCTCGTCAAGATCACCGAGGCCCTGTTGAGCCTGGCTCAGGGCCGCCTCGACGTCACGCTTCCCCCCTCGGGGCGCGGCGACGAGATCGATGCCATGACCCAAGCACTCAACGTGTTCCGCAACAACGCCATCGCCTTGGCCAGAGCCCATGAGGAAACTCAGGCCGCACATTGGCTGGCCGAGTCGATGGCGCGCCATGACGCCCTCACGGGTCTGCCGAACCGACGCGTCCTGGCGGACAACATTAAGAGCGCCATCACCCGAAGCAAGCGACGCGGGCTGGTTTGCGGCGTGCTGGTGCTCGATCTAGACCGGTTCAAACCCGTCAACGACATTCACGGCCATAGCGCCGGCGACAAGGTCTTGTGCGAAATCTCCCGGCGGCTGAGCAAGGAAGTGCGCAGCGGCGAAATGGTTGCCCGTCTCGGCGGCGACGAATTTGCCGTAGTAATGGAATTCGAACCCGGCACCGACGCCACCGTCCGGCTCTCCAAGAGAATCATCGCTAGTCTCGCCAAGCCCATTGCCATCGACAATACGGTCGTCACCGTCGGAACCTCCATTGGCATCGCGATCTGGCCTGCCGACGGCAAGGATGCCGAAACGCTGCTCCACGCGGCCGACCTTGCCATGTTCAGGGCTAAACGGGAGGAGCGCGGCAGCTTCCGGTTCTTCGAACCCAACATGGATGTCGAGCTTCGGGCACGGGCCGACCTCGAAGCCCGGATCAGACGCGCCATCGCGCAAGGCGACGTGCGCCCGCATTTCCAGCCCCTGGTCGATCTCAAAGTGGACAAGATCCTCGGCTTCGAGATCCTCGCGCGCTGGCACGACGGCGATGTCGTAATTCCCCCCGGCGATTTCATTCCGATCGCCGAGGACGCGGGCCTCATCCCAGAACTGACCTACTCGGTCCTGCGGCAGGCCTGCCGCAATGCCCAAACCTGGCCGGACCATCTCACTCTTGCCCTCAACATCACGCCAGGCCAGATTTCCGACCTGGATCTGCCGACCAAATTGCTCGCGATCCTCGACGAAGAGAATTTTCCGGCAGCCCGCCTGGAACTCGAAATCACTGAAAATGCCCTGATTGGCGACATCACGATTGCGAAGGTCGTCATGGCAGAACTGCGAGCGAGCGGCATTCGCATATCGCTGGACGATTTTGGGACGGGCTATTCCAGCCTCAATCATCTGCGCGAGCTGAAATTCGACAAAATAAAGATCGACCGCTCCTTCGTCCAGTCCATGTCGATCAACCCCGAGTCGGCCAAGATCATCGAGACGATCATCACCTTGGGGAAAAACCTCGGCATGCACACGATTGCCGAAGGCATCGAGACCCTTCAGGATCTCGACAGCCTGATCGCTTACGGCTGCGACCATGGGCAGGGCTATTTTCTCGGCAAGCCGCTCGGCGCCCAAACAGCGGGCGAGCTTTTCACGCGTAGCGTCAGAATTTCTACAATGCTGCCCGAGATCGATGTCGCAGCATAGCTAGAGAGCATGTCAGGGTGCGATCGAACTAACTTTTAACCGCAGCCTGCGTTCGAAGGTCTGTTTGACAACTTTGACATGGTGCGATCGGCGTGATTCAGGCTTCTGATGTGGACAGCCGAAAGCTATGGCCGGATGGCCAAAATTGCGAGGAAGACGAAACGCTACCCCAACGATCTGACCGATGATGAATGAACGGCCGTTGCGCCATTTCTGCAGAAAGTGGCCTCGACGGGCCGACCTCGACAGGTTGATGTGCGGGAAGTCTTGAACGCCCTTCGCCATCTGGTCCGTTCAGGCTACGAATGGCGGATGCTTCCGATCCATTTCCCGCGCTGGCAAACCGTCTATTGGTGGTTTCGCCGGCTGACCGGCCTTTGATGTTCAGAACCATCCACGATGTGGCCCGGATGATCGACCGAGCTCAGGGAGTGCGGGATCCCGAACCGAGTGTGGCAGTGATCGATAGCCAGTCGATCAAGGCTCCGGCTGCACATGGGACACGCGGCCATATTGGTACCAGGAAGATCGTTGGACGCAAACGTCATCTTGCGGTCGACACGGAGGGCCGCCAGCTCCTGGTCAACCTGACCACAGCCGGTATCTTTAACAGCGCTGGCGCCCAGGCGGTTCTCGACGCGATCCACATCCGCTGACGCTGGGTCAGACATCTTTTCGCCGACGGCGCCGACGACAGACGTCAACTCCTCAACAAAGCCGAGTTTCTCGGCTTTACGCTTGAGATCATCAAGCGGACAGAAGCAGCTTTCAAGGTACTGCCGCGACGATGGGTCGTCGAGAGAACACTCGGATGGATGACACGCCATCGGCGCCTCGTGCCAGACTACGAGGCCAGGCTCGACGTCTCCGAAGCCATGATCGACATTGCCATAGCTGAGTTGTTGATCTGAAGACTGACACACCCATAGTTGTCAAACGGACTTTAAGGATCGCGCGCTTTAACTCGGCGACGGCTACGGGTCGCGGTCATCGTCAAGGGTCGCCTGCTCAAAAGGTTGTTCGGCATGGGCGTGGAACTTGGGTATGGGCGATGCATCTGCGGTCAACGGGGCTGCCTCAAACCCCACGTGACGCTCCAGGCCCTGAACAGGGCTGATGTGAGGTGTTCAGCTCGACGAAGTCGTTCTTGAACTAACGGATCGCGTCGCCGCGGCGGCCTTGGCGGGAGATAAGACGGCGCAAAAGCACTTATTGGCGTCGCCGACCACCTCGCTGACCGAGATCGCGAGCCCCCTCAACGTATTCATACTCCGCGTCGTCGTCTTCGGCAGCCCGATCCGGCCGGTCGTCTCCCTCATCATTCCCGAGGTGGCCGAGGCGATGCGGGCCGCATCGTGCCGGCATGGTACCCCCAAGAGATCGAGGCATCTATGCTCGGTGTGATGGAGTGCGATCGGCGCTGCTACAATCGCGCCTCTGCTTCATGTACTCCACCTGGTCGTTCTGGTTCGTCGAGGTGGGGACGATGGACAGGATGGCGAACTCTCCCTCGTAACCGCCAATCTGGCCCATGCCGATCATCATCTTGGTCACGCTGTAGCCTTTCGCCTGATTGCAGAACACGGCGCGCGCCGGCTCCGCGGCGTCGGAGGCGTAACTCGCCGCCTTGATGCCTGCTGCGCGGCGCACAACGCCACAAAAAGCCTCCGCTTTCGTCTGTCACGATCTTTTCGAAGTGGGGGCCGGACTCGATGTCAGGTCAAGCCGAGATCCTCCTCGTTCATCCGCTTGGTATACTTCATTCCGGAAAGATATTCGGCCCCGATCTGAAACAGCGTTGATCCTGGTCAACTGAGAACGTTGCCGCCGTCTACGTTGAGCGTCTGGCCGACAATATACTCAGCCTGGTCGGAAGCCAGGAACAGGACCGCTTTGGCGATCTCCTCCGTACGGCCCATGCGGCCCAAAGGGACGGCGAGGCTGACCTGCCGCTTCTTTTCGCCGAGAGGCAGATTGAACTGTTTGGCATAGAGCGCATCGACCGTATCCCACATTGGGGTGTCGACCACGCCGGGAGCGATGGCGTTAACCCGGATGTTCTGCCCAATAAGCGCGAGGGCCGCAGATTGGGTCAGGCTGATAACGGTCGCTTTGGTCGCTGCATAGATCGACGAGGCTGCTTCTCCTCGGCGTCCCGCCTGCGAGGCCATGTTGACGATGCTGCCGCCGCGACCGTCCGCGGCCATCAGGCGCGCGATGGCCTGCATCACGAAGAAGAAGCCGCGGACGTTGACCGCAAACAGCCGGTCGAAGCTCTGCGGCGTGACGTCGAGGATCGGCATCAGGTCGAACACCGCGGCATTGTTTACGAGTAGATCGATGCGGCCGGCCCGTTCCGCCGCGGCGCGGATATCGTCGTCGAGGGTCTCGATCCTGCTCACATCGAGGCGAAGCGCAAAGGATCCGTTGCCGACCGCGTCCGCGACGCCTTCTGAGCGTTTCATGTCGAGGTCGGCGACGATCGCACGCCCGCCGGCCCGGCCGAACGCCTCGGCGACCGCACGGCCGATGCCTCCTGAGCCGCCCGTCACGAGCGCCGTCTGATTGCTGAAATCGAACATGCGAATTCCTCCAACTGCAGATGCGTCGACGGTGGCGGGCGCGTGCCGCCGGCCGAGTTGGGCACCCTATGTGCGCGTGCTCTCGATGGTCTCCGCGGCGCCCTGCCGGGCGATCGCAGCCCAGTAGCCGTCGAAGGCGGCCACGAACGGCCGGTGCTGGTCCAATGCAAGCGACGCGAAGGGCGACGCGCGCAGCACGCCCGCCGGCTCGCTGCGTATGAGGTCCCAATCGGCCTGCGACAGCGACGGCTCGACCACGGGGATCGATGCGCCGGCATCGTCGCGACCGAGCAAGTAGCGCGCAAAACAGGCGAGTAGAAACGCCTCGCGCCGAATGTCTTCGTCCGCCGCAACGAGGGTCGCGATCGTCTTCGCATGGAAAATCGGCAACTTGGCCGCGCCGTCGCCGGCGATCCGCAACACCTGGTCGCCGATCGCCGGATTCGAGAATCGTTCGACGATCATGGTCTTGTACTTGGCGAAGTCGACGCCCGCCGGCGGGTGCACGTGGGGGATGACGTCTCGATCCACGAAGGTCATCAGCAGGTCGACGATGCGCGGGTCACGCATAGCCTCGTCGACAAGCCGGTAGCCGCTGAGCACGGATGGATAGGACATCAGCATGTGGCAGGCGTTGAGCATCCGGCCTTTAAGGGCCAGATAGGCGGCAACGTCGTCGCTGAACTGGACGCCGACGGCTTCGAAGTCGGGCCGGCCGTGCCGGAACCGGTCCTCGCAGACCCACTGGTTGTATTGCTCCGCCTTCGCGGGCAGCAGGTCGTCGACGCCGCTCCGGGCGTTGAGGGCGAGGCGCTCGGCCTCACCGACCTGCGGCGCGATCCGATCGACCATACTGTTGGGGAAGTCCACCTCCCGGTCGATCCAGTCGGCGAGGCCGGGGTCGCGGGCCCGGGCGAAGGAAACGATGGCCTTGCGCGAGGTGTCGCCGTTGCCCCGGAGGTTGTCGCAGGACGCGACCGTGAAGGCCGGCAGGCCCGCTGCGCGCCGGCGGGCGAGAGCCTCGACGACGAACCCGAAGACCGTCCGGGGCGGACCACCCGCGAGGTCGTGCGCCACGTCCGGCGCGTCCAACATGAACGCGCCATCGGCTTCACGAATGTTGTAGCCGCCTTCCGTGATGGTGAGCGATACAATGCGCGCATCCGGATGGGCAAGCCTCGCCAGCACCGCCTCGGGATCGCAGGGCGCATGAACGTAGTCGACCATGGCCCCAATCACCCGGGTGGCCACGCCCCCATCGGGCGCGCATTCGGTGACAGTGTAGAGGCCGGCCTGCGCCGCATAGGCGGCGGCCTTGGCACGGGCGGCGGGCCCGTCGGTCAAACCGACGCCGACGATGCCCCACAACGGGTCGAAAGCGCGCCGCAGCGCGTCGTCGACGTAAAGGGCGAGGTGGACGCGGTGGAAGTTGCCGACCCCGAAATGGACGATCCCGCCCCGCAGCGCGGAACGGTCGTAGCGGGGCACGTCGATCGCTGGCCCCAATTCGGCGAGCGTCGCATTCGACAAGGCGATCATGATGGGCTCTCCAGAAGTTTGGATCTCGGCATTCGCCGTCACCAGAGGGTGTAGCCGGCGTCGGCGGCGACGATCGCGCCCGTCATCAGGCTGGACGCGTCCGAGCATAGGAACGCCACAACGGACGCAATTTCGTCCGTCTGCCCGACGCGCCCCATGGGCGTGTTGCCGAGCCAGATGGCCGTCGTCTCGACGTCGGACTTGAGCGCGAAGGCGTTCATCGGGGTCTCGATGAAGCCGGGCGCCACCGCGTTGACGCGCACCTTCATGGGTGCCCATTCGGCGGCCATGGACCGGGTGAGATGGTGCACGGCCGCCTTGGATGCGTTGTAATGGACGTTCTTCTGAGGCCGCACGACGATGTCGCCGGCCATCGACCCGATGTTGACGATGGCGCCGCCCCTGCCGTCGAGCATGCGCTTGCCGAAGGCCTGAGCCGTGTAGAACGTACCGCTCAGGTTGATGTCGATCACCTCGCGCCACTCGGCGGGGGTGATGTCCTCGGCGGCAGTCTGCCGGCCGATGCCGGCCGAATTCACCAGGATGTCGATGCGTCCGAGCCGCTCGGTCAGCCGGGCCGCCATGGCCTCCACGGCGTCCGGGTCCGTGACGTTGAGCTTATCGAACGCGATGTCCTTTCCGGCCAGCCGCTGCCCGGCATCGGCAATGTTGCGGTCGCTTGCATCAAGGATCACGACGCGGGCGCCCGCGGCAAGCAGCGCCATGACGCAGGCCTCGCCGATCCCGCTCGCGCCGCCTGTTACTACCGCGATGCGGCCATTCAAGCTGATCCTCTTATCCGACATCGTCTCCTCCGTTCTTTAATTCTCTATTACGCCTACTGGCGTCTTAGGCGGCGCGCTCAGGCCGTCAGGCGCTGCAGCAAGTCGCCCCAATCGACAGCCACGTCCTTGGCGCCCGCGGCCATCAGCGATCGCTCGTGCCCCGGCGAGACATGGCTGCCCCCCGCGTAGCCGAAAGGCGTCATGCCGGCCCCGCGCGCGGCCCTGATGCCATGCACCGAATCCTCAATGACGATGCAGCGGCCCGGGTCGGCGCCCATACGGTCCGCGGCGAAGAGGAAGAGGTCGGGCGCAGGCTTCCCCCGCGACACCTGTGACGAGCTGAACAGGTTCGCTCCGAATCGGCGGGCGAGGCCGGCCAGGCCGAGGCTCACAGCGATCCGCTCCGGATCTGAGGACGACGCGACGCAGCGCCGGACAGCCTCGGTGGCGTCGAGAAAGCTTTCGATGCCGGCCGTCGCGCACAACTCGACCTCGAAAATTGCCCTCGTGACGGGCCAAATTTCATGGACTGTCGCGGCGGGGATCACATGGCCGGTTTCTTCGGCGAGTCGCGAGAGCGTGTCCGCCATCTTCATCCCGATGTGCTTTTCGATCATCGGCAGAGTCGCCGGGATGCCTGCCCCGCGCAGCACCTCGACAATTGCCTTGATGCTCAGGAGCTCGCTGTCGACGAGCACGCCATCGCAGTCGAAAATGAGGAGGTCGCAGGCGGCTAGGATGCTCATGGCGCCGGCACCCCCGCCGCGATGGCGCTGCGGAGGGCGAGGGCTGCGGCGCCGACGAGGCCCGAGTTGGTGCCCAGGCCGGCGGGGACGACCCGCACGTCGCGGAAGGCCGCCATCGCTTGACGCTCAATCACGGCATGGATGCCGCGCTCCAAGAGGTCAAACGCTAGGGCCACCCCCCCGCCCATGATCACCCGCTGCGGGCTGTATAGGTGGATGAGGCCGGTGAACCCGATCCCAAGGTATTCCGCTTCCTGCTCGATGAGGCGCATTGACACGTCGTCGCCCTGCCGTGCGGCCTCGACAACGTGATGCGCGCCCAGCGAGCCGGCCAGGGCCAGCGCGGCCAGCAGCGAGCCGGGATGCCGCTCGGCCGCCGCGCGGCCGGCCTTGCCGAGGGCGGTACCTGCGGCCAATGCCTCGAAGCAGCCGGAAGCGCCGCAGGAGCAAGGCGGCCCGCCCGGCACCATCTGAAAGTGTCCAATGTGCCCGGCCATGCCGCGCCGCCCGTGCAGCAGGCGGCCGTCCACCACGACGCCACCGCCGATGCCCGTGCTGATCGTGGCGTATACGAGGTGGTCAAGCCCCTTCCCGGCGCCATGACGCCATTCGCCGTAGGCAGCCGCGATGCCGTCGTTTTCAAGGACGACAGGCAGCGATAACTCGGCCGCGAGTCTGTCGCGGAGCGGAAAGCCGTCCCATCGCGGAAGGGTCGGAATGTGGAGGACGATGCCGGTGTCGGTGTCGAGCGGGCCCGGCGCGCTGATCCCGACCGCGGCGGTCAACCGAGGCGAGGCGGCGGAGACCTCGCTCACCAGGCGACGCATCTGCTCGATGACGCCCTCCGGACCGCCCTCGACGTCGGTCGGCGCGGCCGCCCGCGCGAGCAGCGCGCCGGAGCCATCGACGAGGGCGGCGCGCACCTGCGTCCCCCCAAGGTCGATGCCGATCGCCAGCGCGTCGGTCATGGCGTCACGCGAACGTCTGCGCATGGACCCACGCCACGCGCGCGGCGAGATCCTGCGCCCCGAACGCGAGCGAGCCCATCACGATCGTCTCTGCGCCAGCAGCGCGAAGGCGCGGCACGGTGTGCTCGCGGATGCCGCCATCGGCCGCCAGCACAATGCGGCCCCCGCCGGTCCGGCCCCCGATCAGGGCGCGTGCCTCCCGCAGGCGGTCGCAGGCCGAGGGGTCGAGGTCCTGGCCTTTCACCCCGATGCGGGTGCCCAGCAGGGTCAGCATCGCGATACGGTCGAGATAGGGCTTGAAACAGGCGACCGGCGAATGCAGCTGGGCGACGAGCCCGGCGTGCAGTCCATTCGCGGCGATCAGCGCCAGCCCCTCATCGATGTTGCGGTTCTCGAGGTGAATGCTGATCAGGTCGGCGCCGGCCTCGGCGAACTGCACGATCTGGTCAAGCAGGATGTCGTCCGTCGCCATTAGATGAACGTGCAGTGGCTTACGGGTCAGCTTGTGGATCGCCGCCACGAGGTCGGGAAACATCAGCAGGGCCGGTGAGAAATGCCCGTCGGCGACGTCGAGATGGTAAATGTCGGCATGGGGATCAATCCGGGCGAGGTCGTCCGCCATGCGGCAGAGGTCGGCCGACCAGAGCGACATCTCGGCCATGAGCCTGCCGGTCGGCAGGGCCTGGAGCCAGTCGGTTTGCGCGGTCATCGGAAGTGCTCCTTGAGGAATGTCCGCAGGCTGGTCCGGAAGGCGGTGCGGTAGCCCTCGAGGTCGTCCGCCTTGGGCGGGATGATCGACAGCCGCGATCCGGGGATGAGTGCGGCAAGCTCGCGCGCCATCGCAAGCGGATGCAGGACGTCGCGTTCGTGCCCGATGACAAGCGTCGGGATGCGCAGCCCAGTGATCTGCGCACGGCTCACGCCGGGCCCGTCTGCGGAGATGCGCGTCAGCAGCGCCGACGTGACAGCCAAGGGCGCCCGCGAGAAAAAGCCGCGCAGGGACGCGAGGTTGTCGGGACCGTTTTCTGAAAGGCGCGCCGCCGTGTTGCCCGCCTCGAAGATAGCGCGCGCGCCTGCGGCGCCGTGGCGGTCCAGCAGCGCGCCGACCTCGGCGTTGGGCCGCATGTTGTCGGGGCCGGCCTCCGTTACCCAAGCCGGCCGGGCGAGGACGAGCGCGCTGACGAGGTCGGGACGGTGCACGGCGAGGCGGAGAGCGATGGCCGCGCCCATCGAGATGCCGCCGACCGGGAGGGGACCCAAAAGCTTGGCATCAAGCACCGCCGCGACATCGTTGGTAAAAGTCGCGATGCCGAAATTCTCGGGGTCTCCGGCATCGGAGCCGCCATGGCCGCGGCATTCCATCGTCAGGCAACGAAACGCATCGGACGGGAAGACGTCGGCCGGCTGGCGTGCGTCGCCGCACAGCCCGTGCTGGAACAACATGGCTGGGCCATGACCGGTCTCAACAAGCGCCAAGTGGGGCCTGGCCGTCGCCGCGGCTGTCACGCCAGTTCCCCGGCGACGGTCGTTGCGAGAAAGCGCGCCACGCCAGAGGCCTGGGCTTCGGTCAGACCATGGGTCACGAGATCACCGCCGAAGCCGGCGTCGCGCAGGGCCCGCAGGTAGAACGGATAATCGAGCACGCCCGTGCCCGCCGCGGTGAAGCCGCCCTCCGCCGTCCGGTCCTTGGCATGAGCCATGACGATCCGGTCAGAGAGCAGGGCGATGGCCTGCGCCACGATCTCGCGCTGCCGATCGGTCGTTTCGACCTCGAAGAGGTTGGCGGGGTCGAGCACGATCCTGAGCCGCGGGCTCCCCAACTCGTCGATCAAGCGGCGCGCCTTGGCGGCGGAGTCGATCACGTTGGCGAGCTCGGGCTCGATGCCAAGGTCGATGCCGTAATGGTCTGCGATGCGAAGCGCCGTCGCCATGCTCTCGCCGAGGTCGGCCCAGGCCTCCGCTGTCTCATTGTCGGCATGGTGGGCCCACTGGTCGGCGGGGTCGCGCGTCCCGGTGCAGAGGGTCAGCAGCGGCGCGCCAACATCGCGCGCCACCGCCGCGATTCGCTCGAGGCTCGCATGCCCGCGGGTCCGGACCGCCGGGTCGGGATGGATCATGTTGTAGGTCGCCGAGACGGCGATCACCGCGACGCCCGTGCGCTCCGCCGCGTCGCGGATCGCTGCCGCGATCCCGTCGGGCACGCTGTCCGGCATTGAGGGCAGGCCCGAGCAGGCCATGTTATACTGCACGGCGCCGTAGCCGGCGGCGGCGGCCGCCGCGAGCACAGTCTGCGGACCAGGGCCGGCGAAGGTCTTGGCGAAGATGCCGATGCGCATCACACCGCTCCCATGGCGTCGGCGAGCCGCACGGGCTTGCCCGTTTGGGCGGATTCCGAGATGGCCACCATGGCGCGTACGGAGGCGACGCCGTCCTCCACCCCGGCGCCAAGCATCGGCGCGTCGTCGAGGATGGTGGCGGCGAAACCTTCGAGCTGCCGGCGGTAGAAGTGGCCATCGGCGCCGAGAACCCGGCGGGTGGACGCGTCGCGTTCATCGAATACGTCGACCTCGCTTGACTTGTAGTACCAGGGGTTGAAGGTCTTGCCGAGGACGCTGCCGTTCTGGCCGTAGATCTGGAAGCCCTCGTGCCAGTCCATGCGGACCTGCACGGTCAGGTCGAGCTGGCCGAGCGCGCCAGTGGCGAAGGCCGCGTCGACGAACCAGCAATAGGCGCCGAAGCGCTCGTTGAGCCGTGCTTGGACTTCGACGATCTCGCCGGCGAAGAAGCGGGCTGTATCGACGAGGTGGCTGCCGTGCGCCAGCATGAAATAGCGGCGCAGGTCGCCCTTCGGATTGCCGCTCGGTCGGCGGGCCGCCTTGCTGGCCACCATCAAGGGCTGCACCGCCTCGGTCGATGCATAGCGGTGGGTGTTGTCGCAATACCAAGCCTTAAGGGCGAGCATCTCGCCCATGCCGTCGTCGATGAAGGACTTGGCCGCCTGCAACCCCGCGTCGAAGCGCTTCATGTGGCCGACCTGAAGTATTTTGCCGGTCTTCGAGACCGCCGCCTGCAGCCTTTCCACCTCGGCCACGTCGACGCCGATCGGCTTCTCGCACAGCACGTGCTTGCCAGCCTCGAGCGCCGCGATGGAGGCCGGCACGTGGAAGGCGTCCGAGGTCGCGATGATCACCGCTTCCAGCGCCGGATCGGCGAGCATGGCGTCGTAGTCCGAAAAGGTCCGCGCGGGCTTATGCGTCCAGGCCATGCGCTCGAGCAGGTCGGGCGCGACGTCGCAGATGGCATAGAGGTCGGCGTTACGGGCCTTAGTGCAGCTCTCGAAATGTGCCGCCTGGGCGATGGGACCGCAGCCCAAGACGCCGACCCGGAGAGTGCGATCGTCCTTCGTTGGCATCAGGATCTCCGGTATATTTTGTTTGATAAATAAACTAATGGTCAAGCGTGTCAAGGTCACACTGTCGGCTGAACCTCCACGTGCGAAATGTCGGTCGCATGGTGATGCGCGATCGTGGCGGCACCGATCGCGCATTCCATGACACCAAGCTTCGACGCCTCGATCTCCGGTGCAACCATCCCCGGAACAATTCGGGCGGCGACGGCCGCCGAGACTTCGGGGATGATGAGCGCGATGACCGGGCGCATGGGGCCGCCGAGCACAACGGTGCGAGGGTTGAAGGCGTTGACTAAGCTGGCAATGCCGGTGGCGAGGTGGTCGGAGATGCTGCGGACGGCCTTGAGCGCCGCCTCGTCGCCCGCCGTGGCCGCGGCCGCGACGCGGGACGGCAGATCGAGCAGGGATTCCGCAGACTCGGGTTCTCCCATCAACCTGTTCAAGGCCCCGAGCGTCACGTGGGGTTCGAGGCAGCCGCGTTGACCGCAGCTGCAGAGCGGCCCATGGGCGGCGATGCGCACGTGACCGAGTTCAGCGCCCATGCCGAACGATCCCCTGAGAAGGCGGCCATTGACGATCACCGCGCCGCCGCAGCCGCTTCCAAGCTTGAGGTGGAGCACGCAATCGCGATCCATTTGCGGGCGCAGGTAGACCTCGCCGAACGCGGCGGCGTTGGCATTGTTCTCGACTGTGGCCGGTAGGGACAGCGCCGCTTCCGCAATGGCCTGCAGGTTCACGTCGCGCCACCCGAGAATCGGCAGGTGGACGACGAAGCCGTCCGAGCGCACCAAGCCAGGCACCGTCAGCACCACCGCTTCGATGCTCCTGCCGTCGGCGAGGACGCGAGACAGCATCTTCAGTCGCGACGCAACGATCTTGAGGACCGCCTCCGGCCCGATGTCACGCGCCACGGTCCGCCCGCCCTGGGCAACGACCTCCAGGGCCAGGTTGAGGAGGGCGAAACGGATGACGCCGATGCCTATTTCGACGCCGAGGAAATAGGCGCCCGTGGGGCTTAGCGAGACGTTGAAGCCCGGACGTCCGAGCTCGGCCCTGTCGCCATCCCTTCGCGCAGTGGGCGCGACGACAACGAGGTCGCGGCCCATCAGGGCCTCCACGAGGTTGGTCAGCGTCGCAGGGGTCAGGGCCAGCCGCCTGGCCATTTCGGCCCGCGTCATCGGCCCCTGCACACGGAGCAGCGTGAGGATTCGCCGCTCATTGCTCAGTCTAACGAGGAGAATGCTTTCAGCCATGAGGTCAGCTATCGCGCGCGGCAAGGGAAAGCGAGCGGAACAAACGGGTTGTGACTCTCTGCTGCGCGATCACCTCGGCCAAGGCGTGCGCTCAGTGAAACGCGCTGACGATGGGACTCAATGCTGACTTCACCGCATCCTCGTCGGTGCGCTTGCGATCGGAACCTACCTCGCTTTGCATTTCGGAAAGGTGCGACGGCAGGCCGACCGGGGATGAGACTCCGCGCTGCAAAGGCGACGGCGCGTGCCATAGTCACTTCTAATTCACTTCGGGCATCAAAGGACCAGCAGGGCGGTCGAGCGAGGAAGCAGCAAGACCCCCATCGACATGCTTCGCGTGGTCCCCATCGCCGGCTCGCGGAAGGATAGTGGTCTTCTACCACCGCAACATCGGGGGAGGGGGACCTCGTGAGCGGTAGAGGGAGAACTTGGTGTGCAAACTGGCTTCACGCGGTGAACATGCAAGGATCAGTTCGCTTACTAACCGGGCGCGCGGACGTCTGGACCGCAGGGGTCTATCCTGGATAACCGTTGTTTCGCAGCATCGAAATCACGCCGACGATGCAGAACCCGTCCCGAGTATAGTCATCGCGGCGCGTTGATGAAGGGCCCGACGATACTGGGACGGCGTCAGCCCCGTGATACGCAGAAACGTTCGATTGAAATTGGAAATGTTTCCGAATCCCGACTCGAAGCAAACGTCCGTTATCGACGTCTCGGTCGTTTCCAGGAGCTGCTTCGCCGTCCAAATCCGCAGAGAGCGAAGGTGATCGGAGTAGGTACTCCCCGTCCTCAGCTTAAAGAAACGAGAGAAGGTACTGATCGGCATATCGACGAGCTTGGCCACGTCTTTGATCGAGATACTGCGCATGAAGTTCCGGTTCAGGAACTCGATCGTCTTATCGAGATTCATCAAATCCTGCGAGGCTTCGAACCGGGCGTTTTGGACGAAATGCTCGGACGCCAGCTTCTTGTACTCTCTTGAGGTCGCCGCAAGGACCAGGAACCGGAGCAAAATAGCAAGGGCCTCGCCACTTGAACAATTGCCCATCTCCTGCAGCATCTCGGCTCCCTGAACGGCAGTGCAGCCGTGAAACTCCAATCCGCGTGCCGCATCCTTGAGCAAAGTCTGCAGCGACGAGAACTCCGGAAAAGCGGAACACATCTCCACAATTCGATCGAAGTCGAATTGAACGACAACGTCGCGATCGAGGATCCTGCTGCCTCCAACCAGCGGGGTGAACCATGTATGCGGTAGGTTGCCGCCGACCAAGAATAGGTGGCCGTCGGTGAAATGGCCAACATGATCGCCGATGTAAGTCAGTCCAGACGCGTTATTGAGCAGATGTACTTCACATTCAGGGTGATAGTTCCACTCGCATAGTCGCCAGGGGTAGTGATCCTTGCGCCAGAGAAAGCTCTGTCCGGGCGGGATCGACACGTGCTCGAAGTGCGGTCCGTCCCCGGTCTGTCGAGGCTCCGCTCCCCGCGCCATGGCCAATCCTCCACACTTGTCCGTCAGCGGCTGCTGCGGCCCCAGGGTGTGGAACAGAATATAGATTCGATGAAACAGGATGGCTAGCGTTGTGGGAAAGCGTGACGCACGCTCCGTGCAGATCGAAGGCGTTACGGCAAACTTCGGCATCGAATGGAGGAAGCGACGTTGACCAAACGAATCCAATGGGCTCTCGCACGCAATGTCTTAGTAATTGGCACATTAGCGATAAGCATCGTTCAATCTCGGGCCGCTACTTGCTCCGGAACCGTTCGTGTTCTTGCGCAGCCACGCGACGGTTTGACATTGCTGGAAAAATCCAAAGACGAATTTAAGACCCTGTCGGGGGCTGGCTTCCAGATCGACTACCTGAACGAAGGAGATCGTCGATCGAAGTCGCAAGCTGATGCGTCTACGATCGGAAAGTATAACGTATACTATATCGACGAGGCGAATTTGGCTCTCTTCGCTTCGTCCAAGTGGATCGTCCCTCTGATGGACTACTATCCGAAGGAGTACGATTTCGCTGATTTCGATCCCGGTCGAAAAGCAACCGCGACATACGACGGCAAGGTCTGGTTCGCCCCTATCCTGGGCGGCGGAGACCTCATGGTCTACCGGAAGGATCTCCTGCAGGCAGCCGGTATCAAGCCACCCACGACGCTGGACGAGTACAAGGCGGCCGTGGAAAAGCTGCACGACCCCGCCAAGGGCATCTACGGGACCGCTCTGCGCGGTCAGCGTGGATCGGGGGCCAACGTCTGGAGATGGATGCCGTATTTTAAGGGCTTTGGCGGCGAGTGGTTCAAGGATGGCAAACCCGCCTTCAACTCTAAAGCTGCAGTGGATGCGACCAACACCTATCTCGAACTCTTCAAGTACTCGGCGCCGGGAACACAGACGGGAAGCTGGGATGAGGCGACCGGAGCCTTCCGCTCGGGTCAGGTCGCGCTCATCATCGAGTCGGCTCCTCTCGCCGGCATCACGCTGGACAAGTCTCAGTCACAGGTCGTCGATAAGGTCGGCTTCGCTCCCCCTCCGACGCCGTTAACCGGCGGCGGTTTCGCTCATGGTTTCGCTATTGGAGCCAAGGCTAACAAGGACGAGGCGAGCAAGACGTGCGCGGGCCTGTTCGTCGCTTGGTCAACGTCGAAGGAAAACGAGCAACGTCGGCTCGACGCCGGGCAGCCGGGCGAACTCAACCGGTTGAGCGTGATCAACAGCGATAAGTTCGCCAGCATGTTCGGCAAGGAACTCCCGGCTGCGCTGCAGGCGACGGCAAGCAAGACGGCCGTGAACTTTTGGCAGGACCCGCGCTGGCAGGAACTCGGCAGTCAATGGGGCATCGAGCTCGAGGAACTGATCACCGGCAGCCGGACAGACGTCCAGGGTAGCCTCGATGAGCTGAACAAGTTCGCGGACAAGCTCATCTCCAAGTGAACGCTAAATGCAACTGAAGAGAGCGGCGGACTCTGCGGCCGCCGCTCTTGCAGTGCGCTTCCTGCATTTTAGGAGAAAGCTTTGAAATCGAGGCAATCCCTGCCTTTTGTCTTTATCATCCCGACCATGTTGGTTCTGGCGCTGCTCGCCCTTGTCCCGACGATCTTCGCCCTGAACGTCTCCTTTCAGACAACAACGCTCAGTTCGCCAACGTCCGAGTACATCGGGCTCGGCAATTACGTCGAGCTGATCCGTGACCATCGATTTCTCAACGCGCTGGAAGTGTCGTTGAAGTGGGAGGTGATCACCGTATTCTCGACCATGGCGCTGGCCATCGTCCTCGGCATCCTGTTGTTCGATAATACTGGGCCACGTGCGCGGGCGGTGCTCACGCTGATCTTCCTGGTCCCGGTCCTGCTGCCCCGGGTGTGCGCCGCCTTCGTGTGGAAGTTCGCCTTCCACCCGCTGTACGGTATCGTGACCTACCCTTACCGTCTCGTCTTCGGGACGACGCTGGATATGCTGGCCAACGGCAGCCGCGCCCTGTTTGCCGTGGCCTTCGTCGACGTGTGGCAGTGGGGCTTCTTCTTCGCCGTGATCGTCGTGAGGCTCCTTGAGGCGCTGCCGCCCCAGCCGATCGAAGCGGCCAGGCTCGATCATGCGAGAGGGTGGCAGATCCACGCCTTCGTCACCCTGCCCATGCTCAAGGCCCCTTTGATCAGCCTCATCTTCGTCAAGGCCATCGAATCCCTTCGGTCCTTCGATCTTGTTTATGTGATGACGCGCGGCGGTCCGGGCATCAGTACAGAAACATTGGACATGTACGCGTTCTCGCAAGGATTCATCGAAGCAGGTAGAATATCCTATGCGTCGAGTATGGCGATATGCATGATGGTCATCACAATTGTTACCTTCACACTGGTCTGGAAAAAAGTAAGCGCATGAGACAATGGCGTCGTGTATTGAGCCAGATCGTCATTTGGGCCATGGCAGCGCTCGTCGGTCTGCCAGTTGCTTGGACTTTATTGAACGCATTCAAGCTGAATGTTGACATTCTTACTCCGACGCCTAAACTGTTCTTCACACCTGTTTTGGACAACCTCGCCTACGTGCTGGGGAGAGACAGCGTGCTTCAGGCTTTGTCCAATTCGCTTATCGTGTGCGGCGTATCCGTTGTGATCGGGCTCGTGCTCGGCCTCCCAACCGCTTACGCCGTCGCTCGCTACCCTAATCGTTGGACCAAGGAAGTTCAGTTCTTCGTCCTGTCGCTGCGGTTCCTGCCTCCCGTCGCGGTTGCGATCCCGCTCATGGTGATCTGGCTCGACCTCGGCCTCTACGACACGCGCCTGGCGCTGATCATCACCTACGCCTTGCTCACCGTTTCGATCACGATCTGGCTTGCAATTCCGGGGTTCCAACGCGTGCCGAAAGAGGTCGAGGAGGCGGGCCGCGTCGACGGATACGGCGCCTACGCGATCTTCTTCAAGATCGCGCTGCCTGTCGCGATGAAGACGCTGCTGGGCGCTCTGGCCTTCAGCTTCGTCCTGGTCTGGAACGAGTTTCTCCTGGCCTTGATGCTGACCACGAGCGACGCCAAGACGCTGCCCATCGTGGCATCGGAGATGTCTCAGCTGGGCATGAACGTCCCGTGGGGCATCCTGAACGCGGCGGTCGTGCTTCTTTCCCTCCCGCCATTGCTGCTTCTCGGGCTGCTCAGCAGCTTCATGAAGACCGTGTTCTCGAATAAGTCCCGGTAGGAACCGCTATGCAGGCCCTTGTATCAGAACGGAAAGACCAGCTCTGTCTCCGCGACATCGCCTTCCCGTCCCGGCTCGGCCCCACCGACGTCCTGATCGCGGTGCATACCGTCGGTATCTGCGGCACCGACTTCCATTACAACACTCACGGACGGATCGGCTCCTACCTCGTCGAGGAGCCCATGGTGCTCGGTCATGAGGGCGCGGGCACGATCCTGGGCAGCGGGAGCGAGGTCGCCGGCCTGAAGGTCGGCGATCCCATCTGCATGGAGCCCGAAGTCCCAAACCTCATCTCGCGGGCATCGAAGCTGGGCCTCTACAATGTCGATCCTGCCGTCACGTTTTGGGCGACGCCCCCCGTTCATGGGATCCTCACGCCGAAAGTGATCCATCGATCGGCCTTCACCTATCGACTGCCGGACAACGTCAGCTACGCCGAGGCCGCCATGGTGGAGCCGTTGGCGGCCGGCATGCAAACTGCGGCGCGCGCGCACATCGCACCCGGCGACGTCGCCGTCGTGGTTGAAGCCGGAACCATCGGCATCATGGTGGCACTGGCCGCGCTCGCCGGAGGATGCAGCGAGGTCATCATTTCGGACCTGAGCGCCGAGAGGCTGGCGATTGAGGGCTGCTATCCCGGCATCACCTTAGTCGATATCTGCGAAACGGACCTTGTGACTATCGTGGCGGAGAAGACGAACGATTGGGGCGTCGATCTTGTCTTCGAGGCGAGCGGCAGTGGCCGCGTGTTCGACGACATGTTGAAGGCCGGCCGGGCGGGCGGGTGCATCGTGCTCATTGGTCTTCCCTTCGCTCCCGTCCAGTTCGACGTGAGCAAAGCCATCTCCAAGGAGGAGAGGGTCAAGACGGTGTTCCGCTGCGCAAATGTCTTCAATCGGGCCCTCGCCCTGATCGTTTTCGGAAAGGTCGACCTGCAGCCTTTGGTCACGAAGACCTACCGATTCTCGGACAATGTGGTTGCTTTCCAGCGTGCAGCCGAGGGACGTCCAGGCGACGTCAAGCTCCAGATCATTGTCGACAGTGGTGAGGGATTCTGATGGCTCAGATCGAGTGCCGGGGCATCACCAAGAACTACGGCGCGGTCCAAGTCGTCCCAGACTTCGATCTCACTGTCGCCGATCACGAGTTCGTCGTTTTCCTGGGGCCTTCGGGGTGCGGAAAATCCACGATACTGCGCATGATCGCAGGCCTTGAGGACATCACCAGCGGCAAGCTGTTCATCGACGGCACGGTGGTTAACGATGTCGAGCCAGGCGATCGGGGCGTCGCGATGGTGTTCCAGAATTATGCCCTTTATCCCCATATGACGATCCGAGGTAACATTGCCTTTGGCCTCAAGCGTCAGAAGATTCCGGCTGCCGAGATCGAGCGACGCCTCGACGCCGTCGTCGCGACGCTCGGCCTTGCGCCGGTCATCGATCGCAAGCCCACCGAACTCTCAGGGGGACAGCAGCAGCGCGTCGCGATCGCCCGCGCGATGATCAAGACACCGAAAGTTTTCCTATTCGACGAGCCGCTTTCGAACCTCGATGCGAAGCTCCGGTCCCACATGCGGGTCGAGATCGCCCGCCTGCATAAGGCGCTGAAGACGACGACCGTTTACGTGACACACGACCAATTGGAGGCCATGACCCTGGCCGACCGGATCGTGCTCCTCGATGCCGGTCGGATCGAGCAGGTCGGGAGACCGGAGGAGATCTACGAAAACCCGCGCACCTTGTTCGTCGCGGGGTTCATCGGCACGCCGGCGATGAACCTCGTGCCGATGACGATCACGTCGACTGCTTCGGGCATCGCGTTGAAGGGAACAGGCTTGGCATTCACCATCGCACGCGAGGTGAACGATCTGCACGAGGGCCAGCAGGTCGTTCTCGGGATCAGACCAGCAGACGTAAGCGTCCGGCGGCCCGATGGCCCGGCCATCGAGCTATCCGGCCGCACGGAATTGATCGAATTCAATGGTGACCATGTGCTCGTCACCGCCGATTGCGGCGGTGACCACATCTCCGCGCTCATCCCGACGCGCTTACGACCGAGCGAAGGGGACAGGCTCACTTTCTTCCTCGACGGTTCTCGAATTCATCTCTTCGACGCCAAGTCGGGATTGCGATTGACCGGAGGAGGAGCGCCGAAAAACGGTTAGGATCGACGACCCGAAGATGTGCCCCTGATGGGCAGACAAGGCGTGCCAGGACGTTGGCGAGCAAGCAGCGGGGCTCAGAAAGAGGCTGAGTCTCAATCGAGCTTGGAGGCCAACCGCTTTTCGGCATTGTGCATGTGGGCCTGCATGGCGGCGGCGGCGCGTCCGGCATCACGGGCCGAAAGCGCCGCGAAGATCTCATCGTGCTCCGTCATCGACTGTTTCCAGACCTTGCTGCTGTGGAAATGGTTTTCGAGACGATAGTAGAGGGGGGTCGTCCTGTGATCCCACAAGGTATCCAGCAGCAGCACGTAGGCCATGTTTCCCGAAGCCCGTGCGATACTCAGATGAAAGTCCCGGTCAGCGGCGATGAGGTCCGGCTCACCGACCACGACGAGGTGCAGCGTCGCGAGGCGTTCCCTGATCTCGGCGAACTGGGCGTCGGTTGCATTCCTGACCGCGAGGACGGCGATCTCGGTTTCGAGCAAGGTGCGAGCCTTGATGACGTCGAACGGCCCGAGTGCAGACTGAGGCGATCCGAGCGTCGCGTCTCGGGCGACCTTCGACCGTACATAGATGCCCGAGCCGCTTCGCACCTCGACAACGCCCTCGATCTCTAGGGCGATGAGCGCTTCGCGCACCGACGATCGGCTGACGCCCAATTGCTCGCTGAGGTCACGTTCCGGCGGAAGACGCTCGCCCACCCTGAATTCACCGGCATCGACCAGCATCGCAATCTGCGAGGCGATTTTCCTGTAGAGACGCTGGGGCTCGATGGTCTGGACCGGCATTGCATTGAGGTACTTTGGTCCGGCCGCATCGTCAATCGTGGACTCAGACCGGTTTTTACGGCTCAAAAACATCAAGTCAGCTTGACATTGGTCCGGTGGTCCGGCCAATTGCTTCGTAGCAATGCGGCTGTTCCGGTTTGAGCGTCGCCGACGAACGCATTGAGCGCTTGTCGAAGTGCAGCGCTTAAAGCTAGCCGGTCATTGGGCCATAGGACGTCTCATGAGGTTGAACGGTAAGACTGTCGTGGTGACCGCGGCCGGGCAGGGGATCGGCCGGTCGAGTGTGCTCGCCATGGCCCGCGAGGGAGCCCAGGTCTGGGCGACCGACATCAACGCAGACGCGCTTGCCTCGCTAAAGAACACCGAGAACGTCAGCATCGCCACTCTGGATGTCTTGAACCGGGACGCGATCGCGTCATTCTTCGCGGCTGTTCCCGTCGTCGACGTGCTCTTCAACTGCGCGGGGTTCGTCCACAACGGGACCGTGCTGGAAGCCACCGAGGAGCAGTGGTCCTTCGCGCACAACCTGAACGTTCGCTCTCAGGTTTGGACCATACAGGCCGCGCTGCCGAAGATGCTCGTAAAGGGCGCCGGCAGCATCATCAACATGGCCAGCGTCGCCAGCAGCATTAGGGGGCTGCCCAACCGGTTCGTCTACGGCGTCACGAAGGCTGCGGTGATCGGCCTCACGAAGTCGGTCGCGGCCGACTACGTCACGCAGGGGATCCGCTGCAATTCGATCTCGCCGGGGACCGTCGAGACGCCGTCCCTTCACGACCGCATCAATGCCTACGACGACCCGGTAGAGGCACGGAAGACCTTCGTCTCTCGCCAGCCCATGGGTCGCCTGGCGCAGCCGGACGAGATCGCGCCGGTGATCGTGTTCCTGGCCAGTGACGAATCCGCCTTCGTCACCGGCCAGAATTACGCGGTCGACGGCGGCATGACGATCTGAACGGAAGGACATTCGACGTGAAACTCGTACGTTTCGGCTCTCCCGGGCAGGAAAGACCCGGTCTGGTCGACAGCTCCGGCATCATCCGGGACATCGGAGGCGTGATCGACGACATCACGCCGGACGCCATCTCCGACGACGTCCTCGCCGAACTCCGGACCCTTGAGCTCGCGCGCCTTCCGGCCGTCAGCGGGAGCGTGCGCCTGGGATGCCCCTTGGCCGCGGTCGGAAAGTTCGTCGCGATCGGGCTGAACTATTCGGACCATGCGGCGGAGACCAACCTGCCGGTTCCCAAGGAGCCGATCGTCTTTTCCAAGGCGACCACGTGCATCCAGGGCCCGAACGATCCCATCATGCTGCCCAGGGGGTCGACGAAGACGGATTGGGAGGTCGAACTTGGCGTCGTGATCGGCCGACGAGCCCGCTACGTCGCCAGGGATTCCGCCCTGGCCCATGTGGCCGGATACTGCACGATCAACGACGTGAGCGAGCGCGAGTACCAGCTCGAGCGCGGCTCGCAATGGGACAAGGGCAAGGGCTGCGACACCTTCGGTCCGATCGGCCCCTGGCTGGTCACGCGCGACGAGGTCCTCGATCCCCAGGACCTGTGCCTATGGCTCGACGTGAACGGCGTCCGCATGCAGACGGGCAACACGAGGACCATGATCTTCGGCGTCGCCGACATTGTCGCATACGTTAGCGAATTCATGACGCTGCAACCGGGCGACGTCATCACGACGGGAACCCCGCCCGGCGTCGGCTCCGCAAAAAGTCCACCCCGCTTCCTCCGTGCCGGCGATGTCGTGAAGCTCGGCATCGAGAGACTTGGCGAGCAGGAACAGACCGTTGTTCCATTCGCTCTCTAATCACGACCGTCAAGCAAAGGAGACCGACAATGAATGTGCAGGACTCGAGGCTCGCGACGCGGCAGCCCGGTGCAGCGAACGCGTTCGCCGCATCCGGCGAATGGGACGTGCGCGTCAACCTGGCTGCCGCCTACCGGCTGGCGTGGCATTATGGCTGGACCGACCTGATCTACAATCACATCACGGCCAAGGTGCCGGGGACGGACGGTCACTTCCTGATCAACCCTCTCGGGTTGAACTACGACGAGGTGACGGCCTCCAGCCTCGTCAAGATCGATATCGACGGCAACATCCTCAGCGACACGCCGTACAGGATCAACCGGGCCGGCTTCGTCATCCACAGCGCCATTCACCGCGCCAAGCACGACGCCGTCTGCGTGTTTCACACGCATAGCCGGGCAAGCGTTGCCGTCTCGTGCCTGGAGGAGGGCCTCACGGCCCTCAGCCAGGCCGGGCTCCAGTTCCACGAGCGCGTATCCTATCACGACTACGAGGGTTTCAACGTCCTGCTCGACGAACAGCAACGTCTTGTCGAGAGCCTCGGCGACAACACAACCTTGATGCTGCGCAATCACGGACCGATCACGGTCGGCGCCACCATCGGCAAGGCGTTCCAGAGGATGTATTACCTGGAACAGGCTTGCACCTTGCTCCTGGACGTCCTCGGCACGGGCCGCCCCGTGAACAAGGTGGCGGTGGCCGTGGCGGAAAAGACGTCGGCCCGATGGTACGACGGCAGTTCCGACGCATCCGCCAACGACGACATCGAATGGGCCGCCGCATGTCGCATGATGGATCGGGTACAGCCGGGATACCGATCCTGAAAGATCCCGGATCGTCTGACCCCTTGCTTCGACCCGTAACTGGGGAGACCGGGTGGGCCATAGCGGCTTGGACGTTTTCTTAAAGCAGGACTGCTCTTGGGCTGTCCTATCGACCGAGATCGAACAATGAAAAAACGCGTAGCCGTCGACATGGATGAGGTCATGGCCGACATGCTGCAGGCACAATTGACTTGGTTGGACAGCCAGCATGGCCTTCGGTGGGACGGCGAGCAGCTTGCCGGCCGACGCCTTTCCGAACTCCTGGAGCCATCGTTGTCCGACGCACTTGAGGCCCTCCTTCATGACGGGGCGCTCTTTGGTGCGCTCGCCGTCATGCCCGGCAGCCAGGACGCTCTTCTGCAAATGTCCGCCAGGTTCGAGATCTTCGTGACGACCGCCGCGATGGAATACCCCGCATCGTTCCCGCACAAATTCGCCTGGCTGCAAAAACACTTCCCCTTCTTACCTCCCGACCGGATCGTCTTCTGCGGCGACAAAGGGATCATCAACGCCGACATCCTGATCGACGACAACGCACGCCACTTCGAACGCTTCGCCGGAAAAGGCATACTCTTCGCTGCACCACACAACCACCGCGTCACCGGGTTCGAGATCGTTCGAAACTGGCCGGAGGTTGAGGCATTGTCTGCCCAATGGTAACGCAACAGCCTGGTAGGTATTCAGGCGGTCGCCCATAGATTAGAACGGAAGTTCCATAATGTTGATTCTCATGCGAATCGGGAATCCTCTGACTTACATATCATTTCTGGATTTCTAAAGCGAAGCCCCTCTCCGCCCACTTGCCCTCTGCCGCCAAAGGGCGATCGTCTGAAGGTTGCCCGATCGCTCGCCTTCGTGAAGGCGATCTTCACCGCCCTAAAGAAATGCTGATTTAGACAAACCGCTACTAAAAACAATATTGTGAACACCGATAATGTACGTGGAACGCAGGCAAGTATCCCAGCCAAGTCTGATTATCATCGGCCAAGTTACACAGACCGGCGGCGCCGCCCCCAAAATACGCCAACCCGCCTTACTGATTATCTTGTGTCGGAGGCAATGCCGCCCAATAGTCAAAAGCCACGGGCGTGAGGCTCCCGACGCGTGAGGTCATTCCGGCTCTGATGCCAAACTGGCGCGAGGCGGACTTTTAGACAAATAGCTGATAGCACGGACCGCCGCTGAGGACGGACTATTCTCACAGGGGCGGTGACACTGCCCGCGGAGGGCCGCTGAGCAACGAGGTGGTCGTGCCAATGTCCAGTGTGACCCCGTGCTCCACGCTCCGCTCAAGAAAGACTCCGTTGGCGAGCCGTGCAAGGACAGCTTGTGCAGAGCTGCGGCCGATCTCGATGGCCGAGGACCTCACTGTCGTGATCAAAGGCCGAATGAAGTTCCGGAAAGGAAAATCATTGTAGCCCGTTACTTGGACATCACGGGGCACCACAAGGCCGCGTTCATCCAAGACCCTGAGCGCAGCGATGGCGATCTGATCGTTCGCTCCCATGATCGCATCGGGCAGCGGGTGAATTGCGAGGAAACGGTCGATCGCAGTGGCCGTCGCGTCGAAGTCCTCCTCCTCGCATTCGATCTTCGCCCAGGAGCAATCATGTCCGAGGATAGACCTGATGCCACGTTCGCGTCGTTCGATCGCAGGCCAGGCGCGGGAAGGAGCAACAAACAACAGACGTCTTGCTCCACAGCCGAGCAAATGGCGGGTCAAGACCTGCGCCCCTCCAAAATCATCCTGGAAAATCCCGCATGCGTCGCCGATGCTCTCGGGCGCGGACTCCTGGATGACGACTAGTGGCAGGTCGACGTCGCCCACAAGGCGATAGATGCGCTTGCGCATAGATGCCGGCCCCGATGCGATGATCACAAAGCCATCGACCCCAATCGGACGCTTGACGAGCCGCTCCAGGTCGTCGGGCGAACTGCAACCAGTCACGGTCAGCCCAAACCCAGGCTCCATGAGCGCGTTGCTCAAGCCTGTCGCAATCTGAGTTGTGAAAGGGTCGGCCAAGAAATTGGGATTGGGATCGACGATAACGAGGCCGATTGCAAACTCTCGATTGAATCTAAGACTGAGGCCGCGCCTCTGCGGCTTGTACTTCAAGGTCTTGATGGCCAGCTCGATCCTCAGCAAAGTCTGCGCACTGACCTCGGTCGTCCGCCCATTGACCACATAGGAGACTGCCGCCGCGGACACGCCCGCCGAAGCCGCCACGTCGTGCAGTGAGGGACGGCGGGAGGTCGCATCCTTTCGCGGGCTCTTCATTATTTGGGTCAAAGCACACCCCGAGTTCGTTGCGATCCGGTTCTGACCCTTGGCGTTCCGACAATGGTGCAACGATCGTCGCAACCCTTTCCGACGCGTCGAGCGGCGAGAACAGACAGTTCTGTGGACCGCCTTCGGCTTCTTAGGCATCGACCAAGCAGGCATGCAAGCCTTGCAGCGCGGCGATCGTGGGGTGCACGATCAAGCTACCGACGTCGATCGACCTCGAACACTGAACTGGCATCGAATTCCTGCTTGACGGCCTGGTAAATCGATGTAGCTTAAACGTTAAAGGAGACCGGACGAATGTTTGATTTCAGTCGTTTGTCTAAAGAGCTCTATTCTGCGGTGCTCTCTGACGTGATGGATGAGTTCGGGCTCCCGAATCAGGCCATGCGGCCTTTTGTTCGGCCGCTGGATGACACCCTGGTCATGATGGGTCCCGCGCGAACGGGGCTGTTCGCCGAAACCTATTCGGTCCGTGAGGGCGAGAATCCCTACGAGATCGAGATCGAGCTGCTTGACGATCTGGCTCCTGGAGATGTCTCGGTACTGGCCTGCAACGGGCCAACAAATAGGATCGCGCCGTGGGGCGAACTGCTTACGACGGCCTCGCAAGCCCGCGGAGCGATCGGCTGCGTGACTGATGGTCTCGTGAGGGATGTGCGTCATATCAAGCGTCTAAATTTTCCCGTGTTCCATGGTGGAATAGGCCCGCTCGACAGCAAGGGACGAGCCCGGATGATAGAAAGGGACACGGTCGTCGAGTGTGCCGGCGTCATAGTCCGTTCAGGCGACATCGTGTTCGGAGACGTCGATGGCGTCGTCATCCTCCCGCAGCAACACGCAACCGCCGTGATCGAGCGTGCTCTAATCAAGGTGAAGAGCGAAAACAAAACTCGGGATGAGCTGAAGCAAGGCAAGTACCTCAGGGAGGTCTACGCGAAATATGGTGTTCTCTAAAGACACCGGACTTCTCAACGAGCGGAACTTAGCCCGCAGATTCCCGAGATACACGCGCTTAAGGACGTGAGACGATGACGATTACCAAGGAGCCATTCGGCTCCCATGACGGCACGCCGGTCGCGCAGTACACGATCCGAAATGCCAGTGGGCTTACAGCGCGAGTCATAACATTCGGGGCGCGCCTTACGCAGATGAGCGTTCCAGGACGAGACGGAATAATGGCCGACATCGTGCTCGGTTTCGATGATGTGGCGAGTTATGCCGCAACGAACACCTATTTCGGGGCGACATGCGGTCGTTATGGCAACCGGATCAAGCATGGCGTCTTCACGCTGGACAACGCCACTGTCCAGGTGAGTTGCAACGAGGCGCCAAACCACCTTCATGGCGGATTCGAGGGCTTCGACAAGCAGATTTGGGACGCTTACCCGAACGAGGCGGACAACTCGATCACGTTTTCCCTCGTCTCCAAGCATGGAAGCGAAGGGTTTCCCGGTGAGCTTGTCCTGAAGACTACATATGCGCTCACCGACGACAACCGCCTGCTCATCGTCATGTGCGGCATCACCGACCGCCCGACGGTCCTCAACATGGTTCACCACTCCTATTGGAACATGGCCGGGCATGCGTCCGGAGATCTGTTCGAGCAGGACTTGACGGTTGCTGCCGACTTCTACACGCCGGTCGGCGATCAGCTACTGGCGACCGGAGAGATCTTGAAGGTCGCCGGCACGCCGTTCGACTTCCGCGAGCAGAAGCTCATCGGCACGGATATTGCTGCCGTCTCAAATGCCGGGGTCGCCCATCTTGAAGGAGGGGGCTATGACCACAATTGGGTACTTCGAGGCTTTGGGACCGGCCTGCACCCAGTGGCGACCCTTTGGGATCGCGCTTCGGGTCGTGGCTTCGTATTGAAGTCGACCGAGCCCGGCGTCCAAATCTATACGGGTGGTTATCTCGATGCGTCAGTGGTCGGCAAGGGAAACCATCCCTACTGCCCTTATGCCGGCCTAACCTTGGAGACCCAGAAGTTTCCGGGTTCGCCAAACTTCTCGCATTTTCCGACGACCCGGCTCGATCCAGGCGAGGTCTACGACCATCGGATGGAATTCAGCTTTTTCGCCCAATGAGCGAGAGAACCACCATGTCTGAAACAAACCGTTTCGATGTAGCGGTCGTGGGCGGGGGCCATAACGGCCTTGTTTGCGCCAACTATCTGGCCCGCGCCGGGCTGAAGGTTGTCGTGCTCGAAGCCCGAAGCGTAGTTGGAGGCGCTTGCGTCAGCGAAGAGCTTGTCCCAGGCGCGACATGGTCATCGGCTTCCTTCATTCAAGGCATGCTGCGCCCCGAAGTGATGGCGGATCTGGAATTGGCCAAATATGGCCTCGTCTCCACGTCGCCCGACGTGCAGGGTTTTGCCTTATGGGAAGACGGTGACCACGTGTTCCTGTGGAAGGATCTCGACAAGTCCCTCGCATCCATCGAGCGGCACAGCCATGGAGATGGAGCGAATTTCCTGAAGTTCGCCTCACGCATGAAGCGTTTTGGGGACATCACGCGCAACGTGCTTTTGTCCGAGCCCTCGTCCCGGTCCGACTTCATCAAGCTGTTCGAGGACGAGGGCGAGCAGGAGTTGCTGCAGGATTTCGTTTTCTCTTCGGCCGGCGCACTTACCGGCAAGTACCTGAAATCCAAGCGCCTTCAAGGCTACATGATGTTCCTGGGGATGGTGTCGACTTGGGGCAGCCCCTCGACACCTGGAACATCTTACGTTTACGGCTACCATGCCCAGGGCGAACATGACGGCGTTCTCGGTCGCTGGGCGATCCCGATCGGGGGAATGGGCGCCATTACGCGAGCGCTCAGCGCCGGCGCCGTGGCCCACGGTGCGGTGATCCGCACGAGTGCGCCGGTGGAGAACGTCGTCGTGCGTGGCGGCAAAGCCGTGGGCGTTACGCTGCAATCCGGGGAGGAGTTCCAGGCCGAAATCGTGGTCTCCGGGGCAGACCCCAAGCGCTCCATCACTAGGTTCCTCGACCGCAAAGTGGTGCCGGACCAAGCCTGGAGGGCGGCCGAGGCCATCGATCAGAGGGGCTCGATGGCGCGCATCCATCTTCTCATCGATGAACTTCCGAAGTATGTGGGCTTCGGACGCGCGACCCCAGGCCCGGAACACCAGGGTCACACGATCTTGGGCGGCAGCGCGGAACTTTACGAGCGCGCCTGGGAGGCGCAGCGGCGCGGCATTTTCGCCGACGAGTACGTGATCGAGGCCCTGATCCACTCGGTGACCGACCCCTCCGTCGCCAAAGCCGGGCAGCACACGCTGACGCTCGGCGTACAGCAACTGCCTTACGATCTGGCCGAGGGCACTTGGGACGACCACAAGGAGAAATGGGCCGACGGCGTCGTTGATACATTCTGCCGCTATGCGCCGAACATCAAGGATCACATCCTCGGCCGCTGTGTCCTGTCGCCGCTCGACTGGGAGACCGAGTACAACCTGACCGGTGGCAACATCTTCCAGGCATCCATGGTCGGGCTCGATCAGCTCATGGACGCCAGGCCGTCCTTCGCGCTGGGCCACTACCGAACGCCGATCACGAATTACTATTTATGCGGGGCCGGGACGCACCCGGGTGGTGGAGTGACCGGTGCGCCTGGGCACAACGCGGCGATGCGTGTGCTGGCTGACCTCAGGGGGCTACACGCCGAACGCCAGATCCGCACCCGTGCCGGCGGCAAGACCATGATCGATAGTATCATGGACACCGATTTCGGGCAGCGGCTCGGCTACCAGATCGCCAAATCCCGAGGGCTCCGCTCCATCACCAAGCATTTCTCCAAGAAACGCTGACCCGCGCCCTCGCTCGCCGCTCGACTGGGCCGCAAAGATTGCCAGCTTGACAGAGGAGGTGCCATTGGAACCCGGGATCATGAAGAACGGGGCTCAGTTTCCGAGCCTGAGGGACAAAGTGGTCTTCATCACCGGAGGCGCCTCCGGGATCGGCCGCAGCATTGTCGAGCACTTCCATGACCAGGGAAGCCGGGTCGCCTTCGTCGACCTGGCCGAGAAGGCGGGTCTTGCTCTTGCGGACGAATTAGCGGCCCGGGGAGGACACGCACCGCGTTTTGAGGCTTGCGACCTGCGCGACGTGGAGCGACTCGGTGCCGTGATTGCGCGGGTCTGCAGCGACCTCGGGCCGATCACGGTCCTAGTCAACAACGCTGGAAACGACGACCGCCATACGCTTGAGTCCGTCACCTCCGAGTATTTCGACGACAGGATCTCCGTTAATCTCAAGCATCAGCTCTTCGCCGCCAAGTTCGTCCGGCCCTACATGCGGGACGCGGGCGGCGGATCCATCATTAACTTCTCTTCGATCACCTGGACCGTCGCGGACGGGGACTGCGTTTGCTACGTGACCTCCAAGGCTGCGGTCGTCGGACTGACGCGGGCGCTTTCGACCGAACTCGGCCCCGAGAAAATCCGCGTCAACGCCATCGCACCGGGCTGGGTGATGACGGACCGGCAGGTTTCGTTGTGGCTCAACGAGCAAGGCGAGCGCCAAATCGAGGACCGGCAGGCCTTGAAGGGTCGCCTGCACTCTCCCGACATCGCTCGGATGGCGCTCTGGCTGGCGGCTGACGACAGCCGGATGTGCTCGAAACAGACGTTCGTGGTCGATGGCGGCTGGGTCTGAGTCATCGTCACGCAAGGCTTCCAAGGCGGCGTTTTCGGAATGCGGTCGCGACTACCAGTCAGTGTGCCATGTGCCGGTGTCGCGGGATTTGGTTCAACGGTCAGGCCGGCAGTCGATACCTGATTGCGCCGCAAGTAACTTCAGTCTTCTCGTAGGAGCCCTTGATGATAAACTCAAATTCCTCGACCATCAATCGCCGCCGTTTCCTGGGGACGGCCGCTGCCGGGGCGGTCGCTCTGGCAGCCCCTGCCCTTATCAGCCCGGCCCACGCCGCCGATGAGATCACGATTTTTACATGGGAAACTTATCACGAGGATGCCTGGATCGCTGAGTGGACAAAGTCGACAGGTGTCAAGGTCAATGTAATTAGGACCGGCTCGATCGACGAAATGTACGCGCAGGTCCGGTCCGGCGCCGTCAATGCCGATATTCTCTACTTCGACTCCGGCAATATTGCGCGGTTCCTGCAAGCCAATCTCATCACGTCCATCGATCCGGCGAAGGTTCCAAATGCCGCAAATATCGCACCAGGGCTGAGCTACGAGAAACGCAATGCTATTGGCGGCAAACTTTACGGCCTGCCTTACAATTGGGGCACGCAGCCGCTGATGTATGATGCATCGGTTGTTAAAAGCGGTACCGACAGCTGGGGTTGCCTGTGGGACCCGCAATTTGCTGGGAAGGTCAGCCTGTTCGACGACGCCTACGTCACTTTCCCAATGATCGCGCTGCACGCCGGCGTCAAGGACATCTTCAATCTCACCGACGCCGACTTCGAGACATGCCGCAAGCTTCTCGTAGCCCTGCGCCCGCAAGTCCGCACCATTGCCCGTGGGTTCGACGATGCCGTCGCGACTTTCGCGGCTGGCGATGCTGTCATCGGCTACTGTCAGAACGTTTCCGAAGTCTTCAACCTGCAATCAAAGGGGCAGAAGTTCGCTTATTCGTTCCCCAAGGAAGGCACGCCGACCTGGATCGATAATGCGTTGCTCACGCCTCGTGGCGATCGGCCTCCTGTCTACCAATTCATCAGCGACAATCTCACGCCGAAATGGCAAGCGCGTTTCATCAACTTTTCCTTGAACAACGGCATTCTCACTGACCAGGAAGCGTCGGCGGCGGGCATCAGCAGCGACGTCATTCACAAGACGAATATCGGCGATCAGAACACGCCAGGGTTCTGGGATAAGCTTGTGATCTTCCAGTCCCCGAACGAGATCGATCGGCGCGTCCAAATGTGGAATGATTTCAAGGCGGGAACGCTTTGAAGTAAGCTGGTCGTCTGAGGGAGTGATGAGCCATGAGCACGCCATCCGGCCCAATCGTCCGGTTCACAGACGTCACCCGAACCTATCCTGGTGCCACGAGTCCTTCGCTGACGGTGAAAAGCTTCACGATCAACAAGGGGGAGTTTTTCTCGATTCTGGGACCGAGCGGATCGGGAAAGACCACGGCGCTTCGCCTCATCGCCGGTTTCGAGCGGCCCGATACCGGCCGCATCTACATCGCCGATGAGGACGTCACTGACGTCCCCCCAAACCGGCGGGACGTCAATACCGTATTCCAGTCCTATGCGCTGTTCCCTCACATGACGGTGAGGGAGAATGTCGAATATCCGGTGAAGATGGCGAACGGCACGGCCGCCGACCAGCGTAAGCGCGCCGCAGATGCGCTCGACCTTGTCGAGATGGCGAGCTTCGCTCAGCGCTATCCCCATCAGATGAGTGGGGGGCAGAGGCAACGCGTCGCGCTCGCTCGGGCCTTTGTGGCCCGCCCCAAGGTGCTGCTCCTCGACGAACCGTTGTCGGCGCTGGATCTCGGCCTACGTCAGCAGATGCAGCATGTCCTCGTTGGCTTGCAGCGCGAACTCGGGATCACCTTTGTCTATGTCACCCACGATCAGGGGGAGGCGCTCTCGATGTCGAGCCGGGTCGCCGTGATTAATGGCGGAGTGATCCAGCAGCTCGACGCGCCGGACGCGATCTACTATCGGCCTTGCAACCGGTTCGTGGCCCAGTTCATCGGTAAGTCTAACCTGATCCAGGTCGACGTCGCAGGATCGCATGGGAGATTAGGCACAAAAATCCACGAGACCGCCTTTCCGCTCGATCAGGCGACGCAGAGCGGCCCCTCGCGGATCGGCATACGTTTTGAGTCGCTCTCCGTGACCCGGGAGGGCGCGCCGGTTCCGTTCCCGATCGAGATGCCGGGCCAGGTGAGTGACGTGCTGTTCCTGGGAACGTCCTGCGAGGTGAAGGTAAGGTGCGGGGAGACCGACCTAATTGCTCTTGTACCCGCCCGCAGGGATGCGTTCCTGAAGCCGGGGGAATCTGTCCGCGTCTCTTTCGACCCCAAGGAATGCGTGGTGTTCCATGACTGACGCGATCCCGGCCACCGTGCTCGTCGCACCGTCCAATCGCAAGGCCACGGGTGGAATCATGTCGCTCGGACAGATCCCGCTCTATCTCTGGCTTGCGATCCTGGTCGTGCTGCCGAACCTCCTGCTCATCGCAGTCAGCTTTTTTAGATCGTCAGGCGGCGGGGTCGTATACGAGGCTAATTTCGGTAATTATAGCAGAGCCATCGCCTCGAGCAGCATCTGGATCCTGCTGGGCCGCACGCTGACTACGGCCGCTGGTTCCGCCATCATCGGCTCACTCATCGCCTATCCGATGGCATACTATGCGACCCGGGTCTTGCGCCGCGGCAAGGTCGCGGCGGTTCTCCTGGTCATCATTCCCCTATGGATCAGCCTACTGATGCGCGTGTTCGCCTGGCGCCTGATCCTCGGTGAGCGTGGGGTGCTAAACTCCGTGCTGGTCTGGAGCGGCATCCTCTCGCATCCGAGCGAGGCGTTTCTGTACAGCCGTTTCGCCGTTCTGCTAACATTTGTTTACGTCAGCATCCCGTTCATCTTTGTGTCGGTCCATTCGGCGATCGAGCGCATCCCTTACAATCTCATCGAGGCGGCCAATGACTGTGGCGCGAGTGGACTGCGTGCCTTCAGGACGGTACTGTGGCCGCTCTCGAAACCGGGACTCGCCATCGGGGCCTCGCTTGCCTTCCTAATGGCGGTCGGAGACTACGTTACTCCCTCCATGGTCGGAGGCCTGGACGGCACAATGCTAGGCGTGGTGATCGCGTCCCAGTTTGGCATTGCAGGGAACTGGCCGTATGGCGCCGCTCTTGCGGTAATCCTTCTGGCTGCCGTCGCGACGCTGCTGCTCATCGTCTTTCGGCTAGCGCGCGTGCCCGGCATCCTGGTGGGCGAAGGCGCAGGTCCGGGAACCGGCGGCGGGCGGCGCACGCCGGCCCAGCGTGTGCGCAGCGCTTTGACCTTCCTGGCCTTCTGCCTGCCATACATGTTCCTTTACGCCCCGCTCGTCATCATAGCCCTTCTGTCGTTCAACACGGCCGAGCGGCAGGCCCTGCCCATGAGCGGCTGGACGCTCCGCTGGTACGAGGAACTCGCCAGCAACGGTGCGCTTGTTGCCGCCCTGACCCGCTCGCTCGTGGTCGGGCTGCTCGTGCTCCTGATCGCCGTCGTGGGAGGGACGGGCTTTGCGATCCTGTTCGCCTTGGGGAGGGTGCGGGCTAGCAAATGGGCCGAATACGTCCTGCTCCTTCCCGTTGCCGTACCGGGCGTCGTGCTTGGCATCACGCTGGTCTTAACCTTTCAGCTTCTGTCCGTCCCGATCGGTATTCCGCGCATCGTGCTCGGCCATGCGACCTTTGTGATGCCGGTCGTGATGATGATCGTGCTGAGCCGGCTGCGCCGTCTCGATCCCGCCCTCGTGGAAGCCTCGACCGACCTTGGGGCCACGCCACTGAGAACCTTCTGGTTCGTCCTGCTACCGCTCGTGCGCGGCGCTGTGATCGGCGGCGCGTTGCTCGGTTTTACGCTATCGGTCGACGAGGTCGTCGTATCCGTCTTCCTGACGGGCACGCAGCCAACCCTACCGGTGTGGGTTTGGAACCAGATGCGCTTCGGCTTCACGCCCTCGGTAAACGCGGTGTTCGTGTGCATCGGCGTGACTACGGTCGGCCTCATCTTGCTGTCGCGCAAGTTGATCACGCCATCTGCAACCCCGGCGCTCTGAAGGAGCGCCGGTGGTAGTCCGCTTCACTGGGGGCCGGCGGGCCATCTGATCAGGAAATTGACAGCATCCACGCCGGATTGCGATCAAAAGGTCTCTACTGTTTTTAGTGATCGGTCGATTCGTCGCCGTTCGACCACTCAATTACGACCTCCTGCCGACGCAAGGAGACCGTTTCACTGACGACCTTTGTCTCGATGCGACGACGGGTGTGAGGCTCCTCGACGAGCAACAGTTGGTTGACAAGTCGTTCCTCCACCAAAGGCACCGCCGTTTGTTTCGCCTTTAATTCACAACGCGGGGGCAATCTCAACCGTTCCGTAGCAGGGCATCGCCTATGCCCTTCCGAACTCGATCGACGGGGTTTCCCTGCGGCAATACCAAGCTGCGCAGCAGTTGCTCGATGCCGAGGGGAATCCGATAGCTGACCAGACCATCCCGCGGATCGTCGGGGACAGCAGCATCGTCGTCGATCGATACGAAGACTGCCGGCGGATTGTGTCGAATCCACTTTTATACGAAGACGGGCTCCAGCAAGGCTGGTTGAGCGTCGCCTTCAGCATCTTCGGCCACGTGATCCGTCCGACCGATCAAGAGGCGGCGAGCCTCGATCCAAGGCTCGCGACGCCGGGGGAAGGCCCGAACTGGGACAGCCAGGAGCGAGCGCGCGATCAACAGCTGGATCCAAAGGATTCCCGCCTACTTCGCAATCGTTAAAGCCAAGAGTGCCAAGACACTCGTTCCCAGGCTGCCGATCGGAGGGCGCTCGTTGCAAGGGCAGGGCTCGCCGAGATCTAAGAGCCGCTCGCTCAAATGGCCGCCCAACTGGTGTTGCGGGGGCCGCGTAACGGCATGAAGGAAGGAGTAGTGGGTCCGTCTGAACTGATTACCACAAGAGGCGAGAACGGAGATCATGGCCGTGCGAGGAACAGGGTCTCGTCGGGCCGGATTTCGTTTCCGACCGCGCGCCTGACCGGTTCCGGCACCGATGGATCGTCGGCGTCGAAGGTACCGAGCGCGCCGAGTGCAGCCCGGACATCGATCTTGGTCCCGATGAAGTCCATGACGACCCGCGTGGCGCCGATGGCGCGGGCCGAGCCGTGGCTCACCCCAATCGTCATGCCGTTAAGCCGCCTAAGCAGCCGCCTCTTCGGATAAAGGATCATCATCGATATTTCGCGCGCGCCGCCACGCTGGACGTCGATGGTCGTTAGGCGGTCGCCGAAGGCGCCGACGAGGCCGCGGTAGGTCGCGAACCGTAGCGAGGTTTCGCCGTCCTCGTCCTCGCCCGTGAAGCGCTGCTTCACCGAGGAAACGAGCGTGTCGCCATCGTAATACCAGTGAGCGAGTTCGCGCTTGATGCGCCCATTGCCCAGGTAAGAGTAGAAATATTTGAAGTAAAATCCGAGGTACTCGTGAAGGTTGCGCGAACCCGACCGTGACGCGTCGCGAAGGAGGGCGGCGTGGCGATCGAGCGCCGCGAGGGGCTGCCGCGCCGAGGCGCGTTGCGAGAAGGTGGCCGCGAAAGCCTCGCGCGGCATTAGAAGTTCGTGCTCCTCCAGCCCGAAGAAGTCGCTGATGCGCCTGTGATTGTGGCGCGACGGCACCGCCGATCCCGCCAAGTAGCGGTTGAACTGCTGCCTGTTCACCTTCAGCCGACGGCACACCTCAGACACCGAACGGTAGTGATCGCAGCAAAACTGCAGGTTTAGGCAGTAGATGGCTCCGTGCGCGGCAATCAGGAGGCGAAACGGCGACGCTACATCGACCAACGGTGGACCCCGGCATGACTCGGCGCTTGAAGAGCATAAACTCGCGTCATCCTGCACACATTATTTCCCTATGTTCAAGCCGGACCGCGTGGGACGCGGCCCGTCAATAAGGCCTGAGCGGGGCAGCGTCGGAGCGACGGGGCGGCCATGACTCTTCCCAAGAAGTTCGTCCTCACGGGGCTGGCCTGGTCCGTGGCCCTGCTGATAGCCTCGCCGATCCTCCTCACGATCCTGACGGCCTTCAAGACTGACGCCGCGGCAGATCTCGGCCCGTTCGCGCCGTTCATCCCCACGCTGGCGAACTTCGCCTCGCACAACCCCAACGTCGAAATGCTCCGACCGGTGCTCAACAACCTCGTCGAGGCGGCGGCACCCTTCTGTGCCTCTTCTTCGCGCTGCCGGCCGCCTACGGGCTCGCGTTCCATGCGAGCCGGAGACGGAACGCCGTCCTGTTCGGGATGCTGATGACGCGATTCATGCCCGGCGTGAGCTTCATCATTCCGATGTATCTGATCTTCAAGGCGACCGGCCTCATCGACACCCAGGTCGGACTGGTGCTGATCTACGCCGCGATCAACATGCCGATCGTGATCTGGATGCTGTATTTCTACATGCGCGACATCCCCCGAGAGATCCTGGACAGTGCGAGGATCGACGGCGCTCCAGTAACGCAACAGATCGTGTTCCTGCTCCTGCCGCTGTGTGCTCCAGGCATCGGCTCCACCGCGCTTTTGTCAGTCGTCCTATGCTGGAACGAGGCGTTTTGGAGCATCCAGATGACATCCGCCGAAGGGGCTCCCCTCAGCGCCTACATCGCGAGCCTGTCTGGAGGCCCGCTGCCCGCTGAGATCTCCGCGGCGTCCCTGATCGCAATCGCCCCGATCCTCATGATTGGCTGACTAGCCCAGCGTCAGTTCGCGCGCGGCCTGACCTTTGGGGCCGTGCGCTGACTGGGGCGAGGCGCCAAATTCACTAAAGCATCGATGGTGCTCGATGTAGACTCGGCCGCCTATGCCCAGACCATGGGGCTGAACCAGCGCCGTCTACCCGGCAGAAATTCAAACTGACCTACCAGTAACGAAAGACATCCGCTCTGATTGATCCGCCTCGGCAAGGTGGGCGCCTGATACAACAAGGAGGCCGACGACGGCTGGGAAGGGCAACGCAGGGACTTCTGTGATGCAATGCTGGCCCGCGTCGGCATGGAGATGCAATCCGCCGCCCGTTACGCGGCCGAAACGGCGCTACGGGCTTCGTCGAGATCACGGCCTGGAACCGGAGGCTACGCTTCGAGGAGGTACAAGTCGACTTCGCCCCAGCCGTAAGGGGTAGAGGCCTGCAGCGATGAACGGAGAGAACTTTCAAAAAGAAGATGGATCGTAACGGTCAGCAGGCTTGACTTGTACGGGGTTAGCCGTACATTAGATAAAATGCTGCGCCTTCTGAAATGAATGGTGGGAGAGCCGGGCTTCGATCGAATCGAATTGGGCTAGTAGGGGGACGAGAGAATTCCCCTTAGAATGGATCGTTTAAGATTGACTTGTACGACATACGCCGTACATTGCATATAGATCACTGATCCGGTGAGGAGTAGAGATCATGCTTGCTTTCGACCTTGAACACGTCTCCTCCGCCCCTGCCAAGCAGGCGCGAATGGAGCAACGGATGACCGTAGAGGCCAAAGGCCTTATCGAAAGGGCAGCGCGCTCGCTCGGCGTCAACGCGTCCGAATTCACGGTCAGCGCCGCCTGCCGCGCGGCGAGGGACACTTTGAGGCAGTACGAGACCACCGTCCTGCGACCGGAGGCCCATCGCGCCTTCATGGAAGCGTTGGACGAGACCGAGCCGACGAAGGCGCTCGTCGACATCATGCAATTGCATGCCGAGCTCGCCCACGCTTGATGACCATAGACCGCGACGCGCTCAAGCGCCTGCGGATCGAGGCGCTCGATCGCAAGAGGCACGATCGGGCGCCCTTCTCTTGCGGCGTCGCGCGAGTCGACAACTTCCTTAAGACCAGCGTGGGCGGCCAACAGGACGTCGACGTCACGCGGTGTTACGTCGCCTGCTTCGACGCCCTCGACGTGGTGGCCGGATTCTACGCGATGAACGCGCATGCGATCGATGCCTCGACATTGCCGGAAGAAATGCAGCGGAAACTGCCTCGATACGACGCATTGCCGGCGATCTACCTGTCTGTCGTCGGGGTCGACGAGCGGCACCAGGGGATTGGTATGGGAAGCTATCTGTTGGGAGACGCATTTAAGAGATGCATTGACGTCTCTGACCGCCTGGGGACAGCATTCATCGTATTGGACGCCTTGAACGATCGCGCGGCAAAACTCTATCGACGGCTCGGCTTCGTGGACCTACCGGGCCACGAGTCGAGGATGGCGATCGGCATGCGGCGAGTCCGGGCCGCCTGCGCCCAAGTGAGCGCTCCCGCGCAGGCATAGGTATGTCAGAACTGGCCGTCCCGCCTCTGGCCAAGGCTCCTGCGAGTCGGTCTGCGCGCCTCAGCATCCTCGCCACACACGACCGTAACCGTTCACGTTCCGCTTTTGGGGTGAGGACTGCGACCGATTGAATCGGGGGCATCATTGTCCTAGCCCTGCGGCGGCGGTTACGGTTCGTTGGCGCGATGGTGCCCAAAGGACCGCTTGATCTTGCCGGAATGAACCGGGCGTTTTTTGAAACGCTGGATGGGGCGGGTCGCCTTGAGTTGCTGTGCCGGTTGCACGCGATGACGGTGGAGTTGTCGGAACGGGTTCAGCAGAGTTCGGCGAATTCGTCGCGCCCACCGTCCTCGGATGGTCCATTCAAGGGCGGGCCGTTGCCTGGGCTTGGCGGTCCGTTGGTCGGCCAGCCTGCGAGGGAGCCGACCCCGGTGCCAGAGCTGCGCGCCTTGCCCCCCTCGGCCCCCCGACGCAAAGCCGGCAAACAACCGGGCGCCAAAGGCATTTGGCGCTGCGAGGCGCTGACGCCGGAGCGGACCCAAAACCATTATCCCGAGCGTTGTACGGGCTGCGGCACGGCGCTTGAACTCTGGTTCGCGCAGAAAGGCCAGAGCGGCCACCACGTTCTCGATCTCGAACAGCTGACAAGCGGCATCCGGGTGAGTTGCGTGCTGCACCGCTATCACGCCATCACCTGTCCTTGCGGGACTGAAACCGCCGCGCGGCCCGGCACGGGCGAGGTCTCGAGGCTTGAGGGGCGCAAGCGCCAGCTTCGTCCGAGCGAGGCCGGCCTCGTAGGACCGGCGCTGACGACCTTCATCGCCGCGCTGTCGGTGCGCTACCGCCTGTCGCGCACGAAGATCGCGGAACTCTTGACGACCTGGTTCGATGTCCGCCTGTCGGTAGGCAGCATCGACCGTTGCATCCGCGAGGCCGGCCTCGCCTGCGAACCGATGGTGGAGGGCCTACTCGCCGACCTGCGCGTGGCCGGCATCGTCAACGCCGACGAAACCCCCTGGCCGCAACGCGGCAAGCTGCGCTGGCAGTGGATCGCCCTGAGTTCGACGACCGCCATCTACCGGATCGCCAGCCGTCATGCCGAGACGATCCGTGATCTCATCGGTGAAGCTTTCCTCGGCTTTCTCGTCTCCGACGGCTATGCGGCCTATCGCGATCATCCGCGCCGCCAGCGCTGTCTGGCGCATCTGATCCGCAAAGGCGTCGCCCTGGCCGACGGCTTCAACTATGACGCCGCACGCTTCGGCGAGTGGCTCGTGCGCGAAATGCGCGGCCTCATCCACGCCGTCTCAGAGCAGGCCGGCGCCCGCATCCTCAACCCCATTCTGGCCCGCCTCAAACGCGCCTGCCGGCTCAATAACGACGCCGAGCTCCCCAAGGCCCGCGCTCTCGCGCGAGAAATCCTCGCCGACTGGGGCGCCGTCACCGCCTTTGTCACAAACCGAAACCTGCCGCTCACAAACAACGACGCCGAGACCGCACTGCGCCATGCCGTAATCGCCCGACGCATCAGCTAAGGAACCCGTACCGACGAAGGCAGCCGCGCCTACGCCTCCATCCTCAGCATCGTCGAAACCTGCCGGAGACGAAAAATGAACCCATGGATCATCATGAAACGCGCCATCGCAAGCGCCAGAAACGGCATCAAACTCACCGCGCTCACCGTCTGAAAACGGTGACGTGAACGGTTACCACACGACCAGCCACGTCGAGAGCGTGCCTTAGGGTTGGGAAAACCATCGACAGCTAGCCTCCACCACACCCGAATGCACGGCGACGGTCGCCTTGGCATGGGTGGGGTTCTAGCGTGCTCATGTACTTTCCGATGTTTTCCGCGACGAGCTGCTCAGCGACGATCTGGATGAGAGCCTCTCATCCAGATCGTCGCGCTACACCGAGGCATGGTCGGAGGATGGGACGGATTAGAGAAGCTGCCCTCCGTCACGTGGACGATCCAGAAGCCGATAGCGCTCCGATTCTGCCCCGAATGCCTCAGTGAGATGGATCGACAGGCACGGCGAGGCCTAATAGCGGCGCGATCACCAACTGCCCGAGGTGCTCATCTGCCCCGACCAAGGCGTGACGATGCGCGCGAGCACGGTCAAGATCTCGATATGGATGGATTACGACCAAGTCTCGGGAACGACGTTCCCAGCGACCGACGAGGAAGTCGCGCCAGGCCTGACGTCCGCCAGAGGTGCGAATTGAGCAGGACGCATCGGTCTGTAGGTTTTTCCGGCGACCTGCGATATGTTGCAGCCGCTAGTCGCCGCCGACTTTTCTGCGCTCAAGCAGATAGATTGGGACGATCAACGTCGGTATTGATGGATAAGGCATGAGAATCTTGCCTTACGGGGGAGAATGTGAGGAGTTTTTTTGATCTTCTCTCAACTCGATGAGGTAATCTCGCAACATCATGGCGCGTTTTGGCCGAAAGTTCTTGCCTGCTAACTCCACTTTGTTCATCCGATCCATACGGAACATGCGAAACGCCTGTCGTAGGCAGCACCACGCCAGGACGGTTAGGGTCCGGTCTGTATATACGACCGACAATGGCAAGATGGTGCGCTCGCTGATCTGGTTGCTTTTATCGGCGTAGCAAATGCGCAACGCCTCCTCTTGCCAGCATGCGTTTCGGATGATTGCTATGTCAACTACCACTAAATAGCGCGCACTAGGTCGATACACCTGTGAAATAGCGTGGAACAGATATTGCTCCCGGTCGTCGGGCAACGTCGCTGCGACCTTCGCCAAAACCGAGATGGCGGCCTTGGCAAGAACCGGGTCGCCCATGCGCTGGACTTCAGCCAACCCCAGCGCAATGGCCTCGATTTCAAGCCGCTCGAACGTTTGAGGCGGCAGCAAGTAGTCCTCGATCAGTCGATAGCCATAGCCTCGTTCACCCTCGATCCGTGCACCAGCCGCACGCAGGCTGTCAATGTCCCGATAGAGCGAGCGCAGCGATACTTCTGTCTCTACCGCGAGGCGTGCAGCGGTGATCGGTGCGGGCATGACACGCATCGCTTGGAGAAGCCGAAAAAGCCTGTCTGTCCGAGCCATTCTGCAACTGCCGTGAATTGTCAGTTAGGTGCGTTTATAGCAGTTTGATCGTGCGAAAAACAGGAACCGGCTATGACTGTTAAATCTACCACCCACCTTAACTTCCGCGGTAATGCTCGCGCTGCACTTTCTTTCTACCACTCGATTTTCGGCGGCGAACAAATGTTGGTCACCTATGCTGACGCTCAGGCCATTACCGACCCGGCCGAGGCCGATCAGGTAATCTGGGGACAGGTTATGTCCGAAGACGGGTTTCACGTTATGGCCTACGATGTCCCTTCGTCCAAGGAATGGAACCCGGGCGAGATCCCGTTTTTTATCTCCTTGCGTGGGGACGATACAGGAACGTTGACCCGATATTGGGAAAAGCTCTCCGCTGGCGGCACCATCGTTCAGCCTTTTGGGCCGTCTGGCTTTTCACCACTGTACGGCATGATCAAGGACAGCTTCAACGTGACTTGGGTCATCGACCTTCAGGTCAGCTATTCTGCCGCCTGAAGGAGAGCGTTATGCTGTTCGCCTCGACCCGCTCCTCAGCCGGCGTTTGCGTCCGCATCGCGGGCAGGTGGCGCATTCCACCCGACGGCGGCAACGATCATAGACCGCATGGCCTTCCCCGCCGATGTGCGACAACCGCCTCGCCTTGGGTCCGCATGAGACGCAAGTCTTGACCTCGGCTGCACGCCAAGCGCAGGAGCGACATAGAACTCTGTCGCCCAGCACGCGGCCGGCATCGGGGGCAGGGCGCTTACAGCGAAGACAAAGCCGGTCGCGGTCGCGGGACGGCCGGCACGTTGGCGCAGTCGCGCTCACGAGGGCCATGCACGCCGCTTCGCAGACGACGCAAATGCTTGGCGCGAAAGCCCGCGCGTAGCAGGCCGAGCAGTATCGAAGGCCCCGCTCGGTCCGCATCACCTTCGGCGTAGGCCGCAGGCAGACGTCGCAGCACTGGATGCCCGGCGTCCTGGAGGCCAGAGCCTCGATTCTTCTACGGGGCACGGCTCTTCACCGACCGGCTGGCCGCGCCGAGAGCGCATTTGAGAGCTTCACGGACGGCTGAAGAACCGATGATACTGGCGAGGCAACGGCAGAGCGCGAGGAAGTCCAGACCGGGGCAGGGAAGCTCCGGGGGTTGCTGGTCATCGGCGGCGAGAGCGAGGAGGCAGAGGCGTTGAAGGACGAGAGCATCTGAGAGGCATTTTTGAGCGCCATCAGCGAGCCGTCCGGCGAAGGATCGGCCGCAATCGTGGCAGGCGCCGAGATCGCCGAGCGGTGCTCGATGGAGCACCACCGGTGCATCGCAGTGCGGACACCCGTCCCTTAGCGGACAGCCATGCGTCGGGCAGGCGACGACGACGGCCACTCGGCCCCAACGCGAAAGCGCGACTCTGCGCCACCAAAGCATTCCTCATAATATTGCAGGCCGTGCTGCAGACGTTTGCGATGGTGGATCCCGGCCGCGAGCAGGAACGGTACCTGCGCGCCGGCGCCACCCCGGCGGCTCGAAGGTCGGGGGCATGATTTGAAGCCAAGATCCGAGGGTCGCCGCAGCGGCGGTTCCTGGGCGCAGCTCGGCCGCCTCATCGATGCTGGCGCAAAGCTCCGCGCTCGCGCTGCAGTCGATGTCCCGATTCCAGAAGCACGTTCCGGGAAACCTCAACGATAGGAATGCGTATGGCGCGATACCATGCGCATGGGCCAAGCGGCAAAGCCAGGACGAGAGGAGCTCATCCGCGATGGGAGCGATCGGGAAGGACCACGGCGCAAGCTGAGGTCGAACGAAGCGCTATCGGCTGCGAGGGCTTCTTCCATCGGCAGGGCTGCTGACATGGACGTTCGATCCTTTGCGTCGGGAGCCGGACTGATGCTTGGTCGGCTCCGGAGGTCAGTTGCAGAGGCAAGAGTTTTGAGAAGTCTCCTTGGGAGTGGATGCCCCTAGCCTTAATCCGTCCAACTCGATCGCTGCGCACAGCATGGCGTCGGAATTGTCATCTAGCCCGAGCCCGGCGCCGCAGCGGAACAGCAGCGCCTTGATGCGTAACTCGTCGGCGTCGCCGGCCGGATGTGCGGCGAGCATGAAGAGGAGAAAGGCCTCAATAAGGGCCATGCCTTTTTCGGCTCGAAAGCCCAGGCTTGACCCCAGCGACGCGCGCATGAACTGCACCCGGACGGCCGATCTGACGAGGCCCTCGAAGCTGCGGTCGAGCCGGGAGACTGCCCTTATGGCTTTGAGCTCAGTCTGATCGAATGCTGTGAAGGCGAAGGATGTGACCTCAAGCATCGATGCGCTCCCGAGCTGCCTCGAGCGCTGCCTCTCCGAGTACGGAGCAAAGTGCCAGGATGCGAAGCGAAGCCGCCGCTGCCTTGGCGACGGACAGGATATCGCGGGCCCTGAAGGCGTAAAGATCGGTGACGAGCTCGACCTTGCCTTGGCATGCCTGCGCGAACTCGCCGGTGTAGCGTGGCGGCGCGATGAGCCTCCGGCCTGCGGCATAGCGCTGACGCACCCGCGCCGGGTGATGCGCCACGGTGTCAAAGCGACGGTCGATCATCGCTTGCGCGAAGGAGCGGGATAGGTCGACGCGCGGCACGTCGTCCGGCAGCGGCAAGACCAGGCAGCCGGCTTCGAACGCCATCCCTTGCGGCAACGCCCTGCCGCCGATCCAGCGTGGGTCAAAAGGCAACTGCTCGTAGGAGGCGGACGCCATGTCGGCGAGGCCGTTGTCGAAGGGTTGGAACCAGTCCTCTTGGGCTGCCCAGCACGCGTGCCAACGCCGCGACAGCGCGGCAGCATGCTTGACGGGATCGTCGACGACGTCGAGGACGGCGACGGGGAAGCCGAAATCGCGACCGAGCCGATCGGTTTCCCGTGACCGGAAGGCGGCGAGGAAGGCGCGCCGCGCTTCGCGTTGGAGGGACGGTCTTCGGGCGCGCACCATCGAGGGGGCGGCGTTCATATCAACGATGCGGATGGGCGTGGTCATGGCGAAACCTCTGTTATCGACAGAATTCGCATTATGCGTACCATGTGATTTATATAAGATCAACAGAAACATTTGCTTCTTGTCGGTGGTCGCGCGCATGGTGTAGACCTTCGTCATGACCATGAATCGCGACCAGCTGAGAGCCGCCCGCATTCTCTTGCACCTCCGGCAGGAGGAACTCGCCGAATTGGCGAAGATCGGCTTGGCCACGGTCAGGCGATTCGAGGGTGGCCGGACGGTCGGGCATCTGCACCTCGCCGCGATGCGCAAAGCGGTCGAGGAGGCCGGGGCAATCCTGGTCGAAGCTGGTGGCTCGCTCGACGCGCGAAAGCCTGGGATCGGCGTTCTGCTCGGTGCTGAGGAGGACTTGCCCGAAGCGACGCTGGCGCGAATCGAGCGAGATAAACTCGAGGTTCTCCAAGACGGGCCACCCGACGCTCCGAAACGGCGGCGGAGGTCAGTCGGCAGTGGCTGAGCCGCCAGATGGCGTCAGGTCCTCGATCCTCGACTCGAGGGCGTTGCGTATGTCTTGAACATTTTATGATCTTATATATATCATTCCATCACGTGTGTTCGGAGTGCCCGGGATGGATCAGCAGAACGAAAGCAGCGCAGCCGCGGGCCGCCGTCTCAGCTTCGGCTTCGAACCGATCGCGCCGTCCCCCGTGCGTTCTGCAGCCGCACGGGAACCGGTCATGCTTGAGGGCTATGCGCGTCTGCTCGAGGAGAGCGGTGGCTACCGCATCTTGCGCCGCTTGGCGCCAAGGCCGCCCTCGCCGATGTTCAATGCCCCGGGGGCCATGCTCGGGCTCTTCGTCGACGTCGAGACGACGGGGCTCGACGCCGCAACCGACGAGGTGATCGAATTGGCGGCGGTGCCGTTTCAGTTTACCGAGACGGGACGCATCCTCGCCGTTCACCAGCCGATCAGCCAGCTTCGGGAGCCCTTGCGCCCCATCCCGGCGCACATCACGGAGCTGACCGGCATCGACGACGCTACGGTGTGCGGCCGGACCATCGATGAGGCGGCGATCTCGCCGCTTCTCGACCAGGGGCCGCTCGTGATCGCCCACAACTCCGCCTTCGACCGGCCGTTCTTGGAACGGTTGCTGCCTGGATTCGCCCACGTCCCATGGGCCTGCTCGATGTCCGAGGTGCCTTGGCGCGACAATGGCATGAGGGCGCTCGGCCTCTCTGCCATCGCGGCGGAGCTCGGCTTCTTCTACGAGGCGCACCGCGCCACAGACGATTGTCTCGCGGCAATCGAGATCCTCGGCCGCCCGCTGCGGCGATCCGGCGGGTCGCCGATGGCGGAATTGGCGCGCCGAGCCGGCGCCGCCTCGTGCCGTGTGTGGGCGGCAGGATCGCCGTTCGAGGCGAAGGACATACTCAAGCGCCGGGGCTATCGATGGAGCAACGGCAGCGACGGACGGCCGAAGTGTTGGTTCATCGACGTCGGGGAAGCAGCACTCGACGCCGAACTCGACTTTCTGCGACACGACATCTTCTTCCGCCTCGACCTCGACCTGCCGGTCACCCGCCTTACGGCATACGACCGCTTCTCGGCGAGGTTCTGAGCGGCGATCCCCGGCGATCCCAAGAGAGGTCCAGGAACCGCGTCCTCGTGCCCGACACCCCCATCGGCCGGTCCGCGTCACTCGGTGATGCGTCGCCGCCAGGACCATAGAGGCGTTTCGCGCGGCGCGAGCGGGTTGCGGCTACCCTGTCAACGGGCACCGAAGTTTCCGCAATTGTGGGCAGGTAAAATTCCCTAGATTGGCGGCGGGGTTGATCGACGGTCAGCCGATCTGGTGATCGCCTTGTTCTTTCACGGGCGGTCGTCCACGGCGCTTGGGCGCGGCAGGCAGGTTGGCGAGGTGATTGGCTCGCAGGTTGTCAGGAACGAGAGCGGCGTGCTCTCGCATGCGGTAGCTTGAGCCTTCGATCTGGATGACCACGGCGTGGTGGAGGAGCCGGTCCAAGAGGGCGGTAGCGACGACGGGGCTGCCGAATATCTCGCCCCATTCGGCGAAGCCCCGGTTCGAGGTCAGGATCATGGCCTTTTTCGTAGCGGGCGTTGACCAATTGGAAGAACAGGTTGCCACCGCCGGCCGTCACCGGCAGGTATCCGATCTCATCGACGACGAGCAGCGATGCGCGGCAGAGGAAGCGGATGCGCTCGCGCAGGGCGCCCTCGCGTTCGGCCTTGGCGAGTTGGGCGACCAAGTCGGCAAGCGGGATGAAGTAGACGAGCTTGCCGGCGCGCACGGCCTCGACGGCGAGCGCCGTGGCAAGATGGCTCTCTTGCCGGTTCCTGGCGGCCCCAGAAGGTGGACGACCTCGGCGCGCGCGATGAAGTCGAGGCCGGCGAGGGCCAAGATACGGTTGCGGTCGAGCGAGGGCTGGAAGGAGAAGTCGAAGCCGGCCAGCGTCTTGATCACAGGCAGTCGCGCCATGCGCAGCGCCGCCTTGATCCGGCGGTTCTCGCGCAAGGACAGTTCCTCGAGAAGCAATTCGTCGAGCGCTTCGATGCCATCGATTTGGCCCTGCTCGATCCGGCGCAGGGTGGCGTCGAGCATTTCGAGCGCGCGCGGCATCTTCAGGCTTACAAGGCTATGGCGGATGTTATCGACCCGTGACGCGGCGCCGAGCGTCATGGCCGGCCTCCCGTCGCCAGCTGGCTGCCGATTGCCTCGTAGACCGCTAGAGAGCGCAGCGGGACCCGGTCGCCAAGGCGGCCGATGGTGACGCCGGCGACGACCCCGGTGCGTCTGACTCCGGCGCTGCCGGTGCGGTGGCTGCGATCGATGCGATACTGCTTGCGCCCTTCAAGGACCGCATGTTCGGCGACGACAGCACCAAGGTCGAGGATGCGGACGAGATCGGGCAGTTGCTGGACCTCGACAAGCCGTCGGGTGCGATCAGGCACGCTGTAGTAGTTGCCGCCGACGGCGACGAAGCCATCATGGCTCACCCGTCGTTCGAGCTTGAGCACGGCGTCGAAGCGGTGGTCGGGCAAGGTCTGCAATTCGGGCTGCTCGGCGGCGAACGCCTCGCAGACGACGCGCTGGGTCGTACCGTGGACACGGGCGTTGGCCACCGTGTCGAGCCAGCCGATCAATTGGGCGTTGAGATCCTCGAGGTTGCGGAAGGCGCGGCCCAGGAAGAAATCCTGGCGGATGTAGCTGAACGGCCGCTCGACCTTGCCCTTGGTCTTTGCACGATAGGGCCGGCAAGCACGGGGTTGGAAATGGTAGTGCCGGGCCAATGCCAGCAGCGAGCGGTTGTAGATGATGTGGCCGGCATCGTCCTCGCCGGTGACCGCGGTCTTCATGCGATCGTAGAGGATCTCGATCGGCGTCCCGCCCAAAGCATCGAACGCCTGCATATGGCAGCGCAGCAGGGTCTGCAGATCCTGATGCATGACGTACCGCGCGAAGATAAAGCGCGAGTGGCCGAGCACGAAGCTGAAGAGCCAGACGATCCGGCTGGTCCCGGGATCGTCGGCGAAGTCGACGACGAAGCGGGCAAAGTCTACCTGCGCCTGGACCCCCGCCGGCGTCTCGAAGCGCATCTCATAGGGCTTGGGGCCATTCTCGGGTCGGATCGCAGCCAGGTAACGCTTCACCGCCGTGTAGGCGCCGCAATAGCCGAGCTCACGGATCTCACGGGTTAACCGGACGGCGCTGAGATCGGGAAACGCCGTCACACGCTCCCGCAGGAAGTCCAAGAAGGCCGCCAGCTTGTTTGGACGTCCGACCGACCGTGGGCTGTAAGTCGGCGCTTCGACGCCACGCTCGATATACTTGCGCACCGTCTTCGGGTCTCGCCCGGTCCGCCGGGCGATGGCGGTGATCGACACACCCTGTCGATGCAGCTCGAGGATCATCATCAGCTCTCCAAGTCGGATCATCGTCGCCCCCTGTCCAAGGGGGCCAGCGGCGATGACGGCTCGGTTCGTTCCGCCGGGGCTAGCCCCGGCGGAACGAACCGAAAGGAAGGCCAATCAGGGAATATTCAAAGCCCACAATCGCGGAGAATTGCAGGACCGATGACATACCCACGCCTCTTGGGTACCGCAGCCCATCACCGTGCCGATCTTGGAACGTGCGCCAGTTTCAGCACGCCTTCCTCGATCCAACCCGCTTGTGAGGCAAGCTCAAAGTCTCGATGCCGCTTTACAATATGTACCGATCGCGATCCGATGGACCTGACCCCCCAGAGGTTTGGACGGCTCCAAGGGGATCGGATCAGCAGAGGCGGGCGGCCATGACGGGACCGACTTGTTCGGACGACTACATCAATCGAGACGAGGTCATAGCACAGTTGAACGCGGAGTTCGCAATCGTCGACCCGTGTTACGTCGACGTGAAGCGGACCATGGGACGAGAGCTCGCTCACCTTTCCGAGAAAATTCTCGACATTCAAAAGGGCGACAACATTCCGCTCTTCCGATCGGAGCAGATCCTCGACGAGGCGACTTGGCTCCTGCGCTACACGGCGGACTGGAACAGGCTGCACCGCCGGATACACGAGCTACGCATGAGCCTCAAGGCCCGCCAGCGCACGGCGGACGATCAACGACACCTCGTTTGCGGCAGTGATGGCGGCTATGGCGCGGGCACCACTGAATTCTACTCTAAGCTCGACTCGACCACCGATGCTGTCCAGCGCGCTGACGTCGCGAGTATTGCGCCGCTCGTCTTCCTCAAGCCGATCCTCGAGCCGGGGCGCATGCTGGCCTACCTCCACCGCCTCCTCGTCTCCGACATCCGCGGCACCGGCAAAAACCATCGCGCCGAGTTGGGCTCAGTTGAGAGCTCGTTGCTGCAGTTCTTTTGCAAACCCGCCATGCGAGCCTTGCTGCTCGATCCGATATTGTGGCCTGGCCTGGGTGCCGACGAGGTCGCGCTGAAGGTGCAGCGACTGGATGAGTCCTTCAGCGACTTCATCGACCAAAGCCAGCATCCACGGACGGGCTATTGGGGACCTTGGTACCTTATGGACGGACGTCTCATCAAGATGCACGACTTGTCGTTCACGTTCCACGTCGTGAACTTTAGGAAGGGTTGCGTGGACCGCTGGCCGGAGATCATCCGAACGACCCTCGAGATCCGAGATCTTGGTTTAAGCTATCCGTATGGCTGGAAGCCGTCAGATAGCGATTCCCGATATAGCAACCATCACAACACCGATGTCGCGAAGATCTTTCAGAAGGGCTTCGACAAGGTCGGCATCGACATTCAGGTACGCATCTCTGCGGCGATGTTAGACATGACCGACTGGTGCCTCACCCAGTCTCTGACCAGCGACTTGGACGACTTCAAGCCCGTCGACGACATCGACACCATCGACCGGTATGCGTTCGGTGTCGCCTTCCTGGCGATCGTGGGATATTGGGACGACGCGTCATTCTGGTGGAGCCCTTCGCAGCCCCGCCTCTCAACGTGGCCGAACCGGAGGGTGGCTGCAAAGGGCCTCCTCGAGGCTGTGCGAAGGCTCGGCAGCGACAGCTCCTTCGTCGACGACATCGAGGCAACCTTGGCGCCGCTAGCCGGAAACGAAGGTGTCGGCATCGGATAATCGGTCGCGTCCGAGCGGCCGCCGAAGCCTGTCGCTAACCGGCTCGCATGCCGGTCGGAGCTGAACCGTGCGGGACTTTTGCCCGATCTCAATATTTCCAATTGCTCCCGGCGGAACTCGACGCATCCGTGTTTCACGGTTGCATCCTCAATCCTATCACGTGGTCTCTCGACGTTGTCGCAACATGGCCGTGCTTCCTGTACGGATGAAATCCACGACATCATGGATTTTCGGCCGGCGGCGTCTGAGCGAATTCATGAGGGCAGCTGGCACCTTGAAGATTTCGCCGTTCGAGCCCGTTCGACGGAGGGACGCCGGTCAGACATGGACGTTCCCGAGACTATCGGCTTGCCTGATAAAGGCGGATCCAGGCCTCGCGTCCGAACCTTTCGGAGGCGGAATCCAGCTCGCCTGCAATGCCCGATGCTAGCCACGCCAATTGTCTTCCTTTGTTTCAATGAGAGCATCGGAACCAGGTGCGGCGTATTCAGGCACTTGCCATGTCCGAGTAAGGCAGAATTCTATCCATCGCTACCCCACTTTAGTACGAGAGCGAAATGGTGCTGCACTGTCCAAAAGTACGCTCGCACCCACATGAAGAAGATGACACGCTCCTTCATCCTAACGCGCGCCAAGTCCCTGGACCGGCTCGCCTCTGTCATCCCGCATGTCTGCAAGGCCTACGCGTTCGGCCGAAACACCGATGCCGGGCGGCAGCGCGGGCCGACCACGACCGTCCTATCGCCGTTCCTACGCCGCCGCTTGCTTCTCGAAGAGGAAGTCGTCCGTGCCGCCCTGGACGAACACGGCCCGGACGAGGCCGGAAAGTTCATCGAAGAGGTCTTCTGGCGGTCATACTTCAAGGGCCACCTCGAAACGAGACCCACGATCTGGACCCACTATAACGCCCAGGTGGCCGAGGGACAGGGCCAGATGGCTGCGCAATCGGGCTTGAGACGAGCCTTCGATAGCGCCGTCACCGGAAGCACCGGGATCGACGGCTTCGACGAGTGGGCGCACGAGCTGACGGACAACGGTTGGTTGCACAATCACACCCGGATGTGGTTCGCCTCCATCTGGATCTTCACGCTTGGATTGCCGTGGGCGCTCGGAGCCGACTTCTTCCTTCGCCACCTTGTCGACGGCGATCCGGCCAGCAACACTCTGTCCTGGCGATGGGTCGCCGGATTGCACACGCGGGGCAAGGTCTACGCCGCTCGCGCGGACAACATCCGGCGGTACACCGATGGCCGCTTCTCGCCTCAAGGGTTGAACGAGTCGCCGGAGGCAATCGAGGAAGACGAGCCTCCTGGGGCGGAGTCCTTGCCCAAGCCCGATTCGATTCCGAACGGTGAGATCGCGCTCTTGCTGCACCTCGATGACCTTCATCCGGAGAGCCTTCGTCTTGGCGGTGCCCGGGTGGTGCGCGTCGGTGGCCTGATCGCCCATGCGCCAGGTGCCGTCGAGGTTGTCCGTCTCGCCGACGAGCAAGCTATGGCTGACGCCTTGGAGCGCGCGAGGAAGCATTTTGGCTGCGATGCGGGTCCCGCCACCGACGGCTGGGCCGGCGACCTGCCGATCGTCACGCCGTGGGCGCCCGTGGGCCCGTCCGCGTCGGCACTGCCGTTGGGTTGCGTGCGAACGCGCCGGCGATGGGACGATCTCACGTGGCCGCGAGCCACGCGGGGTTACTTCCAGGTCAAGGCAGCCATCCCGACGATCCTGGGCGACATGCTGGGTCGCTGAACGTGGTCCCCTCAACCCGGCGCGAGGGCGCTCAGATCACGGCAGCCTCGACGCTCCGGTACCAATCTGCATAGGGCGTCGTCCTGGCCATGTGCCGGTTAAGGTCGGGCGCGCCGTCTTGCCACCAAACCGGGCCACGCTCCCCCAGGGCAACCTTGGCGGCATCCACGGCGGCTCGGGTTTCCTTCAGGGCAGCCTCGTCGCCTTGCTTTTGGGCCACGCCGACGGCGCGTCGCGCCCTCATCAGCTCCGCAGTGAGGCGGGCGCGCTCGGCCTCGGGCAGCGACGGGTTCGTGCAGCGCCACAGTCTGTCGCGCATCACGAAGTATCGGCCGTCCGGCGTGGTAGCATGGCGTTTGGACATCGGAGTTCCCGCCCGCTGATATGCACGAGGTCCAAGCCGGCGGCGTGCCGCCTCAGCTCGCGATGGCCCTAGGCTCCGCGACGTTGTCATGGAGCACGTAGCCGCGCCCCCAGATCGTCTCGATGTAGTTCTTGCCTAGGCTCGCTTCACTGAGTTTCTTGCGGAGCTTGCAGATGAAGACGTCGATGATTTTCAGCTCCGGCTCGACCAAGCCGCCGTATAGATGGTTGAGGAACATCTCCTTGGACAGGGTATTGCCCTTTCGGAGTGCCAGCAGTTCCAACATTTGGTACTCTTTGTCGGTCAGACGCACCGGCGATCCTGCGATGGTCACGGTCTTCTCGTCGAGGTTCAGGACCATGTCGCCAGTGGCGATCATCGACTGGGCATGGCCCTTCGAACGGCGCACGATCGCCTGGATGCGAGCGACAAGCTCATCCTTGTGGAAAGGCTTGGTCAAGTAGTCGTCGGCGCCGGAGCCCAGTCCCTTCACCTTGGCGTCAATTTCCGCGACGCCGGATAGGATCAGAATCGGGGTCCTGATTTTCGCCTTCCGGAGGGACTTCAGGACTTCATAGCCGGAGATGTCAGGGAGTTGCAGGTCGAGCAGGATGATGTCGTAGTCGTAGACCTTGCCGAGATCGATACCCTCTTCGCCGAGATAAGTTGTGTGGACGTTGAACTTCTCGTAACCCAGCATAAGCTCGATGCTGCACGATAAGCTTGCGTCATCTTCGATTAGCAAAACGCGCATAAGGCTTGTCCTTCTTAGACGGCCTTTATGGGGCCTTAAGCACAATCAACCGTTAACGGCCCCACCGCTGAATTCACCTGCCGATTGTTTGCCATGGCCGAGCTCAACTTTCGCATGCATCACACAGGCCGGCGGGGAGTGAGGCAATGAAGTGTCGGTTTCTCCTTCGTGCTTTCCACCTCCCTTGAGGTCAGTCACCTATTCCTGTACTGATGGGTGGATTACGATCTCGCCCATGTGAACTTCTCGGGGCATCTAAGGGTGAACGCGATGTCAAGGGCAGCGGGCGTCAACGCCATCTCGTCGCGCGCACCCTTTCGATCTGCCCTACGCGTGGCTTGGTGCGTGATGCCGTCTACATGGTCGGTGTGGACAAAGCCTGGAGTGATGGACCGTCCCACGCAGCTACTAGTCGGCCTGTTGACGTAATCCCTCGGGAATAGCACGCCTAGCAAATTTGGTACCGGCATTGAACGCCGTGATTGGACAGCCATTTGTCCGGCCGTCGCAATGAACGTAAATCATTTGTCGTGCTTGGAAGCTTCTCGCCGGACGGCTTCAATACCAATCTTCCCTGTTCGCTCTCGCATCGTATCAAGGCGAGTATTGGGAGGAAATCCAGGAATGGGACGATCAAGATTCTTGTTCTGCGTGTCGCCACGCTTCTGCTGGATTTCGCCCGCCTTAGGCGGGTTCTTGTCGCGGTGACGACCATCGAGTCCCGGCTCTTTCATAGCTATCTCTCTATGCGGGTTGTTTTGTCTGTAAAGTAACCGGCTGCTGCTGAACCTGTTCCGAACGGTTTAGTGGCGAACCGGTCTATCCCTGCAATAGCTCTTGCAACTGGTCGTGTACCGGGCATAGTTGTTCTCTGCGCGCAGTTTCCACCGCTCTTTTTGCCCGGGGATGCCGTAGGCAACGGTGCTGCTGCCATAACGCCGGTTGAAAGCGTCCAAAGTCTCCCTGTGACGCTTGCTGGCGGCAGGATAGGGTATGAGGAAAAGCGAGCCTTGTCCCTCGTCGGCTTTGGCGAGCGCCGGAACCACGACGCCACTTTTCTTGTAAGCGAATTCCGCCATTCCTCCCGCCAGATGCACGAACGGCCATGCATGGCGGCCGTAGTCAACCTGCTTGTGTCGGCGGTCGCCACGTTGAGCTGCACCGGCCGGGCTGCATAATATTGGGCCAGCTCGGCCTTGTGGCGATTGGTTTGGACGAACACCACCAAGCTGGCACTCGCTAGCCCCTGAGGCCGCATTTTTGCGGCCGCGTAATCGGTGAACGTTGCCACAGCTTCCTCAAGCTCGCGCCTCTGCGTCACCGGGCATCCAAAACAGCGCGACGCCATAATTATAAAATCGCTTGCGATTACGTCTCCCCTGCGCCGCTCTGATCTGAGACTTGTGTGCCGAGCCGGTCGACCGAAAATGAGAAACCGAGTTCGTTGCTGGGGCTGTGGAGCGCACGTCATCGGGAAGCGCCTTAAAAGCACTTTCGCGCTCGCGCCGCGGGATAGTGCCGACTGGGTCATATCGTCCGGTAGAGGAACAGCGTCGCTGGATCGTCGGCTATCTGGTCGAATGCGTTCAAAAGGCCAGCGCGCTCGATCGCCGATACGAAAACAGCTTGCGATATCACCGCTTCGGCTTCAACTTTGGCTTCACCTCGCCAGCCGACCATAAGGTCGCAGATCTCTACGGCTCCGCGCAGTCCGAGCGGCGCGAGGAGCGGTAGTTTGTCCCCGAGGTACACCCATGCCAGAGCTTGGCTAACGATGTCTAGCACGTATGAAAAGCCAAGGTTCGAGCGCATCGAGAGCTGGACAGGATCGCACCAAGCCAGCTGAGTGATAGTGGTGATGTCCGCCTTTTGGATCCTGTCCGCGGTCGGCTTGTCGATCCCCCATAGGGACGATACCTGATCCTTGGCACCATCGGCCCCTACTTCCAGCTTCAGATATTTGTTGACCAATTGTCGAAGAACGACCGCGATGGTGTCCAATGGAAATACACCGACTGCAAAGGCCAGGAACATTGCACCAGTCGTGTTGAGCGACGCGAAGGCAATACCGACGGGAAGGGCGATGGCGAGCCTCAAAGCGCCCCGCATTACGTCCGGCGCAGAAAGGTCTCGACGCTCTTGGCGCAAAATGAGGTCATAGGTGACATAGGCGTAGCCACCCGCCGCCGCAGCGGCGGCCTCGCTCATTGACGACGCGTCAGTCGATCCGACTGATAGAAGCCCGTGTGCAATCACCGAGTTGTCCGCAAACGCCGCCAAGACCAGCGCGATCATCGGAAGCTTGTATCGCTGCCGCCCGTACCAATGGTCATAGATCTTTTGGAAACGGACGGCGGCGCTTTTGGAGCCATCAGTCTGCTCGGCCTTCTGGAACAGTTTGAGATAGTCCGCCTTGCTCTGCTCCGTAAGACTGCCAAGGATCTCCTCGCGCTTGCGTACCCAGGAATAGGTCAAATAGCTCGCTACGGGGTAAAGGACGAGCACTGTCAGAAAGACGGTGAGTGTGAGCGACCGCCATTCGTCGACAATAAAGGCGAAGATCCCACTCATGGCAAAGTCGGTTTGCTGAGCAGTCTAAAGTGTTTGACGACGGTCATCTCCCGATAGGCTCTGTCCAAACGCATGCACGATCCTCCATGTCGGTGCGCCAGCAATCAATGTCGGGCTGATGCGTCTGGATTCAGTTATTTGGAACGGTCGCCAGACAGTCCTTCAATCTCGCCTCGCCGCCCCAGGCCGCGAGGGCCTCCTTGGCCTGAGACGACAGCCAGTCTTCGTGATCGTGATGAAACGTCGTCGGGAACCCGCCGAAGAAAATCCAGAGAACCGTCTTCCCGTCGACCTGTCCGACGGCGCTCTCTTTGTGAGTGATGTGATCGTCCAAGAGTTTGCCCGCAACGAGCCTAGCCAGCGCGGCGCTCCCTTCGCCGATTGCCGGGCCACCGTCGCCCACGACGAAGGGCACCGCAATCCCCATGCGCGTATCGATCGCCACGCCGAAGGTCCCCATGACGATGCCACGCGCCGCAAGGCTCCCCGGAACGACGGCCGACGGCACGCGCAACGGATTGACGTACCGGTCCTGGTCTCCGGGATCGGCAACCGATTTGTCGATCAGTGACGTCGGAGAGACGTAAAACCCCGAACCGTCCTTCTGAAGGATCGGCTTCACGTCATGGATAGCTTTTCCTCCAACCTTGGCTGACCCTTCGCCCAGGATCCCGTACCAATTAATCGCGCCCGTCGCGGAATCGTCCCAGCCCGCCTTCCCGATTCGCGCGAAATCCGCCATGAACCGGCCGGTACAAGTGGCGTTGCTCTCAGAGCCCTGATAGCTGGTTCCGTCGGCGAGGAAGACCTTGCCAGCGTTGCAAAGATGGAGCAACGCGCCGCCAGCGTAGTTATTAGGATGGTAGGCATGGGCGAAACCGTCGAGGTTGACGTTCATTTTGGAAAAGGCGGCCAATCCCCCGCCCGAAAGAGCCAAGACCCTGGCGACGCCGCCAACGGCCTCCTCGATCTTTCCAGCGCAGCTATGGCCAGCGGCTAAGCCAGGCAGTGTCGAGGCCACGACTGCAAGCATGGTCAGCATATGCCTCATATTTGCCCCCAATTGCAGGCGCATTGTGCTCACGCCTCGCTATCGTTTAGCTCGGTGATTGGCCGAAACAGAATATGTTCCACATTGATACTGGTCTGTCTCAGGCGATCAGAAAAGAATCAACGATGTGAAACTAACGTGAATCGGCTCAGAGCCGATTATTCACGATCGGATCACGGCCTGGATCGGGGGTTAAGGCGAGGACATTCGTTCACTCTTGCAATCTAGGGGCATTCGGCACGGTGCATCACTTTGTTATCGCATTGCCCCCCTTCCGCACCCCCGGCGGACTATCAAGTTCAATCGTATGGAAGCGAGCGGGCGAACATCAGCCTCGCTTTGCCGCTGAGAGGCCAACGGCACAGCAGGGGGGCTGTAGGCGGCTCTCGACGCTGTTCGTCGGTATTGCCCGGAAATTTCGAGCCGATACCTTCAGAAGCAAAGGAAAAAACCTATCAATATCTCCATGAAAATTTGCCAAAAGCGTGAGGAGATCGGCAATAATAGGGACGAACCAATACAGCGACCATACTTCAAAGATGTTTGCCGGCCATTCGGTCTCAAAGGGTGTAGGCTGTTTCCACGACCCAGCCCAAGTCCTGGTAAATGCATGCATCCGACTCCCACTCTGATCCCCTTCGACATCGAAATCCTATTACGCCGGAGATACACTGGAGAAGGGACACACGTGTCCGATGGGCTTTCAGCAGTAGCACGCCGCATCGCACGTAGCTTCCTTGTCACCTCACCCTTTGCGCCTGACTTCTGCTGCGTCGGTGCCGAGGTTTTGCTGGATGCGACAGACGCCGCGGCCAACGGAAGCAACCGCTTGAGCGCGACAGGCAATGGCTGCGATCTCAATGACGCCGCGACCTCGTGCCTCGGCGAGGCCGCCGACCTCACTTCGCAATTCGAGCGCCCCGGCGACGTGCTCGCTCAAGGAGGGGCCGCCGAACTCGGTGAAACTATCGCCCACGGCTGGATCGCCGGGGCGATCAGGTGGCCCGGGCGTCCGATCGACTGGGTTAGAGGCACCGACGCCCGTTCTGGCCGGAATGTCCGGCTGCCAGCCGATCTCTGCCTCCGACGCGAACCGACGCGCCGCGTCCTCGATCCGGTCGGGGCGCTCTCATCCGGCGTTGCTGCAGGCCGGGATCGCGAAACCGCCACCCTGCGCGCCGTGCTGGAACTCTGCGAGCGCGATGCGCTGGCACTCTGGTGGCTCTGGGGGCGAAGGGCGCGGACTTTCCCGATCGGGCATCCAGCGTCAGAAGCCGGCCACGCGCTGCTGCTGCGGCTTCGGCAGGGCGGGGCTACCCGCATCACGCGCTTTCTCGACCTCAGCACCGACCTCGCCGTGCCGACCGTCGCCGCGATCTCGACGGACCTCGACGGATTTAGCTTAGCCTGTGGCGCGGCGGCGCGGCTCGATCCGGCAGAGGCTGCGCGTGCGGCGGTCCTCGAGCTCTGCCAGATGGAGCTTTCGGCGCCTTTGGCCGACGCCAAGCGCGCCGAGAGAGGCGAAGACGCCCTGAACAATGCGGACCGCCGCCACCTGCGGCGGGCGGCCCATCCCACGACCGACCTCGCGGCCCTGATCCCCGAGGAAGCCCGGGAACCGCTGGAGGGATTCATGCTGCCTACCGATCTCGCAGGTCTTGTCGAACGGCTCTACGACCATGGGATCGACGTCTATCTCGCCGACCTCACCCGGCCCGACGTCGGCGTTCCGGTCGTCCGCGCTGTTGCGCCCGATCTCCAGCCCTTCGCGATGGGCGCCTGTACCCGACGTTCCGAGATGGCAAGGGTCGCCAGCGAGACTCTCGATCCGCCAAACGAAATGATCTTGTTTTGAAGGGGATCGAATCCCGCTGGACGCGCTGGGTCGAGTCACACTAGCTTCGGTCAAGCTTTGTTTGGCGGGGGGCCGAGCGTTGACAATCGTCGCCGGAATCGTGTCGCCGAAGGTTCGTGTGGCGGTTGCCGGCCTGCCTTTGGACTTGCGGCTGCTCGGAGATTTTACAGCGAGCTCAGGCGGCCTGCGTCTGAGGCTCACGACCCGAAAGGCTAAAGCCCTGATAGCATACCTCGCGCTCTCCGAAAGCGGCCATGACACGCGTGGGCGGCTGGTCGGGCTATTGTGGAGCGAGAGCGACGAAGACCGGGCACGCGCCTCCTTGCGCCAAGCCGTGCACGAGATCAAATCGGCCTGCGACGAGGTCGGCTTCGATGGCTTCGCTTTCGGCAAGCAGACGCTGGCGTTGCGACGCGACCGCTTCACCTGCGATCTCGACGAGGTTTTCTCGGCCGTTGCGGGCAGAAGAGTTCACGCTCGCCTTGTCGGAACGCAGCGGCTCTCGGAAACCCTGCTCGAGAATCTCGACGGCCTCGATCCCGGCTTCGAGATCTGGGTTCGGGCCAAGCGCCAGTTGCTGCATGATAAGTTCACCTCGGCGTTGGAGGCCATGCTGCAGCCAGAGGGCGCGGCTGCCGCCGCCCCCGCAGCAGTGGCACTCCTCAATCTCGACCCAACTCACGAACCGGCCTGCCGCCACCTGATCCGCGTCCATGCGAAACAAGGCGACGTCGGCGCGCGATGAAGCTTTACAAGACGCTTTGGGATATCCTCGAGGCAGACTTCGACGTCGAGCCGTCGCAGCAGACGCAAGACCTGATCGTAGGGATCCGCAGCCAATGTGGCGCAGGCAAACTTCCCATTTTTGAAAGTGCCGCGCCGGCGAGGGCACAGGCGCCATCGGCTTCGGCGGGGCTGGCGATCTCGGTTTATGCCTTCGACGCCGGCGGGGTCTCGCCAGACCGGCGCTACATCATCGGCGGATTCCGGCATGAATTGGTCGCGTGCCTGGCGCGGTTTAGGGAATGGTCGGTTCGCGCACCCACGACCGAGCAGCAGCGTATCGATTCTCCAGGCTGGTCGTCACCGCCCGAATATCTCATCGAGGGCACGACCTACGAAGCCGCGGGCGCGTTGCGGCTGATCATCACTTTTCGAGACGCGGCGACCTCGGTCTGCATTTGGAGTGAACGGTTCACGCTCGACCTTGCCACGTGGTTCGACGCCCAGCAGCATATCGTACGTAGGATCGCCACTGCCCTGAACGTCCACCTATCGGCAGAGCGTCTGCGCCGCATCGCCGCCGATGGGACCGTCGACCTCGACGTACACGACCGCTGGCTGCGCGGCCAGTCGCTCGTCCACCATCTTGCCCCGGCCGACTGGGACGCAGCCGCGGCCATCTTCGAGGGGCTCGTCCTAGACGCGCCCGACTTCGTGCCGGGACTGACTAGCCTCGTGCAGCTGCACAACACCGAGCACATCGCCAAGCCGGGCCGCTTCCGAAGCATGGCGCGGCATCCTGAGACACTGGCGCGAGCCCGCCGTGCAGCGAACCTCGACCCGCTCGACGCCCGGGCTCAGCTGAACTTGGCGTGGACGCACCAGTTGGCTGCCCGAACAGAGGAAGCCACGCTCCACGCATCCCTTGCGGTCGACATGAATGGCAATGATCCCTGGACGCTGATGTCGGCCGGACAGATATTCGCGTATTGCGGCGACCACATCAGGGCGGAGGACTTGGCGGCGGCATCGATCGACTCGACGCCGATGGTGGCGCCCCAGCAAATGACTTACCTCTCAGCGATCAAGTTCCTGTCAGGCGACTACCGTACCTGCGCAGAGGCGGCGAACCACGGCCTTGAGACATCCCCCAGCTTTCGCGCTTGGGGCTGCGCCGCCCTTGCGCACCTCGGTCGGCACGCAGAGGCGTCAGCGGAGCTGATCCGGGCCTACGGCGAGATTGCCCGCGAGTGGCATGGGGCAACTGCGCCAAGCCCCGCCGCGATGACGCATTGGATGCTGCATGCCTTCCCGATCGCCATCGCGAACGATTGGGAGCGCCTGCGGCACGGGTTGGCCCTGGCAGGGGCGCCCGTCGCGGATCTCACCTTCGGGACCTGGTAGGGAGGAGGTTCGGTCCGCGCTTTGGTCAATGGCAAGTGTTAATCGTGTACTCGCCGACTCGCTCGGCGTGGAGCGTCATGCGCTGGAGAGTTGTCTTGACCTCGGCAGGTTCGACGTCACGGCCAAAAATGCGGCTATAGAAGTGCGGCAGCTCGTATTGCTCGCCGCCGATGATGTCCTTCTCGGATTCCTCGATCTTGTCCCTAGCTGGCAACTTGAGCACTGACGTGTCGGAATCAGCCTGGAGCAGGACAAAGCCGACGGCCTCCGTACCCTCGACGGGGCTATCGCGATCATCCTCAAAGAACAGGCCGACCTTGGCATGCTTGGTTTGCATGACGAAATCCGCGAAGGACGTCGGCTTCGGGTATCTTGGCGGGGATTCCATCTTCGTCGGCACGGGATGGTGCTCGGTCGCTACGTGGTCGACGTAGTTCTTCCCCGTCGCCCAGGTCTTGACCAGCTTCCCCCACGCCTCGTTGTCGCGCACGTTGATCTTCGGAAATGCCACCTTGATCCTCCTTGCTTCATCGATCCCTGGGGAACCTCCCAGGGGCCGATGCTCAGGTGCTCGGGATACGGGAGGCGATCACGAGGACGATGCCGGACGCGAGGCGAACACCGTCAGCGTGAAGTTAGCGTGAAATCGGCAGAAAACACGGGTTCACGCTGTCCTCACGACGCCCGGTCGAACCTGCATCCGAGCGAGGGCAACCCATTCGTGGCCATGTTGGCAGAGATACCGATGGTGATCCATTAAGGCTGGCTCGATGAGCACCCATGAAAGACTTCGTCGTTCGAATGACCAACACCTGGAAGTTCTCGGCATGCGAGCACCCGCACCATCCTATAACGCCCAGCAAGACGGAGACGATCATCGTCGAGCTCTGTCGGCACGTCCTGACGATATCGACGTTCGAGGGCGCCAAGCAGGCGAGGCGCCGGATCTATGCGACGGAGGCCGTGACCTTGGATGGAGCCATGACGTTCACGATCGTCGCCAACCTGCCCCATGGCATCTCGGACGACGTGTTCTTCCCGGCCATCGGCACCGCGGTGGCATTCGAGCCGCCGCCCTCCGGACGGCGCAGGCTGAGGGCCGTGGGCACCGACTGGAACAGCGGGCGGTGCCACGGCTGGATATTCGACGCGGTCGAACGCTAGCCTTCGCGACCGGTGACGCAATGAGCCGCAAGGCAAGGTGACTGGACCCGGCCACGAACGCCGAAGGGCCGGGCCGTTGGACGGACATGCAGAACAGCAAGGGGGGAGGATTTCATGACCAGGTCTCACGGGAGCGTTCGCGGCCTCGATCACGTCAACAGGTCCAGCCTAAGCGGCGCACGCTTCGGCCGCATGTTTCGATCGTTGCCCGGCGAGGTGTACGAGAAGGCCCATCTCGTCGAACTCGCCAAGACGATCGTCCAGCTCGAAACGGCGCACTTCAGGACGACCGGGGACTTACCGCTACCCGACAAGGAAAAGGTGGAAGAGGGCCCCGACGTCGCGTTCGCCACGGTGCCCTTCCAGCGCACCCCGCCCGATGGCAACACCCTGCTCGACACGGCGTATACGGTTGCCGAGCCCGGTGACGAGAATCCGGCCATCCCCGCCGGCTACACCTATTTCGGTCAGTTCATCGACCACGACCTGACGTTCGATCCCAACAGCTCGCTGCAGAAGCAGAACGATCCCGACGCGACGGAGGACTTCCGCACACCGCGGCTCGACCTGGATTCACTCTACGGGCGCGGCCCCGACGACCAACCCTACCTCTACCAGGACAGCCAAGCTGCTGGGGGCGGGATCCGGTTTCTGCTCGGCCGGAGTGCGGTCGACCCCAGCATCGTCCGGCCGGGCGAACTGCCGCGCAACGTCGAGGGCCGCTCGCTGACCGGGGATCCGCGCAACGACGAGAACAACCTCGTCTGCCAGTTGCAGGCAGTCTTCCTTAACTTCCACAACCGGGTAATCGACGTACTTCAAACGGCACGGCCCAAACTTAACCCGCATCAACTCTTTGTCGAGGCACAGCGTATTGTCAGGTGGCACTACCAGTATATCGTTCTAAACGACTACCTTCCACGCGTGGTGGGATCCTGCACGTGGAACGAGGTCTTCGGGCGGGGAGGCGCCGGCCATCCGGTCCCCAAGCTCCGCTTCTACAAGCCGAAAAACGGGCAGGCCTACATGCCGGTCGAATTCTCGATCGCTGCCTTCCGCTTCGGTCATTCCATGGTGCGTCCGAGCTACGCGCTCCGCGCACACGACGCCCGGGTGGGAGGCAGCCCGACGGCACCGTTCGCCGGAGACGATCGATTTCACAGGATCCCGATTTTCTCCATCCCCAGGGACGCGGGCCCCCGGGTGCGGACGGCCAGCCTCGACGGTTTTGGTCCGCTGCCGCAGGCATGGGAAATTGATTGGGACATGTTTTTCGCGGCTGGGGACATGCCGGTTCGGGCCAGCAAAGAGATGCAGGGCGGCCGCCCCATCCTCGGGGTCCTGCCGCAGGACGCGAACCACAAGACCCAACCGGGGTACAGGATCGATACGCAACTTGTCGATCCGCTGGCGATGCTTCCGCCGAACGTCGCGAAGAGCGGGAACATGCCCGACGGTATTCCCACGCTCGCCTATCGCAACCTCCTGCGCGGGAGCGCCTTCGCGCTGCCCTCCGGACAGAGCGTCGCCCGCGCGCTCCAGCTACGGGTGATGACCGAGGCGGAACTTTGGGGCGATCGTCCAGCCATCGGTGGTACGATCGACTTCAGGAACCCAAGGGACAACCCGTTCACTCATCGTGCACCGCTTTGGTACTACATCCTGAAAGAGGCTGAGGGTGTCCGGAAGAAAGGGCTCGAAGCGGATGGCAAGGGCGGCCACCACCTTGGGCCGGTCGGTGGGCACATCGTGGCCGAAGTACTCGTCGGCGTCGCGCTCAACGACCATGGATCCTACCTGAATTCGGACATTGGCTGGACGCCGGCGTCGGAGAGGACGCGGAGCGGCTTTGACCCCGGCGTCCCGATCACGACCATGTACCATCTGATCCATTGGACAACGGGCGGGACCATGACCTTCCTGCCGGATCCAGCGGCAATGCCTGCCGCACCGATGCCGAGCCAGCCCTGAAGCCCGTTGGGGGACGGAACGATGTCCATGGTCGATCGAGCTGCCGTGCAACCGCTGCAGGCCCCGATGAGGGCGACGGCGACCCCCAAGAACAAAGTCATCGCGGCCACGACCGGCGCCGCCGTCGGCTCGTCGGTCGCCGTCATCTTCGTGTGGATCCTGCAGACGATTCTGGATCGCGCCGGCATTCACATGGACAAGGAGGTCGCAACGGCCTTCAGCGTCGTCTTCACCGCTGTCGTGACCATGCTGGCAGGCTACTACACGCCGCCCGGAGCGAGCGAAGGGGTCCTTGTCGATCCGAACGGCAACGTGAAGTCCGCCCTCAAGGACTGAAAATGACAGCTTCAGATCTGTTCGCCGCTTCCATCGGGGCCAAGGCGGCGCTGAGGCGACGCAAGGCAGCCCCTGCCGCAACGGAGGTCACCGCATGACGCACGGATTCATGAATGAGCTACCCCTGGGATTCGACAGCCTCGTTCTTTGCGTTGGCGCCGGTTCCGCTTGGCGGGCGAGGCCCTCGAGCCTCCTGCCGGTGGCTGCCGCGTTTGGCGCGGCTGACGGTGGAGCGCAACTTTTAGGGGCGATGTCGGGACATGCCTTGCTGGCTCCGTTCATCGCCTTGTCGCCTTTGTGTCCCTTCGCCATCGCCGTCTATGGCGTCTTCGTGCTCCTCGCCTCTCGACGGATCAGCGCCGGCGCCACGCGTCCCTGGCTGCTCATGGCGCTCTCGATCCCGCTTGGCGTCGACAACTTCGTAGCAGGCGCTGCTTCCAACCAGCAATGGGCAGCCGCCGTCACCGGCGCGGCGATGGGCGCCGGCGTGACCGCCTCCATGGCGCTGATCGGTTGCGCCATCGGGCTCATGCTGGGGCGCTCGATATCTCCGTCGCCGCGGTTCTCGATCGGTTCCGCAGTGTGTAGGGCGGTGACAAACCAGGCCACTGGAGCGTCGGCGATTTGCTGACGCGGGCGGAGTAAAATCCGGCCAGTGGATAGGCTCTCGTTTTTGGGGGCCGGGGATGTTCGTCGTGGAGATCTACGCCGCCGTTCGAAAATTCGTGTTCCTTGAGGGGCATAGCCGCCGGGAGGCCGCCCGGGTTTTCGGGCTGAACCGCGAGACGGTGCTGAAGATGTGCCGGTTCTCGTTGCCTCCCGGGTACACGCGCGTGAAGCCGCCCGAAAAGCCGAAGCTTGGACCTCTGCTGCCGGTGATCGACGCGATCCTGGTGGCGGATCGTGATGCGCCGATGAATCAGCGGCACACGGCCAAGAGGATTTTCGAGAGGCTGCGGGACGAGCATGGCTTTGCCGGCGGTTACACCGTGGTGAAGGATCACGTGCGGGTCTGTCGAGCGCGGGCGCGGGAGACCTTCGTGCCGCTATCTCATCCGCCGGGTCACGGCCAGGTGGATTTTGGGGAAGCGCTCGCGATGATCGGCGGCGTCCGCCAGAAGATCCACTTCTTCTGCCTGGACCTACCGCACTCGGATGCTTGCTTCGTGAAGGCCTATCCCCGGGAAACCACCGAGGCGTTTCTGGACGGCCACGTCTCAGGGTTTGCCTTCTTCGGCGGCGTGCCCCTGTCGCTCCTCTACGACAACACCAAGATCGCGGTTGCCAAGATCTGCGGCGACGGCAAGCGCGATCGGACCCGCGCCTTTACGGAGCTGGTCAGCCACTGTCTGTTCCAGGACCGCTTCGGCCGTCCGGGCAAGGGCAACGACAAGGGGAAGGTCGAGGGGCTGGTCAAATTCGCCCGCGCCAACTTCATGACGCCGATCCCCACGGCGGCGAGCTTCGACGCCCTGAACGCCATGCTGGCGGAGCGTTGCCGCGCGCGGCAGGCCGATCATGCCGGTCGGCGCTCTGCCACCATCGGCGAGCGGCTCGTCGCCGACACCGAGGCCTTGAGGGCGCTGCCCGCCGTGCCACTCGAGCCGTGCGAGAAGCGTGCGGCCCGCGTCTCCTCGACGGCGCTCGTCCGCTATCGCTGCAACGACTATTCGGTGCCAACGGCCTACGGGTTCCAGGAGGTCCTGGTGAAGGGGTTCGTCGACGAGGTCGCGATCCTGTGTGCCGGCCGTGAGATCGCCAGGCACCCGCGCCACTACGGCGAGGGCGTGTTCGTTGCGGATCCGCTGCACTATCTGGCGCTGATCGAGATGAAGCCGAACGCGCTCGATCAAGCCGCGGCGCTGCAAGGTTGGAACCTGCCGGAGGTGTTCCAGCATCTACGCCATCTCCTGGAAGCTAGAATGGGCAATCGCGGCAAGCGGGAGTTCATCCAAGTGCTGCGGTTGATGGAGGCGGCGCCACAGGATGTTGTGGCCTTCGCCGTTACCGAGGCCATTCGGCTCGGCGCCATTGGCTTTGATGCTGTCAAACAGATCACGCTGGCGCGGATCGAGCGGCGTCCCGTCCGCCTTGACCTCGCCGCCTATCCCCATCTGCCGCAACTGGCGGTCAAGACGACGACGGCCGCCGACTATGCCGTGCTGGTGCCGGAGATGGCGGCGTGATGGCCTCGATCGAGGGAGACATGCCGAGTGGCACCAGGGCTGGCAAGCCCCAGGTCCTGCTCGGCCACCATCTCAAGCAGCTGAAGCTGCCGACGATCCTGCGCGAGTACGACAAGGTGGCGCGCGAGTGCGCGCAGGGCGGGGTCGACCACACCGGCTACCTTCTGCGCCTGGTGGAGTTGGAACTGATCGACCGGGAGCGCCGTGTCGTCGAACGCCGCATCCGGGCCGCTCGGTTTCCAGCTGTGAAGAGCTTCGATACGTTCGACTTCACTGCCATCCCGAGCCTCAACAAGATGCTGGTGCTGGACCTCGGCCGCTGCGAGTTCATCGTCCGCCGGGAGAACATCATCGCGCTCGGCAACTCTGGCACCGGCAAGAGCATGTCGCTCTTGCTCTAGGGTTGGCGGCTTGCCAGAAGGGCTTCACCGTGGCGTTCACGACAGCGGCGTCCCTGGTGACGCAGCTCATGGAAGCACGGGACGAGCGACGCCTTCTCAAACTCCAGCGCGACCTGCAGGCCGTGAAGCTGCTGATCGTCGACGAGCTGGGTTACGTGCCGCTCTCGACGACCGGAGCCGAGCTGCTCTTCGAGACATTCTCCCAGCGCTACGAGCGGGGCTCGACCATCATCACCTCGAACCTCCCCTTCGAGGACTGGACATCGGTCCTGGGATCGGAGCGGCTCACCGGCGCCCTGCTGGACAGGCTCACCCACCACGTCAGCATCCTGACCATGAACGGCGACAGCTACCGCCTTAAACAGTCCGTCGGCCGGCGGCGCGCATCGGTGAGGGCGGAGCAAAACCAGGCCACCGCCGAGATCGTCGATCCCGACACCGGCGAAATCACGGCCGCCTGATCCAAACTTTAAGCCGACATGGAAAGGGCCCCGATCGGGGCCCTTTCCATGTCGGCGTGCCCGATCCACTGGCCTGCTTTTGGTCCGCCCCGCCGGCCTGAAATTACACCGGCGTTGACACTGCTGCGCGTTTCTGCAAAGGCCTGAGGCGATAAAACCGTTTGGGCATCCCTATTGCCTCTACGCGAAAGGCTTGCGACTGCCCGAGAAGAGGTGTTCGACGCGCTGATGATCCACTGCCATCTCCAAGCTGAAACCCTCTTCCGCAATGCGGACACCCGACATGTCGAGACCGCTTGGCACAAGGTCGGTGGCTAGCTTGCCCTCTCAAAATTAGATCAACTTTTCGTTCGCCTTTGAAGCGTAGTATAGAGACCTTGAAATCAACTGATAAAATCAAGCTAGCGCAGATGAAAGCGGATTCGAACTAGCATTTTGTCGCTGCTGTTGTGCCTCAGCAGGATCCGGTGCATCAGACTAGCTTCACGGTAAACGACTGGGGATCATGAGCATAAGCAATTTCGAAAGCTTCCTGAGGCGTGAGGATCCTGCCAAGTTCTAGCACACGCGCGGAGAGGCCGCTCTGAATATCGTCCCCCTGAAGGTTGATTATTGTTTTTAGTTGCTGAACCGCCCTGACGGCTTTGACGATACTGTCGTTGTCCAAGACCGAGAGATTAACTTGGGACAAATTTGACAGGTTATGCATGGCAGCATCTCGAACCGTATCCCTGGTTGCCTGCAGCATTCGCCTTACTCTGTATTCTCCAAAACTTGGTATGACCGTCGACATCTTCAACCTCTACGTATAGATAACTGACTGATTGAGACGACAAAGACCTAGTGCTTGCCGCTCGGGTCGGCGGCCATGGATTTCTGCCGCGTTACTTTGCTTGGAGATGCCGCGCCTCATCAGATCGCCGCCGCATCCCGATCTGCGTCATTGGTAGAGCGCTCCGACGGAGACGGATAGTTCATGCCGGGCATAACGGGCGCAGGCGGGGCGGCCAATGCAACGACGATCCACTCCACATTCGATCCTCCGCATCGCTCTACCGAACGTGGCAGGGCAATGCGTGATCGCTTCGGTCAGAACTCCTGCCAATCTTCCGCCTTGGCCTGGGCTGTAGGCTTTCGTAGAGCACCGCCCTGTCCAGTGGACTTGAGCGCGGGGAAGGTCCTTAAATTCGAAGAGGCTCTTGCGCCTGAAGAGAGGGCGGCGCGTTTAGGCGCAGGACCACTCTGGCCCAGGTCGAAGCGCTCGACTAGTCGTTTCAACTCCTCTGTCTCGCGGGCCAGAGCATGGCTCGCTGCGGTGCTTTGCTCGACCATAGCCGCATTTTGTTGGGTCACCTGGTCCATTTGATTGACCGCTGTGTTGACTTGATCCAGGCCGACCGTTTGCTCCTGGGCAGACGCCGCTATATCCGACACAATGACGTTGATTTCCGTCACCTGCTCCACGATCCCGTGCAACGCGACTCCAGTTTGGCCGACGAGGTCGACGCCAAGCTCGACCTGCTGGCTCGACGCGGATATCAGCGCCTTAATCTCTTTAGCCGCGTCTGCGGAGCGCTGCGCAAGCGCCCTTACCTCGGATGCTACGACCGCGAACCCCCGTCCGGCGTCGCCGGCGCGCGCCGCTTCGACGCCGGCGTTGAGGGCGAGCAGGTTGGTCTGGAAAGCAATTTCGTCGATCACCCCAATGATGTTTCCGATTTGGCAGGAGGATTGTTCTATGCCAGTCATCGCATCGACTGCTTGGCGGACGATCCTGCCGGAACGTTCCGCTGCGTCCTTGGCCTGGCCCACGACATCGCGAGCGTGTTTCGATCCCTCGGCCGTCTTGCGCACAGTCGCCGTGATCTCGTCGAGCGCTGCGGCGGTCTCCTCCAGGCTCGCCGCCTGTTGCTCGGTGCGCCTGGACAAGTCGTCCGACGCGCAAGATATCTCGACGGTTCCTGACGCTATGGCAGATGTATTGGCAGCAACCGCCTTCATAGTCTCCTGAAGGTTCGCCATCGCATTGTTAAAGTCGATCCTGAGCTTTTCGTATTCAGGGGCAAATCGATCAGTGATACGGAAGGTTAGGACGCCGCTGCTCAGCTGGTACTGTCCGAGCGCCAGAGCCTCGACGACCGATGCCTGCTGAGCCGCCGCAGCGGCCCGCTCTGCCTCCGTACGGTTCTTGATGCCCTCCCGTTCTTTGGTCGCTGCACTCGCAGCTTCCGCGAGTTCAGCGCTGCGGCTCATGTTGTCCTTGAAGACTTCCACAGCGGCCGCCATCTGACCGATTTCGTCATTCCGGTCCAAGCCCGGAACGTCCGCCGCAAAGTCTCTGTCGGCCAAACGCCTCATGGCCGTCGTAATCGACACGATCGGCGTCGAGATGCCCCGGATCAGCAGAAAACCGATCGCGGCACAGGCGAGAGCCATAAAAGCGATGGCTATGGATGTCAAAGTGACAGTGGATCCGTAGGTCTCAGCACCCTTGTCGGCGGCAGCCGTACCCAGGTTCACGTTATACAATACATCGGCATTGCAACCGTCTATGATTTGTTTGAACAGAGATCCACTCTCATTCAGGAAAATCGCCTTGGCCTCAGCATTCTCATCATTTTTGGACAATGATATGATTCTGTCATGTACCAATTTATATTGATTAATAAGATTATCGATTTGAATATAGATTGTTCTCTCGGTGCCGTCATCTATAAGGGAATCAAATGCAGCCCTATCTCTTACATATTGCGACAACTGCGTGGCAAGTTCGGTTTCAATGCTTGCCTTTTCCTCCTGTGAGGTCGCCATAACATGACGGGCTTCAGCAAGGCGAAATTGCTGCAGCAACAATTCAAGGTGGGCGGATTTTGCGACGCTGGGCAGGTAATTGTCCCTGACCGTAATGGCTTCTTGATTGATCGCCGCCATCCGCCACAGCGTGAAGGCGCCTGTGGCGATCGAAACGAGCACGATAATTGCGAAAGCCACGACGATCTTCGAACCGATCGACGATCTCCCCTGTTGCTTTCGAGAGTTTTGGGACGTCATCCGTGCATTCCCTTTAAACTGGGATCAAACGATCCCGTTACCGGAGGCATGGACGATGCCGAGTTATCCTTAATAAGCGTTGAAAGTTGTGGCCGTGGCAGTGCCGCGTCGCCGCGCTTGAGCATCATTTTGTCGTCAAGAATGGCACTTTGTTGCGGCGGGCCCGTTCAATAAATCCCGCCGGTCCGGCGATAAGGTGAAACATACGGAACTTCGCGAGCCGGTGGCTCGGCGCCCCGTGTTCGGCTAAGCGGCATACGGTTGCCGCCACTGGCGATAAAATGCTCTTAGGACTAACAGTCGGCGCGATGCGCGATGCCAGAGCGGTGGCTGTGGATCGGAATCGATCATCAGGTGCGCGCAATTTGCTGCAGCATTGCTGTGCATCTTGGCGAGCAGTATTAGTCTCAAGTTAATTGCAATTGTGACGCCGCCGCCCTTAATGCGGTTGCGATCAATCACGATGCGATCAATGACTGTGTCGATGCCGAATGCGTCGAGCATCGTCATCGTGGCTCAATGCGTCGTGGCTTAATACCCGTCGATCAGGCCGGCCTCCGCGAATAGGACGGAGCCGGTGCAGACAGAGGTGATGTATTTTGCGGTGCGGCCACTATCTCGAAGGAATTGCATCAAGTGAATGTCCTCGATCGCTTCGAATGCGCCGCTGCTCCCGGAACGAACAGGATGTCGAGATCGGGCGGGCAATGCCTGAAGGCTTGCGTCGGCAGGATGGCGACGCCGAAATCGGTCATCACCGCATCGAGTCCTTGTGAGATCAGATGAATGTGGCCATGCCCTAACAGTGCTAGCTGAGGACCGGCAAGATCGAGCAAGGTCATCTGTGAGAAAATCACCATCCCGATCTGCAGCGCCGTATCGATCTCGCGCACCACGTATCGAGCCGATTCTTCAGCGAGCCGCTCGCCGATCGGCGCGCGTGGACCGCCTTCGAAGCATTGGTCGATCGCTACAGACAAGGGCGGCCGACGCGGCGCCACCCGCTTCCACCGTAACGTTAATCATGGCCCCGAGTACTGTCGAAGCTGCACGCCGGTCGATCGGCGGCGAACAAAAGCGCTAGCCGCAGCGCTGCTCATTGGTATAAGCCCGATCGAAAGGGCTCGCGGCCGTTGCCGCCGATCTACTCCAAGCGTTGTCGATCTGCTCCTGCGGACGACCGATGCCGGTGTTCCCGGCCATTCCACAGGCGCGGCTCAAGCGGCGCTGCGCACCTCGGCAAGGGCTGCATTGCCCGAGCTCCTGAGATAATCACTAAACTTGAGGTCGCTAATGGGCCTCACCTCGCCGAGGAAGTTACCTTGGATCAGGCCGCACCCGAGTTCGATGAGGAGGTCCCGCTGCGCAAGCGTCTCGACCCCTTCGGCCCTCATCGCGATGCCAAGACTGCGGCAAAGCCCGACAATGCAGCCGACGATAGCTGCACCAGTGGCGCTCCCTTCGAGGAGCGCGACAAAGGACCGATCGATTGTGAGACGTTCGATCCCGAAGCCGACGAGGTTGGTGAAGGATGAAAATCCGGCGCGAAAGTCGTTGAGCGAGATCTTGATCCCTTCGGCGCGCAGCCGCGCAATCGTTGCCACCGTCCGCTCATCATCGCCGAACAGCGTCGACTCGGTCAGCTGTATTTCGAGCCGCGAGGGAGGCATTCCGGTCTGCTCTAGTATCACCATGACCATTTCGACGAACCCAGGTGTCCGTAACTGGACGGACGACACGTTCACCGCAACGAACGTATGCGGCGGCCAATTGCAGGCCGCGCGGCATGCTTCCCCCAGCACCCAAAGTCCGAGCTCGTCGATGAAACCGCTTTCCTCGGCAATCGGGATAAGGGCATTCGGGGCTAGGACCCCGCGCCCGCCATGCCGCCAGCAGACCAGGGCTTCCGCTCCCATAACTTCGAAGCCCTCCCTGGCACGGTGAATTGTTTGATAGTGAACCTCGAGGGTGCCCGGGTCCGGTGATAAAGCTGGCCGCCGCGCAGCGCCAGTGAGCTGCGGCGGGCCTACGGCCGCCTCCAAGGCGGCCCGCAAGTTGTTTTTCAAATCTGCCCGCCCGCCCAGACCTTGGTCCATGTCCGGCTGGAACAAGAGCCAGGTTCCACGGCCGACCGACTTCGCCTCGTAGAGCGCAATATCGGCACAGCGCATGACTTCGCCCCCAGCACCACCGACGTCGCCGATCAAGGCGACCCCTATTGAGCCGCCGATATGGGCCACGGCCTCTCCCTCAAGGAGCACGAACGGAGAGCTAAGATGGGAGAGGACTCGATCGCAAATCCCTTCGACGTCCGCGAGGCCTTCGCCGATGTCTGGGAGCAGGATTGCAAACTCGTCCCCACCGAGCCTCGCGAGCGTGTCGTGCGGTCGCAGGCAGAGCAGCATCCGATCGCCCGCCATCCTGATCAACTCGTCGCCTGCGGCATGCCCAAAGGTATCGTTGACCGCTTTGAAGCGGTCGAGGTCGATCAGGGCGACAGCGGCACGGCGGCCGGCCGTGCCGTCTTGCAACAGGCACTGATCGAGACGAGTGGCGAAAAGCCCGCGATTTGGCAGACCCGTGAGAACATCGTGGAGCGCCAGGTGCCGTGCCTGATGCTCGCTCGTCCGAAGTTCGCTCAAGCTGATCCGCAGGCGAACGAGCAGCGCTCCAAAGAGGACGGCGAGCACGATCGCGGCGGCCGAAAGCGCCGGGACTAGTCGGCCAACGACTCTCGATCCAGGTAGATCGGGCGTCCACACTATAAAGCCGATCGGCTCCTTGTTGAGGGAAGCATTGATCTGAAACGCGACTTCGCTTCCTTCAGCATCGGCGGCGCGAGCAAACCGGGCGCCGTTGAGGCCCTGTTCGCGGCTGAGGTTGTCGAGGATCGCCCCATCGAGAAACCGGACGACGATGAGGTATCGCACTCCCCGTGAAGAAGTGCCCTGGCCGTCGGAAACGGCCATCGGCGGATCTGCGAGAGCGGATATGCCGACGACCGTCGGATGACCTTCGAGGCGCATCAGCTCTGCGACAGCGCGGCCTGCCGGCTGAGCGGCTGCGGCACTGGTGTTCTCGAAGGTCGTCGCAGACGGGGTGCGAAGTTTAGCGAAGAGGGGCTGAAGCAGCGGCTTCACCCAGCGGTACCGCTGCTCGACTTGCGAATCCGCTTGTTTGATGAGCTCGCCGGAGCGGTCAACGATGAAAGCCCGGTCAAAGCCGAAGATGGACAAAGCCATCCGCGCAATGGCAACCGATGGCGCGCTAACGGGGTCTGTCCCAGCTGTTACGGCTTGTGATCGCAACGATGCAGCGGAGCCGATAGTGTCCGCGCCCGCCGATAGATATCCCGTGCCGATCTGATGGACAACCTGCTCGACTTGCTGAACTTGTTCTCTTAGGCGCGCCGTCATCAACTGCCGCTGCCGCTCGCGCGCCGCAGAATCGCTCTCTGCACCAGCCCACAATATCGCTAGTACGACAAGGCCTAGCGTGCCGAGGGCGCTGGCGCCGATCAGGAACAAAAGTCGGCCGGATTTAGTCCAGCCTCGCTGCTCGATCAAAGGGATGAAATGGCGGGTGGCGCGCAATGACGGTTCACTCGAATGAAGGCAAACCGTCGCTCAGAAACATTGAGAAAGAATTCCTGCTGAGGCGCGTCGCAAGGCCGCTCAAGCAATAAAGACCGGCTTCATTTGATCTTAAGCAGCGGCGCAGCATGTTGGCCCGGCTCGGCCGCTACGCTGGCTGTTGCAAAATGCTCCAAAGCGAGGCTTACGACATGTCCACGGGCAAGCCGACACGGTGTACTACGCCTGCGAAGATCCTTGCGATCGTGGCGCTTGCGGCTTTTGCGGCCACCTCGTCATGGGCGGCGATGGCTCAGGAGCGTCTCGCCGTCAGGATTGCGGTCGAGGGAGCATTTCCGCCGTTTAACTACGTCGATGCGAATAATACGCTGCAAGGCTTCGACGTCGAGATCGCCAAGGCGCTTTGCCTCAAAGCCACACTCGATTGCACGTTCCTGATCGAAAAATGGGACGCCATGATCCCGGATCTGCTCGACAAGCGCTACGACGCGATCGTCTCGTCCATGTCGATGAGTGCGGAGCGCCGTGAGAAAGTCGCGTTCACCGAAAAATACTACGACAGCCCTTCGATCTTCATCGTGAGGAAGGGCTCGGCAATCGTTAATATGACACCCGAGGGACTTCGCGGCGTTAAGCTCGGCGTGACGCTTGCAACGGCGCAAGCGGCGTTTGCCGAGAAGTTCTATAAGCCGGCGTCGATCATTTCCATCTTTCCAATGTCTCCCGATTTATACAACGGACTGGCGAATGGGAGCGTGGACGCAATTATGGAAGACAAGCTCGCGGTTTACGATTGGCTCACGAACACGAAAGCCGGCCAGTGTTGCGAATTCAGGGGACCCGACGTCACCAACGTGACGTACTTCGGGGAGGGGGCTGGCATCGCGCTGCGGCCAACGGACAACGCGCTTCGCGACCGGTTCAACCTTGCGCTTCGGGCAATCAAGGATGACGGCACGTACGATGCGATCAATGCGAAGTACTTTCCCTTCAGCATCCAGTAGCGCCTGCAACAAATTAAACCGCGGATAGCAATCCATCCAGGCGTCCACCAGGGCGTAGGTGAGCCGGATCGCATCGCGCAGGCTAGGGGTGTTCTCCAGCCGCGACAGGGTCGGCCGCGAGCACACATAAACCCGGTGTCGGGCAACCGGCCGCAAGCGAGCCTGAAGGCGGGGTTGGTGCGCAAGGTGTCGATATCGTTGCAATCTTCGTAGCCGCAGTAAATGGCGAAGATGCGAGCCCGGATCATGTCGGCGAAGCTGTGTTATGCGGATCGGATCTTGTTCATCCGGGATCAGACGGGCCAACCGTTCGGCGATCCCGAGGCGCTGCTCCGCAAGTGACAGCAGCATCACGCCGCCGTACGATGTGAGGCGCCCGCCATCGGAGGCGACAGTGACTTTTTTCCGCCCGGCGGCTGGGAACTCGAAGGACGGGACAGTATCGTCGACCATGGCGGACATGGCAGGGCGTGAGGTGGATCCGGGCTGGGCGTCAGCACCAAAATCCTACGCTGCTTCAACGCGTTAAGCTATGCTCGCCACCAACCTCGCGCCGTCCCGACGAACAAGACGGGCTAGAATTTCCGCTTCATCATCCATGTCCGCTGAAAAGGCGAACTCCTTGAATTACACCACGATTCCAGCCGTCCAATTGTTGTCGAATAGGGATAACCCCTACAAGATTCAGGTTTCCTTAATCTTTAACATTGGCGTGAAAGTTCATTAATTAAAATACGTCATGATTTGCGCAAGGTGTTTCGAACAGAGAGCGGCCGCGATGTTTGGTTTTGGCGCTACGGAAGGATCGAACGCGATATCTGTCCTCAAGGCCCTCGGTTGCTCCTTGGCCATTATCGAGTTCGGTCCAGACGGCAAGGTGCTGGCTGCAAACAAGAATTTTTGCGCTGCCTTTGGTTATGACGCTTCGGAAATCGTAGGTCGCCATCATAGCATGTTTGTCGAGCCCAGCTACGCGAACAGCCACGACTATACAACGTTCTGGGAGAAGCTTCGCTCTGGCGAATTCGATGCCAGGGAATATAAGCGCATCGGCAAAAACGGCCGCGAAGTCTGGATCCAGGCGTCTTACAATCCTGTGAAGGGCAAGAGCGGCGTTGTGTTGAAGGTCGTCAAAGTCGCGACGGATATCACCGCTGAGAAACTTCGAAACGCCGAGTTCGAGGGGAAATTGAATGCAATTTCCCTCGCGCAGGCTATTATCGAATTCACCACGAGCGGAGAGGTGATCACCGCGAACAGGAATTTTCTTGACGTGCTTGGCTACAGCCTCGACGAAGTACGTGGCAAGCACCATCACATTTTCGTCGATCCAGCCTATGCAAGGTCTCCAGAGTATCAGGACTTCTGGAAAAAGCTCAACTCGGGCGAATTCATCTCTGCCTCGTTCAAGCGAATCGGCAAGGGCGGCAAAGAGGTCTGGATCCAGGCCAATTACAATCCGATCGTCGATATGAACGGAAAGGTCATGAAAATTGTCAAGTTCGCCAATGATATTTCCGACCTGACGTACATTGGCGCGGGTTTGGCCAGATTGGCGGACAAAGTCCTCGATCAGGACATCACCCGCGCGTTCGGCCCCACTTACGAACAGCTTCGAACCGATTTCAACCTTGCTTCCAGTCAGCTGCGATCGACCCTGGAGCAGATCGTTGCAGGCACCGAGAATATCGATTCAGGTGTGCGGGAAATCTCGACGGCCTCGGATGATTTGTCGAGGCGAACTGAACAACAAGCGGCGAGCCTGGAAGAAACTGCGGCGGCATTGGATCAGATCACGGCCACAGTTCGCAAGACAGCCGAAGGATCCAAGCACGCGCGGCAGGTTGTGAGCCTAGCCAAGACGAGCGCTGAGCATTCCTGCAAAATCGTCCGGCAGGCCGTCGAGGCGATGAGTGGCATCGAGAAATCCTCCAATCAGATCAGCAACATCATCGGCATCATCGACGAGATCGCCTTCCAGACCAACCTTCTGGCCCTCAACGCGGGCGTCGAGGCGGCACGCGCCGGTGAAGCCGGCCGCGGCTTTGCGGTTGTCGCCTCGGAGGTGCGGGCCCTGGCGCAGCGGTCTGCGGAGGCTGCAAAAGAGATCAAGACGCTGATCTCGGCTTCTAGCCAGCAGGTCGAGCAGGGCGTGAATCTTGTCGGCCAAACCGGCAAGGCATTGGAGGAGATTGTGGTCCAGGTCGCCGAGATCAACCGCATCGTCACGGAGATCGCTGCTTCCGCTCAGGAACAAGCTGTCGCGCTTGATGAGGTCAACACGGCCGTCAACCAGATGGACCAGGTGACCCAGCAGAATGCTGCTAGGGTTGAGCGGGCCACAGCCGCCAGCCAGACGCTATCCAGGGAAACTGAAGATCTGACGGGCATCGTAGGACAGTTTCAGCTCGGCCAGCCCGTTTCGACGGGACAGCAGGCTCGCAAAGCGATGATTGCACCGAAGTCCAAGCCCGTTGCCGCCATGAAGGTTGAAGGTCGAAGTGGCGCGGCGCGAAAGCCTTTGGCGTCGACCGTCGATTGGCAGGAGTTTTGAGCGAAGTTCTAAACTCGACTTTGTAGGCTATGCGGCGAAACAGAGCGCTTCCGCCATTTGGACGAGGCGGTCTGGTGGGATTCGGCGCATGTCTCGGGCGCACGGCGATGTACGATAAATGTCGCCGACCCATAGAGGGAGCCTCACCGCGCCAATGGCGTCGGAAAAGGTCAGGGTGTTTTTCCGATACCGAGCCGCCGTGTACGGCCTGGCGGTTTCCATCAGGAGATCGCCCGCCCAGAGGGTGATGAGGCTGTAGAGGCCGAGAAGAACCGGCGTCGCGCGAGCGATAGCGTTGTCAGACCATTGCCGTTGGGTTTCGACGCCCAGAAGCGCGCGGGTCTCAGCGAAGGTAACCTGAGGGCATTATTGAGATTGAACTGCCATATAGGCACCGCCTTCGCGCTGACGCCTCCGGCGGAATTTCCGCCCTGCGCGGGATCGAAGCATTGGTTGGCCGATGATCTCAGTGTTTCCTGGAGCACGGGTCTGGTTGGTGACCGGCCATACCTACATGCGGAAGGGTTTTGATTGCCTGGCGGTTTTGGTGCAGGAGCATTTGCGCTGCACCGGTTCTTAGTTCAGGCCTTTGTCCTTAGCGGCCGTCAGGGTCGCCCCATCAAGATTTTGTGGGATGGCTAGAGAGTAAATCAGCACCGAAGTGGGCCGCTGTTTGATCTTGGCGCAAGGTACTGAAATTGCTCAATGAAAACGGTTGATGTAGGGGTCCCAATCGGCGCTGATCGGGACCCCTCCAATCTCATGAATATTCGATTTTCGCAAACGGTAGCTGCTATCTGAAACGGTGCTTACTTCGGCGCTGACTTACAAGCTGAACCCGGCAAGCCGATGCGGCTGCAATAGTTCTTACGGGTTCGCGCCGTGATTCAGGAGGACTGGTTTTCGAAAGCTCATTCGAATCTCAATTGAATGTCGCTGCGGTGATCGACCGTGGCTAGAACTTAAATTCTTCCACATTGGCCGGGGTGACAATCTTCGCCGGTCCAAGCACAACCTCGCCCTTGGCACCCACGGTGTATTCACCCAGACGGCCAGCTGTGAATTTGTCACCTTCTTTGCCGGTGATCTTGCACTGCGCCAGGGCTTGCGCTCCGTAGTAGCTTAGATAACCAAGGTCTTTGACGTTCCACCAGATGTCCTGAACCGAGCCGTTCTGGATGTATTTCTTGATCAATGTCGCCGGGGCGAGGCCGGTCAGCTTCACCTTGCCGAGGCTCCCAGCCTGATCGAGGGCGCGGGCCGCCGCAGGAAGGCCGATTCCGGCCGGGATAATAATGCCCTTAAGATTCGGGAAGGCCTGGACGAGGGCTAGCGCCTGCTGCTGATTGATCTGCTCGCTCTCCTGCCCGTAGGCGATCTGCACGAGCTTCATCTTGGCATATTTGGGATCTGCCAACTTGCTCTTCATGAAGGCGATCCAGGCGTTCTGATTGGTTGCCGTCGGAGTCGCCGAGAGGATGGCGAATTCGCCTTCGTAACCGATCATCTGGCCCATGCTCTCGATCATCATCTCAGCCAGGCTGTCGCCTTTGGCCTGGTTGAAAAACAGCGCGCGAGCCGAAGCCGAGACGTCGGAGTCGTAGGACACCACCTTGAGGCCCTGCTGAGCGGCGCGCTTCAGCGCCGGAGCGACCGCATTGGCGTCATTGCCCGAGATGGCGATGACATCGACCTGCTGGGAGACGAGGTTGTTGATGAACTCAATCTGCGCCTCGGCTGTCGCCTGCGAGGGCGCCTGTTGCACGTATTTGCCGCCGATCTCGCCCTGGGCTTCCTGCGCGCCCGTGCCCGCGACCTGGAAGTAGGGGTCCGTATCGAGCTTGGGGAGGAAGCCGACCGTAACCGGGCCCTTGGCGCAATCGGCAGCGAGGAGCGGCGTCGCGAAAAGGGCCGTTCCGACGGCCAGGGCAGCGATCGAGAAATGTTTATGGGGCATGCGATGTCTCCGTTGAGCTTTGCTTCCGAATGTTCGGGTTCTTCTATGATTTCGCCAGCGGCTCGCCCGAACGTGGGCCGCCAGGATTAGAGAGGACGGTCCGGATCTGGATCAGCCTGTAGACGCGCTGCGCCATCGTGCTCAGGAGCAGCGAGACGATGAGCAGCATGCCAATTACCGTCCCTTGCGCGTCGCCACCGACCTTCATCAGGCCGAGAACGTTGCGGAGCGTCGCGATGAGGATCAGTGCGTAGAAAACACCCGTTAGCTTCCCCCGGCCGCCGAAGACGCTGACCCCACCGAGCAGGGCGATCGTGATCACGTCGAGTTCCATCCCGATCGCATTGTCAGCTCTGGCATTGGCGAGGCGGGCCGTGAACACGATCCCGGCGATGGCGCAGACCAGCCCGCTCGTCACGAACAGACCGAGGCGGATGCGGCCGACCTTCACCCCGGAGTAGTGCGCGGTGTCTGGGTTGCCGCCGATGGCATAGATGCGCCGCCCGATCGCGCTCCGCTGCAGCATGACCGCGAACACAGGCGCCAAGACCAGGAAAGGCACGATAGTCCAGGGCAGCGGCGTGCTGCCCACCGTGGTGATCCCAAAGTCGGTGAATGTGTCGGGAAATTCGTTAACCGACCCCGAGCCGAGGATGATGTACCCGATGCCTCGGAACAGGGCGAGGGTGCCGAGGGTGACGACCAGGGATGGTAGGCCCAGACGAGTGACGAGTGCGCCGTTGAAGGCGCCGGCAAGAGCGCCCGTCATCAAGGCGGCCGCGATCGCAACGCTGAGCGGTGCGCCGGCCTGCACCATCACGCCGAAGACCACGCTACTCAGTGCGAGGCTACTGGCGACAGACAGGTCGATCTCCCGCGCGATGATCAGGAGCACCATCGGCAGCACGATAAGCGCTCGCTCCGATACCCCGGCGACGACCTGCGAAAGATTGAACGCGGTCGCGAACTTCGGAACCGCCAGAACCGCATAGGCGAGTATCGCCGCTGTCAACAGGGCGAGGAAGTTCTCCCAGGTGGCGAACCGTTCGATCAGGCCGGTGTTCAACGGTGACCCCGCGACAGGAGCGCTCGGCGACCGACGATGGTATCGACGCCGACCGCGATGAGGATGACGAGACCGTAGACGCCCTGCAGCCATAGCGGATCGACGCGCACGAGCGTCAGCCCATTCTGGATGACCAGCAGTGTCAGAGCGCCAAGGGCCACGCCGAGAACGGTTCCGGCCCCACCCCGGATCGCGACGCCGCCCACAACCACGGAGGCGACTACGGTCAACTCGTAGCCCAGAGCGACCCGCGCATCGACGGTCGCATAGCGCGACGCCCACAGCGCACCGTCGAATCCAGCCAGAAGCCCGGCGATCACGAAGGCACCGAGCACCAGCGCCGTCTTGCGAATGCCGATCAGCGCGGCGCCTTCCGGGTTTGAGCCGATCGCAAAGAGTTCGCGCCCCGATGGCAACCGTTTCAGGATGAGACCGATGACGACCATCGTCGCGATCGCGATCAGGATCACGGCGGGCACACCGGTAACCCGCGCCCCTGTCATGTCCAACCAGGATTGCGGAACCTGGTCGGCGCTGATCTGATGGCCGCCAGCCCATAGGCTGTTGATGCCGCGGAAGACGGCGAGAGTACCAAGCGTCACTACGATCGCTGGTACGCCGCCGAATGCCACGACGAGGCCGTTGACCAGACCGCAGCCGACGCCGATGGCGCCTGCGACCGCGACGCCTGCGAACACCGAACTGTCCTGATGTAGATGCATGAAGCTAGCCGCCCCGTAGGCCGATAGGCCGATCACTGAGGCGACAGACAAATCGATGTTGCGCGTCAGCAGGACAAGCATCTGGGCCATGGCGACGATCATCAGAAGCGCTGCGTCCATGGCGACGGCCGTGAGATTGTCGGGGCTCATCATGCGGGGATTGAGAAAAGTGACCGGAAGCGCGACCGCCGCGATGGCACAAGCCAAGCCGAATTCGCGGCGTGACGTGATCCGACGAAACCACCTGTTTGACGCATCGTGCTGTGCGTCGAGCGCGGCCGCTTCTGCAGCGAGCGTCGCCACGGGTCGGGGGGCATTGTGGTCGGCATCAGTGGCGGCCCGGATAACGCGCTCCTGATCGGCCTCGGCCCGATCGAAATGAGCGGTCTGTCGCCCTTCCCGGAGCACGATGATCCGGTCGCACATGCCCACGAGTTCGGGCAGTTCAGACGAGATCAGGACGATGGCCAGCCCCTGTTGTGCAAGCTCGGCGATCATCGCATGGACTTCCGCCTTGCTTTGGACGTCGATGCCCTGGGTCGGCTCGTCGAGAATGAGGACACGCGGATTGGTCGCCAGCCATTTCGACAGGACGACCTTTTGCTGATTGCCGCCTGACAGCGTCCTGACGGGCTGGTCGAAGCTGCGGAACTTCAAGCGCAGGCGCTTAAGGTGAGGCTCGATCAGCCCCAATTCGCTTCGCCGCATAACGAGCCCGGCCATTGTCGCCTTGCCGATGACCGGCAGAGAGGCGTTGGCAAGGATGGGAAAATCCATCACTAGGCTTTGACCCAGCCGGTCCTCAGACACATAGGCGATGCCGGCCGCCATCGCGGCCGACGGGTCATTGAAAGTCATCTCTGACCCCATTACGGCAATATGGCCGTCCGTTGGCTGGTCGATGCCGAACAGGACGCGCGCAACCTCCGTGCGACCGCTACCCACCAGACCGCCCAATCCAAGGATCTCCCCGGCGCGGACCGAGAAGGAGATGTCTTTGAATGCGCCTTCACGGCCGAGGCCGGTAACTTCGAGGACCGTTTCGCCGGGTTCCGATTGCCATTGCGGGTAGACCGCGCTCAGTGACCGCCCGATCATCATCTGGACGGCGCGATCCCGGTCAATCTCGGCGACCGGGTGCACTCCGATCAGGTGCCCATCGCGCAGAACCGCGATGCGGTCCGCGACCCGATAGATCTCCTCCATTCGATGGCCGACGAACATCATCGCCACGCGCCGCGCCTTCAACTCGGCGACGACGGTGAACAGCCGCTCCACCTCGCGCTGGGACAAAGCCGCGGTCGGCTCGTCCATGATTAGCACCTTGGCATCGACCGACAGCGCCCGGGCGATCTCGACCAATTGCTGCTCGGAGGTGCGCAACTCCTTCAGTATTTGCTCGGGGCGGCAGGATAGGCCGACGACGTCGAGCAGGTCCTTCGCCCTCGACCGCATGTGGGCGTCATCGATGCCACCCAGCCGGCCACGCGGCATGTGGCCCATGAAGATGTTCTCGAAGACACTGAGATCGCCGAAGAGACCCGGGTGTTGATGCATGACCGCAATGCCGCGTCGTGCCGCCTCGAGCGGCGACCAGGTCTCGACGGGGATGCCATCAACCAATACCGACCCGCTGTCAGGCCGGTAGACGCCCGCGAGCAGCTTGACGCAGGTGCTCTTGCCGGCGCCGTTTTCCCCCAGCAGTGCGAGCACCTCTCCAGGAATGAGGTCAAAAGTCCCGTTCGCGAGAGCGACGGTGCCGCCGAAGCGCTTCACGGCGCCACGGAGACCAGCGGCTGCGGTCATCGCACCGCTTGGTATGGGATCGGTTCGCCCGCCCGGCTCGGCGACGACATGCGATCTATTATCGCCGACCGACATTGCGCCCTTCCCCGAGCCCGACTTATTAAACCAAGTTGATATAATATAGCGCTTCAGGGGTCAATATGTCGGCTGATAGAATTCGAGCGGTGCTGCCCCTACGGCGATCAATCTTTCAGGTGTGCTTGCAGATTGGTGCGCCGGGTCGCGCTGCCCGAAACGTGTGTCTTGACCAGGGCGGCGCTGTCGGGCGCGAACATGGCGTAAAGTGGAAGGATAGCGGCCCCGACCGCTGCGGCTCGGGGGCCGATGGTGCCGGCCACTATGCGGGGCGCGACGAGGCCCTCTGGCACGATGGCAGCAAATCGATCTGAGACGGCCCGGACGGTGCGCTCGAGAATCGCTGGCGGCAGGATGCCATCGATCACGATGGCATCGACGTCGATGACCGCCACCGTGCCGACGATCGCCTGCGCCAGCGCGTCTGCACAGTCCTCTATCCATTCGGTCAGGAAGGGCTCCGCCCGCTCCCCCAGAGCTTCGAGTTCGAGTGCGCGGCGGATCGGCACTCTGTTAATCCTGAGATGGTTGGTGAGGACATAGATCGAGGCCCGCCGCAGCAGGATCTCGAAAGGTCCGCTTGGGGGCGGCGCGGTCGATAGCAGCGAGGGGCTGACCGGGTACGGCCCGAAGGCGCCGGTGTTGCCATGCGGTCCCGTCTCCAGATTGCCGCCGATAATTACCCCCCCGCCGATGAAGGTCGAGATGAACAGATAGATGAAATCCCGGGTGTCCCGCCCGTGTCCGTGGACGAGCTCAGCTGTTGCGGCACTCGAGGCATCGTTCTCGAAGAACAGTGGCAGCGCAGTCTCGCGAGACAGCGCCGCTGGCAGATCATATCGTTCCCAGGCGGCGCTGATCGAGGCGGGGATGCCGAGTTCGCTGGCCCAACCGCCGATGAAGTAGGGCACCGCCACGCCAGCACCGACAATCCTTTCCCGCTGCGCCGGCTTGAGGGTAGCCTGCAACTTGCGCACCGCGTTCGTGGCGAGGGCCGCGACAGCGAGCGGTTCGGGGTATTCGTACTCGCTTGTCTCAGTCGCCACGATCTTTCCCGTAAAATCGACGAGCACTGCCTCGAAGGCTCGGCGGCCGGCATGGAGGCCGATCGAGAACGCCCCTTCGGGCGCCAGCGCGTAGAGCACCGATGGCTGGCCGATCTGCCCGGTTCGCTTGCCTTGCAGCCTAACAAGGCCCACATCCGTGAGGTGATCGACGATGGCCGCGACGGCCTGAGGCGTCAGATTGGACGAGCGCGCGAGTTCCGCCTTGGAGGCTTGGCCGAGACGCTGCAAGGTTTCGAGAACGACACGCTCGTTGTAGCGTCGAACCTGGACCGAATTGCTTCCACGGCGAGACAGCGGCAAAGGGGTATCGTTCTGATCCAACGGTAGCCACCTCTTAAAGCAATTGGTTTAATTTACGACTGCTTCGGACGCAAGTAAGCTAGATGTCGGCATCGATCCGCAACGACGGAGGCGAGGACATCTCCAGATGTTAATCACCGTGGAGCCCCGACGCCGATTGCCGCCAACCAATGATCTACGGAACTGTATCGGCGCGATGGGGTCATCGCCGCCATTAAAGTGGAGGCGTCGTGCCGGCAGGCGGCGGTAAGTGCCGCCCAACTGGTAGGTGGGGACCGCCACTCACATCGGGTGGAGGCCCATGCCCCATCCTGATCCAGCAGGGTATAACGATGACGGTCCTAGGTCTTGGATCGATGGCGGGCATGGGAATGAGCCACCTAACGATAAAACCATCCGTTTTGTAGGGTAGTTGATAAGCAGGGGAGCGGGCTGCGCTAACGGGGCTCAGCCGGGGAGACTGCATTCGTGTAGCGCGGCTATCTAGATGAGAGTTGCTCCATCTAGATTGTCGCTGCCCATGCATTCGCTTACTTTACGATCTAAAGTATTGAGTCGAACAGTCTTGTGGAGCGTGCAAAGTGGCCGACTTTGCCGTCGGCTTACCTTCGATGTGGCAGTCAGAATTCCTGCCAATCGTTGGCGGCTGCTTCCTGCTTGCGAGCGGCGCCACCATGGCCTGTCGTTTTGAGGGCAGTGACCGTGGACGATTTGGCCCGGGGCCGGACATCCGCACGCGTTAGCTGTTTCTCTGACCGAGCGGCGACTTTGTCCTGCCCGACGTCAAAGCTCGAGATGAGGCGCGACAACTCTTCCGTCTCTTGAGAAAGCGCATGGCTTGCTGCTGTGGTTTCCTCAACCATCGCGGCATTCTGCTGTGTCACCTGATCCATCTGGTTTACAGCGGTATTGACCTCATTGAGCGCCGTTGCTTGTTCTTGAGCCGATGCGGCGATGTCGGTGACGATAGTTGTGATCTCCGCGACCTGGACCACGATCTTGTCCAGGGCTTTGCCGGTCTGGTCAACGAGATCGACACCTTGTTTAACCTGCTGACTGGATGTCGAGATCAAGGTCTTGATCTCCTTGGCGGCTTCAGCGGATCGCTGAGCGAGGGCCCGCACCTCCGAGGCCACGACCGCGAACCCGCGTCCTGCATCGCCGGCCCGAGCGGCCTCGACGCCGGCGTTGAGCGCAAGAAGGTTCGTCTGAAAGGCGATCTCATCGATGACGCCGATGATGTTGCCGATCTGGTTGGCAGACCTCTCGATGCCACCCATGGCTTCGACGGCTTGACGAACAACAGTGCCAGAATGTTCGGCAGCGTGCTTCGCCTGTCCGACCACCTCGCGGGCGTGTTTCGAACCTTCAGCGGTCTTCCGCACCGTGGCTGTAATCTCGTCGAGCGCAGCAGCGGTTTCTTCCAGGCTGGCGGCCTGCTGTTCGGTGCGGCGCGACAAATCGTCGGAGGCATGGGAGATTTCGCCGGTTCCGGAGCGGATCGCCGACGCACTGGCCGACACGGTCTTCATCGTGTCCTGCAGCTTCTCCATGGCGCCATTGAAGTCCTTTCGGAGCTGCTCGTATTCAGCTGCGAAGGCCTCGTCGAGACGGAAGACGAGATTTCCGTTCGACAGATGTTCCAAACCTTGGGCAAGCGATTGCACGACCTGGGCCTGTTCCTTAGCGGCCTTAATGCGTTGCGCTTCGACCTGACGCCGTTCTTCCTCTGTGAGCCCGCTGAGCCGCTTCTGCTCGGCCTCGCTGGCGGCGAGGTTTAGGGCATTCTGCTTGAACACTTCGACGGCTTTGGCCATTTTCCCGACTTCGTCGCGGCGGGCGACGCCAGGAATGTCGATCGACAAATCCTTGTTGGCGAGCCGGCCCATGGCGGCCGTGATGGCAGTGATCGGGGTGGAGATGCCACGGATCAATGCAAACCCGAGCATCAAACAGCTTAGGGCCGTACCGATCAAAGCGATGATGATCCATGTGAAGGCGGACGACGCGGTCTGGGCACCATCATCTCCCGCCTTCTTACCCTCAATCGCCTGGAATTCAGCGTCGGCATCAAGGGCACTTCGAAGCGCCTTCATTCTTTCGGACATGTCGCCGAGAAAGAACGCGGTAGCCTCGGCCTTCTGACCAGCTCCAAGCAGCGTCTGGAATTTTTCCGTCGCGGTCATGTAATTGGCCCAGCCTAAGCGTACCGCCTCGGCCAATGGGGTCTCATTGGGCGGTGTGATCGTCGGCTCGTATTGCGACCACGCCTTTTTGAACAAATCCAGGGCGCCTTGCCTGACGTTAGCTCGGTTGGTCGCCTGTTCCTCGTTGGTAGCCAGCAAGCCGTTGGCCTGAGCCACCCTCAAACGTTCTGCAGCACGCGCCATGTCGCCAACGTACCGGGTTGCCGGCATCCAATTGTCGCGCAAGTCGGTTGCATCCGAGCTCACCGCAGACAGCCGACTTATGGAAAACAGCCCTAATCCGACTGTGCAGCATAGCAGGATGATAAAGGCTGAAACGATTTTTCCAACGATGCGAATGTTTGAAAGGTTGAACTGCATGAGACACCGCGTACAGCTGCGTCGCAGGAAAGCGACTAAACGTGACTTAGCGCGGAATTAGATTAATTAACTGTGCCGCTCGGCTTCCTCTGCTTTCGGACGAAGAAGCGTTCGCAACCTTTTGCGAGGTTCGCTGGTCCTCCGCCAGGGGCAAGCCTGTCTGTCCCCGTTGCGCCTGCGCCGAATCCTACCTCTACAGGCTAGGAAGCTGTGGAAGTGCAAGGCCTTAAGGCTCCAGTACCGCGTTATCAGCGGCACCATCTTCGCCAGTCGCAAGCTCTCGATCCGCGACTATGTCCTGGCGATCGCCATCCTCGTGGACGGCGCCAAAGGCCATAGCGCCTTGCAACTGAGCGCCGACCTGGACGTGCAATATAAGACCGCGTACGTGATGGTTCATGAGATCCGCGAAGCTCGCTCGGCCGACAGCGAAGAGCGCATCGTCTCAGGCGACGTCGAAGTCGACGGCGCCTATTTCGACGGCTATTTGAAGCCTGCGAACAACCGTGAGAACCGGAAGGATTGGCGTCTCGTCATCAAACAGACCGGTAAGAGCAAGGTTGTTGTCATTATGCGCGAGCGGGGCGGCATCATGCTCCCCTTCGTGTTCAAATCCGAAGCCGCCTCGGTCTACGCGATCGGCGCCAAGGTTGCGCTCGGCTCGACCATCTATGCGGACGAAGCCGCCGCCGGTGACGTCCCGCATTCCTGCTCCTGACGAAGCGCATCAGCCACTTCTGGTGTCGAATAGCGAACAGTAGTTCATGGAGACGGAAGCGGCCCTGCTGCATCCGGTGTCGCGTGTGTGGAAGGGACATTGGCAAAGGACCTCGGGGTGATCCAATCACGCAGGCGGACCACATTTCAGCATTACACTTCGATTAACAAAGTTAATCGGCTATTGGCTTGTTTGTGTGCGAACGGACGTTGAACCGATGTGGCACGTCACTTCATATTGTTATATTGCACCCTAAGATATTGCAGAAATTTGGTGGAGGTGAGCATATCCGGAGAAATCGGCATCGCACCAATCGCCGTTTAGGATTGCAGGGAGCGACGCGAGTAATTAGCCATCGTTATCGTGATCCGGTAGGCGTGCTCATCTCTAGGCACCAATTCGCGGCTCAATATGTCGGGATGCACCCCTATTGGCAACAAACTGTCAATGGCTAAGGTTCAGCTTTCTATAGTGCTCGCGCGGCTCTTGCCGGACCATCCTATCGACTGCGAGAACTCGCTCCGATGACAGATGCGCCTTTCTTGAACGGCGGCGGTAAAGCAGGCGCCTTGATACGGGAAGCCGACTGGGAGCGCTCTGTCCTAGGCCCGCCGGAGAAATGGCCGCCTACGCTTAGGGTCCTCGTGGACATAATGCTCCGATCCGAGCATGCCATGCTCATTGCCTGGGGACCGAGCCTCATTGCCATCTACAATGACGCGCATTCCAGGCTGATCGGCGACAAGCATCCGGCCACGCTTGGCCAACCTTTGTTCGAAACATGGGCCGATGTCAGCAGCGGGATCGAACCGCTGTTCAGGCAGGCGCTGGGTGGCAAGCCGACTTACCGGGAACAGATCGTCATCCCGATCCGCCGGTCTGGCCGGGCCGTGGCGGCCCATTTTAGCATCAGCTATACGCCAGTTCCGGACGGGGACCGCATCGGCGGCGTCCTGTGTCTATCGACAGAGACGACCGATACGGTGATCGCGGATAGACGCAAGGCAATTCTTTTCGAGCTTTCCGACCAGCTGAGAGCGATCGATGGATCCAAGGACATCGTCGCTGCGGCGGTCGATTTCCTTGGCCGGCACTTGCAGGCAAGCCGCGTGGGGTACGGTGAAGTCCAAGGGGACGAGAAAACCATCCTGCTCGAGACCAGCTATGTCGACGGGGTGGCACCCCTCCAGGGACTATTCGATCTGGAAAGCTTCGGGCACGACAACGTCGAGCGGCAGCGGCGAGGCGAGACGGTGGCCCACGATGATGTCGCCGCCACGGAGAGCGTCGACCCGGTCGGTTGGAGCGCCATCGAGACCAGATCCTTCGCCTCCGTGCCGCTGATCCGGGAAGGGCGCCTGCGGGCCTCCCTCTATGTCAACTTCCGTGAGCCCCACGCTTGGGCAAGCGAAGAGATCGGGCTGCTCGAAGAGGTCGCGGCACGTATCTGGGACTCGCTCGAACGGGCGCGGGCGGAGGAGGCCTTGCGTAGGAGCGAGGCACGCTTTCGCGCTGCAGTCGAAGCGGTGCAGGGCATCCTTTGGACCAACAATGCCGCGGGAAAGATGGAAGGTGAGCAGGCGGGTTGGGCGAAGCTCACCGGGCAGGCGCGCGAAGTCTATCAGGGGTATGGTTGGGCGTAAGCATGCGGCGTAGGCCGCAGTGGCGCTGGTCTCCCTGGCTATCGACTAAACCGCGTCAGGCTTTTCGGCCCTCGGCTTGATGGTGGCGGTGAGGACCTTGCGGCGTTTTTCGATGATCCAGGGTGCGTCCTTGTGGATATCGACCAGCTGTTTAAGGCTCTCGATCCCATCATCGGTGAACGCCATCGTCCCGTCTTCACTGACGCCGACGATCCATAGCTGACCATCCTCGGTGTCCATTTCTTCGGCGACCTCGAACAGCCAGTCCTCATCCTCGCCGAGCAGTTCCGCAACGTGGCTGAGCGTGAACACATGGCTGACTTTGTTGACTTGGCCCATGATCAGGCCGCCTGCTTCGCCAAGCCTTGCTGTTGCGAAGTCTTCCAGCTCCAAGGCAGCAGCTCGTCAAGGCGATGAAGCGGGTGCGTGGCGATGCGTGCGAGGACGTCGGCCAGCCAGGCTTGTGGATCGACATCGTTCATCTTGGCGGTGACGATGAGGCTGTACATGGCGGCGGCGCGGTGGCCGCCGCGATCGGACCCACAGAAGAGCCATGACTTTCGGCCCAGAGCGATCCCTCTGAGCGCCCGTTCGGCGGCATTGTTGCTGATGCAGATCCGGCCATCGTCGAGGAAGCGGGTGAACGAGGGCCAGCGCTTGAGCATGTAGTTCATGGCCTTGGCGAGGTCGTGACCACGGGCGAGCCTAGCACACTGCTCACGCATGTAGACTTTGAGGTCCGCCACCAACGGTGCGCTCAGGTCCTGGCGAACCGCCCGTCGCAGCTCGGCGGTCTGGCCATTGATCCTGCGCTCGATCTCGAACACGGCGTCGATCCGGCGCACGATCTCCATGGCCATGGGAGAGATGACAATCTCCTTTTTGCCGGCGGACTTGCGCCGCGCATTCTCCTCGAGATCGGCCATGGCGAAGAAGGGCCTGCGGGCGTGGACCCAGCACGCCGCCTCCTGGATGAGGCCCGGTGCGCGATCAGCTTCATAGAGCTTGGCGTAGCCGTCAAAGGCGTCAGCCTGAAGGATTCCGCTGTAGCCGGCCAAATGGGCTTGCGGATGCTCGCCCTTGCGATTGCGCGAATAGTAGAACATCGCCGCCGGTGGATCCGATCCGCCGAAGGGTCTGTCGTCACGGACGTAAGTCCAACATCGCCCGACATCGCAGCGTCCCGAGGCCAGCACCGGCACGGTCGTGTCGTCGCCATGCAGGCGTTTCGCCGCCAAGACGTGGGATTCCACCCGCCGCAGGAGCGGCTCCAACACCGTGCAGACGGCGCCCACCGCGTCGGCCGCGGTGGACAGGCTGATCGATACCCCTTCCCGGGCATAGCGCTCGATCTGCCGGTTGAGCGGCTGATGTTGTCCGAACTTCTCGAACAGGATCATCGCCAGAAGGCTGGGGCCCGCCCAACCTCGGGGGATCACATGGAACGGCGCCGGCGCCTGGCTGATCGTCTCACAATCGCGGCAGGTGAACTTCTCCCGCACGGTCTCGATCACTTGCCATTGACGCGGGATCGTCTCCAGGGTCCGGGTTACGTCCTCCCCCAGTTTGCGCAGCCGGGTTCCGCCGCAGCATTCACACGCCTTCGGCGGCTCGATTACCACGCGGTGCCGGGGCAGATGGTCTGGAAAGGTGTTGCGTTCGGCCGGCCGCTTGCGAGTAAAGGCCGCCACTGTCGTCGTCGTGGTGGCGGCAGCCTTCTCGGCAGCGATCTCGTCCGCGGTGGCGCTGGCCTCCAGCTCCTCGAAGGTCAGCTCCATCTGATCGATCAGCCGGGCGGATCGCTCCGACTGCGGCCCGTAGACCTGCCGCTCCAGTCTGGCGATCCGCAGCTTCTGATGGGCGATCAGCGCCTGATCCTCTGACGCCATGGCCTTGGCCACAGCCAGTTCGGCTCGCGTCACCAGCAGCGCGGCTCGCAGCGCGTCGATATCGTCTGGAAGGGCTTCAAGACCGGCGTCCATGACAAGGATTGAATCATAAAAACATGAGCTTGTGGCAGCTAAAACGACCAGCGCCACAGCAATTTTTGCCTATCCGGCGCTCGCCGGTCGCCACGTCTGTTGCGGATTACGCCAGTCGATCGCCTCCAACATGAAGCCCATCTGACCCACTGAAATCGAAATGGCGCCGTCCTTGGCGGATGGCCAGACAAAGCGCCCGCGATCAAGACGCTTGGCGTAGAGCGACAGGCCAATCCCGTCATGCCACAGGATCTTTACCAGATCCCCCCTGCGTCCACGGAAGATGTAAAGATCGCCCGCATGGGGATCTCGCTTCAGCCCTTCCTGAACCTCTAGGGCCAGTCCCTGCATGCCGCGGCGCATGTCGGTGTGGCCGGTCGCGATCCACACACGCACGGTCGAGGACATGGGAATCATCGGAGTGCCCGCAAGGTCGCCGCGATGATCCGATCCGGCGCCGAAGCGTCGATCCGGACCCGGATATCCCGTCCCAACTCCACAACGACCGCCGGAGGGGGCACAAGGGTCGGAACCGGCTCCGCGGTGATGACCGCAGGCAGGAACGCAGGCGTCCGAGCCGCAGCGTCCATCTTGCGCCGCCACATATACAGCAGCCCCGTCGAAACATCATGGCGCAGCGCCACCTGCGAGATGACCGCCCCCGGCGAAAACGCCTCTTCCAAGATCTGTCGCCGGCTCTCGTCCGACCATCGCCGACGCCGATCGACCCCCGTCACCAACACTGTCTGGCTCATCCGACTGCTCGTAAGCGCGCTCTTAAGGTCACTCTTAAGAGCACATCATTGGCTATGCGGACGTTGCCCGAAAGGCGGCCCAGGGCGGAGGCTTACGGTTGGGCGAATGCCGTGCATCCAGAAGACGCGCAGTCGACGGTCGACGCGTGGCGCGTGGCGGTCGAGGATCGGTGCCCGTTCCTCTTCGAGCATAGGGTAAGGCGCCATGATGGGGCATGGCGCACCTTTTCCATCCGGGCGATTCCGATCTTGGACGCCGCAGGTCAGATACGCGAGTGGGTTGGTGTCCATACCGACGTGACCGAGCAGCGAAATGCCGAAGGGCGGCTCAATCATCAAGTCATCGAGAAGCGGGCGCTCAACGCGCGGCTTCTTGCCCAGGGGGACGCGCTCAAGCGAACCCAAGAGAGCCTGCAGGCTATCTTCAACGCCAGTTCCGAGGGCCTGACTCTCTGCAGCTTGAGTAAGCCTCCGCCCTGGGCCGCCTTTCGGGCAACGTCCGCATAGCCAATGATGTGCTCTTAAGAGTGACCTTAAGAGCGCGCTTACGAGCAGTCGGATGAGCCAGACAGTGTTGGTGACGGGGGTCGATCGGCGTCGGCGATGGTCGGACGAGAGCCGGCGACAGATCTTGGAAGAGGCGTTTTCGCCGGGGGCGGTCATCTCGCAGGTGGCGCTGCGCCATGATGTTTCGACGGGGCTGCTGTATATGTGGCGGCGCAAGATGGACGCTGCGGCTCGGACGCCTGCGTTCCTGCCTGCGGTCATCACCGCGGAGCCGGTTCCGACCCTTGTGCCCCCTCCGGCGGTCGTTGTGGAGTTGGGACGGGATATCCGGGTCCGGATCGACGCTTCGGCGCCGGATCGGATCATCGCGGCGACCTTGCGGGCACTCCGATGATTCCCATGTCCTCGACCGTGCGTGTGTGGATCGCGACCGGCCACACCGACATGCGCCGCGGCATGCAGGGACTGGCCCTAGAGGTTCAGGAAGGGCTGAAGCGAGATCCCCATGCGGGCGATCTTTACATCTTCCGTGGACGCAGGGGGGATCTGGTAAAGATCCTGTGGCATGACGGGATTGGCCTGTCGCTCTACGCCAAGCGTCTTGATCGCGGGCGCTTTGTCTGGCCATCCGCCAAGGACGGCGCCATTTCGATTTCAGTGGGTCAGATGGGCTTCATGTTGGAGGCGATCGACTGGCGTAATCCGCAACAGACGTGGCGACCGGCGAGCGCCGGATAGGCAAAAATTGCTGTGGCGCTGGTCGTTTTAGCTGCCACAAGCTCATGTTTTTATGATTCAATCCTTGTCATGGACGCCGGTCTTGAAGCCCTTCCAGACGATATCGACGCGCTGCGAGCCGCGCTGCTGGTGACGCGAGCCGAACTGGCTGTGGCCAAGGCCATGGCGTCAGAGGATCAGGCGCTGATCGCCCATCAGAAGCTGCGGATCGCCAGACTGGAGCGGCAGGTCTACGGGCCGCAGTCGGAGCGATCCGCCCGGCTGATCGATCAGATGGAGCTGACCTTCGAGGAGCTGGAGGCCAGCGCCACCGCGGACGAGATCGCTGCCGAGAAGGCTGCCGCCACCACGACGACGACAGTGGCGGCCTTTACTCGCAAGCGGCCGGCCGAACGCAACACCTTTCCAGACCATCTGCCCCGGCACCGCGTGGTAATCGAGCCGCCGAAGGCGTGTGAATGCTGCGGCGGAACCCGGCTGCGCAAACTGGGGGAGGACGTAACCCGGACCCTGGAGACGATCCCGCGTCAATGGCAAGTGATCGAGACCGTGCGGGAGAAGTTCACCTGCCGCGATTGTGAGACGATCAGCCAGGCGCCGGCGCCGTTCCATGTGATCCCCCGAGGTTGGGCGGGCCCCAGCCTTCTGGCGATGATCCTGTTCGAGAAGTTCGGACAACATCAGCCGCTCAACCGGCAGATCGAGCGCTATGCCCGGGAAGGGGTATCGATCAGCCTGTCCACCGCGGCCGACGCGGTGGGCGCCGTCTGCACGGTGTTGGAGCCGCTCCTGCGGCGGGTGGAATCCCACGTCTTGGCGGCGAAACGCCTGCATGGCGACGACACGACCGTGCCGGTGCTGGCCTCGGGACGCTGCGATGTCGGGCGATGTTGGACTTACGTCCGTGACGACAGACCCTTCGGCGGATCGGATCCACCGGCGGCGATGTTCTACTATTCGCGCAATCGCAAGGGCGAGCATCCGCAAGCCCATTTGGCCGGCTACAGCGGAATCCTTCAGGCTGACGCCTTTGACGGCTACGCCAAGCTCTATGAAGCTGATCGCGCACCGGGCCTCATCCAGGAGGCGGCGTGCTGGGTCCACGCCCGCAGGCCCTTCTTCGCCATGGCCGATCTCGAGGAGAATGCGCGGCGCAAGTCCGCCGGCAAAAAGGAGATTGTCATCTCTCCCATGGCCATGGAGATCGTGCGCCGGATCGACGCCGTGTTCGAGATCGAGCGCAGGATCAATGGCCAGACCGCCGAGCTGCGACGGGCGGTTCGCCAGGACCTGAGCGCACCGTTGGTGGCGGACCTCAAAGTCTACATGCGTGAGCAGTGTGCTAGGCTCGCCCGTGGTCACGACCTCGCCAAGGCCATGAACTACATGCTCAAGCGCTGGCCCTCGTTCACCCGCTTCCTCGACGATGGCCGGATCTGCATCAGCAACAATGCCGCCGAACGGGCGCTCAGAGGGATCGCTCTGGGCCGAAAGTCATGGCTCTTCTGTGGGTCCGATCGCGGCGGCCACCGCGCCGCCGCCATGTACAGCCTCATCGTCACCGCCAAGATGAACGATGTCGATCCACAAGCCTGGCTGGCCGACGTCCTCGCACGCATCGCCACGCACCCGCTTCATCGCCTTGACGAGCTGCTGCCTTGGAGCTGGAAGACTTCGCAACAGCAAGGCTTGGCGAAGCAGGCGGCCTGATCATGGGCCAAGTCAACAAAGTCAGCCATGTGTTCACGCTCAGCCACGTTGCGGAACTGCTCGGCGAGGATGAGGACTGGCTGTTCGAGGTCGCCGAAGAAATGGACACCGAGGATGGTCAGCTATGGATCGTCGGCGTCAGTGAAGACGGGACGATGGCGTTCATCGATGATGGGATCGAGAGCCTTAAACAGCTGGTCGATATCCACAAGGACGCACCCTGGATCATCGAAAAACGCCGCAAGGTCCTCACCGCCACCATCAAGCCGAGGGCCGAAAAGCCTGACGCGGTTTAGTCGATAGCCAGGGAGACCAGCGCCACTGCGGCCTACGCCGCATGCTTACCAGCTTGATACGCGATTCAACGGGACAGGTGATCGACTATCAGGTCCTTGATGTGAACCCAGCACACGGTGTGCTATCGGCCGCAACCCGGGAGCAGATGCTGGCCAAGCCGGTGTCGAAGATCATGCCGCCCATCGACCCGCGATGGCTCCTCACGGCAGAGGCGGCGGTGAGGACCGGCACCCTACAGAGCTTCGAAGTGCACAACCGCCATACGGGACGCTGGCTCGACATCCATGTCTCCCCCGTTTCGGGCGACCTCTTCGCCCAGACCTTCATCGATGTCACGGCCCGACGTGAAGCCGCGGATCAACGGGCCCGGCTCGTTGCCGAGATGAACCACCGGGTGATGAACAATTTCCAGATGGTGGCCAGCGTCCTCGATCTCCAGGCGCGTCGCAGCCGCAATGATGAGGTCAGAGATCAACTGACGAATGCGGTACGGCGGGTGCATCTGCTGTCAGAGTTGCATCAACGCCTGGCCTTTGCACCGGATGCGGGCAAGATCGATTTCCAAGCCTACCTCACAGCCGTGTGTGATGGACTTCGCAGCACCATTGACAATCCAGACCGCGTGCGGCTGACCGTTCACGCCGAGCATGCCGCGCTGGACGCGGCCACCGCAGTGCCCCTGGGGTTCGTCGTCAATGAGCTGGTGACCAATGCGATCAAATATGCCTTTCCCGCTCCGGTCGCAGGCGAGATCAGCGTCGCCTTCAGCCGTGAGTCTGACTGTTTCCTATTACGGGTCGCTGATGGCGGAGCGGGCCTACCGCCCACAGTGGAGACAAAGGGCACCGGGCTAGGCATGCGCCTCGTAAGCGCCTTCGTGGCGCAAGTGGGCGGGGTGCTCGACGTCCGGCACGACCGCGGCGTCGAGTATGTCATTCGCATTCCTGGCCCGGATCTTGGCTGCTAAACAGAGCCGAGGTCGGGTTAATCGCATTCATGGGTGTTTCTTCTGTTGTTTATCTGTATGGTACGATGCCTACAATGTCGCTGAACTGGCGTTTGCGCCGGCAACCTCGAATTGCCTGACGGGGTCGGAACAGCGTCAGCGGCAACGCACCGCAAGGCTGTCCTTCCGCGTTAAGGCGCAACACTGTTCCCATGCCATTCCAGCATGTAGCTCGGGCGGATACGCATGAGGCGTCGGCGGCCCGCTTCGATCACGGTTACGGCTGTGAAATCACCCTAATATGCTTCGCATGATAATTCGACTCGAACCTAAATTCGACCACCTTTGATCAGTCTCAGTGGCTTAACGGGCGTGGGACGATCTGGTGGAGATGATGGTATCAAATCAGGGTAATAGGCTGCGCAGGCCTCGTCCGGCGCTCCTTTTCTCGCGGCAAGAGTGCAATGGTGCGAGAGCTTTTCCAAAAGAGCCTCCATTGAAATGTAGGCGCCGTATTCTTCCGCGAGCCGAGCAAGGCGATAAGAGCTGTTTCGATGGCATCGGATGCATGCGACCCGTACAACGACCTCTGGATATGTGATTAAGCTGCCTTGCATACAACAAGCATCACAAACTTTTGGTTGTAGTCAATACGGTCGTTTCCCTGAGCGTGGTGTGTACGCTGTGTCTCGACGAACACCGCATCGCGATCCAGGCGAACGATCGGGTGCGGTCGGCCATTAACGTGCGAGTCGGCGTGGGGTCCAGACGCCGATCGGCGCCGCAAACCATTGATCTATACAACGCCAGAAAAGTCCCAACCTGGCGTCTATTCACACAATGGTCATCACCCCTCCCAGGTCTCGACGTCACGCATGAAGGGTACTTCGCTGAGCCCCTGAACCACGGCGTCGTTGTGCATTAGCACCGCCGGCTCGTGGCTGCCTATGGTCGGAATGGGTTAGCACAGGAAATTAGGCAAATTGAATTTCTTATGCTCCCAGTTGCCCGGCAGGTTTGGCCACCCATCTCGATCGAACCGTCGCTCCGGATTAGGCCTGGGCAACCGATCAAACACACTGATCATTTGGACGCCTCACAAGATCGTGAGCCACATTTTTGGCCGAACTCAGGCGAGCGGCGCTGGACCCATTCGGATGCCATGCGATCGAGGCCGCTTTCGGAACCTACCGGGTCACTGCCGACCATGAATTATCCAGCCGAGAGCATAACCGACGGCAGCGGCAACCAGCAGGGCGCGTGCTGCTGGGGCTGGCGGCGGCGATCTCGCACACGGCGGTGGTCTGGGTGGTGGCGCTCGGCGGCCAGTATCTTGGCCGCAACCTCAATGCCGATGCGACCGAGCCGTATTTCCAAATCGCCTCGGCCGTCATCATCCTTGGTGTGGCGGTCTGGATGATCTGGCGCACCTGGCGCGACCAGCAGGCGGAGAAGGCCGGCCACGATCACGGGCATGCGCATGCGCATGGACATGACGAAACCCGCAGGATCGATACCGGCCACGGCGTCATGGTGCTCGATATAGTCGAGGATGGCGTGCCACCCCACTTCCGGCTCCGGTTCGAGGGTGGGCAGAGGTGGCAGGCGAGGGACGCGCTTATCGTAACAGCACGCACGGACGGTCGTCGGCAGGCCTTCACCTTCACCGATCGCGGCGACTATATCGAAAGCGTGGAGGAGGTTCCTGAGCCGCACGAGTTTACGGCGCGGGTAAGCCTCGGTCATGGCAACCACACCCGTGATTATGACGTCCGGTTCGCTGAACACGACCATGGCCACGATCACGCGCAGGACGAAGAGCAGGGGCTGAAAATTGCGTCGGATGGCGCCTTTATGGATGGTCATGAACGCGCCCATGCCGGCGACATCGAGAAGCGCTTCGCGGGCCGTAGCGTGACGACTGGACAGATCGTCATGTTCGGCCTGACAGGCGGCCTCATCCCGTGTCCGGCAGCCATCACGGTGCTGTTGCTCTGTTTGCAGCTCAAGCAAGTGACGCTGGGCGCCATGCTGGTGGGCTGTTTCAGCATTGGCCTCGCGATCACGATGGTGTCTGCCGGCGTCATCGCCGCGCTGAGCGTCAAGCATCTGCAAAGCCGCTGGTCCGGATTCGGCGCCTTCGCGCGCCGCGCTCCTTATGCGTCCAGCGCATTGATGGCGCTGATCGCGCTTTACATGGGCGTCTCCGGATGGGCGGCGCTCACTGGGGGACATCTTCCGCAACTGTAGAAGACTGTTTGAGCGAATAGCCCAGCCCGGCTTTGCCAACGGATGACGAAGGTTCATTCCGCCGCGACCTTGTAACGATCGGCTTGGGTCTTCGCCGCTCCGCTTGCCTGTTCTGCGGCGCGGGGCAGCCGCTATCCCTTGACCAGGCATAGATGGCCGGAATGACGATCGGGGTCAGGAGCGTCGAAGAGACCATGCCGCCGATCATCGGCGGCACGGCGATGCGCTGCATCGCCTCGGACCCGGTGCCGGTACTCCACAAGATCGGGATGAGGCCCGCCATAATGGCGACGACCGTCATCATTTTGAGGCGTACGCGCTCGACCGCGCCGAGCATAATCGCGTCATTGAGGTCGACGCGCCTAAAGACCTGCTCACTGGCTTCCCGCTCGTGCCGAACCTCTTTCAGCGCCTGGTCGAGATACATCAAAATGACGACTACCGTATCGGCCGCGCCGCCCGACAGCGCGATGAACCCGACCACAACCGCGGTGGAGAGGTTGAAGCCCAGCCACCATATTAGCCAGAGGCCGCCGACTAGCGCGAAGGGTAGCCACAGCATGACAATCGTCGGCATGAAGAGCAGCTTGCCCTCATTCAGGCTCGGCATGAATTCGGTGCCGAGTTGGCTGATTTGGCCAAGCGGCCAGCGCTGGCGCCGGGTGCCACCATCGCCAGCAAAATGGTCAGCGTCTTGGCTTTCAGCACGCCCCGAATGAGCAGCCGGTGAGCCAGAGCAGCTCCCCAGTCGACAGTGCCATCGGACCAAATCAACGCGCTCGTGTCGAGGTCGACCTCGACACTACCCAGTTTTGACAAAATGCTCGATCTGCTCGGCCTTGCGGCGCCACCTGGCCAATTCGGCCTTCGGCCCGCCGTGGTGATTGCGGTCGGCGCCTCCTCCATTGACCCGCGCGCTCAAGCTTATGCTGCGACCGGCTCCGGATGAATCAAGACTTTCACATCGCCGAGCACGTCCTCAAGGTGGTGCGCCGGCGCCGGTCGGCCATAAAGCCAGCCCTGCCCAATGTCGCAGCCAAGGGTACGCAGACGGACAGCAATGTCCTCAGTCTCAATTCCCTCCGCCACCGTGATGAGGCCCAGACTTTGGCCGAGGGCCACCACGGCTGAAACGATCTTGCCACTCTCGGCATCGTCGGCCATAGCGGCCACGAAGCTCTTGTCGATCTTGATCTTGTCGAAGGGAAGCGTCTGCAGGTGCCGCAGGCTGGAATAGCCTGTTCCGAAGTCGTCGAGAGCCAGTCGTACGCCGAGAGCTTTAAGCTGCAAAAGCGACGTCCGGGCAAGATCGAGATCACCGACGAGCGCGCTTTCGGTGATCTCAAGGACCAAGCGCTCGGGTTGAAACGCCGTTGCCGTGATTATATCGCAAATTGCCCCTGGCAGGCCTGGATCGCTGAGCTGCACCGGCGATAGATTACAGGCGAGCGTGACGTCGCGGCGCCAATCTGCAGCTTCGATGCAGCCTCGCAGAAGCAACCGCTTCGTCAAAAGAGTGATGAGGCCAAGTTCCTCGGCGATAGGAATGAAGGTATCGGGTGGGACCATTCCACGGATCGGGTGAAACCACCGCGCTAGCATCTCGACGCCGACCACAGAGCCGCTTTGCAGGTCGACGAGCGGCTGGAAGTATGGGACGATCGCGTCCTCCTCAATAGCCTGTCGCAGGTCTCTTTCCAGGAGCGCTCGCGAGCGAACCTGCGCGTCCATTCCGGGTTCGAAGGCGCGGAAGCAGTTCCGGCCTTCAACTTTCGCCCGGGACAAAGCGACGTCCGCGCGACGCATCAGGTCGATCACAACCGTGCATTCGGCATCCGGTGACGCAATGCCCGCGCTGGCGCCGATCTGAACTCTCGTGTCGTCGCCAATGATGAACGGCTCCGCAAGGGTTGCCAAAATGCGGCAGGCAACCGCGTCCGCTTCGCGCCGAGGTCGCGCTGAACCGTGATCATGGCGGAGGACCACTGCAAACTCATCCCCGCCGAGACGCGCAACAAGGTCGTCCTCGCGCACGATGCTTCGCAAGCGCGCGGCGGCGAGCTTGAGTACTTCGTCTCCGACAGGGTGACCATGGGCATCATTGATAGCCTTGAACCGGTCGAGGTCGATCAGCAGGAGTATGTGGCCCTGAGCCCATGGGCCGGCCAAAAGACTCTCGACGACCTCGTAGAACCGTCGACGGTTCGGCAGGTCGGTCAAGGCGTCGGTGCGAGCAATGGCGGCGACGCGGCTCAGTGCGTTCTTGTGCCGAGCGCGGCCGCTGACAGACAGCCCAGTGGCGACGAGACCGACAACCGCCAGCGCCAAGCCCAATGCCTGCAGCCATGCGCGATCGGTGAGGATGTCCGTTCTCGCATTCGAGGAGGAGGCGAGATCCTGGCCGAATTCTTCCATGCCCGACGCGTAGACCTCTTTGAGATACGCAAAGTCGGGCCCGTCGAGCAGCGCACGGGCTGCGGCAGTTTGCCCGGCTGTGACCAGGCTCAGCGCACTCCGTTCCATGGTGACGAGGTCGCGGTGTGCCTCGCCCACAGTGCTGGCGAAGGCGGCACGGCCCTCTGGCGAGGCGAGCTTTTCCGCTTCCTCAATAGCAACGGCGAGTCTGGGAGCGGCTTCCTCGTAGCGCTGCGTCCAGCGATTCTCGCCCGAGGCAGCGGAGAGCCGCGCCGACATGCTCATCGACTCGTCAAGGTAAGCAATCGTGCCGCGTAATTCGGCGACGCGTTCCGCATGTCGAGCGGCCACACGGGCTTCGTCGCGAGCCTGCTTGCCAGTGCACCCGAACCAGACAATGAGAACGACAGCCATGAACAGCGCTCCATTGGTGGCAACGCCACCAAACGCCTTCCAGGATCGAGACTGCAGCGGGGCAAGTATCTGTGGCATGACCATTCGCTGAGTATGGCTTCAGAAGTTTACGGGGGCTTTCGCGACCGAGCCGTCGATTGAAAGATGGTAAACTGCGTTTATACGAGGTCGGTGTATCCGCTCGCGGCTCATTCCGCCTTGGCGTCAAACTCGCAACCGTCAGCAGTGTTTATGTCGAGGACAGAATTCATGACGGCCTAAAAAGCATTCGCTGGACGTATATTCCATCTTCACCGAAGACCACCTCCGCTCGGTTGCAACCGGCAGGGGTCAGGCGCGGCACTTACTCCGAGTTTGATGCATAATCGTTGAGAACGTGTCGCAATTCACTGCCGTGCTGGACGAAGGCTCGCCGCGGATCACCTGAACCCTACTTTCATCCTGACCGGCGCAGGTCTCCCGACGACATCTCCCGGTCTCACCGCCCGACCTCCATCAGCGGCAGCCCGCGCCATAGCGTCCTCCGAAACGATGCTAATCGACCTCGGGTTCAGCTGCGAGAGCCGATCGAGCACGGCTGTAGTCATATTAGCGTCGAAAAACTCCAACTGTGCGAGACGCCCCTATGGGACGCTCCGGCGTGCGCCGCGCTGCAAACGCGATTGGGGAGGAAGCCCATTAGGGCCGACCTGCTGTCGTGCGGGACCGGCTATCTTTGCGTATCAACGTCGGACGGGCGAAGGGCAGCAGCCGAGCCGCCTCTAGCCGGTCTCGGCATGCAAACGCGCGGCAGGTGCTTGCGAAACTTCGCCGACTCTCCATATCGTGGCCATGGTCGGCGAGGCAAGATGGAGATCCGGCCAAGCTAGGATTTCACCTCAGGCTTCGGACGATGAGACGTCATGAATAATCCATGCTGGCGGAGGTGGCTGGAGGATGTATCATCTCGCCAGCGGCCTTGGCGACACCCGACACTTCTGAAACAACCGAGCTGACCGTAAATCTGGATGTCGTTTGACAAGTGTAGGTGCTCGTACCAGCTCCGGGATCTGCATGAAGGCCGCTAAGCCGTAGGCATGGGCTGCGTTGCGCACCGCCGACCAGGTGGCGTCCTCCTGGCGTAGACGGATGGCCAACGCCCCGTCGCCGGATAGGGCATGCCGACTGAGACGATCACCCGACATTACGGCGGATCGAAAAACAGTTCGTTCGAGGGGACCGACGTGCCTTCACCGCCGAGCACCATGTGGACCGTTCCTTTCCAGGTATCGATCACGTCGAGATGGCCGAGCAGGAGGCGCAGATGGCCTACGGGTTGGAGCAAATGCCACGAGACGGTGATCTCGGCCCCGGCGTTGACGCGGGACTGCAGGCGGAGCCCGGCGACCGCCGGCGTTCCCAATGGCTTCGCTTACGGGCATCGTGCCGACGCCCGTAAGCGAGGAGTCCCGGCGCGGATCGAGCTGCGGCCAACAGCCTGCGAAGGCTCAGCTTCAGGTCGAACCCATCCTGGTCGGCGGCCATCGTGATCCTGCTCGTGGGTGGTCCGATTGAGGTTGGCCATCGCACGTCGACGAAGGTCCGTCGAGGGTGCTGAACGCTTGACACCGGGAAGCCATCCGCGCGACGTTTGGCACATAAATCCTGCCGAGGGGCTCGATCGATGCCGAACACTTACTGCATGTTCAAGGGCACGCTGATCGCCGGAGCGCCGTTCAAGGACGCCTACCTCGGCAGCCCGCACTATGTCATCACCGTGAGGGACGGTGCGGGCACCCCTTTCAACATCGTCGTGAACTCCGCGTCGACCGCGGCCACCGCCGCGGGGGACGCCCGTGTATACGCCTACCTCGACCTCCATTTCGACGACCCGATCTGCGCCAAGCTCACCGGCCTCGGGCTCGGCCTCCACACCAAAGGCTTCCCGGCGCTCGACTATTGGCAAGACCGCAGCCTCCTCGACGTCAGGCGTATGCGTCCGGTGCCCTATGAAGACGCCGACGGCACGCGCTTCGACATCAACGACAACATCGACGATCTGCTCACGATCGACGAGACCACTACTTCGCAAGAGATGCCATACAACAACGGCCATCTGACGCAGGATCGGACGTTTTGGACTCCCTCTGGGCCGGGTGACGTCACCGTCTACGGCTTCGGCTTCCTGTTCCCGACGCACGACGGACTGCACGAGACGCACATGAACCAGGGTAACCCGCGGGGCGGCGGCCACGACCGGGAGAATGGCGTCTTCCAGGACGGCGCCGTCATCGTTCAGAGGGGGAACGACTTCGCCGCGATCTTCACCGCCTTCCAGACACAATGGCTACCGACGGACGCTGACGGACGCCCCACCAAAGACGCCAAGCCCCTCCCGGCCTTCATTGCGCAAGGCTAGTCTTACTGCGTCATAAGCTGGCGCAGTAAGACTTGAACCCGCGCCGATTTACAGACAGAGGCCCTTCAATCCACGAGAACCCGCTGGTCGTTGAAGGCCTTCTTGATCGTCGGCGGCGCGGCCTTCTCTGAGTCTGCAGAAGGTTGGGCGTGCGACGAGCAAAACTTATTCGGCAGCGGAGCGACATTAATAGGGCTAAGGCGAAAGTTTGCGCCGTCCCAACCACCGATGGCGCGTACAGATCCTTCGGCTTCGATATCCGGTCGTCACGGCGCTGCACCTCACCTCCATGCGCGCCCGAACGTCTGCTCGGCATGGCTCACGCTAATCGCATGAGCTTTCCCTCCGAAATGGTGGGTGAAGGAAACCGCGTCGGAGGCGCCATGCTCCTTTGCGAAATCCTCATCGACGTCAATCCGACCTCGCTTCGCCGTGATGGTCTCTATGACCGCCTCAATCGAAGGCGTCGAGCCTGTGAACCTAACGATTAAGGCGTTGTACGATTGCAACCCGTTCCCCTCGACCTCGAACCAGTGCAAGACGACGCCTGAGACCAGCATCAACCTGCAGACCATAATCGCTCGAGGCCGAGACGGCTCTTCTTTGATCCAAGTCCACGATCTCAACGACGGCCGCGTCCCACCCGAGACTTCGTCATCCAGCACCATCTCGACGCTCACATGCATGACATCTATTCGATGCGGTCATGGCACGAGATCGCCCTTGTGCAGCCGGAACCGCGCGCCGCCTTCGAACGCTTGCTGTGGACAGGCTGGACGGACGTCATTGGAGATTTGCATCCGGACGAACCCGCCTTCACGTTTTGGGACTACAAGCGTGATGCGTGGTTGAGAGACGCTGGTTTGCGGATCGACCATTTGCTGGTCAGCCGGACCCTTGTCGAGCGCGTTGTCGATGCCGGAGTGGACCGGGAAGTCCGCAGTCGTATGCGCGCGAGCGATCACGCGCCGGCTTGGATCGGAATCACCGCACCCAATCGTTGACTGCCTGTGATCATGCCAAAGCGGCGGGCCTTCACTCCCCCAGCATCCCGGCATTGACCTCGCCATAGGTCGCGAGGATCACGGCATCGCTGAAGTCTCCCGTATCCGGCTCGCCCGTTCGGCTGAACGCGATCGCGCCGCCGTGCTTGGCTGCCGCCGCTTGGGCCCGGCGTCGTGCCGCATCCGAGCTCGGGGCTTCGACGGGCTCGAGCGGCATGAGGTTGCCGTCCGGATCGCGGCCGAAGGGCACCACGACGTAATAGGTGATCGGCATTGGTTTGTGCTTTCATCGTCGAGCCGGATGGCGACCGAGTTGAGCAGGCGGGACGATGGCGATCAAGTTCAGGGACAGTGAGCCCGAAGGCCCGAAGAAAGCGCCCAAGGAAGAGAGCGCCAAGCCGGCGAAGCAGTCCGAGCCGGAACCCGGTTCCGATCCCGCCGCCGACGGTGAGTTGCCCGGTCTGGGGCTCGCCAAATCCGAGCCGAAGAAGCGCGGGCGCAAGAAGCCTTTCGGGTAGGACCGCGCTCGCTCCCGGTCATCCGAAGAAACCGACCACGGTCTCGATGATCGACAGCAAGCCTTCGAAATGCAGGTACGCCCATATCGCCGCGATCAGCACGACGTTCGTGGCGAGCGACAGAACCAGGGCGACGCGGTAGAGGCGCAAGCTCACTGGTGCACCTTCGGGTTGGCGGGTGCGAAGCGATCAAGTGGCGTAGCATCCGCCAACCCGAGCCCCTGCCGTGACGGCCTTCGTCGCTTGCCGCTTGACGGCCCGCATGAGACCAGCCGCACGGCAGGTGCCGGGAGACCGGGACGGACCACAGGGTGAAGCGCCAGTGCCCGCCAGCCAGAGCGCCTGTCAGTGAGCGATCCGCACGATCTCCCGGCTCGGGCGAAACTAACGCAAGCCGAGGAGATAAGGCTATGGCTTTTCATGGGGGTCTGGACTGGGGCGGCGCAAGCCATGCCCTTTGCATCATCGACGGCGCCGGTCAGGTCGTCGTCCGCCTTGAGGTCCGCCACGATGCGGCAGGGTTGGCCGACATGGCGGCCAAGCTCAAGCGCGTCGCTCCACCGGCCGACCTGCCGATCGCCATTGAGCGGCCGTCGGGTCTGATCGTCGACACCCTGGTCGAGGCCGGGCACCCCGTCATCCCGATCCACCCCAACGTCGTCAAAGCCTGCCGGCCGCGCTACCGCGCCGCCGGCGGCAAGAGCGATCCGGGCGACGCCTTCATGCTGGCCGACATCCTGCGCACCGACGGTCACCGATTCCGCCCGTTGCTGCCGACCTCCGACGACATCCGGGCGTTGCGGGCCCTGGTGCGCGCACGCGGCGACCTGGTCGACCAGCGCATTGCCCTGGCCAACCAGCTCCGCAGCCTGCTCGAGGGCTTCTGGCCGGGCGCCGCCGCCATCTTCGCCGCCATCGACAGCCCGATCGCGCTCGCCTTCATCGGCCGCTATCCCACGCCCGACAGCGCCAGCCGTCTCGGCGAAAAGCGCCTCGCCAGCTTCATGGCCCAGCACGCCTATTGCGGGCGCAGATCTCCCACCGAACTCCTGGCCCGGCTGAAGGCCGCGCCCACGGGCCTCGCCAGCGATGCAGAGGCCGACGCCAAGGGCGAGATCGCCCGCGCGCTCGTCGCCATCCTCGAACGCCTCGTCGGCGAGATCGCCAAGCTGTCCTCGCGCATCGAGCACGCCGTGGCCGACCTGCCCGACGGTAAGATCGTCATGTCCTTCCCCCGCGCCGGACGCATCTGCGCAGCAGCGATCCTGGCCGAACTCGGCGACGTCCGCGAGCGCTTCCCCACCGAAGATCAGCTCGCCGCCGAGGCCGGCGTCTGTCCCGTCACCCACGCCTCCGGCAAAAGCCGCGGCGTCGTGTTCCGATGGGCCTGTAACAAGAACCTCCGAAAGGCCGTCACCTGCTTCGCCGACAACTCGCGACATGCCTCGGCCTGGGCAGCAGACATCTATAGCAGAGCCCGTCAACGCGGATGCAAGCACCCGCACGCCATCCGTATCCTCGCCCGCGCCTGGCTCCGCGTCCTCTGGAAAGCCTGGCAAAACCAGGCCCTTTACGACCCGAAACAACACCGCGCCGCAGCTAAAATTGCAGCCTGAAAAATCAGGGGTGGACACAGGGTGTCTCATGCGACGCGCTCGATCGGCTCGACGATGGTGGGATCGTCATCGCCGACGCCGGTTCGATTGACGCGGCTCGACACGATCCATTCTTGCAGGGCGCTCTCGGCCGCCGGCCGCAAGGCATCAGCTCCGAGCGTGCCGTCCAGCCAGCCCGCAATGTCGTCGGGGCCCAACAGCACCGGCATGCGATCGTGATAGGGCGCCATCCAGTCGGACGCGCCCGACACGATGATCGTGCAGGACAGCACTTCTTTGCCAGCCGGATCTTTCCAGCGGTCCCATAGGCCCGCAAAGGCAAGGATCGGCGAGCCATCGGCCGCGCTAAACAGGTGCGGCACCTTCGCGCCCTTGTCGCCGGTCCATTCGAAGAAGCCCGACGCGGGTATGACGCAGCGCCGCTTCTTGAAGGCGTCGCGGAACATCGGTTTTTCGGCGACGGTCTCGGCCCGCGCGTTAAACGTAGCTGGAACCTCTTTGAGGGCCTTCTTCCAAAAGAACGGCACGAGACCCCAGCGCATCGAGACCAGTTCGCGCCGACCCTCAACGTCAGGGCGCACCACGTCCACCATCGTCGTCGGCGCGATGTTGTAGCGCGGCTGGAGGTTCTTCGCCGCCCCAAAAACGTTCAGGAACTCATAGACCTCCGACCAAGTGTAGCGTTGCGAAAAGCGTCCGCACATCGTTGCCAGCCCTTTATCGCGTGACCATAGCCTGTCTGGTTCAGGCTTCCACCGCTTTCACCTCATCAACGCGCACGCCGGCCGCGAAGCCGAACCCCGACACCATCACGTTGGCGAGGATGATGCCGTCCCGCTCATAGGTGCCGGTCACCACGCCGATCGCGCCGATCGGCACTTCAAAACCCCGTGCGAAGGTCGACGAAGGACGGAACCGCACGCGCCCGCCAGGTGGCGGCGGGGTAACCGTCGACGCCGACGGCCGCAGAACCAGAGTCGGATCGTCGAGCATTCCCATCGCGTGTCCTCCGAAGTTATCCACGGGCGCACAGTCGCGTTGCGCTCGTTCCTATTTTGTTCTCAATTCGACGAATGGACAAGCCGCCATCTCGCCTTTCGAACTGGCCATGGGTCGAGATCAAGGTCGATTGCCGGTTCTGCCCTCGCCGGGGCTGCTATCGCCTCGCGCGCGCTTGGCGCACCAGTTCGGGCCAGAGATGGATCTTGAAGGCCTGTTGCGGCACCTCGCGGCCGACTGCCCATGGAACCGATGGCGGGCGCGGAAATATGAGCCCAGATGTGGTGCGCGCTTCACGGATTGGGATAAGGCGCGTCCGATGCTCGATGTGCCGCCGACGCGGCGACCCGTCGCCGTCTCACGCAGGCAGGCCCTCACCCTTGCCGATCATCCCGACCCGACCCTCTCGATCATCTGCCGACCTTGCAATCGGCGCGGCGTGCTGAACGTCGCGCGCCTAATCGAATGGCTTGGCGCTGAAACGCCGTTGCCAACGGTCCTGTCGCGTGTCGCGGCGGATTGCCCCGGCCGGCGCGAGGCCACGCCTCGATGTCACGCGGTCTATGAAAAGCCGATCGGGGCTTAGATAAATCCCTTCTCTTCAAGCATCATGGCTTTGGAAGTCCGCCGCCCATGTAAACATAATATCCCGGATCGCCGCCGTAGCCATACCCGTAATAGCCGCCGTAGCCGTATCCATAGCCGCCGTAGCCGTAATAGCTGCCATACCCGTAATATCCATAGGAACCATAGTAGCCGTAGTATCCATAATACCCATACGAGCCGTAATAACCATAGTAGGCATAATATCCATACGACCCATAATAACCATAATAACCGTAGTATCCATACACATCTGGTGAAAAATAGCCGCTGTTGTATAGGTCATAACCGTAATAGCCATAACTGCCATATGAATACAGCAGAGGATTATTATAAGTTACTAGGGCCATGACAAAGCTCCCAAAAATGCTTTGCGACAAAGTTTCAAATAAGAGTCCATCTCGCGTAGATGGACGAAGTAAATCCTAGAAACTGGCTGAGTGTCAAACACTGGCTAGTGTTCGGCGGAGGACGAGCACTCACGGTTTGAAACTCGGAAGCTGATCAGGCGGGAGGATTGAGGCCGCGCCGCGATGTGTGGACTCCGGATAGCAGCTACCTCATGATGCACTCGGAACGATAGATAATGGTCTGAGGAGGCGTTGATGATGAGGGCTCTTTGTTTGATCGCGGTGGTGACCGCTTTGACGCTGGGCTCAGCATCTGCATCGCAGACGAAGAAAGTTCGGCCTTTCCGCCGAAGGGTCTCAAGTTGTGACGGTAGAACCCGGCAAGGGGCGGCTACCGCTTGGTAAGGTCGTCTATGTCGACGACCACTCTTGTCCGGCCGGCCAGATCAAGAAGGTGACAGGTGGAGGCGGCACGGTTCCGCGCGAGCGGGAATGCGTTGCACGACTGTGTAGGGCGGTGACAAACCAGGCCACTGGAGCGTCGGCGATTTGCTGACGCGGGCGGAGTAAAATCCGGCCAGTGGATAGGCTCTCGTTTTTGGGGGCCGGGGATGTTCGTCGTGGAGATCTACGCCGCCGTTCGAAAATTCGTGTTCCTTGAGGGGCATAGCCGCCGGGAGGCCGCCCGGGTTTTCGGGCTGAACCGCGAGACGGTGCTGAAGATGTGCCGGTTCTCGTTGCCTCCCGGGTACACGCGCGTGAAGCCGCCCGAAAAGCCGAAGCTTGGACCTCTGCTGCCGGTGATCGACGCGATCCTGGTGGCGGATCGTGATGCGCCGATGAATCAGCGGCACACGGCCAAGAGGATTTTCGAGAGGCTGCGGGACGAGCATGGCTTTGCCGGCGGTTACACCGTGGTGAAGGATCACGTGCGGGTCTGTCGAGCGCGGGCGCGGGAGACCTTCGTGCCGCTATCTCATCCGCCGGGTCACGGCCAGGTGGATTTTGGGGAAGCGCTCGCGATGATCGGCGGCGTCCGCCAGAAGATCCACTTCTTCTGCCTGGACCTACCGCACTCGGATGCTTGCTTCGTGAAGGCCTATCCCCGGGAAACCACCGAGGCGTTTCTGGACGGCCACGTCTCAGGGTTTGCCTTCTTCGGCGGCGTGCCCCTGTCGCTCCTCTACGACAACACCAAGATCGCGGTTGCCAAGATCTGCGGCGACGGCAAGCGCGATCGGACCCGCGCCTTTACGGAGCTGGTCAGCCACTGTCTGTTCCAGGACCGCTTCGGCCGTCCGGGCAAGGGCAACGACAAGGGGAAGGTCGAGGGGCTGGTCAAATTCGCCCGCGCCAACTTCATGACGCCGATCCCCACGGCGGCGAGCTTCGACGCCCTGAACGCCATGCTGGCGGAGCGTTGCCGCGCGCGGCAGGCCGATCATGCCGGTCGGCGCTCTGCCACCATCGGCGAGCGGCTCGTCGCCGACACCGAGGCCTTGAGGGCGCTGCCCGCCGTGCCACTCGAGCCGTGCGAGAAGCGTGCGGCCCGCGTCTCCTCGACGGCGCTCGTCCGCTATCGCTGCAACGACTATTCGGTGCCAACGGCCTACGGGTTCCAGGAGGTCCTGGTGAAGGGGTTCGTCGACGAGGTCGCGATCCTGTGTGCCGGCCGTGAGATCGCCAGGCACCCGCGCCACTACGGCGAGGGCGTGTTCGTTGCGGATCCGCTGCACTATCTGGCGCTGATCGAGATGAAGCCGAACGCGCTCGATCAAGCCGCGGCGCTGCAAGGTTGGAACCTGCCGGAGGTGTTCCAGCATCTACGCCATCTCCTGGAAGCTAGAATGGGCAATCGCGGCAAGCGGGAGTTCATCCAAGTGCTGCGGTTGATGGAGGCGGCGCCACAGGATGTTGTGGCCTTCGCCGTTACCGAGGCCATTCGGCTCGGCGCCATTGGCTTTGATGCTGTCAAACAGATCACGCTGGCGCGGATCGAGCGGCGTCCCGTCCGCCTTGACCTCGCCGCCTATCCCCATCTGCCGCAACTGGCGGTCAAGACGACGACGGCCGCCGACTATGCCGTGCTGGTGCCGGAGATGGCGGCGTGATGGCCTCGATCGAGGGAGACATGCCGAGTGGCACCAGGGCTGGCAAGCCCCAGGTCCTGCTCGGCCACCATCTCAAGCAGCTGAAGCTGCCGACGATCCTGCGCGAGTACGACAAGGTGGCGCGCGAGTGCGCGCAGGGCGGGGTCGACCACACCGGCTACCTTCTGCGCCTGGTGGAGTTGGAACTGATCGACCGGGAGCGCCGTGTCGTCGAACGCCGCATCCGGGCCGCTCGGTTTCCAGCTGTGAAGAGCTTCGATACGTTCGACTTCACTGCCATCCCGAGCCTCAACAAGATGCTGGTGCTGGACCTCGGCCGCTGCGAGTTCATCGTCCGCCGGGAGAACATCATCGCGCTCGGCAACTCTGGCACCGGCAAGAGCATGTCGCTCTTGCTCTAGGGTTGGCGGCTTGCCAGAAGGGCTTCACCGTGGCGTTCACGACAGCGGCGTCCCTGGTGACGCAGCTCATGGAAGCACGGGACGAGCGACGCCTTCTCAAACTCCAGCGCGACCTGCAGGCCGTGAAGCTGCTGATCGTCGACGAGCTGGGTTACGTGCCGCTCTCGACGACCGGAGCCGAGCTGCTCTTCGAGACATTCTCCCAGCGCTACGAGCGGGGCTCGACCATCATCACCTCGAACCTCCCCTTCGAGGACTGGACATCGGTCCTGGGATCGGAGCGGCTCACCGGCGCCCTGCTGGACAGGCTCACCCACCACGTCAGCATCCTGACCATGAACGGCGACAGCTACCGCCTTAAACAGTCCGTCGGCCGGCGGCGCGCATCGGTGAGGGCGGAGCAAAACCAGGCCACCGCCGAGATCGTCGATCCCGACACCGGCGAAATCACGGCCGCCTGATCCAAACTTTAAGCCGACATGGAAAGGGCCCCGATCGGGGCCCTTTCCATGTCGGCGTGCCCGATCCACTGGCCTGCTTTTGGTCCGCCCCGCCGGCCTGAAATTACACCGGCGTTGACATACGCATACAATCTTGATCTGCGATGTCGTCAGCGTTCAAGCGAACGAGGGTGACAGCAGCCTCATTTATTTCAAACGCGAATACCGAGGCCTCGTTCCGCCTGAAGCTGCCACGGATTTGGGAACCCTGCCTCCGAACCCCTTCTCAACTGACGACACGCTCTAGCATTACAGTTGCGAATTTGGTTTGAAATGAGCTCGCTGTGCGGCGGCTTGGTGGGCGCGTCGCCGACATGACCATGCGATGATGCGTGCGGGTTCGATGCGGCGTTGCGCCAGACGATTGGCGAGGCGCCGGACCTCCTGCATGGACCATCGGATCAGCCACATTGTGGGCATTCGACCGTTGACCGAAGCACTTGGCCTTTCCAATCTTAATCAGTCGAAAGCGCCCGGGCGGAGGGTTCGACGCCTCTAAATCAAAAGAGCATGCAAAGTAAAGGCCGTGTCGATCGGGCATGCTGATTACGTCCTTTTCGCGGATGAGCCGAAATGCGGCGTGGTGAGCCTGAAGTTACGGAAGAAATCCAAATAAACCCCCAAAATGAATGGAGAGAGAGCAATGGGCAAATGGGAGACACCAGTCGAGGCAATTCCCGCCGATCCGCAAGCCGCCCTGGAGGCGTTCTTCAAATGGGCGGCGAACATCCCGGGCGCCATTCCCTTCGACGACATGCCGAACGTGACGGCGTATTGGGACGACGGCGAAGGATCGATCACTTGGCCATCGTCTCAGGACGAGGCCTTGAAGTCCGGATCCGAGGTCGCCCGCAACCTCGGCTTCCTCGTCGAGTTGCGCCCCGATGGATTCGAGGCCGTGCTGCCGTTCCCCCGCCTATGCTCCAGCGACTTCCGGCCGCGCGGCGAGAGCGCTTGCGCCTTCGTATCGGTCATCGAGGCGACGCTCGGAGAGACGCCGGTCGTCGACATGCGCATGATGGATTCCGTTTTGATCGACGAGGAGAGCGGAGACGCCTACGGCTGGGCCTTCGAAATCGTCGAGAGGGACGGGATGCGTCGCCTGCGCTCCACGTTCCGAGGACCGGAGGATGTGACCTACAGCTAGTGTTTTGGCACGAAGACGGTCGAGCTATGATGGAAGGTGGGTGACGGCGGCGATCAGGCGGCGCGGTCTTTAGGGATCTCGATGACTTCGGTCCCGTCCTTGAAAGCGACACCGGCGACAACTTCGGGCAACAGGTTGTTAGCGCCAAGTTGGAATGTCCCTTTTGTGCAAAGTTAGAATGTCCCCTTTGATCGGCGAAGGTCGGGGGATCGATGCCCGATGGGATCTTGGTGATGAGCGCATCGGAGCGCGACCGAGTGGCATAAGCCGGCGAGGTTGATGCTTCATGTCGCGGCCGTCTGGGCTTCGGCTTCACGCCGGACCCCCTCTTAATCCATACATATCAACAGTTTGCGACGCTGATCGGCGTCGGGACCCCACGCCGATTCACAACGTAGGCGTAGAAGGGGTCGGTCGTCGTCTTGTTCGTCTTCATGTTGATGTGGCAACCCATTCCCTTGCCGACGTAATCCCCACTGACAGCCAGTTGGCCCGGCAATTCCAAGTAGCCGGGCTTGCTCGATTTCTGATCGACGTATGCGGCCGTGAACACGGTGTCGTCATGGCCGATGACGAGCGTCTTCACGCGCTCCTTGTCGTCCGGATCAAAAGGCCAAGCCGCCGCGCGTTTCGAACGATCGGGGGCGATCTGCCTCGTGACGCAAAGCTTCGTCCCTCCGCAGAACAACCGAGTCACCGACAGAAGGTCGCCGGGCTTGCTGCGTTTCAGCAGGACGTCGTCGATGTTTGCGACCACGAGGAATCTCGGGTTCCATGGCGACACCCCGAGCGTCGCGAACGAATAGAGGTCGACGTACGGCGCGAGAGCCGGAAAGGCGACCTGGCTGACCACCGCTCCCACTGCTGCAGCGATCGTCGTATTCCGGATCTCCTTGGCGTTGTCGACGAGGAAGCGCCATACTTTATCGAGACGGGCGAAATGTGGGGCGGCCGCCAATTTCTCGATGGCATCATTGGTCAGCACAGCACAATCCTTCTGTTGAGCGGCTGGAAAGTCATCGTGGTGATTCTTTCCGTTGAGCCTGACAATTGGCTCCATGGCTCGAAGCCACACCGAAATTACGGGACTCGGCCTCCGAGTCCCATCTTCGCCCTTATGAAAAGACCTTCCAGTCCCCGGTTTTCGAAAAGCTTCAGTTTTGACCGTTCCGCCGTGGCCCGACGACTAGCCGGCCTGACGATCGACGGTTGTGCTGGCGGACGATCTTAGCCAGGATGTGCTCGGTAGGCGCTGCACGAGATCAAACGCGCGCTCGCCGGGAAGCCTCTCATAGTCCGGGCGGCTTCGGTGCAGGTCAGCGTCGGAGGCGCGTCAGTTGTCTAGATCCCACCAGGGGAACCATGGCCCGCGTGGCGGGCGCGCGATCTTCGCGGATGTCCTTTTGCACGTGAAGGACTTTAACGGGCTGAGTTGGCATTCCTTCGCAGCGGAGTTGAGCAAGGATCAGAGAGCGTTCAAGATTTCATTCGACGACTTGCAGTCCGTCGCCTGGAAGAAGACCGATCCGTTTGGATCCCTCATCGCGAGGGTTCGCGCGTTCGTGGCCGAGAGGGAAACGAGTCTGCCCGGACCTCTGGAAGCCGACCTTGCGAGACTGGCTCGGGCCCACGTATACCGGCCGACGCGAGCGACGCTCGGCCGGGGTCGGCGTTCATGTCCGCCCTGGGTCTGCAATCGTCCATATGCGAGAAAAGCACGAGCTTCTTCAGCGGCTCGTACCTGCACATGGCGCTTGACGACGACGCCAACGTGGTCACCTCGCGCTGCATCCTCTCCGCCAGGCTCGGGCACGACCGAACACCGATCTACAAGTTACGGAGGATGGTTCCGTCGTACGGATCGCGCCGCTACGTCGGCTCGTACTTCTGCACGGCGACGCATCTGTACCTCGTCGGCACCCCGCTCGCCTCCTTCGATATCCGCCTATCCTTGTTCAGCGTCGTATCGAGCGAGCGGCAGGCCATCTTGCGAGGGATCGTCCTAGGCGTGTCGCCTCGCAGCACGATCCTGACGAGCCGGTGCATGCTCGTCCGGGTCGATCACATCGGATTGGACCTTCGGCGCTCGGTCTTCGCCAAACCGATCCCGAAAGATCGCCTGAACCCGGAACTCGTCGAAGTTGGCGAATACCTGTTCGGGAACGAGAAAGTTCCGTACATCAAGGAGTCAACTGGTGAATAAGCCGCAGGCTTGCAGGCACCTCCGATGCGGGAAGCGTTCGCGCCATTTCCTTCCGGAACCCGACCGGGACGGCCCACCTCGGCGCCATAGTGCGGAAACTGCACCGATCGATGCGATCTCCCGCGACAACTCGTCGGGGGGTTCGGCCACCTGCAGCCTCGGTCGTGGGCTATTGAGCAGCCCCGTTGACCAGAGGCCGCAGCCCACCCGTCGTTCGAGCGACGCTTGCACGGGCACCGCCACAGGTCACCTGCGAGCAGGCGGCCTTTCGCAGACCCAGCGCGGTCGACGGCCGATCCCGGGCATGTCGGATGAGATGCGCGCCTGCCCCGGTCCCGCGCGATTCACGCCGCTTGTCAAAGCTGCGGTCGGAAGGCTTGAGCCGGACGCCTCCGTCTAAGCCGCATCTGGAGCTGGCCAAATCCGCGGCGAGTGCCAGCGCAGCCCTTGGACGGATTGAATCGGAATTCGCAGCCTTCGGACGGCTGTCGGTGCGATACTGACCGAATCCAGGTCGATCCTCGCCTAATTATATAGCGCTCATGAACTTGGCTGACGGGAATTTTCCCGAACGCGTCGTCCGAGCCGTTGCGCGCCAGCAACGATACGAAGGAATAAATATGCGTCCCTCCCCGTCGCCTTTGGCGTTCATCCCATTCGTCAGCGTCGAGAACATGATGGGCCTGGTCCATCACTTCGGCATTGAAAACGTCCTTCTCGAGATCACCGACGCCATCGAGGCCGATTTCAGGCGCTGGCAGGAGTTCGAGAAGACGCCCAGGCTCGCCTCGCATTCAAGCGAGGGCGTTATCGAACTCATGCCAACGAGCGATGGGAAGATCTACAGCGTCAAATACGTGAACGGCCATCCAAGCAACACGGCGAAAGGCTTCCAGACCGTGACGGCGTTCGGCCTACTGGCGCGGGTCGACAACGGCTATCCGCTCATGCTCACCGAGATGACGCTGCTGACGGCGCTGCGTACCGCAGCGACGTCGGCGATGGTCGCGCGGCATCTCGCGCCGACCGGCTCCAGGGTCATGGCGATGATCGGCAACGGTGCTCAGGCCGAGTTCCAGGCCCTGGCCATGAAGGCAGTCATCGGGCTCGAGGAGGTAAGGCTCTACGATCTCGACGCGGGTGCGACGGCAAAGACAGCGCGCAATCTCGAGCGGAGTGGCCTCCGGGTGATCGCGTGCACCGACTCTCAGACCGCAATCGACGGGGCGCAGATCATCACGACCTGCACCGCCGACAAGGCGTACGCCACAATCCTGACCGACAACATGGTTGGTGCTGGCATCCACATCAACGCGATCGGCGGGGACTGCCCCGGCAAGACGGAATTGCACAAGGACATCCTCGCCCGCGCACAGACCTTCGTGGAGTTCGAACCCCAGACACGCGTAGAAGGCGAGATTCAGCAAATGGACGCGAGCTACGCCGTGACCGAGTTCTGGCGCGTGTTGCAGGGCGAGGCCGCAGGGCGGACCGATGCTCGGCAGATCACCTTGTTCGATAGCGTCGGATTCGCAATCGAGGACTTCTCAGCGCTGCGCTACGTCCACGGCAAACTCGAAGGAACCCGGTTCTTCCAGGACATCGACTTGCTCGCGGACCCCGACGACCCCCGCGACCTGTTCGGCATGCTGCAGCGCGCGGCGGCCTGATGACCGATAACCTTTGCAAGAGCCCGACCAGCGAGGGCCAGGAGTCGACCGATGAAACGGCGCTATTTGTATCCTTTGCGCCACCGGATCGCGGTCCTGATGCCTTGCGCAGCGCGATTACCGCAGCGACGCGCATACCCGAGCCCGTTTGCGTGCGGTAACTTCACCGATTCGTAAATCCAGGTGTTGCTGCTCGCCAATGCAGTGACGAACACCACCGAATGGGCCGTTGCGTTCCATTCGGCGGGCGCGGCTCGAAAAACGTGAGGTGGACAGGGCGAAACGGGCATAACGGATCCTGCGGTGAACGGTTGGGATGGCGCTGTCGCCACGACGCTGGCATCGAGCGATGCGGCCTGACGAGCACTTGTCGAATTCAACCGGTGCGGCCACGTCGGATGAGGATCGTAACACCACGGGGCTGAACGGCACTCATCCACCGGCAACATCCGGCTCACACCTGCGCAATCTCCATTGACATTTATAAGATCAAAAGATATCTTTGTGACCAGTTCCTCGTGAAGATCCTTTGGAACCCGTGCGAGCGGTGCGGGCGCCACTGCCCACTATCAGGAAAGAGGCTGACCGTTGGCTGAGCACGTCGTAACGACCCGAGCGCCGCAAGGTCGTCATCGTCCTCTCGGACGGCATGCCAGCCGTGACGAACGGCAACAACGAAGAGGTCGCGGCGCACCTTTGCCGGATCGTCAAGGCGCTCGTCGCGGCGAGGATCGAAACCATCGGCATTGGGATCAAGCCGCAGGACGTCCGCGGCCTCTCCCCGCGTCGCCTCGTCCTCGAACGATTGCACGAACTGCCTGAAAGGTGACGTGGAAAGGATGTTATCGAGCGCCGAAGGCGAACGGCTTCGACCACGACACTGTCAAAATCCTATACGTCAGGCCCATAGGCTCCGGTGATTGCTCCAGGCAATGGTCATGATCATCCTTTCTTATGAAGAGGAATAGAGGAATGACGTCGTCGCATACATCTCTGCCGTTACCGCCCAAACACGGCTCATTGACGCTACGCGACCACTTCGAGCAGCGTAAGATCGGGCCGACCTACGGATCCATCCGCAGTCGACTGCCGCTGCGGACGCCCTCGGGCCCGCAATTCGTAGAGTCGGCACTCGAATCCGAACTCGTCGAACAATTGGCCTTCGCCGACGGCATCCATGACATCATGACGCAACTCGTCATTCGCGACGCCGAGGGCGAAAAGAAGCGCCACTACTCCATCGACGTCGCGGTCCAACTGCAGTCGTCGCAGGGCGGCCATCCGTTGCGCTATCTGATTGAGGTCAAGCGAGCTCGAGATCTCGCGGAGCGCATCGACGGATACCGCGACAAGTTCGCAGCCGTGCGCCTTTTCGCGGAGGAGGTCAACGCAACATTCCGCATTATGACCGAGGCGGAGATCAGAACAGAGTATCTCGTCAACACCCGAAAGCTGGCCCGCCGAAAGGGCACCGTGATCGGCGGCGAGAGTCTCGCTATCATCATGGGTGCCCTCGGTCAGGGGCCGCTGGACGTCGTGAGCGTCATCGAGATTCTCGTCGCCAAGGGGCGAGCGAGGCTCACGCCCTGGACGAGGTGGAACGCGCCGTGGCGAACCGGCAGGTTGCATGCGACCTGTCGCAGCGCTTCGGAAGCGCGTCGATACTCTCGGCATTGTCGCCTGCGACAGTCGTTAACGACGATTCGGATTTATTCCTCAGGACTTTACGGCTCGCTGTTGATCAATGAACAGAACAAGAACAAATAAAAGCGTTCATCGACGCGGCTCAGGAGGCGCGAATGGGAAAGATCGCGCGGCGCAAGGGACAGCTCATCAACTACGGCGGCATCCCAATGAAGGTCGCTGCCGTGCCGGACTTCGACACGCTGACCCTGCGGACCCCGGAGGGCGATTATCTGCGGGTGTCTCTTGCTGACATTGAGGCGGAGCAGAAGGGGAAGGTCAAGCCGGGCATCGCCGTTGACCTTGGCCGGCAAGAGAAGGTGTCCGCCTATGTCGACGCCTTTCGCGCGCTTCTCGGCGCAGACAGGAAGACGGCCGCCATAGTTAGGGCGGCCGGAGCCAAGCTCGGCATCTCGACATCGAGTGCCTATGCGGCGCTCGCGCGCTTCCAACTGAGTGGCAAAACTGCCGACCTGCCGCCACCGACGCGGCCCGGTGGTCGAGGGCAATCCCGGCTCCGCAAAAAGGCGGAGAAGATCATCCAGGACTGCATCGACGAGCTTGTGCTCGGTCGGCGCAGATGCACGCCGCGCAAGTTCTTCAAGGAAACCCGCGGCAGGCTGTCCAAGGCCGGCCTGGAGGTATCCCACCAGACGCTCCGCAGTCGGCTCGCTGGGATCCCTGATTACAAATGGACCAAGGCTCGCAAAGGTCACGCGGAGACGCGCCGGACCCATGATCCGTTGCAGGGCGACGCTCCTGCCGTCGAGCAGCCCCTGGCCTCGGTGCAGGTGGACCACTGGAAATCGGACATCGAGATCTTGTCCGACGACCGCCTGACGATCATCGGGCGAGCGTGGATCACGATCGCAATCGACATCTTTTGCCGGATGATCTGGGGATTCCACGTCGGCCTAGACGCGCCGAGCACGGCGACCGTCGGGATGGCGATGGTCAGCGGCATGACGTGCAAGGACGCCGCCATGAGGCGCCACGGCTTGGCCATCGCCTACCCCATTGCCGGCAAGCCGGACGAGGTGAGGGCGGACAACGCGCAGGAATTCCAGGGCTCCTCGATGCAGGAGTCCTGCAACCACTTCGCCATCAAGCTCACGTGGAGGCCGATCGATTCCCCTCAGTACGGCGGCCACATCGAACGCTTGAACGGCACGCTCGCGCAGCGGTTCAAGGACCTGCCTGGCGCCACCGGCGCGACGTCCGGCGAACGCAAGCTGCTCCGGCCGGACTTGACGGCGGCTTTCACACTGGAGGACCTGGAGAAACACCTTTTCTTGCTGCTCGACGAATATCACAACGAGGTCCACACCGGCATCGGAGCGACTCCGCTGGAGAAGTACAATGGGTATTTCTTCGGCTCGGAAGGACTTAAACGCCGCCTGCCCGACGTATACATCGACGACATGGAACTTCGCCGCGAGTGGTTCCCGCTCGAGCGGCGCACTTTGCAACGCTATGGCATCAGGATCGGCTTCCTCGACTATTACGGCGAATGCATCGAGCAAATTGTCAGGAACAGAAAGGACCATGCAGGTAAGCATAAAATTAGGCGCAATCCGTACGACGTGCGGGAGATCTACCTGCTGCACCCAGTTCGCAAGGAATGGATCGTCGTGCCGACTCGGCACGTCGGCTTCCCGATCGCGTCGATCTGGGAGCTCAAGGCGGCGCGCCGCGAGGCCTTGAAGCGGAAGCGCGGGCCGACCCCAGAACTGCTCGCCAAGATCATCGACGAGCAGCGCGCTCACATCGAGCAGGCGCAAAAGAAAACGAAAGCCGCACAACGCCAAAACACCAGGAGATCGCATCACGCCAAGATCCGCGAGAGCGTCGACCACAGCCGGGAAGAAGGGATCGAGATCGAGCATCCCCCGGCAAAGCCGGTCGCCGCCATTCCCGTGACACCACCATTCGAAAAGAGCTCGAGCCTCACGTCGATCCTGGCCGCCCTTTCCGATGACGATATCGACAGGAGCTTCGATGACTAACGATCGTTCCGGGGCACACCTGCGGCCGGGTATGGAAGAGTTCCTATGTATCGAGGGGCGCCCCAGGCTCTACAAGTCCTGGCATCGCATCTGGGTCCCAACGCCGTCCACCCGTGAGGCGTTTGCTGCGCTGCAGGACTGCCTGAACGCGGGGCCATCCACCAAGCCGCGCGGCCTTATCATAACCGGCGATGCCGACACCGGGAAGAGCCGCACCATGGTCGCGTTCCGCGACAAGCATCCCGCGGAGGTCCAACCCGGGAGCGAATACGCCGAGTTCCCGGTCGTGTACTTCCGGGCGCCGGACAATCCGAGCCGCACAGCCATCCTCAAGAGTATCCTGGCGGAAGTGGGTCATCCGCTTCTCTACAACGCGAGCGAAGAGGACCTGAGGCGCCACGTCGTCAACATGCTGCGCGGTTGCCGTGTCGGCACGGTCATAATCGACGAAATGCATGACATTCAGCGAGCCTACATGAGCAACAAGGTCGTCGAGTTTCTCAGATTCCTGAAGAACCTGATCAACGAAACGGAACGACCGTTCGTCGTCGGCGGAACGCCCGTGCTCCTCGACATCGTGGCCATGACGAGCAGATCGCCGGCCGCCTCAACACCGTCGTGCGCCTGAAGCCCTTCACGTTCCGCGAATTCGTGCCCATCCTACTCGCCTTCGAGAAGATGATCCCGCTGCGGCGCCCATCTGTAAAACAGCGTGCAAAAGTTTCCAGATTCCGGGGATAAACAGCGTCCAATAGTTTCCACCCTGGGTCGTGCGATCATCCGGCATTTTTGCTGGGGAATCTGGGGTGCTGCTCATGGACTTGATTGCCGAGATCCGGCGCCGCCATCTGGTCCGCAAGGAGAGCATCAGCTCGATTGCGCGTGACCTGAATTTGTCGCGGCCGACGGTGCGTAAGCATTGTCGGACCGAAGCCAAGCCGTCCTATCAGCGCCGCCAGCAGCCTGCGCCGATGCTGGGAGCGGTCCAGCAGAGGCTGGAGACCTGGCTGCGGACCGAACGGCTTCTCCCGAAAGCCCAGCGCCGCACCGCCCGGCGGCTCTTCGAAGGTTTGCAGGCCGAGGGTTACCGTGGCGCCTACGACAGCGTGCAGCGCTTCGTGCGGCGCTGGAAGGCCGACACGTCCGGCTCGGCGCTGGCGCACGCCTTTGTGCCGCTGGCCTTCGCACCCGGCGAGGTGTGCCAGTTCGACTGGAGCCATGAGCATGTCGAGCTCGGCGGCGTCATGCAGACGATCAAGGTCGCGCATTTCCGACTGACCTTCAGCCGGCAGATGTTCGTGGTGGCCTATCCGCGCGAGACCCAGGAGATGGTCTTCGACGCGCACAACCGCGCCTTCGCGTTCTTCGGCGGCGTGCCGCAGCGCATGGTCTACGACAACCTCAAGGCCGTCGTGGAAGCCATCTTCACCGGCAAGGAGCGGCAGTTCAACCGCCGCTTCATGGCGCTGGCCAATCATTATCTATTCGAGCCGGTTGCCTGCACGCTGGCATCAGGCTGGGAGAAGGGACAGGTCGAGAACCAGGTTGGCAACATTCGCGAATGGCTGTTCACGCCGCTCGCGCGCTTTGCCAACTTCGACGCGCTGAACGAGTGGCTGGCGACGCGCTGCCGGGAGCTGGCGCAGCGCAAACACCCGGTGACACCGGAGCGCACAATCGCCGCGTGCTTCGCCGAGGAGCAGCCCTCACTGCGGCAAATCACCGCGCCCTTTGATGGCTATGTCGAGCATATGCTGCGCGTGTCCAGCACCTGCCTGGTCGCCGTGGACCGCAACCGATACAGCGTGCCAGCCGCCTTTGCCGGCCGCGCCGTCTCGGTGCGCACCACAGCCGCCGGCGTGCGCATCGTCGCCGACGGCGCACTCGTCGCCGAACATGCCCGCCGTTACGGGCGTGATCAGCTGATCTGCGATCCATGGCATTATTTGCCGATCCTGGAACGCAAACCTGGTGCTTTGCGCAACGGCGTGCCGTTCCAGCAATGGGATTTGCCAACCCCCATCCAGCTGGTGCGCGACCGCATCCTCAAGCAGCCCAAGGGCGACCGCGCCTTCGTCGAACTGCTGATGATGGCACGCGAGTTCGGCTTGGAGCCGCTGCAGGTCGCCTGCGAACTGGTGCTGGACGGCAATGTCATCACCGCCGCTGTGGTGATGAACGAGATGCGCCGGCTGGTCGCACCCAGCACGCCGGCCATGCTGAACGTGCCCGACATGCTGAAGCTGCAAACCGAGCCGCTCGCCGATTGCGGCCGCTACGACCACTTGCGCGGGGTGAGCCATGCCATCCACTGATCTTGCTGTTAAGCCTCTTGCCTTGGCTTCAGCCGCCATCGCCCCGCTCGGCAAGGACCGCTTGGCCCAACTCAGCGCGCTACATCTCTATGGCATGGCCGCGGCGTGGAGCGAGCTGCTGGCAGAGGGGCCACGCCGGCCGATGCAGCCCGAGGCATGGCTGGACCGGCTGATCGAAGCCGAGCTTGCCGATCGCCAAGTGCGCAGTCTGCGCTATCAGCTCAAGGCCGCGCGCTTCCCTATACATCGTGACCTGACCGGCATCGAATGGGCTGAGACCCCGTTGCCGCAGGCGCAAATCGAGCAACTGGCGACCGCCGCGTTCATGACGACCGCGCACAATCTGATCCTGGTCGGCGGTACGGGCACCGGAAAAACGCACGTCGCCACAGCCTTGGGTGTGGCCGCCATCCACCAGGGCAAACGCGTGCGCTTCTACAACGCCGTCGACCTCGTCAACCAGTTGGAGCGGGAGAAACAGCTGGGACGCGCCGGCAACCTCGCCCGCCAGTTGGTCCAGACCGACGCGGTGATCATCGACGAACTCGGCTACCTGCCGTTCCCAGCCTCCGGCGGCGCCCTGCTGTTCCATCTGATCAGCCAGCTCTACGAAAAGACATCGCTGATCTTCACAACCAACCTCTCCTTCGCCGAATGGGTCGGCGTCTTCGGCGACCCAAAGATGACAACCGCACTGCTCGACCGCGTCACCCACCACTGCGACATCCTAGAAACCGGCAACGACTCCTTCCGCTTCAAGCAGCGCAAAAAACAGCCAAAAACCAGCTGAGGAAGTGGAAACTTTTGGACGCTGTTTCCTGGCAACTTTTCAACGCTGATTGACACCTGTAGTTCGAGCCCGAGCGCGGCTGTGAGGCGGTCGGAGGCGACCTCGAGTAGCTCGACGCCGTCGCGCAGCGGTTCGTTTTCCGGCAGACCGCAGTGGCCGTCGTCCATTGCTTCGGAAAGGGCGTAGGAGACACTGGCGCGGACCCTGATCATGGCGTTCCTCCCAATGCCGAGCTTCATCGCGATCTGGTCGGCCGTCTTGAAGCCTATGCCCCGGATGTCACGGGCGAGGCGGTAGGGATTCTCGAAGATGAACGCGACTGCTTTCGCTCCGTTGGTCTTGAAGATCCGGACCGCCCGGGAGGTCCCAACGCCGTTCGCGTGGAGAAACAGCATGATCTCGCGCACGACCTTCTGTTCGGCCCTACTCCGATTGCGCAGCCGACTTCCTCGGCACCTTCGAGGACCGGAGCGGCTGGGTCTACCAGCCCATCCACCCGACCCTGATCAGCGGGCCGACTCAAAGCCAAAGCCTGGGCCCACCCCAATCATGCCGGGGAAGCCCCTGCCCTCGAAGATGACGAAGACGCGCCGTCCGAGGAAGAACGGCGCGCCCCAGACGAAGGCCCCGGACGTCGGCGTGCCCACCTCCGCGAAGCCGTCCCAAGCGCCGACATGTCGGTCGAGCGCCCCCCGATAGTCGCCGACCCGGAAGGCGACGTCGACGCTCGTCCCGTCCCGGCCGACCATCGTCGCGGCAAGGTTCCGAGAAGGGTTGGCGCAGAAGGCCCACGGCATGCCTTCGCAGCGGGGAACGTCCCCTTCCGGAAGGAGGTTGGTCTCGGTGCCGCTATCGATGTAGCTCTCCGGGTAGGCCCGGCCGCCGTAGCGTGTCGTGAAGCGGCCCCTGACGTCGAGCCGAATTACCCGTGCCCCGCCAAACTGATCGTTCGAAGCCTTGCCGATCCCGAAAGTGAGCGTCCCAATAATCTGCGCCGCGCCCTTATCGGGCGGCATCGGCAGGTCGAACGCGACGCCATCGTCGTGCCCGGGAAAGGCTGCCGCCGGGTTCCGCAGGCGATAGGCCCGATCGACCGGCCCCCGGAGGGGCGACCACGCCCCGCCATCCTGAGCGAATACACCGGGCCGGCGTTCGTCCTGCACACAGTCGCCCGGGCAGTCGACGAGCCAGGGGCCGACGCCCAGCGTGCCGTTCGAGGTCGGCTTGACGTCCGAGACCGGGCATTCGGCAGGCTGGGCCGCGCCGCCGTCCGCGATGACCTGGATCGCGAGGTTCGACGCCGTCATTCCGCCGATGCGGACGTCGGCGCGACTTAGCGGTCCCCATGCGGCATCGTGCACGAAGTGGAGGCACTCGGCCAAAGGCTTTCCGTCAGGGCCAGAAAACGCGGGAAGATGGAGCGAAGACGGGACGGCTGATGCTTCGAGCCGGAGGCCGGTCGATCCCGTGTCGACCATCACGTCGTCGATCGTCGTGCAACGATCCGTGCCGGGTTCGCACACCGTGACGCTCACGACCATGCGATTGAAGCCGCCGTGGGGCGTGCGGACGATCAGCGGAACGACGTCGTCCTGCGGCGCCGCGCCCTCGGCGTCGAGGGGCTGGCATATGAAGGTGCCCGCCATGAACCGGGAGAAAACGGCCCGGACGATCGTAGACCAGCGCGGCATTCCTCACGTCCTCCTTGCCGATCGCGAGACGAGATCGGTGCCTCGTCGGTCGAGTTGGCGTCGTCGGTGACGCCACCAAGCAACGTCGACGGCGAGCCTCTACGGCTACGTCCGGTCCATGCCGAAACCGCGGCAAAGTCGGACCAGGCACCATCGATCCCGTGCCCCCGGCCGAACCCGAGGGAGGCGATCCGCTGGGGGCGCTTCTTCTCGGGTTCAAGAAACCTGGCTCGGCGCGCGGGGACAGCATGGCCCGCCCAAGTCAGCGCCTCCGCCTTCAAGACCGCAACGCTGGCATCGATCTGGGTTCGAGCGGCTACAGGAGTTCCGCCTCGCCGCCGCCAGCCCTCACCACCGCGACCGCCCTCTTGTCGAACGACAGGAACGTCTTCGCCCCGAGCTTGCGCCCCTCATAGGCGATGACGGCGTCCGCGAAGTCGCCTCCCGCTTGGAGCGCGCACAATCCCGCATCGACCGCTGGGCGGTCGACCGACACGTTGTCGGCCGCGAGGAGGCCATTGATGGCACGCCCTATATCCTGTCCGGAGACCTTGTAAGCGCGGGATAGGACCCACACCACCTCGCATAGGGCGGGTAGCGCCAGAGCTACGACGTCAGCCTCGGCCAACGCAGCCTGCGCCGCCCGGGCCTGCTTCGCATCGTCCTCCATGATGGCGCGGACGAGGACATTGGTGTCCGCCGTCACCCTCACCGCTCGCCCGCCCAGCCTCGCGCGATAGCCTCGTTCATCTCCTCGATCGAGACCGTCGGCCCATCAGTTTGCTTGAGGAGGCCGAAGACGTCCGAAATCCGACCCGTTGTCCGCGCGGAGCTGACCTCCATACGACCTTCCGGCAGCTTCTTGACGTCGATCTTGTCGCCGGGCTTTACCCCAAGATGCTCCAACAGGTCCTTCTTTAAGGTGACCTGGCCTTTCGCGGTGACCGTCAACGTCGCCATCGTTCCCACCCTTTGGATTTGCGCCCCCGGCATCATAGTTCGTTTGTAAGGCAACAACACCTTACGGGCAATCTGATCCGTTGGGTCTTGGATACACTGTCATGCTTGGCACCCACCTTGAGCTGCGCCATTCGCGACGTTGCCGGGATCTTGGCGAGCACGACCGTCTCTCGGCCTCCACCGAGAGCCCGCCCTGATTGAGGTGCCCGACGCGCCCTTCGCGCAACCATTCCGATACCAGCCACCCCCGCCATCGGGCCGGCCCGGCCCAGCCACGAGGCGACATCCCAGATGCGACCATCCCGGAGGACCGTTCGCATCCACGCGTGGGTGCTCGGACCCGCCCGATCCGTACAGGCCTCCTGGTCGCGCTGGCCAACGCTGTGAATCAGCGTGGGACCCCGACGCCGATCGGCGCCGTAACCTATTGATGTATCTCCTTTGGGAGGGGTCTCGACGCGATGCCTATCCACACTCTGGCTCTTGCGTGGTGGTCCACCGCGTTTGGTAGCTCGTCATCGAAATCCTTAAGATCCCGTCAGTGATTTATACTTAAAGTACATATTCAAGATTAGGCCTGATGGTCGCGACCTCTTGAGCGAAGCTGATTGACAGCACGCCGGCGACGTTGAAGCATTGGATGGCAACTGGCCCCTCATCCGCTAGGTAACATCGTCAAACAAGCAGTGGTGCCTGCGGGACCACGCGCGGTGTCCCGGCCCCGTGCCTGATAGAGCGCGGCTTAGCAACGAGGGTTCTCGTCGCCGCCGCTTTCCGCCCCGGCTAGCCGATGGCTCCTGCCTCCCTTTGCGCGTATGCCTCCAGAAGCAACCGGCTGTGCTTGCCGGGCCCGCTAGTGGCGCCGAAGTGCACGTCGCGCTCGCAAAGTGCTTCAATGGCGTCTACGGCGCGCCGAGATCCGTCTCGGATCGCAAAGGCGGCTAACCGCCTGAGCAACGCCTCGTATTCGGGTCCGTGCGAGCGGGGTGGATAGATGACTACCGCCCGGCCGTCCTCGCAATGGAGCGCCGTCGCGACGAGCGTCGCGAAGTTCGCCGTGCGGGCGTCGGGCTTGCCGGCATCTCGCGCATCCTCATTGGTCATGAGTCTTACCTCCTCGACGCCACGGTCGCGCATCGTGTAAAACTGGCAGATCGCGCCGCGCACGATGAGGTTGAGCGCGATGCGGACCCGCATGTCGGCATCCAGATCGGAGATCCCGCTCCCAACCTTGGTTTCGAGGAATGCCTCAAGAGAGGCGCTGTCCAGCCCGAGTATTTCGTTGATGGCGGTGCCGATCGAGGTGACCCTGGCACCGTCCGCCGGACGGGCAATGCCCCCCTGGCGGCGCTGCTCCATCTCCTCAGTCAGCTCAAGGCTCAGGACCCTCCGGCACAACTCGTAGGTGGACAGGGCTTCAGTTCCCTCAATGACCGGATCGCAAGTGACGCTCGCCGGGTCAGCGCGGAGCAGGGGAACGGGCGAGAGGCCCTTGAGATCCCGATCTTCGGCGAGCAGCGCCCAGATCAGTGCCATTGCGACGTTCGCGGTCCGTGCGTCCGGCCAGCCGTTCGCGCGGGCCGAGGTCTCGTCCTTGAGGCGTACCGCCGCACGGTCGACGTTGGCGAGCGCGAGATAGCCGGCCAGCACCTTGCGTACGAAGCGGTTTAGGCCATCCCACACAGTCTCGGGAGAGGGATCGCCCTCCAATGAGGTCGGTTGCTCGGCCATGCTGGCGAGCGCTTGCGGGTTCAGGCCAATGAGGTCGCTCACGAGCGTCTTGATGGCCACCGATTCGAAATCTGCGTTATTCATTGTCATTCCTTTTCCTCTTTTGGGGTGCATTGTCTTTGCGAGCGCCCTGCGTTTCAGAGGCGTCGCGCCTTTACGATTTGGTTGGGGTAGAACCCTGCCGGGCTCGCCCGTCTTTGGGTCTCGTTACTTCGTTCGTCGCTTTCGTCTTTGGGGGATCTCCTACATTTTCCTCGCTCGTCTCCGTTCGGCCTCGCCGTCTTCGACTTTGCTGGGGGAGCCTGGTCTAAGCTCTCGAACTCCCTCCCTACCGTCTGCCGGCGTTGAGGCGCCTGGTCTGCACTGCGGGCGCCGCTGCGCGTCGAAACTCACGTTCGTGCCGAAGCACGCGAGCGATGGACGGGACGACCTTATCGGACCATGCGCGCCGCCAGGCGCGAACGAGTGCCCATGCGGGGCTTGCATCGGCACCGGACGGCGAAGGAGGAAGTGGAGACCGGTCGCTGCCCCTGGGGTAGAAACTCGAAACACGGCTTGAGTTGCTCATGTTGTCGCGTTTCTACCCCAGTCAGTGACCGTTTCTTTACGATGCACACGGGTTCAGCTTGACAGCTTCTGCCCCGTGCCCTCTTACTTCATCAGGGGACAATGATTATCTACTTCGTCCTTCATACATCGCCTCTATATTTCGAAAGAAGCGTTTTCCGGCTCCGCCGTGATCGTGGTATCTGAAACGTGCCGCTGCGAGTGCTGGAGGCTAGAGGGTCCACTCGTGCTGGAGTTTGTCGGCCGCTAGCGGGAGCAGGCGGTTCGCCTTCCCTTGGCTCCTGCCGAGGTTGAAGCGCACGTCCAGGTTGCATAAACCCGGCAAAGCGGCGCCAGCTTAGCGCGAGCTCTGGCGCACTGCCACGCCCTAGTGCAGGAGGTTGTGCGTCAAAACGTTCAGGCTAAAGCGTTGACGCGTTTCGCAATCGAGGTGGCCGAGCGCGTCGGGTCCCGGAGCACGATCTCCCGCTCCGGGAGATTAGCCTCAAGGCCGAGGACCTGCCGGATCGCGGCGCTGCCGAAGGTGGCGGACTGTCCGGCAGATCGACATAATGCTCCCGGCGTGCGGGGTCTCCCGCAACATAGCGACTGCCACGCTGTGCTTCGGCTTCACGCCGGGCCCGCCTGATCCCTACTCATCAACGGTTTGCGACGCCGATTCACACCGTTGACATCTCCCAGTGACGTTCAAGTCGCGCTTGGTCAGGCGACCGCGTTCCAAATACGGTCATCGTCGCGTCCCAGGAGCTTCTCGGTAACGAGGCATCCGATGTCGCGATTCAAGGAATTGGCCTCGCTTCTCGCAGCAGCCTTGTCAGCTATGCCTTCGGTCAGGAGCGCCTTCAGCTCACGCAGGTCGAGCGACTTGACGGGGCCGGAGGGCCCATCGGCTGCGTTGCCGCGCTCGGCGACTGCCGCGGCGACCCGCGCAAGCGTGGCGTACCTTCGTGACGGGTTGTCACGAGCGGCCCGGGGCGCACGCGGGACCGGTTGCTCATCGACGTCCACGACCAGTGTCCGTAGAGGATCCCCGTCGGAATCGAGGCCGAGATCGTGGGCACGTAGGTTGAATGAGAAGCTCGAACCGCTCTCGGCGTCCTTCATCTTCTCGACCTCGATCTGCTTGAGGTCCGCTTCGCTGCGGAGCCGCCAGACCGCGTCGGCCGCGCCGAGGAGCGCAGAGCTGCCCCGCATGCCACGATCCTCGTCCTTGCCTGAGTGGTGGATGGGCATCACGAGCGCATTGAGCCTTGAGCCAAGGACCGAGGCGTTGGCGATGAAGTCGTTCATGTCGCGTGTGCTCGACTCGTCCAGCCCTTGAATGCTGCGGGCGAGCGTATCGAGCACGATAAGCCCTGGGCGCAGACCGAGCAGTTCGCTCTGTTCCTGGACCTCGCGGACGAGCCTGTCTTGGTCCGATCTTTCGCGGCCAAGGTTGGGCGCGACGGTGATGAGGCCGAGCCGGGCGTCGTCAAGGCAGCCCTTCGTCCGGAGGGCGTCGAGCGCCGCGATCACGCGGAGACGGAATCCGGCGCCGCCCTCCGAAGCAACGTAGACCACGTCCGCCTGTCTGACCCGTCGTCCCGCCCATGACCGGCCAGTGGCCACGTGCAGGGCGGCGTCGAGCGCCACGAACGACTTGCCCGATCCGGGAGCGCCGTAGAGGACGTGGAGTCCCGTCTTGGGCATCAGCCCCTTGATCAGGTACCAGGGATTTCTGTCAAGCTCGAGGTCGGCAGCAAGTTCGATCGGGAACTTGTAGCCATTTTGAGCAGGTGGGGCCGATGCCGTGCCCGCCGCCTTGCCGGCGTCTTCGACCGGGATCTCTTCATCGTACATGCAGTGCCCCTCGGTGCGGCCTAAGAGCCGTTTAGCGGGAGGCATCGTCGTGCATCCAAGTTTCTGGAACCTTTGCAAACGCAGTGAATCGACCGTTGCCGCCGGCAGCGGGCGCGAGGGCCTCCGAGTAGAGGATGCCGTCAGGGGTAAGTATCGGCGCGAGGTCCCTACGCCGATCGGCGTCGCAAACCGTTGCGTGTATGGATCCAGAGGGGTCCGGGCGTGAAGCCGAAGCACACCGTGACCCCGCCTAAAACGAACATATGATTTCCTCATCAACAAGTTGGAGGAAAACAATGGAGGACAACCTTTGGCGCTTATTTACCATCAGGCAACGGCGGACAGTGTCGAGGCGTCTCACGAAATTCCCCGTCCCTAGGGCAGCTACGAGGCGCTTCTCGCCGATCCGGACGTTGAGGCAACCTACAACCCCGAGCGCAATCATCCGCACGTCGGCTGGAAATTCTTCCCGTAAAGCCCGGAAAGCCCATGCAGTGCGAAAAGCCGATCGCCCTCCATGCCGCCGAGGCCAAGCGGCTGCGACACACGGGCGCGGGCTGGCAAATTCGTGGCAGAGAACTTCATGGCCCCGGACACGCCTCGGTGGCAGCGCACCCTTGCCGACAGATCAACCATTCACCCGATTGGCATGAAGTCGAAGGATTATTTGAACGGCATTTGCACGGACGGTCCGTTTGTTCTTGTTGTGTTCTGTCGTTCGTTGTTGCCTTTTCCTCTCCAGAATCGCGGCTTGTTAAGCGAAGTCAGTCCCTTGACATGGGAGGGGTCACAGGTTCAATCCCTGTCGTGCCCACCATTTAACTGGTTGATCTCGCAGTTAAATCGGTCTGCCGTCTTCCGCCGTCCGAACCATTCCGAAAACCAGCTTTCGGCGGGAATCCGACCTATCCAGCTCCTGAAACGAAAAGGGCGGCCCGAAGGACGCCGTTGATCCAGAGCGGCGCATGATTCTTGCGTCTCAGGCAAGCCGCGACGCCGATTCGAGCGTCCTTGCCGACGCATCCGCGCTCGCGATCCATGGTGCGGTCGATCCTCGACGCGGGACCCATCCGCCCCACGGCCAAGATGTCGGTCGCCTGAGTCGTCATTCACGATCGGCATCCCACGAGGCTCAACTGGCGCCTTCCGAAACGAACTCTGAACTCACAACAGTCTTCGACATGTTTGATCCACATTGACAAGTCTATGTCATAATGACTATCTTATGCCAATGGCGCAGGTCTATCCCATCAATGACAATCCACCCGCGAAGCTGCTGGTCACCCTATTTCGGCTGAACGGGGCCTTGCTGGCGGCGGGTGACCGCTTGGTCGCTGATCTCGGTCTCACCAGTGCGCGTTGGCAGGTGCTCGGCGTCATCGCCCACGCACCGGTGCCGCTGCCCATTGCCTCGATTGCTCGCAACATTGGTTTGACGCGACAAGCCGTTCGCCTGGTCGTCGGCGAACTGATCAAAAGTGGTTTAGTGCGCCTGGAGATCAATCCGCATCACCAGCGCGCAAGGCTTGTCGTGCTGACGCCGGACGGGATCATGGCTCACGCCAAGGCCCAGGAGCGGTGGACGTGTTGGACGTCGAAGCTGGCCGAAGGCATGACCGAGGCGGAGCTGCTGGCAGCGGGGGAGATGCTGCAAACGATGTTGTCTCGCGTCGATACCGATGCTGACCAGAACGACGAACGTCCATGATCGTCGCAGCCACCGCCGATGCGCTTAAAACCGATCCGGTTTGGTTCCGTACAAATCCAAAAAGTCCGTAATGCCAGAAATCAGGATAATCCACGGCGGGCAACCGATACCGGCCTATCTCGGCGTGCCTTCAGGGACGGGGCCTTGGCCCGGCGTCGTCGTGCTTCACGATGCACTCGGTCAGACCGACACGAGCCGACAGCAAGTGGATTGGCTGGCTGCATCCGGGTACATCGCGGTCGCGCCCGATTTGTTCGCACGCGGCAACCGGCTGCTCTGCCTCCTGGCCGTCGGACGGCAGATGGCGGCGCGCCAAGGCGCGGCCTTCGACGACATCGAGGCAACGCGTGCTTGGCTGGCTGGTCGCGCGGATTGTACCGGCCGGATCGGAATCATCGGCTTTTGCATGGGCGGCGGCTTTGCGTTGCTCGTCGCCGCGCGGAAGGGCTTCGACGCCGCGAGCGTCAATTACGGCCCTGTTCCCAAGGACGCTGACGTGCTGCTCAAAGGCGCATGCGCCATCGTCGGGAGCTATGGCGGCCGGGATCGGATGTTGAAAGGCGCAGCCGCACTGCTCGATCATGCGCTGAAAGCCAACAGCATCGATCACGACGTCAAGGAATATCCCGATGCCGGACACTTCTTCCTAGAGGTCCATTACGGCAAGCTCGGCTGGGTCATGGCGAGGCTCGGCATGCGCTTTGAGGGCTACGCTGCGGCCGATGCCCGTCGCCGGATCCTTGCTTTCTTTGCCGATCATCTCGAAGGACCGTCGTAATGAATCATTTGCTTGCCGGGCAATGGCTTCTCACGGTCATCGCCGCAGTCGTGATCGTGGGCGGATTTATCGCCGATATGGGGGAGACGCATATGTTCAATCCGCGTTGGCCGCCCCACGCCAAGTTTCACAATGCCCAGACCATCGGCCTCGGTGTGTTCCTTGGAGCATGGTCGGCGTGGTTCACCTGGACGGCACAATGTCCAGCAGATGTTGGTGCGGCGGTCATTAGCGGGACTGCGATCTACGCGTCCTGGTTGTTTGCGACGTTGATGCCAAACACAGCATGGACCGATTCCGAATTGCTGGAAGGGGACCAGACGCTCGACCAAATTCCCCCTCAACTCTATCTGGGCGCGGCAATGATATCCCTCGTGATCGGCGGCTCGCTTCTCGAAGCCAATGGCCTGGCGCGATGAGTGAGGCCTGGCGCCGAGCGCGATCCGGTCGACGTTGCGGCCCATCGCCATCGTGATGACGAGAACGGCCGCGAGTGTCAGCGGAATGGCGGCGGCGACCACGAAGCCGACGCGCAGGCGAGCGAGATGAGGCTAGAGATACGGGCTCAGGCCAGCGCCGGACTCTCGCCGAAGCTATGCGCCATAAATTCCAGTGCGCGCCGAACGCCGTCGCGGCTGATCGGGCCGCCGAGGCAGACCCGCACGGCTTCGGGCGGGGTGCCGGTGACGGTGAAGACGTCGCTGGCGACGACCCCGACCCCGGTCTCGCGCATGTGGCCGATGAAGGCGGAACGCGTCCAGGGCGCGGGAAGATTGACCCAGAGGTTGAAGCTGATCGGGTCCGCCTGGAAACTGCCCGGGGGCAGGATGGACGTGGCGAGCGCCTGCCTTGCGGCGGCTTCCGTGCGGATGAAGCGCAGGATGGCATCCGCCGTGCCGTCCTCGATCCAGCGGGTCACGATGGCAGCCGTGAAGGGCGATGCCATGACGTTGGCGGCGCGTAACGCGGCCGCGAAGGGCCATCCAGACCGCGTGTCGGGCGCAAGGACATAGGCCGCGCGCAGCCCCGCCCCGATGCATTTGGCAAGACCGGCGACGTGCCACGTGAGGTCGGGCACGATCGCGGCGAAGGGCGGGGGGGTCTTCATCGGGATGAACCCATAGGCATCATCTTCGATGATCGGAACATTGAAGCGCCGCGCCGTGGCCGCGATGGCGTCGCGCCTGTCCTTCGGAATCGTGAGCGTCGTCGGATTATGAAGGGTCGGATTGAGGTAGAGCGCCTTGGGCTTCATTGTCCGGCAGGCATCGGCGAAAGCGTCGGGATCGATGCCCTCGCGATCCAGCGGTAGCCCGACCAGCGACAGGCCGAGTTGAGCCGCGATGGCGCGGGCGCCCGGATAGGTGATGGCCTCGCATAAAATCACCTCGCCGCGCTGCGCCAGCAGGCCGAAAATGCCGAGCAGGGCGGGATGGGCGCCAGGGGTGACGAAGATGCGCTCCTGGCTCGGCACCAGCGCTCGCCGCCCGAGCCAATTCGATGCCGCGTCCTTGTCGGCAGGCGCTCCCCCGAAGCCCTGGTAGCGTAGCAGCCCCATCACGTCCTGCGAAACGGCCGCGATGCCCTCCCGCATCCGCCGTAGCAGCGCCGGATCGTCCTGTTCGGGCGGCAGGTTCATCGAGAGGTCGACCAGGAGCGGACGTGCCGCCGGCCGTTGGACGGCTGCGGACGTGAAGGCCGGCCCCGCGACCGATGTGCCCTGGCCGACCTTGGAGACGACGAGGCCGCGCCTCTGCGCTTCACCGTAGCCGCGCGCCACGGTGGTGAAATCGATGCCGAGGCGGGCCGCGAGCTTGCGCTGAGGCGGCAGGCGGTCGGCGTTCGACAGACGGCCCGCCTCGATATCCGAGGCGATCGCATCGGCGATCGCCAGATAGCGTGGCTTATCGCTTAGCTCGAGGTTGGGCATCCAGTCGATCATGCCGCTCTCATGCGGCAGCGCCCCGTCGATCACAAGTCCCACTCCGCTATAAATTGATTGGATTGAATGTATGTAAACTCCACATTTGAATCAAGTCAATTATCGAAGATGACGTTGATCGTCGGAGGCCATAGTGCTCGTCATTTCGCCGATTACGGGGCTTAATATTGCGGCAATTCGTTCGAGAATGAGGCGATTGTCTCTAGTGAAACAGTTCGATTGATCGCCGCCGAATGACTGTAATTTAGGCTTGTGATTGACGGTATAATTGTTGAAGATTTGTATGGATCGGGGAGGCAGCGCCGTCGGCGCTCATCCACAGATCGCCAACGAAAGGACGAGCCATGCCCGCCGTACAAATGCCCGCCCATGCGAAGGGAGACTATTTCGTCGATTACGAAGAGAAGGTCTTCGAGGACGTCAAAGCCAATCCCGGCCAGAAGGCCCTGGTTACGTTCCACACGGTCGCGTTCGAAGGCTCGATCGGCTTTGTCAATTTGCTGCAGGCGACGCGGCTCCTGCGCAAGGGGTTCGAGACCTCGGTTCTGCTCTACGGCCCGGGCGTCACCCTCGGCATTCAGCGCGGCTTCCCCAAAATCGGCGACGAGGCTTTTCCCGGCCATCTCAACATGAACAACCAGCTCGCGAAGTTCATGGACGAGGGCGGCAAGGTCTATGCCTGCCGCTTCGCCCTTCAGGCGCTCTACGGCCACGGCGAGCCGTCCCTGATGCCCGGCATCCGACCGATCGCGCCGACCGACGTGCTCGACCTCATCCTGATCCACAATCGGGATGGCGCCTTCATGGTCCACACCTGGACCGTCTGACGCGCCGCGATTCCGTCTGCAGGAGAAGAGCCATGGCCGAAGCCAGGACGGTGCGCGTCGCCGCCGTACAGATCGCGCCGGACCTCGACAGTTGCGGGGGCACGCTCGATCGCGTGCTCGCCGCGATCGGCGAGGCCGCCGGCAAGGGGGTGCAGCTCGTCGTCTTCCCCGAGACCTTCGTGCCCTGGTACCCCTATTTCTCCTTCGTCCACCCGCCGGTTCTCACCGGGTCGGAGCATATTCGTCTCTATGAGAACGCGGTGGTGGTGCCGGGCCCCGTGACCGAGGCCGTCGCCTCGGCGGCGCGGCGGCATCGCATGGTGGTTGCGCTGGGGGTGAACGAGCGCGACCATGGCTCGCTCTACAACGCCCAACTGATCTTCGACGCCGACGGCACGCTCAAGCTCAAGCGCCGCAAGCTCACCCCCACCTTTCACGAGCGGATGATCTGGGGGCAGGGGGACGGCGCGGGCCTCAAGGTCGTCGATACCGCCGCCGGCCGGGTCGGGGCGCTTGCCTGCTGGGAGCACTACAACCCCCTCGCCCGCTACGCCCTGATGGCGCAGCACGAGGAGATCCATGTCGCTCAGTTCCCCGGGTCGCTGGTTGGCCCCATCTTCTCCGACCAGATCGAGGTGACCATCCGTCACCATGCCCTGGAAAGCGGCTGCTTCGTCGTCAATGCCACGGGCTGGCTCACAGAGGAGCAGATCGCCCGCATCTCTCCGGACGAAAAGCTGCGCAAGGGGCTGCGGGGAGGGTGCATGACGGCGATCGTCTCGCCCGAGGGGGCCCATCTGGTGCCACCCCTCACGCAGGGCGAAGGCCTGCTCGTCGCCGACCTGGACATGGGTCTCATCGTCAAGCGCAAGCGGATGATGGATTCCGTCGGCCACTATGCCCGGCCCGAATTGATGAGCCTGCTGCTCGACCAGCGGCCCGCGACCCCGATGCAGGGGAACGCCGGTGCCCCGTCAACCTCCGTATCCGGGACCAAGACCGATGATCGCGACGACACCGAACGAGCTGCCGACGGAACGCCTGATCAACGAGTTGCAATCCTTCGGAGTGCGGCTGGTTGATCCCAAGGCGGGCGTCGACAGCCGCCGTGGCGGCGCCGGCCCCTCGGATCACAAGGCCCTCACGATCGACGGCATGACCGTGATGGTGCCGGTGCATACCGCCCCGGCTTTCGAAAGCCCCTATCTGGCCGAAAAACCCGGCCCGGATGGGCGCGGCCGCATCACGCGGGACGGCGTCACGGTGGCGAATTTCGGCCTGCCGTCCCGTCCGCGCTTCTACGACCTGTCGACCGCCGAGGGCATTCCCTATTCGAAGATCGCCGTACTGCATGGCCGCGACGTGCTGGCGACGACCGTGCTGCAAACTTGTATCCGCTACCAGAGCCGCACCAAGACGTGCCAGTTCTGCGCCATCGGCCAGTCTCTGGCGGCCGGCCGCACCATCGAGCGCAAGACGCCAGCCCAGCTCGCCGAGGTCGCCAAGGCGGCGGTGGACCTCGATGGCGTCAAACATATGGTGATGACGACGGGCACGCCCGCCGGCAGTGATCGGGGCGCGGCGATCCTCGCCGAAAGCGCCGCCGCCGTGAAGGCGGCCGTGGCCCTGCCGATCCAGGTGCAATGCGAGCCGCCGGACGAGGATATCTGGTTCGAGCGCCTGCGCGAGGCGGGCGCCGACGCGCTCGGCATGCATCTCGAAGCCGTGACGCCGGAGGTCCGCGCCCGCATCATGCCCGGCAAGGCGCAGGTCTCGATCGAGCGCTACCTCTCGGCCTTCGCGGCCGCTGTGCCGGTGTTCGGGCGGGGCCAAGTATCGACCTACATTCTCGCGGGGCTGGGCGACACGGCGCAGGCCATTCTGTCGATCAGCGAAAAGCTTGTGGCGCTCGGGGTCTATCCCTTCGTCGTGCCTTTCGTGCCGATCTCCGGCACACCGCTCGAAAGCCATCCGGGACCCAACGCCGGTTTCATGCATGCGATCCTCCAGCCGTTGGCCGCGATGCTTGTCGCGAGCCGCATGACCGCCACCGACGTCAAGGCGGGCTGCGGCAAATGCGGCGCCTGCTCGGCGCTGTCCACCTATGAGCGGAGGCTCACGGCATGATGTTCGATCCCGTCCCGCCCTTCGTGTCGAGCGCCTTCAGCGTGAAATTCGCGACCGAGGCCTGGGAGCGGCGCGGCGCGGCTGCGCTGCGCCGGCAGGTGTTCTGCGTAGAGCAGGGGCTGTTCGGCGAGGATGATCGCGACGCGCTCGACGAGGTCGCGATCCCCATCGTCGCCCTGTCGTCCTACACGGTCGCGGCCGACGCGGTCGTCGGCACCGTGCGTATCCATGAGGCGGAGCGGGGGATATGGTGGGGCTCGCGCCTCGCGGTCGCCGCCGATCATCGTCGCGTCGGTGCCTTGGGGGCTTCGCTGATCCGCCTCGCGGTCTCATCCGCTCACTGGTGCACCTTCGGGTTGGCGGGTGCGAAGCGATCAAGTGGCGTAGCATCCGCCAACCCGAGCCCCTGCCGTGACGGCCTTCGTCGCTTGCCGCTTGACGGCCCGCATGAGACCAGCCGCACGGCAGGTGCCGGGAGACCGGGACGGACCACAGGGTGAAGCGCCAGTGCCCGCCAGCCAGAGCGCCTGTCAGTGAGCGATCCGCACGATCTCCCGGCTCGGGCGAAACTAACGCAAGCCGAGGAGATAAGGCTATGGCTTTTCATGGGGGTCTGGACTGGGGCGGCGCAAGCCATGCCCTTTGCATCATCGACGGCGCCGGTCAGGTCGTCGTCCGCCTTGAGGTCCGCCACGATGCGGCAGGGTTGGCCGACATGGCGGCCAAGCTCAAGCGCGTCGCTCCACCGGCCGACCTGCCGATCGCCATTGAGCGGCCGTCGGGTCTGATCGTCGACACCCTGGTCGAGGCCGGGCACCCCGTCATCCCGATCCACCCCAACGTCGTCAAAGCCTGCCGGCCGCGCTACCGCGCCGCCGGCGGCAAGAGCGATCCGGGCGACGCCTTCATGCTGGCCGACATCCTGCGCACCGACGGTCACCGATTCCGCCCGTTGCTGCCGACCTCCGACGACATCCGGGCGTTGCGGGCCCTGGTGCGCGCACGCGGCGACCTGGTCGACCAGCGCATTGCCCTGGCCAACCAGCTCCGCAGCCTGCTCGAGGGCTTCTGGCCGGGCGCCGCCGCCATCTTCGCCGCCATCGACAGCCCGATCGCGCTCGCCTTCATCGGCCGCTATCCCACGCCCGACAGCGCCAGCCGTCTCGGCGAAAAGCGCCTCGCCAGCTTCATGGCCCAGCACGCCTATTGCGGGCGCAGATCTCCCACCGAACTCCTGGCCCGGCTGAAGGCCGCGCCCACGGGCCTCGCCAGCGATGCAGAGGCCGACGCCAAGGGCGAGATCGCCCGCGCGCTCGTCGCCATCCTCGAACGCCTCGTCGGCGAGATCGCCAAGCTGTCCTCGCGCATCGAGCACGCCGTGGCCGACCTGCCCGACGGTAAGATCGTCATGTCCTTCCCCCGCGCCGGACGCATCTGCGCAGCAGCGATCCTGGCCGAACTCGGCGACGTCCGCGAGCGCTTCCCCACCGAAGATCAGCTCGCCGCCGAGGCCGGCGTCTGTCCCGTCACCCACGCCTCCGGCAAAAGCCGCGGCGTCGTGTTCCGATGGGCCTGTAACAAGAACCTCCGAAAGGCCGTCACCTGCTTCGCCGACAACTCGCGACATGCCTCGGCCTGGGCAGCAGACATCTATAGCAGAGCCCGTCAACGCGGATGCAAGCACCCGCACGCCATCCGTATCCTCGCCCGCGCCTGGCTCCGCGTCCTCTGGAAAGCCTGGCAAAACCAGGCCCTTTACGACCCGAAACAACACCGCGCCGCAGCTAAAATTGCAGCCTGAAAAATCAGGGGTGGACACAGGGTGTCTCATGCGCGGGGCTGCATGACCTTCCTGGCCCATGTGCAGAGCCAGAACGCGCTGCTGTTCCAGCGGCTGCATTGGGAGGTCGTCGACGATATCGAACTGCACGGCCGCCCGCACAAGAAGATGCAGGCCGATCTGGCCTTCTATCCGCCCTTCACGACCCCGGAAGTGGGCTTCCTCGCGCTGGCCCGGCGGGCCGCCTGATGCTGGACGGCCGCGCCTTCGCGGCTCTCGCCGCCACGCTGATCGCGAGCCGGGGCATCGCCGCGAAAGCCGATATCGGCCTTGTGGCGCGGGCGCTCGGGCTTTCGGACGCCTCGGCGGTGCCGGTCGGCGACGATTGCGCCGCGATCCCGGACGGCGACGGCCATCTGCTGCTCGCCATCGAGGGGTTCATGAACGAATTCGTCGCGGGCGACCCCTGGTTCGCCGGCTGGTGCGGCGTCATGGTCAACCTTTCGGACATCGCGGCCATGGGCGGCCGCCCGATCGCGGTGGTCGATGCCATCTGGGCCGACGGCGAGGCGCAAGCGATGCCGGTCATGCGCGGGTTGCGCGACGCCGCCGAAGCCTTCGGCGTGCCGATCGTCGGCGGCCACAGCAATCTGCGGACCGACCGGGCGCAACTCTCGGTGGCCGTGCTCGGTCGCGCCAAGCGGCTGCTGACGAGCTTCGACGCCAGCCCGGGACAGAGCCTCGTCGCCGCCATCGATCTGCGCGGCCGCTATCGCGAACCCTTTTCCAACTGGGAGGCGGCGACCGACGCCCCATCGTCGCGTCTGCGGGGCGATCTCGACCTTTTGCCGCAGATCGCGGAAGCCGGCCTCGCCCGGGCCGGAAAAGACATCAGCCAGGGCGGCCTCGTCGGCACGGCAGCGATGTTGGCGGAATGTTCCAAAGTCGCAATCGACATCGATGTCGCCGCCGTTCCCAAGCCGGAGGGCGTCGATCTCGGCCGCTGGCTTCTCAGCTTTCCGAGCTTCGGCCATATCCTGGCGGTCGATCCGCCCGATGTCGAGCGCGTGACCGCCCTGTTCTCGGCGCGGGGCATCGCGGCGGCGGCGGTCGGGCGCGTCGCAGCTGGAAGCGCAGTGACCGTGTCCCATGCCGACGCCCGCGCGACCATCTGGGATTTTGCGAAGGCGCCGTTGATCACCGCGCCCGCCGGCGGTGCCGCATGATCGGCCGTCCTTTGCGGGTCGCTCTCCTGGCCCATTCCACGAACCCGCGTGGCGGGGTCGTCCATGCGCTCGAAATCGGTGACGCGCTCACCGCCCTTGGGCACGAGGCCGTCGTTCACGCGCCGGATGCGCCCGGCCAAGGCGTCTTTCGCGCCACGATGTGCGAGACGCTTTGCTTAGCCGCCACGCCGCTCACGGCGGCCGGGACCTTCGCGCTCATCGAGGCCCGTGTGGCGGACTATCTCGTCCATTTCGCCGACCCGGCGCATCGCCGCTTCGACATTTTCCACGCGCAGGACGGCATTTCCGCCAACGCGCTCGCGACCCTCAGGCAGCGTGGGCTCATCGAGGGTTTCGTCCGCACGGTTCACCACATCGACACATTCGCCGATCCGCGCGTCGCGGCCCTTCAGCGTCGCGCCATCGTCGAGGCGGACGCTCATGTCGTCGTCAGCCCTCAATGGCGTGACGTGCTGCGCGACGAGTTCGGCCTTGCCCCCACGGTGATCGGTAATGGCGTCGACCGGCGGCGCTATTCGCCGCATGCAGGCCCCGGCGACTTGGCCTTTCGTCGGAGACTCGGCCTGCATAGCGGTCCGGTCTTCCTGTCGATCGGTGGTGTCGAAGAGCGCAAGAACACGGTGCGGATCCTGGAGGCTTTCGCTGCGGTCGTCGCCTTCCGGCCCAACGCGCAACTCGTCATCGCGGGCGGCAGTTCGCTGCTCGATCACGGCGCCTATCAATCCCGCTTCGGCGAGGTTCTCGCCAAAAGCGGACTGACAGCGGATGCCGTGCGCCGCATCGGCACGGTGGCTGATGCCGACATGCCGGCGCTCTATCGGTTGGCCGACGCGCTGGTCTTTCCGTCCGTCAAGGAGGGGTTTGGACTGGTGGTCCTCGAAGCCATGGCCTCCGGCCTGCCGGTCGTCACGGCGCGCATCCGGCCCTTTACCGACTATCTCGACGCCGATGACGTCGTCTGGTGCAGGCCCGACAGCACCGCCTCGATCGCGGACGCCATGATCACCGTCCTTCAACCCCGTGTCGGCACCCGTCTCGCGGCGCGCGGCCACCTCGTTGCCGCCCGGCACGAGTGGCGCCACGCCGCGGAGGCGCATCTTTCGGTTTACCAGACGATGGGAGCGCTCAACCATGCCTGAAATGCGGTTTCGCGTCCGGTGGCCAAATGGCGCCGAGGACCCCTGCTATTCGCCCTCGCTTGTCATCAAAGATTATTTCGTGCTGGGCGAGAGCTATCCGGTGGCCGACTTCCTAGCCCGCAGCCGGCAGGCTCTCACGATCGCGAGCGAGCGCGTCGAGGCGCGCTACGGCATGCCGTGTTCGCGTGCCCTCGGACAGCTTCGACGGATCGAAGCGGCCGGGCAAGATTTCCCAGATGCCCCCGAGGCGCTGGTTACGATCCTTTCCTTTCATGAATGAACGAGCATGTCCCCATGACGATCCCCGCGCTTCAATCCCACTATGACGTGGTCGTGGTCGGCGGCGGCCAAGCTGGCCTTTCGATCAGCGCCCATCTTGGCGAACGTGGCATCGGCCATGTGATCTTCGAGAAGAACCGCATTGCGCATGCTTGGCGAGCCCAACGATGGGATGCCTTCTGCCTCGTGACGCCCAACTGGCAGTGCCAGCTTCCGGGATTCTCTTATGCCGGACCCGACCCCAAGGGGTTCATGCCGCGCGACGAGATCGTCGCCTATGTCGAGGACTTCGCCGCGCATATCGAAGCCCCGGTCCATGAGGGCGTCGGCGTCTCGCGGGTCGTTCGGGAGGGGTCGGGCGGTTTCGTGGTCGAGACCGATGCCGGTATGGTGACCGCCGATGCCGTGGTGATGGCCATCAGCGCCTATCACAAGCCGAACGTGCCGAAGGTGGCCGAGCGCCTCTCGCCCGGGATCGCGCAGGTCCATTCCTCCGCCTACAGGAACGCCGCCGCGCTGCCGGCCGGGGCGGTCGTGGTGGTGGGATCAGGCCAATCCGGATGCCAGATCGCCGAGGACCTGCATCTCGCCGGGCGGCAGGTGCATCTGGTGGTCGGCAGTGCCCCCCGCTGCCCGCGCGTCTATCGCGGCCGTGATGCCGTGGAATGGCTGTCCGACCTCGGCCAGTACGATATGCCGGTCGACCGGCATCCGAAGGGCGAGGCGGTCCGCAAGCAGGCGAACCATTATCTCACCGGCCGGGACGGTGGCCGCGATATCGATCTGCGCCGCTTCGCCAAGGAGGGTATGCGGCTGCACGGCCGTCTTGTCGACATCGACATCGACGGCGCGACGCTCCGCTTCGGCGACGATCTCAAGCACAACCTCGACAATGCCGATACGGTCTACAACGGCATTTGCGCGCTGATCGATCGGCACATCGCCGAGCGCGGCATCGATGCGCCCGCCGGCCAGCCCTATGCGCCGGTCTGGCAGCCGGACGCGACGGCCGGCGCGCTCGACCTCGAAGCCGCAGGCGTTTCGAGCGTGATCTGGGCTACCGGGTTCCGCTCGGATTGGTCGCTGGTGGACATGCCGCTCTGCGACGAGGCGGGCTATCCCCGCCACACGCGCGGCGTCACGCCGATCGAGGGCGTCTACGTCGTCGGCATGCCCTGGCTCTACACCTGGGGCTCGGGACGTTTCCTGAACGTGGGTCGTGACGCGGAACACATTGCCGACCATATCGCAAACCGCCTGACGAGGCCGGTTGGCGTGGGCCGCAATGCCAGCGTCGCGTCGCTCGCGGTCTGAGGGCCGGCCATGACCATCGCGGTCGCGCTGGCACTGTGTGAGCCGGAGGGGGCTGGAGCCTTCGCTTCCTCATCCCAATCCCTGATCGTGCTTGGGATGCCGCATCTGACGGCCTGCGGACTATCGGAAACGTGGCTCTTGAAGGAACTCGGCCATTGCCACTGGCACCTGATCGCTCAGGCCTCGGGCCTGGAGCGACCGGTATTCCGCGATCGGGCAGGCGAGACCGTTTACGCCACCTTCTGCGGCATCGCCATCCGCGAGGCGCGCTTCGATGCCTTGCGCGAGCACGACGACCTCCTGATCGCCTCCGACATCGCTCGCGTCTCTCATACGCAATTCGCCAGTCGCCATCATCTTTCGCGCGAGGGTCGCACGATGGGCGTCGTCGAGATGCTGACGGTCTTCGTCAAGCGGACGGCGCCTGGGCAGAATCGATCGATCGTACGCGCCGCCGTCGAGGGGTTGGCACCGATCCGGCTGCGGCCGGATTTTACCGACCTCACCTCCCGCATGCCGCTGTTGCGGCGGGGCGGCTGGACCGAGCATTTCGGTTTTCGCGCCGACGCCGCTGATGCGGCCGACACGACGACGCTTCTGCCGTGCCCGTCGCAGGATTTCAACGGCGCAGGCCTGCTCTATTTCTCGTCGTTTCAGGCGCAGGTCGACCGTGTGGAATGGATGCGTTTTGGGTCGCGCCATCGGGTTATGACCACGACAGCCCGCGACATTGTCTATCACGGCAATGTCGACATCGGCGATCCCATCGTCGTTGCGCTTCGCGGGGTTCGCGAAACGGCGGATCGGCTCGATCACTGGCATCGCATCACTGCGGCGTCGAGCGGTCGCGTGCTCGCCGATGTCTTTTCGAAGCGGGCGCGATCTGGGACCGTCGACCAGTGCATCGCCTGATCTAGACTTTCGACAAGCTCAGGACGCGGCGCCCAAAGCGAAGATCGCGTTGGAGCGGGCAAGAAGGTCGGTGACTATCACCGACTTCCCGTTCACCCGACGAAAGTCTCTTGGGGTGGGGAGGTGTGGGCTCCGCCGTGGAGCGCCTCGCGGAAGCAGGGCAATCGATTAATTAAACACATTTTCTCTTCGACTATAAATTATAATATAAGCAACAGGTTTATGCCGAGCCGCCGGTGTCAATGCTTGAATGGTTTGGCGCCAATACGCGTCAAAAGTTGTTATTCGATCTTAGGATCTTTTTTATGTCTGTTCAATCAGCATGATTGCGGCTGCCCGGCGGCGAAGTCGGGTTGACGGGCGTTTGGTCCATTGGGGATCGACGAAAGAGCATCATTCGCTGGCGATTTGAGCCCGTTCAACAGGCTGTCCCCTGCCAGTTCTCGTTGATGGTGACGGATCGACGAACGAGCGGGGACGCGCGGTCGAGTTTGCCAAAAAACCATCCTCAATGCTGGTTGCTATGACAAGGACCGCGGTACAGCCGCCAAACCTTATGACAATCCGTACGGTCAAGGCGGCGCGGGCCAGGCTTCGATCGGTCCCCGCCAGCTTTCGTAGGCCCTCGCCAGGCCGAGCACCCGCATCTCGTCGAAGCGCGGCGCGATGATCTGAAGACCGATCGGCATGCCGCTGTTTGAAAAGCCGCAGTTGATCGAGCAGGCCGGCTGGTCCGACATATTCCAGGGCACCGTGAAGCAGATGTGCTCGAACGGGCGGTCGGGATCGTTGGTGGGGGAGGCCCACTCGGCTGGATAGGACACGATCGGATTGGTCGGCGAGATCACCGCGTCGACGTCTTGGAACAGGGTCGCGCAGGCGTGGCGCATCTCGAACGTCTGGCTGAAGCCCCGAATGGCCTCGACGCCGCCGATCTCGGCGCCGCGCCGCGCCCAATCGAGAATATACGGCAATGCCAATTCGCGCCGCGCCTCATCGAGTTCGAGAAGGTCGCCCCAGGAGCGCGCGCGCCAAAAACGGTCCAGTCCGTCGAGCATCGCCCGGGTCAGCACCGGCCCGACCGGCAGCAGCGTGGCGCCTTTGGCTTCGAACATCTTCGCCGCCGTCAGGACCGCTTCGGCGACTTCATCGTCTGGTGGGATGCCGCATCCCGCGTCGAGCATCAGACCGATGCGCAGACCGTTAAGGTCGAGATCGAGCGAGGACCATGGCAGGTCGGCAGGGGGCAGGCTGGTGGCGTCGCGCCAGTCCGGCCGGCTGAGAGTTTGCATGACCAACGCCGCATCGGCGACGGTGCGCGTCATGGGGCCAGCGCAGCGGCCGACGTAATAGGGATCGACCGGAATGCGGCCCTGGCTCGGCTTGAAGCCGAAGAGGCCGGTCCAGCCGGCCGGCAGGCGCACCGAGCCGCCGATATCGGTGCCGATATGCAGCGGCCCATAGCCCGCCGCGCCGGCCGCCGCCGCCCCGGAGCTCGATCCGCCGGGGTTTTGCGTGAGATCCCAGGGGTTTCGGGTCAGCGCATGGAAGCTCGACAGGCCTGACGACAGCATGCCGAGGTCGGGGCAGGCGGTCTTGGCAAAGATGATGGCGCCGTCCTCGATGAGGCGCGCGGCCGGCGGCGCGTCCGCCTCGGCCGGCACCAGCGACGTCGCGGCGCTGCCCTTGGGCACCGGCACGCCTTTCGTGGCGATCAGTTCCTTCACGCTGACCGGCAGCCCGTCGAGCGCACCGGAGGGCTCGCCTTTGGCCCAGCGGGTGCTCGAGGCCGCTGCGCTGTCGCGGGCGCGCTGAGGCTCATAGGCGTAAAGCGCCTGGATCGACGGTTCCCAGGCCGTGATGCGGCGGTCGAGCGCCTCGAAAACCTCCGAGGGGGACAGCGTCTTGCGACGGTAATGCGAGAGCAGGTCGATGGCGGAGAGGTCGATCGGGTCGGTCATGCTGGGGGGCGGGCCTCCGGTGACAGAGCAATGCGGCGGGGCCGACCGATCTCGGCCAGCGTCAATTCGGCGTCGATGAGACGGCGCGTGTAATCGTGGGCGGGCCGATTCAGCACGTCCTTCGTCGGGCCGGATTCGACCAGGCGGCCGTTCCACATCACCCCCACACGATCGGCGATCTCGTCGACGACCCCGATATTGTGGGTGATGAACAGGACGGACAGCCCGTGACGGTCGCGCAGGCCCCGGATGAGCTTGAGCACCTGGGCCTGGATGGTGACGTCGAGCGCCGAGACGGCTTCGTCGGCGACGACCAGTTTCGGCCGGGTGATGAGCGCGCGCGCGATGGCGATGCGCTGGCGCTGGCCGCCCGAAAATTCATGCGGATAGCGAGCCATGTCGGAGGCCTTGAGGCCGACCTCTTCCAGAGCCTCGGCGACCCTGTCCCGCCGTTCCGCGCCGCGCGGTGCCGCGTCGAGGAGGAACAACGGTTCGGCCACGATCGTCTCGATTCTCTGGCGCGGATCGAGCGAGGCGTAGGGGTCCTGAAAGACCATCTGGAAGCCGCGCCGTCGCCGCGCTAGAGCCGAAGGGCTGAGACCGAAGAGGTTTTCGCCCTCGAACCGCACCTCGCCGGCGGTCGGCCGGTCGAGCGCCATGACGATGCGGGCCATGGTAGACTTGCCGCTTCCGCTTTCGCCCACGATGCTAAGGATGGTGCCCGCCTCGAGCGTGAACGAAACGTCGTCGAGTGCGCGCAAGGGTTGACCCCGCCCGGCGACCCGATAGTCGCGACAGAGATGGGTCAGTTCGAGCAGGGGTGGAGGCTTCATGGCGTCGATAATCCGGCGCGCGTGCGGGCCGGCAATGCCGCGATCAAACCCTTTGTCACCTCGGCGCCGGGATGCCGCAGGACCGCCTCGACCGAGCCTTGCTCCATCATCCGGCCGGCCGACATCACCATCACCCGGTCGGCCATGCGGGCGATCACGCCGATGTCGTGGCTGATGAGGATCAGCCCCATGCCGCACTCCAGCGCGATCTCGTCGATGAGGTCGAGGATGTCTTTCTGGACGGTCGTATCGAGGGCGGTGGTCGGCTCATCGGCAACTAAGAGCGCCGGCTTACGGGCCAGCGCGATGGCGATGCCGATCCGCTGGCGCTGGCCGCCCGACAGTTCATGCGGATAGGCGCCGAAGCGTCGAGCCGCTTCCGGGATGCGGACCCGCTGGAGGAGCCGCAGGGATTCCGCGCGGGCGGCCTCGCGGGGGATGCCGGCACCGAGGCGTAATCCTTCGGCGATCTGCTCGCCTACCCGCATGGCGGGGTTGAGCGCGGTCATCAGCTCCTGGAAGATGAGACCGATGCGGCCGCCTCGGATATTGCAGAGCGCGCGCTCAGACAGGGTCAGAAGATCCTGGCCGTCGAGAAAAATTTGGCCGCGCGTCCGCGCCATGCCGGGCAGCAGGCCGATGAGGGCCAAGGCGAGCATGGATTTACCGGAGCCCGATTCGCCCACGACGCCAAGGGTCTCGCCCCTGTCGAGGTGGAACGACAATCCGTCCACGGCCCGCGTCGCACCTTCGCCGGGGCGCGGCAGATCGATGGTGAGGTTTCGCACGTCGAGCATCATCGGACGGATGCCCTGCGCGGATCGATGAGGGCGCCAAGGCCGTCCCCGAGCAGGTTGAAACCCAGCACCGCCACAGCGATTGCACAGCCCGGGGCGAGCGCCAGATGAGGGGCCTGCGCCAGATAGGTCTGCGAGTCGGCCAGCATGCGGCCCCAGGTCGGGGCCGGCGGCGCGATGCCGAGTCCGAGGTAACTCAAGCCTGCCTCGGTCAGGATGGCGAGGCCGAGCTGGATCGCGACCTGCGCGATGAGCGGCCCCAGGATGTTGGGCAGGACATGCTCGGCGCTGATGCGAAAGCGCGTCTTGCCGGCCATGCGGGCGGCCAGGATGTAGTCGCGCGCCAGGATCTGCGATGCCGCGCCGCGCGCGAGCCGGGCGAAGACCGGGATCATGAACAATCCCACGGCCAGCACCACCGTGAGGGCGCCGGATCCCATCAGCGTCCCCAGCATGATGGCCGACAGAACAGACGGAAAGGCGAAGAGGACATCGCAGAACCGCATGGTGAGGCTGTCGATCCAACCGCCGGCGGCGGCGGCGCCGACCCCGGCCAGCGTGCCGAGACCGCCGCCGAACCCGACCGAAAGAATGGCGATCGCCAGAGAATTGCGCGCGCCGACCATCAGCATCGAGAGGACGTCGCGGCCGAGATGATCGGTGCCGAGCAATCCCGCCCCGAGGGGCGGCTTCAGTTTGGCGAGGATATGCATGCGGGTCGGGCTGTCGGGGGTCCAGACGAGCGACAGCAGCCCGATGGCGCAGAAGGCGCCGACGATCAGCATGCCGGTCGCCAACCTGACACCGCCGCTACGGATCATGCGCGCGATCTCATACGCGGATCGAGGCGGCTATAGAGGCTATCGACGGCCCAGTTCACGACGATGACGACGGCCGAGAAGAGAAGGACGACATCCTTGATGACGACGAGGTCGCGCTGCGCCAGCGCCTGATAGGCCAGCCGACCGAGCCCGGGCAGGTTGAACACGTTCTCGACCAGGATTCCGCCGGCGATCAGGAAGGAGAACTGCAGTCCGAGGATCGTCACCACCGGCACGAGCGCGTTCGGCACCGCGTGGCGCCAGAGCGCCTGGGACCGGGTGAGGCCCTTGGCGCGGGCGGCCCGGATGAAATCTTCGTTCATGACGTCGAGGACGGCGGCGCGGGTCACCCGTGTCAACACGGCGGATTGCGGCAAGGCTAGCGTGATAGCGGGCAGGATCAGCGCGCGCAGCCCCAGCCAAAGCCCGGCAGACCAGCCCGGAAAGCCGCCCGCCGGCAGCCAGCCCAGCCGGAGCGATACGGTGAGGATCAGGAGAAGGCCGATCCAGAAATTGGGCACCGCGATCCCGAGTTGCGCGTAAACGGACGCCGCGTGATCGAGCCAGCCGCGCCGGGCCGAGGAGGCGGCCGCCGCGACTCCGAGGGGCAAGGCCGTGCCGACAATGAGAATCATCGCCATCAAGGTCAGCGGGCCAGTGACCACCAGACGTTCGGCGATCAAACCCGAGACGGGTACGCCGTAGCTGTAGGATTGGCCCATATCGCCCCTGACAAGGCCAATGATCCAAGAGGCGTAACGCAGCGTCGCGGGCGCGTCGAGACCCATCTTGAGGCGCAGCGCGGCCAGGGTATCGGGCTCAGCCGATGTGCCGAGCATGATCGATGCGGGATCGCCGGGCAGCACCTCCAGAACCAGGAAGATGGCGATCGAGACGACGAGGAGGGTGACCACGAGGCCGAACAGACGCCGGATGAAGAGGCTCATCATGACCGAAGCCGTGCCGGGGTCATGGCCGATTCCAGGTCGAGCCCGCCATGGCCTCAGGGCTTTCGGACAAAACGGTGCGGCGGCGCGCTTGAAGCCGGTCTCATTGCGTCCAACGGACCTCCGTCAGGTCGTTGGAAGGGATCGGTTCATTGGCCCAGAGACCTTCGAGCTTGCTGGACCAGACCCCGAGCTTGGGCAGCACATAGAGGTAGAGGGCCGGCACGTCGTTGGCGAGGATCGTCTGCGCCTCGCCGTAATCGGCGGCCCGTTTGCCGGCGTCGCTCTCCTGCTCGGCCTTGCCAACCGCCATGTCGAAATTCGGGTTCTTGTAGTCGAAATAATAGGCCGGGCGGCTATAAATCCCGATATCGAGCGGCTCGGCATGGGCGATGATGGTCATGTCGAAATTGCGTGCTGTAAAGACCTCCTGCAGCCATTGCGCCGGGAATTCCGTCGGGGCGATCGTCATCGTGACACCGATCTCCGCGAACATCGCCTGGAGAATCTCGGCGGAGCGGGTCGCATAGGCCATCTGCGGCACCTTCATGGTGAAGCTGAATCCGCTCGCGTAGCCGGCTTCGGCCAGCAGCGCCTTGGCCTTGGCGGTGTCGTAGGGCCAGACGCCGACAAGATCGACATAGCCTGGATCGGCGGGCGCGAAATGGCTGCCGATCGGGGTGCCGAAGCCGGAATTAGCGCCCTCGATCACCAGCTTGCGGTCCACCGCCATCATCAGGGCCTGGCGCACGCGCTTATCGGAAAACGGCTTCTGGCCATTGTTCATGCCGGCCACGACCTTGAGACCCGTGGTGCCGACAACGGTGGTGAAGCTTTTGTCGCCTTGCAGGCCGGGGAATAGTTCGGGCGCCACGAATTCGGGGAAGGCGTCGACATCGCCGGCCCTGAGGGCGGCGGCTTCCGCCTGCGGGTCGCCGACGAAGCGAAAGGTCACCTTCTCCAGAGTCGGGCCGCGCGTCTTGTCCCAATAGTCGGCATTGCGCACGAGGTCGACGCGGTCCCCGCGTTTCCATGCGCCGAAACGGAACGGGCCCGTGCCGACCGGATCCGTCCGGTCGGCATCGGCGGATTTCGGCTCCACCATCACCGAGGCAGGCCATCCGAGCCAATAGATCAGGTTGCCGGAGGGCTTGGAGAGATGCAGCACCAGCGTCTTGGCGTCTGGCGTGTCGATACCGGCGATCACCGAGAAGAAGGCCTTCTGGCTGTTCACCGATTGCGGGCCGCGCGCCCGGTCGAGCGTGTATTTGGCCGTCGAGGCATCGAAGGCGACGCCATTGTGGAACAGCACGCCCGTTTGGAGGTCGAACGTATAGGTTATGCCGTCGGGTGAAATCGTCCAGGATTTGGCGAGTTGCGGCCTGATGGCGCCGTCGCGGTCGATCCGGACGAGCCCTTCGAACAGGTTCTGCCAGGTCACCTGGCCGATCGCCACGGGCGCGGCGATCGACGGGTCGAGACCGGGCGGCTCCACCGCCATCCCAATGACGACATCCGTTCTTACCGCCGCCCGCGCGCTGGCTGCCGACCAAAACAGGAGCGCCAAGGCGAGCGGATATGCCATTCGGGAACGAGCGGCGCGGCAGAGCGGCATAAGACCTCGCACAGGAACAGGCCTAACGGCTGGCCCGTCGCCTTTGGCCGCATAGTGGCGCAAACCCGCCGCACCGCACAATGGCCTTCGGGCCGCATCAAGCGGGAAGACCGCGGTCGTTCGGATTTTCCGGCCCGGACGCGGAACGTCGGCGCCTCAGCCCGCATTCAGTGGTGGGGCCGCGCCTGAGCGTGTGTCGGGCGACGGAGACGATCATGGGACATCGGGGCGAGATTCGACGGGGAGGTGGTTCCGCGCTGACGACAGCCGCCATTCTGGGCTTCGCCGTGGCGGGATTGTTCGTGAAACGATCCCGCCCGCCTCGGCCGGACGCTCCGCCAGAAAACCGAAGTTCGACTCGCTCACCGTCTCCTACGGAGCGGGCCCTTGTGGCTCACGCACCGGGCTTTGTCGGGCTGGGCAAATCGATCCTCGACCGAACCGGACGGGACAATATCACGCTGGTTGCGGCCGGGGTGGCCTTCTACGTGATACTGGCCATCTTCCCCGCTCTGGCGATGACGGTATCGCTCTATGCGCTGTTCGGAAATCCGGCCGATGTGGCGATCCGCATCCAGAGTTATGGTGGATTGCTGCCGCCTGAATCGCTGAAGCTGATCACCGACGGGCTGAACAGTTTCGCGCAAAAGAGCAATTCGCAGCTCTCTCTCGCGCTCGTCACCAGCGTGCTGCTGGCCCTCTGGTCGGCGCGGGCCGGCATTTCCTCGGTGATGACGGGCCTGAACATCGCTTATGAGGAGACCGAAACACGATCCTTCATCATGCAGAACGTCATCGCCCTGGCCCTGACGGCAGGCGGGGTGGTTTTCGCGATTATGGTGTTCGTCGCCGTGCCGATCGTGCCGATCGCGTTGAAGCTTCTCCATATTGGCGGCCTGGCCGCGACCCTGGTCGACCTTCTGCGCTGGCCGATTCTCGCGCTGTTTGTGGCCATGGGTTTCGCGGTGATCTATCGCTACGCGCCCTCCCGCAGCCATCCGCGCTGGCGCTGGATCAGTTGGGGATCTGTCATCGCCACACTGTGCTGGCTGGTCGGCTCGATCCTGTTTTCCGTCTACGTCGGCCGGTTCGGGTCCTATGACGCGACCTATGGATCGCTCGGCGCGGTGGTGGTGTTGTTGCTGTGGTTCTGGGTGAGCGCGCTGGTTCTGCTTTTGGGAGCCGAGATCGACGCCGAACTCGACACCCGCGCCAGCGCCACGGCGTCCCCGCTGGGCGGCACAGCGCCCAGCGTCGGGCCTCCGGGCCAGGCGCGTCGCGGGACATAATGCCAATTGGCGTTGGCGCTGAGTGGTCAATGCCGCCACGCCGCCAAGGCCGACCCATAAAAAAGCCCGGCACAAGGCCGGGCTTTTTATTGTTTGGACTATATCGCGCTCAGGCGGCTTCCTCGACGTCACCGTCCTCGGCTTCCGCGTCGGCCTCAGCGTCGGCCTCCACCTCGGCTTTGCTCCGGCGTGGGCTCTTCTGCAATTGCGCCTCGATCACCTTCAGGACTTCCGCGTCGCTGAGCTTTTGTACAGCCGCGATCTCGCGTAACATGCGGTCGAGCGCCGCCTCATAGAGCTGCCGCTCGGAATAGGATTGCTCCGGCTGCGCCTCGGATCGATAAAGGTCCCGAACGACCTCGGCCACGGAAACCAAGTCACCCGAATTGATCTTGGCCTCATATTCCTGGGCGCGGCGCGACCACATTGTGCGCTTCACCCGTGCCCGTCCGGCCAGCGTGTCCAAGGCGCGCTGCACGACATCAGGCTCGCTGAGCTTGCGCATGCCCACCGCCGCCACCTTGGGCAACGGCACCTTGAGCTTCATCTTGTCCTTCGCGAAACTGATGACGAACAGTTCGAGCTTGAAGCCTGCAACTTCCTCTTCCTCGATCGCCACGATTTCGCCGACGCCATGAGCCGGATAGACGATATATTCGCCAGCCTTGAACCCCTGGCGTCCGACACCGGGTTTCACCGGCGCTTTGGTCACATCGATCCGGCCAGACCCCATGGGACGCGAAGATTTGTTACCAAAAGGAGACCTTGAGCCCGCCGACATCGACGGCGCCACGCGCGGCCGCAGGGCAGCGCCCTTATCGACACCGGCGGGCGCTCCATCGGTCGGAGCGAGAGGGGAGGCGACATCGACAGTGGCGGCCGTGGAAATTTTCTGAGTCACGTGAATCCGATCGTTGCGAGGCCAAGGTCAAAAGTTCAGCTTTAGAAAGTCGGGACACCACGTCATGGCCCGACCACCACGCCCCACCAGCACCCGGGCAATTCAGGTACCGTGACGCGAATTCGGTTATGTCTTGGTTTGATGACGAATATCCTCCGTCGCCCGAATTTTCGAATGCGTGGGTAAACACGCCTCAGCATGGCCAAAGAAACCTTGATCCCAAACGATGACGCCGCTAAAGCTCACCTAGAGATGAAGGCTTGTTCGGTCCCGCACAATTTCAAAAAGCCGGATTGAAAAACACACCGTTAAGCTCGGTGCGCAAAACCAAGATATTCACCTTTCCTAAAGCCTGTCTTCATTTTCATTCCGGTCGTGACCATAACATCACAGAGCCGGAAAATCAATGGTGACGGCTCTGGATTCATGGCGATCGTGTCCGGATCGGTGGAAAGATCCATGTGGCGAGGGTCGAATCGAAGCAGGAGCGACGGGGGTTCTTCGGACTCTGCTTTAGATCGTCAGCCGTTCAGCCTCCGATAGGTGTCGAGACTATCGTCGAGCGTGCCGGTATGCAGCTCGAAAAGATGGTTGTCCTTGTCATGGAAATAGAGGGAGCGGCCCTCGCCCTCGATGCGCGGCCGAGACGTGCGCAGGGCGAGACCCAGCCGCTCGATGGCTTCGCGGCAAGGCTCGAAGGCCTCCTCGCTGATCTTGAACGCCACATGATTGTAGCTGCGCTCGGCAAGGGGCTCGCCTTGCATGATGGCGATCCAGAGCTCACCGGCGAGGAAGAACTTCTCGGCAGAGAGCGAGTGGCTGACCGGGCCGCTGGAATAGACCTCGCGGCCGCCCAGCACCTCTTCGATGATCTTCGTCATCCGATCGAGGTCGCGCACGATGAACGTGATGTGGCTGAGCCCGTCGACCCGCATCAGAGCACGATGTGTTTAGGTCGAATCGCTTCGCGATCCGAAACACATGAACGTGCTCGCTTATTCTGAGTCGGAGCATGTCCGCCTAAAGGCGACATGCGCTAGCCATCCCCGGCACGGGCCTTCTCGGCCCATTCCACGAGAATTTGCCGCAGGTCGCCGGGGCTGGTGACCCGTTCGGGGAAGGCCAGCCGAGCCGTGCGGTCCCCGAGCGCGAGGTCGATGCCTTCTGGATCGAGCCCACTGATTCTCCAGTCGCCATCGGGCGCGCCGGCCAATGTTCGGGCATAAAGGCGCAGGGCGTCGCGGTGGTCGGCGTTCATATGATCCACGGCGCCTTCCTCGGCCGCGATCAGCGCCTCCGCTCCCGCGACATCGGTAAGCACGTCCGCCCCCTCGAACCCCGCCGCGCGGGCAAACCCTCCGTTAAGATGCGCGCCATGGATTTCGACACGCCAGAACGAGAAGTCGGCGAAATCGACATAGAGTTCTGCTTTCGGGTGGCGCGCGAGAAAGCGCCTTCGCCATTCGGAGCGCTCCTCGGCCTCGGCCTGCACGGCACGGCCGACGAGCGTAAGGCGCGGATGGGCCAGCGGGTCGCCCTTGCCGGCAACGGCCAACAGAATCGAGCAGCGCGGATCGGTCTGCAGATGTCGCGTATGGGCGGCGAGCTGCGAGAGAACCATGAGCGGGCTGCCGTCGGGCAGTGTCGCGAAGGATGCGAGACTCGCGAAAGGTCCCTCGGGCGCCAGCGTGGCCAATGTGCCGGCCCGGGTCGCGCGCAGCAACCGCTTGGCCTCGGCGCGCGCATCATAGGGTTTGGCGTCAGACATGGGTGTCGTGCCGGGCCACGAAGGTCTTGAACCGATCCGAAATGCCGCCGCGAAAGAGGTCCTCCGGCGCGCCCTCGGCTTCCACAAGGCCGCCGTGCAGGAAGACGATACGGTCCGAGACCTCGCGGGCAAAGCCGATCTCATGCGTCACCACCAGCATGGTGCGGCCTTCGGAGGCGAGACCGCGCATCACCCGCAGCACCTCGCCGACGAGTTCGGGGTCGAGCGCGGAGGTCGGCTCGTCGAACAGCATGATATCGGGCCGCATGGCAAGCGCCCGGGCGATGGCGGCGCGCTGCTGCTGGCCGCCCGAGAGCTGCGAGGGGTAAAAGTGCCGCTTCTCGGCGATGCCGACCTTGCCGAGCAGATCCTCCGCCTCGGCGAGGCACTCGGCTTTGGGCCGCTTCTGCACATGGACCGGCGCTTCCATGACATTCTGCAGCACCGTCATATGCGACCACAGATTGAAGCTCTGAAACACCATGCCGAGACGCGTCCTCACGCGCTCGACCTGCCGCTTGTCGGCCGGCTCCGCGGTTCCGTCGCGACGCAGACGCATCTTGATCGTTTCTGCGCCGAGCATGACCTCGCCGCTGTCCGGCATTTCGAGCAGGTTAATGCAGCGCAAAAAGGTGCTCTTGCCCGAACCGCTGGCGCCGAGGATGGAGATGACGTCGCCTTGCTTGGCCTTCAGCGAAATGCCCTTGAGCACCGGTATGCTGCCGAACATTTTCTTGAGGTTCGTGACGGTCAGGGCCGGAACCTCTTGGATTTGACGGCTGTCTCCCATCGGCCTCTTTCCCGTCGTCGGTCCGTTGCGGTTACACAAGAGCTGAGCCGGAAACCTAGGGCATTCCCTTCCCGTCGTCGATGGCGGTTCCGGCGCGCCGCGTCACCGGTTCCATCACGATTGACCGCAGCCCATCGGGACTTCTTTGCTTTCGCTCATCGTCCTCGGGGTCAATCGAATGCGCGCAGCCCGGCTGCTCCCGCGGTTGCTTCCGATGGGGTGTCCAGTCTATCATCGATATATTGTCCTATGAATAATATTGAGGCGTCCGGACCGTGATCGCGGAGGTCTTGTCCCCTCCCGGGGTGATCCATTGACAAGGATTGATCCATGCCTGGTCCTTACGCCACTGATTACACGACATTATTGACCGGTTCCTACTGGGGCGGTGCCGAAGTCGTCAACAAACCGGTCTTCGTCACCTATTCGTTCGACGCGACCCCGCCCGCCTCCGACGCGGCCAATCTTTCGCCCTCGGCCTATGCGACGTTCAAGCCCTTCACGACCGACCAGCAAACCAAGGCCATCCAGGCGCTGAACGAGTGGAGCAGTGCCTCGACAGTTCCGGGTGGCGGCAGCGGCATCACCTTTCTTCAGGTCGCGCCAGGGCAGGGAGACATCAACTTCGCCGCTTATGATTTTTCCTCAGACCCCAATGCCAAAGGATCAGGCGGCGAAGGATTTTATCCTTGGGGCAACTGGAATTATAGTACCTTCGGCAACAACACCGGGCATTTCGGCGCCGACAATCCGGGCTCCGGCAATATCCTGATGAATACCGCCTTCACCACGGGGGGCTTGTTTTCCTATGCGACGGTCTTGCACGAAATCGGCCACGCCCTCGGGCTGAAACATCCGACCGATGCCTGGACCGACAATGTACCGAATTTTATCGACGTGCCCCATAATCAATGGGACCCCAGCGTCACCTACGATCCGAACTTTTCGATCATGTCGCCCGGCGCATCGAGCCTCACGGACCCGACCGGCGCCGACTATCAGGCCATTCAATCGATCTATGGCACATCCGCCATGGCGGCCAATGAAGACAAGTCCTGGTCGTGGAACAGCGCGACCTATACTTTGACCCAAACCCTGAAGGACGATGGCGAGACCGTGCGGGGCGTCAGCACGTCAAACGTCATCCACGGAGGCGCGGGCGACGACGCGATCTATGCGATCGGCGCAGGACGGAACGCGGTCTACGGCGGCGTGGGCAACGATAACCTTGTCGGCGGCTCCGGAACCAGTTTCCTCGATGGGGGCGCCGGCGCCGACACGATCAATGGATGGTTCGGGACGAGCTATGCCGTCTACACGGATGCCACGGCAGGCGTCACGGCGAACCTGCTCAAACCGTGGCTGAACCAGGGCGATGCGGCCGGCGACACTTATCTGCATGTCATGCGGCTCCAGGGGTCGAACTACGCCGACACGCTGGTTGCCGAGAATAGCGGCGATGTGATCTACGGATTCGACGGCAACGACAGTATCGTCGGGGGTACGGGCACCGATTCCCTCTATGGCGGCAATGGAGCCGATACGTTGTCGGGGGCCGCCGGCACCAACTATCTCGATGGGGGCGCGGGCGCCGACAGCCTGGACGGGACGGGGGGCACGAGCTACGCCACCTATGGCGATGCCACCACCGGCGTCATGGTCGACCTTCTCAATCCGTCCGCCAACACGGGGGATGCGGCGGGCGATATCTATACCAACATCCACAACGTCCAGGGATCTGACTTTGCCGATTCCATCGCGGGCGACAATGCCGGCGATAAACTCTATGGTCTTGGCGGCAACGACAGCATCGTCGGCGGTTCTGGTACGGACTATCTCTATGGAGGAACCGGTGCCGATACCCTAGCGGGCGGCGCGGGCACCAATTATCTCGACGGCGGGGCCGGAGCCGACACTCTGGACGGGACCGGGGGCACGAGCTTCGCCACTTACGGCGACGCGACCCTGGGCGTCAAAGTCAACCTGCTCAATCCGACCGCCAGCACCGGGGACGCGGCGGGCGACATCTTTACGAACCTTCACAATGTTCAAGGCTCGAATTTCGGCGACACCATAACGGCCGACAACGCCGGCGACAAACTCTATGGTCTTGGCGGCAACGACAGCATCGTCGGGGGCGCCGGCGCCGACTACCTTTATGGGGGATCCGGGACCGATACGCTGGTGGGCGGCGCGGGTACCAACTACCTCGACGGGGGAGCGGGAGCCGATAGTCTGGATGGGACGGGGGGCACGAGCTACGCCATCTATGGCGACGCCACCACGGGCCTCACTGTCAACTTACTCTCTCCATCCGCCAATACCGGGGACGCGGCGGGCGACATCTACACCAACATCCACAATGTGCAGGGGTCCAATTACGCCGATACGATCACGGCCGACAATTCAGGCGATCATAACTCTGGGCTCAACGGCAACGACAGTTTCGTCGGTGGCACCGGCAACGACTACCTTTACGGCGGCGCCGGGATCGATACGCTGATCGGTGGAGCCGGAACCAACTATCTCGATGGCGGCGCCGGAGCCGACAGCTTGGACGGCACGGGGGGCACGAGTTTCGCAACCTACGGCGATGCGGCCAGCGGCCTCTCCGTCAACCTGCTCTCTCCATCCGCCAATACCGGGGACGCGGCGGGCGACACCTACACCAACATTCACAATGTGCAGGGGTCCAATTACGCCGATACGATCACGGCCGACAATGCGGGCGACCGCCTCTATGGTCTTGGCGGCAATGACAGCATCGTCGGCGGCACCGGCAACGACTCCCTTTATGGTGGCCTTGGGACCGATACGCTGACCGGGGGCGGCGGAGCTGACCGCTTCGAGTTCGGCGCGCCGACCGACGGCGTCAAGACCATCACCGACTTCTCGTCCGCTCAGTCTGATCTTCTCCAGGTCACCGCCAGCGTCTTCGGTGGAGGCCTGACCTCGGGCAGCTATCTCGACCCCAGCCACTTCGTGTCCGGGTCTGCCGCGAACGCGCCGACCGGACAGTTCCTGTGGGACACGAGCACCCAGAAACTCTCCTGGGATCAGGATGGCACGGGGACCGGCGCGCCGATCGTCATTGCCACCTTCACCAATGCTCCGACCCTCACGGCTCATTCCATCTATCTTGGATAGCGGCCAAGGCGCTTTACCGGTTCGGGGGCGCCTTGCCATTGAGCATCGCCGCGAGGTGCCGCGCTTCGGCCAGCGAAGCCGCGTGCTCGGGCGCGTAGCCTTGGGCGATTTCAAGGATCATCGTCGTGCCAGGCAGGACGGCGAGATCGGCGAAGATTTCGCGCCACGCGATATCTCCCCAGCCGAGCGGCAAGTGAAGGTCGCCTAGCCCAAGGGCGGTCGCCTCGGCCGGATAATAAAATCGCGTATTCGCCGTTGGTTGGCCGAAACTGTCATGCACGTGAAGGTGGCCCGTCACCGGAGCCATGGCCTTGATCTCGGCCGCAAGGTCGAGCCCCCGAAAGGTCGCCTCGATATAGGCATGGCTGAAGTCGATCAGGGCCACGACATTCGGATGGTTGAGTGTCTTCACCGCTGCGGCGACCTGGGTCGGCGTATGGCGATACTCCCCAGCCTCGACGGAAAAGATATTCTCGAAGGCGACCCGCACTCCATAGCGTTCCGCCGAGCGCGCCACATCGCCAAGAGCGTCGAGTTCGCGCTGGTCGGCGCCGGCTCGCGCATGAATCTGGTCTTTGCGGAGAGACCCGCTGTGCTGGACCAGGATCTTGGCGCCAATCCGGTCGCAGATTTCGAGCATAGCCTTGGCGGCGGCGACCTGACGGGCGACCCGGTCGGGGTCCATGAAATTCGAGGCCACGAGGCCATGCACCGTATAGCCCAGTGGAAACGACCGGGTCAGCCGGGCGAGATGCTCCGCCCGCTCCGCGATCACACGGCCGCCGGAGATGATCTCGAGGGAACTGACGCCGATTTCGACCACATCGGCGCCGATGTCAGCCTGCTGGCGCAGCGCGGGTTCGAGATCGGCGATGCCACCGTTCCGGGATTCGATCGCGAAGCCGACGGCGGTGATGACGGATGGTGTCATTCGAAGATGCCTTTTGGGGAGGAGCTGGGGCGACCACCGCAGGCATACCAGTCAGTCGCGTCGCCTCTGTGAAAACCGGAAACGGATGCGACAGGGTCGACGCGCATCAGCGGTGGGCAGGATTGCGTCGTTCGAGGGCGCCGACCGCGAGGCTCAGCAGCGTGAACAGCATCTGGGCGGCGCATTGGGCCGTATTAGTGGTGCCGTCATATTGGGGCGCCACTTCGACGACATCCGCCCCAACGATATCTAGGCCGTCGAGGCCGCGCAATATCTCCAGGGCCTCGCGCGGCGTCAGGCCGCCGACCTCGGGCGTGCCGGTGCCGGGCGCGAAGGCCGGATCGAGGCTATCGACGTCGAAGGTGACATAAGTCGGCCCATCGCCCGCCACGGCCTTGGCCTTGGCGATGACGGCCGGGATGCCGAGCCCGGTCACCTCCTCGGCATGGATCACCGTCATGCCGCTGTCGTAGGAGAATTCCCACAGATATTCGGCGCCGCCCCGGATGCCGATCTGGATCGTGCGGCGGGGGTCGAGCACCCCGGCCAGCACCGCCTCGCGGAACGGCCCGCCGTGATGGAACTTCGAGCCCTCGTACATGCCCGAGGTGTCGCAATGGGCGTCGATATGGATCATGCCGACCGGGCGGTCCGCCCCGACCGCCTTGAGGATCGATCCCGTGATCGAATGGTCGCCGCCGACCGACAGAGGCACGACACCCGCGCCGACGAGCGTTCGATAATAGGCCTCGATATCCTCGTGGCATTGTTCGAGCGAAAACCGCGAGCGCATCGGCACGTCGCCGACATCCGCCACCCGGGCCTCGGAGAGTGGCGCGCGGCGCAGCACATGTTCGTAGGGGCCGATGCGTTCGACCGCCCGCACGGCGCGCGGTCCGAGCCGGGCGCCGGCCCGGTTGGTGACGCCAAGGTCCATCGGAACGCCGATGAGCGCCAACCGGAGGCCGCCGAAATCCGGCAGGCCGGCCGCATCGGGCCGGAAGGCCGCGCCGCAGAAGGTCGCCGGGTTCATGAACGGCCAGAGCCGCGAATCGCCCTTGAACTGCGTTGCGCCGACCCTGGCGAAATCCGGATCGTGGATCATGCTGCCCGACGCGCTGCCGTATTTCTCGCGAAGGCGGGAGAGATCGGACTCTTGAGACATGACGGATCCTAGCCCTTCTTCTGTCATCCCAGGGCTACCTCAGCGCTGGCGCGATGGCCAGACGATAGTGGGCGAAGAGGGCTAGCCCGCCGGCTTGCGCTTGTGCTGGCCGCCGCCCGGCTTGCCGGCGCCGCCTTTCTTGCCGCCCCCGCCCCCAGGGGCCACATGCTCCATGATGCCGGCCTTGTCGACATGGTGGTTCCGTCCCCCGCCGATCGTCGCTCCGAGCACTCCACCGAGGATGCCGCCGACGATCGCCGCCCCCACGGCCGCGCCGGCATCGGGTGCTTCGTCCGGATCGCGATATTGCGCGGACGCCTGGGACGCCGACAAAGTCATCATGATCGTCAAACCGACGAGAACGCGTTTCATACAAATCCCTCCCTGGGCAAACAGCGACGAAAGCCAGCCCCTGTTTCGGTTCACGGGCTGTCGTTCCGGGCTCCACAACTGGCTTCCGATGCTCCCGAAAGCGACCGCAGCGGCGCTCTTTATCACCTATCTTTGAGCAGAAACTGATGTTTACGGGTTACTGTCAAGGCAAAGCTCGCTTCGCGTCACATTTCAGCCTAGTATGCGGATCAGTGCTGACCCCCCGTGAGGCGCTTGTGCCGGCCCGATAAGGACCGAGCTCGAAACAGAAGGCCAACTATGCCGGCGATAGCCCTTGTTGACGACGACCGAAACATCCTGACCTCCGTGTCCCTGACGCTCGAAGCGGAAGGCTACCGGGTCCAGACCTATACGGACGGAGCGGCAGCCCTCGACGGACTGAAGACAAATCCGCCCGATCTCGCGATCTTCGACATCAAGATGCCGCGCATGGACGGCATGGAACTGTTGCGGCGCCTGCGTCAGAAATCCGATCTTCCGGTCATCTTCCTGACCTCCAAGGACGAGGAGATCGACGAATTGTTCGGCCTCAAGATGGGAGCCGACGACTTCATCCGGAAGCCGTTTTCCCAGCGTCTGCTGGTCGAGCGCGTCAAGGCGATCCTGCGCCGCTCCAATCCCAAGGAAGCGGCCGCACAGAAGGAATCCGAGGCCAAGCTGCTCGAACGCGGCAACCTCAAGATGGATCCGGAGCGCCACACGTGCACGTGGAAGAACGAGGCGGTGACGCTCACCGTGACCGAATTTCTGATCCTTCAGGCGCTCGCTACTCGACCAGGCGTTGTCAAGAGCCGCAACGCCCTCATGGACGCGGCCTATGACGATCAGGTCTATGTCGACGACCGCACCATCGACAGCCACATCAAGCGGCTGCGCAAGAAGTTCAAGGTCGTCGACGACGACTTCGAGATGATCGAGACCTTGTATGGTGTGGGCTACCGCTTCAAGGAAGCGTGAGGTCGCGATGCGATCCGCCCGCGTGATGTCGCGGGCCGACGGAACGCGCAAGGTGACGCTGACGTCGGGCCGAGGCGTGCCGCGACGCATGCGTCGATCGGCTATCCTGCGCATGCGCATCTTCCTGCGCAGCGTGTCGATCCGCCTCTCCTCGTCGCTGACCCGCCGCATCGTGGTGCTCAATCTCGGCGGCCTCGTCGCGTTGCTGCTGCTGTTCCTTTACATCAACCAGTTTCGCGAGGGCCTGATTGACGCCCGCGTGCAGAGCCTGCAGACCCAAGGCAAGATCATCGCGGCGGCCATCTCGGCCTCCGCGACCGTGGGCCTGGATTCCATTACGGTCGATCCGGAAAAGTTGCTCCAGGCTTCGCCGGGGCAAGGCTCGCAAGGCACCGAGGACGACAGTTACGCGCTGGAATTTTCCATCAATCCCGAGCGTGTCGGGCCGGTGCTCAAGCGCCTCGTATCGCCGACGCAGACGCGGGCGCGCGTTTACGACAAGGAAGGCTTTCGCCTGCTCGATAGTATCGAACTATCGCTTCCGGCTAGCATCGAGCGCGTCAAGCCTGCGCCAACCGCCGAGGAGCCCGATGGCACGGTCATCGAGCGGACGTGGAGCGAGGTGAAGCGGCGCTTCAGCGGCACGGTGGTACCCCTGAAGGAAGACCAGGGAACCGGAACCGGCGGGCACTACCCCGAGGTCGCGGAGGCCCTGAAGGGTGAGACGCAATCGGTGGTGCGGGTCAACACCAGGGGTGAGACCATCGTCTCCGTCGCGGTGCCGATCCAATATTTCAAATCGGTGCGCGGCGCCCTTCTGCTGTCGACCCAGCCGGGGGACATCGACAAGATCATCGCCTCCGAGCGCTGGGCGATCTTCCGGGTCTTTCTCGTGGCGGCGGGCGTGATGTTCGTCTTGTCGCTGTTTCTCGCCGGCACCATCGCGGGTCCGATGCGGCGTCTGGCCGAGGCGGCGGAACGTGTGCGGCGTGGCATCGACTCGCGGGAGGAAATTCCGGATTTCACTGGCCGGGCCGACGAAATCGGCCATCTGTCGCGCGCTTTGCGAGACATGACCAAGGCGCTCTATTCGCGCATGGAAGCCACCGAGAGTTTTGCCGCCGACGTGGCGCATGAGCTCAAGAATCCTTTAACGTCCCTGCGCAGCGCCGTCGAGACGCTGCCCCGCATCCGCTCCGAGGAATCGCGCGACCGTCTGATGTCGATCATCCAACATGACATCCGACGGCTCGATCGGCTGATCAGCGACATTTCAGACGCGTCCCGGCTCGACGCCGAACTCGCGCGCGGCAAGGTCGCCACGGTTGATGTCGCGGCCTTGCTCAACGCTGTCGTCTCGGTGGCGAGCGAAGTCGAGCGCGGCGATGGCGTCAGCTTCGCCCTCGAGGTCGCCAAGGTGGTGGGGGCGGACGGCAAGGCCACGGCCGATGGCTACCTGGTCGAGGGGCATGATTCGCGCCTCGGTCAGGTCTTCAACAACCTCATCGACAATGCCCGCTCCTTCTCGAACCCCGAGGGCGCCGTACGGATTTCGGTGCGGCGCGCGCGCCTGCCTGGCCACGAGGACGACGAGGGAGAAGAGGGCATCGAGATCATGATCGACGACGATGGGCCGGGGATTCCGGCCCATGCCTTCGAGCGGATTTTCGAGCGGTTCTATACCGATCGGCCGGCGCATGGTTTCGGCCAGAATTCCGGACTGGGCTTGTCCATCTCGCGTCAGATCATCGAAGCGCATGGGGGTCGTATCTGGGCCGCCAACAGGGTAGTGGCGAATGAGAACGGCGATACTGCGCTCGACCATGATGGCAGCGATTCGGTGCAGGAGCATGTTCTCGGTGCGCGATTCACCGTCTGGCTGCCGCGCGGCGGCCACTAGCTCACGATGTCTTTGAATGACTTCCATCGAACGACATCGTGATGGAGTCCAACGATAGGAAGCATGATGTCGTCCGAAAACCCGTGCCGACGTTTCGGCATCGTGTCCAAAGATTAACTCTTGAGCGAGTCCAGCCTTCACGCCAGTGCCGTCCTGTGGCGAGAGGATGGTATCCTCATCCGGGGGGCCTCTGGCTCCGGCAAGACCAGTCTGGCCTTGGCGTTTCTGGCCGAAGGCCGGCGAAGCTCGGTCTTCAGCCGCCTTGTGGCCGATGATGTCGTCCGGCTGCGGACATCGGGTGACCGCCTTGTGGCGAGGCCCCATGATCGGATCGCCGGCCTCGTGGAGCGTCGCGGCGTCGGCGTGTCGGCGATCGAACACGAGCCGGCTTGCTTGGTGCGGATGGTGGTTGATCTTGAGGCCGCAATGCCAGGCCGCCTTCCCGAGCCGGAAGCGGCGCGCGTTACCATACTTGGAATCATCCTCCCGCGATTGATGCTGTGGAGGGGTGCGCCTGCCGCCGACAACGTGTATCGTGCCCTGGATTTTTTCGCCGCGTTCAGGGCGTGTTCATGACTTTTTGTTTATTTTCCTTGCCTCCTTTGCCGCGATGCACAAAATTACCCGCCATTGCGCAGAACCTGCGAGCGGATCACGGCATAGCCAGCATGAGCGGTAGCTTGCAATGATCGGCATGGTGCTCGTGACCCACGGCCACCTCGCAACCGAGTTTCGGGCTGCCTTGGAGCATGTCGTCGGTCCCCAGAGGGATATCGAGACGATCACCATCGGCCCGGAAGACGATATGGAGCAGCGGCGCCAGGATATCGTGAGCGCGGTCGCGATCGTCGATTCGGGGGACGGGGTCGTGCTGTTGACGGATATGTTCGGCGGTACCCCCTCGAATCTCGCCATCTCGGTGATGCACGGATCTCATATCGAGGTCGTGGCCGGGATCAACCTGCCCATGCTGATCAAACTCGCCTCGGTGCGTGACGTCGCGACCCTCGAGCAGGCGGTGCTCCAGGCGCAGGACGCGGGCCGGAAGTATATCAATGTCGCCAGCCGCGTCCTGAGCGGCAAATGAGCCAGGAGAGCGGCGGTGAGGCCGGCGTGGTCACGCGGGATATGTTGATCGTCAACCGCAAGGGGCTTCATGCCCGTGCGACCGCTAAATTCGTCCAATGCGTCGATGGTTTTGAGGCTGATGTCACGGTTTCACGGGGCGGCGAGACGGTCGGCGGCCAATCCATCATGGGAATATTGACGCTGGGCGCCGGCAAGGGAACGACGATTTCGGTCGCGGCCACGGGGCGAGACGCCGAAGCGGTCATCGAGGCGCTTGCGCAACTCGTCTCCTCGAAGTTCGGAGAAGACGAATAGTCCTATCGGGGTGCTTGCGCCTTCGGTCAGGCTTCGCCATCTGGAAACCTCTGTGCCGAAGGATCAGCCCATGACCCAGACCCGTGGCCGTATTTTCGATGACGTCGCGCGATTGTTTACCGACGCCGCCGGCGTGGCTCATGGCGTCAGGCGCGAGGCTGAAACCGCGATGAAGACGCAAGTCGAGCGCCTGCTCTCCACCATGAACGTCGTCACTCGGGAGGAATTCGAGGCGGTGCGCGAAATGGCGGCCTTGGCGCGAGAGGAGAACGAGGAACTCAAGCGCCGGCTGTCGCTCCTCGAAGGACAGGCTTCCGCCTCGGCGAAACTCTGAGATCTACTCACGCCCCTGCGCGTTGAGTCCCTGCGCGATGCGTTCGATGCGGCCTGCCGCTTCGTCGAGCGCCTCGGCCACCGCCTCCGACATGGCGGCGGCTTCAGCATCATAGCGCGCCTGACCGCTGCGGAGATGCTCGATCTCCCGCTCGAGGGAATCGACGCGACGCTCGGCTTCCGATAGCAGATCCGTCATTGTGATGGCCGCCATGACGGTGATTCGGGTGTCGCCGATCTCTCCAAAGGACACTCGCAGCTCCTCGATCTTCCCGTCGAGGCGGGCCGCCAAACCTCGCAGATGGTCTTCCTCGCCGTCGTTGCAGGCGATCCGGTAGGTGCGGCCGGCAATCAGAACATTGACCTGCGCCATCCTTGATTATGCCCTCACGTCGCGCTGGTCGGAAGATCGGGATCGACGCCATCGAGCACAGCCTTGATCGTGCCCTCGACTCGGTCCAAGCGCCGTGCGACCTCGGCATTGGCAATGGCGAGACCGCGTTCCCGGGCGAGTGCGGCATCGAGTTCCAGCGCCAGCCGCGCCCTGTCATCCTGCATGACGGCGAGCTCGTCTTCCAGATTGCCCCGCGCCGCGTCGGCCTGCGCGCGCCGCGCCGCAGCCGCTTCGAGCTGGTCGAGGGCGGAGCCGAGACGACTTAAGGTGCGCCGCAGACGCGCGGGTACATCCATCGATCCGGTCAAAGTCAAGGAATGCCAGTCTGTTCGGTCCCCTGTCCGCCAGACGACCACAAACGAAAGGTGGCGTCGAAACCGTCCGAGGTCAAATAGATCCGGCTATATCCGAGGCTTATAAGGCCGCGCTCCACCGCTTTCTTTCGCCATGTCCCGAACCTTAGGCTTCCACGACGAGATGCCACCAAGCTCAACCGAATGGGGTTTAACGCTTGTACCGATAAGCTCCTTGCCGGTGCGAATGCTTGCGGGAGCGCATCATTGAAACACGTTCGCCATAGCCCTCCCTATTCCGGTGAAAACCCTCCGAAATTGGGAGCAGGAACGCTCGCGTCCGGACCCTGCCGCGCTTTCGGTTTTTCGCTCTCGGAGAGGACAAGCCCGAGCGGGCTTTCAAGGTGGTCGAAAGCCGGAAGAGCCATGAGCCGAAAGTCGGCACGGGTTTTCGGACGACATCGTGATCTAGCGCCCGAAATCGAATTGGGCTTTAGCAAATGTCGAATTGAGCCCAGGTTTTGATGGCCGGGCGCGGACAGCCTCTTTACAAAACCTGCGACATCAGCGCGGGATGCGCCCCGCTGAACGACAAACCGGTTCAGGCCGGATCCGCCCCGCCGCGAATGGTGCTGGTCGCGGACCTCGAGGAGAACATCAATGACGGTGAAGGTCGCCATCAATGGCTTTGGGCGTATCGGCCGCAATATCCTGCGCGCCATCGTCGAATCCGGCCGCGAGGATATCGAGGTCGTCGCCATCAACGATCTCGGCCCGGTGGAGACGAATGCCCATCTGTTGCGTTTCGACAGCGTGCATGGACGGTTCCCGCACATTGTCACGGTGAGCGGCGATACGATCGACGCGGGGCGCGGCCCCATCAAGGTCACCGCCTTGAAAGATCCGGCGACGCTGCCCCATGGCGACCTCGGCATCGACATCGCGCTCGAATGCACCGGCATCTTCACATCGCGCGAGAAGGCTGCGGCTCACCTCAAGGCAGGCGCGAAGCGCGTTCTGGTTTCGGCGCCCGCTGATGGGGCGGACCTTACCGTGGTCTACGGCGTCAACCACGACAAGCTCAAGGCTGAGCACCTCGTCGTGTCGAACGGCTCCTGCACCACCAATTGTCTCGCGCCCGTCGCCATGGTGCTGAACGAGCTCGTGGGCATCCAGCACGGCTTCATGACCACCATCCATTCCTACACGGGCGACCAGCCGACGCTCGATACGCTGCACAAGGACCTCTATCGCGGCCGGGCGGCCGGGCTATCCTTGATCCCGACCTCGACCGGCGCCGCCAAGGCGATCGGCCTTGTCCTGCCCGATCTCAACGGCAAGCTCGATGGGTCCGCCATCCGCGTGCCGACTCCCAACGTCTCGCTGGTCGACCTCAAGATCGTCGCCAAGCGCTCGACCACGATCGCCGAGATCAACGCCGCCATGAAGGCCGCTGCCGAAGGCAGCCTGAAAGGCGTTTTGGCCGTCACCGAACTGCCGAACGTGTCGTCGGACTTCAACCACGATCCGCATTCCTCGACCTTCCATATGGATCAGACGAAGGTCATCGACGGCACATTCGTTCGTGTCATGTCCTGGTACGACAATGAATGGGGCTTCTCGAACCGCATGGCGGATACGGCCGTGGCGATGGCCCGGTTGATCTGACCGGCCCGACCGGGCGTGAGCGACATGGATAGCGTCGAAGAGCCGGCTCAGCGTACCGCTTTGGCGCTGCTAGGGGTTCCGATCCAGGCGGGGACCAGCCGCCCGGGCTGCCTTATGGGGCCGGCGGCGCTGCGCACGGCGGGCCTCGCGTCCGATCTCACGCAACTCGGCTACACGGTCCGTGATCACGGTAATCTCGTGCCGGAGCGGACGTTCTCCGCAGCCGTCGAGGCCAACTACGACCCGCGGCTGCGCAACGTGGCGGAGATCGTCGATTGGACCCGGGCTCTGAGCGAGCGCGTGCGCGGCGTCCTGCATGGCGGAGAGCTGCCGATCGTGATGGGGGGCGACCACAGCCTCTCCATGGGATCGATCGACGGTGTGGCGCGTCACTGTCGCGACATCGGCCGCGAATTATTCGTCCTTTGGCTCGATGCGCACGCGGATTTCAACACCCCCGAGACGACGCCCTCCGGCAACATGCACGGCATGCCGCTCGCCGCGCTTTGCGGCGAATCCGGGCTCGACATCATCTTTGCCGAGGGGCGGGCCGCCCTTTCGCCGGCGCAGGTGCATCTCTTCGGCATCCGTTCGGTCGATCGGGGCGAGCGCACCCTGCTGAGCCGGCGGGGGGTCAATGTCGTCGATATGCGGCTGATCGACGAATGGGGTGTCGCGGTTCCGCTGCGGCGCATCCTCGACGCCGTCAAGGCGCGCAATGGCGTGCTGCATGTCAGCCTCGACATCGATTTTCTGGATCCCACGGTGGCGCCTGGCGTCGGCACCACCGTGCCCGGAGGGGCTACCTACCGGGAGGCTCATCTCATCATGGAGATCATCCACGATTCCGGCCTTCTGGGATCGCTCGACCTCGTGGAACTCAACCCGTTTCTCGACGAGCGTGGCCGCAGCGCCATGGTGCTGGTCGAGCTTGTGTCGAGCCTCTTCGGTCGGCAGGTGGTGGAAAAGGCGACACGGTTGCCATCCGTGGTGTGACGCGGTGTCGCGACCTTTATTGAGGAGATGAAACCCTTCCGCCGTCGGTGACGTTCCGTTCCGTGTGACGTGCGCCGGCTCCTGGCTCCACGCTACGACAACGATGACGGCGGTCGGGCGAAATGACAGATCCGGGATTGAGTTCGACGTTGGATCCTCGAGCGGCGCGGCCCCAGCCCACGGCCGCCGATTTCGAACATCTGGCCAATACCATATCGCAACTGGCCTGGATGGCCGATCCGACAGGGCGAATCTACTGGTTCAACCGGCGATGGTATGACTATACCGGCATGCGGCCCGCCGATATGAAAGGCTTCGGCTGGCGGCAGGTCCACCATCCGGATCATATCGATCGGGTGCTTACCCGCTATGCTCGAAGCTTCGAGGATGGAAGCGCCTGGGAGGATACGTTTCCGTTGCGCGGCGCGGATGGATCCTATCGCTGGTTCCTGTCCCGCGCCGAGCCCGTTCGCGACGGGACGGGAACCATCTTGCGATGGTTCGGCACCAATACTGATATTACAGGGCAGATCGAAGCGGAGACACGCATTCGCCATAGCGCGCAGCGGTTCCAGACCGTGCTCGATGCCTCGGCGGATGTGATCTGGGTCGCTTCGGCGCGGGGCGAGCTTCAGCCGCCGCAGCCGAGCTGGCAAGCCTATACGGGCCAGACCGAGGATGACTATGTCGATGGGGGAGGGATCAATGCCGTGCATCCCGACGATCGGGAGGCGGTCGCCAACCTATGGCAAGCCGCTCTCGAAGATCGCTCCGCCTTCCACGCCGAATTCCGAATCAGACGGCATGATGGGGAATGGCGCTTCTCGGAAGTCCGGGCGGCGCCCGTCCTGGAGCCGGATGGTTCGGTGCGTGAATGGGTCGGGGTGAACAGCGACATCACCGAACGCAAGGCGATCGAACAGGCCCTGGCCGCAGGGCGCGACGCGGCCGAAGCCGCCAATCTGGCCAAGAGTCAGTTCATCGCCAACATGAGCCATGAACTGCGCACTCCGCTCTCGGCGGTGATCGGTTATAGCGAAATGCTGGCCGAGGAGATCGGCGATCTCGGCCATATGCATCTGATGGCGGATGTCGGCAAGATCGAAGCGAGCGCCCGGCATCTGCTGAGCCTCATCAACGATGTACTGGACCTCGCCAAGATCGAGGCCGGACGAATGACGCTGACCTCCGAATGGTTCGACCTTGGCTCCGTGCTCGACGATGTCATGGCGACATCCGGCCCTTTGGTGAAAAAGCGCTCCAATCGCATGGTACTCGATGTGCCGGACAACATCGGAAGGCTGCGGTCGGACGAGGTCAAGCTACGCCAATGCCTGTTGAATCTTATCGGCAATGCGGCAAAATTCACTGAGAATGGCACGATCACCCTACGGATCCGGCGCGAGGAGGGCGTGGCTTCCGAGACGGCCGAGGCCGAGTTCCCAGGTCCTGACCTCGTGTTCGAGGTTGAAGACACCGGCATCGGGATGTCCGCCGACCAAGTCGGCCGGCTGTTCCAGCGGTTCAGCCAAGCCGATGAATCGACGACGCGCGAGTTTGGCGGGTCGGGCCTCGGCCTTGCCATCACCCGCGCCCTGGCCCGTCAACTCGGCGGCGACATCGAGGTTGAAAGCCTGTCGGGAAAAGGGTCGGTGTTCCGGCTGCGCATCGCGCAGAACCTCGACGCGGATCGGGGCCGCGGCGCGGGTGCGGTCACTGAAGCCCTCCAACCCCTCGTCACATCGTCGGAGGGAGCCGGCAAACGAGTCCTCGTTGTCGATGACGATCCTTCGGCACGCGAACTCCTGACGCGATATTTGCAGCGTGAGGGGTTTAACGTGACCTGCGCGGCGGATGGTCGTGCGGGCCTCTCGCTAGCCAGTGCGCTTCGTCCCGAGGTCGTTCTTTTGGATGTCGAGATGCCGCGTATGGATGGCTGGTCCGTTCTCCATGCCATGCGGTCCGACCCGGACCTCGCGACAACGCCGGTCATCATGATTTCGGTCGTCAACGAGGAAGGCCTCGGCTATGCGCTGGGGGCGACGGATTATCTCGTCAAGCCTGTCGAATGGAGCCGCCTGAAACTTCTCATGGAGCGCTTTCTGCCTCGCAAGGATACTGGCACCGTCATGGTGATCGACGATGATCCGGATGTCCGCGAGCGGTTGCGATTCATGTTGTCCCGCGAGGGGTGGTCGGTGGCGGAGGCGGGAAACGGGCGGCAGGCCTTGGATCAACTTGCCGAGCGGGGCACGCCGGGCGTTATTTTACTCGATCTGATGATGCCGGTGGTGGATGGGTTCGATTTTCTGCGGAAACTGCGTCAGAAGCCGGAAGGCGGCACGGTGCCGGTGATCGTGCTGACCGCCAAGGATGTGACCGCCGAGGAGCAGAGGCGCCTCGATAAAGACGCCGACCGCGTGATCGCCAAGGGGGGCCTCCGGCTGGCCGACCTTGCCGTGGAGTTGCGCACCATGATGGCGCCGGACACAAAGCTGCGACTGCCGGAGACCTTTTGATGCGGATTTTGCTCGTCGAGGATCACGAAGAAATTTGGGATTTCCTCTCCCGGCGGCTGCGGCGGCGCGGTTTCGATGTGGTCCTCGCGACGGATGGACAACAAGGGGTCGATCTGGCGAAATCCGAGCGGCCCGATGTCATTCTTCTCGACATGAACCTGCCCATCGTCGACGGCTGGACTGCGGCGGCGATCATCAAGGCGGATGCCATCAGCGCCCATGTGCCGATCATCGCCCTCACGGCGCATGCGATGTCGGGCGACCGGGAAAAGGCCATCGCGGCGGGTTGCGACGATTATCACCCGAAGCCGGTCGATTTTTCCCGCCTGCTCGAACAGATCGAGGCGCTTGGCGGTCGTCGGGATGGGCCGGCGGACGCGTGAGGGCCGCCAGGGCCGGGCGGCCCTGATCGTTCATCAACAAGGCACCCTTTCATACGGCTGTCGGAAAAAAACCTCGAGCCGACCAATCCTGCGCCCAGCCAGCGTGTTCTAAGATCTGTGAGGCGGAGAAATGCTCCGTCTCGAGAGATCGTAAGCCTTGACTTCGATGTGACCGGTCTGTAACAAACGATCTGTTACCGATCAGTAATGTTTCAGGAGGCCCGCATCGGGCGGGCTGGTTCGAACCCTCGGCTTCGACGAGGCGGCGCGGCTTTGCCGCATGGCCCAGAACCGCGAACGAATACCGTCAAACGGTTGTGACGAGACTCCGTCTTGGTGCTGCCGGGCGTACTCCAGGAGAATGCCAGATGACCAAGCGCTACGATGATCTGACGATCGACGAAGTGATGACTGATCCGATGATCCGCACTGTTATGCGGGCTGACCGGGTCGAGCCGCGCCAATTTGAAACCCTGTTGAGAAGGCTTGCGGCCGTACCTGCCGTGTCTGGACGACACTATGGAATGGCGCCCTTGGCGATGGTTCGTGGGGCCGTGGATTTCAGATGCGGTACGCCTTGCGCATGACCGGAGCATCGCTCGGGCAATGATTGGCACGGCGCGCGAATGCGGCCGTCGTCCGTGATGCTTCTGGCGACGTCGCGTAATTAGCCTTTCGTGGCCTATTCCGCGGCAAGAAGATCGGGGTCTTCGGCCGGGGCATTGGGGTCTCCCGGCGCTGTCTCCCACCCCAGATCAGGCAAGATGGCGATACGGCGTCCCGAAGAATCGTTACGCGTCACTACAAGGTCGTTTTTATCGAGGTGCTTGATGCGGCTGCGGGCGCGGCCCGCCGAATGCATCCCGCAACGCCGCGCGACGTCGAAATCCGAAGGGCAGGGCGCCTGCCGTAGCGCGGCGCCGGCCAAAATCAGGTAGACGGCCTGCATGTCCTCCGGAATTGTCTTGGCCATGTCGATCGCGCGGTCCCAGGCCTCGCGGTCGACCGTATCTGGATCGATGCCCGCTCTCGCGACACTCAAATGCAGTTTGAATTCCGTCATGGGAATCGGCCCCCCGCCAATGCGGGCGATGCGGCAGCGCGTTTGAAAATCGCCATAGAGGACCGGCTCTGGCCGGAACGCGGCCTCGGCGTCTCGCATCATGTCATATGCCAAGCGGCGGAAGGCGAGGTCGCGTTCGTCGGGCGACAGGCCCGGCGCGGCTTCGGCTTCCGGGTCGGCGTTCGACCGGTCGCGCACGATGTCCTCGAGGATCTGGGTCATCGAGGGTTTGGGGGGCGATGCCACCCTGCGTTCGGACATGCGGGTGGGGCCGGCCGGTACCGGCCCCAGCACCAGATCGCGCGTCGCCTCGCCATGTTGCTCGGGTAGCGGCACAAGTTTCGGAGTCCCGGCTCGCGGCTGGGTTTCGACGCTGCCGACCCTCACCGTCTTGGGCCGCCGCGCCAGCGCCGGGCCAAGGGCTACGAAATGCCCTTGCTTCAATTCCCGGAATATTTCGGCTTGGCGTCGCTCGAGACCCAAGAGATCCGCCGCCCGAGCCATGTCGATATCAAGGAAAGTGCGCCCCATCAGGAAGTTCGTCGCTTCCGCCGCAACGTTTTTGGCGAGCTTCGCCAAGCGCTGCGTGGCGATGATGCCGGCAAGACCTCGCTTACGGCCACGGCACATGAGATTGGTCATCGCGCCGAGTGACGCCTTTCTGACCTCCTCGGCAACATCGCCCGCGACGGCGGGTGCGAAGAGTTGCGCCTCATCCACCGCCACCAGCATCGGGAACCAATGGTCGCGCTCGGCATCGAACAGCGCATTGAGGAAGACCGCAGCGGCCCGCATCTGGTTTTCGGGGTCAAGCGCTTCGAGGTTGAGGACGGCCGAGACCCGATGCTGACGAATCCGGCCCGCGATGCAGTCGAGATCGCCGAGGCCACGGTCGCCGTCGATCACGACATGGCCAAAACGCTCGGCGAGGCCGACGAAGTCGCCCTCGGGATCGATCACGAGTTGCTGCACATGGACGGCGCTCTGCTCGAGCAGGCGACGCAGCAGATGCGATTTCCCCGAGCCTGAATTGCCTTGCACGAGCAGCCGTGTCGCCAACAATTCCTCGAGATCGAGCAAAGCCGGAGAGCCAGGGTCGTCGGCCGTCAGTCCAAGATCGATGGCGATTGTCATGATGCGATTGATTGCCCTCGGAATCGGCGCCGCATGCCGCGACGGGGACGCGGCATCGACTTGGCTCAAGCTCCGCATGGCCTCTCGATGTGGCCTTGTTTAACAGATTGCGGCCACGGCCGAAACGCGGGCCGCCACCCGAAGGCCCAGCGTCCACATGAATCGAGAGGCGCTCATGCGCAGGCCCGGTCAGTCGTCGCGTGGTCGACGGGGGTCTTTGCTATCAGGCGGACGCCGATCTCGGTGGTCCCGCGCCAGCGGGTCTCGACATGAAGGATTTGATCTCGGCCGTTGATCTGAAGCTCGAAGAGATCCGGCATCCGATCCGCGCCAGCCAGGATGATCCGTGCCCCGGTTCGCGACAAATCACGGACCAGGCAGGGGATCGGCTTTTGGCTCGCGTCGAGACTGACATAAGCCGTCAGAAAGGACTTTTTTCGCGCGACCCGTCGTTTGTCGGTCATGGGACAATCCAAGAAGCGGCCCATAGGGAACCCGGAATCTTAACATCCAGGATGCTGGGACGCCTCCGGCGATAAAAAAACTTTCAAGTCAAGTTGAAGGCGCGAACTTTTTGAAGAACCTGGTGTTAACCATACATTAACTAATGGGGGTGTGACATGGATCGCACAATTTGGATCGCGGCGGGTTTGTGTGCGGCTTGGATCTTGATGGGCGCGGCGGCCATCAGTTGAAAACAGTGCATGGCGCGTACAGCTGTTGTGACGGTCCGGCGGATATACCAGTCTTCACGTTGGGCGGATTGGCCCAAGGGTAATGCATCTCTGGAAGTCAGTGAATTTCGCGTTCAACGGCTCAGCAAGCCGAATGACCACCTATTGAACGCCGTTAATTGGCAGCTTTGCGTTGTCAATAATCCGACGGGGCGACTCTTAGAGGTCGCGGCCCATTACCACTCACTAACCTCAAAAGTTAAAGGTATCGAAAGCACCGACGCGATCTTCGGCACCGGGCTCCAGCGTGGAATGTAGTAGCATGGAGATGGTGCTGCCAGAGAGGATTGAACTCTCGACCTCTCCCTTACCAAGGGAGTGCTCTACCACTGAGCTACGGCAGCGACGCATCGGGCGACGCCATGGCGTATCGATGCGGGACTGATGTGCCATAGGCTCGATTCGGACGCAAGCAGGCTTTCGGACTGCTGGCGCTTATTGATGGAGCGGTCGCACGGGCGATGGAGCGCGCGATCGTCGGCCTCAAAGCCCGAGGTCGCTCAAGCCCGGATGGTCGGTGGGACGGGGACCACTGGCATCCCAGCGGAACAGCCGCTCGCTCTCGGCGATCGCAAGGTCGTTGATGCTGGCATGGCGTGCGCGCATCAGCCCATGAGCGTCGAATTCCCAATTCTCGTTGCCATAGGCCCGAAACCAGCGGCCATTCCGGTCATGGAATTCATAGGCGAAGCGCACCGCGATGCGATCGTCGGAAAAGGCCCAGAGTTCCTTGATCAGTCGATAGTCGAGCTCTCGCCGCCACTTCCGGGTCAGGAAATCGACGATTCTGGGCCGGCCTTCGAAAAATGCGGAGCGATTGCGCCAACGGCTGTCGAGTGTGTAGGCCAGTGACACCGTTTCGGGGTTTCGGCCGTTCCAACCATCCTCCGCAGCCCGTACCTTCCGGATCGCGGCATCCCGTGTGAAGGGCGGCAAGGGAGGACGATCCTGCGACATCTTCACTCCGCGCCTGTGGTGCGACCCGACGTATGATTCATGGCGTGGGGTCGAGTCACTCGAATGTGTGGGTCTAGTCCATTGGACTGAAGACATACCTTCAATTTCAGTCGGTGCGCTAGGGGATGCGAACAAACCGAGATATTACTGATCGGGATCTGGCGTGGCCTCCAGGTTTGAACATGATTGGCGCATAGAGTTTTAAGGTCATAGGGCGAGCGGCCCGGCCTCGACGGCGACCGGAGACGATGTGAGGGACCAGACCATGACGGCCGAACACATCACGCCGCCCGATCGGCTCACGGCGCGCGAGTGGATGCAGACGCTCGCCCGCTACCGGACGCCGAGCGTGTGGCGAAGCATTCTGGAGCTTGCGATCACTCTTCTGCCGTTCGCGGCGTCCTGGCTGGTCATGGTGCTGGCTGTTCATTTCGGCCATGTCTGGCTCGTGGCGTTGCTGTTGCTGCCAACGGCCGGCCTCGTGGTTCGGCTGTTCATGATCCAGCACGATTGCGGCCACGGGTCGTTCTTTCCGGGCCGGGCCGCCAATGACTGGACCGGGCGCGTGCTCGGCATCCTGACGCTGACGCCCTACGACTATTGGCGGCGTAGCCATGCGATCCACCATGCGACCTCGGGCAATCTCGACAGCCGAGGCATCGGCGATGTGGATACGCTGACCGTGCGCGAATATCTCGGCCGATCGATGTGGGGACGGTTGCGCTATCGGCTCTACCGCCACCCCGCCGTGATGTTCGGCATCGGCCCGACAGTTTTGTTTTTGCTGCAATATCGCCTGCCCTTCGGCTTGATGCGCCGGGCCGAGTCCTGGTTCAGCACCATGGGAACGAACCTGACGATCGCCGCCATCGTCAGCGTCGGAATATGGTATTTCGGCGCCGTACCCTTCCTGCTGGTGCATGTCCCTGTGATCCTGCTCGCCGCCTCGGCTGGGGTGTGGTTGTTTTACGTGCAGCACCAGTTCGAGGATACGCAATGGAGCGAGGGGGGCACATGGAGTGTGCATGAGGCGGCGCTCCACGGCAGCTCACATTACGACCTGCCCGATGTCCTGCGCTGGTTCACGGCCAATATCGGCATCCACCACGTCCATCACCTGGCAAGCCGCATACCCTATTATCGTCTGGGCGAAGTGCTCCGAGACCATCCCGAACTGCGGCAGGTGGGCCGGTTGACGCTCCGACAAAGCTTCCGCTGTCCCCGATTGGTGCTGTGGGACGAAGCCCGGCGCCGGCTCGTCTCGTTCAAGGAGATGCGCAGCGCGCTCGGCGCTCAATAATCGGCGGCACTCCGGTTCTCGTCGAGGAAGAACCGCATCATTTCCCGACTCGCGTCGGGTCCCCGGGGATCGGTGAAGGACCCCGCAGAGCTGCCGCCCGACCAGGCGTGACCCAGGCCATGCAGAACCCAGTGTTCGAGCACGGGGGTCGCGCCGAGTCCGGCATGCACGGTCCTCGTATAGGACATCCCGCCGGCCGACTGCCCTCGGGTCACACTGTCCCGGTAGTCGCCCGATCCCATGGATTGGGCGATGACCTGATCGCCGTTGACGATATTGACCGTATGATCGCGGTCGCCATGGAAAACGATGGTGCGTCGAGGATGGTCAGGCAGCCCCACCGGCACGGCGCCGCCTGCTTGCATAGCCGAAAAGGCGGACGACATATCCCGCGCCGCGCCGCAAGCGAGCCCGGAATGGACGCAGACCCCGGCATAAAGCTCCGGATAAGTGGAGCCCATGATGGCTGCTGCCGCACCCCCGGCCGATAGACCCGCGATGAAAACCCGTGCCGGATCCACCGCGACATCCTGCATGATCTGCTGGGTAATCCCCGCAATCAGCGACGGTTCGCCGCCATTGCGGGCCTGATCGCCGGGAACGAACCAGTTCCAGCAGCGAGACTGGTTCGCGGCGTAGGACTGCTCCGGATAGGCGACCACAAACCCAAGCTCTTCGGCCAGGCTGTTCATGCGGGTACCGGTAGCGAAATCCTCCGACGATTGCTGGCAGCCATGCAGCATCACGACCAAGGGCAGGGCCTGTCCGTTATGGCTACGAGGCACGTAGAGCCGATAGGCACGGCTTCCCGAGCGGTTGGCAAAATGGCGGGTCTCGAACAAAGCGCCCTGGACCGGTTCGGCATGATGCTCACGCCTGAAGGGTGTTGGCCGGGTCTTGAGCCAAGCGCCGGCACCTAGGGGTTCCAGGCTTTCGACGAGCCCCTGAAGCGACGTCTCCACGGCGAGCGGCGTATTGACGAGGGTCCTTTCATGCGCAGAAACCCGGCCTTGAAGCAGCGCCATGGCTTCTCCCAGCCGTCCATCGCGGGTCAGGCGGGTGACTTCGGCCATGGCTTCCTGCTGTTTCGACACCATTGTAAAGGTTCCTGTTAAAGGCGAATGCTTGGGGCCGAGGCCGGCCCGTTGAGGACAAAACAGTACAACGACAAAATGACTGGCGGCCCATCCAGGAAGACCCGCCGGGGTTGCAACAGGCTTAACGATACGAAGAGGTCGTCCGAAGGCGTTCAGCATATCCTGTCGCGGAGTGCGGTTTTGACCGCTTGGCTAGCATGGAACGCGCCGAGGACCCGTATCGATGCAATGGCCCGGCAGGCCAGATCGGGCGGCACATCCTCCGCGATGCTGGCGAGGCCAAGGACCTGAATGTCCAGCCGCTCGCCCGCAGCGGCTGCGGATTCGAGATCCTGACGCGAATAATGGCGAAGTCCGAGATCGAGGCGCCGACGTGCGACGGATTGACGGACCGCCTCGGCGTGCCGTTCCAGTTGGTTGCGGATGGCGGTTCGGATGAAATCGGTCCGGTTCGAGTAAAATCCCTCCTGCACCATAAGATCGACCTGACCCAGATCCACATGGCCGAGATTGATGGTGATCTTTTCGCTCTCGATCTGTTTGGAGCGTATGTCGCGCATCGCGGTCCCGGTCGTATCCATCGTCAAAACCATCCCCACACCATCCATGGGGATGTTATATGGACTGAAGCCTGGATTTTCAATGAGGAAGGCCCCCCGATCGTAAGGCCAACCAAATGGCCTCGATTTGATCGCTCGGCGGGCAAAGTCTAAAAAACGACACTGACAACGTCAAAATCTTGCCAACAAACATCCCCTCTCTTTTAATATATGCTGCGCAGATACCGATGATTCGCAAAATTGGTTTGGGAGGAGAGACAGCGATGACTCAAATATCGAGTGAGACCGTGATGGAATTGACCATCAAGGTAGTGTCCGCTTTCGTGGCACGAAACCCTGTACCGGCGCAGGAGCTTCCGATGCTAGTTGAATCGGTCTACCACGGTCTGGCGCGGATCGCCGTGATTGGCGCGACGATCTCCCCGGTCAACGAGGAGCCGAAGCCCGCCGTACGGATCAAGAAGTCGATTACCGACGACTATTTGATCTGCCTCGAAGACGGCAAAAAATTCAAATCGCTCAAGCGTCACCTGATGAGCGACTATGGCTTGTCGCCGCAACTCTATCGTGAGAAGTGGGGTCTGCCCGACGACTATCCGATGGTCGCCCCAGCCTATGCGAAGTCCCGCTCGATGCTGGCCAAAAAAATGGGGTTTGGACGCAAGGGCGGTGCGGTCGCCGCAAGCGATTCAAGGGCGGCCTGAGCCAGGGCCTGGACCGCGCCGCTTACCGAGGCGAAGCACTGGCGGGACGGGTCCTTCCCTCGCTCTGGATGGCGGAGGTCCAAGTGTTCGCGGCCGATGTTTTCGGCTATAGAGCCGGACGTCCAAGTGAGTCTGAGTTTCCGACAATGCCGCCTCTGGTCAAGATTTGTGGGTTGTCGAGCAAGGACACGCTGGATGTCGCCCTTGATGCGGGCGCCGATCGGGTCGGTTTCGTGTTTTTCGCCAAGAGCCCCCGCCATGTCACCCACGATCGGGCCACCCGCCTTTCGTCGCGCGTGAAAGGCCGTGCAGCCGTCGTGGCTCTGACGGTCGATGCCGACGACGCCGCGTTGATCGACATCATCCGCGCCGCGATGCCAGACATGCTGCAATTGCATGGACATGAGACGCCGGAGCGGGTCGCGGCCGTTCGTGCGCGCTTCGGCCTGCCGGTCATCAAGGCGGTGGGCGTGTCGGCGGCTTCCGATCTCGCTGCGGCCCGGGCCTATGCCGGGGTGGCCGACGAGATCCTGTTCGATGCAAAGCCACCGCGAGGCTCGGCCCTGCCGGGGGGCAACGGCGTGGCCTTCGATTGGCAAATCCTGTCGGCGCTTGACCTGCCGGTCCCCTTCATGCTTTCGGGAGGGCTTGATTCGGAGAATGTCCGTCGCGCGCTGACGGTGACCGGCGCACCCGCAGTGGATGTATCATCGGGGGTCGAGACGTCGCCCGGCGTAAAATCGGCGGACAGGATTCGAGACTTCCTGCGTGCGGCGCGTTCATCCGCGTAGGGCCGGGGATCGGCCTTGAGGAGATGCCAGGTGGTGAAACCCGAACAGCCGAATTCTTTCCGCAACGGCCCGGACGAACGCGGCCATTTCGGCCTGTTCGGCGGACGGTTCGTCGCCGAAACCTTGATGCCGCTGATCCTCGAACTTGAGCAGGCTTACGGGGCCGCGAGGGCGGACCCGGCTTTCGCGGCTGAGATCGCCGACCTTCACACGCATTATGTGGGCCGCCCCTCGCCGCTCTACTTCGCCGAACGTCTGACCGAATATTGCGGGGGCGCGAAGATCTATTTCAAGCGCGACGAACTGAACCATACCGGCGCGCATAAGATCAACAATGTGTTGGGGCAGATCCTGCTCGCGCGGCGCATGGGCAAGACCCGGATCATCGCCGAGACGGGGGCAGGCCAGCATGGCGTCGCGACGGCCACCGCCTGTGCCCGGTTCGGGCTGCCCTGTGTGGTCTATATGGGCGCTGTCGACGTCGAGCGTCAAAAACCCAACGTCTTTCGCATGAAGATGCTGGGGGCCGAGGTGGTTCCGGTCCAGTCGGGCGCCCGCACGCTCAAGGATGCGATGAACGAGGCATTGCGCGACTGGGTCACGAACGTGGATGACACGTTCTACTGCATCGGTACGGCCGCAGGGCCGCATCCCTATCCGGCCATGGTCCGCGATTTCCAATCGATCATCGGGACCGAGACGCGCCAGCAGATGCAGGAGCGCGAGGGCCGCTTGCCCGATTCGCTGGTCGCCTGCATTGGGGGCGGCTCCAACGCGATCGGCCTGTTCCATCCGTTCCTCGACGACCCCGGCATCGAGATTTTTGGCGTCGAGGCGGCCGGCCACGGGCTCGATACACCGGCCCATGCGGCCTCCCTCGCCGGCGGACGGCCGGGCGTCCTGCACGGCAATCGCACCTACCTGCTCATGAACGACGACGGACAGATCGAGGAAGGCCATTCGATCTCGGCGGGCCTCGACTATCCGGGCATCGGTCCCGAACATTCCTGGCTGAAGGATGTGGGTCGCGTCACCTATCTGTCCGCCACCGACAAGGAGGCCCTGGCGGCGTTTCAGCTCTGCTGCAAGCTCGAAGGCATCATTCCCGCGCTGGAGCCAGCCCATGCGGTGGCTGCCGTGCTCAAGCTTGCGCCCGAACGACCCCGCGACCACTTGATGGTGATGAACATGTGCGGGCGCGGCGACAAGGATATCTTCACCGTGGCCGATCACCTCGGCGGGATGTGACCCGATGACAGCCCGTATGGACGCCCGTTTCGCCGATCTCGCCCGTCAAAAACGTGCCGGCCTCGTCACTTTCATGATGGCGGGCGACCCCGACGAGGCGACCTCGGCGGCCTTGCTCAAAGCCTTGCCTGGCGCGGGCGCCGATGTGATCGAGCTCGGCATGCCCTTCACCGATCCGATGGCGGATGGACCGACCATCCAGGCGGCGGCGCTGCGGGCCCTGAAAAGCGGCCATCGGCTCAGCAAAACCTTGGCGCTGGTGCGCGGTTTTCGCACGAGCGACGACGCGACGCCCATCGTTCTGATGGGCTACTACAACCCCATCTATATCTACGGCGTCGAACGCTTTCTCGCCGAGGCTCGCGAGGCGGGCGTCGATGGACTGATCGTGGTCGATCTGCCGCCCGAGGAAGACGGCGAACTCTGCGTGCCGGCCCTCAAGGCGGGCCTCAACTTCATCCGCCTCGCCACGCCGACGACGGATGACAGGCGCCTCCCGGCTGTTCTGGCCAATACCAGCGGCTTCGTCTATTACGTGTCGATCACAGGCATCACGGGCGCGGCCGTGCCCGATTATGCCAAAGTCGGTGCATCGGTGGTACGGATCAAGCGACACACTCATCTGCCCGTCGCGGTCGGTTTCGGCGTCCGTAATCCGGAAAGCGCCGCCGCGATCGCCGCCCATGCCGACGCCGTGGTGGTCGGCACGGCCTTGATCGACGTTTTGGCCGGGACGCTCACGGACGGGCAAGCCACCGCCAAGAGCGTCGCAAGCGTTGCCGCTTTCGTCGAGCATCTGGCGACCGGCGTCAGATCGGTCGTCAAAACGGCGCCGACCTACCAGGGTTCCCATTCATGAGCTGGATCCACAACGTCGTTCCTCCGAAGATCCGCTCCTTCCTCAAGAAGGAGACGCCGGAAAACCTCTGGGTCAAATGTCCGGACAGCGGCCAACTCGTCTTCCACAGGGATTTGGAAAACAACCTTTTCGTGGTGCCGGGGTCCGACTATCACATGCGCATGGACGCGCGTACCCGATTGGCCACGACCTTCGACGGCGGCCAGTGGGAGGATATCGCGCTGCCCGAAGTCCTGGTCGACCCGTTGAAATTCCGCGACGAGAAGCGTTACGCCGACAAGCTGAAAGAAGCCCGGTTGAAGACGGGGCTCATCGATGCCATCAAGCTCGGCGCCGGCAAGCTCGAAGGGCGGGACGTCGTGATCGCGGTACAGGATTTCGGCTTCATCGGCGGCTCGCTCGGCATGGCGGCCGGAGAGGCCATCATCACCGGGGCGGAGCGGGCCGTCCAGGCGAAGAGCCCGTTCGTGCTGTTCGCCGCATCGGGCGGCGCCCGCATGCAGGAAGGCGTTTTCTCGCTGATGCAACTGCCTCGCACCACGGTGGCGGTCACTCGCCTGCGCCAAGCCAGACTGCCCTATATCGTGGTCCTCACCAATCCCACCACCGGCGGGGTGACGGCCTCCTACGCCATGCTGGGCGACATCCATATCGCCGAGCCTGGCGCTCTGATCGGCTTCGCTGGTCCGCGCGTCATCGAGCAGACGGTGCGCGAAAAATTGCCCGAAGGCTTCCAGCGCGCCGAATATCTCAAGGCGCATGGCATGCTCGACATGGTCGTGCATCGTCGTGACATGCGCGCGACCCTGGCACGCTTGTGCGGATTGTTGACTCAGAATGCGCGCGACCGCGTTCCTGTCGTCCGCACCGCCAAGCCTACGCCCGTTGCGGCCTGACCGCTCAGGCCATCCCGCATGTCGCTTGGCCAAAACCGTGCCGATCTCCTGATGGAGCGCTTTCTGCCGCTTCATCCGAAACGGATCGACCTGTCGCTCGGACGGATCGAAAGGCTCCTCAAGGATCTCGACCATCCCGAGCGCAAGCTCCCCCCGGTCATCCACGTCGCCGGAACCAACGGTAAGGGATCGACGATCGCCTTCATGCGCGCCATGCTGGAGGCGGCCGGACGCCGGGTGCACGTCTATACTTCGCCTCACCTGGTTCGGTTTCATGAGCGGATCAGGCTCGGGCGAACCGGCGGTGGACGCCTCGTGGAAGACGAGGCCCTGGCGGAGGCGTTCGAGGAAGCCGAGCGGGTCAACGCGGGCCAGTCGATCAGCGTCTTCGAAATCACGACCGCGGCAGCCTTCATGTTGTTCGCGAGACATCCGGCCGATGTCCTGCTGCTCGAAGTCGGCCTCGGCGGCCGGTTCGATGCCACAAACGTCATCGCCGCGCCGATCGCTTCAATCGTCACGCCGGTCTCGATCGACCATTCCGAATTCCTGGGGTCCACCGTTGAAGCGATCGCCTTCGAAAAAGCGGGGATTTTGAAACGCGGCTCGCCGGCGATCCTGGCCGAGCAGGATCCGGTGGCCTTGACGGTCCTCCGGCGGCAGGCGGCGCGCGTTGGCGCCCCTGTTCTGATCGGCGGCGAGGATTTCACCTGTCACGAGGAACATGGCCGCCTCGTCTACCAAGACGAGAAGGGCTTGCTCGATCTCCCGCTGCCGCGTCTCACCGGGCGTCATCAACACGGCAACGCCGCAAATGCGATCGCGGCCCTCCGCGCCCTCGAACCCGACCTGCCGTCATCCATTTTCGAGATGGGCTTGGCGAGGGCCGATTGGCCGGCGCGTCTGCAACCGCTGCGGCGCGGACGACTGCATGCCTTGGCGCCCGAGGGGGTCGAACTCTGGCTCGACGGCGGTCACAATGCCGATGGCGGGCGCGTGCTGGCCGGAGCCATGGCGGAAATGGAGGAACGCCAGACCCGACCGTTGATCCTGATCTGCGGCATGCTCGCCAGCAAGGATCCTTTGGCGTTTCTCTCTTCGTTCAAGGGGCTGGCGCAAGAACTGATTGCCGTGCCGATTACGGGCGAGCAGAGCGGCCGAAGCACTGAGAATATCGCAGACGCCGCGACCCTCGCCGGCATGGAATCGGCCGCTTGCGGCGGCGTCGAGGCGGGGCTGCGCTATCTGTCGGCGCGCGAATGGCGGGTTCCCCCGCGCATCCTCATCACCGGCTCTCTCTATCTGGCGGGCGAGGTGTTGGCGTGCAACGGGACTCCACCGGACTAAAAAAGGCCGCGATCGACCAGCAATGCGGCACGGCGCGGCAAAGATCGATCGGGCGGCGAAAGGCCATACAATGGCCCGAGCCTCAGGTGGACCCTCGTTGCGGAAGTGCATTGTTATGGTGTAGTTTTAGCGATTGGCATCGCCATGCGCTATCGGATCTCCGACGGTATGCCCCAACGCCTAACCTAAGTCGCGGGGGCCCTCGCGCGCGGCGCGTCCAGCCGCAGGCAACCTTGAACGCTTGATCGACGGAGTTTCCCTGTGGACCCGCCAACGGCGCAAACGGGTAGCCGGGCCGATACGAAATCGCCCGGCACGAGGCCGGGCGAGGGTTCGTCGAGATCGATGAGGATCAGATAGCGCTGGAAATCCAGCGGACGAGTTCGCCCTTGGGCTTAGCGCCAACCGTTTTCGAGGCGACCTTGCCGTCCTTGAACAGCAGCAAGGTCGGGATCGACTGGATACCGAGCGAGCCCGGAACCTCGGGATTTTCGTCGATATTGAACTTAACGACCTTGACCTTACCCTTCATTTCCTTGGCGATCTCTTCGAGCGCCGGGGCAATCATGCGGCAAGGGCCGCACCATTCGGCCCAGAAATCGACGACGACCGGTTCGGACGACTTCAGCACGTCCTCGTCGAAACTCGCGTCGGTCACCTTAGTGGTAGCGGAATTGGCGTCGGCCATGATGAACCCCGGGTGTGAGCGCGAAGCGCTCATGATGTTGTCATTGAGGTAGGAAGCCGCCTCTGCGACGTCAAGCATTCATGCGAGGGCGTGAACCAAGGCCGGATAATCCGTATAGCCCTCGGCGCCGGCGGCGTAGAAGGTTGCCGGGTTCGGCTCGTTCAGCGGAGCGTTTTCGGCAAAACGCTTTGGCAGGTCCGGATTGGCAATGAACAGCTTGCCGAAGGCGACCGCGTCGGCGCGGCCATCATCGATAACCGCCTGCGCATCCGCCTTCGAAAAGCGCTCGTGGTCGACATAGACGCCCCCGAACGCCGCCTTGAGCTTGGGGCCGAGTTGGTCCTCTCCCAGCGCCTCGCGAGCGCAGATGAAGGCGATTTGCGGGCGCCCAATTCTTTCGCCACATAGGTGAAGGTGGCCGTGCGATCGCTGTCGCCCATGTCGTGAGCATCGGCGCGAGGCGCGAGATGCATGCCGACGCGACCCGCCCCCCAGACAACGATGCAGGCGTCGGTGACTTCGAGCATCAGCCGGGCGCGGTTTTCAATCGAACCGCCGTAGGAATCGGTACGCTTGTTGGTCTTGTCCTGCAGGAATTGGTCGAGCAGGTAGCCGTTGGCTCCATGAATCTCCACGCCGTCGAACCCCGCCCGCTTGGCGTTTTCGGCACCCTTGCGATAGGCCTCGACGAGGCTCGGAATCTCGCTCAGCTCCAGCGCCCGGGGTGTCTCATAGTCCTTTGTCGGCTTGACGAGGCTGACATGGCCGGCCGGCTTTACGGCGCTTGGCGCCACGGGCAAAGCACCGTCGAGATAGCTCGGATCCGAGATCCGGCCGACATGCCAGAGCTGGAGCAGAATGATGCCGTCGGCCTTATGGACCGCACTCGTGACCTTTTTCCAGCCTTCGACCTGCGCGTCCGACCAGATGCCCGGTGTGTCCGGATAGCCGACGCCCATCGATGTCACCGAAGTCGCCTCGGTGAGGATCAGCCCGGCGGAGGCGCGCTGAGTGTAATATTCCACCATCAGGTCATTGGGCACGCGTCCGCCGCCGACCGCGCGGCAGCGAGTCAGCGGCGCCATGAAGATACGGTTCTTGAGGGCGAGGTCACCGACCATGATCGGGTCGAACAGGCTGGGCATGAAAAATCCTTGAGAAGTAAGCGGATCGTCACCTCGGATATGGGGTGGCGTTACCGGCCGGTAACCACCCCGAAAACGCAATGCAGGTCTTCTACTTTGACAGGACTGATGTGTCGGCCTGCGACCATGCCCGCTTGGAGGCCTCCCCGCTTTCGCCTGTCAAGGCGTCAGAACGTCCTTGGACAGAACCGTCGAATCGGCATTGAGCCGATAGACGATGGGGACGCCGGTCGCGAGTTCGACAGCCGGAATGGTCTTGGGCGTCAGGCCGTCGAGCACCATGATGAGCGAGCGCAGCGAATTGCCATGGGCGGCGATAAGTACCTTCTCACCCCCGAGCACGCGCGGAAGGATTTTCTGGCAATAGTAGGGCAAGGCGCGGGCGACGGTGTCCTTCAGGCTCTCGCCGCCCGGTGGGTTGATGTCGTAAGAGCGGCGCCAGATAAGCACCTGCTCCTCGCCCCATTTGGCGCGCGCCTCGTCCTTGTTGAGACCTGAAAGGTCGCCGTAATCGCGCTCGTTCAGCGCCTGGTCGGCAATGGTTTCGAGGCCGACCTGACCGACTTCGCCAAGGATCAGCTTGAGCGTGTGTTGCGCCCGGGTCAGCGCCGACGTGAACGCAATGTCGAAGGGTCCGATCTCCTTCAGCGCCCGGCCGGCCGTCTCAGCCTCCGCGACGCCCTTGGGCGAGAGATCGGGATCCTTCCAGCCGGTGAACAGATTCTTGAGATTCCAGTCGCTTTGGCCGTGGCGGACGAGGACGAGCAGGCGTTCCATGGGGGCTCCGATCGGATGACTATCAGGAAGAGGTGAGACCGAGGACATCGGCCATGCCGTAGAGGCCCGGTTTCCGGCCCCGGGCCCAGAGCGCGGCCTTGATAGCCCCCCGGGCGAAAATGCCGCGATCCTCGGCCACATGCGCGAGTTCGATCCGCTCGCCCTCGCCGGCTAGGAACACCCGGTGGTCGCCCACGACGGTGCCTCCCCGCAGCGCCGCGAAACCGATGGCGCCGGGAGGACGGACGCCGGTATGGCCGTCGCGGTTGCGTACGGCGCGATCCTTGAGCGAGATCGCGCGGCCCTCGGCGGCGGCCTCGCCCAGAAGCAGCGCCGTTCCCGAGGGCGCGTCCACCTTCATCTTGTGATGCATTTCAAGGATTTCGATGTCCCAATCCGCCCCCAGCGCCTGTGCGGCCTGGCGGACCAGCGCAGCCAGCAGATTGACGCCAAGGCTCATATTGCCCGAGCGGACGATCGGCGCGTGATGGCCCGCCAAGCCGAGGCGGCGCAGATCGGCGTCATCGAGCCCCGTAGTGCCGACGACATGGACGATCCGCGCCTGGGCGGCCAAAGCCGCGAAGTCCACAGTCGCGGCGGGGGTCGTGAAATCGAGCAGGCCGTCGGCCTTGACCAAAACCTCGAGCGCATCATCCGATACCGCGACACCGAGCGGGCCGACACCGGCCAGCACGCCCGCGTCCTGCCCGAGAAGGTCGGAGCCCGAACGCTCGAGCGCGCCGGCCAAGGTCACGCCCGGCGTTTCCTCGACGGCGCGGATCAGCATCCGTCCCATGCGCCCTCCGGCGCCGGTGACCACGAGCCGCATGTCGGACATCGAACCTCCTGGCTTCATGCCGACCTATAAGCAAAGCCGGCGCGGTTGGAAATGCCGAGGCGTCAAGTCTTCAGGGGGAGGGGCGGTGGGCAGGATGGGCCTGCAGGGCACGCAGATCGAGGTGAACATCCCCGCCGTTGAGGAAGCTCACGCCCTGGTCGTAGACAGTGCGGCACGTCGGGCTGAGAAGGCGACGCTTTCCCAGTATGCAGGCGACGCCGTGGTCTTTCGCGGCAAGCGCGTTCGGGCATAGGCGGAGCGCTTCCACCAGGCATAAGGTCGCGGCTTGCTGAAGGCCAGGCGGGAGTGCGATCCTGGGCCTCGCCACTGCGGGCACGGGAAGGGCGGCCGGCATCAGCGCCAGGATAAGGCCGAACAAGCCAGCGATACGCATCATGGGGATCCGTTTCCCGAAATGGGCACGACACGCCTTATGGCACGTCCGCAACCGCCTCCCTGGCAGGCTCCCGATGATTTTGCTCATGGTGTTTGTCTCTTTTTGAGGGCAGTTTCGCATCGAGGATCGGCAAATTCCATAGCTCGCCGTCCGGCTATCGATAGAGGAACAGAGGGATCATGCTGCCCAAGGTCGTCATCCTCAACGGGCCGAATTTGAACCTGCTCGGCCGGCGCCAGCCCGACATCTACGGGCACGAGACGCTGGCCGATGTCGAGACGCATTGCCGAGTGCTCGCCGCCGAAATCGGCCTCGACATGGACTTCAAGCAAAGCAACGCCGAACATCAGATCATCGACTGGATTCACGCGGTGCGGGAGACCGCGAGCGGGATCATCATCAATCCTGCCGCCTTCACACATACATCCATAGCGATCCTGGATGCCCTGAAGACCTGTGACTGTCCCATCCTCGAAGTCCATATCTCCAACGTGCATCAGCGGGAGGACTTTCGGCACCATTCCTACGTGTCGCTCGTCGCGACGGGCGTCATGGCCGGCTTCGGCACGAATGGCTATCTGCTGGCGTTGCGCCACATGGCGCATCTCATCGAGCACAAGCGGCGGTGAGCAGCGCGCATCCCATTCGGGCACAGCGTCAGCTATTGGCGGGCCGAGCGTCGAGGAATGGTGGGGCGAGCAGGTTGAACGCAGGTTTTGAAAGCCAGTCGGCTCCCTCAACAACGCGCGGCGTTCGGACGCGGCGCATAAACCGAAACGCTGAAACTCCCGCTGGTCGCGAAACATTTCAGTGAGCGCCGTCCATCAGGGCGGCAAGCGCGAAGGAGTTCGGCAATGCCTCAGTTCGATGCGACCATCAAGCACATCAAGGACGGCGTCAAAGGTTTTACGGTGGCGGCGGCGGTGAAGAACATCGAAGGGTGGGAAGCCACGCTGGAAAAGGCCGAGGCGCCTGGGACCAAGACGATCGTCAAGGATCTCGAGAACCTGAAGAAGCACTTGCAGGCCGAATCGGTCGACGGCGACCAGATCAAAAAGCTGCTGCAAAAACTCGGCAAGGAAACCGTGACGATGGCGGGCAAGGCTGAAGGCAAGAACGCCGAAAAGACCAAGGCCCTCGGCGAAGCCTTGGCAAGCCTCTCGAACGAAGACGCGTAAGGGAATAGTGGCCCTCCGGTTGGACGCTCCGGCGAAGCGCCTTGCGCTTCTCGGAGTGTCCGACGTCACTCCCCCGGTGCGGGGAGCATCGACGGCGGGGTGCGTCGCCGCCAGAACCTCAGGCGCAACCGCGACAGCCGCGCCATGCCGAGATAAATAATCGGGGTGGTATAGAGCGTGAGCACTTGGCTCATGATGAGCCCTCCCATGATGGTGACGCCAAGCGGGCGTCGCAATTCAGCCCCAACCCCGACCCCGAAGGCGAGCGGCATGGCACCGAACAGGGCGGCGAGGGTCGTCATCAGGATCGGCCGGAAGCGTTCGAGGCAGGCGGCATAGATGGCATCGCGCGGACTGAGTTGCTGCGTCCGCTCGGCATGAATGGCGAAATCCACCAGCATAATGCCGTTCTTCTTGACGATGCCAATGAGCAGGATGATCCCGATGAAGGCGATCACCGTCAGTTCCATATCGACGGCACGCAGCGCCAGTAGGGCGCCGAGACCTGCCGAGGGCAGTGTCGAAAGGATCGTCAGTGGGTGAACCAGGCTTTCGTAGAGCACCCCCAGGATGATGTAGATAGATCCGAGGGCCGCCAGAATGAGGATCAATTGGCTGCTGGCGCCCTGCTGGAACACTAGCGCGTCGCCGGCGAACTCGGCGTGCAGTCCATCGGGTATGTGCATGTCCGCCACCGCCCGAGTGATGGCTTGGCTGGTGGTTTCGAGGCTGGCGGCGGCATCGAGATTGTAGGTGATCGTTACCGACGGAAAGCCGCCCTGGTGGTTGACCACGAGGGGCGCGACGCCGCGCTCGATGCTCGTGAAAGCCGCGAGCGGCACCTGAACGCCCCCCGCGCCCGGCACATAGACGCGGTTGAGATCGGCGGGGTCGAGCTGGTTCTCCGGCGCCACCTCCAGCACGACGCGATATTGGTTGCGCTGGCTGTAAATCGTCGAGACCTGCCGTTCGCCGAAAGAATCGTTGAGCGCGTCGTCGATGCCCTGGATCGAAATACCGAGCCGAGAGGCCTTTTGTCGGTCGATGATTACCTTCGCCTGAAGGCCGCCCTGCTCGCGGTCGGTCGAGACATCGACAACGCCAGGGACCTTGCGCAGGCGGGCCTGCACCTTGGGCTGCCAGTCCTGCAACTCGTCGAGGTCGGTATCCCAGAGGGTGAACTGGTATTGGCCCTTACCGCTGCGTCCGCCGGCACGCAGATCCTGGATCGGGATCATGAAGATGGCGATGCCCGGCACATGCGACAATCGCCCCCTCAGCCTTTCGATCACCTGATTGACCGGAACACGCTCGTTCTCGGGTTTCAGGTTGATGAAGATCTGGCCTTGGTTGATCGAGCCCGAACCACCCCCGATGAAGGAGCCGACGCCCTCCACGGCCGAGTCCTTGAGCACGCGCTCGGCGATGGATTGCTGAAGCTTGGCCATGGCCGGGAATGACACGTCCGCCGAAGCCTGAGTCTGGGCCATGATGAGCCCCGTGTCGTCTTCCGGCACGAAGCCTTTGGGAATGGTCTTGAACATCTGCACGGTCAGCACGAGCGTCGCCGCCATGACGAGGACCATGAACCAAGGATGGCGCAGCGCGACCCGCAGGCTTGACGCATAGGCGCCGACGAGACCGGACAGCGAACGCTCGAAGAGCCTATCGAACCAAGTCGGTGGCCGGGCATCGTGCGGTTTCATGAAATGCGCGCAGACCATGGGTGTCAGGGTCAGCGAAACCACGGTCGAGATGACGACCGAGAAGGTCAAGGTCAGCGCGAATTCGCGAAACAAGCTCCCGACGATGCCGCCCATGAAGAGCAAAGGCACGAAGGCCGCCACCAGGGATAGGCTGATCGACACAACCGTGAAGCCGATCTGCCGCGCGCCGAGCAGCGCCGCCGCCATCGGCCGCAGGCCCTTTTCGATGTTGCTGGCGACATTCTCGATCATCACGATGGCGTCATCCACCACGAAGCCGACCGAAATGGTGATCGCCATCAACGACAGATTATCGAGCGAAAAGCCCGCGACCCACATGGCCGCGACCGTTCCGGCCAGCGAAAGCGGCACCGCGACACCGGCCGCGAGGGTCGGGGTGGCGCGGCGCAGGAACACCAGAACCACCCCCATGACCAGCGCGATGGTGACGAGCAGCGTGATCTGAATGTCGCGCAGCGCCGCCCGGATAGTGACCGTGCGGTCGGCGAAGATGGAAATGTCGACGCCCGCCGGCACCCATCGTTGGAGATCCGGCAGCAGCGCCTTCACGCGATCGACCGTGTCGATCACATTGGCGGCCGGCTGCTTGGTGACGATGAGCAGGACCGAGCGGTCCTTGTTGTACCATCCGGCGGCGCGCCGGCTTTTGACACCGTTCGACACGTCGGCCACATCGGCGAGCCGGACCACCGTCCCGCCCGAGGAACGCACCGCGATGGCACCAAACTCCTCCGGGGTCGCGAGACGATCGGTCGTCGCCAGGGTTTCGGTAAGGTCCGGCCCGTCGAACGAACCGATCGCCTGTCCGACGTTGGCATTGCCGAGCGCGAGCCTCACCGCGTCGACCGAAAGCCCCATTGCGGCGAGGCGTCGCGGGTCGATCCTCACCCGCACGGCGGGCTGCGCGGCGCCGTTGACCGTGACCTCGGCGACGCCGTCCACCTGGCTGATTTTCTGGGCGATGACCGTATCGGCCGCGTCGTAGAGGGTCGAGATCGGCAGGTTCTTCGAGGTCAGGGCCAGGATCAGGACCGGAAAGGCGGCCGAATTGGCCTTCCGGTAGGTCGGCAGCGCCGGAAGGTCGCCCGGGAGGTCCGTGATGGCGGCATTCAGCGCGGCCTGGACGTCACGCGCCGCATCGTCGACCTTGCGGGAAAAATCGAACTGCATCGAGATGGTGGACGCGCCGAGCGAACTCGTCGAGGTCAACTCGTTGACGCCGGAAATCTCGCCGAGCCGGCGCTCCAGCGGGGCTGCGACGGTGGCGGCCATCGTGGCTGGGTCCGCGCCGGGCCGGGAGGCGATCACCCGCACGGCCGGGAACTCGATCGCCGGCAGACTCGCGACCGGCAGCTGGAAATAGGCCACGACACCGACAAGGAACAGGCCCACGGAGGCCAGGGTCGTGCCGATCGGCCGGCGGATGAAAGGGGTGTAAATGCTCATGCTGAGTAAGGGCCGAGGATAGGCACTCCTTCCAGACGGGTGGCGGCGGCGAGTTTCTTGTCAAGGGTCATGAGGGAGGACCGAATAGCCATCGCAAGGGCCAAATATGCAGCGTCGTAAGCGGCCAGAAGGTGTCCCCTAGCCAACGATAGGATGACATCGCCACGCTTGTTACTTTTGTCGCGCAACTTCAACTTCTCGAGCCTTACGATTAATCGATATGTCTGACCGGCGCGGATCCGCCGTCGACGCTCTGCCAGGATCAGGATGTTCCGCATTTTATGCCAGAAGATCGACGGAACAAAATCATTCACCGCCGTCCCTCGTCTCTCCAGGCCAGGATCTCTTCGATTGTCGTGGCGGCAATGCCTGAGCGAGCTTCACGAATCTCCGCAATGGCGCGCTTTGCCTGAGGATCGCGAACAACTCTCGTCATCCGGATTACAGGCGCGCTGCCTCTGGCAATGATGATCTCTTCTCCGGCTTCGGCTTTTGAAAGAAGCTCGGTGAAGTGCAGTTCCGCTGCGCTGATTTCAACTGTGATCGACATCATATGCGCTTCTGTTCGATCTGCGAAATTTCTGGATGACCCTGTGTTTAAAGTATTTCATCTCGCCGGAGACGAATAGCGTGACCGTTGTCGCTCAAGCGGAATAGCGTCACTCCGCAGCCTTGGCGGGCCGGTAATCCTCTCCGGCCTCGATCTCGGGATGAGCGGGCTCGATCGCCGTCGTGCCAAGGCCAAAGCGGCGGCCGAGGCGCTCCATCGTCAGATAGATCACCGGCGTCGTGTAGAGCGTCAGAAGCTGACTGAGCAGCAGGCCGCCGATGATGGTGGTGCCGAGCGGCACCCTGAGTTCGGCGCCGCTGCCATGGGCGAGCGCCAGCGGAATGGCGCCGAACAGCGCCGCGAGCGTCGTCATCATGATGGGCCTGAACCGCAGGCGGCAGGCGCGCTCGATCGCGTCGAAGGGTGACAATCCCTCCTCGCGCTCGGCGCTTGTCGCGAAATCGATCATCATGATGGCGTTCTTCTTGACGATTCCCATGAGCAGGATGATGCCGATCAGCGCCACGATCGACAGTTCCTGCCCGGTCCAGAGCAGCGCCAGCAGCGCCCCGACGCCCGCCGAGGGCAGGGTGGACAGAATCGTAAGCGGATGGATGAAGCTCTCGTAAAGGATGCCGAGCACGAGGTAGATGGTCACGACCGCCGCCAGGACGAGCCAAGGCTCGCCGGTCAGCGACTTTTCGAATTCCGCCGCATCGGCCCCGAAGGCGCCGATGACGGAGGCCGGCATGCCGATGTCCCGTTCGGCCCGCGCCACGCCGGCCACGGCCTCACCGAGCGAAACGCCCTGCGGCAGGTCGAAGCTGATCGTGGCGGCCGGAAACTGCTCTTGATGCGCGACCGACAGCGGGGCCGTCGTGTGCTTCAGGCTGGCGAAGGAGACGAGAGGCACCTGCGCGCCCCCCGCACCGGTGGCGATGGTGGCAGAGGCCGTGGTGCCGCCGGTGGTGACCTGGGCCGCCGTGCTGTTGGCGATGCCGACATACAGTTTTTCCAGCACCAGAGGATCGTTGAGGAATTTCGGCGCAGCCTCGAGGATCACGCGATATTGATTCGACTGAGCGTAGATGGTCGAGATCTGCCGCTGGCCGAACGCGTCGTTCAGCGTGTCATCGATGAGCTGGGTCGTCACGCCGAGCCGCCCGGCCTTCTCGCGGTCGATGTCGGCGAAAGCGCGCAGACCCCCGCTCTGAACCTCGTTGGCCACATGGGTGAAGAGCGTGTCGCGCCGCAGCCGCGCGACGAGCTTGTCCGACCAGGACGTCACCGTGTCGGTATCGGTGCCGGTGAGCGTATATTGATATTGCGAACGGCTCGAGCGCGTCGCGATCTGGATGTCCTGCACCGGCTTGACGTAGGGCGTGAGGCCGGGGATCTGCATCAGTTTTTCGCGAACCCGCTCCGCGACCGTCGCCGCACCGTCCTTGCGACCTTCGGGTGATTTGAGGCTGATGGCGAGACTGGCGACATTCGAGGTCGGATTGAGCGTCCCGATCCCGAGGACCGCCACGATGCCGGATATGTCGGGATCGTCGCGCAGCGCGGCTTCGGCCTTGGCCTGCAGCGTCTCCATCGCGCCGAAGGACGAGGCAGGCGAGCCTTCGAGGACGGCGGAAAGGAGGCCCGTGTCCTGCTGCGGCAGAAAGCCCTTGGGTACGATGAGATAGAGCCACACCGTGACGCCGAGCGTCGCCACCGTCAGCAGCAGCATCAAAGCTTGACGCCGCAGCGCCCAGAGCAGCGTCACTTCGTAGATCCGCGCCATCAGCGCGATCGGCGCCTCGGCCATCCGCATCAGCCACGGCTCCCGGCCGGTGCCGTCATGCGGCACGGCCTTGAGAAGGCGGCCGCACATCATCGGCGTCAGGGTCAGCGACACGATGGCCGAGACCACTACCGCGAACGTCAGGGTCAGGGCGAATTCGCGGAACATCCGGCCGACGATGCCGGTCATGAACAGCAGTGGGATGAAGACCGCGATGAGCGAGACGGTCAGCGAAACCACCGTGAAGCCGATCTCCCGCGCCCCTCGCAGCGCGGCCTCGAGCGGCGGCTCGCCATCCTCGATGGTCCGCACGATGTTCTCGATCATGACGATCGCGTCATCGACCACGAAGCCGGTGCCGATCGTCAGCGCCATCAACGACAGGTTGTCGAGGCTGAAGCCCGCGACCCGCATGACGGCGAAGGTCGCGACGATGGAGAGCGGCAGCGCCACCCCCGCGATGATGGTGGCCCGCAGCGTGCGCAAGAACAGCAGCACTACGAGAACCACCAGGCCGGCGCTGAGCATGAGGGTGAATTCGACGTCGGCGATCGAGGCGCGGATCGTATCGGTGGAATCATGCACCACCTGGAGCGACACGCCGGCCGACAGCGAGCGGCGCAGGCGCGGCAGCTGCGCCAGCACGCTATCCACCGTCTGGACCACATTGGCGCCTGGCTGCCGCTCGACGTCGATGATGACCGCCGGCGTCCCCTTGTACCAGCCGCCGACCCGGGAATTCTCGAGTCCGTCGACCACGTCGGCGACATCGCGTAACAGCACCGGCGCGCCGTTGCGATAGGCGATGACGATCGTCCTATACGCGTCCGCAGCCTCGATCTGATCGTTGGCCTCGATCGTATAGGACTGGTGGATGCCGTCGAGCGAGCCCTTCGATCCCGCCACATTGGCGTTGACGATCGCCGTGCGCAAATCGTCGAGCGCGATCGAATAGGCGGCGAGCCGGGTGAGATCGGCCTGGATCCGGATGGCTGGTCGGATATTGCCTTCGACCGACACATGGCCGACGCCGGTGACCTGCGACAGGCGCGGCGCCAGCAGGGTGTCGGCGACGTCGCTGAGCCCGCGCGACGGCACACTGGTCGACGTCAAGGCCAGCGTCAGGATAGGCGTGTCGGCCGGGTTGACCTTGGAGTAGACCGGCGGATAGGGCAGGTTTCTGGGCAGTGTCGAGGCGGCGGCGTTGATGGCCGATTGCACATCCTGCCCGGCGGCGTCGATGTTGCGGTCGAGGTCGAACTGCAGCGTGATCTGGCTGAGGCCGAATGAGCTTTGCGAGGACATGGACGTCAGGGCCGGGATTTGGCCGAACTGGCGCTCGAGCGAAGCCGTCACGAGCGACGAGATCGTGTCGGGATTGGCGCCCGGCAATTGGGTCGTGACCTGGATGGTCGGAAAATCGACCTGTGGCAGCGACGAGACCGAAAGCTGCCGATAACCCAGCACACCCCCGAGCAGCACCGCGACCGCGAGCAGCGACGTCGCGATCGGCCGCAGGATGAAGGGCGCCGAGATGTTCATGAGGGGTTGAATACCGCTCTCATTGGGTCGCCTCGCTGGCCGCGCCGGTCTTGCGGCGGCTCTTGCGTTCGCCCGGCTTGGCATCGGCGGCCGGTTTGGAGGCGTCCGCCCCCGCCTGCGTCTCGCTCTTCGAGCCGACGGCCCCAATATTCGCCGGCGGGACCTCCGGGGTTCCGGCCGCCGCAGGCTTCGACACGGCGATCTTGCCGCCATCCGTCAATCGGGTGAAGCCGGTGGTCACGACCTCGGCGGGTGGCGCGAGCCCAGAGGTGATGATCGTGTCGGTCTCGCCCTGGCGGCCCAAGGTCACCTTGGTCTGGGCGACCGCGTCATCCTTGACCAGATAGACGAAAGGCCCATCGGGGCCGCGCTGCACGGCCGTTGTCGGCACGACGACGACATGATTCAGCGTATCGACATAGAGCCTGATGTTGACGAACTGGCCTGGCCAGAGGGGTAAGCCGACATTTGGGAAGCTGCCCTTCAGCTTCACGGTGCCGGTGGTCTGGTCGATCGAGTTGTCGACGACGTCGAGCGTCCCGGTGTCGAGCACGGTGCCGCTGTCGCCGTCCCGCGCCTCAAGCTTCAATGTCCCCTTGGCCACAGCGCCATTGACCTGGCGCAGCCATTGTTGGGGCAGGTTGAAGATCACGGCGATGGGCCGCACCTGGGCGATTGAGACGATGCCGGTGGTGTCCGAAGCATGGACGATATTCCCTTGGTCGACCTGGCGGATGCCCGCCCGCCCGTCGAGCGGCGCCCGGATGGTGGCATAGTCGAGTGTCGCCTTGGAACTATCGCTCGCGGCCTGATCCTGAGCGATCTGGGCCGCATATTGGGCCACCAGGGCCTTTTGCGTATCGGCTTGCTGATGCGATCCATATTGGGTTTCGGCCAGCTTCTGGTAGCGCAGCAGATCGACCTGGGCGTTGGCGAGTTGGGCTTCGTCTTGCGCCTTTTTGGCCACGGCCTGGTCATAGGCCGCCTTGAACGTGGCGGGATCGATCCGCGCGACGACATCGCCCTTCTTGACGTCCTGGCCTTCCTTGAAATCGATCTCGATCAACTTGCCGTCGACCTGCGAGCGCACGAGAACGCTGTTCGCGGCCTGGACCGTGCCGAGAATGTCGAGCGTGACGGGCACGTCCGCATAGCCGGCCTCCGCCACCAGTACCGGCACGGGGCCATCGGCGGCGAACCGCTTGCCGCCCGAGCGGCCGTTGGCCTCCGGGGTCGCCGCCGTGTCGGCGGATGCGGCCGTTCGTTTGACCGCGAGACCCGGCACCAGGGGGAGCCAGGGCACCCGGTCATGGACAGCGGGCACGCGTTCCGCCACGACGGCCGCCCCGGCGAGGGTCAGCACGAGGAAAAAGAGAAAGCCCTTCAAGACCGGCCGTCCTTCAAGACCACCGGAACGAGCGGAGGCTTCGAGCCATCCGGCGATAGCGCCTCCAGCGGCACCGGATCGAAAGGTCGTAGAGGGGGAAGATCGACGCCCGCCGGCCGGCTCCAACCGCCGCCCAGTGCCTGCGCGAGGCTCGACACGGCGGTGAAGCGTGCGAGCCGCACAACCGCCAGCGCATCCTCGGCCGAGAACAATGTCTGTTCCGTGCTGAGCACGGTCACGATGTCGATGGTGCCCTCCTTCAAGCGGGCCTTGACGATGTCGGAAGCGAGCTTGGAGGATTTGACCACGGCCGTCAGCCGCTTCTCATGCTCGGTGTTCTGGGCGACGGCGATCAACGCATTCTCAACATCGACCAGGGCTTGAACCACCGCCTTGCGGTAGAGTTCCAAGTCTTCGCGGTCCTCACCCCGCGCGAGCGTCAACTGGCCCTCGAGCTTCCCGCCATCGAGCCAGGGTTGGGTCAGCCCTGCTGCCACGCTGCCGAAGGCGGCTTCGGGCCGAAGCAGCGTCTTCAACGCCAGGCTTTCCAGTCCGCCGCTCGCCGTCAAGGTGACGTTCGGGAACAGCGCGGCGCGCGCCGATCGGACATTGGCATCCCCTGACCCCAGCGTCGCCTCGGCCTCGGCCACATCGGGACGCCGGCGCAGCAGTTGCGCCGGGATGCCGGCCGGAATCGTCGGGGGCCTCAAGGCATCGAGGCTGCCGCCCTTGATCTTGAGGCTCTCTGGCGCGCGCCCGGCAAGCAGCGCGATGGCGGTTTTCGCTTGCTGCAACTGCTGTTGGAGCGGCGGGAAGGCCGCGAGTTGCTGGTCGACCACGCTCTGCTGTTCGGCCACTTCGAGCGCCGTCACGGTGCCGACCTCGAGCCGAGCCTTGATGGCCGCCAAGGTCTCGCGGGCGTCGCGCAAGTTATCGTCGGCGATCTTTAGCCGGTCCTGCGCCGAAAGAAGCGAAAAATAGGAATTCACGGCCGAGGCCACGGAGGACAATACCAGCGCGTCGCGGGCATAGCGGGTCGACACCGCATTGTCGGTGGCGGCCAGCGACGCGAACTTGTCGCGTCCCCACAGGTCGAGTTCGTAGCTGGCCGTCAGTCCAAGCTGAAAGGCGTTGGACGCCGAGGTCTTGTAAGGCCCCTGCTTGGAGCGCAGCGTCGTCGGCGTCCACGTCCGATCCGCCGAGGGATCTCCGATCAATTGCGGAAACAGCACGGAGGCCGTGATCGCGGTCTGGGCGTCGGCCTGCTGGATGCGGGCGGCAGCGGCCGCGACGTCGAGATTACCCTGGCCGGTCAAATGGCCAAGGCGGTCGAGCTCGGTCGAGCCGAAGAGTTTCGGCCAATCCGAGGCGAGCGGTGCGCTGGCCTGGGCCTCGCCGGGTGGCTTCGGGTCGTGGTCGAAGCGGGCCGCCAGTGGAACGTCAAGGCCCGGCCGGGTCTCGGCGAAGGTGCAGCCTCCGAGAAACAGGCCCAATGCGACAACCGGGATCGCCACGGTTGTGACGCTCGACAGCAGGTGTCGATGCCGCGTTCCGTATTGGGGTCCTGGACGCAGATACACTGTTGTGGCCTTCAACCGTTTGAAACCCTCGACAGGAGGATGGTTACGCCCGGCTTATGCCATGCGTAACCTAGCCTCGGTTATGGGATGTTTGGCGGCGAAAGGAAGGCGGCGCGAGCATCAAGGCCAGCTATCGGATGTCGATTGTGTCGCATTAAGCGCGAACCAGACGGATCATGCCATGCCGCCGAGCGGCCGGACACACGGTCACCGCGTGGCAAACGATCTTATGATCGCGATCAAGTCGACCGGGTCGAGCCGCACATGAGTGATCTCTCCTTCTGCCTTTTTTCTTCTGTGGGCAGCGATTGGAACGTCGACGGCCTTCCCAATCTTATCGACCGAGGCGGCGCGACCTGAGCAAGATGGAAGCCGGGCCTTCGGTAGGCATCCGTCCGGCGCATCCCAAATGTCGAAAGGTTCAAAACCTACCGGACAGATCGTGTGCTCCCTAAACCGGACATATCGAGTGCTACCCCCACTGTGCTGGATACCTCTTGCCTTGGGCGAAAACTTCCGTCATAAGGCCGCTCAAGACGCGGTGACGCGTCGTGGATGCGGGTGTAGCTCAGTGGTAGAGCACAACCTTGCCAAGGTTGGGGTCGAGGGTTCGAATCCCTTCGCCCGCTCCAAATTTACCTAGGAAATTCGGAGCGTTATGAGAAGGCCGCCGCAAGGCGGCCTTTCGCTTTTCTGGCGTGGTGTCCGCCGCGATGTGAGCCGGGTCAATCCGCCCCCGGGAAGCGGTCCTGGACTTCCGAGGCCTCAAGCATCTGGCAGGTCTGTCTGTGCTCAGACGCCACCTCTCCTCTCCGAAGATGGAGGTGACACAGCCCCCTATCCGACCGAATTGAGAGGTCGGCGCCGCACAAAAGGACCGGGGGAGTGCACACCCACGGCGGCCCTGCGGGCCAACGAGCGAGCCTGAGGGGCGGAAAGTTGCACCCACACCGCTGGGCTCGACTTTGAAGCGCCGCCTTAGTCCAATGGGCGCCAGTTTAGCAACAGGGCGTTTCGAGGTCATGCGCTGCGGCCCCCCCCTTGGCCACATCGCCTACGCCGCTAGAGTCACTCCTGATTCATCCTTACCTGCACCAAAATTGCGCCAGAGCCACCAAATCGGGGCAATCCCAGAAGAAGACGCTCATGATCGCCATAAGCGTCAGGGCGACGGCTCAACTCTTGCGATCACCCGCAACCGCGATCATCGGCGTTTGACTTTCGGAAGGGGTTGTATCCAGGCTTTTTGAAAAGCGTCTCGGACTTGTCAAGGATATCGGGCCTGTAAACGTCTTCGGCCCAGTCGCTTGGTGCGTAATCCTCAATGCCGACGGAGACGGCATCTTCGCCGACCTTGGCCGTCAACATGATTGCTTTGGTGACCTCCGCAGCAATTTGTTCCTTTTGCTGCAACGATCGTCCGGAGGCGAGTTTTACGATGATGTGCGGCATGCTCCACTCCTCTCGATGAGTTTCAGGCTTGGTACTGCGCGTCGGTGACCTGCTCCAGCCAGTCCACGGGCGAACCGTTCAGCTTTTCCTGGATGGCGATATGGCTCATGGCCGTGGTCGCTGTGGCACCGTGCCAGTGCTTTTCGCCCGGCTCGAACCAGACGATATCGCCGGGGCGGATTTCCTCGACAGGGCCGCCGTCGCGCTGAACCCAGCCGCAGCCGCTCATGACGATCAGCGTCTGACCGAGCGGATGTGTATGCCAGGCCGTGCGTGCGCCGGGCTCGAACGTAACCAGGGCACCGCCGACGCGGGCCGGTTCGGGTGGCCCGAACAGCGGGTCGATACGGACAGTGCCGGTGAACCAGTCAGCCGGGCCTTTGCCGGAAGGCGTCGAACCAGCTCGTTTGATTTCCATAAGAGTTTCTCCTTGGCTCTGAGGGTGGATCTGATCTTCCTAAACAATTTATCGTTAGCCGGCTTATGTGATTAGGGGCTAAAATCCGAATGAACCTATAAGCCCAGCTCATCAGTTATGAACGAAAACCTGAACGATCTCCTGGCCTTCCTTACGGTTGCGCGGGAACGCAGTTTCACTCGGGCCGCTGCCCAGATCGGTGTGTCACAGTCGGCACTGAGCCAGACTGTGCGAAACCTCGGAGCGCGTCTTGGTGTGCGGCTGCTCACACGCACCACCCGCAGCGTTGCACCGACAACAGCGGGCGAACGCCTTCTGCGGACTGTCGGACCCCGGATTGACGGCATTACTGCCGAATTGGAGGCGCTTAGCGATATGAGGGACAAGCCGGCAGGCACTGTCCGATTCACGGCTGACGAACACGCGGCGCGCTCGATCCTTTGGCCAGCGGCACGACGACTTCTGCCGGATTATCCTGACATCAAAGTCGAGGTAATTGTGGATTACGGGCTGAGCGATATCGTTGCCGACCGTTATGACGCCGGCGTGCGGTTGGGCGGCATTATTGCAAAAGATATGATCGCGGTGCCGATCGGACCTGAGATGCGGATGGCGACAGTGGGGGCGCCGTCTTACTTCGCCTCCCGTCCCGAACCTGTGACGCCTCAAGATCTCACCGACCACGCCTGCATCAATCTGCGCCTGCCTACCTATGATAGCCTGTACGCATGGGAATACGAGAACGCTACGCGTGAATTGAAAGTGCGGGTCGACGGGCAACTGGTCTTCAACAGCGTCCCTATGATCCTTGAAGCGGCCGTCGCGGGTTTCGGATTGGCCCACATGACCGAGGATCAGGTTCGGGCGGATCTCGAAAGCGGGCGGCTCGTTCGAGTGCTAGCCGACTGGTGTCCACCGTTTTCCGGTTATCACCTCTATTATCCAAGTCGCCGCCAGCCCTCGCCAGCCTTCAGCCTCATGGTCGATGCACTCCGCTATCGATCATGACCTCAAGGCTTTCTACGTGTACGTCGGAGGCGTGGGGAAAGCCGGCAGACCTATCTCTGTGTGCCCTGACGCCACGCCATGGTTGCTACAAGCGCCGAGAGGCAGAAGGCGACGGCGCTGAGCGCGAAGGTGCTGCGGTAGCCGCTGACATCATAGACGATCCCGCCAAGCGTAGCGCCCAATGCAATAGCCAGTTGGACCACGGCGACGATAAGCCCGCCGCCCGCCTCGGCGTCATCGGGAAGCGTCTTGCTCAGCCATGTCCACCAGCCGACAGGCGCTGCGGTGCCGATCAGGCCCCATCCGGCGAGCAGGACAGCGACCGCGACAGGCGATGCGTCCACGATCATCAAAGCAACGGCGATCACCGCCATCGCGAGCGGCATTGCGATCAAAAGGCTGAAGAGTTGCGTTTTGAGGAGCACGCCGATCAGGTAGGTGCCAAGAACGCCCGCGCCGCCGATGATCAGCAGGATCAGCGAAAGCGTCGACACATCGACCCGCGTAACCGTTTCCAGGAACGGGCGAAGATAGGTGTACAGCGCAAACTGACCCATGAAAAACAAGGCGACGGCCAGCATACCGAGAGGGACTTGCCGCTTGCGAAGCACCCTGAAGACCGTGCCGGCCAGCGACGTTCGATCGGATGGCATCGAGGGAAGGCTGGCAAAGAGCCAGACAAACGTCAGGATCGTGAGAGGCACCACGCAAAAGAACGCCCCACGCCATCCAATATATTGCCCGAGGAAGCTCCCGAGGGGCGCGGCAATCGTGGTTGCCAGCGCATTGCCGCCATTGAGCATGCCGAGTGCGCGTGGGACTTCCGCGTCCGGGACAAGGCGCATGACCGTCGCAGCGGACATCGACCAGAAACCGCCGATGACGACACCTACTAGCGCGCGTCCGGCCATGAAGATCGCCGGATCTGGCGCGAAGGCTACCATGAGCCCTGACGCCATCATCAACAGCGTCAGCGACAACAAAACTTTTCGTCGATCGATCCCGCGCGTTGCCGACGAAACAACAAGGCTCGTCACGACGGCGAAGATGCCGGAGACCGCAATAGCCTGACCTGCATGCCCCTCGGTCATGCCGAGATCGGTCGCGATCGGCGTCAAAAGACTGACCGGCATAAATTCGGACGCGATCAGCGTGGCGACGCACAAGGTCAAGGCCGCAACCGCTCCCCACCCATGCGTCGATGCCGCGTTCGCACTGGTTTTTTTTATTTCAAGTGTCATCCCGCGAATTTAGCACGTGCCTACCCATGCGATTAGATGCCAAAATATGCATGAGCTTATAAGTATGACTTATGAATGTTGTATGGTGTGATTCAATACCGGGATCTCCGATATGCAATCCGATCAACCTGGCAAGACTGATGAATGTTGGAAGAGATCCATGATAAACCGAACCTTTCAAATTACGTACGAACGTAAATCGATCTAAAGTCTCAATCTATGCAGGTCTGGTGGTTTCCTGCCAGAGCGCCCTTGGCGGTTCGGACGGTCGCGCTGACTGCCCTCGGACTCAATCGGCCTTACAGAGCTACGAGATTGAAACCGGACGCCGCCTCGACGCGCGATAGCGCTGCATCAATGCTATCGATCAGCCATGGCTGACCAAGACTATTTCGACTTGCGCGCATTGCGCTGCATCATTGAGCGGGGCAGCTTCGCCGCCGCTGCGCGAGAGCTCCGGGTGTCCCCCTCCTCTGTCAGCGAAGCAATAAAGCGCCTTGAGGCGCGTGTCGGGACACAACTGCTGTATAGAACCACGCGGAGCGTCAGCCCTACGCAAGCTGGTGAAAAACTCGCCTTGAGGTTTGGAGCGGCTTCCGAGGAGATCGCGGCAGCGCTCGGCGAAGCCAGCGACACGGGCGAGGAGCCCGCAGGCACTGTGCGGGTCCATGCCCAGCGGCTGGGCTATGAACTGTTTTTGCGGCCCATCCTTCCGGCCTTTGTCCGTCGCTATCCTCGGATCGCCCTAGAAATTCAGATTGATGACGCCGGTATCGACATTGTCTCCGAACGGTTCGACGCCGGAATACGGCTCGGTGAATTGCTGGACCAGGATGTCATCGCCTTCCCGCTTCAGCCATCAGTGCGGCAGATCGCCGTCGCCGCGCCTGCCTATCTCGATGAATATGGCACGCCGCTGCACCCGCGAGATCTTCGTGAGCATCGCTGCATCTGCTTCCGGTGGCCGGGCCACGCGGCACTCTACAACTGGGAGTTTTACGAAAATGGCGGATGGTTCTCCGTTCCGGTCTCCGGGCCGCTGACCTTCAATGACCAACGTGCGGCAATCGATGCGTCCGTTGGGGGCGCGGGGATCGCATTCTGGGTTGTCAGGCGACATGACAAAGTAGCCCCCTGACGACACGAAGAACTGGCCCCCTTTGATGGCGAAGGAGGTCGGAATGACGAGCACGAGTGATCAGGTTGTACCGCGGGTAGATGATCCGCGGAGGCATGAGATGAAGACGCCGGACGATGTATCGGCGATGATGCGGTTGAAGACTTTGGGCTGGGGCTCGAAGCGGATCGCGGCGGAGCTTGGCTGTTCAAGGAGCACGGTGAAGCGTTGGCTGCGGTTTGGCGACTGGCGTCCGTGTATGGCGCCGTCACGATCGAAGAAGCTCGATGGCCTATCGGAATGGCTGGCCGAGCGGTTCCGCCGTCACGCGGGTAATGCTGATGTGGTTCGGCAGGAACTGGCTCGTGAGAAGGACATCCGGGTGAGCCTGCGGACGATCGAGCGGGCTGTGGCGCCGCTGCGGCGTGAGCTTGTGGCCGAAGCACGGGCGACGGTTCGGTTCGAGACGCAGCCTGGCGATCAGCTGCAGATCGATTTTGGCGAGCGGCGCGTGGAGATCGGCGGGGTGGCGAGGAAGGTCTTCTTCTTCGTGGCGACGCTCGGCTATTCGCGCCGGCTTCATGTTCGTGCTTTCGGGCACGAGAAGCAGGACAGCTGGTTTGCGGGGCTGGAAAGCGCGTTTCAAACCTTTGGGGGCGTTCCTCGGGAGGTGCTGCTCGACAATGCGCGTGCGTTGATCCTGCACCATGATGCCGCGAGCCGGGAGGTGGTGGTGCATCCCCGGCTTCATGCCTTCGCCAAGCATTGGGGGTTCCGTATCCGCGCCTGTGCGCCGTATCGCGCGCGAACGAAAGGCAAGGATGAGCGTGGCGTCGGCTACGTGAAGAAGAACGCGATCGCGGGGCGCCGCTTCGCGACCTGGTCGGAGATGGAGGGGCATCTCGACGCCTGGACGCGGGAGGTCGCCGATCTGCGCATTCATGGAACGACGGGCGAGCCGCCGAAGGATCGGTTCATCCGTGACGAGGCGCATGTTCTGAAGCCGCTGTCTGGAACGCCGCCCTTCACGACGGCACGTGACCTCCTGCGCCGTGTCGGGGCGGATTGTGCGGTGGAGGTCGACGGCAACGCGTATTCGGTGCCGTGGCGGCTGATCGGCGAGCGGGTCCGCGTGACGGTGGGCGGCGAGACCGTTCGCATCCTGCATGGTGCCCAAGAGGTCGCGCTTCACACCGAACTGAAGGGGCGGCACGGGCGCATTGTCGACGATCGTCATTTGGCCGGTCTGGTCGGGACAGTCGAGCGGCCGATCCATCGGGTCCTGGCTGACGCGGAGATAAGCCCGCCGGTCGCGATCGCGTCGACGCTGTTGCGGCCCTTGTCCGAATACGAAGCGGCGGCCGGGGGAGGCTTCTGATGGATGAGCATGACCACCTCACGGCCTTGCTCACCCGTCTGAAGCTGACCGTGTTACGCGACCAGTTGGACAACCTGATCGACGAGGCGGGGCGGCGCGACATGACCATCCGCGAGGCGTTGACGTTGTTCTGCGAGCGGGAGGTCGCACGGCGGGATCAACGCCGCATCGACATGTCGTTCGGTCTGGCGCGGTTCCCCTTCGTGCGCGACCTGACCGGTTTCGATTTCGGCGCCCAGACGTCGATCGACAAGGCGCAGATCCGCGAGATCGCGACCGGCCGCTTCATCGCCAATGGCGAAGCCGTCCTGTTCCTGGGGCCGCCCGGCGTCGGCAAGTCGCATCTGGCGGTGGCGCTCGGACGCGAGGCTATCGTGGCCGGCTATACAGTCCTGTTCACGCCGGCCATGACCCTGGTGGCGCAGCTTGCCAAAGCTCAGGCCGAAGGCCGGCTCGAGGAGCGCCTGACCCACTTCGCCAAGCCGAAGCTGCTGATCATCGACGAACTCGGCTATCTACCCTTCGAGCCCGATGCCGCGCATCTGTTCTTCCAACTCGTCAGCCGCCGTTATGAGCGCGGCGCCATGCTGGTGACTTCCAATCGCGCCGTGAGCGAATGGGGAACGGTTTTCGGGGACGCCGTGGTGGCGACGGCGATCTTGGATCGCCTGCTTCACCACAGCCACGTCATCACCATCCGGGGTGACAGCTACCGGTTGCGCGAAAAGCGTCGGAGCGGCCTTTTGCAAAAGGCCGCTCCGACGCTCCAACCCACGCCTGCTTAAGCAGGGACAACGGCAGGGGGACCAGTTCTTCGTGTCGCAAAGGGGTCAGTTTCGGATGTCGCTGGACATGGGTGGAAAGCGAAGTGCAGCCTCACCTTGATGCTGGGCACCTTGTGCCGATCCTGAACGAATATTCCAGCAGCTTTCCCGGCTTTGCCCTCTATTATGCGCGGCATCGCATTCGATCAGCCGCCGCGACAGCCTTCACCCAAGCCGTTCGCGAGATCGCGAAACGCTAAGCGATTATACCCTTCAAACCGAACAACCCATGCGGAATCCTCGGTATTCAGTCGACACGAGACCGCTCCCATTTGGTGCCGAGACACCAGAGGAGCCTCGTCATGGACACACAGATCATCCACACCAAAGACTTTGCCGGCAAGGTCGCGATCGTCACCGGCGCAGCGAGCGGGATCGGGCGCGCAACCGTCGAACTGCTTCACGCGCGCGGCGCTTCAATCATCGCGGAGGACCGCAACCCAGAGGTGAACGCTCTCGTCCGCCCTGGTCTGGTTCCGCTCGTTGCCGACGTGACGGAAGAAGCGGCAGCCAAGCAGTCCGTCCGCGTCGCGCTCGAACATTTCGGGAAACTCGACATTCTGGTGAACAACGCCGGCATTATCATTAACAAGCTGGTCGTCGATATGACGATCGAGGACTGGGATCGCATCTTCGCGGTGAATATCCGGGGGGTTTTTCTCCACTCGCGTGAGGCTATGCGTGCGATGATACCCAATGGCGAGGGTGCGATTGTGAATGTGGGATCTTACGCCTGCTTCCAGACATTCCCCACCATCGCCGCTTATGCCGCATCCAAGGGCGCGCTTGCACAGTTCACTCGGACGCTGGCCGTCGAGGCGATCGATCATGGCATCCGCGTCAATGCGGTCGGCTCTGGCGATACGGTGACTAACATCCTCAATCATATCCACGATGACGGCCCCGCAGCGGTGGCGGATTACGGGAAGCATTCGCCGATCGGCAGAGCAGCTCAGCCCGATGAGATTGCGAAGGTGATCGCCTTCCTGGCCTCTGATCAGGCGAGCTTCATGGTCGGATCAATCACCATGGCAGATGGTGGCAAGAGCCTGGTGCTGCCATCCTGAGCCCGCGCCGTCCGACGCCCGCGACAGCGGCGTCGATGTTCCGAACGAACTGCTTGCGCATGTCACGCCAATAGGCGGGGACCATTATCGGTCTTGGCCACAACCTCTGGAGCGTGATGGACAAACCTCAAGAACGCATCGGGCCGTCACGCTTCCAACAGACAGACCGCGACGCCGACAATACGTTCTCGGTGGTCCTCTCACCGCCTCCCTATCCCCAAACAGCCGATCTTCATCGATGAAACGTTCCAGGAACGAGCCGGCCTTCCTCGCCTATGTCGAACAGGTCCACGCTCTCGCCCGGCGACATCGTCGTCATAGACAACTCGCTGGCCCACAACAGCGCCTGCGTGCGGACTGCCATCGAGCCCGTCGAGGCGACGCTGCGCCACCTCCCGCCTTAAAGTCGAGACTTCAACCCCATCGAGCAAGTCTTCTCCAAACTCAACGCGCTTCTTCGCACAGCTGCGGCTCGCACCATCCCAGTTTTTAATGTCCAATGCCGACGCGTACACGGAGGTCATCGCCACGATGGCACGGTGCTCCGCAAGGAGATCCACTTGGCTGCGCTCCCAAGGTAAGGAAGGCGGTACGGTTGAGCTCGGAGGTTCGGCTCGCCGACACCCTTCCACTCCGCGCCGGCTTCAATGCGCCGCGCCACGGCAAAGGCGGTCGCCTGGTCCAGGGCGCGACCCGCGATCTGCCGCTATCGGCAGACTGCCCACCGTGACTTTGCCGAAGTCTCCCAAACTGTAAGCGCCATCCCGTCGACGCACGCCATACCCCTTCGCGAAGAGCTGGAAGTCCGGCCTAGAGACGTCTTCCACCTCCGCGCCCGCATCGCGTAACGTGCGAAACCTCCGCTCGATCCCGTTCGACCGATATCCGTTCTTGAAGAAGGTTTCAGAGGATCTGGTCGGTCAACTATCCAGAAATCATGATGATCGATGTCCACCGCCTCACCAGCGAAGCTTTACCACCGCCGTGCTTCCAGGATGTTTTCCCATCGCCATCCGAGCCGTCAGAACTCGAAAACTCGACTCCGCTAACATACTGCAAATAACAAAGACCATTGGTGCCGCAACCCGGATTCGAACCGAGGACCCCCTCATTACGAATGAGGTGCTCTACCAGCTGAGCTATTGCGGCGTATCCCCAGGGCGCACAGAGGACAACGCTTGGTCAACCTGTCGCTGTTTAGCAGATCGCATCAGCTTGGCAAGCTATGACGCAACACCCTCGAGGGGGATCGCATTTAAAGAAGTTCGGCCACCCCAGGACCATAACCCTTCCTTAAACACAAAAAGGGGAGTGCGGATTGCCGATCCTCGTCCGTTTCGCCGGCCCACCGACCCCAAATCGGATTATTCCTATTTTCCATGCGGGCGATCAACATCGCGTTCAGCGGATCGCATGGCTTGGGGCAACGACACCCTGCCGAGGCTCAACCGCCTGGTCCCGGTACAGCGGCGAGCGACACCCCCGCCCAAGAAAAAGCCTCCTGCCGAAAGGGCAAGGAGGCTTGAACCGAACGACCAAAGGCCGTGAATGTTTATTCGGCGTCGGCCGCCACTGCCTTGGGCTTAAGCACCATGCGGCCGCGATACATGCCGGTCTTGAGATCGACGTGATGGGGGCGGCGCAGTTCGCCCGAATCCTTGTCTTCCACATAAGTAGGCTGTGCCAACGCATCCGCCGAACGCCGGAAGCCACGCTTCATCGGCGATGTTTTCCGTTTCGGGACGGCCATCTCGCTCTCCAAAAAAATACGGGCCGTCCTGCGGGGCAGGGCAGCCGAAGTCGCGCCTCATAGCCCGGAACGGCAGAGAGTTCCAGCCCTAACCGCATCTCGCCGCAAAACATTTTATTGCGTCGCCATGCCATGCGACAGTCTCGCGCCTGTTGCGGTGCGGCAACGACTCTTATATTTCACTTGCGAGACGAAGAACCACACGAGGACACTCATGGCCGAAGCTCAGCCGCGCGGGGCGTCGATGCGGCATCCGAGGCCGTTGTCGCCGCATCTGCAAATCTACCGCCCCATGCTGACCATGATGATGTCGATCGCCCACCGTATCACGGGCGCTTCGCTCTATCTCGGCACGTTGCTGCTGGCTTGGTTTCTCATCGCGGCTGCGTCCGGGCCGGAGGCTTTCGCGACCGTTGCCGCCGTCCTCAATTCATGGCTTGGCCTGCTGATCCTCTTCGGCTTCACCTGGGCGCTATTTCACCACCTGCTTGGCGGCATCCGACATTTCATCTGGGATGCCGGTTACGGCATGGACCACCCGGGCCGGGAATATCTGGCCCGGGCGACACTCGGCGGCGGCATCGGTCTCACGATCGTCGTCTGGTTCCTGGTCTTTTGGCTGCGGTGAGGAGCCTGCGATGAGCGACAATCCCCGAACCCTGCATGACGACATGAAGCGCGTGCGTCATTTCGGCACCGCGCGCTCAGGCACGACGGCGGCGTGGCACATGAGGCTGACGTCCTTAGCTCTCGTGCCACTGACCATCGGCTTCGTCTGGCTGGTGTTGACGCTGGTGGGACAGCCCTATGTCAACGTCTATGGCACGCTGTCGCACCCCATGGCGGCGATCCTGATGCTGCTCTTCATTCTGGCGGGCGTCTACCACATGCAACTCGGGATGCGGACCATCATCGAGGACTATGTCCATGGCGACCACGCCAAGGACGCGGCTCTGGCGGTGAACCTATTCGTCTCCATCGCCGTGGGGATTGCCTGTGTCTACGCGGTGCTGCGGCTGAGCTTCGTTTGAGTAAACAGACTTCAGCCGGTGTCCGCCGGCACAGTCGTGGTTTCGGAGATTGATTAATGGCCACGGGTAACGGCACGACGGCGAAGGGCAATGGCAAGGCCGTCCCGGCCTATCCGATCACCGACCATACGTTCGACGTGATCGTGGTCGGGGCGGGCGGCGCGGGGCTGCGCGCCACGGTGGGCTGTGCCCGGGCCGGCCTGCGCACCGCCTGCATCACCAAAGTCTTCCCCACCCGCTCGCACACGGTGGCGGCCCAGGGCGGGATTTCGGCCTCGCTCGGCAATATGGGGCCGGACGACTGGCGCTGGCATATGTATGACACCGTCAAGGGTTCGGATTGGCTCGGCGACCAGGACGCAATCGAATATCTGTGCCGCAACGCTCCCGAGGCGGTCTATGAGCTCGAACATTGGGGCGTGCCGTTCTCGAGAACGGAGGATGGCAAGATCTATCAACGCCCGTTCGGCGGCATGACGACAGATTACGGCAAGGGCACCGCCCAGCGCACCTGCGCGGCCGCCGATCGCACGGGCCACGCCATTCTGCATACGCTGTACGGGCAGGCCTTGAAGGCCAAGACCGAGTTTTTCATCGAATATTTCGCGCTCGACGTGATTATGGAGGAGGGACGCTGCCGGGGCGTGATCGCCCTGAAACTCGACGACGGAACGATCCATCGCTTCCGCTCGAATCTCACCATTCTGGCGACGGGCGGCTATGGCCGGGCCTATTTTTCGGCGACCTCCGCCCACACCTGTACCGGCGATGGGAATGCCATGCTGCTCCGCGCAGGCCTGCCGCTCCAGGACATGGAATTCGTGCAGTTCCATCCCACCGGCATCTATGGGGCCGGCTGCCTTATCACCGAGGGGTCACGCGGAGAGGGCGGCTACCTCACCAATTCGGAGGGCGAGCGCTTCATGGAGCGCTACGCGCCCTCGGCCAAGGATCTGGCGTCGCGCGATGTCGTCTCGCGCGCCATGACGATGGAGATCCGCGAGGGTCGGGGCGTCGGCAAGAACAAGGACCACATCTACCTTCATCTCGACCATCTCGATCCCAAGATATTGCACGAGCGGCTGCCCGGCATTTCCGAAAGTGCCAAGATCTTCGCGGGCGTCGACGTGACCAAGGAGCCGATCCCCGTCCTGCCGACCGTGCATTACAACATGGGTGGCATCCCCACGAATTTTCATGGCGAGGTTCTAACCAAGAAGAACGGCGATCCCGATGCGGTGGTGCCCGGCCTGATGGCGATCGGCGAGGCGGCTTGCGTTTCGGTTCACGGCGCCAACCGGCTCGGCTCCAACTCGCTGATCGACCTCGTCGTGTTCGGGCGGGCGGCGGGCGCGCGGGCCGCCCAACTCGTGACCTCAGGCGAGAAGCAGATGGATTTGCCGAAGGATTCGGCCGATCTCGCGCTCTCGCGTCTCGACCGTTTCCGCCATGCCAGCGGGGGCACGCCAACCGCCGATCTGCGGCTCAACATGCAGCGGACGATGCAGAACAATTGCGCCGTTTTCCGCACCGGCGAGGTGCTAGGGGAGGGCGTCAAGCTGATCCATGACGTGTGGCGGAACGAAGCGGACATCCGCACCACCGACCGGTCGATGATCTGGAATTCGGACCTCATCGAGACGCTGGAATTCGACAACCTGATCACGCAAGCCGTCGTGACCATGGAATCGGCCGCTAACCGCGAGGAATCCCGCGGCGCCCACGCGCGGGAGGATTTCCCCAACCGCGACGACAAGACGTGGATGAAGCATACGCTCTGCTGGCTCGACGAGGCGCAAAAGCGTGTCACCATCGACTATCGGCCGGTGCATACCTACACCATGACCAACGACGTGCAATATATCGAGCCGAAGGCACGCGTGTATTGATGGTGGGGCGGGTGATGATCCGAGAGACGAGCGTGCTGGTCCCGGTGCCCCTCAGCGATTGGAACGCGGCAGTTGATGCGACCATCCGATCCGAGGCTGTGGCGGGACTCGAACGCGGCGATGTGCTGTTCTTCCCGCAGCTTCCCTTTTCCCTCAAGTCCGAGGAGCGCGCCTTGCTCCGCCCGGACTGCGTGAAGGACGGCACCAAGACCATCAAATTCGATCCGGCGACCGGCCGCGTCTGGGGACATGCGAACGAAGCCGACGGTGTGACGCTCAAATCCATGCTCGGACGCTACGCGGAGGCGGCGCGGAACCTTCTCGCCGCCCTCATCCCCACCTATGGCGACGCGTTGAAAATCGGCAATACGTCGTTGCGCCCCGTCGAGGCGCAGGGTCGGGCGCAGAGCAAGCGTCATGATGACACATTGCTGCATGTGGACGCCTTTCCGTCGCGCCCAACCCATGGCGAGCGGATCATGCGGGTGTTCACCAATATCCACCCCGGCGACAAGCCACGGGTGTGGCGGGTGGGAGAGCCTTTCGAAACAGTCGCCAAACGGTTTGTGCCGAACATCGTCGCGCCGCTCCCGGGCAGCGCGCGATTGATGCAAATGGTCGGCATCACCAAGGCGCTCCGCAGTCCCGCCGACCATTACATGCTGCGGATGCATGATCGCATGAAGCTCGACGACGACTACCAGCGGGACGTGCCGCACCAGGTGGTCGAGTTTCCGCCGGGCTCGACGTGGATGGTGTTTACCGACCAGGTGTCCCACGCGGCCATGTCAGGTCAGCATGCGTTGGAACAGACATTCACCCTTTCGGTCGATGGCATGACCAGCCCGGATCAGGCGCCGGTTCGCGTGCTGGAGCGGCTGAAGGGCAAGAAGCTTCATTGAGGCAATCGATTCATGGTCCAACTCACGCTTCCCAAAAACTCGCAACCGAAGCCCGGCAAGTCCTGGCCGAAGCCGTCGGGTGCCAAAAGGCTGACCGAATTCAAGGTTTACCGGTGGGACCCGGACACTGGCCAAAACCCGCGCATCGATAGCTATTGGGTCGATCGGGAGGATTGCGGGCCCATGGTGCTCGACGGCATTATCTGGATCAAATCCAAGATCGACCCGACGCTGGCCTTCCGCCGCTCCTGCCGCGAGGGCATTTGCGGCTCATGCGCCATGAATATCGACGGCACCAATACGCTCGCCTGCACCAAAGGCATGGACGATGTGAATGGGGCCGTAAAACTCTATCCGCTGCCGCATCTAGAGGTGGTCAAGGATCTGGTCCCCGACCTGACCAAATTCTACGCCCAGCATGCGCTGATCGAGCCTTGGCTGAAAACCGATAGCCCGCAGCCCGAAAAGGAATGGAAACAGTCTCCCGACGCGCGGAAAAAACTCGATGGGCTCTACGAATGTATCCTATGCGCCTGCTGTTCTACCTCATGTCCGAGTTATTGGTGGAACGGCGACCGCTATCTCGGCCCGGCGGCGCTGTTGCAAGCCTATCGCTGGCTGATCGACAGCCGCGATGAATCGACAGGTGAGCGGCTCGACGTCCTGGAGGATCCGTTCCGGCTCTATCGCTGCCACACGATCATGAACTGCGCCAAAGCCTGCCCCAAGGGGCTCAATCCGGCCAAGGCCATTTCGGAGATCAAGGGCATGATGATCGCCCGGCAATAAGGCCGCAGTGGTCCCGTCCCATTAAGAAGGTCAGGGCGCCGCCAATTCCCGCCCGTCGTGGCCTTCGATCAAGACATCCATCATCTGGTTCGGCGGCACGTCGCCGAGCCGCACCATCGTGAAATCCTCGGTCCGGCCGCGCCCACCCTTCTCGGTGAGAACAGGCAGGCATCGACCGACCTGACGATCGAGATGACGGCGGAGCGCGGCATCGCCCCGCGCCCGTAGTGCGGCTGCCCGCGCTTTGACGATGTCGCCCGGCACGGCCGGCATGCGGGCACCCGGGGTATCGGGGCGGGCCGAATAGGGGAAGACGTGGAGATGCGTGACGCCGCAAGCCTCGACGAGGTCTTGCGTGTCGGCGAAATGCGCCTCGGTCTCGGTCGGAAATCCAACGATGAAATCGGCGCCGAAGACCGTCTCCGGCCGTAACCTGCGGATGTCCGCGCAAAAACGGACCGCATCGTCGCGACCATGCCGGCGCTTCATCCGTTTGAGGATGAGATCCGAGCCCGACTGCAACGAGAGATGCAGGTGCGGCATGAATCGCGGTTGCGTCGCGATCACCTCCAAAAGATTAGAATCCGCCTCGATACAATCGATGGACGACAGCCGCAGCCGTTCGAGAGTTGGGATAGCGGCCAACAGGCGCCGGACGAGGCCCCCGAGGCGCAGTCCGTCCGCGTCGTAGGAGGTTATGTCGACGCCGGTCAGCACCACCTCGCGCGCGCCGTTCTCGACGAGACGGAGAACCTGGGTGATGATTGTCTCAGGTGTGCTGGAGCGCGAGGCGCCGCGGCCGAACGGAATGATGCAGAATGTGCAGCGGTGGTCGCAGCCGTTCTGGATCTCGACAAAGCCGCGCGTATGGGCGGCAGAGCTCCGTCGAATTGACCGTGGGAGCAGCGGGGGGTTGGCGAGCGCCCAAGTGCCGGGCAGCCCCTTCACGGCATTGGGGACCAGGAGATCGACCTCTGGCATGGCCGAAAACCTTGAGGCTTCGACCTCCGAGGCGCAGCCCGTCACGACGATTCTCGCGTCAGGCCGCTCGCGCTTGGCGCGACGAATGGCTTGCCGGGCCTGCCGGCTCGCCTCGGCCGTCACAGCGCAGGTGTTGACCACGATGAGGTTTTGATGCCCCGCCGCCGTCGCTTCGTCGCGGATCGCATCCGACTCGACGAGATTCAGCCGACACCCGAAGGTCAGCACCGTCACTGGGACAGGGATCGTCCCGGTCACGCGTCGACCAGATCGGGCAGGCTGAAGGCGCCCCGCCGTTCCAACTCGACCGGGCCGGTCATCAGCACATGGTCGTCGTCCTTCCGCCAGTCGATGTGAAGGTCGCCTCCGGGCAGGCAGAGTGTCGCCCGCCGGCCCGTCAGGCCCCGCCGAGACGCCGCCACAAGCGTGGCGCAGGCCGCCGAACCGCAGGCCAGCGTGACGCCAGCGCCACGCTCCCACACACGCAGGCGGATGGTTTCCCGATCGAGAACTTGCGCGAAGGAGATATTGGCGCGGTCGGGGAATAGGGGGTGATGTTCGAGTCGGCGTCCATGACCGACGAGATCGATGGTCGTTGCATCCGGCACGAAGAAGACCGCATGAGGGTTGCCCATGCTGACCGCCACCGGCGGCTCCAAAGCCAACTCGGTGAGCACCTCGCCCATCGGGACAGCGCCCGTATCGAGCGGCTCGCGCAACGGGATGTCGCGCCAGCCGAAACGCGGGCTGCCCATATCGACCGTAAAGGCCTGATCCGACAGGCGCGTACAGACGACATCTGTCCCCTCGACGTCGAGTCGCAGCGTTGTTTGGGTTTGGCCTTCCAGCATCATCCAGGCGACGCATCGAGTGCCGTTGCCGCAAGCGCCGGCGCGCGAACCATCGGTGTTGAAGATGCGGACGGCTGCGTCCAAGCCCGAGATCGTGGCGTCACCGATGACCATCATCTGGTCGAAGCCGATCTTTTGCTCAGCGATGCGGCGCGCCACTTCGCCGCTCATCACTGGACCGATGCCGCGTTCATCGACCACGAGGATCGAATTGCCGGCGCCGTTCATCTTGGCGAAGGGAATGGTTTGGACTGTGCGGGTAATGACGTTCACCAGAGGCCGGATCACGTCCCTGGTTTAGGAAGCAACGGCATTGGTTTCAAGCACCGCCGCTGTGCAGCGCGACGGCATTGAGGCCGCCGTGGCGAGCGGACCGCCAGCGCAGGCGGAAAGGGCCGGAAAATTCGGTGCGCGCTTTCCAAGGCCGGCGACGTTTTTCGGCGTGGCCGTTGTTTTTTCCCAGGCTTCAAACGGTTTTGGCACAAGTATTGCTGTGAAACATAATTGAGTATCAGGAAACTTATCACCAGTGCCCAGCGGGGCGTTCGGCTGCCTTCGTGAGCCCTGCTGCGACTGGAATGGTCCGATCTGGAGGTCACAATCATGTCCGAACTGCGCAAAGACAGTCTCTCCTTTTTGGAGACGCTGGGTCAGTCCGTTGCGAACGTATCGCCGACGTTGACGCCAGCCCTCGTCGTGGCGGCCGTCGCCGGCATGGCCGGAACAGCCACCTGGCTCGTCTACGCGGCCGCGACTATCGCGCTCCTCGTCGTTGGCATCAATGTCGGCAAGCTCGCCAAGCGCATTCCGGCGGCGGGATCGTTCTTCGTCTATGTGTCGCGGGCATTGGGACCCGGCTATGGCCTGCTTGCCGGATGGGCCATGTTGCCCGCCTATTTGTTCACCGCCATGGCGCTCACCGTGGCGACATCGATCTTCATCAAATCATTCCTGACGGCAATCCATGTCGCCTATATGCCGCCCAATATCGTCATCTATCTCGTTATATCGGGGCTTGCCTTCATGTTCGCCGCGCGCGACATCCGGATGTCATCGCGCCTCGGCCTCACGCTGGAGGCGATCTCCGTTTCGATCATTCTCGTTGTCTGTGTGGCCGCATGGTCGCATGTCGGTTTCGCGGTCGACACCAAGCAGCTGCATTTCGAAGGCGCGACCATCGGTACATCGCTCCAGGCCGTGGTCCTGGCCATCTTTTCCTATGTCGGGTTTGAGAGCGCGGCCAGTTTGGGCAAGGAGGCCCGTAACCCCGAAAGCGTCATCCCCATGGCGATCAAATGGACCGCGATCGCGGCGGGTGCGTTCTTCGTCTTCACGACCTTCATCATCGTGCAAGGCTTCGGCGACGATGTGACCAAACTGGGCGCAAGCGCCTCGCCTTTGGGAGATATCCTAACGGGTCAAAGCGATTGGCTGATCGCGTTATTCTATTTCGGCGTGGTCATCAGCAGCTTCGCCTGCGCGCTCGCTTCGCTGAACGCATTCGGGCGGATCGTGTTCTCCCTTGGCCGCTACCAGTTCCTGCACAGCGCCATGGGCCTCGTGCATGTCAAGCATCAGACGCCGCATCTGGCGCTCGGCCTCGGGGCCGTGGTCAATTTTGTCGTCGTCGCGGCGCTTGCGGGCAATGCCGAGAGCGACACGTTCGGGTGGTACGGAACCATCGCGGCTTTCGGCTTTATCGTGGTTTATTTTCTCGTGTCGGTGGCCGCGCCCGTCTATCTGAAGCGTACCGGCGAAATGACCACGGGCGATGCCGTGGTCGGCGGATTGGGCGCTTTGCTCATGGTAGTGTCGCTGATCGGCAGCCTCTATCCGATCCCCGCCTATCCCTATAACCTCCTCCCCTATGGCTTCGCGGCCTATATGCTAATCGGCGTCGCCTGGTTCGTGGTCCTCAGGGCCAAGGCTCCATCGACCCTGCTCGGTGTCGAACGCGACTTCGAGACGGCCGCGATGGCAAACCCGGCGGCCTTTGCCGGTGCGATCGTCGCCGGAGAGTGATCCTCTGGCTCAGGGTGACAGCCAAGCCTGCGGCTGTCAGGTCCTGCTCGCGCCATCGACCACGCGCCGAAGCATCGGCGCGTGATCTCTGAAACTCTTGGTTTTCATCCCAGGAACTTTCCCGCCTTCGTCCCAGATGCGAACCCGGACAGCCTCGGCATGGAAGGGATTTCGACGAAATTCGGCGACTTCATCAGGGTTCATCGGACCGCCTTGCAGCGATAGGGTATGAACCGACGCGGTAGAAAGTTTGCCGAAATAGGTCGGGTCGGTCGCGCAAAGATAGCGTTTGGCGGCGACATGAAGCTTGACGCAGGCCGTCACGACCGGCGGAAAGAACGGCGCCAACATGGCGGCGCCAGCGTCGTCATGATGCCTATCTTCCGTGTCGTCGGCCGAATAGGTGCCGAACTCGCTGGTAAAGTGGCCGATGTCATGCAGCAGTGCGGCTGTGACCAACATATCGTCGGCGCCGTCCTGTTCAGCCAGGGCGGCGCCTTGGAGCATATGTTCGGCGACCGTGACGTCCTCGCCGAGATAGGCCTCGGCGCCTCGGCGTTCGAAGATTTCCGCCAGGACGTCGACGATGGTCGTGCGGTCGGGTTTCATTCGGCGGCCTCCTGTTGTTCATGTTCGATCGACGCCAGGGTCGACAGCAGCCCATCCTTGTCGGCGTAGCACCCCTGGAGCCAGCGCGAGCCGGTGCCTGAGAAAGCCCGGCGTGCATGCAACACCCGGGTGTTGTCGACGATGAACAACTCGCCGGGCGCAAGGCGGAACGTGACCGCCATCGACGGTTCCTCCAGAAGCTCCGCGAAGCGCCGATAGGCGGCGTAGAAGGCCGGCATTGTGGCAAAAGGAATATCCACGAAGGGGGCTGCGGAGCGATTGTTGAAGCGCACCGCCAAGAGTTCTCCATCGGGGCCGAGTTCGAGGATCGGCCGCTTGGCGCTGAGCCGCACGCCGCTCTGTCCGGCATAGTCGAACCGCGCCGGATGATCGGCCAAAAGTTCGAAGGCCGCCGAATCGTCCCGACGCAAACGGTCGGCGACGGCAAATCCATCGACCACGAGCGATTCTCCCCCATCAACGCTGTCGAGACAGGCCAGCAGTTGGAGAGTCGGAACCGGATCGCGATAGGGATTGTCGGTATGAGCCTGCAGCCCGAGGTTGGTATAGGCGAGGTTGCTCGGGTTGACCTCGGCCTTCACCTCGAACCAGGGGCCATAGTTGGTCTCGCGCACGAAGCCGAAACGTCGAGCGACATCGATCAGGCTGCCGGAGCGGCGCGGTACATCCGTCAGAACCGCGAAGCCATAGCGTCTGACAGCCCCGAGCCAGCGGCCCAGGGCAGTCCGGGCGGCGGCGATGCTCGGCCAGGCGGCGGCAGGAATGCGGTCCGCCAACGACCGGTCCCATAGGGTGTGTGCCCTCGAGGTCCAGCCGCGCACGGGGTCTCTGTGGCGGTCATAACGATGGTTTCGAAGCCAGTCCGCCGGATAGAGGCTCTCGTGGCCGCCTGGTGCGAAGACCAGGGCCATGTCGCCCTGCGGTGTCGCCTCGGCCCGAGCGACGCGGATACCGGCCGGAATGTCGAGCAGCGAGATCAGCCACTGGCCGTTGACGGGGCTTCGAGTCGTGGCATCGAGGCCGTTGTCACGAAGCCAGACCGCGTGAAACCGCGCCACATCCCCGTCGCTCCAGCCAACCTCGACCATGCCGCCGTCTTCCAGCATTTCGACACGGCTCACCTTCATGACGGACACTCGTTTGTTCCTGTCGTCGCAGGAAGGCCTGGCAACGCGTCGAGGGAATAACACTCTCAAATGTTCCTAGGCCACTTCCTCCGTCTGCTTCGGTCACGGGAGCCGCGTGGATGATATATGGCCGGGTTTCATCAGCCGATCGCGGCTTTCCCGTCAGCGGGTTTATCCTGTTGCTTGCGCACATTGTCGAAAAAGGCACCGTTCTGTGCCGACTTGGATCGCTTGCTGCTACCCTTCGACATGTGGGGTTGGCACATCGGCGTCGATCCACTCCCTCTGCGGCCCTGCTGCTAGCTACACTTGCTTCAACTCGCCCAGACTCACTGTTCCTGTCTGGCTCGAAAAAGTGATGGAACCGGATCCGCTTTGTTCCTGAGAAACGCCGTTGATCTGGTGATCGCCTGAATCGTAAGTCGTGAGCTTGCCGTCCCGGAACACCAGCAACCGGTGCTTATCGGGAAAGAAAGCATATTTCATATCGTTTTGGCCGCCGCTGGTGGATGGCTCGCCGAGGTCTTTCGGCCACCAGGGATCGGATTTAGCCATGGGCTTCATCGGTTCCATGGGCTTCATGGGTTTCATCGGTTCCAAGATCATCTCCTTCTGCCCGACCGTAACGCACGAGGAGGGCTACGGTTCGAACCTCTTGGAAGAGCCGGAAGAAAGATGTCGTCGCATTGGTACGCGCTGCCGGGACTGAGGATGTCCCCCGAGCGTCCACCGGTGCTGCGCCGCGATTAGCTTCGCGGTGGCTATCGGGCGGCCCGCGCCGGGAGGGCTGTCGCTGGGTCGGCGGCGATCCGATCTGGAACTCGCCAGCCAAGCGGTCCAATTCCTAATCTCTCCGGCGAGGGTGAGGTCGCTCGTCTGATCTCGACGCTATTCTTGCGTCCTGGCTGCGCGAAGCCGGCGATATAGTGCCTTAAAGTCCGGCGCCGGGCCATACGGGGCCCGACGCCACATACGAGGTCTACTATTACTTCGACATCGCGTCGCCCTTCATCATGCTCTTGTGCTTCTTCATCATATGCTTGTGCATGCCGCCCTTCATGGAATCCGCGGCGTTCGCGGCGGGCGCAAGGCCCAGGCCGACGGTGAGGATGGCAGCGGAAACTGCGACGGCAATGCGATTTTGAATGGTCATATCAAACTCCCGTAGGCGGCTTCGGTATCATCCCGGTTGCCGCTAGGAATAATTCGGAGGTGGAGCCAGGCGGGTTACACGCGGTTGGGGAATGATTGCTTTTTTATGGCGTGGTCGTCGGGGCGTCGCCCGTTTTCATGGCGTCCTTCTTCATGCTGTCTTTCTTCATGGAATCGGCTTTCATTCCGTCTTTCTTCATAGAATCAGCTTTCATTCCGTCCTTCTTCATGGAATCGGCTTTCATCCCGTCCTTTTTCATGGAGTCGGCCTTCATGCCGTCCTTTTTCATGGCATCGTCGGGCTTGGCCATGGCGTCGGCGGGCTTCGGCATGTCGTCGGCGCGAACCGCCGAGGCAATGACGAGCTGGCCGCACAGAAGAGCGGCGGACAAAGCTAATGCGGTCTTGGCATAAAAAGTCATAAGGGCCATCCCTGGGCGATCTATTGGCAGAAAGTGGGTCGTTCCACCCTTTCCCATTCGATGGGGACGCGCCCTCGATTACAGGGCGGCGAAAAAATCGATGCGACGAAGACCATCAGCGGATGTGTCGGGGGATGAGGCCCCAACGACCAAAAGCTCCGGAAGACCGGATCGAATGCAGCGTGATCGCAGGGTTCGGCTCCTGCCGGGGTTGCGCTAGAAAGAAACTGCTCGACCGCGAATGGAATTCCTCCTCGGAACGGGGAGGTGTCATGCGAAGGATGACGGTTGGGGGGGCCGGCTGCGCAGGAGCCCGATGCGACGCTTCGCGCCGCTCAGGACCCCCATTCGCCGCCGCAAGGCGGCGGCACCGTCCCCGTTGCGGGGAAGGATGGCCAACGTCAGGTTCCATGCGTAGCGGGTCGGCAAAAAATGCCGGTGAACCACTATTTCGGTAGCCGAGGCAGCAGGTGCGTCGAACCAAGACGATGGAGACCGACCACCAACCCCACGGCGGCGAAGTGGACCGCAAGATCCGTCGCCGAGGCGTCGTAAGGATGGAAAAAGTTCAAAAGCGTCGCCGCCGCCGCCGCGCAGGCGAGGCCGGCGACGCTCGCGGTCAATCCCGGACGCAGCGGAAAGGCGCGCCGCATCATCACGATCATCAGCACCGACAGCGGCGCTGACACGCCGAGGATGAAGACCAGGCAATCGCGAGATTCTGTCATCGACGCGTCGTGGGTCCCCGGAATGATCCACTCGCGCAGGCAGCCCATGCCGCTGGCGCCAAGCCACAGCAGCAAGGCTGGCAGCGGCAACAGCGCCCATGCGGCCTTCCGGCCCGGTACGCTGAGGTGGAAGACCGCGATGGCGCCGAGCACGGACGTCAGGGTCGAGCCCAGCACCGCGAGCCTCATGTCCGGGGTCGCCAGGAGACGCTGCGTTACGGCACCCACCGGCGCGAAGATCGCGAGGCCAAGCCCGAAGAGACCCACCACGGACAGCCAAAAAGCCGCCCGCATCATGGGTGGACGCAGCGGCTTCACCGGGACAAGGTTCTGGCCGAGATCCTGGATCATACCTTCGATAGACTGCGACGCAGGCATGACTCAGTCGGTCCTTTCGAAGCGGATACGCAGGGCTTTCAGGGCGCGGTGCAGGTTGACCTTAAGCGATCCCTTGGTCTTGCCGGTGGCCTCGGCCGCCTCGTCGAGCGATAATTGCCGCAGAGCCAGGGATTCCATCGCCTCCCGCTGCCCGGGCGGCAGGCTGGCGATGGCGTCCTTCAAGGTTTTCCGCCTGCTCTGGTCTTCCCAGGCCTCCTCGGGCGTCGCCGACTGGTCGGCATGGGTGTCGAATGTGGTGTCGTCCATCACTTCGCGCCGATCCTGCCGGCCCCGGTGCCGCAGCATGTCGATCGCCCGGCGCTGCGCGATGGCGCTCAGCCAGGCCGTGAAGCTGCGCGTGGGATCATAAGTCTGCCGGGCACGGTGAACGGTGAGGAGAACTTCCTGCACCACGTCGTCGACCAGGTCTGGCCTGACGCCGGAGCGGCGAATGACCCGCCTGACATGCGGCACGCAATCGCGCAACAGGGTTTCATAGGCGATCCGCTCGCCTCGCTGGGCTGCGGCCATCATGGCCGACCAGGCGCGGTCGAGATCGGCCGAGCGGTCTATGGTTTCGCTTCCCATGCAAATCCGGCCCACATCCCCGGCGAAGTCGGCTCTGTATAGCGCCATCGATGCCGCGAAGGCCATGTCGATCGATCCTCATAGCGTGCAGGACTGTGTCCGTATCAAGGCTTTTCGCTCGCTTGGCCATCAAGGTTACGTGCCTCGCATTGCCTGCCGCGCTTGCTTGACGGTAACAACGCGCTGACAGCCCAAGCCCTCGCCTGTGAAAGCCCCGTTCTCCATGCCGATCGTCCTCGATGCGCCCCTGACCTGGTCCGCCCTTGCCGCCGTCGCGGGCGGGGAGACGTTGGAATTATCGTCGGACGCCTGGGGAAGGTTGTCGCGGGGGCGGGCCATCGTCGACGCGCTGACGGCCAGGAACATCCTGACCTACGGTCTCAACACCGGGGTCGGCGCCCTGGCCAACACGATGATCGACGGCGACAATCGCCGCGCTCTGTCACGCCACATCCTGATGAGCCACGCGGTGGGCGTGGGCGATCCCCTGTCGCTCGTGGAGGCGCGGGCCATCATGGTGGCCGAGATCAACAATTTCGCGCATGGCCCCTCGGGGGTCCGGCCGGAGGTGGTCGCCGGCCTCAAGGCGCTCCTCGACGCGCGATGCACGCCCGTCGTGCCGGCCGGGGGGTCGGTCGGCTATCTGTCGCATACGGCGCATATCGGATTGGTGCTGATCGGCGAGGGGGAGGCGTTCGTCGACGGGGTGGCTTTGCCCGGCGGCCAAGCGCTGCGCCGTTGCGGTCTTGTGCCGCTGGTGCTGGAGGCCAAGGAGGGCCTGAGCCTCGTCAATGGTTCGCCCTGCGCGACGGGCCTCGCGGCCCTGGCCCTTCGTCGAGCCTCGGACCTCCTGAATTGGGCGGATAGTATCGCGGCCCTGTCCTTCGAGGCTCTTGGCGGCCAGGTCGCAGCCTTCGACGCCGAAAGCATGGCGCTGCATCGCTCGCCCGGCCTCAACGCTGTCGCGGCGCGGTTGCGCGCGCTGCTGGACGGCAGCCCCCACCTCGCTGCGACCGAAGGCGCCCGGACGCAGGACGCCTTGTCGTTGCGGGCGCTGCCCCAAGTCCATGGCGCGGCGCGTGACGCCTTCGATCACGCGGCCAAGGTCGTCGATTGGGAGCTGGCCTCCGTCACCGACAATCCGGTGGTGCTGGGCACGCCCGAGGCGCCGCTCGCCCGGATGGAGGCTTTGGCGGTCGCGGCCGGCGTGGGCATGGCCATGGATCTGCTTGCCATCGCGCTCGCCGAGGTCGCCGCCATGGCGGAGCGCCGAATCGACCGGCTGATCAATCCGCTGGTGAGCGGCTTGCCGGCCTTCCTGGCGGCTGAAGGCGGAGTTCAGTCCGGCTTCATGATCGCCCAATATACGGCCGTCGCTCTCGTGGGCGAGAACCGTCGCCTCGCCCTGCCGGCCAGCCTCGACGGCGGCTCCACATCGGCACAGCAGGAAGACCATCTGGCCCATGCGACGCCGGCCAGCCTCAAGGCGCTGCGGCTCGCCGACAATATGGCGCACATCCTTGCCATCGAGGCGCTGTGCGCCGCGCGGGCCTCGGAACTCGCCGAGCCGGGCGGACGGGCGGCCGGCACCGGACGATTGTACACGCGCCTGCGCGCGCTCGTGCCGCCCTATGCCGATGATCGGCCGCTGGGCCGAGATGTCGCCCTCGTAAGGGACCTCCTGATCACCGAGGCGGCTTAAGCGCAGCTGCAGCATGGGGCCAGTAGGCAGATATGCTACGACCGTAAGATGCGAGCACGCTCACGCTCTTGGATGGGTTCCATCTCGAGGCGTCGTGCTTTATGCCCCCCGGCTGGACTAAGTCGAACGAACGGAGATAGGCGCGGATGAACATCGATCTTGGCGGTAAGACGGCCCTCGTGCTCGGCGCCAGCGGCGGCCTCGGTTCAGCGATCGCGAGGGGGCTGGCGGCAGCTGGCGCCACGGTCGCGGTCTCGGGCCGTTCGGCCGACAAGCTGCGCGCCGCCGTGCCGCAAGCGGCGCATGTGCTCGTCGCGGATCTCATGACCAAGACTGTCGGGAGCAGCCTCGCCGAGGCCGCGCTCGAGGCCCTCGGCCGGGTCGATATCCTGGTCAATAATTCGGGCGGTCCGCCGCCGACTTCGGCTCTCGGCACCTCGGCGGAGGTGTGGGCGCAGCAGTTCGACGCCATGGTCATGTCGCTCATCACCCTCACCGGCAAGCTGGTTCCCGGTATGCGCGAGCGCCGCTGGGGCCGCATCATCACGGTCGCCTCGTCCGGCGTCGTGGCGCCGATTCCCAACCTCGTCGTGTCGAATACCTTGCGGTCGGCGCTGCTCGGCTGGTCGAAGACCCTGGCGGGCGAGATCGCCGCCGACGGCGTGACTGTGAATTTCGTCCTGCCGGGCCGCATCGCCACGTCACGGGTCGAGGCGTTGGACAAGGCCGCCGCCGATCGCACCGGCAAACCGATCGCAGAGATCGAGAAAGCCGCGTTGGACACCATTCCGGCGGCGCGCTACGGCACGCCGGAGGAATTTGCCGCCGCCGCCGTCTTCCTGGCGAGTCCGCAGGCCTCCTACATCACTGGTACGACAATCAGAGTCGATGGGGGCGCCTTGCGCAACGTCTAGGTCGGCTCGCCGGGTTGGAGGCTGGAACCAAGACCGCTCCGCCGTCGTTGCGCGCAAGGATGTGATCGCAAGGGGAGCGACGGAATGGGACTGCTCGAAAACACCATCGGAGCCATGATCGGTCGCCGAATGGGCGGCGACGACCAGGGCGCGGCGCCCTCGGGCGGCATGGGTCCCTATGGACCGCTCGCCGGCGCGCTTCTGGCGATGCTGGCCGCCAAAGCGGCGACCGGCGGGTTCGGCGACCTCGGTGGACTGCTCGGCGGCGGCAAGCCGCAGACGCCGTCCTCGCAAGCACCCACCCCGCAGTCGCCCCCAGGCGGAGCGCCGTCCCAAGGCGGACAGTTTCTGCCGCAAGCCCAGCCGGACACGCAGACCGGGGCAGGCGGCCTGCTGTCGGGCCTCGGCGGATTGCTCAACCAATTCCAGCAGAACGGCCATGGCAACGTGGCGCAGTCCTGGGTGGGGAACGGCCAGAACGCGCCGGCGACATCGACCCAGATCACTCAGGCTCTCGGCCCGGACACGATCCGTGAGTTGGCCCAGCGGTTGGGCCTTCCCGAAGAGGAAGTCGCGTCCCGCTTGTCGCAGGAACTCCCGCAGGTCGTCGACAAGCTGACGCCTCAGGGTCGGCTGCCGACCCACGACGAAGCCTCGGCCTGGCACTGACAGCATGATCCCGGTCGTTCTTCCTGGTGGTGAGGAGGTGCCGGCCCTAGGGCAGGGCACTTGGAACCTTGGCGTGACCCCGTCGCGCCGAGCCGAAGAGGCGGCGGCGTTGCGAGACGGCGTCGATCTCGGCCTCACGGTGATCGACACCGCCGAAATGTATGGCGATGGAGCAACCGAGGAATTTCTGGGCGAGGCTCTGGCGGGCCTTCGGGACAAAGTGTTTTTGGTCAGCAAGGCCTATCCCCAGCATGGATCCCGCGCCGGTCTCCTGAGGGCTTGCACCGGAAGCCTGCGTCGCCTGCGCATCGAACAACTTGACCTTTATCTGCTGCACTGGCGGGGCAACACACCGCTCGCCGAGACCGTTGAGGGCATGAAGGCGCTCAAGGCGCAGGGCAAGATCCGCCATTGGGGCGTCAGTAATTTCGATACCGGCGACATGAAAGAGCTGTTCGAGGCTGGCGGACAGGACTGCGCCACCAACCAGATCCTCTATAATCTCAGCCGGCGCGGACCGGAGTTCGGGCTTCTGCCATGGCTAGACCGGGGCCGGATTCCGGCCATGGCTTATAGCCCGGTGGAACAGGGGCGGCTCCTCGGCCACGCGGCTTTGAAAGCCGTCGCCATGCGGCACGATGCGACGCCCTCTCAGGTGGCTCTTGCCTGGCTGCTTCGCCGCCCGGGCACGATCGTCATTCCGAAGGCCGGCACCATCGCGCATGTACGAGAGAATGCAGGCGCCGCCGCCTTGACGCTCAGCTCGGACGATCTCGCCGCGCTTGATCAGGTGTTTCCGCCGCCCGACCGCAACAGCCCTTTGGCAATGCTGTGATCTCTCAGTCGCCTCGTATCCCACCGCGGTTGGGATAGGGCAAGCTGATGCTTCTCTCCCGTCGCAGCGTGATCGCGGGACTGCTGGCGTCGTTGCAGGCCGGCCGTGTCTGGTCGGCTGAGGAAAGGCCAAGTGTCGGCGCCATCCGGTGGGATGCCTGGTATGAAAAAAGTGGAGAATCCGTCTTTCCACAGAATAATCTGGCTCCGCCAGACTATCAGGACCGGGCGCCCGCCCATTGCACTATTCAGGCGGGGAATGTGTCCTGCACCGGCTCTCAAGCCATCATGGATGCGGAAATTCGCTTGGCTCACGCGGCGGGTTTGAGCTTTTGGGCCTTCGATTGGTATGCGGGCTCATCGAGTTTGCGGGTTGGCTGGTCGCTTTATCAGGCCTCCGCGATCAATCGCCTCATCGACTGGTGTCCCATCCTCGACATCGGCTCCCTTGGATCGCCATCCCGTTCGACAGCGGAAACGGATCGGAACATCGATCTCTTTGTCGGCTATATGACCAGCAAGACCTATTTCCACTTAACCATCGACAATCGAGAAAGACCGCTGCTCTTTCTATTCTACAGCCATGAAGAGGTGACGAAATATTTCAACGATCTGGAGGGGCTTCGCACGGCGTTCGACCGAATGCGCGACCGCGCCGCCAAGTCCTCCGTCGGCGATCCCTATATTGTCCTATTCGATCCCGCGCTCGATATCGACGTGTTCAGACGCTCGGGCGCCGACGCCATCAGCAACTACATCGGCGACTTCACCCCGACGATACGCGGACCCTACTCCGATCTCGATCGTCAGGTGAGGCGGTATTGGGACCGTATGGCGGCGTCTGGCGCGCCGATGATGCCGATCGCCCAGGTCGGCTGGGATACGCGGCCCCGAAACGCCCATCCGGTGCCCTGGGATCGCGGCCCCGCCATCGCGATGGACGACTATTACGCGCTGGCGACGCCTGCCGAGTTCGAACGGCACATCCGGGCTGCAATGGATTTCGTGAACACCCACCCCCGAGCCTGTCCGGCCAGAGCCGTCCTGCTCTATTCCTGGGACGAGTGCGACGAAGGGGGATGCATCATGGCGACCCGTGGCGATCCTCAAGGCCGCTACATCGGCGCCTTGCGCTCGGCACTCGCTTCTTATGGAAAGAACTGAGACGCCCGAAGCGCCGGCGCAACAGCATCCTTTCTTCGACTGGCGTCCGCCTCCCAAACCTGTAAGCTCCCGACGTGAGGGCGAACACGCTCCGCCAACAACAACATTCGGGAGGATCCATGGACGGCATCGAGACGCGCACGATGGGCAAGGTCAGCCGCCGGCTCGTCCCCTTCCTCATGCTGTGCTATTTCATCGCCTATCTGGACCGGGTGAATGTAGGATTCGCGGGTGCCAGCATGCGCCAGGATCTGGGGCTTTCGGCCGCCGCCTTCGGCGGTGCGGCGGGCATTTTCTTCATCGCCTATTTCTTCTTCGAAGTGCCGAGCAACATGGCGCTGAACCGCTTTGGCGCCCGGCTATGGATCGCCAGGATCATGTTTACCTGGGGGCTCGTCTCTGGCTGCCAAGCCTTGGTGAGCGGCCAGACGAGCTTCAACCTCGTGCGGCTGCTGCTCGGCGTCGCCGAGGCGGGGTTCTTTCCCGGCATCATCTTCTTTCTGACCCTGTGGTTTCCGTCCGCCTATCGGGCGAGGGTCATCGGCCTTTTCATGTTCGCGATTCCGATCTCGACCGTCATCGGTTCGCCGATCTCGGGGCTCGTGCTCAATCTCGAAGGCGTCGGGGGTCTGCACGGCTGGCAATGGATGTTCCTCATCGAGGCTGTGCCAGCCCTTCTCATGGCCTTCGTGACCTATGCCTATCTGACTGACGCGCCCGCTCTGGCCGCTTGGCTCGAACCCGACGAACGGCAGTGGCTTCAGGGTCGGCTCGACGCGGAACGCGCGGGGCGGGAGAGGCTGGTTCGCCTGTCTTGGGTCCAGGCGGTGCTGGATCGCCGGGTGATCCTGCTCGGCTTCGTCTATATGGGCTGCAACATCCCGCAATATGGTCTGAGCTTTTTTCTGCCGCAGATCGTCAAGGGCTTCGGCGGCCTGTCGAATGTAGAGGTCAGCTTCGTCACGGCGCTCCCCTATGCGGTCGGCGCGGTGGGGATGATCCTGTGGAGCCGTCATTCGGACCGAACCGGCGAACGCGTCATCCACACCGTCATCCCGCTGGCCGCCATCGTGGTCGGCCTGGTTCTCGCGGCCTTGATGCCCTCGCCCGGCCTCAAGATGGCAGCCCTGTGCATCGCGGGGTTTGGTTTCTTCGCTTCGTTGCCGGTGTTTTGGACCCTGCCGACAGCGCTGCTGAGCGGGGCCAGCGCCGCCTCGGGCATCGCGGCCGTCAACTCCATCGGCAATCTTGGCGGCTATTTCGGCCCGCAGGTGTTCGGCTGGCTCAAGGATTCGACCGGGACCGAGACCGCGAGCCTGATGTTCCTCGCCGTTTGCGCGGTGGTCGGCGCCATCATCGTGTTCATGCTCGGTCATAATCCGGCGCTGGAGCGCGCGGCTTCGGCACCTGATTTATCCCGGACGCCGACGTTCAAGGTCTAAACCAAGAACTGTCGCTATAAGGGCTGTTCGTCCGGCGTTGACAGCGCGAGGCGAAACCCTGACCTTGCCCTTGGTTGATAGGGGCGGGATCGAAGTCATGGGAATACGCGTCTCTCTCCTGGTCGCGGCACTGCTGGGCATAGTCATCGGCGCTCCGGCCTTTGCGCAGGACAATCCGGCTCTGTTGTCGGCCATCGCCGGGCCGTCGCGCAGCCCCAAATTCGTGGCGCGTGATGTCGCCCGCCATCCGCTGGAGGAACTGAGCTTTTTCGGCGTGACGCCGGCCTCGACCGTCGTCGAAATCTGGCCCGGTGGCGGCTACTGGACTGAGATCTTGGCCCCCTATCTGCGCGCGGAGGGAACCTACTACGCGGCGCTTCCGGTGGGGGACCAAACGGCCGATAACGAGGCCGCGCTCATGACGCAGAAGATCGCGGCGGACCCGGCCGCTTACGGCAAGATCATCGTCACCCATCTGGGCGCCGACGATACCGCGATCGCGCCGCCGGGCAGCGCCGATGTGATCTTGACCTTCCGCAACCTGCACAACTGGATGAAGAGCGGCAACGCCGAGGCCGTGCTGGGGGCCTTCTACACCGCTCTGAAAGCCGGAGGCACGCTTGGGCTCGAGGAACATCGAGGCCGCATGAGCGCACCCCAGGGCCCGAAGGCGATCGATGGCTATGTGCGTCAGGATTACGCCATCGCGCTCGCCGAGAAGGCCGGGTTCCGCTTTGTCGCGGCCTCGGAAATCAACGCCAACCCCAAGGACACGGCCGACTGGCCCAAAGGGGTTTGGACTCTGCCGCCGACCTTCGCGCTCGGCGATGTCGATCGCGCCAAATATGCGGCGGTCGGCGAGGCCGACAATTTCGTGCTGAAATTCATCAAACCGACGCCGTGACCATTCCGTCATAATCCCCCGACGGCGCTCATTGATTCGTAACGCCGGACGCCTTATGTTCGGACCGTCGCTTCGGCGACTATGGCGATAAATGGCATTCGTAATAAACCATACGGACCCCGGGGCGGTACCGGGCGGGTCCACCAAAACTCTCTGCGGCGAGAGTTTCGGCGGGCCCGAAATAGGATCGACGTGGGCTTAAAGGAATTGTTTTTGCTCGGCATTGTACCACCGTTATCGGGCTAAACTTATAGTTGCCAATGACAACTATGCTCCGGTGGCCCTCGCCGCGTAATGCGGTGCTGGTACTGGGAATCAAGTCCTAGGGGGTTGCACTTCTAGGCGGGGTTCGGAGGCACCTGGCAACAGAAGCCTCCACTTCATCGTGGATTTTTTGAATCAATTGACGGCCGGTTTCCACAGCGGCGATCGTGGGCTGGCGATGATTTGCCGTTGGCTCCTGTGCTATCTGTCGCGGCCAAGACCCGCGAATGGGGGCCACACCCCCGAGAATGCACGGATTGTCCCATGCCCCTCAGCGACGGCGATGACGCCGAAATCCAAATGGCGCGCGCCACTCTCCAGCCAACCCGACGGGCGACCGTCGAGGCGTTGGAGGATATCCTGTTCGAGCCTCTTCCGGTCCTGGACCAGGGTTTTGTCCGCGTCGTGGATTATATGGGCGACGATGCTGCGGTGGTTCAGGCTGCCCGCGTCTCCTACGGACGAGGCACGAAAAAAACCAGCGAGGATCGGGGTCTCATTCGCTACCTGATGCGCCACTGGCATACGACGCCGTTCGAGATGCCTTCGATCAAGCTGCATGTAAAACTGCCGATTTTCGTGGCCCGGCAGTGGATCCGGCACCGCACGGCTTCGGTCAACGAATATAGCGCCCGTTATTCGGTGCTGGACCGGGAATTCTACGTGCCCGACGCCGCCCATTTGGCCGTGCAGTCGACGTCGAACCGGCAGGGGCGCGGCGAGGTTTTGGACTCTGGCCACGCGGAGGAGGTGCTGACCATCCTGCGTGAGGACGCGCGGCAGACCTATGACCATTACCTCTGGATGCTGAACGAGGATGATGAGGGCAGGGTGGTCGACGAGACCCGGCCGGCCCTGGCGCGCGAATTGGCACGGATGAACCTGCCCCTCAGCGCCTATACGCAATGGTATTGGAAGACCGACCTCCACAATCTCATGCATTTTCTGCGGCTGCGCGCCGATCCGCATGCCCAATGGGAAATCCGGGCCTATGCGGAACAGATCTGCGACATCGTCCGACGATGGGCGCCCGTGACCTTCGAGGCCTTCGAGGACTATCGCCTGCATGCCGTGCAATTGTCGCGCATGGAGGCCGACCTCCTCAAGACCCTTCTCGCGGGGCAAAAGCCCGGAGAGCGGCCGGCATCGGTGTCGCCCCGCGAGTGGCGGGACTTCGTCGCGAAATTCGGCCTGACGGAATAGAGCCGGGAGGCATTCCGGCAGTTCCGTCCAAGGCGGTCGAGGATGAGTCGTCCGAAAACCCGTGCCGGCTTTTCGGCATCGCGCTTCACGTCTACTGTGTCATAAGCTGGTTTATGGGCTTCTGCTCCTCGATCCTTCGAGGCGCCGCTTCGCGGCTCCGCAGGATGAGGAACTTTTAAGCTTGTGACACAGCGGGACTAACCCGTGGGTCTCAGCGCCTGGCCATTGGCGTCTTGAACGCCGAGGTTCCGCAGGTGGACGCGGCATTTCACGAGAACCATCGTGGCCTGGCTGCGTTCCACGGCTGCGACCGTGGTGGTCGAGGCCAGCTTCTTGTTGCGATAGAGATGCAACACGATCGCGATGCGGCCATCGGTCAATTGTCTGGGAATCAGTGTAAAGTTGATCATGGCCGCCCATGGCAGTAACTTCTGATCAAACTATGCGGATCCAACCTATTGCGAAGCTTGTGTCTCGGCCGTGTTTTCCCCTTGAGACGCTTGGTTGGGAGAGCGGGACGATCAGGCGGCTTCCGCCGCCGGTCCCGCGCTGGTGCCATAGACGATCCCCTTTTCCTTGAGCCAACGCCGATAGGCGACAGACGAGCTGTCGGCGCGGGTCGGGATCTCGGTTCGGGGTTCGAGCGGCAGCAGGCGCGGCCTCTGGTTCTCCAGGATGATGCGATCCTGCAAAAAAATGAGCTGCTGGAACTGGACCAGGCTCGCGAGGGTCGAAACATCGTCGATGAGAAACATCACCGGGTGCGCGCGGCAACGGTCGGGACCGAGCGGCTGCACGAAGAGCGCGATCACGTCCCATCGATCCTCGGTCGAGGGGCAGGTCTTGTAGAGCAACGTCACCAGGGGCGAGGCGACCCGGTACTGATAGTGGGTGGTGATGCCGCCTTTGGCCGAGAGCGCGGCCTGCGGCTGGAAGAACTGGCAGTTGGTGGCCCAGACTTCGTCCACGTCGCGGCGGATCTCGGTCGTGTAATGCAGCACCTCGGTATGCGGCTCGGCGCCGAGGATGCCCGTATGGACGAAAGGAAAATGCGCCATATCGAGGAAGTTCTCGACGATGCGCAGACCGGATGCGCGGACCATAACCGTGCCGCAGACGACATGGCGGCGGTCGGCCTCATCGGCCTCGGGGATCGGCGGCACGTCGCGCGCCGGAATGCCCAGTGTCGTCCAGAGGCAATCATAGCGCTCGCGCACCGGCAGCGGGTCCGCCCGCCCATCGGCCACCACTATAATGCGCCCGGCGACGTCTCTCGAAACCGTAAGATCGACGCCCAGGAGCCTGTTGCGAGCCGGCACCGCGCCCACGGCATCGAGAGTGTCGATCACATACCATTGGTCGAGCGTGGCGGCTTCAGTCGTCATGGTCATTGTCCCCGCACGATCATTGCACAGAGTATGGTGCACGCCATAGCTGACGCCTTGGCGTGGGTTCTGCTTGAAGTCCCAAGGCCGATCCCAAGGAAATCCATATGAGGTCGTTGGCGACGATCGAATTCATCGGATGGTTCGAGACGGATCATTTCGCCGAATTCATCGATCATCGCGCGCGCCGTCTCGACCTCGATATGCGGGTGGAGGCGGCGGACGATCACCACTTCAGCCTATGCGTCTCGGGCGAGCCCGACCTTATAGACGCCTTCGAGATGGCCTGCAGCCTGGGGCCGCTCGATTGCCTGGTGATCGATGTGATCCGTCACGACGAGCCAGCCGATGCCAAGGGAGCCATGCCTGATGTCTGACGCGGGATGGTATCCGGTAGCCCTGGCGGCGGGCATCGAGCCCGGAACCTCGGCGGGGACGCGCCTTTTCGGTCAGGAACTGGTGATCTGGCGCGACGCGGCTGGTAACTCCCACGTCTGGGAAGACCGGTGTCCGCATCGCGGCATGCGGCTCAGCTTCGGTTTTGTGCGCGGCGACCACATCGCTTGCCTCTATCACGGCTGGCGGTTCGACGCGGCCGGCCAATGCCGGTTCATTCCGGCCCATCCCGGCCTCGACGTCCCCTCGACGATCAAGGCCAAAGAGTTTCCCACGGCCGAGCGGATCGGGATCGTCTGGGTTTATTGGGGCGCTGCCGATGCGGCCGGGCCGGTGCCGGGCCGCAATGCCGCCATGACACCCGTCCGGAGCCTATCCGTCGCGGTGCCGGAAGCGGCAATTCTTGCGGCGCTGGCGAACCTGCCATCCCCTTGGAGGTCGGGCGCGCCATCTCTCATCGAGCAAAATGGTCCTGTCATCTGGTTGAGGGCCGGCGGCGAAGGCCTGGCGATGGCCGTGCAGCCGCTATCCGCCGACGAAGTCTGCCTGCATCTCGCCATCGCCGGCACGGCCGAGGGGGATCGCAAGCCCGAGCGGTCGCGCATCTCGCGATGGGCCGAGGCTTTGCGGCGCCGCGCCGAGGCAGGGTCCGACACTACGGCGAGGGGCCGATGAGCGACATCACGCTCTATGACTTCGAATTCGATGAGGGCTGCTACAAGGTTCGGCTTCTTCTCGCGGCGTTGGGGCTCGCGTGCGACAAGGTGGCGGTCAACATGGTGCCGGGGGCCGAACAGCGGCAGCCGCCGCTCCTGGCGCTCAACCCGCTCGGCACGCTGCCCATCCTTGAAGATCGGACAGGCGGCGACACAATCGTGATGCGTGATGCCGAGGCGATCCTGGCCTATCTGGGCCATCGACACGATCCGGCGCGGACCTGGCTTCCGACCGAGCCTGCGGCCTTCGGCCAAGTGATGACCTGGCTCACCTTTTCGGCGCGAGATCTTCAAGCCGCCGTCCTGGCACGGCGCCACGCCATCTTCGAGGAGCCAGCCGATGCCGCAGCGGCTCAGGCCGGCGCCCTCGCGGCCCTTAGGGCCATGGACGACCATATGACGGCGCGGGAGTTCGACGATGCTGCTTGGTTCGTGGGCGCGGGGCCGACACTCGCCGACATCGCGCTGTTCCCGTCTTTCGCGCTCAGCCGCGACATTGGCATCGACCACGAGGCTTATCCGGCCTTGCGCCGTTGGATGCGCCGCGTTCGGGCGTTGCCTGGCTTCATGAGCATGCCGGGGATCCCCGACTATCATTGAGGGATCTAGGATTCAAAAAGGCGGTGCCGCCTGCGTCGCGATCGAAAGTTTCACCTTCCGCGGATGCTGGAACAAACACACGTCTTAACGGGCAGCAACCGCCAGGGGTGGCCGTCTCTGTAAATTTGTTAATCCGCCTATGATCTTAGTGAGGATAAGCACCCGTCAAACCAAGTCGGCCTCATGATTTGCGGCATCATACGCCTCATCATTTCTCAGTCCTGTTTACGGGCGAGAAAGTCTGTGAGCGCCTTCGGTGAGGCCGAGCAGGGTGTAATGGCGGTAGAGTTTGCAATCGTCGCATTGCCGTTCTTCCTCCTGATAACCGGAATCCTGATCGTCGGCTTTATGATGTTTTGCACATCGTCGCTCGACTTCGCTACTCAGAAGGCGGCGCGCCAAATCATGGTAGGCACAACGCAGTCAAGCAATCTCAGCGCGGATCAATTCCGCACGACGGTTCTCTGCCCTCTGCTGCCGTCGGCTATGTTCGATTGCACGAAGGTTGTCGTCAATCTTACAACGGTCCCTGTCAGCAGCGAGCCGACAGCTTATTACAATTTTGTCAAACCGGATAGTTCGGGCCTTATCATTCCACCTCTGGACAATACGAAGACGAGTTTCTGCCCCGGCATCGGGGGAGGCTACCAGGTGCTGCAGGTTCTCTATCCGATGCCGATTTATTTAAGCCAATTCGCGGCATCGGCGAATGTCGTTAACAATCAATTCGTTCTCATGTCGAATGCGACCTTCAAGAACGAGCCGTTCCAAGGCTCCAGTGCGGCGGCGGGGTGTTGACGATGCCTCTGCGCTACGCCGCCCATCGCTGCGAAACGCTGATCCTACCAGCATCGAGCAGTTTTCTCGATCGTTTTAGGCGCTCGACGCGGGGTGTGGCAGCGCTGGAATTCGCACTCATCGCACCGTTTCTGATCGCGCTCTTTCTAGGCGGGTTCGAACTTTCCCGTTATATCAACACAATTCGCAAACTGACCTATCTGGCCAGTTCAATTGGGCAGATGCTGGCCCAGAACACGAGTGGAAGCGTCAGCAACGACGACCTCCATTACGTGATCGACTCGACCATGATTGTATTCCCCGACGTGCTGTCCGATGCCAAAACCAAGGGGGTCTCTTGGTCGCAGGATATCAAGGTCACGATGTCGAGCGTCTCCTTTACGCCGATGATCCCCGGCTGCACCTCGAGTTGCATCTATGTCGCCAACACGGTCTGGAGCGGCCCCGTCAATGCGCGCCCCTGCATATTACCCCTGCTTCCCGTGTCGGATACTGCCATCCCGTCGCCATCGACATTGCCCACGGATGTCTATGGTCCTGGCTCGCTTATTGTTGTCGACGTTGTTTACGCCTATACGCCTATCGTAGCCAACAATATCTTTGGAACCATGACTGTTCATCGCTCGGCCTATATTCAACCTCGATATGTCTCACTCATAACATTTTCCTCTCTTCGAGGTGACATGGCCACAAAATGCCCCGGATATTAACAGGCGATCATACCCGCAGGATATCCGAGATAATATAAAATTTTACTTTGTGCGTCCATTATACGTCGAAGGGTAGACGGTTCACCATCTGTGCTTGTCTCGTCCACACAGACCGTTGATTCACCACTGGGATCAGATCATGCCTTACCGGATCGTATCGAAGGTCAAGGCCATGGCCTCCGATCAGAGGGCCAATGTGGCGATCATTACCGCGCTTTGTGCCATCCCTCTCTTCGGGATGATCGGGTTGGCGATCGACTATGCCTTGGCAATTACGACGAAGGCAAAACTCGACACGGCCGCAGATGCGGCTGTGGTCGCCGCGATCACCAAGGCCCAAAGTGTCATTGCGGGCAATTCGGGCGTCACGGGCACGGCTTTGTCCGACGGGCAGATACAAGGGCTGGCAGCATTCCGAGCCAATATAGGCAATTTAGCCTTCGCGACCGTTCCGACCCCGACGCTCACTGTTAGCCGGACTGCAGGCCAAGTCTTGACGGCGTCGATCACCTTTTCGACACCAAGTCAGAACCAGTTTGGCGGTATTTTCAATGTCGCCCAGACGACCGTGCAAGGATCGGCCATCGCTTCGTTGAAGATGGCGACCTATGTGGGTGTATATATGGCACTCGATATTTCTCAATCGATGGGGATAGGTGCGACCCAGACCGATATGAACAAATTAGCTTCGCTCACGACCAATGGCTGCGTATTTGGTTGCCATGTTCCGCAAAACTCTCAAATCATCAGCAACGAATTGTTGGCCCATAATAACAACGTAACATTGCGAATCGATTCGCTTAAGTTGGCTGTGCAAAGTAACATCAGCGATGCTATAAACTCCGAGGGGAACACGCAGCTTTACAAAATCGGCCTGTACACCATGGGAGCGCAAAACGCGGCCGTCAGCTCCATCGGCCTAAACACGTTGATCAGCGCCACGACCAATCTGACGATGGTGCAAAATGCCGCCAATGGGATCGATCTCGGTGCCAACAACTCGAGCGGAGTAGGCGATACGAATTTCTCCAATGCGCTCGTCAATGGGACGACGTCGAATCCGACCCCGTTCGTCTCGATCGTGCCGACGAGCGGCGATGGCTCATCCATAAGCAACGCCATCAACTATGCCATGATCATCACTGATAGCGTTCAAGATTTGACTCTGCCGCCATCGAGTTGTCCAAGCTCGACCTCGAACGGCCAGATGCAACTCGCCTCTTCAGGACATTGTACTAGCCCATTCGATCCCACGGTTTGCGCGACGCTCAAACAAAAGAACGTGATTGTTCAGGTGCTTTACACGACCTATCTTCCCTTCACGAACGAATCGACTTACATGCATTTGGTCGATGCCTTTAACGACCCGACTCATTCGAACCCGAACAATAGTCAGATCAGGAAAAACTTGCTGGCTTGCGCCTCCGGCGCTAGCAACTTCTGCGAGTCTAGCGATGCTACCGGGATCGCACAGGCCATGCAGGCTATGTTCGCGCAGGCCACCAAGAAAGCCGCCCTTACAAACTGAACTGGACGTCCCTCGCCCCTGCGCGACGCTTGACCATCTCGCCCAACCTGCCGGTCGAACCGGACGATCTCGCAGCGCTGGTTGGCATAAAAGCCGACACAGGGGGATGATACATCGTTAAGGACCGGTCGGTTTAGGGCATAGTCTACGCGTGATCTGGATCACATCCTGTCCCGGCCTCATCGGCTAAGACGGCACCTGCTCAGGTGAGCCGGAGGTGATGTCATGTACACCAGCGAGGACATGCTCCGACAATATGCGATATCGGTGTTACGATCGAATTATTGCAAGCAATTCAGCTTCACCGTGGCGGGAACCACTATCACCGGCTATGTTTACAGCTATGTTGCCGACCTAATAGCGAACGGCTCTATCGGGGTGCGCATCCGGTCTTTGCCGAACGCCCTGAATGCGCGCTACAGCAACCCGCCGGGCGGTTCGCCCCAGCTGGAGTTCAACTCAAATTTTTCCAAAATGGATGCATTTGGGACCACAAGGCCACGATCGTCCACGAAGCCACCCATGCGGGTGTCAACCTCCTGAATGTTTGCCAAACCGTCGATTCGGGAACCGATGAGGTCATCGCCTATTTGGCCGAGTTCATCTACAGCACCAAGGCCAAGATCACGCTCATTCCCGTCGGTTCGCTCTTCAAACCCCTGTCGGCGCTCGCCGACAAGGTCAATAATTTCAAGGGCGACGGATTTTGCGTCCTGACCAAAAAAGACATCGACGAAGTGCGGACCATCTTGGTCAACATCTATAGCGACGCCGGGTTCAAAACCGGCACGAGCACGATGCAACCGGTCAAATCCGGTCCCGCCGGCCCTGCGATGGTTCCGGATCCTTGACTTCGGTTCAGAGCGTTAAGCGATCTCCGGCGGTGAACCCGGTGGAATGCCCAAGGGTTCTCCGACACCCGGCTCGATCACGTCGGGCTCGGTCAAGGGCACGCCGATCGGATCGACAGGCGGGTTCTCGGACGGGGTGGGTGGAGATACCGGGTTTGGGAAAGGGTCCGCCGGAGTGGGCCCCGGGTCGGACATGGTCAAGGCTGAGATAGTGCGCATCGATCTCTCCATTCAGGGTCTACGAGGCGTCAACGCCCGAGACCAAGGGAGAGATCAAACGATGGTTCAGGCCGCGACGTCGGCCATGTGAGGGACGGTGCGCTTGTCGGCGTTGACGTTCCACTGCGGCTTGGACGCATGGGCCGTCGGGTCTTCCAGGCAATAACCGAGGTAGCGCTTTGACTCGATCGGATCGTAACCGAGCTTGGCGCGCAGCTTCTTGCGCAGCTTGCTGACGTGGCTTTCCACGACATTCTCCTCGATGTTCTCGTCGAAGATGCCATAGATGGCATTGAAGATCTGGCTCTTGTTCACGCGGCGCCCGCGATTCTTGACCAGATATTCGAAGATGCGGCGCTCGCGGCGCGGCAGCGGCAGCGCTTCGCCTCGGATTTCGGGGTCGCGACCGTCGAAGAAGACGCGGATCTCGCCGAAGATGAATTCGTCGTCCTTGACAAGGGCGCGGCGGCGGATCGCATCGACCCTTGCGAGAAGCTCGCGCACGTGGATCGGCTTGCGGACCACGTCGTCAAAGCCCGCAGCGAAGAGATCGAGCGTCTGCTCGAGCGACTGCGTTTCATTGATGGCGATGATCGGCGCCCGTGATTTTTCACGAATGGCGCGCGAATAGGTGATCCGGTCCTGGCAATTGCCGACCAGGAAAGCCTCGACTGCCGCAAGGTCGTGCTCGGACGCGGTGGCGACCCATTCACGGAATTCCGTCGGGCAGAACCCGATGGTCGAAACGCCTTCACCCTTGAAGCCGCCGGCATACCCTGCGGCAACGATCTCGCGGTCGTCGATAAGAACCAGCATGTTGTGCCCCTGTCGCGGAAAGCATCTGCCGGGTTGGCCCCGATCCGATGCGCGCCTCTGTCGGGTTCTTTTTTATGGAAACATGCTTAACAAATCGTTTCCATCCGGAGGGTCTGCTCACGATCATTTAACTTAATGATTTGTTAACGAAAATCGGGGCGCCCCTCACCGTGCCGCCACAGGATTTTCAGGGGTCGATGAACAGGCTCGTGCAAGCTTGCCTGGGCAGCCTGTAGCTCATAGTCCGACCTTGATGAATGGCCTGCCGTGCAACCGATCTACCTTCTCGATCTTGCGGCGAAACAGGCGCGCTGGTTGTCGCTGAACCAGGCGACGATCGCCAGCAACGTCTCTAACGCCAACACGCCGGGCTATCGGGCTCAGATCGTGCAGCCTTTCGCCGACATTCTGGCGAAGACGCAATTGCAGCTCGCCTCGACCAATTCGGCCCATCTCGATCTCGACCCCGCGACCCAGCAGGCGGCGGTCGTCAAGGATAAGGACCCTTGGGAAACCACGGAATCCGGGAACTCGGTCAGCATCGAGCAAGAGATGATGCAGGCGGGCGAGGTCAACCGGTCCTTCTCTCTCAATACCAGCATCGTCAAGGCCTTCCACAGCATGCTGATGTCTACGGTGCGGAGTTGAGCGCATGATGGATGCCCTTCAAGCCTCGTTGCGGGTGATCGGCTCCGGCCTCGAGGCGCAATCCGCGCGGTTGCGCGTGATTTCGGAAAACTTGGCCAACGCCCAATCCAGCGGAGCGACGCCCGGCTCCGACCCTTATCGCCGGAAGACGATCACCTTCGAGAGCGAACTCGACAAGGTGTCCGGCATGAACACCATCCGAGTGAAAGACATCGGAACCGATCCATCCGACTTCGTCACCGAGCAGGACCCCGGCAACCCGGCCGCCGACGAGAACGGCATCGTCAAGCTGCCGAACGTCAACATCATCACCGAGATGGCCGACATGCGGGAGGCCAACCGGTCCTACGAGGCCGACCTCCAGGTCTTCAAGCAATCGCGCGACCTCGTGTCCATGACCATCGATCTCCTGAAGGGCTCATCATGATCGCTGCCTTGCCACTGATTACTTCAGCCCTTTCGCTCGTGACGCCCACCGCCCCGGTGCCGACGACCCCGGGGGTGGGGGCGGCCGCCTCTTCGGGAAGCGATTTCGGCCAGATGTTGAGCCAGATGACCTCCGACACGGTGAAGAACCTGAAGACCGCCGAATCGATGTCGATCAGCGGGATTCAGGGCAACGCCAATGTCCAGGCGGTGGTTCAGGCCGTCATGGCGGCGCAGGAATCGCTGCAGACCACGATGGCCATCCGCGACAAGGCCGTCTCCGCGTTCCAAGAAGTCACACGGATGTCGATCTAAATCGGGGTGCCGGACCGCCGGCACGAGCTTTCGGACGACATCCTGCTCCGTCTCACTGAAACCGACCACGCCCGCCGGGATCGCTTCGATCCAGACCGGCATCGTGGTCCGAGGACCATCTGAATGAGAGCGCTTGCGATCGCCGCCACGGGCATGTCAGCCCAACAAACCAACGTCGAAGTCATCGCCAACAACCTCGCCAACATCAACACGACAGGCTTCAAGCGGGGCAAGGCGGAATTCACCGACCTGCTCTACGAAGCCCAGCGTGCGAATGGTGTGTCGAGCCGCGGCAACGACAGCACGATCCCCGAAGGCGCCCAGCTCGGTCTCGGTGTCAAGACTGCGGCCATCCGCAACCTTCAGACGCAAGGCGCCCTAACCCAAACCGGCAATACGCTCGACCTCGCGCTGCAAGGCAGCGGCTGGTTCCAGATCACCGGCCCCAACAACGAGGTGGTCTATTCGAGGGCCGGCGCCTTCAACACCAATGCGACCGGCCAACTCGTGAACCTCGACGGCTATCAAGTCTCCCCCGCGATGGTGGTGCCGCCCAACAGCGCCAACATCACGGTCAGCCAGACCGGCGTCATCACCGCGACCGTCGCCGGCGCCTCGACGCCGACGACGATCGGCCAGTTGACGATCGCCAATTTCGCCAACGAAGCCGGGCTGGAACATCTCGGCAGCAACCTGTTCCGCGAATCGCCCGCCTCCGGCTCGCCGGTGGTCGGCGTGCCCGGCGACCCAGGCTACGCCAGCATCAACCAAGGCTATCTCGAAGCCTCGAACGTCGATCCGGTGAAGGAAATCTCGGACCTGATCTCGGCGCAGCGCGCCTACGAGATGAATTCCAAGGTGATCCAGGCCTGCGACCAGATGGGCGATACTCTCTCCAAGGGAATCCGCTGAATCATGACGATTCTTTATCCTCGCAGGGGTCTTCGCCGCGCCGCCCGTTTCATCCTGGCCATCCTGCCCCTCGCGGGAACCATTATGCCGGTTCGCGCCGACGAGGCGGTCCCGGTGCCGACGGTTGTCATTTACCCGGGCGACATCATTCGCGACGGCATGCTGACCATGCGCAACATGCCGGACGGCTATGCGGGCCAGGCGGCCATGGTCACCGACCGCATGGCGGCAGTGGGCAAGACGTCCCGGCGCACCCTTCTCCCCAACGTGCCGATTCCCCGCAACGCGATCGGCGAGCCGAAGCTCGTGAGCGTCAACACAATGGTCAGGGTGGTCTTCAGCGAGGGCGACCTCATCATCAGCACCTACGCGTCGGCCTTGCAGGCGGGCTCCTCCGGAGATGTGATTCCGGTGCGTAACCTCGAAACCGGGCTGACCATATCGGGAACCATCCAGGCCGATGGCAGCGTCCGAGTGGGGAACGGATGATGGCGCGTCTTGCCGCAAGCCTGGCCCTGGCGCTTTGCGTCAGCGCGGCCGGCCCCTTCGACGGTCTCGCCATCGCTTCCGTCAGGATCAAGGACATCGTGATGCTGGAAGGCATGCGCGACAATCAGCTCGTCGGCTACGGCCTCGTGGTCGGATTGCTGGGCTCGGGCGACACGATGCGCAACTCGCCCTTCACCGAACAATCCGTCCAGTCGATGCTGGACAAGATGGGTGTCAACGTCAGGGGCACAGCCCTGCGGGCCAAGAACGTCGCGGCGGTGATCGTCACCGCCAACCTGCCGCCGCTCATCAGCCGGGGTTCGTCGATCGACGTCACGGTGTCGGCGCTTGGGGACGCGACCTCGCTCATGGGCGGCACCCTGGTGATGACGCCGCTGATGGGCGGGGACGGACAGACCCATGCGGTCGCGCAAGGCGCTGTTTCGGTCTCGGGTTCGGCGTCCGTCGGCCAGGCCGAGAGCCTGACGCAAGGCGTCCCCACCGCCGGCCGGGTCGCCAATGGCGCCATCGTCGAGCGAGAGGCCCCCAACACATTCGGCGCCTTCGGCTCTCTGACGCTCGACCTCAAGAATCCCGATTTCAAGACGGCTGTGCGGGTCGCCGACGCCATCAACGTCTACACCCGCAAACGCTTCGGACTGAAATCGGCGCAAGAGCAGGACCTTCGCCGCATCGCGCTCATTTGCCCGGCGGGGCTGAATACCACGCGTTTCATGTCGGAGATCGGTGATCTCACGGTCGATCCGGACGTTCCGGCGCGCGTCATCATCGACGAGAGGACCGGAACCGTGGTCATCGGGCAGGACGTCCAGATTTCGACGGTCGCGGTCACGCATGGCAGCCTCACGGTCCGGATCACCGAAACCCCGAAGGCCTCCCAGCCGGCGCCCCTGTCGGGCGGCAAGACGGTCGTCTTGCCCAGCACCAAGATCGATTCCGAGGAGGCCCCCGGTCAAATGACCATTCTGGGCGGCACCACTCTGCGGACTCTCGTCAAGGGGCTCAACCAGATCGGCCTCAAACCCAGCGGCATCATCGCCATCCTCCAGGCGATCAAGTCGGCCGGTGCCCTGCAGGCGGATCTCATCGCCCAATAGATCACGATGACTGTGGATCGAACCGATCCACAGTCATCGTGATCGATCGCAATAGGTTAGATCAAGACGTCGACGAATACCCGTACCAGCTTTTCGGCATGCTCTCGCCGATCGCGAACAAACAGGTCGGCGCAAGCTCGTACCGACACAGTCCACACAGCCGGGAGTCCGACCCGGGAAAGGCACACCGGGGCTTATCATGACGATACGTCTTCACGCGCTGACCATAGTCGCGGTGGTCATGGCATGGCCGGCGGCTGGCGCCCTGGCGAACGGCTTGGATCCCTTGAAGATTCCGGGCTCAGAACCCAAACCGATGGCCGAGGCGAAGCCCGCCGGCGACGCCAAGGCCATGCCGATGGCCGCCAAGGCTCAAGCCGACGCCCCTGCGGCTCCCGCGCCGGCCATGTCCGAAGCGCAGAAATATTGTCAGAACATCGCGGCTGCGGCGGCGGATGCGCGCTTCGCCTGGCAGTCCAAGAAGCTCTCCGACGTCGAAACGAAGATCAAGCAGCGCCTCGCCGACCTCGAGGCCCGCCAGACCGAGGTTAAGGATATCCTCGATCGCTACAACGATGCGATCAAGCGCGCGAAGTCCGGCCTCGTCGACATCTATGCCAAGATGAAGGCCGAGACGGCCGCCGCCCAGATCGCCGCGATGGACGATGGTCCGGCGGCCGCGATCCTGTCCCAGCTCAATGCTCAGAAGGCGAGCGCGATCCTGAACGAAATCCCTGCCGACCGGGCCGTCCGGCTCGTCACCACGATGTCGACCCTGGTTCCCCCGGCGGACGGCAAGAAGTCATGACGCGATCCGCCGCCCTGCTGCCGTGCCTGCTGCTGCTCGCGGGCTGCGGAACACCGATTCAGGACATCGGCCACGCGCCGACGATGACGCCGGTCGGGCGGGGATTACAATCGGATGTCGCCGGCTTCACGCCCTACGGTTTTCCGGCCTCGCCGCACTCTAGTCCGCAATCCCTGTGGGACGACGACCGCGCGAACCTGTTTCGCGATCCGCGCGCGACGCGGGTCGGCGACGTGCTCACCGTGATGATGGACATGGACGAGAAGGCGACCCTCGGCAACAACACCGATCTCAAGAACGAGGGGACGGTCAGCAACAGCTTGGGCTTTAATTCCGGCGTCGGAACCACGCCCTTCACATTGTCGCCCAAGCTGAGCATCGATTCCGCGACAGAATCGAAGGGGACAGCCAGCATCGACCGCTCCGACAAGATTCGCGTCTCTATCGCCGCCGTGGTGACCGGCGTCCTGCCCGACGGCAATATGCTCATCAGCGGCACGCAGGAAGTGCGTGTCAACGAGGAACTGCGGGTGCTCGAAGTGGCGGGTGTGGTGCGGGCGCGCGACATCTCCAAGGACAACACCATCCCTTACACGAAAATCGCCGAGGCGAGGATTTCCTATGGCGGGCGTGGGCGCATGTCCGAAATGCAGAACCCCGGTTGGGGCCATCAAATCTATAATGCCTTGAAACCTTTCTGACGGCTCGCCGCCGGCCGCCGCGTTCGAGCGGCGCCGAAGCCGTTTCATCGCGACAGTGACGCCGTTCGTTGTCGCGCCCTGATTGCCTGGGCCCGATGCCCCTCCAGAAAGGAATGCCGGCATGGCGTCCGACAAGAAGCCGAGCATGCTCATGGGGACGATCGTCCCTCTCGTGGTCCTCACGCTGGTGGCGGGGGGAGGGGGGGCGCTGATCGGCATGCAGATCGTCAACAGCGTGCGGGCGAAAGCCATGCCCGTGACGGCGCCCACGGCGGAAACCGCCGCCGCACCCGCGTCTGCCGCCACTCACGTGTTCGCCGTGAAGGAACTCGCGCCCATCGTCACCAATCTCATGGCGCCCGAGGGAGCTTACGTCCGCTTGCAAACCGCCGTGGTTTACGACAAAAGCGATGCGGCCCAAATCGACCTGCTGGCCGCTCGAATCGGCGAGGATTCACTGAGCTTCGTAAAGACCTTGACGACAGCCCAGTTGCAGGGGGCGAGCGGCTTGCAGCATCTGCGGGAAGATTTGAACGAGCGGGCGTCATTGCGGTCGGATGGTCGTATTCATGAGATGGTGATCGAGATGCTGGTCGTTCAATGAGGGTAGGGTGGCTCGCGGCGGCATGCCTCATCGGCATGACGGGGATGGCCGCGGCCCAAACCATCGACCTCGGCAGCCTGCTGCCGCAGGCGAGCGGCGCGGCGAGCGGCCGGATCATTCAACTCGTCGGGCTGCTGACGGTCCTGTCCATCGCGCCGGGTTTGCTCGTGATGGTGACGAGCTTCACGCGTTTTGCCATCGCCTTCTCGTTCCTACGCTCGAGCCTTGGGCTTCAAACCACGCCCTCGAACATCATCCTCATCAGTCTGGCGTTGTTCATGACCTTCTACGTCATGGCGCCAACCTTCGACAGGGCTTGGGGCACAGGCCTCCAGCCGCTGCTCGACAACAAGATTTCGGAGACGGAGGCCTACGGCAAGATCACGCAGCCGTTCCGTGAGTTCATGCTGTCGCAGGTGCGCGACAAAGATCTCAAGCTTTTCGACGACCTTGCCAAGGAGGATCTGCGCACCACCGACCGCAACGCGGTGGATCTGCGGATCCTGATCCCCTCCTTCATGATTTCGGAAATCCGCCGGGGGTTCGAAATCGGCTTCCTGATCGCCTTGCCGTTCCTCGTCATCGATATGATCGTGTCGACCCTCACCATGTCCATGGGCATGATGATGCTTCCACCCGCCGTTCTGTCGCTGCCTATGAAAATCCTGTTTTTCATCTTGATCGACGGCTGGAATATGCTCGTCGGCAGCTTGGTCAGATCATTCTCTTAACCTTACCTATTAAGGTTGACGGCGCGTTACGCTTAAACCTTCGGTAACCAAGTTTCTGTAGCTCTATACAGACGCAAGGTTGGACCGGCATCGAGCGAGGATGCGACGAGGTCCGAAGGCATGATGCCGCCCTCGCGTTCCGGTTAACCCCGGGATGTCCGCCAGAACACCCCCAAAACCAACCCGGAACATCAGACGATGACCAGCCTTCTCACCAATATGTCGGCGATGACCGCCCTGCAGAATCTGTCGTCGACGCAGAAGACGCTGCAGCAGATCCAGAGTCAGATCTCTTCCGGCCTTCGGGTCAGGGACGCGTCCGACAACGCGGCCTACTGGTCCATCGCGACGACGATGAAGTCGGATACCGGGGCGTTGTCCGCCGTCAAGGACGCGCTGAACCTTGGTTCGTCAACGGTCGGTGTCGCGACGGCCGGCCTCGACAATACGATTTCCATCCTTCAGTCGTTGAAGAACGACCTTGTGACCGCGGTCGCCACGCCGGCCAATATCGACAAGATCCAAACCGACGTCGCCCAGCAGCAGGCGCAGTTGAAGACCATCGCGAGCTCCGCCTCGTTCAACGGCATCAATCTGCTCCAGACGGATTCCAGCGGGACATCCTATAGCTCGACGACAAGCATCGTTTCGGCCTTTTCGCGGTCCTCGACCGGAGCCGTCACGCTCGGCACCATCGGGATCGATATCGCCAGCACGGCACTGATCGACCAAAACGCCACGACGGCCTGCAACATCGGCATCTTGTCGAAGGCCACGGTGGGGGTCACGGGCTCGATCGGCACCACATCCACCAACGCCAATATCACCTCGGGCATCGACGGAACATCGATCCTGGGCTTTGTCCTAAGCTCCGCCAGCACCACGGCCGACTTGCAGAACCTCCTGACCGGGGTCGACAAGGCCATCAATGCCACGACCTCCGCGGGCGCGACGCTCGGCGCCACCGCCACACGCATCAACTCGCAGTCGAGCTTCGTGGGCAGTCTGTCGGATGCGATCACCAGCGGCGTCGGCTCGCTCGAGGATGCCGACATGAACATCGCCTCGACGCGTTTGCAAGCGTTGCAGACCCAGCAGCAGCTCGGCATCCAGTCTTTGTCGATCGCCAACCAGAACAGCCAGCTCATCCTCAAGCTGTTCAACTAATATCGCCGGGATAGCCGACGCGGGTTTGCTCCGCGTCGCCTGGTCATTCGCCGCAAGTGCTTTGCGCGGGCACGTCCGAGCGCCCCGCGAGCCTTGTCGATTGCGGCATGAGGCGCCGCAGTCATTCGCGCAGTCGATCGGTCGACGATCGCGTCTTCCCACCTGGCCTGTCCGCCCGCGCCGAAACATCGAGGCCGGCCGCGCCTGTCCCTAATAGGATCGAAGACACACCGGCGTCACGGGCCGCCCGTCATCGGCGGCGCAACAACGCTTCCCGACTAGGGGCTTGCAAATCTCGTCATCACTTCGAAGCGCTAAAGGATACACATCTAAGAATTAGTATTAATCAAATACTCCACTTAAACTTTTGTTATTCACGACGGTGAAAGGTCACAGACCTTCGCCGCGTTTTGCGTTGCTTGCCGCGATGATTCACCGATCCGTAAGAGCCGCCTGGCTAAGTTTTACCTTACGCAGGGTTGGACCTCACCGAAAAAGCGTGCTGGCTCAAAGGCATCAAGCCGCCCCTGCGTACCGGTCAAGCCCGGGATGTCCACCATCCATGTGAGACTGACACCAGGAAAAGCACGATGAGCAGCCTACTCACCAATACTTCGGCGATCAGCGCCCTGCAGAATCTTGCCGCGACGCAAAAGTCGCTGCAGCAGGTGCAGGGCCAGATCTCGTCCGGTCTTCGCGTACAATCCGCCTCTGACAACACGGCCTACTGGTCGATTTCCACCACCCTCAAATCCGACACCGGCGCCTTGTCGGCCGTTACGGATGCGTTGAACCTCGGTTCTTCGTCGGTTGGTGTAGCCACGGCGAGCTTGACCAGCTCGCTGAGCATTCTCAACTCCTTGAAGAACGATCTCGTGACGGCCGAGGCTTCCCCGGCCAACATCTCGCAGATCCAGACCGATGTCGCCCAGCAACAGGCACAGTTGAAAACGATCGCCAGTTCGGCCTCGTTCAACGGCGTCAACTTGGTCTCGGTCGATTCCTCGGCGTCCAACACGTCCTACTCGCCGACGGTCAACGTCATCGCTTCGTTTTCGCGCGACACCGCCGGTACCGTCACGCTTGGCAAGATCGGCATCGACACCACCCAAACGACGCTGATCGATGCCAATACGACCGCCGCCTGCAATGTCGGCATCCTGTCCAAGACTCTCAGCGGCCTATCCACAGTGGGAACCAACACCATCCTCGGCTTCACGCTCAGCTCAGCCACCAGCACGGCCGATCTCGGAACCCTGCTGACCAGCATCGACAAGGCCATCTCGTCGGTGACGTCGGCCGGCGCGACCTTGGGCGCCACCCAGACGCGGATCAACGCTCAGTCGAGCTTCGTCACCAGTCTGTCCAACGCGATCACGACAGGCGTGGGCTCGCTCGAGGACGCCGACATGAACGTCGCCTCGACCCGGCTCCAGGCCCTGCAGACTCAGCAGCAGCTCGGCATCCAGTCGCTGTCGATCGCCAACCAGAACAGCCAGCTCATCCTGCGCCTGTTCGGCTGATCCTGGCCCCGAGGGCTCCCGCGCCGTCGGAACCTTCGACGTCACAAACCAAGGCCACGCCTCGCGCGTGGCCTTTCCGTTTCGATAACCCTAGATCACGCTGGATGTAGAGCATGATGTCGTCCGAAGACCCGCGCCGACCTTTCGGCATCATCCCCTAGGACAACCCCGCACAAGCTTGGCTGGTCAGATTGGCGTCTGACGCACGGGCCAGTTTGAGGCGGCAATGAACGCGATGGAACAAGCGCAGCGGCTTTGGGCCAATCTGCTGCAACTCGGGACCCGAAGGCTGATCGCCCTCGCGGCGATCGGTGCGGCGGTCTTCGTCGTGACAGGCGTGGGTGGGTACTATCTTAGCCGGCCGTCGATGGAGCCGCTCTACGCCGGCCTCGACCGCCAAGACGTATCGAGCATCGGGGCCGCCCTTCATGACGCCGACATCGGCTTCGATGTCAGCGCCGACGGAACGACCGTCCTGGTACGCTACGGCCAGACCGCGCAGGCCCGCATGCTCCTGGCCGAAAAGGGGCTGCCGCATAGCTCGAATGCCGGCTACGAACTCTACGACAAGATGGGCTCGCTCGGCCTCACATCCTTCATGCAGGACGTGACGCGGGTCCGGGCCATGGAAGGGGAGCTGTCGCGCACCATTCAGTCGATGTCCGGCATTAAGGCCGCGCGCGTTCATATCGTCCTTCCGGACGAAGGGTCCTTTCGGCGGACCCGGCAGCCGCCCTCGGCCTCGGTGGTGATCCGCGCGGCGACGTTCGAGGACACCCATGTGGCCCAAGCGATCCGCCACCTGGTCGCTGCGGCGGTGCCGGGTATGACGATCGACGAGGTCACGGTGCTCAGCACCGACGGCGCGATCCTGGCCTCGGGCGACGATTCGGCGAGCGGCGCGCCGGCCAAAATGCTCGAACTCGAAAAATCGGTCGACCGCAGCATCGGCGACGAGATCCGCAAGACCCTCACCCCGACGCTCGGCGCCCACAACCTCCAGATTAGCGTAGCGGCCAAGCTCAACACCGACACAAGGCAGACCAACGAGACCACGTTCAACCCCGACTCCCGGGTCGAGCGGTCGACGCGGGTCGTCAAGGAAAGCCAGACGTCCACCAACAATTCCTCGCAATTGCCGACCACGGCCAACCAGAACCTGCCGCAAGCCGCGACGCCCGCAGGGAGCGGCAAGCAGGCGAGCGAGGAAAACCAGAAACGCGAGGAACTGAACAACTACGAGGTCTCCTCGAAGACGACCACGACCGTGAGCTCCGGCTATGCCATCGACCATCTGTCGGTCGCCGTCGTGATCAACAAGGCGGTGCTGATGCAAAGCCTCGGCGACAAGCCGGCTGCGGACGCCATGGACAAGAAACTGGCCGATATCGAGCAGATCATCGCCACGGCGGCCGGCGTCGACAAGACCCGCGGCGACACGATCAAGGTCTTGGCGGCGGACTTCGTCGACAGCGGGCGAGACCTCGAACCCGTGCCATCGCCCGGCATCATGGAGGCGCTGCTGCGCCAGTCCGGGACGCTGATCAACGCCGGAATGATCCTGGCGATCACTGCGGTGCTGATCATCTTCGTCGTCCGTCCCCTGATCCGCGTGCTCGCCGCGCCTGCGGCGGCCGAAGCGCTCGCCATGAACGAGGAACCCCTCATGCTGCCTGAGGCCCTGGCCCCTCCGTTGAGCTTCGGCGACGACGATTCCGCGATGGGCGGATCGATGCAGCTTGGCGGATGGGGGGAGGAAAGCCTGATCGAGGATGTCACCAGCCGTCCGCGCCGCTCGCCGCAAAAGCGTCTTGAGCAGATGATCGAATTCGATGAGGAACAGGCGGCGGCGGTCCTTAAACAATGGATTCACCAGCGGGTGGCCGCATGATGCACCCTATCGCGCAGTTCCTGCCGGTCTTCGCGCCGACCTCGACACCCGACACCGGCTGGGCGCCCCCCCCGATGACAATGCCCGACATGGGTATGTCGGATATGTCCATGACCGACGATATGGCTATGTCGGATATGTCCATGGCCGAACCGTCGTTCCTCGACGAGGACCTGGCGTCCTCGGGCGACGATGAGGGCGTGCGCATCGCCCAGGCGCGCGACGAGGCCTTGGCCGAGGCCGCCATTGCCACCGAGGCGGCCTTGGCCGCGCAGGCGGCCGAATTCGAAGTCCGCCATGCCGATGCCGTCGTCGAGGAGCGGCGCCGCTGGGCCGAGCAGGAATCCGCCGTTTTGAGCGAACAGTTGCGCGGCGGTCTGGAGGCGCTCGAGAAGGCGCTCGCCGAAGGCGTCGTGGAGGTTCTGCAACCCTTCCTCGCACGCGCGGTTCGTGCCCAGGCGGCCGAGGAGTTGCGTCAGGCGGTGACGCAGCTACTCGCCGCTCCCGATACCGGCCTGATCCGCATCGGTGGCCCTGCCGATCTCGTCGATCCGTTGCGGGAGGCTTTCACGGACCAGGGCGCCATCGAGATCGCCGCATCGGAAGCCCCCGAGGTCACAATCGAGGCTGGCGACACGACCATCCGCACGCAACTGCAATCCTGGGCCAGCACGCTCGACGGCCATCTGGGTGAGGCGAACTAATGGCTGATAATGCGCATGCTCCGAGTGGGGGCGGTGACCACGGCCACGAAATCATCATCGTCAAACATGGTGGCGAAGAGCACGACGACCATCATGGCGGTGCCTGGAAAATCGCCTTCGCCGACTTCATGACCGCGATGATGGCCTTGTTTCTCGTGCTTTGGCTGACGTCGACGAACAACAAGACGAAATCGATCATCGCCCGGTATTTCAATCCGGTCCAGCTCGTCGACTCGACCCCCCAGCCTCCTGGTCTTTCCGATCCCTCGCCCACCATTCCGCCTCGGCCGAAGTCGCCCCCGCCAGCATCGGACTCCAAGAACGCCGGATCCTCGGCGACGGAAACGCATAGCGCCGGGTCGTCCGCCGGAGAGTCGAAACCAGATTCCACGGCAACTCCCCAAAGCAAGCCGCCGTCCGACGCCCAGAGCAAGCATGACGACGCGGAAATGTTCAAGGACCCCTATGCGGTGTTGGCCGAACTGGCGGCCAAGAACAATACACCGGTGGAAAAGAAGACCGAACAAGCTCCGACCGAAGGCACGCAAGGCGGTTCGGGCGCCGTCGGGGTCCGGGCCGGGGAGGCATTTCGCGATCCTTTCGAGCCCTTGTCCGTGCCCGCCGAAACGGTGCCGGACACACCTCCGCCGAAGCCGGATGACGCCGCGACGCAGCACGCTTCCGCCAAGGCGGCCGATGCCGATCCGCAGGGCGATATAGCGGCGTTGCGCGCCAAGATCACTGCGGCGATGAAAGCCAATGACAAGGCCGGCGGGGTCAATGGCGATCCCAAGATCGAGGTGCGGCGCACCGACGAGGGTCTGCTGATCACCCTGACCGACGATGCGAATTTCTCCATGTTCAATGTCGCCTCGGCTGAGCCGGCGCCGAAGATGGTGACGCTGATGGACAAGATCGGCCACGTCCTGAAGACTCAGAAGGGCAAGGTCACCATCCGCGGCTTCACGGACAGCCGCCCCTTCCGCTCCGACACCTACGACAATTGGCGGCTTTCCGCGGCCCGCGCCCATATCGCCCATTACATGCTGGTGCGCGGCGGCGTCGATGACGCGCGGTTCGAGCGGATCGAGGGCTATGCCGACCGCCGCCCCAAAAACGTGAAGGACCCAGCCGGCGCCGAAAACCGGAGGATCGAGATCCTGCTGAGGGAGACAGCCCCATGAGCAAGCGCATATTGGCCTTCGTGGTCGCGGTCCTTCTGGGGGGCGTGCCCGTGGCAGGGGCAATCGCGGCCGCTTCGGATGATGGCGCTCCGCCCTATGCATCGATCCGCAGCTTGCAGATTCTGCAAGAGCAGGTCGCGCATGGCAATGGCGCGGCGCAGGCCGCCCAGCCGAAGCTGATGGTCCATATCGCCGAGCGCTTCACCGACGCCGATCCCGACGCATGGAAGGACCCACGCAACGCGCGGGCGGCGATCATTTTCCTACTGACCGGAGGCAACCCTTCGGTGATCCGCTCCATCATGGCCAAAGCGTCGATGCCGCTCGATCTCGATCGTGTGCTCAAGGGTGCCCTGGCCTATGCCGAAGGCAATGACGACGTCGCGCGCGATCTTTTGGCCGACATCGATCCCAAGACGCTGCCGCCGATGCTGGGCGGCCAGATGGCCCTGGTGGTCGCCAGCCTGCTGCCCGAGAAGGACGAAGCCAAGGCGGTCAAGCTTCTCGACACCGCTCGCCTGATGGTCCCCGGCACGCTCGTCGAGGAGGCCGCGCTGCGCCGCCAAATGTTCATGGCCGCCAAGTCGCAGAATTTCGATCGGTTCATCTTTTTTTCCGACCAATATATCCGCCGCTTCCGCACTTCGATCTACGCATCGAGCTTCAAGCAGCATCTCATGCAGGTGGCCAAGTCATTGGCCACCTCGGGCGACCTTGAGAAACTGAATAAGTTCGACAGTGTTTTGGCCGAATATCCTTCCGCCGAGCAGATCGGCTTTTATCTGGTGATGGCCAAGACGGCGATCGTCCTCGGCAAGGCCGATGCGGCGCGCTACGCGGCCGAGAAGGCCGCTGCCTTGGCTGGCGCGGAGGGGGGCGACGGAGCCCGCTCGGCTCTTTATACCGGCGCGGCGCTCATCGTTTCGGACGACGCCGGCAAGGGCGTCCTCGCGCTGAAATCCATCGACCGTTCAAAGCTGTCGCCGCAGGACGCGGAATTGCAGGATGCCGCGCTTGCGGTGGCGTCGGGCGTGCGAGCGGAGGAGCCGACACCCGAAACTGCTCCCGATGAGGCGGCCAAGGCCTCCCCCGTCGAGGCCGCGTCCGTGGCCATTCTGGAGCAGGCCCGCTCAGCCTTGACCGATACCGACAAACTCCTTGGAGCCCCCTCGCCATGAGTGCAGTCAGCGCCCTGAGCCCTTCCCCAGTGGTGCCGGATACCCGCGCCACGAGCGGAGCCGGGACAGCCGGTGACGGTTTCGCCGCTTTCGACAATGTCCTCAACACGGTGTTGCAGAAGACGCAAACCCGGACGACGGCCGCGAACCTGCCGGTGATCCCGGTCCTTCCCGGCAAAGGCGATCCCGCCGGATTGCCGTCGCCGAAGTCAGGGGGAGGCACGCCGTCGGGGGATCCGGCTCCCAAGAGCGACGACGACAAATCCCTCTCCGATTCGCCGCCGGCGCCTGCCGTTTCGGGCGGCACCGATCCCACCGGCCTCATTCTCGCGGCCATGGTGCAGGCTGCCGCAGCCTCCTCGGCCCCGCCACCGGTTCGGCAAGCGGCTTCCGCGCCGACATCGCCGCCTTTGGACGCTAAACCGGCAGCAAATGGGGCGTCTGCGACAGTTCCGTCCACGGCGCCCGTTCCGGCCGCTCCTGTTCCGGCTCAGACCTCCGCAGGACGTGCCCCAGCCTCGCCCGTGCTCGCCGGAGCGCCCGGCTCTTTTCCGCCCGCGCCAGCGGACTCCGCAGCACCGGCCCGAATCACGACGACCGGCGAGCCTGCATCGGGACCGAAAGACCCGATCGCTGCTCCACAGCCTACCGCCGCCCCGGCGCCCGCCGTGCGACCGAATACGCCTCCGGTCTCCTCCGACCCCGTCGGCGGCCTCGCATCCGCGCCGGCGGGCGTGCTTTCCACAGGCCAGAGCGCGCCTCCGGCGGCCTCCGTGTCGAGCGTCCCTCAATCGGCCGTGGCCGCATCGTCCGAGAGCGGGCTTCCCAGCGGCCAGAGCGCGCCCCCGGCGGCTTCCGTGCCGAGCATCCCTCAATCAGCCGTGGCCGTATCGCCTGCGGCCGTACCTTCGACAGGACAGAAGGCGCCGTCTGCGACCTCCGCGCCGAGCGCCCTTCAATCGGTCATAGCCGCATCGCCTGGTGTCGGCCCTTCGATAGGACAGGACGCGCCCACCGCGATCTCCGCGTCGAGCGCCGTTCAAACGGTCATGGCCGCGTCGCCCCAGGCTGTTCCGCCAAAAGCCCCTGGCCCGATCGTGCGATCCGCTCCCGCCGCAGGTTCGAATGGCATACGCGCCAAGGCTTCCGGCGCCAGCACAGGATCGGCGCCGCCCGCCGCCGGGGGCGCCGACACGATCACGCCGCCCTCGACCGATCCGGTCAAGGACACCCATGCGCCCGCGCCGTCGAAGACCGCGCCATCGGACACGCCAGACGTCTCGGCGGCTACCGTCGCGATGCCCGCAGCCGACACGGCCTCAGGCGGAACGGTCGCCGCGCAGGTTGCCGGTGCCCTGACGGCCCTCGTTCATGGGGCGACGCCGATCAAGGATGGTCCCGCGTCGGACGCGGCGGGCGATTCAACGGTGTCGGCATCGTCCACTTCCACCGCCGTGCCGTCCTCGTCCACGACATCCCCGTCTGGGCCTCGGGAAATGGTGATCCAACTCGATCCTGAACATCTTGGGTCGGTTTCGATCAAGATGCGCATGGCGGGCGGCAAGCTGCAGATCGACATCCGTGTGGGCAATGCCCAGGCGCTCGACGTTCTTAGCCGGGACCGTCACATCCTGTCGGCGGCCATGGAGGCGGTCGGCGGAACTCAGGACAATGTCCTTCTGCGCACCACCGACGCCCCGACGCCAAGCGGCCAGGGCACCGGCCTGACGGACTCCGGCGCCCAGGGGGGCAGCCGCCAACAAGAGGCCTTTTCGTCGGCGCCGTCCTCGAACGGCGGCGGGGGCGGGGGGCAGCGTCCGGCCAAAGACCCGATCGCTTCAGACACGATACGAGATGACGACAATGCACTTCTTTCGAATGTCGGCCAGCTCGGCCTGGATGGCAGCCTTTACGTTTAGTCTTCTGATGACGGGCGCGGCCTCAGCCGATGTCGCAACGCCCTGCGAAGGCCAGATCTCGCGCGCGGCCCACAAATACGACATCCCCGTCGCGGTCTTCTACGCGGTGGGACTGGTCGAAACCGGCGGGCGCAACGGTTTGCGTCCCTACACGATGAATATCGAGGGGCGTTCATCCTTCAACGATTCGCTCGGTCAGGCGCTCGACGTGTTCAATGCCGCGCGCAAGCAGGGCAAAAGCGTGATCGACGTGGGCTGCATGCAGATCAACTATCGCTGGCACGGCGACCACTTCGCCTCCGTGACCGAAATGTTCGATCCGGCCCATAACGTCGACTATGCGGCGCGGTTCCTGCGGGAGCTCAAGTCGCGCGAGGGCACATGGACGATGGCCGTCGCACGCTACAATGCGGGGCCCAACAACAACCCCGCGCAGAAGCTTTATGTCTGCAGCGTCATCCGCAAAATGGTTAAGAGCGGCTTCGGTTCCTGGACCGACAATGCCCGCACCTTTTGCGGCGGCGAGACAGGATGAGCGAGTATCCATAGTCGTCGATGACGTGCAGGCGAACGATTTGTCGAAGCGTCAAGACGTGGTGGCTATCGATCGCAAGATAAGAGGCACATAGTTGCGACGCGTCGGTCAGGGTTATCTTTGGGTAGATTATCCTGTGAGGCTCAATTGACAAAAACCGTGATTCACAGGCATCTTAAACAATAAAAATCCGTGGAAAGATCCATATAAACCACGACGATGTTTGAACAAAAGCGAGTGCGCGGGGCCTTTCGCGTCGGGTTTTTGGTTAATCTCGAATTCGTTAACCTTACGTAATCCTTTCATTGCGAAGGTGGCGAGATGCGGCCGCAGAACGGCGGCTCGCCAAAGGATTATCGAGCCGGGATCATCACGATCATCGAAAGACATGGACCCATGGCAATCGGTCGATCGGGATCAAATTCAAAGCCGCGAGCTCCAACCCACCCTCGGGCGTTGGGTCGCCAGCCTGGCGCAAGCCCAATCCACGATCATTCCGATAGCCAAAAGGATCGATGCCGATGAGCCTCTTCAGTACTCTCAACACGGCCGTGTCCGGCCTCGGCGCTCAGGCCAACTACTTGGGCACAATCGGCGACAACATCGCCAATTCGAGCACGACCGGCTACAAGGGCGCATCCGTCGATTTCGAGACGCTGCTGGGCCAGCAGGCCACCTCCGACTACCAGTCCGGCGGCGTTCAATCCCGGGTCCGCTACGGCATCGCCAACCAAGGCAATATCGTCGGCACCAGTTCATCCACCGATCTCGCCATCAACGGGAGCGGTTTTTTCATGGTGCAGAACGCGGGAGGGGGCACCTATCTCACGCGCGCCGGCTCCTTCGTTCCCGACACCGCAGGCAATCTCGTCAATACGGCCGGCTTCACACTGCTCGGCTACAGCCTTGCCAATGGGACGGCCGCCTCGACGCTGTCGCCGATCAACTTCGCAAGCCAGGCCTTGAGCGCCAGCCCCTCGACCTCCGGCTCGTTGTCACCCAACCTCAATTCAAACTCCCCCATCGATACCGGCGATTTGCCGTCCGCCAACTTGCCAACCTCGACCTATACGTCAAAGACGTCAATCAATACCTATGACAACCTCGGCAACACGGTGACGTTGGACGTCTATTTCACAAAGACATCGGCCAACACTTGGCAGGCCGACGTCTATAATCAAGCGGATGCGACGGCGGGCACGTTTCCTTACGCCAACCCTGAACTGGGGTCGCAAACCCTGTCGTTCGACCCGACGACGGGTAAGATCGCCCCCGGCAATCCGACAAGCTTGAATGTGACGATCCCCAACGGCAATCCGACAGGGATCACTTTCGACCTGTCCAACGCGACCCAGCTCGCCACCGCCTACGCGCCGGGAACGCCGAGCGTCAACGGCAGCTCACCGAGCAGCGTCTCCTCGGTGACGATCGGCAAGGACGGCACGGTGTCGGCGGTCTACAGCAACAGCGTCGTCAAGAACCTCTATCAAATCCCGCTCGGTGAAGTGCCAGCGCCCAACCAGCTGACGTCGGTCAGCGGCAACGTCTATCAGGTCAGCGCCGCATCGGGACCGCTCACCATCTCGACCGCCAATACGGGCAACCTTGGCGCCATCGACCAGTCGTCGATCGAATCCTCGACGGTCGATATCGCGACCGAACTCACGAACATGATCACGGCTCAGCGCAGCTACGAGGCCAATTCGAAGGTCGTGACCACAAGTTCGGAGCTGCTGCAGGTTCTGACCAACCTGAAGTGACGGTTCCGTCCGGGTTAGACCATTTAGGAAACGCGTCATGAGCCTGACCACCAGTCTGAATATCGCCCAACAGGCCCTGGCGACGAATGCCGCTTTGTCGTCGATTGTCTCGCGCAACATCGCGGGCCAGAACGATCCGACCTATTCGGCCAAGACCGCCAAGATTGCGACGAACAGTTCAGGCGCCGGCACCTATCTCGGGGTGACCCGCGCCACGAACGACGCGCTATTCTCCAACCTCCTGTCGGCCAATTCCGATGCCTCCGCCAGCCAGGCGGTGGCGGACGGCCTGAACCAACTCGAGCAGACCGTCAGCCTGACGTCGGCCTCCACCAGCACGACCCAAAGCACGACGAACGACACGTCGGTCGCGACCGCGATCGGCAAGTTGACCGCCGCCCTCCAGACTTATGCCGCCTCGCCGGCCGATTCCTCCGCCGCCACATCCGCAGTGAGCGCCGCAAAGGATTTGGCCAACAACCTCAATAGTGCGTCCACGACCGTCCAGACCGTCCGCGAACAGGCGGATGCCTCCATCGCCGCCTCGGTTTCAACCATCAATGGGTTGTTGCAGCAGTTCGGCGTGGTCAACGCAGCCATCGCTCAAGGCACCGCCAACGGCACCGACATCAGCGATGCCATGGATACCCGCGATTCGATCCTCAAGAGTCTCTCCAATGAGATCGGGATCAGCACCGTCAAGCAATCCAACGGCGGCTTGGCGATCTACACCGACGGCGGCGCGACCTTATTCCAGGATACGGCCCGGAAAGTAACCTTCACGCCGACGGCGACCTATACGGCCGGTACGGTGGGCGGAGCAGTGACGGTGGACGGCGTGCCGGTCACCGGCTCGTCCTCGGTCATGCCCCTGAGGAGCGGAACCATCGCCGGCCTCGCGCAATTGCGCGATCAGACGACGGTCAGCTACCAAAATCAGCTCGACCAGATCGCCGGCAGCCTGATCGACACTTTCGCGGAAAGCGATCAGACCGGGGGGGGCGCCCCGAATCTTCCCGGCCTTTTCACGGCGCAGGGCGTCACGTTACCGGCCTCCGCCCAAGTATCGGCCCTCGCGGCGAACATCTCGGTCAACCCAGCGGTCGATCCCGCGCAGGGCGGCACCGTCACATTGCTGCGCGACGGCGGGATCGGCGCCGGCGGCAACCCCGCCTACACCGCGAATGCCACCGGTGCCTCGGGCTACGCCGATCATCTCAACGCCCTGATCGGCAACCTCGATGCCAATCAGACGTTCGATCCAACGACCGGCGGTGCGGCGAACGGAACCCTCGAAGCCTATGCGGGGTCCTCCGTCAGTTGGCTAGAGGCCGCTCGCCGGAGCGCGACCACGACCGCGAGCGACCGCAGCGCGGTCGTCACTCAGACCACGACCAGCCTGTCCAATGCCACGGGGGTCAACCTCGACCAACAATTGTCGGCGATGCTCGATCTCGAACATTCCTACCAAGCGTCGGCCGAACTCATCAAAACGGTCAATTCGATGTATTCCGCGCTGATCGCGGCCGTTCAGTAAGGGCAACGCAGATGGTCTTCATCTCAACCCAGAGCCTGAGGTCCACGAGCCAAGCCTCGGTGATGCAGGCTCAAATCGAGCTTTCCAAGGTTCAGGCGGAACTCGCCAGCGGCAAGAAGGCCGATGTCGGTCTCACCCTTGGTGCGGACTCGTCGCATGTGATCTCGTTCAACCTTCAGGCCAGCCGACTGCAATCTTATACGGACGACAATGCTCTGGCGAACACTCGTCTGTCGTCGACATCCTCGGGGATCGACGCGCTGCAGTCTTCGGCCACCACGTTCCTGTCGACGCTGACGACCGCCAATCCGGGAAGCTCATCGATCACGGCGCTGCTGTCGACGGCGCAGGGCAACCTCTCCGCCATGACATCGATGCTCAATACAGCGGTCAATGGGCAGTATATTTTCGGCGGCATCAATACCGATCAGCCCCCGGTCACGGCCTATACGACCTCGCCGGCTTCGGCCAACAAACAGGCCGTGGACGCCTCCTTCCAGGCGAGCTTCGGATTTTCGCAGACTTCGCCTTCCGCGACCACGGTGACGGCGGCGCAGATGCAGAGCTATCTCGACACGAGTTTCGCGCCGCTGTTCAGCGCCTCCGGCTTCAGCGGTACCTGGTCCGGCGCGTCCGACCAGACGATCTCAAGTCAGATCGCGCCCAACGAGACCGCCGATACTTCCGTCACCGCCAACGATACGGCGTTCCGGACGCTGTCGCAGGCCTACACGATGATCTCCGAATTCTCGGGGCAGAACCTCAGCGCGGCGGCGAGCCAGGTCGTCATCACCAAGGCCACCGAACTCGTCAGCAGCGCCCTGAGCGGCCTGACCTCGCTGAGCGCCAATGTCGGTGTCGCACAATCGGCGATCACCGACGCCAACGACAGGATGTCGTCTCAGATCACTCTGCTGACGACCCAGTCCAATACGCTGCAAGGTATCGATCCCACGGCGCTGTCAGTCAGCGTCGCCAGCCTGCAGACGCAAATCCAGGCGTCCTACGAAATCACAGCCAAGCTCCAAAGTCTGAGCTTGGTCAGCTACATGCCCTAAAACGGCTGCGCGCCGAAACATCAGGTTTTTCGCTCAGCGTCGAGATGTGGAATGTATCAGCACTCTTATGCAGAAGTCATGGCGGATAGCGCTGTCGATGCTCGGGAGACCGAGCGGCAAGCGCTGGATGCCGCCATCCTCCGACTAAACCGCGCGGCGGAGACCGAGCCCGGCTCTCCCGAAGAGCTGGACGCCATCGATTTCCTGTCCCGCCTGTGGGCGGCCTTCATCAAGGATTTGGCCAGCCCCGGCAATGATCTGCCGACCGAAACGCGGGCGAGCCTGATGAAAACGGGTTTGGGCATTCTGATGGAAGCCCAGCGCGTTCAGCTTGGCCTATCCCGCGATTTCGCGGCCTTGGCTGAAATCTGCGGGATCGTCCGCGACGGATTGGTATAGGGTCGCCATGCACATCACCTTGAGAGCCAATGAGAAAATCTACCTGAACGGTGCGGTGCTCAAAGCCGACCGGAAGGTGTCGATCGAGCTTCTGAACGACGCGGTGTTCCTCCTGGAATCCCATGTCATGCTGGAGCGAGACGCGACGACGCCGCTGCGCCAGCTCTACTACATCGTGCAGCTTATGCTGATGGCGCCGCACGAGGTTGCGGAAAACCATGCCATGTTCGTGATGCAGCATCACGCCATGGGCAATGTCTACGACGAGAGCGCCATCTTGCAAGGTCTCGCCAAGGTGGAGACGCTGGTGGGCAAGCGGCGCCATTTCGAGGCTTTGAAAGTGATCCGGACCCTGCTTCCCATCGAAGACACCGTATTGTTCGCCCCCACCGTCACGTCCACCCCGGCACCCGCGCCGGCGCTGGCGGCGGCATCCTGACCGGAGAGTTTTCATGACCACCGTCTCGGGCATCTCTTCATCGACCCCGACGTCCTCCTCGACGACGTCGAGTGCTTCAAGCACCTCTGTCGCGGCGCAGACGTCGGTCGACTACAATTCCTTCCTGCAACTTCTGGTGCAGGAGTTGAAGAACCAGGATCCGACGAGCCCCTCCGATCCGACTCAGTACCTCAGTCAGATCGCGACCTTCTCGAACGTACAGCAGGCCGTTCAATCCAACACCACGCTCAGCTCGATTCTGACCAATACGGCACTGACCCAGGCCGAGGGCGTCGTTGGCAAGATCGTGACGTCATCGGACGGCAGTCAGTCCGGAAGGGTCACATCGGTCGCCCTGAACAGCAGCGGCGTCGCGACCGCCACCTTGTCCGACGGATCAAGCCTGACTCTCGATTCGACCATCTCGGTGGGTTCAGGGAACAGCACATCCAGCAGCTCGTCGAGCACCGGACTATGAACGAAGCCGACGCCCTCGGGCTGCTACAAAGCACCATCTGGACCATCATCGTCGCGGCCGGCCCTGCGGTAGGCACCGCCATGGTGATCGGGATTATCGTGGCGCTGTTCCAGGCGCTGACCCAGATCCAGGAAATGACGCTCACTTTCGTGCCGAAGATGGTCTGCGTTCTTCTCGTCCTGAGTCTCTCCGCGTCCTTCATCGGTTCGCAACTGTATTTGTTCACCCAGCAGGTTTACGCCCGCATCGAAACCGGCCGGTAAGCGAAGACGGCAGTCTTGGCCCGCGCCGCGCGGCTCCTCGCGCTGCTGCAGGCGCTAAGGGGACGACGCCGTCCTGTGACAGCCTCTGTCCTGGCCGCCGATCTTGGCGTTTCGGTCCGCACCATCTATCGCGACATCGCGTCCCTGGCAGACGATGGTGCTCCAATCTCAGGCGAAGCCGGCCTCGGATATGTGCTCGGCCCCGGTCATTTTCTGCCGCCGCTGATGCTGACCGATGTGGAAGCCGACGCGGTGATGCTCGGCTTGCGGCTAGTGATGCGCCGTAGCGACACTACGCTGGCCGCCGCCGCCGCCCAGGCCATCGCAAAGATCGGAGCCGTCTTGCCCCCGGCCCTCGAAGAGGCCACCGCCGCGAACGGCCTTCTGGCGGGGCCCTTGCCGGCAGCGGGACCGCCGCATCTTATCCAGGTCCGCGAGGCCATGCGGGCCGAAAGGAAACTTGTTATTCGATATTGGGACAAGGCGGGGGCCTCGAGCGAACGCACCGTCTGGCCGGTCGCCATCGGCTTTTTCGAAGCGGTGGAGGTTCTGGCCGCCTGGTGCGAGCTACGGCAAGATTTCCGCCATTTCCGCCTCGACCGCATCGTGGATGCCTTTCTCGGCACAGATCGCCCCCCGCGTCGGCGCCGCATCCTCCTCGCCGAATGGTGGGCCGCGCAGGGACTAGCCGGCGAAGCGTGACCGCAGCGGCCTCAAGACGGCAGCGTTCGCCTTGTAACTGCGGCTAATTCGTGTGTATCATGCGCACGATGAAAGGCGCGGATTTGATCCGAGATATGAAAGCCGTCGGATGGAGCTTGGATCGCTTGCGCGGCTCGCATCATGTCTTCAAGCATCCTGACCGACGGGGTCATGTCGTGGTTCCGCATCCAAGGAAGGACCTCGGCGTCGGCTTGGTCGCGGCCATTCGACGGCAAGCGGGCCTCACGGAACAATGACCATGCGTTATCCCGTTGCGATCGAGCTTGGAAACGATACTACGGCCTTTGGGATCGTCGTCCCGGACCTGCCGGGATGTTTTTCGGCAGGCGATACGCTCGATGAGGCCATGGCGGCGGCCGAGGATGCGGTCGCGGCCTGGATCGACGCTGCGCTCGATGCGGGAGAGACAATCCCCCCTCCGTCCCGTCTCGACGCGATCCGCGCCGATCGCCTCTATGAAGGCTGGGTCATCGGTCTTGTCGACGTGGACCGGAGCCTGCTCGACGATACGGTCGAGCGCGTCAACATCACCCTGCCACGACGCGTGCTGAAGCGCCTTGATGCCTTGGCGCGGGATGCTGGCGAGACCCGATCCGGCTTTATCGCGCATATGACTTTGGAAGAGCCGCGCCGCAGGGCCTGATAGGCTGTCTTCGACCGGATCGCTGCTGACAGAATCTGTCAATCTCTGGGCCTAGGCTTCTCCGACCGACCACCGGAGTATCCGCATGACCAACATCAATTTCATTCTGCTTTATGTGAACGATCCGGCAGCCAGCGGTGCCTACTATGCCGAGCTGCTGGGGCGGCAGCCTGTCGAGACGTCGCTGACCTTCGTGATGTTCAAACTGCCTGCCGGCCTCGCCTTCGGCCTATGGTCGAAACACACCGTCGAGCCGCGCCCCGCAGCCCTGCCGGGCGCCGGCGAGATCGCTTTCGTGGTGCCCGATCCAGACGCGGTCCATGCCGAATGGGCGGCGCGCGGGATCACTATCGTGCAACCACCGACCACCATGGATTTCGGCCGCGCCTTCCTGGCGCAAGATCCCGACGGTCACCGTTTGCGGGTGTTCAAGCCGGCTTAAAACTTTGGGCGGCCGGTCGCAACGGCGGAAAAACGCCATTCGAGGATCATCTCGCGATCGGCGACTTTAGCCGACACAACCTCCCGGGTCAGCCGAATCTCGGCATGCGGCGCGCCATTGGCGGCGGCCTTGTCCCTCGCCAAGGCCTCGGCGGTCTCTGCGGCGTGGCGCAACGCATCCTCTTCGTCGAAGAAGTCACGAGGTAATCCGGATCCCTGGATGCGGAACCTGCCGTCGTCGGGCCGGGTGACGCTGACCACGGCCTCGACCCGCACACGGCCGACGACAGCCCCGATGGCATTGGCGACGTCGGCATGGTCCGGCACGACCACGTCGGCCGACAGCATCCGCCCAATCTGCGGATAATAAGTCTTGGCCGAGGCGCCGAGCCCGATCACCGGCAGGGTGATCCGTGCCGCAATTGCGGCGAGACCTGTCCGCCGCGACAAGGCGGCCTGGAGCAGGGGATGACGGCTCGGTCTGTCGAGCCCGAACCCGTCTTCGTGGAGCGCTACGTCGAACAGACGTTCCGCGCTGGTTCGAATGAGGAGGTCGACGACCAGCCGACTCATGGCCTCGGGACTATCCGCGAGCAGCTTGCCGCCGGCGCCGCGCTGGCGCGCCAGCAGGGTCGCGGCCTTGCACGCGGCGTCGCGATCCCAACCCTGGTGCAGACCCAGCACATGGGCCGCATCGGACGGCGAGAAGGCCGAGACCAGGATCGAGCCGGCATCGACGAGGCGGCCAAAGTCCGCCCGTTGCCGGTAGGAGGTCAGCAACGTGTCGAGCGGGCAGGGGCCGTCGTCGAGCCTTTTTAGAATATCGCTGGCTCCGGCCGTCCCGACGGCTGCGCCCGTCAGAACCGCGAAGCGCCCGGCCTGTTCGTTCGGCACCGGTGCAGCGAGTTGCCGGTTAAGCGCTTGGTGGACCGCCGACCGATACGTCGAGGCCAGAAGGCTGACCGGTACGACGCGGCGTGGTCCTAGAACGAGCCCGTCGGTTCCCTCGCGGACGAAACGCACGTCACTGTCGGCCCCGAGCCCGAAGGTCTGCATGGCCACAGCCTCGACGAAGGTCGAATGGCCGCCGACCGTGGCACCCTCCGGGTTTATGCGAGGGCGGCCATCCTTGAGCAGCCCGATATCGGTGGTGGTGCCGCCAATGTCTGACACCATCGCGTCACGAAGGCCGGTGAGATAGCTGGCGCCGACGATGCTGGCGGCGGGGCCGGACAGGATCGTCTCGATCGGCGTTCGGCGGGCCTCCGCGACCGAGAGAAGCGAGCCGTCGCCCTTCACGATCATCAAGGGTGCCGCGATGCCCCGTGCCGCCAGCAGGCCTTCGGTCGCGTCGATCAGATGGTGGATGATGCCGATGAGGCGCGCGTTGAGCAGCGAGGTCAGCGCGCGCTTGGGGCCGTTCAGCCTGGCGCTGAGATCATGGCTGCAGGTGACGGGAGCGGTTCCGCGCGCCTCGATGTGGCGCCGCACCGCATCCTCATGCGCCGGATTGGCCACCGAAAAATGTCCCGCCACGGCGAAGCCAGTGACGGCGCCGGCATGCTGGTCGAGCCTCAAGTCGAGGGGGCCAAGATCGAGCGGCAGAAGTTCCTCGCCGAAGACATCATGGCCGCCTGGGAGGAGCACCACCGCATCGTCGGGGCGCAAGGCCTCGCGCAAGCCGGCGCGGCTCACATCCTGCGCCGAAAAGCCGATCATCACCAGACAGGCTCGCCCGCCTCGCCCCTCGACGATGGTGTTGGTGGCGAGTGTCGTCGATACCGACACCATGCCGATGTCTTCGGCCCGCACACCGCCTTCGCGTAGAACCCCGTCGACGACCGAGCCGATCCCCACGGCAAGATCGGCCCGTGTGGTCAGCGCCTTGGCCTTGGCGAGGACGCCCACCGTCTCGTCGAACAGCACCGCATCCGTATAGGTGCCGCCGGTGTCGATCCCTATCAGTTTTTGCATGCGAGGAATTGTGGCTCAGCTACGATGATGCTCTAGGCCATAGCATGGCGTAGCCTTGTCCGAACCTGTAGCGCCGCTAGCCGATAGGTCGAGGGTCAGCGCGCCCGCGAACCGAGCAAAGGGCGGTTGTGCCAACCCCGATAGTATCCCGGACCGTAGCCGCGAAAGCCATAAGGCCGTCTCCAGCCATACCCATAGGGCCTACCGTAGAAAGGCCGGTGCCACCCATAGGCCGGATAATAGCGGTAATAGACGTCCTGAACCGCGCCTTGGCCGCTCGCCGTCGGCGTAAAGCTCGGGAGCGGCATGGCCTGGGCATCGGATGCCGCCATGGCCACGCACCCCGATAGGATGGAAGCCGCGAGGATCGTCTTGAGCATGCGCATCGTCGTCTTCCTCTGGTGCATCGATAGTCCGTTGCCAATGCGGCACGAGACGGCTCGGTTCCAGAGTCGCCGCGCACCACGCTGACGCAAGCTTCGGTCTCCAGGATCGCCGTCGAGGCGGGTCGAGGCCATGAAGGCCGCGATCGCCGGTGCTCCAAAGGGCAGCGTCATGAGCATCCAAGCCATTCCGCCCGTGAAGGTGGAGAGCAAGGGCGGCCGGGAAATCGGCTTCGCCATCGGCATCGTCGGCATTCTGTCGATCTTCTTCCTGCCGATCCCCTCCTTCTTGATCGACATGGGGCTGGCCTTCTCGATCGCCCTGTCGGTCTTGATCCTGATGGTGGCGCTGTGGATCGAGAAGCCGCTGGATTTCTCCGCCTTTCCCACGGTCCTCCTCGTCGCGACATTGCTGCGGCTGGCGCTCAATATCGCCACGACCCGGGTCATCCTGGCGCATGGGGCGGAGGGGTCGAACGCCGCCGGTTTCATCATCGGGGGCTTCTCTCAACTCGTGATGAGCGGCGATTTCGTCATCGGCCTTATCGTCTTCGCCATCATCATCACGATCAATTTCGTCGTCATCACCAAGGGCGCGACGCGTATCGCGGAAGTCGGCGCCCGGTTTACCTTGGATGCCATTCCGGGCAAGCAGATGGCGATCGACGCCGATCTGTCGGCCGGCCTCATCAACGACAAGGAAGCCCAGCGCCGCCGGCGCGAACTCGAGGAGGAAAGCGCCTTCTTCGGTTCGATGGACGGCGCGTCGAAATTCGTGCGCGGCGATGCCATCGCGGGCCTCATCGTGCTGGCGGTCAATATATTCGGCGGCATCATCATCGGGGTGACGCGCCATGGCCTGCCATTGTCGCAGGCGGCGGACGTGTTTGCCAAGCTTTCGGTCGGCGACGGCCTCGTCTCGCAGATCCCGGCCCTCATCGTGTCGCTCGGCGCGGCTCTGCTGGTGTCGAAGGGCGGCACCCGGGGCTCCACCAACCAGGCGGTGCTCAACCAGCTCGTCTACTATCCGCGCGCGCTCTTTGTCGCCGCGATGCTGATGTTCCTGCTGGCCCTGGTTCCGGGCCTGCCGTTCATGCCCTTCGCGATCCTTGGCGGATTGATGCTGTTCGTCGGCTATTCCATGCCGCGCCGTCTGGCCGCTACCAAGCTGGCTGAGGCGAAAGCGGCGGCCGAGGTGGAACGGACCGCCGCCGCTATCGAATCCAAGGACTCGATCAAGGAATTCCTACGCACCGCCGAGCTCGAGCTGTGCCTGGGCAAGCAGCTCGGCACCAAGCTGCTGTCGTCCCAGGGCGAGATCAGCCATCGCGTGACCAAGATGCGGCGCAAATTCGCGCGCCAATACGGCTTCGTCGTGCCCGAGATCAAGGTCTCCGATAATCTCGACATCCCGCCCAAGACCTATCAGATCAAGATCCACGGTACGGTGGTGGCGACGCAGGAAATGCGGCTCAACGATTTCATGGTCATCACCGGCGACGGCCGCAAGCCGGACGTGCCCGGCGTCGAGGTGCGCGAGCCGGCTTTCGGCATGAAGGCCATGTGGATCCCCGACGCCTTCGTGGGCGAGGTGAAGAGCCAGAACTTCCAGACCGTCGATACGCTGTCGGTGCTGTTGACGCATTTGTCGGAGGTGATCCGCAACAACCTCGCCCAGCTTCTGTCCTATAGGGACATGCGCTCGCTGCTCGATCGGCTCGAACCCGAATATAAAAAGCTCATCGACGACATGTGCCCCTCCCAGATCACTTATTCGGGTCTGCAAGCGGTGCTCAAGCTGCTGCTCGGCGAACGCGTCTCGATCCGCAACCTCCACCTTATCCTCGAAGCCATCGCGGAGATCGTGCCCCATGTCCGCCGATCCGAGCAGGTGGCCGAACATGTGCGCATGCGGATGGCGCAGCAGATCTGCGGGGATCTGGCGGAGCACGGCCATCTCAAGGTGCTGCGCCTCGGCAACCGCTGGGATCTGGCCTTCCATCAGAGCCTCAAACGCGATGCCAAGGGAGAGGTCGCCGAGTTCGAGCTCGACCCGCGCATGGTGGAGCAGTTCGGTTCCGACGCCTCGGCGGCGATCCGTCAGCGCATGGATCAAGGCCATCATTTCGTCTTGATCGCGGCGCCCGAAGTGCGCACTTATGTCCGCATGATCGTCGAGCGCATGTTCGCAACTCTGCCCGTCCTGTCGCATCTCGAGATCGCGCGCGGCCTCGAGATCCAGACGCTTGGCACTATTTCTTGAGCGGTTTCGCGGCGCAAAGCATCGTCGCGGCCTTCGTGGTGTTCAGTCGGATCGGCGCCTGCCTGATGCTGATGCCGGGGTTTTCCAGTCCGCGTGTTCCCGTCCAGGTGCGCTTGTTCATCTCCATCGCGCTCTCGCTCGCCATCACGCCTCTCATCTACGACCAACTCGGGACCGCCATCGGGAGCGGCGAACCCCTGGTTCTGATGCGGCTAATGCTGACCGAAATGCTGACCGGCGCACTGATCGGCATGATGGGCAGAGTGTTTTTCGTCGCCCTTGAGACGATGGGCATGGCCTTGTCGCTGTCGATCGGCCTGTCGAGCAATCTTGGCGCACCCGTCAACGAGGACGAGCCGCTGCCGGCCATCGCCACCATGCTGACGCTCGGCGCGACGGCCCTCTTGTTCCTGAGCGACCTCCATATCGAGATTTTCAAGGCGCTGGCAGGCTCCTATATGGCGCTGCCGCCCGGCGAGGGCTTTTCGGCCCAGCATGCGCTGACCCAACTTGTCGACAAATCCACACAGGCCTTCATGTTGGCGCTGCGCATCTGCAGCCCCTTCCTGATTTTTTCGGCCGTCCTCAACTTCTCGATCGGCCTGACCAATAAGCTGGTTCCGGCCGTGCAGATCTTCTTCTTGTCGAGTCCCTTCCTGATCCTCGGAGGGTTGCTGCTGCTTTATTTCACGCTGAAGCCGCTGCTCCATATCTTCGTCTCGGCCTTCGGCATGTTTTTGGTGAACGGATGACCGATCGACTGAAATCCATGAAACGGCTCGCCCGCGTCCAGACCCAGGTCAAGCGCCTCGCCGAGGCGGATCTGCTTGCCGCCGAAAACCGGAAGTCCGAGCTCGACGCGGCGGTGCTGGGGCTCGAAGCCTTCACCCGCGATCCGGATCTGTCGCATGGCCTAGCCTCGATGGCCATGCGACAGCGGCGGCGGCTGGCGACCCGGCAAATCGATGCCGAACAATCCCTGGCGGCGCAGACCGAGGTCACCCGCGAGGCTCGTGCCCGCGTCAAGCTGGTCGAGCGCATGGTGGAAACCATCGGTCAAGACGAAGCCCGCGTAGAGGAGCGGCGCGATCTCGAACGGCTGATCGAGGCCATGGCCAATCGTGATCCAGAGACCAGCGCAAGCTTGCCGTAAGGCTGATCCCCCAGTCTCCGCGCAGCAGGTCAGCCGGGGATTTTCACAGCCTTGTCCATCGCACCGCCCTCAGACATCGTTTTTGACGTCGCCCAAGCGGCCGATCCCCTGAAGCTCCAGGCGGCGACCGCGAGGCTCGCCCGCATGGCCGCCGGCGCCCCGGCGGACGGCGCCAATTTCGATGCGACGCTGGGCGCCACGCCGCCGCCGAGCAAACCCCTGGCGAGCAGTGTGGGCACCGGATCGACACTCTGGCCGGCGGGCGCGAGCGTGCAGCCGCGAGCCGCCTCGCCCTATCAGAAATTCGAAGCCGTGATGTTGCAGAACTTCGTGCAGAATATCCTGCCGAAGGATCAAAACCTCTTCGGTGACGCCGCCTCCGCGGACATCGTCCGCACGATGATGGCCGAGCAATTGGCGAACCAACTGGCCAAATCCGGCCGGGTCGGCATAGCCCGCATGATCGAGGCCGCGCATCCCGGATCCAAGGGAAAGCCGTCGGGCGTTCATTTCGACCCGGCGCTCGTGGAACCGAAGGCGCCTCTCGACCTAACCCCCCATGCTCTGAACGTCGCGCCGCTTCTGCCGCCCGCCCCCACCATCGAATGACACGCCCCTCGCCCTCTTGAAAGGTCCATTGATGCGCTCCTCGAAGACCGCCACGATCTCCGCCGTCGACCCGCAGGACAATCAGACAGTAACCGCCGATTCACCGGTGCGATCGACGGTCAGAAGCTTCGCGGCCATCGTCGATAGGGTCGAGGCGGTCGTGGATGCCGAGACCGATGCGCTGAAAAATCACCGACCAGTCGACATGGCTGGGCTGATCCTGCGCAAGCGCCAAGGGCTGTTGGAACTCAGTCGCATCATGCGCGCCTTCTCGGGTCTTGGACCCCAGGTCGAAGCGCAGAATCGGCTCGATCGACTCTCGGTGAAGCTCGAAGGCAACCGGGTCGTGCTCGATCGGCGGTTGCGCGCGGTGCGTGAGGTCGCCGATATCATCTCGACCGCGATGAAAGACGCCGACTCCGACGGCACCTATACCAAGATGGCGGGGCGGTCGTGAAGGTCTTCTTCATCGGGTTCTGGGTCGTGCTGGTCGCGCTGGGGGCGGCCTATGGAATGGCCATTTCGATGCCCCAACCGGGTGCCGCCAAAAACGAGGCGGCCGTCGTATTGCAGGCCGAGAAAACACGGATCATCTCGGTTCCGATGATCGCCGACGGATCACCGCAAGGCTTCGTCACCATGCAGTTCTCTTACACGGAAAACGCCGAATTGCTCAAATCCGTCAAGGTTCCGGCGGAAATCTACCTTGTCGACGACGCGTTTCGGACGATCTATTCCGATCCGGACCTCGATTTCAGGCATCTTGAAAAATTCGACGTCAACAAATTCCTCGCGCATCTCGTGCAAGCGACCAACGCTCACCTCGGCGTGCCTTTGATCAAAGAGATTCTCATCGACAATTTCGCCTTCATTCCGAAGGACGCCAAGGAATAGCGGCCTTCGAGTGGGCGCAAAAAGACAATTTATTGAAGTTAGAACGCTTCGCAAACCTGAACGCATTGATGTGATCGCAATTTCAGGGCTTGTCAGCCGGTAGGCGATACGCTCTCTCGACAGTCCGGGAAGGCAGCATGAGGATCGATCGTTTCACCTGGCTGGGGCTTGGCACAGCGATAGTTGGCTGGGTCATCCTGATCGTCGACATGACGGTCAGCGAGCAAATGCTGCAAGCCGGCAACGCGGTGGCGGTGGTCGCGCTACGCTCCGATATCGTCACGATCGCGCAAACCGTGATCTTCTGCGGCCTCGGCCTGGCGGTGATCGGAACGCTGCGTACAGGGTTCGGCACGCTGCACCGTTTCTTCGATTCCGTGCTCCAGCGGTCCTTCGACACCAAACCCACGGCCCCAATGGCGGAGCCGATCGAGCCCTATATCATGACACAGCCGATGCAGACGACGACCGTCGAGCGCATGCCCACGATGGGGCAGATCAAGGATCGAAACTATGTCATCCTGGCGGATGGGTCTGTGGAAGTGGAAACGCTTCTGGGAACGCGGGTCTTCGCCTCGCTCGACGAAGCCCGGGATTTTATTCGCTGAGCCGGTCGAGCCGCTGGCGAAGCATGGTTTAAGCGGTTGACGCGCCCCATTCGTCGCCGTCGCGCCTAAGCAGACTTTTCCAAGTCTGCTTACACTTAAAAAATGTTTAGCAACGAAACGCTGCTTAGCCCGCTCGGATCACGTCCTCGGAGCCTTCAGGCCGCCGAGATCCTTGGCCGCCATGGCGAGCAGCAGGCCGGGCAGGCCTCCCATTCCGCCGGCCTGATCGCCCGTCACCATGACGGAGGGCACGAGCGGCAGCTTGCTTTCCTTCACAATGTCGACCAGTGCGGCGATCACCGCCTGCCGAAGGAAGTTATCCGGACCCCCGATCGCATCCGCCCGCGCCTTGGCCGCGTAGGCTTCGGCGTCGGCCATGCGGCGGATACCCTCCGCCGCATTGGTCTTGCGCGCCGTCTCGGCGGCGCCCTCCGCCTCGGCCATGATCCTAATACCGTCGGCCGCCTTCCGCTTCCGGGCGGTCTCGGCCGCGCCTTCGTTTTCGGCGATGCGGATGGAAAGTTCGGACTTGGTGATGCCGGCCTGCTGATCCGCCAAGGCCAGTTGCTCGTTCAAAGCCTTGCGCTTGGTGGCGGCCTCCTGCTGATCGGCGAAGGTCTTCTGTTCCTCGCGCGCGAGCTGGCGTGCCCGCAGCTGTTCGAGCATCGCCTCCATCCGGGTGTCGCCGGGCGCCGGTTTGGGCGTACCGATCATCACCTCTTCGATCTCGATGCGATGTTCGCCGAGCCGCGCCTTCATGACCGCAAGAGCCTCTTTCCCGATCTCGACGCGCTTCTCGATGAAATCGAGCAGCGTATTGCGTTGGGCCGTATCCTTGAAATAGGAGGACACGAAGGGGTCGAGCGTCTGGTTGACGAGCCGCTCGATCTGGCTGAAGCGCTGGATCACATGCGGCGCGTTGACTGGCGCGATATGGGCGACGATCGAGAGCGGCACCAGAATTTCGAAGGCGTCCCGCGTGATGACCGGGATCTCCTTGAGGTCGTCGTCATAGCTTGCCCCGTTGGGCAAGGCCGAGGCGCTCGTCACCCCCGCGATCCAGCGGAGCTGGAAATTGGTGGTCGGGACGTCGATCATCTCCATCGCATAAGGGTTGATGGCATATTTGCCGGGTTCGAGCGGACGCTTCCAGATGCCGCGCTGGCCGACCCCGACGGTGCGGCCACGCCCGTTCTCGGCCGTGATGGCCTCGTCCGATTCCCGGCCCACGAAGGAGTTGATGACGCCGACAGTACCGATCTCGATGCGCCGCTTACCGGTCACTTCGACCGTGGCGAACAGCCGGTTCAGGAAATAGGTCCCCTCGACGAGAACCTGCTCTTGGCGTCCGCGCCGTCCGCCCGCCGCCAGGAAACGCCCGATGTCCTGGAACGAATTGTGGAAATTGGCGGGATCTCCGGCGTCGGCCCCAACGGTCGGCGCGATGATCTCGCCATGCTGCAAGGCGGGGCCGTCCTGCACCGTGACGATGCCGATCTTGTCGTCCTTGATGACGATCGGCGTGAAGCCGTCGCGCTCGGTGAGCATGGCCTGGAACTGCGCATCGTCCCGCTTGGCCTCCGCGAGGTGATGGATCTCGTCTTCGGTCACGAGGGCGAAGAGCGCGGTATTGATTGCATAAGTGCCCGACCGCAGGATGCGGCGCTGCGCACCGGCCTGACCGCCGCCGTCGAGAAAGCCTCGGGCATCGTCGAAGGCGACATCGGCGGGCCATTCGCCAAGTGCCTGGCCAGGCTCTAGCGGGCGACCGACCCGCGCGACCAGGTAAGCGATCTGGTCGACGTTGATCAGCGGCCGCTTATGCACGCGATATTTGAACGGCGTGAAAGCATGCCAGCCGCCGCGAATGACTTCGGGGAGGAAGCCGGCATTGCCGTGCAGCGCCATGGGGCCGAATTTCTCCTCGGTGCGCCGAGCACTCCATTGGCGTTCGACGACGCCATACTGCGTGTTGGGGATGTAGACGAAAGCCGCGGTCACGATCCGAAGCAGGATGAGGATGGCCACGGCAGATAAAACGATAGCGATCGTATGCGTCGTCAACGCATCGATCATCAGGGTTGAGAGGTCCATAAAAGTGGGGATTTCTTGTTGCCTGCGCCTCGTCATGGTCTCGTTCAGACCGTGGGCCGTCCCGGCAAACCGATCATGGTGATCGGCTGACCCGATTTACTTGAGCCGATGATGATATACGCCGCTTCGGTCCCCGATTGAAGGGGAGGTCCATCCACTCGTGTGAGGTTGGTCACATCTTAGCGGCGTCGCCGGCCCATTGGCCCGTACAGCCTCGGACAAGCCGGATGGCGGACGATCCGTAAGCCGATGGACCGCAGATCCCTTCGCCAGCCTTCAGCGGTGGCGTTGGCGCCGCTTTTCGAGACGCTGCGTCTCATCCTCGTTCAACGACGGTTCTTGACCCATGGCTCTCCTTCCTCGCCACATCTCGCGGCTCTCGTCATGGTGACGGCGCGCCCGCAGGCCATCGGGCCCCGCCGACGGGTTCTCTTCGTGCGGCCAGGCACCAATATGCTTGCCGCGCCTTTCCTGCTCCGCATCGCGGGGGAGATGGTGGAAGCGTTGAACTTGCATTGCGACGTCACGGTCATCGACCGGGATTTCGATTTCGACGAGGTCTGCGATGTCGTCCAACCGGATTTCGTTCTGTTCGATGTCGTCAAATGGCCGATGCCGTTCCGCCCGCAGATCACCAATCCGCGTGCCCATCCGGCCATTCCCCGAGCCCTTGTGCTCAACGTCGATCCGCACGAGCCATTGCGGCCATTGATCTTCGAGACCCTGGACGACTACGGGATCGACACGATCTTCGACCGGGCCACGATGTGCCGCGAGCATATGCCCGAACTTGCCGCCAAGACGTGTTTCTCGGTGCCGCAATTTGTCGATCGTGCGATCTTTCATGATTATGGCCTAGAGAAGAGCGTCCCGATCAGCATCTTCAGCGGCCATATGTGCCCCGGTTTTTATCCGTGGCGCGCCAAGGTGACGGCCGAGATGCAGCACATCTTTCCGACCCTCATCTACCCACATCCCGGTTACCGGACGCAAGAACGTTCACCCTTCGCCGTGGAGGGGGAAGCCTATGCGCGGGCCATCAATCGAAGCCATTTCTCCGTGGCCGACACCACGCGGCTCGATTATGTGGTGCGCAAGCATATCGAAATCCCGGCCTCGGGCAGCATTCTCGTCGCCCCGTCGTCGGCGGCCCTGGCGGACTACGGCTTCGTCGACCTCGAAAATTGCATCCTGGGGTCCGGCAGCGAACTCCATGACAAGATCGACGCCGTCTCGCGCGATCCCGAACGGCAAGAGCGCATCCGGCTGGCCGGCCTCACTCTCGCGCAAAGCCGCTATACGCGGGAGGCGTGGCGCGTCATTCCGGACTGGTTCGAATGCCACAATCGGCTCCAACCGGGGGAAATCATCCAGCAGGCGGGTCTTTTCGGGTCCTTCAGGGCCGTCGCACCAGCGCCGGCATTGTCGTCGATCGGACGTGGCGTGACGATCCGCGACAATCCGATGACGCTCGTCCTGCGGGCGGGGCGCGATGCCATCCTAACAGGCCGAGGGATCGGCGAGGCCGATGCCGCCTTGGCGGATGCTGCCGCTTGGGCGGGCCATATCGCCGAGCCTTTCTTTTTGCAGGGCGTCATCCACCTGCTGCGCGGCGATGCGGTGACGGGGGCGATCATGATCGGCCGCCGCGCCGAAAAGCTGAAGGAGATCATGGGGGATGTCACCTATGCGGTGCTGGACCCGGTGGAAGTCGCCTGGCTGATGCTGGCGGCTTATCTGCTCGATCATGAGCCCTTGGGTCAGGCGATGCGGGAGCAGGCCTCCATGATGGAGCATCTGGCATTGCGGCGCATGTCCTGGCTCCTTCAGATCCCCGACCCAACCTCAGCCCTATCGGATCGTCAGATCGATCACCGCCTCCCTGGGGACCGCCTGTCCACGCATTGGCTCGGCCAGGAAAATTTCGTCGACTGGAAAGCGCTGGTGCATCGCGTCCTGCTCGCCAACGGCAAGACTGATCTGACGGCCAGACTCTTGTCGGCGACTGTCTTGCCCCAGCGCGAAGCTTCGGCGGCGTGACCTGCGCATGACGCGGGTCGTCATCATCGGCGGGCACGGCGACGGCGCGGTCGTGGCCGAGACCATCAAGGCTATCGCGGCGAGCGGTCGGGATATCCGCTTGCACGGCTTTCTCAACGACGCCCTTCCGGTCGGCACCGACATCGCGGGATCGCCGGTCCTGGGACGCCTCGATGATTGGGCGGTGCTGCCCGAGGATATTCAACTCATCCCCGTGATCCACAAGGTGGGACAGATGCCGCAGCGGCTGGGCCGCTTGCGGGGCCTCGGCCTTCCCCGCCACCGGTTGGTGTCGGTGATCCATCCAACGGCGGCGATCGCCTCTGATGCCACGATCGGGGCCGGCTGCTTCATCGCCTCGCATGTCACCGTCCAGCCGGGCGCCATCATCGGCGATTGCGCCACCATCAGAGGCGGCGCGAATGTGGGCCATGACGCGCGTCTCGGCGAATTCACCTATATGGGGCCGAATTCGACGCTGTGCGGACGAGCTGAACTGCGGGAGGGCGCCTGTCTCGGTCCCAATGCCGCCGTTCTCGGGGACAGGATCGTCGGGCGCTTCGCAGTAGTCGGACTATGCTCCGCCGTGCTCAAGGACGTGCCCGAACGAGAGGTCGTGCTCGGCAATCCCGCGAGGACCTTGTCGGCCTTGGCGAGCCTGCGAGGATGATCCATGGCCGCTGACATCCACGAGATGCTGCTGCCCTTCCTTGGAAAGCGCACCTATCTTCAGGGCACGACGCTGTTCGAGGCACTGCTGGCCTTGCGTCCCGAGGCGACCGACATTTCATTCAAGATCGCCAAGCCTTTGCTTACCGACCGCGTCGAGATCCGCATCTCGGACCAGCCGTCGGAAGTTCCCGGCGCCGCGAGCCTGACGTTTCAAGGCCTCGATCAGCACCAGCATATCGTCGAGGTGCGCCCGCTCGCGCCCTCGCCGCGCATCGGACGCGAGCCGTTCGCCGAGCAGGATCTCATCGCATTAGCGGGGTTCGACGGAGACACTATCCGTCTCGACCGACCCTCGCCCTTCACGACGATCAAGACTATCGTGTCCCTGAACAAGGCCCTTTTGACCCGGCTATGGCAGCCCCCGATGCCTGGACAATGGCTGTTCGGTCGGCTCGACGTCACCCACTATCCTCAAGACTTCAAAGACATGGCGCTGACCTATCGGATGAGAGCATCCTTCGCGGCGCTGACATCAGACATCAGCGTCGATGGCGCCCCACTGGGGCGGGTGGTCTTCTCATGGCGGACCATATGACGGCGGACATCGGCATCCTGAGCATCCACGCCTATGTGCCCGAAGGCCGGCTGGATGTCGTGACCGAGGCCGAGCGATTTGGGGCGACGGCCGACTTCGTCCACGACAAGCTCGGCTTTTCCACGTTGTCGCGCCGGGCGCCGGAGCAAGAGACGTCCGATCTCGCCCAACAGGCGATCCAGGCCGCGCTCGACGTCCATCCCGGGCTCGACACCGCACTCGGTCTTCTGATCGTCGTAACCCAGACGCCGGACGGCCGAGGCTTGCCGCATGTCTCGGCGATGCTGCAAGGCCGTCTCGGCTTGCCGAACACCCTGGCGGCCTTCGACCTTTCGCTGGGTTGTTCGGGTTGGGTCTATGCGCTCGGCGTCGCCAAATCCTTCATGGAGGCGCATGGCATCGCCTTCGGGCTGGTCGTCACCGCCGACCCCTATTCGAAAATCGTCGATCCCGAGGATCGCAACACCGCGCTGCTGTTCGGCGACGCCGCGACAGCGACGGTGCTCGGACCCGATCCAGCCTGGGCCATCGGCCACTTCACTTTCGCGACAGAGGGAAAGCACGCCCGCGACCTGATGGTGGGTGCCGACAATCGTCTCGCGATGAACGGCCGCGCCGTCTTCACCTTCACGGCCACACAGGTTCCGCTCTGCGTCACGAACACTCTCGCCAAGAACGGATTGACCACGGCCGACCTCGACCTTCTGATCCTCCATCAAGCGAGCCGCTATATCGTCACGACGATCGGCGAACGACTGAATATCGCCGACAAGGTGCCGTTTCTGGCGGCACGGACCGGCAATACCGTATCGTCTTCAATTCCCTTGGCCTTGCTCGACGACGCTTGCGCGCCGGCCAAGACCATCGCGGTCTGTGGGTTTGGCGTCGGCCTTTCCATGGCCGCGACGCTTCTTTCCCGCCCCATCGAAAAAGGGTCAAGCCAATGAGCCGGATCAACGAAGCCGATGTGCGCGCGGCTCTGTTTCAGATCACCCGTTCGCAGGCCGTCAATGGCTGGGCTCTCGATTTCGACTTCTTGAGTGGTGCCCTGGATAGTCTGGACCACGCCACGCTGGCGTTGGCCCTGGAGGAAAAGCACGGGCTCAAGATCAGCGACGACGATTTACCGAAGCTCCGAACCATCGGGGCGTTTCTACGGCACGCCGACGATCAACCGGGTTGACGCAGGCGCAGGGCCTCCAGCACCTCGGGCATGAGCGGGCGACGGAACGGATCGGCCTGCACGCAAGCGCTCTCGAGATCCCGGACCGCAATCATGTCGTCGGGTTCCGTTGCACAGCATGAGAGCAATTCTCCGAGAAGCAGACCAAAGGCGCGCACCTCGATCCGTTGCAGCGCGATGCCAAACTCTCCGGTCGGCAGCGCGGAAGCCGCCCCGAAATCGCTGAGGACCGCCTCGCCTTCGCGACCGTCCCAAAGAATGTTATGGGCATAAAGGTCGCCGTGAAGGATGCCGCGCGCATGGAGATGCGAGGCCGCCGCCGCCGCCGCCCGCGCGATGAGCAAGGCGACGGGCGTTTCCAGGCACAGCGTGGGATCATAGACGTCGCGGCTGCAACTCGACAGGCTGGGCGGCTCGGCGAGCGGTCGCCAGTCGCCAGGCAGGAGGGGCGTCAGCAGCCCTTGCGTACCCTCGGGATGAGCCACAAGCCGGCCGATGCCCCCCGTCAGGTTCTGGTGCTCGCCGGCGACGAGGCAAGCCGCGATCTCACGTTCGGGAAGCCCGTCGCTCGTCATCGAGCCCTTGAAGAGCTTGAGAGCCGCATCGCGGTCTCGCCCCGCGACGGCGTCGCGCCAGAGCACGCGATAGACACGTCCAGACGCGCCTTCCCCCAGCAACTCCTTGATGTCGAGGTCGCGCCAGGGCACGAGCGCGGTATCGGGGGCAGATGTTTCGCGCTCGAAGGAATTGCCGGCCCATGACACCCAGGCCAGGCGCGGCAACTCGATAAGCCAGGGTGGCAGGCCATCGAAGCCATTGGCGGCGAGGCGCACCAGTTCGAGGCTCGAAGCATCCGCCAAGCCGGTGGGAAGATCGCGCAATCGGTTCCCGGCCAGGAGAAGCTTTTGCAGCCGGGGTCGTTCGCCCAGGGCCTTGGGAAGCTGCTCGATCCGATTGTCGGTGAGCGTCAACCAGCGCAACGCGGGCGGCAAGGCTTCGCCCGGAACCTCCCGCAGCCCAGTACCGCGGAAGGCCACCTGACTGAGAGCCGGGCAATCGCCCAGGGATGGCGGCAGTCGCTCGAACCGATTGCCGGAGCAGAACAGCACGCGCAATTGATGCAGCCTGCCCATGTCAGCGGGCAGGCTGGTCAAAGAGCCGCCGCTCAGATCGAGAAGCTCCAGCGTGTCGGCGAGGCCGAAGATCTCCTTCGGAAACTCCGTCAGCCCGCCCGGCAAGCGAAGGTCTCGCGTGCCGGCGAGGTCGCCACGCCGAAGGGCCTGCAGAACGTCGGGAGTCGAAATGGTCATCGTGATCGATTCCAATATATTAGAGCATGACGTCACCCGAAAACCCGTGCCGGCTTTTCGGCATCATGCTCTAGCGATGGGAACACCCTGTCCTTACTGGACAAGGCCCATGCTGTCCGCCTGGGCTTCGATCATTGGTCGGGTCTACATCTTGTGCGGGCTCGTGACGCTTGTGTCCTGCGGCCACATTGATTCTCGTGCAACGATTTATGGGCAGGCGCGAATTGCTCTTTGTTAACGATTGGCGAGCACGCTATTATATTGAATAGGGTCCCCGGCCTGAGTGATCGATGAAGAATCTGCGTATCAGCACCCTTGCGTTGTGCAGTTTTATCGCCATCACTGCGCTCTTCACTGTTGTTACAACAATACTAATATCGAAGATGAACGAAATCGGGTCGCTCGCGGGCGATCTGAATGGCAGGATGGTTGCTAAAACACGAATAGCCGACGACATTGTCGACCTTGGGCAACAGATCAGATTTGTGGATGCGTTCCTGCTGCAGTCGAGTACGGCAGGGCAAGACGGTCTGGTCAGCCAAACCATCGAGGGCCGCCTCGCTGCCCTCCGGGGCAAGACCGCAGCCTATCTCCCCTATATCGATTCCGACCTGGAGCGAAGCCTGCTCCGCAATCTCGACAGAAGCCGGTCCGCTTATCTCGCCGTCCAATCACGGATACTGGCGGTGTCGCCGGCGATCCGTAGTCAGAATGCGGAGGACGAAGAGCAGCAACTAGCCACCGCCTTCGATCAGGCCAACCGCATGGCGCGGGGCCTTGCGCATGTCGCTGAAAACGAAGCCAGGGAAGCGCGCGAACAGGCGGCGGGGATCGCCCGACAGGCCGAGTTCACCTCCGTCGGTGTCGCCAGCCTCGCCTTCTTCATCGGTTTGCTGATCGCTCTTCTCCTGCGGGCCAGGATTTTCCGCCCCCTCGTCCAGCTGACGCAGGCCCTCCTCAGTCTCGCCGAAGGCAAGCTCGACGTGGTTCTCTCGCCGTCCGGCCGCGGCGACGAGATCGATGCCGTCACCCAGGCGCTCAACGTCTTCCGAAACAATGCGATCGCCCTCGCCAAGGCGCATGAGGAGACCCAGGCCGCGCATCGGTTGGCCGATTCGATGGCGCGTCACGACGTGCTGACCGGCCTGCCAAACCGGCGGGTCCTGACCGAAAATATCAAAAGCGCGATCGCCCGGAGTGAAAGACGCGGGCAGGTCTGTGGCGTGCTCGTGCTCGATCTCGATCGGTTCAAGCCGGTGAACGACATTTACGGCCATGGAGCGGGCGATAAGGTGCTCTGTCAGATCGCTGGGCGACTGAACGCCATCGTTCGCGGGGGCGAGATCGCGGCACGCCTCGGCGGAGACGAATTCGCCATCGTCATCGAATTCGAGCGAGGTACGGATGCGGCGATCCGGCTGGCCAAGCGCGTCATCGCCAGCCTCGCCGCACCGATCGCCATCGACGGGACCACGGTGATGGTGGGCAGTTCGATCGGGATCGCCCTGTGGCCTTCCGACGGCGAGGATGCCGAATCGCTGCTTCGGGCCGCCGATCTTGCCATGTTCAAGGCCAAGCGGGACGAGCGCGGCAGCTTCAGGTTCTTCGAGCCCGAGATGGACATCCAGTTGCGCGCGCGGGCGGATCTCGAGGCGCGGATCCGGCAAGCCATCCTGCAGGGTGACGTTCGCCCGCATTTTCAACCACTCGTCGATCTCAAACAGGACAAGATTCTGGGCTTCGAAATCCTGGCTCGCTGGCACGATGGCGATGCGGTGATCCCGCCGGGCGACTTCATTTCGATCGCCGAAGAGGCCGGGCTCATTCCAGAACTGACCTATTCGGTTCTGCGCCAGGCCTGCCGTAGCGCGCGGGGATGGCCCGGTTATCCGACCCTGGCCCTCAACATCACGCCGGCTCAGATCTCCGATCTCGGCCTGCCCGCCAAATTGTTGAGTATCCTTGCCGAGGAAAGCTTCCCGGCCGAACGTCTGGAACTCGAAATCACCGAGAACGCACTCATCGGCGATATGACGGCGGCGAAGGCCGTCATCGCGGAATTTCGCCAAAACGGCATCCGCATCTCGCTCGACGATTTCGGGACGGGCTATTCCAGCCTGAACCATCTGCGGGAGCTGAAGTTCGACAAGATCAAGATCGACCGATCCTTCGTGCAGTCCATGACCGCGAACCCGGATTCGGAAAAGATCATCGAGACGATCATCAATCTGGGCAAGAGCCTCGGCATGCATACGATCGCCGAGGGCATCGAGAATGTCGAACATCTCGACCGCTTGATCGCCTATGGCTGCGAGCACGGTCAGGGCTATTTTCTTGGCAAGCCGCTGGGCGCCGATATGGCGGGCGAACTCCTGGTGAAGGCCAGCATCGCGGCTGCCGTGGCGCCCGCCATCGACGTCGCGGCGTAGTCGTGGCGGTGCGGTGCGTTCTGTGAATCTCGCTGGTTCGTGCCCCTCGATCGCGATCACCGTTGCTCGATGACGCGGCGCGGTCTACCGGATGGGCAACCGATCCTCGGGAGCGATGGCCCATGATCCACGAATTACGAATCTCCACCTGCGCTTCGGGTCGGCTGCCCGATCTTCTCAAGCGGTTCGAGACGATAACCCTCAAGATGTGGGACCGGCACGGCATCCGGCAAGCGGGCTTTTGGACGACCCTGGTCGGACCGTCGAGCCACGCCTTGACCTATATGATCGCTTGGGACTCGCTTGCCGAGCGAGAGGTGAAGTGGACCGCGTTCAGCACCGATCCCGAATGGCTCGCGGCTCGCGCCGAAACGGAAAAGAACGGCTCGATCGTGACGGACATTTCCAACGCTTTCCTGCAGCCGACCGGTTTCTCCTCGGTCCGCTGACCAGAGCGGAAGACTCTGTCGAGGACCGAAAGACCGGCGGCGCTTCGGGTCGTCCTGTGAGCCGCCATCGTTCAGAACATCGCGCTCGTCGTCGGGCTGGCGGTCATCGCCGGGGCCGGGCAACAGAATTTCGCCCGCGCGTCCCCGACGGCACCGAATTTCGCTTGGTTCATCTGGTGGGGCAGACAGGTGCTCCCGATCGTCGCCGTCATGCTGGAGCCGATGGGAGCCGGCGGCGGGACGGGAGAAGCGGGGCGGCGATGGGTTCCAATGGCGGGCATGACAATCTCGGTGAGGTCGTGTTCGACGAGACGGAGGGTAGCGAGGCCGCGAAATGGCGTTGTGCGTTTTCCCACAGGCCGGATGTCTATGTGCCGACGTGCATCGAATAATCGGCTCGGACAAGCGTTCACATCCTGTGGAGCGCATCCCCACCACGGGCGCGGCGCGCCAGGTGGAAAGCGTCGGAGCGGAAATGCGGTTTTTATCGTTGTCGGCGGCTCTCGGTCTTGTACTGGCTTTGGCGAGCCCCCCAAGCGAAGCGGCACCGGCTGCCCAGTGGACCATCGATCCCGCTCGCACCCATATTTCCTTCTCGATCGATGCGGTGGGATATCCCCGAACGGACGGTGAATTTCGCCGCTTCACCGGGACGATCCTCGTCGACTTCGACCATCCGGAGCGAAGTCACGTGCGTTTCGAGGTCGAGGTTCGGTCCGTGGATGTGGGCTCGCCGGCGTTCAACGATTATCTCACGGGCGACGCCCTGCTCGATGCCGCACGTTTTCCGGAGGTGTCCTTCACATCCACGACAGTCGAAAAATTGGATGACAGCACGGTGAAGGTGACCGGCGACTTGTCGATGCTCGGCCAGACACGGCCCTTGAGCGTCGACGTTCATGTCGAGCGCCAGCCAGGCCTGCCGAAGGCTCGGCTCGGCTTCAAGGCTCGGGCGACAATCGACCGGCTTCGATATGGCATGAATACCGGCTTTCCCCTGATTTCGCGCGACATCGATCTCTCGGTCTCCAGCGAAGCTGTCGAGAAATGATCGACTTGTCCTTCGCCGGCGACGGTGGCTCCCCGACGCTTCAGCCTCGGCGATTGTCCTGAAACAAAACCCCGCCGGGACGCAGCGGGGCTGAAACACACCGGCCTTAATCGATGCTCAAGCCGTTCAGTGAGGGGGACCGAACCATGAGCATCGTATCAATCTTCAACGGGTTGCTGACGAAGTCGCGCAAGACCGAGACCGTCGTCAGGGCCGACGCCGAGGCTCTTGTCGGTGTCTGGGGCGAGACCGCCTATGAGGTTGCGGCCAATCTCTCACGGCGTGAGGATTGCGGGCTCATGCAGACGTCGAGCCCCGGCCATTGGGCGCGCGTCCAGCGTGAGATCGGCCTCATGATCGGGGTTCAGGACGAGCCGGTGTTCGACCAGAAGGCCATGGCGGCCTGACGCGTGATCTACCCCAAGAGCATCTTGAGGTGGTCGTTGAGGAAGCGCCCCTTGGGATCGAGGCGGCGCCGGAGCGCCCTGAAGTCGCCTGCGCGCGGATAAAGATCCTCGACGTCTTGCGTGTCGAGGAAGTGCATCTTTCCCCAATGGGGACGGGAGCGGTAGCGCCGCAGGATTTCGTCGACGTCGTGGAGGTAGGGCCAATAGTCCATGCCCGGGCCGCCCGACACCGATAGGGTGATGCTGTCCTGCTGGTAGAATGGGCTCATCCAGGCCGGATCGGCCGCCGTGAAGCGGTATTCGATGGGATAGATACAGTTCGTGTGCTTGGTCAGCATCAACTCGCGGACGGCGCGGATCGCCTCTTTTCCATTCGCGAGCGGCACCGCATATTCGAGTTCGACGAAATTCGGCACATAGTCGATGGGATAGATCTCAGAACTATAGGCGATGCGCTCGAAGGGGCCTTCCTTGGGCGGGGCGTCGGTGATGTCCATCACCTTCATCTCGCATACGTCGGCGATTTTGTCGGTGTTCGACACCGACGCCGTGTCCGGCAGGCAATAGAGATGACGGCTTTCGGGCACCGGACACCAGAAGAACGCGAAGTGCCGATGGGTCGCGGCCAATTCGTCATGCTGGGCCATGCAGCTTTCGAAATCGTCCCGCCACAGCCTTTCATGCAGGTTGTAGGCATCCACCACGTTCAACGTCATCGCCGATATGACGCCGAGCGTTCCGACGCAGACCTGCGCCGCGTTGAGCATATCGGTGTCGCTGCCGTCGATGTCGAGCACCTCGCCGTTCGCCGTCACGAGCCGCATCCCCGCAATCGAGGACGCGAGGTTCGATAGGGTCGCCCCTGTGCCATGGGTCCCCGTGGTGAAGGCGCCGGCAATGGCCTGGCTGTCGATATCGCCCTGATTGACCAAGGACAGGCCAAGCCCTTTGAGCGCATGGCCGACTTCGCTGATGCGCGTGCCGGCCGCCACGGTGACACGTTTTCGCACGGTGTCGACGTCGAGGATGCCGCGCATCTTTGCTAGAGAGAGAAGCACGCCGCCTGTGCCCACGACCGGCGTGAAGGAATGGCCGGAGCCGGAACAACGGACGGCGAGGTCGCGCTTGTCGGCCTCATGGACGAGTTCGGCCAGTTCCGCCTCGCTTTCAGGGGCGCCCTTATATTGGGAGACGCAATATTGGTTGCCGACCCAGTTGCGCCAGACGCCGCCCTTTTCGAAAGCCATCGAACCGCCCTCTCACATCGCCGTAAAACAATTATCCACGAAGAGATGCGTGCCGCTGACGAAACTCGCGTCGTCGCTGGCAAGATAGAGAGCGGCCTTCGCGACCTCGTCGGGGCGGCACATGCGCCCCTGCTGCGCCGCGATGGCGGCATCGGACACGTCGACCCCGAACTTGGTCAGTTCCTCCACCTCGCGCCGGCCATGGGGCGTTTGGATAAAACCGGGGCAGACGGCATTGCACCTGATGTTGCGGTCCCGGAACTCGACCGCGATGGCACGGGCGAACATATGACAAGCGCCTTTGGTGGTGTTGTAGAGCACTTCCATGGGTGTCGCCGCCACGGCTGAGATCGATGACGTACAGACGATCGACCCTCCGCCCGCCTGGATCATCTGCGGGAGCACCGCCCGCGTCATCAGGAACATGCTGCGCACGTTGATGGCCATAAGGCGGTCCCACTCGTCGAGAGTGACCTCCAGAAACGGCCCGATGGAGATTGTGCCGGCGTGATTGAACAGGACTGTGATCGGACCTAGCGCTTCGCCGACGCGCGTGACCGCCTCCGCGACTTGCGCCTCATCCGAAACGTCGGCCGGCGCGAAGACGACATGATGTCCGGCGGATCTCAGGCGGCTTGCCACCTCTTCGCCAAGGCTCCGAGGAAGATCGACGATGCCGACGGCGGCGCCCTCTACCGCAAAGAGCTCGGATGCGGCCAAGCCGCAGCCACCGGCCCCTCCGCTGATCAGCGCCACCTTGCCGGCGAGCCGTCCGACCATCTCAAGCCTCCAGGATCATGGCGTCGACGCGGACGCTACCTCATGATACCTGCGGCAGGCTGTTCCGCCATAGCGCGAAAGCCCCCGTGGTCGTTAGACCGCGAGGGCTCGATAGAGCAGGTCGATCGAAGCTGTGAGTTACTGCGCCGCAGCGGCCGAGAGAGCCTTCACCCGCGTCGTCAGGCGTGACACTTTGCGGGACGCCGTGTTCTTATGAATGATGCCCTTCTGGGCAGAGCGCATCACCAGGGATTCGGTTGCTGCCAAGACGGTCGCGGCCGAAGCGGCGTCGCCGGTCGCGATCGCTTCTTCGACCTTGCGAAGCTGCGTGCGCATCGCGCTGCGGCGCATGCGGTTGACGCGCGTGCGGCGTGCGAGTTTGCGGACGGCCTTCTTGGCCGAAGAAGTATTCGCCATGTCGTGTTCCTGAAGGAAGAGCGGCGCCGAACCTGACAAACCGCATATCCGAGACCGGCGCCAAGCGCCGCGAAGCGGTGCTTATAGGCAGGGCGAGGCGCTCGCGTCAACGCCGTTGCGGTCCGCATGACAAAAAGGTTTGCTCCGGCTCCGGTTTTGCGCCATAGAACGCGCCTTGAACCGTCCGGCCTGCCAGGGCTGCCGTGGCGGTTTCTTTGCTCGTCCAAACCATGGATGGACCGATCGATCCTCAAGGTCGAACGGTATTTCACTTTCGAGAGCCAAATGCCCAAGTTGAAAACCAAATCCGGCGCGAAAAAGCGCTTCAAGATCACCGGCACCGGCAAGGTGCTCTACCAGCAGGCCGGCAAGCGGCATGGCATGATCAAGAGGACGAATAAGCAGATCCGCAATCTGCGCGGCACCAATGTGCTGTTCAAGAGCGATGGCGACAACATTAAGAAGTTCTTCCTCCCGAACGGCTGATGACCGCCCTTCTTCTCTATCGTCCTTAATTTCTAATCGGAAAGATCATTCATGGCCCGCGTCAAACGTGGCGTAACGTCTCACGCCAAGCACAAAAAGACTCTCGAAGCCGCCAAAGGTTTTTACGGCCGGCGCAAGAATACTATTCGGGTCGCCAAGCAGGCGGTCGAAAAGTCGATGCAATATGCTTATCGCGACCGCAAGGTGAAGAAGCGGACGTTCCGCGCCTTGTGGATCCAGCGGCTCAACGCTGCCGTTCGCGAACTCGGCCTCACCTACAGCCGCTTCATTGACGGGCTCAACAAGGCCGGCATCGAGATGGACCGCAAGGTTCTTTCGGAACTCGCCATCACCGAGCCGGAGGCCTTCAAGGCCATCGTCGAGAAGGCGAAGAGCGCCTTGCCGGCTGCGTCCGCCGCGTAAGGGTTTGAGAGAGCGTTCCGATGAGTGACGAGGCCGGACTGGAAGCCGAGGTTCTGGCCGCGATCGATACCGCCGGGACCGAGGCCGATCTGGAGACAGTGCGGGTCGCCGTGCTGGGCAAGAAGGGCTCGGTCTCCGCCCTTCTGGCGACTTTGGGCCGCATGGCGCCCGACGAGCGCAAAGCCAAGGGCGTTGCCTTCAACCTCTTGAAGGATCGCGTGACCGAGGCCTTGGGCCGTCGGCGTGGGGTCCTTCAATCCGAGGCGCTGACGGCACGGCTTCGGGCGGAAACGCTCGATGTCACTCTTCCGGTGCGTGATGAAGCCATCGCCACCGGCCGGCTGCACCCGATCAGCCAGGTCACGGACGAGATCACAGCGATCTTCGCCGATATGGGGTTCTCGATCGCCGAGGGTCCGGATATCGAGACCGATTTCTACAATTTCACCGCGTTGAACTTTCCGGTCGGGCATCCGGCGCGTGAAATGCACGATACGTTCTTCTTCGCGCCTAAGCCGGACGGGGAGCGGCGCGTGTTGCGCACGCATACGAGCCCGGTGCAGATCCGCACCATGCAGGCGCAAAAGCCGCCGATCCGCGTGGTGTGCCCCGGCCGGACCTATCGGTGCGACAGCGATCAGACTCATACCCCGATGTTCCATCAGGTCGAGGGTCTAGTGATCGACAAGAAGGCTAATCTTGCCAACCTCAAATGGGTCCTGGAAGAGTTCTGCCGGGCCTTCTTCGAGGTGGAGCAGGTGCGCATGCGCTTCCGGCCCTCCTTCTTTCCCTTCACCGAACCTTCGATGGAGGTGGATATCCAATGTTCCCGAAAGGGCGACGAGATCCGCTTCGGCGAAGGCGAGGATTGGCTCGAGATCCTCGGCTGCGGCATGGTTCATCCCAACGTTCTGCGCCATTGCGGCATCGATCCCGACGAATATCAGGGTTTCGCCTGGGGGATGGGAATCGACCGGATCGCCATGCTGAAATATGGCATGCCCGACCTCCGGCCCTTCTTCGAGGCTGATGTGCGCTGGCTCAGCCACTACGGCTTTCGTCCGCTCGACATGCCGACACTGGCGGGTGGCCTGACGGGGTAGCAGGAGGGAGCATTGGTAATGGCGATGGTGCAAACGACGATGCTCTCCGACCAGGAAATCTTGGCAATCGCCGAAAATGTGCTGACGCAGGAACTCGGCGGTCTTGGCTACGATCATGCCGAGGCAAGTTCAGGACCCGACGACAACGAAGCGCTTGCGATCTACGTCCGAGCGGTCTTGAAGCCGGGTACCCCCATACTTGGCGGTCAAATATTCGCTAAGGCCTATGGGGCGCTTGACAACGCGTTGATGTCGCGAGGCGAAAAGCGCTTTCCTTATTTTAGCCTACACCATCCCGATGGTGATGTGCCGGAGCCCGATGACCGAGGCGCAGACATGCCATGACGGACGATCTGCTTGCGCTTGCGGAAGAGCTTGCTCGGCGCGAACCGGGGCGCCCACGGCAGGTTTCGTTGCGACGGGCGATCAGCACTGCCTATTATGCTCTGTTTCATGCGGTTTGTTTCGAATGTGCCGATGCACTGGTTGGTTGGAACATGCATTGGAGATATGTTTCACCCCTCTATCGATCCGTTGAACACGCTGCGGCCCGCAAGGTGTTCGAGCAGTCCAGAAGTTGGGGAGCTGGCTACGAAAGCGTAGCCGATATCGGCCGGATATTTACAAAATTGCAGGCAGTTCGGATGCTGGCCGACTACGATCCCGAATATTCCGACGACCTCGGCAATCGTGGCAACGTGTTGGAACTCGTCGCAAGTGCTCGCCAGTCTGTTGCGATGTTGCGCAGCCTATCTAAAGACCAGAAGCGGTACCTCGCCGTGCAACTCTTAAGAAAGCATCGGTGAGGTCGCGTCACCCGATTTGGCATTGTCCCTATGAAATTCACTCTGTCCTGGCTCAAGGATCACCTCGACACCGAGGCCAGCCTCACCGAAATCACCGAGACCCTGACCCGCATCGGGCTCGAGGTCGAGGGAATCGAGGATCCGGCGGCACGCCTCGCGGGGTTCACCATCGCGCGGGTGATCGAGGCCGTGCCGCACCCGAACGCCGATCGGCTGCGCGTCTGCAGCGTCGATACGGGGCAGGGGCCGCCTGTTCAGGTGGTCTGCGGGGCGCCCAATGCCCGCACCGGGATGCGCTCCGTCTTCTCGCCACCCGGCACCTACATTCCGGGCAAGAAGATCACGCTGGGGTCGGGCGTCATTCGAGGCGTCGAATCCAACGGTATGCTCTGCTCGGACGCTGAACTCGAACTCAGCGAGGACCACGACGGCATCATCGATCTTCCCGAGGACGCGCCCGTGGGCACGTCTTACGCGGCCTATGCGGGCCTCAACGATCCCGTCATCGACATCAACCTGACACCAAACCGGCCCGATGCTGCGGGCATTTATGGCATCGCGCGCGATCTCGCGGCGGCCGGTCTCGGACGGCTGAAGGCGCAAGCCCCGTCGCGCGTGGAAAACCGTATCGCCGCGCCGAAGGCCGTGCGGCTCGATCTCGATGTCGCCGGTGCGGCGCTCTGTCCGGCCTTCGGGCTGCGTCTCGTGCGCGGCATCAAGAACGGCCCCTCGCCGGCCTGGCTGCGCAAGCGTCTCATCGCCATCGGGCTCAGGCCCATCAATGCCCTCGTCGACATTACCAACTACCTCACCTTCGACCAAGGGAGGCCGCTGCATGTCTTCGATGCAGCCAAGGTGAGCGGCGACCTCGTGGTGCGTCGGGCCCGAGCCGGCGAGACGCTGGCGGCACTGAACGGCAAAACCTATGCGCTCGACGAGACCATGGTCGTCATTGCCGACGATCACGGTCCCGAGTCCTTAGCCGGCATCATGGGCGGCGAGGCTTCGGGCTGCGATGAAGCGACCACCGACGTGCTCATCGAAAGCGCGCTTTGGGACCCGCTGAACATCGCGCAGACCGGCCGTCGTCTTGGCATCAACAGCGATGCGCGCTATCGCTTCGAGCGGGGCGTCGATCCCGCCTTTTGCCTTCCGGGGCTCGACCGCGCGGCCGCCATGGTGCTGGACCTGTGCGGCGGCGAGGCCTCGGAAATCGCGGTATCGGGGCAGGTGCCCGAGCCCAATACGCGCATCGACTTTCCGTTAAGCGAGGTTCTGCGCTTGACCGGGCTGGACGTGTCGCCCTCGGAAACGCAGCGCATCCTAGAGCGGCTTGGGTTCGATCTCGCCAGCCACCCGGGCAATAGCGATCGGATCGTCGTGCGCGTCCCATCTTGGCGTCCCGATGTGCATGGCAAGGCGGATTTGGTCGAGGAGGTGGTCCGCATCGCGGGTCTCGACCGCGTCGAGGCGCGGCCGCTCGCGCGCGAGCCCGGCATCGCGCGCCCGGTGCTGACCCTGCTGCAAAAGCGGACACGCCTCGCCAAGCGGACCCTGGCCGGCTGCGGATTGCTGGAAGCCGTCACCTGGTCTTTCGTGTCGCATGACGCGGCGACACTGTTCGGCGGCGGATCGCCCGAACTCGCGCTCGCCAACCCTATCGCGGCAGAGCTTTCCGCCATGCGGCCCAGCCTGCTGCCGGGACTTGCGGCGGCGGCGGGCCGTAACGCGGCGCGTGGCAAGGGCGATGTCGGCCTCTTCGAAGTGGGGCAAATCTTTTTTGGCGATGGCGAAGCCGATCAGCGCATGGCCGCCGCAGGGTTGCGGCGCGGCACGGCGCGCCCGACAGGCGCCGGGCGGCATTGGTCCCAAGCGGAGACGCTCGTCAGTGTCTTCGACGCCAAGGCCGATGCCTTGTCGCTGCTGGCCTCGCTCGGCGTACCGGCCGGTGCGGTTCAGGTCGTGCCGGGCGGCCCGTCCTTCCTCCATCCGGGCCGATCCATGACGTTCCGGATGGGACCGAAGATGGTCCTCGGTTCTTGCGGCGAATTGCATCCCGAAACGCTGCGGGCGCTCGATGTCTCCGGACCGATCGTGGTGTTCGAGATCGTGCTCGACATGCTGCCGCCGCCCAAAGCCCGTCCCACCAAGGCGCGGCCGAAGTTGGTCCTCTCCGACCTCATGCCGGTCGAGCGGGATTTCGCCTTCCTGGTCGATCGATCGGTCGCGGCGGCGGATATCGTTGCGGCCGCGCAAGGCGCCGATCGGGTGCTCGTCGTCGGCGCCAACGTCTTCGATGTCTATGAAGGGCAGGGGGTGCCCGAGGGTCGGAAGTCAGTCGCCGTGGCGGTGACGCTCCAGCCCAAGGATCGGACGTTGACCGAGGCCGACCTCGATGCGGTCAGTGCCCGTATTGTCGAGGGCGTGTCCAAGAAAACCGGGGCCACGCTGCGTGGATGAGGGGAGTAACAAATTTGTTCAGTTTGTCATCCATGGAAGCGTGTTCGTAAAATCAGTTTCAGAACAATGATTTGGACTCACCGTCCAAAGCCGAATGAATGCCATGCGTCAATGTGGCGTGGCTTTTCACCGAGGCGATCCCACATGCCGTCGTTCCTACAGCGAAGCGTGTCGTGCCTCGCGGTGGGTCATCGATGGGGAACAAGACTATGATCGAGATCGTCAAACGTGCCGCGCAATCGCGTTGGGCTCCTGCGGTCGTCGCGGGGATGCTGAGCTTGGCAGCGGCTGGCGGGGCTCAGGCGGCGTCCGTCGCGAGCTTGCAGCGAAACTACGACGAGGCCACCGGCCTGATTCAGCCTTATTTGCCCGAGAACGCGGCTCAGCGCCAATATATTTCGAACAACCTCCCGGACGGCGGTTGCCTGCGGACATCCATGGCCCGCCGCTACAACCGCTGCTGAGATCACATTTGTGATCGGGGGCGATTGAGCGCTGCCACTCCTGATCCGGCCGATCCCGTCCGGGTCAGGAGCACTGACAGCATGTGACCCGATCTCGAAGTCCTGCGGTCGCAGCTTCTTCGAGCCCGCATTCCTCCTTTTCTGCGGCAACGATTGCCCGAAGAATGCGATGCCGCCAGATTGGCTTTGACGCTTCGCCAGTCTCTCGAGGCCGCCCTATGTGCCGGTCTCCATGTCGGCGAAAGGTCCCAGCCGTAATTGCCATTGCCGGGGCCGCGCATAGCGTCCGGGAAGATGACGACTTCGAGGGCCTTATTGCCATCGGCCCCCTCGACATTCGCGGTGCCGGTATAGGTTCCCTGCTTCACGTCGGTGAGCGAGGCGGGACCGATTCCGGCGAGCTTCCAATCGTCGCCAAAGGTGAACGCGACCTGTTTGCCGTCATTCTCCTTGATCGTAATTTTGGCGCCATCGACGGAGGCGATGGTCCGGCGGACATGCTGTACGTCGGCCGCTCTTGCGGCAGCGCCGACGAGAAGCAGAGACGACGTCGTCGCGGGCGTAAGGGCGAGGGTGCGTGTGGTGATCGAAGAGGTCATATGGTTTGCCGATCCGGTTTCAAAACCGAAGCGATAGCCGCCTGAAAACCTGGATGGCGGGGTGCTTCATGGTCATGGACGAGCCAGCGGTCACAAGCTCCTTCCTCGGGCTCCAACGAGCTTTGCTCGTCGGAGCTTCAAGCCGGCTTCGCTCAAGGAGGAGGGGCTCTTGTGCTTGTGGCGCAGCGATTAATTGATGATCTTTCCGGTAATCCGGTGCCGATGCGCCAGACGAGGATAATAGACCGCCATCGCATCCCCGTGCGTCACCGAGGGCATGGCCCGAATGTCGCTAAGCGGCGCGTCGTCGGTAACACCCGCGCCGCCCGGCCCGGTGCCGGGAACCGGCCCACCCGCGCCTTCATCGGCCATGGCCGGGATGGAGCCCAGGAAGGCGGACACTATAAAGATGACAGGCAAGAGCTTTCTCATGGTCTTCGTCTCTCGTTCCGCACCCGTTGTGGCTGCGATGCCAAATAGACGATTCCGCGAGGACTTTTATTCCCAACATCCAGAGCGAAACATGAAAATATCCATAGACGGCTCGTGAAACATAGCTGCGCCCTCTGTTGTGGGCCCGGTCAGGCGGCGACCCGCGCTACGCTCAGTCTGATGTCGTTGCCGTCGAGCTGATCCTCGACGATGCCATCAGCGTCCTTCGGCAATTCGCTGTCGACATCGAGCTTGAGCGCCAGCGTGTCGCTCTGGATGGTGGCGCGGTGCGTCTGGATGGCATGGCGTAGGGCGCCATGAGCCTGAATGGCGACGCTGATCCGATCCGTCAGATTGAAATCCGCATCCTTGCGGGCGTTCTGGATCAGCCGCACCACGTCGCGCGCCCAGCCCTCGGCTTGCAACTCGTCGGTCACGGCGATGTCGAGAACGACAACACCCCGGCCCTTGTCGAACGCCTCAGCCGCGACGCCGTCCTCGGTCTTGATCCGCATTTCGAACTGGCCCGGCTCCAGCACGAGTTCACCGATCACGACCCTGCCGTCATCGCGCTGCCGCCAGTCGCCAGACTTCTGGGCGGCGAAGACGGCCTTCATTTTCGAGCCAAAAACCTTGCCGAGCGAAGGCGCAACCTTGATCTCCCGCGACCCGTGAGCCGCGACCTCGGTCGACAATTCGACGGCTTTGACGTTCACCTCCTCGGCGATAATCCGCGTATAGGCATAGAGTATCGCACTGTCGGGATGCGCCACGACCAGTTTGCCCAGCGGCAGGCGGACGCGGCGGCGGCTTTGCTCGCGCACCGTGAGCACGGCCGAGCAAACCTCGCGCGCCAGATCCATCTCTCTGACAAGCTGCGGCTCCTCGGGCAGTGCGCTGACATCCGGCCAGTCGGTGAGATGAACCGAGTCCTCGCCAGTCAGACTCGTATAGATCTTCTCGGCGATCAGCGGCATCAGCGGCGCCAAGGCCCGGCAGGTCATTACGAGACAGGTGTAGAGCGTGTCATAGGCGGCTTGCTTGTCCGTCGCATCCTCGTTCGACCAGAAGGTCGAGCGCCGGTTGCGGATGTACCAGTTGTTCAGCGCCTCGATGAACGGGTTCACCTGCTCGTAGGCGCCCGGGATGTCGAACACGTCGAGCTTGGCCTCGATGCCGGCGATCATGTCGCGCGCCTTCGCCAGGATGTAGCGGTCGAGCACATCGGTGCTCGCTGCCGAGACCTTCGCCTTGACCCCATCGATATTGGCGTAGAGCGTGAAGAACACGAAGGCGTTCCACAGGCGCAGGATCACCGGGCGCGTCGCCTTGCCGATATCCTTGCCGTCCTTGGCCATGGCGAGGTCGCCGCCGACCATGAGCGGCGAGGACATCATATACCAGCGCAGCGCGTCGGCCCCATAGGTGTCGAAGACCTCCACGGGGTCGGGGTAGTTCTTCAGCCGCTTCGAGAGTTTCTGGTTGTTCTCGTCGAGCACGACGCCATGGCAGACGCAGTTGCGGAACGGCGCGCGGTCGAACAGCGCCGTCGAGAGCACCATCATGGTGTAGAACCAGCCCCGCGTCTGGGCCACATATTCGACGATGAAGTCGCCCGGAAAATTCTGGTCGAAGCGTTCCTTGTTCTCGAACGGATAATGGACCTGGGCGAAGGGCATGGACCCCGATTCGAACCAGCAGTCGAGCACGTCCGGCACGCGCCGCATCATGCTCTTGCCGGTGGGATCGTCCGGGTTCGGCCGCACGAGGTCGTCCACCATCGGTCGATGAAGGTTGTCGACTTTGACGCCGAAATCGCGTTCGAGTTCGGCGATCGAGCCATAGACGTCGGTGCGCGGATAGGTAGGGTCGTCGCTCTGCCAGACCGGGATGGGCGAGCCCCAGAAGCGGTTGCGAGAGATGTTCCAGTCGCGGGCATTCTCCAGCCACTTGCCGAAAGCGCCGTCGCGCACATGGAAGGGGGTCCAGCTGATGCCCTGGTTGAGTTCAACCATGCGCTCCTTGAACCGGCTGACCGCGACATACCAGGAGTTGATCGCCTTGTAGATCAGCGGCTCGTCGGTGCGCCAGCAGTGCGGATAGGAATGCAGGATCTGGTCGTGACGCACGACGGTGCCGTCGCCGCGCGCCTTGAGGTCGCGGATGACGCTGGGCGTCCCCTCGTAGATGACGTTCTGCCCGACGTAATCCGGCACGGCGGCGGTGAAGCGGCCCGCTTCGTCGACCGGCACCACGACCGGAATTCCGGCCGCCATGCACGCGGCAAGGTCTTCCTCGCCAAAACCCGGCGCCATATGGACGATGCCGGTGCCGTCCTCGGCCGTGACGAAATCTCCGCCAAGGATCTGGAAGGCTTTTTCCGTGTCCTTGAAATAAGGAAAGAGGGGCTCGTAGGTTCGGCCGGCGAGATCCGATCCGGGGAAGGTCGCCACCGCCTCGGCGTCGGGAAACTCGCGCTTGTAGCGTTCGATGGCGCTTTCCGCCATGATCCAATGTTCGCCATCCTTGGCCAAAGCCGCATAGGTCAGCTTGGGGCTGACCGCGAGCGCGAGGTTCGAGGGCAGGGTCCAGGGCGTCGTGGTCCAGGCGAGGATGCGCGTCGGCACGGTTTCCCCATTGCGGGGCGTCAGCCGGAAGGCGACCGTCAGGGTCGGATCGGTGCGCTCGCGATAGGAATTATCGAGCCGCGTCTCGAAGTTCGAGAGCGGGGTCTGCACGGCCCAGCTATAGGGCACGACGCGATAGCCCTCGTAGACGAGGCCTTTGTCCCACAGCGTCTTGAACGCCCAGATGACGCTTTCCATGAACGTCTTGTCCATGGTGCGATAGGCGTCCTCGAAGCTCACCCAGCGCGCGGCCCGGTTGACGTACCATTCCCAATCGTGGGTGTAGCGCTGGACAGAAAGCTTGCACTGCTCGTTAAATTTTTCCATCCCGTATTCGAGGATGGCGGTGCGTCCAAAGACCTGGATTTCCTTCTCGACTTCGAGTTCGGCCGGCAGGCCGTGGCAGTCCCAGCCAAAGCGCCGATCGACATGTTTGCCCCGCATCGCCTGGTAGCGGGGAATGATGTCCTTCACGAAGCTGGTGGCGATATGCCCGTAGTGAGGCAAGCCGTTGGCGAAGGGCGGCCCGTCATAGAAGACGAATTCGTTCGAGGACCCGTCCGCATTGGTTTTGAGCCGTGCCGACACCTGCCGCTCGAAGGTATTGTCGCGTTGCCAGCGCTCCAAAATCTCCTGCTCGATGGCCGGGAAGCTCGGGGCTTGATCGGCATCGGGATAGGGTTTCGGCTTGGTCGGCATGATGTGTACGCTTTCGGCGGAAGTAGAATTCTGGTTCCGGTCGTGCGGATATGGCGCGACGCTAACCGACAGGCATTAGCCCAGACCCAACCGCATGGGAACTAGCAACCCGGCAGGTCCTTCACTCGTATGCTCCCTCACTCGTATGCATTGTCGGCACGCGACAGCCGCGCAGCGGCACAGCCCCATGGCGGAACATTTTTTTCGAACTCTCTTGAACCCACTTTCGAGGGTGCCCAAATCGTCGCTCGCCGAGGCCCAAAAGGCTCGGCGAGGGCGCCGCTTCGCGGCGTATCCGTATCCATGTTGCTTCAAGGAGAATGTGGCTATGAGGACTTTCGATTTTGCACCTCTTTATCGCTCGACGGTCGGTTTCGACCGGCTGTTCGACATGCTGGACGCCGGGACGGCCCGATCGGATTGGCCGCCCTACGACATCGAAAAGAGCGGCGAGAACCGGTACCGTATAACCATGGCGGTCGCCGGTTTTGGCCCAGATGACATCGAGCTGACGCAGAACGGCAACGTGCTGCTCGTATCGGGCCAAAAGAAAGGCGACAAGGAGCAGCGCGAGTTCCTTCACCAGGGCATCGCGTTCCGGCAGTTCAAGCAGACGTTCAATCTCGCCGATCACCTCAAGGTCGTTGCCGCCGACATCGAGGACGGGCTGCTATGGGTGGACCTCGTTCGGGAGGTGCCCGAGCAGCTGAAACCCCGCAGGATCGAGATCGGTACCTCTAAGGCCCTCGCAAGGGACCAGGACAATAGGCCTATTCCCGTGGAGGACGGTGCCGAGCGGAAGATCAAGGCCGCCTGACGTTTTTTCCTTTCCACAATCGCTGCTGTCCAGCCCTCCGGTTCGCCGGAGGGCTTTGATCGCGGAGAACGGAGATGACCCTATCGTTTGAACCCATCACCCCGCTCAGCGTCCCGGGGCAACGATCGAGCGACGCCTCGCTCCCGGCCGGCAGGAGTTTCGGCCATCCGAGCGACATTCTGAACAAACCAGGCCTGAGCTTGTCGGACAAGCGTTCGATCCTCGCGTCCTGGAGTTCGGATGCCCGGGCTGTCGAGAGTTCGCCGTCCCTGCGGCAACTCGACGACGGCACAACGGTGTTCGTCGACGACGTCCTGAAGGCTCTGAAAACACTGGATGACCTCCCTGTGTCGATGGCGAAATCCGGTCCGCCGGCCGGCCGCCCCGCGTGGTTCAACCGCCGCAAGGGCAGGCCGATCCGTCGATGGCTGCACAAAGCCTGGAGGTCGTGCCGACCCGACAAGGACGACGACGATCCGCCGCCTTGTCCGGCTTCAGCGGCGCAATCGATCCGCTTTAGCTTTGCTTTAGCCTACGGGGGGCAGCCGGTTCGAGCCGCATCCATCGCAAAACTTTCACCGGAAGGCGCTCGCCAGCACTAACCCAGGCAGGCGATGGGCCGACGCGAAAGACCCACCTAGCCGGCCGGTGGTCGTCGATGCCGGCCGGCAAGCGAACCGGGTTTGGACATGCGAAGGCTCCAAACTTCGCACGAGACGGCGACGCGGTTTGACCAGCATCGAGGAGCCTCATAGGCTTGCCTTCGGTCGGGCATCCGCGAGGCGGGCATCCGGCGCGATGGCGGACTGCCAGCCGGCGCGGTTTCTCCGTCCTTCCATTCCTTGCCGACCGAGCCAGTCTTGACCGCAGATTCCCCGACCATCGTCATTCCGCCGACGCCCGATCGGGCCGATCACAAAATACTCTACGATACGCTCGTTGACTTCGAAGCCGAAAAAGCCGGGCCACCCGAGATCACGCCCGTGGCGATCTTGCTGAAGGATGGGGACGGGAGGACCGTTGGCGGTCTTTGGGGCAATAGCGTCTTTCGATGGCTCGTCGTGGAATTGTTCATCGTTCCCGAACGGTTCCGGCATCTCGGGCTTGGCACCAAGATCATGATGGAGGCGGAGGCGATCGCGCGCCAGCGCGGCTGCATCGGCATGTGGCTCGATACATACAGCTTCCAGGCTCCCGACTTCTACCGGAAGCTGGGGTTCGAAATATTCGGTCAGGTCGACGACCATCCCCCTGGCGAGGCGCGCATTTTCATGCGGAAAAGCCTGCTGTGATCGAAGCCGAGTTTCGCGTCGTCACCATCGCCGAGCGCCCCGACCTCACGCCGATCGTGGCGGGCTGGCTTTGGGAAACTTTTGATCGAGACGATGGCTACATGCCCGAACAGTCGCATGCCCTTGTCGCCGCCTCCACGGCGCGCCCTTGGCGTCCCTCAGACCTTCGTGCTCCTGTCGCGAGACGAGCCGGTCGGCACAGCCAGTTTCCTGGCCGCCGATGCGCCCGAGCGGCCGGATCTCTCGCCCTGGCTCGCGAGCGTTTTCGTTCGACCCGACGCACGCGGTCGGGGGTTTGCCTTGCGGCTGATCGGCGATGTCGAGGCGGCGGCCCGGGCGGCCGGAGTCGAGACCCTTTGGCTCTACACCCATTCCGCCGAGCGCCTCTATGCCGGCCTCGGTTGGCGCAGGATCGGTATGTTCGATCGCGGCGGCCGGGAGGCGACCTTGATGCGCCGCGATCTCCAGTAAGAGCAGTTGGCGTCGATGATGATGCATCAACGCCGTCATGCGAGCGGCGGCGCGCATTCGCGCCTGCCAAACGTCTATCTTCGATGCCGGTTGTTATGAAGAATGTCTATCCTCGCCAGTCCGGAGGTTTCGACGCAACATAGTCGTTCCAGAAGATGATTGCCTCCCGGTTGGCCGTGCCGTCCTTCATGATGGACGGGGGCGCCTCTCCCTTGGTGGCGTAGTGGCCGTACCATCGGGTGCGGTAGTTGACGGTCGCGCGGCCCGTATGGGCTGCCACATAGCCCCGCCGCCGCGCCAGCAGCCAGAACACCCGGTCGCAGATCGGTCCGACCTCCGGAGGGATAGTGGCCCAAAGCGCCACCGCGTCGACCGCGTCCCGGTGGATGAACAGCGTGTTGACGTCGGCGAAGCCAACCCCGTCGCTTTCGTCGTCGATTGCATCGAGGATCGAACCGTCGGGCCGGCAGATCGAGCGCGCCGAGGTGCAGATCGCCTTGCGCTCCTGACGCCACAGCGTCACGAGGCTTTCGATATGGTCTGGCTCGTACCAATTGTCGGCGTCGAGGAACGCGATGGCGTCGGCGCCGGCACTGATCGCATGAAGCGCGCCGATGCCGCGCGCGAGGTCGCCCCCATCCGCATGGGCATGCGGGAGGCGGATATGTTCGGCATCCCAGCCGTCGATCAGGACATCCGGTGATCCATCCGAAACGAAGACATGGGTGCAGGCGTGTGTCTGAGCCATCACGCTGCGATGGGCCTGCTCCAGAAGCGCCGGATCTTCCCGGACGTAAGGCGTGATGACGCTAACCTGCATGCGCTTCCCGGATCCGCACCGTGACGGTAGCAAGACTGGCTCAACTGGCTGGCCTCAGGCTGGACTGAGATCCTCTCCTCAGAAGCCCCCGACCCGCTTGGCGACCAAGCGGAGGGCGGCCGCGAAAGTGCTCTCCGCGTCGAGGGACGTCGTGTCGAGCATCATGGCGTCGTCGGCTGGCCGCAGCGGAGCAACGGCGCGCGTCATGTCCCGTGCATCGCGCTGGCGGATGCCCTCGAGGATCTCAGCGAAATCTGCCGGCTCCCCGACTCGCGCCAGTTCCAGCGCCCGGCGTTGAGCCCGCGTGTGCGGGGCGGCGACCACATAGATCTTCACATCCGCCTGCGGACATACGACAGTGCCGATATCGCGACCGTCGAGAACCGCGCCGCCCGGCCGTGCCGCGAAGCTGCGCTGTGCCTCGACAAGGGTCGCCCGAACCTCCGGCATGGCGGCGACGATCGAGGCCGCTTCTCCCATGGCGCGGCCTCGCAGCCCCGCCTCGTCGAAATCCACCAGGGCCAAGCCACGGGCCGCCGCGAAGGCCGCCGCCATGTGGTCGAGTCTCTCGCCCGCGTCGATCATGGATCGAGCGGTGGCGCGATAGAGGAGACCGGTGTCAAGATGCGGCAAGCCGAAATGGGTGGCGAGCTTGCGGGCCAGCGTCCCCTTCCCGGACGCCGCAGGTCCGTCAATGGCGATGATCATCGGCGCGCGGCCCCCGCGCCAAGGCCGCGCCGAAGTCGTCCCTCCGGCCACACTACGGATGGGAGGGGGGCATAGGAAAGCGAGGAAGACAAGGCGCGTGCTCCGGACTGATCGTTCTTGTTTGGACCGGTAGTTTCCTTAGGGGACTCGCATTGGTAAGCAATGCTTCATCGACCGAATGTCTCGTTGTGGTGTCGCGGGTTTTTGCCGGAAAACCGCCGGACAGTGTTCCAAAAACCCGTTTGGGGTGAACAAGGGGACACGATGCCTCCGTCTTTTTCCTGTCGGATGGCGTGAGATCGAGAAGGCAATGCCCGCTGGGCAACCGCTCGACCACGCTCGGCAGAATGATCAAAGCCGCTTCCAGAGCCTAGGGCGATCGCGTTCGGAATCAGGTGACAGGAGACGATGCGCTTCAACCAAGCCGTTTCAAATCCTTCACCCGCTCACTCCGTCCGGGTCCTAACATGCCCCTCGCGGCCTGTCATTTGTGCCAGATAGGGAGGGGACAGAGGCTAGAATGCCGATTTCCCATTGACGGAACCCTGCCGGCACCCTTAACGGGTCCCTCCGACTTATTATCGAAGAGCGGCGTCGCGACGGCGCGGACCGAGGACAGGCAGTGGCGAAACCGGAACTTGGCGGAAAACATCAGTGCCAGACATGTGGCACGAAATTCTTCGATCTCAACCGAGATCCGATTCTCTGCCCGAAATGCGGCGCGGTCTTCCAGGTTATCTCTCTGGCGCGGGCTCCGATGCGGGCCGCGGCCCCGGTGAGCCGGGAAGATACGGATGTCGAAGCGGATGCGGCGGGCGTGGAGCTTGTCTCTCTCGAGGACGCGGAACCAGGCGAGAAGGTCGAGGTCGTCCCTGACGACGACATCGAGGTCGAGGACGCTCCCGCAGACGACACATTCCTCGAGGAAGAAGAGGAAGGCGACGACAATGTCTCCGACCTGATCGACGGCGACCTTGAGGATGACGAGGAAACCTGAGCACCCAGGAAATTTCCGCGCGTCGAACCGAAACCGGCTTGTCGCGCGGCGATCGTGAGGCTATACAGCCGCCTCCCGCCGCGTAGAGGCGGGACTGTCCCTGCCCCCAAAGCGGCGATGGTCAAAAATGTGGGGCCATAGCTCAGTTGGGAGAGCGCTTCAATGGCATTGAAGAGGTCGTCGGTTCGATTCCGTCTGGCTCCACCACGCACTGTATAGATTTTCTCAGTTTTTCCGATAACACAGTGTAGCCCGACATATCCGTGGGTTAGCGCGGACGATTGCGTGTATTTTCGCGTGGAGACTGTCAATAAGGGTCTTCCGGGCCTTTTCTGACCTTCAGTCTCCGCCGAGAAAACTTCTCTGCCGTACTCGGATGCTTTAGCTCTTGCGGAGAGCGGTTCGCTCGAGGGCGGAGACGGGTTCGCCTATTGGGTGTTCACAGCGATATTCTCCTGGCCCGCGCGAGGCTCAGACTCAACGACGGAAGGGCGGCCGGACAGACGCCATCTCGAAGGTCGCGGTGAGGACGCATCGTGACGGCGAAGGCCTGCTCGCCGCGTAAGCCGGCGATGCGATATGCCTGTCAGGATCGGGCGGGAAGGCCCAGAGCCTGACGCTGCTGCACCCAGTCGAGCGGAAGGTTGGTGAGGCGCGAAAGACCAAAGCCGCGCGGCAGGATGCCCTCGGCAGCAGCCTCAACGATGTCGGGCGCGACGAAGGCCAGCGAGAGGGTTGTGCGCACGGTGCGCTCGCCGATGCCTTCACGCCTGGCGATGGCCTCGATGTCGGGTGCCGTGCCGCTCATGATCTCGTCGAGCCAGCGCCGGCCCGTGGCGATGGCCTGCAGCAGTCTCGATCGGGCTTCGGCGCGAATCGGTCGCGCTTCGGTGTTTGTACCCGTAGGGGCGATGATCTCGCGATTGCGTCGCATCGGCTGCGGCGCCCAGGCGATGACGATGGGATTGCTCGCTGCCGATGCTGCGGCTGTTTCGCTCAGGTGGATGGCGACTTGGCCCTTGCCCACGACCACGCGTTCGACAGCAGCCTCGATTTGTTCCTGCTCCGTCATCGGTGTATCGACTTGATTTGACGTCGGCCGTCCGATGGCGTCGCACACGATGGCTTCGAGTTCGGGAGCCGGAAGCCGAGGCATCGAGCCGGCCTCGTCCTTGCGGCCCTGCACCAGCATGGTCGAGACGTAGTAGCGGTAGCGCAGCCCCTTCTTGATGGCATGGGTCGGGCTCATGTGGTGGCCGCGATCGTCGTAGAGCCGGCCCATCAGCAGCGCGTCGGACTTCGAGCGGCCCTCCCGGCGTCGAACGAGGTTGCTGGCGAGTTTCGCCTGCACGGCGTCGAACAGGTCCTGATCGATGATGGGCTGGTGCTCGCCCGGAAAGCTCTGGCCGCGATGGTTCAGCTCGCCGATGTACATGCGGTTGCCCAGCAGGTGAGCGAGCGGACCGTTGGTCAAACCCACGCCGCCGACGATCTTGCCGGAGGACAGGGTTCTCGTTCGGGTGACAATGCTCTTGTCGCGCATCTCACGCTGTAGGGCCGGGAGGGAGCCAAGCACGAGGTAACGCCCGAACACGTTCCGCACGAGGGCGGCCTCGGTTTCCTCGATGAGGAGCTTGCGATCCTCGACCCGGTAGCCGAGCGGCACCACTCCGCCGACCCAGATGCCCTTCTTCTTGGAGGCGGCGATCTTGTCGCGGATGCGCTCGCCCGTAACCTCGCGTTCGAACTGGGCGAAGGAAAGCAGCACGTTGAGGGTCAGCCGCCCCATGCTGCTCGTGGTGTTGAAGCTCTGCGTCACCGACACGAAGGAGACGCCATGCCGGTCGAAGAGCTCGATCAGCTTGGCGAAGTCGGCCAGCGAGCGGGTGAGGCGATCGACCTTGTAGACGACAACAATATCGATGCGGCGATCCTCAATGGCGGCGATGAGCTGCCGCAGGGCAGGGCGCTCGAGGCTGCCGCCGGAGAAGCCGCCATCGTCGTAATGGTCGCGGCGCAACGTCCATCCCTCATGCGCCTGGCTTTTGACATAGGCCTCCGCGGCCTCCCGCTGGTTGTCGAGAGAGTTGAACTCCTGGTCGAGCCCATGGTCGGTCGAGACCCGCGTATAGATGGCGCAGCGCAGGCTTTTGGGCGCGGTGGCTTTCATGGCCGGCCCCCTGCGACGGGACGCCTGCCATGGCCGGCTGCGCTGGTTCGGACGCACGAGGTTTTCAGGAGCTTCGGCTTCGGCGTCCGATTGGCGGGCGCCCGATCCTCCGTGAGAGCAACGACAATCTTTTGGTCCCGCAAACCGAAGAAGCGATAGCCGTTCCACTTCGTGCCGGTGATGGCCAGGGCGAGGGCCGAGAGGCTGGAGAAGGGCGCGCCGTTCCAGGCGAACCCCTTCTCGAGGACCATCACCCGCTCCATGCGGCCCTGCCACTCGCGGCTGAGCAGCGTGCCGGGCATCAAGCGCACCGGCGCATCGACCGTTGTCGGTCGGGCTACGTCTTGCTCGCCGACGGGAAGAACCGGCGACGCGCTCAATCGCTCGAGCCTGCGCCGGGTGTCGCGGCTGAGGTCGCCGAACGCATCGGCCTGGATGCGGTAGGCCAGCACATGCAGCAGCAGCGGACGGGAGATGCGGGTCGGTGCGATTCGTCCCGTGCGGTTGCGGTACTGGACCCGCAGCCCGGCAAGATCGAGCCGAGCCAGGGCCTCGAGTTCGGTTGCGAGACCTTCGGCCGCCGGCAAGACTGCCGGCCGCGCGTCCTTCGACAAGCTGGATGTCGCGGCCATGGGCCTAGGCCGCCCTGGCGCGGTCTGCCATGACGATGCGGTAGAGCGTGCCGGCCTCACCGCCGCTCTGCCGGTGGATGTCGTAGCCGCGCTTGCGCAGACCCGTCAGGGCAGCCCGCGTGGTATGCGGCAGCCAGCCTGTCACCTGCATCACCTCGGCGATAGCCGCGCCGCGCTCTCGCGCCAGCAGGGCGATGACCTCGCCGAGCTTGCTGCCCGGCCGTGGCACCGAGAGATGCGCCGGATCGGCGGGGCCGGCCACGATCGAGGACTCGGGAATCGAAACCTCGGTCCGCACTCCTGCCGACGTTCCTGTGGTGACCTTCTGGGCCTCGACCGACACGGACGCACCGACGGGCCCGATCGAGGGAACCTTCGCAATTTCGACGTACGGCAACTCTTCCGCTACGAACCTCGCAGTCAGGGACGTCCGAGCGAGCCGCCGCCCGAGGCTGGTGATCGCGAAGGCGAAGCCATGGCCCGTTTCCGCGTCGTGACGCCAGACCGGCATGTCCCGCTTGGCTCGGATCTCGCGGACCAAGCCCTTTTCGATCAGCGCGGCAAACAGTTTGTCGGCGGCTTTGCCCTTGAGCCGGGGAGGCGGGCCCACCGTCCCGTCCTTGCGGCATGCCGCGGCTTCGAGGACAAGGGTCTGGGCAGGAGTCAGGGCGACAGGAGTCTGGGTCTTCGTAAGCTTGGCCATATCGGCCTCCATACGGTTCTGACGAGGCACAATCGCCCGTCACCACCGCAACCCCGCTTCGGCACCGAGGCCAGCGGGGTTTTTCTCGAAGCGGCCCAGCCCTCCGGCCTCGAATCTCGACCCCATACACGCTCCATTCCGGGCACCAGTCCAGTCATTCTGAAGGAACAGTTGTGCGCTGCCGTTGCTGGCGAAACTCCGGTGGTTCCAGTGTCGACCTTTTTCCACCATTCGAAGGTCCACTTCAGTTGGAGCGTAGTTCAATTTCGAAACGGTAGTTTCTTAGACTGCCCACTAGAGTTCGATCGACTTTGCCCGCTGAATGCGGTGTGCCGCGACACATCCCGTTGGACTGGCGAACCATCCGGCTGGACTCGGCGTGTCGCGAACCATCCCGTTGGACTGAGCGCATCGATGTACAGCGATGCAAGTTATCCCGCGAACCATCCCGTTAGACTGCTCGACGCCCGGGACCGGGAGCGGCTCCGACGGGGGACGGAGACGGTACGACGGGTATCTACGGCTCCCATAAAGCTGGGGCTACCCGCTGTCCGGGTGTCGCTCCACCCTCGTCCGGGGCAAAACTCACGCCTATTCGGCCGGTTCGTCTGCCGGGTTCCGTCGGCCTTTACCAGGGGCGACGTGGTCCGTCCAATCCGCGAGACGCGAACCTTGCGGTTCCCGCACCTCGAGCACCGAAATCGGCGAAGGCGCGAGGTCTCGGGGACGGGCGTCGTCTCGGGGAGACGCAAGGCATCGAGGGTGATGCGCTTGGCGTTCCAGCAGTTCGGCCCGTCGCAGGTGACGATCAGGGCGACAAGTCCGTGGCGCCGGAGATCCGCGAGCGTCGCCGCCGGCCCGGCATACCTCTCCCGCCGCTTGCGAGACTGGTCGTCACGCGGGTCCGCCTGCGGCTTCGCCAGCCAGGTGCGGGCGGCAAGGTAGAAGCGCAAGGCCGAGAGCAGGGTCCGCATCGCGCCGGGCGGGACATGGAAGCCCTGGCGTTGGGCTGCGCCCATGAGCCAAATCAGTTCCTTGATCTCATCCTCGTCGGCCATGGCTGGAGATGAGAACATTATGCGAAAATGAACAAGGTGGCAGACCGTCTTCGGATGGTCGGATCGAGAGGGTCGCGCGCTTGTCGGTCGATCGGCCCGTCGAGGAAGGGGATGACATGCGGTGAGCCATAGGGTCCCGCGTGGGTTAGGGGGTCAAGGTCTCGCGACCGCGGGCCGCACGCCTCCCGCTCGTCGACCCGCACCAACTGAAGCCGCAGATCCTCATAGCCGGCGCGAAGAGTTTGAAACATCCGCGCCTGGGGGCTCTCATCCTGAATGGGGCTCGCCGCGGCGCAGGTGTCCAGCTGCGCGATCACTCGATCCGTCCAGTGCCAAACCGACAGGAAGAGGCGGCAGCCCTCGTCATGGTGGCCGGCCTGGAACGCTGCGATGGAGGCGGCCTTACCCTCGTTGAACGCCTCGATCCCAGCGCCACCTTTGTTGATGTGGCCGTCAAGTGCATGGCACGTGACGGGCAGCGGATCGGTGAGCAAGGCGGCTGTGGCCTGGGCGAGGCCTAGGGCGAACAGAGCGACAGCGAGAGGGAAGGTCATCAGTCGCACCTTCGATCGAAGCGGTCCGCGCCGCCCGCCAAGGCGATCGTAAGGGCCGTCGAGACTAAAAGGCGCTCCATGGTGTCTCCTCGTCGGGGAAAGCTGACATCGGTCCCGGGGGCCGTCAACCGTCCGTCGGAGCGGCGCGGCGCTGGGGACGCCCTCGCCCGGTCGAACTCGTGCCGCATGATGGCGGACAGGCGAACCACCATCGAGGGTGGGCTGGTCGCCCGGCTCGAAGGACGTGAACCGACGCTCCTGTAGAAACTCCGAGGTAGGCGGACGCATCTTAGCGACTCAGCACGTCCCGCAAGATTGTGGGGATGGCCGCCTTGACTTGGAAATAGCCACGCGTCGCCTTCGGCCAGGTGAGGTCGTCCCATCGGCGCCGTGCCTGTGCGCAGTCGGACGGGAGCGACGACGCGGACGGCCCGACGGGCACCCAAGGCGTGACGATCGGCAGATCGCCGGCCCACCCGTCCGTAGCCGGCCCGGCGTTGCAGCCGAAATGCGCCTCCGCGCGTGCCAAGGCATCGGCCATGGCTTCCTCGTCGGCGCGACGGACGAGTGCCACGGCATCGGGCGCGTGGGCGACGAGGCCGCCGACCCGGACGACCCTGGCTTGGCCGAATGGCAGGCTCTCCGGATGCAGGTCGTCGAGATGCAGCAGGAGCGCGACCTCCCCGTCCGGGATCGGATCGGGCCTGGGCAAAGGGACGGGCGCCGGGGGATCGGCTCCCTCGATGGCCTCCGGGAACTCGTTCAGCCCACTGGGCGAAAAGCGACCGTCGGTGTACCGCCGGATGTTGTCCGCTCGGGCGGCGTAAACCTTGCCTCGCGTGTGCAAACCCGCGACCCATCGCCAGGACAGCGTGTTGCTGGCCGGGTCGCCGTCGACGAGGTGCCGGAGGAAGAAATCGGCGCCAAGCGCCCACGGCAACCGCAAGGTGAAGATCCAGATCGAGGCGAACCACATCCGGGCATGGTTGTGCAGCCAGCCGGTGGCCGCCAACTCGCGTGCCCAATCGTCGAAGCCGTCGATCCCGGTGCTTCCGGTTACGGCGCACTCGTAGGCCTGCCGCAGTCCGGATCGCGAGGCCATCTGGTTCATCCCCTCGGCGACGAGGGCGTTGTAATCCGTCCAGATCGCGGGTCGGGTCTCCAGGTGGCCCTTGAAGTACGAGCGCCAGAAGACTTCCTCGACGAACTTGGCGGCGCCATCGGGTCCATGCTCATCCAGGGCCGCCGACACGACCTCCTCTTCCAGCAACAAGCGGCGCCGGAGAAATGGCGACAGGGCGGTCGTGGTCGGTCTCCGACCAGGTCCCCCGTCGGTGTTGCGGCCTGACGCGTATGCCCGGCCGACGTCGGGGATGACGGTCGAGAGGGCTTCGAGCGCGGCGGCGCGCGTCATGGCGGTGAAGATCGTCATGCATGCCATGTCGATCCGATGACACGCTTCGCAAGTGCGGCACTGCGACGTGACCCATCGGGTGCGAGGCGGATTGGGAGCGCCGCCGCCGTGGCTCGCCGCCCCATCCGGCAGCCGGCGACCAGACCATGTGGAGGCCCTCGCCGTTGCCATCGTCCAGTAGGCTGGCGCAAAGCGGAGCCATCATGCTCGGCTCGGCGGGCGGTTCCCATCGCCTCGAGGTTGGGGATCGGGCGCACCTGGCGCGCCAGCGACTAATCCCGTGCCGCCTTCCTCGAACGAAGCCGCCATGCGACGCTCCGGTATGGACGTCGCCCACCAACACCGCCAACCCCAGCCCGGCACCGAGAACCTCGCCGGCCTCGTCGAGCGCGTGACGTTCCACAATCCGGATAACGGGTTCTGCGTCTTGCGCCTGAAGGCGCGAGGCAAGCGCGACCGCGTCACGGTCATCGACCACGCGTCGCTGATCTCCGCCGGCGAGTTCGTTTAGGCGGTCGGAGCCTGGACGAACGACAGGACCCATGGCCCCCAGTTTCGCGCCTCGTTCCTCAAGGTGATGGCGCCGACGACGCTTGAGGGAATCGAGAAGTATCTTGGCTCCGGCATGATCAGGGGCATCGGGCCGGCCTACGCCAAGAGGCTGGTGAAGGCCTTCTCTGAAAACGTGCTCGAGGTGATCGAGGAGCGGCCCGAGCGGTTGCGAGAGGTCGGCGGCATCGGCCCGAAGCGCGCCGAGCGGATCGTCGCCGGCTGGGCCGAGCAGAAGGTCGTGCGCGAGATCATGTTGTTCCTTCACGCACACAGCGTCGGCACGTCGCGGGCGGTCCGAATCTACAAGACCTTTGGGCTGAGGCCGTCGCGGTCATCTCAGAGAACCCCTACCGCCTCGCTTGCGACTTCCGGGTCATCGGCTTCAAAACGGCCGACCAGATCGCGATGAAGCTCGGGATCGAAAAGGACGCCATGATCCGGGTCCGCGCCGGCGTGTCCTACACCCTCTCCGATGCCATGGACGACGGGCATTGCGGTTTGCCGGAGGATGACCTGCTGCGCGTCGGCGTCGAGTTGCTGGAGGTCGCCGTGGACCGTCTCACCGCCGCCCTCGCGCTCGAACTGCAGGACGGCGCCGTCATCGCTGACACGGTCGATGGCCGGTGTTGCATCTTCCTAGCCGGCCTCCACCATGCCGATCGGAGTCCGCCTCGATTCCCGGATGACGGCGTCGAGGGCTGATGGTTTGATGCGCACCGCCGCGCAAGTAGCGGAGTAAACGGATATGGTACCGAGGCTCATTGCGTCAGGCGCGTCATACCCTGAAGGATCTGTTGCAAAACGGTATTGACCGCCGTTTGAATTCCAGGTCCGTCGGTCGCTTGAAAGGCCCAAGTGGAGTTCGACGCGCAGGATGTCATAGCCGTTGTCATGTTCGGCATCGTCGGCGGCTGAAACGGCTGAACTAATTTCTGATATTGCCCATCCGGATCTTGCACAAGACTAATAATGGGATAGGGTGCGGCAATAGAAATTAAAGTTGCGCCGGAATTTTTTATGGCCGTACAGACTGATGTGTAAGAAATATCGGTTCCTCGACCGTAAATTACATTACCTTCTATGTCTTCAACGCCGTCGGAGAGAAATATGACGTAAGTTGCTTGCTTACTCGGAGACGTTCCGTCACCAATATTATTAAGCAAGGACAACGAAGATTGCAAACTCGACGTCGTGCGCGTGTAACCTTGGCTCACCGACAGCGGTTGCATTGGCTCAATGTCAATAAGCGAAGCAGAGTTTTGTGCCGTGGTTAGGTTAGCGGTAGGAGACTGCAGGACATTGAACGAAGTAGCAAACGTATCAATCCCGACAGAGAATACGCCCGGCATAGCAGCCGTTTTCGTTTTAAGACTTGAAATGAAATTTTGGATCGCCTGATTCACGTAATCAATCTTGAGAGTCCATTTGTTTTTCGCCACGGAACGGGGATCGCCATTCGTCCGAAAATGTCCCGGATCATGACATGCGAACGAACATCTCGTATGCCCGTCCCCGGCCGCCATAATGGCATTATCATTATATAATCCATTGATATCGGTCAGCGTTCCGCCGATGGACATTGAGCCGGAGATATCAACTACAAAAATAAATTGGTAATAGGGCGTTACCACACTCGATGATACAACGCTACCCGACATATTGGTAGACAAAACGTTGAATAGTTTGCCAAACTGGTTTTGGCTGGTGCTCGCGTAGCTGACAGTCGCGGTGAGTAATTGTCCATTGGAAACGATATTGACCGTGGGCACAGGGGTTGTCTGAACGAAACTCAAAGCGCCCATATTGGCCCGAAACGCCGCAAGACCCTGCGCTTGACCCAGCGCGATTGCGGACGATTGGGATCCACCGCCGCCGATCACGGTTTTGGCCTTGGTGATGGCGGCGATCACGGCCGCATCGGCGGCCGTGTCGAGCTTCGCCTTCGTCGAAATCGCCAGGGCATAGTCGATCGCCACCCCCATCATCCCAAAGAGAGGGAAAGCACAAAGCGCGGTGATGATCGCCACATTAGCCGTACGGTTGGAGGCCATGGTTCTGACCTTCGATACGATCCAGTAAGGCATGATCTGATCCCAGTGGTGAATCAACGGTCTGTGTGGACTAGATAAGCACAGATGGTGAACCATCTACCCTTCGACGTATGATGGACGCACAAAGTAAAATTTTATATTATCCTGGATATCGTGCGGGTATGACCGCCTGTTAATATCCGGGGCATTTTGTAGCCATGTCACCTGGAGTAGAGGAAAATGTTATGAGTGAGACATATCGAGGTTAAATATAGGCCAAGCGATGAGCAGCCATGATTCAGAATATATTGTTGGCTATGATAGGCGTATAGGCGTAAACAACGTTGACAACAATAAGCGAGCCAGGACTATAGACATCCGTGAGCAATGTCGATTGCGACGGGATGGCAGTATCCGACACGGGCAGCAGGGGTAATATGCAGGGGCGCGCATTGACGGGGCCGCTCAGACCGTTTTGGCGACATAGATGCAACTCGAGGTGCAGCCGGGGATGGTCGGTGTAAAGGAGACGCTCGACATCGTGACCTTGATATCCTGCGACCAAGAGACCCCCTTGGCTTTGGCATCGGACAGCACGTCGGGGAATACAATCATGGTCGAGTCGATCACGAAATGGAGGTCGTCGTTGCTGACGCTTCCACTCGTGTTCTGGGCCAGCATCTGACCAATTGAACTGGCCAATGGAGTGGGCCCCTGGCGGCGGACAGGATCAGGCCGCTGATTTGACCGTCTGCCGGGTGAATTGATCCTCGAACTGCTTTGGGCTGAGATAGCCGAGGGCTGAATGGAGCCTTTTACCGTGGTAGATGTCTTCGATGAAACGCGGAAGATATTCAGCGACGTCGCCAGCGGTTTCGAAAGCCATGGGGTAGACGGCTTCGACCTTGAGTGTCTTTATGAAACTCTCGGCCTTGGCGTTGTCATAGGGATTGCCGCGTCGTCCCATGGAACCCGTGAGGCCGCGCGCGGCGAGTTCATCGCGGTAGGCTTTTGAGGCATACTGCGAGCCGCGGATGCCCTTCTGTTTGTCAAGCGGCGATCTGGGTCTGATTGATGGTCTTGTTGCGCCGCGTGATGATTGTGAAGACCTCGCGGGCGATGTAGCGCTTCAGGGCCCGGATGGCGTCGAGCTTTGAGTGCCCCTCGGCAATACGCTTATCCACATAGGTCTTGGTTTTCTGGTCGGTACGTAAGCGGCCGATGGCGATGATGTGCAGGGCGCTATTGGCATGCCGATCGCCGCCCCTGTTGAGCCGATGGCGGATTGTCTTACCGGATAAGGCGGGCACCGGACTGGTCCCGCACAGCGCAGCGAAGCTTGCCTCGGATCGGAGGCGTTCAGGATTGTCGCCGGCCGTGAGCAGCAGCTGTGCTGCTCCGATATGGCCGATCGAGTTACGGGCGACGAGGTCGGGTGCAAGTTCATCGACGATGGCGCCGATCATGACATCGAGGTCGGCGATTTCGTGGTGTAGTTCGAGATAGCGGCGGGCGAGCGACTTGAAGGATATCCGATAGGCAGCCTCCACGTCGCGATAGGCGGTCAGGTCGGGCCGCCAGGCGGCAAGGGTGCGAATGAGTTGCATCCGGGTCATGCTGCGCAACAGATCTCGCAATCCATCGGGTGCGCAGACGATCGTGTTCTGGATCAGCTGAAGGGCCACGCGCCTGGCTGCGACGGCGGTTTTTCGACATACCGTCAAGACGCGAAGGGATTCGACCATTCCATCGCGGCGTTTGGGCGTGACGATCCGCTGGCCAGCGAAAGCCGCGTGAGCTGCATTTTGGGCGTCGAGGTCATCGTTCTTTCCGCGTTGTCAGGCGACATCGGGCAGTGACCCCCTGGCGACAACAGGGCTGATCCCCCCTCTGTGCCAATGATGGTGAGACAGGCCGTCCCGGAAAGTTTACCCTTGAGGGCATGAGGATTTGATCATGCCGATGCCCACCCTGGTGGAAGAGACTGGCGATGCGACCGGTGCCGGCCCGGAGGATGGCCGGAGGCCGACGATCGTGCCGGCACCGGTCGCGGTTTCGCCCGAGCTTGGCTCGCGTCCGCGTCGGCGGCGCTTCACGGCGCAGGACAAGCTGCGAATCCTGGCCGAGACCGACCACGCGGTCCACAGCGGCGGGGTCGGCGCGATCCTGCGGCGGGAGGGGCTTTATCCTCCCTGCTGACCGATTGGCGGCGTCAACGCGCGGCAGGGATCTACGGCGCTCTGTCGCCAGCCAAACGCGGCCCCAAGACGGCGGCCGTCAATCCGCTGGCCGCTGAACTGGCTGGCGCACGGTCCGAGAACGCGCGTCTCGAGCGGCGCCTGGCGCGGGCCGAAGCCATCATCGACCTCCAAAAAAAAGTTGCGGATCTGCTTGGCAGTCCGCTGCCGCCGATCGGCGAGGAGGCGTGATGGAGGCGCTGATCGCCACCGCGCCGCCCCGTGGTTCTCTGAAGGCCGTCTGCGCCAGTCTCGGCGTGTCGCGCGCCAGCCTCTATCGCCGTCGTGCGCCGCCGATCCACCTCCGCCGCGCCCGACCCAGACCCACGCGGGCCTTGAGCGATGGGGAGCGTGGCTCCGTCCTCGATACGCTGCGCGAGCCGCGTTTCGTCGACCTCGCCCCCGCCGAGATCTACGCCACCTTGCTCGACGAGGGGGTCTATCTTTGCGCGATCCGCACGTTCTACCGCATCCTCGCCCAGAACGGCGAGGTCCGCGAACGGCGCGATCAGTTCCGCCATCCGCCCTATCAGAAGCCCGAACTCCTCGCCGAGCGGCCGAACGAGGTCTGGTCCTGGGATATCACCAAGCTGATGGGGCCGGCCAAATGGACCTACTTCTATCTTTACGTGATCATCGACATCTTCAGCCGCCGTGTTGTCGCCTGGTGTGTCGCCGATGCCGAAAGCGCGACCTTGTTCGGCCCTCTGATCCGCGACGCCGTGCTCAAACATGAGGTGCCGTTCAATCAACTGACCCTGCATGCTGACCGCGGCGCGCCAATGAAGGCCAAGGCCACGGCGTTCCTGCTCGCCGACCTCGGGATCACGAAGTCCCATAGCCGGCCTCACACGTCGAACGACAACCCGTTCTCCGAGAGCCACTTCAAAACCCTGAAATATCAGCCGCAATTCCCAAAACGCTTCGGCGGCGTCGAGGACGCCAAAACGTTCTGCCGCGCCTTCTTCGATTAGTACAACCGCGACCACCATCACGCGGGACTCGGCCTCATGACCCCGGACCAGGTGCATTACGGTCAAGCCGATGCCATCCATGACGCCCGTCAAAAGACGCTCGACCGCGCCTTCCTCAAAACCCCGCAGCGCTTCGTCAACGCCCCACCCACGCCACCGAACAAACCCACCGCGACCTGGATCAACCCGCCGCCAAAAACCAAAACCATCCAAGCCTAAATCCCGAAATCCGGTGTCTCATAATCGTTGACACGTTCCGCCCCGTCTTAAGTTCTCTCGCTAAGGTTGCGTGCTGTCACAAGCGCGTAAAGGCGAACGCTTCGCGTTCTCGCGCCTTGCGCGACAAGGCCTTGACCCGGTTGCGACGGCACGCAGCAGCTGGCCAAGGGTTCGACGCTGAGCGCCGACCCCTTGGTCGTCACACAACCTAAGGCAAGTACCCAATTTGTCGCCAGGGGGGTCATCCCTGGTGTCGCCTGACACGCGTCGACGCCGATCGTGCGTGTCCGGCGTCGTAACCTCGAGAACCTCGATCCCGGCTTTTTGAACGAAACGCAGAAGGCCGGCCCCATAGCTACCGGTCGACTCGATGCCGATCCGCTGGATCTCACCGAAGGATGTCATCCAGGTGAGCATCTGACGGTAGCCCTGTCGGGTCGTGGCAAAGCTTTGGCTTCCCAGAACACGATCGTGTTCATCGACGACGGCCGCGACATGCAGATCCTTGTGGGTATCCACACCGCCAATGACGTGTCGCTTTGCTGGTTCTTTGACGTCCATTCCAAGCCTCCTGGTTCCACCGTGTTTCGACGGCTTCGCCAGACCGAATGCTTGGACAGGACAGTCACGTGACCAGACGGTCAGGCTCTTCTCGGGTCACAGGCATCGGCGAGGCATAGCCTCACCGCAAGGCGTTCCCGGGCGGTCGACGGGTCCAAGGAAAGACACGGCTGGTCGATCGGAGTGTGGGTCAGACCACACCAGGATGCCTTGCGGCACCAGCCTACCAAAGGGTCGATCGGTGTTCGAGTCAGACCACCCGGGAACTGGCGTTGATCTACTGACTATCGGAATGATGGACGCAGTCGGCCGGAGGCTTGCGACTCGCAACGGCCGCCGCGAGAGCAGCCAGCGTAAGGTGCGCATCGATCGATCGGCTCATGGCGTAACCGACGACCCGCCTTGACCAGGCGTCGAGAACGATAGCGACGTAGACGAAGCCACCCACGATCGTCAATGGAGTAAGAAGCGCAAGAGCGCTTCTCCTCCCCGAACCGTACGGGCACCTTTGAGCGCATACGGCTCTCCATTCAAGTGCGGCCCATGGCCATTGCGACGTCATGATATCGCGAGGTGATGGTGCTTCTCGGGGTATTCCTGACGATGTAGGGATTGGCCTCCGGATTACGCCATCGGAACTGCGCCTTCGGGCTGGAGACCAGCCGGTAGAGCGCCTTCTCAACACGGTTGCCCCGTTCACTGACCCCGTAGACCAGCCAAGTCTTGGCCTGTCCCATGGCAGGCGATCGGTACCAATTCCGCATCAAGGGTTTGATGCGGCTTCGATATTTCTTCGCCAGCCAATGCGCCATCTTCCAGAACACGATATGGTCGATGTGCCGGAAGACGTACGCCGTGAAGTCGGTGAACTTGTAGAAGGCCGCCCAGCCCCGCAATTGACGGTTCAGGCGGTCCACCATGTCGACTTTCGGGATATGATGATCTTCCGAGAGAGCTTTCGACAATCGATACGCGAATGCCTTGGCCTTCTCGCTGAGGATGGTGGTGACCACCACCCTGCGTCCGCTCGATCCCCGTTTGCGGATGATCCGGTGCCCAAGGAAGACGAAGCCGTCGTTGACGTGGGTGATATGGGTCTTCTCCATATTCAACGTCAGTTTCAGGCTGCCTTCCAGAAAGGCCCGGCATTCCGCCCGGATAGCCTCGGCCTGCGCCTTCGTGCCCTTGACGATGACGACGAAGTCATCGGCATAGCGGCAGTAGGCGACGGCAGGCTTCCAATCCCGGTCCTCGCGAACCGTGATCGGCCGTCCCTGCTTGATGCCGAAGTTCCACGCCCAGCGGTCCTTCCTTGCCTTCTTGTTCAGGTATTTCGCCTCCAGCCAGACATCGAACTCATGGAGCATGATGTTGGAGAGCAGCGGCGACAGAACGCCGCCTTGCGGAACACCCTCGCTTGCGGCGAAGAACAGGTCACGGTCGATGTGGCCTGCCTTGAGGATCCGCCACAGGAGATCGACGAACCGCAGGTCCCTGATGCGGCGGCGCACGCACTTCAAGAGCAGTCGATGATGGACCGTGTCGAAAAAGCTCGCCAGATCACCTTCGATGACCCAACGTCCCTTCGCGACCGATCCGTCCTGTAGCTGCAGCTTGACCGTGCGAACTGCATGATGAACGCTGCGTTCCGGACGAAAACCATAAGAGCTTCTGTGAAAATCGCTTTCCCAGATCGGCTCCATGGCCATCAGCATCGCCCTCTGGACGATACGGTCCAGCAGGGTCGGGATGCCCAGAGGTCTCAACTTGCCGTTGGCTTTCGGAATATAGACGCGCTTGACCGATGTCGGATGATAACTACCATCCAGCAGGGTCGCTCGAAGCTGCTCTAGATGAAAATCCAGGCGGGATTCGAGCTGTAGCTTGTCCATTCCGTCGATGCCGGGCGTGCGGGCGCCGCTTGACGCCAGCATGATCCGGGCCGCCTCGGCCAGCCAGACCTGGTTGGTGATGAGCCGCATGAGCCGGTCGAACCGGCGGGTCCGATCGGCCGTGGCCCAAGTCGCAAGCTTGTTTTGCATGTCACTGATTATCAAAGGTCTTCACCTCGTTCGGTCAGGTGCACGTGCAAGCCACTCAAACTGCTCCCCTTCGCCATGTGACCGGCTTTCCCGGCCGCGGACTACTACGGAAGCTCTGCCAGCATGTCGGACATCGGGGCCAACTACCTTGTCATTCCGCCATGCCTTCTCTCGTTCATATGTCGGACTTCAAACGTATCGGAGAGGTTGCCGGTCGCAGTCTTTTCCCTTGCATTCCGCAAGTCGATGCCGATGCCGAGGTCTGGCTGCCTTCTCTCCTCAGCTCCCCGTCCGACGGCTTACGTGTCCGCCGGCGTTCGCGGTGTTACGGCATACGTCTCCGATAACACCATCAGCATTCCGCCTGTTAAGCCATGTAGGCGGAGGCGACATTCCAGCCCTCAGACGCGGGTGAACCGGTTCGTGTTCCTCAACCGTCCGATACTCAGCCTCGGGAACCATCTCGGCGTAATGACTTCGCCTCAATCCCCTTTATCTGCGGGCTCCGTCACCCTGCCAGTCGACGGCAGGCCGACGCCGCTTGAGCTCACGCCGCCTCGCAGCAGGCGGCAGGCATATTGATCATCCTCCTTTCTCTCTGCATTCCGAACATATGCGCCTCCGATCGCTCGGAGCGAGGCGCACCGTAAGTGATGTCGGCAACCCAGAGTTTGTCGGGCTTCTCCAACTTCATATCCTTGGTCAGATTGGCGAAAATCGGTTGATCGTGGTTGCTGTCCGTCGTAGCGACGTGCCGGCGGCGCATCCTGGGCTGCAGGCCATGCTGACGCATGAGGCGCCGCACCTTCTTTTGGTTGACTACCATGCCCTGCTGTCGCAGGGCCTCTCGAACACGGCGCCATCCGTAGTGCTCGAACTCCTCGCAGAGGCGGGACATTGCTTCGATGAGAGCGGTGTCAAGCAATGGTGGACCTTTACTGTGCCTCGTTCACAACGGTGCCGAAGCGGATCGTGCTTGACATCGACGACACGTTCAATGCCGTTCACGGCGGCCAGCGGCTTCGGCTCTTCAATGCTCACCACGCCAACTACGGTTTTCGGCCCATCGTGGTGTTCGACGGTGACGGACGCTTCGTCGCCCTTGTCCTGCGACCCGCCAAGCGGCCGAGCGGCCGTGAAATCCGTGCTCATCTGCGCCGCCTCCTGCGGACCACCCGTGCCCACTGGCCGAAGACGGACATTCTGATCTGCGGCGACAGCCATTGTTGTGGCCCTCTCGTTATCGACTGGTGCCGGGCGAACGGCGTCGATTTCATGTTCGAGGTGGCGCCGACCTCGACCCTGCGCAACCATATCGAGACGCTGAAGGCCAGCACGGCCGATCAGTTCAATGCCGCCCCGCGCAAAGGCAAGGTGCGGCGCTTCAAGGAATTCTCCGCAACGTGTCGAATTGCGCAACACGCCATCCGATGCCCCTTCCTTCACATGCTCTGCAACCCACAAGCCTCGACACAACCCGCCAGACCAACCCCGAACCATCGGGGACGGAATATCCTGCCCTCACCCTCGCGCTCAGAACCGATCGGGCGAAATCAATCTCAAAACGGTCCAACGTGAACAGTTCGGGCTAACTCATTTCCGTGACTTAGCTTCGGCCGACTCGCCATTGCGGCGGCGGGGGCGTGCGGTTCACCGCGTAGTCGCCGACGATCCTCTCCTTGTAGATGCGCGGATTATGGGATGCGAGCGTGCGCGCGTTGCGCCAGTGGCGATCGAGCCCGGAACCCCGTTTGACGGCCGAAGCCCCGAGCGCATCAAATGCGATGGTCGAGGCTTGCAGAACGAGATCGATGACGACGCCCTGAGCCTGGGCGCTTTCAAGTTCTGCAATACTAACAGCCTTCAAAAACGCCTCTGGATCGTCCCGCGCGTCTGCGGCCGGCTGCACGGCTTCGGCGACCTTGAGCACGATCGCGCCGGCCGCATAGGCGGCCCCTCGAACGCGGCCGACCACCTGGAGCACCTGTGGGTCTTCGCTCGATCGTAACGCCGCCGCATGGGTGTAGGTGCGAGCACGCTTTACGACGGCGGACCCGAGCTCGCTCGTCAATGCCCGGCCGATCCCGGCTATTGTGGCAAGTTGGACAAGCTGAAAGAAGGCGGGCGCGTAGCCGAACCGGGTGTCGGCCTTCGTGATATCGGCAGCCTCGACTGGAGCATGCGCGAAGATCGCGGTGCCGCTCGCCGTCAGGGCCTGGCCCATGCCGTCCCAGTCGTCCAGGATCCGCACGCCGGGCGCGTGGCGGGACACTACTACCCCGATCCCCTCGTCCGACGCATCGGTTGCGCCGACATCGATCCAATCGGCGAACAGTGATCCGGTTGTGTAATATTTCGTTCCGTCGAGCCGTAGGTCGCTGCCGCTTCCGCTGACCCGCGTGGAAAAGGCCGCGAGCTTAGCGTCGCCGACCTCGCTCCAGGCTCCCCCGAACATGTCGCCGCGCCCGATCCGGCTCAGCCAACGATCGCGGCGCGCGGAGTCGGTCGAGTTCAACACGTCTTCCGTAAAGCTGAAATGAGCGCGAAGCGACTGGGTGAGATTGGATTCGGCTTCCGACAGCTCGATCAGCAGAGCGAAGAGTTCGGGCAGCGAGACGCCGCTGCCACCCCGGTCCGCCGGAACCCGCAAGGCTCCGAAACCGGCGAGCTTGAGTTGGTTGAACTCCTCGAACGGCAGCTTGCGGTCGCGATCACGCTGCGCCGCGCCATCGCGAAACGTATGAAGAAGAGGGCGAAAGCGCGCCGCGATCGTGTCGTAGCGTGCAGTGGGTCCCGCGCCCCAGGCCAGATCGATCTGTGTCATGGCAATCCGATGGTCCCTACAAAGTTCAGTTGAGGGCGGCCGACGCGCTGCCGCCGAGGTAGAAGTCGCTGACGTCGTCCCGCGTTAGGAGGTCGGCCGCCGATGCCGACGCCGCTACACGGCCGTTTTCGAGCACCACGCCATGATGGGCTTAGCGCAGCACCAGATGGGCGTTCTGCTCGGCGAGCAGGAAGGTGACGCCCTCCTCCTCGTTGAGCCGGCGGATGATCTCGAAGATCTCCTCGACGATCATCGGCGCGAGCCCCATTGAAGGCTCGTCGAGCAGCATGAGGGTCGGCCGGCTCATGAGCGCGCGGCCGATCGCCACCATCTGCTGTTCCCCGCCCGAGAGAAGGCCGGCTTTCGCACGCCGGCGCAACATCAGGCGTGGGAAAAGTCCATAGATGCGTTCGAGATCCGCCAGGAGTTCCCGCCGCCCTGGCCGCCGCGCGAAGCCGCCGGACAGGAGGTTTTCCTCGACAGTGAGTTGGGGGAAGCAGTGCCGTCCCTCGAGCACCTGCACGATGCCCCGGCGCACGAGGTCGGCCGGACCCAGCCGGGCCGTCGCCTCGCCGCGCCAGATGATCGCGCCCTTGCTGACCCGGCCACGTGAAGCCCCGAGTAGGTTCGACACCGCTTTGAGCGTCGTACTCTTCCCGGCGCCGTTGGCGCCAAGAAGGGCCACGATCGTTCCCTTTGGAACGCCTGTCAACGCCGGTGTAATTTCAGGCCGGCGGGGCGGACCAAAAGCAGGCCAGTGGATCGGGCACGCCGACATGGAAAGGGCCCCGATCGGGGCCCTTTCCATGTCGGCTTAAAGTTTGGATCAGGCGGCCGTGATTTCGCCGGTGTCGGGATCGACGATCTCGGCGGTGGCCTGGTTTTGCTCCGCCCTCACCGATGCGCGCCGCCGGCCGACGGACTGTTTAAGGCGGTAGCTGTCGCCGTTCATGGTCAGGATGCTGACGTGGTGGGTGAGCCTGTCCAGCAGGGCGCCGGTGAGCCGCTCCGATCCCAGGACCGATGTCCAGTCCTCGAAGGGGAGGTTCGAGGTGATGATGGTCGAGCCCCGCTCGTAGCGCTGGGAGAATGTCTCGAAGAGCAGCTCGGCTCCGGTCGTCGAGAGCGGCACGTAACCCAGCTCGTCGACGATCAGCAGCTTCACGGCCTGCAGGTCGCGCTGGAGTTTGAGAAGGCGTCGCTCGTCCCGTGCTTCCATGAGCTGCGTCACCAGGGACGCCGCTGTCGTGAACGCCACGGTGAAGCCCTTCTGGCAAGCCGCCAACCCTAGAGCAAGAGCGACATGCTCTTGCCGGTGCCAGAGTTGCCGAGCGCGATGATGTTCTCCCGGCGGACGATGAACTCGCAGCGGCCGAGGTCCAGCACCAGCATCTTGTTGAGGCTCGGGATGGCAGTGAAGTCGAACGTATCGAAGCTCTTCACAGCTGGAAACCGAGCGGCCCGGATGCGGCGTTCGACGACACGGCGCTCCCGGTCGATCAGTTCCAACTCCACCAGGCGCAGAAGGTAGCCGGTGTGGTCGACCCCGCCCTGCGCGCACTCGCGCGCCACCTTGTCGTACTCGCGCAGGATCGTCGGCAGCTTCAGCTGCTTGAGATGGTGGCCGAGCAGGACCTGGGGCTTGCCAGCCCTGGTGCCACTCGGCATGTCTCCCTCGATCGAGGCCATCACGCCGCCATCTCCGGCACCAGCACGGCATAGTCGGCGGCCGTCGTCGTCTTGACCGCCAGTTGCGGCAGATGGGGATAGGCGGCGAGGTCAAGGCGGACGGGACGCCGCTCGATCCGCGCCAGCGTGATCTGTTTGACAGCATCAAAGCCAATGGCGCCGAGCCGAATGGCCTCGGTAACGGCGAAGGCCACAACATCCTGTGGCGCCGCCTCCATCAACCGCAGCACTTGGATGAACTCCCGCTTGCCGCGATTGCCCATTCTAGCTTCCAGGAGATGGCGTAGATGCTGGAACACCTCCGGCAGGTTCCAACCTTGCAGCGCCGCGGCTTGATCGAGCGCGTTCGGCTTCATCTCGATCAGCGCCAGATAGTGCAGCGGATCCGCAACGAACACGCCCTCGCCGTAGTGGCGCGGGTGCCTGGCGATCTCACGGCCGGCACACAGGATCGCGACCTCGTCGACGAACCCCTTCACCAGGACCTCCTGGAACCCGTAGGCCGTTGGCACCGAATAGTCGTTGCAGCGATAGCGGACGAGCGCCGTCGAGGAGACGCGGGCCGCACGCTTCTCGCACGGCTCGAGTGGCACGGCGGGCAGCGCCCTCAAGGCCTCGGTGTCGGCGACGAGCCGCTCGCCGATGGTGGCAGAGCGCCGACCGGCATGATCGGCCTGCCGCGCGCGGCAACGCTCCGCCAGCATGGCGTTCAGGGCGTCGAAGCTCGCCGCCGTGGGGATCGGCGTCATGAAGTTGGCGCGGGCGAATTTGACCAGCCCCTCGACCTTCCCCTTGTCGTTGCCCTTGCCCGGACGGCCGAAGCGGTCCTGGAACAGACAGTGGCTGACCAGCTCCGTAAAGGCGCGGGTCCGATCGCGCTTGCCGTCGCCGCAGATCTTGGCAACCGCGATCTTGGTGTTGTCGTAGAGGAGCGACAGGGGCACGCCGCCGAAGAAGGCAAACCCTGAGACGTGGCCGTCCAGAAACGCCTCGGTGGTTTCCCGGGGATAGGCCTTCACGAAGCAAGCATCCGAGTGCGGTAGGTCCAGGCAGAAGAAGTGGATCTTCTGGCGGACGCCGCCGATCATCGCGAGCGCTTCCCCAAAATCCACCTGGCCGTGACCCGGCGGATGAGATAGCGGCACGAAGGTCTCCCGCGCCCGCGCTCGACAGACCCGCACGTGATCCTTCACCACGGTGTAACCGCCGGCAAAGCCATGCTCGTCCCGCAGCCTCTCGAAAATCCTCTTGGCCGTGTGCCGCTGATTCATCGGCGCATCACGATCCGCCACCAGGATCGCGTCGATCACCGGCAGCAGAGGTCCAAGCTTCGGCTTTTCGGGCGGCTTCACGCGCGTGTACCCGGGAGGCAACGAGAACCGGCACATCTTCAGCACCGTCTCGCGGTTCAGCCCGAAAACCCGGGCGGCCTCCCGGCGGCTATGCCCCTCAAGGAACACGAATTTTCGAACGGCGGCGTAGATCTCCACGACGAACATCCCCGGCCCCCAAAAACGAGAGCCTATCCACTGGCCGGATTTTACTCCGCCCGCGTCAGCAAATCGCCGACGCTCCAGTGGCCTGGTTTGTCACCGCCCTACACACCGAGGAGCGGCGCATGCGCTACGTCGAGGCCATCTCCGACACCACGACCCGCGCGGCCAAGCTGACCGGCCAGCTTCTGGCCTTCGCCAGGCGGCAGGCCCTCCGGCCAGAGGTCTTCGACGTCGTGCGGAGCATCGGCAAGATCCGGGACATGGTCGTGACGTTGACGGGGTCGCGCATCCAGATCGAGACGTCGCTCCTCGATGGCTCCTGCTTCGTCAGTGCTGATCCCAGCCAATTCGACACCGCCCTGGTCAACCTGGCTGTCAATGCTCGCGACGCGATGGACGGAGAGGGCCGGCTGGCGATCGTCGTAACGACGGCGGGGATCGTTCCGGCGATGCGGTCCCAACCTGCGATCAACGGGGATTTCGTGGTCGTGTCGATGTCTGACACCGGATCGGGCATCACGACCGCTAACATGGAGAGGATCTTCGAACCTTTCTTCACCACGAAAGGCGTTGGCCAGGGGACCGGCCTTGGTCTCTCCCAGGTCTTCGGGTTCGTCAAGCAGTCTGGCGGCGAGGTTGGGGTCGAGAGCGAGGTCGGGCGGGGAACGATCTTCAGGCTTTACATCCCTCGGGTTCCCGAGCCGGCGGCGCCCGAGATCGAAGATACCACCGAAGAATCGTTGGTTGACGGTCGCGGCGTTCGCGTCCTGGTCGTAGAGGACAATGAGGACGTCGGATCTTTTGCGACGCAGTCTCTCTTGGAATTCGGGTTCGACACCCTACTCGCCTTCGACGGGGAGGACGCCTTGGCGAAGCTGGCGGCCGAGACACGCGGTTTTGACGTTGTCTTCTCCGACGTTGTGATGCCCGGAATGAACGGGATCGAATTGGGTCAAGAAATCCGACGAAAATATCCCAAGCTGCCCGTGGTGCTGACCTCGGGGTACAGCCACGTCCTCGCCCAGAACGGGACCCACGGCTTCGAGCTGCTGAGCAAGCCATATTCGATCGAGGATCTGTCCAGGGTTCTCAGGAAGGCGGTCAGACGGGGACACGGGGCAAACAGCCGGAATTTGGGCTTCGATCCTCGGCCCATGTGACCCTTGTCTCCTGCCAAGAAAGGCCGAGCACGCCTCTGCGCCGCCGCACGGCAGTCGTCAAGGGCGGATGGAGAAGCCGCCGCTTCCCCATCGACGAAGGCTCGCGGTCGAGCGGAGGTGCCAAGGGATGGTGGCCCCCGGGGATTTGAGCGAGCCATTGTCGCTCGGCGCTCCATTTCCCGGTCGCGAACCACACTCAGCGAGAAGGTCGCCGACCGAGCGCGACAAGTCCTACGCGGTCGATCCTGACACCGGCGAAATCACAGCCGCCTGATCCAAACTTTAAGCCGATGTGGAAAGGACCCCGATCGGGCCCTTTCCATATCGGCTTGCCGGTCCACTGGCCCGGTTTTACTCCGCAACGCTGGCCTGAAATCAGACCGGCGTCGACACTTGCTGACGGTCGTCGAGGTGCCAGCCGCCACGCAGCTCAACTGGACGTGGGACGGCACTACGGCCGCGTAGATCGACGCGGCTTTCGCGGCCGTCACCGCCTAACCACCGTCCACCAGGATCTCTGATACGAAGAAACTGCTCTTAGCGGTCGCGCTGTGCTGTGCGGTGGCGCCTGTCTGCGCCGCCGGCACCCAATACACCGTCACCACAGCATGGGTGCCGATCGTGGCAGGTTATGGCTGCGTCCTGGTGCAGAATCTGTCGAGCGCGCCGCTGCGCGTCACGTTCACCTATCTTAGCGGCGCAACGGCGTCACTCCCCACGAACCCCTGGGGTGTTGTTCTTCAGGGCGGCGAGATGCGAGCTCTCAGCGCCAGGGCCAGCATGGTCTTCGCTCAGTCGATTTCACGATCCCCGTCACGGTTCAGGTTGAGACCGACGTCGGCTGTTAGCTCAACCCCAAGGCATTCCCGGTGATGAAATCCTTATTGGTGTTCGCCGCGCTATGCGCGTTTGCGCCGTCGGCCGTGACCCGTCAACACGCAACAACTGGGGACGTTTGCGGCCTCGCCAGGTCACTGGCCCAAAATTTCAGTAAAATTATCGAAAACAAGCTTACATTTTTGTCCGCTATGATTCTCGCATTCACTTTCTGCTTTAGCCTCTGCTTCACTTTCCGTTTCTGCGCTGGACCAGTATTACAAACTGCCTGACTCTGACATTACAAGAGCCTTTTCAGATCCGGAAGCTAGGTATTCATCAAAAAACGGCAATTGTTGAGAAGATATATGACTCTCAAACTTCTCAACCGGCACAGGATTCCACGATGGGAGGTCGTGCGAGCGAAGAAACTTATCTAACTCTGGAAGCCACTTCTGTTTTCCACGCCAATCAGACCACAGTGTGTGACCGTCCGTTCCAACTGATCCAAGAAAAGGTCGACTGGCCTGGCCTCCGGCAGCTTTAAAGCCCGAGTACATCCGATCAACGAGAGAGGTTGAAAAGAATTGGTCATTGTCAGCGTAAAGCCAGAGAGTAGGGACATTTATATTTTTTCCCAAATGCGAAAAATGATCAACTAATCCCTTCTCGTTACAGACATTATTCTTACCGTCACCACCGTATCCTCCAGAGACATTGACCACACCAACGAGTCCAGGAGGTCGCGTTGCTGCCAACGTTAGCATCACCGCTCCACCGACTGAAACGCCCACGCCTAAAACTCGGGACGCGTCAGCATCACTTCGTTTACTTATCTCTTTTAATGCCGCTTGTAGATCTTGAGACGCAATATTCAATTGTCGGGTATAATTTCGAGATTGACAGTCATTGTCACCCTCGACGAACCCGCCTTCCGATTTACCAAATCCTCGCCTCATTACACCGACGGCGAGCCATCCCCGGTGAGCTAGATCGCGAGCCTGGGTAGCTAAACGCTCAACTCCGTAGCTTTTGATTCGCGAATGATCACTTGGAAGGCCGTGAGTAAGTATGGCTATAGGGAAAGGCCCTGGCCCAGCAGGTTCAACGGATATAGCCTCCAATCTAACAACAGAATCTCCTATTTCGACCGGTAAATTATATATTTTTTCTATTATATTGCCTGTCGGTATGTCATTATCAGATACATTGTGTAAAAACTGATTATTATTATGTGATAATTTATATATTTTATCTTTTAAATTGGTTGTATTATCAGAATAGACATTTTCAAGCTGCTTTTTGCGCGTTATTATATCAAATTAATCGAATTTGACATGATATAAATGATTATTCGAGATAAGAGATGCTTGACTTACAGCAAATATGCGCTCGGTAGTAGATTTCTCCCTGTCGCTAAAATCGGCCTCGCTAATTTGCTTCAAAGATGCTGAGGCGAATGCACAGGGCAAGGTGGCGACAAAAAGGCCTACAATGAGTATCAAGCGATTGATCACAGGCGAAATCCTATGGTGCGAGAAAAGTGATTGTAGGCGCCGACACGCCTAGGCTGAGCCTACCACTTCAGTGATCTTTTGTAGGACCGTCAGGGCCTGTCGAATGGCCTCGGCTCTGGAAAGATCAGGATCGCCGGCCCGGCGCCGATCGATAAAGGCAAGAAGGTCCGGCGGTAGGCGAACAACGACCATAGCGCTATAACCTTTTGCAGGCCTGCCGACCGACTTCTGGATGGGCTTCGGGCCTCGCTTCATTTCGCCATCTCCGGATCGTTGCGCGGCCGGATATACGCCATGCGTGCGAGCCAGTCGAAGAGCCCAAATTTTAGCGTCTTCTCCTGCGTCGGCCTTTCGCCAGTATATGCCTCCGCCAAGGGTGCTTAAAGAATGGCACGACAGCTAGGATCATTGCATTGTATGGCAATCGACACATTTATTGCAATTGAGCCAAGGTTTGAGCAACAAGACCAAAGAAGGATTAAATAAGTTAGTATTTTTTTAGGTATTCCATGCAACCGTGAAAGTTAGACTATATGGCTCCAGGGGTAGGAAACCGCATCGGCTGTTTCCCCGGGTTGCAGGTCCGGAGGTTTCGTGGCGATGAGCATCGACAATCTGAAACTGCGGTCGAAGGCGCTGATTCCTTTGGTCGTGATGGCGATCGTGGTTCTGGCCATGGTGGCCTTTGGAGCCATGAAGCTGTCCGCGATCAGCGATGCCGCCAGCGAAATCATCGAAAAGCGAGACTATGCTGTTACCAGAATGATTCGAGCCAGCCGTACCGTGCTGCAAACGCCGTACTCCGTCTTCGAGACCTTTGTGTACGACAGCGACAGCCCGATGGGAAAGGTGGCGGATGAGGGCTTTACGAAAGCGATCACACAAACTGATCAGCTCCTCGACTCGGCAGCGACACTTATTCCAGACAAATCAACCGAAATTGGTCAGTTGAAGAGCCGCTTCGACGCATTGGCCGAGAAGGCCAAGACACCGTTCAAGATTGGCCAGGACGCGCCGGCGCTCGAACAAGGGGACAAATTGAAACCGGCTGAGCTCAATCAGATGGCCGGAGGCGCCCGCCTTCTGGCGGAGGTCGATGCCGGAATGCAGCACCTCATCGATGACATGGTAACGTTCAATAATGGGCTTCTGGAAGAAAACGCCAAGTCAGCGGTCGATCTGCGATCCGAATCGAGCACAGCCTTGATCACGATGTCGATCGCCGGCCTCGTGTCGACCCTAGTTGCCGGCGCCTTCTCGATGTGGCTTACCTCGTCTAAGATCGCGCGTCCGCTCGCCCGCCTGGCAGACCGCATGGGGAGCCTCGCACGCGGAGAGCTCTCAAGCGAGGTGGAAGGAAGAGAACGTCTCGATGAGGTCGGCACGATGGCCAAGGCTGTCGAAGTGTTCAAGCAGAACGCGTTAAGGCTTGCCGCCAGCGAAGCCGAGCAGAGGCGGCTCACGGGTCTCACCGACGAGGAAAAGCGGCAGGCCGAAGCCAAGCGCGCCCAAGCCGCGATGGAACAGGCGCAGGTGGTGCGGTCACTCGCTCAGGGTATGGAACACCTGTCGAATGGTAATCTCGTCTTCCGTCTGACCGATAGGCTTGCTGCCGAGTACGAGCAGCTTCGCAGCGACTTCAACGGCGCGATGGAAAAGCTGCAGGACACGATGACGATCGTGGCGAGCAGCGCATCTGCGATCCGATCTGGCACGGGCGAAATCTCCCATGCTTCCGATGATCTCTCGAAGCGAACAGAGCAACAGGCCGCGAGCCTTGAGGAGACGGCGGCCGCCCTCGACGAGATCACTGCGACGGTGCGCAAGACCGCCGAAGGCTCGAAACATGCGCGGGATGTAGTCGGCCAAGCGAAACAATCCGCCGAACATTCTGGCAGCGTGGTCAAACAAGCTGTCGCGGCAATGGGCGGCATCGAGAAGTCCTCCGCGCAGATCGGCAACATCATTGGCGTTATTGACGAGATCGCATTCCAAACCAACCTGCTTGCGCTGAATGCTGGCGTCGAAGCGGCGCGGGCCGGTGACGCGGGGCGCGGCTTCGCGGTGGTAGCCTCTGAGGTACGGGCGCTGGCGCAACGTTCAGCCGATGCGGCCAAGGAAATTAAAACCTTGATTTCGGCATCAAGTCATCAGGTCAATCTGGGCGTCGATCTCGTTGGTCAAACCGGCAAAGCTTTGGACAAGATCGCGCTCCAGGTCGCGGAAATCACCACCACCGTGGCGGATATCGCCGCCTCGGCCCAGGAACAAGCGACCGCCCTGAATGAGGTCAATACCGCCATCAATCAGATGGACCAAGTGACGCAGCAGAACGCTGCTATGGTAGAGGAAAGCACGGCCGCCAGCCATGCGCTCTCTCAAGAAACCGAGGAGCTTTCGCGCTTGATTTCGCGGTTCGACGTGGGGCATGTGCAACAGGCTTCCGCTCTCGGCCGCTCAGCCCCGAGCGGCGCATCGTTGTCAAAGATCGCTGCGCGGCAAAAGCCCGCGGCGGCGATGCGTACGACCGGCCATGGTGGCGCGGCTCGTCAGCAAGAGGCTGCTGCGAGCGAGTGGCAGGATTTCTGAGCGTTACATTGAAGTCGTAAAAATACGGAGCCCGGCCCAATTCACGTTGGGCTCCGGTTCTGTTGCTGAATGTTCTGTCTATCAAGACGCCGGGCACCAGAGCGCAGCACCTCGGTCAGAGGATCGTGATGACGCCGGGCTGACGAAAGGAAATAGCGTTGATAAGGCTGTTCCATAGGCGTATCGCTCTCTCCGGGGAGGTTCTGGCAGGCTCGGACACCCGCCTCGATACGCCGCCTTTTTCAAACCGCCGTCACCCAAAATCCCGCATAGCTCGCGACTATGGACGCTGCGACAATTGCTGCGGGCTCCACCACTTTGATAGCCGCTGGCTCAATACCCTTGCCGGGACGCCTTCATAGTGAGACACATCATTAAACAGGCGTAGTCGCGGACGAACCTCGTTCATGAAGTCAAGGATGTTTAGAGCTGCAGGACTTTGATCAAGGCGGTCGCGGTAACTGCGCATGTCAAAGCCCAGAAGGCTGCTGATCAGTATTCTGTTGACGCCCTTATGGGACACTAAAAGTACGCTTTGATGCCTATGCGTCTCGACGATCTGCCTCACAAATGGCAATATCCGATTAAGAACATTTAATCCTGATTCACCGCCCTGCGGGGCGATCGTGAACGGATCTTCCTGCCAGATTGCGTATTCTTCCCCGAGATCACGTTCCACTTCGGAGCGCTGCAAGCCTTCCCAATGCCCGTAGTCGATCTCTCTCAGACGTGACTCGACGATGGGCTCCAGATCATGCGGAGCAGCCAGTATGCGTGCCGTTTGGCAGGTCCGAGCAAGCGGGCTAGTATAGATCGCTTCAAGCTTTTCGTTCTTTAGCCGTTCGGCAAGACTTGATACCTGAGTAAGGCCATCGTCCGAGAGATCGACTTCGGATGAGCCGGCAAAACGATCTTCTTCTGTGAGTTGCGTCGCTCCATGCCTAACCAGGTAAATTCGAGTCGGCATTGAAAGTCTCCCTCAACCCAATGGCATTCCTGGGCGGCTGCGCACCCCAACCGAAGGAAGCATCATAACTCATAGAGTTTGAAGGTCAGACAAGCGGAAGGTGCTGGAACACTGAGGTGGCTCGGGAAATCTGGACAGGTCGGCTGAGTGGAGTTTCTGCCTGAAGGCGGCCAAGATGGCTGCGGATCGGGAGAGATGATGAGCAAGCGAACACGCCGGAACCACGCGCCGGCCTTCAAGGCGAAGGTGGCCCTGGCTGCCGTGAAGGGTGAAAAGACGCTGGCCGAATTGGCTCAGCAGTTCGACGTGCATCCGAACCAGATCACGGCATGGAAGGCGCAACTGGTGGATGGCGCCGCCGAGGTCTTCGGATCGGAGCCGAAGGCGGGCCTGGCGGCTCCGGCCATCGACGTGAAGACGCTTCACGCCAAGATTGGCGAGCTGACGTTGACCAACGATTTTTTGTCCGGCGCGCTCGGCAAGGCCGGCCTTCTGAGCGCAAAGCGATGATCGATGGCCACCACGGTCTCTCGATCACCAAACAGGCACAGGCGCTCGGGATCAGCCGCGGCAGCGTCTACTATCTTCCGCGTCCGGTATCGTCGGCGGACCTCGCCGTCATGCGGCGGATCGACGAACTGCATCTCGAGTTCCCCTTCGCGGGAAGCCGGATGTTGCGCGATCTCCTGAACAGGGAGGGGATCGCGATCGGGCGCCGGCATGTCGCGACGCTGATGAAGCGCATGCGGATCGAGGCGCTGTACCGGAAGCCGAACACGTCGAAACCGGCACCGGGTCACAAGATCTACCCCTACCTCTTGCGGGGCGTGACCGTGGAGCGCCCAAACCAGGCCTGGGCAATGGACATCACCTACGTGCCCATGGCCCGCGGCTTCGTCTATTTGGCGGCGGTGGTCGACTGGTACTCACGCCGGGTCCTCGCCTGGCGGCTCTCCATCACCATGGAGGCGGGCTTCTGCATCGAGGCGCTGGAGGACGCGCTTGCCAGGTATGGCAAGCCGGACATCTTCAACACCGACCAGGGCTCGCAATTCACCAGCCAGGAGTTCACCGACGTGCTGCGCAAAGCCGGGATCGCCATCAGCATGGACGGAAAAGGCGCTTGGCGGGATAACGTCTTCGTCGAACGGCTCTGGCACTCGATCAAATACGAGGAAATCTATCTCCGAGCCTACGCCTCGGTCGGCGAAGCCCGCGCCTCCATCGGCCGCTACCTGGCCCTCTACAACGGGCGCAGGCCGCATTCGAGCCTTGACCGGAAGACGCCGGACCAGGCCTATTTCGACAGGCTGCCGCAGATCGCGGCGGCCTGAATCCGGTAGGACTCCACCTAACCAAGCGCCGCAGCCTGTTCAGACAAACCGAGCCACCTCAGTCCGGCGTCCTGCGGTCAAGGCTCGAATGGGGCCCACGTTCATTGTACAACTTCCCTCCACAAGACCCATAGTACTGTCGGCCGTGGCGAGGTCGCGGTTTTTTATGCGTGGCATCCTTGGTCTGGCCGACCGATTCGCCTGCATGAGGTGATTGAGAAGGCGGCCGGCGTATCAGCCCGCTGCAGCCTTTTGGACACGCCTGTCCTGCGGGTTCTGGACATTCCCGCCTGGATGCTGAATGCCGCCTCGTGCAGTCCGATGCGCGCTGCGGCGGAGCCTTTTTCGGTTTTGCGCGCCCTCTGCGCGTTACGCGGGCTGCTGTCTGAAGCGATGCAGCGGACCGCGACAGCCATGTGTGTAGGGCGGTGACAAACCAGGCCACTGGAGCGTCGGCGATTTGCTGACGCGGGCGGAGTAAAATCCGGCCAGTGGATAGGCTCTCGTTTTTGGGGGCCGGGGATGTTCGTCGTGGAGATCTACGCCGCCGTTCGAAAATTCGTGTTCCTTGAGGGGCATAGCCGCCGGGAGGCCGCCCGGGTTTTCGGGCTGAACCGCGAGACGGTGCTGAAGATGTGCCGGTTCTCGTTGCCTCCCGGGTACACGCGCGTGAAGCCGCCCGAAAAGCCGAAGCTTGGACCTCTGCTGCCGGTGATCGACGCGATCCTGGTGGCGGATCGTGATGCGCCGATGAATCAGCGGCACACGGCCAAGAGGATTTTCGAGAGGCTGCGGGACGAGCATGGCTTTGCCGGCGGTTACACCGTGGTGAAGGATCACGTGCGGGTCTGTCGAGCGCGGGCGCGGGAGACCTTCGTGCCGCTATCTCATCCGCCGGGTCACGGCCAGGTGGATTTTGGGGAAGCGCTCGCGATGATCGGCGGCGTCCGCCAGAAGATCCACTTCTTCTGCCTGGACCTACCGCACTCGGATGCTTGCTTCGTGAAGGCCTATCCCCGGGAAACCACCGAGGCGTTTCTGGACGGCCACGTCTCAGGGTTTGCCTTCTTCGGCGGCGTGCCCCTGTCGCTCCTCTACGACAACACCAAGATCGCGGTTGCCAAGATCTGCGGCGACGGCAAGCGCGATCGGACCCGCGCCTTTACGGAGCTGGTCAGCCACTGTCTGTTCCAGGACCGCTTCGGCCGTCCGGGCAAGGGCAACGACAAGGGGAAGGTCGAGGGGCTGGTCAAATTCGCCCGCGCCAACTTCATGACGCCGATCCCCACGGCGGCGAGCTTCGACGCCCTGAACGCCATGCTGGCGGAGCGTTGCCGCGCGCGGCAGGCCGATCATGCCGGTCGGCGCTCTGCCACCATCGGCGAGCGGCTCGTCGCCGACACCGAGGCCTTGAGGGCGCTGCCCGCCGTGCCACTCGAGCCGTGCGAGAAGCGTGCGGCCCGCGTCTCCTCGACGGCGCTCGTCCGCTATCGCTGCAACGACTATTCGGTGCCAACGGCCTACGGGTTCCAGGAGGTCCTGGTGAAGGGGTTCGTCGACGAGGTCGCGATCCTGTGTGCCGGCCGTGAGATCGCCAGGCACCCGCGCCACTACGGCGAGGGCGTGTTCGTTGCGGATCCGCTGCACTATCTGGCGCTGATCGAGATGAAGCCGAACGCGCTCGATCAAGCCGCGGCGCTGCAAGGTTGGAACCTGCCGGAGGTGTTCCAGCATCTACGCCATCTCCTGGAAGCTAGAATGGGCAATCGCGGCAAGCGGGAGTTCATCCAAGTGCTGCGGTTGATGGAGGCGGCGCCACAGGATGTTGTGGCCTTCGCCGTTACCGAGGCCATTCGGCTCGGCGCCATTGGCTTTGATGCTGTCAAACAGATCACGCTGGCGCGGATCGAGCGGCGTCCCGTCCGCCTTGACCTCGCCGCCTATCCCCATCTGCCGCAACTGGCGGTCAAGACGACGACGGCCGCCGACTATGCCGTGCTGGTGCCGGAGATGGCGGCGTGATGGCCTCGATCGAGGGAGACATGCCGAGTGGCACCAGGGCTGGCAAGCCCCAGGTCCTGCTCGGCCACCATCTCAAGCAGCTGAAGCTGCCGACGATCCTGCGCGAGTACGACAAGGTGGCGCGCGAGTGCGCGCAGGGCGGGGTCGACCACACCGGCTACCTTCTGCGCCTGGTGGAGTTGGAACTGATCGACCGGGAGCGCCGTGTCGTCGAACGCCGCATCCGGGCCGCTCGGTTTCCAGCTGTGAAGAGCTTCGATACGTTCGACTTCACTGCCATCCCGAGCCTCAACAAGATGCTGGTGCTGGACCTCGGCCGCTGCGAGTTCATCGTCCGCCGGGAGAACATCATCGCGCTCGGCAACTCTGGCACCGGCAAGAGCATGTCGCTCTTGCTCTAGGGTTGGCGGCTTGCCAGAAGGGCTTCACCGTGGCGTTCACGACAGCGGCGTCCCTGGTGACGCAGCTCATGGAAGCACGGGACGAGCGACGCCTTCTCAAACTCCAGCGCGACCTGCAGGCCGTGAAGCTGCTGATCGTCGACGAGCTGGGTTACGTGCCGCTCTCGACGACCGGAGCCGAGCTGCTCTTCGAGACATTCTCCCAGCGCTACGAGCGGGGCTCGACCATCATCACCTCGAACCTCCCCTTCGAGGACTGGACATCGGTCCTGGGATCGGAGCGGCTCACCGGCGCCCTGCTGGACAGGCTCACCCACCACGTCAGCATCCTGACCATGAACGGCGACAGCTACCGCCTTAAACAGTCCGTCGGCCGGCGGCGCGCATCGGTGAGGGCGGAGCAAAACCAGGCCACCGCCGAGATCGTCGATCCCGACACCGGCGAAATCACGGCCGCCTGATCCAAACTTTAAGCCGACATGGAAAGGGCCCCGATCGGGGCCCTTTCCATGTCGGCGTGCCCGATCCACTGGCCTGCTTTTGGTCCGCCCCGCCGGCCTGAAATTACACCGGCGTTGACAAGGCAGATTGCGGCCTTCATCCGCTCTGTTCTTAGCCTTCGGCGTGCTCGGAGACTGCCGGTCTTCGCAGAAGGTGGCGAAACCTGCGAAGAACCCGACGTCTTCAAGGCAGAGGGTCGCGCCGAAGTTCAGGGTCATGTCACCGGCCGTCCGGCCCCCATCAGGGCGTTCGCCGAGGACACCAGCTTGACGAATGCCGACAATCCGGAAGTAGCGGTTGCCATTGAGGGTTTGCTCTGATTGGGATGCTGGGCGTCAAGCGAATCGTATCGGCCGTTGAACGACGCCGTCTTCTTGCGTCACCAATGCGTATCGAGATTATCTATCAACCCCACACTTCGCCTCTGCCCGATATCGACGAGCGCTGAATTCTCTCCGATCGGCATTGAGTCATTGATGAAGGGGACCAGGATCCCAATGTTGTCAAATTGGCTGTCTAAAATTAATAATTTTCCGATACTCATTCGAGCGGGACATGTAAGTCAAGATAATGGCTAGGAGAAATAAGTGCTTCTGATTACGGATCGATTGACCGAAGGAGGTCAACTACTCAGGCTTCTGCGTCGGATCGGGCCCTGCAAATTAGTCACGCATGAGCAGGCGCTGAAACCTCCGGTCGATCATTCCATTATCATCTGCGATGTATCTTTCGACAACGCAACTTCGATCGATTTGGTTAGCGCCGCGATCGCTCACTACAGAATTGTTCCCGAAATTCCGCTGCTATGCTTGGCCCGCGACCCCAGCCATCTTACCCTGACACAGGCCAAAGCAGTCGGCGCCACGGCTGTCTTGCCCTGCCAGACGGCGCCTGGGCAGCTTCTCTCTACCATCAAGACCCTGATTAGGCCCGATCCCAATGGCCTTGTCGACCGGCACGACCCGACCACCCAGGCATGTGCACGAGATGCCGCTTTGGCGCTGCATCAATGTTTGAAGCGGCGAGGCTACGACAGCCCATTCCGACAGCGGCGATGCAACACGGCGGTCAGGCTGTCATCACCGCAATCGGGCATTCGAACATCCGAACCTGGCTCGATATTGTTTGGAGCTATGATGACGTTACCTACCAGCACTGCCTGCTGGTCGCCGGGCTTTGCGCGGCGTTTTCGATAGAGCTCGGATATTCCCTCAAAAGCCAACGCCTCCTTTCCGAATCCGCTCTTATTCACGACATCGGAAAAGCGCGCATTCCCCTTGAAATCCTGAACAAGCCGGGCAAACTCTCCGCTCCCGAAATGACGATCATGCGGACCCATCCGGTCGTCGGCTACGACATGCTTTCCGGTCAAAAGGGAATGGACCCTCGATTGTTGGATATCGTCCGTCATCACCATGAATATTTGGACGGCTCGGGTTATCCCGATGCTTTATCGGATGATAAAATTACCGATCTTGTACGACTTACCAATATTTGCGACATATACGCGGCATTGATCGAGAAACGCCCGTACAAAACGGTAATGTCATCGCAGAAAGCATTGTCGATACTGGATGATATGTCACCTCGCCTGGATGATGGTCTGGTGAGGCAATTCCATAAAGTGGTCGCCAATTATGATTAGATAACAGTGTTCCTATCGGTTAGGCTACGAACCTATAATTTACTGTAATCCAATGAGAATGCGCAAATACTAGCTAGAGTCGAAAAAACTTGGATGTTTATTACAGGTAGAATGGATTATTAATTTGGTGTTACAAATAGAAATCTATGTGTATTCAAAATAAAGAGAATTAATATTATTAAGCCAACAAATTTAAGCTGATTAATTCGGATAGTCAAAAATTAGGCGATTATAAAATGCAGGATCCCTGGGCTTTAGCGTTGAATTTGAGCAAATCCGACCCCTTCTTCATTAAGAAAGCAATGCGCTTAGCTGATGAACTTAAGGGGTTTGCTGATCATAAGACAAGAATACGTTCCCAAATGGCGTTTGACGCCTGTTCCATTGCTTTAAAGAGTGGCGACGAAAGCGATATTGAGGTCGCCCGCTGGTCTCTCGAACGTCTCGGTTTGCAGCGTCCGAAAGATATCGGTTCTGAAAATCAATCGTTGCAGATCGGTCTTATTCTGGCCCGCACAATTTGCGACGTTGAGATGTTCGATCTCGATGAAGCTCGCGCGTTGATGGCCGATCTAAATAGAAGGGTCGAAATCGATATCAGTATAGTCAATATGATTCAAGAGTTAAACTCTGATTTATTGGCGCTTCGTTCACAAGGGGTTCGTGAAATCGCTCTCAACCTATTCAGACATATCATTGCGCAATTGGAGCATTTTGTAGCCACGAAAGAGAGGCTGCTGAGAAATGAAATCTTCCGCCAGTGAACACGGTTGATAATATGGGCTCTTCAAGCTGCCGCTTGCTCTAGTTTCTGCATCGCGCTCACCAAAGCATCGAAACATACCGCGTCGATTGCTGGACCAACATCCCCACGCATGATTGTCAGCGCCCGAGAAACAGGCATGGCCGCTCGGTAGGGGCGGTCGGCCGTCAAGGCGTCAAAAATGTCGGCGACCGTCAGAACGCGGGTTTCGATGCCGATCTCTGCACCTTTCAGACCCTTAGGATAACCCTTTCCATCCAGTCGCTCATGATGGGCACCAGCGATAAGGGAAAGATTTTGAAAAGCACCGATTTTAGAGAGGATGATTTCGCTAAGAGCGGGATGCTGGCGAATCGCAGCAAATTCAGCCTCATCGAGCTTTCCCGGCTTGTCCAGGATTTGGTTGGAAACGCCGAGTTTGCCGATATCATGCAGGAGCGCGGTACGCTTGAGAAATCGCCGCTCGTTTTCCGAGCGACCGAGTTCTTCGCTTATCATATCACTAAAGAGCGCAACGCGCCTGCTGTGCCCAGCCGTAAACGGGCTTTTGGAATCGACAACATCTGCAAACGCTGCCGCAACGTCATCGAGATAGTCCTCGTCGACTTCACTCCCGCCGTCATCGTCCAACATGACGACGACCGTATCATCAATATCGGGGGACGAGAGACCCACCCAGAAGCTAGGGTCTTTAGAGATGTCCTCAAACGCCTTGACCAAGGCGGGGTCGAACCAACTGCCGGAGCGACGAGTAATCTCGTGAATTGCAGTTTCGGCGCCGGAACTGGTGTAAAAAACATCGACGACTTGGGCGATCAAAGCAACACGGGCATTCAGCGAAATGTCGCTACCTTTGAGGCGCATGGGTTGGCCTTTGCCATTCCAATGTTCGTCAAGGTCAAGGATTCCGGTTGCGACTTGGTCAGAAAATCTCATACGCCGAACGATATCTGCGCCGCGCTGGCATCGTGTCTCCACGAGTTCCCGGGCAATGGATCCCGAGGCCGCAAAGGTCGAGACAAGCGCGCGGAAACGTTCAGCCAATCCCGCTTTCATTCCGGTGTGCGACAGAACGAAGCGAAGGACTTGCGGCAGGCTTTCGTCGACTGTTTTTACGCCGCGTTTGAACTCGATGTCATCGGTCAGAAAAAGCTGACAGATACGAGCTGCGTTACTGCTGCAGCCGATATCCTTCAGCAACAATGTATAGTATAGATCGAAAAGGTCGTTGTGTGTTAAACCGATAGCTCGGCCGATATGCATTCCGATCCAGCAGCATCGTACGCTGTGGCCTTGCGGTTGACCCTCGGTTAGGTCGAGAGCATAGCTCAGCGCACTAAGCAGTTCCGCTTTTTTGACACCTAAAGACATCGCATCGACCCGAATTGGGAAAACTATCGGGCAGAGTTTCACACATTAAATAACAAAGTGCGCCGCCCGGACATGCGCCGCTTTTTTCGGATCTTTGGCTATCGAGGGGGTCGGTTTGTCTGAACGGCGCGTTGGGCTGATGGAAGTGGCCGCCGAGTTCAGGCTGCCGCCCTCTGCGGCAACGTGTCGAAATTGGCTTGGTCCGGTGTCCTAGGGTCAAGGCCCGAATGGCGCCTGCGTTTATTGTAGAGGCAGAAATAGCAGCCTATGGAGGCGAGCCTCGCCCGCCGGACCTCCGCCGCTTTTTCGAACGAGCCGTCGGCACCGAAACCGTGTTAGATATCGAAGCTGCCCATCTCACCGAGGGGTAGACCCGTAAAACAAAAGTGGCGTGCGTTCTATGCAAAACCTCTTAGCCGAGGCTCAGCGGATCCCCAGCAAGGACAGATCCAAACGCCCGGTGATCGAACATATCGTCACCGACGCGGCCGAAAGCTTCCTGTGGCGATGCGATGACTATCCCTGGGAGCGCAATGTCTGGAACATCCATCCCGAATACGAAATCCATCTGGTGCGCAATGCGGCCGGGATCGCGCTCGTCGGCGACCACATCGAGCCTTTCGAGCCGGGCTATCTCGCCATCGTCGGCAGCGGGCTTCCGCATGATTGGGTGACCGCGACGGCGCCCCACGAGACGATCCGAGGCCGCGACATCGTGCTTCAGTTCGATCCGGAGCGGGTTCGCAAGGCGGCGGTCCTCTTTCCCGAACTGTCGGAGCTTGCTCCTTTCCTCACGCTGGCCCTGCGCGGACTCTGCTTCCACGGAGAGACACGTCGCATCGGCGCCGAAATCCTCGAATCCATGGGCTCTGCCAGCGGGCTGGAACGGCTGACGTTGTTCTTCCGTCTGCTCCACGTGATGGCCTGCGACGGCGAATATCGGGTCTTGTCTTCCACATCCTTCGCGCCCGACACCGATGGTGAAACCCAAAGTACCATCCAGGCGGCGCTGGCGTATATTCTCGAACATTTTACACGCGATATCCGCCTGTCCGATCTCGCGGAGCGGTTCGGCATGAGCGAATGGGCCTTCTCGCGCTTCTTCAGGAAGAACAGCGGCAATAGCTTCGTCGATTACGTGACCACCCTTCGCCTCCGCTATGCGTGCAAGCTGCTGGCGAATTCTGACATGCCCGTGACGGATATCTGTTTCGAGATCGGCTATTCTAACGTGTCCAACTTCAACCGCCGTTTTCGGCACCAGCGCGGCCTGACGCCCTCGGCCTATCGCCGATTGGTGCGCCAGCGCCTACCGCAACGAACGGCCAGCGCCTCGCGGGCTCAACCTCTCAATACTCTCTTGCGCGCCGAGTCTAAACTGGACAGCATTGCTGCGGCGCACACTGCATAAAAGTACAGATAGCTTGCTTAGCGACAGCTAGACAGCGCCCGCCCGCTGCCTAGGTTCTGTTGACAAAGGTCGGCAACCAAATTCTGATGGCTGCGAGGCTTATGAATGCCGTGAACGAGGATAGTGTTTTATCGAAGCGCGTGGCGATGCGTCTGTTCTGCTTGAGTTTGTTGATCATCCGCTCGATTCGATTACGATCCTTGTAGGCGACTTCGTCATGCGGAATGATGACTTTTCGAGACCTTTTGGATGGTATGACAGGAAGAATGCCCCGGACCAGGAGAGCCTCTCGATTGCTATCGCTGTCGTAGCCTTTGTCTCCGAGAAGGGCCTTCGGTTTGGCGATAGCGACGGGATCGTCCATCAGGGGCTCAAGATGGCGGATGTCGGAGGCTTCGCCTCCGGTGACCTCGAAGGCGACAGGGCGTCCGATGGCGTCACACCGACAGTGGACTTTGCTCGTAAAACCGCCGCGCGAGCGACCAAATCCCTGATTTTGGATCCCCCTTTTGCGCCGGCTGCCTGAGAATGCGCCCGGACGATGGTCGAATCCACCATTTGGGTCTCCCACTCGTCGGCGATGCCTACCTCGACCAAGGTTTCGAGCAAAGCATCGAAGATGCCCTGCTGGCACCATCGGCGGAACCGCTGGAACACTGAATTCCACTTGCCGAAGCTCTCGGGCAGATCCCGCCAAGGTGCTCCGCTCCTCAAAATCCACATCATTCCGTTAAAGAAACGACGGTTGTCATGGGCGGGCCGGCATCCCCGACCACACTCGGACGGCAAAAAGGGCTCAATCACCGCCCATTGCTCATTGGAGATTTCGTAGCGACTCACGTTCGTCTTTCCGCAAAAACAAACGTGAATCAAAAATCATCCCGCTTGGGAATCCTCTTTGTCAACAGAACCTAGGATGCGCAGCTCTAAACATCAAATCCGACGATTAAGTTCGGCATGAGGGAGGACAGATCACATGCTATCGCTCTTGAGAACCGCCAGCGTCGCGGCGATTATGCTGGCCAGCGCCATCGCGGTCGCACCCGCCGCCAAAGCCGAGGCTTGGGATATCGCCACAGCCGCAGCCCCTTATAAAGGGACCCAGCTCAATCTGATTTTCCTCGATCGTCCGGGCTATCGGGCCATCATCAAGCTCCTGCCGGAGTTCGAGAAGCAGACCGGGATCAAAGTCAATTACGAGATCGTGCCTTACGAAAACACCCGCGAGAAGGAAGTGCTAAACTTCAACTCGAAGGGCGATCTATCGATCGCGCTCGTCGACCTCGTGTGGATCGGCGAATTCGCCGAGAACGGCTGGATCGTGCCGATCGACAAGTTCACCAAGGACGCCTCAATCACCGACCCGGGCCTCAATCTCAAGGGCTTCTTCCCGCTCCTGCTCGACGCTTTCGGCTCGTGGGGCGGCACCACCTACGGCCTTCCCTTCGATAATTATTTCGGCTTGCTCTTCTACAACAAATGCATGCTCAAGGACGCCGGCTTCGACAAGCCGCCCGCAACCTGGGACGAGCTTGCCAACACCTACGCGCCTAAGCTGACCGACCCGGCCAAAAAGCAATATGGCTACGCGTTGCAGTCCCTGCGCGGCGAAACCCAGTCCGCCGACAGCTTCATGCGCATGCTCTGGCCCGCCGGCGGATCGCTTTTGGACAAGACCTTCCACTCGAACCTCACCAGCAAGGAAAGCCAGGCCGGCCTGACGTTCCGCCAGAACCTCATGAAATATATGCCTCCGGGCGTCGTGAGTTGGGACCACGCCGAGGCCGTCAACGCCTTCGCCCAGAAACAGGTGGCCATGATCACCGAATGGTCGGCCTTCTACTCGACGGTCACCGATCCAAAGACCTCGAAGCTCGGCGATTGCCTCGCCGTTGCGCCGGAGCCGAGCGGTGCGGCCGGACGCCTGCCCGCCCTCGGTGGCTTCTCTCTTGCGGTGGCTTCGCAGGCACCCGAGAAAGAACAGAAGGCCGCCTGGATCTTCATCCAATGGGCGACGTCCGAAGCCATCGCCAAGCCTTATGTCGAGGCTGGCGGCGTATCGGGCCGCATGGCGATCTACGATGATCCGACCATCAAGGCGACCTACAAGTTCGTCGAACCGATGGTCGCCTCCTGGCAGAAGGGCGTGCCGGAATTCCGTCCACGCTTCCCGGCCTGGCCGGCCATCTCCGAAATCGTCGCGGAATTCGGCTCCAAGATGATGCTCGGTGAAGTCACGACCGAGCAGGGCGCCAAGGAGATTGGCACTCGGATGGAGGCCATTCTTCAGAAGGAAGGCTATTACGACGGCAAGAAGAAGCTGTTGCAGTAGGGCTCGACGCTTTTCCTCATCCGGCGCATGGCGCCGCCTTCTCCCGCACGCGGGAGAAGGATAATCTGGCGAAACTATGCCTGAGCCCGTAAAACGCTCCCATCCCGGTTATAGCCGCTTCACGCCGCTCTGGTTCCTCGCGCCGGCGGTGTTCGCGCTGTTCGTGATCGGCATCTACCCGACGCTGTTCGCGCTGGTGACGTCGCTCCGCCAATATAACCTCACCCGAACGCGCGACGGCTTCCCCTTCGTGGGCCTCTCCAACTACGCCCATGTTCTCTCCGACCCGACGTTTTGGGAAACGCTGGGGCGAACCGCCAAATTCTTCGTCTGTGTGATGCCGGCCGAAATCCTGTTGGGCCTTTGCATCGCGCTGCTGCTGCATCGCCCCGGCTTGAGTTTTCTACGCGCCGTGGCGCGCGTCTCCCTCGTCATCCCGCTCGCCACGACCTATGCGGTCGTGGGCCTGCTGGGCCGCCTGATCTTCAATCGCGATTTTGGCGTCGCCAATAGCTTCATCGGTCTCTTCGGCTTCGAGTCCTTCGATTGGCTGGGGAGTTCCACTGGCGCCTTCGCGGCCATCTGCATCATGGATGTGTGGCAGTGGACGCCGTTCTGCGCCCTGATCTTCCTCTCGGGCTTGTCGATGGTGCCGGTGGAAATCGAGGAAGCGGCTCGGCTCGAGACCACCAGCAAATACGCCCTGCTGACGCACGTCCAATTGCCTTATCTGCTGCCAGGCTTCACCGCCATGCTGATCCTGCGCTCTGCCGATGTGCTGAAGCTTTTCGACGTGGTCTTCACCATGACGCGCGGCGGCCCGGGCGCCGCGACCGAGTTGATCTCGATCTATATTCAGCGCGTCGGCTTCCGGGTGTTCGATCTCGGGACCGCTTCGGCGCAGGCTCTTCTGCTGCTCGTCATCACCATCATCCTGGCGCGCGTCTATATCCGCTTCTTTTATCGGGAGATCGAGTGATGTCCTCCCGCTTCATCGGCCGTCTGCTGCATGGCATCGGCCTCGTGGTGGTCTTCCTCGCCACCATATTTCCCTTCTATTGGATGGTGTCGTCGTCCTTCAAGACGCAGACCGACCTCCTCGCTTCGCCTCCGGTCTGGTTCTTCTCGCCGACCCTCGCCAATTATGCAGAGGTCTTCGCCGACCAGAAGGTGGTCGATGCGATCGTCAATTCGCTGATCGTCGCGGTCTGCAGCACGTCGCTCGCCGTGGTGCTGGGCACCCCGGCCGCGTTCGCTCTGGCGCGTTACGATTTCAAGGGCAAATCGGACCTTTGGTTCTGGTTCATCTCGAACCGCTTCATCAGCCCTATCGTGCTGGCTCTGCCGATCTATCTGGTGGCGCAGAATATCGGGCTTCTCGATACGCATCTTGTCCTCATCCTGGTCTACATCACGTTTATTCTACCGATCGTGGTGTGGATCGCGACCGACCAGTTCCGCTCTATCCCCAAGGAACTCGAGGAAGCCGCGCGGCTTGAGGGCGCCAGCCAGTTCGACATTTTCTGGCGCATCTATCTTCCGCTGGGGCTGCCCGGCATCGCGGTGTCGGCGATCTTCGGCTTCATCTTCTCGTGGAACGAGTTGCTTTATGCGCTGGTGCTGACGCGGCGCGACGTCCAAACCGCCCCGGTCGTCGCCACGAGTTTCATGTCGGGCTACGAACTCCCCTGGGGCAAGATCATGGCGACCGGTACGGTGATTGTGCTGCCGGTGACGATTTTCGCCCTCCTTGTCTCCCGCCACATGGTGCGCGGGCTGACGATGGGCGCGACCAAATAGGACGACCGGATGAGTTTTCTGCGGCTAGAGAAGATCGAGAAGCGCTTCGGCGCCGTCAGCGTGATCAATGGCGTCGACATCGAGGCCAGCGAGGGCGAATTCGTGGTCTTCGTCGGACCGTCGGGTTGCGGTAAGTCCACGCTGCTGCGGATGGTGGCCGGCCTTGAAGATGTGACATCGGGCGATGTCTTCATCGACGGCGTGAAGGTCACCGATGTGGAGCCGGCGAAGCGCAAGGTCTCGATGGTGTTCCAGAGCTACGCTTTGTTTCCGCATATGAGCGTGCGCGACAATATCGCCTTCGGGTTGAAGATGTCGAAGGTGCCGAAGGCCGAGATCGACAAACAGGTAGCGGAGGCCGCCCGCATTCTCCAAATGGAGCCTCTGCTCGACCGCAAGCCCCGGCAATTGTCCGGCGGCCAGCGTCAGCGCGTCGCCATCGGCCGCGCCATCGTGCGTCACCCGAAACTGTTCCTGTTCGACGAACCTCTGTCGAACCTCGATGCCGAATTGCGCTCGCAGATGCGGGTCGAGATCGCGCGCCTCCATCGCGACCTCGGCGTCACGATGATCTATGTGACGCACGATCAGGTCGAAGCCATGACGCTCGCCGACCGCATCGTGGTGCTGCGGGCCGGAAGGGTAGAGCAGATCGGCTCGCCGACCGAACTCTACGAGACGCCCACCAATACCTTTGTGGCGGGATTCATCGGCTCGCCCAAAATGAACTTCGTCACTGCGAAAGTTTTGGCGCGCGACGGCGCTGCCATCGAGGTCAGCCACCCCTCCCTCGCCAATCCGCTTCGGGTCGACGCCCGTCGGCCGGTGGGCGGACAGACCGGACCGAAGGTCGGCGACGAGGTTACGCTTGGCCTGAGGCCGGAGCATTTGGCGCTGGCCGACGGCCCCAACCGGATTGCCCTCACGGCGGACCTCTCTGAAAGCCTCGGCGGCAGTACCCTGATCTATGGGCAGACCCCGGCAGGTGAAACCATGACGCTTGAGACCCCTGGCCGAAAGATGCTGAAGAAGGGTGAGATCTTTACGGCGGGGTTTGACGCTGCCCAGGCCTATCTGTTCGACAAGGCTGGGTTGGCGATCTGACGGAGCGGGGCCGCGACCGATACGGAAGGCGTCGTGGAGGGGTATGTCGCAAACTCTGCTGGAAGTCGTACATCGGCCGGGCGCGCCCAGCTTTTACGCTTCGGCAATTTTTAAACGTCCGAAGCAGAACCCGAGCCGCCGGTTCTGCTCGATCACGGTCCGGGCCCCGGCAAAGCCAAAGCCCCTGCGCGGCCACCGCATGGCCTCGAGCCCCGGAATGAATCGCCGCGCCCTATCGAAACCTTGAGAGCCGCCGAGCATGGACGGAGCCTCCTTCACCCATGGGGTCGCTCGCAATCCGCTGGCTGAACGTGCTTGGTGACACGGCGCATGGGATAGAGCCACTGCCAGTCCTCCTTCCTAGCCGCTAAGGGGCGGGTAAGTAGGTGCCGGCGCAACATAACGCACTTGAAATGCCAACTTGGCGGAGGGAGCGGGATTCGAACCCGCGATACGGTTTCCCGTATACACACTTTCCAGGCGTGCGCCTTCAACCACTCGGCCACCCCTCCCCACGAAAACATCCGTTTCCGCGAGCGCCGCACTATAAGCATGATGTCTCCGAGCGCAACCGGCGCGGTTGGAAAATGTGGAGGGGTCTCGCGTTCATTCCGCTTTTGAGGCGACCTGCGGGACGTGGCGGCATTTGGTTTGGGGGGCACACGGGCGCGACGTGGCTTTGGATCGACGTTTTTCCCCTGGTGACTAAGACCAAAGCACGAAAACGGGGAAATGCATCTGGCGCTGACCGACAAACTGAAGTTTGATGATCTCTGCGTGCATGGATGCAAATTCGACGAAACGGTGGGGATCGATGAGGGAGCGGTGAACAAGATGGCGCTTCAGGCGTAACCATTGTGTACGCGCCTCGACTGTCGCGAAGGCGGCTTGCATAAGAGAATCGCCCGTGGCAACGCGAGTTGTTCGGATTCGCCACCCGGGAAGCCAAACTGATCGAGCATGCGCTAGTTGATTGACCTTGACGTCAGGACCGGCCCAAGGCCGGAATGACACACGAAACCAGGAGTGACAGACGTGGCAACCAAGAAAGCTGATCCGGTGAATGCGAGCAAGGATAAGGCGGCTCTAGCCGCTGCTCCCGCCAAAAAACCGAACTCGGCACTGATGAAGCCGTTGACACCGTCATCGGCGCTAGCTCAGGTGGTTGGAAAAGATCCGCTGCCACGTACAGAAGTCGTTAGCAAGGTATGGGAATATATCCGTAAGCACAGCTTGCAGAATCCGGAAAATAAACGCGAAATCGTCGCCGATGCCAAACTCAAGGCCGTCTTTGGTCAGGACAAAGCGACAATGTTCGAGATGAATAAGCTGTTGTCCGCCCATCTGAAATAAGAAGATGGGTGGGTAAGGTTGTTTGGGGCAAATCTCATAAATCTCTAGACCTGATGAGTTTTATGTCGCTCAGTTGGTCTAGAGCATGATGTCTAAGACCCGGCATGGGTTTCGGCTGACATCATGCTCCGAGCTATCGAGATCCGTGGCACTGACTTTGGATCGCTTCGGCCAGAAGTCGTGATTTGAGGGTAGTCGAGGTCTTCAGGCCTCGGTATGTTTCAGGCCGCACCGGCCCCTCTTTTCTCTCGCTATAGGCTGAGCCATAGCCTGATGAGACCTTGGCGGACAGGGCACAACGACAAGTTCGCTTGATGATTGATCGCCCTTCCGCGCAGGCTTCTGGCAAACGTGTATAATCTGGCATAGCACACGGACTGACTTGACCTGGAGGCTGGGGCAAAAGACTACAGAGATTGAATGGCTTCTCAGGGAAGAACAGGAACATCCATGATCTCGGATCACGAAGCCAAGGCCATGGGTCACTCGAAAATTATCGAGTTCCACAAATTTTTCTCGGAATATCAGATTTGGTTCGAGGTCGGGTCTGAGCGGTTCAGAGTGAAGATCAGGGTCTATGAGACCAGTGATGGCCGCTATTATTTCGTGCAAAGTCATTACGTCCACGCCCCCAACCGGGAAGGCGGGTCGACGACTACCAATCTAAGCCACGCCACACCGCATCTTGCGCTGCACACGGCCGTTGAATCCATCACGACTTACTACGACGATTCGGTTGCCGAAGGGCAAGAGCCTTCGCTGAGCTGGTTCATCGCTAACGAACACTTTTGAACTCGGCCGGCTCGATCTGCTGATCCCAGGAAGGAAGACGCGTCAGCGCGATGTCGCGGACGAGTGAAACCATCGATCGTGCGGCTTCGCGAATTGCTCGACGCAGAGGCCTCCAGCATGGTCCTTAAACGCCGAGCCATGTGTCGAGCTGCGTTGTAACCTGAATGTTTCGCGCCGGTCGGGCCGATGATTGGGACCGGCTCTACCCGACATCTTGGCGATCTAGCGCCGCGACCGCCGCCGCAGCTGGTCGAAATAGACGATCACGATAATCAGGCCGCCGGTGATCACCTTTTGCCAGAACGGATTGACGTTCAAAAGGTTGGCCCCGTTGTTGATGGTCGTCAGCAGGAAGGATCCGAGAAGCGGTCCGTGCACGGAGCCCACGGCGCCAAAGAGGCTCGTTCCACCAATGACCGAAGAGGCGATGGCCTGGAGTTCCCAGCCCTCCCCCTGCGTTGCGTTGCCGATGCCGATCCGCATCGCGAGCAGGATGCCCACGAAGGCCGCCAGTGTGGCGGACACCATATAGGCGAAATAGATCATACGGTTGATGCTGACGCCTGAAAGGCGCGCGGCCTCGCTGTTTGACCCGATGGCAAAGAGATAACGCCCCCAACGGGTGTGATGCAGCACCACATAGGCCGGCACCGCGACCAGAACCACCATCCAGAACAGGTTCGGTATTCCGAACAAGGCGCCCCGCGAGAAATTGGTGAAATCATCCGGTAGGCCGGAGATCGTCGCCCCATTGGTGATGAGAAGGCCAATGCCTCGCAAAGCCGTCAGTGTCGCTAGCGTCATGATGAAGGGGGGCAGACCGAGCTTGACGATGCCGAATCCATGGAAAGCTCCAATGGACGCGCCCATCATCAGGGTCAGCGCGATAGCGCCAAAGATAGGGACGTTGTGGACCAGAAGCCACGCCACGATAACGCTGGCGAAGCCGACGACCGCGCCGACCGAAAGGTCGATCCCGGATGTGATGATGACGAAGGTCTGCCCGACAGCGATGATCGCCGTCATCGAACCTTGCCGCATCAGGTTGATGAGGTTGTTCGGGGTGATGAACTTGTCGGTGGACAACCACAGGGCGAACCACATCAACGCCAGCAGGCCGACCAATGTCAGGCTGAGCAAAAGCCCCAGGCGGGCGCCGGCCGCAGAAGCCGCCGCCTGGCGGGCGTCATCGGTCGCATTGGTACTCGCGGTCATGCGTCTTCCCCGTTCATACCCCGATGGCCTCGGTCAGGATTTTCTCGTGTTCGTCGCCATGGCCCGCATGAGTGGCGATGAGCCGTCCACGCCGGAACACATGCAGCGTGTCGCAAAGGTCGTAGACCTCCGGCAGGTAGGACGAGATGAGGATGATACCGGCGCCGTCCTTGAGGAGGCGGGAAAACAATTTATAGATCTCGACCTTGGTGCCCACATCGACTCCGACCGTGGGTTCGTCGAAGATATAAAGCGAGGCGCCGTGGTTGAGCCATTTGCCCACCACGATCTTCTGCTGGTTCCCGCCAGACAGACTGGAGGCGGGCGCGCCTCGCCGAGCGGTCTTGATTTGTAAATCCTTGATCTGACGGTCCGCGTGCGCGGCCTCTGCCTTTTGGTCCAACGTGAAAAAGCGCGTAAGGCGGTCGAAGATCGGGAGGTTTACGTTGAAATCGACGCCGAGATTGAGGCAGAGGCCCTGATCGCGACGGCTTTCGGGCACGAGGGCGAAGCCGCGTTTGATGGCATCGGCTTCGTTCTTGATGATGATGGGCGTGCCTTTCCAGACGATCTCGCCGCCGCTTTTGGGATGGCGCCCGAACAGAGTCTGGACGAATTCGCTGCGTCCCGCGCCGATCAGACCATAGAGCCCCACCACCTCGCCGGCGCGCACCGTCAAGGAGACGTCGTTGAATCCTGGCCCCGAGAGGCCGTTCACCCGCAGGATCTCGGCACCGAACGGGACCTCCTCCTTGTAGTGGACCTGATCGAGCGACCGGTTGAGCATGCCGGCGATGAGGGCGGCCTCGTTGGTCTGCGAGACGAAGGAGGTGGAAACGAGCCGGCCGTCGCGCAGGATCGACACGCGATCGGCGAGTTCGAAGACTTCTTCAAGCCGATGGCTGATATAGACGATGGTGACGCCCCGCGCCTTCAGCCGACCGATGAGCGCGAATAATTGAGCGGTCTCCTGCCGTGTCAGATAGGCGGTGGGTTCGTCGAAGATCAGGAATTTGGTGCCGCGCGTGGCGGCCCGCGCCGTGGCGACCAGTTGCTGCTGGCCGATGGTGAGGCTCGACAGCGCCGCGGAAGCGGGCAGGTTGAAACCGATCTCCGCCAGGATGCGGCGGGCCTCCTGAACCATCGAACGACCTTGCAACAGGCCGAAGCGGCTCTTTTCGTCACCGAGGAAGAGATTGGCGGCGACGCTCAGATGCGGGCACAGCACCACTTCCTGATGGACCGCGTTGATCCCAAGCGCGATGGCCTCGTGCGGAGAGGCCAGCGCAACCGGTTTGCCGAGCCACAAGACCTCACCGGCCGTGCGCATATGCACACCGGTCAAGAGCTTGATGAGAGTCGACTTGCCGGCGCCGTTCTCGCCGACGACGGCGTGAACCTCGCCCGGTTTGAAGTCGAGATCGACGCTCTTCAGCGCATGGGTGGCGCCGAATTTCTTGTCGAGCCCGCGCAACACCAGAAGAGGAGGGGCCTCACCGATCCGGTCTTGGCCCGACGGGTCGAGCGATGCAACTGCCGTCATGGATGCGGTCCACGCCACGCGATATCAACCATCGGGTTTTCCAGAGCGCCGGCCGATGATCGGTCGGCGCTCTGCTGTGCGTTAGTCGAGCTTGGGGTTCAACAGGGCCTGCGACCGCTCGGTGTTCATATTGTCCTTGGTGATGACGTTGACGCCCGTATCCACCTTCTCAGGAACCTTTTCACCCTTCGAGGCCGCAAGCGCGGTCTTCACGCCGTCATACCCCATGCGGAACGGGTCTTGGACGATGAGGGCATAGATGTCCCCATCCGTCAGCCGCTTCACGAGGTTCGTGTCGGAGTCGAAACCAACCAGCGCCATCTTGGATGCGAGCTTGTTCTCGGCCACAGCCTGGCCGGCGCCCTGCGCCATGATGAGGTTCGAGGCGAAAACGCCCTTGAGGTCGGGGTTGGCCGTGATCAGATCGGTCATGATGTTGAGGGCTGTCGTGGCCTGGCCGTCGGCGACCTTGTCCGCGACCAGTTTCAGCCCAGGATATTTGGCGAGTTCTTCCTTGAAGCCTTGCGCCCGCTGGTCGAGCGAGCCGACGCCCGGAATGGATGTGATGAGGGCGACATCGCCTTCGACCTTACCGGTCTTGGCCTTGATGCCGTCAGCCAACGCATCAGCCCCGGCGCGCCCGCCCTGAACGTTGTCGGTGGTGAGGAATGACGTGAAGGATTTCGAATCCGCAGCCGAGTCTATGCCGATGATCTTCACCGATTTGGCGGCTTCGTCGATCGGTTTGCCCAAGGAGGCGAATTGCGTGGGCGAAATGACGATCGCGGCCGGTTTGCCTGACACGGCATTCTCCAGGATGGAGATCTGGCCGTTGATATCGGATTCGGACTGAGCGCCGAGTTCAGGGACCTGGATGCCAAGGTCCTTGCCGGCCTTCCGCGCGCCAGCAAGAACGATCTGCCAATAGGCGGATGTGGTATCCTTGACGATGACCGGAATGGAAGTCTCGGCGGCCCGTACAGGTACGCCCATGACCAAGGTCGCTACGGCAAAAGCCGCCAAAACGGTAGTTTTCACTTGAATTCTCCTCCCATGACGCCGGCTCGTTCGCCGCCGACGGATCACGCCGCCGAATTTCTGTTATTTTATTGGCCGCGATCCAAACCGCAGGTCGGCGGACAGTGCGCAGTTCCGTTACGGCTGTCAACGTCAAGAAAAAGGCACATTGCTGGGAAGGTTTACGCCGTTTCGCTCGGTCGGGCACCCTTTGTTCGACCGATCTGAAACCCTCATGGCGCGGTGGCGGAACGCTTAGCGTCTGATCACCATGAGGCTATGTGGACCCAGGCGCGGGCTGAGCCGACGCATGGCGTCCCGCCCGATGGCCACGCATCCCGCAGTCGGCGCGCGGTCGTCCCGGGCCAGATGAAAGAAGATGGCGCTTCCTCGGCCCTTGCGCGGATACCGCAGGTTATAGTCGAGCGTCAGCAGAACATCGTAGAGACCGTCGTCCCGCCAAAGCCTCTCGTGCGAGGAGGAGTTCGGCAGGCGCACCGGGCGATTATAGGCCGGCGACGCCGGATCGTCGCACCATCCGTCCCCAAAGCGGATGGTTCGGCGGGGAAGAGCGACGTGGACCATCGGCATGCGGTCTACCCGCGCCCAAAGTCCGAGGATCCGAAAATGGCCGGCCGGCGTCGCTCCATCGCCCTCCCGTTTGTGATGGGTGATGCCGCTTCGGCCAAGGACGCATGGAATGACGAGCCCGGGCAGCACCAGCTTGCCGAGCGTGCGCGCGCCAGCAAGCGGCGTCACGAGGATTCGTCCGACACGGCGGCGGAGAGGATGCTTGGAGAACGGGAAGGGGCGTGGATTGTGCGCCATCATCTTGAACCGCAGCTTGCATCCTGGAGCATGTTTCGGGAAGATGGTCATATTGCTCTTTGGCCATGATGGGTTCAAATGAGCGGCGAGAAGCGGTGGCGTCTTGTCGAGACCCGAGGCGATAGGCGAAGCGACGACTGCCGAGGCCATGTTTGCCCAGCGGGCCGACGGCCGGAAGGACGATCCATGGCTCAAGCCAGAAAGGTCCTGATCGTCGACGACGACAGCGATCTGAGAGCGACCCTGGCTCAACAATTGAGCACCGCCGACGAGTTCGACGCCTGTTCGGTTCCGAACGCTTCAGAAGCGATCGACATGATCCTCACGCGTCCTCCGGACCTCGTCATCATGAACGTCGCTCTGCCGGACATGGACGGCAAGGACGTGGTGCGCAAGGTTCGCTCCTGCGGGTTCACTCATCCGATCATCATGTTGACGGCGCTGGCGGCAGACAATGACGTGGTCCTCAGCCTCGATGCCGGCGCCAATGATTGCGTCAGCAAGCCTTTTAGGTTCGCGGTACTGCTGGCGCGAATCCGAGCCCAGTTGCGCCAGCACGAGGGCAGCGAGGACGCTTCGTTGCATATCGGCGGCTATATGTTTCGTCCGAGCGCCAAGCATCTCATCACCGAAAGCGGCGACAAGCTCCGCCTTACCGAAAAGGAGACCGCGATCCTGCGCTTCCTGTATCGTGCCGGTCGCCAGGTCGTCGTGAGGGACGTCTTGTTGCGTGAGGTCTGGGGTTATAATGCCGCCGTCACCACGCATACGCTGGAAACTCATATCTATCGGTTGCGTCAGAAGATCGAGGCCGATCCCGCCAATGCGCAGATTCTCGTGACCGAGGTTGGGGGCTACAGGCTTCTGGCTTGACGGATGATGCCATAAAATCAGCGCATCGCGAACGAAGCCAAAGTCATCGTGGTGCAGCGGTCGTGCGGCCCCGTGTCGTCCAGGCATCGATTGTGACTAGAAGGATTTGCCCTATCCATGTCGCTTGACACCGACATCGCTCGCCTGTCCCGGGTGCCGCTGTTCTCCGTTCTGGGAACCAACGCCCTGCGCCTCCTTGCCTTCGCGGCCGAATCCCATCCTTTCGCGACGGGAGAATTGCTGTTCCGGCGCGGCGAAACCGCCGACGGCGGCTACCTGATCGTTTCAGGCGCGGTCGATCTCTTCGCATCGGACGACGATGAGGCGGAGCGCCGGATTGTCGGCCCTGGGGCTTTGATCGGCGAACAGGCCTTGCTGGCCGAGACCCTGCGCCCGAATGGAGCGCGAGCCGTCAAGGCCACCGCCACTTTGAAAGTGACGCGTGCGGTGTTCACCCGTGTGCTGCGCGAATATCCCGCCAGTGCCACGGCCATCCGGCAAGTCTGGGCTCAACGGCTTCATGAGCGCCTCACCGCCGAGTGATAGTCTGCGCTTCTACTGGGTCACAAGCCGCTTCATTGGGCTCGGTTCCTCGATTTCCTGACCCCTTCGGTGGGTTCCAGGGCAGGCGCCGAACTGGGGCGAAGCCCCATGTCGAAGGATCGGAAATCGAGCCTCGCTCGCCCCTCGATCCTTCGACAGCTCTCCTCCATTTTCTCTAACGAGCTTCGCTCGTTGGAGCCTTAACCCGGCTTTGCTCAAGGGGATGGGACTCTTGAACTCATAACGGACGAGGACTAATGGGCATGCGCCGATGTGGCGCCGATCCCGGTTTCGGAGCGTACGAACTGGGCGTCGAACGCGGCCTTCTCGCGCATCGCCTGCCGGCTCTTGTCGAATGTCGAAACCAGCCAGATGCCGATGAAGGCGATCGGCATCGAGAACAGGGCGGGGCTGTCGTAGGGGAAGATTGCGACGGGGTTGCCAAAAGTGACGACCCAGACGGCCTTGCTGAGCAGCACCATCACGACGGCGCTGACGAGGCCGAGCACTCCCCCGACGACCGCGCCCCGGGTTGTCGTTCCGCGCCACATGATCGACATGAGCAGCACTGGGAAGTTGCAGCTTGCCGCCACCGCGAAAGCCAAGCCCACCATGAAGGCGACGTTCTGCTTCTGGAACACATAGCCGAGGTAGATGGCGATGAGCCCGATCACGATGGCTGAGATCTTTGACAGCCGCACTTCGTCATGTTCGGAGGATTTACCTCTTGCGATCACCTGGGCATAGAGGTCGTGGCTGATGGCTGAGGCGGCCGCCAAGGTCAGTCCGGCCACCACTGCCAGAATGGTCGCAAACGCCACAGCCGCGATGAAGCCGTAGAAGATCGACCCGCCGAGAGCATTGGACAAATGGATTGCAGCCATATTGGTGCTGCCTCCCAAAAGATCTTTGATCTTGTCGTAATGTCCATCGGCGGCAAGCTTGTAAGAAGCGCCGTTTGGCATGATGAGCGTGATGGCCCCGAAGCCGATGATGAAGGTCAGCACGTAGAAATAGCCGATCAATCCGGTCGCGTAGAACACCGACTTTCTGGCCGCCTTGGCGTCCGACACGGTGAAGAACCGCATCAGGATATGCGGCAGACCGGCAGTACCGAACATCAGCGCGAGCCCGAGCGAAACGGTCGATATGGGATCCTTCACGAACCCGCCCGGCGCCATAATGGCATCGGACTTCGGATGGACCTTGATCGCCTCGCTGAACATGGCATTGAGGTCGAAGCCGAAGTGCCAGAGCACGCCGAATGCCATGATAGTGGCGCCGACCAGCAGCAGGCAGGCTTTGATGACCTGGACCCAGGTCGTCGCTTTCATGCCGCCGAAGGCGACATAGACGATCATCAGCAGCCCGACCGCGACGACCGCATAGATATAGTCGAGCCCGAAGAGCAGCTGGATCAACTGGCCGGCGCCGACCATCTGGGCGATGAGGTAGAAGGCGACGACGATTAGCGTGCCGGCCGCAGAGAGGATGCGGATCGGCGTTTGTTGCAGCCGGAAGGCGGCCACGTCGGCGAAGGTGAACTTGCCGAGATTGCGCAACCGTTCCGCGATCAGGAACATCACGATCGGCCAACCGACCAAAAAGCCGATCGAATAGATCAGGCCGTCGAAACCAGAACTGAAGACGAGGCCCGAAATACCGAGGAAGGAGGCCGCCGACATATAGTCCCCGGCGATGGCCAGGGCGTTGCGCGCCGGCGATATGCTGCCGCCAGCGGCATAAAAATCCGACGCGGAGCGCGTCGCCATGGCGGCTTTGTAGGTGATGCCGAGCGTCCCCAACACGAAGGCCACGAAAATGACGATCGCGGCGACATTGACGCCCTGCTTTTCGACGGCGCCTGCGTCAGGTCCAGCCGCCAGCACAGCGGAACAAACCGTACCGGCCAGAAGGAGGCCGAGCGAAACGGCGGAGAGGCGTAAGCGGTTCATCGGTTTTCGGTCCGTCGCAGGTTGCGGGTCAATGCGTCGAACCGCCCGTTGGCGCGCCAGACATAAAGGCCCGTGAGCAGCACGGCGAAGACGATGACGCAGAGGCCGAGCAGGATTCCTAGAGAGATCTCGCCGCCCCCGACCTTCATCGCCATCACGCCCGGCGCGAAAGCGACCAGGAAGATGAAGCCCAGGTAGATGATCAGCATGGCGATGGACAAGCCCCAGCCGAAGGCCGTCCGCTCCCGGACCAGCGTCTCGAAATCCGGATTGCGCAGGATCGCGAGCGTTTCGCGGTCGACCGGAACGCCGAACCCATCCGACGAACCCTTGACCGGCCCACCACGGCGTGGCGCCACGGGCGAGCTCGGCTTGCCTTGCCGGACATCTCTTATCCTCCCACTCAGATCTTTGTCTCGGGCATCGTTCCCCGCAGATCTCTCTTTGAGACGAGACTATTGAGCGTCCCACCGTTGCGCAAGACATTCGTAACGTTAACCAAAACTTAACGTTGTCTGTCGCGTCCGGCCAAAACCGCTACACTTACTGGAGCGGGGAGGATTGCCTCCGCCTCGGAGCTATTGTGATGACTAGAATGTTTGTTCGAACGGTCGGCGTTGCGCTGGCCCTGAGTTTTTCCACGGCCTCTTTCGCCGGGGGTGGGGGTGGCCATCACGGCGGGATGATGTTTCACCCGCCTGTCATGATGCATAGCGCTGGCCATGGCTGGGGACACGGCTACGCGGGCCAGAGTGGCGGCGGGCGCATGCGCGTCGAGGCCGGCAACTGGGGCTATCGGGGACGTGGCACGATGAGCTACGGCCACACCGATACGGCATTCCACACCGGTTATGCGCGCCGGTTTGTGGGCGGTGGATTCGATGAACGAGGCCGGGCTGGTTTCCGTTCCGGTTACGGCCATGTGGACACCGGGCTCAGATATGCGCGGCCTGAGGTGCGTTACGGGGCGCGGAGATACCCCGGCTACGGCTATCGTTACGCTGGCTCGCCTGGCGTTTACGGCGGGGGTGCCTATGGCGCGGACTACGGCACCTACGGTTCTGATACCAACCAATATGCGGCCCCCTCGGGCTCGGTCTATGTGGTCGGCGGGCAAAGTCGTGGGGAGGAAGGATCGACCGAAACCGGTTATGCGGGAGGCCCGGTGCAACAGGGCTATGCCGAACCGCCGTTGAGCGCGGTTGGCTACGGCGGCGGACCGCAAATCCTCGTTGTCCACGGCGAGGAGCAACGCAGGGCGACGTGCACATGCCGCAGCGATGCTCCCGTGGTCTACCGTTACGGGGTCGGCAGCTACTATTAACTCTGTCCACATCCGCCGCCGACGGCCAATCGTCGGCGGCGGCATCGTGATCGAATGGACGGTGGTTTCACGCGCCTCGCTTGAGCCGGATAACGGTCAGCGCAGCCGCGCAGGCGTTCGAGACGTTCAGACTCTTGATCGGTCCCGGCATGTCCAGCCGAGCCAACGCGTCGCAGCGCTCGCGCGTTAGCCTGCGCAGCCCGATCCCCTCGGCGCCGAGCACCAAGGCTAACGGCCCCTGAGGAACAAGATCGTCCAACGTGGCCTCGCCTTCGGAGTCGAGGCCGATGCGCTGAAAGCCACGCTCTCCCAATTGGTCGAGGGCCCGGGCCAGGTTTACAACGAGCGCGACCGGTACATGTTCGAGGCCGCCTGACGCCGCCTTGGCCAAAGTTCCGGTGAAGTCGGGCGCATGCCGGTCGGTCATCACCAGAGCCGAAACCCCGAATGCGGCGGCGGTCCGCAAGATCGCCCCGACATTGTGAGGATCGGTCACCTGGTCGAGCACGAGAACGGTCCCCTCGTCGGGGATGTCACCGAGGTCGATCGGCTCGATGGGACGCGCTTCCAACAGCAGACCCTGATGGACGGCGTCGCGCGGCAGCCGAGAGGAGAATAGATCGGACGCTACGATATCGATGGCGAGATCACGCGACTTCGCCAGGGTCGCGATCCGCTCCGCCGCCGATTCGGTGGCGAAGAGGCGCAGCAGTTTTCGACTAGGTGAGTTCAAGGCCTCGATGACCGCATGGGTGCCCCAGATTTGCGCGACGTTAGTGCCCTGCGGCGGGGCTTTGCCGCGCGATGAAGGCGAGCGGATTGGCGCCTGGCGAGCAGGGGATCTGGGCGCGGCCTTCACGGGGTCCGGTCTTGGGCGTGACGGCTCCGCCGGCTTGCCGCGTTTGGGGTCACGGAAATCGCGTGGGGGTTTGGTCACGGCGTCATGTCGTCCTCTTTATCACCGTGGCCATCCGATCAGGCCTTCGCGGCGTCGATGGCCACCACGCCGGTCTCCCGCTGATCGGGTCGGATCAGCAGCGCCACCAAGGCTGCGATGAGGCAGGCGGCACCTGCGGCGTAGAACGCTGGGAGATAGGTGGCAAGGCTTGTGCGCGCTTGCCCGGCCGCGAATGTCGCAAAAGCCGCTCCCAACTGATGTCCTGTGAAGATCCAGCCGAACACCATGGCGCCACTTGCCCGCCCAAAGACCTTGTTGGCGAGACCGACCGTTGGGGGCACGGTGGCGATCCAGTCTAAACCGTAAAACAATGCGAAGATCGATAGTCCATAAAACGTGAAGGACGAATGCGGCAGCCACAGCAGGGAGAGCCCGCGCAAGCCATAGTACCAGAACAGCAGCCATCGGTTATCGAACCGGTCGGACAGCCATCCCGACATGATCGTGCCGAAAAAGTCGAACAGGCCCATGAGAGCGATCACTGAGGCGGCCTCGGTCCCCGGCAAGCCATAGTCGGCACAAAATGCGATGAAATGGGATTGGATCAGGCCGTTGGTGGACAGGCCGCAGATGAAGAAGGTCGCGAAAAGCGCCCAGAAGGCCGGAACCTTCGCGGCCATGCCGAGCGCCGCGAGCGCCTGCCGGATCGGATCGCTGCCCGCACCGGCCGAGGCGGGCACGACCGCTCCCGTCGGATCGCCATAAGCCGCGAGGCGCAGATCGCTCGGTCGGTCCCGCATGAACAAGATGACCAGAAGGCCAACGACGCCACAGGCGCCGACCGTCGGGAACACGGCCATCCGCCATCCCCAGTGGCTGACGACAATCGTCGCTAAGGGCAGGAACACAAGCTGCCCGGTGGCGCTGCTGGCGGTGAGCAAGCCGAGGATGAGGCCTCGGCGCTTGACGAACCAGCGGTTGGCGACGGTCGCTCCAAGCACCATGGCGGTGAGGCCCGTGCCAACGCCGACGACGATCCCCCAAAGAACCAACAATTGCCAATAGGCCGTCATCGTCGTGGCCAGCAGCAGCGCGCCGGCGATCAACACGACGGCCGTCGTAATGACTGCACGCAAGCCGAAACGATTCATGAATGCGGCCGAGAAGGGCGCCATAAGGCCGAACAGCGCGATCCGCAGCGCCAGCGCGGAAGAAATATCGGCGATGCTCCAATGGAATTCGCTGTTAAGCGGCAGCATCAGCGCGCCCGGCAGGCCCATGGCGCCCGCCGTCACCAGCATGGTCAGGAAGGTCAGGACAACGACGACCCAGGCATAATGGATGCTGCGAGCGCGCAGCAGGCCGTCCAAACGATCAGCCAGCATGGGACTTCTCCTGTGGTCCGACCCGCTCGGTCAAGGAAGTGGTTTGGGCGATAGCCGCGAGGGCGTTCATCAGATCCGAGGCTCGATCGGCACCGAAACTTCGGTCGAAATTCTCTTGCACTTTGCGCCACAGCGGCAAGCAGGCGTCCCGTTTGGTGCGGCCGGCCGATGTCAGTCTGATCCGATGAGCGCGTCTGTCCTGCGGGTCGGGGGTGACGGCGACGAGGCCATCCCGTTCCAGCGGCCGCAGATTATGGGCGAGCGTGGTGCGATCGAGCCCGAGACTCTCCGCCAATTGCCGGACCGTCGGAGCCTCATCGGGCCACCCGCCGAGCCGGCTGAGCAGGGCATATTGCGAGGTGTTCACCCCCTGGGAGACGAGGGCCGCGTCATAGGCTTGCGTCAGGCGGCGAGCCGCCATCCGCAGGGCCGAACATGTGCATTCACCGACCATCACCGCCCTCACGAGGATAGGAGTATATGCACGTTTTTCATGCCGTCAACATTCATGGAATATTCATGCCGAGTTTTGCCTTTAGGTTGCTTTATGGCCATGCATCGCGTCGCGATCGTCGTGACCCTGTTCGGGGTGGTTTTCGCCGTGCCGGCCTGGTGTCAAATCCAAAGCGAGGATATGTCGCGCGAGGCATGTCTCTCGTCGGGGGAGAGTCGTGATCTGTTCGTCGCCGACAAACTTGTCCCGCCCATCCGTGTCATGCGGGAAACGGCGCGGAACCAGCAAGCCGAGGCGATCGATATTCAGCTATGCCGGACCCAAGGCATGCTGGTCTATGATGTGACGCTGCTCGACGCCCAGGGGAGGGTGCTGCACCGTCTGGTCAATGCCGTGACGGGTGTTCTGCTCCCAGGCAACCCCGCCCGTCCCGCTATCCCGCCGCGTCCCGCGCAGGCGCCGCGTCCCCAAGTCAAAGTCTATCCCGACTTCGATGAGGATGTTCCGGTCGGGCGGCGCTTCAGGCCTGATTTTTTTCAAGGCCCGAGGTCCGGACCCTATATGTTGCAGGGTCCGCGTCCGGGCAATCGATTCTTCCCGGGGCCGAGACCGGGCGAGCGTGGCCCGGGAGAGATGGAGTAGCGACGTGCGACTTCTAGTGGTTGAGGACGATCGCGATTTGAATCGTCAATTGGTATCGGCGCTCGAAGGCGCCGGCTATGCGGTCGATCGCGCCTTCGACGGCGAGGAAGGCCATTTCCTGGGCGACACCGAACCTTATGATGCGGTGGTTCTCGATATAGGCCTGCCCAAACAGGACGGGATCGCGGTGCTCGAAGCCTGGCGGGCCGCGCAGCGCGCCATGCCGGTTCTGATCCTCACAGCGCGCGATCGCTGGAGCGACAAGGTGCGGGGCTTCGACGCGGGCGCCGACGACTATGTCGCCAAGCCGTTTCACATGGAGGAGGTGCTGGCACGCGTCCGTGCTCTGCTGCGCCGCGCGGCCGGGCATGCCACTGCGGACCTTACATGCGGACCGGTCACCCTCGACACTCGTGCCAGTCGTGTCGTGGTCAATGGCAATCCGGTGAAGCTGACGTCCCACGAGTATAGGTTGCTCTCCTATCTGATGCACCATACGGGCCGCGTGGTGTCGCGCACCGAACTCGTCGAACATCTCTACGACCAGGATTTCGATCGCGATTCCAACACGATCGAAGTTTTCGTCGGCCGCCTGCGTCGCAAGCTCGGCGTGGATATCATCCAGACGATGCGTGGCCTCGGCTACCTGGTCGCCGAACCCCTTACCGCCGCGGGCGACGGCAAGCCCCCCGGCACAAAGCGCGACGGCTAGCGGATGTCATGCTGTTGTTGACATTCGCCTGCTTGAAGGAACGGGCATGTTCGAGAGGGTGTGATTGCGAAATGATCCGATCATTCCCTGACGTGCTGTAATGATGCGCTGGACGCTCCCGTGGAGCGCGAGCAACCCTGACGCCACTGGCCCGGTAGCCCTGGCCCCGGGCGCTGATATCCGCGCGCCACGCGCCAGCACGCCAAGATCGATGGGATGGCTCACGTCGCGCTCGATCGCGGCCCGGCTTTTTGTCTCCTCCGCCTTCTGGAGTTCGTTGATCCTCCTGCTGGCAGGGCTATCGCTCTCAGAGATCAATCGAAGATCGGCGGAGGCTGATTTCGATCAACGGCTCGCGGTCTACGTAAAGGCGCTGGCCGCCGAGGTGGCCAATCCCTCCGACGACACGCGAAGCGAGCCAGGGCAACTCGGGGAGGTCAATTTCGATCTGCCGCTTTCAGGCTGGTATTGGCAGATCACCCGGCTCGACGGCGGAGATAGCGACGTCAAGGCGTCTCATTCGCTCTTCGTCTACCGTCTGCCGAAACTTGGCGACCTCCAGATTCCGTTGGAATCGGGCGGCGTCCGCAAGGGTTACGCGAACGGGCCCGACGAGCGGCGTCTGCGCATCGTCGAGCAGACCATCGACATGGGCGACAACGGCCGCTTCCTTGTACAAGTCGCGGCCTCCCCCATCGATGTCGAGACCGACATCTTCACCTTCAACGTGGCGCTGGCGTTGACCTTCACGATTTTGGCTTTGGCGCTGGTCGCCTCGACGGCGCTTCAGGTTCGTTTCGGCCTCCGGCCCCTGCGCAAGCTCGGCCTCGATGTCGCGGCCATCAGGCGCGGGGAGGGCGAGCGGATCGAAGGCGTATTTCCCCGTGAGATCGCGCCGCTGGCGAGCGAGTTGAATCTCTTGATGGCGTCCAACCGCGAGATCGTCGAGCGGGCGCGGACTCATGTCGGCAACCTCGCGCATGCGTTGAAGACGCCCCTCAGCGTCATCACCAACGAAGCCGCCGCAGCCGAACCAGCGGGCGAGGCCGACGCCTTCGCGGCCAAGGTGCGGGATCAGGCCCGGATCATGCGCGATCAGGTCACCTATTATCTCGATCGGGCCCGGGCGGCCGCGCGGTCCAGCGTCATCGGCACGGTCACCGAGGTGAAGCCGGTCATCGACGGTCTTGTGCGCACCTTCGAAAAGATTTATCGCGACCGCGACCTTTCGTTCGACGTCGTCGTGCCGGAGGGATTGAGGTTCCGGGGCGAGAAGCAGGATCTCGAGGATCTCGTGGGCAACCTGATCGACAATGCAGGGAAATGGGCGAGCAGCGAGGTTTGGGTCAAGGTTGAAACCGTCAGCCAAGCTGGCGAAACCGAGGCCTCGAGCCTCCTCGTCACCGTGGATGACGATGGTGTGGGATTGAGCGAGGAGGCGCGTGGGCTTGTGTTGACCAGGGGGCGGCGCCTCGACGAATCGAAACCCGGGTCGGGTCTGGGCCTCTCCATCGTCACGGACCTCGCGGGCGTTTACGGGGGCACTTTCACGCTTCATACGAGCCCCGCTGGCGGCCTGCGCGCCGTGCTTAGGCTGCCGGGATATAGGACAGAGTTTCGCCCTAATCCGGTCTGACAGGCGTATACTCGCGATGATTCGGATGGGGTATGCAACGGATGCGAAGGGCGATGCGGTTCAGATTTTGTATGATTGTGGTCGCAGCGGCGACCCTCGGCGGCTGCGTCGGCGACAACAAGGACGTCACCATCGGTTCGCTGGGAACGGATCCGCTCACCCCGGCTGTACCTGCCGCCGCATCTTCGGCTCCCGTGTCGTTCGGTCCCTTGCTGGAAGGGGCGCTTGGCGCGAAGCTCACTGAGGCCGATCGCCAGTCGGCCTTCTTGGCCGAAACAGAGGCGGTTTCCAGCGGCGACCGCAAGACTTGGCGCGGCAGCAAGGGTGTCTATGGCTTCGTCGTGCCGGGCGCCTCGTCGCTGGGCGGCGGCGATTGCCGGACCTTCACGCATACGATCTATTTTGCCGGCAGGCCGCAATCGGGGACCGGCAAGGGCTGCCGGGAACCGGACGGCAACTGGAAGATCACCGGGTAGTCGTCCTACGTCACATGCTCGAAAGCCCCTCATTTTGCGGAGGAGCCGCAAAGCGGCGTCTCGAAGGACCAGGCTGAAGTCCTGTAAAGCCGCTTATGGCACGAGACAACGAGTGGCTTCCGCAGGGTGCCGCGTTTCACGCCGATTGAAATTTCGCCGCCTGTGACAATTTGTTTTCCCGCCTGCCGCCTTAGACGTTAGAAGGCGTCGCATGGTTTGGATCGTCTTCGCTTTGATGACCCTTGGTGCCGTGCTGTGCGTGGTCTGGCCCCTCATACGGCCGCATGCGTATCGTCGTGCACTTCCGGTCGATGTCGAGTTTTATCGCGACCAGATCGCTGAACTCGATGACGATGTGGCGCGGGGATCGCTGGGGCAGGGCGATGCCGCATCGACCCGCGCGGAACTCGGCCGGCGTCTTCTAGCCGCAGCCGACCGGCCTGAGATCGAGCGGACGCCCGGCCGGGAGCGCTTCGTTCTCGCCGTGGCCGCGCTGGTGATCGTGCCGGCGCTCGCGCTCGGGCTTTATCTCGAGATCGGCCGTCCGGCCTATGGCGACGATCCCTTGGCGGCGCGCAATGCGCCCACCACAAACATCGCCGCGCTCGTGCAACAGGTGGAGGCCCATCTCGCCGGATCCCCTAACGATGTACGCGGCTACGAACTGGTCGCGCCGATCTACATGCAGATGGCCCGTTACGATGACGCGGCCCGTGCGTTTGGCGAGGTCATCCGCCTGAAGGGCGACACGCCCGAGCGGGAGTCCGCCTATGGTCAGGCGCTTGTCATGGCCGCCGATGGGGTCGTGACCAAGCAAGCCAGGGACGCCTTCGAAACGGCCATGAAGGCCGACTCGCCACCGCCGCAAGCGCGGTTTTTCGTCGGGCTCGCGGCGGAGCAGGACGGCGAGAAAGATCATGCCAGGGCTATCTGGCAGAAGCTTTTGGCCGATGCGCCACCCGGGGCGCCTTGGGCCGAGATCGTGCGCCGCCGCCTCGCCGCGCTCGACGGCGCGCCGACCCCCCCGGCCGCGGCCGGAGTTCCATCGGGACCTGAAGCCGCCGGAATCTCGGCCTTGCCGGCCGATCAACGCGATGCGGCAATACGTGGCATGGTGGAGCGGCTCGCCGGGCGTCTTGCCGAGAATGGCGACGATCAGGAAGGGTGGCTGCGTCTGGTCAGAGCCTATAAGGTGCTAGGAGAGACCGACAAGGCCAGCAAGGCCTTGGCCGATGCGCGAAAGTTCATGAGCGGCAATGCGGGGGCCATGTCGCGCCTCGACGAACTGGCGCAGGAACTTGGTTTGGGAGGATAGGCCTTATGCGACGCAAGAGTCGGCGTCTCGTCCTCATTGGCGGCGCGCTTGGGGTTGCCGGGGTGGCATCCGGCCTCGTGCTTTTCGCCTTGCGGGATAGCGTGGTGTTCTTCTACGGACCCAGCGAACTCGCCGAAAAGGCGCCGGCCCTCGGCACCCGCTTGCGCATCGGCGGCCTCGTCGAGCAGGGAACGGTGGCCCATACCGGCCCGAACACCATCAGCTTCGACGTCACCGACAACAAGACCAGCGTGAAGGTCTCTTATACGGGCCTGCTGCCTGACCTGTTCAGGGAAGGGCAGGGCGTCGTCGCCGAAGGCATATTGGACGGCCCAGGCTCATTTCATGCCGAATCGGTCCTCGCCAAACATGACGAGACCTATATGCCCCGGGAAGTGGCCGACGCGCTGAAGAAGAGCGGCGAGTGGCGGGGCGCGGGGGCATCACCCTCGCCGGCCGGCCAGACGGCCAAACGATGAGGATGCGCCCGTGATCGTCGAGACTGGGCACTACGCCCTGGTGCTGGCTTTGGCTCTGGCCTTGGTGCAATCCACTTTGCCCTTGTGGGGCGCCCTGCGGCGCAACCCGGCGATGATCGCGACCGCTGTGCCGGTCGCTTTGGCGCAATTCGCCTTCGTCGCCTACAGCTTCCTGGCGCTGCTCTACGCCCATGTCCAGTCGGACTTCTCGGTGACCAATGTCTTCGAGAATTCCCATTCGATGAAGCCGCTGGTCTACAAGATCGCCGGCGTTTGGGGCAACCACGAAGGCTCGATGCTGCTGTGGGTGCTGATCCTGGCGCTCTTCGGCGCGTTGGTGGCGGGGCCGGCCCGGTCGATGCCAGAGACCTTGCGATCGGCGACGCTCGCCGTGCAGGGTTGGATCGCCTCGGCGTTCCTGCTGTTTATCCTGCTGACGTCCAATCCTTTCGCCCGGCTCGATCCAGCGCCGTTCGAGGGGCGCGATCTCAATCCGCTCCTGCAGGATCCTGGTCTCGCGATCCATCCGCCTCTGCTCTATCTCGGCTATGTCGGCTTTTCGATCGTCTTCTCCTTCGCTGCGGCTGCCCTCATCACCGGCCGGGTGGATGCCGGCTGGGCGCGCTTCGTCCGCCCCTGGGCGTTGACAGCCTGGATCTTCCTCACCCTCGGCATCGCCATGGGCTCTTACTGGGCCTATTACACGCTGGGCTGGGGCGGCTTTTGGTTCTGGGATCCGGTGGAGAACGCCTCGCTGATGCCCTGGCTGGCCGGAACGGCGCTGCTTCATTGCACCGCCGTGATGGAAAAGCGCGAGGCGCTGAAGATCTGGACGATTTTCCTGTCCATCGTCACCTTCTCGCTCTCGCTTCTCGGGACATTCCTGGTGCGTTCCGGCGTGCTGACCTCTGTCCATTCCTTTGCCCAGGACCCGACGCGCGGCATCTTTATCCTTTTGATCCTAGTGATCTTCATCGGCGGGTCGCTCGGCCTTTACGCCTGGCGGGCGCCAGCGCTCCGGCCCGGAGGTCTTTTCGCGCCGGTGTCGCGTGAGGGCGCGCTGGTGTTCAACAATCTATTCCTCTCCGCTGCCTGCGCCACGGTGCTGACCGGAACGCTCTATCCGCTGGCGCTCGAAGCGCTCACGGGGGCCAAGATCTCGGTCGGCGCGCCCTTCTTCAACCTGACCTTCGGGCCGCTCCTCATTCCTTTGCTGCTGGCCATGCCGATCGGCCAGTCCTTGGCCTGGAAGCGTGGCGATCTGCTCGGCGCGGCGCAACGCGTCACCGTGGCGGCCGGTGTAGGACTCGTTGTCGCCGTCGTCTGTCTCGCGCTGACGCGCGGCGGACCGATCCTCGCCCCGCTCGGCCTTGGGCTGGCGGTTTATGTCATCATCGGCGCGCTAACCGAGCTCTTTTTACGCATCAGGCCCAAGGCCATGCCGATCCAGGTGATGGTGTCGAGGGCAAGGGGTCTGCCGCGCTCGGCCTGGGGGACCTCGATCGCCCATGCGGGACTCGGCGTCACGCTGATGGGCCTCGCGGCGACGGGCTGGGGCGTCGAGCGGATCGTCTCCGTGAAGCCGGGCCAACCGGTCGACCTTGGTCGCTACGAGGCGACGATCGTCAAGCTGTCCCCGAGGTCCGGGCCGAACTATAGCGAGGTCGTGGCATCGACCGACATCCGCGAGGGCGGGCGCGTGGTGGCCAATATCGAGCCTTCGAAGCGAACCTTCCCGACCCGGCAGATGAGCGTCGAGCAGGCGGGCATCGTCACGCTCGGCTTAGGCCAAGTCTATATCAGTCTAGGCGATGTCCATTCCGACGGCTCTATCGACGCACGGATGTTTTGGAAGCCGCTCGTCGCGCTGATCTGGCTCGGTGCCCTCGTCATGGCTTTCGGAGGCGCGCTGTCGCTGTCGGATCGCCGCCTGCGGATCGGCGTTGCGTTTCGCGCCCGTCGCGCGGCCTCAATGGCCTCTGCCCTGCCGAGCGCGGCCGAATGATGGGGCGGGTCGCAGCACTCCTCGGGATGGCTCGTCCGAGAGGGCAGAGTTTACCTTCTCCCGCTTGCGGGAGAAAGACGCGGTCGTCGCTGTTCCTTTGGACTTTCCTGGTTTTGCTCAACTCCGCGTCCGCCTGGGCGGTGCAGCCCGATGAAATCCTGCCCGACGCCGCGCTCGAATCGCGAGCGCGGGACATTTCGGCGGGCTTGCGGTGTCTCGTTTGCCAGAACCAATCGATCGACGATTCGGCCGCTCCGCTGGCCCGTGACCTTCGTCTGATCGTGCGCGAACGGCTGAAAGCTGGCGACAATGACGACGCGGTACGCGCTTATCTCGTGGCGCGCTACGGCGACTTTGTGCTGCTGAAGCCCCCCGTCAATCGCGAGACGCTGCTGCTCTGGGGGGCGCCGTTCCTGGTTCTGATCCTCGGCGCGGCTGGGCTCGTGCTTCGTCGTCGGCCCAACCTTTCAGCCTCGCCGCCGCTCAGCTTGGAGGAACAAGCCAGGCTCGATGCTCTGACCCGGGATGCGCCGGCCGGGTAGGTGGGATTTCCGCTGCTTGGCCCGTCTTGCTAGCCACAGAGATTCGCCTTTGGGTCACACGGGGCGAATCGTTGATGAACCGCGAGATCGAACACCAGCCGCGCCATATGATGAGGACATTTCAAGGCCTCTTCAGGATCTCGAGAACCATAAAAATGACCGAGACCTACGAAAAAGTGAAAGTATTCGTGGGTTATAACTTCCTGCCGACAATTGTCGGTCGTACCGTCCGCGAAAAAGCCGGCACAAAACCAAATCCCTTTTGACTTTTCGTTCGTTGGATCGACATGAGCAAAACAAGACGTGTCGGCTCTGTCTACTTGATATTTTGTTTTCGAATGTAGGTTATTCTGAATAAAATTTAAAGCCTTGTTCACCCGCGGCCAAAAATTGCTGTCGGGTGGGAAAAACATTTGCCGCTGGATGGCTTGAACGGTCGGATTTGATAGATCGGGCGGGTTGGGCTCAAACGCCGCTTTTATTTCTAAAATCGCCGCTTCCGCCTTGGTGAGCGCGTCCTTCCGTCTGGCGTCGGCCACGGCGATGATTTGAAGATCGGCGTTGACCGGCGCCGGAGGGTTTGGTGGGTTCGGAGGGCTTGGAGGGGCCGCATTGAGTTGCGCATCCAATTTGTCGAGCGTGTTGTGTCCGACAAGACCGTCCGGCTTCAAGCCATTGGCATTTTGAAAGCTGATCACCGCTTTTCTGGTTTCGTCACCGAATTTGCCGTCGGCACCTCCACCCCGCGTACTGATGGGCAGTTTATACCCAAGTCTCACCAACGCCGCTTGGATCCGGGCTGTCGCGATACCCTGTGGTTCGCCCACGGCGAGCGGGCGCGCCTTGTCGGTATAGGCGATCTGAATGCGAGGATCAGTCGAAAGAGCGGAAGAGCTGAGCGCCATGACGAGGTCCTTGCGAGATGAGGGGGTGAGTTCACTGCCGCCGATAGCCGGCGTCAAGAGTTTTGTCACGACATCGTGACAGCTATCCTGTCCTTCCGCGCGCCGTGTTTGTCGAACCGGATCGTCCGGCACGCATTGTGTTCGCCGGGCCATGACCACTGTCATTTGCACCTTACCAAAGTTTCATGCCCCGGAAATGGCAAGGCAAGGTGCCGCGCCCCATGTTCAGTGGCGTAGAGACGCCGCGACATTCCGGCGTCGGACGATTTCGAGGAGAACCCCATGCTCAAGCCTCAGACCATGCGTACCGCGCTTTTGGGTGCGGTTGCCGTCGCCGCGCTCGGTGGAACGGTGGCCGCCCCGGCGCTCATCTCCGGGTATCCGGCTCATGCGGCCCAGATCCAGGGCGAGCCGGCCCCGGCTCAGATCGCGCCCGGGTCCTTCGCCGATGTCGTCGACCGGGTCAGCCCCGCCGTCGTCGCCGTCAAGGTGAAGATTCTCGACACGGCCGACGAAGCGGAAGATCAACCCAGCATGCCGGATATTCCGAAGGGCGATCCGCTGGAGCGATTCTTCCGTCAGTTCGGCAACCGAGGCATGCCGCAGCATGGGCATCCCCATGTCGGCCAGGCCCAGGGTTCGGGCTTCATCATCTCGTCTGATGGTTACATCGTGACCAACAATCACGTGGTCGAGAATGCGACGGACGTCCAGGTCGTGATGCAGGACGGCAAGACCATTGCGGCCAAGGTCGTGGGTACGGACAAGAAGACGGATCTGGCGCTGCTCAAACTATCGACCGGCTCGAACTATCCCTTCGTCGAATGGGGCGATAAGGCCCCGCGTGTCGGCGACTGGGTGATGGCGGTCGGCAATCCGTTCGGCCTCGGCGGAACGGTGACGGCCGGCATCGTCTCGGCGCGCGGCCGCGACATCGGCGCCGGCCCTTATGACGACTTCCTGCAGATCGACGCTCCGGTCAACCGCGGCAATTCGGGTGGCCCGACCTTCAATACCCAAGGACAGGTCGTGGGCGTCAACACCGCCATCTATTCTCCATCGGGCGGAAGCGTCGGCATTGGCTTCGCCATTCCGACCGAGGTCGCGAAGGGCGTCATCGCCGATCTGAAGGACAAGGGCTCGGTGGCTCGCGGATGGATCGGTGTGCAGATTCAGCCGGTCACCTCCGACATCGCCGATACGATGGGCCTCAAGGATACCAAGGGGGCGCTGGTTGCGGAGCCGCAGGCCGGATCGCCGGCCGCTGAGGCCGGCATCAAGTCAGGTGATGTCATCACCGCCGTCAACCAGGAGACCGTCGATGGGCCGCGCGACCTTGCGCGTCGCATCGCCGCGATGGGACCCTCCAAGAAGGTCGAGGTCACGGTGTGGCGCGACGGCACCCAGAAGACCTTCGACATGACGCTGGGCACGCTGCCTGCAGACAAGATGGCAAAGGCTGAAGTGCCGGGCCAGGATGAGCGCGCGCAGATGTCGTCGCTGGGTCTGTCGCTCGCCCCGGCGTCTTCGGTGGCTGGTGCCGGCAATGAAGGCGTCGTCGTGTCGGACGTCGATCCTGATGGCGTGGCCGCTCAGAAAGGGCTGAAGACTGGCGATGTGATCCTCGAAGCGGCCGGTAAGGCTGTTTCGCGCCCTGCCGACATCACCGCCGCGATGGACACGGCCAAGAAAGACGGACGCAAGGCGGTCCTGCTGCGCGTCAAATCGGGCGACTCAGTCCATTACGTCGCTTTGGGAACCCCCAACGCCGGATAAGGACGATCGGGCTTGTCGCCGCCGATGCGTCAGCGCCCCCCGCGCCCCTCGGCGGTCGTGCAAGAATGGCAGGTCGGAAATCCCGGCCTGCCGTTTCGCGATTTAGAGCGTGATGCCGAAAGTCGGCACGGGTTTTCGGAAAACATCATGTTGATCCGATTGCATCGTGCTCCGAGGACTTATGTCTTATGCGAATTCTCGTGATCGAGGACGATGGGGAGGCTTTGGTCTACCTCGGCAAAGCCTTTACGGAGGCTGGCCATACGGTGGATGTCGCGACGGACGGCGTCGAAGGCTATGCGATGGCCGAGGGCGGGCAATATGACGTTCTCATCGTCGATCGCATGCTGCCCAAGCTTGACGGCCTGTCCCTGATCGGTGGCTTGCGGCAGCAGCGGGTCGAGACCCCGGTGCTCATTCTCTCGGCGCTGAGCCAGGTCGACGACCGCGTGAAGGGGCTTCGGGCAGGAGGCGATGACTATCTCTCCAAGCCCTATGCCTTCTCCGAATTGCTGGCCCGGGTGGAGATCCTGGGCCGCCGCAAATCCGCCGAGCGGAGTGACCTCACCGTCTATCGCGTCGGCCCTCTGGTGCTGGACCGGCTTGCCCACAAGCTCAGCCGATCGGGCAAGGACATCGTGCTGCAGCCACGCGAGTTTCGCCTGCTTGAATATCTGATGAAAAACGCCGGGCAGGTCGTGACGCGTACGATGTTGCTCGAACACGTCTGGGACTATCATTTCGATCCGCAGACGAATGTCATCGACGTACATATATCCCGATTGCGCTCCAAGATCGACAAAGGGTCCGAAGCGCCGTTGCTTCATACGATTCGCGGCTCCGGATACATGATCCGTGACGATCCTCGGTAAGCTTTTCCGTACCACGGCCTTTAAGCTGTCACTCGCCTATCTGGTCGTTTTCGCCATCGGCGGGATCATCGTGCTCGGCAGTGTGGCCTGGAGCGTCAATTCCCTGCTCGACGTGCAGATCGGGCAGACCGTGGAAGCCGAAATCACCGGGCTCGCCGAACAATACGAGACGGGCGGAATTCGCCACCTCATCGACGTCATCGAAAGGCGCACGCGCCAGCCCGGCTCCTCGCTCTATCTTGTCACCGATTTTGCGGGCGAGCCCCTGGCCGGCAATGTGGCGCAACTGCCGCCCGGCGTGATCGATCGTCCCGGCCTGATTGAAACCCCCTACCAGCGGCAGAATGAGACCGGGCCGAAGCATCTGGCCCTGGCCCGCGTCTTCCTGCTGCCGAGCGGCTTCCGGCTGCTCGTCGGGCGTGATCTCGAGGAGCGGGAGAACCTGCGCATCGTCATGCTGCATGCGCTATTTGTCTCGCTGATCTGGCTGGTCCTCATCGGGCTGCTGGTCGGACTGTTCTTTTCGTTACGGGTTCTGCGCCGCGTCGATGCCATGAACGCCACGGCTAAACGCATCATGACCGGCGATCTATCGGGCCGTCTGCCGCTCGCCGGAACGGGCGATGAACTCGACCGTCTGGCGCAGAACCTCAATGCGATGATCGAGCGGATCGGCGAACTCGTGGCCGGCGTGCGGGAAGTCTCCGATAATATCGCCCATGATCTGCGCACGCCGTTGACGCGTCTGCGCAACGGCGCCGAGGAGGCCTTGCGGGCCACGGGCACGCCAGCAGATAATCGGGCGGCGCTGGAGAGGATCATCGAGGAAGCCGACGGGCTGATCGCCATTTTCAATGCCCTGCTCATGATTGCCAGGGCCGAGGCCGGGGCGGGAGCCGGCGCCGAAGGGCTATCGTCCTGCGACGCAGGAGCGGCCTTGCGGGACATCGTCGAGCTTTACGAACCGGTGGCCGAGGAGGCCGGCATCACGCTCGCTGTGGAGATCGAGCCCGAGCTCTCGGTCAGCGCCTATCGCGAACTGCTCGGGCAGGCTCTCGCCAACCTGATCGACAACGCGCTGAAATATGGCGCCGTCGAGGGTCGTGGGACGATCGAGGCGTCGGCCCGGCGGGCGGGTGCCACTGTCGAACTCATTGTTGCCGACCATGGCCCCGGCATTCCGGCCGAGGACAGGAACCGCGTGGTTCAGCGTTTCGTCCGTTTGGAGGGCGCAAGGTCGAGGCCCGGCTCCGGTCTCGGGCTCGCGCTTGCCGCAGCCATCGCCCATCTTCACGGCGGGACCTTGCGTTTTGAGGACAACGATCCCGGCCTCAAGGCGATTCTCAGCCTGCCTCTGTTGAAACTCTCGGTTTTGCCCGCGCCCCCGGCGATCAGCTCGCGAATACCGTTGATGCTAGGGCAGGAGGTCCCTTGATGCTGGCGTCCCGGAACACCGCCGATTTGATCCGAGCGGCCCCGCTAGTGGCTCGGCCCGCCTTGGCCGAGGAGCGAGTCACAGAATGGCTAAGCACCTTCTCGGGGCTTGGCGGCCTGGTCCAGGACGTGCGCAAGCCGAATGTCCGCTCACTTCTGGCGGCGATGGCCGACCACTCGCCCTATCTCTGGCGCCTCGTGACGGGAGACCAAGATCGTCTCGCCGGGATCCTAGCTTCAGAGCCTTCGGCCGCGCTCGTCGCGGTTCTCGATCATGTGGCGGCCGGCTGCGCCGGGGCGGCAACCATCGCCGATGCGATGGCGACCCTTCGCCAATCCAAGGCTCGGGCCGCGTTGCTGATCGCCCTGATGGATCTCGGCGGCATCTGGAGTCTTGACGAGGTCACCGCAGCTCTGACCCGCTTTGCCGACGCCGTCGTGGCGGGCGCGGTGTCGGTCCTGCTGCGCGATGCGGTTCGCTCGGGGAAGATGCGACCTTCGGTCGACATAGCGGGCCCGAGGAGCGGCATCATGGTGCTGGCCCTCGGCAAGGGCGGCGGGGGTGAGCTCAACTATTCGAGCGATATCGATCTTGTCGTGCTCTATGACCCCAAGGCCGATGCGCTCGCGGCCGGCATCGGGCCCGCGCCCTTCTACGTCCGCCTCACGCAGCAGCTCGTGCGTCTGTTGTCCGAGCGAACCTCGGACGGTTACGTTCTGAGGGTCGATCTCCGCTTGCGGCCCGATCCTGGCTCCACGGCTGTCGCCCTCTCGCTGAGTTCCGCGTTCAGCTATTACGAATCTTATGGGCAGAACTGGGAGCGGGCGGCCTTCATCAAGGCGCGGCCGATCGCGGGGGACATTGCACTCGGCGCCCGCTTCCTGACCGATTTGGCGCCCTTCATCTGGCGCAAATATTTCGATTACGCCGCCATTGCCGACATCCATGCCATGAAGCGTCAGATCCACGCCGTGCGCGGTCATGCCGAAGTGATCGTGCCAGGCCATGACGTGAAACTCGGGCGCGGCGGGATCCGCGAGATCGAGTTCTTCGTGCAGACCCAGCAGCTCATTTTCGGGGGACGGCGACCAGCGTTGCGCGGCGGCAAAACCCTCGACATGCTGGCCGCCTTGCAGGTCGATGGCTGGGTGTCGGGCGAGGCGGTCTCGGATCTCTCTGAGGCCTATCGGTTCCTCCGGCAGGTCGAGCACCGCCTGCAGATGATCGCCGACGAACAGACCCAACGCCTGCCGGCTGATCCCGAAGCCTTGGCGCGTTTCGCGGCCTGGGCCGGCTACGAGTCCTACGCGAGCTTCGCAGGGGCGATCGTGTCACGAATGCGGGTGGTCGAAATCCATTACGCCTGGCTGTTCGAACACGCGCCCGGGCTCGATGTGGAGGCAGGGAGCCTCGTTTTCGCCGGCGCCACGGTCGACCCCGAAACGGTCGAGACTCTGCGCAGACTGGGTTTCAAGCGCCCCGAGGATGCTGTGGAAACGGTGCGTGGCTGGCATTTCGGTCGCCGCGCGGCTGTACAAAGCGCCCGCGCGCGTGAAATTCTCACCGAACTCGTGCCCGCGATGCTGACGGCTTTTTCCGGTTCGGGCGACCCCGATGCGGCGCTCGCCGGTTTCGACGCCGCGCTAGGGCGCCTGCCTGCGGCGATCGAGCTTTTCGCCATCCTCAGATCCAATGCCGCGCTACGCGAACTCTTCGCCGACATCCTGGGCCTTGCGCCCCGCCTCGCCGCGACCGTCATCAGACGGCCGCATCTTCTCGACATCGCCATCGATCCTTACGGCTCGGCAGCCGATCGGCGCGGGGGCACCACGCGGGTCCTCGGGCTTGACGCCGCTCTGCCCCAGGAGGAATTCCTCGACCGGATCCGAGACCTGGCGCAGGAGGAGATGTTTCTCATCGGCGTGCGCCTGCTCGGCGGAGCCGACGATCCCGAACAGGCCGCGCGGGATTATTCGGACCTAGCCTCCGCGGTCGTCAGTGTCGCGCTCGGTCATTGCCGGACCATCTTCGAGCGTGAGCACGGCGTCGTCCCGGGGGCCGGCTGCATCGTCCTCGCCATGGGGCGGCTCGGCTCCCGTGAAATGACGGCCGCCTCCGATATCGACCTTATGCTCATTTACGACGCCGATCCCGAGCATCCGGATAGCGACGGGCCACGCCCTCTCGACGCGGCGCGCTATTTTGCGCGTCTCACGCAGCGGCTGATCGCGGCACTGACCGTCACGACCAGACGAGGCCGTCTTTATGACGTCGACATGCGGCTTCGGCCTTCGGGCCGGCAAGGGCCGGTGGCCACCCGTCTCAGCAGCTTTATCGCCTATCAGGCCAGCGAGGCCGAACTCTGGGAACATATGGCCCTCACCCGCGCCCGGGTGATCGCTGGCGATCCCGGTCTTGCGGTGCGGGTCGAGGCGGCGATCGGTGCGGTCCTGACCGAGAGAAGGACAGATGACATCCGCCGGCCCATCGGCGCTCTGCGCGCGCTCGTGGCCCGAGAGAAGGGCGAGGCCGATCCCTGGGATCTGAAGTTGGCGGCGGGCGGCCTGCTCGACATCGACTTCCTGTCGCAATTCCTCGTGCTGCGCCATGCGGCGGAGCACCCTGGACTCCGGTTGACCTCGAGTATCGAGGTTTTGCGTGAGGCGGCGCGACTAAATTTAATCGGAAGCGTGGTGGCGGATCGTCTCGTCGCGGCTTACCGGCTTTACGTCGACGTCAGTCAAATCGCCCGGCTCACCACGCAGGGACGCTTCGACCCATCCACTGCGGGCGCCGGCTTGATCCGCCGGCTGGTCGCCGCCGCCGACTTGCCAGATTTCGCAACTTTGGAGCGAGAGCTCGTTGTCCGCCGAGCGGATGTTCGGGCGGTCTTCTCAGGTTTCTTTTCGCTTCAGTCCGTGGCTTGAACAACGGGCCGCTCAATTCAAGGCGGAGATGGGACGTCCGGTGGCGCTCGCGGATTGCGAGATGAGTCCTGAGGGCGCCAGTCCCAGAGGCATCGCAGCCTCCTTGATCGGATCACGGACGGGCCGCTGCGATCGGAGGCGTAACGATTTGGCGGCGGAAACGCGCTGCGCCGCCCAATGCCGTTCGGCGGGAATACGCGCCATGACGATGGTGCCGACGCCCACCGCCGATTTCAGACGCAGGCTCCCGCCATGCATTTCGAGCAGCGATCGCGCGATGGCGAGACCAAGGCCCGACCCTTTCATACCGTTGCTCATCATAGCCCCGGCCTGTTCGAACGGACGCCCGATGGCGATCATCGCGGACGGCGAAATGCCGATTCCCGAATCCTTGACGAAGATGTTGAGCGCGCCGCCCGCCGAGCGGGTCTTGATCGCGATCTGCCCACCATCCAGTGTGAACTTCACGGCATTGCCGAGGAGCGTGGTCATGACCTTTTCGACAGCGCGCGGATCAGCATGGACAATGCTCCCCGGAGAGACGTCGACGGATATCGAAAGGTGCTTCTCCGCCGCCTCGGCGCGGAGCTCGTCCACGATGCCGCTGATGGTCTGGTCCATGTCGACCACCCGGTGTTCAAGCTTGACCTGACCGGAATCGAGCCGTGCCATTTCGAGCACGTCGGAAATGACAGCCAAAAGATAGTGGCCGCTGGTGCTGATGTCGGCCGCGTAGTCCTTGTATTTGACCGAGCCGAGGGGGCCGAACGGCTCCTCGGTCATCAGTTCGGAAAATCCGATGATGGCGTTGAGCGGTGTGCGTAATTCGTGGCTCATGTTGGCCAGGAACTCGGATTTGGCGCGGTTGGCGGTTTCCGCCTCGACCTGTTTCTCGGCATGGCGATCGGCGAGCTCCGCCAGCTGCTGCGCTTGGGCTTCGAGCGCTTGCCGGGACCGGCGCAGGTCGGCGATGGTCGCCATCAATCGCCGTTCGGATTCGAGCAACTGCTCTTCGTGGTGTTTGAGTGCGGTGATGTCGGTGCCCACCGAGACATAGCCGCCGTCCTTCGTGCGACGTTCGTTGATCTGTAACCAGCGGCCGTCGCCGAGCTGCGCCTCATAGGAGCGGGCGCCCCCGCGTGGTGATTCTCCGAGCGGGATCTGGGTTTGAATGAGCGGCGGCGTCGAAGCCCCGATCATGGAGGCATAGGACGTTCCCATCTGGGCGCGATGCGGGGGAAGGTTGTGAAGCTGGAGGAATTTCGAGTTGCAGGTGACAAGGCAGTTCTCGGCATCCCAAAGGACGAAAGCTTCCGATATGGCCTCAATGGCGTCGCGCAGGCGTTCGTCGGCCGTGGCGTTCCGTTCGGCCGCCAGTTTCTCCGCCGTTATGTCGACCGCGATGCCGACGAGGTGGAGCTCGGAATCCGGCATATCCCGCACCAGTTCCGCTCTCGCGCAGAGCCACACCCATTGGCCATGGGCGTTCAGCAGCCGAAAGGTGTGATCGATGTTGGTCGCCTTCGAGCTGGCTAGGGCTTCCGCGACGCTGGTCAAATCCTCATCCGCCGGGTGGATCAGGGCGTTGACGTCGCCAAACGACATGAAGCTCGATTCCGGCTCCATTTCGAGGATCGCATACATCGATGCCGACCAGTAGATCCGGCCCCGGGCCAGATCCCAGTCCCAGAGGCCGCACCGGCCACGGTTCAGTGCGGTGTCGATGCGTCCATGGACACGGGCGTGAATGGCTTCGACCTCGGCGGCTCGGCTGGCCTGCCAGAAATATCCGGCCGCGATGACGATCAGCACGAAGGCCGTAGACAGCAGCAGGAAGCCGGAGCGGAACGAGGCTGATCGCCAATCCGCCAGCAGCCCGGACACCGGGTGGATGATCGCCAACTGGCCGAAAGGCGGGCGCAGCGTTCGAACCGCCGCCAGGACGTCCTGGCCGTCGGCGAGCGTGATCCGCAGCACACCGGCCTTGTCGGCGAAGACCGTCAGGGGTTGCGCCGGCCCCAAAAGATCGGCCAGTTGAAGCCGTCCGGCCGGGCCATGTTGCGATGAGGCGACGACATTGCCTTGGATGTCCGAAACGAGCACTTGGCGGCCCAGCATGTTGGCTCGGCTCGGCAGGCTGTGGTCCAGGGCATCGGCGATGTTCAGTTTCGGATCTTCGATGATCGCGGCGTTGAGGTCCTGCGCCGCCATGGAGGCGATGAGTTCCATGTCGCTCACGGCATCCGCCATTGCGCGGTCGCGCGCTTCACGCCCCTGAATCACCGCGCCAACCGCGAGGGTCGTCATGAACACCGCGACCATCAGCGGGACCAGACGGCGCAGCCAGGGTTCGTATGCCCCCATCCGGAGATGAGTCGGGCCGATCAGCGCACGCGCCAATCCTTGCAGCGTCCCTGGTTTCACAGGTCCGCTGGTCGCGTTTGCACGCGCCATAGAGTGCCCCCTCGATGTCGTCAGTGCTCAGGTCAATGTGCCGCATCGCCCATGAGTCGATGCAATCTGAATCTTCGGGGGGTGATTTGTCTAGGACCCTGGCCTCAAGAAAACTGAAACACCGTGGCAGTGTCAGCAAAAGCACAAGGCCTGACGCGATGATCTGCGCGGGTTATTAGAAAATCCTTAACAGGGTCAAGCTGAGGAGCGCGTCGCGATGTCCTTCACGTCAGCGGATAGCCCGGGTTGTGCGACAATACGACGCAAGCACTGTTCTGCCTTGGCCTGCCGCATCGGTTCCATGATCCGCCAGGATCGAAAAGCATTCAGGACACGCGCTGCGACTTGCGGATTCTTGCCGTCAAGCGTGAGGACGAGATCGGCGATCAGCGCATAGCCTCGCCCATCCTTCCTGTTGAATTCCGTTGGATTCGCCGAGAAGGTGCCGATGAGGGAATAGACCCGGTTCGGCGTCGCGAGCGAGAAGGCGGGGTGGCGCATCAGCCCTTCCACGCGATCGAGCGTGGAGGCTTCGGGAATGGAGGCCTGCAACGCGAACCATTTGTCGACGACAAGCGCTTCGTTTTGGAACGTCTCGTAGAAATGGTGAAGCGCGGCTTCGCGTGGTGCGCCCGGGATGAGCGCCAGGATGCCCAAGGCCGCGAATGTGTCGGTCATGTTGTCGGCCGTCTTGGTCTGAATCTCGGCAAGCCGCGCTCCCTCGATCTCGTTTCCGGCGGCGAGCAGACCCAGAACTGAGTTGCGCAGGGCCCGGCGCCCGGCGCTCGCGGCGTCCGGCGAATAGGCCGCCCCCGCTGGGTTGCGCTCGAGATAGGCTGAAAGGTCCGGTCCCAACGTCCGGCCGATCGCAGCCCTAAGGTCCCGACGGGCGGCATGGATCGCATCGGGATCGACATTCCGCTTGATGGCGCGCGCCAGATCCGTCTCGCTGGGCAGCGTCAGCGCTTGGGCCACGAAGGCCGGATCATCTTCGGCCTTGCGCAGCAGCGAGCCGAGCGCCACGGTCAATTCGTCGCCCCCATCCGTGGTTTCGCCGGTGATCCCGCGAAGCAGGACGCGGGTCATCACGGTCTGCGCCGCTTCCCACCGGTTGAAGAGATCGGCGTCATGGGTGATCGAAACCAGAAGGTCGCTGTCCGTGAGGTCGGTGTGAAGATTGACCGGGGCCGAAAAGCCACGGAGCAGGGACGGGATCGTGCCCGGCTTGATCTTGTCCAGCGAGACGCGGCGAGACGCCGTGTCGAGTTCGATCACGCCGTTCGCCAGTTCGGTCGGCGACAGCCCATTGTCTCGACCGGGGACAATCGGCTGCTCGCTCCCGTCGACCGTCACCAGCCCGAAGGCCAGGGGAATGACCTGGGGCCGTTTCGTCGGCTGCCCGGGCGTCGGCGCGGTCTCCTGCGCGAGGTCGAGATGCAGCGTGCCGGTCGCGGCATCATACAGCGTCGAGACTTTCACGTCGGGCGTGCCGGCTTGAGCATACCAAGTGCAGAACGGGCCGAGATCGCGACCTGAAGTTTCCGCGAAGCAACCGATGAAATCCTCGATCGTGGCGGCGGTGCCGTCATAGCGGTCGAAATAGAGATCCATGCCGCTCTTGAAGGCCTTGGGACCGATCAGCGTGCGCAGCATCCGGATGATCTCGGCGCCTTTCTCATAGATCGTCGCCGTATAGAAATTGTTGATCTCGCGATAGCTTTCGGGGCGCACGCTATGCGCCAACGGCCCCCCGTCCTCGGCGAATTGGCGCGTGCGCAGCGCCCTGACGTCGGCGATCCGCTTTACCGTACGGGAGCGCTCGTCGGCACTGAACTCCTGATCGCGGAAGACCGTCAAACCTTCCTTCAGGCTGAGCTGGAACCAATCGCGGCAGGTGATCCGATTGCCGGTCCAGTTGTGAAAATATTCATGCGCGATGACGGTCTCGATACCGGCATAGTCGGAGTCGGTGGCCGTACGGGGCGAGGAGAGAACGTATTTGTCGTTGAAGACATTCAGGCCCTTGTTCTCCATCGCCCCCATGTTGAAATCCGATACGGCGACGATATTGAACACATCGAGGTCGTAGGCGCGGCCGAAAACCCTCTCGTCCCATCGCATCGAGCGTTTCAGCGCGTCCATGGCATAGGTGGCGAAATCCACCTTGCCGGGCTCGACATAGATGCCGAGTTCGACGTGTCGCCCCTCGCTGGTGGTGAAAGCGTCCTTGAGGACGTCGAGGTTTCCACCGACCACGGCGAACAGATAGGCGGGCTTCGGATGAGGGTCGTGCCAGACCGCGAAATGGCGCTCGCTCCCGCCGATCTGGCCTTGCGACACGAGGTTGCCGTTGCCCAGCAGCACGGGCGCGTCGGATGTCGCCGCTTCGAGCCTGGTGGTAAAGACGGCGAGGACATCCGGACGGTCGAGATAATAGGTGATGCGCCGGAACCCCTCCGCCTCGCATTGCGTGCAATAGGCCGAGCCCGAGCGGTAAAGTCCCATGAGCCGCGTGTTGGCGGCAGGATCGAGCAGCGTCTCCGTGGTCAGCGAGAAGCGACGCTGCGGGGGCGTTTCGATCGTCAGCGCGTTCGGGGTCGCGAAGCCGGCCGCAAGGTCGAGCGGAGTGTTGTCGAGTTCGACCGAGACGGCTACGAGATCGTCCCCGTCAAGCACCAGAGGCGCGCCGGGCCGGCCCTTAGGATTAGGCCTGATGGTCAAGGTTGAACGGACTCGCGTTTCGGTCCCATGCAGGACGATGTCGAGATGCACGGTATCGATCAGATAATCCGGCGGCCGGTAGTCCGAAAGGTTGGTCGGCTGGCCCTGATCGCTGCGCATGAGATGCTATCCGAGGTGGTCTTGAGTAGGGACGGCTGAAAGCGGAAGGCCGAAGGCGACGAAGGCGAGACTTCACTCTCCGGGGCGCAGGGCCGCTTTTGGGGCTGCGACAGCAATTGGTGCGCTGTCTGGATCGGGCAGGGTGCGGTAAAAATAGAAGGCGGCCGCGACATTGGCGATGCCGAGCCCCAGCAGCAGCAGGGGATCCGGCACATTGAAAAGGCTCGATTGCAGCAACGCCGTCATGGCGGAGCCGATCACCATGAAGATGGCGTTCATGACCCCGACACCCGCCACGACGCGGGCGCGGTGGTCCTTCGGCGCCCAGGATTGCACGGCCGCGAAGAGCGGGACCGAAAATAGGCCTCCCGCGCAGGCGAGGCCCGTCAGGTCGAAGGCCACCCTCATGCCGACCCCGCTGCGCAAAAAGTCGCCGAGCGCGATCTGGCCATGGGCCTCGCCGAGGCCGGAGGTCGCAAGGCCCGTATCGATCAGGAACAGACCCATAAAGACGGTCGCGTAGGGCACATGCTTGATGAAGATCCGGCCATGCGCCAGCCATCCGGCCAGCATTGCGCCAAGGCCCACGCCAATTGCGAAAAACAAGCTGATCGCGGTTTCCACCTCGACCCCGCCGCCGATCCGCTGCTTGACGACGATCGGCACGAGCGAGATGGCGACCGATCCGCTGAGCCAGAACCAGCTTCCGCCAATACCGCCTATCCAGAGGCGGTTGTCTGCCTTGAGATCACGGAGCAATCCCCAGGTCGAGGCGAAGATGTTGCGGTTCAGCTTGAGGTTAGGCGCCGCGATCCCGCTCGGCGGAATGAACCAGGTGGTGGCGAGGCAGGCGGCCGCGACACCGAGCAATTGTGCGACGACGACCCATTTCGACGCGCTTTCGAGGCCGGTCATGCCGCCGGCCGCAAGACCCAGCAGGATGGCGATGAAGGTCGCGCCTTCGACAAGCGCGTTGGCGAGGGTCAGTTCGTCCCGCCGCAAATGGTCGGGGAGGATGCCGTATTTGACCGGCGAATAAAGCGTCGCGATGACGCCGAGACCGAACAAGGCGAGATAGAGCGTCCAGACTGAGGCTGTCCAAAAACCTATCGCCGCGACGATCTGCACGAAGAGTTCGGCGACCTTCAGCCAGCGAGCGACCTCGGCCTTGTCGTGGCTATCGGCCAGTTCGCCTCCGACGCCCGACAAGAGGATCGAGGGCAGGATGAAGACCGCGATGGCGAGCGTGACCAGCGGGCCGGCGTTGGACTCCCCGACTTTGAAGAGGATCATGATGGCCAGCATGTTGCGGACCAGATTGTCGTTGAAGGCCGACAAAAACTGGCTCAGGAACAGCGGCAGGAAGCGTCGCGAGAGCATCAGACCGGCGATCAGGGGCAGGATGCCGCCTTGGGCCGATCCTATAGGCTTGCGGTCAGACGGCTTCATCCACCTTGCCTCCCTTGAGGAGCGCGAGGCCGCGCTGCATGCCGCTCACGCTGCCGCCTTCTCCGCCGGACAGGTGAACCATCGGCAGCGCGAAGCCGATGCCGTTGTCCTCGAAAGCGTGCTTGATCATGATGAGCGCACGCCGACGTGCCGCGAATTGGACGTCGCCGGGTTTGGTCATCATCTTGGTTTGGATTTGGATCGCGTAGTCTCCAAACTGGGCAACGCCCTGCAGCTTGAGCGGCTTGATGATCTCGGGGCCAAGTTCCTCGTCCTCGGCAAGCGCTTCCCCGATCTTCTTCACGATCTTCCGAACCTTATCCAGATCCGTGTCATATGGAACATTGAGGCTGATCTTGTCCACGACCCAGTCGCGGCTCTGGTTTTGCACGGCGCCCAGGATTCCGAACGGCACGGTGTAGAGCGCGCCGCGCTGATGCCGGAGCTTCACCGAGCGCAAACTGAATGACTCGACCGTGCCCTTATAGGTTCCGCTCTGGATATATTCACCGATGCGGAACGCGTCGTCGATCAGGTAGAAGACCCCGCTGATGATGTCCTTGACCAGCGTCTGCGCGCCGAAGCCGATGGCGACGCCCACGACGCCGGCGCTTGCGACGAGCGGGCCGATCTGAATGCCGAGCGCGGCCAGAACCATCATGATGGTCAGAACCATCAGCACCGCCAAAAGCAGGTTCTTCATGATGGGCAGCAACGTCTGAAGCCGGGCCGTATGCCCGGATTCGTCCACGAGGGCGCTAGCGCCGAGGTTGCGGGCGAGCCTACGGTCGATCAATGCGCCGATGGCGTGCCACAGGAGATCCGCGATCAGCACGACGATAATGACGCTGAGGATGCTGCGCGCGATGCGCGTCCCGATCGTATCCTCCATGGTCAACGATACGAAGTCGACACCGATGAGTTGGCGAGCAGCAAGGCGCCCGCAATAATGAGCAGGCTCCGTATACCGCGTTCGACGAAGATGAGTTCGAGCCTGTGGGCATCGGGTTCGCTTTGCGCCATAGCTTCGGTCGGCCGCAGAATATGGCGGATCGATCGTTGCGTGATGACTACGATGGCCGGGAGGCCGATGGCGAAGACGGCGAGCCAGAACGCCGAATAGGCCTGCACCACCCAGAGTCCGCCAAGCACCGGAAGGAACGCCGTCAGGACGAGCTTCGCGGAGAACCGGCGGCGCATTCGGCGCTCCGTTCCGTCCTGCTCTTCGAGCTCGGCCGCTGCCTGCGGCGGCGGCGCATGCGGATAGCGCCAGATCATCTCGATGCCGATGGCCAGGACCACAAGGCCGAGGACATAGCTGCTGAGCTCCCGGGAGACGGGGGAGAAGCCGAACGAGCCCAGCAAGGTGATCGTCTGGGTTCCGAACGCCGCCAGGACGGCGAGAATGCCGATCCGGTAGAACAGGAAGGTCGCCGCCGGCGTGTCGAGCGGCGCCACCCGGAAGCGGGCCGCGCCGGGCGCCAGGAAGAATCGACCGAAGACGAAGCAGAGCCGCGCAAGCAGCATGGCCAGGAGATAGCCGAGCAGGATCTGCTTGAGCAGGATGGTCCAGTCGAACAGGAGAAAAGCGCCGACGCTGCCCAGCGCAAAGGATGCGACGAGGCCGAGGCCATAGGCCAGACGCGCGAAGACCGCCCACAGGCGCTCGGCGCGGGTGTTGAGCTCAAGGCCCAACAACCACTTCCGCCATCGCGTCATCACGGCATGAAAGAGCCGCTCCGCGCCAAAGCCCAGCGCCACGAAGACGGCCAGAAAGAACCACAGACGGAAGGCTTCCCGCTGGCCGACCGCCTCGAACAGCATGGAACGAGCGGTGCCGAGTTCTCGCGGCAATTGGGGAGCGGCGGCCGCCAATGCCCGAAGATGATCGCGCAGCCCTTGCAAGCCGTCTCCCAGAGAGCCGGCCATCGTATCCGGTCCATGTGGCACCGGCGCCGCGTCAACGGGCGTCGCCTTGCGCTTGTCGAGCAAGGCACGCACTTCAGGATCGTCGATCAGGTCGAGCAATTGCCGCAGTTTGTCGGACGTCGCCGCCGGCGCCTCTTTCGTGCTCAGCACGGGGGCCGGGCTTTCGGCCCGGACGGCAGGAGCCCAAGCCAGCGCCAGCAGCAGCGCGCAACAGATCATCGCGCATCGACCCAGCGCCTGATGCAAAAAAATCGGCACGGGTTTTCGAGCAACATCATGCTCCGGACTATTAAGCCCAGCACGGAATACAGCGGACATCGATCATCCTCTCGTTGTCGTCCGCGCCAAGATGGCAAAAGCGGTTAGATCGGGCTCAGATTTAGCCTCGCGGAAACCCTTACGCCGCCTCCATGGCCTTCTTCGCCGCATGGGTCAAAAAGCCTGACCGATTGAAGCCATGGTCCGTCGCATAACGGTCGATTCTGTCGAGGACGTCTTCGGGGATCGTCACGTTGACCCGGACCACTTTGACGAGCTCCCCCTTCAAAGGAACCAGAACCGCTACGGTGTCCCGATTCTCTCGATCGTCCATCACGGAATCCAAGGTGGATGGCTCGGGGATCGCTTCGCCGTCCTCGACCATGCCCTTGACATGAAAGGCCAAGGATTCTTCTGCCAGGGCGCGGGCTTCGTCGAGCGTCGTCGCGGCGGTGATGCAGCCAGGAAAATCCGGGAACGACACGCCATAGTCGCTTCCTTTATCCTGATGGATGAGGGCGATATACTGACGCATGGGTCACCTCAATTTCAATCCGGATTGTTTTTCGATGCTGCGCACCGTCCCTTGAGGCACATCACGCCTTGAATGAGGAACCGTCACACGGCCGCTCTTCGTCGGGTGTTTGAACTGGATGTGACTTCCATCCTGGGCGACCTTGAACCAACCGCCGGCCTTGATCGCGGACATGATCGCCCGACTATCCACGTGTGTATTAATACACATTGAAATAAGCGTGACAAGACTTACTGGGAGCCAGAAACGATCGAGTTTGTCGCGACGATGCGGTTCCGTCCCATCTGGCTTCCCTCCCCCCCACGCCTGTTCTAGGGTCCGGCCGCCAAGTTTTCCCTCATCGGACCCGAGATGCAAACCACCGACAGCCCTTCGCTAGACCCCACGCGTTCGTTTCAGGGGCTGATTCTTCGATTGCAGCACTTCTGGGCCGAACAGGGCTGCGTCATCCTGCAGCCCTATGACATGGAGGTCGGCGCCGGCACGTTTCATCCGGCCACCACCTTGCGCTCGCTCGGGCCGAAACACTGGCGGGCGGCCTATGTCCAACCTTCGCGCCGCCCGAAGGATGGCCGCTACGGCGAGAACCCCAACCGGCTGCAGCACTATTATCAGTTCCAGGCTATCCTCAAGCCATCGCCGCCGGACCTGCAGGACCTTTATCTCGGCTCGCTCAAGGCCATCGGGGTCGATGTCGCGTTGCACGACATCCGTTTCGTCGAAGACGATTGGGAAAGCCCGACCCTCGGCGCCTGGGGCCTTGGCTGGGAATGCTGGTGCGACGGCATGGAGGTGTCGCAATTCACCTATTTTCAGCAGGTGGCGGGCGTCGAATGTTCGCCGGTCTCGGGCGAGCTGACTTACGGGCTCGAACGGTTGGCCATGTATGTGCAGGGCGTCGAGAACGTCTACGACCTCAACTTTAACGGCCGCGACGGCGATGAACGCATCACCTATGGCGATGTGTTCAAGCAGGCCGAGCAGGAATATTCCCGCTACAATTTCGAACATGCCGATACGGCGCTGTTGTTTCAGCACTTCAAGGACGCCGAGCAGGAGGCCAAAGCGCTGCTCGCCGCCGGACAGGATGGCGAAAACCATCGTCTCGCCTTGCCGGCCTATGATCAGACCATCAAAGCCTCACATCTGTTCAACCTGCTCGACGCACGCGGAGTAATCTCGGTCACCGAGCGGCAGAGCTATATCCTGCGGGTGCGGGACCTCGCCAAGGCCTGCGGCGCGGCGTGGCTACAGACCGCCGGCGGGCGGGCATAGATGCGATCAGATCCCTACGATTGGTCGGGGGTGATCCTGCGCGTCTGCGATGACGCATTCCACCTTTGATCCCATGCTCGTTCTCCGACTTGGCTTGGCCATTGGAACCCACAATGGGCGGGCAGGCACAATCACGGCCCCACCGCAGCCGGCGACCGCCTAGCCAAGCAAAAGCGAAGTGCCGTTAACCAAAAAAGATGAGAGACGGCGATAGCGAGGACAATCTCCCGGGCAATTTGTCGACACCCTCTTGCCCAACAATTCGATCTTTAATATTCGTTAAGGCGTAATATATTTTGACCATTTTGTGACTAACTGGCGGGTCCGAATAGTGGTGTATTGATTTTAGATCACGGGCATTTTTTGACAAAAGAGAATTATTTTTGTCTTCGAATGAAATTACTGTCTGACGTTCGATGTAAGGCGTGGGTTGAAATACGATGATCTTGTTATGCAGCTCCTACAATAAAAGACATTTGTCCATTTTAGGGGCCATCGGCGTGGCCTCCCTGGTCATTGCGGGTATGGTGAGTGCGGCAACGGCCAGGGATGACGCTGGCTCGAAGCAATTCTTCATTGAGTCTGCGCACGAAGGGCCTTCTGTCGACGTCGCGTCTTCGGCGCTGCCCCGGATGGGCCGCCTCGCAGGCGTAAGATCGCGGCAACGTTTTGCGTCCGGTAAGCACGGTGGATCGCAACGCATGCTTACCGTTCATGCCCGTCCGTCTAGCGGCATCATGCTGGCCGGGACCGCGCCCAAGGTCTCTATGTATAACGACACAACGCTTCAGACCGGGGATGCCGTGATGACGAAGCATGGGCTTCGGATCTTTCAGGGGTCAGATACGTTCCCGTTCCGTCCCGAGGATTTCACCACCTTATCCAAGGCGCGTGGGTTGACCACCATGGTTCGTCGGTCCCTTGCGGACGCCGATCAGGATCCCAATGGCAGGGTGATGCCGCGCCAAGTCCGACTCTGACTAATGGTCCGAGCCGCTGGGCTGGTCGGCTTGAAGATCATCTTCATCACGGGGTCCAACGGACTCTCGACGGTCAATCGAATCGGCTTTAGTAGTCCTTCGGCGGTGCTGTTCAAGCCGGTCGCCCAACGACAGCTCAAAAATCCGTCAAAGATACACCGTCGTCGGGCCCGGCTTCACGGTTCTGAGAAGCCGGACGCCCATCGACAGCCAGTCTGGATCGCGTAGCCCTATTGTGCCGGGGTTTCAGCCTTGGCGCCGCCGCGCGCCACGCCGACCTTGGCCGGGCGCAGGACACGATCCGCGATGGTGTAGCCGGTCTCGACCTCCTTCACGACAGTACCGGACGGCACGGACGGATCCGGCAGTTCGAACAAGGCTTCATGGCGATTGGGGTCGAACCGTTGACCCGACGTTTCCATCGGCTTGATGCCGAAGCGGGCGAGGCGGGAGAGGAAATCCCGTTCGGTGAGTTCAACGCCTTCGATGAAGCTTTTAACGGCCGGGCCCAACTCGCCGCGAGCGTCGGCCGGCAGGCTGGCTTGCGCCCGCTGCAGGTTATCCGCCACAGGGAGCATGTCGCGGGCGAAGGAGGACACCCCATAGGATTTGGCGTCGGCAACCTCCTTTTCGGTGCGGCGACGCAGGTTTTCCATCTCGGCCATGGTCCTGAGGATACGGTCCTTGAGCGAGGCGACCTCGGCCCTCAGAGCCTCCGTCACGGCAAGGGCTTCCACCTCGGCGGGGTTCGAGGCAGCCGCCCCGATGTCTTCAGGTGCGGGCGCGGCCTCTGGCGAGATGGTTTCGTCTTTATCGGTCATGCCAATCACTCTGTCACAGGAACGGCCGCCCGAACGGCGGCGGCGTTCCGACCACGGAACATATAAACGGCCACCCGGCCGCCAACCCTGGCCGCCTGCAAATCCGGGGCGGCCACGATGTCGCAGCCCATATCTGGCGGGACGGCATGAAAATCAAGCGCCCTCGTCCAGCGGGGCCAAAACCCATTGGCTTGTCAGGCGCGGCCCTTGCCTGAAAACGTGTCGACCAGATGGCGGCGAATGGCCTCCTCGCGGGTCGGCTCGGTGATCTTCGCGCCGGTCAGGTCGGTGACGTAGAAACTGTCCACGGCCTTCTCGCCGAAGGTGGCGACATGGGCCGAGGCTATATTGAGGTTGAGGTTCGACAGCGCCCTTGTGAGGTCATACAGCAGGCCGGGGCGATCGAAACCGCTGAATTGCAGCACCGTATGGCGGCGTGAGGCCGTATTGTCGAACTTGATCTTGGGTTCGAGTTCGAACGCCGACCTGCCGCCCTTTGGGATCGCGTCCTTGGCCGCAACGGTTTCGGACAATCTGATCTCGCCGCGCAGGGCCCGTTCGACGCCGTTGGCGATGCGGCCGGCGCGCCGCAACTCGTCCTCGTCCTGCTCGAACGCGCGCGACACCGCGACGGTGTCGAGCGCGAAGCCGTCCGTTGTCGTATAGATATGGGCATCCACGATATTGGCGCCGGCCGTGGCGCAGGCGCCGGCGATCACCGACAGAAGGCGTGGGTGGTCCGGCGCCGCGATCGTCATTTGCGTCACGCCGCGGAAGGCCTCGGTCGAAACCTGCGAGCCCAACGACTTCCCGTCTCGTTGGAGGGATACCAGGAGCTTCGCTTCCCGCATCTTGCGGGCTAAATCCACCCTGATCCAGTAATAGGGATAGTGGCGGCCGGCATAGGCCTCGAATTCGGCGTCGGACCATTCGGGAATCGCCTGGCGCAATTCCGCCTTGGCGGCAAGCACCTGGGTGTTGTGGTCCGAATAGGTGTCAATGCCCTGGATCAGCATCTCGGCTTCGCGATAAAGCGTGCGCAAGAGTTGCCCCTTCCAGCCGTTCCAGACGCCGGGGCCGACTGCCTTGATGTCACAAATCGTGAGGATCATCAGGCACTTCAATCTATCCATCGTCTGCACGATGCCGGCGAAGGTCTCGATGGTCTTGGGATCGTTCAGGTCGCGGCTCTGGGCCGTATTGGACATGACGAGGTGGTTCTCGATGAGCCAGACCGTGAGGTCGCGATCCTGGGGAGAAAGCTCGAAACGGGGCGCCAGACGCCGGGCCAGGGTCGCGCCGGCCAGGGAATGGTCTTCGTCTCGGCCCTTGGCGACATCATGCAGGAACACCGCCAGATAGAGCGCACCTCGCGCCTCGACGGATGGCATCAGATCATTGGCGAGCGGATGTTCGCTCTTCGAGCGTCCCGCGTCGATATCGGCCAGATGACCCACCGCCCGCAGCAGGTGCTCGTCCACCGTATAATGGTGGTACATGTTGAACTGCATCATTGCGACGATGCGGCCAAATTCCGGGATGAACCGGCCGAGGACCCCCGCCTCGTTCATCCGCCGCAGCGTCGTCTCGGGCGCGTTGCGGGAGGTCAGAATCTCCATGAAGAGGTGATTGGCCTCGGGGTTGGCCCGGAGGTCGGCATCGATGCGGCGCAGCGACAAGGTGACGAGCCGCGTCGCGTCGGGATGGATCGGCAGCGAGTGGCGGTCGGCGATGGAGAAGAGCCGGATGAGGTTGACCGGATCGTGCTCGAAGGCATCCCGACGCGCCACGGTCAGGCGATCGAACTCGATGGCGAAGTCGCCAGAACCCGGGATGGTGCGGTTGCGCCGCAGGAAAGTGTTGGCGATGCGGTCAAACCGCGCGGGGGCCTTGGCTTCCTTCTCTTCCAACGCTGCGCAGACGATGGCGGTCAGGTCGCCGACACTTTTCGCGACCAGGAAATAGTGCTTCATGAACCGCTCGACCGAGGAGAGGCCAGCGTGATTCCCGTAGCCGAGCTTGGCTGCGATGACCCGCTGATAATCGAAGCTCAGCCGTTCCTCGGCCCGTCCCGCGACGATGTGCAACTGGCAGCGCACCCGCCATAAAAATTCCTCGCATCGCCGGAAGAGGGCGAATTCCTTGCGCGTGAACAGGCCGGCGCGGACCAGATCGTCGCCGGTATGGCCGAAATAAACGTAAGTCGAGATCCAGAACAGCGTATTGAGGTCGCGAAGGCCGCCTTTGCCTTCCTTGACGTTGGGCTCGACGAGGTAGCGCGAGGCGCCGGCGCGGGCGATCCTGGTTTCGCGCTCGATCAGTTTCGCGGCAACGAATTCCCGGGCGGTCTTGGCCACCACCTCGCGCTCGAACCGCGTGCGTAATTCCTTGTAGAGCGCCTCATCGCCCAGGATACAGCGCGCCTCGAACACGGCGGTGCGGATCGTCATATCGGCTTTCGCCTGGCGGATACATTCATCCACCGAGCGAGTGGAATGGCCGACCTTCTGACGCAGGTCCCACAACACATAGAGTATCGCCTCGACGACACTTTCTCCCCACGGCGTCTGCTTGTAGGGCAGCAGAAACAGGAGGTCGATGTCCGAGCCCGGCGCGAGCGTGCCGCGGCCGTAGCCACCGACCGCCACGACGCAAAGTCTCTCGCTCGATGATGGCTTCTGCAGCGGATAGACGAAACGCACCACATAGGCATAAATCGCGCGGATCAGATCGTTCTCGAGGTCGGCGATCTCTTTGGCGCAGCGCAGACCTCCGTGCCGGGCCTCGAAGGCAGCCACGATCGTGGCCCGTCCCTCGGTGAGATAGCGACGGAACCGTTCGACCACGGCCTTGCGGAAAGCGGGGTCATCGCCGGCCTCTGCGCGAAGCGCGGCGATATCGTCGTCGAGTTTCGCGCGATCCCGCGTCAGACTGGTCGGGTTCGCGCCAGCGGCCGGGCGGGCTACGGCAATGGTCATACTCAAGTCTACCATAGGGAGGGCCGTGGCGCGCGATGCATTTACGGCGTCGCCCGCCCGTGTAGCGACTGACGCGCGGGCTTAACGGATTGGGGCGCCCAGCGGACCGTTTCGCAAACGGGCCACATCGAAGGCATGGACATCGTGGAGCAATTCGACGAAGGCCGTGGCGCCGTAATCCGCCGAGGCTTCGCCTTTCTCCGGGGTACCGGCCGAGGCATTGCCCATCGCGCCCTTTGGCGAAACGTCCTGCGCGGCCCAGCCGAAGCCGACCGGTTGCGTCACGCGGAGCCAGGTGAATTCCTGTTCGATGGCAATGCTGGCGGGCACGAAGTTCTCGATCTTGTCGAGCCGCACGAGGTCTGGCCGGAAGGCCATCATCAGCGAGGTCTCGGCTTCGCCCGCGTGGATGCCATGCATCCGTTCCTCGGCCGGATAGAGGCCGTCCGGATAGCCGAAGCGGCTCCATGAGGCGACGACGACCAGCATGCCGAGCCGGACCCGAAGCTCACGCGCCACGATGTCGAGCGGCGGGATGTTGCCGCCATGCGAATTGACGATGACGAGCTTGCGGCACCCGGCCCTGAACACGCTCTCGCCGATCTCCGTCCAGGTGCGGATCACCGTTTCGGCCGAGAGCGTCAGCGTGCCTGGAAAGCCCAGATGCTCGTTCGATTTGCACACCGCCTGTATGGGAAGCACCAGCACCGGCAGCTCGGTCGGAATACGCTCGATGGCGCGCCGGAGGTAGCCTTCCATGATGTAGGTGTCGACGCCGACCGGCAGATGCGGCCCATGCTGTTCGATGGCGGCGACAGGCAGCACCGCGATGACGTTGGCCATGTCGGCCTCGCTGAATTCCGTCCAGCTCAACTCGGCCCAGAACTTCGTGCGCAGACCCATGATGACCTCGATGCCTAAAGATTAGCCACGCCTCGCCGCGACGGCCTCGACCTCGACCACGAATTCGGGCCGGGCGAAACCGGACACGATCATCAGCGTGGACGCGGGTGGGGGTGCGGGGACGAAGCGGTCGCGCACCGCCATATAGCCGCCAAGGTGCTCGCGAGCCGAGACAAAAGCGTTTATCCGCACCAGGCAGGCCAGATCCATGCCCCCCTCGGCCAGAATGGCGGCGATGGCCTCGAAACAGAGGGCCGCCTGTCCCTCGACATCGGGCGGGATGGTTTTGTCGAGCCCGATGCCGAGTTGCCCCGAACAGAAGATCATATCCGCCCCGGCCGGCACCACGATGCCGTGCACGTAGCGGGCGAAGGGCGGATGCAGGCTTGGCGGGTTGAGATGTTTGAACATGCGATCAAGGCTAGGCTCGAGTGGACGGGCCCGCAAGCGCCGGGGAGGCATAGACTTTGCTAACCATCGGTGGGAGTAGTGCGGCCCGGCGCCTGGTGCGCTGTCGAATGAGGAGAGCGTCAGGATGTTGGCTCGGATGATGGGGGCGGCGCTGCTCCTCGGCGCGGCGCTCGGCGACGCCCAGGCGGCGGACAAGATGAGCTTCGGCACCAATTGGCTGGCCGAAGCCGAGCATGGCGGCTTCTATCAGGCCGTGGTCGACGGGACCTATGCCAAATACGGCCTCGACGTCACGATCGTGCAGGGTGGCCCGCAGGCGAACAACCTGCTGCTGCTGCCGACCGGCAAGATAGACTTCTACATGGGCGACAACATGATCTCGGCCTTCAACGCCATTGATCAGAAGGTGCCGATCGAGGTCGTGGCCGCGATCTTCCAAAAAGATCCCCAGGTGATGATCTCCCATCCGGGCGTCGGGCTCGACACATTCGCAAGCCTGAACAAGGCGCCCATCTTCATCTCCAGCAGCGCCACCGCCACATTTTATGCCTGGATGCGGGCCGCCTACGGGTTCAAGGATGAACTGGTCAAGCCCTACACCTTCAACCCGGGGCCGTTCCTCGCCGACAAGTCGTCCGTCATGCAGGGTTACCTGACGTCGGAACCGTTCGAGGTCGAACGCCAGGGCGGGTTCAAGCCCAACGTGTTCCTGCTCGCGGATAACGGCTTTTCCACCTATGCGACGACGATCCTCGCCCGACAGGCCATGGTGGCCCAGCATGCGGATATCGTGCAGCGTTTCGTCGATGGCTCTATCATCGGCTGGTACAATTATCTTTATGGTGACAATAAAAAAGCCAACGCAGCGATCAAAGCCGACAATCCGGAGATGACGGATGAGCAGATCGCCTATTCGATCGCGAAGCTCAAGGAATATGGGGTCGTCGATTCCGGGGATACCAAGACGCTCGGTATAGGGGCCATGACCGACGCTAAACAGAAGGACTTCTTCGACAAGATGGTCATGGCCAAGGTCGTGTCCGCCGACCTCGACTACAAACAGGCCTATACGGTGCAGTTCGTCGACAAGAAGGTTGGTCTGGATCTCGAGCCGAAGTAGCGGGAGGAAAGCCTCTGCCGAAACCCTCCGATGACAGCGCTGCTTGACCTTCCAAGTCCCGGCGAAGCGCAGGCCTCTGCGAGACTGGTCTCGCTGGGCGGCGTATCCAAGACGTTTGCCAACGGGACCGTCGCCTTGACCCGGCTCGACCTTGAGGTGTTCGAGGGAGAATTCCTGTCGCTGATCGGCCCGTCCGGCTGCGGCAAGTCGACGGCGTTGCGCCTGCTCGCGGGCCTTGTGCAGCCATCCTCGGGCCGGATCGCTTGGGACGGCCCCCAACCGGAAGTCGGCTTCGTGTTCCAGGAGCCGACGCTCATGCCCTGGGCTACGGTCTTCGACAATGTCTGGCTTCCCCTGCGACTGCGCAAAATATCGCGCGAGGCGGGACGCGGCCGCATCGAGGAAGCTCTGGCCCTGGTGGGCCTTTCCAAATTCGCCAAACACTATCCGCGTGAACTGTCCGGCGGAATGAAGATGCGCGTGTCGATCGCCCGGGCGCTCGTGGTCAAGCCAAAGCTGCTCTTGATGGACGAACCCTTCGCGGCCCTCGACGAGATCACCCGATTCAAACTCAACAACGACGTCATGGCGCTGAAGCGGGATCTGGGGACGACCGTCGTGTTCGTTACCCATTCTGTCTACGAAAGCGTCTATCTTTCGAGCCGCATCGTCGTGATGGCGTCCCGACCGGGACGCATCATCGAGAGCATCGCCGTACCCGGGCCGATGCTGCGCGACGAGGAGTTCCGCACGACCGCGTTCTATAACGACACGTGCCGGCGGGCCTCGCATGCGCTGCATGGTGCGACGGCCGAGGAAGACCATATATGAGCATCGCCGATCCCGCGGACAGGTTCTCCGATCTCGCCGGCGTCACGGCGAACCGTCCACGGCCGCGTGTCTCGGGCGAGCGGCTGGTTGAAATCCTGCTGCCGCTCGCGATCTTCGTCGCCGCACTCATCGGCTGGGAAGTGGTGGTTCGGGTCAATGCCATTCCGCCCTATCTCTTGCCGGCGCCGAGCGTCGTGGCGGCGACGCTCGTCAAGGACTGGCAGACATTGTCGGGTTCGCTCTGGGTGACGCTCAGGATCACCCTAACGGCCCTGTTCCTCGCCACGGCTGGCAGCATCGCGCTCGCCATCCTGTTCGCGCAGTCGAAGTGGATCGAGCGCAGCTTCTTTCCCTTCGCGGTCGTGATGCAGGTGACGCCCATCGTCTCGATCGCGCCTTTGCTTCTCGTCTACTTCGATTCCGGCACCGCCGTGCTCGTCTGCGCTTTTCTTGTGGCTTTCTTCCCCATCCTGTCGAACACCGTGCTCGGCCTCGCCTCGACAGATCACAACCTTCTCGAATTGATGGAGCTTTATCGCGCCAGCCGCTCGCAGCAGCTCTTCTATCTGCGCTTGCCGGGTGCGCTGCCCTATTTCCTAGGAGGCCTGCGGATCGGGGGCGGCCTCGCCTTGATCGGTGCGATCGTGGCCGAAGTCGCGGCAGGGTCCGCCGGCAAGGGATCGGGGCTTGCCTTCCGGATCGTCGAGTCAGGCTACCGGCTCAACATTCCGCGCATGTTCGCGGCTTTGACGCTGATCTCCCTCACCGGCATCATCATCTATCTCACCTTCACCTTGTTGACCTATCTCCTGCTTCATCGATGGCATGACAGCGCTCGTCAGCGCGGGGTCTAAGATGCGCCAGCTCACTACTCCTCCCGGTGCGAAACGCTGGGGCATCCGCAACGCTCGGGTGCCGGCCTCGCTTCTCGATCAGCCGATCGGCACGGTCGATGCGGAAGGCCTTTGTGTCGTCGATATCGTGATCGCGGACGGGCGGATCGATGCAATCGCCGTGGCGCAAGGCCTGCCAGACGCTCTTGTGCCTCCAGCGCAAGACGGGCGGGATCAGGACCTACCCTACGTCGCTGGCGCGCCTTGCCTCGTCATGCCGTGTTTCGTCGATGCCCACACGCATCTCGACAAGGGCCATATCTGGCCGCGCACGCCCCGGGCCGACGGGACGAGAGACCGTGCCATCGAGACCGTCGGCGCGGATCGCGCCGCCCATTGGACGACCGAAGACGTCCAGACCCGCATGCGCTTCGGTCTCGAATCCGCCTATGCGCATGGCACAGCCGCGATCCGCACGCATATCGATAGCCTGGGGCCGCAAATCCGCGTCTCCTGGCCCGTTCTCGGCGAGATGCGCGACGCCTGGCGCGGACGGATCGACCTTCAGGCCTCGCCGCTGTTCGGCATCGAATTCGCGATGGACGACACGCATATGCGCGCCGTCGAGGAGATGGTCGGCGCCTTCGGGTCGTGTCTCGGGGCGGTGACCTATCCGCATGCCACCCTATGGCCTGGTTTGAAACGGCTGTTCGGCCTTGCCTCGGACAAGGGTTGGGACCTGGATTTCCACGTGGACGAGACGGGCGATCCCTCGGTCAATACGCTCGCCGTGATCGCCCAAACCGCGCTCGATGTCGGTTTCGAGGGCAAGGTTCTTGCCGGCCACTGCTGCTCGCTCTCGATCATGGCCGAGGAAGAGCGCCATCGAACGATCGATGTCGTGGCCCGCGCCGGCGTCGCCGTCGTCTCGCTGCCGATGTGCAATATGTATCTTCAGGATCGGGGCGCGACCACGCCGCGCTGGCGAGGGACGACGGCGCTGAAGGAACTCGCGGCGGCAGGAGTGCCGGTCGTGATCGCCAGCGACAATACCCGCGACCCTTTCTATGCCTACGGCGATCTCGACATGGCGGAGGTGTGGCGCGAGGGCACCCGCATCCTACATCTCGACCATCCCTTCGCGGATTGGGCCAGGACCGTGGCCGCGACGCCCGCCGAGATCTTGCGCAGCAGCCATTGTGGCCGCTTTGCCGTTGGCGAGGCTGCGGATTTCATTCTCTTCGGCGCCCGCAGCCTGAGTGAGTTCATGGCGCGGCCGTCCACAACACGGACGGTGGTCCGGCACGGTCGCCCGATCGTGGCCGAGGCGCCGGCTTATGCGAACCTCGATCTGCTCCAGGGGCTCAAGCCATGACCGGCCGCTACGATGTCGAAACGCTGATAAGGCGGCTCGGCCCGATCAAGCACGAGACCCATCCGGCGCTGGTAAAGCAGAAGAGCCGGGATTTCTATTGGTATTCACCGATCCTCAAACAGCTACTCGATCATGTCGTCGCCGACATCGTGGTGTCGCCGGCCAATACGGCGCAAGTGGTCGAGACGCTGGCCGCCGCCCATGCGCTCGGCATTCCGGTGACGCCGCGCGGTTCGGGCACAGGCAATTACGGGCAGGCGATGCCGATTGACGGCGGCATCGTGCTCAGCCTCGCCGATCTGACCGACGTGGAGACGATCGCTCCCGGCCGTCTACGGTGTGGGCCCGGTCTGATCCTGGCCGACAGCGACCGCCAGACCAGGGCGCATTCGGCGCAGGAACTGCGGCTGCATCCCTCGACCTATAATACGGCTTCGATCGGCGGTTTCATCGCCGGCGGGTCGGGCGGTGTCGGGTCGATCCGCTGGGGCGGCCTGCGCGACCTCGGCAACATCCTGTCGGTGACGGTCGCCACCATGGAAAGCCATCCGCGCCTCCTCACGATCGAGAGTGCCGATCTGCCCAAGGTTTTGCATGCCTATGGGACCACGGGCATCATTACGGAGGTCGAGATGCCGCTGGCGGCGGCTTACGACTGGATCGACGTCATTGTGGGGTTCGACGATTTCGAGCGCGCGACGCGGTTTGGCAACGAACTCGGAGAGCAGGACGGCATCCTGACCAAGCTCGTGACGCCCATCGCCGCGCCGGTGCCGCAGCTGTACTTCCTGCGCCACCGCCGGCTGATCCCCGCCGGCCAGAGCATCGTCCTCGTCATGGTGGCGGCTCATGCGCTCGATGCCTTTCGGGTCTTCTGCAGCCAGTTCGGGCGAGCCGATATCCTGCTCGACGCCTCGACCGCCTCGCCCGAGCAGCGCGAAGGCCTTCCGCCCACCTATGAACTCGCCTGGAACCACACGACGCTGCGGGCGCTCAGGGTCGATCCCGCCATCACCTATCTGCAGGTGCTCTATCCCTTTCCCGACCAGTTACGCCTGGTGCGCGATATCCACCGGCATTTCGGCGACGAGGTGATGGCCCATCTCGAATATACGCGCTTCAACGGCAAGGTGACCTGTTTTGGGCTGCCTCTGGTGCGGTTCACCACGGCGGCGCGGCTCGACGAGATCATCCGCATCCACGAAGACATGGGCGCGCCGGTCTTCAACCCGCACCGTTATACGCTGGAGGAGGGGGGCATGAAGCAGACGGATGCGGCCCAGCTTGCCTTCAAGCGCGAGGCCGATCCGCAGGGGCTCCTCAATCCCGGCAAGATGATCGCCTGGGACGATCCCGATTTCGATTTCGCGAGCGGCAAGACCTATCTATTCCCGTCCCTCGCGGCCCCTGGATGATCGCGGCATGAAGGTTCTGGTGCTCTATGCCCATCCGGTCGAAACCAGTTTCGTCTCGGCGCAGCATGATGTCGTCGTCTCGACCTTGCGGCAGGGCGGCCATGAGGTCGACGATTGCGACCTGAATGCCGAAGGCTTCGATCCAGTCCTGTCCCGGCAGGGACGCATCGACTACCACGACACAGGGCTGAACCAGGCGGGCGTCGAAGACCATGTGCGCCGGCTCAAGGCGGCCGAGGGGCTGGTGCTGGTCCATCCGGTCTGGAACTACGGCTTTCCCGCCATTCTCAAGGGGTATGTCGATCGGGTCTTCCTGCCGGGGGTTTCTTTCGAGATCGACGCGAACGGCAACCTCGGTTTCCTGCTGCGCCATATCCGGCGGATGTCCGCCGTCTGCACCTATGGGGGCAACCGCTGGCGCACGTTTCTGGCCGGCGATCCGCCAAAACACTTCTTCTCGCGCAGTCTCCGGGCGCAGGTGGCCCGAACCGCCCAATGCCACTATCTCGCCCTCCACGACCTGAACCACACCACGCCCGAAAGTCGCGCGGCGTTCCTGGGCCGGGTGAGGCGGAGTTTCGAGGGTTGGTAGAAGAGGCGGGGTTGAGAACGAGGCGCCGCAAATCTTCAGAATGCGTTTCAATGCTCCGGGATTACCCTCAAATAGGGCTAGACTCCGCCACGACGAAGAGGTGAACCAGATTCTCGGCGCGCGCGCGAAAACCCTGGCCAAAACCTCGTTCAGCCAGGAGCGCGTCACCGCCTGCTTCCGCGAGGCGCTCCACGACGAAGCCGACATCACCAAACTTCGGCACGCCCTCGCCGGGTGATCAAGAAGGCGGCGGCGCGGTGATGGTCGCTCGGCGCCTCTCAACCGTCTCGCTCGATGTGACCGGAGGGATTTGCTCGGCAGTGTCGCCCAATCTACTCTCCGGCCGATCGACACGCCTCACTCGGCGGTCGGCTACGCGAGATTGGCGAGGGAGGACCATATGAAGTCGCATAGCGGTGACGATGTCGCGCGCGTTGCCGCCGGGCAAACCCTCGGATGGCGGAGTTGATGAACGCGGCGCGGGCCGGCGCGACACTCGATATCGCCGAGGTCATCGATAGCGGCGCATGGACTGCCATGCAGAAGGTCGTCGTGGGGCTCGCGGCGCTTTCGGTGATCCTCGATGGGTTCGACAGTCAATTGATCGGCTATGCGATCCCCTCGCTCATGAAGGAATGGGGCCTGACGCGTGGGGCCTTCACGCCTGTGGTGGCCGCCGGCCTCATCGGCATGAGCCTCGGCAGCGCATCTGTAGGATTGATCGCCGACCGGTTCGGACGCCGCAATGCGATTCTTTTATCGGTGCTGATTTTTAGCACCGCCACTTGCCTGATCGGCCTTGCGCCGGATCTCTTCACGATCATGACGCTCCGCTTCGTCGCGGGGCTCGGCATTGGGGGTGCCTTGCCGTCGTCGACCACGCTGTCCGCCGAATTCACACCGCGCCGTCACCGTACCATGATGATCACGCTGACCATCGTCTGCGTGCCGCTCGGCGGCATGCTGGCCGGGCTCTATGCCGGGTTTGTGGTGCCGGCTGCCGGCTGGCGCACTTTGTTCCTGGCCGGCGGAGTGATGCCTCTCGTTCTGTTTGCCGTATTGCTCTTCATCTTGCCCGAATCCCCTCGGTTCCTGGCCCGGCATTCCACCCGTTGGGCGGACCTTGTGCGGCTCCTCGGTCGAATGGGCCGACCGACCGCGCCCGAGACGTCGTTCACGGACCGCTCGGATACGCCTGCGGCGGGGCATGAGGGGATCGCCGCCCTCTTCAAGAGCGACCGGTTACGCGACACGATGGCGCTCTGGGGCGCGTTCTTCCTCTGTCTGCTGGCCGTCTATAGCGCGTTCAGTTGGTTGCCGACGATGTTGACGGCGCAAGGGCTGAACGCCGCGCAGGCGACCTCGGGACTGACGGCGTATAATCTCGGCGGCGTTTTGGGGTCGCTGCTCTGCGCCGGCGCGATCCAACGCTACGGATCACGCCTTCCGCTGGTGGTCTGCGCCCTGGCGGCTGCAGGTAGCGCTTTCGCGCTGGAGACTGTCGACATCGGGCAGACGGTGGTGCTGATCGTTGGGCTCGGCATTCACGGACTATGTGTCAATGCAGTGCAATCGACGCTCTATGCCGTGGCGGCGCATGTTTATCCCACCGCCATTCGCGCCACCGGGACGGCGAGCGCCCTGGCATTTGGCCGGCTCGGCGCGATCTTGTCGGCCTTCGTGGGGGCGGCGGTGATCTCGGCGGCGGGCGCGGGCAGTTATCTGACCGTCCTTGGTTCAGCAATGCTCGGTGCCGGGCTGCTTCTGCTGCTTTTGAGTAATCACATTCCAATGCGGAGGCATGAGGGGCTCTCAGTCCCCGAAGCCACCGGTCGCCGACTGGCGTGAACCATCGTGCTCGCCTATTTTGACTCGGAGCATGCCAGATTAAGACGACATGCTCTAAAATATTGAAATCGAACACGTCGATCTCTTTGGATGAATTCCATCCAAAGAGATCGTGCCCTAGAATAGTTCGAAATCCTCGTCGCCGTCGCCGGGACCGTGGCCGCGCAGGCGGTCGGCGAGGTCGGCCAAGGTTACACGGTCGGCCAACGGAAGGATGGCGATCGTATGGGTATCGAGACCTGAGCGGGACATCCCCCCAACGAAGCTCGACAAATTCGACAAGGTTTGGGCGATCGAGTCGAGGGCCTGGATATCGACCATCGCATGCGGCTGGTCCTTCGCGGCTTCCATGAGAAGCGGACCGAGCGAGTCCTGCAGATTGTCGACCTGATCCGCGAGATTGCCCAGTTCCGCTCCGATCCGTTCGAGGATCGTGGCAACGGGCATCGCATCCATATCGGCCATTGGAACTTTCACGGGCTGCATGGAACGAACTCCGGCGACTGAACGAACCACAATGGTCAAAATAATTCCAGGCTGCCGAAATCGGGCGCGGGAGCAACGGCGCGGCTGGGCTTGTCCTCGGCATAGGCGAGAAAGACGCGCCGGGCTCGGCCCGAAACCGGCCAGAACTGGATGCGCCGGCCTCTGTCGCCGCGCAGACATCCGCCGACATTCGAGATTCGCTCACGCCTTAGGAAGGCCTCGGCGAATGCGGCGTTCATATTGCCGACCTCGGAAAGACCGTTGATGGTCTTGGCGCCCCCGAACAATTTGGCCTCGAGCCGGTGCCGCGCCGCGCCCCGCTCAAGCATGGCGTTGACCAGAAGCTCCATGGCATGCACGCCGAAGCGCTCGGCCGCGCCGGAGCCGGCCTCGGCACCGGGAAGCAGAAAGTGATTCATGCCGCCGATCCCCGCGATCGGGTCCCGCAGGCACGCCGACACGCACGATCCCAGGATCGTCGTCAGAACGGCGTTCGGATCGCTACTGATCTTCTGCTCGCCTTGGATGACGTGATGCGGGGTCGCTCCGTCCTTTTGACCGAACCGATCGCCCAATGATGCCGCGGAGGAGATGGCCATTATTGCAACGGACCGAAAACGGCTTCGATCTTCTTGCGCAGTTCGGGCACAGAGACCGGCTTTTTAAGATAATTGTTCACCTTCAGGCTGATCGCGGTCTGCAGGAATTCCTTGTCCTCGACCCCTGTCAACAGAAAGAACGCCGATTTCTGCGTCGGCCCGTGCGCCCTCACCGCACGCAAAAGTTCGACCCCATTCAGTCTGGGCATGTGGTAATCCGAAATCACCAGATGCGCCGGCTGTTTCATGATCATATCGAGGGCCTCCTGGCCGTCTTTGGCCATCGACACATTGGAGATGCCGAGGTCAGTCAGGCCCGAGCGAATCAGCAGACGGCTGGTCTGTTGATCGTCGGCTATGAGAACCTTAAGAGCTGATGCCAAGGGCATGGTCGTGCCTCGTGTTACTGACTAGTGATCGACAGGATTTCGGCGCCGATTTTACTGAGCGAAAGTTGACGTTCGACGCCCCCAGCCTCGAACGCCGTACGCGGCATACCGTAAATCAGTGAGCTGGCGGCATCTTGACCGAGTGTTCGGGCTCCGGCTTGGCGCATGGTCAAAAGTCCATCCGCCCCGTCTCGTCCCATCCCTGTCAAAATGACGCCGAGCGCCCCCGCCGAGGCGACTTTGGCGACGGATTTGAAAAGGACGTCAACCGAAGGGCGGTGGCCGTTGACGAGGTCGCCGACCCTCATCCGGCATCGCATGGACGATTCCGTCCCGGCGATTTCCAAATGCGAGGTCGTTCCACCTGGTGCAATATAGATCCGCCCTGGAACGAGCGGCGCACCATCGAAAGCCTCGCAGACCGTGGCCTCGCAAAGCCGGTTGAGCCGGTCCGCGAAGCTCTTGGTAAAGGTACCCGGCATATGCTGGGTGATGACGGTCGGCGGACAATTCGCTGGAAAACCGGCCAGCACCGTCGTCAGAGCCTCGACCCCGCCGGTTGAAGAACCGATCGCCACGACTTTACCGCCGGGCCTGTAGCTGTTCGGCGTCGAATGACTGGGAGACCGCGCCAAATCCCTGCCGGCGGCCGATCCTGTCATACGCGGCTTAGCTTCCGCCGCGAGCCGGACCTTTTCGACGAGGCCGGCAAACAGCTCCGGATCGCCGGGCGCTGGTTTTGCCACGCAATCGAAAGCCCCGATTTCCAGGGCCTTGATGGTGATGTCGCCGCCCCGCTGGGTCAGGTTCGAGACCATGATGACGGGTGTCGGGCGCAGCCGCATCAGTTTTTCAAGAAAATCGATGCCGTTCATGTTCGGCATCTCGACGTCGAGCGTCACGACATCAGGATTTAACGCTTTGATCGCCTCGCGGGCCTCCAGCGGATCAGCGGCCTCGCCGACGACCTCGATGTCCGGCGCGCTGTTGAGCACGCTGGCGATGAGCTGGCGCATGCTCGCCGAATCATCGACGATCAGGATCCTGTTCTTTCTCACGCGCCCCTCCCTCCCTCGAGCTGGTAGGTGGTAATTCCGACGCTTTTGAACAGCGGCACCGCAAGACCCGTCAGTCGCTCCGAATGGCCTATGCACAAGGTGCCGGCGGGCATCAGCATAGGAGCAAAACGGCTCCAAATTTTTCCCTGCGTCGCTTCGTCGAAATAGATGACGACGTTCCGGCAGAAAATCGCATCGAACCGTCCCTTCATGGGCCACTTTCCGATGAGGTTCAGCTCGCGAAACGAAACGAGGCGTCGAACGTCCTCGACCACACTCATCATCCGGCTGTTGGCGCCCTCGGCGGGCACGAAGAAGCGCGCGCGTTCATTGGGGGGCACGCTGTTGATTTCGGTGGCCTCGTAAATGCCATCCCGGCCTTCTTGAACCACATTGGGGTCGATGTCGCTGGCCAGTATCCTGACGTCGTGATCAGCGGCATTGGGCATCAGCGAGAGAACCGTCATGGCCATCGAATAGGGCTCGTGACCGCGCGAACACCCTGCCGACCATATCCTGACGCGGCCACCCCGTTTGGCGGCTTGCAGCAGCGGCGGCAGCAACGTCTCCTTGAGATATTCGAAATGATGCGGTTCTCGGAAGAAACGGGTGACGTTGGTCGTAAGTGCCGCCAACATCTTCTGTCGTTCGTCGACCCCCGATTGATCCGCCACAAGTTCGCAATAGTCGCGGAAGGAACTGAGGCCCAAGATCCGGAGCCGCTTGACCAGCCTCGAATAAACCAGCGTCGCCTTGGCGTCGGGGAGGAAAATCCCGGCGTCGGCATGCATCATCGCAGCAATTTTTCGGAAGTCTTCGCCACTGAACGCGAATTCTCCTTCGACGATGCTCGCGGCACCTATTTTAAGAGAATTCTGTTGCATGGCGGTCAAGCAGCCTCACGCTCCGCAGGGGGGAGCACCTGATCCAGCGTGATCAAACTGATCATGCGACCGTCGATCGCCAGTACGCCGCGCACGAAGCTCCGGGCCATGTCGGAGGCCACGTCCGGGGTCGGCTGAATGGTGTCCGAGCTCACGGTCAGGATATCCGATACGGCGTCGACCAGAAGACCAACCACCTGAGCGCCGACCTGAGCCACGATGATGACGTGGCGGGCGGAAGGCTCCGTCGGCTGCAGTCCGAGACGCGCCGCAAGATCGACGATCGATAGAACCGCGCCCCGCAGGTTGATGACGCCTCGCACGAAACCCGGGGAATGGGGCAGGGGGGTGGCGGGCGTCCATCCGCGAATTTCGCGCACGGACATGATGTCGACGCAAAATTCCTGGCTGCCGATCAGGAAGGTAATGAGCTCCCGCGCGCTCGCGGCCTCTGTCTTGACTTTGTTTTCCATTGTCGTCACCCAGCAAGAGCGAAGGAGAAGTCGGTGTTGGCATCGGCGCGAGAACCGCTGACGACCGCGTCGACATCGAGGATGAGTGCGACGCGCCCATCGCCAAGGATCGTGGCGGCCGCGATGCCCGGAACACGCCCGTAATTTGCCTCGAGGCTCTTGATCACGACCTGCCGCTGGCCCTGGATGGCGTCCACCAGAAGTGCGCTGCGCGTGCCGCCCTCGGCCTCGACCAGAAGCGCGATGCCGGATTTCGGGTCGGCGGGCTCGTCGCGATATTGAAGAACCTGACCCACGTCGATCAAGGGAATGAAACCGTTCCGGACCCCGATGACGCGGGAGGAGCCGCCGAAACTGTGGACTGTGCTGGCGCGGGGCAGCAGGGTTTCGACGATCGCGGTCAAGGGAATGACCAGGGTCTGTCCGGCCACCGTCACCACCATGCCGTCGAGCACCGCGAGGGTGAGCGGAAGGCTCATGCTGAAGGTCGAGCCGAGGCCGGGCCGCGACGTGATCGTGATCCGTCCGCCCAGCGCCTGGATGGAGCGCTTGACGACGTCCATGCCGACGCCTCGACCCGAAATGTCCGAGACCACGGCGGCGGTGGAGAAGCCGGGCAGGAAGATGAGGTTGTCGATTTCCTCGTCGGAGAGTTTGGCGTCGGGCGACACCAGACCCTTTTCGACTGCGATCATCTTCACCCTGCCGCGATTGATGCCGGCGCCGTCGTCGGCGATCTCGATGACGATGCGTCCGGATCGATGCAGGGCCGACAGTTTCACGACGCCTTCCGCCGGCTTGCCGTTCGCCAGCCGCGTCGCCGGCGTTTCGAGGCCATGGTCGATGGCATTGCGGATCATGTGGGTCAGCGGATCGCTGAGCCGCTCGATCACGGTCTTGTCGACCTCGGTGGCTTCGCCTTCGGTCAACAGGCGCACCGACTTCCCGGTCTGGAGTGCGACTTCGCGCACCAGACGAGGCATGCGCTGGAACACCGATTTGACCGGCTGCGCGCGGATTGCCATCACGCTGTCTTGGATTTCGCGCGTTAATTGCTCGAGCTCATCGAGCCCGGTCGCCACTGCTGAAACACGGGCTAGTCCCGCCTCGGTCACCCGCTCAGCGAGCATCGCCTGATTGATGACGAGCTCGCCAACGAGATCGATCAGTCGGTCGACACGTTCGAGATCGACGCGGATCGTCGCGCCGGCTGGGGCGGAGCCTTTGGCTTCCCCGGCGGGCTGATCGGGAGCTGCCGCCTCGCTGGCCGAAGCGCGGGGCCCGGGGGTGCCGGGTGTGGAAGGACGTGCGGCTTCCGAAGGGACCTCTGCCGCCGCCGCGACGGGGACGTCAATGGGGGGCAGTTCGGCGACGGGCTCGGGTTGGGGCGGGGAGATCGGCTCGATCGTCAGGGTGCTGTCCCATTCGACAAAATCGAAGATCTCGCGGACGGCGGTCTCGTCCTGCGTGGTCGACAGCACGATCGTCCAGGCCATATAGGCGCCTTCGGGATCAAGCTCGTCGAGCAGGGGAACTTCGCTGAAATCGCATGTGACCTCGACCGAGCCGAGGCGCTCCACCTCGCGCAGCAGGATCGCGGTCTCGTTCCCTTTGGCATAGAGGTCGGCGCGCGGCCGGAAGCCGATCGTAAATCCTTCCGGAGCCGGGGCTGCCAGCAGGTCGCCGAAGTCGCCGAAATCGGCGAGGTCCACGGTGACCGGCGTGAACTCGAGATCGAAGTCGGGGGTCTCGCTCACCTTGGGAGGGGGTGCGAGGGCTTGCAGTTCCGCGACGACCGCGACGTTGCGAGCCGGGTCGACCGGTTTGTCGTCGCGGGCCGCACGGACGAGATCAGCCAGGATGTCGGCGGCGCGCAGCATGATCTTGAGGACCGGCGGGGTCGGCGCCAGCTTGTTGGTCCGCACCAGTTCCATCGCGCTTTCGAAAATATGCGCGAAATGAACGAGGTCGGTGAGATTGAACGCGCCGGCACCGCCCTTGATCGAATGCACGGCGCGGAACACCGCATTCACCGTTTCAGGATCGTGGTCGCCCTCCTCAATGGCGAGCAAACCCGTCTCAAGTTCAACCAGCTGCTCTTCGCATTCCTGGAAGAATGTTTGCTTGATCGCCGCCATCGTGTCCAAGCGAGAAACTCCTAAGGTTTCAGTGAGCGATGCATGATGTTAGGCGGCCACGCGGCGGACAGCGTCGACGAGCTTGACCGGATCGAACGGCTTGACGATCCAGCCCGTCGCGCCAGCGGTACGAGCCTTGTTCTTCTTCTCCGCCGCGCTCTCGGTGCTGAGCACCAGGATCGGCACGGCCCGGTTGGGGCCGCCTTCGCGGACGCCGGCGATGAAGCCGAAGCCGTCCATCCGCGGCATGTTGATATCGGTAATGATCACGTCTGGGCGGATACCGGCCAGGACTTCAAGCCCATGGATGCCGTCCTCTGCCTGGACGACCGAGTAACCAGCCGAAGACAGAGCCGCCTTCAGCATGTCCCGCATCGTCCGTGAATCATCGACGGTCAGAACGACTTTGCTCATCAGCACGCTTCCTTGATCTCAAGAGCGGACGTCAGCCCCAGCAGCCGCACCGCTGCCAAGAATTCCGACGACCCTTCGACGATTTGTAGGTCGGCCTGATCGTGACGCCACGTTTGAGCCGCCGAAACCAGGACTTGGGCGCATTGGCCACCGAGGTGGCGGACCTGCGAGGCGTCGACTGTGACGTCCGCTCCACGCATCGCCAGCAATGATTTGGCGAAACCCGTCGCGGCCGCGAGGTCCAGCGTCTCGGGCAACGTGATCAGGTTTTGCTTGTCGGCAATGACAACCATGGGCTGTGCCGCCGGTTCGGAAGTCTTCGCAGGTCTTTTGGCCAAACGAGCGGTCCTCTCAAAGGGTCGGCCTGTCATCGGTCGAACCACAATCCGCAATCACGACGCGTTGAGTCCGGGCCGCTCAATCAAGCTGACAGAGAAGAGGAACCATTCGGTTAACGCACCGGCCGATTTTCGGGCAAGGGCAAATTTACCGTCACGAGAAACTGAAAAATGCAGTCTGGCGCGGGCTGTCCATCATTGTAACCGATCACGATGCCTTTTAGTGGAGTTCATCCAGAGGCATCGTGATCCCGTAGGGTCGAACAATACTCAGGCGATGCCGAGTGTTTGGCAGAGCGCGCGCATGCGCGATGCCGCCAAATCGGGGTCCACGAACAGTCCTGCGCGATCGGCGAGGCGGAAAATGTCCGCATAGTGAACAATGCTACGGGCCGATTGAAGACCGCCGACCATCGTAAAATGCGATTGGAAGCCGTTGAGCCACGCCATCAGGACGACGCCGGCCTTATAGTAACGCGTGGGAGCCTCGAAGATGCGGCGCGATAGCGGGACCGTCGGGGCAAGAATGGCCCGGTAGCCTTCGGTATCCCCTGCGGCGAGGTGAGCAAGCGCAGCGGCGGCAGCCGGCGCGATCGGGTCGAAAATGCCGAGAAGGCCGTGGGAATGGCGCGTGCCGTCACCTTCCATCGTCTCGGCGAAATTAAAATCGTCGCCCGTGTACATTTTTACCCCATCGGGGAGCAAAGCCCGCATCGTTTCCTCGTGAGACTTGTCGAGGAGCGAAATCTTGATGCCATCGATCTTGTCGCGCTGAGCCTCGATCAGGTCGAGGCAGGTGCGCATGGCAGTTTCGATCGTCCGGCTGCCCCAATATCCGTCAAGTTCCGGGTCGAACATGGCGCCGAGCCAATGCAGCACCACCTTCTCCCGGGCGCCAGAAATCAGGCGGCCATAGACCGCAAGATAGTCCTCGGGAGATCGGGCGACCCGGCAGAATTCACGGCTGGCCATGATGATGGCCCGGCCGCCGTAGCGTTCAACATGGGCGAATTGGTTTTCATAGGCCGCGATGATGTCGTCGAGCGTTCGGGCTTGGCCTGGCGCGAGGTGATCGGTGCCGACCCCGCAGGCCAGATCAGCCCCCTCGACCGTGCGGGCCTCGCCGAGCACGCGGCGGATCAATTCGCCGGCATCCTCCCAGTCGAGCCCCATGCCGCGCTGCGCCGTGTCCATCGCCTCCGCGACCTTGAAGCCGAGGCCCCATAGCCGATGCCGAAACGCCAGCGTGGCGTCCCAGTCGATGGCGCTTCGCTGCCAGCGGGCAGGGGAAGCGAACGGATCCGCGACGACATGCGCGGCCGCATAGACGGTACGCATCGAGATCGGAGGGCCTCGCTCCGGGAAGGACGATGCCGGCCCCAGCCGGTAGGTTTCAAGACGGCCATCCGGTCGCGGTAACACCAATCCGGTCATGCGCTTCCCTCACCGATCGTATTTTGGAACGTTCCAGAAAAGATAGCGAGGGAGCGTGCGCGTGTAAATGCGAGCGCAGTTACGCCGTACATTTCATGCGCCCCGCCAGTTTTTCCTTGTCGTGAAATGGATCTATCTTCCAACTCGGCGAGCTTAAGCTCGAGGTCGGGGCCGTCATGCTGCAATTCCTGGCGTCGCCGCTTCGCAATCTCGTCGCCGGCGTCATCTTCATGCTGGCGGTGTGCGCCTTGGCGACGGCGGCCTATGTGGCTTGCGGATGGCGGCTCGGCGACGCTGTCTACATGGTGGTCATCACCGTCTATACGGTTGGCTACGACGAGGTGGCGCCAATCGATACATCCGCGCTGCGGGCCATCACAATAACCCTGATCATCACCGGCTGCACCGGAATGATGTTCCTCACCGGCAGCCTGATCCAGCTCATCACCGCCAGCCAGTTCCAACAATTTTTCGGATCCCGACGGATGCAGAACGATATCGACCGACTTTCGGGCCACGTCATCATCTGCGGTTACGGTCGCATCGGCCAGATGCTGGCGCGCGAGTTGCACGCCGGACAATGTGCTTTCGTCGTCCTCGACCGGGGAGCTGAGCGCCTCGGAGGCGCACGCGATCTCGGCTACCTCATCCTCCAAGGCGACGCGACCGATGAGGACGTGCTGCGTCTCGCCGGTATATCCCGGGCGCGGGCCCTCGCCACGGTGCTGCCCGACGACGCGGCCAATGTCTTCATCACCCTCAGCGCCCGCTCATTGAACCGCGAGTTGAGCATCATCGCGCGCGGGGAGGCTCCCTCGACCGAAAGCAAGCTGATCCAGGCCGGCGCCGACCGGGTGGTTCTGCCGACCCGGATCGGCGCCGAGCGGATGGCCGAATTGCTGCTCTATCAAGATGTGGCGAAGATACTCTCCGGCGCGCGGGAGGGTGATCTCGACAAGCTCGGGCGCGACCTGAGGCGCCTCGGTCTCGAACTCGAAGTCGTCGCGGCGGAGCGGGGAAGCCGTTGCGTGGGCGCGACGATCGGCGAGATCGAAGCCCTTGGGGCCGGCACCTTTCTCGTCGTGGCGCTCGACCGACAGAACGGGGACACACTTCTGCAGCCGCAGGGCACTGTGACCGTGCATGCGGGTGACGGCGTCGGCATCGTCGGCCGGCCGGCGCGCGCGCAGACGGTCGAGGCGATCTTCTCGAAGCCCAAGAGTGGGTGAGCTTCACGAAACGCTTGATCGGCCGTCGGATGGAGTATGTCGCCGTCAGGCCGGTCAGGGTGCGTGTTTCAGGATGGATGAGCGCGTCGTGGCGCGACTATCTTGATTGGCTATTGGCCGCCGCTTGCGAAACACCCCCGACATTGAACAATGTGCCATGCGCCAGCAATTGAATGTCGACGTATCGCGCCAGTTTCTTCAGTTTCGTGATCTCATCTTGCGTTGCCTGGCGAGCGCGCCGTCCAATGACGCAAAGTGCGCCGATGCCGTCCATCAATTTGACGCCGGCGTAGAAGCGGATTCCGGGCGATGAGGTTACCAAAGGATTGCTGACAAAACGGCTATCCTGCGTCGCATCCTCCACCACCATCACGCTGGGGGTTTCAATCGTGTGGGAACAAAAGAGACACTACGGGGCGTCTCCTTCGCATCCATCCCGACGATCGATTTGAACCATTGGCGATCATTGTCCACCAGCGAAACGGCAGCGATCGAGGTGCCCGGGAACAACTCGAGGGCTTGTTCGGCGAGGATGCGGAACAGCCGGCTTTCCGGTGAATCTAAGATTCCCATGGCATGGAGACGTTGGACTCTTTGTCGCTCGGTATCTGGGCTCATCTTTCAGTCTCTCTAACGATCGATCCTCCGCCCACTTCAGGTGGGACGGAGGTCTGCAACTCAGCTTTGCGGCCGGACGTCAGTCGGGGCGATCATTGGCCATAGGCCATGCTGACGAACCGATAAGCGCGCCATCATGAAGCGCGACGCTGTTTTTGGGCTGGCGCTGGACGGCTCGGGTTGGCCGAGGTCTGGTGCGGAGCCCAAGCTGTCGGCTTTGTTTCGGTCCCGATGCGGAACCGGCCCATCAGGGCCGCCATTTCCACCGCTTCGCTTTGAAGACTTGCGGCCGCAGCTGTCGCTTGCTCGATCATCGCGGCGTTCTGTTGAGTCACCTGGTCCATTTGGTTGACCGCGATGTTGACCTCGCCAAGGCCCGTGGCCTGTTCCTGCGCGGCATTGGCCATTTCAGACAGCACCGTATCGATCTTGCCGACTTTGGCCGTGACCTCCTGCAGGGCGCTAGCGGTCTCGTTCACTAGCTTGACGCCACGTTTCACCTGCGCCGAGCTGGCGGAAATCAGCGACTTGATCTCCTTGGCGGCAACGGCCGAGCGTTGCGCAAGAGCGCGCACTTCTTGCGCCACGACGGCGAAACCGCGCCCGGCATCGCCGGCACGCGCGGCTTCCACGCCGGCGTTAAGCGCGAGAAGATTGGTCTGAAAGGATATTTCGTCAATAATTCCAATAATCTGGCTAATCTTATCGGAACTGTCGTTGATCTCGCTCATGACCACGGCAGCCTGATTCATGACCTTTCCCGATAGGGCGGTGCCCGATCGGGCGCCGGAGGCCGCAAGGGCGGCTTCCAGGGCACCCTCGGCACTCCGCTTGACGGTGGCGGTGATCTCCTCCAGCGCGGCTGCGGTCTCTTCCAGGCCGGCCGCTTGCTGCTCGACGCGTCGCGACATGTCGTTCGAGGAGACGACAAGTTCCCGGCTCGCGGTGTTGATCGTTTCGGCGCTTGCCACGACTCTCGTCATGGTCGCCTGCAATCCCGTAAGCGAATCGTTGTAATCGGAGCGAAGCTGTTCGAAGGCCGGGATGAATGGCTGGTCCAGCCGGTGTTCGAGGTTGTTGTTGGCCAACGCCGCCAGCCCACCGGCGACCTCCGTCACTGCACGGATGCGGCCGCTGATATCGGTGGCGAACTTCACGATCGACGTGACCTTGTTGTCCAGGTCGAAAATTGGATTGTAGGACGCCTCGATCCAGACTTCCTTCCTGCCTTTCCCGAACCTTTGGAACTCGGCGGCGATAAATTCGCCGTTGTTCAACTTTCGCCAAAAATCCTTGTATTCGGTCGATTGGGCATAGGTTTCATCGACGAACATCCGATGATGCTTGTTTTTGACCTCATCCAGCCGGTAGCCCATCACCGCGAGAAAATTTTCGTTGGCGGTGAGGATTTCGCCGCTGGGGGTGAATTCAATGAGTCCCTGCACCCGTGAGATGGCCGTCAACTTGGCTTCGAATGCCGCGTTCTTCAGTCGTGCCGCAGTGGTGTCGGTCGCGACTTTTACAACGCGCGAAACATTGCCGGCAGCATTCAGCACGGGGTTGTACGAGGCTTGAATCCAAACCTGCTTTCCGTTTTTACCAATGCGGCGATACTCTCGACTTTCGAACTGACCCTGTCCAAGCTTCAGCCAAAAATCCTTATATTCAGTCGATCTTGCCAAGTCATGATCGACGAACATGCTATGGTGTCTACCGATAATTTCGGATGCGCTATAGCCCATCACTTGACAAAAACAAGAATTAGCCTCGAGAATATTGCCTTTACGATCGAACTCTATGATAGCAAGAGATTTATTTAACGCTGCGAGCACGCCCCCAGATTTAGACTGAAAGGTGCGACGAATGCTCATCATAGCGAGACTCTCTCTATCGAATTTCTTCGAAAGCCAATCAGCAATAGTGGTGCTCGATACGATGATATGCGGCTTCAATTACCAAGCTTTTAACGCAAGGTTTCTTCGTTAAAATTTGGGTTTGACCTAAAGCGCGTTGCTGACAACTCGGCACGGATTTTCCGACGACATCAGAGCCTATTGCGATCGGGACCTCCTTGAGCCCCGGGGAGTCGGGCCGCACTGAATGGGGCCAGCATGATCCTCTTGCGAGCCGACGGCGGCTGCCATATGGAACGTTCCAATAGTAGCGGTTCGGAGGCACGCGCGTGGATCGGAGGGTCACGATCATCGACATCGCGCAAGCCGCCGGTGTGTCGAAATCCACTGTATCGCTGGTCCTGAACGGCAGCGCCCAGGTCAAGGCCGCCAAACGCGATGCCGTGCGCCGGGCCATGGACGACCTTGGCTATGTCTACAACCGCTCGGCCGCCAATCTGCGAAACGCGCGCTCGCGTGTCGTCGGCATGGTGATCAACGACCTGTCCAATCCCTTCTTCGCGGAACTCGCCATCGGAATCGAGCGCGTGTTGCGCGCCTCCGGTTTCGTACCGCTCCTTGCCCACACGGACGAAAGTCTCGTCCGGCAGGCTGAAGTCGTTCGGTCCATGCGCGAGCATGGGGCATCGGGACTCATTCTGTGCCCGACCGCCGACAGCGACGCGGGAGAGATCAACGCCATCGTGGCGTGGGGCATCCCGCTCGTTCTGGCGATCCGAAGAATCGAAGGCGCTCACGCCTCGCTCGTCTGTTCGGACAACCGGGCAGGCGCCGGGCGGGTGACGCAGCATCTGATCAGGCTGGGGCATCGCCGCATCGGTTTCCTCGGCGGCATGCCGCCGACCTGCGTTCGCCAGGACAGGATCGACGGTTTTCGCGAGGCGCTGGATGAGGCCGGCTTCGTGACGGATGCCAGCCTGATGATCGAGAGCGCGCCCAGCAAGGACGGCGGCTTCGCGGCCATGTCGGCGCTGCTGACGCGCGGCGACCGCCCGAGCGCGATCGTCTGTTTCAACGATGTCGTGGCCATCGGCGCCATGCTGGCCTTGCAGCGTCACGGCCTTGTGGCGGGCGTGGATATGTCAGTGACCGGCTTCGACGACACCACCGAGGCGCGACAGGTATCCCCCGCGTTGACCACGGTCTCGGTCAACGGCAGCGAACTCGGCGAGCGGGCTGGGCAAATGCTGCTGCGGCGCATGGCTACCTCCGATCGCGTGACGGAAACCTATATCGGGGAGGCGCGGCTTGTCGTGCGCGACAGCACCGGGGCTCCCGCAACCATGAAGGCCATCGCATGACACAGGATTCGATCCGCTGGGGTATCGTCGGCGCCACCACAATCGCCAAGGAATGGATGATCGGCGCCATCCGCGAGGCGGGCGGCACGGTCATAGCTGTGCTCTCCAGCGATGCCGCGCGGGGCGAGGCCTATGCCAAGGCGAACGGGATTCCGCACGCGATGACGGACCTCGACGCGCTGCTTTCCAGCGGCATCGACGCGGTCTACATCGCCACCACGAACGAGCTTCATAAACCGCAAACCCTCGCCGCCGCCGCGGCCGGCAAGCACGTCCTGTGTGAAAAACCGCTGGCGCTGACCATGGACGATGCCCGCGACATGGTGGAAGCCTGCCGGGCGGCGGGGATCGTGATGGGCACGAACCATCATCTGCGCAATGCCGGCACGCACCGAGCCATGCGCGATGCCATCAAGGCCGGGCGCATCGGCAAGCCGCTCTTCGCTAGGGTGGCCCATGCGGTCTACCTGCCCGAACATCTGCAAGGCTGGCGGCTGACGAGCCCGCAGGCCGGGGGCGGCGTCGTGCTCGACATCACGGTCCACGACGCCGATACGCTCCGCTTCGTCCTCGACGACGAGCCCGTCGCCGTCACCGCGATGACGCAGAGTTCCGGCATGGCCTCGGCCGGCCTGCCGGACGGCGTCATGACATTGGCGCGCTTCAAGAGCGGCCTCATCGCCCAGATGCACGACGCCTTCACGACCGCCTTCGCCAAGACCGGCTTCGAGGTGCATGGCACGGAGGGCTCGCTCTACGCCGAAGACTGCATGACGCAACGCCCGATCGGCAGCGTCACTTTGCGGACCGAGGCCGGCGAGGAACAACTCGCCATCGACCACGGCAATCTCTACGTGCGCAGCGTCAGCCGGTTCCATGACGCGATCCGGGGCACCGGCCGGCCGAGCGCCAATGGCGCGGATGGCGTGAGGTCCATGGCGCTTGCCATCGCGGCCGCCGAATCCGCGAGGACGGGCCGCGAAGTGGCGGTCGAGCCGGGGATCTGAGCCCATGGCCTTTCCGCGTGTCTTGTCGGAAGACGATGCCGCCGCACTCATCGCAGACGGCGCCGTCGTCACCGTGTCGGCGGCTTCGGGGCTCGGATGCCCCGATGCGATGCTCGCCGCCATCGGCCGGCGCTTCGACGCCTCGGGACACCCCCGCGCGATCACCACGCTCCATCCCATCGCGGCCGGCGATATGTGGGGGATCAAGGGCATCGACCATATCGCGAAGCCTGGTTTGCTGGCGAAGATCATCGCCGGTTCCTATCCGTCCGGACCCTCCTCGGCCGAGCCGCCGAAGATCTGGCAGATGATCGAGGCGGATGCCATTCCGGCCTATAATATCCCCTCCGGCATCCTGTTCGACATGCACCGCGAGGCGGCGGCCAAACGCCCTGGCGTGCTGACCAAGGTCGGCCTCGACACCTTCGCCGACCCCAAACGGCACGGCTGCGCCATGAACGCCCGCGCCGCGAGGGAGCCGGTGGTGCGGCACGTCGAGTTCGAGGGCGAGGACTGGCTGTTCTTCAAATCCATCGTACCCGATGTCGCAATTATCCGCGCCACGACAGCGGATGAGCGCGGCAACCTCTCCTTCGAACACGAGGGCGCCTATCTGGGGCCGGTGGAACAGGCGCTGGCGGCGCGGAACAATGGCGGGCTCGTCATCGCGCAGGTGAAGCGGCTCGCCAAAAGCGGCACCATCAAGCCTTTTGCGGTGGCGGTGCCGGGCATCTTCGTGGATGTAATCGTGGTCGTGCCCGACCAGATGCAGACGACCCAGACGGTCTACGAGCCAGCCATTTCGGGCGAGGTGTTCCGCCCCGTGTCGAGTTTCGAGGTCCCAAACTTCGATGTCGGCAAGGTGATCGCCCGGCGCGTCGCGCAAGAGATGCGCTTTGGGGACGCGGTCAACATCGGTTTCGGCATTTCGGCTAACGTGCCGCGCATCTTCATCGAAGAGGGCCGGCACGGCGACGTGACCTGGATGATCGAACATGGCGCGGTTGGCGGCGTCCCGCTGCTCGATTTCCAGTTCGGCTGCTCCTCCAACGCCGAAGCCATTGTTCCCTCGCCGGTGAACTTCACCTACTTCCAGGGCGGTGGCTTCGATGCGTCGCTGCTGTCCTTCCTGCAGATCGACCGGAGCGGCTCAGTCAACGTGTCCCGGCTGGGCGCCAAGCCGCATGTGACGGCTGGGGCAGGGGGATTCGTCGACATTACGGCTCGCGCCAAGCGCATCGTCTTTTCCGGCTTCTTCAATGCGGCCGCCAAGCTCGGCGTCGAGGACGGCCAGCTAGCGATCTTGCGCGAGGGTAAGGTGAAAAAGCTGGTCGAGGAGGTGGAGCACGTCTCCTTCTCGGGGCGGCGCGCCATAGCGCAAGGACAGGAGATCACCTACGTGACAGAACGCTGCGTGATGGTTCTGACGAAGGACGGCGTCGCCGTCACGGAAATCGCGCCCGGCGTCGACCTCGATCGCGACATCCTGGGGCAATCGGGATTTCCACTGTTGGTGCCCCGCGCACCGAAACCCATGGAGGCGGTGTTGTTCAGGCCGGAGAAGATCGGTCTCACGCTTCGTGCGTCCGGCGGCAGCAGCGTGGGGACCGGCTGATGACGGGCGCCATTCGTCTCGATATCGCGCAAGGCGTCGCAACCATCACGCTCGCCCGGCCAGAGACGCTGAACGCGCTCGACGAGGCGATGATCGAAGGGCTCTCGAGAGCCGCCGATCGCATAGACGATGACCCATCCGTGCGGGTCGCGATCCTCACCGGCGACGGCAAGGCCTTTTGCGCCGGGGGCGACATCGCGGCCTGGGGCGGACTGTCACCGCTGGCCATGGGTCAAAGCTGGGTGCGCAAAGGCCATCAAGCCTTCGATCGGTTGGCCCGCCTGAAGGTGCCGCTGATCGCAGCGCTGAACGGGCACGCGCTCGGCGGCGGTCTCGAACTCGCCGCCACGGCCGATTTTCGTCTCTGCGAGGAGCAAGCCAAGCTTGGCCTGCCCGAGACCGGCCTTGGCATGGTCCCAGGGTGGTCCGGGACGCAGCGTCTTGTCACGCGGTGCGGCGGGCAGGTGGTGCGGCGTCTGGCGCTAACAGGCGAGATCGTCACCGCCCAGACGGCTTTCGAATGGGGTCTCGTGGACGAAGTCGTCCCGAAGGGCGAGGTCATGATGGCCGCTAGGCGTTGGACCGATCGCATTCTGTCGCGCGGCCCGGTCGCGACCACCATCGCCAAACAACTCATCAACGCGGCTGAAAACGAGGATGCCGCCGCCGCGATCGAGATTTTGGCGGGGGCGCTGGTTTCGACGACGCAAGACCTCAAGGAAGGTGTTGCCGGATTCCGCGAAAAACGCTCTCCCGTGTTTCGCGGGGAATAGGGCGGTGACGCTGCGCATCGAGGGGTGCCGCCCATGACGGCTTCGCCCGACATCGTCATCATTGGATCCGGCATGGGCGGCGCAACCGCCGCCTACGCGCTGGCCCCAACGGGCGCCAACATCCTGATTCTCGAAAAAGGTCACCAACTTCCCGCGAGGCCGGAAAACAGGGACGCTCGCGCCATCTTCGGGCGGGGTCATTTTCGGCCCGACGAACTCTGGTACGATTCGGTCGGCATCGGCTTCAATCCAGGGAATTATTACAACCACGGCGGCAATTCGAAATTCTACGGCGCCGTGCTGATCCGCTACCGCTCCCAGGATTTCGAGGGCGTTGCCCATGCGGATGGCGACGCGCCGCCTTGGCCGATCCGGTATGGCGATATCGCGCCCTGGTACGACGAGGCCGAAGCGCTCTACCAGGTCCGCGGTTCGCTGGGCGAGGACCCGACCGAGCCGCCGCACGGCCGGCCCTATCTGCACGCGCCCGTGCCGGACGAGCCCTCAATCGCCGAAGCCCGGGGGCGCCTCAAAGCGGCAGGTTTGCATCCGTCGTCCTTGCCGCTCGGTGTCGACATCGAACGCTGGATGGCGGTTGCCAAAACGCCGTGGGACGCGTTTCCGGATGCTCGCAGCGGCAAGATGGATGCCGAGACCTGCGCGCTGTTGCCGGCCCTCGACCACCCTAACGTGCGCCTCGAAAGCGGCGCCGAGGTGCGGCGGCTGATCGAGGGTCCGGGCGGCCGCATCGCGGCTATCGAATACGAGCAACGGGGCGAGAGTCACTCCGTGTCGCCGAAAATCGTGATCCTAGCGGCCGGCGCCGTCCGCTCCGCCGCGATTCTGCTCGCTTCGGACGGCATCGCCAACGGGTCGGGTATGGTCGGCCGACATTTCATGAATCACAATCTCAGCGCCGTGCTGGGCCTCGATCCGCGTTTCACCAACACTTCGGTCTATCAGAAGACCTTCGGCCTCAACGACTTCTATCTGTCGGATGGTCGCGGTGGGCCGCCTCTCGGCAATATCCAGCTGCTCGGCCGCGTCTCCGGGGCGATCCTCAAGGCCAATATGCCGCGCGTCCCCGAAAGCGTGCTCAATCTTATGAGCCGCCACGCCATCGACTTTCTCGCCATGAGCGAGGATCTGCCTGATCCGTCGAGCCGCGTCAGGCTGGATGGCGCCAGAATTGTGCTCGACTGGCACCGCACCAACATGACGGCCCACAACGGCCTTGTGCGGCGCCTCAAACAGGCCTTGAGCGCGGCTGGATTTCCGCTCGCGCTTTCCCGGATCTTCGACCGCAAGACCCCCTCACATCAATGCGGCACCATCCGCATCGGCACGGACCCAGGCAAGACGCCGCTCGATCCTTTCGGTCGCGCCTTCGACCATTCCAATCTGTTTGTGCTCGACGCCTCGACGCTGGTGACTTCGGCCGCCGTCAATCCGTCGCTCACTGTCGCGGCCTTGGCCTTGAGGGGCGCCGATCATATTCGTCGCACGGATCTGACGTCATGAATCGTCCCGTCGCCCTCGTCACCGGGGCGCGGCGCGGCATAGGCCGTGCCATCGGTATGGCACTGGCTGGCGCCGGCTACGACATTGCCTTCACTGACATTGAAGTCGATGCGGTCGCTGACGAAGCCTTGAAGGCTTTCCAACAGGGCGGCTCGGAGGCGCTTTTCCTGCGTCACGACGTGGCCGATGTGGCGAGCCATGCGGCATTGATCGAGACCGTCCTCGAGCGTTTCGGGGCCTTGCATTGTTTCGTTTCGAATGCGGGGATCGGTTCGGTGCTGCGTGGCGACATGCTCGATCTCGCCCCGGAGAATTTCGATCGCGTGATTGGCGTCAATCTGCGCGGCGCGGCGTTTTTAAGCCAGGTCGCCGCCAAGGCCATTCTGTCGAGCGGCGGGGACCTCCCTCGCTCGCTCGTCTTCGTAACCTCGGTCAGCGCCGATATGGTGTCGCCCGAGCGGGCCGATTATTGCGTGTCGAAGGCCGGCCTGTCGATGTGGGCGCAGGCGCTCGCCGTTCGGCTCGCGCCCGAAGGCGTGCCGGTGTTCGAGGTGCGTCCCGGCATCATCCGCACCGCCATGACGGCTGGGGTCGCCGGCGCTTATGACGAGAAGATCGCCGCCGGCTTGGTGCCGGCGCGGCGCTGGGGCGTGCCCGAGGATGTCGGCCGCATGGTGGCGGCCCTAGCCTCCGGCGCCTTCGGTTTTGCCACCGGGTCGATCGTGAGTTGCGATCGGGCGCTGTCGGTATCGAGGCTGTGATAGAACCAATAGGATTGTCGAGCGACGGAGGATGGCGATGCTTGAACTGTCGGAAGAGACTGAAGCTCTTGCCAGGAGATTGGCGGAGCAACGCAAGACAACGGTTGAAGATGTCGTGGCGACGGCATTGAAACGACAGGTCGGCTCGCCGCGTGTGACGGTCAGCGCCACGCCGGGACGCGTGTCGGACGAAGAAATCGCCCGACGTCGTGCGGCTATCCGCGACATTCAGGCCCAGTTCGCCAAGCTCCCGGTCCTCGATCCGAGGCCGATTCAGGAGATCGTCTATGAAATCAACGAACTATGACCGTGGTCGATTGTTCGGCGACGATTGCCATCGCGCTTATTGGAAGCGATCGATCCGTCATATCAGCCGTGAACGCGCATGAGATGGCTGTTGTCCTCGGTCGGCGAATAGGCAACTCCGCCATCGATTTGACCTGGGCATTTTTGGCGGAATACGGGATTGAAGTCGTCCCCTTCGACGAGGTTCAAGCCAAATTGGCTGCCGCAGCCTACGATCGCTACGGCAAAGGCATGGATTCTCAAGCGAAGCTCAACCTCGCCGATTGCGCCGCCTCCGCGCTCGCGAAATCGCTCGGTGCGCCATTGCTGTTCAAGGGTCAGGATTTCGCGGCGACCGATATCCAGATCTAAGCCTGCAGCGCAGCTTTCCATGCCGCCGGCTCCAGGAGATCCCATCGGTTGCCGTAGAGATCCTCGAACACCGCCACGGTCCCGTAGACCTCCTCGCGCGGGGTCTCGGCAAAGCGGACGCCAGCCTCGATCATGCGGCGATGGTCCCGCCAGAAATCGTCCGTATGCAGGAACAGCGCGACCCGCCCGCCCGTCTGGTCGCCGATTCGTGCTTGCTGTGCGGCTCCGTCGGCCTTTGCCAGCAAAAGCCTGGTCTCCCGTGCGCCCGGCGGCGCCAGCAGCAGCCATCGTTTGCCTTCACCGAGCGTCGTGTCCTCGATGACTTCGAACCCGAGCGCCGTCGTGTAGAAGGCCTTGGCCTCGTCGTAGTCCGCGACGAGCAGCGTGATGGCTCCAATCCGCTGCGTCATCGAGGCGTCATTCGCTCATAAACGATGTTGGTGCGCGTTGTCAGGACCTTGCGATAGCCCTGGGCGACGATCATCGCCGGGAGGTCCGTGCTCCAGCGGGTCGGCGCATGTTCGACGACGAGCAGCCTCGGCCAAAGGTGTTGTCCCACGTCGCGGAAGAACGGTTCCAGGATCAGTTCCTCGGCTCCCTCGACATCGATCTTGATGGCATCGATCGAAGTGAAGCCCTCCTCCTCGACGATGCCGCCAAGCGTTTTGGCCGAGACCTTGATCTGCCGACCCGGCGCGCCGGCATGGATGAGTCGCATCGATGACTCGCCTTTGTTGGCGTCGTCGATGAAGAGCGTCACCTCGCAGGCCACATCCGCGACTGCGCAATCATAGGCCTTGAGGCCCGGAAAAGCATTCTGCCGGATGTTGTAGGATAGGCGCTCGAACATCTCCGGCTGGGGCTCGATGGCCAGAATGCGGGACCGAGGTCCGGCGAAGGATGCGACATGCAGCGCATAGCCGCCCGCGTTCGCGCCGATGTCGATGAAGACGAAATCGCCCGAAAGATGCTTCGCCAGCAGCGACAGCTCGGCAGGATCGAAATATTGCGGCGTGAACAGAAGATTTTTTTCGGCCGAATTATGCGCCGGATACAGCCGCATGCGCGCACCGAGCGACATCACGTCGAGAGGCCTGCCCCGCAGTGCCCGTACGGCCAGCGCCCGCAGCACGAAGGCGAACCGCTTGCCGATCCAGTTGGTGGGGCAATGTCGGGCGAGGCGGACCGCATTGGCCATGAGCGCCTTTGGCGCATGCCGGCCAAAGGGCGAATTGTCGTGCGTGGCTTTCATGTGGGGCTCGTGTGAACCCTTCCTCCCGGCTTGCCAAGCCGGTATCCGTGCCGCCTTTGCGGGTTTCACCACTTTTTGCACCGTGGCGAGCCGTGGCCGGGCAGGCGGTCGTTGCCCGATCGCCTCCGAGTCCCTAGCTTATGCGGAGATATTGATGCCTCTATTGGACCTCGAATGACATTTGTCGAAGCGAGCGCGGCGGCTGTGCGCAAAAATGGCCAGATCAAACTGCATGACGCGTCTGGATTCGTGGCCATGCGCAAGGCGGGACAACTGGCCGCCGAGGCGCTCGACCTGCTGGTGGACCACGTGCGGCCCGGCGTCACGACCGAGGCGTTGGACAAGTTGGTTTTCGATTTCGCCATGGCGCATGACGCCTATCCGGCGCCGCTTGACTATCGGGGCTTCACGAAATCCATCTGCACCTCGATCAACCACGTGGTGTGTCACGGCATTCCGGACGACAAGCCGCTTCGGGACGGGGATATCGTCAATATCGACGTGACCTTGATCGTCGATGGTTGGCATGGCGACAGCTCGCGCATGTACGGCGTAGGCGAAGTCCCCCGGAAGGCGGAACGACTGATGGCCGTCACCCACGAGGCCTTGCTGAGAGGCATCGCGGCCGTTCAACCGGGCGCCACCACCGGCGATATCGGCGCCGCCATTCAGGAGTTCGCGGAGGGCGAGCGCTGCTCCATCGTGCGGGAGTTTTGCGGTCACGGCCTCGGCCGGCTCTTCCACGACGAGCCCAACATCCTGCACTACGGCCGGCGCGGCGAGGGCGTGGTGCTCAAGCCCGGCATGTTCTTTACCATTGAGCCGATGGTCAACCTCGGCCGTGCCCCGGTAAAAGTGCTCGGCGACGGCTGGACGGCTGTCACGCGGGATCGGTCGCTCTCCGCCCAATTCGAACATACGGTCGGGGTGACCGAGACGGGAGTGGAGGTCTTCACCTATTCGCCGCGCGGATGGCATCAGCCGCCTTACGGATCGGCTCCGACCACTCAAGGCTGAGATCTCGTCATGCCACCATCCGACAAGGCGCCGGAGCCGCTCCATGTCGGACATCGTGACCGGCTGCGCCAGCGTTTCGTGGCCGCCGGCGAAAGCAGCGTCGCGGACTACGAATTGCTCGAATTGTTGCTGTTTCGAGCCATGCCCCGGCGCGACGTGAAGCCCATAGCCAAGGCGCTTCTGGCTCGATTCGGGTCGTTCGCCCAGGTGCTTGGCGCAAGGCCCGAGCGGTTGCAGGAAATCGAGGGGCTAGGCGAGGCGGCGGCGACAGAAATCAAAATCGTCGAGGCGGCGGCGCGGCGCCTGGCTCGCGGCGCTGTCAAGGACCGTAAGAGTCTGTCGTCCTGGAACGAGGTGCTCGACTATTGCCGTGTCGCCATGGCCTTCGCCGAACAAGAAGAGTTCCGCATCATCTTTCTCGATAAAAGGAACGGGCTGATCACCGACGAAGTCCAGGGTCGCGGCACCGTGGACCATACGCCGGTCTATCCGCGCGAGGTGATCCGGCGCGCGCTCGAGCTTGGCGCCACCGCCGTGGTGCTCGTTCACAATCATCCCTCAGGCGATCCGACGCCCTCGACCGCCGACATCAAGATAACCCATGAGATCATCGGCATCGCAAAGCCGATGGGGATTACCGTGCACGATCACCTGATCGTGGGGCGCAACGGCCACACCAGCCTAAAAGCGCTGAAGCTGATCTGAAGAAACGCTTCAGCGCCATGTCTGTCCGCTACTGGACCTGAACGGCCGGCGGCGGAACCGCATCTCCCGGCTGGGTGTCGGGATCAGCCTGGGCCTGAGGATCGTATCGCGGTTCGCGGTGCCGGCGGCGGGTGGGGCGGCTTTGCTCTGTTGGCTGCGCCGATCCCAGCACGATCACATCTGTACCGACCGGTACGCGCTGATAGAGATCCATCACGTCCTGATTGATCATTCGAATGCAGCCGGACGAAACGCGACTGCCGATCGTCCAGGGCTCGATCGTCCCATGGATACGGAAAAGCGTGTCCTTGTTGCCTTGGAACAGATACATGGCGCGGGCGCCGAGCGGATTACCGGGGCCGCCGTGCATGCCGATCCCGCTCTGCAACTGGCTCATACTGTCCATGATGTCCGGTCGGCGGGCCAGCATCTCCTTGGGCGGGTACCAGTCGGGCCATTCGCGCTTGTCATGAATGCGAGCGGTGCCTGACCAGGCAAAGCCCTCTTTGCCGACACCGACCCCGTATCGCAGCGCCGAGCCGTCCCCACTGGTGAGATAAAGGTAGCGCTGCGCCGGATCGATCACGATCGTGCCGGGCGCATAGCCACTGTCATAGGCGACGACGGATCGTAGAAAGCTGTCGTCGATCCGGTTCAAGTCGATCGCCGGGACCGGGAAAGGCTCGCCCTGGACGGCCGCGTAGACCTCGCTGGCGTCGACCTGAACCGTGTCTTGCTCTTGCGCCAAAGCCGCCAGAGGCGACAAGGCACAGCCCGCAAGGCTTGAGGCGCCGGCAAGAAAGGCACGGCGATTGAGACGGAACATCGATAGACTCCTCGACCAAACAAGAGACGCACCACTGCGCCGATTCCGACAACCCGTTCGCATCCCTTAAGTTACGGCCAAGAGGCGTTCAACAAAAGAGCGGCGGCGGATATTGATCCGCCGCGACTTTCAGGTCACGGCTTGTCCGCCCCAAGATCGGTCACGAAGGCCTCGATCAGGTTGGTGTTGCCGAAAACCTTGGAGGTATCTGCGGCCGCCGTCGCCTTAGCGAAAGAGATCGAAGCTACAGCGCGCTGGACCCGGTCGCCCGGCCAAGCGCCTGCCGCCATCGGAGTCTTCTCGCCGTAGACCATGGTGCCTTGACCCTTTTCCAGCATGACCATGCCATGCGGCGTTGTCACCGACACCTCGCCGCTGAGCACCAAAACACCGAAACCTCCGTCGATAGGGCCTCCCCACACCGTCGTTCCACGAACGCCGAGGGTCCCAACGGGAGTCTTGATCGACACGTTGCCCCCGGTCGGCCCTTCGATCTTCCCGCCCACGAACAGGAAGGCGCCCGTCGGGACCGAGAGCGCCAGCTTGCCTCCCGCGCGATCCGGATCGTAGACGAATTTATCGATCGTCATCTTTCCCTTCTCGCCGAGCGTCAGCACCGTGCCGTCCGCCAGCTTAGCCTCAAGTCGCGAATCCGTACCGGTCCGCAACTTATCGGCGAAGAGCACCGGCCCTTCGACGGCGAGGTCGCGAGGCGCGCCGGCCTGGAACGCCTGCGTCGATCCTTGCGCTTTCTGGACGCTGCCGACTGTGGCGGGATCCGCCAAAGCAGCGGCCGAGGCCAGGAAGGCTCCGGCGAGGAGAGACACGATGCCGGCCACACCGAGTGCGGCCCCGCGATGCGAATTCTTCATGATGTGGTTCCTTCGATTCGACGTCGTCAAACGCAAAGCAATTTGGCGGTATCCTGTTGGCCGAGCCGGAGTGAGCGCTGCGGCGACCAATCAGTGACGAGTTCGAGCGTGCGGCCCAACGGCGCCGGGCGACCGAAGAGATACCCCTGCCCGTATTCGCAGTTCATCGCGATGAGGGCTTCGGCCTGGGCTTCCGTTTCGATGCCCTCGGCGACGACGGGGATCTGAAGTTCACGCGCGAGATGCCGGATCGTCCGAACGATCTTCTGGCTCGGGCCATCCTCGACGATGGACCGCACAAAGGCGCGGTCGATCTTCAGCGTGGTGATCGGCAACGTGCTGAGATAGCTCAAACTCGAGTAGCCTGTGCCGAAATCATCGACCGCGATGCCCATGCCTTGGCTTCGACAGGCCTGCAGAATGCGTCCGGCCCGTTCCGGATCTTTCATCAGGACGCTTTCCGTAATTTCGAGCTTAAGATTCTCTGGTGCGACCCCGCCATCGACAAGAATCGCCCTGATTGTCTCGTCAAACGCAGTATCGAGAATGTCATGACCGGACACGTTGACGGTGATGAACAACGACGGGCGGCCCACCGCTCCAACTTCGAGGGGGCGCTGCTTGCCTCGATTGAGGATGTGGGGAAAAGTTCGCCCGACTTCGCGTAGGCACCATTGGGTAATGCCGCAAATCAGGCCGCTCGCCTCAGCGGCGGGAATGAACTCCACCGGCGGCACAAGTCCGCGCACGGGATGGTGCCAGCGGATGAGCGCCTCGAATCCCGCAAGATCGTAGGTCTCAAGATCGACGATCGGCTGGAAGTAAAGCTCGAATTCATTGTTGCGAATGGCGCGTTGGATTTCCCGTTCGAGCGACAGGACCTGGACCGCCTGACGGAAATCCTCCCCCTGGGGAGCCTGCGACGCCTGGGCGAGCGGCTTGGGACTGCTCCCGTTCTGGACGATCGCGAGAGTTTCGCGATATCGCTGAATGACGACGCCAAGGCACATCCGCAATATTGGATCGGTTTGTGCGATCCTGTGGCCGATCTGCTGCTCGGTGAGCACGATCATTTCGCAGTCGGTGGAGGCGATCGCCGAGGCGGATCGAATCCCGTGATCGATCAATGCCATCTCGCCGATGATCTCGCCGGCACCCCGATGCGCCAACACGACCGTCTGCCCGTCCCGGTTGACGGAAATTTCGATTTCACCCCGTTGGATCAGATAGGCGACATGGGCACTCTCACCCTCGAAGAAGAGAGGTGCGCCAGCCGACAATCGAAGACAATCGAGGGAGTTGTCCATTAGTTTCTCCGCCTATCGGTTTAACGGAGGTTCATTAATCCTTCCACAAAACAGATAGTTAAGAGTTGGTTGTCGGGACAGGGTTACTTCAATGAAGGGAATTGAGGCTAATCTTCCGGAACGAAGACTTGGTCGAAGGAGCCCCCGGATGAATAGCCGCCCAATCGGATGGTTCGCGGCACGGACGAGGACTTGGTCGCCCTTTCTGGCCGGTCTTGTCACGATCTGTGTCATCGGCTCTATTCGCGTGGCCGCTCCGTCCCCCTTCGAGGAACTGCAGTCCTACGGTTTCGATACGTTTCAGCGTTTGTTCCCCCGCGCCGACGCGGACAGCCTCGTGTCGGGCTCCGGCGTCGTGGTCGTCGATATCGACGATGCCAGCCTGGCCCACTACGGACAGTGGCCATGGTCGCGCTCCGTCGTCGCGCGGATGATCGGTGAGCTTCAGACAGCGGGTGCCTCGGCAATCGGGCTCGATGTCCTCTTCGCCGAGCCCGACCGCAGCTCTCCGGCGGTTTTGGCGGCGTCCTGGGAGCGCGAAGACGGGATCAAGGTGACGGTCGCAGGGACCAATGCGAGCCTGCCCGATTATGACCGGCAGCTCGCCGACACGATTGCGAAAGGCCATGTCGTTACGGGCTATGGGCTCATCCCCGCTGCCAACGGAAAGGCGCCGCTCCTTTCGGGATCCATCGCCATCCTGGGCACGGATCCTATCACCCGTTTCTCGGGATACGGCGGCGCCATCCCCAACCTTCGGCCTCTCGACGAGGCGGCGGCCGGGCAGGGCAGCTTCACCATCGCGTCCGGCGGCCATGATGAAATCGTCAGACGGCTGCCGTTATTCATGACCCTGAACGGGACCGTCGTGCCATCACTGGCGATCGAGGCGTTGCGGGTAGCGTCCGGGAGCGACGACGACATCGGCCTGCGGGAAGAGCGCCTGAATGGCGCCGGGGGTCCGTTGACAGGCTATACGGCGCGCCTTGGCGAGCGCCAGATCGCCATCGCGCAAGACGGTACGATGTGGCTCCGCTACGGGCGCCGGCGCCCCGAGATGACAATTTCGGCCGGCCGGGTCCTCGACGCTCAGGTGCGCGAGGATCTCAGGCGCGATGTCCAGGGTCGCATCGTCCTTATCGGTACCAGCGCCGTTGGTCTCTCAGACCTGCGTCCGACGCCGATCTCCGCCTTCGAACCGGGGGTCAACATTCATGCTGGCGCGATCGAGCAGATTCTCACCGGCATCGACTTATCGCGTCCCTCCGTGGCGGTCGGGATCGAGTTCATCGCGGCAGCCCTGCTATCAGCCGGGATTGCGAGCCTGATCGCCTTCGCCGGCGTCAACGCCGGGTTGGTGCTTACGATCGTGGGGCTTGCTGGAAGCCTGGGTGGAGCCGCTATCGCTTTTGCCAGGTTTGGTCTGCTGTTCGACCCGACGCTGATTGCGATGCAATCGCTTGTTGTCTTCGTCGTGACGATGTTGGCCCGCTACCTTCTCATCGAGCGTCGCGCCAAGGGTCTTCGGTCGGCCTTTGGTCATTATATATCGCCGAATCTCGTTGAAGCGCTGGTCAAGGATCCGGATCGCCTGCGGCTCGGCGGAGAAGAGCGGGAGATGACCTTCCTATTCAGCGATCTCGAAGGCTTTACCAGCTTTACCGAGGCTGTGGAGCCGTCTGTTCTGGTCACCACGCTCAATGCCTATCTGGATGGTCTTTGCACCATCGTGACCGAGCATGGCGGCACGGTCGACAAGATCGTCGGCGATGCCGTCCATGCGATCTTCAACGCCCCGATCGACCAGCCCGACCATGCGGAACGCGCTGTTCGATGCGCCATGGCGGCCGACGTCTTCGGGCTCGCCTTCTCGGCCGCCAATCGTCATCACGCAGCGCCGTTCGGCATCACGCGCATCGGGGTCAATACCGGCCGGGCGGTGGTCGGCAACTTCGGGGGGGCGCGCCGCTTCGACTATACGGCGCATGGCGACGCGATCAATACTGCGGCACGGCTCGAGGCGGCCAACAAGCGGTTGGGAACCCGCCTTTGCGTCTCCCGCGCCACTGTGGATGCGGCGGGTGAGCTTTCCGACATTCGGTTCCGCCCGATCGGCGAGCTCGCGCTGAAGGGCAAGAGCCGCTGCGTTAGCGTTTTCCTGCCCTGCTCAGCCTCGGCGCCCGAAATGGCTTGGCATGATCGCTACGCCGATGCCTTCGCGCGGCTCTCACGGGGCGAGGCCAGTGGCGTTGAGGCGGTCCTCGCCCTTCACGCGCTCCATCCGGACGATGCGATCCTGTCATTCCACGCCAAGCGCATCGCCAGCGGCCAGCGCGATACGGCAGTGGCCTTGCAGGCAGCTTAGGTCTGCCCTGTCATAAGCTGCCTCAGCGGACTCACGCCTCTCGATGTCCTCATCCCTTCGGCGGGCTCAGGCGGCGGCAGAAAGCGCATGGCGCATCGCGGTGACCACTTGGTCCGGCATCCATGGCTTCGGGATGAAACACACGTTCTGAGGAAGCGTTTGCGAAGGTTGAACGCGACCGGATGTCATCAGCACCTCGATCTGGGGCCAATGCCGGCCGATGATCTCCGCCAGATGCAATCCATCCATATTTCCCGGCATGACGATGTCGGTAAAGACCGCCGCCACCTCACCGGGATTATCGAGCAAATAACCCAAGGCCTCGTCGCCATTACCCCGGTGAACAGCCGGAACGCCCGCGTCTTCGAGCATCGTCATGACAAGCGACTTAAGGACCGGGTCATCTTCGACCACAAGTATCCTGCGGTGGGGCATTTTCTCACTCTGCAGTGACAACGTTACGACGCTAGGCCAGACTGCTCATTTTAACAATCAGCAAATGACACCATTTCTGCTCTTTTTATCAAGTGCTTCCCGCAGAATCACCAAGATCGCATGCCAAATTGCGGCAATCCATCGATAAAATGTGATTTTATAACTGCGGCTTCAAGGATAGAAAAGGGAAGAATTTGCTTCGTGGTTCAGGGTTTATCTTTTAAAACAGGATATATATTTTATGTATCACGCAATTATATTATCATATAACCAAGTACATTTATAAATATAAGATTTAATTTCATATGATACACGATCGATTTAGATAAGAACAAAATTTATAAAAACAAACAAGCCAAAATTATATTGTTATTGTAACGCTTTCCGACAAGCGCTCGTTCGTGGTACCTTTGAAAAAAATTAATATCACTATGATATTTATGTAACTATCAGTAAAGACAAATACTTGTAAATACAATCAACATAAACGCAGAAAAAATTAAAGAGTAAAGCGCTTTATAGGTGCGGCTCACCAATGTCCGATCAATAAAAGAAATGATTGATTGCCAGTCGCCCCATGCGATATCGATCGCTTGTAATAGCCTTATCACGGCTCACGAAACAGCATGACAAAAGGCGCCCTATTTGCGCCATATTTCCTTGGTCGCCCGATGTCAAAATGTCGCACCGGGCGCGCCTGAGGGATGCACCGTAGGTGCGGCACCGGAGCACAGCACGACATACAGGCTTTCATACACGCGTGAATGGCCTGACATCCGCTCGCAACCCGGTCCTGCGGATCAGAAGCTTTGGATGATGCCCCTGGCTTCGAGCGCTAGGATTACCTGATCGGCGAGACTCTCCGGTGTGGAGACCCCGGCGTCCAGGACCACTTCGGCTGCGGTCGGCGCTTCGTAGGCTTGGTCGATGCCGGTGAAGTTGCGGATCTCCCCAGCGAGGGCGCGCTTATAGAGGCCCTTGGGATCGCGCGCGATACAGGCCTCGATCGGTGCGTCGACGAAGATTTCGATGAATTCGTCCGGCCCGACGAGTTTGCGCACCATTCGCCGCTCGGCTTCGAACGGCGAGATGAAAGAGCAGAGCACCACCAGGCCGGCTTCCACCATGAGCCGGGCAACTTCGCCCACCCGGCGGATGTTTTCCACGCGATCGGCATCCGTGAAGCCAAGATCCTTGTTGAGACCGTGGCGGACGTTGTCACCGTCCAGCATCAACGTATGCGCCCCCCTCGCATGGAGCTTAGCCTCGACGATATTGGCAACCGTCGATTTGCCGGCGCCAGACAGGCCGGTAAACCAGAGGATGGCCGGCTTCTGGTGTTTAAGCTTCGCGCGCGCCTCCTTGGAGACCGCCAGATCCTGGAAGTGGATGTTGGTCGCGCGGCGCAAAGCGAAATCGATCAGGCCCGCGCCAGCCGTGGCATTGGTCATGCGGTCGATCAGGATGAAGGCACCGGTGTCGTGGTTGTCCTGATAGGCGTCAAAAGCGATCGGCGTCGAGACGTTGAGGTTGCAAAAGCCGATCTCGTTTAAACTCAGCGTTTTGGCGGCACTATGATCCAGAGTATTGATGTCGACGCGGTGCTTGAGTTCGGTGATCGTGACGGGGATTTGGCGGGCTGCGATCTTCATCAGATAGGAGCGGCCCGGCAACATCCGGTCCTCGCTCATCCAGATGATATGCGCGGCGAATTGGTCGGCTACAGGCGGCCGCTGCTTGGGATCGGCAAGCACGTCGCCGCGCGCGATGTCGATCTCATCCCGCAGCGTCAGGGTTACGGCATCGCCCGCCGAGGCGACGGCCAAGTCTCCACCAGAGCCAATGACGCGAGCCACGACGGTCGTGCGGCCCGAACCGGCCACAACGATATCGTCGCCGGGCTTCACGGCGCCCCCGGCGATAGTGCCGCAATAGCCGCGGAAATCGAGATCCGGCCGGTTCACCCATTGGACCGGCAAGCGGAAAGGCCCGGCCGCGCGCTCGTCGATGACGTCCACGGTTTCGAGGAAGCCGACCAGGCTCGGCCCGTCGTACCAGGGCATGCGGGCGGAGCGTTCGGAGAGGTTGTCGCCGTAGCGCGCCGACACCGGGATGGGGGTCACCGAGCGGAATCCGAGATCGGCTGAAAACGCCGTGAAGGCCGTCACGATATCGTCGAAGATTATCTGGTCGAAGCCCACGAGGTCGATCTTGTTGACCGCCAGGACGACGTCGCGGATGCCAAGCAGCGATACGATATAGGCGTGGCGGCGCGTCTGGGTCAGCAGGCCCTTGCGCGCATCGACGAGCAGGATGGCGAGATCGGCGTTCGAGGCGCCGGTTGCCATGTTCCGGGTAAACTGCTCATGGCCGGGCGTGTCGGCCACGATGAAGGCGCGGCGCGGCGTCGAGAAATAGCGATAGGCCACATCGATGGTGATGCCCTGCTCGCGCTCGGCTTCGAGCCCGTCGACCAGCAGCGCGAAGTCGATATCGTCGCCGACGGTCCCATGCTTCTTCGAATCCCGCTCCAATGCAGAAAGCTGGTCGTCGAAAATCGACTTCTGCTCATAGAGCAAACGCCCGATCAGGGTCGACTTTCCGTCATCGACCGAACCGCAAGTGAGAAACCGCAGGGTGGGGCGCGAGGTGGCGTCGCTCGACATCAGAAATATCCCTCGCGCTTTTTCTTTTCCATGGATCCCGATTCGTCGCTGTCGATCAGCCGCCCCTGCCGCTCGGAGGTGGTAGAGGCCCGCATCTCGGCCAATATCTCATCGAGCGTCTCGGCGTCGGACGGCACGGCCCCGGTCAGCGGATAGCAGCCCAGCGTACGAAAGCGGACCTTCATCATTTCAGGAGTCTCGCCGGGAAGAAGCGGCAGGCGGTCGTCATCGACCATGATCAGCGCGCCGTCGCGCCGGACCACGGGCCGCTCTTTGGCGAAATAGAGCGGCACGACGGGAATGTCCTCGGCGCGGATGTAGTCCCAGATGTCGAGTTCGGTCCAGTTCGACAGTGGGAACACGCGCATCGATTCGCCGGTCTTGATCCGGGTATTATAGAGATGCCAGAGCTCAGGCCGCTGGTTGCGCGGGTCCCAGGCATGGGTCGAGGAGCGATGGGAGAAGACGCGCTCCTTGGCGCGGCTCTTTTCCTCGTCGCGCCGGGCTCCGCCAAAGGCCGCGTCGTACTTGCCGGCGTCGAGCGCCTGGCGCAGACCCTCGGTTTTCATCACCTGGGTGTGGACGGACGACCCGGAGGCAACAGGCGATATGCCCCGCCGCACGCCGTCCTGATTGATATGCACCAGCAGGTCCATACCGGCGCGTTTCGCCGCCTCGTCCCGGAAAGCGATCATCTCGCGGAACTTCCAGGTCGTATCGACATGCAGCAGCGGGAACGGAGGCTTGGCCGGGAAAAAAGCTTTGAGCGCCACATGCAGCATGACGCTCGAATCCTTGCCGATGGAGTAGAGCATCACGGGCTTGCGGAATTCAGCCGCGACCTCCCGCATGATATGGATCGCCTCTGATTCGAGGCGGCGTAAGTGGGTGCTCAGCGGCACAGGCATGTGTGACTCGTTTCACCAGGCGAACAAGCAAAGGCTGTTGATAGTAAGTCGATGGACGATATTCAACTCAAAGCCATTATCACGGTCGGCGTCCTGCCAGTCCTGGCGGGCCTCGTTTCGGCAGCGCTCATCCGGCTTCTGCGCCCGCTGCTGGTCCGCTATGCGCTGGCGCGGCCCAATGCGCGCTCCGCCCATGTCGTGCCGACACCCCAGGGTGGCGGCATCGCGGTCATGGCCGGGGCCGGGGTGGCGGTCATCGTCGGCGCATTGCTGCTGCGCTTCGACACCATGGCTTGGTTCGGGTTGGGACTGGTGAGTGTCGGTGCGCTTCTGATGGCGGCGGTGGGCCTGATCGATGACATCCGTCCTTTGCCGCCTCTGCCACGCCTTGCGCTACAGCTCCTAGCGGTCGCCTTCGCGGTGGCGGCCCTGCCACCCAATGTCCAAATCTTCCCGTTCTTGCCAGTTGCGATCGAGCGCGTGCTGCTCGTCGTGGGAGGCGCATGGTTCATCAACCTCACCAATTTCATGGATGGCATGGACTGGATGACGGTCGCCGAGTTCGTCCCCGCCACGACGGCTTTGGCGCTCTTCTGGCTCTGGGGTTTCCTCTCCCCGGTCGGGGGGATTGTCGCGCTCGCGCTGCTTGGCGCGCTCGTCGGTTTCGCGCCTTCGAACAGGCCCGTCGCCCGGCTGTTTCTGGGCGATGTCGGAAGTCTGCCGATCGGCCTTTTGATGGCCTTTTGCCTGATTGATCTTGCGGCTCACGGTGGTGTGGCGGCTGCCATCCTTCTGCCGCTCTACTATATCGCGGACAGTGGCATCACGCTGCTCTGGCGGCTCCGCCGGGGAGATCAGGTATGGCAGGCTCACCGTCTGCATTATTATCAGGTCGCAGTGGCTCGAGGATTCTCGGTGCGTGACGTGCTGGCGCGGGTTTTCGTCGGCAACCTATCCTTGGCGCTGTTCGCGGCGGCAAGCCTGTTGCAGAACAATCTTGCGCTGGTGGTGATGGACGTTGGGCTTGGCGTGTTCGTGGTCGGGCGTCTGCTCAAGGGTCTTGCCGCGGGTCGCCCTGCCAACGACCCGTGATGGCGCGTGAAATTTAGCCCCCACCCGCGAGTGTGTCGAACAGCAGCTTGCCGTTGAGCACGAGAATGATCGCCGTGACGCCCCAGGACAGAACAACGAGCCAAGGCGCGATGACGAAATGGCCCATCTTGCGCCGGTCGGAGACGAAACGGACCAGCGGGATGACCGCGAAGGGCAATTGCATCGACAGGACGATCTGGCTGAACACCAGCAGGTGGGCAGTTCCTTTCTCGCCATAGATCGCCGCGATGACAACGACGGGCACCACCGCAAGGCCGCGCGTCAGCAGGCGTCTTGCCCAATGCGGCAGACGCAACCGCAGGAACCCTTCCATCACGATCTGCCCAGCCAAGGTGGCGGTGACGGTCGAATTCAGGCCCGAGGCCAGCAAGGCGACGGCGAAAATCGTCGAGGCGAGGCCGAGGCCTAAAAGGGGCGACAGAACTTCGTAGGCTTGGCCGATTTCCGCCACGTCGGCGTGGCCGCTGTCGTGAAACGCGGCTGCTGCGACGACCAGGATGGCCGCGTTTGTGAACAGCGCCAGCATGAGAGCGATGGTGCTGTCTGTCGTGGCCCATATGATCGCGTCGCGGCGCCCCTTGTCGGTATGCTCGAACGCACGGGTCTGCACGATGGACGAATGCAGATACAGGTTGTGCGGCATGACGGTGGCGCCAATGATCCCAATGGCGATGTAAAGCATCGCCGGGTTGGACACGATTTCCCGCGATGGAATGAAGCCTGCAATCAGCGCGGCGACCGGCGGTGACGCGGCGACGATCTGAACGATGAAACATGTCGCGATGACGATCAGAAGCGCGACCACGAAAGCTTCGAGAAAGCGAAACCCCTTGTTCATCAGTTGCAGCAGCAGGAAGGCGTCGAGCGCCGTGATGAGCGCGCCTCCGACGAGGGGAATGCCGAACAGCAGCTGCAAGGCGATGGCGGTGCCGATGACCTCGGCGATGTCGCACGCGATGATGGCGCCTTCGCAAGCCAGCCACAGCATGATGTTGACCGGCATCGAATAAGTGTCCCGGCAGGCTTGCGCCAGGTCGCGGCCGGTGACGATCCCAAGCCTTGCCGCGAGCGCTTGGAGCAGGATCGCCATCAGGTTCGACAGCAGGATCACCGACAGGAGCGTATAGCCGAATTGAGATCCACCGGCGAGGTCGGTCGCCCAGTTGCCGGGATCCATATAGCCCACCGAGACCATATAGCCCGGGCCGCTGAAGGCCAGCAGGCGCCGCACCCATGAGCCGCCCCTCGGTACCGCGATCGAGCCATGCACCTCGGGCAGGCTCGGACCGCTGCCTACTTCCAGACGAGAGAAGGGCCAGACTGAGCCAGAGTCAGAGGCAGATCCGTCGGCCACAGCAATTGTCTCCTCAATCAGGGTTACCCTATCCTCTAGAATAAACACGCGCATATAGAATATGCAATATGCTATCTTTCCCCGACGCAGCCATGATGTCGCAGACGGCGGATTTCGACGGCGGCGGATTTCATTGTCTCGATCGACCGCGACGCGCTTGGGTCGAAACCAACAAACCGAAATCTATGAAAAGGCTCGCATTTGTCAGGTCGGGCCAGGTCCGCCTTCAGGCGACATGTTCGATAAAAAGATAGCGCGTGCTATTAATGCGTCCGGACGATAGAAGCGCGGTGGCCGAACCCATGGAGCCGTCTGTTTGCCACCCGTCCGTCCCGTTATCCCGCATGACGCGAGCCTGCCCGATGCCGAAATCCATTCCAAAGGGTTCCGTCAGACGCGGGCGGCGCGACGCAGTTCGCTGGTGGAAGATTATGTCGAGCTCATCGCCGACCTCATCGCCGATGGCGGTGAGGCGCGCCAGGTCGATATCGCGGCGCGGCTCGATGTTGCCCAGCCGACTGTCGCCAAGATGCTGCAGCGTCTCGCGGGGGAGGGCCTTGTGTCCCGGCGCCCCTACCGAGGCGTTTTCCTGACCGAGGAAGGACAGCGTCTGGCCACCGAGACACGGCTGCGCCACCAGACCGTCGAGGCCTTTCTGTGCGCTCTCGGCGTGAGCCGGGAAACCGCCAGCATCGACGCCGAGGGGATCGAACATCATGTGAGCGGTGAGACGCTGGAGGCGTTCAAGGCCTTTTTGGCATCTGGTCGTTGAAGCGGGCGACCCGGGGTCGAGGCCGCCATTGACAGTGTCGCGATTCGCTCACTAACGTTCTGCCGCATTGATGAAAAGCGTGGAAACCGGTGAGACCCCGGTGCGGTCGCGCCACTGTGATCGGTTTTGCGTCCCTGACGCGGAAGTCGAAAGCCAGACCCGCCTTGTCATCCGGCAAACATCGAACGGGACGCGAAATCCCAGGAGCAGTTCCATGACCGACGCCAGTCTCGCCCCGACCGCCGGGCCCGTTGCGATCCCGATCCGCGAGATTTTGCCGTGGGCCGTGTTCGGCGGCCTCATGCTCCTGCTCGCGATCTATTTCGTCGGCGCCGAACAGGGTGCGACATCGGTTTTCCGTGGCATGTATGTGCATGAGTTCGTGCATGACGGCCGGCATCTCCTCGGCTTTCCCTGCCACTGACGGGTCTCCGTCACATCTCCTGGTTTTGATCGAGCGGACGCCGGACGATGAGGAGGATGCCCCAAGTGGGCTGTCCTAACTGTCCCGTGCCGCCGGAGCATCGTGTCATGGTCGGTAAGCTTTTGCTGCGCGGGATGTTGGTCGGCGTCGTCGCTGGATTTCTATGTTTCGGATTTCTGAAGGTCTTCGGTGAACCCCAAGTTGACCGGGCCATCGCCTTTGAAACCCGGATGGACGAGGCCAAGGATCAGGCCAAGACCGAGGCCGCCAAGGCGAATGGCATGGTCATGCCTAAAGAAGATCCGGAACCCGAACTGGTCAGCCGTCCGGTGCAGGCGGGTGTCGGCCTCTTGACCGGCGTTACGGTCTATAGCGCGGCCTTCGGCGGACTCTTCGCCCTGGTCTTTGCGGTCGTCTACGGCCGCACGGGTGGTCTTGGTCCGAGGGCGACAGCGGCGATGCTCTCGGGCGCGGGTTTCGTAGCCATCTATCTCGTGCCAAGCTTGAAATATCCTGCCAATCCACCTTCGGTAGGAGACCCCGAAACGATCGGCATGCGGACCGCCTTCTATTTCGCGGCGATCGCGCTGTCGCTGGCGGCGATGATCGCGGCGACGATATTGCGCAAACGGCTTTTGCGCCGGTATGGGGCATGGAATGCCTCTTTGATCGGGGCGGGTGCCTACGCGATTGCCATGGTGATCCTCGCCCTGGTGTTGCCAGCCGTGAACGAGGTGCCGCCGGACTTTCCCGCCGTGGTGCTCTGGCAGTTCCGGGTCGCTTCGCTGGGGGCTCAGATTCTGATGTGGGCGACGATTGGACTGGGCTTCGGTGCGCTGACCGAAGCCGCGCAGGCGCCTGTCTCCACAAGCGGGACACGACTCAAGCCGGCGACGTTTTGAACGAACCGCTCCCTCACGAATGTCACGGACCGGCGGCGTTTTGACCGGGCGACGATGACCACGCGTCTCTCGATGCTGTGCCAGGGACCGACCCTCGCCGTGCGTCGCCCAGCCTTCCCGCGAGACGAACCGCTGGACCTGGACGATCTCGAACCCCTCAGATCCATAGGTGCCGGCCTCGGTCGGGTAGATCGGTGCTTCACCAGTCCTGCGCTTTGCGCCAGACAGACGGCGGCGGCTTTGGGATTGATGTCGGTCGTGGCCCCAGAGGTGCGGGAGTGCGATTACGGGAGATGGACCGGCCAGGGTTTTGAGGAAATTCGGCGCCGGGAACCCGAAGCCTTGGCGGAATGGCTGTCGGACCCCGCCTCGGCGCCGCATGGCGGGGAATCGATTCTCGCCATGACCGAGAGAGTGGCTTCTTGGCTGGACGAGCAGCGCTCTTTCTCAGGCGAGATGCTCGTAGTGACGCATTCCTCCGTCATCCGTGGCGCCGTCATCCATGCGATCGGGGCGCCCCCATCCTCGTTCTGGCGGATCGACGTCGCGCCGCTGTCGATGGCGAGGCTCAGCGGCCTTCCGGGGCGATGGACGCTCGGCTCGCTTGGCCCGACACCCATGCCTCTCGTGTCCAAACCCGCTTAATCCGGCGGAAAAGCATTGTGATTTAAGGCAAGATCTGGCCGGGATCGATGTCGGGCAGCAGGAACTTAGGCAAAGGCAGATGGTGGTTCTGTTCCGACAGGATCAAAGGTTCGCCCCTTCCCCCACGCATCTCGATCGGTAGCGCCGGCGCGCCGGCAATCGGGGCGCCGGCTGCGTCCGTCGGTGACGCGACCGCGACGATGTCGAGCCGGCCTCCCGGCAGGTCGCTGTGCCCCCCGAATGTCAGGTTGATGCCCGGCCCGGTGACTTTGCCATCGACGAAATTGACCTTGCCGTCGCCGATCCTTATCGCGGAGGAGGCCGCCGCGAAGGCGGTCAATTGTCCGGCTTGGTCGGCGCCCATCGGCAGCCTGCGGGTAAACCGCTTCAGCGCCTGCGACACTGACATGCCCATGAAACTGCCGTTTTCGACGGAGACCCGACCATCGCCCGCGAAGGTCGGCACCATGTCGCTCAGGCGCTGTCCGTGGCCATCGACCGCCACTTTGCCACTTAGGGCGCCGGTCATCCGCTCCTGGCCCGTTATGGCAACGCCGAGTAGTCCGAGATCCAGGTCCGACAACGCTAGTTCGGCATGGGTCTCGATGTCATCGGGACGAAGCGAGCCGATCAGCCTGGCCTTGACGATGCCACCGAAAGCCTGAGCCTCGTCGAGAGTCACCTCCAGCCTTCGGTCTCGACACAGCACCGACAGCGCCACGTCCTGCGCCGCCGCCGAGCCAATGACGACCTCTCCGGCCGACAGGCGCAAATCGAGGTTCATGTCGCTGATGTGGGACGCGAGGCTCGCGCCGTAGAGTTGGGCGAGACCGGCGCGGTCGATCGAGCGCCCCACGATCGTGCCGAAGTCGAGGCGGGGGGTCGCCAGTGTTCCCTCGATCAGGTTTCGCCCATTGTCGGAACGGTAGCCCAACGTTCCTTCGAAATGGGTGGCGTTGAGACGCAGCGTGGCCTCGGACAAGGACACTTCGCCGACCCTCGCCATGACATCGCCGTTGAGTGACGCTCCGCGAAGGTCGATCCAGAACGGGCCGAGACCAAGGGCGTTGAGAATGACACCTGGAACCGGCGAGGACGCCGTCACCCGACCGGTGAATTGTGGCTGCGTTCCGCCGCCCATGGACCCGACGGCCGAAAACGCGCCGGCCGGGGAATTGACATGGAGATGGGCACTGGACTGGCGAGACGCGCCTTCTCCTTCAGCCGCCCCGATCTGCACCGTGAACTGTCCGGGTACGCCGCGCCACACGGCGCTGCCGGTGGTGGACAGGCCCGCGTTGCCGGGGGAGGCCGTGTCGGCCGTCATTGCCAGATCGGTGACGATCGTATCCGTCCCAAACCGACGCGATACGAGGCGGAAGACGCCCGAGCGTATGCTGATCTTGAACGGCGCGGGCCGCCCTTGGTTCAGTTCCGAAGCGAGACCGACGGCTCGATCGGCATCGATCGTGGCGGTCGGGCTCGACAGGGTCGCGGACACCAGACGCCACTGACCGCGCAAAAGGGCCGCAATGTCGAGTTCACCGGACAATGCTTGAGTCGACAGGTCGATGGAGCCATCCGGCGCGCGAAACTGAGCGTCGGTAATTTGCACGCGGGGGCGGGGAAGCAGCTTCACCGCGATCGGGCCGCCGATGGTCACGTCGAGCCCGACGTCATGCCCCATCGCCCTGGCGATTTCGGCACGGCGGGCAGTGCCCCGCACCGTCCAAGGATAGGCCGACAAGCCGACCAACAGACCGCAAACCACAAGCCCGACAAGCGTCCAGAACGCCTTCATCCGTCTCCGCCATTGGCCGAACGCATCACGCGACGCTGCAAATCTTCGGGCGCAAAATCCATAGGCCGATAACGTGGCGCAAATGTCACGCTGTTTTTTCAATCGTATCACGAGCAACAGGAGGGCAGGTGTTATGGTCCAATGCCTTAAAAATGCCGGATAAGAGGCAGCTTTATCGTCATTACAAGATCATCGAAAACCCGGGCTAATGGAGCCGTCTTCGACCGGAGCGCCGGTTGAAACGCGCGGAGCCGGTGACGCTGTAGACATCCGTGGTCGAAGCACCGTGTGGGGCGTCGGCGTCATAGTGGAGCATCGATTGTGAAAACAGACTCATCGCGCCGTCATTTCGATTTCGCGACGACCGTGAGCCGTAGGGCTGTCTGCCTCGCCGTTCCGGCGGCGCTGTTTTTGGGTCTCGCGTCCCAAGCGATGGCGCAGACTGCCGATGCGGTGGGCGAACAAGCCGAATGGGCGCAGAAGTACGATTCCGACGCTCGGCTTCAAGTACAGCGGTCCACGACGCCGACCCTTTCGCCGCAGACCGTGGCCTCGACCGAGGCCGCCGTTCAGACCTACACGTCCATCGTCAGCCAGGGTGGTTGGGGCACGGTGCCGGGCGGCATCAATTTGCATATCGGCTCCAAGGGGCAGGCCGTGGTGGCGATCCGTCATCGCCTGATGGTCACTGGCGACCTCGATCAGGCGGCCGGTGTGTCGCCCGTGTTCGACGCCTATGTCGAGGCGGGCGTGAAGCGGTTTCAGGCCCGTCATGGCCTCGGGCAGACCGGTGTCGTCTCAAGCCAGACCATCGTCGAGATGAACGTGCCGGCCGAGATGCGCTTGCGTCAGCTCGAGACCAATCTCGTCCGCCTCCGCTCGTTTTCGGGCAACCTCGGCGACCGTTTCGTCATGGCCAATATTCCGGCCGCATCCGTCGAGACCGTCGAGAACGGCACCGTGTTCAGCCACCATGCGGCCGGTGTCGGCAAGATCGACCGCCAATCGCCGGTCATGCAGACCAAAGCCACTGACATCAATTTCAACCCGTTCTGGACCGTGCCGGCCTCGATCATCCGCAAAGATTTGATCCCCAAGATGCAGGCCGACGCGAACTACCTCACGGACAACCACATCCGCACCTTTAACAAGGACGGACAGGAGGTTTCGCCGAAAACCATCAACTGGAATTCGCTGGACGCCACCAATTACAAATTCCGTGAGGACCCGAGCGAAAACAACTCGCTCGGCGTCGTGCGGATCAACATTTCCAATCCTTACGGCGTCTATATGCACGATACGCCGACGAAGGGTATTTTCGGCGACGACTTCCGCTTCGTGTCGTCGGGGTGCATTCGCGTCCAGAATGTCCGCGACTATGTCGCGTGGCTCCTCAAGGATACGCCCGGCTGGGACCGCGACCGTATCGACGCGGCGATCCGCACGGGCGACCGCCTCGATGTGAAGCTCGAAAAACCCGTTCCGGTCTATTGGGTTTATATCACCGCCTGGGCGACCCCAGAGGGTGTCGTGCAGTTCCGAGAGGATATCTACAATCGAGACGGTCTTGGTGGCCCTGGCGCCGTGGCCTCTGCCGACCCGGCTCAGGGCGGCGACGAGAACCAGGCGGTCGAGCCGGCGCTCCAACAGGATTGATCGAAGCCAAAGGGTCGAACGGCGTCGCCGTCAAACTTTCCCTTGGCTTTAGTCACACTACCGAGCCTCGTTCCTTCAGTGGGACGAGGCTTTTTCTATGCTTAAGCGTCCCGTCCGGGCGTCGCTTCCGTGGTCAAACCAGACGCCTGCGGGGATGACGGGGCCGGAGTGAGGCGCTATGGAGAGGGACCCCGAAAGGCGGGCTCCTTAACGTTCGTGCCCTGACCTTGCGCGACGAAGGCGACCGACTTCACCGAAGCTGAACCGTTCGAGACAGGCATGACCGAGATGACGACCTCTTCCACCGCGCAGCGAGACGGAGCGGCGCCGCGATCCAATAGCTTTTTTGGCGCTGAACTGAGCGTGGCCGATCCGGATATCGCGCGCGCCGTGGCCTTGGAACTCGGACGCCAGCGTGAAGAGATCGAGCTGATCGCCTCGGAAAATATCGTGTCCCGCGCCGTGCTCGAGGCGCAAGGCTCGGTGATGACCAACAAATATGCCGAGGGCTACCCGGGCCGGCGCTATTATGGCGGTTGTCAGTTCGTCGACATCGCTGAGGATCTCGCCATCAAGCGCGTGACGCAGCTCTTCGGCTGCCGATTCGCCAATGTGCAGCCGAATTCCGGCAGCCAGGCCAACCAGGCCGTCTTCCTCGCCCTGATGCAGCCCGGCGACACGTTCATGGGCCTCGATCTCGCGGCCGGCGGCCACCTGACGCATGGTTCTCCGGTCAACATGTCGGGACGCTGGTTCAAGACCGTGTCCTACGGGGTCGATCGCGAGAGCAATGTGATCGATATGGATGAAGTGCAGCGCAAGGCCGAAGAGTCGAGGCCCAAAATCATCATCGCGGGCGGCTCGGCCTATTCGCGCTTCTGGGATTTCGAGCGGTTCAGAGCCATTGCGGATGCGGTCGGTGCCTATTTCCTGGTCGACATGGCGCATTTCGCCGGGCTCGTGGCCGGCGGCGTCCATCCGTCGCCGTTTCCGCACGCGCATGTCGTCACCTCCACGACGCACAAGACGCTGCGCGGGCCGCGCGGCGGCCTCATCCTCAGCGATGACGAAGCACTGGCCAAGAAGCTGAATTCGGCCATTTTCCCGGGACTTCAGGGCGGCCCGCTGATGCATGTGATCGCTGCCAAGGCTGTGGCTTTCGGCGAGGCTCTGACACCGGAGTTCAAGCGTTACGCCCAACAGGTGGTAGACAATGCCAAGGCGCTGGCCGCCAGTCTCAAGACAGCGGGTTATCCCATCGTTTCGGGAGCCACCGACAATCATCTGATGCTCGTCGATCTTCGCCCGAAGGCCATCACAGGCAAGGCCGCCGAGGCCGCACTCGGTCGCGCCCATATCACGGTCAATAAAAACGGCATTCCGTTCGATCCCGAAAAGCCGATGGTCACGTCCGGCATCAGGGTCGGATCCCCGGCCGCGACGTCGCGCGGGTTCGGCACAGCCGAATTCACTGAAGTCGGCCAGTTGATGGCCCAGACATTGGATGGGCTGTCCTCGCATGGCGACGAGCGCAATGCCGCGACGGAGGGCGCCGTGCGGGAACAGGTGAAAGCCTTGACCCGCCGTTTCCCGATCTACTGAATGGCCTTTGGGAGCGAGCGATGTTCACCGGCCTTGTGAGCGATGTGGGTGAGGTCGTCGCGACCCAGATGCGTGGGACGACCAGACGGTTGAGGGTCGCCTGCGCCTATCCGGCGGACTCGATCGCCATCGGTGCATCGATCGCCTGCTCGGGACCCTGCCTCACCGCCGTCACTATCGGCCAGGTTGGTGAGCGCACATGGTTCGACATAGACGCCGGCGCTGAAACGCTGGAGCGCACGACGCTGGGGTCCTGGGAGGTCGGCCGCAAGCTCAACCTCGAACGTTCGCTCAAGATCGGCGACGAGCTGGGTGGCCATCTCGTGTCCGGCCACGTGGACGGCATGGCCAAGGTGGTGAAGCGCACCGACATCGGCGAGACCACACGCTTCGACATCGAGGCGCCCGCCTCGATCGCGGGTTTCATCGCCGAGAAAGGCTCGGTTGCGCTCGACGGTACGTCTCTGACGGTCAACGGCGTCGAGGGGCGTGTGTTTTCTGTGCTGCTGATCCCTCATACGTTGGCGGTGACCACCTGGGGCGTCGTCGAATCGGGTGCCCTGTTGAATATCGAGATCGACATGATGGCGCGTTACGCCGCCCGCCTGATGGACTGGCGCGGCGAAACCGCAGCGGCGATCTCATGAATCGCTATACGACTTTCGCGGCCTATAATGCCTGGGCTAACCGCAGGCTGTATGACGCCGCCGAGGCGCTGCCGGACACGGATTACCATGCCGATCGCGGTGCCGTTTTCAAATCCGTCCACGGTACGCTGAACCACCTTCTTGTCACCGACCGGATCTGGATGAAGCGGTTCACCGGCGCCGGGGAAGCGCCTGCGACCTTGGATGCGATCCTGTTCAATGCCTTGCCGGACCTGCGCCGGGCGAGGCAGGCCGAGGACGCGCGCATCGAGGCCTATGTCGCCAGCCTCGACGCGCCGGCCTTGCGGCAAACCTTCACCTACAGGCGGTCCTCTTCGGCGGAACGCTACGAGCAGATTCTTGAGGCCGCGCTCGATCATCTGTTCAACCACCAAACTCATCACCGGGGGCAGGTGCATGCGATTCTGACCTCGCTCTGCGGTACCGCGCCCTCGCTCGACCTTGTGCTGTTCCAGCGGGATGCCGGCTTGGGCGGAATACGGGCGCTTCCAGCGTCGGCCTGAAGGGTTGCGGATAGGCCTCTCGGCCAGGGCGGGCCTGAGACACCCGGAGCCCTCTTGCCATCGCAGTGTGACACGGAGGAAGACGCGCCATGCCCAGTTCCTCTCGCATTGACCCGACTCCGGCGACGGATCGAAGAGGTTACGCGATCTGTACGGTGCTTCGCTCGGGCAGCACATGGCTGGCCGAGCTTCTCGCAAGCACCGGAAGACTCGGCTATCCGTCCGAATATTTCAGCACCGATGTGCAGCGGAGGATCAGGACTCCCGCCTATCCCGAGGACCGCGCCGCTCAAGCGGAGATCGTCATGACGCAAGGGGCGACACCGAACGGGGTCTACGCGTTCAAGATGTATCCGATCGATTTAGAGACGGTGTCTCGGCATATCGCCTGGACCAAGGTCTTCCCGAATCTGCGCTTCGTCTATCTTCGCCGGCGCGACGTGCTGGGCCAGGCCTTGTCCCGGGTCCGCGCGGTTCAGACGCGGCAATGGCGATCGACCTTATCGCGGCGCGCCGAACCCCATTACGACGGCGAAGCGATCCGCGAGGCGTTGAGAACAACGGTGATGCAGGATGCCCGCTGGACGATATTCTTCGCCCGCAACGAGATCGAGCCGCTTCGGCTGGTATATGAGGACGCGCTCCAAGCCCAGACGGCGACAGTCGCGGCGGTCGCGGCGCTGATCGGCCTCGATACGCCGCCGATGCCGGCGCCCAACGACATCGCCATCGCGGTTCAGCGCGATGCGCAAACCGAGGAATGGCGTGCCCGCTTTCTTGCGGACTACGCGAATCCCGATGTGATCGACCCGATCTGAGGCAACCGGTGCATAGGGCGCCGCCGCGAGCCCATTTTGCTTGTTCAAACCCGAATCGATGCTGCTAAAGAGAGGGCGGACGGACATGCTTTCGCGTGTGGTCCATCCGTAACCGGAGTCGCGCTGTTCCATGGTTGAGACGATCCGCAAGAACGACCCGGAGAGCCTTATCGCTTCCGCCCATTTCCTGATCGTCGAGGCGCCCTATTATGCCGAGCTTGGGGCAATGCTGATGGCTGGCGCTCAATCGGCCTTCACTGCGGCTCAGGCGACCTTCGATGTGGTTCGCGTGCCGGGATCGCTGGAAATCCCCATTGCCATCAAGATCTGCGTCGAAGCCGCCAAGCGGCAGGGCAAACCCTATGCGGGGGCATTGGGCCTCGGCTGCATCATGCGCGGCGAGACCTATCACTTCGAGATCGTTTCCAATGAAAGCGCGCGCGGCTTGATGACCCTCGGCATCGGCCTAGGCCTCCCGGTCGGCAACGGAATTCTCACGGTCGAGGATGAAGGGCAAGCTTTGAAACGCGCGGATCCGGCCCAGGGCGACAAGGGAGGCGAGGCTGCTCGCGCGGCCATGATCCTCTGGCGGGTCGGGCAGGACGTCGGGTCGGTCCGATGACCCGAGGAGAACGCCGCGCCGCCGCGCGCCTCGCCGCCGTGCAGGCCCTCTACCAGATGGATGTCGCCAAGACCGGTATCAACGAGATCTTGGCGGAATTCGAATCGCATTGGATTGGCCAGGAGGTCGAGGGCGAGCAATATAAGCCCGCCGAGATCGGCTTCTTTCGCGATACGCTCGAAGGGGTTCTGACCGATCAGGTCGGCATCGACCGGCTGCTGGACGACGCGCTGCAGGAAGGCTGGCCCCTGAAACGCATCGAGGCGGTGCTGCGCGCCACATTGCGGGCCGGCACCTATGAACTCAGCCACCGGCGCGACGTGCCGGCGCGGGTCACCATCAAGGAATATACCGATATTGCCGGCGCCTTCCTCGACAACGACGAAGTCGGCATGGTCAATGCCGTCCTCGATGGTTTAGCCCGACGCCTGAGATCGGACGAGATGATGGTGCCGGCGCGCTGAACTGGCTGGCCGAGGGAAGAGGAGGCACGCGATGCAAGTGACGACATTCGGCGATATCGACGGCGTGGAGATCCAGGAGATCGCGCTGAAGACCGCCTCGGGCGCGACGGCGTCGATCATCACATGGGGCGCTGTCATCCGCGACTTGATCGTTCCGGCGTCGAACGGTCCGCAGCGCGTGGTGTTGGGACTGAACAGCCTTGAAGAGTATCGCAAATATTCGCCGCATTTCGGCGCGGTGCCGGGCAGGTTCGCCAATCGCATCGGCGCCGGCAAGTTCACGCTCGACGGCAAGACCTATCAATTGCCGCTGAACGACCATGGCAAGAATACACTGCACGGTGGCCCGCAGGGGTTTGGCAAACGGCCCTGGTCGATCCTGAAGGTCGAGCCCCATGCCGTGACGCTGGCCCTCGATTCGCCCGACGGCGATGCCGGCTTTCCGGGCGCGTTGCGCGTGACCTGTACCTATGCGCTGCTGGAGCCCGGCACACTGCTCGTCGACATGATCGCCACGTGCGACGCGCCGACCATCGTGACTCTGGCGCAGCATTCCTATTTCAATCTCGACGGCAGCGCGGATATTCTCGACCACGAAGTGACGATCCCATCGAGTTTCCGCATTCCCACCGATGCCGACCTGATCCCCACGGGCGAGATCTCCCGTGTCGCCGGCACGCCGTTTGATTTTCGTGCCGCGCGGCCGGTGCGCCACGAGTCGGGCACCTCCTATGACACCGCCTTTGTGGTCGAGGCCGAGCCCGATATCGATACTGGGCTCGCCTTCGCGGCGCGGGCGCGCTCACCCAAGAATGGCCTTACGCTCGACGTCTACACCAACCAGACGGCTGTGCAGTTCTACGATGCCAAAAAGCTGAATTGCCCAGTCCCCGGGCTCGGAGGGGCGCACTACGGGCCCAATGGCGGCCTTTGTTTCGAGGCGCAAAATTTCCCTGATGCGCCCAACCACCGGCATTTCCCATCATCGACGCTCCGACCCGGCGAGCGCTATCGTCAGCACACGGAATATCAGTTCATCGCTTAAGCGAGGGCAACTCGTCACGCTCGTTCGGATGGGAGCCCAAAGCTGAGCCCGTCCTATCGAAGCTGAACTATCCGACCGCTCTTATCGGAGCTGTTCTCGCGGGTGCCGAAAAGCCGGTTGGGCGCGATGTCGGCCGAGGCCGCTTCAATCCGGCCTGCACCATCTCGCCCACCTCGAACTGGTCGACGAGGCGGCTGAGGTGCTCGGCATCGCGCGCAAGGTTTTGGCTCGCGGCGGTGCTCTCCTCGACCATCGCGGCATTCTGCTGTGTCACCTGATCCATCTGGTTGACGGCGGTATTGACCTCGCCGAGCCCGCTTGCCTGTTCATGGGCCGATTTCGCGATGTCGTTGACAATGCCATTGATTTCAGCCACTTGGCCGACGATCCGATCCAAGGCTTTCCCGGTTTCGCCGACAAGTTCCACGCCTTGCTCGACCTGTCGGCTGGAGGCCGAGATCAGGGTTTTGATTTCCTTGGCCGCATCGGCTGATCGCTGCGCCAATGCGCGGACTTCCGAGGCCACCACCGCGAAGCCCCGTCCAGCGTCCCCGGCGCGTGCCGCCTCCACCCCGGCATTGAGCGCGAGGAGGTTGGTCTGAAAGGCGATCTCGTCGATCACGCCGATGATCTGACCGATTTGATCGGAGGATTTCTCGATTCCGGCCATCGCTTCAACCGCCCGGCGTACGACGTCGCCCGAAATTTCCGCATCCCTTTTGGCCGCTCCGACCAGGGTCTGGGCATGTTTGGAGCCTTCAGCGGTCTTGCGAACCATGACGGTGATTTCATTGAGGGCCGCAGCGGTCTCCTCAAGGCTCGCGGCCTGCTGTTCGGTCCGCCGCGAGAGGTTGTCTGCGGCCGAAGAAATCTCGTCGGTACCCGACCGGATCGTGGATGTGTTGCCGGCCACCTCTTTCATGGTGCCCTGCAGCTTCTCCATCGCCGCGTTGAAGTCGCTACGAAGCGCCTCGTAATTGGACGCGAAGGCGGTGGGCAGCCGATTGGTCAGATCGCCGGCCGAGAGCTTGGCCAAACCGTTGGCCAGTGATTCGACGACGAAGACTTGCTCTTCGGTTACTCGGGCCCGCGCCCCTTCGTTGCGCACCCGTTCCTGCTCGGCAAGGTGGCGGCTTCCAATCGCCTCCGCCTCAAGGCTGCTGTTGCGGATGGCGGCCTCTTTAAACACCTGAACGGCACGCGCCATGGCGCCGATTTCATCCGGACGATCTTGGCTCGTGACCTCGAGGGAAAGATCACCCCCTGCCAACCGACCCATGATCGACGTCAAGTGGCCATCGAATGGGTGAGCGCTCGCGCGAAGAACAGGAACGCGGCCAGGACAAGACCGCAGATCGCCACGGTAGCCAGACCCATCAACCACAGCGCGTTCGCTCTTCCCTGAGCGATCATCGTCACGTTCGACGCGACCTCCAAGACACCGATCTTCGAACCGGAAAAATCCTCGATGATCATGCCGCCGACCACTGAGGTTTTGCCACCGCTTTCCACCATCCGGAGCACGGTTTCTCCGTTCAGGATAGCTCGAAGTTCTCCCCGCGACAGCACGGGCTCGCCCGTATAGGTCGAATTCTGGGTGTCGAAGCGATCTCCGTTTGCGAGTCGGACAGCTATGTCAGCCTTCGTGGCGACCTTCAGGCGATTGAAATAATCGGATTTGAGCGATGTGCCGATGTCGACGACGCCGACCACATGGTCATCCTTGAAGACGGGAGCCGAGGCGAAAATGGCCAGAGCGTCACGGCCGGGTTCGAGCCCTGCGGCCAGCTTTCCCTCCTTGATGACTTGCACGATCATCTTGCGTCGGCCGGAAACATCGTCCCCAAAATTGTCGGGCGTGTGAACCCGCGCCACGATCCTTGCGCTCGCCGTAGAGAATGTGACGAGTTGAATATTGGTGGTGGACTTTATGGCGTCCAAGTTTTTCCGAAACCGCCGGACGATCTCTTCTCGCTCATTGTTGAGGATAAGGTCAGCGATATCGGGAATTCCAGCAATCGACAAGGCGATGCCCGAGGCCGTTATTTGTTGAGCTTTAAGATCCGACCGGATGACCGAGATTTCGTTGGCGAGTTCGGCCTCAAGATTGGCTTCGCCTAACATGTATTGTCGATAGAACGCCAAGCCTCCCACAGCGAGACTTGTGAACAGGACAGCAGCAAAACCATATATCGTTATCTTGACCCAAAGTGGGCGCTTCACAGTCTCGTTCAAAAAAGACCCCGTTATGCCCTTGGGAAGCTGCCGGCATAATCGATCGAATTCATTAATATTTATGTCTGCCGATGGAGTTTCCGCAGAAAAATCCAGTACAACATTAAGATGTTAGCGTGTGTCATCCGTTGCTGAACCACGTTGGCTCATGATGCCAGCCTCTTCAGTACGCTCTGCGAACAGGATCTGGGGAGAAGCGAGGGTGAATTGCACAAGACACTCTCGTCCCTGAAGGAGGCGCGTAGAACGTCATCAGCCCAAGATGTGGCTAGATGCTGGGGCTGAGCCTTATGGATGTCCCGCGCCAGCGTCGCTTTGGCCTATCCAACAGACGTTGTCGCGGTGCGCCCCGAACCGGGGACGCACCGTAACGTATCGCCGTCTTCGAAGTGCCTGCTTACCTGTCGCCGAGGCTGCCTTCGCTCTCCGCCAAAGCGGCGCCGACTTCGAGGCCGAGTTCGTCGAGCGAGGTCTCCTCGCGCGTCGTGATTTCTTCGCCCTTGGCCTGGCGTTCAGCCTCTTCCGGCGAGCGCGCGACGTTCATCGTCACCTTGACCTCGACCTCCGGATGAAGCTGGACCGGAACGACATGCAGCCCGATGGTCTTGATGGGTGCGGTCAACACGATCTGATTGCGGCTGATCGAGAAGCTGCCGGCCGTGATGGCTTCAGCAACGTCGCGGGTCGAGACCGAGCCGTAGAGCTGCCCGGTTTCGCCGGCCTGGCGGATCATCGTGAAGCTCTTGCCTTCCAGCGTCTCAGCCAGGGACGAGGCTTCGCTCTTGCGTTGGAGATTGCGGGCTTCGAGTTGAACCCGTTGCGTCTCGAACCGCTTCGCGTTGGCTTCGGTCGCCCGCAGCGCCTTGCCGGTCGGCAGCAGGAAGTTGCGCGCGAAACCGTTGCGCACGCGAACCTTCTCGCCCATCTGGCCAAGCTTTGCGACGCGTTCAAGCAGGATGACATCCATGATTTTAATCTCCGTTAGATCGTGGTGGGGGGAATGGGAAGGGACGGTTTGCCCCTGAGGGCGAACAGACAGTCGAGGCAGCCGAGCACGATCAGTGCGAACAGCGGCCAGGGTATGAGGATCACGACGACAGCATAGATGGCGCCGAGGATAGCCCGCCGCGCCGTCAATCCTCGCGTCAGGACATGCGCGGCGGCAAGGCCTTCGGCGACGAAGGCCATCGCCAAAGCCCCCGCGACGACGGCTGCGATGACCCGTGCCGGATCGGGAAGAACGAAAATGCCGGCCATTAGGGCCAGGAACAGAATCGCCACGCCTCGAGGGAGTTTGATGCCCTCGGCGATCGCCGGCCATGGACGGGTCAGGCGCTGCGAAATGAGCACGATCCGGCCGCCGAGCCACAGGTTGAAGGCCAGCATCAGAAAGGTCGAGGCCGCCATGGCGACGGGAGCCGCGCGTACCAGATCCCCATAGGAAAGACCTCCCGGCAGGCTCGCGCCGCCGAAGATCGTATGCAGCCGCGACTCCATTGCGGTAACTGCCAGTCCGAAGCCGCCATAGCGAAGCACGATCATGCCGCCGATTAGCAAGACCGGCCCCGCAGCAAGGGTCGCGACCCAGAGCACGACCTTGGAAACCGGATACCATTCCGTGGTTCCCTGCGGGCTTGGCCGTGCCAGCAGAAACACATAGGCGAGCCACCAAGCCGGAAAGCCAAGGATGAGCATGAAAGTCATGCCGGAAAGCGGTCCCAGGGCGAGCGCTATGGCGCCGCTGCCGATGAGGGCCGCTAGACTTCCGCTAGCCTGGCCAAAGCCAAGAGCGGCGATCATGATGGGGAGGGGCGTGAGATAAGCGAAAGCCACGGCCGCCAGAGAGGCGGTCGCCGACACGACGAACAGAAGAGCGGACGCCACGCCGGCGCCGACCGCGATGCCGATCAATTTACCCATCGTCGAGCTGTCCCACCATGACCATGGAGGTTAGGGACGAAAGGTCGTCCCAACCAAGCCCCCGGACCCTAAGTCCGAGTGGCCGACGTCTTTCAGCAGAATAACCGGATCAATGCAGGGCTTTGATCCGGGCGCCGAATTCTATGGCCTCACGGCCGCCAATCTCTCTTATATCCTTGAAGACACCGGTTCTCGGCACCTCAGGATAACGGGTTGTGGCGGTCGTGACGCGATGGAAATTAGCGGATGACGTAAGGCAGCAGCCCGAGAAAGCGGGCACGCTTGATCGCCTGGGCGAGTTCGCGTTGCTTCTTGGCCGAGACCGCCGTGATGCGCGAGGGCACGATCTTGCCCCGCTCCGAGATATAGCGGGACAGAAGCCGTGTGTCCTTGTAGTCGATCTTTGGCGCGCTGGGGCCTGAGAATGGGCAGGTCTTGCGACGGCGGAAGAATGGACGACGGGGAGCAGTCGACATCACAGATCTCCCATCGGCTGGGCGGCGCCTTGAGGACGAGCCGGAAAGCGGCTCGACCGTTCGGGCCGGTCGCCCCGTTCGCTACGATCGAAACGGCCACCGCCGCCTCCGCGTCGCTCACCGCGCTCGCCACGATCTTCGCGGTCGCTATCTTCGCGCTTGCGGAGCATCGCCGACTGACCTTCCTCGTGCTTGTCGACCTTGATGGTGATGAGGCGGATCACATCTTCGTTGATGCGCATCTGCCGCTCCATCTCGGTCAGCGCGGCCGGCGGCGCGTCGATGTTCATAAGCGTGAAATGCGCCCGCCGGTTCTTCTTGACCCGGTAGGCGAGGGACTTGATACCCCAATATTCGACTTTCGGCACGGTGCCGCCGGCGGTCTGAATTACGGATTTCATCTGCTCGGTCAGGGCCTCGACCTGCTGTGCGGTCACGTCCTGGCGAGCAAGAAACACGTGCTCGTAAAGAGCCATGATGCTTGCCTTTCCTTCATATGACCTTACCCGGCGCAAAGCCCTTCGAGCCTGTTGGAAAGGCTCGACTGGTCATCGAAGGCGAAAACACGGGAAAACGAGTAACACTCTATCGAGCGCGATTGAACGCACGACTTTCCGTTCAGCTTCCGGCCGGGACAAGATCGGAGCGCGCCTTATAGCGGGCTCGTGGAAAGCCGCAAGGCAAAAATTGGCCGTGAGGACACGCCATATGTCGAGCCGACCACGGACTCGATCGTCATAGGCCTGCTCAGCGCCTCAGCCTCGCAGCGTGTTGGGACGCGAGAGGGAGGCTGATGGAGCGCACCCAGGGCAATCCCCGCGCTTGACAGTTGCGCTCGTCCGGTGGCACTCGGCGTGCCTCTGATGATCTTTTCAGTGGTTTGATCGACATCTTCGGCATGACACGCGCATTTCTTTGTCCCGGCCAGGGCTCGCAGGCCGTCGGCATGGGTCGGTCCCTGGCCGACCGGTTTCCGGCCGCGCGCACCGTGTTCGAGGAAGTCGATGCCGCCCTCGGGGAAAAGCTGTCTCGCTTGATCTTCGAGGGGCCGGACGGCGACTTGACGCTCACTATGAACGCGCAGCCGGCCCTGATGGCGGTCAGCCTAGCTGCATTCAGGGCTCTGGAATCCGAGGCGGGACTTGATCTCAAGCGCGGTGCCGCTTTCGTGGCTGGACATTCTTTGGGGGAATATTCGGCGCTGGCCGCGGCGGGCGCTCTGACGCTGGCCGACACGGCGCGTCTGCTGCGGCTGCGCGGACGAGCCATGCAGGCGGCCGTGACCGTGGGCGAGGGCGCCATGGCGGCTCTTATAGGGGTCGAACCTGAAATGGCCGCCGTCATCGCCGCCGAGGCTGCGTCGGGCGGGGGCCTGTGCCAGGTGGCCAACGACAATGGCGGCGGGCAGGTGGTCCTCTCCGGCCATGCGGCATCGGTCACCCGGGCGATCGACATCGCCAAGGCCAAGGGCGTGAAGCGGGCCGTCATGCTCTCGGTCTCGGCGCCTTTCCATTGCGACCTCATGCGGCCGGCGGCGCAGGCCATGGCAGAGGCACTCGCTGATGTGACCATCCTGCCGCCGGTCGTGCCGCTGGTCGCCAATGTCTTGGCGGAACCCATTTCAACACCAGCCGACATCCGTCGATGCTTGGTGGAGCAGGTCTGCGGCACGGTGCGTTGGCGCGAGAGCATGAGCTTTCTTGCGCGGAGCGGCGTGACGACGGTGTTCGAGGTCGGATCAGGCAAGGTCTTGTCGGGCCTTATGAAGCGGATCGCTCCCGAGGTCGCCGCCCTGTCGGTTGGCACGGCAGACGACGTCGCCGCCTTCCAAGCCGCCGCACACTAAGAGGCAAAATGTTCGATCTCACAGGAAAGACCGCCCTCGTGACCGGTGCCACCGGCGGGATCGGTGGCGCGATCGTGGCGGCCTTGTTGAAGCGGGGTGCGAGGGTCGCGGTATCGGGAACGCGCCGCGATGCTTTGGAGGCATTGGCGGAGGCCTACGGGACACAAGTCCATGTCCTGCCTTGCGATCTGTACGATCGGGCGGCGGTCGAGTCCCTAGTGCCGGTGGCCGAAGCCGCCTTGGGTTCTCTCGACATTCTAGTCAACAATGCCGGCATCACACGGGATGGTCTGGCGCTGCGGATGAAGAATGAGGATTGGGACGCTGTCCTGGCCGTCAACCTTACGGCAGCGTTCCTGCTGGCCCGAGGGGCGCTCAAAAGCATGATGCGCAAGCGACACGGGCGGATCATCGGCGTTACGTCGGTGGTGGGGGTCACCGGCAACGCCGGCCAGAGCAATTATGCCGCCACCAAGGCGGGAATGATCGGCATGTCGAAATCACTGGCAGGCGAGGTTGCGACGCGTGGGATCACGGTCAATTGCATCGCGCCGGGCTTCATCGAAAGCCCCATGACGGCATCGCTGAACGACAAGCAGAAGGCCGGGATCCTGGCCGCCGTACCGGCCGGACGTCTCGGGCACGGTGAGGATGTGGCGGCAGCGGTGGTCTATCTGGCCAGCGACGAGGCTGGTTACGTGACCGGACAGACCCTACACGTGAATGGCGGAATGGCAATGATTTGAGAGAGTTACAAGGTTTCATCGGGCGTTTGGCACGGCCGGTGGCCCTCTCGCAATCCATTATGAAGTATGTTAACAGCCCAATGTGGCGGGTTTTGGCAAATGTCGGAATCGGTTTCCCTGGTGTGTATTCGGGCTCTGCTCGGGAGCCCCGAACTGGGTTAGATGCTTGCAAAAGCGTCGTTGTGACAGAGCATAGTGCGTGTTCGAGATGCTCGCTGACGCGGGCATCTTCCTATCTACAATAATTGAGTGAGGAATAGATCAGATGAGCGATGTCGCCGAGCGCGTGAAGAAGATCGTCGTCGAGCATCTCGGTGTTGAGCCAGACAAGGTTGTCGACAACGCAAATTTCATCGACGATCTCGGGGCCGATTCACTCGATACCGTCGAATTGGTCATGGCCTTCGAGGAAGAGTTCGGGGTGGAAATTCCGGATGATGCCGCCGAAACCATCGTCACTGTCGGCGATGCCGTGCGCTTTCTGGAAAAGAACAAGAAGGCCTGAACGGCCGAGACTGTTGCGGCACGTGTCCTTATTGGGGCCAAGCTGGATACCGGTTCGTGGGCCGGAGCGTCGGAAAGACGAACGCCGGGCGTGAGGCCCGCGATTGAGGTGCGGCAGAGTGAGTGGAACGAGACGAGTCGTCATTACCGGCTTGGGGATGGTTACGCCGCTCGGCGGTGACGTCGAGACAAGTTGGACGCGGCTGATCGCCGGCCAGAGCGGTGCGGGACCCATTGTCGGTTTCGAAGCGTCAGATCTGCCTTGCCGGATCGCGGCGCAGGTCCCGCGCGACGCGACCGACGAAGGTCGCTTCGACCCCGACCTCTGGATGGAGCCTAAAGAGCAGCGCAAGGTCGACGACTTCGTCGTCTTCGCGATGGCCGCCGCGACCCAGGCGCTGCATGATTCGGGCTGGTCGCCGACCAGCTACGAGGATCAGATCACGACGGGTGTGATGATCGGGTCGGGGATCGGCGGGCTTGGCGGCATCCACGATGCATCGCTTCTTCTCGCCGCGAAAGGGCCGCGCCGCCTCTCCCCCTTTTTCATTCCGGGGCGCCTGATCAACTTGGCGGGCGGCTACGTCTCCATTCGTCATGGCTTGAAAGGTCCCAACCATGCGGTAGTGACCGCCTGTTCCACAGGCGCCCATGCGATCGGGGATGCGGCGCGGATCATCCAATGGGGAGATGCCGACGTCATGGTGGCGGGCGGAACGGAATCCGCCGTCAACCGTCTGGGAGTTGCGGGTTTCTGCGCCTGCCGGGCGTTGACGACCGGCTTCAACGATCGCCCGACGGCGGCGTCGCGCCCTTACGACCGCGACCGCGACGGCTTCCTGATCGGTGAAGGCGCGGGTTGCGTCGTGCTGGAGGAATACGACCATGCTCTCGCGCGTGGGGCGAAGATTTATGCGGAGGTCGTCGGCTACGGCATGTCGGGCGATGCCTATCATATCACCGCCCCGGCGGAAGACGGCGATGGGGCCTTCCGCTGCATGGCGGCGGCCTTGAAGCGAGCCGGCATCGGGCCGGCGGACATCGACTACATCAATGCCCATGGTACATCGACGCCGCTGGGGGATGAGATCGAGCTTGGGGCCGTTCAGCGCCTCCTTGGCGCGGCCGCAAGTGGCGTCGCGATGTCTTCGACCAAATCGGCGACGGGGCACCTTCTCGGCGCGGCGGGCGCGATCGAGGCGATCTTTTGTGTTCTCGCCATGCGGGATGGAGTGCTGCCGCCGACGCTCAATCTCGACAATCCATCGGTTGAGGCGGCCGTCGATCTCGTACCGCATCGCGCCAAACCGAAGTCCATCGATGTGGCGCTGTCGAATTCCTTCGGCTTTGGCGGCACCAACGCGTCCTTGGTGTTCCGTAAGCTTCAGGGCAGGGTATGATGCGTATGGTGATGGCCAGCCAGGAAAGGGCTTATAAGGTCATCTTCATCCGAGGCGGCGCTGTCGCGTAGTCGATGCAACTCTTTCCTACCATGCTTCGCTGCCGTTCTCTGAGGTGAAGACCGGGTTGGGCGGATCGTTCAGGACGAAGGCTGCTAAGACTGAGCGTCGGCGAGTTCGAAAATGGGCTCCTGGGCGAATTCGGGCAGATACAGACGAGTAGACGGATGGTCGACGCTCCGATGAAGAAGGATGAGGCTGCGGGTCGGCAAGACGCCGATTCCTCATCGCGCATTGGATTTGCGGGTGGCCGGCGGTCTCCGCGCAGCCCTGGCGAAGCCCTGCAGCCCGATGTTGCCCCGCCCCCCCCACCTCCGACGCCAAGGCGGCGCCGACCGATCGTCGCCACGGCCAGCGGCATCCTGTCCTTTATCGGCATTGCGGCGATCGCGTCCTTCGCCCTGTTCTATCTGGGCTTGGAGAAAATCAGCGCGCCGGGACCGCTAGAGGCGGACAAGATCGTCTATATCGAGACAGGGACCGATACGGGTGGCATCGTCGAGCAGCTTCAACGCGACGGCGTGATCGATAGCTGGCAGTTGATGACCGGCGCGCTTTATCTCAAAGGCGAACGCGGAAAGATCAAAGCCGGTGAATATCTGTTCAAACAGCGAGCGAGCCTGAACGATGTGATCGATACGCTCGTGTCCGGCAAGCAAATCCTGCATTCGATCACCCTGCCGGAGGGGCTGACGAGCGAACAGATCCTACAGCGTTTGAAGGACGATCCGATCCTGATCGGCGATGTCAGAAGCACTCCCAAGGAGGGCACGCTGATGCCGAACACCTATAAGTTCGCGCGGGGAACGAAGCGTGAGCAGATCGTCGCCAGCATGCAGGACAAATTGAAGAAGGTGGTCGACGAGATCTGGGCGCACCGCTCGGCCGACCTGCCGATCAGATCACCGTTCGAAATGATCACGCTGGCCTCCATCGTCGAGAAGGAGACCGGCAAGGCGGATGAAAGACCCCGGGTCGCGGGCGTGTTCATCAACCGCCTCATGCGGAACATTCCTCTCCAGTCCGATCCCACCATCGTCTACGGGCTGGTGGGAGGCAAAGGCACACTCGGACGCGGCATTCTGAAAAGCGAACTCGAGCAGAGGACCCCCTATAATACTTATACGATCTCGGGCTTACCCCCGGGTCCGATCTGCAATCCCGGCCGTGCCGCGATGGAGGCCGTGGCTAATCCTTCGCGCACCAAGGAGATCTATTTCGTCGCGGATGGCACCGGCGGTCATGCCTTCGCCGAAACGCTCGATCAGCATAAGGCTAACGTGGCTCGATGGCGTCAAATCGAGAAGGACGCTAAGGACAAATCCGCTCCCGATGCAGACAAGCTGATGCCTTTGCCAGGCGATGGGGCTCCGGCAAAGCAGCAGCGCGGAGAGGGCTGGCCGAGCGTCCCGGTCTACGGGGCGCTGAACACCGATTTTGCCGGCGCAGTGCGGGTGGCTTCGATTGTGCCCATGATCCATGATCTTGAGACAACGGACTATCCGACATCGTTGGCCGATGAAGACCATGTCTTGAGCAAGGTGCAGTCGATGTTGCCGGCTCGAAGCGCCGCCGTGGATCCAGCAGGCCCGTCGGCTGACGGCGACGATTTTGGCGGTATCGCCGGGCTTGAAACAACGAATTCGACGGTCGTTCCACGTTCGGCGGAAGAGCGTGGTTTTGATCAACCCGTCTCGGGCGGACCGATGATAACCTTTCCGGTTTCTGCCGCCCGCCGGGCCGATGAGAAGGCGGCCGCCGCGCAATTCGGCCTCAGTGCCGGATCAGACAAGTTGCCGCCGCAGACCGATCTTGCCGTGAACGATCCGCAACCGGGCGACGTCCCGCGAGGAATCGCTCCAAACGTCAAGGGGCGGGTCATCGACGCCTCTGAGGGAACGCGTCTCGACCCGCTCCTTAACAAAACCTATGATCTGAATTCGCCGAAGACTGTACCGGTCAATATTTTCAGCCTGGCGGGAGCGGGAACGAACATCCATTGACCCAAGGCCGCGCCTGAACTTTCGCGGGGCGGATAATATGGCCATGCGTCCGGACACCCGTGGTCTTTATGCCTTATTCATCCGATAGGCCGATAAGAAACTTGGCAAACCGAGACCAGCTTCATGAATGCTCCCCTGGCCCTGAACGAGGCTTCCCCGCCGATGTTTCAACGCCGCGGCTTGATGCTGATTCTGTCCTCACCCTCGGGTGCCGGCAAGACGACGCTGACCCGCATGTTGCTGCAGAACAAAGATGTCGATCTGACGCTCTCGGTGTCGGTGACGACGCGATCGCGGCGATCCAGCGAGGTCGACGGCCTGCATTATCACTTCATTACCCATCAGCGCTTCTGCGATATGCGTGACCGGAACGAGCTTCTGGAACACGCAGAGGTGCATGGCAACTGCTATGGCACGCCCCGGGCGCCTGTCGACGGCCTTCTGTCCCGAGGACGCGATGTCCTGTTCGACATCGACTATCAGGGCACTCAACAGATCCGGTCCAAGGCTCGCGAGGACGTGGCAACGATCTTCATCCTGCCGCCATCGATGCGCGAATTGCGGGCCCGGCTCGAGCGGCGCGCGGAAGACAAGCCCGAGGTGATCGCGCGGCGTCTCGACGCCGCACGTAACGAAATCACGCGCTGGGCGCTCTATGATTATGTTCTCGTGAACGACGACCTGCAGACGACCTTCGGGGATGTTCTGGCCATCTTGTCGGCCGAAAGGCTCAAGCGGTCGCGCAACGAGACTAAGGTTTCGACCTTCGTTGAGCAATTGTCGCACGAGGCGTGACGTCCTTTAAGACATCCCGTCGAGGGCTTGAGCCAGGGCCACGAAAGCGGGAACGTCGAGCACTTCGGCCCGATCCGATCCTTCCATGCCGGCGGCATAGAGGAGCGCAATCGTATCGATGGCAGGCTGCCCCTTCGCGGCCAGGCCGCGCAGCGATTGGCGCAACATTTTCCGTCGCTGGCCAAAGGCCGCCGCCGTCACGCGCGACAAGGTCTCCGCCGAGCAGATCATAGGCGCCTCGCGCGGCACGAGGTCGACCACGGAAGATACGACCTTAGGCGGTGGCGTGAAAGCAGAGGGCGAGACGTCGAACAGGATCCGGGCGCTCGTTCGCCATCCGCACAAGACAGCCAGTCGTCCATAGGCCTGGCGCTCTGCCGGCGTTGCTACGATCCGTTCGGCCACCTCGCGCTGAAACATCAATACGAGGCGATCGAACCAAGGCGGCCAAACCTCGCTCTCTACCCAGCGGATCAAAAGAGCGGTTCCGATGTTGTAAGGCAGGTTTGACACGATGCGCCACCGACGACCGCTGTGCAGCGGCGGCAATTGGTGGGGCTCGAGTTCGAGTGCATCGCCTTCGATGATCGTCAGCCGGCCCGGATAGTGGGCTTCAATCTCACGCAAGGCCGCAAGGCAGCGACGGTCACGCTCCACCGCCGTGACGCGTGCACCCTCGGCGAGAAGCGAGCGTGTCAGCCCACCCGGCCCTGGGCCAATTTCAAGGACGTCCACATCGGCCAACGGGCCAGCCATCCGAGCGATGCGTCCCGTCAGGTTGAGGTCGAACAGAAAATTCTGGCCGAGAGCCTTGGCCGGCTCGATCCCATGCGCCCGCACGACATCGCGTAGCGGCGGCAATCCATCGTCTGCCACTTCAGCTCCTCGATCTCGCTGCAAGCGTCGGCACCTTGAAGCGCGACAGGCCATGTTTGGACCACGAAGACCTTGGATCGGTGCCGTCCAACGTCATCGTGATCATTTCGCTTGAAAACGCATCAACTCATCCGAAGGCCGTGCCGACCATCGGCATTGCGCTCCTCCTACTTGAAGACGCCGTCCTGAACCGTCGATGTCGCGCCGAGCGACTGAACCAGCCTGATGTCTGCCAGGGTGCGGAGAGACAAAGAGACGAGCACGGATTGGCTCACACTCTGAGTCGCGACCGCGTCCGTGTAGCTTCGGGAATAGGCGATGCTCAACGTCGTGCAATCATCCTGATAGCCAAAGCCCACACCGAGGAGAGCGAGCGAGGGGTGACCTAGCTTCAGGTCATATTGCAGGGTCGAGAGATCGTATTTGTAGGGGTTCAACTGAGCGGTCGCGGAAGCGTTGATGAAATAGTGTTCGAAGAACTCGTAACGCGACGTCAGTGTCACACCTTCTCGCCGGTTGGGAAATCCGATCAGGGGCGCGGCGGCATAACGCGCATATTGGAGCGATCCGCTCAGGCCCATGAACTTATAGGTGCCAATGACATCAAGGGCCTCGGGCGAGAAATCGGCGGAACTGAAGCGGCCCTTGGTAATCAACGAGAAGTTGCTCACTGGCGTGAAGGCCACCCGGGCCACATAGTCGGACGAGGTCGTTCCCAAGCCGGAGGATTGGCCGACATTGGAGATGTCGTAGTTGTTGTAAGGATTATCCCCGGCCAATTGATAAGACTGACCGAACAGGGTGTTCAGATATCCTCCCGAGTTGAGGTTCATCGTATATTGAAGGCCCGCGTTGGCCCGCACGCCGCCCTCGACGCGGTCGTAACCAGAGAATTTGTTCCAGGCGAAGAGCGTTGTGTCGTCGAAGACCAGGCTCTGGGCGTCCTCGTTAGGCGTCGTGCCTGAATGCGACACGTTCGGACGCGCGATCACCTGCGCAATGGGCTCGATCACATGGCTGGCCCAGCTCGTTCTGGCAATGAACGGATAGCGCCACTCGAGGCCTACCCCTGGAACGGCTCGTCCATAGATATCTTCGTTGCTTGAGCCAAAGAAGTTGGACTGATCGGCGTTGCTGATCGTCGATGATCCCTTGGAGCTTGAAAACGTGTCGCTGTCCGAGGAGTTGAGCGCCAGCCAGGAGCCATCGAACCGGGCAAAAGCGAAGGGAGTCCAGACCTCGCCGATCGGATCGATGTATTTATGCTGCCAGGAGGCCTGGGCCGAGGCGCGCGTATAATCGCCACCGATACCTCTGATGAAGCAGGAGGGCGGCTTGAAGTTCGGCAGCGCCGGATTGGGTGTCGTCGCGGTGGGGCAGACATCGTACAGCGAGAAGGCCGAGTCGAGCAGCCGCGAGCCGGTGGATTGGTAATCGGCTAGGGAACGATGCATGCTCGTTAGATTAAAATCCACATTGACTTCGCCGCCGATGCCGAAGCTCGACCCCGGTGCCACTTCGATGGTCCGATTGTAGTTCACGGTGGGGAGGACGAGCGGCTGCTGCTTGTTGTCATCGAATGAGGAAAGCCCCTCGATGCGATAGCCGCGCAGGTCGAAGAAGCTGCGGTCGCCTTGTCCGGTCAGATAGGCGGTCGAGATTGATTCTTTGATATAGTTCGCCCCCAGGGTATCACTTCGGATATTGTAGTCCTGCGAGTAGTATTTGTCGCTGAAAGCCGCGATATCCCAGCCATATCTCCAATTTTGATTGATGAAGAACAGGCCCTTGGTCTCGACGGATCCACGCAAGTCGCGGTTGCCGGTGCCATAGGGAGACACGGCGTAAGCGGAGGGGTCGAGCTGGTAGATGCCGCTCGCGGCGATCGAATAGCTGCCGTTGTCAAGCCGATGACGAAACTCGGCTTGGCCGAGGACGCCTTGCTGGGACAGGATCGTCGGCGTCAAGGTAACGTCGTAATTCGGCGCGATGTTCCAGAAGAACGGCGTGGCCAAGCCGGTGCCGAGACGCGACTCATAAACGTAATGCGGCACTAGGAACCCGGTCTTGCGGGTCACGGTCGGATCAGAGGTCGAGAAATAAGGCAAGTAGGCGATAGGTAGACCATAAAGTTCAAGGACGGCGTCCTCGAAATACAGCATCTGCTCGTCGGATTTATGGATAATCTTCATCGCCTTGATCTGCCAGAGCGGCGGCCGCTCGGGATGCGCCTGACAAGGCGCGCATGCGGTGTAGATACCCTTGTCGAAGGCGGTGGTCTCGCCTTCGCTGCGCTCGGCGCGGGGTGCCGTCAGATAAGTCTTGTCCTTCGTGATCGCACTGAGGCTGTCGATGAAACCGTTCCTAAAATCATCGGTCAGGTCGAACTTGTCGCTGTATGTAACGGTGCCGTCGGCCTCCGTCATCTTCGCGTTGCCTTGCGCGAGGACCCGGTTCGATTTGCGGTCGTAGATGACCTTGTCCGCTTCGAGCACGCGCCCCTGATAGTAGAGCTGAACGTTGCCCTCCGCCGTAACGACATTGGTGTCTCTATTGTAGACAAGCTGCTTGGCCTCGACGAGCAGCCGATCTTTCGGCTTGCCCTGGTCGTCGGTTTGCGTCGCTGGCGGTGTCTGCGGATAGGCAGGCGCGAGCGCAGCCCCTACAGCACCCCACATCGCGAGAACGAGCAGGCGGCCAAGAAGCCGGTTACGCCATAGGCGACGCGAGCAGGTTCCCTTTGCAGCGGGGCCAATACGCCGCCCCATCAGCCATCCTCCTGGTACAACAACGAAAGCGAGCCGAGCATGCTTCCCACCACCGCAGGAGTCCATGCCGCGACAGGCGCACTGAGAAGGCCCGCTCCGCCGAGGTCGGCGACGAGCTTCGTCGCCACATAAAGCACGAAGCCCGCGGACACTCCACCCGCGATCATTCGGGCCACGCCACCAAAGCGGAAAAATCTTAAGGAAAAGGACGCCGCCACCAAAACCATGGCTACGAAAAGCAGCGGTCGCGCCAGAAGAGCTTGATATTGCAGGTTATACCCCGTCGAGTTTAGACCCGCCAGCGTCGTCTGGTCGCGCACCGACGGCAAGGTCCAGAAGGGCACCGAATCCGGAGCGACGAACTTTTGCTGAACCTGCTCCGGGGTGAGATTCGTCGCGATGAATTGCGCTGTCGCGTCTCGCGGCCTCTCTCCAGGTGCGGTGATTCGGGCGTTATCGAGCGTCCAAAAGCCGGGGCGCAGTTCCGCGCGGTCGGCTTCGGCGCGTTCCAAGAACGTGCCGTCCCGATCATAGATGAAGGCGGTGACGCCCGACAGGACCGTGCCGCCATCGCTGGCTCGGTCGGCCCGCAGCACCGATTGGCCATCGACGCCGTCCTGCTGGATCCAGAAGGCGGTGTCAGTCGACTCGTTGCCTGTCCGCCCAAAGATGCGGGTCTCGATGCGGGCGGCGCGCTGCTTGAGCACGGCCGACACTGGATTGTAGACGGTCGTTGCAAGAATACCCATGACCAGCGCGACGATCACCGGAGGTGCCAGGAACTGCCAGACAGAGACCCCGGCGGCCCGCGCGACGACGAGTTCCAGCTTCCGCGTGAGGTTGAGAAAGGCGAACATCGATCCGAACAACACCGAGAAGGGAAAGATCTGCTCCGCGATGGAGGGGACGCGCATCAGCGACAACCAAGCCACCGTCGCGGCGGTCGCCCCAGCCGCGTCGCTCGATCGTCGCAGCAATTCGACGAAGTCGATCAGGAAGATCAATGAGAACATCGTCCCGAACACCCCGAGGATGGTGCGGGAGAAGTTCACGGAGAGATAGCGGGCGAGCGTGAGGCCGACCATGCCGCGTTACGCCGGCTTCGCGACAGCGACGAGGGGCGGCCTCGTCGCGGCGAGATTGATGCGTGGCGCGAACATATACAGCGCGCCCCCGACGAGGCCGATCAGCGGCACCGCATAGTCGAGAAGGATGAAGGCGGACGATTTAACGAGAAGACTCGATGCGCCGAAGCCCGCGATGCGCAGCATCAGGACGGCCACCACGGCGACCAGCATCGCCGTGCCGCGTCCTTGTCGCGTGGTCCGAGGCTCGCCCAAGGCCGCGAAAGCGATCATGCCGAAGCTCAATGCAAAGAGGGGGCTGACGAATCTGTCGTGCAACTCAGCGCGGTAGCGCCCCTCCTGTACCTTGTAGTTGGGATCGGTGTGATCGAGGTTGAAAAGATCGCGCGTCGCACGCTCTCGGGGTTTGAGCGGCGCGCCGTCTCCCTCCGCCCCGAACTGGGCCAGATCCAGCGCATAGCGATCGAAGACCACAATGGCGGCGTCCCTCGAATCGGGCTGATGACGCTGAACGCTTCCCTTGGTCAGCACCAGATAGTTGTTGTCGTCGACCGTCGCGGTTTGCCCATCCTCCGCCACATAGGAGGTGATGTGCGACGGATCGCGCCGATCTTCCATAAGGATGGAGCGCAGAGACCCATCCGGGCCGCGTTCGCGGTAGTGAAAGATGAAGCCGTCGTCGAGTGTCGTGAACGTGCCCTCGCGCACCACATGGGTGATGAAATCGGCTCGGATCTTCATGATGAGCGAGCGCAGCTCCAGAAAACTCCAGGGCATGACCACAAGGGACATAGACCCGACCAAGAGCGTGGCCAGCAGCGTCAACACCGCGAAAGGACGAAAGAGCCGGCCGGGGGAGAGGCCCGCCGCGCTCATCACAATGAGCTCGCTGTCGCTGTTGAGCCTGTTCAACGCGTAGAGGACGGCGATGAACAGTGCGACCGGCGCGATGACGGCAACCAGCGACGGAATACCGAGCGCCGTTACGGCCAGGAAGGTGACAAAGGACTGACCCTTCGTGGTGAGAAGATCGAATTCACGCAAAGCCTGGGTGATCCAGATGACGGCCGTCAAAACGCCCAAGCCCGCCAGGAACGCCGAGCGGGATGTTCTCAACACATAGGTTTCAACCAGCGTCATCCCGCCACAGCCGCCTTGCTTCTCGCCAAATCAACCCACCCCACTCGCAACGTCCTCAATCTGGCTAGAATGTTGCGATCCATGGCGCAAGCCTTGGCGGTTTCGATGACCCACTCCGGCGCATTTCCATAAAGTGCGTGGCCTCTATGGTACGTCGAGCATCTCCAAACGGCTTGAAAAGGGCGGAAAAAAGAAACCGTCGGCTCGGCCATCCATTGCCGCCGTCGCGCCCGAGGTGTCATAGTCGCGGGCTAATCCAAGTCGACGTCCACGCAATGGACGATAGACGTGCCACCGGATGTGCCTGACGCACGCCGACGGTCGTCATTACATGAGGAAACCATGGCTGCCTTTGTGAAAGTCGATTTTATTGCCCTTGAGGGTCTCAAGCTCGGGACGTCGGTGCCCGACGGTGGTCCGGCGAGCGAGCCCTTGTCCGTCGTCGTCTTCGTCGGCGAGGATCTGAAGCCGACTTCAGCCACGACGAGCCTCCTCGGCGGGGCGGCCGGGACGATCGCGCGGGCGGCTGCTTCTGCGGGTTTCAAGGGCAAGGCGCGCTCCACCATGGAGATTTTGGCGCCGACCGGCCTCGGGGCGGATCGTCTGGTCGTGGTCGGGCTTGGAAAAGATCTCAAGGACAATGACTTCGTGACGCTGGGTGGCACGGCGATGAGCCGCATCCGGGACGGAAGCCGCGTCATCGTGGCCTTTGATCTGCCAGGTGAGGCTGGCACCACGGCCGCCGCAGCCGCGGATTTCGCCTTGGGGCTGCAACTGCGCGCCTACCGGTTCGATATTTACAAGACCAAGAAGGACGAAGCCGACAAGCTTGGGGCCGCCAGTGTCAGCATCGCGGTGGCGGATCTCGATGGCGCCAAGACCGCCTCTCGGTCCCGCGATGCCTTGGCCGGAGGAGTGCATCTGGCGCGCACCCTCGTCAACGAGCCGCCGAACGTCCTCTTCCCGATCGAATTCGCGCGTCGGGCCTCCGAATTGAGCGCGCTCGGCGTCGAAGTGGAGGTTCTGGATATCGCAGCCGCCGAGAAGCTCGGCATGCGGGCGCTGCTGGCGGTCGGGCAGGGGTCGGCGCATGATTCACGCGTCGTCGTCATGCGTTGGGCTGGTGCGGAAGGCAAGCCGGTGGCCTTCATCGGCAAGGGCGTCTGCTTCGATACGGGCGGCATCTCGATCAAGCCTGCCGCCGGCATGGAAGATATGAAGGGCGACATGGCCGGCGCCGCCTGCGTGGTCGGCCTGATGCATGCTCTCGCGGCCCGCAAGGCGAAGGTCAACGCCATAGGCGTGATTGGCCTCGTCGAGAACATGCCGGACGGCAAGGCGCAGCGCCCGGGCGACATCGTCACGTCCATGTCGGGCCAGACGATCGAGATTATCAATACCGATGCGGAGGGCCGTCTCGTGCTCGCCGATCTGCTCTGGTACGTGCAGGATCGATTCAAGCCGGAATTCATGATCGATCTCGCCACGTTGACGGGGGCGATCCTGGTTGCGCTGGCGCATGAACATGCGGGCCTGTTCACCAATAACGACGCCTTGTCGGAGAAGCTTCATGCGGCCGGCAAGGAGACCGGCGAGAAAGTATGGCGGCTACCGCTCGGGCCGACCTACGATAAACTGATCGATTCCAAATTCGCCGACATGAAGAACACCGGCGGCCGGCATGCGGGCTCGATCACAGCGGCGCAGTTCCTCCAGCGCTTTGTCAACGACACGCCCTGGGTGCATCTCGACATCGCGGGCACCGGCATGGGCTCGCCCTCGGACGAGATCAACCAGAGCTGGGGTTCAGGCTGGGGCGTGCGCCTCCTCGATCGGCTCGTCGCGAATTCCTACGAGACATGAGACCGCTGCCGCCGCGATGACCGACATCTGGTTCTATCATCTCGACGGCCAGCCGATTGAACGGGTCCTGGCGAGCCTCCTCGAAAAGTCGCTCGCCCGGGGATGGAAGGCCGTGGTCCAAGCCGCAACCCCGGAGCGCGTCGAGGCTATCGACCTCGGCTTGTGGACCTACGACGATGCGAGCTTCCTGGCCCATGGCACCGCACGGGATGGCGATGCCGAACTCCAGCCCATATATCTGACCCTGGATGCGGACAACCCAAATGCTGCAGCAATCCGGTTTTTCGTAGAAGGGGTCGAGGTGGACCCGGTTTTAGCCACGGCGGCGCCACCTTACGAGCGCGCGGTCCTGCTCTTCGACGGTCGCAACGACGATGAGGTCGCGGGTGCGAGGCGGCAATGGTCGGCGCTAAAGGCGGCCGGCCATGTCGTCAGTTACTGGCAGCAGCGCGAGGATGGACGGTGGGAGAAGCGTGGGTAGGCTGGGCTCTGCGGTGCGCCGTTTTTGGATCGGTTATCCTTGGTGCCGCCGATAGTGACGCGCAGAGCCGCTTCCTGTCCTATAGCTCCGAGGCGGACTGTCTTGCGGCCCATGAGCTTGCCGCACCGCTCTGTCGCTCGGCCTTCGCCAATGCCCGCGCCGAGTTCGAAGCGCGGACGACGTCCTTTCCCTCGATGGCGCAATGCGCCAAATCCTACAGGACTTGCGCACCCTGGCCACCCGGCGCACCCGCGAAATCGAGCTTCCGGCCCCGCTGGGCGGGGGTCGATATCGTCGATACGCCGAAGGAAAAATCCGTGACGCCGGCGACTGCCGCAGGGGTCAAGACCCTGAGTTTCGCGCCGCAGCCGCTGACCGAGTTCCGCGCTCTCGACGTGCGCGGCACGCGCCCGCTGTCGAGTTTTGCGACGCGACCGCCCGTCCGCGCGAGCTCTACGATCAGATCCGGCGAGCCCGCGTCGGAGGCTCCCTCGGCGCCCCCACCGCCAGGTTCGGGCTTCAAGCTGGAGGATGGCGTTCTGACCTATCCGGCGCCGTCGCGGTTCCTGCCAAAAAATCTGCCGAAGCAGCCGTGACGATCTCTAGGTGAACAGTGAGCGCAACTGTCCGATGAGGAAGGAGCGCCGTGTCTCGGCGAGCCGCGCCAGGAAAGTCTCGGCCCATCGGTCGATATCGTTCTTCTCGATTTTCTCATACATGGACGCATGACGCGACCGGCGTTCGTCGAGCGGCATGTCGAGGGCGATGCGCATGGCCTGGGCCATACCTTCGGTCTCGTGCGGATTGACGATCACCGCGGCGTCGAGTTCGGCCGCCGCGCCCGCGAATTGCGACAGGACCAGGACGCCGGGATTTTCCGGGTCCTGCGCCGCCACGAATTCCTTGGCGATGAGATTCATGCCGTCGCGCAGCGGCGTCACCAGTGCTGCCGCCGAGATGCGAAAAATACCCGCCAATTCGGGCCGCGAATAGGAGCGGTTGATATAGCGTAGCGGTGTCCAGGCGGCTTCGCCGAAGGTGCCGTTCACCTCGCCCGCGAGTTCGTTCACGGCCTTGCCCATATCGCTATATTCCGGGATCGTTTCCCGGCTCTTCGGTGTGATCTGCAAAAGGATGACGCGGCTGCGCCACGATTTCTCGGTTTCAAGAAAATGGCTATAGGCCTCGATTCGGTGGATGATACCTTTCGAGTAATCGAGGCGGTCGACGCCGACCAGAAGCCTGCGGCCGAGAAGGCTGTCGCGCAACTCGCGCGTGAAATTCGATCCCTCCGCGTCTTGTGCGATCTGAGCGTAATCCTTGGTCTCGATACCCACCGGAAACGCGCCGATGCGCGTTACACGGCCTTCGAACTGATAAGCGGATCCGTCACGGCTGACCGAAGCGCCCGTCATGGCCAGATAGCGGCCGTAATTGTTCTTGTCGTTCTCGGTCTGGAAGCCGACGAGGTCGTAATGGCTCAGCGCGCCGATGCTCTGCTCCTGACGCGGGATCGTCATGATCAAATCCGGCGGCGGGCAGGGGATGTGAAGGAAAAAGCCGATGGGATTGTTGTAGCCGCGCGATCGCAACTCCCGCGCCAGCGGAATGAGGTGATAATCGTGGACCCAGATAATATCGTCGGGCAGCAGCATCTTCGACAGATGGTCGGCGAAGAGTCCGTTGACGCGCAAATAGCCCGAGAGGTCCGAGCGACTGAATTCCGCGAGATCCACCCTGTAATGGAGGATGGGCCATAGAACGCGGTTCGCGAAACCGTTGTAATATTCCTGATGGTCCGCCGTCTGCAGGTCGACCACTGTATAAGTGACATTGTCGCGCACGACCGTCGTCGCCTCGACGCTCGGGCTATCGTCGACCTTGCCGCTCCATCCGAACCATACGCCTGGACGGTTTTTCAGCGCCGCATGAACCGCCACGGCCAGCCCGCCCGGAGGCGCGGGCTGCCCCGGTTCGGGAACCGTGACCCGGTTCGATACGATTACAAGTCGAGGCACCAGGCATCCTCCCAGCTTTGCGACAAGCGCATCGCGGTGTTGATAATTCCGGCCATCGAATAGGTCTGGGGAAAATTGCCCCACAATTGGCCGGTCACCGCATCGAGGTCCTCAGACAGAATGCCGAACGCGTTGCGGTGCGACAGGATGTCGAGGAAGCGCTCGCGGGCCTCTTCGCGGCGGCCGATCTGGACTAAAGCATCCACATACCAAAAGTTGCACACCAGAAAAGCGGTCTCTGGCATGCCGAAATCATCTTCCGCCGTGTAGCGCATGATACGGCCGTCGCGCATCAACTCCCGGCCGATGACATCGCACGTTTTCACGAACCGGGGATCATTGGCCGAAATGATCCCGAGTTCCGGCATCAGCAGAACACTGGCATCGAGGTCGGGCAGGCCCCAGGCCCCGATGAAGGCGCCCCGCTCCTCGTTCCACGATTCTTCGAGAATCCGGCGTTTGAGCCGGTTGGCCTCGCTGGTCCAGATATCGGCCTCGGTCCGCAGCCCGAGCCGGGCCGCGATCCTGCCAAGGCGGTCAACCGCGGCCCAGCACAGGACCGCCGAATAGGTGTGGACACGCTGCTTGCCTCGATATTCCCAAATGCCGGCGTCCGGCTCGAAGGCGAATTTCGCGGCCTGCCGGCCGAGATGCTCGAGCCGCCTGAACAGCGCCTCGTCTCCCATCTTCGGCAGGCGCTCGTCCACGAACATCTGCGTCGCGCCAAGGACCACGCTGCCGTAGACGTCATGCTGCACCTGGCTGAAGGCGGCATTGCCCACCCGCACAGGCTTGTTGTTCTGAAACCCCTCGAGGTCCGGCGCGACCCATTCATCGAGGGGCGTTCCCGGCACGATGCCATGCAGAGGCTGCAGATAGGTGTCCTGATCAAGCGCGATATTCGTGATGTAGTTGATATAGCCTTCCATCGTCTGGGTCGCGCCAAGGCGGTTCAGCGCATGGACGACGAAGAAGGCGTCGCGCAACCAACAATAGCGATAGTCCCAGTTGCGGGTCGAGCCCGGCGCCTCGGGAATCGATGTCGTATGGGCGGCCACGATGGCGCCCGTCTCCTCAAAGGAACAGAGTTTGAGTGTGATCGCGGCGCGAGCGACTTCGCTCTGCCATTCGAAAGGCAAAGCGAGATAGCGCGTCCAGTCGAGCCAATAATCCCGTGTCCGATCCTCGAACTCGCGTCCCGTGGCCTCCAAGGCCGCGCGGAGCGGCTCGTCGGGACCGAAAATCATCGTGATGGTTCGGTTCAGGGCGAAGCTGGTCTCGTGTTCCACGTAGGATAAGGGAGCGTCGGTGTTCAGGCGTATGACGCTGTCGCCGCCCGTGTAGCGGATGTGGTTCGAGCCGATGGCGACATCGGTGACGGGTTTGCCATAGCCGTAGGTCGGACGAACCCGGATCGTAATGCGCGGCAACCCCTGGATGGGTTCGATGCGGCGCACGATCTGCGATGGCCGGAAAATCCGCTCATATTGCTTGAAGCGCGGCATGAAGTCGGTGACTTTGACGACCCCGCCCTGATTGTCCTTGAGAATCGTCTCCACAATGGCGGTGTTGCGCACATAGGCGGCGCTCGACTCGACCTGATCGACAAGCGTTACATCGCAAAAGCCTTTTTCCTCGTCGCCGGCAAGGAGGCGCGAGAACACCGGATCCGAGTCGAAACGGGGCGAGCACCACCATACGATCCGGGCATTCGTGTCTACCAATGCGGCCACGCGGCAATTGCCGATCAGGGCATAGTCGAGGTTTCGCTGGGTCTTCATGCGTTCACCGTTTCCGAATGGATGGTCTGCCTGAGCCAAAGACGAACGGCGCTAGGGTCGGTAAAGGTTCCCGTCACGTCCGGCGCGCTGGTGCCGACCGAAAAAGCGAAGCCGTCCCGAGCGACCGCAGCCGCGAAGCCGGGCCAGTCGGTGACGTCATCGCCGATGAAAATAGGCCGACGGCTACGGAACTCGTCCCGTTCGAGAAAGCGCTCGACCGCGATGCCCTTGTTGAAATCCCCCCGCTTCACCTCGAACACGAAATGGCCCGGCATAATCTTTAGCCGTGCTTCCGATCGGTGATCGACGAAGCTCTCGAGAGCGGCTAGGAGCGGCTGTCGCACGTGTGGCGCCGACCGGTAATGCACCGCGAAGGAATAGGTCTTGTTCTCCGCCATGGTCCCTGGGAAGGCTCCAATAAGGTCTTCGAGATCGCTCCAGAGGTCGAGAGGCAGCGCCTGGGCTCCGGCGAGAACGCCCTGCTGACCGGGATCGAAACGATATTCGGCGCCATGAACCCCACTGGAGCGCAGTCGTAGTGGTCGGAACAGGCCATCGAGATTGGCGATGGTTCGCCCGCTTACGAGCGCCAGGGCACCACCGAGCAGCCGCTCGATCCGGCTGAGGTCCTCGATCAGACTCTCAGGCACGATCACCGAGTCGGGATGGGGCGCAATATCGATCAATGTTCCATCGACATCGAGAAAGAGCGCGACACGGCCGGGTAGACTTGCGGGGATCATCGGCTGCTGGTGCTCCATCCGACATCGAACTTGAAGGCGATGTCGCTGTGGTTGCGAACATACCTATGGAACGCCCGCCGGGCTGCGGCAAAACGTCAAAAGCTTGGCAAAGTTCCACGGCTCAGTTCAAGCCACAAATGCTGCAACGCGGGAACAATCCCTATAGGGCAGCGTTCAAGCTTCGTCGAGGTCAACCTCCCCAGACGGAGATTTCACTATGCGAATCGCTCAAATCGCGCCGTTGATGGAAAGTGTACCGCCCAGGCTTTATGGGGGGACCGAGCGAATCGTTTCCTGGTTGACAGAGGAATTGGTACGGCAGGGGCATGATGTAACGCTTTTTGCTAGCGGCGACTCGATGACGGCGGCGAATCTGGTCGCTTGTACCAGTGAAGCCATCCGTCTCTCGGAGACTATGGTGGACTACATGCCCCATTACACCATGATGGTGGACAGGGTTCGCCGCCTGTCGCAGGCCTTCGATATCCTGCATTTCCACATCGACATGTTTCACTTTCCCCTGTTCAGGGGCATGGAAAACCGGACCGTCACGACTCTGCACGGTCGTCAGGATCTCCCAGACCTATGGCCATTCTATGAGGCCTTTCCCGACATGCCGCTGGTGTCGATTTCGAATTCGCAACGCAAGCCGATCGCCGAAGCGAATTTCGCCGGCACAGTTCTTCATGGACTTCCCGAGAGTCTTCACAAGCCAAATTACGATCCTCGCGGAGGCTATCTGGCATTCCTGGGACGAATCTCACCCGAAAAGCGCCCGGACCGGGCCATCAAGATCGCGCAGGCGCTGGGCATTCCCCTCAAGATCGCGGCCAAGGTCGATAAAGCCGACCAGAAATATTTCGACGCCGCCATCAGGCCGCTGCTCGACGGCCCTGGCGTCGAATTTGCCGGCGAAGTCGACGAGCGCGGAAAGACGAAGTTTCTCGGCGAAGCCCGCGCCCTGCTGTTTCCGATCGATTGGCCGGAGCCTTTCGGTCTCGTGATGATCGAAGCGATGGCTTGCGGCACGCCGGTGCTGGCGTTCCGGCACGGTTCCGTTCCAGAGGTCATTGACGATCATGTGACCGGCCGCATCGTCGATACGCTGCCTGAAGCCATTGCCGCGATGCCCGAAGTCTTGTCCCTCGACCGGCGCGCCGTCCGTCGCCGCTTCGAAGAGCGCTTCAGCGCCGCGCGGATGGCCAAAGACTATGTGGCGCTCTATGAGCGGCAAATCGCGCTCGAAAATCAGAGGGTTGACCCTCGACTGGCGTCGCTGACGGCACAAGACAGTCTCGGCAGAAAGCTTGCGAGCGGAGAGGGCATGCCTCTGATCCAATTCGGGTCCCGAACTGCGCAATAAGATTACGATAGCGTCGTCCGCTTGGACCGGAATCGGTGCGAGCCCAAGGCGGCTCGCTCTGATGGCCGATCCGCGCTGACCGGTACGGCAATGTTTGGACGCCGCGCAGTCGACGGGCTCAGACTGGATAAATCCTATGAACATGCAGCAGGACCTCGCCATCGACCATTCCGTTCCGGCGCAAGACAAGGCCGATCAGACGTCGGGCGAACAGGGGCCGTTTTACATTCCAGCCACCGGACCCTCGGGACGCCCTCGGCATACGATGAAACATGGCGATACGTTCGCGGTGTTCGACAGTCATGGCGATATGGGCGCATCTGCCGGCGGCCCTGATGGACTGTTCAATCACGACACGCGTTTTCTGGCCCGGTTCGAACTGCTTATTCACGGCATGCAGCCCTTGCTGCTGGGCTCGCGGCTCGGCGACGACAACATCTCCTTGTCGGTCGACCTGACGAACCCGGACGTCTATCGCAACGGTGCGATCGTTCTGCCAAAGGATACGATCCATATCGTGCGGACGAGTTTTCTCTGGTGCGGCGTCGCCTACCAGCGAATTCACATCAGCAACCACGGCGAAGATCCGCTCGACCTCGTGCTGTCTTTGATCTTCGGCTGCGATTTCTCGGACCTTTTCGAGGCGCGAGGCACGCGGCGGACCAAGAGGGGTACGTCCCAAGAGCCGATCTTCGAGGGTGGGCGCGTGGAATTCTCCTACCTGGGTCTTGACGACAAGACGCGCAAGGCGGTGCTGCGGTTCGAGCCGACGCCGCAATCGCTGGTCTCCGGAGCCGCGACTTATTCGCTTTCGCTCAAGGCTGGGGAAACCACAACCCTATTCTTTTCGGCCGAATGCCACGGAGAGGACAGCCCTACGGCGGAAACCTTCATCAAGGGGCTGATGAGCGCCAATCGCTACGAAAAGGCGATGACGCGCTCGCTCGCCTCGGTGGAGACGTCCAACGAAATCCTCAACGAGGTGATGTGCCGGTCGGCGGCCGATATCTATATGCTGCTCACCGAGACGCCGCAGGGGCCTTATCCTTATGCGGGCACGCCGTGGTATTCGACGACCTTTGGCCGCGATGGCATTCTTACCGCCATTGAGATGCTTTGGTGCGATCCCGGCATCGCCAAGGGCGTGCTGCAGCGTCTTGCCCATTATCAGGCCACGACGACCGACCCGCTCGCCGATGCCGAACCGGGCAAGATCCTGCATGAAATGCGGGGCGGCGAAATGGCTGCGCTGCGTGAAGTTCCGTTCGGCCTTTATTATGGTTCGGTCGATTCGACACCGCTGTTCATCGTGCTCGCCGGTGAATATTTGGGTCGGACGGGTGACATCCAGACCATCGAGCGGCTTTGGCCGGCGATCGAGGCGGGGCTCTCCTGGATGGACGTTTCCGGCGACCGGGACGGTGACGGCTTTCTGGAATATGCCCGCGCAGACCAAGCGGGGCTGCGCAATCAGGGTTGGAAGGATTCGTTCGATTCGGTGTTCCACGCCGACGGTGCTTTGGCCGAGGGTCCGATCGCCCTCGTCGAGGTTCAAGGCTATGCCTATGCGGCGAAGATTCTAGCCGCTTCCATGGCCCGAAGGCTTGGCCATATCGAACGGGGAGCCGCGCTCGAACATCAGGCCAAGACTTTGGCTGCGAAATTCGAGGAAGCTTTTTGGTGCGAGGAGATCGGCACTTATGCGATCGCTCTCGACGGCGAAAAAAAGGCCTGCCGCGTTCGCACCTCCAACGCCGGTCAGGTGCTCTGGACGGGCATCGCCCGCGCGGACCGCGCCAAACGTGTTGCCGATGGGATGGTGTCCGCCAACTTTTTCTCTGGCTGGGGTGTGCGCACGGTGGCTAAGGGAGAGCCACGCTACAACCCGATGTCCTATCACAACGGGTCGATCTGGCCCCATGACAATGCCTTGATCGCTCTCGGATTTGCGCGCTATGGCCTGGTCTCCCACGCCGAGCGCGTGTTCGAGGGCCTCTTCGGTGCGGCGACCTATATGGATCTGCGACGGCTGCCGGAGCTTTTTTGCGGGTTTAGGCGTCGGCGAGGGGCGGCTCCGACGCTTTATCCAGTGGCTTGCGCACCTCAGGCCTGGGCGGCCGGCACACCGTTCCTGCTGGTTCAAGCCGTCCTTGGGATGGAGTTCGATCCGGCAACCCGCAGCATCCGGTTTCGCAATCCAAAATTACCCAGGTTCATGGAAGAGGTTACGTTGCGCAATGTCGGCTTCGACAATGCGCGCGTCGATATAACCCTCATCCGCGCCGGAGATCATGTGGCACTTCGGGTGTTGCAGAACCATGGAGCCCTTCAGGTATCGATGATTCTCGCCTGACAGCTGTTGATTGGCTATATGGTCGCACTCACGAGCACCGCGGGCGGCGGTCGACTTGGCGGGATGGGTGAATGCAGATCGATCCGAACCCCGGCATCAGGTTCGTTGTGGCCGGGTTGTCCTGTGTGGTTTTGGTTGGACTGTCGATCGCGTTTGTTGACCGTCCCGTCGCAACATGGGCGCACGAAACCTTTCACGGCGATTGGGTTTTCGTTTGGATGACCCATATCGTCGACCCGGTTCTCCCTGGGTCCGCTCTTGGGCTCCTGGTCGCAGCGGTGGCCGTGATGTGCGGGTGGCGCCCTGGGCCGCTCGGGCGAACCTTCATCGCCTGCTTTATGGCCGCGCTGATCGCCTATGCGATCAAGGATCAGGCGAAATTCTCCTTTGGGCGTCTTTGGCCGGAAACCTGGGTGAACGACAATCCATCGTGGATTGGCGGCGGCGCTTATGGTTTCTCACCGTTCCATGGTGGGGCAGGGTGGGGCTCGTTTCCGTCGGGACATATGACAGGCATCGCGGCCCCGATGAGTGTTGTCTGGCAGCGGGCCCCTCAATGGCGCTGGCTGTCCATCCTTTTGATCGGGGCCGTCGCCGTCGGGCTGCTTGGCGCGGACTATCATTTCGTCGGAGACATGATCGCCGGGGTCTATCTCGGCATCGCCTGCGCGACCGGAGTCCTGGCGGCGTTGCATGCCGGTTGGTCGGACGGGACTGACGAAACGACTATCGAGCGCCCCTCGCTCCAATACGGGAGGCGGAAGGCCTCCTGAAGCGTAACTCCTCTCGAACGAAATGACATCAGATCAGCACGGTTGTGTCGTTAAGACGGCTGTCGAATTAGCACTTGATTCGCCCAAGCCCGACCGGTGACCGTGCCACGCTTCCCTTTTGCCCTCGCGCGTCGGACCCGACAACGATTGACCCGATACGGGACGTCGCGCATGCCCGGCGCCGACCTGACACGCATGCCCATTGGGCTCGATTTCAAGGCGGTGAGCGTGGCCGAGGGGCTGCGCGCTGCCGTGGCAACGGGGGTCGTCCTCGTCATCAACATCTGGGTTCAGTCTCCCAGCCTGACCCTTGCCGCCTTCGCGGCGAACCTCACCTGCTTTTGCGACAGTGGCGGCCCGGTGCGTGCGCGCATTCCGGCGCTGTTGACCTTTACGGTGCTCGGAGCATCGATCTGGAGCTTTCTCGGACTGATCCATGGCCTGGGCTGGCCCTTGCTCGTCGGCTTGTCCGGCGTGATCGTCTTTTGCAATAGCATCGCCCGGGTGTGGGGAATGCGAGCCCAGCAGGTCGGTGCGGTTTTGACTGTCGTGCTGGCCCTCGCCATCGATCAGCCCTTGAGCGGACCCGAGGCGTCGGCGCTGTTCTTGGCTTTCATGGTTGGAGGAGCCTGGGCGCTGCTGCTCACGATCGGCATCTGGCGCATCCATCCCAACCGCCCGGTCGCCAGGGTCGTGGCGTGGAATTGGCGGCTGCTGGCCGAGTTGACGCGGGACCTCACGGATTTGACCGGCTCCGGGGAGACGGATCCGGTACTGTGGGAAGCCCATGCCCGCGAGCATCGACGCGCCGTGCGGGCAGCGCTCGAAGAATCGCGGATGCTGCTTCTGGCCTCCGTGCGCTCGCCCGGGCCCGTGTCGCCTGACAGCGCACGGGCGATGCTGGCGCTTGAAGCCGCTGAACAGATCTTTGGTGCTCTTATCGCCTTTTCGGACATCCTGGAGGCTGTGAGCGAAGCGGCGACCAGGGAGGTCGGCCTGCGGATTCTGCGTCGACTGCGTCCGTGCCTCGGCTTGCTCGGCCAGGAAATCCCCGGCGTGTCCGAGCGGGTCGAGCTGTCTCTCGATCGCATGACGAGCGAGGCGACGGAGGCCCCCGCGCTGACCGGCGTCGCTGGCGTCTTGATCGACCGTCTTCGCCTCAGCTTCGGCCTGAAGCGGGAGCAAGGCCTGCCTGATTTCCTGCGCCCCAGTCCGACGCGACCATCCCCCTTCAAAACCGCGCTCCAGCAGTTGCGTGGCGCCTTGACCTGGGACTCGGCCATCCTGCGTCACGCCACCCGCGCCGCCGTTCTGACCATGGCGGCCGTGGCTGTAAGCTTGGCCTGGCCGAGCCCCTACGCCCATTGGCTCACCATCACCGTCGCCCTGACGATGCAGCCTTATTTCGCCGCCACCTGGCAGCGCGCGGTGGAGCGCATCGGCGGCACAGTGCTCGGCGCGATGCTCGGGGGCGCCCTCGCTTTCGCGCCCTCCTCGCCGCTGAGCCACGCGCTGCTGCTGGTTCCGCTGTCGATCATCGGTTTCTCGGTTCGGCAGGTCAGCTACGGCGCCTATATTGCTTGCCTGACGCCGCTGGTCGTTCTGCTGTTCGAGGTTGCCGAACCCGGCCATTCCGAATGGGCGATCGCTGCTTGGCGCACGCTCTATACCATTGGAGGCGGCGCGCTCGCTGTCCTGGCCTGCATGGTGCTCTGGCCAAGCTGGGAACCGGAGCGCACTGAGGGCGAACTCAAAGTCGCGCTGAAGGCCCATGCGGATTATGCGGCGGCGGTTTTTGCTCTCATGTCGGAGACCGAACATGCGGCGGCGCTGGACGAGGCGAGGCGCAAGGCGGGTCTGGCGAGCAACAATCTTGAGGCCTCGCTGTCGCGCGCCTTGCAGGAGCCCAAAACGCGGCGATCTCACCGCCTCGAATCTCTGATGGCCGCCGACGCGGCGTTAAGGCGTCTGGGGGCCGGCTTCGTCACGCTGCGCTACGATCCCGCCGCCCGCTTAGGGGTCGATGATGCGGCATGGGCGGCATGGCGGATCTGGGTTCCGGCCGCGCTCACGGATTTGTCGGCAGACGGACTTTCAAAGCTTGGCAGAATGCCGGAGGCACCGGCCACGAGCACATTGGCGCGGCTGGGACGGGCCATCGAACTTCTGCGTGAGCTTCTTTCGCCTCGTCAGGCGCGCAATGCCGAACCGTGAGGTTTATCCGCTTGCTAGATTTCGCTTTCGCAAACGGGGCGGGAAAGACATGGTCGGAGTGAAAGGATTCGAACCTTCGACCCCCTCGTCCCGAACGAGGTGCGCTACCAGGCTGCGCTACACTCCGACAGGCTCGGCTAAACGGCCCGAGCGAGACGGCCTTATAGCGGCGAGCTCGGCGGGCAGCAAGCGCATTCGACAGCATGATCCGGCCAAGTTCATCGACTTGCCGGTATTGAGGTAGCACTCGAGATCGCGCGTCGACGCTGATGCGGCTTCATCGTTATGCCCGTGACGCTTTGGCTTCGACCGCAACCGGCAAAGAGGACGAATTCGTGGACCCTGACATCAAATCGGCCGATCGTCCAAGACCCCCGATCCCCGCTGGTCGCCGTCGCACTGTCGTGGCGTTTGTCGCGCTTGTCGCACTGGCTGGATTACTATTCTGGCTGGTGTCGGCGATTCAGAAAAGCAACGCCGTACAGGGCTGCATCGATTCCGGGCGCAGGGACTGCGTTGCGTTGCCGGCGGATTAAGACCATCGGTGATCTGTAGGAGAGCCGCGGCGTCAAAACGTCGACTTGACCGCCGTCTCTCCACCCTTTACCTCACGCAGGTCTCCGTCAAAGGAGCGCGTAGCTCAATCGGTAGAGCATCTGACTTTTAATCAGAGGGTCGTGGGTTCGAATCCCACCGCGCTCACCAAGCAAAAACACTGCGGTCGCAACGAACATCAAATGTACGAAGCTTCACGAGCACTCCCGCGTAGCTGGGATGGGAGTGCTCGTCATGACAAGCCTCACTGGGAAGCTACTTGTCGCCTTCGCGTCGTTCGTTGTCGTCGCAGCGCTCGGATCGCAGGGCTTTCACTCCCATAAAATGCCGTTCGCGGAAACTCGGGCCGATCTTGGACCGGACACAGCTCCCGAAAAGTCTGCCGCCCTCTAGGTTCGGACCGGGAATGCGGCTCAAGGCAAACGGCGTTGTGGCCTATCGATCTGATCGCGAGACTGGCCTTAGGTGACCCGTGTCGATCGGTGGCGGCACGATGGTTTGCCGAACGCGCAACTGCAATTCGTTCGCACGCAAACAAAAATGACCCCTGGCGGGGTTGACAATTGTGCAGCGCACGATAAATTGCTCACTACGGCCTTCGGGCCGTATGCCCTTCTTGGGCGTTTCCTCCCTAGACTTGAGCCGCCTTAGGGCGGCTCTTTTTTTGTCTTGGGCCGCTCATAGATCATACGACTCGACCGAATGCAAGGCAGTTATGCGTTTGCGTATGGCTCAACGCATGGGCGTCAGTCTGCGGCCTATTGCAATCGCGGGTTAGCGCTCGTTCTCCGTCAAAAAAACGACGATGCGGTCGGCGGAGGCGCCGCGACAGGCAGGAGGTTTTTAGCCCGCAAGCAGTCCGGAGCCGGATGTGAACCGCTGTGTGATGTCCCTCACGGAGCCATCGCGCGGTTGGCCTCATGGTTCTGTCGCAGATGAGGACATGCCATGCACACCTTCTCGACGAACGGCCTCGCTCGATCCAACCGCAATGATCGATCTTCCGGCCAACAAGCCGCGCCTCGTCCGTTTGCCGTATGCGCCTTCGACCCTTCGCCGAGCCGCTCTTTGCGCGAGGATATCGGCATGCTCTACAGCGATAGGTTTGGAGAGCATCGCGACGCATCGTCGAACATCCAAGTTCTGCACTTGATTTGAGGATGGACCGGCCTCGCCTGCAACGCCGCTCCGTCAGTACGGCTCGGTCCCATGCGAGGTCGGATCGTCAATCGCTTACGGTGCGCCATCTCGAAGGGGTGCCGAATTCGATGAACCGCATTACGATCCTCGAACTCAAGGTTCGGAGATGGTCATGCCTTTGCTTCCCGTCGATGGTCCGGCTGAATATGTCGGCTCTGAAGTGCGCTTTGCCATGATGGACCCGGCCGGCGGTTCCGAAGGTCGGCGCTGGGTCGTGGTGACGTTGGGTGCCCTTGAAGGGCTCGCTCCGTCGGATCTGACAGGCCGAGAGACGGCCGAATGGGTCGATGCGCGCCGATCCAATTTCGAGCTGATCGCCAGCGCGAAGCACGATCGGGGTTTGAGTCCCCGGATCACAGCCAACGATTGGATCGAGCGCTTCCCGATGCCGAAGTAGACGCCGCGGCCCAAGCCTTGCGCCTGTTGAACCGCGCTGAGGGGGAGTGGTTCAATGTGGAACGATCTTGTCTGGATTTCCAACATCGCGGTCGGGCGCGCGATGTTCCGGTTTTCGGAACTGTTCTGGCAGCATCCCGTTGTGGGCGCTATGTTCATGGCGGGATTTCTGACCCTGGCGGTGCTGTTCTGGGTGGAAATCCTGAAGGATGATGTCGCCGCATCGCGTGGCCGGCTGGACGAGGCCACGCCAATCCGCCTTTGGCGATAGCGCACCCTGTTCGACTCCGGTGAGCCCAGACCGGCCAATCGTCCGTAAAATCCGGCATGAGCGCTTCAGGCTTGCGGTCGACAGCCGTCGTCCGTACATCACGTCCGCATGACGGCATCCGACCAGGTGGACGGCGACACGCTCTTTGCCACCGAGCGTGATCCTCGCCTGCGTTGGCGTATCCCCATGATCGTGGCGGTCGCGTTCCTGATGGAACAACTCGACGCCACGATTATCACCACCGCCATTCCGGATATCGCCCGAAGCCTCGCGACGACGCCGGTCCGAATGAATCTCGCCGTCACGGCCTATGTGCTTACCCTGGCCGTGTTCATCCCGGTCAGCGGCTGGTTTGCCGACAGGTTCGGCGCGCGCCGCATCTTCACGCTGGCCTTGGCCATCTTCACGGTCGGCTCGGTGCTTTGCGGGCTCGCCGACAGCCTGCCCATGCTCGTGGCGACGCGGGCCCTCCAGGGGCTCGGCGGCGCCATGATGACGCCGGTGGGTCGGCTGATCCTGCTGCGGAGCTTTCCGCGCCGCGATTTCGTGACCGCCATGACGTATATGACGCTGCCGGCGATCGTCGGGCCGCTCATCGGGCCTCTGTTGGGCGGCCTCATCACCACCTATGCGTCCTGGCGATGGATCTTCCTCGTGAACGTGCCCTTCGGGTTGGTGGGCATCGTGCTGGCGCTACGGTTCGTCGAAGATGGACGCGAGCCGCTCCCCGCGCGATTCGATAGTCCGGGCTTCCTCATGGTTGGCGGCGGCGTGGCTCTCCTGCAGTTCGCGATGGAGAGCGTCGGCCAGCCCATGATATCGGCGGGCGAGACCGCCGGGCTTCTCGTTGCGGCGGCGATGCTGCTGGTCGCCTACGGCCTTCATGCGCACCGGACCGTGGCGCCGGCGGTCGATCTCGGATTGTTCCGGTTCCGGTCCTTCGCGGTCGGGGCCTTGGCCGGCGGGCTATGCCGGATCGCGCTCAACGCACCGTCTTTTCTGTTGCCATTGATGTTGCAGGTTGGCTTCGGCATGAGTCCGATCCTGTCGGGCTCGCTGACTTTTCTGAGCAGCGTCGGCGCGATTCTGGTGCGCGTGGTGGCATCCCGCCTCCTGCGATCCTTCGGTTTTCGAAAGGTTCTGATCGGGAGCGCAATCGCGGCCTCCCTCATTTTGGCAGGCTTCGCCCTGCTCGACCCCGACACGCCGCGGGGGGTAATCGCGGTCTATGTGTTGGTGTTCGGGCTCGTGCGCGCGACCCAGTTCATGACGTCGAACACGCTGTCCTATGCTGATTTGCCGGGCGACAAGCTCAGCCGTGCGACCAGCCTCGGGGGGGTACTGCAGCAACTGACCGTGAGTTTCGGCGTGTCTCTCGGCGCCACGGTGCTCGGCGTCCTGACACAGGACGACCATATCCTCACCCCGGGGCGATTTCATCAGGCTTTCCTGCTGATGGCCGTCGTGCCGCTGCTCGCCTTACCTGGCTTTATGCGGCTGCGTCCCGAGGATGGCCGTCAGGTCAGCGGCCACGGATGACCGAGAGGCTCGGGAAGGCATTATGATCTAAGCTGCGCGAAACTTCGTTTTGATAAACGTGACGCGTCGTCGATATTTTCAGTCTCCCTGAACGCAACATCGCGCAGTCCGGGCGCCGAAACCATCGAACTATTATGTGCCGGGACGTCATCCATGCCTCCAGCTAAGCCAAAGGCGAGAAAGCAGGTCGCGGCGCTCCCGGTTCGGACGGATGCGAATGGACAATTCCGCGTGATGCTCATGACCTCTCGCGAGACCAAACGGCTTATCGTGCCCAAGGGCTGGCCCATGAAGGGCCGCAAAGACCACCGCGCCGCCGCCATCGAGGCTCGCGAGGAAGCCGGCGTCATCGGGCGCATTCACAAGAGGGCGATCGGTTCCTATACCTATTGGAAACGGCTCTCCGAACATTTCCAGATGTGTCGCGTGAAGGTGTTCGTTCTCGAAGTCGACCGACAACTCGCGCTTTGGCCGGAGCGGGACGAGCGGCGCATCGCCTGGTTCCTGATCGACGACGCTGCCGACCTTGTTGGAGAACCAGGGTTGAGCAGCATCATCCGCAAGCTGCACGAGCGCCGTGGTGCCCGCCTCTTTCGCTCGTCCTGATACGGCGTGCTGTGCCGAGCGGCCCCGCAGGTCTGGGGATAGGGAGGGGAACAGCATCCGGGACGACAAACGGCAAACTCATAATTCGAAACTCGCAATGAAGCGAAAAAGCAAGTCACATTCTCCCCTCTGGATGAAATAAACCAGCGTGGTGTTCAGTATAAAAGGCCTTTTTTCCTGGCACTCTCTTTCAATGACTGCCAGAACCCCCACATCCGGGCAGTGAGGCGGCAGGGTTTTCGGTCTTGTCGCTCGCCCCAACGATGAAATAAAGAAAGCCGGACCTATGAAATTCCGTCCTCTACATGATCGCGTCGTCGTGAAGCGACTTGAAGGCGAAGAGAAGACCAAAGGGGGAATCATCATCCCCGACAATGCGAAGGAAAAGCCGCAGGAGGGAACCATCATGGCGGTGGGTCCGGGCGGCCGTGACGAAGCCGGCAAACTCACTCCGATCGACGTCAAGCCGGGCGACAAGATCCTCTTCGGCAAATGGTCGGGCACCGAAGTCAAGGTGGATGGAGAGGACCTCCTCATCATGAAGGAGAGCGACATCATGGGCGTGCTCGCCTGATTTCGCACCACCCCTATTCAGCCCAGCATCCTTTCCGTTTCGGAGTTTTATCCTGATGTCAGCCAAACACGTTCGCTTTTCCGCCGATGCCCGCGACCGCATGTTGCGGGGCGTCGACATTCTCAACGATGCCGTTAAGGTGACGCTGGGCCCCAAGGGCCGCAACGTCATCATCGACAAATCCTATGGCGCTCCGCGCATCACCAAGGACGGCGTAACCGTCGCCAAGGAGATCGAGCTCGAGGACAAGTTCGAGAACATGGGCGCCCAAATGGTGCGCGAAGTGGCCTCGAAGACCAACGATGTCGCCGGTGACGGCACCACCACCGCGACCATCCTGGCGCAGGCCATGATCAAGGAAGGCGTCAAATATGTCGCCGCCGGCATGAACCCGATGGACCTCAAGCGCGGGGTCGACATGGCGGTCGCCGCAGCGCTCGAAGACATCAAGGCTCGCTCCAAGACCATCGTGTCGAACGATGAAGTGGCCCAGGTCGGCACCATTTCGGCCAATGGCGACAAATCAATCGGGGACATGATCGCCAAGGCGATGGACAAGGTCGGCAAGGAAGGCGTCATCACGGTCGAGGAGGCCAAGACCTCCGAGACCGAACTCGACGTCGTCGAAGGCATGCAGTTCGATCGCGGTTACCTCTCGCCTTACTTCATCACCAATGCAGAGAAGATGATCGTGGAACTGGAGGAGCCCTATATCCTCATCCACGAGAAGAAGCTCTCCTCCCTCCAGGCCATGCTGCCGATTCTCGAGGCCGTCGTTCAGTCCGGCAAGCCCCTTGTCATCGTGGCGGAAGACATCGAGGGCGAGGCCCTTGCCACTCTCGTGGTCAACAAGCTGCGCGGCGGGCTCAAAGTCGCGGCCGTCAAGGCTCCGGGCTTCGGCGATCGCCGCAAGGCCATGCTGGAGGACATCGCGGTCCTCACCAAGGGGCAGACGATTTCCGAGGAACTCGGCATCAAGCTTGAATCCGTGACCCTCGACATGCTGGGCCGCGCCAAGCGGATTCGCATCGACAAGGAAGCCACCACGATCATCGATGGGTTCGGCGAGAAGAGCGAAATCGCGAACCGGATTGCGCAGATCAAGGCGCAGATTGAAGAGACCACCTCCGACTACGACAAGGAAAAGCTGCAGGAGCGCTTGGCCAAGCTCGCTGGCGGTGTTGCGGTGATCCGCGTCGGCGGCTCGACGGAAGTCGAAGTCAAAGAGAAGAAGGACCGCGTTGACGACGCTTTGAACGCTACTCGCGCGGCGGTCGAGGAAGGCATCGTCCCGGGCGGCGGCATTGCGCTGCTGCGCGCCAAGGCGGCCGTGGCGCTGCTCAAAAGCGCCATCCCCGATGTGCAGGCCGGCATCAACATCGTGTCGCGGGCTCTCGAGGCGCCGATTCGTCAGATCTCCGACAATGCCGGCGTCGAGGGCTCGATCGTCGTGGGCAAGGTCTCAGCCAATCCGTCGCCGACCTTCGGCTTCAACGCTCAGACGGAGCAATATGTTGACATGATCGAGGCCGGGATCGTCGATCCGGCCAAGGTGGTTCGCACCGCCTTGCAGAACGCCGCTTCGGTGGCCGGACTGCTGATCATGACGGAGAGCATGATCGCCGACGCGCCCAAGGACAAAGGCGCGGCCCCGATGGGCGGCGGCGGCATGGGTGGCATGGGCGGCATGGACTACTGAGGTCGTTCATCCTCCTAGAGCACGATGCGTTTAGGTTCCAACGTTTCGCAAACCTAAACGCATGAACGTGCTCGTATTTTTAGAGTCAGAGCATGTCCGCCTATAGGCGACATGCTCTGGACCGAACATCCGGTCCCGGTACGTCGGGATCGGGCTTTCGACGCAAAGACCCCCGGGACGCCGGCCCCGGACCTATAGATCACTAGAGCATGATGCGGAAAAGTCGGCACGGGTTTTCAGCATCATGCGCTAAGATATGGAATCGATCACGTTGCCTTTGGATGGATTCCATCCAAAGGCAACGTGATCTATCGTGAACGAGGAGCCGCAGATGTCGCATCTTTATCCGGTCGGCGCGACCGTCATATGCAACGTCGTCGCCGGGCATTACAACGGTAAGACGGATTCGTTCACTGTAGAGGCTCAGATGCCGCCCGTCGGCACTTCTCTGCAATATCGAATCAAAAGCGAAACCGAGATGTTTCGCCGTGTCGTCGCCGAACATCAGTTGACGGCACCCGATGAGACGCCGCGGATGACACCCGCTCCGAGAGAACTCGACTACGCCAGCGAGGAAGAGTGATCCGGCTAACCTCGCAGCCCATATTCCGCTGAAGGGTTGATCCATGTCGTCGGACACGCGTCACGGCCGTCGCATCCCCTTGCCGTCGACACGACAGATCAGGCATGAACTGCTTGTGCTTGCCGATCGCGACACGGCCCGCATAAAAGCCTGGACGACGCTAAAGAGCCCGTCATAGTGCAGGCTTCGGATCCCACGCTGCCAGGCTAGTATAGGCCACATGCCGAAGCGTTGACTGTCTTCCCGCCAGCGCTCAGGCCGCGTCCGGGCTGCCTCGTGTTTCGGCGGCATCCTTCTTGATACGATCGACCATGGACCGCAGGCCATTCGATCGTTGCGGTGTCAGATGATCGGCTAGGTTGAGCCGCTTAAAGACGTCGCCGGCGTCGATCCGGCCGATCTCGTCAGCCGAGTGGCCGCCATAGAGCGCCAAGACGAGGTAGATCAGCCCCTTGACGATAAAGGCATCGCTGTCTCCCTTGAAACGCAGGATGGCGCCGCCGCCGCGCCCGTCCACGCTGGTCTCCAGCCAGACCTGGCTGGCGCAGCCACGAACGCGGTTGGTTTCGTTGTGGGCCTCTTCCGGGAGCGGGTCGAGTGAGCGTCCGAGTTCGATGAGATAGCGATAGCGATCGTTCCAATCGTCGAGAAACTCGAAATTGTCGACAATCTCTTCCATCGTCAGCATTGCGTGTCAGCCTCGGCGTTCCGCCGCGCACCAGGGCTCGGCCTCACGGCTTCATATCAGGAGAGGACCCGCCGCGCATATGTGGCTTACCACCGTCTTCATCCGACGCGCATGTGATCTCAACAGCCCGCGTCCTGGCTTAAGACCGTAACGGGCCTCTCCAGGTCGGAACGAGGTCCATCGGCTGAAGGGTGCTGACGGATTTGCGGGCGGCGACGCTCGACGGACCGCCCCCAATGGCGCCGGAAAGAACCAGTTTGGCGACATTGGCCTCGATACAAGAGGAGGGCGTCTCCGAGCAGAGGGACGCAAGATGCTCAGTGGCCGCGACTCGCGCCGTATCGGCCAAGGCTCTCCAGTCGTCAGGCCGCTGCGAAGCGGGGAGCATAAACGCCACCAATCCGATGCAGAACACGGAACGCGCCAGGAAAAACATGGGAACTCCTCGACATCCGATCTTTTCGCTTCGCCTTGTCTACACTCCTCCGATTTCCATCGTTCTTCGAACTCGACTCAAATCTGCCCAGATATATTCATGAAACATTCACTATAGAGCCGAAGAGCTTGTAAGTAAGAGCTTCTAAACCACAACGTGTAGAAGCTAAATACAAAGCAAACAAACGATTAAAAATGCTCTTTTATCACTTTGGATAGGCCAGCTTAGGGTTCGCTTAAGGCAAGGCTGCGACATTACTCGGGTGAGGACGGGTTAGAGCACGTCCGCTGCGGAGCGTCGCGTGAATCTCTTGGCAAGCCTCAATAGCCATGTCGGGAAGCTGGTGCATCCCACGCAGCAGGGGAATCGGTTCGAATTTATCGCGCATCGCAACTTTCTGGCGACGCGGCTCGCTGTCTCTGTCGGCGCGCTGGTCGCCGCGCCCCTGTGTCTCGTTCTGGGCGACGCGCCGGTCTGGTGGCAGGCCGGAGCCTTGGCGTGGCTGCTGCTGCCGATCGCCGCCGTGGCCTCCGTCTCACGAACGGGCAATCTCGCGAGAGGCGAGGCCCTCAGTCTCGCAACATGGATCGGCCTTGCGGTCACTCTCGCGCTCGGCAGCGGTTCGGCCACCGGCCTCGGCCTTTTGCTGATCGTGCCGTTCGAAGCCGTTCTGACCTTGTCCGCTTTGTCGACCTCCGCGCTGGTGGCCATCGGGGTGGCGGGGGGCGCATCCATCATCGTGCCTTGGCTTTCCGGCCTGGGAGTGACCGCCTCCTCCGATCCCCTGATCGTGCGCTTCGGCGCCCATCTTACGACCGCCGCCGAGGCCTATGCTGTCGTGCTGGCCCTGATGGCGAGCCGTTTGCAGAAACAACGCCGACGGGACGAGCGCGTCGGGTACGATCATTATCGCGAACTGGCCGGCATGATCGACCAGGTTCTCCTGCGGCTCGATCGATCCGGCATGGTACTCGAGGCGGGTGCGGCCGCGCGGCGCCTGTTTGGGATCGCGGGCCGGGAGCTCATGGGCCGGGGTCTCTTCGAGCAGGTGCATGTCGGCGATCGCCCGGCCTTTCTCAAGCTCGTGGCCGACGCCGCCGATGGCGGGGGATGCGGGAGCGCCACCTTGAGGGTTCGGACGGGATCGACGTTGCCCAGTGAGAAGGGCTCTTTCCGCGAGCCGGTGTTCGTGTGGGCGGAACTGACGGTCCAGCCGGCGGCATCCTCGACTGGGCGACGGACGCAGTCGATTCTCTGCCTGATGCGAGACGTGACGGCGCGCCGGCAAAGCGAAGCCGCGCTCGACGAGGCTCAACGCGCGGCACAGCACAGCGAGACCGGCCGAACGCTGTTCCTGGCCAATGTCAGTCACGAATTGAGGACGCCGCTGAATGCGATCATCGGCTTTGCCGATATGCTCGCCAGCGAAGAATTGGGTCCCCGCGATCCGGTCAAAAGACGCGAATATGCCGCGATCATCGGGCAATCCGGCCAACATTTATTGGCGATGGTCAACACCATCCTCGACGCTTCGAAAATCGAGGCTGGCAGTTTCAGGATCGTGCCAGACCCTTTCGACCTCGCGGCGCTGATCCACGGCTGCTGCGACATGGTGGGACTGAGGGCTGAAACCAGCGCCGTCGAGATCCTCCGGGACGTAGCTCCGGGGTTGAGCGAGGTGGTCGGAGACGAACGCGCCTATAAGCAGATCGTTCTCAACCTGTTGTCGAACGCCATAAAGTTCACACCCGGGGGCGGCCAGGTCAGGGTCAGCGCACGTCCGGAGGGTACATCGATCATCGTTTCCGTCTCCGACAACGGCGTCGGGATCAAGGCCTGCGACCTGCCGAAGCTGGGTTCACCCTTCTTTCAGGCGCAGAACTCCTATGACCGGGCCTTCGATGGAACAGGCCTCGGACTGTCAGTGGTTCGCGGGCTGGTCGGGCTGCACGGCGGCTCGATCGCGATCGAGAGCGCGCCGGGTCAAGGCACACGTGTATGCGTTCGATTGCCCTCGGATTGTCGTCGACATGTCAGATCGTCGGCGGGCGATACCAAAATAGAAACCATTCCGCGTTACGTTCCGTCAACCCAGCAGGCCGCTGGACACATGGACTTGGCCAGGGTTCACAAAATTGCGTGAAGCAGCGATCGCAGGTCCCCGGTCCGCTTCGCGCGGTCAGCGGGCGAAGGCAGGAGGCGCGGCGAAGAAACGCCGCCTGACCAGGGCGGCCGTCGTATGGCGGACGTTGCGGCAACATCCGGGAAAGGCGCTGGCGGGAGCGGGTTGCGCCATCATGGCGTTCAGCATCGTCGGCAATGCCATCTTTTTCCAATCGGGCCGGCATCCGGCACCGCTGTTCTGGCCGTCCGGTTCGGCCCGTCATGCGGGGGAAATTCCGGCGGCGACGGTTCCTCTGCCGGTTTCCCGTCCCGTGGCCAAGCCACAGCCAACGGAATTGGCGGACCCGCCGCCACGCGGGCAGGGTAGCGAGGGTTTGGCGATCGAGCCTGCCGCCCAATCCACCGCCGGCGGTCCAAGCCCCATCCGCCCCTTGGCGGCGAAGATCGCGGCGGTACACAAAGACGATCCGATCGCTCAATTGCTGCGGGGCGGCGAAAAGCCCCCGGAGACGGATGCTCGCGTCGCCGCAGCGCAACGGTCGCTGGAAAAGCTAGGCTTTCCGGTGAAGCCCGATGGTCGGATGGGCAATTCCACCCGGCAGGCGCTCGAAAAATTCCAGCGCGACCACCATCTGAGCAACGGCGATGGGTTGTCGCCCAAGCTCTTGAAGGAGCTTGCCACCGCCGCAGGGCTCCCGCCGGGGTAAGTCACACGTCCTCCTCCCGCCTTCGATCGGATTTTTGGGTGTCGGCCTATCTGCGACGATGCGCGGTAGAGGGCGCCGTCGCCGTGCTGCGCCGTCGGGGAGCTGCCGAGGCGGGGGCGATCTTCATCAAGATCGACAGGCTGGACGGTTCGGCGCTGCTGCTTGGGCCTGGCGCCCAAAGCGAAGCGGACATCGAGGGAGAACGTCGTTTCACGTCCATCATGAAGCCAGACGTGAACGAGACGCTCGAGGTCGAAGCTCGCCTTCAGCGCGAGGTCAAGTTCGATTCGGACCTATGGATCGTCGAGGTCGAGGATCGGGCAGGGCGGTCCTTCCTGGACGACACGGCTCGCTAGCCCAGGACTGGTGCGCCTACCACCTCTTAGCGCAGGCGCCCGACCATCAGGCGACGTTGCAGCGGTCCCAACGCGGCTTGTGCGGGCTTGGCCTCGGTTTCGGCCCGGCGGGCTTTTGCGCTTTCGGCCTCATGCTGCGGCTTGCGCTGCGGCTTCGGTGCGTGTCCGGTCATGGCTGAGATCAGCCGCGCTGCGGTGCGCACGGGCAGGCTGTCGACCAGGGCCGTCAAGTTTCGCACCGCCATCACAGAATGGCCGATGGCCGGCCCGCTGAGGATGAAGACCCGGGCTGCGAATTCCGGCGAGGCGCCGATGGCGGTGAGCGCGATCGCCAGCGGCTCGCCTTTTGGATCGTCGATGATGCGCCATACGTCTTCGAGCGGCAGGTTCAACGCCGCCGCGAGCGCCATATCGAAACTGTCCTGATCCCCCGCCATCAGCGACCGTTCGACGCGGGACAGTGCCATCTGCTCGGCCTCGGAAAGGCGAGGACGGCGGGTGTCGGGGCCGAGATCATCCCGATGCGCCGACAGGATAATGGCCGCGCGCTGCTCGACCGAGGCCAGCAGCAACAGCGGCGCCAAATCCGACGCGATACAATCCCTCGCCAGAAGCAGCGCGCCGAGTTCGTCATCGCCCCGGGCTCGGCGCACCAGATATCGAACAAGCGAGCGGTCGAACGGTGCCGACGGGTTCTTGGCCAGAGCCAGCAGAACGTCGCGCTCGGGCCGTTCCGCGAGGATCAGCGCGATGGCCGGGGTAAGATCGGTTCGCGTCGCGACCGCCACCGCCATTTCCAGCGTTCCCCAGGATGCCGACGCGCTGATCGTGTCTTCATCCAAAACCGCGTGTTCGAGCACGCAACTCGCCATCAGTCCGCGTTCGGCGAGGAAGCGATCGAGGAGGGTCTTCGGGATCGCCGGATGGCGGGAAAGCTTGTCGGCCACGATCAGACGTGTCTCGATATCGGCCTCATCCAGGAGACGTTGGCTGATCTCCTCGAACTGCGCGAGTTCGCCGGGCGAATGGTTGGGCTTGCGGATGAAGAGGTCGACCAGAACACGCAGCAGCACGGGCCGGATATTGACGTCGGGGGTCTTGCCCAGCGCTACGAGCCGATCCAAGGATTGACGCAGTTCGTCCGCCTCGTTCATCCGTGGTGCCTCAAACACAGTTACGTCGAAAGATGACTTTATCGTCGGTGTGTTGATACATCATTAACCTTCACGGCCACGTAATGCCTCATGGCGCTACACCGGGCCGACCGCGACGGTCCCTCGGCAGCGCGAGGGCTTTCGGATGAATAACATCGTCGATTTTGGGATTGGCCGAACCAGGCCTTCACGCTCGGTCCAGGTTAAGCAGGACGGAGCTCGGATTTTGTTCTTTACGGGCGTGCGATACGAGCGGACCGAAGAGGACGATGCGCCTTCATTCGTGCCGGAGACCGAACGGTTCTGTGAAAACCTCGAACCGGCATGCATCGAGGGGTCAGGGATGGCCTTCGAGCTGGCAACTCGCTGAACTGAGAGCCTCCCGGGCGGTCGCATAGCCGCCAACGCGGGGCAGGACATCGAATTCGACGAAACCCTGGTCGTCCGGCGCAATGACGCGGACCTCGTGCACGGGATCGTCTTCGCTATCGGCGGCCTCCACCCTTTCCAGTTGCTCCGGCGTGAGCAGGATGAGGTCGATCCTGCCTTCATTGTCGGATCGGTTGGTCAGGGCGTAATACGCGACGCCCTTTGGATCGTGGAAGGATACGGCCATGAATGCCGCGTCGCCGACCGCTGCCCCGATCCTCAGTCCGCCCGCGCGAAGGTCATAGCGGCAAACGGCGGTGGCCATCGCCGGATCCCGGAAGGGGATTGGATCCTGCCCGACGTGAGGCTTCGGCAAGAACGAAAGGGCGTTGAGGGTCGTCGTCTTCACGAGACGCGAGAAAGCATTGTCCGGTGCCACAGAGGGCAGGATCAGGATCGATGCGAGATGCACGCTCGCCGCGACCATCAGCGTCGCCGTGGACCACACCAGAGCAGGGACGAGGCGGTCGCTCATGAGGCGCACCCGGACGGCGTCAGCGTCGGCAGTGTAGCCTTGTGGATATCGCCAGCCACCGAGGTCAGGGGCGAATCGTAGAGCCGTAACGTGAGGACGAAGCGTCCCTCTCCCGATATGGGCAGCCAGTTCCCGGGGCGGGCCGAGCGCGAGATGTCGATGACGAAGCTGCCATCGTCCCGTCGCAGGGTCTCGATGGATGAAAAACCGCTCCGGCCGGCCGCATTGTCCATCACTCGTCCGGCGGGCGTCGTCGCCGCAAGGGTCCAGTACCGGGCCGAGAGGCTGGACCCGGCGACCCGATAGTGGCATCGCGTCGACAAGGCGGCTCCCGTATCGTCGGCAGCCGCCAGGAAGGAAAGCCCTTCGGCGGCCGCGAGGGCGATGGCGCCGGTCAGCGCGTTGACGGCCTTGGCGTAAGGATCGATGTCGCTGGTGCCGACCTTGATCCACGTGACCCAGGGGCCGACCTTCACGGCTCCCGGATCGATATGGCGGTCGAGCGTGAAAGCCGTCGCGCCAAGCCCGAGCGCGGTCCCGCAGAGCAGCATGAGCGCCACTTTTAGAGCGCCGCCGCCGGCCCTCAGAACCGACACGGCGTGATGTCGAATACGGGACCGGATCGGCGCTCTTGGCGGCATCGATACAGGCTCGCCGGGCCGCCGGCTACTGAACGCCAACCCGGTCATTTGATTGCGCTGGCATAAGGGCGGGAGCTTCGGCGAAGGTTTCGGCCGCCGCGCCATAGGCCTGACGCTGGTCGAGTCGTCGCATCAGCCCACCGATGCCGCCGATGACGGCAGCCGAATGCGCCGAGAGGACGGTGGGACGCAACGTGCCGGCAGGCTGCGTCTGCGGGTCCGCCCCAGAACCCGCCGCAGCGATCGCAGGCGCCGTCCGGCCATCGCCGAGGCCGAACGGCGGCCGCGTGGCGATGCCATCATGCGCATAGGCCATGACGTCGTGCCACGTCATCGCCGGGAGGGTGCCGCCTGTCATCTTGTTCATCGAAGTATAGTCGTCGTTGCCGAACCAGACCGCGCCGACATAATTGCCGGTAAACCCGCAGAACCATGCGTCGCGATAGCTGTTGGTCGTCCCGGTCTTGCCCGCGACGGTCACGTTGTCGAGCCGCGCCCGCGTGCCGGTGCCCTCGGTCACTACTTTGGACATCATGTAATTCATCGTCGCCACATCGCTCGCGGGGACCACCTGCTCGGGCGGCTGCGTATCGCGATCATGGCGATAAAGCAGCGCCCCACGTCCGTCCCGGATTTCGGAGACCGCGAAGGGCAGCACATGCTTGCCGCCGTTGGCGAAAGCCGAATAGGCGGTGGCCATGTCGATCACAGTGACCTCATCCGCACCCACGGGGAGCGATACCGTGTCCGTGAGCGGCGTCGTAAGGCCCATTTTATGCGCCGTTTCGACAATCTTTCCACGCCCGATCTTGGCGTTCTCGTAGACGTTCTGGCCGCCGGTGACCGACGCGCCGATCGCGATGGAGAGCTTCACGGCCACCGTGTTCAGGGAATGAGCCAGAGCGGCGTAGAGCGGCAGCGATCCCATGCTTTCGCCCTCGTAGTTACGCACGCACCAATTGCCGATGCACACCGGGCTGTCCGTGACGATCGTGGTCGGCTTGAAGCGGCCTGTCATGATCGCGGTGAGATAGACGAAGGGCTTGAAGGAGGAACCGGGCTGGCGCTGGGCGTCGGTCGCCCGGTTGAACTGGCTCGCGCCATAGTCCCGGCCGCCCACGATAGCCCGGACGGCGCCATCGGACGGATCCATCACAACCATCGCGCTTTGCTTGGCGTGATAGCTGGGACCGTTCTGGCGCAACTGGTCTTCGATCACCGATTCGACCTTGTCCTGGAGCTTCGGATCGAGCGCGGTGCGCACCACGAGGACGCGGCTGTTGCCCAAGCGACCGTTCAACGCGAGATGGCGGACTTCGTCGTAAGCATAATCGAGATACCAGTCCGGCGCGACATCGCGCCGACGATCCACCGCGCTCGCGGGATTCTTGCGCGCGGCGAAAACCTGCCCTTCGGTCATGAAGCCCGCATCGACGAGATTGCTCAATACATCCGCCGCCCGCGCCCGTGCGGCGGGAAGATTGATATGGGGCGCATATTTGGTCGGGGCCTTGAATAGGCCTGCCAGCATGGCGGCCTCCGCCAGCGACACGTCGCGCACCGACTTGCCGAAATAGAAGGCCGACGCCGCTTGGATGCCAAAGGTGCCCCCGCCCATGTAGACACGGTCGAGGTAGAGCTGGAGAATTTCGCGTTTGCTCAGATGCGTCTCGAGCCAGACCGCGAGATAGGCCTCCTTGATCTTGCGCTCGATCGTTCTTTCGTTGGACAGGAAGACGTTCTTGGCGAGTTGCTGCGTGATGGAGGAGCCGCCCTGCACGACACCGGAAGCCCGTGCATTGACCGTCAGCGCCCGCATGGTGCCGATGATATCAATGCCGAAATGATCGTAAAAACGCCGATCCTCCGTCGCCAGAACAGCCTGGATGAGATACGGGGGCATCTGCTCCAAGGGAACGCTGTCGTCGTGAAGAATCCCTCGCCGGCCGACCTCCACCCCCGTCCGATCCTGGAAGGTGACCGCGAGATCCTGCTGCTTCAGCCAGTCCTCCGACGTGTCGTGAAACGCCGGGATCGCCAAAGCGAGGGCGAGCACCGCGCCCGCGAGCCCAAGCGTCAGCCCCTCGCAACCGAGTTCCACGACGATACGCCGCCAGCCGTGAACATGGAACCGTTCCATGAAGGCGGAAAAATTCTCGTAACCTTCATGGAAACCCCGCGTTCCCTCGAAGGCGGATGAATTCAACCAGGCATCGAGGGCCAGCAGCGCCCGTCCGACCCTTACCCGCACATGCGATCCCACGGCTCGAACCCGAGCGAACCGGTGCTTAAAGTGAGGGAAGCGGAACGTCACGGGCACGGGGGCGATCGGTTAGCGAACAGGACACAGGGGCTTATGCGTCCCTTGACGATAAGACCGCGGGGGCGCAGATGCCAGAGGCGTGGCCCGCTCATTCCCGCAACGACCATGCCAATGAGAAGGTCTCGTTTTGGCGCAAGCCCCAGATCGCATCCCGCCAAATCCTTCCACACCATCTCCCTTCTGGCGTAAACCGCTTGCGTCCTTAACGAAGGCTGAATGGGAAAGCCTGTGCGACGGTTGTGGGCGTTGTTGCCTGGTGAAGCTCGAGGACGAAGACGACGGCCGCATCCATTTCACCGACGTGTCCTGCAAACTGCTCGATACGGGCACGTGCCGCTGTTCGGACTATAGCCATCGTCAGACCCATGTTCCCGACTGCGTCAAGCTGACGCCGGAAGTCGTCGCGGCCATCAGCTGGTTGCCGCCGACCTGCGGTTATCGGCTGGTTGCCGACGGGCGAGACCTGATGTGGTGGCATCCGCTGGTGTCCGGAACCTTCGACACCGTCCACGAGGCTGGAATTTCAGTGCGAAGCCGGGATGTCATATCCGAGGAGCATGTGGAGGTGGAAGAATTGCCGCGCCACATCGTCTCCTGGCCGACCCGCTGGCCGAAACAGGGACGTAATACCAACGGCGGCCCTGACGGCGCGAGCCGCTAAGGTGAGATGCCCCAACCGGCGATGATGCCAGCGATCCACGCTCGCTGCGGTCCGAGCCACAAGGCCTGGGTCAGGGCGCCGCAGGCCTTTGCTCCTTCGCCGGCTGACCAGAGCGTGATGGCTTCCACCTGATCGGATGCCCCATCGAGCACCGGGCCGCCCGAATCGCCAGTGCAGGCGCCGGCGCCCCCATGGGTAGGGTCCTCCGCCCACAACAAAAGCGAGGATAGCGGCGCCCGCGCCTGAAGCTTGGTCATCCGTAAAGCGCCTGAACTCACGCCTTGTCCTTCTTGCGTGACCCCGAAGCCTGCGACCCGGAAGGCGGTGCCGACCGTCGTCCCGCTCGCTTCGCCCAGCGTGGCGGCGCGAAACCGCGAGGGGAGATCCTGGGGGAGGCGAAGCAGCGCGAGGTCGATCGAGCGCTGACGGCTGCGAATGGCGTCGGCCCGATAACCCGGATGTCGGATGGCCGCCGCCACTGGCAGCAAGATCGGCGAGCCGTCCGCCTCCTTGTAATGGATGCGCAAATCCGCGCCCGGCGGCACACAATGGGCGGCGGTCAGCACGACGCGGGGGCCGAGCACGATGCCGGAGCAGAATCCCGCTATGAAACCCGAGCGCTGCAGCACCATGACGATGGAGGATGAAAGACTTTGCGCATCGCTTGACGGGCCGACGATCGCGAGAGCCGGGACAATGCCGGCGATACTCGCCATGGCACTCGGTAGGGCGCGCGACGCCCATCTCGTCAGGGCGGAATGATAATTTCGCACGAGTTGCTCACCCCGGATGCTGATGAAGACGTGTATAGGTTGACCGGCCGCATTCCTCCAGTGCGATGCCGCACGCGCGAACGCGTGCCGCTATGACGTCATGCTCGACGCCTGCGGGACAGGTGAAGTCGCCCGATCGGCAGACGCGAGGCGGCGCAAAACCGAAAGTCTAACGAGATTCTCGGCCGGACGCGGCACGCAACATCGGGACGGATCAAGATGCGGACGCATGCGCGTGTGGTGGTGATCGGCGGCGGCGTGGTGGGTGTCTCGACACTCTATCATTTGGCCAAAAAGGGATGGTCCGATTGTGTTCTCCTCGAGCGCAAGGAATTGACCTCGGGCTCGACGTGGCACGCCGCAGGCTTGCTGCCGCTGTTCAACCTGTCCTACTCGGTCGGCCAGATCCATAAATACTCGGTCAAGCTCTATGGCGAGCTGGAGGCCGAGGTCGGCCAAAATGTCGGGTTCAAGAAAGTTTCGAATATTCGCGTCGCCCGCCAGAAGGATCGCTGGGACGAATATATGTATTACAAGGGCATCGCGGATACGCTGGGTGTGCGGGTCAACGTCCTGACCCCCGCCGAGATCAAGGCGATCTGGCCACTGTGCGACACGAGCGGCTTGATCGGCGGCATCCAGCATCCCGACGACGGCTACATCCAGCCGGCGGACCTCACGCAGGCGCTGGCGAAGGGCGCGCGCCAGATGGGCGCCGAGATCCATCGCTTCACCACCGTCACCGGCATCGAGCGGAGTTCCTCGGGGGAGTGGGTGGTCAAGACCGACAAGGGCGACATCACCTGCGAGCATGTCGTTTCCGCGACCGGCAATTTCGCGCGACGGACGGGGCAGATGGTCGGCCTCGACATTCCCGTGATCCCGGTCGAGCACCAATATATCGTCACCGAGCCCCATCCCGAGATCCAGGCGCGTCATGCCCAGGGCTTGCCCGAAATGGGGGTGCTGCGCGACGCCGACAGCGCCTGGTATATGCGGGAGGAGAATGGCGGCCTCATCCTCGGACCCTATGAGCATGGCGCGCCCTGCTGTTACGTCGACGGGCCTTCGGACGATAGCGAATTCGAGCTCTTCCAAGAGGAGTTGGAGCGCCTCGCCCCGCATATCGAGGCCGCCATGGACTTCGTTCCGGCCTTCGGTGAAGTCGGGGTGAAGAAGGTCTATAACGGCGCCATCGCCTATACGCCCGACGGCTCACCCATTGTCGGGCCGGCCTGGGGCCTCAAGAATTTTTGGCTCAACGAGGGCCATTCCTTCGGCGTCACCGCTGCCGGTGGCGCCGGCTGGCAGCTCGCGGAATGGATCGTCGAGGGTGAGCCCACCATCGATATGATGGGTGTCGATCCGCGTCGCTTCGGCCCATACGCGACGCGCGGATATTTGAAGCTCAAGGCCGAAGAGGCCTATGCCAATGTCTTCACGCCGCATTATCCCGACGAGGAGCGCCAGGCCGCTCGAACGCTGAAGACCGCGCCCTGTTATGATCGAATGAAGGCGCTCGGCGCCGTGTTCGGCACGGTCTACGGTTGGGAGCGCCCGAATTGGTTCGCACCCGCAGGTTATGGGATCGATGTCGCCTCGATCGAAAAGCCGGATGTGTTGACCAATCACAACCACCCGGAGCCCGATGCCGAGGGTAAGGTGCGGGAAATCTGGTCGTTCCGCCGCTCGAATTATTTCGATTGTGTGGGCGACGAGGTGAAGAACGTCGTCGATGGTGTCGGACTGCAAGACCTCACGGCCTTCGCCAAAGCGATCGTCTTCGGGCCGGGTGCCCGCGACTGGCTCGATTCCATCCTCGCCAATCGCATTCCGAAACAGGGTCGCGTCGCGCTCTGCCATTTGCTCACCCCAAGCGGTGGAGTACGGGCCGAGTTCACGCTCTACGAAGGCTTGCCCGGTCGGTTCTATCTGGTTTCCGCCGGCGGCCTCGAACGCCACGACCACGATGTCTTGCGTAAGCTTTTGCCCGCTGACGGCAGCGTTGAATTGAGGTCCGTCACCCAGAGCTGGGGTGTGCTGGCCGTGAACGGGCCGCGCTCGCGCGAGCTTCTCCAGACGCTGACCGATGCGGACTTGTCCCATGCGGCCTTTCCCTGGCTGACCGGTAAGCGCATTTCGATCGGTGCCGTCGAGGTCGATGCGCTGCGGGTCAATTTCGTCGGCGAATTAGGATTTGAACTGCACCACCCGATCGAGTTGCAGAACGCACTGTTCGATACGATCATGAGCGCGGGCAAAGTGTTCGGCATCAAGCCTTTCGGCGTGCGGGCGATGATGTCCATGTCGATCGAGAAGTCCTATCGAAACATGGGCCGCGAATTGTCGATCGAATATGCGGCGCTCGAATCGGGTCTCGATCGCTTCGTCCACGTGAACAAGGGCTCGTTCATCGGACGCGACGGCTTGGTGGCTTGGCGCGAGAAGGGGTTCGCCAACCGCTTTGTCACATTGCGGGTCGAGGGCGTGACCGACGCCGATGCCCGCGGCTCCGAGCCGATCCTGCTCGGCGACAAGGTCGTCGGCCGCACGACGTCCGGCGGCTACGGTTGGCGCGTCGGCCACTCCATCGCGCTGGGCATGGTGCGGCCGGATCTTGGCGAAGTCGGAACGAAACTCGACACGGTGATCCTCGGCGAGCGCCGCCGTGTCGCCGTCATTGCCGATAGTCCTTATGATGCGGAGAACGCGCGATTGAGGGCATGAGGCCGTTTAAACCTCCCTACCGTGCCATTTCGGCATCGACTTAACGGTAAATTTACCGTGTTCGCAGAAACTCTGTTCCAGAGTGACGCGAAAGTTCTTGGCGTAGGCCGCCGGCCAGACCGGAAGGAGCCGCGTCAGGCCGGTCGTAGGGGCAGGGTCAAATCGATGGGTGTTCATCCCTCCGCGCTATTCGCGCTCAAGCCCGAGGCGTTGAGCGAGACCCGTCAGGAAGTCTGGCTTTGGGCTGAGCCGATCATCGCCGATTGTGCCGTCGATTGTTATGATCGCGCTCTGCCCAGCCGGCTGTCGTCGAACCTTCTCGCCAAAAAGCACATCCGGCTATGGCATGCGGTGATGCACGACGAAGCGGCAGCGCTTCAGTCGGCCCGCCTGGACCTCAACCGAATCTGCGACAAGTTCGGCCTGGCGCCGGGGCTGATGCATGACGTCAACGAGGTGATCCTCGAGGAGCTGTTCGACATCATGCTGTTCCGGAGCCGAGGGTCGATCCGCGCCACCAAAGCCTCGACCATGGTGCTGATGGCGGCCCGCTCCAGCCTCGCCGCCGCATAGATCACGATGTCTTTGGATGAAACCCATCCAAAGACATGAACGTGATCGATTCGAATATGTTAGAGCATGATGTCGTCCGAAAACCCGTGCCGACTTTTCGGCATCATGCTCTAGCGCGCAATACTTGGGGTCTGCCACGTGGGGACAGCAATACGTGTCGCCGTGGTGCTAGATGTTGTCCCGATCGCGCCAGCGTGTCGACTTGAAAGCGGGCAGCCTTTCTTCGAATAAGGTGCGACGCTAAAGCTAGGGTAGCAACGACCCGCTTATGCGATTCGTAGACCTGTCGAGGGAGATCATGACATGGCTGGCGAGGACGACCTCGATCTCAATTCCCTCAGCGATGACGAACTCGTCGAACAGATGCATGACGACCTCTACGATGGCCTCAAGCCCGAGATCGAGGAAAGCGTCAACATCCTTCTGTCCCGGGGCTGGACCCCCTACGACATTTTGACGAAGGCGCTCGTCGAGGGCATGCGCATCGTCGGGGTCGATTTCCGGGACGGGATTCTGTTCGTGCCGGAGGTATTGATGTCGGCCAATGCCATGAAGGCCGGCATGTTCATCCTGCGACCCCTACTGGCCGAAACCGGCGCGCCGAAGGTCGGCAAGATGGTGATCGGCACCGTCAAGGGCGACATCCACGATATCGGCAAGAACCTCGTCTGCATGATGATGGAGGGCGCCGGCTTCGAAGTCGTCGACATCGGGATCAACAATCCGGTCGAGAACTATCTGAAAGCCATCGAGGAGCATCAGCCGGAGATCATCGGCATGTCGGCGCTGCTCACCACCACCATGCCGTATATGAAGGTGGTGATCGACACGCTGAAGGAAAAAGGCATGCGCAGCGATTATATCGTGCTGGTGGGTGGCGCGCCATTGAACGAGGCCTTCGCCAATTCGGTCGGCGCCGATGCCTATTGTCGCGATGCCGCCGTCGCGGTCGAGACCGCCAAAGCTTTTATGGCCAAGCGTCAGGGATCGGTGCAAGCGAACGCCTGACAGTGAGGAGCGGGCGGTGAGCGACCTGCGGATGGTGAGCGCTGCCAAGACGACGCTGGTCATCGCCTGCGGTGCTTTGGCGCGTGAACTCGTGACCGTGGTGAAGCTCAACCGTCTCGACCATCTGAAGATCGCTTGTCTTCCGGCGATCCTGCATAATCGTCCCGAAAAGATCGCCCCTGCGGTCCGGCAAAAGATTCGCGAGAATCGTGATCGTTACGATCGCATTCTGTGCCTCTATGGGGATTGCGGCACGGGCGGTGAACTCGATCGTGTGCTCGAGGAAGAGGGCGTTGAGCGCATCGCCGGCGCGCATTGCTATGAATTTTTCATGGGCGCCGAGGCTTTCGAGCGGCTGACGGACGATGATCCGGCGGTGTTTTTTCTCACCGACTATCTGGCGCGCCACTTCGACAGGCTGGTGATCGAGGGGCTGGGACTCGACCGCTTTCCCGAATTGCTCGACACCTATTTCGGTAATTACAAGCGCGTCGTCTATCTGGCGCAGACCGAGGATTCCGACCTGTGCCGCAAAGCCGAAGCGGCGGCCGCGCGACTTGGCCTCGACTTCGAAGTCCGACAGACTGGCCTCCTTGGCCTCGACCACTTCATCCTGCCGCGTGCGGAGAAAGCCATGTCGTCGGCGGAGGCCGCCTGATGGCCGCACTCGTGATCCTGTCTTGGCGGGACATTCCGGCCCAGGTGGTGGTCAAGGCCGGTCGCCGTTCGGCCAAGCGGGAGCTGTCGAAGCGTTTCATCGAGGCGATCGATCGGTGCGCCATGCGGGGTGGGGCGACCGAAACCGATGCCTATCTCGAGGAGTGGCGGCGCGGCGACCCGATCTCGGTCGGTGAAGACCTCGAAGCCGAGGCCCAGGCCGCTGCCGACAGGCTGGAACTCGAGTTCGACGACAAGGCGCTCAAGGCCTTGGTCGCTGCGGGAGGCCGAAAATCATGATGCCGGGCGGAGCCGCCGACGCTTTTGGGCGCGGTCCGGTCCGGCCGGCCGATAAGCCATCGCTGCGCGCCTTCAGCGTCCGGCATTCTCGTTTTTTCGAAGCCTTCTATGCGGGCTTCGAGCGCACGCTGATCCGCCTTGCGCCCCTGTTCGCGAGGATCGGCCACGTCAGGCTCGAGCGACCGGTTGCGGCCTTGGAGCAATTCACCAAATCCACCCTGTTCGATTGCCGTATGTGCGGACAATGCATCCTCTCCTCGACCGGCATGTCCTGTCCGATGAACTGCCCCAAAAACCTGCGCAACGGGCCTTGCGGTGGTGTGAGGCCGAACGGCAATTGCGAGGTACATCCGTCTATGGCCTGCGTGTGGGTCAAGGCCTATGAGGGCTCGACCCGGATGGTGGACGGCGACAAGATCCACGACGTGCAGCCGCCGATCGACCATCGCCGGGCCGGCTGGTCGTCCTGGCTCGATGTGATGCGCCGTCATGCTCCATCCTGACGACTACGGACACGATCCCGGGGCGCCCTTGCCCGAATTGCCGGGGCATTCGTCGCGCGGGCGGCTCGAACGCGTGCTCAGGCGAGGCGAATTCGCGGTCACGGCGGAGCTCAATCCGCCGGATTCCGCCAATCCCGAGGACGTCTACGAGCGTGCCGCCATCTTCGAGGGCTGGGTCGACGGCATCAACGCGACCGACGGTTCAGGCGCCAATTGCCATATGTCGAGCGTCGCCATCTGCGCGCTGCTGACGAGACGCGGCTATTCGCCGGTGCTCCAGATTTCGTGCCGCGACTACAACCGCATCGCCATCCAGGGGAACGTGCTCGGTGCCTCGGCGCTCGAGGTCGGCAACATTCTTTGCCTCACGGGCGATGGCGTGCAGGGCGGAGACCATCCTCAGGCGAAGCCGGTCTTCGATCTCGACTCCACATCGCTGCTGTCGACCATCAAGATGATGCGGGACGAGGCGAAGTTTCTCTCCGGCCGCAAGATCACGACGCCGCCCCGCGTCTTCATCGGGGCTGCCGAAAACCCCTTCGCGCCGCCCTATGCGTTCCGGCCGATTCGCCTTGCGAAGAAGATCGCGGCCGGGGCGCAGTTCATCCAGACGCAATATTGCTTCGACCTGCCCATGATGGTCGATTTCATGAGCCGAGTGAGGGATATGGGCCTTGACGAGCGCTGCTTTATCCTGGCCGGCGTCGGGCCTTTGGCCTCGGCCAAGACGGCACGCTGGATGCGGGCCAATGTGGCGGGGGTGCATATTCCCGATGCCGTCATCACGCGGCTTGAGGGCGCGCAAAACCAAAAGCAGGAAGGCAAGCGCATCTGCATCGAGATGATCCAGCGCTTGCGCGACATGAAGGGGATCGCCGGGGTGCATGTCATGGCCTACCGGCAGGAAGACTATGTCTCTGAGATCGTGCACGAGTCAGGCGTCTTGGCAGGCCGCACGCCGTGGCATCGCGACCGCGTGCCGACCACGCGTTCGGTCGAGACGATGGATGGTTGAACGGGCGATGGTTCCGCGAATGCAGGAATAAGAGGGCCGCGATCGGCTTGGGAAGGATTGACGATGACCGAGACACGGGTGAGTTCCGACCGCAGGGAAGTCGTGATCGGCTTCGAGCGGCGCTTCGTCATGATCGGCGAGCGGATCAATCCCACGGGCCGGAAGCTTCTGGCCGAGGAAATGGCCCGTGGCGACTACAGCCGGGTCGTGGCCGATGCGCTGGCGCAGGTCGCGGCCGGGGCCCAGATGCTTGATGTCAATGCCGGGATTCCGATGGCCGACGAGCCCAAAATCCTCGCCGAGTGCATCAAGCTGGTCCAGGAAACGGTCGACGTGCCGCTGTCGATCGATTCCTCCATCGTCGAGGCGCTCGAAGCGGGCCTTGCGGTCTACAAGGGCAAGCCGTTGGTCAATTCGGTGACTGGCGAGGAAGAGCGGCTTGAAAGGGTTCTGCCGCTCATCAAAAAATACGGCGCCGCCGTCATCGCCATCTCCAACGACGAGACCGGCATCTCCGAGGACTCGGATGTGCGCTACGCTGTGGCGAAGAAGATCGTCGAGCGCGCCGCCGATTACGGCATTCCGCGTGAGGACATCGTCGTCGATCCTCTGGTGATGCCGGTCGGCGCCATCAACGACGCAGGCTTTCGTCTGACCCACCTCCTGCGCCGCCTTCAGAGCGAGCTGAAGGTGAACACGAGCTGCGGCGCCTCGAATTTCTCCTTCGGCCTACCCAACCGGCGCGGCCTCAACGCCGCCTTCCTGCCGATGATGATCGGTGCCGGGATGACCTCCGCCATTATGAACCCGCTGCATGCCGAGGATATTCAGGCGATCCTGGGTGCCGATGTCGTGATGGGGCGCGACCCCAATTGTACCGCCTGGATCCGCAAATATCGCGACCCCGCCATGGTGGCGCCCGAAGGTGCGGGTGGCCGCCGCGAGGGTCGGCGTCGAAACCGGGGGTAGCGCGCTATCATCGTTGGCTAGCGGCCTTGCGACGTCGTTGCGAGAAGTATGCGACGAAGCAATCCAGCAACCCCGTGGGCCGGTTTGGATCGCCACGCTTCGCTCGCGATGACGGCCGTTAGTTGTTGCGGTGAGAGCCATCCCGTCAGACGCTGAGACGGACAAAGGGACCATTGCGCGTGGAAAACAGTCATTTCGTGGTGTTCATGCCGTCCGGCCGGCGAGGCGATTTTGTCGCCGGGACGAGCGTGCTCGATGCGGCGCGCAGGCTCGGCGTCGACCTCGACAGTGTCTGCGGGGGGCGCGGCATCTGCGGACGCTGTCAGATCGAGGTCAGCGAAGGGGAATTCGCCAAACATGCGATCACCTCTTCGAGCGCCAATGTGTCGCCGGTCGATGCCGTGGAAATCCGCCATGCCGACAAACGTGGACCGCTGAGGCCGGGGCGCCGTCTCGGCTGCCAAGCCAAAATCCTCGGCGACCTCGTCGTCGATGTGCCGGCCGACTCGCAGGTGCATAAGCAGGTCGTGCGCAAGCGGGCTGAAGCCCACCCGATCGCGGTCGATCCGGTGATCCGCCTCTACTATGTGGAGGTGACCCCGCCCGATATGCACGATCCGTCGAGCGATTTCCGCCGCTTGGTTTCGGCTCTGGAAACCCAGCATGGGCTGAAGGGTCTCAGCGCCGATATCCTCGTGTTGCGCGATGTGCAGAAGGTGCTGCGGCAGGGCCAGTGGCAGGTCACCGCCGCCGTGCGGCTCGACGGCAAGATCGTGTCGGTTCGTCCGGGCTATTCGGACCAGGCTTTCGGCATCGCGGTCGATATCGGCTCGACCACCATCGCGGCGCATCTTTGCGATCTTTCTACCGGCCATGTCGTGGCCTCCGCCGGCCTGATGAACCCGCAGATCCGCTTCGGCGAGGATCTGATGAGCCGCGTCTCCTTTGTAATGATGAACCCCGGCGGCGACCGGGATCTCACAGACACGGTGAGGGAGGCCTTGAACACGTTGGTCGGCGAAGTCGTGGCTTCGGCGGGGATCACGCGTGCCGATGTGCTCGACATGACGGTGGTGGGCAATCCCATCATGCATCACCTGTTTCTCGGGCTTGATCCGACCGAACTCGGCGGCGCCCCGTTCGCCCTGACGATCGACGGCGCCTATGAGACCTCGGCCCGGTCGTTGGGGATCGAGATCGCGCCGGGCGCGCTCGTCTATACGCTGCCCTGCATCGCCGGCCATGTCGGCGCCGACACAGCGGGCGTCGTGCTCTCGGAAGGGCCTTATCTGTCGGACGAAATCCGCCTTCTCGTCGATGTCGGGACCAATGCCGAGATCGTGCTCGGCAACAAGCATCGGTTACTCGCCGCCTCCTCGCCGACCGGCCCGGCCTTCGAGGGCGCGCAGATTTCCTGCGGCCAGCGGGCGGCGCCGGGCGCGATCGAGCGTGTCCGCATCGATCGCCAGACGTTGGAGCCGCGTTTCAAGGTCATCGGCTGCGATCTGTGGTCGGACGATCCGGGTTTTGGGGAGGCGACGGCCCAAAGCGGCGTTACCGGCATCTGTGGGTCCGGCATTATCGAGATCGTGGCGGAGATGTTTCTCGCGGGCATCATTTCCGAGGATGGTGTCATCGACGGTGGACTTTCATGCCGGTTCGCCCGGGTCGAGGCGGTCGGCCGAACCTTCGCCTATGTGCTGCGGGAGGGCGAACCCAGGCTCATCATCTACCAGACCGACATCCGCGCCATCCAACTCGCCAAATCCGCACTCTATGCGGGAGCGAAACTGTTGATGGACCGCTATGGCGTCACGACCGTTGACCGCGTGACACTGGCTGGCGCCTTCGGCAGCCATATCGATCCGCTTTATGCGATGGTGCTGGGGCTAATTCCCGATTGCGCGCTCGACAAGGTCGGCTCGGCCGGCAATGCCGCCGGCACCGGTGCGCGGATCGCGCTCGTCAACGCCGCCATGCGCGCCGAGATCGAGGAGGTGGTGCGGCGTATCGAGAAGATTGAGACCGCGATCGAGCCGAGCTTTCAGGAGCATTTCGTCGCCGCCATGGCCATTCCCAACAAGATCGATCCATTCCCCAACCTGCGCCAGGCGACAGCGTTTCCCGAGCCGATCATGAAGGCGAACGATGAAGCGGGTGGCCGCCGGCGCCGTCGCAACCGTTGATCCTTCTCCCCATTGAAAGTCGCCAAAGGCCGTTGGGGCTTGCGTTGGTGTTCAGCGCCGGTGTGCTCTACAGCACTGCGGGCCTGTTCACGCAAGCGCTGTCGATCGACATCTGGACCATCCTGACCTGGCGCGCGGTCTTCGGCACGCTGTTCATGCTGGTGTGGATGGCATTCGAAAAACGGGGCGGCTTTTGGCGCTCTTTTAGACTTGGCCCACGCGATCTTGTTCTGACGGTGCTGACGGCTTTCGGTAGCTTCTTCTATATTTTCGCGCTGAAGCTCTCCACCGTCGCCGACGTCATGGTGATCTATGCGACGCTGCCTTTCGTCACCATGATAGTCGCGTGGCTCTGGACACGCGCGAAGCCCGATCGCCGGATGCTGGCCGCGGGCGCTGTGGCGATGGTCGGTGTCGCCGTCATGATGGTCGGGGGTGCCGGCGGGGGCACCTCGCGCCTGAGCGGTATCGGGCTGACCTTTTTGATGAACGTCAGCTTTGCCATCATCCTCGTGAGTTCGCGTGAGAGCCCCCGGTCATCGAGCGCGATCTTCACCTTGGGCTTGGCGTTCAGCGGCGTGATCGCGGCGGCGCTCGCGTCCACCCTGCACATCGGCTTGCGTGATCTTGCGCTCTGTGCCGGCTTCGGGACCGTCACGATCGGCCTCGCCATGGCGCTCTACATGGTCGGCGCGCGGCTCATTCCACCGGCGGAGGTGGGCCTGCTCGGCATCGTCGATGTCGTGATCGGCCCCGCCCTCGTCTGGCTAGTCTTCGCCGAAGTGCCTGGGCTCTCTGCTTGCGCCGGGGGCGTCATCATCGTCGCGGCGCTGATCTGGCACCTCTGGCCGGATCTCAAACGAACGACTGCGGTTCCCAGGGCCGAGCCGGGCCTTTGATCCCGCCGCCCGCGAATTGCAACAGGGGGGTTGCGATGTTCGCCGTCATGCGCAACGATTGGCGATTGACCGCCGCGATCCGCGCGGACGGAACCATTCGCGGGCAAGACGCATGAGACGAGAGGGCGGCGCGATCCGACCATGAATCCTGACCCGAAGCAGGATGCCTCCAGCGGATTGTCCGTGCGGTTTTGGGGAACGCGTGGATCGATTCCCGTTCCAGGTCCCGACACCGTCGTCTATGGGGGCCAGACCTGCTGTGTCGAAATCCGGCTGGGATCACGTCTTTTCATCATCGATGCGGGAAGCGGTTTCGAGGCTGCCGGCCGCATGCTGGTTAGCCAGGCGCCGCAGCGGCTCGATATCCTTCTCAGTCACCTGCACCACGACCATATCTCCGGGCTGCCGTTCTTCACCCCGATCTTTACCGGTCGGTGCTCGCTCAACATCCATTGCGGCAATCTCGGCGGCGCGACCGCGAAAGCGGCCCTCGACCAGATGTTTGCGCCGCCCCTCTTCCCCGTGACCCTCGACGAATTGCCCGCCCCGTTCTGTCATGTGGGATTCGAAGCAGGAGATACGCTGGAGTTCGACGATGGCATCAAGGTCGCGACCTGTTATCTGCGGCACCCCGGGGGTGCGACCGGGTACCGGTTCGATCACGCGGGCCGTCGGGTTTGCTACGTGTCCGATATCGAACATCTCGATGACGGCCCGGACGCCCATGTGGTCCGTTTCTGCGAGAACGCCGACCTCGTCATCTACGACGCGATGTTCAACCCGCCGGAATTCGCCAAGCATCGCGGTTGGGGCCATTCGACCTGGCAGGCCGGTGTCATGCTGTGCCGCGCTGCCGGAGCCCGTGCGCTCGCCGCCTACCATCACCACAAGCGGCATGACGATAAGATGCTGGCCGAAACAGAGGCCGAACTGGCTGATGCGCTGCCGGGGTCATTCGTGGCCCGTGACGGAC
>CBDCBM010000002.1:0-4835 GCA_965214365.1 Lichenihabitans sp.
CCCACGTTTACCTCACCTATCCGTTCGTCCTGTCCTGGTCCCTGCTGGAAGCCATGGCGAGCGGCTGCCTCGTCATCGGCTCCGACACCGCCCCCGTGCGGGAGGTGATCACCGACCGGTATAATGGCCTTCTGGTCGATTTCTTCGACAAGGAGGCGCTGGTCGACCGGATCGACGAAGCCCTGTCCGGCCCGGCCGCCTTCGCCGACATGCGCCGCGCCGCCCGCAATACGATTGTCTCGAAATATGATCTTCAATCGGTCTGCCTGCCACGTCAGCTCGGGCTCATCGATCGTTTCGTCCGGCCGTAGTGAGACGACCCGGCAGATGAACCGGGCTCATGACCAGCATCTGAGACCCGGCATTGCATCAGTGCTCAAGTTTGGTCATGATTTGCCAAGAGAACGGTGTTAAACCATGCGGACCTAAGGCAGCATCCCGTTGGTGATAGATAAGCATGGATTTTTTAGTATGAATATCAAAGCTTGGATGCGGAACTTGCTCGTGCTCATGGCAGCATCCAAACCTGACCCGAATAAGATCGATTTTTTTATAGTCGGCGCACAGAAAAGCGCCACGACGGCTCTAGTCGAATATTTGCGGCGGCACCGTGCGGTGCAGATCGCGACGATCAAGGAAATCCACTTCTTCGACAATGAAACGATCGACTGGGCGCACCCCGACTATGGCGGCATCGAATCGCATTTCGATTGGGTCGACCCAGCCATCATGGTCCGCGGCGAGGCGACCCCCATCTATATGTATTGGCCGGAGGCCCTGCAGCGCTTGCATCGCTACAGCAGCCGCGCCAAGATCATCATGTGCCTGCGCCATCCGGCCTACAGGGCCCATTCGCAATGGCGGATGGAGACGGTCCATCAAGATGAAACGCTCTCGTTCGAGGACGCGATCTCCGATGCGGGCCGCCGGCGGGTCCGCGATGCGCCGGGTGGGGTGCATCGCAACTTCTCCTATATCGAGCGGGGGTTCTATGCTGGTCAGGTCCGGCGCGTCCAGGCTCTGTTCCCCAGGCGGCAGATCCTGTATATCCGCACGGACGACCTCTGGCTGAAGACTCAGGCCACGATCGACGCCGTGCAGGACTTCCTAGGCGTGCCCAGGGTTTTGGCAGTCGAGTCGGAATATATCGTGCCGACCTTCGCGGCCGGCCTCGGCGGCATTCCGCCCGGCGCTCTCGCACGCCTGACCCACCTCTTTGCGAACGATGTTGCGGAGACGGCTCGCCTCACCGGCTTATCTCTTGCCGAGTGGCTCGACGCCGATTATCGGGAGCCGATGATAGTATCGGCACGCTGACCCGCCGGGGAACGATCCTGGCTGCCATCTTCAAAATGCATCTTGGTCTACAAACCTGTTCAACCGGGCATCTGCAAGCTCCGCTGTCCAGAGAAGGGAAGTCGGAACGGCATGGCTCGAAAACGCATTCGTTACATGCTGCAGTCGTTCGCCAAGCCCTTCGGCGGGCCTCAGCAGACTCGGCGGCACATCAAGACGCTTGTGGAGAATGGCTTCGACGCCGCCATGGTCATCGACAACGACAAGGACGCGCACTTTTACAACGTCGACATACCTACCATACTTGACAAGGACTACAACGCCAGCAAGGACGACATATGCGTCATTCCGGAAGGCTGGCGTCGCCACTTCATTTCTCTAAAGGATCTGCCCGCGGAGCGGATTTGTTTCTGCCAGAACCATTATTATGCTCATCGCGCATTTTCCGGTGATGAATCATTTAAGACGTTCGGCGTCTCGACGGTATTGTGCTGCAGTCGACAGATCGCGAATCACATCGAACGCTATTACGACGTGGCCGACGTTTGCGTCGTACCCTGCGGGGTTGCGGACCCAGGCGAAACGGTTCATGTCAAGACCCTGTCGATCGGTTTCATGCCGCGCAAGAGCCACATGGATGCAGGCGTGATTCAGAGCATTTTCCGGCGCAAGCAAATCGGACGGCCTCCGGTCGAATGGATCTCGATCGACGGCATGAGCCACGATGACGCCATGAGGGCCATGCGGCGGACAACCATCTTCCTGTCTCTGTCGCATCGGGAGGGGTTCGGGTTGCCGCCGATCGAGGCCATGAGCGTCCGGACTCTGGTGGTCGGCTTCCACGGCGGCGGCGGCTTGGAATATGCGACGCCGCGAAATGGCTATTGGCTCGACGAAGGCGACCTGTCCGGCTGCGCCGAGGCGCTGAGCACGGCCGTCGATCTCTTGCGCCGACGGAGCGGCGAGGCTGCGGATTTGATCGACGAAGGTGTCCTGACGGCCGGGCGCTTCTCGATGGACGCCATGCAGGAGAAACTGCTGGCCTTCTGGTCTGAGCGTACCTGATCGGCTGGCGCTGGGATCGAAGCCGGTGGCGCAAAAAAATCCTGGAAGCCTCGGCTCGGTGCCGTGCCGCTGACGGCTCACGCAGCCGGAGAATCGTAACCGGCACGACCGCCCCACCTCGTAATTTGTCATGGATGAGCGACACTCCTGCGCGGGATCAAGACGTCAACGGGGTGCTCGGATGGCTACTGCCATTGTTGATGCCATGCATGATGACAGGACTTATCGTCGGGTCGAGGTGATCACCGGACGCCGCCGCCGACGGAATTGGGCGCCAGAGGAAAAGGACCGGATCGTTGGCGAATGCCTTCGAGCCAAAGTGAATATTTCCGAGGTCGCGCGACGCAATGGCGTGAGCCGCGGCCTGCTCAACATCTGGCGACGACAGGCGCGTGCGTTGGCGGCGTCGGCCCCGACGAAACGCGAGTTGTTTGCCACGCTACTCGTGGACAGCGACGCGGCGCATCGCGAAAAGAGTACCGCTTGCGTCTCGAGACCGGCGACATCGGGCTCGATAAAAATCGAGATGGGCGGCGCGACGATCCGGGTTCCCAGGGGCGTCGACCGGGCCACGCTTGACGCCGTGATATCGGCGTTGCGTGCGGCGCGATGATGTCCTTCGCCTCGGAGATGCGGGTGTTCGTGTCGACGCAGCCCATCGATTTCAGGCGCGGTGTGAACGGCCTCGTCGCCCTGGTGGCGGAGGGATTGGGCAATCCGTATTGCGGCGATGTTTTCGTGTTTCGTTCGAAGCGGCGCGATCGTTTGAAGATTTTGGTGTTCGACGGCACGGGCATGATTCTGGCCACGAAGTGGCTCGAGGACGGGCACTTCGCCTGGCCGCCGATCCAGGATGGTGTCATGCTGGTGAGCGCGACGCAATTGGCCATGCTTGTCGAGGGGCTTTCGGAATGGTCGCGGGTCGTTCCGAAGATCGTGAAGCGCCCGACAATTGTCGCGTGAACTCCCTCATTCTGCTGGCGATTCAGGGCGTTTTGCGGTAGCTTTCGTCATGGCGCTTCGCCCTGAAAATCTCCCCTCCGATCCCGCGCTGCTGGTGGAATTGGCGCTTGGGCTGGATGCCGAAAACGAGGCGCTGCGGGCGACGATCGCCAGTTTGAAAGGGCTGATCTTCGGCACGCGCTCGGAGCGAATGTCAGTCATTCTGGCCGAGCAACTCGCCCTCGATCTGGACGAGCGAACCTGTCATCCGGCCCCTGCCAACGACGACGCGCCGCACGCTGCGACACGTGAGACCGAACGGCATCAGCGGGCCAAATCGAAACGCAACATCGGCGCCTTGCCGGCGAACCTGCCGCGCCACGAGGTGACGATCGAACCGGAGACGACGAGTTGTCCGTGTTGCGCCGGCAAGCTGCACCGCATCGGTGAGGAGGTGAGCGAGGCGCTCGACCGGGCTCCGGCGGTGGTGCGGGTGCTGCGCACGATCCGCCCCAAATACGCATGTCGCAACTGCGAGGAAACGGTCGTTCAAGCGAAAGCGCCAGCACGCCTGATCGAGGGCGGCATGGTCACCACGGCGCTCGTCTGCCACATCGCCGTCGCCAAATACGCCTGGCAGTCGACGCTCTACCGGCAAAGGCAAATCCTCGCCGGTCACGGCGTCGATCTCGATCGCTCGACGCTGGCGCGCTGGATGAAGCGATTGGCGTGGATGTTGAAGGGGCTCTATGTCCTGCAGCTTCGGCACATGCACACCTATCCGCGTCTGTTCTGCGACGAGACGCCCATGCCGGTCATCGAGCCTGGCCGCAAGCGGACGAGGACCTGTCAATTCTGGACCCACGCGACGGATGATCGCCCCTGGAAGGGTCCTGCGCCACCGGCGGTCGTCTACGTATTCGCGGAAGGTCGCGGCAAAAAGGAGATCGCCGAACAGCTGCACGACTTCTCGGGCGTTCTGCAGGTCGATGGCTACGCGGCCTACAAGTCGCTGGCTGGCAGAAAGGCGACGAACGGCACAATCCGTCTGGCGTTTTGTCTCGCCCACGCCCGGCGCAAATTTGTCGCCATCCACAAAACCACGAAATCACCCTTCGCTCGCGAGGTGATCGAACGTCTGGCCGACGTCTACGCCATCGAGAAGCGCATTCGCGGAAAGAGCGCCGACAATCGCCGCGCCGTGCGGCAGGCCGAAACGAGGCCGATCATGGCCGCCTTACACGCGCGGCTGGTCGCGGTGAAGGACGGCATATCGAGGATTTCCACTCTGCGTGAGACGATCGATTACGCGCTCAGTCACTGGGCGGGTCTCACACTGTTCATCGAAGACGGGCGGCTTGAGCCAGACACCAATATCGTGGAGCGTTCGATCAGGCCCATCGCCATCGGGAAAAAGAACAGTCTGTTCTGCGGAGACGCCGGCGGCGGCGAGACATGGGCCATCCTATCGTCGTTACTCAACACGGCGAAGTTAAACGATGTCGATCCCGAGACATGGCTGACGGATGTTG
>CBDCBM010000003.1:0-1164902 GCA_965214365.1 Lichenihabitans sp.
ATGCTACCCGGTCCGAGCCTCGCTACAAATGCCGCATGAGGTCAATGAGCGCGCGCGATGCAAAAATCCACGACATCGAGCAGCGCGAGTTTCCAAGGGACGGCCGGAAACAGTCCCAAGGCATCGCGGGCCATGGCCCCGTAGTGGCGTGCCCGCTCGACCGTGTCTTCGATGGCGCCGTGGCGCCGCATCGTCGAAATTGCGGTTTCGAGATCGCCGTCCGTGATGGAGCCTTCCTCCAGGGTGCGGCGCCAGAATTTTCGTTCGCTTTCGCTGCCGCGGCGGAACGCCAGCACGACGGGCAGGGTGATCTTACCCTCACGAAAATCGTCGCCGACATTCTTGCCGAGGGCGGTACTGGAGCCGCCATAGTCGAGTGCGTCGTCGATCAACTGAAACGCGATGCCGAGATTGGTCCCATAGGCCCGGCAGGCCGCCATTTCGGCCTTGGGACGCAGGGCCAGGATGGGGCCGACTTCGCAGGCCGCCGCGAAGAGCGCCGCCGTCTTGGCCCGGATGACGGCCACATAATCGTCCTCGGTCGTGGCCGTATCTTTCGCGGCCGCGATCTGCATCACCTCGCCTTCGGCGATCACCGCAGCCGCATCGGCCAGAACAGACAGGCAGGGCAGGGAGCCGACCTCGACCATCATGCGGAAGGCCTGGCCGAGCAGGAAGTCGCCGACGAGGACGCTGGCTTCGTTCCCCCAGAGCATCCGGGCGGCGAGCTTGCCGCGCCGCATGTCGCTTTCGTCCACGACATCGTCGTGGAGCAGCGTTGCCGTATGCATGAATTCCACCGAAGCCGCGAGCTTCACGTGTCCATCGCCCTGGTAGCCGCATAGGCCCGCGCAGGCCAGGGTCATCATCGGGCGTAAGCGTTTGCCGCCCGACTCGATGAGGTGGTTCGCGACCTCAGGAATCATGGTGACGCTGGAGCCGGTTCGGCTCAGAATCGTCTGGTTCACCCGCTCCATATCGGCTTGGACAAGCGTCCATAGCCTTGTGATGTCGGGGTTGCTGGCCGATTCGTCGAGGGGAATGACAACGCCCAAATCCACGGTTCCTTGTCACATTGATGCGGGCGGACCATAAAGACGAGGTCGCGGCGCTGCAACATGACAAGTGTCCGCATCCTGACGCTTCGAGAATACGAGCCGTGCTTAACCGTCGATGATCGAACTGCTTCGCACCAACGACCTCGTTCTCATCTCCGTCATCGAGTCCCTTCTTGCTGAGGAGCGGATCGGCTGCTTCGTGGCCGACCAACATATGAGCGCCGTCGAGGGCTCGCTCGGCTTTCTGCCACGCCGCATCATGGTGGAAACAGATCTGCTCGGCCGTGCCCGCCGATTGTTGTTGGACGCGGGTTTCGGCGAAGAACTGACCGGTGGGTGAAACCCGGACCGCCGTTTCGGCCGAGGTGATCACCGATGCCATTCTTGATGGCAGGGTGGTTTTGCGTCAGCTTCGGCGCGGTCATCGGGCCGGCACCGACGCCATTCTGTTGGCCGCAGCGGTCCGAATCGAGGCGGGCGACACGATGATCGATGTCGGGGCCGGGGTCGGCACCGTCGGTCTCGCCTTGGCGCGCCGCGCCCCGGCTCTCACCGGACGTCTGCTCGAATCAGATCCCGCCGTAGCGGCGTTGGCGAACGAGAATTGTCGCCTCAATGCAGTGGACGACAGAATCGGCGTGGCGCTGTGCGATCTCTTCGATCACCCGGCGCGACGAGTGGCGGGGCTCGAAAATGGCAAGGCGACGCTCATCGTCACCAATCCGCCCTTCTACGCTGGGGATGAAATCCGGGTTTCGGCCGATTCGCGAAAGGCGAAGGCGCATAGCCTCGCCGAATCGGGCCAGTCTTTCGGCCATGCGGATTGGCTTCACGCCGCTTTGAGCCTTCTGGCCCCAAAGGGACGGTTCTATGCCATTCATCGCCCCGAGGCGCTGCCAGCGCTTTTGGCAGGCTGTGAGGGTCGGCTTGGGAGCCTCAAGGTGGTGCCGGTCCATGCCAAGGCCGATGCTCCCGCCATCCGTATTTTGCTGGCGGGGGTGAAAGGAAGCCGGGCGCCGCTGCGGCTTTGTCCGGCCCTGGTCCTGCACGGCTCAGACGGCGCTTTCACGCCGCAGGCCGAAGCCCTGCATAGGGGCGAGGCTCTGATTCCACTGTGAAAAAGGCCCGATCGCTCGGGCCTCTCTCGATAATGACGTCAAATGCAGCCGCGATGCCAGCCGTAAGGCGCCCAGGCCCGGTGGATGTGGTGGTGGGGCCCGCCGTAGCCGTATCCATAAACCGGTACGCCGATGAGGCGATAGGGCCGGGCGGCAAAATGGTGGACGAAGGGACGGTAGCCATAGTGAACCGCCGGCCGATAGGCAAAGCCGGGATGACGGAAGCCGTAGCCGTACTGATGAAAGCCTCCGAAACGAGGCCCGTAATGGTGCATGCCGCCAAAGCGTGGGCCGTAGTGGTGCATGCCCCCAAAACGCGGGCCGTAGTGGTGGAAGCCCCCAAAATGCTGGTGATGGGCGTGATGGTAATAGCCGGCCTGCGCGGGTTCGACGGTGGCGATCGCCGCCGCCCCGAGCGACAGAGTCACGGCGGCGGCCGCAGCAGCGCCTTTGATGAAGCTGCCCGTAGTCGCGAATGAGAGGTTCATCGGTTCATTCCTTAGGTTGAAGCCTTGAAGCGGGAACACCCGGTCGCCGCTCTTGACGCACACCATGGCGACCGTCGTGTGAACCGGCGGTGAGGTCTTCGTTCAAAGGGCGTTCATGCGGCCGGCGCATGGCACCCGATCAGCCGTTCAAGCGTTACCAGCCAGACTTGCACTTTGTCCGGGCTGCGCCGAAAAGGCCGGAACGAGCCGCTCGCGATCGCCATCACTGCACCGAAGGGTTTTCTCATGCGCTATCTGCACACGATGATCCGCGTCACCGACCTCGACAAGACGCTGCGCTTTTTCACCGATGTCCTCGAAATGACCGAGGTCCGTCGGATCGACAACGAAAAGGGCCGCTTCACGCTCGTCTTCCTCGCCGCGTCCGAGGATGTCGAAAAAGGCAAAGCCGAAAAGGCGCCCCTGGTCGAACTGACCCACAATTGGGATCCGGAGGACTATAAGGGAGGTCGCAACTTCGGCCATCTGGCCTACGAGGTCGATGACATCTACGCGACCTGCCACAAGCTGATGGAGGCAGGCGTCACCATCAACCGTCCGCCGCGCGACGGCCACATGGCTTTCGTCCGCACACCGGACAATATTTCTCTCGAACTCCTGCAAAAAGATGATTCGCTGGCGCCGGCGGAGCCTTGGCTTTCGATGAAGAACACGGGCGAATGGTAATCTTGTCCCCTGAGCCGAACGGAGCAAGCATGAGCGAGGATGCGGACGACGACAAGACCTTCCTGGCCAAGGCTGCGGCCCTGTCGCGATCGGGGATGGAGGCCGGCTCGGGCGGGCCGTTCGGTGCCGTTATCGTGAAGAACGGGCAGATTATCGCTGAGGGTTGGAACGAGGTGACTTCGACCAAAGACCCCACCGCCCATGCCGAGGTGGTGGCAATTCGCCGCGCCTGTCAGGCGCTCGACGCCTTTTCGCTCGAAGGCGCGGTGATCTATTCGAGCTGCGAGCCTTGCCCCATGTGCCTGTCGGCGATCTACTGGGCGCGCCTCGATCGCCTGATCTTCGCTAACACCCGCGATCAGGCAGCCGCTGTCGGCTTCGACGATGCCTTTCTTTATGAAGAGGTACCTAAACCGCCGCTCGCTCGTTCGCTGCCGACCGAACATCGGCCTTTGCCTGAGGCCGAGGCGGTTTTCGCCGCCTGGGCCGACAAGGCCGACAAAACCTCCTATTGAACCTGTAACCGACCGGCCCGCTGCTCCGTATCTTTCCTAGAACGCAGATCGAGCCGAGACGCGGAGACAAAGACCATGCTGAATCGAAGACATCTCTTGTATAGCGGCGTGGCCGGTTTGGCCGGTCTGCTCGTCTCCCGTGCGGCAAGCGCCGCGATGGTGACCTTTACCGAAGCCGAATGGCAGAAGCGGCTGACACCCGCGCAGTTCGACGTTCTGCGGCGGGAGGGCACGGAACGTCCATTCACAAGCCCGCTTCTGGAAGAGCATCGCGCCGGGACCTTCATCTGCGCGGGCTGCGATTTGCCGCTCTTCTCCTCCAAGACTAAGTTCGACAGCGGCACCGGCTGGCCAAGCTTCTGGAAGCCGCTCGATGAGGCGGTGCATCAGGCGAGCGACAGTTCCCTGGGGATGGCGCGCACCGCTATCTCGTGCGCGCGGTGCGAAGGACATCTGGGCCACGTCTTCGACGACGGACCCCAGCCGACAGGCCTGCGCTATTGCATGAACGGCGTGGCCTTAGGTTTTGTCGCCGGCGCGGCATAAAGGCGGCCGGGGCTCTGGCGGACCTCCGGGCTGAACGGCAGCGCGAGAAATTATCTCAAACGGAAGGTATGCCTTCCGTTTGAATCGTCGTTGCAGGTGCTCCACATTCAGCATCTGTCGAGAAACCGCAGGCGCGGAACGAGGACACTCCATGAACGTCAAGGATTATTGGGTTACATACAGCGACGCGGAATGGCGCCGCCGCCTGACGCCCGAGCAATATCAGGTCATGCGAGCCCATGGCACCGAGCGGCCAGGCAGTTGCGCCCTGCTGCGTGAAAAGCGCGCGGGTGTATTTTCCTGCGTCGGCTGCGAGCAGCCGCTGTTTCGCGCGGACGTCAAATTCGAGAGCGGGACCGGCTGGCCGAGCTTCAACCTACCGGTGGAGGGGGCCGTCGAAAATACCGTTGATCGAAGCTACGGTATGGTTCGCACCGAATGTCACTGCGCCACCTGCGGCAGCCATCTCGGACATGTGTTCGATGACGGCCCGCCTCCGACCCATCTGCGTTACTGCATCAACGGTGTGGCCTTGACCTTCACGCCGGATTGACGCGGCCGGCACACCCTATGTAGGGGTCGCCGTAGGCGATCCTTGCAGGTTGCGATGATGCTCGATCAGGCGCACGATCAACCGGTCAGATACTCGGTCGCTTATGCCCACACGCATCACAGTAAGGCTTGATTTCGATACCGACCGGCGCCTCGGGCCGGGAAAAATCGCGTTGCTCGAAGCCATTCGCGAAGCGGGATCGATTTCGGCGGCGGGGCGGCGATTCGGCATGGCCTATCGCCGGGCCTGGATGTTGACGGACGAGCTCAATCGGATGTTCGCGGAGCCCCTGGTGGAGACACGGGGCGGCGGCCAGAACGGGGGCGGGGCAACGCTTACGGGCCTCGGCGAGAAGGTTGTCTCCCTCTATCGCGAGGCGGAAGGTAAGATCCACCGCAGTGTGGAAGCCGAGGTCGTGTCGATCGAACGCTCGCTCGCTTCGGCCCAGACCATCGCCAAAAGCGGCTGAACGATCAGCGGAACGCGAGGGCGCCAGCCAAGGCCAAGATCAGCGCCGGCGGCATGATCAGAAGGCCGAGCTTGAGAAATGTGCCAGCGCTGACGCTTTGACCTTCCCGACGCAGGGCCGTGAGCCAGAGAATGGTGGCCAGAGAACCTGTGACGGAAAGGTTAGGACCAAGGTCGACGCCGATGAGAATGGCGCTCGTCAGTTGATCCGGCGCATGGGCGTTCTGCACGGCGCTTCCGGCGATGAGGCCAACCGGAAGGTTGTTCATGAGATTGGTCGCAAGCGCGATAACCAGGCCCGCGCCCCAGGCCGTAAACGCCGCCGAACGTTGCATCTCCTCGCGCAGGAGGTCGGAGATCATCCGGATCAGCCCCGTCTTGTCGAGCGCCTCGACCAGAACGAAAAGCCCGGCCACGAGCGGCAGGACGCTCCAGGACACGCTCTTGATCGTGTCCCAGGGCGATTTCCTCTCGATGATGAGCACCACCACGACCGTGACCGTGCCGGCGATAGCCGTCGGCAAGCCAAGCTGGATGTCGATTGTCGAGGACACGAGAAGCACGATCGCGGTCGCGAAGATTCCGAGGGCCGCCGTCTTCGCGCTACGGGACAGCTCTGGAACCGAGACATTGGCCTCGACGCTCTGTCGCAGAGCCTTCCGCTGCACCAGTCGGAGCATGAGGTAGGTCGCCGCGATCGATAGGACCGACGGTAGGGCGTAACGCGGGAGCCATGCGAGCAGGGACGGCATATGGCTGCCGTAGATCACGAGGTTCGCTGGGTTGGAGATCGGTAGAACGAAAGACGCCGCATTGGCGATGAAGGCACATATCAAGAGATAAGGCAGGGGCTGTTCGGCCTTGGCGGTCTTCATTGCCGCCGCCACGGCGGGGGTCAGGACAACCGCCGTCGCGTCGTTCGACAAGAAAACCGTAACGATCGTGCCGACCGCGTAGATCAACAGGAACAGCCGTGTGGGCGACCCCTTGGCTTTCCGCGTCGCGATGGCGGCGAGCCAATCGAAAAGCCCTTCCTGGCGGGCGACTTCCGACAGCAGCATCATCCCGATGAGGAAGAAATAGACATCCGTTCCCTTGCCGATGCCGATCAGCGCGTCCTGATAGGGCAAGAGACCGAGAGCCACCAGCAGCACCGCGCCGGCCGCCGCCCAAATCGCTTCCGGCCAATTAAAGGGGCGGAGGATGACGCCGAAAGTCGCCAGCGCGGCAATTCCCCAAGTGGCAATCTGAATCGGCGTCAACGGCCCCATTCCCATTCCCGTTCGCTTCGTAAGGGTGGACAGAGTTGCGGCACAGCCGCTGCTAGCTTCGGATCGCAACAGCCTCCATGAGGACGTGAAAGCGCGGCCTTGGATGTGAACCGCGCCTCGCGACGCGATGCTCGCGGCAAAGCTGCCGCTCGGCTCCCGCAGCGCTTTGAAAAATCGCTTCAATAACACCAGTCGGCGTGCCTCATCGACGCCGGTACGTCGCACGAGCGGCGGCGCGCCTTCACACGGGCAAAAGGTCAATTTCGATGTCGGTTGGCATAGCGGCTGAGGCGGTCTTTCTTGAAGTTGCGGAATTCCGACCTCCTTGAACGGAAAGCGGCCGAATGACGCGATGATGGTTACGATGGTCGAATAGGCGCGAGCGCCCCGTTCGGGAAGACGTCAAACCCAGCGCGTTTGTCATTACCATTGGGCAGGCGAGGGAGCGTGTCGGCTTTAGGCGCACAGGCTCCGAGTCCAAAAATGCGTGCACGTTCCTAGGGTTGGAATCGCGAAGCGATTCGACCTGAACATGATCGATTTCAAATAGTTAGAGCAGGATGTCATCCGAAAACCAATGCCGACTTTTCGGCATCATGCTTTAGGCGCGCAAAAGGATCACGGCCACGAACACCTTACTGACACTGCTGGATCTGGCCGGATCGGTGGCCTTGCTCCTGTGGGGCGTTCACATGGTGCTGGCGGCCGAAAAACGAGCCTTTCGCGACCTCGAAACCGATGCGACCGACGCGCATTTTCGCCGCATGCGGCGAGACCGGAGTGGCGGAGGCGAGCCGAGTTCGCTCTATATCGATCTCGTGCGCGACCTCAAGCTGGTGAACAGCCATCTCGTGGCGGCCTCGGCGTATCCGGTTCTAGAAAGCGAGGGCGAGTTGCGAGGCAGCCGGCTACGCCGGGATGACTGACGCTTTAACTGCAACCCTTCTCGTGCATCTTGGTGGTCGCGATGCGCCGGGTCTGTTCCATGAGGTTGGGGTTGGTCAGGTAGAAGGCGTAGTAGCTGCACAATTCCTCATGCGTCATCTTGTCGATCGGCTTATCCGGGTCGTAATGATTTTTCGTCGACTCGCATCCACCCAAAGCCAGGGCGGTCAATATCAGAGCCAGGGCACCAAGACGCTTCATGATGATCGTTTCCCCCAACCGGACATGCAAAGACTGTTAGCCGACTGGGTTTAACGCAATTTCGCGCCAAGATCATCGCTCGACGCCGCGCATCCCCATCGATCTGATGGGCCGGCAGGCGTCTTCGTTCAACGCCTGTCGGCCGGAGTCGATCAGTTGATGCGGCAGGCCAGTCCGGCGGGGCCGAGGTGGTAGCCCGGCGGACACGGCCGCGGGCGCGCGCAACCACTCAGCGCCAGGAAGGAAAGGGTCAGCACCAGCGCCACGCTACACAACTTCATGGTTGTCTCCTGTCGGCAGACACGGAATTTCATCGTCGCGAGCGCGGCTTTCGCCTCGACCCGGATACTCCTTATTCAAATGCGGACAAAATCGCTAAGATTTTGCCAATCCGAACCAGGGGTATCGTGGGAGCCGACAGGCGGACCACCTGCCGGCTTGCAATCGTGCCGTACCTCGCCCTGATAGCGCCTACCGACCGATCCTCGTCTACCGGTTCGCCCCATGGTTCGATTCCTCCTGCGTATGATCGGCTTCGTCCTGGCAGCGGCGGCTTTCTCGGCCTTGATCGTCGATGGGACGCGTTCGGTCGCGGCCAAGCACGTCATGATGTTCTCGCTGGATGAAACCTTCGGCTGGTTCTCACCAGCCGCGCTGGCGAGCATCAAAGCGGTCATCGACCATGCCCCGCAGGCTGCCCGGCCTATGCTGAGTTACGCCTTGACGTTGCCAACAGGGCTCGCCGCCCTGGCAATTGCCCTCGTGTTTTTGGTGACGGGGCGTCGGCCGCCGAAAAAGATCGGTTTCGCTGGCGGGGAATAGGGACTCTCAAGGCAATAAAGCCACGTCAGCGTCCTGCTCGAGCAAAGGGTACGCATCCCAGTCGACGGGGTTGTTCCCGTAAGAGCCACGAGTCCCTATATGGGGACGGTAGCCGGAGGCGTGCCGCGACGGGCGGGCCGAAGGACTTCAACCGACGAGGATGGAATTCGCCATGTTCTTCCGCAAGTCATCCAAGCTTCCGACCGCTGCAGAGGCCCTGCCGGGCCGCGACCTGCCGATGCCGACCTCCGAAACGCATCTCGTCAAGGGGACGCCGCTGAAAGGCCCTTATCCGCCGGGCGCCGAACTCGCCTATTTCGGCATGGGTTGCTTTTGGGGCGCGGAGCGGATGTTCTGGCAATTGGGCGCCGGGATCTACACGACCGCCGTCGGCTATGCGGGTGGGCTCACCCCCAACCCAACCTATGAGGAAACCTGCACCGGCATGACCGGGCATACCGAAGTCGTGCTCGTGGTCTTCGATCCCAGGCAAATCTCCTATGCTGCCCTGCTCAAGGCGTTCTGGGAGAATCACGATCCGACGCAGGGCATGCGGCAGGGCAACGATGTCGGCACGACCTATCGGTCGGCGATCTATACGACGAGCCCGCAGCAAGCCGAGCAGGCTCAAGCCTCGAAGGCGGCCTATGAAATATCGCTGGATGCGAAGGGCATGGGGCCGATCACGACCGAGATCCTGCCGGCCCCGACATTCTACTTCGCGGAAAGTCACCATCAGCAATATTTGAAGCGGAACCCTGGCGGCTACTGCAACCTTGCGGGCACAGGCGTTTCCTGCCCGATAGGCCTTGGTGTCGCGGCGGAATAGGTGGTCCGCCGGCATCACCGGCGCGAAGGAGGGAATCGATTGTGATCGAACGGCTGATTGAAAAATTCCTGTTTTCCAGCCGCTGGCTTCTCGCGCCCTTCTTTATCGCGCTAGTTTTCGCACTCGTCGCGCTTTTGGTGAAGACGATCCAACAGACGGTTGTGTTTGCTGGTCATTTCCTCGATGCGACCGAATCGCAGGTCATTCTCGAAACGCTGTCGATCGTCGACATGACCCTCACAGGATCGCTCATCGTCATCGTGGTCTTCTCCGGCTACGAGAATTTCGTTTCCAAGATCGATGCCGCTGAGCACACGGACTGGCCAGATTGGATGAGCCGGATCGATTTCACGGGTCTCAAGCTCAAGCTGATGTCGTCGATCGTCGCGATATCCGGCATCCAGGTGCTTCGGAATTTCATGGATATGAAGGATGTCAGCGATCGGGACATGACCTGGTCCGTCGTCATCCACCTTGTTTTCGTGATCTCGGCGCTGCTGCTGGCGTTGACAGACAGGCTGACGGTCCATGCTCAAGACGCCGACCACAAATAGCCATTCCCTCGGTTTTATTGCGCGACCAGGACCTGCCGGCAGGCGTCCGGCATCTGGGCCATGGTGATCGGTGGCCTCGGCTTGGCGTCCGGGTTCAATCGCGGATGGAGCACCTCCGGCTTGAACCACCAGGCGAGCGACGCGTCGCAGCCATCGCCGGGAGGAACCGGACCCTGCGACAGACAGGAACTGTCATCGCTGGGGCAGGCGATCCTCACATGGAAATGGTAGTTGTGGCCGAACATCGGCCGCACCTTTTCAAGCCAGGTCCGATCGCCCGTGGCCTGACGGCAGATGGCTTTCTTGATCGCCGGGTTGACGAAGATGCGCTCCACCTCGGGCTGCTCGGCCGCTGCTTTGATGAGCGCCATATGCTCAGGCGTCCACTTGCTGTCGTCGACGTCGAGCCCATCACTCCGCACCACATTCGTCGCGGACATCATTTCACGCTCTTCGCGCGATAGCGGACGCTGCGGCATGGGCGTCAGCCAGATGTCGGCGTCGAGCCCGACTTGGTGCGACGCATGGCCGGTCAGCATCGGGCCGCCGCGAGGCTGGGAAATGTCGCCGACCAGCAGACCGGGCCAGCCGTTGATGGACGGCACGGTTTTGGCGAACCGCTCCAGGAAGGCGATCAAAGCCGGGTTGCCCCAATTGCGGTTGCGCGAGAGGCGCATGACCTGCCAGGCTGCGCCGTTGATCGGCAGGGCTTCCGCGCCGGCGAGGCAACCTCTCGCATAGAAGCCGATGGAGCGGGCCTGAAGGTCGGCCGGCGTCAAGGCTCGGCCGAACGCCTGCTTGGCCGGCAGATGGGGGTCGGAGGGGTTGGCCAAAGCCGGCAGCGGCTTCGGGTCGAGCGTGCCGCGCTCCTGGGCCTGCGACGTCGCAACGCCAAGGCCCAGGGCGACGATTCCCATGACGAAGGCTATTTTCCAACGCATGGCCGTTCCCGGTGTCATCGCTCGCATGCCAGCATCCCATATGGATCGTTTACGAAGCCTTAACCATGATGCGCCCGGATCAGGCCGCGCCGAACTGTCGGAACATATCGACGACATCGTCATAGACCCGGCGCTTGAAAGGGATGATCAGATCGGGGAGACGCTCGATCCGCTCCCAGCGCCACGCATCAAACTCTGGTCTGTGGCCGCCTTCGGGCGTCTCGATGTTAATTTCGCGGTCGTCGCCCTCGAACCGAAAGGCGAACCATTTTTGCGTCTGCCCTTTGAAGCGGCCCTTCCAGCTTCGCCGCGACAGGTCGGGTGGGAGATCGTAAGTGAGCCAGTGCGGTGCCTCGGCTAGAAACGACACGCTGGAGACGCCGGTCTCCTCGCGCAATTCACGCAGCGCGGCGGCGTGCGGGATTTCCCCAAGGTCGATCCCCCCTTGCGGCATCTGCCAGTCATATCCGGCCATGGCATGATCCGGACCGCGTTTGTTGCGGCGACGGCCGATGAAGACCAACCCTTGCGGGTTGAAGAGTGCGATCCCCACGCAGGGGCGGTAAGCGTACTGCGCCATTATGTTGATCCAACGGGGCTGATAGAAGTTGCACCGATTTTTGGCTAGTTTTGGCCGGAGCCAAAGCACAATCTTTTGCCGTGACGCGGCGAGGATGATTAATCTCGGTGCGATTGGGGTTTGCCGGTGGGTCGAGCCCAGTGTCATGCTTTGTCCAGGCCCACCGGTCCCATCGACGCGCGGCCGCGAAACCGTAATTCCCAAAGAAAGTGTCGGTCATGCCTTGCAATATCTGCGGCGGAACGGAGTTCACCGACATGCCCAAACGCCCTCGCGTGCGCTGCGTGGATTGCGGCTCCCTGGAGCGGACGCGCGTCGCCGCCCTTCATATCACCGCCCTCTCGCTGCCGTCGGAGGCTCGGATCCTCCATTTCGCGCCCGAACGTGGTCTTGCCGCGATGCTGCTCGAGATCGGGGGGAAGAATTATCGCGCGCTCGATGTCGACCCGACGCGCTACCCGGGGCTCGATGTCGAGGCTTTCGATCTTTGCAGCGACATCTTCGATCTGCCCGAGGACCACTACGACCTGATCGTCCACAACCATGTGCTCGAACATGTGGAATGCAATTATACGGCAGTGCTCACGCGTCTCGTCCGGTCGTTGAACGCCCGTGGCACCATGCTGTTCAGCGTTCCGATCCTGCCGGGCGAATTTACCGACGAACTCATTAAAGCGCCGCTAGAGGACAAGCTGACGCGTTTTGGACCCATGCTCCATGTCCGCCGGTTCGGGACGGATTTCCTGCAGCAGACGCTCGGCATGATTTTTCCGATTCCCGAGCTTTACGACCTGCGAGCGAGCTTCGCGGAACAGGATCTCATCGAGGCCAACATCCCACGGCATCATTGGAACACCTATACGGGTGCTACCGTGTTTCGGGTAAGCGGGAGCGATATCAGGTGCTGACAAGCATTGTCATACCATCTGCGCTGATCGGTATCAGTTCCGCTCATCGGGCAAGGGCGGCAACGGCATGATGGCGATGCCGTCCTCGATCAGGGAACGCACCTCATCGTTGGTGCCGGTTCCGTAAATGGAGCGTGCGGGCTCCTCCTTTTCATGGATTTTGCGCGCTTCCTCGGGAAAGGACGAGCCGACATTCTCCGCCTGCGCCTTCACCCTCGCATGCATCTCGCGCAGCCAAGCGCGCATCTGACGCGCTTTGTCGTCCTCGATCGGCAGCACGCTTTCAACGACTGCGGGAACCGAAGGCGCAGGCTCTCGCTCGGCGCCGACGCTGGCTTCTGCCTGGACGGCGTCTTTGCCCCGACGGCGAATCGACGGCGCCATCAGGGCCTTACGGACCTGAGACGAGCCGCATTGGGGGCACGAAAGGTGACCCTCCCGATCGAGATCGTCGAAGGCCAGACTGTCCCTGAACCAGGCCTCGAAGCCATGCTGTTCGCCACAGACGAGGGAATAGCGGATCATCGCGTCAAGGCCCGTTGACCTTCATCGCATCAGGCCGCCAGCAGGGGGTCTAACTTCCCCTCCGCCTCGAGATCGTGCAGGTCGTCGGAGCCTCCGACGTGGTGGTCGCCGATGAAGATCTGCGGAACGCTCGTTCGTCCTCCGGCCCGCTCGGTCATGACGGCCCGCCCCTTGGGGTCACCCGATACGTCGACCTCGTCGAAATTGACGGCCTTCTTGCGCAGGAGGTCCTTCGCGGTCGCGCAATAGGGACAGTAGCGGGTGGTGTAGATCGTCACGGTTGGCATGATTACGTCTCGTTGCTCGACATGAGATGGGATGTCAATGCGCCGCCACAACCCGTGCGAAGACCAGCACGTCGACCGTATCGGCTCCCGCGCGAAGCAGGGCTCGTGCCGCGGCATTGAGCGTCGCTCCCGTGGTCAGGACGTCGTCGATCAAGACGACCCTTCGGCGGTCGATTAGCGGAGCCATGACGTCCAAGACCTTGAAGGCGCCTTGCAGGTTCACGAGGCGCTGCGCCCGCGTCATGCCCACCTGACTGGCGGTAGGCTTCACGCGGTCGAGCGCGAAGGGTTCGTGTTTCACGCCGCTGAGGCGTGATACCTCGTCGGCTAGTGCCGCCGCCTGGTTGAAGCGCCGAAGCCAAAGACGTCGGCGATGCAGGGGAACGGCGACGATGACCTCGGCCTCAGCCAGCAAGGCTGCTCCGGATCGAGCCATCCAGGCGCCCATGGGGCGTGCGAGTTCCATGCGGTCGCCATATTTGAGCCGGTGCACCAATATGCGCGAGGGACCATCCTCGAAACGGACGACAGCCCGCGCGCGCCGGAACACCGGCGGCCCCGCCAGCGCCTCGGCCGAGAGCATCCCTTCGCCGAGATCCTGCGCGAATGGCGTTCCCATCCGGTCGCAAAACGGGCGTTCGATGAAGTTCATGCCGCGCCAGCATCGGGGGCAAAGGCCATCTTGTCGTTCGGTCGCCGACCGACATGCGAGACACGATGGCGGAAAAGCCACATCAAGCATGAATGTCGCGGCTCGACCGAACATCCCCCAGGGAGCGCGCCTGCCAGGCCGACTGCCGCCGCCGGGCGGCCCCAATGTCGCCACCTTTAGCGCTGTATCGACGGTTTGATCGTCCATCACGGAACGCTAGGACTTTTCGTGTCAGATGAACAGCGACGTCCCCGGGGAGCCCCAACGGGCCATCAGGCCTGCTAAGGAAGACGCCCGCACCCTGCCGATTTTCAAATGGAATGCCATTGCATGATGACGGTACTGAGGGGTTGGCGCTTCGCGGCGATTGGCTTGGCTTTGAGCCTGTGGGGGCATGCGGCGAAAGCGAACCCGACGCTCGTCATCGATGTCGATAGCGGTGAAGTGCTCTACCATCAGATGGCCGCAGCACCTTGGTTTCCAGCCTCGCTGACCAAGCTGATGACCACCTATGTGGCGCTGAGCAAGGTCCGCGAGGGCAAAGTCACGCTCGACACTCCGCTCCGGGTGTCTTCGTATGCGGCTAGCATGGCGCCCTCGAAGATGGGCTTTCGACCCGGAACGCTCGTTACCCTCGATAATGCCCTCAAGATGCTGATGGTGAAATCGCCGAACGATATTGCGGTGACCATCGCCGAGGGCATATCCGGCTCCGTGCCCGCCTTCGCGGCCGAAATGAACGCCTATGGGGCGAAACTCGGCCTGCACGAATCCCATTTCGACAATCCGAACGGTCTTCCGGACGAGCAGCACATCAGTTCGGCGCGCGACATGGCCATGATCGGCCGAGCCCTGTTCCGGGAATTTCCGGAGCATCACGACCTCTTCGGCATACCGGCACTGAACTTCGGCGGCCGCATCATCAACAACCACAACACCCTCATCGGGCGCTATCCCGGCATCGACGGCATGAAGACCGGCTACACCTGTTCGGCCGGCTATAATGTCGTGGCCAGTGCGCAACGCGGCAACAAGCACCTGATCGTTGTGATTCTCGGCGCGCCTTCCGGACGGGAGCGAAGCGAACGGGCTGCCGGCCTGTTCGAGAAATATTTCTCCGAGCCCGGCTCCGGCCTCGGGGACGTCGCGGCGCTGCCGGCCAGCGATATCGTGCTGCCGCCGGATTTGCGCGGCCAGATCTGTGGGCCAGGGCGCCACAACGCCATTGCCGAAGCCGAGGCGGAGGATGCCGAGATCGTGCTGGCGCCGGCCCCGGCGCCGGTTTTCGGCCGTGCGGCGGAGCGCCAGCAATTGCTCAGCCTAGCGACACGTTCGATGGCTGTGGGCGCCGCAGGGGTGACGACCCCCGGCGGCAAGGTCGAACTTCTTGGTCCGCGTGCGGCTTTCGAACCGGTGAAAGTCTTCATTGGGCCGGCCGATGGCTGGACCGGAACGGTCGCGGGGCCGATCGAGGACAGCGCGCCCGGACCGAAGTCGTCGGCCAAGGCCATGGCCTTGGCGGCAAAGCCTGACGGTGCCCCCGCCGCCGGGACGACCGACGCCTTGCCGGCACCTCTCGCGCTAGCCGGCGCGATGCCACCCGCCGCAGCCCTGGCGGCCGCCAACAAGGTCGTCAAGTCCAGGGGACATCTCAGCCTTCGGGCCACGAAGGCGGTCGCGGCGCCGGCCAAGGCCAAGATCATCAAGGTCGCGGCATCATCGCCGCCGAAAGCCAAACCCGCGAAGGCTATCGCACCGAAAGCGACCGACAAGCCGCACGCCAAGACCGGCAAGGGTGGAAAGACCAAGAAGGCCAAGGCCGCGACGCAGTGAGCGCCCATCCCGCGTCATTCGTCCCGGTCACGGTGCTGACCGGCTTTCTCGGCGCCGGAAAGACGACCCTCCTCAACCGCCTCCTGCGCGAACCGGCGATGGCTGGCGCTGCCGTGATCGTCAACGAATTCGGCGAAATCGGCATCGATAATTTCTTGGTCGATCGGGTCGAGGGCGACATGCTGATGCTCACGACGGGATGCCTATGCTGCGCGGCGCGCGGCGACCTCGTAACGGCGCTCGGCAGTCTCCTCCAGCGCCGAGACCGGCGGGAGATCGTCTTCGACCGTATCGTGATCGAAACCACCGGCCTCGCCGATCCTGGGCCGGTCCTCAACGCCCTATTGCCTTCAATGGAGCTTGGTGCGGTCCTCCGGCTCGATCGTGTCGTGACGGTGGTCGATGCCGTGGCGGGCGGCGATCACCTGTTCCATTCGCCGGAAGCCAGCCGGCAGGTTGCCCTGGCGGATGTGCTGGTTCTGTCCAAAATCGATCTTCTCGGTGTTGGACGCGATACATTTGATGGTGGTGAAGCAGAGCATGATGTCGTCCGAAAACCCGTGCCGACTTTTCGGCATCATGCTCTAGATCACGATGCTTTCATGTCGCGTCTTCGCACGCTGAACCCCACCGCGCCGATTCTGCCGGCTGCCGACATCGCGGCGATTTTGGAAGCGATGAGGTCTCAAGGCCTGGCCTTGCGTAAGATCGCGGCCCCCCACCACGCGCATCTTGCCGGGATCGAGGCCGTGACCCTGCGGGCCGGACGGATCGATCCCCATCGCTTCGAGCGTTTTCTCGCGTCCCTCTTGGCTCGACCCGGCGCAGACATCTTGCGGCTCAAAGGCCTGGTCGCAACCCGTGTCGATCCCGACCGGCCGGTCCTCGTCAACGTCGTTCAGCACCGGATCCATCCGGCCGTGAGGCTCGAAGCTTGGCCGGATGGCGATCGGGACACCCGTCTCGTCGTGATCGTCAGGGGCGGCCTTGGCCCAGATGTGAAAGATCTGTGGCAATCCTTCTTCGGGCCTCCGCGCATCGACCGGGCGGATGGCGCGGCGCTGTCGCTCGACGATGCCCCAGGCCTATTCTGACGCCTTCGACAAGGCGACGGCGATGTCGGCGGCCAAAGCCGCATTGTTGCGGATCAGCGCGATATTGGTGGCGAGGCTTCGCCCCGCAGTCAACTCGACCATGCGCGAGAGGATGAAAGGCGTGACGCCCTTGGCGGTGATGCCGTGTCGCGCCGCATCCCGAACGGCGGTCTCGATATGGGCCGCGATTTCGTCCGACGGGATCTCGTCCTCGGCCGGCACCGGATTGGCGATCAGTACACCGCCGTCGAGCCCAAGATCCCGCTTGGCCCGGATCAAGCCGGCGATGGCCTCCGGCGTGTCGAGACGCAAGGGGGCTTTCAGACCACTGGTCCGGCTCCAGAACGCAGGGAATTCATCCACGCCATAGCCGACGACCGGCACGCCGCGCGTTTCGAGATATTCGAGCGTGCGGGGAAGGTCGAGCAGCGCCTTGGCACCCGCGCAGACCACCGCCACCGGCGTCCGGCCGAGCTCATCGAGATCGGCGGAGATGTCCATGCTGTTCTCGACGCCCCGATGCACCCCGCCGATGCCGCCGGTGGCGAAGACCGAAATGCCCGCAAGGGCCGCACAGATCATGGTCGCCGCCACGGTGGTCGAACCGTCGCGGCTCTGGGCGATGGCGAAGGGCAGATCGGCGCGGCTGAGTTTGAGCACGTTTTTGGCGGTGCCCAGGCGTTCGATCTCCTCGTCCGAAAGACCGATTTTGATCCGGCCGCCCACGATCACGATCGTCGCCGGCACGGCACCACGCTTGCGGATAACCTCTTCGACGGCCCGCGCGGTCTCCACATTGGCCGGGTAGGGCATGCCGTGGGTGATGATGGTGGATTCGAGGGCGACGACGGGCACGCCGTCGTTCAACGCCTCGGCGACGTCGAGGGCGATATCGATCTTCGGACTGGAAATGCGTGCCATGTCAGGGTCTCGTGCCAGTCAATGAGGGGGGAACTGTTCGGCGCGCTCGCGGAGCAGGGCGAATGAAAGATCGGCCCGGGTACTCCCGACCCTCTCAAGGGTCAGCGTCGCCGCGACGCTGCCCCAGCGGGCCGCGATCGGTAAGGGGAGGCCGGCCAGCGTCGCGGCTAGGGTCGCGGCCACCAGGGCGTCGCCGGCCCCGGTGACATCCGCCACCTCCGCTCTCACCGCCGGAAAGGCAACGATATCCCCTGACATCTCGCAGACCAGCAGGCCGTTGGCACCGAGCGTCAGGACCACCGCGCCCGCGCCGCGGTGCCGAAGGCCCGCGACGGCCTCATGCGGCCGCAATCCGGATCGGGGCAGGCGGAGGATCGAGGCGGCCTCGTCGAGGTTCAGAAACAGGAGGTCGATGCCCTGGAGTGCCTCGGGCAATCGTTCCGCCTTGGCCACCGAGACAGCATCCACGGCGATTTTGCCCGCGAAGGCAGGCGAGCGCTCGATCAGCGCCTTTAAGAGGTCCGGACGGCAGTTGCAGTCGAGAAAGATCCAATCCGCGTCGAGCCGGGTCGGAGCCGCGCTCAGCAAGGCGCGATCGAGCCGATCGAAGATGGCCATGTCGGCGACCCCGACGTGGAGGCTGCGATCGGGCTCCAGTAAGGCCATATATTCGGCGGTCCGCGCGTCGGCCACTACATCGACGCCGCCCGTATCGATAGCGAGCGCGTCGAGATGGCGTTTGAGGCGCCGTCCGTTTTCGTCGTCCCCGACCCGTGTCAGAAGGCCTGTCTTCACGCCAAGACGGGCCAAGTTCTCGGCAATGTTGCGCGCGACGCCCCCAAAGGTGCGGGAGCCCGTGGCGGGATTGGACGTTCCGGCCACGATCGGCCGTTCGGCGAGAAACGTCGAATCGACCGCCGCGCCCCCGACACAAAAAATGCGTCCTGCGATGGCCTGCGGTGCGGTTGCCGCGAAACCGGCAGGCTGCAGCTGTGCCGCTGCGGGATGCAGGCCCTTTTCATCAAGCATCAGGCCGGGATAAAGCTTCCTGCGACGAAATCAAGGCGGCCTCTGAAGGCCGGCAGGGTCGTTACCAAGCGGGCGGAGTGCGGTTTTTGACCCTGTTCAAGCGTCTAGCCAGCGAGGCGGCTTTCCTTCGGGGTATGGTGCGGGTGCTACGGCGTTCCGTCCCCATCGCCAAACATCCGAACCAGACGCTGGGGGATGTCACTGAGGCGCTGGCGGCGAGGTTCGGCGAGCGCACCGCGCTGGTGTCGGAGCGAGAGACCTTCACCTATCGGCAATGGAATGGGCGCGCCAATCGCTATGCCCGCTGGGCGCTGTCGCAGGGGCTGGGCAAGGGAGACACGGTCTGCCTCCTCATGCCCAACCGGGCCGAATATCTCTCCGTCTGGATGGGCATCGCCAAGGCCGGAGGCGCCACCGCCCTTCTCAACACCAACCTCCATGGCGAGACGCTCGCCCATTCGATCAGGATCGTCCGGTCCAGCGTCGTGATCGTCGAGGCGTCGATGCTGGCGCAACTCGAGGGCGCGCTGAGGTTGATCGACACCCCGGTGCGGGTTTTCGTGCATGGACCAAGCGCAATCCATCCCCGTATCGACAGCGAAATCGAAGCCTTGTCGGATGCGGCGCTCGAGCCCGACGAGAAGCCCAAGCTGACCATCGAGGACCGCTGCATCTACGTGTTCACGTCGGGGACGACCGGCCTGCCCAAGGCGGCCAATCTCAATCACTATCGCGTCCTCCTGGCCATGAAGGCGTTTTCCGCCGTGGCGGACGCGAAAAAGGACGACCGCATCTACGATTGCTTGCCGATGTACCACACCAACGGTGGGGTGCTGGCACCCGGCCTAGTTTTGACGGTGGGCGGAACCTGCATCATTCGCGAGCGATTTTCCGCGCGGGAATTCTGGCCCGACGTCATCCGGCACCGCTGCACGATGTTCATCTATATCGGCGAATTGTGCCGCTACCTGCTTCAGCAGCCGCCCAGCCCGGACGATAGGCGACACCGCGTGCGCCTCTGCGTGGGCAATGGTCTTCGGCCAGACGTCTGGGTCCCGTTTCGGGATCGCTTCGGGATCAGAGCGATTCGAGAATTCTATGCCTCCACCGAAGGCAATTGCTCCATGTTCAACTTCGATTCGCATCCCGAAGCCGTGGGGCGGGTGCCAAAATGGATCGCGTCGCGGTTTCCAATCCGGGTGATCCGCTTCGATGTCGAGACCGAGGAGCCGATGCGCGGTTCCGATGGCCTTTGCATCGAATGCGCGGCCGGCGAAGTCGGCGAGATGGTCGGCGAGATCGTGGCGGACCCCTCGAAGCCCGGTAACCGCTTCGAGGGCTATACCGACCGCGAGGCGACCGAGCGCAAGATCCTGCGCAACGGTCTTCGCCAGGGCGACGCCTGGTTTCGCACCGGCGACCTCATGCGCCGCGACGCTCTCGGCTATTTCTATTTTATCGATCGGGCCGGAGACACGTTCCGCTGGAAGGGCGAGAATGTCGCCACTTCTCAGGTCAGCGAGACCATCACCGGCTTCCCGGGCGTCATGGAAGCCTCGGTCTATGGCGTCAGCGTGCCCGGCACCGAGGGGCGCGCCGGCATGGCGTCGATCCTCGCCGAAGATCGCGACGCCTTCGATCTGGCGGCATTCCGGACCTTCCTCGACCTCAGCCTTCCGGCCTACGCTATCCCGGTTTTCGTTCACCTCGCGGATCGGTTGATCGTCACGGGCACCTTCAAACAGCGCAAGGTCGAACTTGTCGAGCAGGGGTTCGATCCAGCCAAGGCGACCGGCCCGTTGTTTTTTTCCGATCCGACATCGCGTCGCTACAAGGCGCTCGACATCGCGGCTTTCGAGGATATTCGTTCGCGGCGCATTCGCTTTTGACGGTCGCACCCGCCCCTCAACATCATCTTCAACTTTGGATGGTGTGGTCTTGACGCCGATCCGATTCAGGGGGTCGGCGCGGAGCGAGGGGCTTGGCAACGTCATCACCATTGGAATTGTCAGGGCCGTCGCGCGCCTGGGCATCCCCCGCCCAGACGGCCGCTGGGCCGCAGACTGGGCTTGTGGTCGAGGTCCTGGATTGGGAGGGCGCGCGCCTTCACGAGGAGGCGTGGAACGCCCTGGCGTCCCACTGTCTCGAACCCAACCCGTTCATGGCGCCGGCCTTCTGCCTGCCCGCGGCCCGGTATCTCGGTGCATACGCACGCTTGTCCTTTTTGTTCGTTTGGGATCGGGCTCCCGGCCACGACGGCCGCCTCCTCTCCCTCCTGCCTCTGATCCGGCCGAGACTACCCCTTTGGCCTTTGGCAAAAGTCTGGTTTCACGATCTCGCTGCGCTAGGAGCGCCGCTTCTGTCGCCCGATCGTCCCGAGGCGGCATGGCTGGCCGTCCTCGGCTGGCTGGAGCGGCACCAGGCGGGCCCGGCCGCGCTCATCGTGAGAGGCCTCGACCGCGACGGCCCGACGGCCCGACTGCTCCACGATGTGGCAGTTCGGACAGAGCGGGGTCTCCGCTTCTTTGACGAGAGGCCGCGCGCGGTGCTCGAGGGGCTCGGCGCCCCTGCGCCTAGTGGCCTCGCCGCGCTCTCGCCCCGTCGCCGCAAGGAAATCCTGCGCCAGCGTCGACGCCTCGCCGAACGCGGGGAACTCGCTTACGAGAGCGCCTCCGCACCGGGAGACGTGAGAGCGGCGCTCGACCGATTCCTCGCGCTTGAGGTAAAAGGCTGGAAGGGACGCGCCGGCACCGCGCTCGTCTGCGACCCCTCCCGCGCCGCCTTCGCGCGCGACATGGTGGAGCATATGGCCGCGCGCGATCAGTGCCGCATCGACACGCTGAGCCTCGATGGCAAGCCGATCGTTATGGGGATCGTGCTGGCGAGCGCGAATCGGCGTTATTTCTGGAAGACGGCCTTCGACGAAGACTACGCCGCAGCCTCGCCCGGCGTGCAATTCGTGCTCGACCTGACGACCCGGCTGGCCGGCACCCCCGATGTCGCCTTCACCGACTCCTGCGCCGTGCCCGAGCATCCGATGATCGATCGCCTGTGGCCAGGGCGCCTTGTCATCGCGGATGCCGCAGTCGGCGTAGCGCCAGGCGCCGGTTGGCGGTTTCGCTTCATCGTGGCCCTGGAGCTGTTTCGGCGAAGGGGCCGGGAATGGCTGAAGGGCCTTATCATCCGTTGGCGACAAGCCCGATCAGGCGGCGTTACGGGCGGGCGACACCAGCGAAATTCCACCGAACGATAGATCGACGGGCTCCGCAACCAGATGACAACAGCCGGGCGCGCGCCGCGTCTCGAAGTCGACGTAGCGCAGGGCGGCGTCCTTGGACGCGAAAAGACCTCCGCCACGCCCGAGCTCCTCCATGGCGAGCCAATGGCCTTCCGCATCCTGGCCGACGAGATAAGACGATGCCAGCGGCTGGTCTCCTGAGACCTCGGACACTGAACCTTGCTTAACCATGACGATCATGCCCACCCTGCGGGACCCCATTGCGCCGCCCATCGTTTGTGCTCCAAGACCGCGTGAACGATCGAGCTTCGCTTGGAGGAGCCGTCATAAACATGCCATGAACGGCGCGGTCGAGGCATATGAATGCCTCATAGAGGTGCTGGCGTGCTTGCACGCTCCAGACCGCTATGTTACCTGACCGCCCGTTGGCCATTCAATTTGTTCATTGAAACAGCGGCCATCCATGGGTCAAATCCGTGGATCTGGGGGGCTATCGGATCCAAGGGCCGCAATCAGCGGTCCGGTTCGAGCACAGCCGACATTATTGAGGGTGAAGACACCGTGGCCGATGCTGAAGACATCGTATCCGGGATGGCCGGGCGTTACGCCGGCGCCCTTTTTTCGCTCGCAAAGGAAAGCCGCGCCATCGATGCCGTCGCCGCCGACCTGAAGTCTTTCTCCGCCCTGATCGACTCGAACCCAGACCTGCAGTTGCTCGTCAAGAGCCCGGTGTTCAGTGCTCAGGATCAAACCCGCGCCTTGGGTAAAATACTTGAGGCAATGAGAATTGACGGGCTCGCGTCACGGTTTCTGCTGCTCGTGGCGTCCAAGCGCCGTCTCTTCGCGGTCAAGGGGATGATCGCCAATTTTCTGGCGCTCGACGACGCCGACCGGGGCGTGTCGCGCGCCGAGGTGACCGTGGCCGAGCCATTGAGCCAGGCCAATTTCGATGTTCTCACATCCGCCTTGCGCGATGTGACGGGCGGCAAATCCGTTGAGATCGACGTCAAGGTCGATCCGGAAATTCTCGGCGGCCTCGTCGTGCGGCTGGGAAGCCGGATGGTCGATGGTTCGCTGAAAACCAAACTCAACTCACTTCGAACACGTATGAAAGAGGTCGGCTGATGGATATCCGCGCCGCTGAGATTTCCGACATCCTGAGACGGGAAATCCAAAATTTCGGCACCGAGGCTGAAGTCACCGAAGTCGGTCAGGTTTTGTCGGTCGGCGATGGTATCGCCCGCGTCTATGGCCTCGACAATGTTCAGGCCGGCGAGATGGTCGAGTTCGAGACCGGCATCCGGGGCATGGCTCTCAATCTCGAAGCCGACAATGTCGGTATCGTGATTTTTGGGTCCGACCGTGAGATCGGCGAAGGGCAGACCGTCAAGCGGACCGGCGCCATCGTCGACGTTCCGGTCGGCAAGGAATTGCTGGGGCGTGTCGTTGATGCGCTCGGCAACCCGATCGACGGCAAAGGCCCGATCGGCTCCGAGCGGCGCTCGCGCGTCGACGTCAAAGCGCCGGGCATCATTCCGCGCAAATCGGTGAATGAACCGATGGCCACGGGTCTCAAGGCCATCGACGCGCTGATCCCGATCGGCCGTGGCCAGCGCGAACTTATCATTGGCGACCGACAGACCGGCAAGACGGCGGTCGCTCTCGACGCGATCCTCAACCAGAAGTCCCTGAACCAGGGCACCGACGAGAGCCAAAAGCTCTATTGCGTCTACGTGGCCGTTGGCCAGAAGCGCTCCACCGTCGCGCAATTCGTGAAGGTGCTCGAAGAGCAGGGCGCTCTCGAATACACGATCGTCGTCGCCGCCACGGCCTCCGATCCTGCGCCGATGCAGTTTTTGGCGCCCTTCTCCGGCTGCGCCATGGGCGAATATTTCCGCGACAACGGCATGCATGCGCTGATCATTTACGATGATCTTTCGAAGCAGGCCGTCGCCTATCGCCAGATGTCCCTGCTGCTGCGCCGGCCGCCTGGCCGCGAGGCCTATCCGGGCGACGTGTTCTATCTTCATTCGCGCCTTTTGGAGCGCGCCGCCAAGCTCAACGACAAGCAGGGCGGGGGTTCACTCACCGCGCTTCCAGTGATTGAGACCCAGGCCAACGACGTGTCGGCCTATATTCCGACCAACGTGATTTCGATTACCGATGGCCAGATATTCCTTGAGACCGATCTCTTCTACCAGGGCATTCGCCCAGCCGTGAACGTCGGCTTGTCGGTGTCGCGTGTCGGCTCGGCCGCTCAGACCAAGGCGATGAAGAAGGTCGCCGGCAAAATCAAGGGCGAACTCGCGCAATATCGCGAGATGGCGGCCTTCGCCCAGTTCGGCTCCGACCTCGACGCAACGACCCAGCGTCTGCTCAACCGTGGCTCGCGTCTGACCGAACTGCTCAAGCAACCGCAGTTCTCGCCGCTGAAAATGGAAGAGCAGGTATGTGTGATCTATGCCGGGGTGAACGGCTATCTCGACACGCTGCCGGTCAACCGCGTCCGCGCCTTTGAGGACGGTCTCCTGGCGCTGCTTCGCACCAGCAACGCGGCCCTGCTCGAGGGGATCCGGTCGTCCAAGGATCTCAGCGACGATAATGCCGCCAAGTTGAAGTCCCTGGTCGAAGGCTATGCGAAGTCTTTTGCGTAACCACCCTCCCGCTAGCGGAAACGAGCGAGACATATGCCTTCGCTGAAGGACTTGCGGAACCGGATCACCTCGGTCAAATCGACCCAGAAGATCACAAAAGCCATGCAGATGGTCGCTGCGGCGAAGCTCCGCCGCGCCCAGATGGCGGCTGAGGCGGCTCGCCCCTATGCAGAGCGTATGGAGAAGGTTCTGGCGAACCTCGCTCGCGGTATCGGGGCCGGCACTCAGGCTCCTGCTCTTTTGGCCGGCAACGGCAAAGATCAGGTGCATCTACTGGTCGTCTGCACGGCCGAACGAGGCCTTTGCGGGGCCTTCAACTCGTCGATCGTGCGCCTGGCCCGCGAACATGCGTCGAGCCTTCTTCGACAAGGCAAGACCGTCAAGATTCTCTGTGTCGGCAAGAAAGGCTGGGATCAGCTTCGCCGACAGTTCGAACAGAACATCGTCGAACTGATCGAGCTGCGCTCGCTCAAGAGCATCGGTTTCGGCAATGCCGATCCGATCGGCAAGAAGATCATCGCCATGTTCACGGCCGGTGAGTTCGACCACTGTACCTTGTTCTTCTCGCGCTTCCGTTCCGTCATCCAGCAGATCCCCACGGCGCTCCGCCTCATCCCGGCGGAGATTCCGGCGGTCGAGCCCGGGACGCAAAGCGGCGCCGCCTATGAATACGAGCCGAGCGAGGAAGAGATCTTGGCGACTCTGCTGCCCCGCAACATTTCGATTCAAGTGTTCAGGGCGCTGCTCGAAAACGCCGCCTCCGAACAGGGCTCGCGGATGAGCGCGATGGATAACGCGACCCGCAACGCGGGCGAGATGATCAAGAAGCAGACGCAGTTCTACAATCGTTCGCGTCAGGCTATGATCACCAAGGAATTGATCGAGATTATTTCGGGCGCGGAGGCGCTTTGATCGTCGCCCGGCTACGCTTGAGGAGCGCGGCCGAGTGGTGTGACAGCTCTTTGATAGCCGTGAAGACCCTATTCAATGCGCCTTTGGCGCGCCGCCGACAGAGCCAAAGAGGACACGATGTCTGACTATACCTTCGCCGCTCCCGCAGAGTCCCGGGCCAACCTGCCCTCCGGACGGATCACGCAGGTCATCGGTCCGGTGGTCGATGTGAAGTTCGAAGGTCATCTGCCTGAAATCCTCAACGCTCTGGAGACCACCAACAACGGAAACCGCTTGGTTCTCGAAGTGGCCCAGCATCTCGGCGAGAATTCCGTGCGCTGCATCGCCATGGATATTTCGGAGGGCCTGACCCGAGGGCAGTCGGTCACGGACACCGGCGCGCCGATCCGCGTGCCAGTGGGCGAGGGTACGCTGGGCCGCATCATGAACGTCATCGGCGAGCCGGTCGACGAACTCGGGCCGATCGAATATTCGGATCTGCGCGCTATCCATCAGCCGGCCCCGAGCTATGCGGATCAGTCGACGGACGCGCAGATCCTCGAGACGGGTATCAAGGTCGTCGACCTGCTGGCGCCCTATGCCAGGGGCGGCAAGATCGGCCTCTTCGGGGGGGCCGGCGTGGGCAAGACGGTGTTGATCATGGAACTGATCAACAACGTGGCCAAGGCCCATGGCGGATATTCGGTGTTCGCCGGCGTCGGCGAGCGGACCCGCGAAGGCAACGATCTCTATCACGAGATGATCGAATCCAAGGTCAACACCGACCCGCACGAACATGGCGGTTCGGTGAAGGGCTCGAAATGTGCGCTCGTCTATGGCCAGATGAATGAGCCGCCGGGTGCCCGCGCCCGTGTCGCGCTGACGGGCCTCACCGTCGCCGAGAATTTCCGCGACCAGGGTCAGGACGTGTTGTTCTTCGTGGACAACATCTTCCGCTTCACGCAGGCCGGCTCGGAAGTGTCGGCACTGCTCGGCCGCATCCCGTCGGCGGTGGGCTATCAGCCGACGCTCGCGACCGACATGGGCCTTCTCCAGGAGCGGATCACCACCACCAACAAGGGGTCGATCACATCGGTACAGGCCATTTATGTGCCCGCCGACGACTTGACCGATCCGGCGCCCGCGACCTCCTTCGCGCATCTCGACGCCACGACCGTGCTGTCGCGCTCGATCGCCGAAAAAGGCATCTATCCGGCGGTCGATCCGCTCGATTCTACCTCCCGGATGCTCTCTCCGCTGATCGTCGGCGAGGAACATTACGGTATCGCCCGCCAGGTGCAGCAGGTGCTCCAGCGCTACAAGGCGCTCCAGGACATCATCGCCATCCTCGGCATGGACGAACTGTCCGAAGAGGACAAAGTCGCGGTCGCCCGCGCTCGGAAGATCGAGCGCTTCTTGAGCCAGCCGTTCCATGTCGCCGAGGTCTTCACGGGCTCGCCCGGCAAGCTCGTTTCTCTCGCCGACACGATCAAAGGCTTCAAGGGCCTCGTCGAGGGCAAGTACGATCACCTCCCCGAAGCTGCCTTCTATATGGTCGGCACCATCGAGGAAGCGGTCGAGAAAGCGCAGAAACTCGCCAAGCTGGCTTGATCTGCCAAATCAAATAGTGCCGCGCTCGCTCAATCGGAGCGGGCGCGGCGAGCATCAAGGAACGACGCATGGCCTCCTTCACGTTCGAACTCGTCTCGCCCGAAAAATTGCTGTTCGCGGGACAGGTCGAGGAAGTCGTTGTGCCGGGCACCGAAGGCGAGTTCACGGTGTTGAAGGATCATACACCGCTGATGTCCACGCTGAGGCCGGGCATTGTCACGGTCGCCGAAACCTCCTCGAAGCGCACTCGGCTGTTCGTGCGCGGGGGCTTCGCCGATGTGGCGCCCACAGGATTGACGATCCTGGCCGAGATGGCGGTGCCGGTAGAAGATCTCGACGCCGCGAAGATGGATGCTGAAATCAGCTACGCACAAGGCGATGTGACCGGGGCGGCATCCGACGAAGATCGCCGCTTGGCCCAGGAAAAGCTGGGCCAATTGAACGAATTGAAGGCCAGCCTCCGGCTCTGAAGCTACCGGTCTTTCGAGCCTCTCGGCTTAAAAGATCAGCATCAGGCTCGCTGCGGTCCGCTTGGTTTCCCCGGCGCGTTTTCTGTGACCAAAGTCGATAAGGACAGCGCGGCGAAGCGGCTGAATTCGACAACGACGCGTTCGTAGTTCTCCCGTTTATGGGGCATAACGCGGTCCGGCATGGAATGCAGCGGCACCCAGGCCCAATCGTCGAATTCCTGCAGCAGTCCGGCCGGCGGGTTTCTCACGTCGATCAAACGCTCGTCTCCCTCGAAGCGGAACGCTACCCAACGCTGTGTCTGTCCGCTGAACGCATCCATGGCATGCGGCGGTCCCGCGTAGGGCGGAAACCGATAAGGCCACCATTCCTCTGTGACGGCCAGGAGCGACACGGCCTCGATGCCGGTCTCCTCCCATAATTCTCGACGCGCCGCGACGACGATGTCCTCGTCGGGGTCGATGCCGCCTTGCGGAAATTGCCACTCCAATCCGGGCGTGACGGTTTCCGGGCCGTCCCCCACCGCCGTTCCGGCAAACACCAAGCCGGTCGGGTTGAACAGGACGATCCCGACATTCGGACGAAAGGGCTTGAGGGGGGGCGTCATGGGCGGAACTCTCCATCGGGTAACAGCGAAAAAGCGCAGCGCCAGCGATTCTGATCATATATTTTGCACTGCGAACGTTGCGGTGCAATATGCCGATTGTGGCGACATTTTTTAAGTGATGACCCGCCATGCTGCTGTCGCCGCACGTCGACTATGCCCGACTTCGGACGAGCTTTTCGTGGAGCATCCCGAAGTCTTATAATATCGGGGTCGATATCACGGATCGTTGGGCGATGCTCGCTCCCGACCGGCCGGCGATCATCGACGTGTTCGACAGCGGTCCGCGTATCACTCGTTTCGGAGCGTTGCGCGAACGATCCAACCGTCTGGCGGCAGCCCTGCGTCGTCTTGGTGTGCGGCGCGGCGATCGGGTCGCGGTATTCCTGCCGCAGATGGCGGAGGTCATCGTGGCTCATGCGGCGGTCTATAAGCTTGGTGCCATCGTGCTGCCGCTCGCCGCGGTATTCGGGGCCGATGCCCTGTCCCATCGCCTGATCGATGCCGGCGCGAGGCTCGCGATCACCGATGCGTCGGGGGTTACGCGGCTTTCGGCGCTCGATCCGTTTCCGCCGGCGCTCGAAATCATCCTTTCCACGGACGAGCGGGATGGTGCCGTGTTGAGCCTAAACGCTCTGCTCGAAGCCGAGAGTCCGGATTTCGAGCCTGTCGAGACGAGCCCCGACGATCCCGCTCTGATGATCTACACGTCCGGGACAACGGGTTTGCCCAAGGGGGCCTTGCACGCGCATCGGGTTCTGCCGGGTCACCTACCGGGCGTCAGGTTCAGCCATGATTTTCTGCCGCGTGACAACGACCTCATGTGGACACCCGCCGATTGGGCCTGGGCGGGAGGCTTGCTTAACGCGGTGCTGCCGGCGCTCCATTATGGCGTTCCGGTCGTGGCGCGGCGACGCGACAGCTTTGACCCCGAAGCGGCCATCGGCCTGCTGCGGGACCTCAAGATCCGCAACGCCTTCATTCCACCGACGGCGCTGCGGATGTTGCGGGCCCACGTCAGCGCGCCCATTGCGGGGCTCGCATTGCGCACCCTCTCCTCCGCCGGCGAGGCGCTCGGGGAGGATACGCGCGACTGGGCGCGGGCTGCCTTGGGGGTCGAGCCCAATGACGTCTATGGGCAGACTGAATGCAACTATGTCCTCGGCTCCAGCCGCGCGCTCGGCATTCGCCGGGCTGGGGCGATCGGCCGAGCGATTCCGGGTCATGGCGTTGCCATTCTGCGGCCGGACGGAACGCGGTGTGGGCCGTTGGAAGCCGGCGGCATCGCGATAGCGCGGCCGGATCCGGCCATGTTCCTCGGTTACTGGAACCAACCCGAGGCGACCGCGAAAAAATTCATTGGCGATTGGATGACCACCGGCGACCAGGCGGTTATGGATGGCGAGGGTTACGTCACGTTCAGGGGGCGGGACGACGATCTCATCACCTCGTCGGGGTTCCGCATCGGTCCGGTCGAAATCGAGGAATGCCTGCTCCGTCATCCTGCGGTGGCGGGCGCCGCCGCAATCGGCAAACCCGACCCGATCCGCACCGAGATCGTCAAAGCCTTCGTGGTGCTCCGGGAGGGTTTCGGGCCTTCGGACGAACTGGCTCAGGCGATCCGCGCCTTTGTGCGTCAGCGGCTTTCGGCCCATGAATATCCGCGCGAAGTGGAATTCGTGCCATCGCTTCCCATGACGGCGACCGGGAAGCTGATGCGGCGGGTCCTGCGGGATATCGGGTAACGCCGCCTTCTTAGAGCGGCGTCAACCCCAGATCTTGGTAACCGGTCGGGAGCTCAGAACTCTGTCCACTCCTGGCTTTCCGCCGCCGGCCGAGGTTTGGGGGCAGCGCCGCCGCGCCCGACCGTTTTCATGGCGGGGACCGGTTTGTGCCGAGCAGGGGATGCCCGGCCGGCAGCCGGCCGAGAGATCTGCCGGGCGGCTGGCGATCTGTCCTTTCGGATGATGTTGAAGGCTTCCATCAGCCTCTCCAGCGCCTCGGAATCTTGGGCCAACCCCTGGCTGGCTGCCGTCGTCTCTTCGACCATGGCCGCGTTCTGCTGCGTGACCTGATCCATCTGGTTGACGGCGGTGTTGACTTGATCGAGCCCCGTCGTCTGCTCCTGCGCCGAAGAGGCGATTTCGGCGACGATCACATTGATCTCGGCGACCTGCGTGACGATGCGCGCCAGGGCGGCCCCCGTCTGGCCGACAAGTTCTACCCCACCCTCGACCTGTTGAGCGGAAGCGGAGATCAGCGCCTTGATCTCCTTGGCCGCATCGGCGGAACGTTGCGCCAGCGCCCTCACCTCGGAAGCCACAACCGCGAAGCCCCGCCCCGCATCACCCGCGCGCGCCGCCTCGACACCCGCGTTGAGAGCCAGCAGGTTGGTCTGAAAGGCGATCTCGTCGATGACGCCGATGATCTGGCCGATTTGACCCGACGATTTCTCGATGCCGCTCATGGCGTCGACGGCGCGGCGCACGACCTCGCCTGAGGTCTTGGCGGCTTCGCTCGTGGTCGCGACGATCTTGTGGGCGTGTCTGGCACTTTCCGATGTCTTGCGAACCGTTGCAGTGATTTCGTCGAGGGCGGCGGCGGTTTCCTCGAGACTGGCGGCCTGCTGTTCGGTGCGACGGGACAGGTCGTCCGAGGAGGCAGCGATTTCGTCCGACCCAGTTCGAATCGCCGATGTGCGGGTCGCCACCGCCTCGATGCTATCGGAAAGCCGTTCCATCGCGGTATTGAAGTCGTCCTTCAGCCGGACGCCCTTTTCGGGAATGTCATTGCTGATGCGATGCGTGAGATCGCCTTGCGCCAGGGCCGCGAGGCCGGCCGCAACGGCGTCGATCGCCTGCTTGTCGTCCTCCGCGTTCTTTTCGTTCTGCTGAGCTAACTGCTTCTGTTCGTGCACGCTGGTTAGTGAGCCGCAGGCCAGAATGGTCCTGCCATCGGGAAGATGGCGACAGCCTCCGGTCGCTCGGAACCAGCGATACGACCCGTCCCGCACCTTCAGCCGGTAGACGACGTCGTATCGGGCGCGGCCGGTCTTATCGGCCAGATGTCCGACAAAGGCCCCAAACGTCGGCGCCACATCGTCAGGATGAAGCCGGTCCGACCACGACTGCACGATATTGGGATATTCGCTTTCATGCTCGTAGCCGATCAGGCGGCGGAACTCCGCCGACCATGTCCAAAGGCTTCGCTTGTCCATCGCGTCGCCGTCATGCAGGACCGCCTGCCAAAGACCGACGCCGCATGCCTCGTCCAGCAGATCGGACCGTGCCTTGACGGCATCGAGCTGAGCCTTCAACGCTCTGAGCTGTTCGGCTGATTTGAAGAAAGCCAAGGGTGTTAACTCCCGCTGAAAGATTGTCAATAACGTGCGCGAGAGTGTTGAAAAGACTGTTAATGTTTCAGGTGCGATTAAGACAATTTGGTAAATGCCGGGGCTTGTAGTGGACTTGATACAGCGCTGTCGGCTGGCTACGCATGAATGAGGTCTACACCGTTCAGTTGACCGTCTTGAGCGGCCCCGCCGACGCATCGCCGGTCCATTGCGCCAGGATGTGGCGTTCCTCGGGCGTGATCTCGCTGACGTTGTTGGGCGGCATGGCATGGGTGATGACCGCCTGGATGCGGATCAGCGGCTTGTTGCGGGCGATGGATTCGGGAGTGTCCAGCAGGACGCCATGCGGCGCGATGCCGATGCCCTCATAGGAGGGGACGGCCCCATGGCACATTGCACATCGTCCCTCGATGATGGTGCTGACCTCAACCGGCGCTTTTGGCAGGTCGGCCGCCACTATCCTGGTAGGCAGGTCGCCGAGGCCAAGCCTCTCCCGCCCGATCGGCGAGGAGGCCGAGCTGATCCATAAAGCCGACCAGATGCACAGGACGGCCACCAGCCATGTCCACCATTGATCGCCGCCGCCGGCATGGCGCGTGTTATAAAAATGCCGGATCAATGCACCCGCGACGAGGATCAGGCCGACGATCACGAAAGCATAGGGGGTGGAGAAGGTCAGCGGCGCATGCGGCGCCAGCATCAGAAACAGCACCGGCAATGTGAGATAGTTGTTATGGGTGGATCTGATCTTGCCCTGCTTGCCCCAGGCCGGATCCGGTGTGCGGCCAGCAACAAGCTCGGCGATGATCTTGCGCTGATTGGGCATGATGACGAAAAACACATTGCCAACCATCATGCTCGCCATCATGGCGCCGGTATGCAGCAGCGCGCCGCGCCCAGAAAAGGCGTGCTGGAACAGGAAAGCCATGAGGATGATGAAGGCGAAGCCCGTGCCCGCGAGGACGACTTCATGTTTCGACAGGAAAGACCGGCACAGCCGGTCATAGATGAGCCAGCCTAGCGCAAGCCCGCCAAGGCCGATGAGCGCCGCGACCAGGGCCGGCAAATTCGCGACCGCCGGGTCGACGAGGTAGAGGCTCGCCTGGGCATAGTAGACCCACACGAGCAGGAAGAAGCCCGACAGCCAGGTCGAATAGGCCTGCCATTTGTGCCAGATCAGGTCCTCAGGCAAGCCGGGAGGCGCCTGCATATATTTGCGGACCTCGTAGAAACCGCCGCCATGCACCTCCCAGGCGCCCCCGCCCATTCCCGGCGTGATGCCCTCTACGGGCTTCAAGGCTGCGTCGAGATGCATGAAATAGAAGGAAGAACCGATCCAGGCGATGCCGGTGATGACGTGAGTCCAACGCAGCAGCAGGCCGCCCCATTCGGCTAAGATCGGATCCATGGTTGTCCTTCGTTCGCGCCACACGACTTCCGGCTTGGCATGAATCAACTATCATGCCGCTCGCACGGCCGGCCATGGGTTCCGGATCGTCGACCTGAAAGGCGAGACACGATGGGGCGATTGTCGACGCATGTGCTGGATACGTCGCGGGGAAGACCGGCAGAAGGCGTGTCGATCCGGCTCTACAGGCTGGGCGCGAAGGAGGACCGTGTCCTCCTCAAAACGGCGATCACCAACAAGGACGGCCGAACCGACACTCCTCTGCTCCAGGGGGACGCTTTCGACTGCGGCACATATGAACTGCTCTTCGACGTCGGCGCCTATTTTGGCGCCAACGACGGAGCCGATAGCGAGGCCGGGACAGCCGCGCGCGATCCTTTCCTTCGTCTGATCCCCTTGCGCTTCACCATGGGCGAGGATGCCGTTTATCACGTGCCGCTTCTCGTGACTCCCTGGAGCTATTCGACCTATCGGGGGTCATGACGATGCGCGACGCCTATCCTCGCGATCTCGAAGGCTACGGGCAACTGCCGCCCCATGCGCGCTGGCCCGGCGACGCCCGCATCGCCGTGCAATTCGTCATCAATTACGAGGAGGGGGGCGAGAACAACATCCTCCATGGTGACGCGGCCTCGGAAGCCTTCCTGTCGGAGATCGTCGGCGCGCAGCCCTGGCCGGGGCAGCGCCACATGAATATGGAATCGATCTACGAATATGGCTCGCGCGCCGGCTATTGGCGCCTCCATCGCCTGTTCACCTCGCGCAACATGCCGGTGACCGTCTATGCGGTCGCGTCCGCGCTCGCGCGCTATCCCGCCATCGCCACATCGATGAAGGACGCGGGCTGGGAGATCGCGACCCATGGGCTCAAATGGATCGATTATCGCGACTATGCCCGTGACGCCGAGCGGGACCATATCGGCGAGGCGATCCGAATTCAGACGGAGCTCACAGGCGAGCGGCCACTTGGATTCTACCAAGGCCGAAGCTCAATCAACACATTGGAGCTTGGCGCGGAGGAGGGCGGGTTCCTTTACCTTTCGGACGCTTACGCGGACGACTTGCCCTATTGGATGAAAGGCGCGCATGGTCCGCAACTCGTGGTGCCTTACACCCTCGATAGCAACGACATGCGGTTCGCGACGCCGCAGGGCTTCAACACGGGCGAGCATTTCTTCAGCTATCTCAAAGACTCCTTTGACCTTCTTTATGACGAAGGTGAGAGCGTTCCCAAAATGCTGTCGATCGGTTTGCATTGCCGTCTCGTCGGTCGGCCCGGCCGCGCAGCCGCGCTGGCGCGCTTTCTCGATTATGTGCAAGGCCACGACCGTGTCTGGGTCGCACGGCGCCTCGACATCGCTCGGCACTGGATCAAGGCACATCCGCCAATGGGCGGATATCAGCCGAGCCGCATGGCGCCGGCCCTCTTCACAGAGGTCTTCGGCGATATTTTCGAGCACTCGCCCTGGATCGCCGCCGAGACCCATGCGACGAGGCTGATGGCGATCGAGGATACCGCCGAAGGGCTTCATGCCGCAATGACGGCGGTGATGCGGGCTTCAAGTCTTGACGACAAGTTGACCCTGATCCGCGCGCATCCCGATCTTGCCGGCAAGCTCGCATTGAGCAAACAGCTCACGGCTGATTCCACGAGCGAACAGGCCAGCTCCGGTCTCGACCGCCTATCGGCCACGGATCTGGCTCGCTTCACGGCCATGAACGACGCCTACAAGGCTAAGTTCGGCTTTCCGTTCATCATCGCCGTCAAAGGGCTCCGCACTGCAGAGATTGTGGAAGCGTTCGAGCGCAGGCTCGTCCTCGATCCTGAGGCCGAGTTTGCGCAAGCGTGCGCCGAGATCGAGAAAATCGCGCTACTGCGTCTGCGCGATCGGCTCCCGCCTTCGCGGTAGGGACTGCGCCATGCCCGATCACGATGCCTTTGGGCGGCATCATCCGACGGCAGACCTGTTTAGCCAGGGCTGCTCGTCTCGGTCTGGCCGTCGAGATAATGTTCAAGCCAGTGGATATCATAGGCGCCGTTCTGGACGTCGACGTTGCGCACGAGGTTACGGAACAGCGGAAGCGTGGTTTCGATGCCGTCGACGATGAACTCGTCGAGCGCCCGCCGCAATCGCATCAGAGCCTCGGTCCTGGTGCGGCCATGCACGATGAGCTTTCCGACGAGAGAATCGTAGTTGGGCGGAATGATGTAGCCCTGGTAGGCCGCGCTATCGACCCTGACCCCGAGACCACCGGGCGGATGATAATAGCTGATCCGGCCGGGGGACGGCCGAAAGCTGACCGGATGTTCCGCGTTGACGCGGCATTCGATGGCGTGGCCGGAAAATCTGACATCGTCCTGCGTCAAGCTGAGCGGCGAGCCCGCTGCGATCTTGATCTGTTCGTTGACGAGATCGATCCCGGTGATCATCTCGGTCACAGGATGCTCGACCTGAATTCGGGTGTTCATTTCGATAAAATAGAAACGGCCGTCCTCGTAGAGGAATTCCACCGTGCCGACGCCAAGATAGCTCAGTTTGCGCATGGCGGTGGCGACGACCTCGCCGATGTCACCGCGCTGCTCAGCGTTGAGCGCCGGGGAGGGGCCTTCCTCCCACACCTTCTGATGTCGACGCTGCAGCGAGCAGTCACGCTCCCCGAGGTGGATCGCATTGCCGCGCCCATCGCCAAGAACCTGAATTTCGATATGGCGCGGCTTTTCGAGATATTTCTCGAGATAGACCGCATCGTCGTCGAAGGCTGCCTTAGCCTCCGCGCGAGCGGTGGACAGCGCCGAGGAGAGGTCCGCCGCGGTGCGGGCCACCTTCATGCCGCGCCCACCACCGCCCGCCGCCGCCTTGACGAGCACCGGATAGCCGATGTCGGATGCGATCCGGGCCGCTTCGTCATCGTCCGTCACGCCGCCGTCCGAGCCGGGGACGCAGGGAATGCCGAGGCTGCGCGCTGTCTTCTTGGCAGCGATCTTGTCGCCCATGAGCCGAATATGTTCGGGCTTCGGACCGATGAAGGTGATGTTATGGTCTTGCAGGATCTCCGCGAACCGCGCGTTCTCCGATAGGAAGCCATAGCCCGGATGAATGGCGTCGGCGCCCGTGATCTCGCAGGCCGACAGCAAGGCGGGGATGTTGAGATAACTGCCGCGCGCCGGAGGCGGCCCTATGCACACGCTCTCGTCCGCCAGCTTGACATGCATGGCCTCCGAGTCGGCCGTCGAATGAACCGCGACCGTGGAGACGCCTAGTTCCTTGGCGGCGCGCAGGACCCGCAGCGCGATTTCGCCCCGGTTTGCAATGAGGATCTTGTCGAACATGGCACCTTTCGGTCTGGTGCTCGGCGGATGGCCAGAGCTCATTCGATCACGATCAGCGGTTCGCCGTATTCGACCGGCTGGCCATCCTCCACCAGGATTGTCGTAACGGTCCCGCTTCGTGGGGCCACGATTTCATTGAACGTCTTCATCGCCTCGACGAGCAGGATCTTGTCTCCCGCCTTGACGACCGTTCCGATCTCGACAAAAGCCTTGGCGTCGGGGGTCGGACGACGATAAACCGTGCCGACCATGGGCGATTTCACCGCGCCAGGATGATCCTCGATCGAAACGGGAGCGACGGAGGCGACCGCTGCCGATTGCATCGGCGCTGCCGCTTGAAGAATAATCGGCGCCGTGGTCATCGCGGGGTGTTGGCCTTGGCGAACCATCCGGATGCGCAGGTCGCCCTTCGCGATTTCCATTTCGGCGAGATCGCTCGTGCTGATCAAGTCGGACAATTGCCGGAGAAAGTCGGCATCGATCTTCTGTACGGCGTTCTCCCCGCCAACCGACCTGACAAGTCTCGCACGCGGCCGCTGGCCGTTTCGGGTTATGGGCATGGTGCCTTCTGATGACCGCTTAGGAATTTAACGGTGCGCCACATCTGGCGTCACCTTGGCCGGAAGGCCAGAGGGGCGTGGCGGGTTTTGAACGGACTGCCTCAAATCCACGCCGCCGAAGGCTTGCTGCGCGCGACCCGGCTTAGTTCGGCACCACGCCGGCGTGGTATCACGAACACATGGCTTTGCCGCATTTCAGGACATTGTCGATCCGGTCTTTAAGGGCATCATAGCCGACCGCCCCGACCACTACTTCTTGCCCGACCACGAAGGACGGCGTGCCGGTCAGGTTCAACGCATCGGCGAGTTGCATCGTGTCCTGGATGCCCGTCTTGATCCCCGAGGCGCCGGTGTCCTTGGCCAGCCTATCCATATCGACGCCGCTCTCTTTCGCCACGGCTAGTGCTTGGGTCCGGCCGACGGGACCGTGAGTGGACAGCAGTCGAGTGTGAAACTGCCAAAACGCATCTCCCTTGAGCTGCAGGCGGACCGCTTCAGCGACTTGTGCCGCCTCCACCGAGCCCGGTCCCAGAACCGGGAAATCCTTGAGGACGACGCGCAGCTCAGGTTCGGACTTCATGAGTTTCGATACGTCGTCGAGGGCTTTCTTGCAGTAGCCGCAATTGTAGTCGAAAAATTCGACCAGCGTGACTTTGCCGTCCGGATTGCCGATCACGGCGCCCTTAGACGAGCTGACGAGATCACTACCCTTCTGGTCGACCACCTTCTCGCGAGCCGCCGATTCCTCGGCCTTTTGCCGCTTGTCGAGTTCGGTCATCGCATCCTGCAAAACCTCTGGATTCTTGAGCAGGTAGTCGCGGATGACGGCACCCATCTCAACCTTTTGAGCCTCCGAAAATTCGCCGGCCTGTGCCGCACCCGGAAAGCCCAAGGCACCGATCAGTAAGGCCAGGATGAGACCGAAAGCGGAGAATGGTCCGACGCATTGGCGTAAGCGCATGGTGTTCTCCCAAGGTGCCGACGCGGCACCTCATAATGATCCGATCCGTCTCGATGCGGTGTCCTTGCGGCCTTTCCAAGGCCGCAAAGCTGATGATGACCTATCGGTCGATCGTCCAGCGATCGTTTCAGAGCTCCGATAGCCGCATCAACTGCCGAAGGTCGCCTTTGCCCGCTGCCACCAGCCCGAGCGTTTCGGCAACGGAGGCTCGTCAGGGTTTGGGGCTTGTGTCTCGGCGACTGAAGCACCCTCGAGCGGAGAACGCACAACCGAGAGATGCGCCTCCGCTTCCTCGACCATAGCGATTGGGTCTTGCGAGGCGGCTGAAGGGGTAATGGCAACGGGCGCCTCACCCAGCGGAAGTTCCATCGTCGTTGCCGTATCGGCCGCACTCGGCGCGGTGATGTCCGACCCGACCGAAACGACGGCCTTGGCGCGGCTGCGCCGCCGTTTCGGGGCTGGCGCTACGGCTTCGACGACGTCCTCGACCTCGACAGGCGCCGCTTTCTCCGTTTCGCTATCGGCTTTGGCCGCGCTCCTTCTGGAACGACGACGACGCGGCTGTTCGGTCGGTTCCGCCTCGACAGGGAGCGGGGCTTCCGCATCGGCCTCGATGTCGGGCGTTTCCATCTCGGATTCGGCGACGACAGAGGCCGGCGGATTTTCCTCGTTGTCCTCGACCGGATGATCCTCGGTTCCGGCGGCCGAGAAGTCGCCTTCGATCCGGGCCATGGTAGCGAGGCCATCGTCGGACGGCTGGGGGGCATCGGCGGCGATTTCACCCGGGCCGTCTCTGTCACGTCCGCGTCTCCGTCGTCGGCGCTTACGCCGCCGGCCACCTTCGGCCGTGCCGTCTCCCCGTGAAAACTCCCGCTCGCTCTGACCGGCTTCAGCCTCCGAGCCGCCATCCTCGCTGATATCCTCTTCGATCTCGCCCTCCTCCTCCACTTCATCGTAGAGGGGCGCGACGCTATCGACACGCACGAGATCTTGGCGAGGCGGAGGCGTTAGGGCAGGCGTCGCCGGCTCGCCGCGTTCGATCGCATGATAGATCATGCCATTGAGCGTCGTATCGACGGTGATCATCAACGATACGCCGAATCGCGCCTCGAGGTCGGTCAGCTTCGCGCGCTTCTGATTGAGGACGTAAAGCGCGACCTCCGTCCGGGTGCGCACGATGAGGTTGTGAGAGTCGTCCTTGATGAGAGCGTCCTCAAGCAGCCGCAAGACATGCAGGGCGATCGAGGCGGTCGAGCGTATGGTACCGGCGCCCGCGCAGTGCGGGCAGACAACGGTGGAGCCTTCCAGCACTCCGGTGCGGATGCGCTGCCGCGACATTTCCAGCAAGCCGAAATGGGAGATTCGGCCGATCTGGATGCGCGCGCGGTCGTTCTTCAGCGCGTCCTTGATCCGTCGCTCGACGGCGCGGTTGTTGCGGCCTTCCTCCATGTCGATGAAATCGACCACGATCAGCCCGGCAAGATCGCGCAAGCGCAACTGCCGCGCGACCTCGTCCGCAGCTTCGAGGTTGGTGCGGAGCGCCGTATCCTCGATATTGTGCTCGCGCGTCGAGCGTCCCGAGTTGACGTCGATGGCGACCAGGGCCTCGGTCTGGTTGATGACCAGATAGCCGCCGGATTTCAGTGTGACGTGATTGGAGAACATCGCGTCGAGCTGCGCTTCGGCGCCGGCTCGGGCGAAGATCGGCTGCGGGTCGCGGTAGAGTTGCACGCTCTTGGCGGCACCCGGCATCAGCATCCGCATGAATTCGCGCGCTTCGCGATAGCCTTCCTCACCGGAGACGATCACTTCTTCGACGTCGCGCGTGTAGAGGTCGCGAATCGACCGCTTGATGAGCGACCCTTCCTCGTAGACCAGGGTCGGAGCGGTAGACTGTAGCGTCAGCTCGCGAACGCTTTCCCACATCCGCAGCAGATACTCGAAATCGCGATTGACCTCGATCTTGCTCCGCGAGGCTCCGGCCGTCCGCAGGATGATACCCATGCCTTCGGGCACTTCGAGATCCTGAGCGATCGACTTCAGGCGCTTGCGGTCCTCGCTGTCGGTAATCTTACGGGAAATGCCGCCGCCCCGTGCCGTATTGGGCATCAACACCGAATAGCGGCCTGCGAGGGACAGGTAGGTGGTGAGGGCGGCGCCTTTGTTGCCGCGCTCTTCCTTGACGACCTGCACCAGAAGGATCTGGCGTCGCTTGATGACTTCCTGAATCTTGTAATGATGACGGCGGGCGCGAGGCGCGCGCTGCACCGCGTCTTCGAGGGCGTCGCCGCCGATCTGTTCGACGAATTCATCCTCGCCGTCTTCCGAACCGTGGTCGTCCGTTTCGCGCGAGCGCGCCTCGATCGGGCTGTCGCCACCGACTTCGATCAGCGAGGCGCCGACATCCTCTGGTGCGGCAGATCTGTTTTCGTCAGTCGCCTCGGCGCTGGCCTCAGCTCCTCCTTCTACAACAGGCTCGTGATAACCCTCGGTCGAAGCCTCAGTCTCGACATCGGCCGGTCGCGCCGCAGCGTCTTCGGATTGACCGCTAGGGTCATCGGCGTGCGACGGCGCGAAGGAGGCTTCCGTGGATGAGGATGCTTCCGCGTCATCGGGAAACTCCCGCAAGGATTCGAGATGCTCGTCCGTCTCGGCATGAAATTCCGCGGGGTCCTTGACCCAGCCCGAGGCATGCTCCGCCTCGTCTTGCGGGCTCGCGGGCTCGGAAACCGTTTCCTCGGCGGGACCCCGGCGCTCCTGCGCCCGCTCGGACCCATCGCGACGATTGCGGCGGCTTCGTCGCGCGGTATTTCCGCGGCCCTCGTCGTCCTCGTCGCGATGAGCCCGCGCTTCCTCTTCGAGGAGTGCCTGACGGTCCGCGTGAGGGATCTGATAATAATCGGGGTGAATTTCCGAAAAGGCCAGGAACCCGTGCCGGTTGCCACCATAGTCGACGAACGCGGCCTGCAAGGACGGTTCGACCCGGGTGACTTTGGCCAAATAGATATTCCCGCGAAGCTGTTTCCTGTTGGCAGCTTCGAAATCGAATTCCTCGACCCTATGACCTTTCAGCACCACCACCCGGGTCTCTTCGGGGTGGGATGCATCGATAAGCATTTTGCTGGACATGGCGAACTCTGTGGGATGGGAGGCGCGCAGAGGCCGGCCGCTGGCATCCTCTCGGCATGAGACCGATGAGGCAGGCCGCGGAACGGGGCGTTGCGCGCACTCGATGAAGGAGGGAACTGGTGTCGCTGGACAAGCGCCTCGGTGGCCGAGAAACGCTCATGCGTCGTGCGATGTCGGTCAAATCAATCGGAAGGGAAACCAGATGGCCGGCCGTAAAAGCAGCCGATAAATGTCGACGGTACCGTACAGGACCATCGACGGCGAAACACCGCGTGTTCACGCCTGTCAAAGGTTTGAACGCTAAAATGAACTCGAAGATGCGACGACCCTGATGCGGCCGAACCATAACCTCTGACTTTCGTTCACGGCTCGATCAACGAAACCGTTCTCGTCATCGCCCGAGCGCAGCCAGACCCTTGAACCGGCTTCTTCGGCCCGACGTCGAAATCGCTTGGAGCGGATCGCCGCGCTGAAAACAAGGCGCGGCCCGACGTGGAGCGTACCGGTTGCAAGCGCCCGATAATATCGGGCTGGACCCGCGACCGAACGAGGACATCCCTCCATAGCGGTTGAAGACGTCGCTTGGCAAGTTTCGTTTCGACTGTCGCATCTCGGTCACAGGGAATTTTTTCCGTGCGATCCGTGGTGACAACTCATTAACCTCTGAGGCCCTATCGCTTATTGATGATCCATGCGCAGTCGCGCGGGGTCCAGCGATCAGCCCCTGCCATGAAGTGCCTCGTTCGGTCAAAACTTTTGGATTCAGCGAACAGGCGCCTGGCAAGGGTCGCTATCGTCCTCGCGACGGCTGGTTTTTGTTTGCCGGCTTTGGCCCAGTCGGCTCCGGTCGCGGTTGCGGTGCGGGTGACGAAAGTCGACAATGCGACCCGCCTCGCCGTGGATTTGAGTGCGCCCGTCGCGGCGCATGCGTTCCTACTCGACAAACCGGACCGGGTCATCATCGATCTTCCCGAGGTGAATTTTCAGGTTGATCCGGGCGTCGGCCATCCGTTCTCACGAGCCGGCGGCCTCATCAAATCGTTTCGATTCGGTCTTTTCGCACCCGGCAAGTCGAGGATCGTCATCGATCTCGCCGGGCCTGCGATTTTGCGCCGAACCAGCGTCGATTCGATCGTCGGTGGCGCCGCCTCCCGCTTGACCGTCGAGCTCGATCGGTGCGACCGGGCGAGCTTTCGGGCGGCCTTGCGCCATGACCAATCGCCGCTGTCGGAATCGGTGGACGCGTCGAGCCCGCAGCCATCCACACCGGCCGATGCCAAGCCGGTGGTGGTCATCGATCCAGGACACGGCGGCGTCGATCCAGGCGCGAGCGGAATCGACGGGGTCAGCGAAAAGTCGATCGTGTTCGATTTCGCAACCGCCCTCGCGGCGAAACTGACCGCAGGAGGCCGCTACAAGGTCGTGATGACGCGCTCCTCCGATAGTTTCGTGACGCTCGGAGACAGGGTCAAGATCGCCCGCACGGCCGGCGCGGCACTGTTCGTCTCCGTGCATGCCGACACGTTGTCCGATCCCAGCGTCTCAGGCGCGACGGTCTATACCGCGTCGGACCACGCCTCGGACGCCGAGGCCGCAAGGGTCGCGGCCAGTGAAAACCGCGCCGACGACATCGCCGGGCTCGAAGCGGTGCCGGACAATCCGGGCGTCACCGACATCCTGTTCGATCTCACCCGCAGGGAAACGCGTACCTATGCGCATCTTTATCAGCGAACGCTTGTAGGCTACTGGCAGAAGATCGCGCGGCTGAACCGAAATCCGGAGCGCTCGGCGGGCTTCAAGGTGCTTCAGGCGCCCGATGTGCCCTCCGTCCTTCTCGAACTCGGCTATTTGTCGAGCAATCAGGACAGCCGCCTGCTGTCTTCTCCCGAATGGCGCGACAAGGCTTCGGACGGGGTTACGAAATCCATCGACGCGTTTTTCGCGCAGAGAAGATCGCTCGATGCCGCGCTTGATCCCGCGACTACAATCGCACCGCCTCAGGCGCAAATTGTGTCGGCGCGGTCACACCCCTGAAGTTAGCGCCGCTCCATCGTCCAGCATGAGCCGGAGCCTGTCGTCAGCCGTATTGACACCATAAAAGTGTCGCAGCTTTTACGCATCGGCGGAGCGTTCAGATGTTGGGCAGTGAAAGTCGGGCTCCCATCGCGCTTATCGCGGTGCGGGCGCCCTGCGGTGAGGCAAGTTGATGCGGCGGATTGCCCGTTTTTTCGGTTTCCTGTTTGCGACGGGCGCTTTGATCTTCGTGGTCGGCGCCTGCGTGGCCGGCTTTACGATCTGGAAATACCAGCGTGATCTGCCCGATTACACGCAGCTGCGGAACTACGAGCCGCCGGTCATGACCCGGGTCCATGCCAAGGACGGGAGCCTCCTTGCGGAATATGCGAAGGAGCGGCGGCTCTATCTGCCCTCCACCGCGATCCCGCCCCTGGTGAAGGAAGCCTTCATCTCGGCCGAGGACAAGAATTTCTATACTCATAACGGTGTCGATCCCGAGGGCGTGCTCCGCGCCGTTGGGGTTTTGGTTCAGGGCAGCAAGCGGGCGCAGGGCGCCTCGACCATCACCCAGCAGGTGGCCAAGAACTTCTTCCTGACGAACGAGCGCAGCTTCACGCGCAAGATCCGCGAGGCGTTGTTGGCCTTCCGGATCGAGTCCGCTTATTCGAAGGAGAAGATCCTCGAACTCTACCTCAATGAAATCTATCTCGGGCTTGGCAATTATGGTGTCGCGGCTGCGGCGCTGAACTATTTCGACAAATCCGTCAGTGAGTTGAGCATCGCCGAGGTGGCCTATCTGGCCGGCCTTCCGAAGGGCCCGAACAATTATCAGCCCTTCACCCATCACGAGGCTGCGATCGACAGACGGAACTATGTGCTCCAGCGCATGCTGGAAAACGGCTATATCACCAAGGAGGACGCCGATCACGCCAGGCAGGAGCCGCTGGGCGTCAACCCTCGTGTGCTCTCGCCGAACACTTATGCGGCCGGATATTTCGCCGAGGAGGTTCGGCGTGAGTTGAAGGATCGCTATGGCGACACGAAGCTGCTGGAGGGCGGTCTTTCGGTCCGCACGACGCTCGATCCTCAGATGCAGGTGATGGCCCGCAAGGCGCTGGTCGATGGCCTTGTGCGTTACGACGAGGCGCATGGCTGGCGTGGCGCCATCCGGCATATCGACCTTGGCGCGGATTGGGGCACGGCGCTGGCCGAAGTGCCGGCCTTCGGCGATGTGCAACCCTGGCGGCTCGCCGTGGTGTTGGACAGCACCGACACATCCGCTCGCATCGGGCTTCAGCCCGGACGGGACAAGGGCGGGGACGTGTTGCCCGACCGCGAGATCGGCCAATTGGGTCCTGAGAGTGTGAAATGGACCGGTAAGAAATCGATTCGCGGCCTCGTTCAGACCGGCGACGTTGTCTATGTCGAGCCGATGGACGGCAAGCCAGGCCAGTTCTGGGTGCGCCAAGTTCCCGATATTTCGGGCGCCCTGGTCGCCATGGACCCCTATACGGGACGTGTCTTCGCCATGGCGGGCGGCTTTTCCTTCGATCAATCCGAGTTCAACCGCGCCACCCAGGCGTTGCGCCAGCCGGGATCGTCGTTCAAGCCCTTCGTCTACGCGACCGCGCTCGACAATGGATACACGCCGTCCTCCGTCGTGATGGATGGGCCGATCGAGATCGACCAGGGGCCGGGTCTCGGCATATGGCGGCCGGCCAACGACGATGACGAGGGGTCGGGACCGCATACGCTGCGCTACGGCGTCGAGCATTCGCGCAACCTGATGACCGTGCGCCTCGCCAAAGACATCGGCATGCCGCTGATCGTCGAATATGCCAAGCGTTTCGGTATCTACGACGAAATGCTGCCCGTCCTGTCCATGTCGCTGGGCGCCGGCGAGACGACCGTGCTGCGCATGGTCACCGCCTATTCGATGCTCGCCAATGGCGGCAAGCGGATCAAGCCGACGCTGATCGATCGGATCCAGGACCGTTGGGGCCACACGATCTACCGGCATGACGAGCGGGTATGCGACGGTTGCGACGCCGACACCTGGGCCGACCAGGCCGAGCCGAAGTTGATCGACAAGCGTGAGCAGGTCCTCGATCCGCTGACGGCCTATCAGGTCACCTCGATCCTGCAGGGTGTCATCACGCGCGGAACCGGGCAGGCCATCAAGGAGCTCAACCGCAACCTCGCCGGCAAAACCGGAACCACCAACGATGCCAAAGACGTGTGGTTCGTTGGCTATTCGGCCGATCTCGCCGTTGGTCTTTACATCGGCTACGATCAGCCCCGCTCGCTCGGGGTAACGGCCTATGCGGCCCAATATGCAGCCCCGGTCTTCCGCGATTTCATGCGGATGGCGCTCAAGGACAAGCCGGATGTACCTTTCCGCGTACCCCCGGGGATCAAGCTCATTTCGGTCGACTATCGGAGTGGAATGCGCGGCACAGGCACCGGCTCCATTCTCGAAGCCTTCAAGCCCGGCACCGCGCCGCCGGACAGCTATTCCGTCATTGGCGACAGTCCGTCCCAAGCTCAGGCCGCGTCCGCGCCGCAGCCGAACGTGGAGCGCGCCGTCGGTAGCGGGACCGGCGGTCTCTACTAACTATTTCGCCGTGCGGCCCGCGCCGGGCCGGCCTGGCAACAGATGACGGTTGCGTTTCTGTGCCGAACGGTGGATGACGGCGCCTATCAGGCGCCCAATACGCGGCGAGCCGCGAGGTCGATCGTAGTTCAATGTCCGAGTTTATTCGCGAGGTCGATGACGAATATCGTCAGGACCAGATCCGAGGTATGTTGGGTCGATACTGGGTCGCCATCGCGGCATTGGCCCTTCTTGTTCTGATTTCGGTCGGAGCTTGGCGCGGATACGTCTATTATCGCCAGCAGCAGGCCGAGGCGGCCAGCAATCGCTATTTTGACGCGACGCAGATGTTTCCGGCCGACAAGGCGGGATCGTTAGCGTCGCTCGATGCCCTCGCCAAGGATGGCCCTGCCGGCTATCGGATGCTCGCACGTTTCAAGGCGGCGTCGGAGATCGGCCAGGCGGATGCGGCGGCGGGTGCGCGAGCCTTTGATGTCCTGGCGGCCGATCCTGATCTCAATGCCGATCTCAAGGATATCGCGCGGCTGCGGGCCGCGATGCTCATGATAGATACGGACGATCCGGCAGAGATTCGCCATCGGTTCGAACCGTTGGCCGACGCCAATGCACCGTTTCGCAACTTGGCCCGTGAGATGCTGGCGATCTTGGCGTTCAAACGTGGCGACGATGCCGATGCCAAACATTGGCTCGATGCCGTAGCCTCGGACTCCATCGCATCGCAGGATCAGCGGCAGCGGGCGGGTTTCTTGCTCGGCCTTATCCGCTCCGGCAAGCCCGGAGAGGTCGCGGAGCAGTCCCCGGCCGCACCTTCGCCCGAACCGGCCGTACCCGCCGCGCAGACGCCTTCGGTTCCGGCCATGACGCCGCCTCCCGTCGCGGATCAGCCTCCGGTCGCAAAACCATGACGACCGTCGCGATTATCGGCCGGCCCAACGTCGGGAAGTCGACCCTCTTCAACCGCTTGGTCGGGCGCAAGTTGGCGCTGGTCGACGACCAGCCGGGTGTCACCCGTGATCGCCGTGAAGGCGAAGCGGAGCTTCGCGACCTCGCTTTCACGCTGGTCGACACGGCGGGGCTCGATGATGCCGCCGAGGATACGTTGGCGGGTCGTATGCGCTTGCAGACCGAGGTCGCCGTGGGGGACGCCGACGTTCTACTTTTCGTTATCGACAGTCGTGTCGGCCTGACCGCCGGCGACCGTCATTTCGCCGAACTGGTCCGCCGAGCTGACAAGCCGATCATCGTGGTAGCCAATAAGGCCGAGGGGCGCGCCGGGGAGGCGGGCGCGATGGAGGCCTATGATCTTGGGCTCGGCGTTCCGGTCGCGGTTTCGGCCGAGCATGGCGAGGGCATGGTCGACCTTTATGACGCGCTCATGGCCGTGTTGCCTGAGGCACGCATGCGGCCCGAAGCTGAAAGCGAAGCCGCGCCGCGCATTTTCGCTGAGGATGAGGACGGCACCGAACTCGACGAATCCAAGCCGCTGCGGATCGCTGTGGTGGGCCGGCCCAATGCCGGCAAGTCGACCCTTCTCAACAGCCTGCTCGGCGAGGAGCGCCTGCTGACTGGGCCTGAGCCCGGGATCACGCGCGACGCCATCGGGCTCGAGGCGGAATGGCGGGGTCGTGCCCTCAAGATCTTCGATACGGCCGGCCTGCGCCGCCGGGCACGAATCGAGGACAAGGTCGAGAAACTGGCCGCCGCCGATGCCATTCGGGCGGTCAAGTTCGCCGAGGTGGTAGTGTTGCTGCTCGATGCGACCATTCCGTTCGAGAAGCAGGATTTGACCATCGCCTCGCTCACCGAACGCGAGGGGCGGGCAGTGGTGATCGGCCTCAATAAATGGGACCTGATCGAGGCCAAGGGCTCGGTTCTATCCGAACTCAAGGTCGAGGCGGACCGTCTCCTGCCGCAGATCAAGGGCATGTCCGTCGTGCCGCTCTCAGGCTTGACGGGCTTTAACATCGACAAGCTCATGGAAGCCGTGATGCGGGCTAACGTGATCTGGAACAAGCGGCTGTCGACGTCGCGCCTCAACCGCTGGCTCGGCGACGTGATTGATTCCAATCCACCGCCGGCCGTCAGCGGACGGCGGATCAAGATCCGCTACATGACACAGGCTAAGGCGCGGCCGCCGACCTTCATTCTGTTCGGCAATCAATTGAGCAATCTACCGACCTCCTACAGCCGCTTTCTGACGAACGGCTTGCGCGAAACCTTTGATCTGCCGGGCGTTCCGATCCGCATCATCCTGCGCCAGGGCGACAATCCCTACGATCGCAAACGCAAACATTGACGATGTCGAGCATCCGGCCTTGAGCCTCTTTCTGACAGCGACCGCTTTGACGATCGATCCAGCCTCGGCGCCGCTCAGAGGACGGGTCGAGCCGCCGGGGTCGAAGAGCATCACCAACCGCGCCTTGCTGCTGGCCGCCCTCGCTAAGGGAACCAGCCGCCTAACGGGAGCGCTGAAAAGCGACGATACCCGGTTGATGGCCGCTGCCCTGCGCCAAATGGGTGTCACGGTCGATGAGCCGGGAGAAACGCAATTCATCGTCACCGGGCAGGGCAGACTCGAGGCGCCGGCAGCTCCGCTTTTCCTGGGGAACGCCGGCACCGCGACCCGCTTTCTCACCGCAGCGGCCGCCACGGTCGCCGGCACTGTCGTCATCGATGGCGACGCCCATATGCGCAAGCGCCCCATCGGTCCCCTCGTGGCGGCGCTTCGGTCCCTCGGTATTTCGATCGAGGCGCCAACCGGTTGCCCGCCCGTCACAGTTCACGGCCTCGGCCGTCTCCCGGCCGGCCGTATCGAGATCGACGCGGGCCTGTCGAGCCAATATGTGTCTGCGGTTCTGATGGCGGCGCCTCTTGGCGAGGGACCGATCGAGATCGCGCTCACCGGCACCGAGATCGGTGCGCGCGGCTATGTCGATCTTACGCTGGCCGCGATGTCGAGCTTCGGCGCGATCGTCGAGACCCGTGACACGTCGCGCTGGCTGGTGCGGCCGACCGGGTATCGCGCCGCCGATCTCCATGTCGAGCCGGATGCCTCGGCCGCGACCTATTTGTGGGCCGCCGAAGCCCTCACGGGTGGCGCGATCGACCTCGGTACGGCGGCAGGGAACTTCACCCAACCCGACGCCCGCGCCAAGGCATTGATCGACGCTTTTCCGCATATGCCCTCCAAAATCGACGGCTCGCAAATGCAGGACGCAGTTCCGACGCTCGCGGTCCTGGCGGCTTTCAATAAGGAGCCGGTGCGCTTTACCGCCATCGCCAATCTCAGAGTGAAGGAATGCGACCGCGTGCGGGCGCTGGCGAACGAGCTTCACCGCATTCGCCCCGGCCTCGGCCGTGAGGACGGGGACGACCTTATCGTCGCGGCCGATCCAGCGCTGGCGGGTCAGACCTTGCCGGCCGCCATCGAAACCTATGGAGACCATCGGATCGCGATGTGTTTCGCCTTGGCGGGCCTCAAGATCAACGGGATCACCATTCTCGACCCCGGTTGCGTGGCGAAGACCTATCCGGGCTATTGGGATGCGCTGGTGTCGCTGGGCGTGGGACTACGCGCGGCCTGAAGACGGTCAAGCCGAAGGCGCGAGCCCAAGCCCGGCGTCGCGCAGCGCGGTCGAGGATTTGGCCGAGCGCGGTCCATGCAGGTAGACGAAGGCCGGGGCCTTCCGGCTCGTCAGCAGACGGGCGTCATGTTCCTTCAGCCGATGAACGCCGAGGATCGCCCCGGCGCTGCCGTGCGACGCCCTCAATGTGCTGCCGGGCCGGTCGATGGCGGCCAACGGGATAAGGTCGACCAATTCGCGCCAACGTCGCCAGCGTGGCAGTTGGAGCAGATTGTCCGCCCCCATGATCCAGACGAATTTCACACCCCGACAGCGCCGCATCAGATAGGCGACGGTGTCGACCGTATAGCGCGTGCCGATGGCGGCCTCGATCCCCGTGACCTGGATTCGCGGATGGGATGCCATAAGTTTGGCGGCGGCGATCCGAGTCGGCAGATCGGGCAGGCCGTCGTTTTCCTTCAGCGGATTGCCGGGCGTGACGATCCACCAGACGCGGTCAAGCCCGAGGCGTCGCATGGCGCTGAGACTCGCCAGGCGATGCCCTTCATGCGGGGGATTGAAGCTTCCGCCGAACAAACCGATCCGCATACCGGGCGCTGAAGGCGGCAGCATCCGGCCGAATACGCGTCCCGGTCCTGCTGTCACGGACGCAACTGGCCGGCACCATGGACCCGGTAGTTGAACGATGTGAGTTGTTCGAGGCCCACCGGTCCCCGGGCATGCATCCGTCCCGTGGCGATGCCGATCTCGGCCCCGAAGCCGAATTCCCCGCCATCGGCGAATTGCGTCGATGCGTTATGCAGGACGATCGCGGAATCGACCTCGCCCAGGAAGCGGGAAGCCGTGACGGCATCCTCCGTGACGATGCAATCCGTATGGTGCGACCCGTAGGTGTCGATATGCGCGATGGCGCCGGCGAGCCCATCGACGACCCGGCAGTTGATGATGCTGTCGAGATATTCGGTGCCCCAATCTTGCTCGGAGGCCTGCATCACGCGGGCATCGGCGGACAAGGTCGCGGCATCGCCGCGCACGGCGCAACCGGCGTCGAGCAAGGCGCCGACGAGGCGCGGCAAATAGGTTTCCGCCACTGCGGTGTCCACCAGCAGCGTTTCGGCCGCGCCGCAGATGCCGGTACGGCGCATCTTGGAATTGACGACGATCGTCTCGGCCTTCTCGAGGTCTGCCGCGCCATCGACATAGACATGTACGATGCCGTCGAGATGCGCGAAGACCGGGACGCGCGCCTCCGACTGGACGCGCGCCACAAGGGTCTTGCCGCCGCGCGGCACGACCACGTCTATGCACCCATCGAGCCCCGCCAGCATGGCGCCGACTGCGGCGCGGTCCCGCGTTGGGACGCGGCCGATCGCCGCCTCGGGCAAGCCGGCCGACCGCAACCCGGCGACCAGGCATTCGTGCAGCGCCGCTGAAGAGAAGAAGCTTTCCGAGCCGCCGCGCAGGATGGCCGCGTTGCCGGCTTTGAGGCAGAGCGCGCCGGCATCCGCTGTGACGTTGGGCCGGCTTTCATAGATGACGCCGATGACGCCGAGCGGGGTCGCGACCCTCTCGATGAGCAGGCCGTTCGGCCGCTCGAACCGCTCCAGAACCCGTCCGACCGGGTCGGGCAAAGCGGCGATGTCCTCGACGCTCCTGGCGATGGCGCGCACCCGGTCTTCGTCGAGCCGCAGCCGATCCATCGACGCCGCACCGAGGTTGCGGGTTTCGGCATCCGCCATGTCGCGGGCGTTGGCTTCAAGAATGGAAGCGATCCGCTCCCGCATGATCACCGCCGCAGCCGTGAGGGCGTGGTTCTTGGCGGCCGTCGATGCCGTCAGGAGTATGCGTTGCGCCTTGCGGGCGGCCGCCCCCATGGTCCGCATCAATTCCGCGACGTCGAGCGGCTGTCCTCCGCCCTCGATGACTTTCAACCGGTCCATAGGTCCCCCGTTGCGTTCTGATGACGGAAGGCCGCGCGGTTGTCCATCGCGACTTCGATTTGGACGCGCCGGAAGGGATGTCTCGGCACGCTCCGTCCATGTTAGGAGGACGCTCCTTGCCGCGGAGGTTTTCGATGCCGCACGACTATCACGACCATGCCGACCACGATCATTCGGGACATCATTCGCATGGCCACGGCCATCACCATGCGCCCTCAACGTTCGGGGTGGCCTTCGCGATCGGCATTTCACTTAACATCGGGTTCACGTTGGTCGAGGCGACCTTCGGCATTGTTGGCCATTCCGTCGCGCTGTTGGCCGACGCGGGCCATAACCTCAGCGACGTGCTCGGCCTCATCGTCGCATGGATCGGAATGCGAATGTCGCAGCGGGCGCCGAGCCCAAGGTTCACCTATGGACTGGGCACCTCGGGCATCCTCGCGGCGCTGTTCAATGCCTGTTTCCTGCTTGTCGCGATCGGCGCTTTGAGCTGGGAGGCGATCGGCCGCTTCGCGCATCCCGAGCCCGTGCAGGGCGGCACGATGATGATCGTCGCCGCCATCGGCATTGCGGTGAATGGCGGCAGCGCCTGGCTCTTCGCGTCGGGCCGCCATGGCGACATCAATATTCGTGGCGCCTTCTTGCACATGATGTCCGATGCGCTTGTTTCGGCGGGGGTCGTGGCGGCAGGCCTCGTCATCTTGCTCACCGGCTGGGATTGGCTGGACCCAACCGTGACGTTGGTGGTCAATGCCTTGATCGTCTGGGGTGCCTGGACCCTTCTGCGCGACAGTTGTTTCATGGCGCTAAGCGCGGTGCCGGCCGGCATCGAACCAGCCAAGGTTCGGGGCTTTCTCTCCGGCAAGGCGGGGGTTCGCAGCGTACATGATCTCCATATTTGGCCGATCAGCACTACCGAGACGGCTCTGACGGCTCATCTGGTCATGCCGGCGGGCCATCCGGGCGACACGTTCCTCATGGAACTCTGCCTTGGCCTCAAGCAGAGCTACGGGATCGGCCACGCCACATTGCAGGTAGAGACCGACGAGGCGACGGTATGCGCTCTGGCGCCGGAGCATGTCATTTAAGGACGGCCAACACGCAGACGTCGGCACTTTCGCTAATTGAACGACCCGGATCGAGGCTTATGGTGAAGGCCGATTCGCGAATGACTCTCCAGGATGCCGATGCGCTATGGCCTTGCTCTTGATGCCCTGATCGTTGGCGCTGCTCTTTGCACCGGCGTCGCTTCCGATGTTCAGGCAAATCCCGCCTTCCCAAAACCTTATCTTTCGCAAACGGCCGAACCCGACGAAGGTCTCGTCTTGCCGCCGCCTCCAGTGGATGGGACGCCCACGGCCGAGGGCGAGCATGACCTCTTTACCTCGACACGGGCTCTCGACGGCACGCCGCGATGGCGCCTTGCCCAGGCCGACGCCGAACGAGCGCCCGCCGCCGTCTGGGCGGATTTCGGCTGCGCGCTCGGCAGCACCATCGCGCCCGATCGCGTACCGACCGCGATCGCTCTCATCGGCCGACTGAACTCGGACGTCGAACAAGCCACCTCAGCCGTGAAAAACCAGTACCAGCGCAAGCGACCGCTCGTGGGCAATACCGCCCCGCTTTGCGTCGCGCGCACCGACAAGCTCGCGCAGAGCTATTCGTTTCCCTCCGGCCATGCCACTCAGGGCTGGGCGACGGCCCTGGTCCTGGCTGAACTCTCGCCGGACCGGGCCGCGCTGCTGCTCCAACGGGGGCGCGTCTTCGGCGAGAGCCGCATCGTCTGTGGCGTTCACTGGGCCAGCGATGTGGAGGCGGGCCGTACGGCCGCCGCAGCTCTCGTGGCAGCCCTTCATGGCAATGCGGATTTCCGTCACGATCTCGACGCGGCCCGCGCCGAACTCGCCGCCGCGCGTGCGTCAAGTGCCGGCACCCCCGATGCCGCCTTGTGCCACGGCGAGGCCGAAGCCGCCGCCCACCCCTTCGCCGAGTGATCGAAATGAGAAACGCCCATCGATTGAAAGATAAGGTCGCCATCGTCACCGGCGGCTCGCGCGGCATCGGCCGTGCGGTGGCGGTGCTCTTCGCGCAGGAGGGCGCGCATGTCGTCGTCAACCACTTTCACGATGCCGCCGAAGCCGAAGCGACATTGCGGCTGCTCGGTGCCGCCAGCGTCGAGGAGGGGCACGAGGGGCGAAAGCATTGCGCTATCGAAACCGATGTGGGCGATGCCTCGGCCGTCGCGACCCTGTTTGGCGAGATCAGCTCCCGCTACGCCCGGTTCGATATCCTGGTCAACAATGCGGGGATGCAGCTTCCGACGCCGGGCGACGCTTTTGAGGATGCCGATTTCGCTCGCGTATTGGCGATCGATCTCATGGGTCCCGCGCTCTGTTCACGCGCGGCGCTGAGACATTTCCTCGGCCGGCCGGGCGGGGGCGCCATCATCAACACGACGAGCGTGCATGAGATGATCCCCAAACCTGGATATGCGGCCTATTCGGTCGCCAAGGGCGGCCTCGGCAACCTGACCCGCACGCTGGCGCTGGAATTCGCCGATCGCGGCATCCGGGTCAATGCGGTGGGGCCGGGCGCCGTGACGACGAGCATGAACGCGGCCTGGGTCGACGATCCGGCGGCCCGGGCGAGCGTCGAGAGCCATATCCCCATGGGGCGGGCGGCCGAGCCCGACGAGATCGCCACCGTCTTCGCTTTTCTCGCCTCCGACGACGCGCGCTATATCACCGGCCAGACGATCTATGCTTGCGGAGGGCTGACGCTCTTCGGCGATTTTCAGAAGAACTGGGCGTCTTAGCTTCCGCCGATTCCCCGCCGCCACCCCTTGCTTCGCCCCCTTGGAGCGGGCACACTCGATGGATGACGAGATGAGCCAACAAGACTCATCCGATCGGGCAGGAAGCAACCACGGAGTTGGCCGGCGTGACAGCCGTTCTCGACTCAATTCCATCGTCAAACATTTCGGTGCCATTCATGCGCTGAACGAAGTCGATCTATCGATGCAGCCTGGCGAAGTGCTGGGCCTGATGGGGGACAACGGCGCCGGCAAATCAACGTTGGTCAAGATCATCGCCGGCAATTTTCCGCCGACGAGCGGCGAATATCGCCTCGACGGCAAGCCGGTGCATTTCTCGAAACCGGTCGAGGCGCGCGAGCAGGGGATCGAGGCCGTCTACCAGGACCTCGCGCTTTGCAACAATCTTTCCGCCGCCGCCAATGTGTTCCTCGGGCGCGAGATCAAACGGCGCTTCGGGCCGATCACTTGGCTCGATCATCGGGCCATGGCGCGCCGTGCCGGCGAACTCTTCGGTGAATTGAAGTCCGAGACGCGGCCGCGCGATCTCGTGCGCCAGATGTCGGGCGGCCAGCGTCAGGCGGTGGCTATCGCCCGCACGCGGCTCTCTAAGGCCAAGCTGGTGCTGATGGACGAGCCGACCGCCGCGATCAGCGTCCGCCAAGTGGCCGAGGTCCTGGACCTCATCCGTCGTTTGCGCGACAGCGGCATGGCCATCATCCTCATCAGCCACCGGATGCCGGACGTCTTCGATGTCTGCGACAGGGTGGCGGTGATGCGTCGTGGTCGCAAGGTCGCCGACAAGCCCATCAAGACGACGAGCCCTGAAGAGATCACTGGCCTGATCACGGGAGCCATCCATGTCGCATGACACGGGCATGTCTCCGGCGTCTCCGCCTGGCGAACGTGTCAAGACGCACGCGGCCATCGACGACACGATCCTCAATGCCCGCGAAAAGTCGATCTTCGGTGGCCTCCTCGCTTCGCAGGCGCTCTGGGTGACAATGGCGCTGCTCCTCATCTGCGTGGTGATGAGCTACCTCCAGCCCGACAGTTTCGCGACGCCCGAAAACCTGTTCAACACCACTCGCAACTTCTCCTTCATTGGCATCATGGCGCTGGGCATGGTGGCGGTGATCGCCACCGGCGGCATCGATCTCTCCGTCGGCTCGATCATGGGTCTCGTCGCGGTGGTCTGCGGCCTCGTGCTGACCAGCGGCTATCCGTGGTGGGTGGCGTTTCTGGCCGGCCTCGCGGCGGGCGGGATCGTCGGGCTCATCAATGGAATGCTGGTGGCCTATGTTGGGCTCTCCTCCTTCGTCGTGACGCTCGGCATGCTGTCGGTCGCGCGATCCGTCGCGGTGGTCCTGTCCGGCAACCGCATGATCTACGATTTCGGACCGGGCGGCCCGATGTTCAAAAAATTCGGCAATGGATTCGTCAAGCTTTGGCAAGGGGATGGCCACGCCTTCTCGCTGTCCTATCCGCTGCTGATCCTCGTGGGTTTGACCATCCTCTTCGCCGTGGTGCTGAAGATGACCGCCTGGGGTCGCTACATTCTGGCGATCGGTGGCAACGAGCAGGCCGCGCGGCTGACCGGCGTTCCGGTCGGCCTCGTCAAAATACAATGCTATGTGGCGTCTGGGATGGCGGCGGCGCTGGCCGGCATTCTCAACGTCGGCTGGTCGGGGTCGGCCATCAACGCGCTGGGCAGCGGCTACGAACTCCTCGCCATTTCGGCTGCCGTCATCGGCGGCGCCAACCTGATGGGCGGGGAGGGAAGCGCCTATGGGGCTTTCATCGGCGCCGCGCTGATCTTTACCATTCGCAATTCGCTGACGATGGCCGGTGTCGATTCAAACTGGCAGGGCACGTTCGTCGGCGTCTTCCTGGTGGCTGCGGTCTATTTGGGAAAAATCCGCGCCAAGCAGGCTTAAGCCGGCGAAAAGCCGGCATCAAAAGGCAAACGGAGGGAACTATGGTAAAGCATATGCTGGCAATGACCGTCGCGGTCGGTGCAGTTTTGGCGCTTGTCGGGGGAGCCGAAGCAGCGGGCAAGAAATACACCTTCGCGCTCGTGCCGAAGAACACCAACAATCCGTTCTTCGATCAGGCGCTGGCCGGCTGCAAGAAGGCCGAGAAGGAACTCAACGGCGCGATCGAGTGCCTCTATATCGGCCCCGGCGAGCACGGCGGCGGCGACGAAGAGGCGCAGATCGTGGCCGATCTCTTCACCAAGAAGGTGGACGGGATCGCGGTTTCTCCCGCCAATGCGCCCGCGATGGCCAATGCCTTGCAGGGCGCCAAGGCCGCCGATATTCCGGTTCTGACCTGGGACTCGGATCTGCTCGCCAAGGACAAGGCGCTGCGCGTCGCCTATGTGGGCACTCACAATTACGAGATCGGCGTCAATATTGCCAAGCAGGTGATGGCCGTTAAGGCGAAGGGCGGCACGATCTGCATTCAGTCCGGCGGCGCGGCGGCGGCCAACCACAACGAGCGCATGCAGGGCATTCGCGACACGCTATCAGGCACAAAGTCGACCGAAGCCCCAGGCGAACGCCTGACTGGCCAGAACGGCTGGCAGGAGGCGCAGGGCTGCCCGCTCTATACGGACGACGACTTCCCCCGCTCGATCCAGCAGATGGAAGATACGCTCGCCAAGAACCCGAAGCTCGACGCCTTCACGCCGACCGGCGGCTTCCCCGAGTTCCTGCCTGACGCCTATCGTGAGGTCGCCTCGAAATACAAGGACAAAATCGCCTCTGGCGCTCTGGCGCTGGTCGTCGCCGACACCCTGCCGGTGCAGATCGACCTGCTGAAGGAAGGCCTCGCCTCTGGCAATGTCGGCCAGCGCCCCTTCGAAATGGGCTATAAGGCCATGTATTTCCTGAAGGACATCAAGGACGGCAAGGCCGCCCCGAGCGACCCGACCTATACGGGGCTCGACGTCTGCACACCGAAAACGGCGACCACCTGCATCGGCGGCGGAAGCTGAGCTTGATCGGATAAAAAAATGGTCCGAGTGATCGTTCCCCTTGCGCGGGGAATGATCGCTCGGACCGCGCCCATCAAATCGCCGAGGGATTGGCCGTGAAGGTTCGGGGCGCGGGGCTCATGGTCTTGGCCGAGCCGTTGTCGATCTGCAGAACCGCGAGGCCGCGTTCGTTCGGTCCGTCCTGGCGGAAGCGGAAGAGCCCGTCGGCGCCATTGAAGCCAGAGGTGTTGGTGAGGACATCCTGGCTAAAATGCTGCGGATTGGCGCTTTTGGCGAGCGCGGCGGCGAGTGTCACGGCGTCATAGGTGAGGGTGGCGATGCGGGCCGGGTCGGAGCCGTATTTGCCACGGTAGCGCGCCGCGAAGGCATTGAAGCCCGCGTTTTCCGGCGTTGCGAACCACGCGCCCTGCAGGGCTGGAACCTTGAGAACCCGCGCGTCGTTCCAAACCCCGGTGCCGAGAATTTGCACCTTGTGGCCATCGATCAGGCTGGCCGACAATGCCTGAGCGACACCAGCCATGGCATCGGCCTGTTCGGGAATGAACAAGGCGTCGATCCGGGGGAGGGCGCCCGCGATCCGCTGAACCGCATCGGCCGGCGAGCCAGGCTTATACCGTTCTATGGCTTCCACCCGTCCGCCGCGTTTGGCGACGGCCTGCTGAAACGCGCCCAAGGCCACATTGCCGTAATCGTTTTCCGGCACCAGCGCCGCGAAGCTTTTCTTGCCCTGCGAAGCGGCATATTCGACGATGCGGTCGACATAATTTTCGATCAGGAACGACAGAAGATAAACGCCATGCGAGGCCGATCCCGTATCGGTCGAAAAGCCGATGACGGGTTTGTCGGCGGCGCGTGCCACGCGGGCGGCCTCCCGCACGTCCGCCGCGAACAACGGGCCGAGGATGAGAGTCGCGCCCTCGTTGACGGCGGCCTGCGCGGCGTCCCGTGCCCCGTCCGGCGTCGAGCGATCGTCCTTGACCAGGAGCGTGATGTCATTGGCACCCGATTCGCCATAGGCGAGTTCGGCCGCGTTGCGGAGAGACTGGCCGACCGTGCTCGGCGCCCCGTTTTGCGTCAGCGGCAGGATCAGGGCCACTTTATTGGGGCCGCTGCCAATATTGTTCGCTTGCGGCGTCGCGGGGCCGCCCAGGGGCTGGGACTGCACCGGGGTGGTCGGCGCCGACAGATTGGGCTCTGCGGAAGGGCTTGGCCCTCCTCCGCTCATCCCGTTGGGTCCGCAGGCCGACAGAAACCCGGCAAGGCTTCCTATGGCGATGATGGTCGAAAAGACGCGCAAGGGCCGAAAACCCCTCTCCAGAGCCGATCAAGACATAGCGTTGTATAACAGTTTACGCGCCTGGCCGGTAGTGTGGGCATCACGATGCGCGCGCCCGCAATAAAGCTCGCGCGGTGTCCGGCACAAACTCGCCGATCGGCCGCATCGCCCCATGCTACAAAGGCCGGAATTCGAGCAAGATTGGGATCGGTGCGCGACGATGAGTTTTGACCAGCCCGAGGACCTTGGGGAGAGCAGCCGTGACGCGCGGCAGGGGAATCCAAAGGATGGCCGGCGTTTTTCCGCCTTGGGCACCTCCGTCGAGGCCGCGCCTATCGGGCCGGGGCTGCATATTGTGGCGACGCCGATCGGCAATCTCGCCGACATCACGATTCGGGCGCTGCGGACGCTGGCTGCCGCCGACGCGGTGCTGGCCGAGGACACCCGGGTCACACGCGTGCTGCTCGATCATTACGGCATCCGCACGCCGCTCATCGCCTATCACGAACACAATGCCGAGGCTGTACGGCCGCAGATCCTGCAAAGGCTTGCCCGGGGTGAAGCCTTGGCGCTGGTTTCGGATGCCGGAACGCCGCTTGTCTCCGATCCGGGCTACAAGCTGGTCATTGACGTGGTCGCGGCCCGGCACGTCGTCACCGCGCTTCCCGGTCCCTCCGCGCTGTTGGCCGGCCTTGTCCTGTCGGGCCTACCGACCGATCGCTTCTTCTTCGAGGGCTTCTTGCCGGTGAGGAGCGGCGCGCGGCGCACGCGGCTCGCCGAACTCAAGGCCGTGCCCGGCACCCTGGCCTTCTTTGAATCCGCCCGGCGATTGCCGGAAACCCTGGTCGATATCGCGGCCGTGCTGGGGCCGCGCCAGAGCGCCGTCGCGCGTGAACTCACCAAGCGCTTCGAGGAGGTTCGGCGGGGCAGCGCGACGGAATTGTGCGACGCCTATGCGGCCGAGGGGCCGCCGAAAGGCGAGGTCGTGATCCTGGTCGCGCCTCCAGGAAAGGATGTTCCGCCCGCCGGTGACGATCTCGACGCCCGCCTCGTGGCCGCAATGGCGAGGATGTCGGTCAAGGATGCCGCCTCCGTCGTGTCGGCGGAAACCGGCGTGCCGCGCCGCGAAGTTTATGGCCGCGCCCTAGTGCTCGCCGCGGATCGCCGGGATCCGGCGTGATGCAGGGACGATCGAAGGCGGCACGACAGCGCTCGAATAGGCTGGGGCGCCGCGCCGAATGGATCGCGGTTGTCTGGCTGATGCTGCGCGGCTATCGCATCCTCGCGCGGGGGTTCAAGGTGACGGATGGCGAGATCGACATCATCGCCCGGCGAGGCTCGAGCGTCGCCTTCGTCGAGGTCAAGGCCCGGCCCAGCATCGAGGAAGCCCTCCTGGCCGTCACGCCGACCAAGCAGCGTCGCATCCGCCGGGCCGCCTCGGTCTGGTTAAGCCGCAACGGCTGGGCCATGGCCTTCGTGCTGCGCGGCGATGTCGTTCTGGCGGCGCGGGGCCGTTGGCCCCGGCATATCGAGAACGTCTTCGAAATGCGCATCGGATGAGTCTGCGGCATGCCGCAACCCGATGGCCTATGCCTGTCCGGACACGTAATTCTCCGTGAGATCTGATCGGCTGGCCAAAACCACTGTCCGGAGGCCGATATCGCGGCAGTCGAATCGGTGAATCACCTCGTCCGCCACCCGAGCGAAGTCGGCCACCGCCCGCGCCTTCTGCTTGTATCGGCGCAGCGGAAGATGGTGCCCGAAGGCCTCGGACACCGAGACGTCCGTCCTCACGCCCTTGATCACCTGGTCGAGGCCGAAGCTTGTCAAAAGGCCATCCAGCACGTCCTTTTGCACGTTGCTCCGCAGGTCCACCCGGATCGGCAGGATAATGATGCCGAGCAGGGCCGCGTTCAGCGACATGACGACATTGTGATAGGCCTGTACGAACTGGCGCACCCCGTCAAAAGACAGATGTTCGAGCGCTGTCGGCACCAGGACCCCATCCGAGGCCAGCAGCGCGCAGACAATCAGGTTCGCGCTGGCCGGGGGCGTGTCGATGAGGATGATGTCATAGACCTGGCGTAACGGGTCCAGGGCTTTGACCAGGCATCGGGGGTCCTGGATCCTGATGACACCATCGAAATCCCGATCGGCCGGAAGCACGTCGAGATTGATCTCCATCGTCGGCCGTACGCCCTCCGCGAGCCTGACCATCCGTTCGCGCAAGGCGGTATGGATGGTTACATCGCCACGCCTGGCCCAGACCGCAAATCCGTGGCCCGCATGGCCTTGTGGGTCGAGATCCACAACCAGCACCCGGTAGCCGCGCGCCGCGAGTTCGGCGCCGAGGTTGACGACCGTCGTCGATTTTCCGGTGCCGCCCTTGCGATTCGCAACGGCGATGATTCGCGCTTCTAGCATCCCGTTCATGCAATCAAGATGTCACATTAGCGTCATGAACGGAATAGACCTATGCTTTATCCAAATGTTTCGGCCAGCTTCACGCAAGATGATGTCGGCTCTTACCGAGGGATTGCCCTGACAACTGCAAAGTGAGCTCGGCCGCGTGTATCGAACGATTGTCAGGACACTGGACCGCCCCGAACTTCCGGAAAATCTCAGCGCTTTCGGCGAAATCACGGCGTTTGAAACCCTTTGCGATCAGACGCCGGTTCTGCAGCGGATCGAAAGTGATTTCACAGGACTGGCTGTCGCATCAAACACGCTCAAAGTCGGGACGTGGAACCTCGAACGCTGCAAATGTTTGCCTGAGACCGTGACGCGATTGCAACAACTGGACCTCGATATTCTGTTTTTGTCGGAAATGGACGACGGGATGGCCCGTTCCGGCAACGTCAACACGACGCGGCTGCTGGCAGAAGCGCTGGGCATGACCTATGCGTTTGGCGTGGAATTCATCGAAAGCGGGCACGGAACTCAAAGCGAGAGGGTGCTTTTCGCCAACCAGCAGAACGTCAAGAGTCTGCATGGCAATGCCATACTGAGCCGATTTGCACTGTCGCGCCTGGACATGCTCCGCTTGCCCGGCGGCGAGGTCTGGACGTCGATGGACTGGCATGATGGCAGGCTCGGCTCACGCATCGCCCTCGGCGGCGTGATCATGACCGCATCCGGCCCGCTGGCGCTGATTTCCGTGCATCAGGAATCGCTGCCAGGCCCCGATGAGCGCGCCGGGCACATGCGACGCATCCTCGATTTTATCGACGCGTCATTTTCTGGCATGCCTGTCCTGCTGGGGGGTGATCTCAACAGCGCGGATCTGCCTGAGGCGCATGACCATGATGAAACGACGCCGGCTTGGTTTCTTGAACCAGAGGCCTTCGAGCCGCTTTTCGCCAATGTCCGCACTGCGGGCTTTCGGTGGACCGAGGCGAATACGGCGCAGCACACGCGGCGGCAGATCGCCAATGGCCGCCCCTATCGGCCCTTCAAAAAGGTGGACTGGCTGTTTACCCGATGTGTCGCGGCGCATTCGCCCATGGTTCACCCGGCGGTGGACGCAGCAGGGTCGCCGATCTCGGATCACGAACTCGTGGTCGCCACCATCCAAATGCCGGGTTGACGCCATCGCACGTCGCGGCCGCCAATGAGCGGCCTTCGTTTTCCGCTCGATCAACCGCCGGCCTTCGGCCGCACGCTGGAGGTCGCGCCAGGCATTCTATGGCTGCGGCTGCCGCTGCCGTTCAGGCTCAATCACGTCAACGTCTATCTGCTCGACGATGGTGAGGGTTGGACCATTGTCGACGCCGGAATCGACGACGCTCGGACACGGGATATCTGGCGGGATGTGATCGGGACGACGCTCCAGGGCCGCCCGGTCCGGCGGGTCGTCGTCACTCATTTTCATCCAGACCATGTCGGCGCGGCGGCGTTCCTGTGCGCGTTGACCGGAGCGGCGCTGATGATGGGCGAGACCGAATATCTGACCGCGAAAGTCCATGGTCTGGCGGGCGACGCGGATCTTGAGGCCGAACAGGCTTTCTACCGGTCCCATGGTCTCGATGCCGATCATCTCGCGGCGATGCGGCAGCGATTGGGGCGCTATCGCTCCGGCGTGCCGGACCTGCCGCGCAGTTTCGAGCCGATGCGCGACGGCGACGACATCCGAATCGGAGGGCGCCAGTTTCGCGTCCGCAGCTTTGCCGGCCATTCGCCGGCGCAGATGCTGCTTCACTCCGCCGAGGACGACCTGCTTTTCGCGGCCGACCACGTATTGGCGCAGATTTCGCCGAACGTCTCGGTCGCGGAAGATAAGCCGACGGATGATCCGCTCGGGCTCTATCTTTCGTCATTCGCCGAGGTCCGTTCTACGATCGCCGATACGGTCCTGGTTCTGCCAGGACATCGCCTGCCGTTTCTGGGGCTGCATGACCGCACGCGGGAACTCGCGTCCCATCACGCGGCGCGATGTGCCGAGATTGTCGAGGCCTGTCGTCCGAACCCTCTCAGCGTGGCCGAGATCGTGCCATTGCTGTTTCCGATGCATCTCGACGCCCACCAATACTGGTTCGCCTTCAGCGAGACCCTCGCTCATGTCAACCATATGGTCCGAGCAGAAACGCTGGCTTTGCGGGAGCGGGACGGATTGAAACTCTGGGCCGTGTCGGATGACAGCAAACCAAGGATCGCGGAGATGCCGTCATGACCCTCTCCACGCGCCTTAAGCTCAAAGGCGGATGGATCGACGCCACCTATGCGGGGGAAAGCCTGACGTTGGCGGCCGTTGGGCCGACGCTGCATTACCTCGTCAAGACGCCGACCTCGATTCCCGCCCGCCATAAGCAGACAGAAGAGCGCGGGCGCCTGCGGCGACTGGCGGTCGAAGCCTTGAAGGCTGCGGGGGCGCCGGAGGCGGTCGACGATGTCGATGTCGAATGGACCTATCGGGCGGGGTAAAGGCTTCCGTCAGTGGAGGCGCGGCGTTTTGAGAAAGCTGCGGCGATCGGCCGAGGCGACCCGTAGGTCGAACACGTCGCTCTCCCGCTCCAGAGTCAGCGGCACTTCGACCCCGGCGGTGCCAAGCGCCCACATGCTGCGATAGAAATCCGCGAGGTTGGTGATCTCCATTCCGGCGGCAGCGCGAATGATATCGCCGGCCTTCAGCCCGGCCCGACCCGCCGGCCCCTTGCCGGCGATGCCGACGATCACGACCTGCTTATGGATTTCCTGCGCATAGACGCCGAGCCAGGGTCTCGGCTTCCTGGCGCTGCGCCCTTTGGAGAGGTCGTCGAGGATCGGTGTCAGCAGTTCCACCGGCACCATCATGTTGAGCGGCAGTGCGTTGCCGGCCGAGGTCTGATGTTGAAGATGAAGCGAGCCGATGCCGAGGAGGTCTCCGTCGGGTCCGATCAGCGCGCTTCCGCCCCAGTTGGGATGGCTCGGCGCGGTGAATACCGCCTCCTCGATCAGATATTCCCAATAGCCGGCGAATTCCTGCCGCGCCATGATCTTGCCGGCGAGCGAGCGGCGTCGACCTCCCGCGCCTCCGATGACGACACGCTGCCCAGGCCCGGCATGCCGTGAATCCCCCAGCCCGATGGCGGGAATATCCATCGGATCCAAGGCCTGAACCAGGCCGAAGCCCGAGGCCTGATCGATGCCAAGCACATGGCCGTGGACGACCTGTCCCTCCGTGGTGCGCAGCAGGACCTCCTCGGCCTCGGTGATGAGATAGCCGATCGTGACCAGCAGTCCGTCCTGACGAATCAAGACCGCATTGCCGCCTCGCTCGATGCCGAGGGTCTCCGCCGTGAAGGCATCCTCCGGCACCCTGGCGCTCAAGGCGACCACCGATGACAACGCTCTGTTGAGGTCGAAGCCGTAATCTCCCGCCTTGGGCTGAGCCGTCGGCGTCACCTCCCAGTCCTCGAATTCTGTGCTCACAGCCATCCTCGCCGATTGGTCCGCCTATGATTTCAGGCTTCGAGCGTCGTCGCGCAAGGGCTTTGGTGGATGCTGTCTATGATCCGGGCGCCATGCGCTTCGGTTCTGGCTCGTTTTGATCAACGCCGCTCTGGTCTTGCCGCCCCAGCCCAACAGATCCACATCAGATCGAGCGAGCGAGCTGAAGCTCATTGTTCTGCCCGGAGTTTTGCCATGACGACCGATCTTGCCGCCCAATCCTGCGTCCCCTGCCAAGGCGGTATCGCGCCGATGACGGCCGAGGAGGCCAAGAAGATGCTCGAAATCGTGCCTGAATGGCGCTTGATGGATGGCACGCTGCGGATCGAACGGCGTTACGCCTTCGAGGATTTCCGGGCCGCGCTGGCTTTCGTGAATGGAGCCGGTGAGATCGCCGAGGCGGAAGGTCACCACCCCGACATCACATTCGGCTGGGGCTATGCGACGGTCTCGGTCTATACTCATAAGATCAAGGGTCTACACGAGAACGACTTCATCCTCGCGGCGAAATATGACGGTCTTTTCGCATCGTCCGCAGCGGCATGATCGCAGTTGTCCGACTATGGCGCAGACTTTTAGGGCACCTACCGCAGATGCGGCTCAATGTCGCCGCATCAGTTAGAGCGATGCCTTGTCTCCAGCAAGCATAATTTTATTGAACAAAACAAGAACGTTTGCCATTGTGGATCGATGATTCGCTGAGGAGACGCGAGATGGCGACGCTGAAAGAATTTGAAGAGGCCCTTCGGCAGCAGGGCATGACAACCGCCCTCGGAATGCTCGACACCCTGCGCCAAAGGGACCGGGCGGTGCGGCGGGCGGCACCGGCTCGACGCGTCACCGGACGGAAGATGACGCCCGATCTGGCTCGGCGAATCCTGGAAATGCATGGGTCGACCGCCATGACGCAGCAGGAAATCGCGTTCAAGCTCGGCGTCAACCAAGGCCGCGTCAACGAGGTCATCAAAAGGGGCAAGTGGCTCGATGGCAATCCAACCTCGCCCGAGGCGCAGAGCCGTGACAAGGCGGTTGCCAAGGCGAAGCGCACGCCACGCGAAAGCCTGACCGCTCATAAGCGGCCCATAGAGGGACAACAGCGGCGCCTGCCGGTCGCGCCGCCTTTGGCCATTGCCGAGCGCGGGCAACTCAGTTTCGGTGGACTTTAGTCGATATTTAAGCGTGGTGGAAAACTGTCGAAGAGGCTCTTGCAGAGTCGCTTTTGGTGTGTATCATAACCTTATCGTCAACTAATCGAAAGGAGGTGATCCAGTGTCTCATTGTTTCATGCTGTGTGAGGCTAGGGTCTACTCTTCGAGGAAGAGCGCTTAATTGGACCTGAAGCCGGTTCACGGCTGACAATGCCATAGAGGTTGCTTTGCGGCCTTAAACTTAAGCCGCGTATCCTATTCAGGATGCGCGGCTTTTGTTTTTAACACCGACTCGCTGTAATAACGTGTCGAGCTTCTGCCGTGTCCATCGGAAGAGCTCCGAAAGACACGGGTGCGCGACGCTTCAGGCTTTCGGCAACGTCAAGCGGCGGCAGCCGCAGCCGCTGCGGCCCGCTCCTGCGCCTTCTTCTTCGGCAGGGCTTTGACCGGATTGTTACGCTGAGGCGCTTCGCCGACGCCGATCGATGCCAGGAGCTTCAGCACGCGTTCGGTGGGCTGAGCACCCTTGGAGATCCAGTCCTTCGCCTTGTCGGCATCGATGACGAGGCGAGCTGTATCGTCATGCGGCTTCAAGGGATCGAAAGTGCCGATCTTCTCGACGAAACGGCCGTCGCGTGGGGCGCGGGCGTCGGCGACAACGATGCGGTAGAACGGGCGCTTCTTGGCGCCCCATCGGGAGAGGCGGATTTTCAGTGACATGGGTTAGTTCCTTTCTGGTGTGGCTGTTGTGGCTTCGTCCGGTTCTTCGGAATTGCGCTCGATGAGACGGTCGATCTCGCCGAGGGGATCGTCGCTCAATCCTTGCGAGGCATAGACCTCGACATCGACCGAACCGTCCTCGAGGACGTCGATTTCCCAGTAATGTCCCGGCTCGTTGACGAGCAGCGACATGGCATCGTCCCGGTAGGCCGCCGATGTGAAGCTGAGATCGGCGGCTTGCAGGCGTTCCCGAATGGCATTGAAGGTTTCGAACATCTTGGATTGTGATCCGGAGTTCATTTTTTCTTCCCTCCAAAGGGGTTGAAGCCTCCGGGCAGACCGCCGAGTCCCGGCAGCTTGCCGCCTCCAAGGCCGGGAAGCCTTGGAGTGAAGGCGCTGGGCGGAGGCGAGGCCGGCAGGTTCGGCATGGAGCCGCCCATCTGCTTTTGGAGCGCCTCGAGTTGTTCCGGCGTGGGTTCGGGCATGCCGCCGAAAGGACTTCCCCCGCCGAGGCCAAAGGCCGAGGCCATCTTGCCCAGGGCACCCCCGCCGCGCTTGGCGCCGCCGAGAGACTTCATCATATCGGCCATCTGCCGATGCTGCTTCAGCAGTCGGTTGACATCTTCGACCCTGCTGCCCGAACCGGCCGCGACGCGCTTCTTGCGTGAGGCTTTCAAGACATCGGGATTGCGCCGCTCGCTCTTGGTCATGGAGGAGATGATGGCGCGCTGGCGCTTGATGATCTTCTCGTCGAAATTGGCGGAGGCCATCTGCTCCTTGATCTTGCCCATCCCGGGCAGCATGCCCATGATGCCGCCAAGGCCACCGAGCTTTTCGACCTGCGCCAATTGATCGCTGAGATCGTCGAGATCGAACTTGCCCTTGCGCATCTTGTCGGCCATGCGCATGGCTTTTTCGGCGTCGATGCTTTCGGCCGCCTTCTCGACCAGGGAGACGATGTCGCCCATGCCGAGGATGCGGTTGGCGATGCGGCCGGGATGGAAATCCTCGAGCGCATCCATCTTCTCGCCGGTGCCGATAAGCTTGATCGGCTTCCCGGTGACCGCCCGCATCGACAGGGCGGCGCCCCCGCGCCCATCGCCATCGATCCGGGTCAGCACGATGCCGGTGATGCCCACGCGCTCATCGAAGCTTTTCGCAAGGTTCACCGCGTCCTGCCCGGTGAGGCTATCGGCGACGAGCAGGATCTCATGCGGCATCGCGGCCGCCTTGATCTCCGCCATCTCGATCATCAGCGGCTCGTCGATATGCGTGCGGCCGGCCGTGTCGAACAGGACGACGTCATAGCCCTGAAGGCGCGCCGTCTGTTCGGCCCGTCGTGCGATCTGCAGGGGCGTCTGACCCACCACGATTGGCAGTGTGTCGACCCCGACCTGGCGGCCGAGCACCGCCAGTTGCTCCTGCGCGGCCGGACGCTTCACGTCGAGCGAGGCCATCAGCACGCGTTTCTTCGAGCGTTCGACGAGGCGCTTGGCGATTTTGGCCGTCGTGGTGGTCTTGCCGGCACCCTGAAGGCCGACCATCATGATGGCGACGGGCGGGGCGGCGTCGAGGCTGATGGGGTCGGCGTCCGATCCAAGGGTCTCGATCAACACGTCGCTGACGATCTTGATGACCATCTGTCCCGGCGTCACCGACTTCACCACATTGGCGCCGACCGCCCTGTCGCGGACCTTGTCGGTGAACGAGCGCACGACGTCGAGCGCCACGTCGGCTTCGAGCAGGGCCCGCCGCACCTCGCGCATGGCGGCGGTGACGTCGGCCTCCGACAGGGCGCCGCGTCGGGTCAGGCCGTCGAAGATGCCGGAAAGCTTTTCGGTCAGGCCCTCGAACATGTCATGTCCTTCTCGCCTGCGGAGACCGCCTCATCGAAGGCTGTCTCTCAGGTTGACTGGATCGGCCCGAAAACCGATGGGTGACAATGCAAAACGCGCCCGAGGGCGCGTCAGCGCTGTCGGGCGTTCGCCTCCGAAAGGATCGGTCGGCGTTGCAAGGGCCTTGTGAGCCGAGGTGGTGTCTAGGCGCTGGGCAGAATGATGTCAACGACGGCTGGGAGCGTGATGCACCCAGCCCGGCACCGCGGGTCAAGATGGAAGCCGTCATGGCGGCCCAGTTGACGAACCCTGTCGCATCATGCGCTGTGCGGGCAACTCGCCGGCCTTCCCGGCATCGCTAAACAGGGCGTTGAACCATGGTCACCACCGTCGCCGTCCAGATGGATCTGATCGAGCGGATCAATATCGCGGGCGATTCCACCTTCGCGCTGTTGCTGGAAGCCAAGCGGCGCGGCCACGCGATCCGGTATTATACCCCCGACAAATTATTCCTGCACGGCGCCCGGGTCATGGCTTCGATGCAGCCGCTCGACGTACGCGACGAGCCCGGCAACCATTTTACTCTGGGGGAGGCGTCGCTGACCGACCTCGCGGAGATCGATGTCGTTTTGCTTCGTCAGGATCCTCCGTTCGACCTCGCCTACATCACCTCGACGCATCTCCTCGAACGCGTCCATCCAAAAACCCTGGTGGTCAACGACCCCATGGGCGTGCGCAACGCTCCCGAGAAAATCTTCGTCATGGATTTTCCCGACCTGATGCCGCCGACCCTCATCTCGCGCGACAGGGCCTCGATCGAAGCCTTTCGGGCGGAGCATGGCGATGTCGTCATGAAGCCGCTCTACGGCAATGGGGGTGCTGCGGTGTTCAAGATGTCGCGACGCGATCCTAATTTTGGCTCGCTGTTCGACCTCTTCTCCGCGACCTTCCGCGAGGCCTGGGTCATCCAGAAGTTCCTGCCCGAGGTGACGAAGGGCGACAAGCGCATCATCCTCGTCGATGGCGTGGCGCTCGGCGCGGTGAACCGGGTTCCATCCGGGGATGACATCCGGTCGAACATGGTCCGGGGCGGCGCCGCGGGGGCCACCGAACTGACGCCGCGCGAACGGGAAATCTGTGCCGCCATCGGCCCTGAGCTGCAGCGGCGCGGCCTCATGTTCACCGGCATCGACGTGATCGACGGCTTTCTGACCGAGATCAACGTGACGTCTCCCACCGGCCTGCGCGCCATCAAGCGGCTGGGCGGCCCGGATCTGGCCGAAGCGATCTGGGAGGCGATCGAGCGCAAGCTTCGGGCCTCGTCCTAGGGCGGCGAACGCCATGCCAGTGGCGGCGCCGGCCTTCAGCGTGATCATCCCGACCAAGGACCGGCCCGACATGCTGGTTCGGGCGATCCGCTCGGTTCAGGCCCAAAACTATCGCGATTTTGAAGTCATCGTGGCGGACGACGGGACGGGGCAGGGAGCGGAAATCGCCCGCGACATGCTCGGCGCCGGCACCGGATTCGAGACCGGGCGCCTCGGGCAGGTGCCGGCTCGCAACATGGCATTGCGGCGGGCGAGGGGGCGCTGGATCGCTTTTCTCGACGATGACGATTGGTGGCACTCCCCCGACTATCTCGGCGCGATGAGCGCTAGTTTGGATCGAGGCGGTCTCGCCTATGCGTCTGGCCGGATCGTCCGAGAGACGGCGCGGCTGGAGGCGACGGCCGAGCTTCCCTTCGCGGCGCATATCGACGAGGTGTCGATCAGGCGCGACAATACGCTCCTGATTTCAGGCATCGCCTATGAAGCGGCTTTGCATGAAACCTTGGGGCCGTTCGACGAGAGCCTGCCGGTCTACTGGGACTGGGATTGGTATCTGCGGCTCGCTGCCGCTCAAACCCGTTTTGCCGCCAGCGGCGATGACGGCGTGAGGATTTCGGCGAGGGTCGACAATGTCTCGGCGGCCGGCAACGAGATCGTTCGCGAGGCGGAACTGCGGAGGCTCTGCGCCAGGTATGGCCTCGTCGATGTGATGCTGAAAAATCACGAATCCATCGCCGTCGAGCAGCGGGGATCGGCCGGTAGCGGCTGAATTCAGCGGACTCTGCCGCTGCTATGTCTCTCCCTCGAGCATGCCCCGCGCCTCGGCCCGCTGTTCCTTGGCCTCGGGTGAGAGCGTGGGCCATGTGAGGTCGAGGGTCTGGAGGGCTGCGTTGATGGCCTCGACGACGACCAGCCTGGTGAACCATTTCTGATCAGCCGGCACGACATACCAGGGCGCGTCTTCTGTGGCGGTTGCCGCGATGACTTTCTCATAGGCGGCCATGTAATCGTCCCAATAGCCCCGCTCGCGAATGTCGTCGGGGTTGAATTTCCAGCCCTTGTCCGGCTCGTTCAGCCGATCCAGAAAGCGTTTTTTCTGCTCGTCCCGGCTGACGTTCAGGAAGAATTTGAGCACCAGCGTCCCGCTGCGGGTGAGATGGCGCTCGAAGGCGGCAATATCCTTGAGGCGATGCTCCCAGAGATGCTTGCCGAGCCGCAGTGGGTCCGGGAGACGCTGGCGCTCCAATAATTCCGGGTGAACACGGGCGATCAGCACGTCTTCGTAATGCGAGCGATTGAAGATGCCGATCATGCCGCGTGCGGGGAGCGACCGGTTGATCCGCCAAAGGAAGTCATGGGCCAGATCCTCGGGTCCGGGAGCCTTGAACGAAGTTACCGCGACACCTTGCGGGTTCACGCCCGTCATCACGTGCTTGATGGTCGAATCCTTGCCCGCGGCGTCCATGGCCTGCACGACGATGAGCAGCGACCAGCGCGCGTCCGCGTAAAGCACTTCCTGCAATCGCGACAGCCGTTCGACACCTTGTCCCAGCAACGTCTCGGCGTGGGCTTTGTCGATGAGGTCGGCGGCGGGATCGTCGCAGCCGAACCGCCGGAGCTCGAAGCTCTTTCCGGCCGTCACTCGATAGCGGCGAAGCAGCTTCTCCGCATGTTTGGGGCTCAATCGGGGGTGAATATCGTCGGGGTCTGCCATCCGCGACTATAGCCATGGCAAAGGTGGCTAATCCAGCAAAGGCTCAATTCGACGCTCCGGTGCAACGCTGTGTTCACTGTCGAATCGGCTATCGCTCGCGTTTTTTGGCCGATGTGGCAGCCTCGATTTCGACGCAGGCAAAGCCTTGCCTGCCGAAGCCGAGCTTGACCCCATGTCCCAGGCCACAGTTGGAACCGCCGAGGCGCGGGTCCGAAACAGATCGATCCTTCAGTCGCTGACCCTGGGCGTCGATCTCATCGCGGGCTGGGCCGACCGTGTTCCGCCCGGGGCCTGTAGGTTTCTCGTGGCGGGCGGCCTGTCGTCGCTGGTGAATTGGTTGGCGCGCTTTCCGCTTTCCGTCGCCCTGCCTTACGGGGTCGCCGTGGCTTTGGCCTATTCGGTCGGCATGGTCGCCGGGTTCGGCCTTTATCGGTCCTGGGTCTTTCCGGGTTCGCCCCTCCCGCTGCGGGCGCAGACCATGCGGTTCATCCTCGTCAATTGCGTCGGCTTGTCGAGCGTGGTGATCGCGGCGCAGAGCTTTGTCGCGCTGATCTTGATGACGGGTCTGCTCGGCCGTCCGCTCGCGGAAGCTGCCGGCCATGGTTTCGCGATCATCTTCGGCGCCATCGTCAATTTCACCGGACATCGCGCGATCACTTTCGCGCGGTCCGCGCTTCGGCCGGTCCCCATTGGCGTGGGCCGGGTTGCGGTAAAGCGTCTGCCGCGTTAGCTCTCCTTCGTCGTCATCGGGATCCTTTCTGGTCGCGAGCGGCAGCGAACGGATGCGAGGATACGATGCGAGGTATCATTCTGGCGGGCGGAAGCGGCACCAGGCTGCATCCGATGACCCACGTCCTGTCGAAGCAGCTTTTGCCGATCTACGACAAGCCGATGGTCTATTATCCCCTCTCGACGCTGATGCTTGCGGGCATCCGCGAAATCATGCTCATCTCCACGCCGCGCGACCTGCCACTGTTCCGCGATCTTATGGGTGATGGGTCCCAGTGGGGCCTCAAGCTCGAATATGCCGAGCAGCCGAGCCCGGACGGCTTGGCCCAGGCTTTCATCATCGGCGCCGATTTCATCGGCGGCGAGCCTTCGGCGTTGGTCCTCGGCGACAACGTGTTCTATGGCCATGGCCTGCCGGAACTGATGCGTCCCGCAACGCTGCGCCGCGACGGCGCCACGGTTTTCGCCTATCATGTCGTCGATCCAGATCGCTACGGCGTGGTGGATTTCGGCCCGGACGGCAAGGCGCTGTCCATCGTCGAGAAACCCAAGCTGCCGAAGACCAATTGGGCGGTCACGGGGCTCTATTTCTACGATGCCGAAGTGGTGGAGATCGCGCGGCACCTCAAACCCTCGCCGCGCGGCGAACTTGAAATCACCGATCTCAACCAGATCTATCTCGATCGCGGCAAACTTCATGTCGAGAAAATGGGTCGTGGATTCGCCTGGCTCGACACCGGCACGCCGGATTCACTGATCGAAGCCGGCGAGTTCGTGCGCGTCTATGAAAAGCGCCAAGGCTTCCGTATCGCCTGCCTCGAAGAGATCGCGCTGAATTCCGGCTGGATCGATACGCATCAGTTCGCGGCCCAGGCGGAGGTTTTGCGTAAAAGCACCTACGGCCAATATATGTTCAAGGTGCTGGCCGAATATGGCCAGCCGACCTGATGTCACGGTGTCCCCGCCTGGATCATCAAGGTGGATTTTCGAACGGCGGAACGACGGTCCGCCCTCGAAGGAGCCGATCTCGCTTCGCCATCCGGAGGCAGCGGGCGTCTGGCGGCTGACATTCGATCCACCGCTCTCGTCGGGCTGGCATTGTCTCGATTGGGCGGCAAGTCCCGTTGGGGTCGTCGATGCGCGGATGATCCTCGTGTTCGAGGACGGATCCCGCTTGCCGCAGCCTTTGGCCAAGACCGGGCGCAACGCCTGCAGGGCGCTGTTCCGCCCGATAAAGCTTGTCGCCCAGGCCGAGGTCATACTCTCCGGTTCGACGTCGCCCGACTCTTGGCCTGCGCCTACGCTCCGCGCCGTGTCGCCGAGAGAGCAGCGAATGGCGTTGCTCCGCCGGTGCCTCGCCGTTCTCAAGGGTGATCCTCGCTCCTTGCCATGGCGCGCCGCACGCTTTGTGATCCAGTGGCAGCGGCAAGGCCGATCCACCATCCCGCAAACGACGACGACACGCTCGGAGGCCGAAGCCTATGCGCTTTGGCAGGAGCGTTTCGACGAGCGCGACAACGATCTCGCGTTTCACGAGGCCCGGATGGCGAGCCTCGAGCGGTTGCCGCCATTGTTCAGCATTTTGGCCGATCCCGATATCGCGCCGCCTGCAGCCGAGGCCCTGATCGCCAGCCTCAAGGCGCAGGTTCATGACAGATGGGAATTGTTCATTCCCAGCGCCCCGGTGGGCGATCTCCGGATCAAGGCGATGCCGGAGGGAACCACGCGGGCCTTCCGACTCAACGCCGCCCTGGCACTTGCCGGGGGAGCCTTCGTGTTGCTGCCCCGGCCGGGCGCCATTTTGCGCGCCCATGCCCTTTTGGTCTTCGGCCTCGTGCTTCGCCGGTGCCCCGACGCCAAGGTCGTCTATGCGGATGACGACGACATTGGTCCTGGCGGGCGATCCAACCCGCGCTTCAAACCGGCATGGTCCCCACTGCGGGCTTTGGCCTGGGACTATCTTGGCGATCCGTGCTGTTTCGAGACAGCCAGGTTGCGGGCGGTGGGAGGCGTGGCCGAGGCGGGCCGTCCGGCCCAGCGGCACGATCTTCTGCTGAAAGTCACGGCGCGCATGGGCGCCGGCGACATTGTGCACGTGGCGCAAATCCTTGCCCATACGACGTCTTTTTCGCGCGCGTCCTCGACCCCGGAGGATCGCGCCATCATCCGTAGCCATGTGGAAAGGCCAGGCGACGCGATGCGGGTGCTCGCCGATCCGCGCTCACCCCATCCCCACGTGCTGCACGATGTCGGTGACACGCCGCTCGTCTCGATCATCATTCCGACGCGCGATCACCCGGACCTGCTTCGGCTCTCGGTCGGCTCCCTCAAGGGGAAGACCACTTATCCGGCCTATGAGATTCTCATCGTCGACAACGGCTCGCGGGACGATGAGACGCTCCGGCTCTTCGACGATTGGGCGGATGACCCGAAGATTCGAATCTTGAAGGACCCCAGCCCCTTCAACTACGCGGGCCTCAACAATCGAGCAGCCGCGCAGGCCAAGGGCTCCATCCTCGCGCTCGTGAATAACGACATCGAGATTGTCGACCCCGCATGGCTCGGTGAAATGGTGGGGCTGGCTTCGCGGCCCGGCGTCGGCTGCGTCGGCGCCAAACTCTATTATCCGGATGGACGGCTACAGCATGGCGGTGTCGTGACCGGGATCGGGGGCGCCGCCGGCCACCGCCACAAGCGCGCGGCTCGCGGGGTGCCAGGGATGGGGGACTGCATCGTCACCGCTAATGAGGTGTCCGCCGTGACGGGTGCCTGCCTCGTGGTCCGAAAGGCCATCTATGACGAGGTCGGCGGCCTTGACGCGGATCGATTCGCCGTGGGTTACAACGATGTCGATTTCTGTCTCAAGGTCGCGGTGGCGGGCTATCGCAACGTTTTCACCCCCTTTGCCGAACTCAATCACCACGAGAGCGTGAGCCGGGGGCGTGATCTCAGCCCGCGCACCATGGAGCGGTTCAACCGCGAGGTTCTGGCGCTGCGGCTCCGCTGGGGAGAACGGTTGATCGACGATCCCTATTCATCGCCCAATCTGACGCTCGACTCGGAAGATGGCGGCATCAGGACACAATGAGCGATTCGTCGAAACTGGACTCACCGTGTTTTTCGCCGCCGTCTTGGGGCAGGATGCCGACCCGTCCACCATGCTGGCTTCGCTCAGGATGGGGCGTTTTTTTGCGGTGACAAATCGGCAGGACACTCACCGGCCGGTCGCTTCGAGGGAAAGGGCATCCGAGTTCTTGATCGCGATGCAGCCTCGCCTGATCTCGATGATGTCGCGCTTATGCCAGAGCTGGAGTTGGCGGTTCACGCTTTCGCGCGCGGCGCCCACATGGGCCGCCAGATGCTCTTGCGAGATGACGACCTCGCTGCCGAAATCCTCCGCCAAAGCCAGGAGCCGCCGCGCGAGGCGCGCGCCGAGCTTGAGCGTCACCACCTCTTCCATGCGGCCAGAGACATAGCGCAGGCGCTTGCACAGGAGTTCGATGAATTTCAGCGCGATTTCCGGCTCGCGGTCGATATGGGCCAGAACCTGCTCCCGCCGCAGGGCGAACAGCTCCGTCGGCTCCAGCGCGATGGCGTCGGTTGTGCGCTCGCGCCCGTCGAGCATCGCGATTTCGCCGAACACGTCGCCCGCGCCCAGTGTATTCAAGGTCACCCGCGCACCGGCCCGGGTGCCGATCTCGATACCGATCTGGCCGCGCCGGACCCCGTAGACGGCGTCCCCGGGATCGCCTTTTTGGAAGAGGGTTTCTCCGCCGCCGAGCATGCGCGTCGTGCACAGGCTCGCCAGCCCGTCGATGATATGCGGTTCGAGATCCCCGAAAAGGGGATTCATTCTCAGCAGGACGGCGAATTCAGGCGCATGAACAGAATGGGTCTTCATCGCCACTGGGAGCCCGGATTTTAAGGTCCCCCCGTTGTAGCGCATTATCCCAGGGTATCGACAGGCGTCTTTCAAACGTTTTTGCACAGAACCCGGCAAGTCGATCCATCGAAATGCGGAGTGGTCCACCATCCGCCCATGGTGTCTTCCCGCGCGACGACAGGGTGCGGCGCGGGAAGCGTATCGTTAAAGCGTGATGCGGCGTCCTGGGGGAAGCGGCTGCGGATTGATGCCGCCAGAGACCACCTGGACATCGTTCGCCGACAGCACTCGGACGGCGATCGTGTTTTCGGTCTTGGCGGCGGCTTTCTTCTTGAAGAATGTCATTGTCCTGGCTCCTGTTCGTCAACACCGCGAGGGCGGGCTTCGATGGAATTGACCCTAATTGTCCTCTCATTATCGGTCTGTGACCGGCGTCACGGTTCCCGTTGCCGGTCCGGCGCGTTGCGGCGCTCCGGCCAGTCCAGGATGGCCACGGCGGTTCGCGAGTTTGAAGGAACCGGCAGGGAAACGGGTCGTCCCTCCTCGCGCACACCGGTCCGGTCCATGACGATGCGGCGCGAGGCGGTCGCGATCGTTTCGGGCCGATGCGCGATGACGATCCGGGTCAGGCCGAGATCCTGGATGGCGGCCGAGACCTGCCGCTCCGTGGTGATGTCGAGATTCGACGTGCCTTCATCCATGAACAGGATGCGCGGCTGGCGATAGAGCGCGCGTGCAAGCAGAATGCGCTGGCGCTGCCCGCCCGACAGCGAGGTGCCCATGTCGCCGATGAGGCTATTGTAGCCCATGGGCATCTGGATGATGTCCTCGTGCATGCAGGCGAGGTTGGCGCAACGGGCCATCCGCTCGAAATCATGGCTCTCGTCGAAGAAGCAGATGTTGTCGGCGATGGTACCCGACAGCAGATGGTCGTCCTGCATCACGACGCCGATGATGTCGCGGAAGGCCTCGTTGCCGATCAGCGCCAGCGGTTTGCCATCGATCAGAACCTCGCCGCGCGTGGGCTGCATCAATCCCAGCATGATCTTGAGCAAGGTCGTCTTGCCGCCGCCCGATGGCCCGGTGATGGCGACGTAATCCCCCGCCGCGATGCGGAACGAGACATTCTCGAACACGAAGGGCTCCCCCTCCGCATAGCGGAAGGCAAGGTCGCGGACTTCGACGTAGCCTTTGATCGCCGCATGGCCCGCGCCCCGTGCGCCCATCGGCTCGGGTTCCGCGCCGACGATGTCCGCAAGGCGGTCGAGATAGAGGTCGAGCATGCGGAACTCGATCGCTTTTTCGACCAGCATCGAGGCTTTGCCGACAAATTGCTGCTTATACGACAAGAAGGCGAAGAGCATCCCGACGCTCATAAGGTCGTCCAGCACCGCATGAGCGCCGAGATAGACGATGAGGATATTCTCGACCCCGAAGATGAGATCGTTGATCGCCCGAAAGCTCTGCTTCAACACCTCGATCTCGGTGTCGGCCCGCACGAGTTCGGCGTAGCGGTTCATCCAGACCGCGCCGCGTTCGATCTGCCGGTTGAACAGCTTGATGCTTTGGATGGCGCGAACCGTCTCGATGAAGGTCGTGCCCTCGCCGGCACGCGCCACCATGAGGTCGAGAGTCGAGCGCCTGAACTTGTGGAAAAACACCATCCGCAAGGCGATGTAGCATCCAAGCGCCGCCAGCACGATGAGGCCGAGGGTCGGCGCGTAGATGAAGATCATGGTGGCGGTCAGCACCGCCATCAGGCCGTCGATGAGGGCGGTGATCAGGCCTTCGGCCATCAGGTGGCGAATCGGCTCGGTGGAGCCGAATCGCGAGACGAGGTCGCCGACGTTGCGCTTCTCGAAATAGGCCATGGGGAGGCGCATGAGGTGGCGGAAGAGGCCCGCCCCCATCTGGAACGCCAGCGAGCTTTGCAGATGGGCGAGGATGCGCGTGCGGATGATCGAGGCGCCGACGTTGATCGCCAGAAACAGCGCGAAGCCGAGCGCCAGGGTACGGATGAGATCGCCATCGTTCATGGCGATCGCGTCATCGACGATGAGCTGCATGTAAAAAGGACTGACGAGAATATAGAGTTGCAGGATCAGCGAGAGTGCCAATACCTGCAGCAGGGCTGGGCGCAGGCCGGCGATCGGCCCGAACAGCGACCGGAAGGCGAGCTTGCGGACGGGCGGCGGCGGCTTGTAGTCGGGGCCCGGCGTCAGTTCGAGCGCGATGCCGGTGAAATGTCGCGACGCGTCCTTGAGCGCGAAGACCCGAGGGCCATGGCCAGGATCGTGGATGACGATCTTGGTGCGCGTCGCCTTTTTGAGCACCACGTAATGCACCATGTCCCAATGCAGGATCGCTGGCGTTTGCAAGCCGGGCAGGGCTTCGAGGTCCAGCCGCAGCGGCCGGCTGCTGAAGCCCAGCTTTTCGCCGGTTTCCATCAGTGTCTTGAGCGTCATGCCTTTGAGCGAGACAGGATATTCGTGCCGCAGCGTGTTGAGACTGACCTCGCGGCGGTGAAAGCCCGACACCATGGACAGGCAGGCAAGGCCGCATTCGGCCGCCTCGGCCTGGCGCACGTCGGGCAGCCGGCGGCTCCCTCCTAGCAGATCGCCGAGAAAACCGATCATCCGGGCCGTCGCCAGGAGGACAGCAGCGGATCGAACAGCCACGCATAAAGGCTGCGACGGTCGAAGATGATGTCGGCGTCAAGTTGCATGTCCGCTTGGAGCGGCACGTCCTTGCCATAGGCGGCGATCGTCTGGCGCCGGAGCGTCACCGAGACCCGATAGGCGGGTGCGCCGAAGGTCAGGGGGCCGACCGACTGATCGGGCCGCAGCAGCGTATGAGAGACGGTGTCGACCGTACCGTCTGCAAAGCCGAACTGCTGGTAGGGAAAGCTCGTATAGCTCAGATGCACGCTCTGTCCGGGCGCCACGAAACCTATGGCACGCATCGGCACGAAGAGTTCGGCCGTCAGCGTGTCGCCTTCGGGAACGATCGACATCTGCGGAATATTGGGCTCTGCGGTCTTGCCGACCCAGGCCTGCAAGGCCGAAACCCTTCCGGCCTTGGGGGCGGTGATGAGATAGGCGCGCTGAACGTCGGTCTGCCGAATCCTCATGTCGGCGTCGTCGATCGAGGCCTGCAGTTGGGATATCCGCTGCTCGGAGCCGATCGGCAGTTGCGCGAGGTCGTTGCGGAGCAGGCTCAGTTCCTTTTGCTTTTCGCCGAAGAGACGCTCGAAATCGAGTTGCGCGGCCTGTACGGACAAGTAGACGTCCTGGCGCTTCTTGAACTCCGATTGGGAGAGGACGCCCTGCTTGGCAAGGGTCTCGGACGAGGCCGACTGATCCTGGGCGATAGCGGAGCGCTGCGCCTGGACCTTGCGCTGTCGGTCGATGGTATCGAGTTCGCCGGTGAGAGCCGTGATCTCCGCTTCGAGGCGTTGGGCCTCGACCTCCGTCCGGTGGTGTTCGAGCCCGATCTGCTCGTCAAGCCGCCGACGCTGTTGGCGCAATGTCGCAAGGGTAGAGCTATCGACGCCGGCGCCTCCCTCGCTCGACTGCTCGACCGTCACCGAGATCAGCGGTGCGTCTTTGTCGACAAGCTGCCCTTCCTTGACATGGACCGCCGAGATGATGCCGGGTCGGGCCGCGACGATATTGGCGACGCCGAGATTGGCGGTCAGGAAACCCGGCACATGCTCTTTGCGGGCATAAGTGCCGGTTGCCACGAAAGCGCCGATCCCCGTGACGCACAGCATCAGAAAGCCTGTGATCAGCGTGAGCGAAAGCGGGATCTTGAACGTGACCTCGCCCCAAATCTTCGCTCGCTGAGCGTCGATGGCTTCCTGTCTGAACAGCGAGGTTGTCATGCGGCGCTCCGATCGAGGCAACGATCAGATGATCGCCTCGCGCTATGCCGATGGCAATCGCGCCGGGCATCCAGGATTATAGGCGCCCACGCGGAATCTCATGCGCATAATAGTCGATTTCATCGTCGTCCCAGGCATGCGGGTGGCCCGCGAAACCCTGGCGGAGGCTAATGACGGTAAAATTTCGCGATCCGGCCTGGATGACGTCGGGACCCTCCGCCGCGATCGCCTCGGCGGTCTTGGGGCTGGGACGCACGATGGCGATGTGGCCGGGCTTGTCGGACGAGTGATTGTGATAACTCGCGACCACGAACATGCCCTGATCGGCCGCCTTTTGCGCCGCATCGACGTCGGCCAGCGAAAGCCAGCCTTCCTGTTGGCCAGGACCCGCGAGCCATTCGTTCTGCGCGTTGGCCAGTAGGACTTGGCCATGCTCCGGCGGGCGCAGGATGTAGATGCCGACCTGCTCCGCTGCCGAGGCCACGAAGGCGCTGCAATGGGTGTGCCGGCCCGGCATCGTCTCTGGCCGGCCATCCGGCTCCCCGCTTTCCCAGTCGATGTGAGCACCGGCGATCCAGCGGGATTCGACGCCAAGGCGATCATAGAAGTCTACGAGCTTGCGAGCGATCGGCGCAATTTCCTCGGCGAATGCGGGGGGTGCTACGGTCGGCCCAAAGCCGACGGCCGGCGCCAGCATGACGACGGCAAGCGCCAAAAGACGAACGGTCCTGTTCATTGTCGAGCCCTCGGGACGCGGTTGCGGAGTTTGCTGATCGTGCGGCCGGCCGATATGCCGGCGGCGTTTCCGCCTGGTCGGTGCGGATCCAAGGGTTTGGCGGGTCTCGTGGCGCTGAACCCCCTTGGCCCAAGCCGAGAGGGTCGAGCCTCACGACCGCTGAGGATCAGAAATTCGAGAATCGGAGCCAGCGGGGAGGGAGCGGCTGGGGGTTGAGGCCACCGGAGACAGCCTGGAGATCCGCCGCGCTCAGCTCACGGATCTTGCTCGGCTGCTGGGGCTGGGTCGCCGTCTGAGCTTTCTTGAAGATAGTCATGACTTGCTCCTGAATATTGAAGCGACAGGGGTGTGGCTTCGATATTCAGGGTAGGGGCCTTGCGGCCAGAGGTCTGTGACGAGGCTCACAGCCTCAAGCGTGACGAGGCTTCCGCCTCAGACATCCAGCGTGTTGTCGCGCTCCCACTGGGTGAAGTGGGAGGCGTAGCTCGACCATTCGGCCTGTTTCAGTTTGAGATAGGCGCTGGAGAAGGCGTCGCCAAGCGTGGTTTTCAGCGTCGTGTCCCGGTCGAACGCGCGCAGCGCATCGAGGAGGTTCAACGGCAGCTTGGGCGCATCGGTCACGGTGTGGCCGAGCTGGTACATGTCGATGTCGAGCCGCTTGCCAGGATCGGCGTCCGTGCGCACGCCATCGAGCCCGGCTGCGATGACCACGGCCTGCAACAGGTAGGGGTTTGCGGCGCCGTCCGGCAGGCGCAATTCGAACCGGCCCTTGCCGGGCACGCGAACCATGTGGGTGCGGTTGTTGCCGGTCCAGGTGACGCTGTTCGGCGACCATGTGGCGCCGGAGACCGTGCGCGGCGCGTTGATGCGCTTGTAGCTATTGACGGTTGGGTTGGTGATGGCGGCCAAGGCCTCGGCATGGTTCATGATGCCGCCAAGGAAATGATAACCCTGTTTCGACAGGCCCATTTCGTCGGCGTCGTCGTGGAAGGCGTTGGTCGTGCCGGCCTTGTCCCAGATCGAGATGTGGATGTGACATCCCGATCCCGTGAGGATCGGGAAGGGTTTTGGCATGAAGGTGGCCCGCAACCCGTGCTTCTCCGCCACCGAGCGCACCATGAATTTGAAGAAGGAATGACGGTCGGCGGTGATAAGCGCGTCGTCGAAGGCCCAGTTCATTTCGAACTGGCCGTTCGCGTCCTCGTGGTCGTTCTGGTAGGGCTGCCAGCCAAGCTCCAGCATGTAGTCGCAGATTTCGGCGATGATGTCGTAACGCCGCATCAGCGCCTGCTGGTCGTAGCAGGGTTTGACCGCCGTATCCTTGGCATCCGAGATCGCCGATCCGTCAGGGTCGATCAGGAAGAATTCCGCCTCGACGCCGGTCTTCACATGGAGGCCGGCGGCGGCGGCCTCGGCCACCACATTCTTAAGCACGCGGCGCGGCGCCTGGTCGACGGCCTTGTTCTCCATGACGCAATCGGCCGCGACCCAAGCCACTTCCTTGCGCCAGGGCAGTTGCACCACGGCTGCGGGGTCGGGCAGGGCGAAGAGGTCGGGGTAGGCGGGCGTCATGTCGAGCCAGGTGGCGAAGCCCGCGAAACCCGCGCCGTCCCGCTGCATTTCCGCTATGGCCGCCGCCGGCACCAGCTTGGCCCGCTGCGCCCCGAACAGATCCGTATAGGAAATCATGAAGTAACGGATGCCGCGCTCTTTGGCGACGCTGGCGAGATCCTGTGACAAAGGCCTGTCTCCGTCGTCTTTCAAGAAATGGGATTCGGATTGGTCAGTGGGGCAACCCTCCGACCATCGAGGTTAAAAGCCGCCCTGGCCGGGAATCCAACTCGTGCCCGCCAAGGGAACCCGCGCCATGGCGGCAGCCTCCAACGTCAGCGCGCAAAGGTCTTCGGGTTCGAGGTTGTGGACGTGATTCTTGCCGCAGGCGCGCGCGATCGTCTGAGCCTCCAGCGTCATGACCTTCAGATAATTGGCGAGGCGGCGGCCGGCCAGCACGGGGTCGAGCCGTTTCATCAATTCAGGATCCTGCGTCGTGATGCCAGCGGGGTCGCGGCCCTCGTGCCAGTCGTCGTAGGCACCGGCGGTGGTGCCGAGCGCGTTATACTCGGCCTCGTAGGCCGGATCGTTGTCGCCGAGGGCGACGAGCGCGGCGGTGCCAATGGAAACTGCGTCCGCCCCCAGCGCCAGGGCCTTGGCGACATCCGCGCCGTTGCGGATGCCGCCCGACACGATGAGCTGCACTTTGCGGTGCATCCCCAACTCCTGCAGCGCCTGCACAGCGGGCCGGATGCAGGCGAGCGTCGGCATGCCGACATTCTCGATGAAGACTTCTTGGGTCGCGGCCGTGCCGCCCTGCATGCCGTCGACCACGACCACATCGGCGCCGGCCTTCACAGCCAGGGCGACGTCATAATACGGCCGGGCTCCCCCCACCTTGACGAAGATGGGCTTCTGCCAATCGGTGATCTCCCGCAATTCGAGAATTTTGATTTCGAGATCGTCCGGCCCGGTCCAGTCCGGATGGCGGCACGCGGAGCGCTGGTCGATGCCCTTGGGCAGCGTTCGCATCGCGGCGACGCGATCGGTGATCTTCTGTCCCAGCAGCATGCCGCCCCCGCCGGGCTTGGCGCCCTGGCCCACCACGATCTCGATGGCGTCGGCCTTCAGCAAATCCTCGGGATTCATGCCATAGCGGGACGGCAGGTATTGATAGACCAACGTCTTCGATTGGCCGCGTTCCTCGGTGGACATACCGCCATCGCCCGTCGTCGTCGAGGTGCCGGCAAGTGACGCTCCGCGTCCCAGCGCCTCTTTGGCATTAGCGGAAAGCGAACCGAAGCTCATGCCCGCGATCGTGATGGGGATCTTGAGTTCGAGCGGCTTCTTGGCATACCGCGAGCCGAGCACGATCTCGGTGCCGCAGCGCTCGCGGTAACCTTCGAGCGGATAGCGCGACATGGAGGCGCCGAGAAACAGCAAATCGTCGAAGTGCGGTAGGCGACGTTTCGCCCCGCCTCCCCGTATGTCATAGATGCCTGTCGTCGCGGCCCGACGGATTTCGGACAGCGTATAATCGTCGAAGGTCGCCGATTTACGGGGTGTCGTCGGGGGATTGGAATAGGACATACCGGACCTGGGAAAGTGAGCTGAACTCGATGAATGAGAAGACCATGATCGCTTAATTCTAGGATGTCACAGGGCCCCGACTCCTCGATTTCCTCATCCTAAACTTGTCGAAGGATCGGAAATCGAGCCTCTCGGCCCCCTCGATCCTTCGACATGCTCAGGATGAGAGGATGCGCTCGTGACAATGGAGAACTAACCGTAAGCGTCGGCGTGGTCGATGTTGAAATTGTAGAGCTTTCGCGCCGAGCCGTAACGCTTGAATTCCGAAGGGCGCACATCTTCGATCCCGGCGCGCTCCAGTAGGCCGCGCAGGATATCGACATGTTCGGGCCGCATCTCCTTCTCGATGCAATCCGCTCCAAGGCTCTTGACCGCACCGCGCACGAAGAGCCGCGCCTCGTAGATCGAGTCGCCCAGGGCGTCCCCCGCGTCGCCGCAAACGACGAGATTGCCGGCCTGAGCCATGAAAGCGGACATATGGCCGATGTTGCCGCGCACCACGATGTCGATGCCCTTCATCGATATTCCGCACCGCGAGGAGGCATTGCCCTCGATGACGAGGAGGCCGCCCTTGCCGGTCGCGCCTGCATATTGGCTGGCGTCGCCCTTCACCGTGACGCGGCCCGACATCATGTTCTCGGCGACGCCGGGACCCGCCGAACCATGCACCGTGATCGCGGCGTCCCGGTTCATGCCGCCGCAATAATAGCCGACGCTGCCTTTGATTTCGATGGCGATCGGAGCGCAAACGCCGACCGCCACAGCATGCGATCCGCGCGGATTGACGATCTCCCAAAGCGTTTCATTGGTGCCGGCCGCTTGGCCATGCAGGGCTTGGTTGAGATCGCGGAGCGGCGATGTGGACAGGTCCACGATGGGCATGCGGTCAGCGCTCCCAGAAGTAGACGGTCGCGGGTTCGGGCTCCCAGATCCGGGCATCCTCGATGCCAGGCAGCCCGACAAGCGCCCGATATTCCGAGCCGAACGCCACGTAGCGATCCGTTTCGGCCAGAACGGCCGGCTTACAGGCGATAGGGTCGCGCAACACGCCAAAGCCATTTTTAGTCCCGACCACGAACGTATAGAAGCCGTCGAGGTCGCCGAGGCTGTTCTCCAGCGCCTGGCCGAGGCTGAGGCCCCGGTCCATCCGCGCCGTCAGATAGGCGGCCGCCACCTCGGAATCGTTTTCCGTCTCGAAGGTCATGCCGTCGCGTTTGAGGTCGCGGCGCAGATTGTTGTGGTTGGACAAGGAGCCGTTATGGACGAGGCACTGGTCTGCCCCCGTCGAGAAGGGGTGCGCGCCCAGCGTCGTCACGGCCGACTCGGTCGCCATGCGGGTGTGGCCGATGCCATGCGTACCGCTCATATGTTCGAGATCGAACCGCTTGGCGACATCATCCGGATAACCGACCTCCTTGTAGATCTCGATCGCGTCGCCCGTACCCATGATGCGAACATCGGGATGGTCTTTGCGCAGCACGGCCCGCAATGCTTCGACTTTGCCGGTCGGCACCGCGAGGACCGCGTGGCTGCTTTTGCGCACCATCTCGACGGTGGTGCCGAGGGCTTCGCCAAGGGAAGCCGCAAGCCCGTCGAACGAACGATCGGCATCGGCCGCCTGTACCGTCACCTTCGTCCATCCGTCGCGCGCCGTGCCATAGACCGCGAAGCCGGCGCTGTCCGGTCCCCGGTCGCACATTGTCATCAGCATGCCCGAAAGCAAATGGCCGAGTTGCGGTTCAAGCACCCGGTCCTTGACGAAGAGTCCGACGATTCCGCACATGGAAACCTACAGGTGGCAGAAGATTGAGACTCCTCTTTAACGAGATGGACATCGAACCGCTAGAAGAAAACTTTCATGTTGAGAAAAATACAACGATGTCGCGCCCTCGCGGTTCTCGTGCGCTTCCCTCGCGCATGGCCGATTGACCGGATGGGACCTGCATGCGATTTTTGTCATTAGCTCAAGGGTCCTCCCTATCTAGGACAGAAGAACGAAACCGTTGATGCGTTCTCCAACAGATATGATCAGCGAGCCCTTCCGTGAGGGTGGCGGCCGAGCGGGATGAACGGGCCGGATGGGAAAGCGTACGACTGTCGGCCGGATCGGCGGATCATCGGAGGCGCAGAGGTCGTCCCGGCGCGCCATGCCAGCCGAAACCGTCACCCGGACGACAGTCCCCCTTGATATGCCGGTCTCGGTTTCGGGGCAGAATCCCCATGATGTGCGGAGCGTTCGCGAGAATCTTCTCGAGGTTGCGATCGGCCGTGAGGTTCGGGCTTTTCGCAACAAGCTCGGGATCACGGGAGGAGACCTTGCGGCGGCCGCCGGGCTATCACTCGGCATGTTGTCGAAGATCGAGAACGGTATGACCTCGCCGTCCTTGGCGACGTTGCAGGTTCTATCGCGCGCGCTCGGCGTGCCTGTCACGGATTTCATTCGCCGCTTTGAGGAGCGTCACGGCGCTGTGTTGGTCAAGGCGGGGGAGGGATTGGCGATCGAGCGACGGGGCACCCGGAACGGGCACCACTATCATTTGCTCGGCCATACGGGGGATCGTTCTTCGCGGATCGTGGTCGAGCCCTACATGATCACGCTCAACCAGGAATCCGACGTTTTCCCCCTGTTCCAGCATGCGGGACTTGAGTTCCTCTACATGCTCGAAGGCGAGGTCGTTTACCGCCACGCCGACAAACTCTATACAATGCTGCCCGGCGACAGTCTGTTCTTCGACGCCGAGGCGCCGCATGGTCCAGAGGAACTGCGGCAATTGCCGATCCGTTTCCTGTCGATCATCTCTTACCCCCGTACGGAGGAGTAGACGCGCTCAATCCGGCGCACAGCCGGGCGACGTCGGCGTGCCGTCATCGAAGGGCGCCAGATAGTCGAGCGCGGTCTGTCGCCAGCGAACCAGCCCCTTGTAGGTCGCGAGATCCTCCGGCAGATCGCGCAGCACCCGATGCATCCGCCGCGCCCATTTCCGGACCGTGACGAGTTCGTCGAGGCTGATGAGATAGCAGCGGATCGGGAATACGATCGCGTTCGAGCGGGGCAGGCGCCAAAAACTCTGCAACTCGACCCGCAGATAAACCTTCCGGCCGACGTTCCCGGGTGTGACCGTCATCCGGTCCGGTCCCCATTTGTGATAATTCTCGGGGCTCGTGTCGAGGCGCGGATTGATCGTCATGGTCCAGTTGAACCGCCGCGTCGGCTGGCCCTGGCGCAGGTTGAGCATGAATTTCAGCGCGCGGTCGAATACTCCCATTTCATGGGCGCGCGGCACCGGAGCGTGCCATTCCATGAAATTCATCCCGATGTCGAAATCCAGCGACCAGTCGGCCTGGGTGGTGACGATGCCGGCATCCATCCAAAGGTTGTTGTCGCGCTGGTCGAGGAGGCAGAAATCGCCCTGGGATTGACGGGTGATATATTCCATCGGCCCATAGGGCAGGGTGGAGTCGTCGCCAAAGGTGAAGCTGTCGTCGATGCCAAGCGGCCGGTTGATCCAGCGCCAGGCGTCGCCGTTCCGTCGCAATTCGAAATGCTCAGGGTAGCCGAGCGCCTGCTGCTCCATCAGAAGCTCGAGCAGGTCCCACCCGGCCAAAGTCATATGGGACAGCGACTGGCAGCGCAGCGGGTCTTCCTTGAGCACCAGCGCACGATCCCGCATTTCGGCGACGTAGTGCTCGTCGACGTCGATCAGGTTCTCGAAGGCGGAGTCGGGACGCCCTATGACATGCGGCTCGATGTTGACCGCATACATGTAGCCGTCCCGGTCGAACGGGAACGGGAAGCGGCGGATGCCGGCCTCGCTGTTGCGAAAAGTGAAATCGTCGCGAAACGTTTCGTTGCGAAATGCTAGGCCCATATCGGCGCCTCCCGGCAGCGGCGAAGTCTTCTAAAGATCGAGGACCAGCGATGTTCCCTCGAAGCGGGACACGCAGGGCATGACCTTGCGACCTGATGCCTTTTCGGCCTCGGTGAGGAAATGGTCGTGGTGATGGAGTTCGCCGTCGCGGGAGACAACGCTCGTCTCGCATTGGCCGCAGGCGCCGCCCCGGCACATGTAGGGCGCATCGACGCCCGCGGCCTCGATCGCCTCCAGCATGCTTTGGTGGGAGCCGACCAGAACCTCGATCCCCGACCGCGCGAGTGTCACCGCATAGGGTTGCCCGATCGCGGGGGAGATGAAGCGTTCGACATGCAGGTTCTGGTCGGGCCAGCCCATCGCCTGGGCGGAGCCGAGGACCCAATCGATCATCGGGGTCGGGCCGCAGACATAAAGATGCGTGCCGAGCGGCTGATGCCCCAGCACACGGCCGAGGTCGATTCTTTGGCCTTGGTCATCATGATAGAGTTTCACCCGCTCGCCATGAGCCGCGACAAGATCGTCGACATAGGCCGCATGCAGGTGGGATCGGCTGGCATAGTGAAGTTCGAACAGGCGCCGGTCGCGGTGAAGCTGGTCCATCGTGGCCAGAAACGGCGTGATGCCGATGCCGCCTGCGAACAGGAGGTGCTTGCGGGCGCGTTGCTCGATCGGGAAGAGATTGACCGGATGGCCAATGACGAGGGCGGAGCCGACGGCCACGGTGTCGTGCATGAAGCGCGAACCGCCGCGCCCCGCCTCGTCCCGCCGCACGCTGATCGCATAGTGCGAGGTGTCGGATGGCCGGCTCATCAGCGAATAGGCGTTGCGCCGCAAAAGGTCGCCATCCCGCATTTCGACAACCACATGGGCGCCCCCGGCAAAGGCAGGCAGAGGCGCGCCGTCAGCGGCCTCGAGGTGGAAGCGCTTGATCAGCGGTGTGACCTCGACGACCTCGGTGACCGTCACGGCGATCTTGGGGGTCTTGTCGCTCACCGGAAGATCTCCTCGGCGGCAGGGACGACGCCGGGTTCTTCGGCGTCGATGCAGACCCCTTGGAAGGCCGCGATCCGCCTCGAGTAATGATCGCGGACGAAGAGATGGAGGCCGCAATGGGCGCAAACCACGGGCTGTGTCGCGACGTCCTCGGTGATCCCCTTGCAGTGGACGCATTGAACGCGCCGCTTCAGTGAGCCGCGATGTTCGGTCGAGATCGACGCGTGATCGAAGCCGGCGTCCATCGCGATTCGCATGGCCTGGCCGATCAGACCTTCGGTGCCGGCAAGATAAAGTCGTGTGCCCATGCGGGCCGTCGACAGGGCCTGCGCGAGGCGCGGCAGGGCCGCCGCGATGCTGGGTCCCTCGTAATAGCTATCGGGATTCAGCGCTTCGAGGCTCGGGCCGTAACCTTCGTCTGTCGCCGGGACATAGATGATATGGGCTCTGCTAAAAAAATCGGGCGGAGCGTTTTTGGAGAGATCGAGGATCGCGCCCGCGCCGTCGGCGTCAGCGACCAGCAGATGGTGCGACCCCGGCATTGCCTTCAGCGTGCCGTAGACCGGCCGGCTCTTTATGCTGGGGGCGATCATGACTATTCCTTCCCTGGACCCGGGAAGGTGGCGCGCGAAAGCGCGTCGGATGGGGTCCTTTCGGCGATGCAACCCCACCCGTCAGGCTTCGCCTGACACCCTTCCCGTTCCGAGGAGGGATAATCGCGCCTGATCGACACTTTCGGGTTCACCCTTAAAATGAAGGAATATCGTAGTCCCGTTTCGCGGGATTGATCCAAGACTCGCCTGCAGCAAAGCTCATGCCGCATTGCGCTTCGTCTTGCCCGGATCGTCGAAGGTGAGCGAATGGGCCATCGCCCTGCATTGCACGGCCTTGCCGCGAACCTCGAGTTCCACGCCGTCCCTCGCGGCATCCACCGCCATGCGGGCGATGGCGAGCGAGCGCTTGGTCTGGCGGGAATACATCCCGCAGGTCACAACCCCCGCAGGCTTGCCATTGGCGAAGAGTTCGTCCCCGGCGTCCAGAACATTGTCGGTCTCGGCGATGACGCCATAGATCTTGAAGCGCTCCTTACCCTTGAGCCGGGCATGTTCCTCGGCGCCGCGAAAGCCCGTCTTGCCGGGAGATACCGTAAAATCGAGGCCGAGTTCCCACAGCGTGTCGCCTGGAGCCTCGTCGGCGAAGGGATACATCTGGGAATTGTCGTAAGGATAGAAGAGCAGGTAACTTTCGACGCGCAGCCAGTCGAGCGCGGTGAAGGAAGCCGGCACGATGCCCATCTCGCGGCCTTCCGCAAGAATCTGGTCCCAGATGGCGGGCGCATCCTCGGCCTTGCAGAAGATTTCGTAGCCCCGCTCGCCCGTATAGCCGGTCCGGGAAATCATGACGGCCTTGCCGAAGAGGGTCGTCTGCATGTGATGGAAATATTTGAGCTGACGGATGCCGGGAACGTGCCGGTCGAGGTAGTCCACGGCAAGCGGGCCTTGCAGCGACAGGTCCTGGAGATCGTCGTCGAACAGAAGGGCGGCATTCTTGCCGGACAGATCCTTCGTCAGCTCCTCGTAGCCTGTGCCCGAGCCGATCACCACCATCCAGGCATTGGGGCCGGTCCGGTAAAGGATGCAGTCATCGGTGAATTTGCCGGCATCGTTCAGCATGCAGGCATAAACCGACTTGCCTGGATGGATCTTGCGCACATCGCGTGTCGTCGCGCGCTGCAGGATGTGATGCGAATGCGGCCCCACGAGATGCGCCTTGCGCAGGCCCGACACGTCCATGAGCGCGGCCCTGGTGCGGATAGCCTCGTGTTCGTCGGCAAGGTCGCTGGACGAATAGGTCCAGGCCGTCTCCATTCCGTTCCAATCCTCAAGACTGGATCCGAGTGCCCGGTGCCGGTCGGCCAGCGGCGAGCGCCGCCAAGACATCACGCTCATCGGTCTTGCTCCGCTTCAAACCTCGGACGCTCGAGCGCAGGCCTCCAGCCCATACCGGCGTCCGTTCGATACCGCTGTATTTTCCGCGTAAGAAGAGAATTTGTCTAGCAGGAAAATATGGGGCATCACCGATCGAGTCGCTTAGTGTTGTGCGCTCTCGGCCGCGCCGGGGTACCCGCCCGACTTATCGCCTATTTGATAAGCGGTGTGCCGCAATTATGCCATTGACGGAGGTTTGCGGTCGGGTGATTTTCACTGGCAAGAAAATAACTTTCAAGCAATTGCCAAAATTATACGGTTTTGTTTGAGGGTCCGGCCACGGGGGACTTCATGACAGCCACGACGACGGACCGGATGCTGCCCGCACCGGGACAATTCCATCGAACCATCAACTGGACGGGAGCCTTCTGGGTCGCGAGCGGCGTTCCGGCGCTTGTGCTTTTTTCCATCGGTGGCCTCGCCGGCACGACCGGCACGCTGGCGTTCGTCGTGTGGACGTTGTCCATGATGATGGGTTTCGTTCAGTCCTTCACCTATGCCGAAATTGCCGGACTTTACCCCAACAAGACTGGCGGGGCATCGGTCTATGGCGCGACGGCATGGTTGCCCTATTCGAAGTTCATCGGGCCACTATCGGTTTGGTGCAACTGGTTGGGTTGGTCGCCCGTCCTCTCGCTCGGCTGCTCCATCGCTGCCGCCTATGTGCTCAATGCCCTGGCTCCCATCCCGGGCTTCACGGCGACCTCGCCAGAGGTTCTCACCTACATCGCCGCCCATGCCGGCGTGGCGCCAGCCGATGCGGTCACGGCGGTGACCACGGCGGCAACGCCCGTTCTTCGGAGCTGGACGCTATTCAGCCAGGTGCTCGGACCCGTAACCTTCTCGCTCAACGCCACCTTCTTCATCGGCGTAGTTCTGATGCTGCTGACCTTCGCGATTCAGCACCGGGGGATCCTCGGAACCGCGAACGTCCAGAAATATGTCGGGTTGCTGGTCATCATCCCAATGCTCATCGTCGGCTTGGTGCCGCTTCTGACCGGTCAGATTCATTGGGCGAACTATCAGCCGCTCGTGCCGCTGGCCGCGGCGGGCGCAGCCGCTCCAGGCGCCTGGAACATTCCCGGCTGGACGCTGGTCCTCGGCGGCATGTTCATCGCCGCCTGGTCCACCTATGGCTTCGAGACCGCCGTCTCCTACACCAGCGAGTTCAAGAATCCCGGCACCGACACGTTCAAGGCCATCTTCTATTCGGGCCTGCTGTGCATCGTTCTCTATCTTCTGGTACCGTTCAGTTTCCAGGGTGTGTTGGGCCTCGACGGCATGCTGGCCGGCCCGATCGGCGATGGTTCGGGCGTCGCCGATGCGATGGCCGGCATCGTGGGCGGGGGCGCTCTCGTCCATGGCCTTTTGGTCATGATGATGATCCTGGCCCTGCTGTTGTGCATCATGACCGCGATGGCGGGTCGTCCCGAACCCTCTACCAAGGATCGGTCGAAGGATGGCTGCCGCGCTATCTCAGCCAGGTCAACGAACATGGCGCGCCGACCCGCGCGATGTGGACGGACCTTGTGGTCAACCTCTTCGTTCTGGCCATCGCCTCGTCCGATTCGACCAGCTTCTTCTTCATCCTGGCGGTTTCGAACTGCGGCTATATCGTCTTCAATTTCCTCAACCTGAACGCGGGTTGGATCCATCGCATCGACAATGCCGATCTCAAACGCCCGTGGCGCGCGCCGACGTGGTTGTTGGGCCTTGGCGCGGTCTTCGCCTTCCTCAATCTGGTCTTCATGGGGGCAGGCGCCAAGACCTGGAACCCGATGGCGCTTTGGGCGGGACTCATTGGCATCGCGCTCGTCGTGCCGGTGTTCTGCTACCGTCACTATGTTCAGGATCGCGGCCGCTTCCCCGTACACATGCTCGACGATCTTGGCATGCCCGCCGCTGCCATGACGCACAAAAAGGCCGGCATGCTCCCCTATTTGACATTGCTCGGGGGCGCGGCTGTTCTGCTCATATCGAATTGGGTGTTCACGCTCTGATACGCAAAACCCCGGCCGGAGTATGAAGACTTCTGCCAAATTTTATGAGGGATGATGTCGATGCGGGTTGCGATTATCGGTGCTGGTCCCAGCGGGCTCGCGCAGCTTCGTGCTTTCGAATCCGCCCGAAGGCTCGGCGCCGCGATCCCCGAAATCGTCTGCTATGAGAAGCAGGACAATTGGGGCGGCCTGTGGAACTACACATGGCGGACCGGCCTCGACGACTACGGCGAGCCGGTGCATGGCAGCATGTACCGGTACCTCTGGTCCAACGGACCCAAGGAATGTCTCGAATTCGCCGATTATTCCTTCGAAGAGCATTTCGGCCGGGCGATTCCGTCTTATCCGCCGCGCGCCGTACTGCACGACTATATCGCCGGCCGGGTCGAGCGCAGCGATGTGCGCCAATATATGAAGTTCCGCCACGCCGCGCGAAGCGTCGCCTATGACGAAGCGAGCAAGCTCTTCACCGTGACGGTGAAGGACCTCGTCGAGGATAGGCTCGTCAGCGAGACCTTCGACTATGTGGTGGTTGCCACGGGTCACTTCTCGACGCCCAATGTGCCCTATTTCGAGGGGTTGGAGCGTTTTCCCGGCCGCGTCATGCATGCGCATGACTTCCGCAGCGCCGACGAATTCAAGGGCAAGAACCTGCTGCTCGTTGGCTCCAGCTATTCGGCGGAAGACATCGGGGTCCAATGCTACAAATATGGGGCGACATCGATCACCTTCAGCCATCGCACGAAACCCATGGGCTTCGACTGGCCGGAGGGTTTTAAGGAAGTGCCTCTGCTGACCAAGATGGTCGGCAAGATGGCGCATTTCAAAGACGGAACCAGCCGGGAGGTCGATGCCGTCGTGCTCTGCACCGGCTACAAGCACCACTTCCCGTTCCTGCCTGACGAGTTGCGCCTGAAGACCAACAACAGGCTTTATCCGCTCGGGCTGTACAAGGGGGTGGTCTGGCAAGCCAATCCGAAGCTGATCTATATCGGCATGCAGGACCAATATTACACGTTCAACATGTTCGATGCTCAGGCTTGGTATGCCCGCGACGTCATGATGGGCCGGATCGCTCTACCCTCGCCGGAAGCGATCGCCGCCGATATCAAGGACTGGCGCTCGCGAGAAGAAGTGCTCGAAAATCCGTTCCAGGCAATCGACTACCAGACGGACTATGTCCGCGATCTTTTGGCGGCGACCGATTATCCCAAACTCGACGTCGACCGCGTAGCGGAACTCTTCAAGGAATGGGAGCATCATAAGGTCGAGGGAATCCTCAACTACCGCGACCGCGCCTATGCGTCGACCATCACGGGAACTTTGTCGCCGGCCCATCACACGCCCTGGATCAAGGCCCTCGACGATTCGCTTGAGACCTTCCTGGGCGCGAAAGCAGAAGGCTGAGCCCGGAGGCACCTTTGGATGCGCTTACGCTCTTCGGCCTCGGCGCCGTGACGGCCATGTTGGTGTGTTACACTTTCGAGAGTCGTGGCGCCTGGGTGACCCTGGCCTTCGCGCTATCCTGCGCCCTGAGCTCGCTTTATGGTTTTCTCCAGGGGGCTTGGCCGATCGGGGTGGTGGAAGCCATCTGGGCTCTGGTGGCGGTGAATAAATGGCGGCTTCTGATCGGGCGGTAACGCACCGCTCGTGCCGCGCTTCCCTTCTGCACCGGGGAGAAGGTGCCCACGATCTGGCGAGGTGACGCAGCCAGCGTAAATTTTGCTGCGAGGGGGCGGATGAGGGGTTTTGGGCCTTGCGATCACCTCATCCCCGCTTTGCGGACCTTTTCCCGCGAGCGGGATGAGGGAAAACCGGGGCCAGACGGGCTATGAACCAAAACATTGTTCCGCTTTCTGTTTCGGCAAATATTCGGAGATGCGAGCGCAGCGTCGTGCGTGGCGGCGGGGCTGTGACCGTAGCGCTGAAAGCCGGTGATCGACTGGCCATCACGGATCCAGAGGGACTTCAGCCGGCCGATCTCGTCCTGCTCGATGTGCCGGGCTTCGACCTTTCCGGCCTCCCGCCGCCGAGACCGGGGCCATGTCTCGCCGAGAACCTCCCGAGCCCGGACGACGCCACGAGCCTGGCGCTTCGCCTGATGGGCGATGCCGACGTCCCATCCCACTTTCGGGTGCTGGCGTCCGGCCAGAGGGCGGGGAGCCGGTTCGAATGGATCGCGCCGGCCGATATCGTTACCGTCATCGCGGCGCCCGGTATCCCCATGGCACCCCACGGGCAGGGTGCCGCGACCGATCTCGTTCTCGATGTCGAACGCGCCGGTGCGCAAGCCACGCTGCCGCCGCCCTTGGCCGACGTGCGCCTCGATCTGCATGTTCCAGCCGCCGAGGCCCGCGCCTATCGGGTCAAGGCGGGCGACTACATCCAGATCATCGACGTCGAGGGGCGGCAATGTTCCGATTTTCTCGCCTTTGACGCTGTCCACCTCGCGGCAGGCGTCGAGAAGGGGCTTGACGCCACCACGACACGGACACTGATGGGCTCCGCGTTCCCGGGACCGGGTCTTCATTCCAAATATTACGACGAGGATATGCGGCCCCTCATCGAGGTGATCCGAGATACCGTTGGACGGCATGACACGTTCGCGCTTGCCTGCACGGCTAAATATTACGAGGACGCCGGCTACCCCGGCCACCCCAATTGCTCGGACAATTTCAACGTCGTGCTCGAGCCCTTCGCAGTGAAGCCGCGCCGGGGTTGGCCGGCGATCAACTTCTTCTACAACACCGCCATCGACCATGCGGACGCGCTCACCTTCGACGAGCCCTGGTCGCGACCCGGCGATTATGTGCTGCTGCGGGCGCTGACCGACCTCGTGTGCGCCTCTTCATCCTGCGCGGACGACATCGATCCGGCCAATGGGTGGAACCCCACCGACATTCACGTCCGCGTCTATGACGGCGGCACGACCTTCTCCAAGGGATCAGCCTTTCGCATGACGCCCGATGCCGAACCCCGCCTGACGCGCGAGACCGCCTTTCATTCGCGGATCGAGACCCTGACGCGAAAATTCGTCGACTATCGCTGCTTCTGGCTGCCGACCAGCTTCACCGACCATGGCGCGATCGCGGAATATTGGGCCTGCCGCGACAACGTCGCTGTGATGGACCTCTCCCCTCTGCGAAAGTTCGAGGTGACGGGGCCGGACGCCGAGACCCTGCTGCAGCGCACTGTGACGCGCGACATGGCAAAACTTTCGGTGGGGCAGATCGTCTACACGGCACTCTGTTACGAGCATGGCGGCATGATCGACGACGCGACCGTGATGCGGCTCGGCGCCAATAATTTCCGTGTCATCGCGGGGGACGATGCGACCGGCCTCTGGCTGCGTCAGAAGGCTCAAGATTGGAGCCTCGACGTCTGGGTTCGGTCCTCTACGGACCAGTTGCACAATCTCGCGGTTCAGGGTCCGAAGAGCCGGGACTTGCTCGGGCAGATCATCGTCACCGGACCCAGCCAGCCCTCGATCGCCGAATTGAAGCTCTTCCGCTTCACCATCGGGCGCCTTGGCCATGCGGCCGGCCCCTCCGTCGTCGTATCGCGCACCGGCTATACGGGCGAACTCGGCTATGAGGTCTGGTGCCACCCCAAGGACGGGTTGGCGGTGTGGGACGCCATCGCCGAAGCCGGCAAGCCGATGGGGCTGACGCCGCTCGGCCTCGATGCGCTCGACATGCTGCGGGTCGAGGCGGGGTTGGTTTTCGCGCATTATGATTTCGACGATCAGACCGATCCGTTCGAGGCCGGCATCGGCTTCACGGTGCCGGACAAGGCCGTCGACTATGTGGGGCGCGAGGCCCTCGTGCGTCGCAAGGCCAATCTGTCGCGCAAGCTCGTCGGGCTCGACCTCGACGGTAACGACACGATCGGCCATGGCGATCCGGTCTTCGTGGGCCGGGCCCAGGTAGGCGTCGTGACAAGCGCGACGCGCTCCCCAATCCTCAAAAAGACGATCGCGCTGGCACGGCTCGATGTGACCCATGCGGTTGCCGGCTCCGCGATCGAGATCGGCAAGCTCGACGGGCACCGCAAGCGCCTGGGCGCCCGCATCACCTCTTTCCCGCATTTCGATCCCAGTAAATCGCGCGTGCGGGGCTAACCTCTATCGCCGCGCGGCGGCGATCCATGGGCTGGCCTGCTCGTAGGCATAAGCGAGCTGAAGCACCGATAAATCGTCGCGCGGTCGGCCGACGAGTTGCACACCCATCGGCAGCCCCGTGTGAGGGCCTGTCCCGAAACCCGCCGGCAGGCTAATGGCCGGGCAGCCCGACAGGGTGACGGGCGCGACGACTTCCATCCAGCGGTGGTAGCTGTCCATGGTGCGGCCAGCGATCGAGCTTGGCCATTTCCAGTCTTGCGGAAAGGGGAAGACCTGCGCCGAAGGCAGCGCCAGAAAGTCGAAGTCGTCGAAGAGCGCTAGGACATGCTGATACCACGCCGTGCGCACCACGGCCGCCGCTTGGACCTCACCGGCCGTGAGATCGAGAAAGCCTTCCACCTCCCACTGCGCTTCGGGCTTGAGGAGGGCCCGCTTGTCCGGATCTCGGGTGAATTCCGCCAGACGGGCGCCCGTCGAAAACTGGCGTAAGACAATGAAGCACCGCCAGAGCGCTTCGAAGTCGAAAGCCGGGACGAGGCTTTCGACGCCGCAGCCAAGCCGCTCGAACGTGCCGAGCGCCTCCCGGCAAAGGTCGAGGACCCCGTCTTCCATCGGCAGATGACCGCCGAGATCGCCGAGCCATGCGATTTTGCTTGGGCGGATTTCGTTAAGGCGGTCCTCGAACCTATAGCCAGCATCGGGCAGCGACAGCGGCGCGCGGATGTCGAAACCCGCCTGCACCGAGAGCAGCATGGCCAGATCCTCGACATGCCGCGCCATCGGCCCGTCGGTGGCGAGTTGGGACATGAAACCATCCTCGGCCGGATGGGACGGCACCCGACCCTGCGACGGCCTAAAGCCGAATATATTGTTCCACGCGGCCGGATTGCGCAGCGAGCCGCCGAAATCGCTGCCGTCCGCGAGGGGTTGCATGAACAGCGCCAGCGCCACGGCGGCGCCCCCGCTCGATCCACCAGAGCTCCGCGTCGGATCAAACGCGTTACGGGTAGTGCCGAACACCGGGTTGAACGTATGCGAGCCGAGGCCGAATTCCGGAACATTCGTCTTGCCGATGATAATCGCCCCGGCGCCTCGGATGCGCGAGACGTGCAGCGCGTCTATGTCGGGGACAATATCTGCGAAGAGCGGCGAGCCTTGCGTCGTCCTGAGGCCCCGGGTGGCGGCCAGGTCCTTGATGGCGATCGGCAGGCCATGCAGAACCCCGAGGGGCTCCCCGCTTGCGACGGCCCGATCCGCCGCATCCGCTTCGGCCAGAATATCTTGTCGAGGCCTCAGGGAAACAATGGCATTGTGAACGGGATTGTGAGCATCGATCCGTGCGAGCGCCGCCGTCACGACCTCTCGCACCGATACGTCGCGGCAGGCGATCAAACTGGCGACGGTCCTCGCGCCAAGGCAGGCAAGATCTTCGGCGTCCGGCATCGAACAAGGGCTGGTCATTTATAGGATGATCGCGGACAGGGCTGGTTCGGTCAACCAAGGCTTCGAGCGCGTGGCCACCACGGGTTCGCGGTGTTGGGCCGAGGCTGGGACGAGCGGGCAACGTGGTGTCACCGATCCGCGAGCGGCAGGGCGCGAGGAGCCTCGTCGTGCTGAGAGAAGCGCAGAATCGATGCGAACCGTCCTTTCAAAACAGAAAGAGGTAGGATAGCGAGGCAGGTCGGCGGTGATTTCGACCGAGGCTAAAATCGGGACGCGGCCGGATTGGGGGGAAGGTGGGTCTTTTGCAGATGCTGCCGCGCCGCGCAGGGGCCATGGCGATGGCCGCTTGCCTCCTTGCCGCCGTCGCTACCGCGCCGCAGGGCGCCATGGCGCGGGACTTTCGGGCCGCCGACACGCAGTCGGAGGACTATCCGACCGTTCAGGCTCTTCTCTACATGGGTCGCCTCGTGCAGGAGCGCACGGGAGGGCGGCACCATATTCGCGTGTTTCCGTCCCGCCAACTCGGCGAGGAGAAGGAGACGATCGAGCAAACCCGCGTCGGTGCGATCGATCTCAATCGGGTCAGCATGGCGCCGCTGGCGGCTTTTGTTCCGGAAGCCAACGCTCTCGCCATGCCGTTTCTTTTCAATTCTATCGAGCATCTCCATCGCGTGATCGATGGGCCGATCGGCGCCGATATTCTGTCACGGCTCAGTCCCTACGGCTTCGTCGGCCTGACCTATTACGATGCCGGATCGCGCTCCATCTACAATAGCGTGAGGCCGATCCACTCCCCGGCTGATCTCGCAGGTCTACACATCCGGGTTCAGCAGTCGGAACTCGCCTCGTCCATGATGCTGGCCCTCGGCGCCATACCGGTGGAATTGCCCTATGGGCAGGTCACCACCGGCCTGTCGACCGGCCTCGTCGACGGCGCGGAAAACAACTGGCCGTCCTATGTCGCCGCAGGGCATTATACGCTCGCGCGTCACATCACGCTGACGGAGCATACGATGACGCCCGAGGTGCTGCTGATGTCGCGCAAAGCCTGGGACGAACTCTCTGTCGACGATCAGGCGATCTTCAAGCGCGCTGCAGAGGAGTCGAGCCAATTCATGCGCCGTGAGTGGCTATCCTGGGAGGAGAGGTCGAAGCGGCAAGCGCAGGACGGCGGAAACTTCATCGTCACGGAGGTAGACAAGGCGCCCTTCATAGCGGCCATGTCCGGCCTCTATGCCAAAGCGGAAGCGGACCCGAGCATGAAAACGTTGATCGAACGCATCCAGGCCGCACAATAGGTTCGTGGGCCATGACGCTTGCGCGACGTGCCTACGCGGCGCTCCGGACCCGAATAAGCTTTCTCTTTCATAGGCGGCTTGAAGCCTTCCTGCGCGCTTGGCCGATCCGGTGGCGTATTCTCCTGATCGCACTCATCAATGCCATCGTCGTGGTGGCCCTGGGGATCCTCGTCTGGGACGGGGTGCGTATCCTCAGTGGAGCCTGGCGTGAACTCAGCGTCGTCAGACAGTCCGACCTGGCGTTGGTCTCGATCGAGAGCGATGTCGGACGTCTGCAACTTCTGCTGCAGCGTTACTTCAGCCGGCCCGACGCCGAAATCCTGGCCGAGATCGAGCAGCGGCGACAAGAGCTGAAGACCAGCTTCGTCACGCATGTCGCCGCCGAGCCGGTGCTCGTCGAAGCGGTCGAAGTGCTGGAACAGATCACCGATCGGTCGTTCGCCGATTTCGAGCGATTGCGCGCCGCACAGGCCGCGACGGTCAAGACCTATGAGACCAAAGTCTCGAAGCCGGCGCGCGAGATGGCGGGGCTTTATGCCATCATCGATGCCGCGACCCGCAATCTGGGAAATCTGGTCTGGCCGTCGCTCGGCAAGTCGCGCGAGGCCTTCTCGGCCATCTTGGTCGCCGTGAACGCCTATTACATCGCCCTGACATCGGACACGGCCGAGGAGGCCCGCCGGAACCTGGCGATCATCCTCCGCACCATTCCGGTGATGCACGACCTTGCGGATTCGGACCTGCAGCTCGGGGCGTTGCAGCGGCTCGAGCAACGGGCCGTCGCCTTGGGATCGGGGCTCGACATCCTCGCGCGAGCCTTCGAAACGCAGTCCCGGCTGCTGCGTGAGCTTGTCGACGGGAATGGCAGGGCGATGTCGAGCGCCATCGATACGCTGTCGCTGCGGTTGCGCGAGCGCGAGGCCAAGACCCATAGCCAATTCGATGAGGCTCTGTCGGAGATCTACACGCGGATTTTTTTCGTCGTGGTCATATCCCTGGTGATCATCGTTGTGCTCGGCATTCTGGTCGCCCGCACCATCAGCCGGCCGTTGACCGATCTCATGAAGGTCACCGCGGCGATCGTGTCGGGGGAATATCAGCAGAATGTTTCGGGGCTCGATGCCCGCGACGAGATCGGCGCGATGGCGCGGGCTCTCGACGTCTTCAGAGGCGTGGCTATCGCCCGCCACCGCGCTGAGACTGAACTACGCTCGGCCAAGGAAGCCGCCGAAATCGCCTTGAGCAACCTGCGTGACGCGCAGACCAGCTTGGTGCAAGCCGAAAAACTTGCCGCGCTCGGCGGCCTCGTGGCTGGCGTCGCCCATGAGGTCAATACGCCCATCGGCATGAGCCTCACGGTGGCGTCGAGCTTGGCGCAGCGGTGCGAAGGCTTTTCGAGGGACTTCGACGCTGGAACGCTGCGACGCTCGCAGGTGGTCGAGTTCATCGAAGCGGGACGGGAAGGCACTCGCCAGCTCATCGGCAACCTGGAGCGCGCCGGGGACCTGGTTCAATCCTTCAAGCAGGTCGCGGTCGATCGAAGCCATGCCGACCGGCGGCCCTTCGACCTTCGGGAGGCCACAGATCAGATTATGTCGAGCCTGCGGCCCGGTCTCAAGACGCGGCGGATCGAGCTTCACTCGTCCGTTCCGCCCGACATCGGGATGAATTCATACCCTGGCCCTTATGGTCAGGTGCTCACCAATCTCTTCGTCAATGCCACGACCCACGCCTTCACCCAGGATCAGAGCGGAACTCTCCGGATCGAAGCGAGGCTGATCAAGCCGGATCAGGTCGAAATCACCTTTACCGACGACGGCAACGGCATGGGCGACGAGATCCGACGGCGGGCGTTCGATCCCTTCTTTACGACGCTGCGCGGGCAAGGCGGGACCGGCCTCGGCCTGCACATCGTCTATAACATCGTCACCCATCAGCTCGGCGGATCCATCTGGCTGACCTCCGCCCCCGATGGAGGAACGATGTTCCGTATCGTGCTTCCGCTCGTCGCCAGCGACGATCCATCGGCCGAGCCGCTCCGGGTTCAGGCGTTGCAAGGCGGCCCTCGGTAGACACCCAGGATCTAGACGCGGCCGATTTGCGAGACCAACTCGGCCATCACACGATCCTGGCCGAACTCGGCCGTCATCGGAGCCGCGCGTTCGATGAAAGGGCGCTTATCAGGACTGGTGAAGGTCACGCCCATGGCTTCGACCTTGCGGCGCGCCTCTGCGGCATAGGGAGTCCATAGCTCGTTCATTCGCGCATAAGACAGTGCCGCCGCATCGCGGAAGATTTGCCGTTGAGCAACTGACAAGACGTCCCATCGACGATTGCTGACCAGAAGCACGTCCGGCACCATTGTATGCTCGTCGAAGGAATAATAGCGGACCACTTCGCCATGGCGCCCGACGACGAGAGCCACGACGCTGTTCTCCGCACCATCGACAAGGCCGGTGCTCAAGGCCTCGTAGGTCACATCCCAGGCCAGTTGCACCGGCTGGGCCTGAAGCAGTTGCATTAATCGCATCATCGTCGGCGATGGCTGGATGCGGATGCGCAGGCCCTTGAGATCGTCCGGATGATCGATCGGTTTTTGCGCATAGAAGCTTCGCGAACCCGCCTCGTAGAAGGTGAGGCCGGTGAGACCCGACCCTGTCGAGGACGCGAGAATGGATTCGCCGATCGCCCCGCTGGTCACGGCACGCCAATGGCCCTGATCGCGGAACACGAAGGGCAGATTGAAAACTCCGAATGTCGGGCTTGACCGTTCGATGACGCTGGCGCTGGCCTTGACGATATCGAGCCGGCCCTGACGGGCCTGCTCCACGATCTGCACCTCCTGGCCGAGTTCGCCGTCGGCGAAAATGTCGATGACGACTTCGCCGCTGGTCCGCTCCTTGATGATCCCGACAAAAAACTCGATCGCGGCGTGCACGGGGTGGAAGCGCGGCAGCGAATGCGCCAGCCGCCAGGGTTTGGACGCCTCCGCCCGCGCCACATGCGGCATTGCCAACACGCTCGCACCAGCGCCCGTCAAAAACAGCCGCCGGGTCGATGGAACTTGAAAGGCGTTGTCCATCTTCACCTCAACGGGCGCGAGGCCTTCTGCAGCGTTGCAAACCGGGCGAGGGTCTATAGCACGGTTCGGGTCGATCCGGTGACAGGACGATCCAAGCCAGACCGTCCTGGAGGCCACCGGCAGAACCCTGCTTTGGCAAAGCCCGCGGGCGCGAAGCCGGTCCTCTGACGCGGATGATCTCGGAAGTTTAAACCGCCTTCTGCGGCTGGTTGGTATAAACAGCGAAAATCATCCGAAGGCAGCCCCTGCACAACACATGGGCGCGAGCGGCCGAAGGTTTCCTCGACCCGGCGGAGGGCTCCATGGATGGTGGAGGAGGTAGGACTCGAACCTACGAAGGCGTAGCCAGCGGATTTACAGTCCTTAGCGCAGCATTGATTTCATTGATTTTTTTGGCGCTATGTACACTTTTTGTCGCGTGCCAACATCCCGCGAACCTATTTCGGCACCGAATTAGCCGATTAAAGACCGCTCCGCAGCTTCCAATTCCTCCGAGTCGTCACCTCGCGGAAACATGTGGCCGTACACATCCATCGTCATGCTGATTGACGAGTGGCCGAGCCGTTCTTGAACCATCTTCGGCGGCAGTTCGAGGCCGCCCTCAGCCTTACGATTTATGCACCATGAGGCATAAAAGTGACGGAGAGCATGCAGGCCCGGATACTTCGCGGTTGTGGCGGACGCACCATCCGCACCGACCTTCGACGTTGTCACGCCGGCCGCTACCTGTGCCGGCATAAGCCCGCTTCGGACAATATTTTTGTGATGCTCGATTTGGCCAAGCCGTGTCGGAAACACAATTTCATCAGGGCTCTTCGGGCAGTCGATTTGCCATTCGCGAAGCGATGCGGCTGCAAGCGGGGGCAAGGGGACTGTCCGCTCCCCGGCCTCCGATTTCGGCTTTCCAATAACCTTGTAGCGGTCGGCCCGTTGTCGGACATGAATCTCATTACGCTTGAAATCAACATCGACCCATCGCAGCCCTCGCATCTCTGAGGCGCGAAGCCCCGTGAATATTGCCGTAAGCAGGAACGGACGCCACCGCCCCTTCGCACTGGCCAGGATCGCGCGGATCTCCTCCCGCGTCGGCATGTCAACCCCGGCCCGAACCTTACCCTTCTGGCGCCGCTCAGCCTGCCGCTCCTTGCCACGCCCCCGGGTAGAACGAAGCTTACTCACAACATTCCGCCCGACAAGGCCGCGCTCCTGTGCGTCGGCTAGGAGGGAACTGAGACTGGTTCGAACCTTCTTGACCATCGCGGCTGAGCGAGGGCGTTGTGCGGGTGCATCCGAAGCGGGGAGGGGGGTTCCGCTACGCAAGCTGTCTTCAAATTCACGAACCATCGGCGCCGTCATTTGCGATAGCTTGACGGCGCCAAGGTAGGGCCGAATGTGGATGTCTAGGTGTTGCCGATAGGCGTCGAGCGTAGACCGCTCTAAGCCGTTCTTTTCGCCCGTCGCCAGCCAAAGCTTGCCCGCCACCGCGATGGTGACGCTCTGTGAGTCGGCGGTGTGCGTGCCATCCCGAACGCCCATATGGGTCGCCGCCGCGTAGGTCTCGGCCTCCTTCTTCCGTTCGAATGTCTTGATATGCCGCTTCCCGGCCTGATCGGTGTACGCCACGATCCAGGCTTGCTTTGCCTCACCCTTGGCGTTCGTCCAGGTGCGTTTTCGAACTGACATAGAACAATCTTAAGTAGCGGCTGACGTATTATAGTAATAGAACTTCGCTTCTGCCTCACTATCGACGTAATCTTGCGGATCTTCTATTATTTTATCGAATTTGAAACCTAGGTTCTGTTGACAAAGGTCGGCAACCAAATTCTGATGGCTGCGAGGCTTATGAATGCCGTGAACGAGGATAGTGTTTTATCGAAGCGCGTGGCGATGCGTCTGTTCTGCTTGAGTTTGTTGATCATCCGCTCGATTCGATTACGATCCTTGTAGGCGACTTCGTCATGCGGAATGATGACTTTTCGAGACCTTTTGGATGGTATGACAGGAAGAATGCCCTGGACCAGGAGAGCCTCTCGATTGCTATCGCTGTCGTAGCCTTTGTCTCCGAGAAGGGCCTTCGGTTTGGCGATAGCGACGGGATCGTCCATCAGGGGCTCAAGATGGCGGATGTCGGAGGCTTCGCCTCCGGTGACCTCGAAGGCGACAGGGCGTCCGATGGCGTCACACCGACAGTGGACTTTGCTCGTAAAACCGCCGCGCGAGCGACCAAATCCCTGATTTTGGATCCCCCTTTTGCGCCGGCTGCCTGAGAATGCGCCCGGACGATGGTCGAATCCACCATTTGGGTCTCCCACTCGTCGGCGATGCCTACCTCGACCAAGGTTTCGAGCAAAGCATCGAAGATGCCCTGCTGGCACCATCGGCGGAACCGCTGGAACACTGAATTCCACTTGCCGAAGCTCTCGGGCAGATCCCGCCAAGGTGCTCCGCTCCTCAAAATCCACATCATTCCGTTAAAGAAACGACGGTTGTCATGGGCGGGCCGGCATCCCCGACCACACTCGGACGGCAAAAAGGGCTCAATCACCGCCCATTGCTCGTTGGAGATTTCGTAGCGACTCACGTTCGTCTTTCCGCAAAAACAAACGTGAATCAAAAATCATCCCGCTTGGGAATCCTCTTTGTCAACAGAACCTAGCACTAATCGTTTACTAGCCATATAATAAGATAAGTCGGCCCGAGATGGCTTCATTAATACAAGACCGTTATCCCTTGCTTTGCTTAGCTCGGCTTCAGTCGCCAGCCTGACACGATATTTTCGCGCCGGGTTCTGGCTGAAAAACAACACGTCGTCACTGTCCGTCGATTCGTTCATGCTGACATTTTAATCAGATTGCGCGCGTCGGCAACCCACCGCGCCAAATCGCGCGCCATGCCGCCCACCGATCCGCGAGGGAAACGCACTCTCGTTTGGACTGCGTGCTATGGTGCCTTGGCAGCCGGCGGCAGTCTGGCGCTATGGGAGAAGTGGCAATGAATGCCAATCCGCAATTCACGCCGAAAATGCTCAAGCGGCTCGTTGAGCGCTTCAGAGCGAATTACTTGGGCAACCTCCACGTAAATGCTGGCGAGGGCGGCCCGTTCACCCTTGATGACCATTTTCAGCTTCGGCGCGGCGAAACCGTTTTAGGGCGCCTGTCGGTACAAGGCGGCAAAGTCGCCTACGACCCGCCAGTCGCACAGTCGTCAGGCGCAACTCACGTGGCGACAGAAGCCGATCTGCGCCATTGGGCGATGGCAGCGTGGGATCGAGCCAAGCCTAACTGAAGGCTTGCGAGCCAGCGCACGAACGCGGATCCCCCAAGTCTGCAACCGGGCCAGGAGGACGGCTATCACGCGCGGCGCCTTTCCTTCACGACAGGAGCCGGTTGCAGCGCCAGCAGTTCGCGCAGTGCATCCATGGCTAGCTCCTCAAACTGATCGTGCGCGTCGCCGTTGAACTGCTTGTCGCACCGAATCGCCACGCTCCCTTTGGCCACCGCCCCCTTAAGCGTCACGGCGGGCGTGGCTTTGATAAGGCGATGAAGCCGCATGGCTTCCGCCTGGAAGCGGGCGACTTCACTGTCGTCGCCTGCGGACTCTGTGAAATCCTCCTCTTGGTGCCACGCGGCGACGGCGGCGATGAGGGCGGCGTCGGGTTGCAATGGGGCGGCGGCGCGGAATGACTGGTGAATCGACATTCAGGACAACTTTCTGTATGGTAGCGAAATCGCCACCTGTCACCATATTAACCATTTCCAATTCGTCATAGTCAATGAAAATCGCCATGAAATTGCAACTAACGCTTTCGGCTGCTCAAGTCAGGATGGCCCGCGCGGGTCTGAAATTGACCTTCGCTGCACTCGCAACTCGCGCGGATGTATCGACCAATACGCTCGTGCGACTTGAATCCGGTGAGCCCGTGCGTAATCGCACAGTCGCCGCGATCCGCATTGCGTTCGAGGCCGAGGGCGTCGAATTTATTGACGAAGACGGTGGCGTCGGTGTTTTGCTGAAACCTACCAACCGGTAACGCTTAGCGCCGGTTTCGGGGGCCGACCGGCGGTCAACGGGAGTCATCATGAACCGTGCCATCACTCTGAATCTTGTGCCCGAAGACGAAGTGTTGGCGACGTGGCCGATGCTTCCCGGTTCGGCGCTCCGCAAAGCGCGGCGCAACCTAGAAATTCGATTCTTTCAAATGCCCGATGGGCCGCATTATGAGATTGCGGATGTCGAGAGCTTTATCGTCAGGAAGTTCAGCCGATGTCCGCCGATCACGATGGGTCCGACAAACGCGCCAACACCGAAACCCGATGGTCCATCGGGGACTACTATCTCGACTGCCCCCATCCGGGCCGAGGAGGCGCCTGGTACGCTTGCCGGTATGACGCTGGAGCAAGGACAGTTCGCCGCAAAAGTCTTCGAACAGCAGATTTTGAACTGGCCAAGAAAGCGCTCGTCTCGCTCACAGCGGTTGCCCCGATCAGAATAGAAGACGCACCGCACCCTCAGGCAGTTCTTACATCAGCCGTCATATCATCCTATCTAAAAGGTCGGGCTACACAAATTCGATCTGAAGATTACGCCGTTAGGGTCTCGACACTCGTGGCTCAATACCTTGCAGTTAAGGGCTTGAGCGCAGCCCCCGTGGCGGCCTGGACGCCATCAAGGCAACTTGACTTCGGCCGATGGCTCAATGCTACCCACGGGCACGCCGCGTCTACTATCAAGCGAAGCTTTTCCGTGATGGGCGCCGCCTTTGCCGACGCCGCCAGAGTCAAGATTCGAAAGGATCCACTAGGCCGGGAAGTTGAGGGCTCCCTCATAAGCCATGCGCCATCGTTTCTGTGGACCGAGGAGCAATTGCGCAAAGAGCTTCGAATGACGGCTACGGCCAGGCCGACGTTCGTCCCGACGCTTGACGAGATGGCACGCTTTATCGACGCGCTCGAAACTGAGCATTTCAAACGATGGGCTCTTTGGCGTTAGCCAAGTGGGCGCGGCCGGAAGCTGTCACCGATTTCGACCCTTATGCGCAATGGGACAGACGGACGAACGTCATCGACCTGGACATCCCCGGCCGGATACAGACGAACAAGCGGCGCTCCCGCATTGTGTGTTGCCGGACGCTTGCCGCTAGCATGGTGACGTGGATGGAGCCAAGGACGTTCACCGATCATCGGCTGGGCGTTCAGACCGTCGCGCGCCCCGCGCCGCTGCTTTACAAACGCGAGCCGGTTGGAACTGTGAAGCGGGCCGTTAAGCGAATCGCCGACGACATCGGCTTGCCCGACATCACGCAAAAATCACCGCGCACTTTTATGGCAACGATGGTTCGCAAGCTGGCGCCGGCCGTGCCGCGCGAGAAGCGGAGCATGTGGCTTGGCCACACAGTTCAGGAAGGCTCGCGAACGACGGATCATTACGAAATCTCAGACCCGGAATATTTGGCGGACGTGGCGTTGGCGACCGACTATGTGCTGCAACAGCTTTTGGCCAGATGCGTGGATAAGTCGTTTGCGATTGAAGTTCGATTGAATCGCGAGGACTTGCGCCGCATAGGCGCGGTGCTCGCATCACCAGTGGGCCACTTGCGGTTGAAATGCCTCCGCGATCCGAGCACTGGTTGTTGGGGCGAACGCAGGCCTCCGTCCCCGTCTAGGCAGAAAGGTGAGCCCGAGGCGAGATTGTGTGTAACCTCTATTCCATAACCAGGGGACAGCAAGCCATCCTCGAATTTACACGGGCGATGGTGGACCGCACGGGCAACCTCCCGCCCATGCCGGCCGTTTTTCCTGACTATCCGGCGCCAATCGTCCGCAACACGCACGCCGGCCGCGAACTAACCATGGCGCGGTGGGGCATGCCGTCGTCGAAACAGGCGCTATTCGAGGCCACGAAGAAGCGGGTCGAGAAGTTGGGGGCCAAGGGCAAGCCCGTCGATTTCCCGGCGCTACTGCGGATGGAGCCGGACAGTGGGACGACCAACATTCGCAACACGGCTTCGTCTCACTGGAAGCGCTGGCTAGGGGTCGAGAACCGGTGCGTTGTGCCCTTCACGAGCTTCAGTGAGTTCAATCGCGAGGCCGGCGGCGACATATGGTTCGCCTTTCACGAGAGCGTAAGCCTCCGCCCTGGGCCGCCTTTCGGGCAACGTCCGCATAGCCAATGATGTGCTCTGAAGAGTGACCTTAAGAGCGCGCTTACGAGCAGTCGGATGAGCCAGACAGTGTTGGTGACGGGGGTCGATCGGCGTCGGCGATGGTCGGACGAGAGCCGGCGACAGATCTTGGAAGAGGCGTTTTCGCCGGGGGCGGTCATCTCGCAGGTGGCGTGGCGCCATGATGTCTCGACGGGGCTGCTGTATACGTGGCGGCGCAAGATGGACGCCGCAGCTCGGACGCCTGCGTTCCTGCCTGCGGTCATCACCGAGGAGCCGGTTGCGACCCTTGTGCCCCCTCCGGCGGTCGTTGTGGAGTTGGGACGGGATATCCGGGTCCGGATCGACGCTTCGGCGCCGGATCGGATCATCGCGGCGACCTTGCGGGCACTGCGATGATTCCCATGTCCTCGACCGTGCGTGTGTGGATCGCGACCGGCCACACCGACATGCGCCGCGGCATGCAGGGACTGGCCCTAGAGGTTCAGGAAGGGCTGAAGCGAGATCCCCATGCGGGCGATCTTTACATCTTCCGTGGACGCAGGGGGGATCTGGTAAAGATCCTGTGGCATGACGGGATTGGCCTGTCGCTCTACGCCAAGCGTCTTGATCGCGGGCGCTTTGTCTGGCCATGCGCCAAGGACGGCGCCATTTCGATTTCAGTGGGTCAGATGGGCTTCATGTTGGAGGCGATCGACTGGCGTAATCCGCAACAGACGTGGCGACCGGCGAGCGCCGGATAGGAAAAATTGCTGTGGCGCTGGTCGTTTTGGCTGCCACAAGCCCATGTTTTTATGATTTAATCCTTGTCATGGACGCCGGTCTTGAAGCCCTTCCAGACGATATCGACGCGCTGCGAGCCGCGCTGCTGGTGACGCGGGCCGAACTGGCTGTGGCCAAGGCCATGGCGTCAGAGGATCAGGCGCTGATCGCCCATCAGAAGCTGCGGATCGCCAAACTGGAGCGGCAGGTCTACGGGCCGCAGTCGGAGCGATCCGCCCGGCTGATCGATCAGATGGAGCTGACCTTCGAGGAGCTGGAGGCCAGCGCCACCGCGGACGAGATCGCTGCCGAGAAGGCTGCCGCCACCACGACGACGACAGTGGCGGCCTTTACTCGCAAGCGGCCGGCCGAACGCAACACCTTTCCAGACCATCTGCCCCGGCACCGCGTGGTAATCGAGCCGCCGAAGGCGTGTGAATGCTGCGGCGGAACCCGGCTGCGCAAACTGGGGGAGGACGTAACCCGGACCCTGGAGACGATCCCGCGTCAATGGCAAGTGATCGAGACCGTGCGGGAGAAGTTCACCTGCCGCGATTGTGAGACGATCAGCCAGGCGCCGGCGCCGTTCCATGTGATCCCCCGAGGTTGGGCGGGCCCCAGCCTTCTGGCGATGATCCTGTTCGAGAAGTTCGGACAACATCAGCCGCTCAACCGGCAGATCGAGCGCTATGCCCGGGAAGGGGTATCGATCAGCCTGTCCACCGCGGCCGACGCGGTGGGCGCCGTCTGCACGGTGTTGGAGCCGCTCCTGCGGCGGGTGGAATCCCACGTCTTGGCGGCGAAACGCCTGCATGGCGACGACACGACCGTGCCGGTGCTGGCCTCGGGACGCTGCGATGTCGGGCGATGTTGGACTTACGTCCGTGACGACAGACCCTTCGGCGGATCGGATCCACCGGCGGCGATGTTCTACTATTCGCGCAATCGCAAGGGCGAGCATCCGCAAGCCCATTTGGCCGGCTACAGCGGAATCCTTCAGGCTGACGCCTTTGACGGCTACGCCAAGCTCTATGAAGCTGATCGCGCACCGGGCCTCATCCAGGAGGCGGCGTGCTGGGTCCACGCCCGCAGGCCCTTCTTCGCCATGGCCGATCTCGAGGAGAATGCGCGGCGCAAGTCCGCCGGCAAAAAGGAGATTGTCATCTCTCCCATGGCCATGGAGATCGTGCGCCGGATCGACGCCGTGTTCGAGATCGAGCGCAGGATCAATGGCCAGACCGCCGAGCTGCGACGGGCGGTTCGCCAGGACCTGAGCGCACCGTTGGTGGCGGACCTCAAAGTCTACATGCGTGAGCAGTGTGCTAGGCTCGCCCGTGGTCACGACCTCGCCAAGGCCATGAACTACATGCTCAAGCGCTGGCCCTCGTTCACCCGCTTCCTCGACGATGGCCGGATCTGCATCAGCAACAATGCCGCCGAACGGGCGCTCAGAGGGATCGCTCTGGGTCGAAAGTCATGGCTCTTCTGTGGTTCCGATCGCGGCGGCCACCGCGCCGCCGCCATGTACAGCCTCATCGTCACCGCCAAGATGAACGATGTCGATCCACAAGCTTGGCTGGCCGACGTCCTCGCACGCATCGCCACGCACCCGCTTCATCGCCTTGACGAGCTGCTGCCTTGGAGCTGGAAGACTTCGCAACAGCAAGGCTTGGCGAAGCAGGCGGCGTGATGGGACACGTCAACAAAGTCAGTCATGTGTTCACTCTTGGCCATGTCGCTGACATGCTTGGCGAGGATGAGGACTGGCTGCTCGAGGTCGCCGAAGAAATGGACACCGAGGATGGTCAGCTATGGATCGTCGGCGTCAGTGAAGACGGGACGATGGCGTTCACCGATGATGGGATCGAGAGCCTTAAACAGCTGGTCGATATCCACAAGGATGCACCCTGGATCATCGAAAAACGCCGCAAGGTCCTCACCCCCACCATCAAGCCGAGGGCCGAAAAGCCTGACGCGGTTTAGTCGATAGCCGGGGAGACCAGCGCGACTGCGGCCTACGCCGCATGCTTACACGAGAGCCGCCCACTGGCCGTGTTCGCCGGCATCTGGACGCCCTGGACCTCCGTTCGCAAGGTCCGTGAGGGAGAGGTTACCGCTGACCTCTACGGCTTCCTGACGACGACACCGAATGCCGAGGTTGGCGCGATCCATCCGAGGGCGATGCCGGTCATCTTGACGACGCCGGAGGAAATTGAAACTTGGATGACGGCGCCGGCCTCCGACGCCTTGAAGCTTCAACGGCCGCTGCCGGATGGCGCGCTGTTGGTCGTGGCACGGGGCGGGAAGAAAGACGGCCCGGAGGATCGGATTTGAAGTGGACCGACACGAGCCTTAACGGTTGGCACGAAATGCCCAATGGATGCGAGGCGCTTTACGTTGACGGTCTCCGATTGGCGGAGGTCTGGTATCACCCGGATCGCCCAACCCCGTTCAGCACATCGTCAGTCGGCCCGGACGGATGCCGATCAATGAGGAACCTTTACACCCGAACGGATGCGAAAGACCACTGCGAACGGGTGACCGAATTTCGGCCTCGCGCCGGCCCGTTCCCCATATAAGATCATGGTATCGGCGTTTAGATGTTTCAGCCTCACGCCGCCTCCCCCTCCCGCCGATCCCTGAAAAGGCTCCGCCGGCCGCCCGGCCCACCGCCTCCTCGGAACGAATTGAACTCCTCCTTCGGCGCCTCGGCCTTAGTCTCGACGGGAGGGTCCTTAAGATCAAGCTGCGGGGCCACCGCCTTCTTCGTTTTCGCTTTCATCGTCGTCACTCCATCAGCATGTTTTGGTCGACCTCGCCGTAGGCGGCGAGGATTACGGCATCGGCGAATTCGCCACTGTCAGGATCTCCGGTTCGGCTGAACGCGATGGCGCCGGCGTGGCTCGCGGCGGCTAGCCTGGCACGCGAACGTGCGGCATCGGAGTTCGGCGCTTCTTTGACTTCGAGCGCCACGACGTTCCCGGCATTGTCACGGCCGAACGGCACCACGACGTGGTATGTGATGGACATCAGAGTTCTCCCGCCTCGGCCATCCACAGGCCACCTGCCGCATTGCCTATGTTCGCATTTTGTTCTCACATTGCGCAATGGTTGCGCCGAGCAAATTATCGAATTGGCATCGGTCGAGGTAAGGGCCGATTGCGCCCTCTGTCCTCGACGCGGGCGGTATCGACTCGCGCGCCTCGCTCATCAGTTCAGCCCGGAGATGGCACTGGAAAACCTGCAGAACCACTTGGCAGCGGATTGCCCATGGCGGCGCTTGAACCCTCGAAAGTACGAGCCGAGATGTGGTGCCCGCATCACCGATTGGGATCCGCCAAGGCTGGAAATGTCAGCTGGGCGAACCCCGCCCTTCGATCCGCTGACCGAGGCCGTCCAAGGGAGTTCTCATTGTGTAGCCTTCGTGAGCGTGTCACACGCTCTTGCCCGCCAGTGGGACGATGTACTTCCCGACATACGGGTGCTTTTGGCCGCGAAACAAAGATCACTGGCGTAGCCCTCGGCACTTTTCTAAGGCCGTCCGTTTCGGCTAGGATTGAGCTATGAGCGTGGAAAAACCCTTCAGCGAAGACGTCTACCGTCTCGCCATCGATGCGGCAAACGTAGGGACCTGGGACCTGGACCCACTGTCCGACGTGCTGAATTGGTGTCACCGCACAAAAGCAATGTTCGGCATCTCGCCTGATGTGCCCTGCAGCATGGCTGATTTTTATGCCGGGCTTCACCCGGACGATCTAGAAGCCACCAGCGAAGCATTCGCTGCAGCTGTCGATCCGGTCCGCCGCCTCACCTATGATGTCGACTATCGCACCATCGGCAAGGAAGACGGCGTCATCCGTTGGGTATCGGCAAAGGGTCGGGGATTGTTCGATGACGGCGGCACATGCGTCCGCGTCATCGGGACCGCGATCAATATCACCGACCGTAAAGCGGTCGAGGAACGACTGCAGCGGCGCGAGGCGGAGCTACAAGAGCTGACTGCCACCCTTGAGCAGAGGGTGGCAGAGCGGACTGCCGAGCGCGACCGGGCGTGGAACAACACGCAGGATTTGCTTCTCGTCGTCGATCTTGCCGGCGTTATCCACGCGGTCAATCCGTCTTGGACGCGCGTGTTGGGGTGGGAGCATGGCGAGCTGATCGGGCGGCATTATCTTGCGCTGATAGACACGGCCGATCACGCGGCGAGCAAAGGGGCGCTGACGACCGCGACCCATGGCACGCTCGACGCTTTCGAAAATCGCTACCTGCACAAGGATGGCTCGGCGCGTTGGATATCATGGGTCGCCTCACCTGATGCCGATCTGATCTACGCCAGTGGTCGCGACGTGACGGCAGAAAAGCAACGCCAAACCGAGTTGGCCGTCGCCCAGGAACAGCTCCGCCAAGCGCAAAAGATCGAGGCGATCGGACAACTCACCTCCGGCGTCGCGCACGACTTCAACAATCTCCTGATGGTCGTGTCGGGCGGCATCGATATGCTGGAACGCCAGCCCCAAGCCGAACGCAAGGCCCGCCTGCTCGATGGTATGAAGGAGGCCGTGAAGCGCGGGGCCACTTTGACGCGCCAGCTCCTCGCCTTCTCCCGCCGCCAACCCCTCAAGCCCGAGCCCGTCTCCCTCAATCGCCAGATCGGTGCAATGCAGGAACTGCTCGATCACAGCCTACGGGGCGATGTGCATGTCGCGACGCGCTTCGCGCCCGATCTATGGCCGGTTGAGGTCGATCCCGGCGAACTCGAACTCGTTCTCTTGAACTTGTGCGTCAACGCCCGCGATGCGATGCCGCAAGGCGGGACTATCACGCTCGCGGCTGAGAACGTCGTCGATGGGATCAAGAAAGGTTGTGAGGGTGCCTATGTCCGGCTGTCGGTTATCGACGATGGGGTTGGTATGTCACCGGACGTGCTGGCCCGTGTCTATGAGCCGTTCTTCACCACCAAGGATATCGGCAAAGGTTCGGGCCTCGGCCTTGCCCAGGTTCACGGGTTCGCCCAACAATCGGGCGGCAAGGTCACGATCGAAAGCGAGGTTGGAAGGGGCACCACGGTCAACCTGCTTCTGCCGAAATCGGACAAGACCCCTGTCACCCGCGAGCCTCATCTGATCGATTTTCCTGCGACGAAGGAGGAGGAGCCCGATCAGGGGGTGGTGCTGCTTGTGGAAGACGATTACGAGGTCGCGATGCTGGCGACGGAAATGCTGAGCGAACTCGGCTATGACGTGATCCGCACTGCTAGCGCCGAAGGGGCGTTAGGCGCACTTGCCAATGAACGCGGGGTCGATCTCGTCTTCTCCGACGTGATGATGCCGGGTGGGATGAGCGGTGTGGAACTGGCTCGCGCCATCCGGGAACGACGTCCAGAACTGCCGGTCGTACTCACCTCGGGCTACACGTTCGAGGACAGGGGGGGCGTCGGCGCGCGGGATTTCACAATCGTTCCTAAGCCCTACCAGATCGACACCCTTGCTACGATCTTGCGTCAGGCTTTGGCGCGTGGGGCAGGTTGACGGCGTCGAGGAATAGCGAGCGGCAGAAAAATGATTGCAGTTGCAGGGATTTGGTAAGAGTAATACCAAACGTCATTGAAGATAACCGGTTGGCAAGCGCGATGCGCGCCGCCGCTCGTGCGGCGTGACGGCGTCGATGAGTTCGCATCAATGTCAAATGGTATAATCTCGCCGTTCACGCAAACACGGCATCTTAATTATATTTCGCCTGAATACCCGGATGGCGAAACCTACATCCAAGACCCCGCGCACCATCGGCCGGTCGATTAAGGCCCAAGACGGCATTAAAAGCCGTACGCTCGCACGACCGAACCCGGACCAGCCCGCACTACAGCTCGATCCGATGCCGGACAGGATCGAGCCATGTCTGGCGCTGCTTGTTCCGAAACCGCCAACAGGGCCAGATTGGGCCTTTGAAGTGAAATGGGACGGTTACCGGCTTGCGATCCATGTCGAACCTCAGCGGGTGCCGTCGGATCAATTATCCGTCGCATCATTGATGGCCCCGTCGCGTCCGGGAGCTGATGTCGAACTCGCACAACGGCCCTACGCATAGGATAATCGGTGCCTGGCGGTGAGATGACACGGGCGCGCAAGCACTCCACAAAAGCAAGCTCTGGGGAAATTCCCTAATCGTTGTATATTAAGTAAACCATATTTCACATAAACTTTCTTTCAACAAATATTAATAGAGTGACGCCAGTCTTTTAGATCGTTCGAAAATTGCGAAGATGCGCCCGATGAAATTACCAAACGACTCTTTAGACATGTCGCAACATCGATCCTCTCATGATCTCAGTTTCGCCATTCGTCTGATGGAATATCTCGTAGTTCCCACGTTTGTGATCGACAACGAGTCACGCGTCTTGGTCTGGAATAGGGCATGCGAGCGGCTGACAGGCGTGATGGCCGAAGAGGTCCTCAATACCAAAAACCACTGGCGCGCTTTTTATGCCGAAGAGCGTCCCTGTCTGGCTGACCTGCTTGCGCGAGGAGATTACGACGGCATCGGGACGCTCTACGCGAGTTGGAACGGCTTTGGTATGAGCGATTTCGGTGTCTCTGTGGAAAATTGGTGCGTCATGCCTAAGATGGAGCGGCAGCTCTATCTGGCGATCGACGCAGGCCCGATCTACGACGAGGGCGGCTCATTGATCGCGGTGGTCGAAACCGTTCGTGACATCACGGCTCAGCATGAAGCGCAGCGCAATCTAGAACAGCTGGCAGCGAAGGACGGCCTAACGGGATTGGCCAATCGCCGGAGTTTCGATGAGGCGCTGTCGAGCGAGGTCCGCCGAGCGGCGCGAGATGATAAGCCTTTATCGCTCCTAATGATTGATGTCGACCATTTCAAATCATTTAACGACCACTATGGGCATCAGGGCGGAGACGAGTGCCTGAGAGGCGTCGCAAGTGCAATCCGTGGAGCATTGCTCAGGGCCGGAGACCTGCCGGCCAGATACGGTGGAGAAGAGTTCGCAGTGATTTTGCCGAACACGGACTCAACGTCTGCCTCACTGATCGCCGATCGTATCCGTAGAATGGTCGAAGGTCTCAAGGTTTTACATGCTGGTTCAACGACTGCCGCTTGCCTCACTGTAAGCGTCGGCGGGGTAACGGGAAAGAGCTCGGACCTGGACGCGACAAGGCTGCTGGCGGCAGCGGATACGGCGCTTTACGCGTCCAAACGAGACGGCCGTAATCGGGTCACTATGGCGGAAGCGGAGCCTTCATTGATTCTTTTCTAAAGCTTCGGGACGTGTTTCGACGTGGGGGTCCCGGCGCCGATGGGCGTCACAGCCATTGATCTATACAGAGTCAGTGAGGTTTATGCTTGATGTCTGTCCATCGGTCAGGTCAGGCCGCTTGCGAGGTCATCTCTGACGGTGGAGGTTGCATGCTGAGCCATGCATTGAAGTGTTCTGCAGAACATGGACGCCCGAACAGCCATCCTTGCCCGACGTCGCATCCGAGGGCGCGAAGGAGGGCGGCCACGTCCTCCGTCTCGATCCCTTCGGCAACGGTCTCCAGCCCCAAGCTCTGACTGAGGCCAATCACGGCTGACACGATTTTACCACTCTCGACGTCCGTGGCCATGGATGCCACGAAGCTTCGGTCGATCTTGATCTTGTCGAATGGAAGGACCTGGAGGTGTCGCAGGCTCGAGTATCCAGTCCCAAAGTCATCTAGGGCCAGCCGCACGCCGAGCCCTTTCAGCTGGTCGAGCAGCCCACGGGCGAGCCCGATATCAAAGACCAGCGCGCTCTCTGTGATCTCAAGCTCGAGACGGTCAGGGGGGAGCCGCGAAGTCTCTAGCACCATGCGTAACATGTTCGTTAACGCGGGATCGCGAAGGTGCAAAGGCGAAATATTACAGGCGAGAACGATAGAGCTCGGCCATGCTGCGGCGTCTTGGCATGCCCGAGCGAGCAGACGCTCCGTCATGGCGCCGATCAGTCCGATATCTTCGGCAATGGGAATAAATTCCACCGGTGAGACCATCCCACGCGAGGGATGAGGCCATCGCGCCAGCATTTCGCAGCCAATCAATGCGCCAGTCTTGAGACTGACCAAGGGCTGGTAGTGCGGTACGATCGCGTCGTCGATGATGGCCTGACGCAGCTCTGCCTCAAGAAGCGCTCGTGAGCGTGCTTCAGCATCCATGCCTGGCTGAAAGACACGAAAGCAGCCCTGACCGTCAGCCTTTGCGGCGCGGAGGGCCACCTCGGCGCGCTGCATTAGGGTGCTCGCTTGTCCACAATCCCTATCCGCCCTGACAACGCCGATACTCGCCCCGATCTGGACCGTCGTTCCGTCGGACAGAACGAACGGTTCCGCGAGCCGTTGCACGATCCGCTTCGCCAGTGCCGAAAGCTCCTCATCGAACAGAGCGCCATCTCCGCGGCCAACCAAAAGCCCGAACTCGTCGCTGCCAAGACGAGCTATGAAGTCACCTTTTCGGATAAGACTGCGCAGCCTTGCGGCTGCCAACTGCAACAATTCGTCTCCGGCAGGATGGCCGTAAGCGTGTAAAACAGCGTGCAAAAGTTTCCAGATTCCGGGGATAAACAGCGTCCAATAGTTTCCACCCTGGGTCGTGCGATCATCCGGCATTTTTGCTGGGGAATCTGGGGTGCTGCTCATGGACTTGATTGCCGAGATCCGGCGCCGCCATCTGGTCCGCAAGGAGAGCATCAGCTCGATTGCGCGTGACCTGAATTTGTCGCGGCCGACGGTGCGTAAGCATTGTCGGACCGAAGCCAAGCCGTCCTATCAGCGCCGCCAGCAGCCTGCGCCGATGCTGGGAGCGGTCCAGCAGAGGCTGGAGACCTGGCTGCGGACCGAACGGCTTCTCCCGAAAGCCCAGCGCCGCACCGCCCGGCGGCTCTTCGAAGGTTTGCAGGCCGAGGGTTACCGTGGCGCCTACGACAGCGTGCAGCGCTTCGTGCGGCGCTGGAAGGCCGACACGTCCGGCTCGGCGCTGGCGCACGCCTTTGTGCCGCTGGCCTTCGCACCCGGCGAGGTGTGCCAGTTCGACTGGAGCCATGAGCATGTCGAGCTCGGCGGCGTCATGCAGACGATCAAGGTCGCGCATTTCCGACTGACCTTCAGCCGGCAGATGTTCGTGGTGGCCTATCCGCGCGAGACCCAGGAGATGGTCTTCGACGCGCACAACCGCGCCTGTCAACGCCGGTGTAATTTCAGGCCGGCGGGGCGGACCAAAAGCAGGCCAGTGGATCGGGCACGCCGACATGGAAAGGGCCCCGATCGGGGCCCTTTCCATGTCGGCTTAAAGTTTGGATCAGGCGGCCGTGATTTCGCCGGTGTCGGGATCGACGATCTCGGCGGTGGCCTGGTTTTGCTCCGCCCTCACCGATGCGCGCCGCCGGCCGACGGACTGTTTAAGGCGGTAGCTGTCGCCGTTCATGGTCAGGATGCTGACGTGGTGGGTGAGCCTGTCCAGCAGGGCGCCGGTGAGCCGCTCCGATCCCAGGACCGATGTCCAGTCCTCGAAGGGGAGGTTCGAGGTGATGATGGTCGAGCCCCGCTCGTAGCGCTGGGAGAATGTCTCGAAGAGCAGCTCGGCTCCGGTCGTCGAGAGCGGCACGTAACCCAGCTCGTCGACGATCAGCAGCTTCACGGCCTGCAGGTCGCGCTGGAGTTTGAGAAGGCGTCGCTCGTCCCGTGCTTCCATGAGCTGCGTCACCAGGGACGCCGCTGTCGTGAACGCCACGGTGAAGCCCTTCTGGCAAGCCGCCAACCCTAGAGCAAGAGCGACATGCTCTTGCCGGTGCCAGAGTTGCCGAGCGCGATGATGTTCTCCCGGCGGACGATGAACTCGCAGCGGCCGAGGTCCAGCACCAGCATCTTGTTGAGGCTCGGGATGGCAGTGAAGTCGAACGTATCGAAGCTCTTCACAGCTGGAAACCGAGCGGCCCGGATGCGGCGTTCGACGACACGGCGCTCCCGGTCGATCAGTTCCAACTCCACCAGGCGCAGAAGGTAGCCGGTGTGGTCGACCCCGCCCTGCGCGCACTCGCGCGCCACCTTGTCGTACTCGCGCAGGATCGTCGGCAGCTTCAGCTGCTTGAGATGGTGGCCGAGCAGGACCTGGGGCTTGCCAGCCCTGGTGCCACTCGGCATGTCTCCCTCGATCGAGGCCATCACGCCGCCATCTCCGGCACCAGCACGGCATAGTCGGCGGCCGTCGTCGTCTTGACCGCCAGTTGCGGCAGATGGGGATAGGCGGCGAGGTCAAGGCGGACGGGACGCCGCTCGATCCGCGCCAGCGTGATCTGTTTGACAGCATCAAAGCCAATGGCGCCGAGCCGAATGGCCTCGGTAACGGCAAAGGCCACAACATCCTGTGGCGCCGCCTCCATCAACCGCAGCACTTGGATGAACTCCCGCTTGCCGCGATTGCCCATTCTAGCTTCCAGGAGATGGCGTAGATGCTGGAACACCTCCGGCAGGTTCCAACCTTGCAGCGCCGCGGCTTGATCGAGCGCGTTCGGCTTCATCTCGATCAGCGCCAGATAGTGCAGCGGATCCGCAACGAACACGCCCTCGCCGTAGTGGCGCGGGTGCCTGGCGATCTCACGGCCGGCACACAGGATCGCGACCTCGTCGACGAACCCCTTCACCAGGACCTCCTGGAACCCGTAGGCCGTTGGCACCGAATAGTCGTTGCAGCGATAGCGGACGAGCGCCGTCGAGGAGACGCGGGCCGCACGCTTCTCGCACGGCTCGAGTGGCACGGCGGGCAGCGCCCTCAAGGCCTCGGTGTCGGCGACGAGCCGCTCGCCGATGGTGGCAGAGCGCCGACCGGCATGATCGGCCTGCCGCGCGCGGCAACGCTCCGCCAGCATGGCGTTCAGGGCGTCGAAGCTCGCCGCCGTGGGGATCGGCGTCATGAAGTTGGCGCGGGCGAATTTGACCAGCCCCTCGACCTTCCCCTTGTCGTTGCCCTTGCCCGGACGGCCGAAGCGGTCCTGGAACAGACAGTGGCTGACCAGCTCCGTAAAGGCGCGGGTCCGATCGCGCTTGCCGTCGCCGCAGATCTTGGCAACCGCGATCTTGGTGTTGTCGTAGAGGAGCGACAGGGGCACGCCGCCGAAGAAGGCAAACCCTGAGACGTGGCCGTCCAGAAACGCCTCGGTGGTTTCCCGGGGATAGGCCTTCACGAAGCAAGCATCCGAGTGCGGTAGGTCCAGGCAGAAGAAGTGGATCTTCTGGCGGACGCCGCCGATCATCGCGAGCGCTTCCCCAAAATCCACCTGGCCGTGACCCGGCGGATGAGATAGCGGCACGAAGGTCTCCCGCGCCCGCGCTCGACAGACCCGCACGTGATCCTTCACCACGGTGTAACCGCCGGCAAAGCCATGCTCGTCCCGCAGCCTCTCGAAAATCCTCTTGGCCGTGTGCCGCTGATTCATCGGCGCATCACGATCCGCCACCAGGATCGCGTCGATCACCGGCAGCAGAGGTCCAAGCTTCGGCTTTTCGGGCGGCTTCACGCGCGTGTACCCGGGAGGCAACGAGAACCGGCACATCTTCAGCACCGTCTCGCGGTTCAGCCCGAAAACCCGGGCGGCCTCCCGGCGGCTATGCCCCTCAAGGAACACGAATTTTCGAACGGCGGCGTAGATCTCCACGACGAACATCCCCGGCCCCCAAAAACGAGAGCCTATCCACTGGCCGGATTTTACTCCGCCCGCGTCAGCAAATCGCCGACGCTCCAGTGGCCTGGTTTGTCACCGCCCTACACACGCGCCTTCGCGTTCTTCGGCGGCGTGCCGCAGCGCATGGTCTACGACAACCTCAAGGCCGTCGTGGAAGCCATCTTCACCGGCAAGGAGCGGCAGTTCAACCGCCGCTTCATGGCGCTGGCCAATCATTATCTATTCGAGCCGGTTGCCTGCACGCTGGCATCAGGCTGGGAGAAGGGACAGGTCGAGAACCAGGTTGGCAACATTCGCGAATGGCTGTTCACGCCGCTCGCGCGCTTTGCCAACTTCGACGCGCTGAACGAGTGGCTGGCGACGCGCTGCCGGGAGCTGGCGCAGCGCAAACACCCGGTGACACCGGAGCGCACAATCGCCGCGTGCTTCGCCGAGGAGCAGCCCTCACTGCGGCAAATCACCGCGCCCTTTGATGGCTATGTCGAGCATATGCTGCGCGTGTCCAGCACCTGCCTGGTCGCCGTGGACCGCAACCGATACAGCGTGCCAGCCGCCTTTGCCGGCCGCGCCGTCTCGGTGCGCACCACAGCCGCCGGCGTGCGCATCGTCGCCGACGGCGCACTCGTCGCCGAACATGCCCGCCGTTACGGGCGTGATCAGCTGATCTGCGATCCATGGCATTATTTGCCGATCCTGGAACGCAAACCTGGTGCTTTGCGCAACGGCGTGCCGTTCCAGCAATGGGATTTGCCAACCCCCATCCAGCTGGTGCGCGACCGCATCCTCAAGCAGCCCAAGGGCGACCGCGCCTTCGTCGAACTGCTGATGATGGCACGCGAGTTCGGCTTGGAGCCGCTGCAGGTCGCCTGCGAACTGGTGCTGGACGGCAATGTCATCACCGCCGCTGTGGTGATGAACGAGATGCGCCGGCTGGTCGCACCCAGCACGCCGGCCATGCTGAACGTGCCCGACATGCTGAAGCTGCAAACCGAGCCGCTCGCCGATTGCGGCCGCTACGACCACTTGCGCGGGGTGAGCCATGCCATCCACTGATCTTGCTGTTAAGCCTCTTGCCTTGGCTTCAGCCGCCATCGCCCCGCTCGGCAAGGACCGCTTGGCCCAACTCAGCGCGCTACATCTCTATGGCATGGCCGCGGCGTGGAGCGAGCTGCTGGCAGAGGGGCCACGCCGGCCGATGCAGCCCGAGGCATGGCTGGACCGGCTGATCGAAGCCGAGCTTGCCGATCGCCAAGTGCGCAGTCTGCGCTATCAGCTCAAGGCCGCGCGCTTCCCTATACATCGTGACCTGACCGGCATCGAATGGGCTGAGACCCCGTTGCCGCAGGCGCAAATCGAGCAACTGGCGACCGCCGCGTTCATGACGACCGCGCACAATCTGATCCTGGTCGGCGGTACGGGCACCGGAAAAACGCACGTCGCCACAGCCTTGGGTGTGGCCGCCATCCACCAGGGCAAACGCGTGCGCTTCTACAACGCCGTCGACCTCGTCAACCAGTTGGAGCGGGAGAAACAGCTGGGACGCGCCGGCAACCTCGCCCGCCAGTTGGTCCAGACCGACGCGGTGATCATCGACGAACTCGGCTACCTGCCGTTCCCAGCCTCCGGCGGCGCCCTGCTGTTCCATCTGATCAGCCAGCTCTACGAAAAGACATCGCTGATCTTCACAACCAACCTCTCCTTCGCCGAATGGGTCGGCGTCTTCGGCGACCCAAAGATGACAACCGCACTGCTCGACCGCGTCACCCACCACTGCGACATCCTAGAAACCGGCAACGACTCCTTCCGCTTCAAGCAGCGCAAAAAACAGCCAAAAACCAGCTGAGGAAGTGGAAACTTTTGGACGCTGTTTCCTGGCAACTTTTCAACGCTGATTGACACCGTAAGCGTCGTTGGTCGCCTTGAACCGATCGAGGTCGATTAGCAACAGCGCGAGGCCCCCTTCGGACGGGCTCGTCCAAGGGGCTGCCAGTTCCTCATGAAAGCGACGGCGGTTTGGCAACTCCGTCAGCGTATCCGTACGGGAGGCTGCCGCGATGCGCGCGATCGCTCGCTTTAATTTCAATCGTCCCCGGACAGACAGCGCGGCCGAGACGATGAGCAGGGCACCTAGCCCGATGCCTGCGGCTTCGATCCAGGCTTTGTCACTTAACTCGGCAGCGCGCGTGTCCGACAGCGTCGACAATTCTTGCCCAAATATGTCGATACCGGTCGCATAAACGTTTTGCAGGTATTCGAACTCTGGCCCGTTCAACAACGCTGTCGCCGATGCAAGATCGTTGGTTGCGGCCAGCGCAAGTGCTCGCCTTTCCATGGTGACTAGGTCACGGTGAGCTTCGCCCGTCGTGCTCGCGAAAGCTGCTCGGGCTTCGGGCGTCGTGAGGTTCGCCGCCTCCGCGATGGCTGCATCGAGCTTGGGTGCCGCCTCCTCGAATCGATCCGTCCAGCGGCTTTCGCCGGACCGCACCGCCAATTGCGCGGACATGGTCATCCAATCGTCTAGGTAGGCTACGGTCCCCCGTAGCTCGGCCACCCGCACCGCATGTCGTGAAGCGGCGTGAACCTCGTCCCGGACCTGCTTGCCGCTCCAGCCAAGCCAGATCAGGCACACCACAAAAGCGAATGTGCTGGCCGCCCAGAAGCGACGACCCATGAATGCAAGGCATCGCGAGATGGAGAGAGGTCGGGCTGTCCGTTCGAAGCGCATGCTCCAAAAACTGACATCAATAACTTAATGAAAGTAAGAGTTATGGTCACGTTGATTGCAAATTACCATTATGCGTTCAGCAGACTTCAGACTGCCCATTCCGCAACACCAGAGTGCATGGAAGTCACCGACGGTAACAGTTCTACGCGCGCGCCCGGCAACGGCAAACATGTGTGCCCAGGGTTTCCTTATTCCGGTGCAATATGCCCTCAGCGACGTGCTCACCATGGTGCTAAAGTCGGCCGAGTGCACGCCTCCATGTGAATCAGCCAATTCCACCAAGTTGCGGCAATTTTAGCACTGCGTCTTCATTCATCATCTGCAGCTTGCAGCATAAGTCGTCGTCAAGCGGTTGACACAGCCGGTGCGTATAGCAACGTTTGGTGCATAACACTATTCGTCTCTGTCATAAAAATGGGCACAAATGGCATAAGGGCCTCGATGCTTTCGTATTTCATAATAGAAATTAATCGAGATGGCTTAGTTTATATTTTCGAGAATTAACCATCGTATTTGCAATTTTTAACGCGGCGGCTTTATTTGCTCAAATTAACTTGTTCGCTATTCCTTACATCTATGTTGCAGTCATCCAAGGCGGGCGGAACACCGCGGCCGGGCAGAGGAGAAAATAATGAACAGTTTCAAGCGTTTCGCCAAGGACCAGTCCGGCGCCACGGCCATCGAATATGGCCTGATTGCGGGCCTCATCAGTGTCATCATCATCACCGTGCTGACCAGCCTCGGCACCAAGCTGACCGCCAAATTCACCAGCGTGTCCAACGCCCTTAACTGAATTTAGAGCAAGTCTGCATGCGGACTCTGTCCGCATTAAATACCACTACCTGGCGCCCCATCTCGAATCTGTCGATGCCAAGGATGGACTAATCCGGGACTGAAGCTGCTGGCCATGAACCAGACCTTGGTGCGGCCCAATACATACTGGCCGTCGGCCCGCTTCGAAACGATGCGATCAAGCCCCGCAGTATCGGCCGCACCGAACACATTCGAGCCGTTTCCATCACAATGATCCAGGCCTCTCGACCATGGTGCGCAACTTGCCACCGACGACGCGCAAGCGCCAACACCATGGTGCGGTTTGATAAAGCAGTAGGGGGAAGCCGGACACTACGCTGCTTCCCCCCGTCGCTCGGCCCAGGTCGCTTGGGCTTGTGACATGGATACGCGGCCGGCGTTGATTCGGGATTAACGGCGGCCAGCGCTGCTTCTCCCGCCAACCCTGCGTTCTCATTGTTATTTACTCAGCTGGCACTCGCGCGTGTTGACGGCCCTGACCGTTCAAACGGGTGTCGTAGTCGCAACGGCCATTCTTCAAGCTACATTCCTCAGGGCCAGGTTGGGACGACAATTGTCGCTACCGGCGGCCATCTGTCGACGGTTTCGCGTCAAGACCGCGTCGATCTGACCGGTGGCCGAACCCATTTCGATCGCGAGCTTGCGAATTTCTGTGGCGATCAGAGCAAAACCCTTGCCGGCGTCCTGAGCCCGGGCGGCCTCGATCGTTTCCTTTGCGGAATGTTTGAGTAACATAAAGGACGTTATGTTACACTAACGTGGATGATTTAATTCGGCGCCGACGACCAGGACGAAACCGTGACCGCGAAGCCGGTCGAGCCGTCGCGTGCACTGGCGAAGGCCAACGCGCTGCCGCTCGCCACGCTCGATCAAAGTGGTGCCTTCGGCCGGCCGATCGTGGTGCCGGCGCTTGTCGCAGGTGCCGGACCCCGGGCCGCCAAACGCTTTGCCAATTTCTTCGGCTCGATCGCCAACGACAACACCCGGGCCGCGTATCAGCGTGCCGCCCACTGCTTCTTCGGCTGGTGCGAGGCCAACGGCATTCAGGATCTCGCCGACATTGAGCCGATTCATGTCGGCGCCTACATCAAGAGCATGGCTGACGCTTTCGAAAAGCCCACCATTAAGCAGCACCTCGCCGCCATCCGCATGTTGTTCGACTATCTCGTCACCGGCTAGGTCATCGCCCTCAACCCGGCCCATGCCGTACGGGCACCGAAACATGTCATCAAGCGCGGCAAGACCCCGGTGCCGACGCCCGCCGAGGCCCGCATGCTGCTCGACAGCATCGATGTCACGACTCTCATCGGCCTACGCGATCGCGCCCTCATCGCCTTGATGACCTACAGCTTCGCCCGCGTCAGTGCCGCCGTCGGCATGCGAATCGAGGACTACTACGCCATGGGCAAGCGCTGGTGGGTGCGTCTCAACGAAAAAGGTCGCAAGGTCCACGAGATGCTTGCCCATCACAACCTCGAACACTACCTCGACGCCTACTGGCACGCCGCCGGGATCTCCGAAGCGAAGAAGACCCCCCTCTTCCGCTCCGCACGCGGCCGCACCGGCATGCTGACCGAAGCCGCCATGGACCGGGTCGATGTCTTTCGCATGATCCGCCGAAGAGCCAAGACAGCGAGCCTCAGTGCCGACGCCTGCTGCCATATGTTCCGCACCACCGGCATCACCGCCTATCTCGATAATGGCGGCACGTGGGAGAATGCCCAGCTGATGGCTGCGCATGAAAGCCCCGGACAACCAAGCTCTATGACAGAACATCAGACGCCATTACCCTCAACGAGGTCGAGCGGATCGCGATTTGAATTACCCAGGGTTTTCCGGACGTCAGATAATCGCCATAGTTCTTAGACACCACAGGGTGCTCTCAGCCCTCCCGCGCGGCCGTGATGCAATGTCGATAAAACGATCGTTTTTTGGACAGTGCCGCGACAGTTGTTGCCCAGGCGGTTGACAGCAACTCAAGGTCTAAACGTTGCCTAAATCATAAATTCGTCATCAAACTTTGGCCACTATGCCGGAATTTTGACGGAACTATCGGTCCGGCGTTTGGTTAAACGTGCTCATGAACATCCAAAGGAGGACCTGCGGACACATGTCTTCAGGAAGCGGTCCGGTTCCGGTTCGGAACTGTCGGGTTTCGTGAAATCTCCGTGCGCCCGGTCGGCGACGCATTGAGATTCACGCCTCTTTTCGCCGACCAAACTCTGCTTGAGCGGAAATGCCATGACCTTCACAGACAATACGCCTTTGCACGGGCGAACCATAACGGCTCTTTTCGATAGCGAAGAGGCAGCCAACCAAGCGATCGAGGATTTGGTGGAAGCCGGTATCCCTCGAGAGCATCTCAATTTCAAAAATGGTACGTCGCTCACCGCGACCGTCGGCCAAGACCACGAAGGTAAGGGGTTCTGGGAAGAACTCAAGGACATGTTCCTTCCCGACGAGGATCGATACTCCTACGCTGAAGGGTTGCGGCGCGGTGGCTATCTGGTAACGGTGCGCACCGAAGATGCCAATTATAATCGCGTCGTCGAACTGCTCGACCGCGAAGGCTCCGTCGATATGGACACGCGGGAAGCCAGTTGGAAAGAAGAAGGGTGGCAGGGCTACCAGCAGCCAGTTAACCCCGTTGTGGCCCCAATGACGGCGACCTCGGGTATGGCTAGCACCTCAGCGCCGACCAAATCGACTACGACCGCTTCAATGGGTGCCGACAAGGACGAAGTGATCTCGCTCTACGAAGAGCAGTTGAAGGTCGGCAAACGCGATGTCAGCCACGGCAAGGTGCGGCTACGGAGCTATGTTGTCGAAACCCCAGTCACCGAGCAGGTCAACCTACGCAGCGAAAGCGTTCAGGTCGATCGCCGGCCAGTCAACCGGCCGATCGCCTCTGGCGACGCTATGTTTCAGGATCGCGTGATCGAGGCTCAGGAATATGCTGAGGAGGCCGTGATCTCGAAGACGGCCAACGTGACCGAGGAAATTTCGCTTCGCACTGTCGCAACCAGCGAAGTCAAGACGGTCAGCGATACCGTCCGCCATACAGAGGTCAAGGTCGAGGACGAGCGTACGGGCCATGGGCTAATGGCCGCCGCTGATACCAATGCCATCCGGGAGCATATGGACGTCATCGCCTCCGATGGTCAGAAAATCGGCACGGTCGATCATATGGAGGGATCCGACCGGATCAAGTTGGCTAAGACCACTTCACCGGACGGCGAGCATCACTTCATTCCGCTGTCATGGGTGGATCACGTCGATCAGCACGTGCATCTCAACAAGCCCAAACTGCAAGTCATGCACGGCTGGTAGTCGAGCCGTTTTTCTCCCCTCGGTGGCGCTGAGCCGCCGAGGTCGACCGTCTTGAGGCAGAGCGCCAGGCCGTTATCTCCTCTCTTTTTCTGTGAGACATTTCATGATCCAACCCTCTCCCATCGAGAGCCGAGGTGTGACGAACGCCGGCAATCTCGAATCCTCCACTTCGGCACTGTCGTGGTCGGCCGTTATCGGCGGCGCCTTTGCCGCCTCTGCGTTGTCGTTGCTGCTGTTGGCCTTGGGCACGGGCCTCGGTTTCACCTCGGTTTCCGCTTATCAAGGAGCAGGTGCTTCGGCTGCGACCGTGGGCATCGGGGCGGCGGTCTGGCTTATCGTCGCCCAAATCTTGTCCTCTGGCTTCGGCGGCTACCTAGCCGGTCGGCTGCGTACTAAATGGACCAACGTTCATTCGGACGAGGTGTATTTTCGTGACACCGCCCATGGGTTTCTGGTCTGGGCGCTGGGTGCAATCTTGAGTGCGGTCTTCCTGGCTTCGGCGGCGTCTTCGCTGATCGGCGGCGGGGCAAGTCTGCTGTCCAGTATGGGCGGTGGTCTGGCTCAGGTGGCCGGTAAAGCGGCCGGTAGTGCTGGCGATGCGGCCAAAAGTATCAGCGATCCCGGTGCTTTTATCACCGACACATTAATGCGCACCCAGAAGCCGGCCCCTAACGCTGATCCGAAAGACGTGACGGCAGAGGTCGGGCGGATCATTGCCACCAGCGTAAAAAACGGTGAGATCGCACCTGCCGATAAGACTTATGTCGCGCAGGTCATCTCAGCGCGCACCGGCCTCAGTCAGGCGGATGCCGAGAAGCGGATCGACGATACTCTCCAGCAAGCCAAGGATACGGCAGCCAAAGCCGAAGCAAAGGCTCGTGATGCGGCTGATGCAGCCCGATCAGCCTCCGGTTACGCCGCTTTGTCATTGGTCATCTCAATGCTGATCGGCGCGTTCTGCGCTAGCTATGGCGCCATTATCGGCGGCAAAGCGCGCGACCACGTGGCCTAATTCGTTGCTCATCATAGGGACGGCAGGCTTTTCTCGTCTGCCGTCATTTTTGCAAGGCGGCTCACATGGGCTCTATACCATCGACTTCTGCGTCAATCGCGTCCCCCCCCCAAGCCAACTCTTTGCCGCTGCCGGTTCTAGAAGACCCCGCGATTTTGTCCCTTCTTGCCGAATCGGTCAGCGTGACAAAGCGAAAAGTGCTTGGGCGGAAATTTCGTGTATCTGCGCAAACAGTCAGTAACGAAGAGATGCGCGAAACGCAGATTGACCGTGAGGAAATCAATATTACCCGCGTGCCAATCAATCAATTTGTCGAAGCAATGCCCGAGATACGGATCGAGGGTGACACGACGATCATGCCTATCGTTGAAGAGCGCTTGTTCACTGTGAAGCGGCTATTTGTAGTTGAAGAAGTCCATCTTACCCGCGTCAAACAGCAAGAGATCGTTCAGACACCCGTTCAGATTCGCCGACAACATGCGGTAATCGAGTGTTTTGACCCTACACCCGCGATAAACGACGCGTCACTCCAGGCAGAAGTAAAGGAAACAAACAATGGGCATTCTTGAAACAGTGATCGGCTCTTTGCTGGGCGGAAGCGCTGGCGGAGCATCCTCACCTATGGGCGGAATCCTAACGAGCATCTTGGGTGGGGGACAACAGGGTGGAATGGCTGGCCAAGGCGCAGGAAGCGGAATGGGTGGCCTCGACGGATTATTGCAGCAATTCCAAGGCGCTGGCTTGGGACACGTTGCACAGTCATGGGTGGGCAACGGACCAAACCAGTCCATATCCCCCGACCAGCTTCAAAATGTGTTCGGCGAGCAACGCGTGAATGACATGGCCGGTCAAGCTGGGATGCAGCCGGGGGACTTCTTGTCTCAGTTGAGCCAACACCTGCCGAACGCAGTGAACGGCATGACCCCCAATGGCCGGTTGCCAGACGAAGGTTCGATGTCGGTCTGACGTCACATGCCTAGGACCTGTCGAGTCCTAGGCCCTCTTCATACGCCGTCAAATTTCAGGTGATACCATGATCCACCGCACCGTCACGGCTCTCGTCGTAGTTTCACTTTTAAGCTGGTATCCCCTCTCGACCGCAGCGCTTGCGGAAAACCAGATGGGATATCAATTGCTGACTGCCGATCAGGCCAATGCACTTCCCCGCAACGGCGGCAAACTTGGGATGCAGGTCGATCGTGCCCAGCAGATCACCAGTGGCGGAATGACGTTTGATGTCCTGCGCGTGAAATCGATCACCCCAAATTCGGCCGGAGACCAAGCCGGTTTTCAGGTTGGCGACCAGATCATCGCGATGGATGGTCGCGTGTTTCCGAGCGTAGCAAGTTTTGCGGCCTATGTCGGCTCGATGTCGCCGGCGCGTCAAATCTCGGTCGATTACATGCCAGCCAATGGTGGCCCACAAGCGGCTCAACGCGTGAACGTAACGCTCGGCGGCGGCCTAGCGACGGCGACGCCAGAGGCAGCGCCCAAAGCTGAGGGTCTTTCGACAGGAACCAAGGTCGCGATCGGCATCGGCGCAGCGGCAATGTTCGGGTGCTACAAGTTAGGTTGTTTTTCCCACAAAACAAAAGTGCAGATGCAGCCCCAATCATCGGGTACTCAGCAGTGAAGCTTCGAAGTGCCGTCGGCCCATTCAATGATGAATCCTCGTCTATAACATAGGATACGTAGGCCTTTTTCTTCTTACGGCTTTTTGGGCTTGTGCCGTCCGCTGTTCATGAGTTCGGCGGCACGGTGGCGCTCGCGTGCTTCATGCAATCCGCCCATAGCCAGAGCTTGAAGCAGCTCGGCCGGGTCGCGCTCCTGGAACGCGGCTAGCTGCTCAAGTTGGCCCAGCTCGGCCCTGGTTAATTGAATAGTGAAGGCGTGATCCGACATATGGCTGTCTCACGAGGAGCAATCGGGCCTTCCCATGCCGTCTATGGTCATATACCGTTTGTAGCGGGACACGGAAGCTACGGCGTCAGCTGGACCGTTTGCTCGGGCTGCACATTGCCCTCGTCGGCATCTTGGGTCACCTAAGGAAAGTCGCCCTGCTTCTTTCCGCCGATAAATATCGCCCCGCCACTCAGAGCGTCCTGGGGGGTCGCATAAACTCCGTCGCTCGCGCTGACGATCAGGCCGCCGCTCGAGTGAGGATGTCGCGCTCCACCCGCAACTGTTTGTTCTCGCGCCGCAACCGAGCGAGTTCCTCCCGCTCGGCCGTAGTGAGGCCGGGTCGGCAAGCCCCCCGTTTTTAGGCGAACCAAGACTCTAGCTGACTTGTCAGAGCCGACGGTAGTGATCGTCTGCTATCCGTGCAATCGCCGTGGTGTGCTGAGCGTCGCTCGACTCATCGCCAGATTTGGCAGAGAACTACCCCTGCCGTCAGTCCAATCCCGCAGCGCCGTGGGATGTGCGGGCTTGCGCGAAAACACGCCACGCTGTTCGGCAGTCTATGAAAGGCCCATCGGCCGGCGATGAATCCATCCTTCCCCAATGGCAGTCAGGCCCGACCATCGAAATGGGATGGCGGATAGCCGAGACCAGGTCCTTCGAAGTGCCCTATATACGCCCCGCCTTGGCAATTTTGCCGTTGATAGTCATTTCGGCGCCCTGAGCCCAGGCGACCTCGAAGATAATGGAGTCCGTGTCGTAAGGCTGGTCGTAGATTGTGGCGGTGCCGCGCAATTCGATCTGCTGGCGCACGTCGAGGGAAAAATCGGCCGGTGCCACGATGATGATATTGCAATCGTGCCGGATGGCGTCCTTGACGCGCGAATTGGCCAGCTTGTCGGCTTGGGCCTGGGTCTTGCCGTTGTGATGGTGCTCAATGTCGATAGAGTCGCCGACGCCGCCGGCCGAGCCCGTGCCGAGGTATCGCTTTTTGTCCTTATGGTGCCATGAGGCGACATTCAGCTTGTGCGGCTTGGCAGCCGTCATGTTCCGGTGCGTCGTCAGCTTCGTAATTGTGGCCACGCCGTAGGCCGCAAGGACGCCGGGCGGATACCAATAGAAGACGGCGTTGGTGCTGCCGCCGCCTTTTGGCTCGAAATAGAGCGTGGTGCCATCGACGTACCAGCGAAAGCCTTCGCGCTCCGCCAGATCAGACAGGACTTCATAGTCGCTGCGGTTCAGGACAAGATGGTTCGTATCCTGATCGTAGATCTTGCCGGCTAGGTCGCTACTGTCAGTGGCTGAAACGCTCAAGCCATGATCTTTTGCGATGGTGCTGACGATTTCGGATGACTTCTGATTCGCGAATTTCTGGCTGCGCCGCCTTTCGATAAGGCTTGCCGACTTATCACGTCCCGCCACCGTCACCGTCATTTCATCCCAATTAATGCGCGGCTCGTCGATCATGCCCGTAATCATTGAGGTCGGCGCCGACAGCGCATCGAGCGCCATCATCACCTGGACATCCACGGGCTGATAGTCGGCCCATTCAGCGAGCCCGAACCCTGACAGCGCTGTGTCGAAGATATCTAATTCGGCAGAGAAGGTATCCGCCTTACGTTCCGACTTGCGTGTCACGGTTGCCGATAAGCAGGGAATTTGTGTTCCCGCTAGCGAAAGCCAGACGCGCGGTGAGCGCAAGTCCACCGCCCCCGTCGAGGCCGAGTCGATATAGGCCATTGGATTTCCTTAATTATGCCGCGTCGAGCACGGGCGTGCCCGGACTGACGAACGAAGAATGAGAATCAGGCGCGCCGATTGAATTTGGGAACCGCCCTGACTGCGCCATGCGCCCCATGGTGGCGCTGGCGATTGCTTTGCCGTCTAAGACCACCGGCCGGTTGCCCACGGCCGCCACGGCGGCTTGAAGGGCACCTACCAGCACGCCCAGGTTCGTGACGCTGACTTCGCCAACCACCTTCGTCACGCCAACCGGGGTTGCCTTCACATCGCCCTTCACATCGGCGACGCCAACGGGCGATGTTTTGATGATTTCGCCGATCTTGGAGCCGACTGAACCCGCCGAGCCGGCAAAGCCACCGGGTAGCATCGGCGACGAGCCGGGGATGCGGGGCGTCCGCATGACCTCGGCCGCGTGGGCGCTGCCGAAGGGGTTGAAATAGCCCCAACCCACGCCTGGATGTCCATTTCCGCCGTAAATCCGATCCCCGATGCCTGGGTCGAGTTCGTAGGTCAGGCCTTCCAAAAAGCCGCTCGCGGTGGGTTTGAGCGTACGCGGCCCGGTCATATCCTTGCCGACGCCGTAGGAATTTGCGATCTCAGCCGTGAGGCCAAGGGCGCCAAGCTCCCACATGGACGCGCCGCCCAATAGGCGCCCGAGCCCCGCCTTCCCGGCAGGGTTGCCGAGCAGGCTGTTGACGCCGTAGGCGCCGAGACCCGCAGCGCCGAGCGCCGTATCCCAAAGGGCGCTTGACGCGGCTGCGGGATGATCGTGCATAACCCCGCCAAGGGCCGACATTAAACGCGTCAGCTTTTCAATCCCATCTCGGGCCGGGCCGGTTGAGGCGCCAAGGGCTGTCATCATGGTTTCCCATGATTTCGTGAACCCATCCATCAGCATGGTGGGGTCTTTGGCCTTCTGGATATCGGCCGCATTGTCGGGCACGGCGAGGCGGGATTTAATACCGTTCTCAATCGTCAGTCGATTTTCTGGCATCAGCCCGAGGCGCATGGCTTGCTGATAGCTCTTCGCGCCACCCATTTCAGTGATCTTTTTTGACATAACTGCCGGGTCGTCTGTATCAATACCGCGAAGCTTGGCGCTGTCCCGAAGCTTCGTCAACCAAGTCCAAAGGTTGCGGTCGATCCCATCAGAGAACCCACTGTTCGGTTTGAGGTGATAGCCCTTCTTATCCTTATAGGTGTCGGCGTCTGGATGCTCAATAACACCAGAATCGATAGAGACTTCACGTCCGCCGAAGTCATTTTGCCCTGGGCAATTGACTTTACCGCCATATAGTCGGCGTTACCGTACTTTCCGGCCTTGGTTTCCATGCCCATGATTGGGGCATACTTGGTTGCGAAATCCTCATCCCAGGATGTGGCCATGCCGCCGGAGTTGTTAACCATGTTATACAGGAAATGGCCATCAACCTGCCCGCGAGACCAAATTGCGGTCTTGTTGATATCGGATAGGTACTTCCGAACCTCCGCCTTGTTTTGATCTGCTGTGAACTTGGGGTTTTTGCCGGCCCCCATTTCGTCCATGACGGCGCGGCCCAAATCAAGGGCTTGCCCGTCCATTTCGGCCTTACCGCCGCTTGACGACTTGATGACGCCCATGGTGCGGGCAAAGTCGGGCAATAGATCGATGCTGGTAGGTGTGCTGGCCGTGGCTTTGTTTAGTTCGAGGATCGTTCGCAGATTTTCGCTCGGCGTCGTGTTTGCGTTGTCGCTGGCAAGCTTCCAAGCGGCCGATTCGGCCTGCGAGATTTCAATAGACGGCCGGCCGCCAGCATAGTATGGCGCCAAGTCTTTTTCGTACTCGAAGCCGTGCTTAAGGGCGTCTTTGACAAATTCGGCCATTAGGCCGCCGCCTATGACCTCACCAAGCCCGTCGCCGGAAGCGTGGACGCCGTAGCCTAATTCCTTCTGCTGATTCCCGCCAAAGCCGATGTGGCCCGGCCGCCCCTTTCCGGTTCTCATGTTGCCATGGGAGCCGCCGCCCCCTGCGGGGATGGGGACAGACGGGCCAGCGCCCGTCGGCCGAAAGCCTGCCTCGCTGCCAGCGGTCGCGCCTAAGCCACCCGGCCCGTTGCCAGTTTTCTTTAGCGCAGCTTCTAATTCTGCAACGCGGGCAATGCTGGCGCCGACCTGAGTGTCAAATTTCTCCAAGCCGCCAATCATGCCTCTTGTGGCGTCAACCCCCGTATCCCCGAGCCCGACCATGCCGCTGTCGAAATCCGCGACGGCCTTGTTGCTGGTCGCAACCGCCTTATCGAACTTTTCGAATGCGGCGCTTGCCTTATCGATGCTCTCGAAAAGAGTGGGAGACAGCTTGAGTCCATCAAGCTTCAATTGGGTATTGCGGACAATCTTATCGAGGGATTCGAAAGCGGTTGCAATGCGCCGAACGGCTGGCGAAACATCATCGACAAGTCTCAGGATGGCTTCGACGGAATATGACAATGGGAGCTTTCAAGGGGTTAGGAGCGAGAGCAAAGTGCGCTCAAGCTCAGTTTTAATGGCCGCCTCGGATTCAATGAGGCCGGTGCTCAAAAACGGGCGCGGCGGCATTTTGGAGGTGCCGTTTTCTTGCCACGCCGCGATTTGCAAATCGGAGCCGATGTGGACTGACAGGCCTTCGACTTTGTGTTGAATGCTGTTTTTCAACGTCCCGTTGCGAAGGAGCGGGGAGGGTGACGCAAGGCCCTTTCGGGCCTTGTCGTCGATCGTGGATTCCGCCAGCGCGGCCCAGCCGGGGGCGCCGACGCCGGGATAGGACTTCGCTTTTTCTTCGACGAGCCTGCCGCATTTTTCAGCGGCAAGCTCCATGGCGGGGCGCACTTCGGCAGCTTTCGCGGCAAAGAAGGCAACAGCTTCGGATAGAGTCATGGTTCCATCCATTTTCCGTTGTCAAAATCAAACCGCTTGCCAGTTTTGATTTGCGTGAATGCAATCGAGGCCGCGTATATCTGCGGCCTCGTCATAAGGTTGGTTTCTTCAAGACGGATGCCGTTGCTCACCAGCCACATCTGTTGCTGGAACAGATCCGCCTTTAGGAGTTTTTTGTTTGCTGATCCTCGGAGATCGCGGCGCCGTCGGCGTCTTTTTCGTCAAGCTTGGCGATGGCTTCGCTCACGGCGCGAAGGCCCGGATCGCCCCAAGCGTCCATCAGGCTTTCCGCTGTGGCGACATCTCTGGGGAAGCCCAGGCGGGTTTCGGTGCCGTCCGGGGAAATCACGGCGCGAACCTGCGCGACGCGGGCAACTGAACTGAACGTAAATCTGTTCATTTCGTCGCCAAGCATTCGGAACAGTCGGTTTTCTTCGGACGGCTTGAGCCGGCCGACTTCGAAGGATCGGCCATAAGCATCGGTGGCGGATTCGGTGCGGGCATATTCAGCGCGCATGGTGGCGAGATCAAGCATGGGTGAATTCCTTGTAGGTGTCGATGACGGAGGGCGGGAGATCGGCGACGGGCAGCCGAATGGCTGCGCCAATGTCGGGCAGCAGCGTCGGCAAGGCCGAAGCGGCGGTTAGCCAGGGGGGTGTCGTCTTCGTGAATCGAGCCAGGCGCATGGCGCGCGCGAGCACGTCGGCACCTGGGGGCAGGCCGAGTCCGTCATACATTTTGGATTGCTTTCGGGTGGGTGGGGGTGCCCGACTAGGGCACGACATGCCAGGGGGCTGGCAATGGGCGGGGGGGGCAGCGGTGACACCGAATGGGCGTCCGCGTTGACTTATCCGGCTGAGGGGAGTTCGTTTTGATTGGCGAAAGGTTCGTCTTTCGGCCCGCGCTTGCTGGGCTCTTACGCGACGGTCTGGCAGTCATTTCCAGAGGGTAAGGGCATCAGGCGGAGGTATGCGTTTTGAGCGCTGTCCACGAGGGTATGCCCTTGTGGAAATGTATCGCGGTATCGAAAATGACGTTCAAAAGGGTTGATCTGCCCATTTGGACGTGTTTTTATATGGACGTTACCCATTTGAACAACCGGTGCTCGCGATGACAACGATCTTGTACGCACGCGTCAGCACCACGGAACAGACGATCGAGCATCAAGCCAAGCAGGCTAAAGGAGCTGGCTTCAAGATCGACCACGTCGTCGCTGATGACGGTGTGTCGGGAGTTTCGACCCGGCTTGCCGAGCGCCCGCAAGGGCGCCGCCTCTTCGACATGCTGCGTACAGGCGACGTGCTGGTAGTGCGCTGGGTCGATCGGCTTGGCCGCAACTATGCGGACGTGACGGAGACAATCCGCGAGTTCATGCGGCGCGGCGTAGTCATCCGCACCGTCATAAACGGCATGACTTTCGACGGCGCCACGACCGAACCGATGCAGGAGGCCGTGCGGGACGCGCTGATAGGCTTCATGGCCGCGAGCGCCCAAGCCCAAGCCGAGGCGACGAAGGAAGCACAGAAGGCCGGGATAGAGTACGCACGGGGCGCCAAGCCGGCGGCTTACCGTGGCCGCAAGCCGGATTTTAGCCGGGAGCAATTCAAGCTGGTGGCCGACATGCTGGAACGTGGTGAACTGGCCTCAACTGTCGCCAAGGCAACCGGCCTTTCCCGGCAGTGCGTGTACCGGCTCCGCGACGACCCGGCCCGCGCCGAGCGCATCCTAGCGACTTGGCCAGCCGAATAGCCGGGACGCTCCGCAGCTTCCAATTTAGATGTTAGGTTGCATCGAACCGAAAATACACTTCTAATATGTCGGTCCCAAATTGCCGCCTCTGTCTCTAACACTGCAAAAATAATTACCGAAAGTTGTACTATGTATTATGTTTCAACATTAGGTTGATTTTTGTAATACACCCCCTCCATATGGGACCGACATATTAAAAGAGTTTTAAACATATGAAATCATTCAGATTTAATCGGTCCGCAATGTGTCGGTAAAAACCGACATGTTTAGCGCTTTTCTCGATGTGGCGGCCCGATGAGTCGGGGACCTCATCAGCGCCGCGACATATTGCGGGACACTATTCGAGGGCCCGAAAAAGAGCCTTAGGGAGCCCCTTCTCGGAGTACTTTAGCGGGTGTTTGCAAGCTTGTATCGGCACGCCGTGGAAGCCGGGCCGGTCTTGCCAGGAACGCGCGCTGGAGGCGGCATTTCCACAACGCTCCCCTCCAGCATAGCGCCTTGCACGACTTCGGCCAGCTCGCGGGGGTTCAACTGGCGAAGGTGGCGGGAGAAATCCCGCATCGTCAATGGCACCTTCCTGGCCTTCAACAGTCGTATCAGGCTGTTCTTATTGGCATCGTGAGGGCCTTCGGACATATAGTCCTGAGCCGCCGTCACCATCGCGCGGGCAGACGTGAGCGCAACGTCGAAGCCCCAGCGCATATCATCTGCGCAAACACCTCCATCAACACCGATGCCGGCGGCCCTAATGGTTGCAAGACGGATAGCCATTTCCGCTGTTCGGGCATAAAACACACCGGTCGTCGGGTCATTCTTGAGCGAGTTGACGATGTCCATCATGGCTTTATGTGCCGCTTTGGCATCGTCGTCTGCCCATTGTGTAGGGCGGTGACAAACCAGGCCACTGGAGCGTCGGCGATTTGCTGACGCGGGCGGAGTAAAATCCGGCCAGTGGATAGGCTCTCGTTTTTGGGGGCCGGGGATGTTCGTCGTGGAGATCTACGCCGCCGTTCGAAAATTCGTGTTCCTTGAGGGGCATAGCCGCCGGGAGGCCGCCCGGGTTTTCGAGCTGAACCGCGAGACGGTGCTGAAGATGTGCCGGTTCTCGTTGCCTCCCGGGTACACGCGCGTGAAGCCGCCCGAAAAGCCGAAGCTTGGACCTCTGCTGCCGGTGATCGACGCGATCCTGGTGGCGGATCGTGATGCGCCGATGAATCAGCGGCACACGGCCAAGAGGATTTTCGAGAGGCTGCGGGACGAGCATGGCTTTGCCGGCGGTTACACCGTGGTGAAGGATCACGTGCGGGTCTGTCGAGCGCGGGCGCGGGAGACCTTCGTGCCGCTATCTCATCCGCCGGGTCACGGCCAGGTGGATTTTGGGGAAGCGCTCGCGATGATCGGCGGCGTCCGCCAGAAGATCCACTTCTTCTGCCTGGACCTACCGCACTCGGATGCTTGCTTCGTGAAGGCCTATCCCCGGGAAACCACCGAGGCGTTTCTGGACGGCCACGTCTCAGGGTTTGCCTTCTTCGGCGGCGTGCCCCTGTCGCTCCTCTACGACAACACCAAGATCGCGGTTGCCAAGATCTGCGGCGACGGCAAGCGCGATCGGACCCGCGCCTTTACGGAGCTGGTCAGCCACTGTCTGTTCCAGGACCGCTTCGGCCGTCCGGGCAAGGGCAACGACAAGGGGAAGGTCGAGGGGCTGGTCAAATTCGCCCGCGCCAACTTCATGACGCCGATCCCCACGGCGGCGAGCTTCGACGCCCTGAACGCCATGCTGGCGGAGCGTTGCCGCGCGCGGCAGGCCGATCATGCCGGTCGGCGCTCTGCCACCATCGGCGAGCGGCTCGTCGCCGACACCGAGGCCTTGAGGGCGCTGCCCGCCGTGCCACTCGAGCCGTGCGAGAAGCGTGCGGCCCGCGTCTCCTCGACGGCGCTCGTCCGCTATCGCTGCAACGACTATTCGGTGCCAACGGCCTACGGGTTCCAGGAGGTCCTGGTGAAGGGGTTCGTCGACGAGGTCGCGATCCTGTGTGCCGGCCGTGAGATCGCCAGGCACCCGCGCCACTACGGCGAGGGCGTGTTCGTTGCGGATCCGCTGCACTATCTGGCGCTGATCGAGATGAAGCCGAACGCGCTCGATCAAGCCGCGGCGCTGCAAGGTTGGAACCTGCCGGAGGTGTTCCAGCATCTACGCCATCTCCTGGAAGCTAGAATGGGCAATCGCGGCAAGCGGGAGTTCATCCAAGTGCTGCGGTTGATGGAGGCGGCGCCACAGGATGTTGTGGCCTTCGCCGTTACCGAGGCCATTCGGCTCGGCGCCATTGGCTTTGATGCTGTCAAACAGATCACGCTGGCGCGGATCGAGCGGCGTCCCGTCCGCCTTGACCTCGCCGCCTATCCCCATCTGCCGCAACTGGCGGTCAAGACGACGACGGCCGCCGACTATGCCGTGCTGGTGCCGGAGATGGCGGCGTGATGGCCTCGATCGAGGGAGACATGCCGAGTGGCACCAGGGCTGGCAAGCCCCAGGTCCTGCTCGGCCACCATCTCAAGCAGCTGAAGCTGCCGACGATCCTGCGCGAGTACGACAAGGTGGCGCGCGAGTGCGCGCAGGGCGGGGTCGACCACACCGGCTACCTTCTGCGCCTGGTGGAGTTGGAACTGATCGACCGGGAGCGCCGTGTCGTCGAACGCCGCATCCGGGCCGCTCGGTTTCCAGCTGTGAAGAGCTTCGATACGTTCGACTTCACTGCCATCCCGAGCCTCAACAAGATGCTGGTGCTGGACCTCGGCCGCTGCGAGTTCATCGTCCGCCGGGAGAACATCATCGCGCTCGGCAACTCTGGCACCGGCAAGAGCATGTCGCTCTTGCTCTAGGGTTGGCGGCTTGCCAGAAGGGCTTCACCGTGGCGTTCACGACAGCGGCGTCCCTGGTGACGCAGCTCATGGAAGCACGGGACGAGCGACGCCTTCTCAAACTCCAGCGCGACCTGCAGGCCGTGAAGCTGCTGATCGTCGACGAGCTGGGTTACGTGCCGCTCTCGACGACCGGAGCCGAGCTGCTCTTCGAGACATTCTCCCAGCGCTACGAGCGGGGCTCGACCATCATCACCTCGAACCTCCCCTTCGAGGACTGGACATCGGTCCTGGGATCGGAGCGGCTCACCGGCGCCCTGCTGGACAGGCTCACCCACCACGTCAGCATCCTGACCATGAACGGCGACAGCTACCGCCTTAAACAGTCCGTCGGCCGGCGGCGCGCATCGGTGAGGGCGGAGCAAAACCAGGCCACCGCCGAGATCGTCGATCCCGACACCGGCGAAATCACGGCCGCCTGATCCAAACTTTAAGCCGACATGGAAAGGGCCCCGATCGGGGCCCTTTCCATGTCGGCGTGCCCGATCCACTGGCCTGCTTTTGGTCCGCCCCGCCGGCCTGAAATTACACCGGCGTTGACAGCCCATAGCATTTGCTCGGGCTGAAGATTTAGAATGTCCGCCAATTGAGCCGTCGTAGAATCGATTCTTGACGGTACCTGTCCCCGCCTGAACAGGTCTTGGAGTTTATTGCGCAGGGCGTCAGGCATTTTTCTCTTATCCTTCTCTGGCTCTCCATCCTCCATGTTCACCTCTGTCGAGAGGAGAAGGAAGCGGTTGAGGAAGCCGTTTGTCGCATCCTTGCTTTTCAGGGCGTCGAAGAACTCGCCGGGCGTGGAACATCCGTAGATCGATAGCGCGGGATTTTCGATCTGTTTCGGCATTGGCGTTCGATGCGTTGAAGACGCCCATTCGGGCGTGGGCAGCGGTTCGAAATTCTTGCTCCACGCTTGACGCAGTGTCGCAGTAATATTCTGCTCGTGTGAGCTTGCTCGCGGATGGGCCAATCGCTTGAGAAATGCGCCGATCTCGTCAATGGGGCATATGCAGGCCGGTTGTTTTTGCAATAGCTGGAACACGGCCGTCATCGACATAAATTGCCCCGCTCCGAAGCGGACCTCGGCGCCGGCCGCTTCCACCAACCGCCAGATCATCGACAAGTTGTGCTCCTTCCCGGCCCCGGAGGGAGCCAGGGCGATGATATAGAGGTGCGTGCCCGCCTTGGTGGGACCAGCGATGTACTGCCCCACAAGCGTTCCCAAGACGGACACGGCCGCGCCCAAGGCGAGGACGCGGTTCGGCTGGCGAGCCGTCGCAACAATCCATTCGACCATCTCCCCGAGAAGGCCGGGGACTTGTGTCAGATCCGCGTTGGGATTTTCGACTAGGGAAGAGGCCGGCTGCGGTGCCTCACACAGGATCTCGCCTGTCTCAGGGTCGTGCGGCGGTAGGGGGTCGATAGTATCGAGGGTCGGCATTATCGACCCCAACGGCCCGCTCAAGGCCACAGCTTCGGCCTTCTCCCGCATTTGCTTGGCGATGGCGCGCTCGAACGTGTAGGTGTTGCCGGACTGAAACATCCCGAGGCGGGCGCTCAACCATTCGAACGTGTGGTCAAGCGCCCAGTTCTGATGCGTCATAATCAGGTCGAGAGGCGTGTAGCCCCTGTCGTCGCCAAAGTCTCGGATGCCCTCCTTGTTGATGCTGAGATTTGTATCCCAATTCTCGATATTACCGGTCACCCGCCAAGACGCCACGGCTCGGTATCCCGATCCGTTGCGCCTGCACTTATAAAGCTGAAGGTCCGGCACCCACTTGTCGAGGTTGGCCAGGGCGGCGTCGTTCAGCTTGCGGTGAGGCGAGCCGTTCTCGTTGGCCACGAAGGCCGGGCCGGCGGCCTCGACCACGTCCTCGAAGCCGCCGGCCGCGTCCACGAAACGCTCAAGCATTTCCTCGGTGATGCGGGGCAGATGAATAGGCGCCAGGGTCGCCAGCGTTTTCTTGGTGAGCCATTGATACGGCTCGCGCGTATCGGGATGGATGCTCGGCGGAATGACGGTCTGACGGCACCCGTTCCCCGTCAACAGTTCGCAAACCGTCGCGAGATTGCGCCTGAACCGCCGTCCCTTGGTGCCCTTCGGAAAAAGATAGAACGCCGTAAAGCCGCGCCGGCCCCGCTTTTTAACGGGCGACTCCGGTAGGGAGCTTTCGAGGATTTCCAGCATCATGACATCGTCGGTGTCGAAATCGACGGCGCCAAGCTCCCAGCCGGGCGTTACGTCGGTCCCGAGCACAACACCAATGCCGGCGTCCTCATGGCTCGACCAGAGCGTCATGGACCACGGCACGGGCGCCATGTCCCGATAGATGGGCCAATTGTCCATCGGATGCCACTTGCCGCTCGTCAACGTGCCGGGGCTTTTGGAGCCCGGCATGATGGGAATCGGGTGGTAGCCGTTGGCGAGAACGGCAGCGGCTATGGTGGCGAAGGGCGTTACCACCTTCGGGGGACGGAGTCTGACGACGTTCGGGGTGCTCAACGTCGTGCCCGCGCCAGGCTGCGCGGCGCCAGCGCCGATCAATGGAGCGTATCCAAGCGGCCCGTCCTCAAGTCCGCCAACAGGCGAGCGCCACCGGAATCATCGAGAAACCGGCGATGAAGATCCCGGACATGCGATTCCGAGATGTCGATATCGGCGGCGGCGTCGTCGGCCACGACCGTTACCAAGTGCGTGCTCGGCGCGAGTTTTGCGACAATGCTAAAATAAGTTCGTCCCTTAGGCACCTCGTCCAGGTCAACGGTTTCGACCCAATGCGCCGGGCGGACGCGGTAGGCCGTTTTGAAAGCGCGAAAATGGGCGGCATCGAGCATGTTCGCCCGGCTCTTGGCGTTGCGGTCGAGGAAAGCCTTCACTTCGACACCTCAGCGCTGGCGGCCTCGGCATTGATGCGCGCCCGATGGAGTGCCGCGCCCTTTAGAATGCTGTTCGCGATTTCGATCGCCGGCCCGAGCCTTAATGCGAGCTGTTTCCTTTGTCGGACTTCCAGTGTTTCGGGGTTAGTAGCGTATTCAAAAATACGAACTTGTGGTGCAAAGCCTTCACGTTCAAATAAATTTACGTGAAAGATCTTGTCACAGAACGAAGTTTGGCCTATCAGTGTATTAGTAGGGTCTTTCATGGGATCCAATATGTTCTCGGCCTTCGCAGGGCCGTGCTACGGAATTAGGGGTCGCCTCATTTGCAGTGGGGTGGCCCTTTTTATTTGCGCAGCCGCCGGAGTTGGCGGATGCGGGGTCATTTGCCTGAGATGAAGTCGTCGAAGCCGAGGGGCTCGGCCAGACCTCCGTCGATCAATTGCTTGATGATGAGGCATCGGGCGATGTCTGCTTTCGTTCGGAACGACCTCGATGCGATTCTCCCGATCACGTCATCGACCTGCTCGGGAACCCGCGTCGAGAGGACACGCATGCGCTCTTCGGCAGTGATAGCGATTGGCGACATGGCTCTATCCCTAAATTTGGCATGGTGGCGCCGCGACGCCTGGCATCAATCGATGCCGTTGGCGTTCTAAAAATTCGAATGTAGACTGGCGGGGGTATTTATTGACTAAAAAGAGGAAGGATGGACCTACCCCCTTATATATAGGCCATCTGTCTCGACTGGCTCCTCGATTGAATCGAGATAATCAATGACGCCGAACATGTTCCTTGGATCGTCACCGTAGATCGCGACCTGCTCGTCATCTCCCCATTGATCTTTCCGCTCGCGCGCGTCGCCTTGACGTGTCTCGTCTACAAAGCGCACTGTTCTTTTGCGTAGCTTGGCCCATACCGGGTCAATCACTTCGGACGATAAAACGTCGTCGGGCTCGTCGAGCAACTCGGGATTTACCGGGCCGAGCTTAACCAGAGCGTTGATAGCCGCCATGATCTTGTGTGTGAGGTGCAATGGCACATCAAGGTCACTTTGAACAAGCCGGGTAAGAGCCCTTGTCCCTGCCCATCCGCCCGCACTCCGCATCGCCGTCTCGGCCTTCGCAATTCGTTTTAGCAGCTGATCCCGCTGTTCCTTGGTCGTACCCGTACCGCTTCCGGTTTCGGTGTCGTCCAATTGCGCCGGCGTGTGGCGTTCGACCCACGGCGCGACCCATGCCTGACAGGAAGCGAAGTGGCGCAACACGGTCGCGTAAGCGACGAACGCTGCATGCTGGGCTCCTAAGTCATGAGTCCGCGTCATCTCGCGGAGCAAGAATGAACCGAGACCACTTCGCGCCATCATATGGACAGGCTCAAGCGAGCCGGGGTGGCAGAGCAGAGCTTGCCAAGCGGGCCGTGCCCATGGCGCGGGACGTAGTGGCGGGCGCTCGGCCGGCGGTTTATCCGATAGGCCGGCTTCGAGAAAGACCCTGTCCTCGATATAGCCGAGAATAAGGTCGATCAGGTAGACGAAGTAGGAAGCTTGCTGGCATTCGAGAGCGCGCACCGCTTGCTCAGCCTCGATAGTTGCGACTCTGGCCTTCGAAAGGGCGAGGCGTGCTAGGTTCTGTTGACAAAGAGGATTCCCAAGCGGGATGATTTTTGATTCACGTTTGTTTTTGCGGAAAGACGAACGTGAGTCGCTACGAAATCTCCAACGAGCAATGGGCGGTGATTGAGCCCTTTTTGCCGTCCGAGTGTGGTCGGGGATGCCGGCCCGCCCATGACAACCGTCGTTTCTTTAACGGAATGATGTGGATTTTGAGGAGCGGAGCACCTTGGCGGGATCTGCCCGAGAGCTTCGGCAAGTGGAATTCAGTGTTCCAGCGGTTCCGCCGATGGTGCCAGCAGGGCATCTTCGATGCTTTGCTCGAAACCTTGGTCGAGGTAGGCATCGCCGACGAGTGGGAGACCCAAATGGTGGATTCGACCATCGTCCGGGCGCATTCTCAGGCAGCCGGCGCAAAAGGGGGATCCAAAATCAGGGATTTGGTCGCTCGCGCGGCGGTTTTACGAGCAAAGTCCACTGTCGGTGTGACGCCATCGGACGCCCTGTCGCCTTCGAGGTCACCGGAGGCGAAGCCTCCGACATCCGCCATCTTGAGCCCCTGATGGACGATCCCGTCGCTATCGCCAAACCGAAGGCCCTTCTCGGAGACAAAGGCTACGACAGCGATAGCAATCGAGAGGCTCTCCTGGTCCGGGGCATTCTTCCTGTCATACCATCCAAAAGGTCTCGAAAAGTTATCATTCCGCATGACGAAGTCGCCTGCAAGGATCGTAATCGAATCGAGCGGATGATCAACAAACTCAAGCAGAACAGACGCATCGCCACGCGCTTCGATAAAACACTATCCTCGTTCACCGCATTCATAAGCCTCGCAGCCATCAGAATTTGGTTGCCGACCTTTGTCAACAGAACCTAGATGGCGATCTTCCATAGCCTTAATTTCTGACCTGGCTTGCCGCCATTCCGCCCGCGCCTCTCTTACCTCCTTTCGGATTGCGCGCTCCGGCCCGCCACGAGCCGCACGCCCGTTGGCCTCCCGCTCGCCGCCCTCCTTGCGGGGCCGGCCTCGGCCGCACCTTACCGGCGATGCCTCAACCTCAGTGCTGTCGGTGGCGTCGAGGAAGGGAGGGCAGGGTAGCGCGCGCGGCATCAGGCGGCCGAGCCGGTTGATTCGAAGAAAGCCGCCAGGGCGCGGCGCGAGCACACGTACCGCCCGCCGACCTTTCGAGCCGGAATCAATTCGCGCTCCAAAAGGAAAAACGTTTGGCGTCTTGTCCGACCGATGGCAGCGCCGATTGCCTCGGCACCCCAAACCGCATCGGGAGCCTCGCCTATTGGAAATAAGGGGGTTGTATTTTTCATCGGTAGACTCCACAGACATGTGTCTGTGTAGATACTTAGGTTGTATCGTTGGCATACACAAGTGCCTGTCGGCGATATTTGAAGATTTATCGCCGCTTTGCGGCGTGGCGGAGGAGGCGAGGCTGTACCGATATACCGATGTTCGAAATGCGCTGGCGGACATGCACAGCGGCTATCCAGATTTTCTTGTGGCAATGCGCGGACGACTCCAGCACTTCCAAAAAATCGGTCTTTCCCCACCGAGTCCTGGGAAAGGTGGAAAGGTCATTTACGAGTTTGAGGATGTGTGCAAATGGGCTTATGCCCTTGAGTTTTCAGAATTTGGCATCGATCCCGTTGTGGTTAAGCAAATCGTTGATGCGACTTGGACCGAGGCTCGAACGCCACTGGTAGAAGGTAAACAAGCCAATCAGACGGGGCGCGTTGTCGATGATCTCATGGTGTTGAATCCTGATGTCATGTCGTCGGCTTTTGCGAAGCATACGCCGTTTGAATTTGGAGTAAGCGCTGGAACGGAGATCGACGCAGACTACGGAAACGTCGACCGACTAATCGTGATCAATCTGACTCGCTTGCGCGCGAGGGTCATCAAGGCTTTGGAAACCCATTCGAATCCCACTTTGCCCGGCATACAGCCAGCTTTTTAAGCCCGCACATCCCTGGCAACCTCTCTCACTGCCTCCGGCCCGGCGGCAACGACCTCCCGCTGTTCATGAACCGGCAATCGCGCCACATCGGCAGCGGCGGATACGGACACTTGCCCCCGCTCAACGGCACGTGCCAGTTCCGGCGTGCCATCGTTCAAAACAACGCGGGCACGCTGATCGCCACGCCGACTGACGTTCCTAAGATCGGCGGCTTGTGTTTGGGAGCATGCGCCAATTGGCGCATGCTGATTATCACCACGCTGAAGGTTGGCGATCTCTCCCGCCACCATTTCCCACTGGCTCGTGTCCAGGTGGCGCCTGTGGATATTGAGGCTCACGACGCGGGCCAAAGCAATCTCATCCGTCGTGATGTCAGGATCGCAAAACGTGGCTAGGCGATCCTCGACGAAGTTGACTTCGTTCCCGCGCCGACGGACTGTTGACGCGGGCGGAAAAAAAGGACGAGTGAGGATAGGCGTCAAGCCGGACCCCACTGGCCCGAGATAGACCAATGGCATGCCTAGTCGATCGGCGTCGGGACCCTACGCCGATACACACTGATGCCTTCATGCCGGTGCGAAGATTCCGGGATATTTAGTGGCGGGAAGTTCCTAGGAACGAAGCCCCACCGCTTTGCGCATCCGCAGCGTGAGCCAGCGCCGCCGGCAATGCTCCTGGCGGTCGTGCAGCAAATGGCGCCGCTGGCAAAGGGCTGATCGAGGTACGCCGTCGCCAGCAATTACCTTGGTGATGCATTCCGCAGTGTCGGTCGCATCCAGACGGGGCCGGGGCAGCGAGCCCTTCATGTTGCATTCCATGTCGCGTGGAGCCGCCGTCACCCTCATGTTCGCCGGTCGGAAACCTAACGAAATCAACGGTACGTGTTGGAACATGCTACAACAAGAAAAAGGCCGCTTTTGGAAGCGGCGATCACCTAAAAACTTAACGAAAACAGGATGGTGGAGGAGGTAGGACTCGAACCTACGAAGGCGTAGCCAGCGGATTTACAGTCCGCCCCCTTTGCCACTCGGGACACTCCTCCGAGCCATATTCGAGACGTCAGGCCAAAAGGCCTTCCGCCTTGAAGGTTCGCGCTTATCGTTGAAGGCTCGCCTGTCTGTCAACCCCGGTAGGGGGAAGTTCTTCGCGAGACTTCGCACATCCGAGGCTATGAGGGCGCCTGGGGAGCGTCGCGCGACGGACAGAGCGTGGCGCACGGGGCGCACAGGCCCGATAGGCTTTCGCTAAGCTAAGCTAAAATGAGATATCGGCCTGCGGTTCGATCATGCCGGCTGGTCAAAAGCGGGAGGCCAAGATGAGCGACGCGGTAACGTTGACCGAGGGGCGGCGCGGCCGCGAGGCGCGAAGAACTTCCCGCCTGCAGCGCTCCTCGGCCTCCATCCCTTTCATTCGACGCAAAATTCCGGTGACGGAACTCCTGAGCCTCGAATCGCTGGAGATCATCGAGGCCAATGCCGAGACGCTCTTGAACGATGTCGGTATCGAGTTCCGGGGTCACGAGCGAGCGCGCAGGCTGCTCAAGGACGCCGGCTGCGACGTGCAGGGCGACCGGGTGCATTTTCCGAGGGGCCTGGCGCGCAAGCTGGTCTCGACCGCGCCGCCGGATTTTACCCAACATGCCCGCAACCCCGAGCGCTCGGTGCATATCGGCGGAGACGATCTCGTTTTCGCGCCCGTTTATGGCTCGCCGTTCGTGCATGACCTCGACAAGGGTCGCCGCTATGGCACGATCGAGGATTTCCGCAATTTCGTGAAGCTCACCTATTCGAGCCCCTACCTGCACCATTCGGGCGGTACGGTCTGCGAGCCGGTCGATCTGCCGGTGAACAAGCGGCATTTGGAGATGAACTATTCCCACATGCGATGGTCGGACAAGCCGTATATGGGCTCGGTCACGCATCCCGATCGGGCGCTCGACACGGTGAAGATGAGCGAAATCCTGTTCGGACAGGAGTTTGTGCAGAACAACACCGTCATCACTAGCCTCATCAACGCCAATTCGCCGCTCGTGTGGGATGACGCCATGCTAGGTGCGGCGGAAGTCTATGCGTCGAACAACCAGGCCGTCATCATGACGCCCTTCATCCTCTCCGGCGCCATGAGTCCGGTGACGGTAGCCGGCACGCTCACCCAGGTTCTGGCCGAGGTTCTGGCTGGCATAGCCTTCACCCAGCTCGTGCGGCCCGGCGCGCCCGCCATCTTCGGCACTTTCGTCTCGACGCTGTCGATGCAATCGGGCGCACCGACCTTCGGTACGCCCGAGGCGACCCTCGCCATCTATGGCGCCGCCGCGCTAGCGCGCCGTTCGAAACTGCCGTTCCGCACCGGCGGCTCGCTCTGCGCCTCCAAGGTGCCGGATGCCCAGGCGGCCTATGAGTCGGCCAATACCTTGCTGCCGACCGTGCAGGCCGGCACCAATTTCGTCCTGCACGCGGCGGGTTGGATGGAGGGCGGCCTTGCCTCCTCCTATGAGAAATTCGTGCTCGACTGCGACCAGCTCGGCGCCATGCATGTGCTGGCGAAAGGCTATGACCTTTCCGACAACGGACAGGCGATGTCTGCCTTCCAGGAGGTGGCACCGGGCGGCCATTTCCTGGGCTGTGCCCACACCCAGGGCAATTTCGAATCGGCCTTCTATCGGTTCTCGACCGCCGACAACAATTCGGTGGAGCAGTGGGAGGCCGAGGGCAAGCTCGACGCGGCACAGCGCGCCAACGCGGCCTGGAAGAAGAGCTTGGCCGAGTATCAAGCCCCGCCGATCGACCCAGGCGTCGACGAGGCCCTGCGCGAGTTCATCGACAAGAAGAAGGCGTCGATGCCCGACACCACGCATTGAGGCGGTATTGTCCTTTGGCATGGCGGTGCCCGATAGGGCGGATGAGGGAAAGACCGACCGCCGGCAGCCGCAACGACACCTTCCCCCCTCAGGGAAGGATGACCCGAAAACCTCAGAACGGAGGCACGCAAGCATGTCCCAACAGCTTAGGCCGATCGTCACGCGGCAAGGCGGAGAGAGTGCCGACACGGGCCAATCGGCGGGCATGGTCCGCATCACCGGCGTCGGTCCTCAACACACGCCGGCCACCCGATTGTGGTTCGGCAAAGCCAGCAACGAACCCGGGTTTCGCTCGCTGCCGCATCACCATGGCGAGGCCGAGACTGGCGTCTACCTTCTGTCGGGCCGGGCGCGCATCTATTTCGGCGCCGATTATCAGGATTTCGTCGAGATGAACGCGGGCGACTTCGCCTTCGTGCCGCCCCACATGCCCCATCTCGAAGCCAATATGAGCACCACCGATGAATTATGGTGGCTGGCCTGCCGCACACCCGACAATATCGTGATCAATCTGCCTGACGTGGATGATGCGACGCTGCCGGGATATCGGCGGGAATGACTCTGGCTGCAGGCCGAACCTGGCGCCATTCTTCGATGGTCCGGTCGGCCACAGGTCGGTCGATATCTTGAACTCTGGGGGTCTTGGTTGCGGATCATGTCCCTCAACGGGTGGGGAGGCACGCTCTACGAGCCACTGAGCGGCTACATCCGCGAAGTCTCACCCGATGTCTTGTGCCTGCAAGAGGTCGTTCACACACCCGCCTCACGGAAGGATTGGCTGACCTATCGCGACGGCGATCATGTCCTGCCTCAGCGCGCGAATTTTTTCCGCGACGTCTGCGAGGCCTTGCCGGGGCATGTGGCCACTTTCTGCCCGGCTGCGCAGGGCGTCCTCTGGGACGAAGACAAGCCCGTCCCCTCGCAATGGGGCCTTGCCACCTTCGTCCGCGCGGACGTTCCGCTGATCAAGCAGGCGCAAGGGTTCGTCCATAAGACTTTCTCGCCCGACGGATACGGCGACCATCCCCGCTCGCGCAGCGCTCATGCGGTTCGGCTCTACGATTACGAAAGGGGCTGGCCGGTGACGATCGCGCATATGCATGGCCTGCGGGATCTTCGGGGGAAGATGGACACGCCCGAGCGTATCGAGCAGGCGCGCAGGTTGGCGAGCCTCGTCGGTTCCGTTGCGGAACAGGGGGATCGCCTTGTCGTGTGCGGCGACTTCAACGTCGAGCCGGATAGTCGAACCTTCGACGTGCTGCGCGAAATCAACCTCGACGATCTCGTCACCGGCAAGGGTTTTTGCGACACCCGATCTTCGTATTACAAGAAACCGGGTCGATTTGCGGATTACATGATGGTCAACGGCATGGTCAATGTCGTTTCATTCGATGTCGTCGAGGATCCCGAGGTCTCGGACCACCGGCCGCTGGTGCTGGAGATATGATGCTGCGGGGCGCGGACTATTGGAGGCGTTTGCCGGATAGGCCGGCTGTTGCAAGCGGGCTCTGCCGCGCGATCCCGGAGATAGTTCACGTTCTACCTCTGCCGCGTCTCCCATCCCTCCGCCCTGTAAAACGGCGCGTTGGAGGGGGGCAGGGTCGGCACGCCGCGAATATGGTCCGAGGCTTTTTCGGCCAGCATGATGGTCGGGGCGTTGAGGTTGCCGGTGGTGATGGTCGGCATGATCGACGAATCCGCCACCCGTAAATTCTCGACGCCGATCACTCGCGTGTCCGGTCCCACCACGGCGTCGGGATCGTCGATCGATCCCATCTTTCAGGTGGAGCAGGGGTGATAGGCGCTTTCCACATGCTGGCGGATGAAGGCGTCGATGGTATTTTTATATAATATTTTCCGAAGCAATTATTTCACAATCCTTAGCTGTAATTTTAGCCTTATCTTCAGGCAACCACTTGAGCCCTAAAGATAGGCGTTCTGGTCGTTTATCAAGGAGTGGAAGCCATGTTAAAGCAATTTTTCCTTCGGCTCCTATAGAGTATTTATTTCTCACTTCAATTATGGAAAAAGCGTCTGGAAGAGTGTCTTGCAACTGAAAATTGTGTACGAACCGGTATATTCGTTCCACACTTTGACTCCACTGGTCTAGCATCGGAATTATAGGTATCTTTAGTTCTGAATTATCAAGACCTTTAATCAATTTTCTCTTAAATGATCTATCATCTAACATGGACTGAAGATTCAGGAAAATCGAAATATTTACCCCTTCTTCCCCCATGTTTTCATTCAGAGACAATGAAAGCGGAGGCATATCGCAATGTTGTATATAGTTTCTAATCATGTACATGCATCTATATTCCAAGGAAGCGTCATACTACGCAGAAATCAAAATTTTCCATGCACTTAAATCTGATAAAACGCCTCTAGCGTTCATGTATTTTTCAAGATGATCAAGCAGTGATCTAAACAAACTACATGTATTTGCAAGACACCTAGATATATTGAATAAAGAACCATCCATTAATTTTTCGACACTATGTTTTCTGTCTAAATAACAACTTCCTAACGAAACTATCGTTTTTAACAGATCGTTACGATTGGCCAAAACACTAAGATAGACATCACGAGAAGAAATGCACCTTTTTATATTTTTCGCTGACTGATTTAACGATTTGACATCGTCATCGTCTAAGGTTCGCACATTGTGTAGAATTAAGCCGCGTTCTTCCGACTGATACGAATGGATCAGATGCCATGTCCCAGATTCAGACATTTGAATTAGATGCTCCTAAAATTGCAGCTCCTCGAAAAATAATCGCGTTTTGCGCCTATATAGTTGCTGCTAGTAGCCCTTCTCACCTCTGCCGCGTCTCCCATCCCTCCGCCCTGTAAAACGGCGCGTTGGAGGGGGGCAGGGTCGGCACGCCGCGAATATGGTCCGAGGCTTTTTCGGCCAGCATGATGGTCGGGGCGTTGAGGTTGCCGGTGGTGATGGTCGGCATGATCGACGAATCCGCCACCCGTAAATTCTCGACGCCGATCACTCGCGTGTCCGGTCCCACCACGGCGTCGGGATCGTCGATCGATCCCATCTTGCAGGTGGAGCAGGGGTGATAGGCGCTTTCCACATGCTGGCGGATGAAGGCGTCGATGGCCTCGTCGCTCGTGGCATCGGCGCCCGGCAGGATTTCCTCGCCGCGATAGCGCGCGAAGGCGGGCTGGCTGAAAATCTCGCGCGTCAGGCGCACGGCGGCGCGGAACTCGGTCCAGTCGTCCTCGTGGCTCATGTAGTTGAAGCGGATCGACGGTCTTTCACGCGGATCGGCGGATTTTAGCGAGATGCGCCCCCGGCTTTTGGAGCGCATGGGGCCGACATGGGCCTGGAAGCCATGCTGGGTCGCCAGATCCTTGCCGTTGTAGGAAATGGCGGCCGGCAGGAAGTGATATTGGAGGTCGGGCCAGGCGACCCCCGGCCGGCTGCGGATGAAGGCGCAGCTTTCGAAATGGTTGGTGGCGCCAAGCCCCTTGCGGGTCAACAGCCATTGCGCGCCGATCATCGCCTTCGGCACGAGGCCGAGCGAGGAATAAAGCGTGATCGGTTCTTTGCAGGCGACCTGGAAATAGATTTCGAGATGGTCGCTGAGATTGCCACCGACGCCGGGTCGGTCCGCCACTAGGTCGATGCCGAGCCGGGCCAGATCAGCAGCCGGGCCGACGCCTGACACCATCAGCAGTTGCGGCGAATTGATCGAGCCGCCGGCCAGCACCACTTCGCGCCGCGCCTTGACGTCCTGACTGGCGCCCTTGCGCGACACCCGGACGCCGGTTGCCCGCCGCCCCTCGAACAGAATCTTTTCCGCGAAAGCATGGGTCCAGACGGTGAGGTTTTTTCGCGACCGTGCGGGATCGAGATAGGCGCGGGCCGCGCTCCATCGCACGCCATCGTGAACCGTCATGTCCATGCGGCCAAAACCCTCCTGGGCATAGCCGTTGACATCTTCGGTCGTAGGGTAGCCCGCCTCGCGGCCCGCATCGATGAAGGCCTGGTAGAGCGGATTTTTTAGCGGGCCATAGCTCGTGTGCAGCGGGCCGTCCTTGCCCCGATAGCTGTCGCCGCCTTCCTCGCGCGTCTCCGCCCGGCGGAAATAGGGCAGCACGTCGCGGTAGGCCCAGCCGTGCGCGCCGGCCTCCTCCCAGGCTTCGAAATCCATGGCGTTGCCGCGGATATAGACCATGCCGTTGATGGAGGACGAGCCGCCCAGCACCTTGCCGCGCGGGCAGGTGACGCGGCGTCCGTCGAGGTGAGGCTCGGGCTCGCTGAGATAATTCCAATTGTGCCGCTCGATGCCCATCGCGATGGCGAGCGCGCTCGGCATGCGCAGCAACGGGTTCCAGTCGCTGCCACCGAATTCGAGCAGCAAGACGCTGGATTGGCCGTCCTCGCTGAGCCGATTGGCGAGAACGCAGCCGGCCGAACCAGCGCCGACGATGATGTAATCGAACTCAAGGGGGGAAGCGGACACGTGTTGCTCAGCGGTTGGTGCGCCGCTCTTGCGACGGCGTCCTCAAAAAATGTTCGCTGTAGCATTTGGAAAAATGCGAGGCGGACACGAACCCGCAGGCCAATCCCACGGAGAGGATCGGCATGCTGGTCTGCAACAGAAGCTGACGTGCCCGTGTGAGACGCAGGCCGAGGTAATAGCGGGTCGGCGCCTGGCCGATATATTTTCGGAACAGCCGTTCGAGCTGCCGGGTCGATAGGTCGGCGCCTTCGGCGAGATCGACGCAGGACAAAGGCTGCTCGATGCAGCGCTCCATTTCGCCGACGACATTGATGAGCTTGGGGTGCGCGACCCCGAGCCTCGCGCGCAATTCCATGCGCTGGCGCTCGTCGCCATCGCGCATGCGGTGATGGATCAACTGGTCGGTGATGCCGGAGGCCACCTCCTGGCCCTGTTGGCGGGCGATGAGCGCCAGCATCATGTCGATGGCGGCCGTGCCCCCCGCACAGGTGAACCGCGTCCGGTCGATCTCGAAGAGTTCTTCCGTCAGGTCGAGGTCGGGGAACTGTTCGGCGAAACTGTCGTGATTTTCCCAATGGATGGTGCAGCGGTGCGTGTCCAGCAGCCCAGCCTTGGCCAGCACGTAGGTCCCCGTGCAGACCGCGCCGACAGGCACCCCGCGCGCCGCAAGCCCCCGCAGCCGCGCGATGAGATCGCGATGGTCGTAAGTTTGCACGTCGACGCCGGAACATACCATCGCTGAGGTGATGCCGGCGAGATCGCTGAAACTGCCCGCCGCCGCGACCAGTGTACCGTTCGAGGCCTGGACCGGCTGGCCGTCGCTGGACAGAACGCGCCAACTGAACACCTCCTGCCCGAGGACCCGATTGGCGAGGCGCAACGGTTCGATGGCCGACGCGAAAGCGATGAGGGAGAAATTCGGCACCAGCATGAAGGCTGCGGAGGTGATGTCGGCCATCGGCCTGGCGGGGCCGGACCGGCTCTGCGCCGATCGTGGAGGTACCTTGTCGGCTGACCGTGGCATGGCGCGGGCCGAGCCGGGAGGCCGCAGCATCGTGTCGGCGAGTGCCATCCTGTTAACCCCAAGACTAGTCGACTGTTTACGACATCACTCGTCGAATTTGAGGCATAGAGCGATGCGCGTCAAATGGAGAAAACAGGCAGGTGCCGCCTTTTTGGGCGCCTGGTTCGAAGCATTCAGGCCCATCAGATTCATCCCGCTGTCAGCACATATCAACCATGTTGATTGAGTCCGCATCCGAAGGCATCGCTTCGGCGTTAGAAGCTCAATTGCTGGAGCGGCGGACATGAACAATTTCAGGGATTTTCGAAGAGCGGTGCGGGCCTTGGCCCGCCCTGCCGTGATGGTTTTCGCGCTGGGCGGCTTGGCGTTCGGCATGGCCGCCGAAGCCCAAGCCCAGCAGGCGGTCCCTCATCGCCGGATCGCCTCCCACACTCGCACGGGCGGACTTGTGGCGGGACGGGTTCTCACCGTGCACCGCCACGCCCCGAGGTTCGCGACGCTTTCGCGCCGGGAGTTCGGATATGACGATGGCGGATATTATGCCCCGGCCCCGATCCGACGTTGGAACGACCCCAATCTCGATAGTTTCGGCGGATGGCGCCTTGGGGGCGACAATTTTTACGGCGACCAAGCTGGAGATACGATTACACGCGGCAACTCCGCCCTTGGCGCGATAGCGGGCTATGGCCCGGCGAACGGGGGCTATGGCGGACCTCATTTCGACAGCGTCGGCGGGTTTCATAATGGCCCGGGTCCCGATGTCCAGGAAGATGAGGACTACGCCTCGGGAAGCATATCGAGGCCGGACTATGGCGGTATCGTGCCGCATTATCCGAGCGTGAAGGCCCGCGTCGCGGCCCTGATGACGGGCGTTCCGCGCTCCGGCACCATCGCCCGGCCGACGCGTATCGCGCCTGCGGCTGTCGCTTTTCGGCCGAGCGAGGAGACGCACTATCTGCGAGAAGACGACCTCTTTCCCGATCTTGGGACCGATGAGTTTTGAACGAACGTCAGGGGTCGTTGGGTCGATCCGCAACGACCCATCCGTTTGCACTAATGAAAATTACGTCCCTTGGGCATGACGCGGCGGATGTCAGCGGCGACGGTCGGACCCAAATCCATCGTTCGTTGTTTGACGTCCCGCGCAACCGGCTCGACGATCTTGGCGCCAAGATCCTTGCCATGACCCCGGTCCAATCCTGCAAGGGTTCTTGAGTTTTTGGCCTCGTCGGCACGGGCAAGGCCGGAAATCCTGTCGCCGAGATCCGACAATCCGTTCAGCATCGGCGTCAAATCCTCTATTGTCTCAGCGATGATGTGGATCACACCGGTCTGGTTCTGCAGCTTTCCCGTGATGGCGATAAATCGGGCCGCGATCACGCAGGCCCGGTTGGTCTCGAAAATCTTGGGCCAGATGATGATATTGGCCGTGCCGGTTTCATCCTCCAGGGTAAGGAAAATGACGCCCTTGGCCGAGCCGGGGCGCTGACGCACAAGCACCAAGCCCGCGACCGTGACACGTCTGCCATTCCGCACTTTGGGACAATCCTCGGTCCGCAGAATGCCCCGTATCGTGAGCCTTTCGCGCAAAAAGCTGACCGGATGGGCTTTGAGCGAAAACGACAGGTGCCGGTAATCCTCCACCACATGCTCACCGAGCCTCATGGGCGGCAGGTCGGCGTCGGGTTCTCGCTCTGCGTTAGCGCCGACAAAGAGGGGCAGGTCATCCTTGTCGCCGGAGTGGTTGAGGCCGCGCACCGCCCACAGCGCATCGCGTCGGTCGAGACCGATCGACCGGAAGGCATCCGCCTCGGCCAGACCTTCGAGGCCATTAAGCGACACGCCGCCTCGCAACCAAACATCACGCACCGAATCGTAACCCTGGCCACGGCACGTCGCCAAAAGGTCCATCTCCTGGTGTCGCAAACCCTTCACCTGGCGAAACCCGAGGCGGATCGCGTGATGGCCTAGAATATCCTCGCGCATCTCGGCGTGTCGCGCATGAAGGCGCGCTCCCGCTCCCTCTGCGCTCGATGACGAGGGAACGAGCCGATGATCCCAGGCCGAAAAGTTGATGTCGATCTCAAGGATCGCAATACCGTGATCGCGGGCGTCGCGCACGATCTGGGCCGGGGCATAAAACCCCATCGGCTGCGCGTTCAGCAGCGCGCAAGCGAAGACATCGGGGTAGCGGCATTTCATCCAGGCCGAGGCATAGACGAGGAGCGCGAAGGAGGCCGCATGGCTTTCGGGGAAACCATAGGTGCCAAAGCCCTCGATTTGCTTGAAACATTGTTCGGCGAAGTTGCGGTCATAGTTCCGGCTCACCATGCCTTCGATCATTTTGGTGCGGAAGTTGCCGATGGTGCCGACCCGCTTGAAGGTCGCCATGGCACGGCGCAACTGGTCCGCCTCGCTTGGCGTGAAGCCGCCCGCCACGATGGCGATCTTCATCGCCTGTTCCTGGAACAGCGGCACTCCGAGGGTCTTCTTGAGCACTTCTTCGAGTTCAGGGGAGGGATAGTTGACCGGCTCTATCCCCTGCCGTCGGCGCAGATAGGGATGGACCATATCGCCCTGAATCGGCCCGGGCCGGACGATCGCCACCTGGATCACGAGATCATAGAATTTTCGCGGACGCAGGCGCGGCAGCATGGACATCTGCGCCCGGCTCTCGATCTGGAAGACGCCGATCGTGTCGGCCCGCGACGCCATGGCATAGACGCATGCCTCCTCGGATGGCAGGGTCGCCAGGGTTAGGCGCCGATCATAATGGCTTTCGAGCAGATCGAAGCCCTTGCGCAGGCAAGACAGCATGCCGAGCGCCAGCACGTCGATCTTGAGGATGCCGAGGGCATCGAGGTCGTCCTTGTCCCATTCGACCGTGGTCCGCTCGTCCATGGCCGCATTGGCGATCGGCACCACCTCGTCGAGACGCGAGCGGGTAATGACGAAGCCGCCCGTATGCTGCGACAAGTGCCGGGGGAAACCGGCTAGTTCCCCGGCGAGGCGAAGCACCGCGGCCAACCGGGGCTCGGTCGGGTCGAGGCCGATCCGCCGCGTCTGCTCGGCGTCGACGCCGCTCGACCAATAGCCCCAGACCGTGCCGTTCAGCGCCGCGACCGTATCCTCCGACAGGCCGAAGGCCTTGCCGACCTCTCGAATGGTCGAGCGCGTCCGATAGGTGACGACGCTCGCCGCGAGCCCGGCCCTTTCGCGCCCGTATTGGTCATAGATATGCTGCATCACCTCCTCGCGCCGCTCGTGCTCGAAATCGACGTCGATGTCGGGGGGCTCGTTCCGCTGCTCCGACATGAAGCGCTCGAACAGAAGATCGTATTTCGATGGATCGACGTCGGTGATCCCGAGGCAGAAGCACAGCACCGAATTGGCGGCCGAACCCCGCCCTTGGCACAGGATCTTCTTTGTGCGGGCAAAGCGCACGATGTCGTGAACGGTCAGGAAATAGGCCGCGTATTCGAGCCGCCCCACAATGGCGAGTTCATAGGCGAGCGATGCCCTGACCTTCTCAGGCACTCCCTCGGGAAAGCGCTCGTTCATGCCGGCTTCGGCCAGCGCGACGAGTGCCTCCTGTTCGGTAGCGAACCCTTCGCGCAATTCATAAGGATAATCGTAGCGCAACTGCGCCAGCGAGAACGACAAGCCGTCAAGAAAGCGGATCGTTTCATCGACCGCCTCCGGGACCTCGGCGAAAAGGCGGCCCATGTCCTTGCCCGATTTGAGGTGGCGTTCGGCATTGGCCTCGAGGCGCCGCCCCGCCTCGTCGAGCGTCGTCTTTTCGCGGATGCAGAGCAGCACATCGCCCAAGGGGCGACGCTCGGGCGCATGCATCGTCACATCATTGGTAGCGAGAAGCTTGAGGCCAGCGTTCTGGGCGAGAAGGACCCGCTTAGCGAGACGCCGTCGCATGTCGGGACCGTAAAGATGCGTAGCGGCGATCCAGACCGCGCCGGATGCCGCCTCGATCAGGCGAGGCAAGGCGAAGCCCTGAGAATAGGCCTCGGGCTTGTCATGGGTGCAGCTTTCCCCGACGATGAGCTGCAGCCCTTCGGCATGATCGAGGAGATCGCCGAGGCGTAATTCGCATTGTCCCTTGAGAGTCCGCAGATTGCCGATGGTCAGCAGTCGGGTCAGCCGGCCATAGGCGGCCCGGTCCTTCGGGTAGGCGAAAATGTCGGGCGTGCCGTCGATGAAGACCAGCCGCGTGCCGACCGCGTAGCGGAAATCCGCCTTCGCCGGGATCCGCTCCTTGATGAAGCCGAAGGCCCTCACGACACCGGCCAGCGAGTTGCGGTCGGCGATGCCGATCCCGGCCAGCCCCAGCCCATAGGCCTGGGCCACCAGTTCTTCGGGATGAGAGGCGCCCCGCAGGAAGGAGAAATTGGTGGTTACGCCGAGTTCGGCGAAGCGGGTCATCCGAAAAGGCCGTGCAGGAACCAGCGCGCGTCGACGGTTTCCTGGCCCAGCAGGCCTTCGCGAAACAGCCAGAAGCGCCGCCCTTCCCGATCCTCGGCCCGGAAATAATCGCGGGTCATGGCGGTGTCGTCCCGCCACCATTCGGGCGAAATGCGTTCCGGCCCCTCGATGGCGGCGATCTCGTGGGTGACGCGTCTCCATCGAAACCTCATCGGAGGACCGTCCGGCACGGTGGCGATCGTGGTGATCGGCTCGGGCTTGTCGAAGAGACGGATCGGGCGGCATAGTCCCGCCGCTTCATTGCCTTGACCGATGGGATGCGGCTTTTCAGGGTGGAATAGGGCGGCCGGCGACGCCAGCACGGCAAATTCGGGGATATGCGTTCCCCGGTCGGCGAAGCGCAGCACGCGTTTCAGCCCCAGCCGGGCGCCGAGCCTGTCGGCGAGTTCGGCAAGATCGCCACTCGGTTCGTCCGGATGATCGACGAGTTCGTCCTGCAACGGGTTATGGGCTTCGGCAGTCAGCACGCCGAGCCGGATCAGGTCGAAGCCATAGCCCGTGTCGAGGCCTTCCTCGTCGAGCCGTTCGATCCGCTCGCGGAACAAGGCCATGATCGTCTCGGGCGTCCGGGTGGGGCGGCTCGTACCGACGACGAGCTTCCTCACCGCGCCATCGACCCGGAACAGCGTCGCCTCGATGCGGCGCGCGCCTTCCCCCTGGCGCGAGAGCAGGGCGCATAAATGTTTGGCCAGCGGCAGCAGGGCCGCCACAACATCGCCTTTCTGGGTGATGCCGCTGGCAAACCGCCGCTCCGCCAGATAGGTCGGGGTCTCGAAACGGGGTGATATGGCGGATTTCGCCCGGCCGAGCATGCCATCGAGCCGCGCGAAAGGTTTTGGACCGAAGCGGGCCGTGATGGGGGCGCGAGGACGCAAAAGAAGGTCCCCCACACGCCGCAGTCCCGCCTGGGCCATGCTGCGCACCATATCGATATCGAGCCGCAGCGCCGCCAGGGGCAGATCGGCGAGGCGGCGGGCGAAGGCATCATCAGGCTTGTCGGGCGCGATCCCGCACGTGGAAAACCGTGCCAGCGCCCAGGCGGCTTCCGGCGTCGTCGCGATGGCGCCCCGGGCTGTCAGACCCTGCCGCAGAAGCCCCGCCTCGACGGTGGTGAGCAAACTGGTCTCGCCGCCGCAAAGATGCGCTACGCCGCCGATATCGAGCAGCACGCCATCTTCGCCGTCCGGTGCCGCCAGGGGCGTGAATCTGCGGCACCAATCGACGATATCCAGCAGGAGGGCGGCTTCCGCGCCGGGATCGGCCTCTGCCACGAGAAGCGCAGGGCAAAGGGCACGGGCATCCGCCAGCATCATGCCGGGCCGGATGGCGTGCCGCTCCGCCTCGCGGTCGACGGAAAGGATGCGTTGCGCTCCCTTGACCTTCGAGACCGTGACCAGAGGTTGGATGGCGGGATCAGGCATGCCGAACGATCTGGTGGAGGCTTGCCTTTGACGTTTGAGACGGTCCGTCGGCAGGCATGGCAGAAGGATCGAAAGGTATCGGGTGGTCATCAAAACACCTGTGTTCCGCATTCCAGACGAGGCCGTGGAGGTGATCGCCGTCAAAACCCTGGACGGCGCTGAGGCGCTGCTTGACGAGGCGCACCGCGAAAGCCGGCGGCCCTGGGATCGGCAGGCGATGGCCGGCGGATTCAAGGCGCGGGCTCGGGCAGGCCGCCACCGCGAAGCGGGTCTCCGCCGCGCTGGAGAGAACAGAGCCCCGGCCGGATAATCCCGTGTGCAGCAAAAGCGCCGTGCCGCCGCCGGCACGGGCGGCGAGCAGCAGGCGGCGTGAGGGGGCGAGGCCGTAATGCCGGCTGCTCCAGAGTTCGGCCAGGACGGCGGTGGCCTTGAGCCGCAGGGCTTCCTCGATCGCCCAGAGCGTCATGGCGGCATCGCGCGTGCGCACCAGGATGAAGCGCGCGGGGTCGAGCCCGTATCCGGCGAGCCCGGGGCTGTAGGGAGATCCGGTTTCGAACGCCGCGCAATCCTCCAGGATCCAGACAAGCGATCCTTGGCCGGCGCAGCGCAGGGCAAGCGTCGCCGCGAAACCCGCCGCGGCGCCGTCGTCCTGCCGATGAACGGCGACGATCTCGTGCAGGCTTCTGCGCCGCAACCCGCCCCCCAGCATGGCATCGAGCTTGAGGTCCCCTCGGCCGAGACGCATGAAAGGCTTGTGCGACGCCTTGTACCGTCGTGGGCTTTGGGTCCGCGACAGGCCGGGGCTTGCCTCGATCCTGGCGATGACATCGCGCAAGGCGGCGAGCCGTTCCGGTCCATCCTGATGCAGCACGTTCAGCCTTGAAAACGGACGAGGGAAGGGTGGCGGAGTGAGGATCATCCCATCCGTTTGTTCACTCTTTGTTCCCATAGATTCCGAGATCGGAGCCGAGAGTCAAGCGGCTTCCGAATCAGCCTCGTAAGCTGTTCCGCATCTTTCCGATGGTCCCCAGCCCCATTGCCGCGCTCAAGACTTTGCTGTAGCGCCACGCCATCCCAGGCGGAAAACTTCGCCTGGCGCTTACGCCGAGAGTGTCGGCGAGTGGGCAGATGGAGGCTTTGCCATGGTTGATGTGACTTTTCCGGACGGCGCGCAGCGATCCTTTCCGGCCGGCACGACCGGCCTCGATGTCGCCAAAAGCATCTCGCCCTCCCTGGCCAAGCGTGTCGTCGCCATGGCGACCGATGGCGTCGTCGCCGACCTGTCGGATGCCTTGCTGGCCGATGTCAAAATCGAATTCCTGACGCGCGACGATCCCCGCGCGCTTACGCTCATTCGGCATGATGCCGCGCATGTTCTGGCCGAGGCCGTGCAGGCGCTTTATCCCGGCACGCAAGTCACCATCGGGCCTGTGATCAGCGACGGATTCTACTACGATTTTTTCCGCGCCCAGCCGTTCACGCCCGACGATTTCGAGGCCATCGAAGCCAAGATGCGCGAGATCGTGGCGCGAGATCGTCCTTTTACCAAGGAGGTCTGGAGCCGTGAGGAGGCGCGCGGTTTCTTTGAAAAGAGGGGCGAGGCCTTCAAGGTCGAACTCGTCGATGCCATTCCGGCCGACCAGGATTTGAAAATCTACAAGCAGGGCGATTGGCTCGACCTCTGCCGTGGTCCGCATATGACCTCGACCGGCAAGATCGGCACCGCCTTCAAACTAATGAAGGTGGCGGGCGCCTATTGGCGCGGCGATAGCAATAATCCGATGCTCTCGCGCATCTACGGCACGGCCTTCGCCAAGCAGGAAGACCTCGACGCTCATCTCAAACAGATCGAGGAGGCCGCCAAACGCGACCATCGCCGGCTCGGCCGGGAAATGGACCTGTTCCATTTCCAGGAAGAGGCACCGGGGGCGATCTTCTGGCATCCCAAGGGCTGGACCCTCTTCCAAACCCTTGTCGCCTATATGCGGCGCAGGCTCGCGGGGGACTATCAAGAGGTCAACGCGCCCCAGGTGATGGACAAGGCTCTTTGGGAGACCTCCGGGCATTGGGGCTGGTTCCGCGAGAATATGTTCAAGGTCCAGTCGGCGGGCGACGAGACCAAGGACGAGCGCGTCTTCGCCCTAAAACCGATGAATTGCCCCGGCCATGTGCAGATCTTCAAGCATGGGTTGCGCTCCTATCGCGAGCTGCCGGTCCGTTTCGCGGAATTCGGGATCGTCCATCGCTACGAACCCTCGGGGGCTCTCCATGGCGTGATGCGGGTGCGGGCCTTCACCCAGGACGACGCCCACGTCTTTTGCACCGAGGAGCAGCTCGCGGCCGAGTGCTTGAAGATCAATGATCTGATCTTGTCGGTCTATCGCGATTTCGGCTTCGATCGGATCACGCTCAAGCTTTCGACGCGGCCCGAACAAAGGGTCGGGACCGATGCCATGTGGGACCATGCCGAAGCCGTGATGACCGACGTCATGCGGGAGATCGAAGCGCGGCACGGCAATGTCGTCACTACGGGGATCAATCCGGGCGAGGGCGCCTTCTACGGCCCGAAGTTCGAATATGTCCTACGCGACGCCATCGGGCGGGATTGGCAATGCGGCACGACGCAGATCGATTTCAACCTGCCGGAGCGGTTCGGCGCCTTCTATGTGGACCGGAATAGCGAGAAGGTCGCGCCCGTCATGGTGCATCGTGCCATCTGCGGCTCGCTGGAGCGCTTCATCGGCATTTTGATCGAGAATTATGCCGGGCATCTGCCGCTCTGGCTCTCGCCCGTACAGATCGTCGTGGCGACCATTACCCAGGACGCGGACGATTACGCGTTCGAATTGATTGCGCAGGCGCGAAAACTCGGGCTGAGGGTCGAGGGCGATCTTAGGAACGAGAAAATCACCTACAAGGTGCGCGAGCATTCCTTGGCCAAGGTGCCCGTGCTGCTGGTGGTGGGCCGCAAGGAGGCGGCGGAGCGTGGCGTGTCCATGCGTCGCCTCGGATCGACCGCGCAGACCTCCGGCACGGCCGACGATATATTGGCGGCCCTGACGGCCGAAGCTTTGGCGCCGGACCTGCGCGCATCGGCGGAATGACCGGGGTCCGGGCGTTTACCTCCTCCGAGGGCTGCCCGGTCCTTTCGCCGCGAAGTCGTTCTCCGAAGCCGCACAGCTCGCCTTCGATGCCTATGAGAAGGTCTTCACGGCGGCCTCACCCAGGGAGTTGGCTCAGGTATCAGCCCAGTTGCCATGCCGGGCCCACGACCAATCAGGCGATATGGCGGGCTGTCTTGATGGGGAAGCGTCAAGGTCCGGGCTACGCAAGGTCCATGGTTCCCGGCTGCCCCTCTCTTTCATGATCGTATAAGCCGAGAGCATCCCTAGGCATGACGCGACCCGACAAGCTCCGGGCTGTCGACCCTATTTTCCCGTGGCACGTCCGCGTACGAAACGCTCGGCCTCGAGCTTCGCCATGCTCAGGAGATAGCTCAACATCAATAGCTTGGCCGATTTCGTCATGGTGGACAGTTGGCCGCAGATATCCGCCACATATCGACAGATTTCAATCACACCGCCATCAGGACCTTCTCCGTCCGGCCCTTTATGTCCGTGGTCCTCATTGGAGGGTGGAGGAGGTGCAGTTTGCGACATGAACGCCTTTCGACACGCCTCGTCGTCGATCCCCGTTACGACATGCGGTGTTCACAACCTCTTAGTGCATACATATAGAAAATCAATCATTTTGCGCGGATTGGTTGAACGCTCTACCGAGAGTGCCGTTGTCATCCTGCCCTCGGGGCTGCGATCGCAGAGCGGCAAGGCGGTCCAGCGCGCCCTGAAGGATATAGGCCGCAGCCATGCGATCGACGACGATGCCCCGGCGGGCGCGCGACACGTCCTGCTCGATCAAGGCGCGCGTCACGGCTGCGGTCGAGAGCCTCTCGTCCCAGAAGGCGAATGGCCGTCCGACCAGCGGCAAGGCCTGCCGAACAAAGGCTCGCGTCGATTGCACACGCGGACCCTCCGTGCCGTCCATGTTGAGCGGCAGTCCGATCACCAGCGCACCGACCTCGTAGCGGTCGAGAAAGCCCTTCAGAATCTCGATATCCTTGGTGAATTTCGTGCGGCTAATCGTGTCGAGCGGCGTGGCGATTCGGCGCTCGACATCCGATAAGGCGAGGCCAATGGTCTTGGTGCCAAGATCAAGCCCGATCAAGCGCTGATGCCGGGTCAGGAAGCCGGCAAGACCTTCGAGCGTCGCGACGCGCGGCTCCATATGCGATTCCTCTGTGAAGCGACCCGTCGCCGCGCGCGTTGATAAACGGGATGGCGCGGTGGTATAGACCCCCGCAGCCTTTAGCCCCTCGCATGCGGAACCGAGATGTCCATTGATCAGGCGACCGTTCGCCGTGTCGCTCAACTCGCCCGGATCACTCTGCGAGAGGACGAGGTGCCGCATATGCAGGGCGAGATCAACGCCATTCTGTCTTTCGTGGCCGAACTCGACGATGTCGACGTCTCCGGTGTCGAGCCGATGACCTCCGTGCTGCCGATGCGAATGAAGATGCGGGCTGACGCGGTGACCGATGGCGGCATCGTGGATGCCGTCATGGCCAACGCGCCCCAGTCCGAGGATCACCTTTTCATGGTGCCCAAGGTCGTCGAATAATTCATCCCGCTTCCGTGCGAGCCCGGTCTTTTGGCTAAGGCATTCCGAGTGTATCCATGTCTGATCTGACCAGCCTGACGCTTGCTTCCGCGCGAGACGCCATCAAGGCGAAATCCGTCTCGTCGCGCGAACTGACAGAGGCGCATCTTGCCGCCATGGAAGCCGCTCGAGGCCTGAACGTCTTCATTACCGAGACCCCCGACGTGGCGCTGGCCATGGCCGATGCTGCGGACCAGCGCCTTGCGCGGGGCGAGGCTGGTCCTCTCGAAGGGCTGCCACTCGGCGTCAAGGATCTCTATTGCACCAAGGGCGTACAGACGACGGCGGGGAGCCATATTCTCGAAGGCTTCGTGCCGGGCTATGAATCGACAGTCTCCTCGCAGCTTTGGCGCGATGGCGCGGTGATGCTGGGCAAGCTCAATCTCGACGAATTCGCTATGGGGTCTTCGAACGAGACCTCCTATTTCGGACCGGCGATCTCGCCCTGGCGCAAAGAAGGCTCGAACGCCGCGCTGGTGCCGGGCGGTTCCTCCGGCGGCTCGGCGGCGGCGGTGGCGGCGCGTCTCTGCCTCGGCGCGACGGCGACCGACACCGGTGGCTCGATTCGTCAGCCGGCCTCCTTCACGGGCACGGTCGGCATCAAGCCGACCTATGGCCGTTGCTCGCGCTTCGGCATCGTGGCTTTTGCCTCCTCGCTCGATCAGGCCGGTCCGGTGACCCGCACCGTGCGTGACGCCGCCATCATGCTGCGCTCCATGGCGGGCCACGACCCCAAGGATACGACCTCGGTCGATGTGGCCGTCCCCGATTACGAAGCTGCGGTCGGACGATCGGTGCGGGGTATGGTGATCGGCATTCCCAAGGAATATCGACTCGATGGCATGCCGGCGGAAATCGACGCCCTCTGGCAGCAGGGCATCGCCTGGCTCAATACTGCCGGCGCCCGGATTGTCGATATCAGCCTGCCTCACACGAAATATGCGCTGCCGGCCTATTATATCGTGGCGCCGGCCGAGGCCTCCTCGAATCTCGCGCGTTACGACGGCGTTCGCTATGGCCTGCGCGTGCCAGGCCGCGACGTTGCGGAGATGTATGGCAACACCCGCGCCGCCGGTTTTGGCGCCGAGGTGCGCCGCCGCATCATGATCGGCACCTATGTCCTCTCGGCCGGTTATTATGACGCCTATTATCTGCGCGCCCAAAAGGTGCGGACCCTGGTTCGCCAGGACTTCGAAAAAGCTTTCTCCGAAGGCGTCGAGGCGATCCTGACCCCGGCCACGCCCTCGGCCGCCTTCGCCGTGGGAGAAAAAATCGCCGATAATCCGATCGAGATGTATCTCAATGACGCCTTCACGGTGACGGTCAACATGGCTGGCCTCCCCGGAATCTCCGTTCCAGGCGGTTTATCGAGCGACAAGCTGCCGCTCGGCCTTCAACTGATCGGGCGGCCGTTCGACGAGGAAACATTGTTCTCGCTGGCGCAGGTCGTGGAAGAGGCTGCGCCCAAGATGCCATTGCTGAACGATTGGTGGAGCCAATGAGCCCTCCCGACGAAAGCGCGCTCGGTGATTTGAGACTGCGGATCGACCGCATCGATCGCGATATGGTTGGGCTTCTGGCGGAGCGATTCGCCTGCGTGGAGCAGGTGGTGGAGGTCAAACGTCGTGAGGGACTACCGGCCCGCAACGCACGGGTCGAAGAGGTCGTCACGCGGGTCAAAGCTCAGGCTGAGACGGCCGGAATACCGCCCGCATTCGCCGAACATGTTTGGCGTGCCATGATCGAATGGGTCATCGGCTACGAACAAACCCACCTGTCTTCGACGGCCGGCATACAATCCTAGAGTATGATGCCGAAAAGGCGGCATGGGGTTTCGGTATCATGCTCTCCCCTTCTTGAAATCGATCCCGTTCATGTCTTTGGATGGAGTCCATACAAAGACATCGTGATCTAGAGGTCGCCATGGCGAACACATCTCATTCAAAGCTTCTGCACGGCGCCACGGGCGACTGGGAAATCGTGGTGGGTATGGAAATCCATGCCCAGGTGAGTTCCCGCTCAAAACTGTTTTCCGGTGCGGCGACCGGTTTCGGCGCCGAGCCCAACGACCAGGTCTCGTTCATCGACGCCGCCATGCCGGGGATGCTGCCCGTCATCAACGAGGCATGCGTGTCCCAGGCGGTCCGTACCGGGCTTGGGCTCAAGGCCCAGATCAACAAGCGCTCTGTCTTCGATCGGAAAAACTATTTCTACCCCGATCTGCCGCAGGGCTATCAGATATCGCAATACAAACACCCGATCGTCGGCGAGGGGGAGGTGATCGTCGATGTCACGCCCGAGCAGCAGATCACGGTGGGCATCGAGCGTCTTCATCTCGAACAGGACGCGGGCAAATCGCTGCATGACCAGTCGCCTCAGGCGAGCTTCGTCGATCTCAACCGGTCCGGCGTCGCCCTGATGGAGATCGTGTCGCGCCCCGACATGCGTTCTTCCGACGAGGCCAAGGCTTTCGTCACCAAGCTTCGGACGATCCTACGCTATCTCGGCACCTGCGACGGCGACATGGAAAAGGGCAACCTGAGAGCCGATGTGAACGTCTCGGTGCGCCGGCCCGGCGATCCGCTCGGCACGCGGTGTGAAATCAAGAACGTCAATTCGATACGGTTTATCGGCCAGGCCATCGAGACCGAGGCCCGCCGCCAGGTCGCGTTGATCGAAGACGGGGAGACCATCAAGCAGGAGACCCGGCTGTTCGATCCCGGACGGGGTGAGACGCGCGCGATGCGCTCCAAGGAAGAAGCGCATGACTATCGCTATTTCCCGGACCCCGATCTGCTTCCGCTGGAATTCGACCAGGCCTATATCGATGCCCTGGCAGCCGACCTGCCCGAATTGCCCGACGAGAAGAAAGCGCGATTCGTGAAGGACTACGGTCTTTCGCCCTATGACGCCGGCGTGCTCGTCGCCGAGCGGGATCTCGCCGCCTATTTCGAACGTACGGTGATGGTCGAACCCAAGGGACGAGACCCGAAACTCGTCGCCAACTGGATCACGGGGGACCTTGCGGCCTATGCCAATTCGGTCAACCTCTCCGTGCAGGAGACGCATGTCACGCCCGAGCAGGTGGCCGATCTCGTCGATTTGATCGTCGATGGCACCATATCGGGCAAGATCGCCAAGGATGTCCTGCTTCTTGTCATTGGCGAGGACAGGCAGGCCTTGCCGCGTGACATCGTCGAGAATCGGGGATTGAGGCAGGTCACCGACACTGGCGCCATTCAGGCCGCTGTCGATGCCATCGTCGCCGCCAACCCCGACAAGGTCGCTCAGGCGCAGGCAAAGCCGAGCATGCTCGGCTGGTTCGTCGGACAAGTGATGAAGCAGACCGGTGGCAAAGCCAATCCCCAAGCCGTGAACACGCTGCTCAAGGCCAAACTGGGATTGTGAGCCTCGAAAAGGAAGAAGCGTTGACGGTCTGACCGCTGCGAACAGTCAGCCAAGCGTCAATGCGTGAGGCAGGTCTTAAAAAATTCCTTCCAGGTGCCGACCGCGGTACCGTTTTTCTTTTTCGTCGACCATTGATGACCGCATTCGTTGAGTCGGGTGCGCGCGGCGGCATTGCGCGTCGTCGATTCATCACTGGCAGGAGGTGTCGCGGCGCGGGTATCTGCGATTGCCGAATGGCCTGGCACCGCGTTCTCGACCGAAGGACCCGGCGGCGTTTGAAGAGCGGCGGCCCTCGCGGGATCAATCCCGCTTGCGTGAAGGGCGGCGCAAAAACTCAAGCCCAAGGTGAGTCGTGAGAGCCGTCGCCAACGCGCTTTCAAAGTGTTCATCGTTCGCAACGGCGGCACCCAAACCTATTTTGATTGGCACCGGATGTCCGATGCGGATGAGAATGGCAGATTCCGGCATCGACTACGACCGTCCTATCGGTCGAATTGTCCTGGGACCATGATCGGCGAGCCAAAGCTTTACGCCGATCGTCGGGATGCATGCTCATTCGGAGGGCGGCGACGTGCCGGCCGCAGCCTTTGGAATGACGGCATGCGCCACACCGGCCTGGGCCAAGCCGGGTGACATTCGGGGCTCTTCACGCGTCCAGGTCTGGCCACCACACAATATATAGGCAACGCAGCCCTTCACCTCAAGTTCGTTCTTGCTCAAAAACTTCAATGTCGCCGAATAGGTCTTGCCGTTTTGGGGGTTATAGACCGTCCCCTTCCACTCGTCGTCATCGGCTTTCATGGTAATTAACTGAAGACCAAGCAGCGTGTTCTTCCGCTTGCTCTCATCTTCATTGGCTTTGTCGAGTTTGAGATTTCCCTTGGGATCGTTGGGGGAATTCATCCAGAAAATGGAGCCGCAGATCTTGTCCGCACCACATTTAGAAATTTTGATCTGCGATTCGTGCTTCTCGGTCGCCCAATAGCCGCTTGGATCTTCGACCGCGAACGCATTTCCGGCGCTCAATATACTTCCCAGGAGAATAACGCCCCCCAGAAGTGGAACCGTAGTTGCTCTAAACATCTCAAGCCCGTCAAGTGTTAGCGAAACTCGCAACTTGGCGGAGACGGAGGGATTCGAACCCTCGATAGGGCTTTACAACCCTATAACGGTTTAGCAAACCGCCGCCTTCAGCCTCTCGGCCACATCTCCGTTCAGTTACAAACGAGCGCGAATGGCGCACCGCTGCTAGAGCGCTTCGACCTATGCCCGAGTAGCTCAGCATTTGCAAGGATTGCCCGCCGATTCAGGCGAAACAACGAAGACGGTGGCGCCATGAGGATGGGAGCATGGTCGCCGGCGAATTGGTTCGCTGGATACATAAAAACCTTGTGCGCGTCGGTCCCTCTATCGTTCAGCCTCGATCTCGTCACGCCGGACCGGCAAGGGGCCTCTGTTAAGAAGGCAAGGCTATGTGGCTTAGCCTTCCCATTGCACCGACCTGGGTCGAACCGGACGCGCCGGGTACGACAGTTCGCTGAACCGCCCTAGCACTTCCTGAATCGAGTTTGCCGAGTCTTCGTCCCGTCTGGTCGGGGATAGGCACTCCTGGCGCAAGAATCGGCTTGCCGTCGGTGCGCCAAGCCTCGCCGCCAAGACAAATGATTCCAAGCCCAACGCATAGAGGTGCGTCGTCCCGGGAATGTTGCGACGCATATACTGAACAATTGCTTAGGACAGCCCACAAAGTGTTGTGCAAATGTCACGAAGCTGGCGATAACCCCCCGTGAGGCGAAAACCGGGCATTCTGGCGTTTCGGCGGTCAGCGAATCCAGGTAGATAGAAGTGGCGCTGGGGGACGTTCCCACGCTTCATCAGGTTTTAGATGCTGTCCTTTGAGAGCCTAGCTCAAGAGTGGGTGGAAGACGAAGCCGAAAAAGTTGGGACGCAGGGGCGCGGAATTCGAGTTACTTTCTGAGATGGTCTGATCTCGAAGGTGCCGCCGGTCACAAGAAAAATAGTCATTAGGTCTTTCAAACTGGAGGTTTGATCATGAAGCTCTCAAAGAGCCTTCTTCTGGGTTCAGCAGCTGCCTTGGTGGCGGGAACCGCCGCGCAGGCTGCCGATCTTCCCAACAAAAAGGCGGCTCCTGTTGAATACGTTCGTGTCTGTGACTGGACCGGTGCTGGTTACTTCTACATTCCGGGTTCGGACACCTGCTTGAAGATCGGCGGCTTTGTTCGTGCCGAATTCGAGTATCAGTCCGGCGGGAGTGTCTTCATACCTGGCACAGCTGGGACTGCGGCGACCGCTGGGGGCAGCGTAATTCGTGGCCGCAACTTGGACCAGACCGGCTTCTTCGTTCGCGGCAGGCTTGAGGCCGACGCTCGGACGCAGACCGCCTACGGCACCGTTCGGACGTTCGTGCGCTACCAGATCGACCGTTATTCGGGCGCTGAGGACGAATACAACAGCGTTCCGGGCTCGGGTCATAATAACGCCTACATAGACAAGGCCTTCGTTCAGTTCGCCGGCATCACGGCGGGCCGCGTTCAGTCCTTCTTCGACTTCGGCGCCGATCCTTATGGCTTCGATGGTGTGGCCACCTCGGATGAGTCGACCCAGGTGTTTGCTTATACCGCCACATTCGCGGGCGGCTTCTCGGCCACGGTGTCCGTTGAAGACCCGACCACCCGGCGTGATGGTATCAACAGCAGTGTGACCCCTGGTGGCGTTGGCCCGACTGTGGCCTATGCTGGCGACCGTATCCCTGACATCGTTGGTCAGCTTCGTGTCGACCAGGCCTGGGGTGCGGCTCAGTTGTCTGGTGCCTTCCATCAGGTCAACACGACTTCGACGGGCGCCGCGTCTAAAGACGAAGACGGCTTTGCGGTTCGCGGCGGCGTCCAGATCAAGCTTCCGATGCTTGCGGCTGGCGATGAAATCCAGATCGAAGGCGGCTACGCCGACGGAGCGTACCAGTACACGAACAGCAACAATTTTCAGGGCGGTTATGGTAGCCCCTACGAAAACGGTGGCTATCATCATGCTAGCGTAGATGCGATCGCTGTCGCTACCGGCGCTGGCACATACACTCTGGCCAAGGCCGAGAGCTACTCGGTCAACGCCGGCTTCCAGCATTACTTCACCCCGACCGTGCAGAACATCATCTTCGGATCTTATGAGCACGTGACCTACGGCAAGGCCGGCAGCATTGCTTGGTATGCCGGTGGTGAAGGTCCTGCCAGCTCCTATCGTATCGCGGACCAGATCAACTGGTTCCCGGTCAAGGACCTTCAGATCGGTCTCGAAGTGATGTACATCAACACGACCCAAAAGGTTCCTGGTTCGACTGCCGCAGTTGGTGGTTATGCCGCCGTGGCTCTGCCCACGGGTGTCAAGAAGGACAACGACTCCTTCTCGGGTCGCCTCCGTATCGAGCGCGATTTCTAAGCTTCACCGCTTAGTCAAGCAAGAAAGCCCGGCCTTGGCCGGGCTTTTTTCGTTGAGTGCCCGTTGCATTGAGCGCCTGGCGACGGCGTTGGTCAGCACCCTTGTTGGCGCCGGGATCGACGCACCCAACGGTGTTAATCGTTCACCCTCCTCGCAGCTTCCCCATTCTCCGCGATCCCACTCGCCGGTGCTGTAACCGAGCGTTCATCGCATCGGGCTCAGCCTTGCCTCATGCCGGCCCTCGATCAGCCTCCGCAGGATGCTGTCGATGATCCATGGTGGTGCGGACCGTCAAGGCGGCCGCACGCCACGCCGGCAGGGGAGCGTGTCATGAGTTCTTTTGACTGCACTGCGGTTCGTAGCCGCCCGATATGGGCTGAACTGGTCGTGGCGGGGCTGATCTTCGTCGCGGCCATCCTTGTCATGGCGGCGTCCATCGCTCCGGCGCGAGCCGCCGGCGGCATTGCGCCGGCCGAGTTTCTGCCGGGCACGGTCGTGATCAGCCAAAGTCAGCGCCGACTCTATCTCGTGCTCGACGGGTCAGACATCATCAGCTATCCGGTCGCGGTAGGCCGGATCGGCAAGCAATGGCGCGGCTCCGTCCATATCGATGGGAAATATGTGAACCCGGCCTGGGCGCCGCCTCCGGAAGTCAAGCGCGCCGAACCCTGGCTGCCCAACTACATTCCCGGGGGGTCGCCCCATAATCCCATGGGCATGCGCGCCTTGACGTTGAGCGGCGACGAATACGCCATTCATGGGACGAACCGACCCGACTCGATCGGTCACGCCGCCTCCTTCGGGTGCATTCGGATGAACAATCGCGACATTGTCGACCTCTACGACCGTGTCGTGGTCGGGACTCCTGTTGTGATGCTGCCCTGAGCTTCATCGAGTCCCGCTGTGATCGCTTGCAGCTGCTTGCCCTCTTTCGCCGTGACGAACGACATGGACCGAAGTTCGGAACTTGCTTCCCCCTCGCTCGTTCAATAGTCGCGACGGCACGTAAGTGCGGGGCCGAGATCGAGCAAGAGACGGAGTGAGCGATGTCTGAGCCGGTGAGACAATGGCAAGGCTTAGAGCCGAAACGCTCGGATGGCGGCCACGCAAGCGGTTCCGCTAGCCCAATGGATTCAGAAAGCGCTTTATCGGCACGCTTGAAGGAACAGGCAAGGGAAACCGCGAAGGAAGCCCAATCCACGGTGGCCGCCTTGGCAGACGAGGCTCGGGCACGGTTGGAAGTCATTGTGGATCAGCAGAAGGCCTTGGGCGCGGATCATGTTGCCGGTGTCGCCAGGGCTGTTCATACGGTCGCCGACGATCTTGACCAGAGCAGCCCGCAGTTGGCCCGCTTAGTGAAATCCGCTGCCATGCGGGTTGATAAATTCGCTGACACTATTCGCGGAAGGGATTTGGGTGATCTCGCGGCGTCAATCTCAGCTTTCGGGCAGCGTCAGCCCCTTGTCCTTTTCGGGGGCGCAGTCGCGGCTGGATTTGTTCTGGCTCGGTTCCTGAAAAGCGACACGCCGACATCTTTAGGCTCCGGGGAATTGTGAGAGGAACGATAGTCATGACCAATGAAACGACGGGCCGTCCATCGACGCCGTCGCTTTTCGCTGACGCCTTGTCGCAGATCACAAGTCTTTTCGAGACAGAGATCCGACTCGTCCGAACCGAATTAGGCGAAAAAATTTCGATGGCTGTCCAGGCAGTCGTCGTATTGTTGGTTGCAGCGGTATTACTTCTCGCGGCGCTTTTCCTTCTTCTTATCGGTTTCGTCGAGTTGCTCGTGTCCTATGGATTCGTGCCCTGGCAAGCCTATTTTGCGGTTGGGGCGGGGATTTCATTATGCGCTGGCCTCGCACTTCTCGTCGCGCTTCGTCGGTTGTCGGTCGAGCGAATGATGCCGAAGCGGGCTTTGGCTCAGTTTGGCAAGGATGCTGAGATTGTCAGGGAACAGGTCCAATGAGCATGGCTGATAGACTGACTTCGACCGAGGTCGCACAAGAAGCGGAAACTGTGCGTGCCGATCTGGCGCATACACTCGATCAGTTACGCGAGAATCTCAAACCGCAAAACGTCATAGAAGACGTGGTCGATACTGCGCGGGTCGGCGTGAATAGCCTTGCCGACGGGCTTTTCGGCCTCGCGCGCGAATATCCATTGCCCTCGCTGTTGATCGGTGCGGGGTGCGCCATGATCATGGGATTTGGTTCAACGATCATCCCGCACCGCAGGAAATTGATCGATCTTCAGCCGGCCCCGGATGGCACGCCAGCTCGTAACCAGGATGCCGATGCGGCTCTGAGTAGGGGAAGCAGTCCATCAACCTTCGCAGAAATCCGGATCGATCATGCTGACGCGATCGGCACTGAGGCGGAGGCTCCAGTGCCTTATCGGAAAGGGCAAGTTTGGCCGGTGGACACAGGGTCAGACCTGGAAAACGAGCGACGGATGAGGCCAGATGCGACGAACAGGTCGTCCGAAGGGCTAAACGCGACGTTCAAAGTGGGCGGGATGATTCACGAACAGCCTTTAATTATCGCTGCCTTAGGGCTCGCCGTCGGTGCCGCCATTGGCGCATCGCTGCCGAGCACCAAGGTTGAGGATCAATGGATGGGCGACATCAGTTCCTCGGTAAAGCGGTCTGCTCAAGATGCGGCTCGTCATGAACTTGAGGACCTCAAGGCTGTCGCAAGACAAACCCGAGACAACTCGACGGATTCTGCCCCTGCTGGCTTCTCCGCCGCGAATCTCGATGGTACCGTTCGGGATGCTGCGAAAGAACCGGGATCCGCGACCTGGCGAGCGGGCCGGCCTGCCTGAAATCCGGTTTTATTGGGCCGTGGAACATTTAACGCGCGTGCACAAGGTCGGTGAAACATGATGCCGAAAAGCCAGTACGTGTTTTCGGATCATGTCACGATTTTGAATTGATCCGATCCAAAACCATCGCGATCTAGAAATCCGATGCGAGACCGTTGACCTCCCAGTCGCCATATCGAACGGGATCAAGGCCGTCGCGGCCATTGACCTCTCGACGAGTGGTGATTGAGTTTAGACGGTCCACACGCCTTTTTTCCGCCTCGGCTAAGGCTCGGTGAGCGGCGTCTGGGTCTGGCGAATTCGCTCCGGGACCCTTCTGCGTAGCGGCTGTTTTGCTGTGGTTCATCAAGCTTCCACCATGATCGTCAGGCATCCTGGCCGACATTCGAAATGCCTGATGCCGCTCATTACGAAAAGTGTAACGCCTTGCAGCCTATTTTGGTCAAAATCTTACCAACGAGCGTTGCGCATTTTCTCTCCGAACGCTTGGAGCGGACCCTGCGTGCCCGGCGATACCGAGGATGGAGAGCAGAGAACGCGTCCGCTCGACGCGGTGATCCACTCTGTGCGTCGCTGACCTAAGAAAGCGCAGCGTCATGGACCAAAAGCCGCAACGCCGATCGCCTCGCGCGAGGCCCGGATCGCCACAGCCCGCGCTACCGGTGGAACTTCCGCCTGGGTTGGCGCCTCGCGTCGCCGCGGCCATCATCTTGGCCGAAGTCGTGGCACAGGGACGGGGGCTCGATGATGCAGCGACGGCCGCAGCCAACCATCCTCGCCTTGCTCCTTTCGCTGATCGAGATAGGGCACTGGCGCGGTCCATCGCTACCGTCTCATTGAGACGCCTTGGAACCATCCGAAAACTTCTGACGCAGTGTTTGGATAAGGGGTGGCCGCGCAAATGTGGCACGCTGGAATGGATCCTCATCATCACGGCTGCGCAGATCCTTTATCTTGATGTGCCCGACCACGCGGCTGTGAATTCATGCGTTCAAGCGGTGCGGCTCGATCCTGCCGCCGCGCCTTTCGCGGCGCTTGCCAACGCGGTCGCCCGCAACATCACCCGCCAAAAAGAGTCGATCGAGACCACCGATCCCTTCATCGATACGCCTGGCTGGCTGGCGACCCGCTGGCGCAAGACCTATGGCGATGACATAGCGACAGCCATAGCTGACATCCACCGCCGCGAGGCGCCCCTCGATATTACGGTAAAACAAGATGTCGAGGCCTGGGCCCTAACGCTGCAGGGAGATGTCGTCGATACGGGATCGATTCGGCTGCGGGTTCACACGCCAGTTCCGGAACTGCCAGGTTACCATGATGGGATGTGGTGGGTGCAGGATGCCGCTGCGGCGCTTCCCGCGAGGTTGATCCGCGCCGAGGCCGGCGAACGCGTCGCAGACCTCTGTGCCGCGCCGGGAGGCAAGACCGCGCAGCTCTGCGCGACCGGTGCCCAGGTCGTCGCGGTCGATCGATCCGCTGAACGGCTCAAGCGTTTTACGATCAATCTCGAACGGCTTGGCTTTACGGCCGAGGCTAAAGTCGCCGATATCGCGACGTTTCAGGCTCCGCCTTTCGACGCCGTGCTGCTCGATGCGCCATGTTCCGCGACGGGCACCATGCGTCGTCATCCCGACGTGGGCTGGACAAAGCGCGCCTCCGACATCCCTGTGCTGGCCGCCCTTCAAGCCAAGATGCTCGATCGCGCCGCGACACTGGTGAGGCCCGGTGGACGGCTCGTCTATTGTGTCTGCTCGATCGAGCCAGAGGAGGGCGAAATGCAGATCGCCGCGCTTCTGCGCCGAAATCCCGACTTGTCGCGCTCTCCCATCGCGGCGGACGAGATCGATGGCATGGCTCGGTTCCTCACCCCGCTCGGAGAGTTGCGAACCTTGCCGCATCACGCCGCGCGGCAGGATCCGCTTCTTCCGGGACTCGATGGCTTTTTCGCTGCGCGCCTCATCCGCAACGCTTGAGGATTCCTGACCAGCACGCGAGCAGGTCGAACGCCGACGCCTGTATTTCGCTCGGAGGATAGCCGATCGTCACGCCTCTCGCTAAGACCTAGTCCTCTCTCATCGAAGGCGCGGTGGAATGGCAGCGATCAAGACGGTCGGGATTGCTGGAACGGGATTGATCGGCGCGGGTTGGGCGGCCCGGCTTCTCATTCGCGGCTTTGACGTCATCGCATATGACGTCTCGGCGTCGGCCGAGCCCAGATTGCGCGCTGCGATCGATGTCGCCTGGCCGTCCATGCGCAAATTGTTGGGGCTTGCCGGCGGTCCGCCGGGCACGCTCACGTTCACTACCGACCTTGCCGCTATGGCCTCCAAGGCGGAGTTCATCCACGAGGCGGCGCCGGAGCGCGAAGATCTTAAAATCAAGCTTTTTCACGACCTCGACGCCATAGCGGCTCCGTCGGTAATCCTATCGTCGTCCTCCTCCGGGTTCCTGCCGACGCGGCTCCAATCGCAATGCCGCCATCCCAAGCGCGTGGTCATCGGCCATCCGTTCAACCCCGTCTATCTTCTGCCGTTGGTCGAGACCGTGCCGGGCGAGCGCACCTCGGACGAGGCGATGGTGCAAGCGGGCGCCTATTTCGAGGCGATCGGCATGCATGTGCTGCGCCTCAAGCGGGAAATCGACGGGTATGTCTGCGATCGCCTGCAGGAAGCGCTTTGGCGCGAGGCCTTGCATGTCCTCGACAAGGACATCGCCACGACCGGGGATATCGATGATTCGATCATCTACTCGGCCGGATTGCGCTGGGCCTTCATGGGATCCTTCCTGACCTATCATGTCGCTGGCGGCCCGGGCGGCATGCGTGATTTCATCAAACAGTTCGACCCGTCGCTCGAATTGCCTTGGACGGATTTGAAATTCCCCGCCTGGAACGAGGCGCTGGAGCGTCGTCTCGTCGAGGGCTGCGAGGCGCAGGCCGGCGGCCGGAGCGTTGCCGAGATCGAGGCGCAGCGTAACGACGTTTTGGTCGAGATGATGCAATTGTTCAAGCGCCACAAGATCGGCGCGGGGTTAGTGCTGGCGCGCGAGGACGCCGCCGCCTCGGCCCGGAGGCCGCCCGTGCCCCCGCTGTCCGACCAGCCGGTCGAGGCGCCGCTGAACCTCTACCAAGCCGAGGTCCTGCCAGCCTGGGTCGATTACAACGGCCATATGTCTGACGCCTTCTACCTTTGGGCTTTCGGCCTTGCGGGCGACGAATTTTTCAAGGCGATCGGTGTCGACGACAGCTACCGCGCAGACGGTCACAGCTTCTACACGGCCGAAACGCATCTCAATTATTTCAAGGAGATGCATCAGGGAGACGCGTTGCGGGTGGAGACGCATCTCATCGGTTTCGACGAAAAACGCGTCCATCTTTTCCATCGCATGTTCGATGCGGAGAACCGGCTTGCGGCCACCAACGAGACGATGCTGCTGAACGTGGCGACCGGGCCGGCCAAGGCCGCGCCGATGCCGCAGCCTCTGCTGGCGCAGCTTGAACGGATATGGGCGAGCCATCATGCGCTGCCGAAGCCCGAGCAACTTGGCCGGGTCATGCAGGTCAAAAAGCGGTTCGACGCTTAACCCGGAGGGATCGGCCCATGGACTTCCGGTTGAGCGAAGAACAGCGGATGATCGTGGAGACAACCCGCGATTTCGTCGAGCGCGAGCTGTTCCCCCATGAGGCCGAGGTCGAGGAGACCGGCATCCTACGGCCCGAGTTGCGCGACGCGCTCAAGCGCAAGGCGATCGCGGCGGGTCTTCTGGCGGCCAACATGCCGGCCGAGGTCGGTGGCGCCGGGCTCGATACGCTGACCTGGATCCTTTACGAGCGGGAACTCGGCAAGGCCAATTACGCCCTGCATTGGACCTGCGTGGCCCGCCCCTCCAACATCCTTTTGGCATGTCGGGGCGAGCAGCGTGAGCGCTACCTTCTGCCGGCGGTGCGGGGCGAGCGGGCCGACTGTCTCGCCATGACGGAGCCCGGCGCGGGCTCGGACCTGCGCGGCATGACGACCAGCGCCGTCGCACGCGGCGAGGACTTCGTCATCAACGGCACCAAACATTTCATCAGCCACGCGGATGAGGCAGATTTCGTCATCCTCTTCGCCGCAACGGGTGAGGAGGAAACGGCGCGCGGCAAAAAAAAGTTCATCACCGCCTTCCTGATCGACAAGGGGACGCCCGGCTTCATGGTGCGGCCCGGCTACAAGAACGTTTCTCATCGCGGCTACCACAATTCGATTCTCGAATTCACCGATTGCCTTGTGCCGAAGTCACAGATTCTGGGGGAACTGCACAAGGGCTTCGAGGTCGCGAACACCTGGCTCGGGGCGACGCGCCTCCAGGTGGCGGCCACCTGCCTCGGCCGGGCGGAGCGGGCGCTCGGCCACGCCAAGCAGTATGCCGTCGACCGCAAGCAATTCGGCCAGCAGATCGGCAAGATGCAGGGCGTCTCCTTCAAGCTCGCCGACATGGCGATGGAGCTTAAGGCCGCCGAACTCCTCACGCTCGAGGCAGCGTGGAAATTCGACCAGGGCACGGTGACCGACGAGGACATGGCGATGGCCAAGCTCAAATCGACCGAAATGCTCGCCTTCGTGGCCGACGAGGCTATCCAGATCCATGGCGGCATGGGCCTCATGTCGGACCTGCCGCTGGAGCGCATCTGGCGCGACGCACGGGTCGAGCGCATCTGGGAGGGGACCAGCGAGATTCAGCGCCACATCATCTCCCGCGCCTTGCTTCGGCCCCTCGGCGGCTGAGCGAAGAATGCCGCGCTCGCTCCATTCTCTGCTGTTTCCACGCTCCATCGCCTTCATCGGCGGGAAGGAATGCGACGTCGCCATCCGCAACACGCGAGCGCTGGGCTTCGAGGGCAAGATCTTCGCCATCAACCCCCGCCGGGACAAAGTCGGTGATGTCGCGACGATCCCCAGCATCGACGATCTGCCGGAGGCGCCCGACGTGGCCTTTGTCGGGGTGCGACGGGAGCCGACGATCGACATGGTGCGCGCCTTGCGCCGGGTCGGAGCAGGGGGCGCCGTGGTCTATGCCTCGGGCTTTTCCGAATCCGGCGATGCGCATCTGCAAGAGGCGCTGATCGAGGCGGCGGACGGCATGCCGTTCCTTGGGCCGAACTGCAACGGCTACGTCAACTTCATGGCTCGCGCCGTTCTCTATCCGGACGATCATGGCGGCGGCCCCTGCGACAAGGGCGTCGCCATCGCGGCGCAGTCGGGCAACATCACGGTCAACCTCACCATGCTGCGCCGGTCGCTGCCGGTCGCGGGCGTCTTTGCGCTCGGCAATCAGGCGGATGTCGATGTGGCGCAGATGGTGGAGGCCCTCTGCGAAGACGAGCGCGTCACGGTCATCGGACTCCATATCGAGGGTTTGAAAGACGTCGCCGCCTTCATCCGCGCGAGCGAAACGGCGCGTCGCTATAGAAAGCCGATCGTGGCGCTGAAGACGGGTCGGAGCGCGGCCGGTGCGCGCATCACCCTCAGCCATACGAGTTCGCTGAGCGGCGAGGACGCGCTCTACGACGCCCTGTTCGATAGGCTCGGGGTCGCCCGCGTTCATTCGATCACGGCTTTCGCCGAGACGCTGAAGTTCCTGCATTTTGGCGGTCCGAGCGCAGGATCGCGGCTGGTGTCGATGAGCTGTTCGGGCGGCGAGGCGGCCCTCGCAGCCGACATTGCCGAACATCGCGGCGTAAGCTTCCCCGCCTTCGATGCCGCCACGCAGGCGAAGGTCGCCTCGACGCTGAACGAGATCGTTTCGGTGGGCAATCCGCTCGATTATCAGACCTTCATCTGGGGCGACAGGCAGAAGCTCGGCGCGACCTTCTCCGCCGCGCTGTCGGGCGGCTTCGACGTCGGTATGCTGATTCTCGACGTGCCGACGGTGGAAGGACCGGATCCAAGTTCCTGGATCACCACGGCCGATGCTTTCGCCGATGCTGCTGCGGCGACCGGTACGCGTGCTGCCATGGTCGCGACCTTGCCCGAATGCATGCCCGAAGGGCTCGGGATGCGTCTCGGCGCCGCCGGCATCGCGCCGATGTCGGGGCTCGATGACGCGCTGACGGCCTTCGAGGCGGCGGCCCTCATCGGGCGGCACTGGAAAGCGGCGCGGCCCTTGCCGGTCATCCGCCACGCCGCGCCGCTGGGCAAGACGATGCGCGCGCTGACCGAGCATGAGGCCAAGCGTCTCCTCGGAGGGGCCGGCGTGAGAGTGCCTGAAGGGGTTGTCTGCCCGATCGAGGAGGCCGCGACCATGGCGGCGACACTCGGCTTTCCGGTCGTGGTGAAGGCTTCCAGCGCCGAGCTGGCGCATAAGACGGAAGCCGGCGGCGTGGCCCTCAATCTCGGCAACGACCATGATGTTCATATCGCCGCCGAGCGGATGCGGCACCTCGGCGACACAGTGCTCGTCGAGCGCATGATGCCAGGCGCGGTGTGCGAACTCATCGTCGGCATCAAGACCGATCCGCAATTCGGCCTCGCGCTTGTCATCGGGGCAGGGGGAATTTTGGCCGAGCTTCTCAAGGACACCGTGACGCTCCTGCTGCCGGTGGATCGGCCTGAGATCGCGGCCGGCTTGGCGCGGTTGAAGGTGGCCAAACTCATCGACGGATTTCGCGGGCGCGCCGGGGATCGAGAGGCCGTGATCGATGCCGTCGCGTCGATCGCCGCTTTCGCCGAAGTCCATGCGGACCGATTGGTGGATCTCGAAGTCAATCCATTGCTGGTTCTTCCAGCCGGCAAGGGCGCGGTCGCCGTCGATGCGCTGATGAGGATGACCGGGTTGGAGTCGTGAGAAAGCTCCTCATCCTAAGCCGGGGCGAATCCCCGTGTCGAAGGATCGAGGAGCCGAAGCCCCCTTGAAAGAATGGATGACGCGCTGGAACCGGTCTTCGGCCTTTGAGAAAGAAACTCCCATGTCCGACCCCATCAAAACCGTCCGGCACGGCGCGGTGCTCGAAGTTACGATCGACCGTCCCAAGGCCAATGCCATCGATGCCGCGACGAGCCGCATCATGGGAGAGATATTCGCCGGCTTCCGGGATGACCCCGACCTGCGTTGCGCGATCCTCACCGGAGCCGGCGAGAAATTCTTCTGCCCCGGATGGGACCTGAAAGCTGCCGCAGGTGGCGAGTCACCGGATTCGGATTATGGCGTCGGCGGCTTCGGTGGCCTGCAGGAACTCAAGGGCTTGAACAAGCCGGTCATCGCCGCCGTCAACGGCATCGCGTTCGGGGGCGGATTCGAGATTGCGATCTCGGCGGACATCATAATCGCGGCCGAGCATGCCACTTTCGCGCTGCCGGAGATCAATTCAGGCACGCTGGCGGATGCCGCGACCATCAAGCTGCCCCGCTTCATCCCCCACCATGTCGCCATGGAATTGCTGCTCACGGGACGGCGTTTCGACGCCGCCGAGGCGCAGCGCTGGGGCATCGTAAACGAGATCGTCCCGGCCGCAGACCTAATGGCGCGAGCAAGGGCTATCGCGGCAAAGCTCGCTGCCGGGCCGCCGCTGGTCTTCGCGGCCATCAAGGAAGTCATCCGTGCCACCTCGCATCTGCCGGTGCAGGAGGCCTTCGATCTTGTGAGCGGCCGTAAACTGTCGACCGTCGACGCGCTCTATTCGAGCGAGGATCAGCTCGAGGGTGCAAAGGCCTTCGCTGAAAAGCGCGCACCGGTCTGGAAGGGGCGCTAGCAAGAAACCGTATTGAGCGGCGCTCAAGGTATTTGCTCCGAGCCTTTGGACCATGCCATTCTGCATCGCAACACGCAGTCCAACCTTCCGGAGAGATCCCGATGAGCGCCGTTACGTCATTCCAGAAAGAATCCGCCTTTTCGTCCGAGGAATGGGCGTTGCGGGTCGATCTTGCGGCGGCGTTCCGGCTTATCGCGCGGCTCGATTGGCACGAGGCCATCGCCAACCACTTCAGCCTCGCCGTCTCGGCGGACGGCAAGAAATTCCTGATGAACCCGAAATGGCGCCATTTCTCGCGTATCAAAGCATCGGATCTGTTGCTGATCGACGCCGCCGATCCGACCACTATGGACCGCAAGGACGCGCCGGATCTGACCGCCTGGTGCATCCACGGCGCCATGCACGCATCCGTGCCGCAGGCGCGTTGCGTCCTGCATCTCCATCCGCCCTATGCAACCACGATGGCAACGTTGGCCGACCCGGAGATCAAGCCGATCGATCAGAACACCGCGCGGTTCTACAACCGCGTCTCCTACGATCTCGGTTTTGAGGGCATGGCGACCAGCGAGGACGAGGGGCGGCGGCTCGCCGGCTTGCTCGGCAACAAATCGACGCTCATGCTCGGCAACCATGGCGTGATCTGTGCCGGCAAGACGGTGGGCGAGGCCTTCGACCAGCTTTATTATCTGGAGCGGGCGTGCCGGACCTTGGTCCTTGCTTATTCGACCGGCCAGAAACTCAATGTCATGAGCCCTAAAGCCGCCGAACAGACCGCCCAGGATTGGGATATGTTCCCCGAATCCATGGAGGCCCATTTCGAGGAGATGAAGCGGGTGCTGGACAAGGAAGATCCATCCTACGCCGAATAGGCGGAATAGCGGCCTTATCCTTCGAGACGCCGCTATCGCGGTTCGTCAGGATGAGGCGGTGTTGAATTCCAACGACGAAGCAGCCATCGCTCTTGCTCCTCCAGAACCTCTATGCCGAAACGGCGGCCGCCGGTCCTGAAACGCCACCGCTCGACGGCGATCGACAAGTTTCGGTCGCGATCGTCGGCGGGGGCTATACCGGGCTGTCGACTGCGCTTCACCTTGCCGAAACGGGCGCGGATGTGGCGCTCGTCGAGGCCCACGAGATTGGCTGGGGTTGTTCGGGCCGCAACGGCGGACAGGTCAATCCGGGGCTGAAGCCCTATCCAGACGAGGTCGAGCGTCAGTTCGGGCCCGACCTCGGGCGGCGTATGGTGGCGATCTCCTATGCTGCCCCAGACCGCGTCTTCGGCCTCATTCGCCAGCATGACATCGATTGCGACGCCCGGCAGGACGGCACGCTGCGAGCTGCCATCAGCGAACCGACCCGCCAAGGGGTAGCCCATCTCGCCGAGCAATGCGTCGCGCGCTCGATGCCGGTCGAGCACCTCGACGCCGACGCGATCTCGACCAGAACGGGTACGGGCCGCTATGGTTCAGCCCTTCTCGACAGGCGGGGCGGCTCGGTCAACCCTTTGGGTTACGCCCGAGGCCTGGCGCGGGCCTCTAAGGCGGCAGGCGCGAGCCTCTATGGCGGCACGAAGGCGACGCGCGTGACCGCCATCGGCAGAAAGTGGAAGATCGAGACCTCAACCGGCACCCTGACGGCCGACCATCTGGTGATCTGCCAGAACGGCTATACGGACGATCTTTGGCCACGGCTGCGACAGACCATCATTCCGGTCTATAGCGCCATCGCGGCGACCGAACCGCTCCCAGCGCCGGTGCGGGCGAGCATCATGCCATCGGGTTCGGTGCTCTACGAAATGGGGCTCGACGTCGTCTATTATCGGATCGATGCGGGCGGTCGTCTTCTGATGGGCGGTCGCGGTCCCCAACGCGATGCCGCAGGGCCGCAGGATTACGCCCATCTGGTCGCCTATGCCGGGCGGCTTTGGCCGCAACTCAAGGATGTGGCCTGGACGCATGGCTGGTTTGGCCAGGTGGCGATCACGGCCGACCACTATCCCCATCTGCATGAGCCCGCCCCCAACGCGCATTTGGCGCTCGGCTATAATGGCCGGGGGGTCGCCATGGCCACCACGATGGGCGCATTGTTAGCGAAGCGGATTCTCGGCGCCGCCGAACGGGACATCGATCTGCCCATTACGAAGGACCTGAAACCGTTCTGGTTTCACGATTTCTGGAAGGTCGGCGTCGCGGCCCGGATGGCCTATGGGCGCGCGCGGGACCGGTTGGGGGTTTAGGGGTTTGCTTCAGACCCAAGGCCTTGTTGTTGCGAGACCTTGCGCAATGTTGATATTCCGGAAGAGCTGCAGGGGTCGCAGCGACCACGTAAAAATTTGCTATATGCGCGTCACAGCGCAACCGTCGTTTAGCCTTGGCCAGCGGGATACAGCCCCATGAGGATCGTCAGCGTCCCTAACGCACAAGCCCGCACGATTCCCAGGTTGATCCGCCGCTGCTGATCGCAAAAGTGAGCGAAGTCACATACATCTCGGAATTTTCGCTCAAGACTCTCTATGAGCTTTTGAGGATGGAAGAGGATGTATTATGGCCGACTCCCCAAATTATGAACAGTCGCAACTCGCATTTCGCTACACTAAGTGTATGATTGATCTTGGAGCAGGAAATAAAGCAAGCGATGTGGCATCATCTGGCGGCATTTCTTTTGGCGCAAATTTCGCCGGAAGGTATCTTAATGACGTTATGGACTGGGTGCTAGACGAAAAAAACACAGTGACCGAAGTTCCAGCCTTTATTCAAGAATCGGATCGCCGAGGGAGACATTTTCATGCCGGAAATTGCCAAGAACATGCTTCTGTAGCTTTTATGTATTTATACAGAAAAGAAATTCGACAGATATGTTACTTTCAGGCGAGTAAAAAATGTGGAGTTGATCACGCATTTATTGCAGTTGGAGTGAAAAATGCTACAAGCAATCCGGACGATTGGGGTAGTGAGAGCTATGTCTGTGACCCATGGGCCGGGAAAGTCTATGCCTCTTCGCGATTTCGAGACGAGGGGTATGAGGGAAAGAAAATTGTGCCGATCTGCCAATGCTGGCTAGCATAAGCGGATACCGCCACAGGCACATACCTTGGTCGGACTAGGCAATCATCATTCGACCGCACGCTCAGCGCCGGGCCTACGCGCAACGAGGCCTGCATGATCGAGCGAGGCAAGCGCAAACCTGTTCGTGGGTCTCGGTTTGGTCGGTCTGCCGTTCCGACGAAGTTCAGCCCTTCGGCAAATCCACAGGTTGCATGATGTTTCCGAAAACAGGCAGCGCCTCGCATCGTTCGGCATGGGCCGCGAGAGCGGGATAGTGCCGGATATCGAACAGGTCGGGATGCGCCTCGTGCGTGAAGCGCAGCGCGCAGGCCAGTGCGATATCCGCGTGGCCGATGGTGTCGCCGAACCAGAACGGCGTGGTCCTGGCAGCGCGATTCGTTTCCAAGACCTGTGCCACACGGCCGATCTGAGCGGTGCAGCGCGCCAGCCAGACCTCGGATTTTTGTGCGCTGAGCGCGCGGTCATAGACGAGGCTTACGGCCTTCTCGGCGAGCCCCATCGCCAAGGCGCAGGTTTTGAGAGCGTGGCGCCGCTCCACGCCGTGTTTCGCGATCAGCGGCTTTTCGGATCCGGCCTGCTCATCAAGATGATCGAGGATCATGGCGCTCTCGATCAGCACCTCGCCATCGTCGAGCACAAGGGTCGGCACGCGCGTCAGCGGATTGAAGGGCGCGATCTTCTCAGCATCGCCGAACACCGACCAGGGCCGATGCTCGAAATCGAAGCCATAGAGCTTGAGTGCGATACCCACGCGCCGAACGAAGGGCGAATCATATTGGCCGATGAGGATCAAGGACTAACTCCGGTGGGGAACGGCATGGCTTCAATCGGCGGGATGGCGAAACACCAGGTGTGGGAAGACCTGCTCGGCATGCAGGCGATCGTCTTGAATGACGCTTTCCTCGATTGCTTCCATCGCCCCGATGCAGGTCGATGTCGTCGCATCGTCGAAAACGAAATAACCGCACGGGACCATGAAGGGCTTTGTCGCCCGGTAGCTGAATTTCACGGCCTCGTGAATGTCGCAATCGATATGGGCGAGGAGGATCGATTGCGCCCGCGCCATCACGCCGGCAGCAGTATCCTCGAAATAGCCCTTCACGAATTCGATATTGTCGAGGCCGAACTTACGCGAGAGAGCAACGAGGACCTCCAGCGGCTCGGTGACGAAATCGCCTTGGATGTGGGCGTCGACGGTAAGATCGGTGTCCGGCATGCCCGCATACGTGTCGAGAGCGAAGACGCGGGTATTTGGGAGGAATTTGCGGGCTAGTGCGGCCATGAAGAAGGCCGAGCCGCCATTGTAGGAGCCGTATTCGACGATATGCCCCGAAGGCAGCGCGGGGGCGTAGAATTTGATCAGCAGAAAGAGGTTCCTCAGCCGGTCCATCGAGACGATGGTCCGCCCTTCCGCCAAGCCGATCGCTTCGCGAAAGTCGGGGTCCTGGTCCACCAAGCGACGCAACTCGCCGAATTCGAGGCCGACACCGCGCTGATAACCCTCGCGGATGCTGCGACCCTTTCGAAATCCGCCTTCGATATGATCGAAATCCGGGAGATAGCCGTCACTCACCGGCACGGGCTCGGCTTTGGGCTTGGTCGTCCTCTTCCAAAGTCCCATACGCCATCCCCCGCTGCTGAGGCAGGGTGTAGGATCAAACCGCCGCGCCGCCAAGATCATTGATGGGCGGCTCCTTGATGCGTCTGCCGGCAGGGTCATAGAGCGGTTTTAGCGAGGCCCGAGCCGGAAAGCGCGTACCCGCGACCTCGATCTCGTAGCGTCCGCTGTCGATGAAATTGGCATCGACCAGCGCGCCGCCGGTTTCCACGTAACCGAGGCCGATCGCGCGTCCCAGCGTATGGCCGAACATGCCCGACGAGATGCGGCCGACGATCTCGCCGTCCCGCCAGATCGGCTCGTTGTGGTAGAGCAGGGGTTGCGCATCCTCCAGGGCGAATTGCACGAGGCGCCGCGTGAGGCCGCGCTCCTTCTGGCGCAGCAGGGCCTCGCGACCCATAAATCCGCCGGGCTTGTCCCAGGCGATGGCGAAGCCGAGGCCGGCTTGGAGCGGGGTGTCCTCGTCGGTGATGTCGTGGCCCCAGTGCCGGTAGGCCTTTTCCATGCGCAGCGAGTTCATGGCGTGGTAGCCGGCAAGTTTCAGCCCGACGCTGTCGCCATGCTCCATGATCGCGTCATAGACGTGCTGGACGAATTCGGTCGGCACATAGAGTTCCCAGCCCAGTTCTCCCACATAGGTGATTCGGCTGGCTCTCACGCGGGCATAGCCGAGATCGATGATCTGTGAAGTGCCGAACGGAAAGGCCGCGTTGGAGAGATCGGCATCGGTCAGTTTGGCTAGAAGATCGCGCGAGCGCGGCCCCATGACGCCCAGCACCGCAGAGGCGGAGGTGACGTCGACAGCGACAGCGACAGCGCGAGCATTTTCGGGAATGTTGCGTTTGAGCCAGGCGAGGTCGCGCGTTTGGGTCGCGGCGGCGGTGACCACGAGGAACCGATCCTCCGCCTCGCGCGTCACCGTGAGATCCGCCTCGATGCCGCCGCGTTCATTCAACCATTGCGTGTAGACCACGCGACCCACCGGCCCGGCAACGTCGTTGGCGCAGATGCGGCCGAGAACGGCTTCGGCGTCGCGGCCCTCCAGCACGAACTTGCCGAAAGAGGATTGGTCGAACAGGCCCACGGTCTCGCGGACAGCGCGGTGCTCTTCGGCCGAATGATCGAACCAGTTCTGCCGCCCGTAGCTATAGACATATTCGGGCGCGACGCCTTCGGGCGCATACCAGTTCGGCCGCTCCCATCCGGCGGTCTCGCCGAAACAGGCGCCTCGCGCCTTCAGCCGGTCGTGCAGGGCGGAGCGGCGCACGCCGCGCGCTGTTTCGGGCTGCCGGAACGGCCAGTGCATGGCATAGAGAAGCCCCAGCGATTCCGCCGTGCGGGCTTCGAGATAGCGCCGGTTGCGCTGGAACGGCATCATGCGGCGCAGATCGACGTCCCAGAGATCGACTGGCGGATGGCCGTCGACGATCCAGTCCGACAGAACCTTGCCGGCCCCGCCCGCCGATTGGATGCCGATGGAATTGAAGCCGGCCGCGACGAAGAGGCCTTTGACCTCAGGTGTCTCGCCAAGCAGGTAGCGCACGTCTGGGGTGAAGCTCTCCGGGCCATTGAAGAACAGCTGGATACCCGCTTGTCCAAGCGCCGGCACGCGATGCATCGCGCCTTCGAGCAGCGGTTCGATATGGTCGAGGTCTTCGGGCAGCGTATCGAAGGAAAAGCTCTCGGAGATCCCCTTCATGCCCCAGGGCTTGGCGACGGGCTCGAACCAGCCGACGAGCAGCTTGCCGGCATCCTCCTTCACATAGGTGCAGCGGTCGGCATCGCGCAGAACCGGCAGGTTGCGCGGTAGCCCGGGGATCGGCTCGGTGACGATGTAGAAATGCTCGGCCGCATGAAGCGGGACGTTGGCGCCGGCCTTGGCCCCGAGGTCGCGCGCCCACATGCCTGCGCAATTGACCACGATGTCGGCCGCGATGTCGCCGGACGAGGTTCGGACGCCGACCGCTTTGCCACCCTCGATCACGATCTCATCGACCTTCACGCTCTCGATGATGCGGGCGCCTCGGCTTCGCGCGCCCTTGGCCAAAGCCTGGGCAGTATCGATCGGGTTCGTCTGGCCGTCGCGGGGCAGATGGACCGCGCCGACGAGATCGTCGGCGTTGAGTAGGGGATAGAGTTCCCTCGCGCGTTCAGGCGAGAGCACATCGACTTTGAGGCCGAAGCAGCTTGCCATGGAGGCGCCGCGCTTCAGTTCCTCGAAGCGTTCCATATTGCTCGCCACCGCCAGCGAGCCGATCTGCTTGAAGCCTGTCGCCTGACCGGTCTCCTGTTCAAGCGTGGCATAGAGTTCGGTCGTGTATTGGGCGAGGCGGGTCAAGTTGTAGGTTGCGCGCAACTGCCCGACGAGGCCGGCCGCGTGCCAGGTGGTACCGCAGGTGAGTTGCTTACGCTCCAGCAGCACCACATCCGTGCAGCCGCGCAAGGTGAGGTGATAGGCGACGCTGCAGCCGACGATGCCGCCGCCGACGATGACCACGCGGGCGCGGGACGGAAGGTCGATCATGCGTTGGTCTCCTCGATCCACTTAAGCGGTGCGTGAAAAATTATGAGGTATTTTCACTCTTGTGAAGGTAATTTTTCTATGAAAAACTGATCCCCTAGTTCGAAGAGGCCGCCATGGTCGAGCATGCGAGAGTGGTGATCATCGGCGGCGGCGCGGTCGGCGTCAGTTCGCTCTATCATCTCGCGAAACTCGGCTGGACGGATTGTCTGCTTCTCGAACAGAATGAGCTGACCTCCGGCTCGACCTGGCATGCGGCGGGGAATTGCCCCACCTACTCAACCGGCTGGGGGGCGCTGAAACTCCAGAAATATTCGTCCGATCTCTACCGACGGCTCGCCGACGAGGTCGATTACCCGATCAATTATCATGTCGTCGGTGCGATCCGCCTCGCCCATACGCAGGAGCGGATGGACGAGTTCAAACATGTCCGTGCCATGGCGCGCGCCAACGGCATGGACTACGAGATCCTGTCGCCGAACGAGATCCAGGACAGGCATCCCTTCATCACGCTCGACGATTTGAAGGGAGCGCTTTGGGACCCCTATGATGGGGACATCGATCCCGCGCAATTGACGCAGGCCCTGGCGAAGGGCGCGCGCGACCTCGGCGCAAAAATCCGGCGGTTCACCAAGGTGACGGGGCTCGCTCAGACGGCGACCGGAGAATGGCGGGTGACCACCTCCACAGGTGATGAGATCCTGGCCGATGTGGTCGTCAATGCGGCCGGCTACCGGGCCGGCGAGGTCATGAAGCTTCTCGGCCGGACACTGCCGATCGTCACGCTGCAGCATCAATATCTCGTGACGGACGATGTGCCCGAACTGCTGGCGCGGAGCGAGCGGCTGCCGCTGATGCGCGACCCGGATGTCTCGTACTATCTGCGTCAGGAACGGTCTGGCTTCATCCTCGGTCCCTACGAGTGGCAGGCGACGCCAATGTGGCTCGACGGCCTGCCGGAGGATTTCGCCTTCAAATTGTGGAACGACGATCTCGACCGGCTGGAGCCCTATATCGAGGCCGCCATTGCCCGGGTGCCTCCGCTCGCCAAAGCCGGCATCAAGCGCGTCGTCAACGGGCCTATCCCCTATTCGCCCGACGGCAACCCCTATCTCGGCCCCGAACATGGGTTGAGGAATTTCTTCCACGCCAACACGTTTTCCTTCGGCATCACCCAGGCAGGCGGGGCCGGCAAGGCTTTGGCCGAATGGGTGGTCTATGGCACGCCGGAATGGGATCTCTGGTCGTTCGACCGGCGCCGCTACACGGGATACGCCGATCAGGCCTATACGGCCGCCAAAGCCATTGAGATCTACCAGAACGAGTATGCGCCGGCCTTCCCCAACGAGGAGCGGGCGGCGGCCCGCAAACTCAAGCTCTCGCCGCTCTATGATCGGCTGGCCGCCAAGGGTGCGACATTCGGTGCCCGCTCGGGATGGGAACGCGCTATATATTTCGATCCCGCTGGCACGGTGAAGGACCATACCCTGTCGTTCCGGCGGCAGAAGAGCTGGCTTGGCGTCGTCGCCGAGGAGGTGACGGCTGTGCGGAACGGCGTCGGCATCCTCGACCTCCCAGGGTTTACGCGGCTCGAAGTCTCCGGGGGTGGTGCCGAGGCTTTTCTCGATCGGGTTCTCTGTTCCCGCCTGCCGGCGCTCGGCCGCGTGACGCTGGCCTATGCGCTGAGCCCGCAAGGCAAGATCCTCAGCGAATTCACGGTGACCCGCACGGGTGCTCACGACTTCTACCTCATGGGCGCGGCTTCGGCCGAATGGCACGATCTCGATGTGCTAGCGAGCGCGCTGCCGGACGATGGTTCGGTCACGATCCGCAACGTTTCCAACGACACAGGATGCCTCGTTGTGGTCGGGCCGCGAGCCCGTGACCTCCTCGCCCATGTAACCGAGGCGGAATTATCTAACGCGGCCTTTCCCTGGCTCACCGCGCAGCGCATCGTGGGGGCAGGTGCCGAGGTCATGGCGATCCGGGTCAATTACGTCGGCGAACTTGGCTGGGAATTGCATCCCGCCAATGCCGACATGGGCCGGATTTATGATGCGCTGGTCGAAGCCGGCGTAGCCTATGGACTGCGGGATTTTGGCCTTTACGCCATGGATAGTCTGCGGCTCGACAAAGGCTATCGGGGTTGGAAGGTCGATATCGAATCCGGTTATTCGCCCTTCGAGGCCTCGCTCGACCGCTTCGTGTCTCTCCAGAAGCTGGATTTCATCGGCCGGCACGCTCTTGTGGAAGAACGCGATCGTGGGGTAGCGCAGCGTTTTGTCTCCTTGACGCTCGACGAACCGGGTGAAGCCGATGCGCCTTTCTGCTCCCCTGTGTTCCACCATGGCGAGAACGTGGGACTTGTCACATCCGGCGGGTGGAGCTTTACGCTCGGCAAGAGCGTGGCGCTGGCCTATCTGCGCCATGATCTTATAGCGCCCGGAACCGAGGTGGGGATCGAGATTCTCGGCGAACTCTGCTCCGCCACGGTCGGCCGCGAGCCCCTGTTCGATTCCGACAATCTGCGGCCGAGGATGTGAAGGCATGAGCCGGCAGACCTCAACCGCCAGAGCCATCGAGCCCGCCGACATCGATCAGCCGGCCCGCGACGATCTCATGATCGGCGAGCAGATCAGGCAGTTGCGCAAGATGAAGGGCCTGACCCTTCAGCAGGTCTCGGACGCGGTCGGCATATCGGTCGGTTATCTCAGTCAGATCGAGCGCAACCGCTCCAAGCTCCCCATTGGCCTGCTCAAGAGCATCGCCGATCGTCTCGGCGTGCATATGAACTGGTTCTTCCAGCCCGAAATTCTCGGTCCGGCGGAGGAGCGCGACATCGTCGTGCGGGCCGACCGCCGTCGCAAAATGTCGTTCACCGGCACCGGCATCAGCGAGGAGTTGCTTTCGCCGGATCTGAACGGGCCGCTCGAAATGCTGCTGAGCACGATCGAACCCGGTTCGGACAGCAAATTCTATCATCACGACGGGGTCGAAGCCGGCCTGCTGATCGAGGGATCGCTCGATCTGTGGGTGGGGGAGCGCCACTTTCGCCTAGAGACGGGCGATAGCTTTTCGTTCAAGAGCACCACGCCGCATAGATTCACCAATCCGGACCGGACACCGACCAAGGTGGTCTGGGTCATCACGCCGCCGCATTACTGAGCCGCGCATGGAACAAGCCCTTTGTCCCTCGACAGGCTCGGGATGAGGCGGTCAGCCGATTTCAAAACGGAAAGAAAGACCATGGGCCTCGAAACGCCGATCACTCTCGACCCGCAGGCGGACCCGATCGATCGTCTCATCGCGAACCATCGCAAGGGGCACGCGCTGGAGCGGCCGTTCTATCGGGATCCCGCCATTTTCGAACGCGACATGGAGCGGATTTTTCGCCGCCACTGGCATTGTGTCGGTCATGCGAGCCAAGTCGCAAGCCCCGGCGATTTCATGCGATTCGACATCGAGGCGGAATCGGTGGTCGTGGCGCGAGACAAAGACGGCCGGCTCAACGCCTTCTTGAACGTCTGCCGCCATCGGGGTGCGGAGGTTTGCACCGAGCGGCAGGGCAATGCCAAAGCCTTCGTCTGTCCCTACCATGCCTGGACCTATCGGCTCGATGGCACTTTGCGTGCGGCCCGGCTCATGCCGAAGGACTTCGACGTTTCGGCCCACAATCTTCGCAACGTGCGCCTCGAAGAGGTGGCGGGGCTCCTGTTCATCTCCTTCGCCAACCAGCCCTTGAACTTCGAGCCGGTTCGCCGCCTGATCGATGCGACCTGCGGCCGCTACGGCTGGGCTAAAGCCAAGATCGCGCACCGGCGTTCCTACGAGGTTGCCGCCAACTGGAAGCTGGCGGTCGAGAATTATGTCGAATGCTACCATTGCGGACCGGCCCATCCGGAATATTCGCTGACCCACGCCCTTCAGGCCCCGGCCGAGCAGATCGCGGCCATGAATGCCGCCATGGAGTGTCGAACCCAGGCGCTCGGCGTCAGCATCGGCAGCGGCGACCACTGGCGTCATTCAGCTGCGGGCGAAGAGGCGATCCACGCCTTCCGTTACGCGCTTTACGATGGCGTCAAGAGCGGCAGCAAAGACGGTTCGCCCGTCGCGCCGCTGATGGGAGATTTTACCGAATATGATGGCGGCGTCACCTCCATCCATGTGGCGGGCTCGAGCTTTCTCGTTTGCTACCCCGACCATGGCATGATCTACCGTTTCATCCCCAAGACTGCCGAGACCAGCGAGATGGAACTGCTCTGGCTCGTGCGAGAGGACGCCATTGAAGGCGCCGACTACGATTTCGACAAGCTTGTCTGGCTCTGGAGTGTCACGACCGACGAGGACAAAGCTATTATCGAACATACGGCGAGGGGCGTGCGCTCGCACTATTACGTGCCAGGCCCGATCGCACCGATGGAATATAACGAGTTGCGCTACATCGATTGGTATCTTGAAGAGTTGGCAAGGGCGCCGTGACCGAAGCAGGTCTTAAAACGTGCTATATTGAGATTAGTCTAGGCCAGCAGTAAGGCTGTCGAGGTTATTTTGATTAGAAACACGGAATGATCCGAGACCAGGCTGCGCTAGGCGCATTCAAGTGCAGGTTCATCGACCAGCTCGCGTGATCGATACATTCGGTGATGACCGCGACCGGAGTTTTTCGCTTCATAGAGCGCGAGGTCGGCGTTGCGGAGCAGGGCGGCTGGGTTGTTTGCATGGGACGGACATAGCGCTATGCCAATAGAGCTGTGGATCGGCAGGTCATTGCCTTCGAAGTCGAAGGGTGAGGCGAATGCGGCAAGCAAACGAATCGCCAAGAGTTCGGCGCTGGCTACGCTGGTGGCATCCATCATCAACACCACGAACTCGTCGCCACCGAGTCGAGCAACAATGTCTCCCGGCCGCACCGTTTGCGTCAGCCTTCGGCTGACCTCACGGAGCAACGCATCGCCGCCAGCATGGCCAAATCTGTCGTTGACGTCCTTGAAGTGATCGAGATCCAGACAGAGCAGCGCGCAAAATTTGCCGCTCTTTGCTTTATCGACGGCGTTCTGGATCTTTTCATCGAACGCACGCCGGGTGTAGAGGCCGGTCAGCGTGTCACGAGTGGCTGCCTGAAGAAGCATCAAGCCGCGCCGATGCAATTCCAGAACCGCGCCAACGCCCTCTGCCAGTTCAATCAGCTTCTGACGATCTTCCGTGGAAAGCTGGCGGGGCTCGACATCGGCTATGCATAACGTCCCTAGCGCGATGCCGGAATGCGAACGCAACAACGCGCCGGCATAGAACCGGACCCCTTTCTCCAAGACCAGGGGATGATCCTTGAACCGGACATCTTTCGTGAGATCCTCCACCACCATGATCACATCGCCATCACCGACCGCATGCGCGCAGATCGAGGTGCAACGGCGTGGCTCATAGGACGGGAGACCAATGAGGGACTTGAAAAAGGTCCGGTCAGAATCAACGAGATTGATGGCTGACATCGGCGCATTAAAAAGCCAACTGCCAAGCCGAGTGAAAAGATCGAACCGTTCATCGGGCGGAGTGTCGAGGAGTTCATAGCTATGGAGGGCCGCCAACCGGGCAGTCTCGTTCGAAGGGATCGGGGCCAGGGCTACCATATTGGATAGTCTCGGCACGATCGGTTAAAGTGTCGTGAATCGGGATGCCCACGTCGTGTCTGAATTGCCGGTTACGCCCCAGCGGGTAGGCCCGGAGCAAAAATCTTCGCATTGGGATGAAGCCTTCGGTTCGCCGCAGCGTTAGCCACAGCGAGCGGGAGACCGCAAGCCTGGTTCACCACAACGGAAGCTTTCATGTCGGATCATACCTATCGTGTCATCGAGGTCGTCGGTTCCTCGAAGAACAGCGTCGAGGACGCCATCCGGGGCGCCATCGCGGATGCGTCGAAGACCATTCGTCACATCGGGTGGTTTGAGGTCGTCGAGACCCGCGGCCATGTCGAAAACGGCGAAGTGAAGCATTTTCAGGTGACCCTCAAGGTTGGCTTCACCCTGGACGATCGGGAGTAGTCGTCCAGTCCATCCTTGCAATGGCCTGATGGGAAGCTTGGGCGTTTCATCTTGACTACCGGTTGCTAAAGCCTCGGTGTCGGGCAAACTGCGCCCGAACCGGATGCTCGACAGCTCCGGATAGGGGTCGGGATGGAACCGGGGCAGGACATGGATCACGTCATTGGCGTCGATATCGGGACGCAAAGCACCAAGGCGCTGCTGGTCCGCCAAGATGGCACGATCGTGGCGCACCATTCCAGGAGCTATGCGCCCGATACGCCGCGTCCGAATTGGGCGGAACAATGGCCGGCCGTTTGGTTCGATGCTGTCGTTGAATGCATCGCCGCATGTGTGGCGACTGCGGCAGAGCCCAACAACGGGGCGTCGCTCGACGCTGCGCATATCAAGGCTGTATGTATTTCGAGCCTCTACGGAGGCTCCGGCATCCCTGTCGACGCGGACATGAAGCCTCTGCATCCCTGCCTGATCTGGATGGATCGGCGATCCGAGGCCCAGGTCGAGTGGGTCAAGACTCATGTCGATGTCGAACGTCTTCAGGTCATCACCGGCAACGGTGTCGATAGCTATTACGGCTTCACCAAGATGCTGTGGTTGCGCGACAACCGCCCGGACGTCTGGGAGAACACGCAATATTTTCTGCCGCCGAACGCCTATGTGGCCTACCGGCTCACGGGCGAGATCGCCGTGGATCATTCGTCCGCCGGCAATATCGGCGGCATCTATGATGTCGAGCGCCGTGCCTGGTCGTCCGAGATGATGGAGGCGATGGGCATTCCGGCTCATATGATGCCGACGAGGCTCGTCGCATCGACCGATCGTGTCGGCGGCCTGTTGCAGCCCTGGGCGGCACGCCTGGGGCTCTGCGAGGGGACAGCCATCATCGCTGGCGGAGTCGATGCCGCTATCGCGACCTATTCGGCCGGCGTCTCGGGGCCCGGGCAGCATGTCGCCATGATCGGTACGTCCATGTGTTGGGGCTTTCTGGCGCCCACCGCCGATGCCAGCAACGGCCTGATCAGCATGCCCTACGTCACGAAGGCCAGGGACGACCTTTATGTGTTTGGAGGCGCCAGCACCGCAGGCGCTTCCGTGTCCTGGTATCGAGAGCAATTCTGCCAAGCGGAAATCGAGGCCGGTCGAACGAGCGGGCGCGATCCGCACGCCATTCTCGAGGATAGCGCGGCCGAAGTCCCGGCCGGCAGCGGGGGCGTCGTCTTCCTGCCCTATCTGATGGGCGAGCGCAGCCCGGTCTGGGACGCCAAGGCCAGCGGTGCTTTCGTGGGTCTGAACCTCGTGCATACGCGGGCGCATCTTTACCGTGCGGTGCTCGAAGGCGTAACCTTCGCCCTGCGCCATAATATGGAGGCCGGCGCGAAGGGTGCTGTTTCGCTGGACCCGCGTCTGGTGGTGGTTGGCGGGGCGGCCTTCTCAGACCTCTGGATGCAGATCATCGCCGATGTGACCGGCTATCCGGTGTTCACCATCAAGGAAAATGTCGAGGCGCCACTCGGCGCCGCGCGTTTGGCGGCCGTTGCAATCGGCCTTATCGATCGGGCGTCGGACGACACATGGATCACGCTGACCGCGAGGGCGACGCCAGACCCTGAACGCAAGCGACGCTACGACGAGGTCTTCGCCATTTATACGGCGCTCTATCCGGCGTTGCGGAACTCGATGCATACCCTCAGTGCGCTACGCGGTTGAGTGGTTCGATTGAGCGGCTGATCTATCCGTCTGGGTGAGTTCGGCCAGACATCTCGGTGAAGACGCCTGACGTGTGCCGGCTTCCGTGATATGGGCCGCCCTTATCGGACGGTCGGGATGGATTCTGAAAGCATGAGGACAAAGCACAAGATTGCCATCGCCAAGCTCGCGTATCATCTCGTACATCTTGCCCGCTCCAGCCTTCAAAAGGGCGATTTGGGACGGTTCAATCGAAATGGTGCGATTTACGAACTTGATCTCAAGCAGGGCATCGATTTTTCCCTGTACCTCCTCGGCTCGTTCGAACCCAGCACGCGCAAAGCGCTTAAACGGCTCGTGAAGCCGGGCTCTAATGTCTTGGATATCGGGGCCAATATCGGCGCTCACACGCTGGGATTGGCTCGGCTGGTCGGACCAACAGGAAAGGTCGTGGCCTGCGAGCCAACGGACTTTGCCTTCGGCAAACTCAAAAAGAACCTGTCTCTCAACCCCGATCTGGCAAAAAGAGTTCTCGCGCTCCAATGCTTCTTGGGCGCGCCGGAGAGAACCGAGCTTCCGGCTCAGATATACTCAGGCTGGCCGTTGGCGGGTGGAGCCGATCTTCACCCCGAGCATTTGGGCAGCGAGGAAACCTCATTGAATGCCACTTCGCGCAGCCTCGACGATGTGGTGCGGGCTTGCGACATATCCCGCGTCGACCTGATCAAAATGGATGTCGACGGGTTCGAGTGCGACGTCCTGTCGGGGGCCAGCGCCACCTTGGCCCGCGACAAGCCGATTTTCGTGATGGAAATCGCGCCTTATGTTCTCGCCGAACGCGGAAGATCAGTGAAAGAATTGCTCAGTTACTTCGAAAAATATGGTTATAAATTCTTTAGCGAGAAAGATTTTTCTCCGCTAGTCGCCGGTCTGAAATCGATAGTTGATTCAATCAAAGCCGGGGAAAGCATCAATGTGATTGCAAAGGCATCGTGAGGAGGGCGGTCGCATACGGTTTGCTAGGCTTGGTTCATAGTTTTCCCAGTGTGGTTCGGTTCTATAAGGCGGGCAGCATTCTTCCTTGACTTGCAGCTCAGTGCTTTGGTGTTTGAAAAGCGACTACGTAAAGATGAGATCAAAATCATGCTTTGGCAATTTGGCCGTGAACACCTCTCTATGAGCAAAAATTATGCCGACCCTGCCGCGTACCATGCCGGTAAAAGACCCTTCAGATCCATCAGTATCTCATGGAGTTTGGCACTATCTGCGGTGATATTGACCTTGTCATTGGGAATGCTGGTCCGATGGGCTGAGGAACCCTACTATGACAAAGATCGTGCTGATCCCTCCTACGCCTACTTGGCAAATGCTTTGGCTGTCGAACAGGGATCTGTTCCTTTTCTTATCCAACATCCGGGAACAACGATTGAGGAGTTGGGCGCTGCCGTCATTAAAATCAAATGGTGGCTGAGCTATCGTCAGGACTCTATTTCTTCGATTCCTATGGTTTCTCGCGTCTTGAGCAAACCAGAAACGTATATTTACATCATAAATGACGTTCTGTTGGCTATAATGGCCGTGACCATAGGGATGGCGACAAAATGGGTCTATGATTATACGGGACGTGCTTTGCTTGCTGTGGTCGTCCCATCGCTTTTGCTTTTCTCACCATCGGCGCTTGAGTCGACTGGGCAAGTTCAGCCCGAACCGCTGCTCGTCGCTCTGGCCATCCTGGTCACAATATTAGCTGCCCCCTCAAGGACGAGGGTTAATGATCCGCTGTATAGACGCCCCCTTTTGTTTGGCATCGTCCTCGGGGCAGGACTCGTTACGAAAGTCACGTTCATACCGCTAAGTATATTGATATGTGCTTTCTCAGGTTTTAGTTCAATTATTGTACTGTTAATATCCTGCCTTTTTACCATGGGTCTTGTATTATTTCCGATTTGGTCAAAAATTCTTCTTGCTTATGGTTGGTTTCAAAGTATTGCAACGCACAAGGGATTTTATGGAGGGGGAGACGAGGGTGTCCCATCTTTGACAAACCTCCTGGCCTCGGCTGTGGATTGCGTGCTCTCCGAGCCATTGATTGTGTTGGCAATTGTGCTGGCAGGGGCAGCGAGTTATTACGTTCACGTCAGCAAAAACCGATCGCGCAATCCAGCCTGGCAGACGTTTTATGTGTCCGCAATGTCGGCTGCCATTGTACAACTCGTCATCGTCGCAAAACATCCGAGTCCGCGTTATCTGCTGCCCGCTCTTGCTGGCGCGGCCGTTTGGATTCCGCTGGCGGTCAGCCACATCGAAAGGCAGACAAGGATTGACCCACGCTTCGTTGCATCCGTCGTTGTTTTGCTGTTGCTCGTCGCTGCGGATTGGGATGCAAGGCGCTATCTTCGATCTTTGAACAACCGGAATCAACTTGCCGAGATTCAGCTCATATCACGAATATTAAAATGCAAAATTATCCCATATTACAGATATTCCAGTAAGGAATACGCACTTTATTTTGCGGATTATTGGTCAGGAGGAATTTTTTCGAGTCAACTGTCAAAAATATACCCGGAAGAAACGATATTCAATCCATCAACAGGATTGATTGATAAATTTGCACTGCCATCTTCAACTATTTCGATGGCGGGGTTCGATAAGTGGTGCTTGGTTGGCGATTATGAACCTAAATTGATTAAGTTTCCCGATGCAAAAACATCATTAATTGCAAAAATTGGCGATAATTCGCTGTTTTTGGTACAAACTAGTCAATAATATTCGGCTATGTTATTCTTCTAATTTGAAGAAGCGCGCTGATTTCCGGGGACGCTTGCAGGGGTGATGCCCTTGCTTGTCCTTGAATAGCCTTGTACGGCTGAGCGAAATTCGGCAGAGAGCCGGGATCGCGCCGGGTCGGCGCCGTTAGGACAAGTATGCAGACTGCCGAGGTTCGACCTTCTGTTTGGAGTCATCCCGTGAGCCCGTTACAGCGTCGCCGATCCTTTCTGTTCGGCGCGAAGGTGATTTTGGGGATCACGATCCTAGTGGCGGTTATGTATCACATTGATCGAACGAGGTTGGCGGAGTTGGTCAAGGCTGTTGATCCCAAATACATCCTTCTTTCCATCTTAGCCTTATGTTTTGGAGTCATGATCAACGCTCACCGCTGGATGCTGGTAACGCTGCTGATCGGGCATCCGATCAAACTTGGCACTTCGATCAGGGGCTGTTTCGAAGCCATGATGTTCAATCAAATCCTTCCGAGCTCTGTCGGCGGGGACACGGCTCGCGTGATTTGTGCGGTGAACACAGGTGTCGGGTCCGGCTGGGCGATCATCGGGGTCATGGTGGATCGGGCGCTGGGCCTATGCATCCTGGCTCTCTGTCTGCTTCCGGCTTCTTTTATAGGGATGTCCTCGATCGTTGGAACGCCGACGCTTCGTGTTCTTGTCGTGACCTCGGCGGTCCTGCTGGGGGGCGCCGTCGGGGCGGTCGCGCTGGGAGCCGTCCTAGGGCATGTGCGGGCGCCTTCGTGGGCTCAGGCGCCGGTAAGCCTGCTGCGGGCGTTCCAGGCGGTGGTCGTGTCACGTTTCGCACCCGTCCTGCTGGCCGACCTTGTCTTGACCACGGCACTCACCCTGTTGAGCTTCGTGCTCTGTGCCGAAGCTGTGCACGTGACGATCTCGTGGCTTGACGCGCTAATTGTAGTGCAAGGCATGACGCTGGCCTCGGTTCTTCCGGCCTCGATCGGTGGTTGGGGGGTACGGGAGGGCGCCGCCGTCCTTCTGCTCGCTCCCCTTGGCGTGACTTCAAGTCAGGCGGTGGCGATCTCTGTCCTGTTCGGACTGTCGATCACCGCCCTGGGACTGATCGGCTGCGGCTTTTGGCTTTTCGGGAACGGCCCGCGCCGAGCCACAAGTCTAAAAAAGCTCTCGGCAGGGCGGCGGAGATGAAGGAGTTCAGCCCAAGTGGCCCGGCGGAGGTCGGAGTCGTCGAGTTCAAGACGACCTCTCGAAAAGATGCCATCCTTTCCGGTGCGCAGGCCATGGCTGCGCACCGCGAAGCCTGGGTTGACAAAAATCGCGCCTATTACGCCGACGATTTGCGCTACATGCGGTTCCTCGTTCCTGAGGGATCGAGGGTGTTGGATATCGGCTGCGGTACGGGGCGCTTGCTGGCTGGTCTCAAGCCGGCCTATGGGCTAGGTCTCGATCTTTCACCAGCCATGGTCGAACAAGCGCGGCGGGCCCATCCCGATCTGACTTTCATGGTCGGCGACGCCGAGAACGAGGCAGTACTGTCGGCGATTGAGGGGCAATTCGATTATATCGTAATTTCCGATACGATCGGACTTTTCGATGACATTGAAGAGGCGCTTAAAGGGCTTCACCACTTATGCACCGCTGAAACACGCATCGTCATTTCGTATTTTTCGTCTCTCTGGGAGCCGATCATTAAGATCGCGACAGCGATGGGCTGGCGTATGCCTCAACCCGAGATGAATCTCCTATCCACGACGGATTTCCTCAATTTATTGAATTTGTCCGACATGGAATCTATTCGCATGGAAAAGCGGCAGATCCTGCCGATGAGTTTGCTCGGATTCGGTAGCTTCATCAATCGGTTCATTGCGCCCCTTCCGATCATCCGCACCTTATGTCTTCGCACCTATTTGGTCGCTCGGTCACGACGCGTCAAAGCCTCACCTTGTGCGTCGACCAGCGTTCTGATTCCGTGTCGCAACGAGGAAGGAAATATCGAGCGCGCCGTGCTCGAAATGCCGCGTTTCGGCGCGCATCAGGAAATCATCTTTGTCGAAGGGAACTCCAAGGACGGTACTTACGAAGAATGCCTTCGCGTGCAGCGATTCTATGCCGACCAATGGGATATCAAAGTCCTGCAGCAGAATGGGAAGGGCAAAGGCGATGCGGTGCGGAAAGGATTTGACGCGGCCACTGGTGACATCCTGATGATCTTGGATGCCGACCTAACCGTACCACCCTCTGCTTTAAAGAAATTCTATGAGGCGATAGAAAGCGGAAAAGGGGAGTTTATAAACGGCACGCGTCTTGTCTATCCAATGGAAAACGAGGCTATGCGCGCTCTTAATCATCTGGCGAATCGCTTTTTTGCCGTCCTCTTTTCCTATCTGCTTAACCAGAGATTTACTGATACCTTGTGTGGTACAAAAGTTTTAAAGAGGCTTGATTATCTTAAGATTGCCCAAGCCCGCAGCTACTTCGGAGATTTCGATCCTTTCGGGGACTATGATCTGATTTTTGGAGCCGTGCGCCAAAACCTTCGTGTTGTCGAAGTTCCGGTCCATTACAAGGCTAGGACCTACGGAGAAACGCAGATCTCGCGATTTCGCGACGGTTGGCTTTTGATTCGAATGGTACTTTTCGCGTTTCGCAAGCTGAAAGCAGTGTAAAATGGCGGCGGACGACGAAGGCCGGCTGGCCGAGCAAAGTCGTGTATGGAGCGCAAAACCGACACTACGAACGATTTACACCGACTATCACAAGCAACTTGTTTCGGCCTGTCCACCGGGACGCCTGCTGGACATCGGAGGAGGCTCGGCCCACCTAAAATTATCTCACCCGGACATTGTTTCATTGGATATTCTGTCTTTCAAGGGAATCGATGTCGTGGCCGACGCGCACAGGCTGCCGTTCGGCCCTGGTAGCTTTAGTGGGATCGTCATGCTGGATGTTCTCCATCACCTGCAACGGCCAGTCGCGTTCTTGCGTGAGGCGGCCGGTGTGCTGCAGGTAGGCGGTCGCTTAGCCATGATCGAACCGGGCATGAGTTCGCTGTCACGGGTTTTCTATGACCGCTTTCATCACGAATCGGTCGACATGACGGCGGATGCTTTTGCGGAAGATCATGTTCAGTCCGGCTCCGACCCGTGGGATTCAAACCAGGCTATCCCGACTCTCATGTTCATCGGGACTGCGGGACAGCGTCGGTTGAGCGTAGCCGTACCCAATCTTCGCCTCGTCTCGGCGACTTGGTTAAGTCTTTGGGCCTATCCCTTGTCCGGCGGCTTCAAGTCGTGGTGCGTCATGCCGAATTGGCTTGTCAAACCTGTGTTGTCCTTGGAAAGTCGGCTTCTCGGGTCATTGGGGCATCGATTGGGATTCCGTCTGTTGGTTGTGATGGAACGCACCGCTTGAACCGTGAAGACCGTTCCGGTGTCTTGGTATCCCTTTTTTGGCCCGCAGATGTAGCTCGGGTCGATGAACTGGCTGTGCCGATCGCGACAATGAAGCAAAAGGCTCGGTGGCTCGGACCTAAGACCCGCTCACGAGCATCACGAGTTTATAGTCGGGCCATGCCGCAGGATTGAGTGTGATCTGGTCGTAAAGCAGCGGCCCGAGCGTGGGATGCTGGAAGAGACGCGGGCCGCCCTCGCGGGCCAGCACCGAGTGGTCGGTCCAAAAGGTTGCGAAATCCGGGCTCCCTTGGCGTAAGCGCTCGATCATCGCCTGGAGGGCGGCGTCTTCGGGCCGTCGGCCCATGTCGGCCCGGAATTCCGCCGCGAGGCGACGGGCGCGTTCGGGCCAATCCGGCACCAGGCGGCGCGCGCGGGCATCGAGGAACATATAGTCGAGAAGGCATCGCCCCTCGATGCTGAACCAATCGGCGAACAGCATAGCGGCCTTGGCGTTCCATGCCCTCGCGCACCAACTCGGATCCATCAGATAGGCCGGACCGTCGATAGCATCGAGAGCAGATCGCAGGGCAAGGACCGGGTCGTCCTCTGCCATCTGCGAAGCGTCCGCGCGGGCGGGGTCGCGGGCCCGCGCAAGCTCGAACAGATAGGCCCGTTCCGGCCCGGTCAACCGGAGCGATACGGCGAGACGGCCGAGGGCGCTGGCCGATACGGAAATGTCGCGACCCTGTTCAATCCAGGCATACCAGGTGGGGCTGATCCCGCAGAGGTCAGCAACCTCTTCCCGCCGGAGCCCCGGCGTTCGGCGGCGCTCTTCCCGCGTCTTGACGCCAACATGCTCGGCCTTGAGCCGTTCTCGGTGAGATCGAAGGAAGGCGCCGAGCAGGCGGCGTTCGTGGGGCGACAGGAGCATCAGGGGAGCGCTTATACCATGATAAACGCTCGACTTGTGGCGATGGTCGAGCCCGGCCAAGATTGCTCACCCTTAGGAGAGCCGAAGTGAGCGACAGTCAACATCGATATGTTGTGGAGCATTACGCTCCGCGAGCCGCAAATTACGTAACCAGTGCCGTTCATAGCGGTGGCGCGGATCTGGACCAGATCGCCGACCGGCTCCAGGGCCGGCCAGATGCGCGCGTACTCGATCTCGGTTGCGGCGGAGGCCATGTGAGCTATCGGGCCGCTCCGTTTGTACGAGAGGTCGTGGCGTGCGATCTGACCGCCGGCATGCTGACCGAGGTGACACGCACCGCCGAGGCGCGCGGTCTGCGCAACATTAGCGTGCAGCAAGCGCCGGCTGAAAATCTTCCCTTCGAGGATGGCGCCTTCGACATCGTCTTGTGCCGTTTCACCACGCATCACTGGCATGACGCGGAAGCCGGGTTGCGTGAGGCGCGGCGGGTGTTGAAACCAGAGGGTTTCGCGATCTTCGTCGATATCGTCTCGCCCCAGCATCCGTTGTTGGATACCCATCTCCAGGCTCTCGAATTGTTGCGCGATGCCTCGCATGTTCGCAACTACACGGTCGCCCAGTGGTTCGCCATGCTGGCGCGGGCGCGTTTTGTCACCACAGGCGTCACCATGCGCAAGCTGCGGATGGAATTCGAGATCTGGACCGCCAGGACACGCACGCCTGAACCCTATGTCGCGGCGCTTCGCGGCCTCCAGGCGCAGGCCAGCGAGGCGGTGAAGGGGCATTTCGCCGTCGGCGTTGACGGCAGCTTTGACCTTGACTCGATGACGGTCGAGGTGGTCCCGGTGCCGCAATGATGTGGTTACGCATCACTCGTCGCCGACGATGAGCCCTGGGGTGAACACCTGGTTCGCGCCAGGCGGCGGCAGGGGGAACGGTTCGGCCTCGCGCACCATGGCAAGGCCCAGGGCATCGACCTCGGGCGTGCCGCTCGATCCGGCGACCTTGAGATCGCTGGCCCTGCCGTGGTCGTCGATCGTGAAAGACACGACCACGTAACCGTGCAGGTGGCGCACGCGGGCCTCTTCCGAAGCCTGATGCGACCGCTGCAGGCGACCGTAGACCACCCCTTTATATTCGAAGCTGATTTCCGCGCCTTGCGATGACAGGACCGCTCGGAACGTCGATGGAAGCGCCGAAAAATCTTGCGGGAGCGCCTCAGCCAACTTAGCCGCGACCGCGTCGCGGGACTGCGTCGAGGGAGCCGTCGAGGGCGAGGGCGGTGTCGGCGCGGCCGGGGATACGGAGAAGCTTCCTCCCTGGGCCGTGAGGACCTTGGGTGCAGCCGGAGGGGGAGACGGTCGCGGCGTGGCGTCGTCCGGTTTTAGAACCTCGGGCACAGCGTTGGCCGGCTTGTCATCGAGCGGCTTCGCGCGAGCGTGCAGAGCTTCCGGAGGGGGCGCGACGAAAGGCGGTGGTGCGGGAGCATCGGTGGGGGGAGGAGGCTCGGGTACGGGGTCTCGCTTTGGCCCCGGGCCGGCCGATAGCCGTGGAGGAGGCGGCTTCGGCTCCGGCACTGTCGGCATGGATGTCACCACCTCGACCGGTATGGCCTTCTCGGGCATGTCATCCAACTCGCGAAAATCCATGACAAGCAGAAAGAATGCCGCGAATCCCGCATGGATCACCAGAGTTGCGGCTCCTGCCAAGGCAATCCATCGCTTTCGATTGCGCAAGGAAGACGACACGATCCGGTCCGGACGCATGCCCAGCCGGCCTCGATCGTCGGCACCGATGGGCGCGACGCTGCGCTGCGGCATGACGGCCGGTGCCGCGCCCCCTAAATCGCCAGGGTGATCGTTGGGATGGTCTAACGTCCCGAGTTCCATGGCTTCCTGGCGCGACTTCCGCTCTAAAGAGCGAAGAATAAGTTTGTACTAAGTCCGCTTGAGATCCTAGCTCAAGGACCATAGCGGTATGAGTAGGCTGCCTGCTTTTTGATCGAGCCGAGGATGACACGGGACGAGGGAGCGCCATGGATCGCCTTGCAGACCATAGGAGGGGGAGGCAAATCATGCGACTATAGGCAGGTTGTGGATGCCGATGCTCGTTCAGGCGGCTCTATGACGCTGATTGGCTTGAGTGGGGACTAGGTGGATGGCCAAGCGTATCGTTCGGCGGACAGTGGAACCCGCCGGGACCTCTGGGTTGCTGACATTGTCGATCGATATCGGCGGAACCGGTCTCAAATGTTCGGTGCTGGACGATGGGGGCAAGATGACCCACGAGAAGGTTTGGCGGCCAACGCCCGATCCGTGTCCGCCGCAGGTCCTGATCGATGCGCTTCAAGACATGGCGACGAACCTGCCGCCCTTCGACCGTATTTCAGCCGGCTTTCCAGGCGCGGTGCGCGATGGCAAGATCGTGACGGCGCCGCATTTTCCGGACGGAGATTGGCAGGGCTACGATCTCGCCTCCGCTTTGGCGAGCACCTTCGGCAAACCAGCCCGCGTCCTCAACGACGCGGAGGTGCAAGGTCTCGGGGTCATTTCTGGGAAGGGTTTGGAGTTTGTCCTCACACTGGGAACCGGCGCCGGCACGGCCATCTTTCAGGATGGTCGACTAACGCCCCATCTCGAACTGGCGCATCATCCTGTTCACAATAAGAAAGACTATAACGGGTTCATAGGCCGAGACGCTCTGAAAAAGGTTGGCAAGAAGCATTGGAACAAGCGGGTCCGCAAAGTCATCGCCATCCTCGACGCGCTAATTCACTACGATCAGATCTATATAGGCGGCGGCAACGGATCGAAGATCGAGGGTGATATCCCCGAAAATGCGAAGATCGTCTCAAACGATGCAGGCATTACCGGTGGCATCGCGCTTTGGAAAGCCGATGTCATGGGCGATGACGGCTGAGAGGCTTAGCGCACCGTCACGGTGGGGACCACCGACATACCGGGACCGAGTTCCGCATCCGGGCGTTTGTCGAATGTAATCTTTACGGGAATCCGCTGCACGACCTTCACATAGTTGCCGGTGGCATTCTCGGCCGGCAGCAGGCTGAAGGCTGTGCCACTGCCCGCCTGGATACTGTCGATCTTGCCTGGCACGGTCCCGCCATAGGCATCGATCTCGACATCGACCTTTTGGCCCACTCGCATATCGGCAAGCTGGTTTTCCTTGAAATTAGCCGTCACCCAGACGTCGAGAGGAACCAGAATCATCAGGGCCTGTGATTGTGTCGCCACTTGGCCGACGGCGGCCGTCAGACGCGTCACCCGGCCGTCCATAGTCGCATGAAGTTGAGTGCGAGTCAGATTGGCGTCCGCCGTTGCCTTCTGGGCTTTGGCCTGTTCGAGTTGCGCGTCGGCACTTCGACGTTGGGCCTTGAGCACTCCGATTTGCCGTTGCGCCGCAGTCAGCGCGGATTGCGCGGCCGCTAGGGCCGCCTGCTTGGACTGCAATTCGGAGGCCGATTGCTGGGCCCGCTGAACGGTGCCATAGCCGGTCTTGACCAACTCCTGATACCGTTTGTCCTCCTCCTGGGCGAAATTCAGCGCAGCTTGCGCTTCCTCGCCTTGTTTGGCGGTCTGGTCCACCTCTGCCTGCTGCGCCTTGATCTGGGCCGCATAATTTTCGATGGTGGCCTCTGCCTGGCCGATTTGGGCCTCAGCTTGCGCGACGGCTGCTTCGTAATCGCGTGCGTCGATGCGCGCCAGCAAGTCTCCGGCTTTGACGATCTGGTTATCGGTTACCGGAATCTCGATGATGTTTCCGCTGACCTCGGGACTAACCATGACGGGTCTGCCATCGATGAAGGCGTCGTCGGTGCTCTCGAAATGACGAGCATGGAGATACCATAACACTCCGCCGACGATGGCCGCGATCAGGATGATTGCGGCGATGCCGATCGCCAAGGGATGCCGACGCCAACCAGCGGAGTTCGCCTTGTCGTCGTCGGCAACCGCTTCGGTCTTTTTACTTTCGTCATCATCAGCTTGTGGCGCGGTCGATTTGTCCCGGTCATTGTTCCGAGCCTCGACGGCGCCTGTTTCGCCGCGACCCTCCGATGCTACACTCATGATGTCGTGCGCCCCGCCATCTACGGGCCGTTCTTTATCAAGGCCGACGTCATCCTGTTGCCTGGTCCGATCGAGCATGACTTTGTTCCACGCGTTTGTATGACAACCCCGGCCGGGCCGCCCCGGTTCCGGCGATAGGCAGCGGCGCATCGTCGCCAGATGCCGGCACGCAATCGCGAGTTGCTCCACGAGGCCGTTCCGAACCCGGAATAAAAGCGTCGAAGGCTGACCAGAACTGTTGCCTGAGGCTGTCGCGCTCCATGAGCACCTCATGTTTAGCGCCGAAGACGGTGACGAGCGTACACGTCCGCAATCGGGAGGCCAGCCGTTCGGCGGCTCTCCCGTCCACTACGACGTCGGAGCCCGGCATGACGATCAGTGTCGGTGTGACGAAGCTCTCGATGAAACGCTCTGCGGCCAAGGCTGCGATACACTCGAAGGCGGCATGCATCCAGCCATAGGTCGGCGGCCCGAGGCCAAGGCCAGGCTCGGCCCTCAACAGGGACGCGGTGCGCTCGAATCGGACCCGATCCGAGGTCAGGACATTGCCGTCGAAGGTGCTGAGGAAGAGGGCGCGGTTTCTGCCGATGGGAATCTGGTGGCGTCTGAATCCAAGCCGGCAGGCCCAACGGGCCAGCACCCTCGCCAGGGCAGGCCGAGGCAGACGAGCGATATCGATCATCGGCGCCGAGAGGACGAGGCGTTGAAAGACATCGGGATGGTGGGCGGCGAAATTCAGAATGATCGGGCCGCTCATCGAATGCGCGAGGGCGAACCAGGGGCGTGGACAGAAGGGTTCGAGAACCTGCTGGCGCACGGCCTCGATGTCCTGCTCGAATTCGTCGAAGGTCCAGATATGGCCCCTGACGCGATTGCGGAGCTGGCGGGCCGAAAATCCTTGGCCGCGCCAGTCGAAGATCGCGACGGAGAAGCCGCGACGGCGAAGGTCCTCGATCACCTCGTAATATTTCTCGATGAACTCGCTACGGCCCGTGCAGATGACGACCGTGCCCCGTGCTTCTCCGTCCGGAGCGGCGGCCTGTGCCGGCGGCCAGCGCGCGGTCCGCAGCACCACGGATCGACTCGCGACGACGGGGCTGACGATGCCGTGAGGGGGCGCTTTGGCCTCGGTTTCGATCAACTCCATGGATGCGGCTCAAGGGCAGACTAAGACTGACGGTAGAGGCTTAAACGGGCACGGCCTAGCCGCGCCCGGGTTGAGTTTGCGAAGACCAGCATCCAAAGCTGGACCTGAATCGGACCGTCAGGCCCGTTTTACCACCGGTAAAGCCGACGATAGGGGTGACGCCAACCCCATCCGTAAGGCCTCCTCCAGCCATAGCGGACGAAGGGCCTGCGCCAGCCGTAACGGCGCCAGTAGACCTGCTCGACGCCAGCGCCCAGTGCGACGCCAGGCTCGGCCGCATCGGCCGTGATCCCCGCGACCGGCATCGCGGAGGCTTGCATCGGTGCGATGGACAGGCAGCCCATCAATGCGATCGCGCCGACGATGGCGCCTTTCGAAATTGTTCCCACGACGATATTCCCCTGGTTCAGGCGCCCGCTTGAAAAGTCCGTGGCGGACTATCGATATTCATCCGCATTGTCTTCCCAAGCGGCAGCATAGCGCGTCTTCCCGAGGCGGCGCCAGTCGCGCCCGTGCGTTAAGGTAACCGTGCGAGATCGGCTGGAGAACGAAACGGGTCGGAGGTTGCACGAAACATGCAGGTGGATCACGGCCAATGCCAAACACGACATAATGTGGTGACGACCCGTCGTCCTCAGTCGGAGGCGCCTCGAAAGGATCTCAGATGGCCAAGGAAATTTTGTGCGGTTTCGGCGTCGATGTCGATGCGGTGGCGGGCTGGCTCGGCTCCTATGGCGGCGAGGATTCGCCCGACGATATTTCGCGGGGACTCTTCGCCGGTGAAGTCGGCAGCCCGCGTCTCCTCAGAATGTTCGAACGGCTCGGCATCAAAACCACCTGGTTCATCCCCGGCCATTCGATCGAGACCTTCCCCAAGGAGATGAAGGCCGTGGCGGATGCCGGCCACGAGATCGGCATTCACGGCTATACGCATGAAAACCCCATCGCCATGACGCGCGAGCAGGAAACCGAGATCCTCGACAAATGCATCGATCTCGTCACGGCGCTGTCGGGCAAGCGGCCTACCGGCTATGTGGCGCCCTGGTGGGAATTCTCGCCCGTCACCAATGAGCTGCTGCTGGAGCGGGGCATCAAATACGACCATTCGCTGATGCATCATGACCACCAGCCCTACTATGTGCGGGTCGGCGATCGCTGGACCAAAATCGACTATTCGAAGAAGCCCAGCGAATGGATGGTGCCGCTGCAACGCGGGCAGGAGACGGACCTCATCGAGATCCCGGCGAGCTGGTATCTCGACGACCTTCCGCCGATGATGTTCATCAAGAAATCGCCCAACAGCCACGGCTTTGTGAACCCGCGCGACATCGAACAGATGTGGCGCGACCAGTTCGATTGGGTCTACCGCGAATATGACTACGCGGTTTTCCCGATGACCATCCACCCCGACGTCTCGGGTCGGCCGCATGTCCTGATGATGCTTGAGCGCCTCTACCATCACATGATCGGCCATCCGGGCGTGAGATTCGTGACCATGGACGAGATGGCCGACGATTTTTCCAAGCGCTCGCCGCGCCAGAAGTAGCGGACCATGTGCGCGCTGTGCGGTGTCCTCGGCGGGGCGGAACATTGGGCCGATGCCCATGCCCGGCCGGGCATCTTCACGATGAACACTGGCTCCTTGGAGCGTCGCCGCGAGCGTTTGAAACGGGTGAAGCTCGCCAATGCGATTCTCGACCGCTTTGGGCTGTCGCTTTCCGATTGGCAGGGCAGCGCCTTCCTGCTCTCGACCCGCACCGGCAAGACCGAGATCGTCGACACTCTCGCCCATCTTTGGGCGGCGGCCGAGACGTTGCGCGGACGGGCTTGCGACCCGCTCGACCCCGATCTTCTGGCCAGGATCGAAGCCGCGCGTGGCTGACGACCGGCCGATTCCCGATTTCACGCCCGTCATCGTGCTGACCGGATTTTTGGGCTCGGGCAAGACGACGCTGCTGTCCCGGCTGTTGCGCGATCCGGCGCTGCACGACACCGCCGTGCTGATCAACGAGTTCGGCGAGGTGGGGCTCGACCATCACCTTCTAGAGTGGCTCGACGAGACCATGGTGCTGCTCGCCTCGGGGTGCCTTTGCTGTACCATCCGGGGCGAATTGTCGGATGCCATCAAGCGGCTTTACTCGAGGCGGGAGCGCGGGGAGGTGCCGCCCTTCAGGCGCCTTGTCATCGAAACGACGGGCCTCGCCGACCCGCTCCCCATCCTGGCGACGCTGTCGGCCGATCCCGTGCTAAAGCACCACTTTCGCCTCGGCACGGTGATCGCCACGCTCGACGCGGTGAACGGCGCCGACCAATTGACGCGTCAACCCGAAAGCGTGAGCCAGGTCGCGGCGGCGGACAAACTGGTATTGACCAAGACCGATCTCGCGATGCCGGAGGCCGCCAAGGCGACGATGGCGGCACTGCGGGCCATCAACCCCGAGGTGCCGGTGACGATCGGCGCCGAGGATCGTCTCGATGTGGCCGAGCTCATGGCCGAGGGCAGCGTGCTGCACACGCCCGCGCTGGGCCGGATGGTCTGCCTGCCGGTCGATGGTCCGGATGTCGCGCCCGGCGCTTTGCCGCGTGCTCATATCGACGGTGTCGAGGCCTTTTCGCTGATCGTCGACGAACCGATCGATTGGACCGGCTTCGGGCTCTGGCTGACCATGCTGCTGCATCGCCACGGAGACCGGGTGCTGCGCGTTAAGGGCATTCTCAATGTCGAGGGCTCGCCAACCCCCGTCGCGATCAACGGCGTCCAGCAGCTTGTCCATATGCCAAGACATCTCGCCGCCTGGCCTGACGAGGAGCGACGCTCCCGCCTCGTCTTCATCACGCGAAGGCTCGATCCGGATTTGATCCGACGGTCGATGCGGGCTTTTGGCCTGTCGCATACATTAGCCAGTGCTTAAAAGCGCGCATTGCCGCGCGGGATGCTGAGGTTTATGCAAAGGCTGTACACGTCGTATGGCGGGAAGAATTATTGGTATGCAATCGATTTTGAGTGTCGAGCGTGGGCCATGAATCGGGCGTTTCGGAGCAGTCTTTCGTGAGACGGAAGTCCATCCTGGGCGCGAGCGCCTGTTTTGCCTTGACGCTCGCGGCGGTGGGGATCGTTTCGGCCGCCCGCGCCGACGACGCGCTAGACCGATGTTGGCGGGTCATAGGAGGAATGACGCGCGAGGAGGCTAGCCATGTCTTGGATCAACCCGTTCAACCAGGTTTTAACGGTCTTATTTCGCCTGGAAAGGTCCTCCCCTGTTTTTTGAGGGTCTCCGGAAATCGAGTTTCTGAAATTCAGATCAACGAACATCAATTTTCGCCGCCGCATGAAGCGCTCTTTGCCGAGGAATTGAAACGGCGCATCGCGATGTGGGGACGACCCGATATGGTGAGCTTCGTTAAAGATCAAGGCAAATTCTTCGCAAGTTGGGGTGACGGAACAAAAAATGTTGAAATGTTTTCCATTGAACCTGAAGCTCCTGATAGAATTAGCACTGGAAGTAAAAATGGAGCGCTGTTACATGATTATATCGCAAATTATTGACCGCCGTTAATCGATCAAGGAAAATAACAATGTCCGTAAGAACCTATGATATATCAACTGCTGGCTATTTTAAATCAAAAACTATATATAGACGAGACGAAAGTTTTGAAAACGGATTGAATTGTGGTAATGGAATATTATTAAGAGCATCTCATATATTTACTAACATATTTCCTGACAGCTCTATTTTTACAGCTGAATCCCGGTAGAATCCGTGGGGTTCGACTTATTTTCCGAAGAAAGGCCCGTTGTGAACTCTAAAATCTCACGGTTTTTCATCGCCTTTGTCATCTCAATCGCGGCCTTGATAGAGCCAAGGGTGGCGCATGGTGACGAAGCATGGCCAACGCCAATTCCAGCGCCATTTCCGGAATCGCTAAGCCCATGGGCCTATCCGAAAGGCGAGCTTTTTGTTGTTCCGACATCTGCCTTTTTTTTTCTTCAACGAAAAATGTTGGATGAATTCAATTATAGAGAAATGCTACCAGCTAATAAACGAAGCGTTTTTTTTCAAAAATTATCAGATAAGGGTGACTTAATAATCGTAAAAGCTGGCACAGTAGTTATGGCAATTACTGATTTTTCATTCGGAACCGGAATTGTTGATTATAAATTATATGGAACAGGGTATTTAATTTTAGATATTAATTATGATTACATGACACCATATATTAACCTACCAAAATAGTTCAGTAGGAAAATAATATGACTATCGATATCGATTCGTTTGAAACTAAGGGTTACATCGAGCCCTTAGATGTGGAATTTAATCCAATAACGATCTCTGGCAGCGGAGGCGCAATTGATCTTGGTGGCGGCTTGTTTTTGACGGCCGCGCACCTGGTTTCGGCTGTTGAGACGTTGCCGGCGGATTTCTATCCTCCAGCGTCAGGGGTTGGTTTCTACGATACCTATAGCTGGAGTGTGAATGGAACTGCAGTCACTGTGCCGATTTTCGACTCGGGCTATAACGCTGGCAATTTTTACGCGAACATTCAGTCTAATCAAAATTATTCGTACCCGGGACACGACCTAGCATTGATCTCTGGCTCTGCCAATTTGAGCAGCGCTCCATCAGATTTAAGTCCCATGGTGGTCTTCCTTGATCAGGATGCTGCTTCAGCATATCTGTCCAACCACACTATTTCAGCCGTCGGGCCTGTCACAAGCGGTGGTGTTTCCGGTTCCTTTAATCAGGTTGAAGGAGACGGGCAATTTTCAGCGGATTTAGGCCTTCAGAAAGGCGATAGTGGTGGAGCCGCCTATGTCCGAGATTTCAATACAGGTGACGATTACATTGTTGGGGTTAATTCGATCAGCAACGGTGGAGCTGGCGGCAGCTTCACCATGTTTTCCTATGTAGATAACGATTTTTACACAACTATTAACAATAAACTGAATGCCGCCGGATTTACCGCAGGAGCAGTGGATCCTGATCTGATTGTCGGCAAAGACGCAAACGAATACGTCCGCGGCTCGGTCCGCAAGGCCGACATCATCACCAATGGCGACAACGATGTCATCCTGGCGGGCAGCGGCGGTGGGCTGATCAATACGGGCGTGGGCCAAAATGACATCGTCTTCCTGCCAGAGGCCAATGGGCAGACCGATCCAGAGCTTTTGCGCTGCTCGATGCAGGCTTTTGGGTTGTCGCATACCTTAACCAAGGCTTAAAAGCGCGCATTGTCATGCGGTTTTCCGAGGCTTATAGAAATGCTGTACACGTCGGGAAGCGGGAATAATCGTTGGTATGCAACCGGTGTTGACTATTGGGCTTGGGCCATGAATCGGACGTTTCGGAGCAGTCTTCCGTGAGGCGTATATCCATCCTGGGCGCGAGCGCCGGTTTTGCCTTGACGCTCGCGGCGGTGGGGATCGTTTCGGCCGCTTTGTTGAAGGACCAAAAATCTATTTTAGTCGCTACCCAATTAGGTGAATACATGGATGCCGATCTTAAGGCCGGTTCGATAGAATATCGGATACCGTGGCAGTACCTACCTTCGGTGACACCGTATAATCCGAAGAATGGCTATGCGGCTTTTACGCTCGCGATGCTTCTGCCGGACTTCCGGGGCGCCGCCCTGGATCATGACGAATTCGCAAAGGTTGGCTGGCATAACCAACTTACCGCATTGTTCGAATTCAACCGCGCTCGTACTGCGCCCGACCAGTGGATCCGAGAAAATTCCTTCGATGGCCGAAGCTCCAGCAATGAAGACGCCGATCATATACCAGGCTGCAAATATTATCGCACGCAATTGAGGCTGTCGTTCTCAGACGACATGTTTGTTTGCGATCAAAAACGTGCATCAGATCGAAAAATAGTCATTTTGTGCGCAAAATCATCAAAATTTCCGTACCCGGACTGCGAGGTTTCGACTAATATTAATGATCATTTAGCGGTAGATTACGCATACAGTCGAATTTATTTTAAAAAAATATTAGAAATTGATGACCGTATCAGAACTATTGCCGATGCATTCGTCGTGCCATCAAAATAAAGAGAACTATAACATGGCCGATTATTCGCAGTCCGATCTTAATACACTCAGTGGCTTCATTATCAATGCGGAAACGGCCTTAAATTCGGGAAACACTCGAGACGCGATCAACGACGTCAACCTCTATTATGAGGATCAAATCGAAGAGCGTGGTTACGCGACCGACGCGCTGGAGGTGGTCAACGATGCCGGCGTGTTCGGATTGGTCGCCAACCAAGAGCTCATCGATGCTCTTGGCGCGACCCAATATGCCGCTCTTTTACCGAGCATCGTCGTCGATCTTGCAGCAGCAGATCTCAACGCAATCACTAAAAATAATGACGATATACCTACGGAAAATGCCATCGCGAACTATCATTATGATGTTTATGGTAAGCTTGGTATAAATCTAGCAAATTGGGGCGGATCAGCGGGGTCAGCGCTCGGATTGGATTGGGCATAGGGAACGCTTAACTCATCCGAAAACGGCGAGGACCTTATATCCAATCAATTTTATCAAAATTTTAACGCAGCCCAAGCCCTGATCTCAATCGGCAATCTTGAGGTTGCTGGATTCAAGGCAATTTCATCCGAGACTTTAACATATGCCAACGTGGTGGCGAATATCAAGGGCAGTCTTTATATCGAAGAACTTGTGCTGGCATATGAGGCTAAATACAATCAAACAAATTTCGTTCCCATCAATTTCGGAAGCAACACGGTCACCCGCCAAACCTCGACGATCGCCGACGCGAACGGAGACAGCCTGACTGCGGAACTGGATACTGACACGTCGACAGGCAATGTCGCCTATAGTGCTGTATATGCCAATGTCGGAGTGAGCGGGAAAACAAGTTATGGACTAATCGGGCCGAGCGCTCAAGCATCACTGACCAACCAAGATATTTTCGTCTATTCTGGATCGACAGGAACCATCACGGGATCGAATGATTTCATCAGATTAGAGGACAAGCCCGCTGGCCAAGCCTCCGGAACCGGGCGAACCACCGTCATTGTCTCCGGGGATAATAATGTCATCCTGGCGGGGAGCGGCGGTGGGCTGATCAATACGGGCGTGGGCCAAAATGACATCGTCTTCCTGCCGTCCGCGAACAAGCAGGCAGATCCGGGGACGACATTGGTCGTGGACCCTGGTACGACGACGGTGGTGGGCAGCAGTTCTAAAGACAAATTGGTTCTGCTGGCCGACCGGCTGTCGGCGGGCAGCACCTCTGAACAATCGGCAGTGCTTCAACTCGGCGGCGGTGTGTCGGAAGGTGGAACGGCCAATAACATATACGACTATTTTTCCGATAATTACTCGGCGCACTACGTCCTTAACCCGTTTGGCGACGACCCGAATGATCTTTTCGTTACGGTGTTATTAACAAATTCGTGGGATGGATCTCTTCTAATCAAAGACTAAGCGCCGTGAGATTTCGGTCTGCAATTGCTGCCGGCGGGGAGCGGTCAGTCGGTGTTCGATCAAACCGGGACCCCTGAAAGTGGGATCGACGACGACCCGAATGTGACGTGGAGCGGCGTCACCCCTTATGTCTATAGCGGAAATTATGGTTATCCGGGCGGAAACACGCCGGATCCGTCGTCGGCCGAACTCTCTGCCGACCTCGCCGCAGTCATCGCCAACACTCAGGGCGACGGCACCCCTCTCGTCGAGCCGCCACCGATCACCAACACACCGATCGCGCTGGCGAGCGACGCTACACTGACGGTCGACGACCCCAACCAGACGGTCGACGCGAGCGGCGCGGGCTCGACCATCAATTTCGGAAATATCGGTGAGACGGCGTCGATCAGCGACGGCTTCGTCAATCTGGCCTCGGGGGCCGGCGCGGCCATCACCGGCGACGACAACCTCGTGACGCTGAGTAGCGGCGACACCGCCTCGGTCAATGGCACCTCCAGTACCATCCAGCTTGAAGCAGGCGACACCCTATCGCTCAGCGGTCTTTACAACACCGTCAACGTGACGGGCACCTATGCCACCATCGTCGACACGGGCGGCGGCAATACCGTCAACGTCGAGGCCACCGGCCTGTCGGCGTTGCTCGGGGGCGGGATCGTCACCTTCGTCGACGGGATCGCGGGCAGCGTCTCCGGGCAGTTCGATACGGTCTATCTCGGCTCCGAGGATGTGCTGTAGCTTAACGGTTCGGGTACGACGGTCCTTGTTCAAGGCAGCGGCGATACCGTCACCGATACGGGAACGGGCGATGCGGTGAACATCGCCGGCAATGGCGCGACGGTTTTCATCAGTTCGGGAACCGTGCAGGTCTCGGATCACCAGAGCGCCACCGTGAGCGGATACGGCAACACGGTGACGGTGGGGGCCGAGGCCTGTGTCGCCTTGAGCGGTTCCTATAATGACGTGGTGCTGGCGGGGGCGAACGGCAGCGTCACGGATACTGGCAGCAGCAATACGGTCGAGGTTCAGGCCAACGGGGGATCGATCACGCTCAGCAATGGCGCGGTCAATTTCGGCGCGGGCTTCTCCGGCACCGTGACGGGCAATTCCAACAGCATCGCCCTCGATTCTGGGAGCACCCTGACGCTCAGCGGTTCGGGCACCACCACGACACTTTAGGGCGACGGCAGCACCGTCATCGACACCGGAACCGGCAACGCGGTCGATGTCCTGGGCGGCAACGAAACACTCTCGATGAGTTCGGGTGCCGTTCAGGTTTCGGATCAACGCAGTGCCAGTCTCAATGGCAACGGCAATACAGTGACGCTCGGGACGGGCGACGTGCTGACCTTGACGGGCTCGGCCGATGATGTCGCGATGACAGGCGCGAACGATACGCTCGTCGATACAGGCACCGGCAACACGGTCTACGTTCAGGCCACCGGCGCTTCGGTTTCGCTCAACAATGGCGCGGTCAACCTCGATGACAATACCACCGCGACCGTCACGGGCACCGGCGACGCCTTGACGCTGAACAACGGCGATACCGCGACCTTGTCTGGCGCGGGAGGGTATGTCGCTGTCAGGGAACGGGCAATACGGCGGCGGTTTCTTCGGCTTACATCGATATGATGGCCAATTCCTCCGTCGCGTTCACAGGCAGCGGCGACAACTTCACATTCCATGGAGCCTCGACCTTGAGTGTCGGGGGCAACAATGACGGCTTCATCTTTGAGCCGACGCCTGGGAGCGCGACGATCGCCGGATATAACTCGACCGACCAGATCTACTTCGATCATTCGACATTTTCGAGCTGGCAAAGTCTTTTGAGCCAGTCAAGTCAAGTCGGCAATGATACTCTGATCCATACTGACGCCACTCACAGTGTCACGTTGCAGAACGTGACCTTGGCCAGCCTGAAGCAGAATAATTTTCATTTTACCTGATAAATCGGACCCGAGAAAACTGACCCAGTCGCGCCCCTGCGCGCTGGGCCCGAGTCGCCAAGTCGGGCTGTTCAGGCTAGTGTCGGTCTGTTGAGATTTGATCCGGCCGATGTGTTTTATAGCCGTCCGAAGGGAAGGACATGGCTCTGCGATGAACGACGCTTCGATAGCGGTGGCGACGGCCCAGCCCGTTGACGCGGGGTTGCGGGCCTTGTGCGGCATCGCGGCTTTTTATCGTATCGGGGCCGATCCTCAGCATCTGCGGCGAGAGATGGCGCTCGGCGCACGGACCGCCGATTTCGACGATCTCACGCGCGCCGGCCAGATGATCGGCCTGAAAGCTCGGTGCGTCGAACGCCGGAGCGCCAAGGCGCTCGCCGCGAGTCCCGCGCCCGCCATCGCCAAACTCAAGGACGGCGGCTTCGTGGTCTTCGGCGGGCGGATGCCGAATGGGGGTCTGCGGATCGTCGATCCCGTGACCAGCGCCGACCGCATCGTCTCCGCCGAAGAGTTGGTCGACCTCATCCAGCCCTGGCTGCTGCTCATCGCGCGCCGCATCGGCGGGCAGGGCCATAACCCCACGACCTTCGGGTTTCGCTGGTTCCTGCCCTCCATCTGGCGCTACCGCAAGCCGCTCGGCCATGTACTGCTGGCCTCGCTCTTCGTGCAGATCTTCGCACTCGTCACCCCGTTGTTCTTTCAGGTGGTGGTCGACAAGGTGCTGGCTCACAAAGGCTATTCCACGCTGTTCGTGCTCGTCGCCGGGATCGTCATCGTCGGGCTGTTCGACGTCATCCTGCAATATCAGCGTACTTACGCGCTCTCGCACACTACCAACCGGATCGACGTCGAGCTCGGCCAGCGGCTGTTCCGCCATCTCCTGCGTCTGCCGCTCGGCTATTTCGAGACCCGCGCCGCCGGGCAGACCGTGGCGCGGGTGAGGGAGCTCGAAAACATCCGCTCCTTCCTGACCGGGCAGGGGCTGTTTTCGGCGCTCGACCTCGTCTTTACCTTCGTGTTCATCGCGGTGCTGCTGGCCTATTCGTGGAAACTGTCGCTGATCGTCATCGGCGCTATCCCGTTCTACCTTGCGATCGCGTTTTTGATCCGCCCGGCCCTGCAGGAGCGGGTGCGCGAAAAATTCAATTCCGGAGCCCTGAGCCAACAATTCCTGGTGGAATCGGTGGTGGGAATCCAAACCATCAAGGCCTCGGCCGTCGAGCCCGTGATGCAGGCGCAGTGGGAGGAGCGGCTCGCCGCCTATGTCAAAACCTCGTTCCTGGTGACGCTGCTCGGCGCGCTCGGCCAGAACGGCGTGCAATATGTCGGGCGCATCACCACGGCGCTGCTGATGCTGTTCGGCGCCAAGGCAGTGATCGACGGGGAATTGTCGATCGGCGCCCTTGTGGCCTTCAACATGATCGCAGCCCAAGTGACGCAGCCGGTGCTGCGGCTGGCGCAACTCTGGCAGGATTTCCAACAGGTTCAAGTCTCGGTCGAGCGGCTGGGCGACATCCTCAATGCACCGCCCGAACCCTCCGTCCCGGCCAAGACGGTTCTGCCGCCGCCGCGCGGCGCCATCGAGTTGAAGGGCGTGACCTTCCGCTATCGGCCGAATTCGGGCGATGTGCTCAAGAACGTGTCGATCTCGATCAAACCCGGCGAGGTGGTGGGAATCGTGGGACCTTCGGGGTCGGGCAAGTCGACCCTCACCAAGCTGATCCAGCGTCTCTACAGCCCGCAGGACGGGCAGGTGCTGCTCGACGGCGCCGATCTTGCCCAGGTCGATCCGTCCTGGCTGCGCTCCAACATCGGGGTCGTGCTGCAGGATAATCTGCTGTTCAACCGCTCGATCCATGACAATATCGCTTTCGGCACGCCCGCCATGCCGCGCGCCCAGGTGATCGCCATCTCGCGGCTCGCCGGCGCGGACGAGTTCATCGCCAAACTGCCGGGCGGCTATGACACCATCATCGAGGAGCGAGGCGCCAACCTATCGGGCGGGCAGCGTCAGCGTATCGCCATCGCCCGGGCGCTCGCCACCAATCCGCCGATCCTCATTTTCGATGAAGCCACCTCGGCTCTCGACTACGAGAGCGAGCGGATCATCCAGACCAACATGCGCCAGATCGTGCGCAACCGCACCGTCATCATCATCGCTCATCGGCTGGCGGCGGTGCGCCCGTGCGACCGCATCATCGGCATGCAGGACGGCAAGATCGTGGAGGCCGGCAATCACCAGGATCTGCTGAACCGCGAGGATGGGCTCTACCGCCGCCTCTGGACGCTGCAGAACGAACAGGTGCAGGCTTGAGTCTCGTCGAGGTCAAGTCGAAGACGCCGCGGCTTCGTCACGCCGATCACGAGTTTCTGCCGGCGGCGTTGGAGATCCTCGAGTCTCCGCTCTCCCCGATCCGCGCGGTGTTCATTCCGACCATCTGCGCCTTCGTGGCGGTCGCCATCGCCTGGTCCTATTTCGGCCGTGTCGACATTATCGCTACCGCCCAAGGGAAGATTCAGGCTGTAGGCCGTACGAAGACCATCGAGCCGCTGGAGACCGGGCGGGTGTCGAGGATCGAGGTCGAGAACGGCCGTCGCGTGAAGGCGGGCGACACGCTGATCGATCTCGACGCCGGCGAGGCGCTTGCCGACGAGGCGACCCTGACCAGCGCATTGCGGGGGTTTCGGGCGGAGGCACTGCGCCGCAAGCTCGCCATCGCGGTCGCGGAGAGCCGAGCCGGGCCGCCCGCCCATCCGTTGCGCTGGGACACCGACACCACGCCCGATGTCGCGGCCCGTGAGACGCGCGTTCTAGACGGCGACCTGTCGCAGCTCACCAGCACCGTGGCGAGCCTCGGCGCTCAACAGCGCGAGAAGATCGCAGAGGCGGATCGGCTGACGGCGACGATCTCAGCTCAACAGGTGCTGATCGCGACCCTGAAGGAGCGCGTCGACATGCGCAGCGAACTTTTCGGGCGTAATGCGGAATCCAAAGCCAGCGTCATCGACGCGCAGGAGGTTTGGGAGACGCAGCAGACTAACCTCGCCTCCCAGCGCGGTCAGTTGGGGGAGGCCCAAGCGGCCGTGACGATGGCGCAACGGGATATAGAGAAGACCTATGCGGCCTTCATCGCCGACAATTCCCAGAAGCTGGCCGACGCGGAACGGCAGATCGCCGACGACGAGCAGAAGCTGGCGAAGGCGCGGATCAAGACCGAGCATATGCGGCTGGCAAGCCCGACTGACGGCATCGTCCAAGGGCTGACGGTGACGACCCTCGGCCAGGTCGTGTCGACCGGCGAGCAGATCATGCAGATCGTGCCCGAAGGTCAGGCCCTCGAAATCGAATGCTACCTGCCGAACGGCGACATCGGCTTCGTCAAGCCAGACCAGCCGGCGATCGTCAAGATCGAGAGCTTTCCGTTCACCGACTACGGCACGCTCGACGCAAAGGTGATCCGCGTGGCGCATGACGCGATCCCCTTGGCCGAGGCCGACCAGCACGAGCAGAATCCGGTGCAGAGCCAGAAGGCGGGCATGTTCGGCGGCGGCCAGCGCACGCAGAATCTGGTATTTCCCGTGACGCTGCGGCTCGATCAGCCGTCCATCAAGGTCAATGGCACCGATGTCGCCCTTGTGCCGGGCATGGCCGTGACGGTCGAGGTCAAGACCGGCACCCGCCGCATCCTCAGCTACCTTTTCTCCCCCCTCGTCGAGGTGACGGGGTCGGCCATGCGGGAGCGATGAGGCAGGGCCATGGTTCGGGTTGCCTCATGGCGCGCTCGGCAAGCATCCATGCTGTCAAGACGCGAGCCGATTGCCAGCGCCGCCGCACTGCGGCACAAGGGCGCCAACGCCCCGGCGGGATGATCCCGTCCCGGAGGAGACCAGCCGCGACCAGCGGCCGGATATCGATCGAAGGTTTCGGGTCATGGGTTTCAAATGCGGCATCGTCGGACTGCCGAACGTCGGCAAGTCGACTCTTTTCAATGCCTTGACGCAGACGGCGGCGGCCCAGGCCGCCAATTATCCCTTCTGCACCATCGAGCCCAATGTCGGCGACGTGGCCGTTCCCGATCCGCGCCTATCGACCCTTGCGGCCATCGCCGGCTCGAAGGAGATCATTCCGACACGCCTGACCTTCGTCGATATCGCCGGACTCGTGCGTGGCGCCTCGAAGGGGGAGGGGCTCGGCAACCAGTTCTTGGCCAATATTCGCGAATGCGACGCCATCGCCCATGTGGTGCGCTGCTTCATCGATGGCGACGTTACCCATGTCGAAGGCAAGATCGAGCCGATCGATGATATCGAGACCGTCGAAACCGAACTGATGCTGGCTGATCTCGACAGCCTGGAAAAGCGCGTCATCGCCCTCGAGAAAAAAGCCAAGGGCGCCGACAAGGAGGCCAAGGAAGCGCTCGATCTTGTCAATCGCTGCCTCGTTCTGCTGCGCGAGGGCAAGCCGGCGCGCCTAGCGGCGGTCGCGCCCGAGGAGCGCAAGCTCTTCAACAGTTTGGGCCTTCTGTCCTCGAAGCCCGTCCTCTACGTCTGCAATGTCGAAGAGGCCTCTGCCGACAAGGGCAATGCGCTAGCGGCGCTCGTGGCGGCGCGCGCCGCCGATGAAGGTGCGGTCAGCGTCGTCGTCTCGGCCAAGATCGAGAGCGAGATCGCCGTCCTGCCGGCCGACGAACAAAAGGATTACCTCGACGCCATCGGCCTCGAGGAGCCGGGCCTGAACCGGGTGATCCGCGCCGGCTACGACCTCTTGCATCTCGTGACCTTCTTCACGGTCGGCCCCAAGGAGGCGCGCGCCTGGACCATCGCAAAGGGAACGCGGGCGCCCCAATCGGCCGGCGTGATTCACAGCGATTTCGAAAAGGGGTTCATTCGCGCGGAGACGATCGCCTATGGGGATTATGTCGCCAATAAAGGCGAAGCTGGCGCGAGGGACGCCGGCAAATTCCGCCTTGAAGGCAAGGAATACGTCGTGCTCGATGGAGACGTGCTGCATTTCCGCTTCGCCAATTAATCGTGTCGGTGCGGCCTTCGAGCGATGGCTCTACGATGAACGAACAGCCAAATCTCTTTTGTAGACCTCGATGATGTCCGAAAGGGCGTCCCTCAAGCGCGCCCCGACCACCGGCACATCGAACGCCTTGGCGCGCTCACGGGCGGCGGCGCCCATCCGCTTGCCCTTGGCGGGATCGTCGAGGATGGCGGCGATGGCTGCCGCTAGCTCCGTCGCGTCGTCGATCGCGACGAAGATCCCCTCTTTCCCGTCTTCGAATATCGTATCAAATCCAGGGATGCGGGTGCAGACGAGGGGTCGTCCAGCCTCCATGGCCTCAAGAAGCGCGATGCTGAGAACCTCACGGCGACTCGGCATGCAGAAAATATCGATGGACCGCAAAAAAGACGCCGCATCGTCGATCCAGCCTGGCAATTGGAGTTGCATGCTTGTGAGGGCCGCCTTTTGACGTTCGCCCTCCAAAGACTGAACCTGTCCCTCGTCATCGACGCCGCCGATGACGCAGCGAAGGTCTGGGCGCCCTTTGGCCAATATGGCGCAGGCCTCGATGAGGACGTCGAAGCCCTTGTCCGGGTTGAAGCGGCCGAGACCTCCGATCGTAACGGTATCGCCGGAAAATGGCGGATCGGGCATTGGACCCAGGCGGATCGCGTTGGGCACGAGTTTGGTGCGCTCGCCACTGAAGCCCGCACCCACGAGGACCTCCCGATACGCCGACGTCAAGGCTATCGCGCCATCGATGCTGCCGAGATATTTGAGGATACTGTAGTTGGTCGTGTGGCACACCGCGATCACGGGTCTCCGCGATCGCGCCAGACGTGCGGTTCGCACCGCCCGATTGCCGTGGCAGAGTATGAGGTCGGGTTTTTGTGCGTCAGCGATGCGCGCCAATTTGACGACGGCGAAAGGATCCCATCCGCCGAAGCTGCGCAATGGCACGCTGTCGAATGCCGGAGGCCAGTGGGACTTGATCCATGCCTCAGAAGGAAAAACGCTTGTCACCTCGCAGCCAGCGCTCAGAAGACCCTGATGCGCGTCCAGCAAGGCGCGTTCGAGGCCGCCACGTGTGCGGCTGAGCATCAGATTGAGGATCTTCATGGTTTTGGCCAAGTCTCTTCGGTTCAAAGCGAAAGGGGATGGCTGGCCGTCGAAGTGTCCCCCGGGCGGATGGGCGCTCGGCTACGGAGGCGACGGTTAGGCAGGAGCTTCCTCGGCGTCAAGATGGCCCCTTGGGGAGGGACGCGTTGCCGGGCGAGTTTTGATGGCGACAGCCGCCATCCTCGCCAGAGTGCGGGACGCACCGCCAGAGTTCGGGCGCGACGGCACGGGGCCTCAATCGAAATTTCCCGTCGTGCTTCACTTTTGATCATCCGATGAACGGGGCGCGATCTTGGACGTTCGATGCCGGACGCCTCGTTCCGTTGATCTTCGTCGTCCTCTATGTGTTGGCCGTCACGGCAGGAACCTTCGTCGGGGGCCTCTGGGCTGGTGCCGGAATAGCCGGAGGGGTTCTCGTGTTCCTCGCCACATGGATCGCGGATGGACGCGTCCCTCGTCCCGACCCCGCCATTGCCCTTTTCTCGCTGTTGTTCCTCGGCACGATCCTTCTGCTCAACGTCCATTCGTACTATCCAGCCATCTCCTGGCACCTGTTGTTTCAGCAGGCCACCATCGTGCTGCCGCTCGCGGTCTTCTCCAGCCCCGAGGTGCAAGCCAGGATCGATAAGCCTCGCCTCTGGCCGATCGTGGCCGGGGCCGCTTTTGTCGGCGCCCTGGCGCTCGGGCTCGAATTTCTCGCGGGCGCGCCCCTGCTGCACGCCGTCAAAAGCGCCGCCAAGGATCTCACCCCTTATAATCGCGGCATCTCCTACCTTACGGTCTTCGCTTTCCCGCTTCTGGCTTTCCTCTGGACGACGGGTCGTCGGTGGCAAGCGGTGGCCTTCCTATGCGTGCTCGTGATGCCGGCGGAATTGACCGATTCCCGTGCGACCCGCATGGCGGTCTCTCTCGGCCTCGCCACGACAATTCTTGCCGCAGTTGCGCCGCGCCTCACCCGGGCCATTGTCACGATCGGGTTTTTGGTCCTGGGGTTGATGCCTTGGGCAGTGACCAAGGTATTCCTCGAAGACCAACCCTTGATCCGCCGCATGCCACCCTCATGGCAGCATCGCGTGGAGATTTGGGACTACATGTCCTACAGGATCTTCGAGCACCCCTTCCTCGGCTGGGGGTTCGGCAGCAGTCATAGTCTCGACTACCAAAACCCGCATGGGTCGGATTATGTCTGGATCACCGAGGCCGCCGGACATCCCCATGACGGGATTTTACAGATGTGGGTGGAACTCGGTCTTCCGGGCCTCCTCATCGGCGCCGCCTTTGCGCTTTATGTCCTGTCGCGGTGCGCGAGGCTGCCCGCCTCTTTGAGGCCATTCGGCTACGGGGCTTTCGTGGCCGCCCTATGCGTCAGCCTCGTCGCCTATAATTTCTGGGACGATTCACTGTTCTCGTTGTTCGCCCTCACCATGCTGGCATTCAGAAGTCTGGCTCGGGCCGGCTCGGCGGCGGCGTCGCGCCATAGAACCGACGTGTTGCGATGAACCAATGAGATGACCGAGTGTCATGCGCCGCTGGAGTGAGCCAATTTGCATCGACCCATGATGACGCTCGGGGCCGGCGCAGTCGGCGCGCTATTGCTGGTCGGCGGCGGCCTCGCCTATTGGTATGAGCGGCCGACGACCTTGACCGTAGCCGTCTCCCGCCTTGACGGCGACGACAGCGGTCTCATCGCCGCAATCGCGAACCAGTTGAAACATGAACGAAAGCCGGTGCGCCTTCACGTCGTCTTGGTCGAGAATGCCTCGGCGGCATCGGCGGCCGTCGATGCGGGGACGGCGGATCTGGCTGTCGTGCGGACGGACGTCGCATTGCCGTCCAACGCCCAGACGGTGGTCATCCTGCATCGGGACGCCGCCATTATCGCCGCGCCATCATCGAGCGACATGAAGGAAATCGGCGATCTCTCAGGACATCGCATCGGCATCCTACGCGACGGACCAGCCAATGTGCATCTGCTGGAAACGGCCCTGATGCAGGTCGAGGTCAAGCCCGACACGGTGATGACGGAATCCTTGCAGCCCGGCGAGGTCGCCGATGCGATCCGCTCAAAGCGCGTCGATGCGATCATGACGGTGGATGTCGTTTCGAGTCCCGTGTTGCATGACATCATCAAGGCTGTGACCACGGCGGGCGGAGGCCCTCCTGTGTTCATTCCTGTTTCCGAGGCCGCCGCCATCGCGCAGCGCTCGCCTGCTTATGAGTCGACGGAGGTCGTCAAGGGCGCCTTCGGCGGCTCGCCGTCACGGCCGGCGGACGAATTCGACACGTTAAGCGTGACCCATCGGCTGATGGCCAATGAAAATGTCGGCCAGGACCCGATCACGAGCTTGACGCGCTTTCTTCTTTCCGAGCGCGCAACCCTCGGCGGTACTGCGCCGCTCGCCCGGCAGATCGAGGCGCCGTCCACCGACAAAGGGTCCGCTTTGCCGGTTCACGCGGGCGCCGCCGCTTATATCGACGACGAGGAACAGACCTTCTTCGATAAATATAGCGACATGATCTACATGGCCGCCATGTTCCTTGGCGTCGTGGCGTCCGGCGGCACCGCCCTGCTCAGTCGAATGAACGCGCAAAAATCGGCCGCCCTCGAAGAGTCGATTTCCCGGCTCGTCACACTTCTGGCGCTTGCGCGGGGGGCGGCCACCGGGTCCGCGCTCGATGAGATCGAGAGCGAAGCCGATAATCTGCTTGCCTCTGCCGTTGCGATGGGGGGCGGCGGCGAGGACGAGGGCCGGCGCTCCGCGTTCGGTTTGGTGCTCAATCAGGTCCACGCCGCCATCCGCGACAGGCGGATGCGCCTCCCGGACGGAGCTGTTTTCGAGCCGGGCCGCAGTGTGACGACCCCTCAAGCCGCTTCCGTCTTCGCCGCAGCTTCGGCCGCCGAGTAGGGTTTAGGCATTCCAGGCCCTTGAAACGGGCGGGTTTCCAAAAGGCGCACCGTGTTGTATGGCTCACGATAATTAGCCGGTGCGCCAAGCCCGGTCGCATCACCGTCAAGCCAATCCTATATGTCGAGCGGTCGCCGTCCACGGCGTCCGCTTATTCGCATGATTTGAACGAGCCCCATGAATCTCCGCAACATCGCCATCATCGCCCACGTCGACCACGGCAAGACCACTCTTGTCGACAAGCTCCTCCAGCAGTCCGGCTCGTTCCGCGAAAACCAGCGGGTTGCCGAGCGCGTGATGGATTCGAACGATCTCGAAAAAGAGCGGGGCATCACCATTCTGGCCAAGGCCACGTCGGTCCTTTGGCATGAGAACCGCATCAATATTGTCGACACCCCCGGCCATGCCGACTTCGGCGGCGAGGTCGAGCGCATCCTGTCGATGGTCGATGGCGTGATCGTGCTCGTCGATGCCGCTGAAGGCCCGATGCCCCAGACCAAGTTTGTGGTCGGCAAGGCCCTGAAGCTGGGACTGCGGCCGATCGTGGCGATCAACAAGGTGGATCGTCCCGATGCTCGTATCACCGAGGTCGTGAATGACGTCTTCGATCTCTTCGCGGCCCTTGACGCGTCCGACGACCAACTCGACTTTCCGATCCTCTACGGTTCCGGACGGAACGGTTGGATGGCTAGCTCCCCCGATGCTGCGCATGAGGGCATGACTCCCTTGTTCGAACTCGTGCTGAAACACGTGCCGCCGCCGGCGGTGGATAACGGCCCGTTCCGAATGCTGGGTACGCTGCTCGAAGCCAACCCTTATCTGGGCCGCCTCATCACAGGCCGCGTCCAGTCCGGCTCGATCAAGCCGAACCAATCCGTCAAGGTGCTCGACGCCAAGGGCAATGTCCTTGAAACCGGGCGTGTCTCTAAAATCCTGGCGTTCCGTGGTATTGAGCGCACACCGATCGATATTGCCGAAGCCGGCGATATTGTCGCCATCGCAGGTCTGTCGAAGTTCAACGTCGCCGATACGCTTTGCGTCCCGGAGGTCACCGAGGCCATCCAGGCACAGCCCATCGATCCGCCCACCTTGTCGATGACGTTCCTCGTCAACGACAGTCCGCTTGCCGGCACCGAAGGCGACAAGGTGACGAGCCGCGTCATCCGCGAGCGGCTTTACAAGGAAGCCGAGGGCAACGTGGCCTTGCGCATTTCCGACTCTCCGCTGACCGATTCCTACGTGGTCGAGGGTCGGGGCGAATTGCAGCTCGCGATCCTGATCGAGACGATGCGGCGCGAGGGGTTCGAGCTTGGCATCTCACGCCCGCGCGTCGTGTTCCGCACCGATGAGGCGACCGGCGATCGCCTGGAGCCGATCGAAGAGGTCGTGATCGACGTCGACGAAGAGCATTCGGGCGTCGTCGTGCAGAAAATGTCCGAGCGCAAGGCGGACATGCAGGAGATGCGCCCCTCGGGTGGCGGACGCCTGCGTCTTGTCTTCCACGCGCCCACGCGCGGCCTCATCGGCTATCAGGGTGAACTGATGACCGATACCAAAGGCACGGCCATTATGAACCGGCTGTTCCATGCCTATTCGCCTTGGAAGGGCGAGATTGCCGGCCGCCGCAACGGTGTGTTGCTCTCCACGGATGCCGGCGAAGCAGTGGCCTATGCGATGTGGAACCTCGAAGACCGTGGACCGATGATGATCGACCCCGGCGTCAAGGTTTACCAGGGCATGATCATCGGCGAGCATTCACGCGAAAACGATCTCGAAGTGAACGTGCTCAAGGGGAAGAAGCTCACCAACGTCCGGGCCGCTGGCAAGGACGAGGCGGTGCGTCTCACCCCGCCGATTCGCATGACGCTGGAAAAGGCCCTGGCCTATATCGAGGATGATGAGCTTGTCGAGGTGACGCCGAAGTCGATCCGGCTGCGCAAGACCAAGCTTGATCCGAACGATCGTAAGCGCGCCGAGCGCTCCAAGGAAAGCGCTGCCTGATTCTTATTTAAGCGAAATGAGAGGGAGGACGACAGGAACCCTATCCCTTGTCGTCCTCCCGATCACGCGATCTAGAGAGATTGTCGTCTCGACGGGAGCCAAGCTTCGTCCGCAATGGCCGTCCAAGAGCCGAATAAGGCCTATGGCAGCTATTTGGCGCCCTTAGCCGCCGTAGCCCGTTCGATGCCTTGCCGTATCAAGTCCTTGGCCTCGTCGGCATCCACCCAGCGCACGATCTTTACCCACTTGCCAGGTTCGAGATCCTTGTAGTGAGTGAAAAAATGCTCGATCTGCTCGATCGTGATCTGCGGCAGGTCGGTGTAGTTGAGAACCTTGTCGTAACGTTTGGTCAGTTTCGTCGAGGGGACGGCGATGATTTTTTCATCGCCACCCGACTCATCCTCCATCAGCAAGGCGCCGACCGGACGACAGTTCATCACCGCGCCCGGAATGATCGCGCGTGTGTTGGCAACGACCACGTCGCATGGATCGCCATCGTCCGACAAAGTGTGGGGAATGAAGCCATAGTTCCCCGGGTAGCGCATGGCGGTGTAGAGAAAACGGTCGACGACCAACGCGCCAGCGTCTTTGTCCATCTCATATTTGATGGGTTCGCCGCCGATCGGTACTTCGATCACCACATTGATGTCGTCCGGTGGTTTCTTGCCGATCGACAAGGCTTCGATCTTCATCGACGAACTCCGCTACGCATGCCGTCGGATCCGCTTTCCGACCATGGGGTTATAGGCTGAGCAAAGTGACATCGCACACGGCAATGTCAAAGTTCAATCGAAACCGAATGCGATTCTGGTGCGCAAATCCTGACCAAAACGCTCTTCCGCGCGGCGAACGATACGGCCGCCGAGTTTTTGGTAGAAGGCAATGGCGCGTTCATTGTCGGCCAGGGCCCAAACCAGGACCGTCGCATAGCCGTGCTCCGCCAGATCCTTCCGGGCGCCTTCGAACAGGCGCCGGCCGAAACCAAGGCCTTGAAACTGAGGCGCAAGATAAAGTTCGAAGATTTCGCCGCCGAACGGCAGGGCGGGCACACGATTGCGGCCATAACTCGTGTAACCGCCGATCACATCATCGAAATCGAGCACCGACAGCCGGCTGCCCCGCAAAATCGCGGTATGCCACCATTTGGGACCTCGGCGCGCCACCATCTTTTCGAGCTCGCGTCCAGGAATGATGCCGCGATAGGCATCTCGCCAGGCCACGTCATGGACGTCCGCAATGGCTTGCGCATCGCTCGATCGCGCGCCCCGAATGGTGATGACTGTCTCGGCCATGCGTCGATGGTATGACCGACGCGTGTCGTCACGCAAGGGCTTGATGGCGCATTTTTCAGCGCTTTACACGCCGGGGTGATCCGAACGGAGTGTCATATTCTTCCGGGTCCACATAGCGTGCAGCCGGGCAGAGAGAAGGACGAGCTATGCGTCGTCCCTCCCTATGATTCTTCTGTGTCGTAAGAGGGCTTCGAGCCGGCGACACAGGATGTCTAGTGGTCAGGCCCAGACGGATGTTTCATCAGTCTGGATAAATCGACCCAGGAGGCTACGCACCGATTTGTCTCAAACGGAAGGCGCACCGCCCGTTTGAGTTGGTCCACCAATCGGTGAACAACCGATTCTATCGAATGGCCGTTTCAGCGCGGGCGTTGGGCCTGTCTTTGGCCTGGGCCCGCGTCGCGCGGACGCTGCGGAGCTGAATTTTCGCGCCTGACATGCGGTGGACGGCGTCCTTCCACAGGCTCGGCGCGGCGCGGCTCTTGGGGACGCTGATCTTGTGCCGGGCGGGCTGTGCCGTCCGTCGGACGATCCTGCCGACGTGGCGGGCGAGCGTCTCGGCGTCCTGGCGCTTCGCGACGATTCTGCTGGCCGCCCGGCTTTTGCGGGACGGACTTCGCCAGAGGCGGCAAGGTTTCGAGATTGGAGCTTACCCCCGTCAAGACCGGAATCGGCTGACGAATCAAACGCTCGATGTCGCGCAGGAACGTGCGCTCGTCTTCGCCGACCAGCGAGATCGCCGACCCCTCGGCACCGGCGCGGGCCGTGCGCCCGATCCGATGAACATAGGTTTCCGCGATGTTGGGAATCTCGAAATTGATGACATGGGTGACGCCATCGACATCGATTCCTCGGGCGGCAATGTCCGTCGCAACGAGCAGTCGGGACTGGCCAGCCCTGAACGCACCCAGCGCCCGCTCGCGCTGACCCTGTGACTTGTTCCCGTGAATGGCATCGGCTTTGATGCCTGCCGCATTGAGGTGTTTCACGACCTTGTCGGCGCCATGCTTGGTGCGCGTGAAGACCAGCGCCCGGCTGATCGAGGCGTCGGTGAGGAGCCGGTGGAGCATGGCCTGCTTGTCACGGTTGGCGACATGGATGAGCTTTTGCTCAATCCTGTCCACTGTGGACGAGGGCGGCGTGACGCTGACCTCGACGGGGTCGACCAGAAGCGAGGCTGCGAATTTCGCGATCGTTGTCGGCATGGTGGCCGAGAAGAACAGGTTCTGCCGCTTCTTGGGCAGCATCTGCACGATCTTCTGAATATCGCGCATGAAGCCGAGGTCGAGCATCCGGTCGGCTTCATCGAGCACGAATACGCTGACTTCCGCCAGAGTGATCGCCCGCTGCGATAGAAGGTCGAGCAGGCGGCCAGGGGTGGCGACCACGATGTCGATGCCGCCCGCGCAAGCGCGGATCTGCCTGTTGATCGGCACGCCGCCGAATACGAGGGTTGAGCGCAGCCGCAGATTGCGGCCGTAGGAGATGATGTTGGCTTCGATTTGGCTGGCGAGTTCGCGGGTGGGCGAGAGCACCAGGACCCGGCAGGCCTTGGGGGACACGCGGACCGGATCGGCGGCCAGTCGGCTCAGGATCGGCAGCGAGAAGGCAGCCGTCTTGCCGGTTCCGGTTTGGGCGATCCCAAGAAGGTCGCGGCCGGCGAGAACGTGCGGAATGGCGCGTTCTTGAATAGGGGTTGGCGACTGATAGCCTTCGGCCTCAAGCGCCTTGAGAATCGGCGCGGGAAGGCCGAGATCGGAAAAAGTTGTCAAAATGGACCTGTCTTTGTCTTCAAGACGGCGCCGCACGCCTCCAGGCTCTCGAGGAGAAAAGCCATCGTCCGGAGCGGAGCGCGGGAAAGCCGGTGACGTAAAGCTTCCACCCCGGTGAGGCGGAAGGAACACATTCGATTCAAACGAACATGTTGCCCAGCTGATATCCCATATAAATGGTGCAGCGCGAAAAAGCAATCGTTTCGTTGGGCGAAATTGTCACCGGCCCATGGGACCGCTTGAGGCTTTGCTGCACGGGGTCACGCGGGGACGTAAAACCATCACCCGCGAAGCGGCGCCGCCGATTATGCGCCGCATGGCAAAAAGAGCGGCGCAAATGTCGCTACTTTTTCGTCGCCACGAGGTCGACGTCGACCGTGACGTCGAGCCCCACCATATCGCCGGTGCTCCAGGAGCCCTGGCCGACCCCAAAATCCGTCCGCAGGAGCTTGGCATGGCCTACCGCATGGGCGCTGTCGCCCGCGATGGTCAGGGTGAAGGGCAAAATGACGTCCTTCGACACGCCGCGCAGGGTGAGTTTGCCCGTCGTTTCATAGGCATCTCCGCCCTTCGGCGAGAAGCCGGTCGATTCGAATTTGGCCGTCGCCATCGTGCCGACGTCGAACCAATCCGCACCCGGCATGGCTTCGTCCTTCTGCGCATCGCCCGTCGTGGCGCTGGCGAGATCGATGCTGACGGCCACATGCGCCGCTTCCGGCTTCGCTGGGTCGAAGGCGATTGTCGCGGTCCAGGTCTTGAAATGGCCGGTGAAGGGCGCCTGGGTCTGGGTTCCGGTAAAGCCGAGGGTGCTCTTGGCTGGATCGACACTCCAGTCGGCCGCCTCGGCGTGGCTCGCGGTTGCGCAGACCAGCAGGCCCATAAAAATCGGAGCGAAGGCGCGGTTCATAAGGTCCTCTTCGGTTGGGGCAGACCCGGGATCATTCGGCGCAAAATGTCGTCGCCGATCATGAAATGGTGGCGCAGCGCCGCGGCGGCATGCACACCCACCAGGGCGATTAGCACATAGGCCCCATAGGCATGGATCGCACCCAGGATGGGAGACAAGGTCGCTTTGGTGATTCCCGGCGGCATCGGGAGGTGCGGCCAGGGAAGGACGCCGTAAAGCACAGTCGGAATGTTCAAGGGCGAGGCGGAGACTACCGCCCAGCCGACAAGCGGCAAGCCGAGCATCAATCCATAGAGCAGGACATGCGTCCCTTCTGCGGCGCGTCGTTCGAGCGGCGGCATGTCGACCGGCAAGGCAGGCGGACGATGCCTTACCCGCCACAGAATGCGCAGCACCACGAGAAGCAGGATCGTGATGCCGATCGATTTGTGGAGCTGATACAGCTTGAACTGCGTCAATGGTGCGAGCTTCACATGCATCATGACGAGCCCGATCGACGCGATCGTCAGGATCGCCGCTGCGATCAGCCAGTGCAAGGCGATCGCGACCGCTGTATAGCGGCTACCGAGACGACTAGGGCTCGCCATGGGGGTGCCTCTTTACTTCTGCTTTTCGAAGGGCGCGCTGATCTTGATGTCGACCTCATCGCTGATGTAGGGCGCATACATCTTCACACCGAAGTCGGTACGCTTGATCTTGCCTTCGGCATCGAAGCCGATCGTATAGTTCTTATCGACCGGGTTGGTGCCGGCGGCATTGAACTTGACGCTCAGCGTCACGGGCTTCGTTACGCCGTGGAGTGTGAAGTCTCCTGTCACCTTGGCGGTGTCGGCCCCGGTCTTCATCACCTTTGTCGACTTGAAGGTGATGGTGGGGAACTTGGCCGCATCGAGCCATTGGTCGCTCTTCAATTCGCCGAGCAGTTTTTCGTTCGGCACCGATACGCTGTCGGTCGCGATGCTTATGTCGAGCGCGGCGGCGTCTGGCTTCTTCGGGTCGATTGTCAGGGTGCCCGAGGTCTTGGTGAATTCGCCGCTGTAGGTCGAGAAGCCGAAATGGTCGACCGAGAAGATCACGCGCGTGTGGTAGGGCTCGACGTTGTAGCTGCCGGCCTCGATCTTGGAGGCGTCCTTGGTCGGGCCTTCCTGGGCCAGCGCCGGCGCGGTCAATACAGTAACAAGGCCGAAAGCCGCATAAAGCTTATTCATAAAGGATCGCTCCGCGATGGTTGTCGGGTGCGCTCTTGTGCACCGCAGCAAGCCCTTTACCCTATCTGGCGCAACGATAGAAAGACGCAAAAAATCGGCACAGACTATCGGTTTCATAGATAGGTCTGCGATTTATCCCTCTGTCAGGCAGGTCCAGACATCGCCGTTGGGCTCAAGCCCTCGAATATGGCGCCTGTGCCAAAGGGCGAGGAACAGCAATCGCCACGACAACAGCCTATGGGCCTTGTCCGGACTGGCGAAAACGCTTCTGACGACGTCCGGATGGCACAGCGTCGCGATCCCCGGCTCTTGCGCCACGAGCGGGCCAAGCCGCCCCGCCTCCCCGGCGATCCATTCGCCGACCGGAACCGTGAACCCGCGTTTTTTGGCGAAGGGCTGGGACACCTCGTTGTGACCGGCCAACCAGCGTCGGAGGATATATTTGCCCTGGCCGCGCCGCAGCTTCAACCGGTTAGGCAGCGTGAAGCCGAAGTCCGATACCTCACGATCGAGCAGCGGCGTCCGCCCTTCGAGCCCGAAATGCATCAAGCAACGATCGAGCCCGGTCAGAACCGAGTGCGGAAGCCAATCGACGAAGTCGACGGCTTGTGCGCGCTGGAGCGCATTATAGGGTTTTCGCGCCGCATCGGCTTCGGCTGCCGCGATCCCATCCCGCCAGCCGACTTGCCGTGTTCGGAACAGATCGAGCCCATCGCAGGGTCCCTTCCGTCGCCTCGGGCGCCCTCCCAGCCAGCGGGGCAGCATCTGGCGTCTATAGCGGCTGTAGCCGGCGAAGGTCTCGTCTCCGCCCACGCCGCTCAGCACCACCTTCACGTCTCGGGCCGCGCGCTCGGCCATAAGAAACATCGGCACGATGGCGTAATCCGCCACCGGATCGTCGAGCGCGGCCGCGATCTCGGGGAGTCGGGCGAAAAAGGTCTCGGCCGTAATCTCGACTTCCGTATGCCGCGCTCCAGCGGCCCGGGCCATGGCGCGGGCAACCTCCCGTTCGTCATGCACGCCGGTTTCGGGGAAGGCGGCCGTATAGGTTCGCACCGGCTCCGTGTTCAGGCGGCGCATCATGGTCAGCACGGCCGAACTGTCGATGCCGCTCGACAGGAACAAACCATAAGGAACATCGCTGCGCTGATGCATCCGCACCGTCTCGTCGAGAACGGCATCCATGGTGACCAGCGCCTCGGCCTCCTTGCGACGCACGACCTTGCCTGGAAGGATCGGGGGGCCAAAGCGGCGTTCAACGATCATGCCGTCCTCGACCACCAAAAGCTCGCCCGGCAAAACCCGGAACACGCCGGGAAAGATCGTATCCGCCCCGGTGGTGAACTGAAGCTGCAAGAGTTCGAAGGCGGCCTTGGGCCGAGCCTCCAGGACAGCGTCGGGGGCGGCTTCGTGCAACGCCGCGACGATGCTTTGCGCTTCGGATGAGAACAGCAGCCCGGCTGGGGTCGAGGCATAGTAGAGCGGCTTGATGCCGAACGGGTCGCGCGCCAGGACGACGATGTTTTTCGCCGGATCGTGCAGCGCCAGAGCATACATGCCGCGCACGGAGGCGAGAAAATCGAGGCCCTTGGCGGCATAGAGCGCGAGCAGCGGTTCGCAATCCGATTTCGTTCGCCAGCGCACATCGGGCATGGCGGCCTTGAGTTCGAGGTAGTTGTAAATCTCCCCATTGGCGATGAGCGCCCTCCCGCCATCGTCGTAGAGAGGCTGGTCGCCGGTATCGAGATCGATGATGGCTAGTCGGTCGTGGCGGAAACCCACCGCGCCCGAGACATAGTCTCCGGAACCATCGGGTCCGCGATGGCGCAGCGCCTGTCCCAGCGCTTTTAAGACTCCAACATCCACCGGGGCCTTGTCGCGCATGATGACGCCGGAAATTCCGCACATCCGCTACCTCTTCGTCCGCGAGCGTTCTCGCGTCCCGTGCCGGGACGTCAAGCGTCGAACCGCGTGGCCAGAAGGTTAAACCATAACAGCGAGGCGGCGATGGTGGCGAGCCACCACGGTTGCCAGGCGCTCAACCCAACCAACCCGACGCCGACGACACTCACCAGAAGCGCCAGGCGCGGCGCCATGAGCCTTGGCTCCATCGCGCCGAGTTCGGTGAAGAGCCATGTGCCGACGCCAAGCCCGGCGATCGCGCCGATCAGGCCAAGCTCCACCCAAAGTTCAAGAAAGATGTTGTGCGGATGGCTGTCCCGCATGTCGGGATTGTCGGCGGCGGGCATGCTCCCGTCGAGGAGCGGCGCCTGCGAGACCTTGAAGCTGGTGTCAAAGCCATGCCCCGTGAGCCAGCGGTCCTGTGCCCGCTCCTCGAAGGCCAGCCAAATCCGGATGCGATGCGCCGCATGCTCCTCCGCCAGCGCTGTCTCGACACCCGGCGGTAGATAGCGGGAGGCCAGCGTCCCGGTCCAAGGCGCCAGGCAGATGAGCAAGACGACTCCAGCGGCGACCGCCCCGAGCGCCGATCTTGGCGCGAAACGAGCGATGAGCCCAAACCCCGCCGCCGCGATGAGCGCGAAGCCCGGCGAGCCAGAATGCGACACGACGATGCCGATGACGACGGCGCAGAGCAGGGCCGCCGCAAGCGCCCGCTTCTTGCGCGTGAGCGCATAGGCCAAGGCGGGCCAAAGCAGGAGCAGGGGCGGGATGGCGCTGCGCTTGAGGTCCCACGCCTCGCCCCGTGCGCGGATGAGGGCATGCAACGGCATGCCGAGCCGGTGTTCGAAGACGATCAGCGCCGCCGCGCCGATGAGGCCGACGACGAGCCAGCGAAAGTCTCGCGGCGAGGCGGTCAGGGGCCAAGCCGCCGCCAGGGCCAGCGCGAAAAGGGCCTCTGGCATCGCCTCAATGAGACCTCGTCGGCTCAGGGCGGGATCGATGCTCCAGACGATGCTGAGGATCGAGATCAGGATGAAACAGACCACGATCGAGGTGGTGCGATGCAACACCATGGCTTTGTAGCGAAGCCAGAGCACGGGTCCGTAGCCGCCGACATAGGCCGCCAGATTGGCGAGCAGAGCCGCAAGCCCCAGCGTAGCCGGCGCCGATTTGTTCGCCACCACCATCACCATTGGCAGCAGCGCCCCGAGAGTGACGGCCGCGAGTGTGGCGAGGAGGCGCGCCGCCGGCGGCATCGTGTCGGCATATACCGCATCATCGTCTTCGGCGTCGATGGCCGCTGGTGAGACGAGATTATCGGGCGATCGCCGAGGAAACAAAGCGACGGCCCCCTTCGGCATCGGCGTCCGCCGATTGTCATTGGCCTTCGGTGAAATCATGACGGCCCGGAAGTCTCGTCCAAAGGTTCAACCCCGGCGTGCCGAAGGCGGATGTCTCTGCGCTCTCGCGCCTCGGGCGTCAAGCCTCGGCCGCGGGCGCCGCGCGAGCCTTTGTTCGGGCGAGCAGGGACACCCGTTCCAGCATGATGGCGTCGACGGGGGCGACACGGCCGCGCACCGTGATCCGCTGCTGCGGATAAAGCCTGACATCGAGACCGGCCTTGATCGCAAGGTCCCTCGAAATCATGGCCTCGACGTCGAATTCCTTGGCGGCGCCTTCGAGGCGGCTCGCGACGTTGATGCCATCGCCGATCGCGGTGAGCGAGATGGCCTGTCCGTAGCCCATTTCTCCGACGACAGCGGGACCGGTGTGAAGACCCATCGCGATTCTCAAAGGCTCCGCGAGTTCGCTTCGCATCTGGCGGTTGAGGATGGTCAGCGCCCGCGCGATGGCCGTCGCCGCATCGATCGCCTGGCCGCAGGCGATGTCGGATGCGACATCGAGGCCAAAGAGAGCCAGCGCTCCATCGCCGATGAACTTGTCGAGATGGCCGCCCGCATTCTCCACGGCATGTCCCACCGTTTCGAAATAGCGGTTGAGAATGTAGACCGTGTCGAACGGCAGCCATTGCTCGGCCCGCCGGGTGAAACCGCGAAGGTCACAGAACAGAATCGCCAGATCACGCTCATGGCTGGCAACCGGCGGGCTTCCGCCGCGCACGGCATCCAGACTCGTCTTGGACGCGGGAAAAATGGGAAGGACCGCAAGATCGTGGGTCGGGCGCAATTGACATGCGAGCCTGACGTCACGGTCCGCGGTGAAGCGCTTCAGCGTCGCCGCTTCCAGCGTCGATGGCGGAGGTTGTTGGGCGATCCCCTCCAGAACGCGCACCCGGCATGTCGAGCAGCGCCCCCGTCCGCCACAGGCCGACGCATGGGCGATGCCCGCCATCCGGCTCGCCTCCAGCACACTTGAGCCGGCCGGGACGGTGACGAGGCGGTCCTTGGGGAATGAAATGCGAATGGTGTGGTGCCGACCCGCCCAACGACGGATCGCACGGGCAGCCAGGACGGCTCCGACGATGGTCGCGAGAAGCGCCTGCAAGCCGGGCACGATAAGGGGGCCAGGCAGCAGACCGAGTGCGGGCAGAGGCGGCGGACCCGGCACGGGGGCTGAAGCCAACTCCTTGCCGGCTTCCGCGAATCCAAGAAGCGCCAGGATCGGGACCAAGAGCGCGATCGCGAGAAGCGATCCGGACGCCGAGGGGAACCAGGGCTTTGCCCGCAACCAGAACCAAATTCCGATCGAGACATGGCCCCAGGCTACGAAGAGTGCGATGATCTGCACGAGGCCGTTGGCCGGCGCCCGGAGCAACAATGCCTTGACGACATCCCCGAAATTAGGCGCATGACCGCTGAGCGCCGGAACAATCCGGGTCTCGACCACGTGCCCGGCAAGCAGCAGGGGCAGCAGAAGGCCGAGGCCGAACTGGGCTGCCTCTCGCCCGCTCATCCGCATCGTCCTACGGCGGTAGAGCACCCGCAGCGTTAGCCCGAAATGCAGCGCCAGAGAGCCGTAGAGAAGCGCCGTGCCAGGCCCGGTTCGCCAAGGCCCCATCAGCCAGCCTTCAGCGGCCTCCATGGCGGCGACCGAAACTAGGCCGAGGCCAAGATTGCCGAAATGCATCAGCAGAAAGAGACCCAACGCAAGGCCGGACCACAGCCTCAGCTCGCGGGTATCGATTGTTCGACCCCGCAGACCCAATCCCGTTCGGCGGGCGCCCCCTTTGGGCGCTGACGTCATGTCGCCCGACTCAGCCGACCTTGCGGTTCCGCTTGGCGAGGGTCCGCAGCCTCAGCGCGTTTAGCTTGATGAAGCCCGAAGCGTCGCGATGATCGTAGGCGACGGCGCCCTCCTCGAAGGTGACAAGGTCCTGGTCGTAAAGCGAGTAGGGGCTCGACCTGCCGACCACACTGGCGCTGCCCTTGTAGAGCTTGATGCGGACCTTGCCGGTGACGAAGTCCTGGCTCTTGTCGATCATCAACTGCAGGAGTTCGCGCTCGGGCGAAAACCAGAAGCCGTTGTAAATCAACTCGGCGTAGCGCGGCATCAACTCGTCCTTGAGATGGGCCGCGCCGCGATCGAGCGTCAGTTGCTCGATGCCCCGATGCGCGAAATAAAGGATGGTGCCGCCGGGCGTCTCATACATGCCGCGCGACTTCATGCCGACGAAACGGTTCTCGACGAGATCGAGCCGCCCGATCCCGTTCTCGCCTCCGAGTTCGTTCAGCCGGGTCAGCAGCGCGGCCGGACCGAGCCTTTCGCCGTCGATCGCAACCGGGTCGCCACGCTCGAAATCGATCTCGATGATGGTCGCCTTGTCGGGGGCATCCTCCGGCGAGACGGTCCGCGAAAAAACGTAGTCGGGCACTTCAGCGGCCGGGTCCTCCAGCACCTTGCCCTCGGAGGAGACGTGCAGAAGGTTCGCGTCGACCGAGAACGGAGCTTCCCCGCGCTTATCCTTGGCAATGGGGATCTGGTTCTTCTCGGCGAAATCGAGGAGCGCGGTGCGCGAGGTCAGATCCCATTCGCGCCAGGGAGCGATGACCTTGATGTCGGGTTCGAGCGCGTAATAGGCGAGTTCGTACCGAACCTGATCGTTGCCCTTGCCGGTCGAGCCATGGGAAACGGCGTCGGCCCCGACCTTGCGGGCGATTTCGATCTGCTTCTTGGCGATCAGCGGCCGCGCGATCGAGGTGCCGAGCAGGTAGAGACCCTCATATTGGGCGTTGGCGCGGAACATCGGGAAGACATAGTCGCGCACGAATTCGTCGCGCAGGTCCTCGATGAAGATGTTCTCCGGCTTGATCCCGAGCAGAAGGGCCTTCTGCCGGGCTGGTTCGAGTTCCTCACCCTGGCCGAGGTCTGCCGTGAAGGTCACGACCTCGCAGCCATAGGTGGTCTGTAGCCATTTCAGGATGATGGACGTGTCGAGGCCGCCCGAATAAGCAAGCACGACGCGGTTGATGGGCTTTTGACTCTGCTGCATAGTCCGCTGATCGGTTGGACGCGAAGGCTCGTGCCTCGCGATGAATGAGCCTGGACTATAAGGCCCGGGCCGGGCGGCGCAAGCCGAGGCCATGAGGCAAGGCGGCCTATCTCTGAGACATGCGACGGGCTGCGGCGACAACGCTGCCGACGAGGACTGCCAGGCAGCCGAGGCAGAACAGCGGCCCCGCTAGGCCGGCGGGCAGCGAAACCACTCGCGAGACAAGACCAGCGAGCGCGCACCAGACGAGCAGCCCGACCGCCATCGCGCCATCATCGACAAAGAGGCCCCAAAGCTCCTTGAGCGTGGTCTTGATCATGCTCATGGGCGCTGCCCGGCTTTTCCGACCGTTGGAGGACGCCGCAGCGCCCCGGTCAGCACCAAGGCCGTCGCCAGCAACGCGAGGGCGATTACCGGCAGCGACAGATCGGCGCCCGGCCATGTCAAACCGAGACCCTCGCCGACCCAAAAGATGCCGAAGGCGCTCAGCATGATACCGACCGCGAACTTCAGGGTATTCTCAGGCACGCGCGCCAATGGGCGGTGAAGCACAACCCCCAGGCCGATGACGAGAAGGCCCGCCGCGACGGCTCCGATTGTCGCGGGAATGAGAAGCTGGCCCGTGGCCCCGACTGCGATCACGATGAAAACGACCTCTATTCCTTCGAGCAGCACCGCCTTGAACGCGGTGAGGACGGCCACGGGATCGTACCCTCGGCTCCGCGTGGTCTCGGTCGATCGCAAGGCCGAACTTTCCTTGGCAAAGGCTGCAGCCTCGTCGTGAAGAGGGATGAAGTTCGAGGCCCGGAGAATCGCCTTGCGCAGCCAACGCATGCCGAACAGCAGCAGGAGCAGTCCCACGACGATCTGCATCGGGGCGATCGGGATCGAGCCGAGCAGGGGGCCGAACGCAAGCACGAGCAGCCCGAGAATCAGCGCAGCGCCAAACGCCCCAGCGAGGGCAGAAGGCCAGCCGCGCACCGTTCCGACCGCCAAAACGATCGTTAGGGCTTCGACGAACTCCACCAACGACGCCAGAAAGGCCGAAAGGACCGTCGGTGCCAGTTGGGTGATGGTTAGCAAGACAGTCTCCAAAACGGGTTAGGCCAGTACGACAGGAGACGTCTCAGCGGGGCGAAAAACCCAAACACCGCCTTTCGCAACCATGACGATCGGCACCATTATACCGAGGTCTTGTTGCCTTTATGACGGCACTTATTCCCTTATCCGTGCGTTTATGGGCGGGGCAAATCGAAGGGGAAATCATAATGCGTGTATTGATCGTCGCGGCTTTGTGCCTGGGCTCTGTCGCGGTATCGACCGGCGCAGAGGCCAAAGGCTGCATAAGGGGGGCCATCATCGGCGGCATAGCGGGCCATTTTGCCGGTCATCATGCGCTGATGGGCGCCGCTGCAGGCTGCGCGGTGGGCCATCATATGGCCAACAGGCCGGCTACGCCGCCGATGCAACATTCTGGCGCTCCTGCGCCCGTTACCCAATAACGCCGACTGAGTTCGGAGATCGACAGAAGAAGCGGGCGAAAAGGTCCGCTTCTTACAGCAGCCGTGCGGTCTAAAAATCGTGACCTAACAGCGTCGCATCAGACTGACCAGCCGCCCCTGGATACGGACACGATCGGGACCAAAGATACGCGTCTCATAGGCTGGATTGGCGGCTTCGAGCGCAATCGATGCGCCCCGCCGCCGCAGGCGCTTCAACGTCGCTTCCTCGTCGTCGATCAGGGCGACGATGATGTCGCCAGTTTCGGCCGTGTCCTGTCGGCGGATGATCACGGTGTCATTGTCGAGGATCCCGGCCTCGATCATTGAATCGCCGCGAACTTCCAGAGCGAAATGTTCGCCTGTTCCAAGCATATCCAGCGGCAGTGTAATGACCTGGCTTTGAGTCTGAATGGCGGAAATCGGTGTACCCGCCGCGATCCGGCCCATCAACGGCACGCCGATAAAGTTGAATCCCTCCTCGCCCGCCCTCGGGGCTTGGCGACCGCGAATCAACGAACGGTTCCCTTCGATGACACTCGGCGAAAAGCGGGTGGGGCGCGGTTCGGCAGGCGTCGCCGCCTCCGGCAATCGCAGTACTTCGAGAGCGCGCGCCCGATTGGGCAGGCGCTTGATGAACCCGCGCTCCTCAAGGGCGATGATCAGCCGGTGAATGCCGGACTTCGACTTCAGATCGAGAGCTTCTTTCATTTCGTCGAATGACGGCGGCACCCCGGTCTGTTTGAGGCGCGAATGGATGAACCGCAGCAACTCGCTCTGCTTCTCCGTCAGCATCGTCCTGCCTTCATGCCAAATATAAGCGGCTTCGTCCGACCTCGACAAACGTCGAATCATCAAAACAAACCATGAACATACCGTAGCTGTTCCCGCTGCGTTCCGCAAGATCGGGGTTAGCCTGGTTTAAAGCCGGATGATGCGGCAGGCCTCGCCGACCGGAGCCGACGCTGCGTGTGGCGGCCGCACGATGAGGCAATCCGCGTCCGATAGCGCTTTGAGCATCGAGGAATCCTGCCGGGTTCCGGCGACCGCTTCTGGAAAAGCCTCACCCGAGCGAATCAGCCGCCCGCGCAGATAGTCCTGCCGGCCATCGTTCGCCGGAAGGGCGGCCCCTAGCGTCGCGGGTTCGGTCGGGTCGGCGGCAGGGTCGGGATCGCCGGAGAGCATCCTGACCAAGGGACGGACGAACAGCAGCCCGCAAACGATCGAGGAGACGGGATTGCCGGGCAGTCCCAGCACCTGAAGGGTGTCCAGGCGGCCATGCATCAGGGGTTTCCCGGGACGCATCGCGATCCGCCAGAAATCGAGCGCCATGCCGGCCTCGACAAGCGCACGCTGCACGAGATCGTGATCCCCGACGGACGCACCCCCGAGCGTCACCAGCACATCGGCGCCCTGATGGCGTGCGGCAGCGAATCTCTCCCGCAGGTTGTCCATCGTATCGCGGGCGATGCCAAGGTCGATGACCTCGCCGCCGGCTTCCTCGACGATGGCCGCGAGCGCGAAACTGTTCGAGGCCACGATCTGATCCGGACTTGGCTCAGCCCCTGGAGCCACCAGTTCGTCGCCGGTCGCCAGAATGGCGACGCGGGGCCGCCGCGCACACGGCACCTCCGGATAATTCATCGCCGCAGCAAGCGCGACATCCGAGGCGCCGAGGCGCCGCCCGGCCATGAGGAGAATTTCTCCAGCCTTGAAGTCCTGCCCTGCCGGCCGGATGTGGCGCCCTCGCATAACCGCGTCCAACGCGGTGATAGCGGTCCCTTGGACGGTTGCGTTTTCCTGGATCAGAATTGCATCGGCGCCGGCCGGCACGGGCGCCCCTGTGAATATTCGGATCGTCTCCCCTTGAGCGATAGAGCGCGACGCACCCCGGCCCGCAGCACTTTCTGCGACAACAATGAGCCGGGCCGGAAGGGCTTCGATATCGTCGGCCCTGACGGCGTAGCCGTCCATGGCGGAGACGGCGACTGGGGGCTGCGTTCTCCGTGCCGCGAGATCCTGGCCGAGGGTTCGGGTCGCGGCGAGGCGGAGCGGCACCGCCTCGATATCGCCGATCGGCGTGGCGCCAGCCAATATGCGGCGCAAGGCCTCCTCGACCGGCATCAGGGGTGTCGGAGTGCTCATGACGGCTCCGCTCGATAGTCTCCCGAGGCGCCGCCGCTTTTCGAGAGCAGGCGAACTTCTGTGATCCGCATGGCCCGGTCGACCGCCTTGGCCATGTCATAGATCGTCAGCGCCGCGATCGTGACGGCTGTCAGCGCCTCCATCTCGACGCCCGTCTGGCCCATCGTCTTGACGGTCGCCTCGATCCTGATGCCGGGTAGCGTCGGATCGGGCCGCAGGTCGACTTTGAGGCCGGTCAGCGCTAGCGGATGGCACAGCGGCACAAGGTCATGGGTCCGCTTGGCCGCCATGATGCCCGCGATCCGTGCGGTGCCCAGCACATCGCCCTTCTTGGCATTGCCCGAGAGGATCATCTCCAGCGTCTCGGCGCGCATGATCACGGCGCCCTCGGCCACTGCGACGCGCGAGGTTTCGGCCTTGGCCGATACATCGACCATCCGGGCTTCGCCGGCCGAGTCGATGTGGGACAGTCCGGTCACGCCGTCACATGCTCCCTCTGGAGCAAGGCTCGTGTCGCGGCAGCGACATCGTCATGCCGCATGAGGCTTTCTCCGACGAGGAACGTTCTGATGCCGGCGCGGGCGAGGCGGGCGCAATCTTCGGGAGCGAAGATGCCGCTTTCGCCGACCACGATCCGGTCCGCCGGAATGCGAGACACCAGCCTTTCCGAGACCGCGAGGTCCACCTCGAAGGTTCGGAGGTCACGGTTGTTGATGCCGATCAGGCGGCAGTCGAGCGCCAGCGCCCGGTCGAGTTCGGCCTCTTGATGCACTTCAACCAGGACGTCCATGCCAAGGTCCTGCGCGGTCGTCACAAGTTCGCGCGCCGCCGCGTCATCCAAGGCGGCCATGATGACGAGGATGCAGTCGGCGCCCCAGGCGCGGGCCTGGCAGACCTGATAGGGCTCGTAGAGAAAGTCCTTGCGCAGCGCGGGGAGCGAACAAGCGCCGCGCGCGGCCCCGAGGTCCGCAGGTTTGCCGGCGAAGGAAGGCGTGTCGGTGAGAACCGAAAGGCAGGCCGCGCCGCCGGCCTCATAGGCCCTGGCCAGGGCGGCAGGCTCGAAATCCGGGCGGATCAAGCCCTTCGAGGGGCTCGCTTTCTTGATCTCGGCGATCAGTGCATAGGAGCCCTCGCCATGGCGCCGCTCGATCGCCGCCGCAAAACCGCGTGGTGGATCGAGAATAGCGACCTGCCGCTCGAGCATGGCCAGCGGTGTTGCGGCTTTGGCCTCGGCGATTTCCGCGCGTTTATAGCGGCCGATCTTATCGAGAATGTCGCTCATCGGATGGATCCTGGCAAAGCCTCGGCGTTGGAGACCGCGATGAGATTGTCGAGCCGCTGGGCCGCCAAACCCTCATCGATGGCCTGGGCCGCCATGGCGACGCCGTCGATCAAATGATCGACCTTGCCGGCGACGATCAGCGCTCCGGCTGCATTCAAAAGGGCGATGTCGCGATAGGGGCCGCGTTCGCCGCCGAGAACCGCCCGCAGCGCCGCCGCGTTGAAGGACGGATCGCCGCCCTTGAGCTGGTCCGGCGTCGCACGCGGCAACCCAGCGTCTTCAGGCGTCACCTCGAATTCCTCGATCACACCGTCCCGCAGCGAAACGACACTGGTCGGGCCGGTCGTGGTCATTTCGTCGAGGCCGTCGCTGCCATGGACGATCCACACCCGAGAGCTGCCGAGGTTGCGCAGCACCAGCGCCAACGGTTCTAACCACGCCCGGGAAAACACCCCGAGCAACTGGGCCTTGACGCCAGCCGGATTCGACACTGGCCCGAGCAAGTTGAAGATTGTTCTGGTGCCGAGTTCTACCCGCGCGGCCCCGACATGCCGCATTGCGGCGTGATGGGTCTGGGCCATCATAAAGCCGATTCCCGCCTGCTCGATGCAGGCGGTCACCCGCGCGGGCGTGAGCCCGATCTTGACGCCCAACGCCGTGAGGACATCGCTCGCGCCCGATCGGGACGAGGCGGCTCGGTTGCCGTGCTTGGCGATCGGAACTCCGCAGGCCGCCACGATGATCGAGGCCAACGTCGAGACATTGTATGATCCGGAGCCGTCGCCGCCCGTCCCGACGATGTCGAGCGCGTCGAGGGGTGCCGAGACGGGAAGCATTTTGGCCCGCATCGCCGTGACGGCCCCGGTGATCTCGTCCACCGTCTCGCCTCTCACCCGCAGCGCCATCAGGAAGCCGCCGACCTGCGCCGGGGTGACCTCACCCGACAGGATGAAATCGAAAGCCGTCTCGGCCTCTGCCCGGGACAGGGCGGCGCCGGTCGCGACCTTGGCTAGAAGCGGCTTGAAGAGATCCATCAGGCGGAGGCCCCGTGGAAGTCCTGTGCCAGGGTGAGGAAGTTCTTGAGGATCGTCCGGCCATGCTCGGAGGCGATGCTTTCGGGATGGAACTGGACGCCATGCACAGGGTGGGAAATGTGGGAGAGACCCATCACCAGGCCATCGTCGGAGCGGGCCGTGACGAAAAGGTCTCTGGGGAGTGAGGCTTCCTCGACGATGAGCGAGTGATAGCGCGTCGCCTTGAAGGGACCGTTGATGCCGCGAAACACCGTCCGTCCGTCGTGCCTGATGGTGGAGACCTTGCCATGCATCGGCTGAGGCGCCCGTGCGACAGCGCAGCCATAGGCGTCCCCGATCGCCTGATGCCCGAGACAGACCCCGAGCATCGGGGTCTGTCGGCCCCCGGCGCGCACGAGATCGAGACAGATGCCGGCCTGGTGCGGCGTCCCCGGGCCCGGAGACAGCACGATGGCATCGGGCCGATCGCCGAGGATCTCTTCGGCCGAGCGTGCATCGTTCCGGATGACGCTCACCTCGGCGCCCAGCGCCCCAAGTTCATGGAACAGGTTCCAGGTGAAGCTGTCGTAATTGTCGATCAGGATGACGGTGGCCAATGGAAACTCGCTCGCTGCGCGGATCGTTTGTAAGCGGCAGGACGGCAAGGTCAAGACGAGCGCGGATTGTGTAGTTTCGCCGCGACGCCGGGCAAAGGCGACAGCCAGCACGATCCAATGCCGTAGATAACCCTCGCCTAGCGATCCCAGAGACTGGCGCACGATGAAATGCTTCCCTAGGGTATGGCATGGATTATCTGGTGTTTCGCGACCATATTGTTTGGAATTCAGTTTTTCTTCGCCTTGACACACAAGCAGCTTTTCCGGTCGCTACGCCCTTGGTTTCAACGGCCGGTGGGCTGGTCGTGCATGGGCATCGACCGCTCGCGACAACTGTTGTGAACGCCGGGACATGAGTCGTCGAATGATGCCGATTTCAGATCGTGACGACGATAAGGCGCCAAACCTCACTCTCTGCGATCAGGAGGCGATCCATATCCCTGGCGCGATCCAGCCGCACGGATGCCTGATCGCCTGTGTGATGTCGAACTGGACCGTAGCGGCCTTGTCATCGAACAGCGCCGAATTTCTCGGCCGGCCGCCGGAGGCCCTTCTCGATCTGGCACTCGACGAAGTGCTTCCCCACAAAACCGTTCACGACTTGCGCAATGTGCTTCAGTCCTCGATGGTTTCGGGCGCAGCGGAACGTCTGGTGGGGGCGAGAATCGATGAAACCGCCGCACTCCATGACCTGACGATGCATGTCTCCGGATCGTATGCGATCATCGAGATTCTCCCCCAGACCGGAGCCAATTCGCCGTCGTCCGATCCGATCATTCTGGTAAAGAGCATGCTCTCCAGGATGAAGCGGGCTCCCAATCTCGATCGCTTTCTGCATCTCGCGGCGTCGCAAATCCGAGCCATGACCGGCTTTGACCGTGTCATGGTCTATAAGTTCCTCGAGGACCAGTCGGGCAAGGTCGTAGCCGAGTCGGTGCGGGCCGGGATGACGCCCTTTCTGGGTCTGCACTATCCGGCCTCGGACATTCCGACGCAGGCGCGCGCACTCTACAAGCGCCAGTGGATCCGCCTGATTCCCGACATCGGCTACACGCCGGTTCCGCTCCTCACGAACACCGGCCTTCCCACCGACATCGATCTCGGTCTCGCCGTTCTGAGAAGCGTCTCCCCGATACATGTCGAATATCTGCGAAACATGGGCAGCCTGGCCACTCTCACCATCTCGCTCCTCGATGGCGACAAGCTTTGGGGACTGATTGCCTGTCACCATGATTCGCCGCGCCGGCTCTCGTCGTCGACCTGCGCGGCCGCCGAACTGTTCGGACAGATTTTCTCGCTGCAGATCGAAGCCAAGGAGCAGGCCCATATTTTGGGTTACACCGTCTCGGCCCGAGAGACACACGACCGGCTGCTGGCCAGCATGCCGCCCGACGAAACGGTGTTCGATAATCTCGGCCGCTTCGCGGAAGCTCTTCAGCAGATGATCCCCTGCGATGGCTTGAGCGTCTATTCCGACAAGGGATATTCGGCAGTGGGCACCGCGCCCTCCAAACCTGTTATCGACGCGCTGCTTGGTTTCCTCGAAACGCAGCCCGGCGCCGAGCCCTTTGTCACCGATCGTCTGCGGGCCATCGTGCCCGCTGCCGAGGCGGACGAGGTTGAGATCGCCGGCATCATCGCCATTCCGTTCACGCGCTTTCCCCGAGACTACTTGATCTTCTTCCGCCGGGAAGTGACGCAGACCGTGATGTGGGGCGGCGAACCGACCAAAACGGTCGTTTCAGACGGGCAGGAAACGAGGATAAGCCCACGCAAAAGCTTCAAATCCTGGCGCGAAATCGTCGTCGGGCGGAGTCTTCCATGGACGGCCGGCGAACTTCAGATCGCCGAGACGCTGAGGGTGTCGTTGCTGGAAGTCATTTTGAGGCGGGCGGACCTGATCAGTCGTGAGCGACGGATCGCCCAGGAACGACAGACCTTTCTGATCGCCGAACTCAACCATCGGGTCAAAAATATCCTGGCGTTGATCCGCTCCTTGGTGCGCCAGACCAGGCTGGGCGCGCAAAGTATCGAGGGCTTCGCCGACGACCTCGAACAGCGCGTCCTCTCGCTGGCCCTCGCGCATGACCAACTGACGGCGACGGGCTGGAGGAACGCGCCGCTGCGTCGTCTGCTCGAAGCCGAGTTGCGAGCCTGGACGCAGGCGCCCAGCCGTATATGCCTTACCGGGCCGCCTTTGACGTTGGCGAGCCGGGCCTTCCAGGCTTTGGCGCTCGTGTTCCACGAATTGGTGACCAATGCGGCGAAGCATGGGTCGCTGAGCGGTCCCGCCGGGCAATTGACGATCGCCTGGGCGAGGGACGCCAACCTGGATCTTCGCATCGAATGGCGCGAGATCGGCGGGCCGCCGGTGAATGCCCCTCAACGCCGTGGTTTCGGGTCCGTCGTCGTCGAACAGGTCATCCCCTTCGAACTTGGCGGGGTCGCGGCGTTGGATTTTCGCCGGGAGGGACTCCACGCCAACTTCATGATCCCGGCCCAGCATATCGGGGCGGAGGACGCCGAGCCCGAGGAGGTCGCGGCCGAGACGCCGGAGCAGGTTCTGGTCTTCAAGCACCTGCTTCTCGTCGAGGATAGCATGATGATCGCGCTCGATGCGCAGGCGATGCTGAGCGAGGCGGGCCTTCGGGTCGAGGTGGCCGGAACCCTCGCCGATGCCTATCGTCTGCTCGGCATCGACGCGTTCGATGCTGCGGTGCTCGACGTCAATCTATCGGGTGAAACCAGTTTCGGGCTGGGGGACCACCTGGTTGGGCTTGGCCTTCCCTTCATCTTCGCCACCGGCTACGGGGAAAGCATCGTCATTCCCGACCGGTTTAAGGCCGTGCCCGTCGTTTCGAAACCCTATGATCGACTGGCCTTGAGACTGGCTCTCCAGAGCGTGGTTCCGGCGGTGGATCAGATTGAAATTGCGGTTCGGCCGGATCGACAGACACCCTGATCGACCGATGCCGCTCCTCCGTGAGGAAGCCGTCCGCCGAGCGCTTTACTGTCCTTTGCGGGAGGCGGTGGCGAAGCGCACCGCCTCCTCTGCGGCGCGCACCAGCGCTTCGGCTTTGTTGACGCATTCCGCATTCTCCGAGACCGGATCGGAATCGTAGACGATCCCCGCGCCCGCCTGGATATGCATGGTCCCGTCCTTGATGACGGAGGTGCGCAACACGATGCAGGTATCCATGTCGCCGTTGGCGCCGAAATAGCCGATGCAGCCGCCGTAGATACCGCGCTTGTCGCGCTCGAGTTCATCGATGATCTGCATGGCCCTGACCTTGGGCGCGCCGGACACGGTGCCGGCAGGAAAACCGCCGGCCAGGGCGTCGATGCGATCGTAGCGCGGATCGATCGTGCCTTCGACGTTCGAGACGATATGCATCACATGGCTATAGCGCTCGATGAAGAACCTGTCCGTGACCTCCACCGAACCGATTTGCGCGACCCGACCGACATCGTTCCGGCCGAGGTCGAGCAGCATCAGATGTTCCGAACATTCCTTCGGGTCGGCCAGAAGTTCCGCCGCCAGTGCCGCGTCCTCGACCGGCGTCTTTCCGCGCCGCCTCGTTCCGGCGATCGGCCGGATGGTGACTTTGCCGTCGCGCAGACGCACCAGGATCTCGGGGCTTGAACAGGCGATCTGAAAGCCGCCGAAGTCGAGGAAGCTGAGATAAGGCGCGGGATTGATGCGCCGAAGCGCGCGATAAAGCGAAAAGGGGGGCAGCGCGAAGGGCATGGAATAGCGCTGCGACAGCACGACCTGAAAAATATCACCGGCGGCGATATAGTCTTTGGCGGTCGCGACCATCGCCAGGAAGTCCGCCGTCGGCGTGTTGGATGTGGGGCGGACGGAGCTCATCAGGGGATCGACGGGCGCCGTCGGATGATCGAGCGGCGCGTCCAGGACCGCGAGGATCCGGTCCAGCCGTTCGCTCGCCGCCTCCCGCGCCATGTCGACAGAGATGCCTGCCCGAGGACGCACCGGAGTAACGACGATCATTTCGTCGCGCACCGTATCGAACACGACGATCACGGTCGGGCGGATCAATATGGCATCGGGAACGCCGATCGGGTCGGGTTTCGGCTCCGCCAATCGTTCCATGTGGCGGACCATGTCATAGCCGAGATAGCCAAAGACTCCGGCCGACATGGGCGGCAGGCCGGCAGGCATATCGATCGAGGATTCGGCCAGAAACCCGCGCAGGGCTTCGATCGGGGTGCCTGGGCAGGGTTCGAAACGATCGAGATCGACCAGCGCCGCGCGGTTGAGCTCCGAGGTCGCGCCGTTACAGCGCCAGATGGCGTCTGGATCGAGCCCAATCATCGAAAAGCGCCCGCGCGCTGCCCCACCCTCGACGGATTCCAGGAGGAAGAGGTTGCCATTCCGACCGGCGGACAGTTTCAGGAAGGCCGAGACCGGAGTTTCGAGGTCGGCGACATGCACCGACCAGATCAGGGCCGCGCGCCCTTCGGCGTAACGGCTCTCGAATTCATCGATGCCGCAGAGCGGCATTAAAAGGATGCACCCGCGGCATTGCGCAGAGCCTCCTGGTTGACCTTGGTTCCGATTTCCGCACCAACCTTGGACAGATAGCCGCCCAGAATATCGTCTGACAGCGCGAGGCGATAGCGCTCCTCGACCTGCGTCGTGAGCGGGGAGGCGGGATCGAACGGCGGCACGACGCTCTTTTTCACTCTGAACACGAGGCGCGAGCCGTCGCCGACCGGCGCCCATCCGGCTTCGCCGACCTTGACGTCGAAGACCTGCGCGACGACCTCGTTCGAAAAACCTTTGGCGCCGCCACGCTTGATATCCACGGCCTGGGCGACGGGAAGATTGCCAAGGGATAGAGCGGCTGCGGCCATGGTCTGGCCACCATCGATGCTCTTGACGAGATCTGCCGCCTTTGCGTCGAGCTTGCGAGTGATCTCCTGCTCGGTCCAGGCGGCGACGACCTGGGCCTTGACCTCGGCGAGGGGTTTCGGGCGGGCCGGGTCGACGGCAGCGACCTCGAACCATGTCATGCCGCCGTCCCGTCCCTGCACGGTGTCGTTGTCGACCCCGACATCCGAGGCGAAAGCCGCCCGCAGCAGGGCCTCGCGATCATTCAAGCCCTCGACAGGTTTGCCGTCCTTGTCGAGCCCTTTGTCATCCACGCTGTCGATGGTCTTGGTTTCCAATCCGGCCGCTTTGGCGGCATCGGTCAGGGATTTGCCCGAGGAGCGGGCGTCTTCGATCTTGTCGTGTAAACCCTGGATGCGCGAGGTCGAGGTTTTGAGCGCGAGCTCCTGCTTGAGGGCCGGCGCCACGTCCTCATAGGGCTTGAGCGCCGATGGCTGGATCGCCACGACATGGGCGAGCACCGGTCCGAAGGTGCCTTTCACAGGCTCGCTCGTGCCATCCGCCGGCAGGGAGAATGCGGCGTCGGCGACGGCTTTATCGAAGATCTGCTCCTTGGTCACAGTGCCGAGGTCGACATCCTTCGGCTCGAGCTTGCGATCCTTGGCGATGTCGGCAAAGGGCGTCCCTGATTTAAGCCGCGCCAAGGCTGCCGCCGCCTCGGCTTCGGAGGGAAACAAGATTTGTTGCACGGTCCGGCGTTCCGGCGTCCCGTAGCGCTGGTTTTTGACCGCATCGTAGAGTTTACGCGCATCGGCGTCGGAAACTTCGTCAGGTTTGGCCAGGCTTGCCGGCGTTAGGCTAAGAAGCACGAGCTTGCGATATTGGGGAGCGTCAAAGGCCCGTTTGTGCGCGTCAAAATAGCTTTGCACCGCTGCGTCGTCCGGGGGCGGAATTGGCCCGAGCGCAGCCGCCGTCAGTGTGAGGTCATCGATCGCGCGGGCTTCGGATTGAAATCGGTCGAGGACCTCCAAAGCCGCCTTGGGGACAGCCATCTCGCCGAGCAACGCCTGGACGAACTGCTGGCGCAAGTAGACGCGCCGCTGTTCCTTGACGAAACTCTGCTCGTTGTAGCCCTGGTCGCGCAGCGAAGCGTTGAATCGGGTCTTGTCGAAGGCGCCCCCTGGGCCAGCATAGGCCGGATCGCTGGTGATGGATTTGGCCAGTTGCGCGTCGGAAATCGCCAGGCCCAAGGCCGCAACCCTGTCGTCCATCACCGCGTCCGAAATCATGCGGGACAGGACCTGCCCGTCTAAGCCGAATTGATGCGCTTCCTCGTTGGTGATCGCCCGGCGGGCGCGCTGCTGCAGGGTCTGCAATTCGGTCTGATAGGACTGCTGGAACGATGCCACCGAGATGCCGATGGAGCCGACCTTCGCGACCTCGTTCACGCTGATGCCGCGAAAAATGTCGCCGATGCCCCAAATCACGAAGGACACGACGATGAGGCCCATAACGACGGTCAGGATGCCCTTGCCGACCCAGGTATTCTGCGCGGCGCGCAAACCTTCGAGCATTGCTCTTTACTCATTCGATCGGAAGGCAGCGTCGTGCCGGACAACAGAGACCGCGCTTATAGGGCGCCCCCGAACCCTGTCAAACTGCGGGTGATCTTCGGCGTCGTCGAGCGAACTCCTGGGTTGCCCTCATGTTTTCACCCGACGGTCTCGCGGTTGGCTCGGGACGAGGCGTCTTGGACCGCCACCGATAGCCCCGGATGATCTCGCCGCTATGGCTCCGATGGACGCAGCGCCGCCGGGGTGGCGAGGCTCGCATGGGCGATCTTCGGCCACAGATGCTCGATGATCCGCGCGGTTTCCGAATGCCAGCCGGCCGGCGCAGGGCGGGTTGCGGTGGTCGCGGTGCCGGGCACGACATGAACGACATGGTAGCCGCCGGCCTTGAGCGCGTCCAGGAATCGCGGCAGCATCATCGCCGTCTGCTCTTTCGTATCATGCAGGAGAATGATGCCGCGCCCGGCTCGATCGAGACGCGCCATCAGCACATGCAACTCCACATCTGGCGTCATCGGAATCCAATCCGAGGCCCAGAGATCGGCGCCGAACACCGCGATGTTTTCCGATCCGAGATGGTCGAGCAGGGCGGGGGTGTCCGCAAAACCGGGGAAGCGGAAGAAGGGCACGCGCGGCTGGCCCGAATAGGAGCCGTAGGCCGCAGTGTCGTCCGCCTCGATTCCCTTATCGATGTCGGCACGTGCGGCGGCGTCCGACAACCCGCGCAGGGTCACGGCCGGGTGGGAATAGCTGTGGTGGCCAACCGTGTCGCCATCTTGAATCTCCCGTCGCACCAGGAGCGGCGCGGCGGCTGCATTGCGGCCGATGAGGAAGAAATCGGCGGTGACGCAAGCCTTCTCCAGGGCGTCGAGAATGCGTGGCGTCGTCGTGCGCGACGGCCCATCGTCGAAGGTCAGGACCACCTCGTGATCGTGAAGGTCAAGCGTCTGGGGATAAGTCTTGAGGCCGAGCCGCATCGGGCCGGCGACCTCGATGTCCCGCGTGGTGCCGAGGGCCTGGGCATCGGCGCAAGAGGGTTTGGCCGAGGCGGCGCCGGCGCCAACCAAAAAGGCGACGGTGGCGAGCGCTGTACGAAGAGTTCGATTCATGGGGCTTGTCTATGCGCGCGTCACGGCATTCTTGTGACCTCGAAACATGGTCAACAACCTGAAAAAGCGTGCTATCCCTTTCAAACTATAATCGTTTTGTGGCCTGGCGCGGGGCCTGACACGATGATCTCTTGTCCTTGCTTTAACGAGCCGTTACGAGAACATTTCTAATGATCGAGATCACTTTCTGAGAGGTCACGGTTCGGTCATGACGCTGGTCCGCATCTTATCTGTTCTGGGAACGGTGGTCGGGGTGGCGTTGAGCCTCGCCGGCTGCGCCTCCGTCGAACCGACCCTGTCGAATTTCGGCGGCCCGCTGCCAACCAATTTCGCCATTCACGGCATCGACGTGTCGAAATATCAGGGCGAGATCGACTGGGACCGGGTGAAGAATTCGGGCGTGCAATTCGCCTGGATCAAGGCGACCGAGGGCGGTGACAACCTCGACGACAAGTTCGCCCGGAACTGGGCTGCGGCGCGGGCGGTCGGCCTGCCCCGAGGGGCCTATCATTTCGTCTATTGGTGCCGCTCCTGGCAGGAGCAGATGGCCTTCCTGGAACAGACCGTGCCGGTTGAAGCCGATGCGCTGCCGCCCGTGCTCGACGTCGAGCTGACGCCCACCTCGCCGACCTGCAAGCGCACGCTCTACCGCGAGCCGACGCTCGCCGAGATGCGAAACATGCTGGAGGAGATGGAGCGCCATTATGGCAAGAAGCCGGTGATCTATTCCACCGTCGACTTCTACGCCGGCATATTGGCCGGTGGCGCGCTCAACGATTATCCGATCTGGGTCCGCAGCACGAAATATCATCCTTCGGTCAAATATGCGGGGCGTCGCTGGCATTTCTGGCAATATCAGTCGGATGGCCATATCGACGGGATCAGGGCGAAGGTCGACCGCAACACCTTCTTCGGGTCCCCTGACGAATGGACCGCCTTTCTGACCAACAACACCCTGCCGATGCAGTAATCCTCACCGCAGATGCTTGGCGTCCCCGGGCAGGATGTCGAAGGGGTAGCGTGACCCGTCGGCATCGACGAAGGCTCCGCTGGTTCCCTCCAGCTCGATCCGGCGGCATTCCGCATGTTCGTCGGGATCGGCCGGAAAGGTCAGGCAGATCAAGGGACCCTTGAGCATCCAATGGCCAGCCTCACGTCCGCCGTCATCGAGAAGCACGACCGTTCCGTCCAAGGCGAAGAACTCCGCATAGGCACCGTCGGGCGTCTTTCCGGCGATGGTGTTGCCGACCACGGCGGCCCAGGCGGGCGGTCCGATGAGGGGGGCGCCTTGCGCCATGGCCGATCCGGGCGCCGACGCGACGGCAAGGCACAGATACGCATAGAGGGCGAACGTTCCGGTCGTTCCGTTCAACCTGCTCCGCATGAGACCCGCCATTGTTCTTCGTCCTGTCGAAACTTCTGTGGCTGCTGACGGCGCCGGTCAATGTCATCACGCTGGCACTCTCGATCGGAGGCCTGTTGCTCCTGCGGGGCCGGTCGACGCGGGGCAGGGGGTTCGTGCTGGCAGCAGGCCTCGGGCTGCTGATCTGCGGGGTCATGCCTTCGGGCACCTTGCTGTTGCGTGTGCTCGAAAACCGCTTTCCCTCGGCCGCTCTCGGCGATGAGGCGCCGACCGGTATCATTGTCCTCGGCGGCGCGGTCGATCAAGTGATCGGTGCCGCGCGGGGTCAGGTGGCGATCACCAATGCGGCCACGCGGATCACCGAGGCGGTGGTCCTGGCGCGACGCTACCCCGGCGCGCGGATCGTCTATTCCGGCGGCTCCAATGCGCTCGTGGCCGAGATCGGGAGCGAAGCCGCCGATGCGAAACGTCTGTGGGTCTCGATGGGCGTCGACCCTAGTCGCATCACCCTCGAAGACCGCTCCCGCAACACGGTGGAGAATGCCGAGTTCAGTCGCGATCTGCTGCAACCCAAGACGGGCCAGCGATGGCTCCTCGTCACGTCGGCCTATCACATGCCCCGCGCCATGGGCTTGTTCCGCGCCGCGGGCTTCCCCGTGGAGCCCGTGCCGGTCGATTATCGCACAACGGATACCTGGCGCGATTTCGAGCCCAACCGGGATGTCGGCGTCGGGCTCGCCCGTTTCGACATGGTCACCCGCGAATGGATCGGTCTCGCCGGCTATTGGTTCACCGGCAAGATCGCCTCGGTCTTCCCCGGCCCTTGATAGGGCGCCGGCGCGGCCTCGGACGGCAGGTTGAGCGTCACGGCGGCCCGGGCGTCGCTGGCGAATTGACGGATCAGGATCATGACCAGAATGAGGATGGTCGCCGCCATCAACACGACCGGATTGATAAACCAACCCAGATAGGCGAGGGCGAAAAAGAAGGCGCGCTGGCCACGATTGAAATGTCGGCCCGCGACGATGCACATTTCCGCCGCCCTCAGGGCGGTCAGATGTCGTTGTTCTTCCCGTCCCGAGGAGGCGCTCGGAGTCGCGCCGATCAGGATGGCCACATAGTTGAACAGGCGGTAGGACCAGGCGAACTTGAAGAAAGCGTAGCCGAAGATCAGCACGAGGCCCATGACCTTGATGTCCCACAGGCCGCGATTTTCCGGAGCGCCAAGCGGCAGGTCGGAGAGCACCTTCATGGCGTCATCCGCCCCGCGAAGCAGGGCCAACGCCCCGCCGAGCGCGAACAGCGATGTCGATGCGAAAAAGGCGGTGCCGCTTTGAAGCGTCCCCATGATCGAGCTGTCGACGATGCGGTTGTCGCGGGTCTGCATCTCGATCATCCAGCGCACACGGTATTCGTTCATCAGATTGTTGAGCGCGGGTCGGTCGGTCGACATCTGCTCGACGAACACATGATAGGCCGCCCAAGCCAGCAGGAACACGCCAAGGCCGGTGAGATCCAGGGTTGAAAGGGGCATGGTCCGCTTCGTCTCTAGAGCGTGATGCCGAATAGTCGGCACGGGTTTTGGGACGACATCATGCTCTCCACCATCGTGATCGAGCGCTTTCGGTGCGACAAGCCTTAGCCGTCGATCCGGCCGACGCCAACCATCGCAGATGGGAATGGCATCGATAAGGAAAACTTGCTTGCCTCGGGGGGCCGCCGGCCTCCAAGATCGCGCATGGTTTGACCAGGATCGTCTCATGCGGCTTCATCTCGTGATTGGCAACAAGGCCTATTCCTCGTGGTCTCTGCGGCCGTGGATCCTGCTCAAGCATTTCGACATCCCCTTCGACGAGACCGTGATCCCCATGTACCGGCCGACGACGCGAGCCGAGATGCTGGCGCACGGGCCGACCGGCAAGGTGCCCGTGCTCAAGGCGGACGGGATGGCGATTTGGGAAACGCTGGCGATCCTCGAATTCATCGCCGAGGCCTTTCCGGACAAACCGATCTGGCCCAAGGATCGCGCCGCGCGGGCCCTCGCGCGGGCACTGTGCGCCGAGATGCATGCCGGCTTCCCGAAGCTGCGGCAAAGCTGTCCGACCAATTTCCGACGGGCGCCCCGGCCGACCCCGATCGGGGAGGAGGTGCAGGCCGACATCGATCGCATCGAGACCGCTTGGGCCGAAACCCGGAGCGCATTCGGGCAGGCCGGACCTTTCCTGTTCGGCGCCTTTTCGGCTGCGGACGCGATGTTCGCGCCGGTCGTCAACCGCTTGCATGCCTATGCGATCAAGGTGAGGCCCGAGACGCGCGCCTATATGGATTGCGTTATGGCCCTGCCGGCGTGGCAGGAATGGATCGCCGGCGGCAAGGCGGAACCCTGGTTCGTCGAGGATTACGAGAACATTTGACCCAGCTCGGGCGGGTCGCACAAAACTGTGGCCTCGCCCGCAAGGGGCTTGCCCGCCGTGCGCGGCAGCCTATGACAGGGCTATGTCTCTCCACATCATCAAGCTCTGCGTCGGCACCGAATCGATCGACGACCTCGACCGTTGGATCGCCGCTTGCCTGGCGGAGCGGCGTGGCGCCGGCCAGCCTCCCGAACATTGGCACACGACCCGCATGACACCCAAGCGCCGAGACGAGGTGTTGGACGGCGGATCTCTCTATTGGGTCATCAAGGGGCAGATCATCGTCCGGCAGACTCTGCTCGACTTGCGGTCGTTCACCGACTCGGAGGGCATCGGGCGATGTCAGTTCGTGCTCGACCCGCACCTCGTCGAGGTTGAATCACGCCCCCGAAAGGCCTTTCAGGGCTGGCGCTATCTTTTGTCGCATGAAGCACCTCCCGATATCGGGTCGGGGCCGGCTGGTCTCGCGAAATTTCCCGAACCGTTGCGGCGCGAATTGCGTGACCTCGGGCTGATCTGAGGCGAAGCGGCCATCCGCCTCGTCAAGGAGGATAATCATCCGCCATGGCTTCATCCCTGCCTCGCGTGGCGATCGCGGTTCCGTCCGGCGATATGGTCCATGCGTCCTTCGCGATGGCCTTCGCGGAACTTTGTCGCGGATCGAGCGCATTGCCGCTCGAACTCATCAGCGTCAAATCCTCGATCGTCGCCATTGCCCGCAACAACGGCGTCGAACTGGCGCAGAGGTTTGGGGCTGACTTCTTGCTGTTCCTCGACAGCGACATGGTATTTCCGCCCACCGCGCTGCTGCGACTGCTGATCCATCAGAAAGACATCGTGGGGGCGACCTATGTGAAGCGCGTGCCGCCGTTCGACCTTTTGGGCACGAGGCTCGTCGAACAGCCCGAAGATAGGCCTGGGAATCTCGTTGAGATGCAGCGGATCCCGACCGGGTGTCTCCTGATCCGCATGAAGGTCTTCGAGGCGCTCGTGCGACCCTATTTCCGCTTTTTGTCCGACGATATCAGTGGCGTGGTGATCGGGGAGGATTATGTGTTCTGTGATCGCGCGCGAGCCGCCGGCTTTCGGATTTGGTGCGATTCCGCGCTGTCGGAGGAACTCGGCCATATCGGTCAGCAGATATTCCGCGTTCCGAAAATGGACCCATAGAGCGTCGGACGTCTTTGGCATCCTTACGGCAGCAGCGGCTTGCAGACGCGATTCCGCGCCCAATTTAGAGAGTATCTGGTGATGTCACCGGCGAGGTTTCAGCGATGCCTACCGCGAACCAGCAGCCTCCCGTCTCACCGTCTGGCGCCCGAAGGCGCGTGGAAGATTTTATCGGGGGCGGGCGAAGGGTTTCCGAAGCCCCAGTCGCCGGTGTCGCTCGTGGGCGGTTGATCTTCGCGCTCGACGCGACCATGAGCCGGCAGCCCACCTGGGATTTGGCATTGACGCTGCAGGGCCGCATGTTCGAGACGACCGAGGTGCTGGGCGGCCTCGACATTCAATTGGTCTATTTTCGTGGGTTGCGCGAATGCCGCGCCTCGCCCTTCGTGTCGGGTGGGGCGGGTCTGGCCCGCTACATGAGCAGGATCGCCGTCGAAGGCGGCAACACGCAGATCGGCCGCGTGCTGTCCCATGCGGTTGACGAGGCCCGGCACGCGCGCGTCGGCGCGCTGGTCTTTGTGGGCGATGCGATCGAGGAGCGGATCGATCCGCTATGCGCCACCGCAGGCGAACTGGCGCTGCTCGGCGTCAAAGCCTTCATGTTCCACGAGGGACGTGATCCTGCAGTCGAGCGCGGCTTTCGCGAGATCGCACGGTTGACGGGGGGCGCCTATGCGGCCTTCGATCCTGCGGCGCCCTCCAAGCTCGCTGCGCTACTTTCGGCAGCGGCGGCCTATGCGGCGGCTGGCCGCGCGGGAATGGAGCGGCTGGTCCGGGACAAAGCGTCGCGGGATGCTCAGGGCTTGCTGTCGCAGCTCCGATAAGGTCATGATAGTTTCGATATGATCCCGATAATCGCCGGTCTGCTGCTGCTTTGGCTGGGCTCAACGCTACTGCGTGAGTTCGTCAGGGCGAATCCCGCCGCCATCGCGCGGCGCCTCAAACAGGGCGGCGGTGTGGTGGCTTTGGGCGCGGCGGTTCTCATGCTGCTGCGGGGGCAGGTGGAATTGGCTATCGGCCTCGCAGGCGTCGGCTTCTGGCTGACCAGTGGCCAGACGACGCCGAACTGGGCCTCCTTCGGCCGAGCCATGCGGGGCCGCGCCTCGGCCCCCCGTGTGACACGCGTCAGATCGGTCCTGATCGCCATGGAACTCGACCATGCGAGCGGCCTGATGAGCGGCTCCGTCGTGGCTGGTCCCCTGAACGGGCGATCGTTGGATTCCATCGCGCTGGCGGACCTCGTGTCCTTGCAGCGGTTGTGCCGGTCGGCTGATCCTGAAGGCGGCCGCCTTCTAGAGGCTTATCTCGACCGCCGGTCGCCCGGATGGCGTGTCGCAGATGAGGATCAGCGAAACGCGGGGGCCGACGAGGGGGCGGGCGGCGGGCGGCGAGCCGCCTACGGCGCCATGTCGGAAAATGAGGCCTACGAGCTTCTTGGTCTCGCGAAGGGCGCGCGCCGGGAAGAAATCGCTCGAGCCCACCGAACGCTGATGAAGCGATTCCATCCCGACCATGGGGGGTCGACCGATATGGCGGCCCGGGTGAACGAGGCCAAAGATGTCCTGATGCGCCGACATCTGTGAGATTCCATTACGCGTGGTGAACACGAAAGCAGGGGAGGGCGCGCAGACGGCTGGCTCGCCGGCGCCGGTCAGTTGCGGGTCGCGAAACATGCGAATCCTGAGCGTTTCAAGGTCTTGCAGGCGGCCTCGGCCTCGTTTGGCTCAAGGCCGGCGAATCTCGCGCGATACAGCGTCGCGTCGCCCTTTTGGACCTTTTCGGTAAAGGGCCTGGCAGAGGCCAGGGCCGATCGACCCTCGGTCTTGGCACGGCTCAGCAGATCATTGGCCTTGCCGGCGTTGTCGGTCGCGCCGACCTGGATGATCCATCCGCCCCGAGACCCCGATGACGATGGGGCTTCCGCCTTGGCGAACCGGGTAGCGCTGTGATCGATGGAGCCGGTCGAACTCGGCTCGACGGCCGGCTTCCCGGACAGGTTGATCTTCGCTTTATCGGCGCTGGGGCCGAGCCTGACGGGCTGAGCGCCTGTTACCCAATGAAGAGAGGAGGGCGTCGCGGTGGCCACCGCGCCGGATCCCGCCTCGTTGAGCGACGGGCGGCGATTGGTCGAACCATCCAGTGCGAAGCGCTGCCGCTCCTTGGCGCCCATCGGACCAGGCATACGGGCGGTTTCGACCGTCTTTGGAGCGCCAGCGATAAAGGCCGGTCGGATTTTCTCGGGCTTCGGCGGCTTCAATGCGATGGTCTTGGTACTGGGAGCCTGGGGTTTCTCAGCCTGGGATCTTGGGGCCGCAGCCGACTCGAGGTCGGCCTCGGCGACCTGTGCAAGGCGTGGGGGCGGGAGCGGCCGGGCGATCTGGGCGGCACGTCGAAGGGGAACGGCCGGAAGAGCCAGATCTGGGGCGATGAGGTTCGGGCCGCGTGGCGGCGCACGCTCGACATTACCATCCGCTGCCTCGCTGGATGAGAAAGTCACGCGAGTCGGCACCGTAGGGCTGTCAGGGGCTGCGGCGTCCGTATCATCGGCCTCCCCGACGTCCTGGGAGTGCATCGGCTTTTGGCGGTCGACTGGTGGTGGGCTGAAGGACTGGCTGGGGGGACTGGACGGCTCTTCCACGGGGCCGGCGGCATCGGCGACGCGCGTGCTTGGGGTTGCCGATGCCTCCTCGATATGGGTCTCGATCAGCGCCTGCATCACGCGGTCGCGGCTGGCCGCAGTGCGTCCACCGAGGACCACGGATACGATGTGCCGACCGTCCCGATTGACCGAGCTGAGGAGGTTGAAGCCCGAAGCCGCCGTATAGCCGGTCTTGATGCCGTCCATACCATCCACCCGCTCCATGAGATGGTTGTGGTTCGGCATGAAAGAACCGGCATAAGTGAAGCTCGGCGTTGAGAAATAATGATAGTAGCGGGGAAAGCGCTCGCGGATGACGCGGCCGAGAATGGTGAGATCCCGCGCCGTCGTCAGCTGCCGCATGTCCGGCAGACCCGAGGCATTGTGGTAGAACGTATGGGACATGCCGAGCGAATGGGCTTTCTCGGTCATCGCCGCGGCGAAGGACTCCTCGTCTCCGGCAATATTCTCGGCCACCGTCACGGCCATGTCGTTGGCCGATTTCGTCACGATCGCCTTGATGGCGTTCTCGACCGAGATTGTGGAGCCGGGACGCAGGCCGAGCTTGGTCGGCGACTGTGCTGCCGCATGGGCGGACACCGTCAACGGCGAATCGAGCCGCATGCGGCCCCTCTCAAGCTCCTCAAACAGCAGGTAAAGGGTCATGACTTTGGTGATCGAGGCGGGATGGCGCGGCGCATCCTCGTTGACGGCGTAAAGTGTCCGGCCCGAATTGGCATCGACCACCATCGCGGCGAAGTTGCTGGCGACGCTGCTCGCGAAATTGGCACGGCCCCGCTGGGCGGGAGGGGACCAGCGATGCGCGGCGGCGTAGTGGTGGCGATAATGAAAATAACGGCTCCGGGCCTCAGCTGTGGTTGTGGAGGCCAGGGTCAGTAAGGCGACGGCCGCATACGGTACAAAACGCCCTAAACTCAACGACTTGACGTTACGCGTCACCATGGACTTGTCCTTGTTCCAACGCTGGTGGCGGTCGGCCGGACGGCTGATGTACGTCGTCCACGTGGCCGAAAGGGCACGGTCTGGAACGGTAGGGGATCGCAGTTACAGTGCCGTTAACAGCCCGTTGTCCAAAAGTGTCGGCTTGTCGCGATCGGGTGCAGCTGCCGCCAAATGAGGCATGTTGCAGCGCAGCAAATGCCTTGACGAATTGCTGCGCTGCAACTAGTTTGGGCGGAACGGTCGATAACCCGACCGCGTTCCGAGCAGTGAGCCCATAGATAAGCGTCTGAATAACCTCATAAAATGAGTATTTCAGTCGATCTGGTCTTGGACTGTGTGCCTCTGTGAACGATCGTGACAGCAGCCTGAAAGAGGAAAGAAACCATGTTCAAGAGCGTCGAGAGCCTTCAGCAGATCAGCCGTTCGCAGATGGAAGCGACCACCCAATCGGCCGCCGCCCTGTCCCGCGGCATGCAGCAGATTGCCGCTGAGGCATCTGACCTCTCCAAGAAGTCCATGGAGGAGACGTCCGCCGTGTTCGGCAAGCTGATGGGCGTCAAGTCGATCGAGAGCATGATGGAAATTCAGTCGGATTACGCCAAGACGTCTTACGAGACCATGATGGCCGGTATGACGCGCATGGGCGACCTGATGACCTCATTGGCCAAGGACGCCTACAAGCCTTTCGAGCAGGCGCGCGCCTTCGCCAAGTAAGCGTATTGACCCTGCCCGCCGAACGGGCATGATGAGACGAAGGCCCGGCTATGCCGGGCCTTTTTCGATTCGAGGCCACCCTCGGTAGTGCGGCAGATCAATTCATGGGCGACGGAGCCTTGGTTGCGCCATTTTCAGTGCAAACTATCCTCACGTGGAAGGGCGCCATCCCCTGGCGAAGCAGCGAACGGAACCGTACATTAAGAGAAACACGCCGGTCGGGCTTACGGCGTTCAATGAATGAGGATGATGTTGCCGTGACCGCGACCGCGATCGACCAAGCCTTGGTCAGGTGTTCAAGGGACGGGGTCGCTGCTTCCGCTGGCCCCAAGGAACCGAGGAAGAATGGCGATGGAGCCGGAACTGCGGTCATTACGAGGCCAAAGGCCCAGACTAAGCGCCCGAGCATGTATCGTGTCTTGCTCCTCAACGATGACTACACGCCGATGGAGTTCGTCGTTGTGGTTCTGAGAAAGTATTTCAACAAGGGGGCGGACGAGGCGACGCGCATCATGCTTCACGTGCATCAACATGGTGTCGGAGAATGCGGCGTGTTCACCTACGAAGTGGCGGAGACCAAGGTGACTCAGGTCATGGACTTCGCCCGGAAGCATCAACACCCCTTGCAATGCATCATGGAAAAGAAGTGAAAGGCCGCTGCCCCAATGCCAGCATTTTCTCGCGCCCTTGAGCAATCTCTCCACCGGGCCTTGGCGCTCGCCAACGACCGGCACCACGAATATGCGACGCTCGAACATCTTCTGCTTGCGCTGACGGATGATTCCGACGCCGCAGCCGTCATGCGCGCCTGTTCGGTCGACGTCGATGCGCTCAAGAAGCAGATTGTCGACTACATCGAGCACGAACTCGAGAACCTCGTCGCGGATGGCAACGATGATGCTAAGCCCACGGCTGGCTTCCAGCGAGTGATTCAAAGGGCGCATATCCACGTCCAGTCATCAGGGCGTGAGGAGGTGACGGGGGCGAATGTCCTCGTCGCGATCTTCGCCGAACGAGAAAGCCATGCGGCCTATTTCCTGCAAGAACAGGACATGACCCGCTACGATGCCGTGAATTACATTTCTCACGGGATCGCCAAGCGGCCTGGGCTGACCGACAATGCCAAAACCCCGCGCGGGGGCGGCGGCGACGAGGAGGACGGCCGAGAGGCCAAGGACCCGAAAGACTCAAGCGAGCCCAAGAAGAAGGACGGCGCGTTGGAGGCTTATTGCGTCAACCTCAACAAGAAGGCCAAAGATGGCCGGATCGACCCCCTGATCGGCCGTGAGACAGAGGTCCAACGGACCATTCAGGTCCTGTGCCGACGACAGAAGAATAACCCGCTTCTGGTGGGCGATCCTGGGGTCGGCAAGACCGCCATCGCTGAAGGCTTGGCCCGCAAGATCACCAAGAACGAGGTGCCGGAGATTCTGGCCGATGCCACGGTTTTCGCGCTCGACATGGGCACGCTGCTGGCAGGTACGCGCTACCGGGGCGACTTCGAGGAACGCCTGAAGCAGGTGATGAAGGAAATCGAAAACCACAAGAACGCGATCCTCTTCATCGACGAAATTCACACCGTGATCGGCGCAGGTGCCACCTCAGGAGGCGCTATGGATGCATCGAACCTGTTGAAACCTGCCTTGGCGCAGGGCACGCTGCGCTGCATTGGCTCGACCACCTACAAGGAATACAGGCAGTATTTCGAGAAGGACCGAGCGCTTGTGCGGCGATTCCAGAAAATCGACGTGAACGAGCCGTCGATCCCCGATGCGGTCGAGATCATGAAGGGGCTCAAGCCCTATTTCGAGGAGTTCCACAAGGTCCGATACACCACCGAGGCGGTGCGAGCTGCAGTGGAGCTTTCCGCCAAATACATCAACGATCGCAAGCTGCCCGATAAGGCCATCGACGTGATCGACGAAACTGGCGCCTCCCAGATGCTGCTGCCCGAGGCGCGCCGCAAGAAAACGATCGGCATCAAGGAGATCGAGGCGACCATCGCCACGATGGCCCGTATCCCGGCGAAAACCGTGTCCAAGGATGACGCCGAGGTCTTGGCTCATCTCGACGAGACGTTGAAGCGTCTGGTCTACGGCCAGGATAAAGCGATCAATGCCTTGACTTCGGCCATCAAGCTGGCGCGTGCCGGTCTGCGGGATGGCGAGAAGCCGATCGGCTCTTATCTGTTCTCGGGCCCGACGGGCGTCGGCAAGACAGAGGTCGCCAAGCAACTCGCCGGGAGCCTCGGCGTCGAACTGATCCGTTTCGATATGTCCGAATATATGGAGCGGCATACCGTCAGCCGTCTGATCGGCGCGCCTCCGGGCTATGTCGGCTTCGATCAGGGAGGACTCCTCACCGACGGTATCGACCAGCACCCGCATTGCGTTCTGCTGCTCGACGAGATCGAGAAGGCTCATCCAGACCTGTTCAACATCCTGCTGCAGGTGATGGACCATGGAAAGCTGACGGATCACAACGGCAAGCAGATCGACTTCCGTAACGTGATCCTCATCATGACCACCAATGCGGGCGCTGCGGACATGGCCCGTGCGGCCTTCGGCTTTACGCGAAACCGGCGTGAAGGCGATGATCTGGAGGCGATCAACAAGCTGTTCACTCCAGAGTTCAGAAATCGCCTTGATGCCATTGTTCCTTTTGGACATTTGCCTGCGGAAACTATCGCCAAGGTCGTCGACAAGTTCATTCTTCAGCTCGAGGCGCAGCTGGCGGATCGCAATGTCGGGATTGAACTGACGGATGAAGCCCGCAAATGGCTGGTCGAGCATGGTTATGACGAAGCCATGGGGGCTCGACCGATGGCCCGGGTGATCCAGCAAAAGATCAAGACGCCGCTGGCCGACGAGGTTTTGTTCGGCAAGCTCAAGAATGGCGGAACCGTTCGGGTCGTCGTGACCGCCGACGAAGCGGGGGTGAAGACTCTAGACTTCGTCTATCCCGAAGGACCGGTTCTCCCGCGCCAGGAACGGGACATCGTCGAGGCCGGCAAGAAACGCAACTTGCGCGAGGGCAAAGGCGCGTCTCGGTCCGAAAGCGACGAGGAGGACGGCGAGCCCGAGACGCCGACTGAGCCGAGCAGCGGCAGTTCCGTTCCCAAGGTTCCGCTGAAACTCTAGGGCATCGACGACGGGGGCGGGACCTTAATAAACTCTGTCATAGTCGGCATTTTCCATGAAGCACATTCGCCATAGGCGAATGTGCTTTTTGTGCGTCGAGCATGATGCCGAAAAGTCGGCAGGGGTTTTCGGACCACGTCATGTTCTATGATATTGGAACGATCGCGTTATCCTTTGATCGACGGGATCAAACGGGTAAGCGATCTCGAAGCAGGATGGCGATGCCCTCTCAGCAAGACATATTGGCGGTGCTGGTCGATGTGCCGGGACCGGATGGAACGACGCCCTTGCCGCAATCAGGTGCTCTGGGCGGCATCGTTGTGCGGGAAGACCGGGTCTTCGTGTCCCTTGAGGTTGAGCCGTCCTTTGCCGCAGCCGCCGAACCCCTTCGGGCGCGCGTCGAGGCAGCCGTGAAGACGATCAGCGGCGTGGCGGCCGCCTTTGTGACCTTGACCTCGCAGAAGGCTGCCGGGGCCACGCCGAGCCATAGCCATACCGGACATTCACACGAGGGTCACGCCCATCGTCCCGCACCGCCTCCAGGTCCGAAGGCCCAGGCGGCGCGAACACCGCAGGCCGTCTCCGGCGTGAAGACCATCATCGCCGTGGCCTCTGGCAAGGGCGGGGTCGGCAAGTCGACCACCGCCGCGAACTTGGCGCTTGCTCTGCACGAGACGGGACTCAAGGTCGCGGTTCTCGACGCGGACATCTACGGGCCCTCGATGCCACGCCTGTTCGGTCTCAAATCTAAACCGGAAGTCATCGAAGGGCGCCTGATGCGCCCTCTCGACGGCTACGGCCTCAAGATTATGTCGATCGGCTTCCTGGTCGAGGAAGAGACGCCGATGATCTGGCGCGGCCCGATGGTCATGTCTGCCATCACCCAGATGCTGCGAGAAGTCGCCTGGGAGGCGATCGACGTCATGGTGGTCGACATGCCCCCTGGCACCGGCGACGCGCAATTGACACTAGCCCAATCGGTGCCCTTGGCAGGGGCCGTCATTGTCTCGACGCCGCAGGATTTGGCTTTGATCGATGCCCGACGCGGCATCGCCATGTTCCGCCGGGTCGACGTGCCCATCCTTGGCATTGTCGAGAATATGAGCACGTTCATCTGTCCGCATTGCGGGGGACGGACCGATATTTTCGCTCATGGCGGGGCGGAACATGAAGCCGAACGGCTTGACGTGCCGTATCTTGGGGGTGTCCCCTTGGCGCTCGACATCCGCACATCCTCCGATGACGGTCGCCCGATCGTGCTTGGGCAGCCAGCCAGCGTTCATGCGCAAGCCTATAGAGATATCGCAAGACGCGTGCTGGCAAGCCTCGAGAGCACCAAGACGCGGCCCGCGCCACGCATCGTGATCGAATGAGACCGCGGGCCTAACTTCGGCTATGATGAGGCTGCATCACATTGCGCCGCAGCGGCGCGAGGAGTGGCGATATGGAGCGGGAGTTCGGGCGGCGTCGGTTCATCGGACAAGCGGCCTTGGGTGCCGCCGTGGCCCTCCTGCCGCAAGAGGCTGCGGCAGCCTCTTCGGGCCTTGAATTGAGTGCGGCTCCCCTCACGTCAGCCGCTGAAGTGTCATGGCGGCTGACGTCGAGCTTTCCCAAATCGATCGATATCCTCTATGGGGGCGCCGAGGATTTCGCGCGCCGGGTGGCGCTTCTGACGGCGGGCAAGTTTCATATCGAGGTGTCGCCGCCGGGCGATGTGGTCGGCGGCCTACAGGCGCTTGACGCTGTGCAGAACGCGACCCTGGAGGCCTGTCACACCTCGCTCGATTATTTTTACGGTAAGGATCCGGCCTTCGCGGTCCCGACCGCCATCCCGTTCGGCATGAACGCGCGCGAGCAGACAGCCTATGCGCTGGAAGGCGGCGGCAATGAACTTCTGAACGAGTTTTTGGCGAGCTACGATGTCGTCGCGCTGCCGGCCGGTAACACTGGCGCTCAGATGGGTGGATTTTATCGGCAGGAATTAAAGTCGGTGGCAGACCTCAACGGCCTCAAGATCAGGGCCGGGGGGCTTGCGGGGCGCATCTTGCAAAAGCTAGGAGCCATCCCCCAACAGACCGCCCGCAGCGACCTTCGCGCGGCGCTGGAAAAAAGCGAGATCGACGCCGTGACCTGGGTCAGTCCCTACGACGATCTTCGGATCGAGGGCGCCGATGGACCGGGCCTGCATAAAGTCGCGCCTTTCTACTATTATCCCGGCTGGTGGCGCGGCGGGTCCATGGCGCATGTCGTCTTCAACCGTGCCAAATACGAGGCCCTACCCGAGGCCTATCGTACGGCGCTGCAGACAGCGGCCCTGGCGACGCATACCAGCGTGCTGGCGGCTTACGACGCCCGGAACCCGGCCGCCTTGAAGCAGCTCGTCGTCGGTGGTGCCAAGCTGAAGGCTTTTCCGCAAGACATCCTTGAGGCCGCATACAAGGCCAGCAACGATGTCTACAAGGAAATTTCCGACGGCAATCCGCGCTTCAAGAAGCTTCTGGATTCGGCACTCGCTTTCAGGTCCGACCAATATCTCTGGTGGCAGGTCAGCGAATATACGTTCGACAATTTCATGATCCGGCAGCGGGCGCGGGGGTAGAGGCCGCCAACTCCTGCCCAAAGACGATGCGATGCCCGTCGATCGTCGTGACCACGATTTCGCGCATGCCGTAAGATTGTGTCACCGGTGAAGAGCAGCGCGCACCTTGCCGCGTGAATTCATCCAAGAGCCGATCGATATCGACGACGGTGATATAACCGAACCAATTGTGCGAACCAATGTCACTTGGGCGCATGTCGTTCGGACAATGTCCCAACATGATGCGCACGCCCTTTCGTTGAACGAGCCGCCAATCCGGCCCATCTTCCCAACTTACGGCAAAGCCAAGAACATCTCTGAAATAGTGGGCGCTCCTGTCGAGGTCCGGAACGGCCAGAACGAAGGCCCATGGTGCCATCTCGGGCTTACCCACCCGTGACGCTCATCATGCGCTTGACGCTGGGTTTTACGGCCAATCTGTCGGCCAGGAAATCATGGCCCTTCGGCTTGCGGCCGATGGCCTCGGCGATCGCAGCATCGAGGGCGACCTCGCTGTCGGGGGCTCGCAATGCGGCTCGCAGATCGGCAGCGTCATTCTGGCCGAGGCACATATAGAGAGTGCCCGTGCAAGTCACCCTGACGCGGTTGCAGCTTTCGCAGAAATTATGGGTCAGCGGCGTAATGAAGCCGACCTTCCCGCCGGTCTCGGTGATGCGCACATAGCGCGCCGGGCCGCCCGTCGACATGGTGAGCGGCTCAAGTGCGAACCGCTCGGAGAGCCGGTCGCGCACCTCGGCCAGCGACAGGAACTGGTCCGAACGGTCGCCACCCTCGTCTCCCAGGGGCATCACTTCGATGAAGGTGATATCCATCGCCCGTGCGTGAGCCCAGGCCACCATGTCGCCGAGTTCGTCCTCGTTGACGCCCTTCAGCGCCACCACATTGATCTTCACGCTGATGCCGGCTTTCTGCGCCGCCGCGATACCAGCCATGACCTTCGAGAAATCGCCCCAGCGGGTGATGACTCCGAACTTGGCGGGATCAAGCGTATCCAGCGACACGTTGATGCGCCGAACGCCGCAATCCGCCAGTTCACCGGCGAAGCGCTCCAGCTGCGAACCGTTGGTCGTGAGCGTCAGTTCGTCCAGGGCCTGCGACTCGACATGGCGCGACAAGCGCCGGAAAAGGCTCATGATATCGCGGCGCACCAGAGGCTCGCCGCCGGTAAGGCGCAGCTTCCTTGTTCCTCGCGCGATGAAGGCCGTGCAGAGCCGGTCGAGTTCCTCCAGCGACAAAAGGTCCCGCTTCGGGAGGAATTCCATGGTTTCTGACATGCAATAGACGCAGCGAAAATCGCAGCGATCAGTCACGGAGACGCGCAAATAGGTGATCGCACGCCCAAAGGGGTCGATCAGCGGCGAGGGGCCTGCGGCCTTGAAACCATCGGGACTGAGGAACAGCATGACTTCACATATAGGACGCGGATGGACCGACGGTAGTCACAGATAGTCGGATGCGAGCGTGGCGTCACGCCGTTCCGGCCCAGTCATCAAATTGAGGACCACTGTCAAGACCACGGTGACAGCGATATTGGCCAGAAGTGCCCAGAGCGCCGGGTAGGCGGGGATCGACAGGCCCAAGATCGAAACCGCATAGGGAGCGGTGGTGAACTTGGCCTGAGCGACGATCGTCGTGCCGATGCCGATGCCCACTGCCCAACCGATCAGGAGGGCCCAGGAATTGAACCAGCGCGTGTAGAGCCCGACCAGCACCGTCGGCAGCGTCTGGATGATCCATACTCCGCCCAGCAACTGGAGCGCGATGGCGAAATCCGCATTGATCCCGATGACGAAATAGAGCGCTCCGAACTTGACGATCAACGATACCAGCTTGGCCATCCGGGCTTCCTGAGCCGGATTAGCGCGCGGATTGATGAATTCGAGGTGGATGTTCCGTGTCCAGAGATTGGCGGCCGCGATCGACATGATGGCGGCCGGCACAAGCGCGCCGATACCGATCGCCGCGAAGGCGAAGCCCGCGAACCAAGCCGGGAAAATGTGGAGGAGCAGTGCCGGCACTGCGAAGTTGCGGCTGTATTTTGCGAACATCGGAGCGAATTCTGGCATGCTCTTCACGCCGAGCGCGAGCGCCATGAAGCCAAGCAGAGTCAGGAAGGCGAGAACCAGCGAGTAGGCGGGCAATAGCGCTGAATTTCTGCGGATGACGTCGCGGCTCGCCGAACTCAAGATCGCCGTGATCGAATGCGGATAGAGAAACAGCGCAGCCGCCGAGCCGAACGCCAAGGTGGCATAGACGCTGTAGGAGCCCGTCGAGCCCGCTGGCGGCAACTTGAGCAGAAGCATGTCAGACGGGATTTTGGCGAAGAGGCCGCCGAATCCGCCGAATTGCGTGAACACCGCACCAATGGCCGCGAAGATCGTCACATAGATCATCAGATCCTTGACGATGGCGATGGCCGCCGGGGCGCGCAGTCCCGACGTGTAGGTGAAGGCGGCGAGAATCACGAAGGCGACAATGAGCGGGATGTCCCCGGCCCAGCCGGTCGTCTGGATGCCCAGGCCGGCGATCACCACTTCGAGCCCCACGAGTTGAAGGGCGATATAGGGCATGGTCGCGACGATGCCGGTGACCGCGATGGCCAGGGCCAGCCAGCGGTTGCCGTAGCGGCCGCGCACGAAATCCGCAGCCGTGATGTAGCCGTGGCGTCGGCAAACGGACCAGAGACGAGGGAAGATCACGAAGGTGATCGGATAGATCAGTGTCGTGTAAGGCACCGCGAAGAAGGCCACGGCGCCAGCACCGAAGGCCAGTGCCGGCACGGCGATGAACGTATAGGCGGTGTAGATGTCGCCGCCGATCAGGAACCAGGTGATGAGCGTTCCGAAGCTGCCGCCTCCAAGACCCCATTCGTGCAGCAGATCGAGGTCGCCCCGGCGCCAACGGGCCGCAGCGAAGCCGAGCCAGGTCACCGCGCCAAAGCAGAGCACGAACACCGCCAGGGCGATCCAATTCACAGACATGGGTTCACTCGACGGCGTTCAGGTCGTGGGGAAGGGTTTGGAAGGGGTTCAGCGGGTCACGACGTAAACGAAGGCCGTGAGGATCGCGGTGATGACGACCCAGATCATCTGATAGGCGTAGAAAAACGGAAAGCCGAAGATCACCGGGTCGATCGAATTATAGAACGGAACCCAAAGCACAGCCGGGAAAGGGAGCAGCAACAGCAGGTGCCACGCTGACAGATCACCACGGCGAGCCTTGGCCGTCCCGCGCTTGTCGATCACCAGCATCCTCCCCCATCGTTGAAAGCAATGTACAAGAGGGCGATTGCCGGTGGCAATCCGGAACTGGCACTCAGGAGGGGACGAAAGAATGACTGCCGAACATTGGCCGAGCGAACTTCGCCTCAAGAACGACGGGCGATCGCTCAGCATCGCCTTCGAGGATGCGAGTTTCGAGCTCAGCGCCGAATATCTGCGCGTTGTCAGTCCCAGTGCGGAAGTGCAGGGCCATTCGGCCGGGGAGCGAAAGACGTTGGGCGGAAAGCGCGAGATCAATATCTCCCGTATCGAGCCCGTCGGCCATTATGCGGCCAAGCTCGTGTTCAGCGATGGCCATGACAGCGGCCTTTACACCTGGGATTATCTCTACGAGCTTGGCCTTCGTCATGACGTCAAATGGGCGGCCTATTTGGCCGACCTCGATCGCAAATCCTTGTCGAGAGACCGGCCCGGGCAGGCTTGAGTCGAGAAAGCTTAAGCCGAGAAGGCATGAAAAAGCCGGGCGAGCCCGGCCTTCCTGTCGTCATGTTAGACTTGGCTCTTAGCGCTGAACGATGGCGCGCGTGCCGATCTTGACCCGCTCATAGAGATCGACGACGTCGTCGTTGGTCATGCGGATGCAACCGGAGGACACGGCCTGGCCGATCGAATCAGGCTCGTTCGAGCCGTGGATCCGATACATCGTGTTGCCGAGATACATGGCGCGGGCGCCGAGCGGGTTGTCGATGCCGCCGGCCATGTGTTTGGGAAGGTCGGGACGACGTTTGATCATTTCCGGGGGCGGCGTCCAATCCGGCCATTCCTTTTTCATGACGACCGTCTTGGTTCCGGACCATTCGAAGCCGGGGCGCCCGACCCCGACGCCATATTTGACAGCCTGATGATCGGGCAGAACGTAATAGAGACGCTTTTCCTCGGTGGAGATGATGATGGTGCCGGCCGGAGAGGTCCCGTCATACGCCACCACTTCGCGAGGGATCGCCGAAGCGAGGGGGCGGGTGTCGATGCCCGGACGGTCGCCCGCTGAAGACGGTGCACCGCCATAGCTCGGCTGAACCGGCGCCGGAGGTTGATAAGCGGCGGGCTGGGGCGCTGGCTCCATCACCGGTGGGGGTGGAAGCGAACCGCCCAACAGTGGGTTTCCACTTTCGAAATAAGCTTTATGCTGGTCGGTGAAGAAACCGGCTTCTGACGCTTCGGCCGCCGTCTGGGCGATCAATCCTGCAAGGATGAAAGCGGCAGACCCGGTCAAGGCGATGGCGTAACGACGCATCGACGTGCCTTTCTTGTACGAATGTGCGATCGACATGAGATGGTGATCATGGTGAGCGTGGCGTTAACAATCCGCTTTCAGCCATGCTCTCGCAACCATTTCGCCTCGGCTTTGATCAACGCCAACGAACATGCCGCCCCCGCGTTGTTTTGGTGTAACAGGTGAAACAGCGCCGCGACACTTGACTTGGACGCTGGGCCTGCGTTACGGCACGCGTCTTGGCTGATCGGGCGCGTAGCTCAGCGGGAGAGCACTCCCTTCACACGGGAGGGGTCACAGGTTCAATCCCTGTCGCGCCCACCAATACGCTTCGCCATCCTCAACACAAGAGCCAGTTCCTTACCGATACGGCGGCTGTGTCGTGAATGAACGGAAGCTCATCTTCCTGGACAAGGCGGAGGGTTACGCCGTCCACGGCCGGTCGGTCGAGGTGAAGGGCCGAGGTCTTGGCACCATGACAACCCTCGATCTGCGGGCGGGAAGAAGCTGCGGCACGTAGGACCCGCCGCCGATCCCCGAGATCGCCGCCGGGTCTAGCGCTTTAATGAGATCAAGGCCGACACGCGGGCCTGTTCCGATTGAGGGTGGTCCTCTCGGCGACGTCGCACTATGAGCCTACCCCCGCCATGCGGCCTCGCCAACGGCGAAAATAATGCGTGGCGGAGGTCTCGTTCTGGCGACAGGAGTTCTGATCCGGAACTCGGGTTGACGCGTTATGCCTCGGCCATCGATCGGAGGACAAGCCTTGCCAAACGCTACCGCGACCGACGCGACCGCAGGTTCGGGCGAGGCTTTGCCCCTCGAGGATCACACATCGAGCACCATCCACGGCCATTCGAATGCGAGCCTGGCGGGGCTTGGGCTTGCGGCTTTGGGCGTCGTGTTCGGCGACATCGGGACAAGCCCGCTCTACACGCTCAAGACTGTGCTGGATCTCGCGGGCGGCAAGCCTGATCCGGCGACGATCCTCGGCATCCTCAGCCTGGTCTTTTGGACGCTGATGATCGTCGCGACGGTGAAGTACGTGGCCATTGCCATGAGCCTCGACAACGACGGCGAAGGCGGCATCCTGGCGGTGATGTCGCTGGTCGGGATCAAGAGGTATCGCCCCGTGATCGTGGCGATCGGCCTCTTCGGGGCGGCGCTAATCTACGGCGACGGCGCCGTGACCCCGGCCATCTCGGTGCTGTCCGCGTTGGAGGGGCTAAACATGGTGACGCCCGCATTTCAACCCTACGTTTTGCCGGGCGCCGTCGTCATCCTCATCGCCCTGTTCGCGGTCCAGCCTTTGGGCACCGAGCGGATCGGCAAGGCCTTCGGTCCCATCATGCTGGTGTGGTTCCTAGCCATGGCGATCTTGGGGTTGACGGGCATCCTGCATCATCCATCCGTCTTTGCCGCCGTGAACCCTGTCCATGCGCTCAGCTACCTGTCTTCGGGCGGGGTCACCGCCTTCCTGGTGCTCGGCGGGGTGTTCCTCTGCGTCACGGGCGCCGAGGCGCTCTACGCCGACATGGGGCATTTCGGTCCTTGGCCGATCCGGGTCTCCTGGCTTGCCATCGTGTTTCCGAGCCTCATTCTGAACTATGCGGGTCAGGCCGCCATCGTGCTGGACGGCGCGCCGACGGACGGAAACATCTTCTTCCGGTTGGCTCCTGGCTGGCTCCTCATCCCGATGATCGTTCTTGCGACGCTCGCTACGATCATCGCCAGCCAGTCGATCATCACCGGCGCCTTCTCGATGAGCCGGCAGGCGATCCAGCTCGGCTGGCTTCCGCGACTGGCCATCAAACAGACCTCGTCGGAAGGCTATGGGCAGATCTATGTCGGCAGCGTGAACTGGCTCCTGATGGTCGTTACCGTGGCGTTGGTCCTGGGCTTTCGCAAGTCGGACAGCCTGGCGAGCGCCTATGGCATAGCCGTATCGCTGACCATGCTGATCACGACGGTCCTCCTGTTCATCGCCATGCGGGAGATTTGGAACTGGAACGTCCTCGCGGCCGGCGCCGTGGCGTCCGTGTTCCTCATCGTCGATGCGGCGTTCTTCTCCGCCAACCTGGTCAAGGTATCGGACGGCGGCTACGTGCCCCTGCTCTTGGCTTGCGCGGTCTATGGATTGATGTGGCTGTGGCACCACGGCACTGAGGCGGTCCAAAAGCGGTTCGCCGAGGACCTCGTGCCGATCGAGGATTTCACGTCGCAGACCGTCGCCAAGCAGACGCCTCGGGTGCCTGGGACGGCGGTGTTTCTGACGCGGCAGGACCGTGACGTGCCGGCCGTGCTGATTTGGCATCTGCTCCACAATCGATCGCTCCATACCGATCTGATCGTGCTTACGGTCGGCAGTGCGGCAGTGCCGTGGATCGACGCGGACAAGCGGCTGGAGGTCAAGGAACTCGCGCCCCATTTCTGGCGCGCCCATGCGACCTTCGGGTTCATGGAGCGTCCCGACATTCCTGCGCTCATCGAGCGCATGAAGAACCACGGTTGCGGGGCCGACCTGGAGGACATCACCTATTACGTCGGCCATTCCAGTGTGACCCACCGCGACGACGGCAAAGGCCTTCCGCGCTGGCAGGAGGCGATCTACTCCCTACTCGAACGCAACTCGACCCATGTCGCCGACTTCCTGCGGCTCCCGCAGGACAAGACGGTGGAACTGGGTCGTCAGGTCTCGATCTGATTCGACGTGCCTTAGGCGGGACGACGCGCTCACCAAGCCGCCCCGTGATCCATCGGCTGGCTCTCTTCTTGCACAAATTCGGGGACGCAACACGCGGTGCCGCTTGTCACCACGGCGATGCGGGGACGCTTGGGACGATGGGGCCTTCGCGATGATCATCAAGCGCCTGTTGGTCGCCAATCGATCCGAAATCGCGATCCGCGTGTTCCGGGCCGCGACCGAACTGGGCATCCGGACGATCGCCATCTACGCCGAAGAGGACAAGCTATCCCTGCATCGCTTCAAAGCGGATGAGGCCTATACGGTCGGGCGCGGCGCCACCGGGACCATGAAGCTGGGGGCCCTTGAAGCCTATCTTTCGATCGACGAGGTGATCCGGGTCGCGCTCGCCGCCAAGGTAGACGCGATTCATCCCGGCTATGGGTTCTTGTCCGAAAGCCCCGAATTCGCCGACGCCTGCGCCGCGAACGGCATCATCTTCATCGGCCCGAGCGCGACGACCATGCGGACGCTCGGCAATAAGGTAGCGGCGCGCAACCTCGCGATCTCGGTCGGCGTGCCGGTGATGCCGGCGAGCGATCCGCTGCCCGACGACGATGCCGAGATCAAGCGGTTGGCCGGCATCGTCGGCTATCCCATCATGCTGAAGGCTTCTTGGGGCGGTGGCGGGCGCGGCATGCGGCCGATCGAGGCCGAGAGCGAGTTGATCGACGCGGTACGCAGCGCCCGCCGGGAAGCCAAGGCGGCCTTCGGCAAGGACGAGGTCTATCTGGAGAAGCTGGTGCGCCGGGCGCGGCACATCGAGGTGCAGCTTCTCGGCGACCAGCATGGCACCCGCATGCATCTCTACGAGCGGGACTGCACGATCCAGCGTCGGCATCAGAAGGTCATCGAGCGTGCGCCCGCGCCCTATCTCGACGAGGGAACCAGACAAGCCCTTTGCGCGGCGGCCCTCAAAATCGGCGACGCGACGGACTATGTCGGAGCCGGAACGGTCGAATTCCTCATGGATGCGGATACGGGCGCGTTCTATTTCATCGAGGTCAATCCCCGGATTCAGGTGGAACATACGGTCACCGAACAGGTGACGGGCCTCGATATCGTCAAGGCGCAGATCAAGATCCTTCAAGGAGGGCGGCTTGGCGAGGTCGCCGAGACCGGCATACCGACGCAGGATCTCGTGCGCCTTAACGGCCACGCGCTCCAGTGCCGGATCACCACCGAAAACCCGGACAATAGTTTCATCCCCGACTATGGCCGGATCACCGCTTATCGGGGCGCCTTCGGCTTCGGCATCCGGGTCGATGGGGGCACGGCCTATTCGGGCGCCGTCGTGACCCGGTATTACGATCCACTCCTGGAGAAGGTCACGGCCTGGGCGCCCTCGCCCGAGGAGGTGGTGGCCCGCATGGACCGGGCATTGCGCGAATATCGAATCCGGGGCGTCGCCACGAACCTATTTTTCCTCGAGACCCTTCTGAACCATCCCAAATTCCGCAGCGGCGACTACACGACGCGCTTCATCGACGAGACGCCGGAGCTTTTTGCGGGACGAAAACGGACGGATCGCGCCACCAAGCTCTTGACCTATATCGCCGACGTGACGGTCAACGGCCACCCGGAAACCCGGGGACGCGCCAAGCCGATGGCCGACCTGCATCGACCCGAGGTGCCGACCTTCTCGAAAGCGGCGGATGGCGTAGGAGCCGAGGGCACGCGTCAGTTGCTTGAGCGCCTCGGACCAAAAGCCTTCGCGGCGTGGATGACGAGCCAGCAACGCGTCCTCATCACCGACACGACCATGCGCGACGCTCACCAGTCGCTGATCGCGACCCGGATGCGAACCGACGATATCGCCAAGGTCGCGCCCGCCTATGCGACCGGGTTGCCGAGCCTGTTCTCGCTGGAATGCTGGGGCGGCGCGACCTTCGACGTCGCCATGCGGTTCCTCAATGAGGACCCCTGGGAGCGCCTCGCGCTCGTGCGCGAGAAAGCGCCGAACATCCTCACCCAGATGCTGCTGCGCGGGGCCAATGCGGTCGGCTACACGAATTATCCCGACAATGTGGTTCGCTATTTCGTCCGGCAGGCGGCCCGAAGCGGGATGGACCTGTTCCGCATCTTCGACTGCCTCAACTGGGTCGAGAATATGCGGGTCTCGATCGACGCGGTCGCCGAGGAGGGAAAGCTCGTCGAGGGGGCGATTTGCTACACCGGCGACATCCTCGATCCGGCGCGCGCCAAATATTCGCTGCGCTATTACGTCGATCTCGCCAAGGAGCTGGAGCGCGCGGGTTGCCACATCCTGGGCATCAAGGACATGGCCGGCCTGCTGAAACCGGCGGCGGCGCGGGCATTGGTCAAGGCCTTGAAGGCCGAGGTCGGTCTGCCGCTCCACCTCCACACCCACGACACCTCTGGCTTGTCCGGAGCGACGGTGCTCGCCGCTGTCGACGCCGGTGTCGACGCGATCGACGCGGCCATGGATGCCATGTCGGGCGCGACATCGCAGCCCTGCCTCGGCTCGATCGTCGAGGCGCTGCGCGGAGGCGAGCGCGATACCGGGCTCGATCCGGATGTGATCCGGCCCATCAGTTCCTATTGGGACGGGGTGCGCCGGTACTATGCGGCCTTCGAGAGCGATCTGCGTGCCGGCGCATCGGAGGTCTACCTTCATGAAATGCCCGGCGGGCAGTTTACCAACCTCAAGGAGCAGGCCCGTTCGCTTGGCCTCGATGCGCGATGGGGCGAAGTGGCCAAGACCTATAGGGTCGCTAACGACCTTTTCGGCGACATCGTGAAGGTGACGCCGTCATCCAAGGTCGTGGGCGACATGGCGCTGATGATGGTGTCGCAAGGCCTGACCCGCGAGGACGTCCTCGATCCCGCCAGGGATATCGCCTTCCCGGGCTCGGTCGTCGAGATGTTTCGCGGCGACCTTGGCCAACCGCCCGGAGGGTGGCCGGCCGACCTGCAAGCCAAGATCCTCAAGGGCGAGACGCCGAGTACGGAACGCCCCGGTTCGCTTCTGGGAGAGGCCGACCTCGATGCGGAGCGGGCCAAGGCCGAGCAAGCGTGCGGACGTGGCCTGACGGACCAGGAATTCGCCTCTTATCTCATGTATCCCAAGGTATTCACCGAATTCAGCGTGGCCCTGCGGAAATATGGGCCTGTGTCGACCTTGCCGACGCCGGTATTCTTCTATGGCATGGCGCTCGAGGAGGAGCGCTCGATCGAGATCGAACCCGGCAAGGCGCTCGTGGTGGCCCTCGCGGCGCGGGGCGCGACAGACGATGAGGGGCAGGTCCGCGTCTTTTTCGAACTGAACGGTCAGCCTCGCATCATCACGGTGCCCGATCGCGCCGCCTCGGCGACCCGCCCGGCCAGGCGTAAGGCGGAGGAGGGGAATCCCGCCCATGTCGACGCTCCGATGCCAGGATCCATTTCATCGGTCGCGATCAAGGTCGGGCAGGCCGTCAAAGCGGGCGATGTCCTACTCACCATCGAGGCGATGAAGATGGAGACCACCGTTCACGCCGCCCGGGACGGCGTCGCGGAGGAGATTCTCATCGCGCCGAACCAGCAGGTGGACGCCAAGGATCTGCTCGTCGTCCTCCGGCTCTGACAGGCTTGTGTCGCGCATCGCCGCCGGAGCGGCCTTCAGCATCTACGGACGACGCAATACCCGATAGAAGCCGCTATCCCAGCAACTGATGGACCGCGGCGTCGAGATCGTTGAAATGGCTGATCACGACATCGGGTCCAAGCTCGCTGACGGGCTTGTCCGTGTAGCCGAAATCGACCGCCACGACCGGGATACGAGCGGCCTTGGCGGTCGCGATGTCAGTGATCGAATCCCCGACCATCACGCAGCGCCGAGGGTCTCCGCCCGCCTTTTCTACGGTCAGAAGGAGCGCGCGCGCATCAGGCTTGCACACATCGAACGTATCCTGGCCGCAAATCGCCCGGAACCGGTGTTGCACGTCGAGCGCGGTGAGAAGCTTGACTGAGGCATGTTCGAGCTTGTTGGTGCAAATGGCGAAAACGAAGCCTTCGCTCGCTAGCCGATCCATAGAGTCGAGGACCCCCGGAAACAGGGTGGTATGATCCGCGATATGAGCCTCGTAGTGCTCTATGAAGAGCCGGAAAAGCTCTTCGAGCCGGGGCGTGGTCAACGAACGCCCCACTGTGGCGTAGCCGCGCTGAATGAGCGCCCGCCCGCCCGCACCGAGAAGGCTGCGGGCCTGGCTCACCGGCAAAGCCGCGATGCCATCTTGGGCCAGAACGGCGTTCAGAGCCCCCATGAGGTCTCCCGCTGTTTCGGCGAGCGTGCCGTCAAGGTCGAAGACGACGAGGGGCGTGGCGTTCATGGACCGAATTCTCCTCACGGCTTCGCCGGGTTTGGCCGACCATCTCTAGAACATGATGCCCAAAAGTCGGCAGGGTTTTCGGACGATATCATGCTCCATATCATTGGAATCGATCACGTTCATGTCCATGGACGGATTCCATCCAAAGACATCGTGATCTAGGCCGGCCATGGCGATTTGAACCATGAGGACGTGTATAGGATAGTCGTTATGTGATTCGGGTGGCGCCGGAGATTGGAAAAAATGCCCTTTGCGGCCAAACCTATTTGGCTCGGAGCCCTTATGCTCTGCGCCATCGACCCCTCGATCGGCCATGCGGCCAGCTACGAGTTCCTGGCCGCTCCCGAAACGGACCTCAATCGGGTCTATCGTCTGGACAAGGCGACCGGCGAGATGGGAGCCTGCCAATATGGATTGTCCGAACAGACGATCGGCGTGACCCTATGCTACCCGCCGGGAGAAGGCGGAGGCGCGCAATCGCAAAGCGAATATGCCCTCATCGCCTCGCGCCATGATCGGGAGGGCGGAGTGTTCCGTGTGGATGTTCGGACCGGCACGATGTCGATCTGCTACGTCCTGAACAATGCGGTCGTGTGCACCCCGCCGGGCAAATAAGGGCTCGAAAGCAAAAGACTATTCCATCGTCTGTAAACGCGAAGACCCTCCGGTGGGGCGCGAACCGGAGGGTCTTGCCTGCATTGCCAAGGAAACCCTATGGCATTGCCAAGCTGATTAAGCGTTTGGGGTCAGCACACCCGAACAGGGCGGTAGCCGACGAAATTGCCGTAGCCGTCATAAACGGCGCGACGCCGCACACAGGGGCCGGGTCCCGGGCCATAAGCATAGGCCGGGCCGTAGCCATAGGGGCGGGCTGCGCCGCCGATGATGGCACCGGCCGCGAGGCCGCCGATGACGCCCGCCGCGACCGGCGCGCCCCACCCGTAACGCCACCAAGCGGCGGCCGGCGAAGAGGTGGAGACAGTCGCCGTGGCGAGCGTGAGAGCGGCGACACCCGCCGCAATGCATTTCTTGATCGCGGACATCGAGATCTTCCTTGGTTGTGAAGGCTTAGGCAGAGTACCGAAGGCCAAAAACTCTAATCGAGAGACAGGCAAACCTATAGGGGCGTGTAGCTGAACGGACGATGAAGCCGGCCTCAAGGCGCCGTTCATGCGCACCCACCTTGTCACAGCGTCAATCCACCCCGGCCGCTTGGGTCCGAAATTTGCCTTTTGCTTGGGAACTCGATAGGTGTCCGGCCCGCGCGCGTCGCCCTGACCGCACCATGTTCGCAGCCGCGACGATTTGAGTGTTCATGCCTGACGACAAGCACGATACGCCGAAGCGCCGTGTTGCGGAGCGCGCGCTTTCGTTCGTGCGGGACGGCATGTGCCTTGGGCTGGGAACGGGCTCCACGGCGACGATTTTCGTCGATCTCCTGGCAGAGCGGGTCCGACAAGGCCTTAAAGTAATCTGCGTGCCGACGTCAGAGCGCACGCGTCTTCAGGCCGAAGGCCTGGGTATCCCTCTGGCAACGCTCGACGAACGCCCCGAACTCGATTTGACGATCGATGGCGCCGATGAATTCGATCCCCACCTTCGGTTGATCAAGGGCGGCGGCGGCGCCTTGCTGCGCGAGAAAATCGTCGCTGCGGCATCGACATCTATGGTTGTCATTGCGGACGCCTCGAAGGCCGTTCCACAATTGGGGCGGTTTCCCCTACCTGTGGAGGTCAACCCGTTCGGCCTCGCATCGACCCGCATCCTGATCGCGAAGGTCGCGGAGGATTGCGGCCTCGTCGGGCCGATCAATCTTCGGGCCGGCGCCGGCCCCGATGCCTTCGTGACCGATGGTGGTCATCTTATTCTCGATTGTCATTTCGGCGCCATCGCCGATCCAGATCGTCTGGCCTTGCGCCTCGACGAGGTGCCTGGCGTCGTCGAACATGGGCTGTTCATCGGCTATGCCCGCTCTGTCATCACCGACGACGGCACTGGGACCCGTGTGATCGATCGGCAAGACGTCAGCCCCAACCCATAAGGACCACCGGATGAACTATCGTTGTCGCGGCCTGGCGGCCGCCGCCGTCATAGCCCTGATGTGCCAGGGTGCCGCATTGGCGCAAGAAGCTCCTGCGGCGCCAGCCGCCCCGGTGGCCGCCGCCCCGGTGCCAGCCGCGCCGGTGCCAGCCGCGCCGATGCCGGTCGTTCCTACCCTGCCGACCCCTGAGCCGCCGGCGCCCCAACTCGCGGCGGCGCGCGATCTCGTGATCGCCTCCGGCATGGCGCGATCCTTCACCCCCATGGTGCCGCAGCTCAAGGAGCAGATCACCCCCATGCTCACGCGCACCCGCCCCGATCTGACCAAGGATCTCGGCGACGTGCTCACGCAGCTTTCGCCCGAATTCGACAAGAAAACCGACGAGATGATCGACATCGCGGCTCATATCTACGCGCGTCGGATGAGCGAGGACGAACTCAAGCAATCGGCGGCGTTCTTCAACAGCCCTGTAGGAAAGAAATACGTAGAGGTTCAACCGGCCATGCTCGACGAATTGGTCGTCGCCATGCAGTCTTGGACGCAGCAACTGTCGCTGTTCATGATGCAGCGGGTGCATGACGAGATGGTAAAGCGCGGCCATCAGTTCTAGGCTCTGCCGACGTTCATCGCGCCAACCTTGGCCTTGATGCGTCCCTGTTTCTTCGGATGATTGGGCTTTGAGGACATGAGGCAGTCATGACCCAGGATGCGGCCGATTTTTTCGTCATCGGAGCCGGCTCTGGCGGCGTGCGCGCCGCGAGAATCGCCGCAGGCTACGGCGCCAAGGTCATGATCGCCGAGGACCATCGCATCGGCGGAACCTGCGTCATGCGGGGTTGCGTTCCGAAGAAGCTCTATGTCTACGCGAGCCGCTTCGTGGATGATTTCGCCGACGCTGAGGGATATGGCTGGACGCTTGGCGCCAGAAGTTTCGACTGGAAGGCGCTTGTAAGGGCCAAAGAGGAGGAGGTGACGAGACTCTCCGCCATTTATCGGGCCAATCTCGACCGCGCCGGTGTGGCTATCGTCGAAACTCATGCCCGGATGGATGGGCCGCATCACGTCGTGCTCGGGGACGGCCGACGGATCGAATGCGCCCATATTCTCGTGGCGACCGGCTCGAAGCCGGAGCTTCATCCCGACATCCCCGGCCTCGAATTCGCCATAACCTCGAACGAAATTTTCGACCTTCCAGACTTCCCGCGCAAGCTCCTGATCGTCGGCTCCGGCTATATCGGGGTGGAGTTCGCATCGATCTTCGCCCGCCTCGGTGCCGAGGTCACGGTCGCGCTGCGCGGCGACAAGATCCTGAAAGGTTTCGACGATGACATGCGCGAGGCGCTCACCGAGGCCTTGAAAGACGTCGGCGTCACCATTTTGCCGAAGACCCTGCCTGCGGCCATCTCGTGGAACGGTCAGGCCGAGGTGACGTTCAGTGATGGCGCGGTCAAGGTCTTCGACCAGGTGCTCATGGCGACCGGCCGGCGTCCGGCCACGCGCAACCTTGGGCTCGAGGAAAGCGGCGTGGCGTTGACGCGCGCGGGCGCGGTGGTCGTCGACGCCTATTCACGCAGCACGGTGGAGAGCGTCCATGCGGTCGGCGACGTCACCGACCGTATCAACCTTACGCCGGTCGCGGTTCGCGAAGGCCATGCCTTGGCCGACACGCTCTTCGGAGGCCGGCCGACCAGCGTCGTCCATGACAATGTCGCCTCGGCGGTCTTTACCACGCCCGAGATCGGTTCGGTTGGATTGACAGAGGACGAAGCTCGCCAGCGGCTCGACATCGTCGATATTTACAAGGCGTCCTTTCGCCCGCTTAAGGCGACATTGTCGGGGCGGGCTGAAAAGACCGTCGTCAAGCTGGTGGTCGATGGCCAGACCGACCGCGTCGTGGGTGTCCATATGTTCGGGCACGAGGCGGGTGAAATGATCCAGCTTATTGGCATCGCGGTGCAAATGAGCGCCACCAAGGCGGATTTCGACGCCACCATGGCGGTTCATCCCACGGTGGCGGAAGAGTTCGTGACCTTGAGAACGAGGACGGCCCGTCACGTGCGGGCGGCCGGGGCGGCGATCTAAACCCAGGCCGCTCTCAGGGCACGCCCGGTTCGGTCTTGCGAAAGGAGAGAAGGTGCTGCGGCATGACCACGGGGCGGTCCCGCATGACGATCCGCAAAAGCGCGAAGCCGGCTAACAGCATGTGGATGACCGCATTCTGGGCGAAGAGCGCCGCCACGCCGAAGCGGCTCATCAGCATAGAGGCGAAGATCGGTGAGATGATCGCGCCGACGCAATAGAGGAACAGCATCCCGGCCGAGACCGTGACGGCATGGTCGGGGCCAGCACGATCATTGGCGTGGGACACGGCCAGCATGTAGAGCACCATCGCGGTGCCCCCGACCGCGAAGCCCAGAACCGCAATGACGAAGAACGGATAGGTTCCGGCGCCCGCCAGCAAAGCCTCCGACAGAGCTCCGCCGCCAGCGAAGATGATGAGCACCTTGCGGCGATCCGCCCGGTCCGACAGGCGACCTACCGGATAGAGCGTGCAGGCTGTGCCGAGGATCACCATCGTGATGAACGTGCCAACCTCTCCGGGCGACAGGCCTAGACCGAGCCCATAGACCGGAGCGAGCGACCAGAAGCTGCCATTGGCGGCGCCGATGAGCAGCACCGATACGCCGGCGACCGGCGCTGTTCGGATGAGCCAAGGCAGCCGTAGGCTGGCTGTCCTCGGACGCGGTGGCGGCTCGGCCTTGGTGAAGGCCATTGGCAGCATGGCCAAAGCGAACAGCCCTGCGCTGATCGAGAAGAGCTTGGGCGAATTGGGGTCGATCCAACCGATAAGCTGCTGGCCGCCCGCCGTGCCCACGTAGGTGACGATCTGGTAGAGCGCATAGACCCGGCCGCGATTGGAATTGTTGGACTTGTCGCTGAGCCAAGCCTCGATCACGGCATAGAAGCCGGAAAAGACGAAGCCGATGGCATAGCGCAAGCCTACCCAGACGACGGGTGTCTCGGCTGCCGGAAAAGCCAGCGTGATGACGATCGCCAGGGCCACGAAGGCCGAGAAAGCGCGAATATAGCCAGCGCGCGAGATGAGAGCGGGGGACGCCAAAGTGCCGGCCAGCATTCCTGCGAAATAGGCGGACCCCAGAAGGCCGATCGAAACATCGCTGAACCCATGCAGCTTACTCTGCATCGGAACGAGAGTGCTTAAGATGCCGTTCCCCGCGATCAACAGGAGAACGGAGTTCAGCAAGGCTGACATGGAAGATGCGGTCGGCATGGCCTAGGACGGTAAGATTGGGATGGCACGCGCGATTCCATCGGCACATTGGCCGAGCGCGTAGGACCTTTGATGCAACCTACATCAAGGCGAAAACATGAATATGCCGCTCATAGTTTAGGCAAAGATCGGTGTTGTGGTTAAGCGTTGCACAATCGCCGCATCCGCTTTTGCGAGAACGTCGTGATCAAAACATCTTGTGTCGTTTGAGACAGATCTGAGCTGCCATGGTCTTGCGGGTTTGACCTGCGACGGAGCCTTGCTGCGTCCGGGAGGATCTCTCGCGCCGCGCTGGCTGTTGCCGCCACTTTGCCGGGGAACTGATCCGAGCCGTGCCCGTGCCAGCCTCCCGCCTGCTCGAACGTTCCACCATCCTACATTGGCCCACGCCATTATCCTAGACCGGCGGGATGCCTAGTGTATAAGCGCCCTTTCCGCTGGCCATTAGGCTTGGCGGCGCGGCCGGTCAGGCCCGCGAGACGCGTCATCGAGAACGCGGCGTTTCAAAAAGAAGCGACGGAGCCGTCGAACGAGACGCCGTCGCGCGGAGAGTGTGATGGTTCAGGAGCTTGTCGGCAAGGATCGCGGATCGCGTCAGCCATGGTCGCCGGAGACCTGGCGGCAGAAGCCCATCGAGCAGGTGCCGGCCTATCCCGACGCCCAGGCACTCGCTGCCGTCGAGCGGCAGATCGCGGGCTTTCCGCCGCTGGTTTTCGCCGGGGAGGCGCGCAAGCTCAAGCGGACGTTGGGCGAGGTGGCGAAGGGCCGGGGCTTCCTGCTGCAGGGGGGCGATTGCGCCGAGGCCTTCGCCGAACATGCGGCGGACAATATCCGCGACACGCTCCGCGTATTCCTTCAGATGGCGATCGTCCTGACCTTCGCCGGCGCGATGCCGATCGTCAAGGTGGGCCGTATCGCCGGCCAGTTCGCCAAGCCGCGTTCGGCGCCGAACGAGACGATCGACGGTGTCGAACTGCCGAGCTATCGCGGCGATATCGTGAACGGGATCGAATTTGATCTCGCCTCCCGTACGCCCGATCCGCAACGGCAGCTCGATGCCTATCGGCAATCGGCGGCGACGCTGAACCTGCTCAGAGCCTTCGCGACGGGCGGTTATGCCAATCTCGAAAACGCTCACCGTTGGATGCTGGGCTTCGTCAAGGACAGTCCGCAGTCGAGCCGTTATGGCGAGGTCGCGGATCGGCTGACGGAAGCGCTTGGGTTCATGCGGGCGATCGGCCTCGATGCTGAAAACCATCCCGAGCTGCGCCAGACGGAGTTCTACACCTCTCACGAGGCGCTTTTGCTCGGCTACGAACAGGCGATGACTCGCATCGATTCGACCAGTGGCGACCCCTATGCCACATCCGGTCACATGATCTGGATCGGCGATCGCACCCGGCAGCCGGACGGCGCTCATGTGGAGTATTTCCGCGGCATTAGAAACCCCATCGGCCTCAAATGCGGCCCGTCGCTGACGGCCGACGGCCTCTTGCGCTTGATCGACGTCCTCAATCCTGGTGAGGAGGCGGGGCGCCTGACGCTGATTTGCCGTTTCGGGGCCGACAAGGTCGGTGATCATTTGCCGACGCTCATTCGGGCCATCCAAAGAGAGGGCCGCAACGTCGTTTGGTCCTGCGACCCCATGCACGGCAACACGATCAAGGCTTCGTCAGGCTACAAGACCCGACCGTTCGATCGGATCATGGGCGAGATCAAAAGCTTCTTTGCGGTCCACGCGGCCGAGGGGACCTATGCGGGCGGCATTCATCTCGAAATGACCGGCAAGAACGTGACCGAATGCACCGGCGGCGCGCGCGCCATAACCGATGCGGATCTGCGGGATCGCTACCACACCTATTGCGACCCCAGGCTTAATGCCGAACAGGCGATCGAGGTGGCATTCCTCGTCGCCGAACTGCTCAAGGCCAGCCGGGCCGGCCAGGCGCAGCCCTGGCACGCCGACGCCGCCGAATAGCCCGTTAAGGAAGCCGGGCGCCTCAGCTCGTGCCGGCTTCCTCCTCCCGGACCGTCATCTCGTTTCCCCTCCACACGAAATTATTCGTCAGGAGCGCCGATGTGAACAGGATCGGGAGCATCAGGTCGCGCATGAGCCATGCAGGGATCGACAGCGGCGAGACCCGCCAACCTGCGGCAATGGCGAGTTGAAGCTCGCAGGCCATGAAAATGGTAAAGACCAGGACTGCCGCCAGAACCGGATTGTAGTCGCCCGCATAGGCCGCATAAGCGGCAGCCAGGCTGGGCACAAGCGAGCCAGTGAAGATCTCGAGCAGGAAGAAGGGGAGGAAGGTGACGCGACGTAATCGCGCCCATCTGACCTGCCTTGCCCACACCTCGCGCATGGTGCGCCGGCCAAGAGGCTGCTCGAACGGGCTATCGACCAACCGGACCCTTAGGCCATTGCGCCGTACAAGCTTTGTTGCGGCAGCATCCTCGGCGATTTCGGCCGCGAGCGCGGTGATGCCGCCATGTGGCTCCAGCGTCGAGCGGTGCCAAAGCATGGATTTGCCTTGCGCGAAACCGAAGCCGATCGCCTCGGCCGCATATTGCCAGCGCGCCTGGAGCGTATTGAGATAGCCGCACTCGACTTCCGCCCAGAAACCTTCGGGGTGGGACCCGATCGGCGTCGAGCATACGAGGCCGGTCTTTGGCGTATAGCGCGCCATCAGCCTCTGGATGTAGTCGGGCGGCATCAAGACATTGGAATCGGCCAGGATGATCCAGTCATTCGCCGCTTGCGTCCAGCCCTTGACGCAATTGTTAAGCTTCGGATTGGCACTGATCTCATCGTCGCCGATCAGGATCCGGCTGGGAACATCAGGATGTTTCGCGATGAGTCGCTGCAGCATAGGGATGGCGAGGTCATCGGCCCGCGCGACACAAAACAACATTTCGTAATTCGGGTAGTCGAGCGTGAAGCCGGACGCCAAGGTTTCGTCGGCGTAGTTGTCGACACCGCAGACGGGACGAACCAGGCTAACCGGCGGGGCCTCGACGGGAGGCGGGAGCGGAACCTTGCGAGCCGGGCACCTGTAGCGCGCCACAATGGTGCTGCCGATCTGGACTCCTGTGGTCAGGAGTGAGAACCCCGCCGCGCATTGGGCTAACGTCATGTTCGACCGCCTTCCATCTTGCCTGAGGTTAAACAGAACTAGCTCCCGTTGCCTGCCTGAAAGGCATCGGTGAGTCTATATGCGTCTCGCTGAAAACCGAGTCGCGGGGTGAAAGCCTCGCTCGATCAAGCATCAAGCTTGTCGCAGCGCGACCAACGCACAACGGCGTTGACCGTCTCTTGGATCCCTATCCAACACTGCCGGTGTGACATTCGCTTGACCGTGCGCTCATGTGTTCGTGGATCAGTCGCCGAAACTTAACGTCATTGTTAAAAATGAGGCTCGTGGGGTTGGCCATTGCCCACGCTTGCATCATCGCGTCGAACCTTTAAGTTCGCTGCGGGCGTAAACGACGAAAGGCAAACATGAATATGCGAAGATCCTTGTCCATTGCTGCGGCCGCGGCCTTGTTGATTGCGATGCCTCTGACCGCTGAGGCCTTTCCGGTTGCCGGGCCAAGCGCCGCCGGTGCGGCTCCCCAGGTGACGCTCGTGTCAGGCGGATGCGGCCTAGGGATGCATCGCGGCCCGCTCGGAGGCTGCCGCCCCAACGGAATTATGGTCATGAGGCCGGTCACGTGCCGCATCGTCGGCTTGATCCCCCACCGCGTCTGCCGCCGTTGGTGATTGGCCCGCGAGCCAGACGCTCATAGGTCTTTCAAGAGACGCGATGCCGGCCTCCGTTTAGCGGGCCGGCATCATTTTTTAACGGTAGTCCATCGGTCCGTTCACGCGCTTCATTTAGTTCTTGTCAAAAGAACAAAACAAGAACAAATAGGGCTTGGCTCAGGAGGAACCGATGCTCAAACGTTTGGCGGCCGATGCTTTCGAGCTCTTGGCTCTAGGGGCGCTCATATCGATGGTCGCGGCACTGGCCCGTGCTTGGCAGGCATGAGCCTAAACCGGATCCTGGGGGAAAACGGCCTTCCCCGCTCGACCGGGCTGTCGCGAAAGCGGATAATGAGGGAGATAGGCAGGAAAGCGGATTAGCGTGCAGACAGTCGATCAGGGTCCCGGATTCGTTCATCTTCACCTTCACACGTCGTTTTCGCTGCGTGAGGGGGCGCTGACGATCGCCAAGCTCGGCAAGCTGGCGGTCGCAGACCGGATGCCGGCCCTTGCCATCACCGACACCAACAACCTGTTCGGTGCGCTGGAATTTTCCGAGAAGCTGGCCAAGGAAGGCATTCAGCCCATCGTGGGCATCCAGCTCACTGTGGATTTTGGGGATGGAGCGCTGTTTGGGCGGGACGGCGCCAGGGCCGCGCGCGGCTCGATCGTGCTGATCGCCGCCAATGCCGAGGGTTACGCCAGCCTCATGCGGCTCGCCTCCCAATCTTATGTCGACCCCGTGCCGGGCGACTTGCCGCATGTGGGGTTCGACCGTCTTCGCGCCAGTTCCGAGGGTTTGATCGCGTTGACCGGAGGGCCATCGGGCGCCATCGATCGGGTTTTGGCTGTCGAACGGCCAGAAGCCGCCCTTGCGCGTGTCGAAAGGCTGGAAGCCTGTTTCGGATCCGGAAACCTTTATGTCGAGCTCCAACGCCACGGCTTGGCGGAGGAACGTGCCCTGGAGCCGAAACTAATCGATCTGGCGGTCCGGCGTTCATTGCGTCTCGTCGCCACCAACGAGCCCTATTTCGGCGCCCTGGCCGACCACGAAGCGCATGACGCGTTGATCTGTATCGCCGAGGGTGTGGTAATCGGTGCGCCCAATCGACGGCGATTGTCGCCCGACCACCGGTTCAAGACACGGGCCGAGATGATGGCGCTTTTCGCCGACCTGCCCGAGGCGTCGCGCCATACGGTTGAAATCGCGTTGCGATGCTCCTACAGGCCGCAGACGCGCAAACCGATCCTGCCCCTTTACACGTCGATCGACGGCACACCGCTCGACGCCGAGCGTTCCTTGCGCGACCAGGCGGCGCTCGGGCTTGAGGCCCGGCTCCGAGCCGCGGGCTGCGCGCCCGGCTTCGAGGAGGCCGATTACCGCGAGCGCCTCGCGTTCGAACTCGATGTCATCGTCGGGATGAAATTTCCCGGCTATTTCCTGATCGTCGCCGATTTCATCACATGGGCAAAGCAACAGGACATCCCGGTCGGGCCCGGGCGCGGCTCGGGTGCCGGGTCACTGGTCGCCTATGCGCTGACGATCACCGACCTCGATCCAATGCGGTTCGGCCTGTTGTTCGAACGCTTTCTCAACCCCGAACGCGTCTCGATGCCCGATTTCGACATCGACTTCTGTCAGACGCGGCGCGACGAAGTGATCGCTTATGTGCGGACGCGCTACGGCGTGGATCGGGTCGCGCAGATCATAACCTTCGGCTCGTTCCTAGCGCGCGGGGTGCTCCGCAACGTCGGCCGGGTGCTGGAAATGCCGCTCGGACAGGTCGACAAGCTGGCCAAGCTGGTGCCGCAGAACCCGGCCAACCCCGTGACTCTGGCACAGGCCATCGAGGGCGAGCCAAAGTTGCAGGAGGCGGCCGAGGCGGACGAGCGGGTCGCCCGGCTTCTGAAGATCGCCGGCAGTCTTGAAGGTCTCTATTCCAACGCGTCGACCCATGCGGCCGGCATCGTCATCGGCGACCGGCCGCTCGATCAGTTGGTGCCGCTGTATCGCGATCCTAAATCCGATATGCCGGCGACCCAATTCAACATGAAATGGGTCGAGCCCGCCGGGCTGGTGAAGTTCGATTTCCTGGGCCTCAAGACGCTTACCGTCATCAAGACTTGCATCGGCCTCGTGGCCCGGCGCGCCATTGCGCTCGACCTCGCGACCATTCCGCTCGACGACGCGAAGACCTATGCGATGCTGGGGCGGGGCGAGACCGTCGGGGTGTTCCAGGTGGAAAGCGCAGGCATGCGCAAGGCGCTGGTCGAAATGCGGGCCGACCGGCTTGAGGACATCATTGCCCTCGTGGCGCTCTACCGTCCGGGACCCATGGCCAATATCCCGGTCTATTGCGCCCGCAAGCTTGGCGAAGAAATCGCTGAATATCCGCATCCGAAACTGGAGGCGGTTCTCAAGGAAACCCACGGCGTCATCATCTATCAGGAGCAGGTGATGCAAGCGGCGCAGACCCTGTCCGGCTATTCGCTCGGCGAGGCTGATATGCTGCGCCGGGCCATGGGCAAGAAGATCAAGGCCGAGATGGACGCTCAGAGAGCGCGCTTCGTCGATGGCGCGGTCGAACGCGACATCCCCAAGGCGAAAGCGGACGAAATTTTCGACCTGTTGGCCAAATTCGCCGACTATGGCTTCAACAAGAGCCACGCGGCCGCCTATGCGCTGATTTCTTATCAAACGGCCTATCTCAAGGCGAACTACCCGGTCGAATTCATCGCCGCCTCGATGACATTGGATAAATCCAACACCGACAAGCTGGCCGAATTCCGCAACGAGGCGCAGCGCCTCGGCATCAAGGTGGAGCCGCCTTCGATCAATGCGTCGGGCGTCGATTTCGATGTGGCGGTCGGCCCTGAGGGCAACCGTATCCGTTACGCGCTGTCGGCCATCAAGGGGGCCGGGGAGGCGCAGGTGGCGTCGATGGTGACGAAGCGGGCCGACAAGCCATTCGCGTCGCTCGGCGATTTCGCGTCCCGCATCAACCCGCGCGAGGTCAACAAGAAAGTCCTCGAAAGCTTGGCGGCGGCCGGCGCTTTCGACGAACTCGAACCAGACCGAGCCAAGGCCTTCGCGGCCATGGAATCGGTGCTGGGCATCGCCAATAGCCTGCACGGCGAGCGGCAGGCAGGGCAGGGCGCCATGTTCGGAGGGGGTGAAGAGCCGATTTTGCGTTTGCCCAAGGACGTGAATTGGCCGGCCGCAGAACGGCTGCGGCGCGAGTTCGATGCCATCGGCTTCTTCCTGTCCGGTCATCCGCTGGACGATTACGCCAAGGTCCTCGATCGCCTCAAAGTCGAGCGCTGGTCGTCTTTCGCGCGTGAGGTGAAGGCGGGGCGCACCAGTGCCAGACTGGCGGCGACGGTGCTCGACCGCAACGAGCGCCGCACCAAATCCGGCAACAAGATCGGCATTGTGGATCTGTCCGACCCCACGGGCCAGTACGAGGCCATCATGTTCCAGGAGACGTTGAGCAGCCACCGCGATCTGTTCGAGAAGGGGTCTGTGGTCCTGCTCGATGTCCAGGCCAGCGCAGAGGGAGATGAAATCCGTGTCCGGATCCTGAAGGCCGAGGCGCTAGAAGCCGCGGCTTGCCGAATCGGCAAGGGGCTGAAGATCCACCTGAGGGACGAGGCCCCGCTGCGCTCCATCGCGGAGCGGCTCGATCCTCGTGGGGAGGGGGAAGTGTCGTTGATCGTGCCGTTTGGAGGCGGGGCGCGCGAGGTCGAGGTACGTCTGCCAGGCCGTTTTGCCATCTCTCCTGAGATTTCCAAAGCGTTGAGGACGATCGGCGGCGTCGCGCAAGTCGAGAATGTGTAGGCTTCGGTTGATCGCCATTTCGGCTTCGCCGAACCAAGCCCGTTTTCAAGGACGACGCCGCTGACGAGCGAAGACGACCTCATCGCCCGTTATTTCGCGCCCATCGCAGGACCGGGCAGCTTGGGTCTGCGCGACGACGCCGCGTTGATCGTAACGGCGCCGGGCTGCGATCAAGTCGTGACGGCTGACGCTCTGGTGGCCGGTGTGCACTTCTTTGCCGACGATCCCCCTCGGTCGATCGCGAGGAAATGCCTGGGCGTCAACCTGTCGGATCTCGCCGCCAAGGGAGCCAACCCTCAAGGTTTCGTATTGACGCTGGCGTTGACGGCGGGCTGGACCGACGATTGGTTGTCGAGCTTCGCGGCGGGGCTCGGCGATGAGGCCGAAGCTTACGCCTGTCCTTTGCTAGGAGGGGATACGGTTCGCACGCCTGGTCCGCTCACGATCTCGATCACGGCTTTGGGCACTGTTCCGCACGGCCGGATGGTGTTGCGGACGGGAGCCCGGGCTGGCGACGGCCTCTATGTGACGGGAACGATTGGAGACGCGGCCCTGGGCCTGCAACTGAGGCTCGCGAGCATTTCGGCCAATCCGCCATTGGGCAGCCTATCGCGCGAGCACCTGCTCGACCGCTATCTTCATCCGCGCCCGAGGCTTGGCTTACGCGACGCACTATTGCGCTGCGCCGGCGGCGCCATGGATATTTCGGACGGCCTCGTCGGCGATCTCGTCAAGATGATGCGAGCCTCGAGCACGTCGGCGGAGGTCGATCTCCATCGCGTGCCGTTGTCTGGCGCCGCGAGGGACCTGATCGCCATCCACCCCGACCTTTTCGACACCGCGATGACGGGAGGCGACGATTATGAGGTGCTGGCGGCGGTGCCTGCCGTCGAGGAAGCCGCATTTGAAAGGGGGGCTTCGGCGGTCGGCATTCCGGTGACCCGAATCGGCCGCGTAACGTCGGCGAGCACCCCGCCGGTGTTTCGCTCCGGGACGGGCGGCGTCCGGGTTTTCGAGCGCGGCTCCTTTAGTCATTTTTGATGAATTCAGGGCGTTTGAAAGAAGCGGCGCGCGGCCTCCTCCGGATCATCGGCCGTCATGATGGCGCTGACCACCGCGAGCCCGTCCGCGCCAGCCTCTTTCAGTCGGGGCGCGTCGGCGGGTTTTACGCCACCGATCGCAAGGACCGGTTTGCGCGTCATTGCGCGGAGGCGGGCGAACCCATCGAGGCCGAGCGGCGCCGAGGCGTCATGTTTCGTCTGCTGCGCGTGGATGGGGCCGATCCCCAGATAGTCCGCCAGAAGGGCATCGGGCCGAGACATCTCATCGGCATCGGTGATCGACAGGCCGATCAGCTTGTCCGCACCGATCAGCCGCCGCACGGCCTCGACCGGCATGTCGCTCTGTCCGACATGGACGCCGTCGGCGTCGACCGCGAGGGCGATATCGACCCTGTCATTGATGATCAGCGGGATGCCGCGACCGGCCAGCAGGCTTTTCAGCGCGCGGGCTTCCTCCAGGAAGGCGCGGGTACTGGCGTTTTTCTCCCGCAGCTGCACCATCGTGACGCCGCCTCTCGTCGCGGCGGCCACGACCTCTGACAGGCCGCGCCCACGTGACAGGCCCCGATCCGTGACAAGGCATAGGCGGAAGATGTCGAGCGGCGTCATGTCACGATGAGCCGGGCCAGCAGGTCTTCTTCGCTTAGCGACGCCAGACGGTCTATGAAGGCGACGCGAAACATGCCGGGAAGCCGCGCGTCCTCCCCCGCCATTTCGCCGGCAATGCCCACATGGGCCACCGCCGCGCAGGCTGCGGACAACGGGTCCGTCACGGCACAATAGGCGCCCGTGAGCGCCGAGAGCGAACAGCCGACCGCAGTCACGAGAGTCATCAGCGGCGAGCCATTGCCCAATCGCAAGCTTCGTCGACCATCGGTGACAATATCGATCTCGCCTGTCGCCACGATGGTGCAGCCAAGGCGCTTGGCCAGTTCCTCAGCGACGCCGACGACCTCCTCCGCGGAATTGCCGCTGTCAACGCCCTTGCCGCGCGCCGCTGCCGCTTCGAGACCGAGCGCCGCTGCGATCGCCAGGACCTCGGAGGCGTTGCCGCGAATGACCGACGGCTGGAATTCGAGAAGTCGGAGCACGGTTCGGTTGCGGAACGAGGTCGCGCCAACCCCCACCGGGTCGAGCACCCAGGGCTTTCCGAGCCGTTGTGCGCCCTTGGCCGCCGCCGCCATGCTCTCCACCCAATCGGACGAGAGAGTCCCGATATTCACAACGAGGGCGCCGATCAGCGCGCCGAATTCGTCGATCTCCTCGGCCGCGTGAACCATCGCCGGCGAGGCGCCAGCCGCCAGAAGCGCATTGGCTACAATGTCCATCGAGACGAAATTGGTAATGTTCTGCACCAGCGGGCGCGCCGCGCGTAAAGCGGCGAGGTGGCCGGCGATCTGGTGCGCCAAGGCGATTCGGCTCGTCTCTGGGTCGATCATGCTCGTCCTCGCAAGGCTCTGTGCGGGGCAGATCCGCAGCAGGCTTTCCTACGGAGAAATAACCCAGTTTTCCATGGATGGGCCGGGTATAGCCCTGAAATCCGCGGCGGTGTCGGTGGCCAGGACCGATCCGCTGCTGATGGCGTGAGCTGCGATCATGAGATTGAATCACCCAAACATAAGGTTGAGGCACCGGGCTATGGTCGATCGCTGATCGCGTCAATCATAGTATATATATAAGTCTTGCCGTGCGGTCTTTTCTTCCTGTTTCCCGGTTCTTCAGGTCCTCATAGCGCTCCTGCGCCGATTGCGGAGGCGGTGGGTTTCTGTCAAAGACGACGCTGGAAACGCGGCATAGAGCGCAGCAGATAAACTCCTGGCGGGAAGAAAACGCTGCCGCCAAAAAGGGCTGAACCTTCATGATTTCGATGTGGCTTATACTCCTGTCGGGTGTCCTGGCCGTGGTCTACGGCGTGGTCACCGTCAATCAGGTCATGGCGGCCAATCCGGGCTCCCAGCGCATGCAGGAGATCGCCGGCGCGATCGCGGAGGGTGCGAGCGCCTATCTGCGGCGTCAATATATCACCATCGGAATCGTGGGCGTGGTCATTTTCCTCGCTTTGGGCCTGCGCCTGTCCTGGACGGTCGGCATCGGATTCCTGATCGGAGCGCTGCTGTCTGGCGCCGCCGGGTTCATCGGCATGAATGTTTCGGTCCGCGCCAACGTTCGGACCGCGCAGGCCGCGACGCGTTCCCTTGCGGGTGGCCTCGACATCGCCTTCAAGGCCGGTGCCGTCACCGGCATGCTGGTAGCCGGCCTCGCGTTGCTCGGGGTCGCGGGCTATTATTTCATCCTGACCGGCCCGATGGGTCTCGCGATCGATAGCCGTGAGACGATCGATTCCCTGGTCGCGTTGGGCTTCGGGGCCTCGTTGATTTCGATATTCGCCCGTCTCGGCGGCGGCATTTTCACCAAGGGTGCCGATGTCGGCGCCGACCTCGTGGGCAAAGTCGAGGCCGGTATCCCGGAAGACGACCCACGTAACCCGGCGACCATCGCGGACAACGTCGGCGACAATGTCGGCGATTGCGCCGGCATGGCGGCCGACCTGTTCGAGACCTATGCGGTAACGGTCGTCGCCACCATGGTCTTGGCGTCGATCTTCTTCGGCGGCCAAGCGGTGCTGGCCAAAACGATCCTCTATCCCTTGGCCATCTGCGCCACTTGCATCGTCACATCGATCATCGGCACTTATTTCGTCAAGTTGGGATCGAATAACTCGATCATGGGCGCCCTCTACAAAGGCCTGATCGTCACTGGTCTCCTGTCGATCGTAGGCCTTGGCGTCGCGACCCATTACGTGATCGGTTGGGGCACGATCGGGGAGGTCGCCGGCAAGGTCATTACCGGGCGCCACCTCTTCTGGTGCGGCATCGTCGGGCTGATCGTGACGGGCCTCATCGTCGTGATCACCGAATATTACACGGCGACCGGCAAGCGGCCGGTGGTCTCGATCGCCCAGGCGTCCGTCACCGGTCACGGCACGAACGTTATCCAGGGCCTCGCCGTATCACTCGAATCGACCGCGCTGCCAGCCCTGGTCATCGTCGCCGGAATTATCTCGACCTATCAGTTGGCCGGCCTGTTCGGCACCGCGATCGCGGTCACCACCATGCTTGGCCTCGCCGGGATGATCGTGGCTCTCGACGCCTTCGGTCCGGTGACCGACAATGCCGGCGGCATCGCCGAAATGGCCGGCCTTTCCAAGGATGTGCGAGCCTCGACCGATGCCCTGGATGCCGTCGGCAACACCACCAAGGCCGTGACCAAGGGCTATGCGATCGGCTCCGCCGGCCTCGGCGCGCTGGTGCTTTTCGCCGCTTATTCCAACGACCTCACCTATTTCGCCGCTCACGGCGACATGTTCCCCTATTTCGCCGATGTCGGACAAGTCTCGTTCGACCTGTCGAACCCCTATGTGGTGGCCGGCCTGATCTTCGGTGGACTCATTCCATATCTGTTTGGCGGCATCGCCATGACGGCCGTGGGACGAGCGGCGGGTTCCGTCGTCGAGGAGGTGCGCCGGCAATTCCGGGAGCATCCAGGCATCATGCAAGGCACCGAGCGACCCGACTACGGCCGCGCCGTCGACATGCTGACCCGTGCCGCCATACGGGAAATGATCGTTCCGTCGCTCCTGCCGGTGCTGGCACCCTTCGTGGCCTATTTCGGCGTGCTGTTCTTGTCGGGATCGAAGGCGAGCGCCTTCGCGGCGCTCGGCGCGATGCTCCTCGGCGTGATCGTCAACGGCCTATTCGTCGCCATCTCCATGACGTCGGGTGGCGGTGCCTGGGACAACGCGAAAAAGAGCTTCGAGGACGGTTTCGTCGACAAGGACGGCGTGCGCCATATGAAGGGTTCGGAGGCTCACAAGGCGTCCGTGACAGGGGACACGGTCGGCGACCCCTATAAAGACACCGCCGGTCCCGCCGTTAACCCCGCCATCAAAATCACCAATATCGTAGCCCTCTTGCTCCTCGCCATATTGGCGCACTGAGCGGTTCCTTAAATAGGTGTCGCATCCTCCAGCGTCGGGTTTGAACGCGCGGCGCGCTTGGAGCTACCGGTGGCCGACGATGCTCATTTGCGTGAAAAGCTTCGCAAGGTCGAAGCCCTCTTCGCTGGCGCGGGGACGCAAGGCGAGAAGCTTGCCGCCGGGGCCGCTCTTGAACGGGTGCGGGCGCGGCTTGCGGAACTGACTCGGCTCGATCCGCCGGTCGAATTGAAGTTTTCGGTTCCCGACCAGTGGTCGAGGCAATTATTTCTCGCCCTGGCGAGGCGATATGGCCTCAAACCTTTTCGCTACAGTCGCCAGCGGCATGCCACCGTGATGCTGCGCGTGCCGCAAGGGTTCCTCGACACGGTACTGTGGCCCGAATTTGTGGACTTGAGCGCTGCGCTGCAAAATTATCTTCAGGAGGTGACTCAACGCATCATTCGCGAGGAGGTCTATGCCGACACGAGCGAGGCCAGCGAGGTGATGGAGGTTTTGCCGGGGCATTGATGATTAGCGTTAAGGGTGGGGGAGCGGAATGCCGTGCCGCTCGGCGAGCGCGGCCAACATATTGTCTTTGTCGGCGATGAAGGAGACGCCATCCCGTCGACCCGTCGCATGACGCGAGCTTTGGCCGTCGCGCAGGATCATCATCGCAAAGAATTGTTGTTCTCGCCGATGCTACGGAGCTGTTCCAGTCTTGGATGCTGCCAATCGATGCGCTCTACCTCAAGGGATTGGAGCGGGTGTTGGAACGAGACCGGCACCTCGATCAAGGCGCGGTGTCATTAATAACAGCGCTGGCCCGGAAAGCAGGTCCTCGAAATTCCGACGAATCAGAACGATCTTGTCCCTGCGATACACCTCGCTCAGCCCGAGAAGCGGAGCAGCGAGTTGAAGAGATTCTTGAGGAAGCCCTGCTCGGCGCCCCCGGTCGGCGTCGTTCGCGTCACGAAATCGATGATTTTCCCGTCCTGCAGGCCGTAATTGGCGACGCGCTCGACCTTCTTGTCCTTGGCGAAATAGACCGCGACAACCCGCTGGTCCACTACCGCCGGAGGAGAGAAGGCGAAGCTGCGATCGACGGTCTGGCTAATATAATACCAGGCACTGCCACCGACCGTGGAAGTCGTCGAAGGAGTCCCGAGCGCTACGAGAACCTGTTCGGCCGAGGTACCGGCCGTCACTTGAGCGAGGGAATGCGGATCGACGACATAACCGCGCGATATTTCGCCGTCGTAGCCGATACAGCCGCCAAGGCACAACGCCAAAAGGGCGGAAGCCGCAACCCCACGCAAGCCGCCGGCGCGACCCGGTCCCCGTCTCTTGCGGTGCATTGGTTCACTCCGTAACGCGCTGCGCCGCACCGGTTTTTGGTATCGAAGCAGTGGGCACCGCCGATCTGGTTCGGCAAGGCATCGGCAATTGCCCTTGCATCGAACAGCAGCAGTGCCTAACTGCCGTCCTGCCGAAAAGCAAGGTGCCCCCGGCGAACCATAGCCTGATAGCCATTCCCTAACGATGTTTTCTCTTTTCCGGGGCCGCCGTGCCGAAACCAATCAACGGCTGATCGAGACGCTTCATGAGCGGATCGTGACGGCCGCGCGGCATCCGGTTTTCTACATCGATTACGGTGTTGCCGACACGTTCGAGGGCCGGTTTGAAGTCTTGGCCCTTCTGGCAAGTCTGGCGTTGCGGCGTCTGAACGATGCCGAGGCCCCGGGCCCGGCAGTGGCGCAAGACTTGGTCGACGCCATCTTTCGTCATCTCGATTGGGGTCTGCGAGAGATCGGCGTGGGCGATATGGCCGTGCCGAAGCGGATCAAGAAGCTTGCGGAAGCCTTCCTGGGTCGGTCGGCGGCCTATACGGCGGCGCTGGCCACCGGGGAAAATGCTCTTGCCGAGGCGCTGTCGCGTAATATCTACGGCGGAATAGGGGACGGCCGGCCGATGGCGCGCTACGCGACCGAGACGTGGCGCCGGTTGATCGAATGTCCGCTCGACGACTGTCTGCGTCGGGGCTTTCCGTTTCCCGATCCTGCGACGCTTGCATCCGGAGACCGATGATGGATTCAGCCCCTGTGAAGACCCTGCCATTTTCCCGGCCCTTGGATGTCGCGACGGTCGGCGACGCGGGTGTGCGGCAGACCGTCGTGGCTGACGAGCAGGAGCGCCGCAGGGTCGCTGACGCCGACGGTCTCAACGGAATCGAGAGTCTGGTGGGAGAATTTCGGCTCCGTCGCGATGGTCGGTGGGGCCTATCGGTGACCGGCGAGGTCAAGGCCCGGATCAGGCAGACCTGTGTGGTGACGCTGGAAGAGTTCGAAACCGACGTGGTCGAGCCCGTCGACGTTCGCTTCATGCCGTCGAGCGAGATCGAAGCCGAGGCGGCCCGGCGTGCCCGGGTGGTCGTCGCGTCGGGCGACGAGGACGAACAGCCGGATCTGCCCGACCCCATCGTCAACGGCCGCATCGACCTTGGCGCGTTGGTGGGGGAGTTCCTGGCCCTGGGTCTCGACCCCTACCCGAAGAAGCCGGGGACAACCTTCGTCGAGCCTCTGCCGCCTTCGGAGGAGAGCGCCGACGTGTCGCCTTTCGCGGTCCTCGGAAAATTCAAAACGTCCTGATCGCGATACACCGCATTGACCTTGAACGGCGGGCCGGGGCACAGAGTGTGCAAACGGTCATCCGGCCGGGAGGATGATGCGCTGATGCCGAGACAGATCCGGATCGCACTCGACGCGATGGGCGGTGACCACGGTCCTTCCATCGTCGTGCCCGGCGCCGCCAAGGCTCTCGATCGCCACCCCGAGGTTACGTTTCAGTTTTATGGGGACGAGGCGCAGGTCGCGCCTCTGGTGGCGCAACATCCAGCCTTGCTGCGCGCTTCGTCGATTCACCACAGTGCCGTCGCGGTGAGGATGGATGACAAACCGAGCCAGGCGCTGCGGGCCGGCCGGCGAACCTCATCGATGTGGATGGCGATCGAGGCCGTCCGCAACGGTGAATCCGATGTGGTGGTCTCGGGCGGTAATACCGGCGCCTTGATGGCGATGGCCAAGGTCTGCTTGCGGACCATGGCCAATGTCGATCGGCCCGCCATCGCGGCGATGTGGCCGACAGTGCGAGGCGTGTCCATCGTCCTCGACGTCGGCGCGAGCATCGGCGCCGACGCTCAGCACCTCGTCGATCTGGCGATCATGGGGGCCGCCATGGCCAAGATCATCCTATCCATCGAGCGCCCCACGGTCGGGCTTCTCAACATTGGCGTGGAGGAAGTGAAGGGCCTGGAGGAGATCAAGGCCGCAGGTCGACGCCTGAGGGAGAACCCTTTGCCGATCCTCGACTATCATGGCTTCGTGGAAGGGGGCGATCTTGGCAAGGGCACGGTGGATGTGGTCGTGACCGAGGGCTTCACCGGGAACATCGCGCTCAAGACCGCCGAGGGCACGGCCAGCCAGATCGGACGCTACTTTCGCGAAGCGATGAGCCGCAGCCTGATGTCCAAGCTCGGCTATTGGTTCGCACGAGAAGCCTTCCTCGAGTTACGCGAAAAGATGGATCCGCGTCGGGTGAACGGCGGCGTCTTTCTCGGCGTCGACGGCGTCGTCATCAAGAGCCATGCGGATACCGATGCGCTAGGCTATGCTGGCGCCATCGGTGTCGGTTACGACATGGTCAATCAAGATCTCCTGGCCCAGATTCGCGAATCAATCGCCTTGGCGCAGGATATGAGCGCTGTCGCGATGGGGAGCGTCAGTCTGCCCGAGCTTTAGGACCGGATCGATGACCGTCAACGTCAGGCGAGCCTTGGCCTCTCGCAGATGCTCCGATCCATTGCCGGACCGTGGGTTTCGGCGCATAGGTTCGGCGCCAAACGATGCCTCCGCACCGGAGGCTAGACGACGGTACACGATGGTTTCGACAGGAAAGAAGAGTCGATCGTGGGAATGAATGACTGGCGTTCGGTCATTCGCGGTGTCGGGTCGTACTTGCCCGAGCGCTGCGTGACCAACCTCGATCTGGAAAAGCTGGTCGATACGACCGACGCCTGGATCGTTCAAAGAACCGGGATCACCCGCCGGCATTTCGCAGCTCCGGGCGAGACCACCTCTATGCTGGCGACCGAGGCGGCGAGGGTCGCCTTGCGCGACGCCAAGGTCTCGGCGAGCGAGATCGACCTCATCATCGTCGCGACCGCCACACCCGATCACACGTTTCCCTCCGCCGCCACCCAGGTGCAGGCGGCCTTGGGGATTGAGAAAGGCGTTGCCTTCGATCTACAGGCCGTGTGTTCCGGCTTCGTCTTCGCGCTGGCGACGGCCGACAAGTTCTTGCGTTCGGGATCGCACGCGCGGGCGCTGGTGATCGGAGCCGAGACGTTCTCGCGTCTGATTGACTGGCAGGATCGGACGACGTCGGTGCTGTTCGGCGACGGCGCGGGTGCCGTCGTCATCGAGGCCCGCCGGGGCGGGGATCCTTTGCGGGACGGTGGCGTCATCACCTCCCATCTGCGTTCCGATGGGCGCCACAAATCCAAGCTCTACGTCGATGGTGGTCCGTCCACCACGGGTACGACGGGCCATCTGCGCATGGAGGGCCGCGAGGTTTTCCGACATGCCGTCGGCATGATTACCGATGTCGTCACGGATGCTTTCGCGACCGCCGGTGTCGGGCCTGGCGACCTCGACTGGTTCGTGCCGCATCAGGCCAACCAGCGGATCATCGACGCCTCAGCGATCAAACTCGGCATTCCAGCCGAAAAGGTCGTCTCGACCGTTCATCTGCATGCCAACACGTCCGCGGCCTCGATCCCACTCGCTCTGGCGACGGCTTGCGGCGACGGACGTATCAAGCCCGGCCACCTTGTCATGATCGAAGCCATGGGGGGCGGGTTCACCTGGGGCAGCGCTCTGATACGCTGGTAGACGTGTCAATTCCGGCACGTTCGGAATGAAGATCGCTATCGGGGTGTTTTCTCCAATTCAGCACGAGACAGCCTCGATGGGATTGATTAATTTCGCCTTGTTTCCCCTGGCTCCCGGAGGTTGCCGAGCCCCATGACGGCGAACGAGCACGACATGACGTCGACACGGACCATCACGCGGGCCGATCTGTCCGAGGCGGTGTACCAACGTGTGGGATTGTCTCGCACGGAATCCTCGGAACTGGTGGAGATGGTTTTGCAGCAGATCGCGCAAGCGGTCGTGCGGGGAGAAACCGTGAAACTCTCGTCTTTTGGGTCGTTCGTGGTCCGCTCTAAAGGGGAGAGGGTCGGACGCAATCCGAAGACCGGCGTCGAGGTACCGATCACCTCACGGCGGGTGATGGTCTTCAAGCCCTCGAACATCCTCAAAGGCCGGATCAATGGCGAAGCCGATCCGGCGGCCGAAGAGTAACGCCGTTGGAGAAGAGCGCCGACGCCTTCCGGACCATCAGCGAAGTCGCTCATGACCTGAAGTTGCCTCAGCACGTCCTGCGATTCTGGGAAACGCGTTTTCCCCAGGTGCGGCCATTGAAACGCGGCGGGAACCGCCGGTTCTATCGACCCGACGATGTCGAACTGCTTCTCGCCATCAAGACCCTGCTTTATGGCGACGGATTCACTATTAAAGGGGTTCAGCGCATCCTTAAGGATCGTGGCCCGCGCGCGGTGGCCGGCATGGCCCATGGCCGCGCTGGTGGCGAGTTCGATCCCAATCGGCCTCTGGCGGACGAGGACGGCTCCGAAGCCTTCGCGGACGATGCGGAAGACGCCGTATCGATCCGACCGACTGGGTCGGGCCCCGAGCATCAGGCAATTCCTCTACGCGTGTTCGACCAGTTGCAGGCGGTGCTCTTCGAAATCTCCGAGTGTCGCCGGATCTTGAGAGCCGTCCGCGACTGAGCAAAGCCCTTGCGGCCGCGAACGGTCTCAAAGGTGCTTGCGAGCCGGTCTCAAACCGCCTATACGGCCAGGACCCTGATGAAGGGCCGTCGGAGTGTAGCGCAGCCCGGTTAGCGCACTAGTCTGGGGGACTAGGGGTCGTGGGTTCGAATCCCGCCACTCCGACCAAATTTTCCTCATCAGTTTAATTTGGTGCGGCCAATGGCTTAGCAGTCATTGAAAGCGCCGGTGGACTGTCAGGGCGATACAGGATGCCGCCGGGATAGATGTCTTCGAACCGTCCCGGACGACATGGCCAATTACCTTCGTTCAACACCCTTCCTGGAAGTAATCGGCGCAACTGGAGGGCCAGTCGTCGCCGTCTCAAGGGGATTGATATGTGGGGCTCGCCGTCCGGACTGCGTATTATCAGGGTCGTTACCGGGCTCCTGGTACTGACAGCCCTGCCGGCCATGGCGGCATCGATCGAGAAGCCGGAGACATTCGTTCGTCGCGTCTATGCGCGCTACCGCACCGACGGCCCGGGCCTGCCAATGGAACGGCCGGGCGGCTCGGCGTTCTATACCGGGGCGCTGCTCGATGCCTTCGCCAAGGACAGCGCTTTGGCAAATGGGGAAATCGGAGCGATCGACTCCGATCCAATCTGCGTTTGCCAGGATTACGAAAATCTCCGTGTCACCGCCGTGGCGATTGAAAACGGCGAGGCGGATACGGTCAAGGCGCGGGTTAAATTCACGAACCTACAATATCATGAAACCGTGACTCTCACTTTGTCACGGACTGCCGCCGGCTGGCGCATTGCCGATGTTGGTAGCCAGCATCAGCCCAGTATCATGGCCCTAATACGCGACTCGATCGCACACCCGATCCGACCGAGTAGCGTGAAACCGTCGCCGCTGAAGCCCTGATTTGGGCTCCGAGATCACGATGTCTTTGGATGGAATCCATCCAAAGACATCGTGATCGATTCCAACATGTTAGAGCATGATGTCGTCCGAAAACTCCGGCCGACGTTTTGCAGGCGATGTGTTCGGAACAGTATTCAAGGCGGGGCGCCTCAGGCGTCTCGTCCGCTCCAGGCAAGATACCTGGGGGAATGACCCGAGCGGCTATCGAGGAGGCGCAATAAACCCGCCGCCTTACTCGCAAACCCATTGGATCACCACATCGTCGTCGATGTACCGCAGCGGTGATCTGACTTCGCATAGCCAATTATGGAAATAAGTGATCTAAGTCACTATACTGTCTTGTGTCAAAACTGATTACGATAATTTTATTCTCGATCGACATTCATAGAGCCGAAAATAACCATCAACAACTTTTTCTTTAAGAGAGTTTATTCTGATAGGCTCACATTCAAGCGGAACCCGAGCCTCAGACTGTCCGAAATTCCATGACAATATCGATTTCGTTGGCAGAGCCCCCGCCGGGTGGTTATCGACCGCTTCGTTTAAAGAGCCTGGGTTCGACGCCGGCCATTGCGACCAAATTCATACCGTCAAGCCTTGGTGTCGGGTGGCATCGCCAGCCGCCGCGTGCCGATGAAATCAACGAATGCGCGAAGCGGCGCTGGGAGGTAGCGTCGGCCGGGATAATAGAGAAACGGGCCTGAGAAGCTTTGCCACCATGGTTCTAGGACGGGCTCTAGAACACCACGATCGAAGTAAGGGCGCAGCCAGTCTTCGAAGAGAAAAATGATCCCGCTGCCGGCGACTGCCGCATCCACAGCGAGGTCGGTGGTGGCACCGAGCTGAACGGTGAGCGGGCCAGTGGGATCGACTCGTACGATTTCGCCATCACGTTCGAACTCCCATGCCGTCATGGCGCCGCTCGCGGATCGGCCGCGTAGGCAAGCGTGGTTCAACAGATCGCGCGGATGCGCGGGGTGGCCGTGCCGCTTAAGATAGGCGGGAGATGCCGCGCTCGCGAAGCGTTGGTGTCGCGGCCCGATCGGCACTGCGATCATATCCTGTTCACGCCTCTCCTCGTAGCGGATCCCCGCATTGTCAACGCCGGTGTAATTTCAGGCCGGCGGGGCGGACCAAAAGCAGGCCAGTGGATCGGGCACGCCGACATGGAAAGGGCCCCGATCGGGGCCCTTTCCATGTCGGCTTAAAGTTTGGATCAGGCGGCCGTGATTTCGCCGGTGTCGGGATCGACGATCTCGGCGGTGGCCTGGTTTTGCTCCGCCCTCACCGATGCGCGCCGCCGGCCGACGGACTGTTTAAGGCGGTAGCTGTCGCCGTTCATGGTCAGGATGCTGACGTGGTGGGTGAGCCTGTCCAGCAGGGCGCCGGTGAGCCGCTCCGATCCCAGGACCGATGTCCAGTCCTCGAAGGGGAGGTTCGAGGTGATGATGGTCGAGCCCCGCTCGTAGCGCTGGGAGAATGTCTCGAAGAGCAGCTCGGCTCCGGTCGTCGAGAGCGGCACGTAACCCAGCTCGTCGACGATCAGCAGCTTCACGGCCTGCAGGTCGCGCTGGAGTTTGAGAAGGCGTCGCTCGTCCCGTGCTTCCATGAGCTGCGTCACCAGGGACGCCGCTGTCGTGAACGCCACGGTGAAGCCCTTCTGGCAAGCCGCCAACCCTAGAGCAAGAGCGACATGCTCTTGCCGGTGCCAGAGTTGCCGAGCGCGATGATGTTCTCCCGGCGGACGATGAACTCGCAGCGGCCGAGGTCCAGCACCAGCATCTTGTTGAGGCTCGGGATGGCAGTGAAGTCGAACGTATCGAAGCTCTTCACAGCTGGAAACCGAGCGGCCCGGATGCGGCGTTCGACGACACGGCGCTCCCGGTCGATCAGTTCCAACTCCACCAGGCGCAGAAGGTAGCCGGTGTGGTCGACCCCGCCCTGCGCGCACTCGCGCGCCACCTTGTCGTACTCGCGCAGGATCGTCGGCAGCTTCAGCTGCTTGAGATGGTGGCCGAGCAGGACCTGGGGCTTGCCAGCCCTGGTGCCACTCGGCATGTCTCCCTCGATCGAGGCCATCACGCCGCCATCTCCGGCACCAGCACGGCATAGTCGGCGGCCGTCGTCGTCTTGACCGCCAGTTGCGGCAGATGGGGATAGGCGGCGAGGTCAAGGCGGACGGGACGCCGCTCGATCCGCGCCAGCGTGATCTGTTTGACAGCATCAAAGCCAATGGCGCCGAGCCGAATGGCCTCGGTAACGGCGAAGGCCACAACATCCTGTGGCGCCGCCTCCATCAACCGCAGCACTTGGATGAACTCCCGCTTGCCGCGATTGCCCATTCTAGCTTCCAGGAGATGGCGTAGATGCTGGAACACCTCCGGCAGGTTCCAACCTTGCAGCGCCGCGGCTTGATCGAGCGCGTTCGGCTTCATCTCGATCAGCGCCAGATAGTGCAGCGGATCCGCAACGAACACGCCCTCGCCGTAGTGGCGCGGGTGCCTGGCGATCTCACGGCCGGCACACAGGATCGCGACCTCGTCGACGAACCCCTTCACCAGGACCTCCTGGAACCCGTAGGCCGTTGGCACCGAATAGTCGTTGCAGCGATAGCGGACGAGCGCCGTCGAGGAGACGCGGGCCGCACGCTTCTCGCACGGCTCGAGTGGCACGGCGGGCAGCGCCCTCAAGGCCTCGGTGTCGGCGACGAGCCGCTCGCCGATGGTGGCAGAGCGCCGACCGGCATGATCGGCCTGCCGCGCGCGGCAACGCTCCGCCAGCATGGCGTTCAGGGCGTCGAAGCTCGCCGCCGTGGGGATCGGCGTCATGAAGTTGGCGCGGGCGAATTTGACCAGCCCCTCGACCTTCCCCTTGTCGTTGCCCTTGCCCGGACGGCCGAAGCGGTCCTGGAACAGACAGTGGCTGACCAGCTCCGTAAAGGCGCGGGTCCGATCGCGCTTGCCGTCGCCGCAGATCTTGGCAACCGCGATCTTGGTGTTGTCGTAGAGGAGCGACAGGGGCACGCCGCCGAAGAAGGCAAACCCTGAGACGTGGCCGTCCAGAAACGCCTCGGTGGTTTCCCGGGGATAGGCCTTCACGAAGCAAGCATCCGAGTGCGGTAGGTCCAGGCAGAAGAAGTGGATCTTCTGGCGGACGCCGCCGATCATCGCGAGCGCTTCCCCAAAATCCACCTGGCCGTGACCCGGCGGATGAGATAGCGGCACGAAGGTCTCCCGCGCCCGCGCTCGACAGACCCGCACGTGATCCTTCACCACGGTGTAACCGCCGGCAAAGCCATGCTCGTCCCGCAGCCTCTCGAAAATCCTCTTGGCCGTGTGCCGCTGATTCATCGGCGCATCACGATCCGCCACCAGGATCGCGTCGATCACCGGCAGCAGAGGTCCAAGCTTCGGCTTTTCGGGCGGCTTCACGCGCGTGTACCCGGGAGGCAACGAGAACCGGCACATCTTCAGCACCGTCTCGCGGTTCAGCCCGAAAACCCGGGCGGCCTCCCGGCGGCTATGCCCCTCAAGGAACACGAATTTTCGAACGGCGGCGTAGATCTCCACGACGAACATCCCCGGCCCCCAAAAACGAGAGCCTATCCACTGGCCGGATTTTACTCCGCCCGCGTCAGCAAATCGCCGACGCTCCAGTGGCCTGGTTTGTCACCGCCCTACACACCGCATCGCAGCCTGCGGCGAGCACGTCGATAAATCCATCCTCAGCGATCACGTCGAGGCGGATGTCCGGATAGGCGGCAAGGAAAGGCGGCACGATGGCGGGCAGCACGAGACGCGCCGCGCTCACCGGCACGTTGAGGCGCAACGTGCCGGCCGGTCGATCCCGAAATCCGTTCACGACATCCAGTGCCGCCTCCACCTCACCCAACGCCGGACCGAGCCTGTCCAGAAGACGCGCCCCGGCCTCGGTTGGCGCGATACTGCGCGTGGTGCGGTTGAGCAACCGGACGCCGACTCTGGCTTCGAGCCTGCGCACCGCTTCGCTAAGGCTGGAGGCGCTCTTTCCACTGAGCCGTGCGGCGTCCCGAAATCCACCCGCGCGAGCAACCGCGACGAATGCCGCGAGATCGCCAAGCTCTGCCGCCATTGTTCGCCTTCTTGAACAGCCCGTGCCGATTGGAGCCTATTATCGCGTATCCGTTCGATGTCCACATCTACGGCTCATCCAAAGGAGAGATGGCATGATCGATATCAGCAAGGCCGGAACGTTCGCGATGGGCGACCGGAGGGTGAAGCGCATGGGCTACGGGGCGATGCAACTCGCCGGGCCAGGCGTATTCGGGCCGCCGAAAGACCGGGCCGGCGCGATCGCGGTACTGCGCGAGGCGGTGGCGAGCGGGATCGATCATATCGATACGAGCGATTTTTATGGTCCGCATGTGACCAATCAGATCATTCGCGAAGCGCTGCATCCCTATCCGGGAGATCTGGTGATCGTCACCAAGATCGGTGCGAAGCGTGGGGAAGACGGCTCATGGAATCCGGCATTTTCAGCCGAAAGCCTGACCGAGGCGGTTCATGACAACTTGAGCAACCTTGGCGTTGACGCCCTCGACGTCGTGAACCTGCGGCTCATGTTCAGCCTCCACGGACCAGCCGAGGGATCAATCGAGGAGCCGCTTACGGTTCTGGCGGAGTTGCAGCGGCAAGGCCTCGTGCATCATATCGGATTGAGTAATGTTACCCTCACGCAGATTGAGGAAGGTCGCCGCATCTGCAAGATTGTCTGCGTACAGAACATGTATAATCTGGCGTATCGCGAGGACGACGCGCTGATCGACGCGCTCGCTAAAGCTGGCACGGCCTATGTGCCGTTCTTCCCGCTCGGTGGTTTCACGCCGTTGCAGTCCACGGTCTTGAGCGATGTGGCCAAGCGACTAGCCGTGACGCCGATGCAGCTCGCGCTCGCGTGGCTGCTTCGGCGCGCTCCCAATATTCTTCTCATTCCCGGCACATCATCGATCGGACATTTGCGCGAAAACCTCGCCGCAGCCGATCTGCAGATGACGCCCGACACGATGACCGCGCTGGACCAGATCGCGGCCGGAACCGCCTAATCCTCCGTATCAGAAGCCTCCTTATCTTGAGACGGGGTGAAATCCCTTATCAAAGGATCGAGGGGACGAACGATGAGCGCGGGCGGCACGAAGGGGATCGCTCTGCCGACTGTGCTTGAGCGTTTGTCACGCCGCCTGAGCGCTTCGTGCCGATTCGCGCGCCAAAGCTGCATTGATCCGATCTAGAAAGTGAAAATGCTCGGCGCCGAGCCATTCGATAAAGGGGCGACACGGCTCGCCGTCTTCCGAGGCAAGCGAGCCATGACGTGCCTTGAGAGCGCCTTCGACAAGGGTGGTTAATTCATTCGACCGCGCGAAAGACAGCAGGACGATCAGGTCGGCTGGCATGGTAGTCCTCTCCAATCGGATGGACGGCGGTCATCTGCCATCATCACCCCATTTCGAATAAGCCAACGCGCGGTCGATCAATAGGTTCTTGGTCCATCGACAGGCGGGATCCTCTCGAGGGGCAAGCCCAGCAAGGCTTGTACCGGCTCAGATCATTGTCCAAAGCCACAGACAGAGTTCCGATGTGACCTTGCGCACAGAGCGTCCCGCCTCATCGGATTATATCCAATGGTGTTGAACATTCGGGGCAAGTCCCAAATCCCTCGGTTGGACCAGCTTTCGAACGCTCAACATCATTTGGAACAACTTGCGGCGGCCTACGACGTTTTGTCCACGCAGGTTATGCCCGCAACGCCAATGCTGTTGTGCGTTTTGGGATGGCGGGTTGATACAGATCCAGAAAGGTGCGGTCATGTCTTCATATTACACAGGCGGTAGCTACTACGGAGGTAGCTATTATACAGGAAGTAACTACGGCGGTGGAAGCTACTACACTAGCGGCAGCTACGGCGGCGACTATGGCGGTGGAAGCTACTACACCGGCGGCAGCTACGGCGGCGACTATGGCGGTGGAAGCTACTACACCGGCGGCAGCTACGGCGGCGACTATGGCGGTGGAAGCTATTACACCGGCGGCAGCTACGGTGGCGACTATGGCGGTGGAAGCTATTACACCGGCGGCAGCTACGGTGGCGATTATGGCGGTGGAAGCTATTACACCGGCGGCAGCTACGGCGGCGACTATGGCGGTGGAAGCTATTACACCGGCGGCAGCTACGGCGGCGACTATGGCGGTGGAAGCTACTACACCGGCGGCAGCTACGGCGGCGACTACGGCGGTGGAAGCTATTACACCGGCGGCAGCTACGGTGGCGACTACGGCAGCGGCTATTACAGTGGTGGCTACTACACCGCCTGATACGCTATCCAACTTGGGGGTGGCGTTTTATCGCCATCCCCTCATTTCCTCCAGCACACTACCCTCGATCGGCCGATCCGGCCTGTGCGCCCAGAGCACCGGAACCAAGGGTTTCGAACGAGCGCGCCTTCCCAAGGGAACGCGACGCAGAGGCAAAGCGGTATTCCAAGAGATCATTGGCATCGCGATTTAATGGCCACGCTTGATCGCCCGTGCCAGTCCGGCGGCCTGATGTTCGTCCCGTGCGATCAGCCAGAGCCGATCACCCGAATAGAAATTCTGGTTGAACATGTCCATGAGATTGGCAGGAGATGGTTGCAGGTCGGGCCAGGCGAAAAGCCGGAAGCCGAAGGCTTCGAAAGCCGGCACCGCCGCAGCAATGTCCCAGATCGCGGCATTGAACGTGGTTGCATCCAGGCGGCCGATGACCAGAGAGGCGAAATCCGACACAGACGCGCTCTCCGAATGAGGGAAGAAGCCCTGCTTGTAATCGAGCGTGAAATATTTCGCGGGCAGGGGCAGCCAGCCGACGTGGCGTGTGAGGGTTTCGGACCTGCGCAGAGGTGCCAGAGGCGCGCGAAGTCTTCCCGCCAATGTGGGAGCCCACCAGACCTTCCCCCCGGCGCTGGCCAGAATGATCCCCCGAGGTTCGCCTTCAACGGGAGGCCGGTCTAGCTTGTCCCGCTCATCCACCCAGGCCGGCAGACTCATGACGCCGGCGAGCGGCCATCCCTTCCGACAGGCCGCGATCATTGTTCCCCAAGCCGAAAGCCCTCCCGAGAAGGGCTGGGTGCCATCGATGGGGTCGCCGATGAAACTCCAATCGCTCCCCGCGAGCATCGCCCGACATTGATCGCGGCCAAGGCTGTCCGCCGTCTCTTCCTCGATGATGCGCGGCCCGAATCGCTCCGCCATCATCGCGCTGATCGCTTGATCTGCCTGGGTAAGGGCCTGAGACAGGTCGTCGCCTTTTTGGGTGACCTCAAGGCCCGAGGCCCGAAGTGCGAGCGCCAAGACGCCAGCCTCCTGGGCAAAATCGATCATTTTCCGTAAAACCTCTGCCGTCTCCGCCTCGAGCTCCAATGGTTGCGTGGTCTCCAACTGGGTCACTTTCGATCCCTTCCCGCAGCGCTCCAACGCGCCGGTTTTCGACGCCCAACGACGGACGGATTAGCTGGAATCGACAAGGGATCCTACAACCGTCCGGCTTGTGCATGTCCCGGCTCAGCCACGGCGAGAAGATCAACAGGCTCTAGATCTGCCCGCCCTTCAGCCGATCGCAGTGCGCCACGAATGCTTCGATGCGAGCGATGGTCGGCGCGTCGGCGAGAAGCGGTGCGTGACCCTGGCCAGAAACGGTGTGAAGCACGCAATCTGGGTGGCGGCGCCGCATCTCCCCGACTGTCTCGGTCGAGAGAAGATCGGTATTCTCGCCCCGCACGATCAGAACCGGCCGATGGCTGAGCGCCTCGAACTGCGGCCAGAGAGTCGGCAGTGCGTCGATATCCATGGCCTGCAGATTATGCGTCAGCGCAGGGTCGTATGTGGTGCTGAACGCGTCACCGTCCTGCCGGAAAGTGCAGCGGGCGAAATCCAGCCATTCAGCCTCGGACAAAGCGGTGAATTGTGCTCCGGCGACGTTTTTGAGGACGGCGACGGCCTCGTCCCAAGAGGTCGGCTGCGTGAGTTTTCCGACATAGGCCTTGATGCGCCGAAGGCCAGCGACCTCGATGACCGGGCCGATGTCGTTGAGGACGGCCCCCGCGATGAGGCTTGGGCGGAACGCCGCCAGGATCATGGTGATCAGGCCACCACGGGAGGTGCCGATGAAGATGGCCTCGGGAATCTCCGCAGCGGTGAGGAGCGCCATGACATCGGCGCTTTCGACCCTCAGATCGTAATTCGCCGGGTCGGGGTCTCTGGCCGAAAGACCACGCCCGCGATAGTCGAGTGCCAGAACGCGCCGCCCATCGGCTGATAGCGCGCCGGCAAGGCGATGGAAATCTGCGGCCGTCCGGGCGAGGCCTGGGAGGCAGACGATGGGCAGGGGTGAGGATATTGCCTCGCCATACTCGCGATAGTGTAGGCGCAAGCCATCCTGAGCCGATACGTATCGGCTGTCGAACCTGTCATCGTTCATGCTTGGCTCACGTACCCTTGCCCGGAAGAGGGTCGCCTTGGCTGCCGAGAACGACCGAGGCGCCGTGTCCTAGCCTGATTCGGTAGATCTGAAGGTTCTCCATCACCCTTTGGACATAGTTCCGAGTTTCGGAAAAGGGAATACGCTCGATCCAATCGACCGGATCCACACCTGGTTTGCGCGGGTCTCCATAGGCGTCGATCCAATCCTTCACGTTTTTGCCACCCGCATTGTAGGCCGCGAACGTCAGGATATAGGAGCCGCCCTGTTCGTCGAGCAATTCGCCGAGATGAGCCGCGCCGAGTTGCGCGTTGAAGGCGGGATCGCTCGCCAACCGTGCGTCGGTATAGCCAACCCCGACATGAGCCGCCGTGCGTTTGGCGGTCGCCGGCATCATCTGCATCAAGCCCTTCGCGCCGGCGGTCGATAGGGACCGCTGCTCGAATTCGCTCTCCTGGCGGGCGATCGCATAGACCACCGCGAGATCCGCCGACTTGCCCAATGGCTGATATTCGGGGATGCCGAATGTGGGGAAGGCGGTCTCGTCGAGCGCCATGCCGCGCTGTGTGGCGGTCTTGCCGATGGCGAGGGTGGCCCAGGCATCGCGAACCCGCTCGACGACGGCACCCATGGCCGCAACCTGGGCCTCGGAGGTTTCGTTGCGGGAGACGTCGAGGGCCAGAGGCAGGGCGATATCGCGCGCGCCGATGGCGAAAAGATATTCGGCGACACGGACAGCTTGAATGCGGGCGTCGCCGACGGCGGGCGGGCTCGCCACGCGAAGAGCAAGAGCCGCGTGGCCGATTCGGCTCGCCGCGAGTTGTCCATAGAAGCTGATAGGATATTGCGCGGCCGCTTGATAAAAGGCATCGGCCGCTTTGTCGTCCCCGGCCGCCTCCGCCGCACGACCTTGCCAATAAGCTGCCCGGGCCTTGGAAATCGGGGTCTCGGCTATGGTCGCGATGGTTGCGAAATGTGTGGCCGCGCGCGCTGCGTCCCCTAAAAACCGCAATGCGATCCAGCCTGCATGGAACTCCGCCTCGATCTTCATGGCCGGCGAAGCGGCTGAATGGTCCGCCACCATGCGGTAGGCGCGGTTCGGATCGCCATGGTCGAGCAGCATCCTCGCGACGATCCTGCGCTCCGACCACCAGGCGTCGCCATCGACAAGGGATGCCGGATCGTGCGGCGCCGAGAAGATCAGGCTGGCCGCATCGTCGGCACGGTTGGCGCGCCGCGCCTTCTGGATCCTGGCGAAGACGAGCCCAGGATCGTTCTGAAGCGCCTTCGGCACGTCCGCGATAGCCGCGTCGGACGGAGCATTGGCGATCACCGCAGCCCTTGCCTTTGCGAGAAGCACGAGGTCGGGGCCGGCCAACAAAGCCTCGCGAAGAGCGGCTTGCGGCTGCTCCTTGTAAAGAAGCCGGTCCATCCGGAGCTTATGATCCGCCTTGGAAAGAAGATCGCCGAACTCGCGCAGCACTGGCCCTTCTTGGGCAGCCGAGATGTCGTCGTTGCACCAGACCTGCCGGAAAAGCTCAGCCGCCGCGGCGCTCTGACCTCTTTCGCGATTCTGCCGCACGAGAGCCAGCTTGCCGCCCAAGGTTTCGAGAGGCCCGCTGGTCAGATGCGGATCGATGGATCCAGTAATGTCGTCCTTACGAGCGGCGACGGCCTCCTCGATCCGCCGGCGCAGCCAAGGCGAGGCGGACCAGTCAGGATGGTCCTTGGCGAAAGCCTCTTCCCGATCGAGACCGACGATGGAGAATTGCAGCCGCAGGACGGCCCATTCCATGGCCAGCCGAGCGGTCGGGCTGGTCGCCGTCTTGGCGATGGCGTCGCCCCCGGCGATGTCGGCCTTGCGATAAAGAGCGATAGCCTGGCGGACCCGATCCGCATCTTGGTCGGTCTGTGCGATCGAGGGACCCGGGGGCGGATCGATCTCGGTCGCGGACCTCGCCAGGCCCTGCGCCGCGCTTGAGGCGATGGCTGGCCCCACGGCCGCGATGGGCGCCATCCCGTCCTGGCTGACCCGAACGGTCGATTTCCGAGGTGCCTCTTGGACGACCGCCTCGCGCGTCGGTGAGATCGGGTGCCTCGCGATGAGGCTCTGACGATGAAAAAGGTGATGCAGGGCGGCGCGGATGTCGTGCCGAGTGGCGGGCACCAGCAGAAGAGAGGATGTCAGGGCCAGAACCGCTGCGAAAACCGCGACCATGAGGCGACCCTTGGGAAAGTGGTCACCACGGATCTTGATGCGTTTGCGCGGAGCCATGTATGCTACTGTGAGCCTCAAGCGTTTACGAAAGATAAACCAAGACTCTGAAGTGCCTGGCGATGCCGGCCCGCAAAACTTCTTTCCAGATGGGGACGCGCGGAGTACAGCCTCTGTCCTTCACGAACAGCCATCGAAATGAGGCGTCTGTTAGGCTCGCCTGTGTCGGCTGTGCTCCTGTTTGAGGCTAAATCGCTATGAAGGCGCAGTTCAAAGGTTCGCTGACGGCACTCGTCACGCCGTTCAAGAGCGGCAAGATCGACGAGGACGCGTTTCGCAGCCTGGTCGCTTGGCAGATCGAGAATGGCACGTCGGGTCTCGTGCCGGTCGGAACGACGGGCGAGAGCCCGACCCTGAACCATGTCGAGCATCATCGCGTCGTCGAGCTTTGCATCAGTGAGGCGCGTGGCCGCGTTCCCGTCATCGCCGGCGCCGGGTCGAACAGCACCGAGGAGGCCGTCTCCCTCGCCCGTCATGCCGAAAAGGCTGGGGCGTCGGGTGTCCTCGTGGTGGTTCCCTACTACAACAAGCCCAGTCAGGCGGGCATGTTCGAGCATTTCAAGGCGGTCAATGACGCGGTGGGCATTCCGATCGTCATTTACAATATTCCGCCGCGTTCGGTGGTCGACATGACGGTCGACACGATGAAGCGGCTCTACGAGTTGCCGAATATCGTCGGGGTCAAGGATGCGACCGCCAATCTGGTCCGCGTTTCGCTGCAGCGGCATGAACTAGGATCTGAGTTCATCCAATTGTCAGGCGAGGATATGACGGCGCTCGCCTATATGGCGGCCGGAGGGCACGGATGCATTTCCGTCACCGCCAATGTGGCTCCGAGAGCCTGTGCGTTATTACAGGACGCGGCGATCCGGGGCGACTATGCGTCCGCCTTGGAAATCCAGGACCGATTGGTCCCGCTGCATGCTGCGCTTTTCGTGGAGCCCAATCCTGCGGGGGCGAAATATGCTTTGTCGGTGCTCGGTCGCCTGTCCGATGAAGTGCGCTTGCCTATGGTGCCGGCCGGGGAAACGGCGCGCGGTCTCATTCGCGACGCGATGGCCCATGCCGGGTTGCTCAACGGCTGATAAGGACCAACGCAGTGGCTAGGGAAGTTTCGCTCTTCAAGATCGTGTCCGAGAACCGGCGGGCGCGATACAATTACGAAATCGGCGATGTCTATGAGGCGGGGCTCGTGTTGACCGGCACCGAGGTGAAGTCTTTGCGGACCGGGAAGGCGACGATCGCGGAGAGCTATGCGTCGCCCGAAAAGGGCGAGCTTTATCTCATCAACGCCACTATCCCCGAATACGGCCAGGGAAACCGCTTCAACCACGAACCGAAGCGCCCGCGCAAACTCCTTATGAAATCTCGAGAAATCGCCCGTCTGGCCCATGGCGTCGAGCGGGACGGCATGACGATCGTGCCGCTGAAGGTCTATTTCAACGATCGCGGCCGGGCCAAGCTGCAAATCGCCCTTGCGCGCGGCAAGAACCTGCACGACAAGCGCGAGACCGAAAAGCTGCGCGACTGGAATCGTGAGAAATCCAGGGTGATGCGCGACAGGGGCTGAAGCGCTTTACGCATCGAGGAAGCGTCGGACCTCGGCGAAGACGCCCTGGAACATCGCTGTCGTCAATACACCGGTGTTCGTATTGTAGCGCGAGCAATGGTAGCTATCGAAGAGGCGCGTGGCGCGACCCTCGATCATCACGTCATGAACACGCCCATGACCGAAGGGTACGCTCGACAAGCTTTTGCCGGCGATCCGCACCACACTCTCGTGAGCGATACGGCCCAAGCTTACGATCGCCGACAGGCAGGGTAGGGCGCTCGCGCGGGCCTGCAGAAAATCGCGGCAGGTACGGATCTCCACGGTCGTCGGTTTATTGAGAGGCGGCGCGCATCGGACCGCGTTGGTCACCATGCAATCGATCAACATAAGCCCGTCGTCGGGACATTCATCGTAATGTCCGGACGAAAAGCCGAAACGATCCAAAGTCTCGTATAGAAGGTCCCCGGCCCAGTCGCCGGTGAAGGGCCGTCCCGTCCGGTTGGCTCCGCTGACCCCCGGCGCCAAGCCTACGACGAGAAGCCGCGCGTCAAGACGACCAAAAGACCGCACCGGCGCATTGTGCCCTTGCGGATCTTTCGTGCGGTTCGATTGTCGGTACTCGACAAGACGCGGACAACGCGGGCAGTCCCCCGGCGGCTCGCCGGGGGACGGGTCATCGTCGCTCAAGGGTTAGGCAATCCATCGTCGTCATGGCCGGCGACATAGGAATGCGCCATAGCGGGGCGGCGCTCGCCCGGACGGGGAACCCGTTCGGGTCGATCGGCGTCACGACCGATCTTTGCAACCAGATGGACGAGGTCTATGAATTCATCGGCTTGCCGACGCAATTCGTCCGCAACCATCGGAGGCTGGGTGGTGACGGTCGACACGACCGATACTCTGACCCCTCGGCGCTGCACGGCTTCGACAAGCGATCTGAAATCGCCGTCTCCCGAAAACAGCACCATGTGGTCGATATGCTCAGCCATCTCCATGGCATCGACCGCAAGTTCGATATCCATATTGCCTTTAACTTTGCGGCGCCCCATGGAATCGACGAATTCCTTCGTGGGTTTGGTCACGACCGCATAGCCGTTATAGTCGAGCCAATCAATCAAAGGCCGAATAGATGAATATTCCTGATCTTCGACAAGAGCGGTATAGTAAAACGCCCGAATAAGACGTCCCTTTACCTGAAATTCTCTGAGAAGCCGTTTATAATCAATATCAAATCCTAGGGATTTTGCCGTCGCATATAAATTTGCTCCGTCAATGAAGAGTGCGGTACGTTCTAGCTCGGCCATTATGTTGAACTCTTGTCGAATCTTGATTGTTATGAAAAGCCCAGACGTTAAGAAATGCCAAAACGTCAACGGCCCTAATTGTACAAAAAACTATCAGCGGGGTATGCGGCCAAACAACTGGCGATCAACGCAGGGAAGCCTTGAGGTTGTGTTGATGACGCGACGAAACCCGAATCGATGCGGTTTGTAATATATGCTAGCCAATGAATTTAGGACAATCTGTGCCGATCTTGTGGTCAAATGAACCGTGTGGCACAATTAAACCTCATTTCTAGCATAGTTATCAATGACACTAGGGTTCGAGTCCGTCAAGCCCGGCCGAGCCTTTTGATAGGAATCACGAAATCTACGACGATATCGCGCCCAACGAGTCGGGTCGCTTGCGTCGTGGACATACGATGATATATCGCACACCGTACCCTGGCCCGTTGGGCTCCAAGGAAACCTAAATGGCACGCGTCACCGTAGAAGATTGCATAGATAAGATCGAAAACCGATTCGAGCTCGTGTTATTGGCCAGCCATCGGGCTCGCATGATCTCATCTGGCGTCACAATCACGGTCGATCGCGACAACGACAAGAATCCTGTCGTCGCTTTGCGGGAAATTGCCGAGGAGCGGTTCTCGGCGGAAGATCTCAAGGAAGACCTGATCCATTCGCTGCAGAAACACGTCGAAGTCGACGAGCCCGAAGCCGAAGTGGTGCCGCGCCTGGTGTCGGCCGGCCATGCTGATCGCGACAATAGCGGCGCTGAAGTCACGTTCGACCGGATGACCGAGGAGGACCTGCTGCGCGGACTCGAGGGGCTTGTGCCCCCCGCCGAGACCGAAGACGACGGCGAATAGGCTCTTGACCACCGCGATTGACCGTCACGGCCAGCGAGGCGTGGCGGTTCAAAGTTCGCGCGTCGAAGCCTCAATTCGATCAAATCACGGCCTCGATCGAAGATGTCGGCTCCATGGTTCGCTTTAAGGCGGCGAAGGGACCGTTCTTCGTCATCAAAGCCTTGCCCTCCACCGGTGAGGTCCCGATACTAGGGACATGACTCTTGCCATCACCGCACCGCGGCGTTCGGCGCCCGCGAAAATCCTTCGCCAATATGAACTTGTCGAGCGTGTCCGGAGCTACAATCCGAACGCAGACGAGGATCTGCTCAACCGCGCATATGTCTATGCGATGAAGGCTCATGGTGCCCAAAAGCGGGCATCGGGAGATCCTTATTTCTCGCATCCTCTCGAAGTCGCCGCCATTCTGACCGACCTCAAGCTCGATGACGCGACCATCGTGGCGGCCGTGCTGCACGACACGATCGAGGATACGGCGGCAACCCGGGAAGACATCGACCACCTGTTCGGCAAGGAGATCGGCAACCTCGTCGAGGGGTTGACCAAGATCAAGAAGCTCGATCTGGTCTCGAAGCAAGCGGCTCAGGCGGAGAACCTGCGCAAGCTGCTGCTCGCCATAGCGGATGATATTCGGGTTCTGCTCGTCAAGCTGGCGGATCGGCTGCACAACATGCGCACGCTGCATTTCGTGCCGGAAGCCAAACGTGCGCGCATCGCCCAGGAAACGCTGGACATCTATGCACCGCTCAGCGGCCGCATGGGAATGCAGAGCCTGCGAAGCGAGCTCGAGGAACTAGCTTTCGCGCATCTGATGCCCGACGCCCATGACATGATCGTCACCAAGCTCGACGACATGACCGCGCGCTACGGTTCGCTGATCGCCAAGATTGAAACCGAACTCTCCGACAAGCTCGCCGCGAAGGACATCAAGGCTACGGTCAAGGGGCGCCAGAAGGCTCCTTATTCGGTCTGGCACAAGATGGAGCAAAAATCGCTCGCACTCGAACAATTGTCGGATATTTTCGGCTTTCGGGTGATCGTCGACAAGGTTGCGGATTGCTACGGCGTGCTTGGGGTCGTCCACACCCAGTGGCCGAGCGTGCCAGGCCGCTTCAAGGACTATATCTCGACCCCCAAGCAGAACGACTATCGCTCCTTGCACACCACGGTCGTCGGACCGGGCCGTCAGCGCGTCGAGTTGCAGATTCGAACGAAAGTGATGAACGACCTCGCCGAAAACGGCATCGCGGCTCATGCGCTCTATAAGGACGGGCAGGTCCCCGACGTCGGGGCGCGGGCGGTCGAAAGCCGGGCCTATAGCGGCCTGCAGCGAACCATTGCCATGCTGGCTGAGGGAGGGACGCCAGAGGAGTTTCTGGAGCACACCAAGCTCGAACTGTTCCATGATCAGGTGTTCTGCTTCACCCCGAAAGGCCGGCTGATTGCCTTGCCGCGCGGCGCCACGCCGATCGACTTCGCCTATGCGATCCACACCGGGGTCGGCAATACGGCGGTCGGGGCCAAGATCAACGGCCGCATCGCGCCTCTGTTTTCAGAACTCCGAAACGGCGACGAAGTGGAGGTCGCTTGTGCTGAGGGTCAAGTGCCTCCGCCGGCCTGGGAAGGACTGGTGAAGTCCGGAAAGGCCCGCGCGGCGATTCGCCGGGCAACCCGCGATGCGGTTCGGGCGCAATATTCTGGGCTCGGTCGCCAGATCGTCGCCCGGGCTTTCGAGCGCAGCGGAAAGGTCTTTTCCGAGGACCGTCTGAGGGGGGCCTTGCCGCGCCTCGCGCGGGCCACCGTAGAGGACGTTCTCTCCGCCGTGGGCCGTGGCGAGATGTATTCGGGGGACGTGCTGCGGGCCGTCTATCCGGACGTGGCCGAGCACCGCACCGCTGGGGCCGCGCCCGAGAAGGGCGACGCAGGATGGTTCGGCCTCGAGAAGGTCGACAATCTGAGATTCAAATTTCCTGCCGGAGGGCCCGATCCAGCGACGGCGATCCCCATCCGGGGATTGAGCGGCGACCTACCCGTGCGATTCGCACCGAACGGGGGCGCGGTGCCGGGCGACAGGATCGTCGGTATTCATACGCCCGGGGAAGGCATCACGATCTATCCGATCCAGTCGCCAGCCCTCATGGCGTTCGACGATCAACCCGACCGGTGGCTGGATGTTCGGTGGGACATCGACCCCGACAGAAAAGAGCTGTTTCCCGCTCAGGTGATGGTGACGGCGATCAACGAGCCGGGCGTGTTGGCCGGCATCAGCGCGGCCATCAGCGACAATGGCGGCAATATCGATGATATCAAGGTGATGTCGCGGTCTAGGGATTTTCGCGAAGTGCAGCTCGATCTCGATGTCTGGGATCTCAAGCAGTTGAATGCCATTCTGGCGCAGTTGCGGACCCATAAGGCCGTCTCCAAGGTGGAGCGCGTCAATGGGTGATCTCGGCGGTCGCCACCTGCTTCGGGCTGCTGCGGTGAACGAGGCCGCAGCATGATTCTTGGCATCGGCAATGATCTTTGCGACATCCGGCGCCTGGAAAAAGTTCTGCTTCGCTTCGAGAAACGATTTCTGGAACGCTGCTTTACAGAAATCGAGCGGCGGCGGTCTGATGCCAAGGCGGGACGGGCCGCCTCCTATGCCAAACGTTTCGCCGCAAAAGAGGCCTGCGCCAAGGCCTTGGGAACGGGGCTCAGCCACGGCGTTTTCTGGCGGGATATGGGAGTAATCAATCGCCCCTCCGGCCAGCCGACCCTGCATCTGACCGGAGGTGCGGCGAGACGTCTCGAGACGATGACGCCCGCCGGACACGAGGCCCACATCCATCTGACCTTGACGGACGAATATCCCTTGGCTCAAGCCATCGTGATCATCGAAGCTCGGCCGAAGACATCAATGATTTGAAGACGAGCCGATTCGATATTGGGCTTGATCCAAAATCATCATGATCCGGGCATAAAGACTGTGGGCTAAGCGCCGATCGCGCCGCACCTCCGCCGAAGCCCGTTGCGGAATAGGGCGTGATCGGATAGGATAAGCACGTCGTCAGGCATTGGCACCCGTAGCTCAGCTGGATAGAGCGTTGCCCTCCGAAGGCAAAGGTCACACGTTCGAATCGTGTCGGGTGCGCCAACCACGTATAAAACTGCTCACGTTTCTGCCCGGAACGGCATCTGTGACCGAGTATCTGGTTCCGATGATTCGAACATGCCGGTTATCCATAGTCGCCGGCTGACGATGGACGACAGCCAGTTCATGGCATAAGCCCGCACGACATAACCGCCTTTACGGCTTTGAAGACGCAACGGCGGCCTTCGTTGTAAGTCTTGTCATGTTGCCGGCTGCGGGACAGGCGGACAGTCCCGAACCCCGATGACGACACCCTGAGCGATCAGGGTCCACTAACGTCGACGAGGAGTTGCCGCGCCATTTGCAAATGATGTTGAATAGTAGGAAGCTCGGATTGCGCCGATTTTCTAAGGTTCGGATCTGATCCAGCCGTGGCAAAGCTTTCCTCAACCGCGACTGCTTGGGCATGTGCCAATGCCTGCTGCCGGGCATAAGTCTTGTCGAATTCCGTACCTCGGACGCTCTGCAGACTGCCAAGGAGGCTCGCCTGATCGCTTGACATCCCGGAGCCAGGCGCTGGCAATCCGGAGGCCATCGCGGCTTGATGCAACTCCACACTTAAACGGGTGTGATCTTGGACCATCTCCTGCGCGAACGCAACAACACGCGGATCCTGACTTTGTACCTTAGCAATGTTAGCGGCCAATATTTCATATTGGTCGCTTTGCGCTACAGCCGAAACAAAATCCTTCGGGGATGGCGTTATCGCGGTTTGCGCCTGCGTCTCATGGCTCGCCATAATCGAAGCGAATACGACCGTTCCGAGCAATCCAATCTTTGAGATTTTGATAGTTCCTATGCGCATCATTCGCCCCATCGCACATATTTCAAGGCTGACCTTGCCCACCGCCGGCGCCATAAATGTTGCCTGTGGTGTAGCTACCGTCGTCTTCGGCCAATCTTACATAGATGCCGGCAAGCTCTGCCGGCTGACCTGGTCTTCCCAGCGGAGCCGTTGCCCCGAAGGTCACGACTTTGCCCTCCGATGCTCCGCCGGAGACCTGGAGCGGGGTCCAGATCGGCCCCGGCGCGACGCCGTTCACACGAATTCCCTTGGGGCCCAGTTGCTTGGCCAGCGACTTCACGAAATTCATCGTCGCCGCCTTGGTCTGCGCATAATCGTAAAGGTCGGGAGAGGGGTCGTAGGCCTGCTCCGACGTTGTCGCTATAATCGCAGAGCCCGGTTGCAGGTTCGGTAGCGCCGCCTTGATAATGTAGAAGGGCGCATAGATGTTGGTCTTCATCGTCGCATCGAAGTCTTCATCGGAAACATCCGCGATCGATGCACGAGACTGTTGGCGACCGGCATTGCTCACGATGATGTCGAGTCCGCCAAGCTGGCGAATAGCCTCTTCAACCAAATGACGGCAGAATGCGGCGTCTCTCAGGTCACCGGGAATGGGAGCCGCCTTACGTCCCTCGGCTCGGATCAACTCGACGACCTCGCGTGCATCCGCCTCTTCAGACGGATGATAATTGATGGCCACGTCAGCGCCTTCTCGTGCGAAAGCGATGGCCGCCGCCCGCCCCATGCCCGAGTCGCCGCCCGTGATGAGAGCCTTGCGTCCAGCCAGTCGTCCCGAGCCCTTATAGCTTTTCTCGCCGTGGTCCGGCACCGGGTCCATCTTACTCGCAAGACCAGGCCAAGGCTGCGACTGCTTATTAAAGGGTGGCCGTGGGTATTTCGTGGTGGGATCTTCAAGCGGCTTCGGCGCGGATGCTGTTTTTGAAGCATCGGCCGATGCGGGAGCGCTCACGGCGATTGCTGCAAAACTTAGTCCCGCACTACCAACGAGTTGGCGGCGCGACAGGGAAGTCTCGTTAGCGGACATGGCTCTTCCTCACAGAAACGGGCAGCGCGATTGGTCTGCCCGCACTGAAACGTCTAACCGGATCGGGAGGTCCTGCGGCTATAGGTCCAATGGAAATGCCTCATCTCGGATAGAAAGCGGCATAGTCCGATCGACCAGCATCGACCGTAAAAATCTATAAAGCGCAGACAGCCTCGTCCGCTAAGTCGTTCGCAATGGTGGAAGAAAGACCTGGCGCGAGAACAAAAAAGAGACTGGCGCTCTTTCTTCCGAGGGGACTAGGTTCTGTTGACAAAGAGGATTCCCAAGCGGGATGATTTTTGATTCACGTTTGTTTTTGCGGAAAGACGAACGTGAGTCGCTACGAAATCTCCAACGAGCAATGGGCGGTGATTGAGCCCTTTTTGCCGTCCGAGTGTGGTCGGGGATGCCGGCCCGCCCATGACAACCGTCGTTTCTTTAACGGAATGATGTGGATTTTGAGGAGCGGAGCACCTTGGCGGGATCTGCCCGAGAGCTTCGGCAAGTGGAATTCAGTGTTCCAGCGGTTCCGCCGATGGTGCCAGCAGGGCATCTTCGATGCTTTGCTCGAAACCTTGGTCGAGGTAGGCATCGCCGACGAGCGGGAGACCCAAATGGTGGATTCGACCATCGTCCGGGCGCATTCTCAGGCAGCCGGCGCAAAAGGGGGATCCAAAATCAGGGATTTGGTCGCTCGCGCGGCGGTTTTACGAGCAAAGTCCACTGTCGGTGTGACGCCATCGGACGCCCTGTCGCCTTCGAGGTCACCGGAGGCGAAGCCTCCGACATCCGCCATCTTGAGCCCCTGATGGACGATCCCGTCGCTATCGCCAAACCGAAGGCCCTTCTCGGAGACAAAGGCTACGACAGCGATAGCAATCGAGAGGCTCTCCTGGTCCGGGGCATTCTTCCTGTCATACCATCCAAAAGGTCTCGAAAAGTCATCATTCCGCATGACGAAGTCGCCTACAAGGATCGTAATCGAATCGAGCGGATGATCAACAAACTCAAGCAGAACAGACGCATCGCCACGCGCTTCGATAAAACACTATCCTCGTTCACGGCATTCATAAGCCTCGCAGCCATCAGAATTTGGTTGCCGACCTTTGTCAACAGAACCTAGTTGGCGGCGCAATCGTAGCCGGAGGATCAAGTCAGAACGACGATCTTCCCAGCCGCCCTGTTTTCTTCCATGCAACGATGGGCTTCGACAATCTCGTCGAGGCGAAACGTCGCCCCGACGTTGACGAGCAGGGTTCCCGCCGCGACCTGCTTCGCGAGCTCGTCAAGCGGTGTCGCCATGAAGTCTGCTACCCCGCCGTCGTAGGTCGTCAGGCAGACGGACGTTGGAATCACGTCCATGGGGCTGAAGTCATCGAAGGACCATGAGTTGCCGACCATGCCGGTCATGCACACGATGCCTCCCTGTTTGGCGCATCGCAGCGAGTCTTTGAGCGTGGTCGTCCCGACCAGTTCCAAAACCTTGTCGAAGCCGCCAGGACACACGTCAAAGACTTGCGCGGCGATCATGCCCGTATCGACGAAGACTTGATCCGCGCCGTTCGCCCGTAGCAGAGCCTCGCGATCGGGGCGGCGGGTCGTGGAGGCGACGATCGCTCCGTGGGCTTTGGCGATCGCGGCGGTGGCTAAGCCCACCGAGGTCGTGCCGCCGCGAATGAGCAGGTGCTCGCCCGTCTGAAGACGCAACGCCTTGAACAGCGAGCCCCACGCCGTCTGCGCCATCTCAGGAATCGCACCCAGCCTGTCCCAAGCCAGAGACGTCTTCATAGCTTGCACTTGTGCGGCTGGCACACAGGTGAATTCGGCATAGCTGCCGTCAAAGTCGCGACCCATGCCACCCATAACGGTGGCGACGACGTCGCCCCTCGCAAACTGCCCTCCGGGCGCATCGGCGACGAGGCCGACGGCTTCTATCCCCAGCACCCTCGGGAAACGGACGTTGGGCGACAGGCCTTGCCGGGTGAACAGTTCAGAGCGATTCAGGCCGAACGCCTTGACCTCGATGAGGACCTCGCCTGGCTTGGGAACCGGAACCGGAAGGGTCTCTATTCGGAGAACCTCCGGGCCGCCCGGCGTCCTTATGACCGCAGCCTTCATGGTCGCCATAGCCGCTCCTGTTATAAGCGCGAGACTGCCCGTCCCGGCAATTCCATCATTGGAACCGATGATGCTCGGCGCGCGTCTTGCGCGAGGCGATGAGGCTATCGACACTCACGCCCGGCGCTCCGTCCCGCGCGAGGACCAGAAAACCGCCCGCCATCGCCATATTCTTGAAGAAGTGGATGAACTGATCCTGGTCCCCGAAGGCGGTGTGAAAAATGAGGGCCGTCAGCACGCACCAGCCCGAGAGGATCAGCGCGAGCGGCCGGGTGCCGAGCCCGACCAGCAAAAGCGCGCCGCCCCCAACCTCAAGAGCCGCCGCCGGCCAAATGAGGACGACCGGTATGCCATGGGCGGCCATATACCCCTGGACTGCGGAAACGGCGCCGAGCTTGCCGAAGCCGGACAGCAGGAACAGAAGGCACATCAGGCCGCGTGCCGGCAGGTCGATCCATCGCAATGAGGGCATCGGCATCTCAGCGGCCCGGCGGGTTCGTGGGCGAGAAGCTGTAGCGGGCGATCCGCCAGTCCCCGTCGGCCCCCTTTTGCATTACGAAAAGCTCCTGATTCGCCTCCGACGTCGTCTTGCCGGTGGACCGGTGATCCGTCGTTCCGGACGAGTTCGTTCTGACGAAGGCCCAGGTAGGTGCCAGCTGTTCGATCTCGGCGATGTCGAACCCCACATGGAACGTGAGTTCGCCGAAGACGGCGTCATAGGCCGCCTTCACGGCCGCCTTGCCAACTGCGGATGGACTGTAGGGCGGCATAAACACGCCGTCGTCCGCGTAAAGCGACATGACCTTGGCGGTCTCGCCCCCGTTGAGGGCGGCGTTGTAGGCCGCCAGAGCGCGCTCAATTCCGGGCTTGTCGTCGTCCGCGTGCGCGGCACCGGCGCCGGCCCCCAGCATGGCTGCGGCCATGAGGGCGCTCCCGATCAATAGGTGATGCATCATGGTGTTGGTTCCCGTCCGGCTCGATCCGACAAGCGAGACCTAGGCGAATGCGCGGCTTTTCATTAGCTAGCGGAATCGCAAATGATCTTTTCACCCGTGGAACAATCGATGACTGACCTGAATGCGTTGATGATCTTCGCCAGGGTCGTCCAGGCGAATGGATTCTCCGAGGCCGCGCGGCGCCTCAAGATGCCGGTTTCGACGGTCAGCCGGCGGGTCTCCGAGCTTGAAGACCAGCTCGGGGTGAGGCTGCTGGAGCGGTCGACGCGGCGCTTGCGGCTCACCGACGTCGGTGCCGAGGTCTACGGCCACGCCCAACGCGGCGCCGACCTCAGCGACGCCGTCGCCAATGTCGTGTCGAACACGCTCTCGCACGTGTCCGGCACGCTGCGCCTCTCGGCGCCGCCCAGCCTCGCTGACGGCCTGCTTGCGCCGCTCGCTGGCGCCTTCCAAGCGGCCCATCCGAATGTCCGCATTCAGGTGTTCGTGACCGACCGCATCGTCGACCACATCTCCGAGGACGTCGACCTCGCCTTCCGGGTGGGGCCGATGGGCGATTCGTCGCTCGTCGCCCGCAAAGTGCTGACATACCGCCACCGCCTGGTCGCGAGCCCCGAATACCTCGCCGGCTGCCGGCCACCCAAGCGGCCGCAGGACCTGTTGGAGCATCGCCTGCTCGCCTTCTCGTTCTGGCAGACGGGTCACCACTGGCGCTTGGCCAGCACTGACGGCAAGGAGCGACATACGCTGACCTTCGAGCCTCATCTCGCGATGAACGACTATGCCGGGATCGCGGCCGCTCTGCTGGCGGGGGTAGGGATCGGCGACCTCCCGCCCGTTGTGCAGCCGAACCTGATCCGTGAGGGTCGCCTTGTGGAGGTCATGACCGGCTGGCGCTTCAGGACGTTCGACATGTCGATCGTGCATCTGGGCAGCCGTCATGTCTCGCGGTTGGTGCGCATCTTCAAGGATTTCGCGGTCGACATGCTGCCTCGGCTATTCCCCGATCTTCCTGACTGATGCCGCTTGCCTCATGCGTTCTTCCCGCTTTCCCGATGTCGCTGACAAGGTCGAGCTTTTCGCAGAAGCCCAATAACGCCGATGTAAGGGAACGACAGGGAAGGATCGCTTGGCCGTGGCGTCCTGATCGGGACCCGCAAGGCTCATAGTTTTCAACGGTTCCTGGGGAACTGTGAGGAAGCCGGATCCCGCCAACGCGACCGGACCGTCGAGCCGATCACCAGGCCGAGGCCAGACAAAGCTTTCCTCTCGCGCTGCAGCATGCTAACAGCCCCCGTCAACTCAGCGCCGCCCTCATTCGCCGTCGCTGATCACTCAGTGCGAGCCATTGCCGTCTTCGGCACGTCGCACCCTCCGGAGTTGACCCGCCATGACCTTCGTCCGCCCTTCCCTGACAGAGGCCCTGACGTTCGACGATGTGCTGCTGAGGCCCGGTCATTCCCGCAAGATGCCCGGCGAGGTCGATGTCCGCTCGCGGCTGACGCGCGGCATCGATCTGAACATCCCGATCATGTCGTCCGCGATGGATACGGTGACGGAAGCGCGGCTCGCCATCGCCATGGCGCAGGCCGGCGGAATCGGGGTGATCCACCGCAACCTCGAACCAGAGCTTCAGGCAGAGGAGGTTCGCAAGGTGAAGCGCTTCGAGAGCGGCATGGTGGTCGATCCGATCACCATCGGCCCGGATGCCACCTTGGCTGAAGCCTTGGACCTGATGCGTCGCCATAACATCTCGGGCATCCCCGTCGTCGAACGAGGGCCGCCGGGCCGGCCGGCGCCGCTCGTCGGCATCCTCACCAACCGCGACGTCCGATTCGCTGACGATCCGAGCCAGCCGGTCGCGGATCTCATGACAAAAAAGGTCATCACCGTGCGCGAGGGCGTACGGCCAGAGGACGCGCGACGCCTGCTCCATCAACAGCGCATCGAAAAACTGGTGGTGGTTGATGACGAGAACCGCTGCGTCGGCCTCGTCACCGTGAAGGATATGGAAAAGGCGACGATGTATCCCTTCGCCTGCAAGGATGCGGAGGGGCGCCTGCGTGTCGCCGCCGCCTCAAGCGTGGGCGAAAAGGGTTTTCGGCGGTCCGTGCTGCTCATGGAGGCCGGGGTCGATTGCGTCGTGGTGGATACTGCCCACGGCCATTCGCAGCATGTGCTCGATCAAGTCATGCTGCTCAAGCGCCATTCGAACAAGGTGGCGATCATCGCCGGCAATGTGGCGACCGCCGAAGGCGCCAAGGCGCTGATCGACGCGGGCGCCGATGCCATCAAGATCGGCATCGGTCCGGGGTCGATCTGCACGACCCGCATCGTCGCCGGGGTCGGCGTACCGCAATTGACCGCCATCATGGACGCCGCTGAAGTCGCACGCGCGCAGGACATCCCGGTGATCGCCGACGGCGGCATCAAATATTCGGGCGACCTCGCGAAGGCCATCGCGGCCGGCGCGGATTGCGTCATGATCGGTTCGCTCTTCGCGGGCACCGACGAGAGCCCAGGCGAGGTCTACCTCTACCAGGGCCGTTCGTTCAAAGCCTATCGTGGCATGGGCTCTGTCGGCGCCATGGCACGGGGTTCGGCCGACCGCTATTTTCAGAGTGAGATCAAGAACGAGCTCAAGCTGGTGCCGGAAGGAATCGAAGGCCAGGTTCCCTATCGGGGACCGATGGGAAACATCCTCCATCAATTGGCCGGAGGGCTTCGGGCCGCCATGGGCTATGTCGGCGCCGAGGATATCCGGGATTTCCAGGCGAAGGCCCAATTCGTGCGCATCACCAACGCGGGCTTGCGCGAAAGCCATGTCCATGACGTCGCCATCACCCGAGAAAGCCCCAACTACTCGAATGGGGGATAGTGCCCCAACTCCGACGAAAAAAGGGCGGCCGAAGCCGCCCCTGTTCCTCCTCCGAAGGCCGCCCGAAAGGGCGGCCGCGACGGTGGATTACATGTGGTTCTCGAGCGAGGTCTTCGCGTCGGGGTGACGCATCGCCGGAGCGGGGATCGGCGGCGGCGGCGGGGGAGCCGAAGCGCAAGCGGCAAGCGACAAGGCGAGCAGCGCGAGGGCTGCCTGACGGACCATTTTGTTCATCTGTTATTCCCTTACAAAAACTATAAGCAGCCCCGCTTGGCGTCGGCCCTGACGGATTTGATTTTTTTCAAGAAAAATCAGTGCTGCTTGTTTCTAACGATATAAGCGAACCCGTAAAAAGTTTGCTCGTTGCGGGGCGGCCGTTCGTTGAACGACGCATGCCCCGTTGTGTTCACATTCCAGGCTCAATTGTGGCAAAAATCAAATGATCCCCGCAGCTCGACTATCCGCCGCCATTGAGATCCTCACTGTGATTGAAATGCAACGAAGGCCGGCCTCCGACGCCCTGAAGGAATGGGGTGTCGCTCACCGGTTCGCCGGCAGCAAGGACCGCTCTTTCGTTGCGAGCGTGGTTTACGATGCGTTACGCGTGCGGGCCTCTTCGGCCTGGGTGATGGGCGAGGATACGCCGCGCGCGGTTCTCTTGGGCTCCCTGCGCGAAATCCGCGGCCAGGATGTCGCGGCCATCGCGGAACTCTGCAGTGGTGAAGGCCATGCCCCTGCGCCGTTGAGCGAGGGAGAGCAATTGGCGCTGTCCTCGCAGAACCTCGCCGAGGCGCCGGATCACGTCAGGGGTGACTACCCCGAATGGCTCGCGGGTTCGCTCGCCGCGGCATTCGGTGCGGATGTCGTCGAGGAAGCCCGGGCGCTGTCGCGACGAGCGCCCGTCGATCTCAGGGCCAACGGACTCAAGGCCGGTCGCGACAAGGTCTTGCGCATGCTGAGCCATCTCGATCCGATCGTGACGCCCCATGCCTTGGCGGGGCTGAGGATCGAGGTCGGCGCGGATGGCCGGTCTCCCGCTCTTGCGGCCGAGCCCGCTTTCGCGAAGGGATTCGTGGAAGTTCAGGACGAAGGATCGCAGATCGCGGCGCTGCTTAGCGGTGCCAAGCCGGGCGACCAGGTGCTGGACCTTTGCGCGGGCAGCGGCGGCAAGACCTTGGCGCTGGCCGCCATGATGGACAACAAGGGACAGATTTACGCCACCGACGTCGATGGTCGACGATTGATGCCGATCTATGATCGCATCTCCCGCGCCAATGTCCGCAATGTCCAGGTGAGGGCGCCGAAGGGGCGGCAAAGCGGCATTACCGACCTCGACGGGCGTTGCGACATCGTGTTCGTCGATGCGCCCTGCACGGGGACCGGGACCTGGCGCCGCAACCCGGACGCCAAATGGCGCTTGCGGCCCGGCGCGCTGCTGGAACGGATCAAGGCGCAGGACGAGGCGATCGAGCAGGGGCTGGGGGCTCTGAAATCGGGCGGCCGTCTCGTCTATGTGACCTGTTCGGTCCTGCGCGAAGAGAACGAGGATCGCCTTCTGGCCGCGATGGAGCGCCATCCGGGTTTGCTGCCGGCGGACGCCGCCCATATGGCCCGCTCGGCCGGCATGCCGTCGCTCGAAGGCTGTGCCTCCGCGATCGGCCCAGGTCTGCGGCTCTCACCCCGCCGCAGCGGCACCGACGGCTTCGGGATCGGCATATTGATCAAGGCCTGATCCCCAAGAAGCGTTTTCGATTTTTAAAACCCGGCGGCTGTCCTTGCCCGGCGCGCGCCGGGTCCCATTGTTAGGAGCTGATGCGGAGCGGCTTGGCCGCTCCCGCCCCCCGGAGACATCATAGTGTTTCATTCCAAACTTGCTCTTCTGATCGGAACCTTTCTGGTAGCCGCGACCGGCGCCCAGGCCGCCGCAACCCCAATGCGGGTACGCGGCACAATTGCCTCAATCGACGGCAATATCCTGCATGTGGCCTCGACAGGCGGAAGCGCCGACACGACCGTGACGCTCGGCCCGAAACTCCGAATCTCCGCCTTGATCCCCAGCACGATGGCGGCAATCAAGCCGGGAAGCTTCATCGGCACCGCAGCTGAAACTCAAGCCGACGGCACCCTCGTGGCCAAGGAGGTCCATGTGTTCCCAGAGGCGATGCGGGGCGCCGGCGAAGGGCATGGTCCGTTCGACCTCGGACCCAAGAGCACGATGACCAACGGAACGGTCGGAAACGAAGTGACTGGCTCCAGCGGCAACACGCTGACCGTGAAATACAAGGGCGGCGAGAAGCCGATCGTCGTGCCGCCGAATGTGCCAGTGGTGACTTTCGAACCCGGCGATCGGGCGGAATTGACTCCTGGCGCGCATGTCATCGTCTTTGCCGAAAAAGCGGAAGACGGTAGTCTGACGAGCGAGACCGTGGTCGTGGGAAAGAACGGACTTACGCCCCCGATGTGAACCGACGGCTAAGAGGCGATCGGGTGAAGACCTAGATCCTACTTTCAAAGCCAACCCGCGAAGGGTTCAGCGGATTACCGGGCTGATTATCGCGACACAGCTCCTCCCTCGGCTTTAAACCGGAGGAGGGCGTTTTCCTGTTGGATCAGGTCCCGCTTGAGTCGATGCGAACCGGTTCGGCGCGATAAAGATCCGGATAGAGTTTGTGGAGCACCGAGATCTTCGGCATGTCGTTGATCACGATATACATGCTCTCGGGATGGTGAATCAGGTAGTCCTGATGATACCCCTCAGCGGCGTAAAAGCCCTTGAGAGGCTCGACCGTCGTCGTGATCTTGCGGTTGAATTCACCCGAACCACCGAGTTGGGCGATGTAATGCTCAGCCACCTGCCGTTCCTGGGGATCGGCGACGAAAATGGCGGATCGATATTGCGATCCCTCGTCCGGCCCCTGTCCGCCGACCTGCGTCGGGTCATGCGCGGCGGAGAAAAATAGCTGGAGGAGCTGACCGTAGGAAATTTGCGACGGATCGTAGTCGATCTTGACCGATTCCGCGTGGCCCGTCTCGCCTGAGCCGACCTCTTCATAATGCGCCGTTCCGGCGGCGCCGCCCGAATAGCCGGCGGTGACGCGCTTGACGCCTTTCACATGCTCGAACATGCCCTGAAGGCCCCAGAAGCAGCCACCCGCCAGGACAAGGCTGCGTTGGGACGAGGCTGCGGGAAGATCCTCCTTCGGGGCTTCGATGCGGCTGGCGCTTTCGGCCGCAGCGGGCAGAAGGGTGGCGAGCCCAAGGCAAAGTGCGCTGGCGGCGCCGGCCGTCAAAAGTAGGGTCCTGAAGGATCTGCTGGTCGGCATGGTGATACTCCTCGATGGTTGGCGGCAGTGTTCAGCAGCAAGACGACGCCATCAAGGCATCTCATCGAGGCCATTCGCCGCCCCGGCGGCGCTGGTTACGTCGACGAGCCGATATTCACCGTCAAAGCCGCCAGCACTTCCACCCGGCGCGGCATGGGGTCCACCGCACCATAGCGCCGTGTCGAGAGCGCGGCCGCGACATTGGCATAGAGGCCGGCCCTAAACGGATCCCCGGTCGCCAGAAACTCGGCCAGATAAGCGCCGTCGAACGTGTCGCCCGCGCCCGTCGCATCCACGGCATCCACCTTGATCGGCGAAAGCCGAAGCCGCTGCTCGGAGGTCGCGATCAGGCAGCCCGCCGATCCCAGCTTCAGCGCCACGATCCGAGCCCCGAATCCGAGATAGCGATCCGCGATGGCATCAGGATCTTCGACCCCGACCAGCAGTTTCGCATCGTCGAGGCCGGGCAGGGCGATGTCGATATTGGTCATTGCCTCATGAATCACCGCACGGGCGCGGGCGATGGGCCAAAGCTTAAGGCGCACGTTTGTGTCATAGGAAATGAGCACCCCGGCCGAGCGGGCCAAGGACAAGGCCTCGAACACGCCGTCTGCGGCCCGCGACGATATGGCCTGGCTGATCCCTGACACATGCAGGATCTTGGCGGCTGAGATCACGTCTGAGGGAAGGTCCTCGGCTCCGTAGAGGCTCGCCGCCGATCCCTCGCGTCGATAGGAAAAACTGTGCCCTGCCGCTGTGTGCGACACGAAATAAAGGCCTGTCGGCGCCGTCGGATGCACTGTGACCGCCCGTGCGTCGACGCCTTCCCGTTGCCACAGATCGAAGAGCGCCTGGCCGAACTCGTCGGCCCCGAGCGAGGTCACGATGCCGGTCGATGCCCCGGACCGGGCCGCCGCCACCATGGCGTTGGACACATCGCCGCCGCAGCCCATGACGAAATGGTTTTCGCCCTTCGGCCGGTTGAGCTCGATTAGCGGCTCGCCCAGGGCGATGATGTCCGGCATTGAACGTTCTCCTCTCGTGGTGCTTTGCCCTGATGCAGGCTGCCGCTTTTCGCGGCGGACTTGGCGCCAGCTTCGCCTTGACATCACCCTAGAGCCGTTCAAAACTTGACCAATCGGTCAGGTTTTGCGGTACGGGAGATCTGGTGTTGGGCTGAACGGCCCGCGCCGGCCATGCTACCGTTTAAACAGCAAGCACGATCATGCGTTTAGTTTCGCCCCAGCGACTCTATCCCAACGCATCGGGCCCTTGAAGAGGTGACAATGACAACGCCATCGACCGGGGCAGTGATCGGGGGCCGGCTGACGCCGGAGGATTACGGGCGCAACTTCGGCGACCTCACGCCACCCCTGAGGCAACATGAAGCCTTCGTCGAGTCGGAGCGCTGCTACTTTTGCTACGACGCGCCCTGCACGCAGGCCTGCCCCACTTTGATCGATATTCCCTTGTTCATCCGGCAGATCGCCGCCGGCAACGACCTCGGGGCGGCCGAGACGATCCTTTCGGCCAATATCCTTGGTGGCATGTGCGCCCGCGTCTGCCCCACGGAGGAGCTGTGCGAGGAAGCCTGCGTGCGCGAACACGCCGAGGGGAAGCCGGTGAAGATCGGCGCGCTACAGCGCCATGCCACCGATGCGATGATGCTCACAGGCAAGCATCCCTTCGCTCGTCAGCCAGCGACCGGCAAAAGCGTCGCGGTGGTCGGTGCCGGCCCCGCCGGCCTTTCCTGCGCCCATCGTCTCGCGCTGCTCGGCCACGCCGTGACGCTCTACGACGCCAGGCCGAAGCTCGGCGGTCTCAATGAATTCGGCATCGCTGCCTATAAGATACCGGGTGATTTCGCCCAAGAGGAGGTTGACTTCATCCTCTCGATCGGCGGAATCGAGGTCAAATCCGGCATGCGCCTCGGCGACGACATCGACCTTGCCACACTGCGCGCCGACCATGACGCTGTCTTCCTCGGTCTCGGGCTCGGGGGCTTCAACGTACTCGACGGCATGGCGACCTACGCCAATGTGGTCGAGGCCGTAGGGTTCATCGAGACGTTGCGCCAGACGAAGAACAAGGCGGAGGTTCCGGTCGGGCGCCGGGTGGTGGTGATCGGGGGCGGCATGACGGCCATCGACGCGGCCGTCCAGGCGCGGCGTCTCGGCGCCGAGGAGGTGACGATCGCCTACCGGCGCGGCGCCGAACATATGAAGGCCAGTCGCTGGGAGCAGGAACTGGCGATGACCAATGGCGTCACCATCCGCCACTGGACGAGCCCCAAGGGTTTCGTGGGCACGGACGGGCAGGTGAGCGCGGCGCTCTTCGAGCAACGGGGGCCGCAAGGCGCGGGCACCGCAGAGCCGGTGTCGATTGCCGCCGACCAGGTGCTCGTCGCCATCGGCCAGACGTTTCTCGACGGGCCCATTGGGCCAGGGTCGCTCGTGCTCGACGGCGGCCGCATCCGCATCGATGTCGAACGCCGCACCACTTTGCCGGATGTCTGGGCGGGTGGGGATTGTGTCGCCGGCGGGCAGGATCTCACGGTGAGCGCCGTCGAGGACGGCAAGCAGGCCGCGCTGTCGATCGACAAGCTTCTTCGCACCTCCACCACTGCCTTGGCAGGAGCAGCCTGATGGCCGATCTTTCGACGACGTTCCTCGGCATCAAGTCGCCGAACCCTTTCTGGCTTGCTTCCGCGCCGCCGACCGACCGCAAGACCAACGTGCTGCGGGCGCTCAAAGCCGGCTGGGGCGGCATCGTATGGAAAACCCTCGGCGAAGAGGGACCGCCGGTCGTCAATGTTTCGGGGCCGCGCTATGGCGCCATCCACGGGCCGGACCGACGCCTCATGGGCTTCAACAACATCGAGCTCATCACCGACCGGCCGCTGGAGATCAACCTCCAGGAGATCGCCGAGGTCAAGAAACTCTACCCCGACCGCGCCATCGTAACGTCAATCATGGTGCCTTGCGACGAGGAGAGCTGGAAGGCCATCCTGCCGCGCGTCGAGGCGACGGGCTGCGACGGCGTCGAGCTGAACTTCGGCTGTCCGCACGGCATGTCGGAGCGCGGCATGGGCTCGGCCGTGGGGCAGGTGCCCGAATATATCGAAATGGTTGCCCGCTGGTGCAAAGCCTATACGCGGCTTCCTGTCATCGTGAAGCTGACGCCGAACATTACCGATGTGCGACATCCGGCCCGGGCGGCGAAGCGCGGCGGAGCCGATGCGGTGTCGCTCATCAATACCATCAATTCGATCATGGCGGTCGATCTCGACCGCATGGCGCCCTCGCCGCAACTCGACGGCAAGGGCACGCATGGCGGCTATTGCGGCCCGGCGGTCAAACCGATCGCCCTGTCGATGATGTCGGAGATCGCCCGCGATCCCGAGACGCGCGGAATGCCTTTGTCAGGCATCGGCGGCATCACCACCTGGCGGGACGCTGCCGAGTTCATCGCGCTCGGCGCCGGCACGGTGCAGGTCTGTACGGCCGCCATGACGTATGGGTTCAAGGTCGTCAAGGAGATGATCACCGGGCTTTCGGCGTGGATGGACGCCAAGGGCTACACCAGCATCGACGATTTCCGGGGCTTGGCGGTTCCGAACGTTACGGACTGGCAATATCTCAACCTGAACTACGTGGTGAAAGCCAGGATCGACCAGGATCTGTGCATCAAATGCGGGCGCTGCCACATCGTCTGCGAGGACACGTCCCACCAAGCCATCTGGCCAATGATCGATGGCAAGCGGAAATTCGTGGTCAATGACGCCGAATGCGTTGGCTGCAATCTCTGCGTCGAGGTCTGCCCCGTGGAAAGCTGCATCTCGCTCGTGCCGCAAACCGGCGGCGTCGATCCCCGCACCGGCCTCGACTACGACCGGCCCTATGCCAACTGGACGCAGCACCCCAACAATCCGGCGATGGTCAAGGCGGCGGAGTAGGATTTCCTCACCCGTCGCCCTTCGGGCGCCACCCTCCCTGGAACAAGGAGGGAAAACAGCCCTACACCCCATACATCCGGTTCATGGTCGGGCTGATCGTCACCTCGTTGATACAGACCGAGGCTGGCTGCGTCGCGACGAAGAGAATTAGCGCGCCAAGATCGCTTGGCTGCAGCATCTTGGCCCGATCTTCGGCGCTGGGCGGCACGGCGCGCTTGTCGAGAATGGGCGTCGCGACCTCCGCCGGCAGAATCGCCGTGGAGCGGATGCCATGGCGGAACTCCTCCATGTTGATGCTTTGGCTCATGGCCACAACGGCATGTTTCGCAGCCGTATAGGCGGGTCCACTCACAGGATGGATGAACTTTCCGGCCCAGGACGCCGTATGGATCAGCACGCCGTCGTTCGCGCGCCGCATCGGCACCATCGCGGCGAGGGCACAATAGAAGGCAGCCGCCAGGTTGCCGTCGATGACCGAATCGACAGACTCCGGCGTGAGCTGATCCCATCGCCGGCCAGCGATATTGAGGCCGGCATTATTGACCAGGATGTCGAGCCGACCAAAGCGCGCCATGAGGGCATCGACTACCGAGACCGCCGTCTCGCGGGATGTGAGATCGCCGGGGGCCGCCATGGCAATACCGCCCAAGCTTCCAATACGTTCCGCCAGAGCATTCAATGGCTCCTGGCGCCGCCCGGTCAGAACCACCGCCGCGCCTGCATCCGCAAGGGCTAGGGCCGCGGCCTCGCCGATTCCGCTGCCCGCGCCCGTGACCCAGGCGACCTTGCCGTCGAGAGATCCCATGCGATGTCCTCTTTCTTAATGGCTTGGCGGTTCAGCGCTTGCGGGCCGTGACGAACAGCCCGGCGACATCCTCGCCTCGTTCCTGCCGGATCGGATCGCGGCCGAGGATGACGAGATCGAGGCCGGCCGCAGCGAGCGTCGCGTTGACATAACCGACGTTATGAGAGTAGCGGCCGTGGTGATTGAGGCGGAAGTCCAAAGCCTCGGTGTCTTCCTCGACACTGAACACCAGAGTTCCGGCCGGCCGCAGCGCGGAGGCGGAGGCCGCCAAGACATCCTGCAAAGCGCCGAAATAACACAAGGTGTCGGCCGACACGATGAGGTCGAAGGCCGCCGCATGGTCCAGCAGGAACCGCGTGAGTTCCGCCTTGCACAAGGTGTCGTAGACTTCGCGGGCTTCGGCTTTGCGCAGCATTTGCGAGGATAGGTCGACACCGGTCAGCCACGCGGCGAAGGGTTTGAGCAGCGGACCGCACAGCCCTGTGCCGCACCCGGCGTCGAGGACGTCAAGATCGCCCTTCGGCGGACCATAGGCCGTGCGGACGGCCTCGGCGACGATTTGCGGCGCTTGATAGTCCAGTTTCGCCAATTTGGCGTCGAAACTGGCCGCGAAGCGATCGAAGGTCAGTTCGACGAAGGGATCACTGGCCCGCTCGGGTACATTATGTCCACTGATAGCGGCGCGCAAATGCAGGGCGGTGGCATCGTCGGGGGAGTCGCGCAGCCACTCGTCGAGGATGGCGAGCGCGGCGCTGGGCTCGTCGCCCGCCGCATAGGCGGCTACAAGAAGCCGGCGGGTCTTGGCGTCATGGGGCGCGAGTTCGAGCGCCTTGGCATGGCAAAGGATCGCCTCCTTGATGCGCCCACGGCTCCCCAACAGACGCCCGAGATTGTCGAAGGCGGGTTGATGTTCGGGGTTTGCCGCAATGGCGCGCCGGTAGCTGGCCTCCGCAGCGTCGAGATGACCAAGGATGCGCAGGATGGCCCCAAGGTTGCTGTGCGCGTCTGCGTTGCTGGGATCGAGTTCAAGCGCCGCCTGATAGGCCCGCGCGGCCTCCTCCGGGCGGTCCATCTCGGTCAGGATGTTGCCAAGGTTGTTGCGCGGATGCGGGTCTTCGGGTTTGGCCATTATCGCTTGACCGATCAGCGTCAATGCGCCCTCCGAGCGGCCGGTCTGATGATGCAGGATACCAAGGTAGTGCAGCGCGACAGGGGAGGTCGGCTCGATCTCGAGGATGGAATCGTAGAGCTGTTCCGCAGTCTCCAGCGACCCTTGCCGGTGAAGGTCCATCGCCCAAGCGAGAGCCTCATCGACGGTGAGCACGTCGGCACCGGGTCTCTCGCCCCCTTGAGGCTGCTCGGAGCCTGAGGGGTCTACCTCGGGGCCTGTCGTCATGCGGCCAATCCCCCTAAAAACTCGCCGCTCGTCACTCTATCGGCAGAACCTCGATATTGACGCTGTCGGTCGAAACACCACTGATTTGGATCGTAGCCGGCCCTGGCAGCAAGGCAAATTTCACACTTTTGCGTACGCCCGGACAATCCGGCTGACCGGAAAAGCCGGAAGAGCGGACCTCTTTGCCCTCCTGGAACACGTCGATCCAGGCCTCCTCCGACAAAGTCACCTGATAGGTGCCGGTCACCGCGATCGGCGGGATGCTGGTCAGCGCCGCATAGGCAGGGTCGGCCTTGGGCTTGCGGCCCGGCGGATGGACGAAGACGACCGCCGATTGCGGCTGTAGCTTGAGCTTAGAGGCGGCAAGCACCCCTGGCAGTGCTTCTCCAGAAGCCACCACCGGCAAGCCCGGCAGACCGAAGGCGGTCCGCTCGCGGGCGATCGACCATTTGAATTTCGCGCACCCGGCCCCGTCTTGTGCCTGGGCAGATAGGGGCGTGCCACACAGTAGAATCAGAAGGATGGGCGACAGGCGCCGCATGATCAATCGACCCCGATCATGACATCGGAGGCCTTGATGACCGCCGTTGCGCTCTGGCCAACCATGAGCCCGAGTTCATCCACTGCCTCGTTGGTGACCGAGGCGGTGACGATCGCGCCGCCGCCAATGTCGATTCTCACATGGGCGGTCGTCTGGCCCTTCGTGACTTCGACGATCTTGCCCTTGAGCTGGTTTCTGGCACTCAACCGCATCAATGATCTCCATGACTGTCGGTCATTGCATAACGAGGCGGAGGGCCGAAGTCACTCGACTCATCGCATCTCGACGCCGATGAGGATGATGCCGATCACCTGCGCCTTCGCGATTTCGAACTCGGTATCCGACAGGGGGCGCCCGTTATTGAGCGTCGCGATCTGATGGGCGAAATCGGCATAATGCTGCGTCGTCGCCCAAATCATGAAGAGGAGCGCACGCGGGTCCACCGGGCGCAACTGGCCGCTCGCGACCCAGTGGTCGATCACCTGGGACCGGCGTTCGATCCAGTCCCGCAGGGTCGTTTCGAGATAGTCTTGCACGACCGGAGCGCCGCGCATGATCTCGGTGGCAAAGACCCGCGATCCATGCGGCCGCTCGCGCGCCAAATCCATCTTGGCCGCGATATAGCGGCTGAGGGCATCGGTGGCCTCCTCCCGCTCGTCGAAAGCGCCAGCGGCATCGAGCCACGCATCGAGGATGCGACCGACCACCTGCCGGTAGAGCTGCTCCTTGGTCGAAAAATAATAGTGGACGTTCGATTTCGGCAAACCGGCGGCGGTTGCGATCGACGCCATGGTGGTTCCGTTGAAACCCCGCTCGGCGAACATGATTTCGGCTGCGGCGAGGATCGCGTCTTCATGGCTGACTCGGATGGCGCGGCGTCCGGTCGGCTCGGACGATGTCAGGCGCGCGAAAGTGTCGGTCATCGCCTCGGTCTAACCCGGATCGATCTGGTTTGACCATGCCGGAAGACTCGCGCTACTGCTGACGAAACGACCCCGAACATAGGGGGCTCGCAAGCGAGGCTTCGATGAACGACCTGTCCAATATCCGCATCGACGGCGGACGATTGTGGGACAGCCTGATGGATATGGCGAAGATCGGCGGAACCCCCAAGGGCGGCAGCAAGCGCTTGACCTTGACCGATGTCGATCGCGATGGACGCGACCTCTTCGCACGCTGGTGCAAGGATGCCGGCCTCACTATGACGATCGACCAGATGGGCAACATGTTCGGGCGCCGGAAGGGCGAGGACGATGGTCTGCCCCCGGTGATGATGGGCAGTCACCTCGACACGCAGCCGACGGGCGGCAAGTTCGACGGGGTGCTGGGGGTTCTGGGCGCGCTCGAAGTGATGCGTTCGCTCAACGACCTCAAGATCAAGACCCGGCATCCGATCGAAATCGCCAATTGGACCAACGAGGAGGGCTCGCGCTACGCGCCGGCCATGATCTCCTCCGGCGTGTTCGCTGGCGTCTACACTCAAGAGCACGCCTATGGGCTCGTCGATCGCGACGGGCTCAAGCTCGGCGACGAATTGGAGCGGATCGGCTACAAAGGGGATGCGCCCGTCGGGGGCCGGCCGATCCATGCCTTTTTCGAGCTGCATATCGAGCAGGGGCCGATCCTCGAAGACGAGAAGATCGACATCGGCGTCGTCACCCATGGGCAGGGCCAGCGCTGGTACGAGATTACGCTGACCGGTTTCGAAAGCCATGCCGGCTCCACCCCCATGCCGCGCCGCAAAGACGCGTTGGTCGGGGCCGCGCGCGTCGTGGAACTCGTCAACCGCATCGGCCTCGATCATCCGCCTCTCGCGGTCGCGACGACCGGTATGCTGAACCCCTATCCGAACTCGCGCAACGTGATCCCCGGCGAGGTGTTTCTCACCTGCGAATTCCGCCATCCCGAGGATGTCGTGCTGGTGGCCATGGACAAGGCGTTGCGCGCCGGAGTGGCGTCGATCGCTGAGAAGAGCGGGTTGGCGCTCGACTTGAAGCAGGTGTTCAACTACGCGCCGGTTCCCTTCGATCCGAGTTGCGTCGACGCGGTGCGCCGCGCCGCCAAGACCTGCGGTTACACGCATCGCGACATCGTCTCTGGCGCGGGGCATGACGCTTGCTACATCGCCAAGGTGGCGCCGACATCGATGATCTTCACGCCTTGTGTCGATGGCATCAGCCACAACGAGGCTGAAGCTATTTCGCCCGAATGGGCGGCTGCAGGTACGCAGGTGCTGATGCATGCCGTGCTGGACAAGGCGGAAGTCGTTGCCTGATCTTTGAACGGCACCTGAACCCGCGGAGAACCCAATGTCCATCGTCATCAAGGGCGGAACGATCGTCACGGCATCGCGCCTCTATCCGGCCGATGTGCTGATCGAAGGTGAAGCCATCATGGGGATCGGAGCCGATCTGAGCGCCGACACAGTGGTGGACGCAACAGGCTTTTATGTGATGCCCGGCGGCATCGACCCCCACACGCATCTCGAAATGCCCTTCATGGGCACCACCTCGGCTGACAATTACGAGACCGGCACCAAGGCCGCGCTCTCGGGCGGCACGACCATGGTTGTGGACTTCTGCATCCCCCAACACGGACAGAAGCTGATGGAGGCCTGGGCGGATTGGGACCGTCGGTCCGCCGGCGCCGCCGCCGATTATTCCTATCATATGTGCATCGTCTCGTGGTCCGACGCGATCCGCGAGGAAATGGCGGCTGTCGTCGCCAAGGGCGTGACCACCTTCAAGCATTTCATGGCCTACAAGGGCGCCTTGATGGTGAACGACGACGAGATGTTCGCCTCCTTCCAGCGGTGCGCCGAGATTGGCGCCATGCCCCTCGTCCATGCCGAGAACGGCGATGTCGTTGCGAGTCTCCAGGCGCAGATGCTTCGCGCCGGCATCACGGGTCCCGAAGGGCATGGCTATTCGCGCCCCCCGGAGGTCGAGGGCGAGGCAGCCAATCGCGCCATCATGCTGGCCGACCAGGCCGGCGTGCCGCTCTATATCGTCCACACCTCCTCGATCCCCGCCCACGAAGCCATCGCGCGCGCCAGAAAACTCGGCCAGCGGGTCTATGGTGAGCCGCTGATCCAGCATCTCGTGCTCGACGAGACCGAATATCTGCATCCGGATTGGGACCATGCGGCGCGGCGCGTGATGTCGCCTCCCTTCCGCGACAAGAAGAACCAGGACGACCTCTGGAATGGCTTGCGGGCGGGGTCGCTCCAGGTGGTGGCGACCGACCATTGCGCCTTCACCACCGAGCAGAAACGTTTCGGCCGCGAAGACTTTACCAAGATTCCCAACGGGACGGGCGGCCTCGAAGACCGCATGCCGGTGCTCTGGACGCGTGGCGTCAACCAGGGTCGGCTGACACCGAGCGAGTTTGTCGCCGCCACGTCCACCAACATTGCCCGCATCCTCAACCTCTACCCGAAGAAGGGGGCGATCGAGATCGGCTCGGACGCCGACATCGTCGTTTGGGACCCCAAGGCGACTAAAACCATCTCGGCCAAGACCCAGCTGTCCTCCATCGACTACAACGTGTTCGAAGGCATCGCCTGCGAGGGCTTGCCGCGCGTCACGCTCTCGCGTGGCGAGATCGTCTGGAAAGAAGGCCAATTGACCGCGAAAGCGGGGCGCGGGCGTTTCGTGCCTCGTGCGCCCTTCACGCCCGAAGCCAAGGCCCTGCGACGCTGGAAGACGGAGATCGCGCCGAAAGCGGTGAAGAGAGGTTAGGGCCTATCGACGTTCAGCACATGAGCGGTTTTCCCCCCTCATCCGGTCCTGTGGACCACCTTCTCCCCAATGGGGGGCAGGAGGCTGATCTCGTAGGACATAGCACACCTTCTCCCGGTTGGGGGGAAAATACACCAACGGGGCGGATGAGGGGGGCGACCCAATCCGTCATCGCGATCGATGACCTGTCGCTGACATTCGAAACGGCGGACGGCGCGGTCAACGCGCTTTCCCATGTTTCGTTCGATGTCCGGCCCGGGGAGTTCATCTCGCTGATCGGCCCCTCGGGCTGTGGCAAGACGACCCTGTTGCGCGTCATCGCGGACCTTGAACGCCCGACCTCCGGCCGGATCGCGATCAAGGGCATGAGCCCGGAGGAGGCGCGGCTCAAGCGATCCTATGGCTACGTCTTCCAGGCGCCGGCACTCTATCCGTGGCGCAGCGTCGGGCGCAATATCGCTCTTCCGCTCGAAATCATGGGCTATTCGAAGGCCGACCGCACGGCGCGCGTCGAGGCGGGACTGGCCCTCGTGAACCTCACCGGCTTCGGCAACAAATATCCCTGGCAGTTGTCTGGCGGTATGCAGCAGCGCGCCTCGATCGCCCGCGCGCTGTCCTTCGATCCGGCGCTTCTGTTGATGGATGAGCCGTTCGGGGCGCTGGACGAGATCGTGCGGGATAAGCTCAACGAGCAATTGCTTCAATTGTGGGATCGCACCGGCAAGACGGTGGTCTTCGTCACCCATTCGATTCCCGAGGCGGTGTTCCTGTCGACACGGATCGTCGTCATGTCGCCCCGGCCGGGTCGGGTGCAAGACATCATCGCTTGCGACTTTCCGCGCCAGCGGACGCTCGATATCCGCGAGACGCCCGGCTTTCTCGACGTCGCGCATCGGGTGCGCGAGGGGTTGCGGGCGGGCCATTCCTATGACTGACGCGGCTGCCGTGGCGAAAGGACCGCGAGCAAAAGGCCGCGTCGGCATCCTGTCCCGGATGCTCGACGGACACGTGCTGCCCGTGGTCATCGTCGTGCTGGCCATTCTCGTCCTGTGGTACGGGGCGGCGATCGGCATGAATGCCGAACTGCAGCGCGACGCCTTCACCAATGCGGGCGTGACCACCTATTCGACCGGCGATTTCATTGCCGGAACCTGGTCGCAGGAGCGGCCCAAGCTGCCGGCGCCGCACCAGATCGCGCTCGAACTCAAAAAGACCGTCCTCGATACGTCCCCCACCTCGAAGCGCAGCCTGGTTTTCCATGCGGCCATCACGATCGAGGCGACGGCGGCCGGCTTCGTCATCGGGGCGCTGTTCGGTTTGCTGCTGAGCCTGCTCGTGGTTCACGTCCGTTCGCTCGACCGGGGCATGATGCCTTGGGTCGTGGCCTCGCAGACCGTTCCCGTGGTGGCCCTCGCACCGATGATCGTGGTCATTCTCAACCAATTTTCGGTGACCGGTCTTTTGCCGAAAGCGGCCATCGCGGCTTATCTGTCCTTTTTTCCGGTCACGGTCGGGATGGTGAAGGGGCTACGCTCGCCCGACCCGCTGCATCTCGATCTGATGCGGACTTATTCGGCTTCGACGGTTCAACAGCTTACCAAGCTGCGGCTGCCCGCCAGCCGCCCGTTTCTCTTCGCCAGCCTGAGGGTGGGCATCGCGGCGGCTCTTGTCGGTACCATCGTGGCCGAGGTCACGAAGAGCGAAGATGGGGGCCTCGGGGCCCGCCTGTTGGCCGGCTCATATTATGGCCAGACCATCCAGATCTGGGCCGCCTTGCTGATGGCCTCGGTGTGCGGCGCGGCGCTCGTGGGTCTCGTGGGTCTCGTCGAGCGCATGCTGCAACCGGGCAGAGAGGGCCGCTGATGGGCTCGCACTTCTATTGGGCCGGTTGCGTCGCGGTGTGGCTGGCAGCCTGGCTGGTGGTGGAAGCCCTCGTGCGACTGGCCCCCGAAAGCGGCCGGTGGGGCAGGGCCGCTCGGGTCGCCGTACCGCTGATTTTCGGCGCCACGGTACTTTTCTGGTGGGAGATGATCGTGCGGGGCTTCGATGTGCCCGGCGTCATCCTGCCGCCGCCATCGGCCGTCGCCAGGCGGCTTGTCGAGCAGCCAGGACTGCTGGCCCAGGATTTCGTGCAAACCTTCAAAGGCCTCTCGACGGGTTATATTATCGGCTCGGGGGCGGGGGTGTTCGTTGCCATCCTGATCGATCGTGTGCCGTTTCTGCAGCGCGGCCTGCTGCCGCTCGGCACGTTGGTCTCGGCGCTGCCGATCGTCGGCATCGCCCCAATCATGGTCATGTGGTTCGGCTTCGACTGGCCGTCCAAGGCGGCCGTCGTCATCGTCATGACCTTCTTTCCAATGCTGGTGAACTGCAATGCGGGGCTCGCCTCGACGTCCCGGATGGATCGTGACCTGATGCGGTCCTACGCCGCCTCCTATGGCGACAACCTCTCGAAGCTGCGCCTGCCGGCGGCCTTGCCGTTCATCTTCAACGGGTTGAAGATCAATTCGACCCTGGCTCTCGTCGGCGCCATCGTGGCCGAATTTTTTGGTACTCCCATCGTCGGTATGGGTTTCAGGATCAATGCCGAAGTCGGGCGGATGAATATCGACATGGTCTGGGCCACGATCGTCGTGGCGGCCTTGACCGGGTCCGCGCTTTACGGCCTCGTGTCGCTCGTCGAGCGGCGCGTCACGTTTTGGCACCCTTCGTTCAGGAAGCGTGCCCCTTAAACCTCGAGAGGAACTGACATGAAACTGGCGTTGGGCGGATTGATGATCGCGGCGGGCCTTGGCATGGGCGCCGCGCAGGCGGCCGATAACGTCACCCTTCAATTGAAATGGGTGACACAGGCCCAATTCGGCGGCTATTTCGTCGCCAAGGACAAGGGCTTCTACAAGGACGCAGGGCTTGACGTCACCATCAAGCCGGGCGGACCCGACATCAACCCCGAGCAGGTTCTCGCCGCAGGCGGTGCAGACGTCGTGGTGGACTGGATGCCTTCGGCTTTGGCCACTCGCGAGAAGGGGTCGCCCGTCGTCAACATCGCGCAACCGTTCAAGCGGTCCGGCCTGGAACTGACCTGCCGGGCCGACTCCGGCATCAAGACGCCAGCCGATTTCCCCGGCCATACGTTAGGGGTCTGGTTCTACGGCAACGAATATCCATTCCTGGCCTGGATGGCGAAGCTCGGCGTCAAGACCGACGGCTCGGCGGCCGGCGTGAAGGTGCTCAAGCAAGGCTTCAACGTCGATCCGCTGCTCCAGAAGCAAGCGGCCTGCATCTCGACCATGACCTACAATGAATATTGGCAGGTGATCGAATCCGGCATGAAACCGGACCAGTTGGTCGTGTTCAACTATACGGACCAGGGCGTCGCTACCATGGAGGACGGCCTTTACGCGCTTGAAGGCAAGCTCAAGGACCCGGCTTTTGTCGACAAGATGGGCCGCTTCGTGAAGGCCTCCATGCAGGGCTGGGACTATGCTCGGGCGCATCCTGACGAGACGGTCAAGATCGTGCTCGATAACGATCCATCCGGCGCGCAGACCGAGGCGCATCAGAAGCATATGGTCGACGAGATCAATAAGTTGACCGAAGGCTCGAACGGCGTTCTTAACACGGCCGACTATCAGCGGACCGTGAAAACGCTTCTGTCCTCCGGGTCCGACCCCGTCATCACCAAGGAACCGATGGGTGCCTTTACCCATGTGGTGACCGACAAGGCCGGCCTGATGATGAAATGATTTCCGCTCCGGGAGGGGTGCTTGCGCATCCCCTCCGGTTGGGGCGGTGATAAAACCGCGATACGGGTTAACCCGTATTGCGAAGACCGGCCGCGATACCGTTGATGGAGATCAAGATTCCACGCTGGATCTTCTCTTCCGTCTGGCCGTTGCGCCATCGGCGGATAAGGTCGATCTGGAGGTGGTTCAGCGGTGTGATGTAGGGGAAACGGTGCTCGATCGACCGCGCCAAGGTCGGATTGTCGGCCAGGCGTTCCGTCGTGCCCGTAATGGCGTTGAGCATCTCGGTCGTCAGCTTCCATTCGGCCTCGATGGCGGCATAGACGGCTTCCGCCTGTTTCCGGTCGGGGACAAGGTCGGAATAGCGTCGCGCCACCGCGAAATCGGCCTTGGCCAGAACCATGTCGAGATTCGACAGCACTGTGCGGAAAAAGGGCCATTGCGCATTCATGTCTTGAAGCAGTGCCAAGCCGTCGGTTTCCGACGTCTCGATGAACTTCTGAACGCCTGAGCCGAAGCCGAACCAGCCGGGCAGACTGACGCGCGATTGGCCCCATGAGAAGCTCCAAGGGATCGCCCGCAAATCCTCGATCTTGCGATTGGATTTCCGAGACGCGGGACGGGAGCCGATATTGAGATCCGCGATCTCCGAGATCGGTGTCGCGGCGAAGAAATATTCGGTGAAGCCGGCCATCTCATAGACGACCGCCCGGTAGGCTTCCATGCTGCGCTTGGACAGCGAGGCGGCCGCATCGATAAAGGACGACGGCGGAGGCGCGCTAGGAGCCAGCAGCGTCGCCTCCATACTGGCCGCCATCAGGAGCTCGAGGTTGCGGCGTCCGATCTCGGGATTGGCATATTTGCTCGAGATGATCTCGCCCTGTTCGGTGAGGCGGATCTGCCCTTTCACGGTACCGGAAGGCTGCGCCAAGATCGCCTGATAGCTTGGACCCCCACCGCGCCCCACCGTGCCGCCACGTCCGTGAAACAGGCGCAGCGTGATCGCCGGCTTTTCGTCGAACAGCGACACAAGAGCGGTCGAGGAGCGGTAGAGTTCCCAACTGCTCGTGAAGAATCCTCCGTCCTTGTTGCTGTCGGAATAGCCCAACATGATGTCCTGCTGGGCGCCGGACCGCTGAACCAGAGCATCGACGCCCGGAAGGGCATAGAAAGCCCGCATGATCGGCTCGGCATTGCGCAGGTCCGCGATCGTTTCGAAGAGCGGCGAGACGATGAGTTCAGCCTTGGTGGCCTCGGCCCCGAGCGGGCCGTCCATCAGCCCGAATTCCTTCTGCAACAGCAAGACTTCAAGGAGGTCGCTGACCGTCTCGGTGTGACTGATGATGTAGTGCCGGATGGTCTCAGGGCCGAAATCGGCGCGCAGGCGACGCGCGGTGACGAACACATCGAATTCGCTCTGCGTGCGTTCGCTGTAGGTCGCGAACGGAAGTCGCAGCGGCCGGGCCTCGTTGAGCAGGCGCAGCAGAAGAGTTTGTTTGTCCTCTTCCCCAAGCGCCGGGTAATCCGTCTCAACGCCGGCGAGCGCCATGAGTTCGGCCAGCGATTCCTCATGGCGATCGGAGCTTTGGCGAAGGTCGACCGTCGCCAAATGAAAGCCGAACACCTCCACGGCGCGCACCAGCGGCCCCAGTCGAAAGTCGATCAACGCCTTGCCATGATGATCTCGCAGCGACGACGTCATGGTCTCGAGATCGGCGAGCAGCTCCGCCGCCGTTGCGTAAGGCGGCAGCGAAACCTTGGGTTGGTCGAGGGTTTTATCGCCGGTCAGCTTGCGCCGCGTCGCCGTCAAGCGGGCCGCAACCGCGATCACGGCGCGGCGATAGGGCTCATCCTGCCGATGGGGGCTGTCGTCGTTCGACAAGTCGGCCAAATGTTTGAGCGGCTCGGACGACCCGACAAGCATTTCAGAGACGGAGAGTTCGGCACCAAGGTGGTGAAGCTCCCCGAGGTAATAGTCGAGCGCGGTCTCGAACTGCCGTTGGACCGCCGTCTCTAGCGTCTCGGCATTGACATTGGGGTTGCCGTCGCGATCGCCGCCGATCCAGTTGCCCATGCGAAAGAAGGACGCGGCAGGCCGTCCGAGATAATGTTCCAACTCCGCGTAGAGGCGCGGGATCTCTCGCAAGAACGTCGTGCGATAGTAGCTGAGGGCGTTCTCGATTTCGTCGCGCACCGTCAGTTTGCGGTAGCGCAACAGCCGCGTCTGCCACAATTGGGTGACGCGCGTGCGCAGGAGAGCCTCGTTACGGTCGCGGTCGCGCGGTTGGTCGAGCGTGTCGCGCTGGGCGAGGAGTTCGGCGATGGCCAATTCGGCATCGAGAAGGCTCTTGCGCTGGACTTCGGTCGGATGCGCGGTCAGCACCGGGGACACCCAGGCGTTGGCGAGACTCTCGGCGACCTGATCCACCGCGATCCCGGCTGCGGCGAACTTCTCGAAGGCCCGGGCGAGACTTCCGTCCTGATAGGACAAGCCTTCGCCGCTCTCCTTTTCGTGCAGGGCTCGGCGTCGGACCCTATGCCGATCCTCGGCGATATTGGCCAAGTGCGAGAAATAGGCGAAAGCCCTGATCACCGCCACAGCCTGGGACGGCGTGAGACCTGTAAGAAGCAATTGCAGTGAATGGCCTGCCGCCGTGTCGGAGTCGCGCTGGTAGGAAACGCTCAGGCGGCGAATGTTTTCCACCAGCGAGAAGCATGATTCCCCCTCATGCTCTCGAATGACGTCGCCGAGCAGGGAGCCGAGGAAACGGATGTCCTCGATCAAGGGACGATCTTTGGCGGGATCGCGATGCGACAGCGAAATCGGGTAACGGTGGCGTGCATGGCCCCCCCTTTTGTTGTGGCTGACCGACCCCATCGTGGAACGAAGGGCAGGGACGCGATGGAGCGACACGTCGCCTCAGCTAGCAAGCTCCATGCCTTGCTGCGCCAGAAACGGCAGCATTCAGCTTTCGAGCGGTGCCGGAGGAGGAACGTCTCCGGGAACGAGGCCGTCGCTGTCGGGTCGGAAGATACGGGGTTCACCCCGATGGTTCCGTGCACGAGATCGTGGATGAACCCGAGTTTTTCGACTACGGCCTGCGAGAGAATGAACGGATAAATGTCACCCATGCCCATGGACCGGTTCAGGCTGTTGAGCGCGAAGGTGATGGGCAGCCAAGCCTTGATCAGCGGCTGAAACGAGACAGCCTGCGACGGAGCGAAATCGACATCGGTATTGAGCGCGGCACCATGCGCGACCCCCTTTGGCCGGATGCTCATGCCGAAGGCCTCCGCCGTTTCCAGCGTGTCGACAATAATGCAGGTAGTGGGCGAAGCTTTCGGCGAAATCCTCCCAGGGATGGCTGGTCGCATAAGCGCTGACGAAGGCGTCGCGCCAGCTCGCAGGCGCGCCGTTCTGATAATGGCGTTTGAGCGCCTCGGCGTAATCGTCCCGCTCGTCGCCGAAGAGCGCCCTGAACGGAGTGATGGCCTCGTCGTCGCGCACCAGCCGGTCCCAATAATAATGGGCGATCTCATGCCTGAAATGGCCGAGCAGCGTGCGATAGGGCTCGTGCATGCTCTTGCGGCGCTTCTCCCGCTCGGCGTCGTCCGCCTCCGCGAGGCTGATGGTGATCTTCCCGTCTTCATGGCCGGTCAGCACCTTCTTGCCACTGTCGGGATCCTGCAGGAAATCGAAGATGAGCCCTTCAGCTGGATCGTCGGCACGGGTCCAACGCGGGAGGTGGAGTTGGAGCAGGGTGTAGAACAGACGATGCTTGGCGACCTCTATCAGCCGCCACAATTCCCTGTTTCCATCCCGCGACAGGTCGGGAACAATGTGATTGTGTCGGCACGCGAGGCAGAAGTCACCCTTCGCGTCAGCCTCGATCAGCCAGTTGCAGACGCCATGTTCGGCGTTGTGACAAAATCGGTAGCGGCGATCTCTGTCTGTGGCGACGTGCCAGGTGGGCAGTTGCGAGTCTTCGTCCCGATCGATGGCATAGAGTCGTTCGTCCTCGGCGACATAGCCCAGACGGTGGCCACAATTTTCGCAGGTCGTGTTCTCGAAATAGAGAATTTGGTCACAAACTTGGCAATCGAACAATTTCATGGCGCGCCTACTGAGGAAATAGCGGTTCCAGCCTCTGCGTATCCGTGCTCGCTGCCGCCCCACGACGAATGCCAGCCCGCAAAGTGAGATCCCGCCCTAATTGCGATTATCGATCGTCGGCCTGCTTCGGCATCTCGGATGATGCTTGGGCATGAAAGAGCTTCCCCAGAACCGGTCCGCTCCATCGAAGCCTCACACTGTCTGGGTCCTACCCTCCGAAAGGAGGCGATAATAGCGCGACATGCGGTCGAACCAGAGATAGCGGGCTTCAAGATGCGTTGTCGAATGAGTCCGCATCGGCAATTCGAGAGTCGTGAGCAATTGCCCGATCTCCTGACGAGCGGCCATTTGCGAACTCGTCAGGACGCCTCCCTTGGCGGCATCCTCGATTGGATCGAGAGCGGTGAGGCCGATGGGAAACAGCTCGCGGAAGATGACACGATCATGCAGCCCCTCCGCCGCGCGAAATTGCAGTTCCGGCGCAAGGCGGATGAGGCTTGCCGCGATCTGACGCGAATTATTGGACTGAATCGATGCCACGCGGTTGCGCAGCAAAATCCAGTCTATGAGTCCGGCATCGACCTGACGGCGGCGGCGGCGGGCCTCCAGCACGAGCTCCGCGTAATGGGCGATCGAGCCGCGCTGTGCCCGGTCATGGTGGACACGGGAGAAGACGTCGACATCGATGAAGCTGTCGTTGATCGGCGACACCAGCGTGTCGGCCAAGGAATGGGCGAGGCGCATCAGGTAGCTGTCGGTGGCGGGCGTGTCGATGACCACGAACTCGTAATCGTGCTCGACTTGGTGAATCGCCTCGGCGAAGGCCGAAAACTCCTGAGTTTCGTTATCAAGGACGCTGACGGAATCGCCGCGGTCGAGCGCGTGGTGGAAGGGCATTTCGGTCGACCACCGGGTGCTGCCGGCCCAGGAATTTCGGTTTTCGAAGAACCGGGTCATGGTCCTCTGTCGTGTGTCGAGGTCGATCGACGCGACGCGGTTGCCTGCTTTCAGCAGAGCCGTGACGATGTTGATCGATACGGTCGATTTGCCGGTACCCCCCTTTTCATTCGCGACCACGATAACGTGGGCGGAGCGCAGGTCAGGGCGTTCAGGGTCGAAGGACATGCGATCCGAATCATTGAGGCGCGCTCACACTCCCTTGTGGCGCGATGCCAAAACAATGCCAAGCCCGTTCGCCGAATCGACCGTCTTCCGTAAAGGTCACAGCTACGCCGAATGGGAGTAGAGCCAGTGGTAGCGGGCCAGCAGCTTTTGCGGGGGAGTTGCCCGCAGGACCAAATCGCGCAGTGAGGAGGCTGGTGCGGACAGGTGGTAGAGTGTCGCCTGCCGTCGCGATTCGGCCTGTACCCGGGTCGCCCTCGGTCTTCGCTGTCGCTCGTAGAGCTGAAACGCGCCGACGAGGTCGTCGGGCATGGCGGCGACCGCCGACCCCAGCGCCACCGCATCCTCCAAGGCTTGCGCCGCGCCCTGCGCCAGAAAAGGCAGCATGGGATGGGCGGCGTCTCCCAACACTGTGACAGCTCCCGCCGACCAGACAGGCAGGGGCGGGCGGTCGACCAGCGGCCATTGGCCCCAGCGGTCGGCGGATTCGATCAATTGCCTAAGGGGTTTCGCCCAGGTCGAAAATCGCGCGCCGATTACCGCGGGGTCACCCTCGCCGCTCGGGTCCGTCGCCGCATGGTTGATCGCGCCAGCATCATCGAGCGCCGCAATGACGTTGATGAGCCGTCCTCGTGCAACCGGGTAGTGAACCAGATGCGTGCCGCGCGCCATCCAGAGATTGGAGCAGGGTTCGCGGAAACGGGGGGCGACCCGCGCCGCATCGATCGTCGTCCGCCACGCCGTGCCCCGATGACGCGGCGCGTCCGCGCCCTCTGTCAGCCCGGCCCTCACCACGGAATGCAGACCGTCGGCACCCACCAACGCATCGACTTCCGTCGTTGCCATTCCGGGCTTTTCGAAAGCCAGATGAAGCCCCGTGTCTCTCGCCGACCAACCGGACAGTCGTGCATCGAGAACAAGCGAGATGGTCGGCAGGGTCTCCACGCGTCGGCGCAAGGCGCGATGCAGATCGGCACGCAACGTCACCAAAAACGGAGCGCCGAATCGCTGCGTCATGTCAGCCCCGAGAGGCATCCTCGCCAGATCCGCGCCATCGCGCCCCCGTCCGATCCGCAGTGCGTCGAGCGTTACCGCATCCGCTTGGACGGCCTCGAGGACACCGAGGCCGCGCAGGGCCACGCAAGCATTGGGGGATAATTGCAGTCCGGCCCCGATTTCGCCGACCACCGGGGCTCGTTCATAGACGATCACCCGCCGCCCGGCATCGCTGAGTGCCAATGCTGCGGCGAGGCCGCCGATGCCGGCTCCGGCTATCGCGATGGGCCGCATCGCAGAACGGTTGGCGATCGGCTCAGGGCGCGGTGTCTGGCCGATATTCGCATGCCGATGGCTCGCAATGCGCGCCGAGGGCGGCGGCGAACAGAAAATGGGTGGAACAATAGGGGCAAATCGCGTCGTCGCTGTGCCCCATGTCGATGAACGTATGAGGATGATCGAAGGGTGGCAGCGCTCCCGTACACATGAATTCCCGCACGCCGACCTTGATCGTCGGGATGCCGATGTCGTTATGAAAGTGCGGCGTTTCTGCGTGAGTGGCCATAATGTGCCTCGGCGGAACGTCTGGAGGATCGAGCGTGCGGCCACAAAACACAAAACGTCCGTTCCGCAAACCCGTTTCGGTCCTGAGCGGGCAGGGTAGTGGCGATCCATCACCGCACGACGATACGACGGGAGCGGCGAATGTATTTTCAGTCGGGTGATCTGCGGCTCGCCTACGACGATTACTCACCCGAAGGGCAGGACAGCGGCGATCCTATCCTGCTGGTTCACGGGTTTGCCTCTTCGGCGGCGGTGAACTGGATCGAAACCGGGTGGGTCAAGACCGTGACCGACGTTGGACGGCGAGTCGTCGTGTTTGATCATCGCGGCCACGGGTCGAGTGACAAGCCGCACGATCCCGCCGCCTATCAAACACCACTGATGGCGGGGGATTCGCTCCGGCTGCTCGACCACCTGGGAATCGCCCGAGCCGACGTCATGGGCTATTCCATGGGTGCGCGGGTGACGGCCTATCTGGCCTTGGCGGCCCCGGATCGTGTCAGGTCTGCCATCTTGGGCGGCCTTGGCATCCACCTTGTGGACGGGGTAGGACTTCCCACAAGCATCGCTGAAGCCATGGAGGCTCCGTCGGCCGCTTCCCTGACCGACCCGGTGCAACGGATGTTCCGCCGCTTCGCGGAAGCTGGCGGCAACGATCTGATGGCGCTGGCGGCCTGTATCCGAGGCTCGCGCCAGACGCTCACCGCCGAAGAGATCAGCCGCATCCTCTGCCCGGTTCTGGTCGCGGTCGGCACCAAGGATATGATCGCCGGCGATCCCCATCGCCTGGCGGCCCTTCTGCCGCAAGGCTTCGCGTTGGACATCGCTGGGCGAGACCACAATCCCGCAGTGGGCGATAAGATCTTCAAAGCCGGTGTGCTTGATTTTCTGGCCAGGCGCCAATGAGCTGAAATTCAAATCACCGGACCCGCAGGGGCTTGTGCATGGCGTAAGGCGCCGTATGTGTTGTGCTTCGACGTCGCCGCCCTGGGGGAGACTTCCATGATGCATGCAACGAGCGCGAAGGTGGTCGGCCTCGCAGACGCCGAGCCGCTGTTCACGCGAATTAGATCCGACGCGGAAGACATTCTGAGGCGGACGCCAGAACTCGGCAAACTGGTCCTGGCGACGGTGTTGAACCAGCCCAGCCTCGAGGCCGCGATCATTCATCGCATCGCATCGCGTCTCGATCATGACGACCTGTCGGGCGGCATGCTGGTCCAGATTTTCTCCGAGGTCACGGCGCATGACCGGACGATCGTGGACGCCTTTCGCGCCGATATTGTCGCGGTATTCGATCGGGACCCGGCCTGCACGCGGCTCATCGAACCCTTGCTTTATTTCAAGGGCTTTCACGCGATCCAGACGCACCGCATGGCGCATGCGCTCTGGCGCTCGGGTCAACACGATCTCGCGCTGTACCTTCAAAGCCGATCATCCAACGTGTTCCAGACGGATATCAATCCCGCGGCGCCTTTCGGCAAAGGCATTTTCCTCGATCATGCCACCGGCCTTGTCGTTGGGCAGACGGCTTCGATTGGTGATGACGTGTCGCTGCTGCAGGGCGTGACCCTGGGCGGCACCGGAAAGGTGACTGGTGATCGCCACCCGAAGATTCGCCATGGTGTGTTGATCGGTGCCGGAGCCAAGGTGCTCGGCAACATCGAGGTGGGCCATTGCTCGCGGATCGCAGCGGGTTCCGTGGTTCTTGCCGATGTCCCGCCGAAGAAGACCGTTGCGGGCGTGCCCGGCCGAATCGTGGGAGAAGCCGGCTGCGCGGAGCCAGCACGCTCGATGGACCAGATCATCGCTCAGAAAGCCATCGACCGCGTCACGATCGAGTCTTAAAGAGAGCACCGGAAGACTTCCGGCATTGCGCCGGCTGCGGTTGATCCGTGGGCCGTGCATCCTGGGCCGCACCTCGCGGTGACTGGTTCCATCCGGAAAGACACGGCGGAGAACACGATTGGACAAGAGCGAATTGCACAAGCTGCAGGCCTATCTGCGGCAGACCTTCGGCAACACGGCACTCAAGGTGGTCCCGCATTCCGCCGAGGCAGAGCTTGCCGATGTGTTGCTCGGGGAGCGTAGGATCGCGCAACTCAGCGTCGATGACGAAGACGGCGATCGGTCTTTCGCCTTCGCCATGAAAATTCCGGTGGAGCGGCACGCTCTCGAATCATACCTGCGGCTGCTGTTCGACAATCAAGCGCTCAAGATCGTGCCTCGTGCAAAGAAGAACGATTCGGTGGAATTGAACTCCGGTCCAGACTTTCTGGGAGTCGTGTCGGCCGACGATGCCAAGGGCAAATCCTATACGCTGCAGATGGCGATCTTGGATTTCGACCTCGAAGACGTCTGATTCTCAATGTCTGACTGTGCCGATAAGGGCGATCGATTCTGAATCGGGCTTCTTCGGTACCGATACCGAGGGCGGCGATCCTCCTAGCTTAGAGAATGACATTCTCTCCGAATTGAGCTGCCGGCACCGGCCGCGAAAACTCAACAGCTATGCCGTTGGCGAACACACGCACAACATGCGCGCTGGTCTGGCCCAGAGTGACGATGGTGCCGATGGGCGGCCGCATCTCCGTCACAAGAGACGCGCCAGACACTGATACGTCGATCAGCTTGACGGCAACCTCTCGCCGGTCGGGCAGGATTAGCGTCGAGCGCTGATGGCGCGGGACAATTCGCTCATGGCGGCGATCTTCCGGCATGCCCAACGCTTGGCGATTGGCTAGCCATGTCAGCTGATCCGCAAGCTTTTCGCGCTTGATCAGCGGAACATTAATCTGCAAAGCAAAGCCATGGTCGAAACATCGAGATATCATTCCCTCGACCCGTCCGAGCTGGTCGAGGTAGCAAATCACCCGATCCTTCAGCAGGCCCTGAACCGGGGCCACGAGAGCGACGCCTCCGGGCGACATGTTGATGGTCTGGCAGGGAAATTCCTGCCGGTTCGGAAGCATGTACCGACCAAGGATGGCCACTTTCACGCGTTGATGACGGCGTCGTTCTTGCGGTTTGGCCTCGAACCTCAGGAGCGATGTGGCATTCACGGCGGTGATCTTTCTGCGGGGGATGGAAGTTCCCGCTCGCAGAAACTTAGACCGATGAAGTTAAAGGGGCCTAAAGTCGCCGAGCATAAATGCTCCCCGTGATGAGCAGCGGCGCTGCCTCGTGTCGATGACGATCGCTATCGTCCACCCTCATAGACCAGGAAGCGGCCATGCTGGCGAGGCTCGGGCGAGGGAAGTCGTTCAACCCCATCCAGGGCCGAGGGTCGAATGCAGCGGAAGGATGTCAGTCTGAGCGCGCCCATGGGCCGCAGGTCATAACCGCGCGAGGCCCGCACCGGCACGATCGAACCCAGCATGCGAGCATGCGTTTTGCCGTGATGCCGCAGCGGGAGAAGCATCATCTCGAGTTCCACGATGTTCCAGGATTCGCCCTCGTCGATCGCCCCGGCCACGATGGGGACCTGATCGTCGAGAACGAGTTCTAAGACATCTTGCAACGTTTCCTGGTCCTCCGCGCGCCAAAGTGAAAGCACGGAGCGGCTTTTGAGGTCCTCTCCGAACAGGGCGTTCAAACGGGTTCCGGAAAGCCGTATTGTCGAAGGCCGAGCCGTGAAGGATGCTCCGCCCCCGATCTCGACAATGAATGTGTCAGCGAGAATCGAACGGATCGCGCAGGGATCGACGTCGCTTCTTTCCGGCGCCGACCGACCGCCTCGCAACTGTTCCCAGTAAGCGTGAAGTTCCTGGGAAACCCGATGTTTCATTTTAGTGCCTCGCCGGTCGTTACGCGGGATGGCGATGTCGTATTTCGGGAAAGATTCCTGAATAGACGCCGCGACGAGGTCATGGCAGCAGGCGGCATGCCACCAGCGTTAAGCCTAATGGAGTGCTTATGTTGTCGATATGCACAGGTTATGGGACATTGTATTTGCCCGATGACGAGGTCTTCGGGCGCTTCCCGCGAAGGCCGCTGCTCCCGGCCGGTGGAAGACTAAAGGTATAAGCCCGGCAGGCTGCTCCCTTGCCGGGCTTACTTTTTTACCATCGCCGACGATCCGATTTCGATGCACTTTTATGGCGTGATTATTGCGCCTGGGGTCGGCGCATCGGAAAGGTGCGGCTCGTTCGCGAATGCCGTAAGAGGCCGCGACGACGATCCCCGAAGGAGACCGATCCGCGATGAGCGCCGCCTTTGCTTGATACGACCCGCCCTTTTCCTGAGCCGCCGCCCCAGCGCGAGCCGATGTTCAACATTCCTCTGGGCACCCTCATCGTGTTGGGGGGGCTGATCGCCATCCATGCGCTTCGGCAGGTCATTCCCGAAAGCTGGGACAACCAGGTGCTGCTGCATCTCGCTTTCCTGCCGGGCACCTTCACCTATGGGGTGGATCCGGCTGCTGTCCTGGCGCATATGCGAGACCTTGCCGACCAGGGCGATGCCGGGCTCCGGCAGGCTCAACTCGGCCGCTACATCCTCATGAATGCTGGGCTGGAGCCGTGGACAGTGCTGACTTACGGCCTGCTTCATGCGGACTGGACTCACATCGGTTTGAACAGCCTCTGGCTGCTTGCCTTTGGTTCGCCGGTGGCCCGACGCCTGGCAACGGGGCGTTTTCTCCTCTTTCTCGGTTTCACGACACTGATGGGCGCCGTAGCGCATTTTTTGACCCACCCGGTCGATCTGCAACCTGTGATCGGGGCCTCGGCGGCCGTCTCCGGCTGCATGGGGGCAGCGCTACGCTTCATGTTCCAGCCGCGAGCGGCAGTCGCATCGGCCACCGGCTTTCGGCCGCCCACCCGGACGGACGCCGTTCACGCGCCGCTTCTCCCGCTGCGCGGCATCCTTTCGGATCGGAGGGCCACCGCCTTTCTTGTCGCATGGTTCGCCGCGAACCTGCTGTTCGGGATCGGCGTCGTGGCCCTGGGCCCGTCGGAGGCGGCGGTTGCCTGGGAAGCCCATATCGGTGGCTTTCTCGCAGGTCTCCTCGCCCTCCCGCTTTTCGACAGACGAACTCAGGTTCAAACACCGACATCGGAGGCCTCGGACGAAGGGGAGACCGACACGAACGGTTTTGGCTGAAATACAAATCCTTCATGAGACCTTGCGATACGCCGCCGACAGGATCATTGTGACACTATAGATCGATGGCAGTCCGGAGGGGCAAGCTTCGACACGAGGGAGACGACGATGACGCTCGCGCGCATTCTTTCCGGCAAAGGCCGAGATACGGTAACGATGGCCCCGCATCGCACATTGCGGGAAATTGTTCAGACACTCAGCGAAAAGCGGATTGGCGCCGTGGTAATCACCGGTGCGGATGGCGAGGTGCTCGGCATCTTCTCCGAACGCGACCTCGTTCGCGCGCTCGGCAAGCACGGCCCTGACGTCCTCGATGACGCCGCGTCCCGACACATGACCGCCCGCGTCGTTACGGCTACGGAGGACATGACGGTCAACCAGGCCATGGAGCGGATGACGGATGGGCGCTTCCGCCATATTCCCATCGTGGACAATGGCAGGCTGACGGGTCTCGTATCGATCGGGGACGTCGTCAAATATCACATCGCCGAGATCGAGCACGAACGCCAACAGATGCTCGAATATATCGGAACCGCCTGAACGGCGTCCGCCGAGACTTTCGCTAGGCTTCCCCTTCGACGAGATCGAGCCGGTCTCGCTTGTGGTCCAGCCTGACCCGCCGGTAAAAGCAAGATCGCCGGCCGGTGTGGCACGCCTTGCCGTCGGCGCCCACCGTGGCGGTGATCAGGAGCGCGTCCTGGTCGCAGTCCACCCTCATCTCGACAAGTGTCTGGACTTGGCCGGACGTATCGCCCTTACGCCAAAGCGTCCGACGCGAGCGCGACCAGTAGTGCAGTCTGCCGGTTTCAAGCGTCAGCCGCAGCGCCTCCGCATTCATATAAGCGACCATCAGCAATGTGCCGTCCACGTCCGTCGTGATGCAGACGATCAACCCTGCGGCGTCGAAATGCGGCGTGAACTCGGTCGTCTCCTCGATCGTTTCTGCTAGTGAAGCGGGCGGCATGCTATTCTCCGAACTGACTCCTGCTCCTATATAGAGGCCTGGTCCGGGCTACACTACGGCATCGGGACCAGGGCGTGAGGCGATCGCCGGCCATGCCCCGACAGCAACCGACTCTTGCGGCGGGCTCCTCATGTTGAGCGATATTTATAACGAGCGCATCCTCGAACTGGCGGGCAACATTCCCCGGATCGGCCGACTGCCGAAGCCGGACGCCACGGCAACGGCGCATTCGAAGCTCTGCGGCTCGACCGTGACCGTCGATCTCGTACTCGAGGACGGAATTGTGAAGGACTTCGCTCACGAGGTCAGGGCTTGCGCGCTGGGGCAGGCGTCGTCTTCGATCATGGCGCGTCATATTGTGGGTGCCTGCGTAGAGGACCTGCGCGGTTTGCGCGACGGGATGCGCCGCATGCTCAAAGACAACGGGCCGGCGCCAGACGGCGCATGGGCTGACTGCGCGATCCTCGAGCCGATCCGAGACTACAAGGCCCGCCATGCCTCGACGATGCTGACCTTCGATGCCGTTGTCGACGCCATCGACCAGATCGAGCGCCGGGTCGAGGCTGTCGGTCATGCTGCGAGCGTCGAGGCATAGGATCGTAACGGGAATGACCCGTGTCCTTGCGCATCTTCTCATCCGCACCTACCAACTTACGCTTTCGGGACTTATCGGACGGCGCTGTCGCTACTTGCCGACATGCTCCGACTACATGGACGAAGCCATCGACCGGCATGGCGTGTGGGCTGGGGGATGGATGGGCACCGCCCGGCTATGCCGTTGTCATCCCTGGGGCGGATCGGGCTACGATCCGGTCGGCATGCCGCAGGGTTCAGCCTCTTGGCTGAGGCCCTGGCGTTACGGCCAATGGCGTTTTCCGGTTAAGACCGGGCCAGCAGTTCCGCCGTGAATCCGTAGATCCGTTGCCTAACGTCGGGAGGCAGCTCCTTGAGGACGGAGAGGTATGTCCGCCCGAGCTCGCACAGTCGCCCGTCAGGCAGCGGCGGATCGACGGCCTTGCCGTCGAGCAGCATCGCGATCTCGTCAGGATTGAGCTTTCTGGCCGCCAGTCCTTTTGCCACAAGGTCGAGATCCTCGTTGCTCGGGTCGCTCGGCACGAGATGTTTGCGCTGGCCGTCCTCGATCGCGGCGAGAAGCTTGCCCGCCATATCGGCCACGAGATCGCGGTGGGTGAGGGAAAAAGCCTCGATATCGGGATCGGTGGTTCCGTAGAGGAAGTCGGCGCAGGTGCGCTGGTCAACCGTCGCCAGCAAATCGAGCATCGAAAGGCGCGCGTTGAAAAACATGGCGAGCGCATCCCCGTCGGCGCTCGAGGCCAGGATTCCGTGAGATTGCTGCAAGTCTCGCAAGGCTTCCCAGATCAAGGCGCTCGACGATGGCAGCGGGCCGCCCTCGGTCAGGGTTTTCGCAGCATGATCCACGAGGTCGTCATAAACGCTGGGAAATGCTGTCGAGAGCTCTGTGTAGAACGCGGTAAATTGCGGCACGTCCTTGAGATGGTCGATGATTTCGGCGCGTGCCCGTTCCAGCCTTTGGGCCGATGACATAACCGGCGGCGCAGAGCGGGGCGGCTGCGCGGCTCGCACGACCGGCACATCGGACGCGATCCGAACATGCAGGCCTCCGGCCGTTCGCCAACCGATCCCGGCCGCGATGAACACCGCCAATCCAAAAAACACGTAGCGCAGGATCGTCATGGCGCGCACAACATAATTTTCACGGCGTACCTTAATCGACCGCCGCGCAACGGCCAAGCCAGAGGTTACGACGACCAGGGTTTCTTTCGATCGCTTCGCATTCGGGTCACCGTGAGGGCAAAAAAGAAAATCACCCCGTGACTCTGCCCGATGAAAGGGGTCGGATGAAAGCGGTCATCTTGCCCGACCACACCTCGCCCGCTATAAGCCGCGCGGTCTATCATTCCCCATCAGCGACGAAGCAAGGCGAACGTTTCATGGCCATTGAGCATACATTCTCGATCCTCAAGCCGGACGTTACGCGCCGCAATCTGACGGGGGCCGTCAATGCGAAGATCGAGGCCGCCGGCCTCCGGATCGTGGCGCAAAAGCGCATCCTGATGAGCCGCGCGCAGGCGGAAATGTTTTACGGCGTGCATAAGGAGCGCCCGTTCTTCGGTGAACTCGTCGAGATGATGACCAGCGCCCCCGTCGTGGTTCAGGTTCTCGAAGGCGAGAACGCGATCCTGAAATATCGTGAAGTCATGGGCGCCACCAATCCTGAAAAGGCCGATCCCGGCACGATCCGCAAGGAATTCGCCCTCTCGATGGGCGAGAATTCGGCGCATGGGTCAGATGCTGTCGAGACCGCCGCGCAGGAAATCGCACAGTTCTTCGCCAAAAACGAAATCGTCGGCTGATCGGTCCGTCCCTTCTCCTCCTCGGGGGAGAAGGGAGTGTCCTGGTTCCGCAGCGTCTTAAATTACTTCATGCGGCTCCCGCTCCTCGGCTTCGCTAAGGATGAGGGGCTTTTGGGGCTTGTGACGCTGCAGGACTAGGCCCCGTCCGCCTTGTCGTTCGGAAAAGCGGCGAAGATTCCGCCTGATACCTTCCCGTTTTCGAGCGTCGTTTTGCCGGAGGCGACAAGCGACAGCGCCATCTCGTAGATGATATGTTCCGCCCTCAGCACGCGGGCTGCGAGGTCCTCGGCCGTGTCGTTCGGCATGACGGGAACGGCCGCCTGAGCGATGATGGGGCCGGCATCGACCTCGGGCACCACGTAGTGCACCGTGCATCCGTGGATCGTCACGCCCGCCTCCAAGGCGCGCGCATGAGTGTCGAGGCCCCGGAACGAGGGCAGCAGCGAGGGATGGATGTTGATCATACGTCCTGACCAGCGATCCACGAACCAGGGGCTGAGAAGCCGCATGAAGCCGGCGAGACACACGATATCGATCTGGCGCGCCTGAAGCTCGTGGTCGAGCGTACGGTCGAAGGCCTCGCGTGTCGGAAAACCGCGATGTCGGATCGCGAGGGTTGCGATGCCGCTGGTCTCGGCCCAGGCTAACCCTGCCGCATTCGGATCGTTGGAAAAAACCAGCGCGATCTCGGCCGGATAGTCTTCCCGCCCCGCAGCATGCGCCAGAACCCGCATATTGGACCCGCGACCCGAAATCAGGACTGCCACCCTCTTTTTCGGAACGGTCAAAGTCGGAGACCCTCGACCAGCACGCGCTCGCCGCTATCCGTTGGAATCACTTCGCCGAGGCGGATCAGCGGCTCACCGAGAGCGTCGAACACGGCCCGGACCTCGGCTTCAGCCTCCCGGGTCACGAAAACCGCCATACCGATTCCGCAATTGAAAGTGCGGGCCATTTCATGCGCCGCAATATCGCCGGTTCGGGCCAGCCACGGGAAGACCGGCGGCATGACGACGGCGCCGAGATCGAGATGGCACCCAAGGCTGTCCGGTAGCGCGCGCGGCAGGTTGTCGATGAAGCCGCCGCCAGTGATGTGGGCAAGAGCCTTGATGCCCTGCGTCCTCTTTAAGGCCGTCAGGAGAAGCTTCACGTAGATGCGCGTTGGCGTCAGCAGAGCGGCCGCCAAGGATTGCGAAGCGTCGAACGGCGCGGGATCATCCCAGCCGAACCCGGAACGTTCGACGATCTTGCGCACGAGCGAAAACCCGTTCGAATGAACGCCGGAGGAGGCTATGCCGAAGACGAGGTCCCTGGCGTTGACGACCCGTGGCAGGGTCTGCCCCCGTTCGACGGCGCCCACCGCGAAGCCGGCGAGATCATAGGCCTTGCCCGAATAGATGCCCGGCATCTCGGCCGTCTCACCCCCGATCAGAGCGCAGCCTGCCTGACGGCACCCCTCTGCGATGCCGCCGACGACGCCGGCCGCGATCGCGGGATCAAGTTTGCCGGTGGCATAATAGTCGAGAAAGAAGAGCGGCTCCGCGCCCTGCACGACGAGATCGTTGACGCACATGGCGACGAGATCGATGCCGATAGTGTCGTTCCGGCCGCTCTCGAAGGCGATCTTCACCTTGGTGCCGACGCCGTCGTTGGCCGCCACGAGGATCGGATCCTTGAACCCTGCGGCCTTGAGGTCGAATAGGCCGCCGAAGCCGCCGATTTCCGCATCCGCGCCGGGGCGTCGGGTCGAGCGCACCTGCGCCCTGATGAGATCAACCGTTTCGTTGCCGGCGTCGATGTCGACGCCAGCGTCCGAATAGCTCAGGCCGTTGGTTCGGGTCGTCATGGGATTGGCTTGCTCTGATAGAGTAATTATCTTGTGTCATATTCGGGAAGCGGGCCGCGAGTCGACCTATCGGCCGGCACGCTCATCGCTTGTGGCCCGACCCGACCGGATGAAGTATCCATCCGGGTACTCGGCCCGCCGGGCATGAGGTCAGCCGCGAACGGCGGAACAAAAACCATAAAGGTCCCGGCGGTAAGACCGGGGAGCACATGAGTCGATTTCCCTTTTCCAGTCTGCCCAATCTCATAACGCTTGGGCGTCTCATTCTCGTTCCTGTGGTAATTTCCGCCATCGCGGACGGACGCTGGACGCTGACCTTCCTCGCCTTCGTGCTGGCGGGGGTTTCGGACGGCGTCGACGGCTATCTGGCCAAGCGATTCAATCTGCGCACTAAACTCGGCGCCTATCTCGATCCCGTCGCCGACAAGGTGCTGTTGGTATCGATCTATGTGGCCTTGGCCCTGGGGGATGTCGTACCCCGGACCCTGGCCATTTTGATCGTCTCGCGCGACATCATGATCGTCGGCGGAGTACTCATCAGCTGGGTGCTCGACAATCCCCTCGAAATTCGGCCGCTTTTGATCTCGAAGCTCAATACCACGGTGCAGATCGCCTTCGCGGCGGCGGTGCTCGGGGGCAAGGCGTTCGATGTGTCGTTCGGCCTTTGGTTCCATATCGCGGTCGTGGTCGTGGCCGGATTGACGCTGGCATCCGCCGCCGCTTATCTGAGACAATGGCTCCGGCATGTGACCGATTAGAGCATCCTGCCGAAAGACCGGCATGATGGCCTTTATCGTCGTGATCTAGGGGGCGCGCCTCCATCGTTCGCTATCCAGCCATGAGGAGCCGGAAAGCATGAGTCTGCAGCGCCAGATATTGATCTGGGTGGTTTTGTGTGCCGCCCTGATCTATGCGCTCTATGCGCTCTCCGGCGTATTGCTGCCTTTCGTGGCAGGCATGACGATCAGCTACCTGCTCAACCCGCTGGCCGACAAACTGGAGCGTCTCGGCCTCAACCGCGTCGGCGCCACCTCGGTTCTCCTGGCGCTGTTCGTCGTCGTGCTGCTGGTCCTGATGATCATTTTCGTCCCGATTCTCACCCGGCAATTCACTGCCTTCCTGATCAATCTTCCCTCGATCGCGGCGCGGTTGCAGTCGCTGGCGATCGAGGAGGGCGGCAAGCTCGTTCAGCGTTACGGGGGCGAGACCTTGAAGACGTTCGGCTTGAGCGGCGACCTCACCCCCGCCGAGGTGCAAAGTTCGATCGCCTCCTTCGTCGGACAGGCGACAAGCTATCTTCTTGGGTTCCTCAACCAACTTTGGTCCGGCAGCCGCGCCTTGATCGGATTGTTCTCGCTGCTCGTCGTGACGCCGGTCGTCGCTTTCTACCTTCTGCTCGACTGGAAACGCATGATCGCCGCAGTCGATGGCTGGATCCCCCTCCAGCAGCGTGACAACGTGCGATCCATCGCCCGCGACATCGATGGGGCCTTGGCGGGTTTCGTGCGCGGCCAATCGTTGGTCAGCCTCTTTCTCGGCCTGTGGTACTCGATCGGCCTCACCGCCGTCGGCCTGAATTTCGGGTTTCTCATCGGCATCTCGGGCGGTCTGTTGAGTTTCGTGCCTTATGTTGGCTCGCTCACCGTCCTGGTCTTGGCCGTGGCGGTGGCGCTTGTGCAGGGCCTTCCGGATTGGCGGCTTCTCGCCGAAACCGTCGCGGTGGTGGTGTCGGGGCAATTTCTCGAAGGCAACGTGCTGTCCCCCAATCTCGTCGGCGCTTCGATCGGCCTCCATCCGGTTTGGCTGATGTTCGCGCTCGTGGCCTGCAGCACAATATTCGGTTTCACCGGTCTTCTCGTCGCGGTGCCGATGGCGGCCGCGGTCGGTGTCCTGTCACGTTTCGCCCTCCGCAAATATCTGGTCAGTCCGCTCTATACCGGCGATGTCGATGGCGTCCCTACCGGTGCGGTCGGCAACCGATTCGGAACCAAGTTCGATTGACCCAACTGCCGTTCAAGTTGACCCTGCCGACGCGTTACGGGCGTGATGATTTCCTGGTTTCGTCCTCGAATCGGGCAGCGGCCGAGGCCGTCGACCACTGGCCTGACTGGCCCGACCCCGTTCTGCTGATCATCGGGCCGCCCGGTTCGGGCAAGACGCATCTTTGTCATATTTGGGCGGAACGGGCGGGGGCTCGGATGATCGGCATCGAGGATCTGACCCGCGATCCACCGGCGATGGCTTTGGCGCCGGGCGCGATCGACGGTGCCGACGACCCGGCCTGTCCCGAGCCGCAATTCTTTCATCTTCTCAATCTCGTGCGCCAGGCGCGCGTATCCCTGCTTATCACCGCCCGTCACCCGCCAGACCGATGGGGTCTGCGGACGCCCGATCTCCTTTCGAGGCTTCGCCTGGCCCCGATCGTCGCCATCGAGCCGCCAGACGAGGCGTTGATGAGATCGGTTCTCGTCAAGCTCTTCGACGACCGGCAGATCAGGGTTGATACGACATTGATCGATTTTTTGACGCTCCGGCTCGACCGATCGCTCGACGCCGTCCGAATCGTGGTCGAAGCGCTCGACGCGGCGGGTCTGAGCCGCGGCCGTCGCATCACCCGCGCGATGGCGTCCGAAATTCTCGAAACACTTGCGCTTGAGGGAGAATAGGTCACCGTCATGCTGATGACACTTCGATCTTCGATCGTGGACTCAAGCAAGCGGGTTGAAACTCGGGCGGGGTCGGGCGTGCGACACGCTCGGGCGTTGAGCTTGATCGCAAGGAGCATCATATGAGTTTCGTCCCGGACACTCTTCCCGAGACGCAGTCGATCGGGGAGGGCAGCTTCCACTCTCCACTTTTCGACGAGCCGGAACGTTTCATCAATCGGGAATTGTCGTGGCTGGAATTCAACCGCCGTGTTCTCGAAGAGGCGTCCAACCGCCACCACCCGCTGTTAGAACAGCTCCGGTTCCTGTCGATTTCCGCGAACAACATCGACGAGTTCTTCATGGTCAGGGTCGCCGGCCTCTATGGTCAGGTGCGATCGGGCGTCACCACGCTCTCACAAGACGGGCTTTCGCCGGTCGAGCAACTCCTCCGCATCCAAGATCGGGCCAAAAGCCTCGTCGCCGCCCAGCAATTGCGCTGGACCGAACTGCGGGTCGATCTCGCCAAGGCGAGGATCGTGCTCGCTGAGGCCGATGATCTCGCCAAGGCCGAACGAGACTGGCTGCAGGACCATTTCCTGCAACATATTTTTCCGGTCCTCACACCGTTGGCGATCGATCCCGCTCATCCGTTCCCGTTCATCCCCAATCTCGGCTTCACCCTGGCGCTGGAACTCAAACGCAGCAATGACGGTCGGCTGCTCCATGCACTGATCCGCATTCCGAACAGGACCGAGCGCTTCGTGCGTCTGCCCGATTCGCTTTCACCAGGCACACATCGTTTCGTGGCTGTCGAGACGCTGATCGGCCTGTTCATCGGACGCCTCTTCCCAGGCTATGAGGTCACGGGTCACGGGCTGTTCAGGGTCATCCGCGACAGCGACCTCGAAGTCGAGGAAGAGGCGGAGGACCTCGTGCTGTTCTTCGAAAGCGCGCTAAAGCGCCGTCGCCGCGGCTCGGTGATCCGCCTCGAAGTCGGCGCTCACATGCCTGAGGCGCTGCGTCTGCTCATCGCCGACGAACTCGACACAGCGGCCGACCAGGGCTTCCTCATCGAAGGCATGCTGGCCATGAACGATTTGTCCGAGCTCGTCGGCGTCGACCGGCCGGACCTCAAGTTCAAGCCTTACAACGCTCGCTTTCCGGAGCGCGTGCGGGACAATGGCGGGGACTGTTTCGCGGCTATCCGCCAGAAGGACCTCGTGGTCCACCACCCTTACGAATCATTTGATGTCGTGGTGCAGTTCATCACCCAGGCGACGCATGACCCGAACGTCGTCGCCATCAAGCAGACCCTCTATAGGACATCCAAGGACAGCCCGATCGTCCGGGCGCTGGTCGAGGCCGCCGAAGCCGGCAAGTCGGTCACCGCCCTGGTGGAGCTCAAGGCGCGCTTCGACGAGGAGGCTAATATCCGGTGGGCTCGAGATCTGGAGCGCGCCGGCGTACAGGTCGTGTTCGGCTTCATCGAGCTGAAGACCCATGCCAAATTGTCGATGGTGGTACGCCGCGAGGGCGCCAATCTCGTCACCTATTGCCATGTCGGGACCGGCAATTATCACCCCATCACCGCCCGCATCTATACGGATATCTCATTCTTCACGGCCGACGCGACCATCGCCCGCGATGTGGCGCGAATCTTCAACTATATCACCGGTTATGCCGAGCCCGCCGGGCTTGAGCGCCTGGCAGTCTCGCCGTTGACGATCAAGTCTCGGCTGCTGCAGCATATCGACGAGGAAATCGCCTTCGCCAAGGCGGGCAAACCGTCGGGCATCTGGCTCAAATGCAACTCCCTCGTGGATACGGCGATGATCGACGCGCTCTATCGGGCCAGCGAAGCCGGTGTGCCGATCGATCTCGTCGTGCGCGGAATCTGCTGCCTGCGGCCAGGCGTCCCTGGTTTGTCGGAGAACATCCGCGTCAAATCGATCATCGGCAGATTCCTCGAACACGCCCGGATTTATGCCTTCGGCGGAGGGCACGGCCTGCCGCATCCAAAGGCGCGCGTTTACATCTCCTCGGCCGACCTCATGACCCGCAATCTCGATCGCCGTGTCGAGGCCATGCTGCCGATCACCAATCCAACTGTGCATGACCAGGTTCTCAACCAGATCATGATCGCCAACCTGATCGACAATCAGCAGAGCTATAGGGTACTGCCGGACGGCGGCAGCGAAAGGATCGCGGTTCCCGAGGGCCAGGAACCTTTCAATGCCCATAGTTATTTCATGACTAACCCGAGTTTGTCCGGACGTGGAAAATCTCTCAAGGACTCCAGCCCCAAAACTCTCCTGGCGCGGCTCAAGTCCCGTTAATCACGACATGGATCCCGATCAGTCGAATTCTGGCTCCCGAAGTCACGTCCCTGTCGCGATCGTGGATATCGGGTCGAACTCTGTGCGCCTCGTTGCCTACGAGTCGCTTTCGCGCGCCCTCACGCCCATCTTCAACGAAAAAGTTCTCTGCGGGCTGGGAAAGGGGGTGGCGACGACAGGCCTTCTCGCCCCGGAAGCCATGGAGCGCGCCGTCGCATCCCTGCGATGCTTCAAGCTCCTGTGCAAAAACATGAATATCCTCGACGTTCATGTGGTGGCGACAGCGGCGACGCGTGATGCCTCGAACGGGGCCGAGTTCCTCGCCCAGGCGGCGTCGGCGATCGGCGCCGAAATTGAACTGATCGGCGGGACGCGGGAAGCCGAACTGTCGGCGCTCGGGGTCGCCTCGTCGTTTTACAAGCCCGATGGCGTCGTGGGCGACATGGGCGGCGGCTCGGTCGAGTTGATCGACCTCAAGCGCATGAAGCTCGGACGGGGCGTCTCGCTGCCGCTCGGGGGACTGGCGCTGGCCGACATGTCCAAGAATTCGCCCAAACGCGCACAGAAGATCGCCCGGGACTATGTGAACCAGGCGATGCCCGTGAAGGCTCTGAACGGCCGGACTTTTTACGCCGTAGGAGGCACCTGGCGGGCCCTTGCGAAGCTGCATATGGCGCAGCGGAACTTTCCGCTGAACGTGATGCACGGCTATGTGATCAGCGCCGCAGAGGCGGGGGCTTTCGCGGCGCTTGTCGAACGGGTCGATGCCGAGTCCCTGAGTTCGATCGCGGCCGTCAGTTCCGCTCGGCGCCCACTCCTCTCTTATGGAGCCGTGGTGCTCGATGAGATTATCCGGCAGGGCAAGCCGCAAGATATCGTCATCTCGGCCTATGGAGTTCGCGAAGGCCTGCTCTACGAGCGGCTCAATGCAGACCAGCAAGCCCAAGATCCGTTGCTGGCCGCCGCCCATCAGCTCAACGAATTGCGTTCTCGCAGCCCCGGCCATGGGGTCGATCTCGGCGCCTGGACGGACGCTTTTATGAAGTCCACCCATCTTGAGGAGACCGGTGAGGACAAACGTCTGCGTCGGGCCGCTTGCCTTTTGGCGGACATTGCCTGGCGGGCTCATCCCGACTACCGCAGCGACCAGGCCTTGAACACGATCGCCAACGGCACTTTCGTCGGCGTCGATCATCCGGGGCGAGGCTATCTGGCCCTGGCCGTAACCTATCGGCACACCAGCATCGACCAGGAGGTCAGCCCGCAGCTGCGGGGCCTCGTGACGGCCCGGTTGCTGGACCGCGCGCGCGTGCTTGGCGCTGCGATGCGGGTTGCCTATCTGATCTCCGCAGCGATGAGTGGTGTGCTGCCGCGCACGAGCCTGCGATGCGTCACCACCAAGCTCGTGCTGACTTTGCCCCAGCCCCTAGCTGATCTTGCGACCGAGCGGCTGATGTCCCGCTTGAAGCAATTGGCGAAGTTGATCGGGCGGGAGGCGGAATTGAAGATCGCCACGGTGCCGGTCTCGGCATAAAAAGTCCATGCCGAGGCGTGCCGCTCGCCTACAAGGTGGGTCCCATCGTGCGAAATTTCTCCGAGACGCCGTCGAGATAAGTCAACCATTCCGCGTTGATCGGCTGCTGTTCGATCAGCGCATGAAATCGCACCATGAGCACGATGAGGAACAGCGGCTTGATGAAGGCCGCCCGCAAGGTGCCGGCCAGCAGGACGGCGATGACGACGGTCATCAGTCCGCCGGTTTCGCGCGCGGACGATGGGAGCATCAGCGTAAGGCCAGCCGCAGGCGCCAGCAGCGCGAGCCATAGCACCAGGGTCAGAAGCCGCTCCTGGATGACGATCCACACGGAGGTTTTCAGGATCGGTTTGGCGTTCTGGCAATAGTAGACGATGCCCTCCCGTGAACCGCGCCATACATCCTCGGATCCCGTAGCAAGATTGTAGGAGAGCATCACCTTGTCCATGTAGCGTGTCGCCGCTCGCAAGATCATGGTCAGCAGCCGATCGACAGCGTCTAGGCCCGGAATGGGCAGCAATTCCACCAGCCAGTCGAGCGTGCTGTGGAAGGCTTGCAGCACGCCGCGGATCAGCGCGTTCATGGCGAAAAGGGCGTTCACCTGGCCGAACCGCGCCGTCACGATGCGCTGGCCATAAGCAAACTGGCTTTCCTTCCCATCGCCGACAATGCCGCGCGTGATGAGATCGGTGAGCACCGCCACGTGTCCGCAGGCGATGAGATGAAGGGAGTAACGCAGAACGGTGCCCCAGACGAAGCCTGCGCCGAGCACGCAGCCGATAAACCACACCCAACCGAAGGCCGAGGCGACATGGGTGCCGAGCCATGCAGTGCCCGCGAGAGTGACGACGAGCCAAACCATGCAGGCGACGCTCGCGCCGAGCAGAATACCAAAACGGGCAAGCGCATAGGGTAACGATTGCATGAGCAGGCCGAAGGCCGTTGTCAGTCCATGGTCCCGCACCTGCAGCGGATAGTCATGAGGCACACCGGCCGCAGGTTGCCAGGCAGGGAGGAATGCGGAGTCTTGGTTGCTCACCGTCTACTCTCCGTTTCCTCGGCTTCGGTGCCGTCAATAGCGCGAGTCGAAGCCGGCAGCAGCGGAAGCTTAGGCTTGGAAGATGTCAAGGTCGACACGGGCGACTCATCCCAATTGGCACTGATGGTGACCCATCATCGCCGTCACGCCGCAGGAGCGGCGGCGCACTTGCGCTTGCCAAAAGGTCATCTTCTACGCCGGTTGGTGTCACACCGAAGAAGAGCCGCTCGGGATCCCGAAGCGGGTCATCCAACCGGCGAGCCCGTCGGCGGTAACGCCGGATCCGCCGCAAACAACGACCAGAATGCTCTCATAAGCCAGAAGAGCGGGAGCGGCTTCATAGACGGTGGCCAGAGCCGCGCCGCAGGCTGGCTCGACCAGAACACGGTGATCATGCAGGAAGCGGGAGCAGGCCGCGACGGCCGACCTGTCCGATACGACGAGGAATGTCGTGGGGTGCCGCATCGCGGCCTCAAAAGCCTGATCCGCCACGGTGCGCGCGCCGAGGCTCGTGGCGATGCTGGTGATGGCGGCTAGCGTGACGATGCGACCGGCTGCAAGCGATTGGGAGAGAGAATCGGCCCCCTCGGTCTCGACCGCGACAATGGCGACATCATCCCATCCGTTGCGGCGAAGTCCCTCGACGACGCCGAGATAGAGCCCCCCGCCACCGACCGAGAGGACCACCGCATCGGGTTTGAAACCGTGTTTTACCACCTCGTCGATCATCGTGGCATGGCCGGCCCAGACGAGAGGATCGTCGAACGGATGCAGGAAAGCGTCATCTTCGCGCATCAAACTCATGGCCAGCTTGTTAGCCTCCATCCACGAGGCGCCATGGACCACCACTTCGGCGCCTTCCGCCCTCAAGATGCCCTTGGCATGCTCGCCCGTGGATTCCGGGACGACGACGATGACCGGAATGCCGAGCCGCGCTCCGGCCACCGCGACCGCGATCCCCGCATTTCCGCCCGATGAAGCGACGAAACGTTTCGCGCCACGGCCGGCATAAACCTCGCAGGCATGGCCAATCCCGCGCATCTTGAACGAGCCCGACGGCTGGAGGGCTTCCATCTTGAGATGCACCTTGCGCCCAACTGCGTTGCCAAGCGGCGTCGACGAGAGAACGGGGGTCGAGATGTGCAGCGGCATGGGGGGACCTCCGGCCTCAGGCGGCCGGGGATGGGTCGCTGTCGTGCCATTCGATGGCGATCACCTTGCCATGTTCAAGGGTCAAGGCAAGATTGCCGCGCTTGAGGTCGAGAGCCTTGGCGCCGAAGAGGCTGTGCCGCCAGCCCTGGAGGGCGGGAACGTCGGCCGCGTCGTCACTGGCGATGGCTTCGAGGTCGTCCACTGTGGCGATGAGCTTCGGTGCGACGCCCTGAGCCTCGGCCACGAGGCGCAGCAGCACCTTCAGAAGTTCCACCGTCGCGCCGCCGCCGCCGTTGCGTCGATCGCGGTCGATCTTGGGAAGGGTTTTAGGGTCTCGGGCGAGTCCGCGCTCGACGGCGGCCACAATGTCGGCCCCGGCCCGGGATTTCTCAATCCCGCGCGGCACGGCGCGCATATCGCCGAGCACGTCGAGGCTGCGGGGCGCCGATGTCGCGAGTTCGATCAGCGCGTCATCCTTGAGGATGCGCGAGCGGGGAACGTCCCGGCTCTGCGCTTCCGCTTCCCGCCACGCTGCGAGTTCCATCAGCACGGCGAGGTCGCGCGGCCGGCGCATTTTGGCGCGAAACCGCTCCCAGGCATTTTCTGGGTGCTGCTCGTAAGTCGAGGGCGAGGTCAGCGCCCGCATTTCATCGGCGAGCCAGGCGATCCGGCCGGACTTTTCCAGGGCACCCTTGAGATGCTGGTAGACGTCGCGCAAATGCGTCACGTCGGCGAGCGCGTAAGTGATCTGCGCCTGAGACAAGGGGCGGCGCGTCCAATCCGTGAACCGGGACGATTTGTCGATGGGAATGCGGCAAATGGCCTGGACGAGTTCGCCATAGGCGACCTGGTCGCCGAAGCCGCACACCATGGCGGCGACCTGCGTGTCGAACAGCGGCACCGGCAAGACGCCTGACAGTTTCCAGATGATTTCGAGATCCTGCCGCGCGGCGTGGAACACCTTGACGATGTCGCGGTTGCTCATGAGGTTGAGGAACGGCGCGAGATCGATCTCCGGCGACAAGGCGTCGACCACCGCCGCTTCATCGTCAGAGGCCAGCTGCAGGACGCAAAGCTGCGGCCAGAATGTGGTCTCGCGCAGGAATTCGGTATCGACCGTCACGAAGGGATGGCGCGCAAGGCGTTGACAAAGGGCGGCAAGCTCGGCCGTGGTCGAAATGATAGTCATCAGCTTCCATAGAACATGGCAGGTTTCGACGAAAGCGCTTGCTGCCTCCAAGGCGGTGGATGGTTCGGCCCATTGTTCGCAACCTTGACAAGCCTCAGGCGCGCATGTCCATGTCCGCCGCCCGCGAGACACTCGGCCCGCGTGCCGCTTTTCAGACCTGAGAGACGTCCATGCACCGCTATCGAACCCACACTTGCGGCGCTTTGACCGAAGCCGAAATCGGCTCGACCATTCGCATTTCCGGGTGGTGCAACCGCATCCGCGACCATGGCGGCGTTCTCTTCGTCGATCTGCGCGACCATTACGGGCTCACGCAATGCGTGGTCGATCCGGATTCTCCGGCCTTCAAAGATGCCGAAAACCTGCGGTCCGAATGGGTGGTCCGCATCGAGGGACCGGTGCGCCGGCGCCCCGCCGGCACCGAGAATGCCGACATGCCGACGGGCCAGGTCGAAATCTATGTCGAGTCGATCGAGGTTTTGGGGCCGGCCAACGAGCTACCCCTGCCGGTCGCGACCGACCAGGAATATCCCGAGGAAACACGACTGCGCTATCGCTTCCTCGACCTGCGACGCGAGCGGCTCCACAAGAACATCATGTTGCGCTCGCAGGTCATTGATTCTTTGCGACAACGTATGAAGGGGCAGGGGTTCACCGAGTTCCAGACGCCGATCCTCACCGCCTCCTCGCCCGAGGGCGCGCGTGATTATCTGGTGCCGGCGCGCGTGCATCCAGGAAAATTCTACGCGCTGCCCCAGGCACCGCAGCAGTTCAAGCAACTCATCATGGTGGCGGGCTTCGACCGCTATTTCCAGATCGCGCCCTGTTTCCGCGACGAGGATGCGCGCGCCGATCGCTCGCCGGGCGAATTCTATCAACTCGACATCGAGATGAGCTTCGTCACGCAAGAAGATGTGTTCGCGACCGTGGAGCCGGTGCTGCGGGGAATCTTCGAGGAATTCGGCGGCGGCAAGCCGGTCACGCAGAAATTCCCGATGATCCCCTATCGGGAGTCCATGCTGAAATATGGCGTCGACAAGCCGGACCTGCGCAACCCGCTTATCATTGCGGACATCACGGAAGAATTTTCGGCGCCCGAGGTGACGTTCAACGCCTTCAAGAATGTCATCAAAAATGGCGGCGTGGTGCGCGCGATCCCCGCGCCGGGCGCGGCCGCGCAGCCGCGATCCTTTTTCGACAAGCTCAACGATTGGGCGAGAAGCGAAGGCGCGGCCGGCCTCGGCTATGTGGTGCTCGATGGCGAGGCGGGCGCGCCGGTCGGCAAGGGCCCGATCGCCAAGTTCATTCCGGCCGAGGTTCTCGCCAAGATCGCTTCGAAAGCCGGCGTCGGGCCGGGCGACGCGGTCTTCTTCGCCTGCGATGCGGAGGCCAAGGCCGTCAAGCTCGCAGGGGCGGCGCGGACCCGCATCGGCCGCGAACTCGGCCTCATCCGCGAGGGCGGGTTCGAGTTCTGCTGGGTCGTCGATTTTCCGATGTACGAATATAACGACGACGACAAGAAGATCGATTTTTCGCACAATCCCTTCTCGATGCCGCAAGGCGGTCTCGAAGCGCTCGAGACTAAGGATCCGCTCGATATCCTGGCCTATCAATACGATATCGTCTGCAATGGGGTCGAACTGTCGTCCGGCGCCATCCGCAATCATCGGCCGGACGTGATGCGCAAGGCCTTCGAGATCGCGGGCTATACGGAGCAGGATCTTGAAAGCCGCTTCGGCGGCATGTATCGGGCGTTCCAATATGGGGCGCCGCCGCATGGTGGCATCGCGCCGGGCGTCGATCGCATCGTCATGCTGCTCGCCGGTGAGGAGAACCTGCGCGAGGTCGTACTCTTCCCGATGAATCAGAAGGCCGAGGATCTGCTCATGGGCGCTCCCGCGCCCGCGACGCCCAAGCAATTGCGAGAACTGCATATCCGCCTGAACCTGCCGGACAAGTAAGCGGGCGGGGTCCAGCCTCGTGCAAACGATCATCTGCATCCGCTGGGGTACCGCTTATGGAGCCGATTATGTCAATCGGCTCCATCGCGCGGTGAGACGCAACGTGGAGCGGCCGACCCGCTTCGTCGCCTTCACGGACCCGGTCGAGGGGCTCGATCCTGAGATCGAGGCCTTACCGATCCCGGATATCAGCCTTGCGGCGGGTCTGAAGCCAGGTCCCTGGCGCAAGCTGGCCTTGTGGTGCGCCGATCTGGGCGGCCTTGAGGGCGAGGTGCTGTTTCTTGACCTTGACGTTCTCGTCACGGGTCCGCTCGACCCCTTTTTCGATCACGCACCCGGCAGGCTGGTGCTGATCCGCAACTGGACTCAAGGACGCGAGGAGGGGATCGGAAATTCGTCGATCATGCGCTTTGAGGCTGGCTCCGCGCCGCATCTCGTCACGAATTTCGAGGCGGACGCAGTCGCTATGTCCTACCGCTTCGACAACGAGCAGATTTACGTCACGCGGGAATCCCGCCTTCCGTTGAGCTTCTGGCCGCCCGAATGGTGCCCGAGCTTCAAGCATGACCTCCTGCCGCGCTGGCCGTTCTATCTCTACCGTCCGGCGGCGTTGCCGGGCAGCGCCCGGGTCGTGGTGTTCACCGGCCATCCGCGACCGGACGAGGCGTTGCGCGGCGAGTGGCCGACCCGCTGGTACAAGAAGTTCTACAAGACTATTCCGCCGACGGGCTGGATCGGCGACCATTGGCGCTGAGCCTTTCTATTGGTTAGCCTTCGCCTCGATCTGCAGCAAGTCGAGCAGGTCGCGGCTGCCGCCTGATCGACCGATCGCCCCAATATTGAGGCCGGCCGGCGCCTTCACGGCCAGCGTCAGGGTCTTCGGCTCGTCGATAAAGGTCGACAGCGCCTTCGACAGTTTCGTTGCTGTGGGCGTATTGCCGAACGCCTTGAGCAAGGCGACCTGCACTTGGCCCTTGGCTTCGGCTTTGAGCAGAGGAACACTGATGCCGGCCTTGGAGGCCGCCCAGGCCCAAGCCTTTGCGGCGAGGCCCGCGTCACCAAGGTTCAGATGCAGTTCCTCGACCTCGATGTCCTGAGCCGCCGCCGATGCCGCGTCCGTATGCGCGGAATCGAACAATGCAGCCGCGAGATGCCCGAACGTGCCCCCGACCGAGACCGAGGCGAGCTTGTCGGCGGCTATGGAGAGTGTGTCGATCGTCGCGCGCCGGGTGCTCGTGTTCCAGCCGAGCGCATAGTCCATGCTGACATCGAGATGGGGAATGCCCGCTTCGACGAAAATCAACAGGCCCGGATCGACGGTGTCCGCCGCAATATCATAAATGATCCTGGCATGGGCCGCGCTCGTGCCCGCGCCATCGTCGGTCGTGACGAGCTTGAGGTCGACGGCCGGCACTTCGAAGACTGTACGCGTGCCCTGATGAGCGTTGCCATCGAGATTCTCCGCGGCGGCGTCGACCTTCATCGCGCGAAGGGAGAGGCCAGCGAGGGTCGGCATCATCTGACTGAATTGCACCCGCACCGTATCGGCGTCCATCGCGAAATCATGCTGCTTCATCGCATCGATCAGGCGGGTCTGGTCGTAGCCGTCGAGGGCCAGCCGATCGAAAGTCGCATCGGCGGCCTTGGACCTGAGGGTGAAGCCCTCCGCCGCTACCAGCGCGACTTTGCCTGGCTCCACGCCGTCGACGATGAAGGCTCCGAGATCGAGAGACGTCAGATCGGCGCCCGAAACCATTAAAGCGACGTCCCGAAACTCGACGTGGTCGGCTGCGAAGCTTTCGACCGTGTCGAAGGTCGCCTTGGCGATGTCGTGCCGTTCGGATTCGCTGCGGTTGATGGCCGCCTTGTTGGTCAAGGCCTGAAGCTGGGACAAAGAGATTAGGGGCGGGCGGCCGCGCATCGCCCCAGACCGCATCGAACCGGCCTTCACCTCCACGTCGTCGGATTTGAGGTCGATCGCCTCGATGGAAAAGGCCTCGACGATCGATTGGACCGGCAGGCCCTCGTCGGATCGCGAACCCGTCGCGATCTTGAGCGCCAGAGGCAGGTCGATCCGCGACGCGCTTATCGCTGCGGTTTTGAGGGACTTTCCGTTTGCACCCGGAGCCTGCGACGAGATGATGTCATGGAGCGAGAAAGAGCCGATCCGTCCCGCGACGACATTTCGCAAGGTCACGTCATGCAGGACGATTCTCATCCCCTCCTGATTTCCTCCAGGGTGATGAATCACCGTGATTTCCGGCGCGGTCAGAGTATCGGCTGTGAGTTTGGCGAGACGATCTTCGAGGCCTGCGGATTCGGACGGATCGAAAAGATCCGCTAACCCGGCGGCGCTGAGGGGAGAGCCTGTGGCGGTCATATGGGGGATGGTGACAATCGCCTCGCCGAAGTCGAGCCGCACATTATCCAGCGTGACTGCTGCCGTGGCGGCTGAAGCGGTGCCGATGATGCCATTGCGGAGCCCCGCGACGGTGTCATCCAATGTCAAATGAAAGGGAGCGCCGAAGCCAATGACGGCCAAGGTGAAAATGCTCAGCCATGACGCTCGATGCTGTGCCATCGTTAATCCCCGTGCGGGCTCGATCGTGGCCGCTCCCAGAAGCGTTGTCACGTCGCGGTACCGCACGCCTCCGCTCGGATCATTGCTTCGGACTGCTTGGTTCCCCAAGTGCGCGTCAGATCGCGAAACTGGTGCCGCAACCGCAGGACGCGACAGCATTCGGATTGTGGATTTTGAAGGATTGACCGATGAGGTCGTCCACGAAGTCGATTTCCGATCCGCGCAGGTAGTCCAGCGAAACCGAATCGATCAAAACCGTCGCGCCATCGCGTTCGACCACGATGTCGTCGGGTTCGGAACCTTCGACGATCTTGAAGGAATATTGAAATCCTGAACAACCGCCACCATCGACCGCCACGCGCAAACGCGAGCCCGGCGCCTCCTTGTGGAGAACCTTATTGACGCGAGCCGCCGCCGAGGCGGACAGGGTGACGGGTAACGCGATATCGATGGCGGTCATCGCAAGTGGTTCCTATCGTGAGGCAGGACGGAACGCGGTCCGGCAACCCTATATGACATGCAAGCGAAAACTAATGGTCGGCGCCCTCGGTCGCAATGGGGCAAGGCCGGGAAAGGAACCAGAATGGGCGATATGAGCCCGTCGCCGGCGATCCATGCCACCACAGAGAGTCCAAGCCGAGGGAGGGTGGTTGCCGAACGCGCCTCCGAGACGAGGAGCGAGTTCCAACGCGACCGCGACCGGATCATCCATTGCGGCGCATTTCGGCGCCTTGCGCTCAAGACCCAAGTCTTTTTGCCGGACGAGGGAGACCATTATCGCACGCGCCTGACCCATACGCTCGAGGTGGCGCAGATCGCCCGCACCATCTCGCGCATGCTCGGACGCGATGACGATCTCACCGAGGCTTTGTCCTTGGCCCATGACCTTGGCCATTCGCCGTTCGGCCATACTGGGGAAGACGCCCTGGACGCGATCGTCGCAGCCGCTGGCGGTTTCGACCACAATGCGCAGACGCTCCGGATCGTTACGACTCTCGAGAAACGCTATCCGGATTTCGACGGTCTCAATCTGACGCTCGAGACGCTGGACGGTTTGATGAAGCGTAACGGGCCCTTGACCGGTCCCGCATCGCGTTCGCCCTCGAAACCGGTTCCGGGCTCAATCGTGCGATTGGCTGAGAGGTTGGGTTTCGCGCTCGATCGCTTTCCGGGCCTCGAAGCGCAGATCGCCGCCGTCGCCGATGATATCGCCTATAACGCGCATGATCTCGAGGACGGGCTCGATGCCGGGCTGTTCCGTCTGGAGGATCTCGGTGCGGTTCCCTGGCTGGCGTCCACGCTTGATCGCATCGCGGTGGAGCGCCCCAATCTCGACAGCAACCTGACGGTGCGCTCGCTGACACGGACCATGGTGGGGTTGTTTGTCGAGGATGCAATCGCCGAAACGCGACGGCGCCTCGATACCTTGGGCACCGACCGACCGGAGCCCGTCGTTGGCGAGCTCGGTCGCCCGGTCGTCGCCCTCTCGGCGGACCTCGACGCGGCCAGCCGCGCCGTCAAGGCCTTCCTGATGGAGCGCATGTACCGCCATCCCCGGCTGATGCGCATCCGCGCCGGTGCAGGCGCAATCGTCACCGACCTTGCCTCCCGCTTCATCGATGTGCCGGGCGACCTGCCCAAGTCCTGGCGCTTGCGGGCGACCGACGGGCCCGGTTCGCCAAAAACCATGCGGTTCGTTGCGGATTACGTCGCCGGCCTCACCGATCGCGGCGCCGTCGCGGAGCATCGACGGCTGTTTCGCTCGACCCCGGACTTGCGGTAGCGCGCCGTTAGTTTAGGGAGTGGCGCGATGCGCTATAGAGTCGTCGGGTGAGACAGCCCTGGTTCCTTCGTCTTCGGACAGGCTCGGACTAGGAACGAAGTTTCATCCGATGGCCTCATCCTGCCGCCCTTAGGCGGTATTCCCGGCGTCAATTCAGAACAAACGCCGGTCATCCTAGAACTGAAAAGATCATGGACATTTTCGCCGACTTTCATACTCGTATCGCCAAAATCCTTGACGCCATGGGCACGCGAAACACTTTGCCGGCGGGCCTCGATATGGGCCGTTTCGTCGTCGAGCCGCCGCGCGACGCCTCGAACGGCGATCTTGCCTCCAACGCCGCCATGGTGTTCGCCAAAGAGGCCAAGGCCGGCTACGGGTCTCCGCGAGCCTTCGCCGTGGCCATCGCGGCCGACCTTGTGAGCGACCCGGATGTGGCGAGCGCCGAGGTCGCAGGCCCTGGCTTCATCAACATTGTGCTCAAGCCATCGGTCTATTTGGCCGTGCTGGGCGCGGCCGTGCGTGAGGGCGCGGCCTTCGGCAGACACGCCGCGCGGCTGACCGGCGAACCGCAAAGGATCAACGTCGAATATGTCTCGGCCAACCCGACCGGACCCTTGCATGTCGGCCATGGTCGCGGCGCGGTCTTCGGCGACGCTTTGTCGAACCTGCTGGCCTTCGCGGGGTTCGCGGTCACACGCGAATATTACATCAACGACGCCGGCGCGCAGGTCGACGTATTGGCTCGCTCGGCCTTCCTGCGCTATCGGGAGGCACTTGGCCAAGACATCGGCCCTATTCCGGACGGGCTTTACCCCGGCGACTATCTCAAGCCCGTTGGCACGGCGCTGGCGGTCCGATTTGGCGACGACCTTCTGGGCCAGGACGAGGCCGCCTGGCTCCCGATCGTGCGCGATGCCGCCATCGCGGCCATGATGGATGTGATCCGCGACGATCTCGATGCGGTCGCCATCAAGCATGACGTGTTTTTTTCAGAGCGATCCCTGACGACGGGGGAAAACGTCATCGCTTCCGCCATCGCCTGGCTGCGGGACAAGGGACTGATCTACGAGGGTCGGCTGCCCCCGCCAAAGGGGCAGGTGGCCGAGGAGTGGGAGGACCGTGAGCAGACGCTGTTCCGCTCGACCGATTTCGGCGACGATACCGACCGGGCGCTGATCAAATCCGACGGCTCCTACACATATTTCGCCGCCGACATCGCTTATCACAAGAGCAAGATCGACCGTGGTTTTCCGACGCTGATCGACGTCGTGGGGGCGGACCATGGCGGCTATGTAAAGCGCCTTCAGGCGGCCGTGGCGGCGCTCAGCGACAGGCGGGCCACCCTGGACGTCAAGCTGTGCCAACTCGTCAAGCTGACCCGTAACGGCGAACCTGTGAAGATGTCCAAGCGGGCAGGAGATTTCGTCACGCTGCGGGACGTCGTCGCCGAGGTCGGCGCGGATGCGGTCCGCTTCATGATGCTGTTCCGCAAGAACGAGGCGGCGCTCGACTTCGACCTCGCCAAGGTGATCGAACAGTCCAAGGACAATCCGGTCTTCTATGTCCAATATGCCCATGCGAGGGCCTGTTCGGTAATGCGACTCGGCAAGGGCGCCCTGTCGGCCGAGGCGCTGGACATGTCATCGCTGGCGCACGCGAAGCTCGCACTGCTGACGGACGAGGGCGAGGTCGGCCTGATCAAGCTCATCGCCCAATATCCGCGCCTCATCGCGTCGTCGGCGCTCGCCCACGAGCCGCATCGCCTCGCATTCTATCTCTACGATCTCGCCAGCGCGTTCCATGCGCAATGGAACAGGGGCAAAGATCACCCGCGAACACGCTTTATTAACGAGAACGAGACAGATTTAACTTGCGCGAGGCTGGCGCTGGTGGCGGCTTTAACGTTCGTTATCAAATCCGGATTGGGCATCCTTGGTGTGAATGCTCCGGAGGAGATGCGTTGAAGGCTCATCGGGTCGGGGCTTGATCTGCGACGACCAGGAGTTTTCGTCGTTGGGCACGGAATAACCTGTCTGCCAGGGTTTCGTCACCAATTGGCCACGGGCTCCCGTCACGCTGCTCGCGAGTGTAAGGTGAGGTATCGTCATGAGTGAAGCTGCGAGATCGCATCGAGTGGAGCCCTATATGGAACTCCCGGGCGGCAAAAGGTCCGATGCCAGTGGTCCGCTGACCGAACTCGCGCAGATTGTCGGCCAGGACGATCCTTTCCGGGCGATGTTCCGCCCGAGCAAGGCTTCCACACGAGTGGCGGCCGAGCCCGTTGCGGCCGATGTGATGAGCATGGATGCCTATGGGGACGTCCTTGCCGGCCATGAGACGGAGGAGGCGACCTATGCCGACGCCGCCGACCGTGTTGCGGACACCGAGACGTTGGGCTTGCGCCCCTCGCAGCACGATGAGCCGCATTGGGCTCCGGCTGAAGAGCAGGACGAACAGTGGCAGGACGGCTACGACCATGCCGAGCCCGCACCATCCTCGCATGAAGGCTATTACGGCGAGCGGCCCGCTTACGAAGCCGAAGAGATGCCGATCGACGCGCCGCATTACGTGGCGCCCCCGCTGACCCCCGATCTCTGGGCGGAACCCGAGGCCGAGGCAGCGCCTGGGCTCTCCAACGAGACGGCCGTCGACGCCAAGGCTTCGCGCCGGCCGCTCGTGGTGTTGATGGCGGTTCTCGCACTGACCGGCGGCGGTCTCGCAGCGACCTTCCTGTCGCGATCGGGATCGGGTGCCATCGCGTCCTCGGCTGGTGCCAGCACCGCCCCGACGATCCTCGCGGCGAGCGGGCCGACCAAGATCAAGCAAGACACGGCGTCCGATACCACGCCGGAGGATGCCGACGCGGCCCTGTTGAGCAAGAATGGCGCATCGAGCGGCGGTCCCGTGCGGGTCGTCAACAGTCAGGAACAGCCGATCGATCTGGGTCAATTGCCGAAATCGGCGGACTCACAAGCCGAAGGCTCGTCCAACGGATCGAGCCCGTTTCCTCAGCCCAAGAAGGTCAAGACCTTCCTGGTTCGCCCAGACGGCACGCTCGTCAACTCAACCAACCCCGGCGCCGCGCAGGGACTCGGCCGCTCGCTCGTGCCGCAATTGGCGATCGGCGGGACAGATGCCGCGCCGCCTCCGGCCGCCATGTCTCGTCCCTCGACGCCGAAAACCGGCGGTCACGCGGCGACAACTCCCAAGGCTCCGCCGAGCTCGATCGCCGAACTCACCGGGGCCAATGGTGCCGACACGGTGAAAGCGCAGCAGTCGGCTTCGCCAGGAGCGAAGTCCGGCAGCGGCCTGAAGCCGGTCGAAGTCGCTGATGCATCGGGCGTGGACGCGACCGCCACCACGAATTCCGGCGGCAATTTCGCGCTGCAGCTCGCCGCATCGCCCAGCGAACAGGATGCCCGTTCGGCCTTCACTAAACTCCAGAAGAAATATTCCGAGCTCGGCAGCTTCCAGCCGACGGTCAAGAAGGTCGATAACGGGCAAAAGACCATCTATCGGCTCCGCGTCGGCAACCTCGGTCAGGATCAGGCCAAGACGCTGTGCTCCCAGCTTCAGGCCAGCGGCGGCAGCTGCTTCGTCGTCCATAATTGAACCTTGAGGCAGCGCCGGTGACACGCGCCTTCATTTGCGGCTGCGCCGGCCTTGCGCTCGAGGCGGTGGAAAAAGACTTCCTGGCGGAGATGGCGCCCTGGGGCTTGATCCTGTTTCGTCGCAACGTCGACAGTCCAGATCAGGTGCGCCGACTCACTGCGGATTTTCGCGAAGCCGTGGGGCGCCCTGAGGCTCCTGTGCTCATTGATCAGGAGGGCGGCCGTGTACAGCGTCTCGGGCCGCCACAATGGCCAGCTTATCCGGCCGCCGCGACTTATGCCCGGCTGGCCGAGAGAAACCTTGCCGCCGCACAAGAAGCCGCATCTCTCGGCGGTCGTCTGATCGGGGAGGATTTGCGCGCGGTGGGTATTACCATCGATTGCGCGCCGGTGCTCGACGTTCCGGTCCCGGGCGGCAGCAATGTCGTGGGTAATCGCGCGTTCGGCACCACCCCCGATATGATCGTCGCGCTCGCCCGCGCCTTCGCCGAAGGCCTCCTCGCCGCCGGCGTTCTGCCCGTCGTCAAACATATCCCCGGCCATGGACGAGCGATGGTGGACAGCCATTTCGACCTGCCAGTCGTCACGGCCGACCGTGCGGCGCTCGAGATCGACTTCGAGCCCTTCCGTCGCCTGCGCGACCTGCCGGCCGCCATGACGGCGCATGTGGTCTATACCGCGATCGATCCCGACCGTCCGGCAACCATTTCGGCGACCGTCGTCGAAACCATCATTCGAGGCGTCATCGGTTTCGATGGGCTGTTGCTGACGGACGATCTGTCGATGCAAGCGCTCGGAGGCAGCCTTGGCGAGCGCGCGAAAGCCGCATTCGCGGCACGGTGCGACATCGCCTTGCATTGCAACGGCAAACTCGACGAAGCGCGGCAGGTTGCCGATGAGGCGCCTGCCTTGGCGGGTGAGCCTGCGCGGCGGGCGACGGCTGCCTTGGCTCGGCTGCGCCCGCCGCAGGCTTTCGACCGCGACGCCGGTCTTGAGACATTGCAGCGGCTTTTGGCGCCCGTTCAAGAATCAGCGTGATTGAAATGCGGTTCTATCGAGACACGCTTACAATCTGAGAACATTGGAATCACGGCTTGCCGACATATGCTTCACCGGCAGGACGCGGCTGTACGCCCTCGCGTCCGCGCCTTCCTGCACGGCGCTTCATGGGTCTTCATGTCGAAGCGTGGCGCAGAGCCTATGTCGGCTCTGGCCGCGTCGCGCCATGCGCGTTCACATAGATCATGTAGAGCGACGTCGTTCCGCAGATATAGAGGCGGTTGAGCTTCGGGCCGCCGAAGCACAGGTTGGCCACCACTTCGGGAACCTTGATCTTGCCGAGCAACTTGCCGTTGGGCGCATAGCAATGCACGCCGTCTCCGGCCGACGTCCAGACGTTGCCGTCGCGGTCGCAGCGAAAGCCGTCGAAGAGGCCGACGTCGCAGGTGGCGAATTCCCGTCCTTCGCTGAGGCTCTTGCCGTCTGTGCCAACCGTGAAGACGCGGATGTGTTTCGGGCCTTCCTCGACATGCGTAGCGCCCGTATCGGCGATGTAGAGAAGTTTCTCGTCAGGGGAAAAGGCGAGGCCGTTGGGCTTGACGAAGTCACGGGCGACGGCACTCGTCTCGCCGGTCTTCGGATCGATCCGATAGACATGGCTCTCGCCAAGTTCGGACGGGGCTGCGTCGCCCTCGTATTCGCTGTCGATGCCGTAGGTCGGATCGGTGAACCAGATGGAATCGTCGGATTTGACCACGACGTCGTTCGGCGAATTGAGCTTCTTGCCGTCGACTTTGTCGACCAGCACGGTGACGCTGCCGTCGTGTTCGATACGCGAAACGCAGCGGCCTCGGTGCTCACAGGACACGAGCCGGCCCTGCCGGTCCACTGTATGGCCGTTGTGGTTGCGGGCCGGCTGCATGAACACCGAGACCGAGCCGTCGGTCTCGTCGAACCGCATGACGCGGTCGTTGGGAATATCGGAGAAGACGAGATATTTGCCGGCCGGGAAATAAGCCGGCCCTTCGGCCCAGCGTGACCCGGTCCAAAGTTTTTCGAGGTGGGTGTTGCCGTGAACCAGCGTCTTGAAGCGGGGATCGTGAAATTCCAGGCTCTGCGTGAACAAAGCGTCCTCCCGATTGGATCGTGCGTCGGCTTTTGAGCGACCTCCTTCACGAAGGCCGCCGCCGTGTTGCGTGACCGGCGCACTAGGTGCCGGGATGTCCTTTCGCGCAAGAAAAATCTTGCGTGCTCGCACGCTTGTCCCGATTCCGGACGCCCAACGCGTGCCGGCGCTAATCTCTTGTTCAGGAAATCGGACCAATCTGGTTACTGAAACGTGACCCGAAAGGCCTTGATTGATGAGTACCGGAGCGGAAGGCGACGCTAATCCGGCCGTGGGGCCGCAGGGAGGCGCCACGGCGTCTTCCGCCGAAGTGGCGTCCTTCGTGAAACGCGCCAAGGAGCTTTCAGGGCAACATCTCATCAGCTTCAAAGGGGAGGCGGAGGCCGTCGGAACCAAGGGAACGGGCTTCAAGACATCGCATGGTATGGTCGCCGCTGCAGTTGCGCTCGTGCTTGGCGGCGGCTTCATCGGAGGGGCTCAGTTCCTCACCAGCACGCAGGCGCCAGTGGCGGCTGCTGCCCAGGCGGGGCCGCCCCCCGAGACGACAGCGCAGCTCGTGCATCGTCTGGAAGATCAGGTCCACACGCTGAAGGTCAGCCTCGATTCGATGCGGGCGAGCGCCGACAATGCGAAGCAGGACGATGCCATCCGGGGTCTCAAGCGCAGCGTCGACGTCCTCAAGCAAGACCTCGAGGTCGCCAAGGCCGGCAATGCGGGCGCGGTTTCGCAACTCAGCGCGAAGATCGACAAACTCGACCGCGATCCGACGCCTAAACTCGCGGAGATTTCTTCCCGTCTCGACAAACTCGACCACGGCGATAAGACCCCGAATACGAAGCTCGCCGAGATCACCGCGCGTCTCGACCAGTTGAAGCCAGACCCGAGCGCCCCGAAACTCTCCGATATCACCGCGCGACTCGATCGCATCGAGCATTCCATCTCCTCGCCAGCCACGACGGCGTCGATCGCTTCTGCGGCAAAACCGGCTGCGGTGCCGCTGCCCCCCGTTGTCGTCGCCAGCGCCGAGCCCAAGTCCGCCACGCCGCCAAAGCCGCCGACAGTCGATGGCTGGCTGTTGCGTGACGTCTATGGCGGCGTGGCTCTGCTCGAAGGCCGAAGCGGCGGCTTGCGGGAGGTCTCTCCCGGGCAGTTCGTCCCCGGCGTCGGTGAAATCCGCTCGATCGAGAGGCGCGGCCGGGCCTGGGTCGTCGTAACAAGCCGGGGCATCATCGAAGCGGACAACCGCTGAACGCGTTTCAGTCTCGTCATCTGACATTGGAGCGTGGCAGCCCGCATGGGTTGCCACGGCAGTTTGCATTCGTGTTGCGTATCGGAGTGAAACACTATGGATCTGTTTCTTGGAGCCGTCGAAGCCTTCGTGCTGGCCGGAATTCTCAGCGCCGCTGGTGTATTCGCAAACGGATTCCATATCTTTCATTGAGATGGACGAAAACGGAGCGGTTGCTTGCGCAAGGAAACAGTGCCCGCCGCGCACTTCTGCGAACTCTATGCGGTCCGCCCCGATCCCTGGCATCTCGGCGATAGCGACTACGAGAAAGCCAAATATGCGGCAACGCTCGCGGCCCTGCCGCGCGAGCACTATCGGACAGCCTTCGAGATCGGCTGCGCCAATGGGGATTTCACGGCGCTTCTCGCGGCTCGATGTAACGACCTTCTAGCGGTCGAGCCCGTGAACGCGGCCCTCGACGTCGCGCGTCGCGCCAATGCCGCACGCCCCTGGGTGCGGTTCGCGCCTCTGTTCGTGCCACAAGATTGGCCGGATGAGAGCTTCGATCTCGTGGTCATCTCCGAGGTGATCGACTATCTCGGCCGGGACGATGTGGAGACTTTGAGCCGGCGGGTCTGCGCCTCGCTGCGTCCGGCAGGCGATGTCGTGCTCGTTCACTGGGTCGGCAAGAAATCCGGACCACCTTCGGGGCGGGAGGCCACGGATGTCTTCATCGCCTGCGCTCAAGGCGCCCTAAAGCTCCTTCACGAAGAACGTAATGCGGACTATCGTCTCGATGTTCTGCGGTTGGACGCCTGAAAAGCCCAGCCTTGGATGCGACCGGCCCCACAGACGGATCGCCGAAATGACTTGTCCCGTGCGTGAGGCCAACGGGATAGAGTTCTGCAGCGCGACACGATTGCGAGGTCCATCATGGCACCCCCACCCGGAAAACCCCTACCGCCGCAGGCTCCCATCGGTCTTGCGCCGAAGGCGCTGGTCAAAGCGCTGACCGACTTCGGTCCTCCGATCATGAAGACGAAGTTCATCCACAACGGGTCCACCGAAGAGCGATTTCAGATGCCCGGCGACGATAACCATGCTGGCATACATGATCCGCATCGCGAGGGGCGGGCGGTGGACATCGTGCTGCTTGCCGGTCATCCGACGCAAAGGGCGGAAGCGGATGAACTGGTGCAACTCTTCTTGCGCATGGCCGATGTCATTCAGTGGGGCACCCTGATCTACAACAAGCGGGAATGGAGCGCGTCAGGCGCCGAGACGCCGCGCATCTATCGACCGATGAAGCCCGACGAGAAACCGGCTAAATATGCTCTGGACAAGATGAGCTTCGAGCACATCACGCATATCCACATCGACTGGCCGAACAACAAGAAGGATTTGACGGACTTCGTCGATCCTCTCGTCGCCGAATTGACCTGCGAAGAGGGCGGCCTGCTCAACGACATGGATGGGACGCCCAACATTCTCGATGGATTATGGGACGCGGACATCGGGGGCGGAGGCTGGAAAGGCATCTTCAAGTTCACACGGGGAGGAAGGGCCAGTTGGGCCAACAGCCCAGGCGCCCCGCCGGGCGGCAACGGGTCCTGGAGCATCGGTGCCAACCGTGCCTTGACCTGGAGCTTCGGTGGCGGGGACATCCGCACCTTCGTCACCAGTATTCCTCTCGATCCGACGGGGGCCGACGGTCAAATTTTGCCCCAAGGCCAAGGGGATTTCACGATGTCGAAGCGTAGTTAGTCACGCTTTTTCCGCCAAACGCCGATCTCATACAGAGAAGCTATAGAACGAGATGGCCGTCCGACGCTGAACGGCCATCGCTTTATTCAACGGACACAGGCTTCAGAAATCAAAGCCGTTGATGTTGTCCTTGGTGAAGATGAACGGCGAGCCGAGCAGGATCTCGCTGCCATTGATGATCTTCAGATCGCCGAGACGTCCGGCCTTGAGCGTCGTGTCGCCGGGCTTGAGCGTGCCGTCGATCGATGCACGCATCGCATAGGCGGCCGCATAACCGAGATCGATCGGGTTCCAGAGAATCAGATCCTTGACGCAGCCGGCGTTGATATAGGGCTTCATCGGATTTGGTGTCGCAAGACCGACGACGGCAACCTTGCCGCAGAGCTTTGCCTGGGTGACGGCCTCGGCGGCGGCAGGCGTCGCGACGCTGGTCATGCCGAAGATGCCCTTGAGATCATCGCCATATTTGTTGATGAGCGTATTGGCCTGGTTGAAGGACAGGATGTTGTCTTCCTGCGCCTCGACGGATTCGAGCCATTTCATCTTCGGGTGGCACTTTGCGGCATAAGCCCCCATTTCGGCGATCCAGCGGCCCTGGCCGGGGGTCGTGAAGGTGGAGGTGACGATCGCGAAGGCACCGTCCTCGCCGATCTGCTTGGCCATGTCGTCCATCAACGCCTTCGCGACACCGTTCCACTGCGCCATGTTGACGAACCAGGTCCGCGCGTCCGGCGTCGAATTGGCGTCGTAACCGACGACCGTGATGCCCTTCGACAGCGCCTTCTTCAGCACCGGGGCGATCGCCACCGTGTCATTGGCGGCGAAATAGATGCCGTTGACCCCACGGGTGATATAATTGTCGATCATGGTGATCTGATCGTCGATATTGGCCTTGGAGGGTCCGTCCGTCTTGGAATCGACGTTGCCGATATCCTTCGCGCCCTCGGCGATGCCCTTCGCGGTCGCGGCGAAATAGGCGATGCCGACGAGCTTCGGGACATCGACGACGGTGATTTTCTTGCCCTTGAGATCCGGCGGGTTGACGGGCTGGCCGCCGTTGTAGGGCATCGACGCTGCCATGCCGGCCGCGCCGTCGCAGGCGAGGGGTGAGGTCGGCTGATCGTCGCCGCCGGTCCAAGCCGAAGCCGCATGCGCGGCGCCGGCGGTGAGGCACAGGCCAAGTGTGGTCGCGATAATCCTGCGTAGCATGATGTTTCCTCTTCGTTTCTTACAGCCGTGCGTTGTGTTGTCTTGACGGGGGTGCGCACGGTTTGGGTTTCAGCCGGCTCCGTCCCGGCTAAACAGATTGCTCAGCAGCAGCGTGAGGATGAGAACGACGCCGATCAACACGGTCGTGCCGTCGCCCTTCACGCCGGCTAGCGACATGCCGTTCTTCAGCGCCTGCATCAGCATCAGCCCCAGCACCGTGCCGAAGATGGTGCCGCGCCCTCCGAAGATGCTCGTGCCGCCCAGGACGACGGCGGTGATCGCATCGAGTTCGATGCCGGTTCCCATGTCCGATCGCGTCGTCGACACCCGGGAGACGAAGATGATGGCGGCGAGCGACGCGGTGAAACCAGAGAAAGCGTAGATGCGGATCTTTGTCGCGTTGACCGCGATTCCGGAAAATGTGGCCGCTGTCTGGTTGGAGCCGATCGCATAGGTGGCGCGACCGCCAACCGTGAGGCCCAGGACCGCGGCCGAAACGACGGTGAAGATAGCCACGATCCAAAGCTGATTCGGCACGCCGATAATTTGGCCTTGGCCTAGGACATAAAACCAGTCCGGATAGCCCCGTACCGAGCGCGCCTGGCTGATGCCCTCGGCGAGTCCTCGGTAGAGTGCGAGGGTCGCCAGCGTGGCGATCAGCGGGGGCACCTTGAAGCGGGTGATGATGACACCGTTCAGCGCCCCGGCGAGGGTGCCGAGCAGCAGCGCGAGGCCGATGGCGACGCCGAGCGGCAGGCCGACATCGTGCCAGAGCACGCCGAGCAGGATGGCCGTCAACCCTAGGATCGACCCTACCGACAGATCGATACCGCCGGTGACGATGACGAAGGTCATGGCAAGCCCCACGAGGCTGACCTCCGCCATCAAGGCTCCCTGATTGAGCAGATTGTCGGTCGTGAAGAAATAGACCGACTGGCTGGCCAGCAGCGCGAGCGCCAGGGCCAGGATGACGGCGAGGATCGTTTCGTGGCGGAGGAGAGCGCGCAAGGTCATCGCTAGTGCCTCACAAGGCTCGGTTGCGGCGGGCCATGTCGGCCAGCACGGTGACGAGGATGAGAAGCCCGAGGACGGCGCGGAGCCAATAGGCCGACACGCCGATGAAGATGAGCGCCGAGCCGATCGAGGCGAACAGGATGGTGGCGAGGGTCGAGCCGATGACCGTGCCAGTGCCCCCGAGAATCGAAACTCCGCCGATAACGGAGGCCGTGATGACGGTGAGTTCGAGGTTCGAAGGAACGGTCGACTGAATGACCTGCAATTGTGTGGCGAAGAGCAGCGCCGCGACCCCTGCGAAGAACCCGTGAATGGCGAAGACCAGCACGGTGGTCCCCCGAATCGGGATTCCCGTGGTGCGGGCCGCCTCGGCGTTGCCGCCGATCGCATAGATCGATCGTCCGGTGGACGAAGACCGCATCCATAGGGCCATGAGGATCGTCAGGATCACCATGGCGATGATCGGCACCTGGATGCCGAAGACACGCCATTGGGCAATCAGGAACTCGTGCGGCAGATTGGAGATCCAGGCGCCTCCCGTAACGGTGATGAGGCCGCCGCGCAGGATCGACAGGACGCCCAAGGTCACGACGATCGATGGGATGCGCGCATAGGCGACCAACACGCCGATGGCGGCGTCGATGACGATGCCCACGAGCACCGGAACCAGCCATGCGACCCAGACCGGATAATGCTCGGAGATCAAGGTACCGGCGATGGTCGCCAGCACGCCGATCAGCGCGCCGACCGATACATCGATATGGCCCGAGATGATGACGAGCGACATGCCAAGGGCGGCCACCGCCACATAGGCGTTGCCGGAGAAGATGGTGAGGAGATTGTTGCCCGACAAAAAGCGCGGATGCATGCCGCCGACGATCAGGAAGATGGCAATGGTTGCGGCCAGGACGACGATTTCCTGCCCATAGTCATTGAAAAATCGCCCGAGGCCTGCCGATAGGCCCCCATGTCTCGCGCGCTCGGCCACAATGGCGCTCATGAGAGCGCTCCCTCAGCCGCGACGCTGGTCATGGCGGCGCCCACTGCATCCGGCGTCGCCTCGGCGCGATCGAAAGTCTTGATGATGCGCCCGCCGCTCATCACCATCACCCGGTCGCTCATGCCCAGGACCTCGGGCAGTTCGCTGGAGATCATGAGAATCGCGAGGCCCTGCTTCGCCAGCGCGCTCATGAGGGCATAGATTTCCGCCTTGGCGCCCACATCGATGCCACGGGTCGGCTCGTCGAGGATGAGGATTTTGGGCTCGGTCTGCAGCCATTTGGCGAGGACGACCTTCTGCTGGTTGCCGCCCGACAGCTCCCGCACCGGCTGCTCCGCGCCACGGCATCGGATCCCGAGCTGCTTGATGGCGTCGGCGGCGCGCGTGGCCTCGGCCTTGAACGGAATGAGAAAGCCGTTGGCCATCCGGTCCAGAACCGCCAATGAGACGTTTTCCCCGATCGTCATCGGGCGAACGAGTCCCTGCAGCCCGCGATCCTCGGGAACGCAGGCGATGCCCATGTCCCGGGCCCTGCGCGGGCCGTCGATGGTGACAGGCTGGCCATGGAGAAGGATCTGGCCGCTTGTGGCAGGGGTGATGCCGAAGATGGTGAGCGCCACCTCGGTGCGGCCGGAGCCGACAAGGCCGGCGATCCCGAGAATCTCTCCAGCCCGCAGCGTGAGGGAGATGTCCTGGACCTCATGGCGATGCGAGACCCCGCGAAGCTCGAGAACGACGTCGCCCAACGCGGCATGGGTTTTAGGAAACAGGCGGTCGAGCGGTCGACCGACCATCATGTTGACCAGCGTAGCCTCGTCCACATCGCCGATGTCGCGGGTGCCCACATAGGCGCCATCGCGGATCACCGTGACGCGATCGGCCAGTTCGAAGATTTCCGGCATGCGATGGCTGACATAGATGATCGCCACGCCGCGCTCGCGCAGCCGCTTGACGACGCTCATCAGCCGCCGCACGTCGGCTTCCGCCAGCGCCGCCGTCGGCTCGTCCATGATGAGAACTTGCGCCTCTTGCGCCAAGGCCTTGGCGATCTCGACCCGCTGCCGGTTGGCGACCGACAAGGTGCCCACCTTAGCGCCGACATCGAGATCGTGGCTATCGAGCGAATCCAAGAGCTTACGCGCCTTTTTGCGCATGACGCTCCAATGGAGCCCGCCCCAAGCGCGGCGCGGGGCATGCCCGAGAAAGATATTCTCCGCCACAGAAAGTTCGGGAAACAGCAACAGCTCTTGGTAGACGGTCGCCACGCCCAGCCGACGCGCGTCGCGCGGGGAGGTGAAGACCGTCGGGTTGCCGGCGAGTTTGATGGTGCCGCTGTCGGGCTTGTGAACGCCCGCAATGATCTTGATGAGGGTCGATTTGCCGGCGCCGTTCTCGCCCAGCAGCGCGTGGACCTCGCCGGCGCGAACATCGAAGCTCACGTCCTTGAGCGCGCGAATTCCTGAGAAGGATTTGGTGATGCCGGCGAGTTCCACAGCGGGGGTCATGAACGCGTCTCGCGCATCCGAACTCGGGCGGCGGCCCGGCATGACAAAACGCGGCGCATGGCCGGCAAAAAACCTCCCTCGACCACCAAGGACGTTACCTTCCCCAATTCCTATTTTTTTACCCTGCCAGCATCGGCGACTCGTCTGGCGCATGCAACGTTTAATTCGCGACCGACCAAGGAGGTTGTGGATGCCTCGTTCCGCTATTTGGGCACTCTTTACAGCGGAATGCACAGGGTCATCGGGTGAATTCCTTTTTCGCTCTCATGGTGAGCCGAATGCTTCACCGGCCATTGTCAGCAGCCAGCATAAACTTTGCTGCGCCGCGTCCGTGTCCAACCGCGCGCGCGCCCGGCCGTTCGACACAACAGCTTCACACCGGGCTCGAGAAGAGGGTTTTGGAGCTTCATCCGATCGTCCTGAGGCTTCACCCTCCTCGTGGGCAGACCCCAGCACTCTGTGGTATCTTTCGCGCGACGCAGGGGGCGAGCGATGGAAGAATACACCGGAGAGTTTACGGCACTGGAGGCAAGGCGCACGGTCGCGCTTGAAAAGTTGCAGACAGCAACCGAGCCAACCGAAATCCAGAGGTTGAAGGACGAACTCGTCCAAATCGACTCGGCCATGTCGGTGCTGGGGGAAGAGGATGCCTAGCAGGCTGATCAACGTGGCGTCTGTGCGCGGGAACAATACTGGACCCAGCTCCTTCGCGAAGAGGCTGAAGAGTGCAGACCCGCTGTCCTCAATTCAAACTGACGAACCCAAATCCGCCCGGCTTGCGAGGCTTGCGCAAAAAGGACATCTTCCCGACTCACCGTAGTGTCCCGTACGGCGTCGTGAGCTATCCACGGCCCGGACGCCGGCCTTCAAGGGAACCAGGAACACGTGCCCGATCAACCCCCCATGATTAGACCGTCGCGCTCTTTCCTGGTACGCGCTCCGCGTGCCCTTTTGACGAGCGTCGTGGCCATCGCGGCCCTTGCGTCCTTCCAGGTTGGCGCTTCCGCGCGAGCCGTCGCGGCAGTCGAAGCTCCCTTCGAAGTCGGCGAGAGCCCTAGCGGCAACTATCTCGCCGCGCTCGTTGCTGGCGCCGACCGGGATACCGCTGCGGCCGCGACTTTTTTTCGGGAGAGCCTGCGTGCCGACCCGCATAATCCGGAGCTGATCGAGCGGACATTCGTAGCGTCCCTCTCGAACGGTGACATCGACGCCTCGCTCGATCTGGCGCGACGGCTCATCGTCTCGGACCCCAAGAACGGTCTGGCGCATCTGGTGCTTGGCGTCGGTCAATTGCGGGACGGCCATTGGGTGGCGGCGCGACGTGAATTCACGAGCGGGGGCGCGGGGCGCCAACATGATGTGACAGCCACGCTACTGGCCGCCTGGGCTTCTGCCGGCCAGGGCGAAGAGAAGAAGGCGTTGGCGGCCATCGACACGCTGAAGGATGGCGGATTTGGTGTGTTTCGGGACTATCACGCGGCGCTGATCGCCGATCTCGCCAATGATTTTCCCGAGGCGACCAAGCGCTACAAAACCGCCTATGGCACCGACAGAACCATCCTGCGTCTTGTCGACGCCTATGCGCGATTCGAATCGCGCCACGGCGCCAGCGCCGAAGCCGAACGCGCTCTGACGGAGTTCCAGGGTGTCATCCCGCATCATCCATTGATCGACGCGACCCTTGCGGATCTCAAGTCGGGCAAACCGCTCAAACCTCTCGTGCGATCCGCCCAGGAGGGCGCTGCGGAAGTGCTCTACGGCCTCGGTGCCGCCGGCGGCCGGCAAGGCGACGAACTCGCGGCCATGATCTATCTTAGGCTGTCGCTCTACCTCCAGCCGCAGAACAGCCTCACCACGGTTACCTTGGCCGATATCTACGGCCGTCTCAAACAGAACGAGCAGGCGATCGACGTCTATGGGCAGGTTCCAGAGGGAAACCCCTTGCGGAACAACGCCAACATCCAGACGAGCCTGACTCTGGACGTCCTCGGCAAGTCGGACGAAGCCGTCAAATTTCTGCAGGACATCGTCAAGGCTCATCCGGACGACACCGACGCACTGACAACGCTCGGCAACATCCAGCGGGAGCAGAAGAAATATCCAGACGCCGCCAAGACCTACACCGATGCGCTGGCGACCTTGCCGAAGGATGACAAGACGGCCTGGGGCCTGCTCTACTATCGGGCCATCAGCTACGAACGGAACAAGCAATGGCCGGAGGCGGAGGCCGATTTCAAACACGCGTTGGAGATTTTCCCGGACCAGCCGCTCGTTCTGAACTACCTTGGTTATTCATGGGTCGATCGCGGGGAGCATCTCGACGAGGCCTTCAAGATGCTGCGCCAGGCCGTCGCACTGCGGCCGGAGGACGGCTATGTGGTCGACAGCCTGGGCTGGGCGCATTTCAAGCTCGGCGACTATGACGCGGCGGTCAAGGAACTCGAACGCGCGATCGAGCTCAAGCCCTCGGACGCGACGATCAACGACCATCTCGGCGATGCCTATTGGAGAGTGGGCCGCAAGCTCGAAGCCAAGTTCCAATGGAACCACGCGCGCGACATGAATCCCGACCCCGAGGATCTGCCGAATATCGAAAAGAAGATCGCCAACGGCTTGCCGGACGATAAACCCGCCACGACGGCCGGCGATGGCAAAAGCGGCGGCTAGGCGGGTCGGCTCCTGGTCTTCCAAGTTCTCCACGTTGTTTCGCTCGGGGTGACGGCATTTGGGAGACCGCAATTTGCTCGCTCTGTCGACACTGGTCTGCAATATCAGTGACGCAGGGCACGATCGGTTCTGAAAATTGCTGATCATGAGTCCCACCACAGACCGGGTCTTTGGGGAAGGGCGTCGGAGAGTTGTGAGACCTATGGTCATCTTTTGGATTGTCCGCTGCGCAAAGCCGAGGGCACGCGGATGAGTGTCGTAACGGATACCGTCTCCGAGGAAGAGGCGGGCATGCGGCTCGACCGATGGTTCAAGCGCCGGTACCCCGACCTCACGCTCTCCCACCTCAACAAGATGGTTCGGACCGGTCAGGTAAGGGTTGATGGCGCCAGGGCCAAGACATCCACCCGCGTCGAGCCCGGCCAGAGCGTGCGTGTGCCACCCCTCCGGCTCGACACCGTAACAACCCCGTCGGTGAAGCGGGCCACAGCCTCGGAAGAGGATCGGCGCGCGCTCGAATCCATGGTGCTGTTCGAGGATCGTGAGCTGTTGGTTCTCAATAAGCCTTACGGCCTCGCGGTTCAGGGCGGTTCGGGCACCACCCGCCATATTGACGGCATGCTGTCGGCGCTCGCCGATGAGGCTGGCAACCGCCCCCTGCTGGTGCATCGCCTCGATCGCGATACATGCGGCGTGCTTCTGGTGGCGCGAAACCGCAAGGTCGCGGCTGATCTCGGCGAGGTGTTCCGGTCGCGCCAGGCGCGGAAGATCTACTGGGCGCTGGTGGAAGGGGTGCCCCGCCCGGCGCATGGCCGCATCTCGCTCTATCTGGCCAAGGGTGAGGCCATGGGATCAGAGCGGGGTGCGGTTCTCGACAAGAACGATCGGGCCGCCGCCGAGCGAATGCGGGTCGCCAAACATGGCGAGGAGAATGCACAGCATTCGGTGACGCTGTTCGCGACGGTCGATCGCGTGATGCCTCGCCTCGCCTGGCTGTCGATGAAGCCTATCACCGGACGGACGCATCAGTTGCGCGCTCATGCCGAAGCCATCGGCCATCCCATCGTCGGCGATCCCAAATATGGGCGCGTGGCCGACCCCAAGGCGCAAAAGCTCGATCCCGCTCGCGCGGTGCCGAGCGCGGTCGAGGACAAATTGCATCTCCTGGCTCGCCGTCTGATCTTGCCGCATCCGCGCGGCGGCATGATCGACGTGACGGCGCCTTTGCCGCCCCATATGCAGAACAGCTGGGATTTGTTCGGCTTCGACGTCCGGCAATTCGATCCGATCGAGGATGCTCCCGAATCGTGAGCCACATCGAAGGGTGAAAGATGGTTGATCCGGATGGCGAGCCAAAGCTGGGCGACGAGCGGATCGCATTGGCCCTATCGGCCCAGAAGCTCACGCCAATGGCTCGCCCAAAGCGCTTCTTCAAAGAGGCGCGGGTTGTTGAACGGGAGACGGATTTCGCGCTTCTGCTTGATGATCGGCCGGCCAAGACTCCGGCCCGCCGTGATCTGGCCTTGCCAAGCAGAGCCGCAGCGGAGGCCGTTGCTGCCGAGTGGAACGCCTTGGGCGATGTGATCGACCCGGGACTGTTGCCGCTGACCCGGATCGTCAATGCGGCGATTGACGGTGTCGTGGCTGAGGCTGCGGCGGTTGAGGCCGAGATCACCCATTATGTGGGAACGGACCTGCTCCTCTACCGGGCTGGTGAGCCAGAGCCGCTCGTCGCCGCTCAGGCGCAGGCCTGGGATCCGATCCTCGATTGGTGCCGCCACGAGTTTGGCGCCCGCTTTTTTTTGGCCGAAGGAATTATGCATGTCGAGCAGCCCGCCGCAACGCTGAGCGTGATGGCGCGTGTCATCGCTGATGCGGTAGGGCAGGGACCGGGTGGGCCGTTGCGCGTTGCGGCCCTCAGCGTCATGACGACCCTCACCGGCTCCGCGCTGCTGGCTCTCGCCGTCGTGCGTAGACGCCTGTCCGCCGAGGAGGCGTGGGCGGCGGCTCATGTCGATGAAACCTTTCAGGAGAGCCGGTGGGGCGAGGACGACGAGGCGATGAAGCGGCGGGAGGCACGAGGGCGTGAGATGCGCGCCGCGGCGCTTCTTGCTGCTCTGGCCTGATGGTGGTTGGTCCACGCCGTGCCTGCGTGATACGCGAGCATCACTGGCGCGGGGATTAACCTATGCGCCATTGTCGTTAGACTATTGGTCCCGTTAAGGCTGGTTTTTGACCTTCTCGCAACCGCGTTTCGAAACGAAGCAAAAAGCCTAAGTCTTGGCCGCGACTTAACCTTGAGAAAAACCGCTCATCTGCCGTTCATGTTCTCGAAACCTGAGAGGATCAGGTTTGGTTCTACAAACAAGGGCAAGAGCAATGAACAACCTCAAAGATCAAACGAAGATCAGTGTCGACCTGGGTCGTCCCGCGATGCTTGCCCTGCTTCAAAAGGGGTGGGTGGATGCGGCGGATGTGGCACGGCTTCGCCGAGACATTTTCTGCGATCGCTCGATGAGCCGGATCGAAGTGGAAGACCTATTTGGCCTTGACGCGATCGTGCGGCCGGATTTGGAGGCGTGGGTCGAGTTTTTCGTGGAAGCCGTCACGGATCACCTGGTTTGGGATCAGCGACCCACCGGGGTCCTTGAGGAAAGCCAGGCGCGCTGGCTGATCGAAAAGGTAGACGCATCCAAGACCGGCGCGAGCTTTGCGGTGCTGGTCAATATTCTGGACGATGCCCATCGGGTTCCGGGTTGGTTCGAGAACGCCGTCAAGGCACGGGCTCTCGCGGAATGGCCAGGACTTATGACGTCTGTGAACGGGTCGGCGCCAGCACACTCCGCGTGATCTCGAAGCCGATAGACCGCTCCCGCTAGTGGACCGTCATGAAGATCACGATGCCTGCCAATATGATCAGGGCTAGCCCACCCATCAGCACGTAGCGCACGCCCAAGCCGGTTTTCCCCTGCCGGGCATCGGTTTGCTCGAGTTTTATCGGTTGTTCGGTCATTATGTTCACTCCGCTTATGAAGTGAAACGGGCCAGCCCACCCTCGGGTTCCCGACAGCGATGGGCGACGACGTGGTTCTCTATTTTTCATATGGTTCGAACATGGACGTGGCCGGGATGCGGCACCGCTGTCCGGGTGCGCGTCCTACGGGTATCGCGATGCTGGCCGGATGGCAGTTCTTTATCGCCGCATGCGGTTATGCCTCCCTTCGCCGACGGCCAGGGGCTAAGACCCATGGTGTGTCATGGCGGTTGAACGAGGAGGACCTTGCGGCCCTCGATGTCTATGAGGATACGGCGGGCGGTCTCTATCGGAGAATCCGGCTCACTATCCAGACCCGGGTGGGACCCCGCCCCGCGCTCGTCTATCTGACGACGGATGTTCGTCCTGGACCACCCCACCCCGACTATCAGGAGAACATCGTCGCCGCAGCGACGGCGTGGCGCCTTCCCAGAAGCGCCCGTCGGAACCTGGAGACCTGGCTACCGCGTCGCGGGCGCTGACCCTATCTTGCTCGGCCCGAAGATCGTCTCGAATGTGGCGCGCAAAACGGCATCGACCTCCGTCATCGAGATCGGGTGACCGAGATCGACGAGGCTCGTGACGCCAAAATGGCTGGCGCCGATCCCGCAAGGCACGATGCCTGAAAAATGATCGAGGTTGGGCTCCACGTTGAGCGACAGCCCGTGATAGCTGACCCAGCGCCGCAGACGGATCCCGATTGCGGCGATCTTGTCCTCAGCGATGCTGCCGTCCAATCCCAGGGGCTTGTCGGGACGCTTGACCCATACCCCGACCCGGTCTTCCCGCCGCTCGCCGAGGATGTTGAAGGCGTCGAGCGTCGCGATCGCCCAGGCTTCGAGGGACGACACGAAAGCCCGCACATCCGGGCGGCGGCGCTGCAGATCAAGCATCACATAGACGACCCGCTGGCCCGGCCCATGATAGGTATATTGACCGCCTCGTCCTGTTCGATGGACAGGAAAGCGGGCAGAGACGAGGTCTGCGTCCCGCGCCGAAGTGCCGGCCGTGTAGAGCGGTGGATGCTCGACAAGCCAGACGCATTCCGGGCGCTCGCCGGCGGCGATCATCGCCACACGGTCCTCCATCGTCGACGCCGCTTCGGCATAGTCCACAGGTGCTTCTGCCACCACCCATTCCACGGGCGGCACTTCGCCTCGCGGCTTGAACCCGCTGTCGATGCTGCCGCGCTGCGACGGCTTGGGGTCGGTTAGAGCGGCGACCTTTACCATACGCTGTCCTAACAGCGCGACGCGCGAGGTGGCAAGCGTCGCGGCCCTGCAAGGCGGCGTTTCGGAACCGCTTGTGAACGGCCTTGTCATATCCCGATCGATTTGTTAGTGGACGCCCTCGCTGCGACGGGCCTGCCCGACTCAGCGTCCGCGGCCATGGCGGAATTGGTAGACGCGCTAGCTTGAGGTGCTAGTTGGGAAACTAGTGGAGGTTCGAGTCCTCTTGGCCGCACCACTTCTTATTGAGAAGTGGTACTTTCATTATTTTTTCTCAGCATTTCAATGCGGTGGCGCATTCAGGCTCGCTCCGCCCAAAAATCCGCCTGCAAGCGCGCGGACTCGTCCTCTAGCAGTGGCCCGATTACCTCGGTCGGCCGTTGGCCCGCCGCGAATACGACCCGGCAAGGCAGATCGAGGGTCGGGTTTTCTTCATGCGTCCCGGTCTGCTCCTTGAGACCCTTCTCGCTCTGGCCGTAGACGAGGCGGCCGATGCCGGCCCAGTAGATCGCGCCGGCGCACATCGCGCAGGGCTCGGCCGAGCTGTAGAGCGTGCAGCGGGCGAGAAAGTCGAGGTCGTAGGTTCGCGCCGCCCAGGAGGCGAGCAGGCGCTCCGCATGCGCGGTGCGGTCGCGGCCTTCGGTGCTATAGCCGTTGCCCTGTTCCCGCAGCACGGTTCCGTCCGGCGCGGCCGGCAGCGAACCGAACGGATGATCGCCGTTCTCCCGCGCGCGCTTCGCCACATCGAAGGATTGCCGCAGCAAGGTGAGATCGCGGGCGCTCGGTTCGTTCATGTTCGGCTCTTTGCAGATCAACATCTTGCTGGTTGGTTATACTGGTGCGACGCGAGGCTATCTCTTGAATTTTCGATAGCGACCCTATGCTGACATTATGACGAGTCGTTTTTCAGCTGAAATCGGGAGTTTTGAAAGACAGCGCTGACTTAGCCGGCGACGGAAAAGCAGGTCAATCCGACGGAGAAATCAACACCGGGAGTTCGTACCGGCGACGGGCGTCGAAGATGATTGAAGTCTCGATTCGCGTGACGCCGGGCCGATTTGTAAACTGGTCTAGAGCAAGGTCCTTGAGGTGCTTTGTGTCTCTCACGACCACATGGACCACCAGATCGTAGCGACCCGTCACGAGGAAAACGAAACGCACCTCCGAAACTTTCACGACATCGTCCATGAATGTGTCGACCGCGCCGCGCTCGTGCTTCGACAGCTCGATCATGAACAGCGCCTCGAGGCCAATCCCAAGCGCCTTGGGGTCGACCTCTACATGCGTTCCCAAAAGCACGCCGCTGTCACGCATGCGCTTGACGCGCTCATGCGTGGACGATGCCGCAAGTCCAATTTCCGCCGCGATCTCCTTGACCGAAAGCCGGGCATTATTCTGTAGAAAGCCCAGAATGGCGATGTCCGTTCGGTCTAGGACGTCGGCGCGGGGCACGGCTCGTAATATTCGTTCGATCATCCGCCATGCCGACGATAATATCAGGATAGACCGCAAATGCCAGATGAGAATAGCAAATGCCTACGTTTGACCTTCCAAAATTCGCTAGCTTGGGCGACGGCGATATCGAGCGCTTTCGCCGCGATGGCTTTCTCATTATCGAGCGCTTCTTGTCCGAGGACAGATTGATCGCGCTTCGTGAGCGCTTCCCCAAACTTTTCGCGGGCAAGTTCGACACCGGTATCTATCCCGATGAATGGTACTGGCGCGAAAGTATGAGCCTTCCCGATGTGACACGGCACATGGCGAACGCATGGAAAGCCGATCTCACTGTCGCGAAACTGGCGCTCTCGGCGGATGTCGGCCGTACGGCGGCGCAACTCGCGGGTTGGTCCGGCGCACGGCTCGGTCAAGACACCATCTGGTGGAAAGCGCCCAAAACCAAACCGGTCGCCCATCATCAGGATTCCTCCTTTATGGATTTCCTCGATCCGGCTGAGACGGTAACCTGCTGGGTTACACTCGATGACACGCATCGCGACGCGGGAACCCTCGAATATGTGCCCGGCTCACATCTGTGGCCGCTCACCCCTCTGCCTGAGGCCTTTCACGGACAGGACGACTATCGTGCACAGATGAAGGCGGCGGCGGCCGCCGCGGGGGTCGAGCCACCCGCTCCCGTATTTATTGAAGTGCCAGCAGGCTCGTGCGTCTTCCATGCTGGCGAAATCTGGCACGGCTCCGGTCCCAACACGACGGGCGACCGCATGCGACGCTCGATCGGCGTTCACATGGTCCAGGACAATGCGCAATTTAGCGATCGATCCGGCGGCTACATCTATCGCCGCTACCAACGTACCGGTGATCCATCGCTCGACGAAAGCTTTTTCCCCGTCTTGTGGTCAAATGCGGGGCATCGGACAGAGTGGATCGAGCACTATTGCGAAAGTGGCCGACGCGTTCCGGTGCAAAAATCATGACTGCTGCACCGGCGATATCATGCAAAGGCATCCGTCTGAATAAGCAGGAGTCGGCGACTAAAGCCGTTGCATAATCCGGTGCGGATGTTCGACACGAGCCTGCGGCCCGCTCTTCGCCAAAAAGCGGAGCTTGTCGGAGCCTTGCTGGCCCCGCTCAAGACGAGTGGCCCGTGGCGCTTGACCCGATTACCGTGGGGCTTGGGGGCACCTCGTTGACGTCGGAGAGAATCAGCTTCCACCTTGCCTGGACGGAGGCGCGAAGATCGCAGAAGCCTCCGCTGGCTTGGTCCTTGCTTCAAAGTTTGCGTCGAAAGTCAGACAAAAGCTGACTGCGCGAGAGGGCGCGAGGGAATGAACGCAGGGAACGGGGTGACGACAGGTTCGACGGGTGCCCGTCCCCGCCTCGAATTGCGGGGGGTGACCAAACGGTTTCCCGGAGTCCTCGCCAACGACAATGTGTCCTTTTCCGTCAAGCCCGGCGAGATTCATGCACTCCTCGGAGAGAACGGGGCGGGCAAGTCGACGCTGGTCAAGATGATCTACGGCATTCAGGCACCGGATGCGGGGGAGATCCTCTGGGATGGCGACCCGGTCAGGATCGCCAATCCGCGCGCCGCACGAAAACTCGGCATCGGCATGGTGTTTCAGCACTTCTCGCTCTTCGAGGCGATGACGGTGCTCGAGAATATCGCGCTCGGCCTCGATGCGAAGATTTCCCGACGAGATCTTCAGGCCGAGATCCGGCGCGTAATCGGCCTCTATGGTCTCAAGCTCGACCCCGAGCGTGTCGTGTCGACCCTGAGCGTCGGCGAGCGCCAGCGGATCGAGATCGTGCGTGCGCTGCTCCTCGTTCCCCGCCTGCTGATCATGGACGAGCCGACCTCGGTTCTGACGCCGCAGGAAGTCGAGCAATTGTTCGCAACGCTGCGCAAGCTTGCCGAAGGCGGCTGCTCGATCCTCTACATCTCCCATAAGCTGCATGAGATCATCGCGCTCTGCGACACGGCGACGATTCTGCGCGGCGGACGCCTCGTGGCCGTCTGCGATCCCAAGCAAGAGACATCGAAGAGCATGGCCGAGCTGATGATCGGCGCCAATCTCAAGGAGATCACGCGGTCCTCCGGCCGTGTCTTGGGCGAGCCAAAATTCCTCGTGAACGGCCTCTCCTTGCCCAAGCTCGGGGATTTCGGCGTCGCCCTGAACGACATTCGCTTCTCGGTCAGGGCCGGTGAAATCCTTGGCGTCGCCGGCGTCGCCGGCAATGGACAGAACGAATTCATGGACGCGCTGTCGGGCGAGCATGCGGCGGATCGACCCGAAGAGATCGTGCTCGACGGCGCCCCGATCGGGTGGCTCGATCCCACCGAGCGCCGCGCGCGAGGACTTTGCTCCGTGCCTGAGGAGCGCAACGGCCATGCCGCCGTCGGCAACTTCACGCTTGCGGACAATGCCGCCCTGACGGCGCGGCGCCGCATGGGCCTGATGCAGGGCGGCCTCATCAATGCGACGAGAGCGGCGGCCTATGCCGATACCGTGATCAAGGCCTTCGCGGTCAAGGCTCTGGGCCATCGATCCACTGCTGGGTCGCTGTCGGGCGGCAATCTGCAAAAATTCATCATGGGTCGCGAGATCCTGCAGGAACCAGCAACCCTCATCGTCAGCCAACCGACTTGGGGCGTCGATGCGGGCGCGGCCGGGGCGATCCGCCAGGCAATCGTGGATCTCGCGGGGCGCGGTTGCGCGGTTGTCGTCGTGTCGCAGGATCTCGACGAACTCCTGGAACTCTGCGACGCGCTCGTCGTGATCAATCTTGGCTCGCTGTCGAGGGTGATGAAGACCGGCGACGTCACGATCGAGGAGATCGGTCTCCTTATGGGCGGCGTCCATGGCGACCCGGAAGCGACGGTGCAGATGACGGAGGCTCTTCATGCGCATCCGGTTTGAGAAGCGTCCCGAACCGTCCAAAATGATGCAGGCCTTGACGCCGGTCCTTTCCGTCGTCCTGACGATGATCATCGGCGCCATCATTTTCTGGCTCATCGGATATAATGGTCCGCGCGCCGTGAAGGAGATTTTTGTCACCCCGATCACGGCCTCCTACAAATGGTCGGATGTGGGCCGGAGAGCGGCGCCTTTGATCCTGATCGCGCTGGGTCTTTGCGTCGGTAATCGCGCCAAGGTCTGGAACATTGGCGCGGAGGGTCAGTATATCGTCGGGGCGCTCTCCGGCGCGGGCATCGCCACTATGACGCAAGGCATGACGGGTCCGTGGATCGTGCCGCTGATGCTCCTCGCGGGTGTGCTGGGCGGCGCGGCCTGGGCTGCGATTCCGGCGCTCCTGAAGACGCGATATCGGGTCAACGAGATTCTATCGAGCCTCATGCTCGTTTATGTTGCGGTCCAGCTTCTCAATTACCTCGTGACCGGCCCCTGGAAGGACCCGAACGGCCACAACTTTCCGCAAACCGCGCCGTTTACAGCCTCCCAAATGCTGCCGAAGATGGTGTTGGGCACGCCCTTCCCACCGGGCCTCTTTGTGGCTTTCGCGCTCAGCCTCGTGTTTTGGATCGTGATGTCGCGCTCCGAGTTCGGGCTTGGCGTGCGCATCATCGGCGACGCGCCGAAAGCCGCTCGCTATGCCGGCTTCGACGCCAATCGCCTGGTTTTGCGCACGATGTTGATTTCGGGCGGCATGTCGGGGCTCGCGGGCATTCTGGAAGCATCGAGCCAATCTGGTCTGCTCAACCTTGGTTTTCCTTCAGGATACGGATTCACCGCCATTATCGTGTCCTTCCTCGGTCGCCTGCATCCACTTGGCGCGGCGCTCGCCGGCGTCGTCCTTGCCATCACCTATGTGGGCGGGCAGGTGGCGCAGACGGTCGTTCACGTTCCGAGCTCCACCGCCGGCATCTTTCAGTCGACGATGCTGTTCCTGATTCTGGCCAGCGACGTTCTCGTGCGACGGCGCTTGCGCATTGTGCCTTCACGGCCGGCGACGGCTGCCGAGCCAGCAAGGAGCATGGCGTGAGCTTTGACGGCATCGCGGCGATTGTCACGATCGTGAACATCACAACGCCTATCCTTCTCGCCGCGACGGGCGAACTCGTCGTCGAGAAAAGCGGGGTACTGAACCTCGGCGTCGAGGGCATGATGCTGCTCGGCGCTATCGCGGGCTTTGCCGTCACGTCCAATTTGAGCGATCCGCAATATACGGACGCGATCCCCTGGCTCGCTGCGGCCGCGCCTTGGCTGGGCGTCGTGGCCGCCGCGATCGCCGGCATGCTGGGCGCGCTTGTGTTCGGCGTCATCGTGCTGCAATTGGCCGCCAACCAGGTTGCGACCGGCCTCGCCCTCGTCATCTTCGGCGCGGGCGTCTCCTCGCTGATCGGAACCGCCTATGTCGGGCTCGCGCTGCAACCCTTCGACCAGCTCTTCCCCGACAATCTTGCGCAACACCCGCTTCTCAAGCTCGTTTTCGGCTACAGCCCGCTCGTCTATTTCGCCTTCGCGATGGTCGGCGCGGTCTATTGGTTTCTGAACCGGACTCGGGCCGGGCTCGTGCTGCGCGCGGTCGGCGAGAACGACGCATCCGCCCGTTCCATCGGCTATTCGGTGATCGGCGTTCGGTATGGCGCGATCGCGTTCGGCGGCGCGATGTCCGGCATCGCCGGCTGCTATTTCTCGATGGTCATCACGCCGCTCTGGGCCGAGGGCATGACGGCCGGACGCGGCTGGATCGCGCTGGCGCTGGTGGTGTTCGCCGGCTGGCGCGCAGGCCGCCTGCTGCTCGGCGCCTATTTCTTCGGAATATTCATGACGCTCGAACTTTATGCCAAGGCGTCGGGATTCTCCTTCCTTCCCTCCCAGTTTTGGGCTTCCATGCCTTATCTGATGGCGGTTTTGGTGCTCGCGCTGATGTCGGCACGCGAGCGCGGCGGCTCCGAGGCTCCGGCCTGTCTCGGCAAGTCCTATCTGTCCGACGCGTGAACCAGAACAGTTGGCTGCAAGGAGTGATGGAATGGCTATTGTAACCCGGCGTAACTTCATGAAGACCGCCGCAGCGGCGTCGACGCTTCCGTTCCTGTCGCGTGGCGCCTTCGCGGATGAGCCGCTGAAGGCCGGCTATGTCTATCTTGGCCCCGTCGGCGACTTCGGCTGGACCTGGGCGCACGACAAGGGCCGCAAGGCAATGGTCGACCATTTCAAGGGCCAGGTGGTCGCCGACTATGTCGAGAACGTCAACGAGGACGCGAGCGCAACGCCGGTCATCAAGGATCTGGCGGCGCAAGGCCACAAGCTGATCTTCACCACCTCGTTCGGCTACATGGACCAGACGCTCGAAGTCGCGAAGGATTATGCGGCCATCAATTTTGAGCATTGCACCGGCTATAAGAAAGCCAAGAACGTCGGCGTCTACAATAACCGCTTCCATGAGGGCCGGGCCGTGCTCGGCACGATCGCCGGCATGATGTCGAAGAGCGGCGTCGTCGGTTATCTCGGCTCGTTCAAGGTGCCCGAGGTGGTGCTGGGCGTAAACGCTTTCGCGCTGTCGGCCCAGGCCGTCAACCCGAACATCAAAGTCAAGTTGTTGATGATCGACTCCTGGTTTGACCCCGCCAAGGAGGCGGCCGCCGCCGAGACGCTCGCCAATCTCGGGTGCGACGTGATCACGACCCATACCGATTCGCCGGCCGCCTTGCAGGTCTGCGAAAAGAAGAAGCTGTTCGGCTTCGGCCAGGGTGCCGACATGACGCGCTTCGCGCCTCACGCGCATCTGACGGCGATCGAGGACATCTGGGGTCCCTATTATATCTCGCGGGCCCAGGCGATGCTCGATGGCAAATGGGAGTCGGACGACGCCTGGTGGGGCATGAAGGAAGGCGCGGTGAAGATATCGCCTTACAACAAGGCCGTCCCTGACAACGTTCGAGCCGCCGCCGACAAGATCATCGCCGGCTATATGGATGGGAGCTACGACGTCTTCACCGGTCCGATCTCCGATCAGACCGGTGCCCTCAAGGTCGAGAAGGGCCAAAAGATGCCGCTCGACAAGCTTGCGGTGATCGACTGGTACGTGAAGGGCGTCGAGAGCTGATCCGCTGGGCGGCGCTCAACTGAGGCGCCGCGCAGCCACCCCTTCGCTCATTTGGCCGGCGAGCGATAGGCGCCCTGGCGCTCCAGCATCCAGCCGGGATATTCCTTCGGCAGGGTGCTAACGGCATCGAGCGACTTAAGGTCGTCGGCCGTGAGCCTGACATCGACGGCTCCGATATTCTCGACGAGTTGCGCGGTGCGTTTGGCGCCAACGATCACGCTTGTCACAACCGGCTGGTGCAGCAGCCAGGCCAAGGCCACCTGAGCCACGGTGCAGCCGTGCGCCTCCGCGATCGGCCGCATGGCGTCGATCACATCATAGGCGCGCGGCCGATCGACCGGAGGAAAGTCGAAGGTCGCCCGCCGTCCCTCGCCCTGCGCCGTATCGCGCCCATATTTGCCGGACAGAAAACCGCCGGCGAGCGGGCTCCAAACCATGAGGCCGACCTTCTCCGAGGTCAGCATCGGCACGATTTCGCGCTCGAGGTCCCGGCCGGCGAGGGTGTAATAGGCCTGCAACGAGCGGATCGGCGCGAGGTTGCGACGTTCGGCGATGCCCATGGCCTTGGCGACATGCCAGGCCGCCCAGTTCGACACGCCGATGTAGCGGACATGCCCATGCCGGACGAGGATGTCGAGGGCCTCAAGCGTCTCCTCGATCGGCGTCGCGCTGTCGAAGCCGTGGATCTGGTAGAGGTCGATATGGTCGACCTTCAGGCGCCGTAGGCTGGCTTTCGCCTGGTCGAGGATATGGAACCTTGAGGCGCCGGTGCTGTTCGGCCCTTTCCCCATGCGGCCGAAGACCTTGGTGGCGACGACCACGTCATCGCGGGCGACGCCGAGATTGCGCAAAGCTTGGCCGGTGATCTCCTCCGAAAGGCCGTCGGAATAGACGTTGGCGGTGTCGATGAAGTTGATGCCGGCATCGAGCGCGGTGCGCAGCAGATCGTCCGCCTCTTGCTGTTGCAGCGCGCCGATCTGCTTCCAGATTCCCTCGCCGCCGCCGAAGGTCATGGTGCCGAGGCAGAGTTCCGAAACGAAAAGGCCGGTCTGGCCAATGTTGTTGTAACGCATGGTGGATATCCTTGAGAGGGTAGGGAGCGTGAACGGCACTCGCGGTCTCGTCGTTCAGAAGTCGCCGTCGGTGGTGACCGAGAGCGATCGCCAGGCGTCGAGGTCTGAGCGCAGACGGTCGATCTTGGCGCCGACGATTTCGACCGCATCCGAGCCCGCCGCGAAGCGAAACGGCGGCGCCTCACGCGAGGCGAGATCGACAATCACCGCACCGAGTTTCGCAGGATCGCCCACCTGCCGGTGATTGCGTGCTTCATAGCCGGCCCGAATACTGGCTGAGAGTTCCGCGTAATCCCCGATCCGTTTCGCGCCGTAGCGGGCCGAGGAGGCATCGAGGAAATCGGTCCGGAAGAAGCCCGGTTCGACGACGGTGATCCGGATGCCGAAGGGGGTTACCTCATGCGACAGGGATTCCGAGAACCCCTCCAGCGCATGTTTGCTGGCGCAATAGAGCGAACCGCCCGGACCGCCGCGCATACCCGCGATCGACGAGATGTTGAAGATGTGCCCAGACCGCTGCTGGCGCATGGCCGGAAGAACGGCGCGCGTGACGTTGAACACGCCAAATACATTGGTGGCGAACTGCCTCTGGGCGTCCTCGGGATCGCTTTCCTCGAAGACACCCATCTGTCCATAGCCCGCGTTGTTGACCAATATGTCGATGCGGCCGAAGGCTGACAGGGCCTCGGCCACCCCGCTTTCAACGTCAGAGTTATTAGTGACGTCGAGCCGGAGCACGAGGAGTCCATCCTTTTGGCCGAAGGCCGCAGTGATGGCGGCGGCATCGCGCCCCGTTGCCACGACGCGGTCTCCGGCGGCGAGCGCGGCCCTGACGATCTCGGCGCCGATGCCCCGAGCCGAACCGGTGACAAACCAAACCTTGCTCATGCCGATCTCCACTCGTTGATCTCGTGAGGCCTAGATGTTCCTCCAATCGCCGAGTCGGTAGCGAGATGCTCTCCGTTTCTTGCACGATCCTCTCAAACGTGGCCCAATGCGTTTGAACCGTGGGGAGGCGACGATGCAGCAATCGATTCTGGACCTGCGCGATTCAATCGCGCGGCATTGCGGCGGCGGGCGGTGTGCTACGGCGATTCCGCGCTTGACGCTGATGCGGTCGGATGCCCCGACCGTGCCGGCGGGATCGATCCACCGGCCCGTCTTGTGCATCATCGCGCAGGGGCGTAAGCGCGTGATTCTGGGCGACAAGCTCTTCGAATATGACGCCGCGAAATATCTGATCGTATCTGTCGACCTGCCAGTCACCGGCGAAGTGTGCGAAGCAACACCGGCGAGGCCCTATCTGGCACTGAGCCTCGCCCTCGACCAGACGACACTGGCGTCCCTGCTGCTCGATATGGCGGAGGATGTGCCGGCAAGCGATGGCGTGACGGGGCTTGCCGTCAGGAGCTTGACGCCCGACCTGCTCGATCCTGTCGCGCGCCTTCTTCATCTCCTCGATCGGCCCTGCGACATCGCCATGTTGGCGCCGATGGCGGAGCGGGAAATCCTCTACCGGCTGCTCCGTGGCCAGGAGGGAGCTCTGCTGCGACAGATCGCGCTGACAGACAGTCGCCTGTCGCGCATCAACCGTGCGATCGGGTGGATCCGTGGCAATTTCGCGCAATCATTTCGGGTGGAGATTTTGGCCGAGGAAGCCGGCATGAGCCCCTCGTCGTTCCATCGCCATTTCAAGGCCGTGACCACGATGAGCCCGTTGCAATATCAAAAGCAGGTCCGGTTGCAGGAGGCGCGCCGGCTCCTGTTGTCCCACCACCAGAATGCGAGCGGCATTGGCTTCACGGTCGGCTATGAGAGCCCCTCGCAGTTCAGCCGAGAATATAGCAGGCTATTCGGCGTTCCTCCCGCCCGCGACGCCGCCCGTCTGCGCGAGCTGCCGAGCACTGGGGCGCTACCTTTTGGCCCTTCGGTATAAAGGACCGCCGGGGGACTCGGGCGCCCCGTTTCAGACGTTGCGCTGGACGCCGGAGCGGGCAAGGACGCCAGGCTTCAACCGCTCGTTCGGTCCGTAGTCCTCCGCCGGATGGAAAAATAACTTCGGGGTCGTATCGAGGGTCAACAGCCTCTCACGGTAGGAGTCGAGATAGGCTTCCAGCCCCTCCGAACCCGCATTGCCCGGCATATAAGCGACGAAGGGCGGCAGCACGTCGAAGCCCGTATAGCGCAAGAGACCATTGTGGATGGGCCACAAGACGCTGAGGATGTCGCCGTCGATCCCGTCCGGCGCATAGGTGTCGGCCGAGGTTCCGGTGGTTGTCGCGACCAGAGCATTCTTTCCCCGGAACAGGCCCGTGTCGTATTTGCGCCCCGTGGTGTAGGCAAAACCCCGCGCGAAAACCCGATCCGCCCAGCCCTTCAGGATAGCCGGCATGCCGAACCACCAGACTGGAAACTGGAGGATCAAAAGGTCTGCGCGTCGCAGCTTGTCCTGCTCGGCGAGGATATCCGGCGCGAGCGTGCCGGTCTCGTAGGCGGCCGTTTGTTCCCGGGCGATGCTGAGGACATCCGCCTTGGATCGTTCGCCGGTAAAATCTTCGGGACCGACGACGGCCTTGAACCCCATGGCATAAAGATCGCTGACCGTGACCTCATGGCCCGCGCCGCGCAGCGTCTCGATGGCGACATCCTTCATCGCGCCATTGAAGGATTTGGGTTCCGGATGAGCGTAGACAATCAACACGTTCAAGGTAGGTCTCCGATCGGCAGACGATATCCGCGTGAGCCAGCTTCGGCGAACCAGCATGACGCGATGGCGCCGGATCGGCAACGCGTAACCGCCAAAAGTCTCGTTCCCTAGCCATTGCTCCCTTTGAGGAGGGGGCGCCATGGACAGAATCCGTGAGACGCTTCATCAGTTCGTAAGATGGAGGGTGGCATGGGGCAGTCGATCGATCTCAACTCGGATCTCGGCGAAGGCTACGGAGCTTGGCGCATGGGCGAGGACGACACGATGCTCGGCATCGTGACCAGCGCCAATGTCGCTTGCGGCGCCCATGCGGGGGACCCACAAACGATGTATGAGACGTTGAGGCTCGCTCATGAGCATGGGGTTGTGGTGGGGGCGCATCCGGGCTTCGCGGACCGCGAGGGGTTCGGTCGGCGGCTGATCCCGAACAGCGCGACCGAGATCGAGCGCTTCGTCGCCGCCCAGGTCGGTGCCTTGATGGGCACGGCCGCGCTCGTCGGCTCGCGCGTGCGCTACGTCAAGCCGCATGGAGCGCTCAGCAATCTCGCGGCCGAGGACCCAGCGGCTGCGGCCGCCATCGCGCGGGCTGTCGCGGCCATCTCGAAGGATCTGGCGATTCTCGCGATCTCGGGCACCGAACTCGAAGGCGCCGCCCGAAACCGAGGGATCGCGGTCTATAGCGAGATTTTCGCCGACCGGGCCTATCTGCCGTCCGGCCATCTCGTGCCGCGTGGCCGGCCAGGCGCAATGATCCATGATCCGCATGTGGCTGCCGCCCGCCTCGTCGAGATGCTGACGACGGGCCTGATGCCGACGATCGATGGTCCGTCTATCCCTCTTGAGGCCCATTCGATCTGCGTCCACGGCGACAGTGACGGCGCGGTTGCGATGGCGCGAATCGTCCAAGAGACATTGACGTCGGCGGGCTGGAGGCTCGAACCCTTCCTGGACCGCGCCGGGTGACGCCGAACGGTAAGACCTTCCCGCGCTTCCGCGCCGTCGCCGACCATGCCGTGCTGGTCGAGTTCGGGGAGGCGATCGGACGCGAGATCCACGATCGGGTTCGTCATCTCGACGCGATTCTGGCCATCGCTCCCATCGAGGGATTCACGGAGGCCGTGCCGGCCTATGTCAATCTGCTCGTCGGTTTCGATCCGATCGTGACGGACCATGCCTCCGTCGAGCGCGCGATCCGCCAATTGATCGAACAGGCGCTGCCAGACACTTCGAAGAGGGCGCCGCGCGAGGTGTTGGTTTGTTACGACGAGGCTCTTGCCCCGGACTTGAACGCCGTCGCGCAGGCGACTGGTCTGTCGCGCGAGGATGTCATCCAAGCCCATCTGTCCGGCCGCTACGGCGTGTTCTTGTATGGCTTCGCGCCGGGCTATGCCTATCTGGCTGGAGTGCCCAAGGTGATTCAGGTGCCGCGCAAATCGGCCCCGGTGCGAGGTGTGTCGGCGGGGAGCGTCCTGATCGCCGGTCCGCAGTGCATCGTCAGCACGTTGCTCATGCCGACCGGATGGTGGAACATCGGCAGGTCGCCGACCCGTATCCTACGCGATGATGTCGAGCGGCCTTTCCTCTTCGACATCGGAGACGAAGTAACGTTCCGGCGCATCGATCGCGACGCTTTCGATGCCGCCGAGCGGGAGGCCTGAACCATGGCGGCGGCCAGATTCGGGGTTACAGCGGTGGGGCCGCTCGTGACCGTGCAGGATGGCGGCCGTCGGGGATCGATGCGCTTTGGCGTTCCGGCGTCTGGGCCAATGGATCGAGGGTCGTTCGCCATCGCCAACGCGGCTCTGGGCAACCGCGCTGGTACGCCGGCCATCGAGATTTCGGTCGGTGGCCTCGCCCTCGAATGCATCGAGGGGAGCGTCACCGTGGCGCTCGCCGGCGGCGGCTTTCGGGTCGCGATCGACGGCACGGCCTCCGGCTCATGGATCGCCGCGACCCTCCGCGCCGGATCGCGGCTTGTCGTGAAGCCAGGGTTTTGGGGCAGTTGGACCTATCTGGCCTTCGCCGGGCGGCTTCAGGCGAAGGCTTGGCTGGGAAGTGTTTCGACGCATGGTCCTTCGGGCTTCGGCGGCGGCCGTCTGGCCGAGGGGCAGGAGTTCACCATCTCGGACGTCGATATTCGCGAGAGGCGGATCGGAGAAATTCCTTGCCCGGTGTCGGCGCGCCCGCGCCTGTCGTTGAAAGTCGTTCTGGGACCGCAGGATCGGTTCTTCACGCCGGAGACCGTCGAGACCCTGTTGTCCCGGCCTTTCGCGCTGACGGATGCCTATGACCGCATGGGCGTGCGCCTTGCCGGGCCGTCCCTGCGCCCGAGCGCGGCGCTCGACATGCCTTCCGAGGCGATCGTCCGAGGTTCGATCCAGGTGTCGGGGGATGGCGTCGCGACGGTCCTCCTGGCCGACCACCAGACGACCGGCGGCTACCCGAAGATCGGGACGATCATTTCGGGCGACCTCGATGGCTTCGTGCAATTGCGAGCCCGTAGCCCGGTGTCCTTCGCGAGCGTCACGCCCGAAGTCGCTATCCAGGCGGTGCGCACCCGCCAGCGCGCGCATGACCTGTTCATCGCCAGCCTGATTCGCCGGCATGGTGTCCTGTCTGGCCAGCCAGCATAGCGATAAGAACTGCATGAAAATGAATAGAACCCAAACCCTTGAGACATCTCATGGCTCCATCGCGGTCGAGGAGGCCGGCTCGGGTCCCATTCCCGTTCTCCTGATCCACGGCAACTCGTCCTGTCGCGGCATTTTCCGCAACCAGATGAATGGCCGGCTAGCCACGAAACACAATTTCGTGGCTTTCGATTTGCCGGGCCATGGTGACTCAGGTAACGCGGCCGATCCGGCCCGGACCTACACGGTGGCGGGCTATGCGCAAGCGGCCATTGAAGTTCTCGATCAGCTTGGCATCAAGGAAGCCGTGGTCTTCGGTTGGTCGCTCGGGGGCCATATCGGGATCGAGATGCTTCCACGCTGGCTTGGCCTGAGGGGCTTGATGATAACGGGCACGCCGCCGGTGACCATTGCCAGCGCCGCTGAGGGCTTCAAGCCTTCCCCTCTGATGGGGCTGACCGGCCAACAATATTTCGCGGAGGCAGACATCGATGCCTATGCCCGAACGAGTGGGCCGCCGTTCGAGTCGTTCCTGCGGACGGCGGTCGCGCGAACCGACGGCCTAGCGCGGAAAACCATGTTTGAGGCTTTTCTCGCGGGCGATGGCATCGATCAGCGTCAGGCGGTCGAGACTAGTATGATGTCGCTCGCTGTGGTGAACGGCAACGATGACCCGTTCATCAATCTCGACTACGTCGATGGCTTGGCGTACCGCAATCTCTGGGAGCGTCGGTGTCACCGCCTTCCGGGCCTCGGCCATGCGCCCTTCTGGCAGGATCCGGAGATGTTCGATCCGCTCTTGGAGCGGTTTTTGGATGGCATCGTCGCCGCTGGATGATGGTTGCGGTGCCTCGCCGCTTCGTTCCACGCGTTGCCCTGCTTAGCCTGTTCTCGAAGGTTTTCAATCTCACCTGGTGGCAACCTGCGGCATGTGACGATCATTGGACTTGACAGATGATCGAGCTTCGCTGTGTCTCGGAAAGGTGAAAAGCCTTCGATCCTTTGATTGGCGACACTTCGTCGTCGCGCTTCTGATCTGCGTGCTGACACTGGATGGTGTCGGGCGGGGCATCGCTGCGGTCTCCGATATTGGGCAAACAGGATTTGCGATTCCCGGCGTCGCCGTGCCGATCTGCCATGCCGGCCGAAACGGCAACGGCCTGCCGTCTGATCAAACCCATCACGATTGCTGCGAGGCCTGCGCGCTGCTGGCGCCCGTCACCTTGGGGGAGGCGCCGTCGCTGAACGGGCCGGCCTCGGTCCTGCATTATGTCGCCCATGCCGAGGCGATGGCTTGGGTGCCCGCCATCGCGCGAACGCGTAGCCCGCGCCAGTCCCAGGGTCCTCCGTCCGCGTGACCTGACGCGCCGACAGAGTCTCATCGTCTCGACGATCCGCTGCCGTGTGGCGGCGCGAGAATCGTGAAACCCCCATCAGGATGTCTTCCATGATCATGTTCAACGCCGCCGGCCGAGCGGCCGTGCTCGCCGCCCTTACGCTCGCTCCAACGCTCACCCTCGCCCATGATTTCACCGCCGCCTCACTCGTCATTCAGCATCCCTGGACGCGAGCCACGCCGGGTGGCGCTCAACTGGCCGTCGGCTACCTCACCATCCTCAACCACGGATCGTCCGTAGACCGGCTGACCGGAGGCTCGCTGGAAGCCTCGCAAGGCTTCGAACTTCACGAAATGAAAACCGACAACGGCGTCATGACGATGCGCTCGACCGGGCCGCTGGACATCCCGCCGGGTGGCTCGCTGACATTATCCCCGTCTGGCAAGCACATCATGTTCACGGGCCTCAAACAGGGCCTGAAGAAAGGACAGGACATTCAAGGAACGCTGGTCTTCGAACGAGCCGGGACCGTGCCGGTGCGTTTCGACGTCGCAGGCGTGGGCGCCAAAGCACCCGACGAGGCCGAGGGGCACCCCGCGCCGTCCATGACCGACATGAAGATGAACTGAGCCGGAGGAAACGACGATGTCATTTCGCACCATGTTCACCGGCCCGTTGCTGGGTTTCTCTATCGCAACGCTATCGTTCGGCTTCCCGATCCACGCCTGGGCTCATGCCCATCTGCTCTCCGAGATCCCGGCGGCCAATACCAAAACAACGCCTGCACCGACCGAATTGCGGCTCAAGTTTTCGGAAGGGATCGAGCTCAAATTCTCTAAAGTCATCCTGAAAGGTTCCGGCAAGACCGTGGTCAAGACCGGACCGGCGACGCTCGACCCGAAGGACGACACGCTGCTGATCGTGCCCCTGACCTCGAGCCTTGCCGATGGCACATACACCGTCGACTGGCAGGCCTTGTCGACCGACGGCCACAAAACCAAGGGAACCTATAGCTTCGACACGAAGCGATAGGCCCTTCGGTGGATGAGAGCCTCGTGCTGTGCCGCTTGCTGCACTATGGCGCGGCGATGCTGCTCTTCGGCGCCAGCCTGTTTCAAGATGTGCTGGCGCCGCGCGACCTCGCCCACGCGCTGGCGTCGCGGATGACGCCTCTCCTAAAGCTTGCCGCCGTAATCAGCCTTGTCACGGCGGTCGTTTGGCTCCTCGTGACGACAGGTCAGATGGGCGAGGGGTGGGGCGACGTCTTCGACCCTCGGGCCTGGATGACGGTGTTGGGGAGCACCGCCTTCGGGCGCGTCTGGCAGATTCATATCCTGCTCGGACTGTCGCTCGCGGCGCTGCTTTTGCTCGGCAATAGCGAGCATCGACCGGCGACGGTGGTGATCTTAAGCGCGTTACATCTCGGCAGCCTCGGCTTCATCGGCCACGCGGCCATGCTGTCGGGCCTTTGGGGGTGGATCAATCGCGGGAGCCACGTTTTGCACCTTCTCGCGGCGGGGTTCTGGCTGGGTGCGCTACTGCCCCTGGCTCATTGCCTACGGTGGCTCGATCGACCTGATCTGCGCGTGCCGACCGGGGTCGCGCTCCGGCGATTTTCGGGACTCGGCCATGGCGCGGTGGCGGTGGTGTTTATCACCGGCGTGACCAATACCGCGCTGGTGCTGCGCGCCTGGCCTCTCGATCTCGCCTCACCCTACCAGGCTCTTCTGCTCACGAAGATCGGCGTCGTCGGCCTCATGGTCGGTATCGCGATCGTCAACCGTTATCGGTTGGTGCCGAAGCTCAAGGACTGCAAAGACGCTCTGCGGCAGCTCCGCGCGATGACGATGGTGGAGATGATCCTGGGAATTATCGCGATCGGCCTTGTGAGTCTGCTCGGCACGCTCGAACCGACCTAAAGCCGGCATCCTAGGGGTCGCGATCGTTTTGTTCGCCGCGAGATGACCGTGCCTTGCATAACCTTTATTTCGGCATCACGGTCGAACCGCCCGGCAGATGACCGCGACCTTCAGCATGAGTGTTTCAACGACCATGGATGCCCCAGCGCCGAACCAAGTGACGATCGACCCCGTGGACATGACCGTGGCGCAGGTCCAAGCGGCCTTTGAAGCCGGGCTGACCTCCGAAGCGCTGACCAAACTTTTTCTGGACCGGATCGCGACCTTCAACCCCCGCTACAATGCGATCATCACCATGAACGAGAATGCGCTCGAGGATGCGCGCACGATCGATCGGCGACGGGCTGCCGGCGAGGCGTTGGGGCCGCTCGCAGGGGTACCCGTCGTTATCAAGGATACGATGGACATGGCTGGCCTGCCGAGCACGGGAGGTTGGCGGTTCCTCACGAGCAGGGCAGGAGGGGTCGATCTCATCCCCGCACTTGATTCACCCGTGGTGACCCGGATGCGGCAAGCTGGCTGCGTGATCTTGGGTAAGACCAACGTGCCTGTTCTGAGCTGCAGTGGCAGCCATGCCAATGATAGTTGGGCCGGCCCGACGCTCAATGCCGTGGCGCCGGATCGGGTCCCCGGAGGCAGCAGCGCCGGAACCTCGACGGCGGTGGCCGCCAGCATGGCCGTGTTGGGGCTGGCGGAAGAGACAAGCGGATCGATCCAGAACCCTGCAGCGGCGCAAGGTCTTGTCGGGCTCAAGCCGACCTTCGCCCTTGTGCCGAACACCGGCGTCATGCCGCTCGGCGGCAGCACGCTCGACGTGGTCGGCCCCATCGCACGATGCGTGCGGGATGCGGCGCTGACGCTTGATGTCCTGTCCGGCTATACGGCGGAAGACCCGAAGACGGTGGCGGGCATCGGCCGACGGCCGAAGGGCGGCTATGCGTCCGCGCTCCGTCCCGATGCGCTGAAAGGTCGACGCCTTGGTCTTTACGGATCCGGTTGGCGCGACCAGCCTTTGTCGGCGGCAACGGCCGCGCTCTATCGGCGGGCGCAGGATGAACTCGTCGAACGCAGCGCGATTTTGGTGCCAGATCCTTTCCAGGGATCGGGTTTCGCGGCGGTTCGCAGAACGGTCGAGGGCGGCGACCCCTATGACGCCCGGGGCATGGAATCAGTCGCCTTCGATCTGAACACCTACCTTGGGCGCCTGGGTCCTGGCGCCGCGCTGAAATCCTTCATGGAGTTTGCGGGGGCGACAGCGCAGGAGGATGCCTTCGCGCCCGGTGGCGTCCTGCATTCCTTGCATCAACTGCCGCAATTCGCGGCCGCTCTCGCGGATCCGCTGTCGCCACCGGTCCTGACGGAGTTCCTGGCCGCCCGGGAGACCTATCTGACGATCTTCGAGGCGGTTTTCGCCCGCGATCGTCTTGACGCGTTGGTGTTTCCGCAGATGCGCGATCCGTTGCCGGCTCTCCATTCGACGGAGATGATCAAAGAGACAACTGTGTCCGAGATCAATATCGCGGGGCTTCCTGGCCTGACGATCCCGGCGGGTTACGACGCATCCGGCGTGCCGTTCAACGTGATTTTCGTCGGACCCCTCTGGAGCGAGGCTTCGCTATTGGCAATGGCCTATGATTACGAGATCGCGACGCGGCATCGACGGTCGCCCTCGCTACATGAAATCGCGTAGACAGAAGAGATTTTTTGAGGCTAGGACGCTCTCAAATTATATGAGCCAGTCGCCATAAAATACTGATTTTAAACCCCTGTAGCTCAATGCTGCATTGATCGAACGCGGGCGACCGAGGCTTGGATATCGCTCCAACTCGGTTTATCCGGGGCGAAGCGGGCCTGGAGGTACCGGAGCAGATCGGCGACCTGACCGTCGGTGAAGCTGGCTGCGAAACTCGGCATCGCGCCAAGTTCCGCATGGGCCGGGGCGGCGATGCCGTTCAGCACCACTTGGATCAGGTTATCGGGTTTCGCAGCATGGACATTCGTGTTCAGCGCCATTGCGGGCTTGGCCCCGAAGAGCGTCGGGCCGCCGTCCTCGTGGCACACCGCGCAGGCGCCCTGGTAGAGTTTCGCGCCGACGCTTTCCAAGCCGACCGGAAGCGGGCTAGCTTTGGCTTGCAGCGCTGTTGCGAGGCGTTCGAGTTCGGCCCGGTCGGGCGCGGCGGTCTGGAACGAGGCCAGATAATGCGCCATCGCGCGCCGGTCGCTCTCCGGCAAAACCGAGAGTTCTGTGACGACGGGCGCCATCGGGCCAGCCGCCACGCCGTGGAACCGCGATTGGCCGGTCGACAGATAGGCGTAGAACTCATCCTCCGTCCAAGGGACCGGCGAGGAAGAAAGCGCCGTCAAGGCTGGTGCGTCCCAGCCGTCGGCGATGCCACCGGAGAGGTGCCGTGTCCCACCCTGTTCGGCGCCCATCATATTGCGGGGGGAGTGGCAGGCGGCGCAATGCCCGAGCCCTTCCACGAGATAGGCCCCCCGGTTCCAAAGGTCGGAGCGTTGGGGGTCGGTCGCATAGGCGCCTGCCTTGAGGAACATGGCGTTCCAGCCGGCCATCAGCGGACGCAGGTTGAACGGAAAGGCGAGCCTGGTTTCGGGCGCACGATGCGTCACGGCCGGCTGGGCGATCACATAGGCATACAGCGCCTGAAGGTCGGCGTCGGAGGTCTTGGTGAACCCCGTATAGGGATGCGCCGGATAGAGATGGCGACCGTCGCGGCTGATGCCCTCACGCATTGAGCGCTCGAAGGCAGGATAGGACCATGCGCCGATGCCGGTGTCCGGATCGGGCGATATATTGGTCGCGTAGACCATGCCGAAGGGGGTGTTGATCGCCCGTCCGCCCGCGAGCCCGATGCCCCCGGGGCCGACGTGGCAGACAGCGCAATCCCCGATAGCCGCGACAAGGCGCCCTCGCGCGATGGTCGCAGCGGAAAATACGGTGGTGTCGGGTCGTTCGATGGGGGCGAAAGCCGGCCTGAAGGGCCAGAGCATCGCCATGAGGCCGACCCCAGCCGCGCCGAGGCCGAGGAGGTTTTTCATCCCGAACGTGAAAGTCTTGCGGCCGCCGCCGCTTGGCGGGCTTGCGTCCTTCGGCGCAGGCGGCGGCAGCGGATTGAGCGCGGCGCGCACCCGCTCGGCCGTGAACGGGGGCTGGCGAAACCGCACGCCGGTAGCGTCGAAAATAGCGTTGGCGATGGCGGCAGCGCTCGGCACCGAGGCTGATTCACCCGCCCCAAGCGGCGGCTCGGAGGGCCGGGGCATCATCACGACATCAATGGGAGGGATCTCCGGGAAGGTGACGATTGGGTAAGCGCCCCATTCCCGGCTGGTCACGAGCCCGCGCTCGAACGTGACTTCCTCCTTCATCACCCGGCTGATCGATTGGATGACATTGCCGTGGATCTGATGTTCGACGCCGGCCGGATTGATCATCAGGCCTGAATCCTGGCCCACCACGATGCGGGTCAGCCCGACCTCGCCGGTCGTCTTGTTGACAGCCACGTCTGCGACCCAGGCTGACCATGCGGCGGCCGTTCCGGGAAACTTGCCATGGACATAGACCGCGTAAGCGAAGCCGCGCCCGTGCAGGAGATCGCCCTCCGGCGCCATGGTCTGGGGCGCCGTATGCGGCATCCAGTCGGCCCGCTCCGCCACGGCCTCGATCAAATCCCTGGCGCGCGGATCGTCGAGATAGCGCAGCCGGTATTCGATGGGATCGACCCCGGCGGCTGTCGCCAGTTCGTCGATATAGGATTCATGCGCGAAGGAATTCGGCATGGCGGAGACGCCGCGCAGCCAGGAGGCCCGCACGATCGGGGTCATGTCATGCACCGTGACGCGAGCGTTGTCATAGGCATAGGGCGGGATCGCGGTGCGGTCTCCCATCTCGAAGACCGCCGCCACGGGGGGAACGATGCCGGTGAGCAACAGCGCCAGCGTCGGCGCGCCGTTCGATGGATAACGGGTCGCAAAATCATAGGCGGTGGCGTGGCCCTCGGCGTCGAGGCTGCCGTTCACGTCCATGACCTGCGCCGTGCCCTTCGGCTCCCACGCATGTTCCTGCTCGCGGGACAATTGCACCCTGACGGGCCGTCCCACGGCGCGCGAGAGGAGAGCCGCGTCGGCCCCCACATCGTCGGCGCAATTGCGCCCGTAGCACCCCGCCGCCTCGTGCCGGAGGATGGTGATCGTGTCGTCCGGAATGGATAGAAGGCGGGCGATGTCGGCGCGCAGCGGCAGGGGATTCTGGGTCCCCGACCACAGCGTCACGCCATTGGGACGGACATCGGCCACCGAGCAGGACGGGCCGATCGAGCCATGCATCTGATAGGGCCAGACATAGCTCCGCTGCATCGTTGTCGCGGCAGTCGCGATAGCGGTGTCGACGTTGCCTCTGTCGAGAAGCTTGCGCGGGTTGGAGGGATTGGCCCGCAGCGCGCCTTCGGTGTCGGTGAGGTCAGGTAGGTCGGGCAGGGGTTTCCATCGCGTCTTGATGCGCCTTGCGGCCTCGACCGCATGCTCCTCGCGCTCGGCCACGATGCCGATGAAATCGCCGATGACGACCACGGCCAGAATTCCAGGGATGCCGGCGATCGAGCCTTCGTCGACGCCGATGAGACTCGTGCCCACGAAGGGGCCAGCATCGATCCCCGCATAGGGCGGTCGCACGACGCGCCCGTGTGCCATGCCGGGCACGCGAACGTCATGAACATAGATGAAACTGCCGTCGGCCTTGGCTGGAATGTCGACGCGCGGCATCCTCTGTCCGACGATCCGGTAGTCGGCCGCCGCTTTCAGCGGCGTGTCCTGGCGCAAGACGAGTTGGATCGACTTGCCCGCCACAAGCTCGCCATAGGTGACGTGCGCATTGCCGCCGTCACGCCGCCGGACGGCGCCGTTCTCCACATCGAGGTCCACCGGCGCGACGTTCAGCCGCTCGGCCGCAAGCCCAACGAGATGATGCCGCGCCTGCGCGGCAGCGTGGCGCAGGGGGATCGCCGCGACCTGGATGGTTTCGCTCGCGATGGTGGGGCCCTGGTTCGGGACCCGATCGGTATCGCCGAGAACCATCGCGACCCGTTCGAAGGCGACATCGAGTTCCTCCGCCACGATCTGCGCCAAGGCGGTGCGGATGCCCGTCCCGAGATCCACATGTCCGTTATAGGCCGTGACGATACCGTCCTCGGCAATCACGAGAAACACCTCGGTTGGAGCCCCCGGGACCTGAGGTTCGCGCACGATCGAGAGTGTGCCGATCCGCAGCGTCGCCTTGGGCGCCATGGGTTGGGACGGGATACTGCTCAAGCCTCGGACCCCCTATGATGCATCGCTTGAGCGGCGCGTTTGACGGCTCTGACGATCTCGACATGGGTGCCGCAGCGGCAGAGGTTGGATCGAAGCTCGGCCCGGATTTCCACGTCTGTGGGGTCGGGGTTGCGGTCGAGCAAGACCTTGGCGGTCATGATCATCCCGTTCAGACAATAACCGCACTGGGCCGCCTGCTCGGCGATGAACGCCGCCTGGACGGGATGCGGGATGCCGCTCGACGCCAGGCCTTCGAGCGTTACAACCGCCCGGTTCTCGGCGACGCCGAGCGGGATGACGCAGGAGCGCGCTGCGAGCCCATCCATAATCACCGCGCAGGCCCCGCATTCTCCGAGGCCGCAGCCGAATTTCGGTCCGTTCAGTCCCAGATCGTTCCGCAGGACATAAAGGAGCGGCACCTCAGGCGGAAGGTCGAAGACGTGGCGGGTGCCATTCACGACGAGAGAGATCATGCCGGCCTAAGACTGGAGATGAGACGCGGAAGGCCTCTCGAGAACGATCGAGCGGCAAAAGCTGCGAGCATTTTCATCGTTTGTGTACAAACATGCAAGCGACCGGCTCGAGCCTTCGGAACCCCTGCTGCATGACGGTGAATGGGTGGATCGTGGCCCGATTTGACGTCACCCGAGAGGGCGTCGGTTGAGCAGCAGAGTACCCTTCAAACTCGCTTGACAGATAAGGATCGGCGGGACAAATTGTTTGTACACGAATAACTTTGTCGTTTGGCTTTGGCTCGACGGCACCCGATCCCGATCATGCGTCAGGGCCGATCCGCGATGAGCATGCCGCCCGATCAGAACCCGGAGATCAGCGACAAGATCCGCTGCGATGCCTGTCCTGTGATGTGCTACATCAAGCCGGGTGCCAAGGGGGCCTGCGACCGTTACGCCAACGATGCAGGAACGCTCGTTCGCGTCGATCCGCATGTGGTTCTCAACCAGGTGTTGGAGGAGGGCGGTCGCGTGGTGCCCTTCTCGGCCGCGACGCTGGATTGGGATGGCTCGATCCTGCGCGAACCGCAGACTTTCATCACAGCGATTGGTGCCGGCACGACATACCCGGACTATAAGCCCGCTCCTTTCATTGTCTCTTCTGAGATCGATGGGGTCGATGTTGTCACCGTGGTGACCGAGGGCATCTTCTCCTATTGCGGTGTCAAGGTGAAGATCGACACCGACCGGCACCTTGGTCCCGAGCGATCACTGGTTCGCGTGGACGGCGAGGCCGTGGGCCATGTGAGCACCGGCGAATATGGCTCGCAGATGCTGTCTCTCGGTGGCGTCCATCACCTGACGGGCGGTTCGAAGAAAGAAGGGCGCGTGACCTGCGACACGCTCCTCGCCTTGTGCAACGGGCAGGGGGTCCAATTGACCGTGGACGATGGCGCTACGGTCATGGTCCAGGCCGGAAGTCCGCCGCTGGTCGATGGAGTGCTGGAAGAGCGCATGCGGGTGGGTTGCGGCTCCGCGACGATTGGCATGTTCGCCAAACAATGGCACGGCAAGGTCGACGAAGTCGTGGTGGTGGACGACCACATCACGGGCGTCCTGTCCGAGCATCAGGCTGGCAAGCTGCTCGGAATCGCCGAAACCGGCATCAAAATGAAGGGGCGGCGCTCGACCCCGGGCCGCTATTTCCAGGTCGCGGGGCCTGGCACGGGCTGGGGCGGCACCAACGTCAAGGACCCGCTGCAAATCCTGGGCGCCTTCGACCCCAAAAAGGCGCGGCCGGGCTTGACCATGCTGATGGTATCGACCACCGGCGAACATGCGGGTTATTTCGTGTTGGACGAAGCCTTGCGGCCGATTGAACAGACGATGCCGGCGGACCTCTCTCGATCTGTGGGGCTCATCAAGGAGAATTGCGAGCCGGCTTTGTCCACCATCCTGTTCATGGGAGGCGCCGGTGGATCGTTGCGCGCTGGCGTCACCGAGAACCCCGTCCGGCTGACGCGTTCCGTGAAGGATGCGCTGACGGTCGTGACCTGCGGCGGTGCGCCGACCTATGTGTGGCCTGGTGGCGGCATCACCTTCATGGTGGATGTGTCGCGCGTACCTGCGAACGGCTTCGGCTATGTGCCGACCCCGGCCCTCGTCGCGCCCATCGAATTCACCTTGCGGTTTACGGATTATGAAGCGCTTGGCGGCCATATGGACCAAATCCGGCCGCTGTCGCACTTTCGAGAACCCAACGAGCATCGTCTGCAGGTTCCGCAGCGGGCCGGCAATCCCTGGCCGCTCTTGCCCGACGCCGCGAAGGCGCTGCGCCGATGAGGATTCCCCCCCAGATCCGGCTGCTCCCCGATGGGGTTCGCCTGCATCTGCAGGATGGTCCGATCGACCTGATCATCCGGGCCTTCGGTGCGGCCGATGCCATCGAGCGGGCCTACGCGGCGGCGGCCCGACGCTTCGTCTCGGTTCTGGACGAGCTCTGCGCGGAATTGCCCGCGCTGCGCCGGAAGGTTCGGGCCGGAACCCTCCGCCTGAAAGGTCCTATCGCCCGCGACATGGAACGGGCCGTGACCCCCTTCGCCGAGCAGGCCTTCATCACCCCGATGGCCGCTGTGGCGGGCGCTGTGGCGGATCATATACTGGCCGAAATGCTCGACACGGAAGGGCTCGATCGAGCTTTCGTCAACAATGGCGGAGACATCGCGCTTCACGTTGGACACGGCCAGCGTTTGCGCATCGGCATGGTGGACCGTCTGGACCGGCCGAGCCTCTTCGCCGAGATCGTCGTGTCGTCGGAGGATTCTTTTCGCGGCGTCGCGACCAGCGGTTGGCGGGGACGCAGCTTCTCGCTCGGCATCGCCGATAGCGTCACGGTCCTGGCGCGCTCGGCCGCCGAGGCCGATGCCGCCGCGACGATCATCGCTAATGAGGTCGATCTTCCGGGTCACATGGCGATCAGCCGTGCGCCCGCGAATTCGCTTCAGCCGGACAATGATCTTGGCGACCGCCTGGTCACACGCGATGTCGGCCCGCTCTGCATGACGGAGATCGCAGAGGCCCTGGCGAGCGGTCGCGCATGCGCCGAGACTCTCGTCGATCGGGACCTCATCTTCGCAGCCGCACTGCGCCTTGGAGGCCAGACCCTCACAGTGGGGACTTCCGATCCCGCTCCGCGCCTGTCATCCCGGGTGGAGACCGTACGATTTTTGGAACCGTCCTCGCGTCATATGCTGGAATTCAATCATGCCTGACGTCCTCGTCCGCAAGCGACTGATCATTGTCGAGGACATTTTTCACGAAGGCGGACCGGTTGCGGCCGTGCCGCTCCGGCGCGGTGCCGTCCTCAGCGCCATCAAGAATCCCTTCGCCGGTCGGCACGTCGAGGACATCGCAGGTTTCATGAAGGACCTCGAACCGTTCGGACTCGACATGGCGCGCAGCCTGCTCGCGGCGTTGGGCGGCGATCCGGCCGCGATCGAGGGCTACGGCAAGGGCGCAATCGTGGGGCAGGCCGGGGAGATCGAACACGGAGCGCTCTGGCACGTTCCGGGCGGTTACGCCATGCGCGAGATCCTGGGCGACGCCAAGGCCATCGTTCCATCCACGAAAAAGGTCGGTGGCCCGGGCACGAGGCTCGACGTGCCGATCACCCACGTCAACGCCTCCTATGTGCGCAGCCATTTCGACGCGATGGAAGTGGGCTTCGCCGACGGTCCTCGCGCCGATGAGATCGTGCTGGCGCTGGTCATGACCACGGGGTCGCGCATCCATCAGCGGGTCGGGGGCCTGAAGGCCGGCGACATCAAGGGGGAGGACGGATTGCGATGAACGCGAAGATCCGGAAGATCGTCACTTTCGTCGAAGAGACAAGGCTGGAGATGGGGCGCGTTATCGATCCGCCGACCCGGCGCGCCGCCGCCGTCGCGGTGATCGAGAACCCGTTCGCCGGCACTTATGTCGAGGATCTCTCTGCCTTGATCGCCATCGGCGAGGAACTCGGGGGCTTGTTGACCGAACGCGCCGTCGCGGCGCTCGGGATCGTGGGCGAGCGAGCGCAAAGCTATGGGAAAGCCGCGCTCGTCGGTGAGAGCGGCGAACTCGAACATGCGGCCGCTCTGCTCCATCCCAAGATGGGCACACCCGTCCGTAAGGCGCTAGGTCGGGGCGCAGCGCTGATCCCGTCCTCCAAGAAGCGCGGCGGTCCAGGGGCGGTACTCGACATCCCCCTCGGTCACAAGGACGCGGCCTTCGTGCGCAGCCATTTCGACGGCATGGAGGTGCGGATCAACGACGCACCCCGGGCCAACGAGATCATGGTCGCGGTCGCTGTGACCGACAGCGGGCGGCCGCTGCCACGCGTCGGTGGCCTGACGATCACCGAGGTCAAGGGCGAAGACGGGCTGAGGTAGGGACCCTTTTCCACTCCGTAGAATGCGGCGTGTCGATGCGATCGATTGAATTCATTGGGGGAAGCTTATGGAACAGAGATCATTCTTAGCCTTGCTTGGCGCGGCGGTGCTCGGCACGTCCATTGCGGGCGCGGCACGCGCCGAGGACATCAAGATCGGCGAAATCAATTCCTATTCGGCGCTGCCGTCCTTCACCGAGCCCTATCGCAAGGGCTGGCAGCTTGCCGTCGAAGACGTCAACGCCCATGGCGGTATCAATGGCAAGACCTTGGTGGTGGTCTCGAAGGACGATGCCGGCAAGCCGGCCGAGGCGATTACCGCTGCGAACGAACTCGTTACGAATGAGAATGTCGCCCTGCTGGCGGGCGGGTTCTTTTCCAATATCGGGCTCGCCATTGCGGATTTCGCGAAACAGAAACATGTCATGTATCTGGCCGGTGAGCCGCTGACCGACGCCATGGTCTGGTCGGCCGGCAACCACTACACCTTCCGCCTGCGCCCCTCGAATTACGTCCAGGCCTCGATGCTGGCCGATGAGGCCGCTAAGCTTCCCGCCAAGCGTTGGGCCACCATCGCGCCGAACTACGAATACGGCCAGTCGGCGGTCGCGGTATTCAAGAAGCTGCTATCGGCCAAGCGGCCCGATATCGAATGGGTTGGCGAGCAGTGGCCGACGCAGGGCAAGATCGACGCCGGCCCGGTGGTTCAGGCCATCGCCGCAACGAAGCCGGATGCGATCCTCAACGTCGAGTTCGGGCCTGACCTCGTCAAGCTCGTGCGTGAGGGCAACACCCGGGGGCTGTTCCAGGGCAAATCGGTGGTCAGCTTTCTGACAGGCGAGCCGGAATATCTCGATGCCCTGAAGGATGAGGCGCCCGAGGGATGGATCGTCACCGGCTATCCCTGGTATGCGATCCACACCCCCGCGCACGACGCCTTTCTCAAGGCTTATCAGGACAAATACAACGATCATCCGCGCCTCGGCTCAGTGGTGGGCTACACGCTCATCGAGGCCGCAGCCGATATCCTGCGCAAGGCGGGATCAACCGACACCGACAAACTCATCGGTGCCGCCGAAGGGATCGAATTCGACTCGCCCTTCGGCAAGGCGGCATTCCGCGCCATCGACCATCAATCCACGCTAGGGGCCTTCGTCGGCACCACGGCCCTGCAAGACGGCAAAGGCGTGATGACCAGGTTCGACTATCACGACGGCGGGAAATACCTGCCGAGCGACGAAGAGGTGAAGAAGCTTCGTCCGCAGGGGTGAGACTAGTTCCTTCTCCCCGCAGGCGAGGAGAAGGGCCAAGACACCGCCTAGAGGCATGATGATGGATCTCTATGTCGCTCAGTTCCTGACGGGTCTTGCCGGCGCCTCGTCGCTATTTCTCGTGGCGTCCGGTTTGTCGATCATTTTCGGCGTCACGCGCATCGTGAATTTCGCCCATGGCGCCTTTTATATGATGGGCGCCTATGTGGCCTATACGCTTACCGAACGTTTCGAGGGAGCCTTCGGCTTCTGGGGCAGCCTGCTGGCAGCAGCGCTCGCGGTTGCCGCTCTTGGCGCTCTGGTCGAAATGATCCTGCTGCGCCGGATCTATCGCGCGCCCGATCTGTTCCAGCTTCTGGCGACCTTCGGCCTGACGCTCGTGGTCGAGGATCTGTCCGTCATCATCTGGGGGCCGGATGACCTTGTCGGCCCTCGCGCGCCCGGCTTGCGCGGCGCGGTTTCTGTGTTGGGGCAGCTTGTGCCGAGCTACGACCTGGTTCTGATCGTGCTTGGCCCAGTCGTGCTCGGTCTTCTGTGGTTGCTGTTCCATCGCACGCGGTTCGGCGTGCTGGTGAGGGCCGCGACCCAGGATCGCGAGATGGTGGCGGCGCTTGGCGTCAACCAAAAATGGCTGTTCACCGGTGTTTTTGCGCTTGGCGTCTTTCTGGCGGCCTTTGGAGGCGCCTTGCAGATCCCGCGCGACGCCGTCAATCACACGATGGATTTGCGCATCATCGTCGAGACCTTTGTGGTGGTGGTGATCGGCGGTCTCGGCAGTGTCGGCGGCGCTTTTTTGGCGGCGGTGATCGTCGCCGAACTCAATGCCTTTGGCATCCTGGTCTTTCCCGGCGTATCGCTGGTCCTCGTCTTCATCGTCATGGCCTTGGTTCTGGTTGTCCGCCCGTTCGGACTGCTGGGCCGACCCGAAGCCATGGCGAGGGTTCAGTCCGCGTCGACGGTTGCGCCATGGCGGCCTTTGTCGCCCGCCATGCGTTGGGCCATGATGGCGCTGGTGCTCGGCGCGGCCGGTCTGCCCTTCATCGCGGGCGGCTACGCGCTGACGGTTGGAACGGAAATCCTCATCTTCGGGCTCTTCGCTATAAGCCTTCAGTTCCTGATGTCGCCTGGCGGCCTCGCCTCATTCGGCCATGCGGCCTATTTCGGCCTTGGGGCCTACGGAGCGGCGCTCGCCGTCAAGCTCGCCGGCCTTCCCATGCTGCCCGCTCTCGCCTGCGCCGTGGCGCTGGGCGCGGCCGGGGCGGCGCTCTTCGGTTGGTTCTGCATCCGCCTTTCCGGCGTCTATTTCGCCATGTTGACCCTAGCCTTCGCGCAAATCGCCTGGTCCATCGTGTTTCAGTGGAACGATGTGACAGGCGGTGACAACGGCCTTGTGGGCATCTGGCCGGATGCCTGGGCCTCCAATCCTCGCGTGCTCTATTGGCTCGCCCTCGCCATCGCGGTCGGTGGTGGGGCGGCGTTGCGCATCATCACCTTCTCGCCGTTCGGCTTCAGCTTGCGGGCGGTGCGCGACTCACCGCTCCGTTCGGCGGCGATCGGCATCGGCAGGCAGGGCACCCACTGGAAGGCTTTCGTGATCTCAGGCGCCTTCGCGGCTCTGGCCGGCGGACTTTTCGCCTTTCTGAAAGGCAGCGTGTTTCCCGACAATCTCGGTATCTCCACCTCGGTCGATGGGTTGGTCATGGTGCTTCTTGGCGGCATCGGCACGGTGTCGGGCAGTTTCATCGGCGCGATCGTCTACAAGACCTTGTCGATCTGGCTGGTTGGCCAGACCGATTATTCCAAACTGGTGTTGGGTCTCATCATCGTCGGACTTGTGGTGCTGTTTCCGAGCGGCATCGTGGGCTTCGCGGAAACCTTGCGTGCCCGGCGGCCGCGAGCCTTGGCCAGCCTGCCCCAGGCTCAGCCGGAGGGCGCCGAATGAGCCAACCCGAACCACTTCTCGTCGTAGAGGGTTTGTCCAAATCCTACGGCGGCGTCCATGCCGTCAAGAGCGTGTCCTTCTCGTTGAGCGCGGGTGAGATCCTGGCCCTGATCGGGCCGAACGGAGCCGGTAAATCGACGTGTTTCAACATGCTGAACGGGCAGATTCGACCGGACCAGGGAAGCATTCGCCTCGGCGGCGCCACCGTCACCGGCCTGCCGCCCCGCGCCATGTGGGCCAAGGGCGTCGGACGATCCTTCCAGATCACAGCGACTTTCAACTCCATGACCGTGCGCGAGAATGTGCAGATCGCGCTTCTCTCCGACCAAGGCCGTCTGTCTCGTCTCGTCGGCTATGCGGGAAGTGCCCGCGTCGCGGAGGCAGACGCGCTTCTCGATCTCGTCGGATTGCGACCACAGGCCGAGCGCTCCTGCGCCGAACTAGCCTACGGCGATCTCAAGCGATTGGAACTGGCGGTCGCGCTGACCAACAAGCCCCGCCTGCTGCTGATGGATGAGCCAACCGCCGGAATGGCCTCGAATGAACGGATCGATCTCATGCGTTTCACGGCCCGTCTCGCGCGGGACCGAGGCATCGGCGTCCTCTTTACCGAGCATGACATGGACATCGTCTTCGAACATGCCGATCGGATCATCGTGCTGGCGCGCGGTGAGATCATCGCTTCTGGGGCGCCCAACGCCGTTCGGGCCGATCCCCGCGTGCGGGCGACTTATCTCGGCGATAGCCTCGTCTATGCCGCTGGCGCCACAGCCGAAGCGGTGTCCCCGTGAAACTCTCGGTCTCGGGTCTCAAAGGATGGTACGGGCAGGCGCAGATTCTCTTTGACGTCGCTTTCGATGTCCGGCCCGGAGAGGTCGTGGCGCTGGTCGGCCGCAACGGCGCCGGCAAATCGACGACCTTCAAGGCCATCGCCGGACTGCTTGCCCGCCGCTCCGGGCAGGTGATTTTCGATGACGCGGAGATCTCGACCCTACCGACTTATGACATCGTGCGGCGCGGCTTGGCCTTCGTGCCCGAGGACCGGCGAATCTTCGCCGACCTGACGGTGGAGGAAAATCTTGAAGTCGGGCGGCAGGCTGCCCGGCACGGCGCGCCGCATTGGACGCCTGAGCGAATCTACTCGCTGTTTCCGAACCTCGGCGGCATGCGCAAGCGGGCCGGCGGCGCCATGAGCGGCGGTGAGCAGCAGATGCTGACCATCGGCCGCTCGCTGATGGGCAACCCGAGCCTCGTGCTTCTCGATGAGCCTTCCGAAGGGCTGGCCCCGAAGATCGTCGAGGACATGGCCAAGGCGATCCAAAAGCTCAAGCGGGAGGGTCTGAGCCTGCTGGTTTCGGAGCAAAACCTCCATTTCGCGCGGTTGATTTCTGATCGCGCGGTGATCATCGAGCACGGTCAGGTGCGCTTCAGCGGCACCATGGCCGACATCGATGCCAACCCCGAAACCTGCGACGCCTTTTTAGCGGTGTGATAGAGACCGTGGTTCACGACTTGGTCGCATCGCCTCGAAGTCGTTCGGCCGGCCGGCCCCTCTCCATTTGGCGGTATGATGCGCGATCACGCTACTGAGGATGCCTCTCGGCCCGCCCGACCGGCCTATAGTCTTGATGAACAGGTCGGTTTCATTTTGCGGCAGGTTGCACAGCGCCACGCGGCGATTTTCGCGGCGGGTGTCGACGGCGAAGTCACGACGACTCAATGGGCCGCTATGGCGAAACTTTACGAAGCCGGTCCGCTGTCGCAGAACCTGCTGGGTCGCCTCACAGTGATGGATGCCGCGACCATCAAGGGAGTGATCGACCGGCTGTCCGCCCGCGCCCTCACCCGGACAAGTCCCGATCCGGCCGATGCGCGTCGGCGTCTGGTGCAACTGACCGAATCTGGCCGTGATCTGGTCGAACGCCTGATGCCGCATGCGACGCGGATCACCGACGAGACCTTGGGGCCTCTCGACGCGGGGGAGCGCAGGGCGCTTAACGATTTGCTCCTGAAGCTTCGTTAGCGCTCGACTTCAAATACAGTCGCTGAGCCAGCTGCTTCGCATTCGGCCCGCCATGACAGCAAAAAAAGAGTTCACCGGATTGCAGTGTTGCGACAACGGTTATTTTGGCCGCGTGTCGCTGCCCTCGATTGTCGGCGGTGCCCCGTAATGGTCGGCCAATTCCTCGCCCGAAAGGCCGTAGGAGAAGTTTTGCGACGTGAACGGCAGCATGGTCGCGTTCCAGCCCTGCCATTGCGCCACGAGACGGTCGAACACATCGGCATGCCGATGTTTGAGGTTGGCGCGCTCGAGCGGATCGCTGACGACATCGAATAGGAAACTGTTGCCCATCACCTTCAGATATTTCCAGTCGCCATCCCGCGCCGCCTCCTGATTCTTGTGCAGGTAGCGCCAGTAGAGCGTTCGACCAACGGCCGGCGCGTGGTTCAGAATCTGTGGCAGGACGTTCATCCCATCCGACGGGTATGCGGGGTCGGGACCCGTACCGGCGGCGGCGGTCAGGGTCGGCAACCAATCCATCGAGATCATAACCTGGTCGCTGACCAGGCCGGGTTGAACCTTGCCGTGCCAGCGCATCACCGCCGGAATCCTCAAGCCGCCTTCCAGCAAATCCGTTTTCTTTCCCGTGAAGGGCCAAGTATCCGCAAACCGCTCGCCACCATTGTCGCTGGTGAAGATCACGATGGTGTTGTCGCCGACGCCCGCCCGGTCGAGCGCCTCGAGCACACGCCCGATCTGAAAGTCCATACGGGTGACCATGTCCGCATAGGTCTTCTGGTCACCGCCGTCGAAGTCCTCGATCGCGGTCGGCGTGTCCTCGGCGGCGAGCCGATCGGATTCAGCCTTATCGTCCGGACCCTCCCACGGCCAGTGCGGCGCCGTGAAATGCAGGCTGATGAAGAAGGGCTTCGCCTGTTTCGCGAAGGTTTCGATCATGGTGAGCGCATGGTTGCCGAGGAGGTCGGTGAGATAGCCCGCCTCATGAGCCCTCACGTCCTCGCTCCAAAGCGACTGATCATGCCGAAAATAGTCGGAGGCGCCGCCGCGAATGCCGTAGAAATGGTCGTAGCCGCTCTTCAGCGGGCCATAATCTGGAAGGAAGCCGAGGTGCCACTTGCCGATCAGAGCCGTCTGGTATCCGGCAGCGCGTAGGATCGAGGGTAGGGTGGGGTAACCCGGCGGCAAGCCAGCCACATTGGCGGAGAGAGGTTCCTCAAGGCCGATCGCCAGACGATCTTGATAACGCCCGGTGATGAGCCCGGTGCGGGTCGCCGAGCACACCGCCGAATTGGCATAGGCCTGGGTGAAGCGGACACCGGCGGCGGCGATGCTGTCGATGTTGGGCGTTTTGAAATCGGGTCGCCCATAGCATGTGAGATCGGCGTAGCCGAGATCGTCCGCCAGAATGAAGACGATATTCGGCTTGGCCTCACTTTCGGCATGAGAGGCTCTTTCAAGAAGGGGCAGCGCGAGGCTGCCACCGGCGCCCGCCAACAACGCCCGCCGGGTCATACGCGCCATATCCCATTCCTCACTGAGGCCCCGCATCGCAATTCTACCGGAAACTCTTCCCGAGCGACAAGGGTGGGGACGTCCGCATGTCTTCATCAGGCAGTCACCCGGGGCGCCTAACAAACCTCGACCGACCCTGTCGAGAAGCGAGCCTTATGCCCATGTTCGATCGAACGTTGTCCGCTGTCGCGCTGGCGTCCTTGGCGATATTCACCTCGCCGCTGGCGTCCGCCGCCGCCGATGCGCCCTACCAGCATGTCTTGCTCATCAGCATCGATGGCATGCATGCGCTCGACGTCATGAACTATGTGGGCGAACATCCAAACAGCACGTTGGCGACGCTCATGCGAACAGGGTTGTTCTACCCGAACGCGATGACGACCTCCCCATCTGATTCTTTTCCTGGTATGGCGGCGCAGGTTACCGGAGGGACGCCCCGGTCGACTGGCGTTTTTTATGATGACAGCTACGACCGGACCTATTTCGCGCCGGGATCGAAATGCCAAGGCCCCGTCGGGGCGGAGGTGGCTTTCGCCGAAAATATCGATGTCGATCCGGATCGGATCGATGCCGGGGGCACACCAGGCGACGACAAGTCGCAAATCGACCCCGCGAAACTGCCGCTCACCCTCATCCAAGGCCAATGCCAGCCGGTTTATCCGCATGATTTCGTTCGCGTCAATAACATCTTCGAAATCGTCAAGGCGCATGGCTACAGGACGGCCTGGTCCGATAAACATCCGGCCTATGAATGGTTGAACGGCCCGTCTGGACACGGGCTCGACGATCTTTACGCGCTTGAACAGGACAGCCTGATTCCGGGCACGAAGGCCAAGACAACCGAGAGCTTCAAGGCTGAGCGAGATTTCGACGAAGCGCGAGTGAAGGCCATTTTGAACGAGATCGGCGGGATGGACAGCACTGGCACGCATCCGGCTCCAGTCCCTATGCTGTTCGGCTTGAATTTTCAGGCCGTCAGCGTCGGTCAGAAGCTGCCGAAGGCGGGCCCGAACGATCCGCCGGACCTCGTCGGCGGTTACAAGGATGCGTCAGGTCGGCCGAACACCGGACTGGCAGGCCAGTTCGACTATGTGGATGGCGCATTGGGCGAGATCCTCGCAGCGCTCCGGATGCACCATCTCGAAGAGAGCACGCTCGTCGTCATAGCCTCGAAACATGGCCAGTCGCCGATCGACCCGATGACCTTTCAGGCTCTCGACGACGACCCTTACACCAAGACTCCCGGTTATGCGTTCCACATTGCCGATGATGCTGCACTGATCTGGCTCCAGCCCGCCGATCGGGAAAAGACCGTCGCCGCCGCCCAAGCCTATCTCGAAAGCTCGATCAAGGCTTTGGGGATCGGTCAGATTATCACCCCCAACGCGATGGCGACGATTTATACCGACCCGGCTCACGACAGTCGCACCCCTGACTTCATCGTCGGCGTCAATCCAGGCGTCGTCTATACATCCGGCAAGAAGATCGCCGAACATGGCGGATTCAATGTCGATGACCGTAGCGTCGCTTTGTTGCTCAGCGCACCAAAACTCAACCCCGCCAGACTGACGGCACTCGTCCAGACCACGCAGATCGCGCCCACCGTCCTCCGTGCCCTGGGCTACGACCCAGCCGAACTCGAGGGTGTCAAGATAGAGGGTACGGCGCAATTGCCGGGTCTGTCATTCTAGCGCAAGCCCCCATTTGGGCGGACATGCTCCGACTCAGAATAAGTCAGCACGTTCATGTGATGAGGACCACGAAGCAAATCAACTTGAACGCATTGTTGTCAAGGCAGGGTGTAGCGGATCAATAGGCTGGGTTTGTCATCCGCCATTACTGTGCCCCTCTCGATGAGATCGATGAGGTGTGCGAGCACAGACTGGCCTGCGGCGGCGCGCAGGCTTGGCGCGAGACCGTGATAGATATGGGACACGATGGTCGCGATTGTCGTGTCGCCCGCCGCGAGCCTACGCAGGATGGCCGCCTCACGCCATTGTCGATGAACCAGCAGCGCGTTGACGAAGCTCTTGGGGTTACGAACAGGTCCGCCGTGACCGGGCCAATAGATGGCGTAGTCCCGGTTCACCAGCTTACGCAAGGACGCCATATAGGCTTTCATCGAGCCATCGGGAGGGACTACGACGGTCGTGGACCAGGCCATCACGTGATCACCCGAAAAAAGCGCCTTCTCGTCATCGAAGCCAAACACCAGATGGTCGGCGGCGTGGCCCGGCGTGGCGATGACCTCAAGCCGATGGTTTCCGCCCTCGACGCTGTCTCCCTCTTCGACGACCTGATCGGGGATGCAACGAGGATCGCTCCCCGCGTCGAGCACGGGCCTCCCGTCGGAGCCGGCGAGGGCAGGGCGCTCCCGACAGGCGATAATCCTGGCCCCCGTCTCCTGGCGAAGAGCGTTGGCCCCTTCGCAATGGTCGCGATGGGCGTGCGTCAGCAGGATCTGCCGAATTGTCTCCCCTCGGACTGCGTCCTTGATGGCTTTCAGATGCGAACGTTCCGCCGGGCCGGGATCGATGATGGTGACATCGCCTCTGCCGACGATGTAGGTGCAGGTTCCAGTAAAGGTAAAGGGACCTCCATTGTTGGCAATGAGACGCCGGATCAACGGAGAGACGGCCTGAAGCTCCTCGGGTTTGGCCGAGATCGAACGATCGAACGGGATAGGCTCGGTGGTCACGGCCGGATGGAACTCCGCAACTCACGCGTCCCGCATACCAAGCTTTTCTTGCCCAGGCTCAGAGCGCGTCCTATGAGAAGGTTAAACTGCGGTGAAGGTTGACGGAAAGCAAGCCTGACGCGGTATGGAGATGTTCATGACCGATATTCGATTCCCAGGTCGGCCGACCTTGGCGGGCGCCGTTTGGCCCGAGCAATCCTCGACCAGTGCCAGGGCCATGCGGGCGGTTCTTCTCGCCATGATCGGAAGCGCCGTTCTTGCCCTGTCGGCGCGGATCGCGGTCCCCTTCGTTCCGGTCCCGTTGACGCTGCAGACTCTGGCGTTGATGCTGCTGGCCTCTACCCTCGGTGCGCGTCTCGCTACCGCTACGGTGCTGCTTTACCTGGTTGAGGGAGCGGTAGGCCTGCCGGTGTTCGCCGGAACGCCTGAGCATGGCATCGGGCTAGCCTATATGATGGGTCCCACAGCCGGATATCTCCTAGGCTATCTCGTCGCTGCGGCACTCATCGGTTGGTTCGCCGAACGAGGCGCGGATCGTTCGTTTTGGCGTTTGCTGGCCGCTATGGCGGCGGGGGAAGTGGTGATCTTCGGGCTTGGCTTTGCGTGGCTGTCGCATTTCGTGGGATTGGAATCAGCCCTCCTTCATGGCGTGGTTCCTTTCATCGCTGGGGACGTTGTCAAAATGGTTCTTGCGGCTCTTCTGGTGCCGACCATCTGGAGTGTCCTGGCCAAGACGCGCTGACAAGTTTTCTAAAAGACTTGGACGTCCGCGCCTCTCTCTTGGCCTGACGGCTTTATTGTCGATGGGGCTCGGCCGCTGTGCCGTCGTAGAAAACAAAAAGGGGAGCGGCATGGCCGCTCCCCTTTTTGTAGCATCGGTACAAAGAACGATCGCGACCGGTCAGGCGGTGATCCGCTCATCAACCTCGTTGGGCTCGCGCAGCACATAGCCGCGGCCCCAGACCGTCTCGATGAAGTTCCGTCCGTGACTGGCATTGGCGAGCTTCTTGCGCAGCTTGCAGATGAAGACGTCGATGATCTTCAGTTCCGGCTCATCCATGCCACCGTAGAGGTGATTGAGGAACATCTCTTTCGTCAGAGTAGTGCCCTTCCTCAGCGAGAGCAGTTCGAGCATCTGATATTCTTTGCCGGTCAGATGCACGCGTGAGCCTGACACCTCCACGGTTTTCTGGTCGAGATTGACGACCAGATCCCCTGTGGCGATCACAGACTGAGCATGCCCCTTGGATCGACGGACGATGGCGTGAATCCGCGCGACGAGTTCGTCTTTATGGAAAGGCTTGGTCAGATAGTCGTCTGCACCGAAACCGAGCCCCTTGACCTTGTCTTCGATGCCCGCGAGGCCGGACAGAATGAGGATGGGCGTCTTGACCTTCGCCACCCGCAAGGTTCTGAGCACTTCATAGCCGGACATGTCCGGTAAGTTCAGGTCGAGGAGTATGATGTCGTAGTCATAGAGCTTGCCGAGGTCTATGCCTTCTTCGCCCAGGTCGGTGGTATAAACATTAAAGTTTTCCGACTTGAGCATCAATTCGATGCTCTGGGCAGTGGCGCTGTCGTCTTCAATCAAAAGCACGCGCATGTCAGATCCCCACCCTTGCCCTGGTCCATCTGGCTGAAACGCGACCTGCGCGATCCGGCACCTCGATCGAAACCGAGTACGCTGCCAGAGTGACGGCTGGAGCCTAGCCCTAAATGGTTAATGGAACTTACTCTTATGACCATCCCCATACCGCTTTCGCTGAAAAGACAACGAATCCACCGCTCTAACTCCACCAGTCCGGCCGACGGCAAGGAGCGTGGCCCCCGCGTCGAGATCGACCAAAAAGCCGCAGTCTCGTTTTCGCTCTTTGGATAAATCGGTCTCGTCGAACGAATCGATCCGTGCCCGCCACGCCCTTGCAACCATTCGGTCACACGGCGTGCCAGTCGATGCATTGTTAATGAAACAGGTAAACGCAGCGTTTACGCGTCATGCTGACGGACGACTCAAAACACAGCGTTCCTTTGTATGGCAAGCGGTAAGGAAGAAGCAACTTCCATGGGCGATTGTGATCCTGTCTCGCGGTATTTGGCACGGTTTACAGGGGGCGTTTTCCCCTCGCGTCTCGGAGTATCAAATGGTGAAGTCGCGGGATCACCTTATCCGCCTCAAACGTTTTCAGGTCGACGAACGACGGCGGCGCGTAACACAAATCGAGACCATGATTGCCGAATTCACGCGCATGACGAGCGACCTCGATCGCGAGATCCAGACCGAGGAGCAACGGGCCGGCATCTCCGATACGACCCATTTTGCCTATCCGACCTATGCGCGAGCGGCGGTGGTGCGGCGCGACAATCTGAAGCGGTCGGTCGACGACCTTCGTGACCAGCTTGCCGAAGCCAAGGAACTGATGGCGTCTGCGGCCGAGGATCTTGGAAAGGCTGAGAATATCGACGGTCGCGAGAAGGCGACAGCGATTGTCGAATCGGTGCGTGACATGAGTGCGGCACGCTTCGCTCGTGCGTGAGGCCTCACTCCGCGCTCAAGGCGCACCGGACGGCAGTCCAGTGCCTCGACGCAAAGACGCCACGGTCGGCGACAGCCCGTCGAAAGCCTGATGCCGAAAAGTGGGCACGGGTTGTCCGGCGAGATCATGCTCTATATCATTGAAATCGATCACGATGTCTTTGGATGAAGTCCATTCGAAGACATCGTGATCTAAAGCCGGTAAGTCGCTAGCCGTTCGTACAGCGGCCGGCCGGCCTCCGCGATCCGGCGCAAGTCCTGCGGGAGATCACCGATCTGCCTGTCGGGACGAGCCCGCGAGAACCCGGTCGATCGCTCCACGGTGTCGTACCAGGCCGGCGCCCAGACGCCATCGCTGTCCCGACGACCCGCCGGCCAAGCCAGCATCCCTTCATCGAAGCCGATGCCGCAGGCCGCGCAGAGTCGTCTCATCACACCGTCCGGATCGGCCAGCACATCGCTGGCCTCGATCACGGGAGGAGCGCGGCCCAGCCGATCCGAAACCCTATCGAAGATCTCCACCTGCTGGGGAAAGCCGATGTCATCGAGCGTGACGTCGGCGCGTTTCTCAATGTAGGAGGCGATGACCGCCTCCGGAGGCCGGATCAAAAACACGTTGCACATGCCGTCGATCCAGTCTCGGCCAAACCCCGGGCGCATATGATGCGTCATGTGCTTTTGATACCACACCGGGCGATCATTCGGCACCGGCCCGGTGATGATGTCGACGACGGAGCGCCAATCTCGCGGCTGGGCAAACAGGATTTCGTCGCGCATGGGATGCTGGAGCCCGGTGTCCTCAAGATAGGCCGCATAGAAGGGCTCGTCGCTCACCACCGCATCGGCGCGGTTCTCGAACGAACGCATCATGGCGGTGGAAATGTTGCGAGGGCCTGACCACATGGCGATCCTGACGGGCGTCATGACACCAGCCTCCCGGCTTCCTCGGCTTGAATCTCGAGATAAAGGTCGCGGAGGCGGCGTGTTATCGGCCCCGACGTGTCCTGTGCCGTTCCGAGCCTCGGAAGCAGCCGACCGTCAACGACGGTCACAGGCGTCAGCCCGGCGAAGGTGCCGGTGATGAAGGCCTCTTCGGCTCCGTAGACGTCATAGAGGGAGAAGTCCTTCTCGAAGGCCGGAATGTCGGCGCGCCGAGCCGCGTGCAACACGGCGTCGCGCGTAATGCCGCGCAGGCAGAAGCCGCCTGCGGAGGTCCAGACCTCGCCGCCCCGGACGATGAAGAAATGCGTGGAATTGCATGTCGCGACGAAGCCCCGATCATCGAGCATCAACGCCTCGTCGGCTCCAGCGTTCATGGCTTGGATGCAGGCCAGGATGTCGTTGAGCTTCGAATGGCTGTTAAGCCGTGGGTCCTGGTCGGCGGGCCCTGTACGGCGCACATGCACCGTGAAAAGGCTCACACCGCGTTCAAGCATTTCCGGACGCGGCAATTTCCATTCGGGCACGATGACGACCGTTGCTGAGCCGATGGTAAGACGCGGGTCCTGATAAGGAGAGCGCTTCTTGCCCCGAGTGACCATGACCCGGATGTGGACCCCATCCTCCATGCGGTTATGGTCGAGGCAGGCGCGCAACCGCTCGACGAGCTCGGCGCGGGACAGGCCGATGTCGATCATCAGCATCTTCGCGCCTTCGTAGAGCCGATCGAGATGCGCATCGAGAAAGGCGATCTTGCCTCGCACGAGGCGCAATCCCTCCCAGACGCCGTCCCCGAGGACGAAGCCTGAATCGAACACGGATACGGAGGCTGCATCCCGATGAACAAGCGCGCCGTTCACGGAAACGAAGACATCGTCGTTTCGAGGGTCGCCGACAAAGTCTTGTGTGCCATTCGCCATCGGTATTCCCGCCATTGCGATGAATCCGCACTCGCACACCGGCTTCGCGATGTCGAGGGTGGATACAGTCACGTCATTTCACCAAGCATCGAGTGCATCGCAGCAATGCGGTCGCGGAAGCGTAAGGGCCTGTTCAACATGGCACTGTACTGAAGAGTCGTCTTTTCAGATGCCAACGAGGGTTGCCATGGCGACCGCCATGCCAAACACCACCCGCCCGACGCACAGAGGGCCGCCGGACGGCCCGAAGAGGGTTCGATGGAGCAGAATCGCGCCCTCCGCCAAGCGGGACGCGTCGGCGCATCGCTCCGCAAGCGTGGCGCCTCAATCCGCTGAAAAGGCAGTCCCCCGCCGTGAACGGACTTTGGTCGGAGTGCTGGCCCTTTTGGCTTGCACGGCGTTGTTTCCGGTTTCCGACACGGCCGCCAAAATGCTGACCGGCGTCTTGCCGCCGCTCGAAGTCGCATGGCTGCGCTATCTGGTATTCGTCATCATGACCGCTCCGATGCTGTTGCGCGGCCGCACGATGCTGCTGACCGATAGACCGAAGCTGCAGCTCGCCCGCGCCTTGGCCTTCGCGACATCGACCGCGATCGCCATCGTGTCCTTCAGCTTTCTGCCCGTGGCCGAAACCACGGCGATCGGCTTCCTCGCGCCGGTGCTCGTCACGGGCATGGCGGCGCTGTTCCTGAAGGAAAAAGTCGGCCTGCGGACCTGGGCGGCAGCGTTGGTGGGACTTCTGGGCGTAGTGGTCATCGTGCAGCCCGGGTCGAGCACATTCCATCTCGCCTCGCTGATTCCCCTGTGCGGCAGCCTAGCCAGCGCCACTGCGGTTGTGACGACACGTCTCGTCAAGGACGACCGCGCGGAGACGACACTTTTCTATTCGGCGATCATCGGTTTCGTGCTGCTCTCGATCGCTGTCGCGTTCCAATGGCACACACCGACCTGGCAGCAGGTGGCGATCGGCGGCATCATTGGATTTTTCGCCACCATCGCCAGCCTCATGCAAGTCTTCGCCTACCGCAACGCGCCGGCATCGGTGTTGGCGCCCTTCACCTATTCGCAACTGATCTGGGCGGCCGCCTTGGGTTATGCCGCCTTCGGCACTGTTCCGGGGCCGGCGATGCTATGCGGCGCTGCGATTATCGCGGCAAGCGGCATATACACGGCCTGGCGTGAAACGCTCGCGGCGCGCGGGGCCTGACAGGGTGGGTCGCCACTGCTCGGCGATCGAGGAACGTTCTCTGCCCTCGATTAAAAAATGGGCTCGCACCGCACGACCGCTCCGGCTACCAAATGGGCCTCACCATTTGGGGTCGCCATGAAAAAAGTATATCCCAACGCCACGGCGGCTTTGGACGGACATGTCAAGGATGGCATGACCATCATGTCGGGCGGCTTCGGCTTATGCGGCATTCCGTCGAGCCTCATCGAAGCCCTGCGAGACACCGGCGCCCGCGACCTCGTCTGCATCTCTAACAATGCTGGCATCGATGGCGTCGGTCTTGGTCTGCTGCTCGAGACGGGGCAAATCGGCAAGATGATCTCGTCCTACGTAGGCGAGAATAAACTCTTCGCGAGCCTTTACCTCGCCGGCAAACTGAAAATCGAGTTTGCGCCGCAGGGCACGCTGGCCGAACGTATCCGCGCCGGGGGCGCCGGCATTCCGGCCTTCTTCACCAAGACTGGTGTGGGCACGTCTGTTGCCGAGGGCAAAGAAGTGCGTGATTTCGATGGCCACACTTATGTGATGGAACGCGGGCTTTTCGCCGACATCGCCCTGGTTCACGCCTGGAAGGGCGATACCGAAGGCAATCTCATCTATCGAAAGACCGCGCGCAATTTCAATCCGATGATGGCCACGGCCGCCCGCCTCACAATCGCCGAGGTGGAGCATCTGGTCGAGCCTGGCGAGATCGACCCGGACGACATCGTGACCCCGGGGGTCTACGTACAGCGCATCGTTCACGTGCCTAATCCGACGAAGCGGATCGAACAGCGCACGACACGCAAGCGACCATCGCTCGACGCTGGAGGACCTGTCTGATGGCCTGGACCCGCGAGGAGATGGCCGCACGCGCCGCACATGAGTTGCGCGACGGCTTCTACGTCAATCTTGGCATCGGCATTCCGACGCTGGTGTCGAACTTCATCCCACAGGGGATAAGCGTCCAGCTCCAGAGCGAGAACGGCATGCTGGGCATGGGGCCGTTCCCCTACGAGGGGGAAGAGGATGCCGACCTGATCAATGCCGGCAAGCAGACCGTGACAGCTTTGCCGACGACGAGTTTCTTTTCGTCGGCGGACAGTTTCGCGATGATTCGGGGCGGTCATATCGACCTGTCGATTCTCGGCGCCATGCAGGTGTCTCAGGATGGCAGTCTCGCCAACTGGATGATACCCGGCAAAATGGTCAAGGGGATGGGCGGCGCCATGGATCTCGTCGCCGGCGTCAAGCGCGTGGTCGTCGTCATGGAGCACGTGGCCAAGGCCAAGGACGGGAGCGAGGAGCCGAAATTGCTGGAACGCTGCACCTTGCCTCTCACCGGCTCGCATGTGGTCGACCTAGTCATTACCGATCTCGGAGTCTTCGAGATCGACAAGGTCCATGGTCGGATGACATTGATCGAACTTGCGCCCGATGTGACCGTGGCGATGATCGCCGAGAAGACGAAGGGCCACTATGCCGTAGCGCCCGGTCTGGCGTAAGTGGTGTTTGAAGGTTTGCAACGCGGCCTGGTGGTCGCCACTGGTCTTGCGGTATGAGGGTTGATCTCTAGTCTCCGATGAGGCATAGAGCGGGTCGCAACGGCGGGGGTCTCCCGCCGTCTTTAGTTTTGGGGTCGTGCGATGAAAGTCCGCAATTCGTTGAAATCGCTCCGCGGGCGTCACCGCGATAATCAGCTCGTACGCCGCAAGGGTCGGGTCTACATCATCAACAAGACACAGAAGCGCTACAAAGCCCGCCAGGGTTGAGTCGTCGCCGGTTTTTTGACTGTCGGAGTGTCTGCATCTAACCACATAAGACGCTGCGGCGTTTTGGGTGGTTTTTTTTGCGTCGCGTCATCTTTGACGCGTCGCGAAGTCGGGCCTATTCTGCGCTCATGCGCAATCGTCATATCCTTTGTTTGATGGCAGTTTCGGGATGGCTCTCCAGCGTATCGCCGCCTGTCGCGTCGCCGCAGATGCCCATAAGCCATTCGCAATTTGCCGAGGCCGATAGTGCCGACGACATTATTTCGCCGGTCATTCCCGGCCACGACCCTGATGCCAAGGCTCCATCCAAGGGTCATGACGAGGGTGATAAACCAGCGGATTCCAAGCCTTTCAGTCGGGCTGACTCGCTGGATGCCCTGTTCGGGCGTTTATCGAAAACGACGGATCCCGACGAGGCAACCGGCATCGCGACACTGATTCAGCATATCTGGATGGAATCAGGCTCCGACACGGCTGATCTGCTGATGTCTCGTGCCATGAGCGCGATGGAACAGAGCCAGCAGGCGGTGGCCATAGCTTTGCTGGATAAGATCGTCACACTTCGTCCGTCCTGGGCAGAAGCGTGGAATAAGCGCGCGACGCTTCGGTTCCTCGATAATGATGACGAAGGTTCCATGCAGGATATCAGCCGAGCGCTGTCGCTCGAACCCCGGCATTTCGGAGCCTTGAGCGGCCTTGGCTTCATCCTCAAGCGCCACGGCCTGGACAAGGCCGCCCTCAAGGCGTTGCGGCGCGCCGAGGAAATCTTTCCGGAAAACCCGGATATTCGCAAGGCGGTGGACGAGCTCGTCCCCGATGTCGAAGGGCGCGATCTTTGACGTGACGGCGTTACCGTCTTGCCTTAAAGGCTGCTGATGTGGGTTTTGCGCTACGTTGTGGCGGGTCTGTTGCTCGCCGTGGCGATCGGGGTTCTCTTCACATGGTGGGAGGCCGGCGTCATCGCCCGGCGTTTTCCCGCGAAGGGGGCCTATACCGACGTCGGCGGGGTCAGGATCCACTATACGGAACGTCTTCCGATGGGAACACCACGGCGAACTATCGTCTTGCTGCATGGAGCCAGCGGCAATCAGGCGGATGTGATGCTTCCGCTTGGCGACAAACTGGCGGCGTTGGGGTTCCGTGTCATTGCGCCCGACCGGCCTGGCCATGGCTGGAGCGATCGTCCTGACGGCGCTGCCGACGCGTCTCCGGCCCGTCAGGCTGTGCTGCTACGACAGGCCCTTGGTAGTATCGGCGTCGACCGGGCCATCGTGGTCGGCCATTCCTGGTCGGGAGCGCTGGCCGCTGAATTCGCTGTCGATCAACCCGGCTTCACCGACGGTCTGGTCCTCCTATCGCCCGTTCTCTATCCCTGGTCGACCGGCATTGCCTGGTATTATGGTCCCGTGACGACGCCGGTGGTCGGCACCGCCTTCGTCAATCTTCTCACCTTGCCTATGGGGCTTCTGCTCATGCCCGCTGGCGTTGCGGAGGTCTTCAATCCCCAGCCGGCTCCGCCGGATTTCATCGCGCGGAGCGGTGTCGAACTGGTGTTGCGTCCGTCCGAGTTCGTCGCCAATGCCGAGGACGTCAGTGGCTTGTTGTCGTTCGTGACCGAGCAGTCGCCGCACTGGCGGGAGATCGGCGAACCGACCGCCATCGTGGTCGGGGACGGCGACCGCGTGGTCTCGCCACGGATCCACGCCCTGCATGCCGCCAAGGAGATTCCCGGCGCCACACTGATGCTTCTAAAGAGCGTCGGGCATTCGCCGCATTGGGCCGATCCCGATGCCGTGGTCGCGGCAATTGTTTCGGTCTCCGACCGAATCGACGCCAAGCTCCGCGCAGCGTCGCGCGGCCTCGTTTCGTCACCGCCTTAGAGCGATCACCAATCCCCCGAGGCGCCGCCTCCACCGGACGAGCCGCCCCCGCCCGAAAAGCCGCCGCTGTCCCCCGAGGAGGACGATCCGCCGCTCGAACCGCCTGTGCCCGAACCCGATCCCCACGATGACGACCCTGCGCCCGGGGGAAAGAAGACCATGCCGCCTCGTCGAGATTTTCGCTGCAGGTAAAGCACCAGAATGACGAAGCCAATGACGAAGACGACCGCGAACCACAAGGTGGTACCGGAATCGTCATCTTGCTTGACCTGTAGATCCGGCCGTTTCTTCCACTCGGCGGCATCGGTCGAGAGAACCGATATGATGTCATCTGTGCCGCGCTCTATGCCGCCCTGATAGTCCCCCGCCTTGAATCGCGGGGTCACGGCATTCAGGATGATGAGCTTCGAGGTTGCATCCGTGAGCGTCCCCTCGAGGCCGTAGCCGACCTCGATCCGGACCTTATGTTCGGTGGGAGCCACCAGCAGTAGAACGCCGTTATTCTTGGTCTTTTCGCCAAGCTTCCACGCCCGGAACAGCTGATTCGCGTAGGGTTCGATCTCATTGCCCCCCAATGTCTTGACGGTTGCGACGACCAACTGGATCCCGGATTTGTCCTCAAGCGATTTGAGCTTGCTTTCGATGCCGGATTGCGACGCGGCGGATAGCAGGCCGGCGTTATCGACGACCCGTCCGCTAAGCGCGGGGAGGTCCGTCGCCGCTTTTGCGACAGGTAGGAACACAACGGCGATCAGGCACGTAACGACAGCGAAGCACAGTGCCGCGAACAGCCTGACGCCGCTCGGGGATTGGCGTGGTCCTCTGCTCGTGGGGCCTTTTGATGCCATTGGCCGGCTCTTAAATTGCCATGCCTTTTGATGACATCCATCCAAAGGCAGGCACGGTATCGATTCTCATCATGGAGCGTATGGTGCCGACAACCCTTGTCGACGTTTCGACACCATGCGCTAAAACTTGACCTGCGGGGGAGCGTCGGCGCCAGTCGTCGCGTTGAATTCGGCGATCGGCTTGGCATGAAACACCAGCGTCTGCCAGATCACGTCCGGAAACGTGCGCAGGCTCGTGTTGAAGATTCGAGCGTTTTCGATGTAGTCGCGTCGCGCCACGGCGATGCGGTTTTCGGTACCCTCGAGTTGCGACTGCAACGCCAAAAAGTTCTGGTTCGATTTCAGATCGGGATAATTCTCGCTGACCGCGATGAGACGACCGAGCGCTCCGCCGAGCTGATTCTGCGCATCGGTGAATTGTTTCACCTTTTCAGGATCGTCGAGCTTCGAGGCATCGATGGTGACGGAGGTCGCCTTTGCGCGGGCCTCGATGACCGCCGTGAGCACATCCTTTTCCTGCTTGGCGTAACCCTGGACGGTGCTGACGAGGTTGGGGATGAGATCGGCACGCCGCTGATATTGGTTCTGAACCTCGGACCAGCTCGCCTTGGCCTGCTCTTCCAGCGTCGGGATGTGATTGTAGCCGCAGCCGGACAGAAGGAGGGCCGCGGCTACAATCGCCGATGCCATTCTTACGCGCGTCAGGTTGATCGACATCGGGCACCTTCAGATCGACGAGCCTTGCGGGACTTTCGTCAAATAATTGCCACTCCCATGCACCCGCTTGAGCCGCCAAGGCAACCCCCAAGCGTGACTCGGGCGCATATCCGAATTTTGCCATAGCGGAGAGCTTTGGTAGAGTATGTTAGGTCTTTGCTAACCGTCCGCGAGCTTCCCTCGCGTCTTGGCCAGATGCGGAGGACCGCCAAATATGTTTCGCATGCTGAAATCGAGTATTCGTCGTCGATCATGGCGCAGGTTGACGGGCGCGCTTTTATCCGTGGCGCTAGCGGCGTCGCCTGGCGTTGCCGTCGCCAAGTCTCTTCCCAAGGCGTCGACCGCAGCCAAGCTGTCGGCCAAGGATGCGGCTAAGCCGACTCTAGTCGGCACGTTCGGTGACTGGGGTGCCTACGAGGCGCAAGGTCCGAAGAGCAAGATCTGCTATGCGCTCGCCCAGCCGAAACAGCGCACTCCAGCCTCGCTGAAGCGAGACGGGGCCTATGTGTTCATTTCCTCTCGCCCCGGGGAGGGGGTGCGGAACGAGATATCGGTCATCATGGGTGTGCCGATCAAGGATGGCAGCACCGACGCCAAGGCGGAAGTCGGCACCACGGCCTTCGATCTCGTCACCAAGGGGCAGAATGCCTGGATGAAAAATGCCGCGCAGGAGAGCCAACTGATCGACGTCATGAAGAAACACGTCCGGCTGGTCGTCAAGGCGCCTTTGGTCAAGGGCAGCGTCGCCGACAGTTATTCGCTAACCGGGCTCGCGCAAGCACTTGATCGAGTGTCGAAGGATTGTCCCTGACCGGGCGGGAAGCTGCGGCGAATCGAATGGCGAGGCGTCCTTCCGGGCGCTTCTTTCTTTTGGCTCCCCGATGGGGCGCTTGCGGCACTGAGCCTGATCATTGCTTTTTGGAGTGAGACCGCGCGAAATACCGACATCAGAATCCAGTCCCGCTGATCGGGAAAAACGGGTTCAAAAACGATGCGGGAGGACAGCGGAACCATGACGCAGCATATCTACGACGTCCCCGAGAGCTTTGTGGGCCGCAGCCTCGTTGACCTTGCCGGTTATGAAGAAATGTATGCGCGATCCGTTGCCGATCCGGAGGCGTTCTGGGCGGAGCACGGCAAGCGCATCGCCTGGATGAAGCCCTATACCCGCGTCAAGGCCACCTCTTTCGCGCCGGGCGACGTGTCGATCGAATGGTTCGGCGACGGCACGACCAATGTGGCCTTCAATTGTCTCGACAGGCACCTCGAAACGCGCGGCGACAAAGTCGCCATCATCTGGGAAGGCGACGATCCCAAAGATTCGAAGCGCATCACCTATCGTGACCTCCATCGCGAAGTGTGCCGTTTCGCCAACGTGCTGAAGGCGCAGGGCGTGCGCAAGGGCGACACCGTGTCGATCTATATGCCCATGATCCCAGAGGCCGCCTACGCAATGTTGGCCTGTGCCAGGATTGGCGCTGTTCATTCCATCATCTTTGGCGGCTTCTCGCCCGACGCTCTCGCAGGGCGTATCGTGGGTTGCGGCTCCAAGGTGATGATTACAGCGGACGAGGGTTTGCGGGGCGGCCGCAAAGTTCCGTTGAAGGCCAATGTCGACGCCGCGATTCTGAAATCGGGCATCGTCGAAACGGTCATCATGGTGGCGCGCACGGGCGCGGCCGTGCCGATGGTGGCGGGCCGGGACGTCGTCTATCACGAGGCGGCCGAGACGGTCGGCACCGATTGCCCGCCCGAGGAGATGGACGCGGAGGCGCCGCTGTTCATCCTTTATACGTCCGGCTCGACCGGCCAGCCGAAAGGCGTGCTGCACAGCACCGGCGGCTATCTGGTCTATGCCTCGATGACGCACGAATATGTCTTCGATCTCAAGGAGGATGACATTTACTGGTGCACCGCCGACATCGGCTGGGTCACCGGGCATTCCTACATGATCTATGGTCCGCTCGCGAACGGCGCCACGACGCTGCTCTTCGAGGGTGTGCCGAACTATCCGACGGTGTCGCGGCTTTGGGAGGTGGTGGACAAGCACAAGGTCTCCATCCTCTACACGGCGCCCACCGCTATCCGCGCCCTCATGAGCGCCGGCGACGCTCCGGTGAAAAGCACCAGCCGCCAATCGCTGCGGCTCCTGGGTTCGGTCGGCGAACCAATCAATCCGGAGGCCTGGGAGTGGTATCATCGCGTCGTCGGCGAGGAGCGTTGTCCTATCGTCGACACGTGGTGGCAGACCGAAACCGGCGGTATCCTCATAACGCCGCTCCCGGGCGCCACGCGTCTCAAGCCCGGCTCCGCCACGCGCCCCTTTTTCGGCGTGCGGCCTGAGATCGTCGATACCGAAGGGCGAATTCTTTCTGGCGCTTGCGAAGGCAATCTCGTCATTGCCGATAGCTGGCCTGGCCAAATGCGAACGGTGTTTGGCGACCACAAGCGGTTCGAAGAGACCTATTTCTCCGCATATCCTCATAAATATTTCACCGGAGATGGCTGCCGCCGGGACGAGGACGGCTATTATTGGATCACCGGCCGTGTCGATGACGTCATCAACGTTTCTGGACATCGCATGGGAACTGCGGAGGTCGAAAGCGCGCTCGTAGCTCACGCGGCCGTGTCAGAGGCTGCGGTCGTTGGTTTTCCGCATGATGTGAAGGGGCAGGGGATCTATGCCTATGTGACCCTGATGCAGGGGACCGAGGCCAATGAGGGATTGCGCAAGGACCTCGTGGCCCACGTCCGAAAGGAGATCGGCGCCATTGCGACGCCCGATGTGATTCAATTCGCGCCGGGCTTGCCGAAGACCCGTTCGGGCAAAATAATGCGGCGGATCTTGCGCAAGATCGCCGAGAGCGACTTTGGCAGCTTGGGGGACACATCGACCCTGTCAGATCCCTCTGTAGTCGAGGATTTGATCGCGAACCGCTAGTCCGTGTCGCGAGCTTCTTGATCCGGCTCACGTTCTTCGATTCTTCGGGTAGCCGCTTCGCGGTCCGCAGGCGGGGGAGCCGCTATTCAATTCGTCAGTTGCGTTCCCACATCATCACATTGCCGAGTTCGCCCATGGCATGCCATTCAGGCCTGCCGACATCGCCGGTCGTCTCGATCGCCATGAGGGCCGCAATAGCCGTACGCGCCCGATTGACGCGGCTCTTCAAGGTCCCAAGCGCACAACCGCAGATCTGCGCGGCCTCTTCGTAGGCAAAGCCTGAACCGCCAACGAGAATGAGAGCCTCGCGCTGCTCGGGAGGCAACTTGGCCAGAGCGGTTCGCAGGTCTTGCAGGTCCATGTGGCCGTTCTGTTCAGGAACTGAAACGAGGCGAGCCGCCAATGTTCCCTCCGCATCCTCGACTTCACGTCGGCGCTTGCGATATTCTGAATAAAAGACGTTGCGCAAGATGGTGAACAGCCACGCCGACATGCTGGTCCCTTGCGTGAAGGACGCCTGATTGATCCAGGCCTTCATCAAGGTTTCCTGCACGAGATCGTCGGCGCGGTCGCCATTGCCGCAAAGCGAAAACGCGAAGGCTCGCAAGCTCGGAATCGTGGAGAGCATCTCGGTTTTGAGATCGGCCGAGTCGGCCTTTTTTACCACGGCTGGCGCATCCACATCGCGAGGTCCGCTTTCCGTGCTCATGACGACAATTCCCGCTGACGCGCTTAATCCGCACATAGGCTGGTCCGGCTATCGATCCCGCCCTTATATGCTCTGATCGTGTATATGGGACCCTAAGCGGATTGATCAACATCAATGGTATTCACCCCGCAGCCCCTCACCATCCGGTCTTGGAACTGTTCACATGAACTTTCCATGAGCGAGCAAAGCGGTTGTGGCCGGCGCACATTCATCCAGATCCAAGGGGATCGTATCCGTACCGCCGAACCCCTCGCTTAAGGGGTTTCACTGATCAGCTTGCCTGTCAGAATCGGGGGTCCTGACGGCGCACCCGTCGACGAGCCGCCAAGCGGCTCAAGCGTGATGGCATAGGTTGCCCGGGCGATGACCGCTGCATCGTAGGACCGCAGCGAGGCTTTGGTGATGCCCTGCGGCTGCACGACACCGAGGGACTTCGGAGGCCCGATTTCAGGATTGATGAGCCAAAGCTCGTAACTCTTGTCGGTGGGTTGCTCCGCGGCGACCTGCCGGATCACGGCACGGCGCGCGCCGATATCGACATCGAGCAGAATCGCCGGCGAGGCTGCATCCTTCTGCAGTACAGCCACGAACCGGCTTTCGTGGTTCGATCCGGGAACCACGACAATCCAGCCGAGCAGCGCTGCAGCCATGGCAACCGTGATGGCCGTTGCCAAACGCCAGCGGCGAACACTTTTTTGAAGCTCCACGACATTCGAAGTATGGCCGTAGCCGTCCGGCGCAGCCGATCGGTCGATCTGCGACAGAAGTCTCGTCAGCACATGGGGAGGGGGCGGAACGTCCGCATAAAGCCCCACAAGCGGCGAAAGGCGATCATCCCAATCCGCGACCGCCTGCCTCAGACTGCCGTCGTTCTTCAGCCGCAATTCCACCTCCGCCCTCGACTGAGCGTCGAGGGTTCCCAGTACGAATTCAGCTGCTAGGACATCGTCGTCGTCAGGATCGCTCATTGGGCAAGGCAGACTCTCAATTGGGCCAAACTTCGATGTAGCCAGGTCTTAATAGTCGCCACCGGACGTCCGGTACGCTGGGCCAGCGCCTCCCGAGTCATCCCGCGATAATAAGCGAGAAGAATCAGTTCACGCCTCTCCTTTTCCAAGCCATTCAAGCACGCCATCAATGCCTTGAGCTTGTCGGTCCGCTCGAGCCCTTCCAGCGCGCCTTCGGTCTCTGCGGCAAGGTCGAACTCGTCGTCGATTTCAGTTGTAGGCATCACCTGCTGGCGACGCAGCTCGTCGAGCGCACGGTTGCGCGCGATCGTCGCCATCCAGGTAATCGGCGAAGCCCGGAGCGGATCAAAATCGCCCGCACGCTCCCATACCCGGAGATAGACCTCCTGCAAGATTTCATCGGCCGGCGCGCGACGATTCAAGATCTTGACGATGATCCCGTAGAGCTTTGAGCTCGTGGCGCGATACAACGTCTGAAACGCGTCTCGGTCACGCAGCGCGACGCGAGCCATGACATCGGCGAGATCACGACTTGAGCCCAGCATCGTTCATCCGTCAGCCACGCCTGCTCCAGCTTCGATCGAGCCGTTCTTGCAAGCGCCGCCACGCTAACGAGCCTCTGAAACAATGCCAAGGGCTAGTCCGTTCGCACCGGCTTAAACTTTGTTACGCGCTTCGCTCGAATTCCAGCGCCAATCGTGACGATCAGCCACCCGAGGATCATCATCGACCCTCCAATAGGCGCTGCCATAGGTACGGGTCGCCAGTCCCGAAAGGCGATAAATGCCAGATCGCCACTGAAGATAATCGTTCCCACGGCAAGAATACTGGCAGCGCTTAACCAGAGGCGGCCCGAGGCCATTCCCAGTGTAACGAGGCCCGCCAGCACAAGGACCATGACCGCATGGATCAGCAAAAACTCTGCCGCTACGCGAGCTAACTCGCCCCCGCCGACATGGGTGCCGGCGGCGGCTGTCACGACGCCGGCCATTCCCATCATGCCGGCGGTCGTCATTGTGAAGCGTGCCCAACTATCCATCGACACTTTTTTCCGTGGAGCTAACCGCTCCACCCTAGCGGATCGAAGCGTCGATCAGCCAGCCGGCAGCATGACGGTGTCGATGACGTGGATCACGCCGTTCGACTGCATCACGTCCGCGATGGTGATGTGAGCCACGTCGCCCTTTGCATCGGTCACATCGAGGCCCTTGCCGGCCTTGGTGACGGTGAGGGTCTCGCCCTGCACGGTCTTCAGCTCGGCCTTGCCTCCGCCGGCCTTCACTTCGGACATCAGTTCCTTGGCGGTCAACGTACCGGCCACGACATGGTACGTGAGGATCGCAGTCAGCTTATCCTTGTTCTCCGGCATCACAAGCGTTTCGACGGTGCCCTTGGGAAGCTTGCCGAAGGCCTTATTGGTCGGCGCGAAAACCGTGAAGGGGCCGGGGCTCTCGAGCGTGTCCACGAGGCCGGCGGCCTTGACGGCGGCGACGAGCGTGGTGTGAACTTTCGAATTGACGGCATTCTCGACGATGTTCTTGGTCGGATACATCGGAGCACCGCCGACCATCTTGGTCATCGCGGCGGATACCGGCACGGCGGCGAGGGAGACCGCGACGAATAGTCCGGCGATCGTGCCCTTCCGGATGTTGGAAATCATGTTCAGCTCCACTGTTATTGCCCTTCGTCAGCGAAAGGTTATCGGAGCTACGCGGTGTCACTGACAAGGTTTCAGAAGGGCTTGGTGGCATCGTAAAAAAAACAGGCGGCCTCTCACGCCGGGACAGGCGCCGGAACGTCTCCCTTGCGGGACGATCGTTCTTGATCACCACCGGGCGAAGACACGGGGAGGGTTTGCCTCACCTCCCATCGGCGTCTTGCGGCTTCGAGGCCCCACACCGCGCCGAGCAAAAAATAGACGTAGCGCCAATGGTCGATGTCGATCTGAAACGCCTGCAGAAAGAACACGAACAACGACGGCCAATAGACCTGAGCGAGGCGGCGATAGGGCGATGGCCGGAGGATCAGTCGGAACCCGATATAGGTCGTGAGGCCGACGAGGAGCGCGAAGGCGAAACCGCCCAGCCAACCATAGGACGCGAAGGCGTTGATATAAGTGTCGTGCGGCTCCAACCCGAAGATGAGCCGAAAGCGGAGCGGACCCAGTCCGTTGATATGGTCGAGCAGCATCGGGATCGAGCGCGCCTGATTACCGAACCGGCCCGTCGCGCCGCCGTCATAGTCCTGTTCCAATGCCGCGCGCTGGAAAAACAGGTCACGGGTTTCACTCATGCTGAGGACAATCGCGAGCGCGCAGACGACGACCGCGATTGCCGCAGCTGTCATGACAATGATGCGGCGGCGCATGCGGCGGTCGGCGGACGTCAGATAGGCGGACCCAACGCATAACGCGGCGGCGACCACGAAGGCCCCCCAGGAGCCACGCGAAAACGACAGGAAGATCGCTGCCACGATGACGAGGAGGGAGAGGACGTCCACGACGACGTGGCGGCTGCGGGTTAGTACGAGCCGTTGCATGAAATAGACGCCACCGATGACCAGGAACGACCCGAGGACGTTGGGGTCCTTGAACGTGCCTGACGCGCGTCCGTAACGCGAAAAGATGTCGCCGAGGCCGAAGAGGCCGAGATAGCCGACAATGCCGCATGCAGCGGCGAGCACTGCACCCCAGGCGCAGGCCTTGAGGCACAGTTCCCCGCGCCGCTCGCTGTCCTCCGCAAGGAAGAAGGCAAAAAACACCGCCGAAAAGGCTAGGTAAAGCGAGAGCAGCATAAAGACCCTAGGGTCCGTCTCATGCAGATAAGGAATCAGGGAGACAAAGCCGCCAAGGTCGTAGGCGAAGAAAAGCGCCGCGAGGAGGAGGACGGTGCGGTTCAGTCGAAAGCCGCCGCAGAACCAGACTGGAAGGGCCAGGAAGAAGGCGAAATCGTAGGGTGACGGCTCGACGATGGCGATGAAGCCGAGAAATACGAAAAATGCGACGCTGATCCGAACCAGCTTCTGGTAGTCGAGCCGCCACGTGGTGAGGCGCGCGGATTGCTCCGCGCCGCCTCGCGCCAGGGCCTGATGCGCCATCTTATTGGAATCGATCAAGTTCCTGATTTTAAGTCGATTTGATCCAAAATGATCGTGAACTATCGCGTCAATAGGCATTTTCATTCCGGATCAGCGCGAAGGGGGTGACCAAGAGGATGTAGATGTCGAACAACAGCGACCAGTTTTCGATGTAGGTCAGGTCGTGCTCGACACGGCGCTGGATCTTCAAGGGCGTATCGGTCTCGCCTCTCCATCCATTCACCTGCGCCCAGCCCGTAATGCCCGGCCTCACCCGGTGACGGGCGAAATAGCCGTCCACGACATCGTCATATTGCCGATCTGCCGCCTTGGCATGGACCGCATGGGGCCGAGGTCCGACCAGGGACAGGTTTCCCTGGAAAACCACGTTGAAAAGCTGCGGCAGTTCGTCGATCGACGTCTTGCGGATGAACCGGCCGACGCGGGTGACGCGAGGATCGTCGCGCGTCACGAGACGGGCCGCACCAGCATCCAATTTGTCAGCATACATGGAGCGAAATTTAAAAATCTCGACCAGTTCGTTGTTGAACCCGTATCGCTTCTGCTTGAAGAACACGGGCCCGGGCGAATCGAGCTTGACGGCGAGCGCCGTCACCAGCAGCAGCGGCGACAAGGCGATCAGCGCCAAGGCTCCCACGACCCGATCGAAGATGCTCTTGATGATGACATCCCAGTCGGCGATGGGCTTGTCGAAGACATCGAGAACCGGGACCGAACCGATATAGGAGTAGGATCGGGGCCTGAACTTCAGCTTGTTCATATGGGCCGCGAGCCGGATGTCGATCGGCAAGACCCAGAGCTTGCGCAACATCTGCAACAGGCGCTGCTCGGCGGAAATCGGCAGGGTGAAGATGATGAGATCGATGCGCGTATGGCGCGCTAGCGCCACGAGATCATCGACGTTGCCGAGCTTGGGATAGCCCGCGACATTGTCCGGCGAGCGGGCATCGTTGCGGTCGTCGAAGACGCCGTAGATCTTTAGATCGGTATCCTTTTGCGCCTTGAGCTCCAGCAGCAGCAACTCGCCCGCGGGCCCGCCGCCGACGATCACGGTGCGGCGTTCCAAGCGTCCGGTCCGGCTCATATAGCCGGTCAGCATGGATAGCGCGCCGCGCTCAAGCAGCAGCGCAAGGAGCCCGAGGCCATACCAGCCGAGCATCCACACGCGCGAAATGGTGACGTCGAGCTTCAGGAAGAAAACGAACGCCAAGGCGGCGAGAAAGACGAAACTCCAGCCGCCGGCGATGCGGAAGCCTTGCTGGATGGGTGAGCGGAAGGCCGCGATGCAATTGATGTTGAGGATCTGAAAGGCCAGGAGTGATAGCGTCGCGACAGCTGGAATCGCCACGAAATAGGACGCCGCATAGCCGGCATGCGGAACGACATGAACGAGGTAGAGGGTAATTCCGATCGCGCAGATCAAGGCAAATTCGACGAGCCGGACGAGGCCGGCGAGGACCACCGGCGAGTAGTGCGGCTTGGCGTTGAGGCCGCCTGCGGCGTCAAGCATGCTGCTGAGGATCTTCTCCGACGGCGCTGCTGTGTCCTCCTCGACCCGCGCCGCCGTCGGATCGGTGACGCGCCTCATGTCTTCCGGGCTTATCATGCTGGAGAGTCGCGAAGGTTTCACGTCTCGGTTCCTCGGTCGTAGGACCGCATCGCCAGCGTCGTGGACGCTGTCGATTGGTCGGTGATTTTAACGGCCAAGGCTTCGCGATAGGCGGCCATGATGCCGTCCACCATGGTCTCGATCGAGAAATGCGCTTGGACAAAGCGCGCCAGGTCCTCGGCTGATCGGACTAGCTCAGCCTCCGGGGCCGACAAGCTTTCGATCATGCGGGCCGCGAGCCGGCCGACATCGTCCGGCGGCAGCAGCCTGCCTTTGTAAGGGCCGAAGATTTCGGGAATACCACCGACCGTGGTCGTGATGAGCGGGATGCGCGCTCCGGCTGCCTCGAGCACGATATAGGGCAGCGACTCGGCCCTCGACGGCATGACAAGGATTCGTCCGCGTTCGAATGCCTTACGGGCTGGTAGCGCGCCCGCGAAGGCGATGCGGTCTCCGATGCCCAAACGGTCGGCGTGTTTTTGCAGCGCGTCCCGCTCGGGACCCGTGCCGACCAGGAGCGCCCGAGGCGGTCTCGTGAGCGGCCTTCCGACAATGGCGAGCGCCTCAAGGAGCGTGTCTATGCCTTTGACCGCCCGCAATTCGCCGACATAGAGGAATTCGACGGCGTCCTGCATCGGACGGACGGGCACGAACTCGCTCTCGGCGATACCGTTGCGAACCACCTTGAACAGATGCGGCGGCGGCCCGACCGATGTCGCGAAACGGTCGGCGATAAAGCCGCTTTCGAACAGCAGCAAATCGGTCCGTGTCGCCAGCAGGCGCTCGACCTGCATGTAGATACGGTTCGCGATGCTGCCCGGGCGGTGGTTGAGACTCCCCCCGTGCGGCGTATAGGCGCGAACGGGACCGCGACGGCCGGACCAGAGAGCCGGCAGCCGGGCATAGACGCCGCCCTTGGAGCCGTGACCGTGAACGACATCCGCAGACGATTCGCGCGTCCAACTCGCGATTCGCGCAAGAGCCAAAGCGTCCGTCGGATGAGGATCGCGACGCATGGGAATGCGCCGCAGCCCCAGCGCGAGTTGCGGCCCGAGTTCAGTGAGCACGCGCTCCGCCGTCTCGCCGCCTGTCAGGCTGTCGGCGATTAGGCCGACCCGATGGCCGCGTCGCATCTGCTCGCGACAGAGGTCGACGACGTGGCGAAAAAGGCCGCCAAGCGGCGCCCGCAGCACATGCAAGATATTAAGCGGTCTATCCGGCGCCGCATTTGAATCCGCCATGTTGGGCCCTCGCGGAAGCGATGAGCCGACGATGCCGTCAAATGCTAAAAGAAGCGTTCTTCGATGTTCACCGTGTCGCCTGGTCGCAGCGGGTAGGCGAGAGGCACCTTGGCGGTGATCTGCGTGCCGTTGATCATGCGGGTGATGTTGGCCGAGTTGCGATCGGCCCGGGCGCTGAACCCGCCCGCGACCGCGATGGCCTTCTGCACCGTCATCCCGCTGATGAAGGGATACTGGCCTGCCGTCGTTATTTCGCCCAATATGAAGAATGGCCGAAAAGCTTCGACTTCGATCGATACATGGGGCTCGCGCAGAAATCCGCCGCGAAGCTTCGTCTCGATCGCCCGCTCGGCGTCGCCCGTGGTCATTCCCACCAGCGGAACGGGTCCGATCAAGGGCATCGAGACCCTGCCGGACCCATCGACCGCATAGGAATTCGACAGGGCGTCCTGACCGAAGACGATGACCCTGATGCGGTCGCCGCTGGCGAGCGTATAAGGAGCGGTCAGTTGGGCCTTGAAGACGTCCGTCCGATAGATCGGCGCGGCGCATCCAGAGACGGCGAGGGCGCCGAGGATACAGGCGGCTTTGGCGAAACGTTGCATGAGTCCGACCAGTGAGGCACCGCGACGGCGGTGAGAAACACCTGACTCAGCGATATCCTGTTAAGGTTAATGAAAGCTGATGACGGCCTGCGCGATGAGTTTTCCCGCAGCCGCGAACCGGGGGAGACTGAGCGCGTCGGCGCCGCGCGAAACGACCTCGCGATTTTTCCTTCCCTTCTCTATGACAGCGCCATGCCCTCGTTTCGAACCACCCGCGTCGTTCCCCATTCCGCCGAGAAAATGTTCGACCTTGTCGCGGACGTCGAACGCTATCCGGATTTTCTGCCTCTGTGCCAAAGCCTGCATGTGCGGCGCCGTTCTGTGACCGCAGACGGGGATGAGGTCCTGGTCGCCGACATGAAGGTGGGTTACATGGCGGTCCGCGAGAGTTTCACCACCCGCGTCACGCTGCAGCGACCGCGCCAAAGCATTCTGGTCGAATATGTCAACGGCCCGTTCAAGTCGCTCGAAAATCGCTGGGCGTTCCGCGACGATCCCATCCAGCCTGGCCATTCGACGATAGAATTCTACATCACCTACGAATTCAAGAGCCGCATGCTCGGCGTGCTGATGGGGTCGATGTTCGAGGGCGCGTTCAAGCGATTCGCCGAGGCTTTCGAGATTCGCGCCCGCGACGTCTACGGGCCAGCCTGAACGCGCGCCTCGATCTGAACGCGGACGGCTGATTCTAAAAGGCTCAAAGCCTCTTCAACCGCCTTGAGCCTGACCGTATGCCTCCCGACATCTCCGAACGATCGCGCAACGGTGCGGGACGGGCCACCTCGGATCCCGAGGCCAAAATATACGAGGCCGACCGGCTTTGACGGCGTCGCGCCTCCTGGTCCCGCGATTCCCGTGACGGAGACCGCTATCGTGGCGCGGGAATGGGCGAGCACACCCTCCGCCATGGCAAGGGCGGTCTGCGACGAGACCGCGCCATGTTCGGCAATAGTCGCTTGGGGAACTCCAAGCATGTCATGCTTGGCGTCGTTCGAATAGGTGACGAAGCCCCGGTCGACGACTGCCGAAGAGCCCGCAATCTCGGTCAGCAGTCCGGCCAGCAAGCCTCCAGTGCAGGACTCGGCGGTTGCCAGCAGCAGGCCACGAGACCGGCAGGCGTCCAAAAGAAAGGCGGCGCGCTCGATCAAAGCCTTGTCGAACATGCCCGTGGCCTCGCTCTATCCGTCGCGGTCGAGCGGCAACCGAACGGTTGCCAGGCCCCAGGCCGCGATCCCTTCGCCACGGCCCGTAAAACCCAGGCGCTCCGAAGTCGTCGCCGTGACCGCGACACGGTCGAGCGTGAGGCCGGCAATGTCCGCGATCCGCGCCCGCATGGCTTCGCGGTGAGGACCTACCTTAGGCATCTCGCAGACGACCGTGGCGTTCAGATGCGCGATCATACCGCCCCGTTGCGTCACGCGGTTTACGGCGTGACGAAGGAAAATATCCGAGGCCGCGCCTTTCCATCGCGCCTCCGAGGGTGGAAAGTGCGAGCCGATATCACCGTCCCCGATGGCTCCCAATATTGCATCGGTGAGGGCGTGCAGCACGACATCAGCATCCGAATGGCCGGTCAGAGCGAGGCTGTGCGGAATTTTCACGCCGCCCAGCCAGACATGGTCACCCGCCGTGAAGGAATGGACGTCGAAGCCTTGTCCGGTGCGCACATCGAGCAGGCTGGACAACAACCGCATCTCGGCGGCGTGAAAATCCTCGTTCGTCGTGATCTTCGCGTTGGCCGGTTCCCCCTCGAACACGAAAACCTCATGTCCCGCATATTCGGCCACTGCAGCATCATCCGTCAGGTCATGGCGGCCGTCCGTTACGGCTCGCCGGTGGGCATCGACAATGAGGTCGAGCGAGAAAGCTTGGGGGGTCTGCACGGCACGCAGATGGCTTCGATCTGGCGTTCCGACGATCCGGCCGCCTTCGCCGATCTGCTTCACCGTATCGAAGACAGGGCAGCCGGGCACCGCCGCGCCATGGGTCCGCGCCCCCTTCATGGCCCGTTCGATCAAGGCCGGCGATGGGAACGGCCGAGCCCCATCATGGATCAGCACGAAGTCCGAATTCGGGCCCAATCTCGCGGACAGCGCCTCGAGGCCGGCCCGAACGCTCTCCTGTCGGGTCGCGCCCCCATAGGCAGGCTTGGCGAGCCGGGCATGCGTTGAACCGTTGAGGGCGACCGTCGCCGCCTCGTAGAGATGACGGTCGTCCGCGTGAATCACGGGCATCACAGATGCGATGTCATGGCGATCGAGGAAGGCCCGAAGGGTTCGCGCGATCAGCGGCTGTCCGGCCAGTGGTCGGAACTGCTTCGGCAAGCCACCACCGGCGCGTGACCCACGACCAGCGGCCACGACAAGCACGTGGTAAGATTCAGGCATCGAGCATGCGGCTCCTAAGAGGGGCTCTCTTTCCCGTGTTTTCAGCCCTGCGTCAAACGGTCAACGGGTTGGGGCGGAGTCGCAACGCGTTTGTTGCTGTGCAATAACCAAGGCTCAGAATATCGGCAAGGCAACCCGTGCCTATAAAATAGCCATCTCGCATTTTTTTACCCTATGATCCCTAAGTGGGAAGAGCGGCGGAGATTCGTTTGAAGGCTGACCCCCTCTATGGTGCCACAAGCCCATCCGCTCTCTCGCAGTGCGGTCGCGTTTGAACCCGGTGTCACGCCCCGAGGCGCTCGCGTCGAGCGCCATTTCGATCCGCATAGGCTCTGTCGATGTGGCCGGACGGGCTTTCCTGGCTCCGATGGCCGGCATTACCGACCGCGCGATGCGGCGCCTCGCTTGGCGTTTTGGCGCAGCGCTTACGGTGACCGAGATGGTCGCGGGCGAGCAACTCCTGATAGGGGACCGATCGAGCGTGATGCGTGCCGCCAGGGATGGCGATCAGCCTCACGTCGTGCAAATCGCTGGATGCACCACGCAGTCTGTCGCCGAGGCGGCGCGTTACGCCGAAGCATGCGGAGCGGATGCGATCGATATCAATATGGGATGCCCGGCCAAACGGGTGACGGGCGGCATGGCGGGGTCGGCGCTGATGCGCGATCTCGATGAGGCCACGCGGCTCATTGCCGCGACAGTGGCGGCCGTAGGCGTGCCGGTGAGCGTCAAAATGCGTCTTGGCTGGGACGATGCGACCCGTAACGCAGCCGAACTGGCGCGTCGGGCCGAGGCGGAGGGCGTGGCCCTTGTGACCGTGCATGGGCGTACGCGAAGCCAGTTTTACAAAGGGCGGGCCGACTGGGCCGCTGTGGCGGAGGTGAAGAAGGCGGTCAATATCCCAGTGGTGGTCAATGGTGATTGTGCCTCGCCAGAGGATGCTCATGCCATGCTGGCGGCATCGGGCGCCGATGCGGTCATGATCGGACGGGCCGCCTTGGGGCGTCCGTGGCTGGTCGGGCAGATCAATCGCTTTCTCCAGTCGAAACCATCGGCGCCGCCCAGTCTCGGCCAACGCCGGCAGGCGGCGCTCGAACATTACGAAACGCTGCTCGAACTTTTCGGTGTCGCCAAAGGAATTCGCCACGCGCGCAAGCACCTTTGTGCTTATGCGGACGATGTGGGCCGCGAAAGCATGGTCTGCCCCGAATTGCGGTCGCGCCTTGCGGTCAGCGACGATGCCGGGGAGGTCAAAGCTTTGCTGGCCGACCTTTTCGAGCCTCGCGAACCCATTGAGGTCGCGGCTTGACGCCCATCGCCCGTCACCGGCCCAGCGGCGCCCCGGCGGCTCAGGGGCTCTTCTCGCGCGTGCCTGAAGTGCTCAATGTGCTGCCCTACGCCATCCTGGCGGTCGCGCCGGACGGTGCCATCATAGACGCGAATACGACCGCGGAGACGTTCTTCGACATGAGCCGGGCCATGCTGGTCAGGCATAAGCTGGCGGATCTCGTTCCTTTTGGCTCGCCCTTGCTCGGGCTATTGGAGCAGGCAGCCGAACGGGGAGCTGCCGTTCATGAATATCGCGTCGATCTCGGAACGCCGAGGTTGGGGCCGGATCGCAGTGTCGATATTCACGTCAGTCCGATGGCGGAATTGCACGATTCGCTTGTTGTTCTGCTTCAAGAACGGTCGATTGCCGATAAATTCGACAGACAATTGACGCACAGGGGCGCGGCGCGCTCGGTTTCCGCTCTCGCCGCCATGCTGGCCCATGAGATCAAGAACCCGCTGTCGGGCATCAGGGGGGCGGCACAGCTCCTCGAAACAGCGGTCGGCGACGAAGACCGGGCCTTGACGAGGCTCATCTGCGAGGAGACCGACCGGATTGTCGCCCTTGTGGACCGCATGGAGGCATTCTCGGACGCGCGTCCCCCCGAGCGACAGAGCGTCAACATTCACGCCGTGCTTGATCACGTCAAACGTGTCGCCCTGGCCGGTTTCGCCAGGCACATCAGATTCGCCGAACATTACGATCCGTCGCTCCCCCCGGTCTTTGCCAATCGCGACCAGTTGGTGCAGGTTTTCCTCAACTTGGTGAAGAACGCCGCTGAGGCGTTGGGGCCCGATGCCATCGACGGCGCCATCGAGCTAACCACCGCCTACCGCCCCGGTGTGCGGATGCGTGTTCCCGGAGCTTCGACGCCTGTGAGCCTGCCGTTGGAATTCTGCGTCCGGGACAACGGGCCCGGCGTGTCCCCGGATATCGCGGCGCATCTCTTCGACCCCTTCGTGACCACCAAGTCCTCGGGAACTGGCCTTGGACTTGCACTGGTTGCCAAACTGATCGGCGACCACGGCGGCACCGTGGAATGCGAGTCTCACCCGCGTCGCACAACGTTCCGAGTGCTGATGCCCATGTTCGCCGCGCGTGACGGGCGTGGCAGCACAGGACGATGACGAATGCGCCCCGCGAAACAAAGGACAATCGGCGATGAATGGCCACATCCTCGTTGCGGATGATGATACTGCAATCCGCACTGTCGTGAGCCAGGCCCTGTCGAGAGCCGGCTATGACGTAAGGACCACCGGCACCGCCGCCTCCCTCTGGCGTTGGATCCAGGCCGGGGATGGCGACCTTGTCATCACCGATGTCGTCATGCCGGACGAAAACGCCTTCGAACTGCTGCCGCGCATCAAGAAACTGCGGCCTGACCTCCCGATTATCGTTATGAGCGCGCAAAATACGTTCATGACGGCCATCAAGGCGTCGGAGCGAGGCGCCTATGACTATCTACCAAAACCCTTCGACCTCAAGGAACTTGTAGCGATCGTCGGTCGCGCGATGAGCGAGCCGCGCCACCCCGAGGCGGCGCCGGACGAAGAACTCGACAGCATGCCGCTCATCGGCCGCTCCCCGGCGATGCAGGAGATCTACAGGGCGCTGGCGCGGTTGATGCAGACCGATCTCACGGTGATGATCTCCGGTGAGTCCGGCACCGGCAAGGAACTGGTCGCTCGCGCCCTGCATGACTACGGCAAGCGAAAATCCGGCCCGTTCGTCGCCATCAATATGGCGGCGATCCCGCGTGATCTGATCGAAAGCGAATTATTCGGTCATGAGAAGGGAGCCTTCACGGGCGCCAATTCACGATCGGCGGGCCGCTTCGAGCAGGCTGAGGGCGGCACGTTATTCCTCGACGAGATCGGCGATATGCCGATGGAGGCGCAGACACGTCTTCTCCGCGTGCTTCAGCAAGCCGAATATACGACGGTCGGCGGACGCACGCCGATCAAGACCAACGTCCGCATCATTGCCGCCACGAACAAGGATCTGCGGATTACCATCCAGCAGGGGTTGTTCCGGGAGGATCTTTTCTTCCGCCTCAATGTCGTACCGCTGCGCTTGCCTCCGCTGCGTGAACGGGCGGAGGACATTCCGCATCTGGCCCGCCATTTCTTCGCCGCAGCCGCTGCCCAGGGCCTGCCGCAAAAGCACATGGACGCGGCGGCACACGAAAAGCTCAAGCATTACAGATGGCCCGGCAACGTCCGTGAACTCGAGAACCTCATTCGCCGGCTGTCCGCGCTCTATCCGCAGGAAGTGATCACCGGTTCATTGGTGGAGGCGGAACTTGGGCTCGCGAAGTCCTTCGATTCCAGCCTTTCAGGCGAAGCTCCGCAGACAGCGGCCGATGTTGCCGCCGCCGCCAATGGACATGACGGCGGTCTCACCGGCGCCGTCGAGCGTCATCTTGCCGAATTGTTCGCACGGCATGGCGATGATCTGCCGCCTCCGGGGCTCTACCATCGGGTGTTGCGGGAACTCGAGGCACCCTTGGTGTCCGCAGCGCTTGCCGCGACGCGCGGCAACCAGATCAAGGCTGCCGAAATGCTCGGACTCAACCGCAACACGCTGCGCAAAAAGGTGCGGGAACTCGATATCAAATTGATGCGCTTGCCACGCTGACATCGGCCATGACCCGCCTATGATCTGAACAGCGGCTACCGATGCGCGATTGCTTGTTGTTCGGCGGGGCAGAGCGGCCAGGCGATAGCCGATTTTTTTCCACCGAACGTGGATGAAGGGATGATCCTCGTGCATTGCGGCGCCCGAAACGGACCGTGAAGATTCGCTCTTTGGATTATCGTTCTTGCCATGGATCTCGAAACCGGCAAGAGCGGGCCGCGTTTTGTCTCGGGCGGCGATGCTTTTAATGATGCCCCGTTTGTTTTGACCGTCATGCGCGACAGCGTCGCCACATCGAGACCAGTCTCTAAGGTTTGATCGACATCCTGGCGCGCCCATTTTCCGATTATGGCATCCTTCCATTTTCGACCGTTCCACTACGGGTCCTAAGCCGCGCCTTTGGGCTTGTTTTTAGGGGGTCCCGCAGCAAACGGCCTCCGCAGGCGCGAATAGCGGTCGATTTCACGCGACACGCCCTGAATTTGTCGCAATCCGGCAACACTGCTGTATAAATACAACGGTGCGGGTGGGGCTTTCTGTTCCGGTCTGCCGAACGGGGCGCGCTAAGTTTGGACCAAAAGCAGGCCATAAAATATACGGAAATCAGCAGCGGCGCTCGGTCTGATCGCCGACGAAAGTTGCGCATTCAGCCGGTCATCGTCGGCTTGGCGCTCGTGTCCGCCTTGGCGACCTTTGCGGTTTTCACCGGCTATACGCCGATTCTCCCGACAGATCCGGTCGTGTTCGACGTTTTTCTGGCCGATGGCATTATCGCGCTGGTCCTCTTTCTGCTCGTTGGGATCGAGGCCTACAAACTCATATCGGCCTGGCGGGCCCGCACGGCCGGCGCCCGCCTTCATGCCTATATCGTGGCCCTGTTCTCGATCACTGCGGCCATCCCCGCCGTCATCATGGCTGTTGTGGGGTCCGTGGCCCTGGAGCGCGGCTATCCGGTCTTCATGGGGAATGTGCGCGACTTCGTCCATCACACGGCGGATGCGGCCAAACTCTATCGCTCGGCGCAATGCGATTCCCTTTTGCGGGATGCCGAATTGACAGCGGCCGACCTCGACCGGGCGCGGGTCGGCGTGACGGATCGCAGCTTTTTTCAGAACTATTTCGCCCTGCGGGTCCATGCCTTGGGCTTCACTACAGCCGTCATTATGAAGGGCGACGGCACGATCACCGAGCGGGTCGACAACGGACAGCCTGCGCAGATGGTGAAACCCAGCCCATACGATTTCGAGGGTGCCCGCAACCACGAGCAGGTGTGCTTCCGCCTCGACAATGGGCGGACCTTTGTGGCCCTGAAATTTCTGCCGAGCTTCGATGATAGCTATCTGTACGCGGGGCGGCCGATCGACCCTTTCGCGATCACCTTTCAGCAGCAGGCCGAAGAGATAACCGGCTTGTTCGACACGTTCGACGCTCGGCGCCGTTCGATCCAGATCGCCTTCATCATCATGTTCGGCCTTTTGGCCATCATCATGCTGCTCGCGGCAATCTGGCTGGGTTTGTCTTTCGCCAATCATCTGGTCGCGCCAATCCGGCGCCTGATCGGCGCGACCGACCAGGTCTCATCCGGCAATCTTTACGTACAAGTGCCGATTCGGCGTTCGGAAGGCGACTTGGCGAGACTCGGCGAGACCTTCAACAAGATGATATCCGAACTGCGCCAGCAGCAGAACCGCTTGATCGCGGCACGTGAAACGATCGACGAGCGTCGGTTGTTCACCGAGGCGGTTCTATCCGGCGTGCCGGCGGCGGTGATCGGGATCGGCCCAAAGGGCAATATCACGGTCGTCAATCCATCCGCCTACAAGGTTCTGCCCCAACCTGAAACCGAGGATGAGAATGTCATCGGCAAAATTCTGACCGAAGTGGTTCCGGAACTGGTGCCGATCGTCGGCGAGGCCAGAGTAGGACGCCAAAGGCTGCACCAGGGGCAGGTGACCTTGCTTCGCGCCGGGCGCGAACGGGCTTTCAACGTGCGGGTCACCAGCGACTTATCTGGACGTGTCGATCGCGGCTATGTGGTGACGCTCGACGACATCACCGATCTTGTCAGTGCGCAACGGACGTCCGCCTGGGCGGATGTGGCGCGACGGATCGCGCATGAGATCAAGAATCCTCTTACGCCGATTCAATTGTCGGCTGAGCGTCTCAAGCGTCGCTACAGCAAGGTCATCACGGAGGGACGCGATGTCTTCGATCAATGTACTGACACAATCATTCGGCAGGTCGAGGACCTCAAGCGGATGGTGGATGAATTCTCCTCTTTCGCCCGCATGCCAAAGGCGACCCCGCTAGAGGACGACCTCGGTAAATGCGTGGCCCAGGTGCTGTTCCTGATGCGGGTCGGCCATCCGGAAATCGTTTTTGAGGAAGAGCTGCCGGGTGATCCGCTGATCACTCGTTTTGATCGCCGGCTGGTGTCCCAGGCGCTCACCAACATCATTAAAAACGCCACCGAAGGGATCGCCGCTCGGCCCGACACTTCGGTTGCTGGCTGCATCCGGGTCAGCCTTGTCGCGACACCCGATGGCCAAGCAGTCATCGACATCGTCGACAACGGCAAGGGTTTCCCGGCGGAAAACCGGCAACGCCTGCTTGAGCCTTACATGACGACCCGTAGCGATGGCACGGGCCTCGGTCTGGCTATCGTGGCCAAGATTTTCGAGGATCACGGCGGGGGCATCGAGCTTCTCGACGCCCTCGGTACGAGTGGCGCCCGCGTTCGTCTTCACTTTCCTCTGGACCCCTCCCGCCTCCCGCCGCAGATGCAAGCTGCGCCCGAGCCGCTGAGCGAGAAAGCCTAAGAGCAGGCCATGGCAACCGATATTCTGATCGTCGATGATGAAGCCGATATCCGGGAGCTCGTATCCGGCATCCTATCGGATGAGGGACACGGCACGAGAACTGCCAAAGACGCCGATGACGCGTTGTCGTTGGTCGCGGCGAGGCGACCACACCTCATCTTCCTCGACATCTGGCTGCAGGGGTCGCGACTCGATGGTCTGCAACTGCTTGAAATCATCAAGCAGCACCATCCCACGCTTCCCATCGTGATGATCTCCGGTCATGGCAATATCGAAACCGCTGTCTCGGCCATCAAACTCGGTGCTTATGACTTCATCGAGAAGCCCTTCAAGGCGGATCGCCTAGTCCTCGTGGCGGATCGCGCTCTCGAGACCTCGCGCCTGAAACGCGAGAACCTGCAATTGAAGGCGAGGGCGCTCAGCCCCAATCGGATCGTCGGCCGCTCGACCGTGTCAAACCAGTTGCGTCAGGTCATCGACAAAGTGGGGCCGGCCAATTCCCGCATTCTCATCACCGGATCGCCAGGAGCCGGCAAGGAACTCGCGGCGCGGATGATCCATGATCTCTCGCCGCGCGCTTCCGCGCCCTTCGTTGTCATCAATGCCGCCACCATGCTGCCAGAGATGATGGAGACGGAGCTTTTCGGGGTTGATGGGCAGGAGGGCAGGGGCCGCAAGGTGGGGGCGCTGGAGGAAGCGCATGGCGGAACGCTGTTCATCGACGAAGTCGCCGACATGCCGCGCGAGACCCAGAGCAGGATTCTGCGTGTCCTGGTCGACCAGAATTTCCAGCGCGTCGGCGGTACGACGCGCGTGCATGTCGATGTGAGGATTATCTCCTCTTCCAGTCGAGATCTTGCGGCCAGTATCGCCGAAGGCACGTTCCGAGAAGATCTGTTCCACCGGCTCGCCGTGGTGCCGATCAGGGTGCCGGCGCTGTCCGAACGTCGGGAAGACATTCCTGAATTGATCGAATTCTTCATGGAGCAGCTCTCTACAACCAGTGGTCTGGCCAAGCGCCGGATCGCGGAAGACGCGATGGCGGTGCTGCAATCGCACGATTGGCCTGGCAACATCCGCCAATTGCGCAACAATGTTGAGCGGTTGATGATCCTTGCGGCCGGTGACGCCGATGCGGAAGTCACGGCCGAAATGTTGCCCTCGGAAATTGGAACCCTTGTTCCGGCGACCCCCAACGGGGCCGGCGGTGAAAAGCTCATGAGTCTTTCGTTGCGCGATGCGCGCGAGGTCTTCGAGCGGGAATATCTGGTGGCGCAAATCAGCCGATTCGGAGGCAATATCTCTCGCACCGCAGAATTCATCGGCATGGAACGCTCGGCGCTTCATCGGAAGTTGAAATCACTCGGAATCGATTGAGCTAACGGCCCTCGGTTGAGGTTTCGCCGCGTTGCGACCCCTCAACGAAGTTTATGTTGCGAGTTGCCGCCGTCTCTGCCTCTATTGCGTCTGAATTGCCGCAATGCGACAAACTCGACCCAACGTTAAGGGCGCGCCAATCGCGACGGGACGGCAAGATTTATTGGACTGGAACATGGCGTCGGAAAAAACACAAAATCTACAAGACACGTTTTTGAACTATGTCCGCAAGAACAAGGTTCCTCTCACGATTTTTTTGGTGAACGGGGTGAAGTTGCAGGGCGTCGTCACGTGGTTCGATAACTTCTGCGTTCTGCTCAGGCGGGATGGGCATTCGCAGCTTGTGTATAAACATGCGATTTCGACCGTCATGCCTGGACAGCCGATCCAGATGTTTGAGGCGCCTGATGAATTAGGCCCTGGCGAAAAGCGATAGATCGTCCCCATATCTCGTCTGATGAAATATAAAAACCAGACGGGGAAAGACGCGGTGATGGATTCCGATAAGTTCGCTCAAGGGTCTGCCGAATCCACCAGAACCTTGGTGATCGGGCCTTATCTGACGGCGAACAGAGCCAATAAGGATTGGGATCCGCGCTTGCCTGAAGCGCGGCTTGAGGAAGCTGGGGCTCTGGCGGAAGCGATCGACCTCGATGTCGTAGACCGCCAGATCGTCAATCTGGCCGCCGTGCGACCCTCGACGTTTCTGGGCAAAGGCAAAGTCGAGGAATTGGCGGACCGTATTCGACAGGATGAAGTCGGCCTCGTGATCATGGATTGTGCGTTGAGCCCGGTGCAACAACGCAACTTGGAAAAAGCCTTTAAGGCAAAGGTGATCGACCGCACCGGCCTTATTATGGAGATTTTTGGCCGGCGAGCCAGGACGCGAGAAGGCTCTCTCCAGGTCGAACTTGCGCATCTGGCCTATCAAAAGTCACGGCTTGTCCGATCCTGGACCCATCTCGAGCGTCAGCGCGGCGGCTTCGGCTTTCTTGGCGGACCGGGTGAGACGCAGATCGAGACCGATCGGCGGTTGATCGAGGAGCGCATGGCGCGGATCGAACGCGACCTCGATCATGTCAAGCGCACCCGCGCGACCAATCGGAAAACGCGATCCGACGTCCCTTTCCCGACCGTGGCGCTCGTCGGCTACACCAATGCCGGCAAGTCGACGCTGTTCAACCGGCTGACGAAGGCTGAGGTGCTGGCCGACAATATGGTGTTCGCGACACTGGACCCCACCGTGAGGCTTCTGGCCCTTCCGCATCGCGGCAAGGCGATCCTCTCCGACACTGTTGGTTTCATCTCCGAACTGCCGACTATGCTGGTGTCGGCCTTCAGGGCGACGCTGGAGGAGGTGGTGTCGGCGGATGTCATACTGCATGTCCGCGACATCGCTCACCCGGATAGCCACGCGCAAAACGCGGATGTGGCCGCGATCCTGGCCGAACTCGGCGTCGATGCAGATGATCACGGCCGTGTTATCGAGGTCTGGAACAAGCTCGACCTTCTCGGCGACGAGCAGCGCGGTGCCGTTGTCGACACTGCCGATCACCGGCGCTCCGACGAGAGGCCGGCGGCAGTGTCGGCCTTGACCGGTGAGGGGATCGCCGGTCTGCTGTCAGCGATCGAGAGCCGGCTGTCGGCACGCAGCTCGACCCTCGAATTGACCCTTGATCCACTCGACGGGCAGGGGCTTCACTGGCTTTACGAAAGTGCCGAGATTCTGGCGCGCGATAGCGATGAAGACGGCGCGGTCCAACTCAGGGTCAGGGTTCCGCCGGACCGCTTGGAGCGCCTGCAGAATCGCTTTCCAGGCGCGCGCCTGCTGACCTGATGGTCAACGGCCCCCGCTCGTGAGCTTTCGCATCCCGCCAGAGATCTTCCATTTCGGCAAGACTGGCCATCTCCAGGGTTTGCCCCCGTCGGGCGAGTGAGCGTTCCACGAAACCGAATCGGCGTTCGAACTTGCGGTTGGTCGCCCTCAAGGCGGTTTCGGGATCGACCCTGGAATGGCGGGCGAGGTTGACCACCGCGAACATTAGATCGCCGATCTCATCGGCGAGGGCGTCGGGCTCATCGAGAACCGCCTCGATCTCGTCGGTCTCCTCACGGATCTTATCGAGAACCAACCGCGCACTGTTCCAGTCGAAGCCGACCTCGGAGGCTTTGGACTGAAGCTTTTCGGCGCGGAGCAGGGCAGGGAAGCCGGTCGGAATGCCGGACAGATGACACGGGGGAGCGGTCTCGTCGGATGCGCCCGGGCCACCACGGGCCGCTCGCTCAGCTTTCTCGGCGTTCTTGATGGTCGCCCACTGCGCTTTCACTTCCTCTTCGGACAGGTCGCGCTTGGGGCCGAAAATATGCGGATGTCGGCGAATGAGCTTCGTCGTGACGGCCTCGACAACCCCGCCGAAATCGAAGCTCCCCTCCTCTTGCGCGATCCGGGCCTGAAACACGACCTGAAGAAGCAGATCTCCAAGTTCATCCCTCAAATCCTCTCGATCCCCACGCTCCACGGCATCGGCGACCTCATGCGCTTCCTCGATCGCATAGGGAACGATCGATCGAAACGTTTGCGCCAGATCCCAGGAACAACCCGTTTCGGGAGCCCGCAGGGCCGCCATGATCTCGATCAAACGTTCGATCTGTCGCGATGGGATCATCGATGAAAACTCGCTGTGAGGATGAGGATGCCCGTCGTCACGCGGCCGATCCCGAAATGCGAAAGGCCGGCAGAGTGCGGGTTACCGCATCCTGCCGGCCTTTTCGTAAATGACAGACGCAGAGAGGTCAGTCGAGCGAGATGGACAGTGCCTCGCGGCCCTTCGGCGTGTCGACGACGCGCATCGATACGCCCTGACCTTCCGCCAGATGGGACAAACCAGCCGGTCCAAGGATGGAGATGTGGACGAAAATGTCCTTACCGCCATCGTTGCTGGACACGAAACCAAAGCCCTTGGTGTCGTCGAACCATTTGACCTTGCCGGAGACTTCAATGGCCGTCGACGGATCAGGCGCGCGGCGTGCGGGGCGGGGGCTGTCAAAGGAGCGTGCGGGAGCGCGCTCGACGGCACCGGCGGTATCCACTTCAAGGACGCGGGTCACCTGAGCACCCTTGGCGCCGTTGCCGACCATCACCTTAAGCTTCGCGCCGGGCGGAACCGTCTCGTAGCCTGCCGATTGAATCGCGCCGATATGCAGAAAGGCGTCGCCTGAGCCATTCGCCAGTTCGACGAAGCCGAAGCCCTTGTCTGCCTTGAACCATTTGACGACGGCATCGACCGAAGGCCCTGTCGGAGCCGCCGACATCATGTCGCCGCCACCAGCGAAGCCAGCACTGGGGCTACCAAAAGGACGGGCGGCAGGACGCTGCGGCCGTGTCTCATAGGGGGACGGCATGTCGTCGTCGAAACCACGCTTTCTCGGTCCCCGAAAATCTCTACCTTTGCTCATTTTCGCCAGCTCGTCTCTGCCTAATACCTGTCCGCCCGTTTCGACCACGCAATGCACACTGTAAACCTCGCACCGTTCCATCAACGTTCGCAGACCAGACTGGAACGTCAAGGGCACTATGCCGCAAGCATGATGAAGCTCTGTTTTGACATAACTCCCAGCCAAAGCAAAGCGGCTTGCAAAGGATAAGACGATGTGCCCCAACCGTGCGGCGGCCGGGGGGAGAGGTCGATCATTATGGATATATTCGCATAATGTATATTATGGAACTAATGCCGACCTACGGTTCGAGCCTGTGACGGCGGTTACATGTCCGAGGCATGATGTCATCGCCTTGCCTTTGCCGAATGCCGGTGCGCAGGCGCCACCTAATACCAGTGGTCGTTGACGATGAGCGGCGGCGCGCCGTCGCGCTTGCCAACCGGTGATTCAGATCCTGCCTGATGTGCTGATGCTCGTTGTCATCACCCGAGACAGATCTTTCGGGCCACATTACGATAATTTGGATCGCATTCTGGGCTCTGCGGGATCTGCCATGGACCGTGATCACCCTCCGAACAATTGCTCCAACAGGTTCTTCTGAGGTCCGCGCGGCGAGGGCGCCTGTGTGCCATCGGGAATCGAGCCGGGAGGCAACAGGCGGTCCCCGCCCTGCTCCGCACCGTTCGCGCTGGCGGTCTGATTGGCTCGCGCCGCTTGATTGATCGTCATCGGCAGGCCGCTCGCAGCGACTGGTGCAGGCTGGGCGGGCACCGGTTGGACTGGCGGAGAATTACCCCAACCGAATAGCTGGCTTGCCATGCCGTGGCCGCCCGCAGGGTCGTGGGTCGGCAACAGGCCGCCCAAGAAACCGGCGTCGGCCACCGGCACCGAGCCGGCCCACGTTCCGCCGGGAAGCGACAGTGGCTGAACACCCTGGTGGGCCGTTCTCATGAAACGGCTCCAAACATCGACCGGCAGATTGCCGCCAGAGGCTTTGTGCGTCGGCGAGCCATCGTCATTGCCGAGCCAGACGGCAGTGACAAGATGGCTCGTATAGCCGACGAACCAAGCGTCGCGCCAATCCTGGCTGGTCCCGGTCTTGCCAGCCGCCTGCCACCCCGGCAGTTCGGCCTTGTGGGCGGTGCCGGTCAGCAGCGTCTCCTGCATCATCGTGTTCATCATGGCGAGATATTGGCTGTCGACGACGCGGCCGAAGCTCGATGCCTTGCGCTGGTAGAGGAGCTTCCCGGCGGCGGTCCTGACGCGACTGATGATATGGGGCTGTATCCCGATGCCGCCGTTGGAAAACGGCGTGTAGGCCGCGGCGAGCTCGAGGGGCGTGACTTCGGATGTCCCAAGCGCGATCGAGGCATTGGGCTGGAGTTCGGACGTGATGCCAAGCCGATGCGCCGTCTTGACCACGGTCTTGGCGCCGACTTCGAGCCCCAACCGCACGGCCACGGTGTTCAAAGACAAAGACAGCGCCTTCGTCAGCGTGACCGGCCCGAAATATTCGCGCGAATAGTTTTCCGGCTGCCAGCCCTTCACGTTGATGGGGCCATCCTCCCGCACCGTATCGGGGGTAAGTCCTTTTTCGATGGCGGAGAGATAGACGAAGGGTTTGAAGGCCGATCCCGGTTGACGCTTGGCCGTCACCGCGCGGTCGAACTGGCTGTCCGTATAGTCCCGGCCACCGACCAACGCTTTGATGCCGCCGTCGGAATCGAGCGCCACAAGGGCGCCCTGCGAGACGCCATATTTGCCGCCGCTCTTGTTCAGGCTGTCGCTGAGCGAACGCTCCCCCGCTGTCTCAAGGGCTGCATCGAGGGTCGTGGTGACGACGATATCCTCCTCCACCGCCCCGATCGTGTCGTCGAGCATGTCCATCACATAATCGGCTGCGTAGTTGACGGCCCCGGCCTTATGCTCTTTCACGGCCATTGCGGGCTGCGCCAGGGCCACCTTGGCGGACGCTTCGGTGACGAAGCCCTCTTGAGTCATGGCGGCGATCACCTGGCCCGCGCGCTCGGTCGCGCCGCTCGGGTTGCGGTTCGGCGCGAGTTTGGTCGGCGCCTTCATCAGGCCTGCCAAGACAGCGGCCTCGGCCAGCGTCACGCTGCGGGCGCTCTTGCCGAAATAGCGCTCTGCTGCAGCTTCCACCCCATAGGAGCCGGAGCCGAAATAGACCCGGTTGAGATAGAGTTCGAGAATCTGATCCTTGGAATATTTATGCTCCAGCCAGATCGCCAGGATAGCTTCCTGGATCTTGCGGGAAACGGTGCGTTCCTGGGTCAGAAACAGGTTTTTGGCGAGCTGCTGGGTCAGCGTCGAGCCGCCCTGCATGCCTCCGCTGCCGATGACGTTGCGCAGCAGCGCGCGGCCAATGCCCAGAGGGTCGATGCCGTAATGGCTATAGAACCGCCGGTCTTCGATAGCGACAAAGGCCTTCGGCAGGTAAGGGGGCAGGTCGCGCAGTTTCACGGCCGCGCCACCCGTATCGCCTCGGTTGACAAGGGGCGTCCCGTCGGACGCCACTATGGCGATATTGGGCGGCCGCTTCGGCACCGCCAACTGGTCGATGGGCGGCAGTTGGCTGGCATAATAGGCGACGATGCCCGCGCCGCCCAGAAAGGCCCAGACGCCCAGAATGAAGCTCCAATAGGTCAATCGACCGACCAGCGAGCGGCCGCGCCTGGAGCCTCGGCGCGATCGGGAGGCGCTTCGGCCCGAAGAGCCCCTAGCCTCTCCCCCGCCCTTCGGCTTTGTCCGCCGCTTTACCGGCGGGTCGCCCCCCGCACGATCCTCGGGATAGGCGCGTAGGTCGTTCGAGGCTGCACGCGGACCGAAACTCGGCTCCCGACGCTCCGCCCCATCGCCACCCCTGCCCCGACCCTTACGCATCATACGCCTGACTGCCCCTCTGACACGGGACCTGTCGAGCGTAATGGGGGCGGATTAAGGGCCGGTTACGGACCGTCTTGATGATCGAATGGCTAGGTCGATATGAGACATCAATATGCGTCGGCCTCCGAGGTCACAGTCCCCCTCCCCGGGGGCGCCCAAGATCGTCTTCGCAGAGAAGATGCCGAAAAGTCGCCACGGGTCTTCGTGCGACATTATGATCTCGATCAAATGGATCACGATAGGGATGTCGGTCCTAAGCCGCTGCCCATGGGGCGATACTTAGGTTAGTGCCTCGGCGGGTATGGCCAAACCGCGCCGCCCGATTAACGCGGCCGCAATCAATATCAATTACGACGGAGGACTGTGTCGAGGACATCGCCATGAAGGGCATTATTTTCACTGAGTTCCTCGACTTCGTGACATCCGCTCACGGAGAGGATTTCGTCGATGACCTCATCGACGATTCGGGTGTGCCGAGCGGCGCCTATACGGCCGTCGGCACTTATGAATTCAAGGAGATGCAGGCGCTTGTCGTCGCCCTCAGCCAGAAATCGGCGACGCCCGTGCCCGATTTGCTGAGCAGCTTCGGCTTTTATCTCTGCGGCCGATTCGTCGACCTCTTTCCGCAGTTCTTCGATGCGGAGCGCAGCTTGTTCGACTTCATCGACAGCGACATTCATATCGAGGTCAATAAACTCTACCCTTACGCTGAATTGCCGAAATTCTCGATCCATACGCGCGATGAACGGCGGCTTGAACTGGATTACAGAAGCTGTCGTCCTCTGGAGGCTCTCGCCGAGGGAATGATCCTCGCGGCTGCCCATCGTTACAGCCAGCCTGTCCGCGTCTCCAAGAATCGCCACGAGAACGGCAAGGACCCCATGGTCCGCTTCACCATAGAATACGCCGAAAGCCTGTGAGCGAGGCGGCCGTTCAGACCGATGACCGGATCCTGCGACTTGAGCGGCGGTTGATGCGCAAGCGCAACGCGCGCGCCGAAGCCGAAGCTCTGCTCGAAAGAAAATCGCTCGAACTCTATCGCGCCAATCAACTGCTGTTGCGACAAGCGTCGCATCTGGAAATTCGCGTAGAGGAGCGGACACGCGAGCTCGCCATCGCGAAGGAGCGCGCGCTCATGCTGGCCGAACGTGACCAACTGACCGGTCTGGCCAACCGCATGTGTTTTGCGCGCGTGCTCGATGACGCCATCGGCGGCGCTTTGTTCGCGGTCGACGCTTTTTCACTGCTGCTGATCGATCTCGATCGCTTCAAGGAGATCAATGACGGCTTCGGCCACGGGGCTGGCGACGCCGTGCTGCAAGAGGTCGCCAACCGCCTGCGAGCCTGTGTCGGCGCGAATGACATCGTCGCCCGCATTGGCGGCGACGAATTCGCCATCATTTGCTCGCCAACGTCTTCGCCATCCATCTTGGGGAACCGGGCGCTCGCCGCTATCAACCGGTCGGTCGACTATCACGGGCGGTGGCTTTCGACGTCCTGTTCGATCGGCATCGCGTCCTTCCCCTCCCATGCCTCCAATGTCGTCGATCTACAGCGCCATGCCGACATGGCTCTCTACCGATCGAAGGAGGTTGGCCGTTCGCGCCTCACGATCTTCCACCCGTCGATGATGGAAAAGTTCAACGAGCGCCAGGCAATGGCCGCAGACCTGCGCGTCGGCATTGCCAGCGGCCAAATCGAACCCTGGTTTCAGCCGATCGTCGATACGACGACGCGAATGATCACCGGTGTTGAAGCCCTAGCCCGATGGTCCCATCCGCGCCGAGGCCTGCTCCAACCCGGTGCCTTCCTCGAAATCGTCGAGGAAAGCGGTTTGATGAGCGATATGTTCGATGCGATGCTGCACGCATCGTGTTCGGCCGCCGCTCAGTGGATCCGGGCCGGTCAGGTCGATAGTCTGTCCATCAACCTGTCCCCCAGCCAGTTCGCGAGCAGGAGCCTCGCCTCCGACATCCTGGGACGGCTCGCCGCGTTGGACTTTCCTCCCGAATGCCTAACTGTCGAGATCACTGAGGAGGTCCTGGTCAAGGATTTGCGCGCCGCCCGGATCCAGCTCGATCATCTTGCGGCCCATGGGGTCAAAATCGCCCTCGATGATTTCGGAGCTGGCTATTCCAATATCGTTTATCTGCGCCAGCTTCCGATCCATCGCATCAAGCTCGACCGGATGCTTACTGCCGAAGTGACGGAAGACCCCAAAACCAGGGCAACGCTACGTGGGGTCATCGAAATGGCGAAGGGCCTTGAGCTCGATGTCGTCGCCGAGGGTGTCGAACGCGCGGAGGACGCTCTATGGCTGGCGAAGCTCGGCTGCCAACATCTCCAAGGTTTCTATTTTGGCAGGCCCATGCCAGCGAAAGCTCTGGAGGCCCTGCCGAAAACAGTCGATTGGCCGACGCCGGCCATGGCCTGAGCCTTGTGTGAAATCCAAGTCGGGGCCCCTCATCCCCCGCCGCAACCGCCGCACCCCCCACCGCCGCATCCTCCTCCGCCATCGCCCCCGCTTCCGTCGGACGACTTCATGAGCGTGCCATAAGCCTCGTAAGCTGTTCCTGCGAGGGCAGCCGCGCCGGTCAGCGCGAAGGCAATGAGCAGTTCTTCCGGCAGGGGAGCCCGTAGCGCCCTGAGATGGTCCAGGCGATAGTTGAACAGCGCTTGCGTCCCCGCTTCCGTCCGGATCGGTGCTTGGAGGGCAAGAACCAGCGTTCCGACGACCGTGGCGGCGACCAGCGCGATCAGGATGCCGACGGGTTTCCCTCGCGATGATCCGACGATAATTTTGGCGATCCCCAGCACGACGGCGGGTGCCATGAATCCGATGATAACCCATCTCAAAGAAGCGACTGGCTCTGACCCGAGCAAAAGACCGCGAGCCATCAAGGTCGCCTGGACGGCATAAAGCCGGTCCTTGATGGTTTTTACCAAGACCGACCGCTTCACCTCGCCAGACAAGGTGTAGCGGAACGGTTCGAGATGGGTTGGCAGCGCCGCCTGCGTTGCGTCGATGGTGAGTGTCCCGCCTTTCGCGTTGAATGTTGCTGCGCCTGCACTCAGCATACCGATGGCGATCGTATCGGCCGCACGCGTCGGGCCACCTGCCAAATAAGCCAGCTCAAGCTCTCCGAGGCCTTGAGTATCGGCGGAGCCATCCTGTCTGCACCAGAACTGTCGAAAGCCGAAGACCGCGCAGACCGAGAGCGTCACGACAGCCCCGTAAAAGATCAGAAAAGGCTCGGCTGTCCAATCGAGCGGATCTGCCGACAGCGCCGAGGCCGGCGCTGACCAGACCAGGGACAGCAGCGTCCCCAGGCCGAGCATGGCGAGGGAGCGACGCAGCCGGTGTTTCAGGAGCCTTGGCAGCGGAAGCACGACCGCGTTGTCGCTGTTGACAATCCGATAACGCGGCGACGCCCGAAAACGCGCTGCGGAGCCGGGCCAGACCATGGGGTCTGGAGGTCCGAAATAGGCCTCATAGCGCGCCAGGGTCAGCGCATATTGGGCAGTGAAGCGCGTGTGTTCATGATGGCCGCCCCGCGTCGGATCATGATGCAGATCAGCGTGCAGGACCTCCGCGCACCAGCGATGCCAGTAGTCACGGGAATAGACGAGATGCTGGTGCCAGACTTCGTCGACCTCCTCGCTTGGCGTCACCTCGCCTTCTGCAACGATCGCGAGGAAACAGAATCGGCGATATTCGTCGATGGCGCGCCGCGCGAAACCGATGTCCCAGCCCCGATCGCGAGCTAGCCGGCGAGTGAAGCAGAGCGCCTGCCCCTCGGGCTCGAAATCATGAGCCTGGATACGTTGCCATAGGAGCAGTTCGGCCTTGCTCCACCATGCCGGCTCGATGTTTCGCATCCGCCCCGCCTCTTTTGCAAACCGGCGTATGTTGGCGACAGCATGACATACGCTACGAAAGAAGCCGGCGCCGCCTTGTCTTGTCTTTGGGCCGCCGGAACACCGCGACGACCTCCACATGAGCGGAGTGTCTGAACTGATCGACTGGCGTCACCGTCTCGATCTTATAACCTCCGGCGACAAGTGTGGAGGCGTCACGCGCGAATGTCCCGGAATCACACGAGACGGCCACGACGGTCGGCACAGAGGAGCGCGCGATCTCCGCCGCCTGCGTGGCCGCCCCGGACCGCGGCGGATCGAAGACGAGCATGTCGACGCCCGTGAATTCCTCCGGCCGCAGCGGTCGCTGAAACAGGTCGCGCGGGAGAGCCTTGATGCTCTTGAGCGCTGGTGCGCTCTGCGCGGCCCGCGTCAAGGCCGCCACCGCCGGTCCCTCGCTATCGAAAGCCTCCACCGACGCCCGCAAAGCGAGCCGCAAAGCGAAGGTGCCAATGCCGCAAAAGAGGTCGGTGACTCGCTTGGCGTCTCCCGCCGCCTCGAGCACAAGCTCGGCCAGGATGTCCTCTCCCCTTTGCGTCGCCTGAAGGAAGGCGCCCGGTGAAGGCACCACCGACGTCGCACCGAGCGCGAGGCGAGGCGTGCGAGCCTCCACAAGGATATCCCCGTGGTTCGCGAGCCGTGCGAGATCGAGCTCCTGAGCGGCGACGATGAGGGACCGCCGGATGGCGTCGTCGAGCGCGCCATGACCCCGCAGATCGACATCAAGGCCTGTCTCCGCCGCCGTGACCACGATATCCAGGGGTTTGCCACCCTTGGCGAGAAGCGACGCCAACCGGGTCGCCGCCTCCACGGCACCGGCCATGGATGGTGCCAGGATGGGACAATCCTCGATCTCAACGATACTATGGCTGCGCGCCTCCATGAATCCGACGCGCGAGGACCGGCCGTCTCGCCCGGCGCGGGCATGGAAGGTGGCACGCCGCCGCCCTGCCCCATGTCCGTCACGCAATGGCGCGATCTCAGCCTCGACGCCGGCCTGAGCCAAGGCCGTGACGACGAGTTCGCGCTTCCATGCCGCGTACGGCGCGAAAGGCAGCGCCTGGACCGCGCACCCGCCGCAGCGGCCGAAATAGGGGCACAGCGGATCGAGGCGGTCGGACCGGGCGATTTCGAAAGCGACCATGCGAGCACGCTCTCCCTCGACCTCAGCCAGGACCACCTCTCCGGGGAGCGCATAGGGCACATAAACCGGGCCGTCGTCGGTGACGGCAACGCCTTCTCCCCGCCGGCCCAGGCGATCGATTCTCAGGCGAATCCGATCATTGCTCATGGGCGCGACGCAGACCGAGCAGGAACTCGCGATTGCCGTCTCCCCCTTCGATGGGTGACGGCATGAGGCCGAGCACCTGCCAATGATGCGCTAGCGCCACAGCGATGACGGCGTCGCAGACGTTTCGATGCACGGCTTGATCGCGCACGATGCCCTTCTTTACCAGCTTGGGACCGGCCTCGAACTGCGGCTTAACCAGGACCACCGCGCTGGCCGCGACGGCTGCCAGTTGGAAGATGGGCGGCAGCACCAGTTTCAGAGAGATGAAACTCACGTCGCAAACGATGACATCGAACGGCTGTCCCAGCGCCGCCGCATCGACGCTGCGGATGTCGTGCTCTTCGAGCAGAGACACCCGGCGGTCGTCCCGCAGGCTGGAATGGAATTGCTGGCGACCGACATCGACGGCCGTCACATGGGCGGCGCCTCGTGCCAGCAACACATGTGTGAAGCCTCCTGTGGAGGCGCCCACATCAAGACAATATTGGCCTGTGGGATCAATGTCGAAGGCGTCGAGGCCCGCCGCGAGCTTGATGCCGCCGCGTGACACCCAGGGGAATGCCGGGCTCGATGCGATGACGGCATCAGGCCGGATCAGTGTCGAAGCTTTCAGCACCGGCCGGCCATCGGCGCTGACGAGCCCGGCCGCGATGGCTGCACTCGCCTTGCTGCGGCTTTCGAACAAGCCCGCGCCGACGAGCACGACATCGGCGCGCTTCGTGTCATTCATGGACGTGCCGGTGAAAAAGATCGGATTCGATCCGGATCACCGCCGCTTTATCCCGCTAGCCCGCCGCCTTGGTGGGGCGAACGGTGCGAGGCGTGCGGCGACCGGCCGTCTCGGCCATGCTGAGCACCTCTTGCACCTTGGCCACGATGCCCTTGGCATCAAGCCCGGCTTGGGCATACATTTTCTCGGGCTTGTCATGATCGAGGAAGAGATCGGGCAGCACCATAGAACGCATCTTGAGGCCGCCATCGAGCAGACCGTCCTCGCTCAGCGCCTGCATAACGAAGGAGCCGAAACCGCCGATGGAGCCCTCCTCGATCGTGATCAGGACCTCGTGCTTTTCGGCGAGTTGCCTCAACAAGGCCCGGTCGAGCGGCTTAGCAAAACGGGCGTCGGCCACAGTGGTCGACAGGCCCCTGCCTGCCAGCGTCTCAGCCGCCTTAAGGGCTTCCGCCAATCGTGTACCAAGGGAAAGAAGGGCGATCCGCTTGCCCTCGCGCATGATGCGGCCCTTGCCGATTTCGAGCGGAATGCCGACCTCTGGCATCTCCATGCCGATGCCCTCGCCGCGCGGGTAGCGCAAGGCCGATGGGCCATCGTCATAGGCCACCTGGGTCGCCACCATATGCACGAGGTCGGCCTCGTCTGCCGCCGCCATGATCATCATGTTGGGCAGGCAGCCGAGATAGGCGAGATCGAAGGATCCTGCATGGGTCGGGCCGTCCGCGCCGACGAGTCCCGCGCGATCCATGGCGAAGCGGACCGGCAGATTCTGGATCGCGACGTCATGCACGATCTGGTCGTAGCCACGCTGCAGGAAGGTGGAATAGATGGCGCAGAACGGCTTGAAGCCTTCGGTCGCGAGACCCGCCGCGAAGGTGACCGCGTGCTGCTCGGCGATCCCGACGTCGAAGGTCCGTTTTGGAAAAGCCTGACCAAAAAGGTCGATTCCGGTTCCCCCTGGCATGGCGGCGGTGATGGCCACCACCTTGTCGTCCTTCTGGGCTTCCTTGATCAGGCTTTCGCCGAAGACGCGCTGATAGGCCGGTGCATTGGCCTTGGCCTTCGCCTGGGCACCGGTAATGACATCGAAGGTCGAAACGCCGTGATATTTGTCGGCGGCGGCTTCCGCCGGCGCATAGCCCTTGCCCTTCTGCGTCACGACATGGATCAGGACCGGTCCGGCTTCCGCGTCCCGCACGTTGCGCAGCACAGGCAGCAGGTGGTCGAGATTATGGCCGTCGATCGGTCCGACATAATAGAAGCCGAGTTCCTCGAACAGCGTACCGCCTGTGAAAAACCCGCGCGCATATTCCTCGGTGCGCTTGGCCTTCTCATAGAAAAATTTCGGAAGGTGCTGGGCCAGTTGTTTGCCGAAATCGCGCAACGACCGATAGGCGCCGCCGGACACAAGGCGGGCCAGATAGCCCGACATGGCCCCCACGGGCGGCGCGATCGACATATCGTTGTCATTCAGGATCACGATGAGCCGCGACTTCAGAGCCCCGGCGTTGTTCATCGCCTCATAGGCCATTCCGGCCGACATGGATCCATCGCCGATGACAGCGACGACTTTATTGTCTCGCCCGGCGAGGTCGCGAGCGACCGCCATGCCGAGCCCGGCCGAAATCGACGTCGAGGAATGCGCCGCGCCAAACGGATCATATTCGCTCTCGGCGCGCTTGGTGAAGCCTGAAAGGCCCCCGGCCTGTCGCAATGTCCTGATCCGATCCCGACGGCCGGTCAAAATCTTGTGGGGATAAGCCTGATGTCCGACGTCCCAGATCAGCCGGTCGTCGGGCGTATTGAAAATATAGTGGAGCGCGACGGTCAATTCGACGACGCCTAGTCCAGCACCGAGATGGCCTCCCGTCACCGAAACCGCGCTGATCGTCTCCGCTCTCAGTTCGTCGACGACCTGACGAAGGTCGGATTCGGGAAGCTTCCGAAGGGCATGGGGAGTGTCGATCTTGTCGAGAATGGGTGTTGAAACGGTCACGAAACCCTCATGAACGGAACTTTGATACAGACGCGCTTGATGCTCGTTTAAGCACAGGCTGACGGCGTTGCAAATTCTTGCCGCTTGGATTCGCCTTCGAAATGCTGGCTGATCGACACTTTCGCCACAGATGAAAGAACAATCTGACAGGCGAACTTTACTTTGTTCATGGAATTCCATGAATGCTCACCGGGGATTCCACGCAATGACCTTTCAACGCCCAGGGATGACTCCTTTCGCGGGAGCATACGGGGAAAGGAGTTGGCTCGTTGGCCTCGGCACCATTTCTCGGCGGCCCGTCGAACGGTCTTGGCGTCATTGGAACCCAGCTCGGGATCGATCTGAGGTTTTCCGGTTTGAGCCGGATTGTCTTCTGCTTACGGCTGCGATCCGCCGTGTCGTGAGAGCCGAACCCGGATGGCAAGCCGGTTCGATCCGTGCTTTATAAATTGGCAACCGGGGTTTTTGCCGCCATGTGCGGCCGGGACGGGGAGTAGGCATGGCGAAGTGGGTCTATGCGTTTGGCGGCGGGACGGCCGAAGGCGCGGGCGGAATGCGCAACCTTCTCGGCGGCAAGGGTGCGAACCTTGCTGAAATGGCCAATCTCGGCCTCCCGGTTCCGCCGGGCTTCACCATCACCACAGAGGTCTGCACCCACTTCTACGACCATGACAGATGCTATCCCCAAGAGCTGAAAGCGGAGGTCGACGCCGCGCTGGCGAGGGTCGGAGATGTCACAGGCCGACGCTTCGGCAACACCAAAAATCCCTTACTCGTCTCGGTGCGGTCAGGTGCGCGCGCCTCGATGCCGGGCATGATGGATACGGTGCTCAACCTCGGCCTCAACGACGACACTGTCGCGGCCTTGGCCCGGTCCTCGGGCGACGAGCGTTTCGCCTATGACAGCTACCGCCGTTTTATCCAAATGTTCTGCAATGTCGTCCTCGATCTCGACGGCCACGATTTCGAGGAGATCATCGAGGGCTACAAGGACCAAAAGGGTTTCGTGCTCGATACGGATCTCGATGCCGCCGACTGGAAGGTGGTCATCGATCGCTACAAGGCCAACGTCCTCTCGGCCACGGGAAAACCCTTCCCGCAGGACCCTGCGGAGCAGCTTTGGGGGGCGGTCGGCGCCGTCTTCTCTTCTTGGATGAATGCCCGCGCCAAAACCTACCGGCGCCTCAACGCTATTCCGGAGGCCTGGGGCACCGCCGTAACGGTGCAGGCTATGGTGTTCGGTAATATGGGCGAAACCTCGGCCACTGGGGTCGCGTTCACACGCAATCCCTCGACCGGCGAGAATGAGCTTTACGGCGAATTCCTGGCCAACGCTCAGGGCGAAGACGTCGTGGCCGGCATCAGGACGCCGCAGAACATCACCGAGGCCGCCAGGATCGGCGCCGCGTCCGATAAGCCCTCTCTCGAAAAGACCATGCCGGACGTCTTCGCCAGTTTCGTCGAGACGACAAAACTGCTGGAGCGGCACTACCGCGACATGCAGGACATGGAATTCACGGTCGAACGCGGCAAGCTGTGGATGCTGCAGACCCGCAACGGCAAACGGACCACCAAGGCCGCCCTGCGCATAGCCGTCGATATGGCAAACGAAGGCCTTGTCACGCGCGAGGAGGCGATATCGAGGATCGACCCTGCGGCGCTCGACCAACTCCTGCATCCCACCATCGATCCTACGGCCGAGCGTCACCTCTTCGCTACGGGCCTGCCGGCATCGCCCGGCGCCGCGCATGGCGAGGTGGTGTTCACCTCTGAGGAGGCGGAGTTGCTCAAGGCCGCCGGACGCAAGTCGATTCTCGTGCGAGCCGAGACTTCGCCCGAGGACATCAACGGCATGCACGCGGCCGAGGGCATTCTAACGACACGCGGCGGGATGACCTCTCATGCGGCGGTGGTGGCGCGCGGCATGGGTAAGCCCTGCGTCTCGGGCGCGGGATCGATTCGTGTCGATTACGCCAAGGGGACCGCCACCTCGGCCGGTGTCATCATTCGGAAAGGCGACCTACTCACCATCGACGGTTCGACCGGCCAGGTGCTGAAAGGCAAAGTCGCCATGCTGGAACCCGAACTGTCGGGGGATTTCTCGACCCTGATGGAATGGGCCGACGGTATAAGGCGCATGAAGGTGCGGGCCAATGCGGAGACGCCGGCGGACGCGCGCATGGCCCGGCGGTTCGGCGCCGAGGGCATTGGCCTCTGCCGCACCGAACATATGTTTTTCGACGCGAACCGCCTCGTCGCGGTGCGCGAAATGATCATCGCCGACGACGAGGCCGGCCGTCGGGCGGCGCTGGCCAAGCTGCTGCCGATGCAGCGGCGGGATTTTGTCGAGCTGTTCACCATCATGTCCGGCCTGCCGGTGACGATCCGCCTGCTCGACCCGCCATTGCACGAGTTCCTGCCGCAGACCGAGGCCGAGATGGTCGAGGTCGCCGCGGCGCTGGGCGTCACTCCCGAAAAAGTGAAACAGCGCGCCCGCGAAATGCATGAGTTCAATCCCATGCTGGGCTTCCGGGGCGTACGAATCGCCATCGCCTTCCCCGAAATCGCCGAGATGCAGGCTCGTGCGATCTTCGAGGGCGCTGTCGAGGCCGGGCGCGAGACCGGCACGCCGGTCGAGGCGGAAATCATGGTGCCGCTGGTCATGACGAAGCCTGAGTTGGATCTCGTCCGAGGCCGGATCGTCGCCATGGCGGAGGCCGTCGCGGCCGAGACCGGCGTCACCGTCCCCTACAGCATCGGCACGATGATCGAACTGCCCCGCGCCGCGCTGAAAGCGGGGGAGATCGCCGAGTCGGCCGAGTTCTTCTCCTTCGGGACCAATGATCTCACCCAGACGACGCTCGGCATCTCGCGCGACGACGCCGCCTATTTCCTTGGCTCCTATACGGCCAAGAACATCCTTCCCGCCGATCCTTTCGTGACGCTCGATCAGGAAGGCGTCGGCGAACTCGTGAGGATGGCGGCGGAGCGGGGCCGCAAGACACGGCCGAACCTGAAGCTCGGAATTTGTGGCGAGCATGGCGGCGACCCCGCCTCGATCGCCTTCTGCGAGACGATCGGGCTCGACTATGTATCTTGCTCACCGTTCCGCGTGCCGATTGCCCGTCTCGCCGCCGCGCAATCGGCCATCGCGGCCACAGGCCGCACCGGTTCGGACAAGGACCGGACGATGTGAAGAGCGCGCGAACTCAACAGTCCAGAGCAAGCTTCAGCGGCTAACAATCCCTCTGGCGGGGCATCGCCGATCAGCGAAAGCCCGTCCTACGCGAGGGGCACGGCATGGATCAGGCTGTCGACGGCTTCGAGGATTGCGCCCTCGCGGAACGACCGATCGCCGATGTCGCGGCGCTGAAACGCCGTCCTCTTCGCCGCTTCACGTCACTGGCAGGATGTCTGGCCGCCGACATCCCGGTTTATATCCCCACCTTCAACAATCCGAGCTATGCCGGCCACATGCTGCGTCAGCTCAAGGAATGGCGCATCCGAAACGTCGTCATCGTCGACAACGCGTCTTCGTCACCCGAGATGTTGGACTTCCTCAACGGCGCGCAAGGCGATGCCAAAGTGGTGTTTTTGCCGGACAATCGCGGGCCACAGGATGTCATCTTATCGGATGCGAACTTTCCGCTTCTGCCGGACGTATTTTGCGTCACCGATCCGGACCTCGAATTCAACGAGGCCATGCCGCAGGATTTCCTTTACCAGCTTTTGATGCTCACCCACGAGCATGCCGTGGGTAAGGCTGGGCTGGCACTAAACCTTGCCGACCGGCACCTGATGCAGGACGGGCGGTTTCCATTCGGCGGCCGCCACTACCAAATTTGGGAGTGGGAATCGCAATTCTGGACCCAACCGGCGGCGCCCCTGGCGGATGGCAGCGCCGTATTTCGCGCCAATATCGACACCACCTTCGCGCTCTACAACAAGCAGTTCTTTCGGCGCGAAACCTTCTATGACGCGGTTCGGGTCGCCGGCCGCTACACCTGCCGCCACCTGCCCTGGTATCGGGACACCGGCATTCCCGCCTCGGAAGAAGGGTTCTACAAGGCGACGCAGAAACATTCCTACCACATGCGCTGAACCAAGATGGCACTGACGCTCGACCCGCCAGTAACCAATCGGAAAGCTTAGATCGCGATAAAAGACCCACGGCATCGCGGCGTTAATCTTGCCTGCACGGCAGATCACGGCGCCGGTCACGATGCCTCGTGTTTCGGGTTTGGATTGGATCGGCGAGCGCCGATCACATCCTGGCGTGGTCGCGTTGCTTTGCCCCGCCGGCGAAGATGCGCATGGTGGCGAGGGTTTCGATGGTTCGCTCCCGCATGGCGATCCGACGCAAGGGTCGCTCGCGTTCGCGTCTGACGTGGGCCGGACTCACTGTCGCGCCCTGGTGCGTCGCCGTCGGTCTTCTGGTGTCCTTCGTGGCCGATGCGGGGCAGGATCAGGTGATCGGTGCGACCCGCTTCGACCTCACGAATCTGGCCGCCACGGAGCCGGCCGACCTGATCACCTCGTCGATGGCCGATGCGGCGATCTTTTCGCTCCCGGCCGAGCCCGATCTTCTGCGCGAGGCGCGCCTCGTCGTCGGCGACCCGGACGAAATCGAGCCCGGCCCCCACGAAACCGAACCCAGGATCGCGCTGAAGACCGCCCGCGCAGACTTTCCGGCTATCGATCGAAGCCATCGAAGCGATCCCCTCGTGGCGCTACGCCCCACCTTCGATTCCCATCTGCGGCGCCCCGGCTCGCTCGACGCCTTCCGCCGCGACGCCATGACCTTCGCCGACAACGATCCCGCCTCCCCGCCCCTCGCCGCGTCCGATTCTGGCGGCGAAATGCCCGACATCGGGGCTTTGGAACCCCTGCCCGCCAAATGGGCGCTGACCACGAAACATACGGAAGCCGCCGCCTCGCCCAAGGCGGACCTTGGCTCGACGACCCCACATGTCCAGGATGGCTCCACCCCGGGCGTTGGACGCGCCGTGTCGCTCGCCTCGGCGACCCCGGTCGAATCCGATGAACGGCCAGTGGAAATCGGCGCCCTGCCAAAATGGTCGCGCGGCCCGAACGGCGTGATCAGCAATAGGACGACAGCCGTCGGCATCGTGGCGGACCATCCCGACTACGCGGCGCTGATCGATAGCGCCAAGGTCGACAGCGAAGAGCATTGCCTCGCCCAGGCCATCTATTTCGAGGCCCGGAGCGAGCCAGAGGAGGGCCAGGCCGCCGTCGCTCAGGTGGTTCTCAACCGCGTGCGCAGCGGCCTCTATCCGAGATCGGTCTGCGGCGTCGTGTTCCAGAACGAGCAGCGCCGCAACGCCTGCCAGTTCTCCTTCGCCTGCGAGGGACATGCGTTGCACGTTAACGAGACGGCCAGTTGGGCCAGCGCGATCCGCATCGCTCAGGAGGTGACGGAAGGGTCTGCCTATGTGTCAGACGTCGGCGGCGCAACGCATTACCATGCCAATTATGTGACGCCCCCCTGGGCGCGCCAGCTCACCAAGATGGACGTGATCGGCCACCATATTTTTTACAAGCTGAAGCCTGGGCAGACGTGAGGATAATGTGGTCAAAGGTGCTATTTTCCTCAGCCTGTACCCCAAAATTAGCACATGACCTCTGAGAGCGCATTGACAAGCCTGGTCATCCCCTTGGCTCAGGAGGACTGATCACTGTCGCATTTCGAGGAAACTGCGTTCATGAAGTCACGACCGACAAAGCTCAAGAACCAACCCTGGTGCTTTTTATGATGAACACCAAAAACTTCGGCACCGAGATCCTCTGGAGTTCCTATTTGCTTAAAATCTATCAACCCGAGTTGTCGAAGGTGATTTAAATAAAGAGCTAATTTAGCTGGGAATAACAAACCTTCCACGAGTTGTACATGCCCTTGGCTTTCCTCTGACATAACAAGGAAGTCACGGACAACTGAATATAGACTTAGGAAAGGTTGATCATCCGCAGCCTTGGCTCTGCCTAATATCACTGCCTCGTCGTAAGAAAGCTGCAAAATGATGTGCGGATAGGCGGGGTGCGCTTCATCAGCGTGCTTACTATCTGAAGCCTTGCTGAGAAGTTGAGCCCACATCTCCCAGATAGGAGTTCCCTCTGGCTCGAACTCGCTATTCCTAAAAATTGGCCCTGCGATCTGAGGCGCGGGCAACAAGAGACGATCCGCTGGAATGTTCTTAATGGCATCCGCCGCGAGCCGCCGCTGCTGCTCGGCCGCCGGGTCATTAAACCAGGCTAGTAATTGACGTTGGGCGATTTCGCGACGGCTCTCAGCTTCGCTGGCGCCAACCACATAATCAATCAACCGTTCTTCGATGCTTTTCGACTGCCCATTGATCATCCGAGCCGCGATAACGGCAAAAGCCGCTGAAAATTTCCTCGCGGGTCCTGCGAGGATAATTCGCAAGGCATCCTCTACCGGCTTGGGCAGTTGGGCGATCATTGGGATGTCCCACTTCTTCGCGCTTAGAATGAGGGGCTACGGCAGAAACTAAGAGTCCACCGACCACGACGACATTCTTAACCTATCAACCCGACCGTCGCGCCATCAGCGCCGAGAACTGGATCACCTCGCTGAACCGCCCGTCGGGGGCGAATCTCAACAGGCGGGACCGGAGTTCTTTCTCGAAGGGATCCTTGTCCTCCGCCAGAGATTCGGGAGAACTTTGAAGTTCCGAGAAGGCGCGGCCGACGATCTCGTCGAGGAACAGGTGACGCCGCTCGATGATGCCGAAGGTCGTCAGGTTCGAAAAGGCCGAGGCGAGCAAAACGACCGCATGGTGGCGCGACCCACCCTCGTGCTCCCCGGTAAAGCCGCGTTGCACCTCCTTGACGATCCCCTTCCATTGGTTTTCGACGGCCCGCTCCGGGGTCTCGGACACCAGCACCACGGCACCGCCTGGCTCGATTATCCGGTCGAGAACCTGGAGGGTCGCGGCGCGGTCCATCCAATGGAAGGAGCGCGCCATGGTGACCAGTTTCAGTGGCGCGAGCGCCGCCGGCAAGTGGTAGGAGCTCGCCTCGATGAACACCACATCGGCACCGGCGGCTTTAGCTTCGGCTCGGGCCGCGACCAGCATAGCCGGATCGGGATCAGCGCCGATGACCTCACCGGCGCCGAGGCGCGCCATATCGATCGTGAGCGTCCCAGGCCCGCAGCCAAGGTCGAGGATTCGGTCCTTTTCCTTGATGTCGAACAGCCGAAAGACCTCGGCCATCAGGGCGGGGGGATAACGCAGCCGATGCTTAACGTAGTAGTCGACGGTCGATTCGAAGCGATTCGGAACGAAAGAGGGAACGTGGTGCATCGGCATCGCTGTCGTTCACTTATTGCCGCTTACGGCCGCCTTAGCTTTCGCGGCCCGCCGGCGGGCGTGAAGAATCCACTCGGTGTAGCCGTTTGGCTGCTCGCGGCCCTTGAGGACCAGGTCTCGCGCGGCGCCGAACGCCTCGCCGTCGAAGGTAGGGGCCATGGGACGGTAGAGCGGGTCACCAGCGTTCTGTCGATCGACCACCGCCGCCATGCGGTGCAAGCTTTCTTCCACCTGAGCCTCGGTGATGACGCCATGCAGCATCCAGTTGGCGACGTGCTGGCTGGAGATGCGTAGCGTCGCGCGATCCTCCATCAAGCCGACGTCGTGGATGTCCGGCACCTTGGAGCAGCCGACGCCCTGGTCGATCCAGCGCACGACATAGCCCAGGATGCCCTGGATATTGTTGTCGAGTTCCTGTTGCACCGCGTCGGGCGCGAAATTCGAATCAGACACCGGGATGGTCAGAAGATCTTCGATCCGGGCGGGCGCCCGCGTCGCCAGCGCGGCCTGCCGGGCCTTCACGTCCACCTGATGGTAGTGCAGCGCGTGCAGAGTCGCGGCGGTCGGCGACGGCACCCAGGCCGTGTTGGCGCCCGCCTTCGGGTGAGCGACCTTCTGGGCCAGCATGTCGGCCATCCGGTCGGGCGCGGCCCACATGCCCTTACCGATCTGCGCCCTGCCCCGCAGACCCAGCGCCAGCCCGGAATCGACGTTCGAATCCTCATAGGCCTTGATCCAGGCCGTGCCCTTCATCGCATCTTTGCGGACCATGGGGCCGAGTTCAATGGAGGTGTGGATCTCGTCTCCCGTCCGATCGAGAAAGCCCGTGTTGATGAAGGCGAGCCGATCGGAGGCGGCCAGGATCGCCGCCCTGAGATTGGCGGAGGTGCGGCGCTCCTCGTCCATGATGCCGACCTTGACGGTCAGAGGCGCAATCCCGACGAGCCCCTCGACCCGCCTAAAAAGCTCGCTGGTCAACGCTACTTCGGCGGGGCCGTGCATCTTGGGCTTCACGATATAGATCGAACCCGTGCGGCTGTTGCGCAGAGGTTTCGAGGGATCGAGGTCTCGCTTGGCGATGAGGACGCCGACGGCCGCGTCGAGAAAGCCCTCGGGGATGGGCGCTCCCTCGAACAGAACCGCGTCGGTGAACATGTGGTGGCCGACGTTGCGGATCAGCATCAAGCTGCGGCCGTGCAGTTTCAGCACGGAACCTTCCGGTGCCGTGAAATCGATGTCGGGCGCGAGGCGACGCTCGACAGTCCGGCCGCCCTTCTGCAGCTCGGCTTTGAGGTCGCCTGTCATAAGGCCGAGCCAGTTCCGGTAGACGGCGATCTTGTCCTCGGCGTCGACCGCCGCGACGCTATCCTCCATGTCCATAATCGTGCTGACGGCGGATTCGAGCACCACATCGGCGAGACCCGACGGATCGGTACGGCCGACAGGGCTCGACGGATCGAACACCAGCTGAATGCCAAGGCCGTTATGGCGCAGAAGAATCGTATCTGGCGCGTCCTTAGGGCCGCGAAATCCCGCGAATGTCTTGGCCTCGGCGAGGCCGACGCTTTTTCCCCCCTTCAATTCGAGGCGCAACGTCGCGCCGACGACGCGCACGGCGGCAAGGTCGGCGTAGGAACCTTCCGCAAGGGGCACCGCCTCGTCGAGAAAGGCCTTGGCGCGAGAGACGACAAGCGCTCCCCTGGCCGGATTGAATCCCTTGCCTCGCGCGGCGTCGCCGTCTTCGGGGATGGCGTCAGTTCCATAGAGTGCGTCATAGAGGCTGCCCCAACGCGCATTGGCGGCGTTGAGCGCGTAGCGGGCGTTGGATAGTGGGACGACCAGTTGCGGGCCGGCGATGCTGGCGAATTCCTCATCGACGCCGCTCGTCGACACCGCTTTTGCCTCGGGCTCGGGCAAGAGATAGCCGATTTCCCGCAGAAAGCTCAGATAGCGGTCGGAGTCCCAGGCCTGCCCCTTAGATCGCCGCAGGAACCCGTCGATCTCGACCTGAATCGTGTCGCGCTGTGCCAGAAGATCTTTCAGCCGTGGCGCAAGGTCCCGAACGATCGCGGCGAAGCCGGTCCAGAACGCGTCGGCAGAGCCTTCACCCACGTCCTCAGCGATGAAACGATAGAGGTCTTCATCGATTTTGAGGCCGGCGACATCCGTTCTGCTCATCATCGTCTCCTGGAATTATCTCAGATCACCGCGCGCCTATGGTGTCGTCCATCATGAAGTGCCGGGCGGTCAAACGAAACGCTGCCCGGCTGCCCGCGCAACCAGGCGTCGGTGTCAGGTTTCGCCGAAGCCAGCGGCCTGCATGGCGAGATGCACCTTGTTCTGAAAGCTCGCATCCTGTCCGCCGACGATCAACGCCGCATTGTCGGCCACGGCGCCGCACAAGGCATCGACCCAGCCGTTCTCGCTCTTTGCGAAGTCCGCCAGGACATAACGAAGAACCAGGGCCTTGTCGCCGGGGTGGCCGATGCCAAGGCGCACGCGGCGATACTCGTTGCCGAGGTGAGCCGTGATGGAGCGCAGCCCGTTGTGTCCGGCGTTGCCGCCGCCCTTCTTCACCCTCAACTTACCGGGCGCGAGATCGAGTTCGTCATGCAGGATCACGATCGAATCGAGATCGAGCTTGAAAAATCGAGCGGCTTCGCCGACCGCGCGGCCGCTCTCGTTCATATAGGTAGACGGCTTGAGCAGCGTCAGCCTCTCCGCACCCACCGTACCCTCGACCGCGAGTCCCGAAAAGCGCGACCTGAACGGCCCGAAGCCATGCGCCCGGGCGATGGCGTCTATTCCCATGAAACCGATATTATGTCGGTTTCTGGCATATTGTGACCCGGGGTTTCCCAAACCGACGACCAGCAGCATGGCGTACTCATTCGGGCGGCAGAACCGTCCTTCGCCTGCCGGAAAACCGGCACCGAAAGACGGTGATTCATCGAAAAGCGACCTGCGTTCTGCCACGGACTGACCCAAACGGATGGAAGAATCCGTGTGGATCAGACCGCTAGAGCATGATGCCGAAAAGTCGGCACGGGTTTTCGGACGACATCATGCTCTAACATATTGGAATCGATCACGTTCATGTCTTTGGATGGATTCCATCCAAAAACATCGTGATCTAGGGCAGAGCTGGTCACTTCTTGGCGGCGGGAGCCTTCGCGGCAGGCGCCTTCGCGGCACCACCCTTGGCGGGCGCGCCCTTGCCACCCTTGCCGGATGCCGCAGCCTTGGCGGCTGCGCTCTCTGCCGCTGCGGCTTCGTCAGCGACCGCTTCAGCGAGACCCGAGGGAGGCGCGATCGTGGCCACCGTGAAATCGCGGCCTTTTTCGATCAGCGAGCAACCGGCGGGGAGCACGAATGCCGATATATGAAGCGAGTCGTTCAACTCGAGCGTCGACAGATCGCCGGTGATGCTTTCAGGGATGTTGTCGGCCGGGACCAGCATTTCGACGCTGTGGCGGACGATGTTCAACGTTCCGCCCCGCTTGATGCCGGGTGCGGCGTCGACGTTTTCGAGATGGACTGGAATCTCCAACCGCAGCTTCGATCCAGGCCGAAGCCGCAGAAAATCGACATGCATCGGCGTGTCCTTGACGACGTCGAGCTGATAGTCGCGCGGGATCACCCGCTCCTTGCGGCCTTCGATATCGAGTTCGAAGATCGTGGTCAGGAAGTGTCCCGCATAAATCAGGCGATGAGCTTCCCGATAGGCGATGGAAATCGGTTCGGCGGCCTCACCGCCTCCGTAGATCACACCAGGGACGCGTCCTTCACGGCGAACACTACGGGCGGCCCCCTTGCCTGTCCCAGTGCGCACCGTGGCCGCGAGCGTTTTCGTCGCTGCCATGGTCTTAATCCTTGTCTCAAATGCAAACGGCCGCCCAATGCGGCCGTGCCAAAGCGCCCACGCCTCCAGGGGTGTCGGAGGAGCGCTGTTGAGCCTTTACCCGCCCGGCAAAAGAATCACAAGCAATTCCGTCGCCGTCGCCCGCAATCGGATGAACGCTCCATCACCTGATGGCGGAAGCTTCGCCCAGTTGTCCGTGCTTGATGGGTCGGCGGTTTTTAGACGGGCTTGATCTCCGGCGCGATTTGGCAAGCTATGAGACCCCCATACCGACGAGTGTCTCATGCCCGGCGTCTCCCATATCCTATTTGTCGTCGCCGCCGCTCTCGTCGATGTCGACGGGCGCGTCCTGATCACCCAACGTCCACCCGGCAAGGCCCTGGCCGGCCTATGGGAGTTTCCTGGCGGCAAGCTCGACGCCGGGGAACGGCCGGAAGAGGCGCTGATCCGCGAGCTCTCGGAGGAACTTGGCATTGTGGTCGCCGAGGCGTGCCTCGCCCCGCTGACCTTCGCCAGCCATGCCTATCCGGATTTCCATCTCCTGATGCCGCTCTATATCTGCCGCCGATGGCAGGGCTTCGTGCAATCCCTCGAAGGTCAGGCCCTGCAATGGGTAAGGCCGCGAAGCTTACGGGACTATCCTATGCCCCCGGCCGACGCGCCGCTCATTCCCGCCCTTCTCGACCTTCTTGGGCCGTAAGCCCAGAATGTCCTACGGTGTGCATTAAGGCATCATTAACGTAAACAGATGTTAACCACCCCCGTTTAGCGTGTTCCCTTGGTCGGTGGGATTGGGGTGGTAAACAATGCGGGACTTGACGCGAAAGCTGGAGCCCCGCCCCTCCGCGAAGCATCCGATCGCCCTTTTGGCCCTTTTGACCTTGGTCGCGATCGTGGCCGGCCTCTTTCTGCTGTCTCAGCTCGCGCAAGGCCAGAACGAACGCCAAGCGGCATTGGAGAAAGACCATGTCGCTGCGGCGGTTCGTGACCTCCATGCTCATGTGGTGCACGACCTAGCCGGTCTTTCGGAGCAAACGGTGCTGGTGCAGCCGCCTACCGACATCGGCGTCTTGGACCAGTTGCTTCTCATCACTGCCAACGACATGAACTCCGTCGCGCAGATTACCGGATCGCGACCCAAAAGCTCGGACCTCGACCACGCCGTTCTCGAGTTCGTACAGCCGATCTTCTCGGGCGCCACGACGACGACCGGTGGCATGATCGCGCCCGGTGACCTTTTCGATGTTGCAGCCCTCTCGATTCCTCAACCGAGCGGTGAAATCTCAGAACCGGGTTCGGTGAAGGTCCTCGTCGGCGTCCGCCAGGTCGATCCCGACTATCTTGCGGAGCTGGCCCGGCTCTCCGGCGTCCGTCGCCTGGAATTGATCTATCGGACCAGCGACGGGATGGCGGGTCGGGGCGCATGGTCCAGCAACGCTTGGCGTGGTTTCGGGCTGAATTGGGAGCCACGGCGTCCGGGTGACCAGTTGATGCTGCGTTGGACCGTGATCGTGATGGCCATCACCTCCGCGATCGCTGTGATCATTATCTTGCGGGCTCGACGGGAGGCAGGGCGGCTCCTCGAAAGCGAGGCCCGGGCCGTCGAGGCGAGCCGCAACGATTGGCTGTCCGGCCTGCCCAATCGGGTCTTCTTCAACCACGTGCTGGAACGGGACTTGAAGTCTCTCAAGCAAGGCGACGGCAAGCTTGCCCTGTTTTACCTCGATGTGGATCGGTTCAAAGAAATCAACGATACCTTCGGCCAGGAAACCGGTGATTTGATGATCCAGGCGGTGACCCGAAGGATCGAGGCGGTCTTGACCTCGGAACAATCGCTCGCCCGGTTCGAAGGCGACGCGTTCAGCGTCCTCCTCCCTGGCATTGAGGATCGCGCAGATTGCGAACGGTTTGCCGAACGCATCAAGGACGTGATGAAGGCACCGTTCGAAGCCAAGGGGACGTCGATAACTCTTTCGCTCTCGATGGGCATCGCGCTAGCGCCCGACGATGCAACGGAGCGATCCGAGCTGGTTCGCCTCGCCAACCTCGCCCTCTATCGCGCTAAACGGGAAGGCCGCGACCGCTTCGCCTTTTTTCAACCCGATCTTCAGTGCGCCTGGCGCCGCCGCGCCACGATCGAGAATGCGCTCCCGGAGGCGATCGCCAACGGTGGGCTGGTGCTGCGATACCAGCCGATCGTGGATTGTCAGACCGGGCAAGTCGTCTGCGCCGAAGCCCTCGTCCGCTGGAACCATCCTGTCGAGGGCCTGATCGCGCCGGATGATTTCATCGGTTTCGCCGAAGATCGAGGGCTGATCGTCCCTCTGGGCGAGTGGGTGCTGCGGGAGGCCTGCACCGTGGCCAAAGCCTGGGGCGACACCCGGATCGCGGTGAATGTCTCGCCGATCCAATTCCGCCACAAGGGTTTCGTGGACCAGGTGATGCGGATCGTCGAGGAGACCGGCCTCGAACCCGGCCGTCTTGAACTCGAGTTGACCGAAGGCGTTCTGGCGGACCACAAAGCGGAGGCTTTGGCCGCCATGGCAACGTTGCGAGGAAGCGGCATCAGGCTCGCCATCGACGATTTCGGTACCGGCTATTCGAGCCTGATCTATCTTCGGAGGTTTGCCGTGGATAAAATCAAGATCGATCGCGCCTTTGTCGAATCATTGGAGCCGAACAGCGAGGCGGAGACCTTGTTGACCTCGATCGTCCAACTCGGCCGAGCGCTCGGCCTCACGGTGACGGCCGAGGGAATCGAGACGCCGGCGCAGCGCGACTTTTTGCGTCGCACCGGCTGCGAGCAATTGCAGGGCTACCTTTTCGCGCGGCCGCTTCCAGAAGCGGAGTTCGTCGCATTCCTACGAGACAACCACGCGGAACGACGATTGGACGGCACCTTGCGCGCCGTCGCATAGAAACCTGCTCAGCCCGGCCGGGAGCTGCGTCTTGATGATGACGCCGCCCGGACCGGTGACTTGTCAATGCAGTTGCATCTCATGACCAACGAGCCGCAGTTCTGCGGGTTTGATAAGGCCGGAATGGCCGACCCTGACCGAATGGAGTGCTCCATCCAAAGTCTGGCGCCAGAACTTCAGGAATTGCGACAGGATCGGAAAGGCCGGCGCGACGTCGTAATCCTGCCAGATGTAGGATTGGAGCAACGAAGGGTGATCGGGAAGATGGTAGAGGATCTCCGCAGTCGTCAGGCCGTAGCCGGCGAGTTGGCGGAGAAAATCAGGGGATACCTCGCGCTTGTTTCCCATGTCGTACTCTCCTGAGGGAGTCATCGACGGCCGACGCAAGGGTCGGGCCAGAGGCATATTGCGCCCCGCAAATGGTTAACGCCGCATGAAGCTCCGAAGGGACCGGGAAATTTTCAAAGAGTGACGGTTCCATGACACGCCGGAAGAGCGGCAGCGCGCATTCGAGTTAGCCAAAGCTCACCTCCAATGCCGGTTTAAGACCGCCGGGTGCCGCCGTAAAAGCTTCGTTCCTCCCCCGGCCGCCGTCCAAATAGGCACGCGGCGCCCGTTGAACGCCTTCGACGCGTTGGCAGACACCAGTGCGAGACCGCCGTTCGAGCCGCCCTTTTAGGGTCGGCTCGCGTTCACACCCCCTCGGCGGCCAGTTGCGCGGCTTGATGCTCGGTCGCTAGCGCATCGACGACTTCGTCCAGCGCCTCTCCGGTCATCACTTTGTCGAGCTTGTAGAGGGTCAGGTTGATCCGATGGTCCGTCATGCGGCCTTGCGGAAAATTATAGGTGCGGATCCGTTCCGAACGGTCGCCCGAGCCGACTTGCGACTTTCGGTCGGCCGCTCGTTCCCCGTCGAGTTTTTGGCGCTGCATGTCGAAGATGCGGGAACGCAGTACGCCCATGGCCTTGTCGCGATTGCGATGCTGGGATCGCTCCTCCTGCATGAACACCACGATGCCGGTCGGCAGATGCGTCATGCGGATTGCCGATTCTGTCTTGTTGACATGCTGACCGCCCGCTCCTTGGGCCCGCATCGTATCGATTTTGAGATCGCCGGGGCCGATGACCACATCGACCTCCTCGGCTTCCGGAAGCACCGCGACGGTCGCCGCCGAGGTATGGATGCGGCCCTGCGTTTCGGTGTCGGGCACCCGCTGCACCCGATGCACGCCGCTCTCATATTTCAGCCGGGCGAAGACGCCTCTGCCCTGCACCTCGGCGACGATTTCCTTATACCCCCCGGCCGTGCCCTCGCTCGCCGACAGGATTTCGACCTTCCAGCGATGGAGGTCGGCGTAGCGGGCATACATGCGGAACAGATCCCCGGCGAAGAGCGAGGCCTCGTCCCCGCCTGTGCCCGCGCGGATTTCGAGGATGGCACTTTTGGCATCCGCCGCATCCTTGGGAAGCAGGGCGAGGCGAATGGACTGTTCGAGCCCCTGCAATGCCGTTTGGGCGCTATCGCGTTCCTCCTCGGCCAGATCGCGCATAGCCGCATCGAGCGAGGGCTCCGCCAGCATGGCCTTGACCCCTTCGAGCTCCGATTGCTGTGCCCGATAGCCCCGGATCGCGGTGACGAGTTCATCCATTTCGGCGAGTTCGCGCGAGAGGGCCACGAAGGCCGCGCCATCCGCCCCTTCGGCGAGACGGGCTGAAATCTCATCGTGACGGCGCAGAATCAGGTCGAGCTTGGAGTGCGGCAGCATGGAAACGACAAAGCCAAATCACGAGAGGGAACAAACCTGGGAAGAATAGCGCCAGTCGCCGCCGGGACGGGGTTTTTCTAAATCGGGATGTCGTGCTCCTCAGCGAAACGCAGAAGCGACTCGCGCATCGAGGGCGCGCCGTCGAGACTGTCGAGCAGCCCGTTCACGAAGACCTCGGCCTCAGCGAGGTCGGTGGCCATGATGGTTGCCTTGATGGGGCCGATCGAGGACGGCGACATCGACAGGTTTCGATAGCCCAAGGCGATTAGCGCCAAGGCAGCCAAAGGCTTGCCGCCAAGTTCGCCGCAGAGCGTCACCGGGACGCCCTTGGCGCGACCCGCATCGGCGATGGATTTCAGCGCGCGCAGCATGGGCGCGGCCAGGGGATCGAACCGACCGGAAACCCGTTTATTGTCGCGATCGACCGCGTAGAGATATTGCATCAGATCGTTCGAGCCGACCGACATGAAATCCACCCGCGCGGCCAATTCATCGAGCTGCCAGAGCAGCGAGGGCACCTCGACCATCGCGCCGAGTTTGATGGCTGTCGGCATCGGATGGTCGTGCCGGGCCAGATAGGCGACCTCACGGTTCACCATGGCCTTGGCGGCATCGAATTCGCTCACCACCGCGATCATGGGGAACATGATGCGCATCTCCCGCCCCGCGCCTGCCCGCAGCAAGGCCCTGATCTGTGAGCGCAACAGACCCGGCCGATCGAGCCCGATCCTGATCGCGCGCCAGCCGAGCGCGGGGTTCTCCTCGTCGAGGCCGGTCATATAGGGAAGGATCTTATCGCCGCCGATATCGAGCGTGCGGAAGGTCACCGGCCGGTCCCGTACGGCTTCCATCACGGAACGGTAGAGCGCGAACTGCTCGTCGACCCGAGGAAAATGCGGCACCACCATGAACAGCAGTTCGGTTCGGAACAGGCCGATCGAGGCCGCGCCGGTCTCGACCACATGCGGCAGGTCGAGCAGCAGGCCAGCGTTCATGTGCAAGCCGATCTCGACGCCGTCGCGCGTCCGCGCCGGAGCGTCGCGCAGCTTGCGATACTGCTCCTGCCGGCGGGCGCCGAGCCGCGCCTTTTCGGCGTAGGCGGCTTCGACATCGCTTGACGGGCGCACCTGAACTTCCCCGAGCGATCCATCGACGATGATGGCGTCACCCGGCTCGGCAAGGTTTGAGATATTGGCCACATCGCCGACCGCCGCGATGCCGAGCGCGCGGGCGATGATCGCGACATGGCTGCCGACGCCGCCATCCTCGAGGACAAGCCCACGGATGCGGGACCGATCATATTCCAGCAGAGCCGCCGGACCCATGGAACGCGCCACGATGACGGCGTTCTCGGGGAGCGTCTCATGCGAGGCGACAAGGCTCTGCCCGGTCAACTGATGCAGGAGACGGTTGGCGAGTTCATCGAGATCGTGCAGACGGTCCCGGATATAGGGATCAGTCTGTCGAACCAACTTCGCTCTGGTGTCGCTCTGCACCCGCTCGACCGCCGCCTCCGCCGTGAGGCCGGACAGCACCGCCTCGCGCAGGCGCCGTAGCCAGCCGCGATCATGCGCGAACATGCGGAAGGTTTGCAGCACCTCGCGATGTTCGCCCGGGCCCGCCTCGTTGCCCCGGTCGACAAGCCGGTCGATCGATTCCCGCAAGGCCGCGATGGCCTCGTCGAGCCGCACCTCTTCCGCCTCGACATTTTCGGCCACAAATCGGGTAACGATCACGCGGGGCTCGTGCAGCACCACATGACCGAGGCCGAAACCTTCGTTTACCGTCACCCCCTTGAGCGAGAGCGGTTGGCGCAGCACGGCCGGCCCCGGCAGCATGGCCTGCAACTCGCCGCCAGCGATCATTTCCGCCAGCAGCATCGCGGTCGTCTGGAGTGCCTCGACTTCCTCGTCGGAATAAAGGCGCCGCGCCCGGTTCTGCACCACAAGAACGCCGAGCGTGTTGCCGCCGCGCAGGATCGGCACGCCGAGGAACGATAGGTAGATCTCCTCGCCGGTTTCCGGTTTGTAGGAAAAGGCGGGATGCGATTGCGCGTCGGGCAGCGACAGGGGTTCCGCACTGGCCGCGATAAGGCCGACGAGCCCCTCGCCCTTACGCATCGTCGTCAGATGGACCGCTTCGCGGTTGAGCCCCTCGGTGGCATAGAGCTCAAGACGGCCATCGGCATGCAGCACATAAACGGAGCAAACTTCCGCCACCATGTTCGACGCGATCTGCACGACGATCTTGTCGAGACGCGCCTGCGTACTGATCTGCTCCGCCATGACTTCACGAAGCCGACGCAGCAGCAATCGCGGTCCGGCCAGAGCGCCACGCATAGCCCGCATCCCCAAAGCTGGCGCGAGAAAACGCCAATGCCGTTCGCGCCCGGCGAAGGCAAACGCCCCCGGCGTCTCAGATCAGCGTATAGCCGTTCATCGCGGCCAACGGCAAGATAAACCCCAGGGACCGCGCGATCGAGCGACAATCCTCGGGAGTTTCTGAACAGACCTCAGACCCTATCGAGCCCATATAACGAATGGAGGGTCCGCACCGCGAGTTCCGTGTAGGCCGAATCGATCAGGACCGAGAACTTGATCTCCGATGTCGTGATGGCCCGGATGTTGATGCCTTTTTCGGCCAGCGCCCGGAAGGCCCGCGCCGCGACGCCGGCGTGGCTACGCATCCCGATGCCGATGGCCGACACCTTCACGACATCGTCCGTCCCTTGCATCACGGCATAACCGATCTCGTCCTTGCGTTGCTCCAGCAGCAGCTTCGCCCTTTGAAAGTCGACGCCGGGCACCGTGAAGGTCATGTCCGTCGTCGTCGTATCGTCCGAAACGACTTGGATGATCATGTCGACGTTGATGCCCGCATCGGCCAAGGGCACGAAGATCGCCGCCGCAACCCCGGGCTTGTCGGCGATGCGGCGCAAGGTGATCTGGGCCTCGTCCTTGGCGAAGGCGATCCCGGTGACGACCTGTTGTTCCATGATGTCTTCCTCGGCGCAGATTAGGGTGCCGGGCTTGGGTTGGTCGGGATCGTCGAACGACGAGCGGACGAAGAGCTTGACGTTGTGGTTCATGGCCACTTCGACAGAGCGCACCTGAAGAACCTTGGCGCCCAAGGATGCCATCTCCAGCATCTCCTCGAATGCGACACGGTCAAGCCGCTTGGCTTTGGGAACGATGCGCGGATCCGTGGTGTAGACACCATCGACGTCGGTATAGATATCGCAGCGGTCGGCCTTGATGGCGGCCGCGATGGCGACGGCACTGGTGTCCGATCCGCCGCGCCCCAATGTCGTCACCCGACCGGTCGGCGCATGCTGGCCTTGGAACCCCGCGATGACCGCCACTTCCCGATGGTCGTCGAACCTCTGGACGATCTCGGAGGCGTCGATCGATTCGATCCGCGCCGAGCCATGCGCGTCGCTCGTGCGGATCGGGATTTGCCACCCCTGCCATGATCGCGCCTGAATGCCCATGCCCTGGAGTACGATGGCCATGAGCCCCGCTGTGACGAGTTCGCCCGAGGCGACGACTGCGTCATATTCGCGTGCGTCGTGCAGGGCGCCCGCCTCGGTACACCAGGCGACGAGTTCGTTGGTCTTGCCGGACATGGCGGAGACGACGACCGCCACATCGTGGCCGGCATCGACCTCGCGCTTGACGTGTTGGGCAGCGTTACGAATCCGCTCGACAGTGGCGACGGACGTTCCGCCGAATTTGAGGACTAAACGGGACATCTCGATCAGGTTAAGGGTTTGGAACGCATCCGATCAGGTGCGGCGTGGCTCGCGCCCCGGCCGAAGGGGGCGTATCAATGGCCGCGCCGACCCGCCCTGTCAACGCGGCGCAAATGTTCGACCCGGCATCGAGATGGGCCCGGTGCAATGGCCTTTCTTGACTTTCATGCTTTTAAAGTCCTCATCCTGAGCCTGTCGAAGGACGGGACCGGACGCGGCGGTGTGGACCCTACCTCGTTCAACAGGCTCGGGATGAGGGCATCGGGTTCGCCCGATCGATCTTGCTGCCTCATCCGATCGGCTTCAGAGACGGGGTTTTCCATGACAGCCCAACAGAGCATCGATGGCGACGGCTTCGTCGGGGAATCCTCGATCGATGCGGAAGACGTAGCGCGTTTCGACCGGCTCGGCGATGAGTGGTGGGATCCAAAGGGCGCCATGGCGCCGCTTCACAAGCTCAACCCCACGCGGCTCGCCTATCTGCGCGATCTCATGCGCCGCCATTTCGCGGCCAGCCCCGGGGCGCGGCCCGATGCTCTTCCGCTGGAAGGGCTACGGCTGCTCGACATCGGCTGCGGCGGCGGTCTGTTGTCCGAGCCCTTGGCGCGGCTCGGCGCCAAGGTGACGGGCATCGATCCCGCGCCTAACAATGTGGCGGTTGCGGAACGCCACGCGCGTATGCTCGATGTCGAAATCGATTACCGGACGACGACAGCCGAAACTCTCGCTGAGGCGGGCGCCGCTTATGACGTCGTGCTCGCCATGGAAGTCGTCGAGCATGTCCCGAGACCCGAGGCTTTCGTGGCCACGGCCGCGTCCCTGGTGCGTCCGGAAGGCCTTCTCGTCCTGTCGACGCTCAATCGAACACCCAAAAGCTTTCTGCTCGCCATCGTCGGTGTCGAATATGTGCTGCGATGGCTGCCGCGCGGCACGCATCGGTGGTCTCAGTTTGTCACCCCCGAGGAATTGGCAGCGCCTGTCCGAGCCTCTGGGCTTCGGGTTATTGAGCGTAAGGGGATGGTCTATGATGTCCTGGGCGATCGATGGGCTTTGTCCGCCGATACCGACGTCAATTACATCCTCGCGGCCGTTCGGTCGCCACATTCACATCCGTGACGAGCGCCGGGTTTCGAGGGCCAGAAGGATGCCTCCCGCGAACAATCCCCAGAAGGCCGCTCCAACGCTGAAGAAGGACACACCCGACGCCGCCACAAGGAACGTGACGGCCGCGGGAAGTCGTTCCGTCTCGCTTTGGACGGCGCTCGCGAGGGCGGCCGCGAAGCTGCCGAGAAGCGCGAGACCCGCGACCGTCTGGATGAGCAGCGGTGGCGCGGCCTCAACGAGGCTCGCGGCGAATCCTGCCCCGAGACCCAATCCCAAATAGGCGATGCCTGCGACGACAGTCGCCCAATAGCGCAGTTTCGGGTCGGCATGGGCGTCAGGCCCGGCACATAAAGCCGCCGTGACGGCGGCAAGGTTCAAGGGAAGGCCCCCGAACAGGGCCGCCACTCCCGTGCCAATGCCCGTGCCGACGAAGACGGGACCGATCTTGGGATCGTAGCCGTTGGCACGCAGCACGGCGAGGCCGGGAACGTTCTGCGACGCCATGGTGACGATGAACAGCGGAACGCCGAGACTGCCGAGTGTCGACCAGGACCAGGAGGGCGCCGTCAAAACGAGATGGGGCGAGGATTGGGCGAGCATATCGGGCGGCAGATGCGCCACGAAGATCACGATGACGATGGCGACGAGGAGCGCCGCCGGAACCGCGTAATTGCGAGCGAAACGCCAGGCCACGACCCAGGCGATGATGATCGGCGCCGCATAGAGCGGCATGTCGGCCATGGCCTTGACTGGCGCAAGGCAGATGCCGAACAGGATACCCGACAGCATCGCGCCGGCCAGCGACTTCGGGATGGAACTGACCGCCCTCCCGAACGGGCGCCAAAGGCCGGCGATGAGGATCAGCGCTCCTGCCCCCATGACAGCCCCGACGGCGGCCGGGTAGCCGCCCGCCGGAAGGCCCGTGGCGATCATCAATGCCGCGCCAGGCGTCGACCAGACGATGCTGATCGGCAGTCGCCACCAGAAACTGAACAGCAGCGACAGAAGACCCTGCAACAGACACACGACCATGAGGCCTGAAGCCGCCTCCGCCGGCGAGGCGCCGACGCTGTGGAACGCCTGCAACACGATGGTGAAGGTGCTCGCGAAACCGACGAACGCCGCCAGGACGCCGGTCGAGAGCGGCTGGACCCATGAGCCCCTAGCAGGCAATTCGCCCTGCGGCGTGTCGCGGCGGAGCGGGGCCTGGACCGATGACATGAAGCTTTTCCCGGGACTCGAATCGGATATGCGTCCTTCTGGGCGTTTCAGCCCCATCTTGGCTAGCCCACGTCCGAGCAGAACGCCACGCTCAGCCGCACTGTTGTTCCAGCCTCATTTAACCAGCCGTGACGAGTGAAGTGTCGGCGGCCCGCGATCGAGGATGCGATCGGCTAGGTGCGTCGCGAAATGACATTCGGCGCCATCCCTGGCCATGGCAAAGGGTCCGATTGCGTCCAAGGAGGCCTTCATGAGCGTGCCGACATACGACGGTTCGCCGCATTGCTCTTCATTGTGATCCTGGCTTTAGTGGCCGACCGCCTCGATCATCAGAATCTCGGGTGACCGAGGTGGCGCGACAGTCCCAGGGTCCCTCGCGGAGGGTCATCCGTTAGACCCCTACGAATTCGCATAGGGTCAGGTGATGATCGCCTGCCCGTCCAACCCCGACAAAAAAGGATCCCTATGTGGCCGCAGCCGATCAAGCCCGGCCCCGGGCAGGAAAGCGTTTGGGACTATCCCCGGCCGCCCCGCCTCGAAAAGGTCGTCGAACGTTTGCGCGTGGACTTCGGGGGCGAGACCATCGTCGAGACCGATGACGGCTATCGGGTGCTCGAGACGAGCCATCCTCCGACCTACTACCTTCCCCTCGCCAAGGTGTTGCCCCGAGTCCTGATTCCGGTCGGCTACGGGTCTTTGTGCGAGTGGAAGGGGGCCGCCCATTATTTCGATGTCGTGGTCGGTGACCGCCGGGCGACTCGCGCGGCCTGGACATATCCGGACGCGGGGGGCGACTTCGCGGCCATCGCGGACCATGTGGCCTTCTACGCCGGCTTGATGGATGCCTGCTGGGTCGGCGATGAGCCCGCCAGGGCGCAAGCCGGTGGGTTCTACGGTGGGTGGGTGACCGCCAAAATCGTCGGCCCGATTAAGGGTGAGCCGGGCAGTTGGGGCTGGTAGCCAGCAAAGATTCCAGCCTAGCGGTCCTGCCCTGGCGAGGCCTTGATGGACGACATATGATTTGGTCGAGAGCAGCTTTTTAACTAAAGAGCCCGACCCATGAGTGAACGCCGTCAGTTGCGCCTCGGAGCGTTCATGCGCCCTGTTGGCATCCACACCGCCTGGTGGCGATATCCAGGCGCCTTTCCGGACGCAAACGCCAACCTCGACCATCTGGTCCGCTTCGTCAAAACCCTGGAGCGGGGCAAGTTCGACGCCTTTTTCATGGCCGATCACCTCGCCGTGCTGAACATGCCGATGTCCGCGCTCAAGCGCTCCGCCACCGTCGCCTCGTTCGATCCGCTGACCCTGCTCCCCGCCCTCGCAATGGTGACCCAGCATATCGGGCTCGTGGCCACGGCCTCGACGACCTACAACGAGCCCTATCATGTGGCCCGAAAATTCGCTTCGCTCGACCATATCAGCGGCGGCCGCGCGGGCTGGAATCTCGTGACCTCTGCCAACCCGGACGAAGCCTTGAACTTCAGCCGTGACGGGCATCTCGATCATGCGACGCGCTACGTGAGGGCGCGCGAGTTCTTCGATGTCGTGACGGGGCTGTGGGACAGTTGGGCCGACGATGCGTTCCTCCGCGATCAGGAAACCGGGGTTTTCTTCGATCCCGCCAAGATGCACGTGCTCGACCATAAGGGCCGCGATTTCGCTGTGCGGGGTCCGCTCAACGTTCCCCGCCCGATCCAGGGCTGGCCTGTCATCGTGCAGGCCGGCGCCTCCGAAGCCGGCCGTCAGATCGCCGCCGAAACCGCCGAGGTCGTTTTTGGCAGCGGCACGAGCCTGGCCGACGCCCAGGCCTTTTACGCAGACGTCAAGGGACGCATGCCGGCGGTGGGCCGAGACCCCGACCACCTCAAGATCCTCCCGGGCGTTCTTATCGTCCTCGGTCAGAGCATGGCGGAGGCGGAGGCCAAGAAGACGAGGCTCGATGGTCTCGTTCATCCCGACAGCGGCTTGCCGAACCTCTCGATGCGACTTGGTACGGACGTGTCGGGCTTCGACCTCGACGGGCCGCTTCCCGAGATCCCGGACACCAATGCCAGCAAAAGCGGCCGGCAGAAGATCATCGACATCGCCCGCGAGAAAAGCCTCACGATCCGGCAATTGGCGCAGATGGTCGGCAGTTTCGGCGGATTGAGCATGGTCGGCACGCCCAAGACCATCGCTGACGAGATGGAAGCTTGGCTCGACGGCGCGGCTTGCGACGGGTTCAACGTGATGTTCCATTCGGTGCCCGAAGGGATCGATGACGTCGTCGATCACCTGGTGCCGGAACTCCAGCGCCGTGGCATCTTCCGGCGGGATTACGAAGGGCGCACCCTGCGGGATAACCTCGGCCTGCCCCGACCGCCGAACCGGTTCCTGGCCTGAATCCTTCGCCTCACGAGAGGTCGGGTCGATCGTCGTTCACGTGGATTCCCCGATTGCAAGCCGCGGATTTCCGCGCGACACTCCGCCTCGGTTTTCGCAGGCGTCGCGGTCGGCACCACGCTTGCATGGCATCGCCTTAGCCGATTCCTTATGTTTTGCGGGTCCCTCCATCATGTCAGTGAAGACGATGTTTCTCGGCGCTCTCGGTTGCGCGGCCGTGGCCGGCATGGTGCCACAACAAGCCGTCGCCGCGCCTCTCGGCGCCGTCAGCGATCCCATCAAGCTCGCGATCCTCGAATGGACTGGCCAGCATGTCACGAGCCACATCGTCGGGCAGTTGCTGACCAAGATGGGCTACAAGGTCGATTATGTGACGGCCGGCAATTTCCCCGAATTCAGCGGACTCGCCGACGGCACCCTGAGCGCCTCGGTCGAAATCTGGATGAACAACGTCGGCGACATCTATCCCAAGGTTCTCGAGGAGAAAAAGATCGTCGATGCAGGTTCGCTCGACCTCGAAACCAAGGAAGGTTGGGTCTATCCGAAATATATGGAGTCCGTCTGCCCTGGCCTTCCCGACTACTCGGCCTTGACCAAGCCGGAATGTGTGAAGGCGCTCTCGACGCCGGATACGTTCCCCAAGGCGCGTCTGCTCGACTATCCGGCGGATTGGGGATCGCGGGCCGGCCAGATCGTGCAGGACAATAATATGCCCTATGAAACGGTGTCAGCCGGTTCGGAGGGTGCGCTTGTGGCGGAACTCATCTCCGCCAATGCGGCCAAGACACCGCTTCTGATGATGTTCTGGGGGCCGCATTATGCTCTCGCGGCCGTTGATGTCGGCTGGGTGAAGATGCCGCCCTGCAAGTCTCAGGACAACGCCCATTGCATCAATCCGCCCGAGGTCGAGAAGATCACATGGTCGGGATTTCCGGCCAAGTGGCCTGCCGCCTACGAACTAATCAAGGCCGTGAAGATGAACGCCAAGGATCAGCAGGCCATGATGCTCGACGTCGACCAGAAGAACATGGATATCGACGCCGTGACAAAGGCCTGGATCGATAGCCATGAAGCCTCCTGGAAGCCCTGGGTCGAAGCTGCGATGAAGTAAGTCGACGGCAAGGGTGGAGAGCGCGATGCTCGGCAGCGGTCTGCGAGACGACGCCGCAGCGACACCGGCTCGGAGCAGCCTTGCAGCGCCGGACCACTCGGATGTGAAGCTGTCGTGCCGTAACCTTTGGAAGGTCTATGGCGAGGATGCGTCGACGGCGGCGCTCTTGAAGGGAGAGCGGGGTGAGGTCAGGCGCCGCCTCGTCGCGGCCGGACGCTTAGCCGCCGTGGCGGATGTTTCCTTCGATGTCCGGGCGGGCGAGATCTTCATCGTCATGGGCCTGTCCGGATCGGGCAAATCGACGCTGATCCGCTGCCTGTCCCGTCTCGTCGAGCCCACCGCCGGATCCGTGCTGCTCGACGGAAAGGATCTCCTCAAGGCCGATGCGCGCGCGCTGATCGATCTGCGCCGTCATTCCATGGGCATGGTGTTCCAGAACTTCGGCCTGATGCCGCATATGGACGTGCTCGACAATGTTTCGTTTCCTCTGAAACTCCAGGGTCTTGGGCTCGACGCGCGGCACGACAAGGCGCGGCAGATGATCGGCCTCGTCGGGCTGCAGGGACGCGAGCATTCCTTCCCTCACCAGTTGTCGGGCGGCCAGCAGCAGCGCGTCGGCATCGCCCGCTCGCTCGCCGTGGGGCCGGAACTCTGGTTCTTGGACGAGCCCTTCTCGGCGCTTGATCCGCTGATCCGGCGTCAGATGCAGGACGAGTTTCTTCGCCTTCAAACCATGCTGAACAAGACCATCGTCTTCATCACGCATGACGTGCTGGAGGCGTTTCGCCTCGCGGATCGGGTCGCCATCATGCGGGACGGAGAATTCATCCAGGTCGGCACTCCGGCCGAATTGATGCTCGACCCGGCCGACGATTATGTGGAGCGGTTCCTGGAGGATGTGACGTTTACCCGTGTCCTTACGGCCGGGCATCTGATGCAGCGCGACGACGACGCGTTGGGCGAGCAGGGATCGGGCATGCCCCGGATCGCGGCCAGCACGAAACTCGAGGAATTGCTGCCGGATCTCGCAGCGGGAACCGGTGATTTCATCGTCACCGACGGGCAAGACCGTGCCATCGGTTGGCTGACGCGCAGAGCCGTCCATGACGTGTTGCTGCGGGACAGGGAGCGGCGCCGGCGATGACCAGCCTCACTGTGACGGCGCCAGAATCGAAACGGCGCTCAGTCGATCCCGGATTTCTGGCCTGGGCGGGATTTTTCATATTCCTGGGGGCCTGCCTCGCCCTGCAATCTCAATGGGCCTGGCTTCAAAGCTTTCCCAAGGGATGGACGCTTCCCCTGGCGCCCTGGATCAACGCTGCGGCGGACTGGGTTGGTGGGACTGTTCAGCCGGTCACGCGAGGCCTCGCCGGCATGATCGAGGCACCGATGCGCGGCCTTGCGGCGCTGCTCGCCTGGATGCCATGGCCGACCATCATGGCCTTCACGGTGGCCTTGGCGTTCCTCGCCTCCGGACGCAAGCTGGCGATCTTCGCCGTTCTGGCCTGCGCCTACATCTTGTTCGCCGGCTATTGGCGGCAAAGCCTCAACACGCTCGTGCTGGTGACGATGGCGATCCCGCTTTCGCTGGGACCGGGCTTTCTGCTCGGCGTCCTCGAACAGCGTGTGCCGAAGCTGCGTCGGCCGATCGAGGGCCTCTTGGACCTGATGCAGACGGTGCCAGCCTTCGCCTATCTGATCCCGCTGCTTCTGCTGTTCGGCTTCGGCCCGGCCACGGGCCTCATCGCCAGTGCCATTTTCTCGATCCCGCCCATGGTCCGGAACACGTGCCTCGCCCTGGAGCGTGTACCCGCCAACGTCAGCGAAGCCGGCGTGATGAACGGTTGCACCCCGTGGCAGCGGTTCTGGCAGGTCGATGTGCCGACCGCCCTGCCCCAGATCATGGTTGGCATCAACCAGACGACGCTCGCGGCCTTGAGCATGGTCATCATCGCCACGATTATCGGCGGCTTTGAGGATATTGGTTGGGAAGTGCTCAACGCCACCCGGATGGCACAACTCGGCCAGAGCATGCTCGCGGGTTTCGTGATCGTGCTGATGGCAATCCTCATCGACCGCATCACGCGCGGCTTCGCAACCCTCGTCGGCTCACGCCGGCGGGCGCCCTATCGCACGATGAACCGGACGATTTTGCTGGTCCTCTCCGCCATCGGCGCGGCGGGGCTGGGGCTGCGTCTCTTTGCTCCGGATTCTGCGCTGCTTGGCTTCGGGCACCATGGGTTGATTGAGGTCGGGTCCGTCAATACCGCCCTCCTGCAAATGGTGCGGGACCACGGCGCGGCGATTCAGGCTGCCAAGAACGCCGTCCAGGTTTTCGTCCTGCTGCCGCTCCGCGTTGGCCTCATCTGCGCTGTCGTGCCCGATCTTTGGGGGTTCGGGCTGACACCGCCGATCATAGTGCTTTATGCGGCTCTGGTGGCAGGAGGGGTCGCGGCGGCCACCCGCCTCGCAGGTTGGCAATGCGGTGCCGCAGTGCTCGCCGGCGGTCTTGTGCTGTTCTACGGCGTGACGGGCTTCCCCTGGCCCGCCGTCATCGCGGCCGTAGCAATGCTGGGGTGGCGAACCGGTGGATGGCGAATGGCGGCTTTCGCTGGCTGCGGATTCGTCTTCATCGCTCTTTCCGGACTGTGGAAGCCCCTCACGCTGTCGCTCTATCTTTGCGGCATCGCCGTCGTCATATCGATCGCGTTCGGGTCGCTGATCGGGGTTTGGGCCGCCAGCAGCCGGCGCGTATCCGCCATCGTCGGGCCGATGAACGACACCCTGCAGACGATCCCGCAATTTGTGTTCCTGATTCCCGCCGTGATGTTTTTCAAGGTCGGTGACGTCACGGCGCTGATGGCCGTCGTGCTGTACGCGATCGTGCCGCCGATCCGGTACGTCGAGCACGGGCTGCGGTCCGTGCGGCCCGATGTGGTCGAGGCCGCGCGGCAGATCGGCTGCACGCCGATGCAATTGTTCTGGCAGGTCAAGTTGCCGTTGGCCGCCCCTGTCATCATGCTGGGTGTCAATCAGACGATCATGGCGGCGCTCTCGATGCTCGCCATCGCCGCCATGGTCGGTACGCGAGATCTCGGTCAGCAGGTGTATATTGCGCTCGGCAAGGCCGATACCGGTTTGGGGCTGCTCGCGGGCGTGTCGATCGCCCTCGTGGCGATGATCTCGGATCGCATCATCCGCGCTTGGGCGGGGCAGGACGGTAAGCTGACCTGAAGCCTTTGCGGTTGGCGATGCTTCGACGATATAGAGCTCGATGGCATCTAAAAAGCCGTGTCGACTTTTCGGTATCATGCTTTAGCTTTATTGTGCCTTGAGCTACTTCATAAGCTTCTTTCCTCGACCTCTTCATCCTGAACGAAACCGGCTTGAGGCTCCGTCAGGCGAAGTCTGATGGAGAAGCTGGCGGAGAGGTGCGAAGGATCGGAAATCGAACCTCTTTTACCCCCTCTATCCTTCGACAGACTCAGGGGATTGTCCTCAGTCCGGCACGGTCGAAGCACGAGCCAAGCGCCGCTCGACTTCCGCTGCGAGGTCCTCGGGGCCGTAGGGCTTGCGCAGCAGCGGAACGTCAGCCGGAATCATGCTTCCATCGCTGGTGTCGACATAGCCGGAGGTCAAGATCACGGCGAGCCCAGGGCGAAGCCGGCGCGCCTCGCGCATGAGCGCGAGACCGTCCATGCCGCCGGGCATGACGATGTCCGAGAACATTAAGTCGAGGACCGTCTCGCTCGCCAGATGCGCCAGAGCCTGCGCCGCATCCGCAGCCTCGAGCGTTCGGTAGCCGAGGTCTCGAAGGCTTTCCATCGCCATGGCACGAAGGCTTGGTTCATCCTCGACGACAAGAATCGTTTCCATCCTCACGCTTCGTTTCGGCGCGATCAATCCATTTCGTTGACGATCCTTGACCGGCTCCTCGTCCGAACGCGGAAGCAAGATTTCAACGCAAGTTCCAATCCCGACGGCGCTCTCTATCTTCACATGGCCGCCCGCCTGTTTGGCGAAACCATAGACCTGGCTCAATCCCAGCCCGGTGCCCTTGCCGATCTCCTTCGTCGTGAAGAACGGCTCGAAGGCCTTGGTCATGGTCAGCGCATCCATGCCCGCCCCGGTATCCCGAACAGCGATGCTCACATAAGACCCCGCCGGGAGGTCGAGTGCGTCGCGAAGGCCGCCGTGGCCGACCTTCAATGGGCAGGTAACGATTCGCAGAGTGCCTCCGTCAGGCATGGCGTCACGCGCGTTGACGACAAGATTGATGAGTGCCGATTCGAACTGCCCAGGATCGATTCTCACTGGGCAGCACTCCGCTGCCGGCTCCAAGGCAATTGTGATGCTCCGGCTGACCGCCTGGCTCAGCAAAGGGTGCAGCTCTTCGAGCAACTGATTGACGTTGACGACCTCGGGGCGAACGACACGGCGGCGTGCGAAGGCGAGAAGCTTGTCCGTCACGTCGGCGACACGTTTCGCGGCCAGCAGAACATTGCCGCCGAGGCGCCGCACCCGCTCGGGATCCTCGGCGCGACGCACCATCATGTCCACATTCCCGACAATGATCGTCAGAAGATTGTTGAAATCATGCGCGATGCCTCCGGTCAGTTGCCCGACGGCCTCCAATTGCTGCGCGCGATGCAGGGCGGCCTCGGCCAATTCGCGGCGGGCTATTTCCTCACCGGCCTGCGCCAGGGCCTGCTTTTCGCGCCGGGTTCGGCTTAGCGTGACCAGCGCCGCGAAAACCAACATGATCGTGATCGGCACGATCGCAGCGAGATACCACAGCATTTGCCGCAGCCAGTCGGAAAGAATAGACCGCATCGACCTGCCGACCACAATATAAAGCGGGTAGCCCTCGACTTTGTCGTAAGCATAGAGGCGGTTAAGGTTTGCCGTCTCCAAGACTAACCGGCCGACATAGACACCGTGCTCGGGGTTTTGCGCGATCGATTGGTAAAACGGATGAAGCGCGGGCATGATCGGCAGAACGGTGCTCACCGGAGGATAACGAACCAGGATCTGGCCGTCGTCCCGAATCATTGTGACGACGCGCCCGCCCTGCCCTTCGCCTTCCTGCTGCGCCAGCGTGCCGTAAAAGTTGGAAAAAAGGGTCGGGGATATGGCGATGCTGATGACGCCGCCGAACTCACCGTTGGCATCGAGGCGCGACCGTGAAAGCCCGAAGAAGGTTCGCCCGTCGATTCGGCTCTGTTGCGCCTTGCTGACGATCCTGGCGTCGGGAGCGACAAGGAGCGCTTGAAAATAGTCGCGGTCGGAAAGATCGACGTCCGGAGGGGCGGGATAGGTCGAGGAGGAGAGAAGGATATGGCCGCGCCGATCGGTGACGACGATGGACAGAAACTTCGAAAGGTCGGTGAGGATCGCTTTCAGGCCATCGTGGAGACGGGACTCGGACGAACGGATGTTTGCGTCGTCTAGGCCCCTGAGAAGATCAAACACCCGCTCGATCACAAGTTCCTGTGTATCGAACACTCTCGCCGCATGTTCCCGGGCGACACCGCTTGTCCAAATCGCCTCACGCTGGCTGTCCTTAAAGTCGGCCCGATACGTGAACCACCCCAGAACGAGGGTCAGAGCGAAGGATGCCGCGACCGATCCGAAGAGCAGCAGACGCAGCAACCCAACGGTGCTATGATTTGGCTTCTTCATTCAAGGATCAGACACGACGGACCCATACCAACCTGTGCTGATTGTGACAGGTTTCATGGGCTTGAAAACGCTAATCCTGGTCTGCACGGCTCCAAAGGCCGGAGTCACGGCACGGTTGATATCGGCAACGGTCCCGACCGCCGAAGTGCGGCTCGCCCTATTGATGAACGCTCTTCGACAACAGGTTGAGGACCACGACCCCGAGGATGATAAGCGAGAGGCCGCAGAGTGCGGCGAAATCGAGAGTCTGATCGTAAAACAAATAGCCGATGACCGATACGGCCAGGATGCCGACCGCGCACCAGATCGCGTAGGCGATACCCATCGACATCGTCTGGGTCGTGAGGGAGAGGAAATAGCCCGCGACGGCATAGGACAGAACGACGGAGGCCGCGAAGACCGGACGAGTAAAGCCTTGCGAGGCCTTCAACGCCGCTGTCCCAAGGGTTTCGGCCCCAATCGCGAGAAACAGATAAAGATAAACCATGCGATGGGCCTATGTTGCGGTCCCGCCTCTTACGCGGGCCCCGATGGCTTGGAAAGGCCGTTCGCCAATCCCGCCGGGCCGCCACTGTGTGCCGAGCGGCCCCAGTCTGACGCTGATTCACATTTGGAAGAACGTGTAGGCGTTCAGAACTTACAACGCCCAGTCGGCGCCGCCCAAGATCAGCCACCATCTGACGAGAGGATCGCGATGTCCCGAAGTGATTCTGCGATGGCGGATCTTCGGGGACGAGGTTCTCTGTTTCAATGCGGCTGTTAGGATCGGACCTCGTCCCACGTGCCGGAAGCCTGTTCCGCGCCATGCTGCGCACAAATGTGTTTCGCGTCACAGCCGCCGTATCCTTCGGCCTCGTCTTGCTGTGCTGCATTTTTCTCTGGCAATTTTGGACCAACATCGTCAAGGACGCGCAGTCTCGCGGCTCGACGTTTGCCTATCTTTTGGCCGAGCAAACCACGAGGACGTTCCAGGCCGTGGACCTCACATTGGCGGGCCTCGACGCAGTCTTTAACGCAGCACGCTTGCCCCCTCATGCCCCGGCGTTCGAGGCGCTTCTGGCTCAGCGCGTCTCCGAGCTCAATTTCATCCGTGCCCTCTATGTCGTGGACCGGTCCGGCCGCCTCGTCCAAAGCTCGAGTGGACCAAAGGATGTCGTGCCTATGCGCTTCGCGAAGCACTATTTCGAGGCCTTTCTCCAAGACCCGAAACGCAATTTTCTGATCGGAAAGCCTTTGTTCGGTTTGCCCGGCATGCTGAGCGCGATTCCGGTGTTTCGGCGCATGTCGACGCCTGAAGGCGAGTTCGACGGCATGGTTGTGGCAAGTGTCGATCCGAATTATTTCCGCGATTTCTACACGGCGGTCGATATCGGACGCAGCGGCTCGATCGATCTCTATCAGGATAATGGCGGCATCCTCCTCGCATCGACGGGACAGGATGCGACCGGGTCAATGCCCCCTTTGGTCATGCCGGCCCCGCTTTTCGACGCCGATTCCCAACTGGGTCTCTTGCGCTCCCACTCCGCCGCGTCAGGGGCACAGATCATTGCCTATCACCGAGCCCAAGGCTATCCGCTGGTCGTGGCAGTCGGGATCGACCTTAAGGAGATCCGCTCGCGATGGTGGCGCGTCGCCGTGCCGACGCTTATCGCGCTGGCGGTCACGGTTCTGATGGGGATCGTGATCGCCGTGCTTGTCGCTCGGCGGCTCGAAGAGCGGCGTCAGGCTCAGACCAGAGCCATGGTCACGCAAAAGCTGGAGGCGCTGGGCCAGATGACCGCCAGCGTGTCGCATGACTTTCGCAACATACTCGCGGTGGTGCGAGCAACGCTGCAGCTCGTGCGAAAGCACGGTCCGACCGAGCGGATCATGTCTGCCGCCGAAGAAGCCATTGACCGCGGCAGCGGCCTCGTCACCCAGCTTCTCGCATTTTCGCGGCGGCACACCTTGCGGGTGGAGGCCGCCGATCTGAACGCGCTTCTGTCAGGCGTGGCGCAGGTTCTCGGGCATGCCGCCGGTAACAACGTGACGCTCGAGATCGACAAGGCCCCAAGCCTGCCGCGCTGCAAGGTCGACCAGACCCAGTTCGACGCGGCGATGATGAACCTCGTCGTCAATGCCCGGCAGGCCATGCCGGAGGGCGGCACGGTATCCATCTCCACTCGCAGGGTTTCAGACCGGAGTGGACAGGGTCTCGGCTTCGTTGAACTGAAGCTCAGCGACACTGGTTGCGGCATCGAGCCGAACGATATGAAACGAATTTTCGAGCCGTTCTTCACCACGAAGGTCGACAGCGGAACCGGCCTTGGCCTCAGCCAAGTCCATGGGTTCATGCGACAGATCGGCGGAGATGTTTCGGTGTCGAGTGTTCTGGGCGCAGGCACCACGTTCTCGCTGTTATTTCCGGTCGTCGAAGACGGCTCAAGTGGTGCCGCCCCACCCGCGCGGAACGAGCCTTTCATAACCGACGCGCCTTCCCGGCTCGAAGAGATAAACGCGGTCCCCGAATAGCCGTTGGTATAAGATCCGCCGCTTGCCTTATTCAGCGTGAGCGGGCTTGCCTTCCGACGATGCAGCCTTTTCGCCCACGGGCGATCCCTTCTCGGGTGTCGGGGCGGTCCCGTGCGCAGGCGGGGGCGGCGGCTCGGGCGTTTCGGCATCCGCCCGTTGAAGCATGTTCGAAACCTCGAAGTCCGATACCAGCCCGTTGCGGGCCAGTACCGTGATGGTCAGGGTCGGCGAGAGCGGATAGCCACGCCCGTGCGAATCACACACCAGGGAATCGGCGTTGACGTTCGCGATCTTGTGGGTGATGCCTTGGCAGCGGAATCCTATAGAAACCAATCCTTCGGCCGTGTCGTTGAGGCGCGAGCCACGCGGGAACATCGCTAGCGCTTCCCGCCTAATCCGGAAGAAATTTTCTCCCATCAGTGAATCTGGTTTTGGCGCTCGGGGCATGCTCATGATGGTCGGGGCGGCGATCAACACACCTCCCGCTGCAACGCCAACGCCGATCAGGATGATCTTGCCGATACCCATCCTCTATGTCCCCGGCGCGATTTCGATCACGCGGCCTGCTGGCCAAGCGTGTTGCTTCCATTATGACTGGTCAACATGTCCTCGATGAGATCCGCAGTCATCGGCCGGCCAATCAGATAGCCCTGGATTTCATGGCATCCGATACCCTCCAGCATCTTGAGTTGCTTGAGCGTTTCCACTCCTTCGGCGGTGACCCGCATACCGAGGTTGTTGCCGAGGGCGACGATGGTGCGCACGATCTGGCCCGCCTCGTCGCTATCGAAGAGGTTGCGCAGGAAGGATCGGTCGATTTTGATCTTGTCGAAGGCGAATTTAGTGAGATAGCTCAAGCTCGAATAGCCCGTTCCAAAGTCGTCCATGGCGAAACAGATGCCGAGGGCTTTGAGTGCCTTGAGGTTCTCCATGGCTTTTGCATTGTTGGTCATGAAGACCGACTCGGTGATTTCAAGTTCGAGACGACGCGGCGAGAGCCCGGAGGCGGCCAGGGCCTGCTCGACGATCTCCACGAAGCGGCGGTCACGAAGCTGAACGATGGAAACGTTCACGGCGATCTTGATCGTGTCGGACCACGTCATGGCCTGCTGGCAGGCTCGATTCAAAACCCACTCACCAATCGCGTTGATCAGTCCGATTTCCTCGGCGACGGGTATGAAATCGGACGGAGCCACCATGCCATTGACCGGATGCATCCAACGGATCAGCGCCTCGAAGCCGCCGATCCCCATGCTGGCCACGTCGAGGAGCGGTTGATAGCGCAGCTCGAGCTCTCCGGCCTGTAAGGCCCGCTTGAGGTCGATCTCCATGGCACGGCGCGCCTTGAGCTCCTCGTCCATCGACTCGGAAAAGAAGCGCCATGTCGCTCGTCCATCGTCCTTGGCCTTGTAGAGCGCAACGTCCGCGTGTTTGAGCAACTGCCCGTAGTCGGCCCCATCCTGCGGCGCCATGGCGATGCCGATGCTCGAGCCGATCGCCTGGCTGCTCCCGTCGATGTCGAACGGCGTGCCGAGGGCTTCGACGATCCGGCCAGCCAGGACCTCGGCCTGCTGTCTGTCGGTCACATTCGCCTGCAAGACGGCGAATTCATCACCGCCGAGCCGGGCCACCGTATCGAATCGGCCGACGCAGCCCCGCAACCGTTGAGCGACGATTTCGAGCAGTGCGTCACCCGCCACATGCCCTAGGACGTCGTTGATCTCCTTGAAATGATCCAGATCGAGACACAGCATGGCAAAGCCGGTGCCCCCGGCCGCGCGGCTCAAGGCCTCGTTCACCCGGGTGGCCAGCATGGTACGGTTGGGCAGACCAGTCAGGGCGTCGTGATTGGCAAGGTGGGAGATACGGTCCTCGACCTGCCGGCGCTCGGTCACATCTTCGTAGGTCGCCAACCATCCGCCGTCGGTCATCGGCTCGTGGGTATTGGCAATGATCCGACCATGAGCGAAATTGATGAATCGGGTGGTCCTGCGCCGCCGCCCGAGGGTCCAGCGTTCATGCCGCCGCAATCTGTCTGGTTCGATCGTCGGGTGGTTTCCGGCGGCGATGCTCATGTCCAGGAGATCGGTGTATTTCGTGCCGACCGTTACGGCTGCCGGGTTAAGACGCAGGAGCGTCAAACATTGCGGATTGACCAATTTGAGACAATTGTCGGCGTCGAATAGGCATAGGCCCTGCGACATGTTCGCCAGCGCGGCATCGAGGGTGGCCTTGGCGGCGACCAGGCTCTTTTTTTGATCGAGGATCGATGTGACGTCGGTGTAAAAGCCGACGAAGCCGCCCTCCGAGGTACGGCTGCGGCTATTCTGAATCTGCCGGCCGTCGGGCAGTTCGGTTTCTCGCGTTTCGGTCTCTTCGGTCACAGCGGCCAGCAAGGCTTGGCGTGCGTGGTCATTTGGCCCGACCAAGCGCCGCAGGCCGTCGAGAGTGGTGCCTGTCGGAAGGGGCCTTCCGCCAAGACCAAGGAAATCCAAGGCCCGGGCATTGATGATCTGAATCAGGCCGGCAGCGTCCGCGACGACGACGCCTTCTCCAGAACTGTCGAGGGCTTCCTCGACTCTCGCATGCGCGCTTTTCCGCAGAACGGTTTGCTCGTCGACCATGCGTTTGATGTCGCTGCGCATCGACGTCATGGCGCGAGTGAGATCACCGATCTCGTCTGAATCGGCCTTCGGCGTCTCTCCATCGAGATTTCCCCCGGCGATTTCTCTTGCGAAATTGACCACCAGATCGAGCGGAACGCGGATGCGTCGATGCAGCAGCAAACCGGCGAGCCCGAGCATCGTAACGCCTATCAGCGAGCCCGCGATGGCGAGCGTCGCGTTGCGGGTCACGGTATGAGTGGCGCCCTGCCGCCCTTCGAAGGCGGCATCCCCGACAAGATTGACCAATCCGTCGACTTGCGACTCCACATTGCGGGCGATCGTATCGAGGTCAGCCAAATCCCTCGCGATGATCGAGCCGCGCGCCTGGAGATCCTTGGCTTTGGTCAGCCACTCCTGTTCACTCCGCCGCAATCCCTCACCAAGATCGGACATGGCGGTCGTCGGGATATTCTCCATGGCGGTTGCCAGATCGGCGCGGAAAGACCGATGGAGAGTCGCCATGGTGGCGCTTTTGACGTTTCGCGTTTCGGCGAACTCGGCGCGCATCCGGTCGAAATCGGCCACCGAGGCGCGGGCAAAATTAGTCGTAACGACATACTTATCGAACATTTCGATCACGAGATCGCCGGCCCCTTTGGTGCCGACGATCGTGTAGGTGGCAAGGATCGTCGTGATCGATCCCATCACCACGAAGGCCAAGGCGATTCGACGTCCGATCGTCCATCTGAACGACAGCCGTCGAGGCAACAACTTCATTGACGATGCCTCCCGGCTTGGTGACCTCCAAGCAGGAGCGTAGTTTAAATCTCTCCGGTTTTTATTAACGCTGCGCCCTGATGCCGTTACGGCGCGATTTTCTTCGACAATGAGGCCGCTTGGGCGAGAGGATCATCACGGCCGGGCGTTCAACTTCATCGATACGCTCGCCTCGTCAGAAGGAGCTCAAACGTCTCTCGAGGTCATTAGCGCCGGAGCATCGAGCACGCGCAAAAGACCTTCGACATCGGATCCGGCAGGCTCGTGGTCATCGGGACGCCCGTTTCGTTGGGCCGGCTCGCCGGATTGTCTGCGGAATTCGAGTTCCGCTTCATCCAGCGCATGTTGAAGCAGGCCCGCCAGGGTGCGTAGGCCGGAGGCCTCGGCCTTGGCGAGCAATCCGGGCAATACGTAAGCCACATCCCGGGCGGCCGCAGTGCAATCTCCTGGAGGTTCTTGGTAGGAGGGTCTCGACAAGCGAGGCGCTGAGCGCTCGTAGACGTGCGGGCGACGCATCAGCGCGGTCCACGCCATGCTAAATCTGAGTTGACACAACCCAACATCGGTTTCTTCCCCAAGGCCGGACGCTTTGTTTTCGCCCGATCCGCACCCCGATTCATAACTCTCTCAAGGAGACGCGACAAGACGATCCGCACGATGGAAAGGAAAGTCTTGGGGGTGACGCTTTTGTGTCATCATGGGACACTGTGGATCGACGTCATAAAGGTCGTTCCAAGCCTTCGAGCGAGAAATGCGCTTCGGTCGGTGCGTATCCCACCCCGTTGATGGGAAGAATGTCTTGTGGGCATGCACTGAAGGCGATGACGAGATCGATCTCCGCCCTGAGCGACACGAAACTGCCGGGAGTCGAGACTGGCGCTTCGAACGATAGACTGCGATCGGGTTTCACCGGAATGTTCATGAATAGATTGAGCGGGCTTGGCGTCTCTGGCGCTTTTAGGCCGAGATCGGCCATGGCGGCATGTAGGTTGTCGGTGCAATTATCGTGATAATCCTTCACTCCGAGCCCCTCGAAGCGATAACGGTCGCAAGCCGCGATCAACGTATCGTGAATTCCACCGGATGTATCTTCGACGAATGTCAAAATGGGCCGTCGTTTGTTGGTGAGCAACACGTCGCCGACAACCGGAATGATCTTGAGAATCGCGGCCCGGCTATGTTCCATCGACATGAACTCGGACAGGTCGTCGGCATTGAAGGCCCAAGTGTCGACCACCTGATCGCCGTGCGTGTTGATGACCTTGACGATCTGGCCCTTCTTCACATGCGCCGCCATGCCCTTGCGGGCCGGGATTGTCACGAGCGGCGTCGAGGACATGTCGAGTTCTCCAGAAGTTTCACACCATCCATGAGAGTGCGGTCGTCAAGCGTAGAACATGACGTGCAATGAGGTAAGGGGCAGAAGGGATCATCCAATCGCTGACTCGATAGTCGATGTTTATGATCAATGACCAGATGAGCGGATTGGGCCCGCTCATCCGGTCATATCGGGATAGTTCCGATATATGGCAAGTAATGCGTTCGGTCTGCGGTTATCTATCCCGCAGGAAAATGCATGCTAGTTTGCGTAGTAGGTCGAATAGTAAGATCCACCATAATACGCGCCGCTATAATAATAGCCCCCACCGACGTAGTAGCCACCACCATAATAATAGCCGCCCGCGACGTAGTAGCCGCCGCCATAATAATAGCCGCCCGAGACGTAGTAGCCACCACCATAATAATAACCACCGCCGACGTAGTAGCCGCCGCTATAATAATAGCCACCACCGACGTAGTAGCTTGGACCATAATAATAGCCGGGTCCATAATAGTATCCGGGGCCATAAGAATAGCCAGGACCGTAATAGTATCCGGGACCATAGTAGCTATAAACTAGAGGTCCGCCATAGTAGACAAGAGATACCATGCTAAGGCTCCGACACTTTCTGTAGCATTACCCCGCAAGAAAAATGCCAGATATGGCGCCAAAAATCAAGATGGTTTGGACGTCGGTCGCCGCCGGCGCCGCCGGGCGCGCCATGGCGCGAAGACATGCAACCTGTGATCGTCGCGGATCGAGAAGGGATTCGACCCTTATCGGATGTGCGTTATGATCAGCAAAACACAGGCTTGAGGGTTCGAAGGATGATGGACGCAACTCAATACGACATCATGCTTCGGGGCGGACGAGTGATCTGTCCGGTGTCAGGCAGTGACGGCGTCAAGGATGTCGCCATTCGGGATGGACGCATCGCGGCGATCGAAGACGCGATTCTGCCAAGCGGAGCCCGCGAGGTGATCGACGTCTCCGGCAAGCTGGTGCTTCCCGGGCTGATCGACACCCACGGGCATGTCTACCAATATGTCACCGGCCGATTCGGGCTCAATCCGGACATGGTGGGGGTAAGGTCCGGCGTGACAACAGTCGTCGACCAGGGCGGTCCGTCCTGTATGACGCTGCCCGGTTTTCGCGGCTTCATCGCCGAAAAAGCCGAGACCCGCATCTATGCGTTCTTGTCGGCCTATCTGGTCGGCGGGCTCGAGGGCCACTATTATCCTAATCTCTACAGCCCGGCGGGGGTGGATGTCGATGCCACCGTGCGCAGCGCCAACGCCAACAAGGATCTGGTACGCGGCATCAAGGGCCATGCGGAAATCGGCGGTTTCGCCCGCTGGGGGATTCGCGTGATGGAAATGGCGGCCGAGATCAGCCGCAAGGCAGACCTGCCGCTTTATGTTCATTTCGGCACTTTGTGGGGTCTGCCCGATAGCGGCGCCAACGGCGAGGACGCCGACACCATCCTGGAGCGGGTCATTCCCCTCTTGAAGGAGGGCGACGTTCTGGCCCACCCGTTCACGCGGCATCCGGGCGGCTTCGTCAATCATCAGGGAGAGGTCCATCATGTCATCCGGGCGGCACTCGACCGGGGCCTTAAAGTCGATGTCGGCCATGGCAGTCATTTCTCCTATCGTTTGGCCAAAAAGGCGCTGGCGGCCGGCGTCATTCCCCACACCCTCGGCGCCGATATGCATGGCTACAATACGGAGGTCCCCGCCCCGCCGGAACACCGGCCGAACATGCGGATGACGAGAACCACCCGTTCAAGGGGCAGGCCCGTTTCAGCCTCACCCAGGCCATGAGTTCGATGATGGCGCTTGGCATGACGCTGGAGGAAGTGGTGCCGATGGTGACGAGCAATCCGGCCAAGATGCTCGGGCTGTCGGACCGGATCGGCGCTTTGACGATCGGGTTCGAGGCCGATGTGTCGGTTCTCTCCGACGATCGCGGCCGTTTCGTCCTGCGCGATAACGAGGATTATCGGGTCATCGCCGAGCGGCTGATTCGTCCGGTCTTCTGCCTTCGGGCCGGCAAGAGGTTCGAAGCCGACTCCCCGATCCTGCCGCGGGCCATCGCGGCGTGACCAAGGGCCGGGGCGTCGGCGCCTCGATCAGGCGCAAAGAGGATGACCGTCTCCTGCGGGGCCGAGGCCGTTTCATTGGAGACATGCGCTTTCCGGGGCAACTCGAGGCAGCGTTCCTGCGCTCGACAGTCGCGCATGCGAGAATCAAGGCCATCAATAGTCCACCGCATCTTGCTGGACGCGTCTTCACCCATGCGGACATGACGGGTGTGAAGGACATTCTGGCCAAGACCGGCCTCCCCGGCTTCAGAATTTCGACGCAACCCGCCCTTGCTCGGGACAAGGTCCGCTTCGTCGGCGAACTCGTGGCGATAGTGCTTGCCGAGACGCGGGCCGAGGCGGAGGATCTTTGCGAGGAGATCGACGTCGACTACGAGGAATTGCCTGCCAATCACGACATGCTGCTCGCGGTTCGGCCGGAGGCGGCGCTGGTCCATGAGGATTGGCCGGACAGCGTCTTCCTCGTGTCCTCGACGGGGCTCGACTTCGACGCCAGCCTTGCAGAGGCTGCGATTAAGGTCACCCGCGAGGTGCGCACCGCCCGCCAATGCATGGCGCCTCTGGAAGGCAAGGGCTGCATCGCGCTCTTCGAACGCCATGTCGAACAGCTTACCCTATGGACATCGACCCAGATGCCGCACATCGTGCGCACCGGCCTGTCCGACGTCCTTGGGATGGACCATCGCAAGATCCGAGTGATCGCGCCCGACGTCGGGGGCGGCTTCGGCTGGAAGGGTCTGCTGCAGCCCGAAGAAATCTGCTGCTCTTGGGCCGCCCTGAAGCTCGACCGGCCGGTCAAATGGCTTGAGGATCGGCGCGAACATCTGATCGCGGCCGCCAATTGCCGCGAGCATCATTATGTCATGACTGCCTACGCGGACCGCTCCGGCAAGCTGCTCGGGCTCGACGCGGTCGCCCATGTCGATGCAGGCGCCTATTCGGTTTATCCCTTTTCGGCCTGCCTCGAAGGCGCGCAAGTCGTCTCCAATCTGCCCGGCCCCTACAATGTCGGCGCGTATCGGTGTCGCGCCTCTTCAGTCTCCACCAACAAGCCGCCGATCGTGCCCTACCGCGGCGTCGCGCGTACCGGGGTCTGTACCGCCATCGAACTGATGATCGACGCGGTTGCTCGCGCTGCGGGCCTCGAACCCTATGACGTGCGGCTGAGAAACCTCGTGCGCCCTGATCAGATGCCGTTCCGCAGCGTCACCGGCAAGATGTTCGACATGGGCGATTACCCCGAAAGCCTGCGCCGCGCGAATGCCATGATCGGGCACGAGCGAATCCGCGAACGCCAGCGGGCCGGTGAAGCGGACGGGCGCCGCATTGGCATCGGATATGCGACCTATTGCGAGCAGGGTGCGCATGGCACCTCGGTCTATTCGGGCTGGGGCATCCCCATGGTGCCGGGCTTCGAGCAATGCGCCGCTCGCCTCACGCCTGACGGCACGCTGGAACTGCGCATCGGCAATCAGAGCCACGGCCAGTCCATGGAAACCACCCTGGCGCAGATCGCCTGCGAGATTCTTGGGATCGATCCAGATCTCGTTGACGTGGTGCATGGCGATACCGCCCTCACCCCCTATTCAACCGGAACCTGGGGCTCTCGCTCCGCCGTGATGGCCGGAGGCGCAGTCGCGACCGCTTGCGAGAAACTGGGCGAGCGGCTGAAGACCATCGGCGCGCATTTGCTCCAGGCCGATCCCTCCGACGTCGTTATCCGCGATGCGGCGGTCGTCAGCGGCGGCTCGGAAGTCTCATTCCGTGAAATCGCGGCGACCTGGTATCTGAAGCCGCAAAATCTTCCCCCCCACGTCGACCCCGACGGCCTCGATCTCGTCGCGGGCTATCGCCCCTTGGTCGACACCGGCACCTTTTCCTATGCGACCCATGCGGTCGTCGTCGCGGTGACGGTCGATACCGGAGCGGTCGACATCCTCGACTACGTCATTGTCGAGGATGGCGGCGTGCTCCTCAATCCGATGGTCGTGGATGGCCAGATCTATGGCGGTACCGCGCAGGGCATCGGCACGGCGCTTTACGAAGAGGTTGGCTATGACCGGAACGGGCAGCCGCTGGCCTCGACCTTGGCGGATTATCTGCTGCCGGGCGCCAACGAGATGCCGGAGGTCCGAATCTCCCATATCGAGACGCCCTCGCCCAATACGCGCTTCGGCCAGAAGGGCATCGGCGAGGGGGGCGCCATCGCGCCGCCGGCCGCGATCGGCAATGCCATCAACGACGCCCTGGCGGCTCTCGACGTCGAGATCACCGTGTCGCCCATGACACCGCGTCGCCTGCGCGAGGCCATCCAGGCCGCGGCCAGGGAGGCGCGACCGGTTCGCGACCTGGTCGCCTCGTGAAGGCGGCGAAGTTCGACTACTGCCGTCCAACGGACCTCAACGAGGCCGTTACAGCGCTGGCGACCATAGGGTCGAAGCTAATGTCCGGCGCCCAGAGCCTCGGCCCCATGCTCAATCTGCGGCTGGTCCGGCCAACGCTTCTTGTCGATGTCAGTCGGCTCGCGGCCCTGCGCGCGGTCGAGGAGACACCGGACGGCGTGATGTTTGGCGGTGCTGTGACTCATGCCGAGATCGAGGACGGCGGGATCGCCGATCCTACAGGCGGCGTCATGGCCAAAGTGGCACGCGGCATCGCCTATCGGGCCGTACGAAACCGGGGCACGATCGGTGGCAGCCTTGCTCATGCCGATCCGGCCGCCGACTGGCCGACCACGCTCGCGGCGCTTGGCGCCAGCGTCTGCATCGCCGGCCCCGGCGGCGAAAGGCGCATGGCGGTGGAGGATTTTATTCTTGGTGCTTTCGAGACCGCCCTCGCTCCCCAGGAGATCGTAACGAGCGTGTTCGTGCCAAAATTGTCGCGCCATGCCCGCTGGGGTTATGACAAGGCCTGCCGGAAGGTGGGCGAGTTCGCTGAAGCTATGGCTGCTGTTCTTGACGATCCCGAGACCGGCATGCGACGCCTCGTCATCGGGGCCACCGAATCGCGCCTGATCCTGATCAGCGGCGAGTGGCGAGCGGCGGACATCGAGCGCGCGCTGTCCGGGGCGGGCCTCGGGGCGGATCCGGTCGACCTCGCGCTCCATCGGTCCGTCGCCCAGCGCGCCATCGCGGCCGTGGAACGAAGCCTTGTACTGGCATGACGAAGGTCGGGTTCACCCTCAACGGCCGCCCGATCGCGGCGGATGCCGAGCCGCGCCAGCATCTGGCGGATTTTTTGCGCGAAGAGATGTTGCTCACCGGCACGCATCTCGGCTGCGAGCATGGGGTCTGCGGCGCCTGCACGGTGCTGATCGACGGCGCCCCTGCCCGCTCCTGCATCGCCTTTCCGGTGGCCCTCGATGGCGCCTCGGTGACGACCATCGAAGGGCTCGACGACGACCCGGTGATCGGCCGGTTGCGCGAGGCCTTCTCGCTGGACCACGGGCTGCAATGCGGCTTCTGCACAACCGGCATGCTCGTCATGGCGCGAGACATCGTGCTGCGTCGGCCGGGAGCCGATATTGAAACGATCCGGCACGAACTGGCCGGCAATCTATGCCGATGCACCGGCTATATCGGTATCATCCGGGCCATCAAGCGCGTCGCCGATGAACGTCTTGGTGAAGCGGCTGTCGCGACGCGCGGCGCAAGCGTTGCGCCGTTACGGCATAGGTCGCCCTTACATCTGCCGGTCAATCCGAGGCGGGTCTCCACCCAAACGGCCACACAAAGCGTAGCGTCGGCGCCAATGAAGCCAGCGCGTCCGCTTGCCGACCCGCTCCGCAACCCCGTCACGCTGAACCAGGGCTTCGACGTGCCCGCGCCTCGCGCGGAAGTCTGGGCTTTCTTCCAGGATCCGGCCCGCGTCGTCGCCTGCCTGCCCGGAGCGCGGCTGACCGCGCCAAGCGACGGGACTTGGCTTAAGGCGGAGATGGTGGTGAAGCTCGGGCCGATCCAAGCGGCTTTCACGGGCTCCGCGACATTATCGGCCGATGTAGCGCGGTGGTCCGGCACCATCGAAGGCGGTGGACGTGACTCGAGGAGTTCGACCCGAGTCCAGGCGAGACTTATCTATCGGCTGCACGAGATCGAGGAGACCGTGGCCACCCGGGTCGAGGTGGAAGTCGCCTATGCGCTGCAAGGTCCTTTGGCGCAGATGAGTCGGGGCGCCCTTGCCCGCGACCTCGCGGGGCGGATGACGCAGCGCTTCGCGCAGAGCCTTTCCGCCACCCTCGCGGGCGCGACGCCGGCAGCACAAGCCGCGCCACTGAATGCCGGTTCGCTAGCGTTCGCCATAATGAAGGACTGGCTGAGGCGGCTGTTCCGACAAAAGTAAGCGCGCTGCGACAAAACGCCCGACCCTGTTGACGCCCTGCCGTACCTCTGGCCCGCGTGCTATTTCTGCGTCCCGGTTGCGACTTGAGGGAAACAATGGTGCGGTTCCACATGATCGCCGGGGGCCCGAAGCCCGTCGCACCCTTCAGCCACGCCGTGGAATCGGATGGCTTCGTGTTCATCACGGGGCAGATGCCCGATTCGCCGGCCGCCCCGGGCGTGTTGCCTGAAGGGATCATCGACCAAACCCATGCCGTGATGGCAAATCTCGCAAAGGTGCTCGGCGGCCTAGGTCTCGGTTTCGATGATGTCGTCATGTCGCGAATCTATCTGATGCACTTCAAAGAAGACTACACGGCGATGAACGAGGCTTATCGGACCTATTTCGACGGCGCCCGCCTGCCCGCCCGCACCTGCTTCGGTGTGACCGGCCTCGCCTATGATGCACTGGTCGAAATCGATCTCATCGCCTGCCGACCGGCGTAAGCTTCAACATCATCTCTTCCCGACGGAATTAAGCTGGGTCTCGGACACCGGACCGCTCGTAGAGATCGGAAAGCTTGCGCGGACACCGACCTCATAGCCGGCGGCGACATTCGCGGAACTCACGCTTTTCTTATAATAGACTTGGACATCGACCTTTCCGAAATTATAGCCGACGACAGGTCCCAATGAGATGTCGCGGGCTCGGTTACCCTTTCCGTGCCCGTTGAGGACGGCCGGAACCACCATACCATTGTGGCGATCGTCCGAGATCTGCTGGATCACCTCCGCACCCGCCCCGAGCTCCCAACGTTGGATTTGCCTCAACACCGTGGCGTCAAACACGACACTGTCACCCGAAAAATAGTGGTTCGCTGTGTTTTCACTATTGATGTTGTAGAGAAGGCTGCTGGTTATCGTCCAGTTGCTGTTGATATAAGTCAAGGCTGCACGCGGCTCGAAGGTCCAAAAATTGTGACCTACATTGACGGACTTTTCAATCGAGTAGGCGGTATCCTTGACGAAGAGGTCGGCGCCGATACTGGCGTGGAGGCCTTTGCCGAGATCCCAGGATAATGTAGAAAGGTTGATTACTGTATTCGCCAGACCGACCGCATCCTGATTGATATGGGACGTGGTCAGCGACTGCTCACGCAGCGGCTGGAAGAAGCCGATCCCGTAGGTCGCTCCAAAGATCGCGACATTGGGAACCCACAGCAGGCCTGCGTCCAGGGTATTGGAGGCGATCTTGCTCGGTGTGTCCGCGCCGTTGCCCATCTTGACGATCAGGCCGGCATGGCTCGTTTGCAGCGACCCATAGACGCCGGGTGGAGGGAGTACACCTGCCGCCACCCCAATCCCGGTGCCCGTGAGGGAGGGCGTGCTGTCCTCCGCCGCCTGGACGCCGCCGGAATTGGCACTCCCAAACGCCGCAAGGAGCACGATTGCCCAGCGCTTTGCATCGATCACCAGCATCCCGAGGCATGTCCGCGCGCCCGTTGATCCAACGGCCCGCGTAATAAGACCGCGAGCCATCTGGGTGATACGGCGTGATGCTTTCCCGGAACTGTTTCGGCGCTTCGTCCCTCAGGCCGACGGTGGCATGAAGGGTTCAGATCGCCGTGCTCCTCCATGTAACCACAGGGGCCGATCGTGCGAAGAATGGGGGAATTCATTTAAAGCGGAGCAACCTCATGATCTCTCGCATTCTTGCAGCCGGCGTTGTCCTCGCTTGGCTGCCCGCCATCGCGGCCGCAGCGGAGCGGCCCGTCGTGGTCGAACTTTTCACCTCCGAGGGCTGCTCGTCGTGCCCACCTGCCGACGCGTTTCTCACCGAGCTTTCACGCAGCCGGCGTGATGTCCTGCCGCTCGCCTTTCACGTGACATATTGGAACAATCTCGGCTGGAAGGATCCGTTCTCCATGTCGGCCGCCACTCAGCGCCAGGCCCACTACGGCGAGCGGTTCGGGGACGGTTCCTACACGCCCGAAATGGTCGTGGACGGCCGCAAGGGGCTGGTCGGGTCCGAACGCGGAAGTGCCGAATCGGCGATCGCCGCAGCATCCAGTGCTGGCCGGACCTCGGCGACCGTATCGGTCAGCCGGCAGGGCGGCACGGTATCGATCAAGGTCGGGGAAGGCAGCGGCACAGGGAGCGTGGTCCTCGTCGGGTTCGATCCGGAGCATCGCACGGCGGTCGGGCGCGGCGAGAATGGCGGACGGACCTTGACGGAGTCCAATATCGTTCGCTCGATCCGCTCGGTCGGACAATGGACTGGCGCACCGCTGACCTTGGCGGCCGAGACGCCCGCAGGCCAGGATGCCGCCGTGCTGCTCGAGGCCCCGGACGGCAGCATCATCGGCGCGTCGCGCCTTTGATCCTCGGGCCTTCGATGGCATGAGAACGTGGTGATGCCAATGGCAGACTTTGGGAGCCGAGGATGACTTCGTTTTCGCGCTTCCGCGCCGTGCTTCTGAGTGTTGGGCTCACCGCCCTGGGAGCAAGCAGTGCTTACGCCGCCGCCACAGACTGGAGTGGCGACGCTCGTGCTCAGGTCCGCCTGGTTACCGCATCGGATATGGCTGGCGCGGGCCGCGCGGTCGAGGCCGCAATCGAATTCCGCTACGCGCCCAACTGGCATGGCTACTGGCGGACGCCCGGCGACGCCGGCATCGCGCCCGTGTTCGACTGGTCCGGCTCGCGAAATTTCAAGGATTCCGCAGTCGCTTGGCCTATGCCGATGCGATTGGTGGTGTCGGGGCTACAGAACAGCGTCTACGAAGGGACGTTCGCCCTCCCGGTGACGATCGAACGGGCGGACGCAGGGGCGGCAGCTGAAATCAGCCTTGCGGTCGACTATGCGGCCTGCTCGAACATCTGCGTTCCTGTTCACGCCGATCTTTCGCTGAATTTCCCGGTTGGGGAGATCAACCGGGCGGCGGAAGCGCCAATCGTCGCGGCTGCACGAGCCAAAGTGCCCGGGCCACCTGTTTCGGCTGGGATCGACGTTCTGCGGTCCTTCACGGAGGGTGACGGGTCCGCGATGAAAGTCGTCGCCGAACTGCGCAGCACAGCGGCGCCCTTCAAGGCGCCGGACCTGTTCGTCGAGGGCGCCGGCGATGGTCTTCCTCCTGCGCCATCCGTCCAGTTCGGAGATGACGGACGCAGCGTGACTTTGACCGAACCGCTTCCCGCCGGTCGAACGGCGGCTGCGCCGCTGACACTGACACTTGTGGATGGCGACCGTTCGGCGGAATTCACCATCCCTTCGGTAACTCCCGCACCGCAGTCATCGCGGGAGGCTGCTGGACCAGGCTTGATCGCCATTCTGGCCACGGCGCTTTTCGGTGGCCTCATTCTCAATCTTATGCCCTGCGTGCTGCCGATCTTGTCCATCAAACTCTTCGGTCTGGCGCGCCACGCGGGGTCCGGACGCAGGGCCGTTCGGCTGGGCTTTGTCGCGACCTCGCTCGGGATCGTGAGTTGTTTTCTCGTCCTTGCCTCGGTTCTGATCGCGATCAAACTGTCTGGCTCCACGATCGGTTGGGGCATTCAATTCCAGCAGCCCTGGTTCCTGGCCGGAATGGCCGTGCTGACCGTCCTGTTCGCCGCAAGCTTCTTCGAATGGCTGCCGATTGGAGTGCCTCAGGTTTTTTTGCGCCTCAGCGGCACGACCTCGCGTGTGGCTCTTGTCGAGGCCTTTCTGGCCGGCGTCTTTTCGACCCTGTTGGCGACCCCCTGCTCCGCGCCTTTCGTCGGTACCGCTGTCGGTTTCGCCTTGGCCCAGGGCCCGCAAGAAATCCTGGCGGTCTTTTTCTGTCTCGGCCTCGGCATGGCGGCGCCGTTTCTCGGAGCTGCGATGTTTCCAGGCCTCGTCTCCTGGTTGCCGCGGCCCGGCGCATGGATGCTGCGGCTGCGTCAAGGACTTGGCGTTCTCTTGCTTGCAACGGCGGTTTGGCTGCTGGTGGTCCTGGCGAGCGTCGCCGGCTCGACGGTGGCGGCCGTCGTGGCGCTTCTCCTCGCGACACTGCTCGGCCTTCGGTTCTGGATCACGACCTATCGAAGGGCTGAAGAGCAATCTTGGCCGAGACTCGCCACCGCTGCCCTCGCCGCCGTAGCGCTCGCCGTCGCGTTTCTGCCCGCAAGCGGAGGAACCGGCTTGGTTCCCGACGCCGCCGGTTGGGCGGCGTTCGACCCGGAGGCGCTCGACCGCGCCGTCGCCGAGGGCAAGACCGTGTTGGTCGATGTTTCGGCGAGCTGGTGTCTGACCTGCAAGGTCAATGATGTGACGGCCCTCGACACGGAAGCGGTTCGCGCCCGGCTCACGCGGCCTGGAACGATCCGTATGCGTGCCGACTGGAGCCGTCCGAACCCGGTGATCGCCGCCTATCTGCACCGTTTCGCGAGGTTCGGCATTCCGCTCGACGTGGTCTATGGCCCGAGCAGCCGCAAGGGTGAGGCCCTCTCAGAGCTTTTAACGACAGGGGCCGTTATCGAGGCCCTGGATCGCGCCGCCCAGCCGTCATAGGCTTCGCGGCAGTGTTCAGTGTTTCGCGGGTTCGCAAGCGCTCGTCAAAACGAAGGCCTTCTGTAATCCTCCTCCCACCGGTTGCGTAGAGGATGTGACGAACCATAGTTTGGATGACTGAACCTCACAGACAAAAGGCCGGTTCGCGTCATCGATCACGTCTTGGAGATCTCCCATGTCAAAAGCGACCGCGAGAACTTTAGCCGCATCCATTGCGGCAGCGTTGAGCCTCCTGGCCGTCCAGGCTTCGGCCGAGGACGCGCCAAAGGAGAAATGCTTCGGCATCGCCTTGAAGGGCCAGAATGACTGCGCTGCCGGAGCGGGCACGACCTGTGCCGGCACCTCCGCGATCGACTATCAGCAGAACGCCTGGAAGCTGGTGCCGGCCGGAACCTGCACCGCCATCTTGACGCCCGGTGGACATGGCTCGCTGACGAAGGGCAAGGCCCCGGCATAAGGCATCCTGCGGCTCGTCAACCGTCGCAATCAGGGGAAATAGGGCCCATGATGAAGCGCTCCGAGCTTCCTCGCCATGCAGGCGCCGGGTTCAAGCCGGAGCATCTCGCTTCGATCGATACTGGACCCCAGCCCGTGGGGTTTTTCGAGGTGCATGCCGAAAACTATATGGGGGCCGGCGGCCCGCCGCATGCGCAGCTTGGCCGCTTGCGCGAGACTTACGCTCTATCGGTCCACGGCGTCGGCCTGTCGATCGGGTCGATGCAATCGTTGGACAAGGCGCATCTTACGCGTCTCAAGCGCCTTTGCGACCGTTACGATCCGGCCAGCGTTTCCGAACATCTTGCCTGGTCGAGCCACGATTCGACGTTCCTCAACGATCTGCTTCCGCTGCCCTATACCGAGACGACGCTGTCACGGGTCGTCGACCATATCGACAAGGTTCAAGAGACGCTCGGTCGCCAGATCCTGCTTGAAAATCCGGCCACCTATCTGCTCTTCGAGGAGAGCACTATTCCGGAACCCGTCTTTCTGGCCGCGATCGTGCGCCGGACCGGCTGTGGGCTGCTCCTCGATCTCAACAACGTCGTCGTCGCTTCGACGAACCATCGGCAAGACCCCCACGCGTATCTTGCCGCCTTTCCGATGCGGGCCGTCGGGGAGATCCACCTCGCCGGCCATATGGAAACGATCGACGATGCGGGCGCGCCTCTTCTGATCGATTCGCATGATGCGCCGGTCCAACCATCCGTCTGGGCGCTTTACGACTATCTGATCGAACGGACCGGCCCCCTGCCGACCTTGATCGAATGGGACAATGACGTGCCGGAATGGCCGGATCTGCTTCGAGAGGTCATGGCCGCACAGGTCGTCCTCGACCGCGCGGCTCGGACGGCTGCCTGAGAGCCGCGATGTCCGAGGCAATCCAGGCAATTTTCGCAAATGCGCTCCTCAACAGCGATCAGCCTGTGCCGGACGGCCTGACGTCAGGGACTGTCGCGCAGACGGAACGCCGTTTCGCGGTCTATCGTAACACCATCGCCAGCGGGTTGACCCGCGTGTTGGCGGCACGGTTCCCGGTGACCGAGCGGCTTGTCGGGACGGAGTTCTTCGCAGGCCTCGCACAAGCCTTCATCCGACAAGCGCCCCCGCGCTCGCCGCTGCTCATGGATTATGGCGACGGTCTCGCGGAATTCGCCGCCGATTGGGAGCCTGCCGCCACGCTGGCCTATCTGCCAGATGTGATCCGGCTCGAAGCCGCGAGAAGCCTCGCCTATCACGCGGCCGATGAAAAGCCGGTCGAGCCCGACGCCTTCGCGAGCCTTCCGCCGGATCGCCTACCCCACCTCACCGTCCGTCTGCACTCCTCGGCCTCCGTCGTCCGCTCGGTTTTTCCAGTCGTGACGATCTGGGCAATGCATCGGGACGATGGGGGCGTCCATCCCATCGAGGATTGGTCGCCCGAGGAGGCGCTGATCATCCGGCCGGGCATGGAGGTTCAGGTCTATCGACTGCCTCCTGGTGGCGGGATGTTCATCGAGGCGCTCGGGTCGGGCGCGTCGCTGGGGGCGGCCGTCGAAGCAGCCGAGGCAGCGGAGCCTACCTTCGATCTTGAGGCCACGCTCGCCTGCGTGCTCAACGCCAGGCTGTTCACCGACCTGATACTTTGATGTTCAAGACGTGACGACCCCAGCCCAGCCTGCGGGCGGTGGGCAGTTGATGAACGTCCGGCATCGCCCGATCATCAGTTCGGAGGGTCTGTCGCCGCTGCGTGCCGCGATCACCTCCTCGAATAGAGGAATCGCCTCGGCAAAAAGTCCATCCCTGTAGAGCGTCAAGGCACTGCCGTAGTTGGCGGCCCAAGCAGGCGGTGAGCGGGCCGGATCGGCAAGGCCGAGCAATTCGTAGATGGCCATATTCATCGTCCGGCCATCGAGCGCGGTCCGATCGAGTTCGCGAACCCACAGACCATCGCCGGCGCCTCGGCGCGTCGGCTCGCCGATGATGATCCTCGTGCCGTAGACTTTGTTCACGCTCTCGATCCGGCTCGCGACATTCACGGCGTCCCCGATTGCGGTGTAGCTGAGCCTCTGTTCGGAGCCGATATTGCCGACCAGCACTTCGCCGGAGCTGATTCCAATTCTTACCACGAGCGGCTTGCCGCAATCATCCGTGATTTTCGCGCGCTCGAGGGCTGACTGACAGGCGAGTGCCGCCCGGCAGGCATCCAATTCCTGCGTCGGATGCGACCCAGGCGCCCCCCAGAAGGCCATCACCGCGTCGCCGATGAATTTGTCGATCGTGCCTCCATGCGCCAGAACCTCCTGGGAGACGACACTGATGTAGCGCTCCAGGATCGGGACCACGGCACTGCCGGCCCGCTCCGACATTCCGGTGAAACCTTCGATATCGGCGAACAGGATGGTCAGCGGCCGCACCGTGCCACCCGGCTTGGCCTCGATCCCCTCGGCGATCAAGGTTTTGACCAGATCGGCAGGAATATATTTGCGAAAGGCCGAAAGGCCCAAGGCCATGCTGGCGCTGACCCGCGATAGCGTGTTCAACTCGCTGAGCCGGTAGAAGTGGTGGCGAACCTGATCGAGTTCGAACCGCTCGACGCGGCCGAGTTCCTCCGCGATCCTAACGAGCGGCCGGACCAACAGCACGTTGGCCAGCAACACCGAAACCCCGACGCTGGTCAGGATCAGCAGGATCAGAGCCATGCTAAGGCGCAGATTGGTCTTCTCGATCGACCCTAGAAAGTCGGATTCCGGAACGACGGTCGTCACCTCCCAGCCCATGAAGCCGAGCGGAGTGACAGTCACCGCGTAGGGTATATCGTCGTAGATCAGGCGGGCTTCGGAAATCTCCTTCTGGGCCGCACTGGCCTTGGCCAGCATGCGGCTATGGGTCTGACGGGCGACCGCAAGCATTTCCGGCTTGCGCACCGTCGTCCCATGAACCTCGTCTGCATCGGGATCGGGAACCGCCACCGCGATGCCATCCTGGCCGAGCACGAAGGCGGCACCCGATAGTCCGACCTTGAGCCCCGCCAGGAAGCGGGAGAGCCTGTCGAGATCGATCATGACCGCGAGGACGCCTTGCCGGGTCTGGTCGACATCGATGCCGCCGGCGAATGCGATAGCGGGTCGCCCGCTCGACGGATGCTCCGTCACCTTCAGCCAGAGCGGCTGGGACGATTCGGCGGCCTGCCTGTACCACGGCTGCGCCGTCACGTCGTAGGGGGTGGGCTCGAAGTGCCGTTCCTGGAATTCGATGTCGGCCGGCAGCACCTTGTAGGTGTCGATCCGTCGGCTCCGCGGCCCCGCGCCTGGCGGAATTTCCGTCATTTCGAGATTTTTGTCGCCCAGTTTGTGCGCGGCGAAGAAGGCTCTGTCCGGCCAGCCGAATGCGATCCAGGACAAGGCGGGCTGCGCCTGCATCTCTGATAGGAACACCGACTCGCGCTTATCCGCCTCTCGGGTGCCGATCACCTCTTGGACGAAGATGGTCTTGATGGCGCCATGCGCCGCCTCCGCGCTCGCGATCAGCGACGCGAGTTCCCGCTTCACCTCGCTGATGATTTGCTGGTTGAGTGTGTCGGCCAGCATGCGGCTGTTGGATTGCGCGGTTTGCCACCATAACGCATGGACGATTCCGCTCGTGAGCGCGACCGTCGCCAGGACGAAGATCACAAGCCCTGAACGGATCCCGACACGCATTCAGCCAGCCTTGGAGCGGGTAGAGGGAATCGAACCCTCGTCATCAGCTTGGAAGGCTGTTGCTCTACCATTGAGCTACACCCGCGTCCGGCGCCAAGGCGCTTCTGATGGGACTTGGATAGCAGTTTCACGCGGCGGATGCCAGAGGGTCCCGTCGCCGGATCGGCGAGGCGCGTCACGCTTGACGACAGCGCCGAACCCGCTGAAGTTCACGGCTGAGACTAGCTCCAAGGTGCGCCGCAAACGATGATTGACAGACCAGAGTCCCAGGCGGAGCCCGTGCGCCGGCTGTGGATCAGGGATCCGCTCGCCATCTTCGCGGCCGGGGCGGAACGGGGCATCGTCATCGAAGGCCGGCGCATCGTCGATCTCGTTCCGGCTGGGGCCACGCCGGCCGGTCCGTTCGAGATTTTCGACGCGTCGAGCCACGTTCTTCTGCCCGGCCTCGTCAACACGCACCACCATTTCTACCAGACGCTGACACGAGCTCATCCGGCTGCGATCAACAAGCCGCTGTTTCCCTGGCTTCAGTCGCTTTATCCGATCTGGTCGCGGTTGACCCCGGACACGTTTCGGCCGGCGGTGCGGATCGCGCTGGTGGAACTGCTGCTATCGGGCTGTACCACGGCGGCCGACCATCATTATCTTTATCCGGCCGGCCTCGAACGGGCGGTCGACCTCGAAGTCGAGGCTGCGCGCGAGATCGGAATCCGCATGACGGTGACGCGGGGCTCCATGAACCTGTCACGCAAGGATGGCGGCCTGCCGCCCGACAGCGTCGTGCAGGACGAGGACGAAATCTTGTTGGATTGCGAGCGCGTACTCTCGCTGTTCCATGACCGAAGCCCGGGCGCCGATATCCAGATCGGCCTCGCGCCCTGTTCGCCCTTTTCGGTCACCAAGCGCCTGATGACCGAAAGCGCCATCCTGGCCGAGCGATTCGATTGCCCGCTTCACACGCATCTGTGCGAGACCGAGGACGAGGAGCGCTTCTGCCTGGAGCGCTACGGCTGCCGCCCAGTCGATTTCCTGGAGGAGACCGGCTGGCTGAAGCCGCGCACCTGGCTGGCCCATGGCATCCATTTCGACGACGGCGAGGTCGAGCGTCTTGGCCGGCACGGCGTTGGCATCTGCCATTGCGCGACCTCCAACATGCTTCTTTCGTCGGGGATTTGCCGCACCGTCGATCTCGAAGCCGCTGGCGCCAAGATCGGCCTGGGGGTCGATGGATCGGCCTCGAACGATGCGTCGAACATGATGGAGGCCATGCGCCATGCCCTGATGATCGGCCGCTTGCGCTATGGCGCGGATCGGATCACCCACATGGATGTGATCCGGTGGGGCACCGAAGGCTCCGCCGCGTGCCTCAGCCGCGACGACATCGGCCGCCTGGCGCCAGGCCTGGAGGCTGATCTTGCCTTGTTCAGGCTCGACGAGCCGCGCTTCGCGGGAGCGCATGACCCTCTCGCCGCCCTCATCCTTTGCGGCGCCACGCGCGCCGATCGGGTCATGGTCGGCGGAGAGTGGCGGGTCGTCGACGGAGCGCCCGTCGGCCTCGACCTCGCCAAGCTGATCGCCGATCAGCGGCAGGCCGCGCTTCGCTTTGCGTGAAACGATTGCGCATGGACGTTGAGATCGACGGCCATGCGCGCATCCTTGGCGAGCGATGAGCCGATGTGAGCAAGGGTGCGTCATCCCCCCCAAGGAGCCAAATGATGGAAACGATCCGCAACGTCAGCTTTTCGGTGGCGGCCTGGATGGGCAGCGCCGGCCTTTATGCGAAGATTCGCGATATGCCGTTCAACGAGGAGCTCAAGAGCGGCCGCCTCGATCTCGCGCGGTTCCAGCACTATGTGGTGCAGGATGCGAAATATCTGATCGGCTTCGCCCAGGCGCTGGCTCTCGCTGCCGCCAAGGCCGACGACCCGCTTCTCATCGAGCAGTTTTCTCTCGCCGCCACCGAAGCGGTCGTCGTCAAACGGGCGCTTCACGCCGATTATTTCCGGCTGTTCAATATCCCTCCGGCGGCTGTGGCGGCGACATCGACGACGCCGGTCTGCCATCATTACATCTGCTATCTGCTGGCCTCAGGCGCCAAGGAACCGCTGCATGTGCATGTGGCGGCGCTCCTGCCTTGTTTCTGGGTTTACCGTGAGATCGGCCGCGATATTCACGCCGCATCCAGCGCCGATAATCCCTATCGGGCCTGGATCGACACCTATGCGGGCGAAGAGTTCTCGGCGGCGGTCGATGCCATGATCGCGACGACGAACGCGCTCGCCGAAGCGGTCGGTCCGGCCGGGCTTCCGGCCATGCACGCCGCTTTCATACGCGCCATGCAGCTCGAATGGATGTTCTGGGATTCAGCCTACCGGCTCGAACACTGGCCGGCCTGACATCCACTCGGTCGGCTCTTTTTTTGAGCCGCCTCGCAGACATCGCACCCTGAAGGTCCGGAATGCATTTTTTCGATCCGCACAATCTGCAGCACTTCGTCGAGGCCTATGGCTATGGCGCCATTCTGCTGATCGTCGCTCTTGAAAGCGCGGGACTGCCGTTGCCAGGCGAGGCGACACTCGTCTCTGCGGCGATCTATGCCGGGACGACCCATAACCTATCGATCCTCGGCATCATCGCGGCTGCCGCCGGAGGCGCCATCATCGGCGACAATATCGGTTTTCTGGTCGGACGAACGCTCGGCATCCCGCTGCTCAAGCGCTATGGCGGCCGGGTTGGCCTCGATCGTTCGAAACTGAGGCTCGCCCAATATTTGTTTCTCAAGCACGGCGGAAAGATCATCTTCTTCGGCCGTTTCATCGCCGTGCTTCGCGCCTTCGCGGCATTGCTGGCCGGCGCGAACCGCTATGCCTGGGACCGGTTCCTGGTGTTCAACGCAACAGGCGGGATCGTCTGGGCCACCCTCTACGGGTCGGGTGCCTATCTGTTCGGACGCTCGATCCACAAGATCGTCGGGCCGGTGGGGATCGTTCTCGCCGTCGTGGCGATTGGCGGTGCCATTTTCGCTTGGCGCTTCTTCAAAACGCACGAAGCCGCTCTTCAGGCTGAGGCCGACCGGACAATTCCTGAGTGAGACTGTTTGAGGCGTTGGATCGGAGCGTTTGGGCTGATGTCTCGCCCTTCGGCACGGCGACCCCGCCAGTACATCCGTGGCTGGGGCCGCCGCGATATCCACAGCTTATCGCGCATCGGAGACTTGGCAATAGAGAATTTTCCTGCTGACAAAATTTTTGACTCGACGTCGCAGGTTCCTGAAAAACAGAGGTCTGACAGGGTAGGATAGGCCGTCGTAGGAGGGATCAGGGTCATGCGATCAGCGAGGCCTACCCGCCCAAAAAGCCATTCGCCGGTCGACTTGAACGAAATCCATAGTGAGGGCTGGGCTGTACCATTCAGGTCCGCCGCGTGGCTCTGCGGGGATTTCTCGGCAATTTTTTGGACTGCGACTGTGCTCTGGTGCATGACTGGACCAGCGCTCGCGGCGAGTGCCGACTCTATCGCGGCGGATCAATCCTTCTGCGAAAATGCCCGCGAAGATCCGACGCAGGTCCAAGTCGACGCCTGTACTCGGCGGCTCGCGGAAACTTCCCTGTCTCCCGCCGACAGGGCGCGCACGCTCTTCTTTCGATCAAAAGCTCAAAGCGCGTTGGGGGCCAGGGATGCCGCGCTCGCGGATATGGACGAAGCGATCCCCCTCGATGGAAGCCAAGCGACGTTCTTTCTCCACCGCGCGGACTTGCATCGAGCCAAGGGGGATTTGGAGAATGCGCTCGCCGATTATGGCGCCGCGATCCAACGGGATCCGGACGACCGCCCGGCGCTAGAGGCCCGGGCCGACCTGCTGATGGCCGGCGGACGCGATCGTGACGCGCTGGCGGATTTCGACACGATCCTTCGCCTCGCGCCCGATGACGCAAAGGCCTATCGGCAACGCGGCACGGCCCGTTGGCGCTCTTTGAATTTTGGGGAGGCCTCAGCCACGGCCGGCACGGACAGCGGCTTCGCGTTCATTCAGAAGCGTCTCTGCGTGGAAGTCCATCAAGATTGCCCTGACGTTGCTCTCGCACTTGCCGATCTTGGGCACGCGATCGACCTGCAAACCGGCCCAGAGCGGGCCGCCACTCTTCTCGTGCGTGGCGCGATCTTCGCCGCGCGGGACGATATCCCCCGTGCCTTAACGGATTACGACGATGCCGTGCGTCTTCGTCCTCTGGAGACTACTTACAAAATCGAACGCGCCGAGGTTCGCCGACGAGCCGGCGATCTTGCCGGAGCTTTGGCCGATCTCGACGAAGCCTTGCGGCTTCGCGGGGTCGACACCCGAACGCTGGTCCAGCGCGCCGTGGTCCGGAAACAGAGCGGAGACCTTGAGGGGGCGCGCGGCGATCTCGATGCCGCCCTGCGCCAACCAGTTGGCGGAGGATCGGCCGATTGGCAAATCGACGTCCGCCGCCTGCGCCGTTCGATCGCCTTGCCTGGTGAAGCCGGCATGGAAACCGAACTTAAGGATTTGACGGTCAGCGCGGTTGGCCTGATCCCTGATCAACCCGGATACGAGGCGATTTCGGTAAGGTTCGATGCGGACTCTGCCACACGACTCGCGGCCTTCACGACCGCCCATGTGGGCAGCGTCGTACAGCTTCTCATCGGAGGCACCGTTGTTTTCGAGCCGAGGATTCTCGACCCGATCCTTAAAAGTTCGGTGGTGATTTCGGGGATGTTTACCCATGAGCAAGCGCAGAGCCTTGCCTCGAAGCTTGATGCCGGTGCCGCTGTATTGATTCGCGCGATCGATTGAATATCCCGTCGACAGGTCGATGGAATGCCGTTGCAGGGGTGGGTCTGTTCACATTCCAACCGCGAGCTCTCCTCGCCTCGCGATAACGGCCCCGTTTGCCTACGCTCTGTCGGCGCGGATGGATGCTTTTAAGTCCGCGTCGTGTCCGCGAGCATCTCAACCACACGCGTGACCATCGACCTGACCGCCGGATCCTCGATCCGCGCAAAAGCCGAAATGAGGGGCAACCCTTCGGACGGATCCGCGTGAAGCACCGCTTCCTTAAATTTTTGACGCCTGAGAAGCGTCGCGTATCTGGCTTTGTGGACAGCCGTCAAGATCGTCTCGGCGGGATCAATTGCGTCTGAACGTCCACCGAGAGGCATGGGTCGTCGCTTCGCCATTTTATAGGAGGTCACCTTCTGTCAGAACCACCAAAGACGCAAGGCAGCGTTACTGGGCGTTACAACAACCTTGGCCACAGAGCTTGAGCTGAAGCTGATACACTCATAGGCTGTATAGGAAAGTCATGGATATGAACGCGCGTGAAAAACCGTCTTTATCTCTTTGGACGGCCACGACTATCGGCCGCTTCGGGGGTACAACCGCATCTTAGTCCGAGCGCGTGGCGGCTGATCGCCATCGTCGCCTCTGCGGCACCGGATGGCGTAACCCGGACGGAGTTGCAGCGTCTGCTATGGCCGGCCGGCAAGCCCGGAACGCTGCGCAAACTCCTTTGGGATATCCGAGTCGTCGAGCGCTCGCACGACATCACGATCCTCGAAAGCGACGAAGGGACCGTGCGGCTATCCGATTCGATTTATTGCGATTTGCTTGACCTCGGCGCCCCCCAACCGGAACGAGAACCAAGCCGCGTCTACCGTGAACCCTTCGCCGAGGGGCTCGATGCCGATCATGACGCCTGGACGACTTGGATCGCGGCTCAGCGTCAACGACTAAGGGGCGTCTATATCGAAAGAGCCACGGCCGGGCTGCTCGATCCGGCTGTAGGCCGGTCGACTCGACGGCAAGAGGCCGTCCATCTTTTGGATGTCGATCCGACCAACGAGGCCGCGGTTCGCGCCCTCATGTCCAACGATGCCATGTCGGGAGACACCGACGCGGTCTTGCGCGTCTATTCCGAGCTTCGTTCGCGTCTCGAAAGCGCTGGTGGACGGCCTCACAAAAGCACGACCGCGCTCTTCTTCCGGCTGACCGCATCCCGTCGCGCCAGGGAAACAAGCAGCGCGGTGGTCGAAAATCCCGAAGTCCCGACGATCTGTATTCTAAAGCCCAAAAGCCGTAGGAGGGCCCGAAGCCTGCGCTTGGCCCAATCTCTCGTCGTCGATGTCACGATCGGCTTGTGCCGCATCAGCCTGTTCAAGGTCACGGCCCCGCACACGGCTTGGCAATTGTCCGATCTCGACCATGCCACGCGCCTGCATGATCTCAAGGTCAAATATGTGGTGGAGACCGATCTTCTGGATCATGCGTCGGGAGCCGAACAGATCGTGTTTTCGCTCTACGCGCTGGATACAAGGCAAATATTGTGGAGTGACAAAATCGATGTCGAGTCCCGGCTCAGCGTCGAATCCTATAACATTCTGACGACTGGCATCTTGCGTTCGTTGACGAACAGCATAGACACGGCAGAACTCAGCGCGTTTTCTTTGCAGGCGGAGTCCAGCAGTTATTCTCTCTATTTAGCGGGTCAGAGTTCGCTCGCCAGTCTCGATCTCCGGACCCTACGCAGGGGGCGCCAATATTTGCGCGAAGCCTTCGAGCAATCGCCGAGCTTTTCTCCGGCGGCCAGCGCCTTGGCGCGAAGCCATCAACTCGAATGGATCATCACCGCGCGAGGCGACGCCGATCTGCTCTTCCGATCCGAGCGCTATGCCCATTACGCCATCAACGCCGACCCCTATGAAGCCCGTGGCTATCGTGAACTCGGCTTTTGCTCCCTCTACACCAAGCAATATGACCTCGCGATGGAGCAATATCGGATCGCGGAACACCTCAATCCTCAATATGCCGACCTCCTTGCTGATTATGCCGACGGTCTTATCCACTACGGCGACATTAGCCTAGCGCTGGAGAAGATCACGCGGGCGATCGATCTCAATCCATTGTGCCAGGATACTTATATGTGGACGCTTGGCGCAGCCTATTATTTCCTGGGTCGTTATCCCGAAGCGATCGCAACGTTGAAGAACATGACCGATGAGGCGCCGGTGCAACGCTTGCTCGCGGCAGCGCATGCCCTCAATGGCGACGCGCGGGATGCCGCGCGATGCCGGGTCGAAACCATGAAAACCCACCCGTCCATGACCGTGGACGGGTGGGTGGACATCCTGCCGATCAGGGACCGTCGGCAGGCGGAGCATTATCGAGAAGGTCTCAAAGCCGCCGGCTTTACCTGAAGGAATAAACGCCATGAACAACGATCAAGTCCAAGTCGCAGATATCGCCGTCGAACCGTCGCAAGAGCAGGTTTGCGAGGCCCGTAGCCGCGCGTCGTCGCAGTTCTTCTTTGAGGACTGACCAACCGGACCATGCGGCACCACCTGAACGAGCAAGCGGCGAGGATCGCGGGGATTGACCCTCGAGCATCCCGTTGGCGGTCTCCGGGCGACATTGTTGCCCGGATGAAGCCGCGCTTCGCGGAGTTCGGCATCACTCGGTTGGCCGATATCACGGGCCTCGACACTATTGGCTGGCCCGTCTGGGCCGCGATCCGCCCGAACGCGCCGACCCTATCGGTGTCCCAAGGCAAGGGGTCGACGCCGGCAGCCGCGCAAGCCTCCGCCATCATGGAAGCCGTGGAAATCACCGCGGCGGAACGGGCCAGAGCGTCGTGCGTCGCCAGCGCCGCCTCCTTGTCGTCGAAGGGCCATACCGTCGACACCCTCGGGGGGCTCGTCAGGCGCGGGCAATCGGTCCCAATCGAGCACGAGTCGATCGGCTGGATTCGTGGCCACGATCTCCTGCGGGATCAAGACGTCTGGGTTCCGGCTCAGGCCATCGCGATCGACGCAACCGATCCGCATCGCACCTATTGGCAGTCCAGCGACGGCCTCGGATCTGGAAACCTCATGATCGAGGCGGTGCTCCATGGCCTATGCGAACGCATCGAGCGGGACGCGGGCGAATTCTGGCTACTGCGCTCCGACCGTGAGGTCGCCCAGGCCTGTATCGACCCATATAGGCTCGGCTCGCCCGAAGTCTCAGGGCTCGCCGAAGCCATCACGAAGGCCGACCTCCATCTGCGGCTCTTCGACATCACCGGCGACGTTGGTGTGCCGGTCTATTTCGCGACCGTGTCTCCCATTCCCGATGGCACTGAAACCGGCTGGTTTCATTTCGACCTCGCCAGCGGCATGGGCTGTCGGCCCAATCCGGTTCCGGCCGCCATGGCGGCGATCGGGGAGGCCCTCCAATCGAGACTGACGACGATTTCCGGCGCACGGGATGATTTTCAGCCTGCCGTCTACCGCCAGCGGATCGCATCGGACATTCTGATCTACCCGCGCTGTCGCCCGGAGGGCGCGAAACCGCGAGTCGCACCGCCGAAGATCGAGATAAGAGACGCGCTCGACATGCTCCTCGGTCGCCTCAAGGCGGCGTCCGTCGACAGCGTCATCGTCGTGCCCCTCCAGGAGGATGCCGACTATGCGGTAGCGAAGGTCATCGTGCCTGGTCTCGAACATCCACCCGGAGCCAGGGCCGTAGCCCATGGGGCCCGGATCCTGCGCGCCATGGGCCAGCGATCATGAAAGTACTGTTTGCGGGTCCCTCGTTGCATGGTTTGGCTCTGGTCGGAGACACCGTGCGAAACTCCGACATCCTGCGCCTGCCCCCCGCGCGGCAGGGCGACATCGCACGCAGCGTTTTGCAAGGCGCCACGATGATCGGGTTGATCGATGGTCGATACGAGGATGTCGCGGCGCCCTGGCACAAAGAGATCCTCTATGCGCTCGATCAGGGCGTCCGCGTCTTCGGCGCTGCGAGCATGGGGGCGCTACGAGCGGCGGAATGTTGGTCCTTCGGGATGATCCCAGTCGGCGTTATCGCCGACCGCTACATCCGAGGGGAACTCACCGACGACGCCGCCGTGGCACAAATTCAAGGTCCCGTGGAGCTCGGCTCGGTTCCTCTGTCCGAGGCTCTCGTCAATGTCGAAGCCTCGGTGGAGGCCGCGACTTTAGCGGGTACCTTGTCGGCAATGGACGGGGGACGTCTTGTCGCCAGCGCGCGGCGCATCTTCTTTAAAGACCGCACGCTGCCCTATATCGTCGAGCAAGCCGGCATCTCAGGGCAATCCTGCAAGGCCACACTATGCATCCTGCAGACCCATTGGAGAGACGTGAAGCGTGAGGATGCCTTGGCGCTTGTTGAGAGAATGCACACGGAGCCGGCGGACAGAATCCCACCGACCCACGCCTGGCGCTTTCGCGAACCTTCGGCCTGGCGCCGGTTCCTATCGGATTTGCGCGAGGCCGAAGAGGTCGCTCAAGGCGCCTGAGACCGCCTTCAGCATTGCTGAGACGATGGCGAACGCGAGTTCACGAAGTCCTTGCATCCACTGGTCTCGATGATCTCTCCCGGTTGCGGCTCGAGGCCCGAGCGCACCTTTTCATAGCCCCACCAACGGCCGTCGCGCAGCATCCTGGCCCGCCGCAAGGGCTCGGCCTCGGTGAAGATCATTCGGCGACGGAAAGCGCTCGGACTTTCGGCCAGCAGAAACCCCTTCATTCGCTCCTCGCCCAAGCGTCCGCCGACGCGCTGTCCGGCTTCACAAAGAAAACCGAGCTTGCTGAGGACCACCTCATCGACATCGCCCGTGGCGTTGCGGAGATCGCTGCCCAGCATGATGCACGCACCACAATAGACCGCGACTTCAGCGACTATTCGCGCTGAGCCGCCTCGGTACCGAGCGCATCGAATGCCGCTTCGATCGTCTTGCGGGTCAGGCTCGGCGCCAAGATAAACCGTTCCTACTTCCCATGCTTCGCCAGCCAAGCCTTCATTTCGGCGATCTCGGCTTCCTGCGCCTTGACGATGTCGGCGGCGAGTTTTCGCAGCATGGGGTCCTTGCCATAGTGCAGCTCCACCTTGGCCATGTCGATGGCGCCCTGGTGATGCGGCATCATCATCACGACGAAATCCTTGTCGGTGTTCCCTGTCGGTTTGGCGGCCATATCCTTCATCATCTTGTCCATGGATTCAGCGAATGCCTTGTCGGACGGCGAGGCCGTGGCGCCTATATCCATGTGGCTCATATCCGCTTTTGGCGCCGTCTCCTCAGCGCGGGCGGCTGGCGCGGCCAGCAGCGCGAGGGCGGTTATGACGGCGAAGGAATGACGCATGAGAGCTCCTTTTCGAAAGAGGCGGGACAACAGCAATGCTCAGCCGAGCCGAAGGGAGCGTAGCCGCAGTGCATTGCCGATGACGCTGACAGACGACAGCGCCATGGCCGCAGCGGCGATTTCCGGCGAGAGCAGGAGACCGAAGACCGGATAGAGCAAGCCGGCCGCGACGGGCACACCGATCAGATTATAGGCGAAGGCGAAGGCGAGGTTCTGCCGGATGTTCGACATCGTCGCTTCGGAGAGGCGTCTCGCGCGCAGCAATCCATGGAGGTCGCCGCCGAGCAGCGTCACCCCGGCGCTTTGCTTGGCGATGTCGGCTCCCGTTCCCATGGCGATCCCGACATCCGCCGAGGCGAGCGCGGGTGCGTCGTTGACGCCGTCGCCCGCCATCGCGACCACCCGGCCTTTGGCCTTCAGGGCCTCGACGATCTCTGCCTTTCGATGCGGGAGAATCTCGGCTTCGATTTCCGTCAATCCGAGCGTTTTGGCGACAGCCTCGGCGGTTCGCCGATGGTCGCCGGTCAGCATGACGATGCGAAACCCCTGCTTTTGCAGTGTTTCGATCAACGAACGGGCGGCGGCTTTGATGGGGTCGGCGATGGCTATCATTCCGGCCGCTCGGCCATCCGCCGCGACAAAGACCGTCGTGGCTCCTTCGCCCCGCCAACGATCGGCCGCCGTCGGCAGGTCGCCGCAATCGGCCCCGCTCGCCTCAAGAAAGGCCTGCGTCCCGATGAGAACCACTCGCCCGTCGACAGTCCCTTTGGCGCCCTGGCCGGCTGGCGCCTCGAAGCCGGCGACGGCTGGAACGCGGATCGCGCGATCCTCCGCACGGCGCATGATGGCCCGCGCCAAAGGATGTTCGCTGTACTGTTCGACAGCGGCCGCCAGGCGTAACACCTCGTCGGCCTCGAACCCGGTCGCCGTCACGGTTCCGACCACCGCAGGATGACCCTCCGTCAGCGTGCCAGTCTTGTCGATCACGAGCGTGTCGACCTTTTCCAAGATCTCCAGGACCTCGGCGTCCCGGATCAGGATCCCGGCCTGCGCGCCCCGCCCCATGCCGACCATGATCGACATGGGTGTCGCAAGGCCGAGTGCGCAAGGGCAGGCGATGATGAGGACCGAGACCGCCGCGATGATCGCATAGGCCAAGCGCGGTTCGGGCCCGACGGCAAGCCAGGCCACGAAGGCGAGGGCTGCCGCAACCAGGACAGCGGGCACGAAAGACCCGGATATCCGGTCTGCGAGACGTTGGATGGGCGCTCGGCTGCGCTGCGCGTCGGCGACGCTCTGAACGACGCGCGACAGCAGTGTATCGGCGCCGACCTTGCGGGCTTCGATCACGATTGAGCCGGACCGATTGATGGTTCCCCCCACCACCGTGTCCCCTAAGCCTTTGGTCACAGGCAGGGATTCCCCGGTCACCATCGCTTCGTCGAGCGAACTGACCCCGTCGATTACGATGCCGTCGACCGGGACCTGCTCCCCGGGCCGAAGCCGAAGCCTGTCCCCCACCACGATCCGCTCCAACGGAACGTCTTGCTCGACCCCATCAGCGCCGATGCGCCGCCCCGTCTTCGGCACGAGGTTCAAGAGTCCGCGAATGGCGCTGCCGGTCTGGTCGCGCGCCCGCAGTTCCAGCACTTGCCCCACGAGGACCAAGACAATGATCGTGGCGGAAGCCTCGAAATAGACCCCGACGGCACCATCCTGCATCCGGAACGCGTCCGGAAAAGCCCAAGGCATGAGGGTCGCGATGACGCTGTAGCCCCAAGCGACGCCGGTGCCGATGGCGATCAGCGTGAACATGTTGAGCTTGCGGCTCTTCAGCGATTGCCACCCGCGCATGAAGAAGGTAGCGCCCGCCCAGAAGACCACAAGGGTCGAAAGTACGAGTTGGATTCCACTTGCGGCCTGCGCACTGAGCATCGCGCGGGGGGGCAGCAGATGCCCGCCCATGGCGATCAGCACCACGGGCGCACCAAAAAGAGCGCCGACCCACAGGCGCCGTTGCATGTCGATCAATTCGTGGTTCGGCCCCGACTCCGCGCTTATCTGCTTCGGCTCGAGCGCCATGCCGCAGATCGGGCACGATCCCGGGCCGACCTGCTCGATCTCGGGATGCATCGGGCAGGTGAAGATGGCGCCGGTTGGTGCAGGAGGCGCCACCGGATGAGGATCAAGATAGCGTTCGGGTTCTGCCAGAAATTTTATTCGGCAGCCGCTCGAACAGAAGAATACGCCTTGCCCGGCGTGTTCGGCCTTATGGGCCGTGGTCGACGGATCGACCATCATGCCGCAGACCGGATCCTTGACCCGATGCGCTGCCGCCGCGCCATGATCCGCCATGGTCGCATCGCTGTTGCCGCGGGAATGCATGGGTTTGGTGAGGGGGCTCATTGCGTTGTTGTGGACCTTCCCATCAGGGTAAGGTCAAGCGCGAACGAAAGGGCTCGTCATGAATATCGGGCAGGCGGCGTCGCGGTGCGGCGTGACGGCGAAGATGATCCGCTATTATGAAAGCATCGGCCTCATCCCCCGGCCTCAGCGGACCGGCGGCAACTATCGCGATTACGCTGTGGCGGATGTTCAGCGGCTAAAATTCGTGCGCGGGGCGCGCGACCTTGGTTTCCCCGTGGAGCGAATCCGCGACCTCGTCAACCTATGGACGGATCGAAACCGCTGCAGTTCAGAGGTCAAGGCCCTCGTGCTGGCGCATATCGAGGAACTCGAAGACAAGATCGCCCAAATGCGCGAGATGGCGGCAACGCTCCACACCCTAGCCGACGCTTGCGAGGGGAACGATAAACCTGATTGCGCCATCATCGACGGGCTCGATCCCAACGTGAAGCCAACGGTCGTCATCGATCAGCGGCGCCGGACCAAGGCGCAATCCTCTGCCAAGCGCCAATCCGCGCATCTCTAAAGGCCCGCCACGATGTTGCCGAGCCATTTTCGAAGCGCTCTTCTTTCCAATTGGCAGTCGATCGTCTCACGAAAGACGCGCCGTCCCGACCTCCTGAGCGCCGATTTCGGACGACCCCTGCTGGACTATGGCGATCCCCGGATACTGGCGTCCAATAGGGCGGCTGTAGACGTCCACAGGGGTGAAAGCGTTGGCGAAGCACAGACCAGCCGCGTCGAGGACTTCGCAAAGGCGGCTCTTCGGCTGGCGATGTCGCTGATCTCCAAAGACCCGCTCAAGCTGATCGAGGCCAAGGCCGCCTTTTTGCGCTTCGGCGACGATGACCCGTTCTGGCTCGAATGCGTCACCGAATTCGTCGAGCATTACTCGCTGACCCGCCATAGCGAGGTGCCCTACATCAAATATCGCAGCCTGACCGATGCTATATTGCCTCCCGGAACCTTGCCGGAGCGATGTCGGATCGCAGTGATCAGCGATTGGGGCACTGGGGACGCCCGTGCCCAGGCATTGATCGAAGATGTGGCGGCTCATGAGCCGCAGATCGTCATTCACCTCGGCGACATCTACTATGCCTGCACGGCCATGGAAGCCAATGCGTTCTATGACAACTTGACCCGAGGTCTCGCGCCGGGTCGGCCGAAACTGTTTACGCTCTGCGGCAACCACGACATGTATTCGGGTGCCGCGCCCTATTATGCGCTGTTGAAACGTCTGGAGCAGCCGGCCAGCTATTTCTGCCTGCGCAACGCCCGATGGCAGATCCTGGCCGCCGATACGGGCTACAACGATTTCAATCCGATCCACCAAGGTAAAGGCGCGACTTGGATCCGCGACCGCGACGAAGGCGAGACTTACAGCGAACTTGATTGGCACAAGGACAAGCTGGCCAATGCGGGTGGCCGGCGAACGATCCTGATGACCCATCACCCGCTGTTCAGCCGCGACGAGATGATCTCGGACCAGCCGATCAACGGCTATCTTCAGCAGCAGTTCAACGCCTTCTTCCCTGACATCGCGCTATGGCTGTGGGGCCACGAGCACAACATGGTGGTCTATGAGCCGTTCGCGCGACTGACGAAAGGCCGATGCGTCGGCGCAGGCGGCGTGCCCGTCTCGACAACGGATGATTCAGCTTCGAACCTACCGGACGCGGAGGACGCCAATCTGCCCCCTCTCAAGGTTGCCGCCCGTCCCCTATCGCCGCAGGCCACAGGGGACCTCTACCAACTCGGTTACGCGCTGATCGACCTCGACGGCGCCGATGGCCGCGTCACCTATCGCCAATTCGATCCCTCGACGGGCGAGGGCGAGGTGCTCTACGAGGAAGCGATTTAGCTCAAGGCCATTTGTTCGGATTTTACTTCAATTCATAGCGCTAACATCCCTGATGTCATTTCATAATAGGAGCTTGATCTGGACGCGTTCGAAGCGATGCATGTTGTGCGGCAACCCTACAGCTACCGAACCGATCCCGCCGTGCCGTCCTTCGCGGACGAGCGGCCGCTGATCGTCTTCGACGGCTTTTGTGTTCTGTGTTCCACGACCGCACGCTTCGTCATGCGGCACGATCCGTCCAAGCGGTTCCGACTGCTCGCCGCGCAATCCCCGCTCGGCCGCGCGCTTTATGCGCATTATGGGCTCGACCCCGATACCTACGACACGTTCATCGTCATCGCGGATGGCCGAGCAGCATTTCGCTCCACAGCCGCGCTGAAAATCGCCGAAGATCTCGGCCCACCGTGGTCCTTCGCGACCATCGCCCGGTTCGTGCCGACTGCCCTGCGCGATACGATCTACGACAGTGTCGCCCGCCATCGATTTCGGCTCTTCGGGCGACGCGAGACCTGTCTTCTCCCGACGCCTGGGGATGCGGATCGATTCCTCGCATGACCGGTGTGGGCCATCTCGTCGTCTTGATCATCGGCGGCTACGGCACCTTCGGCGGCAGGCTCGTCCGTTTGCTGGTCGACGAGCCCCATCTGACCCTCATCGTGTCAGGCAGATCGGCCGAGAAAGCCGCAAGATTCTGCTCGACCCTGACGTCGCAAGCGACCCTAAACCCCGTGTCCTTCGACCGCGACGGCGACATTTCAAGCCAGCTTGAGGTACTGAGGCCTGATCTCGTCATCGATGCCGCCGGACCGTTTCAGGCCATGGGCCGGGAGCCTTACCGGCTGGTGAAATCCTGCCTTGATCTAGGCGTCTCCTATTTCGATCTGGCGGACGCGTCGACCTTCGTGCGGGAAATCGACCGCTTCGACCAGGAAGCAAGGTCAAAATCGCTCGTCGTGCTGTCCGGGCTCAGCACGTTTCCGGCTCTGACCTTCGCGGTTCTACGCCATCTGGCGGAGGGCCTGGTTCGGATCGATCAGATCACCATGGGCGTCGCGCCTTCGCCCCATGCCGGTGTTGGCCTCAACGTGATCCGGGGACTGGCGTCCTATGCCGGGCGGCCGGTGCCGTTGCTACGCGGGGGCAGTTTATCGGCTGCCTATGGGCTCGCCGAGTCGCGTCGTCTTACGATCGCGCCACCGGGCCAGGTGCCATTGGGCTCCCGCATCTTCTCGCTGGTCGACGTCCCCGATCTCACACTCGCCGGCAGGAGTTTTCCCGAGCTCGACTCGGTGTGGGTTGGAGCAGGCACGCATCCCGCTCTTCTCCATCGCGGGCTGGGCGCGCTGTCGTGGTTGGTTCGTCTCGGGCTACTGCCTGGAATCGGCCCGCTCGCTGGTATCTTCCATCGCGTCAAGAGTGTTTTGCGCTGGGGCGAGGATCGTGGAGGCCTCATCGTTGCTGTCGAAGGCGAAACGGAATCAGGGGTAAAGGTCTCGCGATCCTGGCATCTCATCGCCGAGGGCGATGCCGGACCCTTCATTCCGACACTGCCGGCCGTGGCTGTGGTCAAATCCATGCTCGACGGAAACTTTCCGCCGAGTGGAGCCCGTCCCGCAACCGAGACCGTGCGGCTTTCCGACCTCGTGCCCCTTTTTGCCAGCCTCCGGATCACGTCGGGCATGCGGCAGGAGGATGCCGCCACGGCGGTTCTGCCGCTTTATCAGCGCATTTTGGGAGAGAGTTGGTCGGCTCTGCCTCCAAGTCTCCGGGCTTTGCATGGCATGACTGGCTCACGGCATTTTGCTGGACAGGCCACGGTCGAGCGAGGTCAGGGATGGCTGGCGACGATGCTCGCCGCCATCATCGGCTTTCCGGCCGCCGGGGACCATGTCGCGGTTTCGGTCCATTTCGAGACGCGCGAGGGCGCCGAGATCTGGCATCGCGATTTCGCAGGACGGAAATTTTCGAGCCGGCAGTCGGAAGGGCGCGGGCGCGGGCGCCATCTTGTCGCGGAGCGGTTCGGGCCGGTCGTGGTCGGCCTCGCTCTTCTGGTCGAACGTGGACGCCTTCGGCTCGTCGTGCGTCGTTGGAGTCTGTTCGGGGTGCCGATGCCAATCATATTCGCACCAGGCGGCGACACCTATGAAACGGAAGTGGACGGCTGCTTCGCCTTTCATGTCGAGATCTCGACACCCCTCAGCGGGCTCGTCGTTCGATACCGGGGCCGGCTTCTTCCGGTTGCCGCATAGCAAGTGCGGCCTCGATTAAATTCACGGCGCGCGAGACGCCTCCCGCTCGCTGGCTTTCCTCCCCCAATCTTTGCGCATTGTCCCGATAGCCAGGCACAGCGATCACCTCGGCAAAGGCCGTTTCGAGCCGGCGGCGATTGAGACGGCGCAGCGAAACAGATTTTCCGGCGCCCGAGCGTTCGACTCTCGCCGCGATGGCGCTTTGCTCGAAGGCGATGGGCACGACGATGAGGGGAACGCCGGCCGAAAGGCTGTCGAGCACGGTGTTGAGGCCGCCATGCGTCGCCACGGCCGCCGCATGCGCCAGAATAGCCCGTTGCGGCAGGAAGGCTTCCACGATCGGCCGCCCCGGCAGACGCCTGACCTGCCCCGCATCAAGCTTGCCGCCATGTGCGATGGCGAGCGACAAGCCCAAGGCGTCGCAGGCTTGTGCAACGGCCTCGAAGACGGAGAACCGCGCTCCCTGCAGGGTGCCAAGCGAGCAGAAAACAAGCTGCCGCCTGTCCGGGGGCTCGAAGACATCCGCCTCGGCGTCGCGCAACGGCCCGACATGGACGAGCGCGCGGGGCGCTTCGCGGCGGGGAAAATCCAATCCTTCCACCGTTTGGCTAATTTGCAGAAGCGGAGAAAGGCAATCCTCGATCGAGCCGATCGGCCCCAGCCCCCACTCCGAGGCGAAACGGCGGATCACGCCATTGACGAGCCGCATCATCAGATCGGCGACCCGATAGCCACCCCGATTCCGCTTGATGCCCCAATCCGAGTCGTCATACGGCCAGCCGACGAAGGGGGGCGGCATCAGCGACTCGCGATTGATGAGCAGCGCATTGGCGACGGAAATCTGCGGAAGATCGAGGTATCGCGCCAAAAGGCCGCCCGCAGGTTCCGTCTGGTCGGCGATGATCGCTTCCGCGCCGATGCGGCGCAACGCCTCCGCACCCTCTCGGCATAGCATCTCGGTCGTTCTAGCGACATCCCCAATGACGCCGCCGATGCCGAAAAGACCAGTCGTTCCAGCGAGACGCGCTGTCATCTGGTCGAGGGTGCCGGGCGGATGCGTCGATGTCCCGACTGGACAAAACTCCAGGCCGAACCGGGCGATCCGAGGTCCAATATCGCCCTGTGCGACGAAGGTTGCGGTGTGGCCCCGAGCCACAAGCCCACGAGCCAACGCCACCATCGGGTTGATGTGGCCCATATATGGCGGCGAAAAAAACGCGAAACGGGTCAACCGCAGCGCGCGTCCAGCATTGGCGAGACGATGGTGGTCAGTGGAGAATCTGCCCCAGGAACAAGCGGGTGCGCTCGTGTTTGGGGTTCGCGAAAAACTCGTCCGGCGTATTCATCTCGACGATTTCCCCGGCATCCATGAAGATCACTCGATCCGCAACCTGCTTGGCAAACCCCATTTCATGAGTGACGCAGAGCATGGTCATGCCCTCGTTGGCCAGCGACACCATGGTGTCAAGCACTTCCTTGACCATCTCCGGGTCGAGCGCCGAGGTCGGCTCGTCGAACAGCATGATCTTGGGATTCATGCACAAGGAACGGGCAATGGCGACGCGCTGTTGCTGACCGCCCGAAAGTTGGCCGGGATATTTGTTGGCCTGCTCCGGTATGCGGACGCGCTTCAGGAACTTCATCGCGACTTCGTCGGCATCCTTCTTCGGCATTTTCCGTACCCAAATCGGCGCCAGCGTGCAATTCTCCAGCACCGTCAGATGCGGGAAAAGGTTGAAGTGCTGAAACACCATACCGACTTCGCGACGCACCTCGTCGATGCGCCGCAGGTCGTTGGTCAGCTCCGTGCCGTTGACGACGATCTTGCCCTTCTGGTGTTCTTCGAGGCGGTTGATGCAACGGATCATCGTGGATTTGCCGGAGCCGGAAGGCCCGCAGATCACGATGCGTTCGCCGCGCCGCACATGCAGGTTGACGTCCTTGAGCACATGGAAGGCGCCGTACCACTTGTGCACGCCGAGTAGATCGACCGCGTAGTCGCCGTCTGGACGGGAGGACAAAGTCTGCTGAACTGCACTCATGACGAAGATCCTCGATAGTGGTTAGTGGCGACGGCCGGCGTGCAGTCGTCGCTCCATGGCCATGGCGTAGCGCGACATGCCGAAACAGAAGACCCAGAAAAAAGCGGCTGCGGCGATGAAACCGGTCGCTGCAGTGGTGGGCGATATCCAGTTCGGGTCGTTATAGGCTGTCTCGACCGTGCGCAGCAGATCGAAGAGGCCGACGATGGCGACCAGCGTCGTGTCCTTGAAGAGGCTGATGAAGCTTGAGACGATGCTGGGGATCACCAGGGTGAGAGCCTGCGGCAAGATGATCAGCCGCATGGTCTGCGCATAGCCGAGACCAATCGCGGCCGCACCTTCGAATTGCCCTTTCGGCATGGCCTGAAGGCCGCCACGCACGATCTCGGCCATGTAAGCGGCGGCAAAGAGCGCCGTACCAACCAAGGGTCTCAGCAGCCGATCCGGTGCCCATCCTTCAGGAAGGAAGAGAGGCAGCATGAAGTTGGCCATGAACAACACGGTGATGAACGGAACGCCGCGAACGATTTCAATAAATGCCGTCGACAGCGTCCGTATGATTGGCAGAGTTGACCGGCGGCCGAGCGCCAACAATACACCGAGCGGCAGTGAGAACACGATTCCGACTAGCGAAACGAGAAGCGTGACAAGTACGCCGCCCCAAAGATTCGTATCGACGATTGGCAGGCCGAGCCAGCTCGCGCCATGCAACAGGAAGAATCCGACGATTGGAAATGCCACAAAAAAAAGAGCAGCGGCGATGTTGCGCTTCGGAGCGCTCTGCCACAACAGCCAGACAATCAAAACCGCCCCGATCGCTTCGACGAGGTTGATTCTCCACCGTTCTGTTTCCGGATAGGCACCGAAGCGGAAGTAATCGAATTTATAGTAGATGAATGGCCAGCAGGCTCCATCCTGATGCGCCCGGCAAGGCTCGGCATTCGATGAGTGGAACACCGCATCCGTGATCAGGAACCGCACAAGACCGGGTAAGACCCAGGCGAGGAACAAGATGGACAGCACCGTCAACAGGATCGACCCTGGAGACGACAACAGATTCTTGCGGACCCAGGCCACGGGGCCGGACGCAAGGGACGGCGGCGGCTCGGACGGCGTCGCTTCCGTGCGGATGAAACTCTGGCGGGAATAGGTTGCATCGGTCATCGAAGTCACCTTTCGACCAGGGCGACGCGACGATTGAAAGCATTCATCGCGGTGGAGGTGATCAAGGAAATGACGAGATAAACCGCCATAGTGATGGTCATGCATTGGATGGCCGCGCCGGTCTGGTTCAGAACCGTACCGGCGAATACCTGAACAAGATCGGGATACCCGATAAACACCGCGAGCGACGAGTTCTTGATCAAGTTTAGGTATTGGTTTGTCAGCGGCGGAATAACGACACGCATCGATTGCGGAATGACGACGAGCCGCATTGTGATGTTGGAGCGGAACCCCAAGGCGCCGGCCGCCTCGTGCTGCCCCCGGCCGACGGCCAAGATGCCGGAGCGTACGATCTCCGAAATGAAGGCGCCGGTGTAGATGGACAGTCCTAAAAGGAGTGCGGCGAATTCGGGAAACAGCGCGCTGCCGCCGGAGAAGTTGAAACCCTTGAGCTGGGGGATTTCGAAGGTGATCGGCATCCCGAACACGAAATAGGCCAATACCGGAAGTCCGATCACTAGGCCTAGAGCGACGAAGAGCACCGCGGATTGCTGGCCTGTCGCGGCCTGTCTTCGCTTGGCGAAGGCATTATAGCCAAAAGCCGCCACGAGGCCGATGAGAAACGCAATTCCAACGAGCCCTGCCCCGTCGGCGAAGATTGGTCTCGGTATGATGATGCCGCGTGTATTCAGGAAGGCCAGGCCAAAAACCGAGAGTGATTGGCGGGGCGGCGGTAGAGACTTCAGGACGACGTTATACCAAAATACAAGCTGAAGAAGCAGAGGGATATTTCGGAACAACTCGACATAGACGGTCGCGAGCCGTGACACGATCCAATTCTGCGACAAACGGAGGATCGCGATGATGAAGCCGATGATCGTCGCGAATACGATTCCGAGGGCGCTAACCAGGCATGTATTCAACAGTCCGACCAGAAAAGCCTGTCCATAGCTCGAAACTGCTGAATAGGGGACAAGAGTCTGATTGATCTCGAAGCCAGCCGTCTGGCTGAGGAAATCGAAACTCAACGGTATGTTCTGCCGCGCCATGTTACCCGCAGCGTAATAACCGCCCATCACAACGATCAACAACAGGGCGGCGACCGCACCGATCTGGTAAAGAAGGCCGCGTACCTTGGGATCGTAGATGTTGAAGCCTTCTTGAGGAGGCCGTTGTTCTGCGGTCTGGACCGTCATGGGCGATCAGCCTCTTGAAGATTGCGGTTTCCTTCGACATCGGATCCGCTTCGGCAATTGCGACGGATCATCGATGTGAGGTTGTGATGCTGCGGGGCTTTTGTCCCCGCAGCATTGGGCTGTCGTGTCCTGGAGAAATCTAAATCTCGAGGCTGCCGTTGTTGAGACGAATCTCAGCGGATAGGAGGGGCGTATTGAAGGCCGCCCTTGTTCCACAGCGCGTTAAGGCCGCGCTTGATCTTCAGCGGAGAGCCCTCGCCGACGTTACGGTCGAACATGTCCCCGTAATTGCCAAGTTGTTTGATGATATTGTAGGCCCAGTCATTCGACAGGCCGAGGGATTTACCCTGGTCAGCCTCGATCCCGAGGAGGCGACGAATGTTGGGGTTATCGGACTTCTTCATGTCGTCTACGTTCTTGGACGTCACGCCAAGCTCTTCGGCGTTGATCATGGCGTAGACGGACCAGCGCACGACATCGAACCACTGGTCATCGCCCTGGCGCACGGCTGGAGCCAGCGGCTCCTTGGAAATGACCTCTGGAAGGATGACATTGTCGTCGGGGTTCGACAGGCGCACGCGCTCTGCGTAAAGACCGGACGTATCGTCGGTGAAAGCATCGCAGCGACCTGAATCATAGGCCTTGATGGTTTCGTCCGTACTCTGGAACGCGACCGGCTCGTATTTCATGTTGTTGGTGCGAAAGTAGTCGGCAAGATTGAGTTCGGTCGTGGTTCCCTGCTGGACGCAGATCGAGGCGCCCCCAAGGTCTTTAGCCGAAGTCACGCCAAGTTTCTTTTTCACCATGAAACCTTGGCCGTCATAGAACACCACCGGCGCGAAGAGAAAGCCTTGCTGACTCTCACGCGACGAGGTCCATGTCGTCTCACGCGAAAGCATGTCGATTTCGCCGGACTGGAGCGCCGGGAAACGGTTCTTCGCATCGAGCGCTAGAAACTTGACCTTCGTGCTGTCTCCGAAGATCGCCGTGGCCACGGCACGGCATACGTCGACATCGAGGCCGGTCCAATTGCCCTTGTCGTCGGGAAGACTGTAGCCTGCAACACCCGTACTTACGCCGCAGGTCAGCATCCCCTTGCTCTTCACGGTATCCAGCGTGCCGGCCTTTACGACGGCGCTCGATGCGACCCCCAAAGCCAGCACCGACACCAGACCTGCGGCCCATGTGGTCATTGCACGCATGAAAACTCCTCCCAAGATGTCCGCAGGGCACGCCCGTCAAGGTCCCTATCAGCAAGAGTGATCACTTTTTAAGCATCACACAAGCCTTCATGCGCCGCGTCGTAAGGTAAGCAAGGGCCATGCCTGACAGCGGATCGCTTGACGCCCACCCCCGCTCGCGCGACGTCGTCGTTCCGTAGTCCGCATCATTCACGCAGCGAGAGACCATGAAGCTGAGTTCAACGACCCGAGCCACGCTCAAATCCCGCACGCGCCTCGTCTACGCGGGGCGCCATCCGTCCGATCAGCATGGTTTCGTCAATACGCCGATCTATCGGGGGTCGACGGTTCTCTTCGAGGACACCGACAGTTTCCGGCGCGGCGACCAGCGCTACACCTACGGCACCCATGGCACGCCTACGACAACGGCGCTCGAGGAAGCGTGGAACGAACTCTCCGGCGCGGCGGGGACCGTGCTTACCCCTTCGGGGCTCGCCGCCATCACGGTCGCGCTGCTCAGCGTACTCAAGGCAGGCGACCACCTTCTGGTGACGGATTCGGCCTATCGGCCGACCCGGCGGTTCTGCGATCATGTGCTCAAGCGCTTCGGCGTTACCACGACCTATTACGATCCTCACATCGGAGCCGATCTGGCGAGTCTCATCGAGGACCGCACCCGTGCCGTTGTGGTCGAGGCGCCGGGCTCGCAGAGTTTCGAGGTTCAGGACGTGCCGGCGATCGCCGAGGCGGCCCATGCTCGAGGACTTTGCGTCATCATGGACAATACCTGGGCGACGCCACTGTTCTTTCCGGCGCACGAGCGCGGGGTCGATATCGTCATTGAGGCCGGCACGAAATATCTCTCCGGCCATTCCGATCTGCTGTTGGGGCTGACCTCCGCAACAGCCGACTATTGGCCGCGCCTGCATGAGACTTTCACCAATTTCGCCATATGTGCCGGTCCGGAGGATGTCTTCCTGGCCTTGCGAGGTCTCAGGACGATGGAACTTCGTTTGCGCGAAGCCGAGCGGCAGGCGCTCGCCATGGCTCACTGGTTCGCCGCACGACCGGAAGTGCTCCGAGTGCTTCACCCTGCCCTGCCGGATTGCTCGGGTCATGCGCTTTGGAAACGAGATTTCCTGGGATCTTCCGGGCTCTTTTCGGTGATTCTTAAACCGGTTTCACAAGATGCCGTGGCGGCGATGCTCGACGGGCTGGAGCTCTTCGGCATCGGGGCGTCCTGGGGGGGATACGAGAGTCTCGTCATCCCGTTCGATTGTTCGCCCTACCGCACGGCCTCGGTCTGGACCCCGGGCGGCCCGGCCCTGCGGTTCAATATAGGATTCGAGGATATCGAGGATCTCCAGGCCGACCTCGATCGAGGTTTCACCCGGTTGCGGGACGTGTCGTAGATCGTGATGCCTTGGGATGGATTCCATCCACGGGCACGACCGGGATCGAGTCCAACGATGCTCTAATCGCCCTTAACTTTCGTGGCACGACGGCTCTTGGCGATGAGCATGAGATTGCGGACATAGATGACGTTCGAGAGCACCTGCCCGAGGATGATGATGGCGTCGTGCCGCGCCACGCCGTAAACGAGCGTCATGCCGCCGCCGAGGATGGATAGCACCCAAAAGGCGACTGGGATGACGCTGCGTCCCTCGCGTTCGCTTTCGATCCATTGCACCAGGAATCGGCCGGCAAAGACCATTTGGGCCACAAGACCGAACATGAACCAAAAATCGAGCCGGTCGAAAAACACGTCTCGAAGGTAGGTCATGAGATGCTGGGGAAAGCTAAACAGCATCGCGTTTTACCTCAACCGCCGCCGGAACAGCCCGCCGCCGCCTGATCAGCCAGCGCACGCCGACAAGGTCGATGATGCCAACCCAAAGCCGGTCGAAAAACCCGTAGTTCGATTGGCCACTGAGCCGAGGCCGATCGACGACGTCGATCATCGCGATCGTATAGCCGTCGCGCCGCACCAGGGCCGGCATGAAACGATGCAAGGCATCGAAATACGGCAGCCCCAGATAGACCTCGCGCGGAAAACACTTGAGGCCGCAGCCGGTGTCTCGCGTTCCGTCCTGCAGGATCGCACCCCGAACCCCGTTGGCGATGCGCGATTGCAGCTTCTTGAAAGCGGTGTCCCGCCGGCCGACGCGTTGGCCCTGGACGAGGCCGCAGCGTGGCCCGGCTTTTTCCAGGCTGGCGACAAGCGCCGGAATGAAGGCCGGGTCGTTCTGCCCGTCCCCGTCGAGTGTCGCCACGACGACCGAGCGCGCCGCGATGACGCCGCTGCGTACGGCGGCCGATTGCCCGCAGGACGCCGCATGCGTGATGACGCGGAGCCAAGGTCGGGTGATAGCCAGTCGCCTCAACTCGCTGCCTGTCGCGTCGCTCGATCCGTCATCGACATAGATCACCTCGAAGCTGGCAACCGCGCCGAGCGCGCGTTCGATCTCGTCCACGAGCGGCGCCACATTGCCGGCTTCGTTTCTGACGGGAACCACCACGGAAATCGCCGGCACGCTCAAGGACCGGACCCCACCCGTGCCGTCTTGATCCGCAACGGTTCCACGGCGGGGTCGAAGGCGATGGCGCGATTGGCGAACCAGCGAGCCACGCCAAGAGCGGTCAGGGTGCCGAGCACGGCCCCGGCGATGACGTCAGTGGGATAGTGAGCGTGAACCACCACGCGGGACAAGCCGATGAGGATCGCGGCCGCAAACCAAAACGGCCTGGCCCAGGGGGCGATCAGGCTCAATGCGACAGCCGCGCTGAAGGCCGTGGTGGTGTGGCCGGACGGAAAGCTGGCGTAGGTATTGGCGGTCGAGAAGGGCTCGAAATGAAAGGCGCCGACCTCCAGCAGTTGGCTGGGTCGGGTCCGCCCGACGACATGCTTGATGATCTGGACGAGGAGGCCCGACACGCCGATCGCCGCGAAGAAAAAGGTCGACCTTTCGGCGATGAGTGCAAGTTCCACGCGGCGCTGCCGATCATCCGTCCTGCCGCGCAGCCACAAGGCGCTGGCCGCGATGGCGGCGGAGAGGAAGAACATATAACCCGACAGGCCGAAAGTCGTCACCACCCTGCCGATGCGTTCGACCCTTGGAGAGAAGCCAGCCGCCATGAGGGCGATCGGTGTGTCCAGCGCGCTGAATGTCACGATCAGGATAGAGACGGCGGTGAGAGTGTAGCGATCGGGGCGCCACGGCCAGCGAGAAATGTCGAACATCGGGCTTCACTGCCGCACGTAGACGCCGATGTCGAGCGGCTTGCCGCCGTTCAGCGCGATCCCCGCAACCCTCTCCGCCAATCGCACCGCCAAGGCGGGGTCGAGTGCTCCTAAAAATTCTGGCTCGGCGAGCTTCTCGACGAAGGCTACCCGGCACGGCGTCTCAGCCAGAAAGCTTGCCGCGCCGCCCGGATCGGTCATCACGAGGCGCGCCCCTGTGAGGAACATCAAGCTCGGTTCGCGATCCCCCGTCGTGGCGTAGAGCGGCTCTCCGCATCCGCCACTTAAGGCCGTGTGAGCGGCTTCGATCAGGCGTGGCGACACCGCGGCTTGAACGGCCACAGAGGGGTTGGGAAGCACGCCCAGGCCGAAGGCGTAGACCGGTAGGGCCGCCGCGACCCCAAACCCGATCGCCCGCGCGGCGGAATGAGCAGACAACCCGCGTCCAGCCTGCCAGATCAGCGCGAGCGACACCACGACGGCCGCCACGCCGAGCGATAGCGTCAGCGGCGTTATGGTGAAGATCAACGGTTGCAAGACCAGCATAGCGACAAGGATCCCCAAGGGCACAAGTGCCAAGAGACCCATGAATAGCCAGGGCAATAGAGCAGGCAGGGAGGGCCTCGACACAAGTCGGCGCAAGCCAAGGACGGCCAGGATCGCCAGAGCGGGATAAAGCGGCAGCACGTAATGAAAGAGCTTTGTGGGGACCGCCTCGAAAAGTACCCATGACGGCACGAGCCAGGCGAGCAGGAAGCCGATCGCCTCCTCTCGGCGGCTTTTCCAAAGCGAGGGTACGGCGAGAGCCGCAAACGGCGCGATGGGCCACCCTGAGAGCCAGAACGCTATGAGATAGGACCCCGGCGGCAGGCCGTGACGCTCCTGCGCGCCCGCGATCTTCCCGATCATGTCGTGCCCGAGGGACTCGCTCAAAAAGCCGCCATGAGTCCGCACCAGGATCAGGATGAACCACGGCAGCACGAGCGCGAGGCAGAACAGGCCTCCAACCAACGGCCGCAAGGCGAGCAGCCAACGCCATCGTCTGATGCGGACGCAAAGCACCAAAGCCGCCAAGGCTGGCACCATCGGCGTGATCGGCCCTTTGATCAAAAGTCCGATACCGAGCGAGGTCCAAACGACCAGACACGGCCCCCATCCCGGCCGACGATCCTCGTCTCGGGCAATGAAGACGCGAGCGAGGGCGCCCATGCAGCCGGCGACGGTGGCGGCAACCACGGCGTCCGTGGTCGCGAGACGAGCCTCGACGCCGAGCAACGCCGTCGCGGCCATCAGCAACCCGGCCATTACGGCATTCTCCCTGGAGGTCAGGGCGAGCGCGACCCAATAGGTCAGCAGGACAGTCGCCAGAGCGCCGAGAAGCGAGGGGAGGCGGTAGAGCCAGATGGTTTGCCGGGCATCCGGAAGCCCTGCGATTTCGCCGAGGCGCACGGACGCTGCCTGGAGCCAATAGATCCCCACGGGCTTCTTGTTGCGGGCTTCCTCACCGAACCGGATATCGACGAAGTCTCCGGTCTCGAGCATTTGCTTCGACGCCTGGGCGAATCGAGGCTCGTCGCGGTCTTGCGGCGGAAGCGTCGTCAGACCCGGGAGTAAAAGCGCCAGGGCCACCAGCAGCAGAATGGCCAAGGGACGGCGCACCAACAGTGTTGAGATCAGGTCGTCAGTCCTCACAACGGCACCGCCCGAGACGTCTGCCGGCTGGTTAATTTGCCCATGGCGGGTCGATCGCGTTCCCGAGTTCTACTGTGTCGAAAGCCGGCTTCGCTCAGGATAACGGGACGTTCTAGCCGGCTACAGGGTAGGATTAAGGCAAGCGCCAATAACGGGAAGGTTGGCGACTCCGGCAGGGCTCGAACCTGCGACCTGCCGCTTAGAAGGCGGCTGCTCTATCCAACTGAGCTACGGAGCCAAGCGGTCACGCCGCGCCTTCACGTCGGCTTTAGTGAGTCCATGCTCCGACACGGCTCGACTTGAAATTGTCCGAGTAGGATAGCCCTCGTCTTTGCTTGTCGGGTGCCGGTTCCTCGACCTTGTATTCGATGCCGAGTTTCTCGGCAAATGCCACCGCTTCCTCCTTGGTGTCGAACGGGATGCGGATTTGTGCGCTTGTTTCCCCCGATCCGGTCCAACCCATCAGCGGCTCGATTTCGCGCCGCTCGGAGCGCTCATATTCCAGAAGCCAGGTCTTCGTCCGGGCATGCCCGGATTGCGTGGCGCCGCGTGCGGGGCGGTGGATCCTTGCAATCATGGTTTTGGACGGTCCCCGTGGATGATGCCGGTCCCGCGACGGGTTCGCCGGTTGACAGTGGTCGGGGCAGCAGGATTCGAACCTGCGACCTACGCGTCCCAAACGCGTCGCGCTACCAGGCTGCGCTATACCCCGATGTTATCTCAAATCCGCAACGCGCAATGCGTTAGGGGTCCCACGGAAATAACCGCAGCGCTTCTCATAGGGCGACCCCAATCGAAACGATCATTTCCGAAAATGCCCTAACATGCCGGCCCAGTCTGAACAAGGTTCGCTTAGCGATGGCGCCCGTCACGAGCCGAACATCGGATGCCGGACGAGATCGCCCGGTCGGATCGAGAGCCGTTTCGCTGTGCCGGCATTGATCTCCAGGACCCCGGTGATCGGGCCTCCGGATGAGATAATATCCTCAGACATCGGGGCGGCATTTTCTTTGACCGAGACGATTCGGCCGTCACCACCAATGAACAGCATATCCAGTGCGAGGTATGTGTTCTTCATCCACATCGAGACGTCCTGCGCCGTACCGAAGTCGAACAGCATGCCCTTGTCCGGTGCCATCTCGCGCCGGAACATCAAACCCTTCTCGAGTTCGACGCGGGAGCGCATCACTTCAACCGTGAAGTCATGCGTCCCGCTAGCTGTGACGACTGACAGTTTCGTGGGCGACTCGCTTGCGCCCGCTACGCAGATGGCGGGCGCAAGAGCAGCGAACAGGATGAGGGCGAGAAGGCGCAGGATTGTCATTGCGGCATCCGGGATAAGGCGTCACCGCTTCGAGCCGCACTTTTGAGCGAAAATGAGGCAGGTGCCGAGCAATGAGGTTTGCCTCTCCTCATCAATGCGATAACGGCGTCCCCGCATCGAGCGGACGAACTTCCGCCGCCATAAGACCCTTCGGACCGTCCCCAAAGCGAACCAGGAAACTTTCCCCCGGTTTCAGCTCGGTGATGCCGTAGCGGCGCAGCGTTTCCATGTGGACGAAAATGTCCTCGGTGCCTTCACCCCTGGTCAGGAAGCCGAAACCCTTTACGCGATTGAACCATTTGACGATCGCGATCTCGAAACCGCTGGTCGGCTTGACTTCGACGTGGGTACGAACCGGACCGCTTTGCGACGGATGTACGGCGGTGGAAAGATCAAGCGAGAGAACACGGAATACCTGCAGTCCCTTGCTTCGTTTCAAGACTTCGCAAACCACGCGCGCACCTTCCCGCGCAGACTGGAAGCCGTCGCGGCGCAAGGTCGTCACATGCACAAGTACATCGGGCAAGCCATTGTCCGGTACGATAAAGCCATATCCTTTGGATACATCGAACCATTTGATTTCACCGGCAATCTCGACGAGATCGACCGGAATGTCACCCGCCTCGGTGCTTTCGACGTGGACATCGAGGAGTTGATCTTTGCTGCCCAACGAACCCACCCTGTTCAAGAGCCTCGACCGACCCGATGTCTTCGATCAGCCCTAGTCGAAGCGCCAAACTAAGCTCTTCGAATCAGGTGACGAGGCGAACACCACCGAACATATCACCGGACGAATTGTGGCAAAGCTGAAACTATCCGCATCATCACAAGATTGTGGCGGGTGTGATGCGAAAGTTGTCAATCGCTTCCAAGATCCAAAAGGACGCTTCCGATATCGTCGTGGAGGACCAGATCGGCCGTGTCGTCGAGGGCGGTGGGATCGAAATTGACGATGGCGAGCCGGCCGCCATTCCGATGCGCCAATTCTGGAAAGCGAGCGGCAGGCCGGACCATCAGGCTCGATCCGAGAATCAGGAAGAGATCGCACGACAGGGCGGCTTCGGTCGAGCGGCGCAGACTATCGGAAGGGATCGCTTGGCCGAAAGCGATGCTGGCGGATTTGATGATCCCGCCGCATGGGCAAACAGGCAGCCGGCCGTGAGCTTTGAACGCGTCTCGGATGGGTTTGAGATCATGCCGCAAGCCGCAGGCGAGACATCGCGCATAGGTGCCATTGCCATGGAGTTCGATCAGCTTTTCGGGAGGAAATCCCGCTGCTTGCTGAAGACCGTCGATGTTCTGGGTGATGATCGCGGTGATGACGCCCTGTCGCTCCAGGCTTGTCAGGACGTGATGTCCGCGTCCCGGGGCGGCACCCGCATAGATGTCATCCATGGCGAACTTGCGCCGCCATGCTTCCGTGCGCAGGGCCGGATCGGCCAGAAAATCCTGAAAGCCGATGGGCTTGTGGATACGCCAAGGACTGTCCGGCGAGCGAAAATCCGGCACGCCGCATTCTGTCGAAAGCCCGGCGCCGGTCAAGACCGTGACCCGCTTGGCCTCAGCGACGAGACGCCGTAGGCGTCCCGGCCGTCCCGTGCCGTGGATGGCGGTGAAGACCTCGTCTGGTTCAGGCCGGTCTCTTCAAGGGCATGATATTGTGGAGACGCTCATCGCTCGTATCGAAGAACCGTTTGATCCCTCTTGCGGCTTGGCGGATGCGCTGTTCGTTCTCGACGAGCGCCAGTCGCACATGGTCGTCGCCATACTCGCCAAATCCGATCCCGGGCGCGACCGCGACGTCGGCCCGCTCGATCAGCAATTTTGAGAATTCGAGGCTGCCGAGATGCTTGAAACGCTCGGGAATCGGCACCCACGCGAACATTGAAGCGGCCGGCGCCGGTATGGTCCATCCGGCGGCGGCGAAGCTTTCGATCATCACGTCGCGCCGCGCCTTGTAGATCGCGCGCATCTCGTTGATGCAATCCTCGGGGCCGTTCAGCGCGGCGGCAGCGGCAACCTGGATTGGCGTGTAGGCCCCATAGTCGAGATAGCTCTTGACACGGCTCAGTGCCGCCAAAAGGCGATCGTTGCCAACCGCGAAGCCCATCCGCCATCCCGGCATCGAGAAGGTCTTGGACATTGAGGTGAACTCGACGGTCACGTCGATGGCGCCTGGCACTTGCAGCATCGAAGGCGGCGGTGTTCCCTCGAAATAGACCTCGGCATAGGCGAGATCCGATAGCACGAAGATCTCATGCCGTTTAGCGAAGGCGACGAGGTCCTTGTAAAAATCCAGCGACGCGACGGTCGCGGTTGGATTTGACGGGTAGCAGACCACGACGGCGATCGGCTTCGGGATGGAGTGGATGATCGCCCGCTCCAGGGACACGAAGAATTGCGGCGTCGGCTCGGCCGGGACCGAGCGGATGACGCCCCCCGCCATCAGGAAGCCGAAGGCATGGATCGGATAGGACGGATTCGGCACCAGCACGACATCGCCCGGCCCGGTGATGGCCTGCGCCATATTGGCGAAGCCTTCTTTGGAACCGAGGGTCGCCACGACCTGACGATCCGGATCGAGCTTGACGCCGAACCGTCGCGCGTAATAGCTGGCCTGCGCGCGTCGGAGTCCAGAGATGCCCTTCGAACTCGAGTAGCGATCGGTTCTCGGTTTGCCGATCGTCTCGATGAGCTTTTCGACGACGTGTTTAGGCGCGGGCAAATCGGGATTGCCCATGCCAAGGTCGATAATATCGGCGCCGGCATTCCGGGCCGAGGCCTTCAGCCGGTTAACCTCCTCGAAGACGTAGGGCGGCAGACGCCGGACACGATGGAAGTCAGACATGACGAGGCCTTGAAGCGAGAAATCCAGTGAGTGATTCGCGATCATAACAGCAGCAGCGGAGGGCTTGCAAAATCAGGTTCCGTCCATCGCCCTGCGCGGTTTCGCCAGCTTGGACTTCAGAGCCGTTTTTGCCTTCGAGGGTTTCAGCCCCAGTTGCGCGTCATGCGCGGCGTCGAGCGCGGCTTTAGCGGCGTCGATATCGTCGGCGGTTTTGGCCGGGCTCGGTCGCTTGGGGTGCGGCGTGCCGGTTGGGATGAACTTCAAGCCCGAAGGGTCGGGGTGAGTGGCCTCGACGAAACCGGGGGTCGGCCCGACCGTGGTCTTGACGTTCAAGGTCTTGAGAACGCTGTCCCACAGGCTGGCGGCACCAGTGCCGGGTCCTGCGTCATCCGCCGCCAAAGCGCCACCAAGCGGGCCGAAGAAGACGGTGCAGAGGATGGCAGCGGCTTTCGACGCCTCATGAAGGCGGCGGAATAGGAGTTCCGATCGCATGGTTCACTCTCCCGGATACGTGGAGGTCACAGTTTAGGGCAGGCTCTGGCCAGAGCCTCGGATCAAACGTCGAATACCGGCAAAGGCTTGCGCCAGACCGGCTTTCGGCCGGAAAATCTGCAAAGGCTTCACCGATTGATCGATGTGTGTCGGCTTTGGCGGTTTCGAAGCCTGCATTAGACGTTTAATATGTCTGAAACGGGATCTAGCCGCCGCAGACGCGGGCTTGAGTTCCGAAAACGGGGGAATCGGCGGTCTGGCGCACCCCGAAAGATCAGGAGAACACGATGAAGGCGAAGGACAATCCACGGCCGAAGGCGCGTGCCTTAGCGGCGCAGAGGACGGTCATCGACTTCTCGCGACACGAGGCGAACCTCACAGCGCCCTCCAAGTCGCAACCTCTCCCCATCGACATCCCCGCAAAACGGCCCAAGGCCGCGCCGCTCGTGGCCCATCCTGATCCTTCTTCCGAGAAGACTCATGCCGCCGCGTCCCCTAAACCCAAATCTACCGGGAAACGTCGGGTCAAAATCGCCGGCGAACCGGCGGCCGATCACGCCGAAGGAAGCGCTCCGAAATTACTCAGCCCGCCGAACTTGGTGCCGCTGTCCGAACAGCCACTCGTCGATGCCATGGCCAAACTCAAGCCGACGCATGCCGGGCCGGAACCGCAACCCAAACCGGAACCGTCTGTTCTGGCGGAGTTCAGCGTTGCGGCGCCCCGGGAGCCGGAGGTCACACCCCGCGATCCCGAACCCCGCGACGAAGGGCGTTCCGCCGCTCCTGAAGAACCGCCCGCCGCCGAGTCGACGCTTCCCGACTGGGATCGACTCGCCCGCAATATGGGCCAATTGATCGAGGACGGTGGACGGGCGGTCTCGGCCTTCATGAAGTCGCGCGAGGCGGGAGCCGTGAAACCGTCTCTCGCCAGCGATGTGACCGATATGGTCAAGACGATGGGCGAGGTCGCGGCCCATTGGATGTCCGACCCCCAACGCGTGATGCAGGCGCAAGCCAATTTCTCGCGCCAGTTCATCGGCCTGTGGTCAGAGAGCCTGCGGCGTTTCTCGGGCGGGGAGCCCATTCCCGCCAATGAAACAGCCGCGCCGGCGGATAAGCGTTTCGCCGCCCCCGAGTGGCGAGCCAATCCGCTCTTCGACTTTCTTCGTCAAACCTATCTCATGACGACGGATTGGGCGTCGGGTGTGGTGGAGGATGCTGACAACCTCCACCCTCTGACGCGCGAAAAAGCGCGATTCTACCTCCGTCAAGTTTCGAGCGCGCTGGCGCCTTCGAATTTTCTCGTCACCAATCCTGAATTGCTGCGTGAGACCTTCGAGCAGAGCGGTGACAACCTCGTGCGCGGCATGAAGATGCTGGCCGAGGATATCGAGTCCGGCGAGGGCGAGCTGCGTATCCGCCAGAGCGACCCGACGCCGTTCGTGCTCGGGATCAACATGGCCACCACGCCCGGCAAGGTGGTGTTCCGCAATGAGCTGATGGAACTCATTCAATATGCGCCTACGACGCCTGAGGTGTTCAAACGGCCTTTGCTGGTCGTGCCGCCTTGGATCAACAAGTTCTATGTTCTCGATCTCAACCAAGAGAAGTCTTTCATCCGCTGGGCGGTCGCGCAAGGCCTTACGGTTTTCGTGATCTCTTGGGTCAACCCGGACGAACGCCATGCCGACAAGGGCTTCGAGGCTTATATGCGCGAAGGTGTTCTAACTGCCCTCGATGCGATCGAACTCGCCACGGGCGAGCGACAGGTGTCCACGATCGGCTATTGCGTCGGCGGAACCCTTCTGGCGGTGACGCTGGCCTATATGGCGGCCAAGGGCGACGATCGGATCACGAGTTCGACGTTCTTCGCCGCCCAGACCGACTTCAGCGAGGCGGGAGACCTCAAAGTTTTCGCCGGTGAGGAGCAGATCGCGGCGCTGGAGGCCCAAATGGCCGAGACGGGCTACCTGAAGGGCTCGAAAATGGCCAATGCGTTCAATATGCTGCGGCCGAACGAGCTGATTTGGAGCTACGTCGTCAACAACTATCTCAAGGGCAAGGCGCCGAGTGCCTTCGACCTTCTGGTGTGGAACGCGGATTCAACGCGGATGCCGGCCGCCAATCATGCCTTCTATCTGCGCAATTGCTACCTCGAAAACAAGCTCGCCCGAGGCGAGATGGACATGGGTGGCGAAAGGCTCGATCTCGGCACGGTCAAGATCTCTATCTACAACCTTGCGGCGCGGGAAGACCATATCGCCCCTGCCCGCTCCGTCTTTACCGGAGCGAAGTTCTTTGGCGGCCCCATGCGTTATGTCCTGGCCGGCTCCGGTCATATCGCGGGCGTCGTCAACCCGCCCGCCAAGGTCAAATATCAATATTGGTCGGGACCACCGGTCGCCGGTGATTTCGAGGACTGGCTCCAAGCCGCTCATGAGACCAAGGGAAGCTGGTGGCCCGATTGGCTGGCCTGGCTCACAGCCCAGGCTCCGGACCGCGCGCCGCCGCGCGAGCCTGGGTCCGGCCAATTGAAGGCGCTGTGCGACGCGCCTGGTGAGTATGTGCGGGTGCGGGCTTGAGCACTCGGCGACATCTTGTAGTCGGCGCCCGAGCGAAGCATAGTCGCGCCGCCGCAAGCCGAAAGGCCCTGTGGACATCCTGGAGAATGCTATGAAATTGGTACGCTATGGTGAACCCGGACACGAGAAGCCGGGCCTGGTTCACGGACAAGAGTTGCGCGATATCAGCCATCTCGTCCCCGACCTTAGCGGCGAGCACCTCAATCCGGCATCGTTGGCGAAAATAGCGGCCGTCGATCCGGCTAGCCTGCCTGTGGTTCCGGGCCAGCCCCGACTAGGGTCATGCGTGGCACGCCCATGGAACTTTATCGCGGTCGGCCTGAACTTCGCCGATCACGCGGCCGAGACAGGCGCCGAAATCCCCAAGGAGCCGATCCTCTTCAATAAGACGCCGAATTGCGTGATCGGCCCGAACGATGACGTGATGCTCCCCAAATCATCGGAAAAGACCGATTGGGAAGTAGAATTGGCGATCGTCATCGGCAAGCGCACGGCCTATATCGGCGAGAAGGAGGTGGTCAGCCACCTCGCGGGGTTCTGCGTCTGCCACGACGTCTCCGAACGCTCGTTCCAGACGGAGCGCGGCGGCCAGTGGATGAAGGGCAAGGGCTGCGCCACCTTCGGGCCGCTGGGACCTTGGCTCGTGACCCCGGACGAGATCGCCGACGTGCAGAAGCTAGGCATGTGGCTCGACGTCAACGGCAAGCGAATGCAAACGGGCTCGACCGCGACGATGATCTTCAACGTCGTGCAGCTCATATCCTACATCTCCCATTTTCTGGTGTTGGAGGCGGGCGACGTCATCACCACCGGCACGCCCCCAGGCGTCGGCATGGGCATGAAGCCGCCGTCCTACCTCAAGGCCGGCGACACCGTCGCGCTGGGAATTGAAGGTCTCGGCAGCCAGAAACAGACGATCGTGCCCTGGTCGAAAGAGGCTTTCGCCTGACGTAGCTTGTTTATTCGCTCCCTTCTCAACCCCTATGGGATGAGAAGGGTATTCGTTGAACTTGACCAATCAGATATGTCGTTGATTCGGGTATGACCCCGCTCTCTTCTTGTTAAAAACTCTGTCTGGTACAAGAAAACCGAGGCGTTGAATGACACTCGCCAAGCGTATGATTTGGTCAATTTCATAATATGCATCTTACAGATAGGTACGCCGGTTTTGGTCCATGCACAGGACGTCGATTATGAAGTGAGGTTTTTCATTGAAAATACTAAGGACGAACAATTGCTTAGCAAGTTCATCGAGAACTATCCAAATAGCTTAAACATTCAATTGGCGGAGGACCGCTTGAAACAGTTAAGGGATCACTCCGGATTTCCGGCACCGCATATGACGAAAACGTTTCGGGTGACGCCAGAGACAATCCACTAATTCTACTGCCTCATAGGGTTTCCGCTGCCCGGGAACCTTTGAGCGTTTGATATTGGAGGACTAAGTCCTCACAGATGCCGGCGCCTCGCAGTGAGTCAGGCTGAGAACCCCAGCATAAGATCGAGGTTTTGCACCGCCGCGCCTGACGCGCCCTTGCCGAGATTGTCGAGCGTCGCGATCAGCACGGCGTGCCCGTGCGTCTCGTGTGAGACGACGCGGAGTTCCATGTCGTTGGTCTCGTTGAGCGCCTGCGGATCGAGCTTGGCGCCAGCGGCCAGAACTCGGACATGCAGACTTCCCGCATAGTGCCGCGCCAGTGCGGCCTCCAAATCGTCTGCCTTGGGTCGGCCCGACACTGTGTCTAGATGGAGCGGGATGCTCACGACCATTCCTTGCCGGAAATTGCCCACGCTCGGCACGAAGATCGGTCGCCGCGTGAGACCCGCATAGGCCATGATTTCAGGCAGGTGCTTGTGTTCGAGCCCCAGGGCATAGAGTTCGAAGGCCGGTGATGTTCCCGCCTCGTAGGCCTCGATCATCGACTTGCCGCCGCCGCTATAGCCGCTCACGGCGTTGATGGTAATTGGATAATCGGCCGGAACGAGACCGGCCTCGATCAACGGATGCAGCAGGGCGATGGCGCCGGTTGCATAGCAGCCCGGATTGGCCACCCGCTTCGCCTGCCTGATGGCGGCCTCCTGGCCGGCGTCGAGTTCGGCGAACCCATAGATCCAGCCTGGCGCGACACGGTGTGCGGTCGAGGCATCGAGAATTTTGGGAGCAGCTTCGCCAAGTTGGTCGGCGAGCCGCACCGTTTCAAGCGAGGCTTCGTCAGGCAGGCACAAGATGACGAGATCGACTTGCCCCATGAGGTCGGCCTTGGCGGCCGGGTCCTTGCGAAGCTCGTACGGCAAGCTCTTGAGTTCGACGCCGGCATGGCCGCTCAAGCGCTCGCGGATCCCCAGGCCGGTCGTGCCGACTTCCCCGTCGATGAAAATCCTCGCCATGGTCCTGTCTCCCGTCGTGCGATCCAACCAAGAAAAAAGCGGCCTAAGCCGCTTTTCGTTGTCCTGCGGATCGGGAGATCAGCGCTTGGAAAACTGGAAGGACCGGCGAGCCTTCTTACGACCGTATTTTTTACGTTCGACGACACGCGAGTCGCGGGTAAGAAATCCCCCATCTTTCAGCACAGGGCGCAATTCAGGCTCGAAGGCCGTCAGTGCCTTGGACAGGCCATGACGCACGGCGCCCGCTTGGCCCGAAAGCCCGCCGCCTGCCACCGTGACCACAAGATCATACTGCTTGTTGCGCTTGGCGATATTCAGCGGCTGCTGGACGATCATGCGTAGCACCGGTCGAGCGAAATAGACCTCGAAGGCGCGATCGTTGACGGTGATCTTGCCCGAACCCGGCTTGATCCAGACGCGGGCGACCGCATCCTTGCGCTTGCCGGTGGCGTAAGCGCGGCCCTGAGCGTCGAGCTTTTGAACGTAGACGGGTCCAGCCGGCTGCGGCGTGCTCGACGCGGTCTTAAGGTCTTGCAGGGATGAAAGAATCTCGGGCATCAGACGCTCCGTGAGTTTTTGGAATTGAGAGCGGCGACGTCGAGGATGACGGGCTGCTGCGCCTCATGCGGATGGCTCGTGCCTTTGTAGACCCGGAGGTTGCCGAGCTGCTTGCGGCCCAGCGGGCCGCGTGGAAGCATGCGCTCCACGGCCTTTTCAAGCACGCGCTCGGGGAAACGGCCTTCCAGAATAAACTTGGCCGACCGTTCCTTGATGCCACCCGGGTAACCGGTGTGGTGATAATAGACCTTCTGCTCTCGCTTGCGCCCGGTGAGAACCACCTGATCGGCGTTGACGACGACGATATGGTCGCCATCGTCCATGTGCGGGGTGAAGGTGGGTTTATGCTTGCCGCGAAGCCGCATCGCGATCAGGGTTGCGAGCCGGCCGACGACGAGGCCCTTGGCGTCGATCAACGTCCAATTCTTTTCGACGTCGGCGGACTTGGTCGAATAAGTGTTGCCAAACATGGTGAGTAAAGATCCGTTGCGATAGGAACGCTTCGTCTCGGGACGGCGCGTCGCAGCCGCTCTCATAGGGGTAACGGTGCTGAGCGTCAACGAAGTTTTCCGTGAAAAGCGCGGAAAACGACTGAGAAACATAGCCTTGAGTGGTGTGGTATTATAATACCTGATGGGGGTTGGGCTTTGGGGCATGAAAATTACGGGGACGAGACGATCAAGACGATCCTCGGTCGCGTCAAAACCATCGCCATGGTGGGCGCCTCCGCCAATCAAGCGAGACCGTCCTTTCTGGTGCTGCGCTACATGGTTCAGCACGGCTATAGGGTGTTTCCCGTCAACCCGGGGCTGGCCGGCGGCTCGATCCTGGGACAGCCGGTTTTCGCCAGTCTCGTCGATATCCCTGAGCCGATCGATATGGTCGACATATTCCGCAACAGCGAGGCCGCCGGCGGCATCGTGGACGAAGCGCTGGCGCTGTCTCCGCAACCCAAAATCATCTGGATGCAGCTCACCGTGCGCAACGATGCGGCCGCCGAGCGCGCCGAGGCGCAGGGTCTGACGGTTGTCATGAACCGCTGCCCGAAGATCGAATTCGGACGCTTGTCCGGCGAGATCGGCTGGAGCGGCATCAATTCCCGCATCATCAGCGCGAAGGCCCCCAAATTGGCCATCGGCGGTGTACAGAAGCGTGTGCTGCGGACGTAAGTTACAAGGTGCGCTGCTGACGATCGACAATAACCGCATTCGGCAGCGAATGCTCCCTTTCAATTTAGCTCGATAGAGAAGGCATGCCCCCCGTCGCCAAACCCCAATGGACCGAGACCGATGTGCCCGCTCGGCTCGATCGTCTGCCCTGGAGCGGCTGGCATTGGCTCATCGTGGTCGCGCTGGGCATCACCTGGGTGCTCGATGGGCTTGAGGTCACATTGGCGGGGTCGGTCGCCGGGGTCCTCAAGGATAAGAACAGCCTTGGCTTCACCGACACCGAGATCGGGCTGACCGCGACCTTCTATCTGGCGGGCGCCGTGATTGGGGCTATCGGCTTCGGCTACCTGACGGATCGGCTCGGCCGCAAGAAGCTCTTCACCGTGACGCTGCTGCTCTATCTCGTGGCGACGCTCGCCACCGCTTTCTCGTGGAATTTTGCGAGCTTCGTGCTGTTCCGAACGCTCACGGGCGCCGGCATCGGGGGCGAATATGAGGCTATCAATTCGGCCATCGACGAGTTGATCCCCGCCCGCGTGCGCGGACGGGTCGACCTCATCATCAATTCTACCTTCTGGCTCGGCGCCGCGCTCGGCGCGGCAGCGTCGATCCTGCTGCTGGACCCGGCGCGGTTCGATGTCGATCGAGGTTGGCGCTATGCGTTCGGAATCGGCGCGACCCTGGGCTTCTGTATCTTGTTCCTGCGCCATTGGGTGCCCGAAAGCCCCCGCTGGCTGATGACCCATGGGCGGAACGAGGAAGCGGAAAAGATCGTCGGCGACATCGAGGCGAAAGTCGTCGATGACCCGAACCGCCTTGGAGCGCTGCCGGAGAAAACGAGGATCCGTGTGCGAGATAAGACGCCCTGGGGCGAAATCTGGCAGGCCATTGTCGTCGACAATTGGAGCCGGTCTTTGCTGAGCCTCGCCCTCATGGTGGCGCAGGCCTTCTTTTATAACGCGATTTTCTTCACCTACGCCCTGGTGCTCGGCACCTTTTACGGCGTGCCGGCATCGCAGACGGGGCTTTATCTCTTTCCCTTCGCGCTCGGCAACTTCATGGGGCCGCTGCTCATCGGGCGGCTGTTCGACACGGTTGGCCGCAAACCAATGATCGTTCTGACCTATGCAACGGCCGGCGTGTTGCTCGCGGTAAGCGGTTCGGCGTTCCAGCAGGGGCTCCTCACCGCCACGACGCAGGTGATCGCCTGGACGGCGATCTTCTTCATCGCCTCCTCGGCCGCTAGCGCCGCCTATCTCACCGTGAGCGAGATTTTCCCCCTGGAAATCCGCGGTTTTGCCATCGCCATCTTCTATGCCGCCGGCACGCTGATCGGCGGAACGGGCGCCCCTGCCCTCTTTGGTGCGTTGATCGGCACGGGGTCCCGCACCGCCTTGTTCTGGGGTTGTGTCGGGGGCGGCGTGTTGATGATCATGGCCGCCGCCGTTGAGGCCATGATTGGCGTCAAGGCCGAGGGCCAATCGCTCGAAAGCATCACGAAACCACTCTCTATGCGATAATCATAGGGCAAGATCCGACCATACACGGATGTCGTTCGCTGGATTATTCCCCTTATGCCGCCGTGAAATTCGGGTGGTCGGAAAGCACTGGGGCACACAAGGACATTGTCGCCGATGATCGCTCAAACGCGCTGTTTTCTTGCTACGGTTGCGATCGTCCTTTGGTTTCCGTCTGGTGTATGGGCTGGGATGACGGATGGAGACGCCGCCCTCAAGGCTGGCAGATTTCAATCCGCCATCGCGGCATACACGCCCATGGCCATGAATGGCTATCCTTCCGCAGAGGAGCGTCTTGCTCGCGTCTATGAGATTACCGCGATCACAAGTGGCGAGTTTCATCACGGCACTCGCGGAACGAATCTTAGCCAAGCGATCGGATGGTACAACAAGGCGGCCGATCATGGGGTTTGGACCGCGCAACGGCGCCTCGCCCAATTGTACAGGATCGGAATTGGTGTGCCGCAAGATGCGCTTCGCGCCGACCAACTCGACCTAGAGGCGACGCGCGGATTGAGCAAGGATGCTGCACGCGGCATGGCATTGGCGGAAAACGACCTCGCGGACGCGTACCGCAAAGGAATAGGCGTCGAACGCAACGACAATCTAGCTGTCTTATGGTTGCACAAGGCAGCGGCGCAGGGTGACCCGCTGGCGCTAGACAGCCTCGCCCTCCGATACATCCGCGGCGATGGCCTGCCTCGCAACCCTGTGGTTGCCTATGCCTTGGTTCTTCTGGCCGTGCGAGGTGAGCCGTTTTTCGATAAAAACCGAGCCGCGATCGCGGATAAACTTTCGCTCGACCAAATCGAGAAGGGCAAGGCGCTGGCCGATCAATGGAAACCAGGCCTTCTGCCTGGTCAGTACCCTGGACAGAGGCCATGATTGGCGTCAAGGCCGAGGGCCAATCGCTCGAAAGCATCACGAAACCGCTCTCGGCCCAGGAATAATTGTCTACTAATTCACTTCACGAACGCGTCGATATTTGGCAGAAGAAGATCAGGGAGGCGGGCTCGGCGTCCGTCGCAATGATGAGGGGGATAACCCATGACGGATCACATTCACGATGATGAAGGGCCGGGCTTTTCCACCCTCGCGATTCATGCCGGCGCGCAGCCCGACGCTTCGACCGGTGCGCGCGCGACCCCCATTTATCAGACCACGTCCTTCGTCTTTGAGGATGTGGATCACGCGGCCGCCCTCTTCGGTCTGCAGGCTTTCGGCAACATTTATTCGCGCATCACCAACCCGACCTGCGCGGTGCTCGAAGAGCGGATCGCGGCGCTCGAAGGCGGCACGGCGGGCCTCGCGGTCGCCTCGGGCCACGCCGCGCAGCAGATCGTGTTTCATACGCTGCTCGAACCGGGCGACGAATTCATCGCCTCGCGAAAACTCTATGGCGGCTCGATCAACCAATTCAATCACGCGTTCAAGAAGTTCGACTGGCACGTCAAATGGGCGGATCCGAACGACCTTTCCACCTTCGAGGCGGCGCTGAGTCCCAAGACCAAGGCGATCTTCATCGAATCCATCTCCAATCCGGGCGGCGTCATCACCGACATCGCGGCCATCGCGGCCATCGCCGACAAGGCCCGCGTGCCGCTGATCGTCGATAACACCCTCGCCTCCCCCTATCTCGTGCGGCCGATCGAGCATGGCTCTCATATCGTCGTTCATTCGGCGACGAAGTTTCTGGGCGGCCACGGCAATTCGATCGCTGGGCTCATCGTGGACGGCGGCAATTTCGATTGGATGGCCGACAAGCGCTTCCCGGCCTTGTCGGAACCGAGGCCGGACTATGCCGGCATGGTGCTCGGCGAGACTTTTGGCAATTTCGCCTTCGCGATCGCGGCGCGGGTCTTAGGGCTGCGCGATCTTGGGCCTTCGCTTTCGCCCTTCAACGCTTTCATGATTCTCACCGGGATCGAAACCCTGCCGCTGCGCATGCAACGCCATTCCGACAATGCGCTGGCTGTCGCGCGATTCCTGTCGAAACACCCTGCCGTCTCGACGGTTAGCTATCCTGGGCTCGAAACAGACCCCTATCATGCGCTGGCCCAAAAATATTGCCCCAAGGGCGCGGGTGCTGTCTTCACCTTCGGGTTGAAGGGCGGCTACGAGGCCGGCGTCGCCTTCGTGAGCAGCGTAAAACTGTTCTCCCATCTGGCGAATGTCGGCGACACACGCTCGCTAGTGATCCATCCCGCTTCGACCACCCATCGGCAATTGACCGACGAGCAGAAGGTAATCGCCGGTGCCGGCCCCGAGATCGTGCGGCTGTCGATCGGCATCGAGGACGTGAAGGACATCATCGCCGATCTCGATCAGGCTCTGGCAGCGTCGGCGGAATGACGCGGTTGCGTATATTTGAGCCATCGGTGCTCTGAGGGCTTGCGCTGTTGGCTGCGGATGGCAACGCGGCCAAGGCCTTGGATTTAGCCACAAACGGCTTTGCTCTGACATACAACGCCATGGCCGAGCGCATTGGATCCAATGATCGCATGGTTCTGGAGCGCTGCGCTCAACGAAATGCCTTGGATCCAGGTGAGTGTCGTTTTCGAATGTCTCGCGGCGAGACAGTTGTGACGATTAACAATACAGATGGCAAAACAATCAAGGGGATCTTGATCCGCTGGACGGCTGCCGAACGCCTCTGGTTCGAATATACCGAGCCGCAGGCGGTGCTCATAAACCGTTGCTGTCCGGAGAGCACCGATGCCGAAAGGATGCCGATTTAAAGAACAGTCCAAACGCTTCTGGCGGGACAACGCATACTGACCAAAATACTTGCGTTTCAGCTGCGAGGCACCACGTGGACTATGAAAGCAGACCCACAGTCAGTCTTCAGCGTCTACGTGGCGAACGGCTCTTTAAATAAAAGTCATTCTCGCGATCAAGGCTTGGTTTCTGGAATTGCCGCAGGCAAGCGCGATGTCAGATCGAACATTGCGCTCCCGCTGACCTGAAGCGACAGGTTGGCCTGATTATAACCTTGTGAAGAGTTGTTGATCGTCATGGACACAAGACGACAGTCTCCCGCCATCACAATTTGCAACTGTTCGCACTCGTGAGCAGCCATCTGATAGAGCGCAGCATGGGAACTGGTAATCGACGCTTTCTGCTCTTCGATCGTATCGGCTCTCCCGCCGGGAACCAGAAACTGGTAGTTGACTTGGACCCGCGTGGCGACAGGCTTGAGCGGTGGCCGCAGCATCTGATCGGCAGCATCGAGTTGCTGGGCAACGTCGGTAAATTTCTGGGCTTCTGCGACCGTCGTCCCACAGAGCAGCAGAGCCGCAGCCAAGAACCAGCGATTGACAGCCATATTCGATCCTCCGTGCGGTGCGGGTCCAATTACCTTGGGAGGTGTTTACGCCGCGTTGCGGTTCACATACGGCCCGCGTCAAGATGAGACAATTTTGGATGGGAAGTGCCGGGTTTTCCATCGATCGACAGGCGGCGGCTGTGAAACACAGCCGCGCCCAGCACCAGCATGGCGAAGGCTTGATGCAGCAACGCGGCCCAGAGCGGCACGACGAGGAGCAAGGCGGTGATGCCGAGCATCGCCTGGCAAAGAACCAGCGCGGCGACGAGGGTCGCGCGCCGCGCCGCGTCCGATCCTGGCACGACGCTGCGGGCATCGAGCGCATGGACAATCGCGAGCGCTAGTACCCCATAAGCCAGCATGCGATGATCGAACTGCACGGTCGTGACGTTCTCGAACAGGTTGCGCCAGAGTGGTGAGTTTTCCGTCAGCGCCGCCAGTGGCGGGACGACATAGCCGTCCATCAGTGGCCAAGTGTTATAGACAAGGCCGGCATGGAGGCCCGCGACCAGCGCGCCGAGAAACAATTGCAGGAAGACGCCACCGACCAAAAGGCTAGCCGTCCAGCGAAGGCGTGCCGTCGCGCCCATCGCTGACGACGCCAAGCGCAGCCCCTCTGCCAGCCAGATGGCCCAGGCGAAGGTGATCGAGGCGGTGACGAGATGGATCGCCAGCCGATATTGCGACACGCTCACGCGCTCGCTAAGACCCGACTTGACCATCCACCAACCGATAAAGCCTTGCAGCCCCCCGAGCGCCAGCAGCCCGAGCAGGCGCGGCTTCAAAGCGGGCGTCAGCCGGCCGGTCATCCAGAAGCCCAGGAGGGGGAGAGCGAAGATGAGACCGATGGCCCGCCCCAGCAACCGGTGCGCCCATTCCCAATAGAAGATGCTCTTGAACCCGGCGAGATCCATGTCGGGAAAGAGCTGAGCATATTGCGGAATGGCCTTGTATTTTTCGAACTCGGCCTGCCAGGCCTCGGCCGTCAGCGGCGGCACGACGCCCATGACAGGCTTCCATTCGGTGATGGACAGACCCGATTGGGTGAGCCGCGTGGCGCCCCCCACGATGACCATGAGGAAGATGCAGACCGCGACCATCCAGAGCCAGACGCGAACCGGCGCCATTGATCGGCCGCCCGTCACACGGCGGCCGATTGCCCGCGACGAGACGCCGATGTCGCTCGGCATCGCCTGACGATAAACCATGAATACACCTTCCACTGGCCCTGGCCCGATCTGCTATCAGAAGCCGTGGCGCACCGGAAAGCGCAGATTGTCACCGACGAGGATTCGCATGGCACGACGTACCCGCAAATTCATCGGCGCGGCCGGCATGCTGATTTTCGTATTGGTCTATGCGCTCTGCGCCATGGTGCTGTCCGAAACACGGCCCGTGCATGACGCGTCCAAGCTGGTACAGACGGTCTATTTCGCCATCATCGGAATGGCCTGGATCCTGCCTCTGATGCCGCTGATCGCCTGGATGGAGCGGCCCGACCCCGAGGTTTGAGGCCGAGGTCTGCCGCGTCATGACTGCAAAAAGCTCCTCACCCAGAGGAGCCACGCAGCGGCTTATGACACAGGAGAGCTAAGCGGCGTTGACGCGGCGGCCCCGGTTCCACAGGGCGAAGGCGGCGCCGGACAGCAGCACGTCGATATTCGTGAGGTCCTGCCAGTCGCCGTTCACCGATAGTCGCGGCAAGGCCGTCAAATGCTCGGCATGTTCGGGGAAAATCAATCCGGGTCGCGTAGTGACCGCGGCGAGGAAGCCAAGCTGTCGCGCGGCCTCGAATTCCCGAAGACCGGCCGACGTGGGGTCGCCGACCGGATAGGCGAAGTGCCGAACCGGGCGCTCGATCCGATTTTCGATCTCGCTGCGGCTGCGTTCCATTTCGCGAAGCATATCGGCACGGTCGAGCTTGGCGAGGCGCGGATGGGTCAGCGTATGGGCCCCAATCGTCGCGAGCCTATGCCGGCTCAGGTCGAGGATCTCGTCCCAGCCCATGCACAATTGGCTTGTGAGCTCGCGGCTGACGACCCCGGCCGTGGCGCACAATTGGCCAATCACCGAGAGCAATTGGGCCTCGGATCCTTGGCGAAGCCGCGTGTAGAGGGTGCTGAAGGCCGCCTGCTTTTCTTTCGCGGTCGCGGCGGGAAGGTCAAGCGCCTCGGCGCCGATCGTCACGCGGATGGCGCTTGTCCGGCGAACCGCCTCTTCGAGTTCCGTCCACCAGAGGCGAGCCGTACCCTCGGCAAACCCGGGTGTGACGAACAGGGTGAAGGGTACGTCATGACGCTCCAGAACGGGGAGCGCGTGAACGAGATTGTCGCGATAACCGTCGTCGAACGTGAGAACCGCGAACGGCGGCCGTGTTTCCCCCGCCCCGGCCTGACATCGGGCAACGGCCTCGTCGAGTGTTACGATGTCGTAGCCCCGACCACGCAAATGTCGGATCACTGCGTCGAGAAATTCGGGCGTGATGTCGAGCAATCCATTGGGTCTGAAGGCGTCTTCACGCCTCGGACGTACGTGATGAAACATCAGGACGGCGCCCATCCCCCGCAGGGCGGCGGGAGCCAAACGATGCAGACGCGTAGAGCCGAGCAGCGAAAATCCGGCACCGATCAGCACTTGCTTCATGATTTCAGGTCCCGGTGAAACAAAATCGACTCACTCTAGGCAAGAAGCCGTTGAGGCTTTCTTGCTAGCGTCCGCCCCATAACTCCGCGCTGCGGAGACTTGGACGGATTCCATGCTCGACAGAACTGGTTCACCGGCATTCGTCGATTGGGATGCGGGCACGATGCCGCCCCAGGCCCAGACCGGGAGCGAGGGTGTGGGATTCTCCAGCTTCAGCGGCCGCACGGGTCCGGTTCGGCTGGGCCGCGTGGTCGTCTATCGAGATGTAGCGCCGGCTCTTGAAATCTGGGAGCGCCTGGAATTGAGTGCCGCCGTATCGGCCTATCAAACCCGCCGCTGGCTGGTGCCGTGGCTTGAAACCACGGGGCGCGCCTCGGGCGTATCGCCGTTCATCATCGTCGCCTTCGACAAGGCCGGCCAGCCGCTCGCTTTGCTACCCTTCGGTATCTGGCGGCAGGGCTTGCTGACCGTGGCGGGGTTTTTGGGCGGCCGAGACAGCAACTTTAATTTGGGTCTGTTCAGGCCGGGGCCTGCCTGGACACCCGCCACTCTGCTCAAGCTGCTTCACTCGGCAGCACGAGTGGAAGGCAGCAAGGTCGAGCTTTTCGTTCTCCACAATCAGCCGCATCAATGGGAAGGGGTCACCAATCCGCTCCTGCTTCTTCCTCATCAGCCTAGCCCGAGCTTTGGGTACAAAGTCGCGCTCTCCGACGATGCCGACGAGTTCATCAAGAGGAACCTGTCAGGCGACAATCGAAAGAAGCTGCGCAAAAAAATGGCGCGGCTTCAGGCCCTCGCGCCGGTGAGACATGGGGTGGCGCGGAGCGCCGAGGAAGGCCGGGCCATTCTGGATGCCTTCATCGCGCAGCGCCTGTCGCGCTGTACGGCCCTGGGGCTTGGCGCGTCGGACCTGCCCGATCTTCGTGCATTTCTCGAACGTTGCTCGATCGTCGGATCCGACAAGCCGCCGGTGGAGCTGCACGCACTCTATTGCGGCGAGCGGATCATCGCCACCTTCGGGGGAACGTCGCACCGCAACCGTTATTGCGGCATGGTGATGTCCTTTGACGCGGACCCTGACATCGCGCGATCGAGCCCCGGCGAAATCCTTCTCGAGAGCTTGATCCGATCCAAATGCGCCGAGGGACTATCGCTGTTCGACCTTGGGATCGGCGAGGCTCGCTATAAGGAGATCTATTGCCCGGAAGCCGAACCTCTCTTCGACAGCATCGTGACCCTGTCGGCGAGGGCCAAGGTCTTCGCGATGGCCGAGAGCGTCAGGCTGCGGACCAAACGAAGGATCAAGCAATCGGCTTGGGCTTGGGCGATGGTGCGAGCCTTGCGGAAAGCTATGCGGCGCTGCGGGGCCTGATCTCGGCCCCGCCTAGATTTATGCGGCCTGCCGCAATGTGCCGCCGGTCTCCAAAGCCGAACCCCGCAATTCGAACAACGGTGCCGCTGTGACGGCTGCCAAGTCCTGAAGGACGCCCCGGACATCCACATCGTTCTCGTCGTCGCCCAGCAACAGAACCACCGCGTCGCAGCCTTCGGCGAGATGGCGCGCCAGGGCATGACCGGGCGCCTGTACATTCAGCAGCACGTAGTCGTAGGTTTCCGCCAGGGCTTCGACCACAAGGTCGTAGTCGGCCAGGGCACTATCCGGCAGGTCGACGCCCCCCGCTGGGACGACATGAAGGCGTGAAGACCCGTCGCGGTGGATAATTTCGGCGAATGTGGCTTCCCCGGCGAGAAGCTCGCTGAGACCGAGGGAGTTTTCGGGAGGTGTGATCATATCGCTCGAAGCGTGATCCGGCTCAGCCCGCAACGGCGCGGCGCGGCTCATGTCGACCAGGATCGTTCTGGCCTGGTTGGAGAAATACCGGCCGACAGCGAGAGGGCCGCGCGTGGCTGCCGTCGTCGTCGTGGTTGTGAGCAGGAGACGCGTGGCCCCCGGCTTGGTCCGCCGTAACCGCAAGTCTCGAAGCTTTTCGATGACTTCGATGGCGCTCGGCCGGGCGGAAGTCTCGATAGGCAGCGTCCCTGCCATGGCCTCGTCCCGCATCGTCGGCTTGAGACCGATGTCCTGCGGCAGACGGCCATCCGCCTCGGCTTCCACGAAGACCTCGCCGGCGAGGAGTTCCCGCGCGATCAAGATGCCGACCGACAACAGCAGCCCGGCTAAGGTCACGATCGCGATGATCGGCAATTTCTTCGGGAACGAGGGCAACTGCGGCGGATCGGCTTTGGAGATGACCCGCGCATCGGCCGGTGTCGAGATGGCGCTCTGGCGGGCCAAAGCTTCCTGATATTTCGATGTATTGAATTCGAGCTGGTCCTTGAGCAGCCGAGCCTGAAGTTCGAGCGTGTTGAGTTGAACTTGGTCGGCGCCTGCGAGACTGGCCGTTGTTTTCTGAGTTTCAAGCGCAGCCGTCAGATTTTCGACGCGGCTCGCCGCGATATGGGCGTCGTTCTCCAGCGTCCTCACCGCCTTTTCGGCAGCAGTCCGCAATTGCTGATCGACATCCTGCAGCTGGGCGTTCAGCTCCTGCATATGCGGATGACCCGGCAGCAGCGTACGCGACTGAAGCGCGACCTCGGCCTTAAGGTTGACCCGCTGTTCCGAAATACGGCGGATGAGTTCGTTGTTGGCGACATCCGGCACTTCGCTGACGCGTCCCTGACGGATCATGTCGCGGATCAGCTTTGCCTTGGCCTGAGCATCGGCCTCGGCGCTGCGGGCCTGTGCCAGTTGCGTGTTTACGTCGCCAAGCTGTTGCGCCGAAATGGTGGTGTTGTTGGTCCCGAGCAGCAAGCCGGAGCGTGACCGGAAGGCATCGGCCTTGGATTCGGCATCGGCGGCGCGCGTCCTCAAATCGGCGATGAGGGAGGCCAGCGAATCGGCGGCGGCCCGGGCCTGCTGACGTTTGGCGTCTGACTGAGCCTCGATATAGAGATCAGCGATCGTATTGGCCCCGCGTGCCGCGAGATCGGGATCGTTCGCGGTGAATTCAATGCTGATGACCCGCGATTTGGTTACCGGAAACACCATCAAGCGATCGTAGTAGGATTGCAGGATACGGTCTTCCGGCGAGACGGTCGTCGGGTCCTGTTCGAGGCCGGTGAGAATCAGGATGCGCGAGAAGAAGTCGAAGCCTTTGGCTGCGGGATCGAATTCCGGATTTCCCTTGAGTCCGAGCCTGCGAATCGCCTCCCGGGCGATGTCGCGCGAGGAGATGAGCTGGACCTGGCTCTGAATGGCCTCGTCATCGGGGAGCACGGCCTGTTGCAGGTCCGTTTTGTCCGGGCGCGTGAAATAGCTTTCGCCATTCTCAATGAAAACCTTGGCGTTGGCCGTATAGTGCGGCTGCACGAGCGACACAAAGGCGATGGCCAAGCCGCAACAGATTAGAGCCGGCCAGATGATCCAGGCCCTTTGACGCTTGAGGCGGCGTCCAAGCGCGGCGATATCGAGCTCCCGGCCCGGATATCCCGCATGAACTCCCTCTTGGCCGATCTCGCTACGCATCGACATCATCGACTTCGATCCCCGCCGGGTCTTCGACGACAGACGGCGTCTCGTTCCTCAATCGATGGAACGCGATAACAACGGCGTCGTGAAACTCGGACCTATTCGTCCCGGCTGTTCCATAAAGACGCCGTATGGTTGACAAGTGCTTAAAGACAATCGCACAGAACGCGGCAATCGCAATGTTAGCCTTGAAGGCTGCAGGATCCTCGTGGATCAGGCCGTCCTGCGAAGGGTGGACAGGACGACATCGGCGGCGTGCTGGCTCGGGCGGCGGCCGTCGTCGAGCCGCATCACAGCGTCGAGCTGCTCGAAAGCCGTCATTTGCGCCGTGCGGGCACTCCCCTCGTCAAACAATGCGGACAAGGCCTCGGCTAAACGGTCCGCCGTACAATTTTCCTGGATGAATTCCGGGACGGCATTATGCCCCAGAATCAGATTGGGCAGGACGATGGATGGAACCTTGACGACATATTTCAGCCAGATCTCAAGAGGGGACACCTTGTAGGCCACAACCATCGGAACCTGCGCCAGGGCCAATTCAAGGGTCACTGTGCCGGAGGCCGCCAAAGCCACCCTGCCCTTGCGGAACGCTGCGAGTTTGGCCGCCTCGCCGGTGACGATGCGAGGCTTGAAGGGCCAGAGCGCAACCTGTGCCTCGATCTCCGCAAGGTGATCCTCGACTGCCGGAAGGATGACGTCGATCGGCCCGCGACGCTTCGCCACGAGCCCTATGGCCTCGCCGAACACCGCAGACAAATATTTGATCTCTGCTTTGCGGGAGCCTGGAAGAACAAGAAGCGTCGGGCGCTCGCGCGCTTCTCGTTCAGCCGCGTTTGGCCGCAGTTCGTCACGTCGCTGGATCAGCGGATGGCCCACATAGGTGCAGGGCGGCCCCTTCAGCCGACGATGAACCTCGGGCTCGAAGGGGAGCAGTGCCATAAGATGGTCGATATAGCGCCGCATGGCCGGCGCCCGGCCGGGCCGCCACGCCCAGACCGAAGGACTGACATATTTGACGATTGGAATGTCTGGAGCGCTTTTGCGCAGCAGACGCGCCAGCCGCAGTGTGAAACCAGGACTGTCGATGACGATGAGTGCATCGGGCCGGCTGGCGATCACCGCCGCGACCGTCTCGTTGATTCGCCGGAGAAGAAACGGCAGATTTTGGATGACCGGAACGATGCCCATGATCGCGATGTCAGACATGGGGAAGAGCGGCCTCAGCCCCGCCTCGATCATCCTTCGGCCTCCGACCCCCTGAAACTCTAGCCCGGCCTCTCGCTCCCGAAGCGAAGCCATGAGATCCGCTCCGAGGTGATCGCCGGAATGCTCTCCCGCGACGAGAAACAGTCGAATGGGCCGTGCCCCGATTAGCGCGCCGATCTCCTCGGCCAAGGTCACTCCAGGCCTTTCTCATCGCGGGGTGTGCAGATGGCGCGGTCGCCGCCCTGCCGAATGAACGAAACGATCTCGCCGACCTCCCCCTGTTCCGGAAACAGACCGGCGACTTCGCTCACCCGTTCCTGCAACGTGCCGGGACCCCCGAACACCGCTTTATAGGCCCGCCGCAGATCGTGAATTTGGTCGCGTGTGAAACCCCGGCGCTTCAGCCCAACGACATTGAGCCCCGCAAGATGCGCCCGGTTCCCGAGCGCGATCCCATAGGGGATCACGTCATGCTCTACCCCCGCGAGGCCGCCCACGAAGGCATGGCTGCCGATGCGGACGAATTGATGAACGGCGGCCCCGCCCCCGAGGATGACATGCGCGCCGACCCGGCAATGCCCGGCCAGCATGACATTATTCGAGAAGATGACGTGGTCGCCGACGTCGCAATCATGCGCCACATGGCTCTGTGCCAGAAAAACGCCATGGCTACCCACGCGCGTGACATGCCCCCCGCCCGCCGTACCTGTGTTCATAGTGACGCCTTCGCGGATCAGACAATCGGAGCCGATCGTCAGCCGCGAGTCCTCGCCTCGATATTTGAGGTCTTGCGGCTCGCCGCCAAGAGCCGCGAAAGGAAACACCCGGGTTCTTGCGCCAATGGTGGTCCGTCCCGAAACCGTGACATGGGACGTCAGATGGACGCCTTCAGCGAGCTCCACCCGCGATCCGACGACGCAAAAAGGACCTACCGTGACACCGGGTTGCAACACAGCGCCAGGCATGATGACGGAAGAGGGATGAACACTCGCCGCATCGGTGGTGTGCTCGCGTCCGGTCTCATTCATCGTCACACCTCCGACACCCGGTGTCCTGTCGTCACCATAGGCCTTAGCCATGAGGGTCCGTCGCCTCGCAAGCTGATCGCGGACGCGACAGAGGTGGACGTCGGTCGATAGGCCCGTGCCCGCCAATAGGTCATGCGAGCGGCCGGCATCATTCCATGACCAGCATGGCGCTCAACTCGGCCTCGCAGACAAGCGTGCCCTCGACCATGGCTTCGCCCTTGTACCACCACATGTTGCGCCGCTGGTTGAGCTTGCGCAGGTGATATTCGACCCTATCGCCCGGAACCACAGGCTTGCGGAACTTGGCCTTGTCGATGGTCATGAAGTAAACAAGCTTGGGCTTGGCCAGCTTTTGAGCATGAACGCAGAGAGCGCCTGCGGTCTGTGCCATCCCCTCGACCAGAAGAATGCCGGGCATGATGGGCCGGCCGGGAAAATGGCCCTGAAACTGAGGCTCGTTGAATGTAACGTTCTTGATCCCAACACAGCTGCGGTCGGCATCCATCTTCAGGATGCGGTCGACGAGCAAGAACGGATAGCGATGCGGCAGATAGGCCAGCATTTGCTGGATATCCAGCACATCAAGATCCGTCCGTTCCGCTTCGTCCATCACCAATCCCTGCAATCCTTTGGGCACCAACGGTCTCATGGCTCAACCCTGGTTCCGAACCAATGGGCCTGCTGCATTGTCATGTCTGGAGCATGTTCGGCAAAGCCTAGATACTCGACGCTTAACAAGCGTCTGTCGAGGATCAAGCCGAAGGTTGGCGCGACACGAATCCGCTGTTGGGCTTTGCCATGAGCCGCGATCAAATCCAACCGTCATTCGGTCGAATCGGAACCGGCGTCCTTCTCCGACTTGCCGCGTCGCCCCATGCGCCGCAGCAGGGCATGGAGGCGAAACTGCTCACGCGCAGGCTGCGCCGGTATGCCGAACCAGCGCTGGCCAGCCGGAATGTCGTTCATCACGCCGGATTTGGCGCCGATCTGAACGCCCGTCCCGATCGTCAGATGCCCAGCAAGTCCGACCTGCCCAGCCGTGACCACGAAATCATGAAGTGTGGTCGACCCCGAAATTCCGGTTTGCGAAATGATGACGCAATGACGACCGATCGTGACGTTGTGACCGATCTGGACGAGATTATCGATCTTGGTTCCCTCGCCAATGATCGTATCGCGATTAGAGCCACGGTCGATAGTGGTATTGGCGCCGATCTCGACATCGTCCTGAACCACGACCCTGCCGATCTGCGGGACCTTGAGATGGCCCGTCGGCCCCAAGGCGAAGCCGAAGCCATCCTGCCCGATGCGGACACCGGAATGAATGATCACCCGATTGCCCAGAAGAGCGTGGATGATCATCGCCTGCGGCCCGATCGAGCAATCGCGGCCGATCCTGACATCGGGACCGATCACGCAATGCGCACCAACGACCGTTCCTGATCCCACCTCCGCCCGAGGTCCGATCACGGCTCCGGGATCGACCACGACGCCCGCTTCAAGACGCGCTTCGGCATGCACGAAAGAGCCGGGAGAAATTCCGTTCGTTCCAAAGGACGAGCCGGGTTTCAAGGCTTGAGGAAACAGTTTGCCGACGACAAGCGCGAAAGACCGATAGGGCTCCGGCGTTACCAGAGCCGCCGTCGTGTTCGGAATAAGAGCAGCGAAGCGCTTGGTTACGAAACAGGCGCTGGCCCGCGTTAGTGAGAGCGAAGGCGCATATTTCGGATTGTCTAAAAAGGCTATCGAACCGGGGAATGCTTGATCGAGGGGCGCCACGTTGCGTATCCGCACCGTTTGATCGATGTCGCCATGCGGGACGGCCGATGTCCAGGCCATGATCTCCGCCAATGTCGGCTCGCAAGCTTGACGATAAAAAACCGGCGAGCTCATGGCACTTGACCCGGACAGCGACACTTTAAGCGAAGAGAACCGAGAGGATGAGACGCCTCTCCCCTCGGTTTCATTCGCAAAAGAATGCCAACGCTTAGAATGACGTTCCACCCGAGAAGCGGAAGGCCTGCGTCACGTCATATTTGTCCTTCGACAGCGCATAGGCATAGTCGAAGCGAATCGGGCCCAAGGGAGACGCCCAGAGTAGGCTCGCGCCCACCGAGGACCTGATCGAGCTCGAGTCACGCACTTGCACGCAGGTTCCCTGAGTGAACTGGGGAGCAACGTTCGATGGCACGCAGGTACCACCGCCAGGCGTGAAGTTCGTCTGGCCGTTATACCCGAACATCGTCCCGGCATCTGAGAACAAGGCGCCACGCAGGCCAATCTCATGCGGAACGAGAGGCAGCGGGAACTGCGTCTCAAACGAGGCACCGACGTATTCCGAGCCGCCCAACGGATTATACTTGTAGGCAGCGAGGTTGCTGATGTCGCGCGGTCCGATCCCGCCCGGAGCAAAGCCGCGGACGAGCGTCGGGCCCAACTGGAACTCGTCGCTGATCCTCAAGTCCTTTTCGCTACCGAACCCGGTTACGTTGCCGCCCTGAAGATGGACGATCCCAACGAAGTCATCGAAGATGGGATGGTAGTAGCGAATGTCGCCTCCGGTGCGGATGAACTTCGAGTCGCCGCCCAGTCCAGCCACATCCTGCCTCAGTTCCGCGAAAAGACCTGACGTGGGGTCCTTGCGATTATCGAGGGTGTTGTAGTCGAGATTGAAGCCCGCCAGCGAGGTCAAGGTCGAACCTTGCGACTGCTTGATCGCCAGTGAGGCTTCGCCGTTGGTCAAGCAGCTCGCGACCGGGGATGGCGGCACCGAGGCCAAGCTCGCGACGCCAGGGGTCGTCCCGTCGATGGGAAAGTTACAGTCGTTGTAAGGGTTGGAGGAGTCATTCGGGATGGTGATCCGGGTGTTGTAGATCGAATAATGCGGCGAGATCGAAAACTCGTCGGTGATCGGAATGCCCAGCCGCAACGTTCCACCAGTCACGAAGCTCCGGTAGTCTGTGTATTGAGTATTGTCGCTTTGCTTGGCGAACAGGTCAAAGCCGGCCGCGATCCGCGTATCCAAAATGTAGGGTTCGGTGAAGGAGAAATCGACACCGCGAGCATACTGCCCCTCTTGGATCGCCAGTTTCACAAACTGACCCCGTCCGAGGAAGTTCGATTCGGTCACGGAGAACTCGGCCAGGAACCCATCTGTCGACGAGTAGCCGCCCGAGATGGCAAACGATCCGGTGGGCTGATCTTCGACGTCGACGTCCACGATCACGCGATCGGGGGATGAACCGGGCTCATTGGTGATCTTGACCTTCTTGAAGAAGCCCAGACCGTTGAGGCGGCGCTCCGCGCGATCGATCAAAACCCGGTTGTAAGGGTCGCCTTCGCCGATATCGAACTCGCGCCGGATCACATAGTCGCGGGTGCGGGTGTTGCCGCGAATATTGATACGCTCGATGTAGACCCTCGGGCCTTCATCCACCACGAAGGCGATGGCGACGGTATGAGCGGCCGCATCACGGTCTCCCTTGGGGCGAACTTCGCTGAACGCATAGCCCCGGCGGCCAATTTCGCGGGTCAGCCCCTCGATCGATTTTTGCACGAGGTCGCCGTCATAGGTGTCCCCTGCCGACAAGCGTAGCGCGGATTGCAGCGAGTCGCCCGCGATGTCCGGGATGTGGGATTCGACCTTGACGCTGCTGACCGTGTAGGGGGTCCCCTCGTCGACCGTGATCGTGATCAGGTAGCCGCCCTCACCCGAATCGAACTTCGTATCCGTTCCAACGATCCTGAAGTCGGCGTAGCCGTTGCGTAGGTAAAAGCGGCGGATCAGCTCCTCGTCGGAGCTGATCTTCTCGGGATCATAGACGTCCGAGGTTTTGATCCATGAGAGGAAATTCATTTCCGTGGTCGTCATCAGGCCACGGAGCTTGCCTTCCGAATAAGCCTTGTTGCCGACGAAATTGATGCTCTTGACGCCGGTCTTGCCGCCTTCGTCGACAGTGAAGACGACATCAAGGTTGCCGTTAGGCAGGTCGACGATTCGCGAGGTGATCTTTGCATTGCCGTTGCCGGAGCGGCGGTAGATTTCCTGCAGGCGCTGAATGTCGGCCTGGACGATCGTCGGCGAATAGGGGCCGCGCGACTTCGACTGAATGGTCGTCTCAAGCTGCTCGCTCTTGACCTTCTTGTTGCCCTCGAAGGCCACGCGATTGATGACGCCGTTCTCGGCGACATGCACCACCAGGCTGCCCCCCTGCCGGCTCACCCGGACGTCTGAGAAGAGACCAGAGCTATAGAGATCCTTAACGGCTTGGTTAATCTGGGCCTGGTCCTCGCCCTTGAAATATGAGCGGACCGTTTCGGCATCCACCCGCCGGTTGCCTTCGACCACGATCGGAGCCGCGACAGCCGGTGCCACGAAACTCGCGACGCCTGCGGCCATGACGATCGCGAGGGCGAGCCCGGTTAGAAAGCCTCGGATAAAACGCATCGGCAATCGATCCCTGTCCTTACTCGAGCGGCTGCGCCGCCCTCGATTGCTCGGGAAGAGCATCGATCCTTGTTACTCTCGAGATTCAGAACCTCGATGAGTCTCCTTTTCCAGGAATTTCGCTTCTACAAGGTTTACGGGAACAGGCAAACCGAACTGGATGCCTGAACACGGCGATTATGAGCGGACGTGGCATCAGCGACACGGCCGCGTATTTTTGCGTCAGCCTCGGATCAGCCTTGCGAGATCGTTGTAGGTTGCGAAGATCATCAGCATTGAAACGAGCGCCAAGCCCACCTTGAACCCGAACTCCTGGGTCTTCTCGCTCATCGGCTTGCCGCGTACTGCCTCGAAGGCGAAATACATCAGGTGGCCGCCGTCGAGCAGCGGCACCGGCACGAGGTTGATGAAACCGATCGAGATCGACAGGAGCGCCGCGAGCTTGAGCAGGGCCACGATGCCGAGCTTGGCGACCTCGCCCGATACTTCGGCGATGCGAATCGGCCCGGACAATTGGGCAGTGGTTTCACGACCCATGAACAGGCCGCCGATATAGCTGGCGGTGCGGTCGATCACGAACCAGGTTTCGTGAGCTGCGGTCGAGACCGATTGCGGGACGGTCAGGCTCTGCATCTTGAAGTCCGCCGGGTTGGTCGAGGCGGACACGCCGAGCACACCGATCCGGGTGCTGCCAAATGGACCTGGAACATCCCTGCGCTCGGGGGTCGCCTGAACGTCGACAACCACGTTATTGCGATTGAGCCCGAAACTCAGCGGAAGGTCGCTCGACGAGCTGACGACACGCTGCATGTCCTCGAAGCTCTCGATGGGACTACCGTTGATGGACAGGACGATGTCTCCCGGCTGAAAGCCGGCCCGTTCCGCGACGCTGCCCGCGATGACCTTCTCGACACGCGGCAGCAGCACGGGTTTGCCCTCGATGTAGAAGGTCCCCGAGAAGATCACGATGGCCAGTATGAAATTGGCGATTGGCCCAGCGACGACGATCGCGGCTCGTTCCGCGACGCTCTGCGCCGCAAAGGTGGAGGCCCGTTCCTCGGCCGGCATGGCCGAGATCGCGGCCCCATCGGTCTGAGCACTGGCCGCGTTGGCATCGCCGTGGAATTTCACGTAGCCGCCGAGCGGAATGGCGGCGAGGCGCCAGCGCGTTCCCTGGCGATCTACGTAGCTCAGCAATTCTGGCCCGAAGCCCAGCGAGAAGGCATCGACTTTCACGCCGCACAAGCGGCCAACGATGAAATGGCCCAGTTCGTGGAAGAAGACGACGATCGTCAGGACGAACAGGAAGCCCGGGATCATGTAGCCGAGATTCGTGCCATATTGGGCTAACAACGCCATCGAAAACTCCATCTGAAATCGTGGCGCCTGTCGTGCCTGGGCCGGCAAGGCGCGTCGCGTGCCACGCGATGTCCGCCCTGCCCTGCAAAACCGGGCAACGATTGGTTACCAAACGGTGTATGGTCTCATTGGACGGTGACTAATCCAAGATGGCTGAGGCCATTTCTCGCGAAACATGGTCAATGGCCAGGGCCTCGTCGATGGTCTCAGGGGTTTTCGCGACGCCGCGTCGTATCGCCTCCTGACACACACGCTCCACCAGCGGGGCGATCGCCGAGAACCCGATCTTCCGCGCCACGAAGGCTTCCACGGCGATTTCATTGGCCGCGTTGAGAACTGTCGGGAGCCCCTGCCCATGCGCGAGCACGTCCTTGGCGAGACGCAACGCCGGGAAGCGATCGAGGTCGGGCGCCTCGAAGGTGAGAGAACCGACGGAAGCAAGATCCAGCTTGCGTGCGCCGCTTTCAATGCGATGCGGATAGGCGAGGCAATGGGCGATCGGGACACGCATGTCGGGCAATGCGAGACCCGCCACGACCGAGCCGTCTTCGAAACTGACGAGGCCATGAACCACCGATTGCGGGTGAACCACGACATCGAGGCGTTCGGCCGGTACGCCGAATATATGATGTGCTTCAATCAGTTCGAGGCCCTTGTTCATGAGGCCGGCCGAATCGATCGTCACCTTGGGACCCATGGCCCAGTTGGGATGCGCCAGCGCCTCGTCGATGGTCGCCGCCGCGATCCGTTCGGCGCTCCAAGTCCGGAAGGGTCCGCCCGAGGCGGTCAGCGTCATGCGTTCGATCGAGGCCCAATCGGCGTCGCCGAGCGCCTGGAAGATGGCGTTGTGCTCACTGTCGAGCGGCAGGAGCCGGGCGCCGAACCGCTCCGTCGCCTTCATCACCGGGACACCGGCGCAGACCAGCGTTTCCTTGTTGGCGAGGGCGACCGTGCGTCCGGCCTCGATCGCAGCAAAGGTCGGCCGCATGCCGGCCGTGCCCGCGATCGCGCCGATGACGATGTCGGAGGGCTTTCGGGCGGCTTCCGCGACCGCCTCCGGCCCAGCGGCGGCTTCGATCCCGGTGCCACTGAGTGCGGCTTTCAAGGCCTTGTAGGCTGCTGGATCCGCAACGGCCGCGAAGCCCGACTTCAGCGCGATGGCGGTTCGCGCCAAGGCTTCCGCATCCCGTCCGCCGGCCACCGCAGCGACCTTGAACCGGTCAGCATGGAGCGCGAGAATCTGCGCGGTCGAGCGGCCGATCGAGCCCGTGGCACCCAGGATCACCACCGTCCGAGGCTCGCCCGCCAGCGGCAAGGCGGCGAAGCGACCGCGCGTATCAAGCAGGAAACCAGCGTCCATTCTTGTTCTCACCATTGAAAGAGACCGGCACCGGCCGCGTCGGTGCCGGCGCGCCACAGGCCGAGACAAGCCGCGAACAGCGATGCGGCGACGAAGCCGTCGAGACGGTCCATCAGCCCGCCATGACCAGGAATCAATCTCCCGGCATCCTTGACTTTGAACCGTCGTTTCACGACCGATTCGAAAATATCACCGCCTTGCGCCACGGCGCCCGTGACCAGTCCCAGTATCACCATGGGTCCGAGGCTGGCCGGCGCGGGCGACATCACCCAGCCGAGTAGGCTGCCTGAGACGATCCCGATCAGGAAGCCCGACCATGTCTTGGACGGGGACAATCGCGGTGCGAGCTTGGGACCACCGATGAGGCGGCCTCCGAAATAAGCCATGCAGTCGGTGCCCCAAACGACCGCGAAGAGAAACAAGATGGCTTCCCGACCGAAAGGCGCCGAATGCCTCAACAATGCGACAGCGATCACCAGCGAACCAGCATAGAGGAGACCTAGGCCGGTAATGAGACGGGAGCCGGCCTGAGCGGAAACCGCCAATACGACACCGACGCCCGCGAGGAGAAGTGCGGCCCTCAGCGGCAGGCCAGCCGCCGTAAGGGCCGCGCAGCTCATCAAGGCCAAGGCCCCCAGCACGAAATGCTGGCTTGTTCGCGGGCCTCCCACCAGCCTCAACCACTCCCATAGGATGCCGAGCGAGGCCGCGAGCCAAAAAACATCGAACACCAGGCCACCGCCGATGGCTGTACCGAGCGCAGCGGTTGCCATTACGAGGGCCGATCCGGTTCTAGGCCCGAGCTCGCTCCAGCGGGACGGCTGGCGCGGAGGCGCATCATCCGTCCGTGTTTTGCCCACAAGGCCGCTCATAGGCCCTGCTGAACCTTTCGGTGAAGGCTGTTTGGCACCACGCCCCCGAAACGTCGCTCGCGAGCCATATAGGCATCAATCGCCGATTCGAGCGCGGCACGGTCGAAATCGGGCCAATGACCTGCCAGGAAGACGAATTCCGAATAGGCGGTCTGCCACATGAGGAAATTCGACAGGCGTTGTTCGCCGGACGTACGGATGATCAGGTCGGGGTCGGGGATTCCTGCGGTATCGAGATGGGCCGCGATCGTTTCGGTCGTGACCGCCGCCGGCGACAATTCCCCCGACTGAACCTGGAACGCGATGCGGCGGACCGCCGCCGCGATTTCCTGCCGTCCGCCATAGTTGAATGCCACGATCAACTGAAGGCCGCCGTTGTGGCGGGTCAATTCCTCGGCTTCATATAAAAGAGACCTGATATCGTTCGGGAGACGTTCCCGCTCGCCGATGATCCGCACCGCGACGCCGGTGCGGTGCAGTTCCGCCAGATCCTTGCGAATAAAGCGTTTCAACAGCCCCATCAGGTCCGAGACTTCCTGGACCGGCCGCGTCCAGTTCTCGGAGGAAAAGCTATAGACGGTTAGATAGCGGATTCCGAGTTCACTCGCGGCCCGAACCGTGCGGCGCAAGGCTTCGACACCCCGCCGATGTCCCTCGAATCGCGGTAGGCCGCGGGCAGACGCCCACCGTCCGTTGCCGTCCATGATGATGCCGACATGGGCCGGAACCCGCTCGCGTTCGGCGCCGTCGTTCGCGACCGATGGCTCAATGCAGGCCTCATCGCCGTCCATGGTTTCTTTCATCCCGCTGTTCGGGTGCGAGCCAAAGAGATCAATGTCAAGAGTCCGAGGCCAATCCGGTCGCTCGTGCTTTATTTTACATTAGATAACAATGATTTTGCATCGCATCCGCCCAAAATCATCGCCGTTATAGATGTCGCTCCAAAATCCATGCCGCCCTTTGGGCATCACGCTCCGGCGTCGATCAACGCCAAAAGGAGGGGGACTCGACTAAAGCCGATCGGCAAGAGGCGACGTCGGTCATCCCTAAACCTGCATGATCTCCCGTTCTTTGGCCTCGATGATTCCATCGACCTCGATCACCGATTGATCCGTGACCTTCTGGACCTCGGTTGCCAGACGTTTCTCGTCGTCTTCCGACATCACCTTGTCCTTCAGCAGTTTTTTCAACCGGTCGATACCGTCGCGCCGAACATGCCGCACCGCGACCCGGCCCTCCTCCCCGTATTTATGCGCCAGTTTCACCATTTCCTTCCGGCGCTGCTCGTTGAGTTCCGGAATGCGGATCCGCAGGATCTGTCCTTCGACGACCGGGCTGAGGCCGAGGTTGGCATCACGGATCGCCTTGTCGACCGCGCTGACCATGCTTTTGTCCCAGACCTGGACGGAGAGGGTTCTCGCCTCAGGCACGGTAATGCTGGCAACCTGATTGAGCGGCATCGTTTGCCCATAGGCATGGACCTGGACGGGTTCGACAAGTGCGGCGCTGGCCCGCCCGGTGCGAAGTCCGGTCAATTCATGCCTAAGGCTTTGGATTGCTCCTTGCATGCGGCGTTTGAGTTCACCGACGTCGAATTCTGCACTCACGATAACGATCCATTCAAATGTCTATGCGCCGCTCGATCCTCGTCGATGACGCCATGGGGATCAGGGGGACCCTTCTAGCACGCTCGGAAGAGGCTGAGTATGCGCAATCATGCGGCGGATTTACGGAACCTCGCAGCTTACGGGGTTACGAGAGTGAAGTGTCCGCTGCCCGTGATGGCGGACGTAATCGCTTCTTTGTCCATGATCGAAAAAACCAGGATCGGAATCTTGTTTTCACGCGCCAACGCGAAGGCGGCGGTATCCATAATGGCTAAGTTCTGCTGAATCGCCTGGTCATGAGTCAGCCGCTCGTAACGCGTGGCCGTTGCGTCGCGTTTCGGATCGGCCGAATAAACCCCGTCGACCTGGGTGGCCTTGAACACCGCATCGGCCGAGAGTTCAGCGGCGCGAAGGACGGCGCCGGTGTCGGTGGTGAAAAAAGGATTGCCCGTTCCCCCGGCGAGAACGCAGATGCGACCCTTGGCCAAGTGATGCAATGTCGCTTGGCGAGAGAACGGCTGACAGAGGGACGGCATGGGTACAGCCGATAAGGCGCGTGCCGAAACACCTTCGGACTCAATGGCGGCTTCCAACGTCAAGGCGTTCATCACCGTCGCCAGCATGCCGATTGAATCCGCTCTTGCGCGCTCGATTCCGGTATGGGCTCCCTGGATGCCGCGAAAGAAATTGCCGCCGCCCACCACGACCGCGATCTCGACGCCCGTTGCCACCGCGCCCGCGAGGTCGGAGGCGATCCTCGCGACCGTCGGCGCGTGAAGGCCATGCGCGTCAGGGCCCGAAAACGATTCGCCGGATAACTTGACCACCACGCGTCTGAACGCGCTTGGATTTCTAGTGGTCATCGTCGTTACCCTTTATTGCTATGAGCACCCGAGGCTGTGGTGCCCGCGACCGCAAGGCCGGGCACCCACTCGGGCTGAACGGCAAGCGAAATCCCGAAAGCCGCGTTATAACGGAATGGCCGAGACACGGCCCGCGACGCGGCAAAAAGAAAGGGCGACATCGGCTGCCGCCCTTCGATATTTATTAGGATGATGCCACCCCGGCATTCATCACACCATGCTAGCCACTTCCGAGGCGAAATCCGGCGCTTCCGGCTTCTCAACGCCCTCGCCGAGCGCAAACCGGACGAAGCCCGTAACCGTGACAGGTGCGCCGATGGATTTCTCGGAGTCCTTGACGGCCTGGGCGACGGATTTGGCATTGTCGTGGACGAAGGCCTGATCGAGGAGGCTGACCTCCTTATAGTAGGACTTCAGGCCGCTCTCGATGATCTTTTCGAGAACATGGGCGGGTTTGCCCATGTTCTTGTCAGCGAGAAGCGCCTTCTCCCGAGCGACGGTGGCAGGATCGAGCGACGCGGGATCGAGCGCGAGCGGGCTCGACGCGGCGATATGCATCGCGATCTGCCGCCCAAGCGTGACGAGAGCCGCCTTGTCGCCGGTTGACTCAAGGCCGACGATCACGCCGATCTTGCCAAGGCCTTCGGCGACTGGCGCATGGACATAATGCCCGATAACGCCTTGGTTCACCTCGACGGACGCCGCACGGCGAAGCGTCATGTTTTCGCCGATCGTCGCAATCGCATGGGCGATAGCCTCAGCCACGGTTCCACCGGCCGGATAGACCGAACCCGCAAGCGCCTCGACATCGGCGCCCTTGTCCAAGGCGACATCGGCGATCCCCTTGACGAGTGTCTGGAAATCCGCGTTGCGGGCAACGAAATCGGTTTCCGAATTGACCTCGACCAGCACGCCTTTGTGCGCCCCAACGACCGCTGCGACGAGTCCCTCTGCCGCCACGCGGCCCGACTTCTTCGCCGCCTTCGACAGGCCCTTTTTCCGCAGCCAATCCACGGCCGCTTCGGGATCACCCTGAACTTCCGTCAAGGCGTTCTTGCAATCCATCATCCCGGCGCCGGTCTTCTCCCGAAGATCCTTCACCATCGCCGCAGTGACATTGGCCATGCGTGATTTTCCTTAGAAAGTGCCAATCCCCAAGCTCTTCTCGATGCTTTGGATCGTGGTCCTCGAAGTGGAGAGACCGATCGGCGATCCAAATGAATCACCGACCGGTCCCGGTCGATCAATCGTCCGTGATGGACGGCATTCACACAGCGGCGATAAGTTCCCGCGCCTGCTGAATCCAGCCTTCCCGATCGATCTTGCCGTTGAGCTTGAGGTCGCGATCGATCTGCGCTGTATCGGCCGGTGTCATGGCGGCCAACTGCCAGTAGTGGAAGATGCCGACGTCGTTGAGCTTTTGCAGGATCTGCGGCCCTACGCCAGCGAGCTTGGACATATCGTCCGGAGCGCCGCGCGGAGCGCTGAGCAGTTCGAACTGTTCGACCGGCACGTCTGCCTCGATCGCTCCGGTTCCGTCCATCGGCGCCAGACTGGTGTCGATCGCGGGTTCGATCGGCGCTTCCTCGGCCGCGCCGACATCGACGCCGAGCGAGCCCTGGCTGCGCGAGATGCCGTCGATCGCGGCGCGGGCGATCAAGTCGCAATAGAGTAGGATGGCCCGGCTCGCATCGTCGTTGCCGGGGATCGGGAAGGTGATGCCGTCAGGATCGCAATTGGTATCGACGATCGCCGCCACCGGAATGCCAAGGCGATTGGCCTCCTTGATGGCCAATTGCTCCTTGTTGGTGTCGATGACGAAAATCAGATCGGGCACACCGCCCATGTCCTTGATGCCGCCGAGCGCCTTCTCCAGCTTGTCCCGCTCGCGGGACATCATGAGACGCTCTTTTTTGGTCAGGCCGGAGGCGCCGCTGTTCAGGGTCTCGTCAACCTTGCGCAAACGCTGGATCGAGGCCGAAATCGTCTTCCAGTTGGTCAACATGCCGCCGAGCCAGCGGGCGTTGATATAATATTGCGCCGAACGCTTTGCGGCATCCGCGATGGGGTCGGCCGCCTGACGCTTGGTGCCGACGAAGAGCACACGTCCGCCGCGCGCCACGGTATCGGAAATCGTCTGCAACGCCCGATGCAGCAACGGGACCGTCTGGGCCAGATCGATGATGTGGATGTTGTTGCGCGTGCCGAAGATGAACGGCGCCATCTTCGGGTTCCAGCGATGGGACTGATGGCCGAAATGAGCGCCAGCCTCGAGGAGGCTACGCATGCTGTAGTCAGGAAGTGCCATAATCTGTCGTTCTCCGGTTATGCCTCCGCAGATGATTCGGCCAGAACGGCATCGTTGCCGAACAAGCCACCGGAGCGAACCCTTCAAGCAGGGCCGCCTCTGAATCCGCGTGTGGGATGGCGCGGCTTATAATCTCGCAGCCCTTTTGGTGCAAGGGGGCATTGACAGAGGGCATCGCCGATCAGCGTAAGCAAGCGATCCGCGATGGGCGGGTTGGGGAAAACGGGGACGATGTTCCGTCGCACTGGCGAGCCGCACCGGCTTCGTACTAGACATGCCGGCTTCCGCTTCGACAGGGCGGCGGGTCGGTCGGATGCGATGCCGCGCTTCCGGATCGTCCGCCCCGAGCCGAGACACAGAAGGCGCCCCCTATGGCCAATGTCGAAACACTCCATCGCCGCGGCCCGGGCGGGCAGACTCTCGACGCGCCCGAGGCGTTCCGCGTGCAGCCGCATAACGTGGAGGCCGAACAGGCGCTGCTGGGTGCGATTCTCGTCAACAACGACGCTTTCGACCGTGTTTCGGATTTCCTGCAGCCGGCACATTTCTCGGAGGAACTGCATCGCCGGATTTTTGAGATCGCCTCGTCGCTGATTCGGGCTGGCAAGATCGCCACCCCAGTGACGTTGAAGACCTTCCTCGGCGAACATGACCTCGGCGGCATCACCATTCCCCAATATCTGGCGCGTCTCGCCGCCGAGGCGACGACCGTCATCAACGCCGCCGACTACGGCCGCATGATCTATGACCTCGCTTTGCGGCGTAACCTCATCACCATTGGCGAAGAGGTGGTGAATGTCGCCTATGACGCGCCCGTGGATCATTCGCCCCGCGCGCAGATCGAGGAAGCGGAGCGACGGCTTTACGAAATTGCCGAGAGCGGCCGCTACGACGGCGGATTTCAGCGATTCTCTGATGCCTTGACGACCGCCATCGACATGGCCGCCAAGGCCTATGAGCGCGACGGCAAGCTGTCCGGCATCTCGACCGGATTGACCGACCTCGACCGCCAGCTTGGCGGGTTGCAATCCTCAGACCTCGTCATCATCGCCGGTCGGCCGGCGATGGGAAAGACATCGCTCGCTACGAATATCGCCTTCAACATCGCCAAAGCCTATGAATTCGAGGTGCGGCCGGACGGCACGCATGCCACCATCAACGGCGGCATCGTCGGTTTTTTCTCGCTCGAAATGTCGGCGGAGCAATTGGCGACACGCATCATCGCCGAACAATCCGGGGTCGCCTCCTACCGGATCAGGCGAGGCGACATTTCCGACGACGACTTCCACCAGATTTCGGAGGCGGCGCGCCAGATGCAGACCGTCCCGTTCTATATCGACCAGACTGGCGGCATTTCTATCGCGCAACTGACCGCCCGGGCCAGACGCCTGAAGCGCCAGCGCGGTCTCGACGTCCTCGTCGTCGATTATCTCCAGTTGCTGTCGGCCTCCAAGAAATCCGACAACCGCGTGCAGGAATTGACCGAGATCACGATGGGATTGAAAGCGCTCGCCAAGGAGCTTTCCGTGCCGGTCGTGGCGCTGTCGCAGCTTTCCCGTCAGGTCGAAAATCGCGAAGACAAACGTCCGCAGCTCTCGGACTTGCGCGAATCCGGCTCGATCGAGCAGGACGCGGACGTGGTCATGTTCGTCTATCGCGAGGAATATTACCTCAAGAACAAGCAGCCGCGCGAAGGCACCGAAGAATTCACGGCTTGGCTGTCCGATATCGAACGCGCGCATGGCAAAGCCGAGGTCATTATCGGCAAGCAGCGCCACGGCCCGACCGGGAGCGTAGAACTGCAATTCGATGCGGAGGTCACCCGATTCTCGAACCTCGCACGTCAGGACGCTTTGCCGGAGCGGATATGACCGATGCCCTTGCGATCCTGACCATTGATCTTGGCGCCATTGCCGAGAATTGGCGCCTGCTCGCCGCCCGCGCGGCGCCGGGCGAATGTGCTGCCGTCGTCAAGGCCGATGCCTACGGCTGCGGCATCGAAGCCGTCGTGCTGGCCTTGGCCGGTGCGGGATGCAAGACCTTCTTCACCGCTCATGTCGAGGAGGGCGCCCGCGCCCGAATGGCGTTGCGGGACGCCGGGCAAAACGCGCGGATCTTCATCCTCAGCGGTTTTCAGCCTGAAGCTGCGACCTTCGCGGACTACGCCGCCTATGATCTGTGCGCCGTGATCGGTTCGGCTGAGGAATTTTTCGCCTGGGAGGGAGGTCTCGCCAGTCAGGATACCCCGGCGGGCGTCCGGTGCGCTTTGCATGTCGACACCGGCATGAACCGGCTGGGATTTCCGGTGGAGGAAGCGCGCCTTCTGCCGGGTGAACGGCTTCAGGCCGCGCGGTGCGACCTCGTCATGAGCCATCTTGTTTCGGCCGAGATCCCCGCAGATGGCATCAGCGCGCGGCAGATCGCGGCTTTCGACCACGCCCGCGAGCGAGCGCTACGCGGTTTTCCGGCCTCGCTTTCCAACTCCTCCGGCCTCTTCCTGCCCCTGCCCCCGGTCTATAACCTGTCGCGTCCAGGCTATGCGCTCTACGGCGGCAACCCGACGCCAGGCCGCTCCAATCCCATGCGGCCCGTCGTTACGCTGAAGGCGCGGATTCTGCAGCTCCGTACCGTACCGGTGGGCGCCACCGCAGGCTACAACGGGTTATGGACCGCCGCGCGCCCGTCGCGGCTGGCGACCATCGGGGTCGGCTACGCGGACGGTTTACCGATCGGCGCCAGCGGGATCGGAGACCATGGGGCCGTGGGATTCATCGGCGAGCGTCCCTGCCCCATCTTGGGCCGCATCTCGATGGATCTCACCATTCTCGACGTCACCGACGTACCGGCGGAAGACCTGCACTCCGGTGCCCGGGTCGAACTGCTGGGGCCACACATCGGCGTCGACGATCTTGGCCGCGTGGCCGGCACCATCGGTTATGAGATTTTGACGAGGTTGGGACACCGCTACCGGCGGCACTATGTCGGCTCCGGACAGCACGAGCCCCCCGCACCATGAAGCTCGTCCGGTTTGACGCCTCGCATTTCCACCTCCTGGCGCTTTGGTTCGACAGCGAAAGCGACGTGGTCCAATGGGGCGGCCCGGCTCTCGCCTTCCCGCTCGACGACACTCAACTCGCCGCGATGCTGGCTGAGGGACACGGCGATCCACCGGCCCGTCTGTGCTGGATGTCGGTGAACGGCGACGAGATGGTAGGCCACGTCCAACTTGCTTTCGATTGGCGCAACGGCAATGCTCTTGTGTCTCGCGTCGCGCTCGCCCCAGCCGCCCGTGGCCGTGGCTTGGCGGCGCAGATGCTGACTTTGGTTCTTGAACAAGCGTTTCGCTATACCGAGATCGAACGCGCCGAATTGAACGTCTATTCCTTCAACGCACCGGCGTTGCGCACTTACGATCGGATTGGGATGCGGCGTGAAGGTGTGCGCCGTTCATCGACTCGGGTCGGTGCCGAACGTTGGGATACGGTGATGATGGCGATCCTGCGTGACGAATGGACCGGTCGACCGGACGCCCCATGAGCAAATCCCGCAATGCGTTCGTCTGCCAGAACTGCGGCGCGGTCACGGGCCGCTGGCAGGGCAAATGCGAGGCTTGTGGGGCCTGGAACTCCATCGTGGAGGAAACGGCGACATCGGGGATTGGCGCCCAGGCGGCTAGGAAGCCGGCAAAAGGCCGGCTGATCGAATTTCAGGGCCTCGCCGCGACCGGGAGTGAGCCCCCCCGAACCCCGACCGGCGTCGAGGAACTCGACCGGGTCACCGGCGGCGGCTTCGTGCCGGGCTCGGTGATCCTGCTCGGTGGCGAGCCCGGCGTCGGCAAGTCGACGCTGCTGATTCAGGCCTGCGCCAAGCTCGCCGCGAACGGCAAGCGCGTCGCCTATATCTCGGGCGAGGAAGCGGTGGCACAGGTGAGGATGCGGGCGGAACGGCTCGGCCTTGCGGGCGCGCCGGTGGAACTCGCGGCCGCGACCGGCGTCGAGGATATCGTGGCATCGCTCGAGGCGGGACCGCCCTTTACCCTCGTCGTCATCGATTCGATCCAGACCATGTGGACGCAGACCATCGAGGCGGCGCCCGGCACCGTGTCGCAGGTGCGCGGCGCAGCGCAGTTCCTCATCCGCTATGCCAAGAATTCCGACGCGGCGGTGATTCTCGTCGGTCATGTGACCAAGGACGGGCAGATCGCGGGACCCCGCGTCGTCGAGCATATGGTCGATGCCGTGATGTCCTTCGATGGCGACGCGGGACATCATTTCCGTATCCTGCGGGCGCTCAAGAATCGGTTCGGCCCGACCGACGAGATCGGCGTTTTCGAAATGACCGGGCGCGGACTTGCCGAAGTCGCGAACCCTTCTGCCTTCTTCCTGTCGGGGCGCGACGCCATGGCACCCGGCACCGCCGTCTTCGCCGGCATGGAAGGGACGAGGCCCCTGCTCGTCGAATTTCAGGCCCTGGTGGCGCCGACCTCGCTCGGCATGCCCCGGCGCGCCGTCGTGGGCTGGGACCAGAATCGGCTGGCCATGATCATCGCGGTGCTCGAAACCCATGCCGGCGTGCGGCTCGGGCAATATGATGTCTATCTCAATGTCGCTGGCGGCCTGAAGATCATCGAACCGGCCGCCGACCTCGCGGCGGCGGCGGCGCTTGTCTCGTCGATGACCGGCAAGATCCTGCCGCAAGACGCGGTATTCTTCGGCGAGATCGGTCTTTCAGGGTCGATTCGACCGGTGGTCCATGGCGGCGCGCGAATGAAAGAGGCCGCTAAGCTCGGCTTCGGCTTGGCGATCGCGCCCGCCGGATCAGGCGATGATCCTGCAGGGTTACGCGTCGAGCGCGCGAGCCATATCGCCGATGTCGTGGCCCGCATCGCATCGATCGAGGGCGGCAAGATCAAGACCACCTGAGGGCGCCGCATCGGCGCCAGACAGGAATCGGGAGTTCGTGATGACGCGTTAAGGGAGCTTCGTTATAAAGGCCCCACACAAACGGGTTCGTTAACTCGTCGATCACTTCAAATTCAACTTTCGCGAGACCCGCATCATGCCATCATACCTCGATCTTGCGCTTCTGCTCATCGTCGCGGTATCCGCCCTGTTATCGATGGTGCGCGGCTTTACCCGCGAAGTCCTGGCTATTGCCTCATGGGGCGCGGCGGCGATCTCGGCTTATTACCTGCACCCCTATCTCCTGCCCTACGTCACGCCTTATATCGCCAAGGAAGCCATCGCCCGGATCGTCGCCATCGCGGGCGTTTTCTTCGTCACTTTGGTCATCGTGTCGATCCTCACGGTCAAACTGTCCGACGCCATTCTGGACAGCAAGGTCGGCGCTCTCGACAGGACGCTCGGCTTCATCTTCGGCGCGGCGCGGGGCTTTCTGCTCGGCGTCGTGGCTTTTCTGTTCTTCACCTGGCTTGTGCCGACCAACAAGCAGCCCGATTGGGTCGCAACCGCCAAGTCGAAGCCTTTGCTTCAGGCGACAGGCGACCAGATCATCGCGATGCTGCCCGAGGACCCTGAAAGCACTTTTCTGAAGAATTTCAAAAAGGACAAGGCCGCTCCGAGCGACGAAGTGCCCGCCGACAGCGAAACCACGCCGCCGGCTTCAGTCCCAGACCCATCGCCGAAGGCCGATGCAGTGCCGCCCGCCCCGAAGGCAACGCCAATTCCGTCGGCGGACAAGCAAGGGCTGCAGAACATGCTGAAAAAAGAGAGTGGACAATCCACCAAAAAGCAGTGAGCCCCGATTCGCGCCTTCTTTAAGGACCATGCGGGCTCTATCTTGCATGGGCCGGGATGAACCGGAGGGCGTGCCTCACCGGGTTGCCGAAGGATAGACCATTGAGCGATTTGGAAACCGACACCCTTCGCGAGAAATGTGGTGTCTTTGGCATCTTTGGTCATCCGGACGCCGCGGCGATCACCGCGCTCGGCCTGCATTCTCTACAGCACAGGGGACAGGAGGCCGCCGGCATCGTCGCCTTCGACGGACGGCAGTTTCACTCCGAGCGCCGGCACGGCCTTGTGGGCGATCATTTCTCCAGTGAGCAAACTATCGCCCGTCTTCAAGGGTCTGCCGCCATCGGCCACGTGCGCTATGCGACGACGGGCGAGACCATCCTGCGCAATGTGCAGCCGCTGTTCGCCGAACTCGACGGGGGCGGCTTCGCGGTGGCCCATAACGGCAATTTCACCAACGGGCTGACTTTGCGTCGCTCTCTCGTCAAGGAGGGAGCGATCTGCCAGTCGACCTCCGACACCGAGGTCATTCTTCACCTCGTCGCGCGCTCTCGAAAGCCGCGCTTCATCGAACGCTTCATCGAAGCCTTGCGCCAGATCGAAGGTGCCTATGCCCTGGTCGTGCTCACAAACAAGAAGCTCATTGGGGTGCGCGATCCGTTAGGCATCCGTCCCCTGGTGCTGGGCGAACTCGACGGCCGCTATATTCTGGCTTCCGAGACCTGCGCGCTCGACATCATCGGCGCGCGCCACGTCCGTGACATCGAAAACGGCGAGGTGGTCGTCATATCGGAGACCGGGGTCGAAAGCCTGAAGCCTTTTCCGGCCCAGGCGGCACGACCCTGTATCTTCGAATATATCTATTTCGCGCGCCCGGATTCAGTGGTCAACGGCCGGTCCGTCTATACGGTTCGTAAGACGATGGGCGCCGAACTGGCGGCGGAAAGCCCGGCCGACGCGGATGTCGTCGTTCCCGTGCCGGACAGCGGCGTACCGGCGGCACTGGGCTTCGCTCAAGCTTCGGGCTTGCCGTTCGAACTCGGCATCATCCGCAACCATTATGTGGGCCGGACCTTCATCCAGCCGAGCCAGTCGATCCGTGAACTTGGCGTGCGCATGAAGCACAGCGCTAACCGGGGCGTCGTCAGCGGCAAGCGCATCGTGCTGATCGACGATTCGGTCGTGCGCGGGACGACCTCGGTGAAGATCGTGCAGATGATGCGCGACGCGGGTGCGCGCGAGGTGCATTTTCGCATCGCATGCCCACCGATCACACATCCGGATTTTTATGGCATCGATACGCCGGAACGCGAGAAGCTGCTGGCGGCGCAGATGGACCTCGAAGGCATGCGGGCTTTTATGGGCGCAGATTCCCTGGCCTTCCTGTCGGTCGACGGCATCTATCGGGCTATGGGCCACGCGAGGCGAGACCCGGTGCGGCCCGCCTTCACCGACCATTGTTTTACCGGCGACTATCCGACCCGGTTGACCGATGTACTCGCCGAATCGAGCCCGAAACAATGGGCGCTGCTGGCGGAAGCGAGCTGAGATGGTGCGGGTCGCTTGGCCGCAGGCGTGAGAGGTTCGGACGCGAAGCGATCGTTCGGTCAAGGCACGCTTCTTGCGATCGGCTCCACGCTATGGAAGCGATCGTAATTTAGAAGCGTCATCCCCTCCTCGGTATGCTCGAGAATATCGACGTAGCGATGATTCCACAGGATGGCATTCATCGCATAGGTCTCGCGCGCATGCACCTGCTGCCCTGCGGTCTCGTCATGGCCCGAAATGGCCACGATCAGAAAGGCATCGGCCTGAGTGAGTTCAGCTTCGCTGAATCTATGAAAGGGGCTGTCTTCATCGATTCGATGCATCAAGGTCCAGCTTAAGCTGAAGATCGGATTTTCCGAGCGAACGAGTTTGACGTCAAGAAAGCGGCGGAATGGCACGTTTTCCTTGGTCTGCCTTTGGATAGCGAGCCAGACCCGGGCCGTGGCGCTCGAAATCATGTTCAATCGCGCATTGGCGACGCGCATCACAAGAGTCAGCTCGCCGTCATCTGGCCCGACCACCAAGACATTCGCGAAGAGCAGCCGAGCGCTTGGTCTCGACAGGCGGGCGAAGATCAGGCCCAGCATGGAAGCGGAGAAGAACAGGCCCGTGAAGGTCTCCACGCTCACAACCACGTGGGCATAGTCGGTTTGCGGATACAGTTCCCCGTAGCCCACGGTGGTCAGCGTCTCGACGCTGAAGAAAAACATCTCCAAAAGACGCCCTTGCGCATTGGCGATGCAGCCGGGAGAAGCGGCATAAAGCAACGCGAAGCCAGCGTTGATCAGAACGAACGTCGCCGCCAGTCCCCCCAGGAAGGCGGGCCACCCTGCCATCATGGCCGCATGGTAGACGTCGTTCCAGAAGCTCGGCGCCAATCCGGTCGTGAAAACCTCGCGGCGGCCGATCATCACCCTGCGAAGGCGCCGGTCGCGGCGGCCCAAAGGGTCGGGTCCGGGTGGGGATATCGTGGTCATCGTGTCACCCGTCACCGCTCTGGTTGCGTCCTGGCGACACGTTGGCTAGCAACATCGCGACGCAGCGAAAAGGCTTATCCATGTCAAAGGTACTCGAAGGCCGATTGGCGCTTGTGACCGGCGCGTCGCGGGGCATCGGCCGCGCCGTGGCGCTGGATCTGGCGCGTGCCGGCGCGCATGTCGTCGCCCTAGCACGAACGCAGGGCGCGCTCGAGGAACTCGACGACGAAATCCGAAAGCTGGGCGGCGATGCGACGCTTGTCCCCTGCGACATCAAGGATTTCGACGCGCTCGACCGGCTCGGCTCGGCGCTGCACGAACGATGGGGGAAGCTCGATATCCTAGTTGCCAATGCGGGCGTGCTGGGTCCTTTGACGCCCATCGGCCATATCGACCCAAAACAGTGGGACAATGTGCTGGCCGTCAACGTCACGGCTAATTACCGGCTCGTGCGGTCCCTCGATGCGCTGTTGCGCGCTTCGGATGCTGGACGGGTGGTGTTTTTGTCGTCGGGCGCCGGGCACCGCGCGGAAATGCGCCCCTATTGGGGAGGCTACGCCATCTCCAAGGCGGCGCTCGACGCTTTGGCCCGCACCTATTCGGCCGAAACCGCGACGACCTCCGCCGTGAAAGTGATGGCGGTCAATCCGGGTCCCTTGCGCACACGCATGCGCGCGACGGCCATGCCCGGCGAGGACCCGGAGAGCTTGAAAACCCCTGAGGATCTCAGCCCGAAGATCATCGAACTCTGTACGCCGGGATGGATGGAGACCGGAAAACTCTACGATTTCCCCACCGACCGGCTGATGCGGTTTCAGGGTCCGGTTTGATTGAAACTCCTCAGCGGATCAGGATCGCGCGAAAATCATTCACATTCGTCAGCGTCGGCTTGGTGTGGACCAGCAGCCCCAGTTGGTTGAAAAACGAATAGCTGTCGTTGTCGGCGAGATATCGTTTGGGGTCGAGACCTCGCTTGGCCGCACCGGCATAAGCCGTTGCGTCGAACCAGGCGCCGGCATTGTCTTCGACGCCGTCGATCCCGTCGGTGTCGCCGGCCAAGGCCGCGACCCGGCCGGGAGCGCCATCGAGCCCGATGACCAGAGACAGCAGGAACTCGGCATTGCGGCCGCCGCGACCTTTGCCCTTCAACGTGACCGTAGTTTCGCCGCCCGACAACAGCACGCAAGGCGGTTTGGCCGGAACCTCATGCATCACCACGGATCGCGCGATGCCGGCCATAACGGTTCCCACCTCCCGGGCTTCCCCTTCGATCGCGTCGCCGAGAATGACTGGCGTGATGCCGAGCGCCAGCGATTGGCGGGCCGCCGCTTCGAGCGCCAGCATAGGTGTCGCGAGCATGTGGACCACTCCGCCTCCCTGCGTAGCGCCGGAGAGATTGTCGCGCATCGCGGCGTCGAGTGCGGGATCGATGACGACGCCATATCGATCGAGGATGGCCCTCACTTCGTGAAGATCGGTCGGTTGCGGAATGGTGGGTCCCGAGCCGATGACGGCCGGATCGTCTCCCGGAACATCCGAAATTAGGTAGGTGACAAGCCGAGCCGGTGCGGCGGCGGCGGCAAGGCGGCCTCCCTTGATCGAGGATAGGGAACGCCGAACCATGTTCATGGCCTGGATGGGAGCGCCGCAGGCAAGCAGGGTTCGGTTGAGGGTCTGCTTGGCCTGGAAACTGACGCCTTCGGAGGGGCGGGTCAGCAGGGCCGAGGCCCCGCCAGACATGAGGCAGATGACAAGGTCGTCTGCTCCGGCCGATTGCGCGAGCGCCAGGATGCGGTCGGCGGCCTCGAGGCCCGCGGCATCGGGCACGGGATGCGAGGCTTCGATCACCTCGATGAAACGTGTAGGCGCCGCGTGACCGTAGCGGGTGACGACAACGCCTTCGCAAGCCCCCCAGGCCTGTTCGAAGGCTCGCGCCATATTGGCCGACGCCTTGCCGGCCCCTAATACGATGGTTCGGCCCTTGGGTCGTTCCGGCAGGCGTCCGTCGAATTTCCCCAACGGTTGCGCGGCCTGGATCGCCGCATCGAACAGCCCTCGAAGGATCTCGCCGTCGCTCGCGCCCATCACAGCCCTCCCGCTGATTGCCGTTGGAGAGAGCTAACTCCAGTCGGCCGGCGAAAGCCATGCCTCATCGAATTTGGGCCTATCGCCGCGGGTCTTCGCATTCAGAACGCCAGCGCCAAAACGTGGATTGACGTCGGGCCGGCAGGGCGCTTCTTCAGCGTCTGTCGGATTTCACGGTGGCGATATGATCGAGCCAGTTGCGATAGACCTGCACGGCGGGCGAGCGCCATGCGGCGATCGACTGAGGTTCCAGCGACCAATCGCCTGGTAGCTTGACGACCGCCTCCGGTCCGCGACGGCTTTGCGCCTGGATGGCGTAATTCGACATCGCCCGCTCGGTCTGCTGATCGAAATAGCCGACCGGCAAAGCCGGCATCGTGTCGCGTTCGCCCCGCACGTACCGGGTGAGGTCCCGACGATACTCGCGGAATAGCGTATCGAGATTATATTCCGGATGTCCCTGAAAGAAGACGAATAAGCTGCTCCATTGCTTGATGAACATGTCGACGCCGGCCTCGTCGGAGCGGGTCAGCACTTTATAGCCATGCGATCGCAAGTCGGACTCGGCGACATCGTTCCAGCGGGAATGCGGCACCCTCACACCCTCGGCAACACTTTTGACCAGTGGATTTTCGGTCGCCTTGACGCAATCGAACAGGCCGAAGCGCTTCTGCGGGAGCGGGCTGCGCGACACGCCATCGAGATGGAGCACCGCCGCATGCGCCGCCAGGCAGGACCAGATGGTCGAAATGGTATTGTGTTCCGCCCAATCCACCAATTCGGTCAAGGCCGGCCAATAGACTTCCTCGGTCAGCGACGGCATCTTCGGCTCGCTGCCCGTGACGATCAGCGCATCTAGGCCGCTTGACCAAAGGTAGCGGATATCGGTGTAGACGGAACGGATGCGAGCCTTCGCCCCGGAACCTCGCGGCACGGCCGGAAGCGAGAACAGGTGAAGCCGAACGACTCGCTCGCCCGTCGCGGCATCGAGGAGGTCGCAGAATTGTTCCTCGGTGGCTCGCAGCGCCGCATCCGGCATGTTGTTGACAAAGCCGATTTCGAGACTAGGGCGCCACTGCCGATTGGGACGCCTGCGCTCGACGTCGGAGTCGGTTGGATCGGAGGCCTTCGCCTTCGATATTCGTCCTTCTAGCAAGAGCGGCACGGCAGCCTCCAATGGACGGAATGATCATTCATTCGGCGGCGAGCGCCCGGTCTGCCTTGTGGGCCGCGTCAAGTGCTTGATCGAGATCCTCGACGATATCGTCGATATGTTCAATTCCGACACTGAGACGAATCATCTCGGGCTTCACCCCGGCGCCCACCTGCTCGTCGGGCGACATTTGCCGATGCGTCGTCGATGCCGGATGACAGGCCAGGGATTTTGCGTCGCCGATATTTACCAGGCGCTTGACCAGCTTGAGAGCATCATAGAAGCGCTTGCCACCTTCGAGACCGCCCTTGACGCCGAATGTCAGAAGCGAGGAGGCCCGGCCACCGAGATATTTGGCCGCCAGGGCATGGTAGGGGCTGTCTTCGAAACCGGCGTAGCTAACCCACTCGACCCGCGCGTCTCGCCGCAAAAACTCCGCCACCCGGCGCCCGTTCTCGACGTGCCGCTCCATACGCAAGGCGACGGTTTCGATCCCCTGCAACAGCAAGAAGGCACTCATGGCGGGCAAGACCGATCCGGTCGTCCGCTGATAGACGCTCCGGCAACGAGCCACATAGGCTGCCGCGCCGAAATGGTCCGTATAGACCATACCGTGGTAGGATTCGTCCGGCGTCGTGAACATGGGGAAACGTTCGGCATGCTCGCGCCAGGGGAACTTTCCGCTGTCGACCACGGCACCCCCGAGCGTAGTTCCGTGGCCTCCCATGAACTTCGTCAGGGATTCGACGACGATGTCCGCGCCGTAATCGATTGGCCGCAGAAGGATCGGCGTCGCGACCGTATTGTCCACCACCAGCGGCACGCCATGTTTGTGCGCAACAGCGGCTAAAGCCTCGATGTCGCAGATATTGCCGGCCGGATTGCCGATGCTTTCACAAAAGACGGCTTTGGTATTATGGTCAATGAGCTTTTCGATCGCGTTCGCGCTGTCAGATGTGGCAAAGCGCGTCGTGATGCCCTGTCGCGGCAGCACATGGGCGAGGAGCGTATGAGTGGTTCCGTAAAGCTGGGGCACGCTGACGATGTTGCCGCCATGGTCGGCCAGATTGACGATGGAATAGTGCAGGGCCGCTTGGCCGGTGCTCACGGCGAGCGCACCGACGGCCCCTTCGAGAGCCGCGACCCGGGCTTCAAGCACTGCGGTCGTCGGATTGCTGATGCGGCTGTAGCGGTAACCTTCGGCTTCGAGATTGAACAATGCGGCACCATGGTCGGCGCTGTCGAACGCATAGGCGACGGATTGGTAGATGGGAACCGCCACGGCCTTTGTGGTTGGATCGGCCTCGAAGCCCGCGTGGAGGGCGAGTGTTTCGCTTCGCATCAGGATCGTCTTTCCGTCGCAACCCGCCCGTGAAACTTGATTAGCGGAAGCGACAACACTTTTCCCGCCGTCAGACGATATACCGTAATTTGTAGCCCGCGCGGACGCTTGCTGTCATCAAAAACCTTTGACGAGCTGTCATCTCGGATAATAGTTACCTTCTTAGAAATGGCACGCCATCAATTCGATAAGGTTAATCTATTATAGTGGGTCGATTTATACAATTTTATCATTTGTCTCAAGCGTACTATAGCGTTCAGCACGAAACACGCCCACTCTGTCGAACAAGGTCCAGCCATGCGTGATACGACGGACGGGAGCGAGGGATGATATCCCCGCAAACGCGCCAGGATGTCGCAGCCGCACCCTCGGTCTCGCCCATGCGGCGATGGCTGCGGGCGCTGGAACTTACGGCTAAACTCGCCGAAACCCCGGAGCGCATCTTTGCCGTCGTGATCGACGAACTGGCGCGGGCTCATGGCGATCGGCCAGCGTTGCTCTCCGATACGGAGACGTTCAGCTTTGCAGAACTAGCGTCGCGCGCGCGGCGCTATAGCCGCTGGGGCCTCGAACGCGGTCTCAAGCCGGGCGACGCGATCTGCCTTTTGATGCCCAACCAGCCCGACTATGTTGCGGTATGGGTCGGCCTCAGCCGGATCGGCTGCGTCGTCGCGCTGCTCAACACCAACCTCGTCGGCGCTTCGCTGGCTCATTGCATCGCGACCGCCAAGCCTAAGATCGCGATCGTCGCCGATAGCCTCCTCGCCGCTTATGCGGGCGCCCTGCCCCACCTCGCCTCGCATCCCGCACTGTGGCGGGCCGGAGGAGCTATGGATGCGGGCATGCCCAATTCTGGCGGGCTCGACGCCGCATTGATTCGGCAGGATGACTCCGAATTCTCCCCAGGCGCCCTGCCCGCGATCCACCTCAACGACGCCGCGCTTTATATCTACACGTCCGGAACGACTGGCCTGCCGAAAGCGGCGCGTGTCAGCCATCGCCGCATCTTGATGTGGAGTTTCTGGTTCGCCGGTCTCATCGGCACGACGCCGGAGGACCGCATCTACGATTGTCTGCCGCTCTACCACAGCGTCGGCGGCATAGTGGCAGTCGGCAGCCTGCTCGTCGGCGGCGGATCGGTCGTGATCCGCGAGAAATTCTCGGCGAGCCGGTTCTGGGATGACATTCGGCGCTGGGATTGCACGCTCTTTCAATATATCGGCGAGCTTTGCCGATACTTGGTGGGAGCGCCTCCACACCCCAACGAGACCGCGCATCGCTTGCGGCTCGTTTGCGGCAACGGCCTGCGGGCCGACATCTGGCCGAAGCTGCGGGAGCGATTCGCCATTCCGGAGGTGCTGGAGTTCTACGCGGCGACCGAGGGGAATTTCTCACTCTTCAACGTCGAAGGGCATATCGGCTCGATCGGGCGCATTCCGTCCTTTCTCGCCCATCGTTTTCCGGCGGCGGTGGTCAGGTTCGACGTGGCAAGCGGCGAGCCATTGCGAGATGGGGCGGGGCGTTGCATCCGCTGCGCGCGCAACGAACCTGGCGAGGCGATCGGCTTGATCGATGACGGCTCATCGAGTCATGGGGGGGACTTCGAGGGTTACACCCAGGCGACCGAGACGGAGCGCAAAATCCTGCGCGATGTCTTCAAATCCGGCGATCGCTGGTTCCGCACCGGCGACCTGATGCGCATCGACGAGCGAGGCTTTTATTACTTCGTCGATCGGATCGGCGATACATTCCGGTGGAAGGGCGAGAATGTCGCCACATCGGAAGTAGCGGCGGCGCTCCTGGCCTGTCCGGGTGTCGTCGAGGCCACCGTCTATGGCGTCGCGGTGCCCGGCGCCGAGGGCAAGGCCGGAATGGCAGCCATCGTGACGGGACCCGAATTCTCGCTGACGGCTTTGCAAGCGCACCTTCAAGAACGCCTGCCCGCTTATGCGCGACCGGTCTTCCTGCGGTTGCAACGCGAAATCGAGGTAACCGAAACCTTCAAGCACAAGAGTGCCATTCTGGTTGCCCAAGGGTTCGACCCCGATACGATCGCCGATCCCTTGTTTTTCGACACCGCAGGAACCTATCTGCCGCTCGATGGCGGGCTGCATGAAGCTATCGTCCTGGGCAGAATCAGGGTGTAGGCGTGGCCATCACCTCGGCGAGTTCGCCTCCAATCGCCGCAAGGATCGAGCGCGCGGCGGGCAGCATCCCGGTAAGGCCGTAGAAATGATGGATCATGGTCTCGTGGCAGGTATAGCGCACGGCGACGCCCGCCTCCTCCAACCTGTCCGCATAGGCGCGACCTTCGTCACGCAGCGGATCGAACCCCGCTGTATGAATCAGCGCCGGAGGCAGGCCGGCGAGGGCGGGAGCGCGGAGCGGCGAAATGAGCGGATCGCTCAGCGGACGGTTCGGCGCGAGATCGTCGAGGTCGCGTGTCATCAAGGCGCTGTCGAGTAGGTATCCCTGGCCGAAGTCGCGTTTGGAGGGCCGCTCCTCAACGAAGTCGAGCACCGGGCAGAGCAGCACTTGAACCCGGGGTTTCGGTCCTGCCCGATCGCGAAACGCCTGGGTCACGATGGCGGTCAGCGTTCCGCCGGCCGAGTCGCCGCCGAGCGCGATCCTGTCGGGATCAAGACCAAAACTCTCCGCCTCGTCGAGCACATGGGCCGTCGCACGCATCGCGTCCTCGATGGCGGCCGGAAAGGGATGTTCGGGCGCGAGCCGATAGTCCACGGCGACGACGCGGCAGCCGGAAGCGTTGGACAGGATGCGGCATAGAACATCGTAGCTGTCGAGACTGCCCGCCACGAGGCCGCCGCCATGAAAATAAATCAGGCCAGGCAATCTTGCGCCCGATCGTCCAAGCGGGGTGTAGAGGCGTAGGCCCAGAGCATGATGCCGAAAAGTCGGCACGGGTTTTCGGACGACATCATGCTCCAAATGATCGAATGCGGTGCCGAGCCCGGCCGTGCTCTTATCTTCCACCGAACCGACCTCGGGTGCCGGTCCCGAAAGGCGCATCAACCCATCGAAGGACCGGCGGCGCTCATCGATGCCGATGCGTCCTGTTCCGCTCCGCGTTGCGGTTCCCAGCATGCGCAACAGCCGAGCGGCCTGCGGATCGATCGACACGACATCTCCTTGACGATGCACCCGCCACACCGTCAGCATAGAAGATGCTCAGGATTTTGGCTTCACCATCGCAGCCAAAGGCGCCGCACGGAGAAGATCGCATATGTCGGCAGACCGACCGCAAGTCGCTCACTCGAAAAGCTGGACGTTTTTCGAGGATCAATGGCAGGAGGGCAACATCCCCATCATGGGAGTGCGCTCCCATGCGGCCTGGCTCGGGTCCATGGTGTTCGACGGCGGCCGGGTCTTCGAGCGCACCGCGCCGGACCTCGACCAGCATTGTGCCCGGATCAATGTTTCGGCCGTCAACATGATGCTGAAGCCGCTGGTCGGCGTTGATCGCTGGATGGAACTCGCTCGCGAGGGCATCGCCAAATTCGCGCCCGATGCCGCGCTCTACGTGCGGCCGATGTATTGGCCGGAGGCCGGGCTCGTCGGGGGCGGCGTCCTGTTCGATCCTGACACGACGCGCTGGTGCCTTTGCGTCTACGAGTCGCCAATGCCCGATCCAACGGCCGGGATCGCGGCGACGCTCTCGCCCTACCGCAAACCAACGATCGAATCGGCTCCGGTCGATGCCAAGGCCGGGTGCCTCTACCCCAACAATGCCAAGGCCTTAGCGGAAGCCAGAACGCGGGGCTTCGGCAATTGCCTAATGCGCGACATGCTGGGAAACATCGCCGAACTGGCCAATTCCAATATTTTCATGGCGAAGGACGGCGTGGTCTATACACCGGCGCCCAACGGCACCTTCCTTGACGGCGTCACGCGGCGCCGCGTCATTTCGCTGTTGCGCGAGGCTGGCGTCAGCGTGGTGGAAACGACGCTCGTCTACGCGCATTTCCAAACTGCGGACGAGATCTTCTCATCCGGCAATTTCGCGAAGGTCATGCCGGTGACGCGGCTCGATGACCGGTCCCTGCAGCCGGGGCCATTGTTCCAGCAGGCGCGGGAGCTCTACTGGCGATTCGCCCATGGGTCCGGGAGGCTGGACGCCTGACGGTCAGGCCCCTCTCAAAAACCGCCGAATCCATCGTGCGACGCGTGCCGCGTCATCAGGCTGCCGCAGCGACGCCAAAGCACGGTCGGCATCGGTCGGACCCGGCATGAAGGGCCGCCGTAGCTCGACCAAGGCTTCCGCAAAGCCCGGCTCGAATTCAGGATGGAACTGGAAGGAGATCGCGCCGCCCCCCGCGTAGGACAGGATGCCGTTGGGTGTGAAGGCGTTTCCCCCCAGAACCTCGGCCGATTTTGGCCGTTCGACCACCTGATCCTGGTGCGAAACAGCGATCGAAACTTCCGGAAGCGCATCCATCCAAGGCGCCGTGCCATAAAGCTCGTAGCGATGAAGCCCGAGGCCCCAGCCCTTGGTCGACTGCTCGACACGTCCCCCGAAGGCCTCCGCCATGATCTGGTGGCCGAAACAGATGCCGACGACCTTGGCCCGCCCTTCGGTTGAGCGGAGAAAGTCCTTCAGGGGCTCGATCCAGGGCAAGGGGTCATAGACCCCGGCCGAGGAACCGGTAACGACATAGCCGTCGAAGTCTTCAACGCGGTGCGGAAAACCGCCTGACGTCACGTCCAGGGTCGTCGTGAGAAATCCTTCGTCCAGCATGCGGCCAACCATGCCGTCATATTGGCCGAACCGCGCCGCGAGGCTCGGCGGTGTGAAGCCTGTTTGCAGGATGCCGATTTTCACCCGATCCCCTCCGCCTTCGATGCCAGCGGTCTGCCTAGAGTACGCTGCTGTAAAGTCGGCACGGGTGGTTGCACGACATCATGTTCTCCATCGTTGGACTCGATCACGATGCCTTTAGGTGGAGTCCATCCAAAGGCATCGTGATCTATCGTCCTTCGGCTGCGGCGGGCAAGGCCTTGAGCAAGGCTTTCGTCGGATTGCCGTCCGGCACCAGACCGAGCCTTGACTGCGCGACCCGGATCACATCGCGCAACGCGAGGCTGATCCGGCCTTGCCGGTTGTCGACCGTATAGCCGAGCGCGACAAGCCGTGCCTGCAGGGCAATGCGGTCGGCTCGCGAGACCGGCGGATCCTTGGGCCACGGCGCCTCGACCGGCGCACGGTCCAGTATGGCATCGGCCAGGAGCCCGACGCTAAGCGCGTAAACGTCAGAGAAGTTATAGGTTTTGAGAACCTCATAGTTCTCGCTGACCAGGAAGGCCGGCCCCTTGGCGCCGGCTGGAAAGAGCAGGATGCCTTCGCCGCTGTCCGGCATTGGCGCGCCGTCTTGGCGGGAAACGCCGGCGGATACCCAGTCCTTGAAGCTGGCGCGGCTTTTTCGCAGATCGAAGCCCACCGGAAGCCGCACCTCGACCCCCCAAGGGCTATCGGGCATCCAACCTTGCTGGCGCAGAAAATTGGCGATCGAGGCCAGGGCGTCGGGTCTATCGGTCCAGATGTCGCGACGACCGTCGCCGTCCCCGTCGATCGCATATTTCTCGAAGCTCGACGGCATGAACTGCGGCTGGCCCATCGCACCGGCCCATGAGCCGCGCAGCGTCGCGCGAGACACCTCGCCGTTTTGCAGCATGGTCAAGGCCGACAGCAGTTCCGCGCGATAGAGGTCGGGCCTGTAATTCATCGCCGCCAGCGTCGCGAGGGAGCGGATCACATCCTTGTTGCCGGCGGCGGCGCCATAGTTCGTCTCCAGCCCCCACACCGCGACGATGATGGCGGAGGGCACGCCGAAACGGCGCTCGATCGCGTCGAGATCGCCGTGCCATTTTTCCAGCATGGCCTTGCCGGCCATGATGCGTCCTGGCGTTACCTGGGCGCTCAGATATTCGCCGACGGTCTTCAGCTCTTCGGGCTGCTTTCGCGTCATTGCCGCGACCGAAGGATCGGGAGACAGGCCCGCGACGGCGGTGTCGAACGTCTCCGGCGTCACACCCTTCGACAAGGCTTCCGGCCGCAACGATTCGAGGAAGCTATGGAAGGCGGCCGAACTTTCGGCCTGGGTCACCGCCGATTGAAACGGCAAGAGCATCGCGGCGGCCGACAGTGCCGCGATCGACCGCCATTTGGAATTCATCATCGCCAAGGATTCCATGGCCTCTCTGTCCGGCGATCCGGAACGAGGCTCAGGTTCGCCCGGCCACGACGACCAAGCGTCTCACTTCGCCGTTCATATAGGCCCGCAGAAACGCATTATAATCGCGGAACGAGACGCATCCATTGGAATCCCCGTTGGGTCCCAGCATGAATGTATGGGCCAGCAACCCGGTGCGGCCATAGACCGTGCCGCCACCCACGGGATTGAGGCGCAAGGCCTGCACGCCATGGAAGAGTTGTTCGCGAAGCTGGAGGTCGTAAACGGCAGGCGGGGTCGCGCCGCGCATGCGCTGGCTGACGTGACGCGGATCGTCCAGCAATTCGCCGAGCCCTGAATGCGCTTCCAGCCTCGTCCCGTTGGGCAGTGTCACGGTATGGGCCGCGATGTCGTAAACCGCTGTCCCCCGATCCGATGAAAACATCGGGCCTGGGGTCAGCCGCCGCGAATTGCCGAAAGGGCCATCCTCTGGCGTCGCATAAGCCAGCGCGGGGCCGGAAGGCTGGACAATTCCGAACAGTTTTTCGAAGAAGCCTCGATTGTCGGGCGGGTTGGCAGAGACCGTGGTGGATCTGCCGTGCTGCGCGAAAATCCGCGCGGGCGTGTGAAACGCCCCGGCGCCAGCTGGCATTCTCACCTCCGGGGGACGCGGCTCAGGAAGGGGAACGCTTTCGATGATTTGCGGAATTGGTGGAAGCGGGGCCGGCGCGACCTCGGCCATCGACACGGCTTTTGCTTCCGGTAAGGGTACCGAAGCCTCTTCGGCGGGCGCCGCTGAGGTCGGCTCGAAATAGGGCGCGATCGGTGCGTTCTGGGCCAAGGAAAGCGACGCCCCCATGGCGAGGGCAGGATCGAGCAAGCCGGTGTAGCCAGGTAATGCGAGCGGTGCGGCGGCTACGGCGATCGGCCGGTCTTGATCGACGGTCGGCGTCGTGGCCGGATGGGCATAGAAAATCCCGACGCCGGCCAGCACACCGATAGCCAGCGCCAGGGTCGCGGATACCATCTGCGGCGGGACGCGGCGGACGAGACGCACGCGCTCGAAGTCCATGTCTTCGTGGAACGCACCGGCTGCGTGCGTCATGTGCCACGCTTTCGAAATACATCCATCCTGCGGCCTTCAAGATCGACGCCAGCGTTCACGGCGCCGGGTGCTTCGCGCGACCTGCGAGAAAGCGCGTGTCGCCGTCCTGCCACAGGTCCGGACAACACGCCCCCAAAAGCAGTCAGGGCTTGATTGAAGCTCGGTTTGGTTAAATTCGGGTTGATGGATGGCGTTCTGAAGCGGTCAATGCCGATTTACCTATCGCGGCAACGGTCTGACCGGGCGGCGGAGCCGCTGTGCTTCTTGTCTGGTGATGTGCTGCGGCAGGCGAAGACCGTGGACGGAATAAGCATCGCGCCAAGGTATAGGCTCGCGACAAGCGAGCGGGGATGGAAGGATGTGGACGATGTTGAGTATGGCCAGACGTTCCGCATGAGTGTCGATGGCTGGTCAAGACATCAGGCTGAGATTTATTCGTTGAAAACGTCAAGCCGGTTAGTTCGATGCTTGTTTCGCCAAACTAAATATTGCGAGGATCGCGGCGTACATTGACGGCCTGCCGCTTGGAGCGTGTTCCAGCGATCATGATCGCGACGCCAATCCGATCGCGTAAAGGCTTGCGCAAGCTCAATGATTTCTTATCGGATCGCCCCGGTGATCCGGTTGTGCGATCGCCACGGACGGACACCCTGGCCGATGATTTATTGACTTATGACGTCGCGAGATGACGATTATCCCTGTCGGACCGGGACATCGAAAATGCGACAATCTCACCTTGTAACTATTTCGCACTTGCGTCGAACTCTCGTTATCCCCTGCCCAAGGTGAATGTTTCGGCGCCCAGGAGTGATTGATGAACGCCACCGTGCCGACACGCCCCACCGGTGTCTCGATCGAGAGTCTTCCGTTTCGCGGGGCGGCGTCAAACGCGGTGCCGATGCTCGATCTGCCCAGTCCATTCCAGGTCGACATGCTCGTCGCCCAATGGAAAAGCGTTTCGAAGGACTTCGTCGATCTGTTGGAGCGTTATCGCTCCGAACCTCTGGCATTGCGTCACTTCGGCATCATCAATTGGCACACGAAAAAACTGGATGTGGCCATAGAGGCCTTCAGTGCGGCCTTGGCGCTGTCACCGGACGATCCGCGCCTTTGGGCCGACCTCGCCGGAATATACGATGGATCGTCCAGAGTTGAACTGGCGGAAATCTGCATGAGACGCGCACTGGAACTCGACCCTCGCCCGGGTCGGTATTGGCAGATGCTCGCCAGCCTTCTGGATCGGCGCGGCGCACGCGACGAGGCGGAATCGGCTTATCTCGAAGCCTTGCGGGTCGAGCCAATGCTGGGCGACGCGCATTTCGGACTGGGGATATTACGCTTTCATCGTCAACGGGTCGATGAGGCGGCGTCGAGCCTTCGCGCCGCCATTGCGAACGGCTATTCGAACGCGCTGGGCTATTCTTGCCTCGGGCATGTCCTCTATCGGACCAGCGATTTTGCAGGTTGCGCCATGGCCTTTGAGGAGGCCGCCCGCTTTGGCCCTCTCGAACCCAACGCCCGTAAGCAATTCGCGCGGGCCCGCACTTTGGCGACCATGGTCGAGGGCCGGATCGACGATGCGTTGAACGCCTATCCGGAACTGGCTGGCGAGGACCGTGAAGACCTTTCCACGATCTTGCTCGATGCGTTTTCGCTTTTAAGCGCCCATGGCCATCGGGCGGCGGCGATCGAGGTTGGACGACGACGTCTGGCCGAAAAGCCGGACGATCCCATCCAAAGATACTTGCTTGACGCGGTCGCCGGCCTTCCGCTCAAGAGCGCGCCAATCGATTACATCGAAAGCTATTTCGATCGCTTCGCTCCTCAGTTCGACCAGAAGCTTGTCGGCATCCTCCAATACCACACGCCAGAGCAACTGAAGGATCTGATCGCCAAGCATCGCAGCCAATTTGCCAATATCGTGGATCTGGGATGTGGCACTGGCCTTGGCGCCGAACCTCTCGCGTCGTTTGGGGGCACCCTGATGGGAGTCGACGTGTCGAGCCGCATGCTGGAAGAGGCAGCCAAGCGTAACCGCTACACGTCTTTAGTGAAGGCGGAGGTCGTCGCCCATCTCCATGACCACCCGGCCGAGTTCGATCTCATCTTCGCGGCCGATCTTTTTGTCTATATCGGCGATCTCGCGCCGCTCATGCGCTCGGCTTCACAGGCCCTGGTGTCGGCCGGCATCCTGGCCTTGAACATCGAGAGGGGTCCGTCCGGCGATTTCACCCTGCTTCCCTCAGGCCGGTTCGCCCATTCGATCGATTATGTCGAACGACTCGCCGGCCCGGATTTCGAGATCCTCGACCGTGTCGAGACCATGATCCGGCTCGAAGCGAATCGGCCTGTCGAGGGATATCTCGTCGTCTTGCGGCGCCGCTGACTCGTCAAGACTTATCCCCTGCCCTTCGCCCTGATCTGGGTGAGGGTCATGCCCGGCGTAATGGCATCCGCGTCGATCTTGAGATGGATGATCGACGGCCGGCCTGAGGCCCGCGCGGCCTCGAAGGCTACGGGAAAATCCGCCGTCTTCTCCACCGTCACCCCGAAGCCACCGAAAGCGCGCGCATAGGCGGCGAAATCCGGGTTCTTGAGGTCGGTCGCCATGACGCGGCCGGGGTACTCCCGCTCCTGATGCATGCGGATCGTCCCATAGCTGGCATTGTCGCAAATGATGGTGATGATCGGCAAATCGTATTGCACCGCTATGGCGAATTCCTGGCCGTTCATGAGGAAGTCGCCATCGCCGTTCAGGCACAGGATCATGCGATCCGGGTAGAGGCGCTGCATCGCGACGGCCGAGGGCATGCCGTAGCCCATTGAGGCGGATGTCGGCGCGATATGCGAGGCAAAGCGCCGGAACCGGAAGAAACGGTGGATCCACGAGGCGTAGTTGCCGGCGCCGTTGCAAAGGATGGTGTCGGCCGGAACATGGTCCCGCAACCAGACCATGACCTCGCCGAGGTTGACCGGCCCCGGCTGCGGGGTCGCGATCTCGCTCCAGGCGAGATAATCGGCATGGGCCGCATGAGCCTCTTGGCGCCAGGATTCGGACGGCGTGAGTTGCAGTTTGGCGAGCGCCGGCACGAAGCGTGTCGGCGTCGCATGGATGGCGAGGTGCGGTCGATAGACCCGCCCGAGTTCCTCCACTCCAGGATAGACATGGACAAGTTTGGTGGCGGGTTCAGGGATGTCGAACAGCGTATAGCCCTGAGTTGCGATCTCGCTCAGCCGGCCGCCGACCATGACGACCAGATCGGAGGCCTTGATGCGCGCGATCAATTTGGGGTTCGGGCCGAGGCCAACGTCTCCGGCATAATTGGGATGAAGTGCGTCGAAAAGCGGCCCTCGCCGATAGCTGGTGCCGACCGGCACGTCCCAGCGTTCGGCGATATGGTGCATCAGCGCCCTCGCCTCCTCGTTCCACCGGCTGCCACCGAGGATGAAGAAGGGTCGCTGGGCCGCTGCGAGCAATTCGCCGAGCTTCGCCATCTCGGGTTCACCCGGGGATGTCTCGACTGGCTCGAACGGAGAAGCGGCCGAGACCGTCACCTCTTCGGTCAGCATGTCGCGCGGCAGGCTGATCACAACCGGGCCGGGTCGCCCGCTGGTCGCCGTATAAAAAGCGCGTGAGACGAGCTCAGGCATCCGGTCCGGCGTGTCGATCTCAGTGGTCCATTTCGTCATGCTGCCGAAGACGGCGCGATAATCGAGCTCTTGGAAGGCTTCCCTGTCCCGCACGCCCCGCTGGACCTGGCCGACGAACATGATCAGCGGGGTCGAATCCTGATGAGCGATATGGATGCCGGCCGAGGCGTTCGTGGCTCCGGGTCCACGCGTGACGAAGCAGATGCCCGGCTGACCGGTCGCCTTGCCGACAGCCTCCGCCATCATGGCGGCGCCCCCTTCCTGGCGGCAGACCGTGACCGTGATGCCGCTGTCATGCAGCGCGTCGAGAACCGCCAGATAGCTCTCTCCGGGCACACAGAAGACATGTTTCACGCCATTGGCGACAAGCTGTTCGACCAGAACAGCGGCGGCGGTTCGGCTATTCGAACGGTCGGGATGGTGCATGGGGCGATCCGTGCGAGGAGAAAGGCTGTCGAAGGCGGGATTGGCGTTTCGGCCCCCGGCCCGCAACATTAAGCCCAAAACACCTTCAGGACTCCTGAAGTCGTGGATCAGGGTCCAAAGATCACCCGTTCCGTATAGGCGAGGTCGCCTAGCCGTGGCACATGCGGCCCGCGAACGAATTTCGGCCCGACGCCGGCGAAATAGCGACCGATCAGCCCAGGCTCCGGGCCGTTGGCATCATGCAGAACCAAGGGGGCGCCGCGCCAGAGAAGATAGCGGCCGAGAGGTCCGGCGAACCTCACATAGTCGTCCATCGATCTGCAGTAGATCAACTGTCGAGCGGGGGGCCGCACACGACCCGAACGGATCCGGAACGGCAGGAATACGAACGGATGCGGCCCGTCCGGGGCCTCGACGACGACGCAAAGGCAGCCCATGGCCGCATGGTCGAGCAGCAGTTGCCGTTCTGGCAGGTTCAAGGCCGCGCTGTCCGTCATCCGCGCGTCGATTCTTCGGATGCGAGTTTCGGGAACGCCGCGCCTGAGGAACGGGAGCCCCACGAAGACGCCGCTGACGGAGCGGCGGAAACCCTGAGCCTCTATGGTCGCATGCGTATGAGGAGCGGCGGAGATGTTGGTGTAGGTTACGCCCTTCTGCCGCAAGGCGACGAAGACGAGCGTCGTCGCATGGACCCGAAAGTCTGGCTCGACATACCAGCTCGATAGATTGCAACGAAAGTTGGATCCCTCTTTGAGGGAGACGGTGCAGAAGAGCTGGAGGATCACCCCGACCGGGCGTGCTTCACTTTCGAGCATCAAGCCATAACGCGGCATGCCGGCTGGAATCGGACGTTCGGCTTGACGCTGAAATCCTTTGGCCCAATAGCGGCGGGGGCGGCTGGGGAAACCACGCGTCAGGAGATCGATCACCCTCTCGATATCCGCGTTTTCTATCGATCGGCACCGAACCCTCGGCGACGGGCCAGCATTTGTCGTCATTCGATACAAATCAGCATGAGTTTGTTTACGCGTGGCTCATACATTACAAAAAACACTGAACGAACCGTAGGGCAGACTGTATGTCGGTCAAATCAGATATCATCGCGGAAGTCGAGACGGTCGCGGCGGAGCAGAACAAAGCCCTTAAGCCGTTGACGGACGATCTCGCGCTCCTTGATTCCGGACTTGATTCATTGTGTTTCGCCATTTTGGTCACGAGGCTCGAGGACCATTTCGGCTTCGATCCCTTCAGCGCATCGGAGGATGTCTATTTCCCCGTAACGCTGGGTGATTTCGTGAAGTTCTATGAAAATGCCCACAACAACAGGTCCTCGGCTCTTGCTGGCTGACGCAGGCGACCTCACCGGTCGGCATATCTATGGACCCGACGTCAGCGTTTCGCTGGCGGACCTGACGCATGGAACGGTATTGGATGGCCGCCTGGACGAGCTCCAGGATCGCAATGTCCTGCTGGTGACGGGTGGGCAACTTCTGACCGGCTTGACGCTGATCGAACTCGATGGTGTGGCGCACCGGATCCTCCTTTGCCCGCCCGACCTTCCGGCCAAGCATCTGCAAGAGTTGATCCCCGCCGCCGGCATCGATGCCATCGTCACCGATCTTGATCTATCGCAGTTCGCCGGTTGTGATAGACTTTTGATCGTCGGCTGCGCGCTGCCTTTGCAAAAGCCAAAAACCGTCGTCTCGGCGCATCGGCAGACCGAATGGGTGATGCTCACCTCGGGAACCACGGGCCTGCCGAAGTTGGTGGTCCATAGCAAGGCCGCACTGACCGGCGCCATAGCGCGGGGCACCCCGGGCACGCCGACCGGGCGTCCCACCGTATGGGGGACATTCTACGACATCCGCCGCTATGGCGGATTGCAGATATTCTTCCGTGCCATCCTCGGAACCGGATCCCTCGTGCTGTCGTCCGCTGGAGAGGATTCGGTCGACCATCTTCATCGTCTGGCCCGCCACGGCGTGACCCATCAGACCGGAACGCCGTCCCATTGGCGACGAGCATTGATGAGTCCGGCGGCTCAGCTCATCGATCCCGACTATGTTCGCCTGTCCGGCGAAATCGCGGATCAAGCCATCCTCGACAATTTGCGCAAAACTTATCCACGCGCCGTGATCGGGCATGCCTATGCATCGACCGAAGCCGGGGTCGGGTTCGAGGTAACCGATGGTCTGGAGGGCTTTCCGGCCTCCTCTTTCGGGCAAGGCGGGGCGGTCGACATGAAGATCGAGGACGGGTCCCTGCGGATCCGCTCGACGCGGACCGCCAGCCGTTATATTGGCCCGGACGGCACCTCGCTCCACGACGCCGAGGGCTATGTCGACACCGACGACCTCGTCGAGATACGCGGCGAGCGGTGCTATTTCGTCGGTCGGCGGAGCGGCATCATCAATGTCGGCGGCCTCAAGGTTCATCCAGAGGAAGTCGAGGCCGTCATCAACCGGCATGCCAGGGTCCGCATGTCGCTCGTCAAGGGCAAGGCCAACCCCATCACCGGCTCTGTCGTGGTCGCCGATGTGGTGCTCGACGGCGCGGAAACGAACGTCGCTCCCGCGGCCATCAAGGCGGAAATTCTCACTCTTTGCCGGGCCGAACTGGCCCCTCACAAACTTCCGGTCCTTCTGCGTTTCATCCCCAGCCTGGAGATGACCACCGCAGGCAAACTAGCGCGGCATCCATGCTCACCACCATCGTAACCGGCGGCAGCCGTGGCATCGGCCTATCAGTCACTCGACGCCTGGCCAGCGCCGGATACAAAGTCTTGGCGGTCTCCCGCCGGGAGAACGACCTCCTCCATCAGGCGATCGAAGAAGCCAGGAAGAGCGGTAAAGGGGCAATCGAGTTCGTGCCGCTGGACTTGACCAATATCGACGCGATCCCCGAATTCGTTCGAATAGCGCGTAAGGACCACGGCCCGATCTACGGCCTTATCAACAATGCCGGGATTGGGACCGAGGGTCTTCTGGCGATGATGCCCAATAGCGAAATCGAGAAGCTCATCCGGCTGAACACTTTCTCGCCGATAATCATGACCAAGTATGTCGTGCGTGGCATGATGGCCGAAGGGGGTGGCCGCGTCGTCAACATCTCGTCGATCATCGGTTCGACCGGCTTCAATGCTCTTTCGGTCTATGGCGCCACCAAGGCCTCGTTGGTCGGCTTTACGCGATCCCTATCGCGGGAGGTCGGCCCGATGAATGTCACCGTCAACGCCGTCGCGCCGGGCTTTATCGCTACGGACCTTACCGCTAGCATGGACACCGACATGCAGGACAAAGTCGCGCGGCGCAGCGCCTTGCGCCGGCTGGCGCTTGCCGACGATGTCGCCGCGATGGTGGAGTTCCTGCTTGGCGACGGTGGCCGCAACGTGACGGGAACCGTCATGACGGTCGACGCGGGCAGTACGGCTTGACGGCTCGCCGTATTCGCGTCTTTTCAGGATGACCCGCTCGATTATGAGGGCGTGGACGGCTCGAAATGGCCGAATGATTCGCGCTTCGCTTGTTGCGGCTCTCGACGCATCCGAATAGCGCGCGGCAGCACTTAAGGAGCATCCGAATGCCACCCATCGCCCTTGCCATTCATGGAGGCTGTGGCGTGATGAGCCGCGATCACATGAGCGAGACGGGATGGTCAGAGGCCCGTGACGCTTTGGCCAGCGCGCTCCGCGTCGGCTGGGCGATTCTCGGCCGAGGCGGATCGGCTCTCGACGCGGTCGAGGCTTGCGTCGTGGTTCTGGAAGACTCGGTCCACTTCAACGCCGGTTATGGGGCGACCCTCAACACGGACGGCCAGCACGAACTCGACAGTTCGATCATGAGCGGTGCGGATCTGGCGGCCGGCGCCGTCGTAGCGACGTCCAGGATCCGCAATCCCGTCAAAGCAGCCCGCGCGGTGCTCGACAGCGGAACATTAGTGATGCTGACAGGTCCTGCGGCGGATCGCTTCGCGGCGGCGCAGGGGCTCGACATGGTTGAGCCCGACTATTTCACCACGGATCAACGTCGGCGCGCCCTGGAGATCATGCGCCGGCATGTGGCAGATGGCACGCTGGCCTCCGCGACGGAAGCGGAGAAACACGGCACCGTCGGCGCTGTGGCGCTCGACCAGGCGGGTCACCTCGCGGCGGCCACGTCGACCGGAGGCTTCACTAACAAGCCGTCAGGGCGTGTCGGCGACAGCCCGATCATCGGCGCCGGCACTTATGCGAGGGATGGGGCCTGCGCTGTGTCTGGCACGGGTCAGGGCGAATATTTCATCCGGCACGTGCTCGGCCATGAGATCGCCAGCCGCGTTGCCTATCTCGGCGAAGACCTTGCGAGCGCGGCGGATAAAGTCATGAGCGATCTCGCGCCATACCGGATCGGGGCGGGTCTGATCGCCGTGGATGCCGCCGGAAAGGTGGTTGCGCCCTTCAATACGGCCGGCATGTTCAGGGGCTGGATCACACCGGATGGTGAAGCTCGCGTGGCGACGCACGAGGAGATACATACGGTGACGTTGGACGCTTGACGCGAAAAGTTCAGGCTGGAACGCGCGTCGGCGTCGGCACCGTCGCCTGAAATGTCACTTCGACCATTGTTCCCTCATTCGGGCGACTGCGCATGGCCAAGGATGCGCCGTTGGCGCCCGCCAGCGCCTTGGTCAAAGGAAGGCCAAGCCCCGCGCCATTGGCCTTCTTTGTCGGCGCGAGTTGGCGGAACGGCTCCAGCGCCGAAGCGATGTCGCTGTCCGACATGCCAATCCCGGTGTCTCGGATCCGGACGACCACCGATGACGCGTCGTGCGAGGCTGTTGAAACGATGACCTGTCCACCCGGCTCGTTGAACTTTATGGCATTCGACAGCAGGTTGCCGATGATCTGATGCGCCGACCGCTCATCAGCCATCACGGGGGGCAAACGCGCCCCAAAGGACGTCCTCACGATGACTCGCTCGCGATGCGCCAAAGGATGAGCCTGGGTGACGCAGTCGGCGATCACTTTGTTGATATCGATCGCCCCAAGCCGCAGATCGAGACGGCCAGCCTCGATCCGGGACAGATCCGTGAGGTCATCGATCAGGGATATGACTTGCGTTCCGGACGCATGGATATCCTTGAGATAGTCTTTATAACGTGCGTTGCCGAGCGAACCGAACCGCTCGTCCATCATGATCTCCGCGAACCCCAGGATGGCGTTGAGCGGCGTGCGGATCTGATGGCTGACGTTGGCCAGAAAGTCTGGCTGCTGATCGCCGACACGGACGGCTTGACGCCTCGCCTGGGCGAGTTCGCGCTCAATCGAGCGTTGCGCGGACAGATCACGCCACACGACCGCAAGCTGTCGGTCGTCGAGCTTCGCGATACGCATCTCCAGCGGAAGCGAAGACCCATCGGTCGAGCGCCCGACACATTCGCCCCGAAGTTGGCCCTTTTCGCTCGCGTCAGACTTTAGCTGATCGAGCAAAGCCGTTGCCGCTGCACGACTTTCCGATGCCATCAGCAGCGTAAAGTTCTGGCCATGAACCTCGAGGCGCTTCCGCCCGAAATAGCGCTCGGCTTGGGCATTCAGCCAGAGAATTTGGCCCGCTTCGTCGATGACCGCGAAGGCTTCACCTGCGGCATCGAGAGTTGCGGAGAGATCGAAGCCACCGTCATGGGAACGAGCGGGCTCGGGGGCGGGTGCGGCTTCCGCGCGAACCGGTAGGGCGCCTGAAATGCCGTCGAGGCCGACCAGGGTCCAAAGGATCGCCGGTTGCCCGTTCCAGACGAGCACGCGCGACGCACTGGCGAAGGCGACGGGTTCTCCATAGGCGGATGGCAGCGCGACGGTTCCTTCCGGTTCGCCCTCGCCAAGTCGTGGTAGGCGGGCGAGATGGATGGTCAGCGCGTCGAGAAGCTCAGAATGGCTCTCGAACCTGAGGGCCTCGCGCAAGGCTTCGTTGGCACACAGAACTCGCTTGTCACGGATAACCAGCAGACCCACGGTCATATGGTCGATCACGGCCGCCGCATGGCGCGTGAGATCGGTTTCGGCTGCGCGGGCGGGCTCCGGCGCTACCGAAGCGGACAGCTTGTCGTTGCCGGAGTCCGACACAGTGATGGTTCGGCGCGGTCCCGGTCCAAGTGCCCTACCGATTTCCTGGAAGGCCTGATGTTCGCTCGACGTCAAAGCCCCCTTGCGATCAAGGCTTCGCCCCACGGCGGCTTCTAAGCTCGTTCTTTGCTCGCCGCCGACAACCCCGCCCGGCCGTTCGAACGGGTTGGACGCCAAGAGTTCGTTTTCGGTGGTTGTTGCTTTCGAAGTCTGAAATGACGGACGGCTAGGAGGCGGCGAATGAACGGGCCAAAGCTGAACCACATTCGCCGATCGATCGAAGTTGGGCGGAGTGATTTCGGGCCGTATATCGCTCAGGACGAGGTCGCCCTCTCCCGGCATGTAAAATTCTTCCATAGTGGACGGGGCCGGTGGGGAGACCGGCGAGGCTTCTTCCAAAGGGTCTTCCATCGGCGGTGCAACGACCGGATCGCAGACTGCCGGTCGGTGGCTCGGGCCGTCGTTCGAGCCACCTTGAACGGACTCCGATGGCTTGACAGAGGATTGAGGCTTGAGCTTCGACAGATCGATGCGACCGAAGCCGCGATAGCCCAGAAATCGGCGAGCGGAATCGAACTGCGGCGAGGCCGACAAGGCAACGGGCAGAAGGGCCAAGCCAAATCGAACCGGACAAACGATTTCTATACCGCTCCAGGTCACTCCCTCGGCCATCGCCTGTTCCAGGTCGACGACGGTTGCAGCATCGAAGGCGGCGACCTGGTCGACCAAAGTGGTTTGCTCATCATGCATGAGCGGAAGACCGAGCATGCGCATCAAGGTTTCATCGATCTGAACGATCGCCCCTTCGGCGTTGGTCTTCCAACCGAAACGCCCAATATGAGAACCGCCAAGCACCTGTCGTAGGGCCGTTCGCAAAGGGTCGAGGTCCACCTCCGGGATCGGTTCGGGTGCTGTAAGAGTAACCCCCGCTGGTTCGGTGGGCTCTTCGGCCGGCAGGCATTCGTCTTCCGCCGCATTCGAGAGGGAGATCAACGGCAGGCCCTGGGCTTCGTCAAGCCAAGCCTGCTTTGCTCGAGGCACATCCGCGCCCACGAAGGCCATGAGCAAGGTCGGCTCCCCACCGAATTCCTGCCCACGCGCGCAGAGCGCCGTGAGGCTGCGGGCGCGCGAACCCCATGAAAATCTCAGCCGCTCGAGACGGGGTGGGGCACCCTCCTTGAAGGTTCTCGTCAGATCGCGCACCCTTTGGGCCACGGGGCTGCCTGATCCCATCAGGCGGGCCTGCAATCCGTCATAGTCGGCGACCTCGAAAAGGTCGGACGCGGCGCGGTTCGCCCATACGAGTTGCGGCTCTAGCCCTCGCACGACGATGGAAGGCGCTCCCGCCTTAATTGCGGTCGCGAAGCCCGGATGTGCGAAAGCACGCGATGCGGCATCCGGCAGTAACGCGGGCTGGCTAGCGGATATGGGCATGATACACCGTCCAGATCCTTATATACCGTCTTGCCGGCTGCCTGTGATCAAGCGAAGCGCCGGCCGGCACCTTCATACAAGGTTACCCATTTTAAGAAAAGTTTAGCTGTTCTTTCCATGCGGGTCCATGCTGGTGCCCGCGTCAGAAAAAGCTCGCTCGCCAGTTTTTGTTGCAATGCACAATATTGTTGCATCGCAGCAGGAAACTGCTAATGGTTTCCCGGCGGGCGCGGTTGTTGCTCAGTGTTTGGAAGAGCGAAGCCGCCGAATTGTCCGCATCCCAAGGAGAAGGTCCATGAGCACCCCGAACTACGAGATTCCGACTGAAATGCGCGATCTTGCCGAAAAGAGCGTGGATCAAGCGCGTAAGGCTTTCGAGGGTTTCATCACCGCCGCCCAAAAGGCTGCGGGGCAAGCGGACTCGACGGCGACGACGGTCCAGTCGGGTGCCAAGAGCCTTGGGACCAAGGCTATGGGTTTTGCGGAACTGAATCTTCGCAGCGCTTTCGATCACGCTCAAAAGCTCGTACGCGCCAAGGACTTGCAGGAGGTTTTGAGCCTCCAGACCGAATATACCCGGTCGCAATTCTCGGCCATCCAAGAACAGGCCAAGGAACTCGGCTCGATCGTACAGACGAGCGTCCAAGGCGCCACCCAGGCGGTGAAATCTTCCGTCGAATAATGACGTCGCGACATCGCTATAGGGGCTGGGTCGCGTCGATCCTGCCTTGATCAGACGTTGAACGGCAAGATTGCGCGACCTTGACAGTGCCAATGCCGCGCGAACAGCAACCCAATCAGGAGGACTGCCCGGTGTCGGATCCCTTTATCCCCCACCCGTCGGACGACCTCAAGGCTTCGACGGTCATCACGACGGTGAGCGAGGACGCCCTCGATCACGCGGCCTCGGAGGCGGCTCGGCAGGTCGCGGTCGCTTTCTCGACAAATCCGACAAAAAGCGGCCGCCGTGCCAAGGCGTTGGCGGCTTCGAAACAACAGCTTGCGATCACCGAGCCCGCTCCCGCTATCCCGGAACCTCAATCCGCCGTGGTCGAGCCACCGGTCGAAATGGCCCCAGAGGCGATGGCCATGGAGGCGGCGCCAGCCTTTCAGGCGCCGACACCGTCCTTCGATGCCGGCGACGATCCTATGAGGTCCGGTGTGGAGAGTGCCGCCGCAACCAGTGATTACTGGCCAGATGCCCTAGCGACTGCGACCGAACAATCTTCCGAGCCTTTGCCCACTGTTTTGGAAGACATTTCCGCTCCGAGCGAAGCCGTCATCGAAGCGACGACCGAGGTGGTCGAAACGATGTCTGAAGCTTCGGAGATCGTCGCCGAGGAAGCCCCGACCGCTCACGTCTTCATCACGGCCGACGCTCTAAAGGTTACGGACGTTATGAGTGAACTGACGCTCAAGGTCGCGCAGAGTGTGCAGCAGACCATGGAATCGTCCGTTACGTTCTGGACATCCCTGTTGCACGCCAAGTCGGCGTCCGAGGCTATGGAACTGAACACGACCCACCTGCGCCAACAGATGGAAAGCCTCTTATCGCAGAGCCTCGAGTTCTCACAATTGGCACGTAAAGCAGCGACGCTCTCCGTGAACTCGATGACCGAGGCCTTTTCTCGCTTTCGTGATTGAGCCGAACTTATCGCGGCGACGCGGAACGCTTGCCTTTAATGGCTTTTACCACTACGAAAACCTCCGCATCACGGATGTGCCGCCATAGCTCAGTTGGTTAGAGCGCTAGATTGTGGATCTAGAGGTCCCCCGTTCGAGCCGGGGTGGTGGTACCACTATCGTGACGACCCAGTATGGGATTTCTGAATGCCGCGATGCGCGGCATGATCGGGTTCCGTTCAATTCGACGCGTTGTCCTTGACCTCATGTGCAGCGACGATAAGACATCCGTCTGTAACGCGTTATGCCGTCCGCGCGCGTAAATGCGTGTAATCCGTCTAATCGAACTCGGATGTTTCTTGTGCATGCGCTGGCGCGATTCGGGTCGTATGCTCTCAGTGATCTATGGCAACGGTAGAACGAATTTGACCAGGGAGAGCCACTCGACGTGATCAAATCCTTCGATTGGTCGCGGACGGCGCTCGGCCCGAAAGCCGATTGGCCGCCTGCGATGCGTGCCATCGTCGATTCGGTTGCGCTGTCGCCTCTCCCGGCAATAAGTCTCTGGGGTCCCGAAGGATTGCTGGTCTGCAACGAGGCCTTTGCTCAGCGTGTCGGAGAGTTTCCTGCGGGATTTCTCGGTCATCCGCTGTTTGACGCCTGGCCCGAAGCTACGGACGCGATGCGGCCGATCCTGGACGCGGGTCTCAAGCGGCAGCCTCAATCCGTGCCCAATTTGGAACTCGCCGTTCGATGGGGCGGTCAGGGGCAGCTCCACCGGTTCTATCTCAGGTCCAGCCCCTTGATCGACGATGCCGGCTCTGTGCTTGGCGTCCTATGTCTTCTGCTCGAACCCCATGCGCCGATCAGGGAACAGTCGGATGAGGATCGGCATCCCTCGCAGCAATCGCTTCTCCTCAAGGTCGCGGATGGATTTCGATTCGCCCTGACCCGCAACGATGTGATGGCCATGGCGCTGATCGTCATCAGCCAGGAGACCGGAGCCATCCTGGTCGGTCACGCCGACGTCGATCTTCTTCACGATGAAGCCATCTTCGAGGATGGAGGGGAAATCCCAGGGGTCAACAGAAAAACAGGAACGCAGGCTTTAGCCGATCTTGTGCCTGGGGAGGCCGCGACCCTCTATCGGGGGCTGAGCGTCGTCATCGATAGCGGCGCGGGGGCGAGGCTCGTTGTGCCCCTCGTGCGGGAGGGACGGCTCCGTTCGTTGTTCTTGGCTGAACGGGATCAAGGCCGCTGGATGCCGGCCGACATATCGCTTTTGGAGAATGTCGCGGGGAGAGCCTGGGAGGCCATCGAAAGGGTGCAAGCCGCGGCGACCCTGCGCAGCAACCAGGCCCGTCAAGGGTTTCTACTCGTGCTCGGCGACCGTTTGCGCGAACTGGAAGACTCGGATGAAATCATGGAGGTCACGGCGCAATCGCTTGGCCGGCATCTGAAGGCGTGCCGTGCCGGCTACGGCGAGGTGTCGGCCCACAACGAACTTATGTTCGATACGGGTTGGTCAGACGGCAGCGTACCCCCACTGGTCGGCCACCTGCGGCTGGAGGACCTCGGGGATCCCCATCTCGAGGATCTCAAGCGAGGCCTGGCGGCGACTTTCCAGCCGGGGACAACGCCGGAAGCGACCTTGGCGGTGATCGCGGAGGGTTTGCGGACGCTGCTGGCCGTCCCGCTCATTCGAGATGGCAAGCTTCGGGGCGCGCTATTGGTCGGCAGCCGGACCGAGCGAGATTGGTCCGCCGACGAAGTGGCATTGGTGGGAGAGGTTGCGGCGCGTCTTTGGGAAGCGCTGGAGCGCGCCAGAGCGGAGGCGGCGCTGCACGATCTCAACGCCACCCTGGAGAATCGTGTCACCCAACGCACCCAGGAACTGACGACCAGCGAAGCGCGCTTCCGCACCTTATTTGCCAACGCGCCCGCGCCGATCTTCCTTATTCGGATGGGTCCGGACGGCGAGGCGATCTATGACGCGGTGAATTCCGCCAGCGAGCGTTTCATGGGGAGGCCGGCCGCTGAGATGGTCGGCCATGTCGTCTCGCAGCGCACAAGCACCGGACAGCCGCTGCACGACCTCTGCAGCATGTCGGCGGAAACCGGACGGCCCGTCAACTATGAGTTGAGTATCGAAGTCGAAGGGGGTTGGCGCACCGCAGAAGGCGTTCTCGCGCCGCTTCCGATCGAAGACGACGATACTCAATTGCTGATCGGCATCGCACGCGACATCACTGGGCAACGGCAGGCCGAGGAACAATTGCGGCAGGCCCAAAAAATGGAGGCGATCGGCCAGCTCACCGGCGGCATCGCGCATGATTTCAACAACCTCTTGACCGGCATCATCGGTTCGCTGGCCCTCATCGAAAAGCGTCTCGCGCAGGGCAATGGCGATGTGATCGGCCGCTATCTCGCTATGGCGTTGTCATCGGCCAACCGGGCGGCGGCCCTCACGCATCGCTTGCTGGCCTTCTCCCGCCGCCAGCCCTTGGAAGCCAAGGTCGTCGACGTCAGCGCCCTTGTGGTCTCGATGGACGACCTGTTGCGGCGGACCCTCGTCGAGGGAGTGGTTCTCGACACCATGGCGGGGGCGGACATCTGGTTGACGCTCTGCGATCCGCATCAATTGGAGAACGCATTGCTCAATCTGACGATCAATGGACGCGACGCCATGCCGGACGGCGGCCGGTTGACTGTGAAGACCGCGAATACGGTCATCGACGCGGCCGATGCCTTGCGCGAACCGGGCTTGGCCGCCGGGGACTATGTGATGGTGTCCGTGGCGGATACCGGGACAGGGATGCCGCAAGACGTCATTGCGCGTGCGTTCGACCCGTTTTTCACGACAAAACCCATAGGACAGGGCACCGGACTTGGGCTGTCGATGATCTATGGCTTTGCTAAGCAGTCTGACGGCCATGTGAAGATCGAATCCCAGGTCGGACAAGGAACGACGGTCAAGATCTTTCTGCCCCGACATGTTAGGGGCGGCGAGCTCAAGACCGAAGACCCCCACAGCACGGCGCCGCGTGCCGAGGCTGGCGAGACGGTTCTCGTCGTCGAAGATGACGAGACCGTACGCGGACTGGTGCTCGAAGTGCTGCGGGATCTTGGCTATCGGGCGATCGAGGCGGCGGATGGGCAGGCCGGCTTGCGCGCGCTGGTCGCCGAGAAGCGTATCGACCTCCTGATCACCGATGTCGGCTTGCCGGGTATGAACGGCCGCCAATTGGCCGAACAGGCCCGGACCTACCGTCCTAATCTCGACGTGCTTTTCATCACCGGTTACGCCGAAAACGCGGCCTTCAGGGCGGGGCATTTCGAAGCCGGCATGCAGATGATGACAAAACCCTTTGCGGTCGAGGAACTCGCGACGCGGATCCGTTCCATCCTGAAAAAGAATGGCGGGTCCGCCTCCCCGATCGATGATCGTTAACGAAGCTGGTTCAGGCTCGATCTATGGCTGGGGTGAGGCTGGATCGGGTGGGCCATGCGAAACGGTCTTCAGGATGGCAAGCTTTGCGGACAGACACTGAGCAATCTGCAATTTCTCATCCAGCTTGAGCTTGAAACGCTTGCCGCTGTTGAGGAAAGCACCATCGAGGCAGCAAAGGCGCGCGTCCTGCTACGGCTACTGATGTGTATAGAGGAAACATTGCGGGATATGCGGGTCGCCACAGGATTGGCCGGCTCGACGAATGGCGAGGCCGCATAACGTCAAGACGTTGACGATACCCCGCAACCGCGGTTAAGCCGCACGGGCCGGGGCGCACATTGCCGATAGTGCATCGTCGATGCAGGCAGCGTAAGACACTCCAACTTTCGCATCCGAACGCGAACCCTCGGCGTTATCGTCCCATCGCGTCGCTAGTCCAGGTCCAGTATGTCCAAGCCGCTTGTCGTTTCTATTCCCCATCATTTGGGACAGCAGGAGGCCCTGCATCGGCTGCAAACCGGCATCGAGCATCTGAAGCAGACGTACGCGGGTAGAATCACCGTCCTCGAAGACCGCTGGACAAACGATCGGCTCGACTTTCGGGTCAGTGCCATGTCCCAGACCATCACCGGCTCCATCGAGGTCGGCGATGAGCAGGTTACGGTGGCCGTTCAACTTCCCCTGATGTTAGCCCTGCTGGCCGATAAGGCGAAGGGGATGATCCAGACGCGAGGCCATCTGATGCTGGAGAAAAAGTAGACCGGTCTATCTCGCGATGAAATCGATCGCGATGATCGGACACTCCGAGGTGGCGGTTCCTGCGAAAGGTTCGGCCACCAGTACGTCCAGCCGGTCGAGTCGATAGATTTGGGAGTCCAGCGTCACGACGCTTGCCTCCTTGATCGCGACGATCGCGAGAACGCCCGCCGACTTCCAGTCCAGCACGCCCTTTGCCGGAATATAGCGCATCCGATGCTGAAACCGATTGCGCCGGGTCATGACGTTGAGATTGCGAATCGGACCGGTCGGCAATCTGGCGCTGATCTGGGATTCCCCCGCGAAATTCAATAACGGCGAGGCAGCGTCGAGCCTATGCGTCACGCCGTCGACATCAAGGTCAAGCGAGGCGCCCTCGATCAACGCTAAGGTCCGGGCGATGCCGGGAAAGGCAGAGAAGGGTCCGGGGCTCGTCACATCAGCCATGCTGATGCGCCAGTCGAAATGATCGAAATCTGCGCCGGGCGGCGCGACGACGACTTCCGCAGTGGTGCCGCCGCCGTTTTTCCATGGCGTCCGGACGTGATCGCGGCTGCGAATGATGCGGATGGTCACGTCTAGGCCGGTCCGGTCGAACAGCCTGGCAGGCTCGTTCCGATGGATGCGACCAACTGGCCCGAGGTCACAAGCCCTGTAGCCGCCTCGATATCGGCCGCAAAGAAACGATCGTCCTCCAGCGTAGGGACCAGCGCCCGTAAACCCGCACGGGCGCGCTCTAAGGGCTCGCTGGAGTGCATCGGCGCATGGAAGTCGCACCCTTGCACCGAGGCCAGCAATTCGATGCCGATGACATGGGCGGCGTTCGACGCCATGGCGATCAGCCGGCGCGCTCCGTGCGCGGCCATCGAAACGTGATCTTCCTGGTTGGCCGAAGTTGGGATGGAATCGACGCTTGCCGGAAAGGCCCTGCCCTTATTCTCCGAGACCAGCGCCGCCGCCGTCACTTGCGCGATCATGAAACCCGAGTTGAGGCCCGGCTTGGGCGTCAGGAATGCCGGCAATCCCGACAAAGCCGGATCTGTCAGCATGGTGATGCGCCGCTCCGCGATCGAGCCGATCTCGCAGATCGCCATGGCGATGATGTCGGCTGCGAAAGCCACCGGCTCCGCATGGAAGTTGCCGCCCGAGATGACTTCCCCGGATTCCGCGAAGACCAGGGGATTATCGGAAACGCCGTTCGCCTCGCGTTCCAGCGTTGCGGCCGCCTGGCGCAGAATATCGAGGCAGGCGCCCATCACCTGCGGCTGGCAGCGCAAGCAATAAGGATCCTGCACGCGATCGTCATTGGTGAGATGGGACGCGCGGATGCGGCTTCCCGCGATGAGCATGCGCAGGGCCGCCGCGACCTCGATCTGTCCCAATTGGCGACGAAGCGCCTGAATGCGGGCATCGAAGGGAGCGTCCGAACCCTTGGCCGCGTCGACGCTGAGCGCCCCCGTGACCAGAGCCGCCTGGAACACCCTTTCGGTTTCGAAAAGGCCCGCCAGCGCCAGCGCGGTCGAGACCTGGGTTCCGTTGAGCAACGCCAGCCCTTCCTTGGGTCCCAGAACCAGCGGCGCAAGCCCGGCCCCGGCCAAGGCCTCCCGGGCCGGCACTCTGCGGCCTTCGACGAAGAACTCGCCCTCCCCGATCAAAGCGGCGGTGAGATGGGCGAGCGGCGCGAGGTCCCCCGAGGCACCCACAGACCCCTGCCCCGGAACGACGGGAATGAGGGCCCGATCGAGGCAGACGCCGAGCATGTCCACCAATTCCGGGCGAACTCCGGAGGCGCCCTGTGCGAGACTCGTCATCTTGAGGGCGAGAATCAGCCGAACGACCTCGACCGTGAGCGGCTCGCCCACGCCGGCGCAATGGGACAGCACGATGTTGCGCTGAAGGACCGCGAGGTCCTCGGGCGCGATTCTGATGCTGGCCAATTTCCCGAAGCCGGTGTTGATACCGTAAACGGGCTCGCCTCTGCGTAGGATGGCCGAGACCGTTTTCGCGCCGGCTTCGATGGCGGGCCGGCTTGCAGGGTCGAGCACCACGGCAGCACCAAAATAAATGTCGCGCCAATGATCGAACGAGACAGCGCCGGGCACGAGCGTCAAGGCCATCAGAATCGGCTCCATGAGTTGGTCAGCGATGGGATCGAATGATCAAACCCAATCCACTTCGATGTCGTTGTAGCGGTCGATCCGATGAGCCGCAGCGGAAATCCGCCTGGCAAGGATGAATATCCCGACCGACCCCGGCGGAGAACCCCATTTTGTCATCGTCGCCCGGGACCCTCGACACCATCGACAAAGCCGTTGCGGCGAGAATGGAGTAGAATGCGAAAAGCGGCTTCACGACTGCCGAGCCGGGAGGCGCGGATGCGGAACGCTGCCGGCGTTGCTGGAGACATCATGCAGGACAGCGATATCACGGCTCTGTCGGGCTGGCTCGCGGAACAGGGGCTCGCCGGGGCGAGCGAACCCGATCTCATCAGCGGCTTCTGTCACGGCTGCCGCGAGGCGGGCCTCGACCTTTCTCGAGCCATCGCCATCGTCGATACGCTCCATCCGGTGTTCGAAGGCCGCGCCTTCCCTTGGCGAGGTGACGGCGTCCCGCATGAGCCGATGGTGGAATATGGCCGCACGAATGAGGGCGAGGCTGCGGTCAACTGGCAGCAAAGTTCGTTCCACCACATGCTCACCCACGACGAGAGCGAAATTCGTCGGCGCATCGGCCTCGGCGATCCTTGCGATTTCCCCCAATTCGAAAGCTTCCGGGACGAAGGCCACACCGACTATCTCGGCCTCGTGCATCGTTTCGCCGCACAGGGACGCATCGGCGAAATGGATTGCGTCCTGTCCCACTGGATGACGCGCCACGAGGAAGGTTTCAGCGACGGCAACATTCTCGCCTTGCGCCGCCTTGTGCCGCTGCTGGCGCTGGCCATCAAATCGGCCTCGCTGGCGCGGATCGCCAGCACCCTCGTCGATGTCTATCTCGGGCGGGACGCGGGGCAACGGGTGCTCAGCGGCCGGATCATGCGGGGCACCGCAGAAAAGATAAGGGCCGTCCTGTGGTTTTCGGACCTGCGCGGTTACACGGCCATCACCGACAAAGCGCCTCCCGAGGAGATTATTCCCCTTCTCAACGATTATGCCGAGGCTGCGATTTCATCCATCACTGAATGCGGGGGTGATGTGCTCAAGCTCATTGGAGACGGCATCCTCGCCATATTCACGACGGAGGATCGTGCCGAGGCCTGCCGGGGCGCCCTCAAGGCCGAAGCCAAGATGCGCAAGCGCTTGGCGATCCTCAATGCGCGCCGCGCCGACGAGGGCCGGCCTGTCACCGACGTCTATCTCGGGCTGCATATTGGAGACGTGCTCTATGGCAACATCGGCAGCGAGACCCGTCTCGATTTCACCGTCGTGGGCCCGGCAGTGAACGAGGTCAACCGTATCGCCTCGCTGTGCCGATCGGTCGACCGCACGCTGCTGATGTCGGCCGACCTCGTCAACGCCGCCCCACCGGAAAAACGGGGTCATATCGTCTCGGTCGGCCGTTACGCCCTGCGGGGCGTGCGCAAGGCGCAGGAATTATTCACGATCGACGAGAACCGGTGAAATGATGATCAGGATGCTGAAAAAACACAAGTGTATCGTATGTTTCATAACACGTTATTCCTAACGCTTCAATGTATAATTCACAAACACGGCCCCTTTGAAATTTGACTCGACGACCGCTGACCCCGACACCGAATGCGATGGCAACTGGGCCGCAGCATTTGGAGTTATAGGGTAGGTATGCACAGTGCCTGTAGCGAGGTTAGTTATTGTATAAGTATTACCTTCTGCAAACACATTATAGTTTCCGGCTGTCAGATGTTGAGCCTCCGACACGAAAAAGTTATTGTTCGGTTCGCCCGCGTTGGGATTCACAATCGGCTGTAGACCCGATCTTGCTTGGGCCGTGCCAGCGAACGGCGACGTGTCAACGAACTGCACAGGAAAAGGCGGAGATGTGAAAGATATTCTCGCTTGCGTGTAAGCTACGGACAGTTGAACCATCTGGCGCAGCACGTCGCGTTTGATGGTTTTCTTGGAATCCGCATAGCTCGGGACAACCGTGATTGACGCTAAACATGCAGCAAAGGCTGAAATCTTCAGGAGTGGCAACATCGAGGGTAGCTCCTAGAACGTGTAGGCAGTGCCGAGCGACACGAGCCAGGACTGGTTATGAATTGCACTGATAGAACCGTTGACACCTGTCTGCCCGAATACCGGATCGTAGAGGTAGTCATTTGGTTTTGAACCCTCGCGGGTCCACGCATGTTCTACTTTGAAATTGATCTTGAATTTCTCCGAAACGATATATTCGGACCGTGCTCCAACCTTCACCTGCGTCTTGGCTGGGTTGAAGGACAAATCGATAGGATTATAGGAATTGCGATCTCGGTACATGAAGCCGAATGTCGGCCCCACTGCGAATGCGCCGTAGATGAAATCGTGCTCGAAATCGAACTTCACCAAATCGCTATTGCTGTTCGACGGCTCAGCTCCGTAAACGCCGACTGTTCCCACCGCTTGGCCGTCTACAATCTGCCCGCTCGTCTTGTTCCGGGCCGTGTGCGTATACACCCCCGAAAAGAGGGATTGCCACTCCGGCGCCCAGCGATACGATCCGGCAAGTCCTGTCAGGACTTGATAGCCGGATTGGAATGTCTTTACACCGTCGATATAGGTGTCGCCCGAGAATGTCACGGAGTTGGTGCTTGTCACCGTCAAAGCGCCAGACTGATAGCGCAGTTGCGGCGAGATGTAGAAATTGTCGCCGGGAGCAAGTTTTTGGCCGGGAGGCTGCGGGTTGACGACATTCGAACCGGATGCGAATTGGTCGGTGGTATAGCTTCCGTTGGATGTATAGCCCAAGCCCAATGTTGCCAGCCATTCTGGATCGATTTGCACGGCCACACCAATTGACGGCCCGACATTGAGTCCCTGGCCAAATGTGTCCAGCGGAACAATATCGCTATCCAGTCTCGCCCGAGTTGCCGAGCCGAACAGGGCTGACGTACCGGTGGGAATATTCAAAGTCATGGCAAAATAGGGAACAATGTTGCCAAAACCCGAGTAGGTGAATTGATTTGTGATCGAAGTGTCGGCAGCGGTTGAAATTGAACCGCCAAAGCCAGGGGTCGATTGGTTGGAAAAGATATAGCCGCTTCGAATAATCGTATCGAAAGCAACCAAGGATGAAATATCACCGGAGGCCTCAAGCGAAACCGGAGCGTACACCTGCGTCCCGCGTCCCTTCGGAACAGGGACGTTGTAAATATAGGCTCTATTGCCAGAATAAGTATAAAGCTGGGTATCGTTGGTTAGAGTAAACGTGAACGGCTGAAGTTGCGCGACATCGCCGTTTGGCTGACTGGCTTGCGCCGATAGATCGGCAGCAAATCCCGGCGTGGCTGAAAATACCGCCACGGTAATGAGGACAGAGAGTCGAGCAAGTCGCATGGCATGTCCACATTATTCGTACAGCCAATCGCTAACAACACATCCAGAGGTTACAAGTGGAAAGTCCGACGCGCCTTAGATTGCTCGGCCGGTGTTGCAATTGCGGCACGCTTTAGCGCCGCATTATGAGTTGGAACGAGGTAGAGCCGCATCGGTTCGCGCATGGAATAGGTCGCGTCTCATCGGACTTACTTTTACCGAATGTCGCGACATCTTGGAACATTGTGGGTCGATACAGCACATCTCCATGAGAGAATGACAGGATTTCTGATACTTTACCACGGTCAAAACGTTCGAGATTCAATTCTATTCTAAGAAAAATATCCGCCCTGTTGCGTGTCCATCCAAGCAGCGGAATGGCGGCAGGAATCCGCAACACGCGCCATGAGATTACGGGCGCTTGATCATGATGTGGGGGATGATGATTTTTGGCATCACGATCCTCGGCGCCTTAATTTTGATCAATCCTGGGCCTGGCAGAGCGACCCTGGGTGCCGCGATCCGGACGGCCACGATGGTCCTGTGGGCCAAAGCCCTCGCGGCCATTGCTTCCCTGGCTAAATTCTGAGTGATCAGAGGTTTACCTTCGGTGCGAGCAATCTGGGCGCCCGCCCGAAGGGCTCTCGCCGAAGCGGCGAATCGCCGAGCAGCGGCTCGCAGCGCCGGCACATTGTCCTGCCCGCCGTTACCGGAATTGGCGGCGTTGAGCGCTGCCCGCCCCCCGTTTGACGAGGTCAGCGCAGATTTGACTCGTTGAAGGATCTTTCCATCACCCTGGCCCTTGGGACCGCCCTTCGAGAGGGCATTGGACAATACGTTCACGGATTGGTTCACCCGGACCCCGACCGAGCCCGCGGCATTTTTCAAGGGGATGGCATTGGGCCGGGGCACCAGGACATCATTGCCGGGACCTTTTCCGACGCCGGCGCTGGGGCCTAGGCTTTGAATATTGCTGATGTTTTCAAACGTGAAATTATAGGCGGCCGGCGGCGGCCCCACGGCCGCAGCCTCCTGGATAGCCGCTTGGCACTCATTGCTGGCGTCCTTATACCGCCCGATCTTGGAATAAGCTCTGCAAAGCTGGTAGCGATAACGCGCGACGTCGGGAAAGGCGTTCACTGCGGCTCTGCACGCGTAAAGAGCCGCCCCCCCGTCCATGCGGTCGAACGTTGCGCCCTCGACGCCAGGGCTGCGACTGACATCATTGGGGTCGGCCGCCAGCCGATCGCAAGCCCGGGCACGCCGGTCCTCGCGAGTGGTGTAATCCGTGGAAAACACATCCACCAGTTGATTGCCCGTCGCCTCCGGCGCCTTGTCCCACGGGACGTCCGATGAGACGATCGCTTGTTGGCGATCGATGTCGATCGACCGGGGAATAACGAGTTGCCTTCGAGCCGAGCCGGTGACCTTGGGATGAACGGTCGCGCGACGTGGAGAAGTCGGGAACGCGTTGACGAAATGCTCGATCGTTTTCTGGTCTTTGGTGGCTTTGATCACATCCCAGGCCATGTCCACCGCTGTAGAGTCATGCGTGAACTTTCGTGCGAGCTCTTCGGGCTTGACGTCAGTCCCGACAGCGATCGTTTGAGGCGCAAGTTCGGTTCGCGTCGTGATGCTGTCTGGCACGACAAGCGTCGCCAGGAAGGGATGGGGGTTCAACAGCAAGGCTATTCTGGCTTGCGCCTCACCGGCATGGGCGCTTTGCGGAAACGTTGTCACGAAACGCTGCAGGCTTTCCACATCCTGCGAGCCGTTCAGGAAAGCCCAGGCGATTTCATCACCTCCGATCGGGGGACCTTCACCCTGCGCCACTGGTGCCGAATTGAGGTAGATCGCATCCTTGGACAAGGATCCGTAAGTGAAAGGCTCTTGCTGGTTCTTCGTCGCCGCGAGAACGTCGTCCCGGATGTTCCGGAACAGAAAATTGATCTCGAGTCCTTTTGTTTCGAGGTGAGTCAGAAGGGCGGAGGTGAACGGGCTGTGGCTTCCCAGGCCATCTTCCGCGACCGTGCCATCCCGAGCCGCGAAGGCGACCAGCACGTTGTTCACCGGATCGACCGCCGCAAGGCCGCTGTCAGATGGGTCGAGCGGGGCCAGACCCCTGTCGCCCCGGTTGGGCATGACGATCCCGCGTTCCAGGGGTTCGGCTGCCCGCCCTTCGGTTGGCGACCGAAGCCGAAACGGATTGGTTCGACACGCATCGAGAATGATGAGGCCGAGATTTTGCGTTTCGGACACGGCCTTCATCAGCGATTTCAGATTGATCGCCGCCGTATCGACATCGAGGTCGGTTTGAAGATCGGCATCGATCGGGATCAGCCAATCTTCGCCCCCCAGTTCGATGCCGTGACCAGCGAAATAGATCACCGCCATGTCGGCGCCCCGGGCGTCGCGGCCGAATTGCAGGATTGCACGCCTCATCTCGTCGTAACCAAGATCTTCCGCCGTGGTCACCTTGAAGCCTAGCCGTTCGAACGACTCGCCGACCGCTTTTGCGTCATAGGCCGGGTTGGGAAGCTTATTGACGTGCTGATAGGAGGAATTGCCCAGGACAAGAGCATATTTTCCGGCCAAAGGCGTCTGAGCCCGAGTCGCATTGCCCCAGCATGACACCGTAGCCATGATGATCACGACCGAGCAGGAAAGAACGACGCGCTTCAATAACGTCATCACAGCTTCACAGCCCTGTTTTGTACCGTTCACGCCGATGCGGCGAGCACACTTGGTATTTACTGATCAAAAACCGAAGTTTCACAGTCCCGAGACTGACGAGACAATTTGTAAGTTAAACGAAGCGTCAGCATCTCAATGTGATTGCAATCACATTTGCGACGCCAGCAATTTACTCAAAATTTCGGGCATGGGAAGAGCGCATTGGACGGAGGCTTCGCCCACCCGTCGCCAGCCGATCGAGCGATAGGCGGAAGACCGTTCCTGTAGGACGGTCACGCCGGCAGGTCCGCTCTGATGCATCGCGTCACGTAGGTCATGATCAGCCTGTGCGCCCCCACGGTTCCGGGATGCATTGCGATGAGGCTACGCACAGCGCGCAGAACGGCATCCTGTTCTTTGGCTGTGAGAAGAATGAAATAGCTGCGCGATGCGACGAGTTCGAGCAACTCTTCCACCGTGATATGATGAGACCAACGACTTTCGTGTCGCTCCGCAGCCCCGAAGGGCGCGCCGATGTCGACATCCTTGCTCCCCTCCTCGGCGAAGCCGTGACGATGGATGATCCGACCGAGTGCGGCGATCCAACCGATAGATTCGTCGCGACTATTCCAGATGAGACCAAGCCGCCCGCCAGGTTTCAGCACGCGCCCGACTTCCGGAAGGGCTACGATGGGATCGACCCAGTGCCATGCCTGAGCCACGAGGACGGCATCGACTGAGGAGGGGGCGAGCGGAATGCTTTCCCCGCGCCCCGACATCGTCCTCACGCCCGGCAGGACGCGCGTAAGTTCCGCTCGCATGCCATCGGACGGTTCAACCGCCAGGACCTCAAGCCCACGGCTGACAAGATCACGCGCTAGCTTGCCGGTGCCGGCGCCGAGATCGACGACAAGCCGCGCTTTCTTCGGCAAGAGCCAATCGATGGCTTCCGACGGATAAGTCGGCCGACTGCGCTCGTAAAGGGCTGCGACGTCGCCGAACGAGCCCGCGTGTCGGCCTTTCGATGTCGTATCGGTCATCAGTCGCTCCTCCCTCGTTGCGCTGGCTTATCAAGCGAGCGAGGCAGTCGCCACCTCGTGATCGTCCTGTCATCGCATCCGTCGTCGCTCCCGCACCCGGCGGGCCAGGTCATCCGTGGGATCGACATGGAGCGACAAAGCCGTGGCGTCGATGAGATCCTGCGGAAAGAGTCCGATGTCCTTCAACTCATGGGCGCTCATTTCAGTGAGTTGCAGCATGGCGCGCCGCGCCGCGACGACCCTCGCGGGCCAAACAACGATGGCGCGTAGCGTTGCCCACCTCAACCATTGACGTCGCCCCTGTATGGTCCGAACCGAGAGATCCATCGTCTCCTCCTCTGCCCCGCATCATCACGGTCAGGGGCTGGACGCTCCAGGGACAATTCAGTACAATTTCTATAAACTGTCTTGTGAGATTTGCAGTACAGATGCTCGATCGATCCATCGCCAACTCCATCAAACCAACGCGGGTCGAAGCCGTTATGGCGGCCATCAAGGGGCGGATCGACAGCCGTGCCCTGGCGCCGGGTGCCCGTCTGCCGTCCGTGCGTGATTTCGCGCTCAAAATGGCAGTATCGAAATCGACGGTCGTCGAGGCCTATGACCGCCTGGTGGCCGAAGGCGCCATCGCGGCTCGTCGCGGCTCGGGTTTCTATGTTGCGGGCTTGACGAGGCCGTTGTCGCTGCAGGCGATCAGCCCGCAAATCGACCGAGCGATCGATCCGCTCTGGCTGACGCGACAGTCGCTCGAAGCTGGTAACGGCGTGCTGCGGCCGGGTTCCGGCTGGCTACCTTCCGCGTGGATGCCGGGGCCTGCGATCCGCAAAGGCCTGCGGCATCTGGCGCGAGAGTCGGCGACGGGGACACTCTGCCATTATGATACGCCGCTGGGCTTCACGCCCCTGCGCCAACAATTGGCCTTGCGCTTCGCCGAGAGGGGAATACCAGCCGCGCCCGAACAAATCGTGCTGACCGACTCGGCGTCCCACGGCCTCGATCTCCTGTGCCGGTTTCTGCTCGAACCCGGCGACACGGTTTTTGTGGACGACCCCTGTTACTTCAACTTCCATGCCATGCTACGGGCGCAGCGCGTTCGCGTCATCGGTGTTCCGTTCGGCCGCGACGGGCCAGACCTCGACGCCTTCGCCTCGGCCCTCGCCGAGCACCGGCCGCGCTTCTACGTCACCAACACGGGTGTGCATAACCCAACCGGGGTCACACTATCGGCGCTCGCGGCCCATCGGATTTTGAAGCTCGCGGAGCAATTCGACACGCTCATCATCGAGGATGACGTTTTCGTCGATCTCGAGGCCGAAACCACCCCTCGGTTGGCGGCCTTCGACAGGCTCGACCGTGTGATCGCGGTGGGCAGCTTTTCCAAAACCATGACGCAGGCCGTGCGCTGCGGTTACATCGCCATCAAGCCCCAATGGGTCGAGCCGCTGGTCGATCTCAAATTGGCGACGAGCCTCGGCCATGGTCATCTCGCCGCCGTCCTCGTTCACCACATGCTGACGGACGGCTCGTACCGCAGGCACATGGACGGACTGCGCTCAAAACTTTCCGCCGCCATGGGCGAGGCTATTCGGCGTCTCTCGGCCGTCGGCATGACGCCGTTTATCACACCAAAGGCCGGTCTGTTCGTCTGGATGGAACTCCCCGAGGGACTCGACGCCGCCAATGTCGCGCGGGAGGCCTTGTCGAACAGCGTGATCCTGGCGCCTGGCAATGTCTTCAGCGCCAGCCATACGGCGAGCGGTTTTTTACGCTTCAATGTCGGCCGCTGCAAAGAGCCTCGGATTTTCGAGGTTTTGGCGGAGGCCATGGAGAAGGTCAGATGAATTTTCCTCTTTAAGTTGCATTTTTGTTGATTGCGTTTTTTGGTTGTGCAAACCTTTCTTCATTAGAGGGAGAGCGTCACCATGCGCAATGCAACGGCGTTTGTTTTGTTCTTTATCGCCGTCCTGGGCCTTTCGACTTGGGGCCTAGCATCTTTTTCCCAATCCGATCCAACGACACATTTCGACACCCATGTTGCGGCCGTGTTTGTCTTTATTGTCGATCTACTTTGTATTACCGGAATTATTGCTTGTATCGGTTGGGTCGTCACCGGTAGTCCCACTGGTATCGCCATCAATGGTCTCGATCAATATAGCTTGTCGCGTCTGCAAATGGCAGCCTGGACAATTATTATCCTGGCCGGACTGTTGACCTACGCCCGGCTGAACATTTTTAGTTACTTTGGGGCGCCCATAGGAGACCCGCTGCAGATAAACATTCCCCCCGAACTTCTTGAGGCAATGGGTATCGCGGCGTTCACCACAAGCGCGGTTCCAGCCATCCTCGCGCTCAAGGAAAGCCAAAATGCTCCCTCGACAGGCGCCACAACCGCCGCAAAGGACAGGTTCGCGCAGACCACAGGAACGCCCACCAGAGAAGTGACGATGAAGGGACTGTTGATGAACCGGACCAACCGGAACAAAGCGGCCTGGATCGATATGGTAACGGGAGACGAAGCCGCAAATGCGGGGTTGATCGACGTCTCCAAAGTTCAGCAACTGCTCATCACTTTGCTTCTTCTCTGTATTTATATCGGCGCGATCATTGCTGCCCTCTCCAGGGCAACAGGTCCCCTGACGACATTGCCGAAGATTTCCCAAACCTTCATCGGACTTCTGGCGCTCAGCCATGCGGGCTATCTGGCCTATAAGATCGCGCCCAAGGCCACCTGCGACTCCGACACAACGCCGACTCCCCCTCCTCCAGACGACCAATCCAAAAAGACGAGTGGGTCAGGAGACAAGCCCGGCAATACGTCTTCCGACGACCTGAAACCCAAAGAGCAACTCTCCACCGAAGTGCAATCCACCGAAGGGCCGGCCATCGGCGAGCAAACCGTCAAATGACGGCTCCTGGAGGTCAATCCGACGACGATGGGTCTATCGCCGACGACCAACCGGACAAGTCGCTTACGGACGAACATTGACATCCGCCCGACAAGGGTACGTTCAATCCCTCGACCCAGCCCTATGGCTTATGACGACACGGCCGTCTCTCGCTCTGCCAGGAAAGCCTTGTGGTCCGCGATCAAGGCGCCGCTGAGCGCCCGTGCAATAAGGTCGCGCGTCTCGGGGATGCCATAGAGCGCCACGAAAGAGCCGAAGCGCGGCCCGCGCTCCTCGCCCAGCAACACCTGATAGAGCGTATTGAACCATTCGTTGGACACGCCGGGTCGCTCCGGCGTCGCGGTCTTGGCCTTGAAATCCTGGTAGCGGGCGATCGGGCGCGCCACATCGTAGAGCGCGGTCTGGATATCCTCCGCGCTTGACCCCGGCGGAATCGCGCCAAGCGCCTCGTCGAGCCGCTGGAGTGCCTCGCGTTCGACGTCGTCGGGCGCCCGATAGGTTTTGGAGGGCCGCACGAAATCGCGGAAGTAGCGCCCGGCATAGCCGACCAGCTTGTCGAGCCGGGGATGAGTGTCCGGCGACACACCGGGCGCGTAGCGGCGCAGAAATCCCCAGAGGACGGCCGGGTCCTCGCTGTTGGCGACGGCGGCGAGGTTGAGGAGCATGACGAAGGAGACGGACGTGCCGGTCTCGCCATCGGCCGGCGACAACCGCTCGGGCGCGGGCGGGACGCCGTCATGGATATGCCAGACGGGATTATTCAGTTGCTCCCGCGCGGCCTGTCGCCCGAAGGCATCGAGGAAGGTCAGATATTCGTCGACCGCTCGGGGAATGACGTCGAAATAGAGCCGCTTCGCGGCCGACGGCTTTTGAAACATGAACAGCGACAGGCTTTCGGGCGAGGCGTAGCGCAGCCATTCGTCGATGGTCAGGCCATTGCCCTTGGACTTCGAAATCTTCTGCCCGGTCTGATCGAGGAACAACTCGTAGTTGAAGCCTTCCGGTGGCTCTGAACCCAAAACGCGCGCGATCCGTCCCGACAGCTTCACGCTATCGATCAGGTCCTTGCCCGCCATCTCGTAGTCCACCCTCAGTGCGTGCCAGCGCATCGCCCAGTCGGGCTTCCACTGCAGCTTGCAATGACCGCCGGTCACAGGGGTTTCGAACAGCGTGCCGGATGAGGGATCGCGCCAGGCGATGGTGCCCTTCTCGACATCGCGACCCACCAGAGGCACCTGCATCACGACGCCGCTTTCCGGGTGGATGGGCAGGAATGGGCAATAGGTCGCGGCCCGCTGCACCCCGAGGCTCGGGATCATGATGTCCATGACCGCATTGAGCCGCCGTAGCATCAAGAGCAGCGCTGGGTCGAAGCGGCCCGATTTGTAGGCGACGGTGGAAGACATGAACTCGTAGTCGAAGCCGAACCGGTCGAGGAAGGCCCGCAACCGCGCATTGTTGGATTCGCCGAAGCTCGACGCTTCCCCGAACGGGTCTGGCACCTCGCTCAAGGGCCGGCCGAGGTGCTGCTGAAGCAGCTCCTGGTTCGGCACGTTTTCGGGCACCTTGCGCAGCCCATCCATATCGTCGGAGAAGGCGACAAGGCGCGTCGGGATCTTGTGGTCGGTGAGGATGCGGAACGCTTGGCGCACCATGGTGGTGCGGGCCACCTCGCCGAAGGTGCCGATATGCGGTAGGCCCGAGGGGCCATAGCCGGTCTCGAACAGCACGCTCGATTGCCCCGTCCGCTCAACCCGCTTGACGAGCTTGCGCGCCTCCTCGAACGGCCAAGCCTTGGCCTCGGCCAGGATGTCGGAGTGGTAATCCAGCGAAACCATTGAAAGACACTTTCGGAGCACGACGTCGAGGCGCTGCATGGAATTGAAGCTGCTGGTATAAAGCAGCCTCGGTGTCGCGCGGCAAGGCTAACGCCAGGGTCCCGCCCGATGTGAGCCGCATCACAGAAGTCCGATCTCCCACATGCGACATCGGCGGGCGTGCCTCCAGTCTGATCGAGGCTCCTTCTGGGAGGTCGAGATGCGAACCCGCACCCTTATCGCGTCGAGCCTTTTTTATGTTGTTATGGCACTGACGAGCTGGGCCGCCTTATGTCAACCGAGCGTGGCGCAAGGCCGAGTGGCCCTTGTCATCGGCAACAGCAACTACCGAAACGTGCCGGCCCTGCCGAACCCGACCGCTGACGCCGCCGATGTCGCGGCCTCCCTGGAACGTCTGGGCTTCGCCGTGACACAGCTCAAGGACGCGGGTTTCGACGACCTTCGGCACGCTCTGATCGGCTTTGGCGACAAGGCGCGCGGCGCCGATATGGCGATCATCTATTTCGCAGGCCATGGCATGGAGATCGCGGGCGAAAATTGGATCGTCCCGGTCGACGCGGAATTGCGGACGGACATCGACACTGAGAATGAGGCGGTCGGCCTCAAGTCGCTCATGTTGGCGGTGGCCGGAGCGCGGGATATCGGCCTCGTCATCCTCGACGCCTGCCGCAACGACCCGTTCGATGCAACGATGAAACGGTCCGGACGAAGCCGGGCCGTGACCCGAGGCCTGGCCCCGATCGAACCGAACGACAATGTCCTGGTGGCCTTCTCGGCCAAGGACGGCACGACGGCGGCAGACGGCGAGGGACGCCACAGCCCCTTCACGGCAGCGCTTCTCCAGCACATGGAGACCCCCGGCCTCGAGATCAATTTCCTGTTCCGCAACGTGCGCGACGATGTGCTGGCCGCCACCAACCGCCGACAGCAGCCCTTCGTCTATGGGTCGCTCTCCCGGGAGGCGGTCTATCTGAAGCCCCCGGAACAGTCCCCGACAGCCGTTCAGCCGCTCGACGCGCCAGGTGTCGAAGACATCGCCTGGACATTCCTGCGCGACAGCACGGATCCGACGAGCCTGCGCCGCTTCGTGGCCCAGTTTCCGGCCAGCGAGCACGGAGCCGAGGCAAGTGAGAAGATCGCCAGCCTCGACGCGAAAGCGCTCAGCGCCGCGACAACCCCCTCCGCCACCCTCATCGGGGTCAATCCCATGGGGTCCGCCTCAGCTCCGGAGCCGGAGCTGGCGCTGGCCAAGCCAGAGGAAGCCGCCGTCGCGCGGATGTTTCACGACAAACACCCCCATCGTCGAATCTGCCTGGTCGCTCGTCAAAACCAGCGCGGACACTGCGGTGCTTCGGCGCTTCGTCGACGAGTTTCCCGATGATCAACGTAAGATAGTCATCAAGGCCATTGGCGGGGCGCCTGGGACCGGGCCGGTGCTCAAGCAATTGCGCAGCGACCAGATGCACGCCGTCCTGTCGGACTACGGAACCTTCGTTCAGCATCCCCGCTATGGTGAGGTTTGGAGCCCCTCGGTGACGCCCAAGGGGTGGCACCCCTATGAGCCCTGCCATTGGGTGAACAGCCGGCGGCTGGGCTGGTATTACTTCGACCAGACGCCTTGGGGTGCCATCGTGCATCACTATGGCCGCTGGACCTCATGATCCCTCTCTGGGCTGGATCTGGGTCCCGGGCACCGAATTCAGCCCCGGTTGGGTCGTCTGGCGGACCAACCCGCACAAGATCGGCTGGGCGCCGACTCCCCCGGACGAGGACGTGAAGACCCTTTCGGCCGCTGATTTCGATCAATCCGATGTCTGGACGTTCATGGATGTCGGCACCTTTGCCCATGGTTGCGCCGCCACGGCTCCGCCTCCGGCTGCAAGCGTGAAGACGCTGATCCGGGAGACGGCCTATGTGCACGACCTGAAAACCGTCGGTGGCATCGCCGTGATTGTCCTGCCGTCCTACGTGATCGGCGATCTTGTCGACTTCGACGTTGCCTTCGACCCCTGGCCGATCGGCTTCGCCGGCCAGATTCTAAGCGATTGGAACGGCGTCTGGAATGCCTCGCCGGTTGCGATGCTCTGCCCGCCGTCAAGCCCCCTGTCGGTCGCTCCGCTGCCGCCGAAGGTCATCAGGGTGCTGCCGCAAAAGGCGGCGATCGTGCCGCCGCCGAAGGCTGTCATCGCCCCGACGCCCGCGCCAACGAAGGCCAAACCGTTCGTGCATCCCAAGGATCCCATGAGCGCAGACCCGATGGGCGGGCCGCCGCAGGAGTTCTACGATCCGCCACCCCGCTTTCGGCCGCAAAGACCGTATTACGGGCAAGGTCCATCGGGTTATCAGGATCAGCCGCCACGCTTCCGCCCCCAGCGGCCGGTCTATGACCAAGGGCCGTCCAGTTATCAGGACCAGCCTCCGCGCTTCCGCCCCCAAAGGCCTGTCTATGACCAAGGGCCGTCCGGTTATCAGGATCAACCTCCGCGCTTCCGCCCTCAGCGGCCGGGCTACGGCCGGGATCCCGGGGACTTCGAGGGTCAGCGTCCGAATGGGTCCAATGCCCTACGCCGCCGTTGGCCTCTCTCCGACAGCGACTCCGGCTTTGGTCGAGGGCCGTCGGTAAGCACCGCGTCACCAACAGGCGGCACGACCGTGGGCGGTGGGTACGGCACCGTCGGCGGCAAGCGACGCTGAAACCCGCCTCTCAAGCGCGCTCGATCCCCCTCGGTTTCGAGCCGTCAGGAGGCTCGCTTGTAGTCATGCACGACGCGCCCGTAGGGGAGCGTCAGGTCGGCGATGAAATGGGTCGCTCCGATGATCCGATGCACCGGCAGGTCCGCCACCGGAGCGTTGACATGGGGGATAAGGTGCAAGCGGGCCGGACCGCTCCACGAGCCCTTGATGGTGATGTTCTCGATATTCAGCGCCACGAGCTGGCAAATCTCGGCATCCCCGTCGATCCCCGGAATGACCTTCAAATTGATCTGCGTCCGCGCCAGCGAGGCCTTGGTGGTCTCGAGGCTGCCCTCCATCGAGACATGCTTGTAGGCCATGGTGCCCATGGCGACTTGTTGACCGGCATATTCCAGCGTGCCGGTCAGCGTGTCCTTCACGAGTTGTAGCTTCGGATGCGCATATTTTTTGGGAAAACCCCAAATCTCGCGACCCGCCGCGATCGGCGCCTGGTCGTCGAGATACATCTGGGACACGAAGCTGCACGCCTCACCCTTAAACCGACAGGGAATGACCAGGCCCGATTCCGTATAGTCGCCGAAGCCGGACGAATCCGGCATCTTGATCCATTCGTAGACGACGATCGGCTGATCGCCATGCTCAAGCGGCTCGGGCAGATGCGCGCGGATCAGCGCCGGATCGGTCTCGTAGGTGATCGTCATATATTCGCGATCGACGAAGCGGTACGGCCCCGCCGGATAGCTGGGGCTCGCGAGCGGCGTCGAGCGCAGCTTGAGGATGTCCTCGGCTCTCATGACATGCATCCTTGTGAGGGAAATTATTCCGCCGTCCAGCCGCCGTCGATCGGCATGATCGAACCGGTGATCGACTTGGCGCCATCCGTGCACAGGAACAACGCCAGTGCCGCGACCTCGTCGACAGTGACGAATTGCTTGGTCGGTTGGGCATGCAGCAGCACGTCGTTGATGACCTGCTCTTTGGTCATGTTCCGCGCCGCCATCGTGTCGGGGATCTGCTTTTCGACCAGCGGCGTCCAGACGTAACCAGGGCAGATGGCATTGGCCGTGACGCCGAAGGTCGCGGCTTCGAGCGCCACGGTCTTTGTGAGGCCGGCGATGCCGTGCTTAGCCGCCACATAGGCCGACTTGAAGGGCGATGCGACCAGCGCATGTGCCGACGCGGTGTTGATGATCCGGCCCCACTTGCGGCTTTTCATGCCGGGCAGCGCGGCCCGGATAGCGTAGAAAGCCGCCGAGAGGTTGATCGCGAGGATCTGCTCCCACTTGTCGACCGGAAACTCCTCGATCGGCGACACGAACTGGATGCCGGCATTGTTGACCAGAATGTCGACCGAGCCGAAGGCCTGTTCGGCCTCGGCGATCATGGCCATGATCTCGGTCCCCATGGACATGTCGGCGCCCGAATAACGCGCCGTCACGCCGAACTCCGTCTCGATGGCGATCCGCTCCTTCTCGATCGCGGCGGCGTCGCCGAAACCGTTGATCGTGACATTCGCCCCGTTCTGCGCAAAAGCCCGCGCGATCGCGAGACCGATGCCGCTGGTCGATCCGGTCACGACCGCCGTCTTGCCCTGCAACATGATTCTTGCCCCGTCCAACGATGAGCGATCCTGCGGCCGGCGCGTCTTCCGCCGCTCGCCGATCCTTTGTGGCGGTCGGATTTGACCGCGCGACGACCCTATTGCCTCGGTTTTATGACAGTCAAATCGATCCTGGACGGTCATATCCCCGTCAGGCATTCGTCGTATGGGCCGTATCTTGACGACGTCTCGCTGACGAGACGGTACCCTTGGAGTGGCTTTGACCATGAATGCACCGCTCGCTCCGCCACCCGTCCTGAACGCGCTGCCGGGTTGGAAGCCCGACCGCTGCCACCGCATCGCGCTCGTCTTGCAAGGCGGGGGTGCGCTCGGCGCATATCAGGGCGGCGTCTACCAGGCGCTTCACGAAGCCGATATCGAGCCGGATTGGGTTTCCGGTGTGTCGATCGGCGCGATCAATTCGGCGATCATCGCCGGTAACCCGCGCGAATGGCGGATCGAGCGGCTGCGCAGCTTCTGGGAGCGGATCACCGAACGCACGGTCTGGCACCATACGCCGGACGGCGACATCTTCCGCCAGATGCGCAACGCCGCCAGTTCATTGGCGACTATGATGTATGGCCAGCCCGGCTTCTTCGAGCCGCGCAAGACGAGCCCCTGGCTGAGCCCGGCGGGCGCGCAGGACGCGACGAGCTATTACGACACCGCCCCGTTGCGCGCGACGCTGCTCGATCTCGTGGACTTCGATCGCATCAACTCACGCGAACAGCGTTTTTCGGTCGGCGCCGTCAACGCCATGACCGGCAATTTTATCTATTTCGACAATGCCACGACGAAGATCGAGCCGGAGCACGTCATGGCGAGCGGTGCTCTGCCCCCCGCTTTTCCGACGGTGCGGATCGGCAGCGACTATTTCTGGGACGGCGGCCTCGTGTCGAACACGCCGCTCCAGCATCTCCTGGCCCAGGACGACCGGCTGAACACGCTGATCTTCCAGGTGGATCTCTTCAGCGCCCGGGGCCCCCTGCCCCGTACCATCCAAGACGTGATGGGCCGGCAGAAAGACATCATGTATTCCTCCCGCACCCGCAACACGACGGACATGTTCCAGCGGTTGCAACGCTGGAAAAAGCGGGCTTATCAGGCCCTTCTGAAGGTGCCGGACGACCTTCTCACCGACGATGAGCGCAAGATGCGCGATAACCTCGCGCAACTGCCGGAAATGACGATTCTCCAGCTCATTTATCAGCAGAAAACCTATGAGGGCGACGCCAAGGATTTCGAATTCTCCGGCACGTCCATGCGCGAGCACTGGCAGAGCGGCTACCAGGATACGAAGCGCAGCCTCGGCCGCAAGGATTGGCTCGCCATGCCGCCGGATGGCACCGGCATCATCACGCATGACGTGCATCGGGACTACGAAAGCTAGGGCATGATGCCGAAGAGTCGGCACGGGTTTCCGGACGACATCATGCTCTCGATCATCGATATCTAAGACGGAGCCCCGACATGCTCGACATCAGCGACACCGGCGGCCTCGTCTGCGGCTATCGCGTCAGTTCCGGCGGCGATATGGCGACGGTCGAATGGGCCGACATGGATGCGGCCCTGGCGGATGAGGAGGGTATCGTCTGGCTGCACTTCAACCAGGCCAACGCGCGGGCGCGGGACTGGATCGCCGCGCAGACGCGCATTCCCCCGTCCGCCAAAACGCTGCTGCTGGGCACCGATGCCCATATGCGCATCGAGCCTGCGGGGCCTGGCCTCGCAGGAGTCGTGGGCGACCTCCATCACGAATTCGCCGCCAAATCCGACCAGCTCGATGTGCTGCGGCTCTATCTCGACAATGGCTGCCTCATCAGCGCGCGCCGCCAACCGCTCGCCGCCGTCGACAAACTCCGACGCCAGATCGGCGAGGGGCTGAAGGTCGAGCGCCCGGTCGCGCTCGTGACGCAATTCCTCAGTCACGTCACCGATACGCTCGGCGACCTGATCCTGGAACTCGCCGAGACCATCGACACCGTCGAGGATGCGGTGCTCGATAACGACCTCGACAATCAGGGGCCCGGCCTCGCCCATGTGCGCCGCACCGCCGCGCGGCTGCGCCGTCACATGGTGCCGCAGCAGCACGCTTTAATCGGCCTGCTCTCCCGCCTGCCGGCCTGGATCGCCGAGCCCGACGCCCATAACCTGCGCATCGCCATCGAGCGCCTTGGGGCGCTCGGCCATGACCTCGACCTCGTGCAGGAGCGCGCCCGCGTGATGCAGGACCAATTGTCGAGCCGGCTGATGGAGGCCACCAACCGTAACCTCTACATTCTGTCCATCGTCACCACGATCTTTCTGCCCATGTCGCTCATCTCCGGCATTTTCGGGATGAACCTCGGCGGGATGCCGGGAAGCCAGGACCCCATGGGGTTCTGGTACGGCATGGGCCTGATGGTGTTAACCGGCGCCGGGACGCTGGTGGCGCGGCGGTATCGCAAGATGCTGTGAGGAGAGGCTAGGTTCTCATCGCTTTTCAGCGACCTTATAGACAGCGTTGCGCTCACGCTTGCCGACTGCAACGATGATGACAATCAACGCTTCGTCCCGAACCTCATAGACCAGTCGGTATCCAATAACGCGCAATTTGATCTTGTATCTACTGACTACCTGAAAGTCTCGCCGAAGGGACATGGGGTCGATAAGTCGTTCCGCGAGTTTCTTCTTGAACTGGGTCCGCGTGTTATGATCGAGTTTCTGCCATTCCTTCAGCGCAGCATCAAGGAAACCGAGTTCATAGGTCATCCATCGTCACTTTGATAACCGGCAGTTCCCTGCGCGCATCGGCGATGGCGTTCAACTCGATATCTTCTAACCCGTCCATCAGTGCTTCATAGGCCTTGGCTGGCACACAGTAAAAAGCGGCCTCATTGCGATTGAGAATCGCAACAGTCGCGCCTTCTCCGGCCGCAACTGTACCCATCGGGTTTTTCTTGAGTTCGGAAATGCTAGCCGTCATTTCGGCTAAACCGAGGCTTGCCACTGGAAGCTCCGTTAGACCTTATTTGAACCCTCAAATTAGCACTCATTTGTGGTCCTCTCAACGAGGATAAACCTGTTCGATTAGCTCAAAAGCGATAAAATGTTTGCGTCTTGTCAATGCAGATCGAGAGACATCGAATGTTGAACCATTAGAGCGCGGTCGTTGAGATATGGGTTGAACAATAATGCCCGCCCGGCCTTTCGACCGGGCGCATTTTCCACTCATACAAACTCAGCTCCCTCACCGCTTGGGCAAACTCACCACCCGGCTATCCCGCTCTGCCGGAGCCTCATCGTCCTCCGGCTCCTCGGCCATCGCGCCGATCAACAGCCCGTTGCGGCCGGCCTTGATCGGCACGGTGGTGCCGTCGTGGATTTCGCCGCCCAAAATCATTTCGGCGAGCTGGTCCTGCACGGCTTTCTGGATCACGCGCTTCAAAGGGCGCGCGCCATAGACCGGGTCGTAACCCTTGTCGGCCAGCCAGGCGCGGGCCTTGGGGTCGAGGTCGAGGATTATCTTGCGGTCGTGCAACAGCTTTTCAAGCCGCCCGAACTGGATGTCGACGATCGCCGCCATGTCTTCCCGCCGCAGCCGGTGGAACAAGATGATCTCATCGACCCGGTTCAGGAACTCCGGCCGGAAATGGCCGCGCACGACGCCCATCACGTCATCGCGGACCTTGGCCACGTCCTCCCCGTCCTTCTGCAAGGACAGATATTCGGAGCCGAGGTTCGAGGTCATGATGATGAGCACGTTGCGGAAATCGACCGTCCGCCCCTGTCCGTCCGTCAGCCGCCCGTCGTCCAGCACCTGGAGCAGCACATTGAAGACATCCGGGTGAGCCTTCTCGATCTCGTCGAACAGCACGACCTGATAGGGCCGGCGCCGCACGGCTTCGGTCAGCGCGCCGCCTTCCTCATAGCCCACATAGCCCGGAGGCGCGCCGATGAGCCGGGCGACCGAGTGTTTCTCCATATATTCGGACATGTCGATCCGAACCATGGCGGTGTCGTCGTCAAAGAGGAAGCTCGCCAGTGCCTTCGTCAGTTCGGTCTTGCCGACGCCGGTCGGCCCAAGGAACATGAAGGAGCCGATCGGCCGGTTGGGATCCTGCAACCCCGCTCGCGCGCGCCGCACCGCCGTTGCGACGGATTTCACCGCGTCGGCTTGGCCGATGACGCGGTTGGCGATGGCCTGCTCCATCTTGAGCAGCTTGTCGCGCTCGCCCTGCAGCATTTTGTCGACCGGAACGCCGGTCCAGCGCGACACGACGCCCGCGACCATGTCGGCCGTCACAGCCTCGTCGACCAGCACCCCGGAGCCTTTGGCCTCGACGTCGGCGAGCCGCTTTTCAAGATCGGGGATGACCCCATAGGTGAGTTCGCCCGCGCGCTGATACTCGCCCTTGCGCTGCGCCTGGACGAGCTCGTTGCGGGCAGTTTCGAGTTGCTCCTTGATCTTCCGCGCCGTGCCGAGTTTGTCCTTCTCGGCGCGCCAGCGCACCGTCAAGGCATCGGATTTCTCCTGAAGATCGTCGAGTTCGGATTCGAGCTTCAAGAGACGATCCTGCGAGGCCGAATCCGTCTCCTTCTTCAGCGCCTGCTGCTCGATCTTGAGCTGCACGATGCGGCGGTCGAACTCGTCGAGTTCCTCGGGTTTGGAGTCGACCTGCATGCGCAGGCGCGAGGCCGCCTCGTCGACAAGGTCGATGGCTTTGTCCGGCAGGAAGCGGTCGGCGATGTAGCGATTCGACAGGGTTGCGGCCGCGACGATCGCCGCGTCGGTGATGCGCACGCCGTGGTGAAGTTCGTACTTCTCCTTCAAGCCTCGCAGAATCGATATGGTATCCTCGACCGTGGGCTCGGGGACGAAGACCGGCTGAAACCGCCGCGCCAGCGCCGCGTCCTTTTCGACATGCTTGCGATATTCGTTGAGCGTGGTCGCGCCGATGCAATGCAACTCGCCCCGCGCCAACGCGGGCTTCAACAGGTTCGAGGCGTCCATGGCGCCCTCGCCTTTGCCGGCTCCAACCAGCGTATGCATCTCGTCGATGAACAGAATGATGCCGCCCGCCGCCGCCGTCACCTCGTTCAGCACGGCTTTCAGCCGCTCCTCGAATTCGCCGCGATATTTTGCACCCGCGATGAGTGAACCAAGATCGAGCGACAGCAGCTTCTTGTCGACAAGGCTTTCGGGCACGTCTCCGTTGACGATGCGCAACGCCAGACCCTCGACGATGGCGGTCTTGCCGACACCGGGCTCGCCGATGAGGACGGGATTGTTCTTGGTGCGGCGGGAGAGGACCTGGATCGAGCGGCGGATTTCCTCGTCGCGGCCGATCACGGGGTCTAGCTTGCCGGCGCGCGCCGCCTCGGTGAGGTCGCGCGCATATTTCTTCAATGCGTCATAGGCGTTCTCGGCCGAGGCGCTGTCGGCGGTGCGGCCCTTGCGCAAGTCCTCGATGGCGGCGTTGAGCACCTGGGGCGTAACGCCGGCCTTCTCAAGAATGCGGCCCGCCTCGGTCTGTTTGTCCATGGCGAGCGCGAGAAGCAGGCGCTCGACCGTGACGAAACTGTCGCCGGCTTTTTGCGCAATCTTCTCCGCCTGGTCGAAGACGCGTGCGGTATCGGGGGCGAGATAGAGCTGGCCCGCGCCGCCGCCCGCGACTTTTGGAATTTTCGACAGGGCCGTTTCGACGAGCTGCAGGGCGTCGCGCGACTTTCCACCCGCCTTGTCGATCAGGCCGGAGGCCAGACCCTCTTGGTCGTCGAGCAGCACCTTGAGGATATGTTCGGGCGCGAAGCGCTGGTGCCCCTCGCGCAAGGCCATAGCCTGAGCGGATTGGATGAACCCCCGCGCCCGCTCGGTGAATTTTTCCATGTTCATGAAGTTTGCCTCCAAGGCTGGCCACACCCCGAAGCGGCGCGGCGCCGTAAAGCCCGGTTCCTGACGGCAACCGGGTGATCGAGATGTGGTGGGACAGGCCCGGAATGGAAGAGATCGGACCTGAAAAATCAGCGCCTTCCGTCGTGGATCTGTCAAGGAAGCGCGCTACCGATTCATGACTTGATTCGATGATGCCATCTGAAAATTAGATGGTACCCCCGATCGGAGAGCCCATGCACGCTCCACAATCCCTTGGAAACGCCATCGAGGCTAGGCGCGAGACGACGCGGCGCAGCGTGAAGGGCGCCGTTGAGCATCATAAGCTTCTGTCGAAACGCGGATTGCAGGATCGGCTTTTCACGCTCGCCTTCAGCGGCCTCGTCTACGCCCAAATTTGGGAAGACCCGGCCATCGACATCGAGGCGCTCGCCCTTGGCCCCGGCGACCGCGTAGTGGCGATCGCTTCCGGTGGCTGCAACGTCATGAGCTACCTTCTGGCCGACCCCGACGCGATTACGGCCGTTGACCTCAACTTGCATCACGTGGCGCTCAACCGGCTGAAGATCGCGGCAGCCCGTCATCTGGCCGATCACGCGAGTTTCTACGACCTTCTCGGGCGGGCCGAGGGCCGCGACAACATCGACACCTATAAAGGCTTGCGGCGCTATCTCGATCCGGAGACACGCCGCTATTGGAATGGACGCGACGCCCTCGGCTTCCGGCGCTATCGTTATTTTGCCAAGAACATTTATCGGCACGGTCTCCTTGGCCGCTTCATCGACGCCGGTCATGCGATCGGGCGGCTGCATCGATCCGATCTTGGTGCGGTTCTTGAGGCGAGCGACCTCGCCGGCCAGCGAGCCGCGTTCGAGCGGAACATCGCGCCGCTCTTCGAGCGGCCTCTCGTGCGCTGGCTATGTCGGCACCCGGCAGCGCTCTACGGGCTGGGCATTCCGCCGGCGCAATATGACGCCCTGGCGGAATCGGGAGACGGACAAGGCATAACGCATGTGCTGCGCCAGAGGCTCGAACGTCTGGCGTGCGATTTCGACATCGCCGAGAACTACTTTGCCTGGGCGGCCTTCGGTCGGGGCTACAAGCCCGAGGGCGACGGCCCGGTACCGCCCTATCTGCGCCGCGACGTGTTCGACATCGTGAAGGCTCGCGCCGGCCGCATCGAGGTCCGCCATGTCAACCTCATCGACCATCTCAAGGCGCAGCCCGACGCGAGTCTCGACGCCTATGCGCTGCTCGATGCGCAGGATTGGATGACCGACGAAATCCTCACAGATCTTTGGCGTGAGATCACCCGCACGGCGCGACGCGGCGCCCGGGTGATCTTCAGAACTGCGGCCGAGGATAGCCTGCTGCCCGGCCGCCTCCCCGGCGAAATCCTCGAGCGTTGGAGCTCCGACCACGATCGCTGCCGAGACCTCACGGCGCGCGATCGCTCCGCCATTTACGGCGGCTTCCACCTCTACCAATTGAAGCCGCTCCATTGAGCCCCATCGGCGTCACCGCCTCGGCGCGGATGGATCGCATCTACCGCCATCAGCGGTTCATCTACGACCTGACCCGAAAATATTATCTGCTGGGCCGTGACCGTCTGCTGGCGGACTTGCGCCTAGGCGACGGCCAGGTTCTCGAAATCGGCTGCGGCACGGGGCGGAACCTGACGCTCGCGGCGCGCCGCTACCCGGAGGCGCGATTTTACGGCATCGACATATCCTTGGAGATGCTGGCAACGGCCCAGACTGCGTTTGCCCGCGCGGGACTCACCGCACAGGTCAGAACGGCGCTTGGAGATGCCACGGATTTCGACCCTTCGTCGCTTTTCGGGCGAGAAAAATTCGATCGCGTTTTCATGTCCTATACGCTGTCGATGATCCCTGACTGGCGGGCGGCGCTCGACCGTGCGGCCTCCTGCCTAGCGACGGGCGGTCGGTTGTCGATCGTCGATTTCGGCCAGCAAGAAAGGCTTCCGGCGGCGTTCAAGCGCCTGTTGTTCGCCTGGCTGGCGCTGTTTCACGTCTATCCCATCGCCGAATTGGCCACAGCGCTCGAGGCGTTGGCTAAGACCCATGGCCTTATCATGCGGCGTCATTCGATGTTCCGTGACTACGCGCTCTATGTCACTCTGGAGCGAACGACGGCGAGCGAGTCACATTAAAACGATGAGCAAAGATATCCATTCCTACGATCCGGCGACCGGACACGGTCTGGCCCATGACCCGTTCAACTCGATCGTCGGGCCACGTCCCATCGGCTGGATTTCAACGCGCGGCACCGATGGGCGTCTCAACCTCGCGCCTTACAGTTTCTTCAACGCCTTCAATTATAAGCCCCCCATCATTGGTTTCAGCTCGGTGGGCTGGAAGGATACCGTCCGCAATGTCGAGGCCACCGGCGAGTTCGTCTGGAACCTCGTGACGACGCCCTTGGCGCAGGCGATGAACATGTCTTGCGCCGCAGTCGGGCCAGAGGTCGATGAATTTGCACTGGCCGGCCTGACACCGGAGGCCTCGACTAGCGTCGGCGCCCCGCGTGTCGGCGAGAGCCCTGTATCGTTCGAATGCAAGCTGACGCAGATGTTCCGCCTGAAGACCAAAGAGGGGCGCGACGTCGAAAGCTGGATGATGTTCGGCGAGGTCGTCGCCGTTCACATCGACAAGGCGCTCCTTAAAGACGGCATCTATCAGACCGCCGCAGCCCAAACGGTCCTGCGCGGCGGCGGCGCCGGCGACTATTTCAGCATCGGCCCCGAGCAGAAGTTCGTCATGATGCGGCCCTGATGCGTCGCGCTCGTTCCAAACAGAGCCGGCTGGACTTGGTGCCAAAGCCGGCCCGCGTCTAAAACTCCCCGATGAAATCGCGCTTGCTGAGCGGAATACCGTTGTGGCGCAGGATGTCGTAGGCGGTGGCGAGGTGGAAATAGAAATTCGGCAAGGCGAAATGCATGAGATAGGCTTGGCCTTCGAAATTCAGCGTTTGCCCGCCCGCCTTAAGGACGATGGCGCGTCCTTCGGAGCCGTCGATTTTCTCGGACGGAATGGAACCGACGAAGGCAAGCGTCTTGGTCAACCTAGCTCGCAGGGCCGTGAAGCTTGCTTCGTCATCCGTGTAGGCTGGCGGCTCCTCACCGGCTAGACGCGCCAAGGTGCCCTTGGCGAAATCGGTCGCGATTTGCACCTGCCGCGTGAACGCGAACATATCGGGGAAGAGCCGCGCCTGGAGCAGCGCGGCTTCGATCTTGGCGAAGTTTGGATGCTGTTCGGTCTTCTCCAGGACGGCCGTAAAGGCTGTCAGGCCTCGGGTGAAGGCCGGCAAGGCGATTTCGGACATCGTGAGCGGCATGATGGTCGTCTCCTATGATCATGAATCTTCGTCCGACGGATGGCCGAACATGGGCGTGTTGTCAGAGAATCGCGGTTGGCGCACCCTCTTTACCTGCTGCCGACACGGCCTGCAGCCCCTGTCTCAGCGCCGCCGATCCGCCATCCACGAGAAGACCGTCGAGTATCGCATGGGTCTTTTGCCAGAGCGGCACGGCGCGGGACAAATGGTCCATGCCGGGCGGGGTCAACGTCAGGCGACGGCTGCGACGGTCCACCGGATCCGTCGTGATCTTGACTAAGCCCCGGCGTTCTAAGGGTTTCAGCGCCGCAGTGAGTGTCGTGCGATCCATCGCGAGCAGTTCGGCCACCGATCCCATGGTCGGCGGCGATGGCCGGTTCAGCGACATCAGGAGCGAAAATTGCCCGTTGGTGAGACCCAAGGGGCGCAAGACATCGTCGAACCGCCGTGCCAGCGCCCGCGCGGCTCGCTGGACATGCAGGCAGAGGCACGTATCCCGGACCAGAAGGGTCGTCGCGAAAGGAACAGCAGCAGGCTTTGACATGATCTAATTACGTTGATATCAAGGTTTACGGCGACGCAAGTGCGAAATGAGGCGGAAAGCCGCTATCCTGTGGGGGGAGGACACTGATGCAACCCAACAGCATCGTATCTCGCGACGAATGGCCCGGACCAGATGGCGCTTGCCTTGGATGTCGGCGACCGACAGTCACTTCGACTTCCACGTCTCCTTCGACGAGGAAAAGCTCGCGAAGGGCTTCTATAATTCCACGCAGACCGAATCCGCCCGGGCCATGACGAATTGCCGGGTCCGAGCGCCTTCTCCAAAGACGAGGAGGCTAGCGTCTTCCACACCTATTCCTCCTATGCGCGAGGCTTGGAGGAACCGATCAGCACCCTCATGATCCTCGACCGGGTCCCCAAGGCCCGCAACGAGACGGAGATCATGGATTGGGTCCGCCGTAATGACGAATAAGCGACAGTGCCCCAATCCCTAACCTGCCACGCCGTCGCGTTGCAGACCTGACGACGATCCCAAGGAGCTGCGATATGTCCGAATTCGACGGCAAATTCGTCTGGTACGAATTGATGACCACCGCCCCCGTCGCGGCGGGCGAGTTCTACGCCTCGGTCGTGGGCTGGAGCGTCAAGGATTCTGGCTTGTCCGACCGGAATTATTCGATCCTGAGCATGGGCGAGAGGGGCGTGGGCGGATTGATGGAGCTTCCGCCAGCGGCACGCGACGCGGGCGCGCGTCCGGGCTGGAGCGGCTATATCGCGGTCGACGATATCGACGGCGTCGTTGAACGGATCAAGGCAGCGGGCGGCGCCATCCATCGGGCGCCGGACGACATTCCCGGCATCGGCCGCTTTGCGATGGCGGCGGATCCGCAAGGAGCGATCTTCGTTCTGTTCAAGCCGTTGAATTCCGATGGCGCGCCTTCACCCGCGCCGCCCCAGACGCCCGGCCATGTCGGTTGGCATGAACTCCACGCCGCCGAATGGGAGGCGGCTTTTGGTTTTTATTCGCACCTGTTCGGCTGGACCAAGGACAATGCCGTCGATATGGGACCGATGGGGATCTACCAGCTTTTCGCTATCGACGGCGTGCAGGCCGGCGGCATGATGACCAAAACACCCACCTTCCCCGCGCCGGTCTGGATTTATTATTTCAACGTCGATGAGATCAACGCCGCCGTGAGCCGGGTGAAATCGGCGGGCGGCCAGATCGTCAACGGTCCGCACGAGGTCCCCGGCGGGAGTTGGATCGCCCAATGCCTCGATCCACAGGGGGCCATGTTCGCGATGGTCGGCCCGCACGGCTGACGATCTAAGTCGATGTCGTCGGCGGGGTCCGGAGGCACCGGATCCCGATCTCTTGGACGAGGGTGCTATCGCATCCCGCCGGATGCGAATAGCGTCTCCCCCGTCATCCACCCCGAAGCCTCGCTGGCGAGGAAAACCGCGACCGTCGCGATATCTTCCGGCTGAGCGACGCGGCCAAGCGGTGTCTGCGCAACGGCCTGAGCCACGAACTCTCCCTCCGTAACCCCAGCCGCATTTGCGCCCTCGGTCACGACCACGCCAGGATTGATCGAATTCACCCGGATGTGGCGCGGACCAAGCTCCTTGGCCAAAACGCGGGTCACGGCGTCGACCGCGCCCTTCGTCGCCGAATAGACGACGGTTGCGGGAAATGGGGAGCGGCTGACGAGCGAGCTGATGTTGATCACGCTGCCGCCCTGAGGGCCAAAATGAGCGACCGCTTTCTGCGTCGCCATGATGAGACCGAGCACATTGATATTGAACTGGCGATGGAAATGATCCTCCGTCACGGCTTCGAGGCGCGCGAATTCGTAAACGCCCGCGTTATTGACCAAAATATCGATCCGCCCGAAAGCCGCGACCGTATCGGCAAACAGTCGTTCAACATCGGCGGCTTTGGACACGTCGCCCTGAACCGCGACAGCCTTCCCGCCCTTGCCGGTGATGTCGGCCACGACTTTTTCGGCACCCTCCCGGCTCGAGGCATAGTTCACGACCACGGCGGCCCCCTCGGCCGCGAGAGCCTTGGCGATCGCGGCGCCGATGCCCTTCGACGCCCCTGTCACCACCGCCACTTTGGATGCCAATTTGCTCATGAAAAGTCTCCTAAGGTTCATTTATCGATTAGACAATTGGATGATCATCTAATCGTTGCAAGAGGTCTTGGTCCTTTTTCGCCTTCCAACTCGCTAGATTTCGGACAATCGACGGACGTAGGCGTCGAGCATGTCGCGTTTGAGGAGCAGATTGGCGAACTTCCCCTCGCGGACGATCTCGATCAGCCCGGCATTCTCCAGTTCCTTGAGATGATGGGAGACGGTTGCGGCACTGACCGGCAAGGCCTCGATCAAACATCCGCATGGCGTCGGCGTTGCGGAACCGCTGATCTGCTTCAGAATTTCGTATCGCCTCGGCTCGGCCAGGGCGCGAGCGATCAACCCGAACTGACGATCCGATAGGCGGAACTGCTCGGCATGGGTCACGGATCGTTTCATATCACGGCTTCAATGAGGAACGGCCCCTTTCGGGCCAAGGCATAGTCGAGGACCGAATAGAAGCCTTCGGCAGTCTCGACGCTGGCGCCTTCGACGCCCATGCCGTTGGCCAGCGACACCCAATCAAGCACAGGCTCGTCAAGCCGCAGCATCCGGTCGGCGTTGCGGCCGAAGCTGTTCACCCCGACGTTGCGCATCTCGGTCTGCAGGATCGCATAGGCCCGGTTGGCGTAGACGATGGTCACGACATCGAGGTTTTCGCGCGCCTGCGTCCAGAGCGCCTGCACCGTATACATGCCGCTGCCGTCGGCCTGAAGGTTCAGGACCTTGCGGTCCGGGCAGGCCACGGCGGCGCCCGTCGCGACCGGCGGCCCAGCGCCGATGGCGCCCCCGGTGCAGGCCATGACATAGTCATGCGGGGCGGCACCCTCGGTCAGGGCGTAGACGGCCCGGGCGGAGGTCAGCGCCTCGTCGATGAGGATCGTGCCTTCGGGCAGAAGCTGCGCGACGATGCGGGACATCGCCTCGTCGGTGAGCGCGCCGTTGGGTGCCGCGTCGAGACCTGGCGCAGGAGCCGGCAGCAGTTTCTCGCCGCCCGGCCCGCCGAGAAAATCGGCTAACGCATCCAGAGCACCGACGAGGTCCTGACCGGGCACCGCCAGGGTCATCACTTCGGCACCGGCCCGCATGAGTCCGCTGGGCTTGCCCGGATAGGCGAAGAAGGCGACAGGGGCCGGGGCCCCGACAAGGACCATGAGGTCGATGTCGCGCAGCACCTCAAGAGCCTGATCGACCGGATAGGGGATCCGCTCGATCGGCACCCGCCCCTGCCCCCGCTCTACGCGAGCGATGAACATGCCGCCGAAAAGCCGGGCGCCCGTGGCTGCGGCGATGCGTCCGGCAATGTCCAGCGCTCCGGTACGGGCGGCGGCCCCGCCCAGCATCAGGCCGCACCGCCCCTTCGCCTGCCGCAATGCGGTCGCCACAGCACGGATCGTCCGCTCGTCCACGGCGGCGGGTGGCTGAAAGGAAAGAGCGACCGGATCGGGCTGCTCGGCAGGGCAATCGCTCCAGGCCGCATCGCCGGGCAGGATCAGCGTCGCGATGCCGGGCAGTGTTCTCGCGGCCGTGATGGCCGCTTCCGCCGCACCGATCACATCGCCGGCACCCTCGATGCGCCTCACCCAATCCGACATGGGCGCGGCCAGCGCGTCGATGTCGCTGGTGAGCGGCGCGTTATAGGGAAGATGATAGCTCGCATGGTCCCCGACGACGTTGACGATCGGGCTTCTGGCCCGCCGGGCGTTGTGTAGATTGGCGAGGCCATTGGCCAATCCCGGCCCCGTATGCAGAAGGGTCGCGGCCGGCCGATCGACCATGCGGGCATAGCCGTCGGCGGCCCCGGTGACGACGCCCTCGAACAGGCCAAGGATGCAGCGCATCTTCGGCTTGCGGTCGAGCGCCGCCACGAAATGCATCTCCGAGGTGCCCGGATTGGCGAAACAGGTGTCGATGGCGTTGACCAGCAAGGCGTCGCAGAGGCGTTCGGCTCCGTTCATCGGTGTATCCCTGGGGCCTTCCGTTAAAGCGCTCTGCCTGTCACGACAATGGAACGTGAGTGGGCCGCGTCAAGTTCGGCCGCGCGACGGGCTGGAGCTTCCTTGTCGATCTGCGGTATCCTGGAGACGCTGCGCTCGATCAACGAAGTTCTTCCCCATGCCCGATGCCACGAACGAAGAAGAAACCCTGAAGAGCGCCGACCGGGCAGTTCACGTCGTCGCCTGCGACACGGAGGAACCCGTTTCTGCCATTCCCACAAACGCGCAGGTGTCAGCTCAGCGGGTCATCGCCCTCCACGAGCGCTTCGCCGCTGTGCACAAAGCATATCCTTTGCCAGCACCAACAAGAAAAATCGCCGACAAGTCGTTTTTCGACGACCGGTGAAGCTGATGCGGCAAGGAGCCATGGTCATCCTCGGCCTGACGGGTTCGATCGGCATGGGCAAGACGACGGTCGCCGGCATGATGCGCGACGAGGGCGTGCCGGTCTTCGATTCGGATGCGACAGTCCACAAACTCTATGCCGGCGCCGCCGTGCCGATGATCGAAGAAGCTTTTCCAGGCGTGACGGAGAATGATGTAGTCGATCGCGTTCGTCTGGCGCAGCGTGTGCTCGGCGATGCCGCGGCGCTGAAGCGCCTCGAAGCCATCGTCCATCCCCTGGTGCGCGCGGAGCGCGAAGCCTTTCTTGCCGAAGCCTTGAAACGCGGCGCCCCGATCGCCGTGATCGATGTCCCGCTCCTGTTCGAAACCGGTAGCGAAGGGGAGGTCGATGCCGTGGCCGTGGTTTCAGCGTCCGAATCGGTGCAAAAGGCCCGCGTGATGGCGCGACCCGGCATGACGGAGGAGAAATTCTCGGCGATACTGTCCAAACAAATGCCGGACGCCGAAAAGCGCCGGCGCGCAACCTACATCGTGGAAACCAGCGATAGCCTTGAGAATACACGAATGGCCGTGAAGGCGATCCTTTCCGCCTTGGCCAGGACAGAGGCAAGACGGCCATGAACTCCTGGTCACAAACCGCCAAATAAAACGGGTGAAGAACTCGCCCCGCCTCATTGATAAAAATGGATTTTTAATGCGCGAGATCGTTCTCGATACGGAAACCACCGGCCTTGACCCAGCGAGCGGGCATCGCCTTGTCGAGATCGCCGGCATCGAACTCGTCAACTTCATCCCCACCGGCCGGCACTACCACACCTATATCAACCCGAACCGCTCCATGCCGGAGGACGCCTTTCGGGTGCATGGGCTATCCGGCGAGTTTCTCGCCGGCCATCAGCTTTTCGAACGCGTGGTCGATGAATTTCTGAGCTTCGTGGAAGGGGCAAAGCTCGTCATCCACAATGCCGAATTCGACATGAAATTCATCAATCACGAATTGAGACTCCTGACGCGACCACCGATCAGCATGGACGGCGTGATCGACACGCTCGCTCTCGCGCGGCGCAAGCACCCGGGGCAGTCGAACTCGCTCGATGCCCTATGTCAGCGCTACAAGATCGACAATACGAAGCGCGTGAAGCATGGCGCGCTGATCGACGCCGAAATCCTAGCCGAAGTTTATGCTGAGCTGCTGGGCGGTCGTCAGACCTCGCTGGGCCTTGGGGCGCGCGTCGTGTCGATGCGGCGCGAGGGTCGGGGCGAAACACGCCAGCAACGGCCAAGCCCCCTGCCTGAAGTGTTGACGGACGCCGACCGCGCCGCGCACGCGGCCTTCGTCTCGACCCTGGGACCAAATGCCGTGTGGTTGGCCTATCAGGAGAAACTGGTCAAAAGCGGTGCGGCTTGATTTACCGCAACGCGATGGCCGCGACGAGGCGCCCATAATCTGGCTCGGAGCGATGCGTCGCGCGGCGATAGGAAAAGAATCGCTCCTCATCCGCATAGGTGTCGAGCGCAAGGTTGGTGAAGGAGCCGGTCCGGGCGCTCTGCAGCCGTAACCCGATGAAGCCCGGCAGATCGAATAGGTGATGGTTCTCACGCGGCGAAGCCCGAAAGAATGACGCGTGGCTTTGAGCCTCGGCGAGAAAACGGTCGCGGAACTCCGGGCCGACCTCGTAGGAGGCCTGACCGATCGTCGGCCCCAGTACAGCCGAGGTCTTCGAACGCCGGGCGCCAAGGGTTTCCATAGCGGCAATCGTCGCTTCGAGTACGCCGCCGAAGGCTCCCTTCCACCCCGCATGCGCGGCGCCGACGACGCCCGCCTCAGCGTCGGCGAAGAGCACGATGCCGCAATCCGCACCCGTCACGCCAAGTGCGAGGCCGGACGTGCGGGTCACGACGCTATCGCAACGCGGCCGCGCGGCATCATCGAAGGGCTCTTCCACGATCACCGCATCCGGCGAATGGATCTGATAGGGAATGACAAAGCGATGGGCCTCCAGTCCCAACGTCTCGGCCATCCGGCGCCGGTTTTCCCGCACGGCGTTAGGGTCGTCCCGTGATCCGACGCCGCCGTTGAGCGAAGCATAGACGCCGGCCGATACACCGCCCTGCCGCGTGAAGAAGGCGTGGACGAGGCGCGGATGATCGAGCGCCGGCGATGTGATGATGGGCAGCGTCATGCCGTCGCCTCCGTGACAAATCCGGGCGGCTCGGGCAACCCAGGCCGAGTGAATGCCAAAACCTTGAACAATTCGCCCATGCCGGGTCGCTCAGATGATCCCGCGCCGGTCAGCCGTGCGACGGCGGCTTCGATCGCCTCGGATTGCGGTTGATCAGCCCTTTGCTTCAGGGCGTCGGCGCGGCCACGCAGACCGAGCCTCATCAGGAATTCTCCCTGCGACACCGGACCATGGACCATGAGGCCCGCCCCGTCGGCGGCCTGCGCCAACGCCGTAAAATCGACATGCGTGGTCAGGTCCGCTTCACCAGGAGACTCGAGCGGATCGACGAAACGATGCCCCCGTACGGCCTGCAAGCTCTCGCCGAGCTTTGGCGCCGTGTAACCATAGTCGATCGCCAGCGCCGCGCCGCCGTGGCGGGAGAGATGCTCAGCGAGCGAGCGCGCAACCCTGCGGGCCGCGAGGCCAACCTCCAAGACGACGCCAACCGGGGCCTCGACGGTCAGCGAAGGCTCCGGTTCCGGCGCGAGGCCGAACGTCAGGTCGTGCCCGTCAAGTCCGACGAGGCGTTCCGACCAGCCGCTTGCGGTGCGGATATAGTGTCGCACCGGAAGCGCATCGAAGAATTCGTTGGCCAAGACGATTGCCGGACCATCCGGCACGTTATCGAGGTCGTCATGCCAGGTCAGCGGAAGACCAAGGCTGCCCAGTCGCTCTTTCTGCGCGGCGCGCAAGACAGGGCTCGTTTCGACAAGGTGGATGTCGAGCGCGGCGCGAAAGGCGGGCAAAGCGCGCGCGGCCCTCAGCGCATCCGCCATCAGGGTGCCACGACCAGGCCCGAGTTCGACGAACCGCAGCACGGGAGGGCTGCCCACCTGGCCCCAAACGACGGCGGCCCAGAGCCCGATGAGTTCGCCGAATATCTGGCTGATCTCAGGCGCCGTGGTGAAGTCGCCCGACGCGCCGAAGGGATCGCGGGTCATGTAGTAACCGAACCTCGGATGACCGAGCGCGAGACCCATATAGCGTTCGAGGCTGATCGGTCCCTCCAAGGCGATCAGCGCCTTGAGTTCCGCCTCCAGCGTCACGCCGGAACCCTGCGGCGTCCAAGCACCAGGATGGCGATGCCGATGACGATCAGCGGAACGGAGAGCACCATCCCCATCGTCGCGCCGCCGAATAGAAATCCAAGCTGCGGATCGGGCTGACGGAAGAACTCGGACGAGATGCGCGCCACGCCATAGCCGATCGCAAAGAGTCCCGTCACAAGTCCCGGCCAGCGGAATCCGCCAAGACGAATGACCAGCCCTAGAAGGACGAAAAGCGCGATGCCCTCCAGCCCCGCTTCATAGAGTTGGCTCGGATGACGCAATTCGGGGCCAGCGCCAGGAAAAACCATGGCCCAGGGTACCGAGGCGTCGGTCTCGCGTCCCCACAATTCCGGCTTGATGAAATTGGCGATCCGGCCGAGGAACAGCCCGATCGGCACCACGGCCGCCACCGGATCCGCGACGGACAGCAGCGGATAGCCATGGCGCCGCGCGAAGAGCCAAATGCCAAGCGTCGCCCCGATCAATCCGCCATGGAACGCCATGCCGCCGTTCCAGACGGTAAAGATTTCGATGGGATGCGACAGAAAATAGGGCAAATTGTAGAAGAGCACATAGCCGATGCGGCCTCCAGCCACGATGCCGACTGCGACATAGACCACGAGATCGTCGATCGAGACCGGCGTCGGTCGCGCCAATGTACCCCAGAGTCTGTCCGATCCGACCAGGAGCCGGGCATAGGCCCAGCCGAGCACGATTCCGGCCACATAGGCGAGCGCGTACCAGCGGATCGGAAACGGGCCGAGATTGACCAACACGGGGTCGATGATCGGATAGGCGAGCTCGAAAAACATGGCGCGACTTGGCCCAGCCGTCCCCCTCCAGTCAAGCCGGTGCCGACCGCAACGCGTTCGGTCCGGACGCATCAAGATTTACCGTCGGGGTGACGACGGAGTCTGCGCGATTTCCTCGCGGACTTGGCCATGTGCCAGAACCGCGAAAAGTCCCGTGCCGCCGACGATGTTCCCCACCAGCGCGGGCAGGATGAATCCGCCAATGGCGCTGGCGAGGGTGGTCTTTCCACTCAACCAGACGAGCCAGATTTCGGCCGAGCCCGCAACCACATGACTGAAGCCGCCGATCGCGATCACATAGGTGATGAGGACAACGATCCAGAATTCGCCGCCGCGCGCATTGGGCAGAATCCAGGCGATTGAGGCGACAAGAAAGCCTGCCGGCATGCCACGGATCAAGGTCGTCCAGGCATCATTGTCGAGAAGCCGGCCCGATATGTCGAGGGCGGAGGCGAGTTGATCGGCGGAGACGATGCCGCCCTTGGCCATCATCACCGCGACCAGAAGGGTCCCCGCCATATTGGCCAGGAACACGATGGTCCAGAGCCGCGCCAGACGCCACAGATTGCGCATCGTGGGGTGCGTTGCGACTGGCAGGATCACAGTGATGGTGTTTTCCGTGAAAAGCTGAAGATTGCCCATGACGACGATGACGAATCCGACCGTGTAGCCTAGGTCGGAGACCAATGCCGCCCATGGCGCGTCTGGTAGGCTCCGGTGTAGAAACGCCTCCGCGAGCACCGACGCGCAGATCGAAAGGCCTGCGGCGAACCCTGAAAACATCAGGGATAACAACGGGCGGTCGAGCTCCTCATCGCCCTGAAGCCGGATGACCTCGTGAACGACCTTGGCGGAGCCCGCCTTTCGTTCAGCGACCGCGCTGACCTCATCCTCTGACAGGCCGGGCGACGGTTTAGCCTCGTCGTCTATTTCCCTCGGCGCCGCATCCTTCGCCATAGTTCCTCGACGGTTATGGGCCACACCCGGTTGGCTGTAGCCCAACGCTGCGGGTCCATAAAAGATCGACGGCGCAGGGCAGGCGAATTGGCGTTTACAGCGTCATCTCGTTCGTACACAAACGATAAAACCTCGGCGCTCTTCATTCAATCGTGATCGAGCGCACGGTATATTCTCGGGAATCTCGTCAATGGCTCATGATGCACCGGCCACCGCCGCCGCTGGTAAACTCGTCATCCGGAATATCGGCCTGCTGCTCAGCGGCGACCTCAACCGCCCCATCCTCGATGTCGATACGATCGTGGCGGTCGACGGCCGCATCACGGGAATTGGACGGGCCAAAGACCTCGACCTCGACCAGGCCAAGACCGCGATCGACGCGCATGGTTCCGGCATCGCGCCCGGTCTCATCGACAGCCATGTCCATCCGGTGGCCGGAGACTGGACGCCGCGTCAAAGCCAGCTCAACTGGATCGAATCGACGCTGCATGGCGGCGTCACCACGATGATTTCCGCCGGCGAGGTGCATATGCCTGGCCGGCCTCGGGACATCGTGGGGCTGAAAGCCATGGCGATCTTTGCCCAGCGCGCGTTCACCGCCTTCCGCCCAGGCGGCATGAAGATCCATGCCGGAGCTCCGGTCATCGAGCACGGCATGGTCGAGGAGGATTTCAGGGAATTGGCGGCCGCTGGCGTCACTCTGCTGGGCGAGGTCGGGCTTGGGAGCGTGAAGGACGGCCCCACCGCCCGCAAAATGGTGGCCTGGGCTCGCCAGTATGGCATCCAATCGACGATCCACACTGGCGGCCCATCGATCCCCGGATCGGGTCTCATCGATTCCGCCGTGGTGCTTGAAGCCGACACAGACGTCATCGGGCACATCAATGGAGGCCATACCGCTTTGCCTGACCGCGAAATTCGATGCATCTGCGAAGGATGCCGGCGTGGTCTTGAAATCGTGCATAACGGCAATGAACGCGCGGCGCTTTATACTTTGCGGACGGCGCGGGAGATGAATCAGGTTGAGCGTGTCATCCTCGGCACCGACGGACCAGCCGGCTCCGGGGTCCAGCCGCTCGGCATCCTGCGTATGATCTCGATGCTGTCCTCTCTCGGCGAAGTTCCGGCCGAGATCGCCTTCTGCTTCGGCACCGGCAATACGGCTCGCATGCGCTCGCTCGACTGCGGCATCATCGAGGTCGGCCGCGCGGCCGATTTCGTGTTGCTTGATCGGCCGCAGCATAGCGCGGGCAAGACATTGCTCGAAGCCGTGCAACTCGGTGACTTGCCTGGAATCGGCATGGTGGTGATCGACGGGATCGTCCGTATCGGCCGCAGCCGCAATACCCCCCCGGCTGAAAAACTACCTGAGTTGCTCATGTATTGAGCACTGCTCCGCAGTCTTAATGATTTCAAAATGAGTAAATCAGGAATTTTAACCGATAGTCAACTTTATCTGGAAGATTTGAGGCTCTTTCGCGCGCCGGATCAATAGATTATGCGTATCCCTGACGCTTTTCGTTTTGTATTGCATGGCCCGTCGCTGAAAAGGCCCGCCATTCGATCCGGAGCCCGAGTCGCCGCCGCCGACATTTCCCCGCGGTCGCTGACAGTGGGTTACATGACCGCTCTCGCGATCGTCGCGGCCATGACCATGATGTCCAACGTCATGGTCGGGCATATGCTCAAGGATCAGGAAAGCGCCGCATACGGGGTCAATATCGCCGGACGCCAGCGCATGCTGTCTCAGCGGATCGCAGGCCTCGCGGCCCAGAGCGTGCTCGCCCTTCCGCTGCAAGCCGACCTTACGCGTGCGATCGACAAATTCGAGATCGCCCATCGCCAACTCGTCCACGGCGATATCGATGCGAGCCTTGATCCGGCCTCGATCCCCGAGTTGCAGGCCATCTATTTTGGCGAAACCTATGATCTCGATGCCAACGTGACCCGTTTCATCCGGCACGCCAGACAACTCGGCGCGATGCAGCCGGGATCACTGGAGCAGAGGCAAATCGCCCAGGACCTCTTTGCCGCGGCGCGAGAGCCGTTGCTCAACGGGCTCGATGCCGTGGTGTCTCTGCATCAAAGGTCGAGCGAGGGGCGTGTCAAGACGTTACAGCAGATCCAGCTCGGCTCCCTGGTGGTCACCATCGTCACCCTGCTGATCGAGTCCGCGTTCATCTTCAGGCCAATGGTGATGAGGATTATTTCCTACACACGGGCCCTAAAGAAGATCGCCGCGACGGATCCGCTGACCGGCGCTTTGAATCGGCGGAGCTTCGCGGATCGGGCCTTCGTAGAATTGAGCCGGGCCTCTCGATATTCTCGCCCGACGTCCCTGTTGATGATCGACGCCGACCATTTCAAGAGCATTAACGACGCCCATGGCCACGCGGGCGGCGATGCGGTGCTGCAAGCGATGGTGACAAGCATTTCAGCAAGCCTCAGGCCCTCGGATCTTCTGGGACGTCTGGGTGGCGAGGAGTTTGGTGTGCTTCTGGCCGAAACCGACCTCGCGGGCGCCGAGGTGGCGGCGGAACGCGTTCGCTCGGCTATCGCAAAACTTCGGGTCTCGGTGAATGACGCCTCGATCAATTTCACCATCAGCATCGGTGTGGCCGCGTTCAGACCTGAGGCGACCGGATTGCAGCATGTCATGGAGCTTGCCGATACGGCGCTTTACGAGGCCAAGGCCAAAGGACGAAACCGGGTCGTTCTCGCGCGGGTCACCGAACCTGACATCGCTTCGCCCAGCTTAGGCGCGGCGAAGCTCCAGGTGGCGTAGGGCGGATCCGTTCTGCTGAATTTCTGAGCCGCCCATAACGAAATCCGTTTGCGCGCAGGCGAGCACCGCTTCAATTTTGGGGCGTCTCGACCCCTGAGCGATCGTTTTGCTGCATTGCACTTGCCTCCGGCCGGCCGGCGCGTCAAAAGAACCAAATGCTCCACATCAACGACCTCACCTATCGGCTCGGGCCGAGGATGCTCTTCGAAAAGGCCGGGGCCGCGATCCCGACCGGCGCACGCACGGGCTTCGTCGGACGCAACGGCACCGGCAAGACGACACTGTTCAAGATGATAACGGGGGAGCTGTCTCCCGAATCGGGAACGCTTTCGATTCCAAAGGCCATGCGGCTCGGCCAAGTCGAGCAGGAAGCTCCCGGCGGCCCGACGACACTGATCGACTTCGTACTGGAAGCGGACCGCGAACGCGCGAGCCTTCTGGCGGAGGCCGAAACCGCGGCCGATCCTGGCCGCATCGCCGAAATCCATATCCGTCTCGTGGATATCGACGCCCATGCGGCGCCATCGCGCGCCGCGACGATTCTGACCGGCCTCGGCTTCGACGAGGCGGCGCAGAACCGGGCGCTGTCTGAGTTTTCCGGCGGCTGGCGAATGCGCGTCGCCCTGGCGGCAGTGCTGTTCACAAAGCCAGACCTCTTGTTGCTCGACGAGCCCACCAATTACTTGGATCTCGAAGGCACGCTCTGGCTGATGGACTATCTGGCCGTCTATCCGGCGACCGTGCTCATCATCAGCCACGATCGCGATCTCCTCGATGCGGTCTGCGACCATATCCTGCATCTCGACCAGGCGAAGCTGACGATCTGGCGCGGCAATTACGAGAGCTTCGAGCGGCAGCGCCGCGAACAGCAGATTATCCAGCAGAAGCATATCAAGAAGCAGGAGGAGCAGCGAAAGCACCTCCAGAGCTTCGTCGATCGGTTTCGCGCCAGCGCCGCAAAGGCCACACAGGCGCAATCCCGCCTGAAGATGCTGGCGCGCATGCAGCCGATCTCCGCGATCGTCGATAGTCAGGTGCTGCCGTTTCACTTGCCCTCGCCGATCCGCCCCTTAAGCCCGCCAATCATCGCCATGGATGGCGCCAGCGTGGGCTACGGCGAGAGAACCGTTCTCTCTCATCTGAACCTGAATATTTCAAATGATGACCGGATCGGCCTGCTTGGGTCGAACGGCAACGGCAAGTCGACCTTCGCCAAACTCATGGCGTCTCGCATGGAGGTACAGGGCGGTACGCTGCGCCGGTCGTCGAAACTCAATGTAGGTTTCTTCGCGCAGCATCAGGTGGAAGAACTCGGCGAAGGCCAGACGCCATACGGTTTTGTTGCCGAGCGCATGCGCGACGCGCCCGAATCCAAAATAAGGGGCCGATGCGCTCAACTCGGTTTTCCGGCCCAGAAGGCCGACACCCCGACCGCGCTTTTGTCGGGCGGCGAAAAGGCCCGGCTGATGATGGGTCTCGCGGCCTTCGAAAGCCCGCACTTGCTTATCCTCGACGAACCGACGAACCATCTGGATATCGATAGCCGCGCTGCGCTGGTGGATGCCATCAACGACTACGAGGGCGCGATCATCCTCATCTCGCATGATCGTTATCTGATCGACGCCTGCGCCGATCGGCTTTGGTTGGTCGATAAAGGCACCGTCAAGCCGTTCGACGGCGATATGGATGATTACAAATCGCTGGTCCTAAGTCGCACGGGAGGCACGACCGCGACGAAACGCACTACAAAGCCCGAGGTGACTAAGGCTGCGCCAGCTCCCGAGCGACAGTTACCCGGCAAAGCGGCCCATCTGGCCAAGAAACAGGTCGGATTGCTCGACGAGAAGATGAAGAAGCTCACCGCTCTCATCGCCCGCGTGGATGCGGCCCTCGTCGACCCCAACGCCTATTCGCGAGACGTCGGGAAAGCCAAGCTGCTCGCGCAACAACGATCTGATCTACAAAGAGCTCTCGCAACCGTTGAGGACGAGTGGCTTGCGTTAACGTCGAAATTGGAGTCGGTCGACTCGTTATAGACCGGCATCACCCAATGATGTGCCGTTTAAACGCTTCGGATTCGGCAAGCGAATAGGCTGCATCTGCGAGGTTCTGGCCTACGGCAGCGTCGCGTGCGGCCTGGAAATCTCCGTGAGCGAGGCAACGACGGTTATCATCGAGAATGATAACCGGAAAATCCCATCGATGTCCTTCTGGCAGTTGTTGAACCGTGACTGAAGCCGGCCCGATATCGGTGACTTTGAGCGTTCCCATGATCTTTTGCCATTGTGTCCACAGGGCGGATCACCCTTTGGAACTAACGTCGACATGCCCGAAGAAGTTACGGCGCTCAAATTTAAAGTGGCGATATTTTGCCGAGAGAAGGTGCGCGTGCTGTGGTTGTCCACCTCAGGCGCTCCCGCCTGTGCGGCTCATTCGCTCGGATCGGCACAGGCCAGATCCATCGAGTGCTCAACGCTCGCGTCATAGCCTCGTCCGGGCGAGCCATCGCGGTTTACGCAGCTTGACACCCTTGTATGGTGATCAGCGACGATCCGCAGGGACCGCCGACGCCGTGAACGGGCGTTTGGATGTCGCCATCCAGACGAGAACAGCAAACCATCCGGGAAACTCGACATCAAGCCCGTCCATTAAACTTGGCGAAGCCGCTCAACACATGGCGCGCCTTCAACAGAGCATTTTCATGCCAAACGCTATAATGACATTGAAGTCTGAATTGAGTCTCGGTGATTGTTGGGCCGGCAATACGGCGAATTGTATACCTTATCGAGTCTCTCCGATGTTGACATCCAATGATGTCCGCATCGTCGCATTCTACAATGGTCAGGGCCATATCAAGATCCTGAGATATGATATCGCCAATTCTAAGATTAGTGAATTCACGATTCCGAATGATAGACAACCGCTGGATGGACATCAGGCGATTAGTATCGGCCAAGATCGCAGTGGCCGGCTTCATCTGGCATTCGGCGCGCATAGTAGTAATATTCTACTTTCTAGTTCAAAGTCGGCGCATTTTGAAGATGGTTTCGCGGAGACACGAGAACATTTCTCCACCGGCACCTATCCCATGTATCTTCGCTGGCCAAGCGGGAAGCTAGTTCTTCTCTTTAGATCGGGAGTTCACTACTCTGGGTCGCTGCGATTTGCCGAACTCGACGAAGACACCTGCCAGTGGATCGAACAAACTAAGCCAGTCATCAGCGGCGAATATGGTCAATATACGGCTGGACCTTACTTGAATACACCGGTGTTTAGTGCCGATGGACGGCTGCACTTGTTCATTGTATGGCGCCTGCCAGGCAACGCAACCTCCGCCGGTCAGGTCGTGAACGTTGGTCTTGATCATCTGTATTCTGACGACGAGTTCAATACATTTTATAGTTATAATGGCGTAAGACTTTCCAAACCCGTCAATCTCCTCAACAGCCCGCGTGTGATCGCCGTCCCTATCGGTTCCAGCCTGATCAACCAGTCGACGGCCAATGTCCTATCCAACGGCAACCCCGTTGCTTTGACATATTGGGAGGAGGGTGACGGCATACCGCAGTATAAATTATGTTGGCACGACAGAAAGACATGGCGCGTAGCTACGGTCAGCAATTTCAAGACGCCATTTCGGCTTGATGGAGGAGGCACCCTGCCCCTTCCTCACAGCAGACCCGAATTCGTGGTCGATGATTCCGACAACGTCATCATAATCTATCGCAGCATTGAAAAAAATGGGCAATTATTGATCCAAAAATTGTTTGCTCCAAATTACAGACTGTCAGACAGTTTTACTCAGATCCTCGTGAAAGAAAATCTCGGTTTTTACGAGCCCGTCATCGACAGATCGGCTTGGTCCGAATCTGGCGAACTCGTTATTTTTGTCCAGTTTTGTCAGCAGGGGTTGAATATGGACGGACGGTCGGAAATCTATACGTCAGAGGCTCGATTGATGACATGGACATACGATCAAAGCTTTTCCCGCAGGAAGCAAAAAAGGTCAGGCCTTAAGATCGATCGCCGATAGGTCACCGGATACTTCTCGAGCATCACGACAAAAGCTTAGCCCCGGACGGCACCGACCGGGTCCACCGATCCTCACGGCATTTTCCTCAACCCGACCGATGCAAGGTCGGACGCGGACGTGAGAAGACGCGCCTGCCTGATTTGAACCCCATCAGCGGCGGCGCCAATTGAGCGACCGCGTCGGCCTTCGAGGCGCAATCGAGGACCACCAAATCCGCGAGGCCTCCGGGCGAAATACCGTAATCTTTGCGATTGAGCAGCTTGGCGGATTGCGAGGTCACCATGTCGAGGCAGGCGGCCATTTCGGAGGGCGCCCCGATCTGAGCCACATTGGCGTAAAGGTTCGCCATTCGGATCAGGGAACAGTCGCCGAAGGGTGTGAAGGGATTGAGCACGTTGTTGGTCGAAAGCGAGCAGGTCACTCCAAGATCGAGAAGACGGTGAGCGGGCGCCATACCACGAGGGATGTTATGGTCATGATCCCGCGCGCTCAGAAAAAGATCGGTGGCGGGGAGCACCGTCAACGCGACGCCCGCCTGCGCGAGGCGGTGTCCCACCTCGAGGACACGGTCGGGCGGCATGGCGGAAAGTTTGGTGACGTGCCCGATGGCGACGCGGCCCCCCCACCCCATCGCGTCCGTGGCCCGGCACACCTCTTCGAGATCGAGGTGGGTCGGATCGAGGCTAAAGTCGAGGTGAAGGTCGATGTCGACGTCGAAGCGTCGCGCCAAGGCGAAAATCCGGGCGATTTGGCCGTGCGAATCCCGATCCGCGTAAGGGGCGCCTCCGACGAGGTCCGCTCCTTCCTCGAGGGCCTGCACGAGAATCTCCTCGCACCCCGGATCGTCAAGCAACCCCTCCTGGGGAAATGCGCAGAGTTCCATGTCGATCGCCCGTAATTACCCACGGGGTTGCGTGATGCGCCCCGACGCCGGCCGATCGTGGTCGCGGTTCAACGGCGGCTTGCGCGATGGGCCAAAGGCTGATTCCTTGGCGGCATGAGCCGTGGTGATCTCGAACGTTTGAGCAAGGACGAGCTGATCGATCTGGTGCTGAAGCTGCAGCGCCCGGCCAAGACGTCTCGCACGTCCTCCAAGCCACCATCCACCGACCGCAAGGAGCGGCGCGAGCATTCCCACCCGGGGGGAGCGAAGCCTGGCCACGAGGGCCACAGCCGCATCATCGCCGAGGATCCTGACACGGTCGTCGACCACCGCCCGACCGCGTGCCCGGACTGCGGTCTGGCGCTGTCGCCCGACCTGCCGGCCGAGACGGTCAGCGTGCACGAGCGGATCGAGTTGCCGGAGGTGAAGCCTCTCGTCGAGCAGCACCGGCGCCTCGCCGTGACGTGCCCGGGATGCCGGGCGCGCGTGGCGGCACCCCGGCCGACCGGAGCCGCCTCGACGCCGTTCGGCCCACGCCTGCACGCCACGGCGGTGTATCTGAAGACGTTCCAGGCCTTGTCCTACGAGCGTCTGCAGAAGGCCCTCTTCGACCTGTTCGGCCTGCGCATCAGCCAGGGCGGGCTCACCAACATGCTGCGCCGGGCCGAAACCCGCTTCGACGCCGGGCGCGACGCCGCTCTGTCGGCCCTGCGGCGTGCCACCGTGGTGGCGTCCGACGAGACGGGCGTGCGCATCGAGGGCACGAACTCCTACCACTGGGTCTTCCGCTGCGAGGAAGCGGTGGTGCACCACGCCGCTCCGACGCGGGGCGCCTGCGTGGTGCACGAGATCATGGACGGGCACCGGCCCGCCGTGTGGCTGTCGGACCGCTATTCCGCCCAACAAGGGCACGCCGACCGCCAGCAGACCTGTCTCGCGCACCTCGCCCGTGACGTCGCCTACGCGCTCGACGCCGGTGACGACACCCTCGCCCTACGGTTCAAGCTATGGCTCGACGGAGCCTTCGTCCTGGCGCGAACCATCGACACGTCGGCACTGTCGACGATCAACGCCAAGCGTCGCAAGCTGGAACGCTCGCTCGATGACATCCTCGCCACCCCGGCCATCTGCGACCTGGCGCGCGGCATCCAGAGCCGAATGCGTCGCGCCCGCGACCAACTCCTGACCTTCACGGCTTTCCCCGGACGAGTCGAAGCGCACAACAACGCCTGCGAACGCGATCTCCGACCCGCCGTCATCCAGCGCAAGAACACCAACGGCTATCGCGCCATGTGGTCCGCCAAGGGTGAAGCCGCGGTGCGGACCGTGGTGGCGACAGCGCGCATCACCTCCGGTGCTGGCACGTTCAGCACCGTGCTGGGTACGATCGGCGCCTGACGCCGTTCAGCCAAGCTGCGAACCCCGTGGGTAGTTACGATCGCCCAGGCATAGTCCCGTTTGAGCCTGAGCAACGCCCGCAGGCTCGTCAGGCCGATGCGCGGATCGACCTCGACATGGGTTCGCATCATCGTGGTCCCATGGAGGATCGCCTTCTCCAGCGTCCGGCTCGCCCGCTCGTAGACGTCCTCCTCGGTAAAGCCGCGCTTGGCCTTCGCGACCGAGGCGATCGCCTCGTTCAAGGCTCCGCTCCGGCACTCGCAGCGACCGAGGATGGCGGATTTGTCGAGATGGATATGTGTCTCGACGAAGCCTGGCACGACGAGACACCCGTCTAATTTCTCCTCGGGGCCGCTTCCGTCGAGCTTGGCCTCCACGGCGACAAAACGGCCCCCCTTTACCCCAATGTCGACAAGGTCATGCTCGTTCTGGCCGACCCGGGCTGCCCGGAAGATGAGGTCGAAATCCATGCTGGCATCCCATGGTGTGGCAGCTCTGAAAGGGCGCTCCCTCTCGTTGATTCTTATGCCATGCCGGCGGCTGGGTCACGTCGACACCGGACACGACGGCCTCGGCCGCGACGCAAGTCGACGTCAGGCCATCGCCCCCCTGGCGGCTACGGGCCACAAACACTCAACCCGGTTCTTGCGGATGCCCACATACCAGTCGTAGCGATCGACGGTCGGGTCGCAATGGCCTGGCACAAGCATGACGCGATCGCCAAGGCATAGCGGCGCTGCATCGGGAGCAAGCGCCAGATTGCCATGCTCGTCCGACGCGCCGACATAGCTGACGCCTGGGCGCTTCCAGACGAGCGGATTTCCGCTATCCATCGCGACGGCTTTATGGCCGACGTCGATCACCGCCAGTCTTGGATGCGGCGCGCTCATCACAGAGCCGAGCACGAAGAGCGCGTTGCGAAACGGCGGGGCCGGCTGGTTGAGTCCATAGTCGGCATCCATGAACGCGTAGGAACCAACCTGCAGTTCGGTGAAGACACCGCTTTCGGCTTCGAGCGCGAATGTCCCGGTGCCGGCCCCCCCGACGATCGCGCAATCGAGCCCGATCCGCGTGAGGTCGTCGACTACGCCCTTGGTCATCCGGACCGCCGAGGCGATGCTAGCCGACCGCTGCTCCGGCGTGCGCTGGTGCTGGGCGCTGCCATGGTAGGCCTGCAGGCCGCCGAACCGCAGATGCGGGCTTGCGGCGATCTGCTGAGCGAGAGCGACAGCTTCGGGACCAGGCGCGACACCGCAGCGGCCCGCCCCGACATCGATCTCCACCAGGACGGTCAGACAGACGCCAGCGCTGAGCGCGGTGGCTTCGATCAGGCCGATGCCGCGTGAATCGTCGGCGCAAACCGCGATGGTGCACATCTTGGACAAAGCGGCGAGACGGGCGAGCTTACGCGGATTCACGACCTCGTTGCTCACGAGGATGTCCGGCACGCCACCCCAGGCCAAAATCTCGGCCTCGCCGACTTTCTGCACGCATTGGCCGACAGCCCCTCGCGCCATCTGCCAATGAGCGACGACGGGCGACTTGTGGGTCTTGGCATGCGGGCGAAGCTTGACCCCGGCCTTGGCCGCGAAGGCCGCCATTGTGTCGAGATTGAACTCGAAAGCGTCGAGATCGACGAGAAGCGCGGGCGTGTCGACCTCATCGATCGACATCCCGGGCTCGGCGGGTGGATGTTGCAGCATCGGTTGAGGCCATCATGACGTGAAGTAAAGCGGAAAAGCTCGCTGGCCGCCCCACCGCCATCGGCGGTGGGAGGGTGCGAGCCATTGACCGGTTTGGCGTCAAATCACGCTCACCGTCAATGCGGATAGCGGGGCGGCGCCCGGGCTATCCACGCGAGTGGCGAGGATCAGGCGACGAGGGCCGCAATCTGTTGTTTGGCGGCGGCAATCGCCGCATCCTTGACTTCGGGGCCGACCGCGAGACCCTCGGCGCGGATGATCGTCACATCTGTCACGCCGATGAAACCGAGCACGCCAAGAAGATATTTCTCCTGATGGTCGAGCGGGGCCGCAGGCTTGCCCGGCGTGTACATGCCTCCCCGGGCCGAAGCGATGAACGCCTTCTTGCCTTTGACCAGTCCCTCGGGGCCTTGGGCACCATATTGGAACGTGCGACCGGCCACCATGATACGGTCGATCCATGTTTTGAGCTGCGAGGGAATGGTGAAGTTATACATCGGTGCGCCAATCACCAGGATGTCGGCGGCGAAGATCTCGTCGATATAGCCGCCGGCGGCTTTGAGGTCGGCGCCAAGAGCCGCATCCTCGAACGGGGCGCCCTGGAAGGCTGCGAGATGCGCGCCTGACAGGTGAAGGCGCGGGTCTGCCGCGAGATCGCGATAGGTCACCACGAGGTTGGGATGCAGTTCATTTTGTTTGGCGACGATGTCGGCCGACAAGGCGCGACTGACGGAGTGCGCGCCGAGAATGCTCGAATCGAGGTGGAGGAGTTTCATGTGGTCATCTCTGAAGGGAGGGGAAACGATCGGCGGATACGGCGTCGGGCCCGCTTGCTCACCGGGTTGAGACTGTTGTGATCAACTCGAACCCCAGTCGATGTAGGCCGCACGCTTGCTCAGCGAAACCAGATATGTTTCGATGTTATCCATCACTCTCACCGATGGATCTCAATGCTCGACGGCGTTTCATTGGATCAGCTGCGTACGTTCATCGCCGCAGCCGACGAAGGCAGTTTCTCTGCGGCGGCGCGACGGTTTCATCGCGCACAATCCGCGGTGAGCGACATGGTCGGCAAGCTCGAAGATCAGGTGGGCGTGCCACTCTTCGACCGAAGCGGCCGCTATCCGAAGCTGACCCCTGCGGGCGGAATCCTCTTAACCGATGCGCGCGCGGTCATTGCTGGCGTCGAGGCGATGCGAGCTCGTGCCAAGGGGATGGCGGATGGTCTCGAACCGGAATTGTCGATGGTGGTCGATGTGATGTTTCCCATCGCCGTAATGTCGAAACTCGCAAAGGCTTTTCGGGAGACGTTTCCGAACACACCGCTCCGGCTCTATGTCGAGGCGCTCGGGGGCGCCTACCAACCTTTGCTCGATCGCCGCGCCAGTCTCGGCATCGTCGGCACTTTGGCGATCATGCCGCGATCCTTCATCAGCGAGCATATTAGAGGCGTTCCGTTCGCGATGATGGCCGCCGCCGACCATCCGCTTGCGGCTTGGCCGGGACCTATTCCCCGCCATGAACTCAACCGGCATGTGCAACTCGTGCTGACTGATCGGTCGGAGCTTTCAAAGGGGCGGGAATTTCACGTCCTGTCGCACGCGACCTGGCGTTTGGCCGACCTGTTCGCGAAGCACGCATTTCTGCTCGACGGCCTGGGATGGGGAGGCATGCCGCGACATGTCGTGGAGGCCGACATCGCGGCGGGCCGTCTGGTCGTACTCGATATCGAGGATATGCCCAGCGGCGAGAGCCTGATCATGCCGATGTCGGTCGCCTATCCGAGCGACTCCCTGCCCGGTCCCGCCGGGCGCTGGCTGGTCGATAGACTCAAATATGGATGTAACCAGCCTCTCAATTAATAGATTTTCCTGAAATTTGGAAAATAAAATCAATCGAGATTTTGGGTGAGGGGCGGTTCATCGGCAAGACATTCGAGCCACACGATCTAATTTGATTGTGTTTGGTTCGGACGCATTCTACTGAGGACGCCTTCGTGCATTTCAATAGACATCGACCTGATAGCGGCCAGTCTTCTTAAGGCGGGCCACGAAATTCGCGGCATCTTCGCGGCTTTGGCCGCCATGCTGGGCCACGATATCGACCATCGCGCCTTCGACATCCTTGGCCATACGCTTGGCGTCGCCGCAGACGTAAAAATGGGAGCCCTGCTCCAGCCACCGCCAAATCGTCGGGCCGACCTCGCGCATGCGGTCCTGAACGTAAAATTTCTGCTGATCGTCGCGCGACCAGGCTAGCGAAAGGCGGGTCAAGTGACCCGAGGCCTGCATGGCCTTGAGCTCGTCGCGATAGAAGAAATCCGTCGCCTGCCGCTGGTGGCCGAAGAACAGCCAGTTCGGCCCCGGCGCCTTGACCTCCTGCCGCTCGTGCAAAAAAGCCCGAAAGGGTGCGATGCCGGTGCCGGGTCCGACCATGATGACCGGCGTTTTCGGGTCGGCCGGCAAGGCGAAATTATGAGCCTTCTGCACATAGGCCCGCAGTCTGTCACCTGGGAGGGCACGCTCCCCAAGGTAGGTGGAGGCGACACCTAGCCGGCGGCGCTTGCCGATCACGTAGCGGACCGCGTCGATCGTGAGCGTCAGCCGCCCCGGCGCAGTTTTCGGCGAGGACGAAATCGAATAGAGGCGCGGCTGGAGCGGCTCCAGCGCGTCGACGAAGGCTTCGGCATGGGGGCGCGCGGCGGGGAATTTCTGCAAGACGGCCAGTACATCGAGCGTCGCGGCATCCCCGTGCGGATCATCGCCCCGCGCCAGAGCCTTCGCGGCCTCGCGCGCCTGACCACCGAGGACATAGGAGAAGAGCTCGTAAAGCGCATCCGGTGCGAGGCCCAGGGCAACCTCGTCGGTCAACACCTCACGCAGCGGACGGCCGCGAATTTCGGTGCGGGGCGAGGCCCCCAGCATGGCGATGATCTGATCGACATGGCCGACGTGATTTTTGGGGAAAATCCCGAAACTGTCGCCTACTTCGTAGCTCAGCCCCGGGCCGAGATCGAATTCGACATGCATGGTTTCCTTTTCGGAACCCTCGCCGTTGAGTTTGAGGCGCGACAAAAAGGTCGCCTCTCCCGGCGCCTCGCGGGACATCCCGATGGCGATCATCGGTTTCGTGCCCGGTTCGGCAGCAGGGACCAAGACCTCGGCACCGGCATGGGCCGACGGCGCGGCGTCGATCTCGCTTGCGAGCCCCTTGACCAAACGCGCCGTTTCCTTGCCGCCCGGAGCGCAAAGGTTCAGCCGCGCCTCTGTCTTCAGAAAGATGGCATTAGCATAGTCGGCGCAATTGTAGCCGCATTGTCCGCAATCCTGCTGCGCCATTGCGGCCATCAGGCGAGGTGCCAGCGGTCGCCCCTCGGCGAGCTTGAGGCGCTCCTCCGCGACCATCGCGGGATCATGCCAGGGCGCCTCGTCGTTGGTGGCGAGGACCGGGCCGCTTGCCGCGCCGCCCGAACCTTGAACACCGAGGCCCGCCAGCGCGGCGCCCGACAAAGCCTCCGGCGAGGCGATCGGCCCCAGGGCTGCCGCGAAGAAGCCGGACAGCCAAATCCGTTGCTCCTCCGAGAACGGCGCCGTCTCGGGAACGAGGTTCATGGGGGGAATGGAGATTTGGAAGGTCATGCGAAACCCTGGGCCGCAAGGGCGCGAAGCTGGTCTGGATCATGGCGGCGTGCGAAAGCCGCGAAGCCTTCCTCAGGATCGGCGCGGTGGTCGAGATAGGCTTTGAGCAGGCCCTCGACCTTCGCTGGCACGTCCTCGGCCGTCACGTCGGAATAGAGCAGGCGCGCGATCGCGGCATCGGTGCCGAATCCGCCGCCGACATGGAGATGGTAGCCCTCCACCTGATCACCATCGTCGTTGATGGTCACCCTGGCGCCGATGAGGCCGATGTCGCCGATATAATGCTGGGCACAGGAATGGTGGCAGCCGGTGAGGTGAATGTTGATCGGCTGGTCGAGCGCGACGCGGGGCTCGCAATGGTCGGCAAGGGCAAGCGCATGCCCCTTGGTGTCGGCAGCGGCGAACTTGCAGCCCCGGCTACCCGTGCAAGCGATGAGGCCGGCCCGAATTGGGGTCGTCTGCCAGTCGAGGCCCATGGCGAGGATGCGGCTCTTGGCCTCCTCGATCTGCGCGTCGGGCACCCCTGAAATCAGCAGATTCTGCCAGACGGTGAGGCGGATGTCGCCGTCGCCGAGCGAGCGGGACAGTTCCGCCAGGGCACGCATCTGCTCGACGGTCATCTTCCCAGTCGGCAGAACGATGCCGATCCAGTTGAGACCGGCCTGACGCTGTGGATGGACGCCGATATGGGCCTGCCGATCATAGGGGCGGCGCGGCGGCAGCAGCGCGGCATCGATCCGCACGAGCGTCGCGCCCAAGACGGCCTCGACCGCCTCGAGAAACCGCTCGAACCCCCAAGCGTCGAGCACATATTTCAGCCGGGCCTTGTTGCGATTCGTTCGATCGCCATGCTCGATGAAGACGCGCACGATGGCATCGGCGACCTTGGTCGCTTCGGCGGGGCGCAGGATCACGCCGGTGTCGCGCGCGAAATCCTGATGTCCCGTGATGCCGCCGAGCGTCAGACGATACCAGATGCCAGCCTCGACGGGTGCGCCGTCCGGGACCTCGACAGCCTGAAAACCGATGTCGTTGGTATCCTCCAGCGTCGCAATGGCGCCGCCCCCGTCATAGGCGACGTTGAACTTCCGAGGCAGCCCATACATTTCGCGGGTATTGAGGATGTGGTGATGCCAGGCTCTCGCGTCGGGTTGCGTATCGATCAGCTCCTGGCGGTCGATGCCCGCCGTGGCCGAGCCCGTCACATTGCGGATATTGTCGGCTCCTGAGCCGCGCGACACGATTCCGATGTCGGTGAGGTCCTCGACGACGGCCGGGCCGTTCTCGGGCAGGATCTCGCGGATCTGGAGATTGGCGCGGGTCGTCACATGCGAAAAGCCTCCGCCGAGCCGCTCGGCGATGTCGGCGACGGCGGCGAATTGCCAGTGCTTGAGAATGCCGTTGGGGATCCGCAGGCGGCACATGTAGCTGTCCTGCGCAGGAGCGACATAGAACAGCCCATGGTATCGCCAGCGGAAATTATCCTCCGGCTTGGGCTTTGCGCCGGTCAGCGCCTCGGTCTTGAGGCGTTTGTAGGCGTCGAACGGATTCTCGGCGCGCTTCCATTTTTCCTGCTCGACCAGCTTCTTGCCGGACGCCGTCGTTTGGTCCTGAGCCTTGATATGGATGGCCTCGGGTCCTGTCGGCTCCGTCGGTTGGCCGCCCGGCGCCGGGATGACCCGCACCGCTGCAGCGCCAGAGGCGAACCCCTCCAGCCAGCGGCGCTGTTCGGGTGAAAAGGCCTCGCCCATCGTCATCGCTCCTATTCGGGTTGCGGGAAAGCTGTGGGTCGCAACTCGGTTTCAGTCAGCGTGGTCACGTTTGGTTCGAACATTAGGACCTTCGATCTGTCGGCGGACACTCGTTAGAAAGCAGTCGTTCGAAAACTGACGCCGTGCGCCAGCGAGACGACACAGAGCGGTATCGAGCGACATCGATCATGGTTTTATATGAGGGAACCCGCATCATCGGGTCGCGGGACGCCGCCATCGTTGGCCAGCATCACTCGGGTTCGCCACAATCAAGGCACACCCGTTTACTCAAAAATACAGATATCACAAGCGCACCATCTAGCTCAAGGAGAAGTTTTGATCATGATTACAGATTAGAAATGGTGCAAATGCTCAATATAAAGGCGGTATCGAGCCACTGAACAGATCTGTGCTGCCGTTTTATCCATTGCGCCTCGACGCGCTCTGCCCGACACTCGGGCAATGAAGGATGGTTCGCTACGCATCATGGTCATCGACGACGACGCCATGCGGGCGTCGATGATCGAGGCCGGGCTTCGCGAGGCTGGCCATCAGCAGGTAATCGTCATCTCCGAGATGCGGGAATTGCTGCGCCGGATCGTCGAGATCGATCCCGAGGTGATCGTGATCGACCTCGGCAATCCGAACCGGGACGTGCTCGACCAGATGTTTCAAGTTTCGCGCATGGTGAGACGGCCCGTCGCCATGTTCGTCGATCAGTCGGATCGAGCCTCGATGGAGGCTGCGGTCGACGCGGGCGTTTCGGCCTATGTGGTGAATGGGCTGCGGCAGGAGCGCGTGAAGTCGGTGCTCGACATGGCCATCAGCCGGTTCAACGCGATCAATCGCCTCCACCTCGAACTCGACAGGGCCAAGCAGGCGCTGGAGGACCGCAAGGTGATCGACAAAGCGAAAGGCATCCTGATGAAGACCCGCAGCCTTTCGGAAGAAGACGCCTATGCGCTGCTGCGCTCCACGGCCATGAAAGAGAGCCGGCGGCTTGCGGATGTGGCTCAAGGTCTAGTCACCGCCATGAAATTGTTGGGATAACGCCATGGCGCACGACACCGCCCCCGCCGCGCGAACCGATCATGGCGGCCAGGCCGCCGCCTCGGGCGCGCTCAATATCGGCTTCATTCCGCTGGTCGATTGCGCCCCGCTCGTCGTTGCCCATGAAAAAGGCTTCGCGCGCGATGAAGGACTCGAACTGACGCTGACGCGCGAAACCTCGTGGGCCAATATCCGCGACCGTGTGGCGCTCGGACATTTCGACGCCGCCCACATGCTTGGCCCAATACCGATCGCATCGAGCCTGGGCATTGGCCGGCCGCCCGTCGCGATGGTGGCCCCCTTCTCCTTGGGACTTGGCGGCAACGCCATCACCCTGCGCACCAGCCTCTTCGATGCTATGCGCGACATCGCGTCGAACGACTCCGATGCATTCCATCGGCTCGACCCGCTGGCGGTCGGGCTGGCTTTGCGACATGTCCTGCAGCGGCGCCAAGCGGCGGGCTATGAGGCGCCGACGCTTGGGATCGTGCATCCGTTCTCCGGGCATAATTACGAATTGCGCTATTGGCTCGCCGCGTCGGGGATCGACCCCGATGCCGACGTCCGCCTGACAGTGCTGCCGCCCTCGATGACGGTCGATGGCTTGATCGAGGGGCAGATCGACGGCTTTTGCGCCGGCGAGCCCTGGAACTCGTTGGCCGTGGAGGCGGGCGCCGGCGTCATGGCGGTGACGAAATCCGCCCTGTGGCGGCAAGGTCCTGAAAAGGTGCTGGGTTTGCGTGCCGAGTTTACGCAGCGTTTCCCCACGCAGACTGCGGCGCTTGTTCGCGCGCTCTCCCGTGCCGCCGAATGGGCGGGCGACGCCAACCATCGGGACGAACTTGCGGCACTTCTGGCGTCCCCCGCCTATATCGGCGTATCGGCCGAGATCATCCTGCGTGCCCTCGAAGGGCGCGTCGTGCGCATCTGTGGCGAGGCAGCGTCTCCGGTCGAAGATTTTCTGGTGTTCCATCGCCATGCGGCGAATTTTCCGTGGGCCAGCCATGCTTTGTGGTTTTACGCGCAGATGGTCCGTTGGGGTCATGTCGCCCATACGCCCGCCAATGCGGACGTGGTTCGCGGCGTCTACCGTCCGGATCTTTATCGGTCTGCCTTGGCATTCACCGGCGCCGACCTGCCTCGGGCCAGCGCCAAGGTCGAAGGCGCCCTCCGGCGCCAAACCCCGGTCGCCTCGCGTCTAGGCACAATGATGCTCGGCCCCGATGGTTTTTTTGACGGCCGCCTGTTCGATCCCGAGCGCCTTGATCAATACATCGCCAGTTTTGCGGTTTACCCTGATTAAACGCCGAATACATGAGCAGGAGCGGCCTATAATTTGCTCTTGTGGATTTGAGCGCCTACCCTATCCTGTAAGAGCGTGAGAGGAATGATCGTCTCACCTTAGCCGAGCAGACCATTGAAGGTTTGCGTCAGGCGCCCCAAAAAATCAGGGCTCTGCCTTCTCGCGTTCAGCGTATGGACGCATCCCCGGCATCGAAGCCGAACCTTTTTCCAGTCCTCCGTGACAGGAAAACGGCTCGGCCGATTTCGTTCGTCTTCATTGTCCCCGAGGTGTTTCGATGATTAGTAAAGACTTCATGAAGGCAGGACATTTGCCGACTCTATTGTCGGCGTTTTTCTACTTCGACATGAGCTTCATGGTCTGGATCCTGCTCGGCCCGCTGGCGGTGCAGATCGCCAGCGATTTGCACCTCTCCCCGGCGCAAAAAGGCTTCATGGTGGCGCTGCCTGTTCTGGCGGGCGCGGTGTTGCGAGTGGTCAACGGGGTGCTCGTCGATCGGCTGCAGCCTAAACGGGCCGGCATCATCGGCCAGGTGATCGTCATTCTCGGCCTCGTCGGCTTCTGGTATTTCGGCATCGAGAGTTTCGGCCGCGTCCTCGCCCTCGGGGTGATCCTCGGCGTCGCGGGCGCCTCCTTCGCGGTGGCCCTTCCGCTGGCGTCGCGCTGGTATCCGCCCGAATATCAGGGCATCGCGCTCGGCATTGCCGGAGCCGGCAATTCGGGCACGGTTCTCGCCGCGCTGTTCGCCCCAAGTCTCGCTGCGGCCTTCGGCTGGACCAACGTGATCGGCCTCGCCGCCATTCCGCTCTCGGTCGCCTTGGCGGTCTATCTCATCGCCGCCAAGGACAGTCCTCGGCCGGTCGCCCCCAAGGCCTGGGCGGATTATGTGAAGGTGCTCCGCGTTCCTGACGCTTGGCGGTTCATGCTTCTCTATGCCGTCACCTTCGGCGGCTTCTCGGGCTTGGCCTCTTCGCTCAGCCTCTATTTCAACGCTCAATATGGCTTGAGCCCGGTCACGGCCGGCTATTGCACGGCCGCCTGCGTCTTCGCCGGCTCGATGGTGCGGCCGGTCGGCGGGGCGATCGCCGATCGCCTCGGCGGCATCCGGGTTTTGTCGGTCCTTTATGTGGTTGCCGCTGTGGCGCTGCTGATCGTCAGCGTCGGATTGCCGAACCTCTGGCTCGCGCTGGCTGTGCTGGTGGTGGGCATGTTGTCGCTGGGGATGGGCAACGGCGCGGTATTCCAGCTCGTACCGCAGCGCTTCGCTTCCGAAATCGGCGTAATGACGGGTCTCGTCGGCATGACGGGCGGCGTGGGCGGCTTCTATCTGGCCTCGAGCCTTGGTCTGTCGAAGCAGATGACGGGCAGCTATCAGGCCGGCTTCGTGATCTTCGCTATTCTGGCGCTCCTGGCCTTGGCGACATTGTCTGTCGCCAAGCGGCAATGGCGATCCACATGGGGCGATCTTGGCGCGGCGGGTGCCCGGGTCTGATAACCGGCAGGCAAGGACGGGGAGTAGCGCTCATGGTGGAACGTCTGGTTGTCGTCGGCAATGGCATGGCGGCCGGCCGTGCGCTCGAACACCTCCTTGAGCGCGCTCCCGGTCGCTACGACGTCACGATCTTCGGCGCGGAGCCGAGGGTCAACTACAACCGCATCATGCTCTCGCCCGTGCTTTCGGGTGAAGCCAGCTATGGCGACATCCTCATCCACGACGAAGACTGGTACGTGCGGCATGGCGTGACGCTGCATCGAGGCCGCGAGATCGTAGCCATCGACCGCGCTGCGCGCACCGTCACGACCCGGGATGGTGCAACCGCTCCCTATGACCGGTTGCTGCTCGCGACCGGCTCGTCCCCTTTCATCGTGCCCATTCCCGGCGCAACGCTGCCCGGCGTCCGCGCCTACCGCGACCTCGACGATGTGCGGGCGATGCAGGAGGCGGCGAGGCGTGGCGGCCGCGCTGTCGTGATCGGCGGGGGCCTGCTGGGCCTCGAGGCGGCGGCTGGCCTGCGGCGACAGGGCATGGACGTCACCGTCGTCCATCTGATGCCGACTCTGATGGAACGCCAGCTCGATCCCACGGCCGGAGGCATGCTCCAGCAGACCCTGGAGGGGCGGGGGATCGCCGTGCGCTGCTATGCCAGCACGGTCGCCATCCTTGGAACCGATCGCGTCGAGGGCGTGCGCTTCGCCGACGGGACGGAGGTCCCGGCCGACCTTGTCGTCATGGCGGTCGGCATCAGGCCTAATGTGGCATTGGCCAAGGCGTCCGGCCTGGACGTCAAGCGCGGCGTCGTGGTCGATGACGGATTGCAAACCAGCGATCCCGCTATCCTGGCGGTCGGCGAATGCGCCGAACATCGCGGCCAGTGCTATGGACTTGTCGCCCCGCTCTACGACATGGCCAAGGTCGTGGCCGCTCGACTCGCGGGCGACGTCAGCCTTTGCTACGAAGGCTCCGTCATCGCTACCAAGCTCAAAGTCACCGGCATCGACCTCTTCTCGGCAGGGGATTTCGCCGCCGGACCCGACCGGGAGGAGATCGTCCTGCGCGATCCGGCCAACCACATATACCGTCGACTGGTGATACGCGGCGGCCGTCTCATCGGCGCGGTGCTCTATGGCGACACCAGCGACGGCGCCTTCTACTTCGACCTCGTCCAGCGCGGCGCCAAGATCAACGCGCTGCGCCAAGGCCTGATGTTCGGGGAGGCCTTCGTGGACGCGCAGGCACTGTCGCGCGCAACGTTCGTCGCGCCGCAGGTTGCCCCGCCCGCCGTCCTGCCGGCGCAACGCAAAGTCGCATGAGATGAATGAGACGCCAAGCACGGTGAAGACCACCTGCCCCTATTGCGGCGTAGGCTGCGGGGTGATTGCCGACGTGGCGGCCGACGGTGGCGTCTCGGTCCGTGGCGACCCCGACCACCCTGCCAATTACGGGCGCCTCTGCTCGAAAGGCTCGGCGCTGGCCGAAACCCTGGCGCTCGACGACCGGCTGCTTCACCCCGAGATCGACGGTCGCCGTGCCGGCTGGGATGAGGCGCTTGATCTCGTATCCGCGCGCTTTTCGGCTTCTATCAAAGAGCACGGGCCGGATTCGGTCGCCTTCTATGTGTCGGGTCAGCTTCTGACCGAGGATTATTATGTCGCCAACAAGCTGATGAAGGGCTTCATCGGTTCAGCCAATATCGACACCAACTCGCGCCTTTGCATGTCCTCGTCGGTGGCCGGCCACAAGCGGGCTTTCGGGTCGGATACCGTTCCGGGCACCTATGAGGATCTGGAACAGGCCGACCTCGTGGTCCTGGTCGGCTCAAATTTCGCCTGGTGCCATCCGGTACTGTTCCAGCGCATGATGGCGGCACGCGACAAGCGCGGGACCCGGCTCGTCGTGATCGACCCGCGCCGCACCGCGACCGCCGAGGCGGCGGATCTGCATCTCGCCATTGCGGCGGATGGCGACATCGCGCTTTTCAACGGCCTTTTGCGCCACCTCGCCCAAGCCGCGAAGAACGATGTTTTCGTCGAGGCGCATACGGCGGGGTTCGAGGATGCCCTGTCGGCCGCCTCCGCCTTGGACGATGCCGCGATCGCCAAGGCGACCGGCCTGCCGGGCTCGGATCTCGCCGCATTTTATGAGCTTTTCGCGACCACCGAGAGGGTCGTGACGGTCTATTCGCAAGGCGTCAATCAGTCGATCTGCGGAACCGACAAGGTCAATGCCATCATCAACTGCCACCTTGTGACGGGACGTATCGGCCGGCCCGGCATGGGACCGTTCTCGATCACCGGGCAACCCAACGCCATGGGCGGGCGGGAAGTGGGCGGGCTCGCCAACCAGCTCGCCGCCCATCTCGACATCGACAGCGCGCCGCATCGCGATCTCGTCGGTGAGTTCTGGCAGGCGCCCCGTGTGGCGACGCAGGCGGGGCTCAAGGCCGTCGATCTGTTTCGCGCGGTGGCGGATGGCCGGATCAAGGCCTTGTGGATCATCGCCACGAACCCGGTCGACTCTCTGCCGGAGGCCGATCTCGTGCGCGATGCCTTGGCGCGTTGCCCCTTCGTCGTCTGCTCGGACGTGATCCGCGAGACGGATACGACCCGTATGGCCCATGTGCTCCTGCCGGCCGCCGCCTGGGGCGAGAAGGACGGAACTGTCACCAATTCCGAACGGCGCATCTCGCGCCAGCGCCCTTTCCTGCCGCTCCCCGCCGAGACGCGTCCAGACTGGTGGATGATCGCCGAGGTGGGGAAGCGGATGGGTTTTGGGTCCGCCTTCGGCTATCCAGACGCCGCCGCCATCTTCCGCGAGCATGCCGCGCTGTCGGCCGCCGGCAATGCCGGCACGCGGGACTTCGATATCGGCGGTCTATCGACGCTCGATGCCGCGCAATACGATAAACTCGACCCCGTGCAATGGCCGCTTAAGACCGGCGAAGTGCCGAGTGAGCGGCATTTTTTCGGCGACGGCCAGTTTTTCACGCCGGACGGTCGCGCCCGCTTCGTGGCCGTCAGGGAGCCTGCGGCCGTCGTTCATGCCCTCGCCTATCCGCTCACTCTCAACACGGGACGCATTCGCGACCAGTGGCACACGATGACGCGGACCGGGAAATCCGTACGTCTGTCGGCGCATCTCCCCGAACCCTTCGTAGCGCTGCATCCCGCCGATGCGCGCGATTTCGGCATAGCATCGGGCGAGCTTGTCGTTTGCGAAAGCTCGTTAGGCCGCATGGTCGGCCGCGCGCAGATCGGTGATGGACAGCCGCGCGGCTCCGCCTTCGTGCCGATGCACTGGACCGGCCAGGGAGCCAGCCAGGGCCGGGTCGACGCATTGATTCCCGGGCGGGTCGATCCTGTGTCGGGGCAGCCGGCGTCGAAGAACGCACCCGTCCGGGTCAAGCCTTTCCTGGCCCGCTGGTATGGCTTTGCGGTCATGCGACAACGCCCCAAGACGATAGACGTCGCCTATTGGTCGACGGCGCGCGTCGCCGACGGATGGCAGATCGAACTCGGAGGTCTCGACTGCCCCAAAGACTGGCACCTTTTCGGACGCACCTTGCTGGACGCCCACGATCCTGCGGCTCGTATCGTCACCTATGACGATACGGCGGGTGTCGACCATCGCATCGCCGTCTTCCGCGACGGACGGCTTGATGGCGCGCTCTTCGTCTCACCCCAGCCGCTCGCCATCGCCAAGGCCTTTCTGGCCGACGCGCTATCGCAAACTCACACCGAATCGGCGGGTCTGCGCCTTCTCGCGGGCCGGCCCGCTGCCGGGCGCCCGGACAAGGGGGAAACCGTCTGCGCCTGTTTCCAGGTCGGGGTCAACCAGATCCGCGCCGCCATCGCGGACGGCGGCTGCCTGACGACAGATGCGGTCGGCGCCAGCGTCAAGGCGGGCACCGGTTGCGGCTCTTGTCGTCCGGAAATCCTGCGGCTGATCCGAGAGTTAGCCCCGATCCGGGATCTGCAATCGCCAGCCGTCAAATCCTACGCCGCAGAGTAGACGCAAGACGCCTTAAAGCGGCGCGTCGGGATGCGGCGTCTCGTCATAGGCGCCCCAGATGGCCTGATCGAAGTTGATCGTGGCGCCAGTCATCATCCCGGATTCTTCGCTGGCGAGGAAAGCGACGGCCCGCGCGACCTCGGTAGGGTCGAGCAGCCGCCCTGTGGGCTGGCGCGCCGCTGCCGCCTCCAGCCAATTCGGGGCGCTCCCGTGAAACTCGCGTTGGATGCGATCCTCCCCGTCCGAAGCCATCCAGCCGATGTTGAGGCCGTTGACCCGGATTTGGTTCCGTAAAAGCGAAAAGGCGACATTACGGGTCCGCGTGTCGAGCGCGCCTTTGCTGGCGCAATAGGCCGTCAAGAGGGGTTGGCCGCCCATGGCCGACATCGATGAGATATTGACGATGCTGCCCTTGATGCCCTCGCGCCGCATGACCTTGACGGCCCCTTGCATGAGAAAGAACGGCGCCCGGACGTTGACCGCGAAAATATTGTCGAAATTCTCGGGAGTCGTATCGATGATCGTTCCACGATCGGTATTGCCCGCCGCGTTGACGAGGATGTCGATCCGCCCGAAGGCACGATCCGCATCCTCGATCATAGAGGCGCAATCCTCGGCCCTCGACAGGTCGGCTTCGATGAACCGCATCTTGCATCCGGTTCTGGTGGCGATCTCATCGGCCTTGACGCGCCCCTTGTCGGCGCTTCTGCCGCAAATCGCGATGCCTTCGGCGCCCCGTTCAGCCAAGAGTGTCGCTATGGCGGCGCCAAGCCCCTGCGTCCCGCCTGTAACGACGGCGATCTTCCCCTCAAACGACGATGTCATACGTAAGGCCCCGGTGTCATGATAGAATCTCGGTCCACCGAAGGAGCGTTCACTCAGGCTGCGGGCCGGTTGACGATGAGACGCGGATCAAGCCGCCCGTCGAAGAAATCGAGAATGTTCTGCGCCGACACCTGCCCCATCCGGGCGGCGCATTCCTCGGTCAGGCCGGCGGTATGGGGGGACAGGATCACGCGGTCGCTCTTCAAAAGACGTGAGCCGCCGACAGGCGGTTCCTCGACGAAGACATCGAGGCCGGCCCCGGCGATGTGCCCCTGCTCCAGCGCATCCGCTAAGGCGTCCTCGTCGATGAGACCGCCTCGCGCCGTGTTCACGATGAAGGCACCCGGGCGCATCATCGCCAGTTCGGCCCTGCCGATGATTGCCTTGTCGTCCGCCTTCGGGACATGCAGCGAGATGACATCCGCGCCGCGCAGTCCCTCGGCAAGGCTCGGCGCCGGCTCGGCTCCCGCCGCCTTGATGGCCTCCCCGGTCTGGTAGGGATCGTAGGCCGATATCGCCATGCCGAAGGCCGCCGCCAGACCGGCGACCAGCTTGCCGATCCGGCCAAAGCCGATCAGCAACAGCCGCTTGCCATGGAGTTCGGTGGCCGAAAAGCTATTGCGGAAATTCCAATTTCCCGCGCGCGTCGCAGCGTCATGAATGGTGACGCGCTTCGCCAGCGCCAATATCAAGGCTAGGGTGTGTTCGGCCACCGGCCGAGAATTCACGTCCCCGACGATCGTCAGCGGGATTCCCCGCGCGTCGAGCGCCGCCATATCGACCGCGTCGAAACCCACGCCATGACGCGACACGATGCGCAACCGTTTGGCGGTCGCGACGACGGAGGCCGGCAAGGGCTGAGTGCGGATCAAAAGCGCGTCGGCCTCGGGAATCTTCGGCGCATATGACGCGGTCGAGACCTCGTCGACCATCTCGAACGTCACGCCAGGCGCGCGCCGCAATACATCGAGACCCGCCTGATGGATGCGGCCCGCGACCAAAATATGCGGCATGATCAATAGCCTCCGCTAGTGGCGGCCGCTGCGGGCGGTTGCATTTCGCCGACGCGCTTTCGCAGTTCCGAGACGCTGGCCTCGGCGGCGCCCGCCAGCAGTCGCACGTCGTTCGAGACCGTGACAAGGTCGAAGCCCCAGCCGATCGCCTTAGCCGCATAGGCGGCCGATCCCGTGTGTAAGCCGGCCCTGATGCCGGCCTCATGGGCCACCGCGAGTATGCGGCGGATGGCCTCGACGATCTCCGGCTCTTCGCGGTCGAAGCCGGTGCGATAGTGTTTGCCGGTCAGACCCAAGGTCAGGTCGGCAGGCCCGATATAGAGCCCGTCGAGGCCGGGCGTCGTGGCGATCTCCTCGACCCTTTCATAGGCCTCCCGTGTCTCGATCATGGCGAAGGACACGATGGTGTGATCCGCCTCGCCGCCATAGTTGGGGCCGGCTGAAAAATTCACGCGCGTCGGCCCGAAAGAGCGCGTGCCGTCTGGTGGATAGTGTGTGTAGGAGACGAGCCGTTCGGCCTCCTCGCGGGAGTTGACCATGGGGCAGATAACCCCATAAGCCCCGGCATCGAGGACCTTCATGATGGCGCCAGGGTCGAGCCAGGGAACGCGCGCCATCAAGGCGACGCCGCTGGCCCGCATTGCTTGAAACATGCCGAGCGCCGCGTGATAATCGAGTGCGCCGTGTTGGAGATCCACCGTGATCGAATCATAGCCGGCGGACGCCATGATCTCGGCGGTGAAACTATTGCCGACCGAAAGCCATCCGTTGATGGCGGCCTTGTTCTGCTTACAAAGGACCTTGATCGGATTGGGGATCATCCTAACACTGGCCGGTCGATCTCAGTCGCGCCGAGCCGATGTCCCGCGCCACCGGGAACGGATCACGGTTGTCCTGCATGAGTGTCCTCATCCATCCCCCCGCTCGACTTTGGCGGCGTAGAGCAAAAGAGTACCGGCGCCGAGGGGGTGCGGCAAGATGAATTGCGAAAAGCCTCATGGGCGATCGGGTGAAGCCCCAGACCCCTCTTCCTGAGCCAAAAACGAAGTGATGTTTCGAAGGTCGGGAGCGCCCTCGTGGAGGTTCGATTCCCGGATATCGGGATAATATGATTTGTAGTGGCGTGCGGGCTTCCGATCGATTTTGGTCGAGATCGTAGTGCATGAGAGGCTCGACTGGTTCCTCGCCTCGCTTCCGGAGACACCCACGTTTTGCCCCGTCAAATGCTGACGCCTCTCGTCATCGCCTGCGCGCTTTTCATGGAGAACCTTGACGGCACGGTGATTTCGACTTCCCTGCCCGCCATTGCGGCCGATCTCCACCAAGACCCGATCACCCTCAAGCTGGCGCTTACCTCCTACCTCTTGAGCCTCGCGGTATTCATTCCGGCCAGCGGCTGGGCGGCGGATCGGTTCGGCTCACGGACGATCTTTCGCGGCGCCATCGTCGTCTTCACCCTGGGTTCGATCCTGTGCGGTCTGTCGAGCACCCTGCCCGGCTTTATTGGCGCTCGCGTCATCCCAGGCCTTGGCGGCGCCATGATGGTGCCGGTCGGCCGACTGGTGCTCGTGCGCTCGGTGCCGCGCGACGAACTGGTGACGGCAATGGCCTATCTGACGATCCCGGCGCTGATCGGCCCCATCCTCGGGCCGCCGCTCGGCGGCTTCATCACCACCTTTTTCGCCTGGCGCTGGATCTTCTGGATCAACGTTCCGATCGGCATCCTTGGGTTCGTCCTCGCGACCCTTTTTATCGCTGATGTGCGGGAGAGCGAGGTCTGGCCTCTCGATATACGGGGCTTCATTCTCTCTGGGATGGGCCTGTCGCTGGCGACCTTCGGCCTCACGGTCGCGGGGCGCGGTTTCGTCTCGCCGCCCGTCGCGCTCGCCATGCTGATCGCCGGCTTCACACTCATCGGCCTTTACGTGCGGCATGCGCGCAGAACCCCTTATCCGATCCTCGACCTCAAACTCCTGTCCTTGCCGACTTTCCGGGCCAGCCTTTTCGGCGGCTTCATGTTTCGGCTCGGGATCGGTTCGCTGCCGTTCCTGCTGCCGCTCATGCTGCAGATCGGATTCGGCCTCACGCCGTTTCAATCCGGCTGCGTCACCTTCGCCTCGGCGGCCGGCGCGATGGCCATGAAGACCACCGCCAAGCCGATCCTACAGCGCTTCGGCTTCAAATCGGTTCTCGTCGTCAACGCGATCGTCAGCAGCCTGTTCTTGCTGATCTATGCCGCATTCACGTCATCGACTCCGTGGAGCATCATCTTTGCGTCACTGCTGTTCGGCGGTTTCTTTCGCTCGCTCGAATTCACCGCCATCAACGCCCTCGCTTTCGCGGATATCGATGCGCGCGATATGAGCCGGGCGACGAGCTTTACCTCGGTGTCGCAACAATTATCGCTCTCGACCGGCGTCGCCACGGGGGCCGGCGCGATCGAGATTTCTCAATGGCTGCATCAGGATGCGGCCCTGGGTTCGGGCGATTTCAGTCTCGCCTTCATCACAGTCGCGATTCTCTGCGCCACCTCTACGCTGATTTTCGTGAGGCTGCCCGCAGGAGCCGGCGACACGCTGCGCCAGATCACCCGCGAGGCAGCGGCGGGAGCTCTAACATCGACCGGCGGAATGGACGATCAGCCTGCGTCGGTGCTGGACGTGGCGGTGCCACGAAATCCCGTTGCCAGAACATAGAGTTCGGACGAATCGGCCCGGCTGGCGCCGGGTTTGATGTGCCGAACGGTCACGAAGTCGCGCTTGAGCGATTGCAATAGCGCGCCCTCGGTGCCGCCCTGGAGCACCTTGGCCAAGAAGAAGCCGCGCGGCGCCAGCACCTCGCGGGCGAATTCGACGGCGAGTTCGACGAGGCCGACGATGCGCAGATGGTCGGTCTTGCGGTGACCCGTGGCATTGGCGGCCATGTCGGATAGAACGCCATCCGCCCCGCCGTCGAGCATGGCTTTGATCCGCGCGGGGGCCGTTTCGTCGTTGAAGTCGATCACGGCGAAGTCGACGCCCGCGATAGGCTCGATGTCGAGAATGTCGACCGCGACCACCTTGCCCTGCCCCTTCTCAAGTCCCACCCTTTGGGCCGCCACTTGCGACCACCCGCCGGGCGCGGCCCCGAGATCGACGATCCGGCCACCTGGCTTGAGCATGTGGTAGCGGTCATCGATCTCGATCAGCTTGAAGGCCGCGCGGGAGCGGTAGCCCTCCGCTTTGGCGCGCGCCACATAGGGATCGTTGAGCTGACGGGACAACCACAAGGTGGACGATAGCGATCGCTTACGGGCGGTCTTCACCCGGGTTTTGAGCGAGCGGCCGCCCTCGCGGCCGCCGGACCCTGTTTTTTCGGACGTCAAAAGCTCGCCTCAATGCGCCGGCGCACGCCAGGCCCGGTCTTGTTTCATCATTTGGATCAGAATGCCTTCGCGCAAGCCCCGATCGGCGATTCTCAGCCTTTCGCTCGGAAAAACCCGGCGCAAGGCTTCGAGCACGGCGCAACCCGCGAGTACGAGGTCCGCTCGATCGGGGCCGATACAACCATGCAAGACGCGCTCGTGGAACGGCATGCTGAGAAGACGACGGATCGCATCCGTGACGTCCTCGTCGGACATCCAGAGCCCGTCGACGCGCCGCCGGTCATAGCGGGCAAGGCCAAGGTGGACGCCAGCCACCGTCGTGACCGTGCCCGAGGTGCCGAGCAGGTGGAACTTGCCGCAGCGGCGCTCGGCCTTCGCCTGGTCGGCGAACGGCTTCAGCTTCTCGGCGACGAAATCCACCATCGCCTCGAACACGGCCTCGTCCACGGTCTTGCCGCCGAACCGATCGGCCAGCGACACGACGCCGAGCGGCAAAGAGGTCCAGGCTCTAATCCGGTCCTTGACGTTTCCCTGGCCGGAAGGGGGGCCGGAGGCGGTGCGTGCCAGCCAGACGATTTCCGATGAGCCGCCGCCAATGTCGAACAGGATAACGCTCTCGGCATCCTCGTCGGCTAGGGCGGCGCAGCCCTCCGCAGCGAGGCAAGCCTCGGTTTCCCGATCAACGATCTCGACGTCGAGGCCCGTCCTTTGCCGAACCTGATGCAGAAACTCGACGCCGTTCTCGGCGGACCTGCAGGCCTCGGTGGCGATCAGCCGCGCCCGAGTCACCTGGCGCAGCACCATCTTCTCCTGGCACACTTCCAGGGCCGCGAAAGTGCGCTCGGTCGCAGCTTCGCTGAGGCGCCCGGTATTGGTGAGGTTCTCCCCCAACCGGACGATGCGCGAGAAGGCGTCGATGATGTGAAGGCCGTTTGCGCAAGGCCTCGCCACGAGCAGCCGGCAGTTGTTGGTGCCGAGGTCGAGCGCGGCATAGATCTCCCGTACCCGGTCTTCAGCGGCTTTTGGCTGCAAGCTCCCGTCCTCCAGCGCCGAGAGGTGCCGTCGCCTCCTCGTACTTCGTTCATGACGAGAGTAACTTATGTGACAAAACTTTGCCAATGCGCCGTCACATCTGGCCCGGGTGTACCGCAGCAGCCCGTTTGCGCTTGCGGTTACGGCGGGCCCAGATGTTCAGCAGTTCCACCGCTGCGGAGAAGACCATGGCGAAGTAAAGGTAGGCGCGCGGCACCTCGAAGCCCGTGCCTTCGGCCACCAGTGAAAAGCCGATCAGCACCAGGAAGGCAAGCGCCAGGACTTTCGCGGTCGGATGCGTATGGATGAACCGCGCGACGACGTTCGACGCCGCATACATGACGACGAGCGAGATGACGATCGCCGCGATCATAATGGGCAGATCCTTGGCGATGCCGATTGCCGTGAGGATTGAATCGAAGGAAAAGACCAAATCCATTCCGGCGATGGTGAGGATGGCGACGCCGAGGCTCTGGGGCTGCTTCGGCGCGTCGCTCTCGTCCTCCTGGTCGATCTCCGCATGGATTTCCAGGGTAGCCTGAACGATCAGGAAGAGACCCGCCACCACCAGTACGATGTCTCTCCACGACAGGCCATGTCCCATGAAGGTGAGGACCGGTTTGGTCAGGGCGATCAGCCAGGCCAGAAGGCTGAGGCAGGCAAGACGGAACACCAAGGCCAGGATCAGCCCAAAGATCCGGGCGACCCGCGCCTGACTGACGGGTAACCGATCGCCGATCAGGGATATGAAGATGACGTTGTCGATGCCGAGCACGATCTCCATGAGGGTGAGCGTGCCGAGTGCCAGCCATCCCGAAGGCTGGTAAATCCAATCGAACATCACGAAAATTCCGATCGCCTGAGAACAGGATGCGTCGCACCGTCGCCTAGATCACGATGATATAAAGCATGATGTCGTCCTAAAACCCGTGCCGACTTTTCGGCATCATGCTCTCGCCGGAAAGGTGCCACCGCGCGCCTCGTTCGAGGGTTGACATCCGGATGCTCAGCGGTGGACAGGCTTGGATCGAAAACCAGGATGCTGCGGCAAGGCGACCTCATTGTCACACCGACATCCAAGCCCGATATCCTAGGCTCAGCCTGGCTCATGTCACAACGTGCTTTGGGCGTCGACGGGCGGAGCACCGCGCGGCGTCTGGCCCCGCAAGCATCGGCTTTCAATGCATCGGGCGCGTGAAAGATCTGGGTCTTCATGGCTGCCGTCTCAAGAAGGGTATCGTTTTGACTGTGAATGAACCCCACGCCGCTGCCTCGCCGACGGGCATTGTTCCTGCGGCCGAGACGGATGTCTTGGTCGCCGGCGCTGGCATCGTCGGCCTCGTCCTCGGCATAGGCCTTGCTCATCATGGACTGAATGTGGTTCTCGCCGGACGCATCAATGCGCATCTGCCCGGACGGACGGTCGCCCTGCTGAACGGTTCTATCGACGTCTTAAACGGTATTGGACTTTGGCCCGACTTAGAGCCGCTGTCCGAACCGCTGCGCGTGATGCGGATCGTCGACGACACCGGATCGCTGTTTCGCGCTCCCCCCGTCGCGTTCCGGTCCGAGGAGATCGGGCAACCGTGGTTCGGGCGAAACATCCGTAACCAGGACATGGTCGAGGGATTGGCTATCGCGGCCGCAAAGTCGCCGGGTCTGACGCTCGTCGGTCAGCATCTTTCTGGCTTCGTTTTCGAGCCGGATGGGGTCCTGGCGCGCTGCGAGGACGGATCCTCGATCCGGGCGCGCATGCTGGTCGCGGCGGACGGCCGCTCGTCACCGGCGCGCCGGGCCGCCGGCATCGCGGTCAAGTCATGGCGCTACCCCCAGACCGCGATCACGGCCATCCTGCGGCACGATCGTCCGCATGACGGCATATCCACCGAGTTTCATACGCGTCAGGGTCCCTTCACGCTTGTCCCTCTACCAAGTCAACCGGAGGCGGTGAATCGATCGAGCCTCGTCTGGGTCGTCGACCCGGAGCGCGCCGCTGACCTTCGTGCCGCGACGCCTCAACGCCTAGCGCGCGACATCGAGCGACAGAGCAGGATGCTGCTTGGCGCGATTGATGTTGAGCAACCGGTTGGCTCGTTCCCGATCACCGGCATGATCGCGGATCGGATGACGGCCTCGCGCATGGCCCTGGTCGGTGAGGCGGCGCATGTCTTCCCACCGATCGGGGCGCAGGGGTTGAACCTTGGGCTGCGTGACGTCGCCAGTCTCGTCGAACTCCTGGCGGCAGCCAAACGGCAAGGCTCCGACGTCGGTGCCCCAGCCCTCCTCGGTCGCTATGAAAAACTCCGGCGCGGCGACGTCGCGTTGCGCACCATGGGGGTCGACCGCCTCAACCGGTCTCTTCTGTCCGGCCTTCCGCCGTCGGATTTCATTCGCGCCGCCGGCCTCGCGGCTCTCGCCCATGTCGGCCCTCTTCGCCGCCTCGCGATGCGGGCCGGGCTCGGATCGGGGACATGAATCGCGGCCATTGGCTTGACGGCGTCGATTCCAATCGTCCATCAGGGTTTTTGACGTGCAGGTTGTCTGCACTGCCCCACATCGGATCCTGATGCGCCTCGATTGGCTGGCCGTGCGTTTCGGCCTGGAATATTTGGCTTTCCGAACAGCGGCGCGGCTGTTCAGGGCCTTGGGTCTCGAACGGGCGTCCGATTGGTCCGGCTGGCTATGGCGACGGATCGCGCCGCTCTCAAAGCGTCATGATCGGGCGCTGCAACACCTGGCGCTCGCCTTTCCGGATAAGACGTTGAAAGAGCGGGAGCGCATCTGTCGCGGCATGTGGGAAAATCTTGGACGGACCTTCGCCGAAGCGTTCTTCCTCGCCGAGATCGCAGCAAGCGACCGAATAGCCTACGAGGGTCTCGACGCCTTCGAAGCCTGGGCCACCACGTCGGCGGGACGCGTGGCTTGCACCGGGCATTTCGGCAATTGGGAACTCGGCGTCCTGGGTGGCATGCGATGGGGCCTCAAACCTTGGGGCATCTACCAGCGGATCAAGAACCCTTCAGTGGACAGAGACGTCACGGCGATGCGGGCCTTTCTCTACACCGGAGGGCTGGTGGCCAAGAGCCCCGCCTTGCCACGCCAGTTCATTCGCATCGTCAAAGAGGGTGGAACGGTCGCCGTCATGGCCGATCTGAGGGACTATAACGGCGCCTCGGTGCCGTTCTTCGGCCGCCCCGCCCCATCGACGAGCTTTCCAGCCCTTCTGGCGCAAGTTGCCGGCACGGATATTCTGGTGTCCGGCATGAAGCGTCTTCCCGGCGTGAGATTCGTCCAATATTACGAGGTGGTGCCCCTGCCGAAGACCGGCGACCGCCGGGCCGATATCGTGGCGGCAACCGCCGCCATTCAGGCGGTGCTCGAAAAATTCATCCGACGATCGCCCGACCAGTGGATGTGGGCGCATCGGCGGTGGGGCTAGGATCGACCAACCGATGCGTATCGCGACCTGGAACGTCAATTCGGTTAGGCAGCGGCTCGGCCATCTGCTCGACTATCTGAGCGCCATCGCGCCCGACGTCATGTGTCTGCAAGAACTCAAATGCGTCGACGAGGCATTTCCGGCCGCCGAGATCGAGGCGCTGGGGTATAATTGCTACGTTCATGGGCAGAAGGGTTTTAATGGGGTGGCCCTCCTGACCAAGCGGCCATCCGAAATCATGCGAGGGCTTCCGGGAGACGAGACCGACGTTCAAGCCCGCTACATCGAAGCCCTGGTGCCTGACGAACGCGGCGTTGTTCGCGTCGCCAGCATCTATCTGCCCAACGGCAATCCGCCCGATACGGAGAAATACCCCTACAAGCTTGGGTTCATGGACCGTCTGACGATCCATGCGCGGCGCCTTTTGGCCCTTGAGGAGCCGCTGGTGCTCGCGGGGGATTATAATGTGATCCCCGATGCGCGCGACGTCTACGATCCGGAGGCTTGGCTCGGAGATGCCCTCTATCGTCCAGCCACGCGTGAAAAATTCAAGGGACTTCTCAACCTTGGGCTGACAGACGCCCAGCGCGCGACCTCGGACGAGGCTGGGCTTTACACATTCTGGGATTATCAGGCTGGTGCTTGGCCACGGAACAAGGGTCTGCGCATCGACCATCTGCTGCTGTCGTCGCAAGCGGCCGACCGCCTTGTCACCGTGTGCATCGACAAGGAGACGAGAGCACTCGACAAACCCTCAGATCATGTACCGGTGAGGATCGACCTCCAGTAACGCGAACAAGAAAGGTGATAGGCCGACATGCAACGGATCGCTGTCATCGCCGATATTCACGGCCACTTGCCGGCGCTTGAAGCCGTATTGCGCGACATCCAGGACGTCGGCGTCGACCTGATCATCGTAAACGGCGACCTCGCCGACGGCCCGTTCCCGGCCGAAACACTGGGTCTGCTGTCAGGCCTCGCTCAGAAGGCGTTGTGGTTACGGGGCAACAGCGACCGTTGGCTGGTCGAGGCCTATGACGGTCGGTTTCAAGCCCGGGGTAACAGCACCGACGATCTCCTGGCGTGGGCGGCAACGACCCTGTCGCGCGATCAGCGGGACAGTCTGGATAAGCTTCCTTTGACCCATTGGATCGACCATCCGCCCATGGGGCACCTTGGTTTCTGCCACGCCTCGGCGCGAAGCGACAATGAAATGATCCTGGTGGATTCGACGCTTCAGCATGCCGAAGCGGCGCTTGCCGGACTCGACGCCGAGACGATCGTCTTGGGCCACACCCATATGCCGTTCGATCGCTTGTTCGACCGACGCCGAATGATCAACGGCGGTTCCGTCGGCATGCCTTATGGCCATGCGGGCACTTCATGGGTGCTGATCGACGATCATATCGTACTGCGCCGAACGCCGTATGATGTGGATGCGGCCTCGGCCCGCATAGCGGCCTCCGGCATGCCCGGGGCGCTGGATTTCATTCGCGACTATGTCCGCACGACCTATAGCGATCGCGCCGCCCTCGACGCTTTTCGCCAAACGATGCAGCGCCAGCAGGCCGGCGGACATTTCGATTGAAGGGCCGCTCGACTTTCAGTTCCGCTTGCGGTGATCCTCGAGAAAGAGGCTGGAAATCTGCCGGTCGTTGTCGTCGGCGAGAGCCACGTCCTTATCGAAGAGATCGACGATCCAGGCATCCTTCGGATCCTTGGATTGCAGCGCCGCGTCCCGCGCCAATGTCAGCCACATGAGCCCCTTGCCACGCTGGCGCGCGACATTGTCGAAGCCGTTGAAGAGCATGTGGCCGAGCAGCGCTTCCGCAGGGAGATGACCCTTGTCCGCCGCAAGAGCTAGCCAGCGCACAGCCTGCCGCGTGTCCTTAGAAATCCCATCGGCGCCGTCGAGATAAAGACGCGCGAGATTATATTGAGCGTCGGCGTTGCCGAAGTTCATCGCCGCATATTGAAACATCAGGAAAGCGCGTTCGGGATCGGACCTTACATCCGAATTTACGATCCCGTTCAGGCTATAGACACCTACCGCCACGAAAGCATTGGAGACGACAGAGAGGTCCCGCCGGTCGCCGTCATCCTCGTCGTAATTCTGGACGATCTGGGAAAAATACTTGAAAGCCTTGGCATCGTCCTGCGGAACGCCATCGCCATCCGCATACATCTTGCCAAGCTTCCAACGTGCTAACGGATTGCCATTGGCGGCGGCATATTCGAAGGCTTCGACCGATAGCTTACGATCTCCCGATCGATAGCCGTCCATTCCCTCGCGGAAAGCCTGCAACGGAGTCCTGAAAAGCGGCAGCGAGAGCTTCTCGTTCGCCGGACGTTCTGTACTGTCCAAAGCCTTCGCAACCCCCGCCATGCAGCAGAGCGACGACCCGAGAACGATAACTGACGCAACTCGACTAAACATCGGCATGGTCCGCAGTCTCACCCGCACCGCTTTCACGCGCCCAGACACGTCATCGACCTAACGGCGAAGGCGACCCGGAGCGGGTGCCGCCTCGTGGCAAAATCCGATATAGACAGACCCATCGCCTCGCCCTTGCCTTCCCGGCCAAACGCCCACCCCAAAACGCCGGGACCGGAGGACTTCAAGAACGAGGGTTGCCGGCTAGAAATGTCGGTCATGTCCCGTTCATGTCGTCTTTGTCTGACTGCACTTTAAGTGGTGGACGTTAGCGGTCGCTTTATGGCTGAATAGCGGCACTCTGGCTTCGCCAATAGGGCGCTTTCCGGTTCGATGATCGTTGTTGCCCCAGGGCAACGTTTAAGCTCCTCTTGTGTGAGGACTTGGTCGCGCGGAGGCGCATCCCAGGAACTTATCTCAATAAATATCGACTAAAACCTGCCGCGGGGAAGAAAACTTTCAAATATCGTAAACCGAGGCTGACGACGGAATGGGGACCGTCGCCGTTACTCAATCCTGTCCCTTAGTTCAATCGATCCAGCGCCCGATTGATGGCCCGCAAGCGCAGCTTAGCATCGTCGAGCCGTTGCCTTTTTTGTTCGATCGCCTCTTCCTTGGCACGGCTCATGAAATTTTCATTGCCAAGTTCGGCCTCGATCTTGGCGGCTTCCGCTTCCACCTTGATTTTTTCCTTACCCAGTCGGGCCCGTTCCGCCGCGACGTCGACAAGGCCTGCCAGGGGAATGGCGGCGATCGAGCCACGCACCAGAAGCTGGGCCGCAGAGGGCGGCGGCGAGTCGAGAAATTCGAGCCCGGACAGGCGCGCCAGACGCTCGATCACCTCACGGTGCGTTTCTGCGCGCGCGTGCACCGAGGGGTCCGCCCCGACCAGGGAAAGAGCGATGGGAACAGCTGGCGATATGTTCATCTCGGACCGGAAGGAGCGCACCTCGGACACGAGATCGATGATCCAGCCGATCTCGTCCTCGGCCTCATGGTCTCCGCGCAACGGCGCGGTGGGCCATTCGGCCAGCGCCAGGACGCTCTCACGATTTTCGTCTTGATCGGCGAATCCCCAAATCTCTTCGGTCAGGAAGGGCATGAAAGGGTGCAGCATCGCCAGAATGTCGTCGAGCACGACAGCGGCGGTCGCGCGGGTCTGCGCTTGCGCGTCGCTGGCCTCTCCCTGCAGCACCGGCTTTGCCAGTTCGATGAACCAGTCACAGAACACGTCCCAGACGAACCGATACGCCGCGCTTGCCGCGTCGTTGAACCGATAGGCTTCTATAGCCGCCGTCACCTCGGCCACTGCCTTGCCGGCCTCGCCAAGAATCCATCGATTGAGCGGCTGGCTCACAATGGTTCGATCGAACCCGGCATCCTTGCGGCAATGGTTCATCCGCAAGAAGCGTGTCGCGTTCCAGAGCTTCGTCGCGAAGTTGCGATAGCCCTCGATCCGCGAGGTTGCGAGCTTGATGTCGCGTCCCTGCGCCGCCATCGCTGCCAGGGTGAAGCGCAAGGCGTCTGCCCCGAACTGGTCGATGAGCTTCAAGGGATCGACCACATTGCCCTTGGATTTCGACATCTTGGCGCCCTTCTCGTCTCGGACGAGCGCGTGGATGTAGACGTCCTTGAAGGGAGCTTTGCCGCTGAATTGCAGCCCCATCATCATCATCCGGGCGACCCAGAAGAAAATGATGTCGAAGCCCGTCACCAATGTCGATGTGGGATAATGGCGGGCGAGTTCGGGCGTTCGCTCGGGCCAACCCAACGTGGAGAAGGGCCAGAGGCCGGAGGAAAACCACGTGTCGAGCACGTCCTCGTCGCGTGTGAGCTCGACGGCGATCCCGTAGTGCCTACGAGCCGAGTCGATCGCCTCGGCTTCGGTCTTCTCGACGAAGATCCGACCATCGGGCCCATACCAGGCCGGAATGCGATGACCCCACCAGAGTTGGCGAGAGATGCACCACGGCTGGATATTCTCCAGCCATTCGAAATAGGTCTTCTCCCAGCTTTTGGGAAAAAAGCTGGTTTCGCCAGACCGCACAGCGGCGAGGGCTGGCCCCGCCAGCGTTTTGGCATCGACATACCACTGGTCGGTCAACCAGGGTTCGATCACGACGTTGGAGCGGTCGCCATGTGGCACCATCAGCAGATGGGGGTCGATTTTTTCGACCAGCCCCTGCTCCTCCATCATGGCCACGACGCGCTTTCGCGCCGCCGCCCGGTCAAGCCCGTGGAGGTCTATCAGCGCGTCTCGTCCTGGCCCCTCGACGGCGCCGTCGAGGAAGGGCGCGTTGTCGCGGAGTGAGAGCCTGGCCTCGGCGTCGAAGATGTTGATGACGGGCAAGTCATGCCGCCGTCCGACCTCGAAATCGTTGAAGTCATGCGCCGGTGTGATCTTGACCGCGCCGCTCCCCTTTTCTGGGTCGCTGTAGGCATCGGCCACGATCTTGATCCGCCGCCCTACCAGGGGGAGGACAAGGAAGCGGCCGACGAGATCCCGATAGCGGTCGTCATCCGGGTGAACCGCGACCGCGGTGTCGCCCAGCATGGTTTCGGGCCGCGTCGTCGCGACCGTCACGAAGCGGTCCGGCTCACCCTCCACCGGATAGCGAAAATACCAGAGGTGGCCGCGCGTCTCGACCGACACGACTTCAATGTCGGAGATCGCCGTCAGCAGCTTCGGGTCCCAGTTGACCAGCCGCTTGTCGCGATAGATCAGACCGTCCTTGTAAAGCGACACGAAGGCTTCGAGCACGGCCTGGCTCAAGCCTTCGTCCATTGTGAAGCGGGTCCGCGACCAGTCGCAGGAGGCGCCGAGGCGCTGCAGCTGGCTGATGATCTGGCCGCCGGACTCGGCCTTCCAGGCCCAGACGCGCTCGACGAAAGCCTCGCGTCCCATGTCGCGCCGGCCGGGCTCCTGGCGTTCCATCAACTGCCGCTCGACCACCATCTGCGTCGCGATACCGGCATGGTCCATGCCAGGCTGCCACAACACATCGCGTCCGCGCATGCGCTCGAAGCGGCACAGGATGTCCTGCAGGGTATTGTTGAGCGCGTGACCGATATGGAGAGACCCCGTGACGTTGGGCGGAGGGATCATCACTGTATAGGGCTCGGAAGAGCGGCGTTCGGGCCGCCCAGCCTTGAAAGCCTCCGCCGTTTCCCAAAGGGCCCGGATCCGGGTTTCGATGGCCGCCGGCTCGAATGTCTTGTCCATCATGGGATAAAGCAATCTCGCGCGCCAAGTCTTGCGCGGAACGTCAAGCGCGACTTGGGCTCTGTTTCAGTCGGCCCTCATACGGGAATCATCGTCGTCTGACGAGCCCCCGTCGTCGGAACCGAGATGAAGCGCTAGGGCATGGGCAAGCGATGCCGATGCCGTCGCATAGCCAAGGTGCGATCGTCAGCCTCGTCCGCCGCGGGCCACGCGCTCGATCTCCGCTCGGACCAGGCGTTCCACCAAGGTCGGAAGGTTCTCTTCGAGCCATGTCTTGAGCAACGGACGCATCAGATCATGCATGATCCGATCAAGCATGTCGTCGTTCTGCAACACGACCGTGGCCGCGAGGGTTTCGAAGCTCGACATCACCGACGCGCCCAGTGCGGGAGACAATAGTGGCTCGGTGCCGTCCCCATTGGCTTGAAGCTGTCGCGAGCGCACGGGCTGAGGTGGCTCCGCCGCATAGGAAGAAGGCGGCGCGGGCTGCTCCATTGCGGGTTGGGAATATCGAACCGTCGTTTCCTGGAGCGGCGCCGGAGCGGCATAGCTATTCACATAACTATGCACAACGCCCTGATCGGACGCCACCGGGTCTGCCTCTTCCTCATAGGCCTCTTCCGCCGCCGCAGCGGGGTGATAGCTCTCCGCAACGGTCAAAGGTTGCAGAGCGGCAGGCTCCGCCACCACGGCTTCGGGCATCCTGGCGAGATCCAAAACCTCGTCGAAGGCCGGATGCGAGGACTGCTCCGCGATATCCTCGGCCTCGTCGGGAGGCGCGAGCAGAGGCAAGGGTGCCGCTCCGCCGCGCCTCAGGCTGCCCAGCCCGGACCGGCCGGCTTGCGTTTGGTCGTCGGCGATGATCCGCCGGATCGACGCCAGGATGTCTTCCATGGAGGGCTCGCGCGGGCGCTGATCTTGGGTGGGTGCGGACACGGGTTTCGCTTTTGGTATTGGACTTGCTGCGGTCATGGCCTCTGACCCTAAATAAACGTTGCTCGGGAGCCGAGCCGCTTCGATTCACGTCGCGCGCGCTGTCAGGATGTTCGCCGTAAACCCGGAAGAGATCACTAAATCCCCTGCTTGGTTCTCACAAGTATGGGTTTCTTAAGGATGGTGGAAAAGCCGTCAGAAACAATCAAATCAGGCTTCCGTTAACCATAAGGACAAAGAAAGTATTATCGTCCGTCCGGAGTCCGCAATCCGAACCATTTGTCCTTGACTTGCTCGAAATGCACCGTCGGGTTGTAGGGCTGGACCCGAAGGCCAAGCAGGGAGGCGGATAGCCGACCGCAGGACGCCAGGATGGCGTAGGAGGCCACCACGCGGTCGCGCTGCGCGCCCACGAGGGAAACGCGAGCGTTGAGGAGGGTCTGCTGAGCGTTCAGCACGTCCAACGTGGTACGCTGTCCGACGCGAGCTTCCTCCCGTGTGCCGTTGAGGGCGATCTCCGCCGCCTTGACCTGCGATTCATCGGCCTTGACGGCTGCCTTTGACGAGGTCAGCAGCCCCCAGGCCGAAATTACCGAGGCCCGAACGTTGTCGCGCGAGACGTCGACTTGGAACTCCGCGATACCAAGCTGTTCCTTGGATTGGCGGATTTGCGCATAAGATTGGCCGCCATCGTATAGCGGGACGGAAACCGATCCCGTCAAGGTTCCGACGAAACTGCTGGTGCCCGGCGCCTCGCTGAGGTCGTAACGCTGATTGGCCGAACCGTTCAATGAGACTGTGGGATAAAGTGCGCCCTCGGCGATCTTAACCCTCAGTGCGGCGACATCCACCGAATGTAAGGCGCCCTGAATGGACGGATGCTCGACCTGCGACACGGCGATCGCGTTTTCAAGGGTCGGTGGAATGTTCTTGTCCAGCGGACGCGCCGGCTCCAATCGCGTCGGCTGTTCGCCGATCACCTGCCGGAAGCTGGCGATCGAATTCTGCAAATCCGATTGCGCTGAGAAATAGCTGGCTTGCGCGCCGGCGAGACTGGCCTCGGCTTGCGCAACGTCGGTTCGGGTCACCTCGCCCACCTTGAAGCGGTCTTGCGTCTGCCGAAGCTGTTCCTCGAGGACCTTGATGTTGCTGTTGCGAAGATCGAGGACCGCAGTATCGCGCAACACGTCCATATAGGCTTGGGCACCACTCTGCAGGATGCTCATTTCGGCGTTGCGCAGGTTTTCTCGCGAACTGAAGACGTTAGACTCAGCCGATTTGACCGAATTGGTCGTGCGGAAGCCGTCAAACAGGGTTTGCGAGAGGCTAAGCCCGGCGCCACGCGGCGCGGTATCGGAAACCCCGCTTCCGAACGAGCTCCCCCCGGCCCCAAAGCCCTCGGCATGCGAGTAGCCCACATCGGCCGATCCGCTGACATGCGGCAGGTAACCCGATTCAGCGATTGGAATATTTTCGTCGGACGCGCGCACGGACGCGCGCTGCCCGTTCAGGTTCGGATTGTTGAAATAGGCTTTCGCCAACGCGTTCGACAAATCCTCAGCACTCACGGGACCGCTGGCAATCCCGGCCATGGCGCATACCAGCAGGGCTGGGAGAAAGGGACGAGCGACCGTCCGTGGTTCCGCTCCCAACCCACAGGTCCGGGGTTTGCGGGATTTGGCTCTGTTCAAAATCATCACTGACCTCAAGGCCCGGCACGAGCGGCCATAACGGCTCGCCCATCGACGCTTGGGTGAAGTCCGGACGTCACGGACAACCACCCTGCCGTAACCTTAACCTCCATGACTCAGTTTGTGCGCACGCAAGACTATGGTTAACAAAAAAAGTACCGTGGTGGCGCAAAAATGCGACACTTTCTACTTAATAAGTCATTAACATTCATGTTAGATTTAAAAGTTGGTTTAAAAAATATTAACGTCAACAGTCTGAGCGCGATCAGAACACAAATTTGTCGTCGCCGCGAAAGTCAGAAATGATCGGAGCAGTGGCGTCGAACAGAAATCGCTCGCTGATGTCGGTCCCGATCCGCTGAAAACGAATCGCTTTGCCGGTCCGATGGGACGGCTGTCCAAGCTTGGCTTGAAGAGCGATGAGACAGCCTGTCGGCGACAACTGATCGAACAGAGTTGCGAGGTTCGTCTCCACGGTGCCCTGAACCAGGATCACATCATAGGGGGCCCGGGCGGCATGGCCTTTCGCCAGCGCGCCGGTCGCCGCCTCCATGTTCAGGAGGTCGAGGGAGGCTGCGGCACTCCTGGCCTGCGCGGTCATTCCCTCTTCGCAATCGAGAGAGACCACGAGGTTGGCCAGATGCGCCACGACAGCGGCAGCGTAGCCGGTTCCGCCCGCCACGACCATGACGCGATCCGCGGGCCGGATGGAAGCGCTCTGGATCATTCGTGCGAGATGCATCGGCTGCACCATGACCCGCTGGCTCGCTCCGGGCAGCGTCAGGACAGCGTCGGAATAAGCGAGATCGCGGAGGGACGATGGGAGAAAAGCTTCACGAGGCACGGCGGAGAAAGCCTGGATCACGGTCTGATCCGTAACGTCGAACGTCCGGATCTGGCAGTCGACCATGGCGCGTCTCTGCGTAGAAAATACCGCCTCGGCGGTCGCGACTGCGCCCTGCATGAACCCCATCCCGCGCTTCCGATCGTCGCCCGCGCCCCAGCGCCGCCAGCGACCTCGATGCTTATAAGGGGAGCCTCGCGACCTTGTCCATGCGCTAGCGGCTCTCCCTTACGGCTTGTCCCGGCCCGGCCAACCCATCGATGGATCGCGCCGGCCCGCCACGGTATAGAACCTCGGCCACGTGGCGACAGGCCACCACGCAGATCGTTTCAGGGGGACAAGACGTGGAAGATCAGACGAGTGAGCATCTCGAACACGCCGAACATGCCGAACATGCGGCACATAGCGGCAACCCGTTTCTCACCACGGTGTCGGTGACGATCGCGATTCTGGCGGTCGTGGCGGCGACAGTCGGCAGCCTCGAGACAGTGGAAAGCGGTGCCGCGATTTCCGACAAGAACGAATCCGTTCTGCTCCAGAATCGCGCAACAGACCTTTGGAGTTTCTTCCAGGCTCAAAGCATCAAGAAGAACCTTTATGACATCGCGGCCGCGTCCAATCCCGACAAGGCGCCGGACTACCTTGGGAAGGCGCGGGGCTATGAGACCGAAAGCGCCTCGACGAAGACCAAGGCGGAGGACCTGGAAAAGGAGCGGGACCTCAAACTCGAGGAGAGCGAGGTCCACGAGCATCGCCACCACGTGTTGACCACAGGCGTAACCCTACTGCACGTCTCCATCGCCGTCGCCACCATCTCGATCATCATGGCGGGCAAGAAATGGCCCTGGCATGGATCGATCGCGCTCGGGCTGATCGGCACCGCCATCGCTGCCTTCGCATACGTTCATTAAGGACGAGCGACCGGGCCAAACCGCCCGGCGGCTCGCTTTGTGGGGGCCTATTGGCCCGCGGCCTTGAGCCGCGTATTGCACTGGCTCCAATATTTCGGCCAGGTCAGTCCGGGGGTTTGGGCCACAAGGGCGACCTTTTGGGTGCGCCATTCGGAGCCGCATTGCCGCTCGCGGGTCAGCATGGCGGCACGTCCGCCCGTCGCCGGACTCTTGGGCGGCGCGGCCGCTATGGTCGGTTGCAGGGGAGCCGGTGCCGGCGCGGGGACCGAGGTCGGAACAGGCGCTGGGGCTGGCACAGGCGCCGGGGCCGGCGTGCCGGCCGTCGTGGTCGGTTTCAGCGGATTGGTCGTGGGTGGCGGTGGCGCAGCCGGAGCGCCGCCTGTCGAGGCCGGTGTCGCCTTCAACCTCGTCGCGCACTCCGTCCGAAACTGGCTCCAGGTCATACCGTTGAGCGTATTGGCGGCTTTTGCGGCCTGATATTGCTGGCCGCATTGCTGCATGACGGTTTGAGCCTGTGCCGGCACCAGACAAACGAGTGACGCGGCTCCAGCGAGGGCCGCAAGAATGATAGATGATCCCAACATTGACCGCTCCGCGAATACGCCCACAACCGACCCTGTTGCATCGCAGACCAATCGTCAATCGACGGACAGGATTGGTGCCCGCCCTCAGGCACGATTCCACTCGGAGCTCGGAGAACCACGACAGCTGTCGGGCGTTGGCGCGAGCGGATCCGCACGAGGATGAAGAGAGAATGATGGACGAAACACGTGAACTCGGCGTCCTGGAACCCTCAGCGCCGGCAGCGGCTGTCTGGTCCCCTGCAGAGGTGGCGGATCTGGCGGCTGCCGTTGCGGCGCTGGAGCGATCGAGCTTCGCCACGCGGGTGGGCGGTCTCGTCGGGCGGCAGATCGGCGTCGTCGGCGACATGATTCCTGTAGAGATGTCGAAGCTGGCGAACGCGGCGGCCCTCAAGGCCCTGTCTTATGCGATGCGCGCCGCGTTGGCGACGATGTCAAACAGGTCTCGCGCCGTCTCGCCCAAATGGCATATGGCGGCAGTCGCCGCCTCGGGTGCGGTCGGCGGTGCCTTTGGGCTGGCCACATTGCCGATCGAACTTCCGGTATCGACCGCTCTGATGCTACGAGCCATCGCCGCGATCGCCCAACATGAAGGCGAAGACCTGTCGGACCCCGCCGCCGCCGTTGCCTGTATCGAGGTTTTCGCGCTCGGCGCCGGCCATGATATCGCCCCAGTGGGCCAGAGCAGCTATTTCGCATCTCGGATGCTGATCGCAAAATCCGTAACCGAGGCCGCGCGCTATCTGGTGCAGCGCGGGCTTATGGAAGAATCGGCGCCGGTCCTGCTCCGCCTCATGGGCCAAGTCGCCTCGCGATTCGGTCTGGTCGTCACGCAAAAAATCTTCGCACAATCCGTCCCGGTCATCGGGGCAGCGGCGGGGGCGGCCATCAATGCGGTCTTCATGGACCATTATCAGGCGCTGGCCCGGGGCCATTTTGTCGTGCGCCGGCTTGAGCGTCAGCACGGCAAGGAGGCGGTCCGTACCGCCTATGAACGGATTCAAGCCTTGGGAGTAGGGTCCGGCGCACCGGCCGCAAAAGGGGCGGAGGCGGACGCCGACAAAGCTTCGCTTGCCCGATCGGTGGTCTAAAGCATCGCGGAAGACAGGATAACAACGATCGGGAGCGCTGGAGGCCTCGCCCGGAATCGAACCGGGGTGCAAGGATTTGCAGTCCTCTGCGTAACCACTCCGCCACGAGGCCTCGGAGCCCAGCAGGTCTTGGGCTCGGGGCAGCTTGTAGCAACATCAAGGCTTGGCAAGCAAGCCGAACGCAGCGAATTTAAGTGACCGCAAAGCGACGATAGGGCTTTGCATCTTGGCCCAACCTCATGTTATGCAGCCGACGCGGTCCCCGATAGCTCAGTTGGTAGAGCATTCGACTGTTAATCGAATTGTCGCAGGTTCGAGCCCTGCTCGGGGAGCCAGATCCATTCCATGACGAATGTCTGGCTGGTGTTCGCGCCACCCAGCAATTTCGCGGGAAATCTCCACCCGAAGATGCGTCTGGATACGATCGGTGACACCTTTCTAGGATTGATCCAACTGTGGCTTCTTTCCGCTAGTGTTCACTTCCGAATACGGTGGGGCGGTTTTTACTCATCGGGTTCTCGGTTCCCTTTCGCGCAGGAAGCGAGCGCATAACGGAAACAGCTGTCAATCTTCGTCAGATCGATCGGAAAGAAACTCGCTCATGCGCCTTCTGCTGGCGTGCCTCGCCCTCGCCGTGTCGGGCGCTTCGGCGGCTGCTCATTCCTGGTACGATTCGCGGTGTTGTTCGGGTCGAGACTGCCACCCCGTGCCTTGCGAACAACTGAGGACCGAGACCGATGGAAGCGTGACCTTCCGGCCGACAGGCGTCCATGTCTTCAAGGAAAACGTGCTGCCTTCGCAGGACTCGCTCTGTCATCTCTGCACGTCCCAACCGGCCACGGATACTGGTTACGGCTATTGCGCCTATGTCCAGCAAGGCTTCTGAGGGAGTCAAAATATTTCCCCACAGTCGAGGCTTACCCTCCGAGGCAGCGTGACCAGTCGTGAGACGAGTGCTGCCTCGGCTGCAATCAATGGTCCGCGAAATTCGCTGATTCGGACATCATTGCCTGCGCATGCGAGGCGACGAAGCTGTCCAACTGACCATCAAGCTCCTCGGTTTCCTGTTCATCCATGACCCGCTTGGCGCGATCGAGCAGCTTGGCTTGAAGTCCGCGGGGCAGTTCACGCCAGCATGAGATTACGGCGGACCCCAACCTCCGCACGAGATGTTCTTCATCCTCGAAGTATACGACAAGCTTTTCGCAGACGTTGTGCATGTTCGGCTCCCGAGTATGTTCGCAACTCGTCGAGGATGACACCGCCACGAAGGACGTCAATATTTGGCGCGCCAGCCGGTTAACCCGCAAAGGGTAACATCGCTCGAATGGTATCGAATTCTCCGAAGCGTAAGCAGCGTCAGGCCTGATGCATTCATCGACGACACCGGCTCGATGGTCGACACAACGTGGCGACGGCAAAGCTCGTCACGGTCGTGCCGCAGTCATGGCCGTTGGGGGGCAGCCGGGGGAGACATCGGCGATTGATAGCACAGTTGGCCGGCTATCCATCGGCGCGGGAGGATAGCCGACCAACAACCATCGTTAAACCGATTCTGTTTCCGGAAAGTGTCGCCCGGACGCGAAAGACGGTAGGCGCCGGCTACGGGGGCGTCCTTACATTCGGCTCCAGGGCAGCGCAGGCGCCATGAGGGAGCGACGGCCCCTAGGCGTTCTTCTCAAAACCGGCCCACGATTTTGCCCACGACCTGGGCAAAACCAAGAGGCGGTTCAACCCTCGAATTGAATGGTGCCGGATGAGGGGATTGAACCCCCGACCTTCGGTTTACAAAACCGCTGCTCTACCGCTGAGCTAATCCGGCCGCGACCGTTCGTGCGGCGCGCCATCGGACTAGCAATCCGGCCGTCGGCTGGCAACAGCATTGTGCCAACCATTAAAATCGATACCAGACGGCGGCTTCGGCGGCGCGTTCACGCAGGGCGCCTTTGCCCCAGATCGTCTGAAAGACTTCGAGCTCGATGGCCCAGCGATCCGTCAGGTCGTAGGCGGCGCCCCCGCCGAGCTTCGAATAGGACGCCGGCGGGAACCATGTCGTCCCGGCGCCGTCGCAAATGACGTTGAAGGATTGCATCAGGAGTACCAAGCGGGGCAGGACGCGGACGCCTCCCGTCAGGTCCACATGCCATTCGCCTGGCGCGCCGCCGGACCGGAAGCGGTAGCCTGCCTGCGCGTCGAGAAAGGCGTCCCATGGACCAAGGCGGACTGTTGTCCCCGCCAGTCCGCGCACATCCGCATCATACGATGTGTTGCCGATCAAAGCCGTGTCGGCGCGCGATGTGGAGCCGGGGAGACGGACCATCCCTTGAACCGCGAAGACGGCGGGTCCGACGCTCAGGATGTGCAGTTGGGCGCCTGCTTCGCTGGTGCCAAGCCCGATATAGTGAGCCGTCGGGGTACCCGGCGTCACCGAGGTGGCGGCTGAAATCGCCGTCAGGGACGGTTTGACGATCGCTGTCAGCGCGTCGGTCACGCCATATTCCAGATAGCCGATTGCTTCTTGTTTGCTGTAGGCAGCGGCGGGCGAGAGTTTGCCGGCGCCGTCGAAATATTTCGATCCTCCCGAAAATGTATAGTCGAGGATCACGATGCCATGACCCGCGTCCTGGTTCCACGCACCGGCTTGCACCGATGTCGCCGCGAGGCATGGCAAATACGCCGCAGCCATGCGCGCGATAAGCGCGAGAGGCGGACCTCGTCTTTGAAACCACTCATTCCACAACAACGCAAAACGCAAAGCCCCTGCCCCCACAGGTGCAAAAGGATGACAGCATTGCCGATCTCATCCGGACATCATCCATACGGGGTCGACAAAGACACAAACCATCCAGAACCAGCATGATCTTGGCAAGAAAGCGCGAGCTCGCCGAGTCTTTTTCTCAATCCCGCCACAATTTTCCAACCGCAAAGGCGAAGGACGGTTTGGGCCGTAAGACCAACCGCCATTGAAAATGACAGCTCGGCAGCGCCATAGGGTGCCACCGCTTACGCGGCGCAACGTCGTTGGCTAGTCATCGCCAACGACCACGGGAATAAGATCCAGGATCGGTTCAGCCGCCGTTCAGACCTCGGCCAGGCGCAGTTCGGCCTCAAAGGTTACAGATTTTTTCTCGGATTGGCTGCCCCATTAACTTTGACCCGGCCCGTCTTGGTTTCCAAGTCATCACCAGCCGAGGCCCACCGACCTCACTATGGTAAACCGGCATTTCCCTCAAACGCCTAAGCATCTCTAAGACACGAGAGGAAAATGTTTCAAGCGGTTTAGATTTACGTGTTGTTGATGCTTAAAGCAGTGGCAATAAAGATGAATCGAGACGCGTAAAAAGCTACAGTTTTACTTAGATCGACCGCAGTTCGTGGCTGGCAAGGTCTCACTCACACAACGACGTGGAGTGGGTCATGATCGGGCACTGGGGCAAGACGATGATCGGCGCGGCTATCATTTGCGCCGCCCTGTTTGGCTCCGAGCGCGCGGCCGAAGCCGGGGCACTTCCCTCGGCCAGCTATGCCGAGACCGGCAGCCGGACAAGTGTCCCCTACGGATGGGTCGACTTCTGCAACCGCTACGCACCGGAATGCGACGGCCCCACCTTGCCGGCGCTCGATGTGGACCTGACGGCCAAAACCTTTGCTGAAGTCGACCGCGTCAATCGCCGGGTCAATGCGACGATCGTGCCGGTCACCGACATGGATCACTGGAACGTCGTCGATCGCTGGGACTATCCGCTCGACGGCAAGGGCGACTGCGAGGATTTCGCCTTGCTCAAGCGCAAGATTCTGATCTCGGCCGGCTATCCGCGCCAAGCCTTGCTGATCACAGTCGTAAAAGACAAGCAGGGTGATGGCCATGCCATCCTGACCCTGAAAACGAGCCGTGGCGAGTTCGTGCTCGACAACCTCAGCGACCGTGTCAAACCCTGGAACGACACCGGCTACAAATTCGTGAAGCGCCAGTCGCAGGAAAACCCAAACACCTGGATTTCCATCATCCCCTCTTCGAGTGATCCACTCGTCACTGCGGGTCGATGAGCGATACGGAAACGAATTGTAAGATCATCGAGGTAGACACAATGGTCGAAGTCTATGTCGGGAAGAGCCGGTTGAAAAAATTACCTCTCTATGCGCTCTTCGGTGCCACGGCTGCGGCGCTTGTCGTCGCGGCCAGCTTGCCGGGCCTGGCCCTTGGCCAGGAGGGTCCCGAACCTTCGCCGATCGAGGTGATCGCCGATGCGGTTCTGATCGACGGTCGATGCAACGACATGGTCGTCGATATGGGAGCGCTTTTCCACTACGGTGAGCAGCATGGCGTGCAAACGGTCGACATTCTGCCGCTCGGCACGATGCGAAAGGTCTTCGAGACCACCCTTGCGCGCCGCTCGGAGGGCATCGATTCTCAGACCCTCTGCACCTCGATCGTCGCCCGCGAACAGGATTTGATCCCGGGCGTGATCAAGCGGCCTTGAACGGATAGCGTGCTGCCAAGCGGAAGCGACTCTCCGGGTCGTTCTGGATGAACAGCGCCAGTGCATCGATCGCGGTCTCCGGTGGGACCAGGGGCAGCATGTCTTCTAAGACAGGCACAAGGCGGAACCGGTCGTCGGGCGATATTTCCCCAGTCAGCGTCATGTGGAACCGGAAATCCGCGAACACAAAGGGATAGCCCCAACGGTCGAGGTTCTCGACCTCGCGTCGCTGCAGACGGTCGGGTCGGCGGCGCTCACGCTCAGCCGCCGTCATCGGGGCCCGAAACTCGTCGAAGGCGCGCACGCAGTCATCGGCCAGCCGATCGATGCCGGGATACGGTTCGGCCGGAACCAATGCCAGGAAATCGCGGACCTCACCCAGCTTCAACCTCAGTGAAAAGGGGCGGCGTTCGCTTGAAAAACTCTCCAATCGCGCTGCTAGCTCTTGTTCGCCCCGCCCTGGCGCCAACCGGAACGGGGCCTTGAGCGTGGCGTGGAACCCATACCGTCTCGGTCCCGCCGTCCAGGTCAATGCGGAGGCGCTCTGAAACAGCGAATGCGATGGATATTCGACATCCATGAATGCTGCGGCGTCGAAGCCGAGCACCGAAGAGCCGAACTCCCATAGGGGGGAGTTCGAGTGGGGCGCATAGTAGATGGCGAAACGCTTCATATCCTCGGGTCGAGTCCTGCCACGATGCGACTGCGCGATTCGGTGATCGTTGGGGCCATGGCGGTGTAAGCGCAAGCGAAATTGGATGATCCGCGAGCCGACCTCTCCGTCGACCAGACGTCCACTGGCCTGGCGCACCACCTCGAAACTATCGTCACGATCGAGCGAAGCCGGGTTCGGGCCAAGCTGTCGCTTTACCGGGGGGCCGGTTTTTTCTAACGTGCGTCTGATCGCCCGGGGGCGATGGCGGTGTGGGGGCGGTTTCATGGAGCGGACGAGCGGCGGGAAGCCGCGTTACGCGGCCATCGCTTTCATATCGTCTGGCACTCCGGAGGCCGAATTAGCCCTGGCCAGCTTGTCGGCGCGCTATGGCAATGTCGATCCGGAACGCGCGGACGTCCTCGTCGCATTGGGGGGCGACGGCCTGATGCTGCAGGTCCTGCATCGCTTCATGGGAGCGGGTAAGCCGATCTACGGAATGAATCGGGGTTCCGTCGGCTTCCTGATGAACGATTATGTCGAGCTGAACCTGAGCGAGAGACTGGTCGCGGCCGAGCCCTCCATGGTTCACCCCTTGATGATGCGGGCCACGAGCCGGAACGGCGACGTAGCGACCGCGCGGGCCATCAATGAAGTTTCGCTGCTGCGGCAATCGTCCCAGGTGGCGAAGGTGCGCCTTTCGATCGACGGGCGCGAGCGACTGAGCGAACTCGTGGCCGACGGGTTGCTCGTGGCGACGCCGGCCGGCTCGACGGCCTACAACCTTTCGGCCCACGGCCCGATCTTGCCGCTCGGCACACCGATGATGGCCCTAACGCCGATTTCGGCCTTCCGCCCAAGGCGCTGGCCCGGCGCGCTGTTGCATGACAAGGCCAGAGTGACGATTGAAATCCTCGAACCCGAGAAACGTCCCGTCGCGGCCACGGCGGACCATTACGAGATCAAGGACGTCGTGCGAATCGAGGTGGCGATGGACCACGAGACGGGCCTCGTGCTTCTGCACGATCCGGGGCATTCCCTCGACGAGCGGATCGTGCGCGAGCAGTTCCAGCACTAAATCTCGTCGGTAACGACGCCATCGCGACGCTGTTCACAGCCCGTTTACACGCCTCAGGCGGCGACGCGAATCACTGGATTCGCTGGAGGGAACAGGTCCTGCCAGGGACGGAACGACGGGAGGGTCCGCTCTCCATTCATCAGATGCGCCAATCCGGCGCGCGCCTCGTCGCGGGCTGCCTCTGCCTCGAAGCGGCGCAACAAGGCGTTTAGCTTTGCAGGATTCTCGATGGCTTGCTCCTCACAGATGGCGATCACTCGCTCGACGAGGCGTTGGTCCAGACCCGGACGGTCGGTATTGGAGCCATTCTTTCCAGTCGCCACGACGCGCAGAGCCGCGCGGAAGACAGGCATCAGTTCGGGCGGCAATCCGGTCGCCTTGTAAAGCGCTGCAAAGCCCAGGCCATCCGGGTTGCGCAGGAACGCCCCAACGCGTTTTACCGGCCGTCCGGATAATTCGCCGAGCACCGCCTCGACCATGGCCAGGTTGCCGCTCAGCAGGGCGCGCAAGACAAGAGCCGGCGTCATGTGGCCGCCTGCGCTTAGATAGGCCGCGAAATAGTGGTGTTCGATTTCGGGGGAAACCTCGGCCGAGGCGATCGTCACCGCCGCTCTGTCGCCCGCCTCTCCCACCATCCGTTCCACGCGCTGCGGCGTCATCCACTGACAGGATAGCGCGAAATCCCCGAGGGCCTTGGCGGTGGCGACGACGAGCGCATGTCGCATTTCGGCGCCGATATCGTCGCGCTGGGCCAGGGCTTCGCGCAACGCTCCGTCAGCGCCGAACCGGTTGATCATCCGCGCAACCGCGAAATCGGTGAGTTCCGCACCGGCATTTTGGCTGACGACCAGCACCGCTTCAGCGCTTCCAACCTCAGCGATGGCGCCCGCGAGAGCCGCCGAAACACGGGCCCGCCCGGCAACCGCGCATTGCGACACCGCATCGCCGATAGCGACCGCATCGATCAGTTCCGCATCGGTGAGAACCGACGACCGGGCAAGCACGATCGCCGCAATGTCGGATCTGTCACTGGTAAGTGCCACTAGGATGTGATGCGGCGCATCGATCGCCGTAGCGAAGGCCTCCGCCAAAACCCTGCGTACCAGCGGCGAGGGATCGTCGAGGAGCACCGTGAGCGCTCTCATGGCCTCGCCGGTGTCGATGGGATCGAGTTCCCCGTAGAGATAGGCCTTGGCTAAGGCCCCGGCCGCATCGGCACGCGCTTCCGCGCTGGCGCCCTCCGTCCAGTTGAGAAACTCCCGGATCAGCATGCCGCGTCCTGTACTGGAAAAAAACCGAGCAAATCCATCGTCATCACCGGAGGCTTCGGCCAACCTGCTAATGAGTTTCGACTTTTATGGTAAAGGATCGCTTAAGACCCGAGGCTGTGCCCAGGGCTCGTCTGACGCGCTCTCCGGGAAGGATGCCACCCGCCCATGCGATGCGTCTTGCTGGTCCCGCCCCGCCTCGATTGCCTCGGCGAAGCCCTGGTCTCGGGCGCCTCGAGCGTGGTGGCCGATTTAACCGTGGAGATGGGCTCGCCTGATCACGGACGGGCTGCCGTCTCCACGTGGCTGCGCGACACGCGAATGCTGAAATCGCGTCCGGGCTTGTTCGTTCAAATCCATGATCTGTCCGACGCCGAAGCCGAGGGTGAGCTCGATGCCCTGTTTCCGCTCGCGCCGGACGGCATTATGCTCCGCGACTGCCGCAGCCCCGATGATGTGCAACGCCTTGGCGCCCGCCTTGCGGTCCGTGAAGCGGAGCACGACCTCCCTCATCAAAGCATCGGGATTCTGGCTTGTGTGGGCGCCAGCGCAAGCGGCGTCCTGGCGATGGGACGTTCAGGCGAGTTCGGTCCTCGCCTGCGGGGAATGACTTGGGATCGTGATGCCCTCGCGAGCGATCTCGGCCTCGACCCGGTCGAAGACGCGCCGGCGCTGGCCTACGCCAGGGTGCTCACCGTCCTCACGGCGCGCGCCGCCGGGGTCCCGGCGCTCGATTGGGATATGGCAGGGGCGACGGAGGCCGTTATCGCATCCTGTCAGCGAAGACGCCGGGAGGGATTTCGCGGCGCCCTCACCCGAGACGCAGCCCTGGCAGGACCCATCGCCGACACCTATGGCGTGGGTGAAGAAGGGTCTCGGCTCAGAACTCGGTGACGATGTCCGCCAGGACGGGCCTAATCCGGTCCTCGATCGCCTTCGTGGCATGGCCCATATGAATGAAACCGGCGAACCGCTCATGGTCTGCGAGGCCCAGGGCGGTCTGAACCTTGCGGTCGTAGCTGTACCACTCGGTCAGCCAGGTTGTTGCAAAACCCAATGCATTCGCGGCCACGATCATGATCATAGCCACCGCGCCCGCCGACAATTGCTGTTCCCATTCCGGAATTTTCACATGGGGCGCTGCACGCGAGACGATACCGACCACCACCGGCGCCTGATCGAGCCGATGACGCTCGATCGAGACGCGGGCCGGGTCCGCTCCCGGGTTGAGCGATTCGAAAACTCCCGCGATCACCTCTCCGGCACGCTGGCGCGCTTCCCCTCGGAAGATGATGAACCGCCAGGGCGCGAGCTTGCCATGATCCGGAACGCGCGAAGAAATGGCGAGGATTTGATGCAGCTCCTCAGCGTTCGGCCCCTCGCCAGCGAGGGCCGCAGGCGGGACCGAGCGGCGGCGGGAGAGAAGGTCAATCGTCGGGTTCGAGACGTGATCATGTGTCATGGGGGTCGGCAAAGCATGAATTTAACGGCGCGACAAGACCGAGGGTTGCAACAGGGGCGCCGCCATCGTAGGGGCGGAATCATGGGCAAAAGAGCCAACCTATTCCCTTCGACCCTTTTTCGATCCGACGATCTCTTGAAACGCAAACCATGATCTTTCCGCGTCCGATCGGCCTTTACGCCCTGCTCTTCTGTTTTCTGCCGGCAGCGCCGTTGCTGGCGCAGACGCCGCCGCCGCTCCATGATGTGGCGGCCCCCCCGCCCATGGCGCCCCATGCGGAGGTCCCTGAACCCGGACATGGCATACTTCATTTGTCCGCGACGCTGACCGCCGATCTCCCGCTCGTTCGTTCGGGTTTGGTCTGGCGGGTCTTCGAAGATCAACCCGGCGCCGACGGCAGCCGCAAGCTTGTGGCTGAATCCCAGGACGCCTTGCCGACCCTGTCGCTGCCGAATGGCCGCTACATCGTGCATTCGACCTATGGTTTCGCCAGCACGATGAAGCGCGTGGATATCGCCGACCGCGTCACTAGCGAAAGGCTCAGCCTCAACGCCGGGGCGATCGAGGTTGGCGGAGTTCTGGGTGATGCTCCCATTCCGCCCGAAAAGCTATCCCTGTCGATCTTCGTGCCGGAACACGGCAACCCAGAGGCCCGAATGGTGGTGGCGGATGGAAGAGCCGGCCAAATCATCCGCTTGCCCGAGGGGAGCTATCATGTCGTGTCGACCTATCTCGACCTTGTCGGCATCGGCTCACTGACGCCGGTCAGCACCACAAATTCGGTCGTCAGCGCGGATCTGCGGGTCCAGGCCGGAAAGTTGGTCCAGGCCACGGTAAAGCACAAGGCCGCGACCCTGACCCTGAAACTCGTCAACGCTGCCGGCGGCGAGGCCCTGGCCAATACGAGTTTCACTATCCTGACGCCAGGCGGGGACGTCATCCGCGAATTGATCGGCGCATTCCCGTCCCTGGTGCTGGCGGAGGGCGATTACATCGCGATCGCACGGCACGAGGGAAAAACCTATCAGTCGGAGTTCAAGGTTCAATCCGCGCTCGACCGGGACGTCGAAGTCATCGCAAAATAAGGACCCGCACGGGTTGTGTGATCGGAGCCGCCATGCAGACCTTCTTCGTCGAAATCAAATGTGCGCTTGGGCGGACCTATGCGGTGGCCAGTGCGCTGGCGGAGGCCGAAATCGCCTCCGAGATCTATTCGATCGCCGGAGACTATGATGTGCTGGCAAAATTCTATGTCGACGAGGACACCGACATCGGCCGTTTCATCGGTGAGAAGGTGCAAATCATCGACGGTATCGTGGATACGAAAACCATCATCACCTTCAAGGCGTTCTGACCTTCGTCTAACGCTATGCCAGGATCCGATCGTATGAGACCTTTCACCAAAATCACTCCTCTTCTCATCGCCGGGATCCTTGCCGTCGCGCCGGCGTGGGCCGCCGAGCCCGACACCTATGTGTTCGATGTCCTGCGCCATGGCCAATACCGCCTCGCCTTTATCAAGCTCTTCAAAGGCCAGACCGTGCCTGATTGGGTGGAGGCCGTGGTCAAGGCTGGCGAGGGCGTCTCCACCCCGATGAAGACGGTCGACATGGGCGGCAAAAGCTATCGGCTCGACCACGTCTGCAAGGTCCATGATTGCGCCGGCAACGTCCTGGCGATCCTCTGGGCACCTGCGGGGCAGCGCGTCTGGGCGGCGGTGGTCGAGGGGGGCGGCGCCCCCGCGTTCTACGGCACACCGTCTCCCGAGCAGACCGAGGCCCTGCTCGCGGCGGTCAAGAACGGTTAAAGCGAAGTCAGTCCTGCTTGATCGTCAGGTCGAGCGAGACCCGGTTACCATCGTTGCGCCTGATCCGCCCTTCGAGTTCGAGCTCGGTCAGCGCCGCCAGGACCAACCTCGCGGGCTGGCCCGACATCCGCACGAGATCGTCGATCGAGACTGGGGCCACGCCGATCAGCTCTACGATGCTCTCGGCTTCGCCGACAGGGGCTTCGTCCACGGTAAAATCATTGGCATCCGCGAGCGGCATTACTGTGGGCGCGAAACTTTCGAATTCGGCGAACAGGTCGATCTCGTCCCACATCGGCTCGATGTCCCGCTCCGGGGCCTGCGGTTCGCGCAGCGGCAGCGAGCCTTGCTCACCCGATCGCACGGGAGCGAGCGCGTTCAAGATGTCATCGACGCTAGTGCAGAGCGTCGCGCCCTGCCGCAAGAGATCGTTGGTGCCTTCGGCGCGGGCATCGAGCGGGGACCCTGGCACGGCGAAGACCTCGCGCCCCTGTTCGTTGGCGAAACGCGCGGTGATGAGCGATCCGGAGCGCCGGCTGGCTTCCACGACGACCGTCCCAAGAGCGAGGCCGGAGACGATACGGTTCCGGCGGGGAAAATCCCGTGCCCTCGGTTCCCATCCGATCGGCATTTCGGAGATCACCGCCCCGCGATCGAGAATGCGCCGCGCCAACGCCTCGTGCTCGCTGGGATAGATACGGTCATGGCCGCCCGCCAGCACGGCGATGGTGCCGGTGTCGAGGCTGCTTTGATGAGCCTTGCCGTCGATGCCGCGCGCGAGGCCTGACACAATGACGTAGCCGCCCGTCCCCAAACCGCGCGCCAGGCGGTCAGTGAAAACGAGCCCCGAGGCGGAAGCGTTGCGCGACCCGATGATGGCGACCGCCGGCCGGGCCAGCACGGCCAGCGATCCCGCGACGCCGATGAGCGGCGGCGCGGAATCGATCGCTCGTAAGGCCGCCGGATGGGCCGGCTCGCAAAGGGCGATGAACGTCACGCCGAGTTCTGCGGCCCGGGCGAGTTCGCGCTCGGCGCTTTCGAGCGAGCAAATCGTAATTTCCCGCGCCGAGCGGCTTTTGCGGATGAGATCGGGAAGCGCCCGCAGTGCGGCCCCGGCGCTGCCGAATTTCTGCATCAACCCGCCGAAGGTGCGGGGGCCGATATTGTCGCTGCGAATCAGGCGCAGCCAGTCGAGGCGCTCTTGGTCGGATAGAACCCGAAGGTCGCGGTTCACGCTTTCTGCCCGATCTTGGTCTCGGTTCCAGCAATGAGGCGTCCAAGATTTTGCCGATGCTTCCACCACAAGATCGCGGCCAGGACGAAAAACACCGCCGCCTCGTCGACGCGTCCGACGCCGAATAAAATTAGAGGCGAGAGCGCCGAGGCCAGAAGGGCGGCGGCCGAAGACAGCCTCAGCGCAAAAGCCACCCCGAGCCAGAGGACAGAGAAGATTACGCCCATCGGCCACCAGATGCCGAAGAGGCAGCCGAGAAAGGTGGCGACACCCTTGCCCCCCCGAAACCCAAGCCAAACCGGATAAAGATGACCAAGGAAGGCGCCCCCCGCGCCCAACAGCGCCGCGATGTGCCCGCCGAAGCTTGCGGCCAGGAGCACCGCGAGCGTGCCTTTCAGCCCGTCGAGCACGAGAGTCGCGGCAGCCAGGTCCTTTCGGCCAGTCCGCAGCACATTGGTGGCACCAATGTTGCCCGATCCGATGGTACGGATATCCGTGGTGCCGGCAAGCCGCGTCAGCAATAGGCCGAAGGGTATGGAACCCAGCGCATAGCCCAGGATCACAGCGGCAAGCTCGACCCACACCGGATGTTCCAATGACGTCCCCACCTCTTTAGCGACGTGATCCTAGGGGCGAGGGAGGCACCGGGCAATACGCCTGGCTGAAATCGAGAGGCGCATGAACGGGCTGGTTCATGTCATAGGGTTCGCCACATGCGCGATGATCCACCCCCACCTCGCCCGGCCACGTCCAACCGGCACAAGTTGCTGGCGGTCCAGGTCCTGCGCGGTCTGGCAGCGCTCAGCGTCGTCGTGCATCACGCGGGCTATGATGCCGATACGCTGGCGCTCAGATTCGGTCTGGCGCCGCTCGGAATCGACCGTGTTTTCGATTGGACGTTCGGCATCCACCTCTTCTTCGTCATCTCCGGTTTCATCATGGTCCGGACAGCGCGAGGATTCGGACAGCGCGGGGCGGTCCTCAGCTTCCTCGGCCGCCGTCTCACACGCGTCGCGCCGCTCTATTGGCTGCTGACCAGCATCGTTATTATGGGAGCCTTTTCGGCGCCAGGGCTCCTGAATGTTCCGATCGATGGCTGGGGCCTCATGGTGGGGTCGTACCTGTTTCTGCCCGTAACCCGAATCAACGGAGAGATCCGCCCGGTGCTCGGCCAGGGATGGACGCTCGATTTCGAGATGTTCTTTTATCTGCTGTTCGGCGCCGCCATGATCTTTCCGCGACGCCTGGGGCTTGGTCTTCTCGCCCTGACCCTGATGGGATTGGCGGCGGCGGGAAAAATATTTCATCCCGAATCGCCGGCGCTGATCGTCTGGACGAGCGGATTGCTGCTCGAATTTCTCACGGGGATCGGCATCGGCCTGGCCATCGACGCCGGGCTGAGACTATCGGCGTGGGTCGCTGTTGTGCTCGGGATAGGAGGCCTGCTTCTGGCGGTGGGTCTCGGCCCGGCTGTCGGCCTCACGGCGCAACTCGATACAGTGATCGCGGCGGGCGTACCGGCGGCGATGATCCTGGCGGCCTGCACATGGGGCCCGGCATGGCCGCATCGGCCGCTCATTCTGGCGTTCGCAGCGCTGGGCGACGTCTCTTACAGCCTCTATCTCACGCATCCCTTTACGATCCGACTGCTGCGCGTGGGATGGGCCACCGCGATCGGCACCGCAACGCCCCTCGTCCTCTTCCCCATCGTCGCGAGCCTTGCGGCGATCGGCGTTTCGTTCGCGGTGTTCCGCTGGGTGGAACGCCCCATGACGGAGGCACTGCATGGGCGTTTCCCGCTAACCGGAGGGCGCCCCGCCCCGCATGGTTCCACGCCGAGCGGATCCGGACGCTGAGGCACCAAAGACACGGCCACCCCTCACAGTGCCCTGGGCTCGTGGTTTGACTTGCCAAGGCCACTCCCCCATTTACGCTCCTCCGTGCCGGACTCCCGGTACAGGCCAAGGATATCCCATAGATGAACGTCGTCATCGTCGAGTCTCCGGCGAAAGCGAAAACGATCAACGGCTATCTGGGCAAGGACTATGAGGTTCTAGCCTCCTTTGGCCATGTGCGGGATCTTCCGGCCAAGGACGGTTCCGTCGATCCGGACAAAGACTTCGCCATGGAATGGGAGGTCGACGACAAAGCCGCCAAACGCCTGTCCGATATCGTGCGGGCCGTAAAGGCCTCCGACAAAGTGATTCTCGCCACCGATCCCGACCGTGAGGGCGAGGCGATTTCCTGGCATGTGCTTGAGGTGCTGCGCGCCCGCAAAGTGCTCAAGGGCAAGACGATCGAGCGTGTCGTCTTCAATGCCATCACCAAATCCGCCGTGCGCGAGGCGATGAACAATCCGCGCGACATCGACCAAGCCCTTGTCGACGCCTATCTGGCGCGGCGCGCGCTCGATTATCTCGTGGGATTCAACCTCTCGCCCGTCCTGTGGCGGAAGCTGCCAGGGGCGCGATCAGCGGGCCGGGTGCAATCGGTGGCCTTGAGGCTGGTCTGCGCCCGCGAACGGGAGATCGAGGAGTTTCGGGCCCGCGAATATTGGTCGATCGTGGCGCATCTACGCACTGCGGCTGGGGCGCCCTTCGACGCTCGCCTGGTCGGGGCTGACGGCAAGAAGATCACGCGGCTCGACATCGGGACCGGAGAGGAGGCCGCCGACTTCAAAGCGGCCTTGCTGCAAGCCCGTTGGTCCGTCTCGACGATCGAGGCAAAACCGGTCAAGCGGCATCCCTTTCCACCATTCCGTACCGCGACCCTGCAGCAGGAGGCCTCGCGCAAGCTCGGTCTCTCGCCGGCCCGCACCATGCAGGTCGCGCAGAAGCTCTATGAGGGCATCACGATCAACGGCGAGACCACCGGTCTGATCACCTATATGCGGACCGATGGTATCGACATGGCGCCTGAAGCCATTGCCGGCGTCCGCAAGGTCATTGGCCAGATTTACGGCGACCGCTATCTGCCGGCCAGCCCGCGCAAATATACGGTCAAGGCGAAAAATGCGCAGGAGGCTCACGAGGCGATTCGGCCGACCGATCTCGCCCGCCTTCCCAAGGAAGTCGCACGCGACCTCGATTCAGAACAGTTGAAGCTCTACGAACTGATCTGGAAGCGCACGGTCGCGAGCCAGATGGAATCGGCCGAGATCGAGCGGACCACCGCCGATATCCTGGCTGAGGCGGGCGCAAGAAAGCTCGAATTGCGGGCTACCGGGCAGGTCATCCGTTTCGACGGCTTCCTGACGCTGTACGCCGTCGATGACGACGATGATGAGGATTCAGGTCGCCTGCCCGCCATGAAGGCGGGCGAAACGCTGACCGAAAAGGGGATCGAGGCCGACCAGCATTTCACCGAGCCGCCGCCGCGCTTCACGGAGGAAGCGCTGATCAAGCGTATGGAGGACCTCGGCATCGGGCGTCCCTCCACCTATGCGGCTACGCTCGCAGTGCTTCAGGACCGGGAATATGTACGGCTCGAGAAGAAGCGGCTGATCCCGGAGGACAAGGGGCGGCTCGTGACGGCCTTCCTCGAGTCGTTTTTCACGCGCTGGGTCGATTATGACTTCACCGCCAACCTCGAAGAGCAACTCGACAGAGTCTCGAACCACGAGACCGACTGGCGCCAGGTGCTTCGCGATTTCTGGACGGATTTCAGCGCGGCAGTCGGGGGCACCAAGGACCTGCGTACGACCGAGGTTCTCGACAACCTCAACGAGCTTCTTGGCCCATACATCTTCCCGGCGAGGGGCGAAGGGCTTGACCCGCGAGGATGCCCGGCCTGCGCCAATGGCCAATTGTCGCTGAAGATTGGTAAATTCGGAGCCTTCATCGGCTGCTCGAACTATCCGGAATGCAAGTTCACCCGGACGCTTTCGGCGACCGGCGCCGACGGTTCGGGTGGAGCTGTAGGGGAAAAGCCGGGCCAGCGGACGCTCGGCACCGACGCCGCTAGCGGTCTCGAAGTCACGGTGCGCGACGGCAGGTTCGGCGCTTACATCCAGCTTGGCGAGGGTGAAAAGCCGAAGCGTTCCTCCCTGCCCAAAGGTGTCACGCCGGCGTCGATCGATCTTGCGATGGCGCTTTCCTTGCTGGCCTTGCCGCGCGAGGTCACGAAGCATCCAGAGACCGGCGAGCCGATTCTCGCCGGCATCGGGCGCTATGGCCCCTATGTCCAGCACGGAAAGGTCTACGCCAATCTCGGGGCCGATGACGACATCCTCAGCGTCGGCGCCAACCGCGCCATCGATCTCATCGTGGCCAAAGAACAAGGGCGTGGCGGGCGCCGGGAGGGCGCTGCGCCATCCGGGCGGGTGTTGGGCGACCATCCGGACGGCGGCCCCATCACGTTGCGCGCCGGACGCTTCGGCCCTTACGTGAGCCACGGCAAGATCAATGCGACCTTGCCGAAGAGCGTCTCGTCGGAGACGATAGAGCTTGCCGAGGCCATCCGCCTCATCGAGGCCAAAGCGGCCAGCGGCGGCGGAGCGACAACCGCCAAACGGGGCGTCGCCAAAAAGCCGGCGGCTAAACCAGCGACCAAACCAATGGCGAAGACCAGCAAATCGGCGACGGCGCCGAAGGCCAAGCGCAAGTCGGCGTGAAGAGCCGTGACGGGGCCAGGAAAGACGTTATCCCAAAGGCTATACCACCGGTGACGAAAGAGATGTAACGGATGGATGAGGTCTTTAAATCAGGCCCCTGTGGATCCTGTCTCGTCTTTCCGATCTCCGCTGCCTATCTTTCGGGAACAACGTTCCTGAAGATTGTGATTCTTGAATGCCCAAAAAGCTGTCCGCCCCTGGAGGCGCCCTCCCGAACAAGGCCGAAATCCTGGCCTTCATGGCGAGCGGTCCGGACGTCGAGAGCCAAAAGCAGCCGGGCAAGATCGGCAAGCGAGAGATCGCCAAGGCCTTCAACATCAAAGGCAGCGACAAGATCGAACTGAAGCGCCTGCTGCGCGAACTCGAAAATGAGGGCGCGGTGCAACGGCGCGGCAGGGCGTTGAACAAGTCGGGCCACCTGCCCAACATGGTGGTCGCGGATGTCGTCGGTCGGGACCGCGACGGCGACCTTCTCGCCAAACCCGCCGACTGGAACGCCATCGAGCAGGGACCTTCGCCGCGTATTCTAGTCCATGTGGCCAAAAATCATCAGGGTTCGGGTCCGGCGCCGGGTGTCGGCGACAGGGTACTGTTGCGGATCGACGCCCTCCGATCGACGGACGAGAGCGGACCCACCCATTCGGCGCGTTTCGTCAAGGTTGTGAGCAAATCCCAGCCTCGGGTGCTTGGCGTAATGCGGCGCGACCCACGTCTCGGGGCAAGGATCATGCCCGTCGACAAACGCAATTCCGCGACCGAATTCATGGTGCCGGAGGGCGAACTCGGGGGCGCCGAGGACGGCGAGCTTGTCGCCGTCGAACCTGTCGGCCGCAATCGAGGCTATGGTCTTCAGGCTGTTCGCGTCGTCGAGCGTCTCGGCTCGACCACCAGCGAACATGCGGTGTCGACCATCGCGATTCTGACCCATGGCATTCCCTATGTGTTTAGCGCCGCGGCCCTGGCCGAAGCCGAGCGGGCCAATCCGGTTACGGCCGCCGGGCGGGAGGATTGGCGCGCCCTGCCTTTGCTCACGATCGACCCACCCGACGCCAAGGACCATGACGACGCCGTCCATGCCATGCCGGATGAATCCCCCGACAATCCCGGCGGCCATATCGTCATCGTCGCCATCGCGGATGTCGCCTGCCTCGTCGAGCCGGGCTCGGCCATCGACCAAGAGGCGGTCGAGCGTGGCAATTCGGTCTATTTTCCAGACCGCGTCGTTCCGATGCTGCCGGAGCGGATTTCGACCGACCTCGGTTCGTTGCGGCCCTATGAGGATCGGCCTGCCCTTGCGGTGCGGATGATTCTTACAGCCGATGGACAGAAGAAGAGCCACAGCTTTCATCGAATCATCATGCGGTCTGCGGCGAAACTGAGCTATGCGCAGGCCCAGGCCGCTATCGACGGCCGCACAGACGACGTCACCGCGCCGCTTGTGGACGGAGTGCTCAAACCGCTCTGGGCTGCCTATCACACCGCGCATCTCGGGCGCGCCAATCGCTCACCGCTCGATCTCGATCTGCCGGAGCGAAAGATCCTGCTCACCCCGCAGGGTACGGTTGATCGCGTCATCGTGCCGGAACGCCTCGATGCTCATAAGCTGATCGAAGAGTTCATGATCCTGGCGAATGTCGCGGCGGCCGAGACGCTCGAAGCCAAACAGCAGAAGCTCGTCTATCGGGTGCATGACGAGCCATCATTGACCAAGCTGCATGCGCTGCAGGAGTTTCTGGCGTCGATCGGCATCAAGCTGGCCAAGGGCCAAATCATGCGTCCCGCTTTGTTCAATGGCATCTTGGCCCAGGTTAGGGGAAGCGAACACGAACATCTGGTCAACGAGGTGGTCTTGCGATCCCAGGCTCAGGCCGAATATGCGGTGGAAAACTACGGCCATTTCGGCCTCAATCTCCAGCGCTACGCGCATTTCACCTCGCCCATCCGCCGATATGCCGACCTTATCGTGCATCGCGCCTTGATCCGCGCGCTTGGGCTCGGTCAAGACGGCCTGCCGGACTTCGGCGCCAAAGAGTTGGGTGAGATGGCGGCGCGCATCTCGGCCGCAGAGCGTCGTGCCATGGCGGCCGAGCGTGAGACCACCGACCGGCTGATTGCCGGCTTCCTGGCGGATAAGATCGGAGCGAGCTTCCAGGCGCGGATCTCGGGAGTCATGAAGGCAGGGTTCTTCGTAAAGCTGAGCGAGACTGGCGCTGACGGCTTTGTCCCTGCCGCGACCCTCGGCGACGAATATTTCAGCTATGAAGAATCCAAGCATGCGCTTATCGGCACGCGGACGCGCACCAGCTTCCAGATGGGCGACATCGTCAACGTTCGGTTGATCGAGGTGGCTCCGCTCGCTGGCGCGCTACGATTCGAGGTTGTCGGCAGCACGGGTTCGAAACGCGGACCCAGGGGAGCGCCGCCGCGCCAGCGCGGAGCGTTCAAGACGATGTCACAGCGCGAAAAGGAGCCTTCGGCGGCGCCGTCCCGACGCAGCCGCCGACACAAATAATTCTACTCGGCATGGCCCATTAAAAAGGGCGCTGCCTGTAACCCAGGGAGCGGCCCGAACTCCGGACGACGCCGCGTTCGATCCATTACTTGATCTTGGTTTCCTTGAACTCGACGTGCTTACGAGCGACCGGATCGTATTTCTTGAACGAAAGCTTGTCGGTTTTGGTACGGGCGTTCTTCTCGGTGACGTAGAAAAAACCGGTATCAGCGCTCGACAGGAGCTTGATCTTAATGGTTGCGGCCTTGGCCATAGGCTTATTCCTCGTGCGCGATCCGTCGCGCCGGCAACGGGGTTCTGAATCCAAAAACTGAAGCGAAAAAGCGCACCAACCTAGCGGCGGCGCGTTTCATCGCGGTCGGACATTAGAGGCTTGGCCAATGATGTCAACGACTTTGGGCGCCAAGATCAGTCGAATGGGGTCGCCTACGGCGTGATTATTGCTTATCCGTGAACAGTCGAACGACACCGTTTACGAAGGATCCATAGAACATGAAGCGTTATTGGCTGGCCCTGACTTTCGCGGCCCTCCTCTTCAGCCCCGCTCAAGCGAACGATATCAAGACGATCAACAGCGACGCATGGTTTCCAGAAGGTCCAATCTGGTATCACGACAAGCTTTTCTATGTGGAATACGGACGCAACACAGTTACGGCATGGGATGGTAAGACCAACACGATCTTCTGGCAGCAGGATGGCTGCGGCCCCTCCGCGGTCCTGCCGACATCGACAGGCGAATTCGTCGTCACCTGCTATGATTCCGGCACGATCGGGCGCATCTCGGCAGACGGAAAGACCCTGCCACCTTACGATAAGGACTCAGACGGTCATCCATTCATCGGTCCGAATGACTTTGCACCGGATCACCATGGCGGCATCTATTTTACCGGGTCCGGCCATGAAGGACCCGTCATCGATGCCTCGGTCTACTACATCACGCCCGCCGGGAAGGTGTTTCTCGCCGGATCGAACCTGCACAACGCCAACGGCCTCGCCGTATCGAACGACGGGAAAATCCTCTATCTCATCGAAACCGAGGACAATCGGTTGCTTGCCTTCGACATCCATGATGACGGCTCGCTCACCGGGCGGCGGGTCTTTCTCAACCTGAACGATCTTTTTCCAAACGCCCCGCATATCTGGCCAGATGGCGTTAAAATCGATGCCAAGGGCGAGTTATACATCGGCCAGAGTCCGCGTTCGCTCGACGCGCCTGGCAAGATCATCGTGGTCGATGCGGATGCCAAGCTGTTGCGCACGATCTCCGTTCCCTCCCCGTCCATGCCCAATCTGGCTTTCGGTCCGGACGAAAAAATGATTTACGTCATGGCTCTCGATCAGATCGACAAGGCGCCATATCACGGCAAGGTCTACGAAGTGCCGAATAAGTAGAGGACACTGCAGAACTGCCGCCGCATCGCAATACATTGTCGTTTGTCAGGCGGTCGCCCCAACGAGGGAAGAGCAGCCAACAGGTCTGCTCTTCTTTCGGCGCTACGTTCTGATCTCAAGCCGTCCGAACACCATTGCGCAAAGCCGAAGCGCCTGTTGCATAAAGCCGGCAGGCGAGCCGTCGAGACAGCCTGCTAGCCGATCAACATAATGCCTTAGATGGCGATTCCAGATGGTGGTACTCTAAGGGGATATCCCGCTCACGGGCATGAGCGTCATCGTGGATGACGCTAATGCCCGTGAGCGCCGTCCACCGATGGTGGCCGGTCGGAAGTGGCAATCGAGGAGGCCACTCTAGCCACTTCCGAACCGGCCGACCCCACGGACCCAGGAGATGCGGCGGACCTGAGCACTCCGTAGGGTATTCGAATTCTTCAATTCAACTGTAGCGCAAGGTCCATACGAAGCCGTTAACAGCCCGAACAAGCCTTGCGTTTCCGAATTGTCGTCCCCTGCCCCACGCCGCGCAACTTACAACGCCCATGTTTCTTTGCAAAGACGACTCGTGAGAATCCTTTGAAACTCGTTAAGGCTCACGCCGCATCCGGCGAGACTCGGTTTCGTCCCTCGTGTTTCGAACGATACAGTGCGCGATCTGCGCGTTTCAGCACTCTTTCGCTTTGTCGATCGAGTTTCCGTTCCGCAATACCAATCGACACCGTAATCGAAATTTGGCGGACACCCTGTTCGATCGGGAATAGCGAACTGCTGATGGCATGGCGAACGCGCTCGCCGACGCGCGCCGCGACTTCGAGGGATGTGTCGGGCATGACGATGATGAATTCCTCGCCGCCGAGCCGGCACAGCAGGTCGACATTGCGGATCACCGCCTTCACGCGGAGGGCGAAAAGCTTGAGAATCTCGTCACCCGCGTCATGCCCATGAGTATCGTTCACGGTCTTGAAGTGGTCGATATCGAGAATCATCACCGACAAGGGTCGATTGGCATCCGCCGCCGCCTCCAGCATTGGGGGAAGTCGGGATTCGAGGAAACGCCGGTTGTTGAGGCCGGTCAGCGAATCGATCACCGCAAGCTGGATCGATTCCTGAAGCATGTCGCGTAGTCGGTCGGCGTAGCGCTTGCCCCGGAGTTGTGTTTTGACGCGGGCAAAAAGCTCGTTCTTGTCGATCGGGCGGATCAAATAGTCGTTGATGCCGATATCGAGACCCCGCAGCACCCGAGCACGATCCTCCTCGGCGGCGATCAACAGAATCGGGATTTGCCGTGTCCGTTCGATCGAACGCAACTGGCTGCACAGTCGCAAGCCGTCATAGTCGACGAGGCCCGTACTGACCATGATCAGCTCGTAATTGCCCTCCGCACCCTTGAAGAGCGCTTCTTGCGGGTTCGCCTCGACATCGACGACATGGGACGGGCTCAGCGCCGAGACGATTCGTTCGCTCGATCCCGGACGGTCATCGACGAGAAGGATCCGACCGTTCAGACCGTCGTCGCCAGAAATGAGGGGAAGCCCTTGCTGCAAGCCGAAGGTTGCGGACGAGGACGCGCGGATGCGCAATTCGTCTACTGTCACCTTCAGCCGGGAAAGCGATCGCACACGGGCGATGAGCGCCATCTCGTCGACGGGTTTCGTTAGAAAATCGTCTGCGCCGGCTTCAAGCCCTTTGACCCGATCTGTCGGCTGGTCGAGGGCCGTCACTAGAATAATCGGAATATGGCAGGTCGCGACATCGGCCTTGAGGCGACGGCAGACCTCGAATCCATCGAGCCCTGGCATCATCACGTCGAGCAGCACGAGATCGCAGGTTCCGCCACCACAGATTCGCAACGCATCCGCGCCGTTGGTGGCGGTGCGCACGTCAAAATATTCAGCCGTCAGCCGAGCCTCTAGAAGCTTGATATTGGAGGGGATGTCGTCGACGACGAGAATACGTGCTGTCATGGGCGCGGGCTTTCAGCCTTCTCCAAGATAGTTGCGGACTGTTTCCAGGAATTTGACGACTGAGATCGGCTTCGACAGATAGGCTTCACAGCCGCCTTGCCGAATCTTTTCCTCGTCACCCTTCATGGCGAAAGCCGTTATGGCGATGACCGGAATGCCGCGCAATTCCTCGTCGCTCTTGAGCCAGCGCGTCACTTCGAGGCCGGACACTTCCGGCAGCTGAATATCCATAATGATCAGATCCGGCTTGTGGAGACGGGCCAAACCCACCGCTTCGATGCCGCTCCGTGTCTGAACCGTGCCATACCCGTTGGCCTCAAGCAGATCGCTGAACAGCTTCATATTCAGTTCATTGTCTTCGACGATTAAAATCGTTTTGGACATCGCCTTACAGCCCCGTTCCTGCCTGGATGACCCAGGATCGGACAAAATCAGGAAAGCATAGCCTGGATGCCCCGAGAAGGCCTAGCCTATGAGGCTTGACGAAAAGGAAACTGTTGTGGATCGCAAGCGAGAATTTCGTGCCGGAAAGGGGCAACATCCGCCGGGTCTGTCTGTCGAGCGGCTCGCCATCGAGGCCTTGAGCTTTTTCGGAACCCGTCCGGAGGAAGGCCAACGCTTCTTCGCCTGGTCCGGTCTTGACGCCGGCACCGTGCGCTCAGCGGCGGCCGAGCCGCATTTCGCGCTGGGCGTCCTCGACTATTTTGCCGAGAACCTGGCCAGCTTGGAGCGCTTTTGCGACAGCGCCGGCCTATTGCCTGGCGATGTCATAAGGTGTCACGAGACTTTGAAGACCAGAGGCCTAACGTCGCACGACGACCTTTGAGCGACAATGAACCCGCGCGCAGGTCAGTCGCCAATTCGGGCCGGCGCCTGCCCATAAACGTCTGCACGGGCTCGCAACGATACAATCGGAGATGCAGGTTTGCCGTGAAACGACAAACAGCCCAATCAATGGCACGGCGGCTGCGCTTTGAGCGACAGTTCGGTGAGGTCGCCAGCAAGAACGAAGTCCCCGTAGTCGAGCTTGAGCGCGCGAGAGATCCCGTTCTCATAAAGATCGAACGAAAGAATGTAATCCGGCTGGTCTTCCTTGCCGCTTTCGAAATAGCTGATCGCCACGGGCCAGCGCCGCATCGATTTCAGACTGTCGGTCTGGCCGGCCGGATCGGAACTCGGAGTCGTGATCGGCGCCCCGATCACCGAAAAGGTGCGAAACAGCTTCTTTCCGGTGTCCGATCCATCGAAGACGGATGCTTCGAGCGTCTTGCCCCCGGCCTCCGCCGTCTCGATGATCTTGCGCAGATGCTCGGTGGGAAACAGCACGGCATTGCCGAGGCTCGCCTTGGCGGCCGGTTGCTTCAGTTCCACGCTGGCTGAGCCGTCGGGCTGTTTGCGCGCCCGCCCGTCGAGATCGGTGACGGCGTCCTGGTCGTTCCTGGTCGTCGTTTTGAAACTGAATTGGGTGCCGCCTCCATCCTCGAAGGTTGTCGACCGCATGTCGTTGAGGTGAGCGTCCCCGTCGTTGGGCTGAAGCTCGGTCATCTGGCGAAAGGTCGTCGTATAGCCGTCACAGGCCGAGCCGCTAAACACATAGTCGATGACGCCGTTGGCAGCGGCAGGGGCGTTGGTGCCCTTTGATTTCAAAAGCGACAGCTTATAAGTGGCATGGTGCGCCGCCATGGACACAGGGGTCGCCGCCGCGGCATGGGAAACCGCGAGAGTGATCATTGAAACCACGGCGAGCGGCCGAGCGACGGTGAAAGCGAAAGCGCGGGTCAAGTCTTGGCTCCCTTCGGCCGGACACGATCGTCGGCCAGAGTTGGCAAAGCATGAAGGTGGCGCGCTTCCGTGGCAGCCGCAAGCTGCAAATGTGACGAAGCCGGGTTGGGACGGTCCCATCGGGCGAAAGGCGGCGAACGCCGCAGGAGACAAGCATGAGCAGCATCGACCAAAAACTGGCCGACCTTGGAATCACTTTGCCGGTGCCGGCCCGTCCCGTGGCCAATTACGTGCCGTTCGTGCTGGCGGGCCGCACACTCGTCATTTCCGGCCAGTTGGCCCTCGGTCTCGATGGCAAGCTTGCCCCCGCCCACACCGGGAAGCTCGGTGCGGGCATTTCTGACGAGGCGGGCCGCGAGGCGGCACGCCTCTGCGCCATCAACATCCTCGCCCAGGCCAAAGCCGCCCTCGGCGATCTCGACCGTATTGCGCGATGCCTGCGCCTCGGCGGCTTCATCCATGTCGCGCCGGATTATTTCACGGTGGCGGGAATCATGAACGGCGCGTCTGACCTGATCGTCGAGGTACTCGGCGACAAGGGCCGCCACGCCCGTTCGACCATCGGTGTCGCCACCCTGCCCTTCGGTTGCGCCGTCGAAGTCGAGGCCATGTTCGACGTCGACGCGTGAGCTTCGACATCGCCCCGCCGGCCTGGCTCGTGGCCAGGCCGATCGCGCACCGGGGGCTGCATGATCGCACCGCCGGGCGCGTGGAGAATTCGTGCGCTGCCGCTCTTGCCGCCATCGAGCACGGTTTTGCGATCGAATGTGACGTGCAACTTACGGCGGATGGCGAAGCCGTGGTGTTTCACGATGTCGATCTCGCTCGGCTGACGGGACGCGCCGGAATCATCTCCAAACTGCGGCTGATCGATGCCGAAGCGCTGACCCTTTTGAACTCGTCGGACACGGTGGTCTCTCTGCCGACCCTGCTGGCTCTTGTCGGTGGCGCGGTACCGCTCATCTGCGAGATCAAGAGCGGGTTCGATGGCGACATTCGACTAGCGGAGCGTGTCGCCGCAATCGTCACGTCCTATGCCGGCCCTCTGGCGATCAAAAGCTTCGACCCTGCGGTGATCCGTCACCTACGGACCCTTAACCTCGGCCTGCCGCTGGGCATCATTAGCGAGGCATTGTTCGATGATCTTGAATGGGCTGGCTTTGGCGCGGAGCAATTGCGCATCCTGGCCCAAGCACTGCACTTCGGCGAGACCCGGCCCGATTTTCTATCCTATCGCGTCGGCGACCTGCCTCACGCCGTACCCTATCTGTGCCGCACCATGCTGGGCTTGCCGGTCATGACCTGGACGGTGAGAACCCCCGAGCAGAGGCAACGTGCCGCGCGATGGGCCGACCAAATGGTCTTCGAGGGTTTCATTCCATAGAGTATGCGGAAGCCCTGTTGCAGCCGCGAAGACGCGTCATCCTCACCGTGCCCTATTTCAGGTTGCCATGACGCCACCGATCACGATCCGCATCGCCTCATCGATCGCCGCCATCGGGCAACCCGCCTGGGACGCCTGCGCCAATCCGTCGGCGGGCGTGCCCGACGATCCCGCGGACCATCAACGCGAGCGGCACAACCCTTTCCTATCCTATGCCTTTTTGCATGCGCTCGAAGCCTCGGGCTCGGTTTCGGCGCGGGCCGGTTGGACGCCGGCGCATGTCAGCGTGGAAACGGGCGGACGAATCACGGCCGTGGCCCCCACCTATGTGAAGACCCATTCGCAGGGCGAATATGTCTTCGACTTCGGCTGGGCAGACGCCTATGAGCGCGCCGGCGGTCGCTATTATCCTAAAATCCAGGTGTCGGTCCCCTTCACGCCGGTGACCGGGCGCCGGTTCCTGGTCGGAGATGCCGCAAATCCAGAATCAGCGATCGAATCCCTTGTCGGCGGTCTGCGCGCGCTCCGCGAGCAACTCGCGGCCTCCTCGATCCACGCGACTTTCGTCACGAAGTCGGAATGGGACGAGATGGGCGCTCGAGGCTTCCTCCAGCGGACCGACCAGCAGTTTCATTTCATCAACGAGGCTTATGGAACGTTCGAGGACTTTCTCGGCAGCCTCGCCTCGCGCAAGCGCAAATGCATTCGCCGCGAACGCAAGGATGCCTTGGCGAACGACATCACCATCGAATGGGTGACCGGCACGGACCTTCGCGAAACGCATTGGGACGCGTTCTTTGCCTTCTACATGGATACCGGATCACGCAAATGGGGCCGGCCCTATCTCAACCGTCGATTCTTCTCGCTTTTGGGGGAAGCGATGGCCGAACGCGTGCTTCTGGTGATGGCAAAACGCAACGGGCGCTATATCGCGGGCGCGCTGAACCTCATCGGTGACGACGCGCTCTATGGCCGCAACTGGGGCGCGATCGAGGAACATCCGTTCCTCCATTTCGAGGTCTGCTATTATCAGGCGATCGATTTCGCCCTGGCGCGTGGTTTGTCGAGGGTCGAGGCCGGAGCCCAGGGCGAGCATAAGATCGCGCGCGGCTATCGCCCGGTGCCGACGTATTCGGTGCACGACATTGCCGACAAGCGGCTCGCGCGGGCTGTGGAGGATTACCTAAGGCAAGAACGGCGGCATGTCGAAGAGGCCATCGAGGTTTATGGCGAACATGTCCCCTTTCGGAAGACTGACCCGGCGCGAGGCCGCGAGGGCAGCGACGACGCATAAATGTGATCGACTCCCATGATGGTACGCAGGATGTGATCCGAAAGCCCGCGCAGACTTTTCGGGATCATGCTCCAGATCGACGTCCGATCCTTAAAACTTTAGTTACCCGCACAGATCAGGGTAGCCCTGTCTCCGCAGTGGTCCTGGATCGCCCCCTTCATGCCCTTCACGGCCGCCCTTTTTCGCCTGCCTGTCGTCGTGATCGTCGCGGCGCTGAGCCTATCCGGTCCCGCCGTGGCGCAAGACGGCGAAAACTATATAATTTCCAGCGAAGACGGTTACGGCATCGTCGAATGCATGCATTCGGGTAGCGCCTGCGGCCATGTGATCGCGGATAGCTGGTGCGAATCACATGGTCATGCCCACGCCCTGGCATTCGGCGTCGGTGGGGATGTCACGGGGTCCATCGACGGCGGAAATAGCCTCGTCAAGGTGGCGGACGGCGACGTCGTCATCCGCTGTGGCAGCTGAGGCCGCCCGTCAGCCGTTTGTCCATTCGGCGCATTTCGGGATATCGGCCGCGCTTCCCCATGGCTGGATGGGCACGGCCGAGGTCGAATTCTTCGGCGATCCATCGATAAGTTTGTCAGAATAGACCATATAGACCAGCGTATTGCGCTTCGCGTCACAGCCCCGCACGATCTGCATCCGCTTGAAAAAGAACGATCGCCGCTCGCTGAAGACCGTGCTGCCCTGATCGGTCTTTTCCTTGAAGCGGATCGGCCCCACCTGTCGGCACGCCAGGGAAATGTCCGATACTTCCTCGGCAAAACCCAGCGCGCCGGAAATCCCGCCCTTTTCGGGCACGGTGAAAAAGCATGACACGCCCTCCACGGAGGGATCGTCGATCGCATAGGTGGCAAGCTTATCGTTGGGCGTCAAAATACGCCATTTCGTCGATTGGCGAAAGATCAGGTCCGGACCATCCGCGGCACATACCGTGCCCGACACTGCTCCCGACGCGATTCCTCCTAGCAACGACACCATCATCCAGCTTGCGGCAAGCCTCATCCGCATCATCATCACCGTCTCTTGAGCCCCGACCGATCTGATAAGGGGAGGCTATGACGATTTTGCAATGCGGACGACCCGGGACGATCCTGCCCAGGACATCTTTAGGTCAAGAACCCTGCCATGATGGGCGTGCGGATACAGGTGGCGAGGCAAAACGATCTTGAGACAGGACGCGCATGAAACGGTGAGAAGGGTCTCAGGCCGGTGAACAGTGCCCGAAGCGCGCTTCGCATCGTCGCCGTGCTCGTGCTGGGCATGAGTCCGATGGGCCCAGGAGGGATGGCGCAAAGCGTGAATTGCGAGGCCCTCAAAGCGCGTATCGACGCGTCATCCGGCGCGGGAGCGCGTGCGGGGCAATATTCCGCCGCCTTGCGCCAGCAGCAATATGAATTGCAGCGAACCCAGGCCTACTCCAATTCGCTCGGCTGCAACTCCAACCTCCTCTTCGACAACGTTCCGGCCGACTGCGACGCCATCGCGTCGCGGATCGAGCGCATGCAGGAGAATATCGCCCAATTGCGGGAGCAGTCGCAGGGTGGCGGAGACGATGATTATCGTCGCCGAGCTCTCGCCGAGCAATACAACGCTTATTGCGCGGGCACCCCGGCCGATGCTCCGACCGATCCATCCCAAGGCCTCGAGACGATGCCGATCGATCCGGACGCGCCACCCCAGGACGACGGATCCTCAGACGGCGGCACCCGGCCGCATCGGGTGCGGGCGCTCTGCGTGAGGGATTGCGACGGGGGATTCTTTCCCATTACAGACGACGCGAGTTCCGGCTCGCTCGAACAATATGACCATTTGTGCAAGGCGCTTTGTCCCAATGCCAAGGCGAGCCTCTATACGGCCGCTCCCTCGGCCGGGATCGAAACGGCGGTCGCGGCTGACGGCACGCCCTATACGTCGCTCCCGGCGGCCTTCAAGTTTCAGAAGAGCTTCGATGCCACCTGCTCTTGCAAGCCGCCGCATCAGTCTTGGGTCCAGGCCTTGGCAGAGGCCGAGAAGCTGATTCAGAGCGGCCACGGCGACGTCACCGTCACGCAAAAAATGTCGGACGCGATGTCCCGCCCGGCGCTGCCCGGCCAGGGCGCGCTGGTCGGCAAGGCTCTTCCCAAGCAGAAGTTGGCGAGAAAGGCCAAGATGGCCTCACCTCCTGCGGCATCGCCGCCCAACCTTGCCGATCAAGGCACGCTGCAGGCCCCCGACGCGTTCGGTGGCGACCTTACGCAGCAACTCCGGCGAGACGGTCCAACGCTTTGACCCGGCCGATCAGCGGCAGCAGGTGACGTAGGTCGGGTCCGGTCTCCAACCCGGTCAAGGCCAGCCGCAAGGGATGGAACAGTGCCCTGCCCTTGCGCCCCGTGGCCTGTTTGAGGCTATCGGTCCAGCTTCCCCACGTGGAGAGATCCCAAGGCTCGGCGGGCAAATGCGCGGCTGCGAGGGTGAGAAATTCCGGATCCTCGATCACTGGTGTCGTCGAGGAGCTGACGATGGCCCACCAGATCTTGGCATCGGCCAAGGTTTCGAGATTGCCTCGAACCGCGATCCAATAGGCTTCGGCGGCAGGTCCGGCGATTCCCAATGCTGCCAGTCGATCTCTGACGGATGCAAAGGTTAGACCATGCAGGGTCTTGGCCGACAGCGCCCGCAGCTCCGCCTCGTCGAATTTCGCCGGATTGCGGGAGAGATTCGCAAGGTCGATTTCGGGGATGAGGTCGTCGAGGACGGCGACGGGATGAACCGCCACCGACGATCCGTTCAGCGTCGCCAGGGCCGCGATCGCCAGGGCTTCGACGCCGCTCTCGCGTAACGAGGTCACGGAGAGCGCGCCAGAGCGCTTGGAAAGTCCTTCCCCAGACGCGGTGGTGAGGAGATTATGGTGTCCGAATGCCGGAACCACACCGCCGAGCGCCCGGAAAATCTGGATTTGTACAGCCGTATTCGTGACGTGATCCTCGCCCCGGATGACATGGGTCACACCGAGGTCCACATCATCGACGACCGAGGGGAGCGTATAGAGATAGCTACCATCCTCGCGCACCAGCACAGGATCGGACAGGGACGCGCAGTCGATGTGGCTCGGGCCTCTGACGAGGTCGTCCCAGGTGATCGTTTCATGCGCGAGCTTGAAGCGCCAATGCGGCCGGCGGCCCTCCGCCTCGAGCCCCGCCCGGTCCTCCGGCGTCAGCTTGAGCGCGGCGCGGTCATAGACCGGCGGCAGACCGCGCGCCTGCATCCTCTTGCGGCGCCGGTCGAGTTCGTCGGCGGATTCATAGGCCGGATAGAGAAAACCCGTCCATTTGAGCCGCTCGGACGCGGCATGGTAGAGCGCCGTGCGATCGGACTGACGGACCATGAGATCCGGCACGACGCCGAGCCAATCGAGGTCGGTCTCGATGGATCGCGCATATTCGGGACGTGAGCGCTCGGTGTCGGTATCGTCGAAGCGAAGGATAAAACGACCGCCTCGCGACTTCGCGAAAAGATAGTTGAGCAGCGCGGTTCGCGTGTTACCGATATGAATGCGGCCGGTGGGCGAAGGCGCGAAACGAACGACGGGCTCGGTCATGGCATATCCCGGCCGGACGGCGACAAGGGCATAGGCGACAGAGGCCTGCCCTCTCGCCTGCCGAAATGGCGCCAATGCGTCAACCCATCGAAGCCGGCGTCTGCCACGTCGGGGTTGGCGTTTAGATAAGCAGCGGCGTCGAAATTCTTTTCATCGAGCGAAAGACAACGATTCTCGCTTCGCCCGAACAACCGCCAATGGGTCCATGCATCCATGCCTGAGGCCGCAACATCCGGGTTAGCGCGAAGATAGGCGTCTTTGTCGAAGAAACTTGCGTCCTGGGTTCGAGCCGCCCGGCTCTCCAGAACCGTAGAATCATCGCCGATCGACTGGCCTAGCCGGAAATGTCCGAGATAATAATCGGGCTCACCGCTATGGTTCGGCGTATCCAAGGGGGTGGGGAAAATCTCCGGCTCATCGGCGACGGCATAGAGCGCCTTATTCGCGAAGGTGACTTCCGCCACATACGGGAATGTCTGATCCCCGATGAAGGTGCGGCCGCCGACATTGTTGCCGTGGATATGTACGATCTCGAAGTTCTGCCGCAGACGCCGGAGAGCCTCCATCATCTGCGCATAATGAGCATCGTCATGGACATGTCCGAGCGAGTGAAACTCGCACAGGATTTGTGGAAATTTCGCCAGCAGATTCGGATCGGCGTGAGCGAAGAGCGCCCATTCCGACCCCTCGATGTCGATCTTCAAGAGATTGGAGAAATCCGTCGCAGAACCATAGCGGTGCATCAGCGATTCGAGATTCTCGGTTTCGGCGGATAATTCGTTGTCGATCTTTCGGGGATGAAAATGGAACCGAGCGTGTTGCCTCGGCGGACCCGGAACAGTGTGGTCGAATTGGTGGAGGTCGATGCCGCGCTCCGCCATCGCGTGGTCCCAATCCACATTGGGGCCGACGCCGAGGGAAAAGGCCGTGCGCAGCCTGGTAAAGTCATCGAGCATGACATAGCCGCCATCGAAGGGCCCACCCACCCTGATCTTCCGGTGGCTTGTCACGCGGTGTGGCTTCAGCATGCGGCCCAGCAGAAGCAGGCGTGCCTCCATATCCGGGTGCGGCGGCGTCTTGGATGCCTCACTGACCGCGCGGTAGTGATTCAGCATCATGCGCTGATGGGCAAGGTATCGGGACGACGTCACCTCGTAGCCGAAGGTGCGCGCCAATTCCCGGTTCACTCTGCCAAGAATGCGTCGCATCGCGAAATCCTTCCCATTCCAGCGTTCGTCCAAGATCAATCGAGTTCCACGACTTGTCCGTCCCGCAGCGTCACGCGACGATCCATGCGGCTGGCGAGAACCAGATTGTGGGTGGCGATCAGCGCCGCGAGGCCCGTCGCCTTGATCAGGGCCGTCAGGGTCGAGAAAACGTGGTCGGCTGTCTGCGGGTCGAGGTTGCCGGTGGGTTCGTCGGCCAGCAGGATGGCAGGAGCGTTGGCGACCGCCCGAGCGATGGCAACGCGCTGCTGTTCGCCCCCCGACAGTTCCGCCGGTCGATGTTTTTGACGTTGAGCGAGCCCCAGGAACGACAAAAGCTCGGCGGCGCGCGCTGAAGCCTCACGGCGATGCAAGCCCGCGATCATCTGCGGCAGCATGACGTTTTCGAGAGCCGTAAACTCGGGTAGCAGGCGATGAGCCTGATAGACGAAGCCGATCCGCGTGCGGCGCAGCGCCGTGCGGGCGCCATCGTCGATCGTGGAGGTCGGATCCTGGCCGACGAAGACCTCGCCGGCATCCGGTTTTTCAAGCAGCCCGGCGACGTGCAGAAGGGTGGATTTGCCGGCCCCGGAGGGGGCGACCAAAGCCACGGACTGCCCTGGCCAGAGCAGCAAATCCGCGCCCTGAAGGATCGACAGGACCGCTTCGCCCTGCTTATAGCGGCGCTCGACCTTGTCGAGCACCAAAGCCGCACCTTCCACCATCACTCGTACCGCAGTGCCTCGACCGGGTCGAGCGTCGCCGCGCGCCAGGACGGATAGATGGTTGCCAGTAGCGAGAGCACGAGCGCCAGCAAGGTGACGGAAATGACGTCGCCTGGCTCGATGACTGACGGCAGATGCGACAGGAAATAGAGTTCGGAAGGAAACAAATTCGTATGAAGTAGCGCGTTCAGAAAGGACCGTATCGCCTCGACATTGCTTGCGAATACGACACCAAGAACGAAACCCGCGAAGGTGCCTGCCGTGCCGATTGAGGCTCCTGCGATGAGAAAGATGCGCAGGATCGAGCCGCGCGTCGCCCCCATGGTGCGCAGGATGGCAATATCCGAACTTTTGTCCTTCACCAGCATGATGAGGCCGGAAATGATGTTCAGCGCCGCAACCAGCACGATGAGGGTGAGGATAATGAACATGACGTTCCGCTCGACATTCAGCGCGTCGAAGAAGGTCTTGTTGCGCTCCCGCCAGTCGGTCATCACCACGGGACGCTGCACCGCCTTGTCGATATCGAGCCTGACCTTGTCGATCTGGTCGGCATTCTTGACGAAGACCTCGATCACCGAAGCCTCGCCATCGCGCCCGAAATAGGACTGCGCCTCGGTCAACGGCAGATAGACGAAGCTCGAATCGAATTCCGACATGCCGATCGAGAAGATCGCCACCACCGGATAGGCCTTGATCCGCGGCATGACGCCGAACGGCGTGGGCGAGCCCTTCGACGTCAAGATCGAAAGCGCGTCGCCGATCCGCAAGCCCAGGGCCTCGGCCAACCGCTGGCCAACGGCGACACCGCCGCTTTCCTCGAACCCGTCGAGCGTGCCCTGCACCACATGGCCAGAGATGCCGGGCAGCCGCTTGATGTCGGCTTCCTTGATGCCGCGCACGAGAGCGCCGGCCTGATTATATTGCGATGAGACGCCCGCTGCCCCCTCGATCATCGGAATGACCAACGATACCCCAGGCACTTGCGAGACGCGCTGGTCGATCGCGTCATAGTCGGTCAGCGGCGTTTCGGTCGCCTGGATGAAAATGTGGCCGTTGATGCCGACGATCTTGTCCAGCAGTTCCTGCCGAAAGCCGTTCATCACCGACATGACGACGATCAGCGTCGCGACGCCCAGCATGATGCCGAGGAAGGAAAAGCCCGCAATCACCGAAACGAAACTCTTGGAGCGTCGCGCCCGCAGATAGCGCGCCGCGATCAGCCATTCGAACAGCGAAAACGGTGGGGTTGCCCGCGTTTTTGGTCGCGGCGCGGAGGCTGCTTCGGTCGAGGTCATCGGGCGTTCAGGCTCCTCAAGACCGGGGGGACGCCGGGGTCAGGCGAGCGAGCGCCTCCTCAGGGGAGAGCGATTCTTTCTGCCCCGTCCGGCGGTTCTTCAGCTCCACCTTGTTGTCGGCGAGACCCTTGGGGCCGACGATCACCTGATGCGGCAGGCCGATGAGGTCCATGGTGGCGAATTTCGCGCCTGGCCGTTCGTCGCGGTCGTCATAAAGAACCTCCACGCCGGCTGCGGTCAGCCTTTCGTAGAGCAAGGCGCAGGCTTGATCGGTGCCGACGTCGCCGACCTTGAGGTTGGCGATGCCGACCGCGAAGGGCGCGACGGCCTCAGGCCAGATGATGCCCGCTTCGTCATGACCAGCCTCGATCAGGGCGGCGACGACGCGTGAGGGACCGATGCCGTAGGAGCCCATATGGACCGGCACTTCCTTGCCGTCCGGCCCGGCCACCACCGCCCGCATCGGCTCGGAATATTTGGTGCCGAAATAGAAAATATGGCCGATTTCGATGCCGCGCGCCGATACGCGCGAGGCCTCGGGTATTGCCTCGAAGCCCTTGGCATCGAATTTTTCCGAGGTTGCCGCAAAGAGCGAGGTCCAGCGGTCGACGATCGTCTGACACGCGCCCACATCGTCGAAATCGATGTCGGCCGGTGGCGTCTCGAACTCGAGATAATCTTTGTGGCAATAGACTTCGCTCTCGCCGGTCGTGGCCAGAATGATGAATTCGTGGCTGAGATCGCCGCCGATCGGACCCGTATCGGCCACCATGGGAATTGCGGTCACGCCAAGCCGCGCGAAGGTGCGCAGATAGGCGACGAACATCTTGTTATAGGAGTGCCGCGCGCCCGCATAATCGAGATCGAACGAATAGGCGTCCTTCATCAGGAACTCGCGGCTGCGCATCACGCCGAAGCGGGGACGCACCTCATCGCGGAACTTCCACTGGATGTGGTAGAGATTGAGCGGCAAGTCCTTGTAGGAGCGCACCGAGCCCCTGAAGATCTCCGTGATCATTTCCTCGTTGGTCGGCCCGTACAGCATGTCGCGCTCGTGCCGATCCTTGATGCGCAGCATTTCCTTGCCGTAATCCTCATAACGGCCCGACTCACGCCAGAGGTCGGCGGACTGGATCGTCGGCATCATCACTTCGAGCGCGCCCGTCCGGTTCTGCTCCTCGCGAATGATCGCATTGACCTTGTTGAGCACCCTGAGACCCAGCGGCAGCCATGCATAGATCCCCGCCGCCTCCTGTTTGATCATCCCGGCGCGCAACATGAGGCGATGCGAGACGATCTCGGCCTCTTTGGGCGTCTCACGCAGGATGGGCAGGAAATAGCGGCTCAATCGCATGAAAAAACTCTAGGGCTCGACGAAGCAGGGTGCGAGGAAAGCGGATGCGCTGGGCTTAGCTCCATTGCCCCTCGCTTGCAAACATTCGGCCTGGGCGAAAGCCGGCTTTCTCAGTTTTCCTCGCCACTGGCCCATGCAGCCTTGATGCGCTCGCGAAAAGCGTCGATCTCGCGCTCGGCGATGGCCCGGCGGATGCCCGCCATCAGGGTTTGATAGTAGCTGAGGTTGACGGCGGTCAGCAGCATCATGCCGAGGATCTCCTCCGACTTGACGAGATGGTGCAGATAGGCCCGCGAATAATCCCGCGCCGCAGGGCAATCGGACGCCTCGTCGATCGGCCGAATGTCGGTCGCATGTTTGGCGTTGCGGAGGTTGAGCTTGCCGAAGCGCGTATATGCAAGCCCGTGGCGCCCTGCCCTCGTGGGCATGACGCAGTCGAACATATCGACGCCGCGTCGCGACGATTCGAGAAGATCGTCCGGCGTGCCGACCCCCATGAGGTAGCGCGGCTTGGTGTCGGGCAGATAAGGCATCACGGTTTCGATCATGGCCAGCATGACGTCTTGCGGCTCCCCAACCGCAAGACCGCCGATCGCATTGCCGTGGAAGTCCATGTCGGCGAGCGCCTTCGCGCTTTCGATCCGCAAGGCTGGATCATCGCCGCCCTGAACGATGGCGAAGACCGCCCGACCAATGCCGCCGCCAAACGCCATCCGAGATCGTTCGGCCCAGCGTAGCGACATCCGCATGGCGCGTTCCGCCTCCTCGAGCGAGCACGGCAGGCGCACACATTCGTCGAGCTGCATCTGGATGTCGGAGCCAAGGAGATCCTGAATCCGCATGGAGCGTTCCGGCGACAGCACATGCCGGCTACCGTCGATATGCGACTGGAATGTCACGCCATTTTCGTCGAGCTTGCGCAATTTAGCGAGCGACATGACCTGGAAGCCACCCGAATCGGTAAGGATCGGATGCGGCCAATTCATGAAGCGATGCAGGCCGCCGAGGTCCGCCACGCGCTCGGCGCCGGGGCGAAGCATCAGGTGATAGGTGTTGCCGAGCACGATGTCGGCGCCGAGTGCCTTGACCTCGCCGGGATACATGGCCTTCACGGTGCCGGCCGTACCCACAGGCATGAAGGCCGGGGTGCGGATTGGTCCACGCGATGTATGGATCACCCCCGTGCGCGCGGTGCCGTCGCGGGCCGAGACCTCGAACCTGAATTCCATGGTCAAGACATCGCCCGCGTAGGATCGGCGAGGCGCCAGAGCAGGCTGGCATCGCCATAGGAATAGAAGCGGTAGCCGGAGGCGATCGCATGGGCATAGGCGGCACGGATATTCGACAGGCCTGCAAAGGCGCTGACCAGCATGAACAGGGTTGAACGCGGAAGGTGGAAGTTGGTCATAAGGCCATCGATCGCGCGGAACCTGTAGCCGGGGGTGATGAAGATGGACGTGTCTCCCGCGAAGGCCTGGATCATACCGTCGGGCGTGGTGGCACTTTCGAGGATCCGCAGCGATGTGGTGCCGACCGCGACGATGCGGCCACCACGACGGCGAATTTCGTTGAGTGACGCGGCGACCTCCGCCACGACAGCTCCAGTTTCCGCATGCATCACATGGTCGTCGGTGGTATCCACCTTGACCGGCAGAAAAGTTCCTGCCCCGACATGCAGAGTCACCCGATGCAGGACAATTCCGCGCTTGTCGAGAGCGTCCAAAAGCTCCGGCGTGAAATGCAGCCCCGCCGTGGGCGCCGCGACCGCCCCGGAGTTTTTTGCGAAGATCGTCTGGTAATCCGACTCATCCTCGGCGTCGCCCACCCGCCGTGCTTCAATATAGGGCGGCAACGGCGCACGGCCGACGTGATGCAAAGCGTCCTCGAGATCGCGTCCGCCCCGATCGAAGCGCAACGTCACCTCGCCGGCGTCCTTCCCCACGACCTCGGCGACGAGGGTCAAACCCGCGTCCTCGAAATTCATGGTTTCACCCACGACAAGCCGCTTGGCGGGTCTGGCGAAAGCTTTCCAGAGTGCATCGCCTTCACGGCGATGCAGTGTGACCTCGATGCGCGCCGTGGCATCGCCCCGCCGCCGCAACCCGAACAATCGGGCCGGGACGACCTTGGTGTCGTTGACCACGAGCGCGTCGCCCGGCCGCAAGAGCGAGGGCAGGTCCCGCACGATCCTGTCTTCGATCGAAGTCTTGCCGATCGAGTCGGGACTCACGAGCAGCATGCGGGCCGCATCGCGAGGCGACGCGGGCCGCAACGCGATCGACGCTTCAGGAAGATCGAAGTCGAAGTCGTCGACGCGCATCGCGGATCGGGATTCTCGTCATCAGCCTTGGGGAGCGAAAAGCCTATTCGACCCGCGCGGTGACGATTCGATCGGGATCGCGAGCTGGCTCGCCCTTCTTGATTTTGTCGACATTATCCATGCCGGACGTCACCTGCCCCCAGACCGTATATTGCTTGTCGAGGAAGCTGGCGTCGTCGAAACAGATGAAGAACTGTGAATTGGCCGAATCCGGCCGACTTGACCGAGCCATGGAGCACACGCCGCGCACATGCGGCTCGGCATTGAACTCAGCTTTGAGATCCGGATAGCTGGAGCCCCCGGTTCCGGTGCCATGCGGGCAACCGGTTTGCGCCATGAACCCCTGGATAACGCGGTGGAAGGCCACGTTGTCGTAGAATTGTTCGTTGGCAAGCTGGGTGATGCGCTCGACATGCTTGGGCGCAAGGTCTGGACGCAGGCGGATCACCACCGGTCCTTTGGTGGTTTCGAGTGTCAGTGTCTGAACTGTGTCGGTCATCGTCGATCCTGATGAGTGAAGCTGATGGCAAAAATCTCGCCCGCGATCGCCGAACCGAGCGAAGGCGAGAAGGGAAGCGGCGTGCAGCTTTTAAGCGCCGCCAAAAGAGAATGCGCAAGGTCGGAGTTTTGCTGCGCCGATCCTGCGTCGGAGAAGGGAATGCGCGGCTCGCCGTTGACCGAGCCGTCGCGTTTGAAGCTCAGACGCAAGGTAATGATCGTCCAGTTCAGGTCCAGCGGCGGCGTCCAACACGCTCCCAGCGCCCTCCCGACCTCATAGGCTCGGTTGAGCTGGGGCGGCGCTTTCGGTTTATTGTCGATCGGCACGGTGAGATGGAACCCGTGCGAGAGCGGCACCGGCGCAGCAAGTTGGTCTTCATTTAGCGGAGATGAACCTCCCAAAGGAGGAGGCACGAATCTACCCGGCGGCTCGATGAAGGGCGGGGGCGGTCGGGGCGGCCGAAACAGCGGTGGCCGGTAAAGCCGGGGCGTATAATAGCGCCGCAGCCGCTCGGTCGGTCGATGATACGGTCGAGGGAGGTCAGCTTGTGCTCGGCTTGGCACGATCGTCCAAGCCATCGTCGCGACCACCACGATCGACCGCCAGAGCATCGGCCTATTTCGACGAGGCCATCGTCATCTTCACGATCTTATCGGGATGATCGACCGCACCATTGTCGGATTCGGATCCCTTCTTGATCTTGTCGACGACGTTCATCCCGCCGGTGACTTCCCCGAACACGGTATATTGCCCGTTCAGGAAGGGCGCATCCCCGAGGCAGATGAAAAACTGGCTGTTGGCCGAGTCGGGGCTGGAAGCCCGCGCCATGCCGAGCGTGCCGCGCTTGAAGGGGGTGTCGTTGAATTCCGCCTTGAGATCCGGGAGTTTGGAGCCGCCGGTTCCGTCGCCTTTGGGGTCTCCGGTCTGGGCCATGAAGCCCGAGATCACCCGGTGGAAGAGCAGACCATCGTAGAAATGCTGGTGGATCAGCGTCTTGATTTGGGCGACGTGGTTCGGTGCCAAATCCGGCCGTAGTTCGATGGTGATCCGGCCGTCCTTTGTATCGAGATAGACCGTATTCGCATCGACCTTGTCTTGTGCCCGCGCGCCAGACGCCGAGACGATGAGGGCGGCGGAAGCGGAGAGCAGGATATCGCGGCGGCGGACAGTCATGGGATATTCCGAAATTGTGATCGCTGCGCCTGCACATAGGCGGCGCGGGACGCCGAGGCAAGGTGGGCGCTCTTATCGCGTTTTGACGACCAGAAGCTCGATGGCCAGCCATTGGCGAGCATCACTATCGAATTGGAAAATGAGATCGATTGCCTCCTTAGCTATTTCGATCTGTGCCAACGTCCCATTTTTGTTGAAAAGAGATTTTGGCCTCTCATAATCCGCGTCATGCCGCCGATCTTGAAGCTCCCCGAAAACAAGACTGATCCGCTTAAGATCGGTGGAAACGCCCTGTCTCCCGGCTATCAATGCCAAACGCTTGCGAGCCAACCCATGATCTAATACCCGATAGGTTCGTTCCACTAGATGCGTCTTGCTCCATTTTCCGATCCCGTCAGCGCAAACGTAGCAAAGTGCGTAGAAAAGAGCGTAATAAGCAGTACTGACGGCCCTGCGCATCGCGGCTTGGCGCAGGCCTGATAGACCCTTTTGCTGAGCAAGGGCTTCGGCGATTTCCAGAAAATCGGCTACGAGGGGATTGGGATACCGCTGCACTTAAGTTCGCGCGTAAGCCTCTTCCTCATCGAAGGGCGCAAGGTCATCGGGATAGTCAAACTTGAAATAGGGAAAACGCGTATCGCCCGTCTGCTGAAGCGCTGACTGCACGGCCAGTTGCGCGTCGATATAAAGCCGTCCCGTTGCAAGTTCAGCTCCAGGCTGAAAATGAAGCGTAAAATACAGGCTATCCTCACCCTCGTGATCAGGTTTGACTTCGATGTCGGTATCGACAAGCCCGGCGTGTTTCAGAAAGGGCATGAGCGTTGCATCGGCTAAGGTTTTGATGTCGTTGAGGTTCATTCCACCATCCTCAAAAACGTGTTGCATTCGTATTCGCGCTTATAGCCCAGCGATAAGCTGATCACCCCATAAGCTCTACACCGCACCCGCCTTCAAGAGCCTGTACGTAATGGCATCGACGAGCGCCTGGAACGAGGCATCGATGATGTTGGCCGAGACGCCGACCGTGGTCCAGCGGTCGCCCTCGCCATCGCCGCATTCGATCAGCACGCGCGTCACCGCGTCGGACCCGCCTTGGAAGATGCGGACCCGATAGTCCAACAATTGCAGATCGTTGATGTGACGCTGGTATTTGCCGAGGTCCTTGCGCAGCGCGAGGTCGAGCGCATGGACCGGCCCGGTCCCCTCCGCCACCGACATCAGGCTGACGCCGTCGACCGTCACCTTGACCACGGCCTCGGACACCGTCACGCGCTGTCCCCGCGCGTCGAACCTGCGTTCCACATTGACCCGGAAGCGCTCGACATCGAAATAATGCGGCACTTCCCCGAGCATGCGACGTGCCAAGAGCACGAAGGACGCATCCGCGCCCTCATAAGCATAGCCCAGCGCCTCGCGCTCCTTCACCTCATCGAGCAATCGCATGACGCGTGGGTCGTCTCGAGAGATATCGATGCCGAGCCGCTCCAGTTCCGCCAGCACATTGGATTTGCCGGCCTGGTCGGACACCAGAAGCTTGCGGCGGTTGCCGACGGTCTCGGGCGGCACGTGTTCGTAGGTGCGCGGGTCCTTCATCAACGCCGAGGCATGAATGCCGGCCTTGGTGGCAAAGGCGCTGTGGCCCACGTAAGGCGCCTGGCGCGAGGGTGCGCGATTGAGCACCTCGTCGAAGCCATGCGACAGCTTGGTCAGGGTTTTGAGCTTGTCGACCGACACGCCGATCTCGAACCGTTCGGCGAAGTCGGGCTTGAGCAGCAGCGTGGGGATGATCGAAACGAGGTTGGCGTTACCGCAGCGCTCGCCGATGCCGTTGAAGGTTCCCTGGATCTGCCGCGCCCCCGCCAACACCGCCGCGAAGGAATTGGCGACCGCCTGTTCGGTGTCGTTGTGCGCGTGGATGCCGACATGGCTGCCGGGGATCAGCCGGATCACATCCCCAACGATCCGCGACACTTCGTGCGGCAGGGTGCCCCCATTGGTGTCGCAAAGCACGATCCACCGCGCGCCCGCCTCATAGGCCGCTTTGACGCAAAGCAGCGCATAGTCCGGGTTAGCCTTGTGGCCGTCGAAGAAATGCTCGGCGTCGAGCAGCACTTCCCGCCCCCGCTCCCGCGCGGCGAGGACCGAAGCCGTGATCCCATAGATGTTTTCATCGAGGGTGGAGCCGAGCGCCACGCGAACCTGATAGTCCCAGCTTTTCGCGACGAGAACCACCGCGTCCGCGTCAGCGTCGAGGGTGGCGACGAGCCCGAGATCATTGCTTGCGGAACGGCCGGCGCGCTTGGTCATACCGAAGGCTGCGAATTTCGCCCGCAATCTTGGTCGGTCGGCGAAGAAGGCGGTGTCGAGCGGATTGGCGCCCGGATATCCCCCCTCGATATAGTCGAGACCGAGGTCGTCGAGCATCGTCGCGATGGCGCGCTTGTCGGCCAGGGAGAAATCGACCCCCGTGGTCTGGGCACCATCCCGCAGGCTGGTGTCGAGCAGCGTCACATAATCCCGGCTCATGGTTTTGGCGAACCCGGCGTCTCGAACCGCTTCTCGAGCGTCGTGTTCGTCAGCCACTCTCCGTTCAGCGACACGGTATTGCGCTGTTGGGCCGTAAAACCCCGCTTGTCGAAGAAGGGCTTGGCGGTATCGCTCGCGTCGACCCGCATCGTGGTCGCGCCTCGCGCGCGGCCGAGTTTTTCAAGCGCATCGGTCAGCATGGTGGCGAGCCCGTGCCGGACGACAGCCGGAAAAACATAGAGCATCTCGATTCTGTCATTGTCTTTGAGGGACGCGAAACCGGCCGGCGAACCCTCGAGAGTGGCGACGAGGGTCAGCATCCCCGCGAGCTTACGGCCAAAGGCCTCCTCGTCATCCGCAACGGCCGCCCAGGCGTTACGCTGGTCCTCGTCATAATCCTCCGCCGTCAGATCCTCGATGCTGGCCCGGAAGATCGCGGCCAAAAGGGCAACGTCGGTCGGCAGCATGGGCCGCAAGGCAGGTTTCGGGAATGCGGTGGCCATCACATCAGTCCTTCACTCACGCTCCCCTCACCCTGAGGAGCCGCGTTAAGCGGCGTCTCGACGGACGAGGGTTCAAGAAGGGGGCGCACCACCCCCACGTGCTTCGACACGGGGCTGCGCCCCTGCTCAGCATGAGAGCTTTTCAAAGGTTCGATCATCCACCGGACCGCCATCACGCATCGCCCTTCCGGCCGACGCTCCAGCTGGTCGTGCCGTCCTTATTGTCCTTGAGCACGACGCCCATCGCGGCGACCTCATCACGGATGCGATCCGACTCGGCCCAGTTTTTGGATTTACGCGCCGCGAGGCGGGCGTCGATGAGAAACTCGACGGCAGCAGGATCGATGCCGAACGAAGCTTGCTTGCGTGCGTGCCACTCAGCCGGATCGTGCTGAAGCAAGCCAAGGAGCCGTGCGGAAGCCCGCGCAACCGAAGCGCTGATAGAATTGCCGATGTCCCAACCGAGTACGCTAGCTCCCGCCTCAACTAGACCCGCTTGGTTTGACGAAAACAATGAATGCAAGGCCCCAATCGCAGATGGAGTATTCATATCGTCAGCCAAAGCTGACAACAGGCCAGCGTCAACAACCGCGTCATCGCTAAAACTTACTCCCTCGATCAACCCGTACCATCGATCCAGCGTCTTCTCGGCCTCTTCCAGCGCCCTCAGCGTCCAGTCGATGGGTTGACGATAATGAGTGCGCAGCATGGCGAGCCGCAGCACTTCGCCTGGCCATGATCGTCCGCCGAATAGATCGGTACGCAGCAAGTCATGGATGGTGATGAAGTTGCCCAGGCTCTTGGACATCTTCTGACCCTCGACCTGCAGAAAACCGTTGTGCATCCACACCTGCGCCATGACGGGCTGGTGGAAGGCGCAACGGCTCTGGGCGATCTCGTTCTCGTGATGCGGAAAGATCAGGTCGAGGCCGCCGCCATGGATATCGAAGGTTTCGCCAAGATGTTTCCAGCTCATGGCGGAGCATTCGACATGCCAGCCCGGGCGACCCCTGCCCCAGGGACTCGGCCAACCGGGCTCGTTGTCGGGGGCCGGCTTCCATAGAACGAAATCCGTGTCGCCCCGCTTGTAGGCGGCGACGTCCACCCGCGCGCCGGCGATCATTTCGTCGAGCGTCCGGTTCGACAGCCTGCCGTAATCGGGCATGGAGGGCACGTCGAACAGCACATGGCCCTCCGCCGCATAGGCATGGCCGGCCGCGATCAGCCGCTCGATCACGGCGATCATCTCGAGAATGTGGTCGGTGGCGCGAGGCTCGACGGTCGGCGGCAAGCAGCCAAGGGCCGCAACGTCCTCCTGAAACTCCCGCGTGGTGGTCTCGGTGAGATCGTCAATGCCGATCCCGCGCTCAAGGGCACGAGCGATGATCTTGTCGTCGACATCTGTAATGTTGCGGACGTAGCGGACCTTGCCCTCGCCATGGAGATGGCGAAGCAGTCGAAACATCACGTCGAAGACGATGACCGGCCGGGCGTTACCGATATGCGCCCTGTCGTAGACCGTAGGCCCGCACACGTAGAGGCGCACCAACTCGGGATCGAGCGGAGCAAAATCCTCCTTGCGGCGGGTTAGCGTATTATACAGGCGCAGCGGCATCGAACCTCCAACCATGGCGGCGGAGACCCATACGACGGCTTGCGTGATCTCGAAACAGGGAAATGACAAAGGGTCAGCCGAACGGGCGACCCCTTACACTACGAAGGGCTCAGGCCCCGGCAATCTCGATCTCCATCTTGGGGGTGGCGGTCAATCCTCCCCGCGCCTTGGTCTTTCCCGGTTCCGCCACGGCGGCGGGTTGGGTGCGGATCATCGCCTCAAGAACGGCGCGCAAACCGGCCAGCACCGGCAGCTCGTCACTGCCGATCGCGACCACCACCAAGCGCCAGTCACGCTCATGGGCATCGAGCGCGAAACGGCTGACAAGTTTACCCACAAACGCACCGACCGCGAGGCCATCGCGCCGCGCCAAGGCGCGGACCTGGTCGGCAAACTCACCGCCGATGGAGGCGACAGCGGCTTCCGCAACGCGCTCATTGGAACAAGAATGCAGGATATCGGCGATCAGCATGGATATCCCTCCCTTTCTGCCGGACGTTATGGGTATGACGGAATTATTGGCCACCGAAACGCAAAAGCGGCAGCGATTCCAACGTAGTCTGGTTCGTATCAGGCGATCAAGACAAGGATGCGGCAGTCTCGCATCGGTAAATCGATTAAGCGCCGCATGGTTAGAAATGCCTGAACAAACCGACGCCGTTCGTCACCGTTTCCAATCGTGACGGCCATCGGCCATGGAAAGGCTCGCGTGGCGCTGCGAAATAGTATTATTATTCTATTCGATAAGGCCAAGCTTGCGCTTGGATCGGTGTTGGCGTCGAGTGAGCCCGGTATGGGACTGTCGGCGCGAGAGTTTTGCTAGCGACGATAATGGATAAAACATCAGGGGGGCCCGTTTCGAAAGTGCCGCGAAGCCGCGGCGGATCGCGCGCGTCCGGCGCTCATGGCGCTGTGCTCAAGGGCATCGGCCTTGCGATCATCGCGGGCGAGTTCCCCGGTGGCTCTGTTCTTCCCTCCAAGGAAGTTCTCATGCAGCGATTCGGCGTATCGAATACGCCGCTGCGGGAGGCGCTTCAGTCTTTGGCCTCGAAGGGATTGATCGCGGCCAGGACGAGGGTCGGCACCTGGGTCCGCGACGAAACGGATTGGAACATGTTCGATCCCGATCTCCTGGCTTGGAGACTGGAAGTTGGAATCGATCACGCCTTTCTGGCCAAGCTTTTTGAAATCCGGCAGACGCTGGAACCCGTGGCGGCGGCGATCGCGGCCCAGCAACGGACGGAAGCCCATGTGGCGGATCTGCGAGCCATCGTCCGAGACATGGCAAAGGCGAGGACCTCGAAGACGGCCTTCACAGAGGCTGACGTGGATTTCCACGTGATGGTTCTTTCCGCATCAGGCAACCCGTTCATGCATTCGATCGGAGCCTTGATTCGAACCGCTCTCGCCGCGTCCTTCACCTCCTCCGCACCAACTGACGATCCTGAACGGGCCAACTGCGCCGTCAGCCAGCATGCGGATATCGCTGAAGCTATAGCCGAAGGCGATTCACAAAAATCCGCCGAGGCGATGATGCTCGTCATTCGGCAAGGCTGGATCAACATCGGCGGGCGCCTTGGTCCCCTGGCGCAACTCGACCTTCAGCATTTCGCGGCGGTCGCCTCGAGTGTCAGGATGCCTTTCGCGATTCCCCTGACCGTGTGATTCGCACCATCGATCCGCCCGTGTTCTCCGCAAGCTTGGAACGCGGGCGGCCGATAGTCTTGAACCGCACGGCGTCAGGAAACCGTCCTATTTGGGTTTGCCCTGCGAGCCCGTCTGGCCCTTGGCGAACGGCGAGACCGCCGGAGCGTCTTTCGCTTTGTCCTTCTTGGGCTTCTTCTTCTCTTTGTTGCTCGTCTGCTGCCCCTTGGCCATGGCTGATTCCTCCCGATCATCGTGACGTGGATGGTGGCGCGGCCCGTCAAAGACCGACGCTGACGATCCTAGCATGACGACGATATGACCTTGCCATCTGTTTCAGCTCAGCACCTTCTGCATGAACAGCAAGTCGAGATAGCGGTCGAACTTGTAGCCGACCTCGGGCAACAACCCGACCCGCTCAAAGCCGAAGGCCTCATGCAGCCTCACCGACGCATCGTTGGCCGCATCGATGCCGCCGATCATTGCGTGTTTACCCATCGCGACGGCACGCTCGATCAACGGACGCATCAACCCTGCCGCGATGCCGCGCCGCCGATGGCTGCGGCCGACATAGACGGAATGTTCCACGCTCTTGAAGTAGCCGTCATGCGGCCGGAAGTCGCCGAACGAGGCATAGCCCAGCACGGCGCCTCGCTCGGTAGCGACAAGAAATGGAAAGCCCTTCGCCAGACGCTCCGCCACGAAGGCGCATCGGTTCTCCAAATCGACGGTGTGGATAGACCATATGGCCGTCGTATTGAGGACGGCATCGTTGTGAATCTCCAATATGCCGGGCAGGTCGTCGTCGATCGCGTCGCGAATGAGCATGACGGGGTCCTCGATGTTCCACAGATCATTCGATAGAGGCGCGATCTTCTTCCTGCGGTGGATCGCCGCCGGGTGCGATGGTTCGCGCCCTGCGACGAGCGTTGCCTTCGGCCCAATCGAGTTCTTCCTCGATCGCATGATAGGCGTCGTCGCCAATTTCGCGTGTCCGCCGCAACCGATCGAGTTCGACCCGCTCCGCCTCTATCGCCTGTATGCGCAGTCGACCGAAGACCTTGGGCCTGAGCCACTGCATCGACTCGTCCTGCAGCACGACATTGTATTCCCGGCGCAGAATAGCGGCTTCCGGCTCGGAGACATCCTGAAGGGAGGCAAGCGCAGCCCGCGTCGCCTGCTGGCGCGCGAAGTCGCGTTCGCGTTCGACCGTTCCGTCACTGGAGAGCTTAAGCCACCGCATCAACGGCCCGAGAGTCAGCCCTTGGATCACGAGGGTTCCCAGCACCACCGTGAAAGCGGCAGTGATCATCAAGTCGCGGTGAGGAAAGCCCGCCGTTCCCTCGCCGGCGGCCGGAAGCGCCAAGGCTGTGGCGAGGGTGAGCAGGCCTCGCATGCCAGACCAGCCCACCAAGGTCGCCGCTTTATAGCTGCGCGCCGCTGGGGCGGGCGTGAACGAGGGATAGACGAGGCGCTGGAGGATGCGGGCAAGGAAATTATAGGTGAAGGTCCAGCCTATCCGCACCACGACGACCGTGAGAAGAATGGCCAGGCTGAACCCGACATAGGGCATGAGACCACCGTCGACATGTTTCATGATCTCCTGCAACTGCAAGCCGACCAGAAGGAAGGCCAAGGCGTTCAGTACATAGACCGCGACCTCCCAGACCGCATAGGAGCCCCGACGGTTCTCGGCGTTCTGGTTTTTTGAGGCGTATCGCGCCAGTAACACGGCATAGACCACCATGGTCAGGACCGTGGAAACCCCCGCTTGTTCGGCGATGATCCAGACCGCGAAGGTTCCTACGAATTGCATCACCACCGAAATGGCGAGATCGGTGATGCGCCGTGTCAGCCATTGGAACATCCATGCAAGCGCGAGTCCCAAGGCGACGCTGCCAAGAGTGTTCAACAGCAACGTTGGCACGGCGTTCCAGGGCGTCAACGCGCCGCCGAGCGCTACACCCACCGCCAGACGATAGATCAGCAGCGCGGTCGCATCGTTGAGCAGCCCCTCTGCCTCGAGGATCACCATCAGCCGATGCGGTGGTCCGAGCTGCCGCAACACCGAGGTGGCCGCGACCGCATCCGGCGGTGCCACGATAGCGCCGAGGGTGATCGCCGCTGCCCAGGACAGACCCGGCACCAGCGCATGAGCCACCAAGGCGACGCCGGCCACGGTGAGACAGACCGCGACGAGGACAAGGCTCGTGACGGGAATCCAGTTCTCACGCAAATCGCGTGGCGAAGCATCGAAGGCCGCATCCAGGATGGCGGGTGCCACGAACAGCGTCAGGGCCAGTTCAGGATCGAGTTGGACGGCAGGAATTTCAGGCGGTAGGAGCGCCAGAACCATGCCGGCCAAGGCCAGAAGCGCCGGATAGGGCGCACCGATCTTTTGGGCTAAGGCAGTGAGGATGGCCCCGGCGAGAAGGAGCCCGATGAGAAGTTCGAAAAGCTGCACAGGCGAAGCTTACCGCACTGCGCTCCGAGACGCGATGGCAAGGCTTCAGTTTCGTGGCGCCGATGTCATCCAGCCCATCACACCGCCGCCGGGGGCCCGCACGATCGCCACGCGCCCGACGCCTGGGATGGTCCAGGGTTCGCGCATCACGATGCCACCCGCCGTCGCGACGCCTACCACCCGTCGATCGACATCGTCGACTTCGAGATAGGAGAACCAATGTTCCGGAATGCCGTCGAAATGCGGTCCCGACATGGTGAAGATTCCGCCCGCCATCTCGTCGCCGATCTTGGCGAGCCAATAGGTGCCGCCGTCAGCCATGGGCATGGAGTCGAATGTCCACCCGACCGTCGCTCCATAGAATCGCTTGGCCGCTTCCGCGTCCCGCGTATTGAGCTCCGTCCAAACGAATTGACCGTGCTTTGCCATGGCGGTTCCCTCAGCGTCATGCTCTTGCGGCCGACGGTGGGTTCACTCTATCTCACTTCGCCCCGTATTGGGGCGTCTAAAGCGGCTTCTCCAGGATCAAGAATTCGAGATCGTCGCGCCGTGGCTCACCAAATCGGGCATCGCCATAAGGAAACGGCTTAGTCTCACCGGTGCGGACATAGCCCCGCCGCTCGTACCAGGCGATCAATTCGGCGCGGGCCGAGATCACCGTCATCCGCATCCCGACGCAACTCCAAATCCGGGCGAAGTTCTCGGCTTCGGCCACCAGCGCGCGGCCGATGCCCCGCGTCTGCAGGGCCGGGGAAACCGTCAGCATCCCGAGATAACAAAGAACGCGGTCGTCCTCGGCGACGATCTTCGACAGGAACACGCTTGCGAGGATCGGCCCTTGTCCGTCATCGCGCAAACATAAGACAATGCTCGGATCGGGGCCGGCTAAATCCTCAGCGAGGGTCGCGGGGTCGGTGCGTTGCCCTCCAAGAAGGTCGCTCTCGTTCGTCCATCCCAGTTGAGCCGATTGGCCCCGGTAGGCCGAATTGACGAGACGCGCAAGCTCGGGAAGGTCGGCCGTCATGGCCGGCGATACGATCCAGTCCGTCATTCGCACCCGTCCTTAAAGAACAGTTTTTCGCTTCGCTTCCCGTGTCTCTATTCAACCGCCTCGATCTCTTCGCGCATGGCGTCCGCGCCCTTGAGGTTTTCGGGACGCGGCATGGAGATCGTATTGTAGCCGCCATCGACGAAGTGAATCTCGCCCGTCACGGCGCGCGACAAATCCGACAGAAGATAGAGCGCGGAGCCGCCCACATCCTCGATCGTCGTCGGACGCCGGAGCGGCGCGTGCATCTTGTGGAAATTGAACATGAAGCGGGCGTCGGTAATGCCCGCGCCGGCCAGCGTCCGGACGGGGCCGGCCGAAATGGCATTGACCCTGATGCCCGAGGCGCCATAGTCGGCCGCCAGATAGCGCACGCTGGATTCAAGCGCCGCCTTGGCGATCCCCATGACGTTGTAATTCGGCGTCACACGCGTCGCGCCCCCGAAGGTGAGGGTAAGCATGGAGCCGCCGGCGCTCATCAACGGCGCCACCCGCCGGGCGATTTCGGTGAAGGAAAAAGCCGAGATTACCATCGTGCGGATGAAATTCTCCCGCGTCGTATCCGCGTAACGGCCTTTAAGCTCGGAGCGATCGGAATAGGCGATGCCATGGACCAGAAAGTCGATCCCGCCAAGGCGGCTCCCGATCGTATCGATCGCCGAATCCACGCTATCGAGTTTTTCCACGTCGCAGGGCACGACGAGGTCGGTCCCAAGCGAGGCCGCCAAGGGCCTCACACGCCGTCCGAGCGCCTCGCCCTGGTAGGTGAAGGCGAGCTCCGCTCCCTCCGCCGACAAAGCTTTGGCGATGCCCCAGGCGATCGAATGATCGTTGGCGACCCCCATGATGAGGCCGCGCTTGCCGCGCATGAGGCCTCCAGGGGCGGACGAAGTCGTTTTCGTCATCGTGCCGAGCCTTGTTTCATAGATCAGGATGCTGGAAGACCAGCGTCGCATTGGTGCCGCCAAAGCCAAAACCGTTCGACAGAACGGTGCCAAGCTTGACGTTGTCGCGGCGCTTTCGGACGATATTCATATCGGCGAAGGCGGGATCGAGATTGTCGATATTGACGCTTTCGCAGATGAACTCGTTGCGCATCATCAAAAGCGAATAAATGGCTTCCTGCGCGCCGGTCGCGCCTTGGGCATGGCCGCTCAAAGACTTGGTCGCCGAAATGGGCGGACAGGCCGTTTCAGCGCCAAAGACCTGGCGCAACGCGTTCATCTCGGCTTCGTCACCCTTGGGGGTCGAGGTCGCGTGCGGATTGACGTAGTCGACCGGCGCCTTGACGTCCGCGAGCGCCATGCGCATGCAGCGCACCGCGCCCTCGCCTGAGGGCGCCACCATGTCATGGCCATCGGAGGCGAGCCCATAGCCCACGAGCTCGCCATGGATTGTGGCACCTCGCGCCAGCGCATGTTCCCGCTCCTCGAGCACGAGGATGCCGGCACCGGCGGAAATCACGAACCCGTCGCGATCCCGGTCGAAGGCTCGCGAGGCCACGGCGGGCGTCTCGTTGTAGTTCGAAGACATCGCCCCCATGGCATCGAACAGCACCGACAAGGTCCAATCGAGCTCCTCGCAGCCGCCTGCGAACATCAGATCCTGCTTGCCATATTTGATCGCCTCGTAGGCATTGCCGATGCAATGGTTCGAGGTCGCGCAGGCGGAGGAGATCGAATAGTTGATGCCCTTGATCTTGAACCATGTGGCCAGCGTCGCCGAGGCCGTCGAGGACATGGATTTCGGCACCGCGAAGGGGCCGACTTTCTTGGGTCCCTTGGTGCGGGTCAGATCAGCCGATTCGACGATGGTTTTCGTCGACGGGCCGCCCGAACCGACGATGATGCCGGTGCGATCATTGGACACCTCGTCCGGCCTGAGGCCCGCGTCGGCGATGGCCTGGTCCATGGCGACATGCGCCCAGCCGCTGCCAAGAGCATGAAAGCGCATCGCGCGACGATCGAGGATATCTTCGGGGTTAAGGGTCGGCGCGCCGTGGACCTGAGACCGGAAACCGAGCTCGGCATAGCGCTGCGCCCTGACAATTCCAGGTTTCGCAGCTCGCAGGGATGCCAGCACCTCCCCGACATTGTTGCCGATCGATGACACGATTCCCATACCGGTGATGACGACACGTCGCATGTCTTGAACTTCCGAGCTCTCGCGGCCGGGGGATAGGGCGTTCAGGCCGCCGGCGCGTCAGGCTTGAACAGCCCGACGCGCAGGTCCTTCGCTTCATAGATCCGGCGGCCATCGGCGTCGAGCCAGCCGTCGGCGATGCCGAGCACGAGCTTGCCCTTGAAAATCCGCTTAAAATCGATGCCGTAGATAATACGCTTGACTGTCGGAAGCACCTGATCCGTGAATTTGACTTCACCCACTCCAAGCGCGCGCCCGCGCCCGGGGAGACCGAGCCAACCGAGATAGAAGCCGCAAAGCTGCCATAGGGCGTCCAGGCCGAGGCACCCTGGCATTACAGGGTCACCCTGGAAGTGGCATTGAAAGAACCAGAGGTCGGGCTTGATGTCCAACGCCGCACGGATCAGACCCTTGCCGTTGGCGCCGCCGTCCTCCGCTATTGTCTCGATCCGATCGAACATCAGCATGGGCGGCATCGGCAACTGGGCGTTTCCGGGCCCGAACAATTCGCCGCGTCCGCACGCCAGCAGATCCTCGTAATCGAAGCTCGCGCGCTTCTCACCCATCACACCATTCGCCTTCACTGTGGAGCGCGAGACCAACGCCGCCAAAGCGGGGTGAATAGCCGCGCCGATGCCGCAAGGCAAGCGATGCCGGAGCAGCTTTGCCGCCTCAGTCGAATTGTCCGCTCCGAACGGGAGGATGAGACGTCGTCTAAGTCTCACCCGCGATCGACCCTTTACATCGTCGGGATCGAGAATTCCGCACCATCCTTGACACCGGAAGGCCAGCGGGCCGTGACGTTCTTGGTCTTGGTGTAAAAGCGGATGGAATCCGGTCCGTGCTGGTTGAGGTCGCCGAACACCGAACGCTTCCAGCCGCCGAAGGAATAATAGGCAAGCGGGGTCGGGATCGGCACGTTGACCCCCACCATACCAACCTGGACCTTCGATACGAAATCTCGGGCCGCGTCGCCGTCGCGAGTGAAAATGGCGACGCCGTTGCCGTATTCGTGATCGTTGCAGAGGCGCAACGCCTCGTCGTAGCTCTTGGCACGCAGCACCGACAGGACGGGCGCAAAAATCTCTTCCTTGTAGATGCGCATGTCCTTGGTGACATTGTCGAACAAGCAGGAGCCTAAGTAAAAGCCCTTCTCATAGCCCTGCATCTTGAAGCCGCGCCCATCGACCGCGAGGGTTGCGCCCTCTTCGATCCCGCTCTCGATATACATGCGCGCCTTATCGACGGCCGCCTGCGTGATCATCGGGCCATAGTCGGCGCCGGCGTCGGTCGAGGGACCGATCCTCAAGGCCTCCACACGCGGCACGAGTTTCTCCATCAGACGATCGGCCGTGCCGTTTCCGACCGGCACCGCCACCGAGATCGCCATGCAGCGCTGGCCAGCTGAGCCGTAGCCCGCCCCGACAAGGGCATCCACGGTCTTGTCCATGTCGGCGTCCGGCATGATGACCATGTGATTCTTGGCACCCCCGAAGGCATGAACCCGTTTTCCCATCGCGGCGCCGCGCGAATAAATATAGGAGGCGATGGGGGTCGAGCCCACGAAGCCGATGGCCTTCACGTCGGGATCGTCCAGCAGCGCGTCGACCGCCACCTTGTCACCATTGACGACATTGAGGACGCCCGCCGGCAAGCCCGCCTCGATCATGAGTTCGGCGAGACGCATCGGCACGCCAGGGTCTCGCTCCGAGGGCTTCAGGATGAAGCTGTTGCCGCAGGCGATGGCGGGCGCGAATTTCCACATCGGGATCATGGCCGGGAAGTTGAATGGCGTGATGCCCGCCGTGACCCCGAGCGGTTGACGCAGCGAATAGGCGTCGATGTCTGGGCCGGCGCCATCGGTGAACTCGCCCTTCATCAGATGCGGCACGCCGAGTACGAATTCGACGACTTCGTAGCCGCGCTGAATGTCGCCCTTGGCGTCGGGAACGGTCTTGCCGTGCTCATGGGCCAGCAAGGTCGCCAGTTCTTCCATGTTCTGGTGAATGAGAGAGAGGAACTTGATGAAGACCCGAGCGCGGCGCTGCGGATTGACGGCAGCCCAGCCGACCTGAGCCTCCCGTGCGTTTTCCACTGCCTTTCGGACTTCCTCGGGTGAAGCCAGAGCGACGCGGCCCGCAACCTCGCCGGTCATGGGCCAAAAGATGTCAGCAAATCGGCCCGAAGTGCCGGGGACCCGCTTACCGCCGATGAAATGCCCGTAGTCCTGCATCGTTCGCTCCCGAATTTGATCTTGACTGCGACGACTATGCCCTAATGTTTTCGCACAGCAATCATGGAGATCGCGCATCCGTTGTGCGTTTTTGGCTATAATGGCTGGAGCACTCCGAATGACCGCAAGCGAGCGCGAATGCGCGCTGCCTTTGACGATGGATCCTCGACGGCAACGGATGACAAGCCATGGATTGGGACAATGTTCGCGTTTTCCTAGGGGTCGCCCGCGCCGGCCAATTTCTGGCCGCCGCGCGCCAGCTCAAGATCGACCATGCGACAGTCGCTCGGCGCATGACTGCGCTGGAGCGCAGCTTGAATGCTCGCCTGCTCGATCGGCGCACGACCGGTGTCTCGCTCACGGCGGCCGGCCAACGCTTTTTGAGTGCCGCCGAGCGAATGGAAACCGAAATCCTTCATGCCCAGGCCGAACTCACCGACCAGGATTTCGAATTATCCGGAACGGTGCGGCTCGGTGCGCCCGACGGGCTGTCGACCTATTACCTCGCCGCGAAATTCAGCGTCTTCATGGAAAAACACCCCGGCATCACGATCCAGGTGGTGCCGACCCCGCAGGTGGTGCCGCTCAGCAAGCGCGAGGTCGACATTGCCATCGTGCTCGACAAGCCGGAGGCCGGCCGCTTCGTCACGCGCAAGCTGAGCGATTATTCGCTGGGGATCTTCGGCGCGAAACGCTATCTCGCGACCCACCCTACCCCCATGACCGTCGAAGCGCTCTCGCACCACCAATGGGTCGGCTATGTCGAAGACTATAACGCGTCGCCGGCGCTCAACTACGTCAGCGAACTCTGCGGCACGGCGTCGATCGGCTTCCAGAGCGCCAGCGCCATTGGGCAACTCGAGGCGGTTCGGGCTGGACTAGGCCTTGGCGTCCTGCATGATTTCATCGTCGAGCGACATGACGATCTTGTCCGTGTTCTGCCCGAGCGACGCGCTTACCGGTCCTATTGGATCGTCGAACACGAGGATACGCGCGGACTCGGGCGAATCCGCGCTGTTCACGATTTTCTGGTCTCATCCATCGAAGAAGACCGGTCAATCTTCATCAAACGGTCTTGAAATGAAGCACGATCAAACGTCGTTGCTGTAACCGCCGCTATAGGAGCCTGGATCAGAACCGCCCCCGTCTCCGCCCTGGCCGTCGCCATAGTCGAGGGCACCCTGTCCCGGATCCGGACTATCGTAGTAATTATTGACGATGGTCTCACCGCCCTGATTGCCGTAGCCGCCCAAGCCCTCGCCACCAAATCCCGACGCGAGCCCGTAAGGGTTATGTCCCCCGGTGAAAAGGTTGCGAATGCCATCGGCCAGAAGCACGCCGCCGGCGACACCCGCCGCCGCCCCAAGCGCACCTTTCATGAAGCCCCCGCCCCCGCCCGCTCCGCCGCCGAACAGTCCGCCGGCCGCAGACGCGGCTTGACCCCAAGGTCCTCCGCCCTGGGGGGCCTGGCCCGGATTGCCCTGCTGACGATAAGCCTCCGAAGGCATGGGCGGCGGGGCGCCTCGGCTGCCGGTGGTCGGCACGCTTTGGCCAGTCTGACCGAACATCGACCGGCCGAGCCCGCCCAAAAAGCTGGTTTCCTGCTGCGGTTGCGGGGCCTGCTGCTGCCTGACCTGCTCTTCGAGCTGCTGAATCTTGTCATTCGCGGCGCGCAGGGCTTGGTCTTGCACGATCACGGTCTGCGCCATGAGGTAGGGCGCGTAAGGCTGTGTCCTGACCTGATCGACGATCAGGGACTCGGCCTCGCGATCGCGCTGCTGGCTCGCGGCCGGCCGCATGCGATCGAACAAACCGGTAATCAACTGGCGTTCTTCGGGGCTCATGGGTGTCTCCCTTCAAACCGGGCATTCGGCCCTGATCCGGGCGGCTCGCCGGCGTCAAGAATATGGGACCGGCCACTCGCCGTGCCAAGAGCGGCCAGACGCTTAAGCGGCGCCGCTCAATGACGCCGCAAAAGCAACGAGCGTTCCATGGAGCAGCTCACGATTCTCGGAGGCCGCCAGAAGCGCCGCGCATGCTCCCGCATCAAGTCCCATCAACGGCACGGTCAGTGAGAATTCCGGCCGGAGCTCCATCGACATGGTCCGCAAAACTTCCGCCAAAGCATCACGTCCATAGATCGAGCGGGCGGAGGCGTGGAACAGCACAACAGGTTTACCCGGCGCCTCGCTGCCGGAGACCAGCCAATCCAGAGCATTCTTCAACCCGCCCGGAATCCCGTGCGCATACCCCGGGCAAGCGATAATGAGGCCATCGGCCGCCCGAACCTCGGCCCGCCATTCCGACACCGTCGGCGGCAAGGGCGCCTCGTCGCAATCCGGATTGAAGATGGGCAGATTGCCCAGATCGTCGAACAGCCGAAGCTCGACGGCCTGAGGCGGATTGGCGGCGGCCGCGCGCAGCAGCATGGTATTGGTCGAAGTTCGGCGCAGGCTTCCCGACAGGCCGAGAAGACGCACCGCCCGCGCGGGCGAGGATGGTTCTTGCACCTATCCGCCGATCCCCGTCACGTCGGGTCCTCCAGGCTGAAGGCCTGGGCGTCCTCGTCATAGGCGAAGAGCTCGCCGTAACGGCCCCAGTTGATGGCGGCGCGCAGGGTGCGCTCGGCGTAATCCTCTGACATGTAATCCTCGAGTTCCTCGCGGAACCGAGAGGCGGGCGCGTAGTGGGACGGGCGCTCGTCGAGCACCCTCTTCACCCGCGCCGCAAGGGGCACATAAGCCAGAAGATGATCGCCGAACAATTTCTTCCGCACGTCGACCTCGGCGTCGGCGAAACGCTTCCCCGCCGAAGTGAGCTTGATGTCGCCCTCTTCGAGTTCGGCGAAACGCATCAATTGCAGCGTCTCGGCGATGGGGAAGAGTTCGTCGATTTCGAGCTGTAGCGAATCGGCCAGATGCGGCAGATCCGCCTTCCCATTATAAGGGGGCGCCGCGACCTCCTCGATGAGACCAGCGATGGAGTTGGTGGAGACCCGTGGCAGAACCATGCCGATGCCGGTGCCGGGGAACATGCCCTCTTTGCCGGGCCCTTTCGACACCGAACGCCGCGTCATCAGGGCGTAAATATTGTCCACCAGCTGGCGGAATTCGGGGTCGAGCCGATTGCGGGGATGGGGCAGCGTCACCCCAATTTCCGAAGCGATCCGTCCAGGATGAGACGAGAGCACCAGGATACGGTCGCACATCAGCACCGCTTCCTCGATATTATGAGTGACCATCAGAATCGTCTTGATCGGAAGCCGGCCCTCGCACCACAGGTCGATCAGATCCGAGCGCAGCGTCTCGGCTGTCAGCACGTCGAGGGCCGAAAAGGGCTCGTCCATCAATAGAATGTTGGGATGCGTCACCACTGCGCGGGCAAAGCCGACCCGCTGTCGCATGCCGCCCGATAATTCCTTGGGATAGGCCGATTCGTATCCGTCGAGACCGATGAGGTCGATGGCCGCGAGCGACCGCTTGCGCGCCTCGGCAGGCGGAATTTTCAAAGCCTTAAGGCCGAGTTCCACGTTTTCCAGCACCGAGAGCCAGGGGAACAAGGCGAAGCTCTGAAATACCATCGCGATGCCGTCGGCGGGGCCGGTGACCTTGATGCCCTTGTAGAAAACCTCGCCAGCCGAAGGCCGGATCAGCCCCGACACGATCCTGAGCAGAGTCGACTTGCCGCAACCCGATCGCCCGAGCAGACCGACGATCTCGCCCCTCGCCAGCGTCGTCGAGACATCGTCGAGGACGGCCGGCGCGTCATCGTCCGAGCCGCCCTTATAGCGCTGGCTGACATGCCGGACTTCGAGCAGCGGGCCACCGTTGACTTCCTCGAGCATGCGAAGCCCTTTCAGTTGAGACGCAGCCGGCGTTCCGCATAGCCAAATAGCGGACGCCAGAGCAGACGATTGTAGAGGATGACGAAGACCGACATCACGGCGACGCCAAGCACGATGCGTGGAAAGTCGCCCGACTCCGTCGCCTTGGCGATATAGGCGCCGATGCCATGGGCCGCGACCTTGTCGTTCCCCCATTTGACATATTCGGCGACGATAGCAGCGTTCCAGGACCCGCCCGAGGCCGTGAGCGCACCGGTGACGTAATAGGGAAAGATGCCGGGCAGCATGACATTACGCCACCAGGCCCATCCGGTGATGCGGAAATTGGCGGAAGCCTCGCGCAGATCGTTCGGGAAGGCCGAGGCACCTGCGATGACATTGAAGACGATATACCATTGCGTGCCGAAAATGATGAGGAACGACAGCCAGATATCGGCATTGAGGTGGAACGCCAGGATGCCGATCACCGCGATCGGAAACACCACATTGGCCGGAAAGGCCGCGAGGAATTGGGCCGCCGGCTGCACCCGTTCGGCCACGGCGGGGCGCAGCCCGACCCACACCGCGATCGGCACCCATATGACGCTTGCGATGGCGAGGAGGATGACGACGCGCGCCATGGTGATGAGGGTTAGGCCCATAGCCTCGAACATATCGCCCCAGGAGAGGGTCGAGGATATGAAAAGGACGGTCTGCCAGGCTGCGTAGACGGCCAGGAGGCCGATCGCGACGATCCAAACGATGTCGATGGTTCGCGACAGGACGGGCGATTCCTTTCCGCCTGACCCAATGCGCGGCAGATCGATCCGCAGGCTGGTGAACCATTCGAACGCCGTTTCCACAGGCGAGAAGGCGCGGCGAACCCAGACCGTGCGCTTGAAGAGATTCAGCACCCACGACGAGGACACCGACTGCGAGGCCGAGAGTTCGACCCGAAACTTGTCGGCCCAGGTCACGATGGGGCGGAAGATCAACTGGTCGTAGAGCAGGATCACGACCAGCACCGTAACGACCGCCGCCAGCACAGCATCGATCCGCCTTTGGTCGATCGCCACCGCAAGATAGGAGCCGATGCCGGGAAGCTTGATGGTGGTGTCACCCACCGTGATGGCCTCGGCCGCCACGACGAAGAACCAGCCGCCCGACATCGACATCATCATATTGTAGATCAGCGCCGGCACCGCGAAGGGCGTTTCGAGCTGCCAGAATTTTTGCCAAGGCGAGAGGCGAAAGCCTTCCGAAACCTCCGCAAGGTCGGACGGCACGGTGCGAAGCGACTGATAGAACGAGAAGGCCATGTTCCAGGCTTGGCTCGTGAAGATGGCGAAGACGGCGGCGCATTCCGCACCCAGCACGCTGCCCGGGAACAGCCCAAGAAAAAAGGTGACCGTGAAGGAGAGGAACCCGAGGATCGGCACCGACTGGAGGACGTCGAGCAGCGGCACGAGAATCACCTCGGCGCGGCGGCTCTTTGCCGCCACGGTCGCATAGATCAGCGTGAACAGCAGCGAGGCCGCGAGCGCCAAAAACATCCGCAAGGTAGTGCGCAGCGCGTAGTAAGGCAGATAGCTATAGTCGAGGGTGATCGACGGCGCTTCGGTTCCCTGCAGCGGGACGATCATGCCGCGCGAACCGTGAACGATGAGAACAAAAATCCCGAAAATCAGCGAGAGCGCGACGACATCCCATTGATTGGGCAACGACCGTCGCCCAAGCGACGTGAAGGCCACGAACTTTGATGCCATTCGGGAATCCGGCTGGGGCTGCGCGGGCGCGCGGTGCTCATGCCCGTACCGCATGTTGGATGAGCGTGACAAGCGGATGACGGTGGGGCGGGGAGCTTGGAGCCGAGCGCGGAGGTTGCGGGACCCTGAGGGCATCGCAATTTAGTTGGCGGATGGGAGTCGAGGGATGAGCATGAATCGGCTTTTTTCAGATGCTCGAATTCCACAAAGACCAGACCGCAAAGGCGAGCTTTGAGCTCAGTACCTGTGATATTGACTGCCTCAAAGATAGCGTGAAGTTCCTGTGATTTTCGATCCAACGACATGGCTTTTTGCCTGCAAATACACGTAATCAATCAGACTTCGAGAAGCCGGGAAGGATGGTAGACTTTGATCGAGCATCCTCGACCGACCAATGCCACGGTAAAGTTGCTCTATGCACATGCTGTTTGCTGCGCGCATTTGACTTGTCGAGAACCGCTCTATCGAGAAGATGGACTGTCTGGGACGTGGGCGCTTAATTCGCGCATCTGTCACATCTGCGCTCGAAGTGAGGGAGGGCCGAGGTGGGATCCCAATCAATCTCCGCAGTCAAATCGCTCCGCAGCAAACCTCTTACTTATGTGTACGGCTCATGCGAGCGCCATCGACGATCCGAAGGCTTTGGGTGCGTATCCGGTCGCTCTTTTACAAGAATGGAAGGCCGACCAAGTTGAAAAGAACCGGCTGCGGCGAATCGGTTGGCCACTCACCAAAGCGATGGCGGAAGAAGCGATAACTGCCTCGTTCTTGAAAATTGGCCTGGTAATAAGCAATTCAGTTTTGCATTTACGCGGCGAGGGTGGCAGAGGTCGAGGTGCTGGTGGTGGTGGTGGCCCGGCCATTGGTCCTGGTTCGCGTGGCGGACATGGTGGAAAAGGCGGCGATATCATTTATTCTGATGGCAATAAAACCTCAGAAGATGAATTGGGCCTTCAGAGCCCTGACGTAGACCTGGACCGACCCTTCGGCTCAGGTGGTGGGGGGGCAAGCGCACTTGGGCCGGAATCAACAGGCGGCGATGGCGGCAACGGCGGAGAGGAAATAAACGGCGTAATATGGGCGGAAGCTGGTGACGTTTTCGAAGCCCAAGTCGGCGCGGGAGGTAAAGGGTCGCGTCTACCAGGTCAGCATTCCGAGCCCGGAGGGGATTCCGTCGTTGTAGTCAAGTCGGCCGACGGCAAAATCAAGCACGTATTGCGTGCACGAGGTGGTTCAAGTACCAAATCAGGGGAGCTCCTGCATGATTGGGTGACCATCTCCGAGGCTGATCTTGCAGATGGGTTTCAGATCTCAACGCTGCTCGCCGCCAACGCGGTCGATAGGAGAGAAGGACTTCTCTTTGTACTCGGGGGCGGATGGTCGACGTTCTGGCCGCAAAATCTCCCGTTTGATGCAATCTGGACGTTCATTTGTGTGGCATCTTGGACGCGGCTAGCACCAGGACCAACCCGAGGAGTGCAGCTTTGCTTGTCTACCCCGGACCGACGAGAAGTTTCCAGAATCGCCCTACCTCTTCCATCAGATATGGCAAAAACATGTTCTTGCAGTTGGCTGTGCAGTCTCGGTGCACCACTTGACCAAGAAGGACTTTGGCGTGTCAGCGTAATATCCGGCGACATACTACTCTCCGATATTGGCATCCGCGTGGAGCTGTTAACTGGCCAAGGCGGAGTTCAGCCCTGATAGATACGGGTGTCCGACGTGAAGCAACGTGTCAAACTATGAATTGGTCTGTTCGTCGCGTACAAACTTTCCAAAAGCCCTCTAGATAATTTCTGATCTTCCTCGCCGTCATTTATCCGTGCAACTCTCCCCCCCCCCCCCCTCAGCATTCGATAAAATTCACCGCCAGCCCGCCCTGAGACGTTTCCTTATATTTGGCGCTCATGTCGGCGCCGGTCTGGCGCATGGTAGCGATGACGTGGTCGAGCGAGACTTTGTGGGTGCCGTCGCCATGCAACGCCAGCGAGGCCGCGGTGATGGCCTTCACAGCCCCGAAGGCGTTGCGCTCGATGCAAGGGATTTGCACGAGGCCGCCGATCGGGTCGCAGGTCATGCCGAGGTGATGCTCCATGCCGATCTCGGCCGCGTTTTCGATCTGCCCGTTGCTGCCGCCGAGCGCCGCGCAAAGGCCAGCCGCCGCCATGGAGCAGGCGACGCCCACCTCGCCCTGGCAGCCGACTTCGGCGCCCGAGATCGAGGCGTTCATCTTGAACAAGGCGCCGATGGCGGTCGCGGTGAGGATGAAGAGGCGCATGCCGTCGCGCGAAGCGCCGACGCAACTGTCCCGATAGTAGCGCAGGACGGCCGGAAGGACGCCGGCCGCGCCGTTGGTCGGCGCCGTCACGACCCGGCCGCCGGCCGCATTCTCCTCATTGACCGCCATGGCGAAGAGGCTGACGTGGTCCATCACCTCATGGGAAAATCGGGTGTTGCTGCCCTCCCCGGCTTTGAGACGGTCGCGGATCGCTTTCGCACGGCGCTTCACCCGCAGCCCACCCGGCAATTCGCCCTCGGCGGTCAATCCGCGATCGATACAATTCATCATCGTTTCGAGCACGTTGTCGATGTGGGCGTCGACTTCGGCCTTTTTGTATCGGGAGCATTCGTTCGCCAACACTAATGCGGCGATGGATAGGCCTGCGGCCGCGCCCTGGACCAGAAGGTCCGCACCGCTGCGAAACGGAAACGGGACCTTGACCTCGGCGTCAAGATCGCCCTCGGCCTCGACCTCGCGCATGATGAAGCCGCCCCCCACCGAACACCAGCGCTCCTCTTTCAACGTAACGCCAACGCTGTCGAAAGCCGAAAAGCCAAGCGTGTTCGGATGTCGCGAGGGCACGGAGACAAGGTCGAAGACGATGTCGACGGAAGGGTCGAACGCGATGATCCGGCCGCCCGGCAAAACCAGGACGTGCTCCGCATGAGCGCGCCGCACGAGATCATCGGCATGATCGAGATCGACAGTGGCGGGCTCCTCGCCCGCGAGACCGAGCATGACGGCGCGATCCGTCGCATGGCCTTTGCCGGTCCAAGCCAGGGAGCCGTAAAGGTGGACACGCAGACGCGCGGTCGAAGCCAGCAGATGCTCAGTCTCGAGCGCGCGCAAAAACGCCCTTGCCGCTTTCATCGGACCGACCGTATGGGACGACGATGGCCCGATGCCGATCTTGAAAAGCTCGAACACCCCGACCATGCGGCCCCTCGCGTCTGTTTCCTCCCCCTTCATCGGCTAGGAGCGACCGGTGCGCGACCCGAATTCAGACGGAAGCTAGCGCAGTTCCGCCGTCATGCGCGGACGGCCGCGAGGGAAACCCCCACAGAAACAAAGTTCCCGCGCGTAGAAATTGGGAGGCCGTGATGCACTCGCGGCAAGTTCAGTTTGGCTTTCGCCGTCGCTTCTGTCCGAGGCCCATTTGCCGCGCCAAATGCGAACGGGCACGTGCATAGTTCGGCGCCACCATAGGATAATCCGCACCAAGCCCCCATTTTTCACGATAATCATTGGGCGACATATTGTATTGTGTGCGAAGATGGCGCTTCAGAGACTTGAATTTCTTACCATCTTCCAAACATATGATGAAATCGTTGGTGATGGATTTGCGAGTTGGTACAGCGGGTTTCTGAGCCTCGACCGGCGTCTGTGCGTCTCCTGATCCCAGGCGCAGCAGTGCCGCATGAATGTCGCTGATGAGCGCTGGAAGATCACCGGCCGGCAATGAATTGTTGCTCACATAGGCTGAGACGATCTCTGCCGAGAGATCCATATAGGTTTCCCAGTTTTCTGTATTCATTGCGGTCTCGCCCATCTGATGGCTCTTGGTTGGCGTGTTTGTCCGTTCTCGTCCGCAAACACGAGTCTCGAAGCTTAAGCGCTGCCGCAACTATTGCGACAAATCTACGAGGACGTCAATCTTTTTGAGTAAAAGTTTTTGGCTGTTTCATAATCAATAATGCAATTTGATGAACCAGATCAATTTTCCTTATAATATTAAACGATGGTGTTGTTTTGAAGCCTGTCAAAATAAACATGGTATTTGATGAGTATCACTATCGGAATCGCTCGCTTATCGATTTATCGAAAACAGTGGGGAGAGTTTTTATAGGTGCCAAAATGGCGCGTCTGCGATGCTATTTTTAGCCAATGGAGGCGTTAGCCCGAAGACCTTTATGGATTGGTGATTGCTTGATCAACATTCCGACCGCCGGGGACAAGTGCGGTCCAAGGTCCGGGGCATCGTTGCAGCCATCGCCGGGGATCGCTATCGAGGTGGCGAACGAGCGATGGTCGTCCCACCTCTGGGCCTTACGGCATCGCCGCAGCTCCATGAGGACCCTGCCCCATGACGACCTCTTCCGCCGCGCCCCGTCTCGCGTCCGCCGTGCCCCCTGCCCTCGAGGGCCGACCAAGCCAGACGAGCGTGCATGGAGTGACGCTTTCGGATGACTACGCCTGGATTCGTGCCGCCAATTGGCGCGAGGTCCTGCAGGACCCGGACGAACTGCCGCCCGAGATCAGAGCCGTTCTCGATGCTGAAAACGCCCATGCGGCCGCCGTTATGGCGCCGACCGAGGTCCTGCAAAAAACCCTCGTCGCGGAAATGCGCGGGCGGATGGAAGACGAGGACGCGGACGTGCCGGTGCCGGACGGCCCCTTTGAATATTACACCCGCTATCGGGAGGGTGGTCAGCACGAGCTGATCTGTCGCCAACCGCGCGGCGGTGGGGCGGAAACGCTCCTCATCGACGGAGACGTTCTGGCACAGGGCAAGGCATTCTTCGAGCTGGCCGATGCGGTTCATTCTCCGGACCATGGCGCCATGGCCTGGAGCGCCGACGAAAAGGGGTCAGAGCTTCACATCATCCGGGTGCGCTTGTTGGATAAAGGCGAGGACCTTGCCGACACGGTCGAACGGGCCGATGGGGAGATTGTCTGGACCGCCGACGGCCGGGCTTTCTACTACGTCGAGGTCGACAGGAACCACCGGGCCAGCCACGTTCGCCTGCATGTCCTCGGCACAGGACAGAAGACGGACCGGACCGTCTACAAGGAACCCGATCCGGCCTGGTTCGTCTCGATCGCACGTAGCCGCTCCGGGCGCTTCATGTTCATCAACGTGCATGGGCATGATGCCGCCGAGACGCATGCCGTCGACCTCAGCGCGCCCGATCGTCCACCTGTCATCGTCGCGGCGCGCGAGCCGGGCCTGCGTTACGAGGTGGATCATCGTGGCGAGGTCTTCATCATCCTGACCAATGCGGATGGAGCGGAAGACTTCAAGATCGTCGAGGCACCCGTCGAAACACCCGGCCGCGAGCATTGGCGCGATATCGTCGCCCACCGTCCGGGACGCATGATCGTGTCATCCGAGGCGTTCCGGGACCATCTGGTGCGGCTCGAACGCGAAGATGGATTGCCCCGCATCGTTGTGCGGGATCTGGAGAGCCAAGGGGAACAGGCCATCGCCTTTCCCGAACAGGCTTATGCGCTCGGCTTGGAAGAGGTCGCCGAGCAGGACACGGCGGTGATGCGCTTTTCCTATTCCTCCATGACGACGCCCGAGGAAATTTACGACTATGACATGGCGAGCGGCGAGCGGCGGCTCCGCAAGCGCCAGCAAGTGCCATCGGGCCACGATCCCCAACATTACGTGACGCGACGCCTCTTCGCGACGGCGCCCGACGGCGAAAGCGTGCCCGTATCACTTGTGCATCGGGCTGATCTTGTCCTCGACGGCTCGGCGCCGCTGCTGCTGTATGGCTACGGCGCTTATGGTTACGCCCTGCCGGCGGCTTTCGGCACGAAGCGGTTGTCGCTGATCGATCGCGGGTTCGTCTTCGCCATCGCGCATGTGCGGGGGGGAACAGACAAGGGCTGGAACTGGTACGCCAATGGCAAGCTCGACCATAAGCGCAATACGTTCAGCGATTTTCTGGCAGTGGCGCACCGGCTCTGCGAGACGGGTTTCACGTCCCCCGGGCGCATCATGGCGCATGGTGGGAGCGCCGGAGGCATGCTGATGGGCGTCGTGGCCAATGAAGCGCCCGATCTTTTCGCGGGCATCGTGGCGGATGTGCCCTTCGTCGATGTGCTGAACACCATCCTCGACGCCGAATTGCCGCTGACCCCGCCCGAATGGCTGGAATGGGGTGACCCGATCACCGACCCGGAGGCCTTCGCCCGCATCCGAGACTATTCACCCTATGACAATGTCCGCGCGCAGCATTATCCGCCGATCCTGGCGCTCGGCGGCCTCACCGACCCTCGGGTGACCTATTGGGAGCCGGCCAAATGGGTGGCCAAGTTGCGGGCTACGATGACAGGAGGCGGTCCTATCCTGCTCAAGACGAACATGGATGCGGGACATGGCGGAGCCTCGGGCCGGTTCGACCAGCTTGACGAAGACGCGCTTCAATTTGCATTCGCGCTGGCCTGCGTCGCCTGAACTATCCTGCGACTTCCGCCTGGATGGTGTCGGGTGATTCCCGCGCCATGAAGGATTTCAGCTCGTCCATCGAAGCGAAATGCCGGTGGCCGGCCTCGCTCTCGACATCGATCGTTCCGTCCGAGAACAGAACATAGGATGCCCCACCCGATTCGTAGCGCCCCGCGACGGTCGGGGCCGGGGCCTCGGCGGGAACCGACGCCGAAGACGTCCTGCCGGACCGGGACGCCGACAAGGCTCTTGCCGCCGAACGATCCCGAAACCGCTCGGACTTCGCCGGCGCTTCGATCAGGGACGCCGCAGGCGGAAGGGTCGGGCTTTCAAGCGGACGTTCGACATCGGCCGCCAAAGGCGGGGGTGGGGTTTCGACCATCGCAACCGGTAGCGATGGTTCTACCGCCGTGCCGACCGCCGGGGCGGCCCGGCTCCGGTCGAAAGCCCGTCTGATCGAGACCAGACTCGTCAAAACAGCGCCGAGGGCGATCGTCACGATCCCGCCGCTCACCGCCGTTGCGCCGGCGATGATCGCCTGCCAGCCCCAATCCGCTTGAATATAGTTATAGCCATGGACGACCGATGCGCCGCCGGCGATTGCCAGAGCCAATCCCAGAATGCAAATAACCCAGGGCATCGCCCTCACTCCCCCGTACTGACCGCATCATTCGACAGGCCCACCGATCACCCCGTCTCATGTGATCCGCTCATAAGCCTCAATCGCGGTAGGAATTCGACCGTTGCGACATGTGCATGCGGTTGCGGCGGCAGCACCCCGACACTAGGTTCCTGGCGTGGCGGGATGCGGCTTTTTCAAAGGGTCGGGCGTTGCCGCCATACAGCGATTTCAAGGAGTCTCATCATGTCCTTCACCCTTCCCGAGCTACCCTATGCCTATGACGCGTTGCAACCTTACATGTCGAAGGAAACGCTGGAATTTCATCACGACAAGCATCATCAGGCTTACGTGACGAACGGCAACAACCTCATCAAGGGGACTGAATTCGAAGGACAGTCGGTCGAAGAGGTCGTCAAGGGCTCGTTCGGCAAGAACGCCGGCATCTTCAACAACGCCGGCCAGCATTTCAACCACATCCATTTCTGGAAATGGATGAAACCGAATGGCGGCGGCAAGCCCTCCGGCGCAGTGGAAAAGGCGCTGATGGAGAGTTTCGGCTCCTACGACAAATTCGCCGAGGATTTCGTCGCCGCCGGCACGACGCAGTTCGGTTCGGGCTGGGCTTGGCTGACCGTAAAGGACGGCAAACTGGCGGTGTCGAAGACCGCCAACGGCGAAAACCCGCTGGTCCATGGCGCGACGCCGATCCTCGGCGTCGACGTCTGGGAACATTCCTACTACATCGACTATCGCAACCGTCGGCCCGATTATCTCAAGGCCTTCCTGTCGAACCTCGTCAATTGGGACTATGTCGACGAGCTGTATGGCGCCACGCGCTAAACAAGGATTGCTCCGGCGGGCGCTTGTCGCAGCCCGCCGACGGCTTTCTTCATCGGTCGGCGCACTTGGCGCGCGATGAACCCGGGCTCGATGGTCCGATGCGCCGTTTCAATAGGGTTGGCTTAAGGTAAAGGCTGTACACCAAGCCGGCCATCATCGAGCCCTCATGTACAGACATTTCCTTTCGGTCGGCGGCCTGACGCTCGTTTCGCGAGCGACGGGTTTTTTGCGAGATGTCGTGTTTGGCGCCATTCTGGGTGCGGGAACGATCGCCGACGCTTTCGTGATCGCCTTCCGCCTGCCCAACAATTTTCGCGCCATCTTCGGCGAGGGTGCCTTCAACTCGGCCTACGTGCCGTCCTATGCCGGCGTACTCGAACGGCGCGGACCGGCTGAGGCCAGCACTTTCGCCAGCCAGATCTTCACCATTCTGCTCGCTTCGCAAGTGGTACTGCTGGCCCTGGCGCTTATCTTCACGGACCGTTTCGTCCGGGCCTTGGCGCCGGGTTTCGACAGCGATCCGGGCAAGATGGATCAGGCGATCCTCATGACGCGGATCACCTTCCCCTATCTCCTGTGCATCACGCTCGTGACGCTGCAATCGGGCACGCTCAACGCCCATCGGAAGTTCACCGCAGCGGCGCTGGCGCCGGTGCTGCTCAATATCTTCATGGTGCTCTTCCTTGGCCTGTCGCGCTATTTCCCGAACGCCGGCGTAGCAGCCAGCGTCGGCGTGACGGTCTCGGGCGTGGCGCAACTCGTCATGATGATGGTGGCGGCCCGCCGGGCCGGGGTTCTCGAACGGCTGGTGCGCCCGACGCTGACGCAGGACGTCCGACGCTTTTTCAGGGCGCTTGGCCCCGCCGTCATCGGCTCGGCCGGCGTCCAGATCGCCATCTTCGCCGATACGATCATCGGCTCGTTGCTGCCGACCGGCGGACCCTCGTCGATCTACTACGCGGAGCGAATCTATCAACTGCCCATCGGCGTCATCGGCATCGCGGCCGGGACAGTGCTGCTGCCCGAGATGAGCCGATGTTTCGCGGCAAAAAATCCCTCCGGCGCCCTGAGGGCGCAGAACCGCACGATGGCGATCACGCTTGCTTTATCGGCCCCCTTCTTCATCGCCTTCATCATGGTGCCCGACCAGATCATGCGTGGGGTTTTCCTACGCGGGCAATTCACCTCAGAAGCTGCCGCCACGTCGGCCTCGGTCCTCGCGGCTTACGGTTTTGGTCTTTTGCCGATCGTTCTCATTCGCTCCGCCGTCGCAGGCTTTCAGGCGCGGGGCAACACCACCGTGCCGATGCTGGCCTCCCTGATGGCAGTCGCCTGCAATCTCGGTCTAAAGGTTCTGCTCTACAAACATTTCGGAGCGGTCGGCCTTGCCACGGCGACCGCCGTCGGGGCTTGGATCAACCTCCTCATCCTGTCCGCCTGGGGCTGGATCGCCGACCTCATGCGACCCGACGACATGTTGGCCAATGTCGCCCTGGCGGTCGATGCGGCGGCCTTCGTGCTCGCCACGGCGATCTATATCGTCGAGCCGTGGATCGCGACCGCCACGCGGGACCTGAGGTTCGCCAACGAACTCCACCTCATCGCGCTCGCGATGACTGGCGCCGTCGTTTACGGCGTCGTGTTGGTGCTGGCGTTGCGCGCGGCGGGTGTGTCTTTGCCGCTTCGGCGGGCGAAGCGCGCTAGACCGGCTCTCGGCAGAGCAATATGACCCGCGCCTACATCGCCAGCGCGTGAAGAATGCGGGCCCAGCTCCGGGCACCCTTCTGAAACGAGGTGAGGTTATATTTCTCGTTCGGCGAATGGATGCGGTCGTCGTCGAGCGCGAAGCCGATCATCAATGCGTCCATCTTCAGATCCTTTTTGAAGGAGCCGACGATCGGGATCGACCCACCTGAGCCCGAGAGCACCGGCTCCTTACCCCATTCGGCCTGAAGAGCCCGGCGCGCGCGCGTCAGCGCCTCTGAGCTGAACGGCAATTGCAGCGCGGGGCTTGCGCCATGGGACAGAAACTCCGCCTCGCAATCCGATGGCAGCCTGTCCTGGACGAAGGCTCGGAAGGCTTCCGCGACTTTGGCCGGGTTCTGGCGGCCGACGAGGCGGAACGAGATCTTGGCGCTCGCTTGAGCTGGCAGCACGGTCTTGGATCCCGCCGCCGTATAGCCGCCGAGGATGCCATTGCAATCGCAGGTGGGACGCGACCAGATCTTTTCCAAAACGCTGCGATCCTCCTCGCCGACCGGAGACGAAAGCCCGACCTCTCGCAGGAATTCGACGTCGTCGAAGGGCAGAGCCCTCCATTGCGCCGCGACGTCCGGCGGTAATTCATCCACGCCATCGTAGAATCCCGGGAGGGCGACCCGACCTCTTTCGTCGTGCAGATCGGCGATGATCCGGGCAAGGACGTGAATGGGATTGACGACCGCGCCACCATACATCCCCGAATGCAGATCGCGGCTGGCGCCTCGGATGACCACCTCCTCGAGCACCAGCCCGCGCAGCATGGTGGTGATGGCGGGGGTCGAGGCGTCCCACATGCCGGTGTCACAGACCAGCATGAGGTCGGCCTTCAATTCCGCCTTATTGGCTTCGAGGAACGCCGGAAGCGACGGCGACCCCGTTTCCTCCTCGCCCTCGAACAGGATCGAGACGTCGCAAGGCAGACCGCCGGTCTCGCGGAACGCTCGGCAAGCCTCGACGAAAGTCATCAACTGCCCCTTGTCGTCGGAGGCGCCACGCGCGACGATTTGGGTCGGCTCCGCCGCATGATCCAGCACGGCCGTGAAGGGGTCAGTCTTCCATAGTGACAGCGGATCGACCGGTTGCACGTCGTAATGGCCGTAGAACAGAACATGGGGGGCGTCGCGCCGAGCCGCCTTGGCATGAGCCACCACCATCGGCCGGCCGGCCGTCGGCCGAACAGAGGCCTCGAACCCAATCTCGCCCAATTGAGCGGCAAGCCATTCGGCGGCGCGCTGACAATCCGCCGCATAGGCTGCGTCGGTCGAGATGGACGGTACCGCGAGAAGCGCGAAGAGCCGTTGCAGTGCCGCTTCGCGGTTGGCGTCCAGCTTGTCGAGGACGGCGTCGATCGTGGCCATGTTTGCCTCTGAATGAGTGATGGAGCGAACCTAGCAGCCGATATGCCGCGCGGCAAAGAACCGACCACGCCTCTTTCCAAACGGCAAAGGCCCGGCTGTTAGGCCGGGCCTCGTCTGCAATGTTCCAAAAGCTCAGAAAATGTAGCTGAAGATCACATAAAGCGTGCCGGACAGGAGAATGGCGCAAGGCAGCGTCAATACCCAGGCCATGACGATGTTACGCAGCGTCTCCCACTGAATACCCGAGCCGTTCGCCACCATAGTGCCGGTGACGCCCGATGAGAGCACATGGGTGGTGGATACTGGCAACCCGAAATTATCGGCGGCGGCGATGGTGGCCATGGCGACGATTTCGGCGGCGGCGCCCTGACCATACGTGAGATGCGTCTTCCCGATCTTTTCACCCACCGTAACGACGATCCGCTTCCAGCCGATCATCGTCCCGAGCCCAAGAGCCAGCGCGACGCAGATCTTGACCCAGATCGGAATGAATTTGGTCGAGTGATCGAGGCTGCCCTTGTATTTGGCCAGCGTCGTCTTCTCGTCGGGCGTGAGTTCGTTGTCCTGAATCTTCGGCAGGTTTCGAATGGCCTCGGAGACCAGATACATATCGTTCCGTGTGTTGCCGACCTGGTCCGGCGGGATCTTGGCGAGCGAACCGAAGCCCTTCACCTCGTCCGAGATGCTCCGGATCAGCACGGCCAGCGACGGATAGGTTCCCTCGTTGATCTGCTTGTCACGCACCAGGGCCGTGACCGCAGGGCGCGGATCGCCCGTGATGGCATATCCAGCCGCCTTGCTTTCGATGATCTTCGAGACGGCTTCAGAGGATTGTTCAAATGCCGGAACCTCGCTGTCGGGGACCGCGCGATTCAAGGCATAGGCCGTGGGTACGGTGCCGATGAGGACGAGCATGATGAGGCCCATTCCCTTCTGCCCGTCGTTCGAACCATGGAAAAACGACACGCCGGTACAGGTGAGGATCAGCAATCCGCGGATCCAAAGGGGCGGCGGTTCGTTCGCCTTCGGCTCGGTATAAAGCTCAGGCTTACGCACCAGAAATTTCATGGCAAGAAGCAGGAGGGCCGAGAAGATGAAGCCGACGACTGGCGAGATAAGAAGCACCTCGCCGACGTTTGTCGCCTGAGCCCAGTCTACGCCCGACGTTCCGCTACGACCATGGAGCAGGGCATTGGCGATGCCGACACCGATGATCGAGCCGACCAAGGTATGGGAGCTCGATGCCGGCAGCCCAAGCCACCATGTCCCAAGGTTCCAAATGATCGCGGCGATCAGGAGCGCGAACACCATGGCGAAGCCGGCGCTCGAGCTCACCTGAAGGATCAGTTCCACCGGCAGCAGCGATACGATGCCGAAGGCGACGAGGCCCGTCGAGGTCGCCACGCCGAGGAAGTTGAAGAACCCGGACCAGATTACGGCGTAGTTCGGGATCAGCGAATGAGTGTAGATGACGGTCGCGACCGCGTTGGCGGTATCGTGGAAACCATTCACGAATTCGAAAGCGAGGGCGATCAGCAGCGCCACCCCCAGGAGAAGATAGACGCCGATCGGATGATTGGCCGCCCCAGCGGACGAAACGTCGCTGTAGACGCTATAGGCCGCGAAAAGCATCCCGCAGGCCATGACAAGCACGACGCCGATGATGGTTCCCGGACTGCTGGGGTAGTCGACTTTTGGTCGGTCCGGTGCCGGAACCGTATTTGGCGTGGCCGAAATGCTTGACATGAGAACTCCCCCGCTACTGGAACAGACCTAGCGCCGCCTTCTGACGCTTTTGTGAAGGCGAGTAACGGTGCCTCAGCGCTGGAGGCCGCCCAGAATGCCGCGCATGATGTCGCGCGCCACCTGTGTGCCGATGGAGCGCGCGGCGGACTGGATCGCCGATCTCACGATCAATTGCCCGTTCGTCATCCGTCCCCGGCTCGATCCGCCGCCGTTCCACCATCCGCCGATCGCGCCGCCAATCCCACCGAGAAGGCCGCCCCCCGGAGCGGCGGGGGCGGCTTGCGGCTGCGGGCCGCCCTGGCTTGCCGCCGGCGAAGGCATGGACCCGCCCATCGCGCGGCGCTGCAAGATTTCGAACGCCGAGTCCCGGTCGATGGCCGTGTCGTATTTGCCGTAGATCGGCCCGTTTTCGATGAGCGCTTGGCGTTCTCCTGGCGTGATGGGACCAACTCGGGAGGACGGTGGAGCGATGAAGGTGCGCTCAACCATCTCGGGCGTTCCGTCTGGTTGGAGCATCGACACCAAAGCTTCGCCGACGCCCAGGGCCTTGATGGCTTCAGCAGCGTCGAAGGACGGGTTTTGGCGAAACGTATCCGCCGCCGACTTCAAAGCCTTGGCGTCGCGAGGCGTAAAGGCACGCAAGGCATGCTGCACCCGATTGCCGAGCTGGCCGAGCACCGTGTCCGGAATGTCGAGCGGATTCTGCGTCACGAAATAAACGCCGACACCCTTCGAGCGAATGAGCCGAACCACCTGCTCGATAGCATCGAGAAGGCTTTTAGGCGCCGCGTCGAAGAGCAGATGCGCTTCGTCGAAAAAGAACACCACTTTCGGTTTGTCGAGGTCGCCGACTTCAGGCATCTGCTCGAAGAGTTCCGACAGGAACCAAAGCAGAAACGTGGCGTAGAGGCGCGGACTGCGCATCAGCTTGTCGGCGGCCAGGATGTTGATCAAGCCGCGCCCATCGGGAGCGACCTCCAGAAAATCCGCGATTTCGAGCGCCGGTTCGCCGAAGAAATTGGCGGCGCCCTGGTTCTCCAGCACCAGGATTTGCCGTTGGATCGTGCCGATCGTGGCGGGTGCCACATTGCCGTAGCGGGTCGTCAATTCACTGGCATGGTCGGCCACATATTGGAGCATGGCCCGCAGATCTTTGAGGTCGAGCAGCAGCAATCCCTGCTCGTCCGCGACGCGGTACATGATGTTGAGTACGCCGGCCTGAACGTCGTTGAGTTCGAGCAGCCGCGCCATCAGCAGCGGACCCATCTCGGCGATCGTTGCGCGAATGGGCGAGCCTTGCTCACCGAAGAGGTCCCAAAAAACTACGGGAAAGGCCTCGGGCGTGTAGGAAACACCCAGCGAGGCAGCACGTTGCGCCAGCGCGGGTTTGTCGCCGCCCGCCATGCCCAGACCCGCTAAGTCTCCCTTGACGTCGGCCGCGAAGACCGGGACACCGGCGCGTGCGAAGCCTTCAGCGAGCCGCTGTAGCGTCACCGTCTTGCCCGTACCGGTGGCGCCGGTGATGAGGCCATGCCTGTTTCCGAGCGCCAGGGTCAGATATTCATATTTGCCGCTCTTGCCGATGAGAATCTGACCGGGCTGCTGGCTTGGATCGGACATGATATGACCACTGCGATGATGAGACAGGAACTATATCGGCCGAGCATGCGGATGTCGCCCGGATCCGAGGCAAGGTCCCGAGCATTAGAATTGGCAACCAGGAGAACGCCCATGGATGAACTGGAACAGCGCGTGTGCGCCTCCACCGGCCTTGAGCCGGAGACTGCCCACAAGGTCATCGGGATGGTGCTGCACTTCGTGCAGAAGGAGGCCCCGCCTTCCGTCAGCGCCGCCGTCCTCGACAAGGTGCCGGGGGCGCGAGAGACAGCGGCCGGCGTCGCCAGCGAAGAGGATGGTCTCAGTGGAATGCCGGGCGCGGGCCTCATGGGGCTGGCGGGGGAACTTGGGTCGGCCGGACTTGGCATGTCGGACATGCAGACCCTTGGCCGCGAAATGTTCGCCTATCTGCGGGAGCGTGCGGGCGACGAGGCGGTCGGTGCGCTGGCGGCATCAATTCCTGGCCTTGATCAGTTCATCTGACCAAAAGGGCCTCAAATCTCGTCGAGCCGCACTGAAAAAGACGGCAGGACCAGATGGGATAGAAGGGTCGTCGGGGGAAGGATGTCGATCGATCCCCACCCGTCCCGACCAGCGTTGCGATGCGCATGGGTCACCGGCCGCTCGGCATCGATCACCCATAGTTCTCGAACGCCGTGGCTCGCATAGAGGGCCGCCTTGCGCCCGAGATCGAAGCGCAGGGTCGTCAACGCAACCTCGATCGCCAGGATGATGTCCGGCCCTTTGACCTCTTCGAGCTTGATGCCGCGTGGGTAGACCACGAGATCCGGTTCCAGCAGCGTGCGCTCGGAAAGATACATCGAGCTTTGAACGCCCATCCAGAGCGCGTCCGGCAGCGCGCGGGCGATCGCGATGTTGAGATAGGTTTTGATCAACTCATGCCGGTGCGTCTTCGACCGCATCGGCACGATCTCCCCATCGACCAGCTCGAAATTATCGTCTTCGCCGATGAGACCAAGATCCTGAAGCTTCATGATCTCGGCGATCGTGAAATCCCGCCGGGTGAGGTCCGGGGTCCAGCGTGTGAGGGTTTCAGGCACCGCTAATCTCCGAGACCACGGGGATAACACGGGGCTTCCGGTCAGTGGAGTCCATCCGGCGCTGACGTGGCGGGTGGTGCTGCGGCAACGGGAGCCGGCAATGGCACCGCCGTCACCGCCGCATTGGGCTCGGCGAGTTTCGATGGAGGGACATCACTGCCATCGAGCACGGCCTGAGTTTCCTTATCCTCGCTTCGCGCCGCGCCGAGTTCCGCCCCGATCCCGCGCACGATCTGTGGCGAAGCTGCATAGGTCCCATGGCCGATGAAGCCGACGCTGTCACGCGACAGATCGATGACCTCCACTCCAAGATCCTTGACCGCCTGCCGACTGGCCGGATCGGACGGGTCGAGCGCCCCTAGCCTTGGCCGCTCCGCCAAAATGCCCGATAGCGCCAGGGCGCGATCATTGCTCGCCACGAAGACCGAGACATGAGCGAAGGAACCAAGCCGCGCCATCTGCTGTCGAAACACGTCGAGATCGATATCGGGCGCGGCGAGCATGATGTCGCCGAGATGTCCTCCGAGATCGGGATGACCCGCGATTGCCGATTCCCGCAAGGCCTCCATGGCTAGCCAAGCGCCCATGGAATGAGCCAGGACATGAATCTTGCCGACATCCGAATCGGCCGCGAGGGTTTCGATCAGTTGTTCGAGGGCATCGCGCGACGCCATGGCGCTTTCGCGATCCGACCCATAGGCCAGAAGTTCGCCCTTCGATGGCCAGGTAAACAGAACCGGAATGCCGTTGAACCCACCATCGACGACGATCTGGGCCAACCTGAATCGCGCCTCGTCGAAACTCGTGTTGAAGCCATGGACGAAGAGCAGCACATCCCGGTTCGAGCCGATCCGGCCTGAAATGTGCGACGCGACCTCGTTGCTGAACGAAGATTCGTCGAGCGTCCGGCGTCCGGCAACCATGAAATGACGCCGCTTGTCCTCCGAGCCAAGATTGGGTCGCTCGATCGCGCCAGCCTCATGGCCTGGGGGCACGCTGATTGTCGTCAGCGAATAATGCGCTGGGCCGATGCGTACAGCCTGTTGGCTGTCGGGGCGGGTCGAGGCGACGAAAATCTGGACAGAGCGCGGCGAGCCTTGCGGCGTCCCTGCGACAAGTGTCCCCATATGGTCGACGCCGTCGGCTACAGCGGTCATGCCGGCTGCAACGCATCCGCCGAGCAGGGGCGCATACAAAGCAAGGCTCAGATGCGCGACGCGAGCCCACCACACTACCCTCAACCGACGTTCCCCAATCCTCACCGACTAGATTTATCCCCAAAATGATGGCGGGAGCGGGACCATGCCGGGCGGCGGCAGCCATCTGCCCTGTGATTCGGCGAGGCGGATAAATTTTTGCACGCCGGACGCTCGCTATGCTCCGTGTGAGCGCCATAAACCCCTGATGAACGTATGGAGGTTGATATGTCTCGATGGCTTGTCGGCGTAATCGGTTTCTGTCTCATAGGCTCACTCGCCCCCGCATGGGCCGAGGACAAACCTGACGGCGCGGCTTTCGAGACCGTCATCACCTCGCAGCTTCAGGCCATAGGACGCGACGATGCCGCGAGCGCACGCAGCTTCGCCTCCCCCGGAATCATGCAAAAATTCCCGGATCCGAACCAGTTTTTGGCGATGGTCAAACAATCCTATGCGCCGCTGGTCCGCCCGAAGAGCACCCATTTCGAATCGGCCGGCGATACCGGCCTTGGGCCAATGGAGAAGGTGACGATCGTCGATAGCGGCGGCGTCGTATGGACCGCCATCTACACGTTCGAACAGGTCGACGGACAATGGCGCATCACCGGTTGCGCGCTCTTGAGGGCGCCCGATACCAGCGCCTGAGATCGACGGCTCAGCCCATATAGGCGAACAGCACGAGGACGATGGCCAGCACCACGGCAGAAATGCCCGTGGTCCAGAGCGCTTTGACCACAAGCCTCGGCGCCACGGGAGCCCCTGGATCGCTACCGGCCACGACATCCGCCTCCTCGCTCTGGGATCTGACGCCCCAGGGCAGAACGGCGAAAAGTACGATCCACCAGATGGTGAAGTAGATCACCGCGGCCGTGAAGATCGGGATCGGCATGCGCTGCTCCTCGGATGTAATCGCGGCGTCTGCGATCGTTGCTACACCTCGACCACGAGGACGTGAATGACAGGCTTCTTGCCCCAGGCCGAGCCTATGGCACCCCGAACCGCGCGCTCCACGGCGGCGGCGGCAGCATCCGGATCACGTCGCTTGCCGCGACCGAGATTATCCAAGGTGGCGAAGATGGCATCGTCGATCAGAACGTCCATCGGCTTTCCGTCGGCGGTCTTCGGCGGCAGCCCGCTGATGAGGACATCGGGGTCGCCCGCGAGATTGCCGTTAGAGGTGATGGCGAAGGCAATGGATACGATCCCCGCAAAGGCAAGCTTCGTCCGAGCCTGAAGCGAGGCATCGGTCGCGGGCACCAGGACGTTGCCGTCCTTGCACAGACGGCCGTGTTTCACGTCGTCGATAATACCGGGATCGCCGGGCCAGAGCGCCACCATGTCGCCATTGCGCGCCTTGACCGTGAAGGGCACGCCCATGCTTTGTGCGAATTTGGCATGTTCGGCCAGATGCAATGGCTCGCCATGCGCCGGAATGGCGATGCGTGGGCGAACCCAATCGTAGAATTTGGCGACCTCCGCTCGTCGAGGGTGGCCGGATACATGCACGAGAGCGTTCCGGTCGGTGATGACATCGACACCTTGGAGCACCAGACCGTTGATGACCTTTCCGACCTCCCGCTCATTGCCCGGAATGGTGCGTGAGGAAAAGATGACCTGATCCCCGGGCGCCAGCTTGATGTCGCCGTAATCGTCTTGCGACAGCCGGGCCAATGCGGCGCGCGGCTCCCCTTGGCTTCCCGTCGCCAGCAAGACCGTCCGCTCGCGCGGCAGGCTGGAATAGCGGTCTGGCGGAAGGAAGGCCGGAATGCCGTCGAGATAGCCGAGTTCGCGGGCGATGCCGATCACGCGGTCCATCGCACGCCCGACCACAATAACCTGGCGGTCGCAGGCCATCGCGGCCTCGGCTACGGCTTTCAGCCGCGCTACGTTAGAGGCGAAGGTTGTAACCGCGACACGGCCGGGCGCCTCGGCGATCAATCGACGCAACGTGGCGGCGACCTCGGCCTCGGACGGGCTTTCACCTTCGCGCAGAATATTGGTGGAATCGCAGACGAGTGCCAGAACGCCTTCGTCACCAAGCGCCGTGAGACGCGCGGAATCCGTCGGCAGTCCGATCACAGGGGTGTCGTCGAGCTTCCAATCTCCTGAATGGATGACGATCCCAGCCGGCGTGCGAATGGCAAGAGCGGCGCTTTCAGGAATCGAATGGGCGACCGGAATGAATTCCACATCGAAAGGATCGAGCTGAAGTCGTCCGCCGAGCGATATCGTCTCGATCCGCAATTGGCCGAGCGCCATCTCGTTGGAATGTTTGGCTTCGAGAAGTCCCGCCGCGAAGGGGGTCGCGAAAATGCGGCACCGGAGTTTTGGCCACAGATCCGCCACCGCACCGATATGATCCTCGTGGGCGTGGGTGATGATGAGGCCGACGAGATCACGCCGGATCGATTCGACGAAGCTGAGATCGGGTAAAAGGATGTCGATGCCGGGGAGGTCAGGCCCCGCGAACGCCAGCCCGCAATCCACCATCAGCCATTTGCGCCGGCTCGGCGGCCCAAATCCGTAAAGGGCTGCGTTCATGCCGATCTCGCCTAGGCCACCCAGGGCACAAAAGACGAGTTCATCGCCACTACCACTCATATCCACCATCTGTTCCCCTCGAGGAGGCCGGCTATCGCCGATCCGTTCCATTCTGCTTGTTCACCTTAAGGATGAACATACAAAATGCCCTACCCTTTAGGAGTCGCTTCTTCACGTTTTAGTCGCTCGGATGTGCTGGCTATCTCAAGACTTCGGCCTCTTCAGGTAGCCAGCGGTTCGGCTTGCTCGCGTCGATCATGAATGAGCCGGAACGGCGTCGGCGGCCCCGGCAAAGACATCGGCGGCCTCGATGGTCACGACGCCGAGATCGGTCCGCAGCCTTAGTCGTCCAGCTTCGTCGATCGTGTCAAACCATCCAAAAGTCGTCGCTGACGAGGTCTTGACCGTCAACGGTGTGCCCTTTTCAAGGGCAAGGCCCAACCACGCCTCTCGAAGCGATGCAAAACCTTGTCCGCGGTTCCAGAGCGAAATCGCATCCGCCATTTCGATGGCCAGTATTTTGCCGAGGTCGTCGGCGGAGGGAGGCAGGCCGGTGACCTCGCCAATATCGGTCGTCGGATAGTCGAGCCCGACCGGATGAGAGACGCAATTCACCCCGAAGCCGATCACGCAGGCAAGGGCTCCGTCCGGCCTCCGGCACCCCTCAATGAGAATGCCTGCAAGCTTAGCACCTCGATGCACAAGGTCGTTGGGCCACTTCAGCCTCAGGTCATGATCGGCGCCCGGCAGACGGCGCACCGCGCGGGCAAGCGCAACCCCTGCGACGAAACCAATCTGCGGCGCGCAACGCGGCTCGGATGGGTCGACCAGCAGCAGGCTGGCATAAAGGTTCCCCGGCGGCGAGGACCAAGTCCGCCCGATCCGACCACGGCCCTGGGTTTGCGCCAGCGCCCGAATCCACAACCGCCCTCTGTCGCCCCTCCGGGCGCGATCCAGGCCTTCCTGGTTCGTCGATCCAAGCTTGTCGAAGGTGATCGAGCGGAAAGAGGGTTCGTTCGGAACCGGGTCGGGCACGTCGTTAGAACAATGAATGCGCCGCCGCCGAAGCCGCCTCGACAACCGGTGCCGGATAGACCCAGAACAGCAGCATGGCGAGGCCCGCGACCGCGAGAACGGCCCGCAATGCGGGACTCGCCTTGTCGAAGGCTTCAACCGGCTGATCGAAATACATCATCTTCACGATGCGCAGATAATAATAAGCCGCGACCACGCTTGCCAGAACGCCGATGACCGCGAGCCAATAGAGATTGGCCTGGATCGCCGCCTGGAAGACGTAGAACTTGGCAAAAAAACCCCCAAGCGGCGGCACACCGGCCAGCGAGAACATCAACATGGCAAGGAAAAACGCCATGACGGAATTCGTTTGGCCAAGACCCGCGAGATCGCCCACCGTCTCGATCGCATGGCCCTTGCGCTGCATCGACAGCATTGCGGCGAACACTCCAAGCGTCGTCACAAGATAGGTCGCCATGTAGATCAGGACGCCATAGACACCGGCCTCGGTGCCGGACGCGAGGCCCGTCAAGGCGAAACCCATATTGCCGATGGCCGAATAGGCCATCAGCCTCTTGAAGTTCGTCTGGCCGATCGCCGCGAAAGACCCCAGAAGCATCGAGGCGATGGCAATGAAGACGATGATCTGCCGCCACTCGGTGACGATGCCCGGAAAGGCGGTGATGATCACGCGGACCGTGACGGCCACGGCCGCCATCTTTGGGGCGGTTGCGAAAAACGCCGTTACCGGGGTCGGCGCTCCTTCATAAACATCCGGCGTCCACATGTGGAACGGCACCGCCGACATCTTGAAGGCAAGGCCGGCTGAAAGAAACACCAAGCCGAAGACGACGCCGATCGCCTGATGGCCTTGCAGCGCGCTCGCGATGCCGACGAAGGAAACCGTGCCGGAAAAACCGTAGATGAGCGAGGCACCGTAGAGCAGCATGCCCGACGACAGTGCGCCGAGGACGAAATATTTGAGCCCCGCCTCGCTGGCCTTGGAATTGTCGCGATGGAAAGCCGCGATGACATAGAGCGCGAGACTCATCAACTCGAGGCCGAGATAGAGGGCGATGAGGTTGGCGGCGGAAATGAGCACGAGCATGCCGAGCGTCGAGAGCATCAGCAGCACGGGAAATTCGAATTTGGCGATGCCCTGCTGGCGCAAATAGGGAATAGCCATCAAGAGCGTGACGATCGACCCGATCAGCGCCAACGACTGCATAAACCGGCCGAAGGCGTCGTCCACGAAGGCGCCGTCGAAACCGAGTTCCGGTCCCGGCGAAGTGACGAAGACGGAGAGCAAGGCTATCCCAAGAATGCCGATCGCCAATTCGAAGACGAGTTTCGCCGATCGCTCGCCCTTGAAGGCGCCAAGCATCAGCAAGGCCAGGGCGCCGACCGCCAAAACCAGTTCAGGGAAGAGCTGCGAGAGCGAATAGCCGGCGGGCATCGTCATTCCTGTCCAGATTTTTCGGTGCCGAGCGCGGCGGTCTTGCTCACCGGCGCGGCAGCGGAAACGACCTTGATGATACCCTCGACCGAGGCCATCGACGCATTGAGGATCGGCGCCGGATGAACACCATAGAACAACGTCAAGACAACCAAAGGCGCCAGGATGGCGATCTCTCGCGGGGAGAGATCGAGGATGGTCTTCAAGGATGGTTTGTCCAACGATCCGAAGACAATGCGGCGATAAAGGTAAAGCGCGTAACCCGCCGACAGGATGGTGCCGATCGTCGCGAGTAAGGCCACCCAGGTATTGACCTGGAACGCCGCCAGCATGGTCAGAAACTCACCCACGAAGCCTGAAGTGCCCGGAAGACCGATATTGGCCATGGTGAACACCATGAACACGACGGCGTAATTCGGCATCCGCTGCACGAGGCCGCCGTAAGCCGCAATATCGCGGGTATGCAACCGGTCATAGACCACGCCAACGCATAGGAACAGCGCGCCCGACACGATGCCATGCGAGATCATGAGGAAAACGGCGCCTTGGAGGCCCTGCGGTGTCATGGTGAAGAGGCCCATGGTCACGAAGCCCATATGGGCGACGGACGAATAGGCGATCAGCTTCTTCATATCCTCCTGCACCAGCGCCACCAGCGAGGTGTAGACGATAGCGACGACCGACAACGCGAAGATCAGCGGCGCGAAATAATGCGAGGCGTCCGGGAACATCGGGAGAGAAAAGCGGATAAAGCCGTAACCTCCGAGTTTCAGAAGAATTCCGGCCAGAACAACCGAACCCGCCGTCGGCGCCTCCACATGCGCGTCCGGCAACCAGGTGTGGACAGGCCACATCGGCATCTTCACCGCGAAGGAGGCGAAGAACGCCAGGAACAGCCAGAATTGCATTGAGGCCGGGAAGGGCGTGTGTTGAAGGACAGTGATGTCCGTGGTGCCGGCGACGCCATACATTTTCATGATGGCGAGAAGCATCAGCAGCGAGCCGAGCAGCGTGTAGAGAAAGAACTTCATCGAGGCATAGATGCGGCGCTTGCCGCCCCAGATCCCGATGATGAGGAACATCGGGATCAGGCTGCCCTCGAAGAACAAATAGAACAGCACGATATCGAGCGACGAAAAAACGCCGATCAACGCCGCTTCCAGCACGAGGAAGCAGATCATGAACTCCTTCACCCGCATACGGATCGCCTCCCATGCGGAGGCGATGCAAAACGGGATGAGGAAGGTCGTCAGCAGGACGAAGGGCATGGCGATGCCATCCACGCCCATCTTGTAATTGAGTCCCCCGCCAAGCCACGCGCGAGTCTCGACGAGCTGAAAACCAGGGTTCGCTGTGTCGAAACGACCCCAGGCCACCAGTGACAGCAAAAAGACGATGACGGATGTCAGAAGCGCCGCCCAGCGGGCATTGTTGAGTGTCGCTTCGTCCTCGCCTCGTAAGGTCAGGATGAACGCTACCCCAATAAGCGGGAGGAAGACGAGGCCGGAGAGGATGCCGAAGCCGAACATCAGTGGACGCCCCCGACGAGATACCAGCTGATGAAGGCGGCGACACCGAGCATCATGGCGAAAGCATAGTGGTAAACATATCCGGTCTGGAGCCGCACGACCCTGTCGGTGGTATCGAGCACCGCCTGGGCGATGCCGTCCGGTCCATAGCCGTCGATGATGCGGCCATCCCCCTGTTTCCAGAACAACCGACCGAGCCAGAAGGCCGGGCGCACGAAGATGAGATTATAGAGTTCGTCGAAATACCACTTGTTGAGCAGGAATTGGTAGAGCGGTTTGTTCGCCTTCGCCCAGCGGTCGGCTGTTCCGGGCCGCATCACATAGACATAATAGGCCAGCGAAATGCCGCCGAGGAACATCAGAGTCGGGAGTAGACCGATCAGGAACGGCGTTTTCTCCATATCCTCGAAGATGTGGTTCCCCGATCCGTAGAACAGGCTTTCGCCCCAGAACGACTCACGGCCCTCGCCGATGAACAGATGCTTGAACACCAACCCGGCCAGCAACGCACCCGCAGCCAGGACATAAAGCGGATAGAGCATGACGGGCGGGGATTCGTGCGGTTCTCCGCCATGCTCACCATGCGCATCGGCGACATGGCCAGCATCGTGAGCGGCCGGCGCGTGCGCATCCCCCTGTATCGCATGATGGTCGTCATGAGCCCCATGGCCTGCCGCTGTTTTGCGGCGCGTGCCCCAAAACGTCATGAAGATCAGGCGCCAGGAATAAAACGAGGTCAGTCCAGCCGCCGCTGTCGTGGTCAACCAACCGAAGACCGCTCCGGCCCGGTCGGAGACGAAGGCCGTCTCGATGATTGCATCCTTTGAATAATAGCCGGCCGTGAACGGAAAACCCGTCAGGGCAAGGGTGCCGATGACCATGAGGATATAGGTGGTCGGAATGGCGCTCTTCAGCCCTCCCATGTTCCGCATGTCTTGTTCGTCATGCACCGCATGGATCACCGAGCCGGCACCGAGGAACAGGAGCGCCTTGAAGAAGGCATGGGTGAAGAGGTGGAAAATGCCGACCGAATAGGCGCCGCAGCCGAGCGCCACGAACATATAGCCGAGCTGCGAACAGGTCGAATAAGCGATCACGCGCTTGATATCGTTCTGCACGAGGCCGATCGTGGCCGCGAAGAAGCAGGTGATGCCGCCGATGGTGATGACGAAGGTCTGCGCCGAGGGCGCGAGTTCGAAGAGCGGCGACAGACGCGCCACCATGAACACCCCGGCAGTCACCATCGTGGCCGCGTGGATGAGCGCGGAGACGGGCGTCGGACCTTCCATGGCGTCCGGCAGCCATGTGTGCAGCATGAATTGTGCCGATTTGCCCATGGCGCCCATGAATAGAAGCAGGCAGGCGAGTGTCAGCGCGTCGGCCTCCATACCGAAGGCGTGATAGCTCTTACCGACGAGGCTCGGCGCCGCCGCGAAAATCGCGTCGAACGTCACCGAATGGGTCAGCGCGAAAACCAGGAAAATACCGAGCGAGAAGCCGAAATCGCCGACGCGATTGACCACGAAGGCCTTGATGGCCGCCGCATTGGCTGAAGGCCGCGTGTACCAGAACCCGATCAGGAGATAGGACGCGAGGCCGACCCCCTCCCAGCCAAAGAACATCTGCACGAGGTTATCCGCCGTCACCAGCATCAGCATGGCGAAGGTGAACAGCGACAGATAGGCGAAGAACCGCGTCGGATGCGGGTCATGCGCCATGTAGCCGATGGAATAGACATGCACGACCGTCGAGACGGTGGTGACGACGACCAGCATGACGGCGGTGAGCGTGTCGATCCGGAAGGCCCAGTCGATCTGCAGGTCGCCGACGGCGATCCAGCTTGCCACCGCCTCATGGACGGGGTGGTGAAAGAGCCCGACCCGGGCCAGCGCGATCCACGACAGGAACGCCGCGAAACCGAGCAGGCCCGACGTCAGATATTGCGCGTTGCGAGCGCCGAGGGTTCGGCCGAAAAGACCGGCGATCAGGCTGCCGATGAGCGGCAGAAAAACGATGGCGTCGTACATGGCGCGCTCCCGCTCAGCCCTTCATCATGTTGATGTCTTCGACCGCGATGGTCCCCTTGTTCCGGTAGAAAACCACCAGAATGGCAAGGCCGATGGCCGATTCCGCCGCCGCGACGGTCAGCACCAGCAAGGCGAAGACCTGGCCGGTGAGGTCCCCGAGAAAGGCCGAGAAGGCCACAAGGTTCAGGTTCACCGCGAGCAGGATCAGTTCGACCGACATCAGGATGATGATGATGTTCTTTCGGTTGAGAATGATGCCGGCCAATCCAAGCGTGAACAGGATGGCGGCGACGATGAGGTAATTGGTCAGGCCGACGGCCATGGAAAATCTCCTATAGGCCGGCCCGCGAGGGCACTTTCCGCAGGGTGACCGAAACGCGTCTGTCGCGCAGATTCTGCGCGTCGATACTCTGCCGCTTGACGCCGCGACGATGGCGCAGGGTCAGCACGATCGAGCCGATCATCGCCGTGAGCAGGATGAAACCCGCAACCTGGAAAAAGTACAGATATTGGGTGTAGAGGATTCGGCCGAGCGCCACGGTATTCGACACGCCGGGCGTAATCGGCGAAGCGACCGTGGTGCCTTGGGCCGCGCCCAGGGTCCAGCCGCCCAACACCATCACGAGCTCAATCAGCACGATAGCACCGACAAGAGCGCCGAACGGCAGGTATTGAAGGAACCCTTGCTTGAGCACGGCGAAATCGACATCGAGCATCATGATGACGAAAAGGAACAGCACCGCGACGGCGCCCACATAAACCACGATAAGGATCATCGCGAGGAATTCAGCCCCGAGCAGCATGAAGAGTCCGGAGGCGTTCACAAAGGCGAGGATTAGAAACAGCACCGAATGGACTGGATTACGGGCAGCGATCACCATGAAGGCCGACGCGACTGCGGTGAAGGAAAAGACGTAAAAAAGAAAGACGCTCGCGCCCATGCTCACCATTCCCCAAAGCACGTCCGGTGGTCGAGGGGCCGCACTTGCGACCCTGTCCCGATTCCCGTGCCCGCCTCACCTGACATCAATAGGGCCGGCAAAGCCGACTTGTCCCTGGGCAAATAGTGGCCCGTTAGAATTCTACCGTGGGAAAGCCTTGCGAGGTCCCTCCCCGCACTCATCGATACGGCGCATCCACAGCCAGATTGCGAGCGATTTCCCGCTCCCACCGATCGCCGTTGGTCAGGAGCTTGTCCTTGTCATACAGAAGTTCCTCCCGGGTCTCCACCGCGAACTCGTCATTCGGTCCCTCGACGATGGCATCGACCGGACAAGCCTCCTGGCACAAGCCGCAATAGATGCATTTGACCATGTCGATGTCGTAGCGCGTGGTACGGCGGGTGCCATCGTTGCGACGTGGCCCTGCCTCGATCGTGATGGCCTGGGCCGGGCAGATCGCCTCGCAAAGCTTGCAGGCGATGCAACGCTCCTCGCCATTGGGATAGCGCCGCAGGGCATGTTCACCCCTAAAGCGGGGTCCCTTCGGGTTCTTCTCGTGGGGGTAGTTCAGCGTCGGCTTCGGCTTGAAAAAATACCGCATCGACAAAAAGAAGGCACCGACGAACTCGGTCAGGAAGAGTTGCTTGGCGGCCTGATCGAGCCTCATGGACATGGCATAACCTTTTGAAACGATAGTCGATGCGCGAAACCCGGTCAGCCCCGCGCGGGCAGACGGTGAAAGTCGATCAATGGGGCATGCCGCCCCATCCTGTGATTTCCAGTACGCCTGCCACGATCACCACGAACACCAGAGAAATCGGCAGAAAAACCTTCCAGCCGAGCCGCATCAGTTGATCGTAGCGGTAACGTGGCACGAAGGCCTTCACCATGGCGATCATGAAGAACATCAATGACGTCTTGAGGACGAACCAAATGACGCCCGGCACCCAAGTGAAGGGCGGGAACGGAATGGGAGACAGCCATCCGCCCAAAAAGAGGATCGACATCATGGCGCACATCGAGACGATGGCCACATATTCGCCGAGCATGAACAGAACATAGGGGGTCGCCGAATATTCCACCATGAAGCCGGCGACGAGTTCCGACTCGGCCTCGACGAGGTCGAAGGGCGAGCGGTTGGTTTCAGCCAGCGCCGAGATAAAGAAGATGACGAACATCGGCAGCAGCGGCAGCCAATACCAACCTAGGATACCAAAGGGCGTGTTCTGGGCCATGACGATATCGGTGAGGTTCAGCGAACCGGCACACAGAAGCACCGTGACCAGCACAAAGCCGATGGAAACCTCGTAGGACACCATCTGCGCGGCGGACCGCAAAGCCGCGAGAAACGGATATTTCGAATTCGAGGCCCAACCGGCCATGATGACGCCATAGACGCTCAGCGACGATATGGCGAAAAGATAGAGCACGCCGACGTTGAGATTCGAGACCGCCCAGCCCCAATCCACCGGAATGACGGCGAAAGCCGAGATGGACAATACGCCTGTCACCAACGGCGCCAACAGGAAGACGCCCTTATTGGCGCCCGACGGGATGATCGGCTCCTTGAAGACGAATTTCAGAAGGTCGGCGAAGCTTTGCAACAGCCCCCAGGGACCGACCACATTGGGGCCGCGGCGCAATTGCACCGCCGCCCAGATCTTGCGGTCGGCGTAGAGGATGTAGGCCACATAGATCAACAGAACCACGACGAAGGCGAGGCTCTCGATGAGCTTGAGGAATAAGGACAGGGCGGTTCCGTCGGTCATGGCTTTATTCCGCGGCCTGGCGCTGGCGCCCGATGGCGAGAGCCGAACATTCGGCCATGACAGCCGAGGCGCGGCAGATCGGATTGGTCAGGTAGAAATCCTGCACGGCGCAAGCGAAAGGCGTCTTGGCCGGCGTACCTTCTGCGTCAATGAGGGCCTGAAGGCTCGCGCCCTCGCCAGCGGGAATACGATCCACTTCTGCGAAATGCGGATAGGCCTGTCGGAGCGATGATCGCAGAGCCGGAAAACTATCGAACGGCAATTTTACGCCCAACACTTCGGAGAGCGCCCGCAGGATCGCCCAGTCCTCCCTGGCTTCGCCGGGCGGAAAGGCGGCTCGATCCGATTGTTGAACGCGCCCCTCTGTATTGACGTAGGTCCCGGCCTTTTCGGTATAGGCGGCTGCCGGGAGGATTATGTCCGCCCGATGCGCGCCGCGATCGCCGTGAGAGCCCTGATAGACCACGAAAGCGCCGGGCGTGATGTCGATCTCGTCGGCACCGAGCAGGATCAGCACGTCGAGCGCGCCGCCCTTGACCATGGCCGGCGCGTCGAGGCCTCCTGCGGCCGGGACGAAACCGAGATCGAGGCCGCCGACGCGCGAGGCCGCCGTGTGAAGAACCGAGAATCCGGTCCAGCCTTCAATACCGCCAAGCGCCTTGGCGATCTTGGCCGCCAAAGCGGCGATCGCCAGTCCGTCCTCTCGCATCAAGGCGCCCTGCCCCAGAATGACCATGGGACGCTCGCCACGTGCTTCCACCTTGGAGGCATAATCCGCAAGGGTCTCCGGTCCCGCGCCGAGGTATTTGTAGGCATAGGTGAGATCGACATGCTCGCCGATCAGCTCGATGGGAAAATTGCCGGCGAGCCAGCGCTTGCGGATCCGCGCGTTGAGGACAGGGCTCTCCTTGCGCGGATTCGAGCCGACGATCAGCAGCGAAGTCGCGGTCTCGATGCCGGCCACCGTCGCGTTGAACACATAGGAAGCCCGGCCATATTCGGGATGAAGCGTCGAGCCATCCTGGCGGCAATCGACATTGGGCGTCCCAAGTTTTTCCATCAGCAGCTTGAGCGCATACATATCTTCGACGCTGGCGAGATCGCCCGCGATGGCGCCGATCCGGCCTGGCACCGTGGCCTTCACCCGTTCCGCGATGGCGGCGAAGGCCTCGGCCCAGGTCGACGCAACCAAGCGTCCATCCTTGCGGATGTAAGGGCGGTCGAGCCGCTGAACCTTTAAACCATCCGCCACATGCCGGGTCTTGTCGGAGATCCACTCCTCGTTCACGTCGTCGTTGATCCGCGGCAGAATACGCAGCACCTCGCGTCCGCGCGAATCCACCCGGATGTTCGAGCCGAGCGCATCCATCACATCGATGGCCTCGGTCTTCGTCATCTCCCAAGGCCGCGCCTTGAACGGATAGGGCTTCTGCAGCAGCGCTCCGACAGGGCACAGATCCGCGATATTGGCCTGAAGCTCCGAGCCCATCGAGGTTTCGAGATAGGTCGTGATCTCCATATCCTCGCCACGGCCGATCGCTCCCATGTCGCCTGTGCCGGCGACCTCAGCCGTGAACCTGACGCAGCGCGTGCAATGGATGCAGCGGTTCATCGAGGTGCGGACCAGCGGCCCGATATATTTGTCCTCGACGGCGCGCTTATTCTCGTGGAAGCGCGACCCAGCGACCCCAAAGGCCATGGCCTGGTCCTGCAAGTCGCACTCGCCGCCTTGGTCGCAGATCGGGCAATCGAGCGGATGGTTGATGAGCAAAAATTCCATCACGCCATGGCGGGCCTTGCGCACCATGTCGGATTTCGTCAGCACCTGTGGCGCTTCGCCATTGGGGCCGGGGCGGCAGTCGCGTACGCCCCAGGCGCAGGAGGCGACGGGTTTTGGCGCGCCCTTCAACTCGACGAGGCACATGCGGCAATTGCCGGCGATCGACAGGCGCTCATGAAAACAGAATCGGGGAATCTCAGCGCCCGCAGCCTCGCAAGCCTGCAGCAGAGTGAACTCCGGCGGGACGTCGACTTCCGTACCGTCGATGACAAGCTTCGTCATAATGCGCCTATCCGGATCACGGGTTCGGTATTGTTCATCTTACTCGGCCGCAATCCGGATCGGTTCGGAATGCGGGTTCGCCATATAAGTGTCGATGCGGCGCTCGATCTCCGGGCGGAAATGGCGGATCAATCCTTGAACCGGCCATGCTGCGGCGTCGCCCAAGGCGCAGATCGTATGGCCCTCGATCTGCATTGAGACCTCAAGCAGCGCGTCGATCTCGCGCTTCTGGGCTCGCCCCTCGGCCATGCGGTTCATAACACGCCACATCCATCCTGTTCCCTCACGGCATGGCGTGCATTGGCCGCAGCTCTCGTGCTTGTAGAAATAGCTGATGCGCGCGATGGCGCGAATGATATCGGTCGACTTGTCCATGACGATGACAGCGGCAGTGCCGAGTCCCGACTTCAAGTTGCGCAGCGTATCGAAATCCATCGGGGCGTCGATGATCTGATCCGCTGGCACGCAGGGCACCGACGAGCCGCCGGGAATCACCGCGAGAAGATTGTCCCAGCCGCCCCGGATGCCGCCGCAATGCCGGTCGATCAATTCCCGAAAGGGGATCGACATGGCTTCTTCGACGTTGCACGGCGTGTTGACGTGCCCCGAAATGCAGAAAAGCTTGGTACCGGTATTATTCTTCGCCCCAAACGCCGCGAACCACGCCGCGCCGCGCCGCAGGATCGTTGGTGCCACCGCAATCGATTCGACGTTATTGACCGTGGTCGGAAAGCCGTAGAGCCCCATATTTGCCGGAAACGGCGGCTTCAGCCGGGGCATCCCCTTCTTGCCTTCGAGCGATTCGAGAAGGGCCGTCTCTTCACCACAAATATAGGCGCCAGCGCCCCGATGAAGATAAATGTCGAACGGATAACCGTGGATGTTGTCAGGCCCAACCAGCCCCGCTTCGTATGCTTCGTCGATCGCAGCGTCGAGGCGGTCCGCCTCCTGGACATATTCACCACGGATGTAGATGTAACAGGCGTTCGCATGCATCGCGAAGGAGGCGATTAGGCAGCCCTCGATCAGCATATGCGGATCGTTGCGCATGATCTCCCGATCCTTGCAGGTCCCAGGCTCCGATTCGTCGGCGTTGACGACGAGATAGGACGGGCGTGCCGGATCAGCCTTCGGCATGAAGGACCATTTGAGGCCGGTCGGAAAGCCGGCGCCGCCCCGCCCCCTTAGGCCCGAGGCCTTCATCTCGTTGATGATCCAGTCCTTGCCTTTTTCGATCAGGCCCTTGGTGCCGTCCCAAAGGCCACGCCTGCGAGCGCCTTCGAGACGCCAGTCGCCAAAGCCGTAGAGATTGCGGAAGATGCGGTCCTTGTCGTCGAGCATCGCGCTTCTCCTCAGGCCGGATCGGATTTAGGGGCATCGGACGCGGGCGGACCTGAGTTCTCAGGGTCCGACGACGGTTTTTTCACTGAGCTTGACTCGACCTGCTCCGCTCCCACGGGGTCCTCGGTCCGTGTTTCGGCAACCGCGGTGGAGCCCTCCGGACGCGCGATGCCAAGCTCACTCTGTCCGGCCGAGCCGCCATGGCCCAGATCCTCGACAGACTTGTCTTGAGCGGCGGCCTCGGCGAGGGCCTTTTCCTCATTGGGCTCATGCGCCCGCAAAGACGCGTCGAAGGCGGGGTCGTCGTTGGCTGAGGCCAGAACGCCGGCATCGTCCGCCAAGGCGCTCGTCCCGAATGTGTCGGACTTGCCGTCCGGTCCGTAGAAACTCGTGAGCGATGTGAGGCCACCCAAGGGCTCGGACGTCATCCGCCCGCTTTGCGACCCCGTCTTGACCGGGCGGCCGGCCGCGAGATCATCCAGCAGCGTGGAGAAATTCTCGGGCGTCAGGTCTTCGTAATAATCGTCGTTGATCTGCACCATCGGGGCGTTGCAACAAGCCCCAAGGCATTCGACTTCGAGCCATGCGAAATTGCCATCATCCGTAACATGGCTTTGAGCGCCAATACGCGCCTCGAGCACGGCCTTGATGCCGTCCGCTCCACGCAGCACGCAGGGTGTCGTTCCGCAGAATTGGATGAAATATTTTCCGACCGGAGCGAGATTGTACATCGTGTAGAAGGTCGCGACCTCGAGCACCCGGATCGGGGGCATCTCGAGGATTTCGGCGACCTTCTCGATCGCCGGCTTGGGCAGCCATCCACCATGCTGGACTTGCGCGCGACGCAGCAACGGCATCACGGCCGAAGCCTGTCGTCCCGCCGGATATTTCTTGATCTGCCGATCGACCCAGGCACGGTTCTCCGGCGTGAAGTCGAAGTGGTCCGGCTGGACATCGGCTAATCGACGAACGGTCATGACAATCCCGTCAATTCAATTTTTCGCACGTTTGGTTGGGGCTTGAATGGCACAGATAGGCTGATGTGCCCCGCTGCAAGACCAGATAGGCCCCACCAGTGTTATCGTAGAATGCCGCCTTGATCTCGAAGCCGTCCCGCAGATGCTGCGCGACTGGCGAGACCGTTTCGGCGAAGGCCGGGCCGGCAATGCCGCACACGAGCGCCGCCGCCAAGACCAGCCTTTTCACCGATCGACCTCCCCGAAGACGATATCCAGAGACCCCAAAATGGCGGAAACGTCCGCCAGCATATGTTCGCGGCACATAAAATCCATGGCCTGAAGATGCGCGAAACCCGGCGCACGAATTTTGCACCGATATGGTTTGTCGGTCCCGTCCGCCACAAGATAAACGCCGAACTCGCCCTTCGGGGCCTCCACGGCCACGTAAACCTCGCCGGCAGGCACATGAAAACCTTCGGTGAAAAGCTTAAAATGGTGGATGAGCGCTTCCATCGAACGCTTCATTTCAGCGCGCGGGGGAGGAACCAGCTTTCCGGCTCGTGTATGCGTCGGCCCCTGTCCGGCCGGCTCCAGCAGCTTCTTCACGCATTGCTGCATGATGAAGACGGATTGCCGCATCTCTTCCATGCGAATGACCTGTCGATCGTAATTGTCGCCGTTCTTGCCGACGGGGATGTCGAACTCCATCTCCTCGTAGCATTCATAAGGCTGGCTCTTGCGCAGATCCCAGGCTGCGCCCGACCCGCGCACCATCACACCGGAAAACCCCCAGGCCCAGCATTCGTCGAGCGAGACGATGCCGATATCGACATTGCGCTGCTTGAAGATCCTGTTGTCGATGAAAAGGTCGGTCAGGTCGTCACAAACCTTGAGAAAAGGCTCGCAGAAAGCGCCGATATCCTCGATCAGCTTTTTCGGCAGATCCTGGTGAACGCCGCCCGGCCGAAAGTAATTGGCGTGAAGTCGCGCTCCCGAAGCGCGCTCGTAAAAGCCCATCAGCTTTTCGCGTTCCTCGAAACCCCACAAGGGAGGCGTCAACGCGCCCACGTCCAGCGCCTGTGTGGTGGTGTTCAAAAGGTGAGAGAGAATCCGGCCGATTTCGCAGAACAAAACGCGAATCAACTGAGCGCGGCGGGGCACTTCGAGGTGCAGCAGCTTTTCGATCGCGAGGCAGAACGCATGCTCCTGATTCATCGGCGCGACATAGTCGAGCCGATCGAAGTAGGGAATGTTCTGCGCATAGGTTCGCGCTTCCATCAACTTCTCGGTCCCTCGATGGAGAAGACCGATATGCGGATCGACCCGCTCGACGATTTCACCGTCGAGTTCCAGCACCAGACGCAACACGCCGTGAGCGGCGGGGTGCTGGGGTCCGAAGTTGATCGAGAAGTTGCGGGTGCTCTCGTCGTTCATTGCGCTTTGGCCTTCTCGTCACCCGGCAGGGCGGCGCCGTCCATGGCTTCCCAGGGCGAGAGGAAATCCCAGTTTCGAAAATCCTGCGTCAGCTTCACGGGCTGGTTGACCACGCGCTTTTCGAGATCGTTCCAGAAGACTTCGACAAAGCCGGTCATCGGGAAATCTTTCCGCAGCGGATGGCCCTCGAAGCCGTAATCCGTGAGGATCCGCCGCAGGTCGGGGTGGCCCGAGAATAGGATGCCGTAAAGGTCGTAGGCCTCGCGCTCGAACCAACCGGCGGCGGGAAAAACGCCTATGAGCGAGGGCACGGCGGTGGTCTCGTCCGTCATGATCTTGACGCGAATGCGACGGTTGAAGGTCGGCGACAAGAGATGCGTCACCACGTCGAACCGCATCGGACGTTGCGGATAATCGACGCCGCAAAGATCGATCATACAGACGAAGCGGCACCGCTGGTCGTCTCGCAGGAATTGCATCAGCTCCACGATCGAGCCAGGCTCGACGGTCAGCGTCAGTTCGTCATGGGTCACAGCCGCAAGCACGCCCGCTGCCGGTAGCGACTCGGCAATGAGACGTCCTAGTTCATCGAGGGTCGCCGTGGCGGCTTCGGTCATGCCCTGCCCCTTTGCATGCCCGTCACCCAATTGTTCCGCCTCATCGCTCGATCGTTCCCGTTCGGCGGATCTTTCTTTGAAGCATCAGGACGCCATAAAGAAGCGCCTCTGCGGTTGGTGGGCAGCCGGGGACATAAATGTCCACCGGGACGATGCGATCGCACCCGCGCACCACCGAATAGGAATAATGATAATAGCCACCGCCATTGGCGCAGGAGCCCATCGAGATGACGTAGCGGGGCTCGGGCATCTGGTCGTAGACCTTACGCAGCGCCGGCGCCATTTTGTTGGTTAGGGTGCCGGCCACGATCATCACATCCGACTGGCGCGGGCTGGCACGCGGCGCGAAGCCGAATCTCTCCGAATCATAACGCGGCATCGAAAACTGCATCATCTCGACGGCGCAGCAAGCAAGCCCGAATGTCATCCACATCAACGAACCCGTCCGAGCCCAGTTGATGAGGTCGTCGGCGGCCGTGACCAGAAAGCCCTTGTCGGACAATTGGCCGTTGATATCCGTGTAGAACGGATCGTTCTCAAGAAACGGACGTCCCGTGCGTGGGTCGACGAGACCGCGACTCTTAGGCGCCACCAGGGTCGAATCAGCCGATGCTGAGGGAGCGGCTACGGAGGTCAATCCCATTCGAGGGCTCCCTTTTTCCACTCGTAAACGAAGCCGATGGTGAGGACCGCGAGGAAGGCCATCATCGACCAAAATCCGAACACCCCGACGTCATGGAACGCGACCGCCCAGGGAAACAGGAAGGCGACCTCAAGGTCGAAGATGATGAAAAGCAGAGACACGAGATAGAAGCGAATATCGAACTTCATGCGCGCATCGTCAAAGGCGTTGAAGCCGCACTCATAGGCCGACAGCTTCTCCGGATCAGGTGACTGATAGGCCACGAGGAACGACGAGAGAAGCAACGCCCCCGCGATGAACAGTGCGACGGCGATGAAGATGACGAGAGGAAGGTATTGGCTGAGGAGCCCCGGCATGGCCATCTCCGAGGGCTTGGAACGGCCCTCCGCTTCGGTCGATTTGGAAACCTTCCAGGTTTCCATCGTCCCAGGGAGCACTAGTGTACCGCAATGCGGCATGCAAGTTGAAACGGAGCCGCAGGCCGCATCACCAGGGGATGCCGCTGCGCTCAGCGCCCTTCAGATAAAAGCCTACCAACCGAGGCAGGCGATCGATGGTCCGGGGGTCGTCGCGATGGGAATATCACAAGCTGTGGCGAGAGAGACGGGACTCGAACCCGCGACCTCCGGCGTGACAGGCCGGCGCTCTAACCAACTGAGCTACTCCCCCGTAGCATCGGGCCTTGCGGCACCGGTCTCGCTCGGAGGAATGCCGGATAGGACAGGCGGGTGAGTAAGTCAAGCGCTTCGCCACCCTTTGTCCCGGAACCATCGATGTCGGACGGTCTAAAGCCGCGGCGAGCCAAGCTTCCAGCGCATGATTTCCCGAGGCGTGACAATGTGGATATCCTCGGGTGCGATCTGCTCCGCGTAGTCGATCACGGCCGGGTTGACGCCCATGAGCTTGGTGTAACTGCTCAGGGCACTGACGATATCGTCCGTGCCAAAACTTCGGGTCATCATGTTTCCACCGGCGGGATCATGCGATTGCTCGTAGACGGCCATCCTATGAATGCCCAGCCGACTCACCGACGGGACGACCCTTTTCACACCGCCAAAGAACGCGTAAACGCAGGCGGACATGCATGCGCCGGGCACGATATGGCTGCGATCAGTCGCCGGATCGTCGAAGCTGCGTGCCACGATGACGGCTGCACCGATCTTGCGGAACAGCAGCCCAAGTTGCATGGCTCCTATGACGGTCCCGCCTGGCGAGTGTATTAAGATCACGGGCCGCAATTGGCCATCGCCCACGTGTTCGTGGAGAAAGCCCAAAAATTCATCCGATGTCGTGTTGGTAATCTCGCCCGTTGCGCTGATCACCTCGGCACTGACCTCCCGGGGTTGCCGGTCGCAATGTCGGCGACAGGGGGCTGAGGTCGATATCGTGGAAAGCGAGAACGACATCGGATCGGCGGCCCAACCGACCTCCACCGAGACCAGCAAAACTGCCTGCGCCAGGACCAGAGCGCCGAGAAGCCTGCGTCCCTGGGACACAAGCAACCCTAAGATAGTGCCCAGCGCCGGATGCGAACCGCCGGCCCCTTCGGGGTTACGACGGTGATTTTTGGGCGTCCGGGAGTGAGACGCATCATAGGAGGCTCTCAGACCTCCCTCTAATCCGTTTCGTTTCGCTGGGGTTCGGTGCATTGCGGTGCGCCTCGGGCTCTTGACGATCGTGCGACCGCCACACCCCACCCGTGCTGAACGCGCCGCCGACCTCGGATTTGAAGTCAGATGAAGATGAGAATACACGCCCTCAAAAACCTGGCGAGTGATTCCGGCGAATCCGCGAGTGTGGCCCATGCCCAGGGGATGGCAGTAGCCGCCGGATCCTCATCATGCTCTCTTGTGCGCAATGGTCACATGCTCGGCCAAAGCGTCGAGGGACGATCCGCACCTTTGGTGATCGATTCAGTGAGCCTGCCGATCCGTGAATCCAATGAAGTGGGTGGACTTGACGGGATGGCCCTACGGATTGCCTACGAGACACGACGCATCCGGTCCCGATCGGCGTAGATAAAGGCCGACTTGGTTATCGGAATTTTTGGTGGGCGGTGACGGGTTCGAACCGCCGACCCTCTCGGTGTAAACGAGATGCTCTACCAGCTGAGCTAACCGCCCGAGCGCTCTTTTCGATCGAACTGTCCGAACCCTTGCGTTTCGGTGTCGGTTCCGGCTCTCGATCCTTAGCAACGATCGGTCATTGCAATAACCCACGCGAACTCGGAGGCCAAGCCCATCTTCCCACCACGGCGAGGGAACTTGTCGGATATCAAAGCGGATCATCGATCGAAAATCCATTGGGACTTATAGGCCCAACGCCACTGAGGCGGACCTGCAGGCTTCATGGAAGGCTGCGGCATAAACGGCTGACTCCGGATCCGGCCCGTTGTATCGAGAAGCTTATCGCCTGACCCTATGGCCAGTTTCTCGAGGCGCATGGTGGGCGAGCCGGTCGACCAGATAGCGCTTACGAGGTCAATACGTTGCTCTTCTTCAGACGGGACCGCAGGACTGCCGATCGATTCAGCCCCGAGGACATTCGGAAAATCGAAGCCTCCGGATTGTTCGACAAGGAATGGTATCTCCGAACCTATCCCGATGTCGCGCGGGCCGGGGTGGGGCCGATCGAGCATTATCTCAGGGCAGGCGCCCAAGAGGGTCGCAACCCAGGTCCGCTGTTCGACACGATCTACTATCTGAGCGAGAATCCTCCGCTGCAGGCGGCGAATGTCAATCCACTTCTTTACTATATCGATCACGGCGCAGACGAGATGTGCAGCCCGAAGCCTTTGACTCAAGCGCAAAGGTTCGAGTCGTTTTGCCGGTCGACGAAAAGCGGCGCGCTGCAAGGTCAGCAGTTATTCACTCAGATGTATCAGGTGGAGTACGGACTTAAAGAGCTGCCCGGCGAGACGGCGGCTGGCGGCTTCCCTCTTCCGCCGCTCGACCTTGCAGTGCGGATCGGTTCGGCGACCCTGTCTGGGTTCGAGACCGCGGGCCGCGACGCCAAGACCACACTGATGCGATGCCTACCGAAGGATTTTTCCTTCAAGGGCGCCCGATGTCTCGATTTTGGCTGTGGTATCGGACGCGTCATCCGCCATTTTGACGCCGAGGCGGAGGTTTCGGAATTCTGGGGATGCGACATCGACGGCACGTCGATTCGTTGGAACGCCGAAAACCTTTCCCCGCCCTTCGCTTTCTTCCAGTTGGGAGAAGCGCCGGTGCTACCGCTCGAATCGTCCTCGTTCGACTTTGTCTATGCCTTGGGTGTCTTCAACCAGCTGTATGACATCTGGCAGATGTTCGCGATGGAGATCCGCCGCATTCTAAAGCCTGGCGGTATTTTCTTCATGAGTTTCAACGGCCAGACCCCTTACGAAGAAATGTTCGAACGGTCCTATGCGGAGCTCATAACAGACACCGGATTGTTCATTAGAAATCCGTTCAACGGATGGGGCAATGGCGGCCCGACGCTGATCCATTCGCCGGAATGGATTCGGACCCATTGGGGACAGCTTTTTGCGATCGATTACTTCGCCATGGAATCCCTGATGGATTATGGCTCGATTTGCATGATGCGAAAGCCGGCCGCCGGTCGACAGCGCAGCACGGCGGCTCCAGTGCTCCATCTGGCGACGTCTCAGCCCTTTAACCTAGACGCGCGAGGTAAACTGATCGGCAATCCCGATCCGGCTCTCCCCCTCAACGAGTCTTATGGCATTGAAGGACGGGGCTCCATCGAGGTGCATGGATGGATCGCGTTTCGGGGTGATGAGGCCAACCGCGCAGAGCTCTCGATCGACGGTCAGATTGTCGCTTCGACCACCACATTCTCGCCAGGCGCGCCCTATCGTGACTGGGCTGCGCCTGCTCTGCCCTTTGTCGTCAAAGCGGATGTCAGCCAAATTTCGGCAGGACGCCATCGCCTGACCGTCAGCCTTACTGGTGGCCGGGGATTGACCCACGCTTTGCAGATTCCCCTGCGAATTCATGACGCAGATGATATCGTTTAAAGGACCGCATCATAAAAAAGGCCGCAGCGACAAACGCTGCGGCCTCGATTATCAACTTATTCGACGAGCGATCAGTGTGCCATCAGAGCGGCAGGATCATCATCCGAAGCGGTGACGACCGGCTTCGTCGCGGTCAGTTCCTCTTCCCACTGGATGGCGACCGGCTTACGGACCAAGGCATGCGCAAGCACCTCTTCCATGCGTGACACAGGCACAATGTCGAGCGCATTTTTCACCGCATTGGGAATCTCGGCCAAGTCCTTTGCATTTTCCTCAGGGATGAGGACCTTTTTTATCCCGCCCCGCAACGCAGCCAGCAGTTTCTCCTTCAAACCGCCGATCGGAAGCACCCTGCCACGCAATGTCACTTCGCCCGTCATAGCAAGGTCACGCCGGATCGGAATGCCCGTCATGACGGAGACGATCGTCGTGGCCATGGCAATGCCCGCAGACGGTCCATCCTTGGGTGTTGCGCCTTCCGGGACGTGAACATGGATGTCTCGTCGGTCGAATAGAGGCGGCTCGACACCGAAATCGATGGCCCGCGACCGCACATAAGAGGCGGCTGCGGAAATCGACTCCTTCATCACATCCTTGAGATTGCCCGTCACCGTCATCTTGCCTTTGCCGGGCAACAGAACAGCTTCGATCGTCAGCAGTTCACCGCCGACCTCAGTCCAGGCGAGGCCCGTCACCACACCGACCTGATCCTCGGTCTCTGCCTCGCCGTACCGATATTTCGGCACGCCAAGATAGTCACCCAGATTAGCGCCCGTGACATCCACGACCTTCTTACCGGTCGTCATAATCTCCTTCACCGCTTTGCGATGCAGGTTGGACAGTTCACGCTCAAGGTTACGTACTCCGGCTTCCCGCGTGTAGCGGCGAACCAGCAAGAGCAGGGCCTCGTCGTCGATCGACCATTCAGCCTTGGCCAAGCCATGCTTCACCAGGGCCGCAGGAATAAGGTGGGTCCGCGCGATCTCGACCTTCTCGTCCTCCGTGTAGCCGGCGATCCGGATGATCTCCATGCGGTCCATCAGGGGCGCCGGAATGTTGAGCGTGTTGGCGGTCGTCACGAACATCACGTTCGACAGATCGTAATCGACCTCGAGGTAATGGTCGTTGAACGTCGCGTTCTGCTCCGGATCAAGCACTTCAAGAAGGGCAGACGACGGATCGCCTCGGAAATCCTGTCCCATCTTATCCACCTCATCGAGAAGGAAAAGCGGGTTTGAAGTCTTCGCCTTACGCATCGACTGGATGATCTTGCCGGGCATCGAACCGATATAAGTCCGCCGATGGCCCCGGATCTCCGCTTCGTCCCGCACGCCGCCGAGCGAAATGCGCACGAATTCGCGACCCGTCGCCTTGGCGATGGAACGACCGAGCGATGTTTTGCCAACGCCGGGCGGCCCGACAAGACACAGGATGGGTCCGGTCAGCTTGTTGGCGCGGCTCTGAACCGCCAGATATTCGATGATCCGTTCCTTGACCTTATCGAGGCCGTAGTGATCCGAATTCAGCGTCGCCTCGGCCAATGCCAAGTCACGCCTCACCTTGGACTTCTTGTTCCACGGGATCGATAGCAGCCAATCGAGGTAATTCCGCACAACCGTCGCTTCGGCCGACATGGGCGACATCTGCCGCAGCTTCTTGCACTCGGCCTGCGCCTTATCGCGGGCCTCCTTCGACAGACGAGTGTCCTTGATGCGCTGCTCAAGCTCGCTCAGGTCGTCCTTCCCGTCCTCGTCGCCGAGTTCCTTCTGGATCGCCTTCATCTGCTCGTTCAGATAATACTCGCGCTGCGTCTTCTCCATCTGCCGCTTGACACGGGTCCGGATACGCTTTTCCACCTGAAGAACGGAGATCTCGCTCTCCATCAGGCCGAGGCACTTTTCGAGACGCGCCGTAACAGCGGTCATTTCCAAGATAGCCTGCTTGTCGGCGATCTTGACCGCGAGATGCGACGCGACCGTGTCGGCCAGCTTGGCATAATCGTTGATCTGGCCGACTGCGGCGACGACCTCGGGTGAAATCTTCTTGTTGAGCTTCACATAGCTCTCGAATTCGCTCACGACGGACCGTGCCAGCGCCTCGACCTCGACGCGATCGAGGTCGGCGTCCGCCAACACTTCAGCGTCAGCTTCGTAATATTCCTCGGTTCGCACGTAGTTGGTAACGCGGGCCCGACGCGAGCCTTCCACCAGCACCTTCACGGTGCCGTCGGGCAGCTTCAGCAATTGCAGGACCGAGGCGAGCGTGCCGGTCTCGAAAATGGCGTCGATGGCGGGATCATCGTCCGTGGCGTTCATCTGCGTCGCGAGCAGGATGAACTTGTCGGCTTTCATCACCTCTTCGAGGGCGCGGATCGATTTCTCGCGACCAACAAAGAGCGGCACGATCATGTGCGGGAAAACCACAATGTCACGCAGCGGCAACACGGGATAGGTATCCATAGTGCCGGGAGCCGCGGGCGAACGTTTCTGGCTGGTCATTGTGCATCCTATCTGAGGGAGGCGTTCGCCCACGCTTCTCATGAAGCCGTGTGCGACACTCAACTCCATGACATTGTGGATTTATTTCATCCTCAATGTCTCAGGAGCCGCCGCAGGGCCGATTACGCACCCTACGGCTAAGTCCGGGTCGACCTGCGGTCATTGCCGTCGATCGCCCTATCCCTAAATGGCGGTCTGCCGACCGTCGTTCAAGGTGATGCGCGGCTATGCCAAACGCATCCCTGTCACCCGCGCCGCCCCAAAAGACGCGGTCCGAATGCGTCACGCACTAACGCCGGTTTTCTCCGCGCCACGCTCCGAATAGATGTAGAGCGGACGAGCCTTACCTTCGACGACCTCGGGACCGATGACCACCTGTTCGACGCCATCGAGACCCGGAAGGTCGAACATCGTGTCGAGCAAGATGCCTTCCATGATGGAACGCAATCCGCGTGCCCCGGTCCGACGTTCGATCGCTTTCTTGGCGACCACGTTGAGAGCCTCGTCCTTAAACATCAACTCGGTGCTCTCCATTTCGAACAGCCGCTGATATTGCTTGACGAGCGCATTTTTGGGCTCGGTAAGGATTTTCTTGAGCGCATCCTCGTCCAGATCCTCGAGCGTGGCGATGACCGGGAGACGGCCAACAAACTCGGGGATCAAACCGAACTTGAGCAAATCCTCAGGTTCGACCTTGCGGAAGATCTCGCCGGTGCGGCGATCGTCTGGTGACTGAACCTTGGCCGCGAAGCCGATGGACGTCCCTTTGCCCCTCGCCGAGATGATCCGCTCAAGACCAGCGAAAGCACCGCCGCAAATGAACAGGATGTTGGTCGTATCGACCTGCAAAAATTCCTGTTGCGGATGCTTGCGCCCGCCCTGCGGCGGCACGGAGGCGACCGTGCCTTCCATGATCTTGAGCAAGGCTTGCTGAACGCCTTCCCCAGACACGTCGCGGGTGATCGACGGGTTGTCGCTCTTACGGGAAATCTTGTCGATCTCGTCGATATACACAATGCCGCGCTGCGCCCGCTCGACATTGTAGTCGGACGCCTGCAGCAGCTTGAGGATGATGTTTTCCACATCCTCACCCACGTAACCGGCCTCGGTCAGCGTGGTCGCATCAGCCATTGTGAACGGCACATCAAGGATTCGCGCCAGCGTCTGCGCCAGAAGCGTCTTGCCTGAGCCTGTCGGCCCAATCAGCAGTATATTCGACTTCGCCAGCTCCACGTCATTATGCTTGCTGGCGTGATTGAGCCGCTTGTAATGATTGTGAACCGCGACCGACAGTACCCGCTTGGCCTGAGGCTGGCCAATGACATAGTCGTCCAGAACCTTGCAGATCTCCCGGGGCGTCGGAATCCCGTCGCGGCGGTTCACGAGGGAAGATTTGTTCTCTTCCCGGATGATATCCATGCAAAGCTCGACGCATTCGTCGCAGATAAACACCGTCGGACCCGCGATCAGCTTACGCACCTCATGCTGACTTTTGCCGCAGAAGGAGCAATAAAGCGTGTTCTTCGAGTCACTGCCGCCGGCTTTGCTCATTGAAGTCTCCATGCAGACCCGGTGCGCGCTTAGCGCGTTTCGAATCATCAAAAAGTGTAATCGCGGCGGCCTAACGAAACGTAGCCGACACGATTAACCACAGGCGCCCCCCTTGTCGAGCATCCGCGGCGGACGCGGCCCGACGGGGCCATTTAGGTCGTCACGAAGCCGACCCGATCGCATCACGATCCTTCCCTCACCGCAAGGGAAGCTTTGTCGCAAATGTGCCGCACGGCGGATGGTGACACTCTGCCGCAACGGCCCTGAAAGCCGGGACCTCCGCCTTACAGCAAAGCTACTTGGCTTCTCCCGCCTCTTCGGATCGCTTGTTCTCGACCCGATCGACGAGACCGAACGCTGCCGCTTCATCGGCCGTCATGAAGTGGTCACGATCCAGCGTGTTTTCAATCGTCTCGTAATCCTTGCCGGTGTGCTTCACATAAATCTCGTTCAAGCGCTTCTTGATCTTCATGATGTCTTCAGCGTGGCGAAGAATATCGGACGCTTGGCCTTGGAATCCACCAGACGGCTGATGAACCATAATTCGGGCATTGGGCAGCGCGAATCGCAGGCCCGGCTCACCGGCGCAGAGCAACAACGAGCCCATCGACGCGGCCTGACCGACACACAACGTCGACACTTTTGGCCGGATGAACTGCATCGTGTCGTAGATGGCCAAGCCCGCCGTCACGACGCCGCCCGGAGAATTGATGTAGAGCGATATTTCCTTCTTGGGGTTCTCGGCTTCCAGAAACAGCAATTGCGCGATGATCACCGAGGCCATGTGGTCCTCGACCGGCCCGGTCAGAAAGATGATCCGCTCGCGCAACAGGCGAGAATAAATATCGAAACCGCGCTCGCCCCGGCTGGTGTTCTCGATCACCTGCGGAATGAGGTAATTGGCATAAACTTCCACGGGATCCCTCATCGAACGTTCCTCAAACCTGCGGCGCAGACCCTGCCGCCGTCCTGACGATATAAGCGCTAGCTTGCGCCACGCAATCTCCGACCGTGCGACAGAACCATCGCGAAGCCCCAGTCATGGCGCCAACACCTCCGGCGACGCGCGTGAGACGCTTGCCCGCAAGCGTCTCACCAGCCTCCCCGAGGATGACGACGACTAGGCCTCTTGGGCGGCGACGACATCCTCGGCAGGCACGTCCGCCTCGGCCTCATGCAGCAGCGCCAGAGGCGCTGGCGGCGCCAGACGATCGTCGTCCTCCGCCATCTTGAAAAGGTATTCCTTGGTGACGACGCGATCGGTGACCTTCGCCTGAGACACGATCAGATCGACCACCTTTTCTTCGAACAGCGGCGCCTTGATCTCATTCATCGCCTGAGGGTTCTTGCGATAATATTCCCAGACCTTCTGTTCCTGCCCAGGATATTGCCGCACCATTTCGACCAAGGCGCGGCCGACCTCGTTGTCATCGACCTTCACGCCGGCCTTCTCGCCGACTTCCGCCAACACGAGACCAAGGCGCACTCTGCGCTCTGCGATGCGGCGATATTCGGTGCGAGCGGCTTCTTCTGTGGTTTTTTCGTCCTCGAAGCTACGGCCTGTGCGCTTTTGCTCCTCGGAAACCTGGCGCCATATATTATCGAACTCCTGCTTCACGAGTCCTTCAGGAAGGTCGAAATCATATTTCTTGTCGAGAGCGTCGAGCAGAACCCGCTTGAGCCGATCGCGCGAGGCCTTAGACAGATCGCCCTGCATCCGCTCGCGGATCGAGTCTTTCATGGCGTCGAAAGCATCGAAGCCGAAGCCTTTGGCGAATTTGTCGTCGAGCGCGAGCGCCCCAGGGGCGGCGATGGCCTTGACGGTGACATCGAACACCGCGTCACGGCCGGCGAGCAATGTCGAGAGATAATTTTCCGGAAACTTCACCGAGACAACGCGCTCCTCGCCGACTTTCGCGCCGATGAGCTGATCCTCGAACCCAGGAATGAAGGATCCCGACCCGACGACAACATCGACGGCCTCGCCCGCACCGCCTTCGAACAGCTCTCCGTCGATCCGGCCCTTGAAGTCTATCGTGGCCTTGTCGCCGGTCTCGATCGCGGCATCCTCGGCGGTATTGGTCTCGAACACGCGGTTTTGGTCCGCGAGCCGGTTGACCGCGGCAGCCACGTCCTCGTCCGAGACCTCAGCGACCTGGCGTTCGAGGGTGATATCGTCGAAGGTGCCTGTCTCGAAGGTGGGGATGGTTTCGACCGCGACGGTGAACGAAAGATCGCCTTGCGCTTCCATGGCGCGCTCGACTTCGGCCTGGTCGCTGGAGAGATCGATCTTGGGTTCCAGGGCAAGACGGAGCTTGTTGTCCTCGACGATCTTGCGATTGGCCTCGTTGACGGCGTTCTGCACCACTTCGCCCATCAAGGAGCGACCATAAAGCCGCTTGAGATGCGCCATCGGCACCTTGCCCGGCCGGAACCCGTTGATCTTGACCTTGTCTTTCATGCCGACAAGTTCGCCTTCGAGGCGGGATGCCAGATCGGCGGCCGGGAGCACGACCTTATATTCGCGCCGCAAGCCTTGAGCGCTGATCTCGGTAACCTGCATCTGATAACCCTTCCCAAACCTTCTTCGGCGCCAATGGCTTGCGAAAATCGCTTCGCGCCGGACTCCCTAAACCGGTCGGCGGCCAGCGCTTGGAATGGTGGTGCGGGCGGAGGGACTCGAACCCCCACAACGTGAGTCACCGGAACCTAAATCCGGCGCGTCTACCAATTCCGCCACGCCCGCCCATGGTCTTGCTGAGGCCGAACCGGGTTGATCGTCATAGCAACCGTTTCTGCCCTTCGCAGCAAAAAAGTGTGCGCGTCCTGAAAATGAATTACCAAGGCTCGTCGATCAGCGCGGCCACGGCGAAGGTGACGCCCGACGCCTGGGGCGCTCCCCCGCTGAACAGATGAGCGGCGGCCCATGCCAGGACGGTCGCGATCACGACCAAGATGACCGTGAGGGCGAGCCGATAGCCCCCACCGACATCGAAGCTTCGATCCGCTGGCCTTTCACCTCTGGCGAGCCCACGCCAGACGGAGCACCGAGGTTCGCTGGAGGTCTGATCTGGCCCGATATGGCCCATGTGTATCATTCCGAACGTGAATTGAACGGTTTAGGATCGGTTTTGACCGACCGTTCCAAGGTTCGGCCTTGCTCCGCAAAAAGGATGCCCCACCTTCAGCGGCCTCTCCGCTGCTATCTCAGGTTCGATGATGGATTTCGACAGACGCGGTCTTCTTTGGCTGGCCGGGGCAACGGCCGCGACCCTGGCGGTCTCCCGCTCGGGCCGGGCGAAGGATGGGGAAACGACAATTCTGCTGCATGCGCGACCCACCACGGCCGCCATCGATGCACAGTCGCCCTTGAGTTACGGCAAACTCTCCGAAGCACCCGTCGTACGCGTTCCCAAGGATGCCATCGTTCACTTCCGTCTCCTGAACGGTCTCGCCGAGATGACGGCACTCGACTGGCATGGGCTGCGGATCGGCAAAGCCTTTGAGGCAGCCCCCGGTTTCGACGGAATACTTCTGGCTTCGGGAGGCGAGACCACCATCGATGTGCGACCGCCCGAAAGCGGGACGGTCTGGTTTCATCCCCCCTACATCCCCGGCTGGTCGAACCAGACCGCCCGCGGCCTCTCCGGCGTCCTGGTCGTCGAGGAGCGAGCACCGCCCTTCGCCGACGATGATCTGGTCCTGCTGCTTGGCGACCGTCTCGATGCCAAAGGCTTGGATCTCTCCGAGATGCTGTCGATCAACCGCAAGGCTTGGCCCGAGACGCGAACCTATGCGCCAGGATCAAGGGTTAGGCTGCGTCTTGTGAATGGATCGACCCGCAAGGCCGTCAGCGCGACCTTCGAGGGGGCACGGCCCATGGTGATCGCGATCGACGGCCAACCTTCGGAACTGTTTCAACCGCTCAATGACGCATTGCCGGTGGGGCCTGGCGCGCGGTTCGACATTATGATCGACCTTCCGAAACGATCAGCCAACGCGGAAGCGGTGTTCAAGCTGAAGCTGGGCAGCGTCGAGGGCGGGGCTCAAAATCTTGCAATGCCGATGTTCGTCGTGAACCTCGGCGGTGCCGTTAGACCCGACCTTCCCCCCATCGCCCCGCTCGCGCCCAATGCGAGCCTGCCCCGCGTCATTCCGCTGGAACAATCGACACGGGCGGAGCTGACCGTGCGGAAGGCCAATGGTCAAAAACCCGGCTCTCCGCTTTATGCGATCAATGGATCGAGCTTCATGGTCTTGCCCAAGGCACCGCTCTTTTCAGCCAAGCGCGACACAGCGGTGACGCTGGGCTTCACCAACCGAACGCAGGAGTTGATCGGCTTTCGCCTTCACGGACAGACGATGCGCCTCCTCCACTCGCTCGACGATGGCTGGGAGCCCTATTGGCGCGACTCGATCCTCGTGCCCCCAGGAAAGACCTTTCACGCCGCCTTTCTGGCCAACACTCCAGGCCGCTGGCTGATCGAATCGCCCTTCTTCGACCAGGCGACCGCCGGGCTGCGTCATTGGTTCGAAATCAGGTGACAACGCCAAAAAAATGAGCCCTGCTATGCCGTCTCCTTTTGGTGAAGCGATACGTCATTTTGCGGTGTGAATTGTCAGGCGACCCGCTCGTGTCAACGTCCTCGGCCGTCTCTGGTCGAGAATGACAGCCGAGTAGTTCGACAGTTGGTATCGCGAAATTCAATTGATGGATGCGGTCACTTGCCGGACGCTGTCCTGCGCCGCCGCTTATTACGATTTTCGGCAGTATTAGGAAAAATCCTATGTACACTCTCAACAAGGCCAAGGAAGAAATCGACCTCGTCGCCAAACATGCGAGCGAGATCGCCGATCACCTGATCGCCATGAGCGGCACGATCGATTCCAAGCTGGATCTCTTTAAAGCCGACATTATCAGCACCATCGAGGCCAAATTCGCGGAACTGGCCCGAACAATTCACGGCGACGTCTCGACTGTCGAAAGCTCGGCCGTCGCCGATCTCGGCGCCAAGGTCTCGTTGCTCAGCCAGGGAGCCGCGAAGCCAGAGTCCCAAGGCGATGCGGGACTTAACTTCGACACGTGTGCCGGAGGTAAGCAATTTTACCACGGGTCCGACGGTCAAAATTCGCACGAGAACCGGCCCACCGCCGAATACGATGAAATCTGACGCTTCGACGCCTTTGGATTTAGCGTGCGAGCAGATCCCGCAGCACCAGGGGAAGCATTTCGGGCAGGTCCTCGGATATGAGCCCGAGCCCGAAGCTGCGTGCCGCTGCGGCGTGCAGCCAGACCGCCGCCGAAACGGCTTGGAAAACCGGCATCTCCTGAGCCAATAGCCCGCCGATCATACCCGCCAGCACGTCTCCGGAGCCTGCCGTGGCAAGCCAGGGAGCGTCGGCGGAGCCGATCGATGCGCGCCCGTCGGGCGATGCCACAACCGAATCGTCGCCCTTGAGAATAAGGGTCGCGCCAAGGATTTTGGCCCCGGATCGGGCCCTTTCAAGCTTAGATGGCGAGCGAACATCTTCGCCTGACGCGCTGAACAATCGAGCGAATTCTCCGTCGTGAGGTGTCGCCACGACGGGTCCATTGGCGCCCGCGATCAGCAGGCCGAGGCCTGCGGCGTCGCCGGAAAAACTGGTCAAGGCGTCGGCATCGAGGACGACCGCCCGCCCGTGCCCGTCGCTATTGGGACGCAGTGCTGCCTCAACCAACGCCCACGTCTCCGGTCCGACGCCAAGACCGGGGCCAAGCACGACCGCGTTCTTGCGGCTGTCCGCCAGCATCTCGGCAAGGCCATCCTGGCCGTCGAAGGGACGCAGCATGATGGAGGTGAGGTGCGCCGCATGGGCCTCTACTGCGTCATGCGGACTGGCCACGGTGACAAGCCCGGCTCCAATCCGCGCCGCACCCCGTGCGGCAAGGCGTGCCGCGCCGAGCGTCGGCATCGGGCCCGACACGACGAGGACATGGCCGCGCGAGTATTTGTGGCCCGACGATTTCGGCTCAGGGAAGCAGGAGCGCCAGGCCGCAGGCTTGTTGGCCGAGGTCAGGGGAGAGATTTCGCCGAGCACATCGTCCATGATGCCGATATCGGCCAACGTCACCACGCCGCAATGATGCCGGCCGGGCAACAGCCAATGGGCGGGCTTCAACCGGAAGAACGTCACCGTCTCGGTGGCGTGCACGGCATTGCTCAGCACCTGTCCCGTGTCGCCATGAATCCCCGACGGCACGTCGATAGCGATGACGGGTACACGCACGGCGGCGAGCCGGGTGAGTGCTTCCGCCGCCACGCCCTCGATTGGCCGCGCGAGACCCGTCCCGAACAGGGCATCGACGACAAGGTCGGTGTCCCGCCAATCCACCTCCTCCAGCCTCGAAGCCGGACCCGGCCAGCGCTCCGCCGCCAGGCGGGCATCGCCTTGCAGGGCACTGACGTCACCAAGCGCGGCGAGAGCGACAACATGACCTGCCTCGCGCAACCGGCGCGCTGCGACGAACCCGTCCCCACCATTGTTGCCTGGTCCGCACAAAACCAGCACGCGCCGTCCTCGACCGGCGCCGAGATGGCGCAGGCAGGCTTTAGCCACGGCCGCGCCCGCCGCTTCCATCAGCCGGTAACCCGTCGTCCCACTGGTGATGGCGAGCCGGTCGGCCTCCGCCATTTCGGCCACGGTCAGAATCTCTAGGGGCGATCCCATGCGCGACGATCCTCGGACGACTGTCCAAATCAAGCTCTGGACAAAATTATTGCCTATTCATAGGGCAATATGGACAAAACGTAGCCGCACTGAACCAGGGACAAAACAGCTTTCCCGGCTCGGCTGCATTTTGCCATCGCTTTCATGGCACGTCAGATGCTAACCAGCGAGACGCGCAACGTTTGGCGCCTGTTCCGGGACGGCGGCCCCTCCGGCAACGTCCGCGCCTCAACCAAGGTCTGGATCCCCCATGAAAAAGATCGAGGCGATCATCAAGCCGTTCAAGCTGGACGAGGTGAAGGAAGCTCTACAGGATGCGGGTCTTCAGGGCATCACGGTGACGGAAGCCAAGGGCTTCGGTCGGCAGAAGGGCCATACCGAGCTTTATCGCGGAGCCGAATATGTCGTGGACTTTTTGCCCAAGGTGAAGATCGAGATCGTCCTCAGCGACGACATGGTGGACCAGGCCGTCGAGGCGATCCGCAAGTCGGCCCAAACGGGCCGCATTGGCGACGGAAAGATTTTTGTATCCACGATCGAGGGCGCTATACGCATCCGCACGGGGGAAACGGGCAACGACGCGATTTGAACTGGTTTTCGCCCTCGCCCAGGCCTGCGCTCCGTTGCACAAAGACCAGAAAGGCAAAGCATGAAAAGCGCTCAGGATGTCCTTAAGGCGATCAAAGACCAGGACATCAAATACGTCGACTTTCGCTTCACCGATCCGCGCGGCAAGTGGCAGCATGTCACGTTCGACGTCTCCATCGTGGATGAGGATGCCTTCGCGGAAGGCATCATGTTCGACGGCTCCTCCATCGCCGGCTGGAAGGCCATCAACGAATCTGACATGACGCTGATGCCCGATCCGGCAACGGCCTGCATGGACCCGTTCTTCTCGGCCTCTACCCTCTCGATCGTCTGCGAGGTGCTCGAGCCGATGACCGGCGAGCCTTACGGCCGAGATCCGCGCGGCGTCGCCAAGAAGGCGGAGGCCTATCTCAAGTCGACAGGCATCGGCGACACGATCTTCATCGGTCCCGAGGCCGAGTTCTTCGTGTTCGACGACGTGAGGTTCAAGGTCGATCCCTACAACACCGGTTTCATCGTCGATTCGATCGAACTGCCATCCAACATGGACACGGTCTATGAGGGCGGCAACCTCGGCCATCGCATCCGGACGAAGGGCGGCTATTTCCCGGTTCCTCCGCTCGACTCCGCGCAGGACATGCGCGGCGAGATGCTCGCCGCCATGGCCTCCATGGGCGTCAAGGTCGAGAAGCATCATCACGAAGTCGCCTCCGCCCAACACGAACTCGGCATGAAATTCGACAAGCTGACGGTAATGGCCGACGGCATGCAGATCTACAAATATTGCATCCACCAGGTGGCGCAGAGCTACGGAAAGTCGGCGACCTTCATGCCGAAGCCGGTGTTCGGCGACAACGGCTCAGGGATGCACGTGCATCAGTCGATCTGGAAGGACGGCAAACCGGTCTTCGCGGGCGATAAATATGCCGACCTCAGCCAGGAATGCCTGTGGTACATCGGCGGAATCATCAAGCACGCCAAGGCGCTAAACGCCTTCACCAATCCATCGACGAACTCCTACAAGCGGCTCGTCCCAGGCTACGAGGCGCCGGTGCTGCTGGCCTATTCGGCCCGCAACCGCTCCGCCTCGTGCCGCATCCCGTATACGTCGAACCCCAAGGCCAAGCGCGTCGAGGTGCGATTCCCTGACCCGACCGCGAACCCCTATCTGGCTTTCGCGGCGATGCTGATGGCGGGCCTCGACGGCATCTTGAACAAGATCGATCCAGGCGCGCCGATGGACAAGGATCTCTACGATCTGCCTCCGCAGGAGCTGAAGCAGATCCCTACAGTGTGTGGTTCGCTACGCGAAGCCTTGGAAAGCCTGAAGGCCGACCACGCCTTCCTCACCGCCGGCGGCGTGTTTCCGCAGGACCTCATCGAATCCTACATCGAGCTCAAGATGACGGAGGTCATGCGCTACGACATGACGCCGCATCCGGTCGAGTACGAGATGTATTATTCGGTGTAGGCAGCCGCATATCCCTTCTCCCCATGGGGAGAAGGGACTCCGCCGTTTACAAAGTAGAGGTCCCTTCGGGAAACGCGAACACCTCGATCGGCTCGCCGACGCCGCGCAGCGGGAAATGGCCGATGCGGTCGAGCCGAGCCGCACAGGCCGACCGCTCGACGAAGGCGGCAGAAAACAAGATATGCCGTCCGACCTCCTTGGTCAGGGTTTCGAGCCGCGATGCGATATTGACCGCGGGACCGATGACGGTGAAATCGAGCCGCGCGCGCGAGCCGATATTGCCATACATCACATCGCCGACATGGACCCCGATGCCATAACCGAGCGGGTCCCAGCCTTTCTGGACCCTGTCTTCGTTCAGGGCCAGCATGGCGAGGCGGGCCTCGGCCACAGCCTTCAAGAGCTTGTCGCAAGCTTGCGGGTCGCTCAGCGGAAACACCGCCAACATGCCGTCGCCGATGAACTTCAAGATTTCGCCGCCGTGTTTCTCGATCGGCGTCGACATGGCATCGAAATAATCATTGAGCAGCGCGATCACATCGTCGCGCGGCCAGAGTTCCGAAATGGCCGTGAAACCACGCAGATCGCACACCAAAATGGCCGCACCGAGCGTCACACCGCTGCCCCGACGGGTCGAGCCGTTCAGGATCAATTCGCTGGCGTGGGGTCCCACATAGGTTTCGAGAAAAGTTCGGGCCAAGCGGTTCTTCAGGCGAATTTCGGTGACCATCGCGAAGGCCGGAAGTAGGTCGGCCAGCAGCGCCACCTCGTCATCATGAAACCCACCCGGACGGTCTGCTGCGAAACTGATGACGCGTCGCTTGCCGAGTGTGTAGTCGAGCGGCCAGGCGATGTAGTCGGTCAATCCCTGCTGCCGTAGATCGTCGATGACCGGATAGCGGTCGGGACCGTCCTTTAACGGCGAGATCCGCTCTCGAACATGGTCGGCCCCGGAAAGGATCACCTGGTTGGGACTGCTTAGGAACTGCTCGGTCGTCAGAACATCATATTCCGTGCGGCGCATCTCCGCTTCTTTCATGCCGGTGCGCCAGATCATCCGCGCGCCGAGCCATTGCGGATGATCGGTCCGCAGATGAAGGATCGCGCGCGCAACCGGTATGCCGGCCTGGCGAAGCCGGATGCAAAACTCCACCAGAAGATTGTCGACGAAGCGCTCGGCGCGCGTTTCGTTGACGAGCCAGTCGAGGATCGTCGTGCGCCGCATGGGCCAGCGGCCTTCCGTCGTCTGTGCGTCGGGCGGAGGGGACATGATGGTCATAGTGGTCGATATCCTGCGCCTTCGGGCATTGCCCTATGTGGGGTCTAGGCCGCTCACGCAAAAGACCATGGCTGATCGCTTCGCGATCTGCTCCCTGCCGGATGGTGGCGGGACGCGACATCCTGTAATGTCAGCTGGCAATCCTGGCCGCGCGGCGAAGCGTTTCGATATGACGGGTGCAAGAACGATGCTGCCCTGGCGCGGCCGACGGCACCTCCTGCCGCGCCTGGTAGCGATATCGTGCCTGTCATGCCTTGGGCTCGCTGACCCCAATGTCCTGTCGGCCCAGGACTTTCCACCGCCCGCTGCTCCATCCCCGACGTCCACGTCAGCCGACCTGCAGGCCAAGCAATCCGCCCTGCGCGATCTTCAGAACGGCATGGCCAATTCCGAGGCGCAACGGCGCAAGATCGAGGCCGACATCGAGGCCATCCGCACGGATCGGGTGAGGTTGAGCGCGGCTCTGATCGAAACCACGCAGAAAGTCCGGGCGGCGGAGGACAAGGTATCGACCGTCGAGCAACGGCTGGAAACGCTGACGGGCAGCGAGGATGCGATCCACCAAGCGCTCGAATCGCGCCGGGGCACCATCGCCGAGGTTTTGGCGGCTTTGCAGCGGATGGGGCGAAGGCCCCTGCCCGCCATTTTGGCGCGGCCGGAGGACATGCTGCTCGCGATCCGCAGCTCCATGCTGCTGGGGGCCATCGTCCCTGAACTGCGGGGCGAGGTGGAAGCGCTTGCCTCCGATCTCGCCGATCTCGCCAAGCTCCGCGCCTCGATCGTCACCGATCGCGACATTTTGTCCAAAGAGACCGCATCACTGACGCTGGAGCGTGACAAGCTCGACGGCCTAATCGCGACGCGCCAACGAGACCAAGCCTCGGCGGAAGGGCAACTCGGGACCGAGCAGGAGCGAAACGCGGGCCTCGCCCGCCAAGCCATCGACCTCAAGGATTTGATCGGTCGCATGCAGGCCGAAGCCGATAAGGCGACTATTGATCCGAAACGGAAGGCTGCGGAGGCGGATGCCGCAGCCGTCGAGGCGCGCGTCGCGGCAGGCGCCTTCAAGGATCCGGCTCGCCTGGCGCCTGCGACGGTATTCGTCGATGCCAAAGGCTTGCTGCCGCTGCCGGCGACGGGCTCCGTCCTCAAGCGGTTTGGCGATGACGATGGCTTCGGAAGCGCCGAACACGGTATTTCCATCGCAACGCGAGCAAAAGCGGTCGTCGCCTCGCCGGCCGATGGGTGGGTCTCTTTTTCCGGTCCCTACCGGACCTATGGACAGCTTTTAATTATCAACGCGGGCAGCGGTTATTATATTGTGCTCGCGGGTATGGATCATATCGACGTGACAATGGGCCAATTCTTGCTTGCGGGCGAGCCGATCGGAGCGATGGGGGACGGTGCTATCAAAACCCCGGCCGCAATCGCGCTTGGCGTTGCCCAGCCCATTCTTTATGTTGAATTCCGAAAAGACGGGGCGGCCATAGACCCGAGCCCATGGTGGGCCAAAGCTGAAGTTGAAAAGGTTCGTGGATGATGCGCAAAGTGTCCATGATCATAGCCGGTGCGGCGCTAGGTGCGGTCGCCGCGACGGTTACGATCGAAACGGGTCTCCTCCCCGGCGGCTCCGCCCGCGCGGCGGCGTCCGATACTTATCGGGATCTCAATCTGTTCGGCGACGTGTTCGAGAAGATCCGTACCGACTACGTCGAGAAGCCCGATGAGGAAAAACTCGTCGAGGCGGCGATCAACGGCATGCTGTCTTCGCTCGATCCCCATTCGAGCTACATGGACGCCAAGGCTTATCGCGACATGCAGGTGCAGACGCGGGGCGAGTTCGGCGGCCTGGGCATCGAGGTCACGCAGGAAGACAGCAACATCAAGGTCGTGACGCCGATCGACGACACCCCGGCCTCGAAGGCCGGAATCCTCTCCGGCGACGTCATCATCGCTATCGACGGCGAAAACGTATCGGGTCTCACGCTGAACCAGGCCGTTGACAAGATGCGCGGATCGGTCGGCACCGCCGTGACGCTGAAGATCGTCCGCGGGACCAACAAGGACGGCCAGGATTTCAAGCTGACGCGCGCGGTAATTCAGATCAAGTCGGTCAAGAACGAGATCAAGGACGACGTCGGCTATATCAGGATCAGCCAATTCAACGAGCAGACCTTCGACGGCCTCAAGACCGCGATGCAGAAGTTCCAGAGCGCGATCCCGACGGACAAGTTCAAGGGCTATATCCTCGATCTGCGCAACAACCCTGGCGGCCTGCTCGACCAGTCGATCGAGGTGTCCAACGCCTTCATCGACCGGGGCGAGATCGTCTCGACGCGCGGTCGCAACGCCGACGAGACCCAGCGCTACAGCGCCCGCCCGGGCAATGATCTATCCCACGGCAAGCCTTTGGTCGTGCTCATCAACGGTGGTTCGGCCTCTGCCTCGGAAATCGTGGCGGGCGCTCTGCAGGATCATAAGCGCGCGACGATCATGGGCACCCGCTCCTTCGGGAAGGGATCGGTTCAGACCATCATTCCGCTCGGCCAGAACGGCGCGTTGCGCCTGACCACGGCGCGATATTACACCCCCTCGGGCCGCTCCATCCAGGCCAAGGGAATCGAGCCGGAGCAGGTCGTGCTCGAAGACGTGCCGGACGACCTCAAGGGGAAGGACGACACCAAAGGCGAAGCCTCGCTCAAGGGCCACCTGATGAACGGAACCACCACCGACGAGAAGCAAGGCTCTCAGGCCTATGTCCCGCCGGACGCCAAGAACGACAAGCAGCTGATCGCCGCACTGAACCTGTTGCGCGGCAATACCAAGGCGTCTAACAGCGTCGACGACGCGACGAAGACGACCCAGCCGAACTGACCTGAACGGGCCGGCTGTCGTCGAACGGCAGCCGGCTTCTATGCCTCGACGAGGTCGCAGTACCAAGGCCAGCGTGGGGCAAGCCCGGTCACTCTATGGTCTTTCGACGTATCTCGCCGGAACATCATGGTCGGAAGCGATCTTTACACCCCACTGCCCGCTCGGCCCCCTCGGCGCCGCTTTAGGCTTCCACCTGCGATCATCGCATGCGGCGCTTTGGCGCTGCTTGGCGGTGCCGTGGCGGTCGCCACAATGCATGAGGACGATAGCCGGGGTGAACCTTTCGCGGTTGGCTCGATCAGCGTGGCAACACCGGCCGAAGTAAGCCCTATCGCCGCTCCGCCCCCCGCCTCGGTTCAAGCGTCGAGCGTCGACGCTGCCGCGGAAGCCGACGTGAAGGCGGGCCGTCAGGTCGATGTGGAAAACGGCGTCATGGTGATCAGGGCCGCCATATCCAACGGCTCGACGCCGATCTCACTGAAGGTGCCCGATCCCGTTCAGTCCAAGGCGGCCTTCGCGCCGCCGGAGCCGCAGCTTCTGGAACCCTCCGCCACAGGACCCTTACCGCGCATCAGTCGCGACGGCCGGCGCCCGGCGAAGCTTTACGCGGCGGCGCCGGTTCCGTCGGATGGCAAGCCGCGCATCGCGCTCATCGTCGGGGGCATGGGGCTAGACCAGGCTGCGACCATTGAAGCCGGCACGCTTTTGCCGGCGGCGGTCACCTTCGGCTTCGCGCCGTATGGCGAAAGACTCGCCGAGCAAGTCGCGGAGACCCGAGCGGCGGGACATGAAGTCATTCTACAACTGCCGATGGAGGATTTCGGCCGCGAGGATCGCCCGTTTCCCCACATGCTGAAGGCCGAGACGCCAGACATCATCGAGCGGCTGCACTGGCTGATGAGTCGTTTCTCGGGCTATGCGGGCGTCGAAAACTATCTGGGGGGCCGTCTTCTGGCGGACGAAGGAAGCCTCCGGCCGATCTTGCAGGAAATCGCCGCTCGCGGTCTTTATTTTGTGGACGACGGCACCGCCCCGCGAAGCCTTGCGACGCCACTGGCTCGCGATCTCGCCCTTCCATCGGCGAAAGCGGATGTAGTGATCGACGCCAAGGACGATGCCGCATCAATGATCGCCGCAATGACGCGCCTCGAGGGACTTGCCCGGGAACGCGGTTTTGCCGTGGGCACCGCCACTGGACGCTCTGCAACGAATACTACGATCGGCCATTATCTGTCTGAAGCGGCCAAACGCGGCATCGTTATCATTCCGCTCAGTCAGGCTGTGGGCGAGACCTCCGCAGAAGCTGTGTCCAAACGAGCGCAAGCGGTGTCTCGCTGACCATCGCCGCTGTGGCGCAGCAAGATAAACTAAATTTTATATGCGGTGCGGTAGCGACCGCACTAGTTTTCAAATCTCCGACGATATTTCCCTCATACAGTCGAAGATTGATCGGTCCGCGGTCATGGCTAGGCCCGGTAGAGACGATCGGTACAGGAATCGCCGCATGGCACAATCGCCCAAGAGAAAATATTCCGGGAAGCTCCTTCTTCTCGGGGTCGGAGTAATCTGCGTCGTCATGGTGGTCGATCGCCAGCAGATCGAACCGCTGACGAAACGGATCGAAGCCTATTTCGCGCCGAACTCGGCGGCATCGAGCCAGCCGGCCAAGGTCGCCGCTGTTCCGGTCTCGGCCACGCAGGCGAAAACCGGTGATTTCCCATTGGTTCTCGCGGGTCTTGGCACCGTCCAACCCTATAATACGGTGCTGGTGCGAACGCGGGTCGACGGGCAGATCATGGCTTTGCATTTCGATGAAGGACAGGTCGTGCACGCCGGCGATCTTCTCGCCGAAATCGATCCTCGACCCTTCAAGGCCTCGCTCGATCAGGCGACCGCCAAACGGCAACAGGACCAGGCCAGCCTCGACAACGCCAAGCGCGACCTCGGCCGCTACCAATCGCTGGCGAAGAGCGACTATGCGACGCGCCAGCAACTCGACACCCAGACATCGCTCGTCGCCCAATTGACCGCGCAGATCGCCTCGGACGACGCATCGGTAGAAAACGCCGAGACGCAACTTGGCTACACGGCCATCCGGTCGCCGATCAATGGCCGAACCGGTTTTCGGCTGGTGGATCAGGGCAACATCGTCAACGCCTCGACGCAGACCGGCATCGTGTCGATCGCCCAGATCGAGCCGATTTCCGTCATCCTGACCGCCCCAGAAGATTCTCTGCCGGCAATCCAGGCTGGACAGCATAGCGCGCTGCTCAACGTGACCGCGCTGAATTCGGACGGCAGCGTTGCCCTCGCCGACGGCAAGCTCGAAACCGTCAATAACGAGATCGACACGGCCAGCGGCTCCGTCCGGCTCAAGGCCCGCTTCGACAATCTGGATCACAAGCTCTGGCCCGGACTGTCGGTTTCGACCAAACTGACCGTAAGCGTCAGCAAGAACGTCGTGCTGATCCCCTTCGCAGCAGTGCAGCGCAGCCAAAATGGCCTCTACGCCTTCGTGATCCGTCCCGACAACACCGTCGAGCAGCGTTCCATCAAGGTCAGCCTGTCGAATGACGATACGGCAGTGGTTTCCGACGGTCTGAAACCCGGGGAAACAATTGTCACGGCCGGGCAATACCGGCTCCAGCCCAATGTGCTGGTCAAGATCGCGCCCAACCAGGCGCAGCAGACCTCTCAGGGAGGAGCGTGACCATGAACGGAGGTATTTCAGGTCCGTTCATCAGGCACCCCGTCGCGACCACGCTATTGATGCTTGGGGTCATGTGTATCGGTCTGGTCGCCTATCCGCTGTTGCCGGTCGCGCCGCTGCCGCAGGTCGACTTCCCTACAATCCAGGTGAATGCCAGCCTTCCCGGCGGTAGCCCGGAGACCATGGCCTCGTCGGTCGCGCAACCGCTCGAGCGGCAGTTCGCGCAGATCCCCGGCGTCTCTCAGCTGACATCCACCTCGTCGCTGGGATCGACCAATATCACGATCCAGTTCGACCTCGACCGCAACATCGACGGCGCCTCGAACGATGTGGGCGCGGCGATCAACGCCGCCGGTGGCCAGTTGCCGAAGAACCTGCCGACGCCGCCGACCTATCGCAAGGTCAACCCGGCTGACTCTCCCATCATGCTGCTATCGGCGACCTCCGACACGCTGCCTCTGACGGTGGTGGATGACAATGCCGATACCAAGATCGCTCAGCAAATCAGCCAGATCTCTGGGGTGTCCACGGTGACGATCGGCGGCCAGCAGAAACCGGCCGTGCGTATCCAGATCGATCCCTCCAAGCTTGTCACCAAGGGCCTGTCGCTCGAGGACGTTCACACAGCGCTCTCGACCCTCACGGTCAACGATCCGAAGGGCAGCATCGACGGGGTCCGTCAGTCTTTCACGATCTACGCGAACGACCAGATTCTCGAAGCCAAGACCTGGGACGACGCTGTCGTCGCTTACAAAGATGGCGCGCCGATCCGCGTGAGGGATATCGGCAAAGCCGTCGCGGGCGCCGAAGATAATAAACAGGCCGCTTGGGCCAACGGCACGCGCGGCGTCTTTCTCATCATCTTCAAGCAGCCCGGCGCCAACGTCATCAACATTGTCGACAAGATCAAAGCGGAATTGCCGCGCCTACGCGCCTCGGTCCCAGCCGGGATGAAGCTCGAGATTCTGAGCGACCGTACGACGACCATTCGGGCATCGGTCAACGACGTGCAGTTCACCCTTCTCTTGACGATCGCCCTCGTCGTGATGGTGATCTTCCTCTTCCTGCGGAATTTCTGGGCGACCGTCATTCCATCGATCACAGTGCCGCTGGCGCTCCTCGGCGCCGTCGCGCTGATGTGGGTCGCGGGCTATAGCCTGGACAACTTGTCATTGATGGCGTTGACCATTTCAGTTGGCTTCGTCGTCGACGACGCCATCGTGATGCTGGAAAACATCTCCCGGCATATCGAGGAGGGCATGAAACCCTATGACGCCGCGCTGAAAGGCGCAGGGGAAATCGGCTTCACCATCCTATCCATCAGCATTTCGCTGATCGCCGTCCTGATTCCGCTCCTGCTGATGAGCGGCATCATCGGCCGGCTGTTCCGGGAATTCTCGATCACGGTAGCCATGACGATCCTGGTCTCCGCTTTCGTGTCCCTGACTCTGACGCCGATGATGGCGTCACGGTTCTTGAAGGAACACAACGCCGAAAACCATGGCCGCTTCTACATGGCCTTGGAGCGTTTCTTCGATACGGTGCTGCGCGGCTATGAAAAGGGGCTCGATCTCTGCCTGCGGTTTCGGTTCGTCACGCTGCTGGTGTTTTTCGCGACCGTCGCCCTGACCGGATATCTCTTTGCGATCATTCCCAAGGGCTTCTTTCCCAGCCAGGATACCGGCCTCATCATCGGTGTGGCGGAAGGTGCGCAGGACATTTCCTTCGCAGACATGTCCCGCAAGACGGAAGCCCTTGGGGCGATCGTGCTGAAGGACCCGGGCGTCGCCACGGTCGCCATGGCGCTCGGCGGCCAGAATGCGCTCAACAACGCCCGTGTCTTCGTGACGCTGAAGCCTCGTGACGACCGCGATGCGTCGGCGCAGCAGATCATTGCGCGGCTAAGGCCCCAACTCGACACTGTCGAGGGCGCGAAACTCTTCATGCAGGCCGCGCAGGACATCCGCGTCGGCGGCCGAATTTCGCGGACGGAATTCCAATATACGCTGCAAGATCCTGATTTCGACGAGCTGAGCCTGTGGTCGCCAAAAATGCTCGCCAAGCTGAAAGGCTTACCGGAATTGCGCGATGTCGCCAGCGACCAGCAGGCTGACGGCACGACATTGACCCTCGATATCAATCGTGATCAGGCCGCCCGCTACGGCATCTCGGCCCAGTTGATCGACAACACGCTCTATGACGCGTTCGGGCAAAATCAGATTACGCAATATTTTACCCAGGTGAACAGTTATCACGTGATCCTAGAGATCCTGCCCGACATGCAGGGGAAGGTCGATTCGCTTCAAAAGATCTACATCAAATCGCCGGTGACCGGCGGTGAAGTGCCGTTGTCGGCAATCGTGCAGTGGAGCACCGACCCGGTCAGGCCGCTCTCGATCAATCACCAAGGCCAGTTCCCGGCGGTGACGATCTCGTTCAACCTCGCCCCAGGCCGGGCGCTCAGCGATGCCACAAGCGCCATCGCCAAAGCGCAGGAGGAGCTCAACCTTCCTCCCACTGTTCAGACCGCATTCCAGGGCAACGCCCAGGCGTTCCAGCAGTCCCTCGCCACCGTGCCGCTGCTGATCGTCGCCGCGCTTGTCGTCGTCTACATCATCCTCGGTATGCTCTATGAGAGCTTCATCCACCCGCTGACGATCCTTTCAACCCTGCCGTCAGCGGGTGTGGGGGCGTTGCTGGTCCTCATGGGCTTCGGGTTCGATTTCAGCCTCATCGCCCTGATCGGCGTGATCCTGCTGATCGGAATCGTGAAGAAGAACGGGATCATGATGGTGGACTTCGCCATCGTGGCGGAGCGCGACGAAGGGCTCAACCCCGAGCAGGCGATCCGCAAGGCGGCCCTGATGCGGTTCCGCCCCATCATGATGACGACAATGGCGGCGCTCCTTGGCGGCGTGCCCCTGATGCTCGGTCATGGCACCGGCGCGGAACTCCGCCAACCTTTGGGCTATTCAATGGTCGGTGGGTTGATCGTCAGCCAGGCGCTGACGCTGTTCACGACTCCGGTAATCTACATCTATCTCGACAAGCTCTCGAGCTGGCTGAACGGAAGCAGCGGTGGCCGGGAGGCGGAGCGGGAGGCAGAATTCCGGACCGACGACGTCCCGATCAGGGAAGCCGCAGAGTAACGGCGTCCCCTCGTGAGGCTAGGAGACATCACTCCCACTCGATTGTCCCGGGTGGTTTCGAGGTCACATCGTAGACGACACGGCTGATGCCGCGGACCTCATTGATGATGCGGGTTGCGGCGCGGCCCAAGAACGCCATGTCGAACGGATAGAAATCCGCCGTCATGCCGTCGACCGAGGTTACGGCCCGTAGCGCGCACACCTGATCATAGCTCCGTCCGTCGCCCATGACGCCCACGGTGCGCACCGGCAGCAGCACCGCGAAAGCCTGCCAGATCACGTCGTAAAGCCCGGCGTTGCGGATCTCTTCTAGGTAAATGGCATCCGCGCGTCGGAGAATCTCGAGTTTTTCGCGCGTGATATCGCCCGGGCAGCGGATGGCCAAGCCCGGCCCCGGGAAGGGATGGCGGTTCACGAAAGCGGGCGGTAGGCCCAGGGTGCGCCCGAGGACCCGTACCTCGTCCTTGAAGAGGGCGCGCAACGGCTCGATCAGGCGCATCTTCATCCGCTCCGGCAGGCCGCCGACATTGTGATGCGACTTGATGGTGACCGCTGGGCCGCCGGTCGCCGACACACTTTCGATCACGTCGGGATAAAGCGTCCCCTGGGCCAGGAAATCGGCGCCGCCGAGCTTTTTTGCCTCCTCATCGAAGACTTCGATAAAGAGACGCCCGATAGTCTTGCGCTTGACCTCCGGGTCAGTGATGCCGGCGAGTGCGTCGAGGAACAAGCCCTCGGCCTCAACATGCACGAGGGGAATGTTGTAGTGATCGCGGAAGAGCCGTAGCACCTCCGCTGCCTCGCCTTCGCGCAACAGGCCGTGATCGACGAACACGCAGGTGAGCTGCTCACCGATGGCCTCGTGAATGAGCACCGCCGCAACCGCCGAATCGACGCCTCCCGACAGACCGCAGATGACGCGGGCAGAACCGACCTCGGCCTTGATGCGGATGATGGCCTCCTCATGGAAAGCGGACATCGTCCAATCTGAGGCGAGATCGGCCACCTTATGAAGGAAATTGCCGATCAGCGCCGCGCCGTCGGGCGTATGGACCACTTCCGGATGGAACATGAGGCCGTAAAAACGTCTGGCCTCGTCGGCAATGATCGCGTAAGGCGCGTTTTCGGAAGCCGCGACCACGCAAAACCCTTCCGGGAGACGGGTGATGCGGTCGCCGTGGCTCATCCACACCGGATGCCGACCGCCGATGGGCCAGAGCCCTTCGGTCAGCGGACTCGACCGGGAGACCACGACATCGGCGCGACCGAACTCGCGATTGTGACCGCTCTCGACCTCGCCGCCCAGCGCATGGGCCATGGCCATCTGCCCATAGCAGATGCCGAGGACCGGCACGCCGGCTTCGAACAGCGCCGCAGGAGCCTTCGGGCTGCCGTCGTCCGGAATCGATGCCGGACCTCCCGAGAGGATAACGGCCCTCGGCTCAAGGTCGCGAAGCGCCTGTTCGGCTTTGTCGCACGGGACGATTTCACAATAGACGCCGGCCTCGCGGACACGGCGCGCGATGAGTTGGGTGACCTGCGAGCCGAAATCGACGATGAGCACCTTTTGATGCGGTGTGCGGGATAGGTCCACGCTCATAACTGCCGTTCTCTTCCTCGACCATGGATCGCCGGCCGATGCTCTGAAAGTCCCCCGCATAGGCAAAGCGGCCCCCGATGGCAATGATTCTCGGTCGCCTCCAAACAGCGCCTCTCGGAGCCCACAGGGTAAATCGAATGGATCGAATTGCCGCGATCAATTTGACCGGGCGACAACATCCCTCGGGTAAAGCTTCTCCCATGGGAGAAAACAGATGAGTGCAATCCTTCGGGCTTCACACACCGTGCCTTCGTTGTTTTCAAAAGGCATCGAGCCGGATGACCTGGATAAAGCCGGCACCGCGATCGCGCGGGGCTTGGCTCATGGCCTTGCGGCTTGGCGCCGGGCCTTGGACAGCGAGGCGGACGGCGCCATTGCACGGTTCATGTTCGGCTTCTGCGGCTCGCCGATCGCGCTGTTCCTGGCCTGCACGCCGTTCCTAAAAGCCGCTACCCTGCTCTAGACGCATTGACGGAACCGCTAAAGCACGATGTGTCTAGGTCGAATGGCTTGACGATCCTAAACACATGAACGTGATCGATTTCAAATATTTAGAGCATGATATGGTTCGAAAACCAGGCCGACGTTTCGGCATCATGCTCCAGCGCTTGACCCCGGCGGGATCGATGCTGCACCCTTAGACCTATGCGGGCTTCGAAAAAATTCTCGGTCATCACGCCGCAACTTCTCTTGCGCGCCTATGCGGCCGGCTTGTTTCCCATGGCGGAGAGCGCGGACGATCCGCATCTGTTTTGGGTCGATCCAGAGGCGCGGGGCATCTTTCCCCTCAACGGTCTCATCGTCTCGCGCAGCCTCGCTAAGGTGGTAAGGTCGGATCGATTCGAGGTTCACGCCGACCGCGACTTTCCGGCCGTCATCGACGCTTGCGCCTTCCCTGGTCACGACCGTCCGGACACCTGGATCAATGGCCGGATTCGAGAACTCTACGGCACATTGTTTCGTCTTGGGCATGTCCATACAATCGAGGCCTATCGGGACAATACCCTCGTCGGCGGCCTCTATGGCGTGTCGCTCGGCGGCGTCTTCTTCGGCGAGAGCATGTTTCACCGCGCAACCGACGCGTCCAAGGTTTGCCTTCTGCACCTTGCGGCACGGCTGGTCGTGGGCGGCTATACGCTGCTCGATACCCAATTCGTCACGCCGCATCTCGCGACCCTTGGAGCCATCGAGGTGCCGCGCCTGACCTATAAGGCGTTGCTCGAGTCCGCCCTAAACGTCCCCGGCGACTTCAAAGTGTGGCCTACCGGTCCGGTCCCGGGGGCAATGGTGTTGGCACAACTCGGGTTGGACGCCCCTGGCACCAACCGCGTCGCATGAACTGCGCTTGCCAATGAGGCAAGACGTGGAAACGAAGCCGGTCTTGCCGTAGGATCCTAGTGGCCGATCAGCGATTGTGAGATCCGGTCAGGTCATGAACCGCGACGTCGTTCGGAAATTGGCTCGTCGGGAAGAACCGTTGGGTCGGTTCGCGCCGTTCGGCCTCCACGGCGGGAGCCTGCACCGGCCTCGGGATGCGTTTAGGTTTGGGAGGTGTCTTCGCGGGGAGGTCTCCCCCGGCCGGTACAGCCCCCGGAGTGGCGGCGGCCGCAACGGCATTCGGATCCTCCGCGTCGGCGGTTTGAGGTGCCTCCACGATGGTTTCGCCCGGCTTTTTGCAATCGGTCAGCCAGATGTCGTAAATCGGATGCTCGATGCCATGCAGGCCCGGGCTCGACGCATACATCCAGCCGGAAAAAATCCGCTTGTCCTCATTGCCTGCGGACACCTCATAGACCTCGACGAACGTATCCGTCTGGGGCGTTTCGGTCTCGGGCCGCGTGTAGCACACTCGGGCCGTCACCTTGAGGGACCCAAACTGAATGGTTTCGCCCATCGCCGACTGAAAGGAGATGATCCGTCCGGTAATTTTGTCGAGACCAGAAAAGACGGCGGTGCCGTTCTTGATCTTGTCCGCCCGAGCCAGTCCGGTTCCACCAAGCAGCATCATCACCGCAAGGGCGAACACCCCATGCGCGCACCCTCGACGGTCGCGCTTCGACTGAAGGCGATCGACAGTGTTCCATTGATCAATCGTCATCAACCAACCATCCGCAAGCACAAACGCGTCACGCCGAGACCGGCGGGCTCAGGGGTTGGCTCTCGCGGTCCGGTGTGGCAAATCGAGGGCTCAATTCGGCGTCCAGGCATCATAATCGCCGCCGGTTTTAGGACGCGTCCCGGATCGCAACACCGACCCTGGCGGGCGGTAGGAGTCCGGCGTCCCCGTCATGTTCGGCTGATGCGGTTTTTCCCAGACACGGGGTTTATAGCTGTCGCCCGTCGGCACCTCGTCGGTCAATTGGCGAAGCCAGCCATACCAACCCGGCGGCGTCAGCGAACCCTCGCTCTCACGTGCATAGATCACCCAGCGGCGCTCGAAGCCCAGAGCGGGGTCGATCGCGTCGCCGCGCGTCCGGTAGTAGACGTTGCCAAACTCGTCGCTGCCGACTTCCTCACCGTGGCGCCATGTGTGAAAGCGGGTATTGATCGTGGCGCCATACCACCAGGTAAGGCCCCGCAGGAGCCAGGTCAGGGCGGTGGGGGCCTTGGCGTTCGGGTTGACGGCGTTCAAGGGCCTGCACTCGCTGTTCGTGTCGACGTCCCGCAATAGGTCGGAGCGCCGTGCGAGTAAAGGTTTTCGTCGGGCCGTCGCGTGTCGCCGACCAGGATCCATCGGGATCGGATTTCATTAACCTCGCGCCCAAATAGATTTGGCGGTTGATAACTCACGCGACCGGGAGGTGTTGCGGCAGGGTCGCGGATGCCGCGGGCTTGATGAATCGTACAGAAAGGTCCGCTGTTTATCTTCGAGTTTCAATTCGGCCGAAACGGCTGCGCCGGGCTGCCTAAGGGGCCTTGGCGGATTCGACTCCGAAGGAGTGAATCGTCATATTGACCCCAACGGAAACGCGTTTGAGACCCCAGTGGATCGTCATTGTTGAATGTACGGCGGCTGCCTCTCGGCTCGCCGGGCCATGATCGATCGGATGATCGCCGGAAACGCGTTCGACCATGAAAAGCGGCATATCGCGGCGCCCCGGCTCTGACCCCGAGGCGTGCGATGAGCGGGGACGTTCCTCGGCGGAGCACCACGGGCGGAACCCGTTCGGGTCTTCGCGGGAGCGTCTTCCGCCCTGAATAGGAATGACGGAATGCGAATCGATCGTCGCTATACCAAGACCACTGCTCTTCCCTACGAGGCTATCGAGTTTCGCTCGACCAAAAGCGAAATCCGCAATCCCGACGGGTCCGTCGTCTTTTCGCTCGATGGCATAGAAGTGCCTGCGGCCTGGAGCCAGGTCGCGGCCGATGTCCTGGCGCAAAAATACTTCCGCAAGGCGGGGGTTCCGGCACGATTGAAACGCGTCGAGGAAAACACCGTTCCGGCCTTCTTATGGCGTTCGGTGCCGGACGAGACCGCTCTCGCATTGCTGCCGGAAGCGGAGCGCTACGGCTCCGAAACCTCCGCGAAGCAGGTGTTCGACCGGATGGCCGGCACCTGGACCTATTGGGCCTGGAAGGGCAAGTTCTTCGACGACGAGGCGGATGCGCAGGCCTTCTGCGACGAATTGCGCTTCATGCTGGCCCGCCAGATGGCGGCGCCGAACTCGCCGCAATGGTTCAATACCGGCCTTCACTGGGCCTATGGGATCGACGGCCCCGGCCAAGGCCATTTCTACGTTGATTATATCACCGGTAAGCTGACGCGCTCGACCTCGTCCTACGAACATCCGCAGCCTCATGCCTGCTTCATCCAATCGGTCGCGGACGACCTCGTGAACGAGGGTGGCATCATGGATCTGTGGGTGCGCGAGGCGCGCCTCTTCAAATACGGCTCCGGCACCGGCACGAATTTCTCTCGGCTGCGCGGCGAAAATGAAAAGCTTTCGGGCGGCGGCAAATCCTCCGGCCTGATGAGCTTTCTCAAGATCGGCGACCGGGCGGCTGGCGCCATCAAATCCGGCGGCACGACGCGCCGAGCCGCCAAGATGGTCGTGGTCGATGCCGATCACCCTGACATCGAGGCCTATATCGATTGGAAGGTGAAGGAAGAGCAGAAGGTCGCAGCGCTCGTCACCGGCTCGAAGATCGTCAAGCGCCACCTCAAGGCGGTGCTGCGGGCCTGCCTCAACTGCGAGGGCTCCGGGAGCGACTGCTTCAACCCGGAAAAGAACCCTGCCCTAAAGCGTGAGATCAAGCTCGCCCGCCGTGTGTCCGTGTCGGACAACATGATCCAGCGCGTGATCCAACTCGCGCAGCAGGGCCAGACCAGCTTCGATTTCGACGAATTCACCACCGACTGGGATTCCGAAGCCTATCTCACGGTGGCGGGGCAGAATTCCAACAATTCGGTGCGCGTCACGGACGCGTTTCTCGAAGCGGTCGAAAACGACGGCCCCTGGCAGTTGACCCGCCGCCTCGACGGCAAGCCGACCAAGACGCTGACGGCCCGCGCCTTGTGGGACAAGATCGGCTATGCGGCCTGGGCGTCGGCCGATCCGGGGCTCCAATATCACACGACGATCAACGACTGGCACACCTGCCCGGCGGGCGGCCCGATCCGGGCCTCTAACCCCTGCTCCGAATATATGTTCCTCGACGACACCGCCTGCAATCTGGCCTCGCTGAACCTGATGCAGTTCCGCAATTCGGCGGGACGGATCGATGTCGCTTCCTACGAACATGCGGTGCGGCTCTGGACCATCGTCCTCGAAGCCTCGGTGCTGATGGCGCAATTCCCCTCTGCGGAAATCGCCGAGCTCTCCTACAAATACCGGACGCTGGGCCTTGGCTTCGCCAATCTCGGCGGATTGCTCATGGCCTCGGGCATCGCCTATGATTCGGATGAAGGCCGGGCCATTGGCGGCGCTCTTTCGGCGCTGATGACGGGCATCTGCTACGAGACCTCGGCCCAAATGGCACGGGAACTCGGGCCTTTCCCAGGCTACGAGCCCAATGCACAATCGATGCTGCGCGTCATCCGCAATCATCGCCGGGCCGCCTATGGGGAGGCATCGGGCTATGAGACGCTATCGATCGCCCCGGTGCCGCTCGATCGCAGCGCCTGCCTCGAACCCATCGTTGTCGATCATGCGCGCTCGGCCTGGGACCGAGCGCTTGCGCTTGGCGAGCAGCATGGTTTTCGCAACGCGCAGGTGTCGGTCGTCGCACCGACCGGCACGATCGGCCTTGTCATGGACTGCGACACCACAGGCATCGAGCCGGACTTCGCTCTTGTGAAGTTCAAGAAACTCGCGGGCGGCGGCTATTTCAAGGTGGTGAACCGCGCGGTGCCCGAGGCGCTGCGCGCCCTCGGCTACCGGCCGAGCGAAATCGCGGAGATCGAGGTCTATGCGGTCGGGCATGGCAATCTGCGCCAGGCGCCCGCCGTCAACCCAACGAGCCTGCGGGCTCGCGGCTTCACGACTGAGAAGCTGGAGGTGCTGGACAAGGCGCTCGCGAGTGCCTTCGACATCAAATTCGCCTGCAACAAATGGACGCTCGGCGCCGACTTCCTCGTCAACGACCTCAAGGTACCGGCGGAAAAGCTCGATGAGGCGTCCTTCGACCTTCTCGCCTATCTCGGCTTCAGCAAGCCCGAGATCGAGGCCGCCAACATCCATGTCTGCGGCGCCATGACGCTCGAAGGCGCGCCGCATCTCAAGCCCGACGACTACAAAGTCTTCGATTGCGCCAATCCCTGCGGGCGCACCGGAAAGCGCTACCTGTCGGTCGAAAGCCACATCCGCATGATGGCCGCCTCGCAGCCCTTCATTTCGGGCGCGATCTCCAAAACCATCAATATGCCGAACGACGCCACGGTGGAGGCCTGCAAGGACGCCTATCTCCTGTCCTGGCGCTTGGGGCTCAAGGCCAATGCGCTTTATCGCGACGGATCGAAATTGTCGCAGCCGCTGAATTCGCAACTCGTCGAGGATGATGACGACGAGTATTCGGTCGAGGATCTGATTGCCGCTTCGGTGCCGGCCCGCACGGCCGAGGTCGCGGAGCGGATCGTCGAGCGCGTGGTGGAGCGGATCGAGCGCCGCCGCGAGCGCGAAAAGCTGCCGAACCGCCGCACCGGATATACCCAGAAGGCGACAGTCGGAGGCCACAAGATCTATCTCAAGACTGGCGAATACAAGGATGGGCGTATTGGCGAGATCTTTCTCGACATGCACAAGGAGGGCGCGGCCTTCCGGTCCTTGATGAATTCCTTCGCCATCGCGATTTCGATCGGCCTGCAATATGGGGTGCCGCTCGACGAATATGTCGATGCCTTCACGTTCACGCGTTTCGAGCCGGCGGGTCCGGTTCAGGGCAACGACGCTATCAAAAACGCGACCTCGATCCTCGACTACGTGTTCCGTGAACTGGCTATTTCCTATCTCGACCGAACTGACCTCGCGCATGTACAGCCGGCCGACATCGGCTTCGATGTGCTGGGCACCGGCGAGTTGGAAGGCCGAGCAGGAGGCGGGGGCGGCGAGGCTCGTAACGCGCCAGCCAATGTCATGTCCAAGGGCCTTGTGTCCAAGGGCCTCGTGCGCTCGAAGACCGACCGACTGATGCTGGTGCGCGGCAATCCCACCGCTCCCACCGTTGAAACGCGCCCGGTTACGGCAAAAGCCGAGCCCTACCCCACGTCAGGCGCAACGGCCCTAAAACAGGACGTGGCGCAGCAGGCGGAAGCGGAACTCGCGTCCCTCGCCTGGAGCGAGCCGCAGGGATTTTCCGCCGCGAAAGGCGCGGTCGCCGAAATGCGTGCCGAAGCGCGGATGAAGGGCTATGTGGGTGAATCCTGCCCCGAATGCGCCAACTTCACGCTGGTACGCAACGGGACTTGCCTTAAATGCGAGACCTGCGGCGCGACGACCGGATGTTCGTGAACGCGCTCAGCCGAACGGCCTGCTTGAACCCTCAAACAGGACCTTAACGGGTCCTGTTAATTCAGGGTTTCACCGGCGCGCTTGGAGATGTGTTTTGCTTAGGCAAAACCTCCTTCGACGAGACGGGCGCGGGTTGTTCTTTCACATCGATGATCTGCATGGGCGGAACGATGACCTCTCCGTAGGAGGTCGTCTTGATGTCGCTTCCCACGACAACCGAGATCGCTCCCGATTCAGAGCGCATCCCTCGCCCCAATCTCGCGTGATGTTTGGCCATCCCGAGCCTTTTGTGCATCGGCGCGTCGGACGATTGGGCGAAAACAGACGAGGTGAGAAGCAGCAGGCCGGCCGCTATTGCGAACGAGGCTTTCATCGTCATTTCCCCTGAACCATGCGGCGCCTCGATCAACCGAACCATTCATCGCGACGATTCGGATTGACCGCTACCCGCGCGCAAAATCGCAGCCTTCCCGCTGCTGCGCAACCGTCTTCTCCCACTGGCGATCGGGTGCCGCGCAATTCGTTACCTGCATGCTTTCCGTCTAAGCCGCCACGCCCTACTTCCCTCCAATCCGAATCCCTCGGCGCGTCTGCGTCGCCAATGTCTGGAAGCCATGCCGCGTCAAGCGTCCGACACCGCCTCCCACCGTCCTGTCATCGTCTGGTTCCGCAACGATCTGCGCCTGGCCGACAATCCAGCGCTAACGGCGGCGGCGGAGACGGGCCCGCCACTTCTGCTCGTCTATGTGCTCGACGACGAAACCGCCGGACAGAGGCGGATCGGCGCCGCGTCGCGCTGGTGGCTCGCCCATTCGCTGCGCGCGCTCAGTGCGGACCTCGAAAGCCGTGGCTCGACACTTTACCTCTTCTCGGGCGCTCTCGCCGAAATTCTCCCCCGCCTGGCCGCGCAATCAGGTGCCACATCGGCGTTCTGGAGCCGTCGTTATTCGGCAGCTGAAACCGCGCTCGATGACGACATCCAAAAACGGCTCACAGCGGCGGGCGTCGAGGTACAGACATTCAACGGCGGCCTTGGCCACGAACCGGGCGAGGTGACGCCGAAGACGGGGGGCTGGTACAAGGTCTATTCGGCCTTTTGGCGGGCCTCGCTGGAAGCGCCGGCGATCGACGCTCCCCTGCCAGCCCCGAGAAAGTTTCTGGGCGCCTCCTACACGTCCAAATCCCCGCATTCGGTGACGATCGAAGACCTGGATCTGCTGCCGAAAAAGCCGGATTGGAGCCATGGATTAGCGGAGGCTTGGGAGCCGGGCGAAGCCTCGGCGCACCGCAGGCTGCGCCATTTCGCGGCGAACCAGGTCACGGCCTATGAGATCGCCCGAGACGTTCCGGCCGAGGATGGAAGCTCGCGTCTCTCGCCGCATCTGCGGTTCGGCGAAGTCTCGCCCCGGCAGATCGTCGCGGCGGTCAAATCGCATCCTAAGGCCACGAAGTATCTCATGGAAATCGGCTGGCGGGACTTCGCCTACAACGTCCTATCTCATGTGCCGGACCTTGCGACCGAGTCCTTCGATCGCCGCTTCCGCGACTTTCCCTGGACGACCCCCTCTCCGGCGATGCTCGAGGCCTGGCAAAAGGGCATGACCGGCTACCCGATCGTCGATGCCGGCATGCGGCAGCTTTGGCAGACCGGATGGATGCACAACCGCGTGCGGATGATCGTGGCCTCCTTCCTGGTCAAGCACCTCATGGTGCATTGGCGGACCGGGGAGGAATGGTTCTGGGATACGCTCTGCGATGCCGACCCCGCGAATAATGCGGTGAATTGGCAATGGGTCGCCGGCACCGGTCTCGACGCCGCACCCTATTTCCGCATCTTCAACCCGGTGCTGCAAAGCGAGAAATTCGACAAGGACGGCGCCTATATCAAGCGCTTCGTACCGGAACTCGAGCACCTGCCGAGCCGCTGGATCCACAAGCCATGGGAAGCGGCCGGGGATGTCCTCGAAAAGGCCGGCGTCGTTCTTGGAAAGACCTACCCTCAGCCGATCGTCGATCATGCCACAGCGCGCCAGCATGCACTCGACGCTTTCGCGTCGCTGCGCAAAAGCTGAACCGTCGCCGGCTTTAGGCTCCCTTGCGATCCGACCCAGCCGCCCTTAGCTTTGAGCCAGGATCCCGAGAGTAGGACGCTTATGGTCGAGAGCATCATCCAAGCGATCGGGCATACGCCGCTCGTGCGCCTCAAGAAGGCCTCCGAACTCACCGGCTGCGAGATTTTCGGCAAGGCCGAATTCATGAATCCCGGCGGCTCGGTCAAGGATCGGGCGGCGCTGGCCATCGTCGAGGATGCCGTCGCGCGCGGTGCGCTGCGGCCGGGCGGAACCATCGTCGAAGGCACGGCCGGCAATACGGGCATCGGCCTGGCGCTTGTGGCGAGCGCGATGGGTTACAAGATCGTGATCGTCATTCCGGTCACGCAAAGCCAGGAAAAGAAGGACATGCTGAAGCTGTCCGGGGCCGAGTTGATCGAGGTTCCGGCCGTGCCCTATAGCGACCCCAACAATTATGTTCACGCCTCGCAGCGAATCGCCGAACGTTTGGCGGAGACTTCTCCTCACGGTGCCATCTGGGCCAACCAATTCGACAATGTCGCCAACCGCGAGGGTCATAGAACCACGACGGGTCCAGAAATCTGGGACGACATGGACAGCAGAATCGACGGTTTCATCTGTGCGGTAGGCACCGGCGGCACACTGGCGGGCGTCGGCATGGCCCTCAAGGCGCGTAATCCGAAGGTGATGATCGGCTTGGCGGATCCGATGGGCGCCGCCCTCTACAATTTCTATGCCCATGGCGTCTTGAAGTCGGAGGGCTCCTCGATCACCGAAGGCATCGGCCAGGGCCGCATCACGGCCAATCTCGAAGGCGCGCCGATCGATCGCGCCTATCAGATCGAGGATCCGGAGGCGCTCGACATCGTATTCCATCTCGCCGAACATGAAGGGCTGCTGCTCGGCGGCTCGTCGGGAATCAATATCGCTGGCGCCATGCGATTGGCGAGGGAACTCGGGCCTGGACACCGGATCGTGACGATCCTGTGCGATTCAGGCGCGCGCTATGCCTCGAAACTCTATAATCCGGTGTTCCTGAGAGCCAAGAAACTTCCCGTACCGGCGTGGCTGGTGCGTCAACCCGGCATCAAGGGCCTTACGAATTCGTGACCATGCTTCTCTACCAGACCGACGCCTATCTGCGAGACACCCCTGCGGTCGTTACCGAGTTAGACGATCGCGGGATCGTGCTCGACAGGACGGTGTTCTATCCGCAAGGCGGAGGTCAGCCCGGCGATAGCGGCATGTTGATCGTCGATGGGGTGGAATTCCCTGTGACGGTCGCGCAATACAGCAAGGACAGGACGAAGGTCCTTCATATGCTGGCCGCCGAGGCTGCCCTGCCCGAGGTTGGACAAAGCGTCGTGGCGCGGATCGAGTGGGCCGCGCGGCTCGCGCGGATGCGGGTTCACACCGCCCTGCATCTCCTGACAGCGGTGCTGCCCTTTCCGGTGACTGGCGGCGCCATCGGCGAAGGCGAAGGCCGGCTCGATTTCGCGATTTCCGACACGATCCTCGATAAACAAGACATCGAGACTCGCCTTCAGGCCTTGATCGATCAAGATGCGCCGGTCGGCACGCAATGGATCACCGACGAGGAGCTATTGGCCAATCCGGGCCTCCTGAAGACCATGTCGGTGAAGCCGCCCATGGGCACCGGCAAGGTCCGCCTCGTCGCCATCGGCACTATCGATCTCCAGCCTTGCGGCGGCACCCATGTGGCCCGCACGAGCGAGATCGGCCGCGTGGCCATCACCGGGATCGAAAACAAAGGCAAGCAGAATCGCCGTGTCAGGATCGCAGTCGTCTAGACCATTTCGGACGGAAACCAACCCCTCTCCTGCGGAGCCGCGAAGGCGGCGTCTCGAGGGACGAGGGCCCTGTAAACGGCACTCGGCGACCCATCCTCCGACACGCTCAGGATGAGGCGTTGATGGTGCATAGCGAGCCAGGTTCAGCTTTGACCGACGTCTCTCACCTCACCCAGCTTGGCCATGAGGTCCGGATTCCGCAATCGCCCAAGGAGGCACGCCTCGAACGCGTGGCGAATCCGCATGCCGGAACACTCTATGCGACGCGGTTCACGGCGCCTGAGTTCACGTCTCTCTGCCCGATGACCGGCCAGCCGGATTTCGCGCATCTCGTGATCGACTATGTGCCGCAGGACTGGCTGGTCGAATCGAAATCCCTCAAGCTCTACCTGACGTCATTCCGCAACCATGGTGCCTTCCATGAGGATTGCACGGTGAGGATCGGCAAGGATCTGGTGGGATTGCTGGAGCCTCGATGGCTCAGGATCGGAGGCTATTGGTATCCGCGCGGCGGAATTACGATCGACGTCTTTTGGCAGACAGCCCGCCCGCCGGAGGATCTCTGGTTGCCGGATCAGGGCGTGCCGACCTACCGGGGTCGGGGATGATGTGCGCTGTCGGCCTTGGCCTTCCCGCCGAACGCCGCGTGCCGCTGCTGGGTCTTGTGTTTGAGCGCGCGCAACGGGGCCATGATCTTCTTGCGGCGGGCGACGAGTTGGTCACGAAATGGATGGGACGTGTCGGGTTGCGGAAAACCCAAGGCAAGGGCGTAGGTCCTCGCCTTGAGGTCGTTCGCCAGATGCTGACGGTCCTTGATCCCAGCTAGGCTTTCGAAAGGAATTGGCTCGCCGATCGCGACGCGCATCACCGTGCCGATGCGGTTGCGCACCTCGTGGAAGATCAGCGATAGCCGTAAAGCCGGGCTGAGGTGGCTCGCGATCTGAAATAGGCGACTGTTCTGCCCCTCGAAGCAAAACGGGACCACGGTCGCGCCAGAGCGCTGGATCAGTTGCGAGGTGAACGACTGCCACGGTCCATCCACGGCGCGTTCCCGACCCAGCCGATCGGGAGCGGTGGAAATTCCGCCGGCCGGAAAAACCACGATGCATTTGCCTGCATCGAGGTGCTTTCGTGCCTCGGACCGGGAGCGCAGATTGGTCTGCGTCGCCTCTTCGGTGCCTGAGAAATCGACGGGAAGCACATAGTCGCTGACTTCCGGCGCGCGCAACAACACCGCATTGGTGAGCACGAGAAAATCCGAGCGAACCTTATGGATCAGCCACGAGATCACGATGCCGTCGAGCACGCCATAGGGGTGATTGGCAACGATGACGACCGGACCCGTCGCAGGCACGCTGGCTAAAGCCATGGCATTATAGCGGACATCGAGGGAGAGGCTGCGAACGGCCGCACTCCAGAACGTTTCACCCTCGATCTGATGCTGCCGGTTGGCAAGATAGAGCCGTCTCAGTCGCCGCTGCCCCGTTGCCGCCTCGACGAGGCGAATGAGGCTCCGCTTGACCGGAGGCATCGAAGGGTCCGCGTAGCTGAAATTAGGTTCGCTCATAAATTTTTGAGATAGCCGAATCGCGTGAAGGTTCGATGACCCCAAAGCGCCAGCTGTCTTCCCCTGCATGTATGACGAACCGAAGCCGCTTGCGCCGATCGGATACGCCTTGAAAACGGGTCCATCACGCTTGGCACGCTACTCACACTCAAGCTTTGGCGAGTCGATCGAAATCCTGCAAGCGGCAAATCAGATCATACATGTCGTTGAGAGGCACCATGTTCGGTCCGTCCGATGGTGCAGTTGACGGATCGTTGTGGGTTTCGATGAAGACAGCCGCGACGCCGACCGCGACAGCGGCGCGCGCCAGAACCGGAACGAACTCGCGTTGCCCCCCCGAGGTGGTGCCCTGCCCGCCCGGCTGCTGCACCGAATGGGTCGCGTCGAACACGATGGGCGCGCCGGTGGCGGCCATGATCGGCAGCGAACGCATGTCGGAGACCAGCGTATTGTAGCCGAAACTGGCGCCACGCTCGGTGAGAAGGATATCGGCATTGCCGGCCGCATTGAGTTTGGCGAGGACGTTCTTCATGTCCCAGGGGGCCAGGAACTGTCCCTTCTTCACATTGACGGTTTTGCCAGTCTTGGCGGCGGCGACCAGAAGATCCGTCTGGCGGCACAAAAAGGCGGGGATCTGCAGAATGTCGACCACCTCCGCCGCGACGGCACATTGGTCTGCTTCATGCACGTCGGTCACGACGGGCAGACCGAATTGGTGCCTAATCTCGGCGAAGATCGACAGGGCCTCATGAAGACCGAGCCCGCGAGCGCTGTCGATGGACGTGCGGTTGGCCTTGTCGAACGAACTCTTGAACACGAGGCCGATGCCGGTCTTGGACGCAAGGTCGGACAGTTTCTCGGCCATGAAGACGGCATGGTCTCGGCTTTCGAGCGCACAGGGGCCGGCGATCAGCGCCAAGGGCAGATGGTTGCCGAACCGCACCGTCTTGCCGGCCATGCCGACGTGAACCTCGCTATGTGTCTGCACGGCTGGGCTCCGTAAATCGAAGAATCAATGAAGGGGTTCGAAACTCAAGGTGACGCCTCCGCCGACGCTGGGTGGGACGACGATCCGAGTGTCGCGCACCGCATAGGGCGAGCCCATGACGTTGAGGAACCGCCGTACGGCATCGATGTCCTCGACACCGATCCGAGCCGCAGCCGGCCGCTCGCCGATCTGTTCCCCGAAGACGGCCTCGAAATGCCGGGGCGTCACCCAATCGATGCGATCATTGGCAGCCACCATGCTGAGGCTCCCTTCGTTCAGGGTCACACATCCCTGGCCGAAAATCTTTGTCATGAAGCTCATTCGCGTGCCTGGCTTCTCTGCGGTCAACACCAGCCCGAGCAGACACCGTGCTCCGTTGGGATGCTGCTGCATGGCCGGGTTCCAGAAATTCTCGGGGTGATGATGCTGGCAGACGAAGAATTCAGGCACCGGCTGTTCAGGATCGAGCGCGAAGGCGATCGTGAAGGCCACCTCGCGCCGGGTTCCATCAGGCGATTCGGCGGTGCGGGAAAAACGCAGCGGCGCACTGAGACCGATCCCCGAGGCCGCAAAGCGCCTCGCGTCGCCCTCCGCATCCGAGGAGCGCAGGGCCACCAGCGCTAGACCCTCCCGCCGGCCGAGATGCTGCTCGATCGTATTGGCGAAGGGCGCTGCGGGATCATCCGCGCCGAGCGTCTGAAAATCCTGCGCCAAGCCGATGAGTTCAAGAAAACCGCCCTGCAGTTGGACGATGCGGTTCTCCGTACCCCAACTGTGCCGGTTCCGTCCTCCAACCAAAAAGCCCAGCCTGCGGTAGCTGGCCCCCAAGGCGTCGAGATCGCGTCCCGCCAAGACCAGATGGTCGATCGGGCGATCCATGGGCTCAGACAAGTCGAGACTGTTCCAGCGCTGCGGCGATGAAACTGGCGAACAGCGGATGAGGCTCGAAGGGACGGGACTTCAGCTCCGGATGATATTGCACACCGATGAACCAGGGATGGTCGGCGAGTTCGATCGTCTCCGGCAGCAGACCGTCCGGCGATAGCCCGGCGAACTTCATACCTTTGGCTTCAAGGCGATGACGGTATTCGGTATTGACCTCGTAGCGATGACGATGACGCTCGGAGATCAGCGTCTCTCCATAGATCGCGGCGATCTTGCTCTCCGGGTCGAGGTGCGCTGGATAAGCCCCAAGGCGCATCGTGCCGCCGAGGTCGCCATCATTGATCCGCTTTTCGAGTTCGTTGCCCCGCATCCATTCGGTCAGCAATCCGACGACGGGTTCGGTTGTCGGACCAAATTCGGTCGAATTGGCCTGCGGCATCGCCCCGAGCGACCGCGCCGCCTCGATCACGGCCATCTGCATGCCGAAACAGATGCCGAAATAGGGTATCTTGCGTTCCCGGGCGAAGCGGGCCGCAAGGATCTTGCCCTCGGCGCCGCGTTGCCCAAAGCCGCCGGGCACCAAAATACCGTGGACATGGTCGAGATGAGTCGCGGGGTCGCGGCCCTCGAAGATTTCCGACTCGATCCAGTCGATCTTGACCGCGACCCGATTGGCTAGACCGCCATGGGTCAGCGCTTCGATCAGCGATTTATAGGCATCCTTCATGCCGGTATATTTGCCCACCACGGCGATGGTGACCTCGCCCTCCGGATTGACGGCCCGCTCGGTCACGGCGTTCCACCGCGTCATGTCGGGCTTAGGTGCAGGCGATATGCCGAAGGCGGAGAGAACCGCGCGGTCAAGGCCGGCCGTGTGATAGGCCCGGGGCACGTCATAGATCGAGGCGACGTCGCGGCCCTCGATCACGGCATCCTCGCGTACGTTGCAGAACAGCCCGAGCTTGCGCCGCTCTTCGGGCGGCACCGGCCTGTCGCAGCGACACAGAAGAATATCAGGCTGGATCCCGATGGAGCGGAGCTCCTTCACCGAATGCTGGGTCGGCTTGGTCTTCAATTCGCCGGCACTGGGAATGAAGGGCAGCAGCGTGACGTGGATGTAGACCGCGTGATGGCGGGGCAGATCGTTGCCGATCTGCCGGATCGCCTCGAAGAACGGCAACCCTTCGATGTCGCCCACCGTGCCGCCGATTTCAACGAGAACGAAATCCGTGTCCTCGTTGCCGGCGAGAACGAATTCCTTGATCGCATTGGTCACATGCGGAATGACCTGGACGGTCGCCCCAAGGAAGTCGCCGCGGCGTTCCTTGGCGATGATCTCCTGGTATATCTGTCCGGTGGTGATGTTGTCGGCGCGCGTCGCCGGGCGGCCGGTGAAACGTTCGTAATGGCCAAGGTCGAGATCGGTCTCGGCCCCATCATCCGTGACGAAGACCTCGCCGTGCTGATAGGGGCTCATGGTGCCCGGATCGACATTGAGATAGGGATCGAGCTTGCGCAGCCGCACCGTATAGCCGCGAGCCTGCAGAAGGGCGCCAAGCGCCGCCGATGCCAACCCTTTGCCAAGCGAAGAAACCACGCCGCCGGTGATGAAAACGTACCGCGCCATGGGGTTTTTTACCTAGCCGAGTTTGAAACGGATGACCAGCCCGGAATCACCGCCAGCGGCCTTGTGAGCGGCGGGATCAACCGCTCGTCATACGAAACATGGGACGCGAAATTATTGAGATTTCGGTACTTCGGGCGTCCCCGGCGGCTGCTGTTGTTTTTGCTCTTCGAGCTTCTTCAACTGGTCTAGCGGGTTCGACGCAGGTGTCCCCGGGACGGCGGGCTGATGGGTTGCCGAAGCCGGCGCCGTGTCGATGATGGACTTCGGCGCACGATTGTAATTGGCCAGCAAGGTCAAGCCGAGGCTCGTCGCGAAGAACAAGGCCCCCAGAATGGCGGTCGCCCTTGTCAAGGCATTGGCTTGGCCACGACCGGTCATGAAGCCTCCGCCACCGCCAACCCCGAGAGCTCCGCCTTCGGAACGTTGCAGCAGAACGGTCCCCACCAACGCGATCACCACCATCAGGTGAAACACGATCAAAACGGTTTGCATGTCATGCACTCAAATAGCAGCATCACGCGGTGGCCGGCTCATGCCATGCCCCGCGTCGATCGATGTGGGGGGTTCATACACGAAGCCGCCGATGATGCAAAATACACCGCCCTCATCGGATCAGCGATAGGCTTCGGCGATTCCCATGAAATCCTTGGCGGTGAGGCTGGCTCCTCCCACCAGGACGCCGTCCACATCGGGCAGGGCCACGATCTCCTTCGCATTGGCGGGCTTGACCGATCCGCCATACAGAATGCGGATGTTTTCGCCCTCCTGCCCGAGCAGCGTAGCGAGACGCCGGCGGATGAAGGCATGCACCTCGGCGACATCCGCCGCCGATGGCACGAGACCGGTTCCGATGGCCCAGACCGGTTCGTAGGCGATGACGATCATCTTGCCGGTGGACTTCGGGGGCACGGAATCGTCGATTTGGCGGCCAATGACCCGCAACGTTTCGCCGCCGTCCCGCTGCGCCCGCGTCTCACCCACGCAGATTATAGCGACCAGGCCCGCGCGGAGCGCGGCCTCAGCCTTGCCCCGAACGAGTTCATCCGTTTCGCCATGACCGGCCCGCCGCTCCGAATGGCCGACGATCACCAAGCTCGCGCCGATGTCTTTGAGCATCTCCGCCGAAACATCGCCCGTATAGGCACCCGCCGTCGCTGTGTGGCAATCTTGGGCGCCCAGCAGCAAACCGGCCTTCTGAGCGAGACGCTCCGCAGTTGGCGCCAGCAGGGTGAAAGGCGGACAGAGCGCAGCTTCCGCACGCCCCGCGCCGCCGTTGGCGATAGCATCGCGGATCGCAACGATTTCGCTCATCGAGGCCTTAAGGCCGTTCATCTTCCAGTTTCCGGCAACCAAGGGACGCATCATCGGCATCGGTTCTTACTTTCGTACGGGTCGTTTCGACCGTGACCTCGGGCCTCTTTGGCGCAGGAGCGGCGTATCAAACAAGGGAATGTCTTGCAAAGGCTGCTGCCATGCCTCAACTCGCGCCAGTCGTGGTCCATGCGGCGTTCATCGCCACTCGCTATTGTCGGTGAGCCTTGACGCCAGGGATCTAATCCGCAGCAAGGGGAGTTCCCCCACACGATAGAGTGATTGAGAGGCCGAATGTCTGAGATGCGGGAGGACCCAAACGATTCCTCCGCACGGCAATCCGACACGCTGCCTTATCTTCTGGCTATCTTCGCTCGCGCTGAATTCAAGGCACCCGTCGATGCCATAGCGGGCCTGGTGCGGCTTCTCTTCGAGGATTGCGGCATAGGCCTACCGGCCAGTTGCGCGGCCGACATCGAGAAGATGCAAACCGCCGTCGGCCGTCTCGAATCAATCGTTTCCGCCTTGCTCGATCCGGCGTCCGCTCACCAAGCGCGGGAAAGCGACCCGGAAACCTTTGCCAGCACGCTTCGCCATGACCTGCGGACTCCCATCACGGCCATCCTCGGTTACGGCGAATTGCTGGCCGAAGAAGCAGAGGGAATCGACCTTCGCAGCGGCATCCTGGCCGATATCCTGAGCGCCGCCCGGCGCCTCCTTGGACAGATCGACGCCATGGCGACTTTCATCCGATCGGAGGGCCACGAGCCGCGAACCATTGATGCGGCTGGTCTTCATACGCACCGGCATCTTGCGGCGTCGATCAAGACCATCGGATTGGTGCTGCTTGGATCGGCTGAGCCCCCGCCACGAGCGAGCGGGCGCATCCTCGTCATCGACGACAATACGTCCACGCTCGATCTTCTGACTCGCCTTCTGACCCGCGAGGGTCATCGGGTGACGACCGAAAGCAGCGGCGAGGCGGCCCTCGACGGGCTCGACCCCGAACAGTTCGACCTTATCCTGCTCGATCTGTTGATGCCGGGCTTGAGCGGCATCGACGTTTTGGCCCGATTGAAACTGAACCCCGACACCGCCGCTCTTCCCGTCATCATGATCTCGGCGCTCGACGAGATCGAGGGCACGGCCCGTTGCATCGAAGCCGGAGCCGACGACTATTTGACCAAACCGGTCGATGCCACCCTGTTGAGGGCGCGGATCGGCGCGACGCTCGAACGAAAATTCCTGCGGGACCGGGAGCAGGCCGTCACGCGACAATTGCTGGCCGAGCAGGCTCGATCCGAATCACTGCTTCGCAACGTCCTTCCGGCGAGTGTCGTCGCGAGGCTGCGGGCCGGCGAAACCATCATAGCCGATCGCTTTGCCGAAGCGACCATCCTGTTCAGCGACCTCGTCGGTTTCACAGCCTTGACGGCGACACTGCCGCCGGATCGTGTCCTCGACCTGCTCAATCGGATTTTTTCAGCCTTCGACCGGCTCGCGGCCGACCATGGGCTTGAAAAGATCAAGACGATCGGAGACGCCTATATGGTGGCGGGCGGATTGCCGGAGCCACGGCGGGACCATGCCTCGGCGGTGGCCGCTATGGCGCTGGAAATGCCCCGTATCGTCGAGACAATCAGCCGCGACCTTGGTCGGCCCCTCGCCATTCGCATCGGCCTGCATTCAGGGCCTGTGGCGGCGGGCATCATCGGCACCGACAAGTTCATCTACGATGTATGGGGCGACACGGTGAATCTCGCGAGCCGCATGGAACGTCATGGCGAGCCCGGGCGGGTTCACGTCTCGGCGGACACACTCGCGGCGCTCGGCTCGAGTCAGGCTGCGGAAGCGCGTGAACCCATCGACGTCAAGGGCCGAGGCCGGATGGCGACGTTTTTCCTATTGGGCAACGTACGCTAGGACACGTTGGCCGCCAACCGGTCCGACTGGCTGGGGCGGGAGGGCTCGAACCTCCGAATGGCGGAATCAAAATCCGCTGCCTTACCACTTGGCTACGCCCCAAAGGCCCGGCTCGACCACGGCGGCCGGACCATAGTTCGGAGAGAAGCGGATCGCAAGGGACTTGCCTTTTTCGCGCCGGGAGAGCGCCCTCGCGGTGAGTGGACCGCGCTATTCTGCATTCGCCAGATCGTCCGCCAGGCTCTCAATGCGGGCAGCATTGCCGCCGACATCATGCCGTTCGAGCCTCGACGCAGATCTGATATCGACGCGCGTCTGCCCGTCCTGAGGGCGGATGCGAATAGCCACGTCCTCGGGAAGGCCCATGATCCGCGAGGAGGCCACCGCATCGATGTGGCCGACGCCGAACATGCCCTTCGGCGCTACGGATTCGATGACCTTCCACCGCCTCGCCGCAATGGTCTTGAGAATGAGCCGATAGGCATCCTCAGCGACGAGATCGAGCATGACCGGCTGCACGGCCGGATAGGCCCGCCGCTGCAGATCGCGCGCCTCGGCGGTCGGGTCCTCATGCCGAAAGCCGTTGCGGGCCGCCACGGCTTTCGCCGACGTCGAAAAAGCCGGCGGAGCGGCAAGATCGGTCGAGATGTCGTTGAGAGGCGGCAGGCGTGAGGCTTCGACGACAAGGTAGGACGGATAGGCGAGGACCATCAATGCCAACATGATCCCGGTGAGCGCCCTGTCGATCCCTCGGCGCCCTGTCTGCCAGATGACGATCATGGCATTGGCGGCGAAGCCCAAGCCGACCAGGGCGAGGCTCAACGCAGTCGCCAGAACTACGACGCCGCCCCAACCGCCGACGACGCCGCTTCGTCCGAGCAGGACCGCGAAAATGGCGAGCAGCACCGCGAAGCCCGCCGTCCGCCGGCTCCAGTCCGCCGAGACCGAGAGGGGCTCGGGCGGTAGGCTGCGCCTCAGCATGGCCGCATCATTCCGGCGAGACGATCCGCGATCTACCGCTCAACATCAGCACGAGGGCGGGCAAATCGGCGATACTGTCGATGATATGGTCGGCATAGGGGGCGAGCACGTCCCGCCGGGCCGGCCCGGTCAGCACTGCGACCGACAGGACGCCTGCGGCTCGCGCGGCTTCGAGATCGTGGAGCGAATCACCCACGAGGGCGACGGTCCCAGGCCGAGCGCCAATCCTCTCAATAAAGGCCTCGACCATTCCAGGGCCCGGCTTGCCGCCATGTCCCGTGTCATAGCCGGCGATGAAGTCGAGGTAACCCGACAAACCGAGCTTGTCGCATTGCGACCTGGCATTGCCCTCGGCATCGTTGGTGGCGACGCCAAGGCGAAGACCGAGGCTCCGAAGAGAGGCGAAGACGGCGGCCGGATCGCCAATCGCGGTGAGGCTGTCCAGCGCCTCCGTGCCGAAGCGACGATCGATCTCCTCGACCAACTCCGGACCGCCTTGGCGATCGAGGATCGTCGCCCAGACCGACGCATAATCCGTCGTCGATCCGGCGATCATCGGAGAGGTCGGTTTGAAGCGACATTCCGCGACGATGAAATGCATGGCGTCCGCAAGATGCGCGAAGGTCGTGACATCGCCACGGGTCATGGCGTCCATCACCCGGTGCGCCGCGCGCCCCCAGGTGGCGTCGAAGTCGATGAGCGTTCCGTCCTTGTCGAAGAGGATGCCGGCGAGGTTCATCCGGCACCGATAAGGCAGATACCCCGCCACCGTCAAAGCGCTCGCGCCATCCGGGTGGAGGACCTTAAGATCGATCGCCGGCAGTCATGCTCTGGCGCGTCGCAGACACCGCACGTTTACCATAAAGACCACACTTCTGCGCGATCTCTTAAACCGCAACTGATCGACATATTTTCGCCACGCAAAACAACAAGCGCCGCGAATAGGAATTTTGACTTTGCCGCATACCAAAAACAGTATCGCTGTGCTGACACGAGACAGCCATTTGATGATCTTATTAGTCTTTCATTAAAGACGGGTCGACATTGTTCAGGCAATGTTCACGACGTTCGTGAAACCATAGTGAATGTGATCATTCGAAAGGTGTTCGTTATGCAGGATTCAATGCAAACTCCTCTCGCCTCGCATGAGTTGGCCGGGGCCCGCGATCTGCAGGCTAAACTCTATCGCGAAATCGGAATTTCCGCCGTTGCCGCCGCGCTTCACTCCATCAGCAAGCCCGAACCGGGCAAATCCGCAACCGACCTCGCCGCGACGCGGTCACGCGACGGTCGCGGCGCTAGCCGTGCGGCTTGACCTAATCCAGGGTCATAGAGCAACCGGGGCCGCTCGGCCCATTGGGATACGGCTTTCATGCCTTTGATCACCCGGCGCGGGATGCTGATCGGCGCCGGGGGCCTGGCCCTTGGCGGCATGGGGGTCGGAACCTATGCGGTGGCCGGCGAGCCGATGATGGTGCCGCGCCTGACCCGATATGCGTTGACGCCGCCGCGCTGGCCGGAACGCCTAGGCATGCGAATCGCGGTCATCGCAGACATCCATGCCTGCGAGCCCTGGATGCCGGCGGAGCGCATTCGAAGCATCGCGGATGCCGCCAATGCCATCAATCCAGACATCATCCTCCTGCTCGGCGACTACAATGCCGGACACCGCGTCGTCACGGCACCGGTGATGCCGGGTGCCTGGGCCGATGCGCTATCGGTGTTGCGTGCGCCGCTCGGGGTCTATTCGATCCTCGGGAACCATGATTGGTGGCACGGCCCCCTGCCCGGCATGAGCGGAGGACCAGACGAGATCCGTCGAGCCCTCGCTGGAATCGGTGTCAGGGTTCTCGAGAACAGTGCCATACCTTTGGAAAAGGATGGGCAAAGGTTCTGGCTCGCCGGGCTTGCCGACCAGATGGCCCATCTCATCAGTTGGCACCACACCCGCGGCGCGGACGACCTCAAGGGAACGCTGGCGCAGATCTCAGGCGACGCGCCGGTCATCCTGATGGCGCATGAACCCTTCGTGTTTCGCAAAGTGCCGGATCGCGTGTCATTGACGCTGTGCGGCCATACCCATGGGGGACAGGTCAATCTCCCCATCATCGGCGCGCCCTTCGCCCCTTCGCGCCACTACATCTATGGCCATATGGTCGAAAACGATCGGCATATGATCATTTCGGGCGGATTGGGGGAATCCGCCTTGCCGGTCAGGCTCGGCGTGCCACCGGAAATTCTGGAAATCACACTGGGCGGCGCGTTGCCCTCGGTTTAGCGCCGCCTTCTTCGAAGGTACGCCGTTAAAGAACGACGACCTTGGTGCCGACCTTGGCGCGGTTGTAGAGGTCGATCACATCGATGTCCCGCATCCGGATGCAGCCCGACGAAGCGTCGTGGCCGATCTCCGTGGGTTCATTAGTGCCGTGGATCCGATAGAGCGTGTCCCGTCCGTTGGCATCGTAGAGATAGAGCGCGCGGGCTCCGAGCGGATTGTCCGGGCCGCCCGGCAAACCACCGGCGGCAACAACCGGCGCGAGATGCGGCCAGCGCTTGACCATGTCGGCGGGCGGCATCCAGCGCGGCCACTCGGCCATACGCCGAACGGTCGCCGTTCCGGTCCAGCCATAGGCCTCCGCCCCGGTCGCGACGCCATAGCGGATCGCGTGATGCTCGGGCAGGACGTAATAAAGGAATTTCTCTTTCGTATTGACGACGATCGTCCCCGGCGGCTGACCGGTCGTGTCTTCGACCTGGTATCGCTCGAAGTTCGGCCCCATGTCGGCTTTCGGGACCTGCGAAATAAAATCCGCGTCTCTAGCCGAGAGTTGCGGTTCGGGCGTGGATTTATATTCGCAGCCGCCGAGCAGCACGGCCAGCGCGAGCATCACACCAACAGCTTGGGCATTTCGCATTGACTGTCCTCGACCGCACGCCAGATGTCTGAATCGGATGATATATAGTCCCTTCTTTAACGGCGAGTTGTCACCGAAATGCCGCATCCCGAATCTCGTTCCAACCGCGCCGCAAGGTTCGACGGTTGTTCTGACAGGCGTGTCGATTGAGCACGCTGCTTGTTTCACACCCCTCGGCTCTCGGCCATGACATGGGTCCGGGCCACCCCGAACGTCCAGATCGCTTCCGCGCGGTGGAACAGGCGCTGGCCGAACCGCGGTTCGAAACCCTCAGGCGCGTCGAGGCGCCGATAGCCGACCGCGAAGCGATCTACCTTGCCCACCCGGCCTCTTATGTCGACCGATTGATCGACCTGCCCATCCCAGAGGGGTCGATCAAGCGGATCGATGGTGACACGGCGATGAACGCCGGAACCGTTCCGGCGTTGCTGCACGCGGCAGGCGGGGCCATGTTCGCCGTCGATGAGGTTTTGGCAGGACGGGCCGATAACGCCTTTGTGGCGATGCGCCCGCCGGGGCACCATGCGGAACGCGACATCGCGATGGGCTTCTGTTTTTTCAACCATGCCGCCATCGCGGCGCGCCATGCGCAGACGAGGCGCGGGCTAGGCCGTGTCGCGATCGTCGACTTCGATGTGCATCACGGCAACGGCACCCAGGATATCTTCTGGGCGGACCCTTCGGTGCTGTATGCTTCGACGCATCAGATGCCGCTCTATCCGGGGACTGGATCGCTGAGCGAACGCGGCGACCATGACACTATCGTCAACGCGCCGCTGCGGGCAGGCGACGATGGCGCTGTCTTCCGAGAGGCGTTTATGAACCGGATCTTGCCACGGCTCGATGCATTTTCTCCGGACCTCATCATCATCTCGGCGGGTTTCGACGCTCATCATCGAGACCCGCTGGCTCAATTACGCCTGGTCGAGGACGATTTCGCCTGGGCGACACTGCGGTTGATGGATGTCGCCGAAAAACGATGCGGAGGCCGCATCGTGTCCCTCCTCGAAGGCGGCTACGATCTGCGCGGCCTGGCCCTCTCGGCCGCAGCCCATGTCGGCGCGCTGATGGGCGAGACGGCCTGATCGCTCTCGATCAGTCGAGAGCTTCCGTCGCCGTAATGCCGATGCCGAAACCCGACAGGCCAACGTAGGTCCTCTCACTCGACGACAACAGGCGGATGGAGTGGATGCCGAGATCACGCAGGATTTGGGCGCCGACGCCGATCTCGCGCCAGTTCTTGATCCGCAAGGCCTCCGTGCCTTCGTCGGCGGTTCGCAACGACGACATGGGAACGCCCGCGGTCCCATCCCGCAGATAGACCAGCACGCCCCTGCCCGCCGCGGCCATCCGGACCAGCGATCGGCTGATATTCGAGCCACCTCCAAGCACATCCTGCAAGATATCGGCCCGATGCAGCCGGGTGGTCACATCTTCGCCGCCGCCGATGCGTCCATGCACGAAAGCGAAATGCTGCACCTGGTCGAAGGGCGTGGAATAAGCATATCCGGTCAGTTCGCCAATGGCGGTCTTCACCGGAAAGCTCGCGACGCGCTCCACAAGCTTCTCGCGCGCTTGGCGATATTCGATGAGGTCCGCGACCGAAATGACCTTGAGGGAATGTTTGGCCGCGAAGGCGACGATCTGATCGCCCATCATCACGGTGCCGTCGTCGTTGGCGAGTTCGCAGATGGCGGCGACAGGAGGCAGGTTCGCGAGACGGCAAAGATCAACAGCCGCCTCGGTATGCCCGGAGCGCATGAGCACCCCGCCGTCCCTGGCGATCAAGGGAAACACATGTCCCGGGCGCACGAAATCCGAGGCGCTCATATTGCCGTTGGCCAAGGCCCGCACCGTATTGGCGCGTTGTTCCGCCGAAATGCCGGTGGTGAGCCCATGGCGGACGTCCACCGTGACCGTGAAGGCCGTGCCGAGCGGTGCGTCGTTGGCCGCCACCATCGGCGCGAGCTGCAGGCGCTTGGCCTCGGATGCGGTCATGGGAACGCAGACGATGCCGCAGCAGTTGCGGATGATGAAGGCCATCTTCTCCGAGGTGCAGAACGATGCGGCGCAGATGAGGTCGCCCTCGTTCTCGCGATCGTCGTCATCGGTTACGACGACGATCTCGCCGCGTCCGATAGCCTCGATGGCTTCGAGAACGGAGCGCTGGTTACTCATGGCCGGACCTTCCAAAAGATGCGGTCCCCGCAAAGGGCCGTTGAGGAAATCGTTCGGCGTCACTTCGCCGCCCGTGGCTTTCACAATGAGTTCGGCTGTCTCGCGCGAGACCCAGGCGTTCGCCTGATTGCAGATCTGCGTCACCGCGCCCGGCGAAAGGCCGATCCGCGCAGCAAACGCCGACCGGGTCATACGTTTGGCGCTGAGCCACTCACCAAGCTTCATGACAAGAGCCTACAAGGCTCATGAATTTAGTAAAGCTAAATTTCCGCAGAGTTTAGTGCTGCTAAATTTATTGAAAAATCGGCACCGGTTTGAGCTCGCTGACGAAGAAAATGGTCGGCCAGCACGCAGGCCATCATGGCTTCGCCGACCGGTACAGCCCGAATCCCGACACAGGGGTCATGCCGCCCTCGGGTCATGATGTCGGTCTCGGCGCCGGCACGATCGACCGTGCGGCGCGGAGAGAGGATCGACGAGGTCGGCTTGACGGCGAACCGCGCCACGATCGCCTGACCCGTCGAGATGCCGCCAAGGATGCCGCCCGCGTGGTTGGAGAGGAAGCGTGGCGGCCCTTCGTTGCCGGCCCGCATTTCGTCCGCATTGGTTTCACCGGTGAGGGCGGCGGCCGCGAAGCCGTCGCCGATCTCGACACCCTTGACGGCATTGATGCTCATAAGGGCCGAGGCGAGATCGGCATCGAGCTTGGCATAGATGGGCGCCCCCCATCCGGCCGGCACACCCTCGGCCACCACCTCGATCACGGCGCCGACCGAGGAGCCCTGCTTGCGGATGTCGTCGAGATAGATCTCGAAGGCTTGCGCCGCCGTGGGATCGGGGCAGAAAAACGGGTTGCGGCCAACCTCCTCCCAGTCCCAGTGTCCGCGATCGATGGCATGCGGCCCCATCTGAACCAGCGCCCCGCGAATTGTGACGCCGCGCAGAACCTTGCGGGCCACGGCGCCTGCGGCGACACGAGCCGCAGTCTCGCGGGCCGAGGAACGCCCACCGCCCCGATAGTCGCGGATGCCGTATTTGGCATTGTAGGTGTAGTCGGCATGGCCGGGACGGAATTTGTCCTTGATATCCCCGTAGTCCTTTGACCGCTGATCGGTATTCTCGATCAGCAGCGCGATCGGCGTCCCCGTCGTGAGGGGCGCGCCCTCTCCTTCAGCGAAGGTTCCCGACAGGATTTTCACCTGGTCGGCCTCGCGCCGCTGGGTGGTGAACCGCGACTGCCCGGGACGACGGCGATCGAGATCGCCCTGAATGTCGCCTTCGGCGAGCGGGATACCCGGCGGGCACCCGTCGATCACGCAGCCAAGGGCTGGGCCGTGGCTCTCCCCGAAGGTGGTGACCCGGAACAGGTGGCCGAAAGTGTTGTGAGACATGAATCGCGTTCGCCGAGGACAATCAACAGAAGGTTTTTCTAGGTGGGTTCTCGTCGTCTGTCACACTGCGCATCGGCTCTCATGGGGATGGCCGGTATGCGATCGCGGTTGACGGCCAACCAACCCGCCGGGATGATGCGGCCGACGATGGACGCTCTACGCTCTGGAGCGATATGTGACTGAGGAACTGACGCCTTCTTCTGAAGTCCCACGCGTCCAACCGGCGGTCGCTATCGCTCGTTATGCGCTTTGGAAAGCTTCTGCCGACGCGGTCACGGCTTGGCTGAGTATTTCCACTCAATTTTCGATCATGGTGGTTTTGGCGATCATCGTGTTCGCGCCGGAATTGGTTCCTCTTCTTCACCGATTCAGCATCAAGAGTTCGGAAATCAATATTCTGGGCTCAAAAATTCAGATCGTCGACGTCGCTCTCACGAGCGCGGCCGTGAAACTCACCGACGACGGCAAGTTGCTGATTGGTGGGATGGACGCCAACGAGGTGCCCGATCGAATTGCTCAGCTTGTGCAGACAGGGCAAAATCTAAAGGCAGAGAACGATGGTTTGAAATCAAGTGTTCAAGACCTCCAAGCACTGGTTCAAACCACCAAAGCTCAGTTGGACGAAGCGAATGCAAAACTTAAGGGCATGGCCTCGGCTCCTGTACCGACAGATGACCTTAACGCCAAAATTGAACGCACGACCGCCGACGCAAACATTCAACTCGAAGCCGCCACCACGGCTTCGGACCAAGCCGCCAAGATCATCCATGATCCAGATGTGGCTGCCGCCGTCGGCTTCGGCGTCGTGTTCGGAGCCGATGCATCGCCTGAAGCGGCCATGGACGAAGTCCGCAAAGCCAAGGTCGCCACATCCAATCCGATCATTCTCTTCAAGCGACTCGGCCTCTGGCGGTCGGTCGCATTCTTCGGTACGCAACCGGCGGCAGTCGGCGCACTCGGAGCACTGAAAAAGAAATTCGCCGACGCCTATTTCGTCGACATCTCCAAATGGTGCCCAACCCCCAGGCGCATCAGCGCTGAGACGGACAGCATGGCCCAGCAGAAGGATTGCGATTTTTAGAGTCGCCGAGGTTCAACCCTCATTAACTTTACGCCGCTTTATCCAAAGCCGACTCGTCCTCCGCGCCCTTGGGCTCGGCCGGTGCGCCGACCCATTCGGAGTTCGCCGGGATCGATTCGCCCTTCATCACCAGGGTCAGCGGACCGAGGCGGGCGAAGTTACCGACATGCGTATCGTAGAGCACGGTGGAACCGGCCCCGATCGTCACGCCATCGCCGATCACGATTCGACCGACCTTCATGACGCGATCCTCATAAAGATGCGTCTGCAACGCGGACAAGGAATTGATCGCGCAAAAATCGCCGACCGTCACACAATCGAACTCGGTGATGTCGGTCATGTCCATGTAGACGCCGCGCCCGAATTTGGCGCCGAACAAGCGGAGCATCCAAGGCAGGAACGGCGTGCCACGCAGATGTTCGAGCAGCACGCGGCCGGCGAGGCCCCAATACATGACAGCCACCGCCTCCGTCCGCATGGCCCACCACGACCACATGGGGTGCATTGTCGGTTCATAACGGCCCATGGTCAGCCATTTGATCGCGATGACGATGGCGGTCATGGCCATCGCCATGGCGAGGGAGACGAAGACAAACAAAGCCGCCACTTGCCAATAAAGGCCGTCGAGCACCTTTGGCCCAAGCCATTCCACCGACCACGTCCCTGACACGATGAACAGCATGGTCGGCAGGGAGATATGCACCGCCTCGAAGACCGCTCGCGCGAATTTCTTCCAGCGCGGAGCCTCATAGGTCCAATTGGCGCCGCCGCCGTCGAACCGCTGGCGCACGGGAAGCTTGATCGGCGGCGTACCAAACCAGGTATCGCCGGGGCTCATCAGAGCATTGGCGGGAGGCTTCGACTTGATGCCGATCAGAGCGCCCTCGGGAATATGCGAGCCCGCCGGCACAACCGCGTCGTTGCCCACGAAGACCCGGGCCTCGGTCTTGACGCGCTTAAGGATCATCCATCCCCGGCGGATCTCTTCGTCGCCGAGCACCACCTCGTCGGCAATGAAGCATTTCTCGCCGATCTCGACGAGGTCGTAACGTCCGGCGAGATTGGTCGATATTTCGGCATCTTTGCCGATCTTGGCGCCCATCAGCCGATACCACGTGCGCATGTAGATGGTGGCGAAGAGCGAGCTCAACACTTCGAGCGTGATCTCCGTGGCGAGCGCCACCGCCCATTTACGCATGTAAAACCAGGAGAACACCGAATAGGTGCCCTCTTTGACGCGCGGCAGGATCATCCAGCGAATCATCGCGATGAAGGCCACGGTGGTCAAAACCATGACAAAGGAGGTCGGCCAAGCCAGAAGCGGCAGAGAGGCCAAGTAAGCGAAGCGGTCGACGTCGGGGATGTTCAACCAGACATCGAGTTGGTCGAAGACCCAGAAGGCCGGGAAGATCGGCAAGAGACCCAACGGAGGGATGATCAGCAGCAAGACGGCGTAAACGATCCCCTGCGCGAGCCGCCTGCCTCTCGACGCCGTCGGCGCAACCTCGAGCGCCGCCGGATCCTGCTTGCCCACCCGGCGGGCCGGCGATCCATCCCAGATCTCATAGGCACCGATGGTGATGCCGGACGCAACCGCCGTGAGATCGCCGAGTTCAGCACCCTCGCCGATGACGACATCCTCTTCGATGACGCAGGACGTCCCGACATAACAATCCGCGCCGATGACGATCCGCCCGACGATGAATTCGTTGCCCTCGACACGGGCGTTGTTGAAGCTGACCTTGCCGCCGGTGCAGGAACCCGCGCCGATCTCCAGGAGGTCAGGCGCCCCCACTTCGTGGTCGCCGATAATGGCGTCCTTTCCGATCTTAGCTCCAAGAGCCGTCAGAAACAGACGCATGACCGGGGAGCCCTGAAACCACTTCGGATGGGTGAGGGCGATGAGGCGCTGCACGACCCAGCAGCGGAAATAATAGACGCCCCAGAGCGGGTAGCGCCCCGGCTTCGTTCGTCCCAGGATCAACCATTTGGCCGCGATCGCCAAAAGCAGGCTGCCAAGATTGACGACCATATAGACCGCGACCAGCGACAGCGCTTCCTCAAGGATGGAGGCGTCGCTGTCGGTCAGCAGCATGTAGCTGACGAAGACGCCGAGCCATTGCGCTGTGGCGAACGAAAGAATGAACAGCAGGGTCACGGCCTGGGCCAGGCCGCATAGAAACCTGCGAAGGAGCGGGGGCGGCTCGAAGGCGAGATCGCGAACCGGCCCCCGCGTTTTCGTGGCTCGGCCATCGACCAGGGCGCCGATCGCCCGCAGGCTCCGGGCGCGATACATGTCCTGCAAGGTGATGCCCGCCAGCACCGGATCCTCGCGAACCACCGACACGAAACGCGCGGCCAGGAGGGAATGGCCGCCGAGATCCGTGAAAAAATCGGCATCGAAGGGAATGGGCTGTGCGGGCAGAACCAGTCTGGCGGCGGCGAGGAGCGACGCCTCGGTGCGCGTACGCGGCTCCTCTTGCGCTTCGGCCGTCTGGGCGATGAGCTCGATCTTCTTCAGCCGATTGCGGTCGACCTTGCCGGAACTCAAGCGCGGCAAGACCTCGATGGCCTCGAAACGCGACGGCACCATGTAGGGCGGCAGGAGGTCGCGCAGTTCGGCCCGCAACCGGACGACATCGAGCGAGGCGGACTGGCGTTCTGGCACGATGAAGGCCACGAGCTGGTCGAGGCCATGATCATTGCGCAGCACCACGGCGGCATGGCCGACGCCCTCGCGCTGACCGAGCTTCGATTCGATCTCGCCGAGTTCAACCCGAAAGCCGCGCAGCTTCACCTGATCGTCGATCCGGCCGCGAAAATGGATGAGGCCCTTATCGTCCATCATCACGGCATCGCCGGACCGATAGAGGATGGGGTCGCCGCCATCCCCCCCGAACGGATTGGCAATGAACTTCTCATGCGTGAGCGTATCACGATTGAGATAGCCCCTCGCCACGCCGGGACCGCCGATCAAAAGCTCCCCCTCGACGCCCCGCCCGACGAGCCGCAGCCCCTCATCGGCGACGTAGCAGGTATAGTTGGCGATCGGGCCGCCGATGGTGACCGGGATCCCTGGCTCGACGATCGAGGCCGTTGCCACCACCGTGGCCTCTGTAGGCCCGTAGGAGTTGACGATCGTCCGTCCCGAGCGGCACCAGCGTTCCGCGACCGTTGGCGGGCACGCCTCGCCGCCGAGGATGATCAGACGCAAAGAGGGAATGTCGCGAGACAGGAGGCCGAGCAGCGTCGGCACCGTATCGAGAACCGTGACATGGGCCGCGCCAAGCACGTCCGGCAAGGCATCGGCCTCGCCGAGCATCTCGCGGCTGGCCACGAAGAGGCTCGCTCCGACCAAATACGGAATCCAGATCTCCTCCATCGAGAGATCGAAGGCGACCGATGCGCCCTGAAAAACCACATCCTCGGACCGAATTCCGTAGAGGTGGTTGGCGGAGCGCAGGTAGTGGCAAATGTTGCGCCCGCTGATGACGATGCCCTTGGGCATGCCGGTCGAGCCCGACGTGTAGATCAAATAGGCCGGATCGTCCGGATGAGCCCCGAGAGCCCGGGGACCAATCGGTGTCGTGTCGTTTGGATCGACAAGACGCGACGGCGTCGCGACTTCGCAGTTCAGCGCCGCGCCATGCTCGGCCGCGAAGGCGTCGTCGGTCAGGATCAGATGGGCGGAAGCGTCGGTCAGGCAGACCGCCACACGATCCGCCGGCGCGTCGGCATCGAACGGCAGCCAGGCCGCTCCGGTTTTGGCGATGGCAATTTGCGCGATCAGGAGATCGATGCCTCGCTGCATCCATAACCCGGCCACCTTTCCGGGCGCGAGGCCACGGCGAAGAAGTCCTCGTGCAAGGGCATTCGAAGCCTCATCGACCTGCGTATAGGTCATGGTCCTCGCCGGCGAACGAAGCGCAGGGGCGGACCCATGCGCCGCGACGGCCTCCGCGAAAATCTCCGCCAGCAATTCGTCCCGCAGGAATTCCGGATGTCTTTCGCCGTGCGAGGCAGAACCGGCGATCGACTGGCCCAGCTCCGGTGTATCGCCCTGCCCGCTCGGCGGACGAACGGAAGCGGCAGTGGTATGACCCATCGTGTCTAGCGCCCAATCTTGCCGGGTTTCTGCGTCGCGTCGCCCCGGCACATATCCCATTTTCGAATCGTTGCCGCCATTTATGGGCAATCCGAGGCGATTTGGCAGCTCTCTTGCCAAAAGCCCTGAAGGCACGACGACAAGCAACTATCCATCACCGGGATGAGATGGGATTTAGCCGGCCAAACCTGAACGCGGGCTGACGTGGTCGGAAACCCACACTTCCCCTGTTTCAAATCCATTCCGCCCGACCGTCACCCACGACAAGAACGCGCCCTTGAGGGATTTCGATGCCCGGGGCCACCTCCGGATCGAGATCGGTGACCAAGGTCAGGATGGCGCGCGCGACACCGCCATGGGCGACGACGATCGAATCGTCTCGCAGCGTGCCCAGCCACGGCCGTACCCTGTCGCGAAGCTGGGCATAACTTTCGCCGCCGGGGGGCACGGCCCGCCACTTGTCGCGTTTTCGCGCCTTGACGGCCGCCGGATCGACGGCGGCGATCTCCGGCCAGGTCCGGCCTTCCCAACGGCCGAAACGAATCTCCTTCAGGCGCTCGTCGAGTCGATAATCATCGGGGTCGAGACCCATAGCGCCGCGCAGCAACGTCATCGTCTCGCGCGTCCGGCTCAACGGAGAGGCAACGCAGTCCAAAATCCGCGTATCGAGGTCTCGCTCCCGCGCCAAGCGAGCGAGACTGCGGCCCACGGCCGAGGCCTGATCCTTGCCACGAGCGTTCAAGGGCAAGTCGCGCTGACCCTGAAGGCGCCCCTCCCGATTCCAATCCGTCTCGCCATGGCGGACGAAGAAGAAACGGGTCCCCGTGGACGCCATCCGATCTAGCCTTCCTCCCTGGCGCCGATGTCGGGCGCCGCAGGATTCTTCATCCCGACGATATGATAGCCCGCATCGACATGAAGGATCTCTCCGGTGACGCCGCGCGACATGGGTGACAGCAGGAAGGCCGCGCTCTCGCCGACCTCTTCGATCGTCACAGTTCGCCGCAACGGGGCGTTCAACTCGTTCCACCGGAGAATATAGCGAAAGTCGCCGATGCCCGAAGCCGCCAGTGTCTTGATCGGACCGGCCGAAATCGCGTTCACGCGCATGTCCTTGGCTCCGAGGTCGGCCGCGAGATAGCGCACGCTCGACTCGAGCGCGGCCTTGGCGACGCCCATCACGTTGTAATGCGGCATCCATTTCTCGGCGCCGTAATAGGTCAGCGTCAGCATGGATCCGCCCGGCCCCATCAGCTTTTCGGCCCGCTGCGCCACCGCCGTGAAGGAATAGCAAGAGATGAGCAGCGATTTGACGAAATTATCCTCTGTCGTGTCGATGTAGCGCCCGGTCAGCTGGTCCTTGTCGGCAAAAGCGATGCAATGGACCAGGAAATCGATCCGACCCCAAAGCGTCTCGACCGCTTTGAAAACGCTATCGATCGATGCCGGATCGGTAACGTCGCAATGTCCGACCACTTCTCCCTGAAGCTCGCGCGCCAAGGGACGCACACGCTTTTCCAGGGCATCGCCCTGGTAGGTGAAGGCAAGCTCAGCACCGGCCGCCCGCGCCGCTTTGGCAATGCCCCAAGCGATCGATCGATTGTTCGCCAAACCCATGATGAGCCCGCGACGCCCAGCGAGGATCCCGGCTTGGCCACCAAGGGCGGTGCTTGCGACATCTGACATCTTGAATTCCGGTTCGCCGACGAGGCCTCTCCGGAAGCAAGACCGCGCGCCGGCGAGACGGTCGGCAGTCTCTAACCCAACCTGAGCTGATGTGGAAAGGGCATGCACCCCCGCAACCGCACGGAAAAAACTTCGAGCGAACCGCAAGCCGCATGGGCAAACCGCATATCCTGAACTAAGATGGTAAAAATTTGGTAACGAAAAGGCGGGCGTTAGCCATCCTTGTGGAGAGTGGAACAGCACCCATGCCGAGTTTTGGCGAAGAGCTTGGTCGTTTGATTCCCCATATGCGGCGCTTCGCGCGGGCTCTTGTGCGGAGCCATTCGGCTCAAGTCGCCGACGATCTTGTTCAAGAAACGATCGTTCTCGCCATGCGGGCCGAGCGGATGGCGCGCGGGCCGCATCTGCGGTCCTGGTGTTTCGGGAACTTGATGCGTGTGCATCGACACTGGGAGCATTCCTTCCACGGGACCTCGGCGATGAAAGCGCTGACATCTTCGACCGCCGAAGCCGCGTCCGCAGCGGGTCCACTGGCCTTCATGCCGAGGGATATCGCTCGGCTCGACTTGCTTCCACTCGAGAACCGCGAGGTTCTGCTCCTCACCGTGCTCGTCGGTATGGGCTACGTCCAAGTGGCAGAGACGCTTCATGTCACGTCCGAGACCGTGATGGCACGACTGGACACGGCCCGCACGATCTTGGGCCGGGGGCACCGAACATCGTCCGCCCCATCCTCAGGCGCCGGAGCGGGCTCCTCCCGATCGGGCGGCGCGCAATTTCTTCGTGTGGTAAAGTAACGGTCGCCAGCGTGAGTGCTCCGCAGCGCCCCATCGTCGAAGCCGACATTCACGCTTTCGTCGATGGACAGATGGATTTCGAACGACGTGCCGTGATCGTTCAGGCCATGACGACCGATCCTGATCTCCGGGCGAAAGTCGAGCAGTGGCGACGTCAGAACGAAGCCTTGACCGCGACGTTCGGCGGAGTTCTGCGGGAGCCGCTTCCGCTGCGGCTGATGCCGACAACCCTTGCGCGTGAAACGGACCGCCGTAAATCAGTGGCCGAAGCCCCGATCGCTTCGGCGCCCGCCACACAGACTGCACCGATTTCAGCATCATCCGCCCGGATCGCAGCGATCGTCATGGCAGCCTTCGTGGCGGGAGGCGCTACGGTCTTCATCGTGGAAGCCGTAGCCAATGGTTCAGCGTTCATGGGGGCGGCACGGCCGATTGATTCCGCTCGGATATCAGGCGGGCGAGACCTCGCGCTCAGAGCCTATGAGGCTCATCGAACCTTCGCGACCGATCTCACACATCCTGTGGAGGTGCCGGCAAGCGATCAAGAGGCCCTCTTGAAATGGCTCCAGCACCGTCTGTCGATGGCGATCCACATTCCGGACCTTCGGCGGGATGGCTGGACTCTCATCGGAGGCCGCGTTTTGCCGGGAGAATTCGGCCCCGCTGCATTTTTGATCTACGAAAACGGGGTCGAGCGCCTAGGAGTCTACATGGCGCGGAGCAATCTTCACCGGGAGAAGGATTTGTCGGTCTACGACAATGGCGCCGGTCTTGGCAGTGTCGGCTATTGGGTCGATGAACCCATCGGCTATGCGATCACGACCAACCGCGATTCGGCCTGGCTCGACCGAAACGGCCTCGCGCTCTATCAAAGCATCAAGGCCCAAGCCCGTGCGCTGTCGCCCGAATGACGCCTGCCTAATCCTTCGACCAAGGGCCGGGCCCAAACCATTCTATAATTTCATCGAGGCGCGAGGGTCGTAGACCCGTTCGGACTGCCATCGCCGCATAAGTTCCTCAAGATCGTGATCCGAGGTCTCGGGCAAGGTGATCTTGATGCTCACCAGCATATCGCCGACGCCCTGCGGGCTCGGCAGGCCTTTGCCGCGCAGACGGAGCGTGCGCCCTTTATTGCCGCCCGGGGTCAGGTTGATCTCAACCACGCCGTCTAGCGTGGGCACCGCGATCCTGCCTCCCAACACCGCTTCATAAAGCGTGACGGGCACGTCGATCCGCAGATCCCGCCCATCGATCTGAAACAGGCGATGGGGCGCGACATGCACCGTGATGATCGCGTCCCCGTTCGCCCCGCCGCCCTGCCCCGGATGCCCCTGGCCTTTGAGCCTGATGGCCTTGCCGTCCTCGATGGCCGCCGGGACCTTCACTTCGAGGGTGCGCCCAGTCGGCAGCGTCACGCGCGCCGATGTGCCGGCAACGGCATCTTCGAGCGAAACGGTCAGCGAGGCCGTGACGTCCTCGCCCCGTGACGGGGCTTTGCGGTTTCCCCGCGTGGCGTTGTTCAAAAGGTCCGAGAAGAAATCGCTGGGGTCAATCCCGGCCGTTCCGCCGCCGGAGGAGCGAAAACCTCGCCCGAACGGCGAGGCGCCTGCCAAATCGTTGAAATCGAAGCCTTGTGCCCCACTATTGTCGAAACCGTGATGGCGCGGCTTGCCTTCGGCATCGATCTCGCCACGGTCGTAGGCACCGCGCTTCTGCTCGTCGCCCAGGATCTCATAGGCCGAATTGGCCTCGGAGAACTTTTCCTTGGCCTTGGGCTCTTTGCTCTGATCGGGATGATATTTCTTGGCCAGCCTACGGAAGGCCTTCTTCACCTCGGCGGAGTCCGCCGATTTCGTCACACCCAGGATCGTATATGGATCGCGCATCGTTTGCCCGTGATCGTCGGCGCCGCCATCGCGGCGCATCTCTCGATAGTGTCGCTAACTTGGGAAGACGCATAGGACTGAGCAAGCGTAAGCGCGCGCCTTTGACAAAAATCCGCCGGTTTTTCAGGAAACCGCTATTTTGGATCGTCGATCGAGGCAACGGACCAGTCGCCGCCAGCTACTCTACAGGCCGCCCCCTTGAGAGTCCGACTCTGGCGCGCGCGGATGATGACACGGCCCGCGAAGGATCGGCATATGCCGTCCTGGTGAGGAAACGCGGGTGCCAACGCTACGAACGAGCCCCCCGCCCCGGTCTCGGGATTGGCCCAGGCTACGTCGGTGCCGTTGCCCTGCGGATCGAGGGCGACCGCCAATGCGGCGTTTGCCCGGCGGAGATCCTCGCGATCGAGCGAGGAGGACAGGAGGCTGGTCGACGCTCCGCCCTTGATCGATCCTGTGGGACTGCTGTCGACAAAGCCTTGAAGCGGAAAAGACATCGAGCATGCCCCCAGAAGAAGGCCGATGCCCATTCCGGACGCAAGAGTCGCCGGATAAAACAGATGGGAGACACGCAGCTTCAAAATCATGGCCGCAGCGGGCCCCTTTCGTATACTCATAACAAGCGCGTCCGGAGCGACCTTGATCCTCGCGTGCAGACCGTCTCGGCTCAAAATGCGAGTGTTTTCCTGTGATTCCGTTAACCGGCAGCGACTTCACCACGCGTAACGACCCCTTTGTCCTGTTTCGGGAATGGATGTCCGAGGCAACGGCGGTCGAACCGCGAGATCCCAATGCCATCGCGCTCGCGACCGTCGACGATCGCGGCATGCCCGATGTGCGTATGGTGCTGCTCAAGGATGCCGACGAGCGCGGCTTTGTATTCTTCACCAACGAGGAAAGCGCCAAAGGCCAGCAGATCGCGGGGAACCCTCAGGCGGCATTCGTTCTCTATTGGAAGTCGCTGAACCGGCAGATCCGGGTCAGAGGCGCTATCGAGGCCGCGTCGGACACGGAATCGGATCGTTATTTCAATAGCCGGCACCCGATCAGCCGCATCGGCGCCATGGCCAGCCGGCAGTCGAGGCCGCTCGAGAGCCGCGCCACGCTCGAGAAGGCCGTCGCCGATCTCGCCGCCCGATATGGCGAAGGAGACATTCCCCGCCCCGCCTATTGGCACGGCTTCCGCCTCGTGCCTGCGTCGATGGAGTTTTGGCAGGACCGGTCCAACCGGCTGCACGATCGCATTCTGTTCCGGCGCGCAACCCCAGATGGGATTTGGGAGGGGCAGCGGCTCTATCCTTGATGTTGCTCACGCGAAGCCTGTATCCTGGGTTAAAGAGGCCGCCTGAGGCGAGCGCATACCGTTCCGCCGGCTCGTCGCCCACCCCGGAAAACCATGCCCCCATCACCCCTCGACAAAGACAATGTCCCGCGTCGGACGATGCTCCTCACAGGAGCGTCGCGCGGCATCGGCCACGCGACCGTCAAGCGCTTTTCCTCGGCGGGATGGCGGGTCATCACCTGCTCGCGCCACCCCTTCCCCGAGAACTGCCCTTGGGAAATGGGACCCGAGGATCACCTGCAGGTCGACCTCTCCGACCCGGAGGACATCGTCAAAGCGATCGGCGACGTCAGACAACGGCTGCCCGAGGGGCGGCTCGACGCTCTGGTCAACAATGCCGGCATTTCCCCCAAGGGCGCCGGCGGCTCGCGGCTCGGGACCATCGAAACCGCGATCACCGACTGGAAGAAGGTCTTTCAGGTCAATTTCTACGCTCCCGTGATGCTGGCGCGCGGCCTTATCGCGGAGCTGGAGACCTCCCACGGTTCGATCGTAAACGTGACCTCGATCGCGGGCTCGCGGGTTCATCCCTTCGCCGGGGCGGCCTATGCGACCTCAAAGGCCGCCCTGGCGTCGCTCACCCGCGAGATGGCCGCCGATTTTGGGCCGCGCGGTATCCGGGTCAATGCCATCTCACCGGGCGAGATCGACACGGCCATCCTGTCGCCGGGCACCGACAAGATCGTCGAGCAACTGCCGTTGCGACGTCTCGGGACGCCCGAGGAGGTAGCGAAGGCCATCTATTTCCTCTGCACCGACCAATCGAGCTACGTGCATGGCGCGGAGATCCACATCAACGGCGGGCAGCACGTGTGAGCGCGGCGTCACGGGCTTATCCGGCCCGTCCTTTCCTGGCGGCGAGCATCGCGGTTTTCAGGGACGGATTGGTGCTTTTGGCCGAACGCACGGCGCCTCCCGCCGCTTTGCGGTTTTCTCTGCCGGGCGGCATCGTCGAGGTGGGGGAAACGATAGCTGAGGCGGCGTTGCGGGAACTCCAGGAGGAAACTGGGGTCGAGGCGCGACTGGTGGGCTTCAACGACCATGTCGAAGTGATCGAACACGATCGCGAAGGACGGGTGGCGGCGCATTTCGTCGTCGCCTCTTTCGTCGGTCTCTGGCGATCGGGCGATGGTGTCATCGGCCCCGAGGCGCGCCGCATCCTGTGGCGAAAACCGGACCAAATGGAGGATCTTGACGTCACCCCGCATCTCGGCCCACTCGTGGTCCGTGCCGCCATCATCGCCCGGGACGCACAGCGCGTGTTGGATGCGGAAGCGACCGTCGCCATGACGGAAATACGCGTTTAAGGGCAGACATGCGTCACGCTGACGAGCATGGTCATTCGCCCAGAGCCATACGACGGTTCTCACCTGACGTTTCATGGACCCCCAAGTGGTGGGCCATAGCTTTAGCTGGATGCCTCCTGGCGGCTTCGATGGGCCTAACCGAAGCACAAACCACAAAACCTGCCCCTGTCCCTATTCCTCCCGTCCAGAGGCCTGAATCGCATCGTGAACCGGCACCAGCCGATACGGCGCTTCCGCCTTACGAACCTCAGTTGGATCGCCTCGCGGAACTGATGGGCACCCTCGCCTATCTGCGCGAACTCTGCGGCAAAGGGGACGGCGCTGACTGGCGGGCGCAGATGAGCGCCCTGCTCGACGCAGAAGCCACGACCCCAGGTCGGAAGGAGCGGCTGGCGGGAGCCTATAATCGCGGGTTTCGCGGCTACGAAGCTACCTATCGCAGTTGCACGCCTTCGGCTGAACTGATCATCGCGCGCTTCCTCGCCGAGGGAGACCGGCTCGCCAAGGAGCTTTCTGCTCGATTTGGATCGGGCTAAAAAATTGAGCAAAGGCTTCTGAGGCCGTTAACGATTTGTGAGGAAAGTCGTAGCCCGGAGCCCCGGTCGGCTTCATGGTGCGGCGCCATGAACAGTGCCGATCAGACAACAGAACGAAACGACGCCGCCGATCACCGGCATTCGGCGCTCTCCATCGTCATGGAGGCTTTTACCGAAGCGCATCTCGACGGTCTTCCCGAGGACAGCATGACGCAGGCGGCACTCTTCGTCGCCTTTCAGAAGCTGGTCTCCTGCTATGGTGAGGAGGCGGTGGCGCTTTTTGCCGAGCGCCTCCCCGAACGAATCAGACAGGGCGAGTTTTCGGTGGTCATCCGGCAGTAATTATCCGCGATTCGCGGCATCTTGCGCCCCCGCCGCTTCGGCTTATCTCGGAGAGGCGGATCGAAGGCTGAGGTGAAGGCATGCACGCGACGGTTCTGGACGATCGAGGCGTGGTGGAGATTTCAGGTCCTGAAGCTGGAGAGCTGCTTCAGCGGCTCGTGACCAATGATGTCCTTCGGTTGAAGCCTGCAGAGGCTCGATATGCGGCGCTCCTTTCGCCGCAAGGCAAGATCATCGTCGACTTTCTCGTCGTGGCCAGCGGCCAGGAGAGTGACGGGGGATACCTTATTGATTGTCCTGCGGTTTTGGCTCCAGACCTTATCAGGCGCCTGACGATGTACCGGCTTCGCGCCAAGGTGACGATCATCGATCGGACCTCCGACATTGGAATCGCCGCCGGATGGCCTGAGCGTCCGACCATTGATGGCCTCGTCTACCGAGATCCGCGCGCGGACACGCTCGGCTTCCGGGTGGCCGCGCCTCGATCTGTTCTTCACCAATGGGTCGGACCATCACAGCCGGAGCGCTACAGAGCGGCACGTATTCTCGCCGGCGTTCCGGAAGGCGCCGTAGATTTCGTCTACGGGGAAACATTCCCGCATGAAGCCAACCTCGACCGGCTCAAAGGGGTCGACTTCACCAAAGGCTGTTACGTGGGCCAGGAGGTCGTGTCGCGGGTCGAGCACCGGGGCACGGCACGCAAACGCGTGATGGCAGTATCATTCGAGGGAAACCCGCCGCCGGCTGGCATGGAGGTCGTTGCGGGAGAGATCGTGATCGGCACGATGGGCTCGGGCATTCCCGGCCATGGCTTGGCGATGATCCGAACCGACCGGGCCAGCGACGCTTCGGCGCTCGGTGCGGCGATCACCTGCTCTGGGCTGAGGGTCATGTTGGCGGCCCTATGAAACGGATTATCCTTCCGTGTGCGGGTGCCAGGGATCAATCTGCGCTGGGTCGCGTTTGACGTTCCTGAAAGCATGCATGGGTCTGACGTGGTGGCACCCTACTCATCCTGAAGGCGTTAAAGATGGTGTCGCTGCCGACCATCGAACAGTCGGAGCGTGCTCATGGGATGTAAGGACGGCTTTTTGGATGCCATCATTATCTCTCTTTGATCTTGCATATGATGACTTCAGGCGGATTCGATCCAGATCCGTCGTGATCCAGTGGAGCCTTAGGCCGTTGAAAATCAAAGCCGCTTGCATAATTGTCGCGTTCGCCCTCACACCAACGGTCGCTTTGGCCGATCACAGCGGCAGCTTGGAAGATCAGATGGCCTGCACGCCCGACGTCTATCGTCTCTGCAGCCAATTCATTCCGGACGAGGACACCATCGTCGCCTGCCTCCAGCGCAACAAAGCTACTCTGTCGAGTGCATGCCGTGAGGTCTTTTCGAGGCCAGACGCGGTCAATCCTGCCAAACCAGGCAATAGCGACGATAATTGATAACGCGTCAGATCAAGAGGCCTTTGGATGGGGTTTATCCGGAGACACTAACCTGATAGCTTTCAACATGTTAGAGCATGATGTTATCCGAAAATTAGGGCTGACTTTTCGGCATCATGCTCTAGCCGGCCGATCACAGGGGCTCTTCGTCGCCCTCAGCTAGTCCCGACTCTTCGTCAGGAATCGGGACCGCATAGGTCCCTCCGAGCCAACGGTGAAGGTCGACATCGGCGCACCGCTTGGAGCAAAAAGGCCGAGCCTCGGGGGTGGCGGGTTTCCGACAAATCGGGCAGGGCTTGAACCTCGACCCCGTGCTGCCGCTTTTTGCGATGCCGGAGCCCTGCGGGTCATCGTCGGGCGGTTCGGACGGCATGATCACATGATCCTTCAGACTTCGATCGGTAAGTTCTAATGCACCAAGATCGTCCTTCATCCGGAGCCCACCGAAGGGATGAGGAAAATCGAGAAACGGCGGTCCTGTGAAGCGGGTCGTGACACAGAGGGACTAGATCGTGATGCCCTAAAAGCGGCATGGATTCCGAATGACGTGATGCTCTGCGTCATGGCGATTGATATGATGCCTTCGCATGGAGTTCCTCGGAAGGCATCGTGATGGGGAGTGAATGGGCCGGGAACCCCTCCCCGACGAGAAGCGACAGGCTTTCATGCAACGGCAATCCCACTACGGAGCTGTAGGAGCCGATCAACTTCACTACGAAGGCTCCCGCAAGGCCCTGGATCGCATAGCCACCGGCCTTGCCGCGCCATTCGCCGGTTGCGAGATACCAGCTCATCTCCTCGCCCGACAGGCGCTTGAACCTGACGCGGGTCTCGACAAGCCGATGGCGCCGTGCCCCATTGGGGGCGATCAACGTCACGCCTGTGTAAACCCGATGAGCCCGACCTGACAAAAGCCTCAAGCAGGCCTCCGCTTCCTCGCTCAATTCGCATTTCGGCAGGATGCGCCGGCCGACGCAGACAACGGTGTCGGCCGCCAGGATAAAGCTGCGGTCGAGTTCAGGCTGCCGTGCCGCCAGCCGCCCGGCGGCCGTCGCCTTTTCGGCCGCAAGACGCGCCGCGAGAATCCGTGGCATCTCCGAGGGGTGCGGCGTTTCGTCGACATCCGCCGGCAACAAGCAATCGGGTTCGATGCCGATCTGTTGAAGCAGCGCCAGACGCCTCGGCGATCCCGAAGCGAGAATCAGTTTCGGCCTGGACGTTTTGGAAGTGTCGATCATGGGGCGGATGACCGCGTCGTGGTCATGAACCAGCCTATTTGAACCGATACGTGATCCGCCCCTTGGTCAGATCGTAGGGGGTCATCTCCACCAACACCCGATCCCCTGTCAGCACACGAATGCGATTTTTTCGCATCTTGCCGGCCGTGTGGGCGGTGATTTCATGCTCGTTCTCGAGCTTGACGCGAAACATCGCGTTAGGCAGCAGTTCAGTTACGGTACCGGGGAATTCGAGCAGTTCTTCCTTCGCCATATGGTCCTATCTTTCGAGCGTCGCCGCCGGGTTCCCGAGACGCGCGCCAGCGCAAATTGCTTGCCGTGCTGAATGGGCGCGGACCCTAATCCAGAATGCCGCGTTTGTGAACAGACTACAGGGCACGATCTGCCGTGCGCGCCAAGCGCTTCACGGCCAGTGCGCTCCCCCGTTTGAGCGCGTTTGAAACGGAACGGATCGTCATAAGCCCGAAGAAGAAGGCCCCGAGCCGCTCGGCACCAGATCGGCATCGAGATCATCACGCTTCATATAGGCCCGATGCTGCCGGATGCTGAATGGAATCATGCAAAGATAAAGCAGCGTCAGCGCCGCGAGCACTTCCATTGGAAAGGTCGCCAAGAGAAGAATGAGGATCGCGACGCCGAACAAAACCAGGATTACATATTCTCGTGGAATTCTGCCGATCGACTTACCGGAAAAATGCGGCAAGGGGCTCGCCATGAGGCCGGCGACAACAAGAAGAAAGGCGATCTCGACGGGCACGAAAGCCTTGTCCACCGGAATGTCGAGCGCGGAGAGACTGAGATAGAGCGGAAGAAGCGCCACGACCGCTCCCGCAGGCGCCGGCATGCCGGTGAAAAAATTCGATGTCCAGGCCGGTTTGTCGGGATCATCGATGCCGACGTTGAAGCGGGCGAGCCGCAAGGCGCACGCCATGGCGAAGACCATGGCCGCGAACCAGCCGAGGCTCTTCATTGTGTGGAGATTCCACAGATAGAGCGTGAGGGCGGGGGCAACGCCGAAATCGACGAAATCGGCGAGCGAATCGAGTTCCGCCCCGAACCGGGTCGTACCTTTGAGGGCCCGGGCGAGCCGTCCGTCGAGTCCGTCGAAGACCGCCGCAGCGATGATAGCAATGACAGCCCTCTCGAAGGAGCCCTCGATCGCGAACCGGATCGCTGTCAGGCCAAGACAGAGCGCCAACAATGTCACGAGATTTGGCAGGACGATACGGAACGGGACTTTGCGGAACCGCCGCCCATCACCGCCCTTGCCTGCAGAGGCGGCGGATCGAGCCGGAGCTTGCGAAGGGATATCGTCGAGAGCGCTCAACCTTTCGCCTCCTTGGCTTCGGTCGGTCGAAAAACTTCGATGGGGTTTTGAAAACCCCGCGCCGGATATTCGCCCAGACTGACCGACGGACGTCGCAACCGCGCGGCGAAGGGCGCCGATAACAAAAGCGGCTCGTTCAGCGTGCGATTCATCCCAGCGATACGACTGGCCAAGCCAACGTCCCGGCCAATGACCGTGAAATCAAGCCGGACCCCGGAACCGACGTTCCCATAGGCCGCTTCCCCATAGTGGAGCGCGATGCCGACATGGATCGGCCTTTCGTTCGGAGACGCCAGATTGCGCCGCTCGACGGCGAGCAATGCCTCCTCTGCCGCTTGGAGCGCCCGCTCCGCCGCGTTGCAGGACACGCTGTCCTTCGCCTCGCGGAAAATAGCCAGGAGGCCGTCCCCGATATATTTCAGCACCTCCCCGCCCCGCCCCTCGATCGGCGGAACGAGGCAATCGAACAGAGAATTGAAGACGCCGACCGCCTCCTCGGCGCTGAGGTCCGCCGTATGGCCCACAGAGTCACGCATGTCGGCGAACAGCATCGCCGACTTGATGGTGGAGACCTGGCCGCGTTTGGTATTGCCGCGCAGGATCGCCTGCTGCGGCTCTGTGCCCACATAGGTGCGCAGAAGGGCTTGCAGCGCCGCCCAGGTCGACCGGAAGTCGATGATCATAGCCAGCGTCGGCATGATTCTGGCGATCGTCGCAAGGTCCGCCGTCGAGAACCCCGACGGCTGGCGCGTCGCGAAGGTCACCCATCCGTTGGTGCCGTTGACGAGGCCGATCGGCGCGCAGAGGTAGTGAACGAAACCCTCCGCCTTAAACTCGGGCACGATGCCGAAGGCACCGTCATCGGTCTGCGGCAGCCAGAGCTCGACCCATTGGCCTGTTTCGGCGGCACGGCGGAACGGCGATTGGAGATAGGCGACATCGTCTCTGTTACCGTCGGGGCGTACATAGGTCCGGACAGTCAGGCCCTGGCCGCGGAGCCAAAGCCGGCCCACCGCATCATGCTGCGCGTCGAGGGTCTCGACCGAGGACCCATAGCGATCAAGGGGCAGGCCCAGGGCGACGAGCCTGTCGCAAAGCTGGCCGATCGCATCCGTGGAGGGACTGGGCGTGCGCACGATGCGCATCATCCAATCCATAAGCATCGCCACGTCGTGACTTCGCTTCGGTCCGATCAGCCGGTCAAGTTCTTCGGCCGGTAAGGTCGAGAGCCTGATTCCATGAAGAATTCGTTTGCGTTTAGGAACGACGGCACCATCGAGAACGGTTTGCGACGTCATGACATGGGCTTCCCTAACCGGTCTTGAAGCTACGTAGCGCTTCTGACACCCGCGTATCGGCGAGTACGGTTTCCCCCGCCGTGGCCTTGCTGCCGAGCCCCACCATGACCCGAAATCCTTCGGGCAGATAGACATCCACCCGCGAGCCGAACCGGATCAAGCCAAAGCGGTCTCCGACGCCGATGGTCTCGCCCTCATGAACGAAGCTGACGATGCGCCGGGCCACGAGACCGGCAATCTGGACGACGCCAAGGCGCCCCGCCGGCGTTTCGAGCAGGAGGCTCGACCGCTCGTTATCCTCGCTCGCCTTATCGAGATCTGCACTCAAAAACAGGCCGGGCTTATAGGCCACTTTGAGAATACGACCTGTCATGGGGGCCCGGTTCACATGGCAATCGAACACACTCATGAACACCGAGACGCGTTGTAACGGCCGGTCGCCAAGCCCGAGCTCGGGCGGCGGGACGAAGAAGCCAATGGAAGACACGACGCCGTCTGCCGGTGAGATGACCAGCCCCTCCCGCAGCGGGGTGATGCGTTTCGGGTCGCGAAAGAAATAGACGCACCACACCGTGAGGATGCCGCCGATCCATCCGAGAGGGGTCCATAGCCAGCTCAGGATCAGGGCTGCCACGGCGAAGGCAGCGATGAACATATAGCCTTCGGGATGTACCGGAACGATTTGCCGTCGCATGCTGGCGATGATGGACATTTATCCTGGAACCGATCGAGGAATGGCCGGACGTTGATCCCCTCTCGGGTCGGCGAAGTCCAGCAGGCGCCACAGCAATCGAGCGTCACACCTCGATTTTGATGCGTGACACGCGACCTTCCGTCTCCCCCGCCCGGCTCAGCACTTCCTGCGCCTCGGCCACTTCGCGCTGCTGGTTCCACATGGCGGCATAAACGCCCTCCTCGGCAAGCAGCCCGTCATGCGTACCACGCTCGACGATGATACCCTTATCGAGAACCAGAATCTCGTCGGCCGCCACCACCGTAGACAGCCGATGCGCGATGACGATCGTGGTACGGCCGCGCGAAACGCGTTCGAGCGCGTCTTGTATCTCCCGTTCCGTGAACGTGTCGAGCGCCGATGTGGCCTCGTCGAGCACCAGGATGGGTGGGGCCTTCAGGATGGTGCGGGCGATGGCGACACGCTGCTTCTCCCCGCCGGACAGTTTCAGCCCCCGCTCGCCGACCTGAGCGCCATAGCCGTCCGGGACGCTTTGGATGAAACGGTCGATCTGCGCCAGCTGAGCGGCTTCCGCCACCTCGTCCTCATCGGCATCCCAGCGGCCGTAGCGGATATTGTAGCCCAGGGAATCGTTGAAGAGCACGGTGTCCTGCGGCACCATGCCGATGGCATCGCGCAAGGACTTTTGCGTCACCCTCGTAATATCCTGCCCATCGATGGTGATGCGGCCACGCGACGGTTCGTAAAAGCGAAACATCAATCGGGAGATGGTGGATTTGCCCGCGCCCGACGGGCCAACGATGGCGACCGTATGGCCAGGAGGCACCTCGAAGGAAACGCCTTTGAGAATCTCCCGCTGCGGGTCGTAATGAAAATAGACGTCCTCGAACCGTAGATGCCCCTCGCCGATGCGCAACGGCGTGGCGTCCGGCCGGTCCGTCACCTCGGGATTCTGGTGAAGGATGAGAAACATCGCCTCGATGTCGAGAACGGCTTGCTTCACCTCGCGATAGACCAGGCCCATGAAGTTCAAGGGTTGATAGAGCTGGATCATCACCGCGTTGATGAGCACGAAATCGCCGATCGTATTCTTCCCCGACTTGATGCCCGCGATGCTCATCGCCATTACGATGGCGAGGCCGATGCTGAAGATCACGGCTTGCCCGGCGTTGAGCACGGCAAGCGACGTATAGGTGCGAACGGATTGCGTCTCGTAGCGCTCCATGGAGAGGTCGTAGCGGGCGGCCTCGCGGCTTTCGGCGCCAAAATATTTGACGGTCTCGAAATTCAGCAGGCTGTCGATCGCCTTGGTATTGGCGTCCTGGTCGCTTTCATTCATCGACTTACGAATCGAAATGCGCCAGTTCGTCGCCAAAGTCGTGAAGAGCATGTAGGCGACAATCATTCCCGTCACCACGGCAGCGTAGAGCCAGTTGAACTGGACGACGAAGACGACAAGGATGAGGACGAATTCGACGATCGTCGGCACGCCTGTCAGCATCACCATACGCACGATGGTCTCGATGGCGCCTCGACCGCGCTCGAGCACACGGGTCAGGCCCCCAGTCTTGCGCTCGAGATGGTAGCGCAACGATAGGTCATGCAAATGCACGAAGACGTCGAAGGCGAGGCGCCGCACCGCATGCATCGCGACCGAGGCGAATAAAGCGTCGCGTAATTGCGTCAGCAACGCCATGACGATGCGCAGCACGCCATAAAGCAAGGTCAAAGCCACCGGCCCAGCAAAGACCGCAGGGAACAGATCCAAGACCGAATCGTGCTTGTTCACCAGCGCATCGGTCGCCCATTTGAACGAATAGGGCACCGCGATCGTAACGAATTTAGCCACGATCAAGAGCGCGAGCGCCAGATAGATGCGAATGCGAAGGTCGCGCCGGTCGTCCGGCCAGATGTAGGGCCAAAGGTCGCGAATGGTGAGAAAAAGCGATGCCTGCGCCTCGATCCTCGCCTTGTTGGATGCGGGCGCGGCTGTCGAAGCGAAACCGTGAGGGGACATGCGGATCTTTGTGGCTGAGCGGGCGAACCGAATCTTCGCCTCATATAGGGTGAATGGCGGCCGGAAACATCCGCTTCTGTCTCACCTGCGGCCGATGGGCGAGCCATCGGGGGACAGCACGGGACTTGCAGGGAGGCCCCGTCGAGCTTGACCGTTTCGGTCAGGCGCGTGTTAAACCGGACCTCATGAGTGCTCTCAAAAACATTTGCGTCTATTGCGGGTCGAGCAACGGGACCAATCCGTTGATGCTGAAAGCTGCCGAAGATCTGGGTCACGCCATGGGGGACGCTGGCATCGGGCTTGTCTATGGCGGCGGCAACAATGGCCTGATGGGGGCGACGGCTCGCGCGGTTCTGGACCGGGGCGGCCGGGTCACCGGCATTATCCCGACCTTCCTTCGCGATCGCGAAAGGATGCTCGATGGCGCCCAGGACATGGTTGTCGTTCCGGATATGCATACCCGTAAGCGAATCATGTTTGAACGGGCCGACGCCTTCGTGGCCCTTCCGGGTGGCGTCGGAACACTGGAGGAGCTTGTCGAGCAGATGACCTGGGTCCAGCTCGACCGGCACACCAAGCCCGTTCTTATCGCCGATATCGGCGGCTTCTGGCGGCCGCTGCTGGGCTTGCTCGCCCATATGCGCGAGCAAGGCTTTATTCGGGCCGGCCTGGAGGTGCGCTATCTCGTGGCTCAATCGGTGGATGAAATTCTGCCGATGCTGCATGCCGCGACGGACCGCGCTAGCCGGTCCGGCACCGCGAAGGTCGATCTCGACATGCCGCTTTAGCTCTCCCGTCAGGGCTTTGCGAAACGCCGGCGCAGGGCGTCCAGGACTTCCGCAGGGACGAAGGCTGCAACATCGCCCCCCATCGAGGCGATCTGTCGCACCAGAGTTCCTGTGATATGCCGGGTTTCCACCGACGCCGGCATGAAAATCGTCTGGATGTGCGGCGCCATGGCGGCGTTCATTCCCGCCATGACGATTTCGTCGTCGAAATCCGCGCCGCTGCGCAGCCCGCGAATGATCAGGCTGGCCCCGACCTCCCGCGCCGCCTCGACCGTGAGCCCCGCATAGCGGGTCGCATGCAGCTCGCAGCCTTGGAGCCGCGCGATCGGCTCCGCGGCACCTTCGATCAAGGCGATTCGCTCCTCCACGGAGAAGAGCGGCGCCTTTGTCGCATGGACCCCGATGGCGACGACCAGCCGATCACAAAGACGGCTCGCGGCTCGAATGATATCGAGATGGCCCCTGGTCAGGGGATCGAAGGAGCCTGGGTAGAGCGCCGTGCGCGTCAATCGATTCTCCTGCCACATTGGCTGAGGAAATCGAGGAGCCAGAACCCATCACGCAGGTTCTGAGGCCGTATAACTAAGCCTCATCGCCCCCGCTCCCCGCAGGCTCGTCATTGCCACTCGTGTCCCCAGTATCGGGAATCCGCTCGACCGACACCACCTTTTCGGTCTTGGCCGTGTCGAAAACGATGACGCCCTGGGTATTCCGCCCGGCTATCCTGATCCCATCGACCGGGCAGCGGATCAATTGGCCGCCATTGGTGACCAGCATGATCTCATCGCCATGCTCGACAGGAAACGAAGCGATGAGATTGCCGTTACGGGCATTGACCGCCATGGCGCCAATTCCCTTCCCGCCCCGCCCCGTAATCCGATACTCGAACGAGGAGGTCCGCTTGCCATAGCCCTTGTCCGACACGGTCAGGATGATCTGTTCGGCCGCCGACATTGCGGCATAGCGCTCTGGCGATACCGATGAGGGTGTCGCGGCTGCCTCTTCGGGGCTTTCCTCGTCTCCGGCCTCTCCGGTTACGGCGCGGCGCATCTTCAGATAGGCGCTACGCTCGTCGCCATCGGCCTCTATGTGCCGCAGGATCGCCAGCGAAATGACGGTGTCGCCCGCCCCGAGACTGATCCCTCGCACCCCCATCGAATCGCGGCCCTTGAACACCCGCACGTCGTCGACCGGGAAGCGGATGCACTGGCCGAGCGCCGTCGTCAGCAGCACATCGTCGTTCTCCGAGCAGATTTGCACATCGACGATGGCTTCCCCCTCGTCGAGCTTCATCGCGATTTTTCCGGCGCGGTTCACCTGGGAGAAATCGCTGAGCTTATTGCGACGCACGGTGCCGCGCGTCGTGGCGAAGACCACATCGAGGTTGGTCCAAGCTTCCTCGTCCTCGGGGAGCGGCATGATGGTGTTGATGCGCTCACCGTCTTTCAACGGCAGGAGGTTGACGAGCGCCTTGCCGCGCGCCTGAGGGGCGGCCAAGGGTAGTCGCCACACTTTCATCTTATAGGCCATCCCTAAGGACGAGAAGAATAGCACCGGCTGATGGGTCGATGACATGAAGATCCGGGCGACGAAATCCTCGTCGCGCGTCTGCATCGCCGAGCGGCCCTTGCCGCCACGCCGCTGCGCCCGGTAGGTCGAGAGCGGCACGCGCTTGATATAGCCGGCATGGCTGACCGTGACAGCCATGTCCTCGCGCTGAATGAGGTCCTCGTCCTCCATGTCGGCGTCGCTGTCGAGAATCTCGGTGCGCCGAGGCGTCGCGAACGCCGTCTTGATCGCAGCTAACTCGCCGCGAATGATGTCGAAGATCCGCAGGCGCGAGCCTAGGATATCGAGCAGATCGGCGATCTCCACCGCCAGTTTGTTCAAAGACTCGGCGATTTCATCACGCCCGAGGGCCGTGAGGCGCGCCAAGCGTAGGTCGAGGATGGCCCTGGCCTGAAGTTCGGAGAGCTTATAAGTCCCATCCTCCGACAGGACGTGACGCGGGTCGGCGATCAGCGTGATCAGCGGCGCCATGTCGAGGGCCGGCCAGTCGCGTTCTATCAACGCCTCGCGCGCGGTCGCCGTATCGGGCGACGTGCGGATAAGGCGGATGACCTCGTCAATATTGGCGACCGCGATGGCCAGGCCGACCTGCACATGGGCGGCATCGCGGGCTTTGAGCAACCGGAACTTGGTCCGCCGGGTGACCACCTGTTCGCGGAAATCGACGAAGGCGACCAGGAAGTCCTTGAGCGTCAACATCACGGGCCGACCGCCGTTCAGCGCGATCATGTTGGCGCCGAAACTCGTCTGCAACTGGCTGAACCGCCAGAGCTGGTTCAGCACCACATCCGCGACGGCATCGCGCTTCAACTCGATGACGATCCGCATGCCGTCACGGTCGGATTCGTCGCGCATCTCGGAGATGCCTTCGACCCGCTTGTCGCGGACCAGTTCGGCGATCTTCTCGATCAGCGTCGTCTTGTTCACCTGATAGGGGATCTGGTTGACTATAAGTGCTTCGCGCTCTTTGCGCATCTCCTCGACCACCACCTTGGCCCGCATAATGACGGAGCCGCGCCCGGTCGTGTAAGCGTTGCGAATCCCGCCACGACCCAGTATCGCCCCGCCGGTCGGGAAATCGGGGCCCGGCACGATAGCCATGAGTTCTTCGAGGTCGATCTCCGGCTTATCCATCAACGCCAACACGGCGTCGATCACTTCCCCAAGATTGTGGGGCGGAATGTTGGTCGCCATGCCGACCGCGATACCGCCGGCACCGTTGACCAGGAGATTCGGGTAACGGGCAGGCAGGACGAGAGGCTCGAGTTCCTGGCCATCGTAGTTTGGCTGAAAATCGACGGTCCCTTCCTCGATGTCTTCGATCAGCGAGAGGGCCGGAGGAGCCATACGGGATTCGGTGTAACGCATCGCCGCCGGCGGATCACCGTCGACGGAGCCGAAATTCCCCTGCCCGTCGACCAGGGGCAGACGCATCGAAAAGCTCTGGGCCATCCGGACGAGGGCTTCGTAGATCGCCAGATCTCCATGCGGATGATACTTGCCGATCACGTCCCCGACGATACGGGCCGACTTGACATAGGGTCGGTCGGGGAAATGCTTATTTTCGTTCATCGAGAAAAGAATGCGCCGATGGACGGGCTTGAGACCGTCCCGAACATCCGGGAGCGCGCGGGATACGATCACGCTCATGGCGTAATCGAGGTAGGAGCGCTTCATCTCATCGGCGATGGAGACCGGCCGGATGCCGGACGGTCCCTCAAGCTTGTCTTCCTGGTCGGCCAAACGATTCTATCCTTGATGATCTGGACCGCTCTATAGCGTGGCGTCGCCAGAATCGCCAATGCGACGCGTATTTTCGAGCGCCCGCGATTAGAGGGTTGGGTATTATTCCGCCGACGCGGGAGCTGCGGCTTCCAGAGCCGCGAGCGCGATGCAAATGGCAATGCCCTCGGCCGCCGCTTCGACCTCGGCGAGCTTTGGGAAGCTCGGTGCCAGCCTAAGGTGGCGGTCTTCCGGATCGCGGCCGTAAGGCCACGTCGCGCCAGCCGGAGTGAGGGCGAGACCAGCCTCGCGTGCCAGTTCGACCGTGCGGGCCGCTGTTCCGGGCCGTCCCTCGACGGCGATGAAATAGCCCCCCTCGGGGCGCGACCAGCGCGCAAAGTTTCGCCCGCCGAGGCGCCGGTCGAGGGCCTCCTGGACCGCCGCGAATTTCGGCGCCAGCAACGCGCGATGCGCCTCCATGTGGTTCCGCAACCCCTCCGGATCGCGCAGGAAGCGGACATGGCGTAATTGGTTGAGCTTGTCCGGCCCGATCGTCCGGACACCGGCGCGGGCCAAAAACCAGCCGACATTCACAGCCGAGGCAGCGAAAAAGGCGAGCCCGGCTCCGGCCAACGTCATTTTAGAGGTAGATGCGAAGACGAAGGCCCGGTCCGCGTGGCCTGCTGCCGCGCAAAGATCGAGAATGTTGGGCAAGCTATGATGATGTGTCGTCAGATGATGCAACGCATAGGCATCGTCCCAAAACAGACGGAAATCTGGCGCGCCGGTCTTCATCCGCGCCAGTCGCTCCACCACGCCATCGGCATAGATGTCGCCGGTGGGATTGGAGTATTTTGGCACGCACCACATCCCCTTCACCGAGGGATCAGCGGCCAGCGCCTCCACCTCGTCCATGTCGGGTCCCTGGCCGGTCAAACGCACCGGCAGCATGCGGATGCCATAGGCTTCGCAAATGGCGAAATGCCGGTCATAGCCCGGCACAGGGCACAGAAACGCTGGCGCCTCTTCGGTGCTCCAAGGACGGATCGAGCCCGGCACCCCTTTGAGAAGCGCCCATGCGATACAATCATGCATCAGCGCCAGGCTGGAATTGTCGCCGACGACGATACGCTCGGGCGGCGCACCTAGGACAAACGAGAAGAGCGCGCGTGCCTCCGGCAGGCCCTGCACGCCGCCGTAATTCCGGGCGTCGATGCCATCCTCGGTCACATGATCGCCGTTCCCCGGCAGTCGCAGCATTTCATCCGCCAGGGCCAGCTGTTCCGACGACGGCTTACCCCGCGTCATGTCAAGCTTCAGGCCAAGAGCCTTGAAGGCCTCGTAGTCGCGACGAGCGTCGGCGAAGGCCGCCGCGCTATGTTGATCGTCCTGTGTCATATGCCTTCCGGAATGGCCGACGCTCCTGTTTTAAGCGCTTTCGTCCGGCCTGCAAAAGTCCTTGCTCGCCTTACAATATCTTCCGTGAAACGGGCCGGACACCGTTCGCCGACAGGTCGCCCGAATTTACCGCACGGCGGACCGATAGAACCTAAAAGGGTATATCGTCGTCGAGCGCGTCCGCCAGACGGCCACCGCTCCCGCTCCCACCGCCGCTCGATCGCTGATCCATCGGCGCCGACCGAGCGAAGTTGGCGCCCCCGCCCTCCTCCCGCCCGACGAAATCGCCGCCGCCAGCGCCCCGGCTATCCATCAGCGTGAGTTCGCCGCGGAACCGCTGGAGCACCACCTCGGTCGTATATTTCTCGACACCGTCCTTGTCGGCCCATTTACGAGTCTGCAATTGGCCCTCGACATAGACCTTCGAGCCCTTCTTCAAATATTGCTCGGCCACTTTACCGAGATTTTCATTATAGATGACCACGCGGTGCCATTCGGTCCGGTCCTTGCGCTCGCCCGAGGCCTTGTCGCGCCAGCTTTCCGTCGTGGCGAGGTTGAGGCTCACCACGGCATCGCCCGATCCCATCCGACGGATTTCCGGATCGCGTCCCAGATTGCCGATCAGGATGACCTTATTGACGCTTCCCGACATGGGATTCTCCTCGATGGCGCCCATCGCTCAGCGATGCCGCATACTCCAGACCCTACTCATTACGCTCGTCAGCGCGTTCATGACGCCTATCGATGCTGGAACAACGATCGGCTACGAATAAACCACTGATCGCGGGACCGACACCACCGGGGTTGGATTTCGTTCAGCCTTTGTTCTATTATCCACAGAAGTTCGCGCTCTTCAAGCGAATCATCTGCGTCTCGCCCGCTGCCGGCCGGCCTGGCGAGCCCATATGATAACGCGATACCATACCGTACCGGTGGCGGCGCGTGCCGACGTCATCCGTCATTTCGTCGAACCAGGATATTCATGGCGAAGTCGACCAAACCGAAAAGCCCGGGCACCTCTTCTGTGCGCGCCGCCGACCCCGCCCCGACGGCCCCTCGGATAGCAGGCAGCGCCTCAGCGGCGCTCGACCCCGATCGCCGCGCCATCGTGGTGCGCGGCGCGCGTGAGCATAACCTCAAGAACATCGACCTCGTGATTCCGCGCGACAAGCTCGTGGTCTTCACCGGCCTATCGGGCTCGGGGAAATCCTCGCTGGCCTTCGATACGATCTATGCCGAGGGTCAGCGTCGCTACGTGGAATCGCTGTCGGCCTATGCGCGCCAGTTCTTGGAACTGATGGGTAAGCCGGATGTCGACCAGATCGACGGGCTTTCGCCCGCCATTTCGATCGAGCAGAAGACGACGTCCAAAAATCCACGTTCCACCGTCGGGACGGTGACCGAAATCTACGATTACATGCGCCTGCTCTGGGCGCGGATCGGCATCCCCTATTCGCCCGCCACAGGTCTGCCGATCGAAAGCCAGACTGTGAGCCAGATGGTCGACCGCGTGTTGGCGCTGCCGGAAGGCTCGAGGCTCTATCTCGTTGCGCCGGTGGTGCGGGGCCGCAAGGGCGAATACCGCAAGGAGATCGCCGATTTTCAGAAGCGCGGCTTTCAACGGTTGAAGATCGACGGCGATTTCTACCCCATCGACGATGTTCCCGTGCTCGACAAAAAGCTAAAGCACGATGTCGGCGTCGTGGTCGACCGCATCGTGGTACGGCGCGATCTCGCGACGAGGCTTGCCGAAAGCTTCGAGACGGCGCTTGAACTCGCCGATGGCATCGCCCTCGTCGAATGGGCGGACAAGCCGTCGGACTCGGAGCCCGCGAAGGAGATCACTTTTTCGTCGCGCTTCGCCTGCCCGGTTTCCGGTTTCACGATCTCGGAAATCGAGCCCCGACTTTTTTCCTTCAACAATCCCTTCGGCGCCTGCCCGGTCTGCGCCGGCCTCGGCTCGCAAATGACGGTCGATCCGGACCGGGTCGTGCCCGATCCGAAATTATCGCTGAAGCGCGGCGCGGTCGCGCCTTGGGCGAAATCTTCCTCCCCCTATTATCTGCAGACGCTCGACGCGCTGGCCAAACACTACAAGCAGAAAGTGGATACGCGCTGGGAAGCCTTGCCACAGACGTTCCGCGATGTGGTGCTGTTCGGTTCAGGCAGCCAGGAGATTAAATTTTCCTACGACGATGGCGCGCGCTCCTATGGCGTGGAAAAGCCCTTCGAAGGCGTGGTTCGGAGTCTGGAGCGACGGTTCAAGGAGACCGACAGCGAATGGGCGCGCGAAGAAATCGGCCGTTTCATGGGCGCCGCCCCCTGCCCGGCCTGCGACGGCGCGCGTCTCAAGCCTGAGGCGCTGGCGGTCAAGATCGCGGGTCATACCATCAGTCAGACCGGCGGGATGGCGATTCGCAAAGCGCTCGCCTGGTTCGAGGCGCTACCGGATCAACTCGACGCCAAGCGGAATGAAATCGCGGTGCGCATCCTCAAGGAGATCCGCGACCGGCTGACGTTTCTCATCGATGTGGGCCTCGACTACCTCACCCTGTCACGCAGCGCCGGCACACTTTCGGGCGGGGAGAGTCAGCGCATTCGCCTGGCTTCGCAGATCGGCTCCGGCCTGACTGGCGTGCTCTATGTGCTCGACGAACCCTCGATCGGCCTCCACCAGCGCGATAATGAACGTCTGCTCGATACGTTGCGGCGCCTGCGGGGCCTCGGCAACAGCGTGATCGTGGTCGAACATGACGAAGACGCGATCCTGGCCGCCGACTATGTGGTCGATGTCGGGCCGGGCGCTGGCATCCATGGCGGCCATATCGTGGCGGCCGGCACGCCCGGCGAAATCATGGCCAATCCGGCATCGCTCACTGGACAATATCTGTCGGGCGCCAAGAGCGTCGGCGTGCCGCGCCAGCGTCGCAAGCCCCGGGACGGCGCTCATCTGCGGATCGTCAATGCGCGCGGCAATAACCTCAAGGGCGTTTCGGTCGATATTCCGCTCGGCACATTCACCTGCGTCACCGGCGTATCGGGCGGCGGTAAATCGACCCTCGTCATCGATACGCTGTTTGCCGCCGCCGCGCGAAAACTCGGCGGTTCGGCCGACCATCCGGCGCCGCATGACGCGATCGAGGGCCTAGATCATCTCGACAAGGTGATCGACATCGATCAATCGCCGATCGGCCGGACCCCACGCTCGAATCCTGCGACCTATACGGGCGCTTTCACGCCAATTCGCGAATGGTTCGCCGGCCTGCCGGAATCCAAAGCGCGCGGCTACCTTCCCGGGCGGTTCTCCTTCAACGTCAAGGGCGGACGCTGCGAGGCGTGTCAGGGCGACGGCGTCATCAAGATCGAGATGCACTTCCTGCCGGACGTCTACGTCACCTGCGATGTCTGCAAGGGCAAGCGCTACGGGCGCGAGACGCTGGAGGTGAAATACCGCGATAGATCCATCGCCGATGTGCTCGACATGACGGTCGAGGAAGCGGCGGCGCTCTTCAAGGCCGTGCCGTCGATCCGCGAGAAGATGGAAACGCTGGCGCGTGTCGGTCTCGGCTATATCAAGGTCGGCCAGCAGGCGAACACCCTTTCGGGCGGTGAAGCTCAGCGGGTCAAACTGTCGAAGGAATTAGCCCGCCGCTCCACGGGACGCACCCTCTATATTCTCGACGAGCCAACCACCGGGCTGCATTTTGACGATGTCGCCAAACTGCTCGCCCTCCTGCAGGAACTCGTCGACCAGGGCAACACCGTCGTCGTCATCGAGCATAATCTCGAGGTCATCAAGACGGCCGACCATGTCATCGACATGGGTCCCGAAGGAGGCGATGGCGGCGGCCTCGTGGTGGCGACCGGCTCACCAGAGGCGATCGCTCGCCACAAGGCCAGCCATACCGGCCGCTTCCTTCGCCAAGTGTTGGAGCGACGGCCGACGAAAGCAGCGGCCGAGTAGCTGTAGCGGTCTGCGAAGCTGGTCCATTGGTGCGCTGCACCAATGAGAGACATCCATAGATACGGCATCGGCACACACTCGCCCGTGCGGAGACCCGGTGCAAGTTGGGGTGATCCCATAAACAGCTTCAAGCCATGCAAATTCGATGGTGATACGACGCGGAAAGTGGCAATTTCTGGCGTCATAAATCGTTTAATTTCTCATTTCTGCCGTATTTCTTATTGAAATCTTAACGGACCTATTCATTTTTTGCATATCAGGTTGCTCGCAACCTGACTTCTCGACCCGCGCAAATTCTGTATATTGCACTGCATCAAAGAGGCGTTGCGACCTACCGGACGCCGCCTTAAGGCGAAGGAGCCTGTAATGTTGAAGTTTATCGTAAGTTGGCGGCAGCGTGGCCGGGCTATCCGTGAATTGTCCAAGCTGTCCGACCGGGAATTGGCGGATCTGGGCATGGCACGATCGGACATCGTCGGCGTCGTCCGCACCGGCCTTTTGTCCAGGGCCTGATCACTATCGGTCGTGACCTGTCACGACCCTTCTGGTGCCCGCCCGGTGTATGTTTGCGGGTAAAGTCAAGCGGCTTGCGCGTCCCGGTTTTCAGGCCGGGGCAAGCCAAATAAAAAGGAACCTGTCATGTTGAAAACTTTCGCTACGAAGATCGCCACTTGGCGCCGTTATCGTGATTCCATCCGTGAACTGTCGCGGCTCTCCGACCGTGAACTCAGCGACCTCGGGATTGGTCGCGCCGACATCTATGATGTCGTCCGGCAGAGCATCCGCAAGCAGGCCTGACACCCTCTTCGGGTGGTTTGAACGATAAGATTAGCGATGCCCGCCGCGTCAAACCGGCGGGCATTTTTATATCCGCGCTTGCGGCGAGGGGGCCATGCGCCTACCTGCTGCGATGATGTCAAACACGAAATCACACCCGGTCCATGTCATTGGGGGCGGGATGGCGGGAAGCGAGGCCGCCTGGCAACTGGCGCGGGCCGGTGTTCCGGCGATCCTGCATGAAATGCGGCCGGTGCGAAGCACAGACGCGCATAAAACCCAAGATCTGGCCGAACTCGTCTGCTCGAACTCCTTTCGGTCGGATGATGCCGAGACCAACGCGGTCGGCGTCATTCATCGCGAGATGCGGCGCATGGGCTCGATCATCATGGCCTGCGCCGACGCCCATCAGGTGCCGGCGGGAGGCGCCCTCGCGGTCGATCGCGAGGGCTTTGCCAAGGCGGTGACGGAAACATTGGAAGCTGATCCCCTGATCGAAATTCGTCGTGAGGTGATCGACGGCCTGCCGCCCGAAGAGTGGGACGAGGTCATCATCGCGACCGGCCCTCTCACATCGCCGGGCTTGGCCGGCGCCGTCGCCGACCTAACCGGGGAGGATCAACTCGCGTTTTTCGACGCGATTGCGCCGATCGTGTATCGGGACAGCATCGATTTCGACAAAGCCTGGTTCCAGTCCCGCTACGACAAGGTCGGCCCCGGCGGCAATGGCCTCGATTATATCAACTGCCCGCTCGACAGGGCAGCCTACGAGGCGTTTCTCGACGCGCTGATCGGCGGCCAGAAAACTTCCTTCCACGAATGGGAAGGCACGCCCTATTTCAACGGCTGCCTGCCGATCGAGGTCATGGCGGAGCGCGGGCGGGAGACATTGCGGCACGGGCCGATGAAGCCGGTCGGCCTCACCAATCCGCACGATCCGACGGTGAAGCCCTGCGCCATCGTACAACTGAGACAGGATAACAAGCTCGGCACGCTCTACAATATGGTGGGGTTTCAGACCAAGCTCAAACACGGCGATCAGGTCGCGGTGCTGCGCATGATCCCCGGCCTCGAACGCGCGGAATTCGCGCGGCTCGGCGGCCTGCATCGCAATACTTTCATCAACTCTCCGCGCTTGCTCGACCGGGCATTGCGGCTGAAAGCGATGCCCCGCTTGCGCTTCGCCGGGCAGATTACGGGCTGTGAAGGCTATGTGGAGAGCGCCGCCGTCGGCTTGATGGCGGGCCGCCTAGCGGCGGCGTCCCGGCGGGGCGAGGCTTTGGACCTACCGCCAGCCTCGACCGCGATCGGGGCGCTGCTCAACCACATCACCGGCGGCCATATCGAGACGATCGACGCCGGTCCCCGCTCCTTCCAGCCGATGAATGTGAACTTCGGTCTGTTTCCGCCGCTGACGGAAGCGCCGCGCTCGGACACGGGCAAGAAGTTGCGCGGCCCGGAGAAGGCGGTGGCGAACAAGCGCGCGATGAGCGCCCGGGCAGGGCAAGATTTGGAGGCCTGGCTCGGAGCCGTAGCGTCTCCGCCGACTTTTGGTGTAGAAGCCGGCTCAGACCACGCCGCGATTTCATCATCCTGAGCGTGTCGAAGGATCGGAAATCGAGCATCGCTCGATCCTCTTGACCCTTCGACACGCTCAAGATGAAGGACGATTTAGGCCTACGACATACCGAACTTTAAGATCCAGAGGGATGCCCGAACACCCGCATGCAGCCCATCATTTCCGTCAACAATCTCTCCAAGACCTATGCCAGCGGCTTCCAGGCGCTGAAGGCGATCAATCTCGATATCCGGCGCGGCGAAATCTTCGCGCTACTGGGACCGAACGGCGCCGGCAAAACCACGCTGATCAGCATCATCTGCGGCATTGTTCGCCCGAGCGGCGGCCATGTGTTGGCGGATGGACATGACATCGTCGCCGAACCGCGCGCGGCTCGCGCCAAGATCGGCCTTGTCCCGCAAGAACTGACGACGGATGCCTTCGAAAGCGTCTGGCGGACCGTGAGTTTCAGCCGGGGATTGTTCGGCAAGCCGGCCAATCCCGCCTTCATCGAAAAGGTGCTCCGCGACCTTTCTCTCTGGGACAAGCGGGACAGCAAGATCATAACCCTTTCGGGCGGCATGAAGCGCCGTGTCCTCATCGCCAAGGCCCTATCCCACGAGCCGCGCATCCTGTTTCTCGACGAGCCGACAGCCGGGGTCGATGTCGAGTTGCGACGCGATATGTGGCGGCTGGTCAACGGTTTACGAGAATCGGGGGTCACTATCATCCTCACGACGCATTATATCGACGAGGCTGAGGAGATGGCCGACCGGATTGGCGTCATCAACCGGGGCGAACTGATATTGATCGAGGAAAAGACCGAGTTGATGCGAAAGCTCGGCCGCAAGCGCCTGACGCTGCATCTCGAGGGCCCTCTCGGCGCAGTGCCGGCCGCTCTCGAGCGTTACGCGCTCGAACTGTCATCCGACGGCTCAGAGCTTGTCTACACCTACGACATCAAGGCCGAAGACGGCGGCATCATGGTCCTGCTCAAGGATCTCACCGAAGCGGGCTTGCGCTTCAAGGATCTTCAGACGAGCCAGAGCTCGCTTGAAGAGATTTTCGTCGATCTCGTCAAAGGTTAGATATGAATCTTTACGCCATACGGGCGATCTATCTCTTCGAAATGGCGCGGACTTGGCGCACTCTCGGGCAGAGCATCGTCTCGCCCGTCATTTCGACATCGCTTTATTTCGTCGTCTTCGGCGCCGCGATGGGCTCTCGCATTCAGCAGATCGACGGGGTGCCGTATGGCGCGTTCATCGTGCCCGGCCTGATCATGCTCTCGCTACTGACGCAGAGCATCGCCAATGCCTCGTTCGGGATCTATTTTCCGCGCTTTTCGGGCACGATTTACGAAATCCTGTCAGCGCCCATTTCGGCGACGGAGATCCTGCTCGGCTATGTCGGGGCGGCGGCCTCCAAGGCGACGATCCTCGGCCTGATCATCCTGGCGACCTCGGCACTCTTCGTGCCGCTTCATATCGCGCATCCGCTTTGGATGCTGATCTTCCTCGTGCTGACGGCCGTGACCTTCAGCCTGTTCGGCTTCATCATCGGCATCTGGGCTGACGGGTTCGAGAAGCTGCAGATCATCCCGCTGCTGATCATCACTCCGCTGACGTTCCTCGGCGGCAGCTTCTACTCGATCGACATGCTGCCGTCCTTCTGGCGGACGGTCGCGCTCTTCAACCCTGTCGTTTATCTGGTCAGCGGCTTTCGCTGGAGTTTCTATAACGCGGGTGATGTCGGCGTCGAAGTCAGTCTCGCCATGACCCTGGCGATCCTGGCGCTTTGCCTCGGCACGGTCGCCTGGATCTTCAAGACGGGCTACCGCCTCAAGTCATGAGGGGCGGAGTGCCGCTCACCACATATCGAGCGCGACGCGAGCCTCATCCGACATCCGGCTCTGATCCCACGGCGGGTCGAAGACCATATTAGCCTTCGCGCCAGCGATCCCCGGCACGGCCGCAATGGCCGTCTCGACCCAGCCCGGCATTTCACCGGCAACCGGGCAAGCGGGCGCCGTCAACGTCATGTTGACATTGACGAATCGGCTGTCCTCGATATCGATCTTGTAGATCAGGCCGAGTTCATAGACATCGACCGGAATTTCAGGGTCGTAGACGGTCTTCAGGGCCGCCACGATCCCGTCCGTCAGGCGCTCCATCTCTTCAGGCGGAATCGCCGAATCGAGCGCCATTTCCGGCCTGTTCGGCTGGGTATCGGCGACTTTGGTGGCTGACTCGGACATGACTAAAACCCGCTCAAGCGAAAAGTGCTTCGGCCTTCAACAGCGCATCGGCCAGCACATCGACCTCCGCCCGGGTGTTGTACATTGCGAATGAGGCACGACAAGTCGCCGTCACGCCGTAGCGTGATAAAAGCGGCATGGCGCAATGCGTCCCGGCGCGAACCGCGACGCCGGATCGGTCGATCACCGTCGCAATATCATGAGGATGTGCGTTGCGCATGGCGAAAGATACCATGCCGCCTTTGCCTTTGGCCTGCCCGAAGATACGTAGCGAATTGATACTGCCGAGGCGCTCGTGCGCGTAGGTGATGAGATCGTGCTCATGCGCATGGATGCGCTCCAGTCCGATCTCGCTCATATAGTCGAGCGCGGCGCCAAGCCCGATGGCCTGAACGATCGGGGGCGTACCGGCCTCGAAACGATGAGGCGGAGCGTTGTAAGTGACGTTGTCCATGGTGACGACATCGATCATCTCGCCGCCGCCATTGAACGGAGGCAGCGCCGCGAGCAAGTCCTTCTTGCCATAGAGGATGCCGATGCCGGTCGGTCCGTAAACCTTATGGCCGGTGAAGACATAGAAATCCGCGTCCAGGTCGCGCACGTCGACATCGAGATGCACCGCGCCCTGCGATCCATCGACCAACACCGGAATGCCGCGCGCATGGGCGATGGCGATGATCTCCTTCATCGGCGTCACGGTGCCCAGCACATTGGACATATGCGTCATGGCCACAATTTTCGTGCGCGGCGTCAGCGCCTTTTCGAATTCGTCGAGAGAGAAATTGCCCTCTTCGTCAACCCCAACCCATTTCAGCACCGCGCCCTTGCGCTCGCGATGGAAGTGCCAGGGCACGATATTGGAATGGTGCTCCATGATCGACAGGACGATCTCGTCGCCCTCGCCGATATGAGCGAGGCCGAAGGAGGCCGCGACGATATTGATGGCCTCCGTCGCGGATCGTGTGAATACGATCTCCTCGGACGAAGCCGCGTTCAGGAAGGCACGCACCTTTTCCCGGGCGCCCTCATAGGCTTCCGTCGCCGCGTTGGCGAGATAGTGAAGCCCACGATGGACGTTGGCATATTCGCTTTCATAGGCGGTCTTGATCCGCTCGATCACGGCCCGGGGTTTCTGAGCCGAGGCGGCATTGTCGAGATAGACAAGCGGCTTGCCATAGGGCGTGACGCCGAGGGCCGGAAAATCCGCGCGAATGCGCGCGATGTCGTAGGTCGATTGGTCGAGCATCACATCATGTCCCGCGTTGGCGAAGCCACCGGCTGACGTCGTCTGAGAGTTCCGCCCGAAGCTGCTCGTCGGCGACATCCTCGATCGCCTCGTCCGCGAAGGCTTCGAGCAGCAAGGCCTCGGCTTCCTTCAGCGGAATGCCGCGGGCCCGGAGGTAGAACAATTGGTCGTCGTCCAGCGCCCCAACGGTAGCGCCATGCCCGCAGGCCACATCGTCGGCGAAGATTTCGAGTTCCGGCTTGTTGTACATGGCCGAGCCTTCGTCGAGGAACACGGCTTTCGACAGCATCTTGCCATCGGTCTTCTGCGCTCCCGGCGCGACCACGACCTTACCCTGGTAGACGCCGGTCGATTCGCCGTCGAGGACGTGTTTGTAGAGCTCACGGCTGACGCAATGAGGTGCCGTGTGGGTGATGACCAGCGTCGTATCGGCATGGCACCGCCCGTCGAGCAGCGATACGCCTCGAAAATAAGCCTTGGACCTTGGACCGGCGAATTCGAGAAAGACCTGCCGACGCGTGACGCCGCCAGTGGCGATGAGGGTTGAACTCAGCAGCGACGCATCCGAACCGAGCCGCGCCAGAAGGCTCCCGATATGCAGCGTGTCGGTCCCAAGGCTGGTGATCTTCGCGACGTGGTCGAGACTCGCGCCATCGCCAATGCTCATGACCAAAACATGGTTGGCTTGGCATCGCACACCCTCGAGCGCCGCGTGCCGTTCGACGACGCTGGCCGAGGCGCCCTCGCCGAGGCGCAGATAGCTACGTGTATAGAGCGCCGCAGGAATGGCGCCCGAGCCGATCGAAAGAATTTCGATCGGCTGCGCGCTTTTGGTGCCAGCTGCGACGTCGAGGACGATCCCGCCCTGAACAAAGGCGGCGTTGAGGGAGACAACGGATTCCGCGCCGCCAAGGCGCTCCGAGGCCGATACATCAGAGGGGAGCGGGCCGGCGCCGAAAGCCTCGAAGACGGGGCTGACGCTGATGCCCTCGTCTAGCGTCGCCAACGACGACAGTTCGGCCGAAAAGGCACCATCGAGCAAGATGGCGCGACCACCCGGAGCTAGGGGTAGTGAGGCAATGAAGATCTTGGCCTTGGCGACCGTTGCCGCCGTAGGGGCAGCCGCCGGCGGCAGCCCGTCGCGGAGCAGGCTTCGGAGGTCGGTGTAGTGCCATGCTTCGATGCGGCGATGCGGCAGGCCCGCAGCCGCAAAGGCCGCGAAAGCTTGCTCGCGATCCGCTCCGAACATCTGTCCTTCTGGCAAGGACCGGAACATTCGAAACTGCTCGCCGAGCGTCTTTTCAGCGGCGGTGGGAAAGGGAACGATAGCGTTCATGGCTTCGCCTCAGGCCGCGTCTGCGACGTAATCGCGATAGCCGTTCTTTTCGAGTTCGAGCGCCAGGTCGGCGTCGCCCGATTTGATGATCCGACCCTTGGACATGATGTGAACCACATCGGGTTTGATGTAGTCGAGCAGTCGTTGGTAGTGGGTAATGACCAGGAAGCCTCGATTGGCCGCACGAAGTGCGTTGACGCCATTGGCGACGATCCGTAGCGCGTCGATATCGAGCCCGGAATCGGTTTCATCAAGCAAGCCGTAGCGCGGCGCCAGCAGCGCCATCTGCAAAATTTCCATCCGCTTTTTTTCGCCGCCCGAGAAGCCGACATTGAGCGGCCGCCTAAGCATCTCCGGATCGATCTCGAGCTTGGCAGCGCCCTCGCGCACCAGGCGCATGAAGTCGGGCGTCAGCAGTTCTTTCTCGCCGCGCGATCTGCGCTGAGCGTTCAGCGCGGCCTTGAGAAACGTCATGGTTGCGACGCCGGGGATCTCGACCGGATATTGGAAGGCCAGGAACAGGCCCTTCGCGGCCCGATTTTCGGGCGCCATCTCAAGCACGTTTTCGCCGTCGAGCAATACCTCGCCAGCCGTCACATCATAATCGGCGCGTCCTGCGATCACATAGGAGAGGGTCGATTTGCCTGAACCGTTCGGCCCCATGACGGCCGCGACCTCGCCGGGCTGGATCGTCAGATCGAGACCATTGAGAATTTTTTTGCCTTCAACTTCGACGTGAAGGTTTTTGACTTCGAGCATGATCGGTTCCGTACAATCCGTTGGTCACCCGTCGGCTCATCCATCGACAAGCTGAGGATGAGGGCGATAGGTGGGTTAACCCACACTGCCTTCGAGCGAAATGGCGATGAGCTTTTGCGCTTCGACCGCGAATTCCATGGGCAATTGCTGCAGCACGTCGCGCACGAAACCGTTGACGATGAGCGCCGTTGCCTCCTCCGCCGAGAGCCCGCGCTGGCGGCAATAGAAGAGCTGGTCTTCCGAGATCTTCGAAGTCGTCGCCTCGTGCTCGAAGACCGCCGTCGCTGTCTTGGCTTCGATATAGGGCACCGTATGGGCGCCGCAATGTTCGCCGATCAGGAGGGAATCGCAATTGGTGAAGTTGCGGGCGTTGGTGGCCTTGCGATGCGCCGAGACGAGGCCGCGATAGGTGTTGTCGGATCGCCCGGCCGCGATGCCCTTGGAGATAATCCGGCTCGTCGTGTTCTTGCCGAGATGGATCATCTTCGTGCCGCTATCGACTTGCTGTCTCCCGTTGGAAATCGCGATCGAATAGAACTCGCCGCGCGAACTATCGCCACGCAGGATGCAGGAGGGATATTTCCAAGTGATCGCCGAGCCGGTCTCCACCTGCGTCCAGGAGATCTTCGCCCGGTCGCCCCGGCAATCACCCCGCTTGGTCACGAAATTGTAGATGCCGCCCTTGCCCTCGCTGTCGCCAGGATACCAGTTCTGCACCGTCGAATATTTGATCTCGGCATCATCGAGCGCGATGAGTTCGACGACGGCCGCATGCAACTGGTTCTCGTCGCGCATCGGCGCCGTGCAGCCTTCGAGATAGCTGACGTAGGAGCCCTTGTCGGCGATGATGAGCGTGCGCTCGAACTGGCCGGTGTTCTTCTCGTTGATACGAAAATAGGTCGACAGTTCCATCGGGCAGCGGACGCCCGGTGGGATGTAGACGAAGGACCCGTCGGAGAAGACGGCGGAGTTCAAGGTCGCGTAGAAATTGTCGGTCACCGGAACGACGGAGCCGAGATATTTTCTCACGAGATCGGGGTGGCTGTGAACCGCCTCCGAAATCGGGCAAAAGATGACCCCGGATTTGGCGAGTTCCGCCTTGAAGGTGGTGGCGACCGAAACGGAGTCGAACACCGCGTCGACGGCGACGCGCGGCCGCTCGACCCCTGCGAGAAACTCCTGCTCCCGCAACGGGATCCCGAGCTTCTCATAGGTGCGCAGCAGCTCGGGATCGACATCCGCCAGGGAGGTTGGACCGGGCGTGTTCTTCGGCGCGGAGTAATAATAGAGATCCTGAAAGTCGATCGCCGGATACTCGACGCGCGCCCATTCCGGCTCGCGCATGGTCAACCAGCGCTTGTAGGCATCGAGGCGCCATTCGGTCAGCCAAGCGGGCTCACCCTTCTTGTCCGAGATGAAATGGACCGTGTCTTCGGACAAGCCTTTGGGGGCTTTGTCGGATTCGATATCCGACACGAAGCCGTATTTATATTCGCTGACGTCAATCGACTTGACGCGTTCGACGGTCTCGCGGACTGCCGCCATTCTCGTTCTCCCATGTCGGCCCGGCGCGCGAACCGATCTTCAAGGCGCAAGCCTCAGGCCCGCCCCAATCCCGTCAGGCGGCGGATCGAATCCGTCGCCGAAATCTTTTCAATGTGGTCTGCAGCACCGCCAGGACGCCGTCGACATCCGATGCGCTCGACCGCCAGCCGAAGCTGACCCGGATCGCACCTATCCTTAGATCGGGTGGGACGCCCATGGCTTCAAGCACATGCGACCGACCGACCTTGCCGGACGAGCAGGCCGAGCCCGAGGATACAGCCACGCCGCCAAGGTCTAGCGCCATCATCAGTTGTTCCGCCGATACATCGGGCACCGCAAAGGCACTCGTGTTCGGCAAGCGCAACGCGGTTTGCCCGAAGATCACGACATCCGCCGCAATCTCCCGCAGCCCGCGTTCGAAATCGTACCGCAACCCCACCAACCGCTTCGCATCCGGCGCGAAGCGCGCCGCCTGCGCGGAAGCGCCAAAAGCCGCGATGGCCGGAACGTTCTCGGTTCCGGCGCGCAATCCCCGCTCTTGGCCACCACCGCGCAGCACGGGCGCCAGCCGAATTTTGTCATTCACAATCGCGACCGCACCGGCGCCAATGATCCCCCCGAGCTTATGACCAGAGAGAAGGACGACGTCGGCGCCGAGCGTCTGCTGGTCGCAAGGGATCCGCCCCGCCGCCTGCACCGCATCGCACACGAGGATGCCGCCCCCGGCCCGCACGATCTCCGCCGCCTGCCGCACCGGCTGGATGACGCCCGTTTCGTTGTTGGCTGCCTGCAAGGCCAGCACGGCCGGACCGGAGCGCGCGACCGCTTCGCGAAGGGCATCGAGATCCATAATCCCATCGCAGCGAATCGGCACTATCGCCGCCCTATCCTCGAAACCATGACCGTGCAGCACAGCCGCATGTTCGCTGGCGCCGACTAGCAGGCGCCGCAGCGACGCTCCGCCCTCTAGGGCCACAGAGCCCAGCGCCATATTGGCCGCCTCGGTTCCCCCAGAGGTGAAACAGATGGCGTCAGGTCGGCAGCCAAGCAGACCCGCGACCTGTCCTCGCGCCGTCTCTACAAAACCACGGGCTCCTCGCCCTTCGCCGTGCACCGACGAGGGGTTACCACCCGCCTCGATCGCAGCCAACGCCACGGCCAGCGCCCCCGGGATGGCGGGCGCGGTGGCGTTATAGTCGAGATAGATGCGAGGGCTTCTGGTCGGCATACTCAAAAGTCTTGCAATCCTCAGGGTCGGCCGTGGTAAGAGGCGCAACCTGCGGCCAGAGCCCAACGGCTCTCTTCGCAAACACACGGTCAGCCTGTTAGAATTATTCTAACAGGGTTACGGGCAGTGCTGGAAGGTGTCAAGCGACACGCCCTGTCGGGTCAGGTCACGGCAGGCATGTCGCTTCACAATATGGGGGACCGCGCCCTCGACGGTCCGCAGGCGCGCCTATGCCACATCGGAGATCCAATGCCTGAGGTCATCTTCAACGGACCGGCCGGTCGTCTTGAAGGACGGTTCCATCCCGCTAAGAAGCGCGGCGCTCCGATCGCGATCATCCTGCATCCGCATCCGCAATTCGGCGGCACGATGAACAACCAGATCGTCTATTCGCTGTACTACGCCTTCGCGGAGCGTGGATTCTCGGTGCTGCGTTTTAATTTTCGTGGCGTCGGCCGGTCGCAGGGGCATTTCGACCATGGCGCCGGTGAATTGTCGGATGCCGCCGCAGCGCTCGATTGGGCGCAGACCGTGAGTCCCGAAGCGCGGGCCTGCTGGATCGCCGGCTTTTCCTTCGGCGCTTGGATCGGCATGCAATTGCTGATGCGCCGGCCGGAAATCGAGGGGTTCATATCGATCGCACCGCCCGCGACGCTGTACGATTTCTCGTTCCTGGCCCCCTGCCCGTCGTCAGGCCTGTTCGTCCATGGCGACAAGGATCGAGTGGCGCCGCTCAAGGAAGTGCAGCAGCTGATCGAGAAGCTGAAAACCCAAAAGGGCATTCTCATCGAACATGCGATCGTCCCCAACGCCAACCACTTCTTCGAGGACTGCGTCGAGGTGCTGATGGGCGAGGTGGGCACCTATCTCGACCGCCGCCTCAACAATCCGGAAAAAATAATGATCGCGGCGCGCTCCAGCCAACTCTGACAATGGCTTGGGTCAAGCGGCCTTGCGTCCCTCGTGGTAAACTCCGCCGAGCATCGGCGCCTTTACCCCGGTGGTGCCGGGGAAGCTGAGCGGCAGCGAGCGGCGCGAGCGGACTGCTAGATAGGCGAAAGCCTGCGCCTCGATGGCATCGCCGGCCCATCCGAAATGGGCCGCGTCACGCACCGGACAGGGAAGCCGGGAGAATAGTTCTCGCATCAGCGTCGGATTGCGCGCTCCTCCGCCGCAGACGATCACGACACGAGGCCGGTTCGGCAGACGCTGCACCGCCTCTGCCGCGCAGGCTGCGGTAAAGGCCGTAAGCGTCGCAGCGGCGTCTTCTGTCGAGAGCCCGGCTACAGGCTTTCGGGACCAAGCGTTGCGATCGAGCGATTTGGGCAGCGGCAGATCGAAGAACGGATGCGACAGCATATTGGCCAGAATGGCCTCGTCGACTTGGCCGCGCGCCGCAGTGGCGCCGTCGCGGTCGATCGCAACGCCGGTGCGCTCCAGCATGAGATCGTCGATGAGGGCATTGCCAGGCCCCGTGTCGCAGGCCAGCGGATCGACGTTAGTATCGATGAGCGCCGTGATGTTGGCGACGCCTCCGATATTGAGCAGCACGGCCGGCAGAGCCACGTCGGAGACAGCCGCCAAGGCCCGATGGTACGCCGGTACAAACGGAGCGCCCTGGCCACCAGCCGCCACATCGGCGGCTCGAAAATCCGCGACGACGTCAATGCCGCATCGCCGCGCCAATGCCGCTCCGTTCCCGATCTGCACGGTCAGCCGGACCTCCGGCCGGTGCAGCACCGTCTGCCCGTGGAATCCCACAATATCGATCTTGCCAGCCTCCAAGCCGTTGTCCTCGATGAATTTGGCGATGGCCTGCGCATGAAGGTCGGTGACGAGGTCCTCGGCCATAGCGAGGATGCCGTGCCGGGCGTGCCGGTCGGACAGCGCGACCGAAGCGTCGAGCGCCTGCCGCAGCACGGCTCGCTCCGCTTCCGCATAGGGCCGGAAACCGGTGGCCCCGAAGGCAAGCGCGCAGTCTCCATCCGTATCCAAAAGAGCCAGGTCGATCCCATCAAGGGACGTGCCGCTCATCAGACCCAAAGCTATCATGACCACCCGCCCCGCCGCCGCGAGATTGCCTTCGACCGTCAGTATCCAACGTGACGGTTAGCGGTTTACATCCCTGCCATCTTGCACCACCCCGCAACAGCCCATACACGATGCGACCCGTGGATTTCGATGCTGGCTCGAAATCTTGCCGCTATCGCCTCCTGAGCCGAGTGTCCCATGTCCGCGAGTTCCGCGCCACGATCCGATTTCCTCTCCGTACTCAACGAGCGCGGCTTCATCCATCAGTGCTCGGACGCAGAAGGTCTGGCGACGCTCGGCCGCAGCGGCGATCTCGTGGCCTATGTCGGCTATGATTGTACCGCCGCCTCGCTGCATGTCGGTAATCTCATGTCGATCATGATGCTGCATTGGCTGCAGGCGACGGGCGGCAAGCCGGTGGTGCTGATGGGCGGCGGGACCACCAGGGTCGGCGATCCGTCCGGCAAGGACGCGTCCCGACAAATCCTGTCGGTCGAACAGATCGAGGCCAACAAAGAGAGCCTCAAGGAGTCTTTCGCCCGCTTGATCCGCTTCGGCGAAGGCCGCACCGATGCCGTGATGGTCGACAACGCAGAATGGCTGACGAAGCTCAATTATATCGACTTCCTGCGCGACGTGGGCCGGCATTTCTCCGTCAACCGCATGCTCTCGATGGATAGCGTGAAGATGCGGCTCGACCGCGACCAGGAACTGTCATTCCTCGAATTCAACTACATGTGCCTGCAATCCTACGATTTCGTCGAATTGAACAAGCGTTTCGGCTGCCGCCTTCAGATGGGCGGATCGGACCAGTGGGGCAATATCATCACGGGGCTCGATCTCGGCCGCCGGATGGGCACCGACCAGCTCTACGCCCTTACCTGTCCGCTCATTACCACGTCATCCGGCGCCAAGATGGGCAAGACGGCTTTGGGCGCGGTGTGGCTGCGGGCGGAGTTGAAGTCGCCCTACGACTACTGGCAGTTTTGGCGGAACACCGAGGACGCCGATGTCGGACGCTTCCTGCGGCTGTTCACCCTGCTGCCCCTCGATGAGGTCGCCCGGCTCGAAGCGCTCGGCGGCCAGGACATCAACGAGGCCAAAAAACAGCTCGCCAACGAGGCGACGGCGCTCATTCACGGTCGCGAGGCGGCGGAAACGGCGGCCGAAACCGCCCGAAAGACGTTTGAGCAAGGCGCGCTCGCGGACGACCTGCCGAGCATCGCTGTGCCGGCCACCGAACTCTCCTCGGGAATCGGTATTCTGTCGGCGTTTGTCCGCACCGGACTCGTGGCCTCGACCAGCGAAGCGCGACGACAGATCAAAGGCGGAGGCCTGCGCGTGAACAATGCCGTCGTGGAGAGTGACGACAGAATTCTCCGCGAGGACGATCTCGCCGAGGGGGCGATCAAATTGTCGCTCGGCCGCAAGAAGCATGTGCTGCTCAAGCCCGAATAGCCCGCACATCCTGGCCTATTGATCGTCTACTGAGCAAATGGACCGAGGTCTGTGCCGGTGTCCGGCGCTTGCGCGGCGGAGGCCGGTCCGCTGGCTCTGTCACGCGGATCCTGCACGCCCTGTGCCGCACTGTCCAAAGCGCCGAATATCTTTCGCAAGAAACCCGGCGCCATCGCCGAAAGTGGGTTGACGCTGAGGGTCGGCGCGCTGGTCGACCCGGTGATCCTGTAATTCAGGCCAAACAAGCCCTCATGCGCACCGCCGCCCAGGATCGGCCCGAACAGTGGAATTTGGGAAAACAGGTTGTTGACGCCGTAAAGTGGCACGAGTGTGCCGACCAGATTGACCTGGTCGCGCGCAAAATCCAGCGTTCCCTCAACGGTCGCGCCGATCGCCGGACCGAAGAAGCTTCCGTCCCTCACCGTGACCTGATTGCCGACCTTGGTGAAAGAGGCAGACAGCTTGGTGAAGGACACGGCCGCCGGGTTGATCTTCATCGTGTCGCTGGAGAGGTTTTGAGACGAAAGACCTTCCGTGGCCAGCTGCTTGATCGCGGGATCCTCGCGCAGCGTGAAATCATGCACGGTGGCGAACCCTTCGACCCTGTCAGTTTCGAACGAAAGATTAGCATCCAGCCGACCGCCGATCATGCGCTTGTAAAGATCCATGAAGGACAGCGTATTGCCCGCATCAGCCGATTTAATAACAACGATGGGCGCCCCACCCCGCGTCACCGTCGTTATGGTGAGCGGCGAACGGCCGAGCCGGCCGGTGACGGCAAGGGAGCGGAACTGACCGCCCCGGCGGGCGAATCGCACGTCGGCATTGGTCAAGGCTTGTCTGTTCTGTCCGGTCAAAACGTTGGCATGAAAATCGACGTCGATGGCCCGGTTCTTTTCGGCCGGGTCCGGAGAATTGGCCGGCGCGGGATCGGTCAGCCATTTGAGGAAGGGCCGGCCGTCGACGCTTGTTCCCCGCACGATGAGCTTCAAACCATCGGGCGACTGTTTCGCCTCGACCTTCATATCGTCGCCGGGTGAGAGACGGAACTGGGATATTTTGGCCGAGGCCAGGCCGCCGCTCGCATCGAGTTCCGCCGAACCGCGTAGCGACAGACCGCCGCCGTCGAAGATGATATTGTCAAGAGAGGCGCTCCCGCCCTCGTGCTGCGTCACAGACAACGTCGCCTTGCCGGCCTTGCCGGCAGCCTTGTTGAAGCCTGGAATGATGCCATCGATGGCGCATTTGGCGAAGTCGAGGTCGACAGCGCCCTGCTTCTTGTCGCCCGCCCCCAGCGGCACGACGATCCGGGCGGCGATGATGCCCGTCACCGATTTGCCCAGGCTCATCCCCGCTTTGGCCCGGGCGGCATCGTCCATGGTGAGGGTGATGGTCGCCTCGCCAGGCGCATCGCCGGCCGGCTTCCTCAACTCGAACGTCGCCGGCGCGCCATACATGCGCCCATCGCCCTTGGCATGGATACCGGTCTTGTCGGCGGTCAATTGCAAGGTGGTATCCGTCAATCCTTCCTTGCCGATCAGCTTCTCGGCCACGAAATTGGTTGCGGTGGCCGACACTGTGACCTTGGTGTCCTCGGGTGGGACATGCTCGCCAAGCATCAGGGCGATGCCGAGATGTGCATCGACCTGTCCCTTGTAGGTGGCCCCATCGATCGGAACGTTGGCATAGGGTTTGAGCGCCTCGCGGCCCAACAGGTCGGCGACCGCGTCGATATTGCCGGTGACTCGCGCATCGACCACGGCGGGTGTCGGCTTGGGGTCGGTATCCGGCGTATCGAAGCTTCCGCCCGCGAGAACGAGCTTGCGGCCGGGCGAGACCTCCATTTCGGCTCGGCTAACCGCGAAATGCGATGTGTCCCCGGTCACGGTTCCGGAACCCATGATCGAAGTAAGGGGAGGCAGCCCCGGCATGATGTCGAGAGAGAGGTCGGAGACCTCGTAGTCGATATGGACGTGATTGTCCGGCACCGAGCGCTGGACCCGCATGAGCGCCAGATCGTGATCGGTCAGATTGACGACGGATTTGCCGCTGACCACCGTGCCGCCGTGCAGATTGGCCAGAAACCAAGCCCGCACGGGTGCGGCGATGAAACTGGGCCACAGCCGGCTCAAGACCTTCGCCCGCATGTTCTTCACCGAGGCCGTGTTGGAAAGCTTAAGACCGTCGGCCTCCACACGCACCTCGCCAAAGGTCTCGAATGCGATCTCCGGGCCTGACACATCGACGCGGTCGATCAACAGACGACGCTCGTCAGGCTTGAAGCGAAAGTCCATCCCGGCATGCTCGATCCTGATCGGCTTTTCTCCCGGGCGCTCGGCCCCGAAAGTACCGGAGGCTTCCGTCGATATCGTCCAGACATTTTCGGCGGCCTTGGGCATATCGACCCGTCCGGTCATGACGAAATCGGACTCGCCGGCACGCAATTGCGTCCTGTCGATGATGATGCCATGCGTCGACGCATCGAGATGAAATCCGCCGGCAATATCGTCCACAAGAAGCGGCTCATGGTCGGGATCGTCGAGCTTGAAATAGCCCGCGCCGAAGTCAAACTCGCCCTTGGCCTGATCCATCGCGCCATCGGCAGCAATCCTGACGCTGGCTTTCGCGGAAATCGGCATGTCGAAATCGAACCCGACATTGCGCAAGCCGCCAGCCAGCGTGATGACGTCGAGGGACAGGTTGCTCACCTCCACGGTCAACATTTTGATCCCGTCGCCCGAGCGGCTGGCTCTCGCGGTCAGGCTCCAGGGTCCGGTCGGACCATCGGCGGCCACCTTCAGAACTGCCGAGCCATCGGGCTCCTTCACGAAACTCAGCGCAGCATTGTTGAACGTGGTTTGGACGCCACGCGTCCGGTCATCGAGAACCAATCGACCGGTCACTCCGACCGTATCGAGGGCCCCCAGCGCGCTTTCCGGCCCCGTCGTCGCATCGACGAGCGAGCGGAGCGTCGCGGAAAGCGCGCGCAGCGCGGCATTGCCATGGGTTGAATTCGACGACACGGAGGCTGTCGGCGCATGGTCGGCAGCGGGGTCGGAGGGTTGGCGCTCGGCGATGGTCTGCGAACGGTCCTTCGGTTGGCCGATGGAAAAGGCCTGCGCCAGCGACACAGGCGACGATCCCGGGCCGGCCGATATCGCGACTTCCCCGCCCGCCAGGATCAGCAAACGCAAATCGACGTCGTTGATTTCGAGACGGCGCGGCGCGATTTTCCCGGCCAACAGCGCCAGCGGATCGACCGAGATCGCGGCCTTCTGCGAGGTAATGACCGGATGTCTTCCAGCGTCAGAGACCGCCAGGCGGTTGAGGGTCAGCGCCGGTCCGCTCGACGTCGCCTCGAGCGTGCTCGACCCTACCTCGAACGCATAGCCATGGCCCACCCGTTCATTCAGCGCCGCGACGATTTGGGGCGCCAGATCGACAGTCAACGGTCCCCGCAACAGCAGCACGGACACGATGACGGCGGCGACCAAGGCAAGGCAGAACAAGCTCGCCCCGAACGCGGTCACGGTCAATACGGCGCGCCTGATGCTGAATTTTCGCCGGCGAGGCGCGCGCAAGCTGAAACGCTGGGCCCGTCCGGCGTTATGCTCGCCGAAGGTCCAATCGCGGCTTTCCCCGCTATTCTCGTCCGGTCGCTCTGCCAAGCCGTCAGGCTCCTTGTATTGACGGGAAGGCTGAAACCACCCTTAGCTGCACGAAATCGTCGATGCCGACGGCGCCTACCCTTTGCCATCGGCGCGCAATAGGACAAAAGGAAGGCGACATGGCAGATCCTTTGCAATCCGGTGACGTCGCGCCGGCGTTCGAGCTTCCGGGGGATTCCGGCAGGACGATCACTCTATCCTCCTTTGCCGGTCGGAAGCTTGTGCTCTATTTCTACCCCAAGGACGACACGAGCGGATGTACGCGCGAGGCCCTGGACTTCAACGCGCTCAAGACCGCTTTCGACGCGGCGGGCACCAGCATTGTGGGCGTTTCGCCCGATAGCCCCAAGAGCCATGACAATTTCCGGACCAAGCATAAGTTCGATCTCGCTTTGGCTTCCGACGAGAAGAAAGAGGTTTGCGAAGCCTACGGGGTATGGGTCGAGAAATCCATGTATGGCCGGAAATACATGGGCGTCGAGCGAACGACCTTCCTGATCGATGGCGCGGGCCGGATCGTGAAAATATGGAGCAAGGTCAAGGTGCCCGACCATGCCGAGCAGGTGCTGACATCCGCCAAGGCGATCTGAAGCCTCATTGAGGCTTACCGGTCCTTGGTGAAACGTTAACCTTAATACCGTCTATTCGGGTCAAGATGACGCCTCTTCAGCGGGCGTCGCGTCAGGGACCCCGAAATGTCAGCGCAAAGTGTCCCAGTCTTTGCCCCGCTGCCGCCGTCGCATTTCTTTCTGACGGTTTCTCGCGGCACCGGGATGCGAACCTTCGCGGTTCGCGTGGTTCTCGTCTATCTCGTTGCCGGCCTGTTACCGCTTTTGGCCCTGATCGGTGCTGGAGCGACGGCTTACATCGCGTTCCATGATGACATCGTCGCTTCGCTGATGGCCCGGCAGGGCCAGATGCAATATGCTTACGAGGACCGCCTCGATGCGATGCGCGGCGAACTTCAGCGCCAAAGCGTCCGGGCAAGCAGCGATAGAGCCACCATCGAGAACCGCCTTCACGATCTTCTGTCGCGGGAAAGCAAGCTCGAAACCCGCGCCGAACTCGTGGCAAGTCTGGCGAACCTCACGGGCTTTGCGCCGGCCCGTCCCCTGACAGCGGGCCTGTCCGTGCCGGGCGAAGCCGGCAATCCCCTCGTCCGCTGGCAAACCGCCCCACCCGCTTTGCCCTCAGAGGCATTGGGCTATGACGCGGCGGTGCCGTCCGATCTCCCCGCCCGGATAGGTCCGCAAAAGCCCCATCCTGAAGCGGACCCCGTTTCCCCAAGCGCCCGACCCGCCGGCCTGCCCGAGACACTCTCCAGCATCGACTCCACAGGTCTGCCGCTCACGACGACCCTCGCGCTGGCCTCGGCGTCGCTCGACAAGGTGGAGCAGAAACAGGTCGGTGCCTTGCTTCGCATTGGCGCTGCCGCGCATGACGAGACCTCGCGTCTCGAGGCGACTCTGGAAGAGGTCGGCCTGTCGCCGGACCGCTTCCGGCGGGCCACAATATCCGGACAGGGCGGCCCTTTCGTACCCCTGCCCGCAGACCGAGACTCCCCGTTTGGCCTAGCCATGACGAATCTGCAGGATATGCTCTCCGCCGCCGTTCACCTGCGCGCCTCGGTGGCGCGTGTGCCCTTGGCCGATCCCCTGCCCGGCCAGCCGGAAGTGACCTCCCCTTTCGGCGCTCGCGTGGACCCCTTCCTTGGGCGTGCGGCGCTCCATACGGGCGTCGACCTTCGCGAGAACTTCGGCGCGGATGTGAAAGCCACTGCCGCGGGCCGGGTCGCCTTCGCGGGCAGCGCGGGAGGTTACGGCAACATGGTCGAGATCGACCATGGCAACGGTCTCGTCACACGCTATGCCCATTTGGAGGAAATCCTCGTGGCTAACGGCACGACGGTGGACAGAGACACGATCGTGGGGCGCGTCGGCTCGACCGGTCGGGCGACCGGACCTCACCTTCACTATGAGATTCGCGTCGATAACGAGCCCGTGGATCCGGTTCGTTACCTCAACGTCGGGTTGCGCTCCTCGGGGCTGCAGGTACATTAATGCAACAGCGACCGGCATTCATATGGAGACGGCCGGGCTGACATCTGTTCGAGGAAACATCCGGCTATGGTGGATGTTGCAATCTCGGCTTACAGTCGAGCGAAGCCTTTCGACCGAGTTTGCGCCCTGCGGCCGACAGTCTCGTTCGAGAGGCAGGTTCGCGGAGGCATGAAATGAGCGGCAAGCGTTGTGAAGCCCTGGCCGGATTGGCTTTTCTGGCACTTGGGCTTTCGGGATGCTCCTCGCTTGACCAACGCGTCGCCTATACGAGCAGCGAGGCGGCCTCCGCAGACGTATCAGGAATGGCTTCCGTCCGGTTTTATGCGGACTCGCCCGCTTTCGTGTTCGACCGATTTCGGCGCGTCGTCTATGCGAAAGCCGCTCAGCGTCACGAGCCCGTCACCATCCTGGCCCTGTCCAGCGGAGGATCGGATGGAGCCTTCGGGGCTGGTTTTCTCAAGGGTTTGACCGAGAGCCGCCAGCGGCAGCAATTCACCATCGTGACCGGCGTGAGCACGGGCGCGCTCATGGCGCCCTTCGCCTTCCTAGGTCCGCGTTACGATTCGGTAATCGAGGACCTCTATACCGACGGATATGCGGCGACGCTCGTCAAGGACGTCAGCGTGGTCAACGGATTGTTCGGCAACGCCCTCGTGGACAGCGACAGATTGGGGCGACTGATCCGGCGCTACATCTCGCAGGAAGTCGTCGATGCGGTCGCGGCGGAACACCAGAACGGGCGTCGCCTGCTGGTGGTCACGACTAATCTCGATTCCCAACGGTCGGTGATCTGGGACATGGGCGCCATCGCTTCGGCTCATACGGAGGCGAGCTTGGCGCTGTTCAGACAGGTTCTGGCGGCCTCGGCCTCGATCCCGGCTCTGTTCCCGCCCCGTCTTGTCCAGGTCCAGGCCGGCGACCATGAGTTTCAAGAGATGCATGTGGATGGCGCAACCATGCGCCAGATTTATGTCGCTCCCGACGAGGTCATTTTTGGCTCAGGCGTCAAGGGAACCGACAAGCCCAAGGATATTTACATCCTCGTCAACAACAAGCTCGCGCCCGAATTCAAGGTGGTCGAGAATTCAACCGTCTCGGTCGCGGCGCGGGCGCTATCCACCGTCCTCAAGGAGGAGGGGCGCAACAACGCCAACAGCGCCTATGCGTTCGCCTCAACTCACGGCATAGGCTACCACATCGCTTCGATCGGTGCCGACGCGCCCGAACTGTCGAGCGACGACGCCAAGGGCCAGTTCAGTACCGACTATATGCGGCAACTCTTCGCGCTTGGCGAGGCGCAGGGGCGGATGCCGTCTCCCTGGCAGAGCCACCCGCCCCTTACCCCGGATCCGGCTCCGGGCGACCTCGCCGCGTCGCGCTGACCGACCATGCGAGCATGTCCGCTCCAGAGCGGCTTTCATCGAGCTATCTAATCGACGTCGTCGATCTCGACGGTACGGCCAGACAAGCGTTGCGCCAAGGAGGCTTCCATGAACGCGTCGAGGTCGCCGTCGAGCACTTCGTCTGGCGTGCCCGAAGTCTTCCCCGTTCGCAGATCCTTCACTAACTGGTACGGCTGAAGAACGTAGGACCTGATCTGGTGCCCCCAGCCGACGTCGGTCTTCGAGGCGGCGTCGGCATTGGCCTTGGCCTCGCGCTTCTCAAGTTCGAGTTCGTACAGGCGGGCGCGCAGCATGTTCCAAGCGGTGGCCCGGTTCTTGTGCTGGGAGCGCTCTCCCTGACAAGCCACGACAACGCCCGATGGGATATGGGTGATGCGGACGGCGGAGTCCGTCGTGTTGACGTGCTGACCGCCAGCACCCGACGACCGATAGGTGTCTATGCGGCAATCTGATTCGTTGACGTCGATTTCGATCCGATCATCGACGACCGGATAGATCCAGGCCGAGGCGAAGCTCGTATGGCGGCGGGCATTGCTGTCGAAGGGCGAGATACGGACCAGGCGATGCACGCCCGACTCGGTCTTGGCCCAGCCATAGGCGTTGTGGCCCTTGATCAGCAGGGTGCCAGACTTGATGCCCGCTTCCTCGCCGGGGCTTTCCTCGATGATCTCGACCTTGAACTTCCGCCGCTCGCCCCATCGGGCATACATGCGGAACAGCATGCGCGCCCAATCCTGGCTCTCGGTGCCCCCTGCCCCCGAGTGGATTTCGATATAGGTGTCGTTGCCGTCGGCCTCGCCCGACAGCAGCGCCTCGACTTGGCGGCGCTCCGCCTCGGTCTTGATCGACTTCAACTGGCCGATCGCCTCGCGCTCGACCTCGGCGTCATCTTCCGCCTCAGCGAGATCGACGAGCGTGATGGCATCGTCGAGGTCGCGCTCGATCCGCGACACGCCGCCGAGACGGTCTTCGAGTTCGGTGCGCTCGCGCATGAGCTTCTGAGCCGCCTGGGCATCGTTCCACAGGGCGGGGTCTTCGGATTTGGCGTTCAGTTCGGCGAGGCGGCGCGTCGCGGCATCGACGTCAAAGATGCCTCCTCAGCAGTCCCACGGACTGCTTGATCTGCTCGACGAGCGCCAGGGGTTCGGCCCGCATTGATTGACTCACTGGGTTCAGGGTGACCAACGGCGGCGTCGCAAGCGATCGCCCGTTCGGCCATGCCTTGGATGCTCTAGAGTCTCGGGCCATGGCTGTCCAGTTCGGCGAACTTTCGACCGTGAGCAGTGAATCGACGCCGATTGCGCCGCCCGGGCTGTTCAATCCCGCCCGCGAACCGGCTAAGAGCGAAGAGATCAATCAGCCAGGGGGCGCGTCGCGTGTTAGCCAAGACCGAAAGTCCCGCTGCGGACCTGCTGGCTCGCACGGCCGGGCTGAGATTCAAGACCATCATGGCGGATCCGCCGTGGCGCTTCCAAAATTCGACCGGCAAGGTCGCGCCCGAGCACAAGCGGCTGAGCCGCTACGCCACCCTGACGCTCGACGACATCAAGGGTCTGCCGGTCGCCAGGATCGCCGACGATGTGGCGCATCTTTATCTCTGGGTCCCGAACGCCCTCCTGCCCGAAGGCTTGGCGGTGCTGCAGGCCTGGGGCTTCCATTACAAGTCGAACATCGTCTGGCACAAGATCAGGAAGGATGGCGGCTCGGATGGGCGGGGCGTCGGCTTTTATTTCCGCAACGTGACCGAGCTTCTGCTGTTCGGCGTCCGGGGCAAGAACGCCCGCACGCTGGCGCCTGGGCGCCGCCAGGTCAACATGATCGAGACGCGCAAGCGCGAGCACTCCCGCAAGCCCGACGAGCAATATGAGCTGATCGAATCCTGCTCGCCCGGCCCCTATCTCGAATTGTTCGGACGCGGCGTTCGCCAGGGATGGACCGCCTGGGGCAACCAAGCCGACGACAGTTATGAGCCGACTTGGGAAACCTATGCCCACCATTCGCAGGCGGGGCGAAGCCAGGTTTTGTTAGAGTCGAAGTCAACGTCCGGAAAGAAGAGGCCGAGTTGATGCCTCAGGTGGCCGCCGTCTTGTCCGACCCGGCCCGTCAAGAGGCCGCACGCGCCCTCCTCCGCCAACGCTTTGCCGAGCCGCCCAAGGCTAGCATCAAGGCGCTGCTCGCGGCCGCTTATCTCGAAGGGATCGAGTGGGATCGCAACCGCGACCTTGGACGCGATGTTGATCTATGAGCTATCCGATCGAGACGACCATCAATCCCGAGATACGAAAGAGGGATAGTTGCGACCCTCATGTAGCGGCATGGTATGCGTCGATCGCCGACGAAGATTTGTTCTTGAGCACCTTGGTTCTCGGAGAGATTCGCAAGGGTGTAGAACTCGCTCGACCGAGGGACCCTACAAAGGCGGCTGCGCTTGAACGATGGCTTGACGCTCGTGACCCGCAATGACCGCGACGCGCCTGGTCCAGGCGTGGCCTTACCCAATCCATTTCGGGCGGGCGGCGCTCAGGCTCCAGGACCACCAGGCGCCACACCGGACAGGACCGGATAGGCCTGGCGGAAGGGGTGGGATTCGAACCCACGGTAGGCTTGCACCCACGGCGGTTTTCAAGACCGCTGCCTTAAACCACTCGGCCACCCTTCCAACCGCACAAGGCGCGGCAGCCTGAACAAGCGCGCCACCACCGGGGTACTACACTCTCCGGGCGATTCGGTCACGCGCCAGATCGCCCCGCACGGCGCATTTACGGCCGCGCATCGGAATACGCCTGCGACTCACACCTGCTGGCCGGTTACGCCCGCCGTAGGATGCCGATCAGAAAGACCACCACTGCTTCATATCGCCCACGCAAGCAAGCGCCTGAAGGCCTATCAGCAGAATGGCGAAAAGGAGGCCTATGTTCCACCCCAAAGCTTGGTCCTATGGCCTGATCTCCGGCCGCGTCTAAAAAACCACCCCGCTTGTCGCTGGTCAACAGACGTGTCGTTTGGCTGATCAAGGACATTAGTTATCGATCTTCATGGCTCCTCACGAGGCCATGCGCAGCAGAACTAAGCTGTGGCTCATTTTTTATGGTTAAGGCTCCCCTAAACTATACAATTTATTAACCATGACAGGGAATACTGCAGGCATAGGAAGTCAGCGAGCACCCCATGTTCATCTCAGCCCCATCCGGTGGCGCCGCTTTGCTTGCGGTGTCCAAGTTGCAGAAGACGTCGACCGGGGAATATACGGCCGGTTCCGTCGCGATAGACCCCAACGATGCGATCAGTAAGTTCCTGACGCGATTGCAAGATGGTAATTATGCGGCCCTCAACTCGCCGCTGTCCCGCAGTTCGGATGCCGTCCGCTCCGCCCTTTACGGCTTCAGCCTCGGCGGTTGACCAGCGGCTGAAAAGACGCTCTGAGCGTTGCGCCAGACCAGCGACATATAAAACGCGTCCGCACTTTTAGTTTGTAGAGATTTGAGCGACCCGGCGTCATGCCCGGTCGCCTGCTGTGCTTGAGTATGCCAAAATCGACGTCGATCGAAGGGCGATCACGCAGCCACGCCGTCTCATCCCCAGTTGAGCTGCCTCTCCTTAGCGGGGCTCTAGCCGCCGAGCTTCAACCGGCTCAGTTGATCGAGCACGCCTGCGGAGCTGCGCGATGCCGGCGAACCGGCCGCCTTGATGGCGCCTTTGCCCGATTGGGATGAACGAGCGCGCCTGCGCACCACAACGAGCTCTTCAAGATCGTTGGTAAAGTCGACCGTTAGCGGCGCCTCGTCGCGATCGACCGACCGGACACGCGTCGCCGCATTGACCCGCACTCCCGATTTGATCGCCGAGATGCTTGGAATGATCATGTCTGGCCCCATCCTTTGGCCGGTTGCGATAGCATGACGTAGAAATGCTACCGTAAGGTTGACTGGGTGGTTCTCATCGTTCTCAATCGGTCGAGGTTGACGCCGCGCCGCGTGCGATGCAACCCTTGGCGCTCAATTATGATGCCGAACAATCGGCGCACGTTACCGGGTAATATGGTCGTCTAACTTCTAAGATGGATCAAAACAGGGAGGTTACGGAATGAAGTGTCTCATGGTGATCGCGATACTGGCTGCAGGAACCGTCAGCGCCTACGCGGATTCGACCTGCACCAGCCAGGCGACGGACAAGAAACTGGCCGGCGCCGCCAAGACCAGCTTCATGACGAAATGCCAGCGGGACGCGGCATCCACGTGCGATACCACGGCGGCCACCAAGAAACTGGCCGGCGCCGCCAAGACGAGCTTCACCAAGAAATGCGTGAATGACGCTGTCGGCTCCTGAGAGCGCTCTATCGGAATAAGCCGCGCTAAGCGCTTGACCACGCCGACTGGCCATCTCTCCGCCCGCAGACGCAACGCCGTCTGGCGGGCGGGCTCGTTGGATGTGACGACCGCGGCTGAACGTGGCAAGCCGAGGCTCGCCGCCGATCGGAACTCACCTCGACAGGATTGAACGCTGATGACGATGGACAAGCGCAAACTCGGCGGCACCGAACTCATGGTCGCGCCCTGGTGCTTCGGCGGCAACGTCTTCGGTTGGACGGCGGATGAAGCGGCATCCTTCGCGCTGCTGGATGCTTTCGTAGAAGCAGGGTTCAACTTCATCGATACGGCGGACATGTATTCGAAGTGGGTTCCGGGCCATAGCGGCGGCGAGTCGGAGGCAGTGATCGGCCGCTGGCTTAAGGCGCGAGGCCTACGCGAGCGCGTCATCATTGCGACCAAGGTCGGCATGATGCGCGAACCGAACCAGGGCAATCTGGCGAGGGACCACATCATGGCATCCATCGACGCGTCGCTGACGCGGCTGCAGACCGACTACATTGATCTCTACCAGTCGCATCGGGACGATCTGAGCCTGCCCGTCGATGCCCCATTAGAGGCCTATGCGCGTCTGATCGAAGCGGGGAAAGTCCGCTTCATCGGCGCTTCGAATTTTTCGGCCGATCGTTTCGCGGCGGCGCTCGATGCCAGTGAGACGATGGGACTCCCCCGCTACGAGACGATGCAGCCGGAATATAATCTCTACGCCAGACAGGATTTCGAGGCTGGGTTGCAAGACCTTTGTGTCGCACGCCACGTGAGCGTCATCCCCTATTTCTCTCTCGCATCGGGCTTCCTGACCGGAAAATACCGCTCCGAACAGGATTTCAGCAAAAGCGTCCGAGGCGGAAACATGGCCAAATATCTCGACGCGCGGGGACATCGTATTCTCGCTGCGTTGGACAGTGTTGCCGAAGCTCATGCGGCCGAACCCGCTCAAATCGCCCTTGCGTGGCTGATGGCACGACCGTCGATCGCCGCTCCCATCGCAAGCTCCACCACGGTTGATCAGTTGCACAGCCTCGCCAAGGCGGCGCGGATTGAACTTTCGTCGGCCGAGATGACCCTGCTTCAGGACGCCAGCGCGCTGTAGCAGTGTGGCGAAAATCGACGCCGATTTTCAGCTCGTGCGTTCGATGAATGAAATTAGACCACTGGTTTAAATGAGCAATTTGCATTTTCCACCGCTGCTGCCGTCGGTTCATGCGATTAAATACCACTGGTTTTAAATCGCGAAACGCGGCCTTGTCCTGCGCTCATCACATCCCTATGCAGGGAGAACGCGCGGTATTCGCGGAGCCGGAACCCGACCTATGGCCGATGATCCCAAGGACAACTGGTATTTCATGGGCATCGATGGCGGCGGTTCACGCTGCCGGGCGAGGCTGCGCGACTCGGCCGGTCGCCTGGTGGCCTCAGGCCATGGGGGCTCGGCCAATGTCTACATCGATTTCGACGGCGCGCTGAAAACCATCCGGTCCTGTATCGACGACACGCTGGCTCAGGCCGGTCTGGATGGCTCGGTGACGGCACGGCTCAGCGTTGGGTTAGGTCTCGCCGGTGCGTCCTCCCGCCTGATGGCGGAGCAGGTCGAGGGAGCGCTTCAGGGCATCGCACAGGTGAAGGTTGTCAACGATGCCGTCACGGCCTGCATCGGAGCTCATGCGGGCCAGGACGGCGGATTGATCATCGCCGGCACGGGCAGCGCGGGAGTGGCCCGCGTCGCCGGCACGCATACGATCGTGGGAGGGCGAGGCTTCGTTCTCGGGGATGACGGATCGGGGGCGCGGATCGGCCTCGAGGCTTGGCGCCGGGCGTTGCGGGCGCATGACGGGCTTGAGGATGCCTCCGACTTCACGCGAAAACTCATGGCGCAATATGACAATGATCCCGTTGCGGTGATCCGCTGGGGGTTGCGGGCACGGTCCAGCGACTATGGCGCTTATGCGCCGGCGACGTTCAATGCGGCGGCGGCGGGCGACCCTGTGGCCCGCTCCATCATCGATGCGGCCGCGCGATCCCTGACCGAGCTTGCCGCTGCCTTGCAAAAACTCGGCGCCGAGCACATGGCCATGGTCGGCGGCATCGCCGAGGCGATCCGCCCCTATATGCCCGCCGAAACCGGCGCGCTCTTTGCGGTGCCGCTGATGGATGCGGTGGAAGGCGCCATTCTGTTGGTAGACGGCGTGGTGCCGTTTCGGGGGACCTCCCGGCGGCCGATTCAGCCCGAACGCCACCAGGCCTGAGGCGAAATCATGGGCCGGCCGAGACGCTCGGATCAGACCACGGCGGCACTCCGTCAGGAGATCAAAGGCGGTCGCTTTCGTGGCGCGACGATCCTGCCCGGAGAGCGGCAACTCGCCGTGTCTCTCCACGTGTCGCGGACCACGCTGCGTCAAGCGCTGGCGGAGTTGATCGAGGAAGGATTGCTGAGCCAACGCCACGGGATGGGCACCTACGTCACCGGTACGGACTCTCCAACCAATCAGGTACCAATTAAAGAACCAATGGTTTATATTGGTTTGAACGGCCGTGTGGACCAGATGGAGGAACTCTCGCGGGGGTACTTCGGCGCCACTATGGACGAGGTGATGGCCTTTGGAATCGGCCCCTCGGACGAGGTTTTTCGCGTGATCCGCGTGCTGATCACAGGCGGACGCCCCGATGCGGTTGAATACACATCCGCTCCGATGCTTCTCCTTCAGGGTGTATCACCGGTCGAAGCCTCTCTCCCGGCGGCTTTGGCGGCGCGGGGCCATCGCCCCGTCAAGCGGTTGCAACGTTTGCGGTTCGGCTCCTTGTCGGACGAAGATGCGGCCCGTCTCGGTTCAGCGCCGCGATCCGCCGCCATCTGCGTTCACGAGGTCTTTTTTACTGCCGGGGGCGGGTGCTGCGTGCTCAATCGCGCGTTCTATCCGGCGGAGCGTTTGGATGCCGTATTCGCCACTGCCCTGCCCTAGGACCGTTGCTCGACCCGAGAGCGCGTTCGTTGACCGCCGGTTCGGGTTGCAAGTGATGCCGCATCGTGGCAAGCCCATCGCATGCTAAATCCTGAAGACCGCATCGCGCCGAGCGGCCGCGCGGCGCCACGCATTTCCTTCGTTTCTCTCGGCTGCCCGAAAGCGCTGGTCGATAGCGAACGCATCATCACGCGGCTGCGGGCGGAAGGCTACGAGATCACGAAAAAACACGATGGCGCCGATGCGGTCGTGGTTAATACCTGTGGTTTTTTAGACAGCGCGAAGCGGGAATCCCTTGCCGCCATCGGCGAGGCAATGGCCGAGAACGGCAAAGTCATCGTCACCGGCTGCATGGGAGCGGAGCCCGACTCGATCCGCGCCGCCTACCCCAACGTCCTCGCCGTCTCCGGCCCGCAAGCCTATGAGAGCGTGATGGCGGCGGTTCATAAGGCGGCAGAGCCGCTTCACGACCCGTTCCTCGACCTGCTGCCGCCGCAGGGCATCAAGCTCACGCCACGCCACTACGCCTATTTGAAGATCTCCGAAGGCTGCAACAACCGCTGCTCCTTCTGCATCATCCCGAAGCTGCGGGGCGACCTTGTCTCCCGCCCCATCGGTGAGGTTTTGCGCGAGGCGGAAAAGCTGGTGAGGGCCGGCGTCAAGGAACTCCTCGTCGTCTCGCAGGACACGGGCGCCTACGGGCTCGACATCGGCTATGCGCCTTCTTCCTTCCAAGATCACGAGATCCGCACCAAATTCATCGACCTTGCCCGCGGACTTGGGAGCCTCGGGGCCTGGGTCCGGCTCCATTATATCTATCCCTACCCCCATATCGACGAGGTCATTCCGCTGATGGCGCAGGGCCGGGTGCTGCCCTATCTCGATATCCCGTTCCAGCATGCGGCCCCCAACGTGCTGCGAGCGATGAAGCGCCCGGGCAAGCAGGACAAAACGCTCGACCGGATCAAGGCTTGGCGCGACATCTGCCCCGATCTCACCCTGCGCTCGACCTTCATCGTCGGCTTTCCGGGCGAGACCGAGCAAGATTTCCAAATTTTGCTCGATTGGCTCACGGAAGCGAAACTCGAACGCGTCGGCGCCTTCAAATACGAGCCCGTGCGGGGCGCGCCGGCCAACGATCTCGGCCTGCCGCCCGTCCCGCCGGAGCTTCAGGCCGAGCGATTGAGACGCTTCATGGAGCATCAGCAAGCAATCAGCGCCGGGCTTCTGCGCCGCAAGATCGGCAAGCGGCTACCGGTGATCGTCGACGCGCTCGGCCCGACGGTGGCGGTGGGGCGCTCCAAGGGCGACGCGCCCGAGATCGATGGCAAGGTCCATCTGTCCCACCGCTTCCCGGTGCGGATCGGCGATATCGTCACGGTCAAAATCGAGCGGGCGGATGCCTACGACCTGCATGGCGCGGTGGTGTGAGATAAACCCCAGTCTCGACGCGTTACTGTTTAGGAGGATGAACCGTCCAGTTCGAAATGAAATCCGGATCCGTGACGATCTCGCCCGTCGATCTAAGGCGATAGTCACCTGGGGCCGCGGGATGAAAACTCCGCAGATCGGGGGGGAGATGATGGTAGGTCCCTATTCGAGATCCCAAAAGCTCGATCGTTACACCGTCTTTCGTATGGGCTGAAACGACGACACCGAACATTTGGTCGTGCTCTTCTCCGTCAGCATGAGCCCGCGTGATTCCGATCAGCACCGTCGCCCCAATCAGTCGTGTTGCTTGCTCGTTGTCCCACACCGGTCGCGCATGGTCTTCGGCCATCGCTACAAGCCCCATCGTCAATCGAGATTTTGTCGGCACCAGCCATCACGGCAGTAACACCGTGCTCCCCGTCGTGTCACGCGCTTCGAGCGCCCGATGGGCATCGGCAGCATCCTTGAGCGCGAAACGGGCCTGGATGTCGAAATGGATCGTGCCGCCGATGACGGCTTGCATCACGTCCTCGGCCATGGCGACGAGGCCCTCTCGGGTCGCCGAATGCGTGAACAAAGTGGGCCTCGTCGCATAAAGCGATCCCTTTTGCGCCAGCAGGCCGATGTTGAACGCGTCAATGGCGCCTGAGGCGGACCCGAAGGACACGAAGGTGCCGAAGGGCCGCAGGCAGTTCAACGATCCCTCGAAGGTCGCCTGGCCGACGCCGTCATAGACGACGTGGCAGAGCGCCCCCTTCGTGATCTCCTTCACTCGCGCCGAAAAATCATCCGTCCGATAATTGATCGTATGGTCCGCGCCCTGACGCCTCGCGACGTCGAGTTTCGCTTCGCTGCCGGCCGTGCCGATGACCGTCGCGCCAAGCGCCTTGCCCCATTGGCAGAGGATCTGCCCGACCCCTCCGGCCGCCGCATGGACCAGCATGATGTCGCCGGGGGCGACCCGATAGGTCCGCCGCACCAGATATTGTGCCGTCATGCCCTTCAGCATCATGGCCGCGCCAGTCTCGTAGTCGATCGCGTCCGGCAGCAGGACGAGCGCCTTGGCCGGGACCAGCCGCTGCTCCGCATAGGCGCCGAGCGCGGTGCCATAGGCGACGCGGTCGCCCACCTTGAAGCCTGCGACACCGGGGCCGACCGCCAGAACGTCGCCGGAGGCTTCACTGCCGGGCGTGAACGGCAATGGATTGGTATAGGCCCCCTTGCGCTGGTAGACGTCGATATAGTTGAGGCCGACGGCGCGCTGCGCCACGAGCACCTCGCCCTGTGGACCGACGTCGACCGTGTCGTAGACGAGAACCTCGGGGCCGCCGAACTCACGGATTTGAATGGCGTGCGTCATGGCGTTTCATAGCTCCGGATTGTCATTGCTCGAATGATTGGGGCAAGCTGCGCGGTTCGCAATCCCCGCCCGGCCTCCCGGCCGATCGGGTGAAGCCCCGCCGATCTCAAATCAGATGCTGCTGAGTTTATCGATGCCCGAAAGTCCCTCGGCTCCCGCCACCTCCTGCGTCCATATCCAAAAATTTGACGCAAGACGCAGAACGGCCTTTTCTCGACTGAATTCAACCGCCGGGAGAAGCGCTCGCCATGTCGTCGTTCAAGGCCATCCGAATCGACAAGACCGACAAAGGTCAGAGTGCCGCCATCACGTCCTTCGATGAAAGCGAATTGATGGAGGGCGACGTCGACGTGCGGATCTCGCACTCGACCATCAACTATAAGGACGGCCTGGCGATCACCGGCAAATCGCCCGTGGTGCGACGCTTCCCGATGATCCCCGGCATCGATTTTGCCGGAACGGTGGAACGCTCGTCCGATCCGATGTTCAAGCCCGGCGACCCGGTCGTGCTCAACGGCTGGGGGGTCGGGGAGACCCATCTCGGCGCATATGCGCAGCGGGCGAGAGTCAAGGGCGACTGGTTGATTCCCCTGCCCCCCGGCTTCACGCCAGCGCAAGCCATGGCGATCGGCACCGCCGGCTATACGGCTCAGCTTGCCGTTTCGGCGCTCGAACGCCATGGCCTCACGAAGGAGCGCGGGCCGGTGATCGTGACGGGCGCGGCCGGCGGCGTCGGCACCGTCGCGGTGGCGCTTTTGGCAAAACTCGGCTGGCATGTGATCGCATCGACCGGCCGTCCGGCCGAAGCCGATTTCTTAAAAGGTCTCGGCGCGGCGGAGATCATCGCTCGCGAGGAATTGTCCAAGCCGGGCCGGCCGCTCGGCAAGGAACGCTGGGCGGCGGGCATCGATTCCGTCGGCTCGACCACGCTGGCCAACCTTCTGGCCCAGACCAGGGCCGATGGCGCCATTGCGGCCTGCGGGCTCGCCGGCGGCATGGATCTGCCGACCACCGTTGGGCCTTTCATCTTGCGCGGTGTCGCGCTGCTCGGCATCAACAGCGTCTATGTTCCCCGCGCTCAGAGGCTGGACGCCTGGGCGCGCCTCGATCGCGACCTCGATCGCGGCAAGCTCGCGGCGCTGACGCGCACGATCGGCTTCGACGACATTATCCCAACGGCCACTGCCATCATCGAGGGTCAGGTGCGCGGGCGTGTCGTCGTCGAGATCGATTGACGTTCAATCCTTGACGCGGGGCGAGGCGGCGCGCGCCAGCCGATCATTGATGGCGTGACCGAGGCCGCGTCGGGGAATGGGCGCCACCGCGATGGTTCGGGCTTCTCCGTCAAGGCGCCGCAGGAAGTCGAAAAGACGGGAGGCCGCCTCGGCGAGGTCGCGGGCCGGCGAGAGGTCGAGATAGGCATGGCCGCGTTGCCCCCGCAAGGCGCCTCCAAAATCGAGCACGGCTTCATCCGGCAAGGCCAATCCGACATCCAGCCGGACCATTGCGGCCGGTGCGTAGTGCGAGGCCAGCATGCCCGGCGCCGTAACCTCATCCCCAACCGGATCGAGCAGCCGACGCCCGAGACGATCTTCTACCGCCTCGCGGGTGACGCCGCCCGGCCTCAGCAGGCGCGGCTCACCGAGGCAGGACACGACAGTCGATTCGAGGCCAATCGAGGCAGCCTCTCCGTCGAGAATGGCATCAATGCGCCCGTCGAGCTCCTCAAAGACATGCCGCGCCGTGGTGGGGCTGATGCGGCCCGACCGATTGGCCGAAGGCGCGACGATGGGGCGACCGGCCGCCGCAATCAGCGCCCTCGCCACCGGATGGCCTGGCACCCGCAGCGCGACGCTGTCGAGCCCGGCCCTTGCCAGCGCGCTCACGCCGCAGGTCTGAGCCACCGGCACGACGAGCGTCAGCGGACCTGGCCAGAAAGCCTCGGCCAGCCGCTCCGCCGCCGCATCGAACCGTCCTTCGACGCGCGCCGCCAACGTATCGGCCACATGCGCGATGAGAGGGTTGAAGCTTGGCCGGCGCTTAGCCGCATAGATCGCCGCCACCGCCTCGCCCGATCGCGCATCGGCGCCAAGGCCGTAGACCGTCTCGGTTGGGAAGGCCACGAGCCTGCCCGCACGCAACAGGGCCGCCGCCTCGGCGATCCCCGTCGCATCGGTGCCGATCAGGCGTGTTTCGACCCTGTTCACTCTGGACATGCGGCCCTTATGCGGTCCGACGCCCGACGCGGCAAGCGGCCCCTGAACGACGCGGTCTCGACGTGCTAAGCTGCCCGCATGAGACACCCTGTGTCCACCCCTGATTTTTCAGGCTGCAATTTTAGCTGCGGCGCGGTGTTGTTTCGGGTCGTAAAGGGCCTGGTTTTGCCAGGCTTTCCAGAGGACGCGGAGCCAGGCGCGGGCGAGGATACGGATGGCGTGCGGGTGCTTGCATCCGCGTTGACGGGCTCTGCTATAGATGTCTGCTGCCCAGGCCGAGGCATGTCGCGAGTTGTCGGCGAAGCAGGTGACGGCCTTTCGGAGGTTCTTGTTACAGGCCCATCGGAACACGACGCCGCGGCTTTTGCCGGAGGCGTGGGTGACGGGACAGACGCCGGCCTCGGCGGCGAGCTGATCTTCGGTGGGGAAGCGCTCGCGGACGTCGCCGAGTTCGGCCAGGATCGCTGCTGCGCAGATGCGTCCGGCGCGGGGGAAGGACATGACGATCTTACCGTCGGGCAGGTCGGCCACGGCGTGCTCGATGCGCGAGGACAGCTTGGCGATCTCGCCGACGAGGCGTTCGAGGATGGCGACGAGCGCGCGGGCGATCTCGCCCTTGGCGTCGGCCTCTGCATCGCTGGCGAGGCCCGTGGGCGCGGCCTTCAGCCGGGCCAGGAGTTCGGTGGGAGATCTGCGCCCGCAATAGGCGTGCTGGGCCATGAAGCTGGCGAGGCGCTTTTCGCCGAGACGGCTGGCGCTGTCGGGCGTGGGATAGCGGCCGATGAAGGCGAGCGCGATCGGGCTGTCGATGGCGGCGAAGATGGCGGCGGCGCCCGGCCAGAAGCCCTCGAGCAGGCTGCGGAGCTGGTTGGCCAGGGCAATGCGCTGGTCGGCCAGGTCGCCGCGTGCGCGCACCAGGGCCCGCAACGCCCGGATGTCGTCGGAGGTCGGCAGCAACGGGCGGAATCGGTGACCGTCGGTGCGCAGGATGTCGGCCAGCATGAAGGCGTCGCCCGGATCGCTCTTGCCGCCGGCGGCGCGGTAGCGCGGCCGGCAGGCTTTGACGACGTTGGGGTGGATCGGGATGACGGGGTGCCCGGCCTCGACCAGGGTGTCGACGATCAGACCCGACGGCCGCTCAATGGCGATCGGCAGGTCGGCCGGTGGAGCGACGCGCTTGAGCTTGGCCGCCATGTCGGCCAACCCTGCCGCATCGTGGCGGACCTCAAGGCGGACGACGACCTGACCGGCGCCGTCGATGATGCAAAGGGCATGGCTTGCGCCGCCCCAGTCCAGACCCCCATGAAAAGCCATAGCCTTATCTCCTCGGCTTGCGTTAGTTTCGCCCGAGCCGGGAGATCGTGCGGATCGCTCACTGACAGGCGCTCTGGCTGGCGGGCACTGGCGCTTCACCCTGTGGTCCGTCCCGGTCTCCCGGCACCTGCCGTGCGGCTGGTCTCATGCGGGCCGTCAAGCGGCAAGCGACGAAGGCCGTCACGGCAGGGGCTCGGGTTGGCGGATGCTACGCCACTTGATCGCTTCGCACCCGCCAACCCGAAGGTGCACCAGTGAGCTATCAGGCCCCCCTCGCAGACATCCTGCACGTCCTGCATCATATTGCCGCCGATGACGGCACGGCGCCACCCGAGGTCGCCGACGGCACGGCGGAGAGCGTCGTGACCGAGGCGGCTCGTTTCGCCGCCGACGTCCTTCTGCCCCTCGACAAAACCGGCGACCGCGAGGGAATTCGTCTCACGGATGGCGCCATCACCACCGCGCCGGGCTGGCCGAACGCCTATCGCCGCTGGATCGAGGGCGGCTGGAACGGGCTCAACGCTCCCTCGGCTTTTGGCGGTCAGGCCCTGGGACATCTGCTGCAAGCGGCGGCTGCTGAGATCTGGAGCGGCGCCAACCTCTCTTTCGCGCTGTGCCCGCTGCTCAACGCGAGTGCCATCGAGGCCCTGGCCGCCCATGCGTCGCCCGAGCTTCAAGCGCTCTACCTGCCGAAGCTCGTATCCGGTGAATGGACCGGCACGATGAATCTTACGGAACCTCAGGCGGGGTCAGACCTCGGCACGCTGCGCACCCGCGCCGAGCGGACGCCCGACGGCCTTTTTCGCATCACCGGCCAAAAGATCTACATTTCCTATGGGGAGCATGACCTCGCCGAGAACATCATTCACCTCGTTCTGGCGCGGCTTCCCGATGCGGCAGCGGGAACGCGCGGCATCTCGTTGTTCATCGTTCCGAAATTTCTCGTCGAGCCGGATGGCACGCTGGGCGCTCGTAACGATGTTCGCTGCATTGGCATCGAGCGCAAGCTCGGCATGCATGCGGCCCCAACCTGCACCATGGCGTTCGGGCAAAAGGACGGCGCCGTCGCTTACCTCGTGGGCGCGGAGGGCCGTGGGCTCAATGCCATGTTCACCATGATGAACCAGGCCCGGCTGGCGGTGGGGCTCGAAGGCGTCGGCGCGGCCGAACGCGCCACGCAGCAGGGCATCGCTTTCGCCCGCCAGCGCGTGCAGGGCCGGCCGGCAGGCTCGGCCGAGCCGGTTCCCATCATCCGACACCCCGACGTCGCCCGGATGTGCATGACCATGCGGGCGCTGACTGCCGCCGCCCGGGCCCTGTGCTACCGCACGGCCTCAGCGCTCGACGAGGCCAAGGCCAAGGTGGGCGAGGCAAGCCAGCGCGCCGCCCTGCTGACGCCGATCGCCAAGGCTTTTTCGACGGATATCGCCGACGAGGTGGCCTCGCTCAACATCCAGATCCATGGCGGCATGGGTTACATCGAGGAGAGCGGGGCGGCGCAGATCGCCCGCGACATCCGCATCACATCGATCTACGAGGGCACCAACGGTATCCAGGCCATCGATCTCGTGACAAGAAAACTGGGGCTCGACAAAGGCGCCGCGATGGCGCGTGAAATCGCCTCGGCCCGAGCCACCCTCGACGCATTGCAGGGTCGTACGGACTTTGGCAATTCGGCGCAACGCCTGAAGGAAGCACTCGACGCGCTCGAGCGGGCAACGGCCTTCCTTCACATGAACGCCGACGCGGCGCTTCCCGGGGCCTGCTCCTATCTCACGCTGTGCGGCCTGAGCTTCGGAGCCGCCGCGCTGGCCAAAGGGGCTCTATCCTCGGGCTCCGAGAAGGCGCGCGGCCTCTGCCGGTTTTTCTGCGAACAGCTTCTATCCGCGACGCAAGGGCTCTCGACGGCGGTGATCGACGGCGCGGACGATGCCTCGCGATGGAGCGACATGTTGAGCGTGGCGTGACACGCTCACGGCTGAGGGATCAGTCATGCGAAAGCCCGCACCCAGGCAATGTCCGGCCCCTGAGGCACGATGCCGGTGGGATTGAGCGACTTGATCGAATAATAGCCGCGTTTGATGTGATCGGGGTTCACCGACGCCCGAAAGGCCGGAATGGCGAGCAGCCGATCGAGATAAGCGGTGAGGTTCGGGTAATCCGCGATGCGCCGCAGGTTGCATTTGAAGATGCCGTGATAGGCGAGGTCGAAGCGCGCCAGGGTCACGAAGGCGCGGATGTCGGTTTCGGTCAGGCGTTCTCCGCAAAGATACGGCTTGTTCGCCAGCCGGCTTTCGAGATCGTCGAGCATGGCGAAGACGCCCGAAAAGGCCTCGTCATAGGCCTCCTGCGTGCTGGCGAAGCCGGCCTTGTAGACGCCGTTGTTCAGCGCCGGATAAATCTGGTCGTTGAGCGCGTCGATCTCAGGCCGCAGGGGCTCGGGATAAAGGTCCACCGATCCGTCGGCCAGCCCGCCGAAGCCGTTATTCAGCATCCTGACGATATCGGCCGATTCATTGTTGACGATGGTTTTACGCGCCTTGTCCCATAAGACCGGGACCGTTGCGCGGCCGGTGAAGGAGGGCGCCGCTTTGGTGTAGATTTCGTGGATATAGGTGGCGCCGTTGAGCGTGTCCCGAGCGGCCCCCGGATAGTCGCCAAACCGCCAGCCCTGTTCGGTAAGCGCCGGCTCGACCACGGTGACGTCGATCGCGGATTCGAGACCCTTCAGGGCGCGCGCGATCAAGGTCCGCGACGCCCAGGGACAGATCAGCGCGACATAGAGGTGATAGCGGCCCACCTCGGCCGAAAAGCCCCCCTCGCCGCTCGGGCCAGCCGAACCATCGGGCGTGACCCAGTGACGGAAGCTTGAAACCTGCCGGATGAAGGCACCCTTATCGTCCTTGGCCTGGATCGGCTGCCAATTGGCTGACCATTGTCCATCGACCAACATGGCTTGAACCCTCATGAACCTCGGAACTTAGCGTCCCGCACTATCGAGGCGAGATCAAGCCGCACTTGCTCGCAGCCGGGTGGCACGAGTTCCCCCAAGACGATATGGTTTCGACCCATGATGCCAGATCAAAGCCTGTCGTGACTGATCTTTTTGCCCATGCAGGCCTCGACCGGGCCGTGCCAAGACCGCTGGCGGATAAGCTGCGCCCCAATCGCCTGGAGGATGTGGCGGGCCAGGATCATCTCCTCGGACCCGAGGGGGCGCTGACCCGACTTCTCGACGGCGGCTCGCCGGGCTCGTTGATTTTCTGGGGGCCGCCCGGAACCGGAAAGACGACTGTGGGCCGCCTGCTGGCGGGCGCGACGAACCTCGACTTCGTCCAGGTTTCGGCGATTTTTTCGGGTGTCGCCGACCTCAAGAAGCTGTTCGAGGAAGCGCGAGGACGGCGGCGCGTCGGACGCGGTACACTGCTCTTCGTCGATGAGATTCACCGCTTCAACCGGGCGCAGCAGGATAGTTTTTTGCCCGTGATGGAGGACGGCACCATCGTCCTCGTCGGGGCGACGACCGAGAACCCCTCGTTCGAGCTCAACGGCGCCCTGCTGTCCCGCTCGCGCGTTCTGGTATTTCGCTCCCTCGACGAGCAAGCGCTCGCAGCTCTTCTCGGGCGAGCGGAAGCCGCCGAGGGAAAGCCCCTGCCGCTGACCCCGGACGCGCGGGAAAGCCTGCTGCGGATGGCGGATGGCGACGGGCGGGCCCTCCTCAACCTCGCCGAGGATCTCTGGCGGGCCGCGCATGCGGACGAAATCTTCGACACGGCCCAATTGATCGAGACCGTGCAACGCCGCGCGCCGCTCTACGACAAGGCCCAGGACGGGCATTACAATTTGATTTCAGCCTTGCATAAGACCGTGCGCGGATCGGACCCCGACGCGGCCCTCTATTATCTCGCGCGCATGCTGGACGCGGGCGAGGATCCGCTTTTCCTGGCGAGGCGCCTCGTGCGGATGGCCTCGGAGGATATCGGCCTCGCCGATCCGCAGGCGCTCGTCATCGCCAATGCGGCCAAGGACGCTTACGACTTTCTGGGCAGCCCCGAAGGCGAACTCGCGCTTGCGCAATGCGTCATCTATCTCGCCACCGCCCCAAAATCCAACGCGACCTATCTGGCCTACAAGGCCGCTGTGCGCCTCGCCAAGGAGCATGGATCGTTGCTCCCGCCGAAAGCCATTCTCAACGCGCCCACCAAGGTTATGAAACGCGAGAATTACGGCGTCGGCTATCTCTACGATCACGACCAGCCGGACGCGTTCTCGGGGCAGGACTACTGGCCGGAAGCCCTGGGCCGGCAGGAAGTCTACCGGCCGACCTCTTGGGGCTTCGAGCAGAAGATCGGCGCCCGCCTGCAGGCCTGGGCCGCCCTGCGCAAGGAACGCCAGGGCGGCTGACCGCGTCCCGGCCGTCACGGCCCGCGCGTTTACCGCTTGAGATGACGTGCCTTGAATTCTCTCACGCCCTTCGGTCATGATGAGTGCAGCGCACAAGGACATCTCGGGACCGATGACCAATTCCTTCAGCGAACTCGTTGCCGATTATCTTCAGGATATCGCTCACGCACTGCGCCACCCGGAGCTGGTGACGATGCCTCGCGCAGGGATCCCCAGCGCTGCGCCGGTCGAGCGGATCGAGGAACGGGCGGACGTGAACGCCGATCCGGCCGGCGTAGAGGCCACTCTCCCCCGCGCGAATGTCGCGCGTCTCGCCGACGGAAGCCATTTCGTCGAAGACGAGATGAACGAACCCGCAGCCTATTTCATTTTCACGCGGCAAGATTCTCAAGCGGCATTCAGATACCGCACGACGCTCGATCCGACGATGGAGCCTTCGAGGTTCATCGACAGCGCCTATTTGGCGATCCTCGAGCGCGGCGCGGACGAAGCCGGCCGTGGCAACTACGTCATGATGTTGCGCGAGGGTTATCTCACTCCGGCTGAGTTGATCAAGACACTGGCGGCGTCCGACGAGTTCTTGAACCGGGCCTCTCGCATGGTCGTGGTTCCGGACGGCAGCCAATGGCTGATGCGACTGTCGGCTGAGCCCAAAACCTTGGAGATCAGACCGGCGATGGATGCTTGATGCGAAAAAATATCCTCGCCATTTGTTTTTTCCCAGCGTTCAACCCACCGGCCAGCGGGGGGGAACTCCGTCTTCTCAACCTCTATCGGGCGTTGTCGGACCGTTTCAATGTCACCCTGCTGACATCGACCGACTTTGGGGCTCGTCAGGAAGAAATTCTGCATACGCCGCAGTTTCGCGAAATCCGTTTTCCGAAGGATGTTTTGTGGCGGAACGCCTATGCGAAACTGGAGCAATCCGGCATCCACGGCGACCTTTCGGGTCTGGCCTTCGCACTGGCGGTCAACGATCCATCATGCGCGCTGCGGCAGGCGGCGCTGAGCCTCGCCTCCAGCGCTGATTTCATCGTTCACGAATTCCCGTTCTCGGAGCCGATCTTCGCGGACGGTCAGTACGCCGGCAAGGAAGTCTACAACTCGCATAATTTCGAGGCGAGCCTGCTCAGCGCCATCGTTCATGGCGAAGGCTTCGAGACCGCTTTTCTCAAATTGACGCGGCTTGAAGGCAATCTCGTCGCTCGGGCGCGCCGGGTGTTTGCAACCGCGCAGGCCGATGCGAACAAGTTCAGACTCTTTTATGGCGCTGCGGTAAGCCAACTTGGGCTTTGCCCCAACGGCTTCGACGAGAAGGAACTCGCCTCCGTGGCGACCCGTCGCGCCGCGATCACCTTCGCCGACGGTGACCGGCCGAGGCTGCTGTTCTTCGGCTCGGCGCATCACCCCAATGTCGAGGCCGCCAAGGCCTTGATCGCCATGGCGCCGTTGCTGAAGGACTGCGACATCCTTATCGCGGGCGGCGTCAGCCAAGCGATCGCCACTCCCGGCCTGCCGTCCAATGTGTTGGTGCAGGGGCATTTTGACGAAACGGCGAAACTGAACCTTCTGGCCAATGCCGACATCTTCCTCAATCCCGTCATCCTGGGGTCCGGCACAAGCCTCAAGGCCCTCGAAGCGCTTGGAGCCGGGGTCCCGCTGCTGAGTACGCCCGGCGGCGTTCGCGGTCTCGATCTTGAAACAGGCGTTCACGCCATGATCGTCGATCGTAAGGATTTTCCTACGGCGATCCGGACGATGCTGGCGGACCCCGAACGCGCGCAGGAGATGGGGAGCAAAGGGCAAGATTTCGCGCTGCGGCGCTACACGTGGACGCGCATCGCCGAACGCCTCGGCCGCGAGATCGATGTGCCGGCTGCCGAATCTGATCCGAAAGCGACGCCCCTGGTCCTCGCCTTCAACGATTATCCGGTTCTCGACGCCTCGTGGGGCGGCAAGTCAAGAATCCGCAATCTCCAGAACCATCTTGGCGCCGATATCGTTCTCCTGTCGTTCGGCACCACCTGCGACATTGTCCTCATCGGACCCAAGCTGCTTCACATCATCGTTCCGAAAACGCGGGAGCATCTTGCCTTCGAGATTGCCTCCAACGAGGGACAACCGCTCTCGGTCAACGATTGCGTCGCCGCGCTTTTCGTCGGCTCCAACAGGCTCATGGGAGATATAGCGGCGGCGATCGGCCGACGATCGGAGGCCCTCCTTTTCGAACATTGCTACATGGCCCCGATCCTCGATGTGATCGATACCGTCCGGCCCGACATCCCCGTCGTCTATTCGGCGCATAATGTCGAGGCGGTCCATCGCCTCGAAATGCTGGCCGCCCACGCGGCCGGCCGACCTTTTGGCGCTTTCGTCGAGGAACTCGAACAACGCCTCGCTCGGCGGGCGAAGCTCATCGTTTGCTGCACCACGGCCGATGCTGAGCATTTCTCCCGGGCTGGCGTCGAAACCCTGGTCGTCGCCAACGGCTGCATCGTGCCACCACCGGACGAACTTGTTAAGGCACGCGGCGCCTCCGACGATATCCGGGTCGGCTTCATGGGCTCGGCCCACGGCCCGAACGTCGATGCGGCAAGCTTCATCGTCTCGCGGCTCGCTCCGGCCTTCCCCAACGTCACCTTCGAGCTTCTGGGCGGCGTTGGCGAAGCCCTCCGCCAGCCGATTCCGCCGAACCTCGTCCTGCGCGGCGTCGTGGACGAGGATGCCAAGACCGCGATCCTGGCCGCCTGGACCATCGCGCTCAATCCGGTCTCCTCCGGGGGCGGATCGAGCCTGAAACTGCCGGATTTCATGGCCCATCGCCTGGCGACGATCAGCACGGCCAGTGGAGCGCGCGGCCTCGATGTGGAGCGGCATGGCGCGGGCTTCGTCGTGGATCGTGAGAATTTCGACGCCGCCTTGCGCCAATTGCTGTCCCGACCGGATCTGTGCGAGCGCCAGCGTGCCAGCGCCTATCGCTACGCCAGCGAGGCCTTGGCTTGGGAGGTCGTGGCCAAGCCCTATGCGGAAAGACTGGGCGAGATCATCGCCGACGCGGTGTCGGCCGCCCCCCGCCCGGAGCGGTCGCTGCTCGTCGTCACCTATCGCTATACCGAGCCGGCACTCGGCGGGGCCGAGGAATATCTGATCGAGGTTCTCAAGCTCTTGCGTCCCCGCTTTGCACGCATCGACCTTGCGGCGGTGGATGTAGGGCAAATCACCAACGAGCATCATTTCGGGTGCCGCATCGGCGATGCCAATGCCGGCGCCTCCACCCGCATCGCCGAATTATTCGACGCGGCGCATTTTTTCGCGCCGGATATCCTGCCCGAACACGAGGTGATCGAGCGGTGCCGCCGCCTGCAACGGGCCTGGTCGACTAGCGAATTCGATCTATACCTGCCATTTGCGAAAACCCTGGCGGAGTCCAACCAACTCCGCCTGTTCAGCGGGTTCTATTGGCCGGAGAATCATGGCGCGGGTGTCCGGCGCTGGTCTTCACCAGCCTTTTCATTCCTTCTCCCCAAGAATGCAGGCACGCTGCGGCTCGTCGGTTTTGGTGATCGCCCGAAGACCCTTGCGATGACATTGATCCGCGTGACGTCCGATCTCGTGCCGGAGATCGTCACCGAATATGAACAACGGCTCGCGACCTGGTTCACCGTCAATGTGTCGCTACCCCAGGTGCGATCCGACGAGGTTCTGATCCTGCATTGCGACGTCGACGAACATCATGCGGAAGGCGATCATCGCCCCTTCGGCGTTCTGCTCGAATCGGCCAGCGTCCTCATCGATGGCCGAGAGCGCGGCACGAATGACGAGGACATCGCGGCGCTCGGCGAGAGCATGGCCGATCTTGCCGAGGACAAGGATCAGGGTCTCAGGACAAACTATTTCGAAAAATGGGTGTCGGCCCTCAATACCTTGGGCCGCAACAACAGTGCCTCCGTGGAAGCGGATTTCGCCGCCGTGCGGGGACCCCATTCGGCAGCCATGCAAGGATGGATCGCGGGCCATCGGGAAGACTACGACACCATTCTGGTCCAGGGGATCCCCTTCGACGTGCTCCCGCGCACGGTGGAGACGCTCGGCCATTTCCGCGACAGGCCCCGGATCGTCACACTGCCCCATTTCCACGGCGACGATCGGTTCTATCACTGGCGCCGCTATATGGAGGCTTTCGACAAGGCCGACAGTTCGATGCTGTTTTCACGCTCGATCGTCGACCGGCTCGGCGTCTCGGGCCGGATGGATGTCGTGCCCGGCGGCGGGGTACGCATAGAGGAGCAAAGCGACATCGTCGCGGTGAAACGCTTCCGCGCGGTCCATTCCTCCATGAGGCCGTTCCTTCTTGTGCTTGGTCGGAAGACGCCCTCGAAGGGTTATGATCGGATCATTGCGGCGCATGCCGCGCTAAGAAGTGGGGGACATTCCGTCGACCTCGTTCTCATCGGGCCCGACGAGGACGGCCGCCCTGTCGAGCGCGACGGCGTCGTCTATCTCGGGCGCCAGCCTCGCGAAGTGATCCGGGGGGCATTGAGCGAATGCCGCGCGCTGGTCAGCATGAGCACCAGCGAGAGCTTCGGCATCGTCCTGTGCGAGGCTTGGCTGTTCGGCAAGCCTGTGATCGCCAACCGGGCTTGCTATTCGTTTCGAGAGTTGGTGGAGGATGGGCGGACGGGACTGCTCGTCGGCACGGATGACGAATTGACCGGCGCCATGGAAGTGGTGATCGGCGACGAAGACAAGGCCAGGGACATGGGCCAGAACGGCCGCAAGACCGTTCTTCAGTCCTTCACTTGGCCGAAGGTCGCAGACCGCATGTTTGATGTGCTGGTCGGGGGCGGCTGATCCACCGTTCTTTCGGCGTTCAGGGGCGCCTGATGGTCAGCCGCCGAGTTCGGTCTTGATCACCTGGCCACCGCGCTCCAGCGTAATTTGCCATGAATCGGCGTTCGTGGCGCTGATACGCTGCATCGCTTTGGTGGAGCCGATCTTGAGGTTGTTCAGCGAAAGGATAACGTCACCTTTCTGCATTCCCGCGAATGCTGCATTGCTGCCATCCTCGACATCGGCGACCACCACCCCGTCGCGCGATCCGCTGAGCGAGAAATCCTCGGCGACTGCCGGTGAGTTGTTGACTATCGTCGCGCCAGAGAACGGGCTGCGGTTGTTCAACGTGATCGGCTCGCGCGGCGGCAGTTCAGGCGCGGTCATCAGCTTCATGACCAGAGGAACGTCCTGCCCGTCCCGGCGCACCATCAGTTTCGCCACGCCACCAAGCGGCTTCGTGGCAAGCCGATAGCCAAAACCATCCGGATCATCCACCGACTGTCCGTCGACGGAGATGACGATATCGCCTCGCCTCATACCCGCCACAGCGGCAGGCCCATCGTTTCGCACATCCGTGACCAGAGCGCCGTTCGGCCTGTCGAGGCCGAGCCCTTCGGCAATCTCGCGCGAAATAACCTGCAATGACGCGCCGAGCCATGCCCGACGAACCCTTGTGTCCCCGTTGCGGGCCGCAGCGATGACGCTTTTGACCATATTGACGGGAATCGCGAAACCGATACCGACACTGCCGCCGGATTGGGAATAGATCGCCGAGTTGATGGCGATCAGCCGCGCCTTCATGTCGACCAGCGCCCCGCCGGAATTGCCCGGATTGATCGCCGCATCCGTCTGGATGAAATATTGATAGTCGCTCGACCCGATCTGGGTCCGTGCCAAGCCCGACACGATGCCTTGGGTCACCGTTTGGCCCACGCCGAACGGATCTCCCAGGGCGAGGACGACATCGCCGACTTCCACCGCGTCGGAATCGCCGAGTTCCATTACCGGAAGTCCGCTGGCTCCCTTGAGCTTGAGCACGGCGAGGTCGGTATGCTTGTCGGCCAGGACGATCGAGGCATCGAACTCCCGCTTGTCGGACAACGCCACCTTCACATCCGTCATTCCCTCGATGACGTGATTGTTGGTGACGACGAGACCGCTCGAATCGACGATCACCCCAGAACCCAGCGATTGCGCGGTGGGACCGCCAGCACGCGGCGCAACTCCATCGCCAAAAAATCGTCGAAACACAGGATCGTCGAACAGCGGATTGCGCGGGCGCTTGTCGGTCCGCGACGCATAGACGTTGACGACCGCCGGCTGTGCCGCCTTGGCGACCGGCGCGAAAGACAGCACCACGTCGGCACGACTCTGAGGCACCTGGCGATCTTCGGCCTGGGCGGGCATTGCCTGGGTAAGAAGCAAAACCCCGAGCCCGAAAGCCCAAGCAGAGCCCGTCTTGACGCGCAGTCTGTCGGCGACAGCAACGCCTCCTTGAGGCGACATCAAAATCCGCATGACATGATCTCTCCGCTCAAACGAAAGAAGGGCCAAAGGGCAGACGGCCCCGGCCCTTCTTCACTACGGTGACTTTCAACATGCTCGAAGCGTGCGGCCCCGGTCAGTCTTCTGAGTTCAGGCCGCGACGTCCGCCTGCTCGGTGATGGTCTTGCCCTTGGCTTCGATATCGCGATCGACGAATTCGATCACGGCCAGCGGAGCATTGTCCCCATAGCGAAAGCCTGCCTTTAGAACGCGCGTGTACCCGCCATGACGGTCCTTGTAGCGCGGACCGAGAATGGAAAAGAGCTTACGCACGAGGTCGACCTGCTTGAGTTCGGCCAAAGCCTGACGACGCGCATGAAGGTCGCCGCGTTTGGCCAGCGTGACAAGCTTCTCAACCACCGGGCGAAGGTCTTTCGCCTTCGGTAGCGTCGTAACGATCTGCTCATGCTGAATAAGGTTGATGCACATGTTCATGAACATCGCCTTGCGATGTTCATGCGTGCGGTTGAAGCGGCGCTTTGCGCGACCGTGATACATGGCGATCTCCTATTTTTTGCGGCCGCCGTGCCAAGGTACGGCCACGTTCTTAGCCAGGGTCGACGTCGCGCCGAGCTGGCCCACAGCAAAGACGGAAATCCGTCACTACCTAGAGCCTAGGTCAAGCTGCTGCCGACATAGGCTTTTTAAAACACTCAGGCACCCGTGAGGCCTGTCCAAAGTACCGGCTCAGACCTAAGCTGATGTGATCAGTAGTGCTCTTCGAACCGCTTGGCGAGTTCGTCGATGTTTTCCGGCGGCCAACCGGTGATTTCCATCCCGAGGTGCAGTCCCATCTGGGCCAGCACTTCCTTGATTTCATTCAGCGATTTGCGCCCGAAGTTCGGGGTACGGAGCATTTCAGCTTCCGACTTCTGAATGAGGTCGCCGATATAAACGATATTGTCGTTCTTGAGACAATTGGCGGATCGGACCGACAGTTCGAGTTCGTCGACCTTCTTGAGCAATGCCGGGTTGAACGCCAGCTCCGGAATGGCGGCGGAAACTTCCTCGCGGCGCGGCTCTTCGAAATTGACGAAGACGTTGAGCTGGTCTTGAAGGATCCGCGCTGCATAGGCGATAGAATCTTCGGGGCTTATCCCGCCGTTGGTCTCGACCGTCATAGTCAGCTTGTCATAGTCGAGAATCTGCCCGGCGCGGGTGTTCTCGACCCGATAGGAGACCTTCTTGACCGGAGAATAAAGGCTATCGATCGGGATGAGGCCGATCGGCGCATCCTCCGAGCGGTTCCGGTCAGCCGCCACATAGCCCTTGCCGGTATTGACGGTGAATTCCATCCGAATCTCTGCGCCCTCATCAAGAGTGAGCAGCACGAGTTCGGGGTTGAGCACCTGGATATCGTTGACCATCCCGATGTCGCCGGCTGTCACAGGACCTGGGCCCTGCTTCTTCAGCACCATCCGCTTCGGGCCTTCGCCCTGCATCTTGAGGGACACATCCTTGACGTTCAACACGATGTCCGTGACGTCCTCGCGGACGCCGGGAATCGAGGAGAACTCATGGAGTACGCCGTCGATATGGATCGATGTCACGGCTGCGCCCTGCAGCGAGGAGAGAAGAACGCGACGGAGCGCGTTGCCGAGCGTCAAGCCGAAGCCACGCTCGAGCGGCTCCGCGACAACCGTCGCGACGCGCTTGGGATCGTCGCCGAGCTGCACTTCAAGCTTGTTCGGCTTGATCAGGTCCTGCCAATTTTTGGAAATCACGAAGCTTGTCCTGAAAATGACCCGGCCGAGGCGCGGTGCGAAACATCGAAAGCGGAGATGCGAGATGGCGAGCCCTGGGGTGCGCCATCTTTGCCCTCAGACGCGGCGACGCTTGCGTGGCCGGCAACCGTTGTGCGGAATGGGCGTCACGTCCCGGATGGACGTCACGGTGAAACCTGAAGCCTGAATGGCGCGCAACGCCGACTCGCGCCCGGAACCTGGTCCCGAGACTTCCACTTCGAGAAGGCGCATCCCATGCTCGGCTGCCTTGCGGGACGCATCCTCGGCAGCCATCTGGGCCGCATACGGGGTCGATTTCCGGGACCCCTTGAACCCCATCGTGCCAGCGGACGACCATGAAATGGTGTTGCCCTGCGCGTCGGTAATCGTGATCATCGTATTGTTGAACGTCGAATTCACGTGGGCGACGCCCGACGCGATGTTCTTACGCTCGCGACGCCTGACGCGAGTCGCTTCCTTAGCCATGGTCTACTCCTTCTGGCGCGCCCGTCATTCCAGGCGCTCGGGATCTGTGTCGAATTACTTCTTCTTGCCGGCGATCGGCTTCGCCTTACCCTTACGGGTCCGGGCGTTGGTATGCGTCCGCTGACCGCGAACCGGCAGGCTGCGACGGTGACGAAGGCCGCGATAGCAGCCAAGGTCCATCAACCGCTTGATGTTGATCGAGGTCTCGCGACGAAGATCGCCTTCGACCAGATAGTCGCGGTCAATCGTCTCGCGGATCTGCAAGACTTCGGCGTCCGACAATTGCGCGACGCGCCTGTCCGACGGAATGTTGACCTTCTCGCAGATCTCCTCGGCCTTCTTGCCGCCAATGCCGTGGATATACTGAAGCGCGATGATGACGCGCTTGTTGGTCGGGATATTGACGCCAGCGATACGGGCCACGTTGAGTCTCCATGCGTCGGGCGTACCATGCCGAACCCAACGCTAAATATCGGATCAAATACAAACAGACGAAGCCGGGCTCTCACGAAAGAGGCAACCCGGCATGGCGAGTTTAGATTGAAGGTTTGCCCATAAAGCCTTCCTGAGCAAGCGTCAAGACTTTGTTGTCATGCTCATGGCGCAAACGCTAAGTTCCAAGGGCCATATCGATAGCGGCGGAAACCTCCTGGATAGGGCGCATTCCGTCGATCTTCTTCAAACGCCCCAACTCCGCATAAAATTCAGAGACGGGCGCGGTTTGAACCGCATAGGTTTCAAGGCGTTTCCGCAACACGTCCGGAGTATCGTCCAGCCGCACGGCGCCGCCGGCGTCCAAAGTTTCCGCCACCCGCTTCTCGATACGCCGCACGAGAGAATCGTGATCGACAACCAATTCGATCACACCATCGAGCACGATCTTCTTCTCGCGAAGAACCGAGTCGAGGGCCTGCGCCTGCGCTACGGTCCGCGGAAAGCCATCCAGAATGAAGCCCGTCTTCGCATCGGCCTCCTCCAAGCGGTCGGCAACGATACCGACGACGACGGAATCGGGAACCAGCGCACCCTCCTCCATCAGCGCCTTGGCCTTCAGGCCGACCGGCGTCCCCGCCTTAACGGCCGCCCGTAGCATGTCGCCCGTGGAGAGTTGGGGAATATGATGAAGCTGCATCAGCCGAGAAGCCTGTGTACCTTTTCCGGCACCCGGCGGACCCAGAAACACAATCCTCATCTTTTCCTCCCTCGCAGTTTTGATTTTTTGATCAGGCTTTCATATTGCTGAGCCTGTAGATGACCGTGAACCTGCGCCACCGTATCCATGGTCACGCTGACGACGATCAGGAGCGACGTGCCGCCAAAATAAAACGGCAACGCGGCATATGAAATCAGCAGTTCGGGCAATAGGCAAATGATTGCCAGATAGCCCGCGCCCAGCACCGTGATGCGGGTCAAAATCGTATCGATATAGTTCGCCGTCTTCTCGCCCGGCCGAATGCCAGGAACAAAGCCACCGTGCTTGCGCAAATTGTCCGCCGTCTCGACGGGATTGAACACCACCGCCGTATAGAAGAAGGCGAAGAACACGATCATGGTCACGTAAAGAACCATGTAGAGCGGCCGTCCGTGGCCCAGCAGGCTGGCAATGGTCGAAACCCAACCCGTCCCGCCATTGAGGCTGGCGAAATTAGCGACCGTCGTCGGCAGCAAGAGCAGCGAGGACGCGAAGATCGGCGGTATCACGCCAGAGGTGTTGAGCTTCAAAGGCAGGAACGAGGTCTGTCCCTCGAACATTCTGTTGCCGACCTGCCGCTTCGGATAGGTGATGAGAACGCGCCGCTGCGCCCGCTCCATGAACACGATGAAGGCAATGACCGCCACCGCCATCACGATAACCAGCAAGATCAACGGCGTAGAGATCGCTCCCTGACGGCCCAGCTCTAGCGTGTTCCCGATGGCGGATGGGAAAGCGGCGACGATGCCCGCGAAGATGATGAGAGAAGACCCGTTGCCGATCCCGCGCGAGGTGATCTGCTCACCCAACCACATCAGGAACATTGTGCCGCCCATCAGGGTCAGCACGGTCGATATTTTGAAGAATATGCCGGGCTCCGACACGATCCCAGCCTGCCCTTCGAGCCCAACGGAAATGCCGTAAGCCTGAAATGCGGCGAGGACCACAGTCAAGTATCGGGTATATTGGTTGATGACCTTGCGGCCCGCTTCACCCTCTTTTTTTAAGGTTTCCAGTGAAGGCACGATGGAAGTCATCAGCTGAATGATGATCGAGGCCGAGATATAAGGCATGATGTTCAGCGCGAAGATCGCCATTCGCTGGACGGCGCCGCCAGAGAACATGTTGAACAGTTCCAGCACGCCTTGTTTGTGCCCGGAAAAATTAGCCTCAAAGGCTGCGGGATCGATACCGGGCAACGGGATGTACGTTCCCAGCCGGTAGATCACCAAGGCAGCCAGGGTGAACCAAATCCGTTTCTTCAGCTCCTCGGCCTTGCCGATCGCGGAGAAATTGATATTCGCTGCCAGCTGTTCCGCTGCCGACGCCATTGCAACGCTCCCGAGGGCGCAACTCTCGTTGCGGCTTTAGATCGGCTCCGAATCTCACGAAGGCGCTGACGCGCCGCATCGATTCATGCCTGAAGTTCATGTGGTCCGCAGAGACCGTGACCTCAATAAGGCCTTCGCCCCAAAACTCGTTCACCGAATTTCGGGGCGATCGCTAAAACTAAAAGCCAATCGATGGCTTTGCTAACCTATCACCTTAAGCGGTCGCTTCCACGGAAGGCACCCGCTCGATGACGACCACCGATCCGCCAGCCTTTTCGATCGCCGCGATGGCGGTCTTCGAAGCGGCAGCCACCTCGAACGCCAAGGCTGTGGTGATCTCACCCATGCCGAGTAGCTTGAGCCCGTCACGCGGCTTCGAAACAATCCCGGCCTCAACGAGGGAAGCGATCGTCACCGTTCCCGGCTTGATCCTGCCCGCCTCGACGAACTCCTGGATGCGCCCGACGTTCATCTCATTGTAGTCGAGGGCGAAGATGTTACGGAACCCGCGCTTCGGCAGGCGCCGATGCAGGGGCATTTGGCCACCCTCGAACCCCTTGATCCTGACGCCTGTCCGGGCTTTCTGGCCCTTGACGCCACGACCACCGGTCTTGCCCTTGCCCGACCCGATCCCGCGCCCGACGCGCATACGGGACTTGCTGGAGCCTTCGTTGTCTTGAATATCGTTCAGCTTCATCGCTCGGCTCCTCACTGGCCTTCGACGATGCGGGTCAGATGCGCGACCTTGGCCACCATACCGCGAGCGGATGGCGTGTCCTTCATGGTCGAGCGCCGCCCGATCTTATTGAGGCCCAAAGCAACCAACGTCTGACGCTGAGCGGCAGGCCGGCCGATGGGGCTGCGAATCTGCTCGACAACGAGCGTCTTCACCGTTGAATCCGTCATGATTTCGCCCTCCCGTCTCAAGAATCGACAGCGTCGGCGTCGACGCCTTGGCGGCGCGACTGCAACGTGGAGACTTTGATGTTGCGGCGAGCGGCGACAAGCCGCGGCGAATCTTCCTGGCGCAACGCGTCAAACGTTGCACGCACCATGTTGTAAGGGTTCGAGGAACCCTGACTTTTCGCCACGACGTCATGCACGCCAAGCGTCTCGAAGACCGCGCGCATCGGGCCGCCGGCGATGATGCCAGTACCGGCCGGTGCCGAGCGCAGCAAGACGCGCCCTGCGCCATGCCGCCCATTGACGTCATGATGAAGCGTACGTCCTTCGCGCAGAGGCACGCGGATCAAGCCCCGCTTGGCCGCATCCGTCGCTTTCCGGATGGCTTCCGGCACTTCACGAGCCTTACCGTGACCGAACCCAACGCGGCCCTTCTGGTCACCAACGACGACCAGCGCCGCAAACCCGAACCGACGGCCGCCCTTGACCACCTTGGCCACGCGGTTGATGTGGACCAGCTTGTCCACGAATTCATTGTCGCGATCCTCGCGGTCGCGCTCACGTTCACGTGCCATTGTTCAACCGTCACTTGCGCGGTAGCCCTCGCAGGCCGCTCCGCTCGCTTCGAGATCCAAGCGTCAAACCGGCCCACGTGATCCTTGATCGATCACGAGACCGGCTGAGACGCCCAACTATGCAGAACCAAGGTGCTTAGCGGCCTTGGTTCAGAATTTCAACCCACCTTCGCGGGCACCTTCGGCGAGGGCTTTGACCCGGCCATGGTACATATAAGCCCCACGATCGAATACGACCTCGCTAACGCCCGCCTCGACGGCGCGCTGCGCGATCAACTCGCCGATCCGCTTCGCAGCGTCAACATTCGCTCCGGTTTTGAGGGCATCCCGATTGTCCTTCTCCAGCGAGGAGGCGGAGGCCACGGTGATGCCCTTCTCGTCGTCGATGATCTGCGCGTAGATCTGTTTCGACGAGCGAAACACCGACAACCGGGGACGAGCGCCAGCCTTGGCCCGAATGGAAAGCCGGACCCGTTTGCTGCGACTCTCAGTCTGTTTATGCTTGCTCACAAGAGCCCCCGTTACTTCTTCTTGCCTTCCTTGCGGAAGATAAATTCCCCGGCATACCTGACACCCTTGCCTTTATAGGGCTCGGGCGGCCGGAAACTTCGAATCTCCGCAGCCGTTTGGCCAACGGCGCGCTTATCGATACCTGACAGCAAGAGTTCCGTCGGCTTGGCCGCCTTGATCTCAATTCCATCGGGGATCGGAAAGTCGATATCATGGCTATAGCCAAGAGACAGTTGCAGCTTCTTCCCGGCGACGGCGGCTTTGTAACCCACGCCCGTGATTTCAAGCTTTTTCTCAAAACCCTTCGAGACGCCTGTCACAAGGTTCGCGACCATGGAGCGCGACATGCCCCACATAGCCTGCGCCTTCTTAGTGTCGTTTCGAGGCTGGACGACGATGTTACCGTCTTCCAGCGACACCGAGACATCCTCCGGCACCGTGAAGTCAAGCTCACCCTTGGCGCCCTTGACCACGACCTTCTGACCGTCGACCTTCGCCGTGACACCAGCGGGAACCACCACCGGCTTCTTTCCGATGCGAGACATTGTTCAAACCTTCCCTGACGCCGAGCTCAGAAGACCTTACAAAGGACTTCGCCGCCGACGTTGTTCTCGCGAGCGGAGTGATCGGCCATGACGCCCTTAGGCGTCGAAATGATGGTGATTCCCAGACCGTTGGCAACGCGGGGCATGGAATCAACGCCCGAATAGACCCGGCGCCCCGGCTTGGAAACGCGCTCGATCTTCTTGATGACCGGCTGGCCGTCGAAATACTTCAGCTCGATATCAAATTCGGTCCGGCCGTTGCCGTGGTCTGTGCTTGAATAGCCACGAATGTAGCCCTCGCTCTCCAGAACATCGAGCACATTCGCACGCAAACGCGAACCGGGGGTCGATACCTTCCCCTTCTTTCGCATCTGTGCGTTACGGATACGGGTGAGCATATCGCCCAGAGGATCGTTCACTGACATCAGATCCCCCTTACCAGCTTGACTTGACGAGACCGGGGATCAGGCCCTTGGACCCGAGTTCCCGTAATGCGATACGAGACATCTTCATCTTGCTATACACGGACCGAGCACGGCCGCTCACCTCGCAACGATTACGAACCCGAGCCGCCGCCGAGTTGCGTGGAAGTTCGCTGAGCTTCAACCGAGCTTCAAAGCGCTCTTCCATCGGCAGGCTTTCATTGTCCGCGATGGCCTTGAGCCGGGCCCGCTTCCCAGCATATTGCTTCACCAGCGCCTGCCGGTGCTTATTCTTCTCAACCGAGCTCTTTTTAGCCATGTGTCGAAACCCTCGCCTTTCCGCGTTTGAAACCCGAAAGCCTCACTGCCGGAACGGGAAATTGAATGCACGAAGCAGCGCGCGCGCTTCGTCGTCGGTCTTGGCCGTGGTACACACGATAATGTCCATTCCCAGCATCGACTCGGCCTTGTCGTAGTCGATTTCCGGGAAAATGATATGCTCCTTGATGCCGAGCGCGAAATTTCCTCGCCCATCGAAGGACTTGGGATTGAGGCCCCGGAAATCTCGGACGCGCGGCAATGCGATCGTGATCAGACGATCTAGGAACTCATACATCCGCGTCGACCGTAAGGTCACCTTGGCGCCGATCGGCATGTTTTCGCGAACTTTGAAGGTCGCGATCGCGTTCCTGGCGCGAGTGATAACCGGCTTCTGCCCAGCGATCAACGAAAGATCGGCTGCAGCGCTCGTGACTTTCTTCGTATCGTTGACAGCCTCGCCAACACCCATGTTGAGAACGATCTTGTCGATACGCGGTACCGCAAAGGCATTCTCGTATTTGAATTCCTCGATCAGCTTCCGGCGGATCGTCTCCATATAGAGAGCCTTCATCCGCGGAACGTAGTCGCGCGGTACGTCGGGCGAAGCGGAGGTGTTGACCTCGGACCTCTTAGGACGCGTGTCCTTGCTCTTCTTCTCGGCGCCGGACGCCTTACCGGCCTTGGGGGCCTGGGCGCCGCTCTTGGCGGTCTGAGCCTCAGCCATCGATCACTTCTCCCGAACTCTTCGCGAAGCGAACCTTGCGGCCGTCTTCCAGTGTCTTAAAGCCAACGCGGCTGGGCTTCCCACTCTTGGGGTCGGCGATCGCCAGATTGGACAGGTGGATGGTCGATTCCTTGGACAGGATGCCGCCCTCCTGGCGCGCTGTCTGCGCCTGGTGCCGCTTGACCATGTTAATGCCCTGCACGAGAGCGCGTTCTTCCTTCGGCATCACGACAAGGACTTCGCCAGTCCGACCCTTGTCACGGCCGGCCCGTATGACGACGTTGTCGCCCTTCTTGATCTTGGCCGCCATCACAACACCTCCGGCGCAAGCGAAATGATCTTCATGTGGTTCTTAGCGCGCAACTCGCGCGGCACCGGCCCGAAAATACGGGTTCCGACTGGCTCGGACTGGTTGTTCACCAGCACCGCCGCATTGGTGTCGAAACGGATCACTGACCCGTCAGCGCGCTTGATGTCTTTCGCGGTGCGAACCACCACGGCCTTCATCACTTCGCCCTTCTTGACGCGACCGCGCGGAATAGCCTCCTTGATGGACACGACGATGATGTCGCCCACGCCGGCATATTTCCGCTTCGATCCGCCCAACACCTTGATGCACATGACCCGGCGCGCGCCGGAATTGTCGGCGACATCGAGATTAGTCTGCATCTGTATCATGGTACCCGCCTCTTTCGTACCGAACTCGATACCTCGGCACGGCTAAGGCCGCACCCTCAGGATAAACGTCCCGTCTGCCTCAAGCCACAGGCTCGGAAGCAACGACCAACCAGCGCTTCAGCTTCGAAATCGGACGCGTCTCCTCGATGGAGACCACATCGCCGACCTTGAACGTCTTATTCTCGTCATGCGCATGATAGTTTTTAGAACGGCGCACAGTCTTTTTCAGCAGCGGATGGGTGAAGCGGCGCTCCACCTTGACCACAACTGTCTTGTCCTGCTTGTCGCTGACGACGATACCTTGGAGAATCCGCTTCGGCATTTCGCCCTCACCCGTTCGCTGCAGCGCGCTTCATCGCGGCCAAGGTCTTGACCCGGGCGATATCCCGCCGGACCACACGAACCGTGGACGTGTCTTCGAGCTGCCCGGTGGCACGTCGAAAGCGCAAGTTGAATTGTTCTTTTTTCAGCTTCAGAATTTCTTCCGCAAGCTGATCATCCGTCATGACCCAAAGGTCGGACAAACGCTGTTTGGTCTTCATGGCGGCCCGTCCTTATTCGGCGATGCGCTGAATGAAGCGCGTCTTGATCGGCAATTTAGCGGCCGCGAGGGCAAGCGCCTCACGGGCCAGATCAACCGACACGCCGTCGAGTTCGAACATGATGCGGCCGGGATGAACCCGCGCCGCCCAGAACTCGGGAGCGCCCTTGCCCTTACCCATACGCACTTCTGTTGGCTTCTTCGAGACCGGCACGTCCGGGAAAATCCGGATCCACACCCGGCCCGCACGCTTCATGTGACGCGTGAGCGCCCGTCTGGCCGCCTCGATCTGGCGCGCAGTCACTCGCTCAGGTTCGAGAGCCTTGAGGCCGAACTGGCCGAAATTTAATTCGAAGCCGCCCTTGGCCTCGCCGTGAATGCGACCCTTGAACGCCTTGCGGAAGCGGGTACGCTTAGGTTGCAACATGACAGATCGTCCTGTGTATCTTTAACCGGGCTCAGGCCCGCTCTCGCCTGCGGTCGCGATCGCGGCCACCCCGATCGTCGTCGCGACGACGCTCACGTCCGCCCGGAGCATGCTCCTGTTCGGCCGCCTTCTTATCTTGCGCCATGGGATCGTGTTCCAGAATCTCACCCTTGAAGATCCAGACCTTGATGCCGCAGGTGCCATAGGCGGTATTCGCCGTGGCCACGCCGTAATCGATGTCGGCCCGTAGCGTATGGAGCGGCACGCGGCCCTCACGATACCACTCCTGCCGGGCGATTTCCGCGCCGCCGAGACGACCCGAGCAATTGATCCGGATGCCCTCGGCGCCAAGCCTCATAGCAGATTGCACCGCGCGTTTCATGGCGCGCCGGAACGCCACGCGACGCTCAAGCTGCTGGGCGATAGAGTCGGCAACCAGGGTCGCGTCGATTTCCGGCTTGCGGACCTCGACGATGTTGATCACGACTTCGGAGTCGGTCAACCTCGAGACCAGCTTGCGCATCTTGTCGATGTCGGCGCCCTTCTTGCCGATCACCACGCCCGGGCGAGCCGAGTGAATGGTGACGCGGCACTTCTTGTGCGGACGCTCGATCACGATCTTCGACACCGCAGCCTGCTTCAAGGCCGCCATAAGATCCGCGCGGATCTTCATGTCTTCGTGAAGCAGCTTACCGTATTCCACCTTATTCGCGAACCAACGCGAATCCCAGGTGCGGTTGATGCCGAGCCGCAACCCGACCGGATTGACTTTCTGACCCATCGTTCTTTCCTCAGGCCCGCGCTTCGACTTCACGCACGATAATCGTCAGATTCGAGAAAGGCTTCTCGATCCGACCAGACCGGCCGCGTGCCCGCGGACTGAACCGCTTCATAACCATGGCCTTGCCCACATAGGCTTGGGAGACGATCAGATCGTCCACATCAAGGCTATGATTGTTCTCGGCGTTGGCGATCGCGCTTTCAAGAGCCTTGCGGACCTCGACGGCGCTGCGCTTTCGCGAAAACTGTAGATCGGCCAAGGCCGCATCGACTTTCTTGCCGCGAATGAGCTGAGCCAGCAGGTTCAGCTTCTGCGGACTGACGCGCAACATGCGGGCCACGCATTTGGCCTCGTTGTCCGGCAGTGTACGTGGCAGGCTTTCCTTACCCATGGTCAGCCCCTCTTCGACTTCTTGTCGGCCGCATGGCCGTGAAAGGTCCGAGTCGGCGAGAACTCGCCGAACTTGTGACCAATCATATCCTCGGTCACCGAGACCGGGACGTGCTTATGACCATTATGGACGCCAAAGGTGAGACCGACGAACTGCGGGAGAACCGTCGAGCGACGGCTCCACATTTTGATGACTTCGGAGCGGCCACCATCGCGCACCTTATCCGCCTTCTTAAGCAGATAACCGTCGACAAAAGGGCCCTTCCAGATCGAGCGTGACATGGATCAACCCTTCTTCTTGCGAGCGTGACGCGAGGCCACAATAAACTTGGTGGTAGACTTGTTAGACCGAGTCTTCTTACCCTTGGTCGGCTTACCCCACGGGGTAACCGGGTGACGACCGCCGGAGGTCCGGCCTTCGCCGCCGCCGTGCGGATGGTCGATCGGGTTCATGGTCACGCCGCGGTTATGCGGACGATGGCCGAGCCAGCGTCGACGGCCCGCCTTGCCGTAGCTGATATTCATATGATCGGGGTTAGAGACCGCGCCGATCGAGGCGTAGCACTGGCCATGGATCAGCCGCTGCTCGCCGGAATTCAGGCGAACCGCTACGTAACCCTGGTCGCGTCCCACGATCTGAGCATAGGTCCCGGCAGAGCGAGCGATAGCGCCCCCCTTACCGATCTTCATCTCGATGTTGTGGACGATCGTGCCGACCGGGATCGACGCAAGCGGCATGGCGTTGCCAGGCTTGACGTCGACCTGGTTGCCGGACACCACCTCGTCGCCCACAGACAGTTTCTGCGGCGCGATGATGTAGCGCGCCTCGTCGTCGGCATAGCGGACCAACGCGATGAAGGACGTGCGGTTCGGATCATATTCGATCCGCTCGACCTTCGCCGGCATATCGGCCTTACGCCGCTTGAAGTCGATGATCCGGTAAGTCTGCTTGTGACCGCCGCCTCGGAACCGCACAGTGATGCGGCCAAGGTTGTTGCGGCCGCCGGCGGAGGATTTACCCTCCGTCAGGATCTTCAGCGGCTTGCCTTTATAGAGATCGCTCCGATCAACGATGACGAGCTGTCGCAAGCTCGGCGTGACCGGTTTGAATGTCCTCAGTGCCATGACACTCTGTCCTTACGCCTGCGCTTATAGACCCGTCGTGACGTCGATCGAATGGCCCTCGGCGAGGGTCACCACGGCCTTCTTCACGTCCGACTGCTGGCCTTTAAAGCCACGAAACGTCTTCCTTTTTCCCTTGCGGATCAGCGTGTTCACGCTGGTGACCTTCACGTCGAACAATTGCTCGACTGCCGCCTTGATCTGCGGCTTGGTCGCCGTCCGGGAAACCTTGAAGACAACCTGATTATAGTCCGAAGCGGCGGTGGCCTTTTCGGTGATGACCGGAGCAACGATCACGTCGTAATGGCGAGGATCCTGGCTCATTTAAATCGCAACTCCAGCGCGTCCACTGCGGCCTTCGTCAAGACGAGCTTGGTGCGGCGCAGGATGTCATAAACATTGATGCCCTGGATCGGCAGAACATCGATCATCGGAATATTGCGCGCCGCGAGCGAGAAGTTCTGCTCGACTGCCTCACCACCGATGATGAGCGCATTATCGAGGCCAAGAGCTTCGAAACGCTGCACCAGAAGTTTGGTCTTCCCCTCGGCTAGGGTGGCATCATTCCAGACGATGATGTTGCCGTCGGCCGCCTTGGCAGAAAGAGCATGGCGCAGGGCCAAAGCCCGAACCTTCTTCGGCAGATCATGAGCATGCGATCGGTTGACCGGCCCATGCGCCCGGCCACCACCGCGAAACTGCGGCACGCGAGCTGAACCATGACGGGCAGAACCCGTGCCCTTCTGCTTGTAAAGCTTTTTACCGGTGCGCATGATCTCGGCTCGGCCCTTGGTGGCATGCGTTCCCGCGCGCCGCTTGGCAAGCTGATAGCGGATCATTCGAGCGATGAGATCCTGCCGCGGCTCGAGACCAAAAATCTCGTCGGACAACTCGATCGAACCGCTGTTCGTTCCATCAATCGATGTGACGTCGATCTTCATCTCGTTCAACCTTCAACACTTGCCGAGGGGGCGGATTCGGCCGAAGCGACTCGGAACTTCCCAGGCAAAGGCGCATCCTTGTGACGTGCCTTCTTGATGGCGTCGCGGACATAGATATAGCCCCCAACGACACCAGGAACCGCGCCCTCGACCAGGATCAGACCACGCTCGACATCGGTCCGGACGACCTTGAGGTTGAGCGTGGTTATCCGGTCAGCACCCATATGCCCGGCCATTTTCTTGTTCTTGAAGGTCTTACCAGGGTCCTGGCGACCGCCGGTCGACCCGTGCGAACGATGCGACAACGACACGCCGTGGGTAGCCCGCAAGCCGCCGAAATTCCAGCGCTTCATCGGTCCTGCGAAGCCCTTACCGGTCGACGTGCCGGTCACGTCCACGAACTGGCCCATCACGAAATGATCGGCGGTGATCTCCGCCCCGACGGGGATCAGATGATCCGAATCGACAGGAAACTCAGCTAGCTTCATCTTCGGTTCGACGTTGGCGATCGCAAAGCGCTGACGCTCCGCCTTCGGGACGTTCTTCACCTTGGCCTTGCCGATCCCCAATTGCATCGCGACGTAACCGTTCGTCTCGGCCGTGCGATGGGCGACGACTTGACAGCCATCGAGCTTGAGCACCGTGACCGGGACATGTTCGCCCGAGTCCGTGAAAACACGGGTCATTCCGACCTTCTGGGCGATGACACCTGACCGCATGTCAGATTTCCTTCAGAATAATTCGCTACAGCACAATGCGAGAATCGCAGACGTCAGATCTTAATCTCGACATCGACACCTGCCGCCAGATCGAGCTTCATCAAAGCATCGACGGTCTGGGGTGTGGGATCGACGATATCGAGCACACGTTTGTGCGTGCGAATCTCGAACTGTTCGCGAGACTTTTTGTCCACATGAGGCGATCGGTTCACGGTGAACTTCTCAATCCGCGTGGGTAACGGGATCGGTCCGCGCACCTGGGCACCGGTCCGGCGCGCCGTTGAGACGATTTCCTTAGTGGAAGCGTCCAGCACGCGATGGTCGAACGCCTTCAGGCGGATACGAATATTTTGGCCGTTCATCGATGTGTCCTCTGATTGGATGGAGCGGGAGCCTGTCCCGCTCCCCAACCGTTCGTTATTCGATGATCGACGCTACGACGCCAGCACCCACGGTGCGGCCGCCTTCACGGATGGCGAAGCGAAGCTTCTCCTCCATGGCGATCGGCACGATCAGAGCCACCGACATGGTGACGTTATCTCCCGGCATCACCATTTCCGTGCCCTCGGGCAAACTCACGATCCCTGTCACGTCCGTTGTGCGGAAGTAGAACTGGGGACGGTAATTGGTGAAGAACGGAGTATGACGGCCACCTTCATCCTTCGTCAGGATGTAGGCCTCTGCCATGAACTTGGTGTGCGGCTTGACTGAACCCGGCTTGCACAGGATTTGGCCACGCTCGACCTCCTCGCGCTTGGTGCCGCGCAGCAGACAGCCCACGTTGTCGCCCGCCTCGCCCTGATCGAGCAGCTTACGGAACATCTCGACGCCCGTGACCGTCGTCTTGACCGTGGGACGAAGCCCAACAATCTCGATTTCCTCACCCACCTTGACGATGCCGCGCTCGATACGACCCGTGACGACCGTGCCACGACCAGAAATCGAGAACACGTCTTCGACCGGCATCAAGAAGGGCTGATCCTTCGGACGCTCCGGCTGCGGAATGTAATCGTCCACAGTCGTCATCAGCCGAAGGACGGCGTCATGGCCGATCTCGGGGCTCTTATTCTCGAGCGCACAAAGTGCAGACCCCTTGGTGATCGGAATGTCGTCGCCGGGGAAATCGTACTTCGACAGGAGCTCGCGCACTTCGAGTTCGACGAGCTCGAGCAGCTCCTCGTCATCGACCATGTCGACCTTGTTGAGAAACACGACAAGCGCCGGAACGCCGACCTGACGGGCGAGCAGAATGTGCTCGCGAGTCTGAGGCATCGGACCGTCAGCGGCGGACACGACCAGGATCGCACCATCCATCTGCGCGGCGCCGGTGATCATGTTCTTCACATAATCGGCGTGGCCGGGGCAATCGACGTGAGCGTAGTGACGCTTTGCGGTCTCGTATTCGACATGCGCGGTCGAGATCGTGATGCCACGAGCCTTCTCTTCCGGAGCCTTGTCGATTTGGTCATAGGCCGTGTACGTCGCGCCGCCGGTCTCCGCCAACACTTTCGTGATGGCTGCGGTCAGTGACGTCTTGCCATGATCGACGTGACCAATGGTGCCGATGTTGCAATGCGGCTTGTTGCGCGAGAACTTTTCCTTAGCCATGCTAAGCTCCTTCAAACCTCTCGTTCGATAAATTCAAATGGTCCGGTCAGGCGTATTTCGCCTGGACCTTGGCGGCCTCACCCGCCGGGACCTGCTCATAGTGGTCGAACTGCATCGTGAAGGTTGCGCGACCTTGGCTGAAGGAGCGCAACTGGTTGACGTAGCCGAACATGTTGGCGAGCGGCACCATCGCATTGATGACATTCGCATTGCCACGCACGTCCTGGCCTTGGATCTGGCCGCGACGCGAATTGAGATCGCCGATGACGGAGCCGGTATATTCCTCCGGCGTGACGCATTCGACTTTCATGATCGGCTCAAGCAGAACCGAGCCGCCCTTTTGCAGGGCCTCACGGAACGCAGCCCGCCCGGCGATTTCGAAGGCCAAGACCGACGAGTCGACGTCGTGATACGCGCCGTCGATCAGGGTCGCCTTGACATCCACGACTGGGAACCCGGCAAGAATGCCAGCACCCATCACGCTGTTGATGCCTTTTTCGACACCAGGCACATATTCTTTCGGGACCGAACCGCCGACAACTTTCGACTCGAACACATTGCCCGCACCGGCCTCGTTCGGCTCGAAGATGATTTTCACGCGGGCAAACTGGCCCGTGCCGCCGGTCTGCTTTTTATGCGTGTAATCCTGCTCGACGCGTCGGGTCAGTTTCTCACGATAGGCAACCTGCGGCGCACCGACATTCGCGTCGACCTTGTAGGTCCGCCGCAGGATGTCGACCTTGATATCGAGATGGAGTTCACCCATCCCCTTCAGAATGGTTTGACCCGATTCCTGGTCGGTGGAGACGCGGAAAGACGGATCCTCAGCGGCGAGCTTCGCCAGGGCCAAGCCAAGTTTCTCCTGGTCGGCCTTGGACTTAGGCTCGATCGCGATCTCGATGACCGGCTCGGGGAATTCCATCTTTTCAAGAATGACCGGCTTTTGCATATCGCAAAGGGTGTCACCCGTGCGGGTATCCTTGAGGCCAGCCAGCGCTACAATATCACCGGAATAGGCTTCCTTAATGTCCTCTCGGTTGTTCGCATGCATCAGAAGCATACGGCCAACGCGCTCTTTTTTATCCTTGGTCGAGTTAAGCACCGTGGTGCCGCTCTCGATATGACCCGAATAGACGCGGCAAAAAGTGATGGTGCCGACGAACGGATCGTCCATAATCTTGAAGGCGAGCAGCGAGAAGGGCTCCTCGTCCGATGGCAGACGAGTCATCTCAGCCGCCGTATCGGGATTGATGCCCTTGATGGCTTCACGATCGACCGGTGAGGGAAGATAATCCACCACAGCGTCGAGCAAAGGCTGCACGCCCTTGTTCTTAAAAGCGGTCCCACACAGGACCGGAATGAATGTGATATGGCGAACAGCCTTACGGATCAGACGCTTCAAAGTGTCTACATCCGGTTCCGTCCCGTCGAGATAGGCCGTCATGGCATCATCGTCGAGTTCGACCGCAGCCTCGATCAGGGCAAAGCGATATTCCTTGGCCTGCTCCAGCAGGTCAGCAGGAATGTCTTCGTCATGATAATTGGCACCAAGCGCCTCGTTCTCCCAAACGACCGCCTTCATGCGGACGAGGTCGATGATCCCCTTGAAATCAGATTCGCTGCCGATCGGCAACTGAATGCAAATCGCTCGGCCGCCAACCCGGGTCTTGATGTCGTCTACGCATTTGTAGAAGTCGGCGCCGATCTTATCCATCTTGTTGACGAAGACGATGCGGGGCACGTTGTATTTGTCGGCCTGACGCCAGACGGTCTCGGTCTGGGGTTCGACACCTTGGTTGCCGTCGAGCACGCAAACGCAGCCGTCGAGAACGCGCAAAGAACGCTCGACCTCAATGGTGAAATCGACATGGCCGGGTGTATCGATAATGTTCAGACGCTTGCCGTTCCAAGCCGTGGTGGTGGCCGCAGAGGTTATGGTGATGCCACGCTCCTGCTCCTGCTCCATCCAATCCATGGTGGCGGCGCCGTCATGCACTTCGCCGATCTTGTGCGACTTACCTGAATAATAAAGAATCCGCTCAGTCGTCGTCGTTTTACCGGCGTCGATATGGGCCATGATGCCAAAATTGCGGTAGTCTTCGATCGGGTGGCTGCGGGGCATAATCTGGTCCTCGTCTCGCTCGTCCAGGGACGGCGCTTACCAGCGATAGTGCGAAAAGGCGCGGTTCGCTTCCGCCATGCGGTGCGTGTCTTCGCGCTTTTTCACCGCGTTGCCGCGGTTGTTGGCAGCGTCCATCAGTTCCGCCGAGAGACGGTCAACCATGGTCTTGTCGTTGCGGGCCCGGGCGGCCGTGATGATCCAGCGGATCGCCAAGGCCTGGCGACGCTCGGGGCGAACCTCGACCGGAACCTGGTAGGTGGCGCCACCGACGCGGCGCGAGCGGACTTCGATCGCCGGCGCCACATTTTCCAGTGCCTGCATGAATACAGGAAGCGGCTCTTGGCGGAGGCGTGTTTCGATATTTTCGAACGCCCCATAGACGATCGCCTCGGCGACCGACTTCTTGCCGTCGTACATGATCGAATTCATGAACTTCGTCAGAGTGACGTCACCGAACTTGGCGTCCGGAATGATTTCGCGCTTTTCTGCGCTATGACGACGCGACATCGCAATGCTCCCTTGATGCCGGTTATTTCGGACGCTTCGCGCCGTACTTCGAACGGCGCTGCTTGCGATCCTTGACGCCCTGCGTATCAAGGACGCCACGCAGAATGTGATAGCGAACGCCCGGCAGATCCTTGACGCGGCCGCCGCGGATCATGACAACCGAGTGCTCTTGTAGGTTATGGCCTTCACCCGGAATATAACCAATGACCTCGAACCCGTTGGTCAAGCGAACCTTCGCGACCTTCCGAAGCGCCGAGTTAGGCTTCTTTGGGGTCGTCGTATAAACGCGTGTGCAGACGCCGCGCTTTTGCGGACTCTGCTGGAGCGCTGGCACCTTGTTACGGGCGCGGGCCACAACGCGGGGTTTGCGGATCAACTGGCTGATCGTTGGCATATGAGGCGACTTCCAGATCCTGTTCCTGCCTGCCCCAACTACGACAACCGTCGCGGTCGCGGGAAAGCAACCAAAGCAAAGCACGCTTTCAACCCTCACGGGCCTCAAGCGTACGAAACGCAGAGGACCGCAGCACTTTCGCGCCACGATCTTGCCTCTAACAATGACTGCAACCGCTTGGGCCGCAAACTCGTCTCAGGTGAGGCCAACAGCGTTTAGGCACTTATTGTCCCGAACGAGTCGTTCAGGATCGGAGACACCTACTGCCTGTCGAAAGCAAGGGTGTCATAGCGGCGCCCCGACGTGACGTCAACACCCAATCGATACATTCGCACAAGGTTGAGGCCGATACGAACCCCGACCGCGGTCCCTCAATATTAAACCCGATGGTTGATCTCAGTCACGAGGATGATAGCCCGCAACAATTGTGTACCCACAGGACCATTATCAGGGAAGTTCATCACTTTCATGCTGAGGCGGGGGCATCCTGCCGCATCACAAAAATCGGCCAGAGCCGTTGAATGCGATACGGCACCCACAGCCGCCTCGATGAGGGTCTGGAGGCGAACATTGGTTTTGGCATCAAAGCCCACAAGGTGACTTTCAACAATACGGACGAGTGGCAGAAGCGTACGCTCGGCACGTCCGCCAGCGTGAAGGACCCGACCAGACCCATCGATCAGGACCGCTGCCAAACCCATCAGTTCAAATGCATCCGCCACGCCACGTGCGCGAGCCCCAGCTACAATCGGTCCCAACAGACGACTTAAATCGTCCGAATCGGCCTCAATTTTTGCAGAACCATCATATGACGCCGACGGGCGGTGCGGATCAGTATATGTCATCGATGCCACAAAGGTTAAAATACGGTTAACGATATTGGGTAACGATCTTGACTGAAGTCTGGTTGCAACTCGATCAAAAAAAAGAGGCGCATGAGCGCCTCTTTTTCGTTTGGTGATGCCGAAGCCTATTCGGCAGCTGCGGGCGGCAACTGGACAAGAGGCTGTTGGGACGCAGCAGCTTTCTGCGCCAGGATCAGGCCGTCCCGCGTCGCGGCGACGCGTTGCAGCTTGGACATCGCGGCGCCGGTGCCGGCCGGAATCAACCGGCCGACGATCACGTTTTCTTTGAGACCTTCGAGCGTATCCACCTTGCCGTTCACAGCGGCTTCGGTCAGCACGCGTGTCGTCTCCTGGAACGATGCCGCAGAGATGAAGGAGCGCGTCTGCAAGCTGGCCTTGGTGATCCCGAGGAGCACCGGCGTACCAGTGGCGAGCTTGAGTCCCGCCTCTTGCAGCCTGACGTTCTCGGCATCCATCTCGACCTGATCGACCTGCTCTCCAGGAAGGAACTCGCTCTCGCCTGGATCGACGATATCAACCTTTTGAAGCATCTGCCGCACGATGACTTCAATATGCTTGTCGTTGATCGAAACGCCCTGAAGCCGGTAAACCTCCTGGATTTCGTTCACAAGATATGCGGCGAGTTCCTCGACGCCCTTGATGGCCAGAATGTCATGCGGAGCGGGATTGCCATCGACGATATAATCCCCCTTCTCCACAACGTCGCCGTCCTGGAGATGAATGTGCTTGCCCTTGGGGATCAGATATTCGACCGGTTCGGCACCCTCTTCGTTCGGCACAATGGAAAGCCGCTGCTTGTTCTTGTAGTCCTTGCCGAATTGCACGATCCCGGAAATCTCCGCAATGATCGCGTGATCTTTGGGTTTGCGAGCCTCGAACAGTTCCGCCACGCGCGGCAGACCGCCCGTGATGTCGCGGGTCTTGGCGCTCTCCATGGAGATACGCGCGACCACGTCGCCCGCCTTCACCTCCGAGCCTGGATCAAAGGTGATGATGGAATCGACGGGCAGAAGATATCGGGCATCACCACCGCGTGCCACTTTGGAAATCTTGCCGTCGGCCCCCTTGATCACAATTGCCGGGCGCAGGCTGGCCGAGCGCTGATTCAGGCGCCAGTCCATGACCATCCGCTTGGCGATCCCGGTGGCCTCGTCGATGCTTTCCGACATCGATGAGCCTTCCACCAAATCCTCGAACCCGATGATCCCGTCGATTTCGGTCATGATCGGACGCGTATAAGGATCCCATTCGGCAATCCTCTGCCCACGCTTGATCTTGTCGCCTTCGTCGACCTTCATCCGGGCGCCATATTGCACACGGTGGACGGCGCGTTCCGTGCCGTCCGGTCCCGCGATCACGACCGCCACGTTGCGGGCCATGACCATCAGATCACCTTCCGCATTACGGGCGATGGCCTTGTTGCGGAATTTCACCACGCCGTCGAAATTCGACTCGATGAAAGACTGATCGGCGATCTGTGCCGCGCCGCCGATGTGGAACGTCCGCATCGTCAACTGCGTGCCGGGTTCACCAATCGACTGCGCCGCAATGACGCCGACCGCCTCACCCATATTGACCGGCGTTCCACGTGCGAGATCGCGGCCGTAGCAGGTCGCGCAAACACCGTTCTTGGATTCGCAAGTCAGCACCGAGCGGATCTTCACTTCCTGGATACCAGCCGCATTGATGCGGTCGATATGCCACTCCTGGATCATCTCTCCAGCAGCCACGATGACCTTGCCGTCCTGCTCCTTGAGATCTTCCGCCGACGTTCGGCCCAGGATACGGATCGCCAGCGAGGCGACCACTTGGCCGGCATCGAGGATTGCCCGCATCTTGATGCCGCCCTTCGAGCCGCAATCGACGGTCGAGATGATGGCGTCCTGAGCGACGTCGACGAGACGACGGGTCAGGTATCCGGAGTTCGCGGTTTTCAGCGCCGTATCGGCCAGACCCTTGCGGGCGCCATGGGTGGAGCTGAAATATTCAAGAACGGTCAGGCCTTCCTTGAAGTTCGAGATGATCGGACTTTCAATGATCTCGCCTGACGGCTTGGCCATCAGGCCACGCATGGCAGCAAGCTGCTTCATTTGCGCCGGCGAACCACGCGCGCCCGAGTGGGACATCATGTAGATCGAGTTGATCGGCATATCCTTGCCGTTCTGGTCCTTCTTCGTCGTGGAGATGCGGATCATCATCTCCTCGGCGAGTTTGTCGGTGCATTTGGCCCAAGCGTCGACCACCTTGTTATACTTCTCGCCCTGAGTGATCAGGCCGTCGTTGTACTGCTGCTCGTATTCAGTCGCGAGCGATCGCGTCTCGCCGACGATGCGCTCCTTGGTCTCCGGCACGACCATGTCGTCCTTGCCGAACGAAATGCCAGCCCGGAAGGCTTCGCGGAAGCCGAGGCTCATGATCCGGTCGCAGAAGATCACCGTCTCCTTCTGCCCGCAGTTGCGGTAGACCGTATCGATCATGTTGGAGATTTCCTTCTTCGTCATCAGCTTGTTGGCGACGTCGAAGGGGATCTTCGGATGCTTCGGCAGAAGCTGGCCGAGGATCATGCGCCCGGGCGACGTGTCGAAGATTTTCAACACGCGCTGTCCGTCCACATAGGTCCAGGCGCGACCCCGGATCTTGGTGTGCAGTGTAATCGCCCCGGCCGCGAGCGCGTGCTCGATCTCGCCCATGTTGCCGAACACCATGCCCTGGCCGATGTCGCCATCGACGATCAGAGTCACATAGTAGAGGCCCAGGACGATGTCCTGCGACGGCACGATGATGGGCAACCCGTTCGCCGGGTGCAGGATGTTGTTGGTCGACATCATCAGCACGCGGGCCTCAAGCTGGGCTTCCAGCGAAAGCGGCACGTGCACAGCCATCTGATCGCCGTCGAAGTCGGCGTTGAAGGCCGCGCAAACCAGCGGATGCAACTGGATCGCCTTGCCTTCGATCAACGTAGGTTCGAAGGCCTGGATCCCCAGCCGATGCAGCGTCGGGGCGCGGTTCAGCATGATGGGATGCTCGCGGATCACCTCATCCAGGATGTCCCAGACCTCCGGCTTCTCCTTCTCGACAAGCTTCTTGGCCTGCTTGACCGTGGTCGACAGGCCCTTGGCGTCGAGTCGCGAATAGATGAACGGCTTGAAGAGCTCGAGCGCCATCTTCTTCGGCAGGCCGCATTGGTGCAGCTTGAGATCCGGGCCCACCACGATGACCGATCGGCCGGAATAATCGACGCGCTTGCCGAGCAGGTTCTGTCGGAAACGACCTTGCTTGCCCTTGAGCATGTCGGCCAGCGACTTCAGCGGCCGCTTGTTGGCCCCCGTGATGACGCGGCCACGACGGCCATTGTCGAACAGCGCATCGACAGCTTCCTGAAGCATGCGCTTCTCGTTGCGGATGATAATGTCCGGCGCGCGAAGCTCGATCAATCGTCGCAGACGGTTGTTGCGATTGATGACCCGGCGATAAAGGTCGTTAAGGTCGGAGGTGGCGAAACGACCGCCGTCGAGAGGCACCAAGGGACGCAGGTCCGGCGGAATGACCGGCACCTCGGTCAAAATCATCCACTCGGGCTTATTGCCCGAATGCATGAAGGCCTCGATGATCTTCAAACGCTTGGCGAGCTTCTTCGGCTTAAGCTCCGAAGTCGATTCGATTATCTCGACCTTGAGATCGGCGGAGATCTTTTCGAGGTCCATGTTGCGCAGGATCTCGCGGATCGCTTCCGCGCCGATCATGGCCGTGAACGAATCCTGCCCGTACTCGTCCTGCGCGCGCAGATACTCGTCCTCGGAGAGAAGCTGACGCTCCTTCATCGGGGTGAGGCCGGGCTCGATAACGATATAGGATTCGAAATAGAGAATTCGCTCGAGGTCGCGCAAGGTCATGTCGAGCAGAAGCCCGATGCGCGACGGCAGCGACTTCAAGAACCATATATGCGCCACCGGGGCCGCCAGGGAAATATGGCCCATACGCTCGCGCCGGACCCGTGAAAGCGTCACCTCGACGCCGCATTTCTCACAGATGACGCCCTTGTACTTCATCCGCTTGTACTTGCCGCACAAGCATTCGTAGTCCTTGATCGGCCCGAAGATACGAGCGCAGAACAGCCCGTCCCGTTCCGGCTTAAAGGTCCGATAGTTGATGGTTTCGGGCTTTTTGATTTCGCCGAAGGACCACGACAGAATCTTTTCCGGGCTCGCGATGGCGATCTGGATTTGATCGAAAGCCTGGGGCTGAACCACCGGGCTGAAAAGGTTCATAACCTCTTGATTCATCTTCTTCTCCTGAACCGGGGCGGTCTCGCGAAACGCGTGCCACGCCCTCTCGGAAAAACCTTTGAGCGGACATGCCGAACGCCTGATTGAGGCGCGGCATGTTCTGGCGTCCTACGCCAGTCGATCGGGTGGCGTAGGACGTCTATGGAGCGTCAGACTATTCGGCGGCCTCGCGCGCGGCCGCTGCGGCCTCGCCTTTGCGGCTCATGGTGAGTTCGACGTTGAGGCCAAGAGACCGCATCTCTTTCACCAGCACGTTGAAGCTCTCTGGAATCCCTGACTCGAAGGTGTCGTCGCCGCGCACGATCGATTCATAGACCTTGGTTCGGCCCGCCACGTCGTCCGACTTGACGGTGAGCATCTCCTGCAACGTGTAGGCGGCGCCATAGGCTTCAAGCGCCCATACCTCCATTTCGCCGAAGCGCTGTCCGCCGAACTGCGCCTTGCCGCCGAGCGGCTGCTGAGTGACGAGGCTGTAAGGCCCAATCGAGCGCGCATGGATCTTGTCGTCGACGAGATGGTGGAGCTTCAACATATAGATGTAGCCCACCGTCACCTTCCGATCGAAGATTTCGCCCGTCCGCCCATCATGCAGTTCAACCTGGCCGGACGCATCGAGCCCCGCCTGCTCCAGCAATTCCACGATGTCGGCTTCATGCGCGCCATCGAAGACCGGCGTCGCAATCGGCACACCACGGCGCAAGTTGAGGCCCAGCTCGACCGTTCCGGCGTCATCAAGGCCCGACACTTCTTCGTTCTTGCCGTAGATCTCGGTCAACCTTCCGCGCAGCGGTTTGATGTCGCCCAGGCGCATATAGGTGTTGACCGCGTCGCTGACCTGCTTGCCAAGACCGGCGCACGCCCAACCGAGATGCGTCTCAAGGATTTGGCCGACATTCATCCGGCTCGGCACGCCGAGAGGATTCAAGACAATGTCGACGGGCGTGCCGTCCTCCAGGAAGGGCATATCCTCCTGCGGTACGATCTTGGACACCACACCCTTGTTGCCGTGGCGGCCGGCCATCTTGTCGCCGGGCTGAATCTTGCGCTTCACCGCGACGAAAACCTTGACCATCTTCATCACGCCGGGCGGCAGTTCATCACCCCGCTGCAGCTTCTCCACCTTATCGAGGAAGCGGCTTTCAAGGCTCTTTTTCGCCTCGTCATATTGCTTCCGCATGGCTTCGCTCTCGGCCATCACGGTGTCGTCCTGCACCGCGAAAGTCCACCATTGAGAGCGTGGATAACCCTCTATGATCTCACGGTTGAGGGTGGATTCCTTCTTGAAGCCCTTGGGACCGGCGATGCCGACCTTCCCGTCGAGAAGCTGGACCAGACGAGCATAAACGTTTCGATCGAGGATCGCGAGTTCGTCGTCGCGATCCTTGGCGAGCCGCTCGATCTCCTCGCGCTCGATCGCTTGTGCCCGCTCGTCTTTATCGACGCCATGCCGATTGAACACGCGCACTTCCACGATCGTGCCTTGTACGCCCGGGGGGACGCGCAAGGACGTGTCGCGGACGTCCGATGCCTTCTCGCCAAAGATGGCGCGCAGCAGTTTCTCTTCGGGCGTCATCGGGCTTTCGCCCTTTGGCGTGATCTTGCCGACCAGGATGTCGCCCGCCGCAACCTCAGCGCCAATATAGACGATGCCGGCTTCGTCGAGGTTCTTCAGCGCTTCTTCCGAAACATTCGGAATATCACGCGTGATCTCCTCCGGACCGAGTTTGGTGTCACGGGCCATGACCTCGAATTCCTCGATATGGATCGAGGTGAAGACATCTTCCTTGACGATCTTCTCGGACAGCAGGATCGAATCTTCGAAGTTGTAGCCATTCCACGGCATGAAGGCGACGAGCACATTCCGGCCGAGCGCCAGATCACCGAGGTCGGTCGAGGGACCGTCAGCGATGATCTCGCCCTTCTTCACGAATTCACCGACGCGCACCAAAGGCTTCTGGTTGATGCAGGTCGACTGGTTCGAGCGCTGGAACTTCATCAGGCGATAGATGTCGACGCCCGGTTTGGCGGCGTCGGTCTCCTCGGTCGCGCGGATGACGATACGGGTCGCATCGATCTGATCGATGACGCCGGTCCGGCGCGCCGCGATGGCGGCGCCCGAGTCCCGGGCCACCACGGCCTCCATGCCAGTGCCCACCAGGGGAGCGTCGGCCTTCACAAGCGGCACAGCCTGCCGCTGCATGTTGGACCCCATCAGGGCGCGGTTGGCGTCGTCGTTTTCGAGGAACGGGATCAGCGCAGCCGCGACCGACACCAGCTGCTTCGGCGAAACGTCCATGAAATCCACGCGGTCGCGCGGCACCAGCATCACGTCGCCGGCGTGCCGGCAGAGCACCAGATCCTCGATGAGCTTGCGCTCGCTATCCACCTTCGCATTGGCCTGGGCAACGTAGTGCTTCGTCTCCTCCATCGCCGACAGATAAATGACCTCGTCTGTCACCAACTCGTCGCGGATGCGGCGGTAGGGCGCTTCGATAAAGCCATATTTGTTGACGCGAGCGAAGGTCGCGAGCGAGTTGATCAGGCCAATGTTCGGACCTTCAGGCGTCTCGATCGGACAGATGCGGCCATAATGCGTCGGATGCACATCGCGCACCTCGAAGCCGGCGCGCTCCCGTGTAAGGCCGCCCGGTCCGAGCGCCGACAGGCGCCGCTTATGGGTGATCTCGCTCAGCGGATTGGTCTGATCCATGAACTGCGAAAGCTGTGACGAGCCGAAGAATTCGCGCACTGCGGCAGCCGCCGGCTTCGCGTTGATCAGGTCTTGAGGCATGACCGTGTCGATGTCGACCGAGGACATGCGCTCCTTGATGGCCCGTTCCATCCGCAGAAGACCCAGCCGATACTGGTTCTCCATGAGTTCGCCAACCGATCGGACACGACGGTTGCCGAGATGATCGATGTCGTCGATCTCGCCCCGCCCGTCGCGCAGATCGACCAGCGCTTTGGACACCGCCATGATGTCCTCTTTGCGGAGCACTCTCACGGTATCCTCGGCATCGAGGTCGAGCCGCATGTTCATCTTGACGCGACCGACCGACGACAGGTCGTAGCGCTCCGGATCGAAGAACAGCGAATGAAACATCGCCTGCGCGGAGTCGAGCGTCGGCGGTTCACCCGGGCGCATCACCCGATAGATATCGAATAGCGCCTCCTCGCGAGCCGAGTTCTTGTCGACCGCGAGCGTATTGCGGATGTAAGGGCCGATATTGATGTGATCGATGTCGAGAATCGGCAGTACGGAGAATCCATGCTCCAAGAGACCCGGGAGGGTCTTGGTGGTGACTTCGTCGCCGGCCTCGGCGTAGATTTCACCGGTCTCCATATTGTAGAGGTCTTCGGCGAGATACTGGCCGTAGAGATCGTCGTCCTGCGCCCGGATTGCCTTGATGCCTTTTTCAGAAAGAAGCCGGGCGGAGCGCGCCGTCAGCTTCTTGCCGGCCTCGATCACAACTTCGCCCGTGTCGGCGTCGATGAGGTCGACCGTGGTCTTGATCCCCTTGAGGCGATCGGCACTGAACGGCACGCGCCATCCATCGGCCGTGTGCTCATAACGCAGGGTGTTATAAAATGTGCGCAGGATCTCCTCGCCATCCATACCGAGGGCGAAGAACAGCGATGTCACTGGAATCTTGCGGCGACGATCGATGCGAGCATAGACGATGTCCTTGGCGTCGAATTCGATGTCGAGCCAGGAACCGCGATAAGGAATGATGCGGGCAGCGAACAGCAACTTGCCCGAGGAATGGCTCTTGCCCTTGTCATGATCGAAAAACACGCCGGGGCTGCGGTGCATCTGCGAAACGATGACGCGCTCAGTGCCGTTGACCACGAAGGTGCCGTTGGACGTCATGAAGGGCATGTCGCCCATATAGACGTCCTGCTCCTTGATATCCTTGACCGACTTGGCGCCAGTATCCGGATCCACATCGAACACGATAAGGCGCAACGTCACCTTCAACGGGGCGGCGAAGGTCATGCCACGGGCGCGGCATTCGTCGACGTCGAACTTCGGCTGTTCGAACTCGTATTTCACGAATTCGAGCAAAGCAGTCCCGGCGAAATCCGAGACCGGAAACACCGATTTGAAAACCGACTGGAGACCCTCGTCCGGACGGCCGCCCTGCGGCTCGTTGACCAGCAGAAACTGATCATAGGAAGCCTTCTGAACTTCGATCAGGTTAGGCATCTCGGCAACTTCGCGGATATGACCGAAGAACTTGCGGACCCGTTTCCGGCCAGTGAACGTTTGCGCCATATCGCTCCTCGTGCCTCTCATGCTTGGCCTCGACGTCGGTTCGTCGCCGGCCCTGAATGATGCGAACCGCCGCGGCGGATCACCGCTCGCGGGGTTCGACATCATTCGAAATCTGTCCCGATGGGCCTAGATCACGGTGCATTCGGATGGAAGCCATCCAAACTAATCGTGAGCTATTACAATTGGTTAGACTATGATGTCGTCCGCAAACCCGTGCCGACTTTTCAGTATCATGCTCAAGGCCGCCATCAAACGCGGGAAAGGTCCCGGAGAAAATCCCCGAGACCGAATGTCAATGGTGAGAGCCAAGCGCGGCGTCGGCCGCGCACCAACTCATCGTAAAATCACTTAAGCTCGACCTTGGCGCCGACCTTCTCGAGTTGAGCCTTAAGCTTCGCGGCTTCGTCCTTCGAAACGCCTTCCTTGACGGCCTTCGGGGCGCCCTCAACCAGATCCTTGGCTTCCTTGAGGCCAAGGCCCGTGATGGCGCGAACTTCCTTGATGACTTCGATCTTTTTGTCGCCAAAGGCCGATAGGATAACCGTAAATTCGGTCTGCTCTTCAACCGGAGCAGCGGCAGCGCCGGCCGGACCCGCCGCAACCGCGACAGTTGCCGCAGCGGCGGAGACGCCCCACTTCTCTTCGAGCATCTTCGCCAATTCGGCGGCTTCAAGAACCGTCAGGGCTGAGAGATCGTCAACGATTTGCGAAAGATTAGCCATTGTTCTGTCCTAAGATTTGGTTCGATGGTTGATTTTTCAAGTGCAAGACCCGGACCTGTCCACAAGGATCGACGGTCCGATGTTTTCGCTCGGCCTGTCCTTAGGCCGCTTCCTGATCCGTATTGGCGTCGCGCTCGGCATAAGCGTTGAACACGCGGGCGAGCTTGCTGGCCGGAGCCACCGTAAGCTGCGCCAACTTGGTCGCCGGTGCCTGGATGAGCCCAATCAGCTTGGCCCGCAGTTCGTCGAGCGACGGCATGGTCGCCAGAGATCTGACGCCGACCGGATCGAGAGCCGTGGTGCCCATAGCGCCGCCGAGGATCACGAACTTGTCGAAATCCTTGGCGAATGCGACCGCCACCTTCGGGGCCGCCACGGGATCGTCCGAATAGGCAATGATGGTCGGACCCTGCATCAGCGTACCGATGGAGGCGACCTTCGTTCCTTCGAGCGCGATCTTGGTCAGGCGGTTCTTGGTAACCTGCACCTGTGCTCCGGCCTCGCCCATCTGCTTGCGCAAGCGCTGCAACTGGGCGACAGTCAGGCCGGAGTAGTGAGCCACGACCACCACTGACGTCTTGTTGAAGACGTCAGTGAGGTGCCCGACGAGCTCCTTCTTTTCCGTTCTGTCCAAAGTTTATAACTCCGCTTGCGAAGTCTAGCCCCGCGACCGCACATTCATTTTGACGGCAGGGTGGATCGTAACGACCAACGCCGCAGCCAGGATGTGCCTGTCCCCGGGGCTTCTCGCCGCCGGACAGAAGGATCGAACCAAATCGAGAACGCCTCAGACGCCCTTTGAATAATCCGGCTATCACCGTCTATGCTGGCTTCCACCTCCGCCTCGCAGCGTTGGAAGGACATTCAAGCGTGGCCCGACGAATCGGGCCGTTGCACCTGCAGTCTTGGACAGGACACGGCCGAACTAGGCGCGGAAATTTATTCCACACCTCGTCCGGCTGTATGTCTTTCGGCGGATGAGGAGCAACCCTGGCCTCGCCGAAAGTTAAGAAACCGCGAGCGGCTTCATCCCTTCTCGTAGCGCGTTTGAACTTTCCTGCCAAGCGGAGAGTTCACGTCTCCACGCGAAAATGCATCAGCCGTTCGCGAGTGTCGATAGATCGACTTTAACGCCGGGTCCCATCGTAGAGGATACGGCGACGCGCTGGATGTAGGTGCCCTTGGCGCCTTGCGGCTTCGCCTTGGTCACAGCATCCACAAAGGCCTTGATGTTTTCGATAAGCTTGCCGTCCTCGAAAGACGCCTTGCCGACGCTGCCCTGGATGATGCCGGCCTTCTCCACTCGGAATTCGACTGCACCGCCCTTCGAGGCGAAGACCGCCGATTTGATGTCCATCGTCACGGTACCGACCTTTGGGTTCGGCATCAGGCCGCGCGGACCGAGAACTTTACCCAGACGTCCGACGAGCGGCATCATATCCGGCGTTGCGACACAACGGTCAAAGTCGATCGTACCGCCCTGGATGGCCGCTACAAGGTCCTCGGCCCCGACGACGTCAGCGCCTGCCGCTGTGGCTTCATCAGCCTTGGCTCCGCGCGCGAAAACCGCGACCCGGACCGTACGTCCGGTGCCGTTCGGCAGGTTGACGACGCCGCGCACCATCTGGTCGGCATGTTTCGGGTCAACCCCGAGGTTCATGGCAATTTCGACGGTCTCGTCGAACTTGGCGACGGCGCGCGACTTGACCATCGAAATGGCCTCGCCGACCGCATAGAGCTTGATCCGGTCGATGCCCTCGCGGGCCTTGACGATTCTTTTTCCGACATGTGCCATGGTCTTACCCCACTACCTCGAGGCCCATGGAACGGGCGGAACCTTCGATCATCGCCATGGCGGATTCCACGGACGAGCAATTGAGATCGACAATCTTCTTTTCGGCAATTTCCCGGACCTGCGCCCGAGTAACCTTGCCGACTGTCCCGCGCCCCGGGGTTTTCGAGCCGCTCTTGATGCCGACGGCTTTCTTCAAAAAGAAGGAGACCGGAGGCAGCTTCAACTCGAAGGTGAAAGAGCGATCCTGGTAGGCGGTGATGACGACCGGAATTGGCGAGCCTTTTTCCATCTGCGCGGTACGCGCATTGAAGGCCTTGCAGAATTCCATGATGTTCAGGCCGCGTTGACCGAGCGCTGGCCCGATCGGCGGTGAGGGGTTGGCGCTTCCGGCCGGAACCTGAAGCTTCACGTAACCCGTGATCTTCTTCGCCATGTTTTACTCCAATTGAGGCCACGTGCGGCGATCCGCAGGGCCGTTGTGAGGACCGTGGTGCGCCGCCACTCCGCTTGGCATGCGAAGACGGCTTCCACGGGTTTTGCCATTCTTATGGAACAGCCCCACAGGCAAACCTGTGGGAATCGATCAGAGCTTTTCGATCTGACCGAATTCGAGATCGACCGGCGTCGCGCGCCCGAAGATCGATACCGCGACCTTGACGCGGGATTTGCCCTCGTCGACTTCTTCGACGATGCCATTGAAAGACGCGAAGGGGCCGTCCGCCACACGCACCTGTTCGCCGATCTCGAAACTGATCGAAGATTTCGGCCGATCGACACCCTCGGCGACCTGTCCCTTGATCCGGTCCGCCTCGGCGTCGCTGATCGCCATAGGCTTATTGTCGGCCCCGAGAAAGCCGGTGACCTTGGGCGTGTTCTTGATCAAGTGATAGACGTCGTCGGTCAGGTCCGTTCGAACCAGCACATAGCCTGGGAAGAATTTACGCTCGGAATTGACCTTGCGGCCGCGTTTGACCTCTACGAAATGCTCTGTCGGCACCAAGATCTCTTCGAACTTGTCCGCCAGCCCGCGTTGCACCGCCCCTTCCCGAATAGCATCGGCGACCTTCTTTTCGAAGTTCGAATAGGCGTGGACGATATACCACCGCATGCTCATGGACTGACTCGATCTCTGAACCTAAAGGCTACCGGCTGGCCCAGACTCTAGTGGCCGAAGCCCAAAACCAGCGAAACGACGAAATGGATGATCTGATCCACGGCCACGAAGAACACCGACGCGAGCACCACCATGACCAGCACCATGCCGGTCGTGATGAGGGTCTCGCGACGCGTAGGCCACGTCACCTTGCCAGCCTCGTTCCGCACGTCCTGGATGAATTGAAACGGATTCGCCATGGTTTGCCTGTGCAGACTACAATTCGGTGCATCCCGAGCATCGCGGCCGCGTCAATAAAAAGAGAGGCGCGGAACCTCTTCGGTTTCGCGCCACGGCAGACCCATATACCGAACATGACAGCTACGTAAAGCGGAAAACTCGGTTTTGACGATCTGATAGGGGATCGCGGTTTTCCGCGATGTCGTTGTCGCGTCGCTCGACGCTCAACCAGTCCGATGCGATGGCAGGAAAGGTGGGACTCGAACCCACAACCCCCGGTTTTGGAGACCGGTACTCTAGCCGATTGAGCTACTCTCCTTCAGGCACTCGCATGCACAGGTCTTTTGCCTCATCGGACCCAATCTTGCAAGCCGCGAGATGGCGCCTCAGGCCGGCTCTAGCCACACTGCGGTGCCATAGGCGAGCACCTCGGTGATGCCGTCCGTAATCTCGTTCGCATCATAACGCATGCAGACTACCGCATTCGCGCCAGCCTGCGCGGCATGTTTGACCATGAGATCGTAAGCTTCCTGGCGCGCATTCTCGGCCAACTTGGTGAATACGCCGAGACGTCCGCCGAAGACGGCCTGAACGCCGCCCCACCAATTGCCGATAACGCTGCGCGAACGCACCGTGACACCCCGGCAGACCCCAAGATGTCGCGTTATGCGATAACCGACTACATCATTGGTGGTAGAAACGATCATCGTTGCCAAACCCAATTCATTTTAAGGAAAGCGTCGAAAAACGCGTTCAGCACGGCTGGTGCAATGTATCAGCCCGACACAACCGCCGAACTACCGTGACGAAAAAAGGCCAGCCTGACAATGTCTGGCTGGCCTGGCGTTCACAGTCGATCCATCAATGGACCGTCATCGCAATGTGGTTTAGCGGTTCAAGGCTTTATCGGCTGAATCCGCAACATGATTGGCGGTGTCCTTGACAGCGCCCTTCGCGTCGCCGACGGCCTTCTGCATGGCGCCCTTAGCCTCTTGGGCCGCGCCCTCAGCCTGCAACTGATCGGACCCTACGGCGCTGCCGACGCCCTGCTTGATCTTGCCGGCGGCCTCGTTGGCAAGCCCCTTGGCCTTGTCCATCATCTCGCTCATCTTTGTTTTCTCCAAAGACATCGAGCAATAACGCTCGTGCTGGGGAAGAACCCGGAATCGGCTGGAAGGTTCCACGGTGCTGGGGCATATGGTTGATAGGCCGATGAAAGTGCCGCCTCGTCGCACCCTGCGTGATTTGATCCCGGAGACACCGACGTGACGCAAGATTTCCAGCCTGTCGATGCGGCCCTCGTGCCCAGATTCGCCGGGATCGCGACCTTCATGCGGCTGCCGCTCGTGACAAGTGCGAAGGGTCTCGATGTCGCCCTTTATGGCGTTCCCTGGGATGGCGGAACGACCAACCGGGCGGGAGCGCGCCATGGTCCGAGAGAGATCCGCAACCAATCGAGCCTGATTCGGCGTGTGCACCACGTCAGCGGCGTGGAGCCGTCCTCGGTGCTCGTGGTGGCGGATGTCGGCGACCTTCAGGTCAACCCCATCGACCTTCACGATGCGCTGCAGCGCATCGAGGATGGCGTCGCCGACATCGTGTCGGAGGGGGCTTTACCGCTCGGCGCGGGTGGCGACCATCTGACCACCTTGCCGATCCTCAGGGCGATCGGCCGCGCCGATCCGGTCGGGCTCATCCATTTCGATGCCCATTCGGATACCAACGACAGCTACTTCGGGGGCAATCGATTCACCCATGGCACGCCGTTCCGCCGCGCTATCGAGGAGGGGATCCTCGACCCCCGCCGAATGATTCAGATCGGTATCAGGGGATCGATCTACGATTCCGCCGACCATGATTGGGCCAAGCACCAGGGCGTGCGGGTCATCTATATGGAAGACTTTATGCGCCGGGGTGCCGACGACGTCATGGCCGAGGCACGGTCGCTGGTCGGCGACGGCCGGACCTATGTGTCGTTCGACGTGGATTCGGTCGATCCGTCCATGGCGCCAGGTACCGGCACACCCGAGATCGGCGGGTTTACCAGCCGGGAGGCGCAACAGCTCGTGCGGGGTCTCGCCGGTGTGAACATCGTCGGCGCGGATGTGGTGGAGGTGGCGCCGCCTTTCGATGTCGGCGGCATGACCGCCCTCCTCGGCGCCACGATGATGTTCGAACTGCTTTGCGTCATCGCGTTTGGTCGGCCGGCGCGGCCCAGTAAAAGCGGCTAGATCACGATGCGGAAAGAAGCTCGGCAAGCTCGCTTTCGAGGTCGGCCATGACGCGTCCGCCAGCCATCATCTCGACGATCTGATCCCGCGTGACCTCGGACTTGCGGAAGGTGCCAAGGCTCCGCCCGCGATTGAGCAGGGTGAACACATCCGCGACGGGAAAAGCGTGGTGAACGTTGTGGGTGATAAAAATGACGCCGAGCCCCCGCGCGCGGGCCTTGGCGACGATGCGCAAGACCTCGCCCGCTTGATGGACCCCCAGCGCCGATGTGGGTTCGTCGAGAATCAGCACCTTGGCCCCGAAATAGACCGCCCGCGCGATCGCGAGGCATTGCCGCTCCCCGCCCGACAAGGTTCCCACGGCTTGGGCCGAACTGCGCACCTGGATACCGACATTGGCGATTTCGCGCGCCGCAACCTCGTTCATCTCCTTCCAGCACAACCGACGAAAGGGGCCCCACCCTATCGTCGGTTCGCGGCCCAAGAAAAAATTGCGCGCGATGCTCATCAGCGGGATGGTCGCCAGATCCTGAAACATCGTTCCGATGCCCCGCCGCGCCGCGTCGCGAGGGGATGAGAAGCGCACCGCCTCGCCGCCCACAAGAAGCTCTCCCCGAGAGGGAACATGCACGCCGGACAAAATCTTGATCAGGGTCGATTTTCCAGCGCCATTGTCACCAAGCAGGCAATGGATCTCACCCGGCATGACGCGCAACGATACCTCACGCAAGGCGATCACGGAGCCGAAGAACATCGAGACGTCCCTCAACTCCAGCAGCGGCATGGTGTTGGGGTCAGTCATCACCACGTCTCCGGCGCGATGACCGTGCGTCGTCCCGCGACGACGTCACGCGAAGGCCCCTGCCCTATTAGCGCGTGTAGACCCGATCGCTTGGGCCAGAGCCTGAGCCTTGGGAAAGCCGAGCTTGGTATAGCTCGACAGACGCGCGACACGCGGATGATGCCAGCCCGACACCAGCCGCAGATGGCGCCACGCCAGCATAGGACCAACATCCTCCGCCCGGTGCGAGAACCCGTCGTCGAGTTCCTTGCCTCCATCGCCGCCGAAACGGATTTCCTGAAGGCGGCGTTTCAGCAGAATGTCGCCACCAATCGCCAGCACATCGTCATTGGTCCGGGTGATCGGGTTTATGCCGAGACGCAGGATCATCCTTGTCGCTCACTCTTCTCGTTCGGACTCAGCGCGCCTGCACGACGCGCCGTCGCACGGTGTCGTTGACCATCACGGCGATCAGCACCATCACGCCCATGAAAACCTTGAACCAGTCGGTATCGACCCCGGTGTAAAAGATGCCCATCTGGACCGTGCCGAAAATAAGCGCGCCAAAGGCCGACCCGATCGCCGACCCATAGCCTCCCGTGAGCAAGGTTCCACCCACAACCACCGCGATCACCGCCTCGAATTCCTTTTCGAGGCCACGCAATGTGTCGGCGGACCCGTTGTCCAGAACTTGGATGATACCGAACAAGGCCGCAGCGAGCGCCATCATGGCGAACAGCGTCACCTTGACCGCGGTGACCGGCACGGCGACGTTGCGGGCCGCGACCTCGTCGCCTCCCGTCGCGAAGATCCAGTTGCCGAACCGCGTCCGCAAAAGCACCCAACTCGCCACGGCAGTGAGGCCGATCCACCAGACGATGGCGATCGGGACGCCGCTCGCCAGCGGATTGCCGAGCTTGTCGGTAGCAATCCATTGATGCGCGGCGAGCCAGCGGAACGTCCCCTGAAATACCGTGCCGTGAAAGAAGGGCGCGAGCCAATCGTTCCCGATGGTCTTCGAGACTCCCGGAACCTGAGTGCGTCCGACGATGAGCCGCGTCAGGGCCAGGGTCAGTCCGCGCAGAACGAACAACGAGGCGAGCGTGACGATGAACGAGGGCATGCGGGTTCGCGTCACCAGCACACCGTTCAGAACCCCGAACACCGCCGCGCCCACAAAGGCCACAAGGATGCCGGCATAGATCGGCCAGTGCAATTGGGTGACCACCAGCGCCAATGTCATGCCCGAAAAGGCGATCATCGAACCGATCGAGAGGTCGAACTCGCCCGCGATCATCAGCAAGGCAGCGGCGACGGCCAGAATGCCGAGTTGGGCCGCTATGCCAAGGAAATTAAACACCCCCAGCATGCTGAACATGCCGCTGTTCCCGGCGACAGTGCCGAAGAATAGGAAAACGAGGATCACGCCCGTGAGGGATCCAAGTTCTGGCCGGGCCAGGATCCGCTGCCATCCCGGCAGCGGCCGCAGTCTTTCATCGACGGGCGGAGACGGGGACGGAATCTTGGCCGCTCCCTTCCCGAACGTCGTCGTCATGGGTTCTATGATCCCTTCTTCGCTGCGGAATAGCTCACCGGTCGATCTCGCCCCCACCATGATGGGTGACCCTGATATCGATCAAGGCGCCAAGGCGCCTTGATCGGACTAGTCTTGGCTTCCGGCATCGGTTCAACGATCGAACCTCAGCGAATGCCCTGCTTCGACAGGTCGAGCACCTTGAGGGCGTCGGCCTTCATCACGAAACTCGGGCCGGTGTTCACATCCACCGCCGGCATCAGCCGATATTCGTTGTAGAGCTTCATGAAAACGATCGGAAGATAGCCCAGCAGGTAAGGCTGTTCATCGATGCCGAAGAGCAGCTTCCCCTCGCTGACCGCCGTCAGGATCTCGGGGGAAAGGTCGAAAGACCCAGTGCCCTTGAGACGGTCCATCACGCCCGGGCTGTCCAAGGCCTGAATCATCGCGGCCGCCGCCCCGGAGCCCAGGGCCAACATTCCGTCCACGTCTTTGCGCGTCGCCAAGGCGCTTAGAATCCGGTTCCTGGATTCGGTCGGATCCTGATTGATCGCCAGGACCTCCATCTTCCCGCCAAGACCTTTGCCAAAGCCTTCGCAACGATGGTCGAGATCGGCGTTGCCGACCTCGTGATTGAGACAGAGCGCGTTGGTGATCCCGGCGGCCTTCATCTTCACGCCGGCCGCGAACCCCGCGTCATATTCCTCCTGTCCCATGAACATCATGGCCCCAAGCTCGTGCGATTCTTTCAAGCCGGAATCGATCGCCAGAACCGGGATGCCGGCTGCCACAGCCTGCTTGATGGCCGGCCCCAGCGCGTCCGGGTCCGGAATCGACACGACCAGCCCATCCGGGTGGGAGGCCGTGGCGGCTTCGATCATCTTGGCCATCTGCGCCATGTCGAAGGTCTGAGGGGCTTGATACTGAACTGTGACGCCCATCTGCTTGGCGGCGGCATCGACACCGAGCTTCACCGAAGACCAGTATGAATCGCCGGCCTGGCCATGGGTCACGACGGCGATCCTGAGGGCATCGGCCCAAGCCGAGCCGCCCGCCATCATGGCCGTCATGACCAATCCGGCAATCATCGCGCCTTTAATTAGACCTCTCATATCCACCCCCTGTTGCGTGTAGACTAGGTTCGAGAGGTCGCGCTGCCGCCACCTATTATGCCGCTCGGCTGTTCGAGGATGTCACCATGCTAAATCGCCATCGACGCAGCGCGGCCGCAAACGGCCTCCGCGCACTTGAACGACGGTTGCTCTGCATTTAACGGACCACACCCATTTTTCATCTGCCCGGGAACGGTCACCCCCCTATGGCGCCGACGAGGAGTCGGGTTGGAAACCTCGCGGCTTGAAAGCTAAGGCCTTGACTGGAGAAGCCGTGAGAACCGGTTTGCAGAAAACACGTAGGTCCAGTTCGCTTCGTCAGCAGTTTCCGCTCGATGCCCTCGCGCTCGACCGATCGAGCGAGAAGCCGTTGCATCGGCAGCTTTTCGCGCAGCTTCGGGCCCTCATCATCCGGCAGACGCTTCGGGTCGGCACCAGCCTTCCCTCGACCCGGGCCTTGGCCACCGATCTCAATGTGGCGCGGAACACCGTGATCACGGCCTATCAGCAGCTCGAATCCGAGGGTTATCTCCTGGTTCGTCCGGGCGCCGGCGTCTGGGTCACGGATATTTCGCCGGAAACACCCATGGCGGATCCGGTCAACACGCTGGACGTGATGGCGCGGCTGTCGAGGCGCGGACAACTCATGGTCCGGCAGCCGCGCCAGCCCGGCTTCCCCGGGGATGACGCCTTCCATCCCGGAACCCCGGAAACGCGTCAATTTCCCTTTTCGACGTGGCAGCGCCTGCTCTTGCGCAATATGCGGGCGAGCCGGGAGGATCTTCTCGGCTATTATTCATTGGCCGGTCATCCGCCGCTACGTGACGCTATCGTGGGCTATCTCGAAGCCTCGCGCGGCATCCGCTGCGATCCGGATCAGATCGTCGTCACCAGCGGCGCGCAGGCGGCGCTCGATATCCTGGCCCGCGTCCTTATCGACCCCGGCGATCTCGTTTGGATGGAGGAGCCGGGCTATCTCGGAGCCCAAAGCGCCTTCCTGGCGGCTGGGGCGCGTCTGCATCCGCTCCCGGTCGGCGCCGAGGGGTGGAACATCGATCCGCATGGCCTTCCGCATCCGCCCCGGGTCATCTACCTCACCCCGTCCTGCCAATCCCCTCTCGGCGTGACGATGCCGATCGAACAGCGGCGTCAGCTTCTCGAGACCGCCCGAGCGCAAGGGAGCTGGGTCATCGAAGACGATTTCGACTGCGAATACCGCTTCGGCGTCGATGCGGTTCCGGCCCTCTACGGCACAGGCTCGACCGGGCAAGTCATCTATGTCGGTACCTTCGCCAAGACCCTGTTCCCATCACTGCGCCTCGGCTTCATGGTACTGCCCAAGGACCTTGGCCGGCGCATCAAGCGAGCCTTGAGCATCACGGGGCAATATCCGCCGCTGATCCTGCAAGCGACATTGGCCGAATTCATCGAACAGGGTCATTTCGCGCGTCATCTTCAGCGCATGCGGCGCCTTTACGCGAAGCGCCGCGGGGTGTTCATGCGGCACGGCATCGACCAACTGGGGCGATGGGTGACGCCGTTCCCTGGCAGCACGGGGATCCAGATCACCTGGCGGCTCAACGACGCGCGCGCCGATGAGCCCATCGCCGAAATGGCACGGGCTCAGCGCATCATCGTGGCGTCCCTTTCCGCCCATTATCGCCACGGTCAATCGACGCAAGGCTTCGTTTTGGGTTACGCCGCGCTTGAGGAATCCTCCATGCTCAGCGGTTTCGCTGTCCTGCGCGGCATCCTTTCGGCGGGCTGAAAGCCCTGTACCGCAGCCTTGCATTCTGTCGCAAATGCCGTCCGATCCTGCCCAAGTGGTTCCTTTCGATCGTTTGGAACTGGACCTGTCAGGGATGGTTCAGCGGGCGTAGACATCGCCCCCTCATGTCCTCAGGATGCACCCCATGTACATTGTCGGACAGCAGGAAATCGATGCGGTCTCGAAGGTTATTCGATCCGGTGCTTTGTTTCGCTACGGTCGAGGCGGCGAATGCGACCGGTTCGAAAAGCGCTATGCCGACTATCTTGGCATCAAGCATTTCGCCCTCGCGGCCAGCGGCAGCAACGCGCTCGTCGCCGCAATGACGGCCCTTGGGCTTGGCCCGGGCGACGAGGTCATCATCCCGGCCCATACCTATATGGCGACCGCGACCTCGGTCCTCGCTACGGGCGCCATTCCGCTCATCGTCGACATCGACGAGAGTCTCACGATCGACCCTGTCGCGATCGAGGCCGCCATCGGTCCGCGGACCCGCGCTATCGTCGCGGTCCATATGTGGGGAGCGGCCTGCGACATGAAGGCGATCCTCGACATCGCCCGGAAGCGCGGTCTTTTCGTGATCGAGGATGCCTGCCAGGGCGTCGGCGGCTCTTACGAAGGGCAACGGTTAGGCACCCTCGGCGATATAGGCGCCTTCAGCTTCAACTATTACAAGAACATGACCTGCGGTGAAGGCGGCGGCGTTGCCGTCAATGACGACGCGCTCGCGGCGCGTGTGCGTTGCGTCATCGATCCCTGCCATTTCTACTGGCACGGTCGCGACGACCAAACCCAGCCCTTCTCCTCGAACGGAGCGCGGGCGTCGGAACTGATGGGCGCCATGCTGAACGTCCAACTCGATCGGCTCGACGGCATGATCGGGGCGATGCGGGCCGAGCGGCGGGCGATCCTCGAAGGCACCAAATCGCTCGGCAACCTAGGCCTGCGCCAGGCGGCCATGAACAGCCCCGATCACGATTGCGCCACGCAGGCGATGTTCACCTTCCCGAGCGCCGCGTCGGCGAAGGCCTTTTCGGCGCTCTGCCCCAGTGTCGTCGCGGGCGAGACGGGCCGGCACAATTACACCGAATGGGACCAGGTGCTCATGGGCGCGGGCGCGGCCCATCCGGCCATGAACCCCTACGGCATGGCGGCGAATGCCGAATGCCGGAAGGCCTATTCGAAGGACATGTGCGCGCGATCCCTCGATATTTTGAACCGCACCGTCATGGTGGCCACGAGCCCCCTCCACGGGGCCGAGGATATTGCCAACGCCATCCACAACATCGGCTCGGCGGCGCGCGTCGTCCTCGAAGGCCTCTCTGTGGACGAAGCGAGTTTCCGCGCCACGAAACCGGTGGATGCGCAGAAGTTCGATATTTCTGATGCTCAAAAGCCCGATGTCGCCGCGTGAACGGCGCGCCGCTGGCTGAACGGCTGAAGATCGGGGTGGTGGGCGGCGGACTCATCGCCCAGGTCGAGCATATTCCGAACCTTCTCGCGCTGAAGCAGCAGTTCTCCCTCATGGGCGTCGCCGAGCCTTCGGCCACCGTCCGGGCGGCCCTTTCCGATCGGTTCGGTGTCCACGCGGTCCCCGACGTCGCGGCTCTCCTCGCCCTTGATCTCGACGCCCTCTTGATCGCCACGCCCGATCCCTGGCATGCGGCGCTGGCGCGACAGGCCATGGACCTCGGCCTGCATGTCTTTTGCGAAAAGCCGATCTGCTACGGGCTCGATGAGCTTGAGGACCTTGTGGCCGCGCAAGCGCGCAGCGGCGTGGTGCTGCAGATCGGCTATATGAAGCGGTTCGATCCGAGCTATGAGGCTGCGCTCGAGATCGTGGCCGGCAAGGCTGAACGCCTGCGCTACATCTCGGTTGAGGTGCACGATCCCGATGCCTGGCCATTCGTGACGCACAGGACGGTCGTCGCGGGCGAGGACGTGTCCCCGACGCTGATCGCGGAAACCACCGAGCGTCGGCGGATGCAGGTCCGGGCGGCTCTTGGCTTCACACCCTCAGAGACTGTTTTTCGTGGTTTTTCAGGGGCCTATTGCTCAGCGCTGGTGCATGACGTCAATGCGGTGCATGGGCTTCTCGACGCCATCGGGGTCTCAGCGGGACCCGTGCTCGGCGCCGCCTTGTTCTCGGGAGGCGCGGGCGGACACGCATCGGTGGATCTCAGGGACGGTAAAGCGCTCTGGACCATGACCCATGTCGAGATCCCCAAGGTCGCCGACTATGCCGAGCGGATCACTCTTTATTTCGAGGACGAGATCGTCGAGTTGGTCTTCCCCGCGCCCTATCTCAACCATCACCCGACCAAACTCATGCATCGCCGCTCGACCGGACACCGGATGGAAACCAATGCGATCCGGATAGGATTCGAGGAAGCCTTCGTGCTCGAACTCGTCAGCTTTCACGAGGCCTTGATCAAAGGCGGAGCCGTGCGCAACCCCCTGTCCGATGCGAGGCGCGACCAAGCCTTGATGATCGCCATGGCTCAATGCGCCGCGAAGAGGCCTTGAACCCGGACTCTTCAAAGGCCGAAGCGTGCAGACGGCGCGACCCAGTGCCGCCGCCGGGTCAGTCCCCCAGCATCGGCAGGTCGAGACCCTGGTCCCGCGCGCAATCGATGGCGATTTCGTAGCCCGCATCCGCATGGCGCATCACGCCGGTGGCGGGATCATTGGTCAGGACACGGGCCAGACGGCGGTCCGCGTCCGCAGTGCCGTCGCAGACGATGACCATGCCCGAATGCTGTGAGAAGCCCATCCCGACGCCTCCGCCATGTTGCAGCGACACCCAGGTCGCACCCGAGGCGCAATTGAGCAGCGCGTTGAGCAGCGGCCAGTCGGAGACGGCGTCCGACCCGTCCTTCATCGATTCAGTCTCGCGGTTGGGCGAGGCGACCGACCCCGAATCGAGATGGTCGCGACCGATGACGACCGGCGCCTTGAGCTCGCCACTGCGCACCATCGCGTTAAAGGCGAGGCCGAGCTTAGCGCGCTGGCCGAGACCCACCCAGCAGATGCGGGCCGGAAGGCCCTGAAAACTGATGCGCTCGCGCGCCATGTCGAGCCAGCGGTGGAGGTGCGCGTCGTCGGGGATGAGCTCCTTGACCTTGGCGTCGGTCCGGTAGATGTCCTCCGCCTCGCCCGACAGCGCCACCCAGCGGAACGGGCCGATGCCCCTACAGAAGAGCGGCCGGATATAGGCCGGCACGAAGCCGGGGAAATCGAAGGCGTCGGTGACACCCTCCTCCTTGGCCATCTGACGGATATTGTTGCCGTAGTCGAAGACCGGCACCCCCATGCGCTTGAAGTCCAGCATGGCGCGGACATGGTTCGCCATGGAAGCCTTTGCGGCCGCCGTGACGACCAAGGGCTCGGTACGAGCGCGTTCGCGGTACTCGTCCCATGTCCAGCCGGCTGGCAGATAGCCGTTCAAGGGATCGTGGGCGGAGGTCTGATCGGTGACGAGATCCGGCTTGATGCCGCGCCGGACCAATTCGGGGAACACATCAGCCGCGTTGCCGAGCAGGCCGATCGAGACCGCTTCCTTGGCGGCGCAATGCTGCTCGATTAGGGCCAACGCTTCGTCGAGCGAGCCGGCCTGCTTGTCGAGATAACCTGTGCGCAGGCGGAAATCGATGCTGGACTGGCGGCATTCGACGGTGAGAGACACGGCGCCGGCCAGCGTCGCCGCGAGGGGCTGGGCGCCGCCCATGCCGCCAAGGCCGGCGGTCAGGATCCACCGGCCCGCGAGCGTGCCGTCATAATGCTGGCGCCCCGCCTCGACGAAGGTTTCGAACGTGCCCTGTACGATGCCTTGACTGCCGATATAGATCCAGGAGCCGGCCGTCATCTGGCCGTACATCATCAGGCCCTCGGCATCGAGCTTGTTGAAATGCTCCCAATTGGCCCAATGCGGCACGAGGTTTGAATTGGCGATGAGGACCCGCGGCGCGTCAGCGTGCGTCTGGAACACACCGACCGGCTTTCCCGATTGAATCAGCAGCGTCTGATCGTTCTCAAGTCGTCGCAGGGTGGCGACGATCGCGTCGAAGGACGGCCAATCGCGCGCGGCGCGGCCGATGCCACCATAGACGACGAGTTCCTTGGGGTTTTCGGCGACATCGGGGTCGAGGTTGTTCATGAGCATGCGGAGGGGCGCCTCGGTCAGCCAGCTCTTGGCAGTGAGGTCTGTGCCGCGCGCGGCGCGAATCTCGATGTCACGAAAGCGCGTATTGCTCAGCATGTCATGCCCTCTTACTTATACATACAAGTTAGGAAGATATGAATCCCATGTCAATTGACTCGATTCAAGCGGTCGGCGACCGCTGGCGACTTTCGATCCGGTAGCGACCGCCTGGAAACAGCAGGCGTACGCTGCTCGCGATATCGGCGCCGATCCAGGTGCGGCGTCGGATCAACAGACATGGGTCCGAGCGGGCGATGGTGAGCAGACGCCATTCCCACGGCGCCGGGAGAATGGCCTCGACCTGATGTTCAGCTTCCGCCCACGGGCCAATCTCCGTGAGATACTGGTTCGGGGTCGTCGCCTCGAAATTTTGTTCGAGGTAGCGCGGCGCGACTTTCGGGTTGACGTGTCGAGCCTCGAGCTGGATCGGGATATCATTCTCCTTATGCAGGAGGATCGAATGAAAGACCTCGCTTTCGATCGGGATATCAAGCGCGTCGGCGACCTCCGGCGAGGCCTTCAGCCGGTCGAGCAAGACAACCTTGGCCGAATAAGCGCTGCCTCGCTCGATGATCTCATCGGCGATGCTGCGAACCTCGAAGACGCTGAACGGCTGCTTTCCCTCGGCCACGAAGGAACCAAGCCCCTGCATGCGGACAAGGACCCCTTCGAGCGACAATTCACGCAACGCCCTATTGACGGTCATGCGGCTGACGCCGAGCTCGTCGACGAGTTCGCTCTCGGACGGAATGCGGTGACGCGGGGGCCATGCGCCGCTCCGGATATGACCGAGGATCATCTGCTTGACGCTGGCATAAAGCGGAATACCCAGTTCCAAGGCGATATCTGGTGATTTATCGGTCACTTTGCTCATAATTCTGTCATCTGGGATCTTCTCGGACCCAGCCCCATGAGTTCTTGCATCACCGGACATTTTCGTTCACTGACTTATATGTACAAGTTATACGGCGTGCCAGGGCTTCCATGACCCTTTCTTTGCATCCTTCGATCTTCGCCGCCAGGGCTCTTCTGCCTGAAGGATGGGCGTCGGATGTCGCCATCGACATCAGTCCCGACGGGCGTATCGTCTCGGTGAAACCAGGGGCAGATCCTGCGGGGCGTCTCATCGTCGAGGGGCCACTCATCCCCGCGATGCCCAATCTTCATTCCCATGCGTTTCAGCGCGCCATGGCCGGCCTGGCAGAAATCGCAGGCGAAGGGGCGGCGGGCTCCGACAGCTTTTGGACCTGGCGTGAGGCCATGTACGCGACCGTCGGGAAAATCACCCCGGACGATGTCGAGGCGATCGCCACGAAGCTTTACGTCGACATGCTGAAGGCGGGCTATGGTGCCGTCGCGGAGTTCCACTACCTGCACCACGATGTCGGCGGCGCCCGCTATGGCGATCCGGCCGAAATGGCCCATCGCATCCTTAGCGCGGCCCGGGCTAGCGGCATCGGCCTTACGCTGCTGCCTGTCTTCTATGCCCATTCGAATTTCGGCGGTGCCGCGCCTAACGCCGGCCAGAGCCGCTTCATCCACGGGATAGACGATTTCCTCGGCCTGCTCGACCGGCTGACATTGGACTGTCGGCACGAGGGCGCAACGCTCGGCTATGCGTTTCATTCCTTGCGCGCCGCCTCGCTCGAGGAGATGCGCCGCATTCTCGACGTGGCGCCTCCAGGCCGCCCGGTTCACATTCACGTCGCCGAGCAGCAGCGCGAGGTCGACGATTGCTTGGCCTGGAGCGGACGGCGGCCGATTGAGTGGCTGCTCGATGAGATGCCAGTCGATCAGCGCTGGTGCCTGATCCATGCGACCCATGCGGAGCAAAACGAACTGAGCGCCATCGCCAGGAGCGGCGCCGTCGTGGGCCTCTGCCCGACGACCGAGGCCAACCTCGGCGACGGCATCTTTCCAGGCACGGCATTCCAGACCTTAGGCGGCCGTTTCGGGATCGGCTCGGACAGCCATGTGTCGCTGAGCCTGGTCGAAGAATTGCGCTGGTATGAATATGGGCAAAGGCTGCGCGACGAACGCCGCATCCGCCTTGCCGGCGGTCCTGGGCGGTCGGCCGGCCGCACGCTGTACGATTCGGCGCTTCGCGGCGGCACTCAGGCGCTGGGCCAGAAGATCGGCGCCATCGCGCCGGGCGAGGTCGCGAGCCTCGTCGTCCTCGACGGTGAAAATCCGCTGATCGGGACGGCGACCGCCGATACTATTCTCGATCGTTGGCTGTTCGCGGTCGGCGACCGCGCTGTGCGGGACGTGATGGTCGCGGGCCACTGGCGCATCCGCGAGGGCCGCCACGCGAAAGACGAAGAGATCGACCGCGCCTTCGCTGGCGCGCTCGGAAGGCTGGTTCAATCCTGATCGCCGTCCCGGCGGCGTCACCGTTCCTTGAGATAGGGGACGCCTGCGGCTCGGGGCGGGTTGGCGGCGCCCACAAAGCCGGCGAGCATGAAGACGGTGAGGATGAACGGCAGCGCCGAGATCAACTCGGAGGGCACCTGCCCGATGCCGGGAATAACCCAGCCAGACCCCATGCGGATCGAGATCGCGTCGAGCAGGCCGAACAGCAGGCAGGCGCCGAGCGCCGGCACCGGCCGCCATTTGGCGAAGATCAGCGCGGCGAGCCCCATATAGCCGCGCCCGCCCGTCATGTTCGGCACGAAGGCGGCTGAATCGGCTGTCGACAGGTAGGCGCCAGCGATGCCGGTCAGGGCGCCGCAGATCAGGATGGCCCGGTAGCGCAAGGCGGCAACCGATATGCCGGCGGTGTCGACCGCCTGCGGATTCTCGCCGACGGCGCGCAGACGCAACCCGAATCGGGTCTCATAGACGATCCAAGCCGTGATCGGAACCAAGGCGAAGGCGAAATACACCAGGATAGAATGGCCGGACAGCAGACCCGAATAGATCGGGCCGATCACCGGGACATCCGCGACCGCCTGAGCGCCGGGCAGGTCGAATGACTGGAACCGGGCCGACATGGGCAGATCTGGGGTGCGGCCACCCTGCTTATACCAGACGTTGCCGACGAAGGCCGAAAGGCCGGCCGCCAAGGTGTTGATCGCCACACCCGACACGATCTGATTGCCGCGATAATTGATCGAGGCCACCCCGTGGAGGAGCGCGAAAGCCACTGAAACCACGATCGCCGCGCCAAGGCCGAGCCATGCCGAGCCGTAAGTCGCCGCCACTACGGCCGCCGCGAAGGCGCCCGCGAGCATCTTACCCTCGAGGCCGATGTCCACGATGCCCGAGCGCTCGGAATAAAGGCCCGCAAGGCAACAGAGCAGCAATGGCGTCGAAAGGCGGACTGCGGAGGCCGCGACGCTGACCAGAATGATCACGACATCCATAGCGTCAGGCTCCCTTGGCCTTGGCAGGCATCAGGCTGTTGAACACCGCCGCCAACTGCGGCCGGAGCATCAGTTCCAGCGCGCCGACGAACAGGATGATCATGCCCTGGATGACCTCGATGAGATGGCGATCGAAGACCGGGTTATCGAAGGCCAATTCCTGCCCGCCCTGGATCAGCGCCCCGAACAGGATGGAGGCAAGAACGATTCCGGCCGGATGGGAGCGGCCCATCAGCGACACCGCGATGCCGATGAAGCCTGCGCCGGCCGTGTAGTCGATGATCATGCGGTGCTGTTCGCCCATCAGCACATTGATGCCCATCAGCCCGGCCAGAGCTCCGGAAATCGACATCGTGATAATAATCGTGCGGGCGGGCGAAATGCCGCCATAGACGGCCGCGACCTGGTTATGGCCGACCGTGCGCATGGCGTAGCCGAGACGCGTTCGCCAGATCAGCACCCACACCAGCAACGCCGCCAGAAGCGCCAGCGGAAAGCCGACGTTGACGAGCGTCAAATCGAGATCGATGCCGAAGGCCGAGAAGATCGAACTCAGGCGTGGCAAATCCGTGCTCGATGGGAACAGGGCCGATTTGGGGTCGCCGGTACCCGGCTTCATCATCACGTGGACTAGCGTATATTGCACCACCGACGAGGCGATGAAATTGAACATGATGGTGGTGATGACGATGTGGCTGCCGCGCTTGGCCTGAAGATAACCCGGAATGACGCCCCAGAGCGCGCCAAAGGCCATGCCGACGAGGATCGCCGCCGGAACCGCGATGAAGCCCGGGACATGCCCCATGTTCAGGCAGGCGAAGGTGATACCGATCCCGGCGATCTGGCCCTGACCGTCGACGCCGATATTGAACAGGCCGGTATGGAAGGCGACCGCGACCGCAAGGCCAGCAAATATATAGGTCGTCGCATAATAGAGCGTCGTGCCGATGCCGTTCGCGTCGCCGAAGGCACCCTGAATCATCGTCGTTCCGACGCTCAGCGGGTTGGCCCCGACGAAGACCCACAGCACGAGGCCGCAGACTACAAAGGCGACCACGATATTGACCACCGGCAGAATGAAAGCGTCGGCCCACCAGGGCAGCATGCCTGAGCTGCTGGTCGCCCCACCGGAGCGGGGAACCAGCAAGCCTCGAAGATAGTGGGACAATCCGCCTGCCTCACTCATGCAGCCTGCTCCGACACGCCAGCCATGAGCAGACCTATATTCTGCTCAGTCGCCTCCTTGGCCGAGCGCTCGCCCGTGACCCGTCCGCCGCACATGACGAGGATTCTGTCCGACAGGCCCAGGATCTCTTCGAGTTCGACCGAGATGACGAGAATCGCCTTGCCGGCATCGCGCATGGCGATCAGGCGACGGTGGATGAACTCGATGGCGCCGATGTCGACCCCACGCGTCGGCTGACCGATGATGAGCAGCGCCGGGTCCCGCTCCATCTCGCGGGCCAGCACGATTTTCTGGGCGTTGCCGCCGGAGAAATTCGCGGTCTTCAGCTTCGGGTCCTGCGGGCGGACATCGAACCGCTGCATCTTGCCGACGAGGTCGGCGATGACGCGGCGATAGTTCAGAAGCGGGCCGACGCCGAGCGCCGCATCCCGATGATAGCCCAGGATCGAGCTTTCGTAGGCCGAGAAGGCCTTCACCAACCCCATGCGCATCCGGTCCTCCGGCACATGGGCGAGGCCGATGTCGCGCAGTTTCGAGGGCGCGGTCGAAATATCCCGCCCGCGCATGGTGATCGAGCCCGAGGCGATGGGCCTGATCCCGGCGATCGCTTCCAGGAGTTCGGATTGGCCGTTGCCCGCCACCCCGGCCACCCCGACGATCTCGCCGGCCCGCACCGTGAAGGACACGTTCTCGACCCGCACGATGCCTTTGTCGTCTTTCACGGTCAGGCCCCGAACGTCGAGGATCACCTCGGTGGGCGTGGGCTCGGGCTTGTCGACCCGCAGCAGTACGCGACGCCCGACCATGAGTTCGGCCAATTCGGCCGGGCTGGTCCGTGCCGTCTCCAGAGTCGCCACCATTTCGCCGCGGCGCATCACCGAGACGCGATCGGTGATGGCCATGATCTCGCGCAGCTTATGGGTGATGACAAGGATCGTCTTGCCCTGCGCACGCAGGACCTTCAGGATCTCGAAGAGCTGGTCTGCCTCGGAAGGCGTCAACACGCCGGTCGGCTCGTCGAGGATGAGGATATCGGCACCCCGATAGAGCGCCTTCAGAATTTCCACGCGCTGCTGGCTGCCCACCGGCAGGTCGCCGACGACGGCGTCGGGATCGACCTCAAGACGATAGGCCCTTTCGAGACGGGCGAGTTCGGCGCGGGCCTGCGCCTTGCCCTTGGCCAGCAGGGCACCGGCCTCGGCACCGAGCATCACATTTTCCAGCACAGTGAAGGGATCGACCAGCATGAAATGCTGGTGGACCATGCCGATCCCGACCGAAATGGCATCCTGCGAAGAGCGAATCGATCTCAGCGCGCCATCAACGAGAATGTCGCCAGAATCCGCCTCGTAAAACCCGTAGATGATCGACATCAAGGTCGACTTGCCGGCGCCGTTCTCGCCGACGATCCCGTGGATCGTGCCTTTCTCGACGACAAGGTCGATAGCCTTGTTGGCATGAACGGGGCCGAAGCGTTTGTCGATCTGCTTGAGTTCGAGAGCGGTGGGCAAGATGGCCTCGCGGACAGGAGACGGACGCTTCGCTGGCGTTATACCGACGGCTCGGGTCCGGGGGTACCGCGCGGGTAATAGGATGGACCGGCGACACGCTGACAAGTCCGTACGCCGCCGGCCGGAAGGGTCGAGACCCCGATCAGTTCACCGGGCAGGTGTTGTCGGCCTCATAATTGTGAACGTCGATCTTGCCGGCGACGATGCCGGCGGTCGCGGCCTCGACGGCGGCCTTGGCGTCGGCGGAAACCAACGTCTTGTTGTAGTCATCCATGGCGAGGCCAACCCCGTTCTCCTTCACGCCGAGGATGTTGACGCCGGCCTTGAATGTGCCCGCCTGCCCGGTGGTGAAGGCTGTGTAGACCGCCTCATCGACATGCTTGAGCACCGATGTCAGCACGCTGCCCGGATGCAGACCGTTCTGGTCGGAATCGACGCCCACCGAAAGCTTGCCGGCGTCGGCCGCCGCCTGCAGGACGCCGAGACCGGTCTGTCCGGCCGCCGCATAGACGATGTCGGCGCCCTGGGCGATCTGAGCCTTGGTCAGTTCCGATCCGCGACCCGGATCGTTCCAGGCCGAGGGCGTGGTCCCGGTCATGTTCTGGATGACCTTGATGCTGGGATTGGTCGCCTTCGCGCCTTGAGCGTAGCCACAACCGAAGGCGCGGATGAGCGGAATATCCATGCCGCCGATGAAGCCGATCGTTCCGCTCTTGGAGGTCTTGGCGGCCAAGACGCCGGCGAGGTAGGAGCCTTGATCCGCGCGATAGACGTAGGAGGCGACATTCGGCAGGTCGATGACATCGTCGACGATGGCGAAGTTGATCTTCGGATAGTCCTTGGCCACGGCCGTCAGCGCATCCTCATAAGCGAAGCCCAACACTACGATGGGGTTGTTGCCATCCTTGGCGAAGCGGCGAAGCGCCTGCTCGCGCTGTGAGGCGTTGGTGATCTCGAACTCGCGATAGGTCTTGCCGCTCGCCTTCTTCCAGCGCTCCGCGCCGCCGAACGCCCCTTCGTTGAAGGATTTGTCGAACTTGCCGCCGAGGTCATAGATGATGGCCGGCCCGCTCTCCGCCGCCAAGGCCACCGAGCTCACACCCAAGGCCAGAGCCAAACCAAAAAACATCGATTTCATCACACGCTCCATCGTCTTCGAGATTCATTGCTGTTGAGCCGATACGTCGCTCAGAAAGGCCGACGCGTGGGGCCGCCGGCAAGCGAAACGCGGAGAATGAGGGTGGCCCATTGTCGCGCTCCGTGCCACGTCTCCCATCTGAATGTCCGAGACATGCCCATTCGCTGTGCTTATCCCCCGACATCGCCCTAGTTGTTATCGATATCGAAGGGGTTGGCAACGTGGGACGCCCGATCATTCGGCCATGGTGCAAAACCCGTGCTGGAAACCCAGCCTACGCCTTCCCAAGGGCTTGAGGACGAGAGACCGCAGGTGCTTGCGCAGCCCGCGCCACGCGGTCGCTCTCATGGATTGACAGACCAAGCACTGCCGTGATCGGCAGTGATCTTGGCAAGATGCTGGATGGCGCCACATCCATCGGATGACGGTTGTCCGAAGCCCCGCGTCTACGGCTTGACTCATTCAGGAGGCAGCGTTGAGCATCCGTGTCACGATCTGGAATGAATTCCTGCATGAACGTGAGAACGACGTCGTCCGCGCCATCTACCCCGACGGCATTCATGCGACGATCGCCGACGCGTTGCGTCGCGACGGGGACCTTGAGGTCGCCACCGCAACCCTCGATCAGGAAGAGCATGGTCTGCCGGCCGAACGCCTCGCCGCGACGGATGTGCTGATCTGGTGGGGGCACAAAGCGCACGACCAAGTGTCGGACAGCGTCGTCGAGCGGGTGACGCAACGGGTCTGGGAGGGCATGGGGCTCATCGTCCTCCATTCCGGACATTATTCGAAAATCTTCAAGCGGCTGATGGGCACACCCTGCTCCTTACGCTGGCGCGAAGCGGGCGAACGCGAGCGCGTGTGGGCGGTCAATCCGAGCCACCCCATCGCGCAAGGCGTCGGGCCGGCGCTCACTATCGAAAATTCCGAGATGTACGGCGAGCCGTTCCTGGTGCCCGAACCGCTGGAGACCGTGTTCATCTCCTGGTTCCAGGGGGGCGAGGTGTTCCGCTCGGGCCTCACCTACCAGCGCGGCGCGGGACGGATCTTCTACTTCGGCTCAGGCCACGAGACCTACCCGATCTATCACAACGCGGATGTTCAAATGGTTTTGCGGAACGCCGTGCATTGGGCCCACAATCCGGCGCCCGCCTGGGCCGACGTCGCCGATGCGCCCAACCGCCCGATCGCCGAAGCCTTGGAACCCATTGAGGCGCGGGGCGGCTCGCTGCATAAGGCTGGTGAGACGGGCTACCGATGAGTGCGGCGACCCAGCGTCTGCTCATTTTGGGTACCGGGCATATCGCGGCCCAACATGCCAAGCAATTCGCGCTTCTTCCAGGCTGCGCTCTCGTGGCGGCGGTCGATGCCGACAAGGAGCGCGCGCGAGCCTATGCGGCGCTGCATGGCATCCCCGACACGTTCGACGACCTTGACGCCGCCATCGCCTGGGGCGGGTTCGACGCCGCCGTAAATGCGACGCCCGATGCCGTTCATGCGCCGACCAGCCTCAAGTTGATCGCAGCCGGAAAGTCGGTGTTCTGCGAGAAGCCGCTCGCCGTGAATGCGCCGGACGCCTTCGCCATGACCACTGCGGCGGAAAGCGCAGGCGTCATAGCCATGGTCAACCTCACCTATCGCAACGCCTATGCGATCCAGCGGGCCAGAACGATGATCGACGAGGGCGCGATCGGTACCGTCCGCCACGTCGAGGCGAGCTATCTGCAAAGCTGGCTGACGGCCGCGCATTGGGGCGACTGGCGCACGGAGGAGCGCTGGCTGTGGCGCCTGTCGCGCCAGCATGGCTCCAATGGGGTGCTCGGCGACATCGGCGTTCACCTTCTCGATTTCGTGAGTTTTGGGACCGGTCTTGGCGTCGCGGGACTGCAGGCGCGGCTAAAAACCTTCGACAAGGCCGAGGGCGGGCGGATCGGCGCCTATACGCTCGACGCCAACGATTCGGTGGCGATCACGGCCGAAATGGTCAACGGGGCGCTGGCCTCCATTCATATGACGCGGTTCGCGACCGGTAACCTGAATGACCTCAACCTCGCCATTTACGGCGACAAGGGCGCTCTGAAGATTTGGGCGAACCACCTCGACTCGCATCTCGACGCCTGCCTCGGCGAGGATCGGGAAACGCAAGTCTGGACGCGGCTGCCCTGCCCGCCGACGCCGCGCAACGAAGCACGGTTCGCCGCTGCTCTGGCCTCTGGCCTCAATGGCGAGCCGACCTTCCGCGAAGCCGCCGACATTCAGCGCCTTCTCGACCTTTGCGTCGTCTCGGACGCGGAAGGGCGCTGGGTGGCCGCGATGTGAGGGCGCGGGCGGTTGCCGCACCATTAGCGGACCGCGCGTAGGTTTTTGGGCACCATCGCTGAAATGGGCATACGGAAAAGCGGCCTGACACCCGCATCGGGCATCACGGTCACTATTCCCGCAGTATCAGAAAGCTATTTGGCGCGCCCGAAGAGATTCGAACTCCTGACCCCTAGATTCGTAGTCTAGTGCTCTATCCAGCTGAGCTACGGGCGCCTGAGGCGGACCGATCGAAACGGACCCGCTATCGCGGGGCCTCTCGACCTCGCGGGTGCTTCCTTAGAGCCTCTCGCTGGGCTTGGCAACAGTTTCGATCTCTTGTGGCAACCAGGCTCCACCGCTTTGATAAGCTTGAGCCCAACATTTGAGCATGACCCAAGGTTGACGCGCGCCGGAGCGCACCCTACTGCCCACAGCAACAATGCCGGTGAAACTCTGGCATTTTTCTTGCCCATGCCGAGTCTGCCAAGGAATACCCGCTATGCCGGTCCGCGCCGCGATCAATCATGTCACGGACTATCATTACGATCGGCCGATCTCCCTCGGCCCGCAGGTGGTGCGGCTGCGCCCGGCCCCCCATTGCCGCACGGAGATCCTCAGCTATTCACTCAAGGTCTCGCCGCCCAACCATTTTCTGAACTGGCAGCAGGATCCGCATGGCAACTGGCTGGCCCGCCTGGTCTTCCCGGAGAAGACCACGGAGTTCCGCGTCGAGGTCGATCTCGTGGCCGAAATGGCGGTCATCAATCCGTTCGACTTCTTCGTCGAGCCGTCGGCGATGGCTTATCCGTTCAGCTACGACGCCGAAACCGCCGCCGATCTCGCGCCATACCTCAAAGTCGAGCCGGCCGGCGAGAAGCTGCAAGCCTTCCTCGACACGCTGCCCAAGACCGCGCCCTCGTCGGTGGACTTCCTGGTCGATATCAACGCGCGCCTCGCCGGCGAGATCAAATATCTGATCCGCATGGAGCCGGGCGTGCAGACGCCGGAAGAAACATTGACGCTGGCCGCTGGCTCTTGCCGCGACTCCGGCTGGCTTCTCGTCCATATCCTAAGGCATCTCGGTCTCGCGGCGCGGTTCGTGTCCGGCTACCTGATCCAGCTCAAGGCCGACATCGACCCCATCGAAGGTCCGATGGGCACGCGGAACGACTTCACCGATCTGCACGCATGGGCGGAAGTCTTCATTCCGGGGGCCGGCTGGATTGGGCTCGACGCCACCTCCGGTCTGCTCTGCGGCGAGGGCCACCTTCCACTCGCCGCGACGCCTAATTTTGGCACGGCCGCGCCGATCAGCGGCCTGCTGGAACCCAGCAAGACCGAGTTTCATCACACGATGGAGGTAACCCGGGTGGCCGAGGCCCCCCGAATCTCCCTGCCCTTCTCCGACGAAGCCTGGAACGCGCTCGACGCCCTGGGCCTCAAGGTCGACGCCGACCTCGTCGCCGAGGACGTGCGGTTGACAACGGGTGGTGAGCCGACCTTCGTCTCGATCGACGATTTCGAGGGCGCGGAATGGAGTTCCGAAGCGCTGGGGCCGACCAAGCGCGGCCTCGCGGACGTCCTGATCCGCAAGCTCAGGACCCGCTTCGCGCCGGGCGGTCTGCTCCACTACGGTCAGGGAAAGTGGTATCCGGGGGAGATTCTGCCGCGTTGGGCTTTCGCGCTCTATTGGCGCAAGGACGGGAAGCCCATGTGGCGCAACCCCGACCTCATCGCACAAGAGGCGGGTCCCCGCACGGCGAAGAGCGAAGACGCGCGGCGGATGCTCAATGCCATCGCCCACCGGCTTGGCCTAGAGCACGACTATGTGCAGCCGGCTTTCGAGGATCCGGCGCATTGGCTTCTCAAGGAAGCGGCCCTGCCGCGCGAGATCGATGCCTTGCGCTCGCCGATGGGAACGCCGGAGCAGCGTGCCCGCATGGCCCGGGTCTTCGATCGTGGGCTGACCGAGCCGACCGGTTATGTACTGCCGACCCAGCGCTCCGGCGCGGATTGGGCCAGCGAGCGCTGGCAGACGCGCCGTGAGCATCTGTTCCTGGTCCCCGGCGACTCGCCCATGGGCTTTCGCTTGCCCCTCGACTCGCTCGATTACATCCCGCCCTCGCGCTACCCCTATTCGGCGCCGCAGGACCCGACCGAGCCGCGCCCGCCCCTGCCCGACCCCGACCAGTTCACGCAGCTCACCAACAAGCGGACCGAGCGGCCCCTGAGCCCGCCCGTGGCGGACCGCTACCGAACCGACCCCGAAGTCCGCACCGCCTTGGCGGTCGAGCCGCGCGATGGAATACTCTGCGTATTCATGCCGCCGGTGGACCGCCTGGAGGATTATCTCGAATTGCTCACCGCCGTCGAAGGGGCGGCGGGCGATCTCGGCGTCTCGGTGCATGTCGAAGGCTACGAGCCGCCCTACGATCCCCGGTTGAACGTCATCAAGGTCACGCCGGACCCGGGTGTCATCGAGGTCAACATTCATCCGGCGGATAGCTGGGAGCAGGCCGTCGAGATCACACGGGGCGTCTACGAGGATGCCCGCATGTCGCGCCTTTGCGCCGACAAGTTCCTGCTCGACGGGCGCCATGTGGGCACCGGCGGCGGCAACCATGTGGTGCTCGGCGGTGAAACGCCCAACGACTCGCCCTTCGTGCGGCGTCCTGACGTGCTTAAAAGCATCGTCCTCTACTGGCAGCGCCATCCCGCGCTCTCGATGCTGTTCTCGGGGCAATATATCGGTCCCACCAGCCAGGCGCCGCGTATCGACGAGGCGCGACACGACGCGCTTTATGAGATGGAGATCGCCCTCTCCCAAGTTCCCGGCCCGCGTGAGGAGAATATCCGGCCGTGGATGGTGGACCGGCTGTTTCGCAACCTTCTTGTCGACGTCACCGGCAATACCCATCGGGCCGAGATCTGCATCGACAAGATGTGGTCGCCCGACAGTGCCACCGGCCGCCTCGGCCTCGTCGAGTTCCGGGCTTTCGAAATGCCGCCGGATGCGCGGATGAGCCTCGCGCAGCAATTGCTGGTGCGTGCCCTCGTCTCCCACTTCTGGCGCAACCCGCTCGATGGGCCGCTGGTCCGCTGGGGAACCTCGCTGCATGACCGCTTCATGCTGCCGCATTTCGTCTGGAGCGATTTCCTGGAAGTGCTCGGCGACCTCGACGCTAGCGGCTATGCGTTCGATCCTCTGTGGTTCGATGCCCAGCGTGAGTTTCGTTTCCCTCACTACGGAACGCTCACGGAGGACGGCATCACGTTGGAACTGCGCCAGGCGCTCGAACCCTGGCATGTCATGGGCGAGGAGGGGGCCATCGGTGGTACCGCGCGCTATGTCGATTCCTCCGTCGAGCGCATCCAGGTGAAGCTCTCTGGCGCGACGCCGGGCCGGCATGTGGTCACCTGCAACGGGAGGATGGTGCCGTTGGTCTCGACCGGCACCAACGGGGAGTCCGTAGCCGGCGTGAGTTTCAAGGCCTGGCAGCCGTCGCGCTCGATGCAGCCGCTGGTCCGCGTCCATGCCCCGCTCACCTTCGATATCGTGGATCGATGGAACAATCGATCCGTCGGCGGCTGTGTCTATGGGGTCGCGCATCCTGGGGGCCGCAGCTTCGATACGTTCCCGGTCAATGCTTACGAGGCCGAAGGACGGCGCCGGTCGCGCTTCTCGCCTTACGGGCATACCAGCGGCCGGATGGATGCCGTCGTCGAAGAGCGCCCCGGCGAGTTCCCGCTGACGCTGGATCTGCGGCGACCGGCCTGGATCTAGGAAATAGGCTTTCGATCCCGGCTCGGAACCCCCGCAAGAGTATTCGAATGACAGCGCGGGAACGTTCGACATCGCGCGGCCGCGCCACGCTTGTCGGCGTCTTCGCCATCCTGCTTTGGGCGGCGCTAGCGCTGACGACGGTGCGGGCACGTGGCATTCCGCCCTTCGAATTGCTGACCTTGAGCTTCGCAGTGGCCTTTCTGGCCGGAATGGCCTTGCTTGGTACGCTCGGACGCAAAGCCTTGGCGCAGTTGCGCCAGCCCTGGGCACCCTGGCTGACAGCTTTCGTCGGCATCTTTCTTTATCATGCGCTCTATTTCTTCGCCCTCTCGGCCGCACCCGCGGCGCAAGCCAGTCTCATCGCTTATCTGTGGCCGCTCTTCATCGTGCTATTCTCGTCCCTTCTGCCTGGCGAGCGCTTGCGCCCCCGGCATGTCATGGGCGCGGTTCTGGGCCTTGGCGGCACAGCCCTCGTGCTTCAAAGCCGCGACGGCGCGCCCGGAACAGCAGTAGCCGGGGTCGGCTACGCGGCGGCCTTCGGCTGCGCGGTGATCTGGTCGGGCTATTCGGTGCTCAACCGCCGCTTCGCGGATACGCCGAGCGGTATGATGGTGGGAATCTGCGGTGCGGTAGCCCTGGCCGGTGCAATCTGCCACGGGCTTCTCGAGACCACCACGATGCCGGACATGACCCAGTGGATCTCGATCGTCGTGCTGGGACTTGGCCCCACGGGTCTGGCTTTCCTGGCATGGGACCATGCGACAAAACACGGGCAACTGCCCTTGCTCGGCGCCCTCTCCTACCTTGCCCCGCTGCTATCGACCTTTCTCCTGGTCGCCGCAGGCCAAGCCCAAGGGGGTGTGGTGCTCTTCGCCGCAGCGGCGCTGGTGATCGGAGGAGCGCTTCTCGCGACCGGAATGCCGAAGAGAAGAACTTGGTCCGGAAGGCCGTTAGGCCAAGCGGTTTGTCGCTGCGGAAACCAAACTCTCCGAAAAATGGCGGATAGCGCCCTTGCGGCCTTTCGTAGGCGGAAGAGCGTTTGACAGGTCCCCTATTAATAGGATTATTGCGCCCAACATCGATCGGCGAGTCTTGGCCCAGAGCGCTCGAGACCCGGCCGATCAGAACGAAATGACAGGCCGGTTGGAGGCCTGCGGGGAGGGTCATCGATGTTCGCAACAACATTGCTCTCGCTGCTCTTCACCGTCTTGCCGGGCGCAGCCCAAGCGATTGGGCACCGCAAGGGCCTGGAGAGATAACGTGTGTCGCGTCGTGGCCTGAAGGCGCCGCGCTCCTGCGATGCAAGGCAATTCACCTCACGCACGTGAGGCGACAAGGATCGGGGCGGACAAAATCGCTCCGTAGAGACCCAAGGGAGAGAACGACGTGATTTCAAGACGAATGTTCGCAGGCGTGGCGCTGGGCGCCATGGCACTGTCATCCACGATGTTGACCCCTGCCTTCGCGGCTTCGGGCGACCTGATCGGCGTATCCATGCCGACGAAGTCTTCCGCCCGTTGGATCGACGACGGCAACAACATGGTCAAGCAGCTCGAAGCCAAGGGCTACAAGGCCGACCTGCAATATGCAGACGATGATATTCCGAACCAGCTTGCCCAGATCGAAAACATGGTGACCAAGGGCGCGAAAGTGCTCGTCATCGCATCGATCGACGGCACCACTCTATCTGACGTGCTGGCTAAGGCAGCCGACAAGGGCGTCAAGGTCATCGCCTATGACCGCCTCATCAAGGGTTCGCCGAATGTCGACTATTATGCGACCTTCGACAACTTCAAGGTCGGCGTGCTGCAGGGTACCAGCATCATCGACTCGCTGGGCCTCAAGGACGGCAAGGGTCCGTTCAACATCGAGCTCTTCGGCGGCTCGCCGGACGACAACAACGCCTACTTCTTCTATAATGGCGCGATGTCTGTCCTGCAGCCCTATATCGACAGCAAGAAGCTCGTCATCCAGAGCGGCCAGATGGGCATGAAGCAGGTGTCGACCCTACGCTGGGACGGTGCGGTGGCCCAGGCGCGTATGGATAACCTGCTGAGCGCTTATTACACCAGCAAGCATGTCGACGCCGTTCTGTCGCCCTACGACGGCCTGTCCATCGGCATCCTGTCGTCGCTCAAGGGCGTCGGCTACGGCAGCGGCGGGGTCGCGTTCCCGGTCGTCACGGGGCAGGATTGCGAAGTGCAGTCGGTGAAGTCGATCATTGCCGGCGAGCAGACGTCGTCCATTTACAAAGACACCCGCGAACTCGCCAAGGTCGTGGTCGGCATGGTGGACGCGCTCGAAAGCGGCAGTACCCCGCAGATCAACGACACCAAGACTTACGACAACGGCAAGAAGGTCGTGCCCTCCTTCCTGTTGAACCCGGTGCTGGTCGACAAGGCCAATTATAAGGCGACGCTGGTAGACGGCGGCTATTACAAGGCCAGCCAACTTCAGTGACGGTATAAATGCCGCTCCGAGCTCGCCCGAGGGAGGGTCGGGCTCGGAACGCATCCGATCAAAACTCGCCCGATCAGATCGATCGGGCGGCTCTCTGGGGTGACGTCACAGCATCCCCGGAAGCTTTCTGCACGCTTATCGATCACGTGAATCCGCGCTTCGAGTTTCATTGCCAATCGTGAGCAAACGAGACTAGCTTAGCGGCAATTGTTTGAATGAATATGGGACTCGGGGACGCCGTGAACGCAATCCTGGAAATGCGGGGGATCACGAAGACGTTTCCGGGCGTGAAGGCGCTGGACAACGTCAATCTGATGGTCCAGCCGGGCGAGATCCATGCCATCTGCGGCGAGAATGGCGCCGGCAAGTCGACACTGATGAAGGTGTTGAGCGGCGTCTACCCACACGGCAGCTATTCGGGCGACATTGTCTTCGAGGGCAAGCCTGTTCAGTTCCGTGATATTCGGGAAAGCGAGCATCTCGGCATCATCATCATCCATCAGGAACTGGCCTTAGTGCCTCTCCTGTCCATCGCGGAAAACATCTTCCTCGGTAACGAGACCGCGAGATTTGGCGTCATCGATTGGGACCGTGCTTTTGCCCGCACGCGCGAGCTTCTCGCCACCGTAGGCCTCAACGAAAATCCCGAAACCCTGATCACCAACCTCGGCGTCGGCAAGCAGCAACTCGTCGAGATTGCGAAAGCGCTATCGAAGGAGGTGAAACTCCTGATCCTCGATGAGCCGACCGCCAGCCTGAACGAGAACGACAGCGAGAAACTGCTGAACCTTCTTCTCGGTTTGAAGGCACGGGGCATCTCGTCCATCCTGATCTCGCACAAGTTGAACGAGATTTCCAAGGTCGCCGATCAGATCACCATCATCCGCGACGGGACATCGGTCGAGACGCTCGATTGTCATAAGGACAGCATCAACGAGGACCGGATCATCAAGGGCATGGTGGGGCGGGACATGGAGCATCGCTACCCGCCGCGAACCCCCAAGATTGGCGGCCCGCTGTTCGATGTGAAGAACTGGACCGCGTATCACGCCGTCCATGCGGATCGCGCCGTGGTCAAAAACGTCAGTCTCAGCGTCCGTCGCGGGGAAATCGTCGGTGTCGCGGGCCTCATGGGAGCCGGCCGTACGGAACTCGCCATGAGCATTTTCGGTCGATCCTACGGCCAGAATATCAGCGGTGAGGTCTTGATCGAGGGCAAGACGGTCGGTGTGTCGACCGTCGATCGAGCGATCACCAGCGGCATCGCCTATGTCACCGAGGATCGGAAGCAGCTCGGCCTCGTCCTTGAAGAGAACATCACCAAGAATACCACGCTCGCCAACCTCCCCGGGGTTTCGTCCGTCCTGGTCATCGACGAGGACCGCGAATACGTGGTCGCCAGCGACTATCGCAAGAAGCTGAACATTCGCTCCTTCGGCGTGACGCAACAGGCGGTGAACCTCAGCGGCGGCAATCAGCAGAAGGTCGTGCTGAGCAAATGGCTTTTCACGAGGCCCGAAGTGCTGATCCTCGATGAGCCCACGCGCGGCATCGACGTCGGTGCCAAATACGAGATTTATACGATCATCAACAGCCTCGCGGACGAGGGCAAGGGCGTGCTGATGATTTCCTCGGAGATGTCTGAGCTGCTGGGCATGTGCGACCGAATCTACGTCATGAACGAAGGCCGGTTCGTCGGCGAATTCACGGGCGCCGAAGCCAGCCAGGAAAAGATCATGCGTGCCATCATGCGTTCAAAGGACCTTCACTGATGAGCCAGATGACAGTCGAGGAACAAAAGATGGCAGCGGCGGGCGTCCCCGTCGCCAAGACGGAGGCTGGCGCGTCCGGGCTGCGCGGGCTGTTTAAAAAGGGCAGTTTTCGCGACTACGGCTTGCTGATCGCGCTCGCGGCGATCATGGTGTTCTTCGAGATCAAGACCGGAGGCGTGCTGTTCCAGCCGCTGAACCTTACCAATCTGATCTTGCAGAACAGCTACGTCGTCGTCATGGCGCTGGGTATGCTGCTGATCATCGTGGCGGGCCACATCGATCTGTCGATTGGATCGGTGGTCGGCTTCGTCGGTGCTTTGGCCGCTGTGTTGATGGTGCAAGGGCTGCATCTCGGGTTAGGCATCATCGGCCTCGACTCCGTGGGCTTCGACATTCCGCCGCTCAACTATGGCTTGGCCACGCTCATCTGTCTCATTGTCGGCGGTCTCGTCGGCGCCGCCCAAGGCTATTGGGTGGCCTATTTCAAGATCCCGAGCTTCATCGTCACGCTAGCCGGCATGCTCGTATTCCGGGGCCTGACCCTCGCGGTCCTGAACGGCGCGTCTGTTGGCCCGTTCCCCGACATTTTCCAAATGCTCGCCAAGGGGTTCATTCCTAATTTCGCGGGAAGCTGGACATCCGTGATCATCGGCGCGGTGCTCTGGGGCGTCCTCCTCGCGACCAGCCTTCGCCGGCGGATCACGCGCCAGCAGCACAATGTTGTGGTCGAACCCATGGGGGCCTTCGCCCTACGCAACGGCGTGATCGGGCTCGCGCTGATGGCCTTTGCCTATCAGATGAGTTCGTATCGGGGCCTGCCGAACGTGCTGATCATCATGTTCGTGCTGATCATGCTCTATCGGTTCGTCACCAATCAGACGACTATCGGCCGGCGCATCTACGCCCTCGGCGGCAACTTCAAGGCCGCCAAATTATCCGGCATCAAGACCGAACGACTGACCTTTCTCACCTTCGTGAACATGGGCGTCCTGGCGGGCCTGGCCGGAATGATCTTCGCAGCGCGTCTCAACACGGCGACGCCCAAGGGCGGCCTCGGCTTCGAACTCGACGTGATCGCAGCCTGCTTCATCGGTGGTGCGTCGGCATCGGGCGGCGTCGGCAAGGTGACCGGTGTCGTCATCGGCGCCTTCATCATCGGCGTCATGAACAACGGCATGTCGATCATCGGTATCGGCATCGACTATCAGCAGGTCATCAAAGGCTTGGTCCTGCTTGGGGCCGTCTGCCTCGATGTCTACAACAAGAACAAGGCGTCCTGATGGTCCGCCAATCCTGATCGGATAGACGCCTAACCCATGTCGAAAAACAATCAGCGTTCGCAAAAGGCGGGCGCGAAGGCCGCTAAGCGGCGGCAGGTGGTGGCCGAGAAGAAAAGACTCGAACAGAGTCCGACCGGAATGGCGGCTTTGGTTTCTGTCGCAGCTCAAAGTCCGTTCGAGCGATGCGTGCGGACAAGCGAATTGTTCGACGTCGGCATCGGCCACATCATCGTGACCAAGCGTCTCCCATCACATGTGTTGAGCTGTGCCTTCTTCCTGGTCGATGCCTACTGCCTCGGCGTGAAGGACGTTTATCACATGGAGCTTTCCCTCCTCGACTTCGCCGAGCGTTTCGAGGAATTGCAGGAGGCGGGCAGTTTCGTCGAGATCGACCCCGCCTGCGCTCGAAAGATCCTTCGCGGGTCGGTCGCCTTTGCGGCACAGGCCGGCCTGCGTCCCGCGAAGGATTACACGGTGGTCGAGAAGATTTTCGGCGACATAGTCGTCGAGGCTTGCTCCGAGGATTTCGTCTTCGGAAAGGAGGGCAAGCCCTTCTATGTCGCGGGGCCGAGGGACACGTCGGCCAAGATCCGAGACATCGTGACGAAGCTTGGCGCGCATTATGGGGAAGGCGAGTGGAACTATACGATTCCGCTTCCCAGCGATGACGACGATGACTTCCTTTCAGCCGATGGGAACGACGACGCGTGGCTCGACGAGGGTCTCGTGATCGAGCACGAACCCAACCCGAAGTGAGACTGGAAGGCGGTCGCCACCAATCTCAACGGGAGGAGACGGCATCTGGCGCCTTCCCGGCATCGAGAAACAGTCGATAGGCGGGATTGTCGGTCTCCTCCCAGTAGGGATAGCCGAGGGCGTCGATCGACCGGGCAAAGCGGGCGCGCTCCGCCGGTGGAACCTGGATGCCGGCAAGCACACGTCCATAGTCCGCGCCGTGATTGCGATAGTGGAACAGCGAGATGTTCCATTGCTGACCGAGGCCATTGAGGAACTTGAGCAAGGCGCCTGGCGCCTCGGGGAATTGGAACCGGTAGACGAGTTCGTTCTCAAGGCCCGCAACGCGTCCCCCTACCATATAGCGGACATGGACCTTGGCGATCTCGTTGTCGCTGAGATCGACGACGCCATAGCCGCCTTGGCCGAGCAATGTGAGAATCTCGCGCTTCTCCGGTAATCCCTCGCGCAACTCCACCCCGACGAAGATTTGCGCCTCGGCGCCTCCGCCCGCGAGGCGATAGTTGAATTCCGTGATAGTGCGGCGGCCAAGGGTCTGGATGAACTTGCGATAGGCGCCGGCCCGCTCGGGCACTGTCACGGCAAGCAGCATCTCTCGGTGTTCGCCGATCTCGGCTCGTTCCGCTATATGCCGCAGACGATCGAAATTGAGGTTGGCGCCGCTGTTGACCGCGACGAAATGTTGGCCCTTGACGCCTTCGCGCTCGATATAGCGTTTGAGGCCGGCCAGCGCCAAGGCGCCAGAAGGCTCCGCCGTCGCGCGCGTATCGTCGAAAATGTCCTTCACTGCGGCACAAATCGCGTCGGTGTCGACGGTGACGACTTCATCGAGCAGGTCCCGGCACAGCCGAAAGGTCTCGGCGCCGGCCTGGCGCACCGCCACGCCGTCCGCAAAGAGCCCTACCCGATCGAGAATGATCCTTTCGCCGGCCGCGATGGCGGCCGCCATGCAGGCGGCATCATCCGGTTCCACCCCGATGACTTTCACCTCCGGCCGGAGGAACTTGATGAAGGCCGCAACGCCCGCCGCGAGGCCACCGCCACCGATGGGGACGAAAACGGCGGCGAGGGGATCGGGGTGCTGATGCAGGATCTCCATGCCGATGGTGCCCTGCCCCGCGATCACGTCGGGATCGTCATAGGGGTGAACGAAGGTCAGGCCGCGTTCGGCTTCGAGATCGCGCGCATGCCGATAAGCGTCGTCGAAGGCATCACCATGCAGAATGACCTTGGCGTCGCGGGCACGCACAGCCTGAACCTTGATGCTTGGCGTCGTGCGCGGCATCACGATGGTCGCCTTGGCGCCGAGTTTCTGCGCCGCCAGGGCCACTCCCTGGGCGTGGTTGCCGGCGGACGCACAGATGACACCGCGCTCCAGCTTTTCCGCCGAAAGACCGACCATCTTGTTGTAGGCACCGCGCAGCTTGAAGGAGAAGACGGGTTGCAGGTCTTCGCGCTTGAGCAGGATACCGTTGCCGAGGCGCTGCGACAGCCGAGGCATGAGATCGAGGGGACTTTCGATCGCGACGTCATAGACGCGGGCGGTCAAGACCTTGCGGGCATAACCGGCGCAATCGAGTAACGGAGCGCCCGCGTCATCCTGTGGCAGAACCTTGAGCATCGCACTTTCCTGCGTCAATTCACCTGGGGCAGCCGCGCCACCGCAAGGTCCGAGCGCTCGACGCCGCTCGCGGCCATCGACGGCCGGTACTCGCAGATCCGGATCGGCGCCGGAAGCCCCTTGATGGATTCCTCGCCCAAAGCGTGAAATCGTCGAAGCGTGGGATCGAACATCCTGGCGATGTCCTCGGACATGACGCAGCCCACATTATGGGTCCGGGCCGCCTCCTCCATCCGCGAGGCGACATTGATGACTTCGCCGAAAATACCGATACCGCGCCGGATGTCGCCTTGCTCGCGGACCACGACTTCGCCGCCATGTACGCCGATGCGGAAGGACGGGACAATGCCGAACTGCCGCCGGAACTCCGGCATGTCCCGTTCCACTGCAGCATGGATCGCATCCACGGCGCGCAGCACAGCATTGTCCCTTATGGCGGTCTTCCAGTCCCAGAGCGCGATAAGGCCGTCGCCCTTGTAGAGATAGATGCCGCCGCCGTTGTCGGTGATCGGCTTCGATACGTCGAAGATGAACCGGCCCACCAGCGAGGCAGTGTCGAAGACGCCCAGTTCCGTCGAGAGCGCGGTCGATCCATTCATGTCGAGGAACAGCAGCACCTTGGATTCAAGGCGAGGCGTGAAATAGGTGCCGAGCAACAAATCGAACAATACATCGGTGCCGGTGAAATGGGCGATGCGGATGAGACTGACGCCGATAAACGAAATGGCGAGAAACAGCGGCACCAGCACCGGGAGGCGCGCATAGACCCGCATCAACTCGGCCATCCGCCCGAAGATGAAATGGGTGAAAACAACACCCGCGATGGACAGCCACATCACGAAGGCCACGTAGCAAAGCATCGACTGGAGCGGATGCATGCTGCGAAGCCAGCGGCCTTTCACGCTCTGAACGTAAAATTCTTCGAAAAGACCGACCCCACAGCCGATCAGGGCGCCGTCCACGATTCCATAAAGGAAGGAGCGTTGGGCGACGATGGCCTGCAACCCGACCATCACCATGAACAGGATGGTCGCGAGGAGGATGGAAACGATACGGCTACGCAGTGAAAGAGAAATTGGCGACATCAGGTCCGATATAGGGCCACCGAACCGGAATGTCTCTGCGGTCGTCGGTCGATGCCGTCCCGCCTCACCGTCGAAACCTGGCGCTAAAGCGGCGCCGACTTCGCCAGTCGGCTCTGCAGAATCACCACGACGAACAGGAAAGCGCCGCGCACCACCGATTGCCAATAGGCGCTGAGGCTAATCCAACCCATCCCGTTCTCGAAATTCAGGATGGTGAAGATGAGGCCGAGCAGCATGACGCCCGCCAAAGTCGCGAAGACTGATCCCTTGCCGCCCGTGAGCAGCGTGCCGCCGACGACGACGGAAGCAATGGCGAAGAGCTCCCAGCCGATGCCCTCGATCGGTTGGCCGGCGCCGAACTGCGCCGCCAGGATCACGCCCGACAGGCCAGCGAGACTGCCCGAAAGAACATAAACGGCAAAAACCGTACTGTCGGTCGGCAAGCCCATCAGCCGCGAGGCCTCCTCACCACCGCCGACCGCCAGAACATGCCTTCCGAAGGCCATGGCGTTCAACGCGACCGCGCCGATCACATAGGCCAGCAGGGCAATCCAGGCCGGCGTCGGAAAGCCGAACAGCAGCTTGAGCGGAAACGCGAACCAGGGCGCGTCATCCGCATCGATCCAGTCCGGCTTGAAGATGCCGAGAAGGTTACCCTGCCCGAGCGCCGTGAAGGCCGTGTCGTAGGAAGCCGAAACCGATTGGTTATTGGCCAGCAGCAGCGCCGTGCCCGAGGCGGCCAGCATCACGGCCAGCGTCGTGATGAAGGGCAGGATCTTGAGACGGGTGATGATGAGGCCGCTCACAGTGCCGGCGATGGCGCCCGCCGCCACGCCCCCGAGAAGCCCGGCCACGAGCCCGTAGGGACTGAGATAGGCCGATACCACGCTGGCAAGCGCCGCCACCGCACCAACCGATAGATCGATCCCTCCGGTCATGATGACGAAACACATGCCGAGGCCGACGAGCGCCAACATCGAATTATAGCGCAGCACGCTCAGGATATTATAGGTTCCGAGGAAGCCGTCGTAGCGCCAGGCGCCGAAGCCGACGAGCATGGCCAAGGCCAGGGCGACGCCGATCCCCGCACCCGAGAAACGCAAGGTCTTCATGCCCGCTCCTGACGCTGCAGCCAAACGGCGAGAATGATCAGGATCGCCTTGGCGATCAGCGCTGCCGGATCGGGCACCCCGTTCGCGAGCAGTGTGTACCGCACGAGTTGGATGATCAGGGCACCGATCAACGTGCCGAAGATGGTCGCCCGCCCCCCCGAGAGCAGCGTGCCCCCCACCGCGACAGCCGCGATGGCATCGAGTTCCATCCCCATCCCGATGAGGTTGGCGTCGGCCGCCGAGTTCATGGCGATGACGATCAGCCCCGCGACGCCCGAGCAGAGCCCCGAGACGCCATAGACCATCAGTTTCACACGCGCCACGGGAACGCCGGCGAGCCGCGCCGCCGGCTCGTTACCTCCGACGGCCAAGACCTGCCGCCCGAACACCGTCCGGCGCAACACCCAGGCCGCGACGACGACCATGGCCACCATGATCCAGACCTGGAACGGGACCCCGACCACCCGGCCGAGCGCGATGGCTTGGAATTCGGGCGCCTTGAAGACCTGGAGGTCTCCATTGGTCCAGACCTGGGCGATGCCGCGCCCGGCGATGAACAGGATCAGCGTCGCGATGATCGGTTGGATCCGGAAATTCGAAACGAGCCAGCCGTTGAAGAGGCCGAACACACCGGCCGCCGCGATGGGCACGACGATCCCCAGCGCGATCGCCCCATAGAGGTTGGGAATATGCACCAGAGAGCCGGTGAAAAAGCCAGGCGACAGTGCTCCGGCGATGGCCATCAGTGATCCCACAGAGAGGTCGATGCCCCCTGTGGCGATCACGAGCGTCATGCCGACACCCACGATCACGATGGTGCAGACCTGGGTGAGGTTGACCGACAGCGTCTGCAGCGTCGCGAAATGCGGCGTGAAGGCCAGGTTGAACAGGATCAGCACAACGAGCGCGATCAACGAGCCAAAACGCTTGAGCACCGATTGCCGACGCATGGTGCTGGGCGCCGAAGCCGGCTTCGGGGCAGCGATCACGCTGGCGGGGGCGGACTTTTGTTCGACGTCGAGGCTCACGCGGCGGCTCCCGAGACCGAGGCGCCGTGCGCCATGGCCTGCATCAAGGCGGGTTCGCTGATGTCAGCCTTGGCAAGCTCCGTGACGGTCTTGCCGTCCCGCAGAACGAAGACACGGTCGGCGCCCTCGACGATTTCCTCGAGTTCGGACGAAATCATCAACACGCCCAGCCCCTCTTCGGCCAAGGTTCTGATCAGCCTTTGGATCTCGGCCTTCGCGCCGACATCGATGCCTCGCGTCGGCTCATCGAAGATCAACAGCTTCGGATTCATGCAAAGCCAGCGGGCCAGCAACACCTTCTGCTGATTGCCGCCCGAAAGCTCGCGAATCGGCTGTTCGGGGCTCGCGCATTTGATGCCGACTTCCCTGATGAAGCGATCGACGATCTGCTTTTGCCGAGCCTCGTCCACGACGCCCGAGCGAGAGAGAGCCGGTAGCAGCGCGAGGGTGAGGTTTTCTCGCACCGACATTCCCGGAATGATGCCCTCGTGCTTGCGATCCTCGGAGCAGAAGCCGATCCCAGCCGCGATGGCATCGGCCGGTTGGCGAAAGGCGACCTTCTGACCGTTATACACGATGTCGCCACTTTGATGGGAATCGGCGCCAAAGATCGCCCGCGCGGTTTCGGTCCGGCCCGAACCGAGGAGACCGGCCAGCCCGACGATCTCGCCCCGGCGTATCGCAAGGTCGGCGTGAACGACCCTTCGCCCCACAGCCAAGGCTGACGCGCGAAGGATTTCATCGCCGATCACGTGAGTCTTGTTCGAGAAGGCGGTGGCACCCTGCTGGCGGACTTCGGCCAGATCGCGTCCCAGCATCGTCGCCACGAGTTGCAGCTTGGTCATGTTCGCCATCGGCGCGACAGCGACCGTCCGGCCGTCGCGCATGACGGTCACCCGGTCGCAGACCTCGTAAAGCTCGTCGAGCTTATGGCTGACGAAGACCACCGATACGCCTTGCGCCTTGAGCCGGCGGATCACATCGAACAGCACGCCGACTTCATGATCGTCGAGCGAGGACGTCGCCTCATCCATGATGACGAGGCGTGCCTCGAAGGAGACCGCCCGTGCGATGGCGACCATCTGCTGGATCGCGGTGCTGAAGCGGCCGAGCGGCTGGCGCACATCGACCGAAATGTCGAAATCCTTAAGCAGCGCTCGGGCGCCCTCATCCATGCGGCGCCATGCCAAAAAGCCGGCGCGGTTGCGCAATTCGCGTCCGAGATAGATATTCTCGGTGACAGACCGCAGCGCGATCAGATTGATCTCTTGAAAGATAGTGCTGACGCCACGCCGCTGTGCGATTTGGGGCGAGGCCGCATCCCACGGCTCGCCCGCGAAAGCGGTCGTCCCGGCATCGCGCGCGCAATAGCCGTTGAGCACTTTGATCATGGTGGACTTGCCGGCACCATTCTGGCCGATGAGCGCCATGACCTCGCCGGGCAGAACCTCCAGAGAGGCGCCAATGAGGGCCGGCGCCGCGCCAAAGGTCTTATCGATACCCCGCATTTCAAGCAGCGGCTGAACCGTCATCGGGGAGTACTTTCAGGTGAGATGTCCGCCGGAACCCTGCCGATGTCCGGCGTCACGGGCCGCACGGGCCCGTGAGTTTGAGGCTCTCGCCCCCTAGGGACGAAAGCCTCGTCGTTCATAAGCGTGGGAGCGACTTAGAACGCTTCCGGCATGTAGGACGCGATATTGTCCTTGGTGAACAGACGATCGATGTTGACGAGCTGCGGCGCGATCGGCTTGCCGGCGGCATAGTCCGCAATAGCCTGGAAGGCCTTCGGGCCGAAATGCGGGTTGCATTCCACGAGGACAGCAATCTTGCCGTCCGCGACCGCCTGCGTCGCATCCTTGGTTCCATCGATCGAAACGATCATCAAATCCTTGCCGGGGACCTTGCCAGCCGCTTCCATGGCCGCGATGGCACCCATGGTCATCTCGTCGTTATGACCATACAGAGCAGTCGCGTCGGGATGAGCCTGATAGAGCGTCTCGAACACCTGACGACCCTTGTCACGGGCGAAATCACCCGATTGCGAGGCGATGATCACCATGCCAGGAGTGCCGGCGATCGCGTCCTTGAAGCCCTTCATCCGGTCATTCGCGGGCGAAGAGCCGATCGTTCCTTGCAGTTCGATGATCTTGGCGTTGCCGCCCACAGCCTTGATGAAGGCTTCGCCGGCCATCTGGCCTTCCTTGACGAAGTCCGAACCGATGAAGGCCAGATAGTCACGGCCGGGCTTTGCGAGCGAGGCATCGACGCTCCGGTCGATACACAGCAACGGAATACCGGCCTGCTTGGCTTCCATGACGGCGGGGACGAGCGGCTTTTCTTCGCGGGGCGAGAGCAGGATCACGTCGACCTTCTGGGCGATCATCGAGCGAACGTCCGCCACCTGCTTGGCGGCGGAACCAGCCGCGTCTGTGTAGACGAGCTGCCAGCCCCGCTTCGCGGCCTCGTCCTTCATGCTCTGGGTCTGGGCCAGACGCCAAGGATTGTTGCTCTCGGTCTGGGCGAAACCGACCTTGTATTTGTCTTTTTCCTTGAGCTTGGGCAGCTCAGCCGCGAAAGCCGCAAAACCGCCTGAACCGACCAGCGCGAAACCGGCGGATGCCGTCAAAAGTGAACGCCGCGTGATAATCATTCTATCCTCCCTGCGAGAGCGCTTGAAGCGGGGCTCTCAACCGCTTGAATACGGTTGTTTTTTTGTCTCAATGGTTTGCTTCGACCGCCACCTGCCCGAACGGTCTTATCAAAACCGACGGTCATTTATATGATTTATGGCCGACGCGAACATAGACCGTGTGACGTGAGAATCTCAAGCGGCTTTCGACGCCGCATGTGATCCGTGGTCGATAAAGCGCGCGATCGTGGACGTCGCTTGAAGCGTGCCCTTGAGCCGCGGTCTCAGGCGTGTTGCCGACCAAGTGTCCAGCGCACCGCCAGCCCTCAAAGGAGGGATTGGGTCTTGCGTCCAAGCGTTCGATCCCGCAGCCTCCGATCATCCTAGACAACAGGCCGCTTCATGACGCCATCCAGCGATCCACTTCTCCAGCCCTTTCGACTAAAGCACCTCGACATCCGCAATCGGTTGCTGTCGACGGCGCATGAGCCGGCCTATACCGAGGATGGACTGCCGAAGGAGCGCTACCGGCTCTATCATGCGGAAAAAGCCAAGGGCGGTATCGGCCTCACGATGATCGGCGGGTCGGCGGTCGTTGCGCCCGACAGCCCGCAGGCCTTCGGCAACATTCTGCTCTACAAGGACGAGGTCGTTCGCTGGCTGAAGGAGCTCGCCGACGACGTCCACGGCCATGGCGCCGCAGTGATGATTCAGGTCACGCATCTCGGACGCCGGACCGCTTGGTCGAAGGCGGATTGGTTGCCTGTGCTGGCACCCTCTGCGGTGCGCGAGCCGGCCCACCGGGCCTTTCCGAAGCCGATGGAGGACTGGGATATCCGGCGGATCATCCGGCACTATGCCGACGCGGCGGAGCGGGTGAAGGCGGCCGGCCTCGATGGTTTCGAGCTCGAATGCTATGGCCATCTCATCGATCAATTCTGGTCGCCCGCCACAAACCTGCGCGATGACGATTATGGCGGCTCGCTCGACAACCGCATGCGCTTCGGCCTCGAGGTGCTCCATGCGATCCGCGACCGCGTCGGGGCGGATTTTATCGTTGGCGCAAGACTCGTCTGCGACGAGGATTGGGACCGGGGCCTGTCGCGATCGGAGGGCACCACGATCGCACAGCGGCTCGCGGCCTCGGGCCTGATCGACTTCGTCAATGTCATCCGTGGCCATATCGATACCGACGCCGCGCTGGCCAATGTCATCCCGGGCATGGGTGCCCGCTCGGCGCCGCATCTCGATTTCGCGGGTGAAATCCGCGCAGCGACCGGCCTTGCGACCTTCCACGCGGCCCGCATCCAGGATGTGGCGACGGCGCGTTACGCGATCGCCTCCGGCAAGCTCGACATGGTGGGAATGACCCGTGCCCATATGGCCGATCCCCATATCGCGCGGAAGGTCGCCGAGGGGCGGGAGCACGAGATCCGTCCCTGCGTCGGCATGGCCTATTGCATCGACTCGATCTATGGCGGCCAGGCGGCATGTATCCACAATGCCGCGACCGGGCGCGAGGGCACGATGCCCCATAGCCTCACACCCTCAACGGCGCCGCGAAAAAAGGTGGTCGTGGTCGGCGCCGGCCCGGGCGGCCTCGAGGCTGCCAGGGTCGCGAGCGCGCGGGGTCACGAGGTCGTGGTCTTCGAAGCGGCGGACAAGGCGGGAGGTCAGATTCTGGTCACGGCAGGCCTGAAGCGGCGACGAGAAATCCTCGGCATCGTCGATTGGCGCCTCGCGGAATGCGAACGCCATGGCACAACGTTTCGCTTCAACACTTATGCTGAAGACACTGATGTCGTTGGAGAATCACCGGACATTGTCGTCGTTGCGACCGGTGGCCTGCCCAACACCGCCTTCCTCGATGAGGGGGAAGACCTGGTGACCACGAGCTGGGACATTCTCACGGGCTCGACCAAGGTCGGCGACCATGTCCTCCTCTATGACGACAACGGGGCTCATCCCGGTATGACGGCGGCAGAGTTCATTGCCCGCGCCGGCGCGAAACTCGAGATCGTGACGCCGGAGCGGATGGTCGCGCCGGATGTCGGCGGCACCAGCTTTCCGGCCTATTTCAAGGCTTTTGCGGAGCACGACGTCACGACGACGCTCAATCTTCGCCTGGAGCGGGTCCGCCGCGAGGGCAACCGGCTCGTCGCGACCTTCTTCGACGAATATGGTCGCCGTCACATCGACAAGACCGCCGACCAGATCGTCGTCGAACATGGCACGATGCCGCTCGACGATCTCTATTTCGCGCTGAAACCGCTATCGCGCAATCTGGGGGAAATCGACCATGCGGCACTGATCGACGATCGTCCCCAAGCGGTCGAGACCAACCCCGACGGCCGATTCGTGTTGTGGCGGATCGGCGATGCTGTCGCCTCCCGCAACATCCACGCCGCTGTCTACGACGCGCTGAGGTTGTTGAAGGATGTGTGAGCAAATTTCTGGCTGGCTATCCGCCAGACCTACGCCACCCGGCTGAGTGCCGGACGGGCTTCGCCCAAGGCGCGTTCCAGCGTCGAACAATACCAGTCGACGAACTGAACGACGCCGGACTCATGCTCGGGCGAATAGGGGCCCGGCTCGTAGGCGGGCGACAGAATGCCGCGCTGATTCTCTTCGACGACGCGGCGATCTTGGTCATTGGTGGCGAGCCAGACGTGGGTCATATCGGCAAGGTCATAGTCGACGCCTTCGACCGCTTCCTTGTTCACCATCCATTTCGTGGTCACCTGCGTCTCAGTCGGCGAGATCGGGAGAACACGGAACGAAATCGCATGGTCTCCGAGGATGTGGTTCCAGGTGCTCGGATAATGGAACAGGAGGAGCGTGCCGACGTTCGGCAGGCGCACGTCGTCGCAGAGCGGACGCCGGACGGCCAGCCTGCCTGACATCGTGTAGCTTTCGACGCCATCGAGCAGCGGCATGCGGGCCAGCCGATGCTGGCCGGACGCCGAGATCTTGAAGGCACTTGGCAGGCCAGCGCCCTCGCAGCGCGCCACATGCGCTGCGATGACGGGATCCGAATCCGCGCCACCGACGCCGGAAATGGTCGGCGCATCGGGAAAGGTACGGCAGAGTTCAGGATGGTTCGCGGCGCAGTGGAAGCATTCGCGGTTGTTTTCCCAGACGAGCTTCCAGTTGCCATTCTCGACGATGGTGCTCTCGAATGCGACCTTGGTCTCGCCGAGGCGATGAGGCGCCAAATAAGGTTCGGCCGCAGCCCGGAAAGGCTCCCAAGCCGGCGGATCCTGCGCGACGGAGACGAAGATGTAGCCGCCCACGGAGCGACAATGCACAGGCTTCAATCCGAAGGACGACCGATCGAAATCCTCCCCCATGTGCCGCGCCCGGGCGAGGCTGCCGTCAAGATCGTAGGACCATTGGTGATAGGGGCAGACAAGCCGCTTCGCCTTGCCGTGGTCCGCCGTACAGACGCGTGAGCCGCGGTGCCGGCAGGAATTATGAAAAGCATTGATCTGCCCGTCATTGCCGCGAACGACGACGACCGGATAAGCGCCGATCTGCAGGGTGAAGAATTGCCCTGGCGTCGCGATTTCGCAATCATGGCCGGCGAACAGCCATTCCTTGTAGAAAATCCGATCGAGGTCGACCTGATAAAGATCGGGATCCTTGTAAAAGGCCCCGGGAAGACTGAACCCTTGCCGGCGCGAACGCAGCAAACCGAGCACATCTTGGCCAGAGGTCATAGGTCACTCCGAAGTGAGGGCGCAGGTTATTTTGAAACGATTTAGCCTGCAAATTTCAAACCTGCTATCGGGCCTCCGACCTGATGCGTCGCATCAAAGCATGTCGGTCTGCGCGGGTTTGCTTTCGGCATCTAAAAAACAAGCATCGTCATGCGTTTAGCCTTAAGATATCGTCGGCGACGAAGGCGCGGGGCCGTTGCCCCAGGCTGGATCGGCCAACACCTCCGCCTGATGTTCCCCCAGGCGGGGCGAAGGCCGGTCGGCCGTCATCCGCACACCGTCGAGAACGAGCGGAGACGCCACGCTTGGAACCGATCCCGAAGCGGCCGTCTCGCTCGGCAGATCGACCCGAAGACCTCGCGCGATCACGTGCGGATCATCGAATACCTCCGCCACGGTATTGATCGGCCCGCAAGGCACGCCTTCCCGTTCGAGCGCGGCCAGGAGATCGGCGCGCGTCATGGTGACGGTGAGTGCTGTCAGCGCAGGCACCAGCGCGGTGCGATGCTCGACCCGCAGCGGATTGGTGCGGAACCTCGGATCGTCCGCCAGGGGACTGGCGCCAAGCACAGCCGCGAAGCGCTTGAATTGGCCGTCATTGCCGACCGCCACCACGACATGGCCGTCGAGGACCGGAAAGATCTGGTAGGGCACGATGTTGGGATGCGCATTGCCGAGGCGGCGCGGCCCGGTCCCCGAGACGAGATAGTTCATGGCCTGGTTCGCCAGCACACCGACCTGGGTATCGAGCAGCGCCATGTCGACATGTCCGCCCTCGCCCGTCTCATCCCTCCGGCGCAATGCTGCCAGAATGCCGATGACGCCATAGACGCCGGTGAAAAGGTCAGCGAAGGCGACGCCGATTTTTTGCGGCTCACCTTCCGGAGCGCCGGTCAGGTCCATGATCCCGCCCATAGCCTGGATCATGAAATCATAACCCGCCCGCTGACGATAAGGCCCCGTCTGGCCGAACCCCGTCACCGAACAATAGACGAGCTTCGCGTTGACCTTGCGCAGGCTGGCATGGTCGAGCCCGTATTTCGCGAGCCCGCCAACCTTGAAATTCTCGATCAGCACGTCGGCATGGGCGGCCAGACGAAGGATGATGGCCTGCCCTTCGGGCGTGTCAAAATCGGCCGTGATCGAGCGCTTGCCGCGATTGGCGGCATGGAAATAGGCCGCCGAGAGGTGACCGCCGTCGCGCGCCGGCACGAAAGGCGGCCCCCACGACCGCGTATCGTCGCCCTCGCCCGGACGCTCGACCTTGACCACATCCGCGCCGAGGTCCGCCAGAACCTGGCCAATCCATGGACCTGCCAGAATGCGGGCGAGTTCGAGCACCCTGATACCGGCGAGGGGTTTGTTCACGGCGTCAATCCATCACGGCGTCGAGGCCGCGTTTGAGGCCGGTGAAGCCCGAGACGCGTCGGGCTGCCAGAAGAGTACCAGCCACATAGGGCGCAGCGGAAGAGCCGGCATCGTGGCGGATCACCAAGCGCTCATTGTCCGCGCCGAACACTGCTTCGCAGGAGAGAACGAACGACGGCAGGCGCAAGGAATGGACCTGCACCGGATGCGGTGCGCCGATGGCCCCGCCACGCGTTTCCCTGACGCCAGCGAGACACTCGACCGGCTTGGCCGTGCCGGCCATCCGCGCGGCACCGAGAAGGTCGGCCAGTTCCCGAGCCGTGCCGGAGGGCGTATCGGATTTAGAGGCCGACGCATAGTCGATAATCTCGACGTCTGGCACGAAGCGGGCGGCGTCGAGCGCGAAGCGGCGCATCAACGTCGCCGTGATGGAGAAATTGCCGGCCGCAAGGACGCCCCGTCCGGCGTCCCGGGCCGCAGCATCAATCTCGGTATAATCTTCCGCCGACAAGCCAGACGTTCCGATGACGACATGGCGCCCCTGTTTCAGCGCCAGCAGCACATGCGCCTTCACCTCGAGGGGCTTCGTATAGTCGATCATGACATCGGAGGCGGCAGCGTCCAGAGCCTCGGCAAGGCTGGGCGAGATTTTAAGGCCGAGCGGTGCGATTCCGGCAGCTTCGCCGGCGTCACGTCCGGCCGCGCTGCGGCTCACGGCACCGGCGAGCACCAGATCGTCCGCCGCGCCGATCGCGGCGACGAGGGCACGCCCGACCCAGCCCGTGCTGCCGGCAAGGCTGATACGGATTGGGTTCATCGGTAGTCCCTCAGCCGGTTTAGAAAAAGGCTTGAAGCCCGGTCTGTGCGCGGCCGAGAATCAACGCATGAACGTCATGCGTGCCTTCATAGGTGTTGACGGTCTCAAGATTCTGGGCGTGCCGCATGACGTGGTACTCGCCCATGATCCCATTGCCGCCATGCATGTCGCGCGCCTGGCGGGCGATATCGAGCGCCTTACCGCAATTGTTACGCTTGACGAGCGAAATCATCTCCGGGGCCATGCGGCCCTCGTCGAATAGGCGTCCGACGCGAAGCGAAGCATGCAAGCCGAGGGTGATTTCCGTCTGCATGTCAGCGAGTTTTTTCTGGACGAGTTGGGTTTGCGCGAGCGGGCGCCCGAACTGCCTGCGGTTGAGCACATAATCCCGCGCGCGATGCCAGCAATCCTCGGCGGCCCCCATGGCACCCCAGGAAATGCCGTAGCGCGCCCGATTGAGGCAACCGAACGGTCCCTTGAGCCCGGCGACATTGGGCAGCAGAGTATCCTCGCCGACTTCGACGCCCTCCATGACGATTTCACCGGTGATCGAGGCCCGCAATGACAGCTTGCCGCCGATCTTCGGAGCCGAAAGCCCCTTCATCCCTTTTTCGAGCACGAAGCCTCGAATGTCGTCGCCATGGGCGGCGGATTTGGCCCACACGACGAAGACATCAGCGATCGGCGCGTTGGAGATCCACATTTTGGCGCCGGTGATCCGATAGCCGCCGTCGATTTTTTCCACCCGCGTCTTCATGCCGGCGGGGTCGGAGCCCGCCTCGGGCTCCGTGAGGCCGAAACAGCCGACCCATTCGCCCGAGGCGAGCTTCGGCAGATATTTTCGCCGTTGGGCATCGTCGCCATAGGCGTAGATCGGATACATGACGAGCGAGGATTGCACGCTCATCATCGAGCGATAACCCGAATCGACGCGTTCGACCTCACGAGCCACGAGCCCGTAGGCCACATATGAGGCTTCGGCGCCGCCGAACTCTTCGGGCACCGTGACCCCAAGGAGCCCGAGTTCGCCCATCTCGTTGAAAATCGTTCGGTCGGTGATTTCGTCGGCATAGGCTTCGACGATGCGCGGCTGCAATTTTTCCTGCGCATAGGCTCGCGCCGTGTCGCGGATCAGCCGTTCGTCCTCGCTGAGGAGATCGTCGAGCAGGAGCGGATCGTCCCAGACGAAGCTTGGCTTGGCGGACGACGAGGGGGATCGAGAATGCGGGACAGCGCTCATGGAACCCTCCTAAACATTACCACATCGACCCTCGGCCAATGGCTCCGGACGCCAATGCTCCGCCTCTCAATGAGAGGCGGAGCATTGGCCCTAACGCTCGACGAAGGCTTTCTCGATCACGAACTGGCCCGGCTCGCCATGGTTGCCCTCGATAAAACCGCGCTCGATGAGGAGCGCTTTGGTGTCCACCAGCATTCCAGGGCTGCCGCACATCATGACGCGATCGTGTTCGGCTTCAAGATCGGCCAGCCCGAGGTCGCCGGCGATCTTGCCCGAGCCGAGGAGGTCGGTGATGCGGCCGGTGTTGCGGAAGGGTTCGCGTGTCACGGTCGGGTAGTAGATCAATTGCTCTCGGATCAACTCGCCGATCAGTTCGTCCTGCGGCAGCGTGGTCCTGATGGCATCGCCATAGGCGAGTTCGTTGACCTGCCGGACACCGTGAACCAGCACCACCTTCTCGAAGCGCTCGTAAGTCTCGGGATCCTTGATGACGCTAAGGAAAGGCGCAAGACCGGTCCCGGTTCCCAAGAGATAGAGATTGCGCCCCGCGTGAAGATTGTCGATGACCAGCGTTCCCGTGGCCTTGCGGCTGACAAGGATCGGGTCGCCGACCTTGAGATGCTGCAAGCGCGACGTCAGCGGACCGTCCTGCACTTTGATCGAGAAGAATTCGAGTTCTTCCTCGTAGTGAGCGCTGGCCACACTATAGGCCCGCAGCAAAGGCTTGCCGTTGACCTCCATGCCGATCATCGTGAATTCACCGCTCCGAAAGCGGAACGAGGGATTGCGCGTCGTCCTGAAGCTGAACAGCGCATCGGTCCAATGGTGAACACCCAGCACGGTTTCCTGATTGAAATTGCTCAAACTCAACTCCGATCGATCAGTTGCGGTGCCTCGCAGACCTCGATGCGAGATCTTTCGGCCTCCGAAGTTTCACTCCGCTTTGCACCGGCTCTGCAAGGAACGACATTACGGCGGAGCGATAGGAGCGGTTCAATATAGCGTCAAGGGACCTAGTTGCCACTTAAGGTCTTGACGATGGATCCCGCCAAGCTCCAGAATGTTTGTACACAAACGATTATAGCAGCCTTCGGAGCGGATTCAACCCGTATCGAGGATGCCGCTGCGCATCGCTGGGTCCGGAGGATCAATGGACGGGGGCAAACGAGGCTCGATTGCCGAGCCTTCGGTACTGAGCTTCGCACAAGCACGGCGCCGGCCGAAGGGATGAGGGAATAAAAACGCGAATGCCCTTGCGCTGGTCGTGACCATCACGCCGCCGGAGAGGCTAACCTCACCACAGTTGACGTGACACACGGTTGAAACACAGAAGTGCGATTTTCGTAGGCTTTCTCACCAAGTCACCTGCAGGATCCGGCAGGTAAGCATGTCTGCATCTTGACCGGCGGCACTTGCAAATTCCATTTGCGGCGGCGCGGATATTATGCAGTTTAGAAACCTATGACTGTCCGAGGGTGCCTTTCCGAGGCGGGTCTTTTTTAGCTGAATTGTTTTGCTGCTCAGAGTCTCAATGTTTTCAGGAATTACCATGAAAACTCATGATATTGCGAATGCCGCTGGCTCGGCTGAAATTTCAAGTGCCGACCCCCGGACACGCCTTGTCGCGCTTGAACGGCTGATCGTATACGCCCGTGAGGAAGCCGAGCAGTTAAAGGCCGATGTGCTCGTCTTTTGTCTTGATGCCTCCCTCAGCGTCGCGCGAACGGAACTTGAAGGACAAAAAACCGCGAGCAAGCGAACGCGGCGATCGACTGTCTCCAAGTCCCGCCACTAAGCTCGCCGTCGCATGATTGCCCGACGGGCGCCAACAAGCCTCCGATACCGACCCCTTTAGGGGATGAAGGTTCTTTTAACTCTATCTTAGCTGGATATTAGTTAGGACTCGCGCTACATCCTTGTCAGTCTTGTCTATAAGAACGAGATGCCGTCGAGGGGCGTAAATTGTCACGCAAACATGAGGCTGTTGACCGTCATCTCGGGGCGCGTGTGCGCGCTGCCAGGATCGAGCGAAAACTCTCGCAAACCGTATTGGGAGATCAGCTTGGTGTGTCGTTCCAGCAGATCCAGAAATACGAACTTGGCAAGGATCGGATCAGCGCGAGCCAATTGCTGAGCATAGCCCACACCTTGGAGAAGGACATGTCCTTCTTTTTTGAGGATGTCCCAGACAGCCTTGATGACAATGGCACCGAGGCCTTGCCGGAACGAGTCCTGGGCAGGATGCCACGCAACACCACAGCCTACGACATCAAGATCATCCGGATGTTGCATGCCATCGAGGACGAGCGCGTGAAGATGCGGTTGTTCGGGCTGATGGAGGCTATCGTCGGCGCGGACCGCGCGGATGATCTCGCCGAAGGCCCTGCTCCCTCGGAGGGGTGGCTTAACGGTCGGTTCGGCTGAAATCTCCGCGATGTCTAGCGGCACCCATGCTGGATTTCGGGACTCAATGAGCGCCGGGTTGTTAGCGCGGCAAACGGTTGACATCGGCTTTGTCTGACACCTATATCGCCGCGATGACGTCCGGGCGCGAGCCTGCGTGTGGCGGGGTAGCTCAGCTGGTTAGAGCAGCGGAATCATAATCCGCGTGTCGGGGGTTCGAGTCCCTCTCCCGCTACCAAAATTCATAGCCCAGACACAGGGCCTCGGCTTCTTAGATCATTGGTCTTTGAGCGATTGGCCACGGCCTCCCGTTGGCCGCCAAGAGAGCTCTTTGATCCCGACGGCCTCAAGTTTCGACCGACGCTCCCGTTCGGCGGGTCACCGAGGCCTTCAGTGTCCAGCACTCGCCATTGAGTTTAAGCGCCCGAGCATGAGGGGCTCGGAACGGCGTTAGGTCTTTGGTAAGTGAGTGAGTGCAAATCTCTTGCGGTAAATCAAGATTTTTCAAACGCGGTCTTGTATCGATTAAACACCTCAAAAAATTGCCCGTCTGCAAAATATCCGAGCGGTTTGACGCTAGCGTCACATCTCGGCCATTTGTGCAGCGCAGCATCATAGCGTCATTGCTCTCCGCATCGTGTTTGTGGCTGGTGTTGGCTGATGCGAAATCTCGCAAGAGTAGCGTGCTTTCACACCCCGCGTGTCCAAGATTTGGTCGGAGGCCGCCATGCAGCGCCGCATTGTCGTCGTTGTCGAAGATGAACCGTTGATTCGCCTGAACGCCACGAGCCTGTTCGAAGATGCCGGCATCGAGGTCGTCGAATTCTCTTCTGGCGACGATGCGATCAATTTCGTGCGCGACCACAAGGAGCATGTGGCCGCCATCTTCACCGATGTTTATCTGCCGGGCGACACCGATGGATTGGAACTCGCCGGCATCGTGTCCGAGGTCTGCCCGGACATTGCAGTGCTGGTGACCTCCGGCCAGATCACGAGATTGCCGGACGAATTGCATCCGCGCATCCGCTACGTGTCCAAGCCTTGGATGCCGAACGACGTGCTGGCCGCCATGCAGGAAGCCGTCAAGGCGGCGTGACGCGGATCGGCGCAACCTGTGCCGTTAGGCTGTTGACCGCAATGAGACGTCTGAATCGGCCCGACAGAAGGCTGAAGCCATAGGCTATCGCCGATAGGGCCGTGATCCAGAAGCTGACCGGCCAATCCGTCCACCATGCCAGGCACAGCCCGCCCCAGGCCTCGGCAAGCGCCAGAAGCGCCGAGGCCGCGATGCCCACCCTGAAACGGGCAGTCACGTTGCGGGAGGTGGCGGCCGGCCCGACCATGAGCGTGAAAACGAGCAGCACGCCGACGATCTGCGTCGATTCGGCCGTTGCGACCGCGACGATGGCCATGAACACAACAGCGACGAAGCGGATCGGTACGCCCTTCGCCTCCGCCAGTTCAGGTTGGAGCGAGGAGAACAAAAGCGGGCGGGAAATGACGCCAAGCGTTCCCAGACTCACCACACTGAGAATGACGAGACTGACAAGCGCGCCGCGATCGACGCCAAGGACATTGCCGAACAGCAGCGCGGTCGCTTGTGTGGCGAAGGCGGTATAAAAATGCAGGAACAGCAAGCCGAAGCCCAAGGCCAGAGACAGCGTCATCCCCACCGCGACATCGCGAGCATTGAGTTTTTCCCCCAGCGCCCCCATGGCGATGCCGGCGAGCAGGGTAAAGCCGATCAGACCCGCGAGAGGCGAAATGCCGAGCAGGATCGCGCCGGTCGCGCCGGTGAAGCCGACATGCGCCAAGGCGTGGCCCGCAAAGGTCTGATTACGCAGAACCAGGAAATAACCGACGAGCCCCGAGAGGATCGCCACGACACCGCTGGCCATGAAGGCCGTCCGCATAAAGTCATAGTCAAACATGTGGAGCGCGTTCGCCGTGATGGTGGTGGTGGTGCACGGCACCGCCGTCGTCATGATCGTGACGATGGGCCTCGCTCTCGGCCTCGGTGTCTCCCGCCATTACGAAGATGCGGCGGCCCATCTTCAGAACCTCGATCTCCGACCCATAGAGGCGCGAGAGGGTCGGTCCTGTGATGACCTCCTCGACCGTGCCGAGAACCGCCTGCCCGCGACCGACATAAAGCACCCGGTCCATCACGGGGAGCAGCGGGTTGAGTTCATGCGCGCTGAACAGCACGCCGCAGCCGAGATCCTTGTTCAGCCGCGACACAAGCTCGACCACCGAGCGCTGATGGGCCGGATCGAGGTTCACGAGCGGTTCGTCGAGCAACAGCAGCTTTGGGCGGCCCAGAAGCGCCTGGGATAGAAGCAGACGCTGCCGCTCCCCTCCCGACAACTCGCCCAGCGGGCGCCGTGCGAGGGCCGTGGCATCCACCAAGTCGAGCGCCCAATCGACGTCACGACGAGCGGCGGCATCGAGACGAGGCAATCCCCACCGATGGCCCGACGCCGCACTGGCGACGAAATCCCAGCCGGTCCAGCGCAGGTCGGTGCCCCCGCGCACTTGCGGCAGGTAGCCGATGGCGCGGTTTCCACGCACAGCATCTCTCGCCAGCACGCGGATGGTGCCGGAACGGGGTACGACGAGCCCCAGAATGGCCCGGATCAACGTCGTTTTACCGGCGCCATTGGGACCCAGCAGACCGATGAATTCGCCGGGCTCGATATCGAAACTGGCGCCGGACAGGATAGTCCGGCCGCCGAGATCCAACGTGACTTTGTCGAAGTAGACGAGGCTCAAGAGCCGCCTCCGGCCAAGGCATGATCGAGCGCGTCGAGCTGGCTCAGCATCCAGGCCTGATAAGTTTTGCCCGCCGGTTCGGTTTCGGTGATGCCGACCACCGGAACCTTGGCCTCCTTGGCAATGCCCACCAGCCTTTTGACAGCCTGATCGTCCGCCTGACTATTGTAGAGCATCACCTTGACCTTGTGACCCCTGAGATCGTCCTCGAAGGCCGCCACCTCCGCCGGGCTCGGTTCGGTATTGTTCATCACGGCCAGTTGAAAGCTTTTGTTGCGGACGTCGAGGCCCAGCGCCTCCGCCATATAACCGAACACCGGCTCGGATGCGGTCACGGCCACACCGGCATATTTCCCCTTCATGGCGGCGATCTTGTCGGTCATGGGCTTGAGGGATGCCTCGAAGGTCGCGACATTCGTCTCGTATTGGGTTTTATGAGGCCCGTCGATGGCCGACAAGTCGGCGGCAAGCCGCTTCGCGACGCTGGTCATCGTGACCGGATCATACCAGAGATGTGGGTTATCGCCGATCTTGCGGCCCAACAGATCGGCAACGACAATCTCGGTGCGCCCTACCGACGGATCAGCCTTGAGCAGTTTTTCCATCCATGGATCGTAGTCGACCCCGTTGGCGATAGCGATTTTGGCGCCCTTTATGATGCGGGCCGTGGAAGGATCGGCCTCGAAAAGATGGGGATCCTGGTCAGGGTTGGTCAGGATGCTCGTGACCTTGACGCCGGACCCACCGATCTGCCGGGCAAGATCGCCGTAGAAATTCTCGGCGGCGACCACCGATACCTCGGCAGCGGCGGCCGATTGCGGGGCTGCGAAAGGAAGCGTCGCGACAAGAATGCTCGTTGCGACGATTTTCGGAAACAGGGACATGGTGCCTCCAGGCATTTGGACCAGCAATTTCTCGCCTGTGAGAAATTCTGAGGAAACGTTATGTTATAACGTTTAATGTTACAATGTATCATTTTGTCGGGACGTTCTTATGGTGCGGCTTGCGGCGGCGGCATTGGTCCATCACATTGGACATGGAGGAGATGGATGACCGAAGCGGGCAACGAAATTAGCGCTAGCGGACCATGGCTGCGTCAGGTCGAAACGATCTGCGGTGAGCGTAACCTGCAGTTGACGGCTCTGCGCCGCCAGGTTCTGCTGTTGATCGCCGGCGCGGAGGCTCCGCTGACCGCCTATGCGTTGATCGATGGCCTGTCCAAGGCACAGGGGCGCCCGGTCGCACCGCCGACGGTCTATCGCTCCCTGGAATTTTTGGTGGAAAACGGCTTCGTCGTGCGCGTCGAGAGCCGTAACGCTTATGCGGTTTGCGACACGCCGGGGCACGACCACCATGGCGTCATGCTCATCTGCTCGCGCTGCAGCGTGGCGCAGGAAATCGACGATCACGCCCTCGATGCCGTGCTGCTGCGTACCGCAGAGCGCGCCGGCTTCCGGCTCGACAAGCAGACCGTCGAACTTGAGGGCCTATGTGGGCGCTGCGCTGCGGGATAGGCTTCAGCCGAACAGATCCGGCGCCGGCAGACCCTGATGGCGATAAGCGGAACGGCATGTATTGGCGAGCAACATGGCGATGGTCATCGGCCCTACGCCGCCCGGAACAGGCGTGATGGCTGAGGCGACCTCGGCGGCTTCCGCTGTGGCTACATCGCCGACAAGCTTTCTCTTGCCATCGCCGAGTTCGATGCGGTTGATGCCGACGTCGATCACGATTGCGCCAGGCTTCACCCAGTCGCCCCTGACCATTTCGGGCCTGCCGACCGCGGCCACCAAGATGTCGGCAGTCCGGCAAAGGCCGGGAAGATCCGCTGTTCGGGAGTGAGCGATGGTCACCGTGCAATCCGCGTTCAGCAGCAGTTGCGCGATGGGTTTTCCCACCAGATTGGATCGGCCGATCACGACCGCATGTTTGCCGGCGAGGTTCGGCATAACGCGCCGCAACAGCACCATGCTGCCAGCCGGCGTGCACGGCACGAAAGCCTCGTCGAGGTCACCCATGCCAAGCCGGCCGACATTGATTGGATGGAGACCGTCGGCATCCTTGTCCGGATCGATCGAGCGGATCACGGCACCCGCGTCGAGCCCCTTCGGCAACGGCAGTTGAACCAGAATGCCATGGATCGACGGATCTGCGTTAAGCGCCGCCACATGATCGAGGAGGGCGGCCTGCGTCGTGTCGGCCGGGAGGTCGAGCTGAAGCGACTTGAACCCGCAGGCCTTGGCTGTGCGGCTCTTATTGGCGACATAGACCTGACTCGCGGGGTCCTCCCCGACAAGCACGACCGCGAGGCCCGGCACCTGCCCCGTGCGCTCAAGCAGAATGTCCGAGGCAGCCTTGATGCGCGCCGTCACTTCGGCCGCGATGGCCTTCCCGTCGATCAGGCGAGCACTCACGTGAAGACCACCGTCTTTCGGCCGTTCAGAAACACCCGACGCTCGATATGCATCTTCACCGCCCGCGCCAGCACACGGGATTCGATGTCGCGGCCGACCGCCACGAGATCGTCTCCAGACAAAGCATGGCTCACCCGCTCGATCTCCTGTTCGATGATCGGACCCTCGTCGAGGTCGGCGGTGACGTAGTGAGCCGTGGCGCCGATGATCTTCACGCCGCGCTCATAGGCCTGATGATAGGGCTTCGCGCCCTTGAAGCTCGGCAGGAAGGAATGGTGGATGTTGATGATCCGCCCGAACAGCGCCGTCGAGAAGCGGTCCGATAGCACCTGCATGTAGCGCGCCAGGACGACGAGTTCGGCCCCCGTTTCATCGACGAGTTGAAGCATGCGCTGCTCCTGCTCGGCCTTGTTTTCCTTGGTCACCGCCCAGCAATGATAAGTGAGGCCGGCCGCCTCGGCGGAGGCCCGGGCCGCCTCGTGGTTCGACACCACCGCCGCGACATCGGCACGCAACCAGCCAACGCGGATCTGGTAGAGCAGATGTTCGAAGCAATGGTCGAAGCGCGAGACCATCACGATGATCTTCGGCCGCCTGTCGCCGTCGGTCAGGTCGAGCTGCATGCCGAACAATGCCGATGCCGGCCCCAACGCCGTCCGAACCGCATCGGAGGTCACGCTCTCGGGCGCGGTAAAATGAATCCGGAGAAAAAAGCGGTTTGTGCTTCGATCCCAGAACTGGGCGCTTTCAGCGATATTGCCGCCAAGATCCGCGAGCCGGCCGGTCACGGTAGCCACGATGCGGGGCCGGTCTTCGCAAGACAGCGTCAGGATATGATGTTTGTCGGTCATAGAAACTTAGTTTCTCGGTGAGAACCTATCTTAAGCGACTAGCGCGTTCCGCTCCCGTGAGAAAGCGACAAAGCGCGGCGTGCTTAGCGTAAAATTCGATGTGTACGGCCACAATGGATTATCCAGCCGCCAACGCCATGGCGAGCGAAGCGTAGCTTTCCCGAACATCCGGCGAGGTTCGACCAGCGCTCACCACCCCATCCACGTTTTCTTGCAACAAAAGCGGCCTGCTTGCCATGCGGCGTCATCCGGGGTTCTGTCGTCTCGGTCGAATCGGGAGCCATGAATTCTGGACGGTGTGACAAAAACGGAAGGCCACAAGCTTGTCGACCTACTCGACTACATGGAGCAGGTGGTCAGGCTTGACGAGCGCGTGGCCCTTCGCGTCGCGGACTATCGCCTCGCCGACGGCACCCATTTGGCCGTCCGCGACCAGGAGATCGATGGTCTGCCTGGCATCGCGCTCGATCAGCGAGACGATGACGGCTCGGTCTGGCTTTCGATCGAGAGGTTTTCCCGCAGCACGCCCCCAGCGCCCCCCGTCGGTCTTCTACCCTGGATCGTATCCAGCACCGACCCGGCCGCCACCCCGACGGTTCTTCACGAGCGGTTGGAGATTGTCAGCGCCATCGAACGCGACGCGATGCTGGCTTCGGATCGAGCGGCGGAAGAGGATTTAGCACCCGTGCCTGAAGCGCTGGGGGGCGCTGAGGCTTTGCCGCGCTTTCACCGGACACTGCGCCTCAGCGATACGCCCGCCGTCGCCGAAGACATCGAAGTCTGGATCGCCGGCCCCTGGCAAAGATGGGCCGACGAGGAGGCCCCCCGGCGCCGGACGATCGCCATCTACGGCCGCCTCTACAAACTCCAGCAGCTTCTCGACCTCGGCGGAACCGAGACGACCCTCGAGGCGGTCTGGGGCATCGGCCCCGTCCAGTGGACGCGAGAAGGCCGCAGCATCGATCGGCCGTTCATCGAGCAGCTCGTCGAACTCGAACTCGACCCCTCGGGGACGATCCGCCTTCGCCCGCGCGAGGCCAATGCGCGGGTAGACTTCAAGCCCTACGAGGCGTTCGATTGCCCGAACCTTCCTCAACTGGAGCGGATGGTCCAGGCGGAGATTGCGCGCGCCGGTGAGGACGATGGCATCTCGCCTTGGCGTCACGACAGTTTCGAACCCATCCTGATGGCAGCCGCAGCGCGCCTCGCGTCCAACGGCCGCTACGCGCGGGGACCGCATTCGGATCTCAACGACCTCGACGCGCCGTCGATCTCGGATGGCTGGGTGCTGTTCGCGCGGCCACGCTCGCAGCATGTCGTCCTCGACGATATCGCACGGTTCCGCACGCTGGCCCGCGAGGGGGCCGAGATCCATGGGCTGGCTCAACGACTGGTCAATCCACCATCCGACCACGGCACGACTGACTGGACGCCCCTCGGCTCGATGCTCGGCATGAGCCCGGATGGCGAGACCCCGCCACCGGACCAGATGGCAAGCGACGTTTTCTTCCCCAAACCGTTCAACGACGACCAGATCGCGATCGTGAGGCGTCTCGCCAAAAGCGACGGGCTGGTTGTGCAAGGGCCGCCCGGCACCGGCAAGACGCACACGATCGCCAACCTCATCTGTCATGCCATGGCGCTCGGTCAGAGCGTGCTGGTTGTGTCGCGGGGCGAGGCAGCCTTGTCGGTCCTGCGCGATCAATTGCCGGAGAAAATCCAGCCCTTGACCATCGCGCTCCTGGCAAGCGAGCGCCAGGGCATGCGACAGGTCGAGGCCGCCATTCGCGAGATCCAATCCGTCGTCGAGGAGAGCCGGCCGGAGATCAGGCTTTCAGCCATCCGGCGCTGCGATTCGGAGATCGTAAAGATTCGGCACCGCATGGCGGCGATCGATGTCGAACTCGAAGCGATCGCACAGCATCAGACGGCCCCGATCGGTCCCGGCGCGGTTGCGCCCGCCGATCTGGCGCGCAAGCTCGATACGGCGCGCGACACCCATAGCTGGTTCACCGACCGTCCGCTCTCCTTTGTCCAGGACACCGGCCTGACCGACGAGATCATGACGGCCCTGGCCGAAGCACGCCAAGAAGCGGGCGACCTTCTGGATCATGGGGACACGGCCCTGCCCGACCTCGACGCCCTGCCCCGCGCCGAAACCGCCGCCTGTTGGCATGAGGATCTGGTCCGCGCACGCTCCGTTGCCACGACTGCCGCGCAGGGGCCGGCGCCCGACCTTCATATCGCGCCCGACAGGATCGAGGACGCGGACCGTGCCGTCAAAGCGCTGCGCGACCTCGCGGCTAGCTGGGAAGACGCGCTGCGGCTGCGCTGGATCGAGCCCTATCTCAACCTCGCCGCGCGGCGAGAGGCATCGCCCTGGCTCGACATGCTGCGCGAGATCGCCTCGGAGTATTGGGAGGTGGAGACCGAGCGAATTCGGCTGGCGAGTTTCGCGGTCGAGATGCCGGACGATATTCTGGCCGACGAGGCGGCGCGCGCCGCCGTGTTGCGCGCCGCCCCCGGAGACCGCGCCTTCGGGCGGCTGTCCTTCAGCAGGGCGGCAAGCAGGGGGCTCGTCGCGGAAATCCGGGTCCGAGGTCTACCGCCCGGCCAGGACAAAACGCTGTGGGAGGCTGTCGCGGCGCGGATCACGCTGCGCGAGCGCAGGCTGGCGCTGGATGCGCGCTGGCGGAGTTTCGCTGTCGAAGCCGGCAGCCCCGCAGGCGATGATCGGGGAGAACCGGGGCCGATCGCGCAGGCCCTCGCTCAACTCGATCGGTGCCGGACGACGCTCGACGACTTTCGGGACGTCCCAGCGCTTGAGACAATCGCCTTGGATCCCGATCTGGCGCGTGCATTCGCGGCGCGGATCGAGGCCGCCCTGGTGGTCACCCGGCTGGCCGCCGCCGACGCGGCACGAATGCGGGTCGTCGCGGCTTTCACCGGCGAGGATCGCACCTCGACAATGGGACGACAGTTCTTCGCGCATCTCGTCGGACGTGAGGATGTCGAGACGGAGAGGCTCGGGGCGATATATTCCAGTCTTTTGGCACGCATCGATTCCGTTCATGCCAAGGCCTCATGCTTTGCTGTCGTCCGCGCTCTTTGCGAACGGATCAGCGACGCCGGCGCGCCGGACTGGGCGGCTCGACTGCGCACGGAACCGACCGCCGATGACGGCGACGCTCTGCTGCCAACGGACTGGCGAGAGGCTTGGGATCACGGTGCGGCGGATCGCCATCTCGGCCAAATCGATGGGCGGTCGATGATGCTGCAACTCTCTCGTGAACGGGAGGCGCTGGACCGACGAAGCCGCAAGCTGTTGGTGGAGTTGGTGCGCGAGCGGGCTTTCCATACGCTGGAACGACGACTGTCGCCCCGGGTCAAGTCGGCACTGGTCGAATATGTGCGAGCGCTCGGACGGCTCGGCAAGGGCACCGGCAAAGGCGCTGGTCACCATCGGCGCGCCGCGCGCGAAGCGATGGCGCGGTGCTATGAGGCCATTCCGTGCTGGATCATGCCCACCTGGCGCGTTGCCGAACTCCTGCCCTCGCGCCTCGCGACCTTCGACCTTGTCATTCTCGACGAAGCCTCCCAATCGGACGTCACCGAACTGCCGGCCCTGCTCCGGGGCCGCAAGATACTCGCGGTCGGCGACGACCGCCAGGTCAGCCCAACCCCGCCTTTCGTCAGCCTCGGCAAGATCGAGCAGCTCAGGCACCGCTACCTCAAGGACCTGCCATTCAAATCGTTGCTGGAGCCGGGTGAGAGCCTCTATGACCTGATGCGGGCCGTCTATTCGGACAGCCGTTTGATGCTCAAGGAGCATTTTCGCTGCGTCGAACCGATCATTCGGTTTTCGATGCAGTTCTATCCGGAGAAGCTCATACCGCTCCGCATTCCCTCGGCGCAGGAGCGGATCGATCCACCGCTGGTCGACATCTACGTGCCGCATGGCACGCGCGACGGCGCCCGAAAGATCAATCGCGCGGAAGCCGAGGTGATCGTCGAGGAAATCGCCAACATCGCGACCGATCCCGATCAGGCGACGCGCTCGATCGGCGTCATCTCGCTGATCGGCGGCGAGCAAGCGGAGCTGGTCCGAGTGTCGCTGAGCGAGCGGATCGGCGACGAGGCGATGCAGCGCCACAGGATCCTGTGTGGAGACAGCGCCACCTTCCAGGGCAACGAGCGCGACATCGTGTTCCTGTCGCTGGTTGCCGATCGCCACCATCGTTCGACATTGACCATGCTGCGCTATGAGCAGCGCTTCAACGTCGCGGTATCACGGGCGCGGGATCGGCTCGTTCTCGTGCGGTCCGTACCGCCGGAAGATCTCAATCCCAAGGATCTGAAGGCACGGCTGATCGCGCATTTCCAAGACCCGATGCCGGTCCGCAGCGCACCCTCGGGCGACCTCTACGCGCTATGCGATTCCGACTTCGAGCGCGACGTAATGCGCGCCCTGATCCTTCGCGGCTACCAAGTCGAGCCGCAAGTTGGCGCCGAGGGGTTCCGCATCGACCTTGTCGTGGAAGGCGCCGAAGGCCGGCGATTAGCGGTCGAATGCGATGGCGACAGTTTTCACGGCCCGGACCGCTGGCGGGAGGACATGCGGCGCCAGCGCATCCTCGAACGCGTCGGTTGGCGCTTCTGGCGTTGCTTCGCCTCGAACTTCTATCGTGATCCCAACGGCACGCTAGCCGATCTCATGGAGACCTTGAACCAGGAAGGCATCGCGCCGTCGTCATTGACGGGGACTGGCACTGATCGACACCTCACGGAGCGGCGGGTCGTCGCGCCGCCTACGGCTTTGAGGGCCGAACCCTCGCCCAAGGCCGCGCACGGCATGAAACCAGGAGACGAGGTGGCGCTCATCTTCGAGGACCGCAAGCGCCTGACACTTCGCCTCACGGAGACCATAGACGACGAGGCGCGAGGTCTGGTGGCCATCGGTACGCCGCTCGGTGCGATCCTGGTCAAAGCGGAGGAAGGAGACGAGATCGCCGTCCCCCAATTTTCTGGTCCGCCCGCCAAGGCCGTGGTCGAGACCGTGACCCGAGGCGAACCACCGCCTACCTTGCCGTTTGTTTGACCATCACTCCTCGAGCGGCCGAGCCTCTTCGGGCAACATGATCGGAATGCCGTCGCGAATGGGGTAGGCCAGATGAGCGGCGTGGGAAATCAGTTCCTGCCGCTCCCGATCATAGACCAAACCCGCCTTGGTCACCGGACAGACCAGGATTTCGAGCAATCGAGGGTCGACGGCCGTCTGTCCGGTCTTGACCGCCGGTCCAGACACGCCTCGGATGTTGCTCATGGTCGAAACCCTTCTGTCTCTCTAAACGCAGACCGAACCCTTACTGCAAGGTCGATGAAGCACCGTCGCGCGCCATGTCCATTTCCGCAATGGCGATCAACACGTCCGCCCTGGTCTTGAGGTCGGGCGCTTCGAGTAACGCCTGTTTTTCCTTGGGACCGAAAGGCGACATCATCGCGAGGGCGTTGACCAGCATATCGCTCGGCGCCGCATCGATTCCCTCCCAGTCCACCGAGAGACGATGCCGTTCCGCAAATTGACGCAAAGCGCCGATGACGCCCACCCGATCCACCTCATCGCGTTCCTGCTCTTCGTCGAGGTCGCGCAGGAAGGAGCGGAAATCGACCCGGCATTGACGATAGGGGGTAATAGCGCTCAATTCCTCGACGATCTTGTAGCGCGCGATGCCGGTCAGCGTCAGCAGATAGCGGCCATCCCCCGATTCCTCCAATGAGGTGACCCGCCCGGCGCACCCCATCGTGTAGATCGTCGGCCGCTTGGATTGCTCGGTCGGGTCGCCATCGACCTGCACCATGCCGATAATCCGATCGCCTTTGATCACGTCGTCGATCATCGCCATGTAGCGCGGCTCAAAAATATTGAGCGGCAACTGACCTCGCGGCAGCAACAAGGCTCCGCTGAGCGGAAACACCGGGATGATCTCGGGCAGGTCGTCCAGACCACGATAGGGCTTATTGATGCTCATTCTCGACCCCTGACGGGCTACCTGAAAAGCAGCCCTGACAATTTCCGACGCCCATTGACCGATGCCGGATCGGTAAAACCCCAGGCTTCAAAAAATTGAAGAAGCTGTTTGCGCGCACCGTCCTCGTTCCAAGTGCGGTCCCGCTTGATGATTTCAAGCAGTTCGCCTGCGGCTTCTTCGCGCTTATTGTTGGCGTTGAGGGCCAGCGCGAGATCGAACCGGGCTTGATGATTTTCGGGATCGGCGTCGACCTGCCGCTGCAGCTCCGGCAATTCTCCAAGATCCGCACTCTGTTCCGCGAGATCGACGGCGGCCCGCGCGGCGATGATCGCAGGATCCTGCCCGGCGCTGCCCGTCGCCAGAGCCAGAACCGCCTTGGCCTCCTCGATAGCCCCGGCGTCGAGATGCAACTTGGCGAGTCCCGCCAGGGCAGCCGCGTTGGTTTCGTCGGCCTCCAGTATTTCGGCATAGATGGCGGCCGCCGTCTCGGCATCCCCTTGATCGAGGGCGGTGGACGCCTCGTCGAGCAGCGCCTTCAACGGATCCCCCAAGGGGCCGACGAGCCGCTCGATGAACTGCTTGATCTGCGACTCGGGCAAGGCGCCGACGAAGCCATCGACCGGCTGCCCCTTGCCGAAGGCGATCACGGCCGGAATCGACTGGATCCCCAATTGTCCCGCGATCTGCGGATGTTCGTCGATATTCATCTTGACGAGCTTGACCTTGCCGTCCGCCGCCGCGACGGCGCGTTCGATCAAAGGCGTAAGCTGCTTGCACGGACCGCACCACGGCGCCCAGAAGTCGACCAGGACGGGTTGGCGCATCGATTCCGCCACGACATCCTGGCGGAAGCTCGCAGTGGTCACGTCCTTTACCCCGGCCTGGGTCGAACTGGGCCCGAGCGCCCCTCCGGCCACCTTCATATCGCTTCCGAAAGACATCGACGTTCCCCGCATGACCCGACCGGTTCCCCAGCCTTCTCCGGCGAGAGAAATGGGGTCCACCGCCCCATAGCGCAACTTCGTCCCGCAAGCATAGAGCATGTCGCCTATAGGCGGACACGCTCCGACCTACAATAAGCGAGCACGCTCACGCGTCGAGGACCGCGAAGATTCCGCTCGAACGCATCGTATTCTTTGGGGTTTCGCGCGCGCCCATCAACCGACTAGGTTGTGCAGACGGCGCTCCCAGCGCAGAGCCTGGCCGACGATTTCGCGAAGGTCGTCGTGCCGGGGGGTCCAGCCCAGCACCTGCCGGATCCGGTCGTTGGCGGCGATGATCGCAGCGGGGTCGCCGGCGCGCCTCGGCGAAATCTTCACCTCGAAATCGACGCCCGATACTTCCCTAACGACGCTCACCACGTCGCGAACCGAATAGCCTCGCGCATAGCCGCAATTGCAGACCACGCTATCGCCTCCCTGCCGGAGATAGCGCAGCGCATCAGCATGGGCCCGCACGAGATCGCTGACCTGGATATAGTCGCGCAGGCAGGTTCCATCCGGCGTTGGATAATCCGTGCCGAAGATCTCCAACGCGGGCCGCCGGCCTAGCGCCGTCTGCACCGCGACCTTGATGAGATGAGTGGCGTTGCGGGTCGATTGCCCGGATCTCCCCTGCGGATCCGCCCCTGCGACGTTGAAATAGCGCAGCACCACGAACTTCAGGTCATGGGCCTGGCCGGCGTCGGCCAGCATCCATTCGACCATCAGCTTCGAGCGCCCGTAAGGCGAGACCGGAGCCGCGGGCCGATCTTCGGCGACGGCTCCAAGGTCGGTCTCGCCATAAACCGCCGCCGTCGAGGAGAAGATGAAGTGCCGGACACCGGTCTTTACCGCCGCCTCGATCAGGCTGCGGGCCTTGCTGGTGTTGTTGAGATAATAGCCGAGAGGGTCGATCACCGAATCAGGCACGACGATTTTGGCCGCGAAATGGGCGATGGCGTCGATCCCGTAATCCGCGATCAGCCGTTCGACCAGGGCCGTGTCGCCAAAATCGCCGACCACAAGGGTGACGCCCTCGGGAATGGCGAATTTGAAGCCTGTCGAGAGATTGTCGAGGACCACGACAGTCTCGCCCGAATCCAGCAGTTCGAGCACCATATGGCTGCCGATGTAGCCGGCCCCTCCGGTCACCAACACGGTCATCGCGACGTCCTTCCCTGGGTCCTTGACTGAAACAAGCGCCCAGGCTTGTCAGTTGCACTCCAGGAGGTCTAGCTCCCAATCCTTGCAGAAGCTATCGATCGGCGTACCGACCAACGCGATTTCGGTTCAGGGTCCAGGGCCAGTTGACATTCGCGGCCCGAGCCGAGATTTGAGGCGAAATGGTCGTGATGACAGATGGCCATCTGTGTCTCGGTCACGTGCGAACCGTCAACAACCCCTAGCTGGAAAGCCCCATGAAAAAGATCAGAAAAGCGGTATTTCCGGTCGCAGGTCTTGGGACGCGTTTTCTGCCTGCCACGAAATCCGTCCCCAAGGAAATGATGACGGTGGTGGATAGGCCGGTGCTCCAGCATGTCGTGGACGAGGCCCGCGAGGCCGGCATCGAGCATTTCGTCTTCGTGACGGGGCGTAACAAAGGCGTGATCGAGGATCACTTCGATCGGGCCTACGAACTCGAGGATACGCTCAAGCGGCGGGGCAAGGACAAGGAATATCAGGCCTTGATGGCCGACCTGCCGCCGGCCGGTGCCACGAGTTTCACGCGACAGCAGGATCCGCTCGGCCTCGGCCATGCGGTCTGGTGCGCCCGCGACATCATCGGCGACGAGCCTTTCGCGGTGCTGCTGCCCGACATGGTCACGCTGGCGGGCGGCCTCGGCACCCGATGCCTTGCGCAATGTATCGAGGCTTACGAACAATATGGCGGCAACATCATCGCCGTCGAAGAAGTGGCGCGCGAGGAGACGAGCAAATATGGCGTCGTCGCGATCGGCGAGGACAAAGGCCATTCCTTCGAAATCACCGGCATGGTCGAGAAGCCGCCGGTTGCCGAGGCCCCCTCGACCTCGATCATCTCGGGTCGCTACATCCTCGACCCTAGCGTCTTCAAGCGATTGGAAACCGGCGAAAAAGGTGCGGGCGGGGAGATTCAACTCACCGACGCCATGATCAAGCTCATCGGCCATCAGCCTTTCCACGGGGTGCGTTTCGACGGCAGGACCTTTGACACCGGATCGAAGCTCGGGTTCTTGGCCGCCAATGTGGCTTTCGCCATGGCGCGGCCCGACCTTGCGGGTCCACTGCGGGATGAATTGCGCAAGATCGTCGGCACCCTCTGATTTTTGCCCCGGAGCGGCGGAGGCGGAGGCCTTCTCTACGACGATCTAGTTACAATATAACAGCAATGATCGATGGGCGCGCGGCGATCTCTCGCCCCGCCTATGGCGGAGACCACGCATGGACAAGATTCCCGTAACGGTGCTGACCGGTTACCTCGGCGCCGGCAAGACCACGCTGCTGAACCGCATCTTGACGGAGCAGCATGGCAAGAAATATGCTGTGATCGTCAACGAGTTCGGGGAGGTCGGCATAGACAATGAACTCGTCGTCGGTGCCGATGAGGAAGTGTTCGAGATGAACAACGGCTGCGTCTGCTGCACCGTGCGCGGCGACCTCATCCGCATCCTGGAAGGGCTGATGAAGCGCAGCGGCAAGTTCGACGCCATCATCCTCGAAACCACGGGCCTCGCCGATCCCGCGCCGGTCGCGCAGACCTTCTTCGTCGATGATGACGTCAAGGCGGCGGCGCGACTCGACGCCGTCGTGACCGTTGTCGATGCCAAGTGGCTGAGCGCCCGCTTGAAGGACGCCCCCGAAGCCAAGAGCCAGATCGCCTTCGCCGACGTCATCGTGCTCAACAAGACCGACCTCGTCGAACCTGCGGAACTGCGCGAGGTCGAGGCCCGCATCCGCGCCGTCAACCCCTATGCGAAGCTGCACAGAACGCAGCGCTGCGCCGTGCCGCTCGAAGCCGTCCTGGGGCGAAACGCCTTCGATCTCGACCGCATCCTCGAAATCGAGCCGGCCTTTCTGGAGGTCGACGACCACGATCACCACCACCATGATGGCGACCACGATCACCATCATCATGGCTTGAAACATTACCATGACGAGGAGATGGAATCGGTTTCAATCGTCCACGATGGCGAGGTCGAAGCGCAGAAGTTCATGCCTTGGCTGAACGATCTCATTCAACGCGAGGGGGGCAAGATCCTGCGTTCGAAGGGCATATTGGCTTTCAAGGGCGAGCCCAAACGCTTCGTATTCCAGGGCGTGCATATGATGCTCGACGGCGACACCCAACGGGAATGGAAGCCGGACGAGAAGCGCCTGTCGAAGATCGTATTCATCGGTCGCGACCTGCCGAAAGAGCAAATCCGGAAAGGGTTTTTGGCCTGCGCGGCGTAAGGCTACGACGAGCGAAGCTCGTTGGAGAAGCTGGCGCAGAGGTGGCCGCAGGGTGCAGCCCGCTTGCCCCCCTTCGACAAGCTCAGCGTGAGGGTGTGGATTGCGTCTCTGGCGGGCTGTGCCGACCCTAGTATAAGCCTCGGACGCCTATGAACCCTGTGTCGGTCCAAAGAAGCAGAACACGCTGCTTTGGCTCCCATCCGGATAGTCCCTGTAGAACACCCACCAACTGCCATCGGGCGATGGCAGCAGACGGTTTTCACTGATCACCTGGGAATAACCGTCGAGCAGATAGCCTTCCGGCGTTACATGAACTTGGGTCTTTAAAAGGTGATGGGCATCTTCCGTACCGCAACATTGATGCTTCACCCACGGTGGTACCGGCTCTCCATTATCCCAGACGTCATGGGCTCTTGCAGTGTTGCTTCCAATCCCGATCAGGATCATGGGCGCGAGGAAGGCAGGGTGAGGCTTCATCACCGATCCGCTCCATCAACTATGACCGCGATCCGTGTCTCCGCCGCTCGGAGCGGATGCGGTCATCGCGGCACCATCGCCGCGATCTCCGTCCGGCGTTCGCGGAGGATCCCAGGGGGATATTCGGCTAAACGGCCGGTGGAATGGACCAAGCGAAAATCATGCCATGATCGTCATAGTCGTATCGTAATTGTTAAAAGCAACAATAGCTTGCGGATAATCGTACCTTCGTGCTTGCCGATGGCCAGGGATCAACACAGAAGGTGAAGATGATTGAACCACGATAGTACCGGCCCTGGCGTTTCGTGGTCGGTGCGTTGGCAATACCTGCCTTCGAAAGTCCGACTCAAGCGCTCACGGCTCATTAGGCTATTGGCGATCTCGGTCGGTAATAGCGCTCTCATTCATCGGAACCGCGACAATGGATCGCTGTTCATTTGGAGCACCGGAGCCATGGGACGCTCACTAATCTCGCCGATCAGGCTTTATTACATCCTCTTCAGCGACAGGCCGATGCCTTCCTTCGCATCCTTTGCCCAGCTTCCGTCGCCCTGAAGATCGAGCTTTGTGTTGTGACCTTTTCGGGCGGTGAGGACGAGCCGCCCGGCGGCCAATTGCCAGCCGACCGGATCGAAGATCACAATCCCTTGGTCGCGGCAGGCCGGGGCCAGATTGGCCTTGAGCGATCCATTGGGACCATGCGACTTGTCGTCGAACGTCACCATGCAGCCCGTATCCTTGCCAAGGCCGCGCAGCACCGCGTAATGCCCCGCCATTTCGGCTACGGTCGGCAAAGGCAATTTGGGCGTCGTGGGTTTCACCGGCTCAGACTTCACGACCTCCGCTGTCTTTACCGACGGGCTTTTCAGCACCATGGTGCGATGCGCGCCCACCGATGAGAGGCGCAACACTTCCCCCTCCGGTCCCGTTGAGGCCAGCACGCCGTCCTGGCCTGGCTCGAAGATCAGCAGCGGCTGCCCCTTCGCATCCTCGAATCGCAGCTTGCCGTCCCCTGCGTCGGACCACATCTTGACGCTCACCAAAAACGGAAAAGCCAGATGGCAGCCGGCAGGCATGCCAACCGCGTAGCCCGAGGCAGCGACGTCGGCGCGCAGCATCAAGCGGCACTGACGCGAACCATTGTCGAGGCTGAGGTCCCACGCGCCGACGGCGGTCGTCGTCGGCTTGGTTTCGGCAGCCCGCGCCGCAACGACCCCCAAGACAGACAGGCCGATCATGCAGAGCCGAATGACTGTTGGCCGGAAGCCGGAAAGAACCATGGGTCTCTCTAAGGTCAAGGACGTGTCATCGTGCGGCGGTCAATCAGCGGGCTTAGGCCAAGGCGTCTCCGGAACCGGTGTCAAGGGTCCGTTCCCACGCGCCCAGGATAGAATATTGTCGACGACAAGCTGCCACATGGCGTCGCGCGTGTGGTGGGAGGCGGAGCCGACATGCGGCAGAAGAACCACGTGGTCCATATCGATCAGCGCCTGAGGCACGTTGGGCTCATCGGTGAAGACGTCGAGGCCCGCGCCCAGAATGACGCCGTCCCGCAGGGCCGCGATCAAGGCGTCGTCATCGACGACCGACCCCCGCGCCACATTGATCAAAACGCCTTGCGATCCCAGCGCCGCGAGCACCTCCTTGTTGATGATATGCCGCGTTCCAGCCCCGCCCGGCGTCACAACGACGAGAATGTCGCAGGCCTCGGCCATTCCCACCAGGGTCGGGTAGTAGAGATAAGGCACATCCGCCACCGGACGCCTATTATGGTAGACCACCGAAAGGCCGAAAGCCTCGCCCCGTTTGGCGATGGCCTTGCCGATTCGGCCGAGCCCCAGGATCCCCAAGGTCCGCCCGCGCAGACTCTGGCTCAGCGGAAACCTTTTATGCGGCCAGCGTCCAGCGCGTAAAAATCGTTCGGCCGCGGGGAACTGCCGGATCGCCGCGAGGATTAACCCGAGCGCGGTATCGGCGACCTCCTCGTCAAGAACGCCCGGGGTGTGTGTCACGGTTATGCCGTGTCGAGCCGCCCAAGCGGCGTCGATATGGTCGTAGCCGACGCCGAAATTCGCCACGAGGCGCATGTGCGGCAGGCGTTCCATCAGCGCGGGGCCGACGGGCGAATCGTGTCCGGCCGTGGCGACGATGTCGATCCTTGCCGCGGCCTCGGCCAGGGCCGCGTCGCGATCCTCCGCCTCCCAGAGCTTGACCAGCGAGACATGCCCCTCGAGGCCTTCGAGAACCAGGGGCGGCATGGGATTAGGCATCAAAACTGTCGGACGATCCAAACCAGGCTCCTTCGATCGAATCAATGGATCGGCGCGTCATGTCGTGTCGCGCATGTTGATGATGCACCAACGGAGGGTCAGCGAGAAGCTCTTCCGGGCCGTATCCGTCACATTACCAGCCGTATTCGGCGAGGCATGATGCCGGGCTGGACCGATGCCGCCGCGTTGACGCACAATCCGGCCCATAGGAGATCTTCATGCTCGAAACCTTGCGTGGCCGCGCCGGGCTCGTCACCGCGCCGCATCATCTTGCCGCGCAAGCGGGCCTCGACATTCTCAAGGCGGGCGGAACCGCCGTCGAGGCTGCGGTGGCGACCGCCGCGACCCTCGCGGTCGTCTATCCCCATATGACGGGCATCGGCGGCGATGGCTTCTGGCTCATCGCCGAGCCTGGCAAGGCACCGATCGCCATCGACAGTTGTGGGCGAGCCGCAGCCGAGGCTTCGCTGGCGTTCTATGCCGCGCGGGGATTGGACGTCATTCCTTTGCGAGGCCCGACCGCCTCGTTGACGGTGGCGGGGACGATCGCCGGCTGGAAAGCGGCGCTCGAGGCCTCGCGGGCCTGGCAAAGTCCAATGCCGCTCTCCCGCCTTCTCGAACCCGCGCTGTCCTATGCCCGCGACGGCTTTCCGGTGACGCGAAGCCAGGCCGTCAACACCGCCGAAAAGGCCGCAGATCTTCGACCTCAACCGGGATTCGCCAAGACCTTCATGCCGGCGGGCGCGGCGCCAAGAGAAGGCGAGGTGATGCGCCTTCCGACCCTCGCGGCGACGCTCGAACGCCTGGGCATCGCCGGTCTTGACGATTTCTACCATGGCGAACTAGCCCGTTCGATGGCCCGCGACCTCGAAGCCGTCGGCTCGCCCCTTCGGCTCGCCGATTTCGACCGCCACAAGGCAACGATCGGTGAGCCGCTGTCGGTGAGGCTGCGATCGGCACGGCTCTTCAACATGCCGCCTCCGACCCAGGGCCTGTCATCCCTGATGATTCTGGCGATCTTCGAGCGTCTCGGAGTCCGCGAAAGCGAGGGCTTCGAGCATATCCATGGTCTTGTCGAAGCCAGCAAACAGGCTTTCCTGGTCCGCGACCGGCATATCGGCGACCTCGACCACATGACCATACCGCCGGCCGATTTTCTCACCGACGATGCCCTCGACCGGCGGGCCGCGAGCATCGACCTCCACCGCGCCCTGCCCTGGCCCCATCCGCCCCACGCAGGAGACACGGTGTGGTTCGGGGTCTGCGACCGTCATGGCCGCACCGTCAGCATGATCCAATCGGTCTATTTCGAATTCGGGTCAGGAGTGGTTCTCCCGGCCACCGGCGTCGCCTGGCAGAATCGCGGCGCCTCCTTCCGGCTGTCTGAAGACGGTTGGAACGCCTTGAGACCGGGCCGAAAGCCGTTCCACACGCTCAATCCGGCCATGGCGCAATTCGACGATGGCCGGTTCATGAGCTACGGTACGATGGGCGGCGAAGGCCAGCCCCAGACGCAGGCCGCCATTTTCAGCCGCTACGGTCTTTTCGGCCAACCCTTGCAGATGGCCATCACGGCACCGCGTTGGCTGCTCGGCAAGACCTGGGGCAGCGACACCGCCAGCCTGAAATTCGAAAGCCGCTTCGCCCCTGCCCTGCTCGATCGTCTGGCCGACGCAGGCCATAACATCGAGATCGTCGCCCCTTTCACCGACCAGATGGGGCATGCGGGCGCCTTAGTCCGGCATCCCAACGGGGTCATCGAAGGCGCCACCGATCCTCGGTCCGATGGCGTAGTCGCCGCGTGGTAGACAGTGTCACGGGTTAGATCCGCTGTTGCGGATCGTGCTCCAACTTTAAAGACGAGCAGTTTCATCGGGATGGAATCGCCGTGCGATTTCACCTGATTCAATACTGCTCGCGGGATCAGCCGCGCCCGACGTAAGGCATCTTCGTCGCCATGATGGTCATCGACTGGATGTTGGCGTCGAGCGGCAGGCCAGCCATGAAAACGACCGCCTCCGTAACGTGTTTCACGTCGAAGGTCGGCTCGGGCTTGATCGACAGATCCGCTTGCAACACGCCGTGCTGCATCCTGGCGGCCATTGGCGTCGCGGTGTTGCCGATGTCGATCTGCCCGCAGGCGATGTCATATTTTCGCCCGTCGAGCGAGGCGGCCCGCGTCAGGCCGGTGACGGCATGTTTCGAAGCCGTGTAGGGAGAGGAATTCGGCCTCGGCATGGTCGAGGAGATCGAGCCGTTATTGATGATCCGGCCGCCGCGCGGGCGCTGGTCCTTCATCATCCGGAAGGCCTCCTGGAGGCAGAGGAAAACGCCGGTCACGTTGGTATCGATGACACTCTTCCACTGCTCGACCGAAAGTTCTTCGAGCGGGATCGCCGGTGCATTAGTGCCGGCATTATTGAACAGCAGATCGAGCCGACCGAACCTGCTTTTGACCTCGGCGAAGAGCGCCGTGACTGAAGCCGGATCGGTCAGGTCCGCCGGAATCGCCAGGGCGTTGGGTCCAATGGTCGCCGCGACCCTCTCCAGCGGCTCGCGGCGTCGACCCGTCAGCGCCACCGCGTAGCCGGCCTCCCCGAGCCCGATGGCGACTGCTTCCCCGATTCCCGATCCGGCTCCGGTCACGAGGGCGATCTTCTTCTCGTCGGTCATGTCGGACACGCTCCCTCAGCTGTTATTATACCGCCGCTGCCCGCAAGGCCTTGCGGCGTTCGGCCCATACGAGGCCGAAACTGCTTGCGGCGATCAGCATGGCCCCGGCGAAGACGTACCAGTGCGGCACGTCGCCCCAAATGGCGTAACCATAGGTAAAGGCCCAGACAAGCCCGGTATATTCGACCGGCGCCAGCACTGATGCGGGCGCGTAGCGATAGCCCTCGAAAAGCATGTATTGCCCAAGGCCGCTCGTCAGTCCGAAGCCCAGCATCAACGCTAGGCTGAACGGGTCGGGGGTCTTCCAGAGCCAAAATAAAGCGGGCAGGCAGGCCACGGCGAAGAGGCCATTGCTCGCCAGCATCTGGGTCAAGGTCTTGTCGGACCGCCCGATCCAGCGGACCAGGATCACGCTTCCCGCCCAGCAACACGCGGCGCCCAGCGCCGAAAGGGATGGCCCGACCTGCAATGCGCCGAGCGGTCCCGCAGCCACGATAGTGCCGCCGAACCCCAGCAAGGCGGCCAACCAACGAACGGCATCGACCCTCTCCTTGAGGATCAAAGCGGCCAGCGCCACCGCCATGATCGGCGCCGAAAAATAGAGGGTGGTCAGCGCGGCGAGACCCATGTGGCGCGAGGCGGAATAGTAGAGCAGCCACGCCGTGAGAATGAGCGCAGCCCGCACCAGAAGCGCCGTCTTCTTACGACTCTCGACGAGATCCTCTACGACGCGCCGACGCCCCAGGGCAAGGGCGACCACAACGATCACCACCGAGCGCGTGAACAGCACTTGGGGCACCGCATAGGTCTCCACCAGCCATTTGACCGAGGCGTCCTGGATGGCGAAAAGCGCATAGCCGCCGGCAGTCAGCGCCATGCCGATGAGCACGGTAGCCTGCGAATACGAAACCGGGCGAATGATGGTGGCGGAAGCTTTGGACGTCACGTCGACAAAACCGGAGGTTGCGCGTCAGGAAGCGCTCAGCAGCGAAGGATCGATAAGAATCGTACAGAACATGTCTGCCCGTGCCTGCGGTTCTCGTCGACCCTTCACCCACTCAGCGTGCCGCCTAGTTCATCCTCGATATGTGCTCGGACGATCTCGTCGAAATTCTTCTCGGCCCGGAAGCCCATGGCCTCGGCACGGCGGGCGTCAAAATCCGTCGCCCACCCATCGACGATCCGGATGATGGTCGGGTCTGGCTCATGGCGGATCAGCTTCACGGCCTTCTCGCCGGCGACGCGGCGCAGCGCCTCGATCTGCTCGCCGACTGTCGCGGACAGGCCCGGCAGGCTGATATTGCGTCGCGCCCCGAGCGGCGCGAGATCGATGTCCGCCGCATGCATGAGGAATCCGATCGCGGCGCGCGGGCTGGCGAACCAATGCCGCACATTTTCGGACACCGGCAGTACCGCTTCGTGACCCGCCAAGGGCTCACGTAAAATGCCGGAAAAGAAGCCCGAAGCGGCCTTATTGGGCTTGCCGGGCCGGATGCAGATCGTCGGGAGGCGGATGCCGATGCCGTCGAAGAAACCACGCCGGCTGTAGTCGGCCAGTAGCAATTCGCCGATCGCCTTCTGGGTGCCATAGCTCGTCAGCGGGGTCGTGAAGAACTCGTCGCCGATCTTCTCGGGGAACGGTGAGCCAAAGACCGCGATCGACGAGGTGAAGACCACCCGCGGCTTGTAGGGAGACCTCGCGCCTTCGAGACGAATGGCATCGAAAAGGTATCGCGTGCCATCGAGGTTGATCCGATAGCCCTTGTCGAAGTCCGCCTCTGCTTCACCGGAGACAATGGCCGCGAGATGGAAGATCAGGTCGGGGCGCATAGCGATAAGCTTTTCCGCCTCGCCCGGCGAGGAGAGATCGGCCGTGACCGTCGTTGCCTTGCCCGAAAAACCCGAAGGCGCCGACGGTTCGACCACATCGACCAGGGTCAGAGCCGAGACCGGCTGCCCACCGACACGTCCCGCCTCGACCATGCGGGTCGTGAGTTTGCGTCCGATCATGCCGGCCGCGCCGATCACCAGGATGTGCATGGCGTTCCCTTATTCCCCTTTTTGCAGCCGCGATGACCGCAGCTTTTATGGTTCGATCGACCGATGGAAGACACCCGCCGCCTGATTTGTCTAGCCGGACGGAGACGAAAAGCGGACTGTCGTACGCCAAACGTCACCTAAGCGGTTCGCCGCGCCTCGGTTCAGAGGCGTTCGACCTTGGGCAGGAAATAGGCCAACAATCCCAACGCCGGGAGATAGGCACAGATCTGATAGACGAATTCGATGCTCGTGCGGTCGGCCAATTCCCCCAGCACAGCGGCTCCCAAGCCCCCCATACCGAAGGCCAGACCGAAGAAAAGGCCCGAGATCATGCCGATGCGGCCGGGTACGAGTTCCTGAGCAAAGACCAGGATGGCGGAGAAAGCCGAGGACAGGATCAGTCCGATGATCACTGACAAAACTGTTGTCCAGAACAGATCGGCGTGCGGCAATGCTAGCGTGAAGGGCAGCACGCCGAGGATCGAGATCCAGATCACGAGCCTGCGACCGAAACGGTCGCCGAGCGGGCCGCCGATGATCGTCCCCGCCGCGACGGCGCCCAGAAACACAAAGAGGTGGACCAGGGCCGTCTGCTTATCGATGCCGAATTTTTCCATCAGGTAGAACGGGTAATAGCTGCCGATGCTGGCCAGATAAAAATGCTTCGAGAACACGAGAATCATCAGGATCGAGATCGAAAAGGTCACCTTGCCCTTCGAAAAGGGCGAAACCGTCGCGACGCCGGATGCGTGCTTCGGCAGCGCGAGCCGCTCCTGGTACCAGCCGCCGACCTTCGACAGGATCACGATGGCGCCGATCGCTACGATCGAGAAATAGGCAATGCTCGACTGCCCTCTCGGCACCACGATGAAAGCGGCCAGCAACGGTCCCAGAGCGGTACCGAAATTGCCGCCCAACTGAAATAAGGATTGCGCGAATCCGTGCCGACCACCCGACGCCATCCGCGCGACCCGGGAAGATTCAGGATGGAAAATGGACGAGCCAACGCCTACAAGTCCCGCCGATAGCAGAAGAAATGGATAACTTGGCGCGACGGAAAGCAGCAGCAGGCCGATGAGCGTCACGCCCATCCCGAACGGCAACGAGAAGGGCATGGGTCGCTTGTCAGTGAACAGCCCCACCAGCGGCTGCAACAGCGAAGCCGTCAACTGGAACGCGAGCGTGATCATCCCGATCTGACCGAAGTCGAGGCTGAATTTGCTCTTGAGAACCGGATAAATAGCCGGGACCAGGCTTTGGATGACGTCGTTCAACCCGTGCGAAACGCTAACGGCAACCAGAATCAGCATCGCCGTGCTGTCTTTCGACGACATCATTGGCTTCGATCCCGCCTCCGTTGCCACGGATGGGGACCGACTCAACCTCATGGACATGGCAGATTTCCTGGCGACTGCGGCCAACCGGTGCCGCCACGTCATAAGTGTTGTGGCGAATTTGGCGCCAGCATAGCGATGAAAGGAAGCGACTGCACGCCAATCGTGCAATATCATGGGAGGCATGTGCTGTGCTCACCCCTTCGGATCATGCGCGACACCCAGGCCGACGGCACCGTTGCCCCCGATGGCCGGAGCCGGTACATCTGAGCGGCGTCGCCAGCCTCCTTGCCGCATCGGAATTGCCTTTGTCCCTCGCCGATCTTCTCTCGGAAAAACGTCCTCTGTTGGCCGATGGCGCCACCGGCACCAACCTCTTCGCCATGGGTCTTGTCGCCGGGGATACGCCGGAGGTGTGGAACGACACTCATCCGGAACGAATCCGCAAGCTGCATCAGGATTTCGTGGACGCGGGCTCGGACATCATCCTGACCAATTCCTTTGGCGGCAACGCGCGCCGCCTGATGCTGCATAAGCTGGAGGGAAAGGTGCGGGAATTGAACCGCGCCGCCGCACGGCTCGCCCGCGAGGTCGCGGATGCCTCGGGACGCATCGTGGTCGTCGCCGGATCCGTCGGTCCCACCGGTGACCTCTTCGCCCCGCTCGGGCCGATCACCGAAGACGAAGCCGTGGACGTCTTCGCGCAGCAGATGGAAGGCCTTGCCGAGGGCGGCGCCGAGGTGATGTGGATCGAGACCATGTCAGCCCCCGAGGAAATGCGGGCGGCGGTCCGGGCGGCGGCTAAACTTGGCTTGCCCTGCACGCTGACCGCCAGCTTCGACACGGCCGGCAAGACCATGATGGGGATGAGTCCGGCCTCCTTGCCGGTTTTCGCCTCGGAGCTTCCCGCGACGCCGCTGGCCGTGGGCGCCAATTGCGGTGTCGGCGCATCGGACCTTCTCGTGTCGGTCCTGGCCATGCGGGGCAGATCCTCGATCCCGATCATCGCCAAAGCGAATTGCGGCATCCCGCAATGGCATGGCGACCATATCCATTATACCGGCACACCGGAGCTGATGGCCGACTATGCGGCGCTGGCTGCCGATGCGGGCGCCAGTATCATCGGGGGCTGCTGCGGAACCTCGGCCATCCACCTTGCGGCCATGCGCCGGGCGCTCGACGCCTGGCTGCCTGGGGAAGAGCCGACCGTGGAGGAAATTACGGCCAGGGTCGGTGCGCTCGTCAATCCTCCAAGCCCCGAGGGGGAGCCACCTCAGCGGCGGACCGGCAGGCGTCGCGGCTAACCTCGTCGACAAGGAACACCCGCCGCGCGGCTTTGATGGTCCTTTCATTGCTGTATCCTGTCAGACACGGGGTGCGCGCCCTATGCGGCCGGGCGTTTCTTTTGCCTTGTCGGCCAACAGTTAACGTGAAAAAGCCTGCAATACTGAAAGTTGGCTTTCGTCGAGCACCGATCAAAAGATGTCCCTTGTCGCCGTTATCGAAAGTCCTGTCGCTGCGTCCGGTGCTTCGATCGTCGACAATATCGAGGAGGCGATCCGACTTGGTACGGCGGCCCTTCTTGGTCAGCAACGCCAGGACGGCCATTTCTCTTTCGAACTCGAAGCCGATGCCACGATCCCGTCCGAATACGTCTTTCTAAAACATTTTATCGGACAGCCCGATCTCGAAAGCGAACGCAAGATCGCAGCCTATCTGCGGCGGACCCAGGCCAGCCACGGCGGTTGGTCCTTGCTGGATGGCGGGGCCTTCAATATGTCGGCCACCGTCAAGGCCTATTTCGCCCTCAAGATCATCGGTGATCCGACCGGCAGCCCGCATATGTCTCGGGCTCGCGATGCGGTCCTGGCGCATGGCGGGGCGGCCTATTGCAATGTCTTCACCCGGATGACGCTGGCCCTTTTCGGCGTGGTCCCCTGGACGGCCGTGCCGGTCATGCCCATCGAATTGATGCTGGCCCCGACTTGGTTCCCCATCCATGTCTATCGAATGTCTTACTGGGCACGCGATACCCTCGTGCCGCTGATGGTCCTCGCCACCCTCAAGCCGCTGGCGAGGAACCCGCGCCGCATCGGCATCGAAGAGCTGTTTCCCGTGCCGGCCAGCGAGATCACGGTCTGGCCGAAAGGTCCGAACCAGATCGGCGGTTGGGGCACCGTCTTCGGGATCCTCGATAAGATTCTCCGGTTGGCGGAACCCCTCTTCCCCAAGCGGGTGCGCGCACGAGCCATCCAAAAGGCGGTGGATTTCGTCAGGGAGCGGCTCAACGGAGAGGACGGGATAGGCGCCATCTTTCCGCCGATGGTCAATGCGGTGATGATGTTCGACGTTCTCGGCTGGCCAGAGAACCACCCCGAAGTCGTGACGGCCCGGATGGCGGTGGAAAAACTTCTGATCGTCAAGGACGACGAGGCCTATTGCCAGCCCTGCCTGTCGCCCGTGTGGGACACGGCCCTGTCGGCGCATGCGTTGATGGAATCGGGCGAGGATCAGTTCGCCGCCGCGGAGCGCTGCCTCGATTGGCTGCGGCCGTTGCAGATTCTCGATTTCAAAGGCGACTGGGCGCTGCAAAAACCCAATGTCCGGCCGGGCGGCTGGGCATTTCAATATAACAACGCTCATTACCCCGACCTCGACGACACGGCGGTCGTGGTGATGGCGATGGACCGCGCCCAGTCGCGCAGCGGCGACCGCCGCTTTGACCATGCCATAGCGCGTGCCAAGGAATGGGTGATCGGACTGCAAAGCCGCAACGGAGGCTGGGCCGCCTTCGACGCCGACAATACCGCGACCTACCTCAATTATATCCCGTTCGCAGACCACGGAGCGCTGCTCGACCCGCCGACCGCCGACGTCACCGCGCGTGTCGTCTCCATGCTGGCCCAACTCGGCGACTCCCCTCAAACTTCCGCGCCACTACGGCGTGGGATCGGCTATCTGCGACGCGAACAAGCCGCCGAGGGGGGCTGGTTCGGCCGCTGGGGGATCAATTTCATTTATGGCACCTGGTCGGTCCTCTGTGCTTTGAACGCGGCCGGGATCGGGCCGGACGATCCGGCCGTAAAACGCGCCATCGACTGGCTGATCGATATTCAGAACCCCGATGGCGGCTGGGGCGAAGACGATTCCAGCTACCGACTCGACTATCGCGCCTATGCGCCTGCCCCCAGCACGGCGTCTCAAACGAGTTGGGCGATCTTGGGCCTCATGGCAGCCGGCCAGATCGACCATCCGGCGGTTGCCCAGGGCGTCGCCTTTCTCACCACGTCGCAAGACACCAACGGCTTCTGGACCGAAACCGTCTTCACCGGCACCGGTTTCCCACGGGTGTTTTATTTGCGTTATCACGGTTATTCGAAGTTCTTTCCCGTATGGGCGATGGCGCGTTTCCACAATCTCATGGCCGGCAACACGAAGACTGTCATGCTGGGAATGTGATGAGCACCAGTCCTCCCGTCCTGGCCGTGACCGGCCTTCTGGCCGAGGCCCGGATCGCCTCCGGCCCGGGTGTTGTTGCGATCGCGGGTGGCGGCAACGCGGCATGGCTGGCGGCCCTGCTCGACGCTTCCCTGTCCAAAGGCGCGCGAGCGATTATCAGCTTCGGTATCGCGGGCGGCCTTGAGCCTGGCCTCAAACCGGGCATGACAATTATCGCGCGCTCCGTGATGGACGCGGAGACGTCTTTTCCCTGCGATCCGGATTGGATGCGGCGCCTCACGTCGGCCCTGCCTGATGCGCTGTCGGCGGATATAGCGGGCATCGACCAACCGGTCTGCGACCAGGACGGCAAAAAGGCTTTACGAGCCTCGACGGGCGCCGCGGCGGCTGACATGGAATCGCATGTCGCGGCACGGTTTGCGGCCCGGCATGGCCTGCCATTCGCGGCTTTGCGGACCATCGCCGACCCCGCCGACCGAACCTTGCCGTCCGCAGCGCTGGTCGGCATGCGGCCAGATGGTTCGACGAACGTCGGCGCCGTTTTGAGGGCGCTGAGCCGGCATCCGGGCGAGCTGCCGGCGCTGATCCTCACCGCTCTCGACGCGCGAGCGGCTTTCGCGGCTCTGTCGAAGAGCCGACGGCGCCTTGGTCCCCGGCTCGGCTACGACACTATCTCGACAGACCCCGGCCGGCCGGGCGCATTCGATGGGCCCCCGGGTGTCGAATGTCACGGTTTCCCGACTTCGCATGGTTCAGGCGTGGAACTGCCGGCGAAAAGCGCCTAAAGCTATTCTTTGGATCGGTTCGATCGAGGCGTCAGGCGACTGTCTTTTCCCTGGTCATCCGTCAGAACCGGGAGGCTGCCCTGAGTCGCGATGTTTGACGGTTTCACCCTGGACGCCATCGATGTGCCCGGCGCCTCGTTGCGCGTCCGTCACGGCGGGTCGGGTCCGCCGCTGCTGCTGCTGCACGGCCATCCGCGCACCCATGCGACCTGGCACCGGGTAGCGCCGCTTCTCGCGCGCCACCACACGGTCGTCTGCCCGGATTTGCGAGGGTTCGGCCGTTCGTCGAAGCCGGAAGACCGGCCGGACCATATGGGGTCGTCCAAACGTGCCAAGGCCCTGGACTGCGTTCATCTCATGAAACAGCTGGGCTTCGACCGCTTTGCTGTGGCGGGCCACGATCGTGGTGTCTATACGGCCTTTCGGTTAGCCATGGATCATCCGAGTGCGGTCTCCAAACTCGCCGTGCTCGACGCCGTTCCGATCATCGAGGCGCTGGAGCGCTGCGACGAACGTTTTGCGAAGCAATGGTGGCACTGGTTCTTCTTCGCCCTGCCCGATAAACCCGAACGGGCCATCATCAACGATCCGGACGGATGGTATGGCGGCTCGGCGAAGGCCATGGGCAAGGAAGCCTATGACGACTATCGCATCGCCATCCACGACCCGGCCACCATCCACGGCATGATCGAGGACTATCGCGCGGCGCTTGGGGTAGACCGTCAGCACGATGTCGAAGACCGCGAGGCTGGACGGCGGCTCGCCTGTCCGGTGCTGGCGCTGTGGGCGTTACAGGACGATCTGCCGGGGCTCTATGGCGACGTTCTCGACGTCTGGCGTCCTTGGGCGCCGGACCTGCGTGGCCAGGGAATGGATTGCGGGCACCATATGGCGGAGGAAGCACCAGAGGAACTGGCCGAGATTCTCGCCGGGTTCCTGGGCGAGGATCGCCTCTAGATCAATATGTTAGAGCATGATGTAGTCCGAAAATCCGTGCCGACTTTTCGGCATCATGCTCTAGTAATCCACCTTGGTGAGGGAAAGCCCCGCAGCTGGCGCCACGGTGCCGCAGCGGGCACGGTCCCGGGCGTCGAGCGCCGCGCGCAGGTCGTCGGGTGTCCAAGCGCCCAACCCGACCTGCACCAGCGATCCGACCATGGAACGGACCTGGCGGTGCAGGAACGAGCGCGCCCATACCGTGAGCCGGACGTTTTCCCCGTCGGCTGCAACGTCGAACCCCTCGAGCGTCCGCACCGGGCTGGAGGCCTGACATTCGCTGTCGCGGAACGTCGTGAAATCATGGTTGCCGAGGAGACGCCGCGCGGCATCCCGCATCGCACCGAAGTCGAGCGGGCGTTTGACCAGCCAGGCCTGCCCGAGGTCGAGCCCGAGCGGGGCCCGGCGGTTGACGATACGGTAGAGGTAGTGTCGGCGGATGGCGGAGAAGCGGGCGTCGAAGTCGGCGTCCACCGTTTCGGCGCGCAGGATGGCAATGGGATAGGGCTTCAACCGCGCGTTGATGGCGTCTCGGACGCTATCGTCACGATAGGATTTCCCAAGATCGAGATGGGCCACCTGCCCGGTCGCATGGACACCGGAATCCGTGCGGCCCGCGCCGCGCACCGCGCCCGGCTTGCCGCCGAGCGGGGCGCTCGCGCTCTCGATCGCTTCCTGAATCGACAGGCCGTTGGCCTGCCTCTGCCATCCGACGAAACCGGTGCCGTCATATTCGATGGTGAGCTTATAGCGGGGCACCGGCTAAACCCCGCCGAGGCGAACCCCTGCCCCCAGACGCGTGCCACGCAAAAAATCCTCGGCCGCCATCGGCGCCTTGCCGGCCCGCTGCAACTGCACGAGCGACACCGCGCCCTGACCACACGCCACCGTCAGCCTATCGTCGACGAGCGTTCCCGGCTCGCCTTCGCCTGACGCTATACGGGCGCGCAAAACCTTGATGCGCTCGGGGCCGCGTCCGAGATCGATTTCAAAGAACGCCCCGGGGAAGGGCGACAGGCCGCGCATCTGGTTCGCCACGGCACCGGCCGCCTGCGACCAGTCGATCCTCGCCTCGGCTTTCTCGATCTTCTTGGCGTAGGTGACGCCGGCCTCGGCTTGCGGCCGAAAGGTCAGCGTGCCGCGCCCCAGGGCCGCGATGGCACGCCCCATCAGGTCGGCGCCGATGGGCGCGAGCGCGTCATGGAGGTCGCCCGCCGTCATGTCGGGCGTGATCGCCACACGCTCCTCCATCGCCACGGGTCCGGTATCGAGCCCGGCTTCCATGCGCATGACGGCGACGCCGGATTGCGCGTCACCCGCCATGACGGCCCGTTGGATCGGCGCCGCGCCGCGCCAGCGCGGCAACAGCGAGCCATGCAGGTTGAGGCACCCTAGTCGCGGGCTATCCAGGACAGGCTGGGGCAAGAGCATGCCATAGGCGACGACGACAGCGACATCGGCCTCGAACCCCTTGAGGCGGAGAGCAACCTCTTCAGTCTTCAGGCTTTTGGGGTGCAGCACCGGAATGCCGAGCTTGTCGGCCAAGGCGTGAACCGGCGAGGGTTTCTCGTCCATGCCGCGACCAGCCGGCGCAGGCGCGCGCGAATAGACCGCCACGATCTCATGGCCCTGCCCCACGAGTTCGCTCAGGGTCGGGACCGCGAAAACCGGCGTCCCCATGAACACGATACGCATCGGGCCAGACTAGACCGTCGGCTCAGGAGGGTGAGGCGGTTTTCGCTCACGCGGCTTTGCGCCGCCCTCGCGTCCAGCGAGAGGCTTGCCGTCTTCCTCAGCCCGTCTGGCGGCCTTCTCGAACTTTCGGACCACACGCTCGCGCTTCAGGCGGGATATATGGTCGATGAACAGCACGCCGTTGAGGTGGTCGATCTCGTGCTGAAGCGCGATGGCCAGCAATCCGTCGGCTTCGACCTCGCATTCGGCCCCGTCGCGATCGAGGAACCGCACCCGCACTTTGTCGGAACGCTCGACCTCCTCATAGTAATCGGGGATCGACAGGCAGCCTTCCTCATATACGATCGGTTCGCTCGACGCGCTGACGATCTCTGGGTTCACCATGAAAAGAGGCCTCGGCGCTTCTTCCTTCCCGGCGGTGTCGAGCACGATGGCGCGCTGCAAAACCCCGATCTGCACCGCCGCCAGTCCGATGCCGGGCGCGTCGTACATGGTCTCGATCATGTCGTCGAGAAGACTCCGCGTCGCCCCATCCACCTTGGCGAAAGGTTCGGATCTCATCCGGAGCTTGGGATCGGGCAGCGTGATGATCGGGCGAAGGGCCATGGAGGCTCCGGCAAAAACTGACCGGTCAGAAATATGCACGAAGGCGCGCAGGGTCAAATGATGTCATGAGGCGGGCGGCCTGTTGTTATCATCCAGTGTGATGCGGCGGGCCGGGGGTCTTCCGCCGACATGGAGCCGACATGGATTTTACGACCGTCTTGTTGATTGCCCTGGGCGGAGCATTGGGGACGCTGGGCCGCCACGGGCTGGCGTTGGCGATGTCGCCCATCAGCCAGTCCCTGCCCTGGGGCACCATCGTCATCAACATTGCCGGGTGCTTCATGATTGGATTCTTCGGCTCGCTGACCTTGGCGCATGGCCGCTTTCCGCTGCCCGAAGCGGCGCGCCTTTTCGTGATGGTGGGGATCTGCGGCGGCTTCACCACCTTCTCCTCGTTCAGCTTGCAGACGCTCGACCTTTTGCGCAGCGGAGCCGTGGCGCGGGCGCTGACCAATGTGGGCGTTTCGGTGATCCTGTGCCTTCTCGCCGTAGCGCTCGGCCATATGATCGGCTCCCGCCTCAGTGGCGGTCTACCGGCGGTCGCGCAGATCGGCATCGAGGAAGAGGCGTGAAGAGGCATCACATTCGCTCAATCTCGCGTTCGATCCTAAATCCGCGTGCGGGACGCCGCACTCCCCAGGCGCCTTCGGCGGAAGGGTGCGGCAGCGACATGGGTGAGGCCCCAACCGGCGAAAAGACCTGAGAGAGCCGCCAGCAATCCCGCGGAGGTCGCCGGAAGTGCGGGCTGATAATCCGCGTAGGCCTGGCTTCCGAGGCGGGGATCGAAATCGGCGAAGAGCACCCAGTATTGCGACACCGGACCCGCCGTGGCGAAGGCCTTCTGCTGGCGCTCCAGGCGGGATTCGCGTTCCACTGTGGTTTCGACATCGGCGCCCCGCAGGCGGGCTAGTTCGTCCGAATTGGCCAGCAGCCTTGCGATGGCTGCGGATCGCTTCAGCGACAAATGCGCCGCTTCGGCATCGAACTCGGCGATGATCGCCTTCAATTCGTCGATCGCGCCTCCGAGCCGCTGGCGATATTGCTGAGCATATTCAGGAAGCTGCGACGTCACGACAGCAAGCAGAATACCAAACGCCGCCGCAAACCGCCTCGCCAGCATGTCTCATCTCCCGGCCGATCGGCTCCCGTGGCGATGATCCTAAACCATCCTGGCGTCAGGCGGACCTGCGCGGGCTATAAAAGAGCCGAGGGATTTTCAAGGTGTCGGCGCGTCGGCGGCCAGCAGGCTCGCAGCTTTGAGGTCGGCCCAAAGCTGATTCGAGACCTCTGTCTCGAGGTCGTCGACATTGGCCTTGATCTCCGCCGCCGTCTCGGCGCCAAGCAGCACCGATATGACCGCCGGGTGGAAAGACGCGAACCTGAGGGCGGCCTGACGGATCGACACCCCATGCCTCGCGCAGACCTCCTCGATGGCCCGCACGCGTGCCATGATCTCGGCGGGGAGCCGGCGTATAATTATATTTGGCGCCCGGGATCGCGCCCGTCGCCAGAATGCCCGAATTGAATACGCCTGCGAGGATGATGCCGATGCCCTTGTCCATTGCAAGGGGCAGGAAGCTTGAGAGCGCCGGCTGTTCGAGCAGCGAGTAGCGGCCCGCCAGCAGCATCACATCGAAGTCGCCCGCACGCGCGAAGCGCTCGCACATATCCGCTTCATTGAGGCCGACGCCGATCGCCTTGACGGTGCCATCGCTCCGCAGGCGATCAAGCGCCTTGTAAGCCCCCTGACATTGCCTCGGAGAATCGGAGCTCGACATCCGTCGTGCCATGGGTCCAGACATCGCAATCGTGGATTAGCAGGATATCGAGATGGCTGAAACCCGTTCGGAGCAGAGATTGCTCCACGGACTTCATCGTGCCGTCGTAGCTGTAGTCGAATTGGGCACGATGCGGGAAGCCGCCCGCGAAGCCCGGTGAAATAACGTCGCCGCGCGCTTCCGCTACTTGGGCGAAGGGGTCCATCCAACGGCCGACCTTGGTCGAGATCAACAGATCGCCGCGCGGCTTGTCGCGCAATGCGGCGCCGATGCGGGCTTCTGCAAGGCCGTTGCCGTAGTGCGGCGAGGAATCAAAGAGACGAATGCCCGCCGCATAGGCGGCCCTCACCGTGTTCTGCGCATCGGCCTCGTCGAGCCTCTTGAAGAGATCGCCGAGGGGCGCTGTACCGAAGCTGATCTCGCTGCAATCGAGCGTGACGCCTGAGCGCGTCGTGAAAGGCTTGATCTTCATAGCGTTTTACTCCCCTGGGCTGGCTTCGGCGCTTTGGTGGCGCCTGATATGTTCGGCGGACATGATCCGCTGCGGCAGGGCTGTCAAGCATCGCCGCAAGGCTTTGAAGCTGACACGGCGACGGAGGCCATGCCCCAATTCCGATCATGAACGGCTGACATCCGAACGTCGTCTTCGAACCTTAAGCGTTTTCGGTGTTCTCACCGAGTTCAAACCAAGACCCAAACCATCGACGCTCGCATGGACGGCAAGCCCGGCTTACGTTAGCAATTCGGCAGAAGCAAAATCGCCAATCAATCGAAGAGGGCCGCCGATGACCGATATCGATCTTCTGTGCATCAACACGATCCGGACCCTTTCGATCGATGCCGTGCAGAAAGCCAATTCGGGCCATCCTGGCGCACCGATGGGAATGGCGCCCGCCACCTACACGATCTGGACGAAATATCTTCGCTACGATCCCAAAAATCCGCTTTGGCCGAATCGCGACAGGTTCGTGCTGTCCGCCGGCCATGCCTCGATGCTCCTCTATTCGATGCTCCACCTCACCAAGGTGGAGGCGGTCAATGCCAATGGCGAGCCGCAGAACAAGGTGTCGGTGTCGATGGACGACGTCCAACACTTCCGCCAACCCGGCAGCTCGACGCCCGGCCATCCTGAATATCATTGGACGACCGGCGTCGAGGCGACGACCGGGCCGCTCGGCCAGGGCGTGGCGATGAGCGTCGGCATGGCGATCGGCGAGAAGTGGCTCGCGGCGCGCTATAACAAGCCCGATCATACGGTGATCGACTACAATATTTATGTGTATTGCAGCGACGGGGAGATGATGGAGGGCATCGCCAGCGAGGCGGCGTCCCTTGCGGGGCATCTCAAGCTCGACAACCTTTGCTGGATCTACGATTCCAATCAGGTCACTTTGGATGGTCCAGCCTCTTGGGCCTTCAGCGAGGATGTCGCCACCCGCTTCCTCGCCTATGGCTGGAACGTTCTGCAGGTCAGAGACGTCAATATTCTCTCCGACGTCGAAGCAGCGCTCGACGGATTCCTTGCCGAGACGTCGCGGCCGACCTTGATCATCGCCGACAGCCATATCGGTTACGGCTCGCCGCATAAGCAGGACAGCAACAAATCGCATGGCGAACCGCTGGGCGAGGAAGAGGTTCGCCTCACCAAGAAGGCCTATGGCTGGCCCGAGGATGCTAAATTCCTCGTACCGGACGGCGTCTACGAACATTTCGCGGACACAATGGCCAAGCGCGGCGGTGAATTGCACGACGCCTGGCACAAGATGATGGGCGGTTACGCGTCAGCTCATAAGGAACTCGCCGCCGAATTCGACATGATGGAGAAGCGCGAGACACCGCAAGCGGCCTTCGATGCTATCCCGTCTTTCCCGACGGATGAGAAGGGCATTGCCACGCGCGAATCGGCTTCAAAGGCCGAAAATGCTCTCGCGCCTCTTGTGCCTTGGTTGGTCGGCGGCTCGGCCGATCTCGACAGTTCCACGAAGACGAAGCAGACGGCACCAGACGCCGGCACGTTCACGGCCACCGAACGCTCGGGCAAGAATCTTCATTTCGGCGTACGCGAACACGCCATGGGCGCGATCTGCAACGGTCTCGCCCTGTCGAAGGTGCGGGCCTATGGGGCGACCTTCCTCATCTTCTCAGACTATCTTCGCCCCGCCATCCGCCTATCGTCGCTGATGGAACTTCCCACCATCTTCGTGTTCACGCATGATTCGATCGGCGTCGGCGAGGACGGACCGACCCACCAACCCGTGGAGCAGGTGCCCAGTCTTCGGGCGATTCCGGGGCTTTTGACCATTCGGCCGGGCGATGCCAACGAAGCCGCCGAAGCCTGGCGGGTCGTCTTGGCGCTGAAGCACCAGCCCGCCGCGCTCATCCTTAGCCGGCAAGCCATGCCGACCTTCGACCGCAGCCAGTTCGGCGCGGCTTCGGGGCTCGCTAAGGGCGGCTATATCCTCGCGGATGCGCCGAAGGGAGAAAAGCCCGCCGTCATCCTGATGGCCTCGGGCAGCGAGCTTGCGCTCGCCATGCAGGGTTATGAAACCTTGAAGGCCGAGGGAATTGCTTCACGCGTGGTCTCGATGCCCTGTTGGGAACTGTTCGAATTACAGGATCAGGCGTATCAGGACGAAGTTCTGCCGCCGGAGATCGCGGCACGGGTTGCGGTCGAGCAGACTGCTACCATAGGATGGGAGCGTTACACCGGTAGGCTTGGCGCGGTCATCGGCATGCATACATTCGGTGCCTCGGCGCCCTTGAAGGCGCTTCTCACAAAATTCGGCTTCACGCCCGAGCGGGTCGTCGAGGTCGCTAAACAGCAGATCGCGCGCCGCGCCAAGGCCGCAGAATAATCCGGCCACGGGAGGTGGATCATGAATGCCCTCAAACAGCTTGAACAATGCCGCCAGTCACCCTGGCTGGACGATCTGCATCGCACGCTCATCACCAGCGGTGAGCTCAACGCCCTCATCAAGAACGATGGCCTCAAGGGCCTGACCTCAAATCCGGCGATCTTCGAGAAAGCGATCGGCGACACCGACGACTACAAAGACGCGTTGAAGGACCTGCTATCGAATGGCGGCCTCGACGACATGGCGGTTTATGAGACGATCGCCATCGCCGATATTCAGGCGGCGGCGGACGAGTTCAAGCCGGTCTACGACGCCGCCAAAAGGCATGACGGCTTCGTGAGCCTCGAAGTGTCCCCCTATCTGGCGGACAAGACGGAGGAGACGATCACGGAGGCGCGCCGTCTGTGGAAGGCGGTTGGTCGCGACAATCTGATGATCAAGATCCCCGGTACGACGCCCGGCACCCCGGCCATCGAACTCGCGATCGGCGAGGGCATCAACGTCAATGTCACGCTGCTCTTCTCTGTCCAAGCCTATGAGGATGTGGCGCAGGCCTACATTAAGGGGCTGCAGGCCTTCGACGCCAAGGGCGGAGACGTCTCGCATGTCGCCAGCGTCGCGAGCTTCTTCCTCAGCCGCATCGACACTCTCGTGGACGACAAGCTCAACGCCTTGAAAGAGGCCGATCCGACGAAGGTCGAGGCGCTCCGTAACAAGATCGCCATCGCCAACGCCAAGCGGGCCTACCAGCGCTACAAGGCCATCTATTCCACACCGGAATGGACGGCCCTGGCCGCCAAGGGAGCGAAGCCGCAGCGGCTGCTTTGGGCCTCCACCGGGACCAAAAGCGCCAGCCTGCCCGACACCTATTACGTCGATACGCTGATCGGCGAAGACACGGTCAACACCATGCCGCCCGCCACCATGAAGGCCTTCCGCGATCACGGGACAGCCCAACCGGGAACGATCGAGCAGGATGTCGCGGGCGCCGAGGCGAGTCTTGCCCTTCTGGCCGAGGTCGGCGTGTCGCTCGATGAGGTGACGCATGAACTCGTTGTCGATGGCGTGAAGAAATTCAGTCAAGCCTTCGACAAGCTGATGGCGGGTGTCGCGAAGAGGCGGAGCGAACTCAGCGGCGACCGCCCGCAGGCGGCCTGACGGCTCCAGTCCCGATCTCGAACGCGGCCCGATCTTCGGGCCGTTTTTCTAATTCCAGGAAGGCAATACGATGCAGTTGGGCATGATCGGCCTCGGCCGGATGGGTGGAAACATCGTGCGTCGTTTGCTCCGGAACGGGCATCATTGCATCGGCTTCGACCGATCGGCGGATGCCGTCGCGAAGCTTGCGGCGGATGGCGCCAACGGCGCGACGAGCGTAGCAGATCTGGTCGCGGGGCTGACTGAGCGCCCACGCGCCGTCTGGGTGATGCTGCCGGCTGGCAAGATCACGCAGGAGACCGTGGAGGAACTCGCGACACTCCTCGACGCCGGCGACATCATCATCGATGGCGGCAATTCATTTTACAAAGACGACATCCGCAATGCCAAGACCCTGAAGGAAAAGGGCATATTCTATGTCGATGTCGGGACCTCCGGCGGCATTTGGGGCATCGACCGCGGCTATTGCATGATGGTCGGTGGCGACAAGGCGGCGGTGGACGCGCTCGACCCCATCCTCTCGACGCTGGCACCTGGAATCGGCACCATTCCCCGGACCCCGGGTCGCGAAAAGATCGCCGACACGCGCGCCGAGCGGGGCTACATCCATGCCGGGCCGGCCGGCGCGGGCCATTTCGTCAAGATGGTTCATAACGGCATCGAATACGGACTGATGCAGGCCTATGCCGAGGGCTTCGACATCCTCAAGAGCAAAAACTCCGAAGAACTGCCGGAGGACGAGCGCTACGATCTGAACCTGACCGACATATCGGAAGTGTGGCGGCGCGGCAGCGTCGTCTCATCCTGGCTGCTCGATCTCACCGCAATCGCCATGACGGCCAGCCCTGGTCTCGAACATTTCTCCGGCCATGTGGCCGATTCTGGCGAAGGGCGCTGGACCATCGAGGCGGCAATCGAGGAAGCCGTGCCGGCCAACGTCCTGGCTGCGGCGCTCTTCGCGAGATTCCGTTCGCGTGAGGATCACACCTTCGGCGAAAAGGTGCTGTCAGCGATGCGCTTCGGCTTCGGCGGCCATGTCGAACAAGCCGCCCCGCCCCCGAACCAGCCGGCGGAATAAGTCCCATGAGCGATGTCGTCACACCGATCACCCCGCAATCCAGCGCGCCTGCGGACGCTGCATTTTCCCCGGCCCACTCGGCTCCGCCCGCCGGACCCTGCGCCATGGTGATTTTCGGGGCAGGCGGCGATCTTACCAAGCGCCTCGTCACCCCGGCGCTCTATAATTTGGCCTGCACCAGGCTCCTGCCGGACAATTTCGTCATCCTCGGCGTCGATCGCGTCGAGAGTTTGGATGACGATTGGCGGCAGAAACTGACCGAGACGATGAAGAGCTTCGTCGGGGGAACGGGCGAGTTCGATCCCTCCAAGATCGATGCGCAGGCCTGGTCATGGCTGACCGAGCGGATGTTCTATCTGCAAGGGGATCTCGAGGACGACAAGACCTACGAGACCATCAAGGACAAGCTCGCCGGCTTCGAGAAAAGCCATGAAACCGGCGGCAATGCCCTGTTTTATCTGGCCGTTGCCGACCGGTTCTTCGGCTCCGTCATCGACCATCTCGGCAAGGCGAATCTCGTTGAATTCCATGAGGGCGATGCCAAGGCACCCTGGCACAGGGTGGTGATCGAAAAGCCCTTCGGTCACGACTTGGAATCCGCCAAGGCGCTGAACACGCGCGTTCTCAAGGTCTTGAACGAAGCGCAGGTCTACCGGATCGATCACTTCCTGGGCAAGGAGACTGTCCAGAACATTATGGCCTTCCGCTTCGCCAACGGCCTTTTCGAGCCGCTGTGGAACAGGGACCATATCGACCATGTGCAGATCACCGTGGCCGAAACCGTCGGCGTCGAAGCGCGCGGCAAGTTCTATGAAGTTACGGGCGCGCTGCGCGACATGGTGCCGAACCATGTGTTCCAGCTTCTCACCATGACGGCCATGGAACCGCCGGTCTCCTTCGAGCCCGATGCCATCCGGTCCAAGAAGGTCGACGTCTTCGCCGCCATCAAGCCGGTGAAGCCCAAAAACGCGGTGCGCGGCCAGTATGATGCTGGGGCGGTTCTCGGCAAACCCGTGCAGGCCTATCGCCAGGAGCCCAACGTCAGCCCCAAATCCAACATCGAAACCTATGTGGCGATGAGGCTCACCATCGATAATTGGCGGTGGTCCGGCGTTCCCTTCTACTTGCGGACCGGCAAATATATGAGCCGCCGGACCTCGGAAATCGCCATCCAGTTCAAACATGCGCCCTTTTCCTTGTTCGCAAGGCCCGACGCAGATGAAATTCCGGCCAACTGGCTGGTGATCCAGATTCAGCCGGACGAGGGCATTTCGCTCCAGTTCGAGGTTAAGCGGCCCGGCCCACTCGTCGAGCTCAAGACGGTGAAGATGAACTTCGCCTATAAGGACTGGTTCCCGCCGCAGCAGAATGTCGGCTACGAAACGCTGCTCTACGACGTGATGATCGGGGACCAAACGCTGTTCCAGCGCGCCGACCAGGTCGACGAAGGCTGGCGCATCGTACAGCCTGTCCTCGATGCCTGGGGCAAAACCGAGGCGCAGGACTTTCCGAACTACGTCTCCGGAACGGCGGGACCGGTCGCGGCGGATCTTCTTCTCGCCAGGGACGGAGGGCGGAGCTGGAGGCCGGTAAGGCCCGATGCGGGGCCCGCGCCCCTCGATCCGCCAAAGCCGTCGTGATGGAAGACGGGCCCAAGACCCCCATTCGCCTCGTGGTGTCAGATATCGACGGAACCCTGGTCAATAAGGCCAAGGTTCTAACGCCTCGCGCCAAGACGGCCGTGGAGGCCATGAAGGCGGCTGGCATCGGCTTTACAGTGACGAGCGCGCGGCCTCCAGTCGGGCTGCGCCATATCATCGAACTTCTCGACCTGAGGGTTCCGGCGGCCGCCGTTAATGGGGGCGTGCTGGTCAACCCAGACCTCAGCATCCTCGAAGAAAAGCTCGTCGTGCCTCACGCCGCGCGCCAGGCCGTCAGCCTGCTGCGCGCTCAGGGCATCGACGCTTGGCTTTTCACCGATAAAGCCTGGTACATCCGCGATCCCAAGGGCGCCCATGTCGACCATGAAGCGATGACAATCGGGCAGGCGCCGACGATCGTGGAGGAATTCGATGAAGCCCTTTACGACCATTGCATCAAACTCGTCGGAGCCAGCCACGACCATCCGCATCTCGCCGCCTGCGAGAGCCTTCTGCAAAAGGAACTGGGGGCCGACGCCCTGGCGACGCGATCCCAGGTCTATTACCTCGATGTCACCAATCCGCAGGCCCATAAGGGCGAAGCGGTCAAAAGCCTGTCCCGTGCCATGGGGATTCCCATCCCCGACATCATGACCATCGGCGACGGCATCAACGACATTCCGATGCTCGAGGTCGCTGGCTTCAGTGTCGCCATGGGCAATGGGAGCGACGCGGTAAAAGCTGCCGCACACGTCGTCACCGATGATTGCGAAAACGATGGATTTGCCAAGGCGATCGAACGCTACGTGCTGGGACTAATATAGGGAACGGCGCGGCGCCTCCGGGGTTATTGCACCGGCAGGGGCGCCAACACAGCCGTAACCCTGAAATGCTCGGTCCGGGTGAGCCCGGGACCGGGACAGATGCATCCGAGCACCATGAAGAGTGAGGACATCATGACTACCGCGCCGGTCTACAAGATTTCGCTGCTATTGGCGGATGTCGACGGTACCCTCGTCACCGAACAGAAAATCCTGACCGATCGCACCGTCGCGGCCGTGAAATCCCTCAAGCAGCACGGCGTCCGTTTCGCGCTGACGAGCGGCCGGCCTCCTCGCGGCATGGCCATGCTCATCGAGCCCCTGGCGATCGATACCGCCATCGCGGGTTTCAACGGCGGCGCGATGGTCAAGCCCGACTTTTCCGTGATCGAGGAAAAGACTTTGGAGCCATCAACGGCCCGCGCGGCGATCGCCGTCATCAAGGCGCATGGCATGGATGCCTGGCTCTATACGGCGCAGAAATGGTTCGTCACCGACCGAAAGGCGCCACACGTAGACCGGGAAGCTTGGACGGTGAAGTTCGAACCCGTTGTCGTCACCGATTTCGCCGACGAGGACCTCGACCGTGCCGTGAAGATCGTCGGCGTCAGCGACGATCGCGCCCTGGTCGAGAAGGCCGAGGCGGACGCCAGAGCGGCGCTGGGCGACAAGGCGTCAGCGGCACGCTCCCAGCCCTATTACCTCGATGTGACGCATCCGCAAGCCAACAAGGGCGCCGTAGTCGACGCGCTATCGAGGATGCTGTCCATTCCCGTCGAGGAGATCGTGACGATCGGCGACATGCCGAACGACGTGCTCATGTTCAAACGGAGCGGCTTCAGTATCGCTATGGGTAATGCCGCCGACGACGTGAAGCGCGAGGCCAGCGCGGTGACGGCCGGCTACAACGATGAGGGTTTCGCCAAGGCGATTGAAACCATCCTCATTCCCGCGATCGCTGCACGGAACAGGACCTGAGACGATGCGCGAACTCCTGATCGCCCCCTCGATCCTGTCCGCTGATTTCGGTCGTCTGGCCGAAGAAGTCCGTGCCGTAGATGAGGCCGGAGCGGATTGGATCCATGTCGATGTCATGGATGGCCGATTCGTGCCGAATATTACGCTCGGGCCGGCGATCTGCGAGGCGGTGCGCAAGGCAACCGCGAAACCGCTGAACGTGCATCTGATGATCGTCGAGCCGGAACGTTTCATCGATGACTTCGCCAAGGCTGGCGCCGATCACATCCTGATCCAGGCGGAGCCAAGTTCGACGATCCACCTTCATCGCGTGCTGAGCCGAATCAGGGAACTCGGCAAGGAGGCGGGCGTAGCGCTCAATCCCGCGACCCCATTGTCCTTCATCGAGCATGTCGTGCATTTGTGCGAGGTGGTAGTTGTGATGACCGTCAATCCTGGCTTCGGCGGCCAAGCCTTCCTGCCCGAGATGCTGCCGAAGATCCGCGCGCTGCGGGCGATGTGCGCCGAACGCGGCCTCTCGCCGCGCATCGAACTCGACGGTGGCATCAACGCGAAGACCATTCGGGCGGGCGTCGAAGCGGGGGCCGATGTTTGCGTCGCCGGCTCTTTCGTGTTCGATGCCGATGATCGCGCGGGAGCGATCCGGGCTCTGCGGGCCGCCGCAGCTCTGACCGTTTGAAAGGAAGCCCACGATGTCCGCCACAGTGAGCACCGGCACCCTCACGGTCTTCAAGGACCCAGATACGGTCGCGGGCGAAGTCGCGGCATGGTTGCTCGACCGCGCCACTGGCGCCGAGCGCTTTACAGTGTGTCTATCGGGCGGATCGACACCCAAACGCCTCTTCGAGAAACTGGCCGCCGCCCCCTTCATCGACAGGTTTCCCTGGGCCAGCGTCCATTGGTTCTGGGGGGACGAGCGCTTTGTTCCGGCGACCGATCCCGACAGCAATTTCCGCATGACAAAGCTTGCCCTGCTGGACAGGGCTCCGATTCCCGAGGCCAATGTTTACCCGATGAGAACCGACCTCGCTTCGCCCGAGGACACCGCCGATGACTATGAGCGTCTTCTCAAGGACTTTTACGGCGCAACGGTTTTGGACCCTGCCCGTCCCCTCTTCGACGTCACCTTTTTGGGGATGGGGCCGGATGGCCATACCGCTTCGCTGATCCCCGGCGAACCCGTCCTCGACGAACGGATTCGATGGGTCGCAGCCGTCACCCACGGCAGGCCCGAAGCGCGCATCACCCTGACCTATCCGCCGCTCGAAAGTAGCCGTGCGATCGCTTTCCTGGTCACGGGTGTCGACAAAACGGCGATGCTGGCGCATGTGCGCTCGGGCGCCGAGGACATACCGGCGGGCCGCTTGCGGTCCAGTGGAGAAATTCACTGGTTCGTGGACCGTGCCGCAGCCGGAGACGTTTGATCGCCGGTTCCCTTCTGCAAAGGAAATTGCCATGAGCCTATCGCGCGTCGATGAAATCCTTTCTTGGTATGGGGCGGAAAATCCGGGCACCCTGACGAACCTCGCCCGGATCATGAACCACGGTCGCCTCGCCGGGACCGGGAAGTTCGTGATCCTGCCTGTCGACCAGGGATTCGAGCACGGCCCCGCCCGCTCCTTCGGCCCCAATCCGCCAGCTTACGATCCGCTCTACCATTTCGAATTGGCGATCGAGGCCGGTTGCAACGCCTACGCGGCCCCACTCGGCTTCCTCGAAGCGGGAGCGCGTGAATTCGCCGGAAAGGTTCCGCTGATCCTGAAGATCAACGACCACGATATGACCGTGGACGAAAACGATCCCACTCAAGCCCAAACAGGCTCGATCGCGGCCGCCTTGCGGCTCGGCTGCTGCGGCATCGGCTTCACCATCTATCCAGGATCGACCCAGCGGCTGCACATGTATGACCAGATTCGGAAGTTGTCCGAGGAGGCGAAACAGCACGGTCTCGCGGTGATCATCTGGTCCTATGCGCGCGGCACATCCCTTTCGAAAGAGGGCCAGACGGCGATCGATATCACTGGTTACGCGGCCCATATCGCGGCGCAGTTGGGCGCCAATATCATCAAGGTGAAGCTGCCCTCCGCTCATATCGAGCAGCCGGCCGCCAAAAAAGTCTATGACGCCCAGAAAATTCCGGTCGGGACCATGGCGGAACGCGTGAAGCATGTGGTGCAATGCACCTTCGGCGGCCGGCGTATCGTGATCTTCTCCGGCGGCGAGGCGACAGACGATACATCGTTGCTCGACGGGATTCGCGCGATCCAATCCGGCGGCGGCTTCGGCTCGATCATCGGCCGCAATGCGTTCCAGCGTCCAAAGGCTGAGTCGCTGAAGCTGCTCGGCCAGATCATGGACATCTACGCGGGCTGATTACCCCACTTGACCACTTGCACGTCAGCGCGTGCGAGTGGTGGGCGAAGCATTGTGACCACATGCGGCATCGTTCGCCGTCGCGCTTAAGCCTACTGTATCTCGCGTCCAAACAGGCCCTCGTCTTGAAATCGATCCAGAACCCTATCAGCGGCTTATGACGGAGTAGAGTTAAGCCCGAGAGGCATGTGCCAAAGGTCCCGCAATCGGCTATCGCCGGTCGTCCGGGGCCTTTTTCATGCGCGGGGCATAAGGCCACCGGATCGCAGAAGCCCGATGTTGGCAAGCGCCACCAAACCGAGCGAGATCAGGGCATTCCAGACCGTCAGCGACAGGCCAAGGATCCGCATGGCGACGGCATCGCAGCGCACGACACTGACGTGCTTGAGCTGCTCTAAAAAGTCGCCGACCTTGGCAGGGGCTGCCACAGCGCCTGAACATTCGGTCGGCCCGGGCCAGAATTGCCATTCGACCCCTGCGTGATATAGCCCCATGGCGGTGCTGACGACGAAGACGAGGATCAGGAGCCCGAAGCCCGAGATGGCAAGGCGCCTGAGTCCGGTCTTCGTGGTGATCGAGGTCAGCAGGGCAAGCGGCACGCCGACGTAATAGGGGATCCGCTCGCGCAGACACAGCTCGCAAGGGCTATAGCCGACCCATTGGATTATGAGAGCGCCTCCAAGCGTCAGCGACGCCACAAGGGCGATCAGAAGGGCAGCGGCTCGTGCATCGGGTATCGGGGGTTTCATGGCGGTGTCGAGTTCACAGCGCGAAATGGGCGGCCAGCCAGAAGCCGAGGACGACGACCAAGAGCAGCATCACAACGAACCACAGAAAATAGCGCTCGAGCAGCGCCTTGATCGGGTCGCCGAAGCGGTTCATCAGTCCCGCAAGAATGAAGAAACGAGCCCCCCGAGTGATAAGGGACAACAGTACGAATAGCGGGAAATTGTAGCCGAGCAGCCCGCTAACGATGGTGACGAGCTTGAAGGGAATCGGCGTTAGGCCCTTGATGAGAATCAGCAACGCGCCCCAGCGCGCATAGGCGTCCCGCAGCGCGTCCATCTTGTTTCCATAGCCATAGGCATGGATCAGCCACTGCCCCACCGTGTCGTAAAGCAACGCCCCAATGGCATAACCGAGGATGCCGCCGAGCACCGAAGCCACCGTGCAGATGGTGGCATAGACCCAGGCCTGCCGAGGTTTGGCCACCGACATCGGAATGAGGATCAGATCCGGCGGGATCGGAAAGAACGAACTTTCAGCGAAGGCGATGGCTGCGAGCGCCCACGGCGCTTGCGGGCTCTCGGCAAGCGCGAGTGTTCGGTGATAGAGACCTTTGAACATGCGGCTGTGCTTAGCCGAGCCCTATGGCACTGTCCATCCGAGGACGATAGCCAGAGCAACGCTCAGGAGAACCATCCTTGCGACACCTGCTGATCGCCTTGGCGTTGATCCTGGCACCCCCTGCGGCCGAGGCCGCCGCACCGCCGCCGGTCGGAGCCGACCACGCCATGGTGGTGACGGTGCATCACCTCGCCTCCGATGCGGGATTGTCGATTCTTCGGCAGGGGGGAACTGTCGTCGATGCGGCCGTGGCGGTCGGCTATGCCTTGGCGGTCGTCTGGCCGGCCGCCGGAAACCTTGGCGGCGGCGGCTTCATGAGCCTGCGTCTCGCCGACGGCCGTTCGACTTTCATCGACTTTCGCGAAAAAGCGCCTCTGGCGTCCACGGAAACCATGTTCCAGGACGGCGCCGGCCATGTGGTGAAGGGCCGATCGACCGAAGGATGGTTGGCGGTCGGGGTTCCGGGTTCCGTCGCGGGCCTCGATTATGTTCTCTCGCACTATGGATCCCTCCCCCGTGCGACCGTCATGGCTCCGGCGATTGCGCTCGCCCGCGATGGCTTCGTTCTCGAACCGGCCGATGCCGTCGTGCTGCAGGTCGCTGCGGCTGAATTCGCCAAACATCCTGAGACGGCCGCGATCTTTCTTCACGATGGGCGGCCCTACGGGGTCGGCGAGACCCTGCGCCAACCCCAATTGGCCGCATCCCTGGAAGCCATAGCGAAAGACGGCGCGGATGCTTTCTACAAAGGCGCGATCGGCCATGCCATCGCGGCGGCTAGTCAGGCAGGGGGCGGCATCATCGAGGACAACGACCTCGCCGCCTACACAGCACGAGAGCTCACACCGCTCCGCTGCGGCTACCGGGGCTATGAGATCCAGACCGCGCCGCCGCCGAGTGGAGGAGGCATCGCCATCTGCGAAACCTTGAACATCCTCGAAGCCTATGATCTCAAGGTCCTGGGCTTTCATTCTGCGGCCTCGGTCCATCTGATGGCGGAGGCCGAGCGCCGCGCTTTCCACGACCGCCAGGTGCTCGGCGATCCCGCTTTCGTCGATAACCCGGTCGGAATGCTCGGCGGCAAGGCCTATGCGGCGAAACTCCGGGCAGGCATCGATCCCGCGAAGGCGACGCCCTCCGCCACGCTCGGACCGACGCCCACCGATCACGAGGGACAGCAGACGACGCATTATTCCATCGCCGACGCGGCCGGCAACGCGATTTCGGTGACGACGACGTTGAACGGCTACTTCGGCAACTTCATCGTGGCGGGCCAAACCGGAATCCTGATGAACAACGAGATGGATGATTTCGATGCTCAGGCCGGGGCCTCCAATATGTTCGGCCTCGTGGGCGGCGGCCACGCCAATGCGGTGGCGCCCGGCAAGACGCCTCTCAGCTCGATGAGTCCGACGATCGTGACGCGCGACGGCCGTCTGGCCATGGTGATAGGCAGCCCCGGCGGCTCGCGGATCATCACCACTATTCTGCAAACCATCATCAATGTCGTCGACCATGGCATGAGCCTCGGTGAGGCCGTGGACGCCCCACGGCTGCACGAGCAATGGATGCCCGATCGGATCGACACCGAGCCCCGCGCCCTCTCTCCCGACACCATCAAGACGCTCGAAGCGGACGGCTATACGTTCAAGGAAGTATCGCCCTGGAGCCAAGCCGAGGCGATCATTACGAGCGGAAACGATCTCTTCCACCAAGACGACCTGTCGGTTCTCGCTCGAACTCCAAAGTCCCTCGCGCTCTACGGCGCCAGCGACATCCGCGCCCCCTCGGGCGCTGCGGTGGGATATTAAAGTCTCCTCCTCCGGACAGAAGCCCTTGGTTGATATGCCTTCACGACCCCCCATGGGTCTCGGCCCCATCCCTACGCTCCCGATCTTCTTCAAGCTGAGGGGTCGATCCGTGGTGCTGGCCGGCGGGTCGTTACCCGCAGTGTGGAAGGCGGAACTGCTGGTGGCAACCGGAGCCTTGGTGACTGTCTTCGCCGAGGCGCCCTGCCCTGAAATGCTCGCTCTCCAGCAGCGCCTCGGGGAGGCCCTCGCCATTATATATCGAAGATGGGTCGCCACCGATCTCGCCGATGCGGCGCTCGCGATCGGCGCGCTCGAAGGCGGGGAGGCGCGGGCGTTCCGGGTGGCCGCGAAAGCGGCGGGCGTGCCTGTCAACGTTGTGGACGTTCCGGAGTTATGTGACTTCCAGTTCGGCACGCTGATCGAACGATCGCCGCTGCTGATCGCTATTTCGACCGACGGTGGCGCTCCGGTCTTTGGCCAAGCGCTGCGGGCAAGGATCGAGGCGCTCCTTCCAAACCAAACCGTGGCATGGGCACAAGCCGCCAAGGCCTGGCGGACGGACCTTGAGCCATTGGCCTTGAGCTTTGCGGCGCGCCGTCGGTTCTGGGAGAGGTTTTCAGACCTTGCATTAGCAGGGACCGGTCTTCCGCCAACCGAGGCCGACCGCCAAGCCTGTCTTGATGAAGCCATCAATCAAGCCAGTGTGACGAGAGGTCCGCTCGACCTCGTCGGTCTAGGTCCAGGCGACCCGGATCTTGTGACGCTGAGAGCGGTGAGATCGCTTCAATCAGCGGATGTCATCGTTTATTCCTCAGGCCTCGACCCTTCGATTATCGGTCTCGGACGCCGCGAAGCGCAAGTTGTTGCCGAACACTCGGCTGATTCGTCGACCGCGCGTATGATTGAGAAACTCGTCGCAGACGGTAAAAAGGTCGTCTGGGCCGCCCAAGGAGACCCAACGACATGCCGCCGGTGGCTCGACCGGCGGATTGCGTTCTCCATCGAGCCCCGCCAGATCGTAGCGGGTCTGCGTTGCGGAACCTGCCCCGCAGGGTGCTGCGAGGTTTCGTCGAAGTTGTAATTCGTCACCGATCAGTGATCGGTTTTCGCAACCCGTGCCAGCCCATGGGAGGCGTGCCCGCCCTTCTTGCCAGCCTGTGCCGCAAGCCGATGATCCTGTGAAAAGCTGCGCTTCTCAGGATCGACGCTCTGGCCACCCTTGCGACCAGCCTGCGAAGCCAATTCCGGGTTTTGCGAGAAACTGCGCTTCTCGTTGGGGACGCTTTCACCTCCCTTGCGCGCAATGGCACGTCGCTTTTCGAGATCCATCGAGGCAAAGCCTCGGGTCGATCTCGCGATCACTTGAGCCTCATCCGCCATAGGGCTAACGCCTCATCTTGCCATGTATTGCAAGATGAACGCGACAGATTGGCGGGAGTTCCTCAATTAGAAACCGGGGCTTTTGCCGCGATGACGCAGGAGACCGTGGCGGAATTTTCGGCACGACCAGGGCGCGGCCGGAGGATGGGGTCAGGGACCGGACGGTGGCCCCTTCCGGGCCTTGGTTCTTTTCCGGGGGGGCGCCTCGCTGCTGTCCGTCCGCTTGCCAGAGGCGGCGCTCAGCCGCGTGGACCGCTCGCCGCCGATGGGTTCGATCCGACCGTCGGGGCTCGCTTGTCCCTCGATTGCCCGGGCGAACGCCCGCGCGGCGCTGCCCTTCACCTCGAACTTGGTTTCGAGGTCGAAAATGCGGATCGCGCCGATATCCTGCTTCTGGACATGGCCACGGCGGCAAAGCATGGGCAGTATCCAACGTGGGTCGGCATTCTGCTTCCGTCCGAGGTCGAGCCGGAACCACATGGCTGGTCCCGTCTTCGCATCCTGCTCCACTGGATCCCACGCCGGGCCAGACGAGGGGCGGCTGCCGGTTTTGTCCTTCCGCCGATCGGTCGGCGAGGGCGGTGCCTTACGCGAATCCTGATGGAAGCCCGGATCGATGCAATCCTCGGCGGCCGGCAACCGAGAGCGGTAGACCCGCACCAGCGCGGCGGCGATATCCTCGGCCGACCGTTCAGCGAGAATCGCCCGCGCCATCACGAGGTCTTCCTCGCTATTTTCCTCCGCCAGGAGCGGGTCTGAGACCAAGCGCTGCTGATCGAGGGTCCGTATTTCCTCGACGGTGGGCGGACCGCTCCACACCGGCTGCGCATTGGCGGCGACCAGCATGCCTTCGGCACGGCGACGACGGGATTGCGGCACCAGCAATACGCTGACACCCTTGCGCCCGGCGCGTCCCGTTCGGCCGCTGCGATGCTGCAAGGTCTCGGCACTATTGGGCAGGTCGGCATGGATCACGAGGTCTAGGCCCGGCAGATCGATGCCCCGGGCCGCCACATCGGTCGCGACGCACACCCGCGCACGCCCGTCGCGCAGGGCCTGGAGCGCGTGGTTACGCTCATTCTGGCTGAGTTCGCCGGAAAGAGAGACCGTGGAAAACCCGCGCTCGAGCAACACCGCCTGGAGATGCCGGACGGTTTCACGTGTATTGCAGAACACAAGTGCGCTGGGCGCCTCGAAGTAGCGCAGCAGGTTGACGACAGCGTGCTCGCTCTCCTTGGGCAGAACCCTAATCGCCCGGTATTCGATATCCGCATGGGCTTCCCGGCGGCCGGCCACCTCCAACCGCAGAGCATTACGCTGGTAGCGTTTCGCGAGGGTCGCGATGCCGCTCGGCATGGTGGCCGAGAAAAGCAGCGTCCGGCGCTCCGGCGGCGTTGTTTCGAGAATGAATTCGAGATCTTCGCGAAACCCGAGGTCGAGCATCTCGTCGGCCTCGTCGAGGACGACCGCCTTGATCTGGTCGATGACCAGGGAGCGCCGCTCCAAATGATCGCGCAAGCGGCCAGGCGTTCCCACCACGATATGAACGCCCGCCGCCAGCGCCCGCTGCTCACGGCGTGGATCCATACCGCCGACGCAAGAGACGACACGCGCCCCAGCGGGGCCATAGAGCCAGCTGAGTTCGCGATTGACTTGGAGCGCCAGTTCGCGGGTCGGCGCCACGACGAGAGCCAGAGGCGCGCCGGCCGGCGGCAGCACCTCCGCATCACCAAGCAAAGTTGGCGCGATTGCAAGGCCATAGGCCACGGTCTTGCCGGAACCGGTCTGGGCCGAGACGAGCAGATCCCGTGTCGCGGCATCGGCTTCGAGCACGGCGGCCTGAACCGGGGTCGCATCGGTATAGTTGTGTTCAGCCAGGGCGCGCGCCAAGGCAGGGACGGTCGGAGGAAAAGCCACGGTAAAAGATGTGCCTTGGTTTGATGGAGGTCCGCCACGACAAGCGGCGAAGGGATGCGCAAAAGCCATTAAACGGCTGGCATCGACCGGATGAAGGTCGTTCATAGGCCATAAGCCGCTCAGGCTCCAGCGAATTGCCGCATGTCAATAGTTAACGGCCGGCTGGGGCGAAAAGGCCGGGATGAAATGGGCATCGCCGGTTCAGACGGGTAGCGCCAGCGTTCCGTCAGCGGGGGCCAGGAAATCATGCCCCATCTTGTTCCGCTTTGTGTCTATATAAACAGCATTGTAGGGATTGGTGGGGATGCGCAACGAGAGCCGCTCGCCGACCTCGATGCCATAGCGTTCGAGAGCACGTTGCTTGTCTGGGTTATTGCTCAGCAGCTTCAGCCTCGCCACGCCGAGCATGTTCAGTATTTGCACCGCCACCCCATAGCTTCTCAGATCGGCCGGAAAGCCGAGGTCCACATTGGCCTCGACAGTGTCGCGGCCGCTATCCTGCAGCGCGTAGGCCCGGATCTTGTTGACGAGTCCGATGCCTCGCCCCTCCTGCCCCCGGAGATAGATCACGACACCACCGTCGGGGTGCTTGGACATCAGGCGCAGGCTCTCCCGCAGTTGGTCGCCGCAATCACAGCGAAGAGAGCCCAGGGCGTCTCCGGTCAGACATTCGGAGTGCAGCCTCACCAGCGGCTCGCGGCCGAGCGGACCATGCACCATGGCCAAATGCTCGCCACCATCGAGGAGGCTTCGAAAGGCCCGCACCTCCAAGGGAGCCTCGGCATAAAGCGAGGGGAGACGCGCCGAGGCGGCGAATTCGATGATCCGTTCGCGCGACAAGCGGGCCGCAATCACATCTTGAATAGAGAACAGCGGCAGATCCTGCGCGGCCGCAAAGGCTGAAGCCGCGCCATCCTCGGCCAGAAGGCCGCCCGGCAGAGCGACAGGCATCAAAAACGCCGCTGCTCGACCACCGGAAAGACGCAAGGCGTCGATCGCGGCTTCCGACTCACGGGCGCGTTCGAGAACACCGTTCGGGGCGACCCGACGCGATATGCGCTGAGCCCCATCCGCTGCGGCGAACGTGAAGGGCTCTCCGGCACCGAGCCACAAGACAGGATCACCGCAGCCCTCGGCCTCCAAGGCGATCAACCCCTCAGGCGTCACGCTATCGGCCGCAACCACGACGCTGCAGATCTCACCGTGGTCTTCATCGATCAGCACCGCCGGCCGGCCCGAGCCGAGGTGCCGCAACGCTTCATCAAAACGCGACATGCCAATTCCATCTCTGATGCCGCTCCACGGGCAGCGTCAGCGGTCCGCCATCGCAATGTCCCGCAGCGATCCATCCTGACGGCTCCTCGCGGTCGCGCTGTCGCTCTCGCCAAGGCCGCCCCTGCGGATGACGAGATGTTCATCCCACAAGCCGGCGTCAAGAAGGCTGGCGGTCAAGGCCGGCCCCGCCTCGACCAGGATTTCAAGGACACCCTCTTGACCGAGCACATCGAGCGAGGCGTTGAGATCCTGCTCCACGCGAACCTGAAAGCCTCGTGTTTCGGCCGCCGTCAGATAGGACTGCGGCACCCTCCCCCGCCGATCGAGAATCACCAGTTGGCGCCGCCGCCCCGGATGGTCGGGCACCAAGCGCACCGTGAAGGCTGGGTCGTCGGCGAGAATGGTGCCGGAGCCCGTCATGATAGCGTCGGCGCGCTTGCGCATCCGATGCGCGAGGGTCAACGCCGCTGCGGAGGTGAAAGTCTTGCAGCCGGGCGGAGGGATCATGGAGCCGGCGGCGTCGAGCGCCTGCTTGATAGTGATCCAAGGGCGGCCGGTCAGCGCCCGTTTCGCGAAAGGAGCGACAAGATCGCGGCAGCGCGCGGCGATCGACTGCGCGACGACATCCGGCCCGGCGGCATCGAGGACATGAACCGCGAGCCCGGCCTCGCGCAGCCGCGTCACGCCGCCCCCTGGAACCCGGGGGTTCGGGTCCGTCGCGCCGATCCAGAGCGTCCGCGCGGGCGTCTGTAAAATCGCCTCGGTGCAAGGCGGCGTCCGACCCCAGTGATTGCAGGGTTCGAGAGTAACGACGATGGAGTCGATTTCGCCGGTTTTGCCATCCCGCTTGCAAAGCGCCAGGGCTGCAGCTTCGGCATGATCCTCGCCCGCCTTGCGGTGCGCCGAGACGGCCAAAAGACGGCCGTCCCGATCGAGAATGGCGCAGCCGACCGGGGGATTGGGAGCTGTGGCGCCTTGGAACGAGGCGGCGAGATCGATGGCGGCCCGAAAGGCTTCGACGACCGTGTCCGGCAGAGCGCCGCCACGTTCGGCCAAGGTCGATGACATGACTAACCCTTCTCTTTTCAGGGACCGGCCGAGATGGGGCCGGGCCGCTCTTATGTCATGAATAAGGCCACGGACGCGAACCAAACCGTTCGAATTGGACCTCGATCACGAGGCCTTTGGTCGAGCTTAATCCAAAGGCATGAACATGATCGATTCCAATGATGTAGCGCAATCATGCCGCCCGAAAACCCATGTCGCCTTTTCGGCATCGGGCTCTCGTCGAAAGCGCCGGGACATGCATTTGACTTCGTCCAGCAAGGCCTCTAACGCTCCTTCGATGCCGCTGTTGCTCCATCGAGGCGAGGCACATCCATGTCGTTCCGGGTTTCAGGCAAGAACATCGAGATTGGCGGCGCGCTCCAAGATCATGCCCGGACAAAGGTCGGCGCGATCATCGGCAAATTCTTCGACTCCGAGCCCTCGGGCCATGTGACGATCGAGCCCGAAGGGTCGGGGTTCCGGGCCGATATGTTCATCCAATTGAGCAACGGCGTCACGCTTCAAGCGGAAGGGCGCGCCCATGACGCCTATGCGTGTTTCGACCAGGCCGCCGACCGGATCGAAAAGCGCCTTCGCCGCCACAAGCAACGGCTCAAGACGCGGCATAGCGTGCCGCCGAACGGAAATTGGGATGAGCCGCAACCCGCCAAGGTCATGGCGAGTTACGTGATCGAAGCGCCGGACCAAGAAGAGATTCCGGCCGATTTCAGCCCTGTCGTGGTGGCGGAAAGCAAAGCGTCGCTGCGGAGCATGTCGGTATCTTCGGCCGTGCTTGAACTCGATATGTCGGGCGCCCAGCTTCTAGTGTTTCGCCACGCGGGGACGACCGAGGTCAATGTTGTGTACAAGCGGCCGGACGGTCACATTGGCTGGATCGACCCGTCCGGTAAAGCCGATGGGACTGGGAAGCGGAGTTGAACATGCGGCTCGTCCTGCTGGTCGGCAATTGGGTATGCTTCCGAGGGAACGATGGCACGACAATTGCCACCTGACCTGAGCGAGCTAATGGATCCGATAAATCTATGCCGTTGAACGACCTCATTTCCGCCGAAGCGATCATGCCGGCGTTGCGCACCGGGACAAAAAAGGCCGCGCTGCACGAGATGAGCGAACGCGCCGGACTGATTTCAGGATTGGCGGCGCGAGAAATCTTCGATGCCGTGCTGCAACGGGAGCGTTTGGGATCGACCGGCGTCGGCAACGGTATCGCTATTCCGCATGGGAAATTGGCCTCCTGCTCCAGCATCTTCGGAGTTTTCGCCAGGCTCGACCGGCCGATCGAGTTCGAGGCCTTGGATGGGGCTCCCGTCGATCTCATGTTCCTGCTCGTGGCCCCGGAATCCGCAGGAGCCGACCACCTCAAGGCTTTGGCCCGCATAGCCCGGATGCTGCGCGATGCGCGCATCGTTGCTAAACTCCGCGTGACCCGCGATGCGTCAGCCCTCTACAGCGTGCTTAATCAGGTGCAGACCCCTAACGCTGCCTGACGCTTGGCGTCAGGTTCTGCCTGATCCTCAGCCACGCCATTGCCGCGTTGCGAAGTCGATGTCGTATCGCGATGGATCGGATGCGATGGCGGCCATGCCTCCGAGAACCGAATCGGCTTGAATGATCAGTCGGGTGGGGATGGAGCGGGCCAGGGCGGCAACCGGGGCTTTAGCTTCGAAAGCGGCGCGGAATGCCTCCGAATCGACCAGATCGATGATCCTTGGCAGAATGCCGCCCGCAAGCGTCACGCCCCCGGTCGCCTTGAACGTAATGGCGATATCCCCCGCGAAACGAGCGATCAAGCGCCAATAGGCGGCGATCGTGACCGCAGCCTCGCCATCATGGCTCTCGAGCGCGCTGCTCACAATATCAGCCGCCGTAATGGTAGGGGAAGACGGCGCCCCCTTGGCCGCGAGACGAGCTCGGTGCAGCCGCTCCAGTCCGGTCCCCGACAGCACGCTTTCGGTGGTGATGCGGCCATGCGCCCGGTCGAGATGGGGCCAGAACCCCACTTCCTCGTCGGTGTCCGGCGCGAAGCCGATATGGCAGGCCTCGCTGGCGAGCGCGATCAGACGGCCGTGGCTTTCGACCAGACAGGCGATCCCAAGCCCGGTGCCCGGCCCCAGAATAGCCTGGGGACCAGCGTCGGTCGGAAGATCGGGACCGATCACCTTGACCCAGGACGGCCGAATAGCTGGCAGCGACAGAGCTTGGGCTTCGAAATCGTTGAGCAGCAGCCCGTTGTCGAGGCCGAGCTGCTCCACCATGCGCGGCCCATCGAGCACCCAGGGGGCGTTGGTCAGTTTTAGATGTTTGCCTTCGACCGGCCCCGCCCCACAGGCGACGACGGACTTCGCCTTCAGGCCCTCGCCGGCGGTCGCGACCAGGATGGCCTCGCCGAGGCCAGGATAGTCCCCCGTTAGAAGGTGCGGAAAATTCCGTAGTGGCGCATCAGGCTGATCTTGGATCGCCACGCGGCAGTTAGTGCCGCCGACATCGCACACGACAACCGGATAAGGAAAAAGCAAATCGAATCTCCTTTGAACCCACCGGATAGCGGTCTCGATGCCGTGAGGCCGAAGGGGATTGCAGTCCAGCCTCCGTCCCATGTCAACGGGCGCGATGTGCATGGAGAAGTCCCGTCAGGGCAATACAATAACGCTCAACTTCCCTTTTTGGGCCGAGCGCGAGCCATTTATGCCAGTAAACAGGGTCGCCCTCATGATTCGACCCATCGCGTGGGCGGCAAAAGTCGGCCCAGAATCCCCGATGGATATCGGCTCTCGAATAGTCAGACCTATGACGTTCATGACTTTGAATCGATTCGATCCGATGTCATCGTTATGTAAGGGGTAGCATTTGCTCGCATGAAGGCAAAAAAGGCATTCATCCGATTACTTTAAGAGCGCCATCCTCGAGACTTGCAACTCGACCCGGATTGGAGTGAAAGAGCCGGGACTGAAATCGTGGTCGGCGACGCTATGGGGTCCAGGCGCCATGCCGGCCGGCAAGAGGAATAAACCCGATGGCGCGCAGCAAGATTGCTTTGATCGGAGCAGGCCAGATCGGCGGCACGCTCGCCCTGCTGGCGGGCATGAAGGAATTGGGCGACATCACGCTCTTCGACATCGTCGAGGGGACCCCTCAGGGCAAGGCGCTGGATCTGGCGGAACTCGCCCCGGTGGAGGGGTTCGATTCGCGCCTCACCGGCGTCAACGATTATGCCGGTCTCGCGGGGGCCGATGTGATCATCGTCACGGCAGGGGTGCCTCGCAAGCCTGGCATGAGCCGCGATGATCTCCTCAGCATCAACCTCAAGGTCATGGACGCGGTCGGCGCGGGCATCAAGCAGCATGCGCCCGACGCCTTCGTGATCTGCATCACCAACCCGCTCGACGCCATGGTTTGGGCGCTGCAGAAATCGTCCGGCCTGCCGCCCCGCAAGGTCGTGGGCATGGCGGGCGTCCTCGATTCCTCGCGCTTCCGCTATTTTCTCGCGGAGGAGTTCAACGTCTCGGTGGAAGACGTCACCGCCTTCGTGTTGGGCGGACACGGCGACGACATGGTGCCGCTGACGCGCTATTCGACCGTCGCCGGCATTCCCCTGCCCGACCTTGTGGCCATGGGCTGGACGTCGCAGGCGAAGATCGACGCCATCGTCGAGCGTACCCGGAAGGGTGGCGGAGAGATCGTCAACCTGCTCAAGACCGGCTCGGCCTTCTACGCGCCGGCGGCCTCGGCCATCGCCATGGCGGAGAGCTATCTGCGCGACAAGAAGCGCGTGCTTCCCTGCGCGGCCTATCTCGATGGCGAATATGGCATCAAGGGCATGTATGTCGGCGTGCCGGTCGTGATCGGGGCCGAGGGCGTCGAGCGCATCCTCGAAATCCAGATGACCGAGCCCGAGAAGGCGATGTTCGCCAAGTCCTTCGCCTCGGTGCAGTCGCTTGTCGACGCCTGCAAGACCATCAATCCCGCCTTCGCGAACTAACCCTCGATCGCTCATCCACAGCCGCCCTCCTGGCAGGAACCGCCCCATGAACGTGCATGAATACCAGGCCAAGGCCCTCTTGAAGGAGTTCGGCGTGCCGGTCTCCCGCGGTGTCGCGATCAACCAGGCCTCCTTGGCGCGGGGCGCGGCCGAGGAACTCGGCGGCCCGCTTTGGGTCGTCAAGTCGCAAATCCATGCGGGAGGCCGGGGCAAGGGAAAGTTCAAGGAGCACAGCGCAGGTGAGAAGGGCGGCGTCCGGCTCGCCAAGTCGATCGAGGAGGTCGAGCAATTTTCCTCGGAAATGCTTGGATCGACCCTCGTCACCATCCAGACGGGACCGGCCGGCCGCAAGGTCAGCCGCCTCTACATCGAGGATGGATCCGACATCGACCAGGAACTCTATCTCTCCGTGCTGGTCGATCGATCGACTGCGCGCATTTCCTTCGTGGTGTCGACCGAAGGCGGCATGGATATCGAGGAAGTCGCCCATTCCACTCCTGAGCGCATCCACACGATTTCCATCGATCCTACGACCGGCGTGATGCCGCACCATGGGCGGCGCGTAGCCCGGGTGCTTGGCCTGCGGGGTGATCTTGCCAAGAGCATGGAGCGCCTGCTGGGGCAACTCTATACCGCCTTCACGGTGAAGGACATGGACCTCCTCGAGATCAATCCGCTGATCGTCACCAAGTCTGGCGAGTTGCGCTGCCTCGACGCCAAAATGTCCTTCGACGGCAATGCACTCTACCGCCATCCCGATGTCGCCGCCTTGCGCGACGAGGCCGAGGAGGACGCCAAGGAAATCGAGGCCTCGAAATACGACCTCAACTATATCACGCTCGATGGCACCATCGGCTGCATGGTCAACGGCGCCGGCCTCGCCATGGCGACCATGGATATCATCAAGCTCTACGGCGAGGCTCCGGCAAACTTTCTCGATGTCGGCGGAGGCGCCTCGAAGGAAAAGGTGACGGCCGCCTTCAAGATCATCACCGCCGATCCGAACGTGAAGGGCATCCTCATCAACATCTTCGGCGGCATCATGCGATGCGACGTCATCGCCGAAGGCGTGATCGCGGCCGTGAAGGATGTCGGCCTCGAAGTGCCGCTGGTGGTCCGCCTCGAGGGTACCAATGTGGCGGTCGGCAAGAAGATCATTAGCGAATCGGGCCTCAACGTGATTTCGGCCGACGACCTTGACGACGCTGCACAAAAGATCGTGGCCGCAGTGCGTTCGGCTCGAGGCGGCACTCAGGAGAAGGCGTCCTAAAGAGAAAAGTAAAAAGATGAACGAGTCTCTGAAATCGTCGAGCGCGACCTCTTGTTGATTGAACGTGTAGGCGACCGCTCCTACACCGTTTCCAAAGCATCGAAGCGCGGCTTCCGTTATTACTTATAGAAGGCAGAAATGGCCGTCCTGATCGATAGCAGCACCCGGGTTCTCTGCCAGGGTTTTACGGGTAAGAACGGCACGTTCCATTCCGAACAGACCATGGCCTATGGCACCAGGATGGTGGGAGGCACGTCTCCGGGCAAGGGCGGTGTCACCCATCTTGGGTTGCCGGTCTTCGATACGGTCGCGGAGGCCGTGGAGGCGACCAACGCCGACGCCAGCGTGATTTACGTTCCGCCGCCGGGCGCGGCGGATGCCATTCTCGAGGCAATCGCGGCAGAGATCGGGTTGATCGTCTGCATCACCGAGGGGATCCCGGTGCTCGACATGGTCAAGGTGAGGCGTGCCCTTTCGGGTTCGCGATCGCGGCTGATCGGACCAAACTGCCCCGGCGTGATGACCGCCGGCGAATGCAAGATCGGCATCATGCCGGGGACCATCTTCCAGCCCGGCTCGGTCGGCATCGTGTCGCGCTCGGGCACATTGACCTACGAAGCCGTGTTCCAGACGACCCGGCAAGGCCTTGGTCAGACGACAGCCGTCGGAATCGGCGGTGATCCCGTCAAAGGCACCGAGTTCATCGATATCCTCGAAATGTTCCTCGCTGATCCGAAGACGCAGTCCATCGTCATGATCGGCGAAATCGGCGGATCGGCCGAGGAAGAGGCCGCGCAGTTCCTGGCCGACGAAGCGAAACGCGGACGCAAGAAGCCCATGGTCGGCTTCATCGCCGGCCGGACCGCCCCTCCTGGCCGACGCATGGGCCATGCTGGCGCCATTATCTCGGGCGGAAAAGGCGATGCGGAGAGCAAGATCGCCGCGATGGAAGCTGCGGGGATTCGGGTCTCGCCCTCGCCGGCTCGCCTCGGAATAACCTTGGTTGAAGTTTTGAAAGGTTAATTATTGGCTGATAAGCCATAACTTGGGTTCGCGATCTTCCATGCCGACCCGACGCTCATCATCTCACGCCTGAAACGAAGGTATCGGCCCGCTCCCTTAAGACCTGGCCGATACAAGGACACACTCACAATGTCACAACGCGACGCAGAAGCGCATTTCGAGCCGAGTTTTCTATCCGGCGCCAGCGCCGCCTATATCGAACAATTGCAGGCCCAGTACGAATCGGACCCGACGAGCGTCGATCCCGAGTGGCGGCGTTTCTTCGACAGCCTCGCCGACGATCCATCCGCCGTCACGGACAGCGCGCGCGGCGCGTCATGGAAGGCTCCGCATTGGCCGCAGTTCGCCAATGGCGAAATCGTCTCGGCGCTGGACGGCAATTGGGGTGTCGCCGAAATCGCCGTCGGCCAGAAAATCAAAGCTAAGGCCGAACCACGCGGCGGCATTTCCGAAGAGGATCTCAGACGCGCGACCCGCGACAGCGTACGCGCCCTCATGATGATCCGCGCGTTCCGGATGCGGGGCCATCTGCATGCCAACCTCGACCCGCTCGGGCTTGAACCCCCGCGCGACCATGCCGAACTCAACCCAACAAGCTATGGCTTCACCGAGGCGGATTTCGATCGCCCGATCTTCATCGACAAGGTTCTGGGCCTCGAATCGGCAACGATCCGCGAGATGCTGGTGCTGCTGCGCCGCACCTATTGCTCGACGATCGGCTTCGAGTTCATGCACGTGTCGGACCCCAAGGAAAAACAGTGGATTCAGGTCCGCATCGAGGGGACCGACAAGGAAATCTCGTTCACCAACGAAGGCAAGCGCGCGATCCTGAAGAAACTCGTCGAGGCGGAGGGTTTCGAGAAGTTTCTCGACGTTCGCTACACCGGGACGAAGCGTTTCGGCCTCGACGGCAGCGAAGCCATGATCCCGGCGCTAGAGCAGATCATCAAGCGTGGCGGCGCGCTCGGCGTGAGCGAAATCGTGCTTGGCATGGCCCATCGCGGCCGATTGAATGTGCTCTCTCAGGTGATGGGCAAGCCTCATCGCGCGATCTTCAACGAGTTCAAGGGCGGCTCGTCCTCCCCGATGGATGTCGAAGGATCGGGCGACGTCAAATATCACCTCGGCGCCTCGTCGGATCGTGAATTCGACGGCAACAAGGTGCATCTGTCGCTGACCGCCAACCCGTCGCACCTCGAAATCGTCGACCCGGTCGTGCTGGGCAAGGTGCGCGCCAAGCAGGACCAGCTCCTCGACACAATCGACCGGGTCAAGGTTCTTCCCTTGTTGATCCACGGCGACGCGGCCTTCGCGGGCCAGGGCGTCATCGCGGAATGTTTTGGCCTCTCGGGCCTCAAGGGCCACAAGACCGGCGGCTCGCTGCATTTCATCGTCAACAATCAGATCGGCTTCACCACCTATCCGCGCTATTCACGGTCCTCGCCCTACCCGTCCGACACGGCGAAGATGATCGAGGCGCCGATCTTCCACATCAACGGCGACGATCCCGAAGCCGTAACGTTCGCGGCGAAGGTGGCGATTGAATTCAGGCAGAAGTTCCACAAGCCTGTCGTTATCGACATGTTCTGCTATCGCCGCTTCGGACACAACGAGGGTGATGAGCCGAGCTTTACCCAACCGTTGATGTACAAGAAGATCCGGTCGCATCCCTCGGTGCTCGAAATCTATTCGAAGAAGCTGATCACGGAAGGCGTCGTCACCGCGACCGAGGTGGACGAATTGAAAGCCGAATGGCGTCGGCGCCTCGACGCGGAATTCGATGCCGGAACCAGCTTCCGCCCCAACAAGGCGGACTGGTTCGACGGTCGCTGGTCCGGCCTCAAGGCGACGGCCGAGACCGATGACGAACGGCGCGGCAAAACCGGTGTCGATACCGAAATCCTGAAGGAGATCGGCCGGAAGATGACGGCTGTGCCGGAGGGATTCAACGTCCACAAGACGATCGGCCGCTTCCTCGATAATCGTCGCACGGCGATCGAGACCGGCGAAGGGATCGATTGGGCGACCGGTGAAGCACTGTCCTTCGCTACCCTGCTCGAAGATGGCAACCCGGTTCGGCTGTCGGGCCAGGACTCCGAACGCGGCACCTTCTCCCAACGCCATTCGGTGCTGATCGACCAGGATACCGAGGCTCGCTACGTCCCGTTGAATAACCTCAGCGATCGGCAGTCGCACTACGAAGTCATCAATTCCATGTTGTCCGAGGTCGCGGTGCTCGGCTTCGAATATGGCTATTCGCTCAGCGAGCCGAATGCGCTGGTTCTTTGGGAAGCGCAGTTCGGCGATTTCGCCAATGGCGCTCAAGTCGTGTTCGATCAATTCATCTCGTCCGGCGAGCGCAAGTGGCTGCGCATGTCGGGCCTCGTCTGCCTTTTGCCGCATGGCTACGAGGGCCAGGGGCCCGAACATTCGTCGGCCCGCCTCGAACGCTTCCTGCAGCTTTGCGCGGAAGACAATATGCAGGTCGCCAACGTCACGACGCCGGCGAATTATTTCCACATCCTTCGACGTCAATTGCGGCGCGACATCCGCAAGCCGCTGATCCTGATGACGCCGAAATCGCTGCTGCGCCACAAGCGGGCGGTGTCGTCCATCGCGGAGATGAGCGCCGGATCCTCCTTTCATCGCGTGCTGCGCGACGATGCGGAGCGCATGACCGAGACATCGAGCCTGGTCGACGACGACAGGATCCGCCGTGTCGTTCTCTCCTCGGGCAAGGTCTACTACGACCTCTTCGAGGAACGCGAAAAGCGGGGGATCGACGACGTCTATCTGTTGCGCGTCGAACAGATTTATCCGTTCCCGCTGAAGACGTTGGTCAACGAACTCTCGCGTTTCAGAAATGCCGAAGTCGTCTGGTGTCAGGAAGAGCCCAAGAATATGGGGGCTTGGAACTTCGTCGACAGCTATCTTGAATGGGTTCTCGATCAGATCAAGTCGAAGGCAAAGCGGCCGCGTTACGTGGGTCGCCCCGCCGCAGCGGCAACCGCGACCGGCCTGATGTCGCGGCATTTGGCGCAGTTGAAGGCTTTCATGGACGATGCCTTTGCGCTTTGACGTGGCGGAGCTTTCCAGCTCCGCGTGCTGTTGCTATTGGACAAAGCGATCTGGCGTTCGAAAATTAGACTCGATCGCCCCCAAGGTCCCAACGCGCTATCGCGGACCGTGCTGGCGTCAAAGATCTTAAGCCTAGTTGCTGAGCCCACCGACCGATATCATCCCTTGAGGTTTTTGATCCATGGCCACCAAGATCCGCGTCCCCACCCTCGGCGAATCGGTCAGCGAGGCCACGATCGGCAAATGGTTCAAGAAGGCTGGCGATACGGTCAAAGCCGACGAGCCCTTGGTCGAACTTGAAACCGACAAGGTCACTCTAGAGGTCAACGCGCCGACCGCTGGCGTTCTGTCGGAAATCACCGTGAAGGACGGCGAAACCGTTGGTGTCGGTGCCCTGCTCGGGCAGATCGACTCAGGGGCACATGCAGCCTCGCCGAGGGCGTCGGAGCCACGTCCGCAGGCCGAGCCGGCCAAAGTCGCGTCCGAGGCCCTGAAATCCTCTACGGCTGGAGCCGATACCGAGATCTTCGTGCCGACGCTCGGCGAATCGGTCAGCGAAGCAACGGTCGGCCGCTGGTTCAAGAAAGCGGGCGATGCGGTTAAAGCCGATGAACCGCTTGTGGAACTCGAAACCGACAAGGTGACACTCGAAGTCAATGCGCCGGTCGCAGGCATCCTCTCGGGCATCATGGTCAAGGATGGCGCCACGGTTCAACCGGGCGCGGTGCTCGGGCAGATTGCCGCGAGCGGTAGCCAGAATGGCGCGAGCGGATCGATTGCCGCCAGGGCCCCCGCTCAAGCTTCGACGGTCTCGTCGGGTACGATGCCTCCCGCGCCTTCCGCTGCCAAATTGGCAACGGAGCGGAACATCGACCTCAATGGCGTCGAGGGAAGCGGAAAGCGTGGTCAGATCCTCAAGGGCGATGTGCTCCAGGCCGTCGCGAAAGGCCCTGCCATGCCGGCCAACGCCGAAGCGCCTCGCCCTTCGGCGCCAATGATCCAGCGCGCCCCGTCACCCGCCTCCGATGCCTCGCGCGAGGAACGCGTGCGCATGACAAAGCTGCGCCAAACCATCGCTCGGCGGCTGAAAGACGCGCAGAACACAGCCGCCATGCTCACCACCTTCAACGAGGTGGACATGTCCGGTGTCATGGCGTTGCGCGCGAAATACAAGGATGTTTTCGAAAAGAAGCACGGCGCGAAGCTTGGCTTTATGGGCCTCTTCGTGAAGGCCGTCGTGGGCGCCCTGAAGGAACTACCCGCAGTGAACGCCGAGATCGACGGCGGGGACCTCGTTTACAAGAATTACTATCACATTGGCATCGCGGTCGGCACTGAAAAGGGTCTCGTGGTGCCTGTCGTGCGCGATGCGGACGCCCTTGGGCTGGCGCAGATCGAAACGGCGATCGCCGGCTTCGGCAAGAAAGCGCGCGATGGCGCGCTGAAAATCGAGGATATGCAGGGTGGCACATTCACGATCACCAATGGCGGCATCTATGGCTCGCTGATGTCGACGCCAATCCTCAACACGCCTCAATCGGGCATCTTGGGGATGCACAAGATCCAGGACCGTCCCGTCGTCGTTGGCGGGAAGGTTGAGATTCGCCCGATGATGTATCTGGCGCTGTCCTATGACCATCGCATCGTCGATGGCCGCGAGGCCGTCACCTTCCTGGTGAGGGTCAAGGATGCGCTCGAGGATCCGGCCAGATTGATGCTTGAAGTCTGACGGAAAAATCGTCCGAGCGAAGGCGCAGCAGCGCCGTTGCCCGGACGAAGGCCTCGACGACGCGAATCGTCCTATTTCTTCTTTTTCAACCCCGATTTCCCAGCCTTGGGCGACACGTCGGGCGGAACCGATCCCTTAGCCATGCTGTTCGCAGGCTCAGAAGAGGCGGAGTTGTCCAGTGCTTTTGCCATCTCCGGTGAACTCGATTCGGCGACGCTTATTTTTTTTTCCCCAGACACGCGATCGACAGGAGGGGGGGACAAGGCAAGGGGCTCGCGCGAGACGGCCGTAAGGTCATGTTCGCCCTGGTCGGTTAGGCCTGGAACGTCGGCTCCCGCCTCTTGCAATGCGCTCGATTCTACCGGCTCCACGGCACCGGCGTCGCGCGGCAGGAGCGTCGAGGAATAGCTGTCCTCGATAGCGACAATCTCTCTTGCCTGCTCCCAATGGTCGACGTCACGACCGTGCGGATGCCCCTCGGCCTGCCATAATTCATGCGCCTTGCGGCGGATACGATCTTCGTCCGGGTCATGCCCCATTACTGTCTCCCTGGTGTATCAAAGGGGAGACCTTCGGCTTGGCGCCGAACCGCTTCTTCCCCATCGTCGAGTCCATCAGACGTCTCGTCGGGAAGATCCGGCCGCCCATCTTCGGCGTCGATGACATCCTGGATCGTCAGGGAGTCGATATCCACCGAACGATCTTTGCCACCCATGTCAGGGCCATGGCGTTCCAGAAGCTCCCCGGCGGGCAAGGTATCATCCAAATCGGCCAGTTCGGCCGCGTCGGAAAGTCTTCGCTCCGCATTTGTCATCACTGCCTCTTATCGCTCCCTATTTTTCAAAGCAACGTGTGCGGCGGATAGGAGTTCCCATTGCCCGCGAAGGCGCGGATTTTCAGCCGTTAATCGATTATAGGAGGGCTTTCGGGCTACGATGGCTCGCAAGGATCGCCCAGTTGATGAAGGCGAACCGCCGCCGTCCGCGCAAAACGAATCAGCATTGCCCGACGGGTTGCCGGCGCCAGCCGAATTTCGGGCGCATCACGCAGGATGGCTGCTCCAAACGCATCAGCGACGATGATGCCAGCTTCGTCCGGCAAGATGGCAACCGGAACCGAGGCCGGAATAGCGAAGAACAGCCGATCGCAATGCGCCTGATAGGCGGGCCACTTCCGATCGGCCCGAAAGTCGGCGATCGAGGATTTGATCTCGACGATGGTGATGCGCCCATCCTGACCCAACCCTACGATATCGGCCCGTCGTCCGTCGCTCAGGGTCAGTTCGGTCACGCTCGCTATGTCTTGCGCGCGCAACAATCGTCGGGTTCCCCGCGCCACCTCGCGCGCGGCTTCGGACTGACGCCTGTCGTCGGGCAGGAGCAGCGGTTCCACCATCATCGATTGGCTCTCCTCATGTTCCCTTCTTGTTCCATGCCCTAGCATTGGCCGGCCATACAGGCCAGGTCTGTGGCACGGCGCCGCTTGAGCGGTCAGCGCCGAAGTGGTTGACAGACGAGGCTTCGGCCACCTAGAAGCAGCGCCCAGGCCCTGGTGGCGGAATTGGTAGACGCGCTGGTTTCAGGTACCAGTCATCACAAGTGGTGGAGGTTCGAGTCCTCTCCAGGGCACCACGGTTTTTCCGACGTAAAATCAACCTGCTGTTATGCCGTGGTTTTTGCGACTGCTGCTCCTATTCAGCGATCTCACACATGCCTCGCCCATCGCTCTGGCCAACGGCGCCCACAGTACGAGGGGTTAGAGCCCCACTCGCGTATCGACCCTGTCCCTGCGTCGGCCCCAATGTCTTTGCAGCGCGTCGGAATCGAGGTTGCTGGCGCGCTTAATCAGCATGATGAGATGCAGATTGTCCGTCTCGCCGCAGAGTTCACGATAGGCCGAATAGATAGCCTTGAGCTTGGGCTCGGCAGAGTCGTCGGCCTTCAGCCGGCAGGCTTTTTGGGCGACGGCGGAGGCGGCATTGGCTGCTCCTCCTGGGTCGTTTCGGCTGGCCGGCAAGGCTCGATCGCAGCTTGTCTTTGAGCAGCGTCAGCCACCTCCGCCAAAAGTCTCGCCGTGACCGGCAGATGGCCGCTTCATAGGGACCAGCATGGTGGATCGGTGCCAGATCCGAAGGACGATCTCCAGAGGCCGCAGGCCATGTCCGCGATCGGTTTCGATCCAGCACTCATTCCGTGACCATCGTGACCACAGCGAGGCAGGGGCGGTTGGTGTGTTTCCTAAGTTGCGGCACTTGGTCCGCACCCGCGAATTGCCGCTCATCGTCCGCAACCTAAATGCCCTTCACGGCGCTTTCTCTCGACATTGATTGAGCGCGGAGGCTTTGTGTCCGAAACCATCTTGCCCCTAGCCGGGAGTGGCTCCCTGCCATACGGATCGGATGGCCCGACGCTGTTCCTGCTCCATTGGCTTGGCGGAAGCGCGCGGACATGGCAATGGGTGATACCCCGGCTTGCGTCGCGGTTTCGCTGCGTCGCGGTGGACCTGCCCGGGTTCGGCGAGGCAGAACCGTACACCGGTTTTAGCGTCGAGGAGATGGCCGAAGCCGTAGCCAGCGCGGTGCGATCGCAAGCGCCCGCCCGATGGGCGATCGTCGGCCATAGTATGGGAGCCAAGGTGGCGACCGTGCTGGCGCGCCGCGCCGAGGACGGCGAATCGGGCCTTGGCGGCCTCTCCCATGTCGTTCTGCTCGCCGGCTCGCCGCCAAGCCCCGAACCCATGGATGAAAAGCAGCGTCATGCCATGATGGGATGGTTCACCGGCGATGCCGAGGCCTGTCGCGGGCAAGCTCAAGGTTTCGTCGATCAGAACGTCGGTGAACCGCTGGATCGATCAATGAACGAGGTCGCTGTGGCGGATGTGCTGCGCGCGGATCGGCGGGCGTGGCAGGCCTGGCTCGGCGGCGGCAGCCGCGAAGACTGGTCGGATAGGGTGGGCGTCCTGCGGACACCGGCGCTGATCATCTCCGGTGAAAGCGACGGGGATCTTGGTCCGGACGCACAGGCAAGGCTCATGGCGCCCCACTTCGCCGCCGCGCGGCAAGTGACGCTGGCGGGCGTCCGCCATCTTCTACCGCTCGAACGGCCGGAGACGATTGCTCGCCTGATCATCGAAGAGGTGGGGGATGCCGCCACGGCTGAGACCGCCATGCCGGGTATCGGCCCCGACTATGCGGCACTGATCGCCTCCGCGCGCGTGAGCCGCCGGACACGTGCGGTCCTGCATGAACGCGGCCAGCCCGACGAGGCTTCCCCAACCGTCTCAATACTGACGCCAGACTTGCTCGCCATCCTGCGCGCCGTGGTGGATCGGGTCGTGCCGCAGAAAAGCGGAACCCGCATCGACCTCGCCGCGCGAATCGATGCCATGCTGGCCGCAGGCCAAGGCGATGGATGGCGTTTTGCCGTCTTGCCGCCCGATGCCGAAGCCTATGCGGCGGCTCTTAGAACGCTCGACGTCATGGTGCGGGCGCGTCACGGCCAGCCATTCGTCCTGCTGGATGGCGCAGCTCAGGACGGCCTTCTCGATCGCGTGGGGCGCGGCGATCCGGCCGACCGATCGGACGAGGAAAACTTGCCTCTGCTGTCGCCGATTCAGCTTAAACTCTGGTTCGAGGATCTCCGCGCCGATACGGTCAGGCTCTATGTCTCGCACCCCGCGACCCTCGAGCGCATCGGCTATAGCGGCATTGCCAACGGTGGAGACGGCGAGCGCAAACAAGGATTTTCATATGTGGGAGTGGGTGATCTAGAGGCTTGGGAGCCTCTGTCCAAGATCGGGACAGCATCATGAACCTCTACAAAATGAGGCGCTACGACACGTCCGAGGTGATCGATGCCGTGGTGGTGGGCACTGGCGCGGGCGGCTCGCCGCTGCTGGCGGACCTTGCGCGCGCGGGATTGCGCGTCGTCGCCCTCGAAGCGGGACCCAATCGGACGCCGGATGATTTCACCCCTGACGAAATCGCATCCTCCGATCTCTACTGGTTGGGCGAGCGGCTGAGCGCCGGGGAGACGCCTCAGGCTTTCGGTGCCAACAACAGCGGCATCGGCGTCGGCGGCTCGACTCTGCATTGGGGCGCCTTCGTGCCGCGTGCGGACCCGCGCGACCTGCGAATACGCGCCGAACAGGGCGCCGGCGAGGATTGGCCCATTACGGCCGAAGATCTGCGGCCCTTCTATGAGCGGGTCGAGGCCTTCATCGGGGTCTCGGGACCGGCCGATTACCCCTGGGACCCGGAGCGGCGCTATCCGCTGCCGCCGGTTCTCCGCAATGCGTCGGCGCAGATGATGGCGCGGGGATGCGCCGCCTTGGGGATCCGGGCCTGCGACGCCCCGGCGGCCGTGGTGTCACGCGACTGGGCGCCGCTCGATGGCCAAAGCCGGCAGGCCTGCTTCAATTGCGGCGCCTGCCACCAGGGCTGCCGCAACGGCGCCAAGACGAGCATGGACGTGACCTATCTGCCGCGCGCCGTGGCGGCGGGTGCCGAGATCCGCCCCTCCTGCGTTGCCCATGATCTCGAACGGGATTCGACGGGCCGCGTGACGGCGGTGGTCTATCGGGAGGATGGCGTCGACCGAAGGCAGCGGTGCGGGGCGGTGATCCTTTGCGCCGGAGCCATCGAAACGCCGCGTCTGCTGCTTCACCTCGGCCTGTGCAATTCTAGCGGCGAGGTCGGCCGCAACTACATGGCTCATGTGGCGACGCAGGTCTGGGGCAGCTTCGCGCCGGAGATGCGGCCCAACCGAGGCTATCCCTCGTCCCTCATCACCGAGGATATGGTGCGCCCATTGGATGCCGATTTCGCTGGCGGTTATCTCGTCCAGAGCCTTGGTGTCGTTCCCGTCACATGGGCCGGCCTTATGGCACGCGCCAGGGGGCTCTGGGGATCTCGGCTTGTGGAAGCGATCGACGGGTACAATCACGTAGCGGGTCTCGGGATCAACGGCGAGTGTCTGCCGCAAACCGGTAACAGGCTCGAACTCTCGGACGAAACCGACGAGAGCGGCATGCGCAAGCCGCGCATCACCTTCGGCTACGGGGCCAACGAGAAAGCGCTCAACCGCCATGCGACCGCTGTCATGACAAGACTGTGGGAAGCGGCTGGCGCGAGCGGCATTTGGTCCGTCGATCGGGCAGCGCATACGATCGGGACTTGCCGGATGGGACGAGACGCCGGACGGGCGGTCGTCGCCCCATCCGGGCGGAGTTTCGATGTGCCAAACCTCTGGATCTGCGACAATTCGATTTTTCCGAGTTCCCTCAGCGCCAATCCAGCATTGACCATCATGGCGCTTAGCCTTCGGACCGCAGAGGCCTTCCGGAGGCAGGGCGGTGGTTGAACCCTCCCTCCCATCGCCGTCAGTTCTTCGGCGATTTGTCCTTGCCTTTGCCAGGATTGGACGCATTCACGAGTTCGGGCGAACTCTTGGCTGATAGCGTCTCCCGCTGCCCCTGAGTGTCGATGCGCTTCGTGCGCGTGAAAGGCTCGAGCGTCTGCGGCGACCCGCTCTTGAGCGCTTGCATGATGCCCTCAATCACCCGCACGTCGGCACAGCCTTCCTCCGCATCGGGCTCCGGGTCGGTATCATCTAGGATGCATTGCGAGAAATATTTCATCTCACCGCCGAAATGGTCGGTGTTCTTGAAGCTTTTCTGGCTCTTCGTTTCGCCGATCGTCAGCGATTGCTGCAGCGACATCCCATACAAGAAGGCGGGATTCATCTGGATGCTGCCCTTCGTGCCAACGATCGCATAAGTGTCGATTCGGTTGGCGCAGTAGGACAGTACGAATTGCGCGATCCTGTTGCCGGGGAAGCGTAGCGTCACCGCGACGGTGTCGTCGAAATCACCGAGCCCGGCCTCCGGATGCCGCGTGCCGATCGCCGAGACCACTTCGGTGGGTTCAGCGCCGAACAGATATCGTGACGCATTGATCGGGTAAGGGCCCATGTCGAACACCGGCCCCGCCTCGTCGCCGTTGCGGGCGCGATGGTTCGCCGGATCGACCATTTGGGCAAAGGTCGATGTGAACAACACGAGGTCCCCCAGATCGCCTGCGCGGATCCGCTCGATTGTATCCAATGTGCCGGGTTCGAAGTGAAGCCGATAGGCTACCATGAGCTTGGCCTTCGAGGCCTTTTGCGCCTCCATGATCTCCCTGCTCTTGGCGGTGGAAATCTCCAGCGGCTTTTCGACGAGGACATGCACGCCCGCCCGCAGCGCCGGCACCGCGAATTCCGCATGCCGCCAGTTCGGGGTGGCGAGATAGATCGCATCGACCGTTCCCGATCGCAGCATCTCATCGAACTGGGAATAATCGTAGCTGGCGGCGATACCGTATTGCTTACCGACGCCACGTGCCTTTTCAGGATCTCCCGTCACGAAGGCGACCAGTTCGGAATTTCCGGTGTGGGCGACACCTGGAAGCATGGCCTCCTGCGCGATGTCGCCGAGGCCGACGATGGCGTAGCGAACCATCTTCTCCTTCGCGAGGCCCAGGTTCGATAGAATGCTCATGCGGTCTTCCTTTCCTATTCCGGCCCGTCTGCCGTCGGCGCCGCAGCCTTCGGAAACCGTTCGCCGCCAGACAACGCCGCTTCCAGGTCTCAACGCCCTATGTCTGTCCGTGGGGCATGCGCCACATTGGCGCTCTCGCTCCTGCCTTTGGCATCCTTGTTCCTCCTCGCCGCTCAGAAACAGGATCACTGCAGAATGATCGATGACTTTCGGACCGAACCCACGCATGGCGAGCGTCCCTTGCAGGATTACGCGGCCCTCGGGGACGGGCGGTCCGTGGCCCTGGTCGGGTCGGACGGAACGATCGCCTGGTGGTGCGTTCCGAACATGGATTCTCCCCCGCTGCTCGACCGCCTGCTCGATCCCGCGAGCGGCGGCTTTTTCAGCCTCCAGCCCATCGATGCCTTCGATGTCGAGCGTCGCTACCGCGAGGACAGCAACGTCCTGGAGACGACCTTCACCACCGATACCGGCGTTGCCCGGGTGAGCGAATCGATGAACAGCACTTTGGCCGGACGGCTGCCCTGGTGCGAATTGGCGCGTCGGGTCGAGGTTCTGTCGGGTGTCATGGATCTAAGGGTGCGCCTCGAATTCGGTACCCGGGCGGACACCGTTTCGCCGTGGATGCAGCCGAACCCCAACGGCTGCATCTTCCATGTCGGGCCGGTGATCGGATTGTTCCGAGCAACGCCCAATGTCCGCATCCGCATCGAGAACGACCGGACCATCGAGGCGGAGCTGTCGCTTTCGGCGGGCGAGCGCGCGGTGATCGCCATCGTGGCAGGCGAAGACGAGCCGCTTGGCGTGCCGACGATGCACGACATCGATGAGCGGATCGACCTCAGCGATCAGGCCTGGCGAAGTTGGGCGCAAGGGCTTCGGTTCGAGGGGGCCCACCGGGACATCGTGCGTCGAAGCGCCTTGGTCCTGAAACTGTTGCTCTTCTCGCCGAGCGGGGCGATAGCTGCCGCCGCGACGACATCGCTCCCCGAAAGGATCGGCGGCAAGAAGAACTATGACTATCGCTACGCCTGGGTCCGCGATGCGGCCTATACGGTGAATGCTTTCCTGCGCCTGGGCGTCGTTCCCGAAAGCAAGGCCGCCTTCACCTGGCTGATCCAACAATTGGGAAGGACAGGCGCGAGGGTCTGCTACACCCTACAAGGCGGCGAGGTGCCAGACACCGAGCCGGTGGAGCTTCCAGGCTATCGCGGCTCCCGACCGGTCGTGACCGGCAATCTCGCTGCCAAGCAGCACCAACACGGCATATACGAAGACATCTTCGAGACTGCGGCCCTGTTCGTCCGGGGCGGGAACATTCTGGACCAGCGTAGCGCCACGATCCTCTCCGCGCTCGCGGACGAGTGTGCCGACCGCTGGCGCCAGAAGGATTCAGGGATCTGGGAATTGCAGGAGGTGCGGCATTACACGATGTCGAAGATCAGCGCGTGGCAGGCCCTGAACCGTGCGGTCGAACTCGCCGAAAACGGGCACCTTCCCTCGACCTGCGTGCCGCGTTGGCGGCGCGAGCGCGAGCGCATCCTCGCCTGGGTGTCGGACCATTGCTGGTCCGAGGCTAAGCAGGCCTATACGTTCTATCCTGGGACAGAGCGGCTCGATGCCTCATTAGCTCTGGCGGCACGCTTCGGTTTCGACGGTAAGGAGCGTCTCTCGGCGACATGCGACGCGATACGACGCGAATTGGCGCATCGGCCTTTCGTCTATCGGTACTCCGGGGCGGAGAAAGAGGAAGGCGCCTTCGTGGCCTGTTCGTTCTGGCTGGTCGAGGCTTATACCACGCTCGGACGACGAGACGACGCCGCTACCCTGTTCAATGCGTTCTTCGCCGAAATGCCGCCTGGGAGCGCTATCCTCAGCGAGATGGTGGATGTCGAGACAAGGAACCATCTTGGCAACTTGCCGCAAGGCCTCAGCCATTTAGCCTTGATCGATGCGGCCTGTTCGTTGGCCGATCCGTAGTCTCCAACGCGATTGGACGCGTGCTCACGGACACCACGACGAACGCGAACATGCGGCGCCGGAGTCGTTGTCGGAGCCCGTCCTCCTGTCAACGCAAGGCCCATGGGCTGCGGCAGGCCGTCACGATCCGGGAACCCGGAGCCAACGGACGATCTTTCCGGCGCGACTGAGCTCTGCGAGGGCTGTGCGGGCCACGTTACAGGCCGCTCCGAACTGTTCGGCGACTTCACGTTCCGTGGCGAGCCGCTCGCCTGGTTTGACCCGCCGTTGGGCGATGGTGCGTTCCAGCATCGCATGAATCTGGTCGACTTGCAGCCTTGCGCGCTCCCGCATGTTGCGCGTGGGTGGCGCAGCTCCGCCGGCTGGCTGCGCGGTGTGCGGCCCCCGGACACACCGCTGCAGCGAGCCCACACAGCCGATCATCTCCCAGCCGGCGATCAAGCGCTGGCGGAACGCATTGAAGTTGCATCCAACATCGTATACAGTGTTGTTGTGTCTGAGCCGACTCGCATATGAGCTTCTCTGAACTCGGGACCGATACCATGACCGTACGTCCCAACTCGATCGAAGCTCGCGACATCGCGCATGTACTTCACCCCTATACGAATTCGGCCGCTCACACGGTCGACGGCCCGATGGTGATCACGCGAGGCGAGGGGATCTACGTCTTCGATCAGGACGGAAACCGATATATCGAGGGTCTGGCGGCGCTGTTCTGCGCCTCGCTGGGGTTCAGCGAGGAACGGCTGGTCGAAGCGGCCGCGCGTCAGATGCGCAAGCTACCCTTCTATCACACGTTTTGGCGGCAAATCGAACGAGCCATCGATCGAACTGGCGGAGCGGCTCATCGCTCTCGCGCCCGTACCGATGTCCAAGGTGTTCTTCGCCAATTCCGGTTCAGAGGCGAACGACACGGCCATGAAGCTGGTGTGGTACTATCACAATGCCATCGGCAAGCCGGAGAAGAAGAAGATCATATCGCGTATCCGTGGCTACCACGGCGTGACCATCGCCTCGGCCAGCCTGACGGGGCTGCCCAACAACCATCGCGACTTCGACCTGCCGATCGCCCGGGTGCTTCATACCGACTGCCCAGGATTTTACCGATACGGCCTGCCGAACGAGACCGAGGAAGCCTTCGTCGACCGTTGCGTCGGCTCGCTGGAAACACTGATCGAGCGGGAGGGCGGAGAGACCATCGGCGCCTTCTTCGCAAAGCCGCTGATGGCTTCGGGCGGCTGCATCGTTCCGCCGGCCGGCTATTACGAGAAGATCCAGGCGGTGCTGCGCCGCCACGACATCCTCCTCGTCGCCGACGAGGTGATCTGCGGCTTCGGCCGCACCGGCAACATGTTCGGGTCCGAAACCTTCGGGATGAAGCCCGACATGATCGCGATGGCCAAGCAGCTTTCGGCAGCCTATCAGCCCATCTCCGCCCTGATGATCAACGAAAGGATCTATGCGGCGCTGGTGTCGGAAAGTGCGAAGATCGGCACCTTCGCGCACGGTTTCACCTATGGCGGCCATCCGGTTGCGGCTGCCGTGGCGCTGGAAACCCTTAAAATCTACGAGGAGCGCGACATCGTGGGTCATGTCCGGCGGATCGCACCAGGCTTTCAAGCCGGTTTGCGGGCGCTGGCGCGCCATCCGCTGGTGGGCGAGGCGCGCGGCACGGGTCTGATCGGAACCCTGGAGCTCGTGAGCGACAAGGCCACTCGGACACCCTTCGATCCGGCGCTGGGCGTGGCCGCCTATGCGGGCCGGCGTGCGCAAGCGCACGGCGTGATTACCCGGGCGCTCGGCGACACCGTCAACCTCTGTCCGCCCCTCATCATCACCGAAGCTCAGATCGAGGACCTCCTCGGCCGCATCGCCTTGGCGCTCGACGATACCCAAGCCTGGGTAAGTGGCGGGTTCAAACCGTCATGAGCGCGGAGGCCGCGGACGGTACGCCCGCCATCCAATGGTGCCACGATCCGGCGCAGGCCGAGGCCGTGGCGAGGCTCTTCGTGGCCCATGCCGATCCGGCCTATATTTCACACTCGGAGCTGCAATTCGGCAGAGCCGCCGCCCCGGACCGGTGGAACGCCGATCTGCATGCCAAGATCAGCGGCGAGGCGGCCAGGGCCATTGCCACGACGATCCGCCAAGACGCGCCGTCCGGCACGCGTCTGGCGGTTCTGACCGCATCAGGACAATTGCAAGGCTTCGCCTTCGTGTCCTTCACATCGGGTTCGGGAAAGCCCTTCGCCACGATCGAGGATCTGCTCATCGCGCCCGGCGCACGTGGGCAGGGCACCGGCCGCACGGTTGTCGACTGGATCTGCGCGGAGTGCCGAGGCATGGGCTGCGAGCGGTTGTTTCTCGAAAGTGGGATCGGCAACCACCGCGCCCACCATTTCTTCGAGGATCAAGGCTTCGTCCAGACCTCGATCGTCATGATGCGAGGACTCTGAGCAAGAGTTCGGACCTTGCCTCGCACACGATCTGGTTCATCGGCCAGTCGCGGGGCGTGATGAGGTCGACGACGCCGATCGGCTCCTTGACCCCCATGATGGTCGCGTAGGGCAACTCCGTCGAAGGATCGATGACGTCGTTGGGGGCGGCGGCGATCGGGTCTCTACCCATGCACCTTCGATGAAGTTTAGGGCGTTGGTCGTGTCATCGCTCCAAGGACGGTTCGTACGAGCACCTGTGGGGCGACGCTTCATGCAGGGTTGCGGCGGCGTTGCTCGTAGATTGCCCTGACGGTCGCCATGTTGCGGAGCGAGCTTCGCACGTGAGTCCGGGCGGCCCGTCCTGCAGCCTCTGGGTCTCGCGCCAAGATGGCGTCGGCGATGGCCTCGTGTTCGCTCAGGCCGACATCCTGCCAATCGACCCAAAGCACCTCGAGCCACAACGCCATTCGTAGCTTTTGGTAGACTTGGCCACACAGCCGGATCAGCGGTTCATTGCGCGCGGCCTGGGCGATGACCTCGTGGATTTCGAGCCCGAGTTCAAGGTCGGCCGCCGCGTCCGAGGGCTTGGCCTTCCTGGTGCTGGCGAGAGCCCGCATCCTCGCCACCAGCGCGCGGATGCGGTCGAAATCGTCTTCGGTCGCCACCACACAAGCAAGCTCGGCCGCGCAGGCGTCAAGAGCCTCGCGCACCACCAGGAGGTCGCAGACTGCGGCGACGTCGACCTCCACCACCGTATAGCCGAAGTTGCGGCGGCCGACGACGAGCCCTTCCTCCTCGAGCTTCATCAGCGCCTCCCGCAACGGCGTACGGCTGACACCCAGCCGTTCGCCGAGGCGGCTCTCCGATAGATGCTCCGAGGCGCGAAGCTGGCCCGTCAGGATCATCTCCTTGAGGTCGGCATAGGTCTTCTCGCGCACCGACTTCGGTACCGGTGCAAGTGTGTCGGCGGCGGCCAGTCGGCGGTTCACCTTAGCGGTCATGCGCTGTCTGCCGATCATGGAGGTCCCGCTCACAAACCGCTTGAGTCTCACGCTCGATTGGATACGATCTAGTATACCAAGACGATGTGGGCAAGCCGCTCATCTCGGTCCAAAGGTCTGGCCTCGCGCCGGTGCGGAAGGGCATATGATGCGCGACTACCAAAAGCCTGGGCGATCCCTCGTCATGGCGAAGAACGGCATGGCCGCGACGTCCCATCCGCTCTCGAGCTTGGCCGCAATCAACGTTCTGCAACGCGGCGGCAACGCCATAGACGCCGCCGTAGCGGCCTGCGCGGTACAATGCGTCGTCGAGCCGGGATCGACGGGAATCGGCGGCGATTGCTTTGCGCTGATCTCCCCCGACGGAAGTGACAGGATCGTGGCCTTTAACGGCTCCGGACGCGCTCCGGCAGCCGCCACCGCGTCCTGGTACGCGCAACAGGGCTTTGCGACCATTCCACGCCAATCTCCGCATGCCGTCACGGTGCCAGGCGCCGTGGAAGCTTGGGCTCGCCTGTTGACGGACCATGGAACGCGATCCCTGGACGAACTTCTCGCACCAGCCATCGCGCTAGCCCGCGAGGGCTACGCGGTGAGCCCACGCGTCGCGCGCGACTGGGCCAATCAGGAGGCGCTTCTGCGCGCCGACGCCGCGACGTCGCGGATCTTTCTCAAGGATGGGCGAGCGCCGATCGCAGGAAGCGTTCATCATCAGCCCGAACTCGCTCATACGCTCGAAGCCATCGGCCGGCACGGACCGAACGCTTTTTATACCGGTGCCGTCGCCGCCGACATGGTCGAGCGGCTGCAGCAACTGGGCGGCCTCCACACGATGGAGGACTTCGCGACCGCCCACGGCACCCATGAGACGCCGATCCGGACGAGCTTTCGAGGACACGATGTCTTCGAATGCCCGCCGGGCGGTCAAGGCGTCATTGCCCTGATGATCTTGAACATCTTGTCCGGCTTCAAAGCCGAAGGCGATCCGCTTTCACCAGACCGGCTGCACATCGAGATCGAGGCGACCCGCTTGGCCTATTCGATCCGGGATGCCGTCCTGGCGGATCCGGCGCAGAGCCGCGTGCCGACCGAGTGGCTCCTCTCGGAGCAGTTGGCCGCAGAGCTTCGCAGCCGCATCCGCCTCGATCGGGCGATGGAGACGCCCCCGGCCTTCCTGCCTCCCGATCATCGCGACACCGTCTACATCTGCGTCGTCGACAAGAACCGGATGGCTGTCAGTTTCATCAATTCTATCTTCCACCCCTTCGGCAGTGGCCTGGTCAGTCCAAAATCGGGCGTCCTGTTCCACAACCGCGCCCAGAGTTTCATGCTCGAGGCGGCGCATCCCAACGCGATCGCGCCGGGAAAGCGCCCCCTCCACACGATCATTCCCGGCATGCTGACCCGCGATGGCAGGGTCGAGATGCCGTTCGGCGTCATGGGCGGCCACTATCAGGCGATGGGCCATGCCCACTTTATCTCTAAGGTCCTGGACTTCGGGCTGAATATGCAAGCCGCGATGGACCTGCCCCGCGTCTTCCCAAAACCCGGAACCGACGAGGTGGAAGCCGAAGCCACGTTGCCGCTCGACGTCCGAACGGAACTCGAGCGCCGCCATTTCAAACTCGTGCCGCCATCCTGGGCGATCGGCGGCGCGCAGGCCATTCGGATCGACTGGGAAGCCGGCGTCCTCACTGGGGCCTCCGATCATCGAAAAGACGGAGCGGCACTCGGCTTCTGAACAGAGACTCTCGTCCTGGACCCTCGATCAAAGTGAGCGATGGTCCACTTTGGCTTCGTCTGAGAGCCTAGAGCATGATGCAGCCGATGGGCCATGGGTGTGTTTGGCATAATGGATGACGACGCTCGATCCGCTCGTTTGGATGGGGCCTTGGCCCGGACCGACCGCACGGCCACCAAAGGACTGACAAAATCAATGTCGTCGGCCTCGGCCGTGTTAACCGTCTCTGCGGCTGCCGCTACGACGTAGGCTATCGCGGCAACATCGTCAGGTTGCCGCAGACGAATGCGATGAAGCCGTCTTAATCCCGAGCCACACCGTCCGCACCGCAATGACGAGGACAAGCACGTTTGCGGCGACGAACAAGATAGGCGCTAGGATCCGCACAGCATCACCGCCGCCCCGTTCGATCATGCGAAGGGGAACCAGCGCCAACGCGGTCGCGCCGAAGCTGAACGCCCAGTAGCTTGGTCCGAAGGCTTGCTGTCCGATCCATAGGCTGAGCCGCAGGAGCACGAACGCCTGTAAGAGGCCGTATCCGAGCAGGGCATGCATCAAGAGATCGGGAGGCCCTTGCGAAACGCCCAGGTAGGCGACTGCCCCGACCGTGGCCGGCGCCAACTGAATGCCCAGGGTCGGACGCATCGCTGCCGGCATTTCGGGCGAGGTCAGCAGGCGGTGCAGGAGGACGGATTCGACCGCCAACCAGGAGAAGAGCCCTGCACCGAAGGCGATCTGTCCCCACTCGCTGAAGCCGAACGCGCCGAGCATGTTGGCGATGACGAAGTTGCCCGCGACCGTTGGCAGGTAAAGCACGGGGGTTGAGGTGGTGGGGTCCCGGCCGCCGTGCCAGAGGCCGCCGGTACGCCATACCGCGAAAGCCAGAGTATAGGCTGCTCCAGTTGAGAACAGGACTGCCGCAAGCCTGTGGGAGTAAGGCAGCACCGCGCCAGCGACCAGCATGGTCGACACGCCGATCAGGCCGATGAAGCAGCACTGGACGGGATGGGCGAATTCCGTGAGCGCCTCGGGCTTGGCGATAAGCCACTTCAGCCCATACAGGACGATCAGGCCGGCCCAGACGATGAGGGCCAGGAGCATCAGCCCCTCGCCGACGATGCTCGGGAGACCCCACACCCGATGAGCAGCCCGCCAGACGGCACCAAGGCCAGCGAGGCCTAGGACTATTCCGAAGAAGGCGGCGGGGACGCGGGAAACGGGCGCGCTGATCGACATCGAAGAACTCCGTTTGTGAGACCGCGTCTCCAGGAGCGACGCCTTCAGGCCTTGAGGAAGGCTAGCAGGTCAGCGTTCTGTCCGTCTTTCTGGGTCACCAACAGCAGCCCGTGGGACCCTCCCTTGTCGACGATTGGCTCGGCGACCTCGGCGATGATATGGCCCGAAATTCGGATCAGCACGATTTGGTGATCGTTCCGTGGATGATGAAAGTTGGCACTGTGAGTTTCTTTAAATCGTCCCGGCAGCCAGTGTCGGAAAAAAAACCGCCGATGGCGTGCTAGGCCGGGAGAAGCCCCGTTGCCTGGTGCCGGTGCGGGAACGAATACCTTCGAAGTCCAATGGCTACAGCGATATCCGCGCTGCGATTATTCTGCGCCGCAGTCATCGTTGGACGGGATTTTCCGGGGAAGGCGATTGCGACTTCCCCCTATTCGACGACGATCCGCACCGGCTTCGAGGCGCCGTCCCGCAGCGGCAGCCGGATCTGGAAGCGGTGCTCCCCCTGCACCATCGGCCAATAGACTGGCGTGTCTGGATCGCTCAGCGCGAAAGGCTCGCCGTCGACGGTCCACAGCACTTGCGGCACATGGGGCTCTACATTGGCTTTGAGGGCCAGCCGGTTCGCCACCGCCGGAGCATCGGGATTGCGCCAGAGCCGGCTGTTCTGCTCGGGCGCGGCGATCGACAGGCGGACATCGGCGCCTGGCACAGAGCGTTCGTCGAGCGGATAGCCTTCCGCCTTGGCCCAGACGCGCTGGGATGCCGGCATGACGAGTTCGAGGCGCGGGCCCCCGGCTTCGCCTCGGATGGCGGCGGCCTCCTCGACGGGCGGTACCTCGTCGGGCCGCACCCATTCGGTGAGCGCCTGGCCACAGTGGCCATCGCTGCGTTGGCCGCCGAAAACGCAAAGCTCGACCGGCTCGCGGCCGGCCGGCGGCGGAAAACCGGTTTCCGACAAATCGCCCGGCATAGCCTTATGCAGGTCCATCAAGATTGCATGCGCGAGCCGCGCCGCAGTCTTTGCGCCAGACATTTGGTTCATGGTGCCGGCATCGCCCCGCCCCACCCAGATTCCGAGCATGTAGCGGGCCGACCAGCCGACCAGCCACGCGTCACGATAGCCCTGGCTGGTTCCGGTCTTCAGCGCCACGGGGAACGGATATTCGGTCACGCCGTAGCGTGGAAAACTCGGCAGCCTCGCCAGGGGATCGGCCAGGAACAGCGTGACCAGCCGCGCCGCATCCTCGGACAGGATCCGTTTAGGCCGCGCGACCGGCTGGCCGTCGAACCACGTCAGATCACGCAGCATCCCATCGTCCGCGATGACCCCATAGGCCCGCACGAGCCGATCCAGGCTCGTGGGCAACGAACCGATCGCCATCGACAGCCCGAAGCTCTCCGCCGGCGCATCGAGGTCGTGCAGGCCCAGCGCCTGGAAATAGCGGAAGGCCGTCTCGACGCCGATCTGGCGCAGTAAATTCGCGGCCGGCACGTTGCGCGAATTGGCCAGCGCCTGCCGGGGCAGCATGGGGCCAAGGAACAGACCGTCGGCATTGCCGATCCCCGAAGCGCCATCCGGCAGATCCGGCAAAATGTCGCTCGCGCGGATCAGGTCTCGGTCGAGCGCCAGCCCGTAAATGAACGGCTTCAGGGTCGAACCGGGTGAGCGCGGGACGCGGGTGAAGTCGATCGCCCCGGCGCGACTGTCGCGATAATTGGCGGAACCGATGGACGCCAGAACCTCGCGCGTGTCGCGCTTGACCACCAGCACGGCGACCTGTTCGGCGCCCGCATCACGCCAGGCGGCCAGGAAATGGCGCGCGAGCTGCGACACCCGCGCCTGGATGTCGATATCGAGGCTCGTGCGGATGCGCGGATCGAAAGGTTGGGTGGACCTCAACTGCCCCGCAGCCTGCATGGCCTCGAAGCGCACGAGGGCATGCAGGGCCTCTGGTCGGCGGGGCGCCGGCGGCAAGCGGATGGCGTCGAGCTGCCGATGCGCGAGCGCATAGTCGGTGGCGCTCATCACCCGCCGGCGCCAGAGCTCGTCGAGAACCGCATGGCCGCGGCGGATCGCTCTGCGCAGCCCCTCGGGACGCAGAGGGTTCATCAGTGTCGGGGATTGCGGCACCGCCGACAGCAGCGCGATCTCGGCCCAGGACAGGTCCTCGACCGGCTTGTCGAGATAGAACCTGGCCGCATGGGCGATACCGTGGCTCCCGTTGCCGTAGGGCACGAGCCGGAGATAATGGCGCAGCACCGCCTCGCGGCCGTAGCGCGCGGAGATCACGATGGCGGTCCCCGCCTCGACCGCCTTGGCCCAAAGGGTGCGTGGCGCTGGATGCTGCATCCGGGCGACCTGCATGGCGATGGTCGAGGCCCCCGAGATGCGTCGTCCGAAGGAGAGGTTCTGAACGGCGGCGCGGCCGAGCGCCAACACATCGACACCTGGATGTGACCAAAAGCGCCGATCTTCCAGGGCGAGCGTCGCGGCCGCGACCCGTTCGGGCACATGCTCCAACGGCCAATAGCCGTAATCGAGCCGCCGCTCGTCGCGTGTGCTATCGCCTCGGTTGCCGATCTGCGCCAGGAAGGCCCCCTGCCGGTCGTAGAGGATCGGCGTCGCGGCCGGGCTTTCCAGCGACGCGCGTTGGGCGACCCGCCAACCGTAGAACCCCATAAGCCCCAGCAGAGCGACGGCCAGCCCAAAGAGCGTCAGTCGGACCGTATGCCTCCGCGTGCCGTGCATCGCGGCCTACCGGGCGATGACGACGCGCAGGCCGGCGCTCGACCCGTAAATACCCCGCTGATACATGGTCTCGGCCTCAGCGGGCGGCTCGGTGAAGGCGCCGGGAATCAGCGCCCTCACCCGGAACACGAAACGGTAATTACCCTTCGGCAGGCGGTCGTAGGTGTAGAGCACGCTATCGTCCTCGAAGGACACATAAGTCGGTGCCAAGGTCGGCCCTGCGGAGGGGATGGCCTCGACGGGCGAGGTCGCGAGGTTTGGGTTCAACGGCTCAAGGCCCGCCGCCAGCGGCAGGCGGATCGCCACATGGGTCCGGTCCTCCGCATTGACGAGGTCGGCACTTTCCTCAACCACATCGCCGACCTTGAGCTCAACCGCGTTGCCGGCATCCGGGACCAGCTTTACCATGGGGGCACCGCCGCCTGGCACACGCGAAGACAATCGCGAGAGAACGAAACCGGCCGCGATGGGCTTGGCCTCAAAACCGGGCTCGACCGGCTGATAGCGGGTATCGATGAGCGCCGCGATCGGTTTGCCGCCGCCATTGTCGACGCGGGAGGCCATGGGTTCGGTCTCGGACCGGCGCAGCACAGGCTCCGTGCCGGTCAGCGTTAGCGGTTCAGATCCACTCGGGGTCGAGACTGTCAGGGGAATGATGGTCGTCGAGGCGTGCCAGGTTTCCGCCAGTGCCCGGATCGCGGCCGCATCGGCGCTCGTCGACCCCCAGCCATCGCCCTCCCCCACGCGCAGCAAGCCGTCGCGCAACACGGCGGTGCGGGCGTCCTCGGGCGCGGCAAGGGCGCTCGCTCGCACCATTTCGGACAGGCTTCGGGCTTCGGAGGGCAGGATCAGCGGGTCGCCCCCCTCCCCCGCCAGACCCGCATAGACCGGCCGGCCGTCGCGCGACAGGATCTTCACACGTCCCCACAGCGCATCCACGAGTCCGTCCTCAACTCGCCGGTCGAGTCCTGGCGCCTTGGCGAGCACCGTCGTGGCCTGCGCCAGCGAGAGGGTCGGCATGATCTCGGCCCGATGCGCCAGTTCACTCATATACGCGTCGTCGAGTTTGCCGCCTTCGGCGAGGGCAGTCAAAGCCTCGATCCGCTCGCGCAACTCTTCGCCAGCCAGCAGCCTCGGATAATCCGAACGCAGCGAGAGCTTCAGCACTTTGCCCAGGCGCTCCACCAGCGCCTTGTCGACGCTCTCATCCGCTTTGCCGGCCTCGACGAGAAACCGATAGGCCCAGGCGGTGAGCGAGACATTGCCCTGCGAGCCCGGCCAGAAGGCGACGAGGCCGTCGTCGTCCGTCGCGGTCGCGATGGCCCGCGCCGTGGAAGCCACGCTCTCCGAGACACGCCCCTTGAGCCCTGCGGCGTCGAGAATGGCCGCGAAGGGCTTCAGTGCCAGTCCGGACGAGGCGAGCGCGATCTGCTGCTCGGTGCAGCCGAAGGGGTATTCGACAAGATAATTGAGGCCGGCCACCAGCTTCACCACCGCCGGGTCGCCGGCAAGCGTGATGCTGCGCGAATAGGAGCCCGGCCGCGCCGCCTCGCTCGGGGGGGCGAGGGCGAGGCTGGCCATCGGCGCGATCTCGGCGATGGCGCGGCTGCGGATCGGCGGGCGGTCGGGCCGCACCGGCAAATCGACCTGTACGGCGTCTCCCGCCTTGTCGGCGTCGCGCTGGAGCACGAAGCGCAGGCGCATCCGGGCATTTGCCGACCCCGGCTCGGTGATCGTGACGGGAAAGTCGGCGCGGGCCGGCAGGTTCTGCTGCCAGACGATGGCCTGTTCACGCGGACCGGCGAGCGTGGCGCCCTCGATCGACAATCCGACGCGTCCGCTGCCACCCTGCCCTTCGACGACGCGGCCTATGAGGCCGGCCTCGAATGTATCGCCGGGCCGCACGAAGCGCGGCAGCGCCGGCTGAGCCACGATCTCCTGGCGGATCAGCATTTCGCCGATGGCGAAGCCGAAGCGATCCGACCCGCTCACAACCTCGGCCCGCAGCTTATAAACTGTCAGCGTATCCGGCAGCTTGACCTTGATTCGGGCGACGCCATCAGCGCCGACCATCACGCGCGGGAGATAGATCGGCACCGGCGTGAAATTCTTGCGGACCGAGATGTTCTCGATGCCCCAATCGTCGCCCCCAGCGTCTCCGCCTGGATTCTCCTCCAGAGGAATGACACCGAAGGCCATATTCCGCGTGTCGCGCGCCGCCATCGTGGTCGGCCGGTTGACGATGAAGCTCGGCAGCGGGTCGAGTGGCCTCTCTCGAGCCAACGAAAGCACCGCCTGGTCCACCATCCAGAAGGTCGCCTCGCCGGCGATTGGCTGGCCTTTGGCGTCGGCCAGATGGATTGCCACCTCCACCTCGTCGCCCGGGCGCGCCTTGGCCGGATAATCGAGCGAAGCCTTGACGATATTCTCGACCGGCGAAACCTTGATCCAGGTCGTGGCCGCCACCGTCACGGGCTTCCCCTGGTCGAAGGGCGCGGTGGCACTCGTCGACGAGCCCGGCAGGCGCCCGCGCATCACGAGGAAATGCACGGCAAGCTTCGGCATCTCCTCCTTACGCAAGGTCACGTCGTAGCGGCCCACGCCGCCCGCGATATCCACCCAATCGTACCGGAACCGGCCCTCTGGCTCCTCGACGATGGCCAGCACGCGTGCCGTCTGGAACGGGCTCTGGAGCACCAGCGTCGCGGTCTCCCCTGGCGCGTATTCCTCGTTTTCGGTCGTCACGGCGACCGTTTCGGCGGGTGGCCTCGACCATGTCACGGGCGTTTCGCCTCCCATGAAGAAATCGACGCTGACGATCTGTCGCCGGCCGATGCGATCCGAGGCCTCGACCTGAACCAGATAGACTCCGGCCTCACGGGCCTCGAAAGACAGCTTTTGCACCTCCGCCGTCGAGGTCACCTTGCGCTCGACGACGGTCTCATCGATCACCTGCGTCACATATTTGGCCGAGCCCTGGCTGAAATCGCTGGCCTGGAGGATCGAGGTCCAGTTGCGGCGCACGAGGCGCACAGTCATGTCGAGGCCGGCCAATGGCTCGCCGTTGGCCTTGACGGCTAGGATCTCGGGCTCGATCGCGCCCGCCTGGGCCAGATAGCGCGGCATCTTCACGCCAAGCGTGAAGGGCGGCAGCGCAACGACATTCTGGATAGAGCGCACCTGGATGTCGTCATCGCCCGTGACCGTCGCCTCGATACTGTAGCGCCGGGGTTGGGCGGTCGGCTCGATCGTCGGGTCGAGGGTCAGGCGGGCGGAGCCGCCGGCATCGGTCTTGGCGTCGCGCTCCAGCACCGGCGTCGAGCGGAACTTCGCGTCGCCCGAAAAGCGGCTGTCGGACGAGAACAGGAAGCCCTCGCGGCCGGGCGGCGTCCAGACTTGAGGGAATTGCGTCACCCGCCATTTGATCGGCCACTCGGCCACGAGGCCCCCGGCGAAATATTTGGCCAGGAGATCGACCGAGAATTCGCCGTCGAGCGGCACCTCGCGCTTGCCGTCGAGGAGAACCTCGAAGGTCGGCAGCCGATAGGCTTCCTTGCGGAAGGGAAAATCGCCGCAAGGCTCGCGCCCGCCGTCCGGCTCGAACTTGACAGAATAATCCCCGGTCGCCGTCGTCGCGACGTCGAAGGCGTGATAGAAGCCGCCAGCCTCGTCGAGCGTCACCGGATAGCGCCAGGACTGGTCGTTGGGACCCGTCACAACCAGCGTGCCGCCGGTCTTCGGCAGCGACAGGCTACCTCCAAGATAACGCCGCACAAAACCTTTCACATGCACCGTTTCCTCGGGCCGATAGATCGGCCGCTCGGTGAAAACGTGGCAGAGGATCTTGTCCTCCTCGGCCCGCTTCTCGCCGGGATTGACGGTCCAGGCGAGCCAGGGGTGTTCGGGCTTCGTCCAGTTCTGGTTCTTGTATTCGGACGGCCCGCGATCCGGCTCGATGACCAGCGTGTCGAGCCCTTTCTGGACCACGATGCGTTTGATTTCACCGTCCTGCCGCTTCGCCAGCATCCAGTCGAAGGCGCCGGCTTGGTCGGTTCGGCCACCGCCAAGGGTCACGAACTTGTCTTGCCGCAGCCCTTCGAGCCGCACCTCGGCATCGGCAATCGGTTTCGCGGTCGCGAGCGAGGTGACGGCGAAATGGACCCGGCCCGCCTCCTCGACCGATGACAGGACGAGGTCGGTGACCTGGACCCGCAGCCAGTGGCGCTTGCCCCCATCGGTCGGGCGCAGGCCGATGAGATAAGCGCCCGGCTGGTCGGGTCCCGCGATCTTGGCGAGAAGCGGCTTCACATCGAGGCCGAATTTGGCTTCGACGCCGCCGCGCTGCGTCGGTAAAGGCACGATCTCCGAGACGGCCGGCGAGCCGAGCGCGCGGATACGTTCCGCCATCCCATCCGCATCGATATCGCCCGCGTCGGTCCAGGCACCCGGCTCGTTGCCGGCCAGAGGCGGAGTGGCGTCGTCGTCGGTTTCAAGGCCCTCGTTCGGGCAGGGCCAGAAATGCCGGGCTAGCGGATCGATGGCGTGAATGCGAACATCGGCCCGGTCGTAGCCCCGGCCGCGCAGGGGAAGCATCTGCGGGCCGAACCGCTCGGCGATGCCTTGCGCAGCATCCCATTTGAGGCGCGGCCGATCGGGCAGAAAGGCGAGCTTGCGCTCGAAGCTTCCGCCCGTCAGCGCCCGGCCACGCGAATCCTTGAGCGTGCCCGGATCGATGCGCAGATCGTAGATCGTGTCGGCCAGGAAGCGGCCCGCCAGCTTGAGGCGGGAGCCGTTGCGCGTCACTACCAAATCGTCGACGGGCGGCGTGATGCGCATGACGCCGCGCATGTGGACCACGTCGGGAGTCTCGGGTTCGGCCGAGAAACTCACCGTCGCGGTTCGGTCGGCGCCGGCCTTGTAGGCGCCTTCCTGGTCATCGCCATAGCCGTTCGGCTCGCAGCGCAGGATGCCGTCATCGGCCTGGCCGGTGAGGCCATGGCCGCACGCGGCCTCGCTCGCGGTGAACGGCACGGCGCTGCGTAGGGCCAGCTCGAAACTCGGATCGTCGAGGCCCGGCTCGTCGGACAGGCGCAGGCGCAGCAGCGCGAGCCGCCCGTCCGGAATGGCCGAACGCAGTTTCACGAGGTAGGACTGCTCGTCCGACCGCTTGGCTTGTTCGAGCGCCTTGATCTCGAAATCGCCCGCGCCGAGCGTCTGGCCTCCCTCGGTCCCGATGCCGGGCAGCGGACGCAACTCAATCGACAGCAGACGCGCCAGCGCCTCGACCTCGACCGGTTCCGGAAAGGTCAGCGTGATCTGGTCGAGATAGGCGATCCCATCCTGCTTGCCGTCGGGCGCGGTCGACACCGGTTTCGGCAGCAGCGGGACGAGACGCGTGGTGCGGCCGGCTGCCACGATCTCGACGCGCTGAAGCGGTCGCCAGGGTTCGGCCGGGCGGAACTGCAGCGTGCGCGGATTCAGCCATTGCCAAGCGCCGGCCGCAGGCGGCGTCATCGTGACGAAACGCTCCGCCGCGTCCTCGGCCACGCCGGGCGCCTGCCCGACATCGTGGTCGAAGAAGACGGTCACGGGATCCCAGCGGCGCAGGAAGCGATCGGGCACGACGCTCGCGCCATCGGCGCGCTCCAGCCGGTCAAGCGCGACGGGCTGGACAGGGGTGGAGCTTTCGGCGCGTGCCGGCATCATCGATGCGGCGGCGATCAGTCCAAAGGCGAGGAGGAGGACGGCGGGAAAACGCGGCATGGGTCCTCGATCCTCAGTGGGTCGGGGCGGCAGGGGCGAGCCCCACGAGCCGCATATAATCGTGGATCACATCCGGGGGCGGCCCCGAAGGCGGCGGTGCCAAGCCGACGATCGCCGGCCGCACGACGGTCATCCGGCCATCCGCCGGAACGCTCGCCTCGAGCAGATAGCGCCCCGGATCGAGGTCACGGAATTGAGCGATGCCGTCGCCGAGGCTGCGGCCGGTGCCGTCGAGCAATCGAACCGAGATGGCGTCAGGCTCCGCTCTTACGCCGACGCCGACAAGCGAGGTCTTCCTCACCTCGAAGCCGAACAGCGCGCTGCCGCCCGGCGAGAGCGCGACGGCTTCCCCGATACCGTCTCCGACCGGGGTGACGGGAGATGCGGTCAATTCGAGCGATCCGCCGAGCGGCCCGTCGTGGGGCGAATAGACTCGAAGGCTGGCGTCCCCGGCCGCAATGAGACGATGGAATTCGGCACCGGCCGGAAAGACCTCCGTGTCATCGAGCCGGTTGGCCTGCGAGAGCGACAGGATCACCGGCGCGCTCGTCCTCACATGCAGAAGCGCGGCTGTCGTCGGCGCGATGCTCAGCGCCATGGCCTGCCCGGCGAGCGGCACCACGGACGGCACCGCAATGGCCTGAGGCTTGGCATCGGGCCAAGGCGAGCGTCCCTGCCCTTCGATCCAGGCGGCGACGAGACCCGGCGAATGGTCGAGGGTGAGTTCGCCCGCCCCCGCGACAGGGATCGACCGTCCGCGCACCACGTGTCCGTCGTCCGCCACGAAGGTCGCGTCCGCTCCGGCGACGACCAGCCGGTCGCCGGCCTGCGCCTCGACGCGCATCGACACGGAACCTGAGGCGCCGAAGAAGCGCTTGGCGACCCTGCCCGACGCCAGTCCGACGGGCTCCCCCATGAGCGGCGCAACCATGACCCGAACAGGACGGGTTTCGGCCGAGAGATTGGCCAGGATCAGGCTGGTCCAAGTGCCGTCGACGATACGGGTTTGGGCGGTGTTTCCGGTCCAGACGGTTGTCGGTGTCTCGCCGGGCGAACCGAGGATCGCGCCCGTGCCTGCCGCAAGATCGAGCGTCACCCGCTTGCGGCCGGGCGCCAGGCTCACAGGCTGCGCATCGCCTCGGGAGAGCGATGAAGTATAGCCCGCCTCGGATGTGACGTCGGGGCGAAGCGCCAGATTTACCGCCGAAACGCGCACCGCGAGCGGCTCTGAACTCTCCGCGTTCCAGACCTTCAGGGGCTCGTCGTCAGCCAAAGCCATGGCGCTGCCGGGCGCGACGCCGAACCCGCGTCCAGCCGCGAGCCCCGGCTGCCCAAAGGTCGAGTCGGCGCGCCAAAGACGCAGATAGCCGGCGGGGGGCGGCGCCTTGGGAAAGGTCGCGCGCCCCTCGGACGGCACGGTCAGCGCCATCGCACCCAAAGGAATTGCTACAGGCTCGATCGAAAGGGCACTTTGCACCGGGCCGCGCCTGACGAGCCAGATCGCCTCCGCCTGCGGCACCAGAATCCGGTCGGGCACCGCCCGCAAGGCACGACCGGGCGCCGAGCCTTCGATTAGCCCGTCAGGCCGGCTCGAGAGCGCCAGCAGGCCCGACGAGGGCGCGGCAATACGGGCCACGCCGACTCCGGCGGCGTCCCCGAAAGACACGGGTTCGAAAGCCACGGTTCCACCCGCCTGAACCGGCGGATCAACGACGCGCGCCGCGACCTCCGCCTGAACCGGGCCGCCATCGATCGCCCATAGCGATACCCGCCAGGGTTTTGCGCCATCGCCATCGGATGGCGCGGCCACGAGCGGGTGTCGACTGCGATCAAAGCCGAGGACGGTCCATTGGCCAGCGGCGTCGCCGCGCTCAAGCGATAGAACGAGATCGGACCCCGCGCGGGCCGTGACCATCGTCAATTGCCCCGCCGGACCGGAGGGCAGCGCGAAGCGATGCACCGCCGCCCCGAGCACGCTCACTTCGCCGCTGGCCGCGAGAGCGGGTTCGTCGACCGTATCGGGCAGGGCGAGGTGAAGCTCCACCCCTGTTTCATCGGCCTCCGCCTCGGCCGTATCGACCTCCTCCGGCGTGGCGGGCGCGGCTTTGTCGTCGCCTGCCTCCGGCACATCTTTATTGTCCGACGGCGTGGACGGCGCGTCATCGGCGGATTTCTCATCCCCGGGCTTGCTCTCCGCATTATCCGCTTTATCGGCCGCAGGTTCGGCCGCGTCAGCGGGTTTTTCCGCTTCCTTGGCAGGGCTCGGCGTGTCGGGATCGTCCGCAGCCGCTTCGGAGGATTTGGGTTCTGGGATCGCCGCGAGGTCAAGCGTATAGGCCCCGGCAGGCAGACGTCGCGACAGACCGATGTTCCAGTCGTCGGTGCGACTGCCGAGCCGCTCGACGACATTGCCGTCCCCGTCCTTCAGCACGCCAGTGAGGTCGATCCGGCCGAAACTCGTGAGGTTGACAACGCGGTCCTCAGCGATCGCGAAGGGAATGGTCGCGGGCAGCTCGATCCGGCGGGCGACGCCGGGCTGAAGCTCCCGCGCCTTCAGCGCGATCGTATAGTCGAGCCGGTCGTTGCGTCCGAGGCTGCGCGCCTCGACACGATAGCGACCAGCCGTGAGGCGGCCCGCGTAACCGCTCTTCGCCACGATGCGGGCGACAGGGCTCGGCTCGCCGTCCCGCATCAAATCGCCGATCATGCCGGAGGAGAGATCCAACGAGACGTCGGCCGGACCCCGCAGCGCGAACCGCCATGTGTCAGGCGAGCGCACCTCGCTTGCGCCCGCCGGCTCGTGCCACTGGAACGCGGTCGTTGTGTCGAACGGCAGCGGATGCGGCCCATGCCCGCTCAAGACTGGCGCAACCTCGACCTCAGTCAGCCGCACCACCGCGCGACGATCGACCGCCGTGGGGAGCACGACAAGGCGATACCGGCCCGGCTCGAACCGACGTTCGATGGCGGTGATCGGTCCTGGCTGCGTCAGTGGCCAGCCGTCCTGGTCTTCGAGCCGCACGCGCAAAGGCTCGCCCAGCGAATAGAGGTCGAGCCGATAGCGGCCCGCCTCCGCGATATCGATCGGGAAGGCGACGCCGCGCGCATCCGCGAGACCGGCCCTGACGCTCGTGCCGGGAGTCAGCGTGCCACCCTCGGGCAACGCCGCCGGTCGCGCCAGAAGCCCGACCCGCCCGGAGGAATTGGCCGAGGTGATGACGACGCTATAGCGTCCGGCACGAAGGTAGGATTGCGCCAAGGCGTTCTCGCCCGCGCCGTTGGCCGCGGCCTCATCGAGATTCGGCAGGAAATCCGTCGCGATCGAAAGGCTGGTGTGCAGTCGTCCTAATGTCTCGACCCGATAAAGGCCGCCGTCGGGAACATCCAGCGCGAAACTCTTGGATGCGTCGCGGCCGAGATCGAAGAAACGGGGTCGATCGGCCACAACCTTGTCGGCCTCCGAAGGGTCCGGCAGGCTCACGGGGTCCGACGCATGGATGGAGGGGTCCGACCAGGACAGAAACACGCCCCTGGCCCGCTCTGGCGCCGCCAGCCTGAGCGTGACGGTCTTCTCCTGGGAGGTCGCCGTTTCCGCGAACTGCTGGACGGGGATCGGCACATCGTTGACCCCGGAAGCGGCGAGCATGCCGCGCGGCGGCGTGCGAACCGGTATGTCGAGACCCTGCCCGGCCTCCTGGTCGAGCGCCAACGGAGAGGCTTCGAGATCTGCAGGCAGCGCGCGCGCATAGGGCGCCAAGACCAAGGCCGGGGCTTCGTTCGTGAAGAGTTGGTAGCGGCGGCCGCGTTCGAACGTCTGGATTCCGAGAGGCACGGAAGGCCGAGGAGATTGCGGTTTCGCATCGACCGCGAGGCCTGGCGGCCCGAGCGTCAAGTCGATAATTCCGAACGCGCCGCCGATGGGCGTCAGCCGCAATTCGTACCAGCCGGGGTCCAGCGTCCAACCCGATGTCTTCCCATCGGTTCTAAGCGGGGCACTGCCGAGGATCGGCTTGATCCTGGCGTCGAGGCGCAGGCCAGACACCACGACCTCGACTTTCGTCGCGGCCTTGGCCTCGAACAGTAGACTGCTGGCCCCTCGAAAATTCAGTTTTTGCCGCCACGCTTTGCCTGGGCCGATCTGCGGCGCGTTCGAAGCCAGGACGCGCCCGCCGCCGGTGTCCGACATTTGCGCCAGGACCACGGTCGCCGGGAACTCGTCGCCACCCTCGCCCGCGACATCGATGCCGACCCAATGCGGGCCTGTGCCGGATAATTCGCGCGAGGCGGAGGGATCGAGCGCCCGCAGTCGGAACGGCTGTCCCTCCTGCCCGGTGACTTCGACGAGCCGTCCCGAGCCGGCCGAACTCTCGACGCGCGCGACCGGCTCGCGGCTGTTCTTGGCGATCGTATCATCCCTCATGTCGCCGCCACGCCCCACCGCGAGGGAGGCGGGCGCCTGTTCCGGCAGTTCCAGCCGGAATGCCGTCGCCGTGTGGGCCGGTGCAAAGCGCGCCGATCCCATAGGGCCGATTACCCCATCGATCCAGCCGCCGGCCAGCGTGTCCGGCGGACCGGTGCGCAGGTGAAACGGCTCAGTGCCATCGCCATCGGTCCAGGCGAGTTTCGGGCCGCCGTAGGCGGTGACGAGATAGAGGCCGGGCTCGACATCGCCGTCGATTCTGGCGCGGGTCAACGGATGCCCCGAGTTCGGAGAAACCCGATCGAAGATCGGGCCGAGATCGCTGAGCGTCGTTCCGTTGCGCCAGAGGTGCAGAGCGCCGAGCGAGCGCCCGACCGCCTCGACATGGACATGCCCCGGCTTGCCGATCGAGACCCAGAAGGATCGCTGTTCAAGATCGGACAGCGTGGCGTCGGCCTCGCCGCCGAATATCAGGGCATTGGAGATATCCGCCGCATGATGGAAGGCGCTGACGGAGAGTTTCGCCTGACCAACCGCGCCATCGCCCCCGACAGTACGGATCTTATAGGTACCATGATCCAACAGCGCGTCGATCCGCCCGTCCTTCACGCCGGCCTCGCCTTCGATGTCGCCCGGACCGGAGATCATGTCGATGACCTGCACCGCAACGCCGCTGGCGCTCGCCGCGCGGATCGAGAACCGGCCGGGCACGCGCACGTCGAGAAGCACGTCCGAACGACCCGCGGCCGGCACTTCCGTTCGCGCCAGAACGGCTTCGGCCTCCGGCTTGCGAGTCGGCAGATCGGGCAAGAGGGAGGGTACGGGCGCGCGGAGGACGGCGGCAGGCATGACGGCACCAGGCGGATGCGCGGTCGCCTCCGATGGGCCGGCCTTTGGGGCCAGGGCGGCGAGCCGGCTTCGATAAAATCCCGCCAGACAGGCGGCGACTGTGGCAGCCGAAGGCGTTTTGGCGCCGCAGGTTTTGTCCCGCTGGGTCAGCCAACGGCGCTGCTCCGCCCTTAGAACAGCGGCGCGATCGGGATCTTGCGCCAGCCTGTCCGCATAGATCTTTGCGAGGGCCGTATCCTGTTCAAGGAGATCGGGCGAGGCGCAGATCGCCCGCTCGCTCGGCGAATTCGCCAGGGTGCAATCGAAAGCCGCCGCGCCCGATGATCCCGCCACAAGGATGGCGCTTCCAACGATCCAAGCCAGCCATCCGATCCGGTTCATCGAAACATTCCCGAGTAGGCCTCGACTGTGGATGCCGCCGTCACAACCGAATGGGCTCGACAGACCGTTCCAGGCCTCTCGAGCGTCGAACATCTCAGCTGGACAGTTTTACTCTCTAAACGCAAAACCGGCCGTGACTTTGATCACACGAATGGCTCGACGATTTGTATACAGCCAGATTGAACTGGTCCATTTTTCCGCGACGAGTTCTCGCCGAAGGCCGATTTATAATGCGTGGCCGGGTGCGGAACAGAGGGTTGAACGGTCCTGAGAGATCGGGGTGCTCCTCGAACCGATCTCGCGCAGCCTGGGTTGGTGATACCAACCGGCATTGAAGATGACCGAACGGCCAGCGCGAATGCGCGCCGCCGCTCGTGCGGCGTGACGGCTTCGATGGGTCGAGATCAACGCCAACTGATGCGACTTTGCAAAAAACGTCGCGGCAACGATCTATCGGCCAGGCGCCCGATAGATCGAACTATACTGCTCACAGACCTCAATAGGTCTCGCGCTAGCGATGCGTAAACGCATAGTCGCTCGCCGAAGTCGGTCCGCGCCATCGGCTCCAAACGCCACTATGGCTACGGCTCGCGCCGGCCGAAAACCCGTGCCCGGCCCTGCTCCATCCGATCCATCCCGGGGCGGTCATGCTCACCGACATCGATCTCAAACGTCCGTGCTCCAAGGCGACGCCTGATCGATCCTTTCCAAATTCGGTGCCATACCGCATCCTGTGCCTCGTCGCGGGATGCCCCATGAATAAAGAAGGACCGCCCCGATGAACAAGCATAGTCCCGTCAGCACGGTGCCTGAACCGCTTACGCGCGACGAACTCGAAAGCATGCACGCCTGGTGGCGCGCCGCGAACTATCTGTCGGTGGGGCAGATTTATCTCCTCGACAATCCGATGCTGCGCGAGCCGCTCACAATGGCGCATGTCAAGCCACGTTTGCTCGGACATTTCGGCACGACGCCAGGGCTCAACTTCATCTATCTGCACCTCAACCGCGTCATCAAGGCGCGGGACCTCAGCGTTTTGTTCGTCGCCGGTCCGGGCCACGGCGCGCCGGGCGTCGTCGCCAGCACCTGGCTCGAAGGCACCTACAGCGAGCTTTATCCCGAGATCTCTGCGGACGAAGACGGGATGCGCAAGCTATTCCGCCAGTTCTCTTTTCCAGGCGGCATCCCGAGCCATGCCGCGCCGCAGACGCCGGGGTCCATCCATGAGGGGGGCGAACTCGGCTACTCGCTCTCGCATTCCTACGGGGCGGTTCTCGACAATCCCGGCCTCATCGCGGCCTGCGTGGTCGGCGACGGCGAGGCGGAAACCGGACCGCTCGCGACGTCGTGGCATTCGAACGCCTTCATCAACCCCGCCACGGACGGCGCGGTGCTGCCGATCCTGCATCTCAACGGCTTCAAGATCGCCAATCCGACCATTCTGGCACGAAAATCGGACGAGGATCTGACAAGCCTGCTCAGAGGCTATGGCCATGATCCGATCTTCGTCGAGGGCGACGATCCGGCGCCGATGCACCAGGCGATGGCCGCCGCGATGGACCGGGCCATGGGAGACATAGAGGCCATTCAGCTGGCGGCACGGTCGGGCAAGGCTATAGCTCAGCCACGCTGGCCCATGATCGTATTGCGCAGCCCCAAGGGCTGGACCGGCCCCAAGCTCGTCGATGGGCTCAAGACCGAGGGGTCTTGGCGCTCGCATCAGGTGCCGATCAGCACTGTCGGCAAACCCGGCCATCTCGCGGCGCTCGAAACCTGGATGCGCAGCTACAGGCCGGAGGAACTCTTCGACGAGGCGGGTCGATTGCGCCCCGACATCGCCGCCCTGGCGCCGATTGGGGCCTTGCGCATGAGCGCCAACCCGCATGCGAACGGCGGCACCCTGATGCGGCCCCTTCGCCTGCCGGATTTCACCACCCATGCGGTTCCTGTGCTGCATCCCGGCCGAACCGAAGGCGAGGCAACGCAAGTCATGGGCGGCTTCTTGCGCGACGTGATGCGGCTCAACGCCGACACACGAAATTTTCGCGTCGTCGGACCGGACGAGACCGCATCCAACCGCCTTCAGGCCTTGTTCGAGGTCACGGGCCGGACGTGGGATTCAGCAACGGTTCCGGACGACGATGAGCATTTGAGCCCGGACGGCCGCGTCATGGAAATTCTCAGCGAACACACCTGCCAGGGCTGGCTGGAGGGCTATCTGCTGACCGGCCGCCACGGTCTCTTTTCCTGCTACGAGGCGTTCATCCACATCGTGGATTCCATGGTCAACCAGCATGCCAAATGGCTGAAGACCACCCGAGAGGTGGCGTGGCGCCAGCCGATCGCCTCGCTGAATTACCTCCTCACGAGCCATGTCTGGCGCCAGGACCATAACGGCTCCAGCCACCAGGATCCGGGCTTCATGGATCTCGTGGCCAACAAAAAGGCCGATACGGTCCGCATCTACCTGCCGCCCGATGCCAATACGCTGCTTTGGGTCACCGACCATTGCCTGCGGAGTTGGGATCGCATCAACGTGATCGTTTCCGGCAAGCAGCCTGAGCCTCAATGGCTCGACATGGATGCGGCGATCGCCCATTGCGAACGCGGCCTCGGCATCTGGACCTTCGCCAGCAACGACGAGGGCGGGGAGCCGGATGTCGTCATGGCCTGCGCGGGCGACGTGCCGACCCTCGAATGCCTCGCCGCCGTCGACCTTCTGCGCCAGCAAATCCCCGATCTCAAGGTGCGGGTCATCAATGTCGTCGACCTGATGACGCTGCAATCGAAGACCCAGCATCCGCATGGCCTCGCCGACGATGATTTCGAGGCGCTGTTCACGCCCGACAAGCCAGTGATCTTCGCCTTCCACGGATATCCGGCGTTGATCCACCGGCTCATTTACAAGCGGGCGAACCACCGCAATTTCCATGTCCATGGCTTCATCGAGGAGGGCACGACGACGACCCCTTTCGACATGGTCGTTCTGAACAATCTCGACCGCTTTCACCTTGTCTTGGACGTCATCGACCGTGTCCCTCGTCTCGGCTCGGGCGCCGCCTACACCAAGCAGGCGATCCACGACAAGCTGGTTGAGCACCGCCGCTACATCGACCGGCATGGCATCGACATGCCCGAGATTCTGGATTGGCGCTGGCCTCTGATGCCCAGCGGTGAGGCCTGAGCCATACATCTCGATCCGCTGCCGCTGTCCCGCATGCAATTCGTCTGGGTGGTCGTCTTATACCAGTTGGCGTTGATGTTGACTCATCAACGCCGTTACGCCGCATGAGCGGCGGCGCGCATTCGCGCTTGCCAACCGGTCATCTTTAACGCCGGTTAGTCCGACACATCCTACTGCCCGCCTTCACGGCAGGTGTCGCCTCCTCCATCGCCGTTCTCGAAGGCCTGAATTTCGCGACGGGCCGCGCTGAACCGGATGAGGTCGAGCTTTGGCCGTTTGCCGGGCCGGCTGGCTTGTTCCTGATGTCCTATCCCGGCATCGCGATCGATACGCGCCTGGTCTTCAATCCCGGATCGTCGTCGATCGAAGCTCCGCCTGTTCTCGATCGAGACGCTGGGAAACCGTGTGCCGAGCGGCCAAATCGTCGTCTCGCGCATCCGAATGACCGTTGAAATCCTGAGCACCATAAGGCTTCGCTCGACAAGACGAAGAACCAATGCTGGTGGTTGAGGAGGCAAAAACGCTTCGCGACAGAAGCGTTTTTGCCTCCAGGAGTAAAGGCAGACGCAAAAGAGGAGAGAACCTTGTGTTTACCCTTCCGCCTGATCCCGCAATGCCTCCAAAACAGCTTCCCGCGTTTCCTGCGGCAGGTGCCTATCGAGCGCGTCGCGCAAACGGCGCAGGCGGCGGCGCTCGTCGTAAAGCTGGTCGAGAAGGCGCAGCACGACCGGCATAGCGTCCTCGTGCAGGCCGAGGTCGCCCTGAAGGTCGCGGATGAGATGAAGGCGGGCGACGTCGATCTCGCGAAATACCCACGTGCCGGGGCCGCCGGCCGGGCGCACCCAGTCTTGCGCGATCCAGCGCTCGACCTCCCCCGCATCGAGGCCCCGAACGGTGAGGATCAGCATGTCGAGGGTGATCATGACACGGCCTCCAATCCCTGACGCGGATCCCAGAGCGGCGCGTCCTTGCGCTCGCGCAGAAACGTGGCGAGGCCTTGGTCGGGCGGCCCGAGTACGATCCTCAGCGTCACATAGGCGTCGCCGACCGCCTGATGGCCGGAAGCGGGCACACCCTTGCCCCGTAACCGTAGCTTTGTGCCCGCCTCGGCATGCGGCGGAACCGTCATGGCGACGAGGCCGCCGATGGTGGGCACCGTCACCGGCCCGCCAAGCACAGCCTCCGTCACGCTCACCGGAAGGTCGAGATGGATGTCGCGGCCCTCGCGCCGGAAGAGCTTATGCGGCGCCACCTCGATGGCGATCAGCGCATCGCCCGGCGGCTCGCCGAGGCCACCCTTGCCCCGCAAACGCAAGGTCTGACCACTGTCGATGCCCGGCGGAATTGTAACGTCGAGACTCCCGCCCTCGGGCAGATCGAGCCGCTGCGTCGTGCCCCTCACCGCGTCGAGAAATGGCACGACAAGCGAATAGTGCCGGTCGCCACCCTGCCGAGAGCCCGTCCGCGCGCGCGCGCCAAACATGCTGGAGAGGATGTCGCCGAGGTCCTCGTCGTCCGCGCCGAAGCCGGCGCCATAATGCGCGCCCGCCGCGCTTTGCGCATGGTCGCGATAGGACCGTTGGCCGGGCGGCGGTCCCGGCGGGGGGCGCTCGTGGCCCGCTTCATCGATTTCTCCCCGGTCGAATTTCGCCCGGCGCTCGGGATCCGACAGCAAATCATTCGCAGCGGTGGCGGTCTTGAAGCGCTCCTCAGCCTTGGCATCACCGGGATGCAGGTCGGGATGCGAGGACTTGGCAAGCTTCAGGAACGCCGAGCGAATTTGTTTTTCCGTCGCGTCGCGGGCGACGCCGAGGACCTTGTAGGGATCGTCCGCCATCAGGTTTGCTCTCGTCGTAGGCCCTAGGATGTAGGAGGCGCCGGGGAAAAATAAGGACTCGATCGCGCCGTCGGTTGTAGCTGATCCAAATGCCCCCTGCGAAGCACTTATGACTGAGTAACTCTCGCGCCAGCATGCTCAATGCGAGATGAGCGAGCGACGCTCAGCTTGGGCCGGACGCAATTTTTAGCGGCCCTTTACGGTGTCGTCGCGGGTTATACCCGGGACCCGTCGTCGGGCCGGTTCAGTCCTGCCGAGGCAGGTTGGATCCCGGCTCAAGGCCCGGATCAGGGTGGAAAGCGACAGCGAACAAGCATGTCCGCCTGCCAGTGAGAGGCGATGAAGCATGTCGAAAAGACGGAGGACGAGAAAATCGAGAGCACCGGCAGGAGAATTTCATACCAATGCCAAGTGGTCCGCATAATTCTGCCTACAGGGCTCGACTGAGCCCCAGCCTGATTCCTATCCACATCTTCATCCCGTTGTTTATGCCGTAGTTATGATCAGAGATGCCTGGCGGGAATTTATGGAAAAAGAAATCCAGTCCTGATCTGACTCCACGGAGCTCCGGTATGGGCCGAGGGCGATCAAGCGGAGAGCGCATGCTCGATTGGGACGATCTCCGGTATTTCCTGGCTATCGCGCGCTTGGGCAGTCTTTCGGCTGCGGCCAAGCACCTTCATGTAGCCCAATCGACCGTTGGACGCCGGCTTGCTTCGCTGGAGGCAAGCCTTGGGGTGCGCTTGCTGAACCGCACACCGGATGGCTATTTGCCCACCATCGCCGGCCAAGATGTCCGCAACCAAGCGGAGCGTGTCGAAGTCGAGGCGAGCGCTCTGGAGCGGAGCGTCGGCGGGCTCGACACCCGTCTCGCAGGCCTCGTGCGGGTGACTTGCTCCGAGACCATCGCCAGCAATCTTGTGGCGCCTTGCTTCGGCAGTCTTCACGTCCAGCATCCGGACATCATGATCGAACTGATCCCCAACCCCAGGGAGCTCAGCCTATCCATGCGCGAAGCCGACATCTCGGTCAGGATGCGCCAACCCGACCAGCGCGACCTCGTCGTGCGCCGTATCGGAACCGTGGCCTATGCGCTCTACGCTAGTCCCGACTACCTGGAGCGGCACGGTGAGCCGGATTACACCGGGGGGTGCCCCGGCCATCACCTCATCACCCAGTTGGACGGCATCCAGGACGCGACGCAGACGGAATGGCTCGCCGAACTGGCGCCGCGTGCCCGGATCGCGCTGCAAACCACCAGTCACGCGGCGGCCCTGGCGGCCGCGCTTCATGGCGGCGGGTTGGCAAGCCTCATTCGCTTCCGCGCGGATCAGGAAGAGGGGTTGATCCGGGTTAAGGTGCCCCCACCGCATTCGTCGATCCCGAAGTCTGGGATCTTCCTGGTGGTGCATAAGGATAATCGCAAGACGCCGCGTATCCGGGTCGCCCTCGACCACATTACCCAATGGGTCCGGGGGCTCGCCGATAGATTGGAACCTTCGGATCATGCGGTCGCCGGCGGCGACTGAGATAGCCCTGCGGGTTGTCGTCGATATTATCGATCGTCGGACTCCCGCAAAGATCGGGGCGACTTGACCGGCCGGACGGACTCTTGGACGGCAAGCCGCGATCGCCTAATTGAACCATTTGCGCAACGCCTCGGGCGCCCATGTGAACTGGTCGTCCTGGTCCGGATTGATGACGACGGTGGCGGTGCGCCCAGGAAGAAGGCGCACGGTGCTCGGTTGATCGTCGAGCTTGACGCGCACCGGCACCCGCTGGGCAAGGCGCACCCAGGTGAAGCTCGGGTTGACGCTGGCGAGCAGGCTCGCGCTCGAGGTCCGCTCCCGGTCCTCGATGCCGCCGGCGATGCTTTCGACATGCCCGGTCAAGCGGCCGGTCTCGCCGAGCAGGCGCACGGCGACCGGGTCGCCGACGTGAATGCGCGGCAGCTTGGTCTCCTCGAAATAGCCTTCCACGTGGAGCGAGTCGCTGTCGATGAGTGCCAGCACACCCTTGCCCGCCGTTACATATTCGCCCGGCTGCAGTTCCATATTGGTGATGGTGCCGCCCACCGAGGCCTTCACCTCGGAGCGGGCGAGGTTCAGCTTGGCGATATTACGGTCCGCGATCGACTGCTGGTAGGCGGCATCGGCCTGCTGCTGGGTCGCGGCCGACTGCTCCAGCTTTTCCCGGGAGACCACATTGTCGCTGAGCTGCTTGTATCGCCCGAAATCCGCGCTCGCGATGTCGAGGGCGGCCTTTCGGCCCGCGACCACGGCGTCGGCTTGGGAGACCGCCAAAGCGAAGCGCTCGCGGTCGATCAGGAAGAGCGTGTCCCCTTTGCGGACCTCCTGGTTGTCATGGACGCGGACATCGCTGACCAGTCCCGACACGTCGGGCGCGATGGCGACGACGTCTGCCCGCACCCGGCCGTCCCGGGTCCAGGGCGCATCCATGTAGTAGAGCCAGATCTGTCCGCCGACGGCGACGGCGGCCGCGACCGCGAGCGCCGTGACGAGGAAGCGCCCGAGGACGGAGACGAAGCGGGTCATGATAGGGCTCGATGGGAAAGGGCGACGACGCCGCCGAGGAGGAGGACGAACAGGGCGACATCGAACAAAGCGCGATGCCAGACCAGCTTGTAGAACCCGACGGCGCCAAGCAGGCGCCGCACCGGCACACTGATCAGGAAGGCGATGACGAACCAGACAAGGAGATCGGGCACGAAGACGCCGTAGATATCGATCTCATGCGTCATGCGGCGATCCGTTCAGACGAGGGTCCCGGAGGAATGTCGGTCCTGTAGGCGGCCTCCTTGAACAACCCTCTCCGGATGCCGACGAGGCCAAGAAGCGCGATCCGCTTGGCCGGGTGATCATCCAGGGCCGCGACGACCCGCAAGGCCATGTCGAGGCTGGCGAGGAGCGCTGGGGTCGGGGGGCGGCGCAGACCAGAATAGTGGGTGGAAAGGCCCTGCAGGACTTGGTCGACTTCATGCAGAGCCTGCGGCGGCAAGTCGTGGCGCGCCCCGCGCAGGTCAACGATATTGAGCCCGATGCGCAGACCGGCCAGGACATCGACATCCCGAACCACGGCGTCCGGCTCCAAAGCCGCCAAGCGCGGCGCGACCAAGGCGATCCGGTCGACCATGAGGCCGGCGAAGCGGCCACGATCACCCCGGCCTGCCCGCCGAGCCGCGCGGGCCAGCGTGCTGCGACCGGCGCCGATGAGGCGCCAGATCGCCCATTCGGCGCCGACCGAGCGGACGATGCGCATCACGACGGCGCTGACGTACATGCCCAGCAGCAGCGCGACGTTGCTGTTGGCATAGGAGGCGAAATCCGCATTGAAGCTGCTTTGGAGCGCGATAAGTGTCGAGCCGTTCGCGGCGAGCGCAAGGCCGATGCCCATAGTGGCCGGCACCGCGATCAGCACGCCGAACAGCAGGAAGGTCGGAGCCAGCACAAGGGCCAGAATCTCGAAGTCATGCGCCATCGGGAATAGGGCGAACTGGTAGACCGCCATGATCACCACCGCCACGAAGGTCCAGTTGGCGAATTGCAGGATTGCCGGAACCGGATCATCGCGCGAGGCGAAAAAGCAGCAAGCCACGGCGGCGAGCATGGGGGCGGAGGCTCCGTCCGGCCAGCCCGAACCGATCCAAAAGGCGGAGCAGAGCATGATGGTGAGCGCGACGCCGACCGCCGACAAAAACGCCATGGCATGGTCGCGGTGCTGCTGAGGGATCACCCCCGCCTCCGGGTCGAAGGCAAGGGCGCGCGGCAGCGTGGCCCGGTGCTCGGCGAGCGCCCGCCGCAGCATCCGCGTATCGGACGCGATGTCGACGAGTTCGCGCAGGCGCAGCATCAGGCTGACGCTCATGATGTCCGCCCAGGACGAGGTGGCGTCGAGCAACGGGGACGCATCGGCAACCGCCCCGCGAAGCCGCTCCATGTCCCCTGCCTCGCGTTGCCGCGCCGCCGCATCCATTTTGATCGGTCCTGGATCGATCCAGTCCCGAACGCCCTCGACGGCGGCCTTACCGGCGGGAGACAGGCCGCCAACGTCGCCGATCGCCGCGAGCCGGTCCGCGATGGAGGACACGACGGGCAGCAGCATCAGCATGCGTACGCGCAGCGCGCCGATGTGGCGGCGCACGTCGCGCAGGTTCGACGTATCGTAGGCGAGATGGGTCGCCAGCATGTCCACCTCGGCGGCATCGCCGGCGAGGCGGATCAGTTCGGCGCGCGTGCGTGCGGCGTCATCATGCCCGGACAGGACGTCGAGGCTGACACGGGCCGCTTGTCCCAGCCAGCGGTTGGCGCGCCCCGCCACGACCTCTCCGACCGACGACGGAAACACCACGCTCGCGACGACGCTGGCGCAAACGATCCCAAGGGAGATTTCCTCGACGCGCGCGAGAGCGGTATCGAAGATCGACGCGGGGTCGTAAACCGTGGGAAAGCCGATCAGGGCCGCCGTATAACCCGCGAGCATGAAGGTGTAGGAGCGCGGCGACCGGTCGAGCAACGATAGGTAGAGGCAGCCGGCCACCCAGAGGCTGAGGGCGCCCGCTAGCAGCATCGGTTCGTTGACCAAAGCCGGCACCAGCGCTACGGCGGCGATGGCCCCGATCAGCGTGCCGACCACGCGGAACGCGGCCTTCGAGCGGGTCGCACCCGAAAGCGGCTGCGAACAGATATAGACCGTTGCCATGGCCCAGTAGGGTTTCGGGACGGACATCGCGACCCCGATGTAGACCGCTGCCATCGCGGCCACGAAGGTCTTGACCGAGAACAGCCAATCTCGCGCGCTCGGCAGCCTCAAGGCCCGACCTCGGCGGCAGCGCGCTCGATGGCGGCGAAAACCCGAAGGCTCGCGACGAGATCGTCGGGGGAGCACCGCCCGAACACCCTTGCGCGCGTCGAATCGAGGCCGGCCATGAGGTCATGGGTGACGAGACGCCCCTTGTCGGTGAGGTGAAGGGTCTTGGCGCGCTTGTCGCTCGGGTCCTCGCGGCGCTCCACGAGACCTGCAGCGCAGAGCTGGTCGAGCAGCCTGACCAGCGAGGGACCTTCAATGCCCATAGCCTCGGCCACGACGGTCTGCCGGGGTCCGTCCCCAAGCCGGCTCATGATCACGAGGGGATAGGCCGTGGCCTCGGACAGGCCGAAGTCTACCGCAGCCGCATTCGCCAAGCGTCGCCATGCCCGTGACACCTGCAGCAACGTCAGACAGAAGTGCTGTTCGAGAGACCCCATCATCATCTCATCAGTCGATGAATGCATTCTATGCTATTAGATAGCGCCCTAACGAAACACAAGTCTCAGATTAATATTGAGGGCGCCCCACGAGCCGTCTCAGTCAGGAGCGTCCTGGCGCGGAGCGCACGCCGGGGGCCGCATCCGACTGGAGCATGGTGGGGAAAAGTCAGCAAGGTTTTGGACGACATCACGCTTTCCGTCATTGCTGATACATAGGCCCCGATGTCCGACCAATCCGCCCTTTTCCTCGCCACCGCCGTGCTCGTCATAGGCCTCACAGCGCCGCGTCTTTTGCGACGATGGCCGCCCTTGGCCGCCGCGTCAGGGAGGGTGGCGGCTTTCGTTGCCCTGACCGTCCTGATGCACAGGATCGTCGGCTCGCCGATGCAGCCGACGTTCCGTCAGGCCGACCCGGGGCTGCGCGTCTGGGCGCAACTGATCGAGGCGGGCTGGTGGATCATCGCGGCGCGGGGCATCGTCGGCATCGTGCGGCTGATCGTGGTGCTGGAACATCGCCCCCGCGAGACCCAGATCGTCTCAGACCTCGTCGCTGCGGCGGTCTACCTGGCCACGCTCTTCGCCATCGTCGACCTCGTCTTCGACGTCCCGATCGGAGGCTTGCTCGCAACCTCAGGGGTCATCGCCATCGTCCTCGGCCTCGCGCTCCAGAGCACGCTGGCGGATGTCTTCTCGGGCATCGCGGTCGGTATCGAGCGTCCCTACAAGGCGGGCGACCTCATCTGGGTCGAAGGCGGGATCGAGGGGCACGTCCTCCAAGTCAACTGGCGCTCGACGCAGATCGCCAACGGCAACGGCAATATCGCGGTCGTGCCGAACAGCGTCATCGCCAAGGCGCGGCTGGTCAATCACAGCCGGCCGACGCCGGTCCGGGGCGACGCCATCGAGGTCCGGCTCGATCCGAGCGCGTCGCCCAGCCATTGCATGGCGACTCTCGACGCTGCGGTACGCGCCTGCCGGCTGCCGCTGGCGAGCCCAGCACCCAGCGTCGCCCGCACCGCTCTGCGCGGCGACGGAGTAGCCTACGAGATCAGCTTCTCAGTGCCTTCCACCGAGAAGCTCGGTGCCGCACGGAGCGAGGTCTTCGGTCAGGTCCAGCACCACCTGCGCCACGCCGGCATTCCCCTGGCGGTCGCCGGCCTGGCGGGTGTGCCGCAGATCGCGCGACCGACGCCGGCCGAACTGCTGGCGCGATCCGACCTCTTCGGGTCGATCGAGGCGGCGGAGCGCGACCTGCTCGCCCACCGCATGGCCGAGATCCGGCTCAAGCCCGGCGACACGCTCATCAAGCAGGACGATGAACCCCGCGCGCTGTTCGTCATCGCGGCCGGTACCGTCGAGATTACGCGGAAGCCGCCGAACGGCGAGCCCCACGTCGTGCATCGCATGGGTCCAGGCGGAAGCCTCGGCGCCATCGGGCTGATCACAGGCGCGCCCTATGCCGCTACGGCAATGGCCCTCACGCCCGTTACCGCTTACACGCTCGACAAGGAGGCGATCGCGGCGGCGATCCAGACCAACCCTGCCCTCGGGAGCGGGCTCGAGGAGCTCGCCAAACGCGGCCAGGCCGCCCTGTCAGGCGACGCGGTCGCGCACCACGAAGACCAACCCGGCCCCCCTGAGTTGTTCATGGCCAGGATGCGCGGCTTCCTCCGCGAGTTGGCGCTGGGGCCGACGGCCTGACCGATCATTCGGCACGCGGCCGGGAGGTTCGACCTCGCACTTCTACCCATCGACGAGGATCGGGGTGGGACTCTGACGCAAGGGCTTGAGATCGTCGAGGAACTCGGCCGATGCGACGACGATGATCCGATTCTCGACCGCGATGCCGGAGTTCGAGGGCGCTCGTCGGCGCATCCGGCCAGAAGGCGTATTCGGCTCGTTCAGCAGGATCACGCGACCAGCCAGGGTTCGAGCGCCTCACGCACCGCGCGCGCCAAGGGAACAGCAGCCGGCGTATCCGAATGGATGCAAAAACATTCCGCCCGCATCGGGATATCCTTACCATTGATCGACGAGGCGATGCCATCGCGGGCCACCCGCGCCGCCCGGCGCGCCGCCACATCGGGATCGGTCGCCTCATGTTCGCGCGTGATGATGAGGGCGCCTTCGTCAGAATAGCCGAGATCGGTGTAATATTCAGCGATGAACCCAAGGCCCCGCGCCGTATAGACGGTCTCGTGGTTGGTACCGGCCATCCCCAGAACCGGCACGCCGAAGATGCCGACCGCCTCGGCGATGGCCTCGCAGACCGCCTTGTCCCGGATCGCCGCACCGTAAAGCGCGCCATGCGGCTTGATGTGGTTGAGCGGCATCCCTTCCGCATCGAGAAAAGCCTTCAGGGCGCCAACCTGATAGAGGATGCAGGCGACGAGTTCGTCGTGCTCCATCTTCATCTCGCGCCGGCCAAAACCCTGCAGATCCGGAAAGGACGGATGGGCGCCTACCTTGACCCCATGACGTTTGGCAAGCCGCACGGTTTTTCGCATGACGCTCGGGTCGGCAGCGTGAAAACCGCAAGCCACATTGGCGATGTGGATGAGGGGCATAATGCCCTCGTCGTCGCCGCAGCGATAAAGGCCGTAGCCCTCGCCCATATCGCAGTTGATGGAAATGGCCATAATGCCTCCTCAGCCCTCCATTGCGCAGTGCACGGACTTGCTGACGATGACAGTTCGTTGCGTCCCGTCAAATAGGAAGATCGAAGCCTCTCGATCGAAATAATCGATGGGATCTTTGGGCCGAAGGATGTGGGATGAGGCAGTGTTGACCTAGAAACGCGCCCTCCCGCCTCGGTATCAGTCACAAACATTGGAAAAAACAATATTCGTCACCGACAAATTCGATTTTAGATAGGCCAGCCTCGTGACAAGCTCGGCCCGTTCAACGGACACGTCGGCCGCTCGCGCGAATCGGCGACGGGTTCATCGGTTCGGAGATCTCATGGCGACCACCATCGTTCCCTGTCCCCTGCCGGGCACCTTCTATCGCAAACCCTCGCCCGACAAGCCCGACTTCAAGGCGCCGGGCGATGCCGTAGCGGGGGGCGATGTGGTGGGACTCGTCGAGGTGATGAAGACTTTTACGGAGGTGACCGTAGAAGTGGCGGGCACGATCCTCCGCTTCCTCGTCGACGACGAGGAGGCCGTGATGGCCGGCCAGCCGCTGATCGAAATCGAGACCTGAACCATGGCGATTTCGAAGATCCTCGTCGCGAATAGGGGAGAGATCGCGGTCCGCATCATCCGGGCGGCGCGGGAACTCGGAATCGCGACCGTCCAGGTATTCAGCGCGGCTGACAAGGATATGCTTGCCGTCAGACTCGCCGACGAATCGGTCGAGATCGGTCCGGCCCATGCCGCAAAATCCTACCTCAAGGCCGAAGCCATACTCCGGGTCGCCGCCGCGACGGGAGCCGATGCGGTCCATCCCGGCTACGGCTTCCTATCGGAAAATGCCGATTTCGCAGCCGCCGTCGAGGCAGCGGGCCTCGTCTTCATCGGGCCGACCCCGGACACGATCCGGCGCATGGGCGACAAGGCGGCAGCGCGCTCCGTCGCGCAGGCGGCCGGCGTGCCGGTCGTGCCCGGCAGCGAGGGTATCGTCTCTGATCTCGATGAGGCGGTGCGGCTGGCCAGAGCGATCGGCTTCCCGGTGATGATCAAGGCGGCCGCCGGCGGGGGTGGCCGAGGCATCCGGGTCGCTCAGATGGAAGAAGAGTTCGCGATCCACCTGCCCCAGGCCAGCAGCGAAGCCCGTGCGGCCTTCGGCAACGGCGGACTCTATCTCGAACGATTCGTGCCCCGCGCTCGGCACGTGGAGGTCCAGGTGCTCGGCGACGGCATCTCCGCCATCCATCTCTTCGAGCGGGAATGTTCGCTCCAGCGTCGCCGGCAAAAGGTGTGGGAAGAGGCCCCCGCCAGCGCCCTGCCCCCGGCGGCGCGCGAGGCCTTATGCGCCCCGATAGCGGCTGGCGCAAGCCTGCCGCTATCGGGGCGCCGGAACGCTCGAATATCTCTACGACGAGGACAGTGAAGACTTCTTCTTCATCGAGATGAACACCCGCATTCAGGTCGAACATCCGGTCACCGAAATGATCACCGGCGTCGACCTCGTGCGCGAGATGATCCGTATCGCCGGCGGCGAACCGCTGCGGCTGAAACAATCCGACATCATCGCGCGGGGTCATGCGATCGAGGTGAGGATCAATGCCGAGGATCCGGCGCAGGCTTTCCGGCCAGAACCTGGGCAGGTCACGGGGCTCAGCCTGCCCGGCGGCTTCGGCGTGCGGTTCGATACGATGCTCTATGCAGGCTACACGGTGCCGCCTTTTTACGATTCCCTGCTCGGCAAACTGATCGTGTGGGACGACACGCGCGACGAAGCCCTTTCACGCCTCCGCCGCGCCCTCGGTGAACTCGCGGTCGAGGGTCTCAAAACAACCATTCCACTCCACGCGGCGCTGGCCCGCGCGCCCGATGTCCTGGCGTCCCGCGTGCATACCGGGTGGCTGGAACATTGGCTCGAAACGGCATCTCTGGACACGCCGACGTCTTCAACAGGAGCAGCCACGCCATGACGACGCGTTATTCCTTTGGCGGTGACGAGCACATCTTCGTCGAGGTGAACGAGGAGATGTCCCTCGAAGCCTTTTTCAAGAGCCTGTTCATGTGCAAGGCCCTCAAGGAAAGCGCCATCAAGGGCGTGAGCGAGATCTGCCCCGCCAACGCATCCTTCCAGGTCAAGTTCGATCCAGATCTCATCGCGCCCGACGATCTCATGCGCGAGATCAAGGCGTTGGAGGCCACGTCCGGCAAGGCCGAGCCGGTGTTGAAAACCAGGATCGTCGAAATTCCCGTCCTCTACGCCGACCCTTGGACCCATGAGACATTGATGCGCTTTAGGGAGCGGCATCAGGATCCCGGTGGCACCGATCTCGATTATGCGGCGCGGATCAACGGCTATTCCGACATCCCCGATTTCGTCGCCGCCCATGCGGCTCGCCTTGGTTCGTCTCCATGGTGGGCTTCGTCGCAGGCCTGCCCTTCATGTACCAGATGGTGGAACGGCAGCGTCAGATCGAGGTGCCGAAATATCTGCGGCCCCGCACCGACACGCCGAAACTCACAATCGGCCACGGCGGCTGCTTCGGCTGCATCTATTCGGTGCGCGGGGCCGGCGGCTACCAGATGTTCGGGGTGACGCCGATGCCAATCTACGATCCGAAGCAGGAGATCAGCTACCTCAAGGACTTCATGATCTTCTTCAGGCCCGGCGACATCGTCAAATTCAAGCCCGTCGATCGCGAGGGCTACGATCAGGCGGTGCGGGACGTCGAGAGCGGTCGATTCGATCCGCTGATCCGCCCGGTCAGTTTCGACCTGCGCGACTTCAGCAAGGATCCGTCCGCCTATAATCTTGGGCTCGAAGGAGTGCTTCATGGCCATTAAGGTTCGAAAGCCAGGCCTTGCCACGACGGTCCAGGATCTCGGGCGCCCCGGCTATTACGATGTCGGCATTCCACTTTCAGGCGCCATGGACCGCTTCTCGGCTCGTGTCGCCAATATGCTGGTTGGCAACGACGAAGGAGCCGCCGTCCTCGAAGCCGTCTTCATGGGGCCGGAGCTCGCTTTCGACACCGATGCGATCGTCGCGGTGACAGGCGCCGACCTTCCGCCCAAGCTCGACGGTGTGCCGCAAGGCGGCTGGACCGCGTTCGCCGTCAAGGCCGGGCAGGTGCTGTCGTTCGATTTTCTCAAAACGGGTGCGCGGGCCTATATCGCGGTCGCGGGCGGAATCGATGTGCCTGTTGTCCTGGGTAGCCGCTCGACCTATGCGCTGGGCGCCTTGGGGGGATTTGAAGGCCGGGCACTCATGTTGGGCGACGTCTTGCAGACCGGGGTGCCGAGCGGGATATCGCAACAGGGCGTGTCCGTGCCCGATACGCTACGACGGGTGCCGGCATTGGCGGCCGAGCTGCGCATGTTGCCGGGAATATATGACCATCGCGTCACCCCCGAGGCGCTTGCGGGCTTCTTTGCCGATACTTGGAAAGTCGCGCCCGAAGCGGACCGCATCGGCTACCGTTTCAAGGGCGGGCGACCCCTGGCATTCGTCGTGCGGCAGCAACCGTTCGGCGCGGGCTCGGACCAGAGCAACATCGTCGACAGCTGCTATCCTTACGGCTCGATCCAAGTGCCGGGTGGCACCGAGCCTATTGTCCTGCATCGCGATGCGGTCTCAGGCGGCGGTTATTGCATGATCGGGACGGTCATCTCGGCTGATATGGATCTGATCGGGCAGATGCAACCGCATGTGCCGGTGCGCTTCAGGCCCGTCACCATGGCGGAAGCTTTAGCGGCACGGCAGGAACGCCGCGCCGCTTTAGGTCGCATTCGCGATCATATCTCGCGCCGCTGACCTCGATCCCATGACGAGCCGAGCAGGCTCATGGATACCCGTTCATGGACGATCCACACGCCTGATGGCGTCGGCCTCTCTCGTCATATGGACCGTCGCGGAGATGTTTCTCCGCGTTCGGCCTTCATCCGCTCGGCTTCCGCGACCGCCAGCGCGGCAGAGCCAAAGACCTTGTCTTCGAACAGAATCAATGGCTTCGCACGATCGGCATTGAGCTGGCCGACGCACCATTCCCGGCCGGCCTTGGTGCAGACCGCCATATAGGAGCCAGGGATCGGCCCATAGTGCCTATTATTCAACACGAACAGACTTTCAGCCAGTTGGTTGAGCTTGTTGACGTCTAGATCCCTTAGCGCAGCCCGTTCCAAGGGGTTGGGCGGGACCGAACTCGCGCCCAGAACCTCCTTTCCCTCGGGCCTTTGCAGCATACCCGCCTCCAAGATAACGCTATTCGACATGGACACGGACTCCGCAAACGAGGATAGGGTCACCAGAAATTCAACGTCATGATGGTAGTGGGCCGTCTCTCAAGAAGCCACGGATTACGTTATAGGTAATTCGGGAGACGTTGTTGTTGTAATTGGCATGCGAGAGGCTGCCGCACCAGGCAATAGAGCCGGGTGCGAAAAGTGCTCCACCATTTGCGGTTTTATAGTAAATCATATCAGCGCGCACTTGTGGATTCTCGGTGCCTCCGCCGTAGTATCCGCGTACCGAGAAGTGGATTTCCTCGTTGACTTGCAGCATCAAATTGGTGTGATCCTCCGACCGGGCCAAGAGATAGGCGTTGTGCGGAGTTCCGAACTCCAGATCATAGCGATCGAGCTCGAGACCCGCAGCGCCGCCTCCGACGAGCCCAAAGTCGCCAATCACCTCATCTTCGCCGACGCCTTCGAAGATCCAGGAACATTCCGGCCGATGGCTGTCGTTCGCGCGCCGATAGTAGGACGAAACGTCGAAGCCATAGGCCGTAAAAGTCAGGCCGCAGAGTTTGCTGGGAATGCGGCCCCTGGCGCGCCACATGCCGCCATATTTACCGTCGAAGGCGTTGTTGTATTCTCCCGGATTGGCGGTCCAGGCGCGCGTGCCCGCCTCCCCCTTGCGCACCTCGATGATATTATGGTTGTCCGGATGGAATTCGCTCACCCAATAGAAGCCATTGGCCCCCATATAGAGCCAGCGCCCGCCCCTGTTCTGGTAAGTCTCGTAGGCCGAGAACATCCGCTCCGACGTATATTCGGGATGGCTTCCAGTAAGGACCACTTTGTATCGGCTGAGAAGGTCCACGCCCTCACGATGCAGATCCTCGTCGGTGTGGACATCGAAATCGAGGCCCTTTTGCTCGAGCCAGTCGGTCAGATGCAGGTCGGCGTTGAGCTGCCATAGCGAAGGCGACAGCCAATGCCGATATTTCGGGCGCATGTTCAGGATCGGCCGCAGCCGGGACGAATAGCACACGCCGCTGCCGTCCGAATGAAGCGAATAGGTCGAAAGGCCATATTCCCGATGTTCGTTGAGGAAGAGATCCGAAGGTTGAATGATCGGCACCCGGCCGGCGAGAAGCTGAGCGACGACCGAATTCGTGCCAAGATTGTCGTTCGAATACGCGAGATAGCTGTTGATCGGCATGATGAAAGCCACCTGCGAGGTGGCTTGGCCTTTCGGCGGCCGGATGACGAAAGGAACGAAGTCCTCGGTATCGGGTGAATCGTCCCCGCCGATCCGCAGCCGCGCGGCATAAATGCCGCTGCGCAGATTGTTCGGAATCGTCCATTCGAAATCGACGGTCCATCGCGCATCGTCGATATCGTCGTCGTGGAAATGGATGGCGCCATATTCTTCGGGCTTGTGGTGGTAGACGATCTCGTCGCCCGTCCAGTTGAAGCCGGTCATGGCGCGCACCGGCATGTTGACCGCATGCCCATTGAGCAAACTTGCCGAGGTGTCGATGATGTAGGTCGAGGCGATATGGGTGGTGATGTTGGCTTGAAAATCCCAGGCGCCGACGACGTCCTCTGTAAGAGCGGTGGGACAGTTCTTGTAGCCGCGCGCCAGCATTTCGATCTCGGATCTCGACAGGGCCCGTTTGCTGAGCCGTGGCCGATCGATCTTGCCGTTATAGACGAACCCCTGTTCCGGAAGCTCGACCGGCGTCGTCGCTTCCTTGTAATGGGCGCCGAAAATCGTGCGCCCGGAGCGGGCATCGATCGTCGAGGCCGCCATCAACAGGGGCGCGTCATTGGGGCTCGGCGCCACCCCGCTGATCAGTTGGACATCGGACGTCGTGTCCTCCGCGGGGAAAAGGATCGCCATGCCGAGGCCGCCGTTGGTCGCGGTCACCATGGGCTTTTGGTAAAGATGCACCCGACCCGATTTGGCATCGAAGCTGGCAGCCACGAGGTACCAGACCTTGCGCAGCAGGGGCTTGCCGCTCGAAAGGTTGACGACCTGCCCGCTGCGATTGCCGATCTGGACGGCGAGGCAGCCCGCCTCGTCGATGAATAGCCCGTACCCGGTCTTGCTGGGTTCGTCCCATTTGGTGAGGATGCCCTGTCGACCTTTGTCGGGCGTCGTCGGGAAAATGAAAGCCTGGAGGGTAAAACTCTGAACGTCGAGCCGAGAATCTTGTGGCACAACCACGAAGGATCCGCCGAAAATACGCTGATTTTTTCCGCTGTACACACCGTTGCAAGGAGCGTTTATTTCTTGTTCCTTGTATCCTGGACCCTCTGGATTCGTGTCGCCATGAATAATGCGCACGATTTGTGCGGTGTATTTTTCACTATGTTCAGAATTTATGTAGAATTTTATATTTTCACCAGGAACCAAGGAATACTTATCACTATATCCGGCAATGGATAGCATCTTATTTCTCCAGCTGTAACTATTTCCATCCGCCAGGACGTTTGCGTGGGGTAGGTTCGGCAACTCCGTATTTATGAAGCAGATCGCCGATCCGTTTGAGAAAGATGCCGTGCTCGCAGGCGTCCTGCGATGAGAAGGACCCATCGAGCAGTTTCAGGGGCTCGCCACGCACTCCGCTGAGGATGCCGATGCGATAGTCGGCGAAGTTCTCCATCACCACCGACACGTATTTTCCCTTCATCGGCGCGCGCCGAAACTTATCGATGACGCGGATCAGTTCCTCGCTATGGCCAATGGACGGGTGACCATTGCGGGGCGGCGTGCCGATAGGATTGGAGCGGTGTTCGGCAATCAGCCGGTTGCGGGTCGCCTCATCCCGCAGCAACGGCATGATGTATTTCTGCGTGATAAAATCGTCGACGGTTCGATGGGACTCGTTGAGCTGCACGCCAGTCGGTTCAATGGCCATAGTCATCTCCTTTCTCTTCTGCTGTGCCGGCCGGGGTCAGAATAGCGAGGGTTTGAGGTGCCGCGGTCGATAGCTGCATCTTCACGGCCAAGAACCAGACCAGCCCGATTCCCAGCACCCACCACAACACTTGCCAGGCCCAGAGCGACGGAACCCCGAAGACCCATGCCGGATACCCCCCGCCGGGTGCGCCGAAGAGCCGGTTGCCCAGGATGGCGCCGGGGCCGGCCGCAAAAAACAGCCAGGCCAGCACTAGGATCCAGGCGGCGGACTTGAGACGCGTGCTGGTCACCGGAGAGATGGCGTGCGCGTCCAGGAAGTCATGAAAGACATTTCTATAGAGGCGCTCGGAATCGAGGCGCGCCGAAGCACAGACCACGAGACAAATCGTAACATTGGCAAACATGCCCCAGAGGCCAGAGTGGATGGTCCAGGGCCACCGTCCCCAGGGGAGCGCGTTGCCGGTCAGCACCTGCCCGAGCGGTTCGGTCAGCAAAACGACGACGAGGCCGGCGATCAGGCCCGCCGTGGCGGCGCGGCGCGTGATCCAGGGCAGCCAGAGCACGCCGAGTAGCGCGGGCAGCAGCTGAAAGCTACAGGGAATGGCCAATCCGCCAAGGATGCGAACGGCCTCCTGGCCGAAGCTGGCGATGAGTAGAGCTGCCAGGCACACGAGCAGCATAGAGATGCGGCTGACCGCTTTCTGCTGATCCCACGTCGCATCCGGGCGAAAATACCGGGTATAGATGTCGCGGGATAGGATATTGCCGGTCGTCGCCACGTAGGCGGCGGCGGTGCCTTGCAAGGCTGCGATCGCCGCGACGGCGAGCAGGCCCACGAGCCAGACCTGTTGGCTGCGCATGGCCTCGATATATTCGAGAACGAGCGCCCCATGCTGGCCTTGCGCAAGCGCCGGCAAAACCTCCGCGATCGACAAGTTGGCCGCCCGCGCTGCGGCATTGGCGCCAAGGACGAGACCGCCGAGCCCCTGCAGGGGAGCGAAAACAAACACGACCAGTCCGACGCATAAGGCGCTTCCCCAAATCTGATAGATCGGGAATGCGCGCGTCGAGCCGCTGGCAAATCCCAGGACCGAGAAGGATGGCGCGCACTGGATTCCCATCAGGGAGAGCACGAAGGACAGGCTCATCACAGCGGTCCAGGGGCCGCCCGCAGGCGCCTCGCGGCCCAACCCAGCCGTGAACTGGATGACCCCCGGAATGGCAAAGAGACCGTTGTCGTCGCCGCCGCCGAACCCCTTTGTCATGCCCGCGTCCCCGACGCGTGAACTCGCGAGATGAGCCAGCGCCTGGCCCAGGCTGGTAATGCCGCCGGCACAGATCGCGGCAAAACCCCCGAGGATCGCGGCCCCGCCAAGGAACAGGATGCCCTGGACGACGCTCACCCGAGCCACGGCGTTCAGTCCCCCCACGACGCAGTAGAGCAGCAGGATCGACGAAAGCGTCCACGTCCCTGCGTCACGCGACATCACGCCATTCGTAACCGTTTCGACGATGGCACCTGATGCGCTGAAGAGCGTGGCCAGAAACGGGATGGCGAACAGCAACGCGATGCCGACCGCGATGATGTTGATGGCATCACCACCGTAATAGTCGCAATACATGTCCCCCGGCGTAACGTATCCATATTTCCGGCCCAACATCCACTGCCGTTTCATCACCAATACACCGGCCAATGGGATGGTTATGACGAAAAAAGATGCATTGAGATATTGGAACCCGTGCTCGAAAATTTGTCCCGGCTGCCCGGCGAACGTCCATCCCGCGAAACTACTGGCGGTCGCGACGAAGACGAAGACCCAAGTGGAAAGGCCGCCCGCAGGCACGAGGAACTGCTGTGCTCCCGCTTGATGCTGAGCCGAGCGCACGCCGACGACAATGCAGAACAGCCAGTAGGCCGCCAGAAAAAGGAACAACCAGAAGGCCTTATCGAGCATCGAGGCTCCCCCCGGGTCGAGAGGTTCGGATCGGCGCCGCGCCCGCGCAACTCGGAACCGACGCCGGCATGATCACTTCCCCTCGCCGTTCGGAAGGCCGCCGTTCGGCAGCTTCTTGTTCGGGCCGCCAAGAATCTTGCTGATGTTGGTGATCTCGCCGGTCGACATGCCGATCTCGTCGAGCAAGCCGTCGACGAAGGGCATGTGAGCACGGTAGCGCAACGCCGAATTCACCACATTGTCGGCCAGGCTGTTCAGTCCACCGCCGGCACCGGGCGACGGCTGGTCCCCGTCGCGTTCGGTGCCGCGCAGACTCCCTTGACCCGAACCCGGAAGACCGCCGACCTCATAGATCTTGATCGTATCGATGCTCTCCATAGGCTTGACGCTTTCTCGAATGATCGAGTCGAGGTTGCGGGCAAGCTGCATGCGAACCTCGCTGGTCCGGCTTGCTTCGCTCCGTAGATTCTCGGCTTCATTCAGCTTCAGCTTGCCGGCCGCATCGATCTCGTAACGGCCCTTGGCCGCTAGGGTCGCAAACTCGTCAGCCTTCTGGCGTTCTTCCGCAGCGAGCGTTTCAGCCTTGGCCAATGTCGTGATCTTGATCGCACTGTTCTGCGCCGCCGATTCCGCGAGTACGAGGTCCACGCGCTTGCGGCGTTCCGCGACCTCGAATTCGCGCGACGAACTCACGCCCTCCATCGCTTTGACGGCCTGCGCATGGGCCTGCTGTTCATCGACACGCGCGTCGTAGACTTCCGTCGACTTGCGCATCACGAGAAGATCGCGTTCGTGCTCCTCGAGTTGCAGGCGTTTCGATTTGCCGATCTCATGCAGCCGCGTCTCCTCTTCGGTCGTCATACGCACGACGTTGAGATTGCGCTGCTGCCGCAGTTCCGCGATACGCACATCCTCGCTGGCCGAGAGTTGTGCCAGTTGCGCGACCCGATGGTTCTCGGATTCCTCTTTGGTGATCGAGGCCCGCTGCTCGGCCTTGCGCACGGCGATCTCGCGTTGCTGTTCAAGCCGGGCGAATTCCATCTCCTTGGTCAGGTCGAGGACCTTACGCTCGGCTTCGAGGTTGAGAGTTTCGATCTCGACCATCATGCTGCGTTCGATCTCGTTCTGCTCGCGACGGCGACGCTCGATCTCCGCCACCAGCCGCGTCTCCTTGAGCTGGCGCTCGACGTCGATGACCTGTTGCTGGGAGATCCGCACCATCTCGACCGCCTCCTCGGCGCGAAGCTGGGCCTCTTCCACCTCACGATCGCGTTCGGCCCGGTCCTTGGCGATGGCGGCGCGTTGCCCGGTCCTTTGGGCCGCGATCTCCATCTCCTGCTTCAGGCGGGCAAACTCGCTTTCCCGGTCGATTTCCAGCGCCAGCTTTTCGGTTTCAAGGTTCTTGTCGCGGATTTGGATCAGGGTTTCCTGTTCGATATCATTGCGGGCCTTCTTCCTCGCCTGAATCTGCTTGGTCAGCTGGGTCAGACCCTCGGCATCGAAAGCATTGGAGGGATTGAACATCTCGAGCGGTGCCTGATCGAGGCCGGTCAGCGAGACGGTCTCAAGCTCAAGCCCGGTTTGGCTCAGATGGTCTTCAGCAAGACCCTTGACGGCTTTGATATATTCGCCGCGCCGCTCCTGCATTTCATCCATGGTCATCGTCGCGGCGACGATCGCCAAGGCGTCGATGAAGCGGCCTTGCACGAGCTCCTTGAGGCTGTCCGGCTGCATGGTGCGCTTGCCAAGAGACTGCGCAGCGATGGATACCGAAGCCTCGTTCGGCTTCACGCGGACATAGAATTCGGCGACCAGTTCGACGCGCATGCGGTTCTTGGTGATCAGCGAGCGTTCTCCGCCGCGCCGGATCTCGATGCAAAGGGTCCGCATGCCGACCATTGTCACGTTATGAACGATCGGTATGACGAGCGCTCCGCCGCTCAGCACGACCTTCTCGCCGCCCATGCCGGTCCTGACGAACGACACCTCCTTCGAGGAGCGGCGATAGAGCCAGTGAAGAAGGTAGACCACGATCGCAATCGCCAAAGCGATTAGGATGATGCCAGCAATGATATCGGCGCCAGTCATTGTTCGCTACGCTCCCTGCGTTTCCGGCAAGCACCCCGGTCGCGATGCCATTCGATCGGATGCGGCACGTCCGCTCATGTCCGCGTCGCCTCGGCCAAGCCCACGCTATCAACCGCCGCTTTGTAGACGACAAGGCCAAAAACCAGCTTGTTCAAGAAATCGATCAAGTTATAGATGATATTCAAAGTATTCACATCGACGCCACCACCGATATATTGCATGAAATAGCCGAGTGGATATATGGCCCAGCCGATCGTCACGATCAGGCGCAACGAGCGAAAGGCGAGATCGGCCGGCTCATTGCCGCCGTTGCTGCTCGCGGTGCTGGCCTCGCCAAGATAGAGTTCGCCCAGAATGTACAGCCAGCCGACCATGCCGATGAGAAAGCCAAGCGTCGCGCTCATGAAGCCCGCGGCGCCGAGAAACTCCCCGATGACGGTGACGAGCGCACCGACCAACAAGCGCCAGAACAAGGCCGGCGACAGATCGCTGACCGCCGACAACATGACGTAGAAGGTCACGACCTGGATCGGCCTCGACAATATCCAGTCGACATAGCGGAAGATGATCGGTGCTTTGCCGGTCGCGATCCACATTTCCTTCAAATAGTAATAGTGGATCGCCGAAATGACCATGACGACGCCAACCAGAGTGATCGATGTCTGCCAGTCTCGGGCTGCCTTGCGTTTCTCGGAGAAGAAGAAAAACGTGGCGCCCGTCATGGCCAGTGAGAGCATCCAGAGCGAGCCGCCAACCACATCGGCAGAGGAGAGCAAATTATTCATGCCGGATTCATTCCCCTGAGCCTTCCTTTAGATCTGCGTGCGGATATGCGGTGAGCGGCCGTAGACCGCGACCATCGGCAGGATCAATAATCCGAAGACGAATTGCTGCGCCTGATAGCTCAGTCCAATCCCGACAAGGAACGAGGTGAGGACCTGCAGGACGAGGACGCCGATAACGGTGTAGCCGTAGCCGCCCCAGCCGCCCAGAAGCGACGTGCCCCCGACCACCACGGCTGCGAGGGTCATAAAAAGATACTGGTCGCCCACACCGATGAAGCCGCCGCCGCTCCAGCCCAGAAGCAGCGCGCCCGTGAGAGCGGCGCCACAGCCGCTGACCATATAGGCGCCGATCCAATAGGACCGTTCCGAGATCGATAGCCTGCCCGCCGCGACGCGACTTCCCCCGAGCGCGTAGAGGTTGCGGCCGTATCTGGTGTTCTTGAGTCCATAGATCAGGGCGAGCGAGAGGATGCCCCAGATCAGGATCACGGCCGGGATATTCAGCCCGAAGGTAGTGCCGTTCATCGTGGCGATCGCGATCAGCCAGTCCGGCACGGTGCCGACCATGTTGCCGCCGAAGGCCGACGCCATGCTGGTGATGATCTGAGTGCCGCCGGAGATCACGAAACCCATCCCCAACGTCACGATCAGGGCCTGCCCCTGCAAGCCGAAGCTCAGCACGCCCTTGACGAAGCCGAGGCCGGCTCCAATAACCAGAAGGATGATGAACGCGAGCCAGGGATAGATGCCAAGCGAGATGAGATAGAGGAGGCCGATATTGGAGGATCCGATGATGAAGGGGATCGACAGATCGAGGCCGCCCAGCAAGGCCACCAAAGTCTGCCCGACGCAGGCGATGCCGAGAAACGACGCGAAGAGCAGCATCGATTTTATGTTGGTTTCGGATGCGAACCCGTCGATCGTGGCAGCGCCAACGATGAAGAGCCCCAGCAGAACCGACACCCCCACGAAGGCGCTACGGTTCAGGCGGACAGCTCGGCTCAGCGCAAAGGCCGCGATGCCATAAGCGATCAACACGATCGTCATCACGACATTGCGGACCGAGAAGAAGCCGTCGATGGCGAAGCAGCAGATCACGAAGGCGGCGGCGATCAGCCCGAGCACGATCAAGCCCGGTCGGTTGGCGCGCGCCAGATCGGCGAAATGGCTACCGTCGTCCTCTGGTTCTGGCGCGAGACGGGGGTCTGCGGCCTCGGTCGCGCCGATGGCACGGAGCGAGGATGGCGCCTGCTGATAGGTCCAGGCGACGAAAAGATGGTGCCAGCCCCAAATGATCAGAGCGAAGGTCGCAGCGGCATAGAAAATGATCAGTTGCGCCGCGGCATCCTGGTGCCAGCCGAGCGCGGCGCCCCCCAGCGCCACCACCGCAGCGATGATGAGGCCGAGGGCCTTGAAGAAGGAGAAGGCGGAGCGCTGGATCATCGGGGGCCGCCATCGCCGCGACGGGATGCGCCCGACACCCCAACCTCTATGAGACCATCGATCTCACCAAAGCTCTTGGTGTAGCTCGTGAAGGCCATCCAAACCCAAGGAGCCGTTACGACCGACGCTACCAACGTTACCAGAATCACGGTCAGCGGAACCTCGGCCAGATAGAACAGGCTTGCCCAAGCCAGCACCGCGCCGGCTACGGTGTAGCCGAACGATAGCGCCTGCCGCAGGCTGCCTTTCCCGCGCATCGCCAGCCAGAGCGAGAATTGAAGCGCGAGCATCACGAAGACCGCGTAGGAAAACCGGGAAACTGGCGAGGCGCTTGAGACATCTCGATGCACGGATTCAGCAGGACGGAACACTTCACCGACCGTTGGCGCGGGCGCCATGACGGTGCGGAGCGAGGCCGTCTCGTCGGGGGGACTTCCTTGAGCAGTCGACCGCGTTGCCGAAAAATACAATGACCCTAACGCCAGGATGCCGAAGACCACGATGTAGACGTTGGTGATGTTCTTCAACCTCGATTGAAGAGGTGACCACATCAGCACGAACAGCATGGCGCCGGCCGATGCCAAGGTCAGCCCCTGCCGGTCGAAGAGGCCGTGCGTCTGGCTTTCGCCGGTCCAGGCGAGCGTCACGAGGCCGGTAGCACCGAGGCCGATGGCAACCAGAATCAGCAGACGCAGCGTGGCCGGCTTCATCGCCTGCGCATCGAAGAGGTTTAGCGTCACAATGATCGAAACCAAGGTGACGACGCCAAGGATGACGAGGACCGCACAGATCAAGGCCGACAGGGCACTCGGCACCAGTTCGGCAACGGCGTACCCGCCGCTCCCTTCGAGGGCGAGGATGTCGAGCCCGTAGCCGCCACTCTGGCTTGCCGCATGGCTGAGCGCCGTCGTGGTTTGCACGGCGGCGGCAGGATGGAAAATCAGGCCGAAACTGACGATCGCGAGTGTAACGATCAGCGCCACCGTCGGGACGCGGGGGAACCGCACCAGCACGCTGACCAAATAGGCGAGCGCGGCGAGCCCGATGACAACCAGTATGATCGTGGTGCCGGACTGGCCGGCGCCGCCGGAATCCGTCGCCGGGACAAGATCGGCCGATGACGACGACGCCAGCGCACGCACCGCCTTCGGGGCGTCGATTGTCGCGTGAAGGATGACACCGGCCCCGATACTGCAAAGGATGGCGAAAAACAGCGTTGGCGAGAGATAGCGCGCCACGCGCTGGATCTGTGGCAGGGCTGAACTGATCAGCAGCGACGCCACCAACATCGCGCCGTAGCAAAGGTCGGTCACGTAGCTCTGAACCGTGCCGAAGTTGAAGGTCGCGAGAAGATAGGTGATGAGATAAATGTTCAGCGCACCCAGCAATGAACCGGTCGCGCCGCCGCGTCCCCCGGAGAGGCTGGCGCCGCCCAGAACCAAGGCCGTGACCGCCATCAGTGTGAAGGTCGTGCCTTGTGTCGGATCACCCGAACTGATCAACGACGTGAAGCAGATCGACGCCAATCCTGCGAAGATGCCGGCAATGCAATGGGCACCGAGCCGAACCGCGTTGATCTTAACCCCGCTGGTGTAGGCGGCGCGTTCGTCCGAACCCATCAGGCGAAGATGGCCGAAGAAGGCCGTGCGCGCGATCGCGTACCAACCGAGCGTCGCGATGACCACGATCGCGAGCACGGGCGAAAAGATCGACGTCCCGCTGCCCCAGCTCATCATCCAATCGGGCGCGACGCCGCCCGGTCGCGGCATGATGACCAGATTGAGCCCCACGAGAGCCAAATATCCGCTGAGGGACACGATGATGGGCTGCACTCGGACATAGACGATAATCACGCCCATCAGCACTTGATAGGCGACACCCACCGCCATGGCGTAGAGGAACACGGCGATCGGCGACGCGATGAACCCTGCCTCGACGAGCTTGATCAAACCGACATTGATGAAACCAATGAGCGGACCGATCGATAGGTCAACGCCCGCGCGGCCGGCCATCACGATGATGGTTAGTGCATAAGTGGCCAAAATGAGCGGCGCGACGACGATCACGGCGCTGCCGATGCCATCGCTGGAAACGAGCGAGGGTCCGCGTATCGTCGCGACGCTGATTAGCGTGAAGAGAATGAACCCAGGCACCATGAGGCGCGTGCTCGGGCTGGGAATATGGACGGAAAGCTCAGACACCGTCAGCTTTTCCCCTCGCCCATATGCGACCGACCGAATCTTGTCAGCTTCTCGAAAGCCTCGAGATCCTGCTGCGAATAGCCGTGCGTCGCCAAGGTGGGATCGATGGACGGCGTGGTGCGTCGCGCATCAGTCCCCTCCTGGCGCACATTCGAGAAAGGCGCTTGCAGAGTCTGAAACAAGGCCATGTCGCCACTGCTGTGAGAGCCGGAGGGCGCGGGGCGGAGTTGCGCGGTCGAGCGCCGAGCCTCCGGCTGCGCCCGTGGCTCCGGACCTACGCGCGGGGCATCAGCGGTGTGCGACCTGTCGTTATAATTCGTCAGTCTGCCGAAAAGCGCCAGATCGCTCTCGGAATAACCGGTGGGATGCTGGGGGATCGTCCGCGCGGGAAGACGTGACGCAGGCGGCGCCGGACGCACCGTCCTGTCCGGTTCAGCGAACAGTGGCTCTGCTTTTGTGTCCCGGAGGCCTGTCGATCGGTTCTCCTCGGCGAAGTCGGGACGATAGAAGGGAGATCGATAGGGTTTTCGCGGGGTCACGGTCGTTCGCCCTTTTTTGGTACGAGCCTATTTGCCGGAAGACGCCTCATTGGGCGCGTCCGATCGCGGGGGCTACGGTGCGGCTCGAGCGAGGCGGCGAGGCGGGCGTGCCTGGGACCGCAGCCCCGTCGCGCCGGCCGCTGCTGCGCGCGCTTCGCAGTTGGCCGAACATGCCTTCAAGAATTCCAACCGGCTCGATCTCGTCTTCGACGAAAGTGTCGAAGATGCTGCCATTGCGGAAGACCAGAACGCGCGGGCAAAGGCCGATGAATTCTTCGAGTTCGCTCGACATGTAGACCACGGACTTGCCGTCGGCCGCGAAGGCTCGCAAGTGATGGTAGAGTTCCTGCTTGGCCCCCGCATCGATGCCGCGGGCCGGGTCGTTCAGGATCAGGATATTCGGCTGGGTTGCAAAGGCCCGCCCGATCAAGACCTTCTGCTGATTTCCGCCGCTGAGCGAGGTGATGAGATTGGTCTGAGGTCCGGTCTTGATCGACAGCCGCTCCACCTCCCAATCGAAGATCCCAGAGAGATCGGCCCATTTGATCAGCCCGGCCTTGCCACCGCGCGAATAGGACCCATAGAGCGCGATAAGAAGATTTTCGAAAATGCTCATGTTGGGGAGGATGCCCTCCCGCTTGCGGTCGCCGGACACGAAGGCGATACCGTGCCGCTTCGCCGCTTCGAGGCTGCGAATTTCGATGGGACGCGAGGAATCGGACGCGGTGACCGTCGGAAACGACCTCACGGCGGAGCTGACACCGCCGAGGATCCGCACGAACGCGTCCTGGCCGTGCCCTTCGAGCCCCGTGATGCCGAGGATTTCGCCGGCCCTGAGCTCGAAATCCACCGCCTGCGCCTGGGGCCAAACCTGCATGCCAGAGGTGCGAAGCACGATCCGCGTGGCGGGTTTCGCGGCCGCCCTAGCGACGCTCTTGACGGCTTCCTCGGACCGGCCCGTCATGAGCCCGAGAAGATTTTTCTCCGTGACCTCGCTTTTTTCCAGAACGCCGACGTCTTTTCCATCGCGCATCACAGTCGCGCGATCACTAATGCGGACCAGTTCGGCGATCCTATGCGTCACGATCAGCACGGCGCCGCCGCGATCCCGCAACTCCCGCATCTTGGCGAAGAGCCTTTCGGTAGAGTCGAAATCCAAGGCCGCCGAAGATTCATCCAGGATGAGGACCTTCGGGTTACACAACAGAGCGCGACCTATGGTGATCCATGCCTTGACACCCAGCGATAGCCCGGAGGCCAGCCGGCTGGGATCGATATCTGCGCCCGTCAAATCCTTCATCAAGGCCCGGGACTGAAGCAGCTTGTCCCGGGTCGATATCCGCCGCGACCAGAAGCCGTCCGATCCGGCGAAGAGATTTTCCGAGATGGTCGCTTCGTCGGCGACCATGACTTCCTGAAAGACGGTCGCGACACCGATGGCACGGGCCTCGGCGGGAGACTTCGGCTCATGACCGAGAACCGAAACCTTGCCGCGATCGACCGATGTGACGCCCGACATCACCTTGGCAAGGGTCGACTTGCCACAACCATTGCCGCCCACGATGGCGTGGATTTCACCGAAATGCGCGCGGAACGACACTCCATTGAGTGCGCGGGTCACGCCAAACGATTTGTAGGCGTCCCTGACATAAAGTTCGCCTCCGCCGAGGGCCGCACCGCCAGGCTGCTTGCCTCCCGGCGATGCGTCTTCCCTGCGTTTCGTGCGCTGCGCTGCAAGATCAGACATGACGAGTACGCGTCCTGTGACGATGGATCAGGGCTTGTACTTTTCAGGATCGGCAGGATGGAGGAAGAAATTATCGACGTAGTCTTTTCCGCCCCAGGTCTCGATGCCGGGCTCGAGCCAGGCCGTCGAGGCACGATCGCAATTCGCGTCCACCCTCTTTTTAATGTCGTCGATATTGTAGATGACGGGAGCAACGAGGATGGATTGCATCTTCGGTCCCTGGCCTTCCATCGTGCGCATCATGATGTTGAAGCCGAGTTCGATATCGTCGCCCGGCGGCCAGGTCTGGAAGGCGGCGCTGATGTAGCCTGGATTATTGCGCCAGTAACAGACAGCTCCAAGCTCGCCGCCCACAACCATCGGTGGCAATGGTCGGCCCGATTGCAGCAACGCCTGGAGGACGCCGGTTTCGCCGGAAGACTGGGTGGCGACCCCATCGAGCTTACCGGGATGGGTCGACAGCCACTTCTGGACCTCGGCCTGGCCAACCTGATCGGTCCACATATGGGAAATCTGGCCGACCACCTTGATGTCCTTGGATTCCGCCAATCCGGTCAGGATCCCGCGGTTCTGAGAATCCGACGATGAGGCGCCCGGTATACCCTAGACGACCAGGACATTGCCCTTCTCGTTGATTTCCTTCGCCATCCAGCGGCCGATGTCGTAGCCGGCGAGTTGATAGTTCACCGAAGAGTTCACGGCGTAGGGCGAGGTCAAATAGCCCGTGAACGAGAACGTCGGAACACCTTTGTCATAGGCGTATTTGACAGTTTGGTTGAGCGCTGTCGGGTTCGAGCAGCAGACGATGATGGCATCGACACCCTGATCGACCAACTGCCGGATTTGCTGAATTTGAGTCGCGTCTTTCAGGTTGGATTGCGTGATGATGATGTCTTTCACCAATCCAAGCTTTTGCCACTTGGGAACGACTTCGTTGAGAAGCCGCTCGGTCGCATTCTTACGCCAAGTATTTCCCGCATAGGTGCTGGCATAGCCGATGGTCCATGGCGGCGGCTTCGGCGCTTTGAACTCCCGATAGACACTCGGGCCGAGAGGCTGGGCCGGATCCATGAATTTCGGGTCATAAACTTTATCTTTTATACTCGCCGGAATCTCATCCAGGCCGGCCGCGAGCGCGGCCTGCCCCACGATCCCGAAAGCCGCGACAAGCGCTAGCCCGACGCTCCGTCCCGCCCTTATGGCCGAAGCTCTTTTGCATCGGTTTTGATATGTCGGAGTTTGATTAAGCTGATGCATATTTGCTCCAATATCTAACGACGACCATCCCGAATTGCAGTTTCGTCAAATCTAATACTGCCCGCTCAAGTCGGTCGAGGATGTATTAGAGGGAAGACGCGATAAAACATGAGTCGATACCGCTTGCTGTAAAGACAAGCACGCGTTTTGACCTACATCTTTGATATTTTGATCTTCCATGCGCAAGGTGGCGCTTTGCCGATCACGAACCAATCTGCGTCGATTAGAAATAGTATCATTCGCTTGATATTTCGCAAGAGTGATCTTTATTTATTATGATGAAAATTTTCGCGCTCTTGCATCATGAATGTGCAGGGACTGGGGCTGTCGATGGCCCATGATGGATGTCGCGGCGCATGATCAAACAACTAATGGTTGAAGCACAAGCTTCTTCACGTATCTGGAGCGCCGGCTCTCAAACTCACCATCGTGCTCTCCCTCATTGAAATCGATCGCGTTTACGCCTTTTGATGAATTTCATCTTCAGGCTGATCCTGCAATCCAAACTTCCAAGAGCACGCGAACCTCTGGATCAAACTTCGGACATGTCGCCCGCTACCAAAACCGGACATATCATTCGCTATCGACAAGGCCGTTGGTAAAAGTGAGGCGACGCGAGCGAACTCCTGTAAGCTCCCACCTAGGAATAGCGGGAGAGACAAGGGATGCACGGCCACACCGGAGGGGAGTTCCAGGGATCGATTCTCACACCGTCCGGTTGGGTGACGGGTCGGGTGGAGGTCGATGGAGCGACGGTCGCGAAGGTCGTCGGCGAACCCGGTGTCCCGCCGCATGCGCCCTTTATCGTTCCTGGTTTCGTCGATCTTCATGTCCACTGCGGTGGCGGCCATACGTGGCAAGGGGGCCCGGAGGCCATTCGGGGCATGGCGCGGTTCCATGCCAGCCGTGGCACCGTCGCTCTGGCACCCACCACCGCCACGGCGCGCATCCCGGTTATTGAAGGCGCGCTGGTGGCCATCAAATCCGTGAGGGACGCGCCTCTCTCGGGCGAGGCGACCGTTCTGGGCACGCATCTCGAAGGGCCCTTCATCAACCCGAAGAAGCTCGGCGCGCAGGAACCGGAAGCCATGGATGGCGATCCCGTATTAGCGGCGCGCTGGGCGGAACTCGGGGCGATCCTCATTGCCACCGTCGCCCCCGAAATTCCCGGCGGGCTCGACGTCATCGAAACCTTGGCGGCGCGGGGCTGCAGGGTTCAGATCGCTCATAGCATCGCCACAGCCGAGGAAGCGGCGGAGGGCTTCCGGCGTGGTTGCAGTGGTTTCACGCATCTTTTCAACGCGATGTCTGGGGTCGACCATCGCTCGCCCGGCGTCGCGGCCTATGCTTTGGCCCATGGCCTATTCGCCGAGATCATCGTCGACCTCCTCCACGTCCATCCGGACGTCGTAAGGGCCGCCTACCGGGCCATCCCCAAGCTCTATGCGATTTCGGATTCGACCATGGCCGGCATGCCGGACGGCCCGCAAAGCTGGGGGGGTCACGACGTGATGAAACAGGGGCTTCGCGTCACCCTGGTCGAGGGGGGATCGCTGGCCGGCAGCGCGATTACGATGCTCGACGCCTTCCGCAACCTCGTGGCCATCGGCATGACGATGGAGCAGGCCGCCGACATGACTTCAGGCCGCCAGGCGGCTTATCTCGGGCGCACCGATTTAGGCCGCATCGAGCCCGGCTCGCGAGCCTCGATGGTTCGCCTGGGGACCGACCTCGATCTTGAAGCCGTGATGGTGGACGGGGCTACGCTATAGAGCGCAAGGCCGCCTCTGGCGGTTGCGAAATCACCTGAGGCTGGTTGCGTCCCGCCCAGGTTCTGGCCCACTATCTCACTGATTATTGTCAGGCTCGAAGGTCGATTCGATGAAAACTCGTGCTGCGGTCGCGTGGGCCGCCAACAAGCCGCTGACCATCGAGACTATTGATATCGATGGTCCTAAAGCCGGCGAAATCCTGGTCGAAAATATCGCGACTGGTGTCTGCCATACCGATGCGTACACGCTGTCGGGTCTCGATTCGGAGGGTAAGTTTCCGGTGGTGCTGGGGCACGAGGGGGCCGGCATCGTGCGCGAGATCGGGCCGGGCGTCACATCGTTGAAGGTGGGCGACCATGTGATCCCGCTTTACACGCCGGAATGCAGGCAGTGCAAAACCTGCCTGTCGCAACGCTCGAATCTTTGTACCGCGATCCGCTCGACGCAGGGCCAAGGGCTGATGCCCGACGGCTCCAGCCGGTTCAGTTGCAACAGCGTTGAAGTCTTCCACTATATGGGCTGCTCGACCTTCTCGAACTTCACCGTGCTGCCGGAGATCGCGCTCGCCAAAGTGCGCGAAGACGCACCCTTTGATAAGATCTGCTACATTGGCTGCGGCGTGACGACAGGCATTGGCGCGGTGGTCTATACTGGCAAGGTTTGGCCAGGCGCCAATGTCGTGGTGTTCGGTCTCGGCGGCATCGGACTAAACGTCATCCAAGGCGCCCGCATGGTGGGGGCTGACAAGATCATCGGCGTCGATCTCAACCCCGGCAAAGTCGAGATGGCGAAGAAATTCGGCATGACGAATTTTATCAATCCGGACGAGGTGGGACGCGACAAGGTGGTGCAAGCCATCGTCGATCTGACAGGAGGCGGGGCCGACTTCTCGTTCGAATGTATCGGCAACACTCATACGATGCGCCAGGCGCTCGAATGCTGCCATCGCGGTTGGGGAACGTCGATCGTGATCGGCGTGGCGCCGTCGGGACAAGAGATCTCTACCCGGCCGTTCCAACTCGTCACGGGCCGCAACTGGCGAGGGTCGGCCTTCGGAGGCGCGCGCGGCCGCACCGATGTGCCGAAGATCGTCGACTGGTATATGGAGGGCAAAATCAATATAGACGATCTGATCACCCACACCATGCCGCTCGACAGGATCAACGATGCCTTCGACCTGATGCATGAGGGCAAATCGATAAGGTCCGTCGTGACATTCTAGTGGATGCCGCCTAGCCGCAGACATGCTCCGACTCTCAAAATATGAGCCCACCGAACGGTGGAGATGCCCTCTCAATCGTATCTATCGCAATGCAATACCGGGTTTGCTGGATCGGGAACACAACTCTCCAAGTTGAACGAACTCACATGTCATGGTACGTTCCGTTAGCCGTAGTGCTTATAACGGCGAGCTGAAGGAGGATTATATGACCTGGACTACACCGATCGTCGAGGAAGTGTGCCTCGGCATGGAAGTGACGAGCTACGAGTCGGCTGAAATCCTGTTCTAGTCGATTATTTCCGATCGCCTGCTCAGCATAGGCTGCTATCGGCTTCGACACCCAGCGAGGCAGTGAATTTACGGGCATTCACTGCCTCGCTGGTGTATCCACCTGTCCGACTTGCGAAGAGTTGAAGACAGGATCGAAGAAACATTCCGGTCCTATTCGTTCAAGAGCCCGCTCCTGCTGCGCCGAATGGCGACGTAATTTGACCAATCAGGCACTGATCGAGAAATGGGCGTTCGGGCAAATGCTTGATCCTGATCGACTCGACATATGTAATCACTGCGAATGATATTTCGTTGGTAGATTTGAGCGTATGTCTTCAGCTTAAGCTGGAGTTCAAATAGCTATCCACAATGTTGAGCCGTACGCTTCAAATGCGACGGGACTGAACCAATTCTTCATCCGCAGCGAGAGAGTGAGGCGAGTAATCGTTAACGATGACTTGCCAACGACATTATGCCGCGTGACCGAATGCGAGCTTACCAAACGGTCATTTTCAATGACGGCTGGTATCACCCTCCTGCGCGGGGCAATCCGCCGATTGGGCGTAAGCCTGAATTTCAGCTCTCCTGCGTCCGAACATCCTGATCCTGAGCGAATCCGGCTTGAAACTCCGACGAGTAAGGCTTGGTGAATAAGCTGTCGCAAAGCCGTCGACGGATCGGCCAAAAGGCAATCCCCCTTGAGGCGCCGTCTTTCGACAGGCTCAGGACCAAGGCGATGCCTTGACCAGATTGTTTGGCTGTTCTGCAAGCCTCACTGCGGACAAGCATGGCGAGGCGATCGACGCCGTGTTGACCGCAAGACGCGATCTCGATGCTGCCCAGCGCTTCTTCCGCAAGGCGTTGCAGGAGGCGCCCCTGCTCTCGCCCGACCGTATCGGCACGGTTGGTGCCGGCACCTATAGTTGTGGAGGCCATGCAGCAGCGCCTTGGCGAGGACGGCGGATAGTTCCTGCTCCATGCCGGCCGCCAGCTCGATCAGCCGCGCCATTTCAGTGCCGTCAACATGGATGCTGTCAGTGACGACAGCTAAGGCGGCAGCGTTACACCCGCAGCCAAGTCAATGGTCGAGCGTAACGGCGCTGGCGTTGCGATCATCGACGGCCCCAGGATCGCGGCTTTGGCGTAGTTCCTCGTTCAGTCGCCATACCTCCCGTTCCAAGCGTTCGATGCGATCGAGCGTATAGTCGAAGGGGGTGGACTTCAGCCTTTGCATGAAGTCCCAGAAGGCAGCGACAGCGCGGCGAAATATCGCCTGCTCTGGAACCGAATGGTTCGGTGCGGATGGTGATCGAGCACCAAGGCGATCACGCCTCACGTTGGGCGGCGATCGCCTCGATCGCGGCGAAGATCGGCTGCACGGGACAGACGTTTCGGCTTTGGGTGAAGAAAGCGGAGCAGGACAGCGGCGGGAACGGCGGTCCGCCCGCTGAGGTGAACGAGCGCGTGAAAGCACTCGAGCGGGAGAATCGGGAACTCCGGCAGGCGAACGAAATCCTGCGCAAGGCGTCGGTGTGTTTTGCCCTGGCGGAGCTCGACCGCCGCGTGAAGTCATGATCATGTCAACGCCGGTGTAATTTCAGGCCGGCGGGGCGGACCAAAAGCAGGCCAGTGGATCGGGCACGCCGACATGGAAAGGGCCCCGATCGGGGCCCTTTCCATGTCGGCTTAAAGTTTGGATCAGGCGGCCGTGATTTCGCCGGTGTCGGGATCGACGATCTCGGCGGTGGCCTGGTTTTGCTCCGCCCTCACCGATGCGCGCCGCCGGCCGACGGACTGTTTAAGGCGGTAGCTGTCGCCGTTCATGGTCAGGATGCTGACGTGGTGGGTGAGCCTGTCCAGCAGGGCGCCGGTGAGCCGCTCCGATCCCAGGACCGATGTCCAGTCCTCGAAGGGGAGGTTCGAGGTGATGATGGTCGAGCCCCGCTCGTAGCGCTGGGAGAATGTCTCGAAGAGCAGCTCGGCTCCGGTCGTCGAGAGCGGCACGTAACCCAGCTCGTCGACGATCAGCAGCTTCACGGCCTGCAGGTCGCGCTGGAGTTTGAGAAGGCGTCGCTCGTCCCGTGCTTCCATGAGCTGCGTCACCAGGGACGCCGCTGTCGTGAACGCCACGGTGAAGCCCTTCTGGCAAGCCGCCAACCCTAGAGCAAGAGCGACATGACTCTTGCCGGTGCCAGAGTTGCCGAGCGCGATGATGTTCTCCCGGCGGACGATGAACTCGCAGCGGCCGAGGTCCAGCACCAGCATCTTGTTGAGGCTCGGGATGGCAGTGAAGTCGAACGTATCGAAGCTCTTCACAGCTGGAAACCGAGCGGCCCGGATGCGGCGTTCGACGACACGGCGCTCCCGGTCGATCAGTTCCAACTCCACCAGGCGCAGAAGGTAGCCGGTGTGGTCGACCCCGCCCTGCGCGCACTCGCGCGCCACCTTGTCGTACTCGCGCAGGATCGTCGGCAGCTTCAGCTGCTTGAGATGGTGGCCGAGCAGGACCTGGGGCTTGCCAGCCCTGGTGCCACTCGGCATGTCTCCCTCGATCGAGGCCATCACGCCGCCATCTCCGGCACCAGCACGGCATAGTCGGCGGCCGTCGTCGTCTTGACCGCCAGTTGCGGCAGATGGGGATAGGCGGCGAGGTCAAGGCGGACGGGACGCCGCTCGATCCGCGCCAGCGTGATCTGTTTGACAGCATCAAAGCCAATGGCGCCGAGCCGAATGGCCTCGGTAACGGCAAAGGCCACAACATCCTGTGGCGCCGCCTCCATCAACCGCAGCACTTGGATGAACTCCCGCTTGCCGCGATTGCCCATTCTAGCTTCCAGGAGATGGCGTAGATGCTGGAACACCTCCGGCAGGTTCCAACCTTGCAGCGCCGCGGCTTGATCGAGCGCGTTCGGCTTCATCTCGATCAGCGCCAGATAGTGCAGCGGATCCGCAACGAACACGCCCTCGCCGTAGTGGCGCGGGTGCCTGGCGATCTCACGGCCGGCACACAGGATCGCGACCTCGTCGACGAACCCCTTCACCAGGACCTCCTGGAACCCGTAGGCCGTTGGCACCGAATAGTCGTTGCAGCGATAGCGGACGAGCGCCGTCGAGGAGACGCGGGCCGCACGCTTCTCGCACGGCTCGAGTGGCACGGCGGGCAGCGCCCTCAAGGCCTCGGTGTCGGCGACGAGCCGCTCGCCGATGGTGGCAGAGCGCCGACCGGCATGATCGGCCTGCCGCGCGCGGCAACGCTCCGCCAGCATGGCGTTCAGGGCGTCGAAGCTCGCCGCCGTGGGGATCGGCGTCATGAAGTTGGCGCGGGCGAATTTGACCAGCCCCTCGACCTTCCCCTTGTCGTTGCCCTTGCCCGGACGGCCGAAGCGGTCCTGGAACAGACAGTGGCTGACCAGCTCCGTAAAGGCGCGGGTCCGATCGCGCTTGCCGTCGCCGCAGATCTTGGCAACCGCCGATCTTGGTGTTGTCGTAGAGGAGCGACAGGGGCACGCCGCCGAAGAAGGCAAACCCTGAGACGTGGCCGTCCAGAAACGCCTCGGTGGTTTCCCGGGGATAGGCCTTCACGAAGCAAGCATCCGAGTGCGGTAGGTCCAGGCAGAAGAAGTGGATCTTCTGGCGGACGCCGCCGATCATCGCGAGCGCTTCCCCACAAATCCCACCTGGCCGTGACCCGGCGGATGAGATAGCGGCACGAAGGTCTCCCGCGCCCGCGCTCGAC
>CBDCBM010000004.1:0-385000 GCA_965214365.1 Lichenihabitans sp.
GACGTGCTGTATCCACCCTGACGGTCGCATTGGGCCAAGGCTCGAACATCAAGTTCATAACGCGGTCCCATGTTGGTGGGATTAGGCCGGGGATGTCCGAACCCCGCTCCTCGACCCGCCGTCGATGCTCCAGTGCGTTCGAACAGGTGACTTCAACTTCAATGATTGGCACCTTTATCCGCTCCGCGATCGCTCGCCAGGTCGCGCGGCTCACGTCAAGAGCATTGACGGCGTCGACAACCACCACCCGGCCGCCGGTCAGATTGCACTCGGCTAGCGCCTGGGCCACCGCATAGCCAGAGGTTTCCACCTCGCCGGCCAGAACACCGGCATTCCGGATCGCTTGTTCGATCGCGTCGATACGAAGGAATGTAGCCCGACGACGCTCGGCCAGGGCACGTGATAGCGTGGTCTTCCCCGTTCCTGGCAATCCGCCGAAGACGATCAACATAAGGCCCCCCTATTGGACCGCCAGTCTCACGTCATCGCCACCGGCTTCGAGCGAAGCCGCGCAGCCACCGACGGGTCCGCCCGGCGGCACATCTGCGGCGGCAGGCCTCGCATCACCAGTTCGGCATCCGCGACCGCCATGCGGCCGATCTCAAAAAGGGCATCGACCGTGCCGCCGGTTCGGTGGGCGGACAGCAGCAGTCCCGGAACATGCCGCACCGGATCGTCTGCCGCGACGGGCTCTTCGGGAAAGACGTCGGTCGCGGCGCGAATATGGCCGGCGCGCACCGCCTCGATCATGGCCGGGAAATCTACCACCGCCGCGCGGCTCATCAGCAGGAAGGCGGCGCCCGGCATCATGGTCGCGAATTCGCGCCGGCCGATCATGGCTTGGTTCTCGCTAGTGACGGCCGCGAAGACGAAGATCACGCGGCTGGTCGCCAGAAGGTCGTCGAGGGAGGCTGGCATGGCGTCATGGCGCAGGATGATGTCGTCCGGCAGCCATGGATCATAAACCTTCACCGGACTACGGAAGGGACGGATCAGCTCGCGTAGATTTTTGCCGAGGTCACCGAAGCCTATGATGCCCACCGGCGCCCCGGCGAAGCGAAAGGTGCCGGCATTGCCGGCGAGGCCGTAAAGCTCCGTTCCGGCCCGGAAGGCGCGGTCGGCCGTCGTGATGCCACGGGCGAGGTCGAGCGCCATGCCGAGCGCCGCCTCCGCCACAGCCGAGGCGAAGGCTCCCGCAGGCGTCAGCACCCAGATCCCGCGCTCCTGGCAGGCCTGGTAGTCGATATTGGGCAGGAGGTTGGTTTCGACGTTGATGACTGCCTTCAGTGCCTTGGCCCTGTCGAGCCGCTCGCGCGGCAATGCGGTCTGGCCGAGAATGAGGGCGGTCTCGGGCAGATGCGCCTCGACCATCGCGTCGGGCATGGGGCCGTGCTCGGACAGCACGATGCGGCCGAGCCGCTCGAGCCTCTGGCGCACCGCTGGTTCCATGATGAGGTCGAGTGTTCGCGGCAGCGGATCGACCAAAATGACGGGTTGGGACAAGGGCATTTCCTCGGCAATGTTTCATTCACATTGATCGAGGCGGGAGCCTTTGTCCAAGGCCTCACCGGGTCATATTGAGCGTCTCGATCAGGTCCGTCATCACGGCCTCGGTCGAGTCGTTGGAGACTTGGCAGGTCCCGGCAGCCTTGTGGCCGCCACCGCCGTAGGACAGGCAGAAGGCACCGACATCGAGTTTGGAGCCCCGGTCAATGATTGACTTGCCGATAGCGCAGACCGTGTTCTGCCGCTTCAAGCCCCACATGACATGCACCGAAATATCGCAGTGAGGGTGAAGCGCGTAGATCATGAAACGGTTGCCGGCATAGATCGTCTCCTCTTCCCGCAGGTCGAGCACGATCAGCTTGCCGTAGACACGGGCGCAGCGGCGCAGCTGTTCCTCGAACGGCTTGCGATGCTCGCGATAAAGGTCAATGCGCTCGCGCACGTCGGGCAGCTCCAAAACCTCCTCGACCGACAGGAAGCGGCATTTGTCGATGAGCTGCATCATCAGCTCGTAGTTCGAAATGCGGAAATTGCGGAACCGTCCAAGGCCGGTGCGCGAATCCATGAGAAAATTCAGCAGGACCCAGCCTTGCGGGTCGAGTATCTCGTGGCGGTCGAACTGAGCCGAGTCGGCTTTGTCGACCGCAGCCATCAGCTCAAGGCTCAACTGGGGGAAGGCGGCCTGTCCCCCGTAGTGACGATAGACCACCCTCGCGGCCGAGGGGGCGTTGGCATCGATGATATGGTTCGCTCGCTGGCTTCCACCATTGCGGCTCACCTCGCTCGAGTGGTGGTCGAAAGCGAGATGGCAGCCGGCCACGTAAGGCAGGTTGGTAATGATGTCCCGATCGGTGATCGGCACGGTGCCATCCTGCATGTCCTTCGGATGGACGAATTTGATTTCGTCGATCACATCCGCTTCGCGCAGCAGCATGCCGCAGACGAGGCCGTCGAAATCGCTGCGCGTGACAAGCCTATAGTGCGGGACAGGCATGGTCGTTTCCACCTTGAATGATGAGCGAAACCCTAAGCGCAATATCCTAAGCGGTTGTTAGCGCTCTCTCGGGCCGCGTGTTTACGGGCTGTTTATACGTGGCGGACCAGGCCGGCATGGATCGTTGATGCGAAGGCGCGGCATGACGAGCATGGCCGAATGTCGGCCGGCTACGGGAATGTCCATGTTGTCTCAATTGCGCCCGGCGATCGTGATGATCGTACTCTTCACCGCCCTTACGGGCTTCCTCTATCCGCTCGCCATCACTGGGATCGCCCAGGTGGCGTTGAAAGGGCCGGCGGATGGCAGCCTCGTCATGCGCGACGGCGCGGTGGTGGGATCGACCCTCATCGGCCAGAACTTTGCCACCGACCGGTATTTTCACGGCCGCCCCTCGGCCACCAGCGCGCCTGATCCTAAAGACAGTTCGAAAACGATCGACGCGCCCTATAACGCCGCCAATTCGAGCGGCTCGAACCTCGGGCCGACGTCGCAAAAGCTGCTCGACCGGGTGAAGGGCGACGTGGCGACGCTGCGCGGTTCGTACACCGATCCCGTGCCGGCCGACGCCGTGACGACATCGGCTTCTGGGCTCGATCCCGACATCTCGCCGAGCTTCGCGATGATGCAGGTCGGCCGCGTGGCCCAGGCCCGCAGCCTCCCGGAAAACAAGGTGAAGGCCCTCGTGGCGGCTCATACGGACGGTCGCGCCATCGGCCTCTTCGGCGAGCCCCGGGTAAACGTTCTCGACCTCAACATCGACCTCGACGCGATGAGCGCCGCTCCGGCGCACCAGGCGGGGTGAGCTTTTCCTCGGCTCGATCATGGTGATCTAAAGAGGCATGCGGGCGCGGCGGAGCGGTTCATGTTCGACGAAAATCATGCGCCGCCGAAACGCGATCGGACTTTGCGCCAGAAGCGTGGCCTTGAGGGCCTCGATGGGTGTGGCGAAATAGGGGCGATGGAGGAAGCGGGCCGCTCCATCGGTCCAGGCCGGAATGGCAAGAGCCCAGCGTCGGGCCAGATGTTCGGCGATCGCACCGAACATCGCGTCGTTGAGCGCAGCGCCGGTCAACGACGGTTCCGGGTCTATCATCGCCTGACGGGCGCCGGGGTTGACGTAAAAAGCATCGAGATATTGGGCGAGTCCAATCCGATAGGCCTCGTCACCGTCACTCCGACGGCTTGCGACCTCTGCCAAGATAGTGGGGCGTGGTGTCATACGCGTGTTGCGCCACGAGACGGGCGATGTGCCCGACGGAAAGACGGAGCTTACCGCTAACTCGAGCTTCCGGAAAGAACATGGCGCTCAACTCGATCATGGCAGCCTCTGTGTATACGCGTGTCACATGGCAAAGATTGACGATATTGTCGAGATCCTTGCTGTCGTCCCGACCGATCCGCAGAGACATCAACTTCATGGCCAGCATATATTCGCCAGTCGGGACGTAGATCCGGATGCCGGGTTGTTTTTCGTCGGGAAACGATCGGAAGAAAACATGATGCTCGGATTGGCCGCCACAGGGACTCAAATAGGTTCGAACGCCGTCGTTCGGCCAATCGTCAGGCAATTGAAGGGCGGTCGCCACACGGCGGGCGGCCGCATCGACATAGGCCTGGTCCGTTTGGGCAACCGCGTCGACATCGCCACTCGACAGTCGGAAATTCGAAACCAGCATCAGGTTCCAACCGCCGTAGATCGCGAGGTCGATCACACGGTTCTGCTCGGCGACGAAGCGGCCCGGCGCATTCAATGCCTCCAGCAATTCGTCGCGTGTCATGGGTCCCACACCGATTTGACGATGACGACGGTTCGCTGGCGCAAAGGCTTGAAGTCCCGGCGTGACCTCAACCTCGAAAGCCCATGATGACACACGGGGACAAACCCCGCGAGAACCGGCCTGACCCCGACGCCCTGCTGGCCGTGGCTGGCGAGGAGGGGCGCGGCCGTCTGAAAATCTTCCTCGGCGCGGCGCCCGGCGTCGGCAAGACCTTCGCCATGCTGTCCGCCGCGCAACAATTGAAGCGGGAGGGCGTGCCGGTGCTGGTGGGCCTCGTCGAGACGCATGGTCGCGTCGAAACCGAGGCTCTGCTCGAGGGTTTGGACATCCTGCCGCGCAAAAAAATCCCCTATCACGGCCAGTCGATCGAAGAATTCGACCTCGACGCCGCCTTGGCGCTGCGCCCACGCCTTCTGATCGTCGACGAACTCGCCCATACCAACGCGCCCGACAGCCGTCACCCCAAGCGCTACCAGGATGTCGAGGAACTGGTGCGCAGCGGCATCGACGTCTGGACGGCGATCAACATCCAGCATCTCGAAAGCCTGTCGGACGTCGTCTCGCGCATCACCGGCGTCACCATCAGGGAAACGGTTCCCGACACGGTGATCGAAAAGGCCAACGAGGTGGTGGTGGTCGACATCACCCCCAGCGAGCTTCTGGCCCGCTTGAAGGAGGGCAAGGTCTATCTGCCCGACAATGCCCGGCGCGCGGCCGAGGGCTTCTTCAAGGCGGGCAACCTGACGGCGCTGCGCGAACTCGCCCTGCGGCGCACGGCGGACCGCGTCGACGACCAGATGGTGGCCTATCTGCGCCAGAACGCCATCGAGGGCGCATGGCCAACCGTCGAACGGCTGCTGGTCTGCGTCGGGCCGGATGGTTTTTCGGAAGAGGTAGTGCGGGCCGCGAGCCGGCTCGCCAGCGGCCTCAATGCAGGCTGGGTGGCTGTGACGCTGGAACGCGTCGGCGCCGAGATCACTGACGAGGGCGCCCTGCGCCGAGTGGACGAAACCATGCGCCTCGCCGAGCGGCTCGGGGCCGAGACGGCGCGCCTCGTCGGCCGCGACCTGCCCGACGAATTATTGCACTACGCGCGTCGGGAAAACATCACCCAGATCGTCATCGGCCGCTCGCATGCCCGGTTTTGGGCGCGGCTGCGCGGTCGCTCCTTGTCCGACGCCCTGGTCCACCGGGCCAATGACATCGCCATCCATGTGATGATCGGCAATCGGCCCCTCTTCCCGGCCCCGCGCTGGCTCTGGCCGGAGAAACAGAGGGTCCTGCTCGGCTTCCTGGTGGCAACCTGTTCGGTGGCCGGCGCCGTCGCGCTGGGGCTCGGGGTGCGGCACATCCTTCCCCTGCCGAACCTTTCGATGATTTTTCTGGCCGCCGTACTGATCTCCGCCGTGGTGCGCGGCACCTGGTCGGCCATTACGGCCTCGCTGCTCTCCTTCCTGGCTTATAATTTCTTCTTCATCCAACCGCTCTACACCTTCACCATCGCCGAGCCGCACGAGTTCTTCGCGCTCGTCTTTTTCCTTCTTGTGGCGGTTTTCACCGGCAGCCTGGCTGGCCGCGTGCGCGACCAGTCGGACGCGGCGCGAAAGCGCATCGCCACCATCCAATCGCTTTATGACGTGGCGCGAAAACTATCGGGCACCGCGAACCTCGACGACGTGCTCTGGATCGTAGCCCGGCAGGCCGCAGCCGCCATCAAGGGCCAGGTGGTGATCTTGATGCCGCGCGGCGACGATCTTGAAATCCGCGCCGCCTTTCCGCCCGAGGACAGCCTCGGAACCCGCGAGGACGCCGCCGCCCGCTGGGCCTTCCGCAACGCCGAGGTGGCGGGCTGGCGCTCGGGCACCTTGCCCGACGCGCAGTTTCAGTTCCAGCCCTTGCGGACCTCGCGCGGCACTCTCGGTGTCCTTGGCTTCGAGCCCAACAACCGCGCCGTTCCGCTCGGTGCGGAAGACGAGCGGGCGCTTGCCGCCCTCCTCGATCAGGCCGCCATCGCGGTCGAACGCACCATGCTGGTCAGCGAGGCACGCGAGGCGGAGGCGAGCGCCGAGAAGGAGATGCTGCGCACCGCCCTCCTCACGTCCATTTCGCATGATCTGCGCACACCTTTGGCTTCCATCATCGGCTCGATCACGACCCTGCGCCGTTACGGCGACCATATGCCGGAGGCCGACCAGAAGGACCTCCTGGCCGCCATCGAGGAAGAGGCCAGCCGGCTCGGACGCTTCGTGTCGAACCTGCTCGACATGATGAAGATCGAAGCCGGGATGCTGGACTTGAAGCGTCAATGGATCGACGTCCCCGATGCCGTGATGGCGGCGGTGGAGCGAGCGCGGCGCGCCTTCCCGCACCGGGTGGTCGAACTCGCGCTTCACCCGGATCTACCGCCCGTGCGAGGCGATGCGGTGCTGCTCGAACAGGTGATCTTCAACCTTCTCGACAATGCCGACAAATATACGCCGGGCGGCACGCCGACGCGGGTCCGATCCTCCCTGTCGGGCGGCGAGATCGAGATCGACGTCTTAGACGAGGGGCCCGGGATTCCGGCCGACGATCTGACCCGTGTGTTCGAGAAATTTACGCGTCTTAGCGGCAGCGATGGCCGGCCCGCCGGCACAGGTCTCGGTCTTGCCATCGCCAAGGGGGTCATCGAAGCCATGGGGGGAACTATCAGGGCGCAAAGCCCGAGCGGCGCCGAACCTTCGGACGCGGCCGCCGCGATCGAGGATGAAACAAGGCCAGGGACGCGCATCGTGGTTCGCATTCCGGCCACGGAACCGCATAGGATGGCGGCCGATCCCGAATAGGACATCATGCCATGCCTGCCGGAGAGACCGTCCTGGTCGTCGACGACGAACCCCAGATTCAGCGCTTCCTTCGCCCCGCCCTGACGGCGGCAGGCTTTTCCGTGGCGTCGGCGCTCGATGCCGCCGAGGCGATGCGCCGTTTCAAGGCCGCGCCGACCCCCGCAGTGGTGCTGCTCGACCTCGGCCTGCCGGACCGCGACGGCAAGGAGGTGATCCGGGACATCAGAGCCATTTCCCGCGTGCCCATCGTGGTGTTGTCGGCGCGTGACGCGGAGGCCGAAAAGGTGGCGGCGCTCGATCTCGGCGCGGACGACTACGTCAATAAGCCCTTCGGCATCGCCGAATTGATGGCCCGCATCCGCACCGCGCTGCGCCATTCGGTGGTGGCGGATGGCGGCACCACGGTCTTCTCGACTGGCGATCTCGTGGTCGACACGCTGGCCCATAAAGTAACGATGCGGGGCGAGACCCTTCACCTCACGCCGAAGGAATTCGAGCTGCTCCAGTTCCTGGCTCGCCACGCGGGGCGGGTCATCACTCACCAGCAGATCCTCAAAACCGTCTGGGGGCCGGCCCATGCCGAGGATGCCCAATATCTACGGGTCTTCGTGCGCCGCCTGCGCCAGAAGATCGAGGTCTTGCCTGCCGAGCCCAAGGTTTTGCGGACCGAACCGGGCGTGGGCTATCGGCTTGAGGGGGGTGGGTAAAGTCTGCGTTCGGTGAAAGGATCGGCGCGCGGCCCGCAGGCTCAGCCCTTCGGCACATTGGCTTCGAGTTCGGCCAGCCAAGCGCGCGCATTGCCGTCGGAGGGGGCGCGCCAGTCGCCACGCGGCGAGAGCGATCCGCCGGCCACCACCTTCGGGCCGTTGGGCATGGCCGATCGCTTGAACTGGCTGAAGCCGAAGAAACGGTGGAGGAACAGCTGCATCCAGCGCCTGATCTCGCCGAGTTCGTAGGCGCGCCGCCGCTCCTCCGGAAAGCCGGGCGGCCAGGCGCCGAGCCCGACATCGCCCCAGGCCTGCAGCGCCAGAAAGGCGATCTTCGAGGGGCGGAAACCATAACGCAGAACGTAGAACAGCGTAAAATCCTGCAGTTCGTAGGGGCCGACCTTGGCTTCGGTGCTCTGCGGTGTCTGGCCTGCTTCCACGGGTACAAGTTCGGGCGAGATTTCCGTCGTGAGGATGCGGCCCAGCGTTTCCCCGACCTCCGGCTCGAATTGATCGGTTCCGATCACCCATCGGATCAGGTGCTGGATCAGCGTCTTCGGAACACCCGCATTGACGTTGTAATGCGACATCTGATCGCCGACCCCGTAGGTGCACCAGCCGAGCGCGAGTTCGCTGAGATCGCCCGTGCCGAGCACGATGGCATCCTGGTGGTTGGCGAGACGGAACAGATAGTCGGTTCGAAGGCCGGCCTGGACGTTCTCGAAGGTCACGTCATACTGCGGCTCGCCCCGGCCGAACGGATGACCCAGATCCTTCAGCATCTGCGTCGCGGCGGGCCGGATATCGAGCTCATGCGCCTCGACGCCCAGGCTCGTCATCAAGCGCAAGGCATTGGCCTTGGTGTCCTGCCCCGTGGCGAAACCCGGCATCGTATAGGCCAGGATGTTTTTCCTCGGGAGCTTCAAGACATCGAAAGCGCGGGCAGCAACGATCAGGGCTTGAGTGGAATCGAGCCCGCCCGACACGCCGATGACGAGCTTCTCGACGCCGATGGCCTGAAGCCGCTGCTTCAGCCCGGCAACCTGAATATTATAGGCCTCGTAGCAATCCTGCGCCAGACGGGCAGGATTCGACGGCACGAAGGGAAAGCGCTCGACGCGCCGCCTCAGCCCGACATCGGTCAGGGGCGGATCGAGCCTGAACGGTACCTCGCGGAAGGTCTTGGACGCGCCCCCCCAGACGCGGCGGTTGTCGTCGAACGTGCCCTGGCGGGCGCGCTCCTGTCGCAGCATGTCGAGGTCGATGTCGGCCACCGCCATCTGCTCGGCGGCCGGAAAGCGGGGCGTCTCTTCCAGCAGGGCGCCGTTCTCGAAGATCGAGGCCTGCCCGTCCCAGGCGAGATCGGTGGTGGATTCCCCCGCCCCCGCTGCCGCATAGAGATAGGCCGCGAGGCACTGGCCGGATTGCGCCTGGGCGAAAAGGCGACGCGTGTCGGCCTTGCCGATGGTGATGTTGCTCGCCGACAGGTTGGTGAGGATGGTGGCGCCCGCGAGCGCTCCGAGCGCGCTTGGGGCAATCGGCACCCAGACGTCCTCGCAAATCTCCACATGGGCGATGAAGCCCGGCACATCCTCGGCCCGGAACAGCAGGTCGATGCCGAAAGGCGCCTCTGAGCGCCCGACCAGAATGCCCTCGGCCTCGCAATCGGCGCCCGAAGCGAAATGCCGATGCTCGTAGAATTCGCGGTAGTTCGGCAGATAGGTCTTGGGCACGACCCCGAGAAGGCTGCCCCGATGAATGGCGAGGGCGCAATTGTAGATCCGCGCCCCAAAGCGCAGCGGCGCCCCGACGAGCAAGAGCGACATGCACTCGCGGGAGGCCTCGACGATCGTGTCGATGGCGTCCACGGCGGCGTCCAGCAGCACATCCTGCAGCAGAAGGTCGTCGATGCTATAGCCGGTGACGCAAAGCTCCGGGAACACCGCGAGCCCCACCGCCTCGGCATGGCACCGCCGCGCCACGTCGATGATGGCCCGCGCATTGGCGGCCGGATCGCCGAGGCTGGTCTTGATGCTGCAGGCCGCGACGCGCAAAAACCCGTGGCGATAGATCGACCGGAACGTCATGCTGCCCTTTCGGTTCATCCATGGAGAGCCTCCATGTCGAAAACGATGCCGCGTTATAGCGCGTTTTGCCAGTGCGCAAGAGCGGGAGGCGACCCGCGCCCATGCTTTACCCGCCGTCGTCGCCCAAGGTTTGGCCTCGCAGGTCGCCGCCAGGGGGTCCGCTCCAAATCCCTTAGCAGCCCCTTGCGCGCTTTAACGAGCGGCACAGACTGTTCGGGTCAAAACCCAACCCTATCGCATGGCCGCCCTGCATGGAGGCCCAAGGTCGAGTGGCGCCCTTGACACGGCCAATTGCGCGAGCAACCATTCAACGGGGCCTAAGATTGGAAATACTATGACTCGTTTGTTGTGCGGCGAAGCAGTTCTGTGGTGTCGTCCCGCTTTAACTAAGGCCGTTGGCGGTCTATTTTGTGCCTTTTGGACCGTTTTTCTCACATCCTCAGCGGTTTATGCTGCGGATGAAGGTGATAAAGCGGTGTTAAGCAGCCGCGGTCATCAAATCTACGTCAATCCCAAAGACGCCGACCAGGATCGAGATGCCTGGGTTACGGCATTGTGGTCGATGAAACCCCCTGAGGTCGCGGTCTCGGACAGCAAGGTTGTCTCCGCCGGCGCTAACGCGCCACCCGAAGCTAAGCCGCTCGTTATCGGCTTCCAGGGTAAGCAGTTGACGGGCGTCCTCGATACCCGAACCATGGCGACAACACGCGGCAAACTCGCAACAGTTGTTATGAAGTATATATATTCGACCCCGATACAACCATGGGCTAACGGTGCTACCGGTTTGGAATTCTCAACAGGGTTGGGCGTAAATGGCTATGATCAGCAAGGGAAGGCGGTTTCTTATGTTGGAGCAACCCTTGTAATTCGAAACAAGGTCAGCAAAAAGGCGCTGTGGGTTCAGATTAACTTTTTCGATCCCCGGGCCGATTCGTCCTCGCCCGGGGGCGCACGGTGGATGGCCAAAGAACGGGACAAAGTGGCGTGTTCACCAAGTCACAGTACTCAACTGCCAATCGTTTCATCGTATACGACTCGTGACTCAGAGTTTGTCGGGCTCAAGGCCAACTCTCTAAGTCTTCAGACACGACCATTTTCGGCTGGTCCTTTTGGTTTTAGGATCAGCGGAAGTAATCTTCGTGCGTTTTTGGATAAGCTCAATGCAGAGAATGTTTGGTGCGCCGCGCCGGGGGCTTACGCGTCCGATGATTTGTCGCAGTACGAACTGGACCAAGCCTCTGTGGAAATCGAATCTTATTTTGGAGATCGGCAGGCCGGAACTCTGTCAACCGATCAATACTCAAAGATTTCGTTTGTGTTGGAGCAACCGAGCGTCAATGTAACTCACTGAACGTAGTCGTGGTTCGTAATATTTTTAAATGCTGTAATGCACGGTATTGGCTAAAACTTAACTAGGAGTCTGGTTAACTACCGGCTCCGCTTTGTTGTATGGAATGAGCGATGAGCGATAACGTCGAACGGACAGATCAACCCCGTTACGAGGGTAAGCTCGAAAGTATTGCTGGGGGAAAGGTTTCTGGTTGGATATTCGACCGTAATAGCCCGCAGCATACTATTTTCGTTGATATATGGGTGGATGGTCGGCGTGTCTGCACGGTCGCAGCAAATGAGACGTGGGCTCAAATTAGCGGACTGGCAAGTCCACGCGATGGCCGGAATTTTTCGGCACATTTACCGACTTGGGTAAATTTGGACAAATCGCGCAACATTCGAGTTTCCGTTCTCGGCCGAGGGCCTGATGTACCAGGATGGTCCATGCGATGGGAGCCTAGCACAGCCGCCGAAGGCGCCCCAAAATCGAATGACGTGGCGACCTTCCAGTCCAATGTATTCTTCCGACTTCTTTCGCAGCAGAAGGAGGCTAAACCCGGCGCAAAAGCTTTGATTGGTAAAGATGGGTGGCTCTTCCTGGCCCATGACAGTAACGCGGTCATCGATCAGATCCAGGGTCGCTTGCAGATGAAGGCTGATCAACTTCTTCAATATCAGCGAGCTTTACAACAAAGAAAAGAGAAATTTTCCGAATTGGGGATTCCCTATCTGTTTTTTGCTGCCCCTACAAAGGAGTTGGTCTACTCGGACAAATTACCGGATGGTATGCGGGCCCGACTTGATGAGCGGAACTTTCCGCTGAACCGGATCATATCAGCTGTGGCGGATGGCGGCTTTTTCATCAGACCGCTTCTTAGCGTACTGGCGAGTTCTCGTTTACAGCCACGCAACACTGACGTCTATCACCGGACAGATACCCATTGGAACCTCGCTGGCGGTCACGCGGCCTATGATGCGATTTTGAGTGAAATATCAGAAACAATTGGAACGATAGCGCCTTTCAAAATGAGTGACTTTCGTTTTCGAAAGCAGATTAATTACCGGGGTGATCTCGCTGACAAGGCGAAGGTTGTATTCTCCCCCGGACAAAACAAGGATTTGATTGTAGCGGCAGATGGAGAATTTGCGTCTGATGCATACTCAGAGACAGTAAATGTTTTGGAACCTTCTTCGCTTAAATACAAAAATGGTGTTGTTGATGATTATTTGAAAGTCTCCAGCACGCGAGAAACTTTAGTGCATGAGAACAAATCAGGTGTTGGTCCAAAAATTGTTATATTTCATGATTCATTTATGTTGGATGTCATGCCGTTTTTGTCCAGTCATTTTTCGCGTAGTGTTTATGTTTGGAAGCCCGAACCGAATTTTGAAATCATCGAGCGGGAGAAGCCAGACATAGTCGTCAGCATGATGCTTGACCGCTTCATGAGAATTCCACCTGCGCTTATCCAATAATGACCTAGAGCAGCTATCGTGAGGCTGACACGCTCTGACTCAGGATACCCGATAACATTAACCCTTGTGAAGATAGCCTATCCCAAGGATTAGTGTAATTCGATTTTTATTTTACGGCTATTTTATCGGCTAGCTCCGAATTGGCGGGACACGCGGCAGTATCCAGTTTGTTTGATTCTTTCTCTTCAGGTGTTATATCAATTCCCAAATCCTTCATATAACCTTTATAGTAACATGTCACTACGTAATACATCATTCCATGGCGCATAATCGGCCTTATTTGCGATGTAGTCAAATTAGCTTTGGAATTTTTGTATATAAATCCTGATCCCATTATTACAGCAAATATTATAATAATTGCAATGATGTACTGATAAGTTCTATGCTTTGTATCGTTGTAATTTGTGCGCTTCATTTTCGCAATTTGACGTTTTTTATTGTCTTCTTGCAACTTCTTATATTCGTTGTGCGGCATAAGTTTGTTGTTGCGCATCGGACAATCCGCGATAAAGATCAGAAGGCGATTATTGATCAAACTGATAAGCGACTGGCCGCCTTGTATGAAAGGCGGCGGCCAACGGGCTGGGCTGTCCTGTCCGTGCCGAGCGGCGCACGCGCAGCCTCACACGTGGATGGCGCGCTTGTCGACCGCCATGGCGGCTTCTTTGACGGCCTCCGACATGGTCGGGTGGGCATGGCAGGTGCGGGCCAGATCCTCGGCAGAGCCGCCGAATTCCATGAGCACCGACACTTCCTGGATCAATTCGCCCGCGCCGGCGCCGATGATATGGGCGCCGAGCACCCGGTCGGTCGCAGCATCGGCAAGAATTTTGACGAAACCGTCGGTATGGCGCATCGCCCGCGCCCGGCCGTTGGCCGTATAAGGGAACTTGCCGACCGTGTAGGGCGTGCCGGCGGCTTTGAGTTCCTCTTCCGTGGCGCCAACCGCCGCCACCTCCGGCATCGTATAGATGACCGATGGAATGACGCCATAATTCACATGGCCCGCCTGTCCGGCCAGGATTTCGGCCATGGCGATCCCCTCGTCCTCCGCCTTGTGGGCCAGCATCGGGCCGCGCACCACATCGCCGATGGCATAGATCCCCGCGACATTGGTGGCGAAATGGTCGTCGATGACCACCCGGCCCCGCTCCATGACGACACCGGCCTCGGCTAGGCCAAGCCCCTCGGTGTAGGGTCGGCGGCCGGTGGCGACCAGCACCACATCAGCCTCGATCGTCCTGTCCTCGCCGCCCGAGACAGGCGCAAAGGTGACGCTGGCGCCGCCATCGCGCGCTTCGACCTTGGACACTTTCTGCCCCAGGTTGAAGGTGAATCCTTGCTTCTCCAGCAGGCGATGAAAGGCCTTGGCGGTCTCGCCATCGATCCCGGGCAGGATCCGATCGAGATATTCAACGACTTCGACCTCGGCCCCCAAGCGGCTCCAGACCGAGCCAAGTTCGAGCCCGATCACGCCCGCCCCGATCACCACCATTTTTTTCGGCACGCCTTCCAGCACCAAGGCACCGGTGGATGAAACGATGGTCTTCTCATCGATGGTGACGCCCGGCAGGGTCGCGACATCCGATCCCGTGGCGATCACGATGGCTTTCGCCTCGACGATCTCCGTCGTGCCGTCGTCCTTTGTCACCTGCACCTTGCCGGGCGCCGTAATGGTCGCAAGGCCCCGAAAGGCGTCGATCTTGTTCTTCTTGAACAGATAGCTCACGCCGTTGACATTGGCCGCGACCGTGTCGTCGCGGTGCTTGCCCATGACAGCCCAGTCGAGTTCGGGCTTGGATACCTTGATGCCCAAGGCGGAAAATTCATGCCCCGCCGCCGCGAACATCTCGCTGGCATAGAGCAAAGCTTTGGATGGAATGCAGCCGACATTGAGGCAGGTGCCCCCTTGGGTAGCCCGTTTCTCGACGACGGCTGTCTTGAGCCCAAGCTGCGCCGCCCTGATGGCGCACACATAGCCGCCGGGGCCGGTACCGATCACCACAAGATCATAGGTCATGAGAGAGTCCATCGGGCCGGGATTCGACGACCGCGTTACGCGGCGTCAGGGCGCATGCCGGGTAGATCTTATGTTTCGCTCGATAAATCAACGCCCGGCTAGCTCGCGTCATGGCTGAGATGTCGGAAATTCAATGCCTCTCGACGCAATGACACCGTTGGAAAATCAGCAAATCACGCAGATCCCGGCGCCCATCGACGATGCGTAACACCGTGCGGTTTGCGGAATCGTAGATGATGACGAATGGAGGCTCGTTGATGAAAGGCAATGTCTTTCGGACGGTATATCGGGCCGCCTGTGGCCCAACGATACGCCCCCGTCAATTCGTTCGGCCTGGGCGATCAGCTTGTCTCGCATGAGACGACCCGCAGCAGCACCCGATTTCAAACTGCCTTGCAATATATCTCCAAGATCGTCGATAGCCTCGTCGGACAGATTGGTGGCAAGCCGCGTCAAGAGATCATGGGCTGCTGTTCGGACTCGGCTTACGAGGCTTCAGCCTTTTCCAGAGCCACGCACATTGCCTCGTGTTCTTGGATGATCTGCCGAAGCCGGTCGACGTGGCCGGAACCGTCGCGACGCGTCCTCAGACTGATCTTATCGAGCTGATCTGCAAAAGCCTGAGCGACTTCCACATCGGTCATGACGCGATCCGACATGGCACTCTCCTCGTTCCTCATCATAAGTGCTTGGCGCCCACAGCCGCAAGCCAGAGGTCGAATGGCATCGTGTTGGTTATCGAAATATCGGGACGGATCGCCAGGATCTGGCGGCGCACGGTCTCCCAACCCTGCCCGGAGGGTGCGAGCCCTTCCGGCCACTCAACGCAGACGCAATCGTCCTCGAACCGTCTCCGTCAATTATCGAGGAAGCCACGCACTTCGTCGACCCTCGCGCGCGCCTTCAACGGATTTCAGTTCTCGAGATCGAAATCCTTGGGATCGAAGTCACGGTGCACGCCGCAGAATTCGCAGGTGACACCGATGCGGCCATCCTCACCGATCATGTCGCGCCGCTCCCCCGGCGAGAAGGCGCGCAGCATGCTCTCGATCCGCTCCGTCGAGCACCGGCAGGCGTCGCGGATGGCGTACGGTTCGAAGACTTTGACGCCGCGCTCGTGGAACAGCCGGAACAGCAGTCGCTCGCTCGACAGCGTCGGATCGACGAGTTCATGGTCCTCAACGGTGCCGGCCAGCGCCTTGGCCTCCGACCAGCTATCGTCCTCGATCATGTCGGGCACGAAATCGGGCGGCGCGTCGCCGGGATCGAGATCGGCCTGACGACGGCGATCCTCGGATTCGGGCAAAAACTGCACGAGAAGGCCGCCGGCCCGCCAGCGGCTGCCCTCGCCGGTCACGCTTTGAGCCACCGCGAGGCGCACCAGGGTCGGGATCTGCTCGGACTGCGTGAAATATTGATGAGCGGCAGCCTCGAGGCCCTGGCCTTCGAGCGGCACGACACCCTGGTAGCGGGACATGTCCCGCCCCTGCTCGATCGTCAAGGCCAGATGGCCATGGCCCAGGAGTTCGGCCGGGGTCAGCCGCGCCGAGGCTGCAAGTTTGTCCGCATCGTAGCGTGCGAAGGCCCGAACCCGGTCGGGGGCATCAAAATCGACCACGAGCATGTCGACCACGCCATCGGTTTTGGTCTGCAGCTGAAAGCGCCCCTCGATCTTCAGCGAGGATCCGAGCAGCACCGTCAAGGCCGCGGCTTCGCCGACCAGCCGCGAGACGGGCTCGGGGTAGCGATGCTGGGCCAACATTCGGTCGACGGCGGGGCCGAGGCGAACCACGCGGCCGCGCACATGGAGGGGCTCCACCGCGAACGGCAGCACAATATCGTCTTGCCCCTCGTCAGACACCGGGCGTTCGACAGCGGCCGCACTCATGGATTAGCGAGGTCCGCAGCGGGTTCGGAGCTAGGCGTGGTCTCCGCCCCCAGACACCAGGTCAGGATGCCCTTCTGGGCATGGAGCCGGTTCTCCGCTTCATCGAACACCACCGATTGCGGCCCGTCCATCACCTCGTCGGTAACCTCCTCGCCCCGATGCGCCGGCAGACAGTGCATGAAGATCGCATCCTTGCCGGCGGCAGCCATCAGCCTGGCATTCACCTGATAGGGCGCGAGTAGATTGTGCCGGTTGCTGGCATCCTCGTCGCCCATGGAGACCCAGCAATCGGAGATCACGGCATCGGCGCCCCGCACTGCCTCCATCGGATCTTCCGTGACCACGATGCGCGCGCCGTGGCGACGCGCCCAATCGACCAGCGAAGCCTGCGGCGCCAACGCATCCGGACTGGCGACATTCATGCGAAAGCCGAAGCGCTGCGCCGCGTGGATCCAACTCGTCAGAACGTTATTGGCGTCCCCGCTCCACGCCACGGTCCGCCCAGCGATCGGGCCGCGATGGTCCTCGAAAGTCATGATGTCGGCCATGACCTGGCATGGGTGGGAGAATTTGGTGAGACCGTTGATGACCGGCACCGTGGCATGGCGCGCGAGTTCGGCCACCATCTCTTTTTCGAGCGTGCGGATCATGATGGCATCGACATAGCGGGAGAGAACCCGCGCCGTGTCGGCCACCGACTCGCCGCGACCGAGCTGCATTTCAGCGCCGGTCAGCATCAGCGTCTCCCCTCCGAGTTCACGCATGCCGACATCGAAGGACACGCGCGTGCGCGTCGAGGGTTTGTCGAAGATCATGGCCAGCACACGGCCGGCAAGCGGGCGACTTGGAGCCATGCGCCCGCTGCGCAGGCGCTCAGCCTTGATGGCGACCGCACTGGCGAGGACATGGCGCAGGTCAGAAACCGCTATGTCGCTGAGGTCGAGGAAATGACGCGGGGCCCCGGTCTCAGGGGTGCTCATGCGGCACCCTTGGCCAGAACGCTCGTTTCGGGTCGCGGGGCCGCGAGGCCGGCCTCGATGTCTTCACAAGCGGCGTCGAGCCGCCGGACAGCCTCGCCGATCTCGGCGCCAGTCACGACGAGCGGCGGCAACAGCCGGACGACATTGTCGCCGGCCGCGATCACCAGCAGATGACGCTCCCGCGCCGCAGCCACAAACTCCCCGTTGGGCACAACGGTGCGCAGTCCCATGATCAGTCCCTCACCCCGCACTTCGGCGATAACGCCGGGATGACGATCCTGCAATTCAGCGAGCCGCTGCTTCAGTTGCAGGCCCGCCTGCCGGACATGATCGAGGAAGCCGGGCTCCAGCACCACATCGAGCACCGCGTTCCCGATGCTCATGGCGAGGGGGTTGCCGCCATAGGTCGTACCATGGACGCCGAGCGTCATGCCTTTGGCGGCCTCCCTCGTCGACAAGCAGGCGCCCAGCGGGAAACCACCGCCGATACCTTTCGCGACCGACATGATGTCCGGCCGGATGCCGCTGGCCTCATGCGCGAAAAAGCAACCGCTGCGGCCCATGCCGCTTTGCACTTCATCGAGGATCAGCAGCAGACCGTGCTCGTCGCACAATTCACGGATGCGCCGCATGGTGGCGAGCGGAACAACCCTGATGCCGCCCTCGCCCTGGATCGGCTCGATCATGATGGCGGCAGTCTCAGGGCCGATCGCTGCCAACAGCGCTTCGTCATTACCAAGCGGCACCTGGTCAAACCCGTCGACCTTGGGACCGAACCCCTCCAGATATTTCTTCTGCCCGCCAGCTGCAATTGTGGCCAGCGTCCGACCATGGAAGGCGCCCTCGAAGGTGACGATCCTGAAACGCTCCGGACGGCCTTCGGCGGACTGATATTTGCGCGCCATCTTGATCGCGGCCTCATTGGCCTCGGCGCCCGAATTGGTGAAGAACACATAATCGGCGAAGGTCGCTTCACAAAGCCGCGCCGCGAGCCGCTCCCCCTCGGGAATGCGAAAGAGGTTCGATGTGTGCCAAAGCTTCGCGCCCTGCTCCTGCAGAGCCTTGACCAGATGCGGGTGGGAGTAGCCGAGCGAGGCCACGGCGATCCCGCCGCCGAAGTCGAGATAGCGCTCGCCATCCGTCGTGGTCAGCCACATACCATCCCCACGATCGAAGCTGAGGTCTGCGCGCGCATAAGTCGGGAGGATGGACGAGGTCGGTGCGGTTACCACTTCTTCATGCTCCGATGAGCCAGAAAGGTCGACATGCCCCCGGCTCCGTCATCCAAACTGCGGATCGAGGGAGTCCGCTCGCTCCGGTGCGCGTGGCGCGCCAAATCAAAGACGGATGCAGGAAATCGAAGTGCCGCCCCAAGGGGCGGCACTTTAGCCTCCCTAATCTACGGCCTCGGGGCGGCAAGGTCAATCACCACCGCCTTGCACCATCGCCTCACGCCACACCAGCGACGCATGCGAAGAAGTGCGTGAATGACAGCACATGGGGGAAAACTTCAATCCATTCGACAGCGACTCTTGCGCACGAATCCCCGGCTCGTGTAGGTTATTTCCTGTGGATTGCGGCAAATGCGGCCCGGTCAAATAGTTTTGGCGTTGCGTGCGGTTGATTTTGTTCCACTTCAGCGTCGAATTTCCTTTCAATTGAACAGAAGCAAACAGGAGAGGCCATGTCCTGGACTGATGAGCGTGTCGAACGCTTGGGTAAGTTATGGATGGACGGACGAAGCGCCAGCCAAATTGCGGCCGAATTGGGGGAAGGCGTATCCCGCAACGCGGTGATCGGCAAAATTCACCGCCTGGGTCTCGCGGGGCGGACGATGCCGCCGCTTTCGGCCGATGCGGATCGCGCCAAACCCAAGGTCGCCATAAAAGTGGCCCCCCGCGTGGTGGTCGAGGCGGAGCCGGTGCGCGAGATTCGTTCCTTCGTGGCACCCACGGTGGTGCCTAAGGCCGATGTGCGCATTCCATTTTCGGATCGCGTCACGATCATGGATCTCAGGGAGACCATGTGCCGCTGGCCGCTCGGAGATCCGACGAGTTCTGAGTTCCGGTTTTGTGGTTGCCGCAGCGAAGGGAGCACACCCTACTGCACGGCTCATGCCCGTGTTGCGTTTCAACCCATCCCAGAGCGGCGCCGGGTCGACCGGGTGGTGCGAATCGCCTGATCGGCAAAGGGGGCTGCCTTTGAGCCATCCGCGAGCCGGGTGGCTTTGTGGCACGTTAAAATACGGCAGGGTGAACGTGTTTTTCACCCTCATGTTGGGCCGGGTGCCTCGCCGGCCGGTTTACGCAGCCAGCGTAAACTCGGCTGGGTGGTATTGGTGTCTAAACACACGAGCGTCGACCCGGCCTTGCGCCGGGATCCAGCCTGCCCGGGCAGGGCTGAACCGCTCGACGATGGGTCCCGGCCGAACCCGGGACGACACCGCCAATGGCCGCTGGGAATTACTGGCGCCCTTTCGTACAACTTGACTGATGGAGAGCGGCTCACTATAGAGCCGCCTTCCGATATTGAGATTTAGCGTTCGGAGGACGGTGCCTACTGTTGGTGGGCTCGCCTGCTTTCGCCATGAAGGAACCCTCTTATGTCCCGCCGTTGCGAACTGTCCGGCAAAGCCGTGCAGACCGGTCACCTGGTCAGCCACTCGAACCATAAGACCAAGACTCGGTTCCTGCCGAACCTGTGCGCCGTCAGCCTCATTTCGGATTCGCTCGGGCGGACCGTGCGGTTGCGGATCGCCGCCGCAGCTTTGCGATCGGTGGAGCACAGGGGTGGTCTTGACGCCTTCCTGCTGAAGGCCAAGGACGAAGACCTGTCCGCCAAGACCCGCGCTCTGAAGCGTGAGATCATCAAGAAGCACGTCCCGGAACTCGCCGCCGCCAGCTGATCTTCAGCCTTTTCCTGCTGACCAAGCGTCGGCGGGATCAGCGCGGATAAATGACGGCTCACCGCCGTCATAGCCAAACCCTTGGCCCCATCAAGCCGAGCGTGCGGGATTGCCGGCTTTCGGCATCATGCCCAATCCTGCCGTGACATGAGCGGCTTCATAAGGCTCCCCCGCCTCCGATCCTGCGAGACGCTGCTCTGCGGTGTCTCAAGGACGACGGAGACGTCCGAGCTCATGACATACCAGGACTAACCCGGCAGCGCGACGCGATGCTTGGCAACGGGGATCATGGCCCGGACTTTGGCGACACGCCCGAAATCGAGCCGGGACGACACTGTACCCACCCCGTCGGATGCCCTGGCCACCACATGGCCCCAGGCGTCGGCCACCAGCGAATGACCATAGGTGGCGCGTGTCTGGTTGCCTTGGGTGAAAGTGCCGGTCTGCGCCGCCGCGCAGAAATAGGTCTCAGTCTCGATCGCTCGAGCGCGGCACAACACCTCCCAATGGTCCTTGCCGGTCTGGAGCGTGAAGGCGGCCGGCAGCGCGATCATCTCCGCCCCACGATCCGCCAGGGCCTGGAATAATTGCGGAAAGCGTATGTCGTAGCAGATGGAGCAGCCCACCGTGACACCCTCGCAATCGTAGGTCACCACGGCCTCCCCGGGTTTGAAGGACGCGCTTTCCTTGTAGTCGGTCCCATCCGGGGCCGTGATGTCGAAGAGGTGGATCTTTCGATAGCGCGCGATTTCCGCACCTGATCGATCGAAGACCACGGTGGTGTTGCCGATCCGCTCCTCTCCGTCGATCCGCTCCAGGACGGAACCCGCATGGATGAAGATGCCGTGCTGGCGCGCGAGCCCGCTCATCAGCCGGTAGGCCGGGCCGTCCGGAAACCGCTCGGCGGCTTCGATCTTAGCCTCCCGTGTTCCACCTAAAAAGTCGAAACATTCGGGCAGCAATATCCAATCCGGCTGCTCCTCGGCGACCGCGCGGCGAATGAGATCGGCCGCCGCCGCCAGATTGGCCGGCTTGTCGTCGATCGAATTCATCTGAATGAGCGAGACTTTCATGGCCGTCCTCGTCAGGCGTATCCGGCGTTCTCCCGCTTAAGCGCCCCGACGTCAATCGCCTCGGTCCGCATCGGTCAAGCGGCGCGCAAGTCCCGAAGGGTCGGCTCATGCGCGGCCGCCAGTGCCTCATAGCGCTTCGTGCAGTCGCCGGCGAAGTTCTGCACGCCCGAATGGGTCAGCTTGCTGCGCAGATCGAGCCAGATCTCGCCGCCGATCGCCTGCCAGCGGCGACAGAACGAATAGTCTTCGCTGAGATACGTTCCTGTCTCGGGATCGATCATGCAGTCGAACAGCGCATAGAGGTTGTTCTCGGAGGGACGCTGGTTGGTCCAAGCGTCGACCTTCCTGAACTTGAGATGCGGATAGGCGACGATCATCCGTTCGAACACCTGGCGTCGGATCAATTGAAAGCCCGTCCCGGCATAGTCGCCCGTGGCGAAGCCGTCATCGACCCGCAAGTCCGCCCCAGCGCAGATTTTCCCGACATACGAGAGGCCGGCGGCCTGCAGGGACTCGCCGCCGACCACACGGGCCGGAAGCTCCTGCCAATGGACCTCCTTGAGCGGATAGAGGCCGGCGACGAAGTCCGCGTCGAACCGCAGCATCCGAAGGAATTGATCGCAGTCAAAGGAAATATCGGCATCGACGAAGAGGAGGTGCGTCGCATGCGGATTGTCGAGAAAATGCGAGACCAGGACACTGCGGGCCCGGCTGATGAGGGAATCGCCGCCAAGGGCCAAGATATCGATGTCGAAATTTTCGGCCGCCGCGCGCTGCGTCAGACGGAGAATGGACATCATGTAGGTTTGCGAGACCATGCCGCCGAAACAGGGCGTTGCCACGACGATCAACGGTTTCGACATCGGCATCACCTCACGGTTGCGAGTTCGATCACGACGCTAAAGAGCTGAACTTGCGTGGGGCTCGTCGCTCCGGCCGCAGCAGGGCTGCCTTTGCCTCCCGGCCACGTTTTCCTCCGGCATATGACTTGCGACGTTCAGCGCACGAGTGTGCGCAATCGAGGGTTTCGTTTCGATTGTGGACGGTAGTGTCCTGAAATGAGGTCATCGACGTGCCACCGAGCGCCTCCCTTCCCCGGTTCGTCAGCCCAAACCGTGGGGCGACCCGCGCCACCTTCAAGCCGCGCGCCGGCCGGGGGTCGCGTGGCAAGCCCAACACCGCCGTCATGCGCACCCTGTTCACCTGCGGCGTGGCGCTGTGCGATGCCTTGGTCATTATGGGCGCGGCTATGGCCAGCGGCATGGTCTATGGCCATGGGACGGAACTCCACAACTGCCTGATCCTGGGTCTGACCGTGGCGACATTGTTCGTCATCCCCAATATCTGGCGGGACGATTATCAGATCAGCCGCTACGTCTCGTTCAAGGGCCATGCCAAGGCTGGCTTCGCCCTGTGGTGCATCGCGATGGTCTGCGCGCTAGTCCTGGCGTTCCTGACGAAGACCAGCGACAATTTTTCACGCGGCACCGCAGTCATTTTGTTTTTCACGGGCTTTGGCGGCGTCATGCTGCTGCGCGCCGCGCTGATCCCAGTCGTGGTTGCCAGGATGCAGGCCGGCGACATCGTGGCGCGGCAGATTTTTCTCGTCGGTGACGAGGCCATGATCCGCGCTTTCACGACCCACCACGATCCCCGCGAGGTCGGGTTGCGGCTGCTCGGCGCCTCGGTGCTGCGGCCCGAGCCGGAAAGCCTCACCGACGACCTCGCGCTGGCGGCGGCGGCGGCCCGGGTTCTGCGTCCGGACGATATCTACATCATGGTGCCCTGGGCCAGCCGCGATACGCTGGAAGCCTGCATCGACACGTTCCTGGCCCTGCCCGCCTCGATCCATCTGGCGCCCGAGCGGTTCTTCGACCGGTTCGACGACATGCATGTGGTCAGGACCGGGGCAATCTCCTCCCTGCATCTTGTCAAGCGACCCTTGACCACGAACGAGGTCGTGATCAAACGCGTCCTCGACATCGTCATCGCGACCGTCGCCCTGATCTGCCTCGCGCCCGTGTTCATTGCCGTCGCCTTGGCCATCAAGATCGACAGTCCCGGTCCCGTGATGTTCCGGCAGCGGCGCTACGGCTTCAACCAGGAGCCGTTCCGCATCCTCAAGTTCCGGTCGATGCGGACGCTGGAAGACAATGCGACATTGCGCCAGGTGACGCGGGGCGACCCCCGTATCACCGCCGTGGGCCGTTTCATCCGGCGGACCAACATGGATGAATTGCCGCAACTGCTCAATGTGATCACAGGCGAGATGTCGCTGGTGGGGCCTCGCCCGCACGCGCTTGCGCATGATCAGGCCTTCGAGCGGGACGTCGCGCTCTATGCCCGTCGCCATAACGTACGGCCCGGCATCACCGGATGGGCGCAGGTCAACGGCTGGCGTGGTGAAACCGACACGCCCGAAAAGGTGCGGGGCCGTGTCGAGCACGACCTCTATTATATCGACAATTGGTCGCTGCTGTTCGACCTCAGCATCCTGTTCCGGACCGCCTTTTCCCAGAAGGCCTACAAGAACGCCCGATAGTTCTCCTGTGTCATAAGCTCAAAACTTCCTCTTCCTGATCGAAGTCGAGCAGGAGCCCTGTGAATCAACTTATGACGCAGGAGAGATAGCCTCTGTCTTTTTAAGACTTGCCATCAAAGCGCGGCGAGCAATGATTGAGCGGCGCGGATCAACTGGCCGCCGGGGCGGTGCAGTTCGTCGAGGATGGAGAAGTGGTTCGCGTCGACGATCGGCAACAACGGGCCGGGCGCATGGGCCAGGGCACGCCGGGCATGAAGCACCCGGCTGTCATGCACAAGGGCGGGAATTTCCTTGGTCCCGTAGGCGATGGCGAGCGGTTTTTTCGTCGCGGGGAGGCGAAGCGGCGAAAGCGTCTCAACCTGGTGGTCGGTGAGCTTGAGAGCCCCATTGAGGTTGGTGTCGCGGATTGGACCGAGCTCGAAAACGCCCGAGATCGCGAGCCCCGCCGCGACGCGTCGGTGGCCGAGGTGAAGCGCGGTCAGATGCGCCCCGGCCGACCAACCGGACAGCACCACCGGCCCGGTGATGCCGTGAGCCGCCCCGTGGTCGGCCAGCCAATCCAAAGCGAGACCGATCTCGTCCACGATGGTGGCGAGGCTCGCCTCGGGGGCCAAGGTGTGGCTCGGCATGGCCACCGCCCAGCCGGCCTGCGCCAAGCCTTCCGCATAAATCGCGAAAACCTCGCGCGAATTGCGCTGCCAATAGCCGCCATGGATGAAGACGAGGCAGGGCGCCGAGGCCTCGGCGGCCGGATAGAGGTCGAAGGCCGTGCGAGGCTTGTCGGCGTACGGAAGATCGAGCTTGTCCGAATGAGCGGACCGGTAGGCGGCCGAGGCGGCGTTGCGGGCCTCCGCCCATTCGGCGACACCTGGCACGGCGCCGTTATTGTCATAGGCCGCATCGCGTTGGGCTTGGTCGAGCCAGGCCCACCTCGCCTGCGGCGCGTCGCCGGTGTCGTCTCGCGTCATCCAAAACCCCGTTTAGCGGTTGACCCCCGGCACATGCGTCGTCTCGTGGTGAAAACCGGCATGCCGGCAAACCACCGGCAGCAGCCGCTCCAGCGCGTGGAGCATGGTCCCGTCGATCGGCACGGGCTCCTCCGGATAATCGCTCCATTCGAATTTCGCGTCGAACAGCGGCTTCAGCGCCGCTGGGCGCGCCCAGAACATGGTCCCGATTGGAAAGTCGATGAAACGCGGCACAACCATGGCCGGATCCATGCGCGCCGCGAGATCGATCGCGATGTCGCGGTCGAGACTCCATCCTGTGAGGTTGGGATCTTCGGGGAAGACGAGGCCGAGGCTCGGCTCCGCCGCGAACCGGCCCAGGATCACATCCACCATCGGGAATTTGGCCCCGAGAAGATGCTGCAGCAGAAATTCGTACCAGACCACGCCGATATCGGTGCTCAGCCCCACCGAGGTCAGGGCGAGACTGCGCTTGCCATGCACATGGCCCACGACATCGTAGGCCAGAAGCCGGTCGGCGAAGATCGTCAGCATCGGCCCTATGTCGCGGCCTCGGTTCGGCACGACCTCGATCGTCACCGGCCCTTTCGCATAGGCCGCGAATCGATGGCGGATGTCGGCGGCCTTGTCGGCCGAGGTGGTCGAGACGAAAATGTCGAGGGGGGTCTGGTTGGCCGCCATGGCGCCGAGCACCCCCTCTGCGAGTTCCGGATAATGCAGGTGGACGTGAAGGGCCGCCCGCAGCCGCGACGGGCTCGGCACCGGTCCGGGTTCGGCGATCGTCACGGCATGTGACCAAGGTCCCTGCGGCTTGCCGGCTCGTATCCAATGGGCCAGCGGGTTCTCGAACGGCGAGGCATCCAGCGCCGGATGGTGCTCGGCGTAGACTTGCGGCACGAAGCCCAGCGCCGGACGACGGCAATATTGGTTCGACTCCTGCCCCGACGCCGCCTTGCGGATGTGAAAGCGCACCGCCTTTCCGGGCGGCACCGGCTCGTGCGGGCTGACCCAGAGCAGAGGCTTGAACGTGTCGTCGGCTTCGAGGAACTCGGTGTCCCGCCGCTCCTGCGCGGCGATCAGCGTCGCTTGCGCGATCACGGGCCGCAGGCGCTCGATATAAAGCGGCATCGCGAAATCCTGGGTGGACAGATCGCGCAAGGCCTGTCCCAGGGCGGCCCGCCGGGCTTCGTCGCCGAGAAGGTCGGTCACGCATCGGGCCGCCGCCGCGACATCGAGATAGGGGACGACAAGGCTTCGCGTCGCCTCATGGGCAGCCAGGAAATCGGCGAATCCGTTCGCTTTGTCGAAACACACGAGGGGAACGCCGGCCAGGGCCGCATCCATGGCCACATTGGGGAACGGATCGAGACGCGAGGGCGAGACCACCACCGCCGCCGCCGCGAAAGCCTCCGTCAGGTCGTCGACCGGTTCGAGGAGTTCAACCACCTTCGACAATCCGGCGCGCCTGATCTGGTCGGCGATCCAGCCGCAATAGACGCCCTCGGGATGGGGCTTCGGCGTCCCGCCGATCCACACGAAGCGCACAGCCTCGGGGCCGAGTTCGGCCACGACCGCCTGAGCGATCGAGACGAAAAGATCGACGCCTTTACGCATCGCGACGCTGCCAAGGCCGAGGACGACGGGACGCCCGCCCGTGCCGCGAACCAGACGCCCGATGTCGGGGCGGGGCTTGGCTTCGCCGGCCGGGAGGTCGGCTTTGCGCGCGCGCGGGACGGCGGAGGCGCCCTGGTGAAAGACGTGAAGGTTGCGCGGTGTCACACCCGGCCATTCGTCGAGCGCCGCCTGGCGCTGCGCCAGCGCGTCGAACACGACCTCGCTCGCCATGCGCGCCCCATAGCTGACCGCGCCAGCCGGATGGATATTCGGATCCGAGGCGAATTCATGCACCAGCGCGACGGCGGGAATGAAGCAATCGGCAAGTCCGAACAGCAGCGGGTGGCTGACGATGCTGTTGACGATCGCGAAATCGATCGGCTGCTGGCGGACGAGTTCGGCCACGACCCGGGCCAGCGTCGCCGGATTCCTGGCCTTGTTCTCGAATGGCCCGACGAAGATCGTCGCGAAATCCTCGAAATCCGCCTCGAGTTCGCCGCCGCTCAGCAGCACCGCGATGACGTTGTGGGTCTCGCCGAAGGCGCGCAGGAGGTTCCAGGCGAGAATCGGCGCCCCGGTTCGCGACGCTTCATGCGAGGCGACGAGCATCGTCGGTTTACCGGGCTCGAAGGCGCGGCGGCCGGCGCGGATATAGGGTTTGGGATCGAACGAGCGGAGACGACCCTCCTGCACGCCATGCCGCGCGTAATGGACCAGAAGGCCCATCTTGCTGTTGAGCACTTCCGGATAGGCAGCCGCATAGATCTGAGGATCGAAATCCGCGTTCGGCCGCAGCCCCTGCGCCTCGCCGACCATGGCATAATGGGAGGCCGCCTCGGCGGAGGTGACGCGGTTGAGCCCCGCCTGGGCCTTATAGGCCGAGGCATCGAAGAGGCCGGTTTCAAGCACCCATCCGGTCTGCGGCGACAAGGGCTTGCGGGCGGCCAGCAGCGCCAGCCGGGTCTTGACCCGGCGCCAGAGCCGAAGACCGGACATAGGGCCTTTCGGTGCGCCGGGGCCGGTCTTGCGGATATCCTCGACGCGACGCCGCAACTCGGCGTTTTCGCGCTCAAGACGCGCGATCTCGCGATCGGCCTCGGTTGCGGCCGGCTGACCGGTCTCCGTCACGCCGCTGTCCCTCAACCGGCCAGGATCGCCAAGGCCGCCGCGTGCAGGCGGCGGTCGCCGGCGGCCACGACGGAGCCGCCCTGAGCCGCGCTGCCGCCCTGCCAATCGGTGATGACGCCCCCCGCTCCTTCGATGATCGGAATCAAGGCCGCGATATCGTAGGGCTTGAGCCCGGCCTCGACCACGAGATCGACATGACCGGCCGCGACCATGCAGTAGCTGTAGCAATCGCCGCCGAACCGCGTGAGCTTTGCCGCTTCGGCGACCCGGCCAAAGGCCGCTCGGGCGGCTTCATCCATCAGATAGGGGCTGGTGGTCATGACGGTCGCCTCGGACAGCGCCGCGCAGGGACGGCAGCGCAAGGCATGCTGAATCTGTGTGCCGAGCGGGTTGATCCCGGTCCAAGTGGCCCGTGCTCTGTCGCCGAAGAAATGCTCGCGCGTGAAGGGCTGGAACATCATGCCATAGACCGGAACACCATGATGTTCGAGCGCCACAAGCGTTCCCCAGGTGGGGAAGCCTGAAATGAAGCTCTTCGTGCCGTCGATTGGATCGAGGACCCAGACATATTCGGCATCCGGCTGATGATCGTCGAATTCCTCTCCGATGATGCCATGAGCCGGAAACGTGCCCAAAATCTTGCGCCGCATCACTCCTTCGGCGGCGCGGTCGGCCTCGGTCACGGGATCGAAGGCTCCGCCGATGCCTTTGTCCCGGGCCGTCATGGCGGTGCGAAAGAACGGAACGATCGCCTCTCCGGCCAGATTTGCCAGTTCGGCGACGAAACTCTCGAAATCCACCGCAGTCATGATCTCTCCTGAGCCGGCTCTCGCCAATGCATGTCGCCTAAAGCCACATGCTCATCTCTAAATTTGGGCACGTTCATGCGTTTGGGTTTGTCAAATTTCGCCAAACCTAAACGCATCGCGCTCCATGAACGCGGCCCATGCCTCGTGCCTTGCCCGCGCTCTCTACATCGCCCGCCGCCGCCCCGCCAGTTCGATCGCGAAAGGCACCGGTCGGTCGCGGCTCGGGCCGCGATGGTCTGGCACAGACATATTCGGTCTTCGCCCTTGATTTTGTGCGCCGCACATGCCAATTGTGCGTTGCGGCAATTCGTTGCCGTATGCCCTTCTTGGGCGTTTCCTCCCTAGACTTGGGCCGCTTGTGGCAACGCAGGCGGCCTCTTTCTTTGTCAGAGGCCCGCTATTCGGCCGCGATGCGGTGCTGATCCGGCCCTGTGGCCGCCACCTCGATGAGGACATTGACGAGTTCGCTCATGTGCCGGCTGACTTCGGCGAAGGCCGGGCCCCGTTCGAACGTCCTCTCGTTCATGTAAAGCGCTCGGTTGATCTCGATCTGCAAGGCGTGGCGATGCAGGCTCGGCGCACCGTAATGTTCGGTGATATAGCCGCCCGCGTAGGGTTTATTGCGTTCCACCCGATAGCCCAGCGTTCGCAACCGGCTTTCCGCTGCCTCGGTGAACATCGAAGAACAACTCGTGCCGTAGCGGTCGCCGATCACGAAATCGGCCTTGGCCCGATCCTCACGCCCCGCCACGGCGTGCGGCGCGGCGGAAGCGGAGGGCATGGAGTGGCAGTCGATGAGCAATGTTCGGCCAAACCGCGCCAGCGCATGGTCGGTCAAATGACGCAGGGCCGCATGGTAGGGCCGGTGCAAAGCCTCGATCCGCGCGAGCGCCTCCTCGACCGACAGCCGTTTGGCGTAGATCTCCTGGGCGTCGCCGACGATGCGGGCAATGGTGCCGAGGCCGCCCGCGACCCTCACCGAGCGCGTATTGGCATAACCCGGCAACCGGCCCTCGAACATGCGCGGATCGAGTTCAAAGGGCTCCCGGTTGACGTCGAGATAGGCACGGGGAAACCGTGCCTTGAGCAAAGGCACGCCGAGCCCGACAGCCGGCCTGAACAATTCATCCACATGGGCGTCCTCGGAGCGGCGCAGCGTCGAGGCATCGAGGCGGGCGCTTCTTAGAAAGCGCGCGGAATAGAGGGAGCCCGAATGCGGCGAGCTCAAAACCACTCCCGACAGGAGATGATCCGGCCCGATCACCTCGATCGGCGGATCGATCTCGTCGCTTTCACCCAGCACGGCTCGCGCCTCAGCCGCGTCATCCTTGCCGGAGGTGGCACCCATGCTTGAAATCCGCCTCCAGTCCCGCGAGAGGCCCTTGCCGGCCGAATCCCCGCACAAATCCAATGTGCCAACCCTCAGTCTCCTGTCCACCAGCCGCCAGGGCAAATTTTCGGCCCTTTGTCGGATGTTCATCTTTCTGGACAAGATTGCGGTGGGCGGCGAGAAATTGAACCCGGCGGCCGCCCACAGAAATGCTATCGCTTTTTACTCTCCTTTAACCCTGATGTGGCTTATGGTTAATGGTCGCCAGAGGGGCCGATTGTACCCGAGGTAAAGAATAATGGACTCAGGCGCCAATACGCCCACCAAAATCCTGCTGGCCGAAGACGACAACGACATGCGTCGTTTTCTCGTCAAGGCCCTGCAGAACGCGGGATTCACGGTCACGTCATTCGATAACGGGCTCGCCGCCTATCATCGTCTGCGCGAAGAGCCGTTCGAGCTTCTCCTCACCGACATCGTGATGCCGGAGATGGACGGGATCGAACTCGCTCGCCGGGCTACCGAACTCGACCCCGACATCAAGGTGATGTTCATCACCGGCTTCGCGGCGGTTGCGCTCAATCCCGACAACAATGCTCCGCGCGACGCCAAGATCTTGTCGAAGCCTTTCCATCTCAAGGATCTGGTCGGCGAGGTTCAACGGCTTCTGGCGGCCTGAACCTTCGGGCACGTCAGGTCGAGGTTGCGGCGATCTCGTGAATTCTGACGCCGGGAGCGATGCTTTTGGCGATCTCGCACAGATGCCTGTGGTGGGTGAGATAGATCACCTGACCCACCTCGGCCATGCCGGCGAAGAGCCGCAAGGCCTCCTCGGCACGGAAGTCGTCGAACGTCTCCATGATGTCGTCGGCGATGAAAGGCACCGGACGGCGCGTCTTGGCGAATTCGTGATAGCCGGCGACCCGCAAGGCCAGGTAGAGCTGGAAGCGCGTCCCCTTGGACAATTCGGCCGCCTGTTTCGACCCGCCGCCGGCCGCGAGTGCGATCAGCGCCTCGCCGTCCTTTTCCGGCTGAGCCGCCAGGCCGGTGTAGGCGCCCCGGCTGATCGTCTTGAACGCCCGTGAAGCGCTTTCCAGCATCGAACTGCGATGGCGGTCACGATAGGCCCTCAGAGCCCATTCGGTAGCGGCGGTGCCGGCACGCAGCTTGAAATAGCGTCGAGCGCCCTCCTCGATCTCCAGCAGGGTCGTCCACCGCCGTTCCTCGATCTCCGCCACCGTCGCGTCCCCGCCGATCGCCTCCACGCGATCGACCGCCTTGCTATGGGTGGAGAACAGCTCGTGGCAGCGCTGGTCGAGATTGTCGAAGCGAATTTTCAGACCCGCCAGTTCCGTCTCCAGCACCAAAGGATCGGTCGCCGCGAGCGCATCGTCGGCTATGGCGAGCGTCGGCACACGCAGCGTGACAAGCACATCGTGCTCGGCTTCGTCCGCCTGACGCTGCAAGTCCGCGCGCTTTTCGATGTCGGCGAGGCAGCGCGCCACCTCGGCGAGGGTTTCGACGCCGCAATGCGCGGTCATCGCCTCGACCTGCCGCCGATGAACCGCCAAGGCCTCGCCAAGCGCGCGTTGCCGCTCCCGCAAGCCTTCGATCTTCCGCGCCTCGTCATCCCGAGACGCGCGATCGGCCCGAGCTTTCTCGACACGCTGATCCATCGTTCGTGAAAGGTCCAAGACTAACCCCTTCGTGTCGGTGATCCCCATGTCGCCTGCGATGGCAATGACCTCGTCGCGGAACGCGGCCTGATCATTGTCCATCTTGGCGATCCGATCCGCGAGACTGTCGCGGCGCGTGAGGGCCGGTCCAAGGTCGGCCAGGACGGGAAGAATTTCGCGCATCGTCGCGAGTGTCGGCACCCTACCGCCCTCGCCGAGCCAGCATGCCTGGCAAATCTCGGCCCACGCTTCGGCCCAGTCCCGGTCCCTGGCCGCGACCTCTGCCCTCTCGCGCTCGCGGCTAGCAACCTCCCGCCGGCGGTCTTCGAGCGCGTCGCGCTGGGTCTGGAGCACCGTCTCGCGGTCGAGGCGATCTTGAGCCGTGACGAGCAGCGTGTCGATGCCGGTTTCGGGATCCTGCGGCAGGCCGGCCTCGGCCATTGCCTTGGCTAGCACCTCCCTGGCGCTGGCCGCGTCGGAATCGGCATCCCGCCTGTCCTGCTTGGCCGTCCGCACGGCGTCCCGGGCCTGCAAGGCCAGATCGCGATCCGTGAGCCACGTTTCGAATTGCGGCAGCGGCATGCCATCAAGCGCGGGTGCGACGGTTCGGATCGCATGCGAGATCTCCATCTCGATCGTTCGCTGCGCAGCCGTTGCGGCGTCACGCAATTCAGTGGCACGCTCGCATTGGGCTTGGGCAATGGCGATGGCCTGGGCGACCTGATGGAGCTTGGCAAGGTCGGCCATATGCCCGAAGCGCCCCTGCGCGACGGCGTCGTCGCGACGCAATGTCGTCTCGAAAGCGTCGGCGCTCGTCGCGTCGAGCCGCCGCCGATGCTCGGCCCAAGCCTGATCGCGCGTCGCGCGAACGAGAGCGGCTTCCTGGTCGCCGACGAGGCCGGTGACCGCGCCAATCGTGTGCCGTTCGGCATTGAGCCGCCGCAATTCGGTGGTGAGGTTTTCAGCCTGATTGGCATGGCGCTCGATGTCTTTTCGCGCCTCGGCGATCATCGTGTTCCATCGCGCGATCGCGGCCGCCGGCGGGACCCGCAGGTCGGCGAGGTCCTCGCCTTCCCCTTGCCAGGGACGGAGCGCGCGCAAGCGCTCCATCAGCTTCGCGCTCGCGATTTCGCCGGAGCGCTCCGCCAGCCGCCGCCGCGCCGCGAAATCTTGCCCTCTAACACTCGTCAGCGCGGCACGAAGCGACGCCATGGCCGACGCGGAAGTCCGGCCGATTTCGTCCCCGGCCTTGGCGGCATCGAGCGTCGATCGCGCTTCGACAAGCCGCTGTTCGGCGCCGACCCATTCGACATGGGCCGCCTTGACGGCGGTATCGATGCCCGAACGGGCCTCGATCAATTCGCGCAGCCGGCCAGTGATGGAGGCACCAAGGATGAGGCGCCCGGGCTCGGCCTCGCCCTCCCGCTCGATGCGGCGCAGAAGGCTGGAAATCTCGCCATCGGCCTCACGCGATCGCTGCCGCCGCTCCGGCAGATCCTTGTCGGCCGTCACATGACGCGGCCGAAGCGTCGAAAGCCCGTTCACGCGGTCGGCTTGCGCCAAGGCCGCATCGTCGATCACGAGGCTTTGGAGCAGGGTCGAGCGTTCCTCGATGTCCTGGGTGATAGCGTCGATGCCGACACCGAGCTCGATCTCCGCCGTCTGTAGCCGGGGAAGCTCTCCGGCCCATTCTCGCGGCACCTCGGGCAGGCCGGCATAGGGCGCGAGGCGTTCGCGCAAGCCGCGCAGCGCCGCGAGGCGCGGCAGGGCACTCAATAGCCGCCCAATCTCCTCAATCCGCGCCTGATTCCGACCGCGCTCTGCGATGGCATCATCGTAGAGCGCGGCCGCCCCGTCCCGGTCCTGGATCAGGCGGGCATAGTCGGAGGCCAGCGTGTCGATGCGTTCGCGCTCGGTCTTGAGGTCGGCGAGCCGCTTCTTCAGAGCCGACAGAATGCCGCTGCGGGCCTTGAACTTGTAGAACCGTTGAGCCTCGGCCTCGAGATCCGTCAGGCCGTGGCTGAGATCGGCCAGACCCGCGCTGGCCGAGAAGAGCAACTGGCCAAGGTCGCCCTTGCTGGCGAGGATGCTTTCCCCGCCGGCTTCCAAGGTTTCGTCGTCGAGCGAAAACATGGTGCGATAAGCGTCGCGGTCGATGCCCCCCAGTTCAGCCAGGATCGCAGCCCCCGCCACCGGCTGATCGTTATGGTCGAGAAGACTGTTCTGCGGCCGCTTGATGCGGGCGAAATCCCGCACGCCCCCGTCGAGCCGGAGCGCGGCGCCGATCCGCATCGTCGCATAGGGATGGAGGAAATCGTAGCCGCTGCGCGTCTCGATGCCAAAAAGCAGATCGAGGAAGGCGGACAGGGTGGTCGATTTGCCCGCCTCGTTCGGCCCATAGACGATGTGAAGGTCGGGCCGTCCGGCCTCGGGCTCGCCGAAGTCGAGGATATGATCGGTGAAACGGCCGTAGCGGGTGAGATCCAGGCGATCGAGACGCATCAGTCGTCAGCGCCGGCTGGGGCGGCGTGAAGCCGAGCCAAGACGTCTTGCGCGCCCTCTCGGGCGAGATCGCCGACGCGGGTTCTGAGGGTCGCCTTATCGCCTCCAAAGATGTTGCGGCAGTCGGACGGAAGCTGCCCTAGCAATTCCTCGGCGATGTCGACGAGTTTCTGGCCGTAGGCCTCGGAGCCGATGATCTCCTCGTCGATCAGGCGGCGCAATTCGAGAAGCGGGTCGCTCGACGGTCCGACCGCGTCCGGGGGGCGGCATTGGATCTCGATCTTCTCGACCCAGCATCGGCCGATGATTGAGGCGCGATCGTCCATTTCCGCGCCGAGGAGATCGAGGTCGCGCCGCAGCCGCCAGGCGAGCGGCGTCGTTCCTTTCAGCGTCAAGCGGGCGACGAGATGCTCCGAGGCGACATCGCTCCGCGCTCGCTCCAGGGCGCCCGAGGTCGCCGTGACGAGGTCGCGCCAGTCTGCGATGCCCGAGACATCCGCCGTCACGCGCTCGAATTGTGCGACGCTCGTGACCCGCTTTTCCACCCGGATCGAGCGATCGTCGCCGATGGTGACGAGGCTGACCGATTTTGGCCCCGCCTCGTTGATGTCGCGCCCCTGCGGCATGCCCGGCATGACGATCATGGAGGCGCCCTCGATGACGTCGCGGTGGTGGATGTGGCCGAGCGCCCAATAGCGAAATCCGCTGGCATGGAGATCGGCCGGCCCGCAGGGCGCGTAGGGGTCGTGCCCCATCGCGCCTCCGAGGCTCGTATGCATGATGCCGATGTTCACGGCCCCATCGAGGGGCGGCCTGTATTTGCCGAGCAGGCTTTCGGGGGCATGCGCCTGCGCGAAACTCAGGCCATGGATCACGATCGGGACCTCGCCGCGCTCACGGACAAGTTCGATGGCCTCGGCACGGCCGCCGAACACCTTGACCGTATCGGGAAAGGTCAGTTCCTTGGTGATCTTCGACAGGGCGTCATGGTTGCCACGGATGATGAAGACCCGGATGCCGGCGCCATCGAGCCGCCGGATCTGTTCGGCGAGAAAGCGCGCCGTCTTCATCGACGTCTGCTCGCCATCATAAAGGTCGCCCGCGAGCACCAGTGCGTCGACCTGCTCGTTGAGGCAGAGATCTACAATCCGTACCAAGGCGCGACGCGTCGCGTTGCCGATCAACTCGGCAAGGTCGGCGTTCCGGAGCGCCAGGGACCGCAGGGGAGAATCGAGATGAATGTCCGCCGCATGGATGAACCGATAAGCTGCGATGTCCGTCGATCTCCCGTGGCCGAGCCTTTATTGTAGGCCGCCAAACACCACTTGCCGAGAGGCGGAACCGGGTTTTCGACAGCAACGTCCCTGGTTGCCTTCCTTGAGCGGGGGGCCTTAAGTGAGGCGCGGGTCGACATGAATTTTGAGGAGAGCCTATCCATGATCTACGTGATCGCGACGCTGACCGTTCGTCCGGAAAAGCGGGCCGACTTTCTCGATAATGCCCGGACGGTGATCGCCGCGACCCATAAGGAGGAGGGCTGCGTCTCCTACGACCTCCACAGCTCCATCACCGAGCCCAACGTCTTTGTGTTCGTGGAGCGATGGTCGTCGCGCGACGCGCTCGAGGCGCATTTCGGCACGCCGCATCTTGGAGAATGGCGCCGCATCTCGGCGGACCTCATCACGGACCGCAAGGTCGAGGTCGTCCATCCCGACAAAGTCGAAGACCTCTGAACGCTCGGCGAGACCGCCATGGGCGAACCTGCCGTCACTCTCAACCTAAGCCTCTACAACGAGGACTTTTTCCTGTGGGCGCAGGAACAGGCGAGACTGTTGCGTGAAAAACGGTTCGACGAACTCGATCTCGACAATCTCATCGACGAGGTGGGAGGCGTGGCGAGATCGGACAAACGTCAGATCCGCAAACGGACGACGGTTTTGGTGGCCCATCTCTTGAAGTGGAAATTTCAACCCGGGCGCCGAATGCCGAGCTGGCAGCGGACCATCCGGGATCAACGCATGGAAATAGAGGGCGTTCTGGAAGACAGTCCGAGCCTTCGGCCCTACCCTGGCGAGATATTTGCCAAAATCTACGGCGCGGCGAGGAGCCAGGCCGCCGAAGAAACCGGCATCGATTTTACGCTTTTTCCCGAAACACCGCCTTTCACCATCGAGCAGGCGCTCGACGACGATTTCCTGCCGAAGGAACCCGACCTCTATGACCAATCCTGAGGAGCTTGCCGTGATCCGTGCCACCGCCGTCCTGGCCAAATCCGACTGGTCGCGAGAGGCTTCGGATAGCGTCGTCCTCGATTTCGACGATCGCCATCGCCGCCGTATCGCCATGACCGGGACGCGGGGACTTGCCTTTCTGCTCGATCTGCCGGAGGCCGTGGCGCTGCGCGGCGGGGACGCCCTGGTGCTGGAGGACGGCCGCATTGTCGAGGTCGTGGCCGCGCCGGAAGTGCTGATCGAGGTGCGCGGGCGCGACCCGGGCGATCTCGTGCGTCTCGCCTGGCATGTCGGCAACCGGCACATTCCAGCCCAGATCACCGCGCGCGCGCTGCGGCTGCGCGGCGACCATGTCATCGAGGCCATGCTGCGCCAGCTCGGCGCCTCGGTAGTCGAGATCGAAGCGCCTTTCGATCCCGAGGGCGGCGCCTATGCGGCCCCGTCCGGAGCCGAGCATCACGCCCACGCGCATGACCATCGATCCCACGATCACGCCGGACACGATCACGCCGGACACGATCACGGCGACAAGCACGACCATGGTCACGCCGGGCATGACCACAAACACGACCATGACCACAAACACGACCATGGCCATCACGGTCACAAGCACGACCATTGATGGATGTCACGGTTGCGGAGCCCGTCTCCACCCTGCCGCTGCTGGCCTGGCTGTCGCCGGCCTTTCCGGTGGGGGCCTTCGCCTATTCGCATGGACTGGAATCGGCTGTCGACGCGGGTTTGGTCCATGATGCGCCAAGCCTCCAAGGCTGGATCGGCGATTTGATGCGTCATGGCTCGGGGCGGCAGGACGCCGTGCTGGCTGCCGCCGCCTGGCAGGCCGCCACGAATGAAGACGCCGTCGCCCTCATCGAGGTCAACGAGCTTGCCCTGGCGCTCGCCCCCTCCCGCGAGCGGCGGCTCGAAACCGCCGGCATGGGAACGGCCTTCGCCGAGACGACGCGGTCCGCGTGGCCGCACGCCGCCTGCAGCGCCCTGCCCTATGGCCAGGACATCGCCTATCCGGTCGCGTTCGGGGCGACGGCGGGCGCCGCCCGAATGCCGGCTCGGCCAAGCCTCGAAGCCTTCGCGCTCGCCTTCGCGCAAAACCTCGTCTCCGCCGCCGTGCGGCTTGGGCCGATCGGCCAGACCGACGGGCAGCGCGTCACGGCGGCTCTGATCGCGCCGGCCCAGGCCCTCGGGACGTGGGCCGCGACCTCCAGCCTCGACGATCTCGGCGGCTGCGCGTTCCGCTCAGACATCGCCGCGCTTCACCATGAAACGCTCTATTCGAGGTTGTTCCGATCATGACCCATCACAACGGACCTTTGCGCGTCGGCATCGGCGGCCCGGTCGGCTCGGGCAAGACCGCGCTGATGGAGCATCTGTGCAAGCGGCTGCGCGGCAGCTATGAGATCGCGGCAATCACCAACGACATCTACACCAAGGAAGACGCCGAGATCCTGGCCCGAGCCGAGGCCCTGCCGCTCGATCGCATCCTCGGGGTCGAGACGGGCGGCTGCCCGCATACCGCGATCCGCGAGGACGCGTCCATCAACCTCGCGGCCATCGACGACCTCAACCGCCGCTTTCCGGCCCTCGACCTCATCCTGATCGAATCCGGCGGCGACAATCTCGCCGCGACCTTCTCGCCCGAACTCGCCGACCTCACCCTCTATGTCATCGACGTGTCGGGCGGCGAGAAGATCCCCCGCAAGGGCGGCCCGGGCATCACGCGCTCGGACCTTCTCATCATCAACAAGACCGACCTTGCGCCTTTCGTCGGCGCCTCCCTGGAGGTAATGGACCGGGACACAAAGCGCATGCGCCGGGACAAACCTTACGTCTTCGCCAACATGAAGGCCGGCGAGGGGGTCGAGACAGTGATCGATTTTATCAAGACGCGCGGCGGTTTACCCCAAAGAGGTTGAGGGCACGGCACTTGCGTCCCGGAAAGTGGCCCGTCATTCCGTCACGGGACGGCGACGTGGAGGAAATTCAGCACCGCGACCCAGGCCGCCGCCGCTCCCGCATGGTTGCGGGCGGTGATCAGCGTCGATGAACCATGCACGCCCCCATGCGTCGGAACGAACTGGACCTTGGTTGGGGACGGCGCGGCGCCGAGGATCGATCGTGCGGCCGCGATCTCGCCGCTGTCCTGCGCCGAGGTGACGAAGATCGGCACATACACGCGAGCCGCCGCGTTGCGGACCGTCGAGCCGCTGCCGAGATACTCACCGGGAGAAAAGGCCATCACGGCGGCGACCTTGCCGGGATTGTCGGCCGCCACGAGGAAGACCAGCGAGGCCGAATAGCTGCTGCCCCACAGAATGACCGGCAGGTGCTTGTCTGCCGCCCAGGCGAGCGCCGCGACAAGATCGCGTTTGGCGTCGAGATAGCTGGCGTCGCCGTTCAGCGCGGCGGCCGTCTGATTGGTCCCAAAGAGCGAGCCGCCGGCCCGCTGGTCGATCGCGAGGGACGCATAGCCTTCGGCAACGAGGCGAGGCGCGATCGTCGCATATTCTCCTTTGCTCGACCCCGCCTGATGGAACAGCAGGATGAGCGCTTTCGCGGAGGACGCGGGCGTGTAGATTCCGTGGATCACGACCCCGTCATCAGCGCTGAACGTTACCGCCGCGCGGGTGCTCGACGCCTTGGCCGCCGTCATCTGCGACTGGCCGATCACCAGGGATCCGACGACGCAGAGAACCGTCACGACGATTCGGCGAAGGACTTTGCCGTTGCGCATGCCGGTCTTCCTGATCACGTCCTCCGGTCGCCGCCGGACATCCCTGATCTTCGCCGGACAAGGCCCAAGGTTACGGGCCGGCTCTGTTTTCAACCATTCTCGCCACGTCGTGCTTTAAGGAACATCCGCTGCGCCGAGCTTTCCCCGCGCCACGAGATCGTCGAACATCGCCACCGTCTCGGCCACGCCCGAGGCGAGATCCCAACGGCGATAGTCGCCGAGGAAGGCCCGCAACGGCTCGTCGGACAGGGAGGCTGGAAACGGAAAGGGCGCTCCCGTCGCGGTGATCGGCGCATCCGGCGCCCGCGCCCTGACGAGGTCGAGAACGTCCTCGATCGTCGAGGCGATGCCGTTGAGGTCGAACACCGGGGCGCCCTCCCGGTCCCTGGCGATGGCTTCGACGAAAGCTGCCGCCGCCTCCCGCACGTAGAGAAAGGGGAACGGGCCCGTATAGGGCACCGCATAGGCCTTGCCGAGCACGGCGGCCAGCATCGCGAAGGTCGGCGCGGCGCTCATCCCCTGGTCGCGGCCGGGTCCATAAACGACACCTGGCCGGATGCCGACGCTCGGCACCTGCCAATCCTGCCAATAGACCCGGGCCATCGCCTCGCCGAACGCCTTGTGGGCGCCATAGAGCGTCGCAAGCCACGGGCTGCCGGGCTCCATGCCCTGGATCGCGATCGAACTCGCATAGGCCAGCCGTTTGATGCCGAGGTGCCGCGCGACTTCGAAGACATTGACGTGGCCGAGGACGTTGACCTTGGCGCCCGCCACGGGATCGGCCTTGGTGAAGGGGACCTGCAAGGCCGCGAGATGGATGATGGCCGTCACGCCATGGCGTTCGGCAACCTGCCGGACCCGCTCGCTATCGGCGATGTCACCGGTCTCCCAGGCGACCCGCGCCAGCGCATCCGCGTCCATCGCCAGGGCGGCGCGCCGTCGGCTCTCCGACAGGTCGAAGCCAACGACCGTCGCGCCGCGCTCGTCCAGATCCTTCATGATCCAAGCGGCGATGCAGCCCCCTGCCCCGGTGACCATCACGACATCGTTCGACATTCATCCCCCCGCATCGGGCCGGCTGGTTCGTGGACCAGTTCCAGCCTCATCCTATCGCCGACCTGGCGGTTCGGGAACCGTAGTCCGCCGCCGGAGGTCGGTTCCGCCCGGCGTTGTTGATCGACGGAGGGCTCGGCGACCCGTAAGGTCTCGACCTTGGCTCCAGCCAGGGATGCATCGAAAATGGCCAATCGATTTGTCGCGATATCGGCGCTCCTTGTCGGTCTCACATCCTCGGTGCCGGCAAGCGCGGCGGAACCGAGCGAATTCATCACGCATCTCATGGGACGCGTTCCCGGACAGGGGAAGACCTTCGCCTGCTTCAGTCACGTTTATGACGACGCGCATCTCGGCGCCCATCCGCAGCAGAATGTGAGATCGATGAGGGTGCTGATCGTCGCCTATTCGGCGCTTCAGTATGCCTACCAGCTTCGCATGGGCTTCGAGTTTCGTGGGCGTCCTGAAACGCTGACCACGGTCGCCGAGTGCGGCCCCTCCGTCAGCGAGGCCAATTCCGCTCGCGGCAGCGCGGTCTGCGCCGGCCCGGTCGGGGGCCGCTCGATGAGCCTGTCGCTCGAAGGCGAGCATTCTGTACTCATGACGCTGCCCGACGGCGCGCACCTGTGGAAGCCGGGACCACCACGCCCCAACGACACGGTGAACGACGCGTTCGGCCCTAATGATAAGCTCTTCCGCCTCGATCGCACGGCCTTGCCGCTATGCGACGACCAAGCCATCGGTGCGGAAGAAAAAGCCTTTCTCGATGAAAGCCGATGAGTGTCGGCCGTAGGGTCGGGGTCGGTTATACGACACCATGGGGAGGGACCGATGTCGATCCAACGCGCTGCGCGAATCGTTTGTGCGCTGTTCATTCTCGATACAGCGCTCGCATGCCCGGTCTCACCCGCGCTCGCCTTGGTGCGCTTCGGGCATAACGTGTTTGTCGGGGGTCATGATTTCTCGAACCAGACCTATGACGCCCGGCATCGCGCTGTGATCCACCTTTACGATCGAACGCCGTCGCACTAAGGATGCGTCTCAAGGAAGGATGGTCGCGGCGGCCGCGTCAAGATATGCCATCTGCGCCGGATCAGACGATAGCGAACCGCCCCCAGGCATTCGCGCCCGTCACACGATGCTGAGCGACTTGCCCGCATCCTCGAAGGCGGCGATGGCGAAATCGACATCGGCCTCGGTCAGGGCGGCCGACATTTGGGTCCGGATGCGGGCTCGGCCTTTCGGCACAACGGGGAAGAAAAATCCCGCCACATAGACGCCGCGCTCGTCGAGCGCCGACGCCATCTGTTGCGCGCGGCGCGCGTCGTGCAGCATCACCGGAATAATGGGCGTGTCGCCCTTGAGGATTTCGAAGCCGGCCTTCTCGATGCCGGCCCGAAAACGGCGCGTCAGGGCCGCGAGATGCGCCCGCCGGTCATCCGCCACCCGGGCGATCTCCAGCGCTTTCAGCGAGCCTGCCGCCACGGCCGGCGCGAGGCTGTTCGAAAACAGATACGGCCGTGCGCGTTGACGCAGGAGTTCGATGACCGGCTGGCTCGCGGCCACGAAGCCCCCCATGGCACCGCCGAGTGCCTTGCCGAAGGTGCCGGTGACGATCTGCACGCGCTCATAGACGCCGGTCAGCGCCGGCGTGCCCTTGCCCATCTGGCCGAGATGGCCGGTGGCATGGCAATCGTCGACCATGACGAGCGCGCCATAGCGCTCCGCAAGGTCGCAGATGGCGGGAAGGTTCGCCACATGGCCGTCCATGGAAAACACGCCGTCGGTGGCGATCAGCTTGAACCTGGCGCCGGCGGCCTCCGCCGCCTTCAATTGCCGTTCGAGATCGTCCATGTCGCCGTTGGCGAAGCGGTAGCGCTGGGCTTTCGAGAGCCGCACGCCGTCGATGATCGAGGCATGGTTCAGCGCGTCCGAGATGATGGCGTCCTCGGCGCCGAGCAGAGGCTCGAAGACCCCGCCATTGGCATCGAAACAGGCCGCGAACAAAATGGCGTCATCCATGCCGAGATGCGACGCGATGGCGCCTTCGAGCTCGCGATGCAGCGTCTGGCAACCGCAGATGAAGCGCACCGAGGCCATGCCGAAGCCGAAGCGGTCGAGCGCCTCCTTGGCGGCGGCAATGATATCGGGATGATCGGCGAGGCCGAGATAATTGTTGGAACAGAGGTTGACCACATTACGTGTCAGACCCCGCGCCACGACGTCGATGCGCCCGCCTTGCGGCCCGGCGATCAGCCGCTCAGTCTTGTGCAGCCCGTCGGCCCGAATGGAATCGAGCACGGCGTTGAGGTGGTCGTAGAAAGGCGCTGTCACCGGACAATTCTCCGCAATCGGCCTCAACTCCCGACGCCGGCCCTAGATTGACCGGGCCGGACGTCCTTGGCCAATCTAAAATTCAGCGGACCTGATACGCCGGAGCGAGGTTCGCCGCCTCTCCGGGTCGGATGGTATCATTTGGCCTTGATCGGGAGGGATCGAAAATCCCAAACGCCCGTTCGACTGACGGAGACAGAATTCCACACGGCTGATCGGCAAGACTGACATCCGCCGTACCAGACACGGCACTTTCAAAAGGCCGGCGGACATGCGCGTTCGGCGGCGGTGTTCACCGTCATCCCAGCCTCGAGCCGAGATCCAGCCTGCCTGAAAGGCCGAACCAGCCCGACGAGGGGCTTCGGGTTCAACCCGGGACGACACCACAAAGGGCCGTTGAGATTGCCGCGCCAGACCTGCTTGAAGTCTCGTATCGCAGGGGGCATGGTGTCGTAATGAGTTTGTCCATCGATCAGCGTCTCGACCGCCCGACATCAGGGGCATTGGCGGCGTTGAACGAGCGCTCCCGAGAGATTTTCAAGCGGATCGTCGACAGCTATCTCGCCACCGGGGAACCTCTGGGCTCGCGCTCGCTCTCGCGGCTGTTGCCGATGTCGCTCTCGCCCGCCTCCGTGCGCAGCGTGATGCAGGATCTCGAGGAACTCGGCCTCATCTACGCACCTCATACGAGCGCGGGTCGCCTGCCGACGCAATCGGGGCTGCGCTTCTTCGTCGATTCCCTGCTGGAAATCGGCGACCTCAACGATGGCGAGCGGCGACGTATCGAGGCCGAGGTGAAGGCCGCCTCGAAATTCCGCACCTTCGAGGGCGCGCTCGGCGAGGCTACCAGCCTGCTGTCAGGGCTCACCCGGGGAGCCGGGGTCGTCGTCACCGCCAATGACAATGCGCGGCTGAAGCATATCGAATTCCTTCGGCTCGAACCCGAGCGGGCACTGGCGATCCTCGTGGCCGAGGACGGCTCAGTCGAGAACCGGGTCGTCGAGACACCGCGCGGCTTGCCGGCTTCCGCCTTGGTCGAGGCCGGCAATTACCTGAACGCCCGCATCAAGGGCCGCACCCTTAACGAGGCGCGCAGCGAGATCGAAACCGAGCGGCGAGCGGCGGAGCGTGAGCTCGACACGCTGACCGAGCGGCTCGTCGACGCGGGCCTCGCGAGCTGGGCGGGCCTGCAGGGCGAAGGCCGGCAATTGATCGTTCGCGGCCAGGCTAACCTGCTCGAAGACCTGACGGCGCTCGACGACATCGAGCGGATACGCCTGCTGTTCGCCGATCTCGAAACCAAGACCGACGTCATCGAACTCCTGAATCGGGCCGAAACCGGCGAGGGCGTACGCATCTTCATCGGGGCCGAGAACAAGCTGTTTTCGCTGTCGGGCTCATCCATGGTGGCCGCGCCCTTCCGCGACGGCCAGCAGCGGATCGTCGGCGTGCTGGGCATCATCGGTCCCACCCGCCTCAATTACGCGCGCGTCGTTCCGATGGTCGATTTCACGGCCCGCGTCATTTCGAAAGTCGTGCAGGGCCGGTAGAGGTCCCGAAATCCGCCTTCAAAATGGCCGCTGGCGTCGCTATTGGCAGACGGACCCGATGGAACACCGCCGCTCATGACTTTGCCGTCCCGCCGCATCCTCCTGCCCTTCGTCGGCATCCTGGTCGCCATGGCGCTGATCATCGCGGGGTTCCTGGCTCAAGGCACGCTGCCGACCGCTGGCGCCTCAAGCATCGGCGGCCCTTTCACCCTCATCGACCAGAACGGCAAGACGGTCTCCGACGTCGATTTCAAGGGCCAGCCGATGCTGGTCTTCTTCGGCTACACGCATTGCCCGGATGTCTGCCCCACCACGCTGTCGGATCTGACCGCCATGCTCAAGGCCTTGGGGCCCGACCGCAAGGCGGCGGTGCTGTTCGTCACCGTCGATCCCGAGCGCGACACCCCAGCCGTGCTGAAGGACTATCTCTCCGGGTTCGATCCGCGCATCGTCGGCCTCACGGGCGACCCCGCCGCCGTCGCAAAGGTGCTGAAGGACTATCGGGTCTTCGCCAAGAAGGTCCCCACCACCGGCGGCGACTATTCGATGGATCACACGGCGATCATCTACTTGATGGATAAGACCGGCAATTTCGTGCAATCCTTCAATGCCGACCTCGACAAGCCCAAGGAGGCTGCGGCGACCTTCGGCAAGTATATGTGACGGCGTTCAATACACGTCGATCGGAAAATATTTCAGGTAGAGATCCGTATAGACGCCCCGTGCGGCGAGCCGCGCCAACGCATAGTCGAGCGCGGTTCGCAAGGCGACATTGCCCTTCCGCACCGCGATTCCGGCCCCCTCCCCAAAAAAGCGGCTTTCCGTGAAGGGGCCGCCCACGAAGGCGCAACATTGCGCACCGAGCGGCGTCTGTAGCCATTGAGCCATGGCGATCCCATCGCCGAAGGCAAGATCGACGCCCTCAGACATAAGCGCGGCGCGAAGTTCGGTCGCGGACGTGAAGCTGTGTAGATCGGCCTCTGGAAAGAACGCTTTCAGATAGGCCTCATGAGCGGTTCCGCGTTCCACGCCGAGGTGCCGCTGGCCGATCGTCTCAGGCCTGATGTCGCCGGCCTGTCCGTCACGCCGCGCCATGAAGCGGGCCGGCGTCTTGTAGTAGGGCGAGGTGAAGTCCACGCCCACCAGAGCCTGCGGCGTGATCGCCATGGAGGCGATCGCCGCGTCGCTGGCCCCAGCTTTGAGAGAGGGCACGATCGTGTCGTAGCGCCGGGCCTGAATCGTACAGGCGACGTGCAGTTGCTCGCAGATCGCGCGGGCCAGATCGACATTGAATCCCACTAGCGTGCCGTCGGACGCCATGAACCCGAAGGGTGGATAATCGTCTTCCGTCACGAAGCGAATGCTTGTCAGCCCATCGGGCTTCGGCTTTTCGGGCAATTGGGACGGGTCCCAAAAACTCGGCACGAAGACATCCGGAGGGGCGGAGCCGCCGGTCTGCGCCGCCTCGACCCCGCCGGCCGCACCAGCGATCGCGGCTAAGGCCAGCATCATCATGCGCAGAGATGCGCGAATCTTCATCTTTCGACCCTGGCATATGGCTGCTAGCATAAGCTTCAGTATTCGGGTGGAGTCGCCGATCCTATCATGGCGGTCGAGGCGCGTCAGGGTTCGTCGAGAGTTCAGCCGGCCATCACGGGACCAGTCCCACGGGCACGGCGTCCGGAGGGATTCGCGCATGAGCGGCCCCTTGGCTGGATACCGGCGGAGATCGCCTTCCTGGGGGCTCAAGGGGTGCCACCGGGCCTTCTGCTCAAGGCTGCCGCCAAGGCGCGGGAGGTCGACGTCACGGCCGACCGGGCGCTGCTGGGCGCGGGCTTCCCCGAGGACACCTTCTACCGGATGCTCGCCCGCCATCTCGGCATGCCCTATCTCGAACAGCCGATGCGCCTCGTTCTCCCACCGACCGATGGTCCCTGGGACGGCGAGCCGGAGGCGGCGCTGCTCGCTCTCAACGCGAGGGCGCTTGACCGCGTGCTGGCACCGCGCGGGGTAGCCTTGCGGGCCTTACTCGAGACCTACCAGCCAGGACAAGGGCGGGGCAGCCGAAGCGCGATCGTCTCGCCGCGATGCCTGAAGGCGCTGATCCGCCGCCAGAAGGCGCCCGCGCTGCTGCATCTGGCCAGCCATGGCCTCGCCTCGTGGGATCGGGATCTGTCGGCGAAAGGCGGCCCTACGATGGGTCAGGAAGCCGCCGCGCTCGGGGTCGTTCTCGCCTTTGCCGCAGGCCTCGTCCTCTCGCCCATCATCGCCTTGAGCGTCGTGACAGCACTGGTTTCGTCGCTGTTCAGCCTCGCGGTCATGATCCGCCTGGCCGCCACAGCCATGAGCCCCAAGCCGCAGGCGCCCCCCGAGGGGCGTATTCCCGACCATCACCTGCCGGTCTATACGATCATCGTGCCTCTGCTGCGCGAAGCCCTGGTCGTGCCCCAGCTCATCGCCGCTCTCGGCCGGCTCGACTATCCGGCCGCCAAGCTCGACATCAAATTGATGGTAGAAGAGGGCGATGCGGCGACGATCGCCGCCATCGAGGCGCTGAGCCTGCCGGCCCGGTTCGACACGATCATGGCTCCGAGGGGGTTTCCCCGCACCAAGCCCCGCGCCCTCAACATCGGGCTTGCCTACGCGCGCGGCGACCTCCTTGTGGTCTATGACGCCGAGGACCGGCCCGACCCCGACCAGCTGCGCGCCGCCGTCGCAACCTTCCGGACACGGCGGATGCGCACCGCCTGCCTCCAGGCTCGGCTCGCGATCGACCATTCGGACGACGGTTGGCTAACCCGTATGTTTGCCATGGACTATGCGGGCCTGTTCGATGTCGTGATGCCAGGGCTGGCAGCGATGAAACTGCCGATTGCGCTCGGAGGCACCTCCAATCATTTCCGCGGTATTAGGTAGCAAACACACCTAAGAGGAAAATCAGGGGGTTAGGGGCTGCCTGGAATGAGCCATCCGGCCGTGCCATCCTCGACCGACTCAGTGACCGCTACGATACAACCTTCGTAGAAGGATCTCCCCCTGTCGTTTGGGCAGTCCGTTGAATTTGTGAAGCCTCGCGATTTGGAATAGCTATAGCCAGCTATATGACCATTGCAACTCCCTGCGCAGGGGTATCCGCCAAAAGTCATTGCGCCATTTTTGATGATCGGCAATATTTTATATTGTACATTCTTTTCTATTTTTTCACTTGCGGTGTTCGCTTGCGGTGTTACTAATTGGTTAGGAACTGGTTGTGTTTTTATACCGTATGTCGCTCCGCGAATAATCGATCTAATTGGTATATGCTCAGCAATTACCAATGCAATTGCCCCAGCACTCAATATAATTGTAACAATTACCACTATTGTATTTTTAAGAAATCTAACTGCTTTCAGCAATGGAAATTTGATAGGATTTGTTTTAATACCCAGCATAGCGGAAATTAGCTTGGGATTATCCATTCCAGGGGTCCAAAGCGCATCCTTGCTGCGATAATTACCATTTTTTATTTCGGTCAGAACTTCCTCAGCCGAAAGAGTTCCATTGTGTCCTCCATGATGGCGATAAACATACCACACTGTCATCGCGCGACCTTGGCCATGGCGAACTCCGATCGGCAACTGTTTTACCAGATCGACGGAAGCCAGGACAGACCCGCCAGCCGCCCTTTGGGCGGCTTTTTTGTTGAGGCAAGTCGCGCACATTCGTGAATGCCATCCATCATCCGAACCGAGTTTCACGTTTCTTGCCTTGAGTTTCAGTTTCGGCAATGAAGGTATCCACTCTCACCTAAAAAAGTCTATATTAATCTATTTAGTTCACAACACACTTTTTGTGTAGTACATTCAACCTGTGCAGAAACGGCACACGGACTCCAACATGCGTGTAACGACTCGCTAACCATACTGGCTAAATCTGTTTCGCCGCCCGAAAAAGGGTTTCCGCGCACGTAGCAAGGGCCGGGCCATACCAATTGGCAAGCTGTCGTGATTCCGTTAACCATAAGAGCCGTTGCGGAGTTGTGGAAAAGACTCACGTCTGACAACGTTGGACTTGCAGCGCAACATAGGACCGATTATATGAGTGAAACAGACGACATCAGGGATTTGCTGAACGGGCGACGCACCGAATTGCTGTCCAGGGTGAGTCAGGCTCGGGAGGCCCTCCGCAGTGCGGAGCAGAACTTAGCCAAGCTAGAAGGAGAGCTCCGGCTCATCGAAGCGGCAATGCGGGCGGTTCGTAACGAGGAAACGCATGCAGCACCGGTCGAGGCACTAACGATAAAACAAGCTGTTCTGAGGGTTTTAGATGGCGTCGCACCAAACGGTTTGCCGGCCTTGGCAATCTTGGATCGACTAAAATCTGACTTCGGAATGGAGTATCCGCGATCAAGCCTCAGCCCACAGCTTTCAAGACTTAAGCGTGAGGGGAAGATCGGTTTGCGGGGGAACACGTGGTTCCTCGTCAACCGCAAGACTGGCTCAGGAGCAAATGCCCCTGAGCCAACGTGAGGGGGTGCACAGTGCAGGGTGGGACCGTCCAAGCCATACCCCACGGGCGCAAGTCCCGTTACCTCCACCAGCGATTTTCGAAGGGCGTCTTTTGCAGGGAAGCCTATCGATTCACCGCAGCGACAAGCGAACCGCCCCTTTCGGGAGACTGACCGCCTGTGTCTATTACATATGCGCCTTGGCTCACGGAACGCAAGCGTCAGCGTCGCTCCTAGCGTCAAAGGAACGCGACCGTGACAGATCAGGTCTACATTCTTCGGGTGTGTTTCACCCAAGATCTCGAATATACCAAACGGTATATCGCACGCATCATCTCCGCCTTAAGGCGTCCGGCAAAAACCGCGATGCATACCAAGCGTGAGATTGGTTTCGTCATCATAACGAACGAGACCGACGCACAGCTAGTGGACCGTCTCCGTCCCACCTTGGAGGAGATAGAGTTCATTGAGAACTGGTGGTGCCATCGTGCCCCGCCCGTGATCGTCGCCAAATACGGCAGCATGGACACGCTCTCGACCTTCGTCGGTCAAGCTTGGGAAGAGATCAGGAAGCGCCGTCACTCCAAATACGTGCGCCATTCGGAGCCGGGGGAGCGTCGGATCTAGCTGTCGATAGAGAACCTCAAGTGCGGCACAGGCATCCAGGTGCCTGTCCACCTTCCGACCATGGGGCAGCCTGCGGATTATCGCGACTGCCTTTAGTGCGACTGACATGCATCCTCCTTGCTTATGCTGGCAATCTGTAGGCGATCCCCAATGCCTTACCGTCGTTTTCGACGAACTCGATTCCTGCCCTCTCCAGAGCAGCTTTCATGGCTGCCAGCGTGGCCGGTATCGTCTTCGACTTCCCGCCCTCGTAACCCTTCACGGTCGATAGCCCGACGTTCGCCTCGGTTGCAAGGCGATCTTGTTTCCAATCCAACCACGCACGCGCGGCGCGACACTGTTCAGGGCTCATCGTCACGACGTAGCACGAGCAACTTATTTGCTCAAGAGCAACTTTTTTGGTTGCCATTACACATTACAGCTATTATAGCTGGAGGCATCCAAAAAGGATGTTCCGCCGGTGTCTCAACACTTCCTTCTCTCCAAAGCCGCAAGGAGCCTGAGCTTAGCTCGGGTTGCTCGGCTTTCGGACGAAGAGGCGTTCGACACCTTCCGCCTGGTTCGTTGGTCCGCCACGAAGGGCGAAGCGGTTTGCCCGCGTTGCGCCTGCGCCGTCTCCTACACCTACAAGGCCCGCAAGCTGTGGAAGTGCAAGGCGTGCTCGCATCAGTACAGCGTCACGTCGGGCACCATCTTCGCCAGCCGCAAGCTCCCGATCCGCGACTATCTCTTGGCCATTGCCATCTTCGTGAACGGCGCCAAGGGCCACAGCGCCTTGCAGCTTAGCCGCGACCTCGACGTTCAGTATAAGACCGCCTTCGTCATGGCTCACAAGATCCGTGAGGCCCTGTCGGCCGACAGCAAGGACCGCACCGTGTCGGGCGAAGTCGAAGTGGACGGCGCCTATTTCGGCGGCTACGTGAAGCCCGCGAACAACAAAGAGAACCGTGTTGATCGCCGTAGGGCCGAGCATCAGACCGGCAAGCGCAAGGTTGTCGTGATCATGCGCGAGCGCGGCGGCATCACGCTTCCCTTCGTGTTCAAGTCCGAAGCCGCCTCGGTCCATGCGATCGGCACCAAGGTCGAACTCGGCTCCACCATCTATGCCGATGAAGCCGCCGGCTGGGATGTCCTGCATTCCCGCTTCCTGACGAAGCGCATCAATCACGAGGAAGCCTATTCGACGGATGAGGCTTGCACCAACCAAGCCGAGTCGTTCTTCTCGCGTCTGCGTCGGGCCGAGATCGGCATCCATCATCACATCGCTGGCCCGTACCTTGAAGCCTACAGCCAGGAAATGGCATGGCGCGAGGATAATCGCCGCGTCTCGAATGGCGAACAGTACCTTATGGCGGCGGAAGCGGCGCTGCTGCATCCGGTGTCGCGGGTGTGGAAAGGGTATTGGCAGCGGGTAGCGGCATAAATTTCCAAATCGCTTGTTGCCGCCGACACATTGCTAACCGAATCTCGGTAGCCCATTATAAGAAGGCCGACGCCTGTGCCGGCATATGATTTGATTAAAAATTATGCAATCCGTTCCTGCGGTCAAGGTGGCCAACACGTTCATCCAGAGACATGGAAGTTCGGGCGACATCGATCACCTGAAGTTGCAGAAACTTGTCTACTATGCCTATGGATGGTGGCTGGCTCTTTGTAGAGACCAACCTCCACTGGTCGATGTGAGACCACAGGTATGGAAGCTGGGGCCGGTCTTCCGGCCGATTTACAGTGCGTTCGCAGGCTTCAGGGACGCGAACATAGACGCGATGCAAAAGACCGGCCCGTTTCTTCCGGCGGATTGTCTGAATCCAGATTCTAGGTTCTGTTGACAAAGGTCGGCAACCAAATTCTGATGGCTGCGAGGCTTATGAATGCCGTGAACGAGGATAGTGTTTTATCGAAGCGCGTGGCGATGCGTCTGTTCTGCTTGAGTTTGTTGATCATCCGCTCGATTCGATTACGATCCTTGTAGGCGACTTCGTCATGCGGAATGATGACTTTTCGAGACCTTTTGGATGGTATGACAGGAAGAATGCCCCGGACCAGGAGAGCCTCTCGATTGCTATCGCTGTCGTAGCCTTTGTCTCCGAGAAGGGCCTTCGGTTTGGCGATAGCGACGGGATCGTCCATCAGGGGCTCAAGATGGCGGATGTCGGAGGCTTCGCCTCCGGTGACCTCGAAGGCGACAGGGCGTCCGATGGCGTCACACCGACAGTGGACTTTGCTCGTAAAACCGCCGCGCGAGCGACCAAATCCCTGATTTTGGATCCCCCTTTTGCGCCGGCTGCCTGAGAATGCGCCCGGACGATGGTCGAATCCACCATTTGGGTCTCCCACTCGTCGGCGATGCCTACCTCGACCAAGGTTTCGAGCAAAGCATCGAAGATGCCCTGCTGGCACCATCGGCGGAACCGCTGGAACACTGAATTCCACTTGCCGAAGCTCTCGGGCAGATCCCGCCAAGGTGCTCCGCTCCTCAAAATCCACATCATTCCGTTAAAGAAACGACGGTTGTCATGGGCGGGCCGGCATCCCCGACCACACTCGGACGGCAAAAAGGGCTCAATCACCGCCCATTGCTCGTTGGAGATTTCGTAGCGACTCACGTTCGTCTTTCCGCAAAAACAAACGTGAATCAAAAATCATCCCGCTTGGGAATCCTCTTTGTCAACAGAACCTAGCAATGAATCACAGATAATAGATTGGATTTGGGGGAGATACGGGCATTTTAATGGAATACAGCTTTCAAACATGACTCATGAGCCAGGAACTCCCTGGTATAATATAGCTCAGCAGCACAATTTCTCTGTTCCCAAGTTTCTTGAGATGCCAGACGATGAGAATAGGACCTATTTTCGTAGGATGGCAATCCAAGAGGGGTTTATCAACGAATGAGTGGAGTCTAAATCCAAACCCAAAAGGCGAAGAGGAAAGCTGATTTTTTTCAAATCGCCCGGACCTCCTTACCTCAGTAAAGGGAATTGACGATTATCTTAAGCATATGAATTTTGCGGGAGATATCCGAGAAAAAAGGCGATTTGCCAGATTCTCGTACTGGGTCGCATATCCGTGGGTTTTGCTGCTTGTTGTGGTTGTTGTATTTCAAGGAACTCATTGGTTCAATTTCAAATTGGAGGTGTCTGAATTTATTACAGTTATAACAACAACAACTGGATCTATATTGGGATTTTGCTATATCGTTGGACGTTATTTATTCGAGTCTTCTAAGGGCAATGATAGATCTTTAGATGGGTAGGTCGCTTCCCCCAACACCCCACACAATCGTCCCCGCCGCATCCTTCCCGGCCTTCACGCTCCCGCCCTCTCTGAGGCTCCGCAGGGCCTTGGAGACGCGGATCGTATGTTCCCGCATCATCTTGCGGTCGCGGGCGTCGTGGCCCTGTAGGACCAGGATGGCTTCGGCGATCTGCCGTGTCGTAAGCGGCCCTGTCGCCGTCCGTATCTCGTCATAGATCGCGCGGGTGAGTTCACCCCGGCCGAACAGGACTTCGCGTTTCTGCCTTGGCATCTCGGCGTCGAGGTTGCCGGTATAGCCCAGCGTCCCCAAAACCCGGTCCATGGCCGAGACATCGTTCTTGATCTCCGCCAGTCTGTCGCGGATGCGCTCGGCCTCGTTGAAGAGATCCGCCCGCTTCGTGAGAAGGCCGGCGATCGTGTGTTCATAGGTCTCGGTGCGGGAGCGCTTGATCGTGTCCGTCATGCCGAATAGTATGGCAAATCGAACGAAATCAGATAGATAGCCCTTGGTGAGTTTGCTACCTAATACCGCATTTCCGTGTCGAAATTCTCCGCCGCGTCCACGGTTGGGACAGCTATAATGTCACCGAGGACATCGACCTCGGCTTCCGGCTGGCCCGTTTCGGCTACTGCGTCGAGGCGCTCGATAGCACCACCTTCGAGGAGGCGCCGCTCACATTGGGCAAATGGCTGCCCCAGCGCACCCGCTGGCTCAAGGGATGGATGGTGACGTTGATGGTGATGACCCGCCAGCCTCGCCGTCTTCTGCATGACCTTGGAATTTGGAGCACCGTAGCAGTGACGGGGACGTTGTTCGGCGCGATCGCCGGCTGCCTCTTCGGACCGCTCTTCGGTGCCATCGCGGTGGCGGAGATGATCTGGGGCTCCTGGCTCGCGCCTCACACGACGGGCGAGGCGCTTTGTGCGGCCGCCAGTTGCTGCCTGCTGTTTTGGGGCATGGTCAGCGCGCTGTGGCCGATCGGGCTTGGCCTCAAGCGCCGCCGCCGGCTCGACCTCCTGCCCTAGCTCCTGATGTTGCCAGCCTATCTCGCTCTTGTCAGCCTCGCGGCCTGGTGCGCCCTGCACGAGGCCCTCACCGATCCTCAGCGCTGGAACAAGACCGAACACGGTTTGGCGAAGCGGCGTGGCCTGCGGATGGACCGGCGGCCGGCCGGCCCGTGATTTGGTGGCGCGGCAGCCATCAAATCACCGTTTTCGGCATTCTTCCTCCGAGATGGTCGAGCCGCGCCGTTGGTCCGGCAATCCGCATTGACAGACTTCATAGACAGGCACTTGCTGCGGCACGCGCTTCCAAAGGGCTCCTCCCAGCCTGCTTTGGCAGGGTCTAGAGCTCCAGCACACGAACCCAGGTTTGCAAATGGACACGATCAGGGTCAAGGACGGTTCCAGTATCTTCTACAAGGACTGGGGCAACGGTCAGCCCATCGTCTTCCATCACGGCTGGCCTCTCAGCGCGGACGACTGGGACGCGCAGATGATGTTCTTTCTTCAGCACGGCTACCGGGTGATCGCTCACGATCGGCGGGGCCACGGCCGCTCGACGCAAACCTCGACCCAGAACGATATGGACACCTATGCGGCCGATGTCGCCGAACTCGCCTCCGCGCTCGACCTGCGGGATGCGATCCATGTGGGCCATTCCACCGGAGGCGGCGAGGTGGCGCGTTACGTCGCGCAGCACGGCAAAGGCCGGGTCGCCAAGGCGGTGCTGATCAGCGCCGTGCCTCCGATCATGGTGAAGAGCGACAAGAATCCCGGCGGAACCCCTATCGAGGTCTTCGACGACATCCGCAAGAACACCGCGTTCAACCGCGCGCAGTTCTACATCGATATTACCATGCCGTTCTATGGCTACAATCGTCCGGGTGTGACACCCGTCGAGGGCGTCCGGAGGAATTGGTGGCGCCAGGGCATGATGGGCGGCGTCAAGGCCCAGTACGACTGCGTCAAGGCCTTCTCGGAAACCGACTTCACCGACGACCTCGCCGCGATCGAGGTGCCGACACTTGTGATGCATGGCGAAGACGATCAGATCGTTCCTTTCGCCGACTCAGGCCCGCTCTCGGCCAAGCTTTTGCGAAACGCGACGACAAAATTCTACCCCGGCTTTCCTCACGGAATGCCGACGACGAACGCGGACCAGATCAATGCCGATCTCCTCGCCTTCGTGAAGGGCTGATGCCTGCCCTACCGCTCCGGGGGCGTGGCTTTATGCATCGTCTTGAAAAGCCTATCTCATGGCCTCGTTGAGCCCTTGAACAACGCGTTAAAGCCACGCGATACGACCGCGAAAACCGCGGCGGCTGGCATCCTTTTTCTTCACACCATGTAAGCTAGTCCACAGGGCAGAGCCGCTACAGCATTTATGCCAGTTCGCGGTGATGTTGACTCATCAACGCCGTCACGCTGCACCAGCGGCGACGCGCATTCGCGCTTGCGAACCGGTCATCTTCAATGCCGGTTGGTATTAGTTCGATTCTGTTGCATTTAAATTGCCGACGGCCTTGGCAATGCAAATATCCGAATTGGATATTTTGTACGTTGCTCCTCGGTCCGCCTTCGATACGCTTCGCGTAGAAGCTCCAAAAGGCTTGAAGAAGGAAACGCCACATCGGACGGTTGCGATCCCGACGCAAGATCAACGCTGAAAGCGACCGGGACATGGCCGATCCCGCCTCGGGCGGCATTTTTGGAAAACAACCGCTGGACGCATGATGCCGATCAATCGGCACGGGCTGTCGGACGACATAATGCTCCCCGTCATGGGGATCGATCACGGTCGGCCTTTGGATCGAATGCATCAGGGACGTCGTGATCCGAGGAGGATGTAGTGACCGATCTCAAAAACCGAAGCGTCATTGTCACGGGCGGCGCTCAGGGATTGGGCGCGGGGATCGTGCGGCGGCTCGTCAAAGACGGGGCGCGGGTAGCCATCGTCGATATCAATGGCGAAAAATCGGAAGTTTTCGCGGCTGAGCTCCGCGACGCCGGGTATCAGGCGATCGGTCTTAAGGCCGATGTTGCGAACCGTGAGGAGATGCGCGCCGTCGTCCAGGCCGTCACCGAGGCATTCGGCGGCATCGATGTGCTGTTCAACAATGCCGGATTCAACAAGCCCGTACCCTTCCTCGACGTCGATGAGGACAATTTCAATTCGATCATGCGCGTCAATACATTCGGCGTACTGGTCGGTATGCAAGAGGTGGGCAAGGCGATGATCGACCGCGGCAGGGGCGGCAAGATCATCAACACGGCCTCGATCGCCGGGCGGCAAGGCTATGCCGAATTCGCACCCTATTGCGCCAGCAAAGCTGCCGTCATCTCGCTGACCCAGGCCGCCGCCCGCGAGTTCGCCAAGCATAAGATCACGGTGAACGGCATCGCGCCGGGCGTCGTTGTCACGCCGCTCTGGGACGGCCTCGAACAAGACATGATAGACAAAGGTGTGATCAAGCAAAAAGGCGAGTTCATCCAGTCCTTCTCAAGCGGCATCTTGCTTGGCAAGCCGGCGACGCCCGACGATTTGTCTGGTTTGACGTCGTTCTTGGCGTCTGACGACGCAGACTATCTTACCGGCCAGATCTTCATGTGCGATGGCGGAATGGTGCTGGCCTGAGCGCAAGCATGCGGCAGAGATGAGACCAGTCGAGGACGCGCGACCCCGTAAGGAACCAAAGATGGCAAACGACACCCTCGGCTGGATCGGCGCCGGCAAGATGGGAGGCCCGATGAGCAGACGCCTCGTCGAGACGCAGCATCGCGTCTTAGTGCTCGAACCCGACGAACGGAACCGCGCGTTGGCGGTCGAGGCCGGGGCGCTCGTCGCGCCTGATCTTGCCACCATAGGCGCCGAGGCTGGAATCGTCTTCTCGATGATCCCCAACGACGCCGTGCTCCAGCACATCGTCCTCGATGCCGACGGCTTGGCGGACACCATGGCGCCCGGCGCCGTGCTGGTCGATATGAGCACGGTTTCCCCGGCGGCCTCGAAGCAGGTCGCGGATGCGCTCGCGGCGCGGGGCATCGACTATCTCCGTGCGCCGGTATCAGGCAGCATCGCTCTCGCCAAAGCCGGAACGCTGTCGGTCATGGCGTCAGGCCCGCGCGCCGTGTACGACCGCGTCGAGCCTCTCCTCGCGACCGTCTCGGCCAAGCGGTTCTATCTCGGCGACGCCGAGCAGGCGCGCTACCTCAAGCTCGTGGTCAATTCCCTTGTCGGAGCGACCTCGTCGCTTCTGGCAGAGGCCTTGGCCTTCGGGCGAAAGGGCGGCCTTTCCGTTGCCGACATGCTCGACGTGATCGGTCAGAGCGCCGTCGCCTCGCCGCTGATCGGCTACAAACGCGACATGGTTGTAAGCGGCGACTATGCGCCGGCGTTCACCGTCGAGCAGATGATCAAGGACTTCGATCTGATTATGGATACGGCGCGGACCGACCATGTCCCGATGATGATGGCGGCCCTGGTCCGCCAGCAATATGAACAGGCCTTCGCCGACGGCGACGGACAGCGCGACTTCTTCGTTCTGTGCGAGAGCAGGGCGGATCGCGGACGTCCGGTTGCGGCCCAACGACAAGGATGAACATGAGCAAGAATGCCCTCGTGGTCGGCGTAACCGGAATTTCTGGAAGCAACGTCGCCGACCGCCTCCTCGCCGAAGGCTTCACGGTGTTCGGTCTGGCGCGAAAACCTCCGCTGGACCGGCCGGGCGTGACCCCGGTCGCGGCCGACCTTCTAGACCCTGCCAGCGTCGCCAAGGCCGTTGCCGGACTCTCGATCAGCCATGTCTATTTCTGCACCTGGGCGCGCCAGAAGACCGAGGACGAGAACTGCCGCGTCAACGGCGCCATGCTGCAGAACCTGCTCGACGCCGTCACCCAAACATCCAGGCTGGAGCATGTCGCGCTGGTGACAGGCCTCAAGCACTATCTCGGCCCGTTCGAGTCCTACGGCAAGGTCAAGCCCGATACCCCGTTCCGGGAGGATCAGGCCCGCCTGCCGTACCAGAACTTCTACTACTTTCAGGAAGACATCCTCTACGCGGCGGCCGCCAAGGCGGGCTTCGCTTGGTCGGTCCACCGGCCTCACACCCTGATCGGGTGGGCACTCGGTAACGCCATGAACATGGGCGTGACGCTGGCCGTCTACGCGGCCGTGTGCAAAGAGACCGGCGCTCCCTTCCTGTTTCCAGGCACGCCGCAACAGTACGAAGCGGTCACCGACGTGACGGATGCCCGCATCCTGGCTCGGCAGCTTGTATGGGCATCCACGACGCCCGCAGCGTTCAACCAGGCGTTCAACATCGTCAACGGCGACGTGTTCCGCTGGCGGCGGCTTTGGGCAACTATCGCGGCCTATCTTGGCGTCGAGGCGGCCCCCTATCCGGGCCACCCGACCCCGCTCGAGCAGCAAATAGCCGGACGGGACGCGACCTGGGACACGATCGTCGCCAAACACGGCCTGCAGCCCTACAAGTTCGCGACGCTGGCCTCGTGGTGGCACACCGACGCCGACCTCGGGCGCGAACTTGAGACTTTCACGGACATGACCAAGAGCCGCGAGTTCGGATTCAACGACCTGCAGATCACCGAGCGTTCATTTACCGACCTGTTCGACCGACTGCGCGCCGAAAAAATTATCCCGCCAGGGTAGGCGAACCGCTTCGCCGCGGTCAGCGGTTGTCGACGCGCTTGAGGAACGGGTTGATATGCACATGCTCCCACACGCCGGCTGCCTTGAATGGATCGGCGTTGTGGAACGCCAGAACCTCGTTCTTGGAGGCTGCCTCGACCAGGAAACAGCTGCCGATCATGGTCTCCCCATCGTCCGCCACCAGCGGCCCGGAGATGATGGTCTTGAGCGTCGCCTTCGCCAGATAGGCCTTATGGGCCTCGTAATTGGCGAGCCGGATCGGAAGCGCGCCCGGCTTGTCGAGCGCGTGGATGACGAAATGCATGGAACCTCCTTGAGAAGCGTGTCCGTTTCAGCTCATGCGGACTAGAATTTTCATGTTGCGGCCGGACGGATCGAGCAATTCGTCGAAGCCCTTCTCGACCACGTCCTCGGGCTCGATGGTCGACGTGACGATCTTCTCCACCGGAAACAGTCCCGCCCCGATCATGCTGGCGATCCGGGGCCAGATCGTCGTGGGGTAACACCAGGTCGCCTCGAGGGTTATGTCCTTTAGCGCCCAAAGCATCGCGTCGATCGAGGCGGGACGCATGTGCAGGCCGACCTGCACCACCGTGCCGCGCCGCCGCACCGCCTTGGCGCAGCCATTGAGCGAGGCTTCGAGCCCGACGCATTCGAGCGCCACATCGACCCCCACACCCTCCTCGGTATGATCCTTGACGAAGGCCGCGAGGTCGACCTCGCGCGGATCGATCACCACCGCGTCGGGCACGAGGCGGCTCGCGAGCGCCCGCCGGTTCGGGTTGGGTTCGGCGACGATGATCTTGCTCGCTCCCGCTGCCCGGCAGGCCAGGAGCGCGAGGGCGCCGATCGGCCCGACGCCGGAGACCAGGACGCTCGAGCCTGCCTGGACTTTGCCCCGGTCGACAGCGTAGAGCGCCACCGCCGCAGGCTCGATCATGGCGGCCTGCACGTCGCTCACGCCATCGGGGACGGCGAAGACATTGTAGCTGTTGACGACAGCGCGCTCCCCCATGCCGCCCCAGTTCCACGACAGGCCGATGCAGCCCATCTTCTCGCTCAAGTGATAGAGGCCGCGCCGCCCATAATAGTCGTCGCGCGGCGACACCAGCGGCTGGATCGACACGCGGTCACCGCGTTTGACGTTATCGACCGCCGACCCGATATCGAGCACTTCCGCCGAAAACTCATGGCCGAGGATCTGCGGCAGCTTGGCGCCGGTATAGATATGCGGCTCGGTGGGGGTGACGATCGGACCCGCGACATATTCGTGGAGATCGGTGCCGCAGATCCCGCACAGAATCGGGCGGATGAGCACGTCGTTCGCAGCCAATCTGTCCTGAGGCGCGGCGACATCTTCGACCCGGATGTCTCCTTTATGATGGAAACGAACGGCTTTCATTCTGCCCTCCCGATGAGGACCCTTGGGACGGTCCTCGCCTTGTTGTTCGGCTGATTATCCTCAAGCTTAGCCCCGAGGGCCGGCGTGCCTTAAGTTGAAATATGTTCAACATGGATATGTTCCGCTCGCACGCCGTGATGGCGAGTCTAAGCGGCCGGTTCCGTGGCCCGGCTTCGCGTCATCAGCGCCGCAACGGCATCCTGCGCCTCCCGCAGCGCGGCGGCATCGGTGCACTCGCGCCGCAGCGCACGATGAAGCACCTCGCCCAGCACGCTTTCGATCTGCGCATATTGCGGCACGCGGGGCCGCTGAGATGTGCTGATCAGGTTGCGCTTCACGAGGCTGTCGACGACCCCGATCAGGGGAGAGCCGGCGGCCGCCTCGGGATCGGCCGCGACGCTGAATCGCGGAACCACCGAAAAGCCGTTCTTGGCGTGAACCCGCATGGCGTCGGGCGACGCCATGGAGGCGATCGCCTCATGGGCCCGCCGCGCGCGATGTTCCGGCAGGTTGGCCGGAACGGCCAACAGAAAGCCACCCATGGGCGACAGATTGGTGCCTCCGCGACCGGCGGGATGGGGCAAATAACGGACCTTGCGCTTCACTGCGGAATGGATGTCGTATTCGAACCGCGCCGCCCGCATCGTCCACACGTAGGACATCGCGCTGCGGCCATGCAAGAACAGATCGAGGCCGCGTTTCCACTCCAGGCTGAGGATATCGGGCGGCGATATTTCGATCAGGCGGTGCATGTAGTCGAGCACCTGCCGGCCGGCTTGGCTATCGATCTGCACCCGGCCGAGTTCGGTCGAGTCCAGCGCGGCGGCCTTGGCATGTTCGAAGACGCCGCTGCCGCAGCAGCCGAGGAAAAACATGAAACTATGCGCCAAGGGCATGCCCCGCGCCGCGTTCCACACGATGCCAACACGCTCCTTGGCGGGCGCATGGAGCGCCCGTCCAGCCGCGATCACGTCGTCGAAAGTGCGGGGCGACGATAGGCCGGCCTCGTCGAACAGGTCCCGGCGCGCCGCCAGCACTTCGATCGTGACGTAAATCGGCACCCCGTATTGGCACTGCTGCCACATCCCGGTGCTCCAGACCACAGGATGGAAATCCTCGCACTGGATGTCGTCCGGACGGGCGAAGCGGCCGATGGGATAAAGCGCGCCACGCGCCGCGAATTCGGCCAGCCAGGGCACATTGATAGTGACGACATCGAAAGCGGACACCCGCGCAGCCGCGTTGGCGACGAGCCGGTCGTGCAGTTCGGGCAGCACGCACATCTCGAAGTCGCGGCGCGAAGCCCTGTTGCTGCGGAAATCGACCCACATGTTGCGCATCGCGGCGAAATAATTGTCGTCATGCAGCAAGAAGCGGAGGCGGTGGTCCTCGCCGGTCGGCACGCCCGCCGGCGCACGTTCCGAACTGGCGCCGAAATAGTAGTCGTTCTCGTCCTCACTCGCCGCCACCCGGCCGAAGGTCTCGGCCAGGAGGCTCTTCATCTGGCGGGCATAGTCCTCGAATTGCCTGGTCAAGGCGAGGCTGGGGTGGAGGGTGAAGCTTTTGCCCGTCTTGCTGCGGGAGCGCTTGAGGATCACGCCTTCGTCGATCATCCGATGGATTCGGCGCAGCCCGGTCGCGTAGGGAACCTCGGACACGCTGACGAGCGTCGACAGCGTGACGGGCGTGCCCGTGATCTCACTCTCGATCAGATGAGCGACGATGTTCCAGGTGGCGTCCGGCTCGGCTGAGGGAACCAACGCCAGATAGGGCTGGCGGGTCCGTTTCAGGAACCGGATCACCCGCTGCATCTCGTATTCGTTCACGGCCGGCCGCCGTCGGCGAGAGAGCGATGGAGCGTCATGGCGTCAGGCCGGACGCAGGCCGAGCAGAGCGCGGGCCTGCGCGGGAGTCGCGACCGTCCTGCCGCCCGCCAGGACCGCCTCTGCGGCCAGACCGACCAGTTCGGCATTGCCCGAGGCGAGTCGGTCTTTGGTCACGCGGATATTGTCTTCCAGACCGGTCCGGACATGGCCGCCGCGTTCGATGGCCCATCGGCAAACCTCGCTTTGATGGCGTCCGATCCCGGCCGCCGTCCAGGTCCCCTCGGGGAAGAGTCTACGGCCTTCTCCGACCAGTATATCGAGCAGGCCTTGCTCTGCCGGCATCGCATTCTTGACGCCGAGGACATATTGCAGGTGCGCACGCCGGTCCATCAAGCCCGCATCGACGAGCCGCCGCGCCCCATGGATATGCGACAGATCGAAGATTTCGATCTCCGGCTTCACGGCATGGTCCAGCATGCGCCGCGCCAAAGTCTCGACAAGCGCCGGCGGGTTCTCGTAGACGATCGATGGAAAGTTCACCGACCCCGTCGATAGCGACGCCATATCGGGAGCAAGGTCGAGAGCCTGCGCCCTCTCGGCCGGAGAGCGTCCACGACCGCCCGTCGAGAATTGGACGATCATACCCGGACAGTGACGGCGAACGCCTTCCAGAACCTGCCGGAACAACGCGGGGTCGGATGAGGGTGTCTCGTCCGTGTTGCGCACGTGGACATGCACCAGGGACGCGCCTTGCTCGTAGGCCGCGTGAGTCGATTCGATCTGTTCGCCAGGCGTGACCGGAAGCGCCGGATTATCGGCCTTGCGCGGCACCGATCCCGTGATCGCCACGCTGATGATGACGGGTGCGAGGACATCATTCATGGCCCCGACCCCGGCGCCCTCGAGGAAAACCGGCTTGTCTCTGACACATCGGATCGACTCATTCGCCTGTCTCGTCCCATTCGGTTCAAATGATCGGCGCGTCGGGCTTCACGCCCGGCGCCTTGGGGGCGAGCGTGAAGTCCCAATTCACCCGCCAGAACGGTCTATCGAAGCCGGCCTCTTCGATCGCGGCCGCATCGTCGACCCGCTCGAATTCGGCGATCAGCGTCTCCTTGACGCCGAACACCGCATCCTCCGACAGATAGCGGCAGCTCGGCTCGAAGATGTGGGTGATGACGGGATCGTAGCCCGGGGCCGTCACGATGAAGTGGAGATGCGCGGCACGGTTGGGATGCCGGCCGAGCGCATCCAGCATCTGGCCGACCGGGCCGTCGTTGGGGATCGGATAGAAGCGCGGTTTGACCGAGCGGAACCAGTAAGCACCGTCCGGGCCGCTGGTGAAGACGCCGCGCAGGTTGAAATCGGGCTGCAGGCCCTTCTGCTGCACATCGTAGAAACCGTCCTCGTTGGTCTGCCAGATGTCGAGCAGAGCCCCGCCGATCGGCTTGCCACTGGTGTCGAGGACCCGTCCCCGCACCAGCATCGGCTCGCCCTTGCCATCGAGGCAGACGTTCGCCCCATGGTCGTAGCGCGGCGCATCCGGCACGTAGAAGGGGCCGAGGATCGTGTTTTCGGTCGCGCCGCTGGGACGCCGGTGGTTGACGGCGTCGACCAGCATCGACACGCCCAGGACGTCGGACAGCAGGATGAACTCCTGGCGCCAGGCGGTACACATGTGGCCGGTGTCGGTCAGGAACTTGATCGCGGCCAGCCATTCGTCGTGAGTGGGCTCGATCTCCTTGACGGCGTTGTGCAGGTGCTTGACCACCGCCGTCATGATCTCCCGCAGACGGGGGCTGACGTCGGACCCCATGCGCGCGTTGACGACATCGACGGAGGTCTCCTCCTCGAAATAGGGATAGTTCTGTGCCTGCCTCAACGGCTTGCCCGCTTGGTCCATCACGCGCGCTCCCTCGATTATTGTCAAACCGCCTCCAAGGCGTTCGCTATTGCCTGGCCGTCGCTCATGACACGCGGCCTCAGGCCTGTGGACGCTCGCCCGCATAAGCACGCTTCAGGAGATCGAGGATCGCGTTGCGGTCAAGCGGACGCGGATTCCAATAGGGGTTCGCCATCGCGAGGTCGGCGGCGGTCTCGATGCCATGCTGTGTCATGCCCAGCCTCTTGAGATCGAGCGTCGCACCGAGGCGGTACGCCAGGTCGTAAAGGCCAGTGCCCGCATCATGCGCCCCCAGCGCGCCGGCGATGGCGCGCATCGCCTCGGGCGCGGCCGGCGCGTTATAGGCTGTGGCGTGAGGCAGTACGGCCGTATGGGTTTCGGCGTGAGGCAGGTCGAACGAGCCGCCCAGCGTGTGGCAGAGCTTGTGGTGAAGAGCCATGCCGACCGCCCCGAGGCAGGTGCCGCAAAGCCACGCCCCATAGAGGGCTTGCGAGCGGGCTTCCCGATTCGTGGGGGTTTCCACGATTCTCGGCAGCGCGCCGGACAGGGCGCGTATGCCCTCGAGCGCCATCAGTGAGATGATCGGGTTGCGGTCCTGAGCATAGAGGGCCTCGACCGCATGGGCGATCGCGTTCATGCCGCTGACCGCCGATAGCGCGGCGGGCAGCGACAGCGTGAGGTCGACGTCGTAGATTACAACCTCGGGGAGGATTTTCGGGCTCTTTTGCGTGATCTTCACGCCATCGCGGGTCTCGCCCAAAATGGGCGTCATTTCCGAGCCCGCGTAGGTCGTCGGAACGACGATCTGCGGCAGGTCCGTCCGCAAGGCGAGAGCCTTGGCCAGCCCCGTCGTCGAGCCGCCCCCGACCGCGACGATCCCGTCGATCCGCTCGGCGGCGACCAGCATCATGGCCTGGTCCGTCACGTCGACCGGCGTGTGCATCGTCGCGCCGGCGAACACGGCGGCGGCGCGCGTGCCGATCCGCTTAGCCATGGCGCCGCCGTCCTTTTCCTGCTGCGGCGAGGAGAGCACCAGCACGCGCTCCAAGCCAAGCCGCTCGACCTCGGCGGGAAGCTGCCGCAGCGTCCCGGACCCAAAGATCACGCGTGCCGGATGCGCATTGTAGACGAAAGGATCCATCAGGCGGCGCCCCTCCCAGAGCCCGCCGGAGCCTCCCGGCCATGGTCGACCGCGATGGCCATCTTGTCATTCCTTTTAAGTTCGATTATCGAACATAGTTGCTTTATCGCACATATCACCATTGCCGACGGTGGAGGTCAACTCCCCTTCGCGACACTCCCTTCATGCCAGAGGAGGCGGGATGCCGGCCAAGTCGAACTCCGACCTGATGGGCGGCCTCGCCAAGGGGCTTTCCGTGCTCGAAGCCTTCGGCCGCGAACGCGAGCGAGTGACCATCGCCGAGGTATCCCGGCTCACCGGCCTCGACCGGGCGACCTCCAGGCGCTGCCTGCTCACCCTGGAGCGCCTCGGCTATGCGACGCATGACGGCAAGACCTTCGCTCTGACGGCCCGCGTCCTGTCCCTCGGCCACGCCTATCTGGCGACGACCCCCCTGCCCGAGCAGATTCAGCCGTTCCTCGATCGTCTCGCGGCAGCGATCGAGGAGTCCTGTTCCTGCTCGGTGCTGGACGACACGGAGATCATCTATCTGGCGCGGGCGGCCCAGCGCCGGGTCATGTCGATCGGCCTTGGGGTCGGCAGTCGCCTGCCGGCCTATTGCGCTTCGATGGGCCGCGTGCTCCTCGCCACCTTGCCGGACGAACAGGTGATGGCCGTGCTCGAACGCAGCGTGATCCGGCCGCTGACGCCAAGGACGCTGACCGACCCCGCTGCGCTGATGGCGGAGATCGCGGGCGTGCGGGCGCAGGGCTACGCCATCATCGACGAGGAACTCGAGATCGGGTTGCGCTCGCTGGCCGTCCCGATCCGCAACGGAGCGGGCCGCGTCGTCGCCGCCCTCAACACCGGCGTGCAGACGAGCCGTGTGAGCCTCGATCGCCTCCGGGCCGAGATCCTGCCCGCACTGCTCGACACGCAGCGGCGGCTTGCGATGGTGATCGCCTGACGGCCTTCAGCCGATCGTGCGGTGTCGCTGCAGAATATGAACGCCGCCTTTTAGCAAGATATCGGCACAATACTCTACTGCATTGCACACGACACGCTCATGCCTTTTAATGGATTCCATCTAAGGGCATGAGCGTTATCTATGCGATACGCGATGAGTTGCTTGGCAATTCGGTTCCGATCCGCTCCGCTATTGCCAGGACATCAAAATCCTCAAAATGAATAATTTCACGATATTCGCCCCTTTGGCGAGCGGCTAGTGTGAATTGGTCGGAAGCGATCAAAAAGCATGCACTCAAAGTGCGGCAGCTCGTCGATATTGGAGGAAATGCGATGAGTAACTCTCGCTGCGGATCTTCGCCGCAATACTTTTTGATCATCAAAAGCACGTGATGGCTGTCGGGTTTCGAACGATGGCCGAAAAGCGCGGTGCCGCGATCATGGCAAGTGGAGAGACACAAATGACAGGGCCCGTCGGAGTAGCGCTCATCGGGATGGGTTGGTGGGGCCAGAAAATACTGAATGTGCTCCAGGCTGCCCCGGCGGATATTCGCGTTGTTCGCGCCGTTGAACCAAACATAGAGGCAGTGCGCTCCCAATGCGCGCAGAAAGGCGTTCCGCTGTCGGCCGACTATGCTGACGCGCTCGATGATCAGGCCGTCGAAGCTGTGGTGCTCGCGACCCCGCATTCTCTCCATGGAGACCAGATCGAAGCGGCGGTGGCGGCGGGTAAGCATGTGTTCTGTGAAAAACCCTTGGCCTTGACCAAGGCGGGCGCCGAGAAGGCTGTCGCTCTTTGCCGCAACGCGGGATTGGTGCTCGGCATGGGACACGAGCGCCGCTGGGAACCGCCGATCGCTGAGATGCTGACCAGGGCCGATGCCGGGGAACTGGGACGCATTCAGCAAATCGAGGCCAATTTCAGCCACGATAAGTTTCTGTCGCTCGACCGGAATAATTGGCGTCTGAAGGCGGATCAAGCTCCTGCGGGCGGTATGACGGCCACGGGCATCCATCTTCTGGATCTCTCGGTGCGCCTCCTGGGTCCGGCGCAGAGCGTGCTGTGCATCTGCGAGCAGCTCTCGTCCGACCTACTCCAGGGCGACACCGTCGGCGCCTACGTCAAATTCCGCAACGGCGGCACATCCTACGTCTCGGCGTCCTTGGCCAACCCGTTTATGTCGCGATTCACGGTTTACGGATCGAAGGCTTGGATCGATATCCGGGACAAGGCGCATGTCGAAGCGCCGGAGGGTTGGATTGTCACCTCGGCGATGGCGGGAGAGCGGATCGCAACGATTGAAATCCCCCCCGCCGAACCGGTGAAGGACAATCTTGTCGCATTCGCCCGCGCCGTGCGCGGCATCGCCACCTACCCGATCACGGCTGCGCATTTAATCGACACTATCGCTCTGCTTGAAGCTGTTTTCGCATCCGCATCCAGCGGCAAAATTCAAGCCGTGGCCTGAGACACGAAGCCCTTTTTGGAAGAGCGATATGAAAGCCCTGATTTTCAACGAACCCAACAAGCCGGTGGTCGCAGAGGTCCAAATCCCTGAGATCGACGACAATGAGGTGATGATCCGCTCGCGCCGCGTCGGAATATGTCACTCGGACTATGAGTTGCTGGCGGGCCATTACATCATCCCGATCTCGTACCCGGTGATCCCAGGTCATGAATGGGTCGGTGAGGTGGTCGAGGTCGGCAAGAATGTAGCGGGGCTCCGGCCTGGTGACCGGGTCGTGGGCGAATGTGTCATCAACACACCCGAGCGAATTCACCATTTCGGATTTTCGATGTCCGGCGCCAATCGCGAGTATTTCGCGGCGAGGCCCGAGTGGCTGCATAAACTGCCTGACGCCGTGGACGACGCGAAGGGCGCGCTGATCGAGCCATTTACGTGCGGATACTACGCCGTCCTGCGCAATGGCGGTACGAATGCTTCGGAAACGGTCGTGATTTCTGGCGGAGGCACCATCGGTCTGGTTTCGGCGGCCGCAGCCATTGGCATGGGGGCGCGGGTGATCGTCGTCGACCCGGTGCCCTTGCGCCGCGATATCGCCAAGCGATTGGGTGCCGACGCGACCGTGGATCCGTCCGCCGTCGATCCGATCGAGGCGGTGAAAGAGATCACCAAGGGCGGGGCGGACCTCGTCATCGAGGCGGCGGGTCACGCGTCGTCGCTTGCGAATGTCTTCGACTACGCGCGGCCCGAAGGTCGTGTCTCGATGGTCGGCATCAACATCGGTCAGACAGTCCCGGTCGAACTCGGCAAGATCCAGATCAAGAACCTCACGGTGCGCGGTTGCATCGGTTAACCGGGCGTCTGGCCGTCCGCGATCCGGTTCCTTGAACGAACGGGAATCGATTTGTCGCCGATACAAACCCACAGCTACGCGCTCGACCATGCCTTGACGGCCCTGGAGATGGGCAAGAACGCGCAAGGAGCGGTCAAGGTCACGCTTGAGATCGCTTAGGTCCGAAACACCGACGTTCGACGAGAGCGAGATTGGGCTTCGGAGGGACGAATAAAGATGAACCAGGCGGCCGACAACGTAAACGACCTCGTCGAGCGACGCGGCGTCTTGCCGTTCCCCGTGTCGCAGGGGTTCGTGACGGTTGCGGGTTCGACGCTCGCGCTGCTCGCCGCCTGCCTGGTCTTCGCACCGTCCAGCGTCTCGTCCGGCGCCCTCGCGGGAAGCCTTCCGTTCGCGGCGGTGATCGCCATTGTCGGACTTGGACAATTGCTGGTGGTTCAGCAAGGCGGCTTCGACCTATCGGTCGCCGGCGGTGTGTCGCTCGCCGTCGTGATGGCGGCTCATTATCCCGATGGCGACAATGCGCAATTATTTCCCGCCGTTCGGCTGGCGGCATGCTGCGCCCTGGCGGCCGGTTTGGCGAATGGCGTTCTGGTCGGTTTCGTCGGACTGAATGCCATCATCGCGACGATCGGAGTGAACGCCCTGCTCTATGGAGCGGTCTTCGCCGTTTCAGTCGGCGTGCCCCGGATAACAACGCCATTGCTTGCGCAGATCGCCGGAGGCGCAACATTCGGCATCCCCAACTCCGTCTATTTCGCACTCGTGGCTGTGGCGGTGGTCTCGTTCGTCCTCAAGAAGACTGTGATCGGACGACGGTTCGAGGTGATCGGCGCCAATCCGGCGGCGGCGCGCGCCGTCGGCCTGCATGTGCGCTTTCATCAGATGATGGCCTATGTCTACTCGCAACTCTTGTGCTGTTTGGCGGGTGTTCTTCTGGCGGGCATCACGAGAGAGCCGACAGCCTTTCAGGGCGATGCCTTACTGCTGCCATCCGTCGCCGTGGTGGTCCTCGGCAGCACCTCGTTGCTCGGAGGACGAGGCTTTCCGGTCTCCACAGTCCTCGCCGCGTTTTTCCTCAATCAACTGAGCCAATTCGCGCTTGCCATCGGCGTTCCCTATTCGGCTCAGACCATCATCCAAGCCCTGGCTCTCGGGTTTGGGATCGGAGTTTACTCTGTCCAATGGACGAGAAACACAAAAAGACACGTCATAAAATAATATTGGAGGAAACAATGAAAGCATCGCTCAACTCTACGCTCTCCCGAGCGGCTATCCTCGCGGTCGTCGCGCTCGGCAGCTCGGCCGCCCTCGCCGACGCGCCCTCGTGGTGCGGACCCAAAAAGGCGACCATCGCCTTACTCGACGGCTTTGGCGGCAACAGCTGGCGCCAGGTGACGACCGCCGCCGGCAAGCAGGAGGTAGAAAAATGCCCGAGCATTACGAAGTATGAATATGCCGACGGCCAGGGCAACACCCAGAAGGCGATCTCCGACATCAAGGGTTTCGCGGCGAAGGGCGTCGATGCCCTGGTGGTATTCGGCGACGCTGGTCCGGCCGTTTTGCCGGCGCTGACGAGCGCGTTCAAGGCCGGCAAGGTTGTGGTCCCCTATCGGGTCGTCGTCGGCGGCAAGGACGGAGAGACCTATACGAAATTCGTCGGCGCCTCCTTCGTGGACGATGGCGTGAGTTGGGGCAATTGGATCAAGAGCGTGCTGCCGAATGGCGGCAACCTGCTGTTCCTCAGCGGCCCGGCAGGCAACAGCCAAGGACTCGACGAACTCAAGGGCCTCAAGACCGTGCTTGACGACAAGTATAAATTCCTCAACCCCGCGCCGTTCGACGTGACGAACTGGGACCCGTCGCGCACGCAGCAGGTCCTGACCGCGGAGATCGCCAAAAACCCCAAGATCGACGTGATCGTATCCGACTTCGGCCCGTCGCTGGTCGGCGCGCTTCCCGAGTTCAAGAAATTCAATCGCTCAGTACCCGCGCTGGCGACGTCCGACGGCAACTCGCTCGGATGTTTCTGGACCAACAATAACAAGGACAACCCGGACTTTAAATTGTTCACGGTCGCCACCGGCAACGACAATGTCCGTTTGGCGGTTCAATGGGCTGTAGCGTCGGCGACAGGCGGTGCTCTTCCCACGGAAACCGTCTTCAAGGCGCCGACCTTCGAAGATTCCGTGTCGGGCAAACCCAATCCGGTTCAGTGCCGCGCCGATCTTCCCGGTGCGATTTACCTCTTGTCCGGCGTCGCCGCCGACGATCAGGCAAAAGCCGTGAGCAAGTAAGGCCCCATACCCCCGGCGCGAGGGATCGCGACCGGGGGCGCGCCAACCACTGTCTTGCCATACGGATACGGGTGCGATGTTAGAACGGGTGTCCGAGAAGAATGATGGGACGGACGCGCGGCTGCACGGCCCCGTAACGGTCCGGCTGACCGGCGTCTCTAAATATTATGCCGGCATCCGCGCGTTGGAGGATGTCAGCGTCGAGTTCTACCAGGGCGAGGTTCACGCTATTCTCGGCGAGAACGGTGCCGGGAAATCGACGCTGATGGGCATTCTCTCCGGCGCCGTGCAGCCCAGCGTCGGCGAAATCGCATTTGGCGACAAACGCGTTTCGCCCTTGTCCCCGGAGAGCGCCGCAGCCCTTGGGATCGCGATCTCGTTCCAACATCCGTCCATCCTCGACGATCTCTCTGTCCTCGAAAATTTCGAGGTGGCCCTCCCGCCGGCGCTGTTCAAAGACAAGCGGGCCCGCGAGGTCGCGCGGGCGGCGCTGGACGCCGTTGGTCTGCACGTTCCCCTCCGGACCCGTGCGGACGCGCTGACGGTCGCGCAAAAGCACCTGCTTGAGATCGCCAAGGCGTTGGCGATCAAACCCAAAGTGCTGATCTTCGACGAGCCGACCGCCTCGCTCGATCAGGAAGCGACCGATATGCTGTTCGGTCATATCCGCGACGTGGTGAAGGCAGGAACCTCAGTCATCTACATCACCCACCGGCTGGCCGAAGTTCGTTTGATGGCCCAGCGCGTGACGGTGCTTCGCGACGGGCGCGTACGCGGCGTCGCGCGCGTGGACGAGATCAGCGACGCCGAGGTTCTGAGTCTGATCATCGGCCGCACACTGGGTTCGGCGTTTCCGAGAAAATCGAGCAGCGATCCGAACGACATCAATCTGGCGGTGCAGTCGCTCAGCGGAAAGAAATTCTCGAATATCAGCTTCGACGCCGCGCGGGGGCAGATCATCGGCGTCGCGGGCGTGGCGGGCAACGGTCAATCCGAATTGATGCGTGCGCTGGCGGGTCTTCGAAAATCCAAGGGTTCTGTGCATCTGAACGGCCGGATGCTCCCCCACGACGCTCTGATGCGTGAAGCCGCATTCATGCCTTCGGATCGTCATTCGGAAGGGTTGGCGACAAGCCTCACCGTGCGGGAGAATGCGACCTTCGCGGCGCTGGACAAATACGCGATCTACGGAATCCTCAGCCGAAAAGAAGAGCTCACGCGGGTTTCGGCCGCCTTCAGGTCGCTCGCCGTCAAGGCGCCGGGCTTGGAGGCGCCCATCCTCTCGCTGTCGGGCGGAAACCAGCAGAAGGTCGTGATGGCGAGAGCCCTGCTCTCGGAACCGGGGCTGATCGTGGCGGACGAGCCCACGCAGGGCGTGGATGTCGGCGCCCGTGCGGAAATCTATCGCATCCTGCGCGAAGCATCGAACTCAGGAACGCCCGTCATCGTCAATTCGTCCGACGCGGCGGAGCTTGAGGGTTTGTGCGACAAGGTGATCGTCCTCTCCAGCGGCCGTGTCGTCGAGACTCTGAGGGGCGATGACGTCAATGAAGCGCGCATTGTCGCCGCCGCCGTCGGCGCCGCCACCCATATCGGCGACACCGGCGCGGCTGACCGGCGAAACGCAGTGAGCGTCTGGCGGCACTTTCTACAATCGGACAACGCGCCGGCAATCCCCCTGACGATCATAACCGTTCTTCTCGGCCTCTATATCTTCAGCCAGAACGCCAATTTCCTGTCGTCGTACAATGTCGCGAACATCCTTGTGGCGGCGACAGCGCTGGGTTTCATCGCGCTTGGACAAACCGTTGCACTTCTGGTTGGCGGGATCGACCTCTCGGTGGGTCCGCTCGCCGGATTCCTCGTGGTGGTCGCCTCCTTTTTCGTCAACGACGACAAATCAGCCGCCATGATTGCGGCCGGAGTCCTTTTGATGTTTGTCGGCGCCTTCTTCGCAGGCCTGATCAACGGTATCCTGATCAGATTCGCCAAGTTCACGGCCATCGCGGCGACGCTGGCGATGTATATCGGCATTCAGGGACTGAGCTTTTTACTTCGGGATGGCCCCGGCGGTTACATCCGCGCCGATGTCGTCGACGTCATCAATCGGCAGGTGGGTCCCATTCCGGTCGCTTTCCTGGTTCTGGTCGCTTTCGCGGTCGGGGGCGAATACGCGCTGCGGAATTCGCGGCCAGGATGGCGGCTTCGGGCGTTGGGTTGCGATCAGGAATCGGCGCGGCGTATCGGCGTACGAATAAATCGCACTTACATCGCCGCCTTCATCATGTCCGCTCTGTTCACGGCGTTTGGCGCCGTCATGCTGATGGCCCAGATCGGCGTCGGTGATCCCCGGCAAGGGGCGAACTACACGCTCTCGAGCATAACGGCTGTGGTGCTGGGTGGCACCAGCCTGCGCGGCGGACGGGGGACGTTCATCGGTTCGGTCCTCGGCGCGCTTCTACTGACCGAAGTCCTCAATGCCGTCGCTTTTCTGGGGCTGTCGGAAACTTATCAATACGTGTTCCAGGGCGTCTTGATCCTGATCTCGGCGCTCATCTACTCGACAGTACAGCGGCGCAGCGATGCATGACGGGTTCGAACCCGAAACGGGGCTGAGTAAAACATGATGCCGAACAGTAGGTACGATGTCGGACGACGTCATGCTCTCCCGCATTGCCATTGATCACGATCCTGCGGCGTCGTTCAACGTAAGGGAGAGACTTGTGTCTAAGAATGATAATCCGAAGATCGCATTCGTTGGAACCGGGGCACAAGGAGCATCGATCGGGGCAGACTTCGCATTAGCCGGGTATGATGTCACGTTCATCGAACAATGGCCTGCTCATGTCGAGGCGATCCGCACGCACGGCATTACGGTCAATCTCCCAGCGCGCACGATCAACGTAAAGGTACCGGCTTTACACTTTTGCCAGGTCGCCGAGATTAAGGAAAAATTTGATCTCATCTTTCTCGTTGTCAAAGCCTATGACACGACATGGGTGACCCAAATGATCGAGCCCGTTCTGGCGAAGGACGGCTTCGTCATCGGGCTGCAGAATGGCATGACGCACGTGGACATCGCATCCGTGATCGGCGCGGAGCGGACGATCGGCGCTGTGATCGAGATCGCGTCCAATATGTTCGTCCCCGGCATTACCAATCGACAGAACAATCAGGATGAGTCCTGGTTCGCGCTGGGTGCCATTGATCCGGATCAACAACACCGCGTGGAAAGCGTCGCCAATCTGCTTCGATGCACCGGGCGGGTAGAAGTGACGGATGACATCAAATCCTGCAAATGGATGAAGTTGGTCGTCAATGCCGCGGAGCTGATCCCATCCGCGATTTTGGATCTGCCGCTCGCCGATGCGGCTCGCTTTCCCGGATTTCTCGAGGTGATGCGGCAGGCCGGATACGAGGCGATGCGGGCTGCGCTGATCGATGGGGCAACGATCGTGCCGATCATTGGAATGCCGCCCATCACCACGAACGATCCGGACCGCTACGTGGATCGGATTTTCGAGGAAGTCCTTAAAACCTTTTCCAGGTCGGACACGCTGACCACCTCCTTGCAGGATTGGCGCAAGGGGCGCCGCGCGGAGGTGCAGGAAGTCAACGGCTATGTCATCGACGTCCTTCGCAAGTCTGGACTGGACGCCCCGATCAATAACCGGGTGGTCGAAATGGCGTATGAGATCGAGCGGGGCGTGCTCGCCGCCAGTCCCGACAATGCGGCGGCGCTCATCGCATCGCTGAGTCCAGGGCGGTGAGTAAAATCACGACGGGCTGAATTGCTGGACGACAAGGCCTTAACGTCGTCGAAATCCTCGCCGCTCCATACGTGATGCGCGCCATCACCGCTTAAGCGGCCCATGAAGCCAGCATGGGAATCGCCTCTGTCCTGTTGCAGTCGGTCATGGTGATGATATCTCGATCGAACGCATCTTGAGGGAGGATAACAATGAGCGTCAGCAATTCCCGCATGACGGCAGTCGTGTGCCACGGCCCCGAGGACTACCGCGTCGAGGAGGTGGAGCGGCCGACCGCCGGTCCGCGCGAACTCGTCATCAAGATCACCGCATGCGGCATCTGCGCCAGCGACTGCAAGTGCTTTACGGGCGCAAAGATGTTCTGGGGTGCCACACCGTGGGTCAAGGCGCCGGTCATTCCGGGCCATGAATTCTTCGGTGAAGTGGATGAGATCGGCGAGGGTGCGGCGGAGCATTTCGGCGTCAAGCCGGGCGACCGCGTCATAGCCGAGCAGATCGTGCCCTGCGACCGCTGCCGCTATTGCCGCTCCGGTAAATATTGGATGTGCGAGGTCCACAACATCTTCGGCTTCCAGCAGAAAGTCGCCGATGGCGGGATGAGCGAATATATGAAGCTGCCCATGACCTCGCGGGTTCATGTCATTCCACCGTCGATCTCGATCGACGACGCCGCCATCATCGAGCCTTTGGCCTGCGCCATCCACACCGTACAGCGTGGCGACATCCAACTCGATGATGTCGTCGCGATCGCCGGCGCAGGCCCGATCGGTCTCATGATGGTGCAGGTGGCCAAGCTCAAGACACCGAAGAAGCTCGTCGTGATCGACCCGGTTGCGGAACGTCGGGCCTTGGCCCTGCGTTTCGGAGCCGATGTGGTCATCGATCCTATGACCGAAAACGCGGGAGACATCGTGCGCGGCCTCACCGGCGGCTATGGCTGCGATGTCTATATCGAGGCGACCGGTGCCCCGATCGGGGTCACGCAGGGTCTCGACCTGATCCGGAAGCTCGGACGCTTCGTCGAATTCTCAGTGTTCGGGAAGGAGACCAGCGCTGATTGGTCCATCATCGGGGACCGCAAGGAGCTCGACGTGCGCGGCGCCCATCTCGGACCTTACTGCTATCCGATCGCCATCGACCTTTTGCAGCGCGGTCTGGTCACGTCGCAGGGCATCGTCACCCACAGCTATCCGATCGGGGAATGGAACGAGGCCATCAAGGTCGCGATTTCGCTCGACTCGATCAAAGTGCTGTTGAAGCCCGCGCAGTAGCTTTTAAGCGCGACGCCCTCTCCGTTTGTTAAACTGTCGGGCGCCACACCAGCGCCCGACCATTTTATAAAGTCACCAACGGCGCCAGCCCCATCGACGATGCCAGCCGTAACCATAATAGGGATGCCGCCAGCCCCAACCTACCCGCCATCCCGGACGGCGCCAGCCCCAACCGCCTCGCCAACCGTAGCGACAGCACCACACCTTTTCGACGGACGGTACTGAAGCCGTGTCGGTGCTGATGGTCGCTGCCATAGTCTGGATCGGTGTCGCATTCGCGGCTTCGCTGGCCATCGCCACCGTGCCAAGCGCCAAAGCCCCGACGATAACGCCTGTAAGACTTCGATTCATGTGCTGCCCTTTCGTGCCCGTTCGCGCACCCGGCAGCGAACGTTTGAAGTTTGCCAAGGGTTCCGGTCCGGCCAGCATTCACGACATTCCGGTTCAGGGTCCTCCGGCCCCGATCTACGGCGTGCCGAACATCAGCCCTGTGGGAAAACGCACATCATCAATTGAGCCGCACGCTACTCTCCGTGTTGTCGAACACCCCAGACAACGGAGCTAGTCATGTCCATCATCGGAACCCATCGTCGCCCCGCCGCCCCGGCCCCGCCACCCTTGCCGGTCGGCTGCAGCACCACCGCAACGGTGGCCAGCACCTGCCTGCCCCACCAGATGAATCAAGCCAAGTTCGCCGCCATCCAAGATGCCCGGGCGCAGTTCTGCTGTCCGGCTCCAGCCGCCACAACAACGACGACCCATTGACGAGAGGCAGCGTTGCCAAAACAGAACGCGGTGAGGGAGCTTTAAGCGGATGACACAGGAGGATCAGGGCTTCAGAACGATCGGCAGGGCTTTCAAGCCACGCAAGCCGCTCGACATGCGCCAGACGAGCGCGTCCCGATCCACCGCGAGCCGCATGTGCGGGAACCGCCGTAGCAGCCCGTTCAACGCGACACGAACCTCCATGCGGGCCAGCGACGCGCCGAGGCAATAATGCAGCCCGAAGCCCAGGGCCAGATGCCGGTTATCGGTACGCCTGATGTCGAGCGTATCGGCCTTGGCGAAGGCGGTCTCGTCTCGGTTCGCCGAGGAGATCAGTGCCATCACCATGCCGCCCTTGGGGATGGTGACGTCCGCCACGGTCACGGGTTCGAGCGCGAACCGCATCGTGCCGTATTCGACCGGATTGGTGAAACGCAGCAGTTCCTCGACCGCGCCCGGCATCAACTCAGGCTGCTCGCGCAGCAGCGCGAATTGTTCCGGATGCTCCATCAAGGCCAGGATGCCGTTGCCGATAAGGTTCACCGAGGTCTCGTGTCCGGCGAAGAGCAGCAGGAAAATCATCGCGACGAGTTCGTCATTGGACAGGCTGTCGCCGCCATTCCGGACGTTGATGAGTTGCGTGATCAAGCGATCGTCTGGTTCGCGGCGGCGCAAATCGATCAAGTTCTCGAAAAAGCGCAGCAGTTTCGGCATCGCCGGTAGCCAGCGGATCGCCCGCCGCACTGGTTTGTCATTGACCTCGATCAGCCGCGTGACCTGATGATGGAAATCCATCCGCTCGGCTTCCGGAATCCCAAGCATCTCCGAGATGACCTTGAGAGGCAGCGGAAGCGCGAAAACGTCGATCAGATCCACAGTGCCGTTGCGCTCGGCTTCGTCGAGCATGTCCTCGACGACCCCTTTCACCCAGCCCTCCATCTGGTCGACGCTCTTCGGTGTGAACACTTTGGCGACCAGATTGCGCAAGCGCGCATGGGCGGGATCATCGACGCAGACCATGGAATTGCCGACGATGCGCAGCAAACGGGGCGCCCAGCGGCCGCCGAAACCGAACAAAGGCGGCTTCGCCGAATTCCTTTCGTCATTGGAAAAGCGCGGGTCCCTCATCACGCGCATCACGTCGTCGTAGCGTGTGACGACCCAGCCTGTGCCGCGCGTCGGGATCCGAGCGCGGATGATCGGGGAAGAGCGTCTTAGACCTGCGTAATACGCATAGGCATCGCCATGACGTGTCGGGTCCCAGCGAATCGGCGTCAAATCATCATCCTTGTGTCGCCGCGCTCGAGCGGAACGGGTCCGGCGGAACCATGATCATGGTGCGGCGCAATATGTCCAGTCCGAAGATGCGTCACGGGGCCGATAGGCGCGGAACAGGGACAGCCCATGAGGCCGCACCCGACATTTCACATCCCAAACAGCGGGGTCAGCGTGTTCCCGGATTTAAGGTTGCGGTAGCGGGCCAGCGCCCAAAGAGGGAAGAACTTCGAATAACCGTGATAGTTGAGGTAGAAGACTCGCGGAAAACCTGTAGCCGTGTAGCGGTCGTTGGGCCAGAATCCATCTGATTGCTGCTGCGCCTTGATATAGGCGACACCTCGCTCCACCGCCGGCGTATCGATCTTGCCCGCCGCCATGAGGCCGATGACGGCCCAAGCGGTCTGCGAAGCTGTGCTTGGCGCTGGCGAATAGGCCTTGTAGTCGAGCGCATAGCCCTTGTCGTCCTCACCCCAGCCACCGTCAGGATTCTGAATCTGTTCGAGCCAATTCACAGCCTTGATGACGGAGGGATGGTCGGGACCGATCCCGGCGGCGTTGAAGGCGCAGAGCACCGACCACGTGCCGTAGATGTAATTGAGCCCCCACCGCCCGAACCAACTGCCCTCGGGATGCTGTTCCTTGAACAGGTAATCGAGGCCGCGTCGCAGCGGCTCGCTCGTGTCCGCGGTCTCTCCCAATTGGGCAAGCATCGAAACGCAACGCGCGGAAACATCGGCGGTCGGCGGGTCGAGGAAGGCGCCATGGTCCGCGAAGGGGATCGCGTTGAGATAATAGGATGTGTTGTCGACGTCGAAGGCACCCCAGCCGCCGTTGGAGCTCTGCATGCCCACCACCCATTCGCGTCCGCGCGCGATGGCTTCATTGTAACGATGATCTCGGCTTTTGCCTTGCGCCCGGTCCATGGCCATGACTACGACGGCGGTGTCGTCGAGGTCGACATAATAGTCGTTCCGATACTGGAAGGCCCAGCCGCCGGGCCGCAAATCCGGCCGCTTGTAGGCCCAGTCACCCTTGAGGTCGAGCACCTGGAGGGGCTTTAGCCATTGCAGGCATTGGTCGACCGCGCCGTCATTCTCCGGGCCGGTTTCCAGCAGCGCATGGGCCGAGAGCACCGTGTCCCACACGGGCGAGACGCAGGGCTGGCAGAAGGCTTCCTCTCCCCTGACGTCGGTCATCAATTTTTCGACCGCAGCCTTGGCGATCACCATCTGCGGGTCGTCGCTCGGCACCCCCAGCGCATGAAACATCATCACCGTATTGGCGATCGAGGGATAGATCGCCCCAAGACCGTCGATCCCGTTCTGGCGCTCGCGCACGAAGGCGTCCGCCTTGGCGATGGCGGTCCGCCGGGCGCTTTGGGGAAAGAACGGTTCGATTTTGCGCAGGACCCTGTCGAGCTGGACGAAAAACTCCCCCCAAAAGCCGATCTGGTTGGCGGTCTTGGGCCAGCGCCGCAGCTCGCGCGGCGGAACGACAAATAATTCGTCGATGGTGATGCGCTTCGGATTCTTGGCCGGCACTTTGAGCGCCATCATGACCAGGAGCGGCACAAGCGTGTCACGCGCCCAGTAGGAGAGCCGCCAAATGTTAATCGGGAACCATCCCGGCGCCAGCATGATCTCGACTGGCATGACCGGCACGGCGCTCCAGGGGATGACGCCGAAGAAGGCCAGGGTCGTCCGGGTGAAGATATTGACGTTGACCGCCCCGCCCACCGACAGAATCGCCTCGCGGGCTCGCACCATATGCGGCGCGTCGACCGGATCGCCAACCGCCTTCAAGGCGAAATAGGCCTTCACGCTTGCCGAGATGTTGATCTCGCCCTTGGCCAGCATAGGCCAGCCGCCGTGCGGCTCTTGGATGCGGCGCAGATAATGCGCGACCCTGCCCTCGTTCACCGGATCGAGTTCGCCGAGATAATGTTTCAGCAGGATATATTCCGCCGGGATAGCCGCATCAGCCTCGAGGTCGAATGCAAAATGCCCGTCGGGCCTTTGCACGCCGCGCAGCGCCCTCGACGCAGTCTCGATCACATCGTCAAGATCGGCATCTCGAGGGGGCTCCGGGCGAATGGCGGAACCGGCTAGGGGGGCAAATGACATTCAGGAAACGACTCGACGTTGGAGAAGCGCCTTTCCGCGTCACCACCTCTCATGCCTCGCGGGGGCAGAACGACAGCGCCGCGGCTGAGCCGCCTCGGATTAAACAAAAACCATTATCGACGCTCGGACGGTCGACAGCGCGCTCGACTATTCTGCCCCGCAAAACTCTGCAACGATTGTGCCGTGAAGAGCGCAGCTCGAAACGGACAACCAGGCCGAAAGTTCCCTCTGCCGCGCCGCAGCATGAAGGCGGTCCGGCCCGCATTCCTCCCTCCATAGCGTCGCTTGGGGGCTCCCACCAGGCAATTTTCCATGGACGAACCTGCCCTGGCGCGTCAAGGATGGTCACCGTTGCTGGAAGAGCGCAAGCGCCGCCACGGGAGGGACGTCATGACACGAGTCGCATTGGTCACCGGAGGATCGCGTGGCATTGGCGCGGCGATCAGCAAGGCGCTGCAGGCCTCGGGTGTGACGGTTGCGGCCAACTATGGCGGAAACCATGAGGCCGCTCGGCGTTTTGGGGAAGAGACCGGTATCGCGACTTTTCCGTTCGACGTCAGCGATTTCGAGGCCTGCGCCGAAGGCGTCCGGCGTGTCGAGGCTGAGGTCGGTCCAATCGACATTCTGGTCAACAACGCCGGCATCACCCGAGACGGCTTTTTCCACAAGATGACGCTCGATCAATGGCGCAGCGTGCTCTCGACCAACCTCGATTCGCTGTTCAACGTCACCCGCCACGTGATCGAGGGCATGCGGGCCCGCAACTGGGGCAGGATCGTGGTGATCTCGTCGATCAACGGCCAGAAAGGCCAGATGGGCCAAGTCAATTATTCTGCCGCCAAAGCGGGGGATCTCGGCTTCGTGAAAGCCTTGGCTTTGGAGAATGCCGCCAAGGGCATCACGGTCAATGCCATCTGCCCGGGCTATATCGGTACCGAAATGGTCCAGGCGATCGCCCCTGAAGTGCTGAAGACTCGTATCCTGCCGCAGATTCCAGTCGGGCGCCTTGGCCTGCCGGAAGAAATCGGCAAGGCTGTTGCCTATCTGACCTCCGATGATGCCTCCTTCGTGACCGGCTCGACGCTGTCGATCAACGGCGGCCAGTATATCGCGGGGTAGGCCGGACCGGCAGAGCGGCTACCCTCGCCCCAGCGCCTGTCTGAACCGGAGGAGCCCCAGGCCCACAACAGCCCCCGCCGCGACGCCGGCCGCCTTGGCGTCGAAATCGATCAATCGGCCGTGACGGCCTGGAACTTCGTTCTGCAAGATTTCCAACAGAGCCGCGACGGCAAACAAGGCCAGCCAGCCGATCACTCGGCGGCTCGGATATCCCAGGGTGAACAGCAGGCTGATCGCCAAAAAGGCCCCGAAGCGTTCCACCTGGGGCGGTAGCCCGCTTTCCGGCCGAAGGCCGATCGGGCCAAGGGTAACGAGGGCGATCCCGGCCAGCCCCAGCCAGAAAAGAAGGCGAGAGAGACGTCTCAATGCCTGAAATGCCGGACGCCGGTGAACACCATGGCGATGCCGGCCGCATCCGCCGCAGCGATCACCTCGGCGTCCCGCAGCGATCCGCCAGGCTGGATCACGGCCGTCGCACCCGCCGCCACCGCTGCCTCGAGCCCGTCCGCGAAAGGAAAGAACGCGTCCGACGCCAGAACGGAGCCGTGCGCCATCGATCGCTCCTCGCCCGCCGCCTTCGCGGCCTCCTCGGCTTTCCAGGCCGCGATCCTAACCGAATCGACCCGGCTCATCTGGCCCGCGCCGATCCCGACCGTCGCGCCGTCCTTGGCAAAGACGATCGCGTTGGATTTGACATGTTTGACGATCCGGAACGCGAAGGCGAGGTCGTCCATTTCCGCAGGCATCGGCGCCCGCGCGGTGACGACCTTGAGGTCCATGCCGTCGAGCGTCATGGCGTCGCGTTCCTGCACCAGGAAGCCGCCGGAGACGGTACGCCACATCAGGCCCCGTGCCTTCGGGTCGGGCAAACCGCCCGTCAACAGGAGGCGAAGATTTTTCTTCGACGCCAGGATGGCGAGCGCCGCCTCGTCGGCCGATGGTGCGATGACGGCTTCGGTAAAGGTCTTGACGATCTCGGCGGCCGCGTCCGCGTCGAGCGGTCTGTTCAGCGCCACGATGCCCCCGAAGGCCGAGACCGGATCAAACCGCAAGGCCCGCCGATAGGCCCCCAGCGTGTCGCCGCCCAATCCAACGCCGCAGGGATTGGCGTGTTTGATGATGGCCACGGCGGCGCTCTGGCCGGGATCGAACTCCGCCACGAGGTCGAGCGCCGCGTCTGCATCACCGATATTATTGTAGGAGAGCGGTTTGCCGCCCACGAGGCGCGCCGTCCCTACGCCCGGCCTCGCGTCGAGGGTGCGATAAAAGCCGGCCTTCTGATGCGGGTTCTCGCCATACCGCAATGCGCCGGCGAGGCTGCCGCCCAGCGCGCGGACCTGCGACGCCCGGGCATCGCTCCCCGTCTCCTCCATCCACAGCGCGATCGTCGCGTCATAGGCGGCCGTACGGGCGAAGGCCTTCTGCGCCAAAGCCCGGCGGAACGTCATGCGGGTCGCCCCATCATGGGCCTCGATCTCCTCGCGCAGGCTCGCGTAATCGGCCACATCGACCACCACCGCGACATCGCCATGGTTTTTCGAGGCGGCGCGGATCATGGCGGGGCCGCCGATGTCGATGTTCTCGACGCACTCTTCAGGGGGCGCACCCCGCATTACGGTCGATTCGAAGGGGTAGAGATTGACGACCAGAAGATCGATGGGCGCGATGTTATGCGCCAGCATCGCGGCTTCGTGCGTGGGATTCTCGCGGATTGCCAAGAGGCCGCCATGGACCAGCGGATGCAAGGTCTTCAGTCGACCGTCCATCATTTCCGGGAAACCGGTCAGGTCCGACACGTCTTTCACGGGCAGTCCCGCCGCAGCCAGCGCCTGCCGGGTGCCCCCGGTGGATACGAGTTCGACACCGCGCTCGTGCAGAAATCGGGCAAAGGCCTCGAGCCCGGTCTTATCGGATACGGAAAGCAGGGCCCGTTCGATGCGGCGCAGGTCGCTGGTCATGAAACATCCGTGGTTTTACGTGCGCGCCCGAGCGAGCCGGCCTGTCGACGCCGGGCGCTTAGCATGTCGCGACCGCCTTGTCTCATTCGAAGCCGGAGGGACTACGGGTTAACCATTTGGCAAGCTTCGCTCCGCCGACCCGACCAGGGCTGATACAAGGGCGGTAAGGTCGGTCTTTCCAGAGGGAGGTCACTACATGACCCTGCTCCGATCCGGATTTTGGATCCTCGCGCTCTCGTCGATCGGTGTGGCCCCTGGCTTCGCGGCCGACGCTCCAGCCCATGCCGACAGGGGCGAGGCCTGCGATGTGATCTGCGACATGCAGGCCTATCTCACCCGGGACCATATGGTCGCTTATGTGGAGGCAACCCCGCCCCGCGAATCCGCTGCCGCCAAACCGACCAGGACAGCCCGGAAAATCGTCAAATCGGTGCCGCACAATGCCGTGGCCAGCCGCCATCTGGCGTCGAAACCCATGCAACCGATGGTCGAGCCCGAGGCGCGCCAGACCGCGCAATTGATGCCGAGCGCTCCGGCACCAAGCTTGCCGGCAGAGATGACAGCGCCTGCGCGGACGGCACAAACCATCCCCGGCAGCGCCCCGCTCGTGACGCCGCAATTCGTACCGTCCGCCGGCGCCCTTTGACCCAAACCGACGAACCTTGCTGAAGCCGACGTCGGGAATGCCTGTGGACGTTCATTCGATCCGAGAGTGCGTCTCGCTTTGACTTGGTGCGCTTACCGGACACGACCGTGACAACACGCCCCTTGCCGCTGGTGCCGCCGGGAGCATGTCTTCCTCGTTGGCACAGGAGGCGGGTGTGGGTGGTCCGGTGATTATTTTCGGCGGTTCGGGGGCGATCGGGAGCGCGGTGGCGCGCCGCCTCGTGAAACGCGGCGAGGCGGTCCACCTCGTCGGACGCGATGCAACCCGCCTCAAGGCCGTGGCGGATGACCTCGGTTGCTCCTTCGGCGTCGCGGATGCGATGGAGCCCGGCACACTTTCGGCGGCGGTCGAGGCGGCGACCCAAGAAGCCGGTCTCGGCGGACTCGTCTATGCGGCCGGCACCATCACTCTCAAGCCGCTCACCGCCCTCTCGGAGGTCGATTTCGAACGCGACTGGCGCGTCAATGCGCTGGGAGCCGCGCTCGCCTTGAAGGCAGCGGCGCCAGCTCTCAAGCGCGGGACTGGGTCCGTCGTGCTGGTCTCGACCGTCGCGGTGGCTCAGGGCTTCGCGGCCCATGCGTCGATCAGCATGGCGAAAGGCGCCGTCGAAGGCTTGACCATCGCGCTCGCGGCGGAACTCGCCCCGAGCGTCCGGGTCAATTGCATCGCGCCCTCGCTGACCCGCACGCCGCTAGCCGAGAGCCTCACCCGCAACGAGGCCCTGTCGAAGTCGATCGCGGAGATGCATGCCTTGCGGCGGCTCGGCGAGCCCGACGACATCGCGGCGATGGTGGCCTTTCTGCTCGGCCCCGAGGCGGGGTGGATCACCGGGCAGATCATCGGCGTTGACGGCGGCCGATCCACGCTCCGCACCAAGGGATGAGGCGCAAGGCCGATCTGCCGACCAAGATCTGCGCCACCTGCGGGCGGCCTTTCGCTTGGCGCAAGAAATGGGCAAAGGTCTGGGACGAGGTTCGCTATTGTTCCGACCGCTGCCGGATGACCAAGCCCCGGTTGGCCGAGAGCGTGACACCGCGAGGCTGACGGGCGAGGTTGGCTAACCCCCAGCCCATGAGATCGCGAGCCCGCCGGCCAACCATCACGGTGAACGATACCGCTATTTGCCGATATAGCGCTCGATCGGCTCGACCTTCTCGATCAGCCCTTTGGCCTTCATAAAGTTTGCGAAGGCCGCGTAGCGCTGCGGGTCGACGGCGGCGGGATCGGCGGACAGGCGGGGCAGGGTGGCGGCCCAAGCCCGTTTGTTGAGGTCGTCATCGAGTTTTGGATAGGCGGCGACGAAAGTCGTCCAGGCGTCCTCGGGATAGTCGAGGATGTAGAGTTGCGCTTCGCCTACCGCGTCGAGGAAGGCGCGGACGAACGGCGCCTTGGCCTTCTCCTGCGTCGTGATGAAGATCGATTCGTCGTAAGGGGGCACCCCATGCTCCTCCGGGAAGAACAGCTTTCCGGGATGTCCGGCGATCGCCATCTCAAAAATCTCGAAATTGCGGTAGGCGCCGACGACCGCGTCCACCTGCCCGCCGAGGAGCGGCTGGGTCAGCGCGAAATTGACGTTGACGAGTTTCACGTCGTCGAGCTTGAGGCCGGCGCTTTCGAGCATGGTGCCAAGGAGCGCCGTCTCATAGCCGGCCACCGAATAGCCGATCGTCTTGCCCTTGAGGTCGGCCAGTGTCTTGATGGGGCCGTCCGCCAGCACCATGACGCTGTTGAGCGGGGTCGCGATAGACGTGCCGACGCGCTGAATGGGCAGGCCTGCCGCCACATCGAGATAGAAGTTCGGCTGATAGGTCAGGGCGATATCACCCTGCCCCGCCGCCACGAGGCGCGGCGGCATCGAGGGGTCGGCCGGTTCGACGAAGCTTACATCAAGGCCATGATGCTCGAAGAACCCTTTCTGCTTGGCGATCACGAGCGCGGCATGAACCGGGTTGACGAACCAGTCGAGCAGCACCGTCACTTTTTCGGCCGCATAGGCCGCCGGCCCGAGGGCTATACCGAAAAGAAGCGTCGTCAGAAAGGCAAATGCGCGCAAGATCATTCTCCTGGGAGTTGAAGGTCAGAGCGGATCGGCGAAGGCCGATCGTGCTTAGCGGGGGGAAAGGTCGGGCGAGGACAGTGTGTCGGGTGCCCAGAAGACGATGCGGCGGGTCAGCACGCCGACGGCGCCCCACAGCGTCAGTGAAAACACCACCAGCACGGTCAGGCCGGCGAACATCATGTCGGTCTGCATCCGCGCATTGGCGTGAAGCATCATCAGGCCCAGACCGGAGGATGAGCCGACCCATTCGCCGACGACGGCGCCAAGAGGCGCAACGGCAGCCGCGACACGGAGGCCGGCGGCAAGCGCCGGCAGAGCGGCCGGCAGCCGGATCAGCAGCAGCATATCGCGCCGGCTGGCTCTATTGAGTCGCCCAAGTTCGACGAGCCCCTCATCGGTGCGCCGCAGACCTTCGAAAAAGCTCGTCGAGACCGGAAAGAAGATGATGAGCGCCGCCATGGCGAGTTTGGACGCCGCGCCAAAGCCGAACCAGACGACCAGCAGCGGCGCGATGGCGAAGACCGGCAGGGCCTGAGCGACAACCAGGAGCGGCCCTAGCGCTTCCTCGACAAGACGCGAACGCGCCATCACCAACGCCACGGCCATGCCAGCCCCGGCGCCGAGGATGAGGCCGCCCACCATTTCGCTCCCCGTGACAAGCGCGTCAGGCCAGATCAACCGAATGTTCGAGACGAGCACGAAAACGATGCGAGAGGGCGTCGGCAGCAGATAGACCGGCATCGCGAGAAGTCGAACCGCAGCTTCCCAAAGGCCGAGAAACGCCAAGCCAGCGAGAATTGCCGCCCAGGGGACTTTTGTCCGAGGGACATCCTCAGCGACGGTGCTCTCGCTGGCGTCCGATGAACGATGAAGGCGCGATAGCGCCAAGGAAACTTCGCCCGTAGAGGCCATTGTCGTTCCCTCCGCCGGCATGACCCGGTTCAGGTTCTACGGGATCCCTTCGCGCACGAAGAATCTCAGCCCGGCTTCGACTAGGCGCCCCGACGATTGAGCATCGAGATTAGCTGCCAGCGAATGAGGATGCAAGCGCGACATGAAGACTGCACGAGCCAAATGCGGGAAACAGGGTTGATTATGACACCGTGATGACAGATCGCTCTTTCTTGAAAAGAAATATAAGGAGTCGAAAATCAATGTCCTTTGCTCATGAGTTCGCGCGGGCCGCTAAAATTTGGTCCAGCGAAGGTTTTGCTGGAAAGTCAAAGAAACTTCTGGTTGTCGTCACTGATCTCGAAACCGAAAAATCTCACAAGGACTTCGATGCCGAGAAGATCGGGAGTCTGTCTTCCGCTGGCGAGCAATGGATCAAGGACAATCCCAAGCAGGCCGGCGACCTCCTCATCATGACACGTCCGAAGAAGTGGAACGGCGACAAGGCCTGACCGCCGCAGGGTAAACCGGGTCGGGGAAGGCGCGAGACGCGCCACCTTCACATCCGGCTTCAGGCTGCTGGCGAGGGCACGAGCCCATGCCGGAGCATGGTCGCCTTTAGGATCGCCGGGTCGGGCGATCCGGCGGACACCAGCACCGCCATATCCCGGAAATAACCGGGGTCGAGGACCCCTGGGGTCAGGACGCAGAGACACGTCGCTGGCGCCGAGGTGCGGACCAAAAATCCGTGCACCGTTCCGTGCCGGATGAAGGCGGATAGGGCGGCAAGATGTCCATGCAAGGCTCCGTTCGACTGATGACATCCGCATCCGGATACGGAAGGATCGGCCCTCATGCGAACCACCTTGCGGGCTCTTCACTATGTCGTCGCGGCCGCCAATACGGGCAGCATCAGCAAGGCGGCGGAACTTCTGAACGTGTCGCAGCCGTCGATCTCCGGCGCCATCGCCACGATGGAAGCCGACCTTAAACTGGCGCTGTTCCTGCGCCACCATGCCCGTGGCATCAGCCTCACGCCCGCCGGCCAGAAAATCATTGGGGAGGCGCGGGCGCTGCTGGCTCATGCAGAAGACTTCGAACGGAATGCGCGATCCTTCGGCTCGACCGAGCGGGCGGAGATCGCGGTCGGCTGTTTCACCACCCTGGCCACGCGATACATGCCGCCGTTGCTCAGCGCTTTCGCGGCGCAACACCCGGGAATCCGCGTCACGCTGAGGGAGGGCGATCAGGCCGAGATTGTCGCCGACCTCCTGTCGGGCAAGACCGAGGTCGCACTCTCCTATGGTTATGCGCTGCCGGACGAGATCGCGAGCGAGCCCCTGGCGCAACTACCGCCCTATGTGATGCTTGCCGCCTCTCATCCGCTCGCTGGCCGGGCGAGCCTCTCGCTCAAGGAGGTCGCCGAAGAACCTTTCGTCATGCTCGACCTGCCTTATTCGCGCGACTACTTCATGGCGATTTTCGCCTCCTGCGGCATCGTGCCGAAGATCGCCTTCCGGTCCCGCTCCTACGAGTTGATCCGGGGCCTCGTCGGCCATGGCCAGGGCTATTCGATCATGAACGTCACGCCCCGGACCACAACCGCCCACGACGGCAGCGAAATCGCGATCCTCGCCATCGACGAGGCTCCGATGCGGGTGGAGATCATGGGCTTGCGGCTTCGCCGCCACCCGCCCAGGGCCGCCGTCCAGGCTTTTGGAGCCCTACTGAGGGAGGCGTTCAAACCCGGCGGCTTTCTGCAGGCGGTCGACACGCCAAGATGAGCCGCGCCAATGGAAGCGTCGCACATCCCCCTCTCGCTTCCCTATTCAATCCAATTCCAAACTTCGGACACTATAGACCGACACGCCTTTGGATCATGACAATCGGATGAACGGGCGGAACCCTGAATATCAGCCCTCATCCATCCAAACTCTTGATCCTGAGCGAAACCGGCTCGGGGCCCCGATGGGCGAAGCTCGTCGGAGAACCCAGCGGAGAGTTGTCGAGGGATGGGCCGCAGGGCCATTGCTTTTGGGTCCGATGTCCTTCGATAAGCTCAGCACGAGAACGGTGTGTTCACCCGATCACACTGACCGCCGGGTTTGCCATTCTTTCATGATCACCAATTAGTCTGCTGAGCTGAAGCGGATCTGTCTCCGCTTTGTCGAGGCCTTGATCGTTATGAACCTCGTTGAACGAACGTTTGGTGTCCTCGATCAAGATTTTCTGTCCCTCGCCTTCGAGGCGAGCCACGACTGCGTAAAGTTGCTCGCCACGGACGGAACCGTTCTGGTCCTCAATGCCAGCGGAGCTGCCCTCATGGGTTTCGACGGCCCGGATAGCCCGGTCGGACGGAACTGGATCGATTTTTGGCAGGGTGAGGATCGCGATGCCGCGAGACGGGTCCTCGAGGACTGCAAGCTCGGTAAGACCGGGACGTTAAAGGGCTTCCTGCCAACCGTCACTGGCATGCCGAAATGGTGGGACAGCGCCGTCATTCCGGTTCCGGGATCGGACGGCAGGCCCGGGCGCATCCTCGTAATCTCGCGCGACGTCACCGCGCAGTATGAAGCGGCGCGCGCCTTGGATCGGTCGTCCCGCCTTTACCGAGCCTTGATCGAGGCGTCATCGGAAATCGTCTGGCACCTTGACGTCGCGAGCGGGCGGACCGAACGGCGCGGCTACGCGGACTTCACGGGTGAAGCAGACGATCCCGACGACATGAATGGGTGGTTGGTCTCGGTTCACCCGAACGATGTCGAAAACGCGCAGCGTGAGGCCGACCGTGCGGCCGCGACCGGCGATCCCCTGGTTATTGACTATCGCCTGCGTCACAAGTCCGGCGAGTGGCGATGGGTCGAGGATCGTGCCGCGCCGGTGATCGGGGAAGACGGACAGCCCACCGATTGGGTCGGCATGATCACGGACATTCACGATCGAAAAACCGCCGAACGTGCGCTTCAGAAAAGCGAAGAGCGTTTGCGTCTCGCCGTCGATGCCACCGCCCTTGGCACCTGGGATGTCAATTTGTTGACGGGCGAACGGGAATGGTCGCCGGAGTTGTATGACCTCTTCGGCCTTTCAAAGGACGTTCGGCCCACTCGTGATCTGATGATCTCCTTGATCTATCCGGACGACAGGGCGAAAGCGGATGTCGAATTGAGGGGTTCTGACACCCCAGGCGTCGGTCCCGTGAGCAGCATGTTTCGGCTGCAGACAGCGGAGGGCACGGAGCGGTGGGTGGAAGCGCATGGGCGCACTATCTTCGGCCCCGACGGTGAGCCCACACGCCGTATTGGCAGCATGCGGGACATTTCCGAGCGCCGGCGCACCGAACAACAGGTTTGGCTGGCGGCTCATACCGATGCCTTGACAGGCGTGGCCAATCGCACGCTTTTCCAAAGCCGCCTTGACCAGGCCGTGGCAGACGCCACGACCGCCGGAACCTGCGTCGGGCTCATCATCGTCGACATCGATCGGTTCAAGGACGTCAACGATTCGCTTGGGCACGATGCCGGCGACGTGCTGCTGCGCGGGGTCGCGGCACGCCTACAAGAGCATGTGCCATCCGGCTCCACAGTGGCGCGGCTTGGCGGCGACGAATTCGGCGTCATCGTGCCGGCAAAAAGCGCGACGGCGTTCGACGCCCTGCCGGCCCATCTTCTGGCTCTTTTGAAAGCGCCCATGGCCTATGTGGGTCGGGAGGTGGATTGCTCGGTCAGCATTGGCTGGTCGATCTACCCCGATCATGACCCGATGGCGTCGGCGCTGCTGAGGCACGCCGATATCGCGCTCTATGCCGTCAAGGCGTCCGGCCGTGGCCACGTCAAGGCCTTTGCGCCAGCCATGCTCGTGGAAATGGAGCGCCGGGTGAACGTTCTTCGTTGCGCCAAGGACGCTTTGATCCGCGACAGCGTCTTTCCATTCTATCAACCCAAGATGTCATTGGGGACGGGCGAGGTCATCGGCTTCGAGGCTCTCCTGCGGTGGACGGACGAGACCGGTCTGCGTCTGCCCGGCGCCATCAAGGAAGCGCTGGAAGACCCTGAGCTCTCGCTGAAGCTCGGAGCGCGAATGCTGGAGAGCGTGATTGCCGACATGCGGGCATGGACCGATGCCGGGGTCCGTTTCGGCCATGTTGCGATCAACGTCGCCACGCCCGAATTCCATGGACAATCGCTCTCTACGCGCATCCTTGACGCGCTCGCTGCGGCGGGTCTCGAGCCCCGACAGCTTGAGGTCGAGGTCACCGAACGGGTGCTCCTGGACGACGGCCTGGACGTGATCGGGAAGGCGCTGAGGATATTGGTCGACGCCGGCGTCTCGGTGGCGCTGGACGATTTCGGCACCGGCTACGCCTCTCTCACCCATCTCAAGAAGTTCCCGGTGTCCTGGCTGAAAATCGACCGGTCGTTCATCTTCGCCATGGACCGGGAAAGCGACTCGGCGGCCATCGTCAGGGCGGTGACGAATCTCGCCCACGACATCGGGATCAAGGTCGTCGCCGAAGGAGTGGAAACCCAGGCGCAACTCGAGGACCTGACGGTGATCGGATGCGACCTCGGGCAAGGCTATCTCATCGCCAAGCCTATGGCCGGCTCGCGGGTGCCGCTGTTTCTGTCGCAATGGAAGCGGGGGCGGGGCGCTGAATCAAGGTTGGTGAGCGCAGGATCGCGCAAGGGCGCCATCGTCTTTTGAAAGAGGACGAGCTTATTATACCAAGCGTCGTTGGTATTAAGGATCGTTTTGCGTGGCGGGTATGGCTCGATCGACATGGCCAAGGTCGCGCCCGGGGTCGATTTCATCGCGCACACGCTGCTTCAACACCTTGATATCAGGAAAGCCTCCGTCCCGCTGTCGCTCCCAGAGCGTCTTGTCCTGGTACGTGATCCGAAAGGCGCCCCCCGTCGCGGGAATGAGGGCCACCTCGCCAAGGTCGTTGCCGAAGGTAGAGAGAAGTTCCTGGGCCATCCAGGCCGCGCGCAACAACCAGTGACATTGCGTGCAATAGGCGATGGTGACCCGGGGCTTGTCGTTCGCTTCGGGGTCTGAAGCCGACACCGACGGTGACGACCGTCGCGTCAGTTCGATGATGCCGGTGGCGGCGTTTGGGCACCGCCGGCCGCCGGTGCCTGCGTCGGCGGCTGGGACAGGGTTTGGCGCTGAGTCGCGATCTGGGCCTGCAGATCCGCCAGTTCCTTATGCGCCTTCTCGAGCTGCAGATTGACGGTCGACAGGTCCGTGTTGCGCGAGGCGGCCTGAGCGTTCAACTGGGCCAGTTGGCCCTGGAGGCTGTCCATCGCGCTTTGCGCCTTGGCCAAATCGGTGGCGAGCTGATCGCGTTTCGCCGTACTGTCGATCACCGCCTTGTCGAGATCGGCGCGCTGCTGCGTGGCCGCTTTCAGCGCATCGCGCGCGGCATCGAGTTGCTTCTCGACATCGGCCTGTTCGGCCACCTCGGCTCGCACGTGGGTCAGCTGGTCTTGCAATCCGGCAATGTCGGCCTTGCGGGCCGCAACCTCATCGGTGGCCTGCGCGATTTGTTGCTTCAAGGCGTCGGCGCCCTGTTGCGCGGTGGCGGTCTCGGCGGCAAGGCGGTCGCGCTCGGCGGTCACATCGGCCAAGGCTTTCGCAGCCTGGTCATGGTCGGACGTCGCCTTGGCGATGCTGTCGCGCAGATCGGCGATCTGCTTTTCGAGACCCGATTGCTCGCTCTTGCGGCCGGCCAGTTGCTCATTGGCCTCGGCGACCTGCTGCTTGAGGGCATCGGCGGCCTGCTGGGCGGATGCGGTTTCGGCGGCGACGCGGTCATGTTCCGTGATGGTCTCGGCCGTGGCCTTTTCGGCGGCTTCGCGTTGAGTGATCGCCTGGGCCAATCCATCCTTCGCCTTGGCGACCTGCGCTTGTGCGTCGGCTGCCGCCTTCTGGGCGTCAGACGCGCTTTTCTGGGCGGTGGCGGCGTCCTGGACGGCGGCGGTTCGCTTCGTTTCGATGTCCGCGAGGGAGCCCGCAGCATCGCGTTCCTTTTTCAACTCGTCGTCGATCTGCCCCTTCTGATCCTCGAGAGAGGCGTAGCGAGCCTGCTGCTGGTCGAGGTCGGAGCGCGAGGAGGCGAGCGTCCAAACGAACAGCACCCATCCGATTGCCGCGATGGCGAGCACGGCCAAGGTGACGGGCCGACGGAGTTCCTCACCGGTATTCAACGCCATGGTCAACCGCTCCAAAGATTTGTTCGCCGCAGGAACACAAGCATGTCGGCCCGCTGATGTCATCCCGTAAGCGTCAGGCTTCGATTTCGAGCGCGAGGCGTGTCGAAACCGTGCGGCCGCCGTCCAGGACCGCCACGATGTCGAGCCGATGCGCGCCGGGCCCGAGATCGGGCAGACGCGCCACCCACATGTGGGACGACATCTCGGCCTTCACCCATGGTTTCTTGACGCTGTCGTTGCGGGCGTAGAGCTCGTCCACGAAGGGGTCCGGCATGGCGCGCCGCGTCATCTCGATCGGCGCCGCCGATCCGGCCCTGAGGGTCACCGTGGTGTTCGGACCGCCGTCGAACACATTGACCACCACGCTCGCCGCCGCCACCGAGGCGTGCGAAATGCGTGGCTGCAGTTGCTCGCCCTGGCGGAAATCCCGCCGCATCTCGTCATGAGCGTGGCTATGCATCGTCACCCGGATCTGCCGGCCATCCGGTTCCTTGGCCGGCACGAAGCGCGTCCCGTAGCTGTTGCCGTCGATCGAGAGGACGTGAAAACCGTTTGGCGTGCCGTCCCGGCTGTCCGCCACCGCAACACCCCGATGGTCGTTGGGGCCGCTCCACCAGGAGCCGGACACGGCGGTCAGCACATGGTGGTGGTGCGGCGTCGTCCCGGTCCAGCCTTCGGCCGCACCGAAATAATGATGCTCGGTCGTATGGGTGTGTCCCGAGACACTGAAGGTGAAGCGGCGGCCCTCGAGAAGCTTGAAGAGGTCGGCTCGGTTAGTCAGATTCTGCGCGGGGTCGGCTGGATCGAGATAGGTGCGCAGCGGAATATGAGCCGCCACCACGACGAGCTTGTCGTCGGGCACCTGCGCGAGTAGGTTGCGCACAAAGTCGAGCTGCGCCTCGTCGAGCCGGCCTTCGTATTTGCCGCTGGAATTCGGCTTGGTCCGGTCGGGACCGAGGTGGTTCACGTCGTCGAGCATCACGAAGACCGCATCGGCATAGCAGAACGCGTAAGCCGGCGGCCCGAATACGCGCTTGAAGGTCTCGCGCGAATGGCGCCGATCAGGCGCCTCGAAATTGAGGTCGTGGTTGCCGCCGATATTGTACCACGGCAGGCCGATGGCGCCGATCAGGCGGTTGTAGCGCGGATAAAGCGACAGGTCGTCGAACATCAGATCGCCGACCGTGATGCCGAACTTGGCCGGCGTCCCCCCGATGACGCTCATGATGTCGTCGCGCACGAAGTCGAGCTCTGCGGCGGTCTCGGGCTGCGGGTCGGTGAACAAAAGAACCTCGAAGGCCTTGGGCTCCTCCTGGCGGCGGAGAGTGAAATCCACGGAGCGTGGCAGAGGCCCTGTCGGCGCGATGCCCGGATAGGTCAGCCCGAGAGCGGCCGGAGTACCCTGCGGCTGATGCACATAGTGGAATTGCGGCAGCATTGTCGTCGCCTCGACGGGCGTCATATAGCCGGAGGGCTTCACCACGAAGACGATGGTTTCGTCGGTCACCGGCAGGCTGTAGCGGCCCGACGCATCCGTCACCGCGATGTCGCGGCCGTTCGAAACGAGAACGCCCGGAAGACCTTTGCCGGGCGCGCCATCCGGACCACCTTCCGAGACAAGCCCGGAGATCATCGAGCTTTCGCCGTCGATCGCCGTTACCGGCGTGGTGTCGGCCAGGGCCTGCCCTGCGCCAAGCGCCTGCCCTGCGCCGAGCGCCAGCACTGTCCCGCCGGCCGCACCCTTGAGAAGATCGCGCCGCGTGAGGCTCGATCCGCTTTCATTGTCTTCCATGCCGCGCTCCTCAGGTTACCGGGAGGCTATTGGGGCCCGATGAAGAGCGCGTGACATGATGCCTCGATGATGGAGAGCATGGCGTCGTCCGAAAACCCGTGCCGATTGTTTCGGCATCGTGTTTTAGTGGACGCTCGCTCAGCCCTCCAGCGGCGACTTGGTGGCGACGACGCTCGGCCGCTTCGAGACTTCGGCCCACCAAGCCCCGAGGGCCGGGCGCTTCTCGACGATGGCCCTGCCTTCCGGGGTCTGCATCACATAAGCGAAGACAGGCGCGAAATGCAGGTCCGCGAGACTGAAGGCGCTTCCCGCCATGAACGGATGCCCGCCCTTGATCGCCAGCAGAGCGTCGAGCGTCTTTTCGACCTCCGGGAGGGCGCCGGATATCATGACCTCATCCGAGGGATGACCCATTTTCGGCATGGCGGCGCGCTGCACGAAGAGCTCGACGACCATCGGCTTGTAGGCATAGCTGTCGATGATGCCGATCACCTGGGTCATCACGGCATGGTCTTTTGGCGTCCCGGGCCGCAACTCGACGCCCGGAAAACTTTCGGCGATGTAACCGAGAATCGCATTGGTTTCGTAGATCGAAAAGCCGTCGTGATCGAAGGCCGGGATCTTGCCCCACGGATGGCGAGCCAGATAATCGGCCGGGATGGGGCTGAAAATGTCGATATCCGACACGGTATAGTCGACCCCTTTTTCGCGCAGCGCGATGAGCACCGAGCGCGTGTAGGTGCTGTAGACGGCGCCATAGACGGTGACTGCCATTGGGGTCCTCTTCGAGTGGTCGGAGCGATGGATGGGCACTCATTGCAGCGAATGGTTCTCGTCTCAAGCCAAGAAAGCATGATGACGGCGATCCCGAACGAGGCTTGAACCAACCGAGCCCGGCAGATCTATGGCCGGATGGCCGGGGCTCTTGCCTGTCCGCCAGCGATTGGTTAGCGTCCCGGTTATTGAAACCCCGGCCCGAGTGACCCGCTTGGCGCCGGGGTTTTCGTGCGGGCGGAGTGTGAACGTTCAATGGCCAATGTGGTGGTGGTCGGCGCCCAATGGGGCGACGAGGGCAAGGGCAAGATCGTTGATTGGCTGTCGACTGAGGCCGACGTCGTGGTGCGGTTCCAAGGCGGTCACAATGCCGGCCATACGCTCGTCATCGGCGACAAGGTCTACAAATTGGCTCTCTTGCCGTCCGGCATTGTGAGGCCCGGCAAGCTGTCTGTCATCGGCAATGGCGTGGTGCTCGATCCTTGGCATCTGGCCAAGGAAATCGACGGCCTGCGGGCTCAGGGGATCGCCGTCGGGCCGGATAACCTGAAAATCGCCGAGAATGCCACGCTGATCTTGCCGCTGCATCGCGAACTCGACGCTCACCGCGAAGGCGATAGCGGCTCGGCCGCGATCGGCACCACCAAGCGCGGCATCGGCCCCGCCTACGAAGACAAGGTTGGACGGCGCGCCATCAGGGTGATGGATTTGGCTGAACCCTCCTCGCTCGAGGCGAAGATCGCCCGCCTTCTGTCCCACCATGATCCCCTGCGCCGCGGCCTCGGCCTGCCGGCGCTGTCGGCCGAAGACATCCGGCTTGAACTTAACGCCATCGCCCCGACGGTACTGCCCTATATGGCGCCGACCTTCGAATTGCTGGACACGGCCCGCCGGGCCGGCAAACGCATCCTCTTCGAGGGCGCGCAGGGCGTGATGCTCGACGTCGATCATGGCACCTATCCGTTCGTAACCTCGTCGAACACCGTGTCGGGCAATGCCGCGACCGGATCGGGCCTCGGTCCGGGCGCGATCGGCTACGTCCTCGGCATCGTGAAGGCCTATACGACACGCGTCGGCGGCGGCCCCTTCCCGACAGAGCTGCACGACGAAGTCGGCCAGCGCATCGGCGACAAGGGCCACGAATATGGCGTCAACACCGGTCGCCGGAGGCGCTGCGGCTGGTTCGACGCCGTGCTGGTGCGTCATGCGGTCAGGACCAGCGGCATCAACGGCCTCGCCTTGACGAAGCTCGATATCCTGGACGGGTTCGACGAGATCAAGATCTGCACCGGATACCGTCTCGACGGCGAGACGATCGACCGGCTGCCGGCCAGCCAGGCCGCGCAAGGGCGGGTGGAGCCGATCTACGAGACCTTCGAGGGATGGGAGGGTGCCACAGGCCACGCGCGGTCCTGGGCGGCGCTTCCGGCGCAGGCGATCAAATATGTCCGCTACATCGAGGAACTGGTCGGTGCGCCCGTCGCTCTTCTGTCGACAAGTCCGGAGCGCGACGACACCATCCTCGTCCGGAATCCGTTTCAGGATTAAGCATAGCGTTTCGTCATGCTTCGGCGGTTGACGGAGCCGGGTTTGAATGGTCTGAACCACGCATGGCCGAATATCTTCCGCTTCTCGAACGCGCGGTCGCAGGACTTGCCGACTCGACGCACGAGACGCGTCGCGCGATCTACGAGCGCGCCCGCGCGGCCCTGATCGGACATTTGCGCAGCATGGACCCTCCGGTTCCGGAGGAGGATATCGCGCGAGAAAACACCGCGCTCGACGATGCGATCAGCCGGATGGAAGCCAGTTTTCGAGGGCCGGAGGCGCCCCACAAACCGGCGCCGATCGAGGCCATCACGCCTGCGGCTTCTCCGGCGCGACCTCGGGCACCTGTGCTTGCGCCTCGTGCGCCAGCGCCCCCTCGCCCTCTCGATGCTCCCCCCGCCCAGCCCCCCGCAGTGGATTCACCGCCGCTGCGGGAGCGCCCTGTCTTGGCACCCCGTACGCCGGCCACCGCCCGGCCATCCGGCAGCGCTCTAACCCAGCGGCCTGCGGCGCCATTGCGGACAATGGGGGAGAACGCCGCCGAAGCGCCTCCAACCCCTGCGGCGGCGCCACGCCCGTCGCTATCGGCTCGTCCGCTCAACACCGCCCCACGCGTCGGAATTGAACCCCGGACGATCGGCCCCCTGCGGGAGCCGCCGCCCGTCATCGCAGAGCCGGCGGCGCCAAAATCCACCGATGCGCCCGCGCTTTTACCGGCCGCCACGCCGCTCGATGTCATGCGCCCGACGCGCGTCGAGCGCGCGAAGGTCGAGCCCGCGACCGCCGATGACGTGGCCCCGGAGGGGGCACCCTCCCCACCCGAGCGGCCGAATTATAGCGTTGGCTTTTACTTGCTCCTGATCGTGGGCGCCTTGGCGGTGGGCGGCGTGGCGTTCGAGGCCTGGAAACTCCGAGACCGTCCCGATCAGGTGATGGCCGCGCAGCAACGCGCCGCCGGGGATGCGGGAGGGAAGGTCGCCGACCGTGCGGGCGGTCAAGATGATTCCACGGTCAAGCCTGGCGATCCCTCGGGCGATGTCACCGTGGTTCCGCCGCCCGTGGCAGCCGGTAGCCAGCCAATGGCGCAGCCATCTGAAGCACCCGCGCCAACGACAACCCCAATCGATACAGCCCCGACGCCAACCCCTATGGCGACACCCGCGCCTGACAGTGCGGCCAGCACCAACGCGTCATCCATGCCATCGGTGGATGTCGCGGAGCGAGCGGCGTTGCTCGTGGCCGCGCCCGATGACCCGCAGAAGATCAAGACCTATGATGGCACCGTGATCTGGAAGAGCGAAAGCGTGAGTGCCGGACAAGGACAGCCGCTGTCCCAGGCGATCGTGGCCGATGTGCGGATTCCCGGCGCGAAGCTCACCATGAGCATGGTGATGAAACGCAATACCGAACCGCAATTGCTGGCCTCGCATACGATCGAGTTCCGCTTTACCGAGGAACCGGGCAACGATATCGGCCCCATCAAGCAGATCGATGTGCCGCAGATGCGGCTCGACGACAGTTCCCCCAGCGGCGACCCGCTGACCGGCCTTCCGGTCGCCATCACGGACAACAACTTTCTGGTGGGTCTTTCGCGAGGGGGGGCCGAGACATCCAATGTTTTGATGCTGGAGCGGCGCAATTGGATCGACCTACCTCTGCTCCTCGCGTCCAACAAGGCCGCCAAGATCACCTTCGAGAAAGGGGCACCCGGTCAGCGCATCATGGAGGATGCCATCAAAACCTGGCAATCCGGCGGTTAGCCACGGACGAACGCCATCGATAAAAAAAGAGCACGATATGGAAACATCGGCCGGGATTGTCGGGCGACGTCATGCTCTCCTCAATGGAAGCGATCACTCACCCGCGTGGCACGATCCCTAGGCGATGTTGCTTGCCCCAACTGCGGGCGCCGGTGAGAAAGACCACCCAGCCCAAGGCCGCGCCGAGGTGGCGGAGCAACTGGAAGCAGAAGGGTTCGACAAGCGCCGCCAGCAGCGCCGCGCCAAAGCCGGTTCGGGTCGGCGCATCGAGCCATCGCCGATAGAGGACGACCGACCAGAGGTGAAACGCCAGGTCGATCACGATCTTGGCGCCGATCACCCATCCGATTGCGCCGACCACCGAAAACCGGCCTTGCGCCAGATAGACGACCAACAACGCAAACGCCGTGAGACCGTAGATCGGCTGCATGGTGTCGATGGCCTTGATGGGCAGCATCAGAGTGCCGAGCCAGCCATAACCCGGATTGCCGACCATGTCGCGATACCAATATTGCGTCTGAAGAAAGCCGCCGAACCAGCGTCGGCGTTGTCGCAGGAAGGCACCGGCGCTGCTCGGGGCGTCGGTCCGCGCCCGTGCGCCCCCGATCACCGCCGTGGTCCAACCCAGGGCGTGGCGCACCGAATGGCGGCGAAGCCGGTGGATCAATTCGTAATCCTCGACCAGGCAATCCGTGTCGAAGCCGCCCACATCTACGATTGTTTGGCGCCTGAACCCTGCGAAGGCGCCCGAGATCAGTAGCAGGCTGTCCATTCTGGCCCAGGCATAGCGCGATAGGAAGTTGCGGATATATTCGTAGGTCTGGAACCATTCGAATAGGCGACCGACGACCGAGGGCCCGCAGACCGGGGTCAGGATGCCGGTCGCCGCGACAAGCTTCGGATCGGCCGCAAAAGCCTTGCGCATGATGCCGATCGCCTCGGGGTCGAGCAGCGTGTCGGCATCGACGGTCAAAACGATGTCATCGTGGAGAAGACCGATGGCGCGGTTGAGGGCGCGCGCCTTGCCGCCATGCCGCAACCGCAACCAGGAGAGGGTTGGCGCGCCCGTCGCCGGGACACTGAGACGGTCGGTGAGGGATGGCTCCAAACCATAGGTGTCAAGGAACCAGGCGGCGGTCCCGTCGGTCGAACCGTCGTCCGCCACGATCACATGATCGGGCGGATCGGTCTGGGCGAACAACGCCGCGAGGGTCAATGGCAGGACGCCGACCTCGTTATGGGCCGCGACGATAATGGCGAGCGACGGTCGGTCGGCGGATGTCGGCGGCACGCGCGCCCCTGACCGAAACAGCGGCAGGGTCTGCCAGAACACGAAGGCCAGGAGCAGCGTGTCATAAGCCACATAGACGAGGCCTGCCGCCCAGGCCCCTAGGCCGTCGGAGCCGAACGCCCGCCAGAACAGGAAGACCCAAAGAACAAGGACGCCGCCATGGATCGCATGGCTGCGCCAGGGGGTGGGCGGCGCCGAGAACCGGGGGGATTCGACGAGCAATATGTCTTGCATTGGATTCATGGGACGGCTTCCGAAACCGTGCCCTTACGGGGACCGGTCCTGACCGCTAACGACATGTCATGCGGACACGAGCTTCATATACGGCACCGTGTCGTTTTTGAGGGAGCGACCAAATGTTGCAACGAGCACGCCACCCAGATCGTCCAGAACCGGCCCTCGTCTTCTGCTCCAGAGGGCAAGGGTCCCGGCGGAGAAAAGCGGGAAAGAACGCTGCTAAAACTCATCCCAGGCGGCCGGTTCCGCCTTGGAGGCAGCGCCCCCGCGCCCCGAGGTTTTCATGGCGACCACACGCTTGGACGATCCGGAGGCCGTGGAACCCTGACCGCGTCGCGTCATCGGCATGACGGCGGCACTGTCTCGGCTGACGCGGAAACGGCCGATCAAGCCCACGAGCGTCGCGGTGTCGCGGGCCAGACTATGGCTGGCCGCAGTGGTCTCCTCGACCATGGCGGCGTTCTGCTGGGTCACCTGATCCATCTGGTTGACGGCGGCGTTGACCTGTTCGAGTCCAGTCGTCTGCTCCTTGGCCGATGCTGCGATGTCGAGGACGATCGCGCTGACTTCGCCCACCTGCTTGAGGATATGCTCCAGCGCCTGGCCGGTTTGGCCGACAAGCGTGACGCCCGATTGGACCTGGGCGCTGGACGTCCGAATGAGCGTCTTGATTTCGCGCGCCGCTTCGGCTGAGCGCTGGGCAAGGGCGCGGACCTCGGAGGCCACGACAGCGAAACCGAGTCCCGCGTCACCGGCCCGCGCCGCCTCGACGCCGGCGTTCAAGGCCAGAAGGTTGGTCTGGAACGCAATCTCGTCGATGACGCCGATGATCTGGTTGATCTGAACGGCGGATTTCTGAATGCCGCCCATGGCCTGCACGGCCTCTCGGACCACACTCTCCGAGCGCTCGGCGTGCGATTTTGCGGTGCCGACCAAATCCCGCGCATGAGATGCGCCTTCGCTCGTCTTGCGCACCGTCGCGGTGATCTCGTCGAGGGCCGCCGCCGTCTGCTCGAGACTCGCGGCCTGCTGTTCAGTGCGCCGCGCGAGGTCGTCCGTGGCGGTCGAGATCTCGGTCGTGCCGGAGCGCAGATGCTCGGCATTCGCGACGACCTGCTCCATCACCATTTTCAACTGCGTCACGGCCTCGTTGAAGTCCTTGCGCAAGCTTTCGTATTCGGCAGAGAAGGCGTGGTCCAGCAGACAGGTAAGGTCGCCCTTGGCGAGTTTGGCGAGGCCTCCCGCCAATCCGTTCACGACGGCGGCCTGCCGCGAGGCGGCCTCCCCCCGTTCCACATCAGCCTGCTGGCGGGCGGATTCCCGCTCCGCTGCGAGACGGGCGGCCTCGGCGGCCAATTCGTCTCCGCGGATCAAATTGCTCTTGAACACTTGGACGGACCCCGCCATCTCGGCGATCTCGTCGCTTCCGACCGTATCGACCACGACGCTCCGATTGCCGCTCGCGAGCTCGCCCATGGTACCCGCCAGGCGATTGAGCCGGCGAACGACGATGCGATGCACATAGAGCCAGCCGATCAAGACCGACACCAGGAGCACGATGCCGCTGAGCGTTCCGTTGACCACCAGGCTTTTGCGCGTGACGTCGCTGGAATGGAGCACCGCGCCGGCGGCGGCTTCTTCCTGCGTTTTCACCAGCTTGTCGAGTTCCGTGGACAGGCCCGCCGAGAGCTGCACCATGGACTGAAACATCTCCGCGCTCTGCGCATCGAGGTCGAACAAGCGCTGCTTGAGGAAGAACACGCTGTCGCTTCCCGAGCCGGCATTCAAGAGAGCCGGAATGAGCTTGCCGAGCCGGTCGGCATCAGGACCCGACCCCATGGCCTTGACCGCATTGCCCAGATGAAGTTCAGCCCAGCTATATTGGGTTTTGATGTCGGCGGAAGCGTCCGAGTTTTGCGCGGTCGCCGCTGCCGAGATCATGCCGAACGCCAGATTGCCGTCAGCCTGGATCTCCATGGAGGTGCGAAGGGCCGGCATGTCATGGTCGGCGATCTGAGCGCCTGTCTTGGCGGCGGCATCGGTCTTGTCGGCGCTCTTGAGGTCCGCCAACTCGCCGTCAACGCTGGTCTGGGTGGCTTCCTGCAGGGGCCGGACGAAATCCATCAGATCCTGGTAAGCCGACAGGGCATCGGACACCTGCTTGTCGAGTTGGGCCTGGAGCGCGATCCGCTTGGCGGTAAGCTCCTTGAGTGCCGCGATCTTCCCGCCGAGATCGCTGCTGAGATCCTGGACCGGGTCCAACAGCGCCGGGACATCGACCATCGAGCGAAGGCCCGCGAGGCGCTGAGCCTGATCGGCCAGCATGACGCCGAGACGGGTCGCCTGCAGGTCGAGGCCGGTCCGATCCTTCTGGGTCGCCAGCGCCGGCGCCTCGGCCGCCAGGACAGCGCTGTGCCTCGCGAAGTTCAGCGAAGCCGTCACCGTCGGAAGCGTCCGAACGCCAAGGCCCTTCACAATCTCCCCGCCCTGAAGCGAGAGGAATGAAGACGCGCCGCCGGCGATGGCCGTCAGACCCGCAACGCAGGCAAAGGCCAAGGTCAATCGGGCACCGATGCCGAAACGCGCACGCGTACCAGCTATGCCGTGGCCGACGGCGATCTGCGGTGGCTTCATCTTGATCCCCTAAAGTTGAGGTCAAGGCTGCCACGAATGATTTAAGACTATGTTGAGTCGTCGAGGGGAACCTCAGGACTCTTCGCCCGATGCGGCGGGATCGGACTTTTGGGCGGCTCCGCCCCGACCCTGGCCATTCATCGCAGCCTGCCCAAATGATCCATCACTCCATTACGGCGGCCTTCAGGATGCACACCATGGTCGCTTTGGCCGGCGACGCGCCATTGTTGCGGATGAGATGCGGGCGGTCGCAGCGATAGCGTAGGGTTTCCCCCGCCTTGGCGCGCTCGATCCGTCCCGAGACGTCGACCTCAAGTTCGCCCTCAAGGACCGAAAGGCATTCGATCGAGCCGCGCTGATGGGCGTCCGATTCGAGAACGCCGCCGGGCTCTGCCTGGAAATCGTACCATTGCAGCCATTCGACAGTCTTGATCCAGCCGATGATCGCCAAACGGCAGCGGCCGTCGTCGGACATCAGGATCGGCGTGTCGCCCCGGCTGGATTTCTCGACGAAGGGCTCGTCCTCGCTGCCATGCAGGACTTTCTCGATGGATACGTCGAGCGCATGAGAGAGACGCCAAATCGTCGCCAGCGTCGGATTGGTCTCGTTCCGCTCGATCTGGCTGATGATGGATTTGGCGACGCCGGACTGTTCTGACAGTTCCGAAAGCGAGAGATTATAGGTTTTGCGCAAGCGCTGGACCGTGCGGCCGAGCTGGCCTGAGATCGCAAGAGCACCCGCTTCCAAGGCCTTGGCCTTGTCCTTGCCCTCTACGCCCATCGATCATCCGCCTGCCGCTACCTTGCGGATCATTAGCGGACAATGCGCGTGGATGAAATCGTCTCGTCGCGGAACGGTCGAATGTGGAGGATCGGTCGTGGACGTGGGGCCAAGCACCACGAGAAACCTGCGGCGCTCAGCCCTGCCGATGCAATTGCTGCCCGATCCAGCCTATTTCCTCGCGCATCCATTCCCCGGCCATTCTCGCGGCCCCTGACGCAACCTCCCAATTGACCATCTGGCGCGCGTCATGATCTCGGCTGGGGTCGATCGAGGCATCCCTGACATAGGCCGCTCCGACGATGAGAAGCGCCCCGATCACGACGCCTGATAGGAAACGCATCTGATTCCCCTCGGATTATCTCGGGCTTCAACGGCAAGACGGCCCATGCGGTTCCGGGGTGCCCTCGCCATATCCAACGTGGCATTCGAGCCACGGCACGCCATATTCACTTCAATATCGCATCGCAGCAAAGAACTGATGCGGGCATCGGGTCGTTGTCATACGGGCGCCACGCAAGACTGTCTACACAAGCCTACGACAATCATGGAGCGCCGAAATATCGGATGACGCACCAGACTGCTCACTACCGGGCGCTCTTTCTCTCCGACCTCCATCTGGGGACGCGAGGATGCCAATCGGCGCTGATGCTCGACTTCCTTCGCCATAACGATGCCGAGACCTTTTATCTCGTCGGGGATATTATCGACGGCTGGCGATTGAAGAGCGGGTGGTATTGGCCGCAGGCGCATAACGACATCATCCAAAAGCTGCTGCGCAAGGTGCGCAAGGGCGCCAGGATGATCTACGTGCCCGGCAATCACGACGAGTTTGCCCGACACTATCTCGGCATGATGTTCGGTGGCGTCGAGGTCATGCGCAACACCGTCCATACGGCGGCCGATGGCAAACGCTACCTCGTGACCCATGGCGACGAGTTCGACATCGTCGTCCGCCATGCGCGCTGGCTGGCCCATTTGGGCGACTGGGCCTACGAAACGGCGCTTTGGAGCAACACCCTCTTCAATCTCGTGCGGCGCAAGCTCGGCTTTCCGTATTGGTCGTTTTCCGCCTGGGCCAAGCTCAAGGTGAAGAACGCCGTCAATTTTATCGGCGACTTCGAGGATGCGCTCTCCATGGAGGCGGTGCGCCACAACGTCGACGGCGTCATTTGCGGGCATATCCACCATGCCGTGATCCGTCAAATCAATGGCGTCACCTATGTGAACACCGGGGATTTCGTCGAATCCTGCTCGGTGGTGGCTGAACATCACGACGGTCGCCTCGAAATCCTGCACTGGCTCGCCCTATCGCCCCTTGAGGTTCAGGACGAGACATCGGTCCCCCTGGAGGCGGACGAGGGTACGGAGTCGAAGGTCGCCGCCTGATGCGCATCCTGATCGCGACAGACGCCTGGCACCCGCAGGTCAACGGGGTCGTTCGGTCGATCGACTCGCTGACCACCGAGGCGCGTGCCATCGGTGCCGAAGTCGAACTCATCACCCCGGACGGCTTCCGCTCGATCGGAGCGCCGACCTATCCCGATATTCGGCTGGCTCTCGTCACGGCGGGGATGATCGAGGCTCGGGTCGAGGCCTATAAGCCCGATCACATCCATATCGCCACGGAAGGACCAATCGGCCTTGCCACCCGCCGGGCCTGCCTGCGGGCCAAGCGGGTCTTCACGACCAGCTACCACACGAGCTTTCCCGATTATCTGGCGGCCCGCGCCCCGATCCCACCCGACTGGACCTATGCCTGGCTGCGGTGGTTTCACAACGGGGGTGCCGGCGTCATGGTCTCGACCCCCACCGTCGCCAGCGAATTGCGCAGACGCGGGTTCAAGAACGTCATGCGCTGGTCGCGGGGCGTCGATCACACGCTATTCAAACCGCGCGATGAATCGGTGCTCGATCTGCCGCGGCCGATCTTTCTCTATGTCGGCCGGGTCGCGGTCGAAAAGAACATCGAAGCCTTCCTGACGCTGGACTTGCCGGGAACGAAGGTCGTGGCCGGCGACGGGCCGGCACGCGAAATGCTCGAACGCCAGTTTCCCGATGCCCGATTCCTCGGGATGCGAACGGGCGAGACCTTGGCGAAGATCTATGCCAGTGCCGACGTCTTCGTCTTCCCCAGCAAGACCGACACGTTCGGCATCGTCTTGCTCGAAGCCTTGGCCAGCGGTCTGCCGGTCGCGGCCTTTCCAGTGCAAGGACCCACCGACGTTCTGAAGGGCAGCGACGCCGGCGTGCTCCATCAAGACCTTGGTCTTGCCTGTCGCCAAGCGCTGGCGGTGCCGCGCGAGACCGCGCGCGCCTTCTCGTTGAACTATACCTGGGCCGAAAGCGCCCGACAGTTTCTCGACAACGTGACCAGCGCACGCGCCAGTTCGGCCCGCCCGGCCGTTCGGCGCGCGATGTATCCGATGAGCCGGGAGGCCGCCTTCGCGGGCCTGCGTCGTGCGATGCGATTCAGGCGCTGACGAGCTCGGGGTGGCGGGGCTCGTCGTTCGAGCCGAGCCCGGATTTGGCGATCCCCGTCAGGAAGGCATCGAGGCAAGCGGGATCGAAGTGCAGTCCTCGCTGCTCCTTGAGATAGGAGAGAGCTGCCTCGACCGACAGGGCCTCCTTGTAGGGACGCGCGCTCGTCAGAGCGTCGAAGACGTCCGCCACGGCGACGATCCGGGCGCAGAGCGGGATCGCGCTTCCCTTCAAACCGCGCGGATATCCCTTGCCGTCCCACCGTTCATGATGATTTCCGGCGATCTCTGCCGCGAGCCGAAACAGATCCGACGAACTACCCCCCAAAATATGCTCACCGACGGTGGGATGCGTGCGGATCTGCTCCATCTCCTGTTCGTTGAGGCGCCCCGGCTTCAGCAGAATATTGTCCGAGATCGCGACCTTCCCGACGTCGTGTAGCGGCGAGGCCACATAGATGGCGCGACACTGGTCCGGGTTCATGCCGAGCTCCTCGGCGATCATCTTGGCGTATTGCGCGACCCGGACGATATGCTCTCCGGTGCCGTCGTCCCGATATTCGACCGCCAGCGAGAGGCGGAAGATCATTTCCTCTTCTCGCGCGAGCAATGCCTTGGTGGCGGCCTCCACCTCACCGGCAAGCCAAGCCGCCTGATCGTCGAGCTTACGCACGGCGTCCGACATACGAATGAGGTTGCGGAGCTTGACCCGCAGTTCGAGAGAACTCGAGCATTTGGCCAGAAAATCCGTCGCTCCCGCTTCAAGCGCCTCCTGACGAACCTCTTCGCTTTCCGTGGCGGTCAGCATGACGATGGGAACCTGCGCGTAGTTGTGCATCAGCCTCATGCGGCGGATGAAGTCGATGCCGTCCATGCTCGGCATGATGTAGTCGACCATGATGACGTCGAACTTCTGCCGAGCGGCGGCGTCCAGGGCATCCTCGGGGTTTGAGAATATGCGCGTGCGAACGCTAGCGGTTTCCTCGACCAAACGCTGAAGATGGTCCAGGCTGCTTCGGCTATCATCGACGATCATGACGAACATGGGCGGACTTCGTTAGCCAGGGGAAACTACGCGACCGTGTGAGACAAAGACATCGGCAAACCCGGCCCCTCCCCGCCCCGTCCGGCGGCCCATGATGAATCGTCGACGACACGGTCCGATAAGCTGTAGAACCTCGATCGAGCCTGCAAAGCCCAGCCCTTTGGAGGGGCTGCGGGCAATGAGGAGCGACAATTTTGCCCAATGAAAGACTAAACGAGTTCTATTGAACGAACGTAAACGAACCCGTTTCAAGTAGCCTGATCGGCCAAGATCACATCGCTTTGTCCATCCGCCCGGGATTGAATAGTCCGTCGGGATCGAAGCTGGCCTTGATCCCCGCCGTGATGGCCCGCAATGCCGGCGACACCGGCTCGAAAACCTCGATGCGCCTTCGGACATCGTCCGGCGCGCGTGTGAGCGTCGCATGGCCGCCATAAGGCGCGAGCGCGCTGCGGATCACCGAAGCGCCGGCGTCCCCCTCTGGCGCGCTTGCCAACCAGACGAGACCACCGCCCCAATCGTAGAACCGCTGCGTTGTCACGCCTGCGACTTTAGCGGCGAATTCCGGTCCACGTGTCGGGGGGACGGACACGCGCCAGATGGCACGATCCCCAAGCGCCGCAAAGCTCCGCGCGTCGCGGATGTCGGCCCATAGCGCCAAGGCGTCGTCTTCACCGACGGTCTCGGGCGAACCGAAATCATCGAGGAGCGCGGCAACGCGAGGCAGCCGTCCCGACACTGCGAGGTCGAGCCCCTCCAAGCGCAACAGGGTGCGCGCGAACCGCAGGCCGCCGCCGCCGGGCACGTGGGCGGCGCCGGAAATTTCGAAGGGCGAGCCGATGGCCTTGGTCATCAGTGCGACAGCCCGAACGTCGTCGAGCCCCGCCCAGGACAGCGTCGCACTCGCCTCAGGGTTCGGCAGCACCTTGAAGGTGGCTTCGGTCACGAAGCCCAGCGTGCCATGGGCGCCGCAGACGAGCTTGACGAGATCGAGCCCCGTCACATTCTTCATCACGCGGCCACCGGATTTGACCGCCTCGCCGCGCCCGTTGACCAGGCGCATGCCGATCAGATGATCGCGGATGGCGCCGGCGGCGAAACGTCGCGGCCCTGAGGCGTTGGTCGCGACGAGGCCGCCGACAGTAGGCTCGCCGTTCGTGCCGTAAAGCGCCCGATGATCGAGCGGCTCGACCGGAAGCCGTTGGCCGTGCGCCGCCAATGCCGCCTCGACGTCTTTGAGGGGCGTGCCGGCGCGCGCGGAGATCACCAGTTCGGCCGGTTCATGCAGGGTGATGCCGATGAGCAGGCTCGATGACAGCACGGCATCGACCTCGACCGGCCGCCCGAGGCCGGAGCGGGTGCCCCCGCCTTCGAGCCTCAGGCGTCTTCGCGCGGCGCGAGCCTCACCGACCATGGCGGCGGCGGCGGCTTCGCTGTCGGGCCGCAGGATCACGCCGTCACCCGGCCCGCGAGGGGGAAGACCTTGGCGGGGTTGAGCAGCCAGCCAGGATCGAAGGCGGCCCGCACGCGCATCTGCTGATCGAGATCCACGGTGGTGAACTGGCAAGGCATCAGGTCGCGTTTCTCGATGCCGACCCCATGTTCGCCAGTGAGGCATCCGCCGACCTCGACACAGAGGCGGAGGATCTCGTTGCCGGCCTCCTCGGCCTTCTCTTGCTCGATCGGGTCATTGATGTTGTAAAGCACCAGCGGATGCAGGTTGCCGTCGCCCGCGTGGAAGACATTGGCTGCCCTCAGACCGTGCCGATCGGTGATCTCGCGGATGCGGCGCAGGACCAGCGGCAGGCACCCGGTCGGGATCGTGCCATCCATGCAGATATAGTCCGCGACCTTGCCGGTGGCCCCGAAGGCCGATTTCCGCCCCTTCCAGATCGCGGCTGTCTCGGTGGCCGACCGGCTCTCCTTGATCGTCTCGACGCCATGCTGGCGCGCGATGGCGATGATGCGTTTCAATTGCTCCGCCATCTCTTGGGGCGAGCCTTCCACCTCGATGATGAGCATGGCTTCGGCCTCTCGCGGATAGCCCGCGTGAGCGAAATCCTCGCAGATCTGAATCGCCAGCCTGTCCATATATTCCATCGCGACCGGAATGATGCCGGCCCCGATAATGGCCGCCACGGTGGCGCCGGCGCCCTCCGAGGACGCGAAGCCGAACAGAACCGGCTGGGCGCCCTCGGCGGCCCGCAAGATGCGCACGCTCGCCTCGGTGACGATGCCGAGTTGCCCTTCCGAGCCGATCACGAGGCCGAGGAGGTCGAGGCCGCCGCTGTCGAGGTGGGCACCGCCGAGATCCACGACGGTTCCGTCGACCAGCACCATACGGACCCCCAGTATGTTGTTGGTGGTGACGCCATATTTCAGGCAATGGGCGCCGCCGGAATTCATCGCGATATTGCCCGCGATGGTGCAGGCGAGCTGCGAGGACGGGTCGGGCGCGTAGAAAAAATTTTCATGCGCCACCGCGCCCGTAATGGCGAGATTGGTTACCCCAGCCTCGACCCGCGCCACGCGGTTGGCATAGTCGATGTCGAGAATGCGGTTCATCTTCGACAGCCCGACAACCACCGCATCGGGTTGGGGGATGGCGCCGCCGCAGAGCGACGTGCCGGCGCCGCGCGGCACCACCTTGATCCGCTCAGCATGAAGGAAGCGCATGACGGCGCTGACCTCCTCTGTCGAACGCGGCAACACCACAGCCAGCGGCATCTGCCGATAGGCGGTCAGCCCATCGGTCTCGAAGGCGCGCCGCTCGTCCTCGCTCTCGATCAGGCATTCGGCCGGCACCAGTCTCGCGAGCCCGGCCAGGATCTCGCTCCGCCGGGCTATGACGCTGAGATCGGGCGGCGGGAAAGCGATGGCTGTCATGTGGGTTCCCGAAGGACGTGGCGAACCGCTATGCTAGCGGGAATCGAGAGGACACGGAAGTTCGGGCCTGCGACAACTCCGGCGTTCCGGAACTCAACCTTCCTCCATCGCGACCGCGGCTGTCGAGAACCGGCCCCGATAGGCTTGCGGGGTGACGCCCAGAAGGCGCAGGAAACTGCGGCGCATGGTCTCCTCGGACCCGAACCCAGCTTGCATCGCGATGCGCTTGATCGGCCGGCCGCCCTCAATCAGGCGGCGCGCGGCCTCCGTCCTGATCCGTTCGACCGCACGCGCCGGCGTTTCGCCCGTCGCTTGGGCGTGATGACGAATGAAACTGCGCTCGCTCATGCCGGAGAAAGCGGCGAGCGAGGTCACCGACAGGTCGGCGCCAAGATTGTCGGCTACCCAGGCATGCAGCCGCTCGAACCGCGCGTCGCCCAACTGAAGCGCCAGCGTGGCACTATATTGCGCCTGGCCGCCCGGGCGTTTCAAGAACACGACAAGCTGACGCGCGACCGCCAGAGCGATCTCCCGACCGAGATCGGCCTCGACCATCGCCAGCGCGAGATCGATGCCGGCCGTGATGCCGGCGGAGGTCCAGATATGCTGGTCCTGGACGAAGATCGGGTCGACTTCGACGCGCACGGCCGGAAAGCGGCGGGCGAATTCCGCGCATCGCCCCCAGTGGGTCACCGCACGGCGACCGTCGAGAAGGCCGGCGACGGCGAGCAGGAACGCGCCGCTGCACACCGAGGCGGTGCGACGGGCGGTCGCCGAGCGGCCCCGCAACCAGCGCACCAAGCCGCCGTCGAGGCATGTGGCATTGATCCCGAAACCGCCTGCGACCATCACCGTGTCGAGCGGGAGATCGGCCGGAGGCAACGGCACGGTGACGAGCCCAAGGCCGGCCGAGGAGGTGACGAGCGTCCCCTTGGCCACGACCCGAGGCTCATAGGGAGGCCAACGAGACACCGCCTTGGCGAGATCATTGGCGGTCGCGAAAACCTGGAGCGGCCCAGCGACATCGAGAAGCTGGACATCGTCGAAGGCCAAAATCTCGATTCGGCGCGACATATTTGGCGTGAAACGAGGTTTGTTTGGCATATCCGCCAGAGCTTGATTGGTTAGCCTGCCAGCGTCAACAGGAGACCATCATGGTTCTACACATCGGCATCCTCGCCTTCCCGCAGGTGCAACAACTCGACCTCACCGGGCCCTACGAGGTGTTCGCTTCGCTCAAGGGCGTCGAGGTCCATCTCGTGTGGAAGGATCTCTCCCCCCTCGCGACCGCGACCGGCCTTACTTTGACACCTACTATGACGCTGGATGACTGCCCGGCGCTCGACGTCGTCTGTGTTCCGGGCGGCGGCGGCATCGATGCCCTCTTGGACGACACGATCGTGCTCGATTTCCTGCGCCGACAGTCGGCTCAGGCACGCTACGTCACCTCCGTATGCACCGGCGCACTGGTGCTTGGCGCCGCCGGGTTGCTCAGGGGACGGCGCGCGACGACCCACTGGTTTTCCCACCACCTTCTGGAGCGTTTCGGCGCCATTCCGGTCAAGGGCCGTGTCGTGCGCGACGGCAATCTGATAACGGCGGGCGGCATCACGGCGGGGATCGACTTCAGCCTGACGGTCGCGGCGGAATTATTCTCGAGGGCTGAGGCCGAAGCGGTTCAACTCGCGCTCGAATATGCGCCCCAACCGCCCTTCGAATCCGGCGAGCCGGATCGGGCGCCTCCGGCGATCCTTGCGGCCGTCACCGAACGCATGATGCCCGGCCGTCAGCGGCGAGAAGCGATCATCGACAGAGTGCTGGCGCGGAGAAGCGCGATCGGGGGTTGAAACACAAGACGGCGGATGGCCCTGAGGATCGAGAGGGCTGCTCAGCCGGCGACTTCGTCGGTCCAGACCTTGAAATGGGTCAGGCGATTGAAGCCAAACGAATGGGTCAAGGACACATCGGCGGCATCACGCCCATAGGCGATCAAGACGCGGCCGATCCGCGGCGCATTGTTGCGCGGGTCGAACACATACCAGCGATTACCGATATAGACCTCCATCCAGGCCGCGAAATCTCCCGGCGAGTGGGGGAGCGGCAGACCGATGTCGCTGATATAGCCTGTGCAATAGCGGGCCGGGATATTCATCGCGCGGCAGAAGGTGACGGCGAGATGCGCATAGTCTCGGCACACCCCGCGGCCGGCCGCATAGGTCTGGGCCGCCGTCTGGGTTGAATTGGCGTAATGGTAGCCGAACTCGATATGCTTATGGACGAAATCGACGATGGCTTGGACGCGCGCCCAGCCCGGAGCCAGGTCGCCGAACAGACGCCAAGCCTCATCGGACAGCGCGTCGGTTTCACAATAGCGGCTGCCCAGCAGGAACGCCAACGTATCGACGGGCAGATCCTCGACCGGATGCTGCACGGCAGCCTCGTCGACGGGATCGGTGCGGCCATTGTCTTTGAGCACGCTGTCGGTGCTGATCTTGAAGGCACCGGGCGGAGCCAGCACCCGGCAGCACCAATTGCCGAAGCCGTCGCGAAAACCTTCGATCGGGACCGACGGTTCGGTGATGATATGGTCAGGCCGCTCCAGATCCGCCGCGCGAGAATAATGCACGTTGAGCATCAGGATCATCGGGGTGGGGTTCGGTAGGTCGAAGCTCATTTCGCAACCGAGGTGGATCCGCATCGTTCGCCCTTTCGGCGGGAGTCTGAGATATCGGGCAAAAGCCGCGACACGGAGAACCAAGACCTCCGACTAGGGGGCCTCGATTCGGGAATAGTTGCCGCCCAACGCTCTGAACCGACCACCGCCTCTTGTCATACGCGGTGAGAGGGCCGTGATGAAACCTTTTCTTTCTCTTCGGTCCGGCATCCAGCCGGCGGCAAAGAGACGCCCAACGGCTTCCCATGGCTGCCTTGCAAACAGACCCTGGCTATGCTGTATGCAAAAAGACGGCCACGACGATGGGCAAAGGCCGGGGAGGCAAAGATAGCGGGTCCCGCAGGGCCGCTTTCTTGTTTTCTTGCAGGCCAAGATCCGACCCGACAATTGTGTCAGTCATCCGCGTTTCGCAAGCTCGGGATCGATCTCTCGTGCCTGTAAGGACCGAGACCGGTCCAGCTTTGGACATGATTTGGATGAGACATAAGAGTGTCGCAAGTCCGGATCTAGGATCACCTTCGATCCCGGCTTTGCGGAGACCTTTAGCTCAAATGCTCACCGAGGCTTCCCGTATGCCAATCGCCACGATGTCCATTCAGCGGCACCGGCCGTTCCTGCTGGCGAGCCTTCTGCTGTGCGTCGGCTGGCTGAACGAGGCTCAAGCCGGTGATCTGTTCTCGACCTTGCCGGGCGCCTGGTCCGGAACAGGCACCGTCGTCAAGGATGACGATACGACCGAACCCCTTCGCTGCAAGGCCAAATATTCACTGACCCCCAGCGGCACGATCGTGCATCTCGAGCTGCGCTGCGCCGCCGACAGCTATCGAATGAACTTCGTGACGGACCTCGTGAACCAGAGCGGCACCCTGGCCGGCACCTGGAAGGAGATCGACCGTCAGGTCGCCGGACCTGTGTCGGGCAAGATCGACGGTGACGTCATCTCCACGCATATCAAGGGCACCGCCTTCGAGGCAGACGTCGTCATCACGACCCATGAGGGCAAGCAGACGATCCTACTCACCAGCGGCAGCGGCAACTACGCCAAGGCGGTCAAGATCGCGCTCAAGGCCGATTAGGAAGATTACGAGCCGTCCGTTCGCGGATAGGAGATGATCGAGAGGAACCGGATGGGCAGCCGCCGCAGCTGCTCCGGTCCGTGTGGCGCGTCGGCGTCGAAGAACAGGCTGTCGCCCGGCTGCATGGGGTAGAGCTTGTCGGCGTGGCGGTACACGACCTCGCCCTCGAGCATGTAGAGAAATTCCAGCCCAGGATGCTGGAACAGGGGAAAGACGTCCGAATCCGCCGTGAGGGTGATCATATAGGGCTCGACCATCACTCGCGAGGACGCGTCTGCGGAGTGGCCGAGAAGGTGGTACTGGTGGCCGTTGCGCGTGCCCCGCCGTTCGATCGAAAGCCCCTCCCCGGCCTTGACGAAGACCGCACTCTTGGTCTCCTCGAAGCGGCGGAAAAAGGCCGTCACCGGCACACCGAGTGCCCGAGAGAGGCCTTGAAGGGTCGTCAAGGACGGCGAAATGACACCATTCTCGATTTTCGACAGCATCCCGTTGGACAGGCCCGAAGCGGCGGCCAAGTCGGATACGGTGATGCCGAGCTTGCTGCGAAGGGAATGCACCTCGCGGCCGATCGCGACCTCGAGGAGATTGTCTCGCGCACCACTGAGCGCATGGGGGTCTTGCGCCAGAACGGGCTTGCTTGGAAATGAACTGACATTGAGCGGATCGAACGCCACGGCACCGTCGACCGCCGATGGAGTTTCCCTCTTCTGGCGCAGCCCAGCTACCCGCCGCTTGTCCATTACCGTCCCGCTTCTCGAATACCGTCGCTCGGCGTTGCGGAACCAACCGCAAAGTATGGCTCCTCACCCCGATAACCTAGAGCATGATGCCAAAAAGTCGGCACGGGTTTTCGGACGACGTCATGCTCCCTGCCATCGAAACCAATCACGATGCGCGCCGGCGGCGCCATCCACGCCTCTCGAACATTCAAACTACGACGCGACCCGTCGCATGATCCGTGGGTGGACCCTGGACGAGGGCGGTCCATTAGTTCGCGAGCCGAGCCGCCAACCGATCCAGCACAGCGTCGCACCGGTCGAGTTCGGCGGCGGCGATAAATTCATCGGGGCGATGGCCTTGCGCCATTGAACCTGGCCCGCAAATGACCGTCGGGACATCCAAAATCTCGTGAAACAGGCCGCCCTCGGTGCCATAGGCCACCTTCAGCGGGGATGCGTCGCCCACCAGAGCCCTCACGAAACGCAACGCCTCCGAGGTTTCGGGGGTGTCGAGGCCAGGATAGGCGTTGACGACTTCGAATGTGATGTCGGCCTCCGGAAAACCCTTCCGCGCCGCCTTTAAGATGATGGCCGTTTCCGCTTCGATCCGGGCCAGGATATCGACGGCTCTGTCGGCCCCGATCGTGCGGATCTCGAAATCGAGCGTGCAGCGGTTAGGGACGATGTTGAGGGCGGTGCCGCCCGCGATCATTCCGGCGTGAACGGTCGAATAGGGTATATCGTAATCCTCATCCCGAGCGCCGGTCCGGCTCAGACCGTCCTGGAGCTTGCGCAGCACGCTCAGGAGATCGGCCGCGAGGTGAATGGCGTTCAGAGCCTTGGGGGCCAGGGCGGAATGCCCCTCGCGTCCCATGCAGGTCGCGCGCGCCGCGAGCTTCCCCTTATGGCCGGTCGCGACGCGCAGCAGCGTCGGCTCTCCCACGATGCAGAGGCTTGGTCGAAAGGCCCGCCGCGAGAGTTCGGCCAGCATCGGCCGCACACCGACGCAGCCGATCTCCTCGTCATGAGAGAAGCACAGATGCAGCGGCGTTTTCATGGCCCTGGCATCGAGGCGGCCGACGAAGCTCAGAACGCAGGCCAAAAACCCTTTCATGTCAGCGGCGCCGCGCCCGTAATAGCGTCCGTCGCGATACGTCAGCCCAAACGGGTCCGAGCTCCAGGCCTGCCCCTCGACCGGGACCACGTCGGTATGGCCGGACAGGACGATGCCGGCGCGATCACGCGGCCCGAGCGTCGCAAAGAGATTGGCCTTTCGCTGGTCTGGCGACCATAATAATTCGGCCTCGACGCCATGCTCGGCCAGAAAGGCCGCCACATAGGCCTGAATATCGGCGTTCGATCGCTCGCTGACCGACGGGAACGCGACCAATCGTGCAAGGATCTCAGCGCTGGTCATTCGCGCTTTTTGGCAGCCTTGCGGAGCATTTTATGGGCCGCCTCCGTCTCGTATTTGGCCCGCAGCGCCGCCGCACGGGCTTCCGTAAGGCGTGTGCTGCACAGGCCATGCCGGCCCTCGCCCGAATAGTCACGGCAGATCTCCTCTCGCGCCGACGAGAAGCCCGCCTGTTCGCGGGCATAGTCCATGATGGTCGAGCGATCCTTCGTGGTGGTGACGAGAAGCTTGTAGTCGGTGCGCACCGAGGCTTCGGCCAGGGTGCGCGCATGCTCGATGGCCTTCATCGTATCGACCCCGATCGCGCCCGGCTGGGGCCCCCAAAGGCCATCCGGGATCACATGGCAATCGGCCTCCTTGAAGTCGCAGGCCGGCGGGTCGCCGACCGCCAACACGGCGCCATCGAGAATGTCGAAGGCGATGGGGCAAGCCGGAAAGCCCAGCCTGATGCGGAAAAGGCCGTTCGGCTTGCCGAGATCGGTCGTGGCGATGGGCGTCACGGCCGCCTCGACCTGGCAGGCTTCACGGTCGTTCGACAGGCGTTGGCCGCTCAAGGTGAGATGCGAGACCACCAGCGCCTTATCGCGGATGTCGAAGCCGATCTGGCTTTTACGGCCGTTGAGGGACAGTGTTTGGCCCGCCAGCGAAGCCGGAGCCGGGACCTTGGCGGCTGGGGCGGAAGCGATGCCACTCCCCTCGGCTTTGGGATGCGGCTTCTTCATGGGCGCGCCGGCATCAGGGCTGACGGTCGCGCCCTCCGGGGTCGGCGCCACGGCGCCCGGTAGGACCATCTGAGCAAGGGCCGGCCCTTGCGACGCCGCAAGGACCAAAAGCAGGGCGAGGGGGACGAAAACCTTGGATGTGGCGGAGGACATGGACGGCGCGGGTTCCGGATCGGCGAGGAACGCCTGTCTGATGCCTCACGCGCCGGACGGCACGGCGATCTCGGCATGCTCTGAGGCCCCCGCGCAGCGTAGCACGACCCGAAGTCGGGGTAGGTTGCATTTAGCCCACAAGCGCAACGTTTCGCGCGAGCCGGCCGCCACGATGAGCGCCTCAAATCTGGAGCATGCACCGAGCGGATCGGGCTTGATCGGCACCGCGAGAATTAGCGGCCCCCCAGGCTCAAAATCCTGTTCTCGTCGCCGCCGTGTCGCTTCGGATGGCGGGTGAGATATCCTCGGGCCGCAGCACGAAGTCTATCGCCGCCTCGACATGCAGGGCCGTGGTGTCGAAAACCGGAAAGCCGGGCAGATCGTCAGGCCCGATCAGAAGGAAAATCTCGGTACAGCCCAGGATCACGCCTTGGGCTCCGGCGCGGCGAAGATGATCGACGACCCGCAGATAGTCGGATTTCGAGGCGGGCCGAATGGTGCCCCGCACGAGTTCGTCGAAAATGATGCGGTCGATGACAGCCTGGTCGGGGTCGGATGGACTCATCACCTCGATGCCGAATCTGTCGCGAAATCGAGCCGCAAGGGTTTCGGAGCGCATGGTTGGCTGGGTGCCGAGCAGCGCCACTCGCGTCAGTCCGGCAGCTTTCATCGCGGCGCCGGTCGGGTCGGCGATATGGAGAAAAGGGGTCTGGCGGGCCGCCATGAGCGGCTCCATAACGCGATGCATGGTGTTCGACACGCAAAGGATCAGATCGACGCCCGCCTGCTCCAGGCGGTCGAGCTTCTCGCCCAGATATGTTTCCGCTTCGCTCCAAAGACCGTGACGGACGAAATGTTCGATGTTGCCGAAATTGACCGAGACGATGACGATCTCGCCGTTATCCCAGCCTCCGAGGCGTCCGTTTAGCCCTTCGTTGAGAAGCCTATAATAGTGACCGGTGGCCTGGTTGCTCATACCCCCAAGGACGCCGATGGTTTTCTGGGGCAGCGGGCGTTCCATGGCCGCGATGGTCAAACCGGCGCTCAATCGAGGTTCTTGACGATGGTCTCGACCATCTTCTTGGCGTCGGCGAACAGCATCATCGTATTGTCGCGGAAGAACAATTCATTCTCGACGCCGGCATAGCCCGAGCCCATGCCGCGCTTGATGAAAAGCACTGTCTTGGCCTTTTCCACGTCGAGCACCGGCATGCCGTAGATGGGCGAGGATTTGTCGGTCTTGGCGGACGGATTGGTGACGTCGTTGGCGCCGATCACGAAGGCCACATCGGCTTGCGCGAATTCCGAATTGATGTCCTCGAGCTCGAAAACCTCGTCATACGGCACGTTCGCCTCGGCCAGCAGCACGTTCATGTGGCCTGGCATGCGCCCCGCCACCGGATGGATGGCGTATTTGACCTCGACGCCCTCTTTTTTCAGCTTGTCCGCCATCTCGCGCAGGGCGTGCTGGGCCTGGGCCACCGCCATGCCGTAGCCGGGCACGATGATGATTTTTTGGGCGTTCTTCATGATATAGGCGGCGTCCTCGGCCGAACCCCGCTTCACGGGCCGCGTCTCGACCGCGCCGCCCGCGGTGGCGGTTTCGCCGCCGAAGCCGCCGAGGATCACCGAGATGAACGAGCGGTTCATCCCCTTGCACATGATGTAGCTGAGGATGGCCCCGGACGACCCGACCAGCGCGCCGGTGATGATGAGGGCTAAATTGCCGAGCGTGAAACCGATGCCCGCCGCCGCCCAGCCCGAATAACTGTTGAGCATGGAGACGACGACCGGCATGTCGGCGCCCCCGATCGGCACGATGATGAGAACGCCCAGCGCGAGCGATGCCAGCACGATCAGCCAGAAAGCCAAGGTGCTGGTGTTCATCACGAAGAGAACGATGAGGATCAGCAGCGCCGCCGCCAGGGCGATGTTGATCTGGTGCCGGCTCGGCAGCATGATCGGCTTGCCGGACATGCGGCCGTCGAGCTTGAGGAAGGCGATCACCGAACCCGTGAAGGTGACGGCACCGATGGCGGCGCCGATCGACATTTCGATGAGGCTCTGCCCGTGGATATTCCCCGGCACGCCGATGCCGAAGGCCTGGGGCGCGTAAAGCGCCCCCGCCGCCACCAATACGGCCGCGAGCCCCACCAGCGCGTGGAACAGGGCCACCAGTTGCGGCATCGCGGTCATCTGGACCGAACGCGCCCGCCAAGCTCCGATGCCGCCGCCTATGCCGATCGCGACGATGACCATTAGCCAGGAGAGGATGTCGGACGGCGGCCGGTAGAGCGAGGTTGTCAAGACGGCGAGACCCATGCCGACCATGCCGAAGCGGTTGCCCTGACGGGAACTCGCCGGAGACGACAGGCCGCGCAAGGCCAGGATGAAGAGGATGCCGGAGACGAGATAAAGCAGGGCCGCGAGGTTGTCGCTCATCGGCTCAACCCTTCCGCTTGTACATGGCGAGCATCCGCTCGGTGACCAGGAAGCCGCCGAAGATGTTCACCGAGGCGAGGATCAGGGCCAAAAAGCCGAAGATCCGGGCCGCCCAGGCCCCCGCGTCGCCATAGGCTCCGGTATCGACGCCGACCGACAGGAGCGCGCCGACCACGATGACGGACGAGATGGCATTGGTGACCGACATCAACGGCGTGTGCAGGGCCGGCGTGACCGCCCAGACCACGTAGTAGCCGACGAAGACCGTGAGGGCGAAAATGGCGAGCCGGAACACGAACGGGTCCACGGCGCCGCCGGTCGCCGCATGAACCGCAGCCCCGGCGCCGTCGCCCAATTGCATCGCATAGGCATGGGCGTTCTCGGCAGCCTGACGCGCCATGTCGGCGGCCTGCCGGGCGGCATCCGCCGCAGCCTGCGCCTTGTCGTAAAGCTGTTGCGGAGTATCGGCCGCCATGGGGCTCTCTCGGGTCGAGGGTTTTGGGGGATTGGCCGGTCAAGTGCGGGACTAAAGTCCCGCGTCAAGCCGCTTGGGGTTGCGGCTGGAAATTCGGATGAACGACGGCGCCGTCACGGGTCAGCAGCGTCGCGCGCACCAACTCGTCGTCCCAATCGACCTTCACCGCCTTGGCAGTCTTGTCGATGAGCGTTTCGGCAAAGGCGTAGAGATTGCGGGCATAGAGGCTCGACGCGGTGGCAGCGAGGCGGCCCGCCACATTGAGGTAGCCGACGATCTTGACGCCGGCCTCCTCGATCACTTCGCCGGGCTTCGAGGATTCGCAATTGCCGCCCCGCTCGACCGCGAGATCGATGACGACCGAGCCTTGCCGCATGGACGCCACCATGGCGGAGGACACGAGTTTCGGCGCCGGCCGGCCGGGGATCAGCGCCGTGGTGATGACGATATCCTGCTTGGCGATATGGGTCGCGACCAGCGCGGCCTGCTTCGTCTGATAGGCTTCCGACATCGGCTTGGCATAGCCGGCGGTGGTTTCGGCCTGCTTGAACTCTTCGTCCTCGACGGCGACGAATTTGGCGCCGAGCGATTCGACCTGCTCCTTGGTGGCGGGCCGCACATCGGTAGCGGTGACAATGGCGCCGAGCCGACGCGCGGTCGCGATGGCCTGCAGTCCGGCAACGCCGACGCCCATCACGAAGACTTTCGCGGCCGGTACGGTCCCGGCGGCCGTCATCATCATCGGAAAGGCGCGGCCGTATTGTTCGGCGGCCTCGATCACGGCGCGATACCCTGCGAGGTTGGCCTGGCTCGACAGCACGTCCATCACTTGCGCCCGGGTGATGCGCGGCATCAGTTCCATCGAAAAGGCGGTGAGTCCCGCCCTGGCCATGGCGTCGAGCGCCTCGGTCTGGCCATAGGGGTCCATGATGGCGAGAACCAGCGCTCCGCGCTTGTAAGTCGATGCTTCCTCGGCGGTCGGGCGCCGGACCTTGAGGATGAGGTCGGCGTCCTTCACGGCTTCGGCGGCATTTGGCGCGATTTCCACGCCGGCGGCGGCAAAGGCCTCGTCGGTCAGACCCGATCGCAGCCCAGCCCCGGCCTCGACCACCATGGTGGCGCCAAGCGCGAGGAATTTCTTGACCGTCTCAGGGGTTGCGGCAATTCTCGACTCGGTGTCCGGCTCGGCCGGTACGGCAATACGCATCATCCACCCCGGATATTTTATTCTCGCACCGCGTCCCGCCGGCGCTCATCGGTCAGGCCCGAACCTCGCCCCGCGTCAGAACCAAGACGTCAGACCAGGAAAATCGCCATGAGAGCGACGATGGCGGCGACCCCCAAAGTGACCCATTTGGCAGCGGACGTGAAGACCCTATAGGTCCGCTCGTGTTCCGGATAATCCATGGCAGTGGAATTCATCGGAACGTTGTCGTGGGACACCATTGCGGCCTCATCTGGCGTGCTGGAAATATGACGACCTTCTAGCGGAAACTTGGCCGCTGGGCAAACGGCTGCGGGCGGCGTCGTCGGGTGAACATGTCGCCCCATCATCGAACCTGTTGGGGCGTCAGGAGAGCTGGGGCCGTCATCGTCCGCCCACATGCCTTAGGGGACGGCCTCCTTTTCGCCGATCCGTTGGCGAAGGGCTTGGTTCTCCGCTTCGAGATCCTCGATCCGTTGCCGCAGAGGTGCCATGACAGGAGCCAGCTCCAATTCGCTGAACCGAGGCGTGATGTGCTGCGGGCAGTTCCAATCGAACGCCGCGAGATGAAGCACGAAGGCGCGTTCCGCCTTCCCTCGATAGCCGGGAGTGGCCAACAATCTGTCGAGCGTCGGATCATCGGCGAGACTGCGCGTCTCGACATGCGCATAGATTTTCAGGCGCGCACGCCGAGGATAGTCCACCAGAATGAGACAGGCCCGGTCATCGGCCGCGAGGTTCCCCAGACTGATATATTGCCGGTTGCCGCGAAAATCCGCGAAGGCCAGCGTCTTGTCGTCCCGCACGCGCAGAAATCCCGGAGGGCCGCCGCGATGCTGGACATAGGGCCAGCCGGTCTCAGACACCGTGCCCATGTAGAAACTGTCCCGTTCCGCGATGAAGGCGGCTTCCGCCTCGGTGAAGCGATCGAAGGTCCTGTCTCCTTGAAAGTCGAACCAGACCTTGTCGCTTCCGTTGGCGGCCTGCGCGGCCTTGACGGCCGGGGTAGATGCGATGTCCAGGAATCCGTAGGGCATTGGGATGGTCCTCCGGCAGGTGCCGTTTAAAGGAATGAGGGCTGCTGGTTTCGGCTCTCGATGCCCAAGAGATGTCTCTTCGCGGCGAGGCCGCCCGCGAAACCGGTCAAATCCCCTGCGGAACCGATGACCCGATGGCACGGGGCGATGATCGAGATCGGGTTTTTGCCGTTGGCGGCTCCCACGGCCCGCGATGCGGTCGGCTTGCCGATCTGTCGCGCGATGTCGCCATAACTGCGCGTTTCGCCGAACGGGATCGTCAGCAGCGCGGCCCAAACCTTCTTCCGGAATTCCGTGCCCTGAAAATCGAGGGGCACCGTGAAGGCCTTCAACGTGCCGGCGAAATAGGCGCGGAGCTGGCGTTCGGTCTCGACCAGGACCGTATTGTCCGGATCCTCGACCAGCGGTCCCAAGCGAACTCGGCGGGGATCGTCATTCTCCCACAGGATCGCGGACAGACCCCGTTCGGCGGCCACAAGCTTCAGGGTTCCCACCGGCGAGTCGATGATTGTGTAGGAGTAAGTCATGCCTCTTCTCCGGCGTTTGGAGGATCAGCCTCGATCTCGGTCGATCCCATGACCATTAGTTAACCTCTATCGGATCAAACAATAATCCGGTATTTCGGAGAACCATCCTCTCGAAAAATGAGAGACGCCTTGGATCGCCTGGAAGCCATGTCCCTCCTGGTCGCGGCCGTGGACGCCGGCAGTTTCTCCGCCGCGAGCCGCAAGCTCGGGGCGCCCTTGCCCACCGTCAGCCGGAAGGTGGCGGAACTCGAGGCTCATCTAAAGACCCGTCTCCTCGTTCGCTCCACCCGGAAGCTCGCCTTGACGGAGGCGGGCGCGGCTTATCTCGCGGCCTGCAAGCGCATCCTCGATCAGGTCAACGAAGCGGAGACCGAAGCCTCCGGTGAATACCGGGCTCCGAGAGGTGAATTGATCCTCACGGGGCCGATCGTCTTCGGACGGTTGCATGTCCTGCCGGTCGTCAACGCCTTCCTGATGGACTATCCCGAAATCAATGTCCGCTTGGTGCTGGCCGATCGCAACGTCAACCTGATCGACGATCACATCGACATGGCCGTGCGAATCGGCGCGCTCCCCGACAGCGGCATGATCGCGACGCGGATCGGCTTCGTTCGTCGCGTCATATGCGGAAGCCCAGGCTATTTCGCATCCCACGGCACACCGAAGACGCCGGCGGATTTGTCGGCCCTGACCTGCGTGACCTTTTCAGGCCCGACGACCGGTCCCCTTTGGACGTTTCCGGCGCCCGCCATAGGCGCCATGCGAGCGAATGCGCCGCGTTGCCGCCTCACCGTAAACACGGCCGAGGCGGCGATCGATGCCGCGATCGCCGGCATCGGCGTCACTCGCGTCCTCTCCTATCAGGCCGCGCGAGCCCTGGCGGAGGGCAAACTGGCAGCCGTGCTGACGGAATTCGAGGCCGACCCGCTCCCCGTCCATCTCATCCACGCCGGCCAGGGGCTTCTGCCGCTCAAGATGCGCCGCTTTCTCGATTTCGCCGTGCCAAGACTGCGCCAATCGCTCGGCGAGGCAGGCTGATGACCCGCTCACCCGGCCATCCATCCGCCGTCGACCAGAAGGTTCACCCCCGTCATGTAGCTCGCCATGTCGCTGGCCAGAAAGGCAGCCGTCGCGGCGACATCCTTGGGCTCGCCGAGGCGCGGCCAGGGTGTTCTCGATCGCGAATAAGCCAATTGATCCGGATCCACCGCAATGCCGGCGCGTCCTGTCATGATCTTGCCCGGCGCGATGGCGTTACAGACGATCAGATCCTTGGCATAATCCACCGCGACCTGCCGGGTGAGATGCGCGACGGCGGCCTTCGAGACCCCATAGGCCGGGTCGCCGGGCGAGGCCACCATGCCGTGCTGGGACGCGAGGTTGATGATGCGGCCGCGCGCTTCGGCGATCGGCGCCTGGATCAGCATTTGGCGCACCGCGCGCTTGCAGCCGAAGAAGACGCCGTCGAGATTCACGGCCATGACGCGGCGCCACTGAGCCTCTGTGGTGTCGAGAAGGCTCGTGCTGGTGAAGGTCGCCGCATTGTTGACCATGACGTCCAGTCGGCCGTGACGCTCCACCGTGACGGCGATGAGCCGGTCGACCGCCGCCCATTCGGCGACATCGGTCTCCTCGAAACGCGCGCTTCCCCCAGCCGCTACGATCACCTCCACGGTCGGCGCTCCGCCCTCGAGGGGCTCCTCACGGACGTCCGCGACCACGACACTCGCGCCCTCGGCCGCGAATCTGATGGCGATGGCCCGGCCGAGGCCGGAACTGGCGCCGGTCACAATCGCGGTCTTTCCCTGCAATAATGTCATCGGTCTATCTTTCCGGTCCAATCATTCGTCCCGTCGGTGCGGCAAAGCCCGCCGGCCCAAAAACCTCGGCTCCGCGCAAGAAGACGCGTTCGAGCCGATAGAGCACGCTCAGCCCGTCGAACGGCGTATAACGCGATTTGCTCCATTGATCGGCGCCGCTAACAGTGGTCGGGCGCGCGGGGTCGAGGACGAGAATGTCGGCATCGTGGCCAGGGTCGAGGCGCCCCTTGCGCCGGCCGAGCCCGAAGACTTCCGCCGGGCGCGAGGATGCCAGCCGCACGAGGTCGTGGAGGCCGATGAGGCCCTCATCGACGAGGCCAAGCAGCGTGACGAGCAGGGTCTGGAGGCCCGGAAAACCGCCCGGCACGTTGGCAAAATCCTTTGCCGCCGAGAGTTTTTCCTGGCGCAGATGCGGCGCATGGTCGGTGACGATGATGTCGATCGTGCCGTCGGCGAGCGCGGCCCGCATGGCGTCCCGGTCGGCCGGGGACCGAAACGGCGGCGAGGCCTTGGCCTCAGGCCCAAGCCGAGCGTAATCCGCCGCTGTGAACATCAGCCCTTGTGGGCTCGCCTCGATGGTGGCGCCGGCAAGGCCCTTCAGGCGCCGGGCGACATCCAGGCCTTGCCGGGAGTTGCATTGCCGGATGTGGATGGGCGCGCCGATATCGGCGGCGCACAGAAGGGCCCGGGCGATACCCTGGGCCTCGGCATGGCCGGGCCGCGTGCGGACGAACTCGGCCGGCGTGCTGCGGCCGAGGCTCAGGCGACCGAGTTCGTGTTCGAGGATGGATTGTTCGCCGGGCGAGACCGCGATGGTTCCTTTCGCGGCATGGACCGCCTCGATGGCGGCCCGCACATGAGCCGGGGTCGCATGCAGGACATCCGGCAGTACGTCGGCGGTGAAGATTTCGAAGGAGACGGCGCCAAGCCGCGCGAGTTCGGCGAGATTTTGGCTGGCGCGCGTGACGGCGACCTGCAATCCCACATCGACGTGGATGCGACCTTCGGTTAGGGCCCGTTTGGCCGTGAATTCCGCCGGCGTCGTGGTCCAGGGGTCGTCGGTCGGCATGACGAGGACGGTCGTGACGCCGCCCGCCGCCGCAGCTTTGGTGCCGCTTGTGAAATCCTCTTTCCAAGTGAGGCCCGGCTCGCGCAGATGGACATGCGCGTCGACGAGGCCCGGCAGTAGCAGCTTGCCGGCGACATCGCGCACCGCCTTGGCGTCGCAGGGCTCTCCCGGCACGAGGCGCGCGAAAACGATTCCGTCCCGAAGAGCGAGATCCGCAGCCGCCATCCCGTCCGGACCGACGACTTGGCCGCCGCGCAGCACGAGGTCGCAAGGCGAGGGCGTCATTCGGCGGCGAACAGCATGTCGAGGTCCGATTCCGTCATGTCGAGGGTCGGAGCGCTGTCCTGGTCGAACATGCTCTCGGCCAGGGCCCGCTTCTTCTCCTTCAGGATTTCCATCTTCTCCTCGATAGTTCCGGCCGCGACGAGCTTGTGGACGAAGACTGGCTTGTCCTGGCCGATCCGGTGGGCACGGTCGATGGCCTGCTCCTCGACCGCCGGGTTCCACCACGGATCGTAGAGGATCACCGTATCGGCGGCCGTGAGGTTGAGTCCGGTGCCCCCGGCCTTGAGGCTGACCAGGAAGACCGGGGTCTTACCCTCCTGAAAGCTGCGGATCGCGCTCTCCCGGTCCCGTGTGTCTCCGGTCAGCAGCGAATAGCCGATATTCGCGGCGTCGAGGCGGGGACGAATGAGGTCCAGCATCGAGGTGAATTGCGAGAAGACCAGGATGCGCCGCCGCTCGGCGTGGAGTTCCTCCAGCATCTCCTCCAGCCGTTCGAGCTTGGCCGAACCCGCCTTGCTGGCAGCTTTGGTGGTGAGCTTCAGCAAGCGTGGATCGCAGCACACCTGGCGCAGCTTGAGCAGCGCGTCGAGGATCACGATGCGGCTGCGGGCAAAGCCCTTAGCCGCGATGGCGTCTTGCACGCGCTTGTGCATGGTGAGCCGGATCGATTCATAGATATCGCGCTGGGCCGACTGGAACTCGATCCGCTCGACGATCTCGGTTTTCGGCGGCAGGTCGGGCGCGACCTGCTCCTTGGTCCGTCGAAGCATGAAGGGCCTGACCCGACGGGCCAAGGCTTGCGCGCGTGCCACATGGCCCTGTCTCTCGATCGGAGTACGCCAAAGGCGGGTGAAGCTTGAGCGGTCGCCGAGAAGCCCCGGCACTGCGAAGCTGAACAGCGACCAGAGTTCGCCGAGGTGGTTTTCGAGCGGCGTACCGCTCAGGCAAAAGCGATGGCGGGCCTCGAGGCCCAGCACCAGCTTGGTGGTGGCGGCCTCGGGGTTCTTGATCGTCTGCGCCTCGTCGAGGATGAGGAGATGCCAGGGCTTATCGCCCAGCACCTCATGGTCGCGCGCGATCAGCGGATAGGTCGTGAGCACGAGGTCGCTCTCATCGATCTCGCCGAAGCGGCTCTTGCGGTCGAGGCCCTGGAGGGTGAGGACGCGTAGGTCCGGCGCGAAACGTTCCGCCTCTCGCCGCCAGTTCGCCATGAGACTGGTCGGCGCCACGACGAGCGCCGGACGGTCGAGGCGTCCCGCAGCCTTCTCGATGGCGATCAAGGCCAGGGCCTGCACGGTCTTGCCGAGGCCCATATCGTCGGCCAGCACGCCGCCGAAGCCGACCTCGCGCAGGAAGGCGAGCCAGGACACACCCTCGGCCTGATAGGGGCGCAGCGTGGCGTGAAAATTCTCGGGTAGGACGACGGCGGGAATGCCCCCGGCGGCGCTCAGCCTGCGGCCCATCTCGCGGATCTTCTCGCCGCCCCGCCAAATCACGCTCGCGTCGAGCGTCGCGGCCTCAAGCTCGGCGAGGCCTGCGGCATCAGAGGGTTTCAGGCGCAGACGGCCGTTCTCGCCGACCCCGCCCGCGAAGAGTTCCTGGATGGCGGCGACGATGGGCGCGATCCGGGCGACCGACACCGCCAGGAAGCGCCCCTCGCCAAGTGGCAGGTAGAAGGGTTCCTGGTTCTCCTCGCGCTCATCGATCCGGAGGAGCGCTGGATCGAAATCCGGCGCCGAGATCAACGCCACGATGGGGCCTATGAGATCGATGCGCTCGCCGTCGATGACGATGCCGAGGTCGAGCTCGAACCAGTCGATGCCCGAGCCCTCGTGGACCTCGGCGTCGAAAGTGCCGTCTGCACGGAGCAGACGGTACGGAAAATCGGGCGCGACATCGATCTCCCAGCCCACCGCCGCAAGCTCGGGAAGGTCGTGATAGAGCATGTCGAACCAGGCGATGGCATCGCCCTCGGGGAGGAAATCGCGGGCGAGGTCTCCCTTGACGCTTGGCCGCGCCTCGGCCGAAGGCACGAAACCGCGCGAGAGCAGCGTGGACAGATGCTGACGTTCCGCTTCGATGTCGCGGTGTATTTCGAGGAGGGCGCCTTCATGAAGGCGGGTCAAGGTTTGGCGGTCTTCCGTCAGCGGCACGAGGATCGGGCCATAGCGGAAGGACAGTCGCGCGAGACCCACCTCCTCCTCCGGCACACCATATCCGTTGCCCTGATAAAGGTAGGGGGGCGCATCCGTAACGGGCAACCGGGCCGCGAAGAGACGCAGACTGGGGATAGGCGGTTCCTCGACGATGCGAGGCGGCGCGGGATCGGCCGGCCGCAGATGCGCCAGATCGGGCGTCCGCTTGAGGATCGCCTGGTTCACATGCGCCACCTGATCGGCGGGAATGGGCGGCGCGTCGAGCAAGGCCGCCGCGATTTTTGGGGCGAGGCCGGTCTCGATGGCGCCGATGAGGCCAGCCGCAACATCGACATAGACCGGCGGACTGGCGTTCAGGACCAAGAGGCCGTCACCGATCTCGATCGTTGGACGCATCTCGGCCTGATCCTGCAGCGTCCAGACGATCTTGCCCGGACGCGGATCGCCCGAACGCAACTCCGGGCCGTTCACGGTAAGCCACCGGGCGCGTCCGGTTTCCAAGATGTCGGAGAGGATCCGCCCGTCCACATCGCGGTAGAGCGGCAACTCGGTGATGTGATGGTCGCGCCGCAGGCGGGCGAGGTCGGCGAGGATCTTGAGATCGATGGGACGAAGGAACTTGGCCTCTGGGCCGGACGCCACGCGATCGATCGGATAGACCCTTTCGCTCTGGGAAAATTGGCCGGTTTTCAGCAGTTTTGTCGAGATCGGCTTCAACCCAAGCATCGGCGCCTTGTGCCCGAGCGTGACAGGCACCAGCACATAGACCAGCCGCTGCGCAACGCTGGCCGGATAGGTGTCGTCGGCCGTCGCTTGCGCACGGTCGAGATCGTCGAGCCACGCCGCGAGATCATGCCGTAAGCCATCCGGTCGCGATGCCGGCCCGGCGGCGGTCCTGCCGCCCATCAAACTATCGAGCCTCTGACTGAGCTTGGCTTCGGGCGTCAGCGGCTTCGCGGGTCCGCGCGCGAGTCCCTCGAATAGCGCGGCCGCGACATGCTTGCAGTTCAGTCCCACCGGGCAATCGCATGACCCGGCAATGGCCGCCGCGCCGGATGCATTACGACCGATGACGATCCGCTGTTGGTAGGGGCGAGCGCCGCCCCCTTGAACCTTTGCCTTGGCGCCGTCGGTCGTCCATTCGAACGACACCACGCGACCCTGGTTCCGATAGAGCCTGCCCGCCGCGAAGGCGTTGTGCGTGGTTGCCCGCCGCACGTCGGTCTCGGAATAGTTCACCACTCATACGGCTCCTGAGAAAGGCGAGCCGGAATCGTAAGCTCCCACTGTGGCGAGGATATCGACCTCGCGCACGGCCTGCCGACACGCCTGTTCGCCCACTCCAGCTTAACGTCGCGCATCGGGTGGAGATAGACGATCCTGGCTAGTATACCTTGGATGATTGAAGCCTTTATGGTTGTTTGGATCGATTGGCATAGCGGATGAGGCCCTGAGCCCCCGAGCATCGGGCGTGTATCTTTACGCTATAAGTTTTGGACAAACGCCAGCGCATGATCAGCGCTGGAAGACGGCGTCCGCTGCGCTGCGTGAGGCTTGCTTGGCCGCGATGGCGCCATCGAGGCGCAGGATTTCCTGCCGCAACACTGCGATGCGGGCCTGCAAATCCTCCACCGACAGGCTGTCGAGATTCTCGCCTATCGCGTGGTGGATGTCAGGCTTGGCGAGCGATCGTTCGTCGTCATCGCGGTTCATGGGCGCTCCTCCACGATCAGCACGATTTTGCCGATATGAAGGCCGTCTTCCATGCAGCGATGCGCATCGGCGGCCTCGTCCAGCCTGAACGTCTTGTGGATGACGGGCTTCACCTGTCCGGCTGCGATCAGCGGCCAGACCTTAGCCTCCAGCGCGCGGGCGATGGCGGCCTTTTCCTCCACCGTGCGCGGCCGCATGGTCGAGCCCGTATGGATGAGGCGCTTGACCATCAAAAGGGTGAAGTTCACCTCGGCCTTGGCGCCGCCCAAGAAAGCGATCTGCACGATCCGGCCGCGCTCGGCGGCAGCCTGGTAGTTGCGCTCCACATAAGAGCCGCCGACCATGTCGAGGATGACGTCGGCGCCGCGCCCGCCGGTCGCCGCTTTGGTGGCAGCGACGAAATCCTCGGACCGATAGTCGATGGCGCAATCGGCGCCGAGGCGCAGCATCGCGTCGCATTTGGCCGCGCCGCTCGCGGTCGCCAACACCTTGGACCCAAAAGCCTTGGCGAGTTGGATCGCGGTCGTGCCGATGCCTGACGTACCCCCATGGACCAGCAGAGTCTCGCCGGGCTGAAGACGGCCATGCTCGAAAACATTGACCCAGACGGTGAAGAAGGTTTCGGGCAGCGCGGCCGCCTCGATCATCGACAGGCCGGCCGGAATCGGCAGGGCTTGCGGTTCGGGCGTCACGACGAAGGGCGCGTAGCCGCCGCCGGGCACCAGAGCGCAGACCTTGTCGCCGATGGCGAAGCGGCTCGCCCCCTCCCCGCGCGCAACCACCGTGCCGGCGACTTCGAGGCCCGGAAGGTCCGAGGCGCCGGGCGGCGGCGGATACGCGCCCGAGCGCTGCGCCACATCGGGGCGGTTCACCCCGGCCGCCTCGACCCCGATGAGGATTTCGCCAGGACCCGGCGTCGGCACCGGTCGCGTCTCGGGCTTGAGCACCTCCGGGCCACCGAATGTCGAGATGGCGATGACGGTCATCGTGGCGGGCAGTGACATGGGCGCTCCGTTCGTATCGGTTTTTTTACGTGGCGCGCGGGACAGAGATTTTCCAGGGACGGCGACTGCTGAGAGGATCATTGGTACAAAAGGGCGGGCGCTACGCACCCTTTCACATCATACGCGACGCGGCCTGATCAGGCGGTGAGAGTTCACCTGAACGGACGTCAATGAACGTATTGAGCGCCAAAACTTGCCAACTCACCCTCTCCGTCGCTAGGTGTGCGCTTATCAAAAAAAGCCTCGTGAGACCGCCATGTCGACCAAAAAGCTGTTTCTCCTGCCCGGTGACGGGATCGGCCCGGAAGTCATGGCCGAGGTCGAGAAGGTTCTGGGCTGGCTCGAGAGCGCCGGCATCGCGACATTCGATCTGACGCGCGGCCTCGTCGGCGGCTGCGCTTATGACGCGCATGGGGCCGCGATCAGCGATGCCGACATGGAATTGGCCAAGGCGGCCGACGCGGTGATGCTCGGCGCCGTCGGGGGCCCGCAATGGAACGACGTTCCCTATGAGGTCCGGCCCGAGGCCGGCCTGCTGCGGCTACGCAAGGATCTCGGTCTTTACGCCAACCTGCGCCCCGCCATCTGCCATCCGGCGCTATCCGAAGCCTCCTCGCTCAAGCGCGAGGTGATCGAGGGGCTCGACATCCTCATCGTGCGCGAACTCACCGGCGGCGTTTATTTCGGCGAGCCCAAGGAGATCATCGACCTCGGCAACGGGCAGAAGCGCGGCATCGACACCCAGGTCTACGATACGTTCGAAATCGCGCGCATTTGCCGCGTCGCCTTTGAGCTCGCGCGAAAGCGCGGCAACAAGGTCACCTCGTCCGAGAAGCGCAATGTGATGAAATCGGGCGTCCTGTGGTTCGAGACCGTCAAGGCGCTGCATGCGCGGGACTACCCGGATGTCGAACTCAATCATCAACTCGCTGATGCGCTGGGCATGCAGCTCGTGCGCTGGCCAAAGCAATTCGATGTGATCGTCACGGACAATCTATTTGGCGACATGTTGTCGGATGTCGCGGCGATGCTGACCGGCTCGCTTGGAATGTTGCCCTCGGCTTCGCTCGGCGATGCTGACCCCGTGACGGGACGGCGCAAGGCACTCTATGAGCCGGTTCATGGCTCCGCACCGGACATCGCAGGGAAGGGACTTGCGAATCCGCTGGCCATGATCGGTTCGCTGGCCATGGCACTGCGCTATTCGTTCGGTATGGGCGAGGAAGCCGACCTCGTGGAGAGGGCGATCGCGCTCGCCTTAGCGCAGGGCAACCGCACGCCGGATATTGCTCCGGCGGGCACTGCGGTCGTCTCGACAAGCGCCATGGGCGATGCGGTGGTCGGGGCTTTGAACAGCCTTAAAACGGGCTGAAATCAATGTCGCGGTTGGGCTCGTAGCGCGGGTTGTAGGGCAGGTCGAACCAGCCGGCCAAAGTCGATTCGCCGAAGCGTGCCGGCGCATAGCTCTGATAGACCGGAACGAGTTCAGTCGTGTTGGCGGCAAGATATTCAGGCGTATCTGTGGATGGCGTTGCCATGTTGCCCGGATCGAGGAAGCTTCGCTTTTGAACCGTCAGCGGGCGCCCACCGATCTCGGCCAGAACCACCGCGTGATGGGAGGTGACGCGGGCATGACGCAAATGCCGCTCTTGGGCACTGGCCGGCCCCAACAGAACCAGCGAGGCCGCGAGGGCGAGAGCGACCGAAGGAATGAGACGAACCGACATGGCAACCTCGAAGCTGTATTTCTAGCAAGACAATTAGACAGCCAGGATTAAGTTTCCCTTGCCAGACGATTTACACGCTTAGCGTCGATTCACCACGATCGATAGCGGTTTGAACGTGGGAGCCGCGCTGTTGGCGTCGAGCCAGGTGACGTGGCTCGCCGAAGGGGTGAGCCGGGACGGCATGCAGGCCGCCCCTCTGCGACGCTCGGCTTCGACGAAGATGTCCCGCAGAGCTTGATCGTCGCCGGCTGACAGAAGGTCGATGCGGTCGATGACGCAACTCAAGAGATCACGGCCCATCGGGTGGTCCAGGCTGCCGCAGGCGAGGCCTTCCACCCGCAAGGCGGCATCCGGTGCCTGCATGCTGCGGAAGCCTAGACAGGGTCTTGGCCCCGACGGCGCGCCAATCCGCATGTCTGCGGCCTCGAAGGATCCGAAGCGGGTCGCGAGGAGCGTCGGCTCGGCACTGTTGGTCATCTCGAAACCAAAACCCTGAACCATATCCGCTAGGTCGTCGCGTGTGGACGTCGCTTCCGCTCCGATCCGGTAAAGCGACAGCTTGAGCCAACTCTGGTCGCCTTGCGGATCGCCGAACATCAGAATATCGCGCCGGCCGCCGCCGGCCGAATGGCGCACGGCCGCGTAATCGAGCGGCAGCTTGGCGAAATCAGTTCCGCTCAGCCCGAACAGGGGCAACGGTTGCATGATGGCGAGCCATGAGTCTGATGAGGGATGAGGCACGGTCTGCGGCGCGGAATGGTCGGCCGCCATCTGGCTCGCCACAGCCAGCCCGGCCCCGAGAAGGATCACGAGAGCGAGCAGTTTGCCGATCGATCGCAAAGGTCGTCGCAGCGATCGCAACGACCGCCCACCGCCGAGAACGCGAGAGCGCTCGTACCGGGGATCCCCGGCAAGACTTTCGAAGCCGGTCATGACGCCACTCCGCATCCGCGACACGAATGCCGAGCGGAAGAGTGGGCAAATCACGTATGCGGGCGGTTAGCGGCGCATCGATCCGCCGGGTAAGCTTCGCGACGTGGTTAGCGCGGCTTGAACACGGGAGATGGGACCCTTCCCGCTCCGGGTGGGGCGCGGTGAGAAGCGGGAAGGGCCTGCCGCTCGAAGAACGTCCCCAGCGGCACGCAACAGGTAGGCCAGCCTGGCTGAACGGGGGCAAACCGAAACATTCATCCGTCAGTCATGTGGCGCGAGCTCCGACCGAGGCCTGACGAACCGCCGCCATGACGGCTTATGTCCTGAGAGAGTAGCTGCGCTGCAACACCGTCATATTGCAATGCAGCATAAAATGCTCTATATCTCTGCCAACAAAGGGAGAAACGGCCAAGAGATTAACATAGTCTTAAAGGACTCGGATATCATGTCTATCAGCCGGTTCGTTGCTTACATTCAAGATCGTATTGAAAAGCGCCGCGCCTATAACCGCCTCGTCGCGGAAATCGATTCCTTGTCCCAGCGGGATCTGATCGAGCTGGGCGCTTTCCAGGCGGATCTCTATAGGGCCGCTCGGCAGGAAATCTTCGGCCATTGATCGGGGCCGCCGCATTGTGGTGGCGGCTCAGGGCACGCGGGTGCCCAACTTTAGGATCGTGACGCCTCGGCGGCGGCCGCCATGGCCGCCGCGGCCTTAGTGCCATTGAGCGGATTGTCAGGGTCCCAGCCATAACGCAGGGTCTCAAACCGCATCGAACGCGTGTCGATCAGCAGCAGACGGCCCACGAGCCCCTCGCCGAAGGGTACGATCTCGCGAATCACCTCCATCGCCATCATTGAACCGACGATCCCGACCAGCGCGCCCAAGACGCCGGCCTCGGCGCATGTCGCTACGCTGCCTTCGGGGGGCGGTTCCGGGAACAGACATCGATAGGTTGGATTGGGATGTCCGTTGGCGCCGCTCTCGAACGGCCGAAGGGTCGTGACCGAACCATCGAAGGTGCCCACCGACCCCGTGACGAGCGTCTTCCCGGAGCGGAAGCAGACATCCGATGCGAGGTAGCGCGTCGCCCAATTATCCGATCCATCGACCACGACGTCATAGCGGCCGATCAACGCCTCCGCATTGTTCGCGTCGAGCCGTTCGGGATGCCCTTCCACCGCCACATGCGGATTGAGCGCCCTCAAGGCTTCCCTCGCGGTTTCCACCTTGCCGGCGCCGATGTGGTCCGTCCCGAAGAGCACCTGCCGCTGCAGGTTCGAGCGCGACACGATATCCGCGTCGATGATGCCGATTGTCCCGACGCCGGCGGACGCCAGGTAAAGCAGCACGGGGCTGCCGAGCCCTCCGGCGCCGATCACGAGGACGCGCGCGCTCTTGAGCCGAGCCTGCCCGGCGCCCCCAATTTCGCGCAAAACGATGTGACGGGCGTAACGCTCGATCTCATCTCGTGACAGACTCATTCGCCGATCCGCCTCTGTGCTGTACAGACTTCATCAGGTGGCATGTCACAGGACCGTTTGCGAGATGGTAATGGATGATCGGCGGGGCAACGGCGCTTCGCGGCCAAGCCGGCACGGCGTAAGCCCTGAACGCCAAAACCTCGCGTCGTTTTTCGTATCGCGGCGCGCCGCTCTGGCGGCTTTCGGCGCCGTGTTGGTGACCTTGCTGGTCTTTCGTCTCTTTCCAGGGCTCGATCTCGCCGTCGCCGCGCCATTCTATGACGGGCACAATCATTTCATCGGCCAGACCACGGCTGGCGAGGCCTTGCGCCGCGCCTTCTCGCTGATGCCGTTTCTGGTCGCCGGCCTCATGCTGGGCCTTTACGGGCTGCAACGCCTCGGTCCGTGGCGCCATTGGGCGCCGAGCGGTCGCGGCCTCGTTTTCCTCCTGGCCAGTCTCGCGCTGGGGCCGGGGCTCCTGGTCAATGTGGTGCTCAAAGACCATTCACACCGTCCGCGCCCCGTCCAGACGGATATATTCGGCGGGACGATGGCGTTCCGGCCCGTGGGGACCTTTGACGGCGCCTGCGCGAGCAATTGCTCCTTTGTTTCTGGCGAGGGCGCCTCGGCGTTCTGGACGGCGGCGCCCGCGCTCCTACTGCCAGCCGCCTCCCAACCGGCGGCGCTGATCGGAGCCTTGTGTCTCGGTGTCGCGGCCAGCCTTCTGCGCATCGCGTTCGGCGGGCATTATCTCTCGGACACGATCATGGCGGCGCTTTTGGTATGGCTCGTCGTGGCGGGGACCTGGGGCCTCGTGATGCGCCAACCACCGAGACTGTTCTGAGGACCCCTTCCATTGACCGACAGCACCTTGCAGATACCGACCGCGCCCTCGCGGCACCTGTCGGCCGCCACAACGCTCTTGATCGCAGCCTCCTGCGGCTGCCTCGTCGCCAATGTCTATTATGCTCAGCCGCTGGTCGGGATCATCGGCCCCGCGATCGGTCTTCGGCCCGAACTCTATAGCCTCGTCGTCACCTTGACGCAGGCGGGCTACGTCATCGGGCTGCTGTTTATCGTGCCGCTCGGCGACATGATGGAAACGCGGAGGTTGGTCGCCTCAACGGTCGGGGCGACTGCCGTGGCGCTGTTGCTGGCCGCGTTCGCGCCGGGAGCCGCCACCTTTCTGGTCGCGTCTTTCCTGATCGGCCTCTTTACGACGGGAGCGCAGATGCTGGTGCCGCTGGCGGCGCATCTCTCCGACGAGCGACGGCGCGGGCAGACCGTGGGCAATGTCATGAGCGGTCTCCTGCTCGGCATCCTGCTCGCCCGACCGCTGTCGAGTGTGCTCAGCGAGAGTCTCGGCTGGCGCGGCGTCTTCGGTTTTGGCGCCGCCGTCGCGGCTGCCTTGGCCTTCCTGCTGCGACGGCATCTGCCGGCTCGCCCCGCCGTCAATCCGCCAAGTTACGCCGGCCTCATCGTATCGCTGTGGCAGGTTCTGCGCGATACGCCGATCCTGCGCCGCAGAATGATGCTTCAGGCGCCGTTGTTTTGCGCGTTCACGCTATTCTGGACGGTTGTGCCGTTGGAACTGGCCGGCCCGAACTTCCACCTCACCCAGACCGGGATCGCGGTCTTCGCGCTGGCCGGGGCAGCAGGGGCGCTGACCGCGCCGGTCGCCGGATGGGTGGCGGATCGCGGATGGAGCGGAATCGGGACCGGCCTGGCGCTGTCCTGCGTCGTCCTGGCCTTCGGCCTCTGCGCGCTCGGCGGGCACGGCTCGCTGGCGGCGCTGGTGGTGGGCGGCGTTCTTCTCGACGGCGCCGTGCAGACCAACCAGATCCTCGGCCAACGCGCCATCTACGCCCTGGCGCCGGGGATAAGATCGCGGCTCAACGGACTTTATATCGCCGGGATCTTCGCTGGCGGGATCGTCGGGTCGGCCACCGCGAGTTTCACTTATGTGAACGGGGGCTGGTCCGCCGTCGCGGCCCTTGGCGCCGCGTGCGGGATCGGCCCTCTGATGCTCTGGAGCCTGGATCGGCGTCGCTAAGGTCTACAATCGGCAGGCGTTTTCGGCATGGTGGTCCGCTTTGGCTCGATTCGGCCCAAAGTCATCCATGATCTAAAACGCCGCCTCTACACCGGTTGGTCAACGCATCTGCACGCGATCTCGCGTTTCATTAAACGATCGTTAACCATATTCTATAAAGATATGTTCACGAATAGAACAACCCATCGGTTTCGTGAGGCCCCATGTCCCCGACCCAGCCTGCCCGGCGTAGCCCCGACGCCTTCGACAGCCGCCCCGCGCCGCGACGGGATGTCGGAGCCGAACTCGACAATATCTTCCGCTTGACGACACCGGCTGCCGAGCGCGAACCGTCCGAGCCGTCCCGTCCGCAAGCACCGCAGCCCGAGCAGCGCCACTTTTCGCAAAGCGATGTCGACACGGCACTCAGCATGCTCAATCGCGCCGCCCAGGCGATGGACATTCTGCAGGCCCGCTACCATCAGGTAGAAAGCTACGCTCGGGATATCGCGGAGCGGGCCGAACGCGATTTGGCCTTGGCCTATGGGCAGAAGAAGGAATGGGAGACGCGGGCTCTCAGCGTCGAAGCGCGGCTCGAGCAGATCACGCACCGCATGGAAGAGGCGGAGCGCCTGGCCGAATTGGCCCATCGCCGCAGCGAAAAGGCGGAGCGTCGCGCGGACCTGGCGGACGACCGCGCGGATGCCGCCGAGCGCGGCGCCAGCGAAGCACGCGAGTGGCTGGAATGTTTCCACGACAAGATCGTCGCCTCTTTCGACACGCGCCCTTTCCCCAAATCCGCCGCGGCCTGACAGGGTCCTGACGCCACTCCTGCCAGGACTGGCGTCTTCGTGGCGCTTGGAGCCGGGCCACCGGAGCGCGGCGACGTTTAAGTTTTCGTCAACCATCAAGGTTCAAGGTCCATATCGATCTAACAAACCAATCTTCGATCGAACAGGAGACGTCTCATGAGTGAAGCCGCCCTTCTTCGCGTCCTTGCGGACAGGCTGGAAGAACTCGAAGGCCTGACGCATTTCCCGACCGACGTGACCGATCCCGGTGTCGTGACGGTGCAATGGACGGCAGGCAGCGACCATCCCGGCTATGCGGTGTTGAGCCAGGCGATGAGCGCCATGGTCGAGCAGCATTGGAACGCCCTGCGCTCGCAGGTCGTCAAGAAAAAGGAAGGTGAGGTCCAGGCCGCCCGCAAATTATGGCGCGAGATGGATGCCGATCCTATCGCCGCGCCTGAGGCGGATGACATGGACGATGAATTTTCAGCCAGCCCGACCAATAGCGTGCCGCAGCAATTGTCACGCGTCCAACTGATTCAACGCCAGGCCTGAGCGCATCGACGCCGGCAGTTTGAGCAAAGCTCCCGATACAAATCCGGCCCATGGCCGGATTTTTCTGTTCGCGCCGTCGGGATATCGGCGCGAGCGAGCGAGGCGGTCTTCCTGTCGGGCGAAGCTCGATGGATGCCGCTCCGGCACTTCCAACATCGTAAAGTCGGACGCCAACGGACGGCTTTCGACTTTAGATCACGATGAGCCCGCCCTCAAATGTCATAGGCCAGTTCGTGCTGGGGTTCAGCGACCTGCCGCTGCATATCGGCGATCGACGTATGATCGAGCAGCTTGGCCGACAGATCGCGCACCTCCGTCATCAGCAGGCGGATCGCGCAGCTCTGGACATCGCTGCAATCCGAACACGGCCGGTACAGCGTCCGGCTGGCGCAGGCGATCGGCGCCAGGGGACCATCGAGCGCCCGGATCGCAGCGCCGGCCATGATCTGCGCCGCCGGCCGCGAGAGCATGTACCCGCCGTTCTTGCCTTTGCGGGTCGCGATCATGCCCGCCACCCGCAACTCCCCAAGAATGGCATCCAGGAATTTTTTCGGAATGGCGTTGGTGGTGGCGATTTCCACCGATTGCGCGGTCTGTCCGGGGGGCAGCGAGGCCAGATGGACTAGGGCCTTCAGGCCGTATTTGCCCTTGTTGGTCAGCATTGCAATCCGCTCTAAATCCCCGGACTATATATATGAACCGTCAGATAAAAACGAGCGTTCGCATGAGGCGATCATTCGGCCGCCACCGATCCCCCATCGGGCCGCCGATCCCGCACGAGTTTGGCGACCGCCGGATGGTCGATCTTGCCCGACCCCAACAGCGGAACGGCATCGACGATGAGGATTTCGGCCGGCATGGCGATATCCGCGAGGCCATGAGCGCGGCCGAAGGCTTGGAAGGCCGAGCGCGTGGCATCCGTCCTGTCCGTGACGAGCACCAACCGCTCACCCTTGCGCGGATCGGGCATCGCCGTCACGGCGCAAGCCGCCTCCGGCCAGAGTTCCGAGGCGACGGTCTCGACGGCGGCGAGCGACACCATCTCGCCGCCGATCTTGGCGAAGCGTTTGGCCCGCCCCCTGATGGTGATGAAGCCCTCCTGATCGATCGAGACGATGTCGCCCGTATCGTGCCAGCCTTCGGGCGGAGCCTCCAACGTGCCGGGTCTGTCAGCCTTGAGATAGCCCAGCATGACGTTGGGGCCGCGCACCGACAAGCGGCCGCCCTCATCGATGCCGGGAACGGCTTCGAGCCTCGATTCCATGCCGGGCAGGAGGCGTCCGACCGTGCCGAAGCGGTTGAACATGGGTGTGTTGACCGCAAGCACGGGCGCGGTCTCGGTGATGCCGTAGCCTTCGAGAATGCGCAGGCCGAATTTTTCCATATAGATGCGCCGCGTTGCCTCCTTGACGGCTTCGCCGCCGGCGACGACGTAGCGTAGCGACCGGAAGTCGTAAGCGTTGGCCGAGCGGGCATAGCCGGCCAGGAACGTATCGGTGCCGAACAAGGCGGTGGCGTTGTAACTATAGATCAGCTCCGGAATGATCCGATAGTGCAACGGCGAAGGGTAAAGATAGAGGGATACGCCCGAGGCCAGCGGGAGCACCATGCCGGCCGTGAGCCCGAAGGCATGGAACACCGGCAGCACGCTGAAGACCTTGTCGGTGCGGCCGAAATCGATGCGGGCGGCGACCTGTGCCACATTCGAGAGCATGTTGCGATGGGACAGGACCACGCCCTTCGGCACCCCCTCGCTGCCTGAGGTGAACAGGATGGCGCCCGCGTCGTCGGCCTGCCGCGCGACCAGCGGGCTGCGCGATGTGAGGAGGCCGCGCAGCTTGTCGAAGGCGCCGATCCCGGCCCTCACGTCTTCGAGATAAACGATCTTCACCTTGGCCGCGAGGGTCTCGACCAGGGCTTCGAGCTTGCCTTTCTCGACGAAGCTTCGCGCCGTGAGGATGGTCTCCAGGTTTGCCGCCCTGCAGGACGCCAATATATTGGCGGCGCCGGCGGTGAAATTGATCATCGCCGGAACTCGGCCGGCCGACATCACCGCCAAGACGGTGACGGCTGCCCCGTTTGCAGTGGGGAGCATAACGCCGATCGCCGCGCCCTCGCCCGCCATAGGCATCAGCTTGCGGCCGAGGATGTTGGCCCCGAGCGCCAGTCGGCTGTAGGTGAGAGTGCCGGAGACCGGATCCTCGACCGCGACGCGGCTCCAGCCGTTCACGTGGCCGGCCTCGAAGACCGCTTCCAGCACCGTCATGTCGGTTCGCGTGGTGCGGAACACCATGTCGGACATGACATCGTAGAGCGCCGCGCCGGCTGCGAGGCGACGCTTGCGTCCGAAGAGTTCGGGATCGATCTCCAGCCGCACGGGCTCGAGGATCGTCACCTCGAGCTTCGGCCACCAGCCGCGCCGGGTCTGCGCCGCAGTCAAGTAGGAGAAGGGCGTACGCTCGAGGCCCTGGATCCGCACCGGCACGACGCTGACGCCGGTCTTGTCGGCGATGAGGCCCGCCCCGTCATAGACCTTCATCAGGCTGCCGGTGACGGTGAGCCGGCCCTCGGGAAAGATCACCAGCGTATCGCCCGCCTTGACGGCGTTGATGAGAGCCCGCGTCGCCATGGGCTTGCCCGGGTCGATCGGCATGGCCCGCGTCAGCCGGAGAAAGGGCTTGACCCACCATCGCTCGGCGATGAGGCGGTCGATGGCAAAGACCGGGTCGCGGTCGAGCAGGGAGAGCGCGAGGGCCGCGTCAAGGAAGGACACGTGGTTGAGGGCGATGATGGGGTTCGGGCCCGCCTTGGCGATATTATCGTGCCCCTTGATCTCGAGCCGATAGAAGGCCCGGAAGATGATCGAAAGCAGGTCGCGGAAGGCGCTCGTCGGCAGGCTTCGCATGATCAAGACGGCGGCGACCAGGTTGACGAGACCGATAAGGCCGAAGAGCGAAGGAATGCCGAGGCCGGCGCCCTGCAACACGGCGGTGGCGAGAACGCCCGCCACCATGAACAGCGAGGACAAGACGTTGACGGCACCGATGGTCCTCGCCCGTTTCGCCGGATCGGCCCAGGATTGCAGCGCGGTGAAGACCGGGACGATGAACAACCCCCCTCCGATCGCCAACCCGAAAAGATCCAAGGCGGCGTGGCGAAGCGTTGACTGAGTGAAAAACGCTTCTGCTCCGAGCCCGCTCGCCGGGTTCCATACTCCGGATGAGGTAAAGGCGAGATCGATCGCGCAGAGGCCCATGAGGATCGCCGCGATGGGTGTCGGCAGCAGGATCACGCGGCCGGCCGCCAGCCAGGAGGCCATGCCGGACCCTGCCCCGACGCCGATCGAGAAGACCGCAAGCAGCGCCGTGACAGCCTGTTCGGAGCCGCCGAGGCGGTTCTTGACGAGCGCCGGCAGCAGGGTCAGCACCACCGCGCCGACCGCCCAGAACCAACTGATGAAGACACCGGCGCGCCACAGGCGGCTGTCGGCCCAGAGGTCGCGCAACAGCACCCCGGTCGAACGGAAGATGTTGGGATCGATCCGCAAATGGGGAGCGCCCTCGCCTGACGCGGGGATGAAACTCGCCGCCGCCCAGCAGAGCACCGCGAAACCGATGACGAGGCCACCGTAGACCGAGACGTCGAGAATGCCTGCCGAGGCCTGTCCGCCCAGGATGGTGCCGAACAGGATGGCCATGAAGGTGCCCCCCTCGATCAACGCGTTGCCGGCGGGCAAATCCTCCGCCGCGAGATGATCGGGCAGGATGCCGTATTTCACCGGCGCGAACAGAGCCGCGATAGCACTGAACAAGGTCAGCGCGGCGAAGAGGATGGGCACAGACGACAAGGCAAAGCCCGCGAAGGACAAACCGGCGGCGGCGATTTCGAACAGTTTGAGCCGTCGCGCAACGAGCGCCTTATCGTAGCGGTCCGCCAATTCACCGGCGATCCCCGACAGGAGAAGCGGCGGCGCGACGAAAAGAGCGCCCGCGATCGTGACCAGAAGTTCGGCGCCCGACCCGCCGACCCGAAACAGGATCAAGAACACCAGAGCGTTCTTGAGCACATTGTCGTTGAACGCCGACAGGAACTGGCACCAGAACAACGGCGCAAAACGCCGGGACATCATCAACGACCGGACCATGAGATCCTCCCCCCAGGATCACGTTCGAAAGCGACGGATCGAGGTGGCTCGGTCACATCGAACGGGCTTCCCGCTTCTCGTTTCGGATCATGTCCAGCCGCGACCGGCATGCCCACGGCGTCACGGATTCGGCGCGGGATCAAAGGTCAGGGTCTAGCAGCATTCAGACAGGCCGCAACCTCTTGCCGCACTTTTCAGAAGGTCTGCGCTGACTTGGACACATCTCGTATCGGCATGGAGAGGTGATCTGGCGGTTTCCGGCCTCTTCGGATCCGGCATGACGCCTGAGAACCAAACGGATTTTGGGGTGGAGTTACCTTTTAACGTGTTGAAATCAAACATGTTCGTAACCTGGGATAATCGAACAGGCGTCATCGGGTTCTGAAATGAACGCTGTTCAAATATATCGAACCTGTCAATTGAACGATGTATATTTCATTTTATACACCGTACAAATATCTGGGAGATCAGTTTGAACATTGTACAATCAACAAATTCGTATTATTGAACACCATTCAATTCGGTATGCACGACGTTCAAACAAAGGCCAAGCGCCGGTCATGGCTCGACAAGGACCCCGCAAAGAGCACAGCCGCGACGAATTCGTGACCCTGGTCCTCGACACGGCCGAGACTTTCGTGCGTGAGGAGGGCGTTGCGGGTCTCGGCATGCGCCGCATCGCCGCCGCCGTCGGCTATGCGCCGAACTCCATCTACAACGCGATCGGGGATCTCGACGAGATCATCTTGCGGGTGAATGCCCGCACCCTCACCCGTTTCCACAGCCATCTTCAAGGTCTCGTCGCGGAGCATCGCAGCTTGCGGGCCCGCATCCTCCGATTGGCCGACGGATATCTCGACTTCGCGGCCGCCAATCCTCATCTATGGAGCCTGCTCTTCGAGCATCGGATGACATCGGAAGCGCCGCGCCCCGACTGGCATGCGGAGAGCCTTCGTCAGGCTGTGGGGTTGATGGACGAAAGCCTGTCGCCGCTGATCGTGGATGGGGCAGATCGTCATCGTGCGGTCGTGGCACTGTGGGCGGCCTTGCACGGGCTGGCCGCGATGACGATTTCGGGCACGCTGGCGCTCCTGTCGCGCGACGACCCCCGCCGTCTGGCCAGGGTGCTGATCGGGGGTGTCCTCGATGGATTGGCGGCGGAACGGCGCTGAGCGCCCCCACCGCGATGCGCCACCGGCGGGCAGGGATCGAAGGCATGAGCGGCACGGTTTTCGAACGTCTTCGCGATTGGCTTTGGCCCGCGCCATCCGCAGACCTCAGCCTCGCCTCCCCACGGAGCGCGGCGGGCTTTCTGCCCGACGGCCTTCGGGTCTATGCGATCGGCGACATCCATGGCGAGGCCGGGCTTCTCGACCGCCTTGCGCGTAAGATCGAGATCGATCTGGCGCGCCACCGCCCGGAAACCGCCGAGGTGGTGTTTCTGGGCGATTATATCGATCGGGGACCAGACTCGAGGGGGGTGATCGAACGCCTCGCCTCGCGCGATTTTCCGTTTCCTTTCACCGCACTGCGGGGCAACCACGAGGATCTGATGCTGCAGGCGCTGGAGGCTCCCGACGCCATGGCCTCCTGGAGCCATGTCGGTGGCATCGAAACGCTGCGATCCTATGGCCTCGATGCCGCTGAGACCCTGAAAGGCAAGGGATTGAGCAAATGGCGCGAAGCGATGATCGATCGCCTGCCGCCTTCCCACCGCGCCTTCCTCGAATCCACCCTCTTGTCGAGGACGATCGGCGGCTATTTCTTCGTTCACGCGGGGGCCCGTCCCGGCGTGCCCCTCGACCGGCAGGAAGAACGCGACCTCTTGTGGATCCGCGAGGAATGCTACGCGTCCTCCCATGATTTCGGGCGCGTGCTGGTGCATGGGCACACGCCGCACAAGCAGCCCGAAAATCTCGCGCGGCGGATCAATGTCGATACCGGCGCCTTCAAATGGGGCGTGCTGACCGCGGTGGTTCTCGAAGGCTCGACCCGTCGCTTTCTGTCGTCAGGGGATTGACGCCGCCCCCGCTTCGATTCCTCATCCATCCATGAACAACGATCCCCGCTCCCATGGCCTTTGGGAACTCACTGCGCCGCCCGCACCCTCTACGGCGCCGCTCGCCGGCGACGTCATGGCCGATGTCGTCGTCATCGGGGCGGGATTCACCGGATTGTCGGCCGCCCTGCATCTGGCCGAGGGCGGGGTGGATGTCGCGGTGGTGGAAGCCCAGGACATCGGTTTCGGCGGCTCGGGCCGTAATGTCGGCCTCGTCAATGCCGGCCTCTGGATCATGCCTGACGACGTGCCGGCCGTGCTTGGTCCCGTGCATGGCGAGCGGCTGCTCGAAACCCTCGGCGCCGCGCCGAAGCTCGTTTTCGACATTATCGAGCGTCATGCCATCGCTTGCGAGGCGGAGCGGCAAGGGACCCTGCACTGCGCTGTCGGGCCGAAAGGCCTCGCGGAGATCACCGCGCGCGCCGCGCAATGGCAGGCTCGCGGTGCCCCGGTCAAGCTCCTCGATGCCGAGGAAACGGCGCGCCGGGTTGGCAGTACCGCCTATGCGGGCGCGCTGCTCGACGAGCGGGCCGGCACCATCCAGCCGCTGGCCTATGTGCGAGGCCTCGCGGCCGCCGCCCTTTCGGCCGGCGCGCGCCTCTTCACGCGAAGCCCTGTGACGGAGGCCGCCGAGGACAATGGCGGCTGGTGCGTCCGAACGCCGGGCGGCAGCCTTCGGGCGCGTTGGCTGGTTGTGGCTACCAACGCCTATACGGGCGAAGGCCGCCTACCCTGGAGCGGCATCGGCTCCGAACTCGTGCCCTTGCCCTATTTCCAATTCGCCACCGCGCCGCTGAGCCATAATCTGCGGGCCACGATCTTGCCCGAACGTCAGGGCGTGTGGGACACGAAGGAGATCTTGAGCTCCTTTCGCCTCGACCGCCAGGGGCGGTTGATCTTCGGCAGCGTCGGCGCGCTGCGCGGATCGGGCACGGCGATCCACCAGGCTTGGGCAAAGCGTTCCATCCGCAGAATCTTTCCACAGCTTGGCCCCGTGGCGTTCGAGGCCGGCTGGTACGGCCGCATCGGCATGACGGAGGATAGCGCGCCGCGCTTGCATCGGATGGCCCAAAGGCTTATCGGCTTTTCGGGTTATAATGGGCGCGGAATCGCGCCTGGCACCGCCTTCGGGCGCCTCCTCGCGCGGCATATCCTGGGAGACGTGTCGGCGGACGAGCTTCCCTTGGCCGCGACACCGTTGAAGCCGACCCCGTTCCGCAGCCTCAAGGGCGCTTACTACGAGGTCGGCGCGCAGGTGGCGCATCTGGCGCAAGAGCGCTCATAGCGCCGCAATCGATGGAAAGCGCGTACCAATTCACCATCATTCTCTAGGCGGCCTGTTGACGGACAGAGACCGCGACACCATTCCGCCCTTCGGCTTTTGCCCGGTAAAGAGCCTCGTCCGCCAGACGCACCAGGCGGAGGGGCTCGATATCGGATTCGGGGACCTGGGTCGAAACACCGATGCTCAAGCTGAGAAAACCAAACGGGCTGCGGATGTGCGGAATTCGTAACCCCTCGATCGACGTCCTCAGCATCTCCGCGACCTTCAGCGAACCGGCCTCGTCCGTATTCGGCAACAAGATGGCGAATTCCTCGCCGCCGTAGCGGGTGACCACATCGGCGGGACGGCGCAGGCATTCGCGAAGGCGCTGCCCGACCGCCCGGAGACAATCGTCGCCGGCGAGATGACCGTGCGCGTCATTGAACTGCTTGAAGAAATCAACGTCCAGCATCAGCAGCGACAGCGGCCTCGCATCGCGCATCGCGCGACCCCACTCGCTCTTGAGCGTCGCGTCGAAGTGGCGTCGGTTATAGGTGCCTGTAAGACCGTCGAGATGGGCGAGCGCCACGAGCCGAGAGTTGGCTTCCGCACTGCTCCGATACAGTTTCGTGATGTCGTGGAACAGCGAAATGAAGACGACGAGCGACGTGGTAAAGCTTCCGCCTTTGGAAAGATACCATCCGAGCGCGAACCGATTCAATCCGCAGACGGTCAGCCAAACGTCGAAACAGGCCGCGATCATCGCGACCGTCAACCAGAGTTGCTCCGTGGTGCGAGCTCTGAGTCGCAGACAGAGGAGCAGGGCAATGGCGTTCAGGCCGACGAGGCAGATCGGGACGATCACTAAAGGACCGCTGAAGAAAGTTTGCCCGTTCAGGAGCAATCCTGGGAGGTAATCGAGGCCGACGGTGACCATCATCGTCAGTGCGATAACCAGACTGATGATCATGACGCTGAGCTTCAGGATCGACGGGGCGGCCCGCTGGCGGCGGACGTTGATCGCATACCATGCGATCATGATCGCAAAGCCGCCGTGCCAACAGGACCAGAGCCAGACCGAACTCACCGGCTTGCCGATCAGTGTCCCCGGCACGAACGCGTCCTTGAAACTCAAGAGCATGGGCACGAAGATGCAAGCGACATAAAAGTATGCCGCTCCGAGCCGAACCGCATCGCCACGCTTTTCGATCGACCCCTTGCTCAAGAGAAGGGCCGCCAAGACGACGTTGATCACTCCCATGCCGGTGCCGAAAGCCGTCATAAACCCTGGAATCGGCATCATGGGAATGGCGGCGATAGGCGTGCAAAAAATACCCGTCACAATCAAGACAATGGCCAGACTGATTGCGAGAGTACGCTGTCGCCGTCCGGGCCGAGCGGAGCTGTCGAGTGTCGGGTCAGACAATGCTTGGCCTATGCCCATGATGGGGCGAGGTTCTGCTGGTCCGTGACTTAAGTTTTCGACCCAAGCTGCCATGACATGCGCGTCTCCAGAGTTCGTCCGAACATTCTATGGATAATTTGTTAATTAGTTCACTCAATGCGTTTCAATTGGCCGCCATCTCTGAGCAAGCGAGGATTTTTTTGGGAATCATTGTCTGAGTTGAATATCGTCCACTCCACTCGACGGACTAGCCGTTCCATATCTTCGCAACCGCACCCCGATTCGAGTTTTTCTCCCAGCAAAAGCGGAGATAATCCCTCTCGCTCGATGAAGCGATATCATACCCTGTCATATTTTCGCATGATTGGAGACTGATGCTCAAAATCGATCCATATTTCTGAGCGACATTGCGTTATAATATAGTGTAATTAACAATGTTTATTGTGGTGAATCAATTCGTTCAAAAAGCCCCCGATCCAGGGCTCGAGCGCGGTCCCGCCGGTTGGGGTCCATTTCACAGATCATCCCACTCCAATCCTACTCCCGTCCTCCGCGCCGAACACATGCAAGCCGGCGGGTTCCACCACCAATCCCAACGGTCCTTGCACGAAACTCGACCCCGGCGGTCCCTGCACCAGAACCTCGGTGTCGCCCAGCATCACATGATGGATGGCGTGAGGGCCGAGCTCCTCCGTAAAATCGAAGCGGCCGGTGAGCATGGCCGGTTCGTCCGGCGCGGCGACGCGGATCCGTTCGGCTCGCAGACCCAGGATCACGGTTTGTCCAGCCCAGGCCGGAAGGGCGGATGACATTCTTACCGCTCCGCAGCCGGGCACCGTCGCGGCGGCGCCATCCGGTGTCACAGTCGCGTCCAAAAAGCTCATCGGCTGGGCGCCGACGAAGCCAGCGACGAAGCGGCTTTGGGGCCGCGCATAGATCTCGGTGGGCCGGCCCACCTGTTCGATCCGCCCGGCGTTCATCACCACGATGCGGTCCGCCAGGGTCATGGCTTCGACCTGGTCATGCGTCACGAAGATCGAGGTGACGCCGAGCCGCTGGTGGAGGTGGCGGATCTCGGTTCGCATCTGCACCCGGAGTGTGGCATCGAGATTCGACAGCGGTTCGTCGAACAGAAACACTTTCGGCGCGCGGATGATGGCCCGGCCCATGGCGACGCGCTGGCGCTGGCCACCTGAAAGCTGGGACGGTTTTCGGTCGAGATAGTCGCCGAGGTTGACGACGCGCGCCGCCTCCGCCACCCGGGCCGCGCGCTCGGTCTTGGGCACCCTAGCGATGCGCAGCGGATAGCCGATATTCTCGGCTACGGTCAGATGCGGATAAAGCGCGTAGTTCTGGAACACCATGGCGCAGCCGCGCTTTCGCGGCGGCAGATGCGTGACGCGAGCACCGTCAATCAGGATGTCGCCGGCCGACACGTCCTCCAGCCCCGCGATCATCCGCAGCAGCGTGGATTTTCCGCAGCCCGAAGGCCCGAGGATGACGACGAATTCGCCCCGCGCCACATCGAGCGTCACGTTCTTCACGATGTCGAGGCTGCCGTAGACCTTATGAACGCCCTCGAGGCCCAACCCCTGCATCTGGTCTCTGTCGCTCGAATGGCCGCGCCGGCGTCGCGCCGGATCGGGCCAAACCATCGGTCATCCCCGGGAGCCTGACAAGAGATGTGGGGCGGGTGAACGGAGGGCCTCGTTTGTGCGGGCCGGACTCTCGCCTTAGATTGGCCGACCTTATCGTCGGTGGAAAACCATGTCAGATGTGACGCTTACCCTGACCGATGCGCGCCTCCCCGATGGTCGCGTCGTCGATATCGACATCGCCGGCGGATCGATCGCCGCGCTTCGGCCGTCCGGAAGCCCTCCACAGTCAGGCGTTGAGACTGTGGCCTGCGAGAACGGCCTCGTCTCGTCGTCCTTCGTCGAAGGCCATATCCATCTCGATAAGACGCTGCTCGGCCTGCCCTATATCCCTCATCGGCCGGGCGCGACGGTCTCTGATCGCATCGCCAATGAAAAGGCCCTCCGACGCACGCTCGCCTCTTCGGTCGATGAGCGCGGGGGCGCCCTGATCCGGCAGATCGCGGCCTTCGGCACCGGCGCGCTGCGCAGCCATGTCGACATCGATACCGAGTTGAAGCTCTCGAACCTTCATGCCCTGTTACGGCTGAAGCAGGACTACCGTGACCTGGTCGACATCGAGATCGTCGCCTTTCCGCAAAGCGGCATCATCCGCGATCCGGGGACGGCCGAGCTTCTGGCAGCCGCGATGGCGGAGGGGGCGGACCTTGTGGGCGGCCTCGACCCCGCCGGCATCGACGATGACATCGACGGCCATCTCGACACGATCTTCGGGCTGGCGGAGCGGCGCGGCGCGGGGATCGACATCCACCTGCATGATCCTGGCCCGCCCGGCGCCTTCGAGTTGCGCCAGATCGCGGCCCGGACCAAGGCCGCGGGCCTCGAAAAGCGCGTCGCGGTGAGCCACGCCTATTGCCTCGGCGCCATCGACGACACGGATTTCGGCCGCACCGCCGAGGCGCTGGCAACGGCGGGGGTCGCCATCATGACCAACGCGCCCGGCACGGGGCCGATGCCGCCCGTGCTGCGGCTCGCCCAGGCGGGCGTCACGGTCTTCACCGGCTCGGACAATATCCGCGACGCCTGGTGGCCCTATGGCGATGGCGACATGCTCGATCGTGCCATGATGATCGGCTACCGCCAGGGCTTTTATGTCGATGCCGACCTTGGCCACGCTTTCACCATGGCGACCTCGATCACCGCCGGCGTTCTGGGTTTGCGACGCTACGGCCTGGAACCGGGCTGCGCCGCCGACCTCGTGCTGATCCCCAGCCCCACAGTGATGCAGGCCGTTCTCGACCGGCCGAAAGCCCGCACCGTGATCAAGCGCGGGAGGATCGTGGCGCGAGATGGGGGTTTAGTGGGGCGGTAGCGATTCTCAAACCCTCGCAGCGATCGCCCTCAACCGCCGGTGCAATTCGCTCGACGCCTCGCCGGCCCGGGGGTTTTTCGAGCGGCCGTCCTCGACCACGAGATCGCCGCCGCTATAAACGGCTTTCAGGTTGCGTTGCCCGCAGGCCAGCACATAGGTCCCCACCGGATCCCAGACCGGGCCGGTGTCGGGATCACGCGGATCGACGATGAGGAAATCCGCATATTTGCCGACTTCGAGGCTGCCGACCTTGTCGGCGATGCCGAGCACCTCGGCCGAGCCGAGCGTATGCAGGCGCAGCATCTGCCGCACTTTCATGGCGGCCGGATCCTGCCGGACGGCGCGCTGGGTATAGATGCCCATGCGCATGTTTTGCCAGGGGTCCGATAGATCGGTACAGGATTGGTCGTCGAGGCCGACGCCGATGCGCATGCCGGCCTCGACACAGGCCGGGATATTGGCGAAGCCCGAGGCGAGGCGCCCATTGGACGTCGGCTGCCAGACCATGCCGCAGCCGCAGCGCCCCGCTTCCTGGATCATTTCCGGCGTCGCCTGAACGAAATGGCCGAACACGAGATCCGGTCCTAGAGCGCCCGCGTCGCGATACCACGCCCATTTCGAGCGCTGCAGTTCGACCTCCTGCGCGGTTTCGAGGAAATGGGGCTGGTTGATCACTCCGAAGCGCCGCATCACCGAGACTTCTAGTGCCGCGGTGTCCGGCCGCGTAGCCCATTGCACGGCGCCGCTCACCGCCGAGCCAAGATAGAGCCCGGTCTCCGCGAAACCTTCCGCGTAGCGCATCGTCGCACCGAAACGCTCGCGGACCTCATCGTCGCTCCCCAAGGCCTCGTCGAGCATCACGCTATTGATGAAGCGCAGGCCCGCATCCACCTTGGCGCGCACCTGGGATTCGGCGAAAGCCGGCGGCTTCAGCGGTCCCGCGACGATACGCTGGCCCTGCGGGTCGAGCGTCAGCGGCAAACGCGTATCGGTAAAGTCATAGGCCGTGGTGATGCCGTTGCCGATGAAGTCGAGCGCGCCATGCAGGGCGCACCAATAGACGTCGTCCGCGTCGGCATGCTTGGTATAGGCCGTCATGGCCGCGATCCAGCCATAGAGCGGTTGGTCCATGCCAAGGCCGCGCGAGCCCGAGGTGAAAAGGTGGCTGTGGGCCGAGATGAAGCCCGGCCCCACCATGGCGCCGCCGGCGTCGATACTCCGTTCCGTTTCGATGCCGACGGAAGGCTCGCCCGCCTCGATGGCCGCGATCCTGCCTTTGGAATCGACCGTGAGCCACCCCGGAAAGGCTGTCTCGTGCCGGTCGTCCAGCGTCAGCAAGAGAGCGTTATGAACCAGCAGTTTGACGGCGGTCATGACCAGGTACGCTCCAGCAGGGAGAGCCAGTTCTCATGCGCGATCTTGGCGAGCAGCGGCTCCGAGTAACCGCCACGGCGCAGGGCGTCCACCAGCCGTGGCAATCCCGCGACGCTGCCGACCTCCGCCGGAATGATGGCGCCATCGAAATCCGAGCCGAAGCCGACGCCATCCTCCCCCAGCTTCTCCACCAGGGCATCGATATGCCGCACCATGAGGTCGATGTCGGTGTCGGCCCTCATGGCGCCGTCGGGCCGCAAAAAGCAGGTGGCGAAGTTGAGCCCGACGAGACCTCCGCTGTCGCGAATGGCGTCGAGCTGCCGGTCGGTGAGGTTCCGGGCCGAGGGGCACAGGGCATGGACGTTCGAATGGGTGGCGACGAGCGGCGCCTGGCTGAGGCGCGCCACCTCCCAGAACCCCTGCTCGTTGAGATGCGACAAATCGATCATGATTTTTCGCGCGTTGCAGGCGCGAATGAGCGCGCGGCCCGCCTCCGTCAATCCCGGTCCGGTGTCGGGCGTGCCTGGAAAGCGGAACGGCACGCCGTGGGCGAAGATATTGGGCCGGCTCCACACCGGCCCGAGCGAGCGCAACCCTGCGGCGTAAAGCAGATCGAGCATCATGAAATCGGCGTCGATCGGCTCGGCGCCTTCGAGGTGGAGCACGGCCGCGAGGCGGTTCGAAGCCATGGCGGCCCGGATCTCGGCAACGCTTCGGCAGATGGCGAAATCGTCGGGAAGAGCACGCTCGAGGCGTTGAAAAATCGCCGCCATGCGGATGGTCGAGGCTTGCGCGGCCTCGAAGGCGAGCTGCTCGGGCAAGGGCATGTCATAGCTTGGCCCGCGCATCGATTGCGCCATGTCCGGCATGCGCTTGGGGGGCGGGAAGATCGCGAACAGGCCGCCAACGAAATGGCCCTCCCTGGCGCGTGGCAGGTCGATGTGGCCGCGCCCGTCGCCTTCCGCGAAAAGCTGCTCCGCGCTGCGGGATTTTTCCGCCGCGAGGCGCAGCAGCGTATCGTTATGGCCGTCGAAGACGGGAATGGAAGGCATCATGGATCCGTCGGCTCGGGGTGCCGGCTAACATGGGGCGGTTTGCGGCGCGGAGGCAAGTCCGGCTCTGGCCGGACGATATGACGTACGGCGGCCGGCGCCCATCATTCAAAAGGCGCCGCCTTTCACGACGCGGCGTCGTTCAGCGCGGCCCGCTGAGCGTCCGACATGCTGGCGATCTGCGTCGATGTGAAGCCTGAAATCTGGTCGCCGTTGAGCGCCTCGATCTCGCCGGTCGTCAAGGCCGCGACTGCGGTGGTCGAGAGGGCGCCGATCTGCGTGACGCTCACGCCGCCGAGCTGCGTGGCCGTGAAGGCCGAGATGACGGAAGGGTTGAGATTGTTGAGCTGCTGGGTCGACAGGCCGCCGATCTGGGTGGGGGTCAGGCTGTCGAACTGGGTCGTCGACATGGCGCCGATCTCGGTGGTCGAAAGGTTGACCACCTGAGCCGTCGAGAGGGCGCCGATCTGCGTCACCGTCAGGGCGCCGATCTGGCTGGTGGAGAGAGCCCTCAGCTGAAGGCGCAGCAGGCCCTGGATCTGGGTCGGGGTCAGCGCGCCGATCTCGGTCGTCGTCAGCGCGCCGACCTGATCCGGGCTCAGTGCGGCGAGCTGCGTTGGTTGCAGGCCGGAGAGTTGCGTCGGGGTCAGTCCAGCGATCTGGGAAGATGTCAGCCCCGCCAACCCGGTATTGGAGAGGCTGCCCACCTGCGTCGATGTGAAAGTAGAGAATTGTGTCGTCGCCAGAGCGGTCACCTGGCTCGACGTCAGGCCGCCGAGTTCCGTCGGCGATAGGAGGCTGATTTGCGTCGTGCTCAGCCCCAGGAACTGGGCCGGCGTCAGGGCGGCGACGGCGCTGGCCGATAGACTGGCGAACTGGGTCGTGCTGAAGGCCGTGATATTGGTCGTCGTAAGGCTCGACACGGCGGTCGTCGAGAGCGCCCCGATCTGCTGTGTCGACAGGGCAGCGGCCTGGGTGGTGGTGAGCAGGCTGATCTGGCTTTGCGTCAACCCGCCGATGCCGGTGGTCGAGATCGCCGCGACCTGGGTGGGGTTGAGGACGCCGAGCTGGGCGGTGGACAGGGAGGCGACCTGCGTCGGGGTAAGCCCGCCGATGCCGCTCGATGTCAGGGCCGCCAGTTGCGACGTCGTCAGGGTCCCGAACTGAGTGCCGTTCAGCGCCCCGACTTCGCTTGCCGTGAGATAGGCGGCCTGGGTGGTGCCGAACGCGCTCAATTGTGTCGTGGTGAGCCCGCCGACCGCTGTCGTCGTCAAGGCGCCGATCTGGGCCGAGGCAAGAATCGCGGTCTGCGCCGCGCTGAGGCCGCCGACTTGCGTTGCCGTCAGGCCCCCGATGCCGGAGGCGGACAGTGCCGCGATCTGGGTGGTGGCGAGCGCGCTCACTTGGGTCGAGCTCAGCACTCCGACCTGGGTCGCCGTCAGGCCGCCGACCTCGGTGAGGGAGAGCAATCCGATCTGAGTGGCGTTGAGGCTCGAGAACTGGCCCGCCGTGAGGGCCGCGACGCCGCTGGCCGAGAGGCTGGCGAACTGGGTCACGCTGAGCGCGGCGATTTCGCTTGAGCTCAGCCCCGAGATCGCGGTCCCCGACAATGCCCCGATCTGGGTCGTCGTGATCGCGGCCAATTGCGCCGATGTGAGGATCGCGATCTGCACTGCGGTCAGGCCCGCCACGCCATCGCTGCTCAAGGCCGCGACGCTGCTCGTGGTCAACGCGCCGATCTGGGTGGCATTGAGTTCGGCCACCTGTGTTGACGTCAGCCCTTGCGCCTGAGCGGTGCTCAGCGATCCGAGCAGCGTGGTGGTCAGCGCGTCGATTTGCGTCGTCGTCAGCGCGCCGACCTGCGTTGGCGTCAGTGCGCCGAACTGCGTCGCGCCCAGCGTCGAGACTTGGGTCGTCGTCAGTCCCGTGACGCCGGCCGGCGAGAGAGCGGCGATCTGCGTCGCCGCGAGGCTGTTGAACTGGTCGGGCGTGAGGACCGCCGCCTGCGTCGCGGTCAAGCCGGCGATTTGCGCCGTCGTCAACGCTGCCGCCTGCGTGGTCGAATAGACGCCGATCTGGGTCGTCGTCAGCGCACCGACCTGGGTCGGGGTGAGGCCGCGCAACTGCTGGGGCGTCAAGGCCTCGATCTGGGCGGTCGTGAGGCTGGCGACGGCGCTGGTCGTCAGACCCGCGATCTGGGTCGACCACACTTGGCCGATCTGATCGGTGGTCAAGGCCTGGATTTGGCTGGTGCCGAGCGCGCCGATCTGGTTGCGCGTGAGGGCTTGAAGCTGCGTCGTCGTCAGAGCCGGGATCTGGCTCGTCGATAGGCCGCCGATGCCGGCCGCTGAAAGGGACGGAATCTGCGTGTTTTGGAGCGCCCCGAGCTGCGACGGGGACAGGGCGGCGACCTGGCTCGTCACAAGCCCTGAGACTGCGCGCGTGGTCAGCGCGGCGACCTGCGCCGTGCTCAGCGCTCCGAGTTGATCCGTCGTCAGCGCCCCGACCTGGGCGGCCCCGAGACCGCGAACCTGCGTCATCGTCAACGCCGACAGAGCGGTCGTCGTCAGTCCAGGGATGGCGGTCGCGGACAGACTTGCGACCTGGGCCGATGAGAGGCTGGAGAATTGCGTGACCGTGATGGCCGAAGCCTGGGTGCTGGCGAGAGCCGCAATCTGGGTCGCGGCCAGCCCGATCACCTGGGTGCTGTTCAGGCCCGCGATGTCGTCGGACGACAAGCCGCCGATCGCTGTCGCCGCGATCCCGGCCACTTGCGTGGCCTGGAGGGTGCCCATCTGCGACGCCGTGAACGCATCGACCTGCGTGGCGCTGAGCGCCGCCATCTGGGTCGCTTTCAACGCCGCGAGCTGTGTCGTCGAAAGCGCGTTGATCTGGGTGCTCGATAGGCCACTAATGCCTGAGACCGAGAGGGCCGCGATCTCCGTGGCGCCGAGAGCGGCGAATTGCGAACCCGTCAGGGCGCCGACCTGAGCGGTCGATAGGCCGTTGACGCCGTTCGTCGTCAGGGCCTGGATCTGGGTGAGCGTGAAGGCGGCGATCTGGGTCGGCGTCAGTTCGCCGAGTTGGGTCGCTCGCAAGGCGGCGACCTGGCTATTGGTCAGCCCTGCGATCTGGCCGGTCGAGAGTCCGTCTATACCGGTGACCGACAGGGCCGCAATCTGGTTTGCCTGGAGCGCTCCGACCTGGGTCGCCGAAAGCGCCGAGACCTGGGTATCGACCAGCGCTCCGACCTGGGTCGCGGTCAGCGCGCCGATTTGCGACGTGGACAGCGCACCCGTCTGGACGGTCGACAGCCCGGTGATCCCCGTAACCGAGAGCGCCGCGATCTGCGTCGACGCCAACGCGCCGAGCTGCGACCCGGAAAGTGCGGCGACCTGGGTGTCGAGGAGACCGCCGATCGCGCCGGTCGTCAGCGCCGGCAGTTGCGAGGTCGAGAGCACCGCGATCTGGGTTTGCGCCAATTCGCCGATCTGGACCGATCGGAGCGCGGCAAGTTGGGTCGCCTGCAGCGCCGCGACCTGCCCGGTCGACAATCCACCGAGCCCCGTGGCCGACAGGGCGGCGATCTGCGTCGGCAGGAGGGCGCCGATCTGGGTCGTGCTCAAGGCCACGACTTGGGTATCGACCAGCGATCCGGCCTGTGTCGGGGTGAGCGCGCCGATCTGCGTGGCGGTGAGCGCCGCCATCTCGTTGGTGGAGAGGCCGGATAGTCCGGTCGCTGAAAGAGCGGCGATTTGTGTCGTCTGCAATGCGCCGAGTTGGGTGCTGGACAACGCCGAGACTTGCGTGTCGACAAGGCCTGCGATGGCGGTAGTGGTCAGGCTCACGATCTGCGATGTCGCGAGCGCGGCGACCTGGCCTTGCGACAGGGCGCTCACTTGGGCTGCCCTGAGCGCGGAGACTTGCGCGGCGGTCAGCGCGGCAATGCCGTCGAGGGTGAGACCGCTGATCCCGGTCGCCGTGAGGGCCGAGACCTGCGTCGTCAGCAAGGCCAGGACTTGCGCGGTCGACAGGGCCGCGACCTGAGTGTCCCCGAGGCCGGCGAGCGCCGTCGTGGTCAGCGCCGCGGCTTGCGTCGTGGTCAGACCGCCAAGCTGAACCGTGCCGAAGGCCGCCATCTGCGCCGCAGTCAAGCCGCCGATCTGCGTCGTGCTCAGCCCGCCGATCTGGGCGGCCGACAGCGCTCCGATCTGGGTAGTGTTGAGCGCTCCGATCTGGGTAGCCAGGAGGCCCGCGATCTGCGCGGTGGACAGGTTGCCGAACGCCGTCGCGCTGAGATTTGTGAGCTGGGCCGCCGAGAGGTTCGTGACCGTGAGCGCCTGGATTTCGCTCGCCGTCATGGCGGTGAGCTGAATGGCGCTGAGGCCGCGCAACTGCGTGGTCGTGAGGGCGGTGAGCTGGCTCGTCGCGAGGTTGTCGATGGAGGTTTGTGTCAGGCCGGCGACCTGCGCCGCCGTCAAGCCTAGCTCCTGCGTCGTGGTCAGAGCCTGCAGCGTCGTCGCAGACAAGCTGTTGAGCCCGGCGGTCGAGAGGCCGCCGACCTGGGTCGAGGTCAGGGCGCCAAGCTGGGTGGCCGAAAGGTTCGCGAGCGCGGTCGTGCTTAGGCCGGCGAGCTGAGCGGTCGATAGGCTGGAGGCCGTCAGCGCCTGGATTTCGGTCGCCGATAGGGCGCCGAGCTGGGTCGAGGTCAGGCCGCGCACCTGAGTGATGCTGAGGGCGGCGAGCTGGCTCGTCGCGAGATTGTCGATCGAGGTCTGGGCGAGGCCGCCGATCTGCGCCGCCGTCAGTCCCAGGGCTTGGGTTACCGTAAGGGCTTGCAGCGTGGTCGGGGAAAGAGCGTTGAGAGAGGTGGTCGAGAAGGCGCCGACCTGCGTCGCGCTGAGGGCCGCGAATTGGCCGGCGCTCAGGTTGCCGAGCGCTGTGGTGCTCAAAGCGGCGACCTGAGCCCCGGACAGGTTGGACACCGTCAGCGCTTGGACTTCGCTCGCCGACATGGCGGTCAATTGGGTCGCGGTGAGCCCATGGGTCTGCGTGCTGGTCAGGGCGGCGAGCTGCGTCGTCGCGAGGCCGTCGATCGCGGTTTGCGTTAAGGCCGCGACTTGGGCGGCTGTGAGCCCGAGCGCCTGGGTCGTCGTCAGAGCCTGGAGGGTGGTTGGCGAGAGGCTGTTGATCGAGGTGCTCGACAGAGCGCCGACCTGCGTCGACGTGAAGGCGGCGATCTGAGTCGGGGAGAGATTGCCGAAGGCCGTCGTGCTGAGGCTGGTGAGCTGGGAGGCCGAGAAGCCTGAGGCCGTCAGCGCCTGGAGTTCGCTCGCCGACATGGCGGTCAATTGAGTCGAGGTCAGACCGCGCAGCTGCGTCGTCGTCAAGGCGCCGATCTGTGCCGTCGTCAGGTTGTCGATCGAGGTTTGTGTCAGCGCCGCCACCTGCGAAGCCGTCAGCCCGAGGGCCTGGGTCGCGGAGAGCCCCTGAAGCGCCGAGGTGGAGAGGCCATTGATCCCGGTGGTCGAGATCGCGCCCACCTGGGTCGAAGTCAGGGCGGCGAACTGCGTCGTCGACAGGTTGGCGAGCACGTCGGTGCTCAGAACGGAGAGCTGCGAGGCCGAGAAGCTGGATGCGCTCAACGCGTGAATTTCGGTCGGCGACATGGCGGACAGTTGGGTCGAAGTCAGACCGCGCACTTGTATGGTGGTCAGGCCGCTCAGCTGCGTCGTCGCGAGGCTGTCGATGGATGTTTGCGTCAGCGCCGCGATCTGCAACGCCGTCAGGCCGAGGGCTTGGCTGGTGGTGAGCGCTCGAAGCGCGGTGGCGCTAAGGCTGTTGATCGATGTCGTCGTGAGCGCGCTGACCTGCGTCGAAGAGAGGCTGGCGATTTGGGTGACGCTGAGATTGCCGAAGGCCGTGGCGCTGAGACCGGTCAGCTGCAGCCCAGAGAAATTCGACGCCGGGAGCGCCTGGATTTCCGTCGGCGACATGGCGGTGAGCTGGGTCGACGTGAGGCCCCGCACCTGGGTCGTCGTCAGGGCGCCGAGCTGCGTCGTCGCGAGATTGTCGATTGAGGTCTGCGCCAGCGCCGCAATCTGCAGCGCCGTCAGGCCCAGGGCCTGGGTGGACGACAGCCCCTGAAGGGCGGTAGCCGTAAGGGCATTGAGCAAGGTGGTCGAGAGCGCGCTCACCTGCGTCGAGGCCAGCGCTGCGATCTGGGTCAACGACAGATTGCCGAAGGTCGTCGCGTCGAGCTTGCTGAGCTGCGTCGCCGAGAATTTCGCGAGCGACAGCGTCTGGAGTTCCGTCGTCGACAGGGAGGAAATCTGGGTCGAGGTGAGGCCGCGCACCTGTGTCGAGGACAGGGTGCCGAGCTGCGTCGTCGTCAGATTGTCGATCGACAATTGCGTTAGACCCGCCATCTGGCCGGCCGTCAGGCTCAGAATCTGCGTCGCGCTAAGCGCTTGCAGATCGGCGGAGGACAGGCTGTTTACGGCGGTCGAGGATAGCGCTGAAATCTGTGTCGTCGCCAGCGAGGCGACCTGGCTTGTCGTGAGGTTCTGAAGTTCCGTCGTGTTGAGGGCCGCCGCCTGAGGCGCGGAGAGGTTGCGCACCGTGATGGCGATCATTTCCGACAGCGTCATGGCGTTGAGCTGCGTCGGGCTGAAGCTGCGAACTTGGGTCGTGGTGAGATTGCTGAGCTGCGACGCGCCGAGGTTGCCGACCGAACTCGTCGTCAGGGCGGCGATCTGGGTCGGCATCAGGGCGCCGAGCTGCGAGGCGTTCAGGCCTTGGAATTGGGTCGACGTGAGGTCGTTGACCTCCGAGGTCGAGAGACCCGCGATCTGCGTCGGCGTGAGGAAGGCGATGTCGCTGGCGGCAAGGACATCGAATTGTATCAGCGACAGGCCGCTCAGGGCCGACCGGGTCAAGGATGTGATCTGGGTGGCCGCGAAGCTCTGCAGGCTCGTGGTGGTGACCGCGTTGAGCTGGGTGGCGCTCAGGGCCGCCACCTGCGTCGACATCAGCGCGCCGATGTCCTGGGTGTTCAGCAATTGCATGGACGTCGTCGTCAGCCGGCTGACCTGCGCGGCTGACAGATAGGAAATGATCGATGTCATCGAAGCCTCGATCCTGGCACCGCGCCGGGGCGTTTTACGCGGCCCATAACTTCCGCCTCGGCTAAGCGGGTTTCGGGAAAGTGCCGGGCGGTTTTCCGACAAAAACCTGGGACAAAACGGGACTCAAAAGCGTGATGCCGAACCGTCGGCACGGGTTTTCGGATGACGTCCTGCCTCAGCATATTGGAATGGATCACGACGCCTTGGCACGCCAAGGCCAGTCCGCTGAGGCCGGAATAGTCCGGGTTTTGTCGCGCCCTGCGGCCCTGCCAGGAACGAAGGATGGTTTTGGGCCGCTGGATGCGTGACCTTTCGATCCCGACTCTCCTCGTCGCGCCGCCGCAGGATTGCGCCGCCGTCCCATGTGCGGCCGAGCGCCTTGCGCGAAGCTGACAGGCGGACCCGGTCCCGTGCCCAAAAGAAACGAACCTTCGGTTCGGGCCGAAGACCGAGGCGATGAATCGGCTTTAAAATAAGCAGGGGTGACGATCTCGGATTATGCCTCAGAGGCGTCAAAAGAGGGTCGCGACACGTTCGACCTCGTCCCAAGATCGCGGTCGAGCGTGCGAACGACCCGCGCGATTGGCGCTTTGCGTCTGGAGCATGCCGTCCTTGAGCGGAGCCGGCCCTTGCTTGCCAAGCGCTGACCTTAGCCCTAGAGGATGTCGCCAATAGGCCCGATAGGCTCGATCCATGATCGAGGTGAGCCGTTCATACACCAAGAATCGCAAAGCGATTCAATTGAAGGTATGGTGCTTTAGTGTGCCGGCCTTGGGGCGCGGCGCAGGACGGAGGTGCTCGTGGATCGGCGACGTTTTCTGGTGGGATCGGCAGGCTTCGCGGTCGCCATGGGTTTTGGCGGATCGGCCCGCGCAAACGTGCCGAAGCCTTACGACTGGGCCGTTTCCCCGCCGACCGACACCCGGGACAATTACATCAAGTGGATGGTGGACAATCGCGGCGAGGATCCGAAATTCCTCGGCGACCATTGGGACCGCTACGAAGTGCTGCTGCATAATAAGGATGTGTGGGACGCCAAGGATGGCCGCGCTTTCCTGCTGACGCCGCGCGAGGAATTCGTGCGGACGCCGAACCTGCCCCGCACCTATGAATCGGCGTTTCTCGACATCGGCTTCGGCGTCACCATTTCGGGGCCGCATGCGGTGGCTCGCATGACGAGTTCCATCAACGTCAAGCACGGCGAAAAGGTGCTGGAAATCGGCACTGGCTCCGGATACCAGTCGGCCTATCTGTCGAACCTCACCGACAAGGTCTGGTCGATCGAGATCATCAAGCCGCTGGCGGAGCGCACGCGCGCCACCTACGACGCCTTGATCGCCAAGGGCTATACGGAATTCAAAGCCATCACGTCGAAGAACGCCGACGGCTATTACGGCTGGCCGGAGAACGGCCCCTTCGACAAGATCATCGTCACCTGCGGCATCGACCATATCCCGCCGCCCCTGCTCCAGCAGTTGAAGCCAGGCGGCATCATGGTCATCCCCGTTGGGCCGCCAGGCGCGCAGCGCGTGCTCAAGGTGGAGAAGATGCAGGCCACCGACGGCACCATCACGGTGGCGCGATCCGACATTTTCAACAAGGTCGTTCCCTTCGTTCCCTTCACCAAGCTCGAGGGCGACGCCATCAAGGGCAACCACAATATGTGAGCGGTCACGGGTTTCCTGTGAGGTAGGTCGCGTCGGGCGAGTATGGCGTGAACCGGCAATTCGGGTTCGCCCACAATAGATGATCGTGGATATGAGAGGTTTGCTGGTTACTGCATCGGTCATGTCTGAGTGCGTGACACTTTCCCCGGCCCGGGGAAGGATCCCTCGGCGCTGCACTGCCAAGGTCACATGAGGGACTCAGCCTCGCCTCCCCCGTTGCGGCCGAGTCTGATGCTCTATTGCGGTGTCGGCCTCGTGGCGGGCGCCGTGATCGCGCTGCAGATCTGCATCATGCGGATCTTTTCCGTCGGGTCCTGGGCGCATTTCGGCTCGCTGGTCGTCAGCCTCGCCATGCTGGCCTTCGGCCTCATCAGCGCCGTCATGTGTATCGGCAAGGGCTTTTTCGCGCGCCGTTGGCAGGGCGTGGCAGCGGCTTCGCTGATCGGCTTCGCGCCGCTGTTGATCGGGGCCAATCTCACCGCGCAGCAACTGCCTTTCAACGCGATCTTTCTGGTCTCCGATCCAAACCAGAAATACCGGCTGCTGGCCAATTTTCTGCTCTACCTGCTGCCCTTCCTGGCCGGCGCGCTGTTTCTCGGCACGGTCTTCCTCAAGGCGGATCGGTTTTTCGCGCGGGTCTATTTCGCCGACCTTGTGGGCGCGGGGCTGGGCGGCCTCGCCTTTCTCGTGAGCCTCTTCATCCTCCCGCCCGAAAACCTCGTCATCGTTCCGCTTGGCCTCGGGGTTGCGGGGGGCCTGTGCTGGTTCGTGGCGATCGAGGGGCGTCAAGCCGGACGGATGGCGGCGCTCCTCGCTGTCGGATGTCTGGCGGTGGCCGGCCATTGGGCGGTTCCCAAAATGCTGGGCCTCAAGACGCTCGCCGTCTCCGACTACAAAGGCGTCAGCTACGCCCGCAAATTCCCCGACAGCACCCTCGTCTATCGCAACTATTCGCCCTTCGGCGATCTCGAGGTCTACAGCAGTTCCTATCTGCATTTCGCGCCGGGCCTGAGCGACAATGCCGCCTTCAACCTGCCCGCCATGCCGGCCAATGCCTATCTGGGGCTCTATATCGACGGCGATGGGCCGAACGGCATCATCCGCAACCTCTCGTCGGAAGATACGGCCTATTTCCGCTTCCTGCCGATGTTCTACCCCTATGTGGTCGAGAAGCGGCCCGATACGTTCGTGATCCAGTTCGGCGGCGGCATCTCCACCGCTGTTGCGCTGCGCAGCGGCTCGAAGAGCGTAACCGTCGCCGAATCCAATCCGGCGGTGCTCAACGCCTTTCGGACCGACCCGGCGCTCAGGGATTTCACCGGCGACGTCCTGCGCGATCCCCGCGTGAGCGTGATCGACTATGACGGCCGCCTCTACCTCGCCGCTCATCCGGACAGCTATGATCTGGTCGACCTCAGCCTCGCGGATTCGGCAGGCCTGTCGTCGCCGGGCGGCTTCGCGATCGTCGAGAAATATGCCTACACGCGCGAGGCGATGAGCACCTACATGCGGGCGCTAAGACCCGGTGGAATCCTTTCCGTCACGCTGTGGAACAAGGAGGAGCCACCGAAGTCGGTACTGAAGCTCTACAGCACCATGGCGGAAGCTGCCCGTGGCATCGACCCCGACGGCATGGCGCAGGATTTCTTCGTCGCCTCGACCTATCTGTCGACCGCCACGGTTCTCTACAAGCGTGGCGGGTTCACGCCCGCCGACAGCGAGGCCTTGCGCGCCCATACGCATGCCATGTCGTTCGATGAGATCTATTCACCCGGCATCGCCTTCGACGCGTCGCAGACCGACGACCTCCTGACCAACTACCGCAATTCGATCTTCTCCGATGTGCCGCAGGCCTCCGCCGCTGGTGCGCAGGACTCCGCGAACGACGACAGCGCCGGGCCGGCGCCGAGCGTCCTGCCCGCGACACTCATGGGACGCCTCGCTTGGCATAGCCTGATCTTCGGGGGGTGGGACGACATCGCGCGCCGCTATGTGTTCGACGCCCGGCCGCTGACCAATGACCGGCCCTATTTCGCGGCCTATGTGAAACCGAAGGATTTGCCCAACATCCTCGACCGTCTGGAGATCGTCCAGGACGAATGGGGCTACCTGCTGCTGTGGGCGACCCTTGCCATCGCGGCGGCGGCGGCCGTGTCCCTGGTGCTTATCCCGGTCGTCTTCGGGTGGCGTACGATCTTCTCTCGCCAGCCCGGCAAGGGCCGCACCATCCTCTATTTCGCCTGTCTCGGCCTGGGCTATATCATGGTCGAGGTCGGGCTGATCGCCGATTATACGCTGGCGCTGAACAATGCCACCGTGTCGGCCTCGGTCCTGATCACCTCGATGCTGATCTTCTCGGGCCTCGGCAGCCTCACGGCGGAGCGTATCCTCGGCCAGGCCCGCACGCGGCTGCCGCCGATCCTTCTCGCCATCGGCGTCATCCTCATCGGCTACGGCTTCTTCCTCGACGACGCGCTGATGCTGATCGGGACGCTGCCCTACGGGCTGCGGCTTTTGATCTGCTTCCTGACGGTCGCGCCTCCCGCATTTCTCATGGGCTTTCCCATGCCGACCGCCATGACGACGCTGGCCCGCCTCGGCAAGGAGCACATGTTCCTTTGGGCCTGGGGCATCAACGGCTGCTTCTCGGTGCTCGGCGCCGCCGCAGTTCCGCTCGTGGCGACGGCCTTCGGGCTCTCGACGGTTCTGTCGATCGGCGGCCTCGCCTATCTCATCGCCATCCCGGCCTTCTTCGCGGTACTGCTGCCGCCGGTGTTTCCGGCTCGCAACAAGGTCCCGAATTCGGATTCGACCAGCGGTTTGCCGTTAAGGATTTAGACACCTTATCGCTAGAGTCTCGGCCGCGCGTGCCTCGATCCGGCATGGGATGCATGCCGGGAGCCAGACGGTGGCGAACGCAAGATTCAGTCGGCGCGGGCTGGCGGCACTGGCGACGCTGCCCTTGCTTTTGGCCGGATGCGCCCACGAGGCGTCGGTGGTCAACCCCAGGGTTGCCCAATCGTCGCTGGCGCCCGTGGCAAACGAGCGCACGACGCTCGTGGCGTTCGACACCACACCCTTCCCGTTTCACGGCACTGCACCCGGCGCCGCGCATGCTTTCATGGATGTGGACGACAATGGCCGGCTCGGTCACTCGTCGCTGCGCAACGGCGTCCTGTGGGAGGACCAGACCTACAACGACCGCCGCGTCCTGCTGTCGCTGCCCAAGAATTTCGATCCGCGCCGCCCCTCGGCCATCGTGGTCTTTCTCCATGGCAACGAAGCTACCCTGCAACGCGACGTGATCGATCGTCAGGGTGTCGTGCGCCAACTCGCCCGCTCAGGCCTCAACGCCGCGCTGGTGGCGCCGCAATTCGCCGTGAACGCGCGCGATTCAAGCGCCGGCCGATTCTGGGAGCCCGGCGTCTTCAATCGCTTCATCGATGAGGCGGGACAGCGGCTGGCGGATCTTTACGGCACGCGCGATGCCGCTTTCGTGTTTCGCCACGCACCGGTAGTCCTTGTCGGCTACAGCGGCGGTTATCTCCCGGCAGCGGCGGCCTTGCGTTACGGCGGCGCCGGCCGACGGATCGAAGGGGTGGTGCTGCTCGACGCCCTCTATGGCGAATTCGGCACCTTTCAAAGCTTCATCGCCAACCGGGGCAATGGCTTCTTCGTCAGCGTCTACGGGCAATCTTCGAAGGATGGCAACCTCAGCCTTCAGTCCAGCCTCGCGGCGCGTGGGTTGAGCGTCGGCACGTCGCTGGGGTCGATCGGGGCGGGTAGCGTGGTCTTCGTCGACGCGGGCGCGGATGTGCCGCACAACGACTTCGTCACCAACGCGCTGAACGGCGATCCCTTGGCCGACATCCTCTCCCGCATCGGGGGCTTCCCGCGAGGTCCCGCCAGCGGCGCCGTCGCGCTGCGATAGAAGCCATGGGGCCTAGAGAATGATGCCGAAAAATCGGCACGGGTTTCGGATGACATCATGCTCTGACGTACTGGAATCGATCGCGACGTCTTTGGATGGGTTCCATCCAAAGATGTCGCGATCTAGTGGCGGGATCATCGTTCAGTCCCTCATGCCGCCTGAACAAAGCTGTCGAGCACCATCTTTCGGCCGGCCTTATCGAAATCCACGGTGAGCTTGTTCCCGTCCGCGATCGAGACCGTGCCGGGGCCGAACTTGCTATGCAGGATGCGGGCGCCGGCCTTGAACTGCGCCGCCTGCGTCGATTTCGCCAATAATTCTCCCTCGATCACGCCCGGGAGCCGCGCTGTGCCCGAGGTCGCCTGGGCGCCGTTGCGTTGTGCGCGCTGCCAGCCGGGCGTCGCATAAGTCGAGCCGAAACTCGCCATCCGATCGAAGCGCGAGGCGCCATAGCCTTGGTCGCGCCGTGCCCGCGCGGCTTCGGTCACCTCGACATGCTCGGCAGGCAAATCATCGAGGAAACGCGAGGGGATCGTGGTCTGCCACAGGCCATGGATGCGCCGATTGGTGGCGAAGTAGATTCTGGCTCGCCGTTTCGCGCGTGTCAGGCCGACATAGGCGAGACGGCGCTCCTCCTCCAAGCCGGCCCGCCCGTTTTCATCGAGCGAGCGCTGGTGCGGAAACAGGCCCTCCTCCCAACCGGGAAGGAATACGGTCTCGAATTCGAGACCCTTGGCGCCATGCAGCGTCATGATCGAGACGCGCTCGACCCCTTCCTTATTATCGACGTCCATCACCAGCGACACATGTTCGAGGAAGGCGACGAGGTCGGGAAACTCCTCCATCGAGCGTACGAGTTCCTTCAGGTTTTCGAGCCGCCCCTCAGCTTCGGCCGAACGGTCCTTCTGCCAGAAATCGGTATAACCCGATTCCTCCAAAACGGTTTCGGCGAGTTCCGAATGCGGTATCGTGCCGACCTTCGAGCGCCAGCGGTCGAAATCGTCGAGAAGCGCGCGGAGGGTCTGCCGCTGCTTCGGCTTCAGTTCCTCGGTCTCGACCATCAGCCTCGCGGTCGCCATCAGCGGCATCTCCCGTCGCCGACCGCCGTCATGCAGTACCTGCAAGGTACTGTCGCCGAGGCCGCGCTTCGGCGTGTTGACGATGCGCTCGAAGGCGAGATCGTCCTCGGGCTGGGCGACGCAACGCAGGTAAGCGAGCGCGTCGCGGATCTCCAGCCGCTCGTAAAAACGCGGTCCGCCGATCACCTTGTAAGGGACGCCGAGGGTAATGAACCGCTCCTCGAATTCGCGCATCTGGAATGAGGCGCGCACCAGGATGGCGATTTCATCGAGGGAATGGTTTTGGCGCTGGAGCTGCTCGATCTCCTCGCCCACCGCGCGCGCCTCCTCTTCCGAGTCCCAAACGCCTGAGACAGCGGGCTTTTCGCCGGCCTCTCCGTCGGTGAACAGCGTCTTGCCGAGCCGGTCCTCGTTATGGGCGATCAGCCCCGATGCGGCCCCGAGGATATGGCCGGTCGAGCGGTAGTTATTCTCCAGCCGCACCACTGTGGCGCCCGGAAAATCGTGCTCGAAGCGCAGGATGTTGTCGACCTCGGCGCCCCGCCAGCCATAGATCGACTGGTCGTCGTCGCCGACGCAGCAGACATTGTGGCGCCCCTGGGCCAGCAGCCTTAGCCAGAGGTACTGCACGACGTTGGTGTCCTGATATTCGTCGACCAGCATGAAGCGGAAGCGTTCTTGGTATTGCGCCAGAACATCCGGATGTTCGCGGAACAGCCGCAGACTTTCGAGCAGCAAGTCGCCGAAATCGGCGGCGTTCAGCGTCTTCAGCCGCGCCTGATAGCCCGCATAGAGCTGCTGTCCCTTGCCATTGGCGAAGGCGCCGGCCTCCCCGGCCGGGATGCGGGAGGGGTCGAGCCCCCGGTTCTTCCAACTGTCGATAAGATGGGCGAGGCCTCGCGCCGGCCAGCGCTTTTCATCGACATTGGCAGCCTGAAGGACCTGTTTGAGGAGACGGATCTGGTCGTCGGTGTCGAGGATGGAGAAGCTGGATTTGAGCCCCACGAGTTCGGCGTGGCGCCGCAGGATTTTCGTGCCGATGGCATGGAAGGTGCCGAGCCACGGCATGCCCTCGCCGACAGCGCCGACGAGCGACGTGATGCGCAGCTTCATCTCGCGGGACGCTTTGTTGGTGAAGGTGACGGCGAGGATCTCGTGCGGCCGCGCCCGCCCCGTCGCCACGATATGGGCGATCCGCGTCGTCAGAACGCGGGTCTTTCCCGTGCCGGCGCCGGCGAGCACGAGCACCGGACCGTCCATGGCTTCCACGGCCCGGCGTTGTTCCGGATTGAGCCCGTTGAGATAGGGCGCCGCAATTGACGCGCGGGCGCGTTCCGCGATACCGCCGGGGCGCAGGGCGGCCGCTGGGGCGGGAAGACGAGCGGCGGTTTCGGCCAAGACGGAACTCCCAAATCCAGCCTAGGGCGGCCGAATCCCATGCGAGACGGAACATAAGGCGAATCTCTACGCCAAATGTGGGGCTGCGGGATAGACTTGTCGAGTTTTGTCGAGTTTAGGATCAGCTATGAGGTGGGCTTGCTCGTCCACGTATCGGTGCTCGGTGCTGTGTCGATTGCCGATGCGCTCGCATGATCCGAAGGCATTTGGCATTAGGGGTGTCGGGGCGGTTCACCCGGGACCGGACCCGGCCGCGCAAGGACTGATGAACCATGTCGGACGCCGTTCTCGCCCTCAACGCCGGATCGTCGAGCATCAAGTTCGCCCTTTTCGAAAAGCGTTCGGAGGGAGACCCCGCGCTTCTGTGCAAAGGCATGCTGGAGGATGGGGGAGCCACGCCGCGGCTTACCGCGAAGGGAGCGAACGGAGATCGCATCGAGGACCGGCATTGGCCGGAGGGAACCACCTCCGACATCCTGCTCTGCGACACCCTGGACTGGATCGAAGCGCATCTGGCGGGTGAAACTTTCGGCGGGGTCGGCCATCGCATCGTGCATGGCGGCGGGGAGTTTCACCAGCCGGTGCGCCTCGATGACGCCTCGATCGATGCGATTGACCGGCTCACGCCTCTCGCGCCGCTCCATCAGCCGCGAAGCTTGGCGCCGATCCGTGCCTTACGCCGGCTGCGGCCCGATCTGCTGCAAGTCGGGTGCTTCGACACGGCCTTTCACCACGATCTGGCGCCGCCCGTCAGCCGCTACGCCATTCCGCGCCGCTTAGAAGAAGCGGGCATCCGCAAATACGGTTTCCACGGCCTATCCTACGAGTATATCGCGAGCCGGCTGCCCGAACTCGACACCGAATTGCCGCGCAAACGGACCATCGTCGCGCATCTCGGTCAGGGCGCGAGCCTCTGCGCCATGCAAAACGGCCGCAGCATCGATACCACGATGGGCTTTTCGGCGCTCGACGGACTGATGATGGGCACGCGCTGCGGCGCGATCGACCCCGGAATCATCCTCTATCTCCAGCGGACGCATGGCCTTTCGGCAGACGCCGTCGAACACCTGCTCTATCACGAGGCAGGGTTGCTCGGCGTGTCTGGGATCTCCGCCGACATGCGCGCCTTGGAGGCTAGCCAAGACCCTCACGCCTTGGAGGCCATCGATCTTTTCACCTTCCGCATCGCCCGCGAGACGGCGGCCCTCGCGAATACGTTGGGCGGCCTCGACCTTCTGGTCTTCACGGGAGGAATCGGAGAGCATTCGTCTCACGGACGCGCCGCCGTCTGCGAGCGGCTTCGCTGGTTGGGCGTCTTGATCGATCCGGAGCGCAACGATCGCGCGGACCACCGCATAGATTCGCCCGATGGATCGGTTCAAATCCGCATCATCCCGACCGACGAGGAAATGGTCATCGCGAAGCATGTGATGCCCTTTATCAGCATCAACGAGCACTCCTGAGACCAAACGGCATTGAAGATGACCGGCTGGCGCTTCAAAACTCTTGCCGATCCTATTGATCGGCGCTGCCGTCGATCTTCGGCGCAGCGAAGCGAAACTGGCCCATCGGCGAAACTTACCGCGCGTCGACTATTTTATATCGATCGAGCAACATATCCCAATCTTCATTTTTCCCCTCCCATGTTTCACCAATTTGCTCGGGAAGATAAGAAACCGTCAAATTGCCATCAACTGTTTCGTCCTCTCTGACATGAGAGATAAGTAATAAACTAAATTTTAAATTGGGAAATGTCCTAACAATTGCTTTTTTTATATCGATTGCTAAGTCGTGATTAGCTCTACTATCGGTATCATACCCTAAAGATCCAGTTAAGCCAAATGACATACGAACAAATAATATATTATCAGATCGCTCGACTGTCTCATGAAATCTTGAAGTTGTCTTTTTATATTTTTCCTTTACAGATTTCCATTGATCATAAATATCGCTTCCGTCATTGATGAAATCATGACTTAATAGGGTTCCAAACCGGCCTTCTATGATATGCCTATGATTAAATTGGTGTTGATGAGATGGCCCCAGCGATAGGGGCAGATCGTCAGGAAAGCCTTTCATCCCTTCGTTCAGGATTTCTACGAGAGCTTGATCGGGCGTGTTCAGCCAGTCGAAGAACTGAGACTTGAGATGTGGAAATTTTCGGCGCAACTGATGAGCAACCTGACATCGCGCACCGAGGCTAATGACGGTATCAAATTCTTCATTCATATCTTTCCATCCAAGCTCAGGACTGATCAGCCGTCTTGGAAGCGCAATTTGCTCTCGTCTCCGCTTATAGGCAATCAAAGGCTGTCGCGAAAGCAAGCGCTGCTGAGCAGCGGCTGTCGCGCATGATGAAGCGGCCGATCGCAGCCGCCATGTCTGGCCGGAGTCTCTCGAGCCAGAAGAGCGCAAGGCTCCATGGTTGATCCGCCGCCTCACTGCGCCGCGCTGTGGACCTCCTCCGGGAGCGGTCGTGCTCCAAGGTCCGCCTCGACCTTAGGGGCCTGGAACGTTTGTCCCTTCACGGTCAGGCTTTTCACCCGAAGGTCGCCCTTGGGTTCGAGCAGATCAGGCGGAAGAAGGATCTGCCCGTTCTCCATCGTGATGCCGATGATCGCATAGGCGGCCGACAGCATTCTCGACGCCGATCCTGTGTACCAGCTCCAGCCGCCGCGTCCGCCATAGCTCTCGCCGTCATAGATGTCGGCGGGCTGTTGATGCGGCGCGAGGCCATAGACGGCGAGCTTGTCGCCCTCGGTCTTGCCGAGCGGCGAGAGCTTCGTCCAGCACGTGAAGGCGCGGGCCTTGGCTTCCGCCGCAAGAGCGAGTTTGCCCTCTGCCCGGGCCAGATCTGCGATCTTCACGAAGGCGTCGACCGACCAAGAGGCGCCATGCGTATATTGGCCGCCGTTCTCGCGCACGCCGGGCGGATAATCGGCGATACGGCCCGGATGGGGCTCCGAATGTTCGTCGAAGGGCGGCGTCACGAGGAGGATGCGATCCTCCTTCTCCAGCGCCGCCAGTCCATGGTCGAGCGCCATGCGGCCACGCTCGATCCCTACCGCGCCCGACAGCACCGGCCACGCCGCCGCCATGATGCTCGGCGGGTCGAGCGGGCGGCCGTCATCGGCGAAATCGAAGATATAATGGTCCCCCGTCCACACGCCCTCGATCGCCTTGGCGATACGTTCGGCCTCCTGGGCATAGCGCTCGGCGGCGGCACTGCCGCCCCGGCGCCGTGCGATCGGCACGAACCGCACGAGAATGTCATAAAGGAAACACGCGAGCCAGGTGCCTTCACCGCGCCCGGCGGGACCGGCGGCGTCGATGCCGTCGTTCCAATCGCCCGTGCCGATCAGCGGCAGCCCGTGCTGGCCCATCCGCGCCATCGTGTAGTCGAGCGCCCGAACGCAATGGTCGTAGACGTCGCCGACTTCGAGCGACAGTTTCGGCGAATAGACGAGATCGACAACGCCGGGCGGGATCTGCGGGCCTTCGAGATAGGGCTGTTCCTCGCCCAGCACCGACCAATCGCCTGTGGCCTCGACATAGCGGGTCACCACATAGGGCAGCCAGAGATGAGGGTCGGAGGCGCGGGTCCGCTGCCCGAGCGCGATGCGGCCGTCGGGGGCTACATGCCACCACTTGAACACGTCGCCTTCGGGGAATTGCACGCCGGCATGGATGACGATCTGCCGCCGCGTCAGGCTGGCGTCGAAGACCATGAAGGGCAGCACATCCTGTAACTGGTCGCGGAACCCGAAGGCGCCGCCGCGCTGGTTGGGCCCGGTGCGGCCCCACAGCCGCGAGGCCAGCGCCTGGTAGGGCAGCCAATGGTTGACCAGACGGTCGAAGGCCGGATTGTTGGTCTCGACCCGCACCCCGCCAAGCCGCTCGGCCCACCAGGCCTCGGTGGCTTTGAGAGCCGCGCGGGCGGCTGCGGGATCGCGCAGGTGCGAGGCGGTCATCAAAGCCTCGCGCTTCGTCGCGGTCTGGCCAAGCACCACCGCGACCTCGGCGGTCCCCCCGGCCGGCACCTCGATGGTCCCGGCGAAGGCGGCGACCCGCCGGCCGTCATCCTCGCGCGACGCATCCGCGAGCCCCGTCTCGACCATGACCGGATTGGTCTGGTCGCGGCCCGGAGAGCCCAGAAACCGCGTGCGCACCGTTTCGGTCACGGCGGCCATGAGGCTCGTGACAGCGAACACCCAGCCGCGCTGAAAATCATTCTGCGGGTTGGAGAACAGCAGCGATTCGGTGGCTTCGTCGCGCACCACCTCCAGCATGCCGAGACTATCGCCGGCGCTTTCCGACAGCGCCATCTCGAAATAGGGGACGATGCGGAAGGTCTTGGCCCGGTCGCTGCGGTTGGTGACCTTGAGGAGGCGGACATCGGCGGGTGCGTCGGTAAAGACGAAAACGGTGAGTTCGATCTCGATGTCGGCCCGCGTGTTGCGGAAGGTCGCGGCACCGAGCCGATATTCCACCTCGTGATGGGCATCCGCCCGCCGGAACGGCACGAAGCCTGCCGTATCGGCCTCGCCGGTTTCGAGATCGACGACATAGATCGACTGGCTCGGCAGCAAGGTCGCGCCCGTTTCCAGCCTGAACGGCGTCAAGGCGTTCTGCCTTTCGTTGCCGTTGAAGGAATGGATCTCGCCCTCGTTGGACAAGACCGTGCCGTAGCCGATCGGGTTGGCCAAAACATGGGCCCAAGGGCGCGGCGTCGAGGGGGTGAGGAGGAGGCGCGTCTCGTCCCTGAATTCGAACGGCCAGGTCGAGGCCGGCGGCACGGGGCCGGGCTCGATCAGACGTTTGCGGCGCAACGTGGCGCCCAGCACGTCCTTGTCCGGCGCCGGCACGCCGACGAGCTTCGCCACGATCCGCGCCGCATCCGCCTCATTGACGGCCCGCCCGGTCACGAAAGTGATCTCGGCCTCACCCTTGGGTGGCAGATCGACCGCCACCGTGAGGCTTGCCGCAGGATCGAACGTGTAGAGCGACCCTTCGTCATGCAATGACCGCCGGCTCGATGCGTCGAGCCCGCGCGGATGGCGCAGTCCGCCCGGCCCGATGAACCGCGTGCGGGAATCCTCGTAGCCGAGAAGCGTCATCCCCTGGCCGAGCTTGGCGGCGTGAAAGCAGGTCTCGTGCGACATCCGATGCGTCACGGGGTTGCGCAGCAGCCGGTTGCGTGCCAGGATGGCGTAGAGCGGACGCACGAACCAGCTCTCGATATGCATGGAGTTGAAATCGGGGTCGCGGAAATAGGCGCCGATCTCGTGGATGGCGAGCTCGCGAAAACTGGTGATCTCGAGACGTCTGGCGCGATCCTCGAGGTTCTGCAGGCGGATCTTGAAAAATTCGACTGGTTTGTTGGGCGCGAGCCGGATCCAGGCCTCGGTCCTGACGCCGCCGATCGTATTGCGGATTTTTATGCGGTTCGGCGCCGATTGTTTGACGACATAATCCTCACCGACGACATGCATGGGTTGGAAGCCGAGGCTCCAGTCCTGCGCCGCCTCCGTGTCGCGTAGGAATACGAAAGGGCCGCGCAATTGCAGCGGGTTGTCGGGCCGCCGCGTAATGTCGATGGGAAAACTGCCCCGCGCGGGGCCGGCCACCGACGTGTAGCCGCACCCATCGACCTGGAAGGATACGGTCATGGCGCCGTTGGACAGGCCGAAAGCCTTCGGGCCTAAGAGCAAAGCGCGGGGCGTTCCCAGGGCGACCGGCGCGATGGAGACGCCCGGTCCGTTCCAGAATTTCGACAGGATCCAGCCGGCCAGCCCGGCCAGCCCGGCGGCCAGGGCATAGAAAAGGGCGATGCTCAAGACGGGTGCCGTCCAGGCCGGAGTGGTCGCGCGGATCCGCTCGGCGCCGGTCCAGGCGCGGTCCCAATCCGGACCATGCGGAATGTAGAAGGGAATCAGCAGCGGCGCCCAGGTGGCGAACCGGCGGATGCCCTCGGGGATGACGCGGGTGCGCCCCGCATGCCCCACGAAACGCGCCGCCGCCTCATCGGCGCGGTCGCCGCCGATGAAGGTGAGGTTCACGAGCGTCGCGACCCTGAGGCCCATGTGGTCGAACCAGATCAGCACGCGCAGCCAATCATAGGCCAGGAGCCCGGTGAAGATTGAGAGGCTCCAATCGCGGAAGGCGCCCGCCGGCAGAAATGTGTTGGCGATCGTTGCGGCGACGGACCGCACCGCACCGTCCTGGTTGTACCAGGCCGGGTCGGGAGATTGCCGCAGGAAGGAGTTAATGATCGGGGCCATCCAAAGGCCCCACCGCAGCACCCGCACCGCCTGCTCGACCAGGCCCTGGAAACCCTTGGGGCTGAACAATTGCTTGAGCGGCGCCAGCGAGCGCTGGAAGATCGCCGACAGCACGAAGAAGTTGATCGAGAACAGCGGCGCCGCGATGGCCCAGTTGATGACTCCAGAAAGGGATTCGTTGAAGAACAGGCGCGTCCCGCCCCCCACCGGGCCGAGGTTGACGGCGCCATATTTGTTGAACAGCGGATAGGTGGTGAAGTCCGAGACCGCGCGGCCGGACGCCCCATAGGCGAGGTCGGCATAGCTCCAGAATTTGGAGGTGACGACATTGACCTGGTCGGCATCGAAATACCAACCGATCGCGCCGCCGACGCAGCCGCCGAGCAGGATGCCGAGCGCATAGGTCTGCCAGCGGTCCATCACCTGGCGCCGGCCTTGTTTCCACATCAAAAGGTCGAACGCGAGATCGACGCCCGCATAAGCCAGGGCGCCGAGCGCGAAGGACGCGACGAAGCGGGCGGGTCCCATGGCGTCCCGCACCTCGCCGACCAGGAAGAAGGCGGCACCGAGGCCGATGACGGCGCCCCGCGCGTAAGAGCGACGGTTGCGATAGTTGCGACGCAGCCTGCCGAAGAACGGCGGCGTCCCGTCGGCGCTCGCGACGATCGTCTGCGCGAGCGGGAACAGCAGCGCACCAGCCAGCAGGCCCGGCAGGTAGGGCAATGCGGCCGAAAAGCCGGCGAGGCCGGGGATGCTCATGATCGCGGCGGCAATGACCACGATCGCCATGAACACGCCGCCATAGATGGCGCCCTTGGTGGCGCCACCACGCCATTGCCCGAGGGCCGCAGCGAAAGTCGGCGGCGTACCGTTCAACGCGTCGATGGTGAGCCCGGTGACGACATAGACGATGGCCCAGATCCCCGACTGAGCGCCGGCCGCGGCGAGAATCGCCACAACAGCGGCCAGGGGGCCATAGCCGGCAACGACCGGCGGCAGATCGGCGATATGGGGCGCCATGGCGGCATGGACGGCGGCGCCGAGCAGCAACGCGTGGAAGCGCGGATCGTAGCTCAGGCGTCCGGCGACGAGGATGCGCAAAATGCCCGTGAGGATCTCGCAAAAGGCGAACAGGATTGCGGCGCGCCCGACGACGAGGTTGACCGGTTCCGGCAAGGCGATGCCCTGCGTCACCATGGCGCCGAGGTCGTGCATCATCCCGCCGTTGCCGAGACTGAGCGCCAGGTTGAACAACAGCGGGAGGATGAACAGCGACAAACGCTCCCGCAGGGCGGGCATGCGGCCGCCGCCCAGCGTGATTGCGAGGGACGCGGCCAGGTGCAGCAGCACCATGGTCAGCGAGCCGGTCGATGTCAGCCGCAGCAGATGCATCCACTTGTAGGGGAGTTGCCAGACCGCGAAGCTCGGGTCCTGCGCGGCGGCGAAGAGGCCGAGGATGAGCGCGTCGAGCACCACATCGGCGGCCCTGGCTTCGACGGAGGCCATCCTCCTCACCAGGACGAGACCGGCGGCTCCGAGCAGCGCGATCGGAATGGCCGCATAGGGCGCCGGCAGGGAGAAGGCCAGAAGGCTTGCCGCCAACAGAGCCGCGGCGAGGCCGGCATCGAGCCGCTGCCTGCCGGATAGGACCGAATGCGCTTCCATGAGGCCTGCTCCCCTTGTCCCGATCCGCCTTGTCGCGAACTTTTGGGCGCCCGTGTGGCGTCCCAAGACACGCCACGATCTTATTCCGGCAAATCTCGCCGAAAGGGGTCCCGCGTCGTGGATCGGTTTAACCGATTCGAACACGCTTGCCTTGTGCCAAACTTGGACAGGCGCCGTGATCCGCATTCCGCTGACCCCAAGAGTTTTGCGGGCTGGGCGATCGGCGAAATAAACGCCTCCACCAGGGCGCCGCCGTGCAGCTGCGCTCCAAGGGTCGCCGACTTGACCGTCCGTCGTCGGACTGGAGAGTTTCCCCTTGACGCCTGTTGCGCGCTGCCGCACATCGCGACGGCTTGGACACGGGGGAATGGCCCACCGTCCAGGCGCGGCGCGAGCTCGGACGGGCATCGGAGCCAACAGGCCGGACCGGGGGATGTCATGCCGTCGATCGTCATCGCGCAAGGGGGCGGACCGACCGCCGTCATCAACCAGACCCTCTGCGGCGCGATCAGCGCGGCACGGCGGCTCGACCCCAGCCTGCGCATCCTGGGCGCCCGCCACGGCGTGCGCGGTCTCGTCGCCCGTAATGTCGTAGACCTGACCGATCTCAGCGACGCCGATCTCGTGAGGCTCGGCAACACGCCCAGCGCCGGCCTCGGCTCGACCCGCGACAAGCCCGATCCGAAGGCCTGCGAATCCATCTTCGCGGCGCTGGAGGCGGTCGAGGCGCGCGCCTTTATTTATATCGGCGGCAACGACACTGCCGGTACGCTCGAACTGCTGCGCGCCGGCTCGACCGGGCAGTGTCGTTTCGTCCATGCGCCCAAGACCATCGACAATGACCTGATGGCCAACGACCATGTGCCGGGCTTCATTTCAGCCGGCGCCTTCGTGGCCCATGCCTTCGCCAGCGTGGACCTCGATGTGAGGGCCTTGCCCGGCATCTATGTGGCGGTCGTCATGGGCCGTCACGCCGGCTTCCTGACCGCCGCGCCCGCCGCCTGGCAGACCGGCCCGGATGACGCGCCCCATCTCATCTATGCGCCCGAAAAACCCTTCAGCGTCGACCGCTTCCTCGACGATGTGGCGGCGGTCTACGAGCGTCTGGGACGCTGCCTCGTCGCCGTGTCGGAGGGCGTGCAAGACGAGACCGGACGCCCGCTCGCCGAGGCGCTGGCCCTCGCGGCGGGCGGCGTCGCCGATCGCGATGCCCACGGCAACGTGCAATTGACCGGCGGGGATCTCGGTATCGACATCCAGAAAGCCCTCAAGGCGCGCTTTCCCAAAGGGCGCTCCCGGGTCGACACGCTGGGTTATCTGCCGCGCTGCTTCCTGGGGACCGCCGATTCCACCGACCGGCGGGAAGCCTTCGAGTCTGGGGCTTTCGCGGCCGAACAGGCCTTTTCGCAAAGTGGCTCGGTCGTACTCGATTTTGACGGCGAGCGGACGACGCCGAAGCTGGTGGCGCTCGATCAGGTGGCCGGACGCACACGCCACATGCCCGACAGCTTTTTCGATGGCCATAACGCTATCTCCGACGAAGGCCGGCGCTACCTGCGCCGCCTTCTTCCACCACGGCCGGATCTGTTCGCGCCCTTCGTGTAGATCATCGTCGATAAGTCGGAGCATGATGTCGGGTGAAAAGCCGTGCCGACTTTTCGGCATCATGCTGTTACCGGCATCTTCCCTCCGTCTTCTCCCGGCTCCATATTCGGCGGATGCCAAAAGCCAATCCCAGCTCCGCCCCGAAACCCGCCAAGGCCGGCCGCCCGGCCAAGCCCAAGGCTGCCAAGCCGGAGCTCGTGCCGCTCGACGCCCATCTGGCGGCCCTGCTCAACCCGGCCCTGAACGAGAAGCGGCCGGGCGCCGGCGGCGCATCAGGCTCACGCAGCGCCCCGGGCTTCGAAGAGGCGCCACAGCGTGGGTTCGACATCGGCGGTCAGGCGATCGACCTGCTGGACCGCAAAGGCGAGGCGCCAAGCCATCCGCGCGGCATGACGGGCTCTGCCGCCACGGCGGACGTGCTGCAGGCCTTGCTGGAGAGCGGCGATCCGCGCCTCGCTCAACGCGCCTGGGTGCCCCATCGTCCGGCCCGGCCGGATAAATCCGAGGGCGGCATCAGCTTCAAGCTGCAATCCGAATATGAGCCCAAGGGCGACCAGCCGACCGCCATTGCCGAGCTGGTCGAGGGCGTGACGGCACGTGGCGACCGTGATCAGGTTCTTCTGGGCGTCACCGGCTCCGGAAAAACCTTCACAATGGCCCAGGTGATCGCCGCCACCAACCGGCCGGCGCTCATCCTCGCGCCCAACAAGACGCTGGCGGCGCAGCTCTACGGTGAATTCAAGAGCTTTTTCCCCGACAACGCAGTCGAATATTTCGTCTCCTACTACGATTATTATCAGCCCGAGGCCTATGTGCCGCGCACCGATACTTATATCGAGAAGGAAAGCACCATCAACGAGCAGATCGACCGCATGCGCCACGCGGCCACGCGCTCGCTTCTGGAGCGCGACGACTGCATCATCGTGGCCTCGGTCTCCTGCATCTACGGCATCGGCTCTGTCGAGACCTATACGGCCATGACGTTCGGCGTCTCGGTCGGCGACCGTATCGATCAGCGCCAACTCATCGCCGACCTCGTGGCGCTGCAATATAAGCGCACGAGCCTCGATTTTACGCGCGGCACGTTTCGGGTGCGAGGCGACACGCTAGAGCTCTTCCCGGCCCATTATGAGGATCGCGGCTGGCGGATCGGCTTTTTCGGCGACGAGATCGAAAGCATCCAGGAATTCGATCCGCTCACCGGTAAGAAGACCAACGACCTCTCTTACGTCAAAGTCTATGCCAATTCGCATTACGTGACGCCGCGCCCGACGCTCGTTCAAAGCATCAAGGCCATCAAGGCGGAACTGAAGATGCGGCTCGACCAGCTCTACGCCATGGGGCGGCTGCTCGAAGCCCAGCGCCTCGAACAGCGCACCACCTTCGACCTCGAAATGCTGGAGGCGACCGGCGTCTGCCAGGGTATCGAGAATTATTCGCGCTATCTCACCGGCCGCTTGCCGGGCGAGCCGCCGCCGACTTTGTTCGAATATTTGCCCGACAATGCCATCGTGTTCACCGACGAGAGCCATGTCACCGTGCCGCAGATCGGCGCCATGTACAAAGGAGATTTTAGGCGCAAGGCGACGCTGGCGGAGTATGGTTTTAGGCTGCCCTCCTGCCTCGACAACCGCCCGCTGCGTTTCGAGGAATGGGACGCCATGCGGCCGCAAACCGTGCATGTCTCGGCGACGCCCGGCCCCTGGGAGATCGAGCGCGCGCAGGGCGTCTTCGTCGAGCAGGTCATCCGCCCGACCGGCCTCATCGATCCGCCGGTGGAGATTCGCCCGGCCCGCAGCCAGGTCGACGACGTGCTCGGCGAGATCAGGGACACGGCCCAAAAAGGCTTCCGCTCGCTCATCACCGTGCTGACGAAGCGCATGGCCGAGGATCTCACCGAATATCTGCACGATCAGGGCGTCAAGGTCCGCTACATGCATTCGGACATCGACACGATCGAGCGCATCGAGATCATACGCGATCTGCGGCTCGGGACCTTCGACGTCCTCGTCGGCATCAACCTTTTGCGCGAAGGGTTGGATATTCCGGAATGCGCCCTCGTGGCGATCCTCGACGCCGACAAGGAGGGCTTTTTGCGCTCCGAGACGTCTTTGATCCAGACCATCGGCCGCGCCGCGCGCAACGTCGAGGGCAAGGTCGTGCTCTACGCCGACCGTGTCACGGGCTCGATGGAGCGCGCCATGGCGGAAACCAGCCGCCGACGCGAAAAGCAGGCCGCCTATAATACGGAGCACGGCATTACCCCGGCCAGCATCAAACGGGGCATCCAGGACATTTTGAACTCGGTCTATGAGGCCGACCATGTCACGGTCGACCCCGGCATGGTGAAGCCGGAAAATCTCATCGGCCACAATTTCAAGGCGACCATCGCCGATCTCGAAAAGCGCATGCGCGCCGCCGCCGCCAATCTCGAATTCGAGGAGGCCGCGCGCCTGCGCGACGAACTTAAGCGGTTGGAGGCCACCGAGCTGATGATCGGCGCCGACCCGATGGCCCGCCAGCAGGCGATTTCACGCGAAGCCGGAGCCTACGAGGGCGCGCAAAAATACGGCAAGGCCGCGAACCTGCCGGCTGGATCCGCCGGGCGTGCTGGCGCCGCTGCGGGGCGCGGGGCGCCGCGCTCGCCCGGCACCATTCCGCGCAAGCCCACCGATGCCGATATGGGGCCGCACAACTTTGGCGGCGGCGAGGGCAAGCCCCAGTTCACCGCCTCCTCGCGCGTCAAAAAACCCGGGCTCGACGAGATGGGTCCGGGCCGCGAAGAGGCCCCGGCCGGGGGGATTTTTGTAAGGCCAGAGAAGCCAGACCCGAAGGTGGAGAATTGGAAGAAGGGTGGACGGGGGCGGAGGGGGTAGATCGGATCGGGTCCTGTGCTTCGGACGCAAGGGTTCCCGCGGTCACGTCATTATATCCTGTCGACCCCGCGTGCGTGAGAGAGATGGCGGCGTTTTCTGACCGGTGATAGGTTACATGTGACCTATGGGAAGGTTTAACATGGCGTCGCCAACCCCGCCCAAGCCGTCCCGCCTCAAGGTGCGGGAGCATCGCGAGCGCCTGCGCGCCCAAAGCCTTCGACCCGTCCAAATCTGGGTGCCGGACGTGCTTTCTGCCGCCTTCCGCTTCGAAACCCATCGTCAATCGGTCACCGTCGCGGCCAGCGCGGAGGCCTGCGACGATCAGGCCTTCATCGACGCGATCTCGGATCGGGACGATGGATGAGGCGGGGCGAGATTTGGACCGGCGCGGGCGGTCAGGATGACGCGGGCAAACCCCGCCCCGTCGTCATTCTGCAGAAGGATCGGTTCGACGCGACGGATTCGATCACCATCAGCGCCTTCATGACGGATGGGACGGACGCGCCGCTGTTCCGTCTCGTCGGGGCGCCGGACACAGGCAACGGATTGCGCGCTCCAAGTCGCTTGATGGTGGACAAGATCACTACCGTTCCGAAAGCCAAGGCCGGGTCCCGCATCGGGCGTCTCGGCCAGGACGACATCATTCGGCTCAATCAAGCGGTGCTAGTTTTCTAGGGCTAACGGTGTCTCCGAGGAGTAGAAGGGGGGGTCTGAACGATCCTTGACGGAACGGGACCAAAAACCCAGGCTCGACGAGATGGGTCCGGGCTGCGAAGAAGCACCGGTGGGGGATTTTCGCGCGGCCGGAAGTGCCCGATCCGAAAGTGGAGAATTGGAAGAAGGTGGACGGCGGGGGAGCATCACGCTCTTGATGAGAACAAAGTCAGATGCCGAATTTTTCTGATTCAGGGTCTCTACGATGATGGGTTATGATGTGAAACTGACATCCGGAGGCATCAAGCTAAATCATTCGTATTGGTCACCACGTCAGAAAAACGATCAGTGAGCTTAATCCGGCTATTGTGACAGTATTGAATCAGTGAGAGCTGGGCCAATATGCTAACCGCTTTCTTGCGTTCTCGCAGTGTCGGGCCTGTCGACGACAGTTTGCCTGAGAAGGCGCTGCTCTACGGTCAAGCGTAGAGCACGCCCAGAAACCTCCCTCCCAAGTATTGGCTGCGAAATTGGAATGCTCACCATTCCGACCAGATAGCCGAGGCAAACCACAGACCATTCCAACGTGCCGCCCACTTCGGTCGCTGTGATCGAGGTCTCACCTTTAGTCACTATCGCTTTCTTGAGACCCTCGACTTTTTCCCGCTGAGAGCTGCAATTTGGCATAAATTCGTCGATGTACCCAATCCCCTTTTCGCCCGGTGTCCCGGAGAATGATACCGAATTGAAGAGGATCTTTCGGATGAGATTGGCGTCCAGTCCGTCGAGCAGCCTGTCATCAAACAATTTCCACCCCACTCCCAGCAACGTCTTTAGAGCGAATTTAAATCTAGCAACATTGTTTATTTTTAAATTGTCAATTACGAACCCGGTGTCACCAAATACGAACTGGGGCAGAATTTCTCGCGTTTTCTCATTCAACACTTGGGTACTCCCGGCGGGAAATTCTACTCGATAGACTTTGTCCCCTGATCCCCAAGGCTGTCCCTGTTTCCAACTTCTTGCCCCGCGCCAAGAAGGGATAGGATCTTTTCCACTGTGCCCACGCTTGGCCGCGTCGCGCCTACCGAACATGATCATAGGATCGTTTGCGACAGGTGCATCGATCTCTGTTGCGATCCTAGAGTTAAGTGTTTTGGCAACCCGGATCACGGTTGAACGGTTGCCGCCAACCGATTTCGGTATGACATGCTCATCATTCGTTTCCGTGTCCTCGACAAATGCTCCAGAATAGATGCAATAGATGCGCTGTTTGAACGGTCGGCGAATGTTGTTCATACTGATCAGGAATCTTATATTTCGGAGATTTTACGAGAACTGTCCCGCGGAGTGTGCTCACGTGGTGGAGCGAGCTCCCCGTGTCGGTTCAATCCAACCCTCCTGCCCTCTCGCACATCACCTGCGCCGTAAAACCCTTCCCGCTCGCGGCGATCTGCGTGGCGGGGACAGGGGCGGCGTCCGCGCTCATCTTGGGCTCGATACCGTTCACCCGCAGGAACGAGGCCGCGACATCGGCCTTGATGCCGAAGTTGACGCTTTGCGGCACCGTATGGGTGGCTTCCAACGCAGCGATGTCGCTCATCCGCGCCACTGTCACGCCCAAAAGGTTGCCGGACCCATCCAGCACGGGACCGCCGGAATTGCCGGGCTGGACGGCGGCCGTCATCTGAAAATTCGTCGAGTCGTTGTCCATACCGGCGACCGAACTCACCATGCCATTGGTGAAATTGACCCCATTGTCGAGCGCGCCCGCATAGGGGTAGCCCAACACGTAAACCGCCTCTCCAAGTTGGGTCGGCGAGGCACGAAATGCGGCTGGCTTGATGGCGTCGGCGGGCTTTTGGTTCAGCCGCAACAGCGCGAGATCGTTCTTTGGATCTTTGGCGACGATGCGCGCGGTGCCACGTCCGACGATTGTCGCGCTCTCGCAGCCCTTGATCACATGGTTGTTGGTGACGAGGTCGCCATCCGCCGAAACGAAGAAGGCCGATCCTGTCACCGTGACGGTCGCCGGCGGAGCGGGTTTTGGCGCTTCGAGACTGGCTTGCTGGGGAGGCGCGACCGGAGCCGCCGCCGACCCGGGAGGTTCGGAGGTCGCGACATCCGGCTGTGAGCGGGACGGCAGCAACCCGTTGGCCATGACGACAGCGACACGATTGGCGTTGGGCAGCAGGACGGTATTCCACGTCGCGGTGAAGCCAACGGTTCCCCCCGGAATAGGAATATAGCGCGAATAGGTGCCATAACTCTGGCCGCCGCCCGCCACAGCAAAGAAGCCGTCGCGGATGACCGCCATATCGATACGCCGGTTGGCCAGCGGCGTCGACAGCCTCGTGAAAATGTCGCCCATACTGGCTTCGGTCTGGGCAAAGAACGAGAAATCCACGCTCATTGAGCGGCTGGCATTTTCGAACGCGAGACCTCGCGGCGTTTTAGCGCTGATCAGTCCGAAGGTGCCCGGGACAAACAGCGAGGCATTTGCAAGAGGATGATCGACGAAATGCATGCCCCAGCTACGCAGGATAAAACCGCCCTTTGCATTCAACCGGGCCATCGTGTCCTGGTCTGCAATGCCCGTCGGGTCGAGCCCTTGGCTTTGTTGGAAGCTTGCAATTGCATCGTAAAGCCTGCCACCGAAACCGTCGGACACCATGGCATTGAAATCGCCCGTCGCCATCAGCATCAGATGCAGCGCGACCCGATCGCCGGAAGAGAGACGAAAGAAGGCCGCGCGCGCCAGCGCAATATTGGGACGTTGCATGGCCTGAGGCGCAACGAGGCTAGGAACCACGGTTTGTGTGACAACCAAGGTGCTCGCGAGAAGCCCAAGCCACAGAGCTGCGTGCCGCATGACAACTCCTACGCCGGCATCACAATTCGGCCACAGTACAACTTGTGCGACGCTTCGCAATCCAGATTTATTGGCTCACGCTTTCGGTCGCTAGATTGAAAGAGGGACCGGCACTGACAACGCTGAATCTCCCCGTTCGCGAGCATTCTCGATCCTCGATTGAGAGGCGCCGGAAGCCAGGCGACGGCGGCTTCCAGATAAGCGCTGACGAAGGCCCCCCTGTGGTGGATGGTCCAATAATCGCCATTGTTCGGAACAGTGGCAGTCGTCGGATGTTTCAGCTCCATGTGCCGATCGTCGCTTTTGCGGGATCGCCGAGCCTGATCTGAACATCGGAACCTCCCATGTCGAAACACAAAACGCCGCGCTCCGTGAAATCCGCCGATGCCGAACACGTCGGCACCGGGGGCGAAATCCATCAGGCCGCAGGCGGCAGCCACCCGCCGATGACGACCAACCAGGGCGGCATCATCGCGGACGACGAGAACTCGCTGAAGTTGGGCGAGCGCGGCCCGGTGCTACTCGAAGACTTCGCCCTCATCGAAAAACTCAATCACTTCAACCATGAGCGCATCCCGGAGCGCGTGGTCCATGCCCGGGGCGCCGCCGCCCATGGGTTCTTTGAGCTGACCGACTCCCTCGCCGAATTCACCAAAGCCAAGGTGCTCGGTGAGGTGGGCGTCAAAATCCCGCTCTTCACCCGGTTCTCGACGGTCGCGGGCAATATGGGGTCGGCCGATACGGCGCGCGACGTGCGCGGCTTCGCGGTAAAATTTTACACCCAGGAGGGCAACTGGGACCTCGTCGGCAACAATATGCCGGTGTTTTTCATCCAGGACGCGATCAAATTCCCCGATCTGATCCATGCCGCCAAGCAGGAGCCGGATCGCGGATTTCCGCAGGCGCAGACGGCGCACGACACCTTTTGGGACTGGGCGTCCTTGTCGCCCGAGAGCACCCACATGCTGATGTGGATCATGTCCGATCGGGCGATTCCCCGCTCGTTCCGCATGATGGAAGGGTTCGGGGTCCACAGTTTTCGGCTGATCAACGAAGCCGGGAAATCCACCTATGTGAAGTTCCATTGGCGGCCTAAGCTCGGCATGCAGTCGGTGGTCTGGGATGAGGCCCTGAAGATCAGTGGCGGCGACCCTGACTTTCATCGCCGCGATCTGTGGAACGCGATCGACAGCGGCAGCTTTCCCGAATGGGACCTGGCCGTGCAATTGTTCGACGAGGCCTTCGCGAAGAGTTTCGACTTCGACATCCTCGACGCCACGAAGCTCATTCCCGAGGAGATCATTCCGCTTCGGGTCATCGGGCGGATGGTTCTCGACCGCAACCCCGACAATTACTTCGCCGAGACCGAACAGGTGGCCTTCTGCACGACGCACGTCGTGCCGGGGATCGATTTCACCAACGATCCGCTGCTGCAGGGACGAAACCAGTCCTACCTCGACACCCAGATCAAACGGTTGGGGGGGCCGAATTTCGCGCAGCTGCCGATCAACGCGCCGCGTTGCCCGGTCCGCAACTTTCAGCGTGACGGACATGCGCAAATGGGGATGCCAAAGGGGCGCGTTTCGTACTCGCCAAGCTCGCTCGACACGACGACGGAGCGGCCGGATCCGGCGCTCGGATTTACCAGCGTCCCGGCGCCTGAAGCGGGCGACAAATTGAAGGTCCGGTCGCCGACTTTCGCCGATCACTTCAGCCAGGCCCGACAGTTCTTCTTCAGCCAGACGGAGCCTGAGCAAAACCATATCGTCTCCGCATTCATCTTCGAACTCAGCAAGGTGGAGACAGAGGCGGTGCGGCTGCGTCTGCTCAGCCGCTTGGCCAACGTCGACGAAGCCATCGCCAAGCGGGTCGCAGCCGGTCTCGGCTACGAGGGACCGATTGCAAAAGCGCAACCATCGGTTCCGGTTCGCACCGACTTGGCGGCCTCGCCGATGCTCAGCATCATCGCAAAGGCCAAGCCGACGCTGAACGGCCGACTTGTCGGCTGTCTGGTTGCCGACGGCACCGACCCCAAGGTGGTTACAGCCCTTGAGAAGGCTGCGGTGGCGATGGGGGCGCAACTGAAGGTGATCGCGCCAAAGGTCGGGGGTGCCAAAGGCAGCGACGGCGGCCTGATCCGTGCGGATTTTCAGCTGGCGGGCGGATCGTCGGTCCTCTTCGATACGATCGTTTTGGCGCTGTCGGCGGATGGCGCCGCGATGCTGACGAAGGAAGCGGCGGCGGTCGCCTTCGTGCATGACGCCTTCGCTCACCTCAAGGTCATCGGCCATTCCCGGGAGGCGAAGCCGCTCATGGACAAGGCGGGTGTGGTGGCTGACGCGGGCGTGGTCGCTGTCGATAAGGATGCCGGCAAGGCGTTTCTGGAGGCGGCCGCCGGGGGCCGGATTTGGGCGCGGGAGCCCTCGGTCCGCACTGTGTTCTGACAACGGGTATAAGGGAAAAGGTCGGTCGTGCCGATGATCGGCCGGCCGATCGTGTTCATTGGGGTGGGGCGGTGTAGCCCTACCCTATTCCATCTTCCCGGGCACCAGCACGCCCTTCTCGAGATGGGCCGGAACGTAATCACCTTTGTAACGGGCGGCGAAGAGACCCGCCATGAGCGTGCCGGCGACCGCGAGCGCGAGACCGGCCGCGATGAGCCGCAGCACAGGCTCCCGCGTCCAGGCCGTCAGCCGATGCGGATAACGACGCCACACGATGAGAAAAAGCGCATAGCCGGCGAAAGGCACGAGGAACAGCAGGATGGCATCGGAAAGACCGCGCAGCATCAGGCATAGAGCCTTTCATAGAGGTTGCGCAGGATGCCGGCCGTCGCGCCCCAGATGAAGCGGTCCTCGAACGGCATGGCATGGAAGTGCCGCATGCGGCCGGCGATGTCGCGGGCGTGGCGCTGGTGGTTCGAGGCATCCATGAGAAAGCCAAGTGGGACCTCGAAAGCGTCGGCCACCTCGCGCGGATCGGGCGCTAGCCGAAAGGGTGGCGCCGCTAATGCCAAGGCGGGCAGCACGATAAAGCCGGTGCCGGTGGCGTAAGGGTCGAGGTAGCCGAGGACGTCGAGATGGCTGCGGTCAAGCCCGATCTCCTCCTCGGCCTCGCGTAGCGCGGCGTCGAGCGGCGTTCGGTCGCCGGGTTCGATCTTGCCGCCCGGGAAGGCGATCTGCCCAGCATGGTCGCGCATGCCGCCGGGGCGCTCGGTGAGAATGACGGTCATCCCTGCGGGATGCTTCACCGCCGCAATCAGTACCGCTGCCGCCCGCAAGGGTCGCGAGGATCGAGGTGCGCCATCGAGGCTGTGATCGCCCCCGAACGTGGCGAGAGCCTCCGGAAACCCGTGGGGCACGCCGAGGGTCAGCGCGGCCCTGGCGCGCCGCTCGAAATCCTTGGCTGAAAAGGCCGCTGCGGTGGGGATTGCAGCCTCATTCAAGCGGCGGCTCCGACAATCGATCGAGATCGTCTGCGCCCATGATGGCGAAGAAGCTTTGGCCCGAGGCGATGCCGAAGGTCGGCACACCATCGAGGCTCCGCGTCTCGCCGGCCTCGATGAGCTCATAGAAGACCGGGCGCGCCACGAGAGCCCAAAGGCCGCCGCGCACCAGCACATAGGGTTTGAGGCCGCCGGAGGGTCCGGGTTCGAATCGCAGCGGATTAGCCTTGCCCACCTCCACCCAATCCCCGACATTGGTCCGCAGGGCGATGATCGGATCGCGCTTCGCAAGCTCCACCGCCAGGAAAGGCGCATCCTCGACCGAGATGCCGACCTTCTCCACCGGCGTGACCAGGACGTAACGATCCTCGTCCTTGCGCAGCACCGACGCGAACAGCCTCACCAGCGCCGGCCGGCCGATCGGCGTGCCGCCGTAAAACCATGTGCCGTCGCGCCCAATGCGCATGTCGATGTCGCCGCAAAAGGGCGGATTCCATAGATGAACCGGCGGCAAGGTTTTGCGCGGCGCATCGCTCTTGTCCGCGAGGTCCGCGATCAATGTCTCCAGAGTGGCGCCGTCCCGCACCGGCCCCTCACTTTCTTTCGCCATCATCGCGCACCATTGCGATGCCGATGACGCTACACCACCGCGACCATAACGGGTATCGACAAGACGTCGCGCTGCCGTCATCTTGAGCAGAACAAGCGCGGTCCTTGCATGGTCCAGCCCGACAAGTTGGGCGGGCCGCAGTCCCGTCAACGAAGGAAATGATGCATGACTCTTGCCCAGGATCATAGCGTGGTCTCCCTCGATGTTCACGCGGTGCGGGCCGCGGATCAAGCCCTGGAGCGGATCGCCGCCGCCCGGACCGGCATCGGACATGTCATCTTCGGTCAGGAGAAAGTCGTCGAGGACGTTCTCGTCTCGATCCTGTCGGGCGGCCATGCGCTGCTCGTCGGCGTTCCAGGTCTAGCCAAGACGAAACTCGTCGACACGCTCGGTACCGTTCTCGGCCTCGAAGCGCGGCGGGTGCAGTTCACGCCCGATCTGATGCCGGCCGACATTCTGGGATCGGAAGTTCTGGAAGAAGGCGCCGACCGGCGCCGGGCCTTCCGCTTCGTCAAGGGTCCGATCTTCGCGCAATTGCTGATGGCCGACGAGATCAACCGCGCCAGCCCCCGGACGCAATCGGCCTTGCTGCAGGCCATGCAGGAGCTTCACGTCACCGTCGCGGGCGAGCGCTTTGACCTGCCGCGACCGTTCCATGTCCTGGCGACCCAAAACCCCATCGAGCAGGAGGGGACCTATCCGCTTCCCGAGGCGCAGCTTGACCGGTTCCTCATGCAGATCGATGTCTCCTATCCGGATCGCGCGGCCGAAAAGCGGGTGCTGATCGACACCACCGGCGACCATGAGGCCGTGGCCAAGCCCGCCATGCAGGTCGAGGATCTCATCGGTATCCAGCGGCTGGTGCGCCGCCTGCCGGTCGGGGACGCCGTTGTGGAGACCATTCTCGACCTCGTGCGCGCAGCGCGGCCGGGGGAAGGCGACACCGCCTTGACCAAGCATATCGCCTGGGGGCCGGGTCCGCGCGCAGCCCAGGCCCTGATGCTGGCGTCCCGCGCCCGGGCGCTGGTCGATGGCCGGCTTTCACCCTCGAAGGACGATATCGCGGCGCTGGCGCTCCCCGTGCTGAAACACCGTATGGCGCTGACATTCGCGGCGCGGGCGGATGGCGAGACGATCGCTGGTCTCGTCGGCCGGCTGGTCGCGAAGATCGGATGACCGAATGAGCGGCGCCCGACTGCTTTCTCCCGCCGCACGAGAGGCCGGTCACGCGCATGGACGGGAGGCCCTGGCCCTCGCCCGCCGCCTGCCGGACATCTGCGTGTCGGCACGGGAAGTGGCGTCGAGCGTCATGCATGGGGTCCACGGCCGCCGTCGCGCGGGCATCGGCGAAGCTTTCTGGCAATTTCGGCCCTTCGTGACCGGCGAAGCCATCAACAGGATCGACTGGCGCCGCTCGGCACGCGACGACCGCACCTATGTCAGGGAGCGAGAATGGGAGGCCGCTCAGACGATTTGGATTTGGATGGACCGTTCGGTATCCATGGCCTTCGTGTCCGACCTCGCGTTGCAATCGAAACTTGACCGGGCGTTGGTCCTGGGGCTCGCCGCCGCCGATCTCTTGGTGCGCGGAGGTGAGCGCGTCGGCCTTCTGGGTCTCACGCGCGCCATGGCGTCGCGCCAGATCGTCGAGCGCATGGCGGAGGCGCTGATGCGCTCGCCGAACGGCGCTGAAGACGATCTGCCGCGAGCACTTCCGCTGCCCGCACGCTCGCGCGCCATCCTCATCGGCGACTGGCTCTGCGACGCCTCGGCCTTCACCACCACCCTGCAAGCCCTCTCGGCCGATGGCGCACGGGGGCATGTGGTGGCCATCGCGGATCCGGTGGAAGAAACCTTTCCCTTCGCGGGTCATGTCGAATTCGCCGACCTCGACAGCTCCGCGCGGTTGCGTCTTGGCGAGGCGACGACACTGCGCGACACCTATCTCGGCCGTCTCGCGGCCCATCGCGACACCCTTTCGAATACTTGCCGCCGCCTCGGCTGGAGTTTTGGCGTCCATCGCACCGACCGGCCGGCCTCCGAGGCCTTGCTGCGCCTTGCAGTGCTGAGCGCCGACGGGGGCTCGTCCGCGACCCCGGCCGCCGGTGGAGCGCAGTGACGATGCTGGGATTGCCCCTCGCCTTCACGGTTCCTTTGGCGCTGGGGGCGCTGGCCCTGCTTCCGGCGCTGTATTATCTCCTTCGCGCGACCCCACCCCGTCCGCAAGAAATTCCGTTCCCGCCGCTGCGGCTGATCCTCGACGCCCGTTCCAACGAAGAGACGCCGGCCCGCATGCCGCCTTGGCTGTTGGTTTTGAGGCTCGCCATCGCGGCGCTCATCATTCTGGCGATGGCCGGCCCGATCTGGGATCCGCCCGCCGCCACGCTTGGAGGAAAAGGGCCGCTTTTGGTCGCGCTCGACGACGGTTTCGCCTCAGCCCCAAGCTGGGAGACCCGCGTCGCGGCCGCCGTCGAACGGCTGACGGAAGCCGAGCGTGCCGGGCGCGCGGCTGCGGTCCTCGCGCTGTCGGATGGTCCGCGCGCCATTGTGCCGACCACCGCCGGCCAGGCGATCGAGCGGCTGCGGACCATGAAGCCGATGCCTTATCTGCCGGATCGGACCTTGGCGGTGCCGGCCGCCGCCGACTTCCTGAAAGCGCATGGCGATACCGATGTCCTCTGGTTGGCGGACGGGCTGGAGAATGGTGGCGCCCGAGCCTTCGCGACACTGCTGGCGTCCGCCGGCCTTTCGCATCCGCCGACCATTCTGGCGGCGGACGAGACGCCTGTCGGCATAGGAGGCGCCGACAATCGATCCGACAGCCTGAAGGTCAATCTGCTGCGCGCCGATTCCCGTGCGGCGTCCCACGGGATGGTGCGAGCCTTCGACCTCAAGGGTCTGCCGCTCGGCGGGGCGCCGTTCGACTTCGGCACCGCGCTGGAAACGCAGGCCTCCTTCGACTTGCCGGTCGAATTGCGCAACCAGATGTCACGCATCGCGGTCGAGGACGAAGCTTCGGCCGGCGCCGTATCGCTGCTCGACGGGCGCTGGAAACGGCGTCGGGTCGAGGTCGTCAGCGGCGCCACGGCGGATGTCGCGCAGCCGCTGCTCAGCCCGGGTTATTTCCTGACAAGGGCTTTGGGACCCTTCGCCGACGTGAGGGAAGTCAGAACCGGCGTCGCCGATCCGATTTCCTCGGCGCTCGACGAGAAGCCCTCGGTCATCGTCCTCGCCGATGTGGGCCAGGTGGCCGACCCGGCCCACGAGCGCCTGGTGCAATTCATCGATCAGGGAGGATTGCTGCTGCGTTTCGCAGGGTCTCGTCTGGCCGGCGCCGGCGACGATCTCGAACCGGTGACGTTGCGACGCGGAGGCCGTACTTTCGGAGGTGCCCTCTCCTGGGACAAACCCAAGCCCCTGGCGCCCTTCGACAGGTCGAGCCCGTTTTTCGGCCTTTCGGTCGCCAATGACGTGACGGTTTCCCGCCAGGTGCTCGCCGAACCCGATGCCGGACTCGCGGAAAAATCCTGGGCGCAACTCGCCGACGGCACCCCGCTCGTCACCGCCGAGCGCCGCGGCAAGGGGACCATCGTCCTCTTCCACGTCACGGCGGATACGACATGGTCCAATCTGCCGTTGTCCGGGCTATTCGTGGATATGCTGCGACGCGTGGTGGCGCTGAGCGGCGAATCGGGGGCGGACGGCAAGGCAGGTGCCGCAAAGGCCATGGCGTCGGGCGATGTGCCGACTGTCGCGCCGACCCGCATCCTCGATGGATTTGGGGTTCTTGGCGCTCCGCCGAATACGGCGAAACCGATCCCCTCTGGCTTCGACGGCATAGGGTCCGCCGACCACCCACCAGGGCTTTATGGACCGGCCGACGCGCCGGTCGCGGTCAACGCGCTCGGCCCGGACAGCAAGCTTTTGCCGGCGGATTGGTCGGGCCTCGCCATAGACCATCAGCCGCTCAAGGCCGCGCAACCGATCGATTTGCGGGCGGCCCTCGTGGTTCTGGTTTTCTTGGGTTTCCTGGGGGACGCGCTGGCGACTTTATGGCTCGGCGGCGCTCTTAGGCTGCCCGTGCGCCGCGCGGCAGCGACCGCCCTTGTGCTGCTGGGCGCTCTCGCGGCGGCTTCGGTGCCGGCTCCCGCGCGGGCCGACGAAGCCGTGTCGAAACGGGACATGGACTCGGCCCTCACCACCCGGCTTGCCTATGTGGCCAGCGGCGATCTCGCGGTCGATGAAACAAGCAGGCTCGGCCTCAAGTCGCTGTCGCGCGCGCTGGCGAACCGGACGTCCCTCGATCCTGGCGACCCCATCGAAGTCGATCCGGCCAGGGACGAACTCGCCTTCTATCCCCTGCTCTATTGGCCAGTGGTGGCGAGTGCCCCGCCGCCGCCGCCCGCGACGGTCTCGAAGATCGCGGCCTATATGAAGAATGGCGGCACCATCCTGTTCGACACTCGGGATGCCTTGAGCAGTCTGCCTGGCGGGCCGCCGACCCCTGAAGGCTTGTGGCTGCAGCGGTTGCTGACGGGGGTGGACGTGCCGGAACTCGAACCCGTGCCGCATGTGCATGTGGTGACAAAGACTTTCTATCTCATCGACGGCTTCGTCGGCCGCTACACGACGGGGCAGACCTGGATCGAGGCGCTGCCGCCCTCGCCCCCCGACCAGATGAACCGACCGGCCCGCTCGGGCGACAGCGTGTCCCCGATCGTCATAACCTCCAACGATTTGGCGGCCGGCTGGGCGACCGATTCCGAAGGGGAGCCTGTCTATCCGCTGGTCCCCGGCGGCAATCGCCAGCGGGAATTCGCGATCCGGGGGGGCATCAACCTCGTCATGTATACCCTCACCGGCAACTACAAGGCCGATCAGGTCCATGTGCGAGACCTGCTCGAACGGTTGGCGCATTGATGCGGAGCGACGAGGCCCCCTGCCGCCGCTGCGGATGCGCCGCTTTCCGTCGCGGACCGAGAGGCTTCCCTAGCCCATGACGCGCCTCTCCCTCACTTTCGCGCCGCTCCTGCCGGTTGGGGTATTGGCTGGCCTCGCGCTTCTGGCGCTTGTCGTGATCGTCCTTGGCTTTCGGGCCAGGGCACGAGGGACGATAGTGCGGGCCATCGCGCTCGCCCTCATTCTGCTGGCGCTCGCCGATCCGTCCTTCGTTCGCGAGGACCGCGAAGGGTTGAAGGATGTCGTCGCGGTCGTGCTCGACGAGAGCGGCAGCCAATCCATTGGCGAGCGGGCCGCACAGACGGCGCGCGCCCGCGCCGCCCTCGAAAAAGCGCTCCCCGCGCTCGGCAATGTCGAGGCGCGTTTCATCGACGGCGGCCGGACAGATGCCGAAAACGACGGGACCCGCCTCTTCGCGTCGCTGAGCGCGGGCATCGCCGACATCCCGCCCGAGCATCTGGCGGGTGTCGTCATGGTCACCGACGGGGTGGTGCACGACATTACCAGTGGCGTCGACCAACTTGGCTTCAAGGCGCCGTTGCATGTGCTCGTGACCGGCCATGAGGGGGAACGGGACCGCCGGCTCGAACTCATAGAGGCGCCGCGTTTCTGCATCTTGGACAATGACAGCAAAGACTGCACCATCAGTCTGCATGTGCTCGACACGGCCGACCAAGGTGAGCCCGTCGCCCTCACCGTGCGGCGGGACGGGACGGAAATCGCCAATCTCGCCGCTACGGTCGGAGCCACGATCAAGGTCCCGGTTCACATCGACCACCCAGGGCCGAATGTGATCGAACTCGACGTGCCCACGATTCCAGGCGAGTTGACGGCGCTGAACAACAAAGCTGTCGTCACCATCGAGGGCGTGCATGACAAGCTCAAGGTGCTGCTAGTATCGGGAGAACCGCATGCGGGCGAGCGCATGTGGCGCAACATCCTCAAATCTGATGCCAATGTGGATTTGGTCCATTTCACCATCCTGCGTCCGCCCGAAAAGCAGGATGGGACGCCGATCAACGAACTCGCCCTCATCGCCTTCCCGACCAGCGAGCTATTCGGGAGCAAGATCAAGGATTTCGATCTCATCATCTTCGACCGGTATTCGAACCAGTCGATCCTGCCTTATACTTATTTCGAGAATATCGCCCGCTATGTCAGAAAGGGCGGGGCCTTGCTGATGGCGGTCGGGCCGGATTTCTCCGGTCCGGACGGGCTGTATTATTCGCCGCTGGGCGCGCTTTCTCCGGTGCGGCCGGACGGTCGCGTGATCGAGGAACCCTTTCGGGCCAGCGTCACGGCGGACGGCCTCAAACATCCGGTGACGCGCGGCCTGCCGGGCGCCGACCAGAATCCACCCGCCTGGAGTCAATGGTTTCGCCAGGTCGACAGCGAACCCGTGAAGGGTATGGCCGTGATGGCGGGCGCCGAAAATCGGCCCCTTCTGATGCTTTCGCGCGAGGAAAAGGGCCGCGTGGCTCTGATGCTCTCCGATCAGATCTGGCTTTGGGCGCGGGGTTTCCAGAATGGCGGTCCTTATCTCGACCTGACGCGCCGCCTCGCCCACTGGCTGATGAAGGAGCCCGATCTCGAGGAGGAGGCCCTGCGCGCCACCGTCCATGGGCATGACATTGCGATCGAGAAACAGAGCGTCAAAGGCGATACATCGCCGGTGACCGTAACGGCTCCATCGGGCGCACAGTCCAGCGTTAGCCTCGCCGCGGACGAGCCGGGCCTATGGCGCGGCGCCGTGCGGGCCGACGAACTTGGCCTTTATCGCCTTAGCGACGGCACGCTCTCGGTTCTGATCAACGTCGGTCCCGAAAACCCCCGCGAGTTCCAGGACGTCGTGTCCACCCTCGACAAGCTGAGACCCCTGGCCGAGGCGACGGGCGGATCGGTGAGGCGGATCGGCAGCGGGTCCAGTGATGAAATCACCATGCCGCGCCTCGTGGGCATGCATGATTCTCCGAATTACGCGGGCACCGACTATATCGGCATCCGGCGAACCGACAGCAGCGTCGTGCGTGGCATCGGGGTGCTGCCGCTCGCCATCGGCTTTATCGGCCTCTTGGCGCTGCTCGGCAGTTCCGTATTGGCTTGGTTTGTCGAGGGGCGAAGATTCGCAAGACGCGGTCGCTCGGCATGACATGCGACCTGGATGTTTTTCATCGCCCCGGCGTGATCGGGCCTTTGGCTGCTTCGAAGGCCCCAGGCGCGAGTTCGCGGTAGAGAAGACGCGCGGTGTCCACCGGACCAGGCAGCGTAAGCCGGCCAGAGGGCACGCGGGCGAAGCCGAAGCGGCCGTAATAGGGCTCGTCGCCGACGAGGATCACCAGGCCATGGCCGGCCGCCGCCGCGGCATCGAGGGTCGTGGTGACGAGAGCGGCCGCGATGCCCCGATCCTGAAATGCGGGATCGACCGTCAACGGCCCCAAGAGCAGCCCCGGCGCCGTGCCGCAGCGCACCGGCGTCATGCGGTTCGAGCCCACCAGCAGTGTCGAGACACGGGCCACGAAACACAGGCTCGGATCATGAGGCGCCAATTCCCGCAGCCGATAGGCCGTGCGGGCGAAACGGCCCGGCCCGAAGGCCCTCTCCACCAATCGTTCGACATGCGGCGCATCGGCCGCCGTCTCACGGGCCACGACGACGGAAAGGCTTAGCACAGGGTCGCTCATGACCCTGTCTTGCGGCATCCGGCGGCTTAGCGTCAATCCGGCCCGGCTGACGCTTGGCTTCTACCGGGGCACAGCGGTAAAACTATTCTCGGGGCGTCGCAGACCTAGTCGGTCCCGGAGCGTCCCGGGTTCGTATTCGGATCGAAAAAGGCCCCGCCTCTGCAATTCCGGCACGACGGTCTGCATGAAGTTCAGCCAATCGTCCGGAAGAAGCGGGAACATCAGATTATATCCGTCCGCGGCACCGGCGACGAACCACGCTTCCAGTTGATCGGCGACCTGTGACGGCGTTCCGGCCACGAGCGGAACCGAGCCGGTATTGGCGATCTTGCGGGCGAGTTGGCGGATCGACAGCCCCTCGTTCGCCTTGTCTTTCACAAGGGCGAGCCAGGTCCGCCAACCGTTGAACGTGCCTTCGTCGGGCAAATCCGGAATCGGGCCGTCCAGCGGAAAGGATGAAAGATCCACCCCGGCCCAGCTCGAAAGAAGGTCGAGCGCGACAGTGTCGATCATGAGGGATTCAAGCAACGCCTGCTTGTCCTGCGCCTCGGACGTCGACGCGGCAACGATCGGCAAAATCCCGGGCAGCAGTTTGAGGCTATCCGGGCTGCGGCCCTGTCGCGCGAGGCGCTTATCCATATCCGCCCGATAGGCAAGCCCGTCGGCTTCGCTGCGAATGACGGCGAAGTGAACATCGGCATGCGCTGCCGCGAGGTTCCGACCAGCGTCGGAGGATCCGGCCTGAACGATCACTGGGTGGCCCTGCGGCGGCCGTGGAACGTTGAGCGGGCCCTTGACTCTGAAGTGCGTGCCGCGATGATCGATGTCATGCACACGGCGAGCATCGGCGAAAATGCCGGAGCTTTTGTCCATCGAGACGGCGTCGTCTTCCCAACTGTCCCACAAGGCTTTGGCCACGACGAGGAATTCGGACGCGCGATCGTAACGCAGTGCGTGATCGATGTTTGAATCGCGGCCGAAGTTGACCGCTTCTTCTTCCAAAGCCGACGTCACCACATTCCAGCCTACCCGGCCGTTGCTGATATGGTCGATCGAGGCAAACATTCTCGCCAGATTAAAAGGCTCTGTGTAGGAACTCGAGGCCGTGACCATAAATCCGATATCGTGAGTGAGCGCCGAAAGAGCGGAGACCAGCGACAAGGGCTCCAATCGGGCATTGGCGTAATGGGCTCGTCCGCTTCCATAAGTGTCCCAGATGCCGAGATGATCGGCGATGAAAATCGCATCCAGCTTGGCGCGCTCCGCCGCTTCGGCCAGCCGGCGATAATAATCGAGTCCGAAAATCTCACGGCCCGGCGCACCCGGATGCCGCCATGACATTCGATGATCTCCCTGAGGATTGAAGAAGAAAGCCGCCAGGATCATGGTGCGACGCGTCATGCCGAATATCCTCTCAAAGCGATCGTCGGCTCCGACGCCATGACGGTGTCGCTTTGGTCATATCCTCGGGCCGTGCAAGGCCGGACGTTAGGCAAGGTTTTTTGCGAGATAAAACGATTATTTGTGCCACAATGACAAGTTGAGCTTATGCTCGTTGATCGAGATGACAGTACCCCCCTCTTTACGTGGATTGCAGGCTTTCGAGGCGGCCGCGCGGCTGGGAAGTTTTGTGGCCGCATCCCAGGAGCTGGCGATTTCGCCGGCTGCGGTCAGCCAACTCGTCCGTTCCCTCGAAGATCATGTCGGACGCAAGCTGTTTCATCGGATCAACAGGCGCGTCGTGCTGACGGAGGCGGGGCGCGACATCCTCCCACAGCTGGCGACGGCGTTTAGCGAGCTGCGGACGGTCTCTCGTGAGCTAGACGGCGGCGAACGGCGTTCCTCGCTCGTCGTTTCCGTAGCGCCGTCGGTCGCAATGGGATGGCTTTCCTCGCGCCTGGCCGCGTTTGTCGATCTGCACGGCCCTGTCGACCTCAGCCTGCGAGGAGAAGACGATCCGGTGCCGTTCGAGCGCGATCTCATCGACATCCGCTTGTGCTACGGGCGTTTTCATTATCCGGAGCACGTCACCGAGGTACTGGTCACCGATGCGGTCTATCCGGTGTGCTCCAGGGCCTTCCGGGCCCAGCACGGCCCCGTGCTCTCACCGGCAAACCTGCAGGCGGTTCCACTGATTCACACGGACTGGGGTCCGGCCGGCGCGTCTTTCCCATCATGGCGCACGTGGTTCGAATCCGCAGCGGTCGTGCCGAGCCGTCAGATCCAGCGCGGCATGACGGCCAATTCATCTATGGCGGCTCTCGATTTGGCCCATGGCGGCCTGGGCGTCGCGCTCGGCCAAGGACTGTTTTGCGCATCTTCGATCGAAAGAGGCGAATTGGTCCTCGCCACCGCTCATGTCCTGGCCCTCGGCCATCCCTATTGCATCACGATGCCGCACCGCAGTGTCCAGCGTTCGGTGGTGACTGCGTTCAAGGATTGGTTCGCGGCGGAATGCATGCGCTGCGTAAAATCACACGTGCTGCCCAGACCCTGATCGGGCGCCGGACAGGGCTTGCGCTATCGAAGAGCAGATTCGGGGTTCAAAAGCGCTTACCGCTGCCTGCCCGCGCTGCCGACGTCGCCTGCGCGCTCACGTTCGGCATGGTCGATCGACAATGCTATCTGGAATTGTTCTTGTTTGAATGACGTCAGCCAGTCTAGATGAATTACAATATACACAAATAATATTGACCGATGACCAAAATTATATCATCTAAGTCTCTGTCCAGAGCAGGTTCGACACGTTATTTCATCTGCTCTCTATTGTTTGACGAGTCACACACTATGCAACGATCATCGCGCGAACCCTCGAACGCTATCACGGCGCTCGCTCGCGCGGAGCGCTTTCTTCTTTGGGCGATGCGAAGCTGGGTGCAAGCCTGCAAGACAAGGACGCTGCCGTCCATGGCGGTCGAAGACGCCTTCGCGGCCCTCGGACTGCAGGAAGCGGCCTCCGCGCTCGATGCCGCCTTGCGGGGCGTGGCCGAGATGACGCGGCGACGGCTTCTCGTCCACTGCCCCCATTGCACCGAACTGTCGGAAGACGAGCGGCTTCTCCTCGACGCCGCCGCCTCCGCGCAGAACGGTCAATTCGACCTCACCCGTACGATCCTCGACGAGATCGTCCCGCCGAGCACCACTGACCTCATCATCGGTCGGCTGAGCGGGCTCGGCCGCTTGCTCGCCCTTGCGGGAATCGACCTTCCGGGTCCGGACGAGGTCGGTCTCGCGGAGCCGCACGGGCTCCGCTCGGTCGTTTCTCCCGCCACCCTTCATTGAGGATCCGACCATGCGTTCTTGGAACACGATCATGACCGAGCCGAACGAATCCTTTCCGCTAGCGAACACGGATGAGCTGATCCTCCGGGTCTTCCGCCATATCGGCGCGGCTTACGAGACCGGCGACGCCGATTGCTGGGACGCCGCCCATGGGCGCGCCGATCGCGCGCTCGGACGCGACGCCGGATCAATGCTGGTCGCCCGCGCCGCCTCGATCGTGCGTCTCATCCGGGTCGACCGGCCGGACTTCGCCTTCCTGCCCATGCCCTGCCGAGCGCTGTCGCGTGACGAAACCGCGCTCCTTCATCTGCTGCGAGCGGCGCGTCTCGCCCCCGCGCTCCTGGATCGCGATGATTTCAATATGGTCGAGCATGATGTTCTCCTAAAACCCGAACCGGCTTTTCGGCACCTTGCTTTGGCGGCGGCAAGGATCCTCGACGATGTCGGCTCGATCGGCCTTCTGGCCGCCGCCGCCTGCGCATTGGTGGCGCAAACCATGCCATCGATCGCGCCAGGCTCACTCCATGCGATGGTGGCCCAAGGCGCTCGCGCGGATCACGTTTTAGTTTGAATTGGTTCCAATCTACAAATCAGAGCCGTTCTAAACAAGGGAAATGCAGTCTGTGATCATTCCAATGTGTTTCCAGACGATCACTCAAAACTATTTTGTACTTGATTGTTGAGGTGAGAAATTCTAGCTAACCTTGAGATATTGCCTTGAAGGAACCCTGCCATTGCTGGTGGCCTATCTCATCATGTTGCGCGAGGGCATCGAGGCGGCGCTCATCGTCGGCATCATCGCGAGCTATCTGAAACAGACGAATCGGTCGCGCTGGATGCGCTCCGTGTGGCTCGGCGTGGGTCTGGCGGCCGCGATTTCGATCGTGATCGGCGTGGTGCTCACTCTGACCAGCGCCGAGTTTCCGCAAAAGCAGCAGGAGCTGTTCGAAGGCGTGATCGCGTTTTTCGCGACAGCCATCCTGACATCCATGGTCTTCTGGATGAAGAAAGCGGCGCGCTCGATCAAGTCGGAGCTTCACGAGTCGATCGACGCGGCCTTGCGGCCGGGCGATCCTCAGGGCCGTGCGCTCGTGGCCATGGCGTTCTTCGCCGTGGGCCGCGAGGGACTTGAATCGGTGTTTTTCCTGCTTGCCACCTTTCAGCAGGATGTGGGCTTCGGGGCGCCGGCCGGCGCGCTATTGGGCTTGCTTTCGGCCGTCGCGGTCGGTGCGGCGATCACCTATGGCGGGGTCAGGCTCAACCTGCGCCAGTTCTTCCGCTGGACGGGGCTGCTCATCGTTTTCGTCGCGGCCGGGCTACTGGCGGGCGGTCTAAGAGCCTTTCACGAGGCCGGGGTATGGAATGGCCTGCAGGAGACCGCCTTCGACCTCAGCAACGTGTTGCCGGCCGATAGTGTCGTCGGCACGCTGTTGTCAGGTTTTTTCGGCTACCAGGACACGCCGACAGTTGGCGAAGTCGCCATTTATTGCGCCTTCCTGGTCCCGGCCCTGATCGTCTTTCTCAGCCCCGTGAAGCCATCGCGCCGTCTTCCCCATCCGGCCTAGAGCATGATGCCGAAAAGTCGGCACGGGTTTTCGGGTGACATCGTGATCTAAGCCGCGCGTCTTCGTTCAAGAGTTCGATCATGGTTCGCTTTCATATGGTCTTTTCCCCCGAGCGCTCCTTGTCGGCGGCGCTTCTCATCGGCTTCGTCGCCGTCTCAGGGGCCGCACGTGCGCAGGAGACGCAGCCCACGCTCATCACCATCACCGACAAGGGCTGCGAGCCCATGGCGCTCGCGGTCAGCCCCGGCAAGACCGTCTTCAAGATCAAGAATGCCAGCCGTCGCGCGGTCGAATGGGAGATCCTGAAGGGCGTCAACGTGGTCGAGGAGCGGGAGAACATCATTCCGGGCTTCGTCCAGACCCTGACCGCGACACTGGACGCCGGCGACTATCAGATGACCTGCGGCCTGCTCAGCAACCCAAAAGGCACGATGGCGGTTGCGGCGGCGGCCGGCTCCGCGGTCGCCTCGACGCCCGTTTCGGCCTTGGATCTCATTGGCCCCCTCTCGGAATACAAGGTCTTCGTCACCCGCGAGATCGATGCCTTGGTGCTGGAGACGCGGGGGTTCGTCGAGGCGGTCAAATCCGGCGCGCTCGATAAGGCCCAAGCTCTCTATGCGCCCACGCACCAGCATTACGAGCGGATCGAGCCGATCGCTGAACTGTTTAACGATCTCGATGGCAGCATGGATAGTCGCGAGGACGATTTCGACAAGAAGGCCGATGATCCGGGCTTCACCGGGTTCCATAGGCTGGAGAAAGCGCTGTTCGCCGATCACAGCACGCGAGGCCAGGAGGCAGTGGCCGACAAGCTGCTCGCCGATGTCCTGATGCTGCAGAGCCGCGTCGCGACCCTGACCATAACGCCCAAAAGCATGGTCGGGGGCGCGGCTGGTCTCATCGAGGAAGTGGCCTCGAAGAAGATCAGCGGGGAGGAGGACCGCTACAGCCGCACCGACCTGTGGGATTTTCAGGCGAATGTGGATGGCGCACAGACCATCTTCGCCCTGCTGAAGCCTCTGCTGACGCAGCGGAAGCCCGAGCTTGCCGTCCGCGTGGCCGACAATTTCGGTGCCGTTGACGCCATCCTGGCCAACTATCGCGACCCTCAAGGAAAGTTCGAATCCTATGAGAAGCTCTCGGCGGAAGACCGCAGCCGCCTGAAGGGGCCGATCACCCTTCTGGCCGAGGATCTGTCCCAGTTGCGCGGCACGCTGGGCGTCGATTGACGGAGAGAGAGGACAGCATCATGACCGATCAGAAGTCTCGAGCCCTCACTGGCTGTCCCGCGCACGGCGTCGCGCCTCTCGATCATGAAGCTCCGGCCTGTCCGGGACGCCGGAGTCTGTTGCTGGGGTTTGGGCTCGCGGGCGGGGCCTTGAGCCTTGGAGCGGCACCCGCAATGGCGGCTCCTGCCCTCGCGGCGGAGCTTCCCGTCCGCTTCGACAACGACGGAACCCAGGATCGCCAACCCTTCTACGGCGAGCATCAATCCGGAATCGTCAACCCGCAGCCGGCCTCGGCGCTGATCGTCGCCTTCGATGTCCTGGCCGCGTCGCGTGACGATCTTGCCCGCGCGATGCGTCTGCTGACGGAGAGAATCGCTTTCCTGACGCAGGGCGGCGACGTGCCGGTGCTAGACGCGCGAATGCCGCCTCCGGATTCCGGTCTCCTGGGCACAAAGGTGTTTCCCGACAGCCTCACCATGACGGTGGCGGTCGGCGCGTCGCTGTTCGACGACAGGTTCGGCCTTGCGGCGGCCAAGCCCAGGCAGCTCGTGCCCATGAAGGGTTTTCCCAACGACCAACTCGATCCCGAGCGGTGTCATGGCGACGTGCTGGTTCAGATCTGCTCGAACACCGCCGAGACCAACATCCACGCCCTGCGCGACCTCCTGAAACATTGCCCGGACCTTCTGGCGATCCGCTGGAAGATGGAGGGCTTTCTGCCGCCGCATGTGGTGCGCACGCTCGGCCAGGACACGGTCAGGAACCTCTTGGGCTTCAAGGACGGCACGGCCAACCTCAAGGCCTCCGATGCCGCGCTCATGGATGCCATCGTCTGGGTCGGGGACGCCGCGCCGGAGCCTGCCTGGACGCGAGGGGGAACCTATCAGGTCGTCCGGCTGATCCGCACGCTCGTCGAGCGTTGGGACCGGACGCCGCTCGGCGAGCAGCAAACGATCATCGGTCGTGATAAGGCGACAGGCGCTCCCCTCGGGAAGGCCTTGGAGCGCGACGACCCCGACTATGCGAGCGATCCCCAGGGCGGCCGCATTCCGCTCGATGCCCATATCCGGCGGGCCAATCCCCGCCGGCCGGACACCGAGGCGAGCCGTATCCTGCGGCGGCCGTTCAATTATTCGGCGGGCTTGACCAAGGCCGGCCAGCTCGACATGGGGCTCCTGTTCGTCTGCTTCCAATCCAGCCTCGAAGCGGGCTTCGTGACGGTGCAGAGCCGACTCAACGGCGAACCTTTGGAAGAATATATCAAGCCGGTCGGCGGCGGCTATTTCTTCGCCTTGCCGGGCGTGGCCGCGCCGGGTCGTTTTCTAGGTCAGACACTTATCGAAACCACCGCCTGATCCGCAGGCTCACGGTCCGAAGATCACCCGCTCCGTATAGGCGAGATCGCCGAGCCGGGGGCGATCCGGGCCACGGTAATATTTCGGGCAATCCTGGCGGAGGAAGAATCCAGGGAGGCCGCGGTTGTCCTCCCCATCGGTGTCGAAGGCGATGAACGGGATGCCACGCCGCAGCAACGTTCGGCCGATCGGCCCCGCGAAGCGGATGAATTCGTCGATGTGGCGGCAGAAGATCAATTGCTGGATCGGCATGGGCCAACGTCCGGCGTGCATGCGGAAGCGTTGAAACACGAAAGGATGAACGGCGCCATTCTGTTCGACGACGACGCAGAGACAGCCCATGGCGGCGTGGTCGGCAATGAGATCCCGCTCCTCGGGATCCCTCAAGACTTCGGCATCGCTGGGGGTGCGCACGATTCGAACGAGGCTTCCCGAGGCGCCGCGCATCAGGGCCAGAACGGCCACGACATATCCCGTCGTATAGCGCAGGAACTTCACCGCCTCGACGCTCGCCACCGTATGGGGCGCGGGAGAGATGTTGGTATAGGTGACCGCCTTGCGTCGCAGGCAATTGAGCACCAGCGATGCCGTATGCGACCCGAAGGCCGGATCGACGTACCAGCTTGAGAGATTGCAGCGCCGCGACAGGGCGGCCCCGGTGCCGAAGGAAGAAAACAACATCAGCATGACGCCGACCGGCTTGCCGTTCCAATCCAGCATCATCCCATAGCGCGGACTGTCGGGCGGTATCGTGAGCCGCCTCATGTGGGCGAAACCGCTGAGCCAATAATGCTTGGACCGCTCGGTGAATCCCTTGAGCAGCAAGTCGGCGACGGCGTCGAGATCGCCCTCTTCGATCTGGCGGCAGATGACTTTCGGTGTGACGGTAAGGGACAAGATGCTGGCTCGAAGGACTGTGCCGCGGACGCGGCAACGTCGTTGAAGAGCGGCGCCAGCCAGACGCTCATATCATGTCTTTGCTGGCGGCCCGCTGGCTCGAGGGGACAGGGTTAACGAGCCCACCATGCGGCGGGACTTCGGCTGGTCATAGGACTACGGCGTCTCCGTCAGCAGTTCTGTGACCCGCGCGACGAACTGGTCGGCCGCTTCGATAAGGTCGGCCGCGTGCTGGCCGTGCGGCGTCTGGCAGCCTGAGCCCAGTCCTCAAAACAGAAAATAGCGCTGCGCCATGGGCAGCCATTCGGCGGGTTCGCAGGTGAGCAACACGCCGTCGGCCACCACCGCATAGGTCTCGGGGTCGATCTGCAAGTCTGGCGTCGCGCCGTTGTGGATCATGCTCGACTTACGCAGGCCGCCGCGCGTGTTCTCCACCGCGACGAGCGGCTTCGACACCCGAAGCCGCGTCGCCAGGCCCTTGGCCAGCGAGGTGCCAGACACGAAGGTCATGGATGTCGCCGCGATGGCGCCGCCGTAGGAGCCGAACATCGGCCGGTAATGCACCGGCTGCGGCGTCGGGATCGAGGCATTGGGATCGCCCATCGGCGCTGCCGCGATCATCCCGCCCTTGATGACGAGATCAGGCTTCACCCCGAAAAAGGCGGGGGTCCACAGGACGAGGTCGGCGAGTTTGCCGGGCTCGATCGAGCCGATATGTTTCGCCACGCCATGGGCCAGCGCGGGGTTGATCGTATATTTGGCGATGTAGCGTTTGACCCGGGCATTGTCGGCCTCGCCGCGCTCCTCCGGCAGTGAGCCGCGCTGGCGCTTCATCTTGTCGGCCGTCTGCCAGGTGCGGATGATGACCTCGCCGACCCGCCCCATGGCCTGGCTGTCCGACGACATCATCGAGAGCGCGCCGATGTCGTGCAGGATGTCTTCCGCCGCGATCGTCTCCTTGCGGATGCGGCTTTCGGCGAAGGCCAGATCCTCGGGGATCGACCCGTCGAGATGATGGCACACCATCAGCATGTCGAGATGTTCGTCGAGCGTGTTCTTGGTGAAGGGCCGCGTCGGGTTGGTGGAGGAGGGCAGCACATTCTCAAGGCCCGCGACCTTCATGATGTCCGGCGCGTGGCCGCCGCCCGCCCCTTCGGTATGGAAGGCGTGGATGGTGCGGCCCTTGAAGGCCTTGATCGTATCCTCGACGAAGCCGCTCTCGTTTAGCGTGTCCGAATGGATCATCACCTGCACGTCGTGATCGTCGGCCACCGAAAGGCAGCAATCGATGGCGGCCGGCGTCGTCCCCCAATCCTCATGCAGCTTCAACGCACAGGCTCCCGCCTCCACCTGTTCGACCAGGCCTTTGGGAGTGGAGGCATTGCCCTTGCCGGCGAAACCGAGGTTCATTGGAAAGGCGTCGGCCGCCTCGATCATGCGCGCGATGTGCCAGGGGCCGGGCGTGCAGGTGGTGGCGAAGGTGCCGGTGGCAGGTCCGGTGCCGCCGCCCAGCATGGAGGTGACGCCGGACATCAGCGCCTCCTCGATCTGCTGCGGGCAGATGAAATGGATGTGGGTATCGAAGCCGCCGGCGGTGAGGATCTTGCCCTCCCCGGCGATGACCTCGGTGCCGGGCCCGATCACGATGGTGACGCCGGGCTGAATCTCCGGATTGCCGGCCTTGCCGATGGCAGCGATGCGGCCGTCCTTGAGACCGACGTCGGCCTTGACGATGCCCCAGTGGTCGATCACCACCGCATTGGTGATGACCGTATCGACCGCCCCTTCGGCCCGCGTCGTCTGCGCCTGCCCCATACCGTCGCGGATGACCTTGCCGCCGCCGAATTTCACCTCCTCGCCATAAATGGTGAAATCGCGCTCGATCTCGACCGTAAGGACCGTGTCGGCGAGGCGCAGACGGTCTCCCGTCGTCGGGCCGAACATGTCGGCGTAGGCGGCGCGGGGCAGCGATAGGGGCATGCGAAGGTCTCCGTTCTCGGCAGTTTAGACGCAACGCGGCCCGAAGTTGAAGCCGGTTTGTTGAGCGTCGGAGAAACCTGCCGCCGGCGCGCCATCACGCAGGCAGCACAAGCGCCTCCGCCTCGAAGACGCGCTGCACCGCCTGATGCCCGGCCATCCGATGCGCATGGGCGCTCCAGCGCGGAAAATCCCGCGCCATGGCGAACCTCAGGGCATTGCCGTTGCCCCAATGCCAGAAGACCAGCAGATAGGCGTCAACGACGCTATAGTCTTCACCCAGCGCCCATCGGTCAGCAGAGAGGCGCGTCTCGATCTCGTCCCAAAGAATACGGCAGGTTTCCTGCCCGCGTTCCCGCACATTCGCCATGGCCTCTTCACTCGACGCATAGCGCTCCGCCCGTCGCAGATGGGCATAGCCGACGTGAACCGTCGAGGCGAGCCAGGCCAGCCACTCGGTACAAACCGCCTCCCGCCGTGGATCGGCGGGCAAAAGGCCGGCCTCGGGAAAGCGTTTCGCCAGATAGGCCAAGATCGCGGGGTTTTCGGTCAGAATCCAACGATCCTCGGCCAGGGCCGGTACCCTGCCCTTGGGATTGATCGCTTTGTAGCCGGGCGAGTGCTGCTCCGCAGTGCTGAAATCGACCCGCACCACGTCGTAATCCGCGCCTGTTTCTTCGAGCACGATATGAGGCGCGAGGGAGCAGGCGCCCGGGGAATAATAAAGTTTCAGTCGCGACATAGCTGTCCCACGATAAGGCTCGTTTCACGCATTCCGCACAGCCACGCCGTGCCGAACAGCCATTGAGCGTACGGTGGTCGGCCGGCTATGTCGGCGACCATCGTCGGCTCGTTTCTTTTGTGCTGTCATATTGTGCCTCGAAGATCGCGGCGGCGAGCGTCGCGCGCACCTGCAGCGTGTCGGTCCCCGTGTTGCGAAACCCGTGCCGGGCGCCCGCCGGGATGAGGACGGATTGGTTGGCGCTCAACTGAGCCTTTTCGCCGTTCAGCCAGATTTCGGCGTGACCAGAAATAACTTCCAGAACCTCTTCGACGGCATGGATATGAATCGGCGCCCCGAGGCCGGGATCACAGAATTGATCGAAGATGCAAAGCTGGCGGCCGCCGAGCAGGAAAGACATCCGCATTTGCGTCATCACGCCTTCGCGCCATGTTTCGAGCGGTTGATCGGCGTGGTTGAGAACGTCCATTTTCGGGCCTTTCATCAGCTGCGGAATGGTGATCGGCGACGGCGCGGGCGGCAGGCCGGCAGGCCTTCCGTAGTTCAGGCACTCTGTTTGAGGCCCTTCGCGGCGCCTGCCGCCAGGGACGTCATCAGGTTGCGGCAGACGCGCGCGATATGATTGCGCAGCATGTCGACGCCGCGATCGACGTCCCGTAGGCGCGCATAAGCCAGTATGGCGTGGTGGTCGGATAATTCGCGCTCGACGTCCTGCGTCACGACGAGCTGCAGATTGACGTAGCGCGCCGCGTTGTCGTGAACCGAACGCAGGAGTTTCAGCGCGATGCGGCTGCCGCTGGCGCGGTAGAGGGCCTCGTGGAAATGCCAGTTGAGCTCGCCCCAGTTGACGGTGTCGCCGATCCGCGAGGCTTCCTCGATCAGCGCCTGAGCGGTGTCGAAATCCGCCTGGGTCATGCGCGGAATGGCGGTCGCGAACAGCCAGGTCTCGAGCTGCATGCGGATGCCGAACAATTCTTCCAGCTCGACCGGAGAGAGGGAGGAGACGACCGTCCCCTTGTGCAATTCAGAAACGACGAGGCCCTCGGCTTCAAGGTGCTTGATCGCCTCCCGCAGCGGGATGCGCGAGACGCCAAGCTCGCCCGCCAGGCGTTCCTGGCGCAGCATCGTTCCTTCGGCAAGCTGACCGTTCAAAATGCGGCGGCGCAATTCCGTTGTGATCTGCTCGGTCAATGACGTTCGCCCCGGTTTGGGAATCGTAGCTTTCACCATATTGGATACAATACCCGAGAGACCGGTCGCAGCAACTCCAATTCTTGCGCGTAACGAGGCATTTTTGCCTATTTTTTTGGCTTTGAAAACTGAATAGGCGAAGGTACCCTGGATATCGTATCCACTTTGGAGAAGGCGCTTGAGGCAGTCCGCGACCATCGTCCAACCCGGCGCCGCTGAAAGCCATGGGCAGCCGGTCCCCGGGAATGACCATGAAGAAGTGATCTTCGCGCCGCACCGCGTTCCGATGGAGCACTCCCTCGGCCTCGGTATCGCGGCCGAACCCGTCGGCCAGCGTCAGCCCTGAGCCCCGCCATGCGCCTTCAGAACAAGATCGCTCTCATCACCGGTGCGGCCTCCGGCATCGGCAAGGCCACGGCGCAGCTGTTCGTGCGCGAGGGCGCGAAAGTCGTCATAGCGGACCGCGACGGCGACAAGGCCGCCGCCGTCGCGAAGGCCATCGGCGAAGCCGCCTCCCCGTTCACGGTGGATGTCAGCGTCGGCGCCGAGGTCAAGCGCATGATGGACGGCACGGTGGCCCGCCTCGGCCGCCTCGACGTGCTCGTGAACAATGCCGGCTACGGCATCCGGGGCAATGTCGTCACCACACCCGAGGAGGAGTGGGACGCTCTGATGAACGTGAACCTCAAGGGCGTGTTCCTCTGCTCGAAATACGCGGTCCCGCACATGGTGGCCCAGGGCGGCGGCGCCATCGTCAACACCTCCTCGACCATCGCCAGTGTCGGCATTCCCGACCGGGTCGCCTATGTGGCCTCCAAGGGAGGCGTCGCGGCCCTGACCCGCGCCATGGCGCTCGACCATGCGGCCGACAAGATCCGCGTCAACAGCGTGGCGCCGGGCGTAATCTGGTCGAGCTACTACGAGAAGATGCTCGACACGCACGAGGACCCGGAAGCCTTTCTGGCCAAGCTGAAGGCCCGCGCGCCGACCAACCGCTGGGGTGAACCGCACGAGATCGCGAGTGCGATCCTGTGGCTGGCCTCGGACGAGGCCTCCTTCGCCACTGGCTCGTCCATGACGATCGATGGCGGCTACACGGCGTGGTGACGCGGCCATGACCACGCGCACCCTCGTCGGCATCATCGGCTTTGGCGCGATCGGGCGTGATCTGACGGCGCGGCTCGACCGCGAGGGTCACGACGTGATCATCCTGCTGCGCGCCGGTTCCGCCTCGCGCGAGGCCGTGCCGAGGCACATCGCGATCGTCGACACCCTTGAGGCGCTGATCGCCGCACACCCCGTGCTTGTCGTGGAGGCGGCTGGGCCAGAAGCGTTGCAAGAGGCGGCGGAGATCCTGCTCGCGGCGGGGCTGAGCGTCGTCGCGGCGTCAACGGGCGCGCTGGGCGACCCTGCGCTGTTCGCGCGCCTGGAGGCGGCGGCCCGGCAAGGCGGCAGCCGCCTGATCGTGCCGGCGGGCGCGCTCGGCGGGCTGGATTATCTCGGCGCGCTGCGCAGCACTCCAGACGCGATGGTTCGCTACACATCGCGGAAGCCGCCAGCCGCATGGCGCACCGAACTCGCGGCGGCGGGCCACGATCCCGATGACTTAGCGGAATCGGTCGTGCTGTTCGAGGGCTCTGCCTCTGAGGCGGCACGTCTTTATCCGCGCAACCTCAACGCGGGGCTTACCGTGGCACTGGCGGCGGCGCCCGCGCGCGTCATGGTCCGCGTGATGGCGGACCCCGGCGTGTTCCTGAATACGCATGAGATCGAGGCGGACAGTGTCCTCGGCACAGCGTCGATGCGCTTCGCCAACCGGCCGTCGCCAACCAACCCGAAGACCTCGGCGTTGACGGCGGCGAGCCTTTTTGCCGCCGTGCGGCGCCTTCTGGAGCCCGTGGTTCTATGAACGGCCCCCTGCGCCTTGTCGCGGACAGTCTCGGCGGAAGGGCCTCGCCGATCGACCTCTCCCCCTTCTCCATCGCTCGATTCGCCTGACCATGCCCCATCCCAGCCAGCCCCACACGTTCTTCTGCGTCGACGCCCACACCTGCGGCAATCCGGTCCGGGTCGTTGCGGGCGGAGGGCCGATCCTGCCGGCCGTCGCCATGGCCGAGAAGCGCCAGATCTTCCTCGCCGAGCACGATTGGGTGCGCCGCGCCCTGATGTTCGAGCCACGCGGCCACGATGCAATGTCGGGCTCGATCCTCTACCCGCCATCGAGGGCGGATTGCGATCTCGGCGTGCTCTTCATCGAGGTGAGCGGCTGCCTGCCGATGTGCGGTCACGGCACGATCGGCACCGTTACGGTGGCGATCGAAGAGGGTTTCGTGACACCCAAGGTCGAGGGCCGCCTGGCCCTCGAAGTGCCGGCCGGCCGGATCGAGGTCACCTACGAGCGCAACGGCCGCTTCGTCGACCGGGTGCGGCTCTATAATATCCCGAGCTACCTTCACGCCGCCGATGTGGTGGTCGACGTGCCGGGGTTCGGTGAACTCGTCGTCGACGTCTCCTATGGCGGCAATTATTACGCGATCATCGAGCCGCAGAAGAACTGGTCCGGACTCGATGCGATGAGCGCCGAGGACATCTTGAAATGGAGCCCCATCGTCCGCGCGGCGGTGCAGGAGGTGGTGGCTCCCGTTCATCCAGAGGATTCCCGCATCGCCGGGGTCAGCCACGTGATGTGGGCCGACAAGCCCAGGCAGCCTGAGGCCCATGCGCGCAACGCGGTCTTCTATGGCGCCAAGGGCATCGACCGTTCGCCTTGCGGCACCGGCTCCTCGTCGCGCATGGCGCAGCGTGTCGCCAGGGGCTTGCTCAAGGTTGGTGAGGATTTCGTGCATGAGAGCATCATCGGGACGCTGTTCCACTGCCGCGTCGAGGGCAAGGCCGCGGTCGCCGATCATGCCGCCATCCTGCCCAGCGTGGCAGGCTGGGCGCGGGTGATCGGCCACAACACGATTCTCGTCGATCCGCGCGATCCGCTGGCCCTGGGCTTCCAGATTGCCTGAGGTCGCCTCCCACCGGACTGACGACGACATCGCCGCGCTCGACGGCCTTGCCAGGAGGCCCGGTTCCAATCCTTCCCCGCCTTTCCCGAGAGAGTCTCATGCGCTTTTCCCGAATGATTACCGTGGTCGGGGCCCATGCCTGCGGCGAACTGAACGAGGTCATCACCGGCGGCGTCCGCGACGTGCCGGGCAAAACCATGTTCGAGAAAATGCAATATGTGGAGAGGCACGCCGACTATCTGCGCCAGTTCCTGCTCAACGAGCCGCGCGGCAAGGTCAACCAGTGCGTCAACCTCGTGCTGCCGCCGACCGACCCACGGGCGGACGCCGGCTTCGTGATCATCGAGGCGGACTATTACGTACCGATGTCCGGCACCAACACGATCTGCACGGTCACGGCATTGCTCGAAACCGGCATGATCCCGATGGTCGAGCCTATCACCACGCTGACCCTCGAGACGCCGGCCGGCCTCGTGCCCGTCACGGCAGAGTGCCGCGACGGCAAATGCGTGAGCGTCACGTTCGACAACGTGCCGGCCTTCGTTTTCGCGCTCGATGCCGAGGTCGATGTGCCGGGGCTCGGGTGCATCAAAGTCGATGTCGCCTATGGCGGGATGATCTACTGCATCGTCGACGCCGAGAGCCTCGGCTTTACCATCAACAACACCGAGGCGGCCCAGCTGGTCGAAGTCGGCGAGCGCATCAAGCGCGCGGCAGCGGTTCAGATCCCTTGCGTCCATCCGGACAACCCTGAGATCCACACGATCAACCAGACCCTGTTCGCCGGGCCGCTACGCACGACTCCCGAGGGCAAGCGGGCACGCAATACGGTCATCGTTTCGCCCGGCCGGCATGACCGCTCGCCGTGCGGCACGGGAACCTGCGCCCGTCTTGCCGTCCTGCATGCGCGCGGGTTGCTCGCCGAGGGCGAGACCTTTATCCATGAGAGCCTGATCGGCACCGAGTTCATTGGGCGCATCCGGGGCACGGCCGAGGTCGGCGGTAAGCCTGCCATCCTGCCCACCATCACAGGCAAGGGTTGGATCACCGCTTTCCATCAATATGTGCTCGATCCGTCCGACCCGTTCCCGCTCGGCTTCCGGGTCGGCGACGTGTGGCCGGCCTCGGCCTGAGGAGCGGGCCATGGCGAGCATCAAGGCGGCCGACGGCTGCGATCTCTACTATGAACGCGGCGGTGGCCCCGGGCCCTCGGTGGTTCTCATCCCAGGCCTCGGCGGGGACGGCCGCTTCTGGTCCGGGGTCGTGGCGCTGCTCGCCGACCGCTTCGATCTGATCGTCGTCGACCACCGGGGCGCCGGCCGGAGCGGCCGCCCGCCCGGTCCCTACAGCATTGACGGAATCGCCAGCGACGTGCTGGCGGTGCTCGACGCCGAAGGGTGCCCCGCCGCTCATTTGGTGGGCCATTCGACGGGAGGCGCCATCGTCCAGACGATCGCGCTCGACGCGCCGGCCCGCGCTCTTTCGCTTGTCATCTCTGGCAGCTGGGACCGCTCCGACGCCCGCTTCAGGGCGGCTTTCGAGGCGCGGGCTTCGCTCCTCGATGCCGGCCTCACGGCCGCCTACCAGCAGCTGACGCATGTGTTCGGCTACGATCCCGCCTGGCTCGACGCGCACGAGGCGGAACTCGACGAGGCGGTCGCGAAGGCCGCCACCACGATGGCGCCCCTGTCGGTCGCGGCGGCGCGCGTCCGAATGCTGCTCGCCTTCGACCGGTCGGCCGAGCTTCGCCTCATCGTCCAGCCGACCCTGATCATCGGCGCCCGCGACGACGCCCTTGTGCCCATCCATCACGCGCACCGGCTGCACGGCCTGATCCCTCATGCGGAACTTGCCGAGCTGCCGGGTGCGCATTTTCACCCGCGCACGGACCCTGCCCCCTTCGCGGCGCGCGTCGCGTCCTTCCTGCGGCGGCGGGGCGGGTAGAGCCCTCGACCCATCGCAGCCGCCTACGGAGAATAGTCATTCATGATCGTCGAGGAACGCGACTACACGATCAAGCCGGGCAGGCTTGCCACCTTCGTGAACACCTATCGGGATCACGGACTGCAACTCCAGATCGACTACCTCGGGACCTTCCACGGCTATTTCACGAGCGAGATCGGCGAACTCAACCATGTGGTCGCCTGGTGGTCGTTCGACAGCCTCAACGACCGGCAAGAGCGCCGGGCCAAGATGGCAGCTGACCCACGCTGGCAAGCCTATCTGGCAATGGTCGTCGATCTGCTCCAAACACAGACGACGCGCATCCTGTCGCCCGTCTCCTTCTCTCCTTTGCGCTGAGGATCGCCCCGATGCCCATCGAAAAGACCGCCGTCATTGGCGGAGAAATCATCGGCCGCTCGTGGGCGGTGGTCTACGCACGCGCCGGCCTGCCGGTCGCGATCTACGATCATGTCGCCGAGAACCGAACCCGCATCCTGGAACAGATCGCTGAAGCGATTCATCAATCGGCTTCCCTCGTCGGCGACGACGCCGCGCAGAAAGCGGCCCTCGACCGCATCGTTGTAACCGATCGGCTCGAGGATGCGGTCGCGGACGCGGACTACATCCACGAATGCATCGACGAGAAGCTCGACAGCAAGCGGACCATGTTCGCCGCGCTGGAAGGCTGTGCCAAGCCCTCGGCGATTTTGGCCACCACCACGTCGAGCTTTCCGGTTTCGACCTTCGCGTCCGACTTGCCGGGGCGCGAGCGTTGCATCGTGGTGCATCCGGCGACGCCGCCTCACCTGCTTCCGGTCACCGAGATCTGTCCCGCGCCCTTCACATCCCAGGCCGTGACCGACGCCACCTTCGCCTTCATGGAACGATGCGGCCAGGTGCCCGTGCTGATCCGCTTCGAACAGTCGAGCTTCGTGCTCAACCGCCTGCAGGGCGCGCTCATCGTCGAGATGCTGCGCTGTCTGAATTCCGGCATCATTTCGGCCGGCGACATCGACAAGATCATCAGCCAAGGCTTTGGGCTGCGCTGGGCGTTCCTCGGTCCCTTCGAGGGGGTCGACCTCAACGCCGCGGGCGGCATCCGCGAATATCTCGAAAAATTCGGTTTCATTTTCGACGATATGGCCAAGCTGAACGGCGACCCCAATAAAGTGGTAACACCCGAGTCGATCGCCATGCTCGAATCCTACGCGCGTGGGAAACTTCCGTTGGAGGCGATCGGCGATCGAACGGGGTGGCGGGACAGGGCGATCGCCTTGCTCCGGGACCTCAAGGTCCGGATAAGCTGATTCTGGAGCATGATGCCGAACAGTCGGCACGGGTTTTCGGATGACATCATGCTCTCAGTCTTTGAAATCGATCAGGCCGGAGGTCAGGAGCGGCCCTTGAGCCGTTCAGCACATTCGGCCTGGCGGATGTGGCGGTCGAGGCGGATCATCCTGACCCGACCCGGCGCGGCTTCGGTGCGCTTGTCCGAGTTGATCGCCAAGGCAAGAGCGGCCTTGTCATTGTTGCAGATCACGTTACGCATCGGCCTATCCTCCGGAAAACGGCAGGGTTTCAACCAGTTCATTCGCTGATCCTAGGGGCAAGTCCGGCTCGTGACTGTGTCCGGCATCACAATGGCGAGCTAAATCTCCGACATTCCTTTCAAAGCCTGCTCTTCTTTGGCGAGATCCGCAGCGCCAGGAGTTTCTCGTTTTATCGCATCCGCCTCGCGCGCCGCCGCCACGAGCCCGGCGGCGCCCCCCCGGCTCACCAGAATCTCGTCGAGCCAGGTGGTATGCATTTCCGGCACCGACATGATGAGCTTTTCGGTGTAGGGGTGGTAGGGCGGCGCGAAAATCTCCGCCGTGGGACCTTGCGCGATGATCTCGCCCTTCAGCATCACCGCCGTCCGATGGGCGATCCGGCGGACCGTGCCAAGGTCATGCGTGATGAACACATAGGCAAGGCCGAGATCGTCCTGCAATCCCTTAAGCAGCTTCAGCACCTCCTCGGCCACCAGCGGGTCGAGCGCGGAGGTCGGCTCGTCGCAGATGATGACCTCGGGCTCAGCCGCGAGCGCCCGGGCGATGCAGACGCGCTGCTTCTGCCCGCCCGACAACTGGCCCGGCCGCCGGTCGGCGAATTCCTCGGGAAGGCCGACGAGGCGCAGCAGTTCGAGCACGCGCTTGCGCACGTCGGAGCGTGACCGCTTGAAGAAAAAGGCAACGGGGCGACCGATGATCTGGGCCAGGGTCTGGCGCGGGTTCAGCGCGACATCCGGCATTTGATGCACCATCTGGAGGCGGCGCAGGATGTCATCCGGCCGCTGCGCCAAAGCTGGAGGCAGCATCTTGCCGTCAAGTTCGATGTCCCCGGTCCAGCGCGGCAGCAGCCCGACGATGATGCGGGCCACCGTGCTCTTGCCGGAGCCCGATTCGCCGACGATCGCCAGGGTCTCTCCTTTGGCCAAGTCGAATGAGGCATTCTTGACGATCGGCGTCGGCCCATAGCCGGCCGTGACGTTCTTGACCCTCAGCGCGGGCTGTGCCGATTTGTTGGGCACGGAAAGTGTCAGGTGCTCGGCTTCGCGCCGCTCATTGACGAGCGCCCGGCAATATTCGGTTCTCGGCTGTTCGAGGATCTGTTTGGCCTCGCCCACCTCCACCATCTTGCCGTGACGCAGCACCATGATGCGATGGGCGATCTGCGCCACCACGGCCAGGTCATGGGTGATATAGAGACCGGCGGTGCCGAATTCGCGGATGAGATCACGCAGCAGCGCCAGCACCTCGATCTGCGTCGTCACATCGAGTGCCGTGGTCGGCTCGTCGAGCACGATCACATCGGGTCGGCAGCTCATCGCCATGGCCGCCATCACGCGCTGCAACTGGCCGCCCGAGACCTGATGAGGATAGCGCTCGCCGATCGTGTCGGGGTTCGGAAGCTGCAGGATGCGGAAGAGTTTTCGCGCATAGGCTTCCGCCTCGGTGCGCCCCATGACGCCATGGACGACAGGCGCCTCGCAGACCTGGTCCATCAAGGTCATGCTGGGGTTGAACGAGGCGGCGGCGCTTTGAGCGATATAGGCGATGCTCTTGCCGCGCATGTTGCGCCGATAGATGGCGGTCGAGGCGCGCAGTTCCGTTCCGCTCAGCGTAATGGTGCCGCCGGTGATGCGCATGCCAGCGCGGGCGTAAGCCATGGAGGCCAAGCCAATCGTTGATTTGCCCGCCCCGGATTCACCGATGAGGCCTAGGATTTCGCCGCGTTTGAGGGTGACATCGACATTGTCGACGAGCACGCGCCCGGTGATGGTCTCCACCCGAAGCTGTTGGAGATCGAGGATCAGCTCATCGGCCATGGTGGAACTCCGGTTACATTTCGGCCTGGGCGCCCGACGGGCGGGCGTCGATCGACAGGAACCAGTCGACGACAAGATTGATGCCGACGGTCAGTAGCGCGATGGCGCCGGCCGGGAACAGCGCCGCCGGCAGGCCGAACGAGATGCCGCCCACATTGTCCTTCACCATACCGCCCCAATCCGCGTAGGGCAGCGGTACGCCGAGGCCGAGAAAGCTCAAGGCCGCGATGAACAGGAAGTTGAAGCAGAAGCGCAGGCCGAATTCGCTCATCAGCGGAGCCGCCGCATTGGGCAGAATCTCGCGGCTGACCACCCACCAAAGGCCTTCGCCTCGCATCCGCGCGACCTCGACGAAATCGAGTGCGACGAGGTTTATGCCGAGCGCGCGCGCCAGACGGAAGACGCGCGTCGAGTCGAGGAAGCCGATGGTCAGCACGAGAGAGAACAGCGTCTGGCCCAGCACGTTGAGGATCATCAGCGCCCAGATCAGCAGGGGGATCGATAGCACGACATCGACCAGGCGCGAGATGATGGCGTCGGTCCATTTGCCGGTGACCGCCGCGACGAGACCGAGCGTGATGCCCATGAAGAAGGACAACATCGTGGTTACGAAAGCGATGCCGATCGTCATGCGGGCGCCGTAGATGAGGCGCGTGAACATGTCACGGCCAATCTGGTCGGTTCCGAACCAGGCGGCGGCCGACGACGGATCCCAGCCGCCGCCCACGATCTGGGTTTCGCCGTAGGGGGTGAGATAAGGCCCTATCAGCGCCACGAGAACATTCAGCAGTATGATGAGCAGGCCGATGATCGCGGTCGGCGGAGCCTTGTATCCAAACAGGGTCATGGCGGCCTCTAACGCGGGTGACGAAGGCGGGGGTTCAACACGATCGCGATCACATCGGCGATGGTATTGAGCGTAATGAAGACGGAGGCGAAGACGATGCCGCAAGCCTCGATCACGGGCACATCGCGCTTCGTCACGGCATCGATCATGTATTGGCCGATGCCAGGGTAGGTGAAGACGTTCTCCACCACCACCACGCCGACCACCAGATAGGCGAGGTTCAACGCGATGACCGAAATGATCGGCGCCGCGGCATTCGGCAGGGCGTGGCGCGTGACGACGCGGGCGCGGCTGAGGCCCTTGAGGAAGGCCATCTCCACATAGGCGGTCGACATCGTGGCCAGGACCGAGTTTCGCGTCATGCGCAGCATATGCGCCGTCACCAGGAAGGTGACGGTGATGGCGGGCAGCGTCACGGCCCACACACGCTCGGCGAAGGGGGTGTCGGAACTGACTGTCGCGAGCGAGGGGAACCATTCATGGTTCACCGAGAAATTGAGGATCAGCACATAGCCGACGAAAAATTCCGGCATCGAAATGGCGAGCAGGGCCAGGATATTGGCCAGACGATCGGTGAACCGTCCCTCGCGAATGGCGGCCAGGATACCGAAACCCACCGCCAGCGGCAGCGCCAGCAGGGCCGCGTAGCTGGCAAGGAACAGGGTGTTCTTGAAGCGCGGCCCCAGCACTTCGATGATGTTCTGCTTATTGGTCAGCGCGACGCCGAAGTCGCCGTGCAGCACACCGCCCAGCCAGGCGAAATAGCGGTAGAGGGCCGGCTGATCGAGCCCGAGTTCATGGCGGAACGTGACAAGGGCCTCCGGGGTCGCCCCCTGGCCGAGCACCGAGGAGGCGGCGTCACCGGGCAGGATCTGCGTCAGGACGAAGATCACGATGGACACGACCAGGAGCGTTATCACCCCTAAACCCACGCGAGATAGGATCAAACGGAACACGATCAGATCCTTTCAGGACACGACACCGAGCACGCGCTGCGAGCGACCGGTTGGTGAAATCCGCGCATCAGGCGCCGGTGGATGTCTAAACCAGGCGAGCGTGGCCCGCAGGGCACGAGATGTCCATGAACCCGGTGATGAGAAGGCCCGACACGCACAGAAAAAACCCGGGCAACTTTCGCTGTCCCGGGTCTCGTGGTGGTTTAGGCGAACCAGCCTTTTTCGGCGATGCGTTGATCGCACATGTCGTAGCGTGGGTGAGGAGCGGTCCCCATCACCTTCTTCGAATAGCCGTCGAGATAGTCGCCGACCGCGAAACAGACCATGCCGCCGGTATCGGAGATCATGTGCTGGGCATCCGCATACATCTGCTTGCGCTTGGCTTCGTCGAGTTCGACCCGCGCCGCGACCATGATCTGGTCGAAGGCCGGGTCCCGCCAATGGGTGTCGTTCCAGTTCGCCGTGGAAATGAATGTCTGCGACAGTTGCAGGTCCACGGTCGGTCGACCGCCCCAATAGACGGCGCAGAACGGCGCCTTAAGCCAGACGTTGTCCCAATATCCGTCGCCCGACACGCGTTTCACGTCGAGGTCGATGCCGGCCTTCTTCATGGCCTCCTGGTAAAGCACGCCCGCGTCGGTAGCGCCCGAAAAGGCGCCTTCCGAGACCTGGAGCTGGAACGTCGGGCTGCCGGCTTTCTTGTAGTGGAAGGCGGCCTTGTCGGGATCGTAGCTATGCGGCGGCACGTCGGGCGCGAAATATTTGTTCGACGGCGCGACGGTGCTGTCGTTACCGATCGCCGCGTAGCCTTTGTAGACCGTGTCGACGATCTTCTGCCGGTCCATGCCCAATTTCAACGCCATGCGTGCGTCGTTGGACTTGAAGGCATCGTTGTCGCATAGGGCCACGAAGGCGAAGCGGTTGCCGGTTCCCTTGGTCTGGAGCACGGAAACCTTCGGCGACTTCATCACGAAGCTGACGGTCTTGGGATCGAGCCGGTTGACGGCATCGACTTGCCCGGAAATCAGCGCCTGCGTCCGCGAGGCCGCGTCAGGAATATACTTCAACTCGATGCTGTCGAACCAAGCCCGGCCCTGCTTCCAGTAATGCCCGGTATTCTTGGTCAACACCCGGACGCCGGGCTGGAAGCTTTCGAGCGCATAAGCGCCCGTTCCGTCAGGCTTGGAGAAGTCGGTGAAGCCGTTCGGAACAACGAGGATATGGTAATCGGACAAGTTGTAGGGCAGATCGGCATTGCCGGCCGAAAGCGTGATCCCGACCTGATTGGCGTTGATCTTCTTGATTTCGGTGATCGCGCTCAGCAGATCCTTGGCGGGCGATTTGGTCTCGCCCCGGTGCAGGTTCAGCGAGTAGATGATGTCGTCCGCATCCAGCGTCTTGCCGGAGTGGAAGGTAACGCCCTTGCGGACATTGAAAATCCAATCGGTGGCGCCTGGCTTGGTCTCCCAGGATTCGAGCAATTCGCCGGACGCATTGCCGGCCTGGTCGATCTCCACCATGCCGTTCCAGATCTGGTAGCCATACGAGATCGGAACGGAATCCGCGTAGGTCCGGGGGTCAAGGCTGTCCGAGGCGCTTCCGCCTTCCATGCCGAGACGCAGTGTGCCGCCTTTTTTGGGGGCATCGGCTGCAAGGGCCGGACCTCCCATCGCCCCGAACGCGAGGCCGAGCGCGCTAGCGCCGGCGAGCAATTCACGCCGGTCGAGAATGAGACCGGACGACCCCGGACCTGTCGATGTCATGTCTGCCACTGGAGACTCCCTTCCGCTGCCCATTGGGGCGGTTTCTCTTTTATCCGCATCCGTCATCACCTACGCAAATCTATTGCAAGCGACATGCCGGCACCGATCCCAGCACCGACCCACTCTTGAGCCAAAGCGACAATATGTCCGAATTTGGGCACAATTCGTAGACGAGGTCGCGAGCCCCCTGTCGCCGCATCGCTCCTCAATCCCCAATATTAACATGACCCATCAAGTTTTTGCGCTGCAGCGCCACTCTTTTGATCGCGGTCGAGACCGCCGGGCGCGAGGACGACTGGAGTTTTACCGGCGCGCATCGATGGTGACTGATCAACGCATGCCGCACGAGAGGCGGCACGCATTCGCGCTTGCCAAAAGGCCATCTTCAACGCCGATTGGACTGTTTACTGTGCGACAGGGGCTGGCGCGGATGAAGCCGAGGCCGGCGTAACCACGACTGAGGTGGCGAATTCGGCGGGATCGACCGGGACGGGAGCGGGTTTGGGCGCGGGTGCCGGAGCGGCGGCAGGAGCCGGGGCAGCGGCAGGGGTCGGGGCAGCGGCAGGGGTCGGGGCAGCGGTAGGGGTCGGGGCAGCGGTAGGAGCCGGGGCGGCGGCAGGAGCGAGCGAGGCGAGTTGAGTTTCCGCCGGAGCGATCGCCGCATGGGTCGCCGCCACGGCTCGTGCCAGTTCTTCCAGCAGGGGCTGGACCGTTGCGGGATCGACAAGCTTCACCGACTCCACTTCCAGACCGGCGATCTTCGCTTCCAACGTCGTGACTTTGCTTTGCAAGGTCAGTCTTTCGGCTCGTAACGTCTGAATTTCGGCTAGGCCGACTTGGTGGGCCGACTGACTGGCTTTCAACGCTTCAATAATGCTGCTCTGTATCGACATGGCGCTCTCGTCCCTGTATTAATCTTGATCATGAGAGCATAGATCAGGCTGGGATTTCCGTCTCTAGATGATTAAAAGTTGGTTAAATTTACCGTATTTTATGACATATTCAATTATTGATATATTTACATTTATGATTACTACTGCATTATTATCGTTAATACAGCAGTAAAATATAAAATTATATCAAAGTTTCAAATAGAGATGGAAAAATTTATTTTTCACCCATTCAGATTGCAGTAATAGTGTCTTTTCTTGCCAATATTGGTTCAGCTCTGCAGCATGCTTCTGATGCGGATAGCCAGAGCATCCACCGCGAAGGGTTTGGTCATCATCTGTGTGGCGGGGTCGAGAAAGCCACTCCCGAATGTGGCGTTTTCCGCGTAGCCGGTGATGAACAGGACTTTTAGGGCGGGGCGGCTCTGCCGGCCCTGGTCGGCCAGTTGCCGCCCGTTCATCCCTGGCAGCCCGACATCGGTGATCAATAGGTCGATGCGCTCCGCCGATTGCAGGATGCGCAATCCATTCGGGCCATCGCTCGCTTGCAGCGTCCGATAGCCGAGGTCGCCGAGCACCTCGGTGACGAAGTCGCGAACCGATTGTTCGTCCTCGACGATGAGGACGGTTCCGCCGGTCGTCGCGGCATAGGGCAGGATGGTCCCGGCCGATTCCGCTTCCTCGACCATCTCGCCGCTGAAACGAGGCAGATAGATGCTGACGGTCGTACCCTCGCCGACCGCGCTTTCGATGCGCACGTGACCCTCGGACTGCCGCGTGAACCCATAGACCATCGACAACCCGAGGCCGGTGCCCTGGCCCATCGGTTTCGTCGTGAAGAACGGATCGAAGGCGCGGGTGAGAACGTCGTCCGCCATCCCGCAGCCATTGTCGGCGACCGAGACACAGACATAGGCACCCGGCGCCAAGTTGCGCGACTGGCAATAGGCCTCGTCAAGACTCGCGCAAGACGTGGAAACAAGGAGCCGTCCGCCCTCCGGCATGGCATCGCGGGCGTTGATGACGAGGTTCAGCAGCGCGTTTTCGAGCTGGTGCTTGTCGCACAGCGTCAGCCAGTCCGCCCCTGACAGAGTAACATCCAGGATGACCGTCTCGCCGAGCGTGCGACGCAGCAAGTCTTCCATCGAAGCGACAAGCTGGTCGCAATCGGTCGGTTTAGGGTCAAGCGGCTGTCGGCGGGAGAAGGCCAACAGCCGATGCGTCAACGCCGCCGCCCTATTCGCCGAGGCCGTCGCGGTCTTGATGTAGCGCTCGACATCGGCCATCCGCCCCTGGGCGATCCGTCGCGCTATCAGGTCGAGCGCGCCGGTGATGCCGGTCAGGAGGTTGTTGAAATCATGCGCGATACCGCCGGTGAGTTGGCCCACCGCCTCCATTTTCTGCGACTGGCGTAGTTTCTCCTCGGTGTGCCGCAGTTCCTCGGTGCGTTCATCGACCCTCTGTTCGAGCGTCTCGGCAAGCCCCAGGAGAGCGGCCTGCTTGTCGAGCCGCTCGCGCACGACCGCGAGATAACGGACCAGTGTTCCGAAGAAGGCGAGGGTCTCCGGGTCGAACCGGGGGCGGCTGACGGAGCCAAACGACAGAACGCCGTAGAGGCGATCCTCGACGATGACCGGAAAGCCCGCATAGGCCTTGAGGCCGCTGTCCCGCCCGGATTGATAACGCGGCTCGGTGGTCTGGTCGACATCGCTCAGGATCAGCGGCCTGCGCTCTTCCGCCACGATCCCGCCGATAACAGCGTCGAACGGAACGCGCTCCGAGGCCTGCCGAGGTTCGGCACCTATACCGATCGAGCGCGTAAGCGACAGATGAGCGCCATCAGGCGTCACGACGTAGCTGCGGCTTTCGTCGAAGCCGAGGAGTTGGCTGCTGTCCTCCAGCACCGCGCCCAGCACCTCGTCCGGGTCGCTGGCGACCAGCAACCCGGCCGAAGCCTGCGCCAGCGCGAGGAGACGCTGTTCCCGCCGCCGCTCGATGGTGCGGTCGCGCAGGATCTTGAGGTAGCCGATGTGGCGGCCATCGTCGGCATGGAGCGGCATCATTTCGCCGTTGGCCCAGAACAATCGACCATCCTTGCGTCGATGCCAGCGTTCGTCCGTCCCGCGGCCCATCTCGCGCGCGGCCTTCATCTCGCGCTCCGGCACGCCTTCGGCATCGTCCGCCACGGTAAAGAAGAGCCGTGCGGGGCGGCCGCGAATTTCCTCCTCGGTCCAGCCGAGGATCTGCCGGGCGCCCTCGCTCCAGCTCGTGACGAGGCCTTCGCGGTCCATAGTCACGATGGCATAATCCACGGCGCTATCGAGAATCTGGCGGTGGAGCTGATCTTCCTCCCGACGCCTCCGCAACAGGCGCCGCAGTTCCAACTGCGTCATCACCTGACGCGCCAGAATCCGAAGCGTCGATTCTTGATGCGGCGTCAGGCCCTCGGGCCGGGACTTGTCGTCCACGACGCAAACCGCACCCAGGATATCGCCATCCGGTGTCACGATCGGCGCGCCGGCATAAAAGCGCAGATGGGGTTCGTCCCGCACCAGAGGGTTGTCGCGAGTTCGGCTATCGAGCGTCAGGTCAGAAATGACCAGAAGGTCGTGCTGGCGCAGGGCATGCGAGCAAACCGATTGTTCGAGCGGCGTCTCACACGACGTGAAGCCGACCCGCGCCTTGAACCATTGACGGTCCGCAGCAACGAAACTCACCAGCGCGACGGGCGTAACGCAAACTTGCGACGCCAACTGGACGATATCGTCGAACCCCGCTTCCGCTGGCGTGTCGAGAATATCGTAAGCGTCGAGCGCCGCGAGCCGCCGCTTTTCGTCCGTGGCATCGTCGACGACCGACGGCCTATCGTCCATTTCCGCTTCCTTGTGGCGGCTTGATCGCACCGAGATACGAGGTGCCAAGACTAAATCGCTTCGCGATCCTCATCGCATGACCGTGGTAACTGTCTACCTGGAGCGTGGCCGCGCGAAATCGACGGGCCTACCCCATACCGAAGCACGGATCGGCTTTGTTCGATCCTTGCGCCAGTCCCTGTAGATTGGGTTGAGTTGAATATCTCAATCCCCTCGAGACGTCTTATGCCCGTCCGTGTGATCTGGGCAAGAGCAGGCGGTGCCGATCCCATCGATGGGCAATGTCCGCCGCTCCAAGGGATCGCGCGGGAAGCGGGCCGATAACGGCGCAAAGTTTCGTTCCGGCTGTTCGCTTAGATCACGATGTTAGAGATGTCATCCGAAAACCCGTGTCGACTGTTCGGCATCCCGCTCTAGGCGCGCAGGGCGCGGCGAATCTTTGGCGCCACCGACGACATCGCACTCTGGACGCGATTGCGGCCGGCGCTTTTGGCGCTGTAGAGCGCCCGGTCGGCAGCCGCCACGAGGTCCTCGGCCGTCTCATGATCTCGGCCAGAGGCAACCCCGGCGCTGAAACTCACCCGGAAGCTGTGGTCGGAGGTCGAGCAATCCGAGGCTGAGAACATCTGACGGACGTTGTCGAGAACCGCTACCGCATCGGAGGCTTCGGTGTCGAGGAAGATGATGCCGAACTCTTCCCCGCCGTAACGGCATATGATGTCGATGCGCCGAAGGCTGCTGGTCAGCAAATTCGCCAGGCTGCGCAGCACGCCGTCGCCACACGGGTGACCATAGCGATCGTTCACGCTCTTGAAGTGATCGATGTCGATCATCGCCAAGCTCAGAATCCCGCCGGTTCTGCGGCAGCGTTCGAGTTCGTGAGTCAAATGTTCGTGGAAACGGCTGTGATTCAACAGTCCCGTCAACCCGTCTCGCTCGATCATGGAGCGCAGCATCCTCGCCCGATGTGCTCTCAGCAGGACTTGATCCACCAGCTTACGGGGATCGATCGGCTTTTGAATGAAATCGTCGCCGCCGACGCGCCGGGCCGCAGTCTGGCGATCCTCGTTCCGTTCCGCCGACAAAAACACGATCGGCATGGATACGAAATGCCGGTTCTGCCGGATGACCTCGGCGAGTTCCATACCGTCGACACCCGGCATGTAGAGGTCCATCAGCACCAGATCCGGAAGGGTGCGCTCGATGGTCTCGATGGCCAGGGAAGGATCGCAGACGACCTCCACCGCCATGCCGGCGCAGCGGAGAATCTCTCCCGTGAAGTCGGCCGTATCGGCGTGATCTTCGACCACGACCACCGAAATCCGGCCCGGACCATCGCGGTGCGTCAGGTAGGCGAGCCATCCCGCGATCTGGATGGGATCGACGGGCCTTTTGACGATGGCCTTGACGCCGCTACGGGCGGCCGCAAGGCGGAACTCGAAGTCTGTCCGCTCCGAAATGAGGATCACGGGTCCCATCTGGGCCAAGGCACGGCACTGGTCGAGAGGCTGCGCGATCGCATCGCTGACGATATTGGCGGCGCTCGACGACAAAGGGCCTTCGGCACCCGACGAAAAGCGGGTGTCCATCCGCAAATGAGCCAGCATGGCTCCGATGTTGCCGCGCTCATCCTCGGTCGTAAAGACATGGACCGGCAGATCAGAGGCTGCTTGCTCAGGCAAGGCCGAGCCAAGGTCTCCTACCCCCATCGTTGACTCCGAATCATCCGGGCGCGAACGCCTTTCCAGCATCCCCGCGCATGCACCGTTTCATGTCACGGGAGCCTTAATAAACCTTCGTCCTCAATCCTGAGGGTGTCGTTTGATAATCTTGACGGGGGCGCCTTGGATTCGGGCCAATCGCGAGCCATGTCGAAGGCTCATCATCCAGCGAGGACAGCCTGTGATCCAGCTCTACACGTGGGCGACGCCCAACGGCCGCAAAGTCTCCATCGCTCTCGAGGAACTCGGCCTCCCTTACAATGTTCATGCGGTCAACATCTCTAAGGACGAGCAGTTCTCTCCCGATTTTCTGAAGGTCAGTCCCAACAATAAAATCCCCGCCATCGTCGACGAGGATGCCGAGGGCGGCCCGCTCTCGGTCTTCGAATCGGGCGCGGTCCTGACCTACCTGGCGGAGAAGACCGGAAAGTTGTTGGCGCCCTCGGGGCCTGAGCGGTTCAAGGCCCTCGAATGGCTGCATTGGCAGATTGGCGGCTTCGGTCCGATGCTGGGTCAGTTGGGCTTCTTCGCGGTGCGCTCTCCCGAGAAGGCGCCTCTCGCCATCGAGCGCTTCACGACCGAGTCCGGCCGCCTTCTCGGCGTCATGGAAAAGCGGCTCGCGGCAGTGCCTTATCTGGCGGGTCAAAACTATTCGATCGCCGACATTGCCTGCTATGCTTGGACCGTAGCTGCCACGACCTTCCTCAAGGAGGCATTGAAAGACCACCTTGCGGACAAGCCCGCGATCCATGGTTGGCTGGAGACGGTCGGCGCACGCCCGGCCGTACAGCGCGGCATGGCGGTGCCGAAGGTGTAATGTGATCCTTCTCGACGATGGGGGGGCACAGGCCCCGCTTGGCGAGAAAGAAGGCGGTGGCGCGGCCGACGGTGATGCAATCGCAAATTTTCACTGTATCGGCGGACATCAGGCGGCCCCGGCGGCCCGGGGTTTCAAGAAACATTCGATCAAGGCGGCGGAGTCGCGCTCGCCGTTCCCCCGTTCGACCGCATCCCGCATCATGCCGATGAGCGAGGCTGGAAACAGATCGCTCATGCGGGCCTGATCGGCGACCGCGCCGAGCAGGACCGCTGCGGCCAGATCCGTCTTCAGTGCGGACTGGACGTCATCATATTCACCCTTGAGCGCCATCGGCTCGAAAGACGTCGAGCGGGCAGCGACCTCCGCAAGGTAGGATGGAACAAGGCTGAAGAATTGCCCGACGTCCAATCCACAGGCCTGGGAGAGCGCCGCACCGTGGAGAACGCCGATGGTCCCGGCGAAATAGAGGCTGAGGAAGGCGAAGTCACCCAGGGCGGCCGCCTCGATCCTTTCACCCATGAAAGTCGTCCGGCCGGCCAAGCAGCGCAAGGTGGGCGCGAATTCGTCGAAGACCGTCCTTAAGCCGGCATAGAGGATCACACAGTCGGGCTTGCCGATCTGAGCGGGGGTGACGGCGATTTTGGCGTCGAGATAGGCAATGGAGTGCCGGGCGGCCCAGCGCCCGAAATCCCGCGCTTGTTCGGCTGTGGCGGTCGACATTTGCACGAGCGTCTTCCCGGCAAGCGCGGTGCGGACGCCTTCGGTGTCGAGGACCTCATAGGTCGCCCCATAGTTCTCGAAGCAGGTGAGGACGAGCTCGGTCGACCGGCAAATCTCTACAGGATCGGACGCAACCGTGCAGATGTGCCGGAGGGGGTCGCATCGCGCGGGATTTCGGTTCCAGATCCACACGTCGTGCCCGGCGGTTGCGAGTGCGCGAGCGAGGGCCGAGCCCATCCGCCCCACACCCATCAGGCCTACGCCAAGCGTCTCGGCCTTCGATCTTTCCGGCATGATGCGTCCCCTGCGATGGCCTGGCGTAAAACCCCTGGATCACATGAACGTGATCGATTCCAATATGTTAGAGCATGATCTCGTCCGAAAACCCCATGCCGGGTCTTCGGCACCACGTTCTAACCGAACCGCCTCGGGCTGAAGGCGTCTATGGCAATGCTGGGCGACCGGCCGCCGATCAGTTCGGCGACGAGGCGCCCGGTTTGCGCCGCCGCCGCCAGGCCGACATGGCCATGCCCGAAGGCGTAGACGACGCTACGGCTCCGCTTCGAGGCTCCGATGACGGGAAGCGAGTCCGGCATGCTCGGCCGAAACCCCATCCAAAAAGACAGACGGTCCTCCGTGTAGGATGAGGCAAGCGCCGGGAAGAGCCGAGTGCCGAGCGCCAGCAGCTTCCTGGCGCGCCGCCAGTCGGGTGCCGCATCCAAGCCGGCGAATTCCACCGTGCCGGCGATGCGCAGGCCCATGTCCATCGGGGTGACCACGAACTTTCCCGATGCGTCCATGATGGGGATCCGGGGCATCGCCTCCGGATCCTTGATGATCACGTGATAGCCGCGTTCGGTGTCGAGCGGCACCTGGTCTCCGAGTTGAAGCGCGAAGGCCTTCGAATGGGCGCCCGCCGCGACGATGGCCGCATCGGCCGGCAGCACACCATCGTCCGTTGCAACGCCGGTCAGGGTTTCGCCGTCGAAGACGAAGCCGGATGCCCGGCGGCGAACCACGTGGCCTCCGTCGCGCTCGAAGGCCTCCGCCAGCGCCCGCACCAAAGCCTGCGGATCGGTTGTATGGCCGTTCTGCGGAATGAAGACGCCGAGCCCATAGTCCCGCGACAGGCTGGGCTCCTGCTGCCAGAGTTCGTCCGCCTCGAGCACCTGGACGTCGATGCCATTGTCGCGTCGCAGGCGCCACCCCAGAGCGTCGCCGTCGAAATCCTGCCTGGACCGATAGACGACGAGGTGGCCGTTACGGCGAACGAGATGCTGTGCGCCGGCGTTTCGGACGAGGGGCGCATAGACGCCGACGGAATCGTGCAGCAGTCCCCCCAGGGCCGCAGCCTGAAGGGCGACCTTGTCCGGGGTGCCGGCCTTGAGGAAACGGATCAGCCAGGGAGCGATGGTGGGAATATAGCGCCAGCGGATCGACAGCGGCCCCAGCGGATCCAGAAGCCAACCCGGAACTTCGCCAAGTTTCCCGGCATCGACATCGGAACCACGGAGGACGGATTGAGGCAACCGGCATTGCCGTAGGACGCCCCCTCGGCGATGCCGTTGCGCTCGACGATCGACACGTCATGGCCGTCGCGAAGGAGCCAACTCGCCGAAGCGACGCCGACCGCGCCGCCTCCGATGACGACAACTCTCATAGGTTCGCCCCGCAGGCTGTTGTACCGGCTTTCACGACGTCGGCACACCGCTCGCCGATCATGAGACCGCGACCTCGGACGCGGGCTCGCGCAGCCCCTCGAAGCGCCCCCCGACATAGAGAAGCGGACGATGCTCTCCGTCCCGAAGCCGCGTCGCGACCACCTCGCCAAGGAAAATCGTATGGCTCTGAACCTCGATCGCTTGCGTTACACGGCAGTCGAAGCTCGCGAGCGCGGCCGTCAGGGCGGGTGCGCCGGTGGTCAGGACCTCCCAGGCCGCATCCTTGAACCGGAGGTGACGCTTCTCGGACGAGCTGAAGAGATACGCGGTGGCGACATCGTCCTCGGCCAGCACGTTGACGCAGAAAAGTCCGCCGCGATGGATGGTGCCGTGACAGGAGACGGTCCGGTTGACGCAGATCAGCAGGATCGGAGACGGCTCCGCGCAGACCGAACTCACGGCGGTCGCGGCGAAACCCTGCGGGCTGCCGCCGTCGAGCGTAGTGACGATCGAGACGCCGGAGGCAAGGCGCCGCATGCCTTGTCGGAACAGGTTCGGACCGGTCATCGGAAGTCTCCGTCGGGATCTGACCGGCGCTCCCGCAATCGTCGTGCCACGCTGACCTGCGCTCGGTCGCAAGGAGAGGGCGCTGTGCCCGCCCTAAGCCGAGGCCGTCGCCCCGCTGGCTCGATCCTGCCGGCATTGAGACGCCAATCTCGCGACTGAGACGTCTGACCCCGGCCCGCGTGTTCCCCCCGTCTCGGACAGTGCCTCGATCGAGGGATGGCATGGTGCTTGCGCTCCGTGCCCCATACGATCCGACAGGGGGCGACAGTGAAACTTTCACTCTTCATGATGCCGTTGCATACGATGAACAGGGATTATCCCATCACGCTCGACGAAGACGTGGAGCAGTTCAAGCTTGCCGACGAACTCGGTTTCGCCGAAGGCTGGATCGGGGAACACTATTCCTCCGACATCGAGCAAGTCTCGTCGCCACTGATCTTCCTGGCCTTTATCGCGTCGCAGACGAAGACCCTGAAGCTCGGCACCGGCGTCCTGGCGGTGCCCTACTATCACCCGGCGCAATTGGCGGCGCATGTCGCGCTGCTCGATCAACTGACCAAGGGGCGATTGATCCTTGGCGTCGGCACTGGCGCGCTCGGGTCGGATATCGAGATGTTCGGCCTCGAAGGGCAGAACCGCCAGGAAATGCTCCAGGAATCCGTGCGGATCATGAAGGCGATCTGGGCTTCCGATCCGCCTTATGACTTCGTCGGAAAATCCTGGAATTTCGGCATCACCAAGACCATCTGGCCGGATCTCGGCGTCGGACCGCTTCCAAAACCCTTCCAGAAGCCGCACCCGCGGATGGCCATCTCGGTCAGCAGCCCGAACTCCTCATCGATGCGGGTCGCCGCCCAACGCGACCTGATGCCGATTTCCGCCAATTTCGTGGCATCCTGGGTCGTGAAGACGCACTGGGAGGTCTATGCCGACGAGCTTTCGAAACGCGGACGGACGCCGAACGGCGCAGATTGGCGCGTCGCAAGGAGCATCTTCGTCGCCGAAACGGACGAGGAGGCTGAGGCCTATGTGCGCAAGCCGGGCGGCCCGTTCGACTGGTATTACGACTACATGTTCCAAGTCTATAAACGGATGGACGCGGCGGCCCTGCTGGCGCCGACGAGGGATACCGACCCCTCGACGATCACGCATTCCATGGTGCGCGACAATTTCGTGATCTGTGGCAGCCCGGAGACCGTGGCCCGCAAAATCCTGGCGTTCCGGGAGGAGGTCGGACCCTTCGAAACCCTGATGATGACGGCGCACGACTGGACCGACAAGGCCGTGATGAGGCGATCGATGGAGCTGCTCGGCAAGACGGTTTTGCCGAAGGTCAATGCGATGCTCGCAGGCGCGGCGCATTGATGACCGGCATCGGAGAACCGGGCGTGATGGCGCTTTCATGCTCCGGCTGGCCACGCTTTGGCAGACCGTGGACAGTATCCGTCCATCCTCACTTTGGAGACCATCATGCCGTCGAGCGACGCTGAATTCATCCGACCCGGGACACTCTGGTGGAACTGGTTTGGCGACCAGTATTTCGTGCCGACCTATACGGCCGCGCCACGGACGGAGGAGGAGGTTCGGCAGGCTGTCCTGGCAGCCCGGAAACTTGGCCTCCCGATCCGCGCGAGCGGGGGTGGCCATGCGACGCCGGCCGTCGTGCCGACGTCCGGCATGCATGTGGATTTCCGGCAGTTCAACCAGGTCGTCTCGGTCGATCACGAGCGATGTCAGGTGACCGTGCGGCCCGGGATGACGGTAGGCGAGGTCAGCCGCTATCTGCGGACCCAAGGCCTGTCGCTCAACAACCAGGGCGACATCGACACGCAGAGTATAGCCGGAGCGATCGTCACTGGAACGCATGGGGCCGGCACGTCGCTGCCCTGCATGTCGGCGCAGATGATAGCCGCCCGGATCGTGACCGCCGACGGTCAGTTCCTCGATCTTTCAGGCGAGAATGATGGGGAACTGTTCAAGGCGTTCCGCTGCTCGATCGGCATGTTCGGCCTGTTCGTGTCGATCACGCTGCAAGCGGTCCCCTCCTACAACATTCTCAAGCGGTCCTGGAATACGGACGTCGAGGACACACTGGCCTCGCTGCACGATCTGCTCGATGCCAATCGCACCTTCTGGTTCTTCTGGCTGCCGATCAAGGAATCCGCCGATCTCTACAAGTTGCCCGGCGGATCCGTGCCCTCGAAAGCCACGCGCGACGCCGACATCTGCCATATGCGCACCTACAACGCGGTTCCGGTCGATGAGCCCGCTCCCGAGCTTCACGCCGGAGAGGTCTTCGATCACAGCTCCGTGATCTATCCGAACATCTACCTGCCCAATTATCGGGAGATCGAATACGCCGTGCCCTTCGATCGCTTCGAGGAGGCCTTCGGCGAAGTGCGTCACAAATTCCAGACCAAGTACCCCGAGGCTGTCTATCCGGTGGAGAGCCGTCCGGTGAAGGCCGACGACTCCTATATCAGCGCCTACTCCGAGCGGGACGGCTACGCCCTATCGATTTCCGGCCCCCTCGAATTCGCAAGCTGGGGCATGCTCCAGGACATGGATGCGATCTTGGACCGGTATGATGCTCGCCCGCATTGGGGGAAGCACCACTTCATGTCGGCGGCCAGGCTCGAGCGCCTGTTTCCGCGCTACGACGCCTTTAAGGTCATACGGCGCGACATCGATCCTGACGGAATCTTTTTGAACGACCATCTGCGCGCTCTGTTCGCCTGACGCGCGTCGCGACGCTTAACCCCCTGTCGAAAAGGCAAGCCTATGACTTCGAACTCGGCGGACCTGAAGGTCGTCGGCGCGATCCCGCTCGAACGACTGCTGATCGACGGACGCCATGTCGATGCGGTCGGCGGGCGAACCTTCGAGACCCGAAATCCTGCGACGGGCGATGTGCTCGCCCATGTGGCGGAGGGGGACGCCGGCGACATCGATCTGGCGGTGGCGGCGGCGCGGCGGGCCTTATCGGGTCCGTGGAGCCGGTTCACTCCGTTCGAGCGACAGCAATGCCTGTTGAAGCTGGCCGATCTCGTCGAAGCCGAGTTCGAGGCGTTCAGCCAGACCGACATGAAGGACATGGGAGCGCCGATCACGGTCATGCGCGGGCGCCGGCAACGCGCGCTTGGCATGCTCCGGTTTTACGCCGGTATCTGCACGACCATCCATGGTGAGACCCTCCCGAACTCGCTACCGGGAAACGTATTCGCCTGTACGCTGAAGGAGCCGGTCGGGGTGGTTGGGGCGATCACGCCCTGGAATGCGCCCTTGACCTCGACGATCTGGAAGATCGGCCCCGTCCTGGCGACCGGCTGCACCATGGTGCTGAAGCCCGCCGAGGACGCGCCGCTCACCGCGCTGCGGCTCGGACAACTCGTCCTCGAAGCGGGAGTGCCGCCCGGGGTCGTCAACGTGGTTCCAGGCTTCGGCCATACCGCAGGCGCCGCCCTGGCGGCCCATATGGATGTCGACAAGATCGCCTTCACCGGCTCGGACGTGACGGGCCGCAAGATCGTCGAAGCCTCCAAGGGCAATTTCAAGCGGGTGACGCTCGAACTCGGAGGCAAATCGCCGGACATCGTCTTCGCCGATGCGGACCTCGACGCCGCCGTCACCGGGGCTGGAATGGGTGTCTTCGCCAATTCCGGCCAGATTTGCTGTGCCGGAACGCGAGTGCTCGTCCAACGCTCGATCTACCAATCCTTCGTCGAGCGTCTCTCCGCCCTGGCCAAGGGCCTTAGAGTCGGCGACGGCGCCGACCCCGCGACGCAGATCGGCCCGGTCGTGTCGGCCGTCCAGCTCGACCGCGTCAGCCGCTACATCGACATCGGCCTTCGGGAAGGTGCGACCGCCAGCTTCGGGGGCACCCGCGTCACCCACGGGGAACTCGGCAAAGGCTTCTTCATGGCGCCGACCGTGCTCTCGGGTGTCAATAACGACATGCGCGTGGCGCGGGAGGAGATTTTCGGCCCGGTGGCCGCGGTCATTCCCTTCGATACGCTCGAGGAGGCCACAGCCATCGCAAACGCCACACCTTACGGCCTCGGTGCCGGCGTGTGGACGCAGAATGTGAAGACCGCCCATAGGATGGCCAAGTCGATCCGATCGGGAACGGTCTGGGTGAACTGCTATGGGTCGCTCGACCCCGTCATTCCGTTCGGCGGCTACAAGGCCAGCGGCTATGGGCGCGAATCCGGCGTGCAGCACGTCGAGGAATATCTCAACACCAAATCGGTCGTGATGCAGAACGCCTGAAGCTGAAGGAGATCGATCAGTGACAATCGTAAGGTCGGAATGGACAGGCCGTTTCAATCGCATCGTCGAGGCCGGCGGCTTCGTTTTCCTGTCAGGCGTCGTCGCCCGGGACGCTGCGGCCGACGTCGCCGGGCAGACGGCCGACATTCTCTCTCAGATCGAAGAGCTTCTCGGCAAGGCAGGGCTGACGAAGGCCAGCATCGTGTCGGCAAACATCTGGCTGGCCAATATCGCGGATATCAGCCTGATGAACGCCGCCTGGGACCTCTGGGTCGAGCCGACCTCCGCTCCGGTCCGCGCTACGGTCGAGTCCAAGCTGGCTCGTCCTGATCTGCTTGTGGAAATCCAGGTTCAGGCCTTTCGCTCGCTATGACGGAATGAAACTTGCTTGATTTCTTGACGCGGAAGGTCTGAGCATCAAGGATGCCTTTCGGTGATCTGGTCATCGGGTAGCGTCGGCATGAGCGGCTTCCAAAAGCGTATTCGGTCTCCTGCGACGGATCATGAGGCCGATGGCCGGGTCCAGCTGGCTTCCTCGGCCATCGCGGCATCCTGGCAGCGCTGCGTCGATCGATATGGGTTGGATCGGAGCAGTGCGGACCGGGTTATGGTGCTGACAGCAAGCGAGCTTCGCGATCATCGCGAGCCTCTCGAACGTATGCTGGTTCCCTTGGGGGAAGAGATCGAGGAATTCGCCGCGCCGCTGGCCGATTGCGGTTTCACCGCGAGCTTCGCCGATATGGCCGGCATTATCGTCGATTATCACTCAGATCCGTCCTCCGACAATTTCGTCGCCGTCGAACGGGCCGGCTCCCTGTGGGCCGAGGGCGCGGTCGGCACCAATGGCGTCGGGACCTGCGTCATCGAGCGTCGTCCGGTGCGAATCTTCAAGACCCAGCATTTTGCCCGGACCTTCGGCACCTTGTCATGCGCCTCGGCGCCCATCTTGTCGGCCGAGGCCGAGATGCTCGGCGTGCTGAACCTCTCCACCGCCGATGCGGAACTGAGCGACCAGACGTTCCGGCTCGTCTGCGGTATGACTGAAACGATCGCCGAGCGGGTCGGCAACTGCCTGTTTGCCCTGCGGTACGAGAACAACAGGATCTTGAAGGCGACGGTCTCCGGCATCGGCAAGGTTATGCTCGCGGTCGACGATCATCTGACGCTCATCGGCGCCAATCATGCGGCCCGGCAATGGTTGCGGTTGCAGACCGGACAGTTGAGTCCGGTCGATCTTTGGGCGGTTTTCGAGAGCAACGCTGGCGCCGCGACGCAGATCTCCTCCGGAAGCGGGCCTGTGCGGCTACAGCGCGATGGCGAAGCGGTTGTGTTCAGCACCGAGGGACGCCGGAAAACCCTCGCGGAGGCACCGGCCTTCGCCGCCTCGAAGACGAAGGTGGCGCTCCCCCGGTCCGACCGGACGATCGATGACGCTCCAAGCATCGACGAATGCCTCGGCTCGGAACCGCCGCTGCGCGAAAAAGCCCGGGTCTTGCGCCGTATCTACGGCAGCGGCATGCCTGTGCTGATCCTCGGCGAGACCGGGACCGGCAAGGATACTTTGGCAAGAGCGCTGCACCGCGAGGGCCGAAGACGCGAACAGCCTTTCATCGCATTCAACTGCGCCGCTGTGCCGGAAACACTGATCGACAGCGAACTTTTCGGCTATGGGGTCGGAACCTTCACGGGCGCCAAGCGCGAGGGCAGCATCGGGCGCCTTGTCGAGGCCGATGGCGGCACCCTGTTTCTGGACGAGATCGGCGACATGCCGCTGCCGCTCCAGACCCGTCTTCTGCGCGTTCTCGAATCCGGAGAGGTCACGCCGCTGGGCTCAGGCAAGACGCGGCGGATCGACGTTCACGTGATCGCGGCCACAAATCACGACGTGCTCGCTCGGGTCCGCGAGGGACTGTTTCGGGAAGATCTCTACTATCGCCTCGCCGCGTTCGTGGTTCACCTCCCTCCCTTGCGCGAACGACCGGATCTCAAACTCCTTATCCAGAACATGTTCGAGCGGACCAAGCTCGGACGGGCCGTCCATCTTACGGATGAGGCCCTGGCCGCGATGCTGGCTTATCCGTGGCGCGGCAATGCGAGGGAATTGAAATTCGTGGTCCAGCGCGCCTTGCAGATCTGCGATGATTGTCGGGTCACCGAGGCGGACCTCTTGCTGGAGGGCGCGGAGCCGAACCACCGGCTCTCGGTCTCGCCGCCTGGCGGTTCCGGTTCGCCCGACACGGCGCGCAGTGCGATCGAGGCCGCCGAGCGGGCCGCGATTGTGAAGGCCTTGGCGAAAATGCCAGGCGACATCGAGAGCTGTGCCGAATCTCTGAAGATCAGCCGGGCGACGCTCTATCGGAGAATGCGGCAGTACGACCTCAAGCCGATCCGGCACGTTCAATATACGTGAAGGCCAGTGCAGGTTGTGGCGTTGCCAGGCCGGGCCTGTCGAGATACAGCGTGGGATCGTGACGCGAGGGATTTTGGCCTGCGGCAGGAGGCGATCGCAGCCAATATACCGATCTTGGCAAGATCGATGACTTAAGCCCACAGATCACGATTTCGATCATGGCGACAGGTCTTCTCCCCGACCCCACGAGGGCGATCGATATCCACGCGCAATTGATGGCGCTGGCATCATCCGATGATCCTGGTGCTTTCCCAGATCAGCATCGACAGCAGCGCCTTTCCGACCCGTTCCCGGCCATAGTGTCGTAGATGTGAGACACTGCGTGTCGCCGCTGAAATCCGGCCGGTTGCGACTCATTTGACAGTGGCCCGCGTCGCACCCCCAAAGCCGCAAACCGCCAACGGAAATTGTTCAATGAATCGAAGCGGTCGCAACGAATGTTTCCCCCATGCGCCCGTTTCTCTCGAGCTTTGGAGCCGTTCCGATCAGGTTGGCATACGGATTGCGCTGCCTCCGTGAGGCCGATAGGGCCAGACTCGAGAGTGAGCCGACATGCCCGACCAGAATTTGCTCCCGCATCCCACGCGCCGGTCTATCGTCAAGGGCGGTGCCGCAGCCGCAGGCGCGGCCCTATTTGCCCCTGCCCTGATCCGCAAGGCCTGGGCGGCCAAGACCATCACATTGCTGACCTGGGAGACCTACCACGACGATCCCTGGATCGAGGAATGGGGCAAGGCGAACGGCACCGAGGTCAAAGCGGTCCGCATCGGCTCTGAGGACGAGCTGTTTTCGCAACCCTTCTCCGGCGCCATCAAACCGGACATCATGTATATCGAAACGGGTTCGCTGCCACGGTTCAAGACCGGAGGTCTCATCGTCCCGATCGACGTGTCCAAAGTCGCCAATGCGTCGATGATCACATCACAACTCGACTGGAAGAAATTCACCAAAGTGGACGGCCAGATTATGGCTATTCCCTACAACTGGGGAACCCAGCCGCTGATGTACAATGCTTCAGTGCTGAAAGAGCCGACCTCCTGGGCTGCCTTGTGGGACAAGCAGTTCGAAGGCAAGGTCAACATGTTCGACGACTGCACGATCACTTTCCCGATGATCGCACTCTATGCCGGCGCCAAAGACCCGTTCAACCTCACGGCCGACGAGTTCACGGCTTGCACCAACGCCTTGCGGGCCTTGCGCAAGCAGATCCGTGTGATCGCCACCGGCTTCGACGATGCCACGACAATGTATGCCTCGGGTGAGGCGGTGATCGGCTATTGCCAGAATGTCGCCGTGGTCAACTCGCTGCAGCAGAAGGGGAAGGACTTCAAATACACGCTGCCAAAGGAGGGAACGCCGTGCTGGATCGACTGCACCGGCATCTCCAAGCAGGGCGACCGGCCGATCGTCTACAAGTTCATCAACGACAATCTGAGTGCGGCCTGGCAGGCCCGGTTCATCAAGGCCTCCTCCAATAACGGGGTTCTCACGGCGGCGGAGGCCAAATCAGCGGGCATCACGGATGCCGTGATAAAGCTGACCAATATCCTAGACGCCGAAGTGCCGGGGTTCTGGGACAAGCTCGTCGTGTACCAAAAGCCCGAGGATCTCGATCGTCGTCTGCAGATTTGGAACGACTTCAAAGCCGGCACCCTCTGACAAATCCGACGAAAGACCCCGCATGAGTACGGAACAGGAGTCGAGCGTCCTCGCGCTGGAAAGCGTCGACAAGACCTACGAGGGCGGCCTAAAGCCAGCCCTCGACCGGGTCTCGTTGAGGGTCGCGTCCGGCGAGTTCTTCTCGATTCTTGGCCCGAGCGGTTCGGGCAAGACGACGATCCTCAGAATGATCGCCGGGTTCGAGACGCCCGACCGAGGCCGTGTCCTGATGCAGGGGCAGGACGTCACGCAGGTGCCTCCCAACAAGCGCGACGTCCGCACGGTGTTTCAAAGCTACGCGCTGTTTCCTCATCTCTCCGTCAGCAACAACGTCGAGTATTCGTTGCGCGTGCGCGGCGAGGCCAAGACGGAACGGCGGCGCAAGGCCGCCGAGGCTCTAGGAATGGTGGAGATGGACAGCTTCGCGGATCGCCTCCCGCATCAATTGTCGGGAGGACAGCGGCAGCGGGTCGCGCTCGCCCGCGCGATCGTCTGCAGGCCCCAAGTTCTGCTGCTCGACGAACCGCTCGGTGCGCTCGACCTGCGTCTGCGCCAGCAGATGCAGCACACGCTGGTGTCGCTGCAGAAGGACCTGGGCATCGCCTTCGTCTATGTCACCCACGACCAGGGCGAGGCGCTATCGATGTCCAACAGGGTCGCGGTGATGAGAGATGGGCGGATCGCCCAGCTCGGCACGCCGCAGGATCTCTACTTCGCGCCGGGCTCCGAATTCGTGGCCCAGTTCGTGGGCCGATCGAACCTCCTTCCGATCCGCTTTGAACCGGAAGGAAACGACATCGTGGCCCGCATCGGCGACATCCGTCTCCCCGGACTCGTCGGCGCGAGCCCTGGCCCCGCGCGTCTCGCCCTGCGCTTCGAAGCCGTCGGTCTCCAACCCGCCGCGGCGGACAACGACCGGCCAGGTCTCCGGGGGACCTTCAGGGACGTGCTCTTCCTGGGAACCAACCTCGAAGTCAGCGTGCAATGCGGAGAGTTCAACGTGATCGCCAGCGTGCCGGCCTCGCGCCGAGACAGCGGCTTTTCTCGGGGCCAGCCCGTTCATGTCAGCCTGGACCTCGCCAGCGCGCGCGTCTTCAATGACTGACGCGATCGCGACCGAGCGCCTTGGGGCGGCGGCCCTGTCGCCGAGACGGACGGCCAAGTTTGCGGCGCGAATGCGGTCTCTGCCGGTCATGGTTTGGCTGGGCCTCATCGTCCTGCTGCCGAACGCGATGATGATCGGCACGAGCTTCCTCAAGACCACGAACGGCGTCCTGTCGTTCCATCCGTCGCTGGTGAATTACGAGCGGCTCGCCCAGTCCCTGGGTTTCTGGACGCTGCTCCTGCGAACCTTGCGCTTCAGTCTGCTGGGCGGCATGGTCGGTGCGCTCATCGCCTATCCGCTCGCCTATTTCGTCGGCCGCGTCGTGGTTCGACACCGATCCATGCTTGTCGTGATGATCGTGATCCCCCTTTGGATCAGCCTGCTCATGCGCGTGTTCGCGTGGCGTCTGATCCTGGGACAATCGGGGCTTCTCAATTCCTTCCTGACATCGACCGGGCTGCTGGCGCACCCGTCCGAGGCCTTCCTCTACACACCGGCGTCGGTGGTCCTCGTCTTCGCCTATATCTCGATCCCGTTCATCTTCATTTCGACCGTCAATGCCTTCGAGAAGCTGCCCCAGGCGCTCATGGAGGCCTCCGAGGATGCCGGAGCCTCCACGTTTCAGACGTTTCGCTTCGTCGTCTGGCCACTGACGCGGCGCAGCCTGGCTATCGGCTTCTCGCTCGCCTTTCTAGTAACGGTCGGCGACTACGTCACACCGGGAATGGTGGGGGGAATCGACGGCACCACGATCGGCGTTCTCATCCAGTCGCAGTTCGGGATGGGCAACAACTGGCCGTATGGTTCGGCGGTCGCCATCGTTCTGATCCTCGTGGTCGCCTTAGTGCTCGGCGTGGTCATGGCGCTGTGTCCGTCCCGTGGAGTTCTTCTGGGTGACGAAGGCGTCGCGCGGACCTCAATCCCGAGCGCTGCGGGCCGGCTTGGGCGCATATTGGGCGCGCTGGGCTACACGGGCGCGCTCCTCTTCCTCTACGCGCCTTTGGTGTTGATGGGGATCTTCTCCTTCAACGCATCGTCGCTGCAGGTCTTTCCAATCGTCGGACTGAGCTTTCAGTGGTACGGAGCGCTTCTAGAGAACGGCAGTCTGCTGGAGGCCGCGCACCGGTCCCTCGTGGTCGCGCTTTGCGTCGTCAGCTTTTCGACCGTGGTGGGAACCGGCTTCGCGCTGATGTTGCATTACGGCAAGGTCCGAGGAGCCCAGTTCATAGAATTCGCTTTGGCGGTCCCGCTCGCGACGCCCGGCGTGGTGCTCGGTATCGTCATGGTGCTGGGAACGGAAGTTCTGGGCATCCCGTCCGGCATTCCGAAGACGGTGATCGGACAATCGAGCTTCGTCATGCCGGTCGTCCTCATGCTCGTCCTGGCGCGACTGCGGCGGCTCGATCCCTCGTTGATTGAAGCGTCGCTCGACCTCGGCGCCGGCCGTGTCAGAAGCTTTGTCCTCGTGCTTCTTCCGCTGATCAAGGGGGCGGTAATCGGCGGAGCCTTGCTGGGGCTGACGCTCTCAGCCGATGACGTCATGGTGACCCTTTTCTTGGCAGGGCCGTCCCAGACGCTGCCGATCTAGGTCTTCAACCAGATGCGCTTCGGCTTCACGCCGACGGTCAATGCCGTCTTCTCCATCCTGGCCGTCGTTTGTCTCCTCCTCGTAGCCATATCGAGCTATTTTGGCTCGCGCGGCCGGAGACGGTCATAGGTCCGAAAGCCGGTAGACGACGGGGGTCTCGGTAAAGACGGGGATTATCCCCGGCGAGTCGACACGACGCTGCCGAAGCTGAGCCAGGATGCCGAAAAGTCGGCACGGGCTTTGAGATGAGACCATCCTCCCCGTCTTCGGAAGAGACCGCGTTCGCGCCTGGAGCCCGTTCAGAGCCCTCGTGATCTGATCGGGCATCGAACCCGACACCGATCCTAGATCACGTTCATGCGCCACCGAACCATTGACCTACCGGATTGCCGATAGGTTTGCCCTTCAGCCCTTCTTTTCCGGGACGGGAGGCAGCGGCATGGGGGCATCGGCCAACGTATGCAGATAGTCGATGATGTCGGCGCGCTTCATCGGGTCTGATTCGCCCGCGTAGGTCATCTTGGTGCCGGGCGCATAGGCTTTGGGGGAGGTGATGAACGTGTTGATCTTTTCGTAATCCCACTGCCCGCCCTTGGCTTTCAAGGCATCCGAATAGGCAAAGCCCGCGATCGAGGCCACATCGCGGCCGACCACGCCATAAAGCGGCGGTCCGACCTTTGGCCCCGCCCCCTTCTCGAAATTATGGCAGGCGCCGCAAGCCTTTGCGAAGGACTCGCCCTTGGCGATGTCGGCGTGAGACATGAGCACCGGAAGGGGCTCGGCCGGCGCGCCAGTCTTGGCGGCGCCAGCATCCGAGGTTTCGGCCGCAGCGGCTGGCAATTCGTATCCGGCCTTGATCGGAACCGGCGGCGAATAGACGAAGCCCGAAAACAGTCCGAGCGCCATGGTCAACAGGAGCGTTCCCAGGATCGCGCCGGCCACTTTGTTGACTTCGAATGAATCCATAACCAGCGAGGCTCCAACCCTATTCGACTGCACGGCACGACCTAGCCTAAGGTCCTGACATCGAGCAGACCAGGACAAGCCAAGCGGTGGAGCACGCCAACGGCGACGCTTCCGTTCCATTACCCACTTTGCCGAAGCCTTGGCAACACGTATAAGCGCCCGTCCGCGCTACTTTTTGACACCCGGAATCGATCGAGACCGCTCGCTCTGGGCATGCCCATCCTGTCTGGCCCATGAACCCGATCATCATGATTCCGTCCCGCATGGCCGCGTCCCGGCTGCCGGGTAAGCCTCTCGCCGACATTCACGGCATGCCGATGATCGTCCATGTCTGGCGCCGGGCCATCGAAGCCGGCCTCGGCCCGGTCGTCGTCGCGACCGATAGCGCCGCGATCCGGGACGTCGTAGACGCCGCCGGAGGCCGCTGTGCGATGACGCGGGGCGATCATGCCTCAGGCTCCGACCGGATCGCCGAGGCACTCGAAGCGATCGATCCCGAAGGGCGGCACGATGTGGTGGTCAACCTACAGGGTGACCTGCCCACCGTCGATCCGCAGGCGGTCCGGCGTGCCGTGGCGCCGCTTGGCGAGAGGGCGGTCGACATCGCGACTCTGGCGGCTGTCATTCGGCGCGACGAAGAACGCGGCGATGCGAATATCGTGAAGGTCGTCGGCACCGAAATCGCTCCCCTGCGCTTGAGGGCGCTCTATTTCACACGCGCCACCGCTCCTTGGGGCGAGGGTCCGCTGTTCCATCACATCGGCCTTTACGCCTACCGGCGCGAGGCACTGCGGCGCTTCGTGGCGCTTGCACCCTCCTGCCTCGAAAAGCGCGAAAAACTCGAACAATTGCGGGCGCTTGAAGCCGGTATGCGGATCGATGTCGAAATCGTCGACACGGTGCCGCTCGGCGTCGATACGCCGATGGAACTCGACCGCGCCCGCGCCATGCTGGAACCCCGATGACAATCAAGACCATCGCCTATCAGGGCGAAGCCGGTGCCAATTCCCATACGGCCTGCGACGATGCCTATCCGGGCTGGGAGTCTTTGCCCTGCCCCACCTTCGAGGATTCTTTCGCGGCGATCGACGAGGGCCGGGCCGAACTCGGCATGATCCCCATCGAGAATTCGATCGCCGGCCGGGTCGCCGACATTCACGCGCTGATGCCCCATTCCGGTCTGCATATCGTTGGCGAATATTTTCTGCCGATCCATTTTCATCTGATGGCCGTCAAGGGCGCGACGCTCGACGGCTTGAAACACGTCCACAGCCATGTGCATGCCCTGGGGCAATGCCGCCGGATCATCCGCCGCCTGAGCCTCAAGGCGCATGTAGCCGGCGACACGGCGGGCTCGGCCCGCGAGGTGGCCGAATGGAACGATCCGACACGCGCCTCGTTGGCGCCGCGCCTCGCCGCCGATATCTATGGCCTCGATATCCTGGCCGAGAATGTCGAGGACGAGGCTCACAACACGACGCGCTTTGTCGTGCTCTCGAAGACGCCGGCGCGGCCGGCGCCCGGCAACGGGCTCGTGGTGACGACTTTTGTGTTCCGCGTACGCAACGTGCCGGCGGCGCTCTATAAAGCGCTTGGCGGCTTCGCCACCAATGCGGTCAACATGACCAAGCTCGAAAGCTACATGGTGGAGGGCGAGTTCACGGCGACGCAGTTCCTGGCCGATGTCGAGGGCCATCCGGAGGATGCGTCGCTCCGGTTGGCGCTCGAAGAGTTGGCCTTCTTCTCGCGCGAGGTCCGCATCCTGGGTGTGTACCCGGCGCATCGGTTCCGAATCGAGACGGCGCAGAACGCTATCGAATAGGATCGGCGCGCGCTGGCCGGGTCGAGTCTCACCTTGAGCGCATCCGCCTTGGTGACGTCGTCGATAGCGTGGGCAATTCTGGCACCACGGCCGCTTCGTCATCAGCGGATCGAACCCGACGATTATTCCGGTCGATCGACCCAAGCGCGGACGATGTGATGGGCGATCGCCATGGGGAACGGACAGGTCAGGCCCTCGGGATGCCGGCCCTCCAGCATGGCCTTGACCTCGTCGCGCGAGAACCACCGCGCGTCCTCGAGTTCGTGGTGGTCGATGACGATGTCGGTCGAGGCGGCCTCGGCGATGCAGCCGATCATGAGCGAGGCCGGAAAGGGCCAGGGCTGCGCGCCGAGATAGGTCACGTCCCCGACCGACAGGCCGGCTTCCTCGGCGATCTCCCGCGCCACCGCCGCCTCGATCGTCTCACCGGGCTCGAGGAAACCGGCGAGGCAGGAATACATCGCGGCCGGAAACCGCGCCTGTCGTCCCATCACACAGCGATCCCCATCCACCACCAACATGATGACGACAGGATCGGTGCGCGGAAAATGATGCGTTGCGCAGCGGGTGCATTCGCGTCGCCATCCGGCCCCAGAGGCGTGCGAGGGCGCCCCGCAGGCCGAGCAGAAGCGGTGGGCCTTGTGCCAATGGAGCAGCGCCTTGCCTTGTGCCAGGGCGCCGAGATCCGCCGCCGAGACGCTGCCGTCGACCGCGATGGTACGCAGGCTGAAGATCGACAGCCCCTCCGAGGCCGCCAGATCGTCGACGCTGACGCCTCCCACCTGCACCGCGAAGGCCGGGCCGGCCTCGTCGCGGCCGAGAAACACGGTCTCCTCGACGGGGCCGAGCGCACCCGCCTCCGCGAGGGAGAACCACGGGGTGTGACCGGCCGGTGCGCGTCGCAGCACGATATCGTCCCCGACCAAGATGGCCATCCGGGCCGCCGGATCTTGCCGCAGCGCTTCGATCAGGTTTGAATCGTCGCGGCTGTTGGCCAGGCGGTCGAGGCGGTTGTGGACGAAGCCGAGGGTCGAGGTGGTTCGCGCGAAGCTTTTAGGTGTCATCAGGATCTCGGCGGGCGGCGAAGGATGGTCGAATCTGAGCCTTATACCAGACCGAGCGCCGTCAAAATCGCCGTGGCGCGCTGTCGCGCCTGCGTCTCGTCATAAGCGACGCGGCTCCCCCGGCCCCAGACCGGTTCGGGCCAAGCGGCATCCGCTTCGAATCGCGCCACGACATGGACGTGAAGTTGCGAGACCTTGTTGCCGATGGCGCCGATGTTGAGCTTTTCCGCCGCCGTGACTTGTTTCAACGCCGTCGAGGAGCGCGCGATCTCCTCCATCAGCGCCGCCCTGTCCGCCGCGTCGAGATCCACGATCTCGACGCAATCGGTCCGACGCGGAACGAGGACGAGCCAGGGATAGCGCGCGTCGTTCATCAAGAGGAGGCGGCTGAGAGCGAGATCGCCGAGGACGATCGTGTCGGCGGTGAGTTGCGGGTGAAGCGCGAAGGTCATGGTTGAGGTGCGGCGTTAGCCCGAAGCCGCCCTTCCGCTTTGGCTCGTTTGCCTTGGGCCTCCTCGATCCGGCCGACATGGCCAAGCCCGTGGAGCGGCATGTTGACGTAAATGTTTTCCGTCCGCCCCGCGCCGATCACATAGGTCTCGTGCCATATCCCGACATCGCCCGACGTTCCGACCGCACGGTTGAAGGCGCGCCACGCCGGAAGATGCGCGGCATCCGACGCTGTCGCATAGGCCTGAAGCTGCTCGTGGCTGCGCCAATATTGGACCATCATCGTGTTCCGTAGGCCGAAATGCGTGCGGTGATGCATGAGGCCAAGGTCCGGTTGCGCGTCGAGCTCGCGCAGCATCTTCGGCATGGCGGACAGGATCGGCCACCAGCGGCGCGCGCTCAAGACGCGATTGATCCTGATCCCGATGAGGAACAGGACGAAGTCGCCATCGACTTCGGCGCAAATTCGACGATTTATGGTCCCGGTCATGACATTGGCCTGTTTTGGTTAGGCATACAGGATTGAAGAGGCGCATCGCATCCATTGGTCCCGATCAAAATAGGGCGATCGCGCCCCCGGCTCCACCTCTTGCGCGCCGTCCCGGTTTGCGCCATTTAAAGCCTTGGGAGGTTGGCGGTGGACGTTTCACTCGCCAACCGGGTCAGATCCGGAAGGAAGCAGCCCTAACGAGACCGAGCGGGTTTCTGTCCAGCCTCCTACCGACACTCCGGCCTTTCCCGCCATGCCGGCGCCCCATCGAACGACGGCTCTCCTCCGTCCCTTTGAACGAGCCTCAGGCGAGGCGCAGGGCTCAGCTTTGTCAATCGACAAGACCTATCGGGTCCTGGCCCGCAAATATCGACCGTCGAGCTTTGCCGACCTGATCGGCCAGGAGGCGATGGTGCGGACGCTTTCGAACGCCTTTTCGCTCGATCGCATCCATCAGGCCTATCTCCTCAGCGGGGTCCGGGGCGTGGGCAAGACCACGACGGCGCGCATCATGGCGCGGGCGCTCAACTACCATCGTCCGGCGCGGAACGGTTCGCCGGAGATCGACGCCCCGTCGATCCGCATGGACGAGATCGGCACTCATTGCCAGGCGATCATCGACTCACGCCACGTCGATGTGGTCGAGATGGATGCCGCCTCCCATACCGGCATCGACGACGTGCGCGAATTGATCGAGGGCGCGCGCTACCGCCCCGTGATGGCGCGCACCAAGGTCTACATCATCGACGAAGTCCACATGCTGTCGAAACAGGCCTTCAACGGCCTGCTGAAAACGCTCGAAGAGCCGCCCGACCACGTCAAATTCCTGTTCGCCACGACCGAGGCCGACAAGGTGCCCGTGACGGTGCGCTCGCGCTGCCAGCGCTTCGATCTGCGACGCATCGAGACCGATGTGATGATCGCGCATCTTGGGGGGATCTGCGCCAGGGAGGGAGTCGGCACCGACGCCGAGGCGCTGCTGGTCATCGCGCGGGCGGCCGAGGGTTCGGTGCGCGACGCATTATCGCTGCTCGACCAGGCCATCGCCCATGGCGCCACCACGGCAAGCCGCGACGGCACGCCGCGCGTCGATGCCGAGACGGTGCGGGCCATGCTGGGCCTCGCCGACCGCACGCGCATCATCGACCTATTCGAGGCCGTCATGCGGGGCCGCCTGCCTGCCGCCCTCGACGGGCTGAAACATCTGCACGACGCCGGAGCGGACCCGGGCCACGTTCTGTCCGATCTCGCTGATTTCGTTCACCTCGTCACGCGGTTGAAACTGGTGCCGGACGCGGCCAAGGATTCGGCATTGACCGAGGAGGAGCGGCGGCGCGGCGGCGAATTCGCGGCAGCGCTCAGCCTGCCGGTTCTCACCCGCGCCTGGCAATTGCTGCTCAAGGGCCTCGGCGACGTCAAGGATGCGCCCCGTCCTGTCGCGGCCGCCGATATGGTCCTCGTGCGTCTCGCTTGCGTGGCAGACCTTCCGACCCCGGACGAGGCCTTGAGGCGCCTGGCCTCCATGCCGGCAGGCTCCGGAGAGGCGGCTTCGGTGCCCATGCCGGCTGGCGCCGGCGCGCCACGCGCTCAAGCGGTGGGGCAAAGCTTTGCTGGCGCGTCGCCGGCCCGCAGCCTCCCGGTGCCGACCGCCCTCGCCGCCGATGCGGCCCCGCAAGTGAGGCTCGGCTCGTTCCAGGATCTCGTGGCTCTGGCGCAAAGCCGACGCGACATCCAATTGAAGACAGCGCTCGAACGCGACATCCGGCTGGTCCGCTTCGAGGAAGGGCACATCGAGTTCGCGCCGATGCCGGGCGCCTCGCCCCTTCTCGCGGCGCAACTGATGAAGCGCCTCAACGAATGGACCGGCACCCGATGGATGGTCTCGGTGACCTCCGAAGGGGGTGCCTTGAGCCTGCGCGAGCAGGCGGAGGCTGCGGAGAAGGCGAAGCGCGACGAAGTGGCGGCCGACCCCTTGGTGCGCAAGGTGCTGGAAACCTTTCCGGGCAGCCAGATCGTCGCCGTGCGCTCGCTGATCGAGACCGCTCCGCCGCCTCCCATCGTGAATGAGGTCGCGGCCGAAGAGGATGTCGGCTATGCGGACGACATCGGCATGGACGACGAACTCTGAATCAGGAGCACAGACGATGAAGGACATCATGGGCTTGATGAAACAGGCGCAAGCCATGCAAGCGCGTGTCGAGGAGATCACGGCTGAACTCGAAAAGCTGGAAGTGGAAGGGGCGGCCGGAGGCGGCCTCGTGCGCGTCACGCTCACCGCCAAAGGCGCCCTGCGGGGTCTCTCAATCGACGATTCATTGCTGAAGGTCGAGGAGAAGGAGATCCTGGAGGATCTTATCGTCGCCGCTCACGCCGATGCCAAGGCCAAGGGCGAGCGGGCCATGGAAGAGAAGATGAAGGCCGTCACGGCCGGCCTGCCATTGCCGCCGGGCATGAAGCTGCCGTTCTGAGTGCCATTGTGGCAATCTTTTCTGCAACGGAATTTTGGGCTGCCGTAACCGGCGGCCTTTTCACATTGGCAGGAACTATACTTTCTCTTTGGATTCAACAAAAAATTCAAAACAAAGAAAAATTTAAGATAGCAGTGTTATTTTTTAGTGATCAAGCGAGACATTTTTCTTCTTTAGTCCAACATATAGATAATTATTATAACATTAAAGGGGAAATATGGTTCGAATAAATCGATGATCTTCAAACATCATATAATGTAATTAATAGAAATATTGAACATCTAATTTATATAGATAAGTATGAAAACAAATTTGCCCTACGTGCGCATTTTACAAATATATATTATATGGGACAAAGAGCCAAATTTTGGCAAAATGAGATTTATGCACGATTAAAAAAATTCAATGATCTACCAAGCGATCAAATCTTGGAGCGTAACGCGGCTCAATCTGAATTGGTAACTGCGCGTCAGCAGGTAAAAGAATGCATTTTGGAATTAAAACGACTAACACTATCTATGCCTCAACTGGTAAAAACTACCGGATAGGCACTAATGGCTGACCGCGTCGCCGGCCCGGAAATCGAGCGGCTGATCCAGCTTCTGGCCCGGCTGCCGGGGCTCGGCCCGCGTTCGGCCCGGCGTGCAGCCCTGCATCTGATGCGCAAGCGCGAGGAACTTCTCTCCCCCCTCGCGGAGGCCATGAAGGTCGCACGGGAGAGGATCGTCACCTGCTCCTCGTGCGGCTCGATCGACACGATCGATCCCTGCTCGATCTGCGGCGATCCGCGACGCGACGCCTCTACCCTCGTCGTGGTGGAGACCGTCGCCGATCTGTGGGCGCTGGAGCGGGCCGGCGTCGTTCGCGGCCGCTATCACGTGCTGGGCGGAACCTTGTCGCCGCTCGATGGCGTGGGGCCTGCAGAACTCAACCTCGCGACCCTTGTCGGACGCGTCGGCGCGGAGGGGGTCAAGGAAGTCATCCTGGCCGTCAACGCCACGGTCGATGGGCAGACCACGGCCCATTACGTGACCGATCTTCTGGCCCATCTCGGAATTGTCGTCACCCGCCTCGCGCATGGGGTGCCGGTTGGAGGCGAACTCGACTATCTGGACGAAGGGACGCTGGCCGCCGCCATCCGCTCCCGCACGGCATTCTGACCTTAAGCACGCCCCCATTGGGGTCTTGGAGGGATCGATGAAAACCTACGCCCTATCGGAAAAGCTCACCGTGGCGTCGCAGCCCGCGCTGGCGGAATTCGCCGGAATGGCGAGGGAGGGCTTCACCCTCGTGATCAACAACCGGCCGGACGCAGAAGAGGCGTCGCAGCCGGCGTCCGCCAAGGAGGAAGCCGCCGCGCGAGAGGCCGGCATGGCCTATCTGCACCTGCCCGTCGGCGCCGCCCCGCTGACCGAGGCGACGGTTCGGCAGTTCCAGAAGGCGGTGGCTGAAGCGCCAGGTCCGGTTCTGGCCCATTGCCGCAGCGCGACACGCTGCATCAATCTCTGGGCCATCGGCGAGGTGATCGACGGCCGGATGACGCCGGAGGATCTCGAAACGCTCGGCCAAAGCACGGGGCTGGACCTGCGCACTGCAGAGGCCTGGCTGAGCGGTCGATAAGGGCACCGGGGGAGGGTCAGAGGCCCGTGTGCCACTTCAATCGCCCTCCTCCTCCGACACCATTCGCCGGAGGCGTTCTGGATCGAGCAGGCCGAGCGCTCCGCGCCGACGCTCCAAGAGGCCGGCCCGTTCGAGCAGCTTCAATTCGCGGGTGACAGCCTCGCGGTGGGTCGCGATCCGCGACGCCAGCTCGGCATGGGTCGGCGGCGGCGAGATCACCCAGGGGCCATCGTCCCTCGCCTTCGGTTTCGCCAGGCGCAGAAGCTCGGCGTGAAGGCGGCGCCGGACCGAAAGCGTGCTGAACTCGTTCACCTGATTGGCGAGCTTGCGGATTTCGGTGGCGAGACGGCGCAGCACGAGGTCGCAGATGGTCGGATGGCGATGGATCGCATCGAGGAACTTCGCCGCCGCCATTCGGCCGATCACGGCATCGGTGACGGCGAGGATTCCGGCCGACCGGGGCTGCCCATCGATGGCGGCGAGTTCGCCGAACAGGTCTCCATCGACGAGGTCGCGCAGGATCACCTCCCGGCCCGCCGACAGGATCATGACCCGCAGATGGCCCTGCAGGACGAAGAAGACATCGGTTCCGCCCTCGCCATAGTCGAGAAGCCAATTGCCGGCCTCGACGCGCCGCCACAGACATTGGGCGTTGAGGGCATCGACATGCGCCCGATCGAGTCCGGCAAACAGCGGCAGACGCGCGAGGCTTTCGGGGATGCGCGACATTCATCGTCTCGGGGCTCGACAACACCACTCAAGCCGACGCCGCGTCTTGAAGTCAAAAGCTTTCCGCCGTCGATTGCCCCTGCCGCCGCCGATACGCTAAACAGGACAGGGCAAGCCCGATAGAGGCGAAGCCCGACGACAGAGGCTCCCAGCGTGACCGACCGCGAAGCCGGGGCTGATCGGAGCACAGGATGGCGTCGCCGCTCCGCCGTCGAACGCTGGATGCGGCTATCCACCGGGCTGATCATGTTCAGCTACGCGGCGACGCATCTCATCAGCCATGCCTGCGGCCTCTTCCTGCTCGATTCCATGGAACGGGTCGGGCGAGGCATTCTCCTTGCCCCCTGGCGCACCGGGATGGGGCGAGGCCTGCTCATCGGGTCCCTGCTTCTACACGGCACATTGGGGCTCGTGGCCCTTGCCCGCCGGCGTAGCCTCGCCATGCCTGGAATCGAGGCGGCACAAGTCACGCTCGGGTTATTGATTCCCCTCCTCATCATCCCGCATGTGGCGAACGTCCGGCTGGGCGCCTCGCTTTACGGCCTCGACGACAGCTATTTTCGCATCCTCTACCAATATTGGATCACATCCCCGGCCGCCGGCTTGACGCGGCAATTCGCACTGATGACCGTTCTCTGGACGCATGGCTGCCTCGGGTTACACATGCTGCTGCGCTTTCGGCCCTGGTATCGACGCTGGAGCGGCGCTCTGCTGGCGATCGCGATCGCGATTCCGGTCCTGGCGATGCTAGGCATCGTGAACGCGGGCTGGAACACCGCGACGCGCGCGATGCTGGAGCCCGGTTTCAGCGCCCTGCACGGACCGCCGCCACCGGGAACACCAGAGGCGGCCCAACGCCAACGGCTCGAAAGCCTCTGGGAGGGGCTGCAGCTCGCCTATATCGGCCTTGTCGTCGCGGTCATTGCCTATCGGGCCGGCCGGCGATGGTATGGGCGACGCTATCGCGGCGTGACGATCACCTATCCGGGGAAGCCGGTCTCGGTGCCGCGCGGCTTCTCGATCCTGGAGGCAAGCCGCTCCTCCGGTATCCCGCATGCCTCGATGTGCGGCGGCCGGGCGCGATGCTCGACCTGCCGGGTGCGGGTCGTCCGGGGCCTCGCGGATCTGCCCCCGGCGGACGCGCTCGAACGGGGTACCCTCGATCGCATCCGAGCCTCCCCCGAGGTCCGGCTCGCCTGTCAGACGCGTCCCACAGCCGACCTCACGGTATTGCCTCTCGTGCCCGTCGGCCCCAAGACCGCCGGCTTAAGGATCGCCTTCGAGCAGGGGGTAGAACATATCGTCACCGCGCTGGCGGTCGATTTGCGGGGGTCCACCCAACTGGCTGCGGGAAAGCTGCCGTTCGACACGCTCTATGTGATCAATCGCTATATCGGCTGCGTGACCGCCGCCATCGAGGCCCATGGCGGCTATGTGACGTCGGTGGCCGGCGATGGGGTCATGAGCGTGTTCGGTGCCGATGGAAACGCGGCAGCGGCGGCGGCCGGCGCGATGGCCGCCGCGCTCGATATCTGGGACGGCCTCGCGCTGCTGGAACGCGAGATGATCGACGAGCTTCTGGGCCCCCTGCGGTTTGGCCTCGGCCTTCACACCGGAGTCGCCATCGTCGGCGCGGTGGCATTGTCGGGGCGAAGCTCCCTACAGTTCCTCGGCGACACGGGCAATGTCGCCAGCCGCCTCGAGGCGCTGACGAAGGACATGGGCTGCGTGCTGCTGATCTCGCGTCAGGTCTTCGAGACCGGCGCGCTAGAGATGCCCTTGGGCGCCTCGCGGGAAACGGTGGTTGTGCGCGGGCGGGAGGACGCGGCCATCGAGGTCGCCGCCGTCTCGAACAGGCATGACCTCGCGGCGATCATCGGGAGAGGGGCCGCCGCATAGAGCGGGATGCTTCACAACAATCAAGCGGACGCTTTGCGGTTCGCCGTGGCGGCGCGAACCGCATCGGCAGCCCGGCGTTGGGCCTCGATCCGGTCCTTAACCAGGCTTGCGGCACGGATGAAGGCGTCGCGATCGAAGGCGCCGCTCAGCAGCGCGCGTTCCACTGTGCCGGTACGGGGGGTGATCGAAAGAACGGTCATCGCAGGTCTCTGGTGGTGTTGGTCCGGCGATGTCTCGCTCGCCATGACCCGACGCTAGATTTCCCCGTCCGCGTCGTCTGTGACGTTTGTCACTCAAGCCAGTTGGCCGTCGTCGCGGGCGGGGTTGTCGCGGGGGCGACGGAGCAGAACTTCGCACGCGCATCATGAACGGTGCCAAACTTTGCCTGGTTCATCTGGTGAGGCAGGCAGGTGCTACCGATGGTGGCCGTCATGCTGGATCTGACGGGAGCCGGCGGCGGGTGTCAACGCCGGTGTAATTTCAGGCCGGCGGGGCGGACCAAAAGCAGGCCAGTGGATCGGGCACGCCGACATGGAAAGGGCCCCGATCGGGGCCCTTTCCATGTCGGCTTAAAGTTTGGATCAGGCGGCCGTGATTTCGCCGGTGTCGGGATCGACGATCTCGGCGGTGGCCTGGTTTTGCTCCGCCCTCACCGATGCGCGCCGCCGGCCGACGGACTGTTTAAGGCGGTAGCTGTCGCCGTTCATGGTCAGGATGCTGACGTGGTGGGTGAGCCTGTCCAGCAGGGCGCCGGTGAGCCGCTCCGATCCCAGGACCGATGTCCAGTCCTCGAAGGGGAGGTTCGAGGTGATGATGGTCGAGCCCCGCTCGTAGCGCTGGGAGAATGTCTCGAAGAGCAGCTCGGCTCCGGTCGTCGAGAGCGGCACGTAACCCAGCTCGTCGACGATCAGCAGCTTCACGGCCTGCAGGTCGCGCTGGAGTTTGAGAAGGCGTCGCTCGTCCCGTGCTTCCATGAGCTGCGTCACCAGGGACGCCGCTGTCGTGAACGCCACGGTGAAGCCCTTCTGGCAAGCCGCCAACCCTAGAGCAAGAGCGACATGCTCTTGCCGGTGCCAGAGTTGCCGAGCGCGATGATGTTCTCCCGGCGGACGATGAACTCGCAGCGGCCGAGGTCCAGCACCAGCATCTTGTTGAGGCTCGGGATGGCAGTGAAGTCGAACGTATCGAAGCTCTTCACAGCTGGAAACCGAGCGGCCCGGATGCGGCGTTCGACGACACGGCGCTCCCGGTCGATCAGTTCCAACTCCACCAGGCGCAGAAGGTAGCCGGTGTGGTCGACCCCGCCCTGCGCGCACTCGCGCGCCACCTTGTCGTACTCGCGCAGGATCGTCGGCAGCTTCAGCTGCTTGAGATGGTGGCCGAGCAGGACCTGGGGCTTGCCAGCCCTGGTGCCACTCGGCATGTCTCCCTCGATCGAGGCCATCACGCCGCCATCTCCGGCACCAGCACGGCATAGTCGGCGGCCGTCGTCGTCTTGACCGCCAGTTGCGGCAGATGGGGATAGGCGGCGAGGTCAAGGCGGACGGGACGCCGCTCGATCCGCGCCAGCGTGATCTGTTTGACAGCATCAAAGCCAATGGCGCCGAGCCGAATGGCCTCGGTAACGGCGAAGGCCACAACATCCTGTGGCGCCGCCTCCATCAACCGCAGCACTTGGATGAACTCCCGCTTGCCGCGATTGCCCATTCTAGCTTCCAGGAGATGGCGTAGATGCTGGAACACCTCCGGCAGGTTCCAACCTTGCAGCGCCGCGGCTTGATCGAGCGCGTTCGGCTTCATCTCGATCAGCGCCAGATAGTGCAGCGGATCCGCAACGAACACGCCCTCGCCGTAGTGGCGCGGGTGCCTGGCGATCTCACGGCCGGCACACAGGATCGCGACCTCGTCGACGAACCCCTTCACCAGGACCTCCTGGAACCCGTAGGCCGTTGGCACCGAATAGTCGTTGCAGCGATAGCGGACGAGCGCCGTCGAGGAGACGCGGGCCGCACGCTTCTCGCACGGCTCGAGTGGCACGGCGGGCAGCGCCCTCAAGGCCTCGGTGTCGGCGACGAGCCGCTCGCCGATGGTGGCAGAGCGCCGACCGGCATGATCGGCCTGCCGCGCGCGGCAACGCTCCGCCAGCATGGCGTTCAGGGCGTCGAAGCTCGCCGCCGTGGGGATCGGCGTCATGAAGTTGGCGCGGGCGAATTTGACCAGCCCCTCGACCTTCCCCTTGTCGTTGCCCTTGCCCGGACGGCCGAAGCGGTCCTGGAACAGACAGTGGCTGACCAGCTCCGTAAAGGCGCGGGTCCGATCGCGCTTGCCGTCGCCGCAGATCTTGGCAACCGCGATCTTGGTGTTGTCGTAGAGGAGCGACAGGGGCACGCCGCCGAAGAAGGCAAACCCTGAGACGTGGCCGTCCAGAAACGCCTCGGTGGTTTCCCGGGGATAGGCCTTCACGAAGCAAGCATCCGAGTGCGGTAGGTCCAGGCAGAAGAAGTGGATCTTCTGGCGGACGCCGCCGATCATCGCGAGCGCTTCCCCAAAATCCACCTGGCCGTGACCCGGCGGATGAGATAGCGGCACGAAGGTCTCCCGCGCCCGCGCTCGACAGACCCGCACGTGATCCTTCACCACGGTGTAACCGCCGGCAAAGCCATGCTCGTCCCGCAGCCTCTCGAAAATCCTCTTGGCCGTGTGCCGCTGATTCATCGGCGCATCACGATCCGCCACCAGGATCGCGTCGATCACCGGCAGCAGAGGTCCAAGCTTCGGCTTTTCGGGCGGCTTCACGCGCGTGTACCCGGGAGGCAACGAGAACCGGCACATCTTCAGCACCGTCTCGCGGTTCAGCCCGAAAACCCGGGCGGCCTCCCGGCGGCTATGCCCCTCAAGGAACACGAATTTTCGAACGGCGGCGTAGATCTCCACGACGAACATCCCCGGCCCCCAAAAACGAGAGCCTATCCACTGGCCGGATTTTACTCCGCCCGCGTCAGCAAATCGCCGACGCTCCAGTGGCCTGGTTTGTCACCGCCCTACACAGGTGCGGTCGCCGACGAGGCGCAGATCGGGTCTGCATAGTCGAAAAGTTACATTCCGACAGGACCACCCGGGAGCGTTCTGTATCAAAGCCAAAGCACCGTTTCGGGACTATTCATCGCTTCGTACCATGCCAGACGGAACGCTTTTCATATGAATGGCTTATCAAGCGTGGATGCCAAGCACGACAGGGCGCATTTTTCTCAATCGCCTCTTGAAGCCAATTTTTTGACCTCCTAAATCGAGCGGCGTCGGACGCGAAAGCCGACTACGAGGGCGTCGCCTGAGACGCGGCGCATCCGTACCCATGTTGCTCAAGGGAGAATGTGGTTATGCGAACTTTTGATATCTCACCCCTCTATCGCTCCACGGTCGGATTTGACCGCCTTTTCGATCTGCTCGACAACACCGCGCGTTCTGACTGGCCGCCGTACAACATCGAGACGATGGACGAGAACGAATACCGCATCAGCATGGCGATTGCGGGCTTCGGATCCAATGAGATTGAGCTGACCCAGCACGGTACTACGCTGATCGTCACGGGCCAGAAGAAGGGCGAAGAGGACGGGCGGCAGTTGCTTCACCAGGGCATCGCCTTCCGCAACTTCAAGCAGACGTTCAATCTTGACGACCACGTCAGGGTCGTGGCGGCCAACCTGGAGAACGGACTACTCTCGATCGATCTCGTCCGCGAAGTGCCCGAGCAGCTCAAGCCGCGTCGGATTGAGATCGGTGGCAATGCGTCGAAGGTCCAGGACATCCGTCCCCGCCAGATCGACGAGGAACCTACGCGACAGAGTAAGGCGGCCTGATACGCCTCAGCTCAATCGACACTGCGGTCCCGCTTCCCGGCCTTTGCCGGGAGACCTTGATTGCGGAGAACGGAGATGAAACCACGGTTTGCATTTAATGACGATCTCGGCAGAACGGCTTGGTTAGAGCGATCGGTAGGCGGCAAGTGTGTCTTGCGTTCGCCGCTCATGTATCCCGTAGAGCCTTTGTATCAAAGCAAGCGGGCCATCTCCGATGCGCATTTGTCAGTCCTCAAGAATGCCTCCGAGGATAGCGAAACGCTGCATGCAAAACGGGTGTGTGACGGCGGCTCTGGAGGGGGCACGACCACGTTTCCTCGTCCAGCTGGCAAGCTTCTAAACCACTGGCGCGGACGCCGGTGGTTTCAGCCCCCCAGGGATGATGACGATGACCCTCCTTCTTGTCCTGCCGTCGTATCTCCGCCTCCGCCGCCGCCCGGTCCTGTTCCGGCGGCGAAGGCTCCAATCCTAGACCCGGCGACCTGGATTGCAGCCCCGGCATGAACGGCGGGGTGGATCGTCCGCAAAAAGGCGAAACCGGATCAACGGCCCCAAAACCGGGGCGAAATTCCTTCGACCTCAATCGCGAGCCCACGCGCAAGCGCCTAAGGCCGCCATTGCGCGTGACAAAGGGGTGGCTGCCGAAGCCGCGCGAAGCCGACATAACCGACCGACGCACCATGCTGAAGGACCCACCATCTCCGTTGTGGAGATCGCCAAACACTCGGTGTCAGTCGCGGCGGCATTTTCTTTAAGCCCGGAGTCATATATCCTTCGCACTGTCGCCACCTGTCACTTCGTATTCCGCTCCCGTGACCATGTTGGCGGCGTCGGAAGCGAGGAACACGGCTGCCGGCGAAATGAGGTGGCTCGGGAAATCTGGACAGGTCGGCTGAGTGGAGTTTCTGCCTGAAGGCGGCCAAGATGGCTGCGGATCGGGAGAGATGATGAGCAAGCGAACACGCCGGAACCACGCGCCGGCCTTCAAGGCGAAGGTGGCCCTGGCTGCCGTGAAGGGTGAAAAGACGCTGGCCGAATTGGCTCAGCAGTTCGACGTGCATCCGAACCAGATCACGGCATGGAAGGCGCAACTGATGGATGGTGCCGCCGAGGTCTTCGGATCGGAGCCGAAGGCGGGCCTGGCGGCTCCGGCCATCGACGTGAAGACGCTTCACGCCAAGATTGGCGAGCTGACGTTGACCAACGATTTTTTGTCCGGCGCGCTCGGCAAGGCCGGCCTTCTGAGCGCAAAGCGATGATCGATGGCCACCACGGTCTCTCGATCACCAAACAGGCACAGGCGCTCGGGATCAGCCGCGGCAGCGTCTACTATCTTCCGCGTCCGGTATCGTCGGCGGACCTCGCCGTCATGCGGCGGATCGACGAACTGCATCTCGAGTTCCCCTTCGCGGGAAGCCGGATGTTGCGCGATCTCCTGAACAGGGAGGGGATCGCGATCGGGCGCCGGCATGTCGCGACGCTGATGAAGCGCATGCGGATCGAGGCGCTGTACCGGAAGCCGAACACGTCGAAACCGGCACCGGGTCACAAGATCTACCCCTACCTCTTGCGGGGCGTGACCGTGGAGCGCCCAAACCAGGCCTGGGCAATGGACATCACCTACGTGCCCATGGCCCGCGGCTTCGTCTATTTGGCGGCGGTGGTCGACTGGTACTCACGCCGGGTCCTCGCCTGGCGGCTCTCCATCACCATGGAGGCGGGCTTCTGCATCGAGGCGCTGGAGGACGCGCTTGCCAGGTATGGCAAGCCGGACATCTTCAACACCGACCAGGGCTCGCAATTCACCAGCCAGGAGTTCACCGACGTGCTGCGCAAAGCCGGGATCGCCATCAGCATGGACGGAAAAGGCGCTTGGCGGGATAACGTCTTCGTCGAACGGCTCTGGCACTCGATCAAATACGAGGAAATCTATCTCCGAGCCTACGCCTCGGTCGGCGAAGCCCGCGCCTCCATCGGCCGCTACCTGGCCCTCTACAACGGGCGCAGGCCGCATTCGAGCCTTGACCGGAAGACGCCGGACCAGGCCTATTTCGACAGGCTGCCGCAGATCGCGGCGGCCTGAATCCGGTAGGACTCCACCTAACCAAGCGCCGCAGCCTGTTCAGACAAACCGAGCCACCTCAGTCCTCGGGCGTCGCCGGTACCGCATTCGATGCCGGCGATACAGGGCCGGCGATATCCAAAGCAATTACGTCCGCGCCGTTTGCCGCCATTTCGACGGCAATCGCCCGGCCTATCCCTCGCGCGGCACCTGTTACTATCGCTACCTTGCCGACCAATATACTCCCACGTCCGGGAGAGACAGGCCCAGCGGTTCTATCCGATCCTGGTTCCGGCACAGATTGGCCTCTTAGCTCGGCGGGGCCGCCATCAGTGCGGGTTTGAGCCGCTACTCGCCCCGTAGCGAGGACGCTCACCACCGCGCCGGCAAGCATCACTTTGCGACGATCCGGATAATCATCGACCATGCCTCTTCTCCTCCTTTAAACATCCTTGCCTGCATCGCCATACACTCTTGTTTTATTTGCAAAACGAAAAGCCAACGCACTGTGCTCCGCTTCTTTCTTCGGCTTGTCAGCTGACCAAAGTTGATAGGTTGCGATCAAGAGTGCAGTCACAAGAGTAAATAACGTCAGCAAGATAAGTGTGGCAGATTTGTCCATGATTGGTTGGCTCTAACTGGTCTGTGGAGAGCGAACCGAAACGCTGCCTTCAACGTTCCCGCGACTTTCTGACCGGCACTGAAGTGATAGACGTGAAACGACCGTTAAGCGTGAGGCCTATAATAGCCTGCGGCCCGCAGGCATCCTTTCTGAGGATGAGCGTCCCGCCGCTTGATCAGGCCACGTCGCCGCGACTGCGGACTGCGGGCACGGCTATACCTTTGCTCGATCCGTCAGGACGATGTGCCCGTGCCGCTTTCTGCTCGATAAACTTTCTGGCGGCTATGTGCAACCAAATCCCAGGGCAACGGTTTTGAGGCCGTCCGATTATAGGGGGTTAAAGTGCCTCATAGATTTTCCCAATCTGCCCGGGATGCCGCAGCAATTGCCCGCAAGTTAAAAACTGAAATCCTCATGGAAAACTTCGGACAGCCTAGCCTGTTCGTTATCCGTATAGGTACGGCCTATTCATAGGAAGTGCGCAAGTATGGTGGCAAATTTTAGAGAAAACCACTGATTTGTTTTCTGATGCCCAAAAGGCTCGCGATTCTGGAAACTCCGTATTACAGAAATATTTTATAGCCTGAAATTAAGGCGAGTGAATCGGATTACGGTCTGTTAACACAGCTAATCATCTCCCCGATCTTGGGGTATTCCGTTGCCAGAACTTTTCGGTCAAACGGTTTGAGTTTACGTTTTCCGACATCGCGTTTGTCGACGGCATCATCAATGTGGTGACGACACCGATACCATGTTTGTAGGTCAATTCGCCCACGAGCCATCCAGATACCCCCAATATCCCGAGCCCGACCAGGGAGAGTATCAATCCACCCATGCCGTGATGAGCGGCTGGCTCCGGCTGCCACCACGCGTAATCCAAGGCGGTCACGATTAGAAAAAGGCTATTTCCCAAGGCATGCATCCGCGCAGCTGATAGCGCCCGTGCACGAGGGATCGAGCAGAGGTCAATCAGGCCAGGGATGACCGCTAGCGCACCAGCTCCCAAAGACGCCAGGAGCAGCCATTCCAAGGAACGTGCCCAAAAAGCATCCCTTGTCAAAGCGAAGCCGATATGTGCTCCCACCGCTGCAACGTAAGTGCCAATGACAATCGGCACTAACATCGGATGTACGGGATGACCCTTGATGGCGGCGACGCTGCCAGTTCCGACATTTGCATTGTGTTGGCGGGAGTTATCCGTCATTTAAGCGCCTCCCCCCTAACAGCGAACTCGAACAGCCGCGTTAGATTCTGTAGCAGTCTCAATACTATCTAGAGGCAGTGCAATAAACTGTCTTGAAGTGGCTTCATACAGATAATCCTGAAACCAAAGTCTGATTTTATGGTTGAGAGATCGATCCGAAGCGGGCGGGACAAGCACTCGGCTACCATTTCGTTGGTCAGGTGGGAAACCGGAAAAACCCGTCCTATTCACTTTACCGCCACGTCCGGTTGTCGCGCTTCAGGATCGATCTCAAGCAGCTTAACGGCATTTCAAAAACTTTGGTTCCCGATCAAACGGAGCCAAGTTGTCGCATGGAATTGCAGTTATGCTTCCATATCGGCTATTGGTTGCTTACTGTCCGGCAATATCGGAGCCTCGGCATCGATTTCCTGTTCCGCCTGATGCCAATGGTCTGCTTCGCGACCTTCCGGTGACCCCTCCTGCTCCCAGAGCCGATGCGCCCGAGCTCTGATCTTCTCTTCTCGCTCCTCCGCCATAGCGCTCTCCCTTCCAAATGATTCCTTTGCAGCCGAAAAATTCAGGTTTTTTCCTACATGGCCGCTAAAGCCTCGACCTTCTTCAAGTGCAAATTGACGGTCGGCAGTGTCTTCTTTGCCCAACCTTTGAGAGTGGTGTTGTCGCCCCCCTGCTGGTAATCACCCAAAAGCGCCGCTGTTTCGGTATGGGCCTGAACCTGATCAGCCAGATACGCTTTATCAAAGTCGGCTCCGCTTTTGCCTTTGAGAGCGTCAACCATAGCTTGGTGCGGCGCATCGAGCGTCATCTCAACGGGCGCGCCTGCGGACTTGGCTGCGCCTTGCAGCATCTTCTCGGCCTTGGTGTGGTCGCCAATCATCATCCTGGCGAACACCTTCACCTTGGGGCTTGAGGCCTGCTTAAGCGCTAGCTTCGACTCCTCGACTTCAAAGGTATTTCCGACCGACGCCTTCATCGCAAATTCCGGAGCCGGGACCGGGCTTTGGGCCCAAGTTGGCAGGCTGCCGAGAACCAACACAGACGCACTGACAACAATCGAAAGCTTCATTTTTGCCTCCTGGAGACCCGCCTTGTCTAGGCGATGCCGGAACTGATCGAGGCGGGATATCCACCTCAACGGGCTGCGAGTCCCCATCAAATTGATTGAAATCAGACGATGTTCCTCTTGTTTGTGATCCTTATGGCAGGCCCAAATGGTCGCAGGGCTTGAAAGCGATGGGCGGAATTCGAACCCTGATGGAACGGGCTGGATTGGCGCTACGACCTAAGGATTAGACAAGATAGCCGGAGGGTGGAAAAATTCATAATCTCACTGGTATGGCTTCCGCCTTCTCGACCGACTTCGCGCCGGATGAAACGTTGGATATCGCCAGCAAGCTCTAGAAGGCCTCCCGCAGATGACCGAAGCTGCCGACGGCTTTGCAAATCACGGGCCTACCCGGCTCGCTTCCGTGCATATCGACACCTACAACGCCGAGCTGCGCGATCAGGACGGTTTTATCGGCGACCGGGCGAGCGGGCGGGCATCTCGCGCCATTCTCGACGACTGGCGCGAAAATGTCCGGGACAATGAAAAGGACGATCCGCTGGGCACTGTCCCGAGCGACGCCATAAAAAAGAAAAAGCTGGATCAGGTGCTGGCTGACGGTGATCCCGAGGCCGCCGGCATCGTCCTGGGAACAATCGAAGATTTTGCCCAGGAATTTGCGACGGTCATCCGGCGTTTTCTCCGTCTCAAAAATTGGCACGGTACGCAGCGGATCGTCGTCGGAGGCGGTCTTCGCGCCAGCCGCGTCGGAGAGCTTGCGATTGGACGAACGGTCGCCCTGTTGAAGGCGGCAGACCATAAGATCGACCTGCAGCCGATCCGCTATCATCCGGATAATGCTGGATTGATCGGCTGCATGCATCTCGCACCGTCATGGATTTTTGCAGGCCACAACAGTATTCTGGCTGTCGATATCGGAGGGTCTAATATCCGCGTTGGCATCGTCGCGCTGAACCTCGGCAAGGCAGCCGATCTGTCTCAGAGTGAAGTCGTAACCTCGGAACTGTGGCGCTATGCGGATGACAAGCCTAACCGGGAGGAGGCGGTCGACCGGTTGATCCAGATGCTGCAAGGCATGATCAAGCGAGCTGATAAGGAGGGTATGAAACTCGCGCCCTTCATTGGGATCGGTTGCCCAGGCCTAATCCGGAGCGACGGTTCAATCGAGAAGGGTGGCCAAAACCTGCCGGGCAACTGGGAGCATAAGAAATTCAATCTGCCCAATCTCCTGCGCGAAGCCATTCCGACCATAGGCGGTCACGAGCCGGCGGTGCTGATGCACAACGACGCCGTGGTTCAGGGGCTCAGCGAAGTGCCCTTCATGCGTGACGTCGAGACCTGGGGGGTGATGACCATCGGCACGGGACTCGGCAACGCCCGCTTCACCAATCGCAGTTCTTCCCAGGACTAGAGCTGCCGTGGCCATGTCAATCAACCCAGCAGACCGCTTCGCGCGCGGTGTTGGTCGAGGCGTCTCCGCCATCGGGGGCGCCGATAGCGGCGCCATGATCTCCGCCGGCACCAGGGCCGGGACGCTTGTTGTCCCCAGCACACCATCTCGCGTCAGACGACGCCACCCGAACACCAGACTCACCTTGCTGCGTTGAGCAATCTCCGCCCCCTCGCGCCCGGCACGAAGGTTTCCTCGACGATCTGGAACTTCTCGTCGTCGGACAGTGGCGTCGACGCTCGATGCCGCTCAGAACCTCCACCCGCATCGACCTGATGACCTTAAGGCTAGCATAAGAGCCCTGTTCAAGGTGCAAAATTCAAAATACTGGAACGGTGGGTTACAGCGAGCACCCGACCATAAACAACCGTTTATACTCAATTTATCGCTCTCTGTCGCAATTAGTTCCTTGATGCGATTGGCGGGCGTCCATGCGAATGGCTTAGTCATGACTTCTATGCCGGGATCAAGATGGCCGTTGGCGTCCAAGTGCGGCAGGATTTGAGTAGAGGACGTCGTTAACGATTATTCCGGCTAAGTCGTTTGGGAAACGGGGCAAAGCTCGGATGACGGTGCTCAAAGAAGACAACTTGAGGCCGGAGGCGCGGCGGATGTGTCTCGTCACAGACTCAGCCGTCGACTATGATTGGCGAGCGGAAGTAAGAACTTGGCGAGAGAAGGCGCGACAGGTCGAGCAACTTGTCAAGCTCGGCAGCTTCGAGGTCGATCTCGACACCGGAACCCTGACCTGGTCGGACGGAACCTATGCGATTTTTGGCTTGCCTCCCGGCTCGCCGATCACCGTCGAGCAGGCTCTTAGCTTCTATGACGCCGAGGTTCAGGCCGAGATAGGCAGTCGTCTGGAGGCCGCGAGGATTTCTGGCCAGCCCTACGATCTTACAGTTCAGTTCCGGACTTTCAGCGGCAATATTGGTTGGGCTCGCATGAGCGGCCAGGTCGAGACCGTCAGTGGATCACCACGGCTGGTCGGAGTGATCCGGGACATTACGCGTGAGCGCGAAACGGAAGAACGACTTCGGCTTCAGGCTAATCAAGATGTCTTGACGGGGCTGCCCAACCGCCGGGCTTTCCAGGTGCATCTCGATGAGACTTTTGCGAAATCCAGTAGCGACGGAGCTATGGCGCTGTGCATCGTCGATGTCGACAGGTTCAAGCTCGTCAATGACGATCACGGTCATGCGACCGGTGATCGCTTGCTGCAGACCATCGGGCGGCGGTTGTCGGCAGCGGTACGAAGCACCGATTTCGTGGCACGGTTAGGAGGCGATGAATTCGCGGTCCTCTTGCATGCGATGCATGACAAGGCCGAGCTTGAACTCCGGGCTTCTGCTCTCGTGAGTGCGGCCCGCCTTCCCATCCGGGTTGCTGATGTCGAACTTGAACCGACGATCAGCGTTGGGGCGACTTTCGTGGAAGGAAAGGCTGCAACTGCCGAGGCGATCCTCAAGCAGGCCGATATCGCTCTTTACAAGGCCAAGCTGAATGGCCGCGATCAGCATTGCTTGTTCCGTTCGAGCTTCCGCAAAGAGGTCGTGGATCATGGACGGTTGCTCGACGAGGTTACGACCGGCCTCCATCGGAACCAGTTCGAAGTTCACTATCAACCCATAATCGATCTTCGCACCCATGTCGTCCGAGGCTGGGAGGCACTCGTTCGGTGGAACCATCCCACCAAAGGCTTCCTTTTGCCCCGTAGTTTCTTGCCCGCACTGGCGGACCCGAAAACATCAGTCGCGATCGATGAATTCGTTTTGGCAGCCAGCTTGCGCCAGATGCGGCACTGGCTTGATGCCGGAGTGGCGGTCACCTGCGCCGGGGTGAACGTTTCCGAGGCGCTTCTCAAGCGCCGCGACCTGGTGTCAAAAATCACATTATTGCTCGAAGATTACCAGCTTACGCCAGACCGCCTCAAGATCGAGGTGCTGGAAACGGCGTTCGTCGGCAAGGAGACGAGCGTGGTCGCCTCTACGATCGACCAACTTGCCAGTTTCGGCGTCGTGAGCGCCCTTGATAACTTCGGAACAGGCTTTGCATCCTTGACGCACCTCAAGCAGTTCAGGGTCGAGCGGATAAAGATTGACCGCTCGTTCATCGCGAACCTTCACGCCAGCGGTTACGATCATGCGATCGTCCGATGCATGATCGCCCTCGGGCGCGATCTTGGGATCAGAATAACGGCCGAGGGCATCGAAACCATCGAACAACTACATGTGCTCCAGCGCCTTCGCTGCGATTGCGGTCAAGGCTATCTCTTTGCTCGTCCCATGCATCCGGACGATGTGCCAGATTTCTTAACTCGCTGGCACGGGTCTGAAGCCGCTAGGCTTCTCGGAAAGAAGGTCGCAAGATCCCCGAAGCTCCAGCTCGTAGGAACCGCATGAGCTTATGCCCCCCGTCGCCCTTTCGACGTCTGCCCGTCCAGAGGATAGAAGCGCGCGACAGAAGGCGCCTGCTTAGGATGCTGCGCAAGCTGCAGGCGAACGCCGCTGATCTATAATGAAGGAACTCGGGATACCTACCTTTGTGACGTGTGGATAGGCGCTAGGATGGTACCCCCCAGCGCGCTGGATATTGAAGGCTTGTGGCGTGGATCGGCGTCCGTAACCACGTCGATACGCCGAACCTGGCACCGAGGGTGCCAGGCCGGTTCTTGATGGCATTGCTATTTGTGCTGAGCGCTTTTGCCGTGCGCCTTTGTCGAGCTCTCATGCGCCTTGCTGGAATGCCCGTGGGCCTCGGTCGAATGTTTGGTTGCGGCGGCGTGGTCGCCCTTTCCATGGTGCTCGGCCGCAGTCCGATGCGACTTAGCAGCGGTCTCGTGATGTTCGGCCGCTTCCTTGTGCGAGGTCTTCGGCATTTTGCTTCTCCGTTGTTGACACGCACGAGGAACGAAATCTGAGCAGGTTTGATCCACAGCGTTCATTTTTGAGCTCGGTTTTATCACTGGCTTTGCGTGTGCGACTACGTTGGGCACTCTGTTCATCGGCGATAGCGTAGGATTTATGCAGTGACCAACACCCCGATCCTGCCGGCACACATCGAAGAAACCGTCCAGGCAATTGCGCGCTTCCATGCCGATCACCATGGCCGCGCTACACCTCTTGAGCGCCTCATAGAAGCGCTGACGGCCAGGGTGGGTCAGCCGCAATTCATTGGTATTCTGACAGCCGTGGTAGCAGGTTGGGTCATACTGAATTCCAGCCTCGCAGTGTCCGGTCATAAAACTCTGGATGAGCCTCCATTCTATTGGATGCAGGGGGTCATCGGCTTAGCGGCGCTCTACATGACATTGCTCATCCTGACGACGCAAAGGCGCGACGATAGTCTTGCCAGTTTACGTGAACAACTTACTTTGGAACTTGGAATACTGAGCGAGCAAAAAGCATCCAAAATTATCAGCTTGCTTGAGGAGCTCCGGCAGGACAATTCAAACATCCGAAACCGCGTCGATTTGGAAGCGGTCGCGATGTCGGCGCCCGCCGATCCAGAGATGGTTCTCGAAGCCATCAAAGAAACGCATGGCGAGATGACTAGAGAGGTAACTCCTGGCAGCTGACTACCACACCCCCTGAAAAAGCTTTTTGGTTCACCTCGATCGAATCGGGAGGCCTAGCTCGGGGGCAGCCCACTGACGTCTGTACGCTGAAGTCAAAATGACACCGGAACCATTACGAGATCGGGATTGTTTGGCTATTGCAAAGACCTCTCGGGAGGACTCGCTGATCGACACGTTGACCATGCGAGAAGCAGTCCGGCTCCCTCTAGGAGCGAATGTGGTGTTGTAATAACTTTCTCCCGCCAAGCCGGCAAGCATTGAAATATAACCCCCTGCTGCCGAACCGTCTGTTGCAAATTCCACTATCAATAGTAGCCAATTCTTGTCTGCTCGAAAAGTTCGCGCAATACGCCGCATCAAACCCCTCACCGCGGATACTTCCGCTTGTATAAACCGAAAGGTAAATACCGATGACAATGCAAACTATCACTTCTTTGTTCGATAGCCGTGAACATGCTAACCAAGCTGTTTTGAAGTTGCATGAAGCGGGTATTCCCGAGGCAAATATTACTGTCTCTCCCGACACCGCCGCCCTTGACTACTCCGATGCAGAACATTCCGACAAGGGCTTCTGGGCCACGTTGGAAGAGATGTTTGGAGGCACCGAGGATCACAAGACCTATGCCGAGGGACTAAGGCGCGGCGGAACGTTGGTTACAGCACATGTCGATGATCACATGGTCGACGAGGTCATCACCATCTTGGAGGAACACGGGTCGGTCGATATGAATGAAAAAGAGACCTCGTGGCGTAGCGAGGGATGGACCGGCGCAACCGCCATGACCAGCGAGCGCGTGGCCTCGGATTCCATGGCGTTGACAGGTTCGACCCCGGCTCCCGTCATGGGCTCGTCCGCTTCATCGGCTCTGACTGCACAGCCCATTTCGCAGGCCAAGGGTGAAGGCGTTCTCCAAGTTGTCGAGGAGCAACTCGACGTTGGCAAGCGGGCTGTCAACCGCGGGAAAGTCCGACTGCACTCCTATGTGGTCGAGAAGGCGGTGTCGGAGGACGTGACGCTGCGGAATGAGACGGTCAGCATCGACCGACGTCCGGTGAATCGCGCTATCGGCGTCGCGGAATTGGGCGTTGATCCTTTTAAGGATCGCACCATCGAGATGGAAGAGATCGACGAGGAGGCGGTTGTCGCGAAGACTGCTCGCGTCGTCGAGGAAATCGGCATCCGAAAAGACGTGAGCGATCGGATTCAGACGATCAACGACAGCGTTCGCAGCACCAAGGTGGACATTGAGGACGGTCGGACCACGAACGTATCTTCATTGCGTACCGCAAGCGAATTCGCCACCCAGATTGCCGATAACATGGATGTTATCGGTTCGGATGGGCAGCACGTCGGCATCATTGATCATGTCGATGGGGACATGATCAAGCTGAAAAAGATGGACCCTGCATCCGGTGGTCAGCACCACCTGATCCCGATGAGCTGGATTAAATCGGTGGAGGATAAGGTCATGCTCAGCACAACTGCGGTCGACGCCAAGAGCCGCTGGACAGCAGTCTGAACCCTATTCGCGCCTTGTTAAAATGACCTCATGTCGGTCTGCATTTCGCAGATCGGCATGAAGGTGGATATCCGTGTCTGTACGGGAGTTTAGCCGAGCATGGATACCTGCCTATGTGCTTAGTCGGCGTTCAGGATGGAGAGGTGCGATGAAGCCGCCGACGGATATCGGAACTATCGCCGTCAGCACTGAGTCGCGCGCAGTTTTCGAGGCACCGCATTCGGCCGTCGACACCCCTCACTCTTCTATTGGGGAAAACCATGAGATCGAGGTTCTTCCCGTACTCGAAGAGAGGATGACGGTTGCCAAACGGAAGGTGGCGGCAGGCAAGATCAGGGTGTCCACGCGCACCGAATTCCGTGAGGAGTTTGCCGAAATAGCGCTGGACCGCAACGTTGTCGAAGTCACGCGCGTGGCGATTGGGGAGATCATCGACGCGGCACCCGAGGTTCGCATAGAGGGCGATACCACGATCGTGCCAGTAGTTGAGGAGCGCTTCATCATCGTGAAGCAGCTCTACCTAAAGGAAGAAATCCGAATCCGGAACAGTGTCGAGAGCAAACTCACGCGTACGTCCGTCCAGTTGCGGCAACAGACAGCCGCCGTGGAACGCATGGATGCGGATGGGCAACTCATTTCTGAGGGTTCTGAACCGCAGACCCGTGACGAGAAGAGTCGTTGATCGGCTCAAACGAAGGAGAGAACAATGGGCATTCTTGATTCTGTGATCGGGGGCTTGCTAGGTGGTGGCACCGGCGCGTCCAGCCCCATGGGCAGCGTGCTCTCGAGCATCTTGGGGGGAGGGCAAAGTGAAGCCAATCCGGGTACGCTCGGCGGCGGCGGCGGCTTAGGTGGCTTGCTTCAGCAATTTCAAAGCGCGGGGCTTGGTCACGTTGCGCAGTCGTGGGTTGGAATGGGCCAAATCAATCGGTCTCACCCGACCAGCTTCAGAATGTCTTTGGCGAGCAGCGGGTGAACGATATGGCTGGTCAGGCCGGCATGCAGCCTGGGGATTTCCTGTCCCAGCTCAGCCAGCATCTGCCAAATGCGGTGAATGGCATGACGCCCAATGGACGGTTGCCCGACGAGGGTACGATGTCCGTCTGACATGCTGTCGCCGAGCCTGTAAGGCACTAACCCAGATCCACTGCTTCAGGTGACACCATGGCCAACGAACCGTCACGGCTCTGCTAATATCTGCGGTGCTCACCTGGCAGTTACTGCCGAATGCGGCATTTGCCGACAATCAAATGGGCTATCAACTGCTGAGCGCCGATCAGGCCAGCCTGCTGCCTCGCAACGGCGGCAAGCTGGGAATGCAGGTCGATCGTGCTCAGCAGATTACCAGCGGCGGTCTGACTTTCGACGTGCTGCGAGTGAAAGCGGTGGCTGCAAATTCAGCCGGAGCGCATGCCGGATTTAAGAGCGGCGACCAGATTATTGCAGTCGATGGGCGGGTGTTCGCTAGCGTTGCGAGTTTTGCGGCCTATGTAGGCTCACTGCCGCCAGCGCACCAAATCTCAGTCGACTACATGCCGTCCGATGGCGGTCCCCAAGAGGCGCAGCGTGTGAATGTAACGCTTGGGGGCCAGACTTTGACAACAGTAGCGCCCCCGCCCCAATCCGAGGGCCTTTCCACCGGAACCAAAGTGGCGATCGGCATCGGTGCTGCCGCGCTTTTCGGCTGCTACAAGTTAGGCTGCTTCACGCATAAGTCGAAGCCGACGATGCAGGCTCAGCCATCTGGCGCCCCCCAGTAGTTGGGCCACGATCGTTATTACAGAATAATCGTGGCTGCCGGCAATACATGACTCATAAATTGCGAGGATGTCTTCGCGGCTTTTATTGAGCTCATATCACATCGTGATGCGATCAATTACTTGGTATTGGGCAGATTTTTCTCACTAGCAGGCGTGTCCCCTTTCACCTCACGCTCTAACTCAGCATTGATTTCTGCTCCCACCATGACAACGATCGACGAAATCCACAGCCACGTCATGAATCCTATGGCTGCACCAAGTGTCCCATAAGTTTTGTTATAGCTCCCAAAATGAGAGGCATAGTAAGCGAACGCAGCAGACGATATAATAAGAAACATAACAGCGAATAAACTGCCCGCTGTCACCCATTTCCACGCCGGTTTTTTAATCGCAGGGCCGAAGCGATAAAGTACTGCCAAAGCAAAAAGAGCGAATACAATTGTTATAGGAACGCTCAACCATCGAACTAGGGTTGCGATGAATTCGAAGCCAAAGAAAAGGTTATCCTCTTGGTAGCCTGTCAACGCCGGTGTAATTTCAGGCCGGCGGGGCGGACCAAAAGCAGGCCAGTGGATCGGGCACGCCGACATGGAAAGGGCCCCGATCGGGGCCCTTTCCATGTCGGCTTAAAGTTTGGATCAGGCGGCCGTGATTTCGCCGGTGTCGGGATCGACGATCTCGGCGGTGGCCTGGTTTTGCTCCGCCCTCACCGATGCGCGCCGCCGGCCGACGGACTGTTTAAGGCGGTAGCTGTCGCCGTTCATGGTCAGGATGCTGACGTGGTGGGTGAGCCTGTCCAGCAGGGCGCCGGTGAGCCGCTCCGATCCCAGGACCGATGTCCAGTCCTCGAAGGGGAGGTTCGAGGTGATGATGGTCGAGCCCCGCTCGTAGCGCTGGGAGAATGTCTCGAAGAGCAGCTCGGCTCCGGTCGTCGAGAGCGGCACGTAACCCAGCTCGTCGACGATCAGCAGCTTCACGGCCTGCAGGTCGCGCTGGAGTTTGAGAAGGCGTCGCTCGTCCCGTGCTTCCATGAGCTGCGTCACCAGGGACGCCGCTGTCGTGAACGCCACGGTGAAGCCCTTCTGGCAAGCCGCCAACCCTAGAGCAAGAGCGACATGCTCTTGCCGGTGCCAGAGTTGCCGAGCGCGATGATGTTCTCCCGGCGGACGATGAACTCGCAGCGGCCGAGGTCCAGCACCAGCATCTTGTTGAGGCTCGGGATGGCAGTGAAGTCGAACGTATCGAAGCTCTTCACAGCTGGAAACCGAGCGGCCCGGATGCGGCGTTCGACGACACGGCGCTCCCGGTCGATCAGTTCCAACTCCACCAGGCGCAGAAGGTAGCCGGTGTGGTCGACCCCGCCCTGCGCGCACTCGCGCGCCACCTTGTCGTACTCGCGCAGGATCGTCGGCAGCTTCAGCTGCTTGAGATGGTGGCCGAGCAGGACCTGGGGCTTGCCAGCCCTGGTGCCACTCGGCATGTCTCCCTCGATCGAGGCCATCACGCCGCCATCTCCGGCACCAGCACGGCATAGTCGGCGGCCGTCGTCGTCTTGACCGCCAGTTGCGGCAGATGGGGATAGGCGGCGAGGTCAAGGCGGACGGGACGCCGCTCGATCCGCGCCAGCGTGATCTGTTTGACAGCATCAAAGCCAATGGCGCCGAGCCGAATGGCCTCGGTAACGGCGAAGGCCACAACATCCTGTGGCGCCGCCTCCATCAACCGCAGCACTTGGATGAACTCCCGCTTGCCGCGATTGCCCATTCTAGCTTCCAGGAGATGGCGTAGATGCTGGAACACCTCCGGCAGGTTCCAACCTTGCAGCGCCGCGGCTTGATCGAGCGCGTTCGGCTTCATCTCGATCAGCGCCAGATAGTGCAGCGGATCCGCAACGAACACGCCCTCGCCGTAGTGGCGCGGGTGCCTGGCGATCTCACGGCCGGCACACAGGATCGCGACCTCGTCGACGAACCCCTTCACCAGGACCTCCTGGAACCCGTAGGCCGTTGGCACCGAATAGTCGTTGCAGCGATAGCGGACGAGCGCCGTCGAGGAGACGCGGGCCGCACGCTTCTCGCACGGCTCGAGTGGCACGGCGGGCAGCGCCCTCAAGGCCTCGGTGTCGGCGACGAGCCGCTCGCCGATGGTGGCAGAGCGCCGACCGGCATGATCGGCCTGCCGCGCGCGGCAACGCTCCGCCAGCATGGCGTTCAGGGCGTCGAAGCTCGCCGCCGTGGGGATCGGCGTCATGAAGTTGGCGCGGGCGAATTTGACCAGCCCCTCGACCTTCCCCTTGTCGTTGCCCTTGCCCGGACGGCCGAAGCGGTCCTGGAACAGACAGTGGCTGACCAGCTCCGTAAAGGCGCGGGTCCGATCGCGCTTGCCGTCGCCGCAGATCTTGGCAACCGCGATCTTGGTGTTGTCGTAGAGGAGCGACAGGGGCACGCCGCCGAAGAAGGCAAACCCTGAGACGTGGCCGTCCAGAAACGCCTCGGTGGTTTCCCGGGGATAGGCCTTCACGAAGCAAGCATCCGAGTGCGGTAGGTCCAGGCAGAAGAAGTGGATCTTCTGGCGGACGCCGCCGATCATCGCGAGCGCTTCCCCAAAATCCACCTGGCCGTGACCCGGCGGATGAGATAGCGGCACGAAGGTCTCCCGCGCCCGCGCTCGACAGACCCGCACGTGATCCTTCACCACGGTGTAACCGCCGGCAAAGCCATGCTCGTCCCGCAGCCTCTCGAAAATCCTCTTGGCCGTGTGCCGCTGATTCATCGGCGCATCACGATCCGCCACCAGGATCGCGTCGATCACCGGCAGCAGAGGTCCAAGCTTCGGCTTTTCGGGCGGCTTCACGCGCGTGTACCCGGGAGGCAACGAGAACCGGCACATCTTCAGCACCGTCTCGCGGTTCAGCCCGAAAACCCGGGCGGCCTCCCGGCGGCTATGCCCCTCAAGGAACACGAATTTTCGAACGGCGGCGTAGATCTCCACGACGAACATCCCCGGCCCCCAAAAACGAGAGCCTATCCACTGGCCGGATTTTACTCCGCCCGCGTCAGCAAATCGCCGACGCTCCAGTGGCCTGGTTTGTCACCGCCCTACACAGCCCTGGCGCAGGAGCGGCGGCGCTTTGGCTACCGGCGCCTGCACGTCCTGCTGCGGCGGGAAGGGCATGCGGTCAACAAGAAGCGCGTGCAGCGGCTCTATCGGGAGGAGAAGCTGACGGTGCGGCGGCGTGGCGGACGCAAGCGGGCGGTCGGCACGCGCGCGCCGATTGGCGTGCCGCTACAGCCCAACGAGCGCTGGAGCCTGGACTTCGTCTCGGACCAGATGACCGACGGCCGGCGGTTCCGCATCCTGGCGGTGGTCGACGACTGTACGCGCGAGTGCCTGGCACTGGTGCCCGACACCTCCCTGTCGGGAACCCGCGTCGCCCGGGAACTCGACACCATCGTCGGCCGGCGCGGCCGGTCGGGCAGCATCGTCAGTGACAACGGAACGGAGTTCACCTCGAACGCCATCCTGGCCTGGGCGGACCGCAACAGCGTCAGATGGCATTACATCGCTCCCGGCAAGCCGCAGCAGAACGGCTTCATCGAGAGCTTCAACGGCCGGATGCGGGACGAGGTGCTCAACGAGACCCTGTTCCGCTCCCTGGCCCATGCCCGTGTCGTGCTGGCCGCTTGGCGGCACGACTACAACGAGCATCGACCGCATTCCAAGCTCGGCTGGCTGACGCCGAGCGCCTATGCGGGAGCCCTCTCCGGAAACGCCGGCCGGAGCGCTGCGCTATGGCAGGGCTCCGCGCTCCGGCCTCTTGCCAGGGCCCCAAGCACGGGATCAGATCACACGCCGACTCCAGTTTTGCCTGGATGAGAAACGGGGGTCACGTCACCGCTACTGGAGAACGCATGACAAAAAGTGGCCGGAAAACCCTCGCTTGACGCAGGCAGAACTCCTAACTCCATAATCACCATCGGTTAGCCTCCAGACCGCCCACACCGCATGAAACCGGCTCCCACCATGGCATGAAGTCACTGCCCACGAACCGCGAAATGCGCATTGGGTCCCGAAACGCCGAGAAACTGGCCAAGTCCTAGCTGAAAGAGGCACTTTGACAGGGCTATTCGGCAGTGCGCTACAACGGCGAGTGACCGCGAACTGGCGCGGTTAAAACCACCGAAAATAGCGTGCCACACCGTCGTAGCTTCGAAACTATTGTCGATCTGGTCAATGCCGTCTGCCGCGTTTCGGCCTCTGCAACTATGCTGAGCGACGTACGGCAGCGGTTCGCGCGCTCAGGCCTTACCGCCGCCGTCGCGCGGCATGACACACCAGCCCTTTTCGATTGGTTGATGCCGGTGCTGAGCTATCAGGGGGTCTCGGACGCCATCGCCTCGACCTACATGGACCAGCACGGCACGGCGGCGTTTGCGGACGTCGCGGGCGCGCTGACGGCGTCGCCGGAGTGCCCGAAGCTACGCAGCTACTGGGATTTCGCGGAGTGCCGGTTCGCCAAGCAGGCCTTCACTTGTTGGGAGCCGGGCATCATCGAGCGATGCCCGCTTCCCCTCCATGATCTGCGAAACGGCCGCCTCAACCAGAGCGCCTACAGCTTGTTCCTTTTCTTGCGAGACGTCTGTGATGGCGATCTGGTCGGCTGGATCGATGACCGCCTTGCGCAAGCCGATCGGGGCACGGGGCAGGCGCAATCGATTGCAATGCGCACTGCCCTGCTTGATCCTCTCCGGTGCATCTTCGGGATCTCATCGAAGGTTCTCTCGATGGCGCTTGCTGACCTCCTCCTAGCTGGAGATCCCGCCCGGGAGCGCTGGGTGGTGACCGGCGCCAGCATGATCGCGGTCGACACCCTGGTGCACAATTGGCTGCATCGAAGCGGCTGTCTGCGCGATCTTGGGGCCGAGCACGTCTACGGGCTGGGGTGCTATGCGCCAGGTGGATGCGCCGACATTATTGAAGCCGTGAGCGCGTGCATCGACGCCCGCCAGTTCTGCCCGGAAGGGCCTGCACTTTTCCCAAGGTTGGTTCAGAAGGCGATCTGGGTTTTTTGCACGGAAGGTGCGCTCGACATTTGCAATGGCAACAGGATCGACGACCGCGACCGATGCGCTCAAACGATCTGCCCGGTATTTGACCGCTGCGCTCGGGTCCCGCTGCGGCCGAAGCTCACCAAAATGCCGGCCTGATAACATAGTCGTGCGATTTGACCGCTGGCTGGCATCGCGCGATTTCGGCCATGTCGTGCGGCGAACCATGAACTTGCCGCCAGCGACCGCCGCAACGCGATTAAACGCACAATGTCGGCCGGTCGCTATGCCGGCGCTTTGCTTTTTCGTCGAAATACTTGGAGGAAACCCCTACGACAAAAAGGGCTACCGATCGTGTAGACTCCATTAATATGGGAAAGATCGGTTTTATGTTCTGTATTGACAACCTGTAGTTGAGTTTATATCATGAATGCAGTCGATGTTATACATGACATCGACTGATGCTGGGAGCCTTCGGGCTTCCTTATTCATTTCAGGAGACCTATCATCATGACAGCCCTCGAGTATCCTGCACCGACCCCCTCCATCATTGTCTTCGGCCGCGACAATGCCGGTAAGCCGCACGCCTCCTGGTTCGACCAAGCCAGTGTTGAGCTCGCCACCAAAGCCGCCAGTATCATGAACATGCATGCGGTGCCGATCGAAGGCGACGGTTTGCGTGAACTCGCGGGGACACTACCGCGCGGCAGGATCTTTTCGAGCGGCCGTGCCTTCACTCCCTTCGTCAGTCGCAAACTTTACGAGCGCCTAATCGAGGTGACGCGCGATCTGCTGGGGTTGGCGACCAACGACAACCTGGGCGCCGAGGCGCATGACGATGGTAAGCCGGCCGACGCAAAGGCCGTTTCGGAATCTGCGCCCAACGTCCCGTCCGCGCCTGCCGGAGCACCCAAGCCTGAAAACGGTGGCAAGACTGCGGCGGTCAAGCGCCCGACTTTGCCCGATGAGGTTGGAATGGGCAGCATGGTGCTCGCGTATTCTGACTCGGACACAGCCTGGTACGAGGCGGAAGTGATCGGCCTCAACGGCGCCATGTTGACGCTGCGGTGGCGGGACTATTCGGCGGAGCCCACGTTTGTCCGCCGCGCTCACCAGCTCGGCTTCCTGCCTTCCGCGGCCTGATGGTCTCGCGTGGTCGGTCAACCGATCGGCCGCGCCCTCCTTCACCCAAGCTCGGGAGCCACGATGACTGACACAAACTATGCGACCCGTGTACGCGCGTTGAACGACGAGTTTCGAAGCACGCTGACCGGCGGTACGGTGATGCTGACGGCGGGGGTCCGCGCCCTCGGCCGGAGCGATGTCAGAGGTGTTCTCGCCGCGATCAAAAGCTTCGACGCATTCGAAGACGCAAACGATCCCTATCGGGAGCACGATCTCGGCACGGTCGAACTCGGCGGCGAGCGGGTGTTCTTCAAGATCGACTACTACGATTTTGCGATGGAGAAGCATTCCCCGGATGCCAGTGACCCCGACGTCACCATGCGCGTGATGACCGTCATGCTGGCGGAGGAATATTGAGCTGCTGTCTTGCTCAGGCAAGGCCAGACCGTCTGGCGTGCATCAACGTGTCTGAGCCGGTCGCCGCCCGTTTTTCATAGGCTTGGGCTCGACTGCATCCGGATCGATCGGCGCCAACAACTCGGCGATATCGATCTGGAGAGCGGCCGCCAGGCGGTCGAGCACATCGATGGTTGCATTGAAGGATTGGCGTTCGATCCCGCTCACGTAGCCACGGTCAACACCTGCATCGACAGCCAGGCTTTCTTGCGAAAGCGCCCGACCAACCCTGATCCGGCGAAGGTTCCACGCCACGCGTTTGCGCCCATCCATGAGCCGGACGCGACCACCTTGGCTCGATCAAAACCATAGAATATATTCGACATAATACGTCGAGTACCAGCAATCTCCGGGTTGCGATCAAAGCTCGAACGGCAGCCGGGCGCTCGTTGCACCCGCATCACTGAGAGGAAATCTGTATGAACGCCCCTATCGAATCCCCCGGTTACCGGCACGCTATGCTGCGCTATGCCGACTTCTCGGGACGCTCCACCCGCTCGGAATTCTGGTTGTTCATGCTCGTCAGCATCTTGATGGGCTGGCTGGGCCTCTTGATCGACCACCTGGCACACACGTCGTTTTTTTACATCGGCATAAGCCTCGTCCACCTGATCCCCTCGATCTCCGTGTTCGTGAGGAGATTGCACGACACCAATCGGTCGGGCTGGCTGTACCTCCTGATCCTCACGATCCTCGGGGTCATTCCCCTTCTGGCGTTTGCGTGCTTGCGGGGCACCCCAGGCCCCAATGCCTATGGCTTGGAGGATCCGAACTATGAACGAGCACGCCGCGAGTATGCCTCGGCGGGGGCGCCGTACAACGCTCCCGCTCCTGCCTCCGCCCTTGATCCGATCCGCGAGATCGAGCGTCTTGCAGAGCTGCGGAACAGCGGCGCCATCACCGATGCCGAATTCAACACCATGAAAGCGCGGATCCTGAACAGATCCACGTCCGCCCGGGCCGAGCCGACCTTCTGAAAACGTACGTAAGGCTGCGATGAAAGGATCTGCATCATGCAACTATTATGGCTGGCACTCGCGCTTTGGCACTTTTTCAATCCAACAAGCAGTTTAGCTGCAGAGGGCTGGAGTTGCACAGATCCCCAAATGCGTGGCCAAATGAATTCAGCGGTGCAGGAAAAGCTGGCGCTTCTGGGCCTGCCGCAAATGGCGGGGGCGCCCACGATCATCAACAAGCTGCACGAAGCGCAATCGCCACGGTCCCTCGCCATTCTGCACAAGTTTCAAGAAGTCGCACATCTTCAGACCGAAACGTCGAGAGCCTGTGAAGTTGATCTGGTCGCGGGTGAAGACCCCATGTTCATCACTGTGCTCTATATCAATCCGCATACGGGCGTGCCGGCGGGTGTTGTGTATAATCTTGGCATTGGGCCGGTCTACGTGGATTTTGGTGACACTTCAGGAATGTAGCCCGAGCCCAACGTCATGACTTGGGATTGACCCGATGGCCATCGCTTTTCTGGACTTCGAGGCTTCGGGGTTAGGGCCGGACAGCTACCCGATCGAAGTCGCCTGGGGGTTCTTCGGTATCGAAACCACGTTCAGTTATCTCATTCGTCCGGCTGAGCACTGGACCGATTGGGACCCGGTTGCCGAAGACCTGCATGAGCTATCTCGCGCCACTCTCTTTGAAGCAGGGGCGACTTGCCTGGGACGTCGCTTTGGCCATGAACAGAGGGCTGGCAGGCTGCGAAGTCCATGCCGACTCGGCAATGGATCGGTTCTGGCTGGCTCGGCTATTTGAAGAGGTGCCGTTCGCTCCATCCTTCGATCTTATAATCTGCGGGCCATCTTGCATGCGGGACGTCTTTCCAAGAGCGGAAACAAGGACCTCGCTTTCGTTGGACCGCCATCGAGCTTCAAACGACGTCCTGGCTTTGCTAGAGGCCCACCGGTTCCGATCCAACGACATACTCGGAGGTATTTAATTAGCCTGGGGTGTCTGACCGGTCGTACAAACGCCAAGTGTCAGATCCCAGGCCTACCGCGCCAGGGAGTCAAAAAGCATATGATAATGTCCTTTATCATGCTCGCTTGAAGGGGCACATTGTGGTCAAGCCGACGCTTCCTGTTCGTAACATACCCGGTTATGCCACCGCAGAACCGAGCGAGATAGCATCGCAGGTGCTTGGCCGCTCAAGTTCATTCCATCCCGGAGAGTGGATGTATGAGCGTATCGCCCGCTCGATAATCGAATTTGAGGCGAAACTTGATCCTGACAAAGAAGTTGGGGCCAGACTAGTCAACTTTGGAGGAAGCGAGATAATCCATATAGATGACGTAGGCTTTTGGGGAGTCGATCTGATCAAATTTTATGGAAGAAACGACAAAGGATATCCGGTTGAGTTGATACAGCATATATCACAAGTGAATGTACTCCTAGGTTCTGTTGACAAAGGTCGGCAACCAAATTCTGATGGCTGCGAGGCTTATGAATGCGGTGAACGAGGATAGTGTTTTATCGAAGCGCGTGGCGATGCGTCTGTTCTGCTTGAGTTTGTTGATCATCCGCTCGATTCGATTACGATCCTTGTAGGCGACTTCGTCATGCGGAATGATAACTTTTCGAGACCTTTTGGATGGTATGACAGGAAGAATGCCCCGGACCAGGAGAGCCTCTCGATTGCTATCGCTGTCGTAGCCTTTGTCTCCGAGAAGGGCCTTCGGTTTGGCGATAGCGACGGGATCGTCCATCAGGGGCTCAAGATGGCGGATGTCGGAGGCTTCGCCTCCGGTGACCTCGAAGGCGACAGGGCGTCCGATGGCGTCACACCGACAGTGGACTTTGCTCGTAAAACCGCCGCGCGAGCGACCAAATCCCTGATTTTGGATCCCCCTTTTGCGCCGGCTGCCTGAGAATGCGCCCGGACGATGGTCGAATCCACCATTTGGGTCTCCCACTCGTCGGCGATGCCTACCTCGACCAAGGTTTCGAGCAAAGCATCGAAAATGCCCTGCTGGCACCATCGGCGGAACCGCTGGAACACTGAATTCCACTTGCCGAAGCTCTCGGGCAGATCCCGCCAAGGTGCTCCGCTCCTCAAGATCCACATCATCCCGTTAAAGAAACGGCGGTTGTCATGGGCGGGCCGGCATCCCCGACCACACTCGGACGGCAAAAAGGGCTCAATCACCGCCCATTGCTCATTGGAGATTTCGTAGCGACTCACGTTCGTCTTTCCGCAAAAACAAACGTGAATCAAAAATCATCCCGCTTGGGAATCCTCTTTGTCAACAGAACCTAGTAGCTGTTCCGACAGAAAGCGATCCACCAAGGAGGATCGGTTTCATCCTTGAGGCCGATCTGAAAAAGATGTCGGAAGGTCAAGAGTGAATTAGCTCGCCCCCTGCCCGTCCTCGCCGACGCTCCGGCCATGGTTGCCGCCGCCGGTGAGCGGGCGGCGTATCGCTTCCTGGAGTTCTTCGCCGGGCAGATCCGCAACCTGTGTCGGGTTTCTGTCCCTTACTGCTTGGCCCCCGATTTGCAAAAAGTGGCTCGCCGGAAAGGTCGGGGCGACGCGATCGAGTTCAGAAGAACCGGTTTCTGGTGCCGTCGGAGCGTTCCCCCTCTTCCCCATCTTTTACTCTTGATAACGTATTTTATCAAGAGTAAGATTACTGAAACAGGGAGGACGCATGTGGGAACTAAAAATGACGCAGCCAGGCAAGGAATGGGTCAAGGTCGGCGTGTATGACACCGTAGCCGCCGCCGCGGCCCAGATCCTGGAATTTGAGAAGTCGACCTCAGAGGGCGTCTTTTTCTTTTTTCATGTCCACGTGTCCGACACCGACGACGAAGCCTTCCGGGTCCTGCATTATGATGGCCGCCATGCGATCTATGGCGTCCAGCGTTGTCGGCCGAACTGATCCCATGAACGACACGACCACCATCGACCAGCTTCCGGCGCCGATCGCGACCGCCGACCGGCTGCTGACCGCGGCCGAATTTCAAACCCTCGCCGATGTCCCGCCCGAGGTCGAATGGTTCGCCAACCTCAGCAACCCGAACACCCGTCGTGCCTACGAGGCCGCGGTGAAGGACTTCATGCGTTTCGCCGGCATTCGGCGGCCGGAAGAATTCCGCGTTGTGACCCGGGCGCATCTGATCGCTTGGCGCGACGAGCTTCGCCGGCGTGAGCTTGGTGGCGCGACGATCCGGCATCGGCTGGCGTCGGTCGCCTCGCTGTTCGAATATCTCTGCGAGAAGAACGCGGTCACGCACAACCCGGTCAAGGGCATTGAGCGACCCCGCACGGAAAGCGGCGAAGGCAAGACGCCGGCGATCGGCGATCATCAGGCGCGCAAATTGCTCGAAGCGCCCGACGAGGACACGATCAAGAGCCGTCGGGACCGCGCCATCTTGTCGACCCTGCTTTTTCATGCGCTGCGCCGCGAGGAGCTATGCAAGTTGAAGGTGAAAGATTTCCGCCACGCCCGCAAAGGCGTGCCGCACCTGAAAGTCTCCGGCAAAGGCGGCAAGACGCGTTATGTGCCGCTGCATCCCGGCACCAACGGGCTGATCAACGATTACCTCGACGCCGCCGGGCACGGCCTCGATGACATCGGCGCGCTGTTTCGGCCGGTCCGAAACAACCGCACCGGGCGACTGGAACGCGCGATCACAGCCGATGGTGTATATCGTCTGGTGCGGGGATATTCCGGAAAACTGGGGTTTTTGATCGGCGCGCACTCGTTACGCGCGACCGCCGCCACCAACGCGCTCGATCACCAGGCCGACATCGCCAAGGTGCAGGAGTGGCTCGGCCACGCTAACATTTCTACAACGCGCATCTACGATCATCGGCGTACGCGGCCCGAGGACAGCCCGACGTTTAAGGTTGCATATTGACCAGGACGCTCTGGTTCCGGAAGTCGTAAAATTCGATACGATGCGCACTCACGTGAGGAATCTTGCTGTGCATCAGAGGCAACATACCGCGCGGCGCAGCTGCGAAGCGCTTCTCAGGCTGATACTTCAACTGGCGCTTTCCAGCATATGGAACGCTTGCGCTATGAAACCCAGTGCGGGTAGCGTCAAGCCGTGCTGCGCTGGCGCTTTCACAGGTAATGACGCCTATGCCTTGCGAATATAACAACAAGGATTTAATTGTAGGAACGCATTACATAGATATTGTCGAAGGATCGTTACAAGGGATTATTATACAGCAAGATGGATTCATAGTATTTTCAAATGCTGCGATGGCAAAGCTATTCGCGTACGATTCTCCCGAGGAAATGATCGGGTTGAATCCGTTTGAAGACCTAATCGATGAGGCGGACCTTAGCGAGTTCCGCGTTCGCACCGCAGCGGTATACCGGAATGAAAAGATCTTGCCGCGTTCGGGTTGGAAGGCGAAGCGGCGCGATGGAGAGGCGATGTGGATTGCCTCGACCGCCCATAGAACCGAGTGGCAAGGGCGTTCGGCGGTTGCCTCCTTCTATCTTGACATCACGGATCGTCATAAAGCTGAACTTGCTCTGCGCGAAAGCGAGGCGCGCTATCGCGCCGCTTTAGTCGCCGGGCGAATGGGTGCCTGGGAAACTGACCTAATTGCTAAAACGAGAATATGGACTCCAGAGGGAACCGCCCTGTTCGGTTTTTCTCTTCCGAACGGCCGCGGGAGCGTGGGCGGAGCAAACGACGAATATCTGGCCGCGATCCACCCGGACGATCGTCAAGTGGTTGCTTCGTTTTACGAGCAGGCTGAAGTGGCCGACGGTTTCCCCGCAGAATACCGGATCGTTCGTCCGGACGGCCAGCTGTTGTGGCTGTCAGGCCGGGGCCATGTGGTCAGTCGATCGTCTGAGGGCCGGCCTCAGCGCCTGATAAGCATCATGGCGGATATCAGCGATCGCAAAGCCGCCGAGCAGCGCGTCGAAATGCTGATGCACGAACTCGCTCATCGCTCCGCGAATCTCATGGCGGTGGTGCAATCCATCGCGCGCAGAATTGGACGGGGTTCAGCCTCGCTAACCGAATTTCTCTTGCAGTTCGAAGCGCGGCTGCAGGCGCTGGCGGCGTCGCATGCGGTGCTCGCCCGGCAAAGCTGGGCCGCGGCGTCGGTCCGTGACCTCATAACCGAGCAGTTGCGGCCCTTCATGCCGGAAAGGAGTACAGCCTTGGAGCTGTTGGGACCTGACCTGCGCCTGTCCGTCGAGGCGGCTCAGATGTTGGGTCTGGCAATCCATGAACTCGCGACGAATGCGCTAAAACACGGCGCGTGGTCGGTCCCGCAGGGCAGAATTTCTGTAAATTGGACTATCGAAAGCATGAATGACGATGCCCCAAGCCTGCTTTTTACTTGGAGCGAACAGGGCGGTCCTTCTGGCGCACCCTCGTCTCGCAAAGGTTTCGGACACGTGGTGCTGTATGAGGTCGTTCCCCAATCCTTGCGTGGAAGCGCCAAAGGCGAGTTTCCTGCCGGAGGCTTTCGCTGGAGCATTTCGTTTCCCGCAGCAACTCTTATCGCTTAGCCATTAACGCAAATCTGGTGTCGGCATAGCTATGTGATAGTGCAGACGCTTTGGGTATCCCGAGCAGGCCGAGGACTTTCACAAGATCCGTCAAGCTCTGAAGCGGTTGGATCACAGCGACGTATGGCAGCGCGAGCATGCGTCTCGCTCAGAGGCGGCCCTCACGCGGATCGAGGAAGCGATCGCGGCCACGCTCAAAGCGCAGACCGAGGCGGCGGTACTCTAGGCCGTGAAGAGACAACCTAAGCCTCTGCCTGCCTGTCAGGCTTCATAGCTTGGCGGACTTTCCGGAGAAGACCTAAAGTATCGGCATCCGCCAAATATATCTATGATCTATCAGGCGATATGAATATATTATCGCCATGCCCAATAATAATATTAGTGTGAGAGACGAACACTTTCGTCAACTCAATATCTATAAAGACCTGCCCGCCTATAAAGCGGTAGACGGCTATGAGGCGCGTGCAGCCTTCTTTGCGACGACGATCGGCCGCAGGTGGGAGATCGACGCCGATCTTTACGACGAGTTCCTTAATATCCTGCCCCCGCTCGGCTGGCGTGGCCACAGCTTCTATATGGGCGAATTCCTCTTCGACGACATCACCCACAAATTCTCGCGCATTGGCGATCGGTATTTTTGCGAGGTTGCCCCCTACCCGCCGCGACCGGCCCTCGCTCCGTCCGTAGCATCGTCGCCCAAGCCTGCGCCGGGCGATGGCTAGGGCGCAGGAACCATCCACGACGCCGGACCTGAAAATCCAGGTCGCAGACGAGCAGGTTTGGGAGCTGATCGCCCTGCCGAAGGCGCTCGTCACCATGCTTTTCGACGATATCGCCAAACTCACCGAGCTTCACTTCAGCCGCCCTGCCGATCCTCGCGCGATGCGTGAACGGACGGAATGCGTGATCGCTTCAGCGTTATGCCTCTCCCAGGTCGCAGATCAAATGCTGGCGCGGACCGAGGCGACTTCGCTTAGGACGTCGCCGCATGAGTGTCCGTTCGGCCAGATGGGTCGGAATGGCATCAGCGCACGGGAGGTTACGGCGCCCTTGAGCATGACCAGCAAAAATCCGCTGCCCGCGCCTACCGCTCATGGAAGGCCAGGCATTCGGCCGCCGCCAAGAGGCACGATCTTGAGGCCTATGTCGCCTTCCGTCAGAATATCCATAGAGACCGCCAGTCTTTGCCAGTGACCATTTCACCCCAGCCCTGACTTACACTCTTTCCCCCGGCGTGCCCTTCGGCCGGTGCCTATACGCCAGGCGCACTGAGCCTGAAGTCTCGGCTATCCGGTAACGGCCCCTCATGCTCCCCCCTACAAGGGGTCACCTCACCATTTGCTCAAAACTGCACGCTAGACGGCGCGCAATGAGAACGCTTGGGGAACGGCACGGAACGGTCGCAGTCCGTCAGCGGGGCAGCTGGTGTGCCGTCGATTGGAGTCTTTACGCACCGGCGAACTCGACGCAGGCCATCGGCCGTCCCAGCTTGTTCTGTGCGCCGCCGATGATCTGATCCACCACGACGTCCAAGGGACAAAGCCGCAGGAACCCGATCTGGTCCTTCTCGTTGTCGAACCGATAGGAGATAAGACCGTGGCCTATGATCTGACACACAAGCCGTCGGAGCCCCGCTGGGTCACCGCCGTATTTGAGTCCCAGGATGATGCTCGAAAGGCTCAGGATGACCTAGTCGCTGTCGGCATCGAGGCGGATGATATCGAGATCCGATCGACGCTCGCACATGCGACGGATCCAAATCGTCCGGCTGAAAGGACCGGTTTCTTCAGAGCTCTTCTCGACATCTTCGTCTTCATGCCCTCCGAGGATCGCGTGACCCTCGAAGAGGCCCTGCGGCGAGGCGGGGTCGCGTTGGCGGTTCGCGTCAGTCCGGAGCTTTATGAGCAGGCAATCGACACGCTAGACCGAGATGGAGCGATCGATCTCGAGGAACGTGAGATGTCCGCCGCTCAAGGGAGCCATAAGTCGACCGTCCCGTGGACCAGACCGGGGGCGCCGTTGTCGGGCACCATGATGTTCTCGAAAATTCCGATGCCAATCCGGACATGCGCGAGCGGATCGGGGTCGGAACGTCTGATATGGCTGCCGGCATTGATGTGGCACCGCCCAATGCCGTGACGTTATCCACCCGGGACACGAGACACGGCCGGCGGCGGGTTCGGTCTTATTTAAACGAACCCATCACCGTGCCATCCGGAATCGACCCACAGATCTGAGGCCGACCAGGCATCGTCCGGAGCAGGTTGAAAATCCATGTCCGACCGTCTCTTCCTTCATCGTCGCACCCTGCTGCAATTGACCGGAGCTGGGGCATCAAGCCTGGTGCTTGGTAGCGCCGCCGCCTCAGCACAAGGGTATCCACCGCCCTCGCCGGTCGATCGTGGCAGCGTGGATAACGGCAAAGTCCAGTTCCCGCCCTGGCGCGATCCGGTCGACACGCCCTCGGGTCCGGTTCCGGCGCCGTTACCTCCCTCGGAGCGGGTGGGCTTTGCGATCGTGGGGCTGGGTCGCCTTGCCCTGGAGCAGATCCTGCCGGCTTTCGCGGAGAGCATCAAGGCGAAGCCCGTGGCCCTCGTGTCTGGCTCACCCGACAAGCTGCGGGTCGTTGCCCGGCAATACGGCATCATGGATGCGGCTTGCTACGACTACGCGTCTTTCGACCGGATCAGTCAAAATCCAGATATCAAAGCCGTCTATATCGTCCTACCGAACGGCATGCATCGCGACTACGTCGAGCGTGCCGCTGCGGCCGGCAAGCATGTGCTATGCGAGAAGCCGATGGCCACTTCCTCGGTGGATGCCCGGGCCATGGTTGCGGCCTGCAACAAGGCGGCCGTCAAGCTGATGATCGCCTACCGCATCCAATATGAAACCTATAATCGACGGGTCATGTCGTTCGTCCGTGAGAAAACTTTCGGCCGCTTGGTGGGAATGAGCGCCATCAATGTCCAGTCGGCCGGCCAGAACGGTGCACAGCAGTGGCGTCACAAGCGGGCCATGTCGGGCGGCGGATCGCTGCCGGATATTGGGCTCTACTGCCTGAATACGGCGCGTGCGCTGACCGGCGAGGAACCAAACGAGGTCTTCGCCTGGATCTATGCGCCGCCGGGCGATCCAAGGTTCGCAGAAGTTGAAGAAACGGTCTCGTTCCAGCTTCGCTTTCCCTCTAACTTCATCGCTCACTGCTTTGCCAGCTACGGCGCCCGGGACGACAAGCACCAGCGTCTTAACTTCGAGAGGGCCGCCGTCGACATGCCGAACGCCTATCAATACACTGGCCAGCGGTTGAATGTGACATCGCGTGAGGTCGACGCGACCTCGCAGAACGAACTGGTACTCAGGCCCACAAATCAATTTGCGTCCGAGATCGATCATTTTGCGACATGCATCATCGAGAATCGGAGGCCCCGGACGCCGGGAGAGGAGGGCGTGCAGGACCATGTCCTCATGGAAGCGATCTACGAGAGCGCTAGGATCGGCGTGCCGCTCAAACTTGAGGCATCCGACACCCTCGACATGTTTCGGGGGCCGCCGCTGCCCGGTTGAAGCTGACGTTCGGGGCCTCATCGCGGCGCAATTCTCCGCGCTTGATGTGGTCAGGGGCCGATTGGCCCGCTTAGTCGTCGGAAGGCGTCGCTGCCGACATCCATTGCGGAAGCTTAGACTTTTCGACCCCAGGCGAGACCCGATCAGGGAATATCGTCTGGTCTTATTGATCGCGGAACAAGCCGAAACGGCAGTGGTTCAGTGAGTGTCTCGGGCCGCACTGGGGTATAAACCGTTGGTGTGCCTGGACAGACCAAAAGAGCGATGAGGTCGTGTGAAGCCACCATCACTGTCGTAAAAACAATATAGCGACAGTCTAACCGATCTTTGATGATCGAGCCACGTTGACTCCCATGATACAGAACAACTCACCCATCATTAGCGCTTCAGCCGTGATCTTCGACGTTGACGGTACTCTTGTCGATAGCGTCGACTTCCACGCCGAAGCTTGGCAGCGGGCATTTGCCGCCTTTGGCTTCGAGTTCGATTTTTCCAAGATCCGCTCGCAGATTGGGAAAGGCGGCGATCAACTGTTACCCGTCTTCCTTCGGGGAAGTGATTTGGAGCAGAAAGGCGAAAAGATCGAAGCTTACCGTCAGGATCTGTTCGAACTAGGTTCTGTTGACAAAGGTCGGCAACCAAATTCTGATGGCTGCGAGGCTTATGAATGCGGTGAACGAGGATAGTGTTTTATCGAAGCGCGTGGCGATGCGTCTGTTCTGCTTGAGTTTGTTGATCATCCGCTCGATTCGATTACGATCCTTGTAGGCGACTTCGTCATGCGGAATGATAACTTTTCGAGACCTTTTGGATGGTATGACAGGAAGAATGCCCCGGACCAGGAGAGCCTCTCGATTGCTATCGCTGTCGTAGCCTTTGTCTCCGAGAAGGGCCTTCGGTTTGGCGATAGCGACGGGATCGTCCATCAGGGGCTCAAGATGGCGGATGTCGGAGGCTTCGCCTCCGGTGACCTCGAAGGCGACAGGGCGTCCGATGGCGTCACACCGACAGTGGACTTTGCTCGTAAAACCGCCGCGCGAGCGACCAAATCCCTGATTTTGGATCCCCCTTTTGCGCCGGCTGCCTGAGAATGCGCCCGGACGATGGTCGAATCCACCATTTGGGTCTCCCACTCGTCGGCGATGCCTACCTCGACCAAGGTTTCGAGCAAAGCATCGAAAATGCCCTGCTGGCACCATCGGCGGAACCGCTGGAACACTGAATTCCACTTGCCGAAGCTCTCGGGCAGATCCCGCCAAGGTGCTCCGCTCCTCAAGATCCACATCATCCCGTTAAAGAAACGGCGGTTGTCATGGGCGGGCCGGCATCCCCGACCACACTCGGACGGCAAAAAGGGCTCAATCACCGCCCATTGCTCATTGGAGATTTCGTAGCGACTCACGTTCGTCTTTCCGCAAAAACAAACGTGAATCAAAAATCATCCCGCTTGGGAATCCTCTTTGTCAACAGAACCTAGAATATTTCCATCGGGTTCGCGGCTTCCCTCGAGTGCCGGAACTGTTCCGCTTTCTGATCGGTGCCGGCAAAACGATCGCTCTCGGCTCGTCGGCCAAAGGTAGCGATCTCGATGTCTATAAGAAAGCGGCGGGCATCGAGGGGCTCACGTCGGTCGAGACCACATCGGACGATGCAGAACGGTCGAAGCCGCATCCCGACATCTTCCTCGCGGCGCTTGATCGTCTGAATCTTTCGCCCGAGGCTGTGGTCGTCGTCGGCGACACGCCCTACGATGTCGAGGCGGCAAAGAAGGCTGGCATGAAGACAATCGGATTGCTCTGCGGCGGGTTTTCCGAGCAATCTCTGCGGGAGGCTGGTGCCGCCGATGTTTATCGCGACCCCAGCCACCTTTTGAGCGTTTTGGACGCGAGCGCATGATCGATCGACGGGCCTGTTGCAAACTCTGATGCAGGCGACAGGTCGAGCTGGCCCGCTCTCGTTTTCACACTTTGTTAACCTCTGGAAGTCCGAATGAGAATGCAGAGAAGCCGTCGACCTCGCCAATTCGGAAGTCGGTCGCACCTGTGACCAGGCCGTCTCGCATACGCTTTCAACCCAACATATAGCTACGGCGGTTATTGCGGCCCGCTCAAAAGTCGCGGCTACGGCTTCGCGACCGGAAAGCTGCGAGTGACGCCGAGACTGCCGAGTTGCTGTAACGGTCTCCTAAATATAATCCAGCAGCCGAAACGGCCAGGCTGGATCCATATTCCCCGAACATGCTGCTGGGTGATAGACACGGCTCTCAAAACCGGAATGCCGTTCGGACTAATGGTGGGCGTCGCTGATGTTGATCAGCGCAGAAATAGCCGTAACAATCTGAGCTGGCGCGGATGGCTTTTGAACGATCGTGCTGTTCGGCACTCCGTGGGATGTCCATTCGTGAGCACTTGCGCCGCTCATGTAGACGATTGGAAGTTCTGTGCGAAGTTCCCGAGCGTGACGCGCTATATCCCAGCCGTCGGGGCCTGCCCCCAGATTGATGTCTGTAATCAAACCGCGCAACAGCGTGCTTTTCTCGTTCAGAATGGCGAGGGCTTCGTCTCCATTTCTGGCCGTCGCCACATCGAATCCACCGTCGCCGAGAGCTTCGTCGAGCATTATTCGGATTGCATCTTCGTCATCTACCAAAAGTACAAGAATCGTCGGCTGTATGTTTTCGCTACTACACGTAGAAGTTTTGGAAGCGCAGGCGATAGCTGAAACTTTCCGGCGTCAGAGACTACGGAAAGCCGACGATCACATAATATTACACCAAATCAGGCCGAAAGTGGGATGCTTATACGCGGGCAGTGTCGCAGGCCGGGCAAGCGTGTAATATTTGCGGTTAAGGGGTACAGATCGCAGTCGATTTTGCCAATATCACCAGGACATGAAGGTGAGGAAACCCAATCAGTTTTGAGCCGCCCACATCACGTAAGGATGGGGGTAAGGCTTGCGCGCTGCTCTCCCTGACGTGCGGCAAGCCGATATGATTGCCCCCGTATCCAGACACGGTCCACCTCTATAGCACTCCAGCCTTCTGGAAGGATGATGGGGCGCCTGAGCCAAGTGTCAGGAGCTCCTGCCCCCGGTTGCAGCCCTGGAAATCCGAGCAGCAGACCGAGCAAAAATCCGCCCAGATTGGCAAAAAACGGTCCTGCGCGTGGCTGCTCGGGAAATCATCCTCGCGGTATTCCAGCGTCTGGAGGAATCGGCCTACACAGAAGCGTCCATAGCCGTCTTCCATGAGTTCCGCTGAAAGGACGCGATCGCCCGTGTAGGCCGCCCACACCCCATAAAGAGCCGAAAGCATGGGGCTTCCCATATAACCTTTTCTCAAATTAAGATAAAAGTCGAGGGTCGCTGCCTCGACATCGGGTGGCATGCCGAAGCCTAGAGGAAAGACCCCCATTAGGGGATCGGGCGTCCCCCCCTTCTCTTCGTTCGATCGGAACCCGTCATGGGAAACGATAATGCGATCGCGCATGGGAAGAAACATGCTGTCCGCGATCTTCGCCCAGCTCGGGTCCGCCGCATAACCCAATTGCCTCGCAGCCTCGACGGCATCACGCAATGCGACCACGGCGGCCATGTTGGTAAAGGCTGCATTATCAGCTTCCGTCTCGCGCTCCGCTATTCCCATAGCGCTTAGGATCTCATACCCGCGGTCACCGAAGGTCACGCGACTTGTTATCCAATTTGCTACACCCGATAGAACGGGCCAGGCTTTGGAGCGCAAAAACTCCATATTCCCAGTCGCATAGGCATGAAACGCAAAGGCGCGCGCCACGTCCAGCGATACGTGGTCTTCGTGCCAAGAAGCCGAGCCCGGAAGAGGAGCGGCTTCTTGGCCGGATGACGGAGCGCTTTCCCAGGGAAATTGCAGTCCGCGCCGACCGCGCACACGTGCGTTAGCGGCAGCACCCTCGATATTTCTCCACCGGTATTCGAGAATGCTCTCGGCGACATGCGGCTGCAGCAGGCTGAGCAACGGCACTACAAAGGTCTCAATGTCCCACATCACATGGCCATAATAATAATGGTAGTCGTGCCAGGTCGCGAGCCCGAAGATTGAGGTCGATGCTGGAGAGCCAACATGGGTAGAGCTTATGAGATAAAAAAAAGCCGCATCGGCTAGTCCCTGCCATTGGGCGCCTGCTCCGACGAGGCGGATGCGTCCTTTCCACAGCTCGGACCATATCGCCCGGTTAGCGGTCTGTATTGTCTCGAACCCGCGTTTACGGGCTAAAGCAACAAGCCTGGCTGCCTGAAAATCCGGTTGATTATGAGTAACGCTCGGTATCAGCCTCGCGAATTGACGAAGGCTATACAGCTTGCCAGCCTCTGCCTTGAATTGGTACGAGGTTGTCAAGGTGTTGTTGTCGAGCACGGGGCGCACTGGTTTGCAGTCGTGCCCCTTCAGTTCCGTTGCATAGGCAATGCCGCAGGTCGACAGGCCCCCTAAACTCTCCCAGAAAAGCGTTCCGTCACAGCCTAACTGACTTTCGCCCGGCAGGTCCCGCATTGAGCGCAATGCGCGCCCTTCAGCAGGCCGAGCGTCCACAATGGACTGAAAGACAATTTCGGCCGTGTTGTCGAGGATAAAGGAGATCTTCTGGCAAACTAGGCTCGGCTCTTCACGGCTGCAGAAAGTAAGCACCTCTAGATGGGTTTTAACACCCTGTACTTCGAAATCGAACCTGCTTTTGAGCTCGCCGGACGCGAAATCGTATGTTTGATCTAATACTGTTACCTCATATGCAGCCTGTGACATCCACACGCCGGCCACCTGGATATCTCCGGCGATAGGGTACGGAGCGACCGCGGCCCCCTCGATGCGTTGAATGGGGTGTTCGCCTGAGAAACCGTTCAGAAGCGTGAGGCCCGCCCATAGCGGAATCTCCCGTATGCGCAGGCCCATAACGCCATTGGACACATATGCGGGCAATTCGTCACGCCCGCCGCCCTTCAGCGGCGGAGGACTGATCGGCGCGTACATAATCAATCTCCAGATCTGGACGATGGTTCGAGATTGCGCAGGATCGCTACATCGAGGCCAGAGACTGAACCTTTTTCAAATGGGCATTGACCGTAGGCAGGGTTTTCTTGGCCCATCCCTTGAGTTTTGGATTGTCACCGCCTTGCTGATAGTCGTTCAGCAGCGCTGCCGTTTCACTATGGGCCTGAACCTGATCGGTAAGATATGCCTTATCGAACTCAGCCCCGTTCTTGCCTTTAAGAGCATCGACCATGGCCTGGTGGGGAGGATCGAGGGTCATCTCGACGGGATCGCCTGCAGATTTTGCCACGCCCTGCATCATTTTCTCCGCCTTGGTGTGATCTGCGATCATCATCCGTGCGAACCCTTTCACCTTGGCGCTTGAGGCCTGTTGGAGCGCCAGCTTCGATTCCTCGACCTCAAAGGTATTTCCCACCGAAGCCTTCATCGCAAATTCGGCAGCAGGAACCGGGTTTTGCGCCCTGGCTTGTAGGCTTACCAGAGATAGCGCCGACGCCCCCAAAATGACCGTGAGTTTCATCATTATCTCCAAAGGTTGCTCGCTTCGCAGTGCCCATCTGTCCGGTCTTGAACCCGCAATTCAACGTCAGCTGCTGCGGTAAAAGCCTCGGCACAATGTTCTGGAGTCAAACCAGGTTCCTGGCGCAATTATACTTTCACGCGTCTAAACGGTTGCATGTCGACAAAGCTCCGATCTGACCCCAAACGGCGAACTCTTACTGACAGAATGACATTGGTATATGGCGACCAGGCCATTGGTCACCTGCATTCGTGGACGAAAACGCGGGCCAAACTGCCGGCCCCTAAAAGGTCGACGCACATGAGGCGGCCACCCTCCAGGGCCTGATCGGTGGTTCGGTATTTCCCTAGAATCCCATTGAGCCGGGCAAAAGCTACCCTTCAAATAATCAGCCCAGAGTGGTCCACCCTGTAATCTATGATATAGAAGCTCAGCTTCGAGCTCCGTATTTATTCGTCAATTCAACACGTTGAGCGTTAAACAGGTTTTTCAAAATGCCAACAGTTGCACCAGCCGACGGCTTTGCGAACCATGGAGCCGAACGACTCACTTCCGTTCACGTCGACACCTATAATGCGGAGCTGCGCGATAAGGATGGATTTATCGGCGACCGCGCGAGCGGGCGAGCTTTTCGTGCCATTCTCGACGACTGGCGTGAGACAGTTCGCGAGAATGAAAGCGACGATCCGCTCGGCGCGGTCCCCAGCAGCGTCATCAAAAAGAAAAGGCTTGATCAGATCCTCGCCGAGGGCGATCCCGAGGCTGCCGGGATCGTGCTAGGGACGATCGAGGATTTCGCCCAGGAATTTGCGACGGTCATACGGCGCTTTCTGCGGCTCAAGGAGTGGCGAGGCACGCAGCGGATCGTCGTAGGAGGCGGTCTGAGAGCGAGCCGGATCGGAGAGCTTGCCATCGGCCGGACGATGGTCGTGCTAAAGGCCGCAGATCACAAAATTGCCCTGCAGCCGATCCGATATCATCCGGATGATGCAGGCCTGATCGGTTGCATGCATCTTGCGCCTTCATGGATCTTCTCAGGCCATGATAGCATCCTTGCTGTGGACATCGGAGGTTCGAACATCCGCGCAGGCATCGTCGCTTTAAACCTCAACAAGGCACCGGACCTGTCGCTGAGTGAGATCATGGCGTCGGAACTCTGGCGGCATGCGGAAGACAAGCCCAATCGGGCAGAGGCCGTCGATCGGCTGATCGGTATGCTTCAGGGCATGGTCAAGCGCGCCGACAAGCAGGGTATGAAACTTGCGCCCTTCATTGGGATCGGATGCCCTGGTTTGATCCGGAGCGACGGCTCGATCGAAAAGGGCGGGCAAAATCTACCGGGCAATTGGGAACACAAGAAGTTCAATTTGCCCAACCTTCTACGCGAGGCCATTCCGACCATAGGCGGCCACGAGCCGGCGGTTTTGATGCACAACGATGCCGTCGTTCAAGGGCTGAGCGAGGTGCCGTTTATGCGAGACGTCGAGTCATGGGGCGTTATGACCATTGGCACGGGGCTGGGAAATGCCCGGTTTACCAACCGCACCCCTGTTCAGGATTAGCTCAAAATCGCTGTCAAACGGTTGCAGGTCGCCGGGCACGCTGAACAGAAAATTGGAGAACACTCACGGAAGCGAGGGAGTTTGCCCCTGTGCCGTTCAGGTCAGGAGATCATCCATGTTCATGCGCGTCGACAAGTTGCAAGCCGAACTACCCGCTCCGAAACAAGCCGATCCAAATGCTGCTGCAGCGCTTCAGGAGCTGTCGGGCGGCGCGACCAAACTTTATAAAGCCTCCCGCTGATCGCCGGACCTCTCCCCTGCCTCCTGAGTGTCAACAATATGTCACCCTTGCTACTCGGACGCCGAGTCCCGGCGTTCGATGTCATCAGAAAAACAGGCTATTAGAATGATCGTGGCCGACGATGATAAATTCATGCGCCTGGCGATCAACGTCGCACAGGATGCTATTCAGACACCCGGTGCTTCGCCCATTGCATGCGTGATCGTACGCTATGGTCAGGTTCTTTCCATTGCGCATAACGAGGTCGACCTGCGCAACGATCCCACAGCCCATGCCGAGATGCTGGCGATCCGCCGGGCATGTCGAGAGACAGGCGAGGTCGAGTTGCGGGAGGCGACGTTATACTCGACCTTGCAACCGTGCGGCATGTGTACGATGGCCTCGATATGGGCCAAGCTCGGCCGGATCGTCTATGGTGCAGGCAAAGGCGATGTTCATCGAATGTATTTCGAGGATCGTCAGCTTGAATGTGGCGACTTTGTCCGCGATGCGTTTCGCGAGGATCTTTCGGTTTGTGGCGGTGTTCTGGTCGAGGCATGCGCGGCGCTTTATCGAAGCCCCGACGAGCCTATTCCGCCATCGGATCAGGTCAATCTGTGATAATTAAAGCAGCATTAATTCAAGAAGGAACGCCTGATGCTGCTGCGTCATGATCCTGAGGGCGTTGTCGCTATTGCGCAGCCCGCTCACGCATGGGTGGCCGGCCAGATTGCCCAGGCATGGGGAAATGCGCAGTTTCCCCGTCCCGATCCTTTCGAGGAAGTGTGCCTCGCGATCGAGCAGCATGACATCGGTTGGCTCGATGAAGACCGTTCGGCACCCTGGGATGCGAAGACCGGACTACCGCGGGAGTTTTGGAACGTTCCGGCGGTCCGTCATACGGCCTTGTGGAGCGCAGGTGTCGAAAGGGCGGGCCTGATCAGCCGCTATGCGGCGCTACTCATCTCGCTGCACGGCGTATCGATCTACGACCTTACCTTCGACCAGGCAAAGGCCTCGAAAGAAAATGTGGACGCGGTAACAAGATTCCGGGCCGAGCAAGGAACGCTGCAAGACTCACTGTTCGCGTCGCTCCGTTCCGACCCTAGTTTCACCGCTCACGCGACCAAGGCTGCGATCGATCGAAATCGCCGATTGCTTCTAGCGCTCGACACTCTGTCGCTGCATCTGTGTTGGGGGCTTGATCGGGAGATTGAAATCGAGGACGTCCCTGCTGCAGCAGGCGAAGGTCGTCGTATCAGCTTGCAACCTTCCCCAAACGCATTCGGCCAAGTGGTGATTCGACCGTGGCCGTTTCACGCATCAAGCCTGGTCGTCAGGGTCGAAGGGCGGCGGTTGCGAGGCCCCCAATACGATGGGAACGTACAGTCGGCAGCGTGGCACGCTGCGGTTCCGGTGGCATTGGATTTCGTGCTTGTTTCGGAGCTCTAAATCTCTTCATCCTCTTCGTGTCACAGGTTTCTTTCGCCAGAATTTCTTTGTCAGGCTGGCGGACGCTACCTGGTTCGGCAAGCTGGGGCCTGACCCATTAGCTTCGATCACCTTGGCAACGCCGATCCCATGCTTATAGGCGAGCTGGCCTCCCAGCCAGCCGGATACACCAAGCAAACCTAATCCCACAAGCGACAGCAGCAAGCCGGTAATGCCATGTTGTGCGGCAGGGTCCGGTTGCCGCCACGCGAAATTGAAGGATGCTACAATCAGAAATAGAGCGTTGCCCAATGCATGCATCCGGGCAGCCGGCAGATTCCTGGCGCGCGGAATCGATAAGAGGTCTATGAGACCGGGTATGACCGCCAGCGTTGCCGCTCCAAGGGTTGCAAGAAGCAACCATTCCGTGGAGCGCGCCCAAAAACCATCCTTTGATAGCGCGAACGCAATGTCGGCGCCCGTGGCGGCGACATAGGTGCCGATAACGAGAGGCACCAACATGGGATGTATAGGATGCCCGTTGATGGCGGCTACACTGCCCGTACCGCTCGTGGCAGTTGGTGGAATAGAATGATCGGTCATTTTCCCTTCCTGTTTATGAGGATACCGACGTGAGGCTGAGCATAACCAGTCCAGAGAATGGCTTAGATCGATCAACCTAATTCACTAACGGCTTGTTCTGTTGCGTTGCATAACGTCCAGGCGAAGTTTGGGGTCCCCGGGAAACAAGGCTCACCCACCAATAATCCCAAAGACGAGCGGAGCCTCAAGGGGAACCTGGTGGAGGGAATCGAGTTTAACGCCAGAGCGTCGAGGCACGCTGTGCCTTGCTGCCTCGAGCCCCGCACAGGGAACTACTTCTTAAGACAGGAGACATTGATGGCTGAGAAGACCCTTGCTGACGCGTTTTATGAAACGCTGAAGGACGTGCATTACGCTGAAAAGCAGGCTCTCAAGGCTTGCAAAAAATCCGCAAAGGCTGCCTCCGCACCAGAGTTGAAGGCCGCGTTCGAGCAGCATGCGGAAGAGACCATGGGACAGATCGAGCGCCTGACCCAGGTTTTTGAAATACTGGGCAAGCCAGCGCGCGCCAAGACCTGCGAAGCCATGCAGGGGATCGTCTCCGAAATGGAGGAGGATTTGGGGGATTTCGGCGGCAGTCCAGCCGCGGATGCCGTCATTATTGGTTGCGGGCAGGCCATCGAGCATTATGAGATGGCGCGCTATGGCATGCTCAAGGCCTGGGCCGGCCAACTCGGTATGCCAGAGGCGGCGAAACTGCTCGACGCTACTCTGACCGAAGAGAAGAATGCGGATGCAACCTTAAGCGTAAGCATGCGGCGTAGGCCGCAGTGGCGCTGGTCTCCCTGGCTATCGACTAAACCGCGTCAGGCTTTTCGGCCCTCGGCTTGATGGTGGCGGTGAGGACCTTGCGGCGTTTTTCGATGATCCAGGGTGCGTCCTTGTGGATATCGACCAGCTGTTTAAGGCTCTCGATCCCATCATCGGTGAACGCCATCGTCCCGTCTTCACTGACGCCGACGATCCATAGCTGACCATCCTCGGTGTCCATTTCTTCGGCGACCTCGAACAGCCAGTCCTCATCCTCGCCGAGCAGTTCCGCAACGTGGCTGAGCGTGAACACATGGCTGACTTTGTTGACTTGGCCCATGATCAGGCCGCCTGCTTCGCCAAGCCTTGCTGTTGCGAAGTCTTCCAGCTCCAAGGCAGCAGCTCGTCAAGGCGATGAAGCGGGTGCGTGGCGATGCGTGCGAGGACGTCGGCCAGCCAGGCTTGTGGATCGACATCGTTCATCTTGGCGGTGACGATGAGGCTGTACATGGCGGCGGCGCGGTGGCCGCCGCGATCGGACCCACAGAAGAGCCATGACTTTCGGCCCAGAGCGATCCCTCTGAGCGCCCGTTCGGCGGCATTGTTGCTGATGCAGATCCGGCCATCGTCGAGGAAGCGGGTGAACGAGGGCCAGCGCTTGAGCATGTAGTTCATGGCCTTGGCGAGGTCGTGACCACGGGCGAGCCTAGCACACTGCTCACGCATGTAGACTTTGAGGTCCGCCACCAACGGTGCGCTCAGGTCCTGGCGAACCGCCCGTCGCAGCTCGGCGGTCTGGCCATTGATCCTGCGCTCGATCTCGAACACGGCGTCGATCCGGCGCACGATCTCCATGGCCATGGGAGAGATGACAATCTCCTTTTTGCCGGCGGACTTGCGCCGCGCATTCTCCTCGAGATCGGCCATGGCGAAGAAGGGCCTGCGGGCGTGGACCCAGCACGCCGCCTCCTGGATGAGGCCCGGTGCGCGATCAGCTTCATAGAGCTTGGCGTAGCCGTCAAAGGCGTCAGCCTGAAGGATTCCGCTGTAGCCGGCCAAATGGGCTTGCGGATGCTCGCCCTTGCGATTGCGCGAATAGTAGAACATCGCCGCCGGTGGATCCGATCCGCCGAAGGGTCTGTCGTCACGGACGTAAGTCCAACATCGCCCGACATCGCAGCGTCCCGAGGCCAGCACCGGCACGGTCGTGTCGTCGCCATGCAGGCGTTTCGCCGCCAAGACGTGGGATTCCACCCGCCGCAGGAGCGGCTCCAACACCGTGCAGACGGCGCCCACCGCGTCGGCCGCGGTGGACAGGCTGATCGATACCCCTTCCCGGGCATAGCGCTCGATCTGCCGGTTGAGCGGCTGATGTTGTCCGAACTTCTCGAACAGGATCATCGCCAGAAGGCTGGGGCCCGCCCAACCTCGGGGGATCACATGGAACGGCGCCGGCGCCTGGCTGATCGTCTCACAATCGCGGCAGGTGAACTTCTCCCGCACGGTCTCGATCACTTGCCATTGACGCGGGATCGTCTCCAGGGTCCGGGTTACGTCCTCCCCCAGTTTGCGCAGCCGGGTTCCGCCGCAGCATTCACACGCCTTCGGCGGCTCGATTACCACGCGGTGCCGGGGCAGATGGTCTGGAAAGGTGTTGCGTTCGGCCGGCCGCTTGCGAGTAAAGGCCGCCACTGTCGTCGTCGTGGTGGCGGCAGCCTTCTCGGCAGCGATCTCGTCCGCGGTGGCGCTGGCCTCCAGCTCCTCGAAGGTCAGCTCCATCTGATCGATCAGCCGGGCGGATCGCTCCGACTGCGGCCCGTAGACCTGCCGCTCCAGTCTGGCGATCCGCAGCTTCTGATGGGCGATCAGCGCCTGATCCTCTGACGCCATGGCCTTGGCCACAGCCAGTTCGGCTCGCGTCACCAGCAGCGCGGCTCGCAGCGCGTCGATATCGTCTGGAAGGGCTTCAAGACCGGCGTCCATGACAAGGATTGAATCATAAAAACATGAGCTTGTGGCAGCTAAAACGACCAGCGCCACAGCAATTTTTGCCTATCCGGCGCTCGCCGGTCGCCACGTCTGTTGCGGATTACGCCAGTCGATCGCCTCCAACATGAAGCCCATCTGACCCACTGAAATCGAAATGGCGCCGTCCTTGGCGGATGGCCAGACAAAGCGCCCGCGATCAAGACGCTTGGCGTAGAGCGACAGGCCAATCCCGTCATGCCACAGGATCTTTACCAGATCCCCCCTGCGTCCACGGAAGATGTAAAGATCGCCCGCATGGGGATCTCGCTTCAGCCCTTCTTGAACCTCAAGGGCCAGTCCCTGCATGCCGCGGCGCATGTCGGTGTGGCCGGTCGCGATCCACACACGCACGGTCGAGGACATGGGAATCATCGGAGTGCCCGCAAGGTCGCCGCGATGATCCGATCCGGCGCCGAAGCGTCGATCCGGACCCGGATATCCCGTCCCAACTCCACAACGACCGCCGGAGGGGGCACAAGGGTCGGAACCGGCTCCGCGGTGATGACCGCAGGCAGGAACGCAGGCGTCCGAGCCGCAGCGTCCATCTTGCGCCGCCACATATACAGCAGCCCCGTCGAAACATCATGGCGCAGCGCCACCTGCGAGATGACCGCCCCCGGCGAAAACGCCTCTTCCAAGATCTGTCGCCGGCTCTCGTCCGACCATCGCCGACGCCGATCGACCCCCGTCACCAACACTGTCTGGCTCATCCGACTGCTCGTAAGCGCGCTCTTAAGGTCACTCTTAAGAGCACATCATTGGCTATGCGGACGTTGCCCGAAAGGCGGCCCAGGGCGGAGGCTTACTGTGCGCGAGCGCCTCGTGCTGAAGATCGCGCTTGCGCGGTTCCGTCGAGAAGTCGTTCGCCAGCGCGCGGTCGATATCGCGGGGGTGGGTGTCGTGACCCTCGATCAGGTTGGAGTAGTAGCAGTTCATCGACCGGACGAGTGTGCCGACCGACTCGCGCAGAACCGGGTGCATGCGCCTAGCGAGCCCGTTAGCATCGGCCAACAACTTGGCGGCGGCGTCCTCGAGCGCGAGCTGGGACTCCTCCACCAGCATTGGCTCCATGGCGCTCGCGTCCATGCCGGTCAATATGCCGGTTCGTGCACAGAAGGGATACAAGCGATTTCAGCTCGTAAGCAGCGCCTTTCATGGTCTTGGTGCCGCTTTGTGTGCCGGTAGAGCGCATCATGGTGCTGCCGTCACCGTGCCGACTAAACGCGTGAGAACGGTCTTTGGGAATGGAGTGCAACGTGAGTCGATCATACCCGCACACGCCGCAATCAGCGCCGAGCACGTCGTGACGCGACCAGCCGCGCCGCAGCTCAGGGACAGCGCGTCGCCGGCGAGCTTGTCCTCGACATCCCTCCATCCAAAAAAAGCATGTGCATTGCGATGACCGACCACGCTAGCGTCGTCCGCATTTAACCGGACGGAGCAGGCAGATGAAATCCCACGCGCAAGTGGTCGTGATCGGCGGCGGTGTCGTCGGCGCCAGCGTGCTCTATCACCTGACCAAGGCCGGTTGGACCGATGTGATGCTGATCGAGCGGGCGGAGTTGACGTCGGGCTCGACATGGCATGCGGCCGGCGGCGTCCATACGGTCAACGGCGACCCCAATGTCGCGAAACTGCAACAATATACGATCGAGCTCTATAAGGAGATCGAGGAAATTTCCGGCCAGTCCTGCAGCGTGCATCTCACCGGCGGCATCATGCTGGCCGGCACCCCGGAGCGGCTCGACTGGCTGAAGATGGCCCAGGCCCGGGGCCGCTATCTCGGCATGGATCTCGAACTCATCTCGGTCACCGAAGCCAAAAAACTCTTCCCGATGATGGACGAGAAGCATTTTCTGGGAGCGCTCTACGATCCCGTGGAAGGCCATGTCGATCCCTATGGGGTCACCCATGCCTATGCCAAGGCGGCACAGATCAAGGGTGCGACGATCGAGCGCCAATGCCGGGTCACCGATCTCCAGTCGCGCCCCGATGGGACCTGGGACGTCATCACCGAGAACGGCAATGTCCATGCCGAGCATGTGGTGAACGCCGGCGGCCTTTGGGCCCGCGAGGTCGGCCGCATGGTCGGGATCGAACTGCCCGTGCTCGCCATGGAGCACCAATATCTCATCACCGAGGACATGCCCGAACTCGTCGGCCAGAAGGAGCAGATGCACTGCATCGACTTCGAGGGCGAAATCTACATGCGCCAGGAACGCGGCGGCATGCTGATGGGCACCTATGAGCGCCGAGGTGTGCCGTGGTCGGAGCGCGAGACGCCGTGGGATTTCGGCCAGAACCTCCTGCCCGATGATCTTGACCGCATCGCGCCGAGCTTAGAGGTCGGCTTCGAGCATTTCCCGCCCATCGCGACGGCCGGCATCAAGAAGGTCGTCAACGGTCCCTTCACCTTCGCGCCCGATGGCAATCCGCTGATCGGCCCCGTTGGCGGCCTCAAGAATTTTTGGGTGGCGTGCGGCGTCATGGCGGGATTCAGCCAGGGCGGCGGCGTCGGCCTCGCCTTGTCGAACTGGATGGTCCATGGCGACCCCGGCTTCGACGTCTGGGGCATGGACGTGTCGCGCTACGGCGACTGGACGACCCTCGCCTATACCAACGCCAAGGTGCGCGAGAACTACTCGCGGCGGTTCAGCATCCGCTTCCCCAACGAAGAATTGCCGGCCGCCCGGCCCCTGCGCACCACGCCGGTCTATGACACGCTGAAAAGCGAGGGCGCTGTCTTCGGCGAATATTGCGGCCTCGAACATCCGCTCTGGTTCGCGCCCAAGGGCACGGAGCCGACCGAAACCGTCACGTTTCGTCGCTCGGAGGCCCACGTCCATGTCGCCGCCGAATGCAAGGCGGTGCGCGAAGCGGTTGGCATGATCGAAATCTCGAACTACGGGAAATTCGAGGTCACAGGGCCGAATGCGGCAGCTTTCCTGTCGCGCGTCATGGCGAACAAGCTGCCCGCGATCGGCCGCATGGTGCTGACGCCGATGCTCAATCACAACGGCAAGCTGATCGGCGACTTCACCGTCGCACGGCTCGGCGAAGAGCGTTTCTTCGTCGTCGGTACGCTGGCGGCCGAAGCCTTCTACATGCGCTGGTTCGAGGCGCATATGCCGCCCGAGGGCGGTGTGCTGGTCCGGCCTTGCGCCTCGGAATATGTCGGCCTGTCGGTCGCCGGCCCGCGTAGTCGAGATTTGCTTCAGGGGCTCGTGACACAGGATCTGTCGGCCAAGAGCTTCCCCTTCATGAGCTTCAAGGCCATGGCGGTCGGCATGGTGCCGGCGCTCGTCGGCCGCGTCAGCTTCACGGGCGATCTTGGCTACGAAATCTGGTGCAAGTCGGACTATCAGCGGGCGCTCTATGCGGCGTTGACCGAGGCCGGCCAGCCCCATGGCTTGAAGCTCGTCGGCGGCCGGGCCCTGAACGCGCTGCGCCTGGAAAAAAGTTTCGGCACCTGGGCGCGGGAATATCGCCCGATCTACGGCCCCGAGGAGGCCGGCCTCGGCCGTTTCGTCGATCTCAAGAAGAACGATTTCATTGGCCGGGACGCGGTGGTGAAGGCCAAAAGCAACGGCGGGGCTCCGTTGCGGCTCGTGACGTTCGCGGTGGATGCGGATGGGGCGGACGCCATCGGCGACGAGCCCGTTTGGCATGACGGCAAGGTCGTCGGCTGGGTGACGTCCGGCGGTTACGGCCATAGCGTCGGCCAGTCGCTGGCGCTGGCTTACGTTCCGGCGCCGCTCGCCGGCGCGGACAGCCCGTTCGAGATCGAGATCATCGGCGATCGCCGCCCCGCCAAGCGACTCGATGGACCGGCCTTCGACCCCAGCGGGGTCCGCATGCGGAGCTGATAGGCTTTGTCGGTCGACGCAATTGTATTTAGCGGACGCCTGCGCTATAGCGGCGCCATTCTCCCGGCAAGGTGAAACCATCGAAAGCTGCGCAGCGTCGCGGTGCCATGCCGGTCAGTCCGAGAGTCGAGACCATGAAAACCGATACGCATCCCCATTACCACTTCATCAGGGTCGTCATGACCGACGGCACCGAATTCAAGACCCGCTCGACGCTCGGCAGCGATGGCGACACGCTGAACCTCGACATCGACCCCAATACCCATCCGGCCTGGACCGGTGGCACGCAGCAGCTGCTTGATCGTGGCGGCCGTCTGTCGCGCTTCAACTCGCGCTTTGCGGGACTGAACTTCGGCAAGAAGTAACACCGACCGGCATTGAAAACGACGGATGGGTGGGCTCGTTCGCGCCCCGCTCGTTCGGCGCGGCGGCGGTAGCGCGAACTCGTATGATACGCCTGTGGGGTGCGCAGGCCGCCGCGATCGAGGCAGGCAGTGCCTCGATCGCGGGTCTCCTGCCGACTTGCGCCATGATCGGCATCAGGCCCAGCCCAGGCCTTCGAAGAAGGCTGGCACCTCGGCCAGGGTGGGGAAGGTTCTATCCGGCACATAGTCGGGGAGCATCCGGCGCCCGGTCCCCCGATCGATCCAGATGCAGCGAAACCCCATGTCCCGCGCTGCCGCGTGGTCGAGATGGGGACTGGCGCAAATATGGACCACCTGATCCGGCCCGACGCCAAGGCTGTTATGCGCGTGGGAAAATATGAGGCGCGAGGGCTTATAGGCCTGAGCCTGCCCAGCCGTGACGACACGGTCGATGACGCCGCCCAATTGGGCCACATTGCCCGCGATAATGTCATCATCGGTATTGGATACGATACAAATTTCGAAACCCTGCCGTTTGAGCGCTTTCAAGGCGTCAATGACCTCGGGAAAGGGCGGCATACGGGAAATGGCGGAGGTCAGGACCTCGCGATCGCCCGGGTCGTATGAAAGGCCGCAATCCAGCATGGTCGCCGCAGCGCTTCCCCGGACACGTCGCGAAACGATCGATGCGGTCGCTCGCCCTCCAGCGCATGTTCATGCTCGTCATAGATCGCGATCAATTTTCGCGGATCAACGCCCGGCAAAGCCTTGCCGTCGAGGATGCGGGCGACGGCGGCCAATAAGCCTTCATCCCACTGAATCAGTGTGCCGTAGCAATCGAACGTCAGCCAATCGGGTTTCGTCCCGAAATCGGGATGATGGAGGGCGTGGTGATCTTGCACCGTGGTCTCAGGGCTCATGGTGTCCTCCGACAAAAGCGAGCGGAAAAAATCGATGCGTCGGCATCGCGCGGATGATCGCATCTTTCGCAACGGCACGTGTCGTCACGCCTGCAGGCCCGCCCCTCTTACGCAGCCCCTCTTACGCAGCCCCTTCATGGCCCACTGTCTTCCAGCACCAACATGCTTAACCAATACATACCGCTGTGTTTCCGAGATAAAGTTAATATTAACCATCACAAACATCGTTATGATTTAGATGCGTTAGTCTTAAGCGGGTCCCGTACCGAATTAGTAATTCAGCAATACTAACGATCCATTGTCCAATCACACGAGATTGAAAGCGCGCTGGCAAATTTGCAAGCGATTCAAAGGCATTAAGCCGCCCTCGGGTACCGGCGAGCCCGGCATGTCCTTCCAGACTCTGACAGCAAACAGGACAGCACACAGATGAGCAGCCTTCTCACAAATTCGTCGGCGATGAGCGCCCTGCAGAGCCTCTCGATGACCCAAAAGTCATTGCAGCAGATTCAGGGCCAGATCTCGTCCGGACTTCGCGTGCAAAGCGCAGCCGACAACACCGCCTACTGGTCCATCTCGACCACCATGAAATCGGACACGGGCGCCCTTTCGGCCGTGAAGGACGCCCTGAACCTCGGTTCGTCCACGGTCGGCGTCGCCACCGCGGGTCTGACCAATACCCTGACCATCCTCAACTCGTTGAAGAACGACCTCGTGACGGCCCAGGCCTCACCCGCCAACATATCCCAGATCGAAACGGACGTCGTTCAGCAGCAGGCTCAGTTGAAGACGATCGCCAATTCGGCGGCGTTCAACAGCGTCAACCTGGTTCAGACGGACACCAGCGCCACCAGCTATACTGCCACGGTGAATATCGTCGCGTCCTTCACGCGAGATCCCACCGGCAACGTCACGCTCGGCACGATCGGTATCGACACCGCGACAACGACGCTGATCGACAAGAACGGCTCCACGGCCTCCAACATCGGCATCCTCACAAAGGCCAATACGGGTGTCACAGCCTCGGTAGGCACCAGCGCCACGAACGCCAACATCAGCACCGGCGTCGATGGTACGTCGATCCTCGGCTTTGTTCTGAGTTCCGCCAGCACGACAGCGGATCTGCAGGGCCTGCTGACAGGCATCGACAAAGCGATATCCGCCGTCACCTCGGCTGGTGCGACGCTCGGCGCCACCGCAACCCGGATCAACTCGCAGTCCAGCTTCGTGGGCAGCCTGTCGGATGCGATCACCTCGGGCGTCGGCTCGCTGGTCGACGCCGACATGAACGTCGCCTCGACGCGCCTTCAGGCCCTGCAGACTCAGCAGCAGCTTGGCATCCAGTCGCTGTCGATCGCCAACCAGAACAGCCAGCTCATCCTCAAGCTGTTCAACTAACATGAGTGGTTCGACCCAGACGGATGATTGATCTGTCTAGGTCGGACAGTCCACCGGTCGAAGCATGATGCTGAACAGCCGGTGTTGGATCATGAAGCCTTTGGATGGACTCCGTTCAAAGGCATCGTGATCTAGAATTACTACACATTGATCTTGGGTGTCCCCCATCGTCGTGTCGATCAGCAATCACTCCCGGGGTGCTTCGAGCCACGATTTTGCGAAGACGACATCCTCTTGCGTGATTCCGTGCCCGGCTTGCACAACGCGGTGCTCGACCGTCGCTCCGGCTGCCTTCAGGCCCTCCGCCAGAGCCAGCGCGCTCTGTGACGGAACGATCGGGTCCGATGCTCCCGACAGCATCAGAACGGCTACGGTCTCAAGGCCGGACGCCGGCTCGTCGAGGATGGCCATCGGTCGCAGCAGGATGGCGCCCGCCAGCGTACCAGGGCGTTGGGTCAAGACGGCCGCCGCGATATTCGCGCCGTTCGAGTAACCCACAGCCAAAGGGGCCGGCAATCCGTAACGATCCCGAGCGGCCATGACGAAATCCGCAAGCTCATGCGCGCCGCGCCGCACCTCATTAAGATCGAAGACGCCCTCGGCAAGCCGGCTGAAGAAGCGCGGCATGCCATGGTCCAGCACCTTGCCGCGCGGAGAAAGCAGCGCCGCGCCGGACGCAAGGGATTGTCCGAGTCCGATGAGGTCGTTCTCGTCGCCGCCGGTCCCATGGAGCAGCAGAAGAGGGGGCCGTCCGGCAACAGTCGCCGGACGATAGATATGGGTGAACGACAGCGGGCTCGGCTCCGTCATCATGCCAACTCCGGAAGCGCGGCCTCGATGCGCGAGCGATGCGGCTCCAGAAACGCCGGGAGCTTGAGATCCTGGCCCAGGGTTGCCTCGGGCTCGTCGATCGCGAAGCCCGGCTCGTCGGTCGCGATCTCGAAGATGACGCCGCCGGGCTCGCGCAGATAGACCGAGCGGAAATAGTTGCGGTCCTTCTGCTCGGTCGTGGCAAGACCATGGTCCTCGACCAGCTTGCGAGCCATCTCGGCTTGGGTCGCGTCAGCGGCGGCCCGAAAGGCCACATGATGAACCGAGCCTCGGCCTTGCCGCCCCCGGGGCATCTCCGGCGCCGCCTGAAGATCGACGACGCCGCCCATCGCGGCCCCCGGAACCGCATATCGAGCCAGCCGCCCCTCGGTGCCAGCCGCCGCGAAACCCATGACGTCGGTCAGGATCCCGGCTGTCGGCCCGGTCTCGGCGAGCAGGAGCGTAACCCCGTGGAAGCCACGGATCGCATGGTCGGCCAAGACTGGGCCTCCTGCCCAAAAAGGTTCGGATTCGAGCCCCTCGACCCCGACGAGGGCAAAGCGCATCCCATCTGGATCGATGAAGCTCAGTACCGGTTCGCCAAAGCGATATTCGGGAGCCTCGAACGCCACGCCCTTCTCCTCGAACCGCCGCGTCCAATAGGGTAGCGACGCCCGGGGCACGCGGAACGACGTCTCCATCGTCTCGCCCGGACCGACGCGCCCCGGGGCGGCATGATCCCAGGGAAAGAACGTCAGCACGCTGCCGGGTTCGCCCGCCTCATTGCCGTAGTACAAATGATAGGTCTGCGGGTCGTCGAAATTCACCGTCCGCTTGACGAGCCTCTGGCCAAGAACCCCCGTATGGAAATCGAGATTGCGGCGCGCCGGGCCTGAGATTGCCGTCACGTGATGGATACCATGTCCCATGATCGCCTCCTGGGGCCATTGGGACCCCATTGCATGCCTCAGAGCTAGGCGCTCCTTCTCATCCACGGTATTGGAATAAACTTGGCTCTTGCTATCGAGAGACTTGATATGCCTGCCGTTGGATTTCCTAGTTTCGATCAGCTCCACGTCTTTTCGACCGTGGTCGAGGCAGGCAGCTTTTCGGCCGCCGCACGCCGGCTCAAGCGGGCGCAATCCGTCGTCAGCTACACGATCGGCCAATTGGAGCAGCAGCTTGGGGTGAGCTTGTTCGATCGCTCAGGCCGCGTTCCCATGCCGACCGAGGCCGGGCGGGCGCTGCTCGGCGACGCGCGGCGGGCCGGCGCGGCGGTCGAGGCGCTACGAGCCCGGGTCGCCGGGTTTCAATCTGGTCTCGAAACCGAGGTGCGGCTTGGCATCGACGTGATGTTTCCCACCGATGCCCTGGTGTCGGTGCTCGAATCCTTCGCGGCCGCTTATCCGACCGTGGGGCTGCGTTTGAGCATCGAGGCGCTGGGCGGCGTCATCGATCTCGTGGCCTCCGGGGTTTGCGATCTCGGGATCGGCACCGAACTCGCTGTCATGCCCAGTACGATACGCCAGCGGCCGATCGGAAGCGTTCATCTCGTGCCTGTCGCGGCCCCGCATTGCGCGCTCGCGCGCTCGCCCTTCCCGCTCTCCGCCGATCTTGTGCGCGAAGCGACGCAGATCGTGCTCACCGATCGAACCGGGCTGACCCAGGGGCAGGACTTCGCCGTCCTGTCCCTGAGGACGTGGCGGATCGGCGATCTTGGAGCCAAGCATGCGCTGCTCCGGGCGGGCCTCGGCTGGGGCAACATGCCAGAAGCGATGGTACGCGACGATCTCGCGGCGGGCCGTCTCGTTCGCCTCGACCTCGAAGAGGGGCGGGAGCACGACTATCCATTGAGCATCATCCGTCGCGGCGACGCGCTACCGGGCCCAGCGGCGAACTGGCTGACCGACCGACTGGCCGAAACTATGTGCTGAGGCCAGCCGGGGAACAGCTCGTCGTGACGCCGTATGATCGGCGTCGACTCAACAGGCCGCCGAGGCGAGCACGCGTCCGTCAGCCTGCATGATGCTGTCTCGCACCTCGGCCAGGATTTCGAACGAGCGGAGCCGGGCCTGATGATCGAAGATCATCGCGGTGGCCAAAATCTCATCCGGCCGATGCGTCAGGATGAAGGCCTGCAGATCCCGGCGCACGGTTTCGGGAGAACCGACCACGGAAGCCGAAAGCGCTTGGTCGAGGACAAACCGCTCCTGCGGGTGCCATTCGTGGTTCGGGTCCTCGATCGGCGGCTGCATCTTTCCGGGCGTCCCTCGCCGCAGGTTCAAGAACTGCTGCTGCACGGTGGTGAAGAGACGCCGCGCCTCGGCATCGGTGTCGGCCGCACAGACTCCTAGGCCCAGCATCACGTAAGGGCTGTCGAGTTGTGCGGAAGGGCGGAACTCGCGACGGTAGATCTCGACCGCCTGGCGCATTTGGGCCGGCGCGAAATGCGACGCGAAGGCATAAGGAAGACCCAGCGCCGCCGCCAATTGGGCGCCGAAGAGGCTGGACCCCAGGATCCACAACGGGACGTCGAGCCCTTCGCCAGGCACCGCCCGAACGGATTGGCCCGGTTGGGCCGGCTGGAAATAGTGCTGGAGTTCCATGACGTCGCGCGGAAAGGCGTCGGCCGCCATCGGATCACGCCGCAAGGCTCGGGCCGTCAGGCCGTCGGACCCCGGCGCGCGCCCCAGTCCGAGATCAATCCGGCCCGGATAGAGGCTGGCCAGCGTGCCGAACTGCTCCGCGATCAAAAGCGGGGAATGATTGGGAAGCATGATGCCTCCCGCGCCCAGCCTGATGGTAGACGTGCCCTCAGCCACAAAACCGATCGCCACCGCTGTGGCCGCACTGGCGATGCCGACCATGTTGTGATGTTCCGCCATCCAGAATCTGTTGAAGCCCCAGGCTTCGGCATGGCGGGCGAGGTCTCGGCTGTTGCGCAACGCACGGCCAGGGTCGGAGCCTTCCGGCACAGGCGATAGATCGAGAACGGATAGGGGAATCATTGAAAGCCTCGGGCTTGAGGGAGCCATTTCCAAAGATATGGGGTGGCGGCCGGCGAGGCGAAAGACGAGGGGGCTATGAAAGGTCCCGGCGCGATCCGCGCCGGGACGGTCAGCGTCCTCGGGTCAGAGGTGACGCAAGAAGCGCCGGATCGGGCCGGGACGGCGGTAGCCATGATGCCAGCCCCGGCGTGGGGCGAAATAGCGTCGGGTGACGTAGCGCCGATGCCATCGAACCTGTTCGATGCCGGACGCGGTGCTTGAAACGTCAGCGGTGACGGTCGCGAGCGGATCCGTCGGCATGGCCGAGGCGGGACCGGCGGCGGAAAGTCCAATGAGGGCCAGGGCCCCAATGACGGCCGACCTTGTGATAAATGTCAAAACATGACTCCGTTGTTCGTAGGCATCACACAATGCGCGCCGCCATTGATCGGTTGCTCCATCCACCGAAATGATACTCACGCATCGGCGGTCCTGGTCGCTCCCGGGATTGGCGCCGGGCGTTCACATGGTAGAAGCCCGGCCCATGCTGTCCGCGATCATTCTCGTTCCACCCAAGCCCGCGAGCCCAAAGCATCCCTATGGGCCATTGCTGCGAACCCTCGCGGCCCTCGTGCCGATCACGGTGGAGGGGACGGTGCGCGACGTCACGCTGCTGGTGGTCGGGGAGAACCGTGACGTCGAGAATATTGCCGACGAGGCCGGTTGCCGCGTCGCGCAAGCCGCTGATTTCGGCACGGGACTGAGGCAAAGCCTCGCCGCTTCAAGGTCCGATTGGATCTGCCTTCTCCTGGCCGGCACCATTCCAGGCCCAACCTTCGGGGAGGATGTTTCGACAGCGCTCGATGAAGCCGAGGATTTTGGGCGCGCGCTCTTTCTGCGGAGCGGCGGCGGCCTTTTGGGGCGCTACATTCCAGCCTTCTCGACCATAGCGGGCATCATCGCGCCCAAAACCCGTCTCGCATCGGCGGCTTGCGGCAGTTTTGCCGATGTGGTGCGTTGCGCCCGCCCGGCGCGCTCACTGCCCAGCAGCGTCGCGTTCCTGTAACCGATCAGGTTAACGAAGCGACGACCCAGGACAGGTCAGGGCAAGACGGAGCGGTTCGCGATCGACAGGTACGCCTTTGTGTCGCGGGATCCCCTCGCCTACCCGGGGCGCCGCAGGTGCTCGTCCAGCCGAGGCATGATCTCGACGAAATTGCAGGGCCTGAACCGGTAGTCGAGCTGGTGGACCAGAATGCCGTCCCAGGCATCACGGCAGGCGCCAGGCGACCCCGGGAGGACAAACACGAAGGTCGTCCCGATCAGCCCGGCGGTGGCGCGAGACTGGATCGTCGAGGTGCCGATCTTCTGGAATGAGATCTGGTGAAACAGGGTCGAAAAACCGTCCATCCGCTTCGAGAACAGCGGCTCCAGCGCGTCCGGCGTAACGTCGCGCCCGGTAAAGCCGGTGCCGCCCGTGGTGATGACGACGTCGGTCTCCGGCAGCGCCACGAACCCCATGACGGCGTCGGCGATGGCCTGCCGGTCGTCCTTGACCACGGCCCGTGCCGCGAGCCTATGGCCCGCCTCAGCAACGCGCTCGACCAGGGCATCGCCTGAGCGGTCCTGGTCCGGTCCCCGCGTATCCGAAACGGTGAGCACCGCGATGCCGAGCGGCACGAAGGCGCGGGCAAGATCGATCCCTGGCATAGGACTACCGCGACGCGAAGGTGTCGCAGGCGTCCACCTTGCCGCTTTTGAGGCCGGTGTTCAGCCATTGCTGCCGCTGCGCCGAAGTGCCGTGGGTGAAGCTGTCGGGGACCGCATAGCCGCGCGAGCTTTTCTGCAGACGGTCGTCGCCGATCGCGGCGGCGGTCGAAAGCGCCTTGTCGACGTCTCCGGCTTCGAGAATGTGGTATTTCTGATCGGCATTGGCAGCCCAGACACCGGCATAGCAATCTGCCTGGAGCTCCAACCGCACGGAAATCGAATTGGCTTGCTGCTGGTCGGATTGTTCCTGCAACGCATGTTCTTTTGGCAAGGTGCCGAGCAGGTTCTGCACGTGATGCCCGATCTCATGCGCGATCACGTAAGCATAAGCGAAGTCACCGCCGCCGCCGAGCTTCTGCTTCATGTCGTTGAAGAACGACATGTCGAGATAAACCTTGCGGTCGGTCGGGCAATAAAACGGCCCCATGGCTGATTGGGCCTGGCCGCAGCCGGAGGTTGTGACGCCGCTGTAAAGGACGAGCCGTGGCTTGACGTAGTCGACGCCTTTTTGCGCCGGCAGCACGTCGCTCCAGACGGTCTCGGTTTCGCCCAGCACGGCAGCGACGAAATCGCCCATCTGGTCGCTGGGATGAGCCGGATTCTGGCCTGACGTAGCCTGGGTCTGCCGCGCCGGAGGGTTGCCGTATTGATCCTGGCTATAATGCTGGGGGGCGCCATTGCCGGTGAGGATCTGTGCGCCGCCGATGAGAATGCGTGGATCGATACCCGTGGCATAGCCGATGATGGACAGGATGATAATGGCGCCGATCCCCAGGCCGCCGCCGCCGACCGGTATGCTGAAACCGCCGCCGCCCCCGCCCCCATCACCGCCGCCCTCGCCGCGACGGTCCTCGATATTGTCGGATCTCGGCGCATCTTCCCATCTCATCGCGTCTCTCCGCACTCTGGGCCGGCGTCTCTTTGGCCCTCGTCGACAACGCTCTTAGCAGCGATAGGTGGCAGGGCGAAACCTCACGGCATCGCGAGATGATGCGCGGCGGTCACATCCACCCCTGGCGCCGCAGCCAGAGCACGGGAACGACGATCGACAACACCACCAGCAACAGGCCCCATTGGTAGCCCCAGGCCCAGTCATATTCGGGCATGTTCTTGAAGTTCATACCATAAAGCCCAACCACGAAGGTTGGTGGAATGCCGATCACCGAGGCGATGGTCAACAGCTTGAAGGTGCGGTTCTGCTCGATATTGATGAAGCCCAGCGTCGAATCGAGCAGGAACTGCACTTTGTCGGTCAGGTGGTTCTCGTAGTCGTTGAGCGAGGCGATGTCCTGGCGGATGGTATTCAGACGCGCATGGGCGGCCGGGCTCAGCCACTTCTCGGTATTGACGGCAACATAGGCCACCATGCGGGTCATACCGAGCAGACTGTCGCGCACATTGCCCGTCGTGTCGCCGCTTTGGCCGATGATCCGGAGCGTGTCGCGCAGCTTCGCCTCGACCCGGTTCGGCTTGCCATGCGCGGACAGGCTCGTCTGGCGGAATATTTCCTTCGAGACTCTATCGAGGTCGGCGCCGACCGCCTCCATGCCGTCGGCCATTCGGTCGACGATCTCCTCCAACAGCCCCACGAAGGCATCCGCGCCGGACTTCAGCGGTTCGACGTCATGCGCCCGGATGCGGGCCACGAAATCGCCGAAGGCGCGCAACTCGCTGGAGCGGATCGTGACGAGGACATGGCTATTGAGCAGGAAGCCGACCGGCGTCGTGACGACCCCGCCGTCCTCGCGGAACAGCACGGGAGCCGACATGACGAGGCTCGCACCCTCCATCGACAGGCGGCTCGACGTCTCCACCTCCGCCAGTCGGTGTCGGCTCGGCAGGCGCAGACCCGTAGCATGTTCGATGAACGCCGCCTCTTCCTCGGTCTCGTCCTTGAGATCGATCCAGACGACGTCGGGCGGTATAGAGCCTCCATCGCCGGGCATGACGGTCATCGCACAGCGGCTGTCATAGATCGTGATCATGTCTGGTTTTGTGCGCTTCGTACGACGACGGCGCTATGACCGGAAAGACGCGCGGCTCGGGAAAAATGGAGAAGGAGCGAGGCGGTCACTCCTCACTTGGCCTTCTCAGGCCGGCGGATGGCGCGGCGTTCGCGGCCATCGGCGCGCGGCGCGTTGAGAAGTTTGCGGAATTCGTCGCGCTTGGCATGGATCGAGGCGATGACGTAGCCCATCGGCACGCCAATATCGACCAGGACGGCTTCGGAGAGTTGCAGGCTAGCCTCGATGGTTTCGGGCACCGCGTCGGTGGCGCCAAGCTCGTACAACCGATGGGCATGGCCTTCGTCCCGCGCCCGGGCCAGGATGGTGAGGTCAGCCCGCTCCGCGCGTGACGCCTCGACCACGAGTTCCACCAAACGGGGATTGTTGAGCGTGACCACGACGGCACGGGCTTCCGCAAGACCGCATTTGTGGAGGAAGTCGCGCTTCGTCGCATCGCCATAATAGATCGGCGTACCGGCCTCACGCTCGCGCCGGACGAGCTTTAGATCATCGTCAATGGCGATGAAGGGCAGGTCATGCGCCTTCACCATTTCGCCGACGAGGCGGCCGACCCGACCATAACCGATGAGAATGACCCGAGCCTCGGCGGTTTCGGGAGGCGGCTCGAAGCTCTCGGCTAGGTCCGCCTTTGGCACACGCCCAAGGGCTTCGCCGAGTTTCGCCAGGAACGGCACCGCCATCATGCTCAGGGTGACCGCGACAACGAGCTGATGGGCGACGATATCGGGCAGGATCCCGCCGGCCAGGGATTGACCGATCATAACAAAGGCGAATTCACCGCTCGGACCCAGGAGCAGCGCGATCTCGACGCCAACGGGTCGCGACAGGTTGAAGACGCGCCCCAAACCGAAGATCACGAGACCCTTGAGCGCCAGAAGTCCTAAAACCAGCGCCAGGATGCGCCAGGGATCGGCGAAGAGAATCGACAGGTCAAGCTCAAGTCCGATCGAGACGAAGAACAACCCGAGCAACAGTCCCTTGAAGGGCTCGATCGTCACCTCGATCTCCCGGCGAAATTCCGTTTCGGCCAGCAGCAGCCCCGCCACGAAGGCGCCAAGCGACATCGACAGGCCGGCGGCTGCCGTGATCACGCCCGTGCCGATCACGACCAGCAGGCAGGCCGCCATGAAGAACTCGGTCGAGCGCGTGGCGGCCACGAGGCCGAAGAGCGGCCGCAACCCCAGACGGCCGACGACAACAACGGCCGCCATCACGGCCACGGCCGGCGCGAGAGCCCAGGCCAGATCGATCGCCAAATTGCCGCCGCCGGGCTTCGAGAGCGCCGCGACCGTAAAAAGCAGCGGCGCGACCGCGAGATCCTGGAACAGCAGCACCGAAAAGGCGGTTCGGCCCGCAGCGGAATTCAGCCGCTTGCGTTCTGCCAGCACTGGCACAGTCACAGCGGTCGACGACAGAGCGAGGGCGAAGCCGATGACCACTGCGGGCGCCGCCGCGAAGCCGAGAACGGCCGCGCCCGAGGCTATGGCGGCGGCCGAGATCCCGACTTGCAGTCCGCCGAGGCCGAACACCAGCCGGCGCATCCGCGACAGACGCTCGAACGAGAGTTCCAGCCCCACCATGAAGAGCAGGAACACAACGCCAAGCTCGGCCATGGCGCCGATCCGGCCGGGATCGGTGATCGACAGGTTGGTCAGGATGCGGCTCGGCCAGGACGGATCCGGCAGCATGGCGATCGGCATCAGCGCGGCGGCATGAGCGAGTGCGCCGAGCCCATAGGGGCCAAGGATGATGCCGGCGAAGAGAAACCCGAGGACGGGCGAGACCCGCAGGCGCGAGAACACCGGCACAGCGACGCCGGCCGTGGCGAGGAACAGAAGCGTTTCCCGCGTCCCATCCGGAAAGGCTTGGCCGACCATGGGGGTGGGTCTCCGGTTGGGCGGGACGGATCGCCGCCCGATGCTACCAGATCGCGACGCCACCGCCTCATCGAGAAGTCTAGGCTCTCGGACGGGTGGTTGTCCGGCCCGTCGGACTAACGACGGCCGCTATGGCTCTCCGGCGAGAAAGCCATCTCCCATGAACTTCAGGATTTCGCCCCCGTTCAGGGTGACGGGTTCGCCGATCGCGTCGAAATGTTCGTCGAGCCAGCCCACCACACGGATCGGGTCTTCACGATCCGTCAAAGCCGTGAAGGAGCGCAAGTCGGCGAGCAGGATCGCGGCCGCGACCGTCTGGCCCTGGCCGCGCCTGATCTGCCCATCGAGGACCCGGGCGCTCGTGGCCGGACCGAGATAGGTCGAGAGCGCCTCGTGCAATGTTCGCGACAAGCCGAGCTTGCATGCCGCGAGCCCGAAGGCCGGAAGAACTTCGGCAAGATCCGCCAGATCCTCCGTGGTGAACCCCCCGGCGCGTTGCGTCGCGAAGGAGACCGCTACTCCCACAAGAGCCGTACCCGGTGCGAACCCGATCATAGACAGCACTTAATCGGTTCCCCCTTCCGCCTGGAGTTCCCGCAGCAACGGAAAGCCGTCTTCGGCCCCCAGGCGATCGAGACGCCATCGCGCGAAGGTCCGCCCGTCCAGAAGCAGGGCATGGACTGGACTGAGCTTGAACGAGGCTTCGCTCTCGGCGCCATGCGGCGCGGCGACCAGAGATGCGCCCTCCCCCGGGCGCCAGTTGAAGCTGAAGCCGCGCACGGTCGGATCGATGGCCGGGGCGCTGACGCTTAGGCGCCAGAGGGGCAGCCCCGCATCGACCAGCGCCCGGCAAAAGCCGTCGAGCAGCGTTGCGCCATCGTCGAAGGCGGTGGCTTGTTCGATGACCCAGCGGATCAGGTGCTTGGTGTCCAGCCCCGTCAAGGTGACATTCCCATCGCCCATGCGTCGCTTCTATCTTGCCGCATGAAGGCAACGTGGCGGAAGTCATAAAATCCGCGAGTCGAAGACCGCGTCATGGGCATGATCCGGGCCGATGGATGGCATTCTAATTCATATCCGCACGGTTCCTTATCACCCTCGCGATAGGGTTGGGTGAGAGCCGGATGTCATCGACGATGTCATCGATCGGCGAAAGCGCCAGCCTGACCGTGTGATGTCGGGCACATTCGCCCACGCTCTTCGGGCTTAGCGTCTATCGGCAGGCTGCGGCCATGCGCCTCGGCCGCAGGACTTTACCTGGAAGGGAATGAATCATGACCCGCTTCATCCTTGGTCTCTTCGCCTGGCGCACCGTCCTCGACACAGGTGTCTGGCGCTACAGCGAGAACACGGTTACGGGGCGGCGCCGCATCGTGCGGTGCAGTCGCAGCGGCTGGCAGCCCCACGATGTCGACTGGCTCAGGGGCCGATACGACGAGATCCGCTTCCCAGAATTGCAGACCAATTCCTGACACGCTGGCCGTGATCGATGACTGAGGTCCTCGCGAAGGTCAGCCGCTATCAGGCGCGGCCGACCTGCGTCCAGGCGACTTTCTCGATCGCCGCCCGCAACAGTGCCAAAACGACCATATGTTCGAGACGGCCCATGGAACGACCATGGTCTTTCATGTCGTCGAGCATCGCGCTGGCCAACCGCATGCACTCCAATTCCAGAACATAGCCTGAGAGGCCGGTCAGCCGGAATGCCAAGTCGTCGACCGTCGCGCTGTCAAGGTCGGGCGTCAGAACGTCAAGATCACTCGGGGCGATCCGCGCAATTTCCGAATAGACACTATACATTTGAGGCATTGAACTGCACGCATTGAACACTAGAGCATAACACCGAAACATCGGCACAGGTTTTCGAACGACGTCATGCTCTATATTTCAGAAATCGACCACGATCGCGCCTTTATATGAAGCCTACCCAAAGGCATCGTGATCTGCCGTCTTAACCAATTTCGCGGATAAAAATGAACCGATCGAAAATCAAACTGTCTCTGGAAAGCTTATAGGCGAGCGCGGCATGGGATGTTCAAAACATACATAATGTTTTATTAATTCAATACCGCCCTTGAGCAAGCGCCAATGCGGCGTCTCTGAACTGCGACTGACGGTGTTATGCATCACCCGTAAAGTCGGCGCCATACTCGACCCGGCTTTGCCGGAGGTTTGAAGGCCGGGAGAAATTCGTGATAAGCCGCCGTTCCGACAAGGCCATCGGCCGGTCCGGAACGGGAAGGCGAGCGCCATGTATCTCGGTCTCGATATCGGCACGACCGCCACGAAAGCCATCCTCATCGACCGGGGCCAGGCCGTGATGGCGCGGGCGCAAACCGCCTATCCGACCGAACACCCTGCCCCGGGCTTGAGCGAACAGGATCCGGCGCGGTGGCTGGAGGCGATCAGGGCCGTATTGGCGCAACTGCGCGAGGCGGCGCCCTCGGCGCTCGCGGCGGTCGAGGGGATCGGCCTTTCGGGGCAAATGCATTCGCTTGTCGTGCTCGGGGCCGACCAAGCGCCGCTCTGCCCGGCGATCCTGTGGAACGACACGCGCGGGGCCGCCGAATGCGGGAAGCTGATGGCCGACATCCCCGATCTGGGAACCCTGACCGGCGTCATCGCCATGCCGAGTTTCACGGCGCCGAAGCTCCTCTGGTTGCGAGGGCACAGGCCGGACCTCTTCGCCCGGATCGCGCATATTCTATGGCCTAAGGACTATGTGCGCCTGTGGCTCACCGGCGAATGGGCCACCGACATGTCGGATGCCGCCGGCGGTCAGATGCTCGACGGCGCGGCGCGCCGATGGGCGGAACCGGTGCTGGGCGCGCTCGGCCTCTCGCACCGCCAGTTGCCGCCGCTGCTCGAAGGGACCGCCGTCGCGGGACGGCTCCGACCGGAGGCGGCCGAAGCGCTCGGCCTGCCGGCCGGTATCCCGGTCGCGGCGGGCGGCGGAGACGCGGGGACGGGCGCGCTCGGGCTCAGCTGCGTGTCGGGCGGATCGAGCTTCATCTCGCTCGGCACCGGCACCAATTTCGTGGTGGCGCAGGAGGTTTTCGCGCCGCGCCCGGAAGCCACCCTGCATGATTTTGCCCATTGCGTGCCAGGGCGCTGGTACCAGATGGCCGCGATGCTCAATGGCGCGAGCTGTCTTGCCTGGGTGGCGGGTCTGACCGGGGAAAGCGACATCGGCGCCCTGCTGGCCAAGGTGGAACGGCGCTACGCCGGCCCATCCCGCGTGGTGTTCCTGCCTTATCTCAATGGCGAGCGGACACCCCATAACGACACGGCCATCCGGGGCAGTTTCATCGGGCTCGACTCGGCGACCGATGCGGTGGATATCGCCCAGGCGGTCCTGGAGGGGGTTGCGTTTTCACTGAAGGACGCCCGCAACGCCCTTCTCGCGGCGGGCTGCGACTTCGAAACGCCGGCCTTCATCGGCGGTGGCTCACGCAGCATGCTGTGGGGTAGGATCATCGCCTCGGTGCTCGGCGCCCCCCTGGGCCGGCGGGAGGGCGCCGACCTCGGTCCCGCGCTCGGGGCAGCGCGCCTCGGCCTCATCGCCGCGACCGGCACATCGGTGGCGTCCGCGATCGATGTGCCGATCCACGAAACCTTGATCGAACCAGATTTAGCACTTCAAGCCCCTTACGAGGAGGCCTATGCGACCTATGCGGCGCTCTATCCCGCCTTGGCTCGGCTGCGAGCTCGATTATCCGCATGACCTCTCCGCAGGTTGAGACGATCGAGGTCGCAGGACTGAAGGCTCAGGCCGAAATCACCATCGATCCGTGGGGTATTCCCCATCTTAACGCAGAGACTTTCGGGGACTTGTTCTTCCTGCAAGGCTACAACGCGGCGCGCGACCGGCTCTGGCAGATCGACCTCTGGCGCAAGCGCGGGCTCGGCCTCCTCGCCGCCGATTTCGGCCCCGGCTATCTGGCGCAGGACCGCGCCTCCCGCCTCTTCCTCTATCGCGGGGACATGGACGCCGAATGGGCCGCCTATGGCGAGGACGCCCGCGCCATCTGCGAGGCTTTCGTCAACGGCATCAATGCCTTCGTCGACCGCCTTGGGGCCGATCCTATGGGCCTGCCGCCAGAATTCCGGCGGATGGGGACCAGGCCAGCCCGGTGGCAGGCCGAGGATGTCGTGCGGGTGCGCAGCCACGCCATGACGCGCAACGCGCTCTCCGAGGTTTTGCGTGCGAGGATCATGAGCGGGGCGGATGCCAAGGTCGACCTTTTGCGTCAGCACCTCGACCCGCCCAAGGTGCCGCATCGCGCGGAAGGCCTCGACCTCGGCGAGATTCCCCTGGTCGTGACGGATGTCTTGAAACTCGCCGGGGCGGCCGTGAGCTTCGAGCCTGCGCGCCTTGCGGCCGGCCTCGAGGAGGCGGCGCTTTGGTCGAAAGTGGCGGCGACCGGCGACATCGTGCGGGATGCGGCGGCTCAGGGCTCGAACAATTGGGTGGTGCATGGCAGCCGCACCGACACCGGCCGCCCCATCCTGGCCAATGATCCGCATCGCCTTCACGCGGTGCCGTCGCTCCGCTACATCGTCCATCTCACCGCGCCCGGCCTCGACCTCATCGGCGCGGGCGAACCCTCCCTGCCTGGCATAAGCCTCGGGCATAACGGCACCGCCGCCTTCGGACTGACCCTCTTCTTCGGTCCCGACCAGGAAGACCTTTACGTCTACGAAACGGCACCGCACGATCCCCACTGCTATCGCTATGCGGACGGCTGGGAGGCGATGCGGATCGTGGAGGAGCCTGCGGCCGTGAAGGGCGCAACGACCCAGACGCATCGGCTCAAATTCACCCGGCATGGGCCAGTGGTGTATGAGGACCACGCGCGGCGCCAGGCCTATGCGGTCCGCACGGTTTGGTCCGAACCCGGCACCGCACCCTACGCGGCCAGCCTCGTTTCCATGCGGGCGACATCGCTGGACGAGTTCCGCGCCGCGATGCGACGCTGGCACATGCCTGCCGTCAACCAGGTCTATGCCGACACGACGGGCACCATCGCCTGGCTTCCGGCAGGCCTCAGTCCCATCCGGCCCAATTGGGACGGCCTCCTGCCCGTCCCCGGCGACGGCCGCTACGAATGGAACGGGTTTTTCCCGGCCGAGGACTTCCCCCTGGTGGCCGATCCGCCCACCGGCTATTGCGCCACGGCGAACGAGCCGAACTTGCCCACCGACTGGCCGCATGACACGAAATTGATCGGCTATGAATGGCTGGAGCGCTCGCGCATGAACCGCATCACCGAGGTTCTGGAATCGAGCGGCTCTCATTCCCTCGCGGGCTCTTGCGCCCTCCAGACCGACGTCTTGTCGATCCCGGCGCGACGATTGACGGCGCTCGTGCACAGACTTCCTAACGCACCCGCCGTCGCGCACGCCAAAGCCCTGTTGGCGGGCTGGGACTTTCGCCTCACCGCAGACAGCGCGGCGGCCTCGTTCTTTGAACTCTGGTGGAGCAAGCATCTGCGTGTCGGGCTGATGGCCCGCGTGACCAGTGACGAGAAGATCCGCGCGCTGCTGCTGCCCGGTGACCCCGAAAGCGTGCTGGCATTGCTCGAACAACCGGACAGTCGGCTGGGCGCGCATCCAAGTGAAGCGCGGGACATTCTTCTGGCCGAAACGCTCGCCACGGCCTGGGCTGAATGTGTAGCCCTCATGGGCTCGGAGGCTTCGGCCTGGCGCTGGGGCAGCCTACACCATGGCTTTTTCGCCCATGCGATCGCCGATTCCGCTCAGAGCCTCGATGTCGGCCCCTACGAGACAGGCGGCAGTGATTCGACGCCGATGAACGCCCGCTATCGGACCAGCGATTTCAGGGTGAGGGTCGGCGCCTCGGTCCGCGTCGTCATAGACGTGGGCGACTGGGACAACAGCCTCTGCATCAATGCGCCTGGCCAATCGGGCGATCCGGCCTCGCCCCATTATGGCGACCTCGCACCGCTGTGGGCGGAGGGACACTATGTGCCGCTTCTCTATAGCCGCTCGCGCATCGACGCGGTCGCGGAACGCCGGATCGTGCTTCGGCCTGCATGAGGGCTGTCTGAAGCTCGGCCTCAGCGCAGCGCCGCCATGACCTCGCGCGCGCTGGTCACCGTACAGACGTTCTGGAGCGCGTAATCGATCGAGGCGCGATGCCAGTCGGCGTTCATCGTCGAACAGCTGTCTTCCGGAACGATCATCACATAGCCCTTGTCGGCACCGGTTCGGGCCGTGTGCTCGATCGACATATTGGTCCAGGCGCCGGTGACGATGACAGTGTCGCGGCGCTCCGCCTTGAGGATGGTTTCGAGCGGCGTTCCCTCCCAGGCGCTCATCCGCATCTTGGTGACGACGTGGTCGCCCGGCTGGGGTTCGAGGCCGGCGACCGGCTCGACGCCCCAGGTGCCACGGACCACGGCCCTTGTTTCCACGACGCCCTTGAAGAGCGGCGCGTTCAGGGTGAGGCCCGGGGCGCCCGGCTCGACCACGAACCAGACATGGATCACCCGAACGCCCAAAGCCCGACACCGCTCGGCGAGCGAGCCTATATTGGCGACGGCGCCCTGTTCCCTGCAATGAGCCGGAGCGCCCGAGGACGCGAAGGCGCCCCCATCCATGACGACGTCGTTCTGCATATCCTGGATGATCAGGGCGCAACGCGAGGCGTCGAGCACAGTGTTCGTCGAGACTGACATGGACAGAGGCCGCTCCCCGCCGAAAGCATCGGCTATCGGCACATCGCCACGGCCGGCGGGCACGCTCAAAAGCCCATGTGTCCTATGGACCAATCCGTCTGCAGCGGCTAACCGTGAACCGTGGGACTCGTCTACCGAGACCCGCACCGATAATCAACCAATCAAAAGGGCTTCGAGCCCGATCTCGGGAGGATGGATCATGCGTCGACTAGGCTATGCGCTACTCTGCACCACGGCGGTGTTGGCGGCCTCGGGAACGGCCCGCGCCGATACCAGCGGCATGAAGATCGCTTTTTCCAACAATTACGCCGGCAATTCCTGGCGGCAGGCGATGCTGAAAAGCTATGAGGCCGTCACCAAGAAGGCGGTCGACGACAAGGTCGTGGCCGCAGCCGACGTCTTCACCACGGCAGACAAGGAAGTCCCCACCCAGGCGGCGCAATTCCAGAACCTGATCCTGCAAGGATATAACGCGATCGTCATCAACGCCGGGTCGCCCGACGCGCTCAACGGCGCCGTCAAGCAGGCCTGCGACGCCGGCATCGTGGTCGTCTCGTTCGACGGCATCGTCACCGAACCCTGCGCCTAACGGTTCGTGTTCGATTTCAAGGCCTTGGGCGCCAAGGAGGTCGACTTCCTGGCCGGTCAACTGCCCAAGGGCGGCAACCTGCTCGAAATCCGGGGGATCGCCGGCACGTCGATCGACGATGCGATCCATAATGGCATCCTCGATGGGGTGAAGAAATATCCGCAGTTCAAGATCGTCAATACCGTCGAAGGCGACTGGGACCAGACCACCGCACAGAAGGCCGTGGCGACCGTATTGCCCTCGCTGCCCGAAATCACCGCCATCGTCGACCAGGGCGGGGACGGCTATGGCGCCGCGCAGGCTTTCAAGACCGCCGGCCGTCCGACCCCGACCATCATCATGGGCAACCGGCAGGACGAGCTGCAGTGGTGGAAGGAACAGAAGGCGGCCAATGGGTACACCACTTGGTCGGCCTCGATCGCGCCAGGCGTCTCCTCGTTGGCCTTCTGGGTCGCGCAGCAGGTGCTCGACGGCCGCAAGGACATCCCGCACGACCTCCTGGTGCCATATCTCGAATTCACCCAGGCCGATTTCGAGGCCGCACTGCCTAAGATTCCGGTCGGCGGCGTCGCCAGCGCCGAATATACGCTGGACCAGGCCAAAGCGGCGATCGACACCAACATGAAGAAGTGAGGGGCTCTCCCTTCTCCCGCCTATCGGGAGAAGGGGCTTTCGCGTCGCGGGGATCGATGAACGACCCCATCTCTTCACCCGGTGGCGGTTTTCCCGCTTCGTTTGTTGCCCTCATCCGCCCTGTCGGGCGCCTTCCCCTATGAGCGGGAGAAGAATCACGGTCTGCGAACTCTCGATGCCTCCACCCGTCATAGAGATCATCGGCGCCAAAAAATCCTTCGGCGCCGTTCGCGCGCTTGGCGGCGTCGATCTCGTCGTCCCGACCCATCAATGCCTGGGGCTCGTCGGTCATAACGGGGCCGGCAAGTCGACGCTCATGCATGTCCTGGCCGGGACGCTCTCGCCGGACGAGGCGGTGATCAAGGTCCATGGCGAAACGCTCGCCCGCTACGGCCTCGAGCCGGCGCATCGGCTGGGCATCCGTTGCGTGTTTCAGGAACTCTCGCTCTGCCCCAACCTGACGGTGGCCGAAAACACCCGCATTCTTCATCCCGCCCTGCGCGGTTTCGGCTGGCGGCGGCGGGCGGGCGCGCTGATCGGAGCCAAGCTTGACGAGGTCTTCCCAGGCCACGGCATCGCGCCCGATGCCGTCGTGGGCGACTTCTCCATCGGCAAGCGCCAGATGATCGAGATCGCGCGGGCCTTCACGCTCACCACCGCGCCAGTGAATCTCGTGATCCTCGACGAGCCGACATCCTCGCTCGACGGCCAGACGGCGAGCCAGTTATTCGCCTTCCTGCGCCGCTCGGTCGAGAGCGGGATGAGCTGCATCCTGATCTCGCATCTCCTCGGCGAGATCATATCGACCTCCGACCACGTCGCGGTGATGCGGGACGGGCGAGTGGTGGCCGGCGGTCCAACGTCTGCGTTCGATCGTGGCAAGCTCGTCGTCGCCATGGGAGGCGCCGAGGCGCATGCCCATGCGCCGGCCGCTGGCGCCGCCTCCGTCGTCTCGACGGCGCCGATCAGGGTGCGGGTGCGTCCCCGGCGACAGCTCGACGCGCAGGACATCGTGGCGCGCGAAGGCGAGGTAATCGGTCTCGCGGGCCTCGCCGGCCATGGCCAGACGGACCTCCTGCTGGCGGTGTTCGATGCCGCCGGACGAAAGAGCCGGGACGCCGAGGTGAACGGCAAGGTCGCGCTCGTGGCGGGCGACCGGCAAACCGACGGCGTCTTTCCGCTCTGGTCGATCACCGAAAATATCGGCGTGCGCTCGCTATCTGCCTTCCGGCGCGGTCCGCTGCTCTCCGCCAAGGCCGAGGACGCGCTGGCGGCCCGATGGCAGCAGCGCATCAAGATCCGCACGCCGAACATGCGCAACCCCATTCTATCGCTGTCCGGCGGCAACCAGCAGAAAGCGCTGTTCGCCCGGGCGCTCGGGTCCGACGCGCGGATCGTGCTGATGGACGACCCGATGCGCGGCGTCGACATCGGCACCAAGCTCGACGTCTACGATCTCGTACGAGACGAGGCCAAGGCCGGCCGCACATTCCTCTGGTACACGACCGAAATGGACGAATTGAGCCACTGCGACCGAGTCTATGTGTTCCGCAACGGCCGGATCGTGATCGAACTCGACCGATCCGAGGTCAGCGAGGACAATGTCATCGCGGCCTCCTTCGCCGAGGTCGCTTGAGCGTGAGCACCTTGTCCGCCGTCATCAAGCCCTCCGGAACCGCGATGCCGCGCTTCCGCCGGGCCCTGCGCATGGCCCTGCCGGCCTTGTCGATGGCCTTGATCCTTCTCGGTATCTGGGCGCTCAACCCGAGGGCGGTGAGCTATTTCGGGCTGACGCTGATGCTCAACCTCGCCGTGCCGGTGGCGCTGGCGACGGTGGGGCAGATGTTCGTCATGGCCGGCAACGACCTCGACCTGTCGATCGGCACCTTCGTCGGCTTCGTCGGCTGCGTCACCGCCACGATCCTGCACGACAATCCCGCCCTGGGCATCCTGGCGCTCGCCGGCTGCGTGATGGTTTATGCGCTGCTGGGCGCCTTGATCCATCTGCGCAACCTCCCCTCGATCGTCGTCACCCTCGGCATGTTCTTCGTCTGGCAGGGGCTTGCCGTATTGCTGCTGCCAAAACCGGGCGGCCATGCGCCCGACTGGCTGAAGGCGCTGATGGGGATCAAGCTGCCTTATGTGCCCTTTCCCATCGTGGCCGCGCTGGTGATCGGGCTGGTTGCCTATGCGGGTCTGATGCGGACCTCGTATGGGGCCGTGCTGCGCGGCGTCGGCGGCAACCCCGTGGCGGTCGAGCGAGCCGGTTGGTCGCTGCTCAAGGCCAAAATGACGCTGTTCGGGTTGACGGGCCTCTGCAGCGTGCTGGCCGGCATGGCGCTGATCGGCCTCACGACCTCGGCCGACGCCAATCTCGGGAACGGCTACACGCTGCTGTCGATCGCCGGCACGATTCTGGGCGGGGGCGAATTCGTCGGCGGCCGAGTCTCCCCGATCGGCGCAGTCATCGGCGCCATGACGCTGACCCTGGCGGGCTCGCTCCTCAACTTCATGCATATCTCGCCCGACTGGCAGGTGGCGTCGCAGGGCGGCATCTTGATCGTGGTGCTGGCGGCGCGCGTCCTCATCAACCGGACCGGGAGCGGCGCGTGACGACCCGTCTCAAGCGCATTCTGGCCCAGCCATGGCTGTGGTCCTTCGCCGGCGCCATCGCGGTTTGGATCGCCGCCATTGCCTATACGGGCGGCTACGGCGCCGGCGGCATGGTATCGGCCGACATTGCGCTCGCCGCGTTCTCGGCCATCGTCGGCACAGCGCAGATGTTCGTGGTCACGCTCGGACCGGGCAATGTCGATCTCTCGCTGCCGGCCAATATCGGGCTGGCCAGCGCCATCGCCATGAAGGTGATGGGCGGCGATGACGCCATGATCGCGGCGGGCCTCGCGGCCGCGATCGCGGCCGGCATGGGAATCGGTCTCGCCAACTCTCTGCTGATCCGCCTGCTTCGCATCCCGCCGATCATCGCCACGCTGTCGGCGAGTTTCGTGATCCAGTCGATCGGCATCAGCTACGGGCGGGGCTTGCAGGTCAAACCGCCGCCGGAATTCGCCGACGCCATGAGCGCGCAGGTGGGGGGCCTATCGCTGCTCGCCATCGCGGCGGTGATATTCAGCGTCCTGATCGCCCTTCTGCTCCACCGCACGATGTTCGGACGGTCTGTCGCGGCCATCGGGCAGAACGCCCGGGCGGCGCGCCTCGCCAACATCCCGGTCGAACGCGTGAGGCTCATGACCTATGTTTTGAGCGGCGCGCTCGGCGGGCTGAGCGGCGCCTTGCTGGCCGGCTATTTTCGAGGCTCCTCGCTCGACATCGGGAACGAATATCTCCTGACCTCGATCGCGGTGGTGGTGATCGGAGGCACCTCGGTGACGGGCGGCAAGGCCAATGTCACGGGCATCTGGGGCGCCTCGCTGTTCTTGGTGATGCTGCTCACCATGCTCAACACCTATGGGGTCAGCGCCGGCGTGCGGCTGCTCGTCACCGGCCTTGTGATCATCGCCGTTATCGTGGCGGCCGGCGGCCCGCGCAACACGCGGTGAACCCGGCTCATCGGATGAAGGGTCGCTCGGGATTGAACCCGGTGGCCAAGTTGCCCGGCGACGCGGTCAGCCCCGTGCAACCCTCGGCCTTGCCTAAAGTCATATCCTGCTATAGCTCCAGGCGAATTGCTTGAATCTGGCGCGCCCAAAATAGGCTCGCGCGAGGTTCGGTGTCGTTCGGAGCGGTTCGACCACGGCCGGACACGCTCCAGTTGGGAGGGGCGCTTGCCTCAATCGAAGCCGGTGAACTGGGCGAATTTGACGACGCTGTCCTGCGTGGCCATCCTTGTCGGCACGGAACTCGTCGGGATGTCCTGGGCCGCGGGTTGGGCGCTCGGCGGCCTCTTCGGGCTCGCGCCGGTCATCGCCAAGACGGTCGAGGTGGCTTTCGGGCTGCTCGGCTTCGTGGCTCTCTACTACTTCATGCGCGCCGCTATCAAAGTCGAACCGATCCGGGGCTAGCCTTCTCTCATGAACGATCTCGACCGCCGCTCGCTACTCCAGGCGTTTGCAGCCGCCTCCGCCATGGGCCTTGTCAGCGCCGAGATGAGCCCGGCCGAGGCTCAGGCGGCGCTCCGGCTCGGCCCTCCGCAGCCGTTTTCGTTCGATCAGCTGAAGGACAAGGCGAGGGCCATGGCGGCCGAGCCCTACCAGCCGCCGATGCGGCCATCCCCCGAGATCGTCGCCAAACTCAACTACGACGAGTGGGGTAAGATCACCTTCAACACGGACGAAGCGCTGTTCGCCGATGGTCCGGGCCGCTTCCCTGTCAGTTTTTTCCACCTCGGCATGTTCTTCGCCAAATCGATCGACATGCTGGTCGTGGCGGACGGCCAAGCGCGTGAGATCGTCTACGATCAATCGATGTTCAACACGCCGGCCGACAGCCCGGCGCATCAATTGCCCAAGGGCATCGGTTTCGCCGGCTTTCGCCTACAGGAGCCGCGCGGCGGCAAGGTCGATTGGCGCAAGAACGATTGGGTCGCGTTCCTGGGCGCGGCCTACTTCCGCGCTATCGGCGAACTCTATCAATACGGTCAGTCGGCGCGCGGCGTCGCCATCGACGTGGCGGTGGCCGACCGCAACGAGGATTTTCCCGACTTCACGAAATTCTATATCGAGACGCCTGCCGACGACAGCGACACGATGGTGATCCATGCGCTGCTCGATGGCGCGTCGTGTACGGGGGCCTACCGCTTCGCCATGACGCGCGGCAAGGGCGTCCTCATGGACATCGAACATACGCTGCATCTGCGCAAGGACATCGTCCGCCTCGGCATCGCACCCCTGACGACCATGTTCTGGTATTCGGAAACCGTGAAGGACACGGCGATCGACTGGCGCCCCGAAGTGCATGACTCGGACGGCCTGTCGCTCTGGACCGGTACGGGCGAGCGGTTGTGGCGGGCGCTCAACAATCCGCCGCGCACCATGGCCTCGGCCTTTTCCGACCATTCACCGAAGGGCTACGGGACCCTTCAGCGCGACCGGGTGTTCGACCACTATATCGACGGCGTCTACTACGACAAACGGCCCAGCGTCTGGGTCGAGCCCGAGGGCGATTGGGGCGCCGGGGCGGTGCATCTTGTCGAGATCCCGACCGACGACGAGATTCACGACAATGTCGTGGCCATGTGGGTTCCGGCGGAGCCCGCCACGGCCGGGAAATCCTATCTTTACAAATTCAAGATGCATTGGCTGGCGGACGAGCCCTATCCGACGCCGCTCGCCCGATGTGTCGCGACGCGCCTCGGTCGCGGGGGCCAGCCCGGGCAGCCCCGCCCCAAGGGCGTGCGGAAATTCCTGGTCGAGTTTTTCGGCGCCCCGCTGAAGGATCTGCCCTACGGTGTCATTCCCGAGCCGGTGATCTGGATGTCGCGCGGCCAGATCGGCCCCTATAAATTGACGGAAGCCGTGCCGGACGGGGTCAACGGCCATTGGCGGACCCAATTCGACCTCATCATCGAGGGAAGCGATCCCGTCGAGATGCGGCTCTACCTCAAATCAGGCGACCAGATCCTCACCGAGAGCTGGCTGTTCCAGTATCACCCGTTCTAAACCAGGGCTCTCTCAGGCCGCTGCGCGTTGATAATCCTTGATGTCCGAGAAGGTGACCTGCGGCCAGCGGTCCTGCTCATATTTCAGCGTGAAGGCGGACGAGGCCAGAAACACAGGCGCGCCGTCGAGATCATGTGCCGTGGACGACGGATAGGCGGCCAGGAACTTCGACAATTCGACGCTGCTCTCCGCCGTCACCCAGCGGGCGACCTCGAAACGGCTGCTCTCGAAGCTCACGGGCAGGCCATATTCGGCCTGCAGCCGCTCCGCCAGCACATCGAGCTGCAGCGCCCCGACCACCCCCACAAGCGCCCCTGAGCCGTCATAGGGCACGAAGGTCTGCACCACGCCTTCCTCGGCCATCTGCTGGAGGGCCTCGCGCAGTTTCTTGTTCTTCATCGCATCGGTCAGTTTGACGCGCCGCAAAATTTCGGGCGCGAAACTCGGCACGCCGCGAAACACAAGGTTCTCGCCCTCGGTCAGCGTATCGCCGATCCTGAGCGTGCCATGGTTGGGAATCCCCACCACATCGCCCGGATAGGCCTCATCGGCGAGCGCCCGTTCCTGGGCGAAGAAAAATTGCGGGGAGTTCAGCGCCATCGGCTTGCCGGTGCGCACCAGTTTGGCCTTCATGCCCCGTGTCAGGCGCCCGGAAGAGACACGCATGAAGGCGATGCGGTCGCGATGGTTCGGGTCCATGTTCGCCTGGATCTTGAACACGAAGCCGCTCATCTTGGGCTCATGAGCGTCGACGAAGCGGCTTTCGGCTTGCAGCCCTCGCGGCGACGGCGCGAAGGCGGCGAGCGCGGCGATGAGGTCGGCGACGCCGAAGGTGCGCAGCGCGCTGCCGAAGAAGACCGGCGTCATGTGGCCTTCGCGATAAGAGACTTCGTCGAAGCGCTTGCAGCCCTCGCGGGCAAGTTCGATCTCATCCATCGCCGCCTCCGCCTCATGGGCTGGCAGCATCACCGCGATCCTGGCGTCACGCGGTCCCGAGACCGGAATCATGGGGGCGTCGACATCGGCATCGAGCGGCCGGATGGCGTCGCGAACGAGGTCATAGGTTCCGGCAAAGGAGCGACCTCGACCGATGGGCCAGGTGACCGGGGCTGTATCGAGCGCCAACACCTTCTCGATCTCGTCCAGAAGGTCGAACGGGTCGCGGGTCTCGCGGTCCATCTTGTTGACGAAGGTGACGATGGGGATGTCGCGCAGCCGGCAGACCTCGAACAATTTACGGGTGCGGCTTTCGATGCCGCGCGCGGCATCGATCACCATCACGGCCGAGTCGACGGCCGAGAGCGTACGATAAGTATCCTCGGAGAAGTCCTCGTGGCCCGGCGTGTCGAGCAGGTTGAAGACGCAGCCCGCATGTTCGAAGGTCATCACCGAGGTGACCACCGAAATGCCGCGCTGGCGTTCGATGTCCATCCAATCCGATCGTGTCTGGCGGCGGTTGGCCTTGGCCCGAACCTCGCCGGCGAGCTGGATCGCGCCGCCGAACAGCAACAGCTTTTCGGTCAGCGTGGTCTTGCCCGCGTCAGGATGCGAGATGATGGCAAAGGTGCGCCGTCGCGCGACCGGATCGTCGGGGGGGATGGACATGGCTCGATGAATAAGGCCTTCGGTGCCGGGACGCAAAGGGGCGGGGACGGCGCGTGAACCCTTCTCGCCTCCAGAAGGCCATCCGCGATGACGCCATCGTCTTCGAGCGCTCCCTTTAGATCACGATGCTGGTGACCCCCGTCGTGATGGAATAGGTCGGCGGCGCTTCACAGGGGACGCCGGCTTTGGCACAAGGGGAGCATGCAGGCTCTGCGCTCCTCCCTCTTCAACATCCTTTTCTATCTCAACCTCTTCGCGCTCATGGTGCTCGGATTGCCGACGCTGCTGATGGGTCGTCATGCCATCATGGCGCTGTCGGGACTTTGGGGGCGCATGTCGCTGTGGCTGCTGCGCGTCATCTGCGGCACCCGTGTCGAATTTCGCGGGCTCGACAACATTCCCCCCGGCGGCCTGATCGTCGCCTCGAAACATCAATCGTTCTGGGAGGTCTTCGCGCTGATGACGATCTTCCCCGATTTCACCTATGTGCTCAAACAGGAGCTGGTCCGTATCCCGCTTTTCGGCCTTTATATCAGCCGGGGCCAGCAGATCGCCATAGACCGGGCCAAGGGGAGAACCGCCCTGGCGCAGGTGAGCGAGAAGGCACGGCAGATCCTGGCGGACGACCGTCAACTGCTGATCTTTCCAGAAGGGACGCGCCGCCAGCCGGGGGCGGAGCCGCAGTATAAATTCGGCGTCGCCTTCATCTATGCCGAAACCGGGGCGAGATGCCTGCCCGTCGCCCTCAATTCAGGCCTGTTCTGGCCCCGCCGATCCTTCCTCCGCCGTCCAGGGACCGTCGTGTTGGAGTTCCTCCCCGTCATCGAACCGGGATTGTCTCGCGCGGATTTCCATCGCCTGCTCGAGGAGCGCATCGAGACTGCCAGCAATCGGCTATTGGCCGAGGGCCGGTCGCCGACCTGATTGTCCATCGTTGACGACACCCGGGTGGAATCGAGCCTGAAATCTCCTTTGGAAAACCGAATCAGGGCAATTGACCCGCCGTTCTCTTTGGTTCTATGTTTGTTCTCATAAGTGAGGGGAGCAACCATGATCGAGACGGCCTTCAGTCGTGCCCGCCCTGGCAATGCCTTCTTGTCTTTTGAGCCGCGTTCCGTCCCGAAGACTCGGTCGAGCACTGACGCGGCCTTGATCGGACTCGAGGGAAGCGACCTTTCTGACCGGTTTCGCCATTGGCGTGGCCTGTCCGGCCAGCGCTATCTGTTCTCGGTGTTCTCCTTACGATCCTTCACGGCCATCGAATCCTGCCCGCGCTATGGTGAGGCCGTCGTTCTCGCCGTGGCCCGAGGCGAAGGCGGCGCACGACGGATTCTGTGGGCTGGGCAGACAGGCTCCCTGCCCGAACTCGTCTTCGACGGCGACGTGATGAGGGATGCGCTCGCTCGGGGCGCTAACGAGGTCCATATGCACCTCCTTGCGAAGGATCAGGTCGCGCGAGAAACCATGATCCGCGATATCGCGGGCTGAGACCACTGTCGACCGGGATGGTGGACCGATCAGCGTTCGCCCTTAGGTCATGATTCGTTCTTTTCAAGGTTGAGTGATTCGCGCCGCGCTGGCGGCCTCATTCGACCAGGGGCGCGAGCGCCCGATCTTCGATACCAAGTTCGATGAGATGTCGATGGGTGTTGCGCACGTAATCGATGTCCGAGCCCGCAACCCCGACGCCCTGCCGCACAAGGCGCCGCAGTTCCTCAGATGGGAGCGCGCCGGCATATTGCGAATGACGTCGACGAGCCACGTAAGTGACGGCCATGAGCCGGCGCCCGTCATCCAGCCGGACCGGTGCCGCAATTTCCGCGTAGACTCCTGTCACCAGTTCGCGCGTCCGAACAGCCTCGAGGGTTGCGGCGGCGGCCTCCGCTGCGATACGAAAACATAATCCGACGCAGGATCCCCCCCGATCCAGGCCGAGCACGAGACCGGGGCGTTCAACGGTCCCCCGGTAATGATGCGAATAGATACAGAGGGCTCGATGAAAGCCGAATATGCGTGCCCTTCTCTGCTCCTCGAACGGAAAATCCGGACGCCACATCAGCGACCCATAGGCGAAGATCCAGAGCTCCCTATCGGGAGTCGCGATGGGCATGGACATAGGCTCCTGAGCCGAACAGCGGCCGAGGTCCCCTGTCTAGGCCAGACCATGCCGGCAAGCGAGCGCGACTGATGGCGCAGGTCGTTCTTCGGCCGACGCGCCGAAGGCGGCGGCCTTTCGTCGTGCTGTGTATGGTTTCACCGATCGTCTTCTGCTTCGGTTGGACCGCTCTGTGGCTGGTCGCGCAGCGCGAGGCCGCTCGCGTGATGGATCGGTGGATGATCGGCGAGGCCGATCTACGCCGCATTTGGACATGCCCCAAGCGCGATATCACCGGCTTCCCGCTTGAACTGCGCGTTGTCTGTTCCGAACCGTCGCTGCATGGCTTGCTCGGTGGCGAGACGGTGGATGTCGAGGCGGCAAGCCTTGCGGTTTCGGTCCAGATCTATCAGCCCAATGCGATCGATGCCGTGGTGGGCAGCCCCGTGAAGATCGCTCGGGTGGGACAGGACGATCCGACGATCGTGTCCTGGTCGGCCTTTTCTCTCGAGGTTCGCATCCTCCCCGACGCCAAGGCGCGGGTGGCCGTCCTGCTCGACGATGTCGCGTTGGATCACCAGGGCGTCGACAGCAAGGCCGGTCATATCGAACTTCGATTTGCCCCCAGGCCGGCCAGCGCGTCACAAGATCAGGCCTACGAGGTTTGGTTCCAGGCCGACCGCGCGAGCCTGCCCCCCCTCGACGCGGCGACAGGCGAAACGGCGCCACTGTCGATCGACGAAAAGGGAGTGCTGACGAAAATCGAACCCTCGACGATCGAGCCCTGGCCCGTTCTGGCCGAAGCCTGGCGCCAGGCCGGCGGCACGTTCGAGCTTGCCGCCCTCAAGGTGAGCAAAGGCGATTTTCGGGCGGAGGCGCAGGGAAAGCTCGACCTCGATGACGCGCACCGGCTCGCCGGCCGTCTGCAAACCGCATTGTGGGGCTACGAGTCTCTCGCGATGCGCTTCGGTGTTTCGCCCCGGGCGCTTTCCGTGGGGAATGCCCTGTCGAAGATCCTCGGCCACGCCGGCGCGAAAGCATCGGCGGACCCGCCCGCGATCACGCTGCCGCTTGCCTTCGCGGACGGCCGGGTCAGGATTGGCCCCGTCGTCACGCCGCAGCGGCTCAACCCGCTCTATTGAGCTCTTGATTCCAACCTGCGCGGGCGCGTCCCGATCCGCCGGAGATCACCTTGGCGAAATTCCTTCCGCTGGTCCTTGTTGTCCTGTCGCTGATCGGCGCCCCGGCGCGCGCGCAGACGTCGACCGAGACGGCGGCGACGGCCGCACCGGTCAGCGCGACGACCCGGGTGGACAACGCGAAGAGCACGGTCGACCAAGTGCAGTCCATCCTGTCGCGCAGCGAGGAGCTCGACGATACCACCCTTGCCAATCTGCGGGCCGAGGTCGGCACGATCGCGACGCAGATGGCTGCGGTCGTCACGGAGATCACTCCGCAGATCGACGCCGCTAAGGCCCAACTGGCGCAACTCGGCCCAAAACCGGGGTCCAAGGATCCACCGGAGCCGGCCCCGGTTTCCGCCGAGCGCGCGTCGCAGGAGCAGCTTTTCGGCAACCTCGACGCCATCTCCAAACGTGCCAAGGTCCTGGGCGTACAGGCGCGCCAGATCACCGACACGATCGATTCCCAAGCCCGGGCGCGCTTCGCCCATGCCCTGTTCCGCCGTTATTCGAGCCTGCTGGACCCCAACCTGTGGGTCGCCGTGGGCAAGGAATTACCGGCGGACTACAACGACATCTCCACATTGTCGACCGATTGGGCGACAGCGTCGTGGAATAGGCTGTCCCACTGGCAAAGATCGACCTTCGGGGGCCTCCTCCTGTTGATCGCCCTCGCCTATTGGCCGATATGGCGGATCGCCTGCCGCATCAGACACCGGGGCGAGGATGACCAGCCGAGTCGTCTGAGGAAAGCGATGGCGGCCTTGCGCGTCGCGATTGCGACAGCAGCCGTTCCGACGCTGGCGGTCCTCGCCGTTGGCGGCCTTGTGCTGGTGTTCGAACTGCCGTCGCAATTCGCGCCAGCCGGGCAGGCCTTGACCTTGGGCGTGGCGGTCGTCGCGGTCATGACCGGTCTGATGCGGGGAATCCTGGCGCCGAAAAGCCCGAACTGGAGGCTGGTGCCCCTGCCGGATGAAGCCACCAAGATCCTCTACCATCTCACCATATCGGTCACCTCGGTCGTCGCGGTCACCAGAGTCGTCGAAGCCGTGAACGACATCATCGGCGTGGATCTCCACACCACAGGCGTCGCAACCCGAGGGCTCGGTGCGCTTGGCGTCATCCTCGCCATGCTGGTGCAGACCCGCAAGGGGATCAAGGCCCGCCGGGCCGCCAGGGATATCGCCCGCAGCGCTCAGACCGAACATTGGATCGCGATCATCAGGCTCATCGGCTGGACGCTGATCCTGATCCTCATCGCGGCCATTGTGACCGGCTACACGGCCTTCGCGGCCTTCATGGTCGAGCAGATCATCGCCGTGGCGGGAACGCTGGCGCTCCTCTACCTCCTGCTCGCCGTCACGGACGAAGGCGTAGCGGCCCTGTTCAACCCTAAAAGCCGTTTCGGCCGGGCCTTGAGCGCCACCTTGGGGCTGCGGGCGGATACGTTCGATCAGATCGTCATCCTGCTGTCGGGATTCTCCAAGATCACGCTCTATCTCGCCGCTGTCCTCTTGGTGCTGGCGCCTTGGAGGATCGAGTCTGGCGACATGCTGGCGACAGTCGAGGCTGCCTTCTTCGGCTTCTCGGTCGGGGACGTCACGATTTCACTCTCGACCATCATCGTTGCCGTAGCACTCTTCGCCGTGGTGATGGGCACGACGCGAGCGCTTCAGCGCTGGCTCGAAGTGACCTACCTGCCCCACACCAAGCTCGACATCGGGCTGCAGAACTCGATCAAGACCAGTCTGGGCTACGTCGGCGCCATCATCGCGCTCGGCGTCTCCCTAGGGCATATGGGTCTGAGTTTCGAGCGCCTGACCCTGATCGCCGGCGGCTTGTCGGTCGGTATCGGTCTCGGTCTCCAGACCATCACCAACAACTTCGTATCAGGGTTGATTCTGCTCTGGGAACGGGCCGTGCGTGTGGGCGACCGGATCACGGTCGGGGCCGACGAGGGTTATGTCCGTCGCATCAATGTGCGCTCGACCGAGATCGAGACGTTCGATCGAGCGCTTGTCGTCATGCCCAATTCGAGCCTCATCACCGGGGTCGTCAAGAACTGGGTCCGCAACGACCGGGTGGGTCGCATCAGCCTGCCGTTCGTGCTGCCGCTGACCGCAGATCCCGAGACGATCCGGAGCGTCCTCATCAAGGCCGGCAAGAGCCATGACCTCGTGTTGGCTATTCCATCGCCTCAGGTGTTCTTCAAGGTGATGACAGACACCCAGATCCACTTGGATCTCGTGTGCTATGTCGAGGATGTCGAAAGCTCAATCCGTGTAACGAGCGACCTGCTGTTTGCTATCTATGGGAGGTTCAAGGAGTTGGGCCTCGTCGCACCGGCAGCGCCGGCCGTCGTCACCAGCCCGGCGCTTGACAAGCTCGATGCCTGGCTCAGCGCGAAAGCGGGCGGGGTCACGCTGTAGATCGCAGTGGCATAGAGCAAAGCATGATGTCGTCAGAAAACCTGTGCCGACTTTCGGCATCATGCCGTAGATCACGATGTTTTTGGATGGAACTCATCCAAAAACATGAACGTGATCGATGCAAATAACATAGAGCATGATGTCGTCTGAAAACCCGTGCCGACTTTTCGGCATCATGATCGAGCCCAGAGCCGCAAAAACGCATCCGTCCAGCGGGCCACGCCAGCATCATGCTCAAACCAGGCATCGCGATGGAGATACGCCGGGCGCGCGCTTGGCGCTTCGAGGCGGCAGGCGCCATGGACACCCCACCGGCAGAGCATCGCATAGGTCACTTCAGGGTGGAATTGAAGGCCGAACGCGCTATCGCCGTGGCTGAAAGCCTGGCATTCGAAATCCTCGCCCCGCGCCAGCGACACGGCGCCCGGCGGCAGGCCAAACCCTTCCCTATGCCAGTGGTAAACCCATTTCGGAAAGGCCACGCCGGCTAGCCGGTCGGCCGCCTCGGTCGGCCAGATCGGGTAATAGCCGATCTCGACATGGTCCGCCGGATGACTCGCGACAGGCTGTCCGAGATTCATCGCCAGCATCTGTGCACCCAGACAAATGCCCAGGAACGGCGCCTTCTCCCGCAAGGGGACGTCGATCCAGTCGATCTCCGTCTTGAGGAAGGCATCGGAATCGTTGACGCTCATCGGACCGCCAAAAATCACCGCCCCAGCATGATCATCCATCGTGTCAGGCAATTCGTCGCCGAAACGGGGCCGGCGAATGTCGAGACTGTAGCCTAGGTCCTTCAACAGACGACCGACCCTCCCGGGCGTCGAATGTTCCTGATGTAGGACGATCAGAATACGGCCCCGGTCCGTCGCCTCATCTTTCAATGGATAAAAACCCCGCTGGTCGCAACCCCGGACACCGAGGTTTCATCGCCCCACAGACCTCCAGGATTTCAGCAATTATCATGCCGACCCGATCCGGTCTTGCCAAGTCGATTTGCGTTGTTGTGCGCCCTCAGCCGCTCTATCTCATGATGGTCGACCAGCACTCCCGCACTGCGGCGAATGCGAGCGTCGAAAAGGGTGGTCATCCGGGGAGAAGCGACAATGACACCGGCCCAAGGCAGGATGGCGCGAGCGGCCCTCGACAGATCGATCGAGGATCTGGCAGCGGACGCAAGTGTGACGGTCGAGGCGGTGCGAGCGCTCGAAAGCGGAGGCGGCTCCCCTGATGCCTCGGCCAAGCTGCGCGCCACATTCGAAGCCGCGGGCATCGAGTTCCTCGCTGAGGACGGCGTCAAGTATCACCGGCCGTTGCAAGGGCCGGACGGCGGCACCATTCCGATCGACCAACTCAATTCGGAGAATGACGAATGAGTGACCCCCATAAGGTCCCCGTCGGCGGGATGCCCTACCCCCGGATCGAGCTTCACCATAACCTTATGGTCGCAGCGGCATTGGCCGGTTTGCTGATGGGGCCCATCGCGACTGCTCGAGCGGATCAGGCGCTGCCGTTCGAGGGAACTTGGGTTCGCGCCGACCGCGTCTGCACGGCGGCGGCCCCCTCCGCCCGAACCTATTCCGGGCGTATCCTGATAAGCCCAAGCGGACGCTGCACGTTGAGAAATATCGCATTCGGAGCGGGCGAATACGAGATCTCCGAGGAGTGCCATCGCGCGGAGCGTTCCGGCAACGTGTTCGAGAAGATCCGAATGCTGGGACCGGACGCCATGGTCCTCAAATATCAGGTCAATCGATTGAAAATACCGAGAGGCCGACGATTCGTGCGTTGCACTATCGCGGCTACAAAACCCGCCGTTCTGCTCCCGGGTCGATTGCCGGTTTCGCCAGCGCCAAAACCAGGCATCCCAACGACCTCACACGATCTGGAATGATGCGGGACAATTCCCTGCAATGGGGACGGCCGGATCGACGCAACTGGCGAATGTGATCCAACCTTGTCCCCACCTGCTGCGCGAGCTGGCGACGCAGAGCCTTGCCGCTCAGCGGATCAATTGACGGCAGAGGCTTTCCAATTCCTCAAGCGTTCGATAGCGGATGCGCAATTCACCGCCTTCCGCCTGCGGCTCAAGGGACACCCGCAATCCGAGGACGTCGCTCAGACGGTTCGCCAGAGCCAATGTATCAGGGCGGATCGGTTGGGGCGGAAGCACCGACAACGGCGCCGGCTTCGGGATCTGGGCCGCTTGGGCCAGTTTTTCAACGGCCCTCACATTCAGGCCCCGGGCGATGATGCGACGGGCGATGGGCTCGGGATCATCGAAAGCCAGCAGCGCGCGCGCATGACCCGCACTTAAAGCTCCTTCGGCGATCATCGCCTCGATGCTTTCCGGCAGGCGGAGCAACCGCAGCATGTTGGCCACATGGCTCCGGCTGCGACCGATGACCCGGCCAAGATCGGCAGGGGAATAGCCGAAATCCTGGATGAGTCTGTCATAGCCGCGCGCCTCCTCCATGGCGTTGAGGTCGGCGCGCTGAATATTCTCGATGAGTGCAAGTTCCAGGGCCTCCCGGTCGCTTGCCTCGACCACAATGACCGGCACGTCCTTAAGGCCCGCAACCTCGGCGGCCCGCCAGCGGCGCTCGCCGGCGATAATCTCGTAGTGATCCGGCTCATCCTTGATTAAACGGACCAGGATCGGTTGGATGACACCCTTTTCGCCGATCGACCGCGATAGATCGGCCAAATCGGACGCCTCGAAGCGGCGGCGGGGATTGCGCAGGTTAGGCCGGATATGGTCCAGCGGCACGCGTTGTCTGTCGCGCGGCTCGGAGGAGGGCGGCATCTGCGTCGCCGAATCAGCAATAAGGGCCGCCAGCCCCCGCCCGAGCCGAGGCCTGACCTGCTCTTCCGCCATGCTACCGTGCCCTCGCGCCGTCATGCGGCCAACCGCCGTTCGCGCTGAATAACTTCCGAGGCCAAGCGGAGATAGGCCTGGCTCCCCGCGCATTTCAGATCATACAGAAGGACTGGCTTGCCGTGCGAGGGCGCTTCCGAGACGCGGACGTTGCGCGGGATGACCGTGTCATAGACCTTCTCTCCCATGATCTGCCGAACATCGGCCACCACCTGGGACGCGAGATTGTTGCGCGGATCGAACATGGTGAGCAGGATGCCGTGAATGGTGAGCGCGGGGTTCAGGCTCTGTTTCACTTGCTCCACCGTCGCCAGCAGTTGCGAGAGACCTTCGAGAGCGAAAAACTCGCATTGCAGGGGCACGAGGACACTATCGGCCGCTGCCATGGCATTGATGGTCAGAAGATTGAGCGAGGGCGGGCAATCCATCAGGACGTAGCTGAAATGCGCGGTCTCTTCGTGGTCTGACAACTGATCAAGGACCTTGCGAAGTTTGAAGGCCCGATCCTTGTGGCTGGCAATTTCGAGATCGACGCCGAGAAGATCCATGGTGGAGGGAGCGATCCAAAGGTTTGGCACCGATGTCGGCCGGCAGGCTTCAGCCAACGTATGCGAGCCGGTAAGGACGTTATATGTCGAAACCGTACGGTCCTTGCGCTCTACGCCAAGGCCCGTCGACGCATTCCCCTGCGGATCGAGATCGATCAAAAGGACCTGCTCGCCAACAGCCGCAAGCGCAGTGCCGAGATTGATGGCCGTCGTCGTCTTGCCGACACCACCCTTCTGGTTAGCCAGGACGAGAACGCGTGCGGTTCGATCAGTCATGGAGCGGATCCTCGTTCCGATAGTGATCCCGCTTCGAAACGGGTGGGCACCGGGCCATGGTGATTAACACGATCCTGCCATCCTGAGACGTGCGGCTTGGGACGATCGTCCAGGTGCCGATCCGCTGCCCGGATTCGATGGCGTCGATTTCAGCGGCCGATTTGAGGAACATGCCCGTCGCGCCTCTGTTCAACGGACTCTTGCCCATTTCCAGGAGAGCCGGCAAGGGCGCCAAGGCCCGCGATGTCACGACATCAACATCTAACAGCGTCGGGACGATCATTTCGACGCGCGCGTCATGGACGATGGCGGGGCACCCGACCTCGCGCACAACGTCCCGTAGGAAAGCGCATTTGCGCCCATTGCTTTCGACAAGATGCACAACGGCACCGTCCCGGCGTTGGGACTGGAGCAGAATGGCGATCACAAGGCCCGGAAAGCCCGCGCCCGTCCCCATATCAAGCCAGCGCATCGCCTGTGGAGCAAGAGGAAGCAATTGCGCTGAATCGGCGATGTGCCGGGTCCAGATCAGCGGGAGTGTCGAGGGGCCGACAAGGTTCTTGATCCTCTGCCAGCGCCGCAAAAGATCGACGTACAGCGCCAGCCGCTGTTCTGTTTCACGTGAAACATCCATCATCCGCAGCGCGTCCAGCCTATCTTGGTCGGACGATCCAGCGGAGCGCCGCTTGTCAGGAGACGGCGGCATGGTCTTGCGTGTCTTGATGCGGAGGCCGTGGCTTGCGAAGGTTGCGCTGCCGAGAGCGGGTGAGCAGCAGGGTCAGGGCTGCGGGTGTCATGCCCTCGATCCGCCCCGCCTGACCCAAGGTCGCCGGGCGCAAGGCCATGAGCTTGTCGCTCAATTCGCGGGACAGGCCGCGAATCCCCGCATAGTCAAGATCATCGGCGAGGCCGAGATCCTCGTCCCGCCGCGTGCGCTCGATATCGGACGATTGTCGATCGAGATAGACTGCATATTTGGCATCCGCCTCCACGGGCGCGAGAACGTCAAGCGGAACGGACGCTAGCTCCGGCCACATAGCGGTCAGCTGTTCGGTCTCGATAGTCGGATAAGACATGAGATCGAAGGCACTGCGGCGAACGCCGTCCTGACTGACGACAATGCCATGCGACGCAAGTTCCTGCGGCGTGCCCTTTAAGGAATGCACCAAGGCCCGGGCCTCCTCGATCGCGGCGATCTTTGCCCCAAAGGCTTTCGCGCGCGCATTGCCGACGCAACCCCAGCCAAGCCCAAGGTCAGTCAACCGCTGATCCGCATTGTCGGCCCGTAACGTCAGGCGATATTCCGCTCGCGACGTGAACATCCGGTAGGGCTCGGTAACGCCGCGCGTGACGAGGTCGTCGATCATCACACCGATATAGGAGCGTGAACGCTCAAATAGGATCGGCTCGCCAGCGCCAGCGATGCGGGCCGCATTGAGACCCGCCACGAGACCTTGCGCGGCCGCTTCCTCATAACCCGTCGTGCCGTTGATCTGCCCCGCAAGGAACAGTCCCCGCGCCCGTTTGGTCTGAAGGCTCGGACGAAGCTCGCGCGGATCGATGAAATCATACTCGATCGCATAACCGGGCTGGGCAATGCTGGCACGCTCAAGGCCCGGAATGGTCCGAATGAAAGCCTCTTGCACATCCAATGGCAAAGAGGTGGATATGCCATTGGGGTAGTAGAGAGGATCGTCGAGCCCTTCGGGTTCGAGGAAGATCTGATGGCTGTCGCGATCGGCGAATCGCGTGACCTTGTCTTCGATCGACGGACAGTACCGTGGCCCGCGCCCCGTGATAGCCCCCGAGAACAGCGGCGCTCGCGCAAGGTTGCGGCGGATGACGTCATGCGTCGCTTCGCAGGTGCGGGTGATAAAGCAGTCGCGTTGTGGCGTGTCTATAGAGCCCGTGAGACTGGAGAAGGGCTCGGGCTCGGCATCGCCGGCCTGACGTTCCAGACTGGCGAAGTCGATGGTACGGCCGTCAAGGCGCGGCGGCGTGCCGGTCTTGAGGCGCCCGAGACCAAAGCCCAGCGCATCAAGAGCCACCGAAAGACCGTTGGATGGACTTTCGCCGATCCGGCCAGCGGCGATCCGGGTCTCCCCCATATGGATGACACCTCGCAGAAACGTACCGGTGGTCAGCACCGCCGCTCCGCACCCTAAACTCCGGCCATTGGTGAGCGTGATGGATTCTAGTCGCCCCTCGGCGACCACCATACCATCGGCTTCGCCTTCGATGATCGACAGCCCCTCTAAGTCCGCCAGTGCGTCTTGCATGGCACGGCGATAAATCGCTCGGTCAGCCTGGGCACGCGGGCCTCGAACGGCCGATCCCTTACGCCGGTTCAAGACGCGAAACTGGATGCCGCTGCGATCCGCGACCCGAGCCATCAGCCCATCGAGCGCATCGATCTCACGGACCAGATGTCCTTTCCCGAGGCCGCCGATCGCCGGATTACACGAAAGCGTCCCGATCTTTGCGATGCTTTGAGTGACGAGGGCCGTGCGCGCGCCCATCCGCGCGGCGGCCGCTGCTGCCTCGCAACCCGCATGGCCTCCGCCGATGACGACGACGTCAAAATGATCCGTCATGCTTGACTCGAATAAACAAGGAGACGGGACCCTATAGAACAGCGCGCGTCCGTAGGGAAGTTTATCGCCGTTCGCACGCCGTTCTCAGAGTTCCGAGACTCGGGTTGTGTCTTGTTTCACGTGAAACATCACTTGCCGATGCAGAAGCGGGCAAAGATGCCGCCCAAAATTTCTTCGGTTTCGACGCGGCCGATAAGTCCCGCGAGGGCATCCACCGCATGCCGCAGGTCTTCCGCGATCAATTCAGATCCATTCGACGAGTCACAATCCATCACTTGGCCGAGCGCATGCCGGGCGGTCTCCAAGGCTTGACGATGCCGCAATCGAGTGACGACCGCGGTTTCAGCTCCGGCAAGGACGCGCGACGCAAGGGCTGCCAAGGCCGCGACCAAGTCTTCGATCCCAGCGCCAGTCTTGGCAGAGATGGTGAAATCACTCGCCGATCCCAAGGCGGAAAGATCCGATTTGGTCGTCACAGTCCAGTGTATGCCGTGTATGGGGGGCCGCTTCATGCCGGAGGAAGACGCGTCATCGAGCCAAAGGACGAGATCTGCGCTCGCGGCCTTGGCATGGGCCCGAGAAATTCCTTCCTGTTCGATGGGATCGACCGTGTCACGAAGACCAGCGGTGTCGACAAGGCGAACCGCGTAGCCGTTCAAATCGAGATCGACTTCGATGGCGTCACGCGTCGTACCCGCATAAGGGGAGACGATGGCAACATCGCGCCCGGCCAGGCGATTGAGCAATGTCGACTTTCCGACATTGGGAGGGCCGGTAATCGCGACTACCAGCCCGTCACGAAGCTTTTCGCCCTGCCGAGCCCTTGCCAATTGAAGATCGATTTCTGTGGCCACCACTGTCACACGCCGCCGCAATTCGGCGTCAAACCCGGCCGCGACATCGTCCTCATCGGCAAAATCGATCATGGCCTCGGCAAGCGCCTGAGCCTCGATCAAGGCTTCGCGCAAGGCTCCAGCCCATTGTCCAAGCGCGCCCTCAAGTTGTCGTAGAGCCTGGCGACGTTGGGACTCCGTTTCGGCCTCGATCAGATCGGCTAGCGCCTCGACCTCCGTCAAATCCATCTTGCCGTTCTGAAAAGCCCGGCGTGTGAATTCACCTGGCTCAGCCGGCCGCAGACCCGACAGGTCCGAGAGAGCTTTAAGAACGGCATCCGAGACCGCGCGGCCCCCATGGAGATGGAACTCCGCCGCATCTTCTCCGGTGAAGGATTTTGGTCCCGGAAACCACAAGACAAGGGCTCGATCCAAGGGATCGCCCGTCGAGGGGTCACGTAATGTGAGGAGTGTCGCGATTCGCGGTTCGGGCAGGCGCCCCGTCAGGCGCCGGAGGGCTTCGGCGCTCGCCGGGCCGGATAGCCTGATGACCGCGATGGCGGCTCGACCGGCGCCCGAGGCTTTGGCGAATATCGTCGGCTCATTCATGGTGAGGTTTTTCGCGCGATGTCTATTTCTACCGCGTTTTAAGCTGCTTCATCGGCTCCCGCTCCTTGATCTCGCCATCCTGAGCCAAGCAGGCTTGAGGATCCAACGAGTAATCTGGTTGGAGAAGCCGGAGGAGAGCTATGGAAGGGATCCGAAATCCCCGCAGAGGCCCTCAATCCTTCCATACGGTTCGAAACAAGTCCGGCGGATCGATCGACCGTTTTGCCCTCCTGATGACGCACCCTTAGGCAAGGATCCCCGCAGCAAGCTAACTGCGAGAAGCCTTTTTGTCATTATGTGTTCATCGAGTCGAAGAACGCCGCATTGCCCTTCGGCGTTTCGCGGAACTTGCCCAGCAAGAATTCGATACCGTCGACTGTACCCATCGGATTGAGGATGCGGCGCAGCACATACATCTTCTTGAGGATATCGGCCGGAACCAAAAGCTCCTCCTTGCGGGTGCCGGAGCGGGCGATGTCGATCGCCGGATAGGTCCGCTTGTCGGAGACCTTGCGGTCGAGAATGATTTCCGAATTGCCGGTTCCCTTGAACTCTTCGAAAATCACCTCGTCCATGCGCGAGCCGGTCTCAATGAGAGCGGTGGCGATAATGGTGAGAGATCCGCCTTCCTCGATGTTGCGCGCCGCGCCAAAGAAGCGCTTCGGCCGCTGCAACGCGTTGGCGTCGACGCCGCCGGTCAGCACCTTACCCGAAGAGGGCACGACAGTATTGTAGGCGCGGCCGAGGCGGGTGATCGAGTCGAGCAGGATCACGACATCGCGGCCATGTTCGACCAGACGCTTGGCCTTTTCGATCACCATTTCGGCGACCTGCACGTGGCGCACCGCCGGCTCGTCGAAAGTCGACGAGACGACCTCGCCCTTCACCGAACGCTGCATATCGGTCACTTCCTCGGGCCTCTCGTCGATGAGCAGCACGATCAGATAACATTCGGGATGGTTGGCCGTGACCGACTGGGCGATGTTCTGCAACAAAACGGTCTTGCCGGTCCGGGGAGGCGCCACGATAAGGGCGCGCTGGCCCTTGCCGATCGGCGCGACGATGTCGATGACGCGCGCGGACATGTCCTTACGGGTCGGATCCTCGGTTTCGAGCTTCAGCCTCTCGTCGGGATAGAGGGGCGTGAGATTGTCGAAATGGACCTTGTGCCTGACCTTCTCGGGGTCCTCGAAATTGATGGTATTGACCTTGAGAAGCGCGAAATAGCGTTCGCCGTCCTTCGGGCTGCGGATCAGCCCTTCCACCGTGTCGCCGGTGCGCAACCCGAAGCGGCGGATCTGCGAGGGGGAGATATAGATATCGTCCGGGCCAGCGAGATAATTCGCGTCGGGCGAGCGTAGGAAGCCGAAGCCGTCCTGAAGCACCTCAACGACGCCCTGGCCGATGATCTCGATCTCGCGGTTAGCGACTTCCTTGAGAATGGCGAAGAGCAATTCCTGCTTGCGCAACAGCGAAGCGTTTTCGACCTCGTAACTTTCCGCGAAAGCCAGAAGTTCGGTGGGAGGCTTGGACTTGAGGTCTTGGAGTTTGATTTCCCGCATGGGAAGGAGATCCTCAGGGCCGGTCGAGGCAAAGCCTATCGAGCGGCAAATCGATGAAGGGGAGGGAAGTGCAAGGCTGTGAAAGGGGCGCCTGGGAGGCGCGATCGAGCCAAGACGACTGGGAGGCGGGAGCGAACAGCTAGGGACACTGGGTCAATTTAGCAAGATATTTCAATCCTGACGGGTGACGGAAGGATTTAGGACATCCCGCCTACAAGCCGGCGCTCGCGGCAATTCATGCCGTGAAGCGGAAGACCATGTGCGGCAAGGGGACATCGTCACTCCTTGCCCGGGGTATCCAAGGCGCGTCCGGCAGCCTCCGCCAGATCGGCCGCGATAGCCGCCCGGGTCCGGCGACGACGGCGCACCGGAAAGCGAGGCGCATCTTCCGCCGTTTCGTCAGGCAGGCCAGCGGGTGCGAAGCCTGGCTCGGCAGTCGTGCTTTCGGAAGCCGGGCTGGGCATTGGCGGCGCGGTCAAGCGCACCGGTGCCGTGATGAAAGACGGTAGGGCCTCGGGAACATGCATGGGTTCCGGCGGGCGAGCCACCTCGGGTTGCCGCTCGACAGGCGCATCCCGCGCCGTAAACTCCGCCCGGCCGTTGGCTTCTCGAGCCGGAGCATCTCGCACCGGTTGATCGACACGCGTCGCATCACGCGCCTCACCCGGCTGAAACTCCTGCGCTCGCGGCTCGCGATTGCGATAATCCTGCCGTCCGTCTGGCCGGTTCTGGTTATCCTGGTCGCGATAGGGACGCTGCGGCCGCTGAGGTCGGTCCGACCGATTCTGACGATCGTAATTGCGGTCCCCGCCTCGGTTGTCCTGGGACTGGCGCTCTTGGCCGCCGCGATCCTGACTGCCGCGATCCTGGCCGTTACGCTCCTGACCGCCCCGATCCTGACTTGGCGTTCGATCGCCTCCGTAAGCCGGGCGCTCGCCGTTGTAAGGCTGGCGATCACCTTGATAAGGCTGCCGCTCCTGATAGGGGGCTGGAGCGGGCTGGGGTGCGACGAAGACCGGCGTACGTTCGGGAGGCGAAGCGAACCGATCCGGCATGGCGCCGACGTCATCGTCGTCCGATTCGTCGCTTTCGACATCTTCCGGCTGCCTCGCGAAACCCATCTGGGCCTGCTGGGCGCTGGCGATTAATCGAAAATAATGTTCAGCGTGCTGCAAATAGCTCTCTGCGGCAACAGGATCTCCAGACGATTGCGCGTCACGGGCAAGTTGCAGATATTTTTCAGCGACGTGATGGGCCGTGCCCCGAATTTTGACGTCCGGCCCGTTTGATTCGTAAGACCGGGTCAGAGGATTGGGGCCCTTGCGATTATTGCTGCCAGTATTGTTGTTGTTGCGACCACGCATACGCTTGTTTTGACCTGGTCTCATCGATCATCCTTGAGTGTCATCAGGTCCGCACAGCATGCGACTATCTCGCATCTGCCGAAGCGCGCGGCACCATCACGATCAAGCGTTTCGGCTCGACCTATTCCGACTGACCGTAACAGGCTCATTATCGAGCCAGGCCATGGTCAACCAGGAAAACCTTCGCATTGCTAACGTGAATCTCTCACAGAGTAAGGTCTTGACACCAACACCCGTTATCCCAAAGGCCGATCTCATAGGGGATCAGAGGCCATAGAGGAAGAGTGAGGCGAAGACCAAAAGGTGGATCTCTTGGCGTCCACGCGGGCATTTTATCCCGAAATCTGTATAAGACCTTACACGCTTTTTTTCGGCTCGCCAAGCCCCCTCCGCGATTTTTGCGAAGCGTCGGCAACCTCTGTGAGGTCACTCCCCGTCGGGCGCGAGGTTTTGTTCCAACATCAATTTGGCGCGTGCGCGCAGTTTTTCGGTTTCGCTCTTGAGCTGCCCGCACGCGGCCAGGATATCTCGGCCACGGGGCGTGCGCACCGGACTGGCATAACCCGCCTTGAACACGACATCGGAGAAGGCTTCGATCATGCTCCAATCCGAACAGGTATAGCGCGACCCGGGCCAGGGGTTGAACGGAATGAGGTTGATCTTGGCCGGAATGCCTTTCAGCAGCCGCACCAAGTCCCGCGCCTCCCGCAGCGAATCGTTCACGCCTTTCAACATTACATATTCAAAGGTGATCCGTCGCGCGTTGGACAGGCCCCGATAGGTCCGGCATGCCTCCAGCAGATCGCGAATCGGGTATTTCTTGTTCAGCGGCACGAGTTCGTCGCGCAATTCGTCGCGAACCGCGTGAAGCGAAATGGCCAGCATGGTGCCGCAATCCCGGCCAAGCGCCTCGATCTGAGGCACGACGCCGGAGGTGGAGACCGTGATGCGGCGACGGGATACCGATAGGCCTTCGCCATCCGAAAGAACGCCGATGGCATCGCGGACATGGTCGAGATTATACAAGGGCTCACCCATGCCCATGAAAACGATGTTCGAGACCGCCCTTGTCCCTGGCGGGGGTACCAAACCGTCCGTGGGGGGGGTAAGACCAGGGAAATCGCCCAGTCGGTCGCGCGCGACAATGAGTTGAGCGACGATTTCTCGCGTCGTGAGGTTGCGCACGAGCTTCTGCGTGCCGGTATGGCAGAAGGTGCAGGTCAGCATGCAGCCAACCTGGCTCGATACGCAAAGGGTGCCTCGGTCAGCCTCCGGAATATAAACGCATTCGACCTCAGCGCCCTTGTCGAAGGGGCCGCTGGGCTCCATCCGCAACAGCCATTTGCGGGTTCCGTCCACCGAAACCTGTTCGGCCGCGACGATGGGGCGGTCGAGCGTATAGGCCGCGGCGAGCTTCTCGCGCAGCGGCTTGCCGATATTCAGCATGGCTTCGAAACTTTGGACGCCGTGCCCATAGACCCATTGCCAGATCTGGGCTCCCCGCATCCGCCGTTCCCTCTCGCCGACCCCCACGGCCGCCAGGGCCTCATCGAGTTCGGCCCGCGTCATACCGGCCAGCGATGGCTTGCGGGCGAGCCAGACCTCGGACATGGGAATGGCGACGGGTGCCATAGGCCTGTCGTTCAGTACGGGAGCAGCGGTCGCGGACACGAGAATGGCGGCTTTCGGTTCGGAGGGGCCAGCGTCAGGGAGCATCAGTCGATGTTCAGCCGCGCCGATCAAAGACTGGCAAGCAGCGCTTCCGCGCTCGACATATCGGCCTTGCTGGCCAGATCTTCAACCACCAGATGTTTCACAGTCCCATCGTCGACCAGCATGACGTAGCGCTGCGAGCGCAGACCGAGGCCATGACCCGAAGCGTCCAGCGTCAATCCGACCGCCTTGGCGAAATCGCCGCTGCCGTCCGCCAGGAACTCGATCTGTCCCTCGGCGCCCGTCGCATTGGCCCAGGCCTTCATCACGAAGCCGTCGTTCACCGCCGTCACCGCTATGGCATCGACGCCCTTGGCCTTGATGGCGGCGGAGTGTCGCAAATAACCAGGCAAATGATTCTTGTCGCATGTGGGGGTGAAGGCCCCCGGAACCCCGAACAGTACGACTTTGCGGCCGCCGAAAATATCCGTCGTCGTGCGGGGCTCGAGCCCGTCGGGCCCGCTGACGAAAAAGGTCGTGACGGGAAGCTTTTCGCCGACTGCGATAACCATGGGAACCTCCAAGATGCCAATGTAGGGGTGCAAGCGTCCATTTAGGGCTTTGCGGCGATGGCGTCGAGACGCAGCGAGACCTCGATGGCACCTGATGGCGTAACGAGGGTCAGACGAAGAGGATCGCCCGGTGGCGGGCCGGATGGGGGATGATCCGGCCCGGTCAGCACGAAGTCGAGGTCCTTGCCCGCGGCGCTGGGGCGGCCTGGCGACACCGTGAAGTACCACAGGTCAGGCGCCTCGGCGAAGAGCGTGCCCGCGCCGTCCGGCACTCTCGCCTTGACCGACAAGGTGGTCGTGCCGGACCAGGCCACGGCCTCGATCCCCAAAGGCCCGTCGCCGGCGAGGAGGGCGGGCTTCGGCACCCTGGCCAAAGCGTCGCGCACCTGATCGACGTCTTTCGGCCCGGCGGCGTCGAGGGTCATCTCGAGATGGGCCGTAGCGGGGAGACACAATTTCGAGCAGACCGCATAGCCAAGCGCAAGGTCGAGACGCACCGGCCTCGATCCATCCTGGGCCGTGACTTCGATGGGAAAGGTGACGTTGTCCTCATAGCCATAGGCCGCGATGCCATCTTCGTCGAGAAGACGGGGTGCCGGATAGGCCACCTTGGCCTCTTTCAGATTGACCGAGCCGGAAAAGTCGAAGACCGGGGGTACACCGGCCTCGCCGGCACTGCGCCAGTAGGTGATGAAGCCTCGATCGAGACGGATTTCGACGCCCGCGAGCCGGTGTCCCGGTCCCGCCCCGCCATCGAGCAGGCGGACAGCGGAATGTGGGGCCGCACCAGTGGCGGCGCGGCCGACGGCCTGAGGCCCCAGATACCCAGCCATCGCGACCAGAAGGGCAGCGGCCCAACGTGGCCGCCTGCCGTGCAACAGTGCTTCCATCATCAGACTTGCCTTGCAAGGCCCCGGGGCGGCGAATAGCCCAAAACAATCCCAGCACCGAGAGACGGCCGAACTTGTCGTGATCCCATCCACGCGCATAACATGGATCCGATGATGGACCTCGCCACCGCTTCCTCGAACCGTCCGGATTTTCTCGACGGACAGCTTCTAGTCGCCATGCCGGGCATGGCGGACGATCGCTTCGTCCGTAGCGTGATCTACATGTGCGCCCATTCGGCGGATGGCGCCATGGGCATTATCGTCAACCAAGCCGCCAAGAAGGTCGATTTCTCCGAACTCCTCGTCCAGCTCGATGTCATCGGGCCGGAGGAGGCGATCCGCCTGCCGTCCCGCGCCGGACGCGTTCCGGTCGTCAAGGGCGGCCCGGTGGAGAGCGGTCGCGGCTTCGTGCTCCACTCGGCAGATTATTTCATCGATAATTCGACGCTCGAAATCGACGCCGGGGTTTCGCTGACCGCCACTGTCGACATCCTGCGCGCCATCGCCAAGGGACAAGGGCCAGACCGCGCCTTGTTGGCGCTCGGCTATGCGGGCTGGTCCCCGGGTCAACTCGAAGCCGAAATTCAGCACAATGGCTGGCTCAATTGTCCCGCAGACGAGAGCCTCGTTTTCGACGCCAAGCTCGAGACGAAATACGACCGCGCGCTGCGCAAGCTCGGGATCGATCCCGCGATGCTGTCGAGCGATGCCGGCCACGCTTGAGCGCTTTCGCTCAGCTCATCACGATGACGCACCGTCGCCCATAACCGCCTGCACCAGGGCCAGGGCCGCCACCGCTGCCGTATCGGCGCGCAGGATGCGCGGGCCGAGCGACAGGCGGATCGCCCGGGGCAGGGCGAGCAAGGCCTGACGCTCGCTCTCGTCGAACCCGCCTTCAGGCCCCACGATGACGCCGATGACGCCTCCGGCCTGGACGTTCGCCCGGCGCAGCGCCTCTATGGGATCCGTGACTTCGGCATCCTCGTCGCAAAATACCAGGGGGACACTGGCCGGCCAGCGGTCCAGCGCATCGGCGAACCGCAGGGGATCGCGCACCTCGGCGATCGACAACACGCCGCATTGCTCGGCGGCCTCGATCGCATTGGCCCGCATCCGCTCCCCGTTGACGCGCGCCGCCTGGGTGCGCCGGGTCAGAACGGGCTGGAGCACGCTGGCGCCCATCTCGACGGCTTTCTGCACCAGATAGTCGAGGCGGGCATGTTTGAGGGGCGCGAAAAGATAATGCAGCCGTCCTGGTTCGGGCTGAGGGCGGACCTGTTCGACGAGGGTCAGGGCCGGGGAGGATTTGGTGCCCCCGAGCACCGCGCGCCATTCGCCGTCACGGCCGTTGAAGGCAAGGACCCGCTCTCCGGGACCAAGCCGCATGACATTGCCGAGATAATGCGCCTGATCGCGCTCCAGCCGCACCGGCTCCCCAGGCCGGAACGGCATGTCGACGAAAAGGCGGGGCGAGGCGAAATCGGGGCGAGGCAGGGCGGACGTCCTTTCTGGCGCTTGAGAGGGGCCGACCGGTGCTTCAGAGCCAAGGTCAAGTCAAGGCGTCAGGAGGGTTGATGCCGGCAGCGAATATCCGGTTTCTGATCCGGACGGCCGCATGCCGCCGACGCGGTTCGAATGGCCCGGCTCAGAGCCGCGACAAGCTGCATCGCCACCTGGAGTAGATCGCCTTGACGAAACTTACTGTTATCAAAGCCATCAAGTCGCCGCTTTTCCCAGGCCTGCGTTACTGTATAAGGTTCGGTGAGCGGCAGCCGGTCTGAAAGACCCGCGTCAGCGAGAGAGCATCTTAATGAGTGTTGCGCCATCCTTGTCGGTCCATAGCCGTTCGCTCCGCCTGACGGGGCTCGCCATGATGGTGGCAGCGCTGTGGCCCGCCGTGGCTTGGGCCGATTGCGGCGCCGATCTTGGCGCCCTGATGAGCAAGCGCACGGCCAGCATCGGCATCCTCAATCAAAACACCAAGGCCCATGGCGGCAAGCTCGACCCGGTCACGGCTTGCCCGCAGTTGCGCTCCCTCGCCGCCATCGAGGGCACTGTTCTCGCCTATATGAACAAGAATAAGGATTGGTGCAGCATTCCGGAGGATCTTGTAGGCAAGATGACCGAAAGCCGTGCAAAATCTGCCAACTTCGCCGCCAAGGCCTGCGATTTCGCTGCCAAAATGAAGAAGATGCAGACCCAGCAGGCACAAGGCGCCGCGGCTGCGGCGGAGCAGCAGCAGGCGATTAAACTGCCCACGGGACCGCTTTGAACGAGCCGCGCGGGGAGCGGGCCCTGCGCGGATCCGGATCCGACCGCCCCCTGCCGGACGCCGCGTCAGGACTCTATTCCGCTTGGCCGGCCCCTCTTCGACCGTTCGTTCAACTGGCCAGAATCGACCGGCCGATCGGTTGGCAATTGCTGCTGATGCCCTGTCTTTGGGGCAGCGCGCTTGCATCCGTGGCGACAGGCAGCGGACCGCACCCTTGGCATCTCGTGCTTTTCGTCATCGGGTCGATCGTGATGCGGGGCGCCGGATCGACGTTCAACGATCTTGTCGACCGCGACCTCGATCGGAAAGTGGAACGGACGCGGAGTCGTCCGCTCGCCAGTGGTAGGCTCGGGGCAAAGGCCGCCGTGGCGTTTCTTGTCGCGCAGGCTTTCGTCGGTCTCGGCGTGCTGGTGTGTTTCAATCGTTTCACGATCGGGCTCGGCATCGCGGCCCTGCTGCCGGTGGCGATCTATCCCTTCATGAAGCGGATCACCGATTGGCCGCAGGCGGTGTTGGGTCTCGCTTTCGCCTGGGGGGCGTTGGTCGGATGGTCCGCTATCACCGGCGCCCTGGCCTGGCCGCCGCTGGCGCTCTATGCCGGTGCGATCCTGTGGACCATGGGGTACGACACGATCTACGCGCTGCAGGATCTTGTCGATGACGCCATCGTCGGGATCGGCTCGACCGCCATCGCTTTCGGCCCCAAGGTCCGCCAGGGCGTCGCGACCCTCTACGGCCTCGCCGTCGCGGCCTGTGCCTTGGCCCTCCTCGGCGCCGGCGCCGGCCCGATCGCCTGGCTGGGTCTCCTCGGCTTCGCGCTCCATCTCGGCTGGCAGGTCTGGCACATCGCGGAGCACGACCCGAGGCGCGCCCACGCGCTCTTTCGCTCCAATCGCGATGCGGGGCTGATCCTGTTCGCCGGGCTCATCGCCCAGGCCCTTATCCCCGCCGCCACGTAGAACTGCCTGACCGTGCGGAGCCAGTTCCGCAGGAACTCACTCGCCGATACGGCATTCTTATGGTGGATCGTCCCGCTGAGGGATGGTGGCTGCATGGGCAAGGTCGAGCGATGGGACGCCAGAACACCGGTACGGCGGCCCAGCACGCGACCGGGCAGGGCGGCTCCGCATATCCGGGCGTCAATCCCTGGCTGATCGCGACGCTGGTGTCCGTCGACACCTTCATGGAGGTCCTCGACACCACCATCGCCAATGTGGCCTTGCGCTATATTTCGGGCGGCCTCGCGGTTGGGCCGGATGAAGCCGCCTGGGTGGTAACGAGCTATCTCGTGGCCAATTCGATCGTGCTCTGCGCATCGAGCTGGCTTGCAGGAGTGTTCGGGCGACGCAACTTCTTCCTCGCCTGTATCGCACTCTTCACGGTCAGTTCGATTCTGTGCGGCTTCGCCTGGGATTTGAATTCGCTGCTGATCTTTCGGGTGTTGCAGGGCCTTGCCGGCGGCGGCATGACGCCCGTCGCCCAGTCGATCCTGGCGGCGGCCTTCCCGCCGGAAAAGCGCGGGCAGGGGTTCGCACTCTACGGCGTTGCGGTTGTCGTGGCGCCAGTGGTCGGGCCTGCGCTCGGCGGCTGGCTAAGCGACAATTACTCGTGGCATTGGTGCTTCCTCATCAACGCGCCGGTCGGCCTTCTGTCGCTCGTCGCGATCTGGTTCGTCATCCCCGAGTCCGCCGGTGCCGTGACGGCGCGGGCGCGCCAATGGAAGGAAGGGCTGCATTTCGACGCCGTCGGCTTCCTGCTGGTCGGGACCTTTCTGGGAGCGCTCGAACTCGTCCTCGATCGGGGTCAGGAGGACGATTGGTTCGCCTCGCCCTTCATCCTCACATGCGCAGCCGTATCCTTCATTGCCCTGGTTCTGTTCGTTCCTTGGGAATTGACCCGCAAGGCGCCGCTGATCGACCTCAAAATGCTCGCGGGGCGTCAGTTCGGCGCATGTTTCCTGGTGATGCTGGCGACCGGCGCCATCCTGATCGCCACCACCCAATTCATGCCCCAGGTGCTGCAGGAGAATTTCGGCTACACGGCGACGCTAGCCGGGCTCGCTTTGTCGCCAGGCGGCCTTGTGACCATGGTCATGATGTTCGTCGTCGGTCGGCTCAGCATGGTGGTGCAGCCGAAATATCTCATCGCCACAGGCGCGTTCATCGTCGCGGCGGCCATGATGAATCTCACCAACCTTTACGCCGGGCTGAACTTCAGTTTCTTCGCCTGGTCCCGCATCTACATCGGCATGGGGCTGCCGTTGATCTTCATTCCGATCACCACCGCCTCCTATGACGGCATCCCGGCGGACAAGACGGACCAGGCCTCCGCGATCATCAATGTCGCCAGAAACTTCGGCGGCTCGATCGGGGTGTCCCTGGCGCAGACCGTTCTGGCCCGACGCGAGCAGTTTCACCAATTGCGCCTCGCCGAACATGTCGGCACGTGGAACCCCTTCTACAACCAAGCCCTCAATCAGGCGCGCGGCTATTTCGCCACCCAGCCGAGCACCGGCGGCAGCGCCTCCCAGACCGCCCTCGCCTGGGTCGGACAAACCGTGCAGGCCCAAGCCAGCATGTTGTCCTACATCGACGTGTTCTTCGTCCTGGCGCTGGTCTCGGCTTCTGCGGTGCCATTGGCGCTGACGCTGCGCTCGATCGACACCCGCAAATCGAAGCCTGCCGCCCATTAAAGGCCCAGGACGCTGGATCGAATTCAAACCATGCGCGCATGATGTCCTCAAAGGACAGCTGCCGAATTTTCGGCACCATGCGTTGATTCGTACAGCAAACGGGGTGAGGCATGAAATCCGGACTTTGGCTCGACGGACTCGACACCCGTCTCGCCGCGCAGTTTAGCTTCCTTCTCGAAGCGGACCGGCTCAAGGGGGTCGTGCGCCGCAACCTCGTGGCCGACGGCTCGCGGCGCGAAAACACCGCCGAACATTCCTGGCATCTGGCGCTGTTCGCCACCGTTCTGGCCGAATGGGCGACGGGACCAGTGGACGTTTGGCGCGTCGTGCGGATGCTGCTGCTCCACGACCTCGTCGAGATCGAGGCCGGCGACACGCCGCTCTATGATGCCAAGGGCGCGCTCGATCAGGCCGAGCGAGAGAAGCGCGGCGCAGACCGGATTTTCGGGTTGCTGCCTCCCGACCAGAACCTCGAATTCCGCACGATCTGGGAAGAGTTTGAGGCGGCTCGAAGCGCCGAGGCGCGCTTCGCCAAGGCGCTGGACCGGCTGCAGCCAATCCTTCTCAACCATGTGGTCGGCGGGGGCACCTGGACCGAATATGACGTCGACGAGACACGCGCGAGGTCGCTGACCAGCAAGATCGCCCAGGGCTCGCCCGTTCTTTGGGCGGCAGCGGAAGCGATTTTCGCCGATGCGGTCGCCATGGGATGGCTGCGCAAGCCTGCCGTCTGATACCAATTGGCGCGCGGTCCCGCGTGCCAACCGGTCACCTTCAATGCCGTTTGGTACGAGGGGCTGGTTTGCTTTATGCATCGGCGGCGGTATGGAAGATCATTCCTTTCCGCCGCATGTCGCGGCCCAGTAAAGCTGATCCATGACGATCCGACTGCACAAGGGCGACCTGCCGCCAGACTATGTTGCCGGCGCCAGTGTCGCCATCGACACCGAAACCCTCGGACTGAACCCGCACCGGGACCGATTGTGCGTCGTGCAATTGTCGACGGGCGACGGGTCGGCGGATGTCGTGCAGATCGGGGTCGGGCAAAAGCGCGCGCCAAACCTCGAACGGCTTCTGGCCGACCAGGCTGTGAAGAAGCTGTTCCATTTCGCCCGGTTTGACATCGCGGTCATGTATCACGCCTTCGGGGTCATGACGGCCAACCTCTATTGCACCAAGATCGCGTCAAAGCTTGTGCGCACCTATACCGACCGGCACGGCTTGCGCGAGCTTTGCCGGGAGCTGATCGGCGTCGACCTATCCAAGCAGCAGCAATCCTCAGATTGGGGCGCCGAAAGCTTGAGCGATGCGCAGATCAGCTATGCGGCATCCGACGTCCTGCATCTGCATGCTATCAAGACCAGGCTCGACTCAATGCTGGCTCGGGAAGGCCGTGCCGATCTCGCCCAACATTGTTTCGACTTCCTGCCCTCGCGGGCGCGGCTGGACCTCACGGGATGGCCGGACAGCGACATCTTCGCCCACGCCGACCACCGCCCCTCCTGAGCAAAGGGCGCCTTAACTTGGCCATGCGATCATGGTGTCGTTCCAGTGACACTCGTGGAGTTTTCCAAAACTCATCGCATGACAAATTTGGCCAGCCTCGATCCTTCGGAGCCGCTCCTGGCGCCACGGTCCCGCCAGAATGCGTTCCGGGCGGCCGGCCGTCATTCGGCACGGGTTCGCGTGCTGCGGGTTCTGGTGTTATTGGCGTCCTTGGCCGGCATGGCGGCCGTCGTCGTCTTTGCGTTCTTCAACCCATTCCGCATCGCCATTCCGTCAGTTTCGATCGAGAACGTCGGCTTGAACGGCACCAAGATCACCATGGACAAGCCAAAGCTCGCGGGGTTTCGAAGCGATGGACGTCCCTATCTGGTGAATGCCAGAACGGCGGTCCAGGATGCACGGCAGCCCAACGTCCTCGAACTGCACGACATCGACGGTCATGTCACGATGGCCGATAAGAGCATCGTCCATATCGTCTCTTCGATGGGCACCTACGACAGTTCGAAGGAGACGATGCAATTCGCGACCGACGTGCACCTGACCAGCAATTCTGGGCTCGATGCCATGATGAAAAGTGCCTATGTGGAATTCAAGACCGGCGTCGTCGATACGAAGGAGCCGCTGACGGTGGTGATGACCAGCGGCACGGTGTCGGCGGACACGATGCATATGATCGACAATGGCGCCGACGTAACCTTTGTGGGGCATGTCCGCTCGGTCTTGCTGCCGGCATCGACGGTGGCATCGACGGCCGCCAGTCTGAAGGGAACCGCGCCTTGAGCACCGTGAGTCCGGTGACGAGATGCCTGTTGTCGAAGGCGATCGTGCTCGCCGGCCTGGCCTCCACCCTGACGGGTCCGGCTTTCGCGGCCAAAGCGGTGCCACCTCCGCCGATCACCTCCCCCGTCAAGCCAGCAGCAAAGACCGCTGCCGCGCCCTCCAATAGCCCGCTGTTGCCTGGGGCGAGTTCCAAGGAACCGATCAACATCAACGCCGCCAAGCTCGATTATTTCGATAAGGAACAGAAGCTGATCTACACGGGCGATGTCGTTGCAGTGCAGGGTGATTCTACCCTGAAATCCTCCAAGCTGACGATTTTCCTTCAGAAAGATCCCCAGACTGCGGCCGCAGGCGCCGCGACTCCCGCTGCGCCCGCTTCTCCCTCGGCCCCCGGGCCTGGGGCCGGCAGTTCGGTCAGCCATATGGAGGCGGAAGGTCCGGTCACGATGATCTCCAAGGACCAGATCGGCACAGGCGACCACGGGAGTTACGACAAGGCCGAGAACAAGGTCTATCTCAATGGTCATGTCACACTGTCGCAAGGCACCAACGTGACCCAGGGAGACAGGCTCGTCTATGACATGACGAGCGGCCAGGCGCAGGTCTTCTCCGACAAGCCGAATGGTGGGCGCGTCTCGAGCGTCTTCACGCCTGGCGCGGGCGCTGCCCCAGGCGCGCAGCCCGGTCCCACGCTACCTGCTGCGAAACCGGCCAAGACCACCAGCGCCCCAAAACGTAAGGCAGCCAAAGGCGCCAAGCCTACGCCGGAGCAATCCGGCGATGCCGCAGTGCAATAAAATAGGCCTGGCGCACCCTTACGCCTCGGGCAACCGTAGACTAGGCTAAATTCGACGAGACGATTCGACCCACGACGGTCGGACCGCTCTCCATGGCGGTTTGAAGGATCCGTGGCAGCCACGACATTATCTAAGCTGGCGGCCCTGCTTCCAGGCCGCAAAGCGACCCCGGCGACAACTCCTGACCCTCCCTCCGGCGCCGGAGAGGCCTGGGCGGAGCATCCGTTTAGGGAACCGGTCGATGTATCGCCTGGTGCCGAGAGGGTGACGTCCGGCGAGGGCCTTCTCGGCGTTCGCCATCTTGGGAAGGCCTACAAGGGCCGGCATGTGGTGAGCGACGTCTCGATCCACCTTCGGCGCGGCGAGGCAGTCGGTTTGCTCGGGCCGAACGGCGCCGGCAAAACGACGGTCTTCTACATGATCACCGGCCTCGTGAAGCCGGACAAAGGGACCATCGACCTCGACGGATACGATGTGACGACGCTTCCAATGTATCGGCGGGCGCGGCTTGGTATCGGCTATCTGCCTCAGGAAGCCTCGATTTTCCGTGGACTCAACGTAGAGGACAATATCCGCGCGGTCCTCGAGATCACCGTGGCCGACAAAGCCCAGCGCGAGGCCGAGCTCGACAACCTTCTCGACGAATTCAACATTGCGAAGCTGCGAAAGGCACCCTCCATCGCCCTATCGGGCGGCGAGCGGCGGCGTTGCGAGATCGCGCGCGCGCTAGCCGGGCATCCGTCGTTCATGCTGCTCGACGAGCCCTTCGCCGGCATCGACCCCATCGCGGTCGGCGACATCCAGGATCTGGTGAGGCATCTGAAGCAACGCGGGATCGGAGTTCTGATCACCGACCACAACGTGCGCGAGACGCTGGGTCTGATCGACCGCGCCTACATCATCCATTCTGGACACGTGCTCACCGAGGGCACAGCCGAGGAAATCGTTGCCCATCCGGACGTTCGCCGGCTGTATCTTGGCCACGATTTCCGTATGTGAGGCGCCATTCCGCGTCAAACACGGCGAATATGCGGCCGCAACCGAACATTCCATGGTCTTAACCATGCTGAAGCTTCGGCGCGACATAGGAGGCAAGAATCGGGCCGAAATTGACCGAGACCGATGTCCTCGGCCAAGATTGTGATACAACAGGAGCGGGTTTCGGTTTGTGTAGCGCCGAGGCCGCGCAAGTCGGTCATTAAGTGAGTGTCGATGGGCCTGTCAGCCAAGCTTGTGATGCGCCAGGGGCAGACCCTGGTGATGACGCCGCAACTCATGCAGGCGATCAAGCTCCTGCAATTGTCCAATGTGGAACTGGCCTCCTTCATCGAAGAAGAACTCGAACGCAATCCACTGCTGGAACGTGTCGAGGAAGCACCAGACCCCGAGACCGAGCGCGAGCGCCACGATGCCGCAACCGATCCGCAGGAATCCGACTGGACCGGCGACGAACTCGAAACCAGCCAGGCGTCCATGGAGGCGGGCCTTGGCACCGAACTCGAAAATACGTTCGATCGTGATGGCCCCCAGTTGCAGGCCGGCCCGTCGAGCGACGGATTCGACCTGTCGTCTTCATCCTGGACGGGGGCGCCAGCGCCGCTCGATGGCGAGGACTCGAACCTCGAACGCTATGTCGCCTCGGCGACTTCGCTGCACGATCATCTGGCCGCTCAGCTCTATGTGAAGGTCACCGAGCCGATCGACCGGATGATCGGTCACGCGGTGATCGACGCGATCGATGAGGCCGGCTACCTGACTGAATCTCTCGGCGTCATCGCCGAGCGCCTCGGGGCCGCGCTCCCTCGGTTCGAGGCCTCGCTGGCGGTCATTCACACCTTCGACCCGACGGGGGTCGGGGCCAGAAACCTTGCGGAATGCATCACGCTGCAATTGCAGGAGCGCAACCGGTTCGATCCGGCCATGGCGGCCCTCGTGGGTCACCTCGACCTCCTGGCCCGGCGCGATTTCGCGGCATTGCGCCGGATTTGCGAAATCGACGATGAGGATCTTAGCGACATGATCGCGGAGATCCGCAGTCTCGACCCGAAACCCGGCCGCGCCTTTGGCGGGTCGCCGATCCAGTCGGTAGTCCCCGACGTCTATGTCCGCTCCGCGCCTGATGGATCGTGGCTGATCGACCTCAATTCGGAGGTCCTGCCCCGCGTCCTCATCAACCAGACCTATCATGCCCGGGTCGCCCGTAAGCCGGTCAACGAGGCGGACAAGATCTTCGTGGCCAACTGCCTACAGACCGCGAACTGGCTCACCAAGAGCCTCGAACAGCGGGCCCGCACCATCCTCAAGGTATCGAGCGAGATCGTGCGTCAGCAGGATGCGTTTTTTGCGCGCGGCGTCGAGCATTTACGGCCGTTGAACCTCAAGACCGTGGCCGATGCCATCGGCATGCACGAATCGACGGTGTCCCGCGTGACGTCCAACAAATATATGGCTAGTCCGCGGGGCACCTTCGAACTCAAATATTTCTTCACCGCGTCGATCGCCTCGACCATGGCCGGTCAGTCTCATTCGGCAGAGGCGGTGCGATTCCGGATCAAGCAGATGATCGACGGAGAAAGCTCCTCCGACATCCTCTCAGACGACGCCATCGTGATGCGGCTCAAGGACGCCGACATCGACATCGCCCGGCGTACGGTCGCGAAATATAGGGAAAGCCTGCGGATTCCGTCCTCGGTCGAGCGCCGGCGCGAAAAGCAGAGCATGGCGATGATGGGCCGGTAACGGAACCGCAATCGGGCCTGGACATGCAAAAGCGTGTCCTCATAACAGCCCGCCGGTGAATTGTGGGAGAGGCTCTCTGTGATCAACGACGAAAGCGCCGCATCGACCGGCATCGACGACATCCTCTCTTCGGCGCGCCATCACTCGCTGGTGATGGGGATCTTGAACGTCACCCCGGATTCCTTCTCGGACGGCGGCCGGTTTTACGCGGTGGACGGCGCAGTGGCGCAGGCCGAGCGCATGGTCGCCGAGGGTGCCGCGCTCATCGACATCGGCGGCGAATCGACCCGTCCCGGCTTCGTGCCGGTCGCGGCCGAGGAAGAGTGGGCGCGTATCGCCCCGGTGTTGGAGCGTCTTGGCGGGACGTGTCCGGTGCCATTGTCGGTCGATACCACCAAGGCCGTCCTCGCCCGCCGCGCCCTCGCGCTCGGCGCTCGCGTGGTCAATGATATCTGGGGCCTTCAGGGTGATCCCGCCATGGCGGGCGTCGTGGCGGAAGCGGGCGCCGCCGTGGTCGTGATGCACAACCGCGACCATAAAGACGAAACGCTGGACATCGTCGCGGACCTTCGAAGGTTCTTCGATCGATCGATCGCCATCGCGGACGAGGCCGGGCTGCCAAGGCACAGGATCATCCTCGATCCAGGCATCGGCTTCGGCAAGACACCGGCTCAGCAGTTGATCGTCATCCGTGATCTCGGCCAGCTGGCGGATTACGGCCTGCCTATCCTGATCGGCCTGTCGCGAAAGTCCTTCCTCGGCCGCATCACGGGAGCCCGCGAGAGCGACCGGCTCATCGAGACCCTGGCGGCCAATCTCGCGGCCGCGCAAGCTGGGGCAAGGATTTTCCGCGTCCATGACGTCGCCGAGCATGTGGCGGCGCTCCAGGTCATCGACGCCATCCGCGAAGCGTCATCGTCATGACGGCCAGTCCCCGGGTCGAGGTTGCCTTCGGGCTCGGCAGCAATGTCGGAGACAAGCGTCTCAATATTCATCGCGCGCTCGATGCGCTTATGGCGACGGGTCTGGTCGATGGGCCGAGCCTATCCTCGCTTTACCGCACCCCTCCCTGGGGGCCGGTCGAACAGGATTGGTATGTGAACGCCTGCGCGGTCGGCGCCACCGGGCTGAAGCCGGAGGATCTCCTCACCCGCGTCAAGGCGCTCGAAGTCGCGCTCGGCCGTATCGAGGCGATCCGCTGGGGGCCGCGCCTCATCGATATCGATATCCTCTATTTCGGCGACCTGAGCCTCGAAACGCCGCGTTTGACGCTGCCGCACCGGGATCTCTTGAACCGAGCTTTCGTGCTCGTGCCGCTGGCTGAGCTGCGCCCTGAGAGACGCATCGGCGAGCGCACCATCGGTGAGGCGGCACTCGCCTGCGACCGGACCGGCATGACCCGGCTGGATTAATGGATCGTGCCGTCAGGAGGCCGCTCCGGGCGCTCCCTCTTCGTCGCAATCCGCCGTCGCCTTCCATCCCGCGTCCCATTCGGCCCGCTCGTCGCTGCCCGCCGCGTAGGGATTGTCGTGCATCGACTGGCCGGACTGACGCGCATTCGCGCCGGCCTTGAAGATCACATCGAGATCTGGCCGGCCCTTCCCATCCTCGCTGTCATGGAGGCGGAAGCTGTCATGCGGCTTTTGGTCCACCGGCCGCTCTCCATCATTTGAACCGATCACATTCGTCCGGACACCGGACGTCATGGATCGCCGCCAATCCGCCTATCACCTGAAAATGGCCCTGACACGACACCCGCAAGCCCCGCCGCATCACGAATGAACAGCTCCTTGAGACGAGGCATCCGATCGACGAGGCCGAGCCCAAGGTCACGGATCATCCGAATCGGTATGCTGTCGCTGGAAAACAGCCGGTTCAGCCCGTCGGTGGCGGCCGCCATGGTCAAGCCATCGAAGCGCCGTGCGCGCTGATAGGCGTCGAGCATGTCGTCACCGCCAGGATCAAGGCCGAGCGAGAGACGGTTCCCAACCAGTTCGGCCATCGATGAGGCATCGCGCAGGCCAAGGTTAAGACCCTGGCCCGCCAAAGGATGGATGGTGCGGGCTGCATCCCCCAGAAGGGCAAAACGGCCGGCGACAAGGCGGCGCGGCAGGGTTAGCCGCAACGGATGAGCGCTCGGCTCATCATCGAGCATGAGTGCTCCGTATTCGTGGCCGATGACCTGTTCGAGCACGGCCAGGAATTCGCCCGGAGGCAGCGCCACAAGACGCCGGGCCTCGGCGGTCCGCTCGGTCCAGACCAGCGAAAACCGGCGCTCCGAACCATCCTCGGCGCGCAGGGGCAAGACCGCCAGCGGTCCGGCGGGCAGGAAATGCTGCGTCGCGCGGCCCTCGTGCGACCGCTCATGCGACAGGGTCGCGACGATACCGGCCTGCCCATAATCCCAGCCCACCGTGGCGATGCCGGCGAACTCCCGCAGGCGTGAGCGCGCCCCGTCCGCCGCCACGAGCAGCCGGGTTCTCGACCCCGCACCCTCAGCGATGAACCCCAGCGCTCCCGGCTCCGCATGAAAGCTGGTGACTGCGGTGGAATTCACCGTCAACCCACAGTCCTCGCAAGCCTCGAGAAGGGCGGCCCGAAGATCCGCCTCGCGCACCATATGGGCGAAGGGCTCACCCAATTGGGTTTCTCCGGCAAAATCGAGATAGACCGGACGCGGCGCGTCTCCGGGCCGCGAATCGGTGATGACCATCGCATTGATGGCCTGCGCTTTGGGCACCACCGCCTGCCACACGCCGAGGCTTTCGAGAAAGCGCCTCGAGCCGGCCGCCACCGCGAAGGCCCGAAAGCTTCGCGCCGTCGCGCTCGTCCGAGGATCGAACAGGGAAACGACCGCCCCTTGGTGGGCTTGCTTGACCGCCAGCGCCAGCGCGAGTCCGGCGATGCCGCCCCCCGCCACCACCATGTCCTGTGTTTTGGCCCGCCGCCGGATCGGCTCGTCCAAGTCCCTGACCCTCACGAATGCCTGTGCCCGTTGTCTAACGCTTCGGAACGCAAGAGGATACGCCGCAACCGCACCTTAATGACATCCTGCGACGCTTGATCCATGGAACAGGCCGAGATCTCTCAAGCACCTCCCGCGTCGATTGTCTTTTTGGCCAAGGCTTCGGACGACGTCTTGGCCGAGGCGCAGCTATGGCTGGCGCATCTCGGCTCGGAGCGCCGCATGTCGCCGAAGACCGTGGAAGCCTATCGACGCGACCTTCGTCAGTTTCTCGACTTCCTGACCGAGCATCTGGGTGAATCCGCCGACCTCGCCGCTTTGGCGGCCCTGACGCCCGGCGAGCTGCGAGCCTTCATGGCGCGGCGGCGGTCCGAAGGCGTCGAGAGCCGCTCGCTGCTGCGAACCTTGTCGGGCCTGCGGTCCTTCGCGCGCCATCTCGAACGCAACGGCAAGGGCAAAGCGGCCGTCTTCTCGGCGATCCGCACGCCGAAAGTGGCGCGGCGCCTGCCGAAACCGGTTCCGGTTATGGCCGCGAAGGAGATGACCGATACGGCGACGCGCGACGGAGACCCACGGCCGCCCTGGGTGCTGGCCCGGGACGCGGCCGTGCTGGCGCTGCTCTATGGCGCGGGCCTGCGCATCAGCGAGGCCCTCGGTCTCAAGCGAAACGAAGCGCCCATCGCGGGGCGCGACAGCCTCAGGGTCACCGGCAAGGGACAGAAGACCCGCATGGTGCCGGTGATCGTGCCGATCGGGCGCGCCATCGAGGATTATCTCGCCCTCTGTCCGATCCCGTTGCCGGCCGAGGGACCGCTGTTCGTCGGCGTGAGGGGCAGGGCGCTCTCGCCCCGGATCATCCAATTGGCGGTCGAGCAATTGCGCGGCATTCTCGGTCTGCCAGCCAATGCGACGCCGCACGCGCTACGTCATTCCTTCGCCACGCATCTCCTGGGGCGGGGCGGTGACCTTCGCACGATCCAGGAGCTTCTCGGCCATGCGTCGCTGTCGAGCACGCAGGTCTATACCGCCGTCGACAGCACTCGGCTGATGGAAGCCTACCGTTCGGCGCATCCCCGCGCCAAGCTGGCGGGTTCCGAGCGTCACTGAAACCGGCGCGCCTGTCCGAACGACGTTCGAACCGATCGTTAGACTTCGGCGCCCATTTCGATGGGAATGGCGCGCCTCGCAGGATTCGAACCTGCGACCCTCGGGTTCGAAGCCCGATACTCTATCCAGCTGAGCTAGAGGCGCATCTCGTACTTATGACACGGATTGGGTCACAGTGCTGGGAATTTTTGCGGCCGTCGTTCGAAAATTCGTCGGACGACGGAACATGTTTCGCCGCAAGACCGTGTGTCCTTCGGCTAGCGTCGAAACCATGCCCTGGGACGGATGAACCGAGACGTGATGCGGCGTGAAGAGGTATCGGCGGGCCACCTGGCCGTAGCCGTCATACACAAGGCCGCCATTGCGCTTCACCAACCGATCGCGATTGCGCCGATACCAGCGCGGCAGCTCATACCAGGGCACCAAAGGGCTCTCATGATGGGCCGCATGCAGATTGTTGAAGAGGAACAGGAATCCGAGGATCGTTGCATTCTCGACGATGGCGGTGCGTTCCGGCACGTCGTCCTCCGCGCGATGTTCGGCGAAGCTGCGGAGCATCAGGATCGAGGCCGCCGGATAGACGATGCCGAACAGATAGACGAGCGCGTCGACGTGGCAGACCCCCACGACCCAGGCAAGCACGACGACGCAGCCAAAGCTGTGCGACAGCCAGATGCGCCGGGTCCCGTGGCCGCCGCGCATCATCGCCTGAGCCTGGGCGACCAGGTAGCGGCTGATATTCCAAGCCGGACCGAAGACGAGACGACCCGCCAGGGTCGAATGGACCTTGATAAAGGCGCGGCCCAGCGGACCAAGCGCCGCCCAGTCGTCGGACGACCAGTAATAGCTTTCGGGGTCGTCGAAAGGGTCGGTCAGCCTGTCGTCCCGATGGTGGACGAGATGCACGCGGCGGTAGGACTCGAACGGCAGCCATAGACACAGGGGCACGAAGGCCAGAGCGCGATTGACCCGCCGCCATGGCGTCGGGTGGCCATGGATGAATTCATGCTGCATCGAGGATTGCAGCGCCAGCACCATGGCGGTGGCCGCGAGAAAGACCGGAAGGGGCAGTGCGGCGTGCCAGAATGTTAGCCCGAGGAACGCCCCATAGACGCCGCCACAAAGCAAGATCGACGGCCATTCCACCCCGCGACGACGGACCGCGCCATCCGTTCGGAGAAGATCCAACCGCGTCATGCCCGTACACCTTTCCGTGTCTCGAATCGCCGAGACCGAGGATACGCCAGTTAATGTCTAGTACAATGATATAGATATCACCTTGTGTTGCATCCGCTGACATAAAGGATAAGTTGTTGATCATTGTAACGCTTAATGCGACTTTTTCGATTTTATGGGTCCAATGTCACGAGCTGCTACGGTCACGCTCTTCCGCCGGAGGCTTGAAACGGTGATGCACCGGTCTGGTCTCAGCCCTTCGGCGTTCTCGCGCCGAGCTGGAATCGATCGCTCGACCCTCTCGCAGCTCCTCAGCGAGGATAATCCGCGCCTGCCCCGGGCCGAGACCCTGGTGGCGATCGCCGGCGCGGCGCATGTATCGGTGGATTGGCTCCTCGGCCTCAGCCAGCGCGAGGAGATCGGCGCCGAGATCATCGAGGCCATGCTGCAGATCGAGACGCATGACCGCATGCCGGCCGACGACCATTTCGTCGCCTGGCTCAGCGAGGCGCAAGGCTACCGGATCCGCACCGTGCCGGTGGCGCTGCCGGATTTCATGAAGACCGAGGCGGTGCTCCGCTTCGAATATCGAGGCGCCTTCGAGAAGGCCGCACCCTCGCGGCTCGAGGCCGTGCAGGCCCGTCTCACCTTCATGGGCGAACCCGACAATGATGTGGAGGTCTGCGTCACCATGCAGGCGCTTTGGGCGCTCAGCGAGGGCCGCGAACTCTGGCGGGACATGCCGGCCAAGGACCGCCGCGCCCAGATCGAACATATGGCGGACCTCTACCGCCGGGCCTATCCTGGGTTGCGTCTCTACCTCTACGATCATCGCGACATCTATTCGGCCCCCTTCACGGTGTTCGGCCCCAAGCGGGCGGTGCTGTTCCTCGGCCATTCCTATCTGGTGCTGAACGGCTCGGACCATATCCGTATGTTCGCCCGGCGGTTCGACGAGATGATCCGTGTCGCGGTCGTGCAGCCGCACGAGGTCGAGAAGACGCTACGGGAGTTGGTTGCTGCCGTGAGGTGATCGAACTGAGGCGGCGGCGGACGGGGCCTTATCATGCTCCGCCGTTCGGCAGGATCAGGGGCCGGCTCCGCCAGGTCTCGTGTCGGGCAGGGGTCTGCTTTCGACCCAACTTGGGCCTTGGCGGCTTCTGCTTCGGAGCTATTCAAGACTGGTGCAGTTAAGATCACGATTCGATAATGAGTGGCTTCAATTAAAATATGCCGTTGTGAGGCAGGTGTAGCTCAACGAACTCGGTTCTGCCCTTGGCCGACAGCATCTAAGAGCTATTTGGAGGCCCTGAATGGTATGGACAATCTAAAGCAATCTGAAAAAAAGAAGTTCTCGGGGGGAATCAGGGGTGGAGTGCTCACAGCAGTTGGTCTATTGGTCTACCATGTCGCTGGGCTTTTATTGCCTCGACTCTTCGATTACGGAAAAAATAATGTAATAACGTTCGTCGTGAGTGTTGTATTGGGTTTTGTAACAATATTTATTTTAAATAAATACGTTTATCCAAAGACAGAAGATTCATAACACGTGATAGACGAATTATGTGCTTTAGCGCAGTCGAATTATATCTTATATTTTTCGCACAAGCGCGCGTGGGCTCAAGCGCGCCGCGTTGAGGGTGCCGCTTCCAAATGATGCGACAATGTCCGCTCCCCACCCAATGCGGACCCTGAACCCACCCCGCTACCTCCCGCTATCGTCGCCGAATGGCTTTTGGGCCGGCTTCGCGATCCCTGACGACTGCCGGATACGGGCCAACAGCCCGTTACGCACCGCCCGATAGGCGTCGAGCACGGTGGCGCGCGTACCCTCGGTCGCGGTGGGATCGGCGGTCGGCCAGTAGACGACGTCGACCGCCATGGTGCGGGTGAATTCGAGCGCCCGGTGATGCGCTTCGGGCGACAAAGTGATGATGAGATCGAAGCTCTCGTCCTCGAGATCCTCGAATGTCTGGGGCCGATGCTTCGAAAGGTCGAGGCCGACCTCCTCCATCACGGCGGTGACGAAGGGGTCGCGCTCGCCGGGCCGCACGCCGGCCGATTCAAAGTGAACCTTTCGGCCGAACAGTTGGCGCGCCAGCGCCTCGGCCATGGGCGAGCGGACGGCATTTTCCGAACAGCAGAACAGCACCGATTGCGGCATGCCGCGGGGGGCGCCGAGGCTCAAGACCCTTCAACCCTTCCAATGGAGGGCAGTGACCAGCGTGAACAGCCGTCGCCATGTCGCCCCGTCGCACTCGAACTTGCCGGCCAGTCGGTCACGCAACAAGGCCGCCCCTTCGTCATGCAAACCGCGCCGTCCCATGTCGATGGCTTCGATCTGGGTCGGTGTCGCCGAGCGAATGGCCGCATAATAGCTGTCGCACAGCATCAGATAGTCCTTGACGGTGCCACGCAGCGGCTTCAGGGCCAGAAGATGCGAGATGAGCGGACGGCCATCCTGCGCCGACACGGCGAGCAACAGCTTGCCGTCCTGGATCGCGACGGCGAGCCGGTAGGGTCCGTCTTGGCGCGCCGGGAGCGCGAAACTGTTGTCCTCGATGAGATCGTAGATGGCGATCCGACGCTCGTGCTCCTGATCCGGCGTGCCGCGACCGATCGATGCTTCGTCGAGCGCGACGGCGAGAAGGCGATCGTCCGGGCCGGAGGGAGGCGCCAGCGTCACCCGCCATTGCTCCTGATGGCCACCGATCGGGCATGGGCGTCGAGCCCCTCGGCCTTGCCGAGCGCGATGGCGGCAGGTCCAAGCGTCGCCAGCGCCGCCGCGTCGCATTTGAGGATCGAGGTCCGCTTCATGAAATCGAGGACGCCGAGCCCCGAGGCGAACCGCGCCGAGCGAGCGGTCGGCAGCACGTGGTTCGAGCCGCCGACATAATCGCCGATCGCCTCCGGTGTGTGGGCACCCAGGAAAATCGCCCCGGCGTTGCGGATGCGGCTTGCCAAAGCGTCGCCGTCGCGCGCCACGATTTCAAGATGTTCGGGCGCTAGCCGATCGACGAGGCGCACCGCCGAGGCGAGGCTTTCGACCAGGATGATGGCGCCGAAATCCCGCCAACTGGCCTCCGCGATGGCTTTACGCGACAGCGTTTTGAGCTGCAACTCCACGGCGGCTTCGACTTCATCAGCCAGCGCCGCATTGTCGGTGATGAGGATCGATTGCGCGGCTGCATCATGCTCGGCCTGGGCCAAAAGGTCGGCCGCGATCCAATCCGGATGGCCGGTGTCGTCGGCCACCACCACAACCTCGGAGGGGCCTGCGATCATGTCGATGCCGACGGTGCCGAACACCCGCCTTTTGGCCGCCGCCACATAGGCGTTGCCGGGCCCGACGATCTTGCTGACTGCCGCGATCGTCTCGGTGCCGAAGGCCAGGGCCGCGATCGCCTGAGCGCCGCCGACGCGGTAGATTTCGTCGACACCGGCGAGCCGCGCCGCGACCAGCACCAGCGGGTTCAGCACGCCGCCCGGCGTCGGCACCACCATCACCACCCGCTCGCAACCGGCCACCTTGGCCGGCAGGGCGTTCATCAGCACCGAGGACGGATAATTCGCCGTGCCGCCCGGCACATAGAGCCCGACGGCCTCGATCGCGGTCCAGCGCCAGCCGAGTTCGACGCCTTGCTGATCCGTCCAGAACAGATCCGCCGGCCGCTGCCGCTCGTGAAAGGCCAGAATGCGCGTCCGCGCCACATGCAGCGCCGCGACCGCCTCGGCCGGCGCCTCGGCCATGGCCGCATCGACATCGGCGGCGGAAATCCGCAGCCCAAGGGTGCTAAGATCGACGCGGTCGAACCGGGCCGATGTTTCAATCAACGCCGCGTCCCCGCGCGCCACAACATCGGCGATGATGGCCGCCACCGCCGCGTCGACATCCTCGGACACTTCCCGTTTGGCGCCGAGCAAGACCTGAAAGCGCGCCTCGAAACCCTTCTCGCGCGCATCGAGGCGGGTGGGACGGATCGTGACGGAACTTTTCATGGCAAACCGTTCGTCGTCATCGGCCTCAGGCTCCCGGCATTTCGGGCATGTGTTCCACATCCCAGCGTGGCCCGATATCGCTCAGCGCCGCCTCGAGGCATTCGACGTCGAGCCTGATCGCGCCGCCGCCCGCGAAGCTCAGCATCACGGTGCCCGCCGGCGGCATGGCCGGGAGGAACACGATGGCCTGCAAGCGCAGCACACGATCCGGATCCTGCATGAATCCGATCCGCATGACCTTTCGCACCGATTCGAAATGGAGCCCCATGGCGCAGCGCTGGCGCAATCCCTGTTTCGCCAAGGGCCAGTCGAAGCGCGATCCCACCAGGGCAAAGCGCCGCATCTTCGACAGATAGGCGATATCGCCGACACGGATCTCCGCATCTTGCAGGTGGGCTGAAATCACCGCCAGATCCTCGCCGTCGAGAGCCCGGAGCCGCAGGGGCGCCACATCCGTCAGGGTTTCGGTTGTGTCGTTCATGCCATCGCTCCGCCCGGTCATCCGGCACGCCGGTCCAGCCCCAGCGGAGCCACCGACCCTTCACCCTGTCAAGTCCGGCGCGGGCGAGGCTTCGGCTGTCTCTCCAAAACTTCACGTGTCAGGGCGCCGTGTTTCTGCTTTGATTCCAGGCCACGACCCCTATGAGGCGATACGTCGGGCGACACCGCCCGGGGAGACGACAGACCATGCCGCATTTCTACGCCGACCTGAAAGACATCTGGCGGCTCGCGTCCCCCTATTTCCGCGACAAGGCGCCCGGAGAAATCCGCCTGTGGTATTTCGGTGCCGTCAAGGCCCCCGAGAACTGGATCGGGCTCGGCCTGCTGGCGTCAACCGTAGTCCTCGAAATCGGATTCTCGTATATCCTCAAGTGGCTGAACGCTTGGAACAATGGCTTTTACAATACACTGCAAGAAAAAGATTGGCCAGGTTTCGTCTACTACCAAGAATTATTCACCGTCCTGGCTTTTTCTTATATTCTCGTAGCCGTCTACAAAAATTACATCAATCAAGTCCTGCAAATCCGTTGGCGGAAGTCGATGACGGATCATTTCATCGATCGCTGGCTGGCTCCGGCACAGCACTACCGTATGCGGATGCTGACCGATCCGGCCGACAACCCCGACCAGCGTATCGCCGACGATGTCCATCAGTTCGTCGGTAACACAATGGTGCTCGGCATCGGTTTTTTCGGCAATCTGATGCGCCTTGTCATTTTCCTCCTGGTGCTGTGGGACCTGTCCATCGCCTTCCCCATGACGAGCTTCGGCCTCTCGTTCAATATTCCGGGCTATCTGATCTGGATCGCCATCCTCTATGCCGCCGCCGGCACGACCATCACCCATCTGATCGGTCGACCCTTGGTCAACCTGACGTTTCATCAGCAGCGTTATGAGGCTAATTTTCGCTTCGCCATGGCGCGCATTCGTGAATATAGCGAGCAGATCGCGCTGTTGGGCGGCGAAAAGGCCGAACGGGCCGCGCTGGGCGAACGCTATTCGTCGATCCTGGCCAATGTTTATGCGGTCGTGCGCCGGCAGAAGAGACTGGGTTTCTTCACCAATTTCTTCGGCCAGTTTTCCGTGATCTTTCCCTTTCTGCTGCTGGCGCCGGCCTATTTCTTCGGCAAAGCGACTTTGGGGGTGCTGATGCAGACCTATTCGACCTTCAACAGCGTGCAGGATGGTCTGACCTGGTTCGTCGATGCCTATCAGACCCTGGCGACCTATCGCGCAGTGGTGCAGCGGCTCGTCGGGTTCGAGGCTGCGATGTCGCAGACCGAGGCCGCCGGGGCGGCGCGGCCGCATATCGAAACCTTGCCCGGGCGGGGCGAGAGTTTCACGGCCGATGGGCTCGTGGTCAGCCTGCCGAACCGCCAGCCGATCTCGGCCGCGCCGCACTTCGCTCTTTCGCCGGGCGAAAGGGTGCTGCTGTCCGGCCGCTCCGGATCGGGCAAGACCACGCTGATGCGCGCCTTTTCGGGCATCTGGCCGTTCGGTGAGGGAAAGATCGAGATCCCGGACGGCACCAAGGCCCTTGTTCTGCCGCAGCGCACCTACTTGCCGCAGGGCACGCTGCGCCAGGCGCTGGTCTATCCGCGCACCGTGGAAGCCTATCCGGACGCCGATGTACGGGCAGCGCTGTCGGCTGTCGGCCTCGGTTCGCTGGAGCCTGAACTCGACGATGCCTCGAACTGGCCGCAGCGGCTCTCGGGCGGCGAGCAGCAACGGCTCGGCATCGCGCGTGCGCTGCTGGCCGAGCCCGAATGGCTGTTCCTCGACGAGGCGACGGCGGCCCTCGACGAGGCGAGCGAAGCGGCGCTTTACAAGGTCCTCATTGAGCGGTTGCCGGAGACTGCCATCGTGTCGATCGCCCACCGGACGACGCTCGACGTCTTTCACAATCGGCGCATCGAAATGGCTCCCGGCCCTGGCGGTCTGTCACAGGCTGTCGACGTTGTGGCGCGCGCGGCCGAGTGAGGTTCACGGTGCGCCTCCGTCTACCGCCAGGGCGGCGCGGCTTATCCCGCGTCGCTGGCGCCGATCTGACCGACATCTCCCGGACCCGCCGCTTCTTTGTTGGCCGGGCTTTTGGCGAGAATGATGGTCTGAAAAGCCTCGACCACCAGCGGGTCGGCGCCTTCGGGGTGTGCTTCGAGATGGGCCGCGAGGTCGCGCCGCATGATAGGCGCCCAGAACGACTTGATGTGATCGTGAACGCCCGCAACCGCCTCGTCATGCGGGTAGGTGCGGAAATAGGTGGCGATCTCGTTCGCCATCCGCTCGAGCTTGGCGCCATTGTCCATCATTCGGCGGCATCCAATCGGGCCGCGATGCGGGTCAGACTAAAATCCTCCTCGTAGAATTTCGCCTGCCAGTCGGAGGGCCGATTGGTGCGCCGGACTTGTACGGCTGTGACCTTATATTCGGGGCAATTGGTGGCCCAATCCGAATAATCCGTGGTGATGACATTGGCGCCCGTCTTGGCGTGGTGGAACGTCGTGTAGACAATCCCCGGCTGCATGCGCTCGGCGATCCGAGCCTTGATCGAAATATCGCCCGACCGGCTTTCGAGTGCCACGAGATCGCCGTCGACGATGCCGCGCACCTCGGCGTCGAAGGGATGGATCTCCAGCACATCCTCCTCGTGCCAGCGTGAGTTCTCGGTGCGGCGGGTCTGCGCCCCAACGTTGTACTGAGACAGGATGCGGCCGGTGGTGAGGATCAGCGGGAAACGCGCGCCGGTCCGCTCCTCGGTGGGCACGAATTCGGTGATCATGAATTTGCCGAGCCCGCGCACGAAGCGGTCGACATGCATCATGGGCGTGCCGTTGGGGGCGGCGTCGTTGCAGGGCCATTGGATCGAGCCGAGGGTATCGAGCTTGGCATAGGATACGCCCGCGAAGGTCGGCGTCAGGGCCGCGATTTCGTCCATGATCTGCGACGGATGCGTGTAGCTCATCGGATAGCCGAGGGCGTTCGACAACAGCATCGTCGCCTCCCAGTCCCCATAGCCCGCGAGCGGCGCCATCACCTTGCGCACGCGGCTGATGCGGCGCTCCGCGTTGGTGAACGTGCCGTCTTTTTCCAGGAACGAGGCGCCCGGCAGGAATACATGGGCGTATTTGGCAGTCTCGTTGAGGAATAGATCCTGTACCACCACGCATTCCATGGCCCGAAGGCCAGCCGTCACATGCTGGGTGTCGGGGTCCGACTGCGCCGGGTCCTCGCCCTGGATATAGATGCTCTTGAAGCGGCCCTGAACGGCCTCGTCGAGCATGTTGGGGATGCGCAGGCCTGGTTCGTCCTGCAATGGGACGCCCCAAAGGCTTTCGAACATTTCCCGCGTCGCATCGTCCGACACATGCCGGTAGCCGGGCAGTTCGTGCGGAAACGAGCCCATATCGCAGGAGCCCTGCACATTGTTCTGGCCGCGCAGCGGGTTCACGCCGACGCCCGGTCGGCCGATATTACCCGTCGCCATCGCGAGGTTCGCCATGCCCATCACCATGGTGGACCCCTGGCTGTGCTCGGTGACGCCGAGGCCGTAATAGATCGCGCCGTTGCCCCCCGTGGCGAAGAGGCGGGCAGCGGCCCGCATGTCGGCCGCCGGCACGCCCGTGACGGTTTCGGTGGCTTCCGGAGCGTTTCGCTCCTCGGCGACGAAACGCGCCCAGGATTCAAAGGCCGCGAGGTCGCAACGCCCGCGCACGTAATCCTGGTCGATCAGCCCTTCGGTGACGATCACATGGGCGAGCGCATTGATGAGCGCTACGTTCGAGCCGGGCTTTAACGGCAGGTGATAATCGGCCCGGATATGGGGCGACTTGACGAGGTCGATCTTGCGGGGGTCGGCAACGATCAGCCGCGCGCCTTCGCGCAGGCGTTTCTTCATGCGTGAGGCAAAGACCGGATGTCCGTCGGTCGGGTTAGCACCGATGACCAGGATGACGTCGGCGTCGGCGACAGAGGCGAAATCCTGCGTGCCAGCCGACGTGCCGACCGTGACCTTCAGCCCATAGCCGGTCGGCGAATGGCAGACGCGGGCGCAGGTGTCGACATTGTTGTTGCCGAACGCCGCGCGGACCAGCTTCTGGACGAGGTAGCTTTCCTCGTTGGTGCAGCGCGAGGAGGTGATGCCGCCGACGGAATCGACCCCATAGGTCGCCTGAATGCGCTTGAACTCGGAGGCCGCGTGCCCGACGGCCTCGGCCCAGCTCACTTCGCGCCACGGGTCCGTGATCCTCGCGCGGATCATCGGCTGGGTGATGCGGTCCTTGTGGGTCGCATAGCCATAGGCGAACCGGCCCTTGACGCAGGAATGGCCGCTATTGGCCTTACCATCCTTGTAGGGCACCATGCGGACGACTTTGTCGCCCTGCATCTCGGCCTTGAACGAGCAGCCGACGCCGCAATAGGCGCAGGTTGTCACCGCCGAATGTTCCGGCTTGCCCATGGCGATGATGGATTTCTCATTCAGCGTCGCGGTGGGGCAGGCCTGGACGCAAGCGCCGCACGAGACGCATTCGGAGCTGAAAAAGTCGGTGCCGCCGGGCGAGACCTTCGAGCCGAAGCCGCGTCCGTCGATGGTCAGCGCGAAGGTGCCCTGCACTTCCTCGCAGGCGCGCACACAGCGGCTGCAGACGATGCATTTCGAGGATTCGAAGGTGAAATAGGGGTTCGAGCTATCGGTCGGCGCCTTGAGATGGTTGTCTCCCTCGTAGCCGTAGCGCACTTCGCGCAGGCCCACGGCGCCCGCCATGTCCTGCAATTCGCAATCCCCGTTGGCCGAACAGGTGAGGCACGTCAGCGGATGGTCGGAAATATAGAGTTCCATCACGCCGCGCCGCAGCTTGGCGAGCCGGTCCGTCTGGGTATGGACCACCATGCCGGCCTCCGCGATGGTGGTGCAGGAGGCGGGCGTACCGCGCCGCCCCTCGACCTCGACGAGACAGAGGCGGCAAGAGCCGAAGGGCTCCAGCGAATCCGTGGCGCACAGTTTCGGGATCTGCGTGCCCATCGTGGCCGCCGCTGCCATGACCGAGGTGCCGGCCGGTACCGAGACCTGCTGGCCGTCGATGCTCAGCGTGATCGTCGTCGCGGACACCCTGATCGGCGTGCCGGTATCGAGTTCCTGGATCAGAGCCATGGATCTGCCTCTATTCGGCTGCCACGAGCCGGGGCTCGCGTAGGAAATCATCGCGGAAATGGGTGAGCGCGCTCATCACCGGGACTGGGGTCAACCCGCCCATGGCGCAGAGCGATCCGTCGGTCATGACGGTGCAGAGATCCGTCAGAACCTCGATGTTCTTGGTCGTCTCGATGCCGGCCACGATGCGGTCGACGGTCTCGACGCCCCGCGTCGAACCGATGCGGCAGGGCGTGCACTTGCCGCAGCTTTCCCTGACGCAAAATTCGAAGGCGAAGCGGGCCTGGGCTGCGAGATCGACCGTGTCGTCGAAAACCACGATCCCGCCATGGCCGAGAAGCCCGTTCAACGCCGCGAAAGCTTCGTAATCGAGGGGCGTGTCGAGCAGCTCTTGCGGGAAATAGGCGCCGAGCGGGCCGCCGACCTGAACGGCCCGGATCGGCCGACCCGAACGGGTACCGCCGCCGAAATCTTCGATCACCTCGCGCAGGGTCAGCCCGAAGGCCGCCTCGATCAGCCCGCCGCGCTTGATGTTGCCGGCGAGCTGGAACGGCAAGGTCCCGCGCGAGCGGCCCATGCCGAAATCCGCATAGCGCTTGGCGCCATGGGCCATGATCCAGGGCACGGTGGCGAGCGAGAGCACGTTATTGACGACAGTGGGTTTGCCGAAAAGCCCCTTCAAGGCGGGGAGCGGCGGCTTGGCCCGCACCATGCCGCGCTTGCCTTCGAGGCTGTCGAGCAGGGACGTCTCCTCGCCGCAGATATAGGCGCCAGCGCCAAGGCGTGTCTCCAGCGTGAATGCCTTGCCGGATCCCATGACCGAAGCGCCTAGATAGCCCGCCATTGTGGCGGCCGCGATGGCACGATTCATGGCCCGAAACGCGTGGGGATATTCGGAGCGGATGTAAATGAAGCCCTTGGTGGCGCCGACCGCGAGCCCCGCAATGGTCATGCCTTCGATGAGGCAGAAGGGGTCGCCCTCCATCAGCATGCGGTCCGCGAAAGTGCCGCTGTCACCCTCGTCCGCGTTGCAGACGATATATTTCTGGTCCGTCTGGGCGGTTCTCACCGTCGCCCATTTGATGCCGGTGGGAAAGCCGGCGCCGCCGCGCCCGCGCAAACCGGAGGCCTTGACCTCTTCGACGATGCCGGCCGCATCCAATTCAAGCGCGTGCTTCAGCCCGGCGTAGCCGCCTTTAGCCACATAGTCTTCCGCCGAGGCGGGATCGACGACGCCGCAGCGCACGAAGGTGAGACGCGTCTGGCGCTTGAGCCAGGGCATATCCTCGGGGCGTCCCAGGCGCAGCGGATGTTCGGCGCCCGCGAGCAGCCCGGCCGCGAGCAAGCCGTCGACATCACCCGGCTTAACGGGGCCGTAGGCGATGCGCCCCTCGGACGTCTCGACCTCGACCATGGGTTCGAGCCAGAACAGGCCGCGCGAGCCGGTGCGGACGATAACGATGTCGAGACCCTTGACGGCGATCGCTTTGGCGAGGCGATCCGCCCCGAGCGCGATCGCCTGAGCGTCGCCCGGAATGAAGATTTTTGTCATGCGGAACACTCCGCCAGACAGGCGTCGAAACTCGCGGCATCGAGGCTCGACATTGGTTCGTCGTCGATGAGAGCCGCCGGTCCGCAAGCGCAGAGGCCGAGACAGAACACCGGTTCGAGCGTGAACAAACCATCGGCCGTGGTCCCGTGCCAATCGACGCCGAGCCTGCGTTTGGCATGATCCGCCAGCGCCACCGCGCCCACCGATTGACAGGCCTCGGCCCGGCAAAGCTTGACGACATGGCGCCCGGCCGGTTCGCGCCGGAAATCATGGTAGAAAGTGATGACGCCATGGATTTCCGCACGCGACAGGTTCACTGCATCGGCGATGATGCCGACCGCCTCTTGCGGCACGTAACCAAACGTGCCCTGCAGCGCATGCAGGATCGGCAGCGTCGCCCCATCCAGATGCACATGGTCGGCGATGATCTCGGCTGCCCGGCCTTGGTTCCAGGGCTCAAACATTATTCGTCCAATTCCCACGCGTTTCCCCACACCAGGGGAAGCCTTATCCGCAGGATAATCAAGGCGAACCTTGAATGAGGCGATAGAAGATTTCGATCAAATCGATTTAGACGCCTCGAATTCGCGTGCCAACCGGCGGGCCTCAGCCACGAGAGCGGCGACCATCGGCGTCATCGGGTCTCGACGAGGGACCACAAGGCCGACCGAGTGAACCACATCCGGTGCCACGATGGGGATCGACGCAATGGTTCCGGGCAGCCCGATACTGTCCGCGAGGATCGGCGGCAGTACGCTCGACCATAGCCCGGTCCGCACATGAGACACGAGAACGATGGTGGAATTGGATTCCAGCGTCGGCTCGGGCTCGACCCCGGACTGGCGCAGGATCTCGTCGATGATGCGACGGTTCTGCATATCGGGCGTCAGCAGGCAGAGCGGCATCTGCCCGACTTCCGCCCAAGTGACCGCATCCCGGCCGGCGAAAGGACCATCCTTGGCGGTAAGCAGGCGATAGCGTTCGTCATAGAGCGGCACGCCGCGCATGTCGCCAAGCGGTTCGTTATCGAGATAGCTGATGCCGGCGTCGATCTCGAAATTCTCGATCAGGCTGAGGATGTCCGCCGAGGCCCGCGACAGGATGGTGAACCGCACGCCCGGGTGCTTTTGGCGGAACGGGGCGGTGAGGCGGGCTGCGACGGGCAGAGCGGTGGGGATCACGGCGACGCGGACGTGGCCCGCTAAGCCATGTTTGAGCGCGTCGACCTCCTGGCGCATGGCCTTCACGTCGCCGACGATGCGCCGCGCCCACTCCAGCACCTTCTCGCCCTCTGGCGTAAAGCCCTGGAAGCGCGAACTGCGCCGGATGATGAGCACGCCAAGATCATATTCGAGGGCCTTCACGCCAGCCGACAGCGTCGGTTGGGTGACGCCGCAGACCTCCGCCGCCCGGCCAAAATGCTTTTCCCGGGCGAGGGCCAGGATGAAGTCCAGCTTGTCGATCAGGTGGACTCTCCCTTTACGACAGGTTCTAGATTAGTATGGCGGGTGGATTGATGCTGGATGTCATATAATGCGAACAACGCTGGCGATAGCCGATGACGTCCTGGTCGCCGCCAGGGCAATAGCGCAGGAACAAGGTCGGACTGTCGGTGACGTGGTATCGGAACTGGCCCGCCGATCCCTGCAAAAACCTACAAGCTCAAACTTTCGTAACGGCATACCGCTGCTGCCTGTTCGAAAGGCCAGCACTTTCGTGACGCTGCCGATCGTCAACGATTTGCGTGACGAAGCGCCGTGACATTTCTCCTCGACGTCAACGTGGTCATCGCGTTGATCGACCCCCGCATGTCAACCACGACGCTGCGCACGCATGGTTCGAGTATGAGGGCCGGAAGAGTTGGGCAACGTGTCCCATCATCGAAAATGGCGTGATCCGGATCGTCGGCCATCTCAAATACCCCAATACGCCTGGATCTCCCGCAACCGTCGCAGCGATTGTTCGCCAACTTCGAAGCCTTTCCGGCCACGTTTTCTGGCCCGATGCGATCACTCTTCTCGACGAGCAATATACGGACCTGTCGGAAATCCTAACCGCCTAGCAGGTGACGGACGCCTACCTCCTGGCTTTGGCCGTGGCCAATGGAGGAAAACTCGCGACATTCGATCGGCGTCTATCCGTGCAAGCCACCGTTGGAGGAAAGGCTGCGCTTCGCGTGATCCCGTCTGCCGAATAGAAACCGCTCCTGCGGCATGTCTATCGCCGCCGCCGTCACCGCTCCGGGATCGCGCTCTCGAGAATGGTGAACTCCGCCAGATTGCGATAGCGATCGGCCCGATCACTTCGTCGTCCAAATCCATTAGGCGGATTGCGCCGACGAAGCGAGAGACGTCCGCTATGGGTCCCCCGGCACGCCATAGCTTGGCGCCACGATGGGATCGAGCGCCCGCGTCACATAGGCGTCGAGCTGCGGCTTGTAGAGATCCCAAAGCGCGCTCAAGGCCTCAATCGGGCAATCCTCCGTCCAGTCGATCCTGAGATCGGCCACGGGCCAGGAAACTTTGTCGACAATCTTGAGTCCGGCCGAATGAACTGGGCCCGCTTCGCCGCCGGCCGCTAGTCCGGCCCGCATGGCGATAAGCAGTCGTTCGGCCAGATGTCCGCGTGAGGCGGTAAAAGCATCCGCCATGGCCTGCGGCACGCCGGCGTGCTTCAGCAGGTTGCCGCCGCAGGCCACGTTCTCGGCCTGGGCTTGCCCCCAAAGACCCAGAACCTTGGGACCGGAATGCATGGCGGTGCCACCCTTGGCGTCGACCACCATCACCTGACGATAGGCAAGCGCCGGGCCGCCGGCACGGATGATGTCGATGGCTTGCCGGGCGTCGGCGCCGAGCGCCAGAAGGTCGAGCGCCTTGGTGCCGAGCGACGGATCGGTGACATTCTGGCTTGTCGCCGCGCCGACGCCGGCCCGCGCGAAAGCGCAGCGCGCCGCAACCGCAGGCGAAGAAGAGGAGACCGCGACCCCGAACATGCCGGTCTCGGCACAGCGAGCCACGATGGAAAAGGTCATGACGCTGCGTCCGGAATGACCGCCATGGCCTCGACCTCGACCACCCATTCGGGCCGCGCGAGAGCCGAGATAACGATGCCGGTCGATACCGGATAGACCCCCTTCAGCCATTTGCCGACGACCCGGTACACAGGTTCGCGATAACGCGGATCGATCAGATAGATTGTCAGCTTGCAGATATGATCCAGCGAGGCGCCTGCTTCCTCCAGCAACATCTTGATATTGGCCATGGCCTGTTCGGTCTGCGCCGCCGCGTCTCCGATTCCGACGCTTTCCGACGTGTCGAGATTCTGACCGATCTGGCCGCGCAGGAATACCATGGTGCCCCGCGCCACCACCGCCTGGCACAGATCGTTGTCGATCGCCTGCTCGGGATAGGTGTCCTTGGTGTTGAAGGGCCGGATACGTTTGTGGACGGTCATGCGAGCAAGGTCCCGTTACGAAAAATGGGCGCTGGCTAGTCGGCCATTGGCCCGGTTGGCATAGAGCAGCGGCGATGCCGGCTCGTCGAGGGCAAAGGTCGCAGGAGGGGAAACACAGGTAGGATTTACCCTCATCCGTCACCGCTTCGCGGCGACGCCTTCTGCCGCGAGCGGGAGCAGGGAAAACCTACTCCGCCGCGATTTTGTCAGAAGAAAACCAGGTCCGCACCGCGCTATCGCCGGGAAGGTTTTTGGAGCCGTCGAAGACGCGATCCGACAGGCCGGCGGCCTTTTTTACGAAATCGAGCGGTCCGTCCCAGTCGAAGCTGCGATAGACGGCGTTGAGGTGCGCGAAAGGCGGCGCCTGAGCGAAGAGCTGAAACGTCAGACGATGCCCCGCATAGTCGGAATTCAGCATGTCGCGGGCCAGTGCCAGCAGGCGTCGCCTGTCGTCTGACACCCAATTGTCGTTGACCGAGTAATATTTATCGAGCCAAGGCTTCGTCTCGGGAGACTGGAACGAGGCATAGTCGGGCGTGACGCAGATTTGCCCGCCGCAGAGTTCGCGGGCGATGTGCATCATCTCATGCAGCTGCGAGCAGGCGAGGACGCGGCCCGCGTACAGCAGCGACTGGTTCGGCATCAGAAGCCCGCCGGGGCTCTTCTCCGCCAGCGCGATGGCGGCCGTGAGATGCGCGTTGATGCCCTCGCGATAGACGGCGATCTGCGAGAGCTTTTCCTGCACGGCCTGCTGCTTGTCGAGGCCGGTCTGGCGGGCGTTGAACAAAGCCGCGCCGATCATCATGTCGGCGAACTTCAGAATCCGCTGCACATAGGCAAAGGCCGAATAGCGATGCAGCGTCGCGCGGATGAACGCCGCCGCTTTGGTGTGGCGGTAGAACAGCACGTTCTCCCACGGGATCAACACGTCGTCGAAGATGACGATCGTATCGACTTCGTCGAACTTGTTCGACAACGGGTAGTCGGCGGCTGGCGCGCGGCCCGCGAAACCGGTGCGGCAGATGAATTTCAGATTGGGCGAGCCGAGGTCGCAGATGAAGCCGACCGCATAATCCGAATAGGCCGCGTTGCCCCAGTTGGCGATGGTGGGCTTAGTGAAGGCTTGGTTCGCATAGGCGGCGGCCGTCTCGTATTTGGCGCCCCGCACCACGATGCCGGCGTCGGTCTCCTTAACGACATGCAAGAGCATGTCGGGGTCCTGATCCTGCGGCGCCTTGGAACGGTCACCCTTGGGGTCGGTATTGGCCGACACATGGAACGGATCCGCGTGCAAAACCTTGCCGATGTGATTGCGGATATTGGCGGAAAATTGGGGGTCGACCTCGTTGAGGACGTCCTGCCCGTCGAACAGCGACCACATCTCGCCGACCGTCTCGTCGCCTACGCGGGTGACGACGCCGCCGATCTCCTCCATCACCGTGTCGGTGGCGCGGCGCTTCGCCCACCAATCCCCTTGAGTCATCGGCAGCATATTGCCGACCGCGTTGACCTCGCCGTCCTGCCGGCAGGTCATGATCGGCGCGGTCGCCGCCTCGTGCTGCATGTCGTAGATGCGCGCCCGCACATCGACGATGGGCCGGAACATCGGATGGGTGGTGACGTCCTTGACCCGCTCGCCGTTGATGAAGACAGCACGGCCGTCGCGGATCGAGTCCCTGTACTGCGCGCCTGTCCGGATCATCGTGTCTACTCTCGCTAGCCTGTGGCCATGAGCGAAAATGCCAGAGGAGAGGGACGACGCCAAGGATAGGTTTTTGAAGCCTTGCCTCAGTTTTGTTGAGGTCAGCGCCTTGACGGCTTCAACGAGGGCGAGTCCCGCATGATGACGATTTTGTTTCGCGATCGCTTTGATGGATGATGCGGCCGAGGACTGCCTGGACCATCAATACGCGAGGCGCGCCATGGGTGAAGAGAATCGGCCGGTTGTTACCAATGCCGCCGAGAGACCGCGGGAGGGATGGGGCGATCCGGCCAGAGGCAGCGCGACGTGGTTCACGTTCTTTAGCGGCGACATCACGCCGACATCCGACATGAGCGCCGGCGTCGTCGAAATCCCGGGTGACGGCGGCAGCCTCAGACCGCACCGGCATGAACAGCCGGAGATCTATTTCATCGTTGACGGCACCGGCCTGCTCACGATCGACGGGACGGAGACGATTGTATCGTCAGGATCGGCCGCGTTCATTCCCAGCAATGCGTTGCACGGGTTGCGCAATGAATCCGGCTCTGTCCTGCGAGTCTTCTACGTGTTCCCGACCGACCGTTTCTCCGACATTGTCTATCGCTTTCCCGAAGGATGACGGTCTCCCGCCATCCCTCGCCTGATGAGGGCGGGGTTCAGAACCGAAGGACCTTGCCGGCCTTGACCCCGGGCAGGGACTGGATCTTGTCGAGGGTCGCGGCCGGAACCTCGCCGTCGATCTCGACGAGCGCGATCGCTGAGCCGCCGGGGCCGTCGCGGCCGAGCGCGAAGGTGGCGATGTTAAGTCCCGCGTCGCCGAGCGCGGTAGCGAACCGGCCGATGAAGCCCGGCTTGTCCTCATTGGTCACATAGAGCATCGAGGGGGCGAATTCAGCGTCGACCTTGATGTCCTTGATCTGCACGATGCGTGGCTTGCCGTCGGTGAACACGGTGCCTGAAATGGAGCGTTCCTGCGCGTCGGTCTTCACCGTCAGCGTGATGAGCGATTCATAGTCGCTCTCGGCGGCGCGGGTCACCTCCTCGACCACGATGCCGCGATCCTTGGCGACGGCGGGGGCCGAGACGACATTGACATGCGACAAAGCCGGACGCAGCAGGCCGGCGAGCGCCGAGGCGGTCAGCGCGCGGGTGTTGAAGCTCGCGACCTCACCTTCGTAGGTCACCTTCACTTCGCGGATGGACGCCTCGGTCAACTGGCCGGCGAAGGACCCGAGCTTTTCGGCGAGCGCGATCATCGGCTTTAGTTTTGGCGCCTCCTCGGCCGTGATCGAGGGGAAATTGACGGCGTTGGTGATGGCGCCTCGGACCAGATAGTCCGACATCTGCTCGGCGACCTGGAGGGCGACATTCTCCTGCGCCTCGCTAGTAGCCGCTCCGAGATGCGGCGTGCAGACGACGTTCGGATGGCCGAAGAGCACGTTCTCCTTGGCGGGCTCTTGGGCGAAGACGTCGATGGCCGCACCCGCCACATGACCGCTGTCGAGCAATTTGCGCAAAGCGTCTTCATCGACGAGACCGCCCCGCGCGCAATTGATGATGCGGACGCCCTTTTTGGTCTTGGCGAGATTCTCGGCCGACAGGATGTTCTTCGTCTGCGGCGTCATGGGGGTGTGGAGGGTGATGATGTCGGCCCGATGCAGCAGGTCGTCGAGCTCCACCTTTTCGACGCCGAGGTCGATCGCCCGTTCCGGCGACAGGTAGGGGTCATAGGCGATGACCCGCATCTTCAGCCCCACGGCGCGGCTCGCCACGATGGAGCCGATATTGCCGCAGCCGATGATGCCGAAGACTTTTCCGGTGAGCTCGACACCCATGAAGCGGTTCTTTTCCCACTTGCCGGCCTGGGTGGAAATGTCGGCGGCGGGAATCTGCCGGGCCAGGGCGAAAGTGAGCGCGATGGCGTGTTCGGCGGTGGTGATGGAATTGCCGAAAGGCGTATTCATCACGATCACGCCCCTGGCGGTGGCGGCCGGGATGTCGACATTGTCGACCCCGATGCCGGCGCGGCCGATGACCTTGAGCCGATCTGTTGCTTCGAGCAGCTTGGCCGTGACCTTGCTGGCGGAGCGGATCGCGAGGCCATCATACTGCCCGATGATGGAGGCGAGAGTGTCCTTGTCGATGCCGGGACGGAAATCCACGTCGACGCCCCGCTCCTTGAAGATGGCGACGGCGGCGGGTGAAAGTTCGTCTGAGATGAGGACGCGGGGAGCCATGATGGGTTTTCCTGGTCGTCGAAGAGAAGAATGGTTTGCAACCCCCTCATCCGGCGCTACGCGCCACCGTCTCCCGCAAGAGAAGAAGGGCGCCAACGTCGCCGAATGTTCCTTCTCCCCTTGCGGGAGACGGTGGCGCGTAGCGCCGGATGAGGGGTGAAAGCTCAGGCCGCTTTTTGAAGCTCTTGGCTCGCGACCGCATAGGCCCAGTCGAGCCATAGTGTCAGGGCCTCCACATCGGCGGCCTCGACCGTGGCACCGCACCAGATCCGCAGGCCCGGAGGCGCGTCGCGATAGGAGCCGATGTCATAGGCGACGCCCTCCTTCTCAAGAAGGCTGGCCAGCGTCTTGGCAAATTTCTCTTGGTCGTCCGCCGATTGCGCCGTGATGGCGGGATCGACCACCTTCAGGCAAACCGAGGTGTTGGACTGGATCTCGGCCCGGTCGGCGAGATTCGCAACCCATGGGGTTTTCGCGACCCAATCGTTCAGCGCCTTGGCGTTGCGATCGGCGCGGCCGACAAGGCCTTCGAGGCCGCCGACGGATGTGCCCCAGGCGAGCGCGTCGAGATAGTCTTCCACACACAGCATCGACGGCGTATTGATGGTCTCCCCAGCGAAGACGCCCTCTGTGAGTTTGCCGCCCGCCACCAGGCGGAACACTTTTGGCAGGGGACGCGGCGGCGTATAGGTCGTGAGCCGTTCGGCGGCGCGGGGCGACAGGATGATGATCCCATGGGCGGCCTCGCCCCCCAGCGCCTTCTGCCACGAGAAGGTCACGACATCGAGTTTTGGCCAGGGCAGATGCTGGGCGAAAGCGGCCGAGGTGGCGTCGCAGATGGTGAGGCCGGCCCGGGCGTCCGGAATGGCGTCGCCATTCGCGACCCTGACGCCGGAGGTGGTGCCGTTCCAAGTGAAGACCACGTCATGGTCGAAATTCACTTGCGTGAAATCCACGATGCCGCCGTAGGGCGCTTTCAGCACGCGGGCGTCGGCGAGCTTGAGCTGCTTGACGGCATCCGTCACCCAGCCTTCGCCAAAGCTTTCCCAGGCCAGGACATCGACAGGCCGAGCGCCGAGCATGGTCCACATGGCCATCTCGACCGCACCGGTGTCGGAGCCGGGCACGATGCCGATGCGATAGTCGGCGGGAATTTGAAGAACGGCGCGGGTCTGGTCGATGGCGGCCTGAAGCTTGGCCTTGCCGATCTTCGCCCGATGCGAGCGGCCGAGCGCCGCATCACGAAGCGCTTCGAGAGACCAGCCGGGGCGCTTGGCGCAGGGCCCGGACGAAAAACAGGGATTTCCCGGCCGCGTGGCGGGTTTTTGCATGTTCATTTTAGTCCATCCTCACAGATGGTAGCCTCTCGTTGGGGAGAGGTGTCCCGCCGCTGCCTATAGGGGACGCGTCGGATTCGGTCAAGCGAAAGACGGGTTTCGAGTAGGGGAGATCAGTTCCGCTTTGGGTGGATTGCTGAAGTTGGCTGCACGCCAGGTATAAGTTAGACCGCTGCCGAGCCCATCGCACCGGTGCGTGAGTGGCGCAAATCAGTATACTTCGATTCCGCTCGGAGCGAGCAGCTTCAAGGGCGTGCACACGGCCGCACCGCATATTGCCCCAGAATGAGCTTTGATGTCAGACCGTGAGCGCCGATTGCATCTGGTAGAGCGCGGCAATCACTGCGGTTACGTCGATTCCGGTTCTGTTGCTTTCCCCATGCGCAATCTTGTTCCGATGCTCATAATATCTCATTGCGAGCGCCCAGAGGCTACCCTTTCCGGCCTGCTTATCGATAAGCAATAAGAGCCTTTCCTCAAACTTTGTTTTGTCAACGGTATAATTATAAAACTTTCGACGCTCTTTCCAGTCAGGATGCGCCTGACCAGACGAGATCATTGCCGCAAATTTCGCGTTGATCTCGTTCTCCAACTGGCCCCACAGCACCACAAAATATGCGTTGTCGTTGAGTCTGCGGAAATCTTGCAAATTATTTTGGCGAGAAACGTTGCTGCTGTTAGGAGCGATGTTCAGTTGATTGAGAAGATAACTGTCGGTCTCCGAGTAGGCGGCCCGAATTTGCGGTACCAAATTCATTGAAGCGCCGCAAGCCAGGATGTCTGATCAAGGGCGGTTGTGTTGTCGCGGTGTTCCAGCTTCGAAATGCGCCATCCCGAACCCATGCTAGGCGGCACTCCCGTGATAAGATAACGCTGCGTCCCAGTAAGCAGATCGAGGCGACCGTCTCCGCCAATGATCCACAGGCCATATGGTATGATTTTGGCCTTCCAGCCGGACAGATCAAAGATATTTAGGACAGGAAGTAAGATGGAGGCGACTCCGTAATGCCTCATCAATTCCTCATGCATCGTGAGATACTGCGTTGTATCCCACTTGTACTCCGGCGGGGACCAGCTCTTGAGCTGCTGATAAAGCGCATCGATGCGATTTCCCCATTCGACCACCCGATCCTGAACTGTGTCGAAGCTAGTTTCGTCGGCCTCTTCGGCAAGGGTCGTGTAGGTCAACATGAGCGGAACCCAGTCATCGCGATGTCCATACAATGCGCCCAGCGGCCGGCAAAGTCGAGTAACGCCCGCCGCGGCGTTTCCGGTCCGCTCCCTCGCTTCGCCGCCGGTGGGTCCGGGATCGGACCTTCCGAATTTCCGAATTGGGTCGAAAGCGGTTATTCAAACTGACCGACCACCCCGGATCGGGAGCCGGGCCATTCGCCCGTGGCCTGCGAGACACTACCTATTCTTCCCCGGCACCCACAACACGTCGCCGCCGCGCAAAAAATTGCAATAGCGCGAAGCAACGAAGAGGAAATCGGACAGCCGGTTGACATAGCCAAGCGCGGGCGCGCCGACCGTCTCGCCCGGGACGGCGGCGAGGTCCACCATCAGGCGTTCGGCGCGCCGGCATTGCGTCCGGGCCACATGCAGCGCTGCGGAGGTCGGAGTGCCGCCCGGCAACACGAAGGAGCGGAGCGGCTCCAGATGCGCATTCAGCGTGTCGATCTCGCGCTCGATCCGGTCCACCTGGGCCTGAACGATTCTCAGCGCCCGGCCATCCACCTCGTCGGCCGCCGGCGGCGTCGCGAGATCGGCGCCGAGATCGAAGAGATCGTTCTGGATACGGCCCAGCATCAGGTCGAGGTCCGTCGACTCGGCGGGCGCGGTCAGCCGCGCCATGCCAAGCGCCGCATTGGTCTCGTCGACCGTTCCGTATGACGCGACGCGCAGGTCAGATTTTCGGCGCCGCTCACCTGTGCCAAGCGCCGTCGTGCCGTCATCGCCAGTGCGGGTATAGATACGATTGAGAACGACCACGCCTAACCACCTCGGAAGTAAAGCACCACCATCACGACGATGATGGTCGCGAATTGAAGGCCGACGCGCCAGCGCATCAGAAGTTGCGACGTATTGGATGAGCCGCCCCGCAGCATGTTCACGAGACCGGCGAGCAATACGAGGACCACAAG
>CBDCBM010000004.1:387500-700000 GCA_965214365.1 Lichenihabitans sp.
GGTACATCTTCGGCGCAGAAACCCTTATTTAGACAGTGAGCTGTTACGCTTTCTTTAAAGGATGGCTGCTTCTAAGCCAACCTCCTGGTTGTTTTGGGATTTCCACATCCTTTCCCACTTAGCCACGAATTGGGGGCCTTAGCTGTTGGTCTGGGTTGTTTCCCTCTTCACAATGGACGTTAGCACCCACTGTGTGCCTCCCGCACAAGAATCTTGAGTATTCGGAGTTTGGTTAGGTTTGGTAAGACGGTAAGTCCCCCTAGCCCATCCAGTGCTCTACCCCTCAAGCCATACATGCGAGGCTCTACCTAAATAGATTTCGCGGAGAACCAGCTATTTCCGAGTTTGATTGGCCTTTCACCCCTAACCACAAGTCATCCGAGGCTTTTTCAACAGACACCGGTTCGGTCCTCCAGTCGGTGTTACCCGACCTTCAACCTGCTCATGGCTAGATCACTCGGTTTCGGGTCTAATCCGACGAACTGAACGCCCTGTTCAGACTCGCTTTCGCTGCGCCTCCACCTATCGGCTTAAGCTCGCTCGTCAAATTAAGTCGCTGACCCATTATACAAAAGGTACGCAGTCAGCCAGGACAAACCTTGGCCTCCTACTGTTTGTAGGTATCCGGTTTCAGGAACTGTTTCACTCCCCTCGTCGGGGTGCTTTTCACCTTTCCCTCACGGTACTTGTTCGCTATCGGTCGCTGAGGAGTACTTAGGCTTGGAGGGTGGTCCCCCCACGTTCAGACAGGATGTCTCGTGTCCCGCCCTACTCATGGATGCAAAAGTCAACGTCGCGTACGGGGCTGTCACCCACTCTAGCCCGCCTTTCCAAACGGTTCCGCTGTCTTCAATCGCATCACTGGCCTGGTCCGCGTTCGCTCGCCACTACTAACGGAGTCTCGTTGATGTCCTTTCCTCCGGGTACTTAGATGTTTCAGTTCCCCGGGTTCGCCTTTGTAACCTATGTATTCAGTCACAAATACTTCTGATCAGACAACAGAAGACAAAAGACCGGAACCAGACTTACGTCCAATCCCCGTCCCCTGTCTCCTGCAGTCTGGAAGTGGGTTTCCCCATTCGGAAATCCTTGGATCAAAGCCTGTTCGCGGCTCCCCAAAGCTTATCGCAGCGTACCACGTCCTTCATCGCCTCTCAGCACCAAGGCATCCACCAGATACCCTTATGACACTTGATCGATCATATTGTCGGTGATCAGGACCCAAGAAACCCCATGACGGAAGAAAACCCCCGTCATCGAATTCCCAAACCCAAAATCACACGACATCACTTCTTTTTGGTCCCGGCCGCTTCACCATCGAGCACAAAGCCATAAAGACCCGCCCTCGACGCAAAGCCACCGGTCCAGAAAGACCAGTTTGCTTCAAACATATCCGGGCCGAACAGTTTTCCGTCTGCGGCAGAGCCGCAAACCAAAAACCCAATCGGTGGATCGGATACATTCCCTCTTCACGATGTAAAATAACCAGCCGGCATCAGCCCTCTCGGGCGACACCTCACGTCCGCACCCCGCAGGGTGGAACGAATTTCTTGTGTCTTCGCGGACGCTTATCTCGCCAAAGGCTCAAGACCCGAGCCTAACCCCACACGATCCCAAAACCATGGTGGAGCCAGACGGGATCGAACCGACGACCTCATGCTTGCAAAGCACGCGCTCTCCCAACTGAGCTATAGCCCCTTGGCCTGGTGCTGCGCACAAGGCCAAGGATCCCCCTCGGCCTCAAACGCCGGCGTCGACATCCGTCGACTTGGCTTCCGGGCCATCAGATCATCGGTCTACCGAATGATCCCAAACAATGACCCGGCGGCCAGTCGGCCTTGCGGTGCCGCGCACCGAACACCAACCCGATCAACCGATCCAGAACAACAGCTCGATGGTGGGCCTGGGAAGACTTGAACTTCCGACCTCACGCTTATCAAGCGCGCGCTCTAACCAACTGAGCTACAAGCCCGGAACAGACATCCCATCAAGGACACCTGTCACGTCCGCAGTGAAGGAAGAGAAACGAAGACGGCGGCGTCCCGCAAAATGGACCCGTGATGTCGGGTCCTGTATCTAAGCGGCCCAATAAGGGGTGGGTCTTGCCAAAGCAAAACCGCCCTTGAAGAACCATCCTTAGAAAGGAGGTGATCCAGCCGCAGGTTCCCCTACGGCTACCTTGTTACGACTTCACCCCAGTCGCTGACCCTACCGTGGTCGCCTGCCCCCTTGCGGTTGGCGAAACGCCTTCGGGTAGAACCAACTCCCATGGTGTGACGGGCGGTGTGTACAAGGCCCGGGAACGTATTCACCGTGGCGTGCTGATCCACGATTACTAGCGATTCCAACTTCATGCACTCGAGTTGCAGAGTGCAATCCGAACTGAGACGGCTTTTGGAGATTGGCGTAGCCTCGCGGCTTAGCGTCCCTCTGTCACCGCCATTGTAGCACGTGTGTAGCCCAGCCCGTAAGGGCCATGAGGACTTGACGTCATCCACACCTTCCTCGCGGCTTATCACCGGCAGTCTCCCTAGAGTGCCCAACTGAATGATGGCAACTAAGGACGTGGGTTGCGCTCGTTGCGGGACTTAACCCAACATCTCACGACACGAGCTGACGACAGCCATGCAGCACCTGTGCGCAGGTCTCCGAAGAGAAGACACAAATCTCTCTGTGCCGTCCTGCCATGTCAAAGGCTGGTAAGGTTCTGCGCGTTGCTTCGAATTAAACCACATGCTCCACCGCTTGTGCGGGCCCCCGTCAATTCCTTTGAGTTTTAATCTTGCGACCGTACTCCCCAGGCGGAATGCTTAAAGCGTTAGCTGCGCCACTCAGCAGTAAACTGCCTAACGGCTGGCATTCATCGTTTAAGGCGTGGACTACCAGGGTATCTAATCCTGTTTGCTCCCCACGCTTTCGAGCCTCAGCGTCAGTACCGGGCCAGTGAGCCGCCTTCGCCACTGGTGTTCTTGCGAATATCTACGAATTTCACCTCTACACTCGCAGTTCCACTCACCTCTCCCGGACTCAAGATCTCCAGTATCAAAGGCAGTTCCAAGGTTGAGCCTTGGGATTTCACCCCTGACTTAAATATCCGCCTACGCTCCCTTTACGCCCAGTAAATCCGAACAACGCTAGCCCCCTTCGTATTACCGCGGCTGCTGGCACGAAGTTAGCCGGGGCTTCTTCTCACGCTACCGTCATTATCGTCGCGTGCGAAAGAGCTTTACAACCCTAAGGCCTTCATCACTCACGCGGCATGGCTGGATCAGGCTTGCGCCCATTGTCCAATATTCCCCACTGCTGCCTCCCGTAGGAGTTTGGGCCGTGTCTCAGTCCCAATGTGGCTGGCCATCCTCTCAGACCAGCTATCGATCGTCGCCTTGGTGAGCCATTACCTCACCAACTAGCTAATCGAACGCGGGCCAATCCTTCGGCGATCAATCTTTCTCCGCCAGGACGTATACGGTATTAGCTCGAGTTTCCCCAAGTTGTTCCGTACCGAAGGGTATGTTCCCACGTGTTACTCACCCGTCTGCCACTCACCCTTGCGGATGCGTTCGACTTGCATGTGTTAAGCCTGCCGCCAGCGTTCGTTCTGAGCCAGGATCAAACTCTCAAGTTGAACTTGAAAATAAATCCCAGCAGGTCACTCGGAACCGTTCCTAAAAACAATCCCTACTCAGGCCGGCATCACTGCCAACCCTCTCTTGACGAGTCCCAAACACATCCGTCCTACTCGAAAGTAAAACGCGATGAATTTGAAAACGTGACCGCCAGAGTATACCTTCGTTCCGTATCACATCGCTGCAATACAAAACCGCAAGGACCCCGCCGTCCACGTTTCTCTTCCTTCCGATTCATAAATCAAACAGCGTAACTTGGACGTAGGCCCACATTTAAGAGTCCGAAAGATGCTTCTTCAACCGGCGCCTGAGCCGGCCAACCATCAAGCGATGAGACTTGAAAAGCATCAATCCCGCCGTGCTGAGCAGCACCGGCGCCGTCGATGGACGTTGTATAAGCCCAACCGAGCTGCCCCCGCAAGTCTCAATTTCAGGCCGACGGCGAATGACAGCTATGCGCGCCCCGCCGCTTGAAGCGCCGGATCGCTCATGACACGCGCGGGCACCACTTAATAAGCGTGCAACGACAGGCTCAGGCCGGCCGGGGCGAATCGGCCTGTTTCAGGGGATCCGCCTTGGCAAAGGCGGGATCAGCGAAACAGGTTTCGACGATCCGGGTCACTGTAGGGATAGTCTCGACCTCGAATTTGAACAGCCGCGCCGCCATGGCGAGTCCGGAAACGCAAATATCGGCACTGGTCACGACATCGCCATGACAGAAACGGCCGGTCGCATCGCTTGTCGACAGTTTGGATTCTATCGCCTGAAGGCCGGTGGTGATCCAGTGACGCTGCCACGCCCGGAAGGCGGCGTCATCGAAGCCAGCATGGTCGCGCAGATAGGCTTTGACGCGCGGCACGATCAGCGGATGCGAGTCGCAAGCCACATCCGCCGCAAGGCCGCGAACGCGCGCCCGGCCCAAGGCATCCTTCGGCAGGAGCGGCGGCTCCGGATAGCATTCCTCGATATAGTCGAGGATCGCCAGCGATTGCGTGATCGGCGAACCATGATCGCCGATAATCATCGCCGGCACGGCGCCCATGGGGTTTCGGGCCAGGAAGTCCGGAGCGGATTGTTCCCCCTTGTCGAGATCGATCGGGATCTCGCGATAGGCGACCCCCTTGAGGTTCAAGGCGACGCGCACACGGTAGGCCGCGTTGGAGCGCCAGAAACCGTAGAGAAGGATCGGTGTCGAGTTCATCTCTTGTGTCCTTGTGAGAAAGCTCCATCGCAGAACCGACATCCTGTCGCAACGATCGATGACCGCATCCCCGGGTCCTTACGATTGCTAAACGGCGTTCCGATACAATCGGGGGTGTCCGACCTGTTGGTCGCGTCAAGGGTGCCGCATGCGAAACCAGTCAACTTTGCAGAATGCGTTCGTCCTGCATGATAGGCCGCTGACGCCCGACGCGGCGAACCCCAGCGAGATCGCGGAGATCGATGCGCTTCTCGCCTTGGTCCGCCTCACCTTCGAGGTTCCGGCCGCGGAGATCGCGCTCGACGGGAAGCCTCGAGCGACCGCCTCGCAACCACCGTCGATGCGTTTCGAGGCTTCCGCGCCCTTGACCCTGCCGGACGGCCGCGCGATCGGGAGTTTGACGTTGCGCGACACCCGAGCGCGACGACTGACCCGCGAGCAGACGCAAACCCTGGCCGACCTGGCGAGCATGGCGGCAGGGATGCTACGCCGCGCTCAGGACACCGAGACGATGGCGCGATTGCTTCGAGATCGGGAGGTCGCGCTGGCCCATAGCCACAAAATCTTCGAGCGCGCCTCCGTGGCGGCAAAGATCGGCGTTTGGGAATGCGACCTCGCCTTCGAGAGCCTGCGTTGGTCGGACGTTGTCTATGACATTTTCGAACTTCCGCGAGGTTCGCCGATCGACCGAGCGCAAATCCTCGACTTCTACGCGCCGGAATCACGGAACCGGTTGGACGTCCTGCGCCGGAAGGCGATCGAGGAGTGCGGCGGCTTCACGCTCGACGCGAAGATCAAGACCTGCAACGGCCAGGAGCGCTGGATCCGCATCACCCTCACGGTCGAAGCCGCGAACGGCGTCGCGGTGCGCATCTTCGGGATGAAACAGGATATTACCGAGGAAAAGGCGCTCGGGGAGCGGACACGCTATTTGGCGGAATTCGATTCGCTGACGGGGCTCGCCAATCGTGCCTCGTTCCAATCGACGCTGAACCGGCCACGACCGAGCGATGGAGGGGACCCGCGATGCGCGCTCATGCTCATCGACCTCGACGGGTTCAAGCCAATCAACGACACCTTTGGGCACGCCCATGGCGACGAATGCCTGAAGCAGATCGCGCGGCGTCTTCGAGACTCGGGTCGAAGCGCCGAACTCGTGGCCCGCATCGGCGGCGACGAATTTGCCATTCTCTTGGGATCGGACTTCGACCGCCAGGCGATCGAAGCCCTGGCGGAGGCGATCCTTCACCGGTTGCGCGATCCCATCGCGTGGCAGGGGCAATCGTTCCAACTCGGGGCCTCGATCGGCGTCGCGATCCCGGATGGCACACGGCCCTACACCCCGAGCGAACTCTTCATCGAGGCGGATCTGGCCCTCTACGCCGCCAAGGCCGCAGGCCGTAGCACGTTCCGCGTCTTCACAGCCGACATGAAGCGCAAGGCGGAGCGACGGAGCGAGATCGTCGAAGCGATCGGCCAGGGAATCACGGCCGAAGAACTCGATCTCTTCTACAAGCCAAAGCTGTGCTTGCTCACGAAGCGCCTGTCGGGTTTCGAGGCGCTCTTTCGCTGGCGGCGCCCCGACGGCTCCATCGCGAGCGCGGACGAGTTTCAGGATGCCTTCGAAGACCCTGGTCTTTCGGCCCGCCTCGGCCAATGGGCAGTCGACAAGGTGGTGCGCCAGGCCTCGGCGTGGGCCGAAGAGGGTCGCGATTTCGGCCATATCGCCGTCAATCTCAGCGCACCTCAAATCCGCGATCCACGCTTCGCGGCCGATCTGATCGAGCGGATCTCCGATTTTGGACTGCGGCCGGACATGATCGAGATCGAGGTCGCCGAAAGCTTGTTTCTCAGCGAGGCGGCCCACATCGGCGCAACGCTGGCACGGCTCAGGAGCGGCGGGATTCGCGTCGCGCTCGACGACTTCGGGAGAGGCCTCGGCTCGCTGACGCAGCTTCGGACCTATCCCATCGATAGCGTCAAGCTGGGTCGGTCCTTGGTCGGGCATTGTCTCGCCTCGGTCCATGATAGGGCCGTCATCGAGGCCACGATCGGCCTTTGCTCACGGCTTGCCATCGACATCGTGGCCGAAGGCATCGAAACGATCGAACAGCTCGAATGTCTCAAGGCCATGGGCTGCCGGACCGGACAAGGCCTCCATTTCGGCGCACCCCTGCCGGCCTCTCAGGCCGCAGCATGGCATAGGCCCAAGATGCCCAAGGAAGCCGCCGCGATCAACCGGCCGGAGGAAAAGCGCGCGCAGCGCTAGACCATGATGCCGAACAGTCGGCTCGGGTTTCCCGTAGACATCATGCTCTCGAACAGCCGAATGGTGCACCGGCGCTCTTGCTCCGTCTCGTGCGCCGCGCTTATGCTCCGCGCCCACGCAAGGGTCCCCACGGGAAGGGTCGCGTCGACGTGAGGCCGTCTCCGAAGGGTGAAGACCGGTCTGATCGACGCAACTCTTGCCATGGGCGCCTTCAGACGCCCAACAAAGAGCGCGATCCTTATGACCCTACCAACGAGCGGCCGACCCAAACGGCCGACCATCACCGATCAGGAAGCGCTCAATTTTCATTCCCAGGGGCGTCCGGGCAAACTCGAGGTCATGCCGACGAAGCCCATGGCGACGCAACGCGACCTGTCGCTGGCCTATTCGCCGGGCGTGGCGGTGCCCGTCCAGGCCATCTACGAGAATCCTGCCCTCGCCTATGATTATACGGCCAAGGGCAACATGGTGGCTGTGATCTCCAACGGCACCGCGATCCTCGGCCTCGGCAACCTGGGAGCGCTGGCCTCCAAGCCCGTGATGGAAGGCAAGGCGGTGCTGTTCAAGCGCTTCGCCGACATCGATTCCATCGATCTCGAAATCGACACGGAGGATGCGGACGCCTTCATCGCGGCTGTCCGCTACCTCGGGCCGTCGTTCGGAGGCATCAACCTCGAGGACATCAAGGCCCCCGAATGTTTCATCATCGAGGAGCGGCTGCGCGAGCTCATGGACATACCGGTGTTCCATGACGACCAGCACGGCACCGCCATCATCGCGGCAGCCGGGATGCTGAACGCCATTCAGCTCACCGGCCGGGACATCGCTCGGACCACCCTGGTCTGCAACGGCGCGGGCGCGGCGGGGATCGCTTGTCTCGACCTCATCAAGTCGATCGGGTTCCAGCCGCAGAACGTCATCCTGTGCGACACAAAGGGCGTCGTCTACCAGGGCCGGCAGGAGGGCATGAACCAGTGGAAGTCGGCCCATGCGGCAAAGACGAGCCGAAGGACACTGGCCGAGGCATGCGAGGGCGCCGACATCTTCTTCGGACTCTCGGCCAAAGGCGCGCTGAGCCAGGCCATGGTGATGAGCATGGCCCCGAAGCCGATCATCTTCGCGATGGCGAACCCCGATCCCGAGATCACGCCCGAGGAGGTTCATGCGGTGCGCGACGACGCCATCGTGGCGACCGGCCGGTCGGACTATCCGAACCAAGTCAATAATGTCCTCGGCTTCCCTTACATTTTTCGCGGCGCGCTCGACGTGCGGGCCACGACCATCAACATGGAGATGAAAGTCGCCGCCGTTCAGGCGCTCGCGCTTCTGGCCCGGGAGGATGTGCCGGACGAGGTGGCGGCCGCCTATGGCGGCTCCCGGCCGCGGTTCGGGCGCGACTACATCATTCCGGTTCCCTTCGATCCGCGCCTCATCCACACGATCCCGCCGGCGGTCGCGAGGGCCGCGATGGACACGGGCGTCGCACGCCGCCCAATCCCCGACATGCCGGCCTATCAGGCCCAGCTCTCCGCCCGGCGTGACCCCGTCGCGGGCGCCCTGCAACGCATCATCGAGCGCGTGCGGCGCTTTCCCAAACGCGTGGTCTTCGCCGAGGGCGAGGAGGAGCAGGTGATCCGGGCCGCCGTGTCCTTCGTCAACCAGGGCCTCGGTACGGCGCTTCTGGTCGGGCGCGAGGAGCGCATCCACGCCTCGGCGCTGGCGGCAGGCGTCGACCTCAGCGATCGCGGCATCGAGATCCACAATGCGCGCCTATCGCATCGCAATGCGATCTACGCCCAGTTTCTCTACCAGAGGCTGCAACGCAAGGGGCTGCTCCTCCGGGATTGCCAGCGTCTTATCAACCAGGACCGTAACCATTTCGCGGCGGCGATGATCGCCAATGGCGATGCCGACGCCATGGTGACCGGCGTCACCCGCAACTTCTCGATCGCCATCGAGGAAGTTCGCCGTGTGATCGACCCGCGACCAGGACATCGCCTGATGGGGGTGTCCCTCGTGTTGACGCGCGGCAAGACCGTGCTCGTCGCCGACACGGCGATCACCGAAATGCCGAACGGGCAAGACCTAGCCGATATCGCGATCGAGGCCGCAGGTGTCGCGAGACGGCTCGGCTACGAGCCCCGCGTCGCCCTGCTGGCCTTTTCGACCTTCGGCCATCCGGCTGGCGAACGGTCCAAGCACGTCCAGGAGGCCGTCCGCATCCTCGACGCCCAACACGTCGATTTCGAATATGACGGTGAGATGGCCGCCGATGTGGCTTTGAACCGCGACCGTATGGCGGCCTATCCGTTCTGCCGTTTGTCGGACACCGCCAACGTCCTGGTGATGCCGGCGTTTCACTCGGCGTCGATCTCGACCCACATGCTGCAGGAGCTCGGCGGCGCCACGCTGATCGGGCCGCTGATCGTCGGGCTCGACCGCGCGGTCCAGATCGTGCCGCTTGGCGCGCGCGATAGCGACATCGTCAATATGGCGGCGCTGGCGGCCTTCAATATCGGCGGCTGAGCTCATACTCTCGCCTACGAATGTTCGTTTTGAACGGGTTTAATCTCGAAGTAACAGGAAGCGCCTAACATCAGGAAATGGTGAGCAAAGAGACAAAGCATCGCTCGTTTGTCAGGTTGTATATATGTTTGTCGGATCCGAGCGAATGACAGGAAGCGGCGAAATTGCCGCTTGCCGTTGGCGTTTTGATCGGGCCATGACCAAGACCCTTCAGCCGATGGCTGAATGCGCGATGACACTGATCGGCGCCGCAGCCGCGCTTATCACGCTCGATGACGGAGTTCACCTGGTCGAAGCGGGATCGGCCGAGCAGCGCATGTCCGGCGCGCCTTTTTTCAGTGAGACCTTGGCCGGGGCAAGCGGGCGCGGTCTCGGCACCCTGACACTGTATACCGACCGGGCGCGGGGCGCGTTGAGCACCGCCGAGCAGACGGCGCTGCGACATCTCGCCCGCGCCGCCGCCGCCGTGATCGAGCAAGCCGCCGACATCGAAGCCGCGATGCGCCGCGCCAGGGAGACCTTCTCGAAGTCCCCCAGTCCGTCATGGGTCTACGATCCTTCGAGCCTTCGCTTTCTCGACGTCAACGAAGCGGCAATGAGCTTCTACGGCTATTCGCGCGAGCAATTCATGAGCATGACGGTGCTGGATATCCGCCCGCCCGCAGAGCGCCAGCGCATGCTCGACGCCGTGCGGGGTCAATCGGATCTCGATGCGGCCGCGACTTGGCGCCATTGCCGGATCGACGGCAAGCCGGTGGATGTCATTACCCATGGCCGGCGCATCACGGTCGACGGCGCAGAGGCCGTCATCGTCGTGGCGATCGATCGAACCGACGTCTTGGCGCTCCGCCAGGATCTCTCCACGACACAGATGGTGCTCGATACGATCATCGATGCCCTTCCCAATGGTTTGTTCGTCAAGGACATGAATGACGACGGCCGCTTCGTCGTGATGAACCCCAGTTCGGCGCGGCTCATCGGAAAAACTCCGGACGAGGTCTTGGGGCGGACACCCGTGGACGTCTTCGGACCGACCCTCGGCCAAAAATTTGCCCGCCAAGACCGTGAGGTCATGGCGGGTGGACGCCTCTGTGAATTCGAAAATGACGATTTCATCGACCGCAACGGCGAAAACCGTCAGATCCGCACGATACTCAAGCCTCTGCCCGCACCGGGCGGCGACGAGCCACGCTATCTTCTGGGTATTTCCGAGGATGTGACAGAGCGTCGAAAGTCGGCGGACCGTGTCGCACGGATGGCTCACTACGATTTCCTGACCGGCCTTCCCAATCGGGTGCTGTTTCAGCAGCATCTCGATCACATGGTGAAGCGGCGAAGACGGTCGGACGGTTTCGCACTCTTCTACGTCGACCTCGATTTCTTCAAGACCATCAACGATACTTATGGTCATCAGACCGGCGACACCTTGCTCACTCAAGTGGCCGCTCGGCTGACCCGGTGCCTGCGCCGCCACGACATGGTTGCCCGGCTCGGAGGAGATGAATTCGCGATCGTGACACCCCTCAGAAGCGGCGAAGCCGAGGCCCAATCTCTCGCCCACCGGATTTTGAAGAGTTTCGACGCGCCGTTCGATCTTGCCGGAGTCGTGGCCCACGTCGATACCAGCATCGGCATCGCCCTGTCGGGTAGCCCCGGCGAAGGCCGCACCGAGGAACTGATGCGCCAAGCCGACATCGCCCTTTATGCCGCCAAGGCCGAAGGACGCGGGATCGCCAAGGTCTACACCCGCCGGATGAGCCTCAATGTCGAGGAGCGCCAGCGAATGTCCGAAGATTTGCGGCAGGGCCTTGCGCTAGGCCAGTTCGAACTGGACTTCCAACCGCTTTACAGCCTGGCTGTCGGGCAAATCACCGGCTTCGAAGCCTTGATTCGCTGGCGTCATCCATCACGTGGACTGGTCGCGCCCGGCGATTTCATTCCCTTGGCGGAACAGACCGGCCTGATCGTGTCGATCGGTGACTGGGTGATGCGGGAGGCCTGTCAGTTGGCCGCAGGCTGGCCGGACGGGATCAAGGTCGCGGTCAACCTGTCGGTCGTGCAGTTCAAAAAGCCAGACTTCGTCGAATCCATCGAACGAACGCTGGCTGAGACTGCCCTGCGGCCCGACCGCTTGGAACTCGAAATCACAGAATCAGTGTTACTGACCGACAGCGGTACCAATCTGCAGACCCTGCATCGGCTGAAGGCGCTGGGGGTGCGGATCGCCATGGACGATTTCGGCACCGGCTATTCGTCGCTGAGCTACCTGCGGTCCTTTGCCTTCGATAAGATCAAGATGGACCGGAGTTTTGTGGCGGACATCTCCGACGCCGACGAAAGCCTCGCCATCATCCGCGCCGTAACGGGCCTTGGCTGCAGCCTCTCGATCACAACCACCGCAGAGGGTGTCGAGACGGCGGACCAATTCGCACGGCTGAAGGCGGAGGGATTCGACGAACTCCAAGGCTATTTCATCGGTCGTCCCATGCCGGCCGAGAAGGCCAAACGCCTCGCCTTCGCGCAGGCCGGCGCGATGGCTCAGGTCTCGGCCGCGTAACGACCGCGCCACGAAATTCGCGATCTTGGAGGAACAGACCGGCAGGGGCGGAGATTTCAGGGTGGTGGGCGCTCACTACGAAGGTCGAAAGCCATGTCTATCACTCTACGCTCCGCAGGCCTGCTCGCGGGCCTAGCAGGAGTTTTCGTCGCTCCACTGATGACCGCGGGCGGTTCTGCCTTGGCGGCCGAAGAGTTTCAGGGTCCTCGTCCATCGATTTTGTCGATATCGGATCGGTCGCTTGCCGAACGACCTGCGGATGACAGCACTTACCGTGTGAACCGCTATGGCTATGGCAATTATGTCCACGGCCCGGACGGCAGTTACGGAGGCTATCCGGCCGGGAGCGCCGGAGCACGTGAACTGGAAATCAACCAGGAGCAGAAATGCCGATATTCCCCGGAATCGTGCTGAGGGGTATCGGCCGAAGCAAAGTGGTAGCGCAGCTATTTTTGAAAAGTTCGCTTGGATGACGCACGAGGTGGCTACATACAGGCCTGAAATGGCCTAGGCCACCCGCGGAGCGCTCCAATGATCACCTTCTACTACAATCTCGCCCCGAACCCGATGAAGGTCGCCTTGTTCCTAGGTTCTGTTGACAAAGAGGATTCCCAAGCGGGATGATTTTTGATTCACGTTTGTTTTTGCGGAAAGACGAACGTGAGTCGCTACGAAATCTCCAACGAGCAATGGGCGGTGATTGAGCCCTTTTTGCCGTCCGAGTGTGGTCGGGGATGCCGGCCCGCCCATGACAACCGTCGTTTCTTTAACGGAATGATGTGGATTTTGAGGAGCGGAGCACCTTGGCGGGATCTGCCCGAGAGCTTCGGCAAGTGGAATTCAGTGTTCCAGCGGTTCCGCCGATGGTGCCAGCAGGGCATCTTCGATGCTTTGCTCGAAACCTTGGTCGAGGTAGGCATCGCCGACGAGTGGGAGACCCAAATGGTGGATTCGACCATCGTCCGGGCGCATTCTCAGGCAGCCGGCGCAAAAGGGGGATCCAAAATCAGGGATTTGGTCGCTCGCGCGGCGGTTTTACGAGCAAAGTCCACTGTCGGTGTGACGCCATCGGACGCCCTGTCGCCTTCGAGGTCACCGGAGGCGAAGCCTCCGACATCCGCCATCTTGAGCCCCTGATGGACGATCCCGTCGCTATCGCCAAACCGAAGGCCCTTCTCGGAGACAAAGGCTACGACAGCGATAGCAATCGAGAGGCTCTCCTGGTCCGGGGCATTCTTCCTGTCATACCATCCAAAAGGTCTCGAAAAGTCATCATTCCGCATGACGAAGTCGCCTACAAGGATCGTAATCGAATCGAGCGGATGATCAACAAACTCAAGCAGAACAGACGCATCGCCACGCGCTTCGATAAAACACTATCCTCGTTCACGGCATTCATAAGCCTCGCAGCCATCAGAATTTGGTTGCCGACCTTTGTCAACAGAACCTAGAGGATGCTGGGCTGCCCTACGAGGCGGTGCCGGTCGATTCGCGCAAGGGCGAGCAGTTCGCCCCTGCGTTCGCGGCGCTTAACCCGAATTGCAAGGTCCCAGTGATCCGGGACGGCGACACGACCGTTTTCGACAGCAACGCCATCCTGCTTTATCTGGCGGAGAAGACAGGAAAATTCCTGCCGGCGCCTCAAGCGCGAGGCGAGCTTCTCTCCTGGCTGATGTTCGTCGCGTCTGGCATCGGCCCCTATTCGGGGCAGGCGGTGCATTTCAGGCATTTCGCGCCCAAGACCCAGGATTATGCGATCAACCGCTATCACCAGGAGGCCAAGCGTCACTGGGGCATTATCGATGCCCGCTTGGCTACGGGCCGTTACATGCTGGGCGACACCTATACGATCGTCGATATGTCGGTCTGGGGCTGGGCCCGCATGGCGGGCTTCGTCATGGGCGAGGAGGCTTGGGCCGACCTGCCGAACCTCAAGCGCCTTCTCGACGAAGTCAACGCGCGCCCTGCCGTCCAGGGCGTCGAGGCTTTGAAGGGGAAGCACAGCTTCAAGGCCGAGATGGACGAGGACGCCAAAAACTTCCTGTTCCCGCAGAACAAGCATCTCGCCGCCTGAGTAAAGCGAGCACCTTCCGCCACCTTGTCCATAGCGACTGGAGCATCCGTCCCGAGGGGCGGTGGACGGCGCATGCGAGGGGGGAGGGTGAACATTGGCATGCGACCGGGCCGGCGCTTGCCGGTCCATTGCCGGATTTCGTCGAACGGCTGGTCGGGCTCGGCGCTGAAGGGCCGACCCTGGCGGGTTTCGATTTTCCGATCGGCCTGCCGGCGGCCTACGGCGCAAAGACGGGCTTTGCCGGCTTCCTCGAGGCGCTGCCTGCTTTCGGCATAGGAGAATGGGACCGGTTCTTCGAAGTGGCGATCACAAAAGAAGAGATACGCCTCCAGCGCCCCTTCTATCCGGCCAAGCCGGGCAAGACCTCGCTCGCCCATCTGCTCGATAGCCACGGCGTCGAAACGGTCGCTGCCATCACGCGGCAATGCGAACGAGGCGGCGGTGGCCTCACGCCCGCCGGGTGCATGTTCTGGACGCTCGGCGCCAAGCAGGTCGGCAAGGCGGCTTTACACGGCTGGAAGAACGTGATCCGGCCAGCGAGGTGGGACGGCGGAAAACTCTGGCCATTCGATGGCGATCTGTCGGCGCTGGCCCAGGCAGGCGGACTCACGCTGGCCGAGACCTATCCGGGCGATGCCTACGGGCAATTGGGACTGTCGTTCAAAGGCTTGAGCAAGCGGCGCCAAGAGGACCGGATGGGCTTGGCGCCTCAGATTCTGGCTTGGGCGGAGAAAAGGCGGATCATCCTCGACCCGGCGCTGAGCGCCACGATCATGGCAGGTTCCCCCGACGATGCGGGCGCCGACGACGGCTTCGATGCCGTCATCGGACTTCTGGCGATGATCGCGGTGGTGAGCGGAGAGCGGCCGGACGGCGCGCCGCCCGATGATGCGATCCGGCGCTGGGAGGGGTGGATTCTGGGCCGACGCGGCTCAACGACATGATGTCGCATTTATGAGGCATAATGTGGCCCTCGCAACTTTTCTCGCCTTCGCGGCTTCATTGAGTCTTTGATCGAGGATCAGACGTTTGACCCATGATACTGCGTTCGCGCGCGAAGCGGCCGATGACAAGGGCGGCTTCGTGGCTTTGTGGGATTGGCGCCGGCAAGTCGCCGCCCTCTATGCGGATATTCGCGCCGAACCCGATCCCGCAACGGCGTGGCACCTCTGGCGGAACCGGCGAGACGCTCTCTTCGCGCACCATTCCCAATCGCCTCTCGACCACGAAACACGAAGTAGTTTCAACGGACTGGAATTCTTCGACTACGACCCTAGCCTGCGGCTCCACGCGTCGATTGTTCCCATCGAAGCGCCGCCTGTGCATTTCCCCGCCGGGCATGACGGCGATCTTGAAATGCGGCCATTCGCCCTCACCCAAGGGCTCGAAGCGCATCTCGGCCGGGAACTGACCCTCTATTGGCTCACCGGCTATTGCGGCGGGGTTTTTCTGCCCTTCGCCGATGGTACCAGCGGGACCGAAACCTATGGGGCCGGCCGCTATCTGCTGGACACGATCAAAAGCGCGGATCTCGGCACCGATGGATCAGGCCTCACGATCCTCGATTTTAATTTCGCCTATAATCCGTCTTGTTGCTATTCGCCGCGATACGTTTGCCCGCTTGCGCCGGCCGTCAACCGTGTGACGGTGCCGATCCGGGGCGGTGAGCAATGGCGCGGGTCGTCTGCCGCGCCTTAACACCTCACCCCTTCATATGAAGCTCGAAGGCATCCTTGTAATCGGGATGCCAGCGCGAGAGAGCCGGGCGGTTCTCGATGATGTCGCCGACCGCCCAGGCCATGCGTTTTTCATCCGTTTTGCGATCCACTCCATGGTCGGGGCACAGGATGTAAAAATCGCCGCGTTCAAGGCTGTCCAGCATGAAATCGATGACCTGATCCGCAGTCCAGGAGGAGGCAGGTTTTTCCGCCGTGCCGGTAAGGCCGGTGAAGGTAAAGCCGGGAATGAGAAGGTGGGCCGTGACGTGGCAATCCGCCTTCTGCCGGAGTTCGTGCGCGGTCGCCTCGGTAAAGGCTTTGACCGCCGCCTTGCTGACATTGTAGGCGGCGTTGCCGGGCAGGGTCGTAATGCCCTGTTTGGAGCCCAAATTGATGATGAGCCCGGCCCTGCCGCCCTCGATCATCGCCGGGGCGAAGGCCTGCACGCCGTTGATGACGCCCCAAAGGTTGACACCCAGAAGGCGCTGCCAGTCTTCGTAACGTTCCCACGGTCGGCCGATGGGATCGATCGCCGCGTTGTTCATCACCACCGCGACATCGCCGAAACGATCCAGCACCCGATCCTTGAGCCGCCGCACATCCTCCATCTTGGCGACATCGGTCGCCACCGCCAAAACCGAGACCTCGCCCTCCGGTGCCGATGCCATCACGGCGTCGGCCGCTGCATCGAGGCGGACGCCGCCGAGATCGGCCAGGACCACCTTCATCCCAAGGGCAGCGAACCTTTTGGCCGCCGCGAGGCCGATACCGCTCGCGGCCCCGGTCACAACGGCCGTGCGGCCAGGGGCAAGGGCGGAAAGGGACATGGTACGCTCCAGTTGACGAGGACGGCCGTAAAGGCGACATCCCCTCAACGCTCGAACATGCCAGGTGTTGCGGAAAACGCGCCTGTTTCAAGCGCTTCGCAATGGCAAATAAGGGGAGGACGACAATGAACATGATCGACCGCTTGTCCCTCAAGGGACGCAAAGCACTGGTGACGGGCGCGTCAAAGGGCATCGGTCTCGAAGCCTGTCGAGCGCTTGCCGAGGCGGGCGCGGATGTCGTCGCCGTAGCGCGTGACGCAGGCGGCCTCAAGGACGCCAAGGCGGCGGTCGAGGGCGCGGGCCGTCGCTGTCTGACCCTATCGGTCGATGTCGCCGATGCTGACGCCATCGTGGCTGGAACCGCCGAAGCCCTCAGCCAATGGGGCACTCTCGACATTCTCGTCAATAATGCCGGCACCTCGGTCCCGGCCACGCTCATCGAGCAGCGCGTCGAGGATTGGGACAAGATTCTCGCCGTCAACCTGCGCGCGCCCTGGCTTTTCGCCAAAGCGCTAGCGCCGGGCATGATCGCCCAGAAGCGCGGCAAGATCATCAATATCTCGTCTCAGACGAGTTCGGTCGCCCTCGTCGAGCACGGCGCCTACGCGGCCTCCAAGAACGGCCTCAACGGCTTGACCAAGGTAATGACGGTGGAATGGGCGCCGCATAACATCCAGAGCAATGCGATTTGTCCCACGGTGGTGATGACGCCGATGGGCGAGCAGGTGTGGAGCGACCCGGCCAAGCTCAACCCCTTCCTGGCGAGGGTTCCGGCCGGCCGGGTGGCGCGCATCGATGAGATCTGCGACCTCATCCTGTTTTTGGCCTCGAACGCCTCCGACATGATCAATGGCGAGACCATTTTCGTCGATGGCGGCTACACCGCCATCTGATGCTTGGCGTCCGGATCTGCTGACCCTCAAGCCGCGTGTCGGAACAACGGCGCGGAGGCGACCGGAGCGACGACTTCGGCCACGAGTTCCGCAGTCGCGGCCGACAAGGTCCAGCCGAGATGGCCGTGCCCAGTGTTGTAGAATACGCCGGGCAGACGGCCGCTGCCGACACGCGGCATCATATTGGGCAGCATCGGGCGCAAGCCGGCCCAAGGGACCACGCGGCTCGTGTCGACGCCGGGAAACAGATGCCGTGTCCAATCCGTCAACGGCTTGATGCGGTCGGCCCGAATGTCGCGATTTTCGCCATCGAATTCGGCCGTGCCGGCGACCCGGAACCGGTCGGCGCCGAACCGGCTCGATACGATCTTGGTTTCGTCGTCGAGCAGGCTCACCCAAGGCGCTGCAGCCTGGCTGGCAGCATCGAGCTGGACCGTGATCGAATAGCCTTTCACCGGATAGATATTGACCCGGTCACCGAGCGCGGCCGCGAAGCGCCGGCTTTCGAGACCGGCGCAAATCACGACCCCATCGAAGCTTCGCGCCTGCGCCGATGCTGCCCCGCCGGCGCGAGCCGTCGCATCCAACCACCGAACCTCGTAACCACCCGCTGTGGGCATCACCGTCTCGACATTGGCATCATGCACGAAGCCAACGCCGCGTCGCGCGCAAGCCGCAGCGAGGCCGCGTGTGAATTTATGGATGTCGCCCGTCGCATCGGACGGCGTGAAGAATCCGCCATGATAGGCGCCATGCAGCGTCGGCTCGATGGTCTTCATTTCCTCGGGAGTTACCGCCCGCCGGTCGAGACCACCTTGAAGCAGCAACCTGTTGACGACGCAGGCATGCTCGAACCCGGCTTTGTTGCGGTAGACATGCAGGATGCCGCGCTGTTCGAGGTCGAAGTCGATGCCTTCGCGTTTTGCCATGGCGAAGAGCGCCCTCCGCGCCGAAACGGCGAGACGCGCCGTCTCGACCGTATTGCGCTCGTAGTGCGGGATATTGGCGACGAATTCGGCCATCCACGAATATTTATGCCACGAGGGGCGCGGGTTCAGGAGCAGCGGCGCATCGCTTTTCAGTAGCAATTTCAGGCCTTTGAGCACGGTGCCCCAGCTGTTCCATACTTCAGCGTTGCTGGCGGAAAGCTGACCGCCGTTGGCGAAAGAGGTTTCCATGCCGGCGTAACGCTGGCGGTCGAAAACCGTGACGTCGAGGCCTTTTTCAAGGAGCGCGTAAGCCGTGGTGACGCCGGTTATACCGGCCCCGATGATGGCGATGGATCGCATGAGATCTGGTCCCGTCAGAGTGACATGCGGCCCGGACGGATGTCCGAAGCCGGTCTGTCCCCCTCTGTCACGGGTGCCTGAGAGATTGGCCGTCTTCTCGACGGACTTCCCCTTCGGCGGGCGCGATGCGCCTCTCTCCAGAGTGCCCTCGCGATACGGTCCTGGGGCCTGAGAGTTTCCGGGGTGGTTGCTCCGTCGGCGCCCCGACCTTACGGCCGAAGACTCTCCCGCATCGCTTAGCAGGCAGCAAGACCATGCACCGATTCCCGCAGATATTCAATCATATCCAGACGGCGCCGCGTCGAATATTCGAGCGGGGCTGCCAGGCTCACGCCTGGGCGATAAATTTCATGCGGTGCATCTTGTGCAGGTCGATGATGGCGGCAGCCGTTTCCTCGATCGAACGGCGGGTGACGTCGATGACCGGCCAGCCATTCTGAACGAAAAGGCGGCGCGAATGGGCGATCTCCTCAGCAACCGACATCCGGTCCACATAGGCGGTCTCGTCGCTGGCGTTGAGCGACAGCAACCGGTTCTGGCGGATCTGCACGATGCGCTCGGGCGACGCGATAAGTCCGACGATGAGCGGGTTCTTCAGGGTCTGGATGCCTGGCGGCAGCGGAATGTTAGGCACCATCGGGATATTCGCGGTCTTGATGCCACGATTGGCCAGATAGATGCTGGTGGGTGTCTTCGAGGTGCGACTGACGCCCAACAGCAGCACATCGGCCTCCTCCATCCGTTCGGGCTGCTGCCCGTCATCATGCAGCATGGTGAAGTTGAGCGCATCGATGCGTTTGAAATATTCGGCGTTGAGCATGTGCTGCGCGCCGGGCCGTGGCGTCGAGGTCGCCCCGAGATACGAGCCGAACAGATTGAGGATGGGCTGGAGCACCGAAAGGCAGGGCGAGCCGATCTCGCGGCAAGCGTCTTCGAGCCGCTTGCTCAATTCCTGGTCGACCAGCGTCAGCAGGACAACGCCAGGCGCCGCCTCGATCTCGGCGACCGCCCGATCGATCTGCGCGCGGGAACGGACGAGCGGATAGACGTGTTCGATCGAGGAGACGTCCTGGAATTGCGCCGCCACGGCGCGACTGGCCGCGATCAGGGTCTCGCCGGTGGAATCGGAGACGAGATGGAGATGAAAATAATGCCGTCCCACAATGAATCTCCGATCGGGCCCGTAAAGTGCCCACGGGCGAGGCACCCTGAACCCACGAGAGCCTAACCGGGTGTTTTCTCATGCGCTATCGGCTTTATCCCCAAAGCCAGGACTGAACCTGTTGAGGAGTGGGGGGAGGGACCCGGGCATGCGGCGGCGAACCCGGGGTCCTGTGGAAAACCCTTGGATTCGTCCCCAACCGAAAGCCCGTGGACGGCCGAAGCGCGTCGTCCTGTGGGGAGCAGGGATTGTGGGGACAAGCCTCGACGACGACGACAGACAGTTGAAGGTTAAGGCCCCGTTAAGGCTTAACGAAATCGTAACTCTGAGCGGGCCGTGTCAACGCTTCGTTAACCCTGTCGACATGGGCCTGTTCGGGGCACAGGTTGTGTCCAGCGCGGGATGACGCTAATTCACGCTCAAGTAGACTCAATAGAAGAACGATTCTTAAAGGATTCTCTTTTTTGACCGATCTCCGGGAAGCGTCAGCCCCTTCCAGCGACAAGCGCTTGCTTCGCGTTCTCGATGGGCACACAGCATCGCCTCCTCCCGTGTGGATGATGCGCCAGGCCGGCCGTTATTTGCCCGAATATCGCGAAATTCGTGCGACGGCGACGAGCTTCATCGACTTTTGCTACACACCAAAACTCGCCGTGGAAGCCACCCTACAGCCGATCCGGCGCTTTGGTTTCGATGCGGCGATCCTCTTCAGCGATATCCTGGTCATCCCGGATGCGCTCGGATGCCCTGTCTCTTTCGAGGCCGGCCACGGTCCCAAGCTCCAGCCCGTCGCCACTGCGGAGGCTTTCGCAGCATTGCGCGAGACGCCGGATATGGCGCGCTTAGCGCCAGTGTTCGAGACGATCGAACGGGTCAAAGCCTCGCTCGGCACCTCCACTCCACTGCTCGGCTTTTGTGGCGCGCCCTTCACGGTCGCAAGCTACATGGTCGCCGGAGAGGGAACGCCCGATCAGGCGCCCGCGCGCCGTCTCGCCTATCGCAATCCCGCCCTTTTCGGCCATCTCGTCGACCGCATCACGATGGCGTCGATCCATTATCTATCGGCGCAAATCGAGGCCGGCGTCGATGCGGTGCAGATTTTCGACTCCTGGGCCGGTGTTCTGCCCCACGCCGAATATGAAAGATGGTCGCGCCAGCCCAACGAAAAACTCATCGCGGGCGTGAAGGCACGTCACCCGGATGCCCGCATCATCTTTTTCCCCCGTGTCTCCGGCTCCCATCTGCTCGAAGCCACGACGGTCGGGGCCAGCGCGCTCGGGCTCGACACGGTCGTCGATCCGCGCTGGGCGCATTCCGTCTTGCCGCCCGGCCTACCGGTGCAAGGCAACCTCGACCCGCTGCTGTTGCTCGAAGGGGGCGAGGCCCTCGACGCGGCGGTCGACACGATCCTCGCGGCCTTCGCCGGCCGCCCCCACATCTTCAATCTCGGCCACGGTATTCTGCCGGAAACACCCATCGCTCATGTCGAACGCATGCTCGCCCGCGTGCGGCGCGGCTAAAGGCTGAGAGCACTTCAGGGTGTGATTGAACCGCGTCGCAATCACACCCTGTTGAATGGTCTCGCGACTCGAAGATCAGAGTATGTCAGCAACAGCATCACATACTCTGGCAGCGACACTTAAGGACCTCGATGAACGATCCCTATCATTGGCTGAAGGCCGTCCATGTCATCGCCGTCATCGCCTGGATGGCGGGACTGCTCTATCTGCCGCGCCTCTTCGTCTATCACGCCGAGGTTGGACCCAAGACGCCGCAATCCGAAACCTTCAAGGTGATGGAAAGGCGCTTGCTGCGCTTCATTTGTACACCGGCCATGATCGTCGTCTGGATCACCGGCCTCACGCTGATGATCGAGGGCCAGCTCTACAAGGCAGGCTGGCTGCATACCAAGATCTTGCTGGTGGTGCTGATGTCTGGCGTCCACGGCTTTCTGGCCGCGTCGGTCCGTCGTTTCGGGCAGGACACCGACAAGCGTTCGCCGCGCTTTTACCGCGTCGTCAATGAAATCCCCACCGTCCTGCTGATCGGCATCGTTATCCTGGTGGTGGTCCAGCCGTTCTGATATGCGGTGTCGAACATCGCCTCTCCCGCGCTGAGCCGCGAGCGGTCTTTTTCGCCTTTATGACAAGATGGCGAGAGCCCGCGTCGGCGATAAAGCCGAAGAGCGGTGTGCCAGGAGCAGCCATGCCCTTGCCTGCAAAATTATCCACTGCACAAGGGGGCGATGTGAAGCGTTTGATGCATTACCTCTGGCCGATCATCGGGATCGGCGCGGTGGTCTTCTCGCTCTGGCTTCTTGTCGGACAGCTTCGTGACATCTCCCTTGCGCAAGTGGAGACCGCCTTCGGCGCAATTTCCGGCAGCCGCTGGATCCTGGCTATCGCCTCGACCCTCGTCGCCTATATGGCGCTGGCGTGGTACGATAGGATCGCCCTGCTCCATCTTGGGTTCAAGCTGTCTTGGACCTTCATCTCGGCAGTGTCCTTCACCACCTATGCGCTTTCGCATAATATTGGCATGACGATGTTCTCGGGCGCGATGGTGCGTTACCGAGCCTATTCGACCAAAGGCCTGACGATCGGGGACGTTGGCGTCCTCGTCGTCTTTTGTTCGTTCACCTTCGCGCTCGGAACGGCCCTGCTGGGAGGGCTTGTTCTGCTCTATGAGCCTGAGATCGTCAGGCCCTTGCTTCCCGTGGCCATGCTCGACGACGGCCTCATGCGGATCATCGGCGCAGTGATGCTGCTCGCCGTCCTGCTTTACGTCGGCGGTTCGGCCTTACGGTTGAAGCCGCTCGTCATCGGGACCTTCAAGGTCGTCTACCCCAGGCTCAATATCACGGCTCGTCAGTTGGTCGCCGGCCCGCTGGAGCTGATGGGGGCGGCCGGCATCATCTATTTCGCCCTGCCGGTCGATCACAATCCTGGCTTCCTGATCATTCTCGGCATCTTTCTCGCCTCCTTCTCGGCGGCGCTGCTCAGCCACGCGCCGGGTGGAATTGGCGTTCTCGAATTTGTCTTCATCAAAGCGCTGCCGACCGTGCCACCGGCGGACATGTTGGCGGCGCTCCTCGTATTTCGCCTGCTTTACCTCATCGTCCCACTCTGTCTCGGCATCACCGCCGCAGTCATCTTCGAGCGCGGCCGGATCGTCAAAGCGAACGCGCCGGATTAGACTCGCGATATCGCCGCCACGATCCCGAGGCCGCCCATGTATATGCCGCCCGCGTTCAGAAATCAGAATCTCGACGCTCTCCACGAGACCATCAGGACCCATCCGCTCGGCACCCTGGTCACAGCGGCACCCGTTCTCGCCGCCAACCACATTCCGTTCGTGCTGCATGCGGACGAGGGCTCGCACGGCTTCGGGCTGCTTCGGGCGCATCTGGCCCGGGGCAACGACCAGGCCGCGCTCGGGTCCGGGGCGATCGAGGCCTTGGTGGTCTTCCTCGGTGTCGAACATTACGTGACGCCGTCCTGGTACGAAACCAAGCGTCAGACCGGCAAGGTGGTCCCGACCTGGAATTATGTCGCGGTCCATGCCAGTGGTCCTTTGCGGATCATCGATGATCCGCTCTGGGTCCGCCGGCAGATCGAGACGCTGACCGTCGCTCACGAGGGGTCGCGCGAGGCGCCGTGGGCGGTGTCCGACGCGCCGGACGATTTCATCGCCGCACAGATGCGCGGCATCGTCGGCATCGAGATCGACATCGTGAGCCTTGAAGGCAAATGGAAGCTCAGCCAAAACCGTCACGCCGCCGACCGTGAGGGCGTCGTTGGAGGTTTGCGGCAGGAAGCCGATCCCACCGCTCGGATCATGGCCGGAATGATCCCTCTTGAATGACGGGCGGCACGGGGACATCGCGTTTCGGCCGCAGGGACCGTCAGCAACGCCTGTCTGGAGTTTAGGATGACCGTGCTTTTGCCGCCCGCGATCGAGGCCGTGGCTTCTCCCTGGGAGCGCCGGCGGACGCTCGCTCTCGAACGGCTCGGCGATACGCTCGGGCTGATCTTCGGCACCGCCGTCGTGGTCGCCCTGCTGTTTGCCTTGGCAGATGTCGTGCTGCTCATCTTCGCCGCCATTTTGCTCGCCTGCCTGCTGCGCGGGGGCGCCGATGCGTTGGCCTCCCGCTTTGGGGGCAAGGCCGGTGTGTGGCTCGCCGTCATCATCCTCGCGTCGATCGGCATCATCGGCCTCACGCTGTGGTGGAGGGGGCCGCTGCTCGCCGGCGAAATCCGTCAGATTTCGGGTCAGCTCCGCGAACAGATGTCGGCGCTCTGGGAGCGGCTCGGGACCATCGAATGGCTTAAGCCTCTGATCGGCAAGGCGCAGGATTTCATCAACGAGGGAAGTCAGCGCATCGCCGGCATCGCGGCCGGCGTCGGGACAAAGACTCTCGGCGGCATAGGCAGCCTCATCGTGATGCTCGTGGCCGCGCTCTATTTCGCCATCGACCCAGCTCTGTATGTACGCGGAACCATCCGGCTGATGCCCATGCGGTGGCGGCCCAACGCGGCCGACGTGATGAGGGTCATGGCCGAGACGCTGCGCTGGTGGTTCATCGGTCAGTTCCTCGACATGCTCGCGATTGGGTTCCTGACCGGCCTCGGCCTCTATCTGCTGGGCGTGAAACTCGCTTTCACGCTGGCCTTGATCGCCGCGATCTTCAATTTCGTCCCCTATGTGGGCGCCCTCGCGGGTGCGGTTCCGGCGGTTCTGGTGGCGTTCGGACAGGGGCCGCAGGCGGCCGCCTATGTGGCGCTCCTTTTCGTGGCCGTGCAGACGCTGGAAGGCAACGTGATCGCGCCGCTGGTGCAAAAGCAGACCGTCGAACTGCCGCCGGTGCTCACCATCCTTTCGCAAACCGTGCTGGGGTCCTTGTTCGGACCGCTGGGCCTCATCCTGGCCACGCCATTGACGGCTGCGGGCGTCGTCCTTGTCAGGAAAGTTTATGTCGAGGACATCCTCGGCGACACGGAGGATGCGGCGAGTGAAGCGTGATCTGACGCGTGAATGACGCCGCGCTGCCGTTCAAACGCGTGTCGCTGGTCCGCCAACCCGATTTCCTGCGCTTCTGGCTGTCCCGCACGCTGTCGGCGCTCGGTTTTCAGATCATCACGATCGTGGTCGGCTGGCACGTTTATGCCCTGACGCATGACACGTTTCAGCTCGGGATTGTCGGGCTGATGCAGTTTCTTCCCATGATCCTTCTCACGCTGCCGGCGGGTGCCATCGCCGACCGGATGGATCGGCGCCTTGTCGTGCGGGTCTGCCAAAGTGTCGAGGCCCTGGCGGCCATGGGGCTCGCGGCCGGCGCTTACGCAGGATGGCTTGGCACATCCGTTATCTTCCTCGCCGTCGCGGCGATCGGCGCGGCACGCGCCTTCGAAAGCCCCACCGTCGCGGCCCTGCTTCCGGGGGTGATTTCGGCCGAGGACCTACCGCCCGCTTTGGCGCTGTCGGCTTCAGCGATGCAGACCGCCACCATCGTGGGGCCTGCGGTCGGAGGCATGCTTTATTTGCTGGGTTCGGTCTGGGCCTTTTCCGTTGTAGCGGCGCTTTACGTCGCCGCGAGCCTGTCGGTCGGCGGCATACGCATCAAACGCGCGGATACGCGGCGTGAAAAAGTCAGTTTCGCCTCGCTCCTGTCGGGCTTCGTCTATATCCGCGACCACACGATGGTGCTGGGTGCCATCTCGCTCGATCTCTTCGCGGTGCTGCTCGGGGGCGCCACGGCGCTGTTGCCGGTCTATGCCCAGGATGTGTTGCACACGTCTCTCATCGGCTTGGGCATGCTGCGCGGTGCTCCCGCGGTCGGCGCGCTGGCGACCTCACTGATCCTCGCCCGCTACCCCATGCGGCGCCACGCCGGCGCCAAGATGTTCGGCGCCGTGGCGTTGTTCGGCTTCGCGACGATCATCTTCGGTCTGTCGCGCTGGTTTCCGCTCTCGCTCATCGCGCTGATGGTCCTCGGCGCCTCCGATGTCGTGAGTGTGGTGGTTCGCTCTTCCTTGGTGCAAATCCTGACGCCGGATGCGATGCGTGGACGTGTCAGCGCCGTGAATTCGATGTTCATCGGCACATCGAACCAACTCGGAGAATTTGAATCCGGCGTCACCGCATCGCTGTTCGGTGCCGTACCGGCCGTGGTTCTGGGCGGCATTGGGACCATGCTGGTGGCCATTCTGTGGTCGAGGATGTTCCCCTCGTTGCGGGACGTGCAGAGTCTCGCCAATCTCCCCTAGGATTGGTGCCTTCCGTCAGCGGACTACCTTGCAGACCAAACCACTTGTGTGGAAATATTGATCATGACGTATGGATCGAGTTGTCCATACACTCTTGGGCTACGTCATGACCCTGCAAATCCGCGATAAACGCGCCCATGATCTGGCCCGTACGCTCGGAGCGAGGCGTCAGATCAGCATGACCGAAGCGGTCATTCAAGCCCTCGAAGGCGAATTGCGCCGAGAGACCGAAAAACAGCCGCTGGCGGTGCGAATCAGTCGGATCGCCGCCAGCCTGCGCGCGCAGGCCGGCCTCCACCGTCGTATCCTGACCCAGGGCGAAGTCGATGCGATCTGGGGACCTCCATCCTGATGTTCGTGGATACATCCGCCATTCTGGCCCTTCTGGCCGATGAGCCCGATGCCGGAGATCTGGCCTCGAAACTGGCCGCTGCCAAGGTGCGCTACACCTCGGGCACCGTTATCCTCGAAGCCTCCGTGCTTCTCTCGGCCATGCTGGACCTCGACCCCTCCGTGGCCGAGACATATGTCCACGCGATGATCGAGGAGGCCGATATTTTCGTCATTTCCGTTACGGCTTCGATCGCCGGCAAGGCGGTGGCCGCCGCGACGGCCTATGGTCAAGGGCGCCCGAACCGGGCGCAACTCACCCTGACCCAATGCTTGTCCTACGCCTGCGCCCAAGCCTATCGGGTGCCGCTTCTGTGCAAGGGCGGCGGCTTCGCCGAGACTGATCTTAAGCTCGCGTAACCGCACTCACCCAACTGTCCTCGTCACACCAGGCTGCCGCAGTTTCAGCAATGTCCTCACCTCCGCCGGCCCCATGAGTTTGCCGCCCATCGCGGTAAGGATGGTGGCGGCGCGCTCCACCAATTGGCCATTAGATGCCATCACGCCGCGATCGAGATAGAGATTGTCCTCAAGGCCTACCCGCACGTTGCCGCCCGCGATCGCCGCCATCGCCACGTAAGGCAATTGCCGGCGGCCGATCGAGAAGGCGCTGAAGACGCTGCCGGCCGGAAGGCGATGGACCATCGACATCAGCGTCAGCGGATCGTCAGGCGCCCCATAGGGGATGCCCATGCAAAGCTGGATCATCGCCGGACCGTCGATCAGACCCTCCTTGATGAGGTCATGGACGAAGACGAGATGGCCGGTGTCGAAGACTTCGAGTTCAGGCCGCACGCCCAAGGATTGCACGCGTTTTGCCATGGCCCGGAGCATCGAGGGCGTGTTGGTCATGACATAATCGCCGAGCGAGAAATTCATCGTGCCGCAATCGATCGTGCAGATTTCCGGCAGCAGCGCCTCGACGTGATCGAGCCGCTCCGCCGGCCCCACCATGTCGGTTCCCGCAGGGTTGAGCGGCAGGGGCGTCTCGCCGCCGCCGAACACCACATCGCCGCCCATGCCGGCCGTGAGATTGATGACGACATCGACCCCAGACTCGCGGATGCGCTCGACGACCTCCCGATAGAGCGCCACCGAGCGCGAGGGTTTACCGGTCTCGGGGTCGCGGACATGAATATGCGCGATGGCGGCGCCGGCGCGGGCCGCCTCGATCGAGGCTTCCGCGATCGCCTTGGGGGTCACCGGCACCTTGGCGCTCTTGCTGGTCGTATCGCCCGATCCGGTAACGGCGCAGGTGATGAAGGGATGGGGATTCATGCGGGCATTGTCCCTGGCTTTGGAGCATGTTGCCGAATCGTCGGCACCGATAGGCGGGTGGCACCGTGGAAAGAGGGTCGCACCATGACGCGGCCGGCGCCCGGCGACTTGGTCAGGCGCGACCGTCACGGGGCAGGGCGCGACGCCCACCCCCCACCATGGTTATGCTCTGGCGTTTCGCTCAGACCAGTATAAGTTTCGTCCGTCAAACTCGGACACGAGCCACGAATTTCAGAAAAACCCAATGCTGTCATCGATCTCTCTGAAGTGCCGCTTCTTTGCGGCGGATATGGTCGAGAGCCCGCGCTTTAGCCTGTTGGCCGTCTGATGCCGATCGCCGCGAAAGACTGGTACGAGACCGTCCCCTTCGCCGATGGCGTGACCCTCATCCACGAGCCCTGGATGCAGCCCTATTTCCGCTGCAACATGTGGCACATCCGGGGAACCGAGCGGGATCTTCTGATTGATGCCGGCATGGGCATCGTTCCGCTCCGGCCGGCGCTGCCGCTGCTCACCGGGCGACCGCTGACCCTCCTGCTGAGCCACACGCATTTCGATCATATCGGCGCGGCCTTCGAATTTGAAGACCGTCTCGTTCACGCGGCGGAGGCGGACATCCTGGCCGATCCGAAGCCCGACGCGATCCTCTATGGCAAATATGCCGATGGGGCGCGGGACGCGGAGATGTTCTATAACCCGCCCGACGGCTGGGATGCGGGCGCGCATCGCTTCCGCCCAGCGCCGGCCACAGGCCTTGTCGTCGAGGGTGACCGGATCGACCTTGGGGACCGAGTGCTGAGCGTCCTCCATACGCCGGGCCATTGCCCCGGCCACCTGTCGCTGTTCGAGGAGAAGACCGGCATCCTCTTCGCTCAGGATGTCGTCTATGACGGGCCGCTGGTGGACCAGATCTATCATTCAGACATCGGCGTCTATCGGCAGACCATGCGGCGTCTGGACGGGCTCCATCCTTCGATCGTCCATGGCGGCCATTTCGCATCCTTCGGCCGGGTCCGCTTCCACCAGTTGATCGCGGATTATCTGGCCAAGACGGCGGATCACGTGGCAGGCTGACCGGGTCGATCCCCCCGGAGTCGATCGCGACCGGTAACCCTCGTCGGACCCTTATCATGCCGTCACCAGCTGTCGAGGTTACGGAAAACCTCTTCATTCCGCTTGCCGATGGAACGCGCCTCGCGGCCCGCCTTTGGCGACCGGCCTCGGGAGAGCCCGCGCCGGCGATCCTCGAATATATCCCCTATCGCAAGCGGGACGGGACGCGCGGGCGGGACGAGCCGATGCACGGCTTCTTCGCGGCGCGGGGCTATGCGGCGATCCGGGTCGACATGCGCGGGTCGGGCGAGTCGGACGGCCTGCTCGACGACGAATATCTCAAGCTCGAACAGGACGATGCATTGGAGGTGATCGCCTGGCTTGCGGCCCAGCCCTGGTGCTCGGGCGAGGTCGGCATGATGGGAAAGTCCTGGGGCGGCTTCAATGGCCTGCAGGTGGCGGCCCGCCGTCCGCCGGCCTTGAAGGCCATCATTACCGTCTGTTCCACCGACGACCGGTTCGCGGACGACATCCACTTCATGGGCGGGTGTCTGCTTAACGACAATCTGTGGTGGGGCTCGATCATGCTGGCCTTCCAGGCTCGGCCGCCGGACCCGGAGGTCGTTGGGGAGACTTGGCGCGAGCAATGGCTGGCGCGGCTCGACCATATGCCCTTCTGGCCAGCGCTCGCGCTGCGGCATCAGCGCCGCGACGATTATTGGCGGCATGGTTCGATCTGCGAGGATTGGAGCGCTGTCCAATGCCCCGTCCTCATCGTGGGGGGTTGGGCCGATGCCTATACGAATGCCGTGCCGCGCATGCTGGCGGGTCTCGATGTGCCAAGGCTCGGCATCGTCGGCCCCTGGGCGCATCTCTATCCGCAGGACGCCAGCCCGGCGCCAGCCATAGACTTCCTGGGCGAGGCCACCCGCTGGTGGGATCATTGGCTCAGGGGCCGCGATACCGGCATGATGCAAGAGCCGATGTTGCGCGCCTATGTCGAGGACTATGTGCGGCCCTCGACGACGCGCCCGGCGGCACCCGGCCGCTTCGTGGCCGAGGCGACTTGGCCGAGCCCGGCCATCGTCCCGTACGACTACAATCTCACGCCTGGCCGTCTGATGGAAGGCGCCGGGCAAGGCGCCGACCTGTCGATCTGCTCGCCGCTCTGGACCGGCACCGCCGGCGGCGAGTGGATGGGAACCGGGGTCGCCGGAGAGATGCCGGCCGACCAGCGCTTCGACGACGGGCTGTCGTTGGTGTTTGACACCGAGATCCTGGAGCACGACACCGAGATCCTGGGCAATCCGCAGGTCGAGTTGCGGCTCGCCAGCGACGTTACGCAAGGGCAGGTCGCGGTGCGGCTGTGCGATGTCGCCGAGGATGGGGCTTCACTGCGCGTCAGCTATGCGGTGCTTAACCTCACGCATCGCGACGGCTCTGCGGAGCCGCGAGCGATGGTGCCCGGCGAGAGCGTGACGATCCGTCTTCCGCTGAAATTCTGCGGCCATCGGTTTCCGGCCGGCCATCGCATCCGCCTCGCCCTGTCGACCAGTTATTGGCCGTTGATCTGGCCCGCGCGGGACGCCGCCACCCTGACGCTGTCCACGGCCGGAAGCCGGCTGAGCCTGCCGGTTCGCCGGCCTTCAGGCCCTGATCCCGAGGTCCGCTTTGCCGAGCCCCGGCACGGTCCTGCAACGCCCGTGACCAAGGTTCGCGACGGCCGCATGGAGCGCCACGTCGGCTTCGACCTTCTGTCGGGTGTGGCCAGTTGTACGACGGTGGGGGAGGGGGGCCTCTTCGGCGAGGGTGTCCAGCGCTGGGATGACATCGGAACGGCTCTGTCCCACGACCTCAAGCGCCACATGACCATCGCGGCCGACGATCCCCTCTCCGCCAAAAGCACGATCGAGCAAAGCTACAGCATAGGTCGCGCGGGTTGGGACATCCGCATCGACAGCGTCGCGACGCTCAGTGCCGACGCAACCCATTTCGTCCTCGTGGGGACGCTCAAGGCTTACGAGAACGGTCTGCTGGTGCGCACACGAGAGTGGAACGAACGCATCGCGCGCGACAACGTCTAGGAGCCGTTTGTTTCTCGTAAGGCCCATGCCCAAAACTTGCATCGCCCGATGCGTCGGCCCCACAGTGCCGCCGGGCGAGGGGGCATGAAGCAGACGGCGAGGCATTTTTGGGCACCATGGCTCCGCCTGCCAAAGCTCGTGCTTGGGGTGCTGGCGTCGGGCATCCTCAGTCTGCTCGGTCTGACCACCGTCACCTTCGTCATCGGCCGGTTCATCGCCATCGATCCCGTGCTCGCCATCGTGGGCGACCATGCGACGCGCTCGACCTACGATCAGGCCCGCCTCGCGCTGGGGCTCGACCGTTCCGTGCCGGCGCAATATCTCGCTTATCTGGGCAAGCTTCTGCACGGCGACCTCGGCCGGTCGGTCATCACCTCCAATCCGGTGGCGAGCGATCTCATGCATTTCTTCCCCGCCACGTTCGAACTCGCCACCATTGCGATCCTGCTCGGGGTGCTGTTCGGCGTGCCGGCCGGGGTCGTGGCGGGCGCCTGCAGGGGGCGCTGGCCGGACCAGGTGATCCGCCTCGTCGGCCTCTTCGGCTATTCGATGCCGGTGTTCTGGCTCGGCCTGATGGGTCTCTTTCTCTTCTACGGCAAGCTCGGCTGGGTGGCAGGGCCTGGGCGACTCGACGCGGGCTACGAGGACATCCTCGATCCCGTGACCGGCGTTCTGCTCATCGACAGTGCGATGGCCGGCGCCTGGGACATTTTCCGCAGCGCGCTCGCGCATATCATCCTGCCGGCCTCGCTCTTGGGCTATCTGTCGCTGGCCTATATCGCCCGCATGACGCGCAGCTTCATGATCGCCCAGTTGAGCCAGGATTATGCCACCACCGCGCTCATCAAGGGCCGCTCCTATTGGCCGATGGTGTGGCGCCACGCCTTCCCGAACATCCTCGTGTCGCTCATCACCGTCATCGGGCTGAGTTATGCGACGCTGCTCGAAGGCGCTGTGCTGACCGAGACTGTCTTCGCCTGGCCGGGCCTCGGGCTCTACATCACGCAATCCTTGTTCAACGCCGACATGAACGCGGTGCTGGGCGGCACAATCGTGGTTGGGGCGGTGTTCATCGGCATTAATGTGTTGAGCGACGTGCTCTATCGCGTCGTCGATCCGAGGCTGCGCACCACATGAGCGCCAGTCCGGCTGCGCCATCCCGAGGATTTCGCGCCTGGCTCGCCGATCCGGCGCCCGCCTCGCTGGCGCAGGCCCGGCTCAGAAGTCTGGCGGGCGTCGCCGCGAAACTCGCCGGCAACCCGCTGGCTTTCTGCGGCCTCGTCTTTGTCGCGATGCTGATCCTCGTCGCGATCTTCGCGCCTGTCGTGGTGGGCGGCGTGTCGCCCCTCGCGCAGAATTTGGCGCAACGCCTCCGCCCGCCCAGCGCCGTTCATTGGTTCGGTACGGATGAGCTGGGCCGCGACATCTTCGCCCGCACCATTTACGGCGCGCGGGCCACTCTCGCCATTGTGGCGCTGGTCGGCGTCGTCGTGGTGCCGGTGGGGCTCGCGGTCGGTACCACCTCGGCCTATGCGGGCGGCTGGGTCGACACGGTGCTGATGCGCGTCACCGACATTTTCCTCGCTTTCCCGAGCCTCGTGCTGGCGCTGGCTTTCGCGGCAGCGCTCGGTCCGGGCATCGTCAACGCCGTCATCGCCATTTCGCTCACGGCCTGGCCGCCCTATGCTCGGCTGGCGAGGGCCGAGACGGCCTCCATCGCCAGAAGCGACTTCATCGCCGCCGTGGTGCTGCAGGGCGCCTCGACGCCGCGTATCCTGCTGCGCCATATCGTGCCGCTCTGCCTGTCCTCGGTCATTATCCGCCTCACGCTCGACATGGCGGGCATCATCCTCACGGCGGCCGGCCTCGGCTTCCTGGGGCTCGGTGCGCAGCCGCCGGCGCCCGAATGGGGCGCGATGGTGGCTGCGGGCCGCAGCGTCGTGCTCGATCAATGGTGGGTCGCGACCATTCCGGGTCTCGCGATCTTCCTCGTCAGCCTCGCCTTCAACGTGCTCGGCGATGGCTTGCGCGACGTTTTCGATCCACGAACATGAGGCCGAAAAGTCGGCACGGGTTTTCGGATGACCGCAGGGTCGGCTGTTGGGGAATGGCATGAGCGAGCCGCCGCTTCTCGAGGTCGAGGATCTCTGCGTTGATTTCGTCTCAGGCGGGGTGACGACGCAGGCCGTGCGCGGCGTGTCCTTCACGCTGGGCCGCGAGCGCCTCGGGATCGTGGGCGAATCCGGCTCCGGTAAATCCACCACCGGGCGGGCGCTGCTTGGCTTGGTGCCGCCTCCCGGCGTCGTCCGCGCAAAACGCCTGTCGTTGCAGGGCGAGGACCTGCGTGCGCTCTCGCCCCGGCAGTGGACGGCCTATCGGGGCCGCCGCATGGCCATGGTAATGCAGGATCCGAAATTCTCGCTCAACCCGGTGCAGACCGTCGAGACCCAAGTCGTCGAGGCCTATCGGCTGCATCACAAGGTATCCGCCTCCGCCGCGCGCAAAAAAGCGCTCGACATGCTGGAAGCGGTAAGCATCCGCGATCCGGAGGCGGTGTTGCGCTTCTATCCGCATCAGCTGTCGGGCGGCATGGGCCAGCGGGTAATGATCGCCGCGATGCTGATCGCCGAGCCCGACATTCTCATCGCCGACGAGGCCATTTCGGCGCTTGACGTAACGGTGCAGAACGAGGTCATGGGCATCCTCGATCGCCTCGTCGCCGGTCGGGGCATGGGCCTCGTCTTCATCAGCCATAACCTCACGGCCATCGCCAGCTTCTGCGACCGTGTGCTGGTAATGTATGGCGGCCGGGTGCTGGAGGAATGCGCCGCCGGGGATCTGGCCCAGGCGCGCCATCCTTATACCCGGGCGCTTCTGGCGGCGGCTCCCAGTGTGGACGTCGGGCGCAAAACCCTCGCCACGATGGAGCGGGATCCGGCGTGGTTGATCTGATCGAGGTCCAGGACTTGTCCGTGACGTTCCGGGTGAAGGGCGGCACGCTCCAAGCCGTACGGGGCGTGTCCTTCGCGGTGCGTGAAGGCGAAAGCTTCGGCATCGTGGGGGAATCCGGCTCGGGCAAATCCACCGTCCTGCGCGCCATCGCCGGGTTGGTGCCGTCGGGCGGGACGGTCCTGGTCCAAGGCAAGGCTCTGGCGGCCCGGCGGCAAAAAGCCGAGCGGCGTGTCATGCAGTTCGTGTTCCAGGATCCTTATGGCTCGCTCCATCCGCGTCAGACGGTCGACCGGGCGCTGCGCGAACCCCTGGCCATCCATCGCGTGCCCGAGCCCGATGGCGTCATCGCCGCCATCATGGCGGCGGTGGATCTGTCGCCCGCGCAGCGCTTTCGCTACCCCCACCAGCTGTCGGGGGGCCAGCGCCAGCGCGTCGCCATCGCGAGAGCGCTCATTCTGGAGCCGAAAATCCTGCTGCTCGACGAGCCGACCTCGGCGCTCGATGTTTCGGTGCAGGCCGAGGTGCTGAACCTTCTCGACGCGCTACGCACCAGCCGTGGCGTGACCAGCATTCTCGTCAGCCACGATCTTGCGGTCGTGGCGCATATGTGCGGCCGCATCGCCGTGATGCGGCAGGGCGCCATCGTCGAGGTGCTGGGCGTGGATGCGCTGCGCGGCGGGGGCGCTGAGCACGCCTATACGCGCCAGTTGATCGCCGCGAGCCGGGGTTTCGTGAGAGAGGAAGTGATGCGATGGACAAACTCTTGAAGCGCCGCGACACCGTTGACCTGCCGAAACCATCGCCCGGACCCCCCCTTGAAATGGCGTGCCTCGATGCTTGACAGACATGCTTTCGACGACCGTCTGTTGTCGGATGAAACTGTCCTGTGGTTCGATCATCCGAAGCAGGGCTTAATGTTCACAGCCCACGACCTGTTTCTGGTTCCGTTCAGTCTCTTCTGGGGCGGTTTTGCCATGTCCTTTGGAACGATGGCTCTATGGACCAAGGCCGAGATGCCTTTTCCGTTGATCGGCGTGCCATTCGTCCTAGTCGGGCTTTTCATAATTTTTGGCCGCTTCCTCGTCGATGCCTGGCTGCGCGGCAAGACGGCCTATGCCCTCACCGAGAAGCGGGTTCTGATCCTGCGCACGGGACCTTGGTCGGACTTCAAGGCCTTGAGGCTCGATCGGCTGCCCGAGGCCTCCTTGAGCGAAATGCGGAACGGTCGCGGGACGATCCGATTTGGCCAGAAGGGCGGCCTGTGGGGAGGGCATTCCAATGCAGGGTTCGGAATATGGGTCGCCTCGCTAGACCCGACCCCGCAGTTTCTCGCGATCGAGGACGCCAAGCGCGTGTTCGCGGCCATTCAGGAACGGTCACAGTGAGTTTGAAACGATCTTCATGGATAATCTGAAGTGGTCGTAGGAGCTCGACATCGTTACCCGGCTGTAGCGTCCCATCAGGCCCGACGCCGTCATCGCGTGATGCACCATCGCTCCATCGTGGAGGTCTATGCCTGCGCCATTTGATCGTCCTGAGATTGGGACAGGGGCGAAACGCTAGGATATTGTCATTCATTCGAACGACAAGTAAATCCGCTTAAGACGTGGAGCCAGACCAATGAGTGCCAAAGCCATCGTCCAGGCCCGTATCGATGCTGGCATCAAGGACCGTGCGGCGGAAGTGCTGGACGCCATGGGCTTGACGGTTTCAGATGCGGTTCGGATCCTGCTGACGCGCATCGCCAACGAAGGCGCATTGCCGTTTGGTTTTCCCGACGCGACCGCACATGATGATTGGTTTAGGGCAAAGGTTCGGGAGGCTATGGACGATCCGCGCCCTGCCGTTCCGCATGAAGAGGTCGAGGCGTATTTCGCCAAGCGCCGGGCGACGGCACGCGATCGGATTGCCAAGGAAGCGTGATCGTCGTTTGGTCCAAACTCGCGATGGAGGATCGAAGCGGTATTTTCGATCGTATTGAGGTCGACAATCCGCGCGCTGCTGTCGCCTTGGATGAAAGAATTTCCGTGCAGGCGCAAATCTTGGCACAATTTCCGGCCATCGGACGATTCGGACGCGTCGATGGCACGCGGGAATTGGTCATTGCCCCAACTCCCTACATTTTAGCTTATCGCGTTATAGGCGACACGGTGAGAATCCTACGAATATTGCATGGCGCGAGGCAGTGGCCAGACGTTTTATCATAAGGATGCTGCTACCTTTCTTCGGTTATATTTTGATGTGATGAGCATCACAGAACCGGGCAACGGCCGAGGGTAGGACATTCATGCGATCCGGAGGCGCTCCGGTGAGAGGGAACAGCCACGCGTGGCCTCCCGGCAGGATCTGATCGGAGAAGCTCGTGGTCCCGAGCGTGTTTGGCCCATCGCGCCGGTCGCCCGCGCACCGCGCGATCGAGGCGTCGATGGTTAAGCCCCGAACGTCGTCATCCGGTTTGATGTCCGGGCTTTGTCTGACGATCGGGCTCCTGGCCCTGCTCGTCCTGTCGGGCGTCTATCCGGCCTCGGCGGAAACCGGCCGGCGCGTGGCGCTCGTCATCGGCAACGCCGGCTATCTCCATGTCGGTGTGCTCCGAAATCCCGTCAACGATGCCAGCGCCATGGCGAAACTGTTTACGGATGCGGGATTTGATGCGGTCGAGGCCAAGACCGATCTCGACGGCAAGGCCTTTCGCCGGACGCTCGCCGATTTCGAGGTCATGGCACGGGGCGCCGATGTGGCGATCGTCTATTATTCCGGCCACGGGGTCGAGTTCGGCGGTCAGAACTTTTTGATGCCGGTCGACGCTGCGGTCGAGCGCGATGTCGATGTCAAGGACGAGACCGTTCCGCTCGACCGGGTGTTGCAGGCTGTGCAGGGCGCGACGCGGCTGAAGCTGGTGTTGCTCGATGCCTGCCGAACCGATCCCTTCAAGGCCACCTCGCAATCGAGGGCCATCAATCGGGGCCTGCAGAGCATTGAACCCAGCGCGGCCAACGAACTTGTGGCCTATGCGGCCAAGGCCGGGACTGTGGCGGCGGACGGCGAGCCCGGTGGGAACAGTCCCTATACAACCGCGCTTCTCAAGCGATTGACGACGCCCGGCCTCGATGTCGAACTGGCCTTGCGCCGGGTGCATGACGACGTCCTGGCCACGACCCGCCGCGAACAGGAGCCGTTTTACTACGGCGCGATGGGCGGTGACGAAGTTTCGCTCGTAGCCCCAGCCGGAGTAGCCAGGCCAGAGACTCCCGGGGTTGAGAGAGTGGTTGCGCAAGACCCCGCGCACCCGCCCGTTGTCGCGCCCGTTGCTACGGTCTCCATCGTTGCCGTCCCGGCCTTCGCCCCCACCGCTTCCATGGCGGATCCCGCCGTCGCCGAATGTGACAGGCTGGCGGCGTCGCCCTATGACATGACGCGTCGCGCCGGACTGCCAGGCGTTCGTTGGCGGCAGATCGATGCCCGCCGCGCGGTTCCGGCCTGTACCGCCGCTTGCGCGCACATCCCGGCGATCCACGTTTCGTGTTTCAGCTTGGCCGAGCCTTGGACCATGGCGTCGGGTCGCCATGCGAGGTCCTCGATCTTTATCACCGCAGCGCCAGGGCCGGATTCGCGGCCGCGATGGATAGTCTCGGGGAAATCTACCGGGACGGTCGCGGGGTAAGGATGGATGTGGCCGAAGCCGCGCGCTGGTATCGCAAGGCTGCGGATGCCGGATCCGCGGTCGCCATGAAGTCTATCGGGGACATGTATGAGAGGGGCGCCGGCGTGCCCCGGGACCAGGGCGCGGCGCGTCTCTGGTATCGTGACGCCGAAGCGGCGGCCGGGCCGGACGGCCCCAAGCCAGGGCATGCGCGCCATACCGACGAGCCATAGAATAGGTTCAATGACGATGGGCGCGTGAGAGATACCAAGCACAACGAAAATCCTCCCGAGGCGTCATGAGCATTTCACCCCCCGAAAATTACTTCCTGCAGTATGGCGTCCGGGCACGAACTGTGACGAAAGCGTCAGGTTATTTGGAGTTTTTATTGGATATAAAGAGGGAGAAATTTTGCAGATTGTGCCTCGCGATGAGGCATGCGCGCTCCCTTAGTTCGTGAATCCATAACTCCACCGCGTCTTTTGCATGGCTTCGCCTTTTTCATAGGGTGCATCTTCGGATTCGTGAGCTGGATGGGTATTGTTTTCGAACGCATCAGGCGGCAGTCTTAGGTTACAAGGCGCACGCGGCACCCACCTCGATCAGGCCAAATCCATGACCATCCATCACCGCCCCATCCCCGTCATCGATCCTCAAAAACTCGACCGCCTGGCCGAGGTCGCCATCAGGGTCGGGTTGCAGCTTCAGCCCGGGCAGGATCTGGTGCTGACGGCCTCGGTGGAGGCGCTGCCGCTGGTGCGGCGGATCGTCGAGCATGCCTATCGGGCCGGCGCCGGCCTCGTGACGCCGCTTCTCACCGACGAGGAGATCACCGTGTCGCGATATAAATTCGGATCGGAGGCGAGTTTCGACCGGGCCGCGAATTGGCTCTTCGAGGGAATGGGCAAAGCCTTCGACGGCAATGCGGCGCGCCTCGCGATCTCGGGCGACAACCCCATGATGCTCGCGGGGCAGGATCCGGCGAAGGTCTCGCGCGCCAGCAAGGCGAGTTCGGTCGCCTATCGGCCGGCGCTCGAAAAGATCGCCGCCTTCGACATCAACTGGAACATCGTCGCTTATCCTGGCGCGGCCTGGGCCCGGCAGGTGTTCCCGGGCGACGAGCAGGAGGTCGCGGTAGCGAGGCTCGCCGATGCGATCTTTGCCGCCTCGCGGGTGGACCGGGAGGATCCGCTGGAGGCCTGGGCGACCCATAACGCGGCGCTTCGAACCCGCACGGCCTGGCTGAACGCGCGAAACTTCAGCGCGCTGCACTACACCGGACCGGGTACCGATCTTACGATCGGGCTCGCCGACGGCCACGAATGGAAGGGCGGCGCCTCCACGGCCAAGAACGGTATCACCTGCAACCCCAACATCCCGACCGAGGAGGTGTTCACGACCCCGCATGCGTTCCGTGTCGAGGGACATGTGGCCGCCACGAAGCCGCTCTCCTACCAGGGCACGCTGATCGACGGGATCGCGGTGCGTTTCGAGACCGGCCGCATCGTCGAGGCGAAGGCCAACCGGGGCGAGGACGTGCTGCTCAAAGTGCTCGACACCGACGAGGGCGCGCGACGCCTTGGCGAAGTGGCGCTGGTGCCCCATTCCTCCCCGATCTCGGCGAGCGGCCTTCTGTTTTTCAACACGTTGTTCGACGAGAATGCCGCCTGCCACATCGCGCTCGGCCAGTGCTATTCGAAATGTTTCGTCGACGGGACGACCTTGACGCCCGAACAGGTCGCCGCGCAGGGCGGCAACAAGAGCGACATTCATATCGACTGGATGATCGGCTCGGACAAGATCGACATCGACGGCCTCCATCTCGACGGCAGTCGCGTGCCGGTGTTCCGCAAGGGCGAGTGGGTGTGAAGAGCGACACAAGACTGGAACAAGGATCAGCGTGTGGGTCTTGGGTCAGTCTAAGAGCAGGGCAATCGGGGGACGGAATTTTTTCCGCCCATGTCGAGCCGAACGCGAGGCATTCGTGTCGAAACACGAGGGCGCCCCGTCCTTCGACACGGCCGCCGTGCGGCCAGCTCTGGATAAGGGGCTTTGACGGCTTCACCCGAGCACTCCTCCTTGAGATTTGAGTGGGTTGACGGCAGGGCGGCAAGGCCCATAGTCGGTCCATGAAGATCACGGTCACCTGCGAGTGCGGCGCTGTCTACGAACGGTCGGTCATGAATCTGCCTGTGCGCTACGAGGGCGAGATCCGATGCCAGTTCTGCGGCAGTGAGATCGAGACCTGCAGCACGTCGCACATGTCTGTGTACGAGCTTGTCAGCGAACCCCTGCAGACTGAGCGCCCCCCAAGCGTCCCCGTGGCCAACAATGAGGCCGCGACCAAGAAAGGCTATGTGATCGCGAACATCTCGGTCACGGACCCGGAGCGATACGAGCGCTACAAGGTGGCCGCGCCGGCGGTCATCGCGAAATTCGGCGGGCGATACCTCGTGAAAGCGCCGAAGATAGAAAGCATCGAAGGTAGCCTGTCGCTCGATCGCTTCGTCATTCTGGAATTCGATAGTCTCGCTCAAGCGCGCGAGTTCTATTATAGCGCGGACTATCAGGAGGTCGCCAAGGACCGGATGGCCGCGTCACGATCCGACTTCCTCTTGATGGAAGGCTGGTCGGATCCTGCCGCCGCGCGGCGGTGAAGCGAGGCGCCATGAGACTGAGACTGATAGCGGCTGTGGCCGTGGTTTTGATCGTCTCCACAGCGGCTGAAGCGGACCCCCGCCCGTCGCCGATGGAGCCTCCCGAAGGAACCATGCAGCCGGGGCAATCGGTCCTCGTGGACGACGGCACGTGTCCGACGGGGCAGATCAAGAAGGTCATCTCGGGTAATATGACGACGAATGCGCGGCTTCGGAGCTGCATCCCGCGTCATTGAGAGGCCCGTCGCCGGACGGCCCCACCTCGGCTTCGCTTCAAATATATAGAGCCGCCATGCGTCGCCATGCGCCCGCCCTGTGAGCGCGTCCGTCCCAGACATGCAGGCGATGCGGCACGCCCTTTTCGCCGAGAAGGCGGCTGAGATAGAGGTTGTTGTCGAGGAATGGGTCGGCCTCGCCGACGGCTAGAACGATGTCGATCCGACGCAACTGCTCCAGCCGCCATCCGCAGGCGAGACCCGGCAGAAAATGTGTCGGGGTGTGAAAATAGATGTCGTCGCTATAATAGCCATCGAACAGGTCGCCGAAACATTCCACCTTCATCGTGAGATCGTAGCGGCCGGAGAAAGCGACCAGCTTGCGGAAGAGACGCGGGTGCCGGAAAACCAGGCTGGCGGCCTGGAACGCACCAAGACTGCAGCCCATCGCCATCGTGCAATCGTGGGGATTGATCGCGGCCATCAGCGGAAGCACCTCGTTGAGGATATAATCCTCGAAGGCGGCATGCCGGCGCATACGGTCGGCCGGATGGCGAGCGACGTCGTAAAACGTCTCCCGCGCCAGCCCCTCGATGCAGTAAAGCTGCAACTGCCCGGCATCGACCTTATCGGCGAGACTGGCGACGACGTTGAGGGTCTCGTATTCCCAGAAGCGGCCGTCCCGCGTTGGGAACATCAGCACCTTGGCTCCGGTGTCGCCGAAGATCAGGAGCTCCATGTCCCGATGAAGTCGCGGACTGTACCAGCGCCGATACTCTCGCTTCATGTCATCCCAGATCACGATATTGTGAATCGAATTGATCAAAAACAGGGACGTGATCGATTCCAATGAAGCCGAGCAAGATGTCGTCCGAAAACCCGTGCCGGTTTCTGCATCAGGCTGTAAAGAACCGCCTGACCTTCTCCGAGAGGAGCGCGTGCTGCTCCCCGCTTCCTGGATAATCGAAATGGCCCGCATCCAGAATGACGGTTTCATGAAAGTTTGAAGTCGGCAGCCCATTGGCGAGCGAAAACTGGCAGGGGGGCGCGACGGCCGGATCAAAGCGGGCGACCGCGACCAGCATGGGACGCTCGATCCGCGTGGCAGCCGTCGCCGCATCGAAAAGGCTGAGGGTCTTGATCACATCCGGGTGCGTGTTCTGATAGTTTTGGACCGAATGGCCGCTGCCGACGGTGGGCAGGGTAAGCCAAAGCGGCATGTTGCTGAAGGTCGGCACGACCAGATGGCCACGATCGATGCGTTTGTCGAACGCTATTCCCAGCGCCCCGATGCCGCCGCCGAAGCTGATGCCGCTATAGCCGATCCGTCCGTCAAGCTCGGGATAGAGTTGGCTCAGAACGGATACCGCCAACCAGAGATCCTCGACGCAGCCGCCGAGGATATATCGATCCGGCTTGTCGATATCATGGAGCACGTGCCATGCGGGATCGCTGGAGATCGGCGGACGGCGGCTGCGCGAAAGCCCGCGAAAACAGGGGAACAGAACCGCCGTCTCTTTGACCGGGATGTCGAAATCGGGTTGGTCACGCCCACCATAGCCATGGCCGACGACGAGGCCACGTGTGAGTCTTCCCTCTCGCGGGAGCATCAGCCAGCCGCCGATCTGGACTGCATCGGTCGAGGTATAGCTGATGTCATGGACGAGCCAGTCCGGATGGCGAGACCTGCTCTCGTTCAGCCGTGGCCACGGGTCCACACGAAGCGCGCCAATATAGCGCGCGCGCCAAAACTCATCGAAGTGAGGCGGCGCCTCGGGCGGCCTGATCGCCCGAAGCTCATCGATCCCAAGGCCGTAGGTCGGATCGAAATCAAAAGAGTGGATTGTCGGAATGCTCATGGGAGGCTTGTTTCGTGAAACAAGCCAGGTGACAAGGCTGGGGTTGCTCTGAGCGAGGAGCCCTTGTGCCTTGCCTTGCGGCCTTATCCCGGCTTCATTGGCTCGCGGTGCAGACTGCGGCTGCGAGCCGGCGCATAAGGACGACAGCCATGCTGAATCGATCGATGATGCGGTTTTCTGGGGTCACGGCGCGAACCGCCCTGTCCATTGGCGCCCTCTGCCTGACGGCCCCGCTTCTTATGGCTCCGGCGCAGGCCGCAACCCCGAGCGATACGCTGGTGATGGCCAAGAACATCGACGACATGATCAGCCTCGATCCGGCCGAGTGCTATGAGCTGACCGGGGTCGAGATCGACGCCAACATCTACGACCGCATCATTCGGATCGATCCGCATGATGCGACCAAACTCGTCCCCGGCGTCGCCGAGAGCTGGAGCGTCAGCCCGGACGGCAAGACCATGACGTTCAAGCTGCATCCGGGTTTGAAATTCATCTCCGGCAATCCGGTGACCGCCGCCGATGTCGCCTTCTCGCTCTCCCGCGTGATAAAACTCAACAAGAACCCGGCTTTTCTGATCTCGCAGCTCGGCTGGACCAAGGACAATGTCGATAGCCTGGTCAAGGCGGTCGACGATACGACGCTGACGATCACCATCATCCCCAATTTCGCGCCGTCGCTGATCTATTCTCTCCTGTCCTCGATCGTCGGCTCGGTGGTCGACAAGGCCGTTGTGCTGCAGCACGAGGAGGGCGGCGACCTCGGCAATAGCTGGCTGAAAGCCCATTCGGCGGGTGCCGGCGCCTTCTCGTTGCGCGCCTGGAAGGCCGACGAGAGTGTGGTGCTCGACGCCAATCCGGCCTATCGCGAGGGGGCGCCACCGCTCAAACGCGTGGTCATCCGCCACGTGCCCGAACCCGCCGCGCAGCGACTGCTGATCGAAAAGGGCGATGCCGATATCGCCCGTGACCTCACGCCCGACCAGATCGCCAGCCTCGGCGCCAACAAGGACGTCGCCATCGTCGTCTCGCCCCAGGCGGCGCTTCATTATATAGGGCTCAACGTGAAGGCGCCCCCGCTCGACAATCCGAAGGTGCGCGAGGCGCTGCACGACCTCGTCGACTATGACGGGATGGCGAATTCCTTCCTCAAGGGCCAGTTCCAGGTTCATCAGACCTTCTGGCCATCGGGCTTCTGGGCCGCGCTCGACAAGAACCCCTTCACGTTCGATCCTGCCAAGGCCAAGGCGCTGCTCGCGGAAGCCGGCTATCCCAACGGTTTCGACATCACGCTCGATGCCTCCAATACCGCCCCCTACATCAATATGGCGCAAGCCATCCAGGCCTCGATGGCGCAGGGCGGCGTCAAGGTGACGATCATCCCTGGCGAGCAGAAGACCGTCATCACCAAGTTCCGCGCCCGCCAGCACCAGATGCTGCTGATCTATTGGGGCCCGGATTACATGGATCCGCACACCAATGCCGACAGCTTCGCCCGCAATACGGACAATTCCGACAATCCGCCGACCAAACCCCTGGCCTGGCGCAATAGCTGGCTGATCCCGGAGATCAGCCAGATGACGGAAGCGGCGGTCGAGGAGCGCGATGCGACGAAGCGCGAGCAGATGTACAAGGATCTTCAGCAAAAACTGCTCGACGACAGCCCCTTCATCATCATGTTCCAGGAAATCAAGCAGACGGTCGAACGGGCCAATGTGAAGAACTTCATCCTCGGCCCAACGCAGGATGTCGTGCTCTACGGACTCACGAGCAAGTAGTCGCGCGGCAGCGTTCCGCTCCGTCAGATCACCTTGGCGAGCAGCCGTCGTTTATGGGCTCGCCACGTGTTCCTGCCGGCGCGCTTAGCGGCATAGAGAGCCGTGTCGGCCGCCACCAACAGGCTGTCGGCCGTCTTGGCGTCGCGGGGAGCGACCGCGAAGCCGAGGCTGATGCCAACGCGTACCGACTGATCCCCGATTTCGAACGGCGCCCGGAACGCATCGATCAGGCGGCTTGCGACAACGTTTCGATCCGTCGAGCCCGCCTCGGTCAGAATGGCGAATTCGTCGCCGCCGAGACGAGCCACGAAGTCGCCCTCCCGCACCGACTCCCGAAGCCGTGCGGCGACCAGGCGCAACACCTGGTCGCCGCCTCCATGGCCGAACGTATCGTTGATCGGTTTGAATTCATCGAGATCGAGGCAATAGAGCACCACATCGCGCCCGGGAGCGCGGTGGGACACGCTGCGTTCAAGCTCCTTCTGGAACGAGAACCGGTTGGCAAGGCCGGTCAACGCATCATGATGGGCGAGATGGTGAACCTGGGCCTCGGCCTGAACTCGGTCGGTCACATCCGCGACGACGGTCAATAACCCGTGGCCCTGTTCGTGAATGACCGAACGAATGAAGATCAGCACATGCAGATCCTGGCCGGCCGCTGTCTTATGGCACCAGACCATCCGGCCGTTGTAACTGTGCTCCACCGCCCCGAAGGTCGTCTGGGCCGTTACGGCCTCGTTGTCGAGATGAAGGTCGGGCGCGGACTTGGACAGGAACTCCTCGCGGCTGAACCCATAGAGTGCGATGGCGGCAGCGTTGACCGCACGAATCCGCAAGGTCTGCGGCTCGAAGATGAGCATCGGCACAGGATTGTCCTCGAACAGCATCCGGAACGAAGCTTCCTTGCGTTTGAGCTCCGTGATGTCGATCCGCATGCCGATGGCGCCCCCGTCGGCGAGGCGCCGATCGTCGTGCCGCAACCAGCAGCCGTCGCGCAATTGCTGTTCTTCCTGAGAGCCCATGAGCGCATGTTTGGCGAGACGCTGCGCCAGCCATTTTTCGCTATCCTCGACCGATTCCCGCATGTCACCGCTGGAGATGCTGGCGCGCAGGATGTCCGCGAAGGCAACGCCCGGCTCCAGGAGATCGGCGATCTCGGGATAGGTTTCGGCATATTTCCGGTTCCACAGGACGTATCGATCCTGCGCATCGAACACGCAGACGGCTTGTGGCAGCATGTCGATGATGTCGCGCAGCCGGTTATGCGCCAGCCGCGCTTCGGCGAGGGCCAGATGGGCCTGGGAGGCCAGCGCGTCGTTCTTCTGCGGACGGAGCGTCAGGCCGATGAGTGTCTCGCCCTTTTGCTGCCAGCGGGTCAGACCGATCTCGGTCTCGACGCATCCGTCGGTCGTGCTTAGCGAAACCGTGAGCCGATCCGGACCCTGCGGATCCGTCAGCGATGGCCAGTCACCGGCCAGAACGCCGCTGATCGATGCTCCCGCCCTGACCGCGTCCGTTCCCATCAAGGACAGGGCTGCCTCGTTGGCAAATATGATGATGCCGTGGCGATCGATACAGATCACCGGCTCCCGCAGCTGACGCAGCAAGGCAAAAGCACTGTCCGCGTCGAACCGCATCAACAGGCGCCTCCAATCGCGGTCGTCGCGATCAAAACAACGTTGATCGCACCCCCGAGGCGTCGCCAACCTCGTGCGAAAGACTTGCAGGTCGGTCTTTAGATTTGATTAGGACGCCCACTGAATCCATCGTCGATCAGGCCACGACGTTCAAAGGTTGCCTGAAGTCGGATAATCTCTTGGATCGCTGATCGATACCACGACCGGGCGAAGCGACCTCCCGACCCGAAATGCGGCGCGCGAAGCCGGTTGCGTTATCTCCCACGGCTCGTCTAACAAGGCGAGCCGACTATGTTTTGACGGCAGACGGGGTCTGAGGCGGCCGAGCAACGGCGACCGGACGGCGAGGGGAAGCGATGTCCAAAACCTTGAAGGGTCCAGGTCTGTTCCTGGCGCAGTTCGCGGGCGATACCGCGCCCTTCAATTCGCTCGACGCCATCTGCGGCTGGGCGGCCGGGCTCGGCTATCAGGGTGTGCAGATCCCGAGTTGGGACGGGCGTCTGTTCGATCTCGTCAAGGCGGCGGACTCCAAGACCTATTGCGATGAAGTGGCCGGTACGGCCGCGGCCCATGGTCTCGTCATCACCGAGCTTTCGACCCATCTCCAGGGCCAGCTTGTCGCTGTCAATCCGGCCTTCGACGAGGCCTTCGACGCTTTCGCGCCGACTGCGGTGCGCAATAACGCCAAGGCAAGGCAAGCCTGGGCGACCGACCAGTTGATGCTCGCCGCCACGGCCTCGCGACATCTTGGCCTCAAGGCCAGCGTGTCGTTTACCGGCGCGCTGGCATGGCCTTTCGTCTATCCGTGGCCGCAGCGACCGGAGGGCCTGATCGAGGCGAGTTTTGCCGAACTCGGACGGCGTTGGCGCCCGATCCTCGATGCCTACGAGGAGGCCGGCTGCGATGTCGGCTTCGAGATCCATCCGGGCGAGGACGTGTTCGACGGCGCGACCTTCGAGATGTTTCTCGACGCGGTCGGCGGTCATGCGCGCTGCGCGATCAATTACGATCCCTCGCATTTCGTACTGCAAGGGCTCGACTATCTGGCCTTCATCGACATCTACCACGAGCGGATCAAGGCGTTCCACGTCAAGGACGCCGAATTCAATCCCACGGGCCGCCAGGGGTTCTATTCAGGCTTTCAGCCTTGGACGCAGCGCGCCGCCCGTTTCCGCTCGCTCGGCGACGGCCAAGTGGATTTCGCCAGGATCTTTTCCAAGATGGCGCAATACGACTACGACAGTTGGGCCGTGCTCGAGTGGGAATGCTGCCTCAAACATCCTGAGGATGGCGCCCGGGAAGGCGCGGAATTCATCGCCGCCCATATCATCCGGGTCACCGAAAAAGCTTTCGACGACTTTGCCGGGGCCGCGACCGATGATGAGCGCAACCGGCGGATGCTCGGCTTGGCGTGAGATATTCGGCCAAAAAGACATAAACTGCGGGAGGGTGGGATGATCGAAGGACGCAGCGAAGATCTAGGCCGCAAGATCCGGCTGGGCATGGTGGGCGGGGGCGAGGGCGCCTTCATCGGCGCCGTCCACCGCATCGCGGCGCGGTTGGACGACCGCTACGATTTCGTGGCCGGTGCGCTCTCGGCGACGGCCGACAAGGCGGCCCGCTCGGCCGCCGCCATCGGGCTCGACGCCGCGCGCTCCTATTCGGATTACCGCGCCATGGCGAAAGCCGAGGCGGCCCGGCCGGACGGCATCGAGGCGGTGGCCATCGTCACGCCGAACCACCTTCATGTGCCGGTGGCGCAGGCCTTTCTCGAATCCGGCATCCATGTGATCTGCGACAAGCCGTTGGCCCTCTCCCTGGAGGAGGCGAGGGCGCTGAAGGCGATCGTCGACCGCTCGGGTCTCGTCTTCGCGCTGACCCATAATTACACCGGCTATCCGCTGGTGAGACAGGCCCGCGCCATGGTGCAGCGGGGCGAACTCGGCGACATCCGGATCGTGCAGGTGGAATATCCGCAGGATTGGCTCGCCGAAAAGCTCGAGGATACGGGGCATAAGCAGGCCGAGTGGCGCGGCGACCCGGCGCGGGCGGGCGCCGGGGGCTGCCTCGGCGATATCGGAACCCATGCCTATAACCTCGCCGACTTCATCACCGGCCTCAATGTCCGCGAGCTCTGCGCCGAGCTCTCCACTTTCGTGCCCGGCCGCAAGCTCGACGACGACGTGCAGATCATGCTCCGCTACGCCAACGGTGCGCGGGGCATGCTCTGGACCAGCCAGGTCGCGCCCGGTCACGAGAACGGTCTCAAGATCCGGGTCTATGGCTCCAAGGGCGCCATCGAATGGGTCCAGGCCGAACCCAATGCGATGATCTGGTCGCCGCTCGGAGAAAATCGCCAGATCGTGACACGTAACGGCGCCGGCGCGGATGCGGCCAACAGGCGGGCCTCGCGTGTGCCCGGAGGCCATCCGGAGGGCTATCTCGAAGGTTTCGCCACTCTCTATAGCGAGGCCGCCGAAGCCATCGTGGCGGCTCGGGAAGGCCGCCTCCCTGGCGTGGATGTCGTCTTTCCGACGATCGATGACGGCGTCAAGGGCATGGCCTTCATCGAGGCCGCAGTTCGCTCGTCCAAGGCAGGGGGCGTCTGGACCGCAATATAGGATACGGCGCGCGGCTCATATGAGGAAGGCCCAGGTCAAGAGCCCGAACAGCGGCAGGAGAATGGGCAACGACCAGAGCGAATATCCGAAGACGCCTGGCATCCTCACGCCCCGCTCCTCGCAGATGGCCTTGATCATGAAGTTCGGCGCGTTGCCGAGATAAGTGACCGCGCCCATGAAGACCGCGCCGGCCGAGATCGCGAGCAGCGTGCGCGAGAGCGGCCCCATCAGCCGTTCAGGATCGCCGCCGGCGAGATCGAAGAAGACCATGTAGGTCGGCGCATTGTCGAGGACGCTCGACAGGCCGCCCGTGAGCCAGAAATAAGCCCAGTCGATCGGGCGGCCGTCCGGTGTTGTGACGAGTGCCAGCAGAGGACCGAAGGGACCACCGGCTCCGAGCTTCAACGCACCCAGCACCGGAATGATGGTGACGAAGATCCCTGCGAAGAGGATCGCCACCTCGCGGATCGGGGTCCAGGTGAAGGCGTTCTCGACCCGGATCTTCGCCGGCGTCGTCCACCACGAGACGATGGTGATGACCACGAGCGCTGCGTCGCGCAGCAGGTTTGCGGGCGACGCGGTTAAGCCGTAGCCGATCGCGACGCGGCCCGCCGGGTGCCAGGTCCCGCTCAAGAGAACGACCGAGACGATGAGGGCCAGGGCGATGATGTTCTGGCGGCCGTCGATCCTGAGCGGTCCGGAAGAGCCGCTGTAAGGCTGGTGCGGTCCTTCGCGGCGCCATTGTACGAGGTCGATGGCGAAGAATAGGCCAAGCAGGACCATCGCCGCGAGACCCATCGGCGCCGCCAGACTGCGCATGGTCCAGCCGAATTCGACGCCGCGCAGAAACCCCATAAACAAGGGTGGGTCGCCGAGCGGCGTGAGCGCACCCCCAATATTGCCGACAAGGAAAATGAAGAAGACGAAAACATGGGTCTTGTGGCGCCGCCTGCGGTTCGCGCGGATCAACGGACGGATCAACAGCATCGAGGCGCCGGTCGTGCCGAGCAGACTGGCCGCCAATGTCCCGATGCCAAGAACGCTGAGGTTGGTGAGCGGTGTTCCGTCGATATTGCCGGCGATGCGGATGCCTCCGGCTACGACGAACAGCGAGAGCAGCAGGATGATGAACGGCAGATAGTCGTGAACGGCGGTCTCGATCGCTGCCGTCATCAGCGCGTCGATGCCGCTTCGCAGGCCGAACGGCACCAGGAAGGCGAGTGCCCAGAACGCGGCGACGAGCGGGAAGCGCCGCTCCCAGGCGTGCGGGGCGGCGAGCGGAACAATGGCGATCGACAGGAGCAGTCCGACGAACGGGATCGCGTAGAGAAGCGACACGGCTTCGGGCGAGGCGGCATGATTCATCGTGGAGCCACGATCCCAGGCGCCGCGTCCGGGTTCGATCGATTGAAGGGGACGGAGAGGCAAACCTGCCGGAGACGCTCTGTCGCGTCGAAGCCATGACCCATATGTTAAGCTCCTCGGGATGTGTGCGGAGGATTTTGATGGCCAGCGGGAAGGAAGCCAAGGCGTTGAAGGAACTCGCGCAGGCGGTCTCCGGAGAAATTGCCTCTGGGCAGTTGGGCGAAATCAGCCGTTTGGCCTTTGGAATCGTGGGCGGCGCGCCGCGCCTGACGCTCCAGATGGTCGACTTTGCGGTCGCGGAGATTAAAAAGCGAAAGCCGGACGACGATCTGCTCGAAGCCTATATGGTTTTGCTCGGATCCGCTCTCGAAGTCCTGCGCCTCGATATCGAATCGGGCAACCCTAAAGCCTCCGCCATTCTGGCCTCGCTCAAAGAGAAGCTGATCGACCTCGCGCGACAAGGCGCCATCGATCCGAGGTTGTTCCTGATGCTGACGCGGCAATTCTCGGTCGCGAAGCTCGATATGGGGAAGACGCTCAAGGCCCTTCTCGGGGAAACGATCGGCGCCATCGAACTCGGCGGCGACACCGATGGCGATGCCATGGCTGATCTCGAGGACCAATTCGCCGGTCTCGCACACGCTTGCGACGATGACTCGTTCGCCCTGGCGGGGGAGTTCATGCAGACGGCCTCCGCGATGCCGGACGAGCACAAGATCACGATGGCCCGCGCCATGGCCTTTTCGGCCACCATGGCGGCGCGTGAGGCCGCTGTGGGTTGGCTCTTCGACGCATCGAGCGATGTCCGGGTCGGGGTCGCCGGGGTTCTGGCCGAAGCCGCCCGCGCCCGATATTCGACCCCGTCGAGCGCGCGGCGCCTCGTCGCCATCCGCAACTGGCTGCCGCAAGGCGAAAGACAGACCCTGGATGCCGCCATCGAGGCGTTCCGGCGCGAAAATGTCCCGGCGGCTCCAAGGGCGCGGTCCGAGGTGGTTTCAGCTCATTTCTCGGGCTTCGATGGCGGCGGCGCGCAGAGTTCCTTCGTCGTCATGAAGCTCGGCAGGAAATTTGCCACCGTCGCGCTCCTGTTCAAGATGGGGTTCGGGATCCGCGATGCCTGGGTGCGGCGGGACATGACGAAAGCGGAGACGCGAGACTTCATCGGGGAGGTCGCGGCATCCGTCGAGATGGACACAGGATCGATCGAGTTCGTCCGCGTCGCGCTCCGGCATTTTCTGGCGGTCTGTCATGAGAGCGGGACGGTGCCGCCCTTCGGCCTCGTCGATGCGGTCGAGACGATCGGTCTCGACGTGGTCAACCCGGCATCGCTCCCGCTGGATGAACTCCTCGAGCAACTGACCCAGACCCTGGAGATCGACGAGGCGACGGATCGCCAGGGTGTCCTCGATCGTAGCGAACATTGGCCCGCGACCGACCATCCGTTCATGGGCTCCTGGTATGAAAGCGGACCGGATGTCTCCGCGCTTCTCAAGAGCGGCCGCCTGTCGCGTGGAAAAATGGTCGACCTGCTGGTGGCGAAGCTCTTGACGCCACGCGCGCGCCATTGGGCCGAAGCCCTGGCCTGGTCCGCCTTCGCCATGGCGCAAGGGGGACGGGCGGATGAGGCTCGGGATTTGACGATCGTCGCTCTCGAACTCGTCGGGGGCCGGCCCGCCTCGGAGATACCGCTGATGCGGGTGATGGCCGAGACGACCGTCTACGCGTACAAAATGGAACGATAGCGACGATCCAGAGCCATATTGCTAAGGCGCCGGGCAGCCCCCGATCGTCCGCTGAAAAAACGGCTCCAGGGTCGCGTCCCGCTTGCCCAAAATGCTCGTATGGTCGCCCGGGATGACCTCGAAGATCGTGCCCTTGGGCGCTGCTTCTGCTAATCGCCGCCCTTCGCTGACGGGAATGACGTCATCTTCTGTACCGTGCAGGATCACGATGGGGCCGTGCACCTGTCCGATCCGAAGGTCCGAGCGGAACGGGTCTCTCAACAGCAGCGACACCGGAACGAACGGAAAGCGCCGTTGCGCCAAGGCCAGTACGGATGCGAAGGGCGCTTCGAGATAGAGCGCGGCATAATGCGGGTCATGCTCGGCCGTGGCGATCGCGATCGCGGCGCCGAGCGAGTGCCCATGGAGCAGGATCGGTGATGCCGGCGCCCGGCGCTTAGCCTCCGAGAAAGCCGCTATGCCGTCTGCGACGAGACCCTCTTCGCTGGGCGACCCGGTCGACCCCGCATAGCCCCGATAGGCGATCGCCAGGACGCCCCAGCCGTCGTGTGCCCATCGGCCGGCGGCGAAGCGGGCCGCCGGCTGTTCGGGAAAGGAGCCGTTGCCATGGAAGGTGACGACGAGGCCGCAGCCCGGGCGCGGGGGCTTCCACAGCGCGCGGAGCCGTTCCCCATCCGCCGTCAGGACTTCGACCGAGGCGACGGCATCGGGGAGAGCGTTAGTCGGCGGCGATCCTTGGAGAAAGGCACCCGGAAAGAGCATGTGGCGCTGGCCCAGGAATAGCGCGCCAAGCCCGACGGCACAGAGGAGGATCACGAGGAGCAGGCCGATGGCCAAGGCTTTTCCCAACGATTGTAGTGTCACGATCCGCCTTCAGCCGATCGCCATCAACGTGGCATTGCCGCCGGCCGCCGCAGTGTTGACGCTGATGGTGCGCTCCTCCACCAACCATTCGGTGGGAAAATCTTCGCTGCCGTCGGCGAGACCCTCGGGCGACACGGCATGGACCGAGACGACGGCGCCGTGTGCCTTTGCCAGACGGGCGTTCAGAGCCAGCAGGCCCTCCTGGTTTCCCTCGTAGAGCACGACGGCGGGGTTGGCCGTCGTCCAGTCGTATGGCGCGGCGAGGATCACGTCCGCCGCCGCCTTGGGCAGGCTCGCCAGCATGAAGTGAACGGCGGGCGGACCAACGACCGCCGCGCGATTGCCGGTGGCGAGCGCCGCTGCCAATGCGGCGAAGAGGCCGCGCGCGCTCGACGTTATCACCAGCACCGTGCCGCGCGGATGAAAGCCATAAAGATTTCGCTCACCCACGGGACCCGGCAGTTCGATTTCGGTTTCGAGGCGCGAGCGTTGCAGGTAGGCGGAGGCGCGGGTCGCCGCAATCTCGTGGCCCTGCTTCCGCAACCAGTCGCGCAGCGTGGTGGCGGGCAGGCTCGGCGTCGTACCCGAGGGTTCTTCCGGAGAGGCCCGGGACAGCAGACGCCGCAGGTAGAGCGGTCCGCCCGCCTTGGGCCCTGTCCCTGATAGGCCATTCCCGCCAAAAGGTTGTACGCCGACCACCGCGCCGATGATGTTGCGGTTGACGTAGATATTGCCGGCCTGCACTCGCCCGGTGACGCGGGCGACTGTCTCGTCGATCCGCGTATGCAGGCCGAAGGTGAGGCCATAGCCCGAAGCGTTGATGGCATCGACCAGGGCATCGAGCCGGTCCCGCTTGTAGCGCAAGACATGCAGCACCGGCCCGAAGACCTCGCGCTTCAGTTCGCTGAGGGCGCCGATCTCGATCAGGGTCGGCGGCACGAAGGTTCCGGCCTCGGTCTCGGGTCGCATTGCCGCCTGCGTGACGACGCACCCGGACGCCCGCATATGGTCGATATGCGATAGGATGGTCTGGCGCGCCTCGGCGCTGATCACGGGGCCGATGTCGACCGAAAGAGTGTCAGGATTGCCGACTGAGAGCTCCGCCATGGCGGCTTTGAGCATCGTGAGGATTTTGTCGGCGACCTCTTCCTGCAGGCAGAGCACCCGGAGGGCCGAACAGCGCTGGCCGGCGGAATCGAAGGCGGAGGCGATGACGTCGCCGACTACCTGCTCGGGCAAGGCGGAGCTGTCGACGATCATCGCGTTCTGGCCGCCAGTCTCGGCGATCAACGGTACCGGCTTGCCATCGGGACTGAGCCGGGCCGCGAGTTGCTTCTGGATCAGCCGCGCCACCTCGGTCGATCCGGTGAAGACAACGCCAGCCGTGCGCGTGTCGCCGACGAGCGCTGCCCCGACCTCGCCGGCCCCCGGCAGAAGCTGGAGAGCGGCCCCGGGCAAGCCGGCCCGATGCAGCAGATCAACGGCGCGCGCGGCGATGAGCGGGGTTTCCTCGGCGGGCTTGGCCAGCACGACATTGCCGGCCGCGAGTGCTGCGGCCGCCTGGCCGGTGAAGATCGCCAGCGGAAAGTTCCAGGGGCTGATGCACACGACTGGTCCGAGCGGCCTTGCGGCCTCGCCGAGCCGTTCGGCTTCCCCGGCATAATAGCGCAGGAAATCGACCGCTTCGCGCACTTCGCCGACGGCGTTCGGCAGCGACTTTCCGGCCTCACGGATGGCGATTCCCATCAGCGTCGGCATCTCGGCTTCGAAGAGGTCGGCGGCCCGGCGCAGGATGGTTGCGCGTTCCGAGGGTGGCGTCGACGCCCAGGCGGGCGCGGCTTCGACCGCCGTCTTGAGCGCGTCCTCGATGTCGGCGGGCGTCGCGAATGAAACCGTCCCGACCAGATCCCTAAGGTTGGCGGGATTGCGGACGGGCGAGGGCGTGCCACGGGAGGACGCCGGCGCGGCGACGAGATTGTCCCGCGCTCCCGCCTGTAGCGCGGTGGCGAGTTCGGCGAGCCGGTCCTCGTTCGACAGATCGAGGCCCGTGGAATTCGGCCGCGCCGATCCGTAAAGGTCCCGGGGTGCGGCGATGGCCGTATGTGGCGCGCCGAGCGGCTGGATCGCGGCGGCCTCGATGGCGGGGTCGGCGATCAGCTCTTCCACCGACACGGCGGGGTCCGCGATGCGGTTGACGAAGGACGAGTTGGCGCCGTTCTCCAGAAGGCGCCGCACCAGATAGGCCAGCAAGGTCTCATGCGTGCCGACCGGCGCGTAGATGCGGCAGGGGCGGTCGAGTTTCGCCGATCCCACCACTTCCTCGTATAGCGGCTCGCCCATGCCGTGCAGGCATTGGAACTCGTACTGCCCCGGATACCAGGCGCCCGCCATGGCGTGAATGGAGGCCAGCGTCCGCGCATTATGGGTGGCAAACTGCGAAAAGATCGCTTGCGGCGCCGCGAGCATCTTGCGGGCACAGGCGATGTAGCTGAGGTCGGTGTAGATCTTTCGTGTGAAGACCGGATAGCCGTCGAGGCCGTCCGTCTGGGCGCGTTTGATCTCGCTGTCCCAATAGGCGCCCTTCACCAACCGCACCATGATGCGATGTCCTGATCGCTGACCGAGATCGACGATGAAGTCGATGACGGAGGGTCCCCGCTTGCCATAGGCCTGGACGACGAAACCGATGCCGTTCCAGTCCTTGAGGTCGGGCGCAAAACACAGGGCTTCGAGAAGATCCAGCGACAATTCCAGCCGATCGGCCTCCTCGGCGTCGATGTTGAAGCCGATATCGTAGCGGCGGGCCAGCAGCGCGAGGCTCTTCAGCCTTGGCAGCAACTCCCCGAGGGTTCGCTCGCGCTGAGCCCGGGAATAGCGCGGATGCAACGCCGAAAGCTTGACCGATATGCCGGGACCATCGACCATCCCCCGTCCGGCGGCCGCTTTGCCGATGGCATGAATGGCGGTCTCGTAATCCGCGGTGTAGCGATCCGCGTCCGCCATGGTCATGGCGGCCTCGCCCAGCATGTCGTAGGAATAGCGGAAGCCTCGCGCTTCCCATTTGCGAGCGTGGGACAAGGCCTCGGCGATGGTCTGACCCGTGACGAACTGTTCGCCCATCATCCGCATCGCCATGTCGACAGCCTTGCGGATCAGCGGTTCCCCACCCTTGGCGATGAGGCGTTGCAAGGCGGTCGCGAGCCCGGTCTCGTTGACCGAGCCGGTCAGCTTGCCCGTGACGACGAGGCCCCAGGTCGCCGCGTTGACGAAGAGCGACGGGCTTTGGCCGATGTGGGAGTGCCAATCGCCCGAGCCGATCTTGTCGCGGATCAGGGCGTCGCGGGTGGCGCTGTCGGGAACGCGCAGCAGCGCCTCGGCGAGGCACATGAGTGCGACGCCCTCCGCGCTCGATAGGGAATATTCCTGCACGAGCCCCTCGACACCGCCGCGTTTCGGCTTTTTCCGCAGCGCCTCGACGAGCTGGCGCGCCATGCGGGAGGCCTCGGCGTCGAGGGCGGCCTCGAGTTTGCCGGCCTCGATGAGCGCCGGAACGCAATCGGGCTCCGAGGGCCGATAGGCCGCCGTGATGGCGGCACGCAACGGGGTCTGGGGACTAATGTCGCGGGCGAGGCCCAGGAAGGCCGATGACGCCGGCTGCCACGCTTCGCTGTCAGACGTCATCGGCCACCTGTGAAGCTCGAACATCGTATCGCTCGACCATAGGGGCGCGGATGCGGTTTCCGCAACGGCTTGCGGGCTCCGCATTCTGGAACGCCCAACCTTCGAGCCTCCCTCGTAGGCCGCGCGACAGCCTGACGCGGTGTTGAAGGTCGATTTTAACGACTCCGTGTCACGGTTTTTCCCACACCCATCGGTCGCCGGGCTCATCGAGCCCTTCCGTCCCTCTGGGTCGATATCGCCCGATCCGGCTTCCGCAACCCGAGGGTTTCACCATGGCGCGTTTTCTGAGGCCACGCCGGGCCTCGAGCCAAGCCCGCACATCGAAGCGCCCCCGGTCCGGGTTTCTGTCGAACCTTCGAATCTCGAGAAAGCTGACGCTCGCCTTCATCGTCGTGGTGGCCGGCGTGTTCGGGATGTGCGGTGTCGTGTTGCGGAGCATGGATGTGCTCGACAATGCCGAGCGTTTGACCGTCGGAAACTCGGCCTTGGTCGATGCCGTCAACAAGACCCAGATCGACATGCTCGACCAGATGGCGACCGTCCGGGCCTATATCCTCACCCAAGACCCGCAACTGCTGGACAGGCAGAAGGATCGACGCGCCAAATTTGATAGCGACCTCGGGTCGGCGACCGATCTCGCGCAGAGCCAGCCACAACTCCTGCCCATGCTGGAGGCGCTGAAAGGCGCGCATGACGCGTGGCAGACCTCCTTGATCGAACCCCAGATCAAGTTCGCCGGCGATCCTGCCACCAAGGACAAGGCCATCGGGTCGGTCAAATCCAGCCTCTCGCGGCTGCTCGAAAAAGATATCCGGGGCAAGGCTGAGGTCGTGCTCAGGGCAGCGCGATCCTGGTCGGAAACACAGAATGCCGCCGCCGCCCATGCCACGATGATGATTAAAACGACGCTGGTCGGCGGCGGCGCTCTCTCGGCCACGCTCGCGGCGCTCATGGGTTGGGCGCTGAGCCGCTCCATCGGCAAGCCGGTCGTCGCCATGACCTCCGCCATGACGACGCTCGCCGCCGGCGACAATGCCGTGGACATCCCGGCGATGGGCCGGAAAGATGAAGTCGGGCGGATGGCCGCCGCCGTGCAGACGTTCAAAGACGCGGCACTCGCTAAACTCAGTCTCGAAAAAGAGACTGAGGCCACTCGCCAGCGAACCGAGAGGGAGCGTGGCGCGGCCGAGACGCTTTCGGCGCATGCGGCACAACAGCAGGCCGCGGTCGTCGCTTCCTTGGCGCGAGGTCTGGGCCGTTTGGCGGGCGGCGATCTCGTCTTTCAGATTACCGATCCTTTTGCCCCCGAATACGAGCGGTTGCGCACCGACTTCAACGCCGCGATCGCTACCCTCCATGAAACCATGTCCGAGGTTTTGAGCGACACGGCGCTGATCCGTTCGGGAACGGACGAAATCTCATCCGCCTCGGATGATCTGTCGCGACGCACGGAACGGCAGGCCGCGAGCCTCGAGGAGACAGCGGCGGCGCTCGACGACATCACCGCGACGGTACGCAAGACCTCGGAAAGCGCCGCGCATGCGCGCGCGGTGGTCGGGCAGGCCAAGAAGGATGCCGAATTGTCCGGGCAGGTCGTTCGACAGGCGGTGGCAGCGATGGGCGGCATCGAGAAGTCGTCCGGTGAGATCGGTCAAATCATCGGCGTCATCAACGAAATCGCCTTCCAGACCAACCTTTTGGCGCTCAATGCGGGCGTCGAGGCCGCTCGGGCCGGTGACGCGGGACGAGGGTTCGCGGTCGTCGCATCGGAGGTGCGGGCCCTGGCCCAGCGCTCCGCCGACGCGGCGCGGGAGATCAAGATTTTGATCTCGAATTCCGCCACGCAGGTCGGACAAGGCGTCGCCCTGGTGTCGCAGACCGGGACCGTGCTCGACCGGATCGTGGTCCAGGTGAGCGAGATCAATGGCATCGTGGGAGAGATCGCATCCTCGGCGAAAGAGCAGACCTCCAGCCTCGACCAGGTCAATGTGGCGATCAACCAGATGGATCAGGTCACCCAACAGAATGCAGCCATGGTCGAGGAGACGACGGCGGCAAGCCACAAGCTCGTCGGGGAAATCGAGTCCCTTGTGCAACTCATCGGCCGGTTCAAAGTCGGCCATGCCGAATCGGCGAATTCCGCGCCTCCCCCGCGCCGGTCGAGCGCGCCGAAGGCCGCGATGAAAGTGGCCGGGCGCGGAGGCGCCGCCCGCAAGCCGGACACCCTCCCCGCCGACGACTGGCAGGAGTTCTGACGATCCCTCGACTTTCGGTGCTTTCAATCTTGCCTTAAGCGGGGGGAAGGGTTGCGGGGGGCGTCATGGCGGGACAAGCTTGGACATTGGCCGACGCGCCCCGGCTCGAGGGGCGATCGGCCATCGTTACGGGCGCGACGGGCGGCCTCGGCTTCGAGACGGCGCTGGGCCTCGCGAAACAAGGGGCGGACGTGACGCTCGCCGGTCGCAACCTTGCGAAAGGGGAGGCCGCGCTCGCGGCCATCCGCCGGCTCGTTCCTGCGGCGCGGATCGGTTTCGAACCCCTCGACCTCGCCGACCTTAGATCGGTCGCGGGTTTCGCGGTGCGGTTCGAAGCCGCCGGCCGCTCCCTCGACATCCTGGTCAATAATGCCGGCGTGATGGCGCTCGATCCGCGCCAGACGACAGCCGATGGTTTCGAGATGCAGTTCGGCACGAATTTCCTCGGCCATTTCGCCTTGACGGCGCATCTGCTTCCGGCGCTGGCGCGGGCAGGGGGCGAGGCGCGCGTCGTCAGCCTCGCCAGCCTTGCCCACCGGCAGGGGCGCATCGATCTCGACGATCTTCAGGCCGCCAGACGCTACGATCCCTGGACGGCCTATCGCCAGAGCAAGCTCGCCATGCTGATCTTTGCCCGTGAACTGCAGCGGCGCGCGACCCTGCATGGGTGGCCGCTGCGCAGCGTCGCGGCGCATCCCGGATGGGCCTTCACCGACATCATCGACAACGGCCCGGGCCGTGGCCAGAATAGCGTGAAGACGATGCTGATGAACCTCGTGTTCCGATGGCGGGGCCAATCGGCCGCCGCCGGCGCCCTACCAATTCTCTTTGCCGCCATCGCGCCGCAGGCCGAGCCGGGCGGCTATTACGGTCCGGCCGGGGCGAGTGAGATCAGAGGGCCGGTGGGGGTCTCGCAGGTGATGCCGCAGGCTACCGACCCGGAGACGGCGCGCGGTTTGTGGGACGCGGCGGAGCGGCTCACCCATGTCGGTTTCAAGGCGGTTTCGGGACGCGGCTCATGAGCGTCTCCTCGAGCGGATCCCCAAGGGGCAAGCGGGAGAGAAGGGGCTCGCCGCCACGCTTCATTAGCGGACTGTCACAAAGGTAAAGCAGACCTTTCGCGTTCACTCATCTCTCGGTCTCCGCGTCCGCCACCCTGACCAGCACCTTGCCGGTGTTGCGTCCAAGGAGCATGTCGATCAGCGCCTGCGGCGCGTTGCCCAACCCCTCGACCACATGTTCGAGAAACTTGATCTTGCGGTCCTCGACCCAGGCGCCGACCTCGCGACGAAAATTTGCCTCCTGATGGGCGAAATCCCAGACGATGAATCCCCGAAGGGTCAAGCGCTTCGACAGCACGGCCCGCATCAGCGCGGGGACCTGATTGGGGCCGGCGGGCAGCTCCGTGGCGTTATACTGAGCCACGAGCCCGCAGACCGGCACGCGGGCGAAATCGTTGAGCAGCGGCAGTACGGTCTCCCAGACGGCGCCTCCGACATTCTCGAAATAGACATCGATTCCGTCTGGACAGGCTTCTCTCAGCCGTTCGGCGAAGTCGGGCGCGCGATGGTCCACCGCAGCGTCGAACCCGAATGTGTCGAGCAGCAGGCGGCATTTCTCCTCCCCGCCCGCGATCCCCACGGCCCGGCAGCCGCGCAGCTTCGCGATCTGGCCGACGGTCGCGCCGACCGGCCCCGTCGCGGCCGCCACGACTACGGTTTCCCCAGGCTGCGGCTTGCCGATTTCCGCGAGGCCCGCATAGGCGGTCATCCCCGGCATGCCGAGTACGCCGAGCGCCAAGGTCAGATGCTTTGGCGGGGGATCGAGCTTGATCACACCGGCTGCGTCGGACAGCGCTCGCTCTTGCCAGCCCGACCGGGCCAGGACCAGATCGCCGGCCGAGAAATCCGGGTGGCGCGAGGTCTCGACCCTGGATAGCGTCTGGCCGACCATGACCTCGCCGATCTCGACCCCCTTGGCATAGGATTTGGCCGTACTGATCCGGCCGCGCATATAGGGGTCGAGCGACAGCCATAGCGTGCGCAATTGCATCTCCCCGGCGGCGGGAGCCGCAAGCTCGCGGGTCACCATCTTGAAATCTTCCAGCCGGGGTTCGCCGTGGGGATGCCGGGCAAGGACGATCGCCGTGTTCGATGCAGACATTGACCGCGCTCCAGAGGGGCACGGCGATCTTCGCCGCGCGGCCCGGTCCCGCATATAGGCCGGACCGACGGCCGGTGCAGCGTGACCCGATGAAATGAGGGGCTTTCACGCTCCAAGCCCTCTTGCGCCGGCAAGGCTCTGCCACGACACTGCGGCCCCCTAAAACAACCGTCCCGGGAGAACGCCATGCTGTCCACGATCGCCGCCTTCGACCGCATGGGCGAGGAAAACGCCTTCGCGGTTCTGGCGCGGGCGACGGAGCTGGCGCGTCAGGGCCGTGACATCGTCAATCTCGGGATCGGCCAGCCTGATTTCTCGACGCCGCCGCATATCGTCGAGGCGGCCGTCAAGGCGCTGCGCGACGGCCATCACGGTTACACGCCGGCGACGGGCATCCTGCCGTTGCGGGAAGCCGTCGCGGCCGATCTCTACAAGCGGCTCGCGGTCGATGTGTCGCCGGACAATATTGCCGTCGTTCCGGGGGGCAAGGTGACCATGTTCGCCGCTATCCTGATGTTCGGTGAACCTGGCGTCGAGATCATCTATCCGGACCCCGGTTTTCCGATCTATCGCTCGATGATCGAGTTCACCGGCGCGACGCCCGTGCCGCTGCCGATCCGCGAGGCCAATGCCTTTGCGTTTTCGGCCCAGGAGACGCTGGCGTTGATCGGTCCGCGCACCCGCTTGCTGATCGTGAATTCGCCCGCCAATCCCACGGGCGGCGTCACGCCCAAGGCCGAGATCGACGCTCTCGTGGCGGGACTCGACCGCTTTCCGGATGTCGCGGTGATGTCCGACGAAATCTACGGGCAGATGACCTATGACGGCCTCGCCCACCAGACGCTGCTGGCTTATCCTTCGATCCGCGACCGTCTAATCATGCTCGACGGCTGGTCGAAGACCTACGCGATGACCGGATGGCGGCTCGGCTATGCGGTATGGCCCGACGCGCTGATCGATAAGATGCGCAAGCTCGCGGTCAACAGCTATTCGTGTGTCAACGCGCCGAGCCAATGGGCGGGGCTTGCGGCTCTCACGGGTCCGCAGGATGATGTGGAGGCTATGGTAGCCGAGTTCGACCGGCGCCGCCGCGTCGTGGTGGATGGTCTCAACGCGCTGCCCGGCGTGTCTTGCGCCATGCCCAAGGGTGCCTTCTACGCTTTCCCGAATGTCGCCGCCACGGGATGGAAGGCCAAAGCGCTCGCCTCCGCCTTGCTGGAGCGGGCAGGCGTCGCCACGATCGGCGGTCCCGATTTCGGTGTTTACGGCGAGGGATATCTTCGCCTCAGCTATGCCAACTCGACCGAAAACATCGTTGAGGCTCTTCGGCGCGTGAAGCGATTCCTCGAACAGATGATTAACGCATGAAGGGAAAACCGTAGAAAAAATCAACCATTTTTCTTTAAATCCATTTTTATTCAAATCTCTTGAATGAAAATAAACGATCTAGCCGGCGGTCATTGTCGAAATTGGCATTCTCGTTGCCTGTCACTAGTTTTCGAGGCCTCGATTTATAGAACCGAAAGACTCTGGACCTAATCTGCGCCGACGGCAGAAGGGCAGGGTGTTAATTTGCAACCTCAATTTTCAGGCGCTCACGGTTCTCCGACCAGTGCCATGACCGACGACGTCGGGTCGGTCACATCGGTGACGGGTTCAAAGGCCGGCGTCAGTCTTCCACCCCGGCGCAGGGCCGACGGCCAGAGCGCGACGGTCGGCAAATTCGTCGGCGTCGAGGCAGGGCGCTCGCTGATCGTCGGCGTCATCACCGCAGTCCGGGCGGGTGAGAGCGAGGACCGCGACGCCTGCGGCGAAATCGATCTGATGGGGAACATCCGCTACGACGAGGATGGCGAACGCCGCTTCCACCGCGGCGTATCGGATTATCCGGCTATCGGCGACCGTATCGTCTTGATGGACTCGTCGCACTTGCGGCTGATCTATCATTCATCGGGACGCGGCTCGATCGAGATCGGCACGCTGCATCAAGATCCGACGATCCCCGCCAGAATCGACGTGGACGACCTGCTCAACAAGCATTTCGCGGTGCTGGGCACCACTGGCGTGGGGAAATCCAGCGGCACGGCGGTGATCCTCGACGAGATCCTGAAAGCCCGGCTCGACCTGCGGATATTCCTGCTCGACGGCCATAACGAATATGGTCGCTGCTTTGGCGATCGGGCCCATGTGGTCAACTCTCGCAACCTGAAGTTGCCCTTCTGGCTGTTCAATTTCGAAGAAATCGTCGATGTGATCTATGGCGGCCGCCCCGGCATCGAGGAAGAACTCGAGGTCCTGTCGGAGGTCATACCGATCGCCAAGGGCATGTATTCCCAGTACAAGATGCCGACCGGCGCCATCCGGCGCAAGGGCGACACCCGGGCCTCCGGCTACACCATCGACACGCCCGTTCCCTACACGCTCCAGGATCTGCTCTCCCTGATCGACGAGCGGATGGGCAAGCTCGAGAACCGCGCGGCGCGGATGCATTTCCATCGTCTGATGACGCGGATCGAGGCGATCCGGAGCGACCCGCGCTACACGTTCATGTTCGAGAACGCCAATGTTGGCGGCGACACCATGGGGGATTTGCTCAGCCAGCTCTTCCGGCTCGACCCTTCCGGCAAGCCCGTCACCGTCATGCAATTGGCCGGTCTGCCGGCCGAGGTCGTCGATGCTGTGGTTTGCGTCCTTTGTCGCCTGGCGTTCGACTTCGGTCTGTGGAGCGATGGCGCAGTGCCGCTATTGGTCGTCTGCGAGGAGGCGCATCGCTATGCGTCGGTGGATCACACGACGGGTTTCCACCCGACGCGGCGGGCCTTGGCCCGCATCGCCCGAGAGGGGCGGAAATACGGGGTATTCCTCGGCCTCGTCACACAACGGCCGGCCGAGCTCGACCCGACCATCATCGCCCAGTGCGGCACACTCTTCGCCATGCGGATGGCCAACGATCGCGATCAGGCGCTGCTGCGATCCGCCGTATCGGATGCCGCCGCGAACCTATTGGCCTTCGTGCCTTCCCTGGAAACGCGGGAGATGGTGGCCTTTGGCGAAGGGGTGCCTGTGCCGGCTCGGATGACATTCCGCGATGTGCCGGCCGATCGATTGCCGCGCAGCGAGACCTCGCGCGATCTCGGCGGCTTATCGGCGATTCCGGGTGGCGCCGACTTCGTGCGTGGTGTCATCGAACGTTGGCGCGGCGCCCACATGAGTTTCCGGTCGCGCTCGGACGAGGGCGAGCCTGACGGGCTGACGCAGAAGTTCTCCTCCGCTCCGGCCGGCGAAAGCGAAACCGACCAGATCAGGGCACGGCTTCTCCGAGTCCGGCTCGACTCGGCCGGCACCCGACCCACCGTTCCGCAAGCCACATGACTCTTTCCCCGATAGGATCAAGGATGGCGACCCAAAGGCCTCTCGACGAGCCACGATGGCCCGTCGAGCAGACCATCGCCGCGATGCCCTCGCCGCCCGCCGGCCCCACCGATCCGGTGGAGCGTCTGGCGTTGCTGGAGGCCATCGTCGAGGCTTTGCCGGTCGGCGTGGCGGTGCATGATCGAGAGGGCCGCCCGATCCTTGTCAACTCGGCCCTGACGGCTGAAGCTCTTTGCGTCCAGGCCGGCGAAGGCGCCGTGGATCATGCGTGCCCGGCGCAGGATGCGGTCGCGGTCGCGCGCCGCGCCGGCATCACGCGACCGGCTGTCGCCCGCACCGAGATCGACGTGGCACGGCGATCTTATGTGCTGTCCACGTCGGTCGACCAGGCCGAACGACGCAAGGTCGAGGATGAATTGCTGCGGCGCGCCTTCCTCGATGAGTTGACAGGGCTGCCGAACCGCGGACTGCTCAAGCAATATTTCGCCGAGCTCTGCGACAAGTTCGGCAGCCGCGGGAGCTTCGCCCTCGCCTTCATCGATATCGACAGTTTCAAACATATCAACGACTACTATAGCCATGACATCGGCGACGAATTACTGGTCAGGATCGCTGACCGGATGTCGGAGACCTTGCGTCCGTCCGACATGCTGGCGCGTCTTGGCGGCGACGAATTCGTCTTGCTGCTCTCGCCGGCCGAAGACGCTGCTGCGGTCGAGCGTCACCTTCGGCTTTGTGTCGAAAGTCTGCGGCAGCCGTTCATTATCGACGGACACGAGATTTTCAGCTCCGCCTCGATCGGCATCAGCCTCTATCCGCATCATGGCGTGTCCTACGACACGCTGCTGCGCAACGCCGACATTGCCATGTACCATGTCAAGAATGGCAGCAAGGGCGGCATGGCCATCTTCGACGATACGATGAGCCATAAGGCGTCGGCGCGCATGAAGACCGAGCAGCGCCTTCGGCTCGCCATTCGCGACCGGCGGTTCTGCTGCGCCTACCAGCCCAAGTTCGACGTGCGGAGTCGGGAGATCACCGGCGTCGAGGTGCTGTTGCGCTGGCGGGACGAACAGGGATTGATCCGGCCGCCGGGCGACTTCATCGGCCTCGCGGTCGAACTCGGTCTGATCAACGACATCACCCGCCTCGTGCTGCGCGAGACCATGGCGGCGATCGACCAGATCGATGATGTTTTCGGCGCTGGCGGGACCATCAGCCTGAATGTCGCGGCCAAGCAGGCCGAAGACGTCGCCTTCATGGCCTCCTACGCCGAAGCCATCTTCGAGACCGGACAGGCCGAAAGAGTGATGCTGGAACTGACCGAAGAGGCGTTCTTCGCGAAGAACAAGTTTCAGACCGAGGTTCTGCCGCTGCTGCGATCGATCGGCACGCGCGTCTCGATCGACGACTTCGGGGTCGGCTATTCATCGCTCTCGGCGCTGGCCGATATCACGGCGGATGAGATCAAGGTCGATCGGTCCTTCATCACCGATATCCACAAACGCCCGCGAAGCCAGATCATCCTCAAGGCGATCGAGTCGCTAGGCTCCGCGCTCGGAATGAGCGTCATCGCCGAGGGGATCGAGACCTTCGAGGAACTGACGTATCTGCAGGCCGCGACGCAGATCCGTTATGCGCAGGGCTATTACTTCGCGCGTCCGCTGTTCCTCGAACAACTGGTCTCGACGCGTACGAGCGCCGCCGGCATGGCCAGGCCTGAGCCGGTGCTCCGCGAGCGGTCGAGAACCCGCGCCGGCCAAGGCCGAGGCTGACGGGCTGCCCCGAACTCGTTGCCCTGAAAGGGCCGAACTCGGGGGGCAATCTTGAGGCAAGGTCGATCTGACCCAATGGCCCGCCGGCGTCTGGGCCGGTGCCAGGAAGCTTCATGCGCCGAACCTTTACGAGACTCGCCGCGCTGGCCCTGGGATGGGGCATCGGTGGATTGATGGCCCCGGGGATGGCGCTGGCTCATCCCCATGTGTTCGTCGTCGCCAAGGAGCAGGTGATCTTCGGCCCGGATGGCAAGGTCAGCGGAATCCGGGCGGCCTGGACGTTCGACGATATGTATTCGTCATTCCTGGTGCAGGGCCTGGGCTCTCCGGATCAGATCCTGACCGAGGCCCAACTCGCCCCCATGGCCAAGACCAATGTGGAGTCGCTGGCGGAATTCGGTTATTTCACGGTGGCCAAGGCCGCCGGCAAACAGCTCGACTTCAACGAGCCGGTCGATTATTCGCTAAAAGAGGGGCAGGACAAGCTCGTGACATTGTTCTTCACCTTGCCGTTGAAAGCGCCCGCGAGCGCGGGGCGCGCCTTCTCGCTGAGCGTCTATGACCCGACCTATTTCGTCTCCTTCGATTTCGACGCCAAAGACCCGGTACAACTTGCCTCGGCTCCACCAGGCTGTTCGGCGAGCGTGATGCATCCAAGGCCACTCGACGCCGGCGACAACCAAAAGCTGTCGGAAGCCTTCTTCTCCAACATGTCGCCCGGCATGGATTTCGGCATCAAGCTGGCCAGCCGCGTGGTCGTCGCCTGCCCGTGAGGACGCAGCGTCTTCGGCTCGCCCTGGTCGCCGTCCTCGCGCTCACGATCCTCGCGGCTCCGGCGATGGCGCAGGCGCATAATCCTTTCGGGGTCGGTATTTCCGAGGGCGGCGGCAGCGCGTCCGGCGTCATGGGCTGGATTCTGTCGCAGCAGGGCACGTTCGAACGCTCCATCGCGGCGGCCGTCCGGGCCAGCAAGGCGGATGGCTCCGCGCTTTGGTATCTGATGGGGCTGAGCTTTCTTTACGGCATCCTGCATGCCGCAGGTCCCGGCCATGGCAAGGCGGTGCTCGCCGCCTATATGGTGGCCAACCGTCGCGCGCTGCGACGCGGCATCGTCCTGTCGTTCCTTGCCGCCGGTTTGCAGGCCTGTGTGGCCATCGGGCTCGTGGCCGTCTTGTCGCTGGTGCTCCATGCGACGGCGGTCGGCATGCGCGACACGGCGGCGGCGATCGAAAAGCTGAGCTATGTCGGCATCGCCCTCTTGGGCGCCTTCATGGTCTGGCGCAAAGGCAGGGCGTTATGGGCGCAATGGCGGCTGCGTCGGATCGCTCCGGCCTTTGCGTTCGCTGCGGCGGGTGGAGGAGCGGGGGAGCCGGCCTTGGCGTTCGCCGGTTTTTCCGCCGCGCCGGGCGCCCCGGCCGAACCACGGGCATCGGCCTTCGTATGCGAGGCGGCCCATGAACATTCGGCCCGGTGCGGCCATTATCACGCGCCGGATCCCAGCACGCTGGGGCAAGATTTCTCTTGGCGCAACGCCTTGGCGACCGTGGCGGCCGCCGGCGCGCGCCCCTGTTCGGGCGCCATCCTGGTGCTGGTCTTCGGCCTCGCCCAGGGAATATTCTTCGCCGGGGTCGCCTCGACGCTGGTGATGGCGCTTGGCACGGCCATCACCACGGCGGCTCTCGCCTCGACGGCGGTGCTGGCCAAATCCGTGGCGCAGCGGCTTGCGGGCTCCGGCTCGATGGAAGGGGCGCTGGTCGGCCCGAGCCTCGAATTCCTGGCCGCCGCCCTGGTGCTGGCGGTGGGCCTGTCGCTGCTCTTTGGCATCGGGCCGCTGCAAGGGCTGGCGTAAGATGGAGAAAACAACTTAAGAGAGTATTTTTTGATATATACGCCTATAGGTTGAGACTCTGTTAGCATAACTTTGAGCAGATGTCCGACGGCGCGATCCGCGTCGATTGACGCCCTCGGACGCCATGCATTCCGCTTCGAAGGTCGATGCCTTCATCCAGCGTTGGCAAGGGCGCGAGGGAGGCCAAGAGCGTGCCAACTATGCGCTCTTCCTGACCGAGCTCTGCGACATCATCGGCGTGGCGCGGCCGCAACCGGCGGCTGTATCTAGTGAAGCTAATGATTACGTCTTCGAACGGGTAGTGAAGGATCCGGTGCGCGAGGGCACGGCTTCCTCGAGGCGCATCGACCTTTATCGACGTGGTTCCTTTATTCTCGAAGCCAAACAGTCACGCCAGAAGGGGACCGACAAGGAGCTGTTGGGGCAGGTAAGTTTGCCGCTGATCGAGCCCGGACAGCGCGGCCGTCGAGGCGCTGAAAAATCTTGGGACGTGCTGATGCTCAACGCCCGCCAGCAGGCTGAGAATTATGTGCGTCTTCTGCCCGCCGGCCACGAGCCGCCGCCCTTCATCATCGTGTGCGATGTCGGCCATTGTATCGAAATCTACGCCAATTTCCGACGTGACGGAAAAGTCTACGACCAGTTTCCGGATCGCCAGTCCTTTCGGGTTTATCTTGAGGATTTGCGCGAAGAGATGGTGCGCGAGCGTCTGCGCCGGATCTGGGACGATCCCGCCTCGCTCGATCCGGCGCGCCATGCGGCCCGCGTTACCCGCGCCATCGCCGAGCGGTTGGCCGCCGTGTCCAAAGCCTTGGAACGGCAGACCTATCCGGCCGAGGAGGTGGCGATGTTTCTCATGCGGTGCCTCTTCACCATGTTCGCCGAGGATATCGGCCTGTTGCCGGAGGCCTCGTTCAAGCGCGTGCTGGAGCGCTGCGAAGCCGACCCGAGCAAATTCGTGCCGATGGTCGGCCAGCTTTGGGAGGCCATGGACAAAGGCGGTTTCGCTTTCGCCATCGAAACCCAGGTGCGCCAGTTCAACGGCGAATTTTTCAAGTCGCGCCAGGTTTTAGCGCTGGGTCGCGAGGAGATCGGCGAATTGCGCCGCGCCGCCGAACATGATTGGCGTGATGTCGATCCTTCGATTTTCGGCACCTTGCTCGAACAGGCGCTCGACCCCAAGGAGCGGCGGCGGCTCGGGGCGCATTACACGCCTCGCGCCTACGTGGAGCGGCTGGTGGTCGCGACCGTCATCGAGCCGATGCGCACCGACTGGGCCGGTGTGCTCGCCACGGCCGAACGCCTCAAATCCGAGGAGCGTGCCAAGGATGCCGCCGACGCTGTGGGCCGCTTCCACGCCACGCTGTGCGGCACCCGCATCCTCGACCCCGCCTGCGGCACCGGCAATTTCCTCTATGTGTCGCTCGAATTGATGAAGCGTCTCGAAGGCGAGGTGTTGGAGGCCTTGAGCGGCCTCGGCGGCCAGGTGGGGCTTTCAGGCCTCGAGGGCCATGAGGTCGATCCCCACCAGTTTTTGGGGATGGAAATCAACCCGCGCGCGGCGGCGATCGCGGAATTGGTGCTGTGGATCGGTCATCTCCAATGGCACATGCGGACCAAGGGCGGCATGCCGAACGACCCGATCCTCAAAGCCTTCAAGAACATCGTGGCGAAGGACGCGGTGCTGGAGGCCGACATCGCCCTCGCCAGGGACGCCGCCGGCAAGCCCGTCACCCGGCCAGGGGCGGAGGGCAAGGCCATCGAGACCTACACCTACGCCAACCCGCGCCGGCCCGATTGGCCGGCGGCGGAATTCATCGTCGGCAACCCGCCTTTCATGGGCGGCAAGGACCTGCGCGCTCGTCTTGGCGACGGCTATGCAGAGGCCCTCTGGGCCGCCAACATCGGCATGAACGAAAGCGCCGATTTCGTTATGTATTGGTGGGACCAGGCGGCGGATCTCCTCACCGCCAAAGGTACGGTGCTGCGCCGCTTCGGCCTCGTCACCACCAATTCCATCAGCCAGGTGTTCCAGCGCCGCGTCATGGAGCGCCACCTCAAGGCCAAGGCGCCGATCTCGCTCGTGATGGCGATTCCCGATCATCCCTGGAGCAAGTCCGCGCCCGATGCCGCAGCCGTGCGCATCGCCATGACGGTGGCCGAAGCCGGCAAGGCCGAGGGTCTCTTACGCGATGTTGTGCGGGAAGCGGCACTCGACACCGATACGCCGCTGATCGAGTTTGCGGATTGCACCGGCGTCATCAATTCCGATCTCACGGTGGGGGTGGATGTGACGGCGGCGGTGCCTTTGAAGGCGAATGAGGGGTTGTGCTCGCCGGGCGTGAAGCTGCACGGCGCCGGCTTCATCGTCACGCCGGAGGAGGCCGCGCATCTCGGGCTCGGCCGGCGCGAGGGATTGGAGCGGCATATCCGGCCCTACCGCAACGGGCGGGATCTCGCCTCGCATGCGCGCGGCGTCATGGTCATCGACCTCTTCGGACTCGACGCCGAAGAGGTTCGAACGCGCTATCCGGAAGTATACCAGCATCTGCTCGCGGCGGTGAAACCAGAGCGTGAGGCGAACAATCGTGAGAGCTACCGACTGGCTTGGTGGATTTTTGGAGAGCCAAGACGCGAACTTCGTCCAGCTCTTGCTGGTTTGAAGCGGTACATCGTAACTGTAGAAACAACCAAGCACCGAATATTTCAATTTCTTGATGCGTCGATTATTCCCGACAACATGCTCGTCGCGGTCGCGTCTGAGGACGGTTTTGGTGTCGGAACGTTGTCCTCCCGAATACATTCAAGTTGGGCGCTCCGCGCGGGTGGTTGGCTCGGCATCGGCAATGACCCACGCTATTCGAAGTCCCGCTGTTTCGATCCCTTCCCCTTTCCCGAAGCCTCCGAGGCGCAAAAACAGCGCATCGGCACGATCGCGGAAGACCTCGACGCGCATCGAAAACGCGTGCTCGCGGACCATCCCCATCTCACGCTGACGGGTCTTTACAACGTGCTCGAACGGGTGCGGGCGCTCCCTTCTCCCCTCGCGGGAGAGGGTGGATCGCGAAGCGAGAGGGGTGAGGGAAGGGGTGGCGCGACCCCTCATCCGCCCTCCGGGCACCTTCTCCCGCAAGGGGAGAAGGGGATGGCGCTCACGCCCGAGGAGCGCAAAATCTTCGATGACGGTCTCGTGCTCATTCTCAAGGAACTGCACGAAAAACTCGATGTGGCGGTGGCCGAGGCCTACGGCTGGCCCGAAAACCTCGCCGATGAGGAAATTCTGGCGCGCCTCGTGGCGCTCAACCGCGAGCGCGCCGACGAGGAGGCCAGGGGTCTGGTGCGCTGGCTGCGGCCCGACTACCAGATCGCGCGCTTCGGCTCGATGAAAGAGAAGGCCGAACTCGATCTGTCCGGCGGCGCCATGCGCGCCCCTCCCGCCGTTGCCGGGCCGAAGCAGGCCTATCCCGCCGACGACGTGGCGCAAACCGCCATCGTCATGGCCCGCCTGGCCCAGGCCCCCGGCGCCCTCGACGCGGCGAGGATCGCCGCGACCTTCAAGCAAGGCCGCAGGATCGCGCCTAAGATAACGGCCGTCCTTCTCTCCCTCTCCCGCATGGGCGTCATCGCCTCGGGCGACGGAGGTGCGACCTTCGCTCTGACGCGGGCGGCTTGACGTCGCCGCGCCGCGATGCGACAGCCGCGTGACCTTGCCAGCCCTGAGAGTTTCATGACCGCCGCGACCTACGACGCCCTGTGTATCGGCAATGCCATCGTCGATGTCTTCGCCACGGTCGATGATGATTTCCTGATGCGGGAGAAGGTCGCCAAGGGCGCCATGATCCTGATCGACGAGGACCGGGCCGCTCATCTTTATGCCGAGATGGGGCGCGGCAGCATGGTGTCGGGCGGCTCGGCCGCCAATACGGCGGTCGGTGTCGCCAGCCTCAAGGCCTGCGCCGCCTATATCGGCAAGGTCAAGGAAGACGCGCTCGGCCACATCTTCTCGCATGACCTGCGCGAGACGGGCGTACATTTCGCCACCCCGCTGGCGACCGAGGGGCCGGCGTCGGCGTGCTCCTACATTTTGGTGACGCCCGACGGGCAACGCACCATGAACACCTATCTCGGCGCCTGCCAATATCTCGGTGTTGCCGACATCGACGAAGCCTTGGTTCGCGCCTCCCGCGTCACCTATTTGGAAGGCTATCTTTGGGATCCGCCGGCCGCCAAGGAGGCCTTCGTTAAAGCCGCCGGGATCGCCCATGGGGCGGGGCGGCGGGTGGCGTTGTCCTTGTCCGACAGCTTTTGCGTCGACCGCTACCGGGCAGAATTTCTTGACCTCATCCGGACCAAGACCGTCGATATCGTCTTCGCCAACGAGGCGGAACTCCAATCTCTTTACGAGACGAGCGATTTCGACACGGCGATCGGCGCCCTGCGGGACGATTGCGCGCTCGGGGTCGTGACGCGCGGCGCACGCGGCGCCGTCGTGGCGGAGCGGAGCGGGGTTCGGGCGGTCGATGCCTTCCCGATCGACCATCTGGTCGACTCGACCGGTGCCGGCGATCTCTTCGCCGCCGGGTTTTTGGCCGGCCTCGCCCGCGATCTCGATCCGCGCGATTGCGCGAGGCTCGGTTCGCTAGCCGCATCCGAGATCATCGCCCATGTCGGGGCGCGGCCAGCGCAGGATCTCGCCGGTCTCGCGGTCGAAGCGGGGTTCGCGCTCTAGAGCATGATGCCGAAAAGTCGGCACGGGTTTTCGGATGACATCATGCTCTAAACTATGGGAATCGATCACGTTCATGTCTTTAGATCGATCCGATCCAAAGACATCGCGCTTTAGGACACAAGAAGGGCGGCAAGACGCTCCATGCTCACGCTCGACGGCATCTGGTTCTATCCGGTCAAGGGATTGCGTGGTGTTTCAGTTCTCGAGGCCGAGGTCGAACCATGGGGGCTCAAGCACGATCGGCGCTGGATGGTGGTCGATCCCTTGGGGCGCTTCCTCACGCAGCGGCAGGTTTCCCGCATGGCGGTGGTCTCGGCGGTTCTCCTCCCGGGCGGCCTGGGGTTGTCGGCTGAGGGCGCCGGTGCCTGCGAGATCGCCGTGCCAAGCGCCGACGCTCCCGTACTAAACGTGACAGTCTGGGATGATGTCGTGACGGCCCGTGTCGGCGCGCAGGAGGCCGCGCATTGGCTGACCGGCGTGCTCGGCACGCCCTGCCGTCTCGTCTATATGGCCGATCCGGCCGGAGCCCGCCCCTGCGATCCCGATTTCTCGCTAGCGGGCGACTGGGTGAGTTTCGCCGACGGCTTTCCGCTGCTTGCGACCACGACGGGCTCGCTCGACGATCTCAACCGTCACGTGTCGTCGCCCGTCGGGATGGATCGGTTCAGGCCCAATATCGTGGTCGGCGGTGCGGCGCCCTGGGCGGAAGATCATTGGACGCGTCTTCATGTCGGGCGGGTCGCGTTCTCGGCCGTCAAGGATTGCGCACGCTGCATCGTCACCACCGTCGATCAGGCGACGGGCATCAAGGCGGAGGACGGCGAACCGCTCCGCCGATTGGCATCCTTCAGGCGAAAGGCCGGCGGCCGCATCATCTTTGGCCAGAATCTCGTTCCGCGCAGCGAGGGGCGCATCGCGGTCGGGGATCCGGTAGAGGCCAATTAAGAGGGCACTTAAGGCGGATGTGACCCTCTCCTTGCGGCACGGTATGGGGCATACCTATATCTTGCACGGGCATGTTGCCCATTATGCAGGCACAAACCATGATTGGGTCTTTCTCCGTCGTTCCCCGCCGTTCGGCCGCCGCTCGGGCCGCCGTGCTGGCGTTGACGGTTCTTATCGCCTCACCGCTTGGATCGCTGTCGGCCGACGCACGAGCCGGCTCTGGCTTCAGCTTCGGGTCGCGGGGCGCACGAACCTTCAGCATGCCGTCGTTTACCACGACGGCTCCGCGCGCCGCGCAACCGATTCAGCAGAGCGAGGCGGCGCAGCCAAACCTCGGCGCGCCAGGGCTTGGCGCCAACACTCAGCCACGTCGCTTCGGCTTCGGCGGCGGCCTGATGGCCGGACTTCTCGGCGCGGGTCTCTTCGGCCTGTTGGGCGGGGGTGGATTGGGTGGGTTGCTCCCGCTGCTGTTGATCGGCGCTTTGGTCTTCATGGCCTTTCGATTTTTTCGGAGCCGGGTCGCCGGTCCCGCATTCGCAGGGCTAGGCGTCGTGCCGAACCAGCGAATGGCTGCCGGTCAGAGCCTTGGTGTCGGCGCCCCCAATGCGGCGCCGCTCGCCATCGGGCCGGGCGATTTTTCGGCCTTCGAACGATCGTTGTCCGATGTTCAGACCGCTTACGGTCGCGAGGATTTCAACGCCCTCGCGCAGGTGACGACCCCCGAGATGCTCAGGGTGATGGGCGCGCAGATCGAGGAGAACCGCCGACGCGGGCAGCGCAACGCGGTCTCCGATCCCCGTCTCCTGCAGGGCGATCTCGCCGAGTCCTGGCGCGAGGGAAGCACGGATTATGCGACCGTCGCGATGCGGTTTTCGGTTCTCGACACCACGGTCGATCGGGCGAGCGGGCGCCTGCTTTCGGGCGACCCGGCCCGTCCCACCGAGGCGACCGAGCTTTGGACCTTTCGGCGCGATCGCGGCGGACGCTGGCTCCTCTCGGCGATCCAGCAGGCCAACTGACCTGGGCGTGGCTCAGCGGCGGAACGGCTTAAGCCGATCCGCCCGTTGAGGACTACTGGTTGTCATCTTGCTGTTGGCGCCGCCGCTGCTGCTGCTGGCCGCCGTTTTGGCCATCGCCCTGGCGCTGCTGTTGTCCGGCTGCTGGTTCGTTGCGCTGGCCGTCTATTGGCCGTTGCCCATCGCCCTGGCGATGAGACTGGCCCCCACCTTGATCCGGACGTTGGCCGTCGCCTTGGCGGCGCTGTTGGCTGTCTCCCTGATCGCGCCGGTCGCGGCGCATGCCATTGTCATCACGCGGGCGTCGGCCGTCGAAGCCGGGTCGACCATCGAAACCTGGCCCTCCGTCGAAGTTGGGACGACCGTCGCCAGGGCGGCCGTCGAAGCCAGGGCGGCCGTAATCCGGCCCCCCATCCGGCCCCCCGAAGCCAGGTCGGCCGAAACCGAAGGGGCGTGGCACGAGAACCCTCCGTCCGTAAGGATCGATCCGGAAACAGGGGCCGAAGGGCTCGCAGACGATCCGTGCCTTTTCGATCGCGACGGCGCTAGCGCCCGGCGTCGGATCGAGGGCCGGAAACGCGGAGGCAGCGGTATTCAGCATCGCGGTCGCGGCCACGAAAGAGAGGACCACAACAGAATTCATCGGTTTCATTTGAGTTTTTCCAAAATGAGATGAGAATTAGTTTCACACTCCCATAATGAAAATCTACACATCTCCATCTGTATAGACCATTAATCGACAATTCATGCGGCATTCATGAGCGTATTTTGTTTGAGATAGTGAGGTCTACTAAATCAATAATAGCGGAAGATCTCGGACCGCCCCCGCGGTGCGCCAGGAGCCTTCACTCGTCGCCCCGGGAAGCGATTGCCTTGGCGGCGCGCAGATCCTCCACGAACCGCGCATATTCGGCCCGTTGCGAGGCCTCGTCGGGTAAGCGGAGCAGGAAAGACGGATGCACGGTGACGAATACCGGGCCGGCGCTAGGTGAGGAGAGAATCTTGCCGCGCGTCGCCAGAACCGAGGCGCTCTGGCCGGTGAGGGATCGGATCGCGCTGGCGCCAAGCGCGATGACGAGTTTCGGCCGCAGGATCGCCAGTTCCTTTTCGAGCCACGCACGGCACGCGTTGATTTCGCCGATACCCGGCTTCTTGTGAATCCGCTTCTTGCCGCGCGGCTCGAATTTGAAATGCTTGACCGCATTCGTCACATAGGCGCGCCGTCGATCGATCCCGGCCTCCCCTAGCGCGCGGTCGAACATCGCGCCCGCTGGTCCGACGAAAGGCCGTCCGGCGAGGTCTTCCTTGTCGCCCGGTTGCTCGCCCACAAAAACCAGATCCGCCGTCGGCAGGCCTTCGCCAAAGACCGTCTGCGTCGCGAACGTGTGGAGGTCGCATCGCTGACACGCCATGGCTTCCCGCCTCAGAGCGTCAAGGGTGGTATGGCCGATCGGAGCAGGATCATCCGACTTGGCTTGACCGCGCGCCAAAATCGTAGCGGCGCGTTTCGGGATGATTTTTTCCGTCTCCTCGACCATGGCGGCCTCGCTGCTCCCCGCCGACCGGATGAGTGGCCGGATCAACTCCGCCTCCGGCAAGTTTTTCCAATATTTGACCGGCATCTCTCGTTTCATCGCATCCACCTTCAACCGCGCCGGATTGAAGATGTTGCGATAATAGATGCGCCACTGATCCTCGGCCGCATCTTCGGCGGGAACGTCCTCGCGAGAGCCGCCGGCCCCGAACGCCAGGGCCGACCGGTCCCAGGACACACTGCCTTCCGGTGTGATGATGCTCCAGCGTAGGGCGGCGAAACGCTCGGCGAAGAAAGGCGCCGCGAGGTGCAGGATGTGATGCTCTGGCTCGAACCAGGCCAGCAAGGCCGGTCCCTCCGGGGTCGCAACCTCCCTGAACCGTACGAACGCGGTCATCTTGTGCCGGTCCCGCCGGACGGATTTTGCCATGCCTTCCGCCCGGAAGACATCGTCGTCGGTGGTGATCTCCAGGAGCTTGGGCTCCTCCTGCAACCGCCACAGCAGCCTGTAGAGCAAGGCGAACCGTTCCCGGTCCTTGTGGCAGGCGACATACTCGGCCATGTCGATGAAGCGGCGCGATGCGCGCAGGTCGCGGCGCTTTTCGGGCGTCGGTGCGTCTTCCGCAAACCCGCTCGTGGACGCGAAGAGGTCGCTGGCTTCGGTCTCGACCCGCCAGACCACGACCTCTGGCGGTATCATCCGCTCGGCGAGATGGCGGGCGGCCTCGCGCCAGCCCGCGAAGTCGTCGGGCGCCGCGAGCACTACTTCGCGCATCAGAACAGGCTCAGCTGCATGGGCAGCCTTGCGACAACTTCAAATACATCAGCATTATGCAGTGTTATCATTTCACTCCTAGTTGATATTGCCCTGCTTGAACATTTACCAAATCTTTCTAACGTGTTACCGAAGTGTAATTTAAAGACAAAAATCCAAAATGTTGTCATCGTTCTTTCACAATACGCGTTAGCCCGGAATCGTAATTTCATTTATCCTTCGGAAAACTCACAAAGCAAATTCTGTTAATAACTTATTTATAATAGAACAAATCGGAATTGAGTGAATTATAGGAGATAGACAACGGCAGAAAGTGGTGATTAACTTCTTGTCAGAATGAAGGCGATGGGGTCTAAGATGAATCCAGATCAGCCACCACTTGCGTTGTTCCAGGCAGTGCTGCAGTTGTCTGTAACAACAAATTTTACATTTGCTTTGATTTTCACGTTATTTGAAAATAGTCTTTCACGGCACAGGGCTTTGGCAGAATCTTTGCTTGTTGGAACGCGGTTATTTATTTAAAAAAATCCGAAGTATGAGCATGAGGGTGCTGGTTATCTTCAAAAAGCTGAGGAATTATCAAGAATGGTTGAGAAATTTTCTTATCATCTAGAAACTATAATGCATGACGTGTTTCGCCCTATTGCTCTAGTTGCTTCTTTAATGGCTTTTTTTCTGCTCGTTGAATCAACTATTCATGGGGAAGACAAAGTAAATATATTGTTTCAGTTGGCGTCTTGGTCGACTTTAGTTCCCTTTGGTCTTTTTTCAACTTACTCAGTCGTTAGAGCAACGATGGTCACCCAAAAAATTGCCAAAGAGACGAAATCAATTGATGACAACCTCCTGCAATTTGCTGCAAGATAGGGTTGTAGGTTTTCGATACAATTGTTGGATATAGAATGGCATACCTCTTGGCGGTTCACCCTATCGATTTTGCTTGGCCCGACGCACCGCAAGCTCCTGAGAGGCACGCTGGTTACAATCAATTGGATGCAAATTTGAAGCCTGCAAAAACTGGTGTCCATGCAGTAAGTATTATCCAAGCTGAAGCCATGATGTGTGTCGCTATAGGCCCTAGAACCTATCAAATGGAATCGAAGAGTCGATTAAAATTGAACTTGACTATTCCAAAAAAAGCCGTTGGGCATTTTCCAGTTCATACGACGCAAATAAAAAAATAGGATATTGACGGTCTTTTACAGACCCTCGGTTGAATTTTTCGGTTCAGTAGTTGAACCTAGAACAGACTCAGTTGAGCGGGGGCGATCCTCACGGCCTGGGCCAGGGCGGCGGCGTCGAGTGAGGTGCCGGGGGTCCAGTCGAGCGCCGCGATGAACTTGCTCAAGACCTTGGCGGATCGGGTGAGCTTGGCCACGTCCGCGAGCCGCAGGCGGGTCATCCGCCTGATGCGCAGGATGCGATCGACGCTTTTTACGCCAAGCCCCGGCACCCGCAGCAAATCCTCGCGGGAGGCGCTGTTGACGTCGATGGGGTAGCGTTCGCGGTGGCGCATGGCCCAGGCCAATTTCGGATCGATATCGAGATCGAGCATACCGTCTTTGGTCGCGGCCAAAACCTCCTCGACGGAAAAGTCATAGAAGCGATAGAGCCAATCCGCCTGGTAGAGCCGGTGTTCGCGCATGAGCGGCGGATTGCTGGCCGGGAGGGAGACGGAGGAGCCGGGGATCGGACTATAGGCGGAATAATAAACCCGCTTCAGCGCGTAGCCGCCATAGAGGTTGGCGCTGGCCTTGATGATGTCGCTGTCCCGTTCGCCGTCGGCACCCACGATCATCTGCGTGCTCTGGCCGGCCGGCGCGAAGACCGGCGCGCGGCGCGATCTTCTCCGTTCGTCTTGAGCCTCCTCCAGCCGAAGGCGCAGCCCGCCCATGGCTTTCCGGATGGTGCCGGCCTGCTTTTGCGGCGCGAGTTTCTGCAAGGACGCCTCGCGCGGCACTTCCACATTGATCGACAGGCGGTCGGCGAAGCGCCCGGCGGCTTCGATTAGCACCGGATCGGCGTCCGGAATGGTCTTGAGGTGGATATAGCCCCGGAAACCATGATCCAGCCGCAGCATCTTGGCGACCTGCACCAATTGCTCCATCGTATAATCGGGCGAGCGAATAATGCCAGACGACAGAAACAAGCCCTCGATATAGTTGCGTTTATAAAAATCGAGCGTGAGCTTGACGACTTCTTCGGGTGTGAAGCGCGCCCGCTCGACATTGCTGGTGACGCGATTGACGCAATACAGGCAATCGTAAACGCAATGGTTGGTCAGCAGCAGCTTGAGCAGCGAAATGCAGCGGCCGTCCGGCGCATAGGAATGGCAGATGCCGACGCTGGTGATCGAGCCGATGCCGCCGGCCTTGCGGGCCTCAGGCCGAGGTTTCGCGCCGCTCGACGCGCAGGACGCGTCATATTTCGCCGCGTCGGCGAGAATCGCCAGTTTCGAATCGAGAGTCCTCTGTCCCATGCCGGTCCTATGCGTTCGTCCTTTGTTCTAGGGTGCGTTTGGGCGTCGAGCAATGGGCGCATCGTCACACCGTCCCGGTCGATCGTGTTCGGCATGCCGGCGCAAGGCTGTTCGTCGTCGTCGGCCTCCGTGATCTCGGACGGCGCGACGGGACGAGGGCGAAACAAGAGTTCACCTGACTCCTCTGACGATCGACCCTTCTTCTTGGCCATTGCGCGCCAGTCTTGCTACAAGCGCTGGCGTTCTAGAGGCAGGAGTTCAAACCCATGCGCCGGGCGGCGGTCAAACGTCAGACGAACGAAACGTCGATCGAGGTCGAGGTCGACCTCGACGGCACGGGTGTGGGCAAGATCGAGACCGGGGTGGGCTTTCTCGATCACATGCTCGATCAAGTGGCTCGCCACGGCATGATGGATCTCACGATCCGGGCCGTGGGCGACCTGCATATCGACGACCATCATACGACCGAGGATGTCGGCATCGCGCTCGGCCAGGCGATCCGCGAGGCCCTGGGCGACAAACGCGGCATCACCCGATATGCCGACGTGCATCTGCCGATGGATGAGACGTTGACGCGGGTCGCACTCGACTTTTCCGGCCGTCCGTTCCTGGTCTTCCGCACGCGGTTTTCGCAGGGTAAGATCGGCACGTTCGATACCGAACTCGTGCGGGAGTTTTTCCAGGCGATGGCCATCCACGCCCATATGACCTTGCATGTCGAGACGCTTTATGGCGACAACAACCACCATATCGCCGAAAGCTGCTTCAAGGGCGTGGCACGGGCATTGCGTCAGGCCGTGTCGATCGACGAGCGAAGTCGGGATCGTGTGCCTTCGACCAAGGGATCGCTCGCCGGCTAGGCTCGATCATCGTCTATGTTTCGATCGGCCGGGATGCGATGGGCAAGCCCATTCCGAGCGGACGCGCTTCAGAGGAAAGCATGGCCAGCTATACCGTCTACGTCCCCTCGACTCTCGGTGGCACACGGCGCCGGGCCGACCGGACGGTTTTCATTCGCGAAGGGTTCAGCCGGGCGGCGTTTATCTTCGGACCTCTCTACCTTCTCTACCACAAGCTTTGGCTTGCGGCCTTGGGGTGGATCGTCGTGGCCGGGTCGATCGCCGGCCTGGGCTATTCGTTAGCGCTCTCGAGTACGGAGCAACTTGTCCTCGTGCTTCTCCTGTCGCTTTTGACGGGGCTCGAAGCAACCGTGTTGCGTCAGGCGGGGCTTAGACGCGCTGGCTATGAGTTCGCCTCGGTCGTGGCATGCCCGACGCTCGAACAGGCCGAGCGCGCCTTCTTCAACGGCGAGGGCCTCCGCGAGGCGCCGGTGCGCGGAGCGGTGACGGGCTCCCGCTTGGGCGGGATCGCGACCGGGCAGCCGCCCGAAGTGATCGGGTCCTTCGCGCAGAGCGGGGGCGTGTGAGGTGAGCGTCGCGGTCGTCGATTACGGATCGGGCAATCTGCATTCCGTCGCCAAGGCCCTGGAACGCGCGGCGCGGGAGGCCGGGCTCGAGACACCAATCGAAGTCACCGCCGACCCGCAGCGTATCCGCCGCGCCGAACGGATCGTGCTGCCGGGGGTTGGGGCCTTCGCCGATTGCCGCCGGGGCCTCGACGCGGTACCGGATCTCGTCGCCATCCTGGACGAGACGGTGCTGAAGAGCGGAACGCCATTTCTCGGCATCTGCGTCGGCATGCAGCTTATGGCCTCGCGCGGCCTCGAACATGAGATCACCGAGGGGCTTGGCTGGATCGCGGGAGACGTGGCCCCGATCGGGCTCGATGACCCGTCTCTCAAGATCCCGCATATGGGCTGGAATACGCTGGATGTCGGCGCCCCGCACGCGCTCCTGGCCGGCATCCCGACAGGGGAGAGCGGTCTCCATGCCTATTTCGTCCATTCCTATGTCTTGACGCCCCGGACTGGCGGCGAGGTGGTGGCGACCACCCGCTATGGAGGCGCGGTCACGGCGATGGTCGCTCGCGACAACATGGCCGGGACCCAGTTCCATCCGGAAAAGAGCCAGAGGCTCGGACTGACCCTGCTCGGCAATTTCCTGAGGTGGCGCCCGTGATCCTGTTCCCCGCGATCGACCTTAAAGACGGCGAATGCGTCCGCCTTGTGCATGGAGAGATGCAATCGGCGACGGTGTTCAACCCCGATCCGGCCGCGCAGGCCGAAACCTTCGAGCGTCAGGGATTTAACTATCTCCATCTCGTCGATCTCGACGGCGCCTTCGCGGGCTCGCCGAAGAACGTCGAAGCGGTCGAGGCGATTCTCGATCGTGTGACGATCCCGGTGCAGCTCGGCGGCGGCATCCGCGATCTGCGCACCATCGATGCATGGTTGTCGCGCGGGATCACCCGGATCATCCTCGGGACCGCTGCGGTGCGCGATCCCGGCCTCGTGCGCGAGGCCGCCCGCTTGTTCCCTGGCGCCGTCGCTGTGGGGATCGATTCGCGCGACGGCCGGGTGGCGGTGGAAGGCTGGGCCCAAACCGTGAGCGTCACCTCCGTCGAACTCGGCCGGCGGTTCGAGGATGCCGGCGTCGCGGCGGTGGTCTCGACCGACATCGGGCGCGACGGCGCCATGAAGGGGCTCAACATCGAGGGAACGCTGGCCCTGGCCGATGCGATCACGATTCCGGTCATTGCCTCGGGCGGTCTGGCCTCGATCGAGGATGTGCGGCGGCTGCTTCAGCCGGATTGCGCGCGTCTGGCCGGCGCCATCAGCGGCCGCGCGCTCTACGACGGCCGGCTCGATGCGCGGGAGGCCTTGGCGGTGCTGCGGGCCGGACAGGCGTGAGCCTTGCCGAGATCATCCGGAGCGCGACCTCCCGCGCCGAGGTGGTACGGGTTCGCAACGCGCTCAACCCGATCCTTTGGGTCTGTGCGGTTGCCTCGCCACTTTGCCTTGGCTTCTCATATTTGTCTGCGACGGATCCTATATTGCACTATGGGTTAGCGGTCGTAGGTATTTTGCCGATCATTGCGGCGGTCGCCACCCACGTCTATTTTGTGTTCGCTGACACCGATCGGCTGCAGTCGGAAGAGTTCGTCTTGCGGCAACAGGAGCTGACCATCATCGAACGCAAGTCGGGACCCTCGATATCCTTGGATGCGGAGCCCTCGGATGATCCGGTTGTAGCGATCGAGCGCAAAACAATTCCTAGTGCGGAGAGATCAGAGTGAAGGCTTTTCTCTTCGTCTTTGACCAATCACGAATCAGTCGGCAGGATGTCGTTAGAAAAATCGACTCCATTCCCGAAATTGCAAATTGGTATGCATTTTTTGGAAATACAATGTGCATTGCGGCGGATCTTGACAGCCGCAGTCTGTCTAGTTTGATTCGTGATGCATTTCCGAAGCTTAAGTTCATCGTTGCGGAGGTCGATCGGAAACATAAGGCGGGATGGTTACCTAAGCCCGTGTGGTCATTCTTGAATGATCCTCATCCGGCGGAATCGGAGTCCGTCTGATGCTCAAATCCCGTGTCATTCCCTGTCTCGATGTGAAAGACGGCCGTGTCGTCAAGGGCGTCAATTTCGTCGATCTGCGTGACGCCGGAGACCCGGTCGAATGCGCGCTGGCCTATGACGCGGCGGGCGCGGATGAATTGTGCTTTCTCGACATCACGGCGAGCCAGGAGGAGCGGGGCATCCTGTTCGATGTGGTCTCCCGCACGGCCGAAGCCTGCTTCATGCCGCTGACGGTCGGGGGCGGCGTGCGAACCGTTGATGACATCCGCGCGCTTTTGCTTGCCGGTGCGGACAAGGTCTCCATCATGTCCGCAGCCGTGTACAATCGAGCTTTTGTCGAAGAGGCGGCCCGGAAATTCGGCAGCCAATGCATCGTCGTCGCGGTGGATGCGAAACGCGTGTCGGGCGACGGGGAGACCTTGCGATGGGAGGTCTTCACGCATGGCGGGCGGCGGGCGACGGGGATCGACGCCGTCGCCTACGCCCGAGAGGTGGCCGAGCGTGGGGCCGGCGAGATTCTACTGACCTCGATGGACCGGGACGGCACCAAGGCCGGGTTCGATCTCGATCTGACGCGGGCGGTCGTCGATGCGGTCTCGGTTCCGGTCATCGCTTCGGGCGGTGTCGGCCAACTCGACCACTTGGTCGAAGGTGTCCGGGACGGCGGCGCCAGCGCCGTATTGGCGGCTTCCATCTTTCACTTCGGGCATTACAGCATCGGCGAGGCCAAGCGCTTCATGGCGGATGCGGGGCTTGCGATGCGGCTCGACGGTTGACGCTGGAGCATGATGCCGAAAACCCGTGCCGATTTTTCCGCAGCATGCTGTAACGGTTCCTTATGAGTGCTTTTACGTTGAGCGACCTGACCCAGTTGATCGGCGAGCGCGCCACCGCCGTTGCCGACCGATCCTACACGCGCACGCTGCTCGACGCGGGCCTTCCACGGATCGCCAAGAAGTTCGGCGAGGAAGCGATCGAGGCCATCATCGCGGCCACGCAAGGCGACAAAGGACAGCTCGTGGCAGAATCTGCGGATGTGCTCTATCATCTCATGGTAATGCTGCATGCTGCGGGCCTTTCGATGAACGATGTGATCGAGGAGCTCGGGCGGCGGACACGGCAATCCGGACTCGACGAGAAAAAGTCGCGCCCGACCGCTTCGTGAGCGATTCCATGCTCGACCTTCCGCCGCCTGGTCCGACGAAGCCCGCGATCCCGCCAATGCCTCGCGCCGCCCTCGCTTCACCCTATCGCTGGTTCTCTCGCGACGAATGGGCGGCGTTGAGGGCCGATACGCCGCTGACGCTCACGGTCGAGGATCTGCGCAAGCTCCGGGCCACCAACGATCCTATTTCGATCGACGATGTGGTCGCCATCTATCTGCCGCTCTCGCGCCTTCTGGCGCTTTACGTCGCGGCCACGCAAGGCCTGTTCAAGGCGACACAGCGCTTCCTCGGTGCGGAGGATGGCAAGGTCCCCTATCTGATCGGCGTCGCGGGCTCGGTGGCGGTGGGTAAATCCACCACAGCCCGGGTCCTGAAAGCTCTGCTGTCGCGCTGGCCCAACACGCCCAAGGTGGAGCTTGTCACAACGGATGGATTTCTCCATCCCAACCGCACCTTGACCGAACAAGGCCTGATGGACCGCAAGGGCTTCCCCGAAAGCTTCAACACCGCCGCCCTCGTGAATTTCCTGTCCGACGTGAAGGCCGGCCTGCGCAACGTCAGCGCGCCGGTCTATTCGCATCTCGTCTATGACGTCGTGCCCGACGAACGCGTCGTGATCGACCGGCCCGACATCTTGATCGTCGAGGGGTTGAACGTCCTGTTGCCCAATCGCTCGCCGAGGGACGGACGCGACGTTCCCTTCATTTCGGACTTCTTCGATTTTTCGGTCTATCTCGACGCTGACGAAGACCTGCTCGAGGACTGGTACGTTTCGCGCTTCATGCGTTTGCGCGAAACGGCGTTTCGCGACCCGCTCTCGTATTTCAAGAAATACGCGGAGATCGAGGATGGCGAGGCCACTCACATCGCGCATGATATCTGGCGGCGGATCAACCTGCGCAACCTGATCGAGAACGTCCGCCCGACGCGGGCGCGGGCCAGCCTCATTCTCACCAAGGGCGAGAGCCATCGGATCGAACAGGTCGCCTTACGGAAGCTTTGATCCCCTGTCCTGATAGCGACTGATCGAAATCACAAATCATTCATGGCCAACGACGCGTCATCGGCGGCGGAATTTCCTAACGGCGGCCTAACATAACAGCTCAAATTGGTTGGGACATGGTGAGGCTCTGTTAGGACCTGAAAGGCACGATCTAGCGATCGTTTAAGTCATTTGAGGCCTGAGGCTTTCAGGTCCGATCTTCTCTGGTCGAGCCCGGTCGATGGAAGCAGAAGTCGCGTCCCAATTGGAATCGTGTTGGGCGCTGTGTCGCCGTGGGGAGGTTCACGCGGCCATGGCGGAAGGCGTCAGGCTGCGCGATCTTGCCGTCGAGCGATCCTGGCAGGAAGCTGCGGGGCAAGCTTCCTCGATGATCGCCTGGTTCTGCTTTCAGCTTGGAGAAGCTGAAATCGGCATCGAGCACGCCTTCGCAGCAAAGAATTTTTGGGCCGAGGTAGGGAACGGTGAGCGGGAAGCTTGGACCGGCGCAGTCTATGCGTGGCTGCTGCTTGAAGCCGGGCTTGCAGAGGACGCCGCCGACGAGGCCGTCAAGGCCCTCTCGCTCGCCGAACAAAGTGGTCACGACATCACCATTTCTTGGGCCATGAATGTGCTGGGCGTCATCTTCTGGGGATGCAAGCAGCTCGAACGTGCAGAGATTCTGTGCGAGCGTGCGGTGAAGATTGCGCGTGTGTCAGGCGACGCCACCTTGTTGAGTTGGTGGCTCATCAATATCGGGGGCGTGCATTCGGACATCGGGTTGCGCAAGCAAGCAGAGGGTGACGCGACCGCTACGGACAGCCTTCAGCTCGCGCTGTCGCTCAACCACGAGGCTTTGACGCTCGCCCAAAGCCTCGGGGACGATTGGTGCCTGCGGATCGCCCTGGCCAATTCTGCTGAATATATGATGGCCCTTGGAGAATTAACGGGAGCCGTGCGCGTGCTCGACGAATGGGAGGCCTTGCCCAGCAAAGCCGGTAGCCGCAACGTTGGGCAGTTCCTCTACACCAAAGGTCAGCTTTTGATAAAGCAGAGCCGATTGACCGAGGCCTTGGCAATCTGCGCCAGTGCCCTGGCTTTGGCCGAGGCCAAGCATAATGCAGACGGCGAGGCCTATGCGTTGCGCTACCTGTCTCAGATCTATGAGGGCCTGGGCCGCTTCGATTCCGCTCTTGCCTATTTCAAGCGTTTCTACGATGCGCAATCCCGTGTCGCGGCGGAGAAAACGCAGCGGCGGGCGCGGTTGGCCGAGATCCATTACGAGACCGAACGGTTCAAGCGTCTGGCTGAGACCGCCAGTCAGCGTGCCGACGCGATGACCCTGACGTCGATGCTCGATCCCCTGACCGGCCTCGGCAACCGTCGCCAACTCGACCAGGCTATGGCGACGATCCGCGCCGGGACGTCGATGTTTGCCATCGCGGTCGTGGACCTCGATCACTTCAAGGGGATCAACGACAGATATTCTCACATGGTTGGAGATGAGGTGCTCAAGCGGGTCGCGGGTGTGCTCCAGTCCAGCGTGCGCAAAGGCGATGTCGTGGTCCGGCTCGGCGGCGAGGAATTTGTTATCGTGATGTATGACATCGACATGTGGACTGCGACCGAGCGGTGCGTTGCCCTAAACGAGAAGATCAAGACGAGCGCTTGGGCGGAGATCGAACCAAACCTGCATGTCACGGCAAGCATGGGCGTCGCGGCCGGTGAATGCGACAGCAACCCCGCGACGATCTTTGCCCTCGCCGACCATCGGCTCTACAGGGCAAAGGCGGCCGGCCGGGACTGTGTCGTCGGAGCGCCGGAGGATTGTTCGGCCGACCCGTGCGAAGCCGCCTCCGTTCCGGACCGGATTGAGGCTGGCGCTTGCCGGGCACTGCCTGCAGGCCTGCAAGGGATCGATGTCATTGATGCCCTTCGGCGCCTGTCCGCCTGACGCAGAGGGCGAGACCGATCCTCTGGCCGGGGTATCTGGCTGTCGAAACGGTCCCAGTGCGGCAGCTTGCCGGCTCACCGTGAAGTCTTTAAGACACCAGCCGCCGGTAGTGAGGTCTCGGGCGATGTTTGGATGGCGCTGAGCGGACGAGATGACAGGCGAGCCGCGGCTTTGCGGGCCAATCTGCATCGTCGCAAGGCTCAGGCACGCGGACGGGCCGATGTGAAAGATGACGCGCGGCCTGATCCCGGTCCAGCCGATGCGCCATCGATCGGCGACGGGTCCGATCCGGCATCGCCGGTGCCGCCGCCCCTATGATGATCGTCGGCGGACCGCGCCGGAACAGTGAGGCATGATGGACAAAATTCGCGTGGTCGGTGGTCGGCCGCTTAACGGGACCATTCGCATCTCGGGAGCCAAGAACGCGGCCCTGCCATTGATGATCGCGAGTCTTTTGACCGACGACACCCTGACGCTCGAAAACGTGCCGCGCCTGGCCGATGTCAACATGCTGGTGCGCATTCTCGGCAATCATGGCGTCGACTACACGCTGAAAGGCAAGCGGTTCGGCGAGGAAGCCGTGACCGGACAGACGGTCGATCTGCGCGCCGCCACGATCGTCGACACCACCGCGCCCTATGAACTCGTGTCGCGGATGCGGGCCAGCTTCTGGGTGATCGCGCCGCTTCTGGCCCGGATGGGCGAGGCCAAGGTGTCGCTGCCGGGCGGCTGCGCCATCGGCACGCGGCCCGTCGACCTTTTGCTCATGGTGCTCGAACGGCTCGGTGCCCATATCGAGATCGAAGGCGGCTATGCGGTCGCCAAGGCACCCCAGGGGCTCAAGGGCGCCGAGATCCACTTTCCCAAGGTGACCGTGGGCGGCACCCATACGGCACTGATGGCCTCCGTTCTGGCCCAGGGCCACACCACGATCCTCAACCCGGCGCGCGAGCCTGAAATCGTCGATTTGGCGGAATGCCTCAACAAGATGGGCGCCCGCATCAAGGGGGCGGGGACGGGCGTCATCGAGGTCGATGGCGTCGTGCGCCTGCGTGGCGCGCGCCATGCCGTGCTGTCGGATCGCATCGAGGCCGGGACCTATGCCATGGCGGTGGCGATGACCGGCGGCGACGTGATGTTGGACGGCGCGAGGCCGGATCTTCTGGCGGGCGCGGTCCAGGCGATGGAGAGCGCTGGCGCCAAGGTGACGCCGACCAACGAGGGCATGCGGATCACCCGCAACGGCAGTGGCATCGCCGCCGTTGATATTTCCACCGCGCCGTTTCCAGGATTTCCCACCGATTTGCAGGCGCAATTCATGGCGCTGATGACCATGGCCAAGGGATCCTCCCGCATCACCGAGACGATCTTCGAGAATCGCTTCATGCATGTGGGCGAACTGACCCGGCTCGGAGCCCGGATCAAGCTCGACGGCGATTCGGCCGTCGTCGAGGGGGTGGCGCAACTCAAGGGCGCGCCCGTCATGGCGACGGACCTCCGGGCTTCCGTCTCGCTGGTCATCGCGGCGCTCGCCGCCGAAGGCGAGACGATCGTCAACCGGGTCTATCATCTCGATCGCGGCTTCGAGCAGCTCGAACACAAGCTCGGTCAATGTGGGGCCGTGGTCGAGCGGATTTCCGGACCGGGCTAGATCACGATGTCTTTGGATGGAATCCATCCAAAGACATCGTGATCGTTTTCAAATATTTAGAGCATGATGTCGTCCGGAAACCCGTGCCGGCTTTTCGGCATCATGCTCTGGAGCTGCGCCATGGGCCGACAGGCGCCGACTCTAAAAATGCGGGCTCGTTCATCTGCTTGGGTGTGCGAAACCTCGCAGCCTAAACACACCGCGTCTCAGGCCAGTTTCCCTTGCGGGGTTGGCCTACCGGCGTGTGGTGAATCGCACAACGCTCTTTCTGGGCTCCGCTATCCTCCGTTGTGTCGAACACGACTTAACGGAGATTGTCATGCCCACCATCGGAACTCATCGCCGCCCCGCTGCTCCTGTCCCGCCACCTTCGCTGTGTGTAGGGCGGTGACAAACCAGGCCACTGGAGCGTCGGCGATTTGCTGACGCGGGCGGAGTAAAATCCGGCCAGTGGATAGGCTCTCGTTTTTGGGGGCCGGGGATGTTCGTCGTGGAGATCTACGCCGCCGTTCGAAAATTCGTGTTCCTTGAGGGGCATAGCCGCCGGGAGGCCGCCCGGGTTTTCGGGCTGAACCGCGAGACGGTGCTGAAGATGTGCCGGTTCTCGTTGCCTCCCGGGTACACGCGCGTGAAGCCGCCCGAAAAGCCGAAGCTTGGACCTCTGCTGCCGGTGATCGACGCGATCCTGGTGGCGGATCGTGATGCGCCGATGAATCAGCGGCACACGGCCAAGAGGATTTTCGAGAGGCTGCGGGACGAGCATGGCTTTGCCGGCGGTTACACCGTGGTGAAGGATCACGTGCGGGTCTGTCGAGCGCGGGCGCGGGAGACCTTCGTGCCGCTATCTCATCCGCCGGGTCACGGCCAGGTGGATTTTGGGGAAGCGCTCGCGATGATCGGCGGCGTCCGCCAGAAGATCCACTTCTTCTGCCTGGACCTACCGCACTCGGATGCTTGCTTCGTGAAGGCCTATCCCCGGGAAACCACCGAGGCGTTTCTGGACGGCCACGTCTCAGGGTTTGCCTTCTTCGGCGGCGTGCCCCTGTCGCTCCTCTACGACAACACCAAGATCGCGGTTGCCAAGATCTGCGGCGACGGCAAGCGCGATCGGACCCGCGCCTTTACGGAGCTGGTCAGCCACTGTCTGTTCCAGGACCGCTTCGGCCGTCCGGGCAAGGGCAACGACAAGGGGAAGGTCGAGGGGCTGGTCAAATTCGCCCGCGCCAACTTCATGACGCCGATCCCCACGGCGGCGAGCTTCGACGCCCTGAACGCCATGCTGGCGGAGCGTTGCCGCGCGCGGCAGGCCGATCATGCCGGTCGGCGCTCTGCCACCATCGGCGAGCGGCTCGTCGCCGACACCGAGGCCTTGAGGGCGCTGCCCGCCGTGCCACTCGAGCCGTGCGAGAAGCGTGCGGCCCGCGTCTCCTCGACGGCGCTCGTCCGCTATCGCTGCAACGACTATTCGGTGCCAACGGCCTACGGGTTCCAGGAGGTCCTGGTGAAGGGGTTCGTCGACGAGGTCGCGATCCTGTGTGCCGGCCGTGAGATCGCCAGGCACCCGCGCCACTACGGCGAGGGCGTGTTCGTTGCGGATCCGCTGCACTATCTGGCGCTGATCGAGATGAAGCCGAACGCGCTCGATCAAGCCGCGGCGCTGCAAGGTTGGAACCTGCCGGAGGTGTTCCAGCATCTACGCCATCTCCTGGAAGCTAGAATGGGCAATCGCGGCAAGCGGGGGTTCATCCAAGTGCTGCGGTTGATGGAGGCGGCGCCACAGGATGTTGTGGCCTTCGCCGTTACCGAGGCCATTCGGCTCGGCGCCATTGGCTTTGATGCTGTCAAACAGATCACGCTGGCGCGGATCGAGCGGCGTCCCGTCCGCCTTGACCTCGCCGCCTATCCCCATCTGCCGCAACTGGCGGTCAAGACGACGACGGCCGCCGACTATGCCGTGCTGGTGCCGGAGATGGCGGCGTGATGGCCTCGATCGAGGGAGACATGCCGAGTGGCACCAGGGCTGGCAAGCCCCAGGTCCTGCTCGGCCACCATCTCAAGCAGCTGAAGCTGCCGACGATCCTGCGCGAGTACGACAAGGTGGCGCGCGAGTGCGCGCAGGGCGGGGTCGACCACACCGGCTACCTTCTGCGCCTGGTGGAGTTGGAACTGATCGACCGGGAGCGCCGTGTCGTCGAACGCCGCATCCGGGCCGCTCGGTTTCCAGCTGTGAAGAGCTTCGATACGTTCGACTTCACTGCCATCCCGAGCCTCAACAAGATGCTGGTGCTGGACCTCGGCCGCTGCGAGTTCATCGTCCGCCGGGAGAACATCATCGCGCTCGGCAACTCTGGCACCGGCAAGAGTCATGTCGCTCTTGCTCTAGGGTTGGCGGCTTGCCAGAAGGGCTTCACCGTGGCGTTCACGACAGCGGCGTCCCTGGTGACGCAGCTCATGGAAGCACGGGACGAGCGACGCCTTCTCAAACTCCAGCGCGACCTGCAGGCCGTGAAGCTGCTGATCGTCGACGAGCTGGGTTACGTGCCGCTCTCGACGACCGGAGCCGAGCTGCTCTTCGAGACATTCTCCCAGCGCTACGAGCGGGGCTCGACCATCATCACCTCGAACCTCCCCTTCGAGGACTGGACATCGGTCCTGGGATCGGAGCGGCTCACCGGCGCCCTGCTGGACAGGCTCACCCACCACGTCAGCATCCTGACCATGAACGGCGACAGCTACCGCCTTAAACAGTCCGTCGGCCGGCGGCGCGCATCGGTGAGGGCGGAGCAAAACCAGGCCACCGCCGAGATCGTCGATCCCGACACCGGCGAAATCACGGCCGCCTGATCCAAACTTTAAGCCGACATGGAAAGGGCCCCGATCGGGGCCCTTTCCATGTCGGCGTGCCCGATCCACTGGCCTGCTTTTGGTCCGCCCCGCCGGCCTGAAATTACACCGGCGTTGACAGCACCCATAGCTCGGTCAACTTGGGCCTTTGTATTGCACGAGATGACGAGTGTGCTGTCGGTGACATCCTCTCGCTCCCGAAGCCTCGAGCGGAAATGTCGCGGCCTCGATCAAGCTGAACCTTAGGAACTTCGGTGCGCAGGACCTGTTTTAGCCACTCTGGCGCTTAGCTGGCGGACGTGTACGACGACGGGAACGATCGATGTTTGCTGTACCGTGTCGGCCCGACACGGCGACCTAGATCCATGCACCAACGCCCGCGCGCAAACCAACTGGGGGGACCCCATGAAAGCTTTATGCTGGCACGGCACGAACGACATTCGTTGCGACAACGTCCCCGATCCCAAGATCGAGGACGCCCGCGACGTGATCATCAAGGTCACGGCCTGCGCGATATGTGGTTCAGATTTGCACCTCATGGACGGGATGATGCCGACCATGAAGAGCGGCGATGTTCTTGGCCATGAATTCATGGGCGAAGTCGTCGAGGTTGGCGCCGGCTTCACGAAGTTCAAAAAAGGCGACCGGATAGTTGTGCCGTTCAACATCAACTGTGGCGAGTGCCGTCAGTGTAAGATGGGCAACTACTCCTGCTGCCAGCGTTCGAACCGCAACGGTGCGATGGCAGCTGAGCAGTTCGGTTACACGATCGCCGGCTTGTTCGGGTATTCGCACATGCTCGGGGGCTATGCTGGGGGGCAGGCAGAATATGTTCGCGTCCCAATGGCTGACGTTGCACCCATGAAAGTGCCGGAGGGTATGACCGATGAAGAGGTTCTGTTCCTTTCGGACATCTTCCCCACGGGCTATCAGGGCGCCGAGCAAGCCGGCATTAAGGGCGGCGAGATCGTCGCGATCTGGGGCGCGGGCCCGGTCGGATACTTCGCGATCCAGTCGGCCCGCGTACTGGGGGCCGAACGCATTATCGTGATCGAGACGGTGCCCGAGCGGATCGCCTTGGCTTGGAAAGCCGGCGCGACCGACATCATCGATTATGCAAACGAGGACGTGTTCGAGCGCATCAAGGAGATCAGCAAGGGCGAGGGCGCCGACGTTGTGATCGATGCAGTCGGCATGGAGGCGAGCGCGGGACACGGCCAGGGCAGCCTCCTGGCTGCCGCAAAGGAAAAGATCATGCCGTCCGAGCGAACCTTTGTTCTCGATCAGGCCATCAAGGCCGTGCGCCCCGGCGGCACCGTCTCCGTGCTAGGCGTTTATGGCGGCCCGGTGACGGTCAACATGGGCTCTATCGTGCAGAAAAGCCTGACCCTCGTTAGCGGCCAGACGAGCGTAAAGCGCTACCTAGAGTCGCTGACCAAGCTGATTCAGGAAAAGAAGGTCGACACAACTTCGATCATTTCTCACCGCAGCACGCGACTGGAAGATGGGCCTGACCTGTACCAGGCGTTCAAGTCCAAGAAGGACGGTTGCACAAAGGTGGTCTTCAATTTGGCAGGCTGATCGACGCCGGTTTCCCCGCCCAAACACGATGGCGGGGTGTATCGTGACACCTACCTTGAGTAAATTCCGAGAAATAGGTCGCCTATTGCCTTACGCATCCGCAGCGTAAGCCAGCGCCGGCGGCGGTGCTCCGCCCGATCGTGGTGCATGTGACAACGCTGGCATAGGGCATTCAGATTGCGCGACGCGTTATGGGTCGGGTCGTGGTCAAGATGCGCCGTGGCCAAAACCACTTTCGTGGTTCTGACCTCGACGTAATCATTCATGATCAATCGGCGGAGAAGGCGGCCGTTGCCGTCCCGCCAGACCTTGTGATCCTCGTCCCACCACCTGCCATCACCAAGATGTCGGACCTGACATCCGTGCGGTCGGCCACAGATTTCGCAACGGCCCTTCGCGCGGCCGAACCGGATCGCAGCAGAGAGCTGCGGCCAGTCGTTAGGGTACAGGTATTTGAATTCTCGCCGGATCGGCATCAGGCGCTCTCCGCCGGCCGGCTGCGAGCTGCCGGGAAATAATTGTAGAACCCTCCCCGGCTGACGCCAAGCCGTTTGGCGATCTCCGAGACGGGGATAGTGGGGTCCCTCAGCATGGCGCGTCCGGCGGCAATATCGGCCTCGCTCAGCTTCGGCGGTCGACCGCCCTTGCGTCCACGAGCAAGAGCAGCCTTCAACCCTTCCATGGTGCGTTCGCGATTGAGGTCGAGGAAATATTCCGCCATCGCGCCGTGCATCTGCAGGGCGAAGCGGCCATGTGCGGTCTCGCTGTCGAAATGCTCCGTGAGGCTCTGGAAGCGCACTTGGTCACGGCGCAGCGTATCGATCGTGCGCATCATCTCGACCAGCGACCGGCCGAGGCGATCGAGCTTCCACACCACCAGCACGTCCTCCGACCGAAGGAAGGAAAGCGCCGCCTCGAATTCCGGGCGGCGAGTGCCAGCGCGGCCGGACTTCTTTTCCTCATAGACCTTCTCACAACCAGCCTTGCGAAGGGCGTCACGCTGAAGGTCGAGGTTCTGGTCGAGGGTCGAGACGCGGGCGTAACCAATGAGCATGTCTACAAACTACGAAAACCACGTATGATTGACAATAGTTTTGTTGACACGATTCATTGACATAAAGTCTGCCCATTGAGGGTGCCCGCGGGATACCTCCATCGCGTGTCAATTAAACGATCGTTTTGTTGACACGTAGACGGGCACGAGCAGGGGACGTATTACCGCAGCATGGCTGAGCTTTTGAGCGGGACGGCGGCCGATTATATGCCGTAAGTAATGCGGCTGTTTCGCTTCCAAACGGCGGACCGCAAGTCCGTTCGAAGCGGGTTCCAGCTTCTCTTTCGTCAGCGAGGTTTGTTATGGGCTTGTTGTTCGCGATCCTCCTCCTTGGCGTCCCCCTGGCCGTAGCCATCTACGACCTCAGCAAAACGGGCAACGGTGTGGGAAACTTCAAATTCGGCGAATTGATCGGGATGATCGCTCCATCGGGCGCGCCCACGAAGAGCATCATGCCGGCACCTGCACTCGCACCGACCAAATCGGAACCGCCTGCCGTGCTCTCCTCTGCCGAACCACCAGCCATCTGACATCTCGAGCCTTCGGCACAAGGAAGACGCCGTGGTTTGTATAATTAAGATGGTCCATATCTCATCGGTCTATTTTGAATGGTCAAAAAGTCGATAATAAACCAGCATGGTCTCGGTGCGCTATGGGCATACCCAAAAAAAATTATGTTGATTCCGAAACGGCGGGGGTGAACCGAGAGAAAGTCGAAGCAGGTTTTACCAGGTGGGGTTCCATGCGAGAGCATACCAACCTCAAACTCAACATGCTTACTCAAAACAACGCAACTGTCGTGTTTCGGGGCCTTGGTAATAACGGGCGAGTGCCGTCACGGCGACGGGTCCGGCATCGGAGTCATGGCATATGCTTTGTCACGCCGGTCGCGGCTCACGCTTGACCATTTTGCAGCCGAGCATGAGCTTTTGATCCTTCCACTGTGGCGCCGCCTGTCTTCGTCCAAGCCATCTACTAAAATAGCGATCTTGCGCTTCCAGCGGATAACGCTAGCCTCGAACCCTTGAATGGATCGCCGCGCCGTGTTGAAGCTTTGGAAGCCGCCGACCTTCGGCATATTCTTCTTCACCCGAAAGTGGTCGCTCTCGATCCCTTGCTGAAAATGCTTTGTGACGTGATGGACCGGGTCTCGCGACAGCAGAACCTCCTTCCTCGCCGCCGCGATGGCAGGTGGATAAGTGCCGGCACCATCCGTGCCGATCCGGTCGGGCGAGAGCAGGGCGCCTCCTGCAACGCCTTGCGAAAGAAGCGCTTGGCGGCGTCGAGATCGCGCCTAGCGGTCAGCAGGAAGTCGACCGCCTCACCCTGTTTGTCGATGGCGCGGTACAGGTAACGCCACTCGCCCCGGATGCGGACAGAGGTCTCGTCGACGCGGATCGATCCGCAGTGAGGCTTGCGGAACGGACGCAGCCGACGCTCGATCAGCGGCGCGTAGGCCAACACCCAGCGATTCACCGTGCTGTGGTCGACCTCAAACCCCCGCTCAAGCAGCAGCTCCTCGACATCGCGATAGCTCAGCGGATAGCGCAGATACCACGACACCGCCTGCACGATCAGTCCCGCCTCGAAGTGACGGCCTTTGAAATCGTCTGCCGACCGGCGCTTCAACTTGGCAGCGATGGCAGACAGGATCATGGAAACCTCCGAACGGGAGGTGGCAAATACGGCCAGCGTCGCTAACAAACCGTCAACGCTGCAAAATTTGCGACAGGCCCTGATCAAATCCTCATGCCCTCAAGGGTAAACTTTCCGGGGGTGCGTGTCTCACCATCATTGGCACAGAGGGAACCGCCAACGAGGGAAAATTTGCGACAGGCCCCTAGATCACGTCGGTCTGAGGTGGCTCGGGAAATCTGGACAGGTCGGCTGAGTGGAGTTTCTGCCTGAAGGCGGCCAAGATGGCTGCGGATCGGGAGAGATGATGAGCAAGCGAACACGCCGGAACCACGCGCCGGCCTTCAAGGCGAAGGTGGCCCTGGCTGCCGTGAAGGGTGAAAAGACGCTGGCCGAATTGGCTCAGCAGTTCGACGTGCATCCGAACCAGATCACGGCATGGAAGGCGCAACTGGTGGATGGTGCCGCCGAGGTCTTCGGATCGGAGCCGAAGGCGGGCCTGGCGGCTCCGGCCATCGACGTGAAGACGCTTCACGCCAAGATTGGCGAGCTGACGTTGACCAACGATTTTTTGTCCGGCGCGCTCGGCAAGGCCGGCCTTCTGAGCGCAAAGCGATGATCGATGGCCACCACGGTCTCTCGATCACCAAACAGGCACAGGCGCTCGGGATCAGCCGCGGCAGCGTCTACTATCTTCCGCGTCCGGTATCGTCGGCGGACCTCGCCGTCATGCGGCGGATCGACGAACTGCATCTCGAGTTCCCCTTCGCGGGAAGCCGGATGTTGCGCGATCTCCTGAACAGGGAGGGGATCGCGATCGGGCGCCGGCATGTCGCGACGCTGATGAAGCGCATGCGGATCGAGGCGCTGTACCGGAAGCCGAACACGTCGAAACCGGCACCGGGTCACAAGATCTACCCCTACCTCTTGCGGGGCGTGACCGTGGAGCGCCCAAACCAGGCCTGGGCAATGGACATCACCTACGTGCCCATGGCCCGCGGCTTCGTCTATTTGGCGGCGGTGGTCGACTGGTACTCACGCCGGGTCCTCGCCTGGCGGCTCTCCATCACCATGGAGGCGGGCTTCTGCATCGAGGCGCTGGAGGACGCGCTTGCCAGGTATGGCAAGCCGGACATCTTCAACACCGACCAGGGCTCGCAATTCACCAGCCAGGAGTTCACCGACGTGCTGCGCAAAGCCGGGATCGCCATCAGCATGGACGGAAAAGGCGCTTGGCGGGATAACGTCTTCGTCGAACGGCTCTGGCGCTCGATCAAATACGAGGAAATCTATCTCCGAGCCTACGCCTCGGTCGGCGAAGCCCGCGCCTCCATCGGCCGCTACCTGGCCCTCTACAACGGGCGCAGGCCGCATTCGAGCCTTGACCGGAAGACGCCGGACCAGGCCTATTTCGACAGGCTGCCGCAGATCGCGGCGGCCTGAATCCGGTAGGACTCCACCTAACCAAGCGCCGCAGCCTGTTCAGACAAACCGAGCCACCTCAGTCTTCGTGAACGCAGACAGCCGGAGGCATGGGCGCGTTCAATGTGATCGCTCATGCGCGCCTTGCTATTCAGCCGGCGATGTCCTGGTCCGCCATCTCGACGGCGCGTTTCAGCCTCGTCTCCGGATCGGCTTCTGTCCTGTCGAAGAGCCACCAGGCGATAAGCCGGTCTCGATAAGGCATCAAACGCAGCACGGCAATCAGCGCTCTTTCAGCGTCGCTCGGTGGATCGACAGTCCTTACCTCACAAAGTGTCAAGCTGCAGTTGTCCAATCTCCCCTCACCGACCACGACAGGCAGCGGCCCGTGGACTTCGCTCTCGTTCTCGACCGCTTGGAACAGGTTGGCGACTGCCCAGATCGTTCTCGCTTGGGCTGGCAGGAAGGTCGGCGGCATAGGATATCACTCACTACGATTTTAATGCCCGCCTTGCGCCGAGCTTCCGGTCGGCACTCAGCGCACCAAGGTTAACCTCGTCAATAAGCGCCGAAGTGGGACCCGTCAGGCATCGCACCGTCCGCACGAAGGGGGCGATGTCGCCCACGACCGCCAGGTTGATGGTCTTCAAACTCGTCACGGCAGCCGCCAAAACTTGGCGAAGGCTAAAAGGCGAGAAGCTTTTACCGAAAGTCGTCGCCGGTGTCACGTTCAATGACGGGACCGAAGTCCGCGACATAAACGCAGATCGAGCCGCCTGATCGCCGCCGTCACCCAGTTTCCCTCATAGCTCCAGAGGCACACACTCGAACCCTCTCTCGTGAAGCCCGATAAGCCGTTGCGGCTTGATCGAGTTGCTACCTACTTCTTTCCAAATCAGCGGCGATCATGCGCTCGCTTTCACTGCGAGGCTGTAAAACTGAGATCCAGATCGCGCGGAGCAGTACTTCACTTATCGAAGCCCTAGCCTGAACTGCTTCGCTCTCGCTGCTGAATGCAATCCAGACATGAGATGCTTCAGCCGGAGCACTCTGCGTCATAATACAGAATCCCCAGCCACCATCGACCATCATAACCCTTCCGACCTGTTCCATATGCCAGCTCCTGGATGTCGTGATCACTGTCGACTATGCTACTTCGGAGTGTCCAAATTTCGTGAGTTGGTCATCAAACCAGTTGAGGTCCTCACCCCAACTGACGAGGGCCGGGTCATTTGCCATTAGGCTAGACACGATGGAGCGGCCTGCAACAAAGGCTTGGCGGGCCAGCGCCTTCTTGCCGGCTCGTCTGGCCTGCAAGCCGATCTTGGCTTCAATCACTACAAAATCACGTTGCCAGCCGCAATGGTCGGGGTCCTCACGGACCAGACCCTCTCGCACTGAACGACAGGCCTCGAACGCAGCCAGTGCCTCGATCGGTTGACTGCGCGCGTCGTGGAGATCACCAATGCGCTCGTGAAGAAGAGACAGGTCGCTGCGGCAGAACGGATGGTTCAACTTAGTCGCGGGCATGCCCTCGAAGCGAATTAGATCCTTCATGTAGACCTCTAGTCCGTCCGAAGGTGGCGAGACGTTTAGTTTGATATTGCCGTATCCACTGGAGTAATATCCATTTCCACTTAACCCTTGGGAATAGAGCTTCCATCCGGGATGCCGCGGATCGTCTTTCAGTAAGCGGTCGGCGATTGCGAGCCGATCGTGAATGGCCACGCCGCGGAGCATCGAGCCTTTGTCCGGTGGCAGCAAGGGAGCGCACCGACCAGCACAGTGTCGGGCTTCGACCCAGCGGCCCATCCTCGAGAAAAATACGCCGACGTCGCGGTAGCCCAATGCGAGTGCTTTGCGCAGATCGGTGTCCGGATCGGGGGTGTAGAGTTGATCAAGCAGCATCAAGGCATCGCGCATTCGGTCGAGCGCTTCAATCGGCCAGTTGTTCTTAGCAAGGAACCGATGGTTGTTCTCAGCAAGGAACCGACCAGAAACAACAAGGGCTGCGACAAGTCTACGGCGCCAAGGTTCGCTGTGCGGGTTCTCAAGCACTGTTTGCTTTGTCGGGCTGACCACCTCGGCGAGGCATAGATCTGCTTCCTGCGGACATTCGAACCCGAAAATAGGAATGCGAGCTGCCATACCTATCTCATATCGGTCCTCGCGCAAGCCGAGGTCACTCGGGTGAGCAGCAATCAAGGGAGAAATGAGATCTGTGGCAACACTAAGAAGGTTGCGGCCATCTCTCAACAGCTCGACTTCGACCAGCAGCGTTCCGATCCTCAGGCAAAGCTTGATCAGGCGCCGATCGCTTGCCTCGACGCTCTTTCTCGCCCGAAGAAGTTCTTGGACGATTTTCTGAGCTTCCCGGGCGGGCGTCGTTTCGTCCTTGTATTCGCGCCATGCCCGATAGGCTGCATCCACCAGTTCGCCTATACGTCGCGCCGCCGCTTCCTCGTCAATCATTATCGAGCCCCGCAATGCTATTCCATTACGGAAACCATTTTCTACCAGCATCCCAGGCTCTAATGCGACCTTCGTCACAGTTGCCGTTCAGTGCCAAGGATTCGATGTCGTGGTGGAAGCCCAGTCTCTTTTGAGCACCTTATCCGACTCCAAAACATGAATAAGTAAGGGATCCAGAGATTGCCGAGCGCGTCTCACCCAGAGCTGGCGGTCGGAAGTGAGGCTGCGGAGACTTTACATCATAACATCCCACGCCAATGTGATCTTCGTCGCGGACCGGCATCCCCTCGGATGTATCTTCGGCCTGAATTCGCCGCAGCTCGCGCTCCTGCGAACACAAGCACTTGACTTTTTGTGGACAGGACTTTGCCAGGGCCTGTCGCAAATTTTGCAGCGTTGACGGTTCATTAGTGTGAAATCGCGCCCAACATTTGACCCCATCGCGAAATCGAGCACAGCATTGATATTGTTTTTGAATCGTGGGGTGCTGGAGGGTCACCTTTCGCGCGACACGTGACCCCTTACAAAAACTAAAATCCTTCGTTTCTGCAAGGGCATACGCTTAGTTTCAGCTGGGGTCATTGTAGGGCGCGATTTTACACGTAGCCGAGCTGGTTGGCGTCGCCGCGCCGAACGACCACCTGTGCCAGCTCGTCGGAACCAAGGGTGTAGAGGCGAGTAATCTCCCGCTCATCGGCAGTCGGCTCCAGGTGGCGAGCCCAAAGGTCGTCGCCCAGCAGCCTTTGTCTCGCCATCGGCTCTCTCCCGCGCGGCGCAACCTACATCGGGCGCCCGTGGCGATGGAGTCAGACAGGGCAGGTTCCGCCGTATTGGTCAGCAACAGCGGTCGCAATCTGCCGACGGCTTCATGCGCCCGGCGTCATCGAATTGCTCAGGGATGCCGGTGATTGCCCACCAGCGGTCCGATGCCTACCCGGCGGTCAGTTGTCCGTCTCCGAACGGCAGACGCCGCAGCCTCTTTCCGGTGGCCGCAAAGATGGCGTTGCCCAGAGCCGGAGCGGCTGCGGCCGCTCCGGCCTCACCGACGCCACCTGGTTTCTCCCCGTTCTTGATCTGATACACCTCTATCTTGGGTGCTTCGTTGATCCTCAGTGCGCGGTAGTCGTGGAAGTTGCTTTGATCGACAGCTCCGTCCGTCAGCGTGATCTCGTTGAACATGGCCGTTCCCAGCCCCAGGATGAGACCACCTTCGATCTGGGCCCGCACGGTATTCGGATTGACGGTCATTCCGCAATCGATAGCGACTACGGCCCGGTGCAGGACAATGTCACCGGCCTTTGCCACCTCCGCCTCCACGACGCAGGCCAGATAGGAACCGAAGGCGAACTGGACAGAGATGCCTCGACCGACCCCTGTCGGCAGCTTGCCGCCCCAGCCCGCCTTGGTGGCCGCCAGCTCCATGACGGCCAGCGCGCGCGGATTTTTTTGCAACATTCCGCGCCGGAACGCCAAAGCATCGACCTTCGCCGCTGCCGCAAGCTCGTCGAGAAAGCTCTCGACGACAAAGAGGTTGTGCGTGGGACCGACCCCGCGCCACCAACTCGTGTTCACTCCTTCCGGCTCATAACGAACATAATCGACCAGCGAGGACGGGATCTCGTAGGGGGTGACGGCAGTGCATTCGACGGCGTCGGAGTCAAGACCATCGTCGAAAGCGGGCGGGGCCCACCTGGCCAGGATTGAGGGGCCGGTCACGCGATGGGTCCGGCCGACCAGCTTCCCCTCTGCGCTGACGCCGCCGGCGACGCGGTCGTAGTAGTACGGGCGGTAATAGTCGTGCTGAAGGTCCTCCTCTCGCGTCCAGACAAGCTTCACCGGGTATCTGACCTGCTTTGCAATCGCCACGGCAATGTCGATGCTGTCGACTTCGAGGCGTCGTCCGAACGCGCCGCCCATAAGCTGGTTGTTGACCTTCACCCTGTCGTTCGGGAGGCCGGTGGCGTCGGCGATCGATTTCTGCGCGCGGACCGGGACCTGCGTGCCGACCCAGATCTCCGCCTTGTCGTCCTCGATGTGCAGCGTGCAGTTTAGCGGCTCCATCGGGGAGTGCGACAGGAACGGCAGCTGATACACGGCCGAAAGCTTCGTCGCCGCCCCGGCGATCGCCGCATCGGCATCTCCTTCCTTCACGGCAACCACGCCCGGCACCTTGGACGCCTTGTCCATGGCAGCAATCAGTGTCGCGGTGCTCACGGTGCCGCCGGGCCCTCGGCTCCACGAGATGTCGAGCGCCGCAAGTCCTTGCTTAGCCGCCCACATATGGTCTGCGATCACGGCAACGACGTCATCGCCAGCCCGGACGACGTCGCGGACGCCGGGCACTTTCCGGGCGGCGGCCTCGTTCATTGTGAGCAGTTTGCCACCCTTGACCGGGGCATTCGCGAGAGTGCCGAACCGCATGCCGGGAAGCCTAATGTCGATTCCGTAGACGGCGGTGCCGTTGACCTTCGATGGCGTGTCGATGCGCCTGGCCTCGGTGCCGATCAGCTTGAAGTCGGACGGGTCCTTGAGCGTCACGTTCTTGGGGACCGGGAGCTTCGCGGCATCGGCGACAACATCGCCGTACCGGACACTCCGGCCCGACGATCTGTGGTGGATCTCCCCTCGCTCGACAGTGCAGGCGTCCGCCGGCACCTGCCATCGCTGTGCAGCGGCGGTGACCAGCATCATGCGTACGGTCGCTGCTGCCTCGCGCAGGCGCACCCAGTCCGAGCGCGTCGAGGTCGATCCGCCGGTCGCTTGGTCATAGAGCAACGGGTCGAGATATTTCGCGATATCGGGTGAGGCCGTTTCGATATCTACTTGGTCCAGCCCGGCTTCCAGTTCCTCGCCCATCAGCATGGCGCTCGACGTGTAAACACCCTGACCGACCTCGGCATGCGGGAAGATCAGAGTGATGGCACCCCGCGCGTCGATGCGAACGAATGCGTTCGGCAGGAAATCGCCAGAGGCAACGGGTTCGGCGGCCTTCGCGGGCGTGGACAGCCGGAGGCCGAGCATCAGACCGCCGCCCGCGACCGCGCCGGCCTTCAGGACAAAGCGGCGGGTCGGCATGTCGCGCATGACGGCCATCTCTCTATGCCGCCGCCAAATGGATCGCGTCCCGGATCCGGACGTAGGTGCCGCAGCGGCAGATGTTGCCGGCCATCGCGGCATCGATGTCATCATCGGTGGGCTTCGGCGTATGATTGAGGAGCGCGGTCGCCGACATGATCTGACCTGACTGGCAGTAGCCGCACTGGACGACCTCCTTGTCGAGCCATGCCTGCTGGATCCTGTGACCGTTGGGCGTGTCGCCGATCGCCTCGATCGTCGTAATCGCCTGCGTGCCCACCGAGCCGACGGAGGTCTGGCAGGATCGAACCGCCTCGCCGTCGAGGTGGACTGTGCACGCTCCGCACTGAGCGATCCCGCAACCGAACTTCGTGCCGGTCATCCCCAGCACGTCGCGCAGCACCCAGAGCAGCGGCATGTCCTCGAGGACATCCACGTCATGGCTTTGACCGTTTACCTGCAGCTTGAACATCGCTTTCTCCTTTCGCCCGGGTGCAGCGAGAGCTGGCGAACGACGTGTCTCTGCGACGACGTCACGGCGGCTGATCGCGGCGATGCGGCCTTCAGCGCGCACCGTGGGTGGTGTCGCGGAACAGGTGCTTGAACTGGCCCGGGGGTGCCCGCCAATACGGCGGCGGCGCGTCGACGCTGGCACCGAGTTCGGCCGCCGCATGCCAGGCCCACCGGGGATCGTAGAGCATGCCGCGGGCGATCGCGACGAGGTCCGCCCGCCCTTCTGCGATGATCTCGTCCGCCTGGTGCGCCTCGGTGATCATGCCGACCGCCGTCGTGACGATGCTCGTCGCCTTTCTGACCGCCTGTGCGAACGGCACCTGAAAGCCCGGACCGTACACCACCTTCTGAAACTCGGAGATCCCGCCGGACGAGACGGTCACCCAATCCGCACCTCTGGCTCGGAGGGCTTGAGCTAACGCGATCGTATCTTCAAGACTCGCGCCGCCCTCAGCCCAGTCTGAAGCCGATATCTTCATCCCGACCGGCTTGTCGGACGGGAAGGCAGCCCGGACGATATCGAAGATCTCGAGAGGAAAGCGGATGCGGTTTTCAACCGAGCCGCCATAGTCATCCGTGCGGTGGTTGGACAGCGGCGAGAAGAACTGATGTAGCAGGTAGCCGTGGGCTCCGTGAACCTCGATCCCGTCGACGCCCAGACGCACGGCACGGTGCGTCGCCGCAGCAAACCCGGTCCGCAGACGATCCAGCCCGGCGTCGTCCAGCATCGCAGGCAACGGCTCACCCATTTTCTGCACCAGGGCTGACGGCGCCACGGGCACCCACCCGCCGTCCGAAACCAGAATGAGCTGTCCGCCGTCCCACGGTGTATGACTGGAAGCCTTGCGTCCGGCATGGCCTAGCTGCAGCGTGACAGCGATCTTCGAGTATTCCCGGATGGGATCCAGAACCGCTTTCAGCGCGGCTTCCGTCTCGTCGCTCCAGAGACCCAGATCTCCTGGGGTGATACGACCTTCAGGCTCGACAGCGGTCGACTCGATACAGAGCATGCTGGCACCCGAAGACGCGAGGCTTCCGAGATGCGTTTTGTGCCAGGCGTTGGCCAAGCCGTCGGTGGCGATGTACTGGCACATGGGCGACACCACCACCCGATTGGGCAGAGTTACGCAGCGTAAGGTCAGGGGTAAGAATAGGGCGCTCATTTGGGAAAGCGGTCTCCGAACATAGGCAGACCGCTCTTGGACTCGACTTGGGTGACCTCGTCCTGAAGCACGTCCCAGTGCTCCGCAAGCCTACCGTCCTCGATGCGTACGATGTCGGCGGCGATCCAAGCTGCGGGACGTCCAGTACCGGAGAAGCGGCCGTGAGCGATCACATAGTCGCCTTCAGCGACTATCAGTTGGTTTTCATAGCGCAGGGTGTCGGGAACGGCGCGGATGAGGTCGAATAGACCTTCACGACCCGGGGCGATGTGGGCGCTGTGCTGAATGTAGCTATCGGACCAGAAGACCTCGGCCTGGGCGTAGTCACGTTTGTTGAACAGGATGTCGAAGGCCTGAAGCACGAGGGCCTTGTTCTGTTGATCAGGACGCGGATTTCCGATAGCGCGCTCAGTCATAAGAGGTCTCCAGATTGGAACGTTCCGAAAGCAGAAGCACTCAAAGTTTGGAGCCGCCATCGACGCGCAGCGTGTCGCCGGTTATCCACCGCGCCTCGTCCGAGGCGAGAAAAGCCGCTACGCCGCCGATGTCGTCCGGCTCGGCCGAGCGCTTCAGCGCCTGAATCGAAAGCGCCAACGCGCGACCCGCGTCGGTCTTGGCGAAGTTCGACATGTCAGTGGCGACGATGCCCGGCGCAATGGCGTTGACACGGACGCCGCGATCGCCCAGCGCCAGGGCGAGATGTTTGACCAGCGTGTCGATCGCGCCTTTCGTGGCCGCGTAGGCCGAAAGATTCCCAAGCGCGGTGCGCGCCGCCGCAGAGCACAGCAGGATGACGCTGCTGCCGCTGCCCAGGATGGGCAGAAGCTGCTGGACCAGAAAGTAAGGTGCGCGAACATTGACTGCGAACAGAGCGTCAAAATCCTCGACCGTCATTTCCTCGATCGTGGCCGCCTTCGAGATTCCGGCATTGGCGACGAGAATGTCGAGGCGGTCGCCCACTATGGTCCGGACCTTCGTGGCCAAGGCGTGCGGCGCATCGGGTTTGGCCAGATCGGCGGCGATTGTGTCCGCTCGCCCGCCTTGCTTGCGGATGTCGGCTGCGACGGCTTCCGCCTCCGATGCGCCGCGCGCGTAATGGACCAGGACTTGTGCGCCGCCGCGAGCCAACGCCAGGGCGCAGGCGCGGCCGATGCCGCGAGATGCGCCCGTGACCAGGGCTGTCTTGCCGGCAAGGTTAGGCATCGCCGCGCTCCCTTCAGGCGTTGGTGCCGCCATCGACGGTAAGGCTCGCGCCGGTGATATAGCCGGCCTCCGGGCCGGCGACGAACGCAACCAGCGCGGCGACGTCATCCACATGGCCGTATCGCTTGAGCGCCGTGTTGGCGAGTTGTGGCTCGGCCCAATCGCCTGCGGCGGGGTTCAGGTCGGTATCGATCGGTCCGGGCTGAACATTGTTCACGGTGATGCCCCGCGAGCCGACCTCCCGGGCGAGCCCTTGAGTGAATATCTTCACTGCGCCCTTGGTGGCGGCGTAGGCCACTAGGCCCGGGGTCATCATACGCTCGCCCACGCAGGAGCCGATCGAGATGATGCGGCCGCCGTCGTTCATGTGCCTGAGCGCCGCCTGCGTGGTGACGAAGACGCCGCGCAGGTTGAGATCGATCACGTGATCCATCTCCTCCAGCGTCGCTTCCTCGAACGGCTTGGGGATGGCGGTGCCGGCGTTGTTCACCAGCACGTCAAGACGGCCGAACTTGGATACGGCCTGCTCGACGGCTCCGGTCACGGCGCTGGTGTCGGTCGCGTCCGCCTGGATCGCGATCGCCTTTCCGCCCGCAGCTTCGATGTCAGTGACCACCTGAAAGGCGGCGTTCGAGCCCTTGGCATAGGTGATCGCGACGCTGGCCCCGTCGGCTGCCAGTCGCTTGGCGATGGCGGCGCCGATGCCGCGCGAGGCGCCGGTAACAAGCGCGGTCTTTCCGGAAAGCGTTCCCATGGTCAGAGTCCTTTCGTGCTGGTTTGAGCGTGCGTACAGCTTGCGGATGAGCACCGTGCAGTCATCCTTGGGGCGGGCTGCGTTCTCAACGGGTCAGGAACAGAGGCTCGATTGGCCGAGCCGTGGCGTGATCGTCACCTAATGAGGCGTGGCGTGATCGAAAAAGACTTTGTAACTTGAGCAAGCATACCTGCGAGGCATGGACTCGTTATGGAGCTTCGCCATCTTCGCTATTTCGTCGCGGTTGCCGAGGAAGGCAGCGTGACCGTGGCCGCTGAGCGCAGGCTGCATACGGCGCAGCCTTCCCTCAGTCGGCAGATCCGACACCTGGAAGCCGAGGTCGGCGCCAAGCTGCTGACGCGAAGCGTGCACGGGGTTGAGCTGACGCCTGCCGGTCGAGCCTTCCTCGACCACGCGCGCCTGATCCTGGCGCAGGTGGACTCAGCCCGTGAGGCTGCAAGGCGGGCCGCTCATCTCGAGCGCATTTCGCTCTCACTGGGCTTCTTGTCTGGCGAAGACGTCGAATGGCTTCCCGAAGCGATGCGCCTGCTGCGCGACAGTCTCCCTCGCATCGAAGTCAAGGTTGTGACCGGCCACTCTCCGGACATCGCCGCGGCAATTTTGAGAAGGGAAGTCGACGTCGGCTTCATTCGCCCGGAGCGTTTTTCGCCGGACCTGGCTTACACTTTGCTTAGGAAAGAGCCGTTGCTTGCGATCATGCCGAGCGATCATCGGCTGCACACCTCCGGCACCGTCGATCCCGTGGCCCTTTCGGGAGAAAAGTTCATAGGCATCTCGGAAACGGCCCCGGTGCTGCGACCAATCGTGCAGGACTACGTCCAAAGTTCGCGTGCCGAAGTCACCCCGACAGGCGAGGCGGATTATCTCTCAATGGCGGTCTCACTCGTTTCATCGACAAGGGGTGTGGCGCTCCTGCCGATCTACGCCCTCAGTCTTCTTCCGTGGTCCGTGGTCGCCCGCCCGTTGCAAGGCGTTGTTCCAACCGTGGATCTCGTTCTGGCCTATCACAAAGCCAGCGACGCGCCGCTGGTCCGTTTTCTCGCGTCAAAGGTGGACGAGATGGCTGCGCGGGTTTCGAGAAAGTCTCGGGCTCTGCTGTCCGAGTGAGTTCGGTTGGCGGTTGGCTCCTCAATGATCTTCAGACCCTAAGGCGACATACCGTTCCTGCTGCTGGTGCCGTCGCCCCATAGGCGGCTAAGCGGCAAGTTCCGGTGCGCGTCTATGAGGCATCCCAGTGCCTCGGCGTAGGCCTCCTCGCTCACGTGCCAGTCGTGGACATGGGCGAGCTGGCGCAGACTCGCGCCATGGCAGGTGTCGGCCATGCGGGTGAGGCCCAAGTTGATGCCATCCGCGAGCGAGTCCGATTCATGATGCCCACCACGCTATGCTATTGGAATGCCAAGGTCTGTTGATCCGGATTTGCTGTTAGCGGGGTTCGGCGCCGCAATTACCCACCCCCTTGCACCGGGGTCGGATGTCTGAATCCATGGGAGCATGGAACGTCATGATTTGCAGCATCTGAGCAAGGAGCAGTTGATCGAGTTGGTGCTGCGGCTTCAGCGGCCGGACAAGACGTCGCGCACGTCCTCCAAGCCGCCCTCGACGGACAAGAAGGAGAAGCGGGAGAACGCTCGTCCTGGCGGGGCGAAACCTGGACATGAGCCGCACAATCGTCGGCTGACCGCGAACCCCGACGAGGTTCGGGACCATATGCCGACCGCGTGTGAGCGGTGCGGCGGATCGTTTTCGCTGAATGCCGAGCGGGCGCTGATCGGCGAATACGATGAGATCGAGATCCCGCCGGTCAAACCCCACGTCGTGCGCCATCGGCGCTTTGCCTACCGATGCGGGCATTGCGGCCTCGATACGAAGGCTCCCGCGCCTACGGTAGCGACATCGACGCCCTTCGGACCTCGCATCCATGCCCTGGCGATCTATTACAAGAGCTTCCAGGCGCTGTCCTATGAGCGTCTCAGCGGCATGTTCCGCGATGTGTTCGGCCTGAGTGTCAGCGAAGGAGCGTTGATGAACATGTTCATCCGCTCCCACCCGAGGTTCAAGGTCGAGGCCGACACGGCAAAAGCCATCCTGCGCGTCGCTCGGATTGTCGCCAGCGACGAAACTGGCGTCCGGATTGAAGGCACGAATTCGTATCATTGAGTGTTCCACTGCAAGGACGCGGTGGTGCATCAGCCCGATTATTCCCGCGCTGCGCGCGTCGTGGACGAGATGATGGCCGGGCACGTGCCCGAGGTTTGGATCTCGGATCGCTATTCGGCCCAGCAATCGCACGGAACGAGGCATCAGACCTGTCTGGCCCATCTGGCACGCGATACGGCCTTTGCACTGGAGCATGGGGCGGACGATCTTCCCCTACCTTTCAAGCTCTGGCTGGGAAAGGCCTTCGACCTCGCCAAAGCCATCACGGGGTTCGCGGCTTCGACCCTGGCACGAAAAAAGCGGGAGCTAGAGCGCCAACTCACAGATCTTCTGGCGACGACTACCGGATGTGACCTCGCTCGACAACTGCAGGCCAAGATCGGACGCGCCCAAGATCAGCTGCTCGTCTTCTGCGACTATCCCGGCGAGGTCGACGTCACCAACAACACCTCCGAGCGTAAACTCCGCCCCTGCGTGATCCAGCGGAAGGTCACGAACGGCTATCGCGCCATGTGGGCCGCCCAGGCTGAAGCTGACGTTCGAACGACGATCGATACCGCAAGGCTCAGGGGCGCCAATCCCTTCTCCGTCATCGTCGCCACAGTGGCATGACCCGGCACACGCCTTAGAAATAGGGGGTGGGTAAATACGCCGGCGGTGTTGCTGTTCTGAATGGTGCTGGCGCCCCCGAAATTAAGGGTGCCGCCTGAGCCGTTGTTGAGGGTGAAGGTGCCGGCACCGGCGTCGACGACGAGCCCCGTGCCGTTGAGGATGAAGGTCGCCGGGTTGTTGAAGATATAGGCCGTCGCCCCGGTCTGGAAGCGAAACAGGCCGAAGGTCGCGGTCGCAGCTGAATCGGTCAGCGTGGTCGTGGTGGAGGCCTGGAAGAAGCCATTGGTCGGCACGCCAACCGGGTTCCAATTGTTGGCATTATTGAGATCGCCCGAGGCGGGCGCGGCCAGCCAGTCGGCGTTTGTTGCCGCCACAACCGGCGACGCCGCCACCGCGACCAGCGCCGTGGAGGCCAAAAGCGCCAGCGCCAGCGTTCCGCCGAGGCGGGGCGACGGACGACGCCCCTCGCCGCGAGATGAAACCGCGCCAGCCGAAGGCGTTTGAGCGAAACGGGAGAACACCATCGGCCACGACCCTACGAGCAAATGTCGGCAAAAGGGACGCGCGCCCGCGCGAGGTAACGCCTAAGCCCGATCTAACAATCGCAGTGTCATCACCAATCGGAGCCCGGTTCTAGAGGTAAACAATTTATTAACGGCTGGATGACGGTCCGACGCCAATTTTGAGCGTCGGAGTGTCAGAACAGCAACGAATCCCTCTGTGCCAATGATGGTGAGACAGGCCGTCCCGGAAAGTTTACCCTTGAGGGCATGAGGATTTGATCATGCCGATGCCCACCCTGGTGGAAGAGACTGGCGATGCGACCGGTGCCGGCCCGGAGGATGGCCGGAGGCCGACGATCGTGCCGGCACCGGTCGCGGTTTCGCCCGAGCTTGGCTCGCGTCCGCGTCGGCGGCGCTTCACGGCGCAGGACAAGCTGCGAATCCTGGCCGAGACCGACCACGCGGTCCACAGCGGCGGGGTCGGCGCGATCCTGCGGCGGGAGGGGCTTTATTCCTCCCTGCTGACCGATTGGCGGCGTCAACGCGCGGCAGGGATCTACGGCGCTCTGTCGCCAGCCAAACGCGGCCCCAAGACGGCGGCCGTCAATCCGCTGGCCGCTGAACTGGCTGGCGCACGGTCCGAGAACGCGCGTCTCGAGCGGCGCCTGGCGCGGGCCGAAGCCATCATCGACCTCCAAAAAAAAGTTGCGGATCTGCTTGGCAGTCCGCTGCCGCCGATCGGCGAGGAGGCGTGATGGAGGCGCTGATCGCCACCGCGCCGCCCCGTGGTTCTCTGAAGGCCGTCTGCGCCAGTCTCGGCGTGTCGCGCGCCAGCCTCTATCGCCGTCGTGCGCCGCCGATCCACCTCCGCCGCGCCCGACCCAGACCCACGCGGGCCTTGAGCGATGGGGAGCGTGGCTCCGTCCTCGATACGCTGCGCGAGCCGCGTTTCGTCGACCTCGCCCCCGCCGAGATCTACGCCACCTTGCTCGACGAGGGGGTCTATCTTTGCGCGATCCGCACGTTCTACCGCATCCTCGCCCAGAACGGCGAGGTCCGCGAACGGCGCGATCAGTTCCGCCATCCGCCCTATCAGAAGCCCGAACTCCTCGCCGAGCGGCCGAACGAGGTCTGGTCCTGGGATATCACCAAGCTGATGGGGCCGGCCAAATGGACCTACTTCTATCTTTACGTGATCATCGACATCTTCAGCCGCCGTGTTGTCGCCTGGTGTGTCGCCGATGCCGAAAGCGCGACCTTGTTCGGCCCTCTGATCCGCGACGCCGTGCTCAAACATGAGGTGCCGTTCAATCAACTGACCCTGCATGCTGACCGCGGCGCGCCAATGAAGGCCAAGGCCACGGCGTTCCTGCTCGCCGACCTCGGGATCACGAAGTCCCATAGCCGGCCTCACACGTCGAACGACAACCCGTTCTCCGAGAGCCACTTCAAAACCCTGAAATATCAGCCGCAATTCCCAAAACGCTTCGGCGGCGTCGAGGACGCCAAAACGTTCTGCCGCGCCTTCTTCGATTAGTACAACCGCGACCACCATCACGCGGGACTCGGCCTCATGACCCCGGACCAGGTGCATTACGGTCAAGCCGATGCCATCCATGACGCCCGTCAAAAGACGCTCGACCGCGCCTTCCTCAAAACCCCGCAGCGCTTCGTCAACGCCCCACCCACGCCACCGAACAAACCCACCGCGACCTGGATCAACCCGCCGCCAAAAACCAAAACCATCCAAGCCTAAATCCCGAAATCCGGTGTCTCATAATCGTTGACACGTTCCGAATTGGCCGCTAGAGCGGTTAAGGAAAGTGTGACTTTTGGGGATGCCCAAGGGCCGAGCAGATTCCAATTTGAGGCGCCGGTTGATGTATGCTGTTGCGGCGACAGGATAAGATTTGGGACGAGCGTATAGTAAAAATTTTCGATCGTGCCGGGTACCTCTGTCCGTCCCGAAGGGGCGTGGAAGGCGGCCTTGCGATTTGAGTTTGCGGTTTCGACCTCAAACAGTTGATACAGCGGACACGTGACAGCGGTGCCAATTCAGCGCTGCCTGGGCGCCCTGAGGCTTAATCTAATACATACTGCAATTTTTTTCGCGGCTTGATCGAGGCTGCAGCGTTGGCTTGATTACAAACATCTTCACCGGCACTGTTGTACCACGGTGGTGATGTGTTTCGGCAACTAGCATGCCTTTCACAACTACGTAATCAATTTAGTGTACGCAAAACGGTTGTTTGATGGACGTCAACCCGCAACTTTGAGACATTTTCCTGCAGAAAGCAAGCACTTTCTCGATCAACAAACAAGCTTCATACATGCGGGTAAAACGCACAGCGGCCTAGAGTGTTCAGCGCTGTCAGGATCGGCCGGTCGATTCCCCTAAGAAGTGCCGCAGACCAAACGTCAGGCGGCGCGAGCCATCTTTGGTCGCGAGAGGGCCCCGTTCTGGCTATCTGTGGTCTTGAAACGTCCGATGAGGTCGGCCAGATGGCTGGCGTCTTGCGCCAGCACGTGGCTGGCTGCCGCAGATTGTTCGACCCGCGTGGCATTCTGCTGGGTCACCTTGCCCATCTGGTTGACTGCCAAATGAACCTCACTGAGGCCGGCTGCCTGCTCGCCGGCCGAGGATGCTATATCGCTCACAATCCCGTTGATGTCGGATACTTCATCGAGGATGCGGGAGAGGGCCTTGCCCGTGCGTCCCACGAGGTCGACGCCTGTTACCACCTGGGCCGTCGAGGTTGCGATCAGAGCCCTGATCTCCTTGGCCGCATCGGCCGAGCGCTGCGCGAGCGCCCTGACCTCGGAGGCGACGACCGCGAAGCCCCGGCCTGCTTCACCGGCCCGTGCCGCCTCAACCCCGGCGTTCAGCGCCAGGAGGTTGGTCTGGAACGCGATCTCGTTGATCACGCTGGTGATCTGGCCGATCTTCCCCGATGACGCCTCGATCATGTCCATCGCTGCCACAGCATTGCGAACGATCTCTCCTGACTGCTGGGCCTCGGTCTTAGTCGTGGATACGATACCGCAGGCATGGTTTGCGGCCTCAGCGGTCTTGCGGACTGTCGCCATGATCTTATCGAGCGAGGCTGCAGTCTCCTCAATGCTTCTCGCTTGTTCGTCGGTCCGGAGGGTCAGGTCATCCGCTGCCTGCGAAACTGTCCCCGTGCCTCCATAAATGCTCTGAGAGCTTTCCGCGATGCTTTGCATCGTCTGTCGCAATTGGACGATGGCAGCATTGAAATCGGCTTCGAGCTGATGGTAGGCGGTCGGGAAACCGGTAAGACGGCAGGTGAGGTCGCCTTTTGCCAGCCGCTTAAGATTCTCGGCGATCGCGGCCATGACGAAACTCTGTTCCTTCGCGCCGGCGTCGCGGACGGCCTCGTGCCGCAGTCGTTCCGCCCCCGCCGCGCGGCGCTGTTCCGTTGCCTCCATCTCGGCGAGCATCTGCGCCTTCACATTACCCCGAAATACTTCCACCGCACGAGCGATGTCGCCAACCTCATCCTTTCGATCGAGCGCCCCCAGTTCAACCGAAACATCGCCGGCGGCCAATTTTTCCGCATTCTTGACCAGCCGTTGGAGCGGCCCGGCCAGATTTCCAGCGAGCCAGAAGGCGCTCGCCACCCCGGCCAAGGCCACGGCGCTGGCCAGGCCGAAAACAATCAGGCATTCGACCCGCATGGCGGCGCCAGCATCGGCGATACGAGCCCGCGCATCGTGGCCAGCTAGCGCAGCGACCTTGCCGAGAAGCTCCCGAATCTCCTGGCCATGCCGGTTCATGACGTCGATCGTCATGATCTCCTGGGTCTTCCGCAGGCCGAGCAACGCCTCGGCATCCGACCGCCAGCGGGCAAACTGGTCGATCGCTTGCTGCGCGAGGCCGGTCATCTCGACGGATAGGGCTGCGGTTCGCAGATGGTCGAGTTCGACTGCGGCGGCCGAACTGCCTTGAGTGAAGCGGCTTTCTATCGCGCTGTTCTCGATGAGATCTGTCATGGCCAGCACCCGAGCCGTGAGTTGCTCTACACCGTCGAACTGGTGGCGTGCCTCGCTGCTAGCCTCGCTCGCCGCGATGGCCTTATCGGATAGAGCGGCCAACTCGTTCTGGCTCGTGAAGCTTTTCAACCCCACGAAGCCGGCTACGAAGGCTCCGAGCGCGAGGAAACCGATCAGCGGAAGAAGGATCTTGATCTTGATCGACATCAAAGACGCCTCTTAATTGGGAAGGTTGGGAAGCGCTGTTTCGGTCTTCTCGGCCGTCAGTGATTTCAGGAATGCCACGAGATCCTGAATTTCGTCCGGGTCGAGCGACAGAGGCTTGATCAGGGGCGATTTCGACGGGCGGTCGATGCCGCCGGACACGTAGAAGCCGATGATGGCTTCGATGTCGGAGAACTGGCCATGGTGCCCGAAGGGCGCCCGGTAGATCAGGTTGCGCAGCCCAGGCGTCTTGAAAGCATGTTGGGCTTGAACATTGTCTGGCTCGTATTTGCCGCGTCCGATATCCTCGGTAACCAGGCCGATATCGTGAAATTTCTGGTCGCTAAAGGTCCAACCGGTGTGGCACGCGGCGCAATTGGCTTTGCCGTTGAACAATTCGAAGCCATGCTTGGCGGCCGGCGACAAGGCAGTTTCGTCGCCTTCCACCCAGCGATCGAAGGGTGCCGTTCCGGCCACGACAGTTCGCTCATAAGTAGCGATCGCGGTCAGCAGATTGTCCTTGGAGACGCCGGAGCCTTCGAACAAGCGATCGAACCAGAGCTTATATTCCGGGACTGCCTTGAGCCGCTCTACGATTTCGGGAAACTTCCCGTTCATTTCCGCCGGGGTGGTGATCGGGCCGACGGCTTGCGCCTCCAGATCCTTGGCGCGGCCGTCCCAAAAGAAGATCGGCGTCCAGGCCGCGTTGAGGATCGTATTGGCCTTGCGGCCGAGCGGAGTGTTGGCCGAGCCTATTGCGCCGGCGACCGGCACCTCAAAGCCGAAGGAAGGATTGTGACAGCTCGCACAGCTTAAGTTCTGCGCCCCGCTTAGGCGCGGATCGAAGAACAGCATCTTGCCAAGAGTCGCCATTTGGGGCGAATAAGCTGCTTTTTCAGGAAACGGTATCGCTATTGGCCGGCGATAAGATTGCCTCAATGCGCTCAAATAGGGATCTGCCGCCAACACAAAGCTCATGCCAGCAAAAAATAAGGCAACAGACGCAGCAAACACCGATTTCATCAGCTTGATCTTTCGCCGGAATTGCATAATTCTTGGCATAAGAAAACTAATTTTGATTTAAGGGGTAGCCAAGCTTTAGCATCTGTCTGGTGCAGCGGTTGACGTCGGATCAGGTATTCGGCGCATCGCATTGATGACCACATCTTGTCCGGGGCTGATGTCGCACTGGCACGCCGGGTCCTACGCATCGGATCATCAGAGCCCGGCGGGGAAATGCACACATGCGCACTAGAGCCGCTGCCTTTCGGGCTGAGTCGGCCGGGGTAGCGTGCGGGCTTCTGCTGTCATTCCATGATGGCGGATCACGGGGAAGCATTATGGCCCGAGCCCTGTCGTTGGACCTGCGCCAGCGGGTGATCGCTGCCATTGAGGCTGGTGTCTCGTGCGGACAGGCGGCGGAACGGTTTAGTGTGGGAAAGGCGAGCGCCATCCGTTGGTACGCGCGCTTCCGGGCCAAGGGTGAGATCGCCTCCAAACCCATGGGCGGCGACCGACACTCGCACCGGACCGAAGCGCATGCGGTGAGGTGGCTCGGGAAATCTGGACAGGTCGGCTGAGTGGAGTTTCTGCCTGAAGGCGGCCAAGATGGCTGCGGATCGGGAGAGATGATGAGCAAGCGAACACGCCGGAACCACGCGCCGGCCTTCAAGGCGAAGGTGGCCCTGGCTGCCGTGAAGGGTGAAAAGACGCTGGCCGAATTGGCTCAGCAGTTCGACGTGCATCCGAACCAGATCACGGCATGGAAGGCGCAACTGATGGATGGTGCCGCCGAGGTCTTCGGATCGGAGCCGAAGGCGGGCCTGGCGGCTCCGGCCATCGACGTGAAGACGCTTCACGCCAAGATTGGCGAGCTGACGTTGACCAACGATTTTTTGTCCGGCGCGCTCGGCAAGGCCGGCCTTCTGAGCGCAAAGCGATGATCGATGGCCACCACGGTCTCTCGATCACCAAACAGGCACAGGCGCTCGGGATCAGCCGCGGCAGCGTCTACTATCTTCCGCGTCCGGTATCGTCGGCGGACCTCGCCGTCATGCGGCGGATCGACGAACTGCATCTCGAGTTCCCCTTCGCGGGAAGCCGGATGTTGCGCGATCTCCTGAACAGGGAGGGGATCGCGATCGGGCGCCGGCATGTCGCGACGCTGATGAAGCGCATGCGGATCGAGGCGCTGTACCGGAAGCCGAACACGTCGAAACCGGCACCGGGTCACAAGATCTACCCCTACCTCTTGCGGGGCGTGACCGTGGAGCGCCCAAACCAGGCCTGGGCAATGGACATTACCTACGTGCCCATGGCCCGCGGCTTCGTCTATTTGGCGGCGGTGGTCGACTGGTACTCACGCCGGGTCCTCGCCTGGCGGCTCTCCATCACCATGGAGGCGGGCTTCTGCATCGAGGCGCTGGAGGACGCGCTTGCCAGGTATGGCAAGCCGGACATCTTCAACACCGACCAGGGCTCGCAATTCACCAGCCAGGAGTTCACCGACGTGCTGCGCAAAGCCGGGATCGCCATCAGCATGGACGGAAAAGGCGCTTGGCGGGATAACGTCTTCGTCGAACGGCTCTGGCGCTCGATCAAATACGAGGAAATCTATCTCCGAGCCTACGCCTCGGTCGGCGAAGCCCGCGCCTCCATCGGCCGCTACCTGGCCCTCTACAACGGGCGCAGGCCGCATTCGAGCCTTGACCGGAAGACGCCGGACCAGGCCTATTTCGACAGGCTGCCGCAGATCGCGGCGGCCTGAATCCGGTAGGACTCCACCTAACCAAGCGCCGCAGCCTGTTCAGACAAACCGAGCCACCTCACGGCGCCGATCCTGCGGACCTACGAGGCGCGGCCACAAATCTTCTTGCGCGAGGTGCGGGACGTGCTGGTCGAGAGCGGGGCCGCTGTGAGCCGCAGCGGGCTGTCCCGCTTCTTCCGGCGCCACGGCATCACCCGCAAAAAGGGGATCCCACGCATCCGAGCAGAACCGCCCCGACGTGATGGAGGCGCGCGAGGCTTGGATTGAAGGCCAACTCGACCTCGACCCCGAGCGTGTCGTCTTTCTGGATGAAACCGCGACCGCCACCAACATGGAGCGGCGCTATGGCCGGGCACTGCGCGGGGAGCGCTGCCGCATCCCAGTGCCTCACAGTCATTACAAGACTACTACCGTCACTGTCGCCCTGCGAGCGAGCGGTCCTTCGCCGTCCAACTCATGGACGGCGCCACAATGGACAGCGCTTCGTGATCTATGTCACCGACACGCTTGTGCCCACGCTTCATCTGGGCGACACGGTCGTCATGGACAACCTTGCAGCGCACAAGGTGGCCGGCGTCCGACAGGCGATCGAAGCAGCCGGTGCGCACCTGCGCTACCTCCCGGCGTACAGTCCCGACTTCAACCCGATCGAGAACCCCTTCGCCAAGCTCAAAGCCCTTCTACGCTCGGCCGCGGCTGGCGCCGTCCCGGACCTGTGGGCAGCCATCCGCGAGGCGTTCACCCGCTTCAAACCGAGGAGTGCCTAAACTATCTCGCCACGGCAGGCTACGATGCCTTGTCTCGCGTGATCACGGCCCGAAAGGTGTCTAATACACTGATTGACATAACGTTTCAGCTCTCTTCAATTGCAGGTTTACGGGATGATCGCGCGCTTGGCGTTCCGGATCGCGAGATCGAACGCCGCGTTCCGGGCGGCGACGATGTCGGTGGAGTCAGGCCGGTCGATAAGGCCCGGGTAAATTCGGCCGTACCGGGCGATGATCTGTTCCTTGGCAAAAACAATATTCAAAAGTGTCTTGGATCGGCCGATCCAAGTTCCCTGCGGTGCCAGCGACGTGGGGGCAGCGACGATGGCGTCGCCGTGAAGGACGCCTCTGAATTTCAGCTTTGCAATCGCTTCGGCGCGGATGCCGCCGCCGAGGAGGCGCGCGAACTGTAAATTGGTCACCAATCCGAACCAAAGATCGTCACTGTCTTTCATTGTGTCGATTCCTTACGCTGCCAGCGGGCGGCGCGATCGTGACGGGGCGCTCGCTCATCAGCGCTCGGCACAGCGCTCGGGCGGCGCGAAAATCGCCAGGACAGGCGAGCCGATCGGCAATTGGCGTCAGATCCAGACCGGATGCATCGATAGCAAGTTGTTCTCCGTCGATCCTGCAGACAATACTGGCGACCGACCCGATCGCACGGGGGAGCGCCTTGTTTGCCCATAGAACAGTTTTCGTTGCCATAGCATCAAGGTCATCGGGAAAGGGAGAGGAGGAGACTGCCATGGCATAGCCCATTTTTGAAGAACAGGCACCAGGATACGTCTTAAATATTATTTGTCACGGGGAATGATGCATAAAAAATGCGACCACGTCCGCTTAATTTCTGATAATACAAGATAGATGCGACTGATATATTAGTTATAACAGCTTAAGTCATAACCAAGTCGTTTAATGGTTTACTTGCGGCTACTTCGCTTTGTCTTAACCGGGTCAGCGCTGAGGGATGGATCACTCGCGGTCGCCCAAATCGTCAGGCGGTCGCGGAGGACTTGATCGAAAGCGGCGATGTCACCGCGCGAAAGATGAGGGGCGGCCTGCGACAGACTGGCAGCAAGGCTGAGCAAGTCGTTGCGGAAATTCGCGAAATAATCACCCCATCTTTTCTCTGCCTCTACTTGATCGACAAAATCACCGCGTAGCACTCGAAGGTTCAGGTCGAGCAAGTCGGCCCTGGCCTTCGCCATTCTGGCGCGATCACGATGAGATTCCTCGACGGCGCTCATAGTTGAACTGTCCCGGCGTCGGCGATCTTGTCCTCGACAAGACGACGCACAACGGTGCGGTCGAAGTCCGAAAATTGTGGGGGCAGATCATCAGCGATTTTTCGGAGGGTGCTGTGCAAACTTTCCAGCGAATCACGAAACGCGGCGTTCGCGCCGGATCGCGAGATAAGCGCGTTCTGAGCTTGTTCGAGCTTGCTGACGGCTGTGTCGCCCTGAAGCTTGACAAGTCTACGGCGTTCGACGTTCGCGCGGCCGCTCGAGGTGATGACACTGCGAGTCTGGCGCCGGCTAGACCCCGCGTTACCGCCGGCCTTGATGGCAGCCATGACGGCGGCGGAACGCTTGGCGCCCTTGGCGGTTTCGAAACTTTGGCCGGGGTCGAGGTCGAGAAGTTGCTGGAGTGCGACTTCCACATTGATCATTTCGTCTCGTCCGGTTCCGGTCAAAGCATCGCCATGTATCTTGCCGTCGCGCAAGTAGTTGCTCAGAGTCGGACGGGACACCTGAATTAGATTAGCGAAAGAAGTTTTAGAAAAAACACGAGACATGATGTTTTAGCTCTTGACGAATTAGTGATATGAGGGCATCTTTAGTGCGTCCCCCGCACATTGCTGTAGTAACTGACCTCGATATCCAAGTGGATAGGCGGGGAGCTATTGCTTTTGTCAATTTCAAAAATCGGAAAACTGCCTATGGTAGCGCTGCCATATCCCCCGCGGCTTGATCGACGGCCCACTAGGACCCTAATAATGCATGGCAAATCGCGATTACCTTCTTTTGCATGCATACAGCGCATAGGTCAGAACGGGCCGCCAATGTGGCGGCGGGCATGCCGGTCACGACAGGGCGAGCACCGGCATCAGGCAAACAGGCCCTCAAGATCGAAGGCGATCGGATGCGGGTCCGGAAGAGAATGAAGCCGCCAGGCGTCGCGACGGCGCATGTAAAGATCGTGCATACCATTGCGACCCTTGCCCTCAAGGAAAGCGCGCCCGCCGCGCATCAACCATCCGCAAACCGTCGCGCCGAAAATTTCTGGAAGTCGGCGGCGCTTAACCAGGCGCGTAGAGGGGGGCCAAGCGCCTCGCAAGTATTTCTCGTGCTCAGCGCGGGAGTATTTCCACCAGACCGTGAAGAAAATCTCGCCGCTTCCGTTGTCGCGCCACTGAACTAAAGATGGGTGTCCACCAATTTCAGTCGAGATGTATCTTCGATCTTCGGTATCAATGCCTTGATAGTCGAGAGAGATCTGGCCGGCGCGGATGATCTCATTAACTCCGTGCGCGAGCAATCGTCGATGCGGATCCATGTTTATTTCCTACGGAGAAAGCCGCTGTCGAGCCACTACGTAAGTAAGCATAGAGTTTATGTAGAGATAGTTCAACACTCTCTGATGGTGACGTAGCGCATTATTATTACATAAGTCTTTTATATGTTCGTTGGATACGATTAGGTGGGTTAACTTACGCAATACAATCTGCTGGTTTATGGTTTGTTGTTGATAGTTGGGTCTGCTTTGTAGAGACTGTCGTCGACCGGCCGCACCTGCCGTCGCCCCCGCGCCTTGGTGCTGTCCGGGCGTCGGTTGGGTGGTTTGGGTGGCCTTGGGGGTTTACTGCCCCCGCCTTCCACGAAAGTGTCATGGCGCGACGTGCCTATACCCGCTGCGGGAGATGATGTTTGACAGTTTCCATGCGTCGGGGGGCAACAAACCCCCTTTACCAACCAAACCACCTTCCTATCAAAATCAGCACTACCGACGCCTGGACTTCGCCACCGTCGCGGCCGCTGATACCGAAATGTTGCCGCGCTCGACCTCGCGCACCAGCTCGGGTGCACCATGCTGCTCGACGACACGGGCACGTTGAAGTGCGTCCACGCTGACGTTCATGAGCTTCGCAGCATGATCCTGCGTAACTACCGCAATTGCGGTAGTTCCTGACGCTGGCCTATGGGCAGGAAGATTGGCAATCTTATTTGCCGCCATCGCGCGCTGGCTGGTGTCGAGATGCCGCCGGGTCATGTTCAAAGAGATCACGAAGGCCACCGGATCCTCGATCGGAGGCATGCGGACCAATTGGCCGCAATCATCGCACTCCATGACCGCCTCTGCGTGAGTCTCATGGCAGACAGGGCAGTCCCAATGCCCTTCCGCATCGTGTCCACGGTCGCCTTCTCAGTGAGAAGGTACTCGACAAGCGCTCCCCATAACCAGGCGGGGGCGGCGTGGATCTCGACGAGGTGGCTAAAGTGAGGAATCAAATCCGAAAGTTTGCCAATGTCGGCAAACTTTTCAGCCACCTCCGCTGCGGCATACTCATTAGCTGCTGTACGTCCTGGTCGGCCAGAAAGCTCAGCATAAGCTGCAACACTCTTGCCGTGTTTGCCCTGCTCAACGAAACCCAGCGCATGCATGCCGCGCTCGAGCGCCGTCAGTTCTCCCTGCGCGTTGGCACGCACCAGCTCCATGTACGCCTTGCCGTCGTCCATCTCGCGGACCCAGGCCGGGACCGTGTCAACCAGCGCGCGGCCCGCGGCGAGAACGCGGTTGTGGCCGCTGATGATCTGATACTCGCCACCGTCCACCGTCCTCAGCGGCCGCACAATGATGGCATGAGCCGGGTCGAACTCGCCATTGCGAACCGGTGCGATCAAGTCGATTGTAATAAACCAGCCGTATTTTAGAACCGTTTCTTGCTATCCACTAAGTCACATCAAGCAAGTGTTCATGAAATTAACAATTCATCTATACTGCCTTCTTGTTTAATTTTCAGTGCATATTCTTCGCTTCTCCCATTGCAATCTACTATGGAAAACGTATTTTCAAACTCCTACGCAATTAATCGGAGTTCAGATTCCATGCTCGATATGCAAATTACCCCGACTAGCGGGCGGGCAGCTCGTTGTGCTTTATGGTGGACCGTAGCAACACTTGGAAATAAGGCCGGCGTCTCACCAAATACTGTTGCTAAATTCGAGAATGGCGACAAAGTTCTGCTTGAAAGCATTGTCCGAATCCAAGACGCACTCGAAGCGGCTGGTGTTACTTTCTTACGTGCGGACGATGTGTCCGGTCCTGGCGTCCGCGTCCGCCGGTCCGTCGCGGCGCCGGCGATGGCAAGTTAGGTCGTCATGGGCGAGTATCTCGAGCCCAAGGTCGCTGCCTTCCACTTTGGTGTGTCGGCCGAACCGTCCCGACCGGCTGCCGGTCGGGACGGTTCGGCACCCGGTTGTCGAACGGAAAACTGATAGTCGATACCGCACTGCTTGCAGCTTTTCTCGCTGTCCGTCCGGCCGAACGGGAGACGCGAAAGCGCGCTCGCGCTGATCGGCGCAACGCGGTGCGACGGACGAATAGGCGGAGCCCCGCATGACGGTCCTGGTCACGCCAGCCTACTTAGACGCTGCCTTAAATGGCGAATTCGAGGTTCTGGCCGGGACCACAGCCGGGGTGCATGAGCAGATCGTGGTCTCGAGCTTTAAACTGGGCAGATATGTCGGCGCCGGCGTGCTCAGTGAAGTCGAAGTAGAGAGCAATTTCCTCATCGCCTGCGGTCAAAACGGTTACATCGATAAACACAACGAGAAGGAAGCGCTTCGGTGCATCCGCGATGGTATTCGAGCCGGCATCGCGAGCCCGGCTGATGTCGTGTTGAGGGGCGACAGCCCGTCTGTCGCGCCGCGTGAGTCGAGCGCGGCACATCAGGTCAAGCAGAAACCGCGCCTCTCAGACGTGCCAGTTCCCGCTTGGACCGACAACAAGCAAGACGGTCGGCTGCGCTACGCTGGTAAGAATGCACCCGGCAAGATGACCGGAGAGATCCGCCGCCATCAATATCATCGGGATGGTGTTTGCGTTCGCGTGAAGATCAAGAACACTAACGGCGGTTGGGTCAACTGGTACCGGGTCAGACGCCAGTCGGATGATCGGCTCGGATGGCAGGCGAAAAAGCCGCCGGACTTCGTGCCGTGCCCGTATGTGCCGACCAGCGCAGTCGGCCTGTTCGACCAATCCGAGCACGCCCTTTTGTGGGCCGAGGGCGAGAAAGATGCCGACGCGCTTGTCGAGGCCGGTTTTCTTGCGTTCACTTTCGGCGGCACGGGCGATGTTCCGGACGTATCCGACTTACTCCGGGGCCACGACATTGTAGTGGCGATCGACGCCGATGCTGCTGGCGAAATCGGGGCGGCGAAGAAAGTCGCCGCTGCAAAGGCGGCGGGTGCTGCGAGCATCAAAGTCGTTCGCTTCACCGACTTGGGTCCCACGGGCAAGGATGCCGCTGACTTCTTTGCAGCGGGCGGGACCAAAGAGGGGCTGATCGCCAAATTCGAGGAATGGATCAAGCCACATCCCCCGCATGGGCAAGAGACAGTGGCGGAAAAGGCGACCGCTACCGAGGCCGAGGAAAAGGCGGATACGATGGTCGTCACCGGCGGGGCCGTCGCCGCGAACGTCGTGAATCTCGCGGATGTGCGGATGAAGAGATCGGCGGAGAAGGCGAAGAGCCCGCCGAAGCCCCTGGAAAGGGCGTCATCCGATAGCCGGCCCGAAGTGAGGCTAACGGCCGGAAACATCACATCTGCCGTCGACGAGGTCGAGGCCCTGTTGATGACATGCGGCGGAATCTATCAACGAGCGAATGAAATCGTGACGGTTTGCGACGCTCCGATGATCACTTCGACCCAAGAGACGATCACCGGTCAACGGATAGTCGAGATCGGTGATTTCGCCCTTGCGGAGAAAATCAGCTCAGTCGCCTGCACAACTCGAATGGACGCGCGGGCCAACCAATGGATCAATATCGATCCCACAAAAAATCTTGTCGGCACCCTCCGCGAGCGGGTCGGGAAGTTCAGGCTTCCGATCCTCACGGGCGTCATCAACACTCCTACGATCCGACCCGACGGCACGCTCTTGGCTACGCCGGGGTACGACGTCACGACCGGATTGGTATACGATCCGCGGGGCACCACGTTTCCCGAAATCCCCTTGCGGCCGACGCGCCAGCAGGCCGAAGATGCGCTTGCGCTTCTCGAAGGCTTATTGGTCTCTTTCCCCTTCGTTGGTCCCGCAGATCGCGCCGTGGCACTATCCGGCATCCTGACGGCCTGCGTGCGCCAGGCGCTTCCAACGGCACCGATGCACGCATTCGACGCGCCGACCGCCGGCACCGGTAAAAGCTACGTGGTCGACATCATCGCCGCGATTTCGACCGGTCGGGAAGCTGGCGTGATGGCGCAATCGCGCAACGAGGAAGAGTTCGAAAAACGTCTCGACTCCGAACTGATGGAGGGGTCACAGCACATCGCAATCGACAATTGCAATCACGATCTCGACAGCCTCAAGTTGACCATGATGCTCAGTCAGCTTGTCGTCAACGTTTGTCCCCTCGGTGCGACGAAAAAAGTGGCGTGCACGACGAACGTATTCGTCACCGCGACAGGCAACAATCTGACGCTTGTCGGTGACCTCACCAGACGGACCGTGATGGCGCGGCTCGATGCGCAGGTGGAACGGCCAGAGCTGCGGGAGTTCCCCTTCGACCCTGTCGAGCGAGCAAAGGCCGATCGGGGCAAGTACGTGGCAGCCGCCCTGACCGTTGTACTAGGGTACAAGGCAGCCGGCGCACCATTTCAGGTGAATCCGATCGCCAGTTTCCAGGCGTGGTCGGATACCGTCCGATCGGCGATCATCTGGCTTGGTCGTGCGGATCCAGCCTCGACGATGGAACGGGTGCGCGGGACCGATCCCAAGCTCGACGAGGTGCTGGTCGTGATGTCGGAATGGCTGCAGGTCATTGGCGTCAACGAGCGGACGACGGTGTCGAGCGTGATCGATCTGGCAAATCAGTACGAAGACCACGGGAGCAACTTCGGCCGAAATGCCGCCCAAGTGAACGGCAATCTTCGCGAGGCGCTGATGGCCATTGCGGGGACGGGTGGCATCATCAATCCGCGACGACTTGGCAAATGGCTTATCGGCGTGTCGGATCGGGTCGTGAACGGGCATCGCTTCGTTCGTGACGGTTCAGCAAACGGCCGTGCAATTTGGAAGCTCGCGGAAACGGTGAAGGTGGGAGGCGCATCAAGTGTGACCTCCGAAGTATCGATGCCGCCCAAGCGCCACGTGCCAACGGAGTTTTAGCGCCTCGGCGGCGTCCGATTGAGAAACTGCCTGAATTCCGGCAGTTCCGGTTGGTCGATGAGCCTCCAACTTCGCCAACCTGTCCTTGCCGCTCCTAGCTCATCTTCACCCCCACCGTGTCCCGCATCACCCTGTAGACCGACGCCCGCCCTATCCCGAGCTGCTTGGCGATGGCGCTCGCCCCGTGCCCCTCCGCCCGCAACTGCCGGACTGCCGCCGTGTCGATCGAGGGCCGACGGCCCGTATAGACGCCTGCGGCCTTGGCCTTGGCGATGCCCTCGAGCTGGCGCTCCCGCCGCAGGTTTGTTTCGAATTCGGCGAAGACGCCGAGCATGTCGAGGAACGCCTTGCCGGCGGCCGTCGATGTGTCGATTGGCTGTTCGCTGGCCTTGAGGTGGACGTTCTTGGCCTTCAGTTCCCGGACGATGTCCTGCAGGTCGCCAATGGATCGCGCTAAGCGGTCGACGCGCGTCACCATCAACGTGTCGCCCTTCCGCATGAAGTCCATCAGGGTCGCCAGCTCGGTTCGGCCCGCGCGGGTGGTTGCCGATGCCTTCTCGGACCGGATGCTCTCGCAGCCGGCCGCCTTCAATGCGGCTTCCTGAATTTCAGTCGATTGGTCCGTCGTGCTGGCGCGGGCGTAACCGAAGATCATTGAAGTCACGTCTCAGTTGAGTCTAGACCCCCGCAATAAAGCGTCTCAGAATCCCAAAAGCAACCCTCATGAGACCGGGAAAACGTCTCACGTCGATGTCTCCTTTGGGTATACCTAAACGCAACAGCATTAAAATATTTCATGACGTCAAATTAATATTTGACGTCATGAGAGAAGTGTAGTCTTTTGTGGGACGAGCTCACGCAGGGAGAGACCGATGATCGAGCCAAAGCCGTTTTCATTCCGTATGTCGCAAGAGCTTAAGTCTGCCGCTGAGGCCCTGACCTTGACCCCGTTCCAAATCGATCGAGGAGGTGCCAAGGTTTATGTGAGGATTTCGAGCGTGAACAATGCACTCGTGTTTCTTATGGAATATGGGCGAGAGAAAACTCTCGCGTGGATCGAGGCGCAGATCGAACCTTGCAAGGAAAAACTGATGGGATGGCGTGATCTAACCCGTTTTTTCCTGGATCATCCCGATGCTGAGCACGCTCAAGTCTACAATCTGCTCATGAACACCGCCGGATACAGGCTGGTCTCCGATACAATCGGTACTGACGGAAAAAATTACGCCGAAGGCATACCGAAACAGATGGCGCTGGACGAGCTTGCCAAAGGGGAACGTCATGTAATCGGCCTAGAGACTATGTCGGCCGCATTGCGGGCTTCTGTATTCGATCCTGCGCTTCGACCTGAGCACATTAGGAAGATGGCGGAGAGCAACACAGATCGGCCAAGCTTGGCTGCCCGGCTAATCAGGTCATTAGACGACGCGAATATCGAGGCTGTCTAATAGGGTTATGCGCGAAGGCGTTCGTGAGGAGCGCTATCGTCGCTCGTCTCCCCCTTGGGAGGCCAAAGCGATTTGACCGCAGCTACATCGGCGAGCGTCGCACTGATCCCGTCAACAAAGGCCCTGCCGTCTAGGCCTGGATGATCCGCTTGCGCGACGCCCGCATTGGTTCCAGACGAGCTTTGCGAGCGGCTGATCACGCCCGGCGCCAGGGTGACGTCCAACGCTGTCAGCACTTTCATGATGGTGCTGAACTCGGGATGCCCGGTGGGCGACAGCGCCTTGTAGAGGCTCTCGCGACCTAGTCCCGTCTTACGGGCCACCTCACTCATACCCTTGGAGCGGGCCACGACGCCGAGTGAGTCCTGGATGAAGGCGGGATCACCGGTCGCGAAGGCCTCGGCCATATAGTCGGCGATCGCCTCTGGACCGTCGAGGTATTCGGCCGGGTCGAACGGGCGGGTGGTGATTGTCATTTACTGTCCCTATCCAGATCCGCAGCGATCTCCTTCGCCCTGGTAATATCCCGCGATTGGGAATCCTTGTCACCGCCGCAGAGAAGGACCACGATTTCGCCTCTCACCGTCTGAACGAAATAGACCCGGTATCCGGGCCCCGTATCGATCTTCATCTCGCTCAAACCGCTACCGACCGGTGCGACCTGCCCCATGTTGCCGAACGCCATCTGGCGGACGCGCGACGCGATCTTGGTTTTCGCCCGCTGGTCTCGAAGGGCGTGAAGCCAGCTTGAGAATTCGTCGGTCTGCTGAACGTCGATCACAAACCGTATCCTATGGGAGACATTTTATCAAGGGAGGGGCCAGCCGGAGCCTACCGTATCACCTCGCCTTCAAATGGGCCTCGATCAAAACCCGCATTGGTGCGCCGAAGGTCTCCACCGATTTCACCGATTTCGTGCATTTCGATCTGCCTGACCATCACCTGATTCGTCAGTCGCACGCGCGCGTACATTTTATATAGCATTGAGAAGCGCATAGTATCGAGACACATATGGTAGGAAACCATTGTATTGCATACCGACGTTGTTTGTGTATGCTTCGGAAGATCGACGACGCGATGCGCTTAGCCGATACAAAGCGGCCCGACAAGGTGCTTCAACACCCCGCCGGGCCTTCCATCAATCGAAATTGGGGTTCGACCAATGGCAATTGATGATACCACCGTGCGTCCCGCGCTGCTTGCCGCTGTGGGGCAAGCGACCACCGACACGATCGCGGCGCTCATGAGCACCGATCTGGACGTGACGCGAGAGCACTTCAAGGAAATGCTAGAGGGCGCCGGCGAGTGGCGCGCCATAAAGGCGGATGAATTTCCGTGGGACACGCGCAACGCCGAGGCGTCCCGCAGCTTCATGGCGATGGCTGAAGGCGTCGCAGAAATCCCGGATAGCCTGATCGCGGAATACGAGGCCCTCGGCGTCCGCGCGCTCGAATTGGATCGTGCATTGAATTTTGCGAGATCGAGCAGAACGCACTGAAGCTCGTGTTCCACTGTGGCGGCGGGAGCGCGGCCGCTTTCGTTCAGGGTATCGTGGACGGAATCAAGGGTAATCTGGAAGAAGCTGAAACAGAAGCCAAGGAGGAGGCCCCAGGGCCTTACGGGCCTCCTCCTCTCAGGGAGCAGGCGATCGTGGGTTCTCGCGGAGTTTGAACGGCTAGGGGCCGTCGAAATAAGGTGCGGTCGCGGAAGATAGCCTATCCAAAATGCATCACGGCCGAACCGATTGCGGTTCGGCCACAGGCAAGGCATTTGCTGGAAAGGCGGTCCGTTGAGCATCTAGGGCCCAGGGAACGGCGGATTCTCGTGCCAGCCCGCCGCATCACGGACATAGTGCGAGAGACGCCAGAAACACTCCTTGATATTCAATCGTCCCTATCGGTCCGTCGGCTGCCTAAGTTTGACTTGCCAAGCGCTCCAGCAGCGCATCGCAATCAGCCTTTCGGACAACGGTCCGCCCAAGCAACTTGATGCGCGGCAGGTCCTTGTTTTTGAGAATCCTCCATAGTGTGGGTTCAGAAATGCCAAGGTAGTGGGCGCCTTCAGGCACTAAAAACGCCGCCTGCTTCTCGGGTGGGGCAGTGTTGATTCGCTTAGCCACGCGCTTGTCCGATCCCCAGGTCTCTGGTGGGATCAAGGATCACAGGTTTGACGGCCAAATGGTAGACGCGCACGACGACCCTTGCGAGGCTTCCACATAGAGCCGCAGTTGCTGGCACATTGAAACACAACCAGAAAATGATTGTGTCCAAACAACGAATTTTACAACGAATCAAAATTTTATTGGTGCGCCCAAGGGGAATCGAACCCCTGTTTTCGCCGTGAGAGGGCGCAACCGGCCGTCCAGCCACGTCCAGCACTATCCAGCTAAACTATTGCGTAAATTTGATTTTATGGCAAACTGCGTTTTCGGTTGTGCGCGGAAGTGCGCCCTGATCCAGGCCCGTTCGCAGGACACTAACAGGACACCATGGCCCACAGTGCTCGCGCCCCGAATCTGGAGACCCGCGCTAAACGCCTGAAGCTGCCCGTGGCAAAGAAGCCCGTCTTTGTGCGGATCGCGCCGGGCATTTCGCTCGGTTACCGACGTAACGAGACGGCCGGCACCTGGGTCGTCCGCGTCGCAGATGGGAAAAGTGGGGCTTGGACGAAGCGCATTGGCAGCGCCGATGATCTCGATGAGAGTGATAGGCAGAACGTCCTCACGTTTTGGGAGGCGCAAACGCAGGCCAAGGCCGTGGCCCGTGGTAATCGGGCGAAAGAGGTGCGAAGTGCCCCGCTTACCGTCGAACGCGCCTCAGTGGTCTACCTGGCCACCTTGGAGGCGAGAAACCGCCGTACGGCCCACGATGCCCGCCTCCGCTTAGCTAGGCTGTTTCTGCCGCACTTTGGCTCCAGTCGGATCGAGGACCTCACGCGTGGGCAGTTGGAAGCGTGGCGGGATGGCCTACTACGTTCAAGCAATGATCCTGAACAGCGGCGGCGTAGCCAGGATACGGCCAATCGTGTTCTGACCATCGTGAAGGCCCTGCTGAACCATGCGGTTGGGGATGCTGCCAACGACATAACTAACGATAGTGCATGGAGGCTTGTGCGCCCCTTTCAGCGGGTCGCCCGTGCTCGCGACGTCCACTTCGAAGCTGCCGACGTGCTGCGCTTGTTGAGGGCGACCGACGACGCCTGCTTCCGAGACTTGCTCACGGCCGGATTCCTGACCGGCGCACGATATGGCGAGTTGGCAGCTTGTAGGATCCATCACTTTGATGCCGGCAATGCGTCACTTCACGTGCCAAGCGGGAAGACCGGCCCTCGCACCGTCATTCTGCAACCGGAGGCGATCGACTTTTTTGCACGCGTTGCTGAAGGTCGGCTGAAACACGATCTGCTCCTACCGCGCTTGGACGGAAGCTCGTGGGGTGCCAGCCATCAGGTGCGGCCGATGAAACGTGCCCTGATCGGTGCCGGCTTAAATTCGAGCGGGACGTTCTACGCGCTCCGACACTCATACATCTCTCGATCGATCGAAGCTGCGGTGCCGCTGAATGTTGTGGCCGAAAATTGTGGGACTAGCGTTCGAATGATCGAGACAACCTATGCGAAAGTCCTTGCAAGTAAACGACGCGAATTTATCTCAAACGGGGCACCCCGGCTTTTTGAGGCATCGGCATGAAGTCGGCCGAGATCGTCTTCACCAACAAGGCCAAGCAGCACCGCCAGATCATTATCGTCACGCACAACGCCAACCCAGTGGTGAACACCGACGCCGACCAAGTCATTGTCGCCACCTGTGGTCCCCACCGTCCCGGTCGACTGCCAGAGATTATCTATCAAAGCGGCGGCCCGCTGAAGCCAGGGCGCACGCGGCGCATGCGTGTGCAGATGTAGTCGAGGCGGTAAAAATGGAGGGGCACAACTTTGTGAACCTGAAGACGCATATCCTGCCCTTGTCCGTATCAGATCGCTTTGACACTGCTCGCACCGAATGGTCCTTAGTCGCGGTCGAGATCAGCGAAGAGTTTGACCAATGTCCTTGTGGCCAGGAGATCAGGGAGCACTGCTATATCCGCAATCGCTTTAATGGCAGTGAGACCTACGTCGGTAATGTCTGCATCAACCGATTCATCCAGATCGACACCGGCAATCTCTTTGACGGCCTCAGGCGGATCGCGAAGGATCCCACCGCCAACGCGAATAGTGAGGTGTGTCAACGCCGGTGTAATTTCAGGCCGGCGGGGCGGACCAAAAGCAGGCCAGTGGATCGGGCACGCCGACATGGAAAGGGCCCCGATCGGGGCTCTTTCCATGTCGGCTTAAAGTTTGGATCAGGCGGCCGTGATTTCGCCGGTGTCGGGATCGACGATCTCGGCGGTGGCCTGGTTTTGCTCCGCCCTCACCGATGCGCGCCGCCGGCCGACGGACTGTTTAAGGCGGTAGCTGTCGCCGTTCATGGTCAGGATGCTGACGTGGTGGGTGAGCCTGTCCAGCAGGGCGCCGGTGAGCCGCTCCGATCCCAGGACCGATGTCCAGTCCTCGAAGGGGAGGTTCGAGGTGATGATGGTCGAGCCCCGCTCGTAGCGCTGGGAGAATGTCTCGAAGAGCAGCTCGGCTCCGGTCGTCGAGAGCGGCACGTAACCCAGCTCGTCGACGATCAGCAGCTTCACGGCCTGCAGGTCGCGCTGGAGTTTGAGAAGGCGTCGCTCGTCCCGTGCTTCCATGAGCTGCGTCACCAGGGACGCCGCTGTCGTGAACGCCACGGTGAAGCCCTTCTGGCAAGCCGCCAACCCTAGAGCAAGAGCGACATGACTCTTGCCGGTGCCAGAGTTGCCGAGCGCGATGATGTTCTCCCGGCGGACGATGAACTCGCAGCGGCCGAGGTCCAGCACCAGCATCTTGTTGAGGCTCGGGATGGCAGTGAAGTCGAACGTATCGAAGCTCTTCACAGCTGGAAACCGAGCGGCCCGGATGCGGCGTTCGACGACACGGCGCTCCCGGTCGATCAGTTCCAACTCCACCAGGCGCAGAAGGTAGCCGGTGTGGTCGACCCCGCCCTGCGCGCACTCGCGCGCCACCTTGTCGTACTCGCGCAGGATCGTCGGCAGCTTCAGCTGCTTGAGATGGTGGCCGAGCAGGACCTGGGGCTTGCCAGCCCTGGTGCCACTCGGCATGTCTCCCTCGATCGAGGCCATCACGCCGCCATCTCCGGCACCAGCACGGCATAGTCGGCGGCCGTCGTCGTCTTGACCGCCAGTTGCGGCAGATGGGGATAGGCGGCGAGGTCAAGGCGGACGGGACGCCGCTCGATCCGCGCCAGCGTGATCTGTTTGACAGCATCAAAGCCAATGGCGCCGAGCCGAATGGCCTCGGTAACGGCGAAGGCCACAACATCCTGTGGCGCCGCCTCCATCAACCGCAGCACTTGGATGAACTCCCGCTTGCCGCGATTGCCCATTCTAGCTTCCAGGAGATGGCGTAGATGCTGGAACACCTCCGGCAGGTTCCAACCTTGCAGCGCCGCGGCTTGATCGAGCGCGTTCGGCTTCATCTCGATCAGCGCCAGATAGTGCAGCGGATCCGCAACGAACACGCCCTCGCCGTAGTGGCGCGGGTGCCTGGCGATCTCACGGCCGGCACACAGGATCGCGACCTCGTCGACGAACCCCTTCACCAGGACCTCCTGGAACCCGTAGGCCGTTGGCACCGAATAGTCGTTGCAGCGATAGCGGACGAGCGCCGTCGAGGAGACGCGGGCCGCACGCTTCTCGCACGGCTCGAGTGGCACGGCGGGCAGCGCCCTCAAGGCCTCGGTGTCGGCGACGAGCCGCTCGCCGATGGTGGCAGAGCGCCGACCGGCATGATCGGCCTGCCGCGCGCGGCAACGCTCCGCCAGCATGGCGTTCAGGGCGTCGAAGCTCGCCGCCGTGGGGATCGGCGTCATGAAGTTGGCGCGGGCGAATTTGACCAGCCCCTCGACCTTCCCCTTGTCGTTGCCCTTGCCCGGACGGCCGAAGCGGTCCTGGAACAGACAGTGGCTGACCAGCTCCGTAAAGGCGCGGGTCCGATCGCGCTTGCCGTCGCCGCAGATCTTGGCAACCGCGATCTTGGTGTTGTCGTAGAGGAGCGACAGGGGCACGCCGCCGAAGAAGGCAAACCCTGAGACGTGGCCGTCCAGAAACGCCTCGGTGGTTTCCCGGGGATAGGCCTTCACGAAGCAAGCATCCGAGTGCGGTAGGTCCAGGCAGAAGAAGTGGATCTTCTGGCGGACGCCGCCGATCATCGCGAGCGCTTCCCCAAAATCCACCTGGCCGTGACCCGGCGGATGAGATAGCGGCACGAAGGTCTCCCGCGCCCGCGCTCGACAGACCCGCACGTGATCCTTCACCACGGTGTAACCGCCGGCAAAGCCATGCTCGTCCCGCAGCCTCTCGAAAATCCTCTTGGCCGTGTGCCGCTGATCCATCGGCGCATCACGATCCGCCACCAGGATCGCGTCGATCACCGGCAGCAGAGGTCCAAGCTTCGGCTTTTCGGGCGGCTTCACGCGCGTGTACCCGGGAGGCAACGAGAACCGGCACATCTTCAGCACCGTCTCGCGGTTCAGCCCGAAAACCCGGGCGGCCTCCCGGCGGCTATGCCCCTCAAGGAACACGAATTTTCGAACGGCGGCGTAGATCTCCACGACGAACATCCCCGGCCCCCAAAAACGAGAGCCTATCCACTGGCCGGATTTTACTCCGCCCGCGTCAGCAAATCGCCGACGCTCCAGTGGCCTGGTTTGTCACCGCCCTACACATGAGTGTCTGAGCCCGGCCGCGCTTAAGTGCGGCAGCATGACGCAATAAGACAATCCAACGTTTCAACGATTAGGTTTCCCTCGATTTCTAGAGCAAATGACGGCTCGACGTCGATGGACTACGATCCGGGGCGAGACCACTAATGCATTTAGGTACGCTTCCAATTGCCAGTCTGGTGATGCTCAGCCTTATCACGACAGGGCTGATCTTGACGCTTCTGCGATGTACAGCTCGCCTGCATAAGATCGCCGCCCAAAACAGAGCCTATGCGGCGATCTTTGAGGCGCTGCCCGACAGCTTGAACGCAAAAGATCGGCAAAGCCGCTTTCTCGTAGCGAACGCGGCAACGGCTCGGCTCATGCAAACAGCCAAAGCCAAAAATCTGATCGGAAAATCAGACGCCGACTTTTACGATGAAGCAATGGCACGGGCATTTCGCAACGAAGAGTTGCGGGTGCTCAACGGCCAAATCGTGGGCCCAATTCAGCAGGAAGTTCTGGTTCCCGATGGCTCGAGCCGATGGCTCGAAACCCTCAAATCACCGATGCGAGATCCTCAGGGCCATGTTTGCGGAATCATAACTTACAATCGCGACATTACCGAGCGCCAGCGCCTCGAAACGGAGCTTGGTCGGTCCCGCGCGGATCTGACTGCCGCTGTTGCAAACATGGCCGATGGGCTCGTTCTGTATGACCGAAAAGGGACGGTCCGCTTTTCCAATCAACAATACCGCGACTTATTTCCGATCACGGCCGACTTGAGGGTGGCAGGCAACAATTTCCGGGATATTGCACGCGCCGCCGTGCTGCGTGGTGAGGAAACGCCATCGAATGACATCGAGGCATGGATCGACGGAAGGTTGACCGCTCTCCAGCGTCCTGGGGAGCGCTCGATCAAACTTGCCGACGGCCGTCAGATCGAAGTCCGAACTCGGGCCATCGACGATGGCGGTTCGCTGCTGACCTTCAGCGACATCTCGGAGCTCAAACTGCGGGAGGCGGAAGCCCAGGAAGCCAACCGCCTTTTGTTGATGGCGGAGGAAGTTGCTCACGTAGGCCACTGGCGCGTGGAACTGCCCAGTAACATCGTCACCTGGTCCGCCGAAGTCTATCGCATCCACGGCCTTGATCCGACGGTTTTCACACCTGATGTCGAGACGGCTATCGATCTCTATCACCCGGATGATCGGGCGGAAGTGCAGCAACATGTATCGACCGCACTGAAAACTCTGGAGAGCTTCGAGTTCAAGCTCCGCATTCTTCATACCGACGGCGACGTTCGCTACGTGCAGTCGCGCGGCCGCTGCGAGGTCGATGCGGCAACAGGAACGCTCACGTCCCTCTTCGGCGTTTTTCTCGATATGACCGAGCTGGCCCGGACGGAGCGCCGGCTCAGAGAACAATCGAACCTGCTGCAAGCCACGCTCGACAATATGGAGCAGGGGCTGGTGAAGGTGGACCCCAATCGTAAAATCGAACTTTGGAACCGGCGCTTTGGTGAACTTCTTGAGCTTCCTCTGGAGATATTGATCGGGGATCATCCGCATTTCGACGATGTGATGATATATCTTGATGTTCGGGGAGAGTTTGCGCAGGCCCCAGAGGAGTTAAGGCAGCGTGTCCGCGACCGGGGCAAGCCGCTTGTCATCGGCACGCATGAGCGTGTCCGACCAAATGGTCAAATTCTGGAGGTCATCACATCGCCGCTATCCGACGGGTCCGTCGTCGCGACCTATACGGATATTACCGCACGACGAACCGCCGAAAGGGGATTGCGTGAGAGTGAAGCGCGCTACCGGATGCTGGCCGACACCACAAGCGATGTCATCACGCAGCTCGATCTCAATCTGATCCGCCGCTACGTATCCCCTGGTTGCCGATCGATGCTCGGGTATGAACCCGAAGACATGCTCAACATGACGCCTTCCGTCCTGATCCATCCCGAAGATGCGGCGGCGGTGCGCAATGTCATGGAACTACTGGCGGCGGGTGCGGTGCCCGGGGATAAATCGACCGTCACCAATCGGATGCGGCACAAGGCGGGCCATTGGGTGTGGCTCGAGGCGGCCATCAATCTGGTGCGCGATCCCGATACGGGTGCTCCCAACGCGCTCGTCTGCTCACTCCGCGACGTAACCGAGCGCCAGCGCGCGGCGCGGCATCTCGAACGGGCCAAGGCCATTGCAGAAAACGCAGCGAGGATCAAAGCTGACTTCGTCGCCAATATGAGCCACGAACTGCGCACACCGCTAACGGGCATCCTCGGTGTGCATGACCTACTGAAGAGCGATCCAGACCTGACGGCCCGCCAGAGCCGCTATCTCGATATTGCAGCCCAAGCCGGGCGCTCGCTGCTGACGATCGTCAACGATGTTCTGGATTTCTCGAAGATCGAAGCCGGGCGTCTGTCGATTGAGAAAATTCCCTTTGATGTCGTCGAAGTACTCACAACCTGCCGCGACTTCGTGGGCACCGAGGCGCAACGGAAATCGCTGCGTTTGGAAGAAGACATTGAGGGACCAGGAGCCCCGCTGGTCGGCGATCCTAACCGGCTGCGCCAAATCATTCTCAACCTGCTGACCAACGCGATCAAGTTCACCGAAGCCGGAGCTGTCATTCTCAAGGCCCGCTATGTCGGGCAAGAGGGTCGGCTGCACGTAGAGGTGTCCGATACCGGCATTGGGATTGCCGAAGACAAGCTCTCGCTGATGTTCGGACGCTTCAGCCAGGCCGATACCTCGATCACGCGCCGCTATGGCGGCACCGGTCTTGGCCTTGCGATCTGTAAGCGCCTGATCGAGTTGATGGGCGGAGAGATCGGCGTCAATTCGGCACCCGGCCGTGGCTCGACCTTCTGGTTCGTCATTCCCCTCGCCATAGCGGAGCCGGGGGCCCAACTCCATCTCCATGACGAAAGTCACCCGGTCTCCCAGCCAAAGCGGGTGCTGCTGGCCGAAGACAACCTCATCAATCAGGAGATGATCGTCGCGATGATTGAAACTCGCGGTCACAAGGTGACGGCCGTGGGCAACGGCGTGGCCGCGGTCGAAGCTGCGCGGGTGGGAGGGTTCGATATTATCCTGATGGATATGCAGATGCCTGTCATGGACGGGTTGTCGGCGTCCCGCGCCATCCGCCTTGCCGAAAAGACCAGAGGCGGCGTCCGAACCCCGATCATCGGCCTGACCGCCAATGCCCTAGCGGAGGATATTCATAGCTGCCGCGAAGCCGGCATGGACGCTCATGTCGCCAAGCCGATCGAATGGACCGAGCTTTTCACGACCATGGACCGCCTCGCAGTTCCGCCGCAACAACAGGCCGCCAACTCCGTGCTGGAGCCAGAAAAGCTTGAAGATCTTGCGCGTTACATCGGACAGGAGCGTCTGACCCAGATGCTCGAACGCTTCGTGATCGAGCTGGAAAAGCGATTGCCGGTTTTGGGCTCGTTCACCGTGGCCGACCTTGCCACTGAAACGCATATGCTGAGAGCGATGGCGGGGCAGTTCGGATTTATGGAGCTATCAAACCTGTGCGCAGAGATCGAAGGCGAAGCGCGCCAGGGAGCCGGCCTGAACCGCTTGCCGGATCTCGCCGCAGCCGGAGAGCGAGCCCTTGCCGCCGCGAAAGCCTCGATTGGTAGCCAATAGACAAGTCGGAAAAACTGAGCTTCCTCTACGCTCTGGCACTCCAGCGTCGTTCGCCGGGACTTCGGGCATGCGCGGGCCGTGTTTGACACAATCCGCGGCGCATAGGCTGTGAGTCGTTCACCTGGAACTCAAAAAGCTTGATGGTGTCACGGCCGGCGGCCTTGGCCTGATAAAGGGCCTGATCGGCGGCGGCAACGATTTCGGGAAACTCTTTCAAGGCACCCGTGGCCGCGATACCTGCGCTGAACGTGACCGTGAAGGATGTCGATGCCGCACGGAATGCGATCTGGCTGAACTGCGCCCGGATTCGATTGATGACGGCGTACGCCGCCTGAGCGTCCGTATCCAGCATGATCACGCCAAACTCCTCACCGCCGTAGCGCCCGACAATGTCGATCTTGCGCAGCCCGGCTCTCAAACTATGGGCAAGCGCGCGGATAACCGTGTCGCCGACCGGATGGCCATATTGATCGTTGACCATCTTGAATCGATCGAGGTCGATCATGACAAGGCTCAAAGGCCCGTCAATCCTGCGGCTCCGCTCCAGTTCATGCGCCAACCTTTCGTTGAAACGGGTGTGATCATAAAGGCCGGTCAGGCCGTCTCGCTCGATCATTGTGCGAAGCAGTCTGGCGCGATGCGTTCTCAACTGGACGAGGGAAATCAACCGGCCCGGATTGACCGGTTTGGTGATGAAATCGTCGCCCCCGAGCTGGCGGGCTTCCAGTTGCCGGCTCTCATCCTGTTCGCCCGACAGAAAGACGATCGGCATGGCAAGGAACTGCCGCGTCTGTCTGATGATCTGGGCCAGCGTGATCCCGTCGACGCCCGGCATTTCCATATCCATCAGCACCATATCGGGCAGCAGACGCTCGATCTCCGCCAGTGCCGTGCGCGGATCGCAGACCGTAGTGACCTCCATACCGGCGCTGCGGAGGATTTCGGCATTGACAGTCGCGGTCAACCAATCGTCATCGACGATGACGACCGACGTGCGGTCGGCAGCTGTTGACCCGCAAATCGAGTCCAGCCAGTCGCTCATCTCGATCGGACTGATGGGAGGTCTGACAACGGCCCTGACCTTGGCGGCGGCCGCGGCAAGCCGGAAGGCGAAACCGTCTTGGGATGAAACGAGAATGACCGGGCAGACTTGTGCCCACGCGCTGCATAAAGGCAGCGCGTCGCCACTCTCGTCGAGCACGATCACAGCGTCAGGCGCATCGTGATCTATTTCTGCGATCAGATCCGGCGCCTTCGACGATGATCGCGTGCGATAGCCAAGCTCAGCGATTAAAGCGTCCAATCCTGCGAATTTCTCCGCAGGACCCACGACCTCAACCAAAGGTAGGCGTTCCCCTATTGCCAGGGGTTTCAATTCGATTTGCGGTGCAAGGGATGCAGATTGAATGACGGAGGGACGCATCGAGGCTCCGCAAAGGGCAGGACATACACCTGGTCGGCTACCGCACCATTCGTGAAAATAGTTACGAAAAATATTGGCCTCTATCGTGGATTGGAGAAGCCGAAAGGGCGACCAGCAGCCAGTCTCTCGTCGAATTTTTGGGTTCGGCCAAGGCCAATATCATCTCTGATGCCGCTCGCCAGTCATCAGTCGGAATGAAGCCACGTGACCGTGCCGTCGGGATCTTGGGATGTTCATCTCCCGAATAGTCGAACGCTCTTGGAACACGCTTTGGCGGATCGTAACAGAATCTACGAGAGCGTAACGACGGCCAGCTTCCGGGTTGCGCGCTGTCCAAGCAGGACGATGGTGTTCTAATTTTACTTCGTCTAAATAAAACTCTTCATGCGTCCAATGATGTAATTACTTAATCAAATACCATTATATCAATTATTACATCCTTCTCAAGTCGATCAGGATTATAAATTCGTAGTCGACCCAAGATTTATCTAGTTGATCGGTTATTTGGTTGAGGAGGAAGGACTTTTTTCGAAAATCCCTATTGTAACCCCTCTGATCTCCAAGCTATAGCTGCCATCGAAGCTATCGACGATAAAGGCCGATTTGAGCATGGACGATTTTTCGAAAGATGAAATATTGGAGCTGACGGCGGAGATCGTCTCGGCCTATGTCGGGCGAAATTCACTTCCGGTCGTGGAACTGCCGGGCCTTCTGCAAAAAATCCACGACGCCCTCGCCCAGATCACTGATAGCGAGGCGCCGATCAAGGATATTCCCGGACCATTAGTACCGGCGATCCCGATCAAGAAATCCATTACCGACGATTACATCGTCAGTCTGGAAAACGGCAAAAAGTTCAAGTCGCTGAAACGTCACTTGATGACGAGCTACGACATGACGCCGGCTCAATACCGTAGCAAGTGGGGTCTGCCTCCGACCTATCCGATGGTTGCGCCCAATTGCGCGAAATCACGCTCGGCGTTGGCCCTTTCGCTCGGCCTTGGCCGGAAGGCAAAGGAGTCAGCACCAGCGCCTGTCGAGGACATTTCGGCACCAAAGATGGCAGCGAAAAAGATAGCGCCCGCGTCGGCCGTCACGGAAACTGCGACGACAACCGCCGTAAAACCGCGTCGGGGAAGGCCCGCTAAGGCAGCCTGAATTCACGCCGGAGGCGCTGCCTTGTGACGATCGACGGCCACGCTCTACGGCGCGGTCGGAGTGCGGGGTGCCCGCCACGACGGGCGAGGGGCGCAAGGTCAACCGCCGATCGGACAATGCAAAACCCCTGCGCCGATGGACCCCAGCCGACTTACACCTTTCAGCAATGTTTGCGATACGCCCAGCGGGTGTAGAGATCATCGCGCCAACCTTCAGCTTGGCGTGCAAACGGGCGGGATTTGGATAGAGGGCGTCTTTAACGATTATTCTGGCTAAGTCTTCTGGGAAAAGGACAAAGCCTGGGATGACAGCGCTCAAAGAAGATAGCTTTACGCCGGAGGAGTGGCGGAAATATCCCGTCGCAGATTCAGCCATCGATCATGATTGGCAAGCAGAAGCAAAAACTTGGCGCGAGAAGGCGCGACAGGTCGAGCAGCTCGTCAAGCTCGGCAGCTTCGAAGTTGATCTCGACACCGGCACCCTGACCTGGTCGGATGGAACCTACGCGATCTTTGGCTTGCCGCCTGGCTCGCCGATCACGGTAGAGCAGGCTCTCAGCTTCTATGACGCAGAGGTACAGGCCGAGATCGGCACTCGTCTGGAGGCCGCAAGGGTATCAGGCGAGTCCTACGATCTTACGGTTCAGTTTCGGACTTTCAGCGGCGATATTGGTTGGGCTCGTATGAGCGGACAGGTCGAGAGTGTCGGTGGATCGCCGCGGCTCGTCGGAGTGATCCGGGACATCACCCGTGAGCGTGAAACGGAAGAACGACTGCGGCTTCAGGCCAATCAGGATGTGTTGACCGGGCTCCCGAACCGTCGAGCCTTCCAAGTGCATCTCGATGAGAGTTTCGCCAAACCCAATCGTGCCGGAGCCATGGCCCTATGCATCGTCGACATCGATAGGTTCAAGCTCGTCAATGACGATCATGGTCATGCGACCGGTGATTGCTTGCTGCAGACCATCGGGCGACGGTTGTCGGCAGCGGTCCGAAGCACCGACTTCGTAGCACGCTTGGGAGGTGACGAGTTCGCGGTCGTCTTGCATGGGATGCATGACAAGGCGGAGCTCGAACTCCGCGCTCTCGCCCTCGTGAATACGGCCCGCGCTCCGATCAAACTTGCTGATGTCAAACTTGAACCGACGATCAGCGTTGGGGCGACCTTCATGGAAGGTAAGGCTTCAACTGTCGAAGCGATCCTCAAGCAGGCCGATATCGCACTCTACAAAGCCAAACTGAACGGCCGCGATCAGCATTGCTTGTTTCATTCGAGTTTTCGTAAAGAAGTCCTCGATCATGGACGTTTGCTCGACGAGGTTACGACCGGACTCGATCGGAACCAGTTCGAAGTTCACTATCAACCCATCATCGATCTTCGCACCCATGCGGTCAGAGGCTGGGAAGCACTCGTGCGCTGGAACCATCCTACCAAAGGCTTCCTGTTGCCGGGCAGTTTCCTGCCCGCACTGGCGGATCCGAAAACATCGGTCGCAATCGATGAATTCGTTCTGGCGACCAGCTTGCGACAGATGCGGCACTGGCTCGATGCCGGGGTGCAGGTCACCTGCGCCGGCGTGAACGTTTCCGAGACGCTTCTCAAGCGTCGTGACCTCGTTTCAAAGGTCACGTCGCTGCTCGATGACTACCGGCTTACGCCAGACCACCTCAAGATCGAGGTCCTCGAGACCGCGTTCGTCGGCAAGGAGACGAGTGTGGTCGCCTCGACGATCGACCAACTTGCGAGTCTCGGCGTCGTGAGCGCCCTCGATGACTTCGGAACCGGCTTCGCGTCCTTGACACACCTCAAGCAGTTCAGGGTCGAGCGGATAAAGATCGACCGCTCGTTCATCGCCGACCTTCACGCCAGCGGCTACGATCATGCGATAGTCCGATGCATGATAGCCCTCGGGCGCGATCTTGGGATCAGGATCACTGCCGAGGGCATTGAAACCGTCGAACAGCTCAAGGTGCTCCAGAGCCTTAACTGCGATTGCGGCCAAGGCTATCTTTTTGCACGTCCAATGCATCCCGACAATGTGCCTGATTTCTTGGCCCGCTGGCATAGGTCTGAAGCCGCCAAGCTTCTCGGGAAAAAGGCCGCAAGGTCCCCGAAGCTCCGGCTTGTAGGCACCGCATGAGCTTTGCGCCTGTACCGCATCAGCCTTGACAACATCGCAGGTCACTGGCTGATGAAAGCCCAGGGCCAGCGGCGCCTGCTAAAGATGCAAGCGCGAGATGCAAAGCCATAAAGCTGCTGATTGACAATAAACTGGTATACGTGCCGCTGTAGCCCACAGACGCGGAGCCGCTCAGACTAAAATAGCAAGAGAGCTGGCTCAAGTTCCACTGTGGTGACCCGATTACGACCCTCGTGCTTGGATTTGTATAACGCCTGATCCGCCGACGCCAGCAAACGAACGGCGTCGAGATCAGTTCCTTTGCCGGCAGCCGCCCCAATGCTGATGGTCACGCACGCATCTGCCGAAGAATTCTGGTGCACAATGCCGAGCCTCGCGACGGCACATCTGATGCGCTCAGCCACTACTGCCGCCTGCTCTATGTCTGTTTCTGGTAGTATCACAGCGAATTCCTCGCCACCGTAGCGCGCCGGAACGTCGCCGGCGCGCTTGACTTCTTGAGCGATCGCCTGGGCGACCGCTCGCAGGCACTCATCGCCCTTTTGGTGACCGTAGGCGTCGTTATACGCCTTGAAGCAATCGACATCGATCATCAGAAGCGACAACAAACCATCGTGCCGCGCCGCTCTTTTAGTCTCGGAGGCCAGAGCAAGATCGAAGCTCCTGCGGTTGGCAAGGCCGGTGAGGCCGTCGCTGGCGGCAAGGCCTTCAAGCGTCTTCTGCGCAGCCTGCTGGACCGTGATATCACGAACGGTTTCTACCACGGCAATCAATGCGCCAGAATCGTCGTAAATCGGACCAGCATCGAACGCGAGGTAAAGCTTGTGGCCAATCCTCGGCATCACGCACCAATTCTCGACCGAAACACCCACATCACTCAAGCCGAACGCGTCGCAATTGTCATACAAGGTTCTGATTGAGCTGTAGTCGGCCTGAATGACGAGATCTGCCAAGCAAGGGCGTTCGTGGTCGTAAAAGGCCTGCCAATGGTTGGACGTGTGAAGTACCTCCTCGGCCAGGAGCCCGGTCAACCTTTCGCACGCTTTGTTCCAAACCAGCACACGCGACTGGCCGTCGAGGACGAAGGTCGGAACCACCAGATGCTCCATCAGGCGGATAGCGAACTGTTGATCCGGATCGGTCTTCGGCTTTGGGGTGACGGGCATGGCTTGTTCTACCATTTGGACATGATTCCGTTGTGACGCGTTGCCCAGCCGATGACCTTGGGATCCGAACCTTAAACAACGACTAAATTCAGTCCGCGTCGGTGCCTTAGCTACCAATCTTCCAGCTTGTGCTATACCCTTGACGGGTATCGAAACGCCAATTCATAGGACAAGATCCTCAGTTAAATCTCATTTAGGAATGCGATGCGGTTTGGCGCATGAATTTCTATCGGACAGGATTGAGTTCCCGGGCACCGTCATAGACTCGGTCTTTGCATCCTTCTTTGCGAAAATTTGCCGCGCGCGTTCGATGTGCTAGGAACGCCGTAGCGTCACAGCTCAAGAAGACCATGCCGCGTCCGGTTTCTGCCGTCACCCTGCTGCGCGTTGCTGTCGGCTTTGGCTTGCTGCTGGTGGCCCTGTTGGCAACCGGATGGTTGCTCTTCGAGCAGCAGCGAAGTGCAGGGTGGGTAGCACATACCTTTTTAGCACAGGAGCGTATTCAGGGCGTAATGTCGCTCCTGCAGGACGCCGAAGCAGCACAACGAGGGTATTTGCTGACAGACGAGCCCGCTTACCTAGAACCGTTCGATTCCGATATCGCGCTCCTGTCGTCCAGGCTGGAGGAATTAGCAACGACCGTCGCCGATAACTCCCGGCAGGTGGCAAATTTTCAGAAGCTGCGGCCGTTGTTGGATGGACGCCGCGATCTTTTACAAAGCACGGTCGGGCAGGCCCTATCAGGGAACCAGTCCGGCGCCCTCCAGAATTTCCGCGAAGGGCGCGACAAGGCCAAAATGACCGATATCCGTGCTGCCGTTGCAACAATGCTGGATGAAGAAAGCCGGCTGCTGCGATTGCGTCAAAAAAGCGCATCGACGCAGGCAAAGTTTGCAACAGGAGGCCTACTAGTCAGCGGCGCTCTTATCCTGCTTTTTGGCAACCTGCTTATCATCGACCAACGCCAACGCCTGCGCGAATCCCACGCGGCAAGGGACGAATTATCGAAACTGGTTGACCTGCTTCGCTTTGAAGCCGAAAGCCGGCGGGCGGCCGAGGCGCAGGTTCGTCAGCTTCAGAAAATGGAAGCCGTCGGCCAATTGACCGGCGGCATTGCTCACGATTTTAACAATATGCTCTCCGTCATCATAGGATCGCTAGAGCTGGCCCGACGTCGGATCGACGGTGATCTCGGGCGTGTCCTCAACCTGATCGACAACGCCACAGAAGGGGCCAAACGCGCCGCGCAGCTCACCAGCCGGCTGCTGGCCTTCTCGCGGCAACAACCTCTGGAGCCGCAGGTACTTGATGCCAACAAGATGGTCGCTTCGATGTCCGAGCTGTTGCGCCGGACCTTGGGCGATCATATCCGATTGGAGACGGTGCTGGCGGGGGGATTATGGCCGACCCATGCCGACCCGGTTCAGCTAGAAAATGTCGTGCTTAACTTGTGTGTCAACGCCAAGGACGCGATGCCGGACGGCGGTCGCCTAACCATTGAAACAGCTAACACCTCGCTTGATGACACCTATGCGGCGGCCCATGCTGATGTGACGGCTGGACAATATGTCTGCGTATCCGTCACGGACACAGGGACAGGGATGCCGCCAGAGGTGATCGAGCGAGCGTTTGACCCTTTTTACACGACCAAGGGTGTTGGTCGCGGCACCGGGCTGGGGCTCAGTCAGGTGTTTGGCTTCGTCAAGCAGTCGGCCGGGCACGTCAAAATTTATTCGGAGCCGGGACATGGCACAACAGTCAAGGTTTACCTGCCCAGACAGTTTGGCGTCCAGGCGGTCGCGCTACAGCCAAGGGACATAGTCGAGATTCCTCGGGCTAGGGATGATGAGATTGTGCTGGTCGTTGAAGACGACGAGCAGGTGCGACACATGTCAACCGATATCTTGCAGGAACTCGGCTATACAGTGCTCTCGGCAGCCGATGCGATCCAGGCATTTGAGGTTTTGGCCCTTCAGCCCCGGGTCGATCTGATGTTCACCGATATCATGATGCCCGGAATGAACGGGCGGCAGTTGGCCGACTCTGCCATCGAAAAATTTCCGACCCTGAAAATCCTGTTTACCACCGGCTATACCCAAAACGCCATTGTCCATAACGGCGTACTTGATCCGGGCGTTGCTTTCGTGGCTAAGCCTTTCACCGTCCCCCAGCTTGCGCTCAAGATCAGGCAGGTCTTAGAGAGTGACAACATGGTGTGATGTCGCGTCAAATATAGATAGCTGTGACGATCCATTAATAAAAAATGTAGGAAGTCGACGGTTTGTGATTTGAGGCATGTTGTCTTGATGCGGCTTGCTGCGAACTCTAGGTAATTTTATTGCAGACTTAGGCTGCTTTTTGGCGGTTTTTTGTCTAGGAAAGGTCTAACAAGGAATGCTGGCACAGGCACTCTGCGAATAACGGTTATGACAAAAATTGTGTTTAGCCACGAATTTGCCCGCGGGGCAGGCTCACGCACGTCTGATGGGCGGAAGCCCGAGCCCAGACGTGCGTGCCTCTTATTATAAGAACGAAAAACGAGTTCAGGCGTAAGCCTCCGCCCTGGGCCGCCTTTCGGGCAACGTCCGCATAGCCAATGATGTGCTCTTAAGAGTGACCTTAAGAGCGCGCTTACGAGCAGTCGGATGAGCCAGACAGTGTTGGTGACGGGGGTCGATCGGCGTCGGCGATGGTCGGACGAGAGCCGGCGACAGATCTTGGAAGAGGCGTTTTCGCCGGGGGCGGTCATCTCGCAGGTGGCGCTGCGCCATGATGTTTCGACGGGGCTGCTGTATATGTGGCGGCGCAAGATGGACGCTGCGGCTCGGACGCCTGCGTTCCTGCCTGCGGTCATCACCGCGGAGCCGGTTCCGACCCTTGTGCCCCCTCCGGCGGTCGTTGTGGAGTTGGGACGGGATATCCGGGTCCGGATCGACGCTTCGGCGCCGGATCGGATCATCGCGGCGACCTTGCGGGCACTCCGATGATTCCCATGTCCTCGACCGTGCGTGTGTGGATCGCGACCGGCCACACCGACATGCGCCGCGGCATGCAGGGACTGGCCCTTGAGGTTCAAGAAGGGCTGAAGCGAGATCCCCATGCGGGCGATCTTTACATCTTCCGTGGACGCAGGGGGGATCTGGTAAAGATCCTGTGGCATGACGGGATTGGCCTGTCGCTCTACGCCAAGCGTCTTGATCGCGGGCGCTTTGTCTGGCCATCCGCCAAGGACGGCGCCATTTCGATTTCAGTGGGTCAGATGGGCTTCATGTTGGAGGCGATCGACTGGCGTAATCCGCAACAGACGTGGCGACCGGCGAGCGCCGGATAGGCAAAAATTGCTGTGGCGCTGGTCGTTTTAGCTGCCACAAGCTCATGTTTTTATGATTCAATCCTTGTCATGGACGCCGGTCTTGAAGCCCTTCCAGACGATATCGACGTGCTGCGAGCCGCGCTGCTGGTGACGCGAGCCGAACTGGCTGTGGCCAAGGCCATGGCGTCAGAGGATCAGGCGCTGATCGCCCATCAGAAGCTGCGGATCGCCAGACTGGAGCGGCAGGTCTACGGGCCGCAGTCGGAGCGATCCGCCCGGCTGATCGATCAGATGGAGCTGACCTTCGAGGAGCTGGAGGCCAGCGCCACCGCGGACGAGATCGCTGCCGAGAAGGCTGCCGCCACCACGACGACGACAGTGGCGGCCTTTACTCGCAAGCGGCCGGCCGAACGCAACACCTTTCCAGACCATCTGCCCCGGCACCGCGTGGTAATCGAGCCGCCGAAGGCGTGTGAATGCTGCGGCGGAACCCGGCTGCGCAAACTGGGGGAGGACGTAACCCGGACCCTGGAGACGATCCCGCGTCAATGGCAAGTGATCGAGACCGTGCGGGAGAAGTTCACCTGCCGCGATTGTGAGACGATCAGCCAGGCGCCGGCGCCGTTCCATGTGATCCCCCGAGGTTGGGCGGGCCCCAGCCTTCTGGCGATGATCCTGTTCGAGAAGTTCGGACAACATCAGCCGCTCAACCGGCAGATCGAGCGCTATGCCCGGGAAGGGGTATCGATCAGCCTGTCCACCGCGGCCGACGCGGTGGGCGCCGTCTGCACGGTGTTGGAGCCGCTCCTGCGGCGGGTGGAATCCCACGTCTTGGCGGCGAAACGCCTGCATGGCGACGACACGACCGTGCCGGTGCTGGCCTCGGGACGCTGCGATGTCGGGCGATGTTGGACTTACGTCCGTGACGACAGACCCTTCGGCGGATCGGATCCACCGGCGGCGATGTTCTACTATTCGCGCAATCGCAAGGGCGAGCATCCGCAAGCCCATTTGGCCGGCTACAGCGGAATCCTTCAGGCTGACGCCTTTGACGGCTACGCCAAGCTCTATGAAGCTGATCGCGCACCGGGCCTCATCCAGGAGGCGGCGTGCTGGGTCCACGCCCGCAGGCCCTTCTTCGCCATGGCCGATCTCGAGGAGAATGCGCGGCGCAAGTCCGCCGGCAAAAAGGAGATTGTCATCTCTCCCATGGCCATGGAGATCGTGCGCCGGATCGACGCCGTGTTCGAGATCGAGCGCAGGATCAATGGCCAGACCGCCGAGCTGCGACGGGCGGTTCGCCAGGACCTGAGCGCACCGTTGGTGGCGGACCTCAAAGTCTACATGCGTGAGCAGTGTGCTAGGCTCGCCCGTGGTCACGACCTCGCCAAGGCCATGAACTACATGCTCAAGCGCTGGCCCTCGTTCACCCGCTTCCTCGACGATGGCCGGATCTGCATCAGCAACAATGCCGCCGAACGGGCGCTCAGAGGGATCGCTCTGGGCCGAAAGTCATGGCTCTTCTGTGGGTCCGATCGCGGCGGCCACCGCGCCGCCGCCATGTACAGCCTCATCGTCACCGCCAAGATGAACGATGTCGATCCACAAGCCTGGCTGGCCGACGTCCTCGCACGCATCGCCACGCACCCGCTTCATCGCCTTGACGAGCTGCTGCCTTGGAGCTGGAAGACTTCGCAACAGCAAGGCTTGGCGAAGCAGGCGGCCTGATCATGGGCCAAGTCAACAAAGTCAGCCATGTGTTCACGCTCAGCCACGTTGCGGAACTGCTCGGCGAGGATGAGGACTGGCTGTTCGAGGTCGCCGAAGAAATGGACACCGAGGATGGTCAGCTATGGATCGTCGGCGTCAGTGAAGACGGGACGATGGCGTTCACCGATGATGGGATCGAGAGCCTTAAACAGCTGGTCGATATCCACAAGGACGCACCCTGGATCATCGAAAAACGCCGCAAGGTCCTCACCGCCACCATCAAGCCGAGGGCCGAAAAGCCTGACGCGGTTTAGTCGATAGCCAGGGAGACCAGCGCCACTGCGGCCTACGCCGCATGCTTACCATAAGAGGCCCATCGGCAGAAAAGATGAGCGACAAACCACAATGACTTTCGATCTGCAAAAACTGTCTGAACGCGCGATTCGCAAGCTGTCCGATGTAGATGCGCTCGACCATATCGCGCACCTGATCGATCACTCGACAGATGCGGGTTTCGCGCGGGGAGCGCGGCGCGCTCTCACATTGCTCGACGAGCTCGAAACGCGCCCATTGCAGCCCGAACATGGCGCGCTTGCTTGCTACTATCGTGCGAACGCCTGGGCGGGCAAGGCGCACCCCGCTGGTCATGACCACTCCTGGGCATGGGAGCAGCCTGAGACCCAGCAACAATTGCTCGCGCTCTGCAGGGCCGCATCGCACGATGGATTCCACAAGCTCGATCGCGTACGTCGCTGTCAGATCCTGATTAACCGTGGAAACCTGCTCAATGCTGTAGGCCGTTTCATCGATGCACTCGAAAGCTGGGACGCAGCCCTCAGGATCATTCCTAGATTCGCGGTCGCGCTCGGCAATCGTGGTAACGGCCTGAAGCACTATGCCAGCACGCTCGACGACTCTTACGAACGTGCAGTATTCATCCTCCAGGCATTCGACGCCTCGATGAGGGCGGTAGCCGATGATGCTGTGGTCGATAGCGACTATCCGCCGGCGATGTTCGCAACCTACCTCGCGCTGGCCGACGAGATCGCGGAACAGTTCGACCTAGCAGTAATCCGTGCGATGCAGAATCTCGACGGCGCATCGCTTGGGCGGAGCAAGCGCGAACGTGCTTACCGACATTGGAGCCTTTCCGAACGTCTCTTCCTCAATCCGATCAACGACCTTGGCGCGGTGTCCGTCGCTGCGCGCGACACGCTAGCGCTGCCCGGATTGACGGAAGTGAATCCGCCTGATCGATCCGGCCTGATGCCCCCAATCATCGGCTTCTTCAACCAGATGAAACAGGAGTATGTAGCCGCGCGCTTCATGCTGTTCGAAGGTATTGATGCGTCCGGCCTACACTTTGCTGATCGAGATGTGCTTCTGTTTAACACGCTCGATTATCCCAGCTACTCGATCGCCATGGAACATGTGCGCGCAAGCTATCGCATTGCATACTCGCTGCTGGATAAGATCGCCTTTGCCATCAATGAATATTGGAGCCTGGGGAAAAGCCCGGAGCGTATCAACTTCCGGAACATCTGGTTGGTCGAGGACAAAGCAAACATTCACCCGCAGTTTATCAATTACGAGAATTGGCCGCTGAGGGGTCTCTTCTGGCTGTCGAAAGAGATATTCGATCCCGATCTCAAGCTCACGACGAACCCGGATGCGCGCGATCTCCACGAGTTACGCAACCATCTCGAGCACAAATATCTTCAAGTGCATGAGGCCTGGGCGACGACGACAGTGTCACCAAGCGCGGCGCTCGGTGATCTGGGCAGATCGATTTCGAGCACCGACATGCAGCGCAAGGCGCTGCGGGTCATGAAGATCGCGCGATCCGCTCTCTGCTATCTGGCGCTTGCCATTGGTCGCGAAGAACGATTGCGCGGGGCGGAGCGGCCGGAGGGCACCGTGATGCCGATGCTCTTGTCGGTGTGGGAGGATGACTGGAAGCGCTCGGGCTGACAGATATTCAATGCTCATAGCCCATAAAGCTGCCGGTCACCTATCGGCCAGTGTCGGACGTGAGGGCAGTCCCTGAAGCGTCCGCGATCGATCCAGCATACGACGCTAGGTACATCCCCCTCAAAAATCCGTCTTGACCCCGCCCTCAGCCTTCCGCCTCGCCACGAACTCCGTCAGCGCCTCGAAGCGCTCGGGCTTGATCGGGGGCGCTTCGAAAGCGGCCGGCTTCTCTTTGTAAAGGCGATCCGCCGTGTCCTCGGCGGTCGGCGCGCCGGCCTCGCGCCACGTCTCATAATTGCGCCAGTCCGAGATAATCGGCGAGAAGAAGGCCGTGCGATAACGCGCCTGGGTGTGGGCGCAGCCGAAGAAATGACCACCGGGACCGACTTCGCGCATCGCGTCGAGCGCCAATTCGTCATCATCAATTGCCACGGGTTTCAGGAATTCGGCCACCATGTCGAGGAGGTCGACGTCGAGCACCATCTTCTCGAAGCAGGCCTGGAGGCCGCCCTCCATCCAGCCAGCGCCGTGCATGAGGAGGATGGCGCTGACCATGATGGCGGGCTAGAGCGAGAACACGCTTTCGTAAGCCGCCTGGGCATCGAGGGAATTCGCCGCATTGGCGTCGGAGGAGCGATAGGGCAGGCCGTAGCGGCGCGCCAATTGGCCGCCGAGCAGCGTCGCTTTCATGTATTCGGGCGAGCCGAAAGCCGGGAGTGTTCGCCAAAAACCCCGCCACCTGCACCTCGTTCTCCTCCGCCAAAAGCGAGCATGTGGCGTAGACAAGCCTTCCGCCGGGCTTCACCAGCCGCGCCGCGCTCGCGAGAAATATGGGCCCTCAGACCGGGCGCTTTGCGAAGACCGTTCCCGGATGTACCCAAGCGCCTTGTCGATCTGCGCGAGCGATCGCTTGGTGTAGTGCAGCCTCACAATCGGTATTTGGCGAAGACCGCCGCGACCTCTTCGTCGGTGGCAAACTCGCCGCGCGCCATCTCGGCGTCGGCCTCGTCGAGGTCCGCCATCTCTTCAGGGGTCAGGTGATGTATGGGCCGGCTGTCGTCCTCGCCGGCATAAAGCAGCATCACATGGGCGAGCGCATCCTGCGCCTCGGGCGGGAGCGCTTGCGCCTTGCTGATCGCCTTGTCGAGCAGCTCGGTCATCGGTTGAAATCTACTCATCCGGCCCAGTAAAAGCACGATTATTCTACGAAGCGCCGTCGGTCATTCTCAGCTTCCTGCACCGACGCGGCCTCGCATTTCATCACAGTCGCAAACAGCCCGTCGGTAACGTAGCATGCTGGGGTCAGCGACAGGCGATCGGGAGAGGTTGAGCCAACCCTCTACGTGCACCATCGCGGGGCGGCGATCGTTCGGAAGACGGTTCGGCTCGGGAGACGTCGCCCCCACCCCCCCCTCAAAAATCCGTCTTGACCCCACCCTCAGCCTTCCGCCTCGCCACGAACTCCGTCAGCGCCTCGAAGCGCTCGGGCTCGATCGGCGGCGGGGTGAAGGCGGCCAGCTTTTCCTTGTAAAGGCGGTCCGCTGTGTCCTCGGCGCTCGGCGCGCCGGCCTCGCGCCACGTCTCGTAATTGCGCCAGTCCGAGATCATCGGGGAGAAAAAAGCCGTGCGGTAGCGCGCTTGCGTATGGGCGCAGCCGAAGAAATGGCCGCCGGGGCCGACTTCGCGCATCGCGTCGAGCGCCAATTCGTCATCATCGACGGCCACCGGTTTCAGGAATTCGGCGACCATATCGAGGAGGTCGGCGTCGAGCACCATCTTGGCGAACGAGGCCTGCAGCCCGCCCTCCATCCAGCCCGCGCCATGCATGAGGAGGTTGCAGCCCCCCATGATGGCGGCCCAGAGCGAGAATACCGATTCATAGGCCGCCTGGGCGTCGAGCGAATTCGCCGCATTGGCGTTGGAGGAGCGGTAGGGCAGGCCGTAGCGTCGGGCGAGTTGGCCCCCGAGCAGCGTCGACTTCATATATTCCGGTGTGCCGAAGGCAGGCGCACCCGACTTCATGTCGACGTTCGAGGTGAAGCCGCCATAGACGAACGGCGAGCCCGGCCGCACCGTCTGGGCCAAGACCAGACCGGCCAGCGCCTCGGCGTTTTGTTGGGTCACCGCCCCCGCGATCGTCACCGGGGCCATGGCGCCGGCCAAGGTGAAAGGCGTCAGCACTACCACCTGGTTGCGCTTGGCCATTTGGATGATGCCCTCGCACATCGGTTCGTCGAGCCGCAAGGGCGAAGATGAATTGATGATAGTGAAAAGCGAGGGTTCGCGGTCCAGCGTCTCCTCGTCGATGCCGCGCGCGATCTTGACCATCTCGATGGCATCGAGATTGCGCTGGCGGCCGAGGCTATAGGCGTGGATCGACTTGTCAGACAGCGTCAGCAGGTCGAACAGGCAATCGAGGTGGCGGACGGAGGCGTGGATGTCGATTGGCTCGACCGGATAGCCGCCCCAAAGATGCACTGCGTCGAGCGACTGGCCGAGCCGGACGAAGTTTTGGAAATCCACCTTGTTGCCGGGCCGTCGGCCGCCGTCTCGATCGAAACTGTTCGGGGTGGAGGCGACCGAGCAGAAGGCCACATGGCCATCGCCGATCACGAGGTCGCGCTCTGGATTTCGCGAATGAAGCGTAAAGCTCTTGGGCGCCAGACCGATGTGGGCCTCGACCAAGGCCGGATCGAACCTCACGCGCTGGGAGTTCGGATCGACGTCGGCGCCGGCCCCTTTCAGGATTTGTCGCGCCTCGATATTCAGGACATCGATGCCGATCTCCTGGAGCACCTTCAGGGATGCTCGATGGATGGCCTCCAGGTGATCCTCCGACACGATGGGCGTCGGGGCGAAGGGGAGCTTAGGCTGCTTGCGCGGCGGAGCCGCAGCGGCCGCTCTCTCGGCACCCCGGCCGGCTCGGCGCCGGCCCCGAGGTTCGGCGACGTCTGCGAGGTCAGTCATGGAATGCCCCTTCAAACCGAAGCGCCCTCATGGGGCTTCGTCCAGGCTGCCGGCGTCGACCGTCAGCCGCCTCGGCGCTGCCTCGGCGAAACGGCGGATCAGCCAGGACCGGAACAGCGCCACCGCCTCGTCGAGATCCTCGGGCGCGGTCACGAGATAATAGCCGTAGCCGGAGGCGACCTGCGTTTCGAAAGGGCTGACGAGCCGTCCTGCCGAAAGGTCGTCACGGAACAGCATGGGATCGACCAGGGCAACACCCTCGCCCGAGAGCGCGTATTGGACGGCGAGTTGAGCGGTGTCGAAGACGATGCCGCGATCGAGCGAGAGATCCGGCCGCCCGACGGCGCGGGCCATCAGTTCCCACATATGCTGGTGCGGCCGGCCTCCGAGGCGAACATGCAGCAGGTCCCGATTGGCGATGAGGCTGACGAGATCGCTGGCGCCATCGGCCAGAAGCCTCGGTGAACAGACGACCTCAAGTCTCTCCATCCATAGCAGATCGAGGATGGCATCGGCCACGCGGGGCTCGGAATAGACGATGGCGATCGCCACTTCGCCATCGGGCTCGCCGGCGGGCTTGGAGGCGATCTCGATGGTCAGTTCGGGATGTTCGGCGCGAAAATCCCGCAGGATCGGAATGGCCAGCTGGTAGGCGAAGGTCGGGGGCAGGGCGACCCTCAGAAGGCGCTTAGGCGTGCCGCGTTCCTTGATGATATCGCCGAGGGCTTGGTCGATGCGGTCGAAGCTCCGCGTGACCACGGGCAGCAAATGCCGTCCCGCCTCGGTGAGGACGAGCTGCTGCGGCCGGCGTTCGAACAGCGGAACGCCGAGGAATTTCTCGAGCACGATGACATGCCGACTGACCGCGCTCTGGGCGACGGTGAGCGACCCTGCCGCTGCGGTGAAACTGCCGAAATGCCCGGCGGCCTCGAAAGCCCGCAGCGCGTTGAGCGGCAGCCATTGCCGATCCATCGTGCGGGAACTTCCGGGGCTGGATTTCACGGGTTCTATCCGATCCGGGTACGAGCCAGAGCCTGTTCGTCGAGGTCGAAACCGAGACCCGGACGATCACTGAGCAGGATCGTCCCCTCGGCGTCGACCCGCAAGGGCTCGGCCATGCAAAAATCACGACGATCGAGGCTCCACTCCGGCGGATCGAAGGGAAATTCGAGGAAAGGCGCGTCCGCCACCCCGGCTACGAGATGCGCGTTGGCCAACACCCCGATGCCATTGGTCCAGGTGTGAGGCGTGAAGATCAAATTGTGCTCCTGCGCCATATAGGCGATGCGGCGCAGGCCCGTGATGCCGCCGACAAGGGCCGCGTCGGGTTGCAGCACGTCGAGCGCGCCGGCGGTGATGAGGTCGCGGAACTCATAGAGTTCGCGGGTCATCTCGCCGCCCGCGATGCGGATGTCGACAGTGTCGCGCAGGCGGCGCATGCCCTCGCGGTCGCCGCGATGGAGCGGCTCTTCCATCCAGTAGACGCCGAGGTTTTCGAGCTCGCGCGCGACCTGGACGGCGTCCTTGAGGGTCCAGGACGGATAGGCGTCCCAGGACATGCGCCAGCCCTGATTGCAGTCGACCATCAGGTCGAGCTTGTGGCCGACCCGGGCCCGCACGGCTTCGAGGGCCGCCACGTCCTTGCGCCAGTCGCCGCGATGAAAACGGATCTTCAGGGCCGGAAAACCCAAAGCCAGATAGCGCTCGGCCGCATCCGCGAGTTCACGCGGTGCCCGCAGCGTACCCGAGGACGCATAGGCTTTAACCGTGCCATTGAGCCCGCCGAGCAGCTTCCACACTGGCTGGCCGGTGATCTTGCCCGCCAGATCCCACAGGGCGAGGTCGAGCGGCCACGGCCTGCCCCAGTGGAATTGGATGTTGTTCAGCACCCGCCAATGGCGTTCGATCGCCAGCGCGTCCTGCCCGACGAATAGATGCTCGTGGCCGGCGAAGCCCAGCATGGTGTCGCCCGAGGCGACACCAGTGAGGCCCGCGTCGGTATGGACGCGCACGATCGTCGCCTCGAAGCTTTTCCGCGGCTGCGTGTCCCAGCTCGCATTGAACGGAGGATCGAGCAGCAGCCGGTGGTGGCTGATCTCGATGCCGGTGATCTTTACCGTGGCGACGGTCTCGGTCATGACGCTGGCCTTTCAGGCGAAGCTATTTATACGCCGTCCAAATGGTCTTGAGATCGGTATATTTCTCGACCGCGTGCGGCGAGCGATCGCGGCCGAAGCCGGATTGCTTAAAGCCGCCGAAGGGTGTTGCCATTGACGATTTGTCGAAGGCGTTCACCCAGACCGTGCCGGCCCGGATCGCCGAGGTGAGTCGGTGGGCGACGTTCATATTTTCGGTCCAGACCGCCGCCGCGAGCCCATAGACCGTGCCGTTGGCCAGGCGGAGCGCCTCGGCCTCGGTGTCGAAAGATGTCACGACGAGCACCGGCCCGAAGATTTCCTCCTGCACCACGCGCATGTCGCCCCGGGTGCCATCGAGGATCGTCGGCTCCACATAATAGCCGCCGGTCTCGCTCAGGGTCCTGCCGCCGCCGGTGACGACGCGCGCACTCTCGCGGCGGCCGAGGTCGATATAGGAGATAACGCGCTCCATGTGCGCTTCCTCGATCAGCGCGCCCATCTGAGAGGCGGGATCGAGCGCGGCCCCGAGCGGGATCTGCTCGCGCTGCACGGCCGCCACCTTTTCGATCAGGGCATCCTTCAAGCTATGATGAACGATGACGCGTGAGCCCGCGTGGCATGTCTCGCCCTGGTTGTAGAAGATGCCCCAGGCGATACCAGAGGCGGCGGCGTCAAGATCGGCATCCGCCATCACCACATGCGGGCTTTTGCCGCCGCATTCGAGACCGACGCGCTTCATATTGCTCATCCCCGCATAGCGCAGCATCAGCTTACCGACCTCGGTCGAACCCGTGAAGGTGACCATGTCGACATCGCCATGAAGAGCGAGAGGCTTGCCGGCGGCTTCGCCAAACCCGGGCAGCACGTTCAGCACGCCGTCGGGCAGGCCGGCCTCCGCCGCCAGCGCGGCGAGACGGATGGCCGAGAGGGAGGATTGCTCGGCCGGCTTTAGGACGACCGAGTTGCCGGCCAGAAGCGCCGGGCCGAGCTTCCAGGCCGAGATGATGAGGGGATAGTTCCAGGGCACGATGGCGGCCACCACCCCGAGCGGCTCCCGGCGCACCAAGGCGACGTCCTTTGGGCCGACGGGAGCGACTTCGTCGAACAGCTTATCAGCCATCTCACCGTAATATTGGATGCAATCGGCGCAGAACGGCACATCGACGGCGAGCGAATTGCCGATCACCTTGCCGACGTCGAGCGTCTCCAGCAAAGCCAGTTCGTCGAGGTTTTCACGGATCAGATCCGCGAAACGGAGCATGACCTTCTTCTTGGCGGCCGGCGCCTGGTCGCGCCAGCGCCCGTCCTCGAAGCTTTTCCGCGCCGAAGCCACAGCCCGGTCGACATCGGCGGCCTCGCCCGACGCGATCTCCGCGAGGGGCTTGCCATCGAGGGGCGAGAGCCGGGTGAAGGACCGGCCCGAAGCGGCGGCCGTGTACTCGCCATCGATGAAGGCCCGGCCCTCGATGCGCAAGGCTTTGGCGCGGGCTTCCCAGCCGGATTTCGTCGTGGGTCGGTCGAGCATGGCTGGCCTCCAGATCACGATGACTTTGGATCGGATCGATCCAAAGTCATCGTGATCGATCTTAAAAATGAGAGCACGATGCCGAAAACCCGTGCCGACTTTTCGGCCTCATGCTCTAGGCGGCGTGGAGGACGGCTTGCGCCAGCAACAGGCGGTCAGCCTCGGAGGCGTTGCGGTGATTGGAATGGATCATGGCGATATTTTCCGGCCGCCCCATCTGCACGGCCAGGATCTCCGGGGTGATGCCCTCGAATTCCTCGGCCAGCGAGATGGTCATGCCGGTCGAGCGCACGAGACTTTCATAGGCATCGATGAACCCCGAGGCGGTTGGCTTAGCGCCCATCGCGGCCGCGCAGGCCCCGAAGGCGGTCTCGTTGCCTTTGACGTTCCAGGGCAGCGAGGCCAGCATGGCGACACCGACCGCCCGGCCATGATGCAGCGGACGGAGCGAGGCCAGCGCATGGCCAATGTTATGGGCGATGGCGGTGCCGCAATTGTCGATGGCGGTGCCGGCGAGCGCGGCGGCTCGCTGCAGGGCTTGGCGGGCCGGCAAATCGCCCGGCGCCTTGACGGCGGTTTCGAGATGGCGGGCCACGAGGCGGATGGCCTCATGGGCATACATGGTGTTGGCCGCATGGGCGTTACGGTTGGTGGCGGCCTCGACCGCATGGACCAGCGCATCGATGCCCGTGGCGGCCGTGAGCCCGGCCGGCAGCGAGACGGTGAGTTCGGGGTCGAGCAAGGCCTCGTCGGCCTTCAGCTCCTCGCCCCAATACCAGAGTTTCGCGCCATCGGCTCCCGACAGGATGGCTGTGCGGGTGGTCTCGGAGCCTGTGCCGGAGGTCGTCGGGATGCAGATCGTCTTGAGCCGGTTCGCCGGGAACGGGGCTGCGCAAAGCGCGTAGCTCTCGGCCCGAGCCACGCCGCCGGCGATGGCGGCCACGGCCTTTCCAAGGTCGAGCGCCGAGCCGCCGCCGAGCGCGACGAGGAGGTCCGCTCGCGTTTCTCGGGCCAGATCCGCAGCCGCATTGGCCTGCGCGACGGAGGGATCGCTTTTGATGTCGGAGAAAATCGTTACCCCGAAGCCGCCCTTGCCGAGAAGCCCCGCGATCTCATCGATCATGCCGGTGGGGCGCAATCCGGGGTCGGCGCAGAGCAGCACATGGGCGCCAGCCGGAACATGGCTCGCGGCGAGCGCGGCGATCTCGTGCCGGGCGCCTGCTCCGATAGTGGTGCGCGGCACCTGCGCGAGCTGATGAACGGCCATGACGATCGACTCTCCCTGCCGCTTCGGCGATCGATCGAGTTGGGCGTCATGCGGGCCTGCGCGGCAACATCATAAAAAAGATGCGCCACGCGAAAAAAGGGATGCGGTCGGCGTTTTGACCAGGCGTGGCCGCCCATGCCTGCGCGCCGGTTTCGGTCGGCTACCGAAAGCCGCGTCAGCCGCCGCCTTTACGCTCGATTGCCGGCGGCGAGACCCGCAGCAACGTCAAGAGGTTGCGCACCTTGCGCAGCACCTCGAACCGGAAGCCATGGAACAGGAACACCTGTCCGGTCTCTGGAATCGCGCGGGCTTCGTGGATCACGAGACCGGCGATCGTGTTGGCTTCGTCGTCGGGCAGGTCCCAGTTCAGCACCCGGTTGAGGTCGCGAATGGGCACCGAGCCGTCGACCGTGACGCTGCCGTCGGGATGCAGCCGCACGCCCTGAACCGCGAGATCATGCTCGTCCTTGATGTCGCCGACAATCTCCTCGATGATGTCCTCGAGGGTCACGAGGCCCATCACCTCGCCATATTCATCCACCACCAGCGCGAAATGCGATTTGCGACGCAAGAATTCCTGCAACTGGTCCTGCAGGTTGGTGGTCGAGGGCACGAACCAGGGTGCGTAGGCGATGGTGGCGACATCGAGCCGCGACGCGTCGCCGTCGAGAGCGCTCAAGGCGCGCAACAATTCCTTAGCGTGCAGAATGCCTATGATGTTGTCCGGCCGCCCCCTCCAGAGCGGCAGGCGCGTATGGGGCGATTCCAAGGCCTCGCGCACGATCTCGCCGGGCGGCAGGTCGGCATTGATGGCTCGCATCTTGGTTCGATGCACCATGACGTCGGCGACTTCGAGGTCGTGCAGGTCGAGCAGGCCGCCCACCATATCTCGATCGGACCGTAGGACCTCGCCCTCCTGATGCAGGAGATCGACGGCGCTCTTGAGTTCTTCCACGCCGGAGAGCATCGAGCGCTGGGCGCCGAGCGTCACGCCAAAGACCCGCAGGATCGCTTGGACCACGATCTCGACCGCCTTCAGCACGGGGCCGAAGACCAGCACCATCCCGTTCACGAGCGGCGCGAGGAAGAGCGATGCCCGTTCGGGATAGTTGATGGCGATGGTTTTCGGGAGCACCTCGGCGAAGACCAGAAGCGCGACCGTCATGATGCCGGTGGCATAAAGCACGCCGCGCTCGCCAACGAGGCCAAGCAGCAGGCTGGTGATGAGCGCCGAGGCACCGACATTGGCGACATTGTTCCCCAACAGCATGGCGCCGATGAAACGCTCGCGCATATCGAGGAGGCGGGTCACCAAGCCGGCGCGCTCGTCGCCAGCCTTTTCCATGCCGTGCATCCGCGCCTTGGAGACAGCGGTCATCGCCGTCTCAGCTGCTGAGAAGAAGGCCGATATGGTGATGCAGGCGATCACCACCGCAATGTCGATCCACAGCTCCAGGCCGGTGGCCGCCGCAGGGGCGGCTTCAGCACCGTGCATCGTTCAATCCCCCGTCAACTCGGCCGCAAGAAAATCGCCCACCGCAGCGGCGTCGACCTTGCGGGCCACGAAGCTCTTGCCGATCCCATGGGCCAGGATGAGGGTGAGGCTACCGCGCACGACCTTTTTGTCCTGGAACATGGCCTCCAGCATGGCCTCGCTCGTCCCGGTCCAGCCGGGAATGTCGCGAATGCGGGTCGGCAGGCCGACTGCGGCGAGATGAGCCTCGAGGCGCGCCGCATCGCTGGCCGCGCAATGCGCCTGCGACACCGAGAAGCGGAAGGCCAAGGCCATGCCGATCGCCACCGCTTCGCCATGGACGAGGCGCGCGGTGTCGTAACGGACCAGCCGTTCGAGAGCGTGGCCAAAGGTGTGACCGAGGTTCAGCAGGGCGCGCTCGCCTGTCTCGTGCTCGTCTCGGGCGACGACGGCAGCTTTCGCCCGGCAACTCGACGCGATAGCCTCGACGCGGGCAGGGCCGCCGGCAAAAATCTCAGACCGGCTGCGCTCCAGCCAGGCGAAAAAGGGCTCGTCGTCGATCAGGCCGTATTTGGCGACCTCGGCATAGCCGGCCCGGAATTCACGCGGCGGCAGGCTGTCGAGGCAATCGGTGTCGGCCAGGACCAGGATGGGCTGGTAGAAAGCGCCGACGAGGTTTTTGCCATGCACCGAATTGATCCCGGTCTTGCCGCCAACGGAGGAATCGACCTGGGCCAGGAGGCTCGTCGGCACCTGCACGAAGCGCATGCCGCGCCGGGCCGTCGAGGCCACGAAACCGGCGAGGTCGCCCACGACGCCGCCGCCAAGCGCCAGCACGATGTCGCCGCGCTCGAAGCGCCCGGCCAAAACCGCGTCGCTCACTTCGGCATAGGTCGCAAAGCACTTGGAAGCCTCGCCTGGCGCGATCTCTATGGCCGCATGGCGGATCCCGGCCGCCTCCAGGCTGCGCCGGAGATGTGGCAGATGCAAGGATGCGAGGTTGCGATCCGTGACGATGGCGCAGGCGGCGCCGGGCGCCATGGCCGCGAGCCTTTGACCCGCAGTATCGAGCAATCCCGGCCCGATCATGATCGGGTAGGAGCGCGTGCCAAGGTCGACTTCGACCGTCACGCCAAGGTCTGTGGAGCTACTCACCATATCCTCTATCGATGATCCAGGGCCAGCGCGCGACCGCGCTCCGCCGCGAGATAGGCCTCGATCGCGGCGATCATGTCGAAAACCACCACCTCTTGTGGTCCGTCGCTCGAATCGACGGTCGTATCGGCCTCGGCATAGACAGGATAGCGCTCCGTCATCAGCCGCCGCAGCGTTCCCTCGGGGTCGGGGGTTTTGAGCAGCGGGCGGTTGGAACGCTTGCGAACGCGGCGCATCAAGACGTCGAACTCGGCCTTGATCCACACCGACACGGCATGCGCCCGGATGGTGGCGCGTGTGGCCGGGTGGACGAAGGCACCGCCGCCTGTCGCGACGACGCGCGAGCCTTCGCGGATCAGGCGCTCGACGATCTTGTTTTCGCGCTCGCGGAAATAGGGTTCGCCATATTGGGCGAAAATATCGGCGATGGTCATGCCTGCGGCTGCCTCGATCTCGCCGTCGCTGTCGACGAAGTCGAGCCCGAGGTGAAGTGCCAGGCGGCGGCCCATCACGGTCTTGCCGGCCCCCATCATGCCGACCAGCACGATGGAGCGCTGGCCGAGCGCGTCGATGATCGAGCGGGCGCGCGGATCGGCATGGCCGGTGGCCACGCCGTCCAGCCCCCCTTCGATCATCGTGCCAGTATTCGCCCTCATACCCCATTACTAGCATGGCGATGGCGCGATGCTAATCGGTGTTGCGAAACGATGTCGCGGCTCCGGACAGCCGCGCGAGGGCGGTCGTCAGCGTCGCATCATGCTTGGCGAAACAGAAACGCACGACGGTGCGAACCGGGTCCTGGGCGTAGAAGGCCGAGACCGGAACGGCCGCGACGCCATGCCGGGTCACGAGGCTTTCGCAAAAGGCGACATCGTCGGTGACGCCGAGCGGCTCGATATCGACATTGAGAAAATAGGTCCCCTCGCAGGGCAGCACGCGGAATCCTTGGGCGGAGAGGCCTGCGGCGAAGAGGTCTCGCGAGCGTTCCAGTCCCTGCCGCATGGCGTCGAAGAAGCCGGCCTCCTTGCCGAGCCCATAGGCGACCGCGCTCTGCAGGTTCGGCGGCGTCGTGAAGGTGAGGAATTGATGGGCCTTGGACAAGACGCGCAGGATGTCCGGGGGCGCGGCCACGAAGCCGACCTTCCAGCCGGTGAGCCCGAAGATCTTGCCGGCCGAACCGACCTTGACGGTCCGCTCCGCCATACCGGGGATGGCGGCGAAGGGATGATGACGCCGCCCGTCGAAGACGATGTGCTCCCAGACCTCATCGCAGAGTGCGATCGCGTCATGCGCGACACAGAAGCGGGCCAGCAGCGCCAGATCCGCCGGACCGTAGACCGTGCCGGCCGGATTCAGCGGGTTGTTGACGAGGACCACCTTGGTGCGGGGCGAAAAGGCTTGCGCCAGGTCGGATTCGGAAAAACGCCAGTGTGGCGGGCGCAGGGTGACGAAGCGCGGCACGCCGCCCGCCCGCCGCACGAGCGGCAGGTAGGCGTCATACATCGGCTGGAACAGTACAACCTCGTCGCCGGGCTCGATCATGGCCAGAAGCGCGCCAGCCAAGGCCTCTGTGGCGCCGGAGGTGATCATCACGCCCTCCGGCAAAAGGTCGAGCCCTTGGAACCGGCGGTAGTGGTCGGCCACCGCCTGGCGCAGTTCGGGCAGCCCCATCATGGGCGGATATTGATTGGACCCCGCGACCACGGCCTCGGCGGCCCTGCTGCGCACGTCGAGCGGGCCAGGATCGTCCGGAAAACCCTGGCCGAGATTGACAGCGCCGTGTTCGCGGGCGAGGCGCGACATCGTTTCGAAGACGGTGGTCGGCAGGGCGGCGAAGACGGGATTCATACGAGGTTACAGACCATGATACCGAAGAGTCGGCACCGGTTTTCGGGTGACATCATGCTCTAACATATTGGAACCGATCACGATGTCTTTGGATGGGTTCAATCCAAAGACATCGTGATCTAAAGCTCGTTTGCAACCATGCCGAGACATCACGGCGCTTCGACTTTTAGCCGCTCGAAAACGGCCAGCAGCTCCGGTCGGGTCGCCTTGGCGATGGCGCCGGCCGCGACCTGAGCCTGCGTCCACATCCACGAGCGGGCAGGGTCGTCGCGCATGGCCCAGCCTGGGAAGAGGCGGTCGGCCACCGGCTCGCCGAACAGCAAATTCACGTCGACGTGCCGGTTGTCGGACGCGATCCGCGCGTAGGTGGCTCTGATGGCTACTTCGGGTCCCTCGATCAACTGTAAATAGGCGTCGGCGCGACAGATCAGGGCACCGGTTACATCGTAACGCAGGTTGTTGCGTCGCGCGTCCATGAGGATGCCGTTAAGCATCGCCTGGTCGAAGCCGAACGGCTGCGACACGTAGATGATCTGAATGAGACTCATGCCGGCACTCCCCGACCTTGAACGAATAGAACTCGCCGCCAGCGGCCTGTCGAGGTGTCACGCCCAGGTCTCCCTCGGTCTCCCGGGTGAACACCATCGCGGTTCGCCGAGCGCTGACGCGACTATGAACCTTCGCATTCCACACGGCCGCGCTGGCTGAGCTTAGGGTGCGAACGGACAACTTCCAAGCCGGATCATCGCGTGTGATATGTACCAACCGTCATCGACATGACGGGTTGGTAAGCGCGACGGCGCCACGCGGCGTAACGGGGTTGGCGAGTCCTCCTCCACGACCACGGAATGACTTGTGCGACATTGTTGCATTTCGCGCGGACCCGCGCCTTCCGCGAGACCTTGACGCCTTGCGCCATCATCGGCCAAGGCCACGTGAGTAAGCGTGTCGTGTTCCTATGCGACCGGGCGCCGCGCATAGCGCTGGGCCAGTGTGGCGCAGACGAAGAGCTGGATCTGGTGGAACAGCATCAGCGGCAGCACGATGGCCCCGACCGCCTGGCCCGGAAACAGGATATTGGCCATGGGAATGCCGCTCGCCATGCTCTTCTTCGACCCGCAGAACACGATGGCGATCTCGTCTTCCTTGGAAAAGCCGAACCAGCGGCTGCCGATCGTCGTCGCCACGATCACGATGGCCAGCATCACGGCGTCGAGCAGCAGGACCAGCGCGAGGCTCCAGGGATCCATGTGGGACCACACGCCCTGGACGACGCTCTCGCTGAAGGCGGCATAAACAACAAGCAGGATCGAGCCCCGATCCACGTATCCCGTCACCACCTTATGGCGGGTGATGAAGGGGCCGATCCACGGCCGGAGCACCTGCCCCATCGCGAAGGGCAACAGCAACTGGACGGCGATATCCTCCAGCGCCTTGGTGCTGAAGCCGCTGCCGTTCGCCGAGAGCAGCAGCGCGACCAGGGCCGGCGTCAGCACCATGCCGAACAGGTTCGAAACCGAGGCGCTGCACAGCGCCGCCGGCACGTTGCCCCGCGCTATGGACGTGAAGGCGATGGAGGATTGCACGGTCGAGGGCAGCACGCAGACGAACATCAGGCCCAGCGCCAGGACCGGCGGGAGCCAGGGGTGGAGGATGGCGGTCAGCGCGAGCCCGATCATTGGAAAGAACACGAAAGTGCAGAGCAGGACCAGCGATTGGAGCCGCCAATGCGACAGACCCTCGATCACCGCTTTGGAGGACAGCCGCGCGCCATACAGAAAAAACAGCAGGGCGACGGCGGCGAATACCGCCCAGCCGCTGATCGTCGCGCCGACCCCATGCGCCGGGAAAATCGCCGCAATCGCAACGGTGGAGGCGAGCGCCAGAAGATAAGGGTCGATCCGCAGGCGTGACAGCATGGATGTGGACATGGTGATGAGGCGGCTTCGGCAGGATGGTCAACGGTCGGCAGGCAGGCCATATCAGATTTTGCCTGCCGTGATGCTCAGAATACGTGACGCGGTATCCTCCGCCTGCGCCAAGGAGAGACAGTCTTGTCGTCGACGTCCGAAGTGCCGCACACGCTCGTCATCGGCGGAGCCCGCTCCGGCAAAAGCCGCCACGCCGAGGGCCTCGCGGCCGCGACCGGGCTTGCCAAGGTCTATGTCGCAACAGCTACCGCATGGGACGATGAGATGCGCAAGCGCATCGCGGCGCACCGGGGAGCCCGCGCCGATGCGGGCTGGCTGACGGTCGAGGAGCCGCTGGACCTGACCGAGACCCTAGGCCGCGAGGCGGCGCCGGATCGCGTGCTTCTCGTCGATTGTCTGACGCTCTGGCTCACCAATGTCATGCTGGCGGAACGCGACGTCGAGGCGGAATGCGGGACCCTCGCAAAGGTCTTGCACGGCCTCGCCGGGCCTGCGATCTTCGTCTCGAACGAGGTCGGCTGGGGCATCGTGCCGGACAATGCGCTGGCGCGCGCTTTCCGGGATGCCCAGGGCCGCCTCAACCAGAGGATGGCCGAGACCTGCGGCAGGGTCGTGCTCGTCGCGGCCGGGCTGCCGCTCGTGCTCAAAGCCGGCTCATAGAAAGAACCGGTTCAGCAGCACGGGCGGCAGCATCAGCCAGCCGCTCACCGCGGAGAGTCCGAAAATCGCCACCCACCCCAGGACCGCGCAGACGTCCCCGAAAGCCGAATAGGTCCGGTGCCGTAGAGGCACGATCATTCCGGGTACCGCCAGGGCCAGCAGCATGGCCACGGGCAGCAAAAGGCGACCCTGCGGTTCCACCGGGTCCGGCGTCGTGAAGAGGAAGACAGCGCAGGCTGCCAGAGCACCGCAAAACAGCATCACCAGCCCGGTGCCGAAGGAGGGCGTGTCGCCCTCCTCGACGAAGGCGAGCGCCGCCGCCACGATGAGACCCAACGTCCAGGCGCGGTAGAACGCCACCGGGATCGGCGTATCGGACCAGCCGAAATTGCCGATGAACGCTTGCGCCTGTTCGACGCCGGCCCGCATAAGCGTCTCAGGCGGCATACCGATTATGGCTAGCCATTGCTGACGAAGCCCATCGATTTTTGCGTGCAGGGCGGCGCTTGTTAGGGTGCCGAGCGGCAGGGATGTCGCTCTCCCCATCAGGACGATCCATCCCAAGACGATCGCGACCGCCAGGCAGAATGGCCCCAGGGCGACCAGGAGACTGTCGAACGACGATCGTGGGCGCCCCGGCTGCACGGCGCTCGTCAGCAGCAAGACCAGCAGGGGCAGATAGGAGAGCTGAGAGGCGACGGCGAAGCCGGTCAGCACCGCCATGAGAAGGCGCCACCATGGGCTGATGGGCTGGTTCCGCCCGCCCGCCCGGGAGCACAGTCCAACCGCCAGGGCGACGGCGGCGGTCAGCGTCGCCTCGGGTGCGGCCGTACCCGCGAGATAGAGCGCCGTCGGCAGACCCAGGAGGCAAAACAGCAAGGCCCGTCCATGCAGTGCCATGCCGATCGCCAAGGTCCCCAGAGAGACCGCGACAACCGCGTTGAAGATGCGGCCCATCGTGTAGCTGTCGTAGAGTTCCAGCCCGATCAGGCGGCCGAGCGCGAGCCCTGCCATCACCGGCAAAGCGAAGATCGCCGGCTTGACGAGGGTTTTTGGCTCCTCGGGAACCTGCGCCCTGCCGCCCATCCATGACAGGCTCCGAGCCGAGGCGACGAGCGAAGCATCGACCTTCGCCTCGGGATGGCCGACGAGGGAACGAAAAGCCTCGCTGAAGGTCGCGGCATCCGACGGAATGCCCTCGCCAAGCCCCTGGACGGCGTGCAGGAACTGGCTGGCCTCGTCGGGGCGCTGGAACGGCGGCGCCAGGAAGGCGACAAGGATCGCGGCGGGCAGCGCGGTGACGAAATAGATCAAAGGCGCCCATCGAAACAGCAGCAGGCGATAGATCGTCATTCGGCAGCCCCCGAAACGCCCATCGCCGAGGCCTTACCCGAAGACGATCTTCGGGTTATCCCATGCGACGCCGCTGGAAGGAAAGCCGCAAACCGAGGAGCCCATGCCCGTCATCGACCAATGGACCGGTGGAATGCTCGATGTCGTGGTCGTCGGCGCCGGGGCGGCCGGCCTCGCGGCGGCTCGCCGTCTCATGGCCCGGCCGGAGATATCGGTGCTGGTGCTCGAAGCCGGCGATCGGCTGGGCGGCAGAGCCCATACGGTCACGCCTTTGCCGGGCGTGCCGGTCGATCTCGGCTGCGGCTGGCTGCATAGCGCGCTGACCAACGCCTGGACCCATCTCGCCGAGGCGAATGGCTGTTCGGTCGATCGGACGCCGGCGCCATGGAACCGTGACGGGGTCGATTTCGGGATCAGCGGCGCCGATGACGCCGATTACGCGCGGGTCGAAGCCTCGTTCGAGCATAGGATCGAGGCTCTCGTCGCGACGGGCCAGGACAAGGCGCTCGGCGACCTCGTGGCGCCGGACGATCGCTGGCGCGGTCTGCTCGACGCGGTCAGCACTTATGTGAGCGGCGCCGAACTCGACCTCGTCTCCGCCATCGACCATGAGCGCTATCGGCCCGGCGAGGGCGATGACTGGCGCGTGGTCGAGGGCTATGGCAACCTCATCGCCGGCTATGGCGCCTCAGTACCGATCGCGCTCGACGCGGCCGTGACCCATATCGACCACACCGGCGCCAGGGCGGTACGGATCGGGACGAACCGAGGTCACATCGAGGCGCGCGCCGTCATCGTCACGGTTTCGACCGACGTTCTGGCCTCCGGCGCCATCGCCTTTTCACCAGCATTGCCCGAGAAACTTCAAGCTGCGGCCGACCTGCCGCTAGGCCTCGCCGACAAACTATTCCTGCGGCTCGACCGCGCCGAGGACTTTCCCATCGACCTCTATAATCTTGGCTCGCCCGATCGCGCCGCGACCGGCGCCTATCACCTCCGCCCCTTTGGCCGCCCCGTCATCGAATGCTTTTATGGCGGCGCGCTGGCGCGCGACCTAGAAACAGGCGGCGACGGCGCTTTCGCGGCCTTCGCAGGGAAAGAACTGGTTGGGCTCTTCGGTGCCGGTCTCGGGCCGCGTCTCACGCCGATCGCTGTCTCGGCCTGGGCGGGCGAGCCCTTCATCAGGGGCTCCTATTCCTATGCCAAGCCCGGCAAGGCCGATGCGCGCGCCGCGCTGGCGGCCCCCGTCGACGGCCGTCTGTTCTTCGCCGGCGAGGCGACATCGCCGGAGCGATTCACCACCGCGCACGGCGCCTATGAGAGCGGCGTCGTGGCGGCGGATGCGGTGATCGGGGCGCTTGGCAAGTCACAAGGGCGAAAGGCCCGGGGGGTCTGTTTGAGGGACCCCACGGGATCGGATTATACTGGGCCACGGGTCGATGCCGATGGGCGACACGGCGCGCGCGGTCGCGCCGCGACATCTTGAACGACGAAGTTCTATCGTCTTTGAAACGAGACCGGCGCCCCGGCGGCTTCGATGACGCGGTCCTCGCGAGCGGTCCACCCTGCCGTCTTCGGGCCGCCGCCGGGAGCCGGACGGTGAGCCGGAGGCCGGAGCCCTTCAGTGGACCAGAGCCGGCGCACCATGGCCACGCGCGGGCTCTCGACGAACAGTCGATACGGTCGGCGCTCCAAACAGCGAGACGTGATTACCGTCACAGACGTTTTCGCTGACCGAAGCGAATATCGGCCTCGTCTTCGCGCGCTCGATGCAAGCACAGATCAATATCTCACGTCTATATCGGCGCAAAAACATCAAGTTTCCTGTTCATAAATTCTATCAATATAAAGGACGCCAGGTATGACAAAGTACAATATATTTCCAAATGGATATGGTATTAATGCTGGTTACAGCCTCAACAAAAACGATATCCAGAATGATTACGACGTGAATATTATCGGAACGACAATTAACTCTGGCGGGAAGGAAAATGTTTACGTTTCATCCCTGGGAACAGTCATCAATACCGGTGGCACTCAGGAGGTCTATGCCGGCGGGCTCTCGCAGGGTGTCATGATCAACGGGCCTGGCTTGGTGACCTCAGGCACTTTGCTGACGACCACAAGCGACACGCAGATCATCGATCAGGGCGGCACGGCAGTCCAGACCGTCATCGGTAATCACGGCTCGCAAGGCGTCTACGGCTCGGCGGTCGCAACCACGATCAACAACGGCACGCAATATGTGAACAACACCGGTTCGGCATCCACGACGACAATCAACGCCTCGGGCTTTCAGGACGTCACCGGAAAGGGATCGGCCTCCGCCACGACGATCAACAGCGGGGGCACGCAAGAACTCTCCAATGGTGGCTCGGCGAACGGCACCACGATCAATAGCGACGGCACGCAGATCATCGACGCCGGACAGATCGGCTCTCAGAATCTGGGCAATACGCTACCGGGCAGCGCGACCAAAACGACGATCAACGGGGGCAATCAGCGCGTCTATGGATCGGCGAGCGCCACGACGATCAACAGCGGCGAACAGGACGTCTATGGATCGGCGAGCAGCACGACGGTCGCCACCTCCGGTTTGCAGGTCCTCTATAATGGTGGCACCGCGGCGGGAACAACCGTCACTGGCAATGGCGAGCAAGCTCTCTATGGCGGCACGGCCAGCGGAACCCTGCTCAATGGCGGCGAACAATTCGTTTACTGGGGCTCCGCGACCAACACGACGGTCAACGCCCAAGGGACCGAGTTCGTGGAGTCGGGGGGCACGGCGACGAATACGATGATCAATGCCGGCGGCAGGCAGATGGTCTATTCTGGCGCCATCATCTCGAACACGACGATCAACGGTGGCCTGCTCGACCTCTACGGAGCCGGGTCGACTGTGAACGGGGCCATCACCTTCTCCGGCACGGGCGGCACCCTTGAAATCGCCCAAGGGATGTCAAGCGGCAACAACGTCTTCGGCAGCGTCGTGAACGGGCTCGCGGCGGGCGACAATATCGACCTCTCGGGTCTGGCCTATGGCAGCGGCACCCCGACGTTGACGCTCTCGGGCTCCACGCTGAAAGTCAGCAACGGGACCACCAGCGAATCCATCTCGCTGAGCCATTCGACTGCATTGAATTTCACCCTGACCAAGGATGTCTTCGGCGGCATTCTGGTCAGCGCCTATGCGGCCGTGAAGCCGGTCTTCGGCGATACGGGTGCGGAGCAGGCCACGACCAATAAGCCGCTGGCCGACGTCACCTTTGCGGATACGAACCCCGGCGCGACGGACTCGCTCACCATCACCATGTCGGGGGCGGGGGGCACGCTCTCCGGGGCCATCAGCGACGGCGCCACCGGCAGCTATAGGCTCCCGGGCGGAACACCCACCGCCCTGACAAGTTCACTCGGTGCGCTGACCTTCACACCCGCAGCGATCGCAGCGAACAGCTTCGCCTCGACCACGTTCACGCTGAGCGCTACCAGCAGCACCGGCACCGCGGCAAGCCCCGATGTCCTGACGACGACGTTCGGCAATGGCGACAACCTGACCATCGGCGCCGTGGCGGGACAAGACACGATTACCTGCAACGGCAGCGGCGACACCTTTGTGTTCAACCCCAATTTCGGGACATCGAGCGTGACGGATTTTTACGCGCATCTCGGAAGCGCGGCCGGGCACGACACACTTTCGCTTCCCGTATCTGAATTCACCAATTTTGCCGCTCTTTTGCAGGATGCATCGCAGAGCGGCAATTCGGTGATGCTCACCGCCAACAACGGTGATCACCTCAATCTGCCAAACATGACGCTCGCCACCCTGAAAGCGAACACATCCGACTTCAAGTTCCACGCCTGACCGCGCCAACGCGCGTCAAACGTACCCCGCCCTACATCGACAGCGCTTTCAGCCCGGCACGGATGAGCGCCGCCGTCGTGGCATCGGGACCGAGGGTTTCGGCGGCCGTCGCCACAGCCGCCACGGCCTGAGGCCGCCCGTAACCGAGGTTGACGAGGGCCGACGCCGCATCCTCGACGGTGCGGGGCAAAGGTGTCGACGGATCGTGACCCGGCAGACCCAGAAGAGCGGCTCCGCCCTCCGGCCCCTTGTCCTTCAATTCGGCCACGATGCGTGCCGCCAGCTTCGGCCCGACGCCGGGCGCGCGCGCCACCGCCGTCTTGTCGCCCCCCGCGATGGCCCGCGCCAAATTCCCGGTCCCCAGCGTGCCGAGGATGGCGAGCGCAACCTTGGCGCCGACGCCCTGCACGCCCTGCAGCAGGCGGAACCAGTCGCGCTCCGCCGCCGAGCCGAAGCCATAGAGCCGGATCATGTCCTCGCGGACATGGGTTTCGATCGCCAACGATGCTATCTCTCCGGCGCGCGGCAAGCCGGACAACGTACGGGTCGAGCAATGGACCACATAGCCGACGCCGCCGACATCGAGGATCACGCTATCCTCATCCTGCGCATCGACGAGGCCGGTCAGCTTGCCGATCATTTGGCGCTCTCTGCTTTCGCCAACGCGGCGACCAAGCTCGGCGGCCGGCGATGATGCGCGTGGGTGATGGCGACCGCCAAAGCGTCGGCCGCGTCGGGGCTGGCGGCGGCACTGCGCGGAAGCAGGATCTTCAGCATCGCGGCCACCTGCTGCTTTTCGGCATGGCCGTTGCCGGTAATGCTCTTTTTGACTAGATTGGCCGAATATTCGGCGACCGGCAGCCCGGCCAAAGCCGGAACCACGAGCGCGATGCCACGCGCCTGGCCGAGTTTCAGCGCCGATTGCGGATCGCGGTTGACGAAGGTCTCTTCCACGGCCGCTTCGTCCGGCCATTCGGCCTCGATCACCTGCGACAAGCCCACATGCAGAAGCCGAAGCCTCTCGCTCAGCGCCGTTCCGGTCTCGGTGTGGATCGCGCCCGACGCCACATAGGACAGGCGCGAGCCCTCCACTGTGATGATCCCCCAACCGGTATGGCGCAGGCCAGGGTCGATGCCGAGAATCCTGACCGCGCGAGTCAAGCTAGTGCTCAGTGTCACTGAGGAACGGGTAAAGGTGTTGCGGGTGAAGCGGCCCCCGGAGCGTCGTGTTTCGGCATAGAATGAAAGTGTTTGGCGATCGATTCGGACGAAGGCATATTGTTATCAAAAAAATACAGCGCAGTAATGACCAATCCAATCATAACTGGCGCAAGAATGGTTGTCAGCAAAGCTATAGCAATCTGCTTCCAAAACGCACCAGCCGATTTAATCTCAGCGACGATTACAGATCTTAAAATCTCTCTTTTTTCCTGTTCAATTCGTTCTTCGAAATAAGCATTGGCCGCTTCGATAAAAAACGCTTCGGCGCCCGACCGCATACTTAGGAATTGGGAGTCTGTGAGGTTAAAGATCCATGTATCGATATCGGCTTGTTGTGGAGCTTGGCCGCCATTTTGGCTCTCATACAGCTTGATCCACTCGCGTTTTTCGTAGGCAAAAACCGCATAGGTAAGAAAATCAATCTGAGGGGGAGTCTCATTATCAGAAATAAGATGCTCAAAAACCTCACGATCATTTCTTGGCATAGCGACTCTCGAAGACACCCGTTTTCTTGCTGGCGGTCGCAAAGGCTGCGGATACTCGCTCTGTCGTCGAACCCTTTAGGCGTGCCAAGTCGGAACCCGCCAGAAATTTGACCGATGTGTTCAATTCCAGTTTTTTAGAGAGCTGACCAGCTTTAACGGCATCTTTTTTCGACATAGCAATTATCTTCCCCAAGCACTTGTCGATATACTATCCGATCTTCGTACTATGGTCACGACGAACAGCGAGCGCTCGCAAAGCAAAAAAGGTGGTCAACCCCCCATCTTGGCCAGGAGTGTGTCCGAGATCTCGAAATTGGCATAGACATTCTGCACGTCGTCGTTGTCTTCGAGCGCACCCACGAGCTTGAGGATCTTTTCCCCCGCCTCGTCATCGACCGCGATGGTGTTTTGGGGCCGCCACACGAGGCTGGCGCGACGGGGTTCGCCGAATTTGGCCTCCAAGGCCTTCGACACATCGCGCAGGCCTTCGAGCGAGGTCAGCACCTCATGACCCTCCTCGCCGGACACCACATCATCGGCGCCCGCCTCGATGGCGGCCTCCATCATGGCATCCTCGGAGGCGACCTTGGCGTCGTATTCGATGCGGCCGACATGGTCGAACATGAAGGACACGGCTCCGGTCTCGGCCAGCGCACCGCCCGATTTGGTGAAGAAGGATCGCACTTCGCCGGCCGTACGGTTGCGGTTGTCGGTCAGCGCCTCGACGATTACCGCGACGCCACCGGGCGCATAGCCCTCGTAGCGCACCTCATCGTAGTTTTCGACATCGCTACCGGAGGCTTTCTTGATGGCCCGGTCGATATTGTCCTTGGGCATGTTTTCGGTCCGCGCCGCCAGGACCGCGGAGCGCAGCCGCGCGTTCATGGCGGGGTCTGGCAGGCCGAGCTTCGCCGCCACGGTGATTTCGCGGGCGAGCTTGGAGAAGAGCTTCGAACGCACCGCGTCCTGCTTGCCCTTCTTGTGCATGATGTTCTTGAACTGGCTATGGCCGGCCATGACACGGTATCTCGTATGCTGCGCCGGAGACGTCCGGCCTTATCGGATTGAGGGTGTCCGCCTTAACACCAAAGCCAACGGAGAGGAACCGCCGAGCCCTCAGCGGACGATGCGCGCTTTGGGGCGCCGAACACTATCGTCGAGGCTGTCACAGCCGCCTTTCAGCTTCCCAGCCCGGAATTTCCACTCCGCCCTGGCCTTTTCGGCCCTCAGCTTGAGGCCCAGCTTCAGGCGGTCGCTTTGTTCGCGCAATTCCTCGCCCAGAAGCTGCGAGCCGGATTTGAGCTTGATGAGGAAGTCGCCCTCGGGGCCGGGACGGGCCTCGGCATCGGCCGCCGCGCGATAGACCCACACCCGGGCCGGCGGCAGGTTGAGCCAGACCGGATGGGAGACCTCGGCCTCGAAGCCTTGCCCGAAGCCGCGACGCCGGGGCATCGGCGAGGCGATGCCATAGGTGAATTGCACGAAGGCGCCATCCGGGCGTAGTAAGCCAAAGGCGTCCTCCAGCAGGCGCAACCGGTCGGGTTCGGGCCGGGTCCGGAGCGGAAGGCTGGAGACGACCGAAGCCGCAGGCTCGTCGAGGCAATGCTTCAGCGTGTCGGCGAGCCTGTAAGCGTCCCCCTTGACGATCCTGGCACCCGGGTAGCGGCGCGCCAGCAACTGACAGAAATGCGCGTCATACTCGACAAGGATCAGCCGTTCGGGCGCGATGCCACGCTGGATCAGAGCCTCGGTGACGGGACCGGTGCCTGGCCCGAGCTCGATGACCGGTCCCCGGGAGAGCGGATCGACATAACGCGCCATGGTCCGAGCCAGGAACCTCCCGGAAGGGGACACCGCCCCGGTGCCCAGCGGGTTCTCTATCCATGTGCGGAAGAACCGGGCCTCGTCGGCCAGTCGCTGCTCCAGCGGCATTTTCGACGCGGTGAAGCGCTCATGCCGCCAATCCGAAGTCGATTTCGCCCGCAAATGCCGATTCCATCCCTATGTCGAAGCGCCATCCGTTCCGGCACGGCCGCCGGCGCTCATACCACGTCACTAAAACTTCACATAGACATCAGCAAAAATAGGCGGGTTTTAAGCAAGCCGGGATTGTCCCGCCGTTTCCGCCGCCGGCCCAAGGCGGGATGGAAGCCGGCCTCAATTGCTGAGATTGTCGAAAAAGTCGCGCATTTTGGTGAAGAAGCCCTCGGCCTCCGGATTGGTCTTGGTGGAAGACATCGAATCGAATTCCGCCAGCAATTCGCGCTGGCGCTTCGTCAGGTTCTGCGGAGTCTCGACCACGGCCTGGATGTAGAGGTCGCCTAAATCGCGCGACCGCAACACCGGCATGCCCTTGTTCTTGATGCGGACCTGCTTGCCGGACTGGGTGCCTTCGGCAATTTTCACCTTGGCTTCCGAGCCGTCCAGCGTCGGCACGTTGATGTCGCTGCCGAGCGCCGCCTGAACCATCGAGATCGGCACTCGGCAATAGAGATCTGCGCCGTCACGCTGGAAAAACTGGTGCGGCTTGACTGACAGGAAAATGTAAAGGTCGCCTGCGGGACCGCCGCGCAAGCCCGCCTCGCCCTCGCCGGCGAGCCGAATGCGGGTCCCATCCTCGACCCCTGCCGGAACGTTGACCGAAAGGGCGCGCTCCCGCGTGACCCTGCCCGAACCGGCGCAACCGCCGCAGGGATTGTCGATGACCTCGCCGCGTCCCCCGCACGCCGGGCAAGTCCGCTCGATGGCGAAAAAGCCCTGCTGGGCTCGAACCCGTCCGTGGCCGGCGCAAGTGGTGCAAGCCCTTGGCTTCGACCCCGGCTTGGCCCCCGTGCCGCTGCAATTGTCGCAGGCGACCGAAATCGGCATCTTGATCGTGGCGGTCTTGCCCTTGAAAGCCTCCTCCAGCGTAATCTCCATATTGTAGCGGAGATCCGAGCCGCGCTCGCGGCCCCCGGCCCGGCCCCCGCCGCGCTGACGGCCCATCATGTCGCCGAAAAGATCGTCGAAAATATCCGCCATGGAGGAAGAGAAGCCCTCTCCCATGCCGCCCCCGCCGCCGCCCTCGAAAGCCGCATGGCCGAAACGGTCATAAGCGGCGCGTTTCTGGGGATCTGACAGATATTGGTAGGCTTCGTTCAACTCCTTGAATTTGTTCTCGGCGTCCTTGTCGCCCGGATTTTTGTCCGGGTGGCAGACGAGCGCCGCCTTGCGAAACGCAGCCTTGAGGTCCGCTTCGGTCGCGGTTCTGGCCACACCCAAGGTTTCGTAAAAGTCACGCTTGGCCATCGCAGGCTGTTCCAAATCTTCGGGAGTTTCACAATCAGCGGAGCTTGGCGAGACACGGCAACGCCCTAACGGCCGGGCGCTCCGCCTCTTGCCGCAAATTCCATCAGTCGTGCCATGCGGCGAACCCTGGATCAAGGACGAAGGAACGGCGCGGACGAGGCGCGCCGTTCAAAATGGTCCTCCAAGCTTTCAGCGCATCCGGCTCCCCCGCGTTCGGCGGAACCGTCATGCGATCGAACCGTCAGGCGCGGCGCTTCTTGTCGTCTTCGCCAACTTCCTTGAAGTCCGCGTCGATGACATCGTCCGACCCGTGCTGGTCCGACGGGCCGCCCGGCGTCGCGCCCGGCTCACCGGCGGCCGCGCTCGCCTTGTACATCGCCTCGCCAAGCTTCATCGACGCCTGCATCAGCTCGTTGGTCTTGGCCTTGATGGCTTCCACATCCTCGCCTTCGAGCGCCGGGCGCAGGGCAGCGATTGCTGTTTCTACGGCGCTGCGATCCGCCGCCGACACTTTGTCGCCGTAGTCCTGCAGCGACTTCTCGGTCGAGTGGAGCAGCGACTCGCCCTGGTTCTTGGCATCGATCACTTCGCGCCGACGCTTGTCCTCGGCCGCATGCAATTCGGCATCCTTGACCATCTTGTCGATGTCGGCATCGCTGAGGCCGCCCGACGCCTGGATGCGGATCTGCTGCTCCTTGTTGGTCGCCTTGTCCTTCGCCGTAACGTTGACGATGCCGTTGGCGTCGATGTCGAATGTGACCTCCACCTGCGGCACGCCGCGTGGGGACGGCGGAATGCCGACAAGGTCGAATTGGCCGAGAACCTTGTTGTCCGCCGCCATTTCGCGCTCACCCTGGAACACCCGGATGGTCACGGCGGTCTGGTTGTCCTCGGCGGTCGAAAAGACCTGGCTCTTCTTGGTCGGGATGGTGGTGTTGCGCTCGATCAGCCGGGTGAACACGCCGCCCAGCGTCTCGATGCCCAGCGACAGCGGGGTCACGTCGAGCAGCAGCACATCCTTGACATCGCCCTGAAGCACGCCGGCCTGGACCGCAGCCCCGATGGCGACGACTTCGTCCGGGTTGACCCCCTTATGGGGCTCCTTGCCGAAGAACTGCTTCACGACCTCCTGCACCTTCGGCATGCGGGTCATGCCGCCGACCAGAACCACTTCGTCGATCTCGCCAGCCGACAGGCCAGCATCCTTCAACGCCTTGCGGCAGGGCTCGACCGTCCGTTGGATAAGGTCATCGACGAGAGCCTCGAGCTTCGCCCGGGTGAGCTTCAGGGTCAGATGTTTCGGGCCGGTCGCATCCGCCGTGATATAGGGCAGGTTGATCTCGGTCTGCGAGGCGGACGACAGCTCGATCTTAGCCTTTTCGGCCGCCTCCTTCAGGCGCTGGAGCGCGAGCTTGTCCTTGCGCAGATCGACCGTGTTCTCCTTGCGGAACTCGTCGGCCAGATATTCGACGAGACGCATGTCGAAGTCCTCGCCGCCGAGGAACGTGTCCCCGTTGGTCGACTTCACTTCGAAGACGCCATCGCCGATTTCGAGAATCGACACGTCAAAGGTGCCGCCGCCGAGGTCATAGACCGCGATGATGCCCGAGCCGCGCTTGTCGAGCCCATAAGCGAGGGCGGCCGCGGTCGGCTCGTTGATGATGCGCAGCACTTCAAGACCGGCGATCTTGCCTGCATCCTTGGTGGCCTGGCGCTGGGCGTCGTTGAAATAGGCCGGAACCGTGATGACCGCCTGGGTGACGGTGGAGCCCAGATATGCTTCCGCCGTCTCCTTCATTTTCTGAAGGATGAAAGCCGAGATCTGCGAGGGCGAATGCTGCTTGTCGCCGGCCTGGGTCCAGGCATCGCCGTTAGGGGCGCGCACGATCTTGTAGGGAACGAGGCCGATGTCCTTCTTGGTCATCGGGTCGTCGTAGGTGCGGCCGATGAGCCGTTTGATCGCGAAGAAGGTCCGCTCTGGGTTGGTGACGCCCTGCCGCTTGGCCGGCTGTCCGACGAGACGCTCCCCATCTTCCGAGAAGGCGACGATGGACGGCGTCGTGCGGGCGCCCTCCGCATTCTCTATGACCTTGGGCGTCGACCCTTCCATGACGGCGACGCAACTGTTGGTGGTTCCAAGGTCGATACCGATGACTTTTGCCATAATGTGAATTCCTTTCAGCGCAAGACCGCCGGACCCCGTAGCGATCCGGCCTTGGGCGGGACGGTAGAGGGTCTAGCCCTTTCCCCTCGCCGCCCGGTCCCCGATTGCATGAAACATTGTGACGACGCCGCCCGGGCGCAAGTTCGCGCCGCATATAGGGGGCGATTTTTTACGCTGCAAGGCGGGAAATCAACGAAATCAGAGTGGCGAAGTCTTAACGGATCCGGTTTCAAGCACTTGGACCGCACTTCGGTTTTGCTCGCTGAACTCTGCACGTGCTAAGTTGGCCCTTGCCGAGGGGACGGTGGGATCTGGCGGATGTCGGGGAGGGAACAATGCTCATCTCACATGACCGCGAGAAGCTCATTCAAGCTATCAACTTTTTTGTTAGCCAAACAGCAAAGTGCGGCAAAGTCAAACTGTTCAAGTTGCTGTATTTTTTAGATTTCGAGCACTTCAAACAGACCGGGCGGAGCGTCACCGGCCTTGAGTATTACGCCTGGAAGATGGGCCCTGTTCCGGTCGCGCTGAAGGAAGAAATCGATCAGCCGCGCTCGGATATGGCCGAGGCGCTGCGCTTTGAGGATCGTTCGATCCGCGAGGGTACGCAAACCATGCTGGCCATTCATCCGCTGGTCCCGTTCTCACCCCGGCACTTTTCCAAGCGTGAGATGAGCCTGTTGGAGGATCTGGTTAAGCAGTACCGCTACTCCGACGCGGACAACATGGTGGAGGCCACGCACCTCGAAAATCTTCCATGGCACAAAGTGTACGAGCAACAGGGCAGTAAGCAGGCGCTCATTCCATACGATCTCGCCATTCGCCCGGATGAGAGGCCAGAGGTTCTACGCGCCTCAGCGGAACATCGGGAGATCGTGGAGAAGTTCGGGTGAATGTAGGGTCGGTCTTTTTCGATAAGAACTTCGACTTTGGCGATGGTTCTACGGGCAGAAAGCTTTTTACGGTGCTCGGTACGCGAAACGGAATATCGATCGCCGTAAAGACGACGACGCAACAACACGGCAGGGGTGTTACCTACGGCTGCCAGTTGCGTGATCGGTTCCCAAACTTCTTTCTGCCTTATGGGTGCTGTGACCTAGATAAATCCTCATGGATCTGCCTCGACGTTTATTACGAACTTCAGCAAAGTGCAGCGCTCCTGAAGAGTTTCCATGGCATCATTGACCCCATCTGCGATCTTCCCCTTGATATAGCTCGAGAAATTCAGAATTGCGCCGTCAACTCCAAAGACATCTCATCATATCAGGAAGAAATCGTGCGGGCCTGTATTGTCTAATACAAACTAGCGCTTGGCGTCCACCTAACAACCTAGCACAGCGGCGTCATGCGTCTGCCCGAGCGAAGCTCAGCGCGCACTTCAAGATCAGCCCCAACGTAGCGCGGATCGGCGCCGCGACCGCCTCGTCATAAGGCGCCGGCCACGCTCCTTCGAAGACCGGCCCGGAGCTTCGGCCATATAGCCCCGGCACGCTAGCTCCATCTGTACCGCATGAACGCCGCCAGCCGGATCGCCATGACGCCGAGTGATGTAGCCGCCCTTGAACCTTCCATTGGTCACGCGAGGCTGGTCGCTCGCGTCGCAGAGCCGTTCGATGGCCGCCGTCAGCGCCCCGTCGCAGGCGCCGCCGCCATTGGTGCCGATATTGAAGACCGGCAGCATGCCCTCGAACAGCCGGGGGATGACCGAGCGGATCGAATGGCAATCGTAGAGAACGATCCGCCCATGCGCGGACCGCAGGCGGGTGATCTCGGCCGTGAGCGCCGCATGATAGGGTTCGAAATAGTGCTGCCGCCTGGCCTCGATCTCGGCGTCGTCCGGCGCCTGACCCGCCCGATACAGCGCCTCGCCGTCGAAGGTGGACGTCGGGCAGAGTTCCGTCGTCGCTTGGCCCGGATAGAGCGACACGCCGGATGGGTCGCGGTTGACGTCGATGACACTACGCGACAATGCCGTATGGACGATGGTGGCATCGAGATCGGCCGAAAAATCGTAGAGGCGGTCGATCCACCAGTCCGCGTCCTTGCGGGCGAGCCACGCCGAGGCGTAGCGCCCTTCGAATTCGGGCGGGATGAGGGTGCCGGTGTGCGGCAGGCTCACCAGCAGCGGCGCCGCGCCGCGCCGCACGGTGAGCCAGGAAGGAGCGCTCGTCATCGGCCGCCCTTGACGCGGGCGTGCAGGGGATTGAACCCTATCCGGTAGACGAGTTCCGCCGGCCGCTCGACATCCCACAGCGCGAGGTCGCAGGCCTTGCCGGTCTCGATCGTCCCGACCTCGTGGAGGAGGCCCAGGGCGCGAGCGGCCTCGCGCGTGATGCCGGAGACGCACTCGTCCACTGTCAAGCGGAACAGGGTCGCGGCCATGTTGGCCGCCAAAAGAAGCGAGGTCAGCGGCGAGGAGCCGGGATTGCAGTCGGTCGCCACCGCCATCCTGACGCCCTGCTCCCGGAACGAGGCGATCGGAGGGGCCTGCGGCTCGCGCAAGAAATAAAAGGCACCGGGAAGCAGCACCGCGACCGTTCCGGCCGCCGCCATGGCGGCGACGGCCGCCTCGCCCGTATATTCGATGTGGTCTGCCGACAGAGCGCCGAAGCGCGCCGCCAGCGCCGCGCCGCCGCCATCGGTCAATTGGTCGGCGTGAAGCTTCACCGGCAGGCCCAGCGCTTTCGCGGCTTGGAACAGCTTGGCGCATTGGCCGGTCGAAAAAGCGATGGTCTCACAGAAGGCGTCCACCGCGTCGACAAGACCCTGCGCCGCCAGGGTCGGCAGCACCTCGGTGCAGATCCGCTCGATGTAGCGGTCCTTGTCTCCGCCGTCCGGGGGTAGCGCGTGAGCACCGAGAAAAGACGTGCGCACGGTGACATCGCGCAGCGAGCCCAGCGCCCGGGCCGCGGTGAGCATCCGGCCCTCGGTCTCGAGGTCGAGCCCATAGCCGGACTTGATCTCGACGGTCGTCAGGCCCTCGGCCAGCAGCCGATCGAGCCTGGGCAAGGCAGTCTCCGTCAACGTGGCCAACGAGGCCGCGCGGGTCGCGGCGACGGTCGACAGGATGCCGCCCCCGGCTTCCGCGATTTCGCGATAGGTGGCGCCGTTGAGGCGCATCTCGAATTCATGCGCCCGATTGCCGCCGAAGACGAGGTGGGTATGGCAATCGATGAGGCCGGGCGTCACCAGCCTGCCCCCGCAATCGACCTCGACGTCGCATTGGCGGCCGGCCGGCAGATCGCTGTCACGCCCGACGAAGACGATGCGCCCGTCGCGGCACCCGATCGCTCCATCCTCGATCATGCCGAGTCCAGGCGCATCCTCAGCGATGGTGGCAATCCGCATGTGGCGCCACAAGCGATCGTATCTGCTCTTGTCGGACACGCCGGCTCCCGCGATTGAATGATCAGGCGAACAAGCCGATGGAACGAGGGACGGCATCATCGGTTCGCTCTTGCACTAAGGGCGGGGCGCGCTCGCCGCAAGATGTCGATCCGGCTTGGCACGAGCAAAGTCGGTTTTTTCGTTTCAAGTCCGATATTGTCCGCCGGCTAGTCGCGTTTTCCTCCGGGTTCCCGAGTGCCCCTCCCGAAGGATGCCTGTTCCACGCTCCAGCATCATGATCTAAGCCCGGTAGCGGCCCGCGAGGACGAGGCGGAATGGTATATCCTGTTGATCCTTTGAACACGGCGAAGGCGCGTCTCGGACGTCTTGGCCTCTCCTCGATCGTGGTGGGCCTGTGCTTCCTGGCCGCAGCGGCGGGCGGTCTGTGGGCTCTGCGTGCCTCGATCCTGTCGGCGGATGCCATCGACCGCGAGCGTGCCACCGTCATCACGCTTGAACGGCTATTGTCGAGCATGAAGGATGTCGAAACCGGCCAGCGGGGCTTCCTCCTGACCGGCGACGACGCTTATCTCGACCCCTACCGCGCGGCGCAGCCTGCGATCGAACGAGAACTGGCCGAGCTCGAAGGATCGCCCATCGACCTCAACTTGCTGCGGCAAAAGGTGGCCGAGCGCCGGGCACGCTCCGCCGAAGCCTTGGAGGCGTTCAAGACGAAGACCAGCAGCACGATGGTCGGCCAAACGAGGCTGGGGCAGGGCAAGATCGCGATGGATGCGATCCGCGCTTTCGTGGCCGAGGCGCAGGCCGACGCCGAAAAGCGGGTGCGAGCCTTGCGCCTGCGCGACCGGGTCATCATCTGGCCGGTCGGCCTGCTGGCGTTCCTGGCTGTTCTGGGTGCCTTTGCAACGATCGGTCTCATGGCGCTGCGTCGCCGCCGCGAACAGCGCGCCGCCAGCGCCTTGCTCGAAGGCGTGCTCGAAAATGCTCCCGTGGGCCTCGGCTTTCTCGATCGCTCCTTGCGGGTGCGGCACATGAACCGCGCACTTTCGGCCATGAGCGAGCGTGCCCTGAGCGCCGCCGTCGGCGTCAGCATCTGGGATGTGGTGCCGCAGATGCGCGAGGCGCTGGAGGATCGCCTGGGCCAGGTGCTCGATGGGGGCCGGACCATTGCCAATGTCGAGATCCAGGCAGGGAGCAACCTGCGCCGCGATCAAGTCCGCGACTATCAGGTCACGTTCTACCCGCTGCGCTCTAACGATCGGACGGCGCGGGTCGAGGGCGCCGGCATGGTCGTGTCGGACATAACGGTGAGAAAGCGCGCCGAGCGCTGGCTCAAGGACAGCGAGACGCGCTTCCGCTCGCTCACGGAATCCAGCGCAGACATCATCTGGACCACCGATGCGCAAGGCGCGTTCGACAAACCACAGAAGCAATGGGCGGAGTTTACCGGGCAGGACGGAGACAACGCTTTGGCCGAGACCTGGCTCGACGCCGTGCATCCGGATGACCGGGAGCGTTCGCGTCTCGGTTGGCGCACGGCTCTCGAAACCCCGGGTGCCCCCTACGAGATCGAACATCGGCTGCGGCGCGCCGATGGCGAATGGCGGTACATGCAGGTCAGCGCCACATGTGTTCTCGACGATCAGGGCATGGTGCGCGAGTGGGTCGGCATGCACAAGGACGTCACGGACCGCAAGCTTGCCGAGATCGAACTCGCCACCGCGCTCGACGCGGCGGAATCCGCCAACCGCGCGAAGAGCGTCTTCCTGGCCAATATGAGCCATGAATTGCGGACACCGCTTTCGGCCGTCATCGGATACAGCGAAATGCTGGAGGAGGAGGTCGAGGATCTGGGCGAAACCGGCCTTTTGAACGATCTCGGCAAGATCAAATCCAACGCCCGCCACCTGCTCAGCCTGATCAACGACGTGCTCGACCTGTCGAAGATCGAGGCCAACCGCATGGACACATTCGCGGAGGATCTCGATGTGGCGGCGCTGCTCGACGACGTGGCCGGCACCGTCGATGCGCTCGTCAAGCAGAAGGGGAACATCCTCGCCATCGATTCGGGCGCGGCGCTCGGCCAGATGCGGACCGATGTCGTCAAGCTGCGCCAATGTCTGTTCAATCTTCTCAGCAATGCCTCGAAATTCACCGAAGCCGGACGCATCGGGCTGGCGGCCCGCCGCGAGGATGGTTGGCTGGAGTTTCGCGTCACTGATACCGGCATCGGCATGACGCCTGAACAGGTGGGGCGTTTATTCCAGCGCTTCTCACAGGCCGATGAAGCCACGACCCGCAAGTTCGGCGGCACGGGGCTTGGCCTCGCCATCACCCGAGCCTTCGCGCATTTGCTGGGCGGCGACATTTCCGTCGTCAGCCGGTTCGGCGAAGGCACGACCTTCACGCTGCGCTTGCCGGCGGTGATGCCGGAGCGGCATCCGCTCGAGGCTCTTCCGGCAGAATCCGAGCGCTCGCGGGAATCTCGCCATGTGGTGCTGGTCGTCGACGACGACGCGGCGCAACGCGATCTGATGATCCGCTTCCTGGAGCGCCAGGGATTCGCGGCCCGCACGGCTTCGGACGGCAAGAAGGGTCTCGAACTCGCCAAGGCTCTCAGGCCTCGCGCCGTCCTGCTCGATGTGATGATGCCGCAGATGGACGGTTGGTCGGTGCTGGGCGCGCTGAAGGAGGATCCCGAACTTGCCAGCATTCCCGTCGTCATGGTCACCTTCGTCGACGAAAAGGGCCTCAGCGCCTCGCTCGGCGCCGCCGATCACGTCAACAAGCCGGTGAGTTGGGAACGGCTGAAGCAGGTGATGGACCGTCTGCGCGATGCCTCGGGCGACGTTCTCGTTGTCGACGACGATCCTGACGTCCGCGACCGCCTGCGCCAGGTTTTGGAGCGTGACGGCTATACGGTGATCGAGGCCGGCAATGGCCGCGAGGCGCTGGACAAGGTCATGCTCGGGCCGCCGAGGGCCGTGGTGCTCGACTTGACCATGCCGGTCATGGATGGTTTCGCCTTCCTGCAGGCGCTGCGCATCCGTCCCGGCTGCGAGAATATCCCCGTCATCGTCTTCAGCGCGCGGGATCTGTCGGCGCGGGAGATGGCGCAGCTCAAGGAGGCGGACCGCGTGCTGAGCAAGACCGTCGGCCTAAGAACCCTGACCGGGGAATTGCAGGCCTTGATCGCACCGGAGGCGCAGGGGTCAGGCGCATGATGCCAAAAAGGCGGCACGGGTTTTTGGACGACATCGTGATTTGGCGCTTCCACGCAGCAGCGAGAGCGCCTGGGGTCCCGGCGTCCTATTGGGCCGCGGCCTCTTGGGGCGGATCGGCCTTCGGCGGGGTCAGGCTGAGGCGCACCTGAACGGCGAGATATTTGAGATATTCGGTCAGCACCAGCCGAGCCCGTTGCCCGTCGTTCCACCATGGCCGCTCCCGGTCGTGGTCGGTCACCACCGGATAGGCGATCAGCGCCACATCGGGCAGGACGGAGCCGATCTCGGCCAGGGCGCGGGGCATGTGATAATTCGAGGTGACGACGATCAACGTGCGGATATGGTGCGTGCGCGCCCAGCGCTCGGTTTCCTCCGCGTTGCCGACGGTGTTGGCGGCGTCGTAGCCAAGTTCGATGCAGCAGTTGAACAGCGCACGGGCCTGCGGCGTCTGCCGGACCAGATGGGCGCGGGTCGTGAGCGGGTTGACGCCGGTGATGAGCAGCCGGTCGGCGTCGCCCCGTGCCAGCAGTTCGACCGCCTCGGCGATCCGGTCCGCGCCCCCCGTGAGCGCCACCGCCCCCTCGGCATGCCGGATCGTCTCGGCGCTTCCTGCATCCATTCTCCACAAGAAGCGGCCGAAGCTCACGCCCAAGGCCAGGATCGCCGCAATGCACAAGGCGAGGGCGGTCCATCGCCCGACGAAGCGAGCCCGCCCGCTCATTCGAGGCTCCTGAGATGTCGGAACACGATGGCGCGCGACACCGCGCCCGTCGCGAAGGCCACGCCGCCCGCGATGGCCAGGATCGCCAGATAGCCGCGCGGGCCGAGCCCGAACGCGCCGAAGAGGGCTTGCAGCTCGTCTCCGCCGGGCGTCGATGCGAGGGTCGCGGTCACCGCGCCGCCGATCAGGAAGGCGAGCGCGGCGCCGCCGCCGCCGATGAGGCCGCCCTTGAGGCCCAGCCGGCGAAAATGGCGCTCGAACTCGCGCGCGATGAAACTGTCTTTCGCGCCGACGAAATGGAGAACGCTGACGATTTCCCGATTGCCGGCCATGACGCCGCGTGTCGCGAAGCCCACCGCCAGCACCATGGCGGTCAGCACCAGAAGGAAGATCACGACGCCGCCCCCAACGACCGTGCGCGCCATGGCGGCCAGCCGGGCCTGCCAGAGCTGGTGATCGTCGAGGCTCACCCCAGCGACGGCATCGCCGAGCGACTTGCGCAAGGCCTGGAGATCGGCCGGCGCGCCGGTGCCGAGCTTGACCACGATCAACCGAGGGATCGGCAGGTCGTTAAGGTCGAGACCGGTGCCGAGCCAGGGTTCGAGAAGCTTTTGCGCATCTTCCTTGCTGTAGGGATCCACCTCGGCGATGCCGGGCGTGCGCCGGGCCAGATCGGCCGCCTTGGACACCTCGGCGTCGATGTCCTTGCCGTTGACCGGCCGCACCTGGATCGTCACCTCGCGCGCCACCGAACGCTGCCAATCCTCGGAGGCGCCGGCGATCAGCAGGGCGCCCCCGGCGGCCAGCGAAGCCAGGAAGGTCATGATGGCGATGACGGTGACGAGTGCCCGGCCGGCGATGGAGGCGGCCGGCACGAGCGGCACGCCCCGCTTTTGCGGGAAGGCGGCGGCCGGGGGATCGCCGGCGGTGCTCCGAGGCTTGATCGGCAAGGCGGTCATGCGATGGCCTCATACCGACGGCCGGTGGTATCAGTCATAGACATAGAGGCGGCGGTCGCCCAGCACCAGGCGGCGCGCGTCGCCGAACTGGTCCATCAAGGCGAGATCATGCGTGGCGATCACCACCGAGGTGCCCGACTTGTGAAGCTCCGTGAACAGGCGCAGCAATCGTCTCGCCAATGACGGATCGACGTTGCCGGTCGGCTCGTCCGCCAGCAAGAGTTCGGGTCTCACGATCAGCGCCCGCGCGATGGCAGCGCGCTGCTTCTCCCCGCCCGACAGCACCCTCGGTCGCACATGCATCCGGTCGCCGAGACCCACCCAGCGCAATAATTCCACCACCTCCGCCCGGTAGCCGCTCTCCTCCCGCCCCTGCACCCGCAGCGGCAGCGCGACATTCTCATAGGTCGTGAGGTGGTCCAGCAGGCGAAAATCCTGGAACACGACGCCGATGCGTCGCCGCATGCTGGTGATCGTGTCCTTGTCGAGGGTCGCCGAATCGCGCCCGAACAGCGTGATGAGCCCTCGCGTCGGCTTCAAGGCGAGCAGGATGAGGCGCAGCAGAGTCGTCTTGCCGGCGCCCGAGGGGCCGGTCAGGAACTGGAAACTCTGCGGTTCGATCGCAAACGACAGATCCTTGAGGATCTCGTCGCCGAGTTCGTATCGCAAGCCGACATTTTCAAAGCGGACCAAGCCTCACCTCGGCGACCGTAGAGATGCTCTCCATAGGCCTATACACGCCCATTTAACCGCACCTTAACCCTGAAAGAGGCGAAGTGGGACGTCATGGTCGTTGCCGAAGCCCCCGCCTCATGCTGATCCGTTGCCCTACCTGTTCCAGCTCCTACGATTTGCCGGCCACTCTGTTCGAAAAGGCTGGCCGGACCCTGCGTTGCGCGCAGTGCCGTGAATGCTGGACTGTGAGCGCAGAACACCATGGCCGCAACAATGTTTTCGCGTTATTCGGCGCCGAGCATGGGCCTGAAATCGTGGCGGAAGCACGGTCTGGGCGTCGTGAATCTGCCGCCAAGGGGTCGCCGCGCACGCATCAACGGGCCCGCGTCGCGGGCAGCTTGCGCCGGTCCTGGCGCAAAGCCGCGAGTTTGGCCATCGGTTCCGCTCTGCTGGTCGCCGCGATGGCGGGTGTGGCGCGCAAGGAGGATGTCGTCCGCTTGGCCCCGGCGAGCGCCTCTCTGTTCGACGCCATCGGCCTCAAGGTGAACTTGCGCGGCCTGGCGCTCGGCGACATCCATGGCGTGGTGGAGCGCGCGGCGGCCGGGAGCCCTGCCATGCTGACCCTCGAAGGCAAGATCAGCAACCTGCGGACCCAGACGACCAGCGTTCCGCGCCTGCGCATCACGGTGCGCGACAAGGCCCGCATGGCGCTCTACAGCTGGACCGCCTCCGCGCCGAAACCGCACCTCGACGCGGGCGAAACCATGGTATTCAAAAGCCGGCTCGCGACGCCTCCCGAGGCGGGCAGCGACCTCGTGGTCAGTTTCGCCGATTCGGTGGAGACGCCTCGGCCGGGCGCGGAGCATCGATGACGGGCGATCGATCGATCAAGGTTCTTTTCGACACCACCGCGATCGCGGCCCGAACCCAGGCTTTGGCCGAGGCGGTCGCGGCGACGCGGCCGGACAATCTCCTGGTGGTGGCGATCCTCAAGGGTTCTTTCATGTTCGCGGCCGACCTGCTGCGGGCGCTCCATGGCGCCGGTTTGTCGCCGCAGGTGGAATTCATCCATTTGTCGAGTTATGGGGCGGGGCAGCAATCCTCCGGTTCCGTCACGATCCTCAAGGACATCGATTCCGAGGTCGCGGGGCGGGACGTCCTGATCATCGACGATATCCTCGAATCCGGCCGCACGCTGGCCTATGCCCGGGCGCTGATGCTGTCGCGGGGCGCGCGGCGCGTGATGGTCAGCGTCATGCTCGAAAAACCCGGTAAGCGGGCGGTGGACATCGATGCCGACTTCGTCGGCTTCACCTGCCCGGATGTCTTCGTGGTCGGCTATGGCATGGATGCGGCTCATTCCTATCGCGAATTGCCGTTCATCGGGGTCGTCGAGGACTGAACGTCAGTTTCGGATCACGATCGACAGGCTGACGAGGGCCGCAAAGAGCGTCCAGAGCCCGCAGAGCGCGGCGCAAAGGCCCGCCACGCGATCGATGCGGCGGAAGCGGTGGGCCGCCATGGCTAAGGCGGCCAGGAGCCCCAGGACGATGACGAGACCCGCATAGGCGTTACGAAGCCCGAAGAACCCTAATGGCCAAAGGAGACCGAGGCCAAGCTGAATCCAGAACGCGCGGATCGCCGCCGAGCGATCGGGCATCCAATCCGGCCGGCACAAAACCCGGTCGAAGGCGAAACCCATCAGGAGGTCCGCCCCGGCCCCGATCATGCCGAAGGGCCAGCCGGGCAGGGCGAAGGAGGGCAGGGTCAAGCCGTCATACCAATCGGCCCCGAGCAGGGTGATGCGCCCGGCGAGGATTGCGACCGCGATCGCGGGCAAGAGCGCCGTCGCGGCGTAGCGAACCCGTTGCGCGCGGGGCAGGACGGTCCCGGCGGATGCGACTGGCATAGGAGGCTCATGATCGGGTTGGACGCTGTCACGCCGTCGCTGACATGCTCTCGCGGCGCAGAGCGGTCTACCCCGTTCACGGGCTCGGTAAAAACACTTTTCGCGCGCCGCCTTCCCTCTTACGACGGGAAGGATCGTCGAATCAGGAGCTTCCGATGCGCCTTTTTGTTCTGCCCGCCCTGGCCTGTGCCCTCCTGACCTCCATGGTTCCGGCCGCCCTGGCCGAGGACACGGCGCCGCGCGGTTATGCCACCCAGTCGTTCACCCCGAAGGATTTCCACCTGCCGGAGGGAGCGGGATGTTCGGGCGATATCGCGCGCTGGCAGGCCATCCAGGCCAACGATTATGCGGGCGGCAACGTCAACCTGAAGGTCTATAGCCAAATCCAGAACGAGATCGCCCATGCGGCGGAAGCCTGCCAGGCCGGCCGTGACGGCGAGGCCAGCAAGATGGTGTCGGCGTCCAAAGCCCGGCACGGCTATCCGCAATAGGCGGCGCTGTGTAGGAAAAGCCATATTCGAAATTGTTTTCGATACTTCAGTGGGTGCCGAAATCGTTATGGGGCGTTTTAAGGGCAATAGCACAATAAATCTCAAGCAGAGTTTGTCGAGTCTGGTCCGTTTCATCGACTACTCTAAATTTCATTGCCCTTATACGAGCCTTGGCGGCGTCGAATGCCGGTCGAAACACTGTGTCACGCATGAGGGATACTCCAGTATTTGCCCCAGCCCGGTAGTCAGCTTTTCGCTCCGTCGCTGCCCTGGCCAGTAGCATGGCGAATGCAGCCGACTGATGAGTCGCGCTTTCCCGTGTATGCCCGGCATATCGTGATGGAATATTGTTCGACCGCCCAACGTAAAGGTGTCGGTCTCCCTCGCTAAAAAGATAAACGCCCTGCTTAGGCTTGGCATCGGTGGGGCGAAGAGGTGTCCACGCAAGCAACGCTTCAAATTTAGGATGGAGCGTCTCGACTGCGGCGATGAAAGCAGGATGCACGGGTTACACCTCGTGCAGATAGTTGCCCGGTATCACTCCACTGGTCCAAGCCATGGCGTGTAATGCCCCGCGCCAGCGGGCGCGTTTTGCTTCGTGCCGCACATCGAACACGAACGCAAACCATTACTCATGCGCATATTGAGGTGCGATAATTGACTCTACAGCCGTAACCTTTCCTCCGAAATAGGACCAATTGCCCTTTTTTTCATGGAGATAAACCCAACCGCCCTCGAGTTTCGTATCTTCACCAGCCGGGAGAGCCCAACAGCACGTCCGCCAAGCTGCATTGCCTGCAGGAGTCAGATTGCGAGGCTTGGCACCCTTGTAAAGGTTGATAAAGTGAACAGCATAGGCCATGGCGGCTCGCTATCATGTGGGTTGCGATATGAAAAGCGGGTTCTTCTTCACCGCTCCAGCTTCGCCCGCAGATAGGCGGCGCAGGACACCTGGACCGCTGGTCCGATCTCCGCCTGTCGGCCAATGATATGGATGCGGGCGAGTTCCGGCTCGGGGTCAGCCGCCAAAAAAGCCTCGATGCGGATCTTCGCTGCCTCTGCGGTGCCGGGGAATCGGGTTCCTTTCATGAAGCCGACGCGGTGGTCGTCCATCACGAGGGTGAACCCCGCCTCGAACTGCACGTCATCGGCCGACAGGCCGGTCTCCTCGCGCAATTCGCGGCGCACGCTCCCCTCGATGTCGACGCGATTTCCCACGAGGTCGGAGGGGTCGGGCGTGCCCGATGCGAAATAGATCAGCCCCGCATTGGCCGTATGCAGGTTCATTTCGCCGAGAACGAAGGCGCCGTCCGACCCGTAGAGCGCCGCCATGCCAAAACCGTTGCGCACGCCCGCCTCGGGGAAGCCGAGGTCGCGCCAGGCCAGAAACGCCTTGAAATCGGTTTCGAGATAAGCGGCACGGAAGAGAGTGCCGCCGCCGGGTCGAGGCTCGAGCGCGCCACGATGGAGCAGCAGGACGCGGCCGTTGAACAATTTGGGCTTTGCGGCGCATGCCGCAGCCCACAGGCGGTCGATGGCTTCCGCGCGGTCGATGGCGAAGGCCCAGGGTTTGGGCTCGAACAGGCAATCGATCTCATCGACCTCGACGATGGTTTGAGCCGTCATAGAAACAGCGTACCTTCCGACACCACCACCGCCTGTCCACCGATCGAGGCCGAGGTCAAGGCGCCTCCGGCGATGTCGAGGCCGAGCGTGATGAGGCTGGGGCGGCCCATGGCAAAGCCCTGGCGGATGATGATCGTGTGGTCGCCGTCGGCGAGAGTCTCGCTGCTGGCCAGTGTGCCCGCGAAGGCCGCCACGGCCGAACCGGTCGCCGGATCCTCCAGAAAGCCGAAGGTCGGAGCGAACATGCGGGCATGGAAGGTCGGCACCGCCTCCCCGCCGACCCTCGCGTAGACGAATGTTTCGAGGTCGTCCGGCCAATGGGCGAGATCTGGCCACGCACGATCGACGCCCTCGACGCTCTTCAACGGAACCAGCGTGAAAGCCACGCCAGCCGACATCAATACCGGCCGATGCCCGTCAAATCCGATCTCTTCGGGTTCGATCGACAAAGCCTTCTTCAAAGCGTCAGCGCCGAGCGGCTCTCCCACGACCTGCGGCAGGCGCGGCAGCGAAAAGCTGGCGGTGGTGCGGCCCTTGTGCCGCCGCGCGATGCATTGGACATCGCCGATCTCCTCCTCGATGACGAGAGAAATGTCCTGCCGCCCCAAAAGCTCCGGCGCCCGCTGTTCGGCCAGCAGGACAACTGTGCCGATGGTGGGATGGCCCGCGAAGGGCAATTCCCGGCCCGGGGTGAAGATTCTGATCCGCGCTGTGTTGATGGCATCCCTCGGCGGCAGTACGAAGACCGTTTCGGAGAGATTGAACTCGCGCGCGATCTCCTGCATCCGGTCGCCGTCCAGTCCCTCGGCGTCAAGCACGATGGCCAGAGGATTGCCGGCCAGAGGCGTGTCGGTGAAGACGTCGAGGGTGAAGAAGCGGCGGCGCATTTCCCCTGATTAGCAGGGCGGGGCGCCGTCGCCAAACGCACTGTTCGCCGGGGTCAGTGCCCCGTGTCGTCCGCGCCTTGCAGCGCCTCGAAGAGAAACCAGGTCCGCCGCTCGGTCTCGTCGATATAGACTTCGAGCAGGCTGGCGGTCGCGACGTCTTCATGCTTGTCGCACAGCGAATGGGTCTCGCGCATGGCATGAGCCATCGCTTTGTTGTCCATCACCAGTTCGCGCAGCATGTCGACCGGAGGAATGAAGTCCGCGTCATTGTCCTTGATTCGCGAGAGAGCGTGAACCTGGCCGATGGAATGGAGCGTACGCTTGCCGAGCTTGCGGACGCGCTCCGCGAGCGGGTCGGTGGTGGCGAAAATCTGATCGGATTGTTCATCGAGCATCAGATGGTAGTCGCGAAAATGCGGACCCGTCATGTGCCAATGAAAATTCTTGGTTTTCAGATAGAGCGCGAAGGCATCGGCCACCAGTTTGTTGACCGAGTCCGCGATGGCGGCGCGTCCGTTGTCGCCGAGATCGGACGGCGTATCGAGCGACATCGGGTCGGTATCGCGCGCCTGGGTTTTTCCGGCTGCCATTCTGCTCTCCTGATTGACGGGTGGGATCGCCCGCACAATCACCGGACCCGCCAAAGCGTTCCCGCCACGCCGTCAAATATCTTCGGCCCAACATTCAGGACCAGCGGTCCGCCGCTCAAAGCCGCTCGGCGACGAACATCCGGCTCGGCTTGACGAATTCTTCCTGCGCCGCGATCAAGGCGATCTCCCGCCGCCCAAGATCCGCCGTCAGCTTCATCAGCCCGAAAATGGCCGAGGCGGCATGCGAAAGCGCCTCCGGCACGGAGCGGGTTTCCAGCAGCGTGACGAAGAACAGGGCCGCGATGGCGTCGCCCGCCCCATTCACCTCGAGCTTGAGCTTGGGGGTTCGCACCTGCCAGAGCGAGGTTCCGTCCGAGGCCAGGACGTCGATGGCGTCGGCTGGCGTCGTCTCGCCCATATAGGATGTGACCAGGATGGCGCGTGGTCCGAGACCATGCACCGAGGCGAGGGCCAGGCGCAGGGCGGGAAGCGTCCCGATGGTCTGCGCGCAGAGCAATTCGAGTTCGAATTGGTTCGGGGTAACGACATCAGCCGCTGGCACCGCCTTGTCGCGCATGAATTCGGCGATGCCGGGCCGCACATAGACGCCGCTATCGACGTCGCCGAGCACCGGGTCGCAGCAATAGAGCGCCTTCGGGTTGGCGCCGCGCACACGCTCGACCGCGCCAAGGATCGCGATGCCGGTCTCGGCCGATCCCATATAGCCCGACAGCACGCCGTCGCAGCGCGCGAGCGCGCCAAGGTCCGCAATGCCCTCGACGCATTCGCCGATCAGTGAGGCATCGAGCACCTGGCCGCGCCATTTGCCATAGCCGGTGTGGTTGGAGAACTGAACCGTATGGATCGGCCAGACCTCATGGCCGAGCCGTTGCATGGGGAAAGTCGCGGCCGCGTTGCCGACATGGCCGTAGGCGACATGGGATTGGATCGAAAGGATGTTCATGGTCTGCGTCCCTCGTCCAGATCGCCGCACGGAAGCCGCCGACCCTCTCCCGTGACCCGGGAGAAGGTTGGCCGACCGGTCAGTTCCGCGCCTTGTCGACCATCTTGTTCTTGGTGATCCAGGGCATCATGGCGCGCAGCTTCTCGCCGACTTCCTCGATCTGGTGGGCATTGTTGCGCGCGCGGGTCGCTTTGAACGAGGTCTGCGCGACCTTGTTCTCGAGCATCCAGTCACGCGTGAACTTGCCGGACTGGATGTCGGTCAAGACGCGCTTCATTTCGGCCTTCGTCTCGGGCGTGATGATGCGCGGGCCGGTGACATATTCGCCGTATTCGGCGGTGTTCGAGATCGAATAGTTCATGTTGGCGATGCCGCCCTCGTAGATGAGGTCGACGATCAGCTTCACCTCGTGCAGGCACTCGAAATAGGCCATTTCGGGGGCGTAGCCGGCCTCGACCAGCGTCTCGAAGCCGGCGCGGATCAGTTCCACGAGGCCGCCGCAGAGCACCGCCTGCTCGCCGAAAAGATCGGTCTCGCATTCCTCTTTGAAGGTCGTCTCGATGATGCCGGCCCGGCCGCCGCCGATGGCGCTGGCGTAAGACAGCCCAAGGTCATGCGCATTGCCCGACGCGTCCTGGGCGATGGCGATGAGGCAGGGAACGCCGCCGCCCTTCTGGTATTCCGAGCGCACCGTGTGGCCGGGACCCTTGGGGGCCACCATCAGCACGTCGATGTCGGCGCGCGGCTCGATCAGGTTGAAATGGACGTTGAGCCCATGGGCGAAGAGCAGCGCCGCGCCGTTCTTCATGTTGGGCGCGAGATCGGCTTTGTAGATGTCGGCCTGGAGTTCGTCCGGCGTCAGCATCATGACGACATCGGCCCATTTGGCGGCCTCGGCCACCTCCATCACCTTCAAGCCCTCGCCTTCGGCCTTCTTGGCCGATGGGGAGCCGGCCCGCAGCGCCACGACGATGTCCTTGATGCCGCTGTCGCGCATGTTGAGCACATGGGCATGGCCCTGGCTGCCGTAGCCGACGACCGCGACCTTCTTGCCCTTGATCAGATTGAGATCGGCATCCCGATCGTAGTAGACGCGCATGTCGAAGGCTTTCCTTGTACTTGCAATAGAAAGCGGACCTTCTAGGCGCGAAGGGGCGTCGGGGCAACCCGCCCGTTCGGCCAAACCCTCGAGTCAAGTGGTTTCGCGATGTTGTCCAACGGATGGTTCACATCGTCAGCGGCTTTTCTCCGCGCCTTGGACAATCCGGATCGGACGCATATCTCCTCCGCCAGATGGCGGCGTCGCCAAACGAAGAATGCGGTATGCCATGGGGCTGCAGCAGGGTCGTGATGCGTTCGGGCAAGATCGATCGCGCCATCATCGACTCCCGGTGCGAGGCTGACGATGATTGGAAGCTTGCCGGCCATCATTCCTTCCATCACGAGCCGCGCCTGAATCACCGAGATGAATGGCCTGACGCACTATGAATCTGGCGCTGTCTCGAGCACCCCGATTTTCGACAGCCAGACGATGCCGGCCGCGAGGCTCAAGGGCGCATGGCGCGGCAGGTGTTGGCGCAGAGCGTCGAAGACGACCCATTCGTCTTGCGGCACAAAGGCGATGATGTCGTCGATCAGAGTCTGAGCCGGCAAAAACATCTCCGCGAAGGCGACGCTGGCGAGGCCGCGCCGATGTCTGGCCTCCTCTACGCTGGCGCCGGGCAGGAGCCGCATTCGGGTATCCGGGCCAATGAGGGCGGAGGGATAGCTCGCAAAGACAGTGAACGGGTCGGCGCGATCGGGTTTTACGCGCCGCGTCAGCGGCGCGGCCGAGGAGGCGCCCGCGCGACGCTCGGCGAGTTCGCCCCACAGAGCCGCATAACGGCCCATGATCGCGCTCCAGTCGAACTCCGCCCGCGCCCGCGCTTGGCCGGCCTCGCCCATGCGTCGGCGCAAAGCCGGATCCTTGACGAGGCACCGATAGGCTTCGGCGGCGGCGGCGACATTGACGCCGACGAGCTGCGCCGCCACCCCGCAATAGACATGATACTGATCGAGGCCGATCTCGAAGCGGTCGGCCAGCGACTGGCCGGATCGCGGCGGCATCGAGAGCGTCGGGATGCGGAAGCCGTCGATCCCCTCGCGCACCGTCTCTCGATAGCCGTCCCAGTCGCTGACGACGACCGGTAGTCCGGCCGCCATGGCTTCGATGGGCGTCAACCCAAAGGTCTCCTGGATCGAATCGGGCAGGGAGGTGAAGACATCCGCCGCCGCCCAGGCGCGCCGTCGGGCTTGCGTGTCGCGGCCGTCGGCGAAGAGGCAGCGCACCGAAGGACACAGCGCCTTGGCGTCGGCCTCGAAGGCCGCTCGGACGGTCTCGGTCTCGAACCATCCGGCCTGGATCAGCGTGACCTTGCCGGCCTCGGCCGCAGCTTCCAGGCCGAGATACATCGGCAGCGGATGGGCTTTGTTGACGTAGGACAGGCGCCCCACATAGAGGAACACCGTCTCGTCCTCGGCAATGCCGAGATTTTTTCGCGCCGCTGCGCGATCCTCCCCCGAGATCTTAAAATCCGCCGTGTGGACGCCGAGCGGGATGACCGGCAATTGCGGGAGCGACAGCCGTTGCGCGCCGACCCGCTCGACGAGATATTCGGCCTGCGCCTCGATGATCGTGAGCACGCTGTCGCGCACCGCGGCCGATGTGCAGATGATCGCGTCCCAGTCCTCCAGCGGATCGGTCAGCAGACGGGCGAAACAATCCATCACCGCATGGGTCGCGGTCGTGTGGGTGATGCCGCAAAGGCTGTAGGCGCTCGGCGAAGAATGTTGCAATCGGCGCCAGGCATCGGCCGCGATGGCTGGATCGGGCCGATAGAGCAGGCCAGCCTCGCCGAGGCGAGCGACGTCATGCACGCCCACCCATTCGGTCCTAGTGGCTGTGCTGCCGTGCTGGCGCAGCATCCGCCCAAAGAGGTCAAAGGCGCTGCGCTCGCGGGAAAAGCACCAGGCACGATCAGGTCGCGTCTCGGCATAGGCGCGAAAGAAGGCCGCGCCCGCCGCCTGCCGCCCCATCAGCAGGGACGTATCGGTCGAATAAGCCTCGGGCTCGAAATAGAGGGCGATTTCTGTCACGTGACGTCCGGAACGGGGCGAACAGGCCATCTGGTCCGGACCAGCCGGGTGATGCACTATACGCGGATATGTTGGCCGCTCGCGGATCGCAAAGCCGCCGTTGGATCACGATGTCATCCGAAAACCCGTGCCGACTTTTCGGCATCGTGCTCGGAGGAGGATATGCCATGACCGGACCGGCCGATATCGCCATTTCCTACGGCAAGGGCCACCTTCCTTTGCGCATGCCGCGCCATGCCGAGGTCACGACCATCCGCAAGCAGCCCTTGCCCAAGATCGCCGATCCGGGGCGGGCGGTGCGGGAGGCCATGATGGCGCCGATCGGCTCCGTTTCGCTCGACAGGCTGGCGCAGGGCAAGGGCAGTGCCTGCATCCTCATCTGCGACATCACCCGGCCGGTGCCGAATAGGCTGTTTCTGCGTCCGATGATCGAGATCCTGGTGGCGGCGGGCATTTCGCTCGACCGCATCACGGTTTTGGTCGCCACCGGCCTGCACCGGCCGAACCTCGGCGAGGAACTCAGCGAGCTCGTCGGCGACCCTTGGGTGCTGGCCGAGGTGCGGGTCGAAAATCACTATGCCCGCGAGGAGGCCGACCATGTCGATCTTGGCGTGACGGCGACGCGCGGCACGCCGATCAAGCTCGACCGGCGTTTCGTCGAGGCGGATTTGCGGATTGCGACCGGGCTGGTCGAGCCGCATTTCATGGCCGGCTGGTCGGGCGGCCGCAAGGTGATCGCGCCGGGCATCGCCCACCACGAGACGATCCGCACCTTCCACTCGGCGCGGTTCATGGAAGACCCGCTGGCGGTCCAGTGCAATCTCGTCGGCAATCCGCTGCATGAGGAGCAGCTCGAAATCGTGCGGCGCCTCGGCCCCTGCTACGCCCTGAACACGGTGCTCGATGAGGATCGCGACCTCGTCTGCGTCACTTTCGGCGAGATCATCGAAAGCCACCAGGCGGCGGTGGATTTCGTCAGCGGCGTGACGCGCGTTCCGGTGGCGCGCAAGTTCAAGACGGTGGTGACCTCTTCGGCCGGCTATCCGCTCGACAAGACCTATTATCAGACCATCAAATGCATGGTGACGCCGCTCGACATCCTGGAGCCCGGCGGCACGCTGATCGTCGCCTCCGAATGTTCTGAAGGGTTCGGGTCGGCGGAATTTCTCGACGCGCAACGGCGGCTTGTCGCATTGGGGCCGGAACGGTTCCTCGCGACGCTGACGGCAAAATCGCTGGCCGAGGTCGACGAGTGGCAGACCGAGATGCAGTTGAAGCCGATGCGGCTTGGGCGGATCGAACTCTACACGTCAGGCCTGTCGACGGCGGACCGGGCCGCGACCGGCGTCGAGATGATCACCGATATCGATGCGGCCATCGCGGCCTCGATGTCTCGCGGCGGCGACGCGGCCGTGGCCGTCATTCCGGAGGGACCCTATGTGGTCCCCTACCATCAGGCAGGGTGAGGGATCAGGCCGCCCCTGCCTCGGCGAAAGCCGAACGGCGACGGCTAAGACCGCCGTCGATCAACACGACGCCCAGCGCGAGAGCCGCCAGCGCGGCGCTGAAATAGGGTAGATCGGCGTAGGAAAAGCCAATCCGCAGCGCCTGAGCGCCGATGGCGGCTCCCACGGCGTTGCCGAGGTTGAACGCGCTCTGGTTCAGGACGGAGGCGAGGTTGGGCGCATCGCTCGCCGCATCGACCACGCGACCCTGCAACGGCGAGCCGCAGGCGAAATGAACGAAGCCCCAGACCACGACCATCAAGGTCGCTGGCCAAGGCGAAGCAGCGGCGAAACCGAGCGCGACTAGGATGAGCACCAGGGTGCTGGTGATGCCGGCAAGCGCCGTCACCTGCCGCCAATCCCCAAGGCGTCCGCCCATGAGGTTGCCGCCCGTGATGCCGATGCCGAACAGGACCAGCACAAGGGTCACCCCACGGGCCGAAATACCGGATATGGTCTCGAGCAGGGGCGCGATATAGGTGAAGGTGGCAAACAGGCTCGCCGAGGCAAGGACGCTGACCAGCATGGGCAGCAGCACGGCGGGTTTGGCCAGGATGCGGACCTCCTGCCGGAAGCGGCTTCGGGTGGTGGTCGCCGTCTTCGGCAGCCAGCGCCAGATCGCGAAGGCGGCCAGCAGGCCGATCGGCACGATGGCCCAGAAGGTCGCCCGCCAGCCCGCCACCTGACCCAGCGCCGTCCCGGCCGGCACGCCGAGGACATTCGCCAGCGTCAGCCCTGAGAACATGATCGAAATGGCGAGGGAGCGTTTCGAGGCGGGGACCAGGGTCGTCGCCACGACGGCGCCGATCCCGAAGAAAGTGCCGTGGCAGAGCGCCGTCAACACCCGCGCCGCCATCAGCAGCCCGTAGTTCGGCGCGAGGGCGCACAAAATGTTGCCGAGGATGAAGAGGCCGACGAGCAGCAGGAGCGCCGTCTTGCGGGAAACGGCAGAGAGCAGCGCCGCCATGATCGGACTGCCGAAGGTTACGCTGAGCGCATAGCCGCCGATCAGCATGCCCGCGGCTGGGATCGTCACGTCAAGATCCTGTGCCACATCGGGCAACAGGCCCATGATGACGAATTCGGTAGTCCCGATCCCGAACGAGGCGATCGCCAGGGCATAAAGAGAAAGAGGCAATCCCAGCATCAGCGCGGCCTGTCGAACGAATCCCGCAGCACGAATAGCGCGGTCGGTCGTAACCCTGACGCGCATTTATTGCAGCGCAGTAAAACGTTTTACGCAACGCTCGAATTGAGGGTGCTCCGCTGGTCAGTGTTCGTTGGGCAGAACCGGGGTCGCGAACCGACCCTCGCGGGCTGACCTCGTTGTCCTCTACGTATTGGTCCAGCCGCCGTCGATGGCGATCGCCGTCCCGGTAATGAGCGAGGATTCGTCGCTGCCGAGAAACACCACGAGATTGGCCACCTCGTCCGGCCTGCCGAGCCGACCCATCGGCTGGCGGGAGAGGAAGCTCGCGCGAGCGACCTCGTAGTCGCCGCCGGCCCGCATCCGGTCCTGGAGCGAGGGGCTTTCGATGGTGCCGGGGCAGATGGCGTTGGCGCGGATTCCTTTAGTGATGAAATCCGCAGCGACCGATTTGGTCATGCCGGTGACGCCGGCTTTGGTGGCGCCGTAGACGAAGCGGTTCGGCGCCGCGATGATCGTCGAGGCCACCGAGGCCATGTTGATGATGGATCCGCCGCCCTTGGCGATCATGCCGGGCAGAAAGGCGCGCATCATCCGGTACATGGCCCGCATGTTGAGGTCGACCGAGAAGGAGAAGGCCTCCTCGTCGCAATCGAGGATGGTGCCGTTATGCACATAGCCGGCGCAGTTGAACAGAATGTCCGGCGCGGTGATCTCCGCGGCGAAGTCCGCGATAGCGGCCCTGTCGAGCACATCCAGCTTGCGGGTGAGGATGCCTTCGACGCCGGCCAGCGCTTGCAATTTTTCCGCGTCGATGTCGGTCGCGATCACGGAGGCGCCTTCTCGCGCGCAGGCCAGCGCCGATGCGTGGCCGATCCCTTGCGCCGCTGCGGTGATGACCGCCGTCTTGCCCGTCAAGCGTCCAGCCATAGTCGGCGTCCCTCGTCTCTCGTTCCACCCTATTGGGGGGCAGGATGTAGACCGCGAGATCGGGCGCCGCAATGGGCCATCGTGCCCGCAAAGTCACAGCGGACCGGGAAGCGGCGGCGTCGGTTCTGTCGACACAAAAAGGCGATCGGCATGTTTTATTGACGAGGTCTATGGACGTTCGAACCATCTCGCCCTTTTATCGCATGCGCTTGGCGATTGTCGTGGTAACTGCGGTTTTCGCCAGCATGGGCGCCGCGCAAGCGCAAAGCGCGCCGGAGGGTGCGGGCGGTCAGTCGAACTTCGGAGGCACGGCGCAAACCTCGGGCCAGCAGGCGGCTTCGGCCGATTCGCCGAGCATCCAATCCTCGCTCGGTCCCTATGGCGATCTCGGCGGCGTCAGGGCCGCCTTGGCCAGGCACGGCATCACCTACAGCCTCACCTATATCGGCGAGGTCTTTGGCGACCTCTCCGGAGGAAGCCGGACGGGCGGCATTCACGAAGGACGGCTCGATGCCGAGATCAACGTAGACCTCAAGACCGCCTTGGGGATCGAAGGCGGGACGCTTTATGCCGAGGGCTACCGGATCTATGGCGACGGGCTGAGCCGCAACGATGTGCTCGACCTGTCGACCACCTCCAGCATCGAGGCTCGCGCCTCGACGCGCCTCTATGCGGCCTGGTACGAACAGACGCTGCCCGGCGGCAAGGCAGCGCTGCGGTTGGGTCAGTTCGGAGCCGATACAGAGTTTTTCGTCAGCCAATATGCGGGGATCTTCGTCAATTCGACCTTCGGCTTCCCCAATATAACGGCCTACGATCTTCCGAGCGGCGGTCCGGCCTATCCGCTCGCCGTGCCGGGGGCGCGGTTGAAGCTGACGCCGGACCAGCATTGGAGCCTTCTTGGCGCGGTCTTCGACGGCGATCCGGCGGGGCCGGCGGCCGCAGGCGCCAATCCCGACCCGCAGCGACGCGACCCGCACGGCACGAATTTTCGCGTCACCGACGCGCCGCTCGTCTTCCTCGAGGCCCAATATGCTTATGGGGACAAGGAAGGGCCGGTACTGCTGGGCATCGCCAAGCTCGGCGGCTGGCGGCATTTCGGGCGCTTCGTGCCGGAGAGCCTGGCCTATAGCGCGGCTCAATCGGCCCCCGCGCCGAGCCTTGGCGGCAATGACGGCATCTACGGCATGGTGGACCAGATGGTCTATCGCCTGCCGAACACCGAGGATGGCGCGATCGGTGCTTTCGCCCGCCTCTCTGCCGCGCCGTCCGATCGGAACCTTGTCAGCTTCTACGCCGATGGCGGGGTGACGGCCAAGGGTCTCGTGCCAGGTCGGCCCGACGATAGCGCCGGGCTGTCGTCGGCCTATACTCAGATCTCGTCGAAGGCCCGGCAGGCCGATTTTTCGCAGAAGCTGACGGCGCCGGGTTACCCGGCGCGCTCCAACGAAATCTTGGTGGAGGCGACCTATCAGGCGCAGGTCGTGCCCGGGTTCACGGTCCAACCCGACGTCCAATATGTCATGCGTCCGGGGGGCCACATCCCAAATCCCAACGACCCCTCCGGCCGGCCGATCCACAACGCGGTGGTCTTCGGCGTGCGGGCCACGATCCAATATTGAGACGCCGTGACGACGGCGTCTCGGCCGACATTGCTCAGGCGGCCTTGTTCAGGCGGCTTTGGCTCGTTCGGAGGGCTCGGCGGTGTCCATGGCGCGCATATAAAGGTCGAGCAGCGAATCATGCTCGTCGCGTTCGTCCTGGTCCTGCTTGCGGAGCTTGAGGATCTCTTTCAGCACCTTCACGTCGAAGCCCTCGCCCTTGGCCTCGGCGAAAACCTCCTTCTTGCCCTCGTTGAGCGCCTTCAGCTCTTCCTCGATATGTTCGATGCGCTCGATGAAGGAGCGTATGCGATCCCCGGCGATCCCGACCGTATCCGTCATGGTGTTCTCCTGCGGCGCGGCCCGCTCGACGGACCGATCGGCCGCAACAAAGCCCGGAAGCGGTCAACGCGGAGTTAACGATGATGCGCCGGCCCGCTAACGGACTGCCGGAACAAAAAGGCCCGCCGACGGTGTGGTCGGCGGGCGAGTTTGATTAGGTCTCGGATCTCAACGTTCCCGAAGGGCTGAAGTTCCCGGCGTGGCTTGACATCCGCCGACTCAAAAACCGCGACCCCGCCAAAACGAAGCGCCACGGGGTGTCGATACCCTTGGTAATGCCGATGCGCGGCCCGGCCAGGATCTCCGCCGCGCCCTCCCTAGGCTCTAGCCGGAACGGCGGGGCGTCGAGCGGCGATCCGTCATGCGCCACCGAGACGCCGAGCGCCTGGCAAAGGCGTCCCGGGCCGGAACAGAGCAGCCTTTCGCTCGCCAATCCCCTTCGTGCCCGCATCGCCTCGATCCCGGCCAAGGGTTCGACGGCGCGGATCAGCACCGCGCTGCCCGGCAAGCAGACGCAGTTCAGGCACCAATGAATGCCGTAGGAGCGATACACATAGGCATGACCCGGCGGCCCGAACATTGTCCGGTTGCGGACCTTTGGGCCTCCGAAACTATGCGAGGCGGGGTCGTCGTCATCATAGGCCTCGGTCTCGACAATGGGGCCGCCCGCGCCCTCCACCATAAGAAGGACGCCGATGAGGTCGCGGGCAACGACGACCGCCGGCCGGGCGAAGAAGCTTTTGTCGAGCATCTCCCGGCTGTAGCGCAATGGCGCCGCCGGGCCTATGCTCGATCAATCCCGACACGCGGAGACCGCAACCCGTGAATAAGCCCGTCAGCCCGCCCCTGCCCAATTCCCCTGAGGCCCGCGACATCGCGCATATCCTGCATCCCTACACGGATGCGCGGCGCCATGCCGAGGTGGGCCCGCTCGTCATCGACAAGGGCGATGGCATCTATGTCGAGGATGTCCACGGCACGCGCTACATCGAGGCCATGGCGGGGCTATGGTCCGTCGGGCTCGGCTTCGGCGAGAAGCGCCTTGTCGAGGCGGCGGCGGCGCAGATGGCGAAGCTGCCCTTCTACCATCCCTTCTCGCATAAATCGCATTCGCCGCTGATCGACCTCGCTGAAAAACTGATCTCGATCGCCCCCGCCAGGATGGACAAGGTGTTCTTCACCAATTCCGGGTCCGAGGCCAACGACGCGGCCATCAAGCTCCTGTGGTATCGATCGAATTCGATCGGCGAGCCGAAGCGCAAAAAGATGATCGGCCGCGTCAAGGGCTATCACGGCATCACCATCGCCTCGGCGAGCCTCACCGGCATCCCGACCAACCATATGTCCTTCGATCTGCCGCTGCCGGGCTTCCTGCATACGCGCTGCCCGCATTTCTGGCGCGAGGGACAGCCGGGCGAGACTGAGGAGGCCTTCGCGACCCGCCTCGCGGACGAACTCGAAGCCTTGATCTTGGCCGAAGGTCCCGAGACCATCGCGGCCTTTTTCGGCGAGCCCGTCATGGGCGCGGGCGGGGTCATCGTGCCGCCGGCCACCTATTGGCCCAAAATCCAGACCGTGTTGCGCCGATACGGCATTCTGCTCGTCGCGGACGAGGTGATCTGCGGTTTTGGCCGCACCGGCAATCTTTTCGGCTCGATCACCTATGATATCGAGCCCGACATGATCGTCGTGTCGAAGCAGCTCTCGTCGTCCTATCTGCCGATTTCCGCGCTGATGATGAACGAGACCGTCTATGGCCCCATCGCCGACGAAACCCATCGCATCGGTACCCTCGGCATGGGCTTCACCGGCGGAGGCCATCCGGTCGCGGCGGCGGTGGCGCTCGAAACCCTAGCCATCATCGAGGAGCGCGGCATCGTCGACCATGTGCGCGAGGTCGGGCCGAAGATGCAGGCCCGTCTCGCCGGCTTCAAGGGCCATCCGCTGGTCGGGGAGGCGCGGGGCATCGGGCTCATCGGCGCGCTCGACCTCGTGACCGACAAGGTGACCAAGAAAGGGCTCGACAAGCCGGGCCAACTCGGCAGCCTCGTCAGCGGCATGGTGCAGGCCAATGGCGTCATCGCCCGCAACATGGGGGATGTGCTCGGCTTCTGCCCGCCGATGGTCATCACGGCGCAGCAGATCGACGAATTGTTCGACAAGGTCGCCATCGCGCTCGACCAAGCCTATGAGGCCTTGCCGAACCGGGGCTGATCCCATTCGGCATTCAAGACGACCGGTCGGCGAGCGCGAATGCGTGCCGACCGTACGGCGTACCGGCGTCGATGATCCACCATCAATGCCAACGGGACAAATCCTCAACCATGACGAAGCGCCGTCCCCGGCCCATCGCCAAAGACCCTTTGCCATTAAACGTCCGGTAGCATCGTTCCCGGACGATAGGTCCGCTGTGGAACCCTAGCCTCGCGGACGATGAGCTTTTCTGTCGGACATCTTGATTTCCCGTGGTCAGCCGGCACGCCTGACACGCGCGCCGCCGCCAAGGCTCCGGCCGGTCGCGTCGTCGCCCTCGACGGTTTGCGCGGGCTGATGACCCTTTTCGTCCTTTTCTCGCATTATGTCGTCGAGGTTCCGCACGGTATCGTGGGTTCGGTCGGCTGGGTCGCGGTCATCGTGTTCTTCGTCCTCAGCGGCTATCTGGTCGGCCGGCTCATCATCGAGAAGCAGGAGGCCGGCAACTTCCTGTCGGTCTTCTACTTTCGCCGCATCTGCCGGACCTTCCCGACCTATTTTCTCTCTACGGTCTGCATTTTAGCGATCGTCGGATGGCTCGGCGACCGAAGCTGGGTCCAGACGTCCGAACCGCTTCCCACCTGGTCCTATTTCGTCTTCGCGCAAAATATCTTCGTCGCGACGCGCGAGAGCGTGGGCCTGCATTGGCTGGCTCCGACCTGGACGCTGGCCGTCGAGGAACATTATTATGTCGTCGCGCCCTTCATCTTCATGGCGGTGCCGCGACGATGGTGGATTCCGGTCCTGCTAGGCCTCTGCGCGGCGGGTTTGGGCCTCCGGGCCTGGGGGGTCCTGTCGGGCTCTCTCAGCTTTGCTCCGCTCGTCCTGATGCCGGCCAGCATGGACGTGCTCTGCGCAGGGCTCGTCCTGGCCGTCCTCGTGAAACGCGATGTCATCGACTGGGCGCGGTGGTCGCTGCCGTTGCGCATGGCGCCCATCGGGGTGCTGTTCCTGATCGCACTGATCCAGCGCCTCGACGGCGGGGTCGTCGGTCCGCGCTTCCAGATCCTGGGGCCTGGGCTCACGGCCGTCGCGGCGGCCCTATTCATCCTTATGCTGGTCAAGGGCGCGCCGGAGGCCAAGCGGTTCGAGTCGCGCCTGCTGAGCTTTTTCGGCACTATTTCCTATAGCGTCTATCTTACGCATCTCGCCGTCCTGGGGTTGATGCATGGTTTTCTGCTGGGCGCCGAGCCGGATTTCCACACCCCGGCTCAGATCGCGGTGACGGCGGCCGCCGTCGCCGTCACGGTCGCGCTGAGCTGGCTCACGACGCGGCTCCTGGAAGAGCCGATGACGGCGCTCGGTCGAACCATCCGCTGGCGCTGACAGCTAGATCACGATGTCTTTGGATGGAATTCATCCAAAGGCATCGTGATCGGTTCCAATATATCAAAGCATGATGCCGAAAACCCGTGCCGACTTTTCGGCATCATGCGACCTATTCGGCCGGTACTTCCTTGAGCCCGCCAAGGACAACCGGGGGCACCAGCAGCGACAGACCCACCGTCAGGACCGCCACGACGAAGACCGCCCAGAAGGTCAGATGCAGCGAATGCTGCAGCACATCGCGGATGCCGGCATCGGCGAGCGTCACCGTTGAGGCCGCGTCGAGCAGGTGGCGCAACGCTTGCGAACTGACCGGCCCCGACGAACTATGCGCGAGCCCGAAATTCAGCACCGCCCCGAACACGGTGGCGCCCAGCGTCGAGCCGAGGTTGCGCGCGAAAATGTTCGAGGCGGTGGCGCTGCCGCGCTGGTCCCAGGCCACGATGTCCTGGACCAACACCAGGCAGGCGGTCGAGATCAACCCCATGCCGAATCCCATCACGAGCGAGCCAAGCCCCGCGACGACGGGTGAACTCGTCGGTCCCAGCGTCAGGAAAGCGGTCGCGCCCAACGGCAGCAGCGCGGCGCCGGACAGCAGAACCGGGCGGATGCCGAACCGCCCGAGCACCCGCGCCGCAAGGGTCGCGCCGAACGGCCAGCCAAGCACCATCACGGTCAGCGTGAAGCCCGCCACCAGGGCCGACTGACCCAGCACGCCTTGAACATACATGGGCAGGAAGGTTGTGAGGCCGATCACCGCCATGCCGGCCAGCAACGAGGCGCCGTTGGCGGCCGCGATCGGCCGCCGGCCCCAGAGGCCGATGGCCACCATGGGATCCTTGGCGCGTCGCTCTTGCGCGACGAACAGCCCCGAGCTGACGCAGAAGACCGCGAGCGCGATGGCGGCGCCGGTCATGTCGCCGGTGCCATATTCGGTCAGCGCGACCATCAGCGACGCGATCGCGACGGTGAACAGCGCGGCGCCAATAATGTCGACGGGGAGACGCCGCCGCTCGACGCCTTCGTCGAGGAACAGGACGAAGCCGACCGCCGCCGCAAGGCCGATCGGGATGTTGATCCAGAATATCCAGGCCCAGGACCAGCGAGCGACGATGAATCCGCCGATCAGCGGACCGACCACGGCCGATACAGCCCAGACGCTGGCCAGATAGCCCTGAATCTTGCCGCGCTCGCGCGCCGAGTAAAGATCGCCGACCACCGTCATGCCGACCGGCTGGATCGAGCCCGCGCCGACGCCCTGGATCAGGCGGAACACGATCATCGAGGGCATCGACCAGGCGAAGCCCGCCATGATGGAGCCGATAAGGAAGACCGCGATGCCGAACAGCAGCACGGGCTTGCGTCCGTAAATGTCCGACAGCTTGCCGAACACGACGGTCGTGGCGGTCTGGGCCAGCAGGAACGAACCGAACACCCAGCTATAGAGATTGAGGCCGTCGAGCTGCCCGGCGATCTGCGGCATGGCGGTCGAGACGATCGTCGCCTCGATGGCGACCATGGACATGGCGATGATGACCGAGGCGAAGACCAACGGCCTGCGAAGAGTTTTGGGGGAGGAGGACATGCGCTCCCAATAGACCCTTTCCGGCCGGGGTGGAATTGGGGTCTTTTGGCGCTACCGCCATCTCAAGCGTGAGCCGGCTCGCTCGCCGTCCCATACCGACGTCCTAGAGCGTGATGTCTTTGCAGGGTGTCCATTCAAAGAACCGCAGTCAATAGGACGTGATACCGTTGTTACAAAAGGAGAGGGCGATGGACCACCAAGCCATGCCGCGTTATGACGCTATGACGATCCGTCTGCATTGGGCCACGGCGATGCTTGTCGCTCTGCTATGGATCATGGGCCAAACCGCTGACTGGTTTCCGCGCGGGCCCCTTAGGCTCGACTATTGGTCACTACACGTTTTGCTCGGCTTCGCGCTGCTTGTTGTGCTGGGCTGGCGAATCATCTGGCGCGCCCGTGGCGGCCGGACCCTGCCGGCGGCAGACCACGGCCTTCTCCAGGCCGCCGCGACGGCCACGCATTACCTGCTTTATGCCCTGCTGGTGACCGTGGTGATCCTTGGCGTGGTCAATGCCTTCGTGCGGGGATTTTCGATGTTCGGCCTGTTCCACCTGCCACAGATCGGCGACCCTGAGTTGAAGCGGCCGATCAATCGATGGCATGAGCTCGCCGCCAATGCGGTCCTGTGCGTCGCCTTGTTCCATGCAGCGGCGGCGCTGGTTCACCACTACGTCTGGCGTGACGGCCTGATTCGGCGAATGATGCCCGGGCCCGCCGGACGCGCAAGCTGAAGCCGTCGGTTCTACCGGAGATAGGGTTCGACAGAGCCATTGAGCTTGATGGTCAAGGGATTGCCCTTGCGATCCTTGGCATTGCCGGCTGCGACCCGAACCCAGCTCTCGCTGACGCAATATTCCTCGACATTGGTCTTTTCCTCGCCCTTGAAACGAATGCCGATGCCGCGTGCGAGCAGCGCCTCGTCGTAATAGGCGCTGTTGGGATCGGAGGACAGGCGATCGGGCAGGGTGTCGGTCATCAGTGGGCCTCGGCCGGGTGTGAAGGGTTTGGGGAAGCGAAAAGGACGTCGAGATCATGCGCCGTCAAGACGCGATGGCGCCCAGGTTCGAGATCAGGCGGCAGCACGAGAGCGCCGATCGATTCGCGATGCAGGGCGATGACGTGATTGCCCACGGCCGCGAACATGCGGCGGATCTGGTGGTAGCGCCCCTCGGTGACGGTCACGATCGCCTCCCTGGGCGAGACGCGTTCGAGCATCGCCGGTTCCAGCGGCTTGGTCTCTCCCTCGAGCATCAACTGACCAGAGGCGAAAATCTGGTCCACCTCGGCGCCGAGCGGCCGGTCGAGGGCGGCGCGATAGCGCTTCGGCAGATGTGCCTTCGGCGAGATGATGCGATGGAGAAGATCACCGTCGTCGGTGAGCAGCAGCAGGCCGGACGTTTCCTTATCGAGACGGCCGACCGTCGACAGCGCCGGCTGGCGCAGCCGCCAGCGCGCCGGCAACAGAGCGTGGACGAGCGGCCCTGCCTCCTTATGCGAACAGGTTACGCCGAGCGGCTTATGCAAGAGCAGCACGAGTCCCGGCGGAGGATCCATGGGCTCGTCGTCGATCGTCAGCCGAGCCGGCAGATCGGGACCAAGGGCGATCCGTTCGTCCACATGCTCGACGACCTCTCCGTCCAGAACGAGCCGCCGCATGCGGGCCAGCGTCTCGATGTCGCGACGCGAGCCATAGCCGAGATTGGCGAGCAGCCGGTCGAGCCGCATCGTGGCCGGAGGCTTACTCACTTCTTGGCCTCGAAAACCTTATAGCCCAGGGCATCCGCGCGCGGCTTCACGTCCTTGAAAGCGGGCTTCAGGACAGCTTCATAGGGCAGATGCCGGTTGGCCGTTAGCCACAGTACGCCACCCGGGCGCAGGCTTTCGGCGGCGCGCCGGATGAAGCCCTGGCCGAGCGCCTGGTCCTCGCTTCCGCCACCCTGGTGGAACGGGGGATTCATCACGACGAAATCGAGACCCGTCAGGCCCGTGCCGCCGCGTTGAACGTCGCTCAACCGGAATACAGCTCGCGGATCATCGATATTGCGACGCGACGCGTCGATGGCCCGGCGGTCGATATCGAGAAGCGTGATCTGCTTCACTTTCGGTGCGCTGAGCACGGCGCGGGCCAGCACCCCGATGCCGCTGCCAAGGTCTACCCCCTTGCCGTACAGCGCTGGCATATGCTCGATCAGCAGGGCTGAGCCAGGGTCGATCCGGTCCCAACTGAAAATGCCGGGCTGCGACCAGAGCCCAAGCGCCTCGACAAGACGCGGCGCCCCGTCCGCCAGAGCCTCGTCCAACCCTTCGATGGCCGCCGGCCGTTTAGCGACGCAGATGCGGTGATGGCGCTTAGCGGTCTCCTCGACCACGCAGCCAAAACGCTGCAATTCTTCGCCGAGCCTGGAGCCGCCTTTTAGCTTCGGCGCCATCGCGACGATGGTCCCCTCGGGTGAAAGGGCTCGGAGTGCAAGAGCCAGCGCATAGCGACGCTCCACCGTCCCGGGCGGCGCCAGTATGGTTACGGCGGCAAGCTGCCCCTCGGGAAAGTCTTCGAGCCGTTCCGCGCCAGGAATGAGCGGCGAGCATTGGACCGCATCGCCAGGGATCTCATTCAGCCCCTCCGGCAGGACGCCGTAGACGGCATAATGACTCTTCGTTTCCACTCTGCTCCCCGACGCGCTTGCCGCGCCGTCATAGACCGGTTGGCGCCCGAATGCCAAGGTGGCTCGTCAGGTTATGACAGAAGGCTCCGCGCGACCCGTATGGGCCTCGATGTCGGCGAGGTAGCGGGCGAGCATGATGACATCCGCCAAGGCCTCGCTTGTGTCGAGGTCGAGCGCTTTGGGATCGTCCTCGAACCGCTCGATATAGACCCGCAACGTCGCCCCGGCGGTGCCGGTGCCCGACAGGCGATAGACAATGCGCGACTGGTCGTCGAACAGGATCCTGATGCCCTGATGGGCCGAATCCGAGCCGTCCACCGGATCGTGATAGGCAAAATCGTCGGCCTCGGTGACCCGTGCGACACCAAAATTCTGTCCCACGAGGCTGGGCAACTTCTCCCGCAAGGCCGTGATGAGGTCATTGGCGCCGGCGGATTCGACCTCCTCATAGTCGTGGCGGGCGTAATAGTTACGCCCATAGGTGCGCCAATGGTCCCGCATGATGTCGAGGACGCTCTCCTGGCGAACGGCCAGGATGTTGAGCCACAAGAGTACGGCCCACAGGCCGTCCTTTTCGCGCACGTGGTTGGAGCCCGTGCCGGCGCTTTCTTCGCCGCAGATCGTCGCTTTACCGGCGTCGAGAAGGTTGCCGAAAAACTTCCAGCCCGTTGGCGTCTCGTAAATCGCGACCTTCTTGGCCCGCGCGACCCGGTCTGCGGCGCAACTCGTCGGCATCGACCGGGCGATACCGGCCAGTCCTTGCGCATAGCCCGGTGCCAGATGCGCGTTGGCGGCCAGCGCCGCGAGGCTATCTGACGGGGTCACGAAAATACCCCGGCCTATGATAAGGTTACGGTCACCGTCGCCGTCCGAGGCGGCGCAGAGATCCGGCGCGTCGGCCGACATGGCGAGATCGTAGATTTCCTTGGCGTGGACGAGGTTCGGGTCAGGGTGATGAGCACCGAAATCGGGCAGCGGCGTGCCGTTGAGCACGGTACCGGACGGGGCGCCGAGCACCTCTTCCAGAATGCGGGTCGCGTAGGGGCCGGTGACGGCCGACATTGCGTCGAACCGCATGCGGAAGCCTCCGGCGAACATCGCGCGAATGGCCTCGAAGTCGAACAGCGTCTCCATCAACGCCTGGTAGTCGGTGACGGGATCGACGACCTCGACCGTCATATCACCAAGCTTGGTCGTCCCAATCTGGTCGAGATCGACATCGGCCGCCTCGACAATCTTGAAGTGGGTGATCGATTTGGTGCGGGCGAAAATCGCATCCGTCACCTTTTCGGGAGCGGGACCACCGTTCGAACCATTGTATTTGATCCCAAAGTCGCCGTCTGGGCCGCCAGGATTGTGGCTGGCCGACAAGATGATGCCGCCAAAGGCGCCGTGCTGCCGGATGAGGTTCGATGCGGCCGGGGTCGACAGGATGCCGCCCTTGCCGGCCAGCACCTTGCCGAACCCATTGGCGGCGGCGATCCGCAGCGTTGTCTGGATCGTCTCGCGGTTGAAATAGCGGCCGTCCCCGCCCAGAACGAGAGTTTTTCCTTCGAAACCTTCAAGGCTATCGAAAATCGACTGAACGAAATTCTCGACATAATGCGGCCGCTGGAATTGCGGCACCTTCTTGCGCAGGCCGGAGGTGCCGGGCTTCTGGTCGTCGAAGGGGGTCGTCGCGATCGTTGTCATGCGGGCGTTCCGGCAAGGGCTAAGGTAGACGGAGGGGATTTTATGACGGCGCGATAGAGGTTCGCGGTGCGTCTCGCGGGACCCCGCCAGGAGACGTCCGTTGCCATGCCGGCCAGCACCATGCGGGCCCAGTCCTCAGGATCACGGTAGATTTCCGCAGTCCGCCGCAACGCCGTCTCCATGGCGGGGATCGTGACGGGTGAGAACATGATGCCGGTCGCGGCGCCGCTTGCCAGCGCCATCTCGTTGGCATCCACGATGGTGTCGGCGAGGCCGCCGACCCGTGAGACGACAGGGACTGCGCCATAGCGAAGGGCGCAGAGCTGCGTCAGGCCGCAGGGTTCGAACCGGGAGGGCACCAGCAGCGCGTCCACGCCCGCCTGCATCTGGTGGGCAAGGGTCTCGTCATAGCCGATAAAGACCCCGATGCGCCCTGGATGGGCTTCAGCCACGGCGCGAAACGCTTCTTCCATCCAGGCGTCGCCTGTGCCCACGACAGCGAGCTGACCTCCCGCTTCGAGCAGGGTCGGCAGCGCATTGAGCACGAGGTCGAGCCCCTTTTGCCAAGAGAGGCGGCTGACGACGCCGAACACCAGTGCATCACGCGACACGGTGAGGCCGAACCGCTTTTGCAGCGCCGACTTGTTCTTCGCCCGCCCCACGATCGAGTCTTTCGAGTAGCGGGCTTCGATCGCGGGATCGCTCGCCGGATCCCAGACCGTATCGTCGATGCCGTTGCGAATGCCTGTCATCGTCGCGGCCCTCGCCCGAAGGAGGCCGTCAAACCCCATGCCGTTTTCGGGGCCGAGGATTTCGGCCGCGTAACTGGGCGACACGGTGGTGATGCGGTCGGCGTAATGGAGACCGGCCTTGAGATAGCTGATCGACCCGTAATATTCGACGCCATTGACCGAGAAGGCCTCGGCCGGCAGGCCGATCGTCTGCAGCATGTTGGCCGGAAACTGACCCGGAAAGGCCAGGTTGTGGATGGTCATGACCGTTCTAGGCCGGGGTCCATCACTAAAATGCAGATAGGCTGGCATGAGGCCCGCCTGCCAATCATGACCATGGACGATATCGGGCCGATAGGATGGCACAAGGCCCTTGCCGAGCCGCGCGCCGACTTGCGCCAAAGCCGCGAAACGCAGGCCATTGTCCGGCCAGTCCGTACCGTTCGACGCGAGGTAAGGATTGCCGTCGCGCGAATAGAGATGCGGCGCCTCTATGGCGAAGACATCGAGACCCCGCGCCGTTCCGGCGATCAGCCGACCCGGGCCGCCGAAAAAATTGGGCAGGTCCGCGACGACCTCGCCGTCCTTCAGCGCGGCCAGAACGGCCGGGTAGCCGGGGACCAGCGTCCGCATCGCGATGCCTTCGGGCTTTAGCGCGCCCGGCAGCGCCCCAACGACATCCGCAAGCCCCCCCGTCTTGATGAGCGGATAGGCCTCGGAGGCGATGGAAAGCGCCGTGATCGTCATTGGTGCTAGACTCAAAGGTCAAGCCGATCGATCATGGTCTGAGTGACGAGGCAAATGCCCCGGTCCGTGCGCCGGAACCGCTTGGCATCGAGGATCGGATCCTCGCCGATCACCAGTCCTTCGGGAATAGTGACGCCACGGTCGATGATGACGTCGGAGAGGCGGGCCGAGCGTCCCACATTGACATAAGGCAGGATGACGGCGCGCTCGACAGTCGTGAAGGAATTGACCCGGACCCCAGTGAACAACAGCGAGCTCTTGAGTGATGCGCCCGAGACTACGCAGCCGCCCGAAACCAGCGAGGAGACGGCCTGACCGCGCCGCCCATCGAGGTCATGCACGAATTTGGCGGGCGCGGTGAGTTCGCTATAGGTCCAGATGGGCCATTCCTGATCGTAAAGATCGAGCCCCGGCACGACATCGGTTAGGTCGATATTGGCTTCCCAATAGGCATCCACGGTGCCGACATCGCGCCAATAGGCTTCGGTCTCGTTGCTCGACCTGACGCAAGATTGCGAGAAGTGATGGGCAACGGCTTTGCCGTTGGCAACAATTTCGGGAATGATGTCCTTGCCGAAATCATGCTCCGACTTCTCGTTGGCCGCGTCTCGTTTCAGGGCGTCGATGAGAAACTTCGTCTCGAAGACATAGATGCCCATGCTGGCCAGCGCCACCTCGGGCTTGCCCGGCATGGCCGGAGGATTCTTGGGCTTTTCCAGAAACGAGAGGATCTTGTTCGTCTCGTCGATATGCATGACTCCGAAGGCGACGGCCTCCATCCGCGGTACCTCGAGGCAGCCCACGGTCACATCCGCGCCAGCATCGACGTGCTGCTGGAGCATCTTCTCGTAATCCATCTTGTAGATGTGATCGCCGGCCAGGATCACCATATATTTGGGATCGTAGCTCTCGATGATGTCGATGTTCTGGTACACCGCGTCTGCGGTGCCCACATACCACATATTCTCCGATACACGCTGGCTCGCAGGCAGAACGTCGAAGCTTTCGTTGCGCTCCGGCCGCAGGAAGTTCCAGCCGCGGGCGAGGTGCCTGATCAGGCTGTGGGCCTTATACTGGGTCGCCACAGCGATACGGCGGATGCCCGAATTCAGCGCGTTCGACAGGGCGAAATCAATGATCCTGGTCTTGCCGGCGAAATACACGGCCGGCTTGGCCCGCCGGTCCGTCAATTCCAAAAGCCGGCTCCCTCGCCCCCCCGCCAGCACATAGGCCATCGCGTTGCGTGAGATCGGTGCCTGGCTGGCTCTGACGTTCATCCATTCCTCCCCACAAGACTTCATCTGCCGCGCCTAACCGATCGGGCGAGCCCGCATGACCGTCCCGTCATGATCAGTCGCGTTGAAACTCGAAATAAACTGTTGCCAGCGGCGGCAGAAAGACCTCACCCGACGCCGCGAAACCGTGCGAGGGGTCGTTCAACACCACAACGCCGCCGAGGTTGCCGGAGTTCGATCCGCCATACAGGTTTGCGTCTGTGTTGAGCAATTCGCGCCATCGGCCGGCGCATGGGAACCCCAGCCGATAATGGGCGCGCGGCACCGGGGTGAAATTCGAGATCACCACGACGGGCGGATCGTCCGGGCCGCCGAACCGCGCCCAGGCGAGGACAGAGTTGACGCTGTCGTCGGCCACGATCCAACGAAAACCTTCCGGCTCGCAGTCCCGCGCATGGAGCGCCGGCGTCTGCCGATAGACCGCGTTGAGATCGCCGATGAGCGCCTTGAGACCCTTGTGGACATCATAATCCAGAAGGTGCCAGTCGAGACTCTGGTCGAAGTTCCACTCGGTGCTCTGGCCGAATTCGCTGCCCATGAACAGCAGCTTCTTGCCGGGATGCCCCCACATGAAGCCATAATAAGCCCGAGCGTTGGCGAACCGCTGCCATTCATCCCCGGGCATCTTGGCGAGGATCGACTTCTTGCCATGCACGACTTCGTCATGCGAGAGCGGCAGCACGAAATTCTCCGAAAAGGCGTAGAGCAGACCGAAGGTCATCCGGTCGTAGTGCCAGCGCCGATGAATGGGATCGAGCGCCATGAATTCGAGCGTGTCGTGCATCCAGCCCATGTTCCATTTGAAGCCGAAACCGAGCCCCCCCGCATAGGTGGGCGTCGACACGCCGGGCCAGGCGGTGGATTCCTCGGCGATCGTCATGGCGCCGGGATGGTTGGCATAACACACTTGGTTGACATGTTTGAGAAAGTCGATCGCCTCGCGATTGTCGTTGCCGCCGTCCCAATTCGGCAGCCATTCGCCAGCCTTGCGTGAATAATCAAGATAGAGCATGGACGCTACCGCATCGACCCGGAGCCCGTCGATGTGAAAGCGCTCCAACCAGTAGAGCGCGTTGGACACGAGGAACCCCGAGACTTCGCGCCGTGCGAAATCGTAGATCGCGGTGTTCCAGTCCGGGTGAAACCCGCGGCGCGGGTCGGCATATTCGTAAAGCGGCGTGCCGTCGAAATTGGCGAGGCCGTGGACGTCGACCGGAAAGTGGGCCGGCACCCAGTCGATGATGACACCGAGGCCCGCCGCATGGGCCTTGTCGACGAAGCGGGCGAACCCATCGGCGTCGCCGAAGCGGCGCGTGGGTGCGAAGAGCCCGATCGGCTGATACCCCCAGGACGCATCGAGCGGATGTTCCGACACCGGCATCAATTCGAGATGAGTGAAGCCCATCTCGGCCGCATAGGTGATGAGTTGGTCGGCGAGTTCGTCATAGGTGAGAAAACGGTTGTTCTCGCCGCGACGCCAGGAGCCGAGATGGACCTCATAAACAGACATGGGGGCGCGGCGGCGATCGACTTCGGCCCGCGCCTTCATGTAGTCGCCGTCCGACCAGGGGAAGGCGCGATCATGCCCCACCACCGAAGCGGTCGAGGGCCGAAGCTCGCCTTCGACCGCCATGGGGTCGGCCTTCAGCGGCAGCAGAGCACCGTGCGCGCCGACGATCTCGTATTTATAAATGGCCCCTGCCGCGAGGCCGGGCGCGAATATTTCCCAAATGCCGCTTTCGATACGCTTGCGCATCTGGTGGCGGCGTCCGTCCCAGTCGTTCCAATCGCCGACCACCGAGACACGCGAGGCGTTGGGCGCCCACACCGCGAAATGCACGCCCGAAACCCCTTCGTGCGTGATGGGATGGGAGCCTAGGCGTTCATGCAGTCTCTCGTGTCGACCTTCGACGAAAAGATGGTCGTCGAGCTGTCCCAACACCGGCCCGAAACTATAGGGATCGTCGAGCTCCCAGGAGCCGCCCTCGTTGTGGGCCCGAAGGCGATAACGACACCGTCCTTTCGCGGAAGGGACAGCCCCTTCGAAGAAGCCGGCGTTGTCCCGTAGCGTCAGTTCGGTCACGCTGCCGTCGGGTCCGATGGCCAGCAGACTGTCGGCGTGGGGCACGAAGGCCCTGAGCGCGAAACCCGACGGCGCATCGTGCAGCCCCAACACGGCGAAAGGGTCGCCATGGCGAGCCTCTACGATCGCCGCGACATCGGAAGCGCGGGCCTGCCAGCCGATCTCGCTCATGTATCCTCCCCGAAACCCTTAACTTTATTATTACGCCCCGACGTGAGGGACGTTCCAGATTTCGTCGGCATATTCACCGATTGTGCGGTCGGATGAGAACCAGCCGAGCCGGGCCGTATTGAGAATGCTCGACTTCCACCATGCCTTGGAGTCGTTCCATGCCGCGTCCACCCGGGCCTGCTCCGCATAATACGAGTCGAAATCCGGGGTGACCAGGAAATGGTCGTGATCGAGCAGGTCATTGACCCAGGCGGTGTAGCGATGGGTGTCGTCCGGCGAGAAGACCCCGGATGAGACCGCCTCCAGCACTTCGTTCAGCTGCGACGAGGCCGCGACAGCCTCGCGGGCGTTGATGCCAGACTGGCGGCGGGCCGCTACTTCCTCGGCCGTCAGCCCGAAAATGAAGATGTTGTCCCGGCCGACCTGTTCGCTGATCTCGACATTGGCGCCGTCGAGCGTCCCGATGGTGAGCGCGCCGTTCAGCGCGAGCTTCATGTTGCCGGTGCCGGACGCTTCCATGCCAGCAGTCGAAATCTGCTCCGAAAGATCGGAGGCCGGGATGATGACCTCGGCGGTGCTGACATTGTAATTCGGGATGAACACCACCTTGAGCAGGCCGCGCACCGTGGGATCGCCGTTCACGACGCGGGCGATGTCGTTGGCGAGCTTGATGATGAGCTTGGCCGAATGATAGCTCGCGGCGGCCTTGCCGGCGAAGATCTTGACGCGGGGCACCCAGGGACGCCAGGGCTCGGCCCGGATGGCGTTATAGAGCGCGATGGTCGACAGCAGATTGAGATGCTGGCGCTTGTATTCGTGGATGCGTTTGATCTGCGTGTCGAACATCGCCGAGGGGTCGACGATGATGCCCGTGCGGGCCTTGATGAGCTGCGCCAGCGCGACCTTGTTCTTGAGGCGCGCGGCCTGCATCCGATCCTGCAGGCTTGAATCCTCCGCATGAGCGGCGAGTCCTTCCAGCGCCGAGGCGTCGTCCATCACCTTGGGTCCGAGGACATCGACGAGGATCTTTGTCAGTCCAGGATTGGCCTCGAACAGCCAGCGGCGAAAGGTGATGCCGTTGGTCTTGTTGGTGATGCGGTCCGGATAGAGCCGGTTGAGATCCTTGAAGACGGTCTTGCGCATCAGGTCGGTGTGGAGCGCCGACACGCCATTGACCTTATGGGCGCCCACGAAGGCGAGGGTGCCCATCTTGATCCGACGGCCCCATCCCTCGTCGATGATCGACACATTGGAGAGTAGCGCCGCGTCGGTTTCACCCGCCTTGCGCAGGCTGTCGAGATGCACCGCGTTGATAAGGTAGATAATCTGCATGTGGCGCGGCAGCAGCCGCTCCATCAGCGGCACGGGCCAGGTTTCAAGCGCCTCTGGCAGCAAGGTGTGGTTCGTGTAGCCGAAGGTGCGCTGCGTCACGCCCCAGGCGTCCGCCCAAGGCACGTGATGCAGGTCGACGAGGACGCGCATCAGCTCCACCACCGCGATGGCGGGGTGCGTGTCGTTCATCTGGATCGCCGCATAGTCGGGCAGCGAGAGCAGATCGGGGTTCTTCTTCAGGTGTCGGCGAGTGAGATCCTGCAGCGACGCCGACACGAAAAAGAATTCCTGGCGCAGGCGCAATTCCTGCCCGGCCGGCGTCGCGTCGCTCGGATAGAGCACCTTGGAGATCGCCTCGGCGCGGACCCGGTCGGACAGCGCGCCGACATAGTCGCCCTGGTTGAAGGCGTCGAGCCGCAGCGGGTCGCCGGCGCGCGCCGACCAGAGCCGCAACGTATTCACATGCTTGCCGCGCCATCCGACGACCGGCACGTCATAGGCGACGGCCTCCACGGTTTCGGCCGGATGCCACTCGTAACGCGGAATGCCCTCCGCCGAATAGCTCGTCTCGACGGCGCCGCCAAAGCCGATGTCATAGGCGATCTCGGGCCGAGCGAATTCCCATGGATTGGTGAAGGAGAGCCATGTCTCGGGGTATTCGTGCTGCCAGCCGTCCTTCACGATTTGCTGGAAGAGGCCGTGATCGTAGCGAATGCCGTAGCCATAGGCCGGCATCGACAGGCTCGCCATGCTTTCCATGAAGCAAGCGGCAAGACGGCCGAGGCCGCCGTTGCCGAGCGCCGCATCGGGTTCGACCTCGCGGAGCTGCTCGAGATCGACGCCGAGACCGGCGAGGGCCTCCCGCATCGGCTCCATCAATCCGAGATTGGTAAGCGAGTCGATCAGCAGACGGCCGATCAGGAATTCCAGCGACATATAATAGACGCGTTTGGTCGGCCCTTTGTTGGCCTTGTTGTAGGAGGCCTGCCAGCCGCCGACCACATGGTCCCGCACCGCATAGGCGGTCGCCAGAAACCAGTCGCGCGGGCTAGCGTCCGGCACGGTCTTTCCGACCGCATAGACCAGTTTAGCCAGGACGGCGGACCTCAGGTCTTCGGCGCTGGTGCCCAGTTTGGCGACGATCCCGTGAGGCGTCTCATCATCCGGGCCCCTCGCAGCAGACTGTTCCACCGTCATATCGAACCCCTTGCCATCGTCACACCTTGGCTCAAGCTTTTGCTACCGAGCCACCCCGACCCACAGGCTAGCCCGCCGCCATGGTTTCGGCAAACCTCAACCGTGAGCATTGACGAAAACATGCGTCGTTCAGGAGGAAGGGTGCGTGTGGGCTTCGGCGAGCAATGCGTCAAGGCCCTCGCGATAGGTCGGATAGCGGAGCCGGACCCCGAGGTCGCGCTTCATGGCCTCGTTGCGGACGCGGCGGTTGGCGCCGTAGAAGCTGCGGGCCATCGGCGAGAGGTTGGCCTCGACGAAGGGCGTCAGCGGCGGCGGCTCGATCCCGAGCAGCTTGGCCGCGTAGGCGACGACATCGGGAGCGGGGGCGGGCTCGTCATCGGTGACGTTCCAGGCGCCAAATGCCTGCACGGTCGCGAAGGCCCCCGCGATGGCGCGGCCGATGTCTTCGACATGGATGCGGTTGAACACTTGGCCGGGCTTGTCGATTCGCCGCGCGTCCCCGTCTCGAAGATCCTCGAGGCTGTTGCGCCCCGGCCCATAGATGCCGGCGAGCCGGAGAACCGCCGCGGCTTTGCCCGACGATCGGCCGAGGTCGAGCCAGGCCTCTTCGATGGCGAGCCGCTCCCGCCCCCGCGTGCTCGTCGGTTGGGGTTGGGTCGTCTCGTCGATCCACTCGCCCCCATGGTCCCCATAGACGCCAATCGTCGACAGATAGACGATCCTCTCGGCACGGCTCTTCGCGATCGCGTCGCCGAAATGCGCCAGAACCGGATCCCGGCCCGACGACGGCTGCACGCTGACGAGAATCGCCTCCGCCTCGGCTAAGGCGGGCGCTATGCCGTCGTCGGCGGTCTCGCCGTCGAAGACGAAGGCCCTCACACCGTTGCCGCACAGGTCGTCGGCTTTCTCACGGCCGCGAACTGTTCCGGCGATCGCAACCATGGGGGCGGCATGGTGGCGGATGTAATGGCCGGCGCTATAGCCGATGCCGAAACAGAACAGCGTCATGCTCCCTCCCATTCGGCCAGGACATCGGGATCGCGCTCGGACGCCCCCGCGTCGCCCGTGCGCTCGATGAAGGCCTCGCGGCCGAGGAGCCTCACCCCCGCCCAGACCGCCATCGCCCGCACAAAGGGCGAGGCATGTGCCACATGGGTGGCGGCATGGGCCGCGAGGCTCCTGTCGTTCGAATTGCCGATGGCGATGAGCACGTTGCGTAAGAACCTGTCGATGCCGATCCGCTTGATCGGGCTTCCCGAGAACATGGCGCGAAAGCCGATGTCGTCCAGCCGCGCCAGCCTGTCGAGCGGCGGGGCCGCGAGATCCGACCGGGCGCGCAGCTTGGCCTCCCGGCCCACGACCGCGAATTTATTCCAAGGGCAGACGGCGAGGCAATCGTCGCAGCCATAGATGCGATTACCCATCAGGGGCCGAAAGTCCCGATCGATGTGCCCTTTGTGCTCGATCGTGAGATAGGAGATGCAACGCCGCGCGTCGAGCCGGTAGGGAGCCGGAAAGGCCTGGGTGGGACAGGCGTCGAGGCAGGCCCGGCAGGAACCGCAATGGGGTTCACCGGGCGCATCCGGCTCGATCGCGAGGGTCGTGAAGATCGAGCCGAGAAACAGCCACGAGCCGAAGTCCGTCGACACCAGGTTGGTGTGCTTGCCGGTCCAGCCGAGGCCGGCCGCCTCCGCGAGCGGCTTTTCCATCACCGGCGCCGTATCGACGAAGACCTTGACCTCGGCCCTCCCGCCGGCGTCGCGCAGGAGGCCGCTCGCCAGCTCTTTCAGCTTGCCCTTGATGACATCGTGATAGTCCCGGTGGCGCGCATAGACCGAGATGGAGCCCGAGCCACGGTGGGCGAGGCCCGCCAGCGGATCATCCTCGGGTCCGTAATTCATGCCGAGCAGGATCACCGAGCGGACGCCCGGCCAGAGTTTTCGCGGATCCGACCGCCGCTCGGCGGTCTCGGCCATCCAGGCCATGTCGCCATGATGGCCGGCAGCGAGCCAGGTCTTCAGCCGCTCGGCCGCCTCGGGAATGCGATCCGGCGACACGACGCGGCAAAGCTCGAAGCCCAGCGCGTGAGCGCGTTCGACCAGGCGTGTCTTCAGAAATCGAGATCGGTGTAGGTCGGGCTCGGCGTGATCCCCGGCACGCGGTCCGCCAGAAGGGGACGGAACGCCGGACGGGATTTCACCCGCGCGTACCAACTCCTCGCCGTCTCGTCCTCCGCCCATGGTACGTCGCCCAGGAAATCGATGCTCGACAGATGCGCCGCAGCCGCGAGATCGGCGTAGCTGAGCCGATCGCCGCCCAGCCAATTGCGGGCTCGGATCAGATAGCCGATGTAGCGAAGATGATAGCGGATATTGGCGCGCGCCGCCCGCACGCCGTCCATGTCCGGGGCGCCGCCGCCCTGCTCCGGCGTCATGAACCGTTTGTAGACCTTCTGGGTGATGAGGCTGCCCGATACCTCCTCGAAGAATTTGATGTTGAACCAGTCGAGGAGGCGCCGGACCTCGACGCGCCCGGCCGGATCTTCGGGCAGCAGTCTCCGGTCGCCGAGGCCAAGACCCCGCGTCTCGTCGAGGTATTCGGCGATGGGGCCGGCGCCCGGCACAGTCATCACGCCCGGCTCGACCAGGACGGGCGTCGTTGCGGCCGGGTTCATGACCAGAAAATCATGGCGTCGATCGAAGACCCGCTCTTCGATCAATTGCGGTTGAATACCGAATTCCCCAAGCACCAGGCGAATGAAACGCGAATGCGGGCAGAGGGGGTGGTGATAAAGATCCGTCATCTCGCCCGTGTCGGCTCTCTGTCCTGCCCGAAGCTGGTTTCGGGGACGTAGCCCGATCTCATTGTCTAGCAGCCGATGCATCATGAAATCTTAATGTGACTTAGCCGATCGAAACGGCGTTAACGGGGCGGCAAGGATCTCCGCCAACCCTGACAGAGCCTCGGTTGGTTTCCTGACCCGCATATCACGGCGACATGCGGCGGGACGATGGCGGGTCACTAGGGTCAGAACGATCGATCCTCAACCTGATCCACGGTGAAGGGCGCGGTCGCGGGAAATGTCCCGAGCGGCAATCCGGTCTCGTCCTCCGCCTCCTGCCTCGCTCTCGCATCGGCTTTGGCGAAAAGCTCCGCGCGGCGAGGGTTCAGGCCAGGGCTGTCTTCTATGAGGTCGACGATGTTGGCCCGCTTTCGTCGGATCGTCAGCCGCCCGCTTTCCGTCGCCTTGGCGGGCTGAACTATCAATTTCAGCAGATGCATGGCGATCAGCCGATAGGCCGACCTGAGTTTCGCGGCTTGCTCGCGGCCCAACGACTCGATCTCCTCCGCGAGGTTTGGAAGATCCGCGCGGTCCAATTGTCCGGCGCGGATCAGGTCCGCCTGCGTCAGGGCCCAGGTGTAGAAATCGGTCTCATAAAGCTTGTGGGCCTCAGGGGGCCGTGCGGTTTCCTCCGTCGCGGTCGGCATCGTCTTCGTCTCCCAGGACCGAAGCCTTCCTATACCACATTCGGGGCGCGGGCCGTCTTGTCCGGCCACCGGCAGAGGTCTGACACGCGGCAGGTGGGGCAGAGCGGCTTGCGGGCCACGCACGTATAGCGGCCATGCAGGATGAGCCAGTGGTGGGCGTGGAGCTTGAATTCGTCCGGCACGGCGCGATCGAGGCCAAGTTCGACGGCGAGCGGCGTCGCGCCCACTGCGATCGGCAACCGGTTCGATACGCGGAACACGTGGGTATCGACCGCGATGACCTTCTCGCCATGGAGATTGTTGACCACCACATTGGCGGTCTTCCGGCCGATGCCAGGCAGGGTTTCGAGCATATCGCGCTGGCGCGGCACTTCGCCGCCGTGATCGCGCACGAGGATCGCGCTGAGCGCCATGACGTTGCGGGCCTTGGTGTTGAAAAGGCCGATCGTCTTGATGAACGCTTTGAGCCGCTCCTCGCCGAGATCGAGCATCTTTTGTGGCGTGTCGGCGATAGCGAAGAGCGGCCCGGCAGCCTTGTTCACCGAGACGTCGGTCGCCTGGGCCGAGAGCGCCACCGCCACCAGCAGGGTGTAGGGGTTGAGATAGGCGAGTTCGGTCGTCGGCGAGGGGTTTGCATCCCTCAGCCGCCCGAAGATGGCGCGGATTCGGGTCTCCTCGTCAGCCGCGACTGCCGCCGGGATGCGGCGGCGTTTCGCAGGCGCCGCCAGCCCGACGGCCTTGCGGGCCGGTGATTTTGGACGGATGGTCTTTGGCTCACGCGGCATCAACGGCCTATAGCTGGGCCTCGATCGCCGCACAATGCGAGGATCCGGCGTGCAAGATCCTGTCGAATTCCATTCCGATGCCGCCGAACCGGTGCTGTTCGCGACACGGATCCATCCGCATCGGTCCATGACGCAATCGCAGTTTCGGCTGCTGCTGGCTCTCGTGGGACTGGCGAGCGGCATCACGACGGTGCCATTCGTTCTCATGGGGGCTTGGCCGGTCGCGGGCTTCATGGGGCTCGACGTGCTGGCGGTCTACTTTGCCTTCAAGGCGAGTTTCAGGGCCGCCCGGGCCTATGAGGATGTGCGGGTCAGCGTCCTCGAACTTCTGCTGGCCAAGGTCGATCCGCGCGGCGCGCGCGCCGAATGGCGCTTCAACCCCTCTTGGGTGCGGATCGAACAAAAAACCCATGAGGAGTTTGGCCTGCAACGGATCGATCTTGTGTCGCGCGGGAAACGCATCGAAGTCGCGGGCTTTTTGGGTCCGGACCAGAAGGAGGTCTTTGCCGGCGACCTGTCTCGCGCGCTGGCGCAAGCCCGGCGGGGCCATCGGTATTCGTGATGGTTTTTGCGAGGAGGACGAAGTCCGGTCGCCCGACACAGACAACCTCACCCACCCGCCGGCGTAAATACCTCCACGGCGCCCGGCAGCACCTTGAACACCGCCGGGGTTTTCGTGACGATTTCACCATCGGCGTTGATCGAGCGGGGCCGGTGGGTGCGGATCGAAAAGCGCTGCCCGCTGAGCGTTCGGATCTCGGTCCAACGATGGGTGCGGCCGGAGCGCAATGCCGGCAGCAGCATCAGCAGGCGCCAGATCTTGTCGACTTCGAGGCTGTAGATGTCGAGGCGTCCGTCCTCGAGGCTGGCATCCTCGCTGATCGTCATGCCGCCGCCATAGTGCCGGCCATTGCCGACCGCGAGATGCACGGTGCGGGACATTTGGTGTTGGCCATCGCTTTCGATATGGACATGGAAAGCCCTGAGCCGGCTCAAAACCTTGAAACCCGCGATCGCGTAGCCGAGGATGCCCCATCGCCGCTTGGCGTCGCGGGTCAGCGCGCGGGTCAGGTCGACGCCGAGGCCAAGGCTCGCGACGTTGAAATAGAGGTGGCCATTGACGTCGCCCATGTCGATCCGGCGCGTCCCTCCCGTGGCGATGATCGCGGCGGCGGCGTCAAGGTCGATCGGGATGTTCAAGCTGCGGGCGAGATCGTTGGCCGTGCCAAGCGGCATGATGCCGAGCGGCAACCCACTCTCGACGAGCCCAGGCGCGGCGGCGTTCAGCGTGCCGTCCCCTCCAGCCACGACGACGGCGTCGACCTGACTCCGGGCGGCCCCGATCATGCGCGCCATGTCGCCGGCGTGCCTCGGATGTTGGTGGTCCACCATGAGGCCCGCGCGTTCGAGCGCTACCCTTGCCGGGTCGGATAGCTCTCTGCCCCGACGGCTATGCTCGTTGACGAGGAGCAGAACTCGCGAGGGCCGCCGTCCCGTGACGGGTTCCGGCTCCATCACCCAAAGACCGCTGAATCGGGCTCGAGTCGTCCTCGAAGGTCGTCACGGGCGGCGATCGCCGGCGCCACGGTGCTCGATGTATCGCCGTTCGAACAACGCCGGATGCCGAAATCGAATTGGAGCATGACATGCTCATCGTTCAACGTCATGAGTGGGATGTCGAGCATCGAGCAGTCCTCTAATAGTCCCCAATATCGCCCGGTTTCGAACTCAACAAGCGCAACTTATGCCTCGCGCGCGCCGCTTCCGCAGAGCGTGGAGCCATGACATCATTTTTTGCTCGTACATTCAGCGAAATAGAGCGCGGCGGTGGCTCACCGCCGATCATCCTGAAAGGCTGCGCCCATGGCACTACGCTTCGGCTACAATACCAACGGCGCGGCTTCGCATCGGCTCGACGACGCGCTGATCATGATGGCCGAATCCGGCTACAAGGGCGTCGCCCTGACGCTCGACTACAATCATTTCGATCCTTTCGCTGCGGATTGGGAAGTCCAGGCGCGGCGCCTGCGCGATAGGCTGGAGACGCTTGGTCTGAGTTCGGTGATAGAGACGGGCGCGCGATTCCTGCTCGATCCCCGCGATAAGCACGAGCCGACGCTGATCAGCCACGATCCGGCCGGGCGGGCGCGCCGCATTTCCTTCCTGCACCGGGCGATCGATGTCGCGGCGTTGCTGGGCTCCGAAGCCGTCTCCTTCTGGTCGGGCGCGCGGCGCTCCGACGTAGCGCGGGAGGAGGCCATGGTCTGGCTCAAGGCAGGGATCGAACTCGTGTTGGGCTACGCGGGCCGCCGCCGAATCGTTGCCGCGCTGGAGCCGGGCCCGGGGATGTTGATCGAGACCGTCGACCATTATCTCGATCTGCGGCGCGAGGTGCCGGGACTGAAGCTCGCCTTCGATATCGGCCATCTGCTGGTCACCGGGGAACGCGACCCTGTCGCCGCCGTGTATGAACTGGCGCCGCATCTCGGCACGGTGTCGATCGAGGACATGAAACGCGGCCAGCATATCCATCTGCCCTTCGGGGAGGGCGATCTCGATACGCCGGCGGTGCTCGACGCCCTGGAGGCGATCGGCTTCGGCGGCCTTGTCTGCGTCGAGCTCTCCCGCGACAGCCATCATGCGGACCTGATGATGCCGCAGGCCTATAGCTATCTGCGTCTGTGCCGCGAATGGGCACAGGTCCGAGCCGGGTGAACCAGCGTTAAAGCGGCTTCTTGCGGCGTATGGTGATTATCTTCGGTGTCGTCTTGCCGCCCTCGGCGGAGGCCGTCCCGGCGTCTGCGGTCTGCGTATCGGCGGCCTGGCGCGCGGGTTGACGCTTCATCAAGCCGACTGCATGCGTCGGCTCGTCATAGAGAATGTCATAGGTGAAAAACGGCTGGACGCCGGCCAGGATGAACGGCTCCGGCTCGTCGCGGGACGCCGGTGGCGTGATGCTGACGCCCCGCAGGCCCCCGCTTTCGCCGGTCTTGAAATCGAGTTTCAAGCCGTCGGTCTTCGAGATCTTGAAGGTCAGGGTACCAGCAACCCCGTCGTCCCAGGTGGTCGTGGTCGTCACGTCCTCGTAGGACACCTCCATGCCGGGCGCGCCCGTATCGAAGAGAAGGGTCCCGCATTTCCTCTGAGGTAGGGGGCCGCCCTCGATGCAGCCATCCGCATCGGCTGAGCCGCGATGGGTGAGCATGGTGAAGCCCTGCGTGGCCTTGTCGTCGGGCTCGAGGATCAAATGGCCTTCCGCTATCTCGTCGGGACGCGGTAGCTCGACGATCCATTGCTTGACGCCGAGGGCCGCCAATGGATTGCCGAGATCAGTGCCACGGAACGGCAGCCCGATCCCCAGAATGGCGGAATAGCCCTCGGAGGGATAGCCGTCGCCCCCGATCAGGAAGGAATCGACGGTTGCGATCGGCACGCCGCAGCTCGATCTCCCCGGCACGCAACCCACGCTGTTGACGACCTCGACCTGCGCCATGCCGTCGAGGGATCCGATCTCGATCGGGGCCTTGACGGCGATCCCGGCCAGATGGAGCCCCGCCCCGAAGGTGACATCGGTCGGCACACCCGTCATGTCGCCCCGAAAGACGCTCGGCAGCACGCGCAAACCGGTGGATCCGGTATCGAGCATGGCTTCCACCGACCGCTCGCCGACCTTGACCCAGACGCCGTAGCGGATGCTGCCGTCCCGGATCACTCTTTGGGTGATCGGAATGTCGAGATAGGTTCGCGGCGCGGATTCGGCCTCGGCCCGTGCCGTGAAGAGGATCGCGATACAAGCGATGGCGATCGGGCGGGCTTTGATTCTCATGGAGGACCTCCGTCGGCGGAGGATGGCCTAATAGGCTTAACGGTGCCCTATCGGCGATTGTTTGTTCCCCGCAAGCCCTGGAGGACGTTGGCATCCGTGATTGTCAGGCGTGATCGCTCGTCACCAACCCGGCAACTGCCCTTGCGAATATTGCCTCCCGACCCAAAGGAGACCGGCGAGAACCAGCACGCCGACACCCGCCATCCAGAGCCGTCCGAGGCTCTGTTTGAGGCGCGCGGCCGTATCCCGCCGACGGGGATGGTCCACGGGAGGCGGCGGCCGGCGTTCCATCGGCGCCGGGCGGATCGGTTCGGGATTGGGTCGGAGCACGACGCCATCGGCCTCTAACGAAGCCAGCGCCTTTTCGCGCTCGACGAGCCGGCGCGCGATATAGTCGGTGATCTTGGCCGCCATGGCATGCACGCCCTCGGTTTCGGCCAAGAGCACGCGCCCATTCCGTGTATCGAGATGGAACCGATAGGTCCGCCGGTCGCGCCCCATATCGACGAAGGCGATCATGTCGATGAACAATCGTGGGTGGTCTCCCGGCACGATGCCGGTGTCGAACATGTCCACACCCTCGGGAAGTTGCGCGAAGACCGGTTCGAGCGTCTCGCGCAGGAGGTCCAGCCGGCTGATTTCGGCGCCGCGCAGGTTGGCCACGGACTGCGACCGCTCAGCGGCCTCGGTGCGCGCCGACCGGAGCGCCGCGGCGAGGCTAGGGACAGCCTTCCCGCGGTCGGAATTCTTTTCGTCCATGGACAATTCCTACGCACGACCACGCAGCCGCTGACAGGCGACGACAGAATGTTGAAAATATTGTTTTATTTTGGGACTGAACGCCGCCCTTCAAGCAAGGCGTTTTATCATGCGCTATTCGCTTTCGCGGCGGTTTATTCCTAGAACAGGCGGCGGACGAGCACCGCTCGGGAGTGATCCATGGCAATCGAGACCACCACGCCGAAGGAGCCGTCGGGAGAGCCGCCGCAGTCGCTGCAAGTGGCCACGACACGCATCGTCGAACTCGCGCGGGTCGAGACGCGCATGGAACATGACCTTCTGGGCGAGGCGGAGGTGCCGGCTGCCGCCTATTGGGGCATCCACACCAAGCGGGCGGTGGAAAATTTCCCCATCACCGGCGTCCCGGTGGGCCATTATGCCGAATTCGTGCGTGCCCTCGCCTGGGTGAAACAGGCGGCCGCCCGCGCCAACCGGCGGCTGGGGCTGCTCGATCCTCAAAAAGCCGAGGCGATCGAGAAGGCTTGCGCCCTGATTGCGCGCGATGGGCGTTTCCATGGGGAATTCGTGGTCGACGCCATCCAAGGCGGGGCCGGTACCTCGACCAACATGAACGCCAATGAGGTGATCGCCAACGTGGCGCTCGAACTGATGGGCCGCGCGCGGGGAGACTATGCGGCGCTCCATCCGATCGACGACGTCAACATGGCCCAATCCACCAACGACGCCTATCCGACCGCATTGCGTCTCGCCATCATCCTCGCGACCGCGCCGCTCGTTCAGGCGCTGGGCGACCTCGCCTATGCGTTCAAGACCAAGGCGGTGGACTTCGCCGATGTGGTCAAGATGGGCCGCACCCAGCTGCAGGACGCCGTGCCGATGACGCTTGGCCAGGAGTTCGACGCCTTCCACGCGACTATCCGAGAGGATGTGGCGCGTCTGGGCGAGTTGTCCGCCTTCTTCCGCAAGGTCAACCTCGGCGCGACGGCGATCGGCACGGGGATCAATGCCGATCCGCGCTATGCGACGCTGGCGGTCGAGGAACTGGCCCGGCTATCGGGGCAGCCGATCGTGCTCGCCTCGAACCTCATCGAGGCCACCTCCGACATGGGCGCCTTCGTGCTCTTCTCCGGCCTTCTGAAGCGGGTCGCGGTCAAGCTTTCAAAGATCTGCAACGACTTGCGGCTGCTCTCCAGCGGGCCGCGCGCCGGTTTCGCCGAAATCCGTCTCCCGGCCGTGCAGGCCGGGTCCTCGATCATGCCCGGCAAGGTCAATCCGGTGATCCCCGAGGTCGTCAACCAAGTGGCCTTCCTGGTCGTCGGCCACGACCTTACCGTGACGATGTGCGCCGAGGGCGGCCAGTTGCAGCTCAACGCTTTCGAGCCGACGATCGGCTATTGCGTCCTCAATTCCATGCGGATGCTGACGGCAGCCATCGACACGCTGACGCATCGCTGCGTCGAGGGCATCGAGGCCGACCGGGAGCGCTGCGAGGGCTGTGTGCATAATTCGATCGGGATCGTGACGGCCCTTGGTCCAGCGCTCGGCTATGAGACCTGTTCGCGCATCGCCAAGCGTGCCCTGGCCGAAAACCGCACGGTCGCCGACATCGTCCTCGACGAGAAACTGCTGACCGAGACGCAACTCGACGCCTTGCTCGAAATCACCGCCATGACGCTGCCCAGCCGACCGAGAGCCACCAAAACGCCTCGATCACGATGACTCTGGATCGTATCGATCCAAATCATGAACGTGATCGATTCCAATATTTTAGAGCATGATCTCGCCCGAAAACCCGTGCCGGCTTTTCGGCATCATGCTCCAAGCCTTGAAACCATAAGTGTCAGGGCCGCGTCGCGGCGGAAACACAACCGCGTGATAAGAGGGAGCTATCGTCTTGGTCGTCCGGGCCTGGATCGTCCTTGTCATGACACCGAACCGGTCCGTTTTCAGGGAGGCCTAGGCCAAAACCATGCTTAAAACAGCCTTTGTAGCCACCCGGGACCGCCGCCGGCTTCTCTTCATCGCGAGTGTCCTCCTCGGCTATGGCTTCACGAAGGTCTTCGACAAGCTGGGAATCGCCTTCATGGCGCGGATCGCGGCTCGCCAGGCGCCGCACCCCAACGTCGCCCGCCTCACACAGCCGCAGCGCCTTCGGCGCGCCATCGAGGCGCTCGGGCCGACCTTCATCAAGCTCGGCCAGATCATGGCCGCCCGCTCGGATCTGCTCGGGCCGGAATGGACGAACGAACTCTCCAAGCTCCACAGCCAAGTCTCGCCGGTTCCCTGGCCGCTGATCGGCCCGCAGCTCGAAGAGGATTTGGGGGGCGCGCCCGAACAGATTTTCGCGGCTTTCGACCGAATCCCGATCGCATCGGCCTCGATCGCCCAGGTCTATCGGGCACGCCTGCACAGCGGCGAGGATGTGGTCGTCAAGGTGCTGCGGCCGGGCTTACGCCGCATCATCGACGCCGACCTCCGGCTGATGGCGCATGGCGCCCGGATCGTCGAGCGCGAGTGGAAGGAAATGTCGCGCTATCGTCCGCAGGAGCAGATGCGGCAGTTGGCGCTCGGCATCAACGGTGAGCTCGACCTCGCCAACGAGGGCCGCAATTGCGAAAGGCTCGCAGAGCAGTTCGCGGGGCGCGACGACATCGTGTTTCCCAAGATCTTCTGGGAATGGACGACGGAGCGGGTGCTCGTGCAGGAGTTTCTGCCCGGCATTTTCCTGAACGACCATGTAGCGCTCGACCTCGACGGCTATGACAAGCCGGTCCTCGCCAAAAGGGGCACCGACGCCTTTTTGCATATGGCGCTGATCGAGGGCGTGTTCCATGCCGATCCGCATCCGGGCAACCTCATGGCGCTGCCGGGGAACCGGATCGGCTTCATCGATTTCGGCATGGTCGGACGGCTCTCGCAACGCCGCCGCGACCAGTTGCTGATGATGATCGGTTCAATGCTCAACCAGGACGCGGACGGTCTCATGGCGGTCCTGCTCGACTGGAGCGGGCCGACCTCGCCCGACCTGACCAAGCTCGACGCCTCGGCCCAGACCTTCGTGCATCGCCATGCGGGCAAGATCGTCGATTTCGGCGGCCTGTTGAGCGACTTCATGACGATGGCCCGCGAGAACGATCTCTCCATGCCGAGCGACCTCGTGATCCTGTTCAAAGCCCTGATTTCGGCTGATGGCGTGATGCGACAGCTCGACCCTGATTTCGACATCTTCACCGCCGCCGGCCCCACGGTTCAACAGACCATGCAGGCTCGCTTTTCCTGGGCAGGCTTCAAGAAGAAGATCGAGGCCTTGGGGGCGGGGCTTTTCGGCACGATGTCCGAACTGCCGACCCTCGTGCATCTGATGCTGGTGCGCCTGAAACAGGGAAAGATTTCGGTCGAGATCGAGATCCGCGGTATGGACAAGTTGATCCACGGTATGGAAGTCGCCGCGACACGCCTCGCCATCGCGCTGGTGGTCGCGGCCTTCTCCATCACGCTGGCGCCCCGCCTGTTCGATCTCGGCGAACCGGTGTTCGTCACCATCGCGTGTTTCGTCTTCCTTCTCGGTCTCGGCTGGCTGCTCTTGCTGCGCAGAAAGCGGTAGAGTCCAGGACCTTGGACCGTCGCGGCGAGTCCGATGATGGACAGCATCACCCTGCGCGTCGATCGGCCAGAGGACCATTTGAGTTGTCCCGAAAATATCCATACAGGATGGGCTTCGATCTCGACCCGCGCCGTCCGGTCCGCCACGAGGCATAGCCTATGCATAGCGAAGAACTGCGGCCTATCGAGACCATGGAGTCCCCCGAAGCCGCCGTCGACCGGCTGAGCCTGTTGCATGCGGGCGCCACGCAGGCGTTGCAGGACGCCTTGGCGCGGTTCCTCAAGGAGGGTTTACCTCCCGACATGGGGACGCGGCTCAAGTTTCGATACCCCGAGTTGCGTCTCACCTACCGGCCCGACGGCCCGATGCCGCGCCTCAAACGGGCGACGGCCAAGTTCCAGGCGCCGGGTACCTATGCGACCACCATCACGCAGCCCGACGATTTCCGCCCCTATCTGCTCGAACAATTGCGGCCCTTGGTTCACGACTATGGGGCCGCCATCGAAGTCGGCATGAGCGCGCAGGAAATACCCTATCCCTATGTGGTCGAGCCCGGCGCCGACCTCGGGAGCAGCGGCGTGAGCGCGGGTGATCTAGCCCGCTATTTTCCCGTGCCCCTGCTCTCGACCGTTGGCGACGAGATCGCCGACGGTTTGTGGGCCTCGGCGGATCCTGACGAGCCCAGGCCGCTGGCGCTGTTCGATGCGGTCAGGATCGACTTCTCGCTGCGCCGCCTCGTCCACTACACAGGCTCCGACTGGCGCCGTGTGCAGCCCTGGATTTTGCTCACCAATTATCACCGCTACGTGGATCAATTCGTCAGGGTCGGTCTCGATACTTTGGCGCGCGGCATCGGCGGGTTCGAACGGCTGGTGCTGCCGGGCGGCATCGTGGTCGAACGGAACGAGGCCGCATCGGCGGATCCCGCCGCCGTCATCGCCGCCTCGCCTTGGCATCGCTTTCAGATGCCGGCCTATCATCTGGTGGGGCGCGATACGTCCGGGGCAGCCTGCGGGACCACGCTCGTCAATATCGGGGTCGGGCCGTCCAACGCCAAGACCATCACCGACCATCTGGCGGTGCTGCGGCCGCATTGCTGGCTGATGGTCGGTCATTGCGGCGGCCTGCGGCAGTCGCAATCGATCGGCGATTATGTTCTGGCCCACGGATACCTTCGCCGCGACCGCATCCTGGACGAGTTGGTGCCGACCGACGTGCCCGTGCCGGCGCTCGCCGAAGTGCAACTCGCCTTGCAATCGGCCGCCGCCGCCGTGACGGGCGAGAAGGACGACGCCTTGAAGCAGCGCCTGCGCACCGGGACGGTCGTAACCTATGACGACCGCAACTGGGAGCTTCGCTTCTCGCAGGAACGGCGGCGCATCAACCTGTCGCGCTCGATCGGCGTCGACATGGAAAGCGGGACCATCGCGGCGCAGGGTTTTCGCCTGCGCGTGCCCTATGGCACGTTGCTTTGCGTGTCCGACAAGCCGCTGCATGGGGAAATCAAGCTGCCCGGCGCCGCCAATGCCTTTTACGAGCGCGCCGTCGGGGAACATCTGCTGATCGGCCTCGCGGCGCTCGATGTGTTGCGTAAGGACCGGGTCGGTCTTCATTCCAGAAAACTGCGCAGCTTCGACGAACCGCCTTTCCGATAATGGGAATGAAGGCGGGGCCGTGCTTAGCCATCGGCCTCGGCGCTTTTCTGGTGGCGGCCAGTGTGTCCGGACTATCTCACGCCGCGCCGCAATCCGATGCGTTGAAGGCGTTGCGGGTCGCCCTCACGGATCGGTATCCGGCGCTCAAGGCGGTGTTGATAGAGCGTGGCGGCTGCCCGGTGTTCGAATTCTACAAGGCCGGTGTCGAACCTGATACGCGTCTTCCCTTGCATTCCATGACCAAAAGCGTGCTGTCGGCCCTGATCGGCCTCGCGATCGACCATGGCGATCTCAGCTTGACCAATACGATAGGGGAGATCGTGCCCGAAGCGGCCGGGCTCGGCATCGATCCGCGCGTGCGGGGCATCACGGTTCGGCAATTGATGACCATGACGGCGGGGCTCGACGCCGAGGCTAAGCCGCCCAGCGGCATGATGCTCGCCGACCTCTGGCGTTGGAGCCTGACACGCCCGATCCTGTCGGAACCGGGACGAGACTTCCGCTACGACAATTTCGGCGCGAACCTTTTGTCGGTGATGCTGACGAAGCGGATCGGGCAAAGCGCGGCGGGCTTCGCCCAGACGAAGCTGTTCGATTCGATGGACATCCGGAATTATACGTGGCTCGACGATGGCGACGGCCATTCGGTCGGGGCTTATGGGCTCTGGATGACCGCGAGGGACATGGCAAAGATCGGCGTGCTCTATCTCCAGCGCGGACGCTGGACCGGAAAGCAGGTCGTGCCCGAAAGTTTCGTCGCCTCCTCGACCCGCAAACAGAACGATGGCGGCCCGCCGTTCTATGGGGCCTATGGCTATTTCTGGTGGATCAAGCCCACCAAAAGCGGGCCAATGGCGTTCTTCGCCGCCGGTTCGGATGGCCAATTGATCTATGGAGTGCCGAAACTCGACCTCGTGATCGTTATCGCCTCCGACAAATCGCCGGAGGGCGGTGTCGTCGCCTTCGCCAACGACGTCATCCTACCCGCCGCGATAGCCTCAAAAGCCTGCGGACGCACAGGTCACGAATTCCGATGAGGGCAGGAGCAACGCGGCACGCCGATGAAGTCGGCTTTCGCCGACTTCAATCAAAACGAGCCGCCAGGGTCTAATGGCCCGTCAAGGCCACTTGAGCCTCGACATGGGGCGGCGGAAGCGACTCGATCCGCGCCATTCCGGCTTTCACGGCCAGTTGAACCTTTTCGAAAGCCCTGACCTCGATCTGCCTTACCCGCTCGCGAGAAATATTGAACTCCTCGGACAGTTCTTCAAGCGTGATGGGATCCTCGGCCAATCGACGCGCCTCGAAAATTCGGCGTTCCCGCGCATTGAGAACGGTCAAAGCACCGGTCAAGGCGTCATGGCGATTATGTTTCTCCTGCTCGTCGGCCAAGATCGATTCCTGACTGACCGAATCGTCGATCAGCCAATCCTGCCACTCGCCTTCGCCATCCTCACGCATCGGCGCATTCAAGGAGGTATCGCCGCTTAGACGGCGGTTCATCTCAACGACGTCCTGTTCAGACACGCCGAGCTTAGTGGCGATGGTCGCGACCTGTTCGGGTCGCAGATCCCCGTCTTCCAGGGCGGAAATCTGACTCTTCGCCTTGCGCAGGTTGAAAAACAGCTTTTTCTGGCTTGCCGTCGTGCCCATTTTCACGAGCGACCAGGAGCGCAGGATGTATTCCTGGATCGAGGCGCGAATCCACCAGATCGCATAAGTGGCGAGACGAAAGCCTTTTTCAGGCTCAAACCGCTTCACAGCCTGCATCAATCCGACATTGCCTTCGGAAATGACTTCCCCGATCGGAAGGCCATAGCCACGATAGCCCATGGCGATCTTGGCGACCAGCCGAAGATGAGAGGTCACGAGTTCCTGAGCGGCGCCGCGATCCTCATGCTCCCGCCAGCGCTTTGCGAGCATATATTCCTGCTGGGGCTCCAGCATCGGGAAGCGGCGAATTTCGTTGAGGTAGCGTGTAAGCCCGCTCTCGCCCGAAATGATCGGAAGCGCATAGGCCATCTCAATACTCCTTCTGCGGCCCCCTTAAGGCGGGCCGCGGCGACCTCTGTTACCAGCCGGTCTTCAACATCCCTACATAGGTTCGGTGTTGGAGGCTTAAAGAGGGGCCGCTGTGGATCGTCACGATTTATGACGATTCGCAGCTTCCATCGCATAGTCTGACAACACAGATTGGCGAAAAAACGCCTTTTCGCATGAACTTTTGGTAACGTGGTACAGATTTGGTGTTCAGAGGCGGGTGCGGATACCTCGTGAGTGCCTTCGCGGCGCCAGTCCCCCGGTCTCTCGCGCGGTGCCAGCCCCCGGAATCCTTCCCGGTGGCCGGCCCGAGGCATAAAGGCAAGAACCCCATGGCGAAGGCCAGAAGGGGTTCGTTTCCCGCCCCTGACGTCGCCGCCTCGCGCGGCGAGTCGCTAATGCTTGAACTTCGCGATCTCGTCTTTAAGCTGAAGTTTCTTTCGTTTCAGTTCGGTCAACTTGAGTTTGTCGGTCGCCGGATGGGTCCGTTCAAAATCGATCTGCTTGTCGATCGCCTGGTGGCGACGGGTCAGTTCCGAAAGATGGCCTTGCAACGACATCCTTAGCTCCTTCTGACGAATCACAGGCCAAGGCCTGCAATGACGGAAAGATGACACGCCAATTGCGGCAAACGAACTACCACTTGCAATCATGGTCTTCACAACTTTGCGAGGACCCTTACAAATTGCCGAATAATTAATCTTCTAATTGAGATCCGCCGGTAAGAAGCCCTATTGCGCGTTGCGCGGGGCCAGCACACCAGAAAACAGCTTGTCGACGAAGGATGTATCGACGCTTGCCGGGTCCCCAGACGAGGTTGCCTGAGCGTCCGGAGTGTCGCTGTCCGGCATGACGTTCATCTGCAGCATCGCCAGGGTCGAGGTCAGCGATCGGGCGAAGAAGATTTCCTTGTCCGCCGATCCGCCGGAGGTCCGCTCGTTAACCTGCTGGTGAGAACCGCGCGCTAAGGTTCCCCGGTAGCCACCTCCGCGCTCATCCGCTTTGACGCGCGGCACGGGTTCGCCAGTCCAGGGACGCCGTAGCCGTGTGAGGCCGGGATCCTGATAGGATATGCGGGTTGAAACTTGCATTGCAGTCTCCCTCGACCGCACGAGCATCGTTCGCGAAGCTTGCGCGAGGCTGACCATGCGGGAAAAATCGTTCGATTTTCCTCGGTCCGTTAGTAAAAAATCAAGTTTCGCCTCGGCAGACGACGATCCCACCCTTCGGTGCGGAACCCCGACACCGTTGCGCCGCCTGTGATCGGGAGGCTCGGGTCCCAGGGGCGTTGCTTCGGCGCGACAACGCGTCCTAATCGCGCCTCAACCGAGGGCGTCTCCACTCCAGCCCGGTCGATCTTGCGCGTTCGATGCTAGACTATTGCGCGCCATGGGCGGGATATCGAAACGGGTCAAAGGGGCGAGTGCGGTATGGCGAAGGATTTGACCGACGACGAACGCATGTCGTACCAGGCCGAAATCGATCGCCTCAGGGAAGAGCATCGGGATCTCGACACCGCCATCGAGGCGCTCACGCACCTCGGACCGTTCGATCAGTTGCAGGTGCAGAGATTCAAGAAGCGCAAGCTGATCCTGCGCGACAGGATCAGTTATATCGAGGATCAACTGACCCCCGACATCATCGCCTGACCATAAGGGACGATCGGAACCTTTGCCTTCCTTGCGGACTTGCGGTGTGACGCAAACTTGATCGGCAGAGGTGCGGGCGGCTTGGCCGATCCGCGCGGTCTTCAGATCGTTGGCCCGTTTGCACAAAAGGAGAAGATTATGGATGGCGGATCGATTTTGGCCTGGATCATCGTCGGCGGCATCGCCGGCTGGCTCGCTGGGCTGTTGGTTCAGGGCGGCGGCTTCGGGATCATCGGCGATATCGTCATCGGGATCGTCGGCGCGGTGATCGCGGGTTGGCTCCTGCCGGCCATGGGACTTCATATCGGTGTTGGGAATGTCTATGTCACGGCCATCATCAATGCAGTTATCGGTGCGGTGATCTTGCTTTTGATCATCAGGCTTGTCAGGCGCGCCGTATAGCGCTCACGACCGGGGGCGCGTGGTAAAACAATCGGGCGCCCACGCGGCGCCCGACCTCGTTCATGGAGCATGAGCCCCAATGCAGCTGACCGGCTTCCATCACCTGACGGCCATCACGGCTGACGCGCCCGGCAACCACCGTTTCTACACCGAGGTGTTGGGCCTGCGGCTCGTCAAGAAGACCGTCAACCAGGACGACGTTTCAGCCTATCATCTCTTCTACGCGGACGGCCTTGCCTCACCAGGGACGGACATCACTTTTTTCGATTGGACGACGCCGGCGGAGCGTCGAGGCACCCAATCCATCGTGCGGACGGGATTGCGCGTTCCGGGGCGGGACGCGCTGGAGTGGTGGGCGCAGCGCCTCGAAAGCTTCGGAGTGCCGGTGAGCCCGGTCACGCAGCGCGGCGGCTATTTCACGCTCGATCTGGAGGATCCCGAGGGGCAAAGGTTGAGCCTCATCGCCGATCCAGGGTCCGAGCCGCATCATCCTTGGGCTGGAGGCCCGGTCGCCACCGACTATCAGATCGTCGGCCTTGGCGCGGTCACCCTCAGCGTAGCCGACATTGCACCGACCGATCGGATTCTCCGCGAGATGCTGGGCATGACCCTGGATCGGACCTACGAGGGCGCGACGGGCGCCGAAACACGCATCTATGCGATGGCCGGCGGGGGCGAAACCGCGAGAGAATTGCATATCGCGATCGAACCTGGCTTGCCGCCAGCGCGCCAGGGGGCGGGCGGCGTCCATCATCTCGCATTGCGGACCCCAAACGAGGACACCTATGCGCAATGGGCGAAGAGGTTGCGTGAGTTCCGGGTGCCGTCCAGCGGCCCGGTCGATCGCTTCTACTTTCGCAGTCTTTATTTCCGGGAGCCGAATGGCATTCTGATCGAGATCGCGACCGACGGTCCAGGGTTTATGGTCGATGAGCCGCTGGAAACGCTGGGCCAAAAATTGGCTCTTCCGCTCTTTCTCGAAGGTCGTCGGGCCGAAATCGAGGCCGGGCTGAAGCCGCTTATGACGTGATTCGGCCTCAGTGCCGATGGATCGGGTCGATCCAGGCCACGGTCGTGGGCTGTTCGACGGGCTCGATATCGAGGTTGACCACCACCGCCTCGCCGTCCGAGCGCACCAGCACGCATTCGAGTACCTCGTCCGGGCTCGCGTTGATCTCCTGGTGCGGCACATAAGGTGGAATATAGATGAAGTCTCCCGGTCCCGCCTCGGCCGTGAATTCGAGATGGTCGCCCCACCGCATGCGTGCCCGGCCTCTCAGCACATAGATCACGCTTTCGAGAGCGCCGTGATGATGCGCGCCGGTTTTGGCATCGGGATGGATCGTCACCGTGCCGGCCCAGAGCTTTTGCGCCCCGACCCGAGCGAAATTGATGGCTGCCTTGCGGTCCATTCCGGGGGTTTGCGCCGTATTAGTGTCGAGACCGCCGCCGGGCACCACTTGAACGCCATCGTGTTTCCAGGACGCAGTGCCGCTGTCTTCGCTCATTCGAACCTTCCCCGTTCTGTCATGGCCTTGGCATGATTGTAGGGCATGCGGCCGGCCTTAGAAGAGTGGTTGATGCGTTATATCGATAGGAATATAACGTTGACGGAGACGCCATCGCGGCGCAACTTGATCTCGCGCCAAGGCGCCGGACCGGCAACCGACAAGCTCCTGCCGTAACTCTGGCGTCGATCGAAAGTCGTCGGCGGACAAGCAGGGAGGCGCGGATCTCTCACCGTCTCGGCGCTTGATATCAAGACGGACGCCGAATGGCGCCGTTCAAAAAGGGGAGGTTTTCATGTATCAGCAAGCCCTCGATCAGGTGTCCAAGCAACTCCTGATCCGACCACGCTACGGAAATTTCATCGGCGGCCAATGGGTCGCGCCTGTCGAAGGCCGTTATTTCGACAATCCGAGCCCGATCACCGGCCAGAAGCTGTGCGAGATACCACGGTCCTCCGCCGCCGATATCGAACTTGCACTCGACGCCGCTCACAAGGCCAAGGATGCCTGGGGCAAGACCTCGCCGGCGGACCGCTCCAAGGTGCTCAACAAGATCGCCGATGTCCTCGAGCAGAAGCTCGACCTCATCGCGATGATCGAGACGCTCGACAACGGCAAGCCTATCCGCGAGACGACCTATGCCGACATGCCGCTGACGGTCGATCATTTCCGCTATTTTGCCGGCGTCATCCGGGCCCAGGAAGGCAGCCTGTCGGAGATCGACAACGACACGGTCGCCTATCATTTCCGCGAGCCGCTCGGCGTCGTTGGCCAGATCATTCCGTGGAACTTCCCGCTTCTGATGGCGGTGTGGAAGCTCGCCCCCGCGCTCGCGGCCGGCAATTGTGTGGTGCTAAAGCCTGCGGAACAAACGCCGCTCTCGATCCTCGCCTTGATGGAACTCCTCGGCGACATCGTGCCCCCCGGTGTCATCAACGTCGTCAACGGTTTCGGCGTCGAGGCTGGCAAGCCGCTGGCACAGAGCAAGCGCATCGCCAAGATCGCCTTCACGGGCGAGACGACGACCGGCCGGCTCATCATGCAATATGCGTCCGACAACATCATTCCGGTGACGCTGGAACTCGGCGGCAAATCGCCGAACATCTTCTTCGCCGACGTGATGGATCAGGACGACGAGTTCTTCGACAAGGCGTTGGAGGGCTTCGCGATGTTCGCGCTGAACCAGGGCGAGGTCTGCACCTGCCCGAGCCGCGCGCTGGTCGACGCCAAGATCTACGACAAGTTCATGGACCGCGCGGTGGCCCGCACGAAGAAGATCAAGCAGGGCCACCCGCTCGACATGACCACCATGATTGGCGCTCAGGCCTCGAACGACCAGCTCGAGAAGATCCTTTCATATTTCGACATCGGCCGGCAGGAGGGCGCCAAAGTCTTGACCGGCGGCAAGCGGGCCGATCTCGGCGGCGAGATGAGCGAGGGCTATAACATCGAGCCGACCATCTTCGAAGGCCATAATAAAATGCGCATCTTCCAGGAGGAGATCTTCGGGCCGGTGGTTTCGGTGGTGCCGTTCAAGACCGAGGAGGAGGCTTTATCCATAGCCAATGACACGCTTTATGGTCTCGGAGCCGGCGTCTGGACCCGCAACGGCACGCGCGCCTATCGGTTCGGCCGAGCCATTCAGGCGGGCCGCGTCTGGACCAATTGCTACCATCTCTATCCGGCCCATGCGACCTTCGGCGGCTACAAACAATCGGGCATCGGCCGCGAGAACCATCTCAAGATGATGGATCATTATCAGCAGACGAAGAACATGCTGGTCAGCTATTCCCCGAAGGCGCTGGGCTTTTTCTGAACGTCGGATTGACCCATGGCGGTGCGTGCGAAGAGTTCGCGCCGCCGCGTGCGTGGAAAGGTTTTGTCAGCGATGGTCGATCGCGTTCAAATCACCGATAAGGCAGCCGAGGTCGTGCGCCGCCTCGCGTCGATCCACGGCGCTCTGTTGTTCCACCAATCGGGCGGCTGTTGCGACGGGTCCGCGCCGATGTGCTATCCGGCCGGCGATTTCAGGGTCGGTCCCCAGGATGGCTTCCTGGGCGAGATTGTCGACACCAGATTCTATATCGGCGCCGCGCAATTCGAATATTGGCAGCATACCCAGCTTATCATCGACGTGGTGCCGGGGCGCGGCTCCGGGTTTTCGCTGGAGGCGCCGGAAGGCGTGCGATTTCTCACCCGCAGCCGTGTCTTCACCGACGCCGAGGCGGCCGAACTCGACGCCGCCGGACCGCCCGCACGGGCGGCTTAAGCGAGGCGGCGTGGTCAGGCGCCGCGTCCCGGTCACGCCAGCGAAGCCATGTCGATGACGAAGCGATAGTTCACGTCGCTCTTCAGCATGCGGCTGTAGGCTGTTTCGACCTCTGCCATCTTGATTTTCTTGAAGTCGCCGGTAATGCCTGCTGGCCGCAGAAGTCGAGCATCTCCCGCGTCTCGGCGCTCCCGCCGATCAGCGAACAGGCAAAATTGCTGCGCCGCCAAATCACGCTGATGACCGCCATCGGCAGCGGCTTCTCCGGCGCCCCGACCTGCACCATGGTGCCGTCACGCTTGCCACGATCAAGGTCTGTCAGAACTCCGGCAAGACCTGGCTCAGCCGGCCGCCGATCCGCAGCGGCGCGATGCGCAAGGCGAGACCCGTCGCGTCGTCGGTCTCCACCAAGACGCCGCACAGCGTCGCCGGCCCCGACGCTGGCTCGAAGCGGCCTCCCGGTAGCTTGCGGATGAAGCGGCGGATCGGTTCGTCCTTCTCGACGCCGATGACGCTGTCGTAATCGCCCGTCATGCCGGCATCGGTCATGTAGCCGGTGCCGCCGACGAGGATCTGATGGTCGGCGGTCGGCACATGGGTATGGGTGCCGACGACGAGGCTGACGCGCCCGTCGAGCACATGGCCGATGGCGTTTTTTTCGCTCGACGCCTCGGCGTGAATGTCGACCACGATGGCGTCGCAGCCGGCTCCCAGCGGACAGGCCTCGATCTCTCGTTCGAGACCGGCGAAAGGATCATCCAGCGCGTCCATGAACACGCGTCCCATGACGTTGATGACCAGCACCCTGCGCTCGCCCTCGATCTCGATGAGCGCTGCGCCACGACCCGGCGTGCCCGGCGGATAGTTGAGCGGCCGGACGAGGCGCGGTTGGCGCTCGATGAAGACCAACGCCTCGCGCTGATCGAAGGCGTGATTGCCGAGCGTTACCGCATCGGCGCCGGCGTTGAGGATGTCGGCGCAGATGGCTTCCGTGATGCCGGCGCCTCCGGCCGCGTTCTCGCCGTTGACGATGACGCAATCGGCCCGCAGTTTTTGACGCAGGCCGGGAAGTTCGGCCTGAATGATAGCCCGGCCGGTTCGGCCCATAACGTCGCCGATGAAAAGGATGCGCATCGTCTATTCCGGTCCGAATACGAGTGTTTCATTCTCGGTGATGATGGCGTCGAGCCGTTGGTCATGCGGCTCGCACGGCACGCGCTCGACCTGCTGGACGCCAAAGGCCACGCCGATGGCCAATATGGGCTTTTGCGCCCGTAGCCGGGCCAACGCATTATCGTAGAAGCCGGCCCCATAGCCAAGCCGGAAGCCGCGTCGGTCGAAGGCGGCAAGCGGCACGAAGAGAATGTCAGGTTTGGCCAAAGGCGCGCTTGGCAAGGGTTCGGGAATATTCCAATTGCCCCGGGCCAGCGGATCGCCGGGCCGCCACAGGTGGAAACGCAAAGGTTCTTCGCGGCCCAGCGTCAACGGCAGCGCGGTGATGAAAGCCGCTCCGGCCAACGCTTCCATGAGCGACGCAGTATCGGCTTCGCCTCGGATCGGGTGATAGACCGAAACGATGGTCGAGGCAGGTTCGGGGCGCGGGCCGATTGCAGCAAGGCCAGCCTCGGCGAGACGGGATGCGAACGCAAGACGCGTCACCGCTGGAACGGATGCCCGGCGGCTAAGCGCCTCGGCACGGACCCTGATCTTGTCCTCGACGATGGCCGTCACCAGCAAAAGCGTGAACAGTGCGGGGCCACAGTGGCCGTGGGATATCGATCCCGGGAACCTACAACGTAGGTGGGCGCCATGTGACCAAGCCCACGAGCGAGGTCAGGGACAGCTCCCTTTGGAATCGATAAGCCCCGGGAATACTGATCCTCACGCACCCCGCAGCTCCGCAAAAGCAATATAGGACGGGACGCCACGATAAGCCAGCCTTTCGCTCAAAGGGGCAATTCCCTTTTCTCCCTATCAAACCCTGAAAATTCTCGCCCTTGGTTTTGCTTGAAGGGCTGCCCTCGAAACGGACCGCCCATCAGGCGGCGAGGCTCTCGAACAAGGCCAGGCCATCGGTGCAGCCGGTCAGGGGATCGATGGCGTTCTCTGGATGAGGCATCATGCCGAGGACATTGAAGCCCTCCGAATAGATGCCGGCGATGCGGTTGCGCGAACCGTTGGGATTATTGCGGCCGTGACCGGGGTCGCTTTCACCGCCGCCATAGCGAAAGGCCACGCGGCCGTCGCCTTCGAGCCTCTCGATCGTCGTCTCGTCGGCAGTGTAGTTGCCCTCGCCATGCGCGATGGCGAAGCGCACTTTCTCTCCGGCCTTGTAGCGGGCCGTGAAGACGGTGTCGGTTCGCTCCACCGTAAGCTCCTGCATGCGGCAGATGAAATGCATCTCGGCGTTGCGCATCAGCACGCCGGGCAACAACCCGGCCTCGCAAGCCACCTGAAAGCCGTTGCAGATCGCCAGAACCTTGCCGCCCCGGGCCGCATGGCCTCGCACCGCCGCCATGATGGGCGAGCGCGCCGCGATGGCGCCACAGCGCAGATAGTCGCCATAGGAAAAGCCACCGGGCAGCACGACGAGGTCGGTGCCGGCCGGCAGGCTCGTTTCCGTGTGCCAGATGATCCGCGCCTCGCCGCCGCCGGCTCCGATGGCACGGGCGACGTCGCGCTCCCGATTGATGCCGGGGAACAGGATGACCGCGGCTTTCACGCGGCGGCATCCAGAATCTGGATCGCGAAATCCTCGATCACGAGGTTGGCCAGCAGCGCTTCGCAGGCACCCCGCAGTTCGGCTTCGGCGGCCTGCCGGTCGCTGCCCTTAAAGGCGATGTCGAACATCTTGCCCTGGCGCACGCTGTCGATACCGCCGAATCCCAGCCCATGCAGGGCTCCCTCGATGGCCTTGCCTTGGGGATCGAGCACCCCGGTCTTCAGCGTGACGGTGACGCGCGCATGCATGGGGCAGATCTTCGCTTTCGGTCGATGCGCCACGCTTATCCAGGATCGGCCCGTGAGGCAACCCACGGCACAGCGTGCCGTACAGAGGTTGGCTATGCGAGCGCGGCCCGCACCAGAGGCGCCACCTTGGTGCCGAACAATTCGATCGAGCGGAGCACATCCGCGTGCCGCACCGCGCCGACACTCATCTGCATCAGATAGCGGTCATGCCCGAAGAACCTGTGCTGATAGAGGATCTTGTTCGCTATATCCTCAGGAGCGCCGAGCATGACGGCGCCGCGCAGTCCCGCGAGCGCATCGAATTGCGGACGCGACATCGGCGGCCAGCCGCGTTCGCGCCCGAGACGCGTCATCATGGCCGCATAGGCGGGAAACAGTTTTTCGGCCGCCTCGGTCACGCTATTCGCCACGAGCCCATGCGAATTGATGCCGATCTTGAGCGTATCTGGCGCATGGCCGGCCCGCCGCGCCGTGTCTCGATAGAGCGTCGCCAGGGGCGCGAAACGCTCCGGCTCGCCGCCGATGATGGCGATGGCGAGCGGCAGTCCCAATTGCCCCGCCCGCACCACCGATGGGGGGGAACCACCGACGGCGATCCACACCGGCAGAGGATTCTGCACCGGTCGCGGATAGATGCCACGCCCGTCGAGCGGCGCCCGGTGGCGCCCGGACCATGTCACGGCGGCGTCCGCGCGGATCTTCAGAAGTAGATCCAGTTTTTCGGCGAATAGCGCGTCGTAGTCGTCGAGGTCATAGCCGAAGAGTGGGAAGGATTCGATGAAGGACCCTCGGCCGGCCATGATCTCGGCCCGGCCTCCCGACACGAGATCGACAGTCGAGAATTCCTGGAAAACGCGCACAGGATCGTCCGAACTCAACACCGTCACGGCGCTGGTCAGCCGGATGCGCTTGGTCCGCGCCGCTGCTGCGCTGAGGATCACGGCCGGCGCTGACGCCATGAAATCCGGCCGATGGTGCTCGCCGATACCGAACACGTCCAAACCGACAGCGTCGGCGAGTTCGATCTCCTCCATCAGGTTTTTCATCCGCGCCTCGGCGCCGATGACTTCGCCGGTTCGCGGATCGGCCGAGGTTTCGGCGAAGCTGTAGATCCCAAGGTCCATGGTTACACCCTCTGCGCGCCGACGCTCAAGCGTCGCGAGGCACGGAAGACGGGTTGGACAATGGTTCGCGTACGCCCCGTCTCAATACTTCGGGATCATGGGCTCTTCGCGCGAAAACCTGTTTCACGAGGGGTGCGAAAAAAGCCAAGGGCTTGGTCGGATAATCGGGGTCGAAACTCGACTGGTCCCAAGCTTCGCAGAATTCGGCGCAATCGTCGAAATAGGGACTGTCGCGGTAAGCCTCGCGTTTGCGCGGGTTCGCCCCGACGTGCTCGCCGTAGTAGATCAATTGGAAATCGCCATGTTTTTCCACGACCCACGCGCATTGCTCGCGCACGAAAGGGCGCAGGATGGCGGCCGCATATTCGTCATGGTTGTAGGGCGCGTAGATGTCGCCGATGTCATGCAGCAGCGTGGAAACGACCCAATCGACATCGGCGCCGGCCCTCCACGCCCGCGTGGCCGATTGCAGCGAATGACCGAGCCGCGTGATCTTATAGCCCGAGAGGGAGCGGTCGAGCTCGACCATGGCGAGGAGCAGGCGGTCCGCCGTGCCGGCCGCGTAGTCGGTCTCATGATCGGTCAGGAATGCGTAATCCTCCCCGTCCCCATCTTTCATCTGAGTGAATTTCACCGTCTCCATGTGACCATCCTTGGAACTATGAGGATAAACCGACGGCGCATGCGACGGCCCGGCTACTTGACCGCCGGCTCCTCGTGGCAGGATGCCGGGGTCTTGGGCTTGGCAAAGGGATCGACTAGAAAATTGTCGGAGCATTTGTCGCACCCCGCGAGGGTGGCCGCGAGCAGGAGAAGGGCGACAAGCCGGCTGCCACGATGACGCATCAGTCAAAATACTCCTACGGCCGCGAGCATGTGTCCGCTTTGCCCTGAGCTTAGCAGAGACCGGCCGCCGTTGCAGCCCCACTCTCGCCATTCAGGACGCCAGCGTGTAGAAGGCCGCTCATGTCACCGACCCTCCTTTTCGACATGGACGGCACGCTCGTCCACACCGATCACCTGCATTTCACGGCGTTCCAGACCGTCCTTGCTCCCCATGGCCTCGATCTCGATTGGGCGACCTACCGGGAATTCGTCATGGGCAAGTCGAACGAGAGCGTCGCGGCCAAGCTGTTCCCCCACAAGCCGATCGGCGAGCATCAGGCGCTGATGGATCGCAAGGAAGCCGAATACCGCGCCCTGGCTCAGGAGCTGAAGCCGGCATCGGGCCTTCTCGACCTTCTCGACTGGGCCGATCGGTCGGGCGTCACCATGGCGGTCGTGACCAGCGCGCCGCGCGAGAGCGCCGACCATGTGCTCCAGGCCCTCGCCATCCGGGCGAGATTTAAGGTCGTGATCACCCGCAACGACGTCGACAATCCCAAGCCGCATCCGATGCCCTATCTCAAGGCGCTCGATGTCGTCGGCGGCGATCCGAGCCGCACCGTGGCGTTCGAGGATTCGAGCGCGGGCGTGTCCTCGGCCGCCGCCGCCGGCCTTCCGGTGGTGGGCCTCACGGCCCCACTCGACGAGAACGCTCTGAGGGCGCATGGCGCGTCGCTCCTGATCGAGGACTACCGCGATCCGCGATTGACGGGGTTTCTGGCGCGTCATCTGGCGCTCGACGCCTCCGCGTGATCGTGACGGCAGTGGGCCGCCTCGAAAGGCGACCGACCGCATAGGAATGACACAGCCTCGATGAAAGCTGCGGCAGACTTGCGTGCCGTGCTTTTCTTTCAGGCGGATGGACGCTAGAAAACGGCACCCGTAAAGGTGCCACGGTCTTCACCTGCGAACCGATACGCTGATCTCGGATCACGATCAGCCTGGATGACCTTCCGTTGATGCGTTTGTCTCAGGTTCTCGAAACGCTCGCCGACGAGCCCGAGGAACGCATCAGCGTCCGTTCGATCCTAGCTCTGTTGAGCGACCGATCCTTCGCGGTGCTGGTGGTGTTGCTGGGCCTTCCGAACTGCCTACCCATGCCGCCGCCCATTCCCTCGGTCTCGGCGCTGATGCTGATCCTCGTCGCCTCGCAAATCGCCTTGCAGCGCAACGAGCCCTGGTTCCCGGGCGCGGTGCTGCGAGGCTCGGTCGCCAGCTCTGATCTGCGGCGGGCGGTTGTTCGGGCGCTTCCCGTCGTCAGCATCCTCGAACGCTGGTCGAAACCACGCTGGCATGTGTTCGGCGCCCGCACCGGCGCGGTGCTCGGCGCCGTTCTGCTCATCATCATGGCGATCGGCATGCTGACCGCGGCGCCGCTGATCGGCCAGGTCCCTTATGGCCTCGCGGTCTGCCTGATCGGCCTCGGTCAGGCGGAGCGCGACGGTATGCTGGTGGTCTCCGGCCTTTTGGCGGGGATCGTCGGGGCCGTTCTCAGCGCCGGGTTCATCTATGCGGTTTGGCTCGCCGTGCGAAACCTGTTCTGACGCACGCGGGAACGCGCTACCAAATCGCGGCGACCGGCCGGTGCTCGATGATTTCGCGAAGGCGGGCACGCGTCGCGGCGCTGGTGCCCTCGGGCAACGCATCCACATCGAAAAACCCGGCCTCGATGATTTCCCAATCCGAATCGCGCCGACCGATCACCCGGAAATCGCGAACCTGATAAACGAGGACATGGTCGCGCCGCGAGGCGCGGCTGTTGAAGAAGATGCCGTGGAACGCGGGGGTCCCAGAGACCTCGATATTGCATTCCTCGCGCACCTCGCGCACCAGCGCCTCGACGACGGTCTCCCCAGGCTCGACCGCGCCGCCCGGCAAATGCCAACCCGGGACGTAGGAATGGCGCACCAAGAAGACGTGCCCCGCCTCATCGAGGATCACCGCCCGAACCCCCAAGGTCAGCGGGCGGGTGAACCGCGCGGAGAGATGGATCAGCCGTGGAACGAGGCGCGCCAGAGCATGACGCCGAAAAGTCGGCGCGGGTTTTTCGGGCGACGTCATGCCCCAACGTGATCTATGGGAACACGGAGGCCGCACCACGGCCGACCGACACGCCGAGGCCGACGCTGGTCTGGCTCGTCAGCGCATAGTCGAAGCCCGCGCCGACGCGCCCGCCGACGTCCAGCCGATCCGGATCGTTGAACAAGGCATTGACTGAATCGGTGGCGCTGAAGCTGCCGCCAAAATGGCCGTTAGGCTTGGCCAGAACGAGATCGGTTGCAACATAGGGTGTCCAGCGGCCCATCGGATAGGCGACCTTCATCCCGGCAGTCGCGAAATCATAGGCCCGAACGGGACCGAGGAATGAAAAACCCGGCGCCACGCCGCTCGCGATATTGACGCCGAGAATGACATTATTGGCGAACACACGGTCATAGCCTGCGGTGACGTCGCCGCCCACGAACCCCTTGGTGCCCTTGCCCGCCACGGCGACGACATCGGCGCCGACCCATAGTCCATGCCAGATCGAGGGCGAAGGATCGGGATCGAGCGCAAGGCTCGGCAGCGGCTTCGGCGCGGCGTCTGCCGCCAGAACAGCCGAACCGGAACAGGCGAACAGCAACCCAGCCATCAGCTTTCGCAGCATGCGATCTTCCTTCCCGCGCTTTGCGCATCATAGCGCTTCGCTGCCGGAGGCTCAACCGTAAGGCAAAGCTGGATCACGCGAGAGACCTCTCGCCTAGCGCATGATCTCATCCAAAGACCCGTGCCGACTTTTCGGCATCATGCTTTAGGATGAGGGCATGACGCTCGACGCCGCGACCCGCGAAGATCTCGAAGCCCTGCTGCGATGGTATGTCGACATGGGTGTCGATCTTGCCGTGGACGCCGCTCCGCATGATCGCTTCGCCGAGGCGGCCGAGTCCGAAGCGGCGGGGCGCCGGTCCGCCGAACCCCCGGCCATCGCGGCGTCCCAGGCGCCGGGCCCGAAGCCGCCGCTGATACGCCAAGCCGACGCCCCGACGCGGCGCCCGCTCGATGCCGCCGCTCTCACGGCCGAAGCAGCGGTTCGCTCCGCCCGCGAACAGGCGGTAAGCGCGACGAGTCTCGAGGCCTTACGGGCCTTGATGGACGCATTCGACGGCTGCAGCCTCAAAAATTCCGCGACCCAGCTCGTCTTCGCGGATGGCGACCCGGCAGCCCGGGTGATGGCGATCGGCGAAGCGCCTGGCGCCGATGAGGACCGGCAGGGTCGGCCCTTCGTGGGCCGTTCGGGCCAACTCTTCGATCGCATGCTTGCAAGCGTCGGACTCGATCGAACGAATGTCTATATCGCCAATGTCGTGCCCTGGCGCCCGCCAGGCAATCGCACGCCGACGCCGCAGGAGGTCGCGATCTGTCTGCCGTTCATCACGCGGCAGATCCAATTGGCCGATCCGCAGATGCTCATCTTCCTCGGAGGCTCCGCGACGACCGCGCTTTTGCCGGTCAAGGAGGGAATATCGCGACTGCGGGGAAAATGGTTCGAGTTCGACAGCGGCCCCAAAACCATTCGCTGCATGCCGATGCTTCACCCGGCTTATCTGCTGCGGACGCCGGCCCATAAGAAACAGGCGTGGCGGGACATGCGAGAACTGCGGAAAGCTTTGGATCTCCTGGAGCAGGCCTAGATCACGTTTATGTCTTTGGATGGGACCCATCCAAGAACATAAACGTGAGCGATTTCAAAGACCGAGAGCATGATGTCATCCGAAAACCCGTGCCGATTTTTCGGCATCATGCTCTAGCGGAGGATTTCATCCAATCGCCTTGTCCGGCACGTCCGATCCTTGCACTGCGGCTTTTCGCATCACAGACTGGCAAGCGGGATATGCCGCACCATAAAGGGACGGACGACGGGCAGAACGCGAGACATGCAGGGCTTTTTGGCGGACCCCATTCTGATCGACGATTTGCGGATGCAGGTCGACTCCAGGCTTGGCGTGCTGATCCCCGATAGTCTCGGGGGGTCCCGGCGCGTGACCGAGGCGGTTCGCTACGCCCTGTTGGCGCCCGGCAAGCGCATACGCCCGCTTTTGACGCTGCTGGCCGCGACCGAATTCGGGGCATCGACCTTGGACGCGCTCGATGTCGCCTGTGCCACCGAAATGGTGCACACGGCCTCCCTCGTTCTGGATGATCTTCCCTCGATGGACGACGCCATGCTACGGCGCGGACAGCCTACGACCCATCGTCGTTTCGGCGAAGGCACCGCGATCCTGGCTGGCGTCGCGCTCCTCAATCAAGCCTTCGGGACCATCGTGCGATCGAGGCACCTCACTGCGGAGACCCGTGTGGCCCTGGTCGAGCGGCTTTCGGACGCGATTGGCTTTGACGGCCTCGTTGGCGGTCAGGATGCCGACATCAATGAGAGGTCAGGCGTCGCAACCATGGCGTGCCTCGAGACCCTAAACCGTCAGAAGACCAGCGTGCTCTTCGAAGCCGCGCTTGAACTCGGCGCCCGCGTGGCGGGAGTCGCTGAGCGGCGCATCGTCCAATTGCGCCAAGCCGCCTCGCATCTTGGCCTCGCCTACCAGATCGCGGACGATCTCTTCGACAAAGACGTGTCGGCGTGTGATCGGCCGTCGCCCAAGGACCGCGACAAGGATCGCGGCAAGCCGACGGTGGTTTCGATGCTCGGGGTCGAGCGCGCCCGGGAAAGGATCGATCAACATCTCGCCGAGGCCTTGAACCTCTTGCCAGGAGAGGCGGAGGGTGCACGGTTCCTGCGCGGCTACATTCTGTTCGCCTTTGGGCCGGCAACACTATGCTGAGCGCCAGTCTTCCTCGCGTAGAAAAGCATCGATCGCGGGCGGACACGCGCCGGCAGACAGTGATCGGGCTTGGCCTTGCCGCCGCCATTCTGACCGGCTGGCTCGCGGTCCATCTCACCAGCCTGTTTTTCCTGTCCCTCAGTGGCCTCGGATGGTGTCTCGCACCAGCCGTGATCGCCCTCCAATGCTGGCTTTCGGTTGGGCTCTTCATCCTGTCGCACGATGCCATGCACGGCTCGCTCGCGCCGTTCCGGCCCCGCCTCAACCGGACCATCGGGCGGGTCGCGCTGATGCTTTATGGCGGGATCTGGTACGACGATCTCGTGGCGCGCCACTTCGCCCATCATCGCTCGCCCGGCACCGAACACGATCCCGATTTCTACGCCGACGGACGTCCTGATCTGGGACGCTGGTTCCTCGCGTTTTTCCGCGAATACGTCACGCCCGGCCAGATGATGCGCCAGACCTGCGTCGCGGCGCTCTACCTGATGGTTTTCCATGTGCCAGCGGATCGGCTGCTTCTATTCTGGGCCGCGCCGGCGCTGCTCTCCGCCGTTCAGCTCTTCTATTTCGGCACCTATTTGCCGCATCGGCATGAGGCTGCCGGCTTCATCGACGATCATCGGGCACGGTCCAACGACTTTTCCTATCCGCTGTCCTTGGCCACCTGTTTTCATTTCGGCTATCACCACGAACATCATGCCGACCCCTCCGTGCCGTGGTGGAACCTTCCGGCGCGCCGCGCGGTAACGACCGTCGATCGATAGGATGATGGTGTTTTCGGATATCGCGCTTCCGACCTTGATCGTCGTGCTCACGGTCTGCAGCATGGAAATCGCCGCCGCCCTGATCCATCGCCATGTCATGCATGGCATCGGGTGGGGCTGGCATCGGTCGCATCACGAAGCGCGCGACGGACTGTTCGAGCGCAACGATCTTTATGCGGTCGTCTTCGCGGCGCTCGCCGTGGTGCTCATGGGGCTTGGACATTTGTGGGGCCCGCTGTTCTGGATTTCGATCGGGCTCTGCGTCTACGGGGTGCTTTATGCTGTGATGCATGATGGGCTAGTTCATCAGCGCTGGCCCTTCCGTCACGTCCCCCGGCGCGGCTATCTCAAACGGCTCTATCAGGCTCACAAGCTCCACCATGCCGTTGACGGCCGAGAGGGCTGTGTGTCTTTCGGGTTCCTCTATGCGCCGCCGCTGGAACGACTGCGCACTCGCCTCAAGGGCAATCGAGCAAGGCCCACCAAATCGATTTGATTGACGCCGCAGTGCCCCCGTGCGACCCAAGGTCGCGAAAAGATAAGATCCGGGGGGACAGAATGGCGGCGTTGGCTCGTCTCGACGACATCGTGAAAGATTTCGGCGCGGTTCGGGCCCTCGACCATATCTCCGTGGATATCCACCACGGCGAGGTGCTCGGCCTGATGGGCGACAACGGCGCCGGAAAGTCCACGCTCGTCAAGACCATCGCAGGGAACTTCCAGCCCACCTCCGGGACCTTCACGCTGGAGGACAAGCCGGTAGCGTTCCAAGGACCGGCCGATGCCCGCCGGCATGGCATCGAAGTCGTCTACCAAGACCTTGCCCTGTGCAACAACCTGACTGCAGCCGGCAATGTGTTTTTGGGCCGGGAACTGATGCGGCGCATCGGACCGTTGCGGGTGCTCGATCACCGGCAGATGAACATCCGGGCGAACGAGCTTTTCAAGGAATTGAAGTCGGAAACGCGACCGGCGGATCTGGTCATCCGCATGTCGGGCGGTCAAAGGCAGGCAGTCGCCATCGCACGGACCCGCCTAGCTCAATCCAAGATCGTCTTGATGGACGAGCCGACGGCGGCCATCAGCGTGCGGCAGGTCGCCGAAGTCCTGGCCCTGATCCGCCGGATGAGGGAGCAGGGCCTTGCCGTCATCCTCATCAGCCATCGAATGCCGGACGTCTTCGAGGTCTGCGACCGCATCGTGGTGATGCGGCGAGGGCGCAAGGTCGCCGACAAGCCGGTGGCTCAGACCAATCCCGAAGAGATCACCGGGCTGATCACGGGCGCCATCGCCTCGGCCTGACCTCTGGTCCGATCAGCATCGCAGGAGCGGAGAACGTGCCTTGACCACCCCACCGGCTCCACCGAGCATGACGGTCGATTTGTTGAGCGCGCAGCGCCAGTCATTCATCGGGCGCGCTTTCAACACGCAGGAGGCCTGGATCGCCCTGGCGATCCTCATCCTAGGGTTCGTCGTATCGCTGATCTCCTCGAAATTCGCGACGTCCGGCAACCTGTTGAATGTCTTTCAGAACGCCTGCTTCATCGGACTGATGGCGGTCGGCATGACGCCGATCATCATCAGCGGCGGGATCGACATTTCGGTCGGCTCCATCCTGGGGCTATCAGCCGTCATCTTCGGCATCGTCCTCAACATGGATGTCGCATTGCCCGTCGGCATCGTGGCGGCATTGCTGATCGGCGCGCTCTGCGGCGCCTTCAACGGCGCGGTCATCGCCTATATCAAGCTGCCTCCGTTTGTCGTCACGCTGGCGACGCTGGCGATCGGCCGCAGTCTTGCCCTGGTGGTGACCAACAACGAGGTCTTCTACACCTTCGGCCGGGCGACGGACGGCATGATCGCGCTCGGCGGCGGCTATAGCCTCGGCTTGCCCAACGTCATCTATGCCCTGATCGTGGCAGTGCTTTTGTTGCATTTCCTTCTGACCATGACCCGATGGGGCAGATGGGTCTTCGCCATCGGCGGCAACGAGGATGCGGCGCGCCTCGCCGGCATCCCGGTCAACGTCATCAAGGTTTCGGTCTATGCCTTCGGCGGCCTCATGGCGGCGGTGACCGGCGTATTCCTGGTCGGCTGGCTCGGGGCCGTCACCAATTCGGTGGGCACCGGCTACGAGCTGCAGGTGATCGCCGCGACCGTCATCGGCGGCGCCAGCCTCGCCGGCGGCTTTGGGACCGCCCTGGGCGCCGCCATCGGGGCGGTGCTGGTCGAGGTCATCCGCAACGCGCTGCTCATCGCTGGCGTCAACCCGTTCTGGCAAGGCACTTTCGTCGGAAGCTTCATTCTGGCGGCGGTGCTCTTGGAAAGAATCCGATCCTCACGCCGATGAGGACGGACAAGAAGGCCGCGCGAAAGCGGCCTCGTCATAAACCCAACGATCAACGGAGGAATCCATGCCCAAACTCATGAAACTCGGCGCCGCGCTGTCGGTCGCCTGCCTGTTGGCCCCGGTCGGCGGCTCGTCCGCCTTCGCGGCGCAACGTGAATTCGCCCTCGTGTTCAAGGTTCTGAACAACGCCTTCAGCCCGCCGATCGACAAGGGGTGCAAGGCCGCCGCCAAGGAGATCGGCGACGTGACCTGCACCTATATCGGGCCGACCGAATATGACGAGGCCAAGCAGGTCCAACTGGCGCAAGACATCATCACGCGGGGCGTCGACGGTCTCGGGATCTCGGCCGGCAATCCCAAGGCCATGGCTCGCATCATGAAGATGGCGAAGGACAGGGGCATTCCGGTCGTGACCTTCGACACCGACGTTCTGCCGGAAGACGCGGGGCTTCGCTCCAGCTATATCGGCACCGACAACTACCAGTTCGGCATCGCGCTGGCCCAGAAGGTTCTCGACAACAAGAAGAAGGGGGGCACCGTCTGCATCCAATCCGGCGCGCCGGCCTCCGAGAACCTGAAGGCACGCATCCAAGGCATCCGCGACACCCTCGCCGGCGTTGGTAAGGACAAGCCCGTCGCCCGGCTCGACGGCCAGAATGGCTGGAGCGAGCCTGCCGGGTGCCCGGTCTACAACAATGACGACATCACCCTTGCGGCCCAGCAGGTGCGCGACGTCATGACCAACAATCCGAAGCTCGACGCCTTCGTGGCTGTCGGCGGGTGGGCCCAATACGCGCCCCAGGCCTATACGCAGACGATGGAACCCCTCAAGGCCCGTCTCGACTCGAAGGACCTCGTCGTCGTGTTCGGCGACAATTTCGGTCCTCAGCTTCCGCTCTTGGCGAAGGGATTGAGCCACTACAACATCGGCCAGCGCCCCTATGACATGGGCTATCAGGCCATCAAGACCCTGGACGACCTGACCAAGCACAAGACCGTGCCGGCCATGATCGTCACCGGAACGGAGGTCTGCACGCCGGATACAGCCATGACGACCTGCGGCAAGATCGCGAACTGACGTTCCGCTCGCAAAAGTCCGAACCCCGATTGCTCATCGGGGTTCGCTCACCATTCAAGATCGTGAGTGTCCTACTACCGCTCGGCGATTTCCCAGGTAACGGACACCGACGCGCTGTCGCTCTGCTGACCGACTTCGAGCGGCACCGCGACGGCGGCGGCTCGCATGGGGCTCGCCATTTTCATGAGCATCGGTCGAGGCATCGATCCTTGCGGCGAAATCGCAATGACGCGTCCGAGCTTAAGCCCGAGTGCCGCCACATAGATCTCAGCCTTGTGCCGCGCGTCGCGCATCGCCTGCCCCCGCAGCCGGTCGGCGCGCTCCTCGTTGGCGTTGCTCGTGAAATTGATGCCGTCGATGGTATTGACGCCCTTCTCGATCAAGGTTCCGGCGAGCAATCCGGCGCGGTCCGGCGGCGTCACTTCCACTTCGAGCTGATTGCTGGCCCGAAAGCCATTGATGGTCCGGCCGCCGTCCGGATTGTCCTTGAACAGCGGCTCAAGCGACACCGAGGTCGATTGGATGGCGCGAGGCTCGATCCCCTCGGCCTTGACCGCATCGATGACGGCGCGCACGGCCTTGCTGTTTTCGGCGGAGGCGTCGATCGCGCGAGGCCTCTCGGTCACCACTCCGAAGGATAGGATCACCTTATCCGGCAGAAAGGCTTCCGAGGCCTCGCCCTCCACCGTGATGGTGGGCACAGGCTGCGTCTCGCCGGCCTGTTGCGCCAGGAGCGGCCCGGCGCTAAAGACCGCCAGCAGGCAGCCCGCAGCCGTCGCCGATAAGCCTCGCGTCACGTTCAGGCCGCCTTTTTCTTCGGTTTGATCCAGCTCCGCTTGACCAGCAATTCAGCGATCTGCACCGCATTCAGCGCCGCGCCCTTGCGCAGATTGTCCGACACGCACCAGAGCGACAAGCCGTTCTCGATCGTGGGATCCTCGCGGATGCGCGAAATATAGGTCGCATCCGCACCTGCCGCCTCATGTGGGGTGATGTAGCCGCCGGGTTCCGGCCGGTCGATCACGAGACAGCCGGGCGCATCGCGGAGAATCTCGCGCGCCTCGTCGGCCGAGATCGGCCGTTCGAACTCGATGTTCACCGCTTCCGAATGGCCGATGAAGACCGGAACGCGCACGCAGGTGGCGGTGAGCTTGATCTTGGGATCGAGAATTTTCTTCGTCTCGACCATCATCTTCCATTCCTCTTTGGTCGAGCCGTCTTCCATGAAGACGTCGATCTGCGGAATGACGTTATAGGCGATGCGCTTTTGGAACTTCCTCACTGAAACCGGGTCGGAAACCAGGACAGCGCGCGTCTGGGTAAAGAGCTCGTCGACCCCTTCCTTGCCGGCGCCCGACACGGATTGGTAGGTCGCGACCACGACGCGCTTGATCGTCGCCGCGTCATGAAGCGGCTTCAACGCCACCACGAGTTGTGCGGTCGAACAATTCGGGTTGGCGATGATGTTCAGCCTGCCGTAATCGGCGGCGGCCTCGGGATTGACCTCAGGCACCACCAGAGGCACGTCGGGGTGCATGCGCCAGGCAGAGGAATTGTCGATCACGACGCAGCCCATGGCACCGATCCGCTTCGACCAGGCCTTCGAGATCTCGCCGCCCGCCGACATCAGGCAGATGTCCGTGCCCGTAAAATCATAGGTGTCGAGCGCCTTGCAGACGAGCGTTTTGTCGCCGAAGGAAATCTCCGTGCCCTTCGAGCGGTTCGACGCCAGCGCGACGACCTCGCTATACGGGAAGGCCCGCTCCGCCAGGATGTTCAGCATCTCGCGGCCGACATTTCCGGTGGCGCCGACCACGGCAACCTTGAACGCCATGACGGTTCTCCTCAACCTTGGATGGCCTGTCCATACTTGAACGAGCCGCCGTCCGCAATGTGAGGCCCGTCGGTGCTCTACTATCCGGCCTTGCGGGCTTTGGACCGCTTCGGGGTCGAGGCCTTGGCCGCAGGGGCGGCTTTCGGAGCTGAGGCCTTGCCGCCGAGGCTCGCCTTCAAGGCCGCCATCAGATCGATCACATTGGTGTCGTCCGGCTTGTTGGCTTCGACCGGTTCCTTGCCGTTCTGCTTTTGGGCGATGAGGGCTTTCAGCGCCTGTTCATAGCGATCGACGATCGCCGTGGGGTCGAACGGGCCTTCCTTTTGCTCGATGATCTTGCGGGCGATTGCGATCATCGAGGCGTCGGGCTTGGCGTCGCTGATCGAGCCGAAAATATCGTCGGTCTTTCGGACTTCGTCGTCCGTGCGGAGCGAATAGGCCAGGATGCCCTTGTCGCGCGGCTCCAGCGCCAGCAGCCTTTCGCGGGTGGACAGGACGATGCGCCCGAGCGCGATCTGCCCAGACTGTTCCAGCGCGTCCCGGATCACGCCAAAGGCCTCCTGCGCGAGCTTGCCGTCCGGGGCGAGGTAATAGGGGTTGTCCCAGTAGATGCGGTCGATCTTGTCGGCCGGTATGAAGCGCTCGATGTCGATGGTCTTCGTGCTTTCGAGCTTCACCGATTTGATCTCGTCGTCGGTCAGCAGGATGTAGCGGCCCTTCTCGACCTCGTAGCCTTTGACGAGATCGGAGCGTTCGATCGGGCCGGTGTCGGGGTCCGTGGCGATCATGCGGACCCGGTTATTGGTTTTCGGGTTGATGAGATTGAAATGGACATCGCCGCCAGCACTGGTGGCTGTGAACAAGGACACCGGACAGGTCACGAGAGAGAGCTTCAGATGTCCCTGCCAGGTCGGGCGATAAGCCATGTCGGGTCTCCACGCGGCATGTTGCCGAACTGCTGAGACTCACCCTAACGGCTTGCGCGGCGATTCGTTCTCCACATCCATCGCGCCGGTCCCCAGGTGAAGTCGGAACGCGTGCTCGTGGCCGCTCTGCAGGTCGCGGACCACGAGGCCGACTTCGTCGCCCTCGCCCGCCCCAAGATGCAAGTCCTCCACGAAAGCGATGGCGGCGGCTTCGAACGACGGCTCGTTGAAGACGCGGGCGTGATGGCGGTCTTGATGGCGGGCGTGAACGCTGAACCGGCGAAGGTCTGGGGTTGATGCGGTCATGGTCTTCTCCTGCCCGGTCAACGCCTGAGCCTGGAAAGAGATTCATCCAAGCGTGCGGATCAACAGATCGCCACGCTCGTTTTCGTCTCGCAGTCCATTTGGAGCGACCATGAGCCCTTCGACATTGGCCCGCTATCGGCATATGCGGGACTTCGGCCGGACCACCGAACCCTCAGGCGAGGGCACTGAGGTAAAGAGCGCCGCGCGGTTGCGTTTCGTCATCCAGAAACATGCGGCAACGCGGCTGCACTTCGATCTCCGCCTCGAATGGAACGGCGCGTTCAAATCGTGGGCGGTAACGCGTGGCCCTTCCCTCGATCCCAAGGACAAACGTCTGGCGGTCGAGGTCGAGGACCATCCGCTCGCCTACGGCGATTTCGAAGGCACGATTCCGAAAGGGCAATATGGCGGCGGCACGGTCCAGCTTTGGGATCGCGGCTATTGGGCTCCGGAGAAGGGTTTTGAGGATGTCGGCCACGCCATCGAGGCGGGCGAGCTCAAATTCGTGATGGAGGGCGGGCGGCTGCACGGTTCCTGGGTGCTGGTGAGGCTGAAGGATGACGCCAAGTCCAAACGCCACAACTGGCTGCTGATCAAGCATCGGGATGATGCGGCGATCGACCGGGACGGCGGTGCCATGACCCAGGAGGACCGCTCGATCGCCTCCGCCCGGACCATGGCCGAGATCGCCGCCGGCACAGGCAAGGCGGCGACGCCATTCATGACCGCCTCGGCCACTTTGCCTGACGCGGTCTGGCATAGTCGCGACAATCCCGCCTCGACTGCCGCCGCCTCGCCGAAACCGGCCGCGAAAGCGGCGGCGCGACGGAAGCCACGAAAGTCCGCCGGTGCGATGCCGGTCTTCGTCGAGCCGCAGCTTTGCGCGGTGCTCGACAAACCGCCGCGCGGACCGGGTTGGGGCCATGAAATCAAATTCGACGGCTATCGGATGCAGTTGCGCGTTTTGAACGGGACAGCGAGCCTTCGGACCCGCAAAGGGCTCGACTGGTCGGAGAAGTTCCCGGAGATCGTCGCCTCGGCCGCTGGTTTGGACGACGGCATGTTCGACGGCGAGGTGGCGGCGCTGGATCACCGGGGAGCGCCGGATTTCGCCGCCCTCCAGGCTGCCCTCGCCGAAGGAAAGACCCGCAACCTGATCTTCTTCGTCTTCGACCAGATGTTCGACGGCGCCACGGATCTCCGCGACCTACCCCTCACGGAACGCAAAAGCCGCCTCAAGGCCAAGATGGCGAAAGCGCCGGCCATCCTGCGCTATGTCGAGCATTTCGTCGTCGCCGGGGATGCGGTGCTCCAATCGGCCTGCCGCATGGATCTCGAAGGCATCGTGTCGAAGCGCCTTGACGCTCCCTACCGCTCCGGCCGGGGCGATAGCTGGGCCAAATCCAAATGCCGCCACGGCCACGAGGTGGTGATCGGCGGCTGGACGATGCGGGGAGATGCTTTCCGATCGCTCATCGCGGGCGTCTACCGCGACGGCCAGCTCGCGCATGTGGGCCGCATCGGGACCGGTTTCGGACAGGCCAAGGTCGCAGCCCTCTTGCCGAAGCTGCGGGCGATCGAGACCGACACCAACCCCTTCAGCGGCAAGGGCGCGCCGAAAAAGAGCGACGGCATTCACTGGGTCAGGCCGGTTCTCGTGGCGGAAATCCACTACGCCGGCTTCACCGGCGAGGGCGCCATCCGTCAGGCCTCGTTCAAGGGCCTGCGGGACGACAAACCGGCGGCCGAGGTTCAGGCCGAGGCACCCGCGCCGGCGGTCGCGACCGATGTGGTTGAACCGGTCGCCGCCACGGTCCGTACCGTTTCGCCTCGAGGGTCGGCCGTCGTCATGGGCATCACGATCTCGCATGCGGACAAGCCGCTTTGGCCCGATGCGAAGGACGGCGCCCCGGTCACGAAGCTCGACCTTGCGCGTTATTTCGAGGCGGTGGGGGACTGGATGTTGCCCCATCTCAAGGGGCGGCCGTGCTCCCTGATCCGTATGCCCGACGGCATCGGCCAGGAGACCTTCTTCCAGCGTCACGCCGCGAGGGGGTCGTCGTCGCTCTTCACCGAGGTCGAGGTGTCGGGCGACAAGAAGCCTTACCTTCAGATCGACCGGGTCGAGGCGATGGTGGCCGCCGCACAGGTCGCCGGGATCGAACTCCATCCTTGGAATTGCGTGCCGTTCCGACCCGAAGAGCCGGGGCGGCTGGTGTTCGACCTCGATCCCGCGCCCGATGTCGCTTTCGCCGAGGTGGTCGCCGCCGCCCAGGAGATGCGCGAACGGCTGGAGGCGCTGGGCCTCGTCAGCTTCTGCAAGACCACGGGCGGCAAGGGCCTGCATGTGGTCACGCCGGTGAAGGCGGGACGTGTCGAGTGGCCGGCCGCCAAGACATTCGCGCGCGATGTCTGCAAGGCCATGGCGGCCGATGCGCCGCAGCGTTTTCTCATCACCATGGCCAAGAAGGCGCGCCAGGGCCGCATCTTCTTGGATTATCTGCGCAACGATAGGTTGGCGACGGCGGTGGCGCCGCTCTCCCCCCGGGGCCGCCCGGGGGCGCCGGTGTCTTTCCCGCTGCGTTGGAACGAGGTGAAGAAGGATCTCGATCCGTCCCGCTATACGGTCCGCACGGTGCCTGCGATGCTTGCTACTTTGACGGCTTGGGATGACTATGCGGACGGAACACGCTCCCTTGCCGCCGCCATCAAACGGCTGGGCAAAGCGTGAAGACGTCCAAACGCTTGAACCGCGACGGCGCCATCCTGTTTCGATAGAGCGACGGGATCGTGCCGAGAGAGCATGCCGCAGACGGTCTGACATGCTCCCAGACCTCGAATCGCGAGGACGTTCAGGGCGGACGGCATGATGTCGTCCAAAAACCCGTACCGATTTTTCGGCATCGTGATTTAGAAGACACCTCGGGTGCCATCACGGGATCGCGCCGCTGGAATACGAGGCCTGCCGATGATCATCCGCAGCGACGAGACCGAGGATGTGCCTGTCGCCAGGGTAGGGCCGATGCGGCTGCATTTGTTCCGGCCAGCCGTTCTGGGCCGTTTCCCCGGAATATTGTTGTTCTCGGAGATCTATCAGGTCACCGATCCGATCCGCCGTCTCGCCGCGATGATGGCGGGTCAGGGCTATGTGGTCGGAGTGCCCGAGGTTTATCACGAGTATGAGCCGCCGGGCACGGTGCTGCACTACGATCAAACCGGGACAGATCGCGGCAACGCGCTCAAGACCACGAAGCCGGTCGCAGCCTTCGATGCCGACGCCAGTGCGGCGCTCGGTTTCCTGCGCCAGCATATCGCCTGCACCGGACGGCTTGCCACGTTCGGCGTGTGCCTCGGCGGACATCTGGCCTATCGCGCCGCGCTCGACCCGCGCGTATCCGCAGCCGCCTGTTTCTACCCCACCGACATCCATTCCGGGACGCTTGGCGCCGGCAAAGCGGATGACAGTCTCGCCCGTATGGACCAGTTGAAGGCCGAAACACTGTTCGTCTTCGGGCGGCAGGACCCGCATGTCCCTTTCGCCGGGCGCCAGGCGATCCGCGCGCGGCTGGAGGCAGTCGGCGCGCGCTACGAATGGCACGAGGTCAACGCCGCCCATGCGTTTCTGCGTGATGAGGGACCGCGCTACGATCCCGCCCTGGTCCTGCAGGCCATCGGGTGGACGCTCGCCCTCTTCGGTCGCACGCTGCGGGAAGCAGTGTGAGGTTGCAGGCTCGGCTTCGTTCTCTGTCCTGGTGGCCCATGCCCGCTTGCGGACCTCCGATGGTTCGATCAGGCCGCCACATCGGGGCGCCAGCCGTTGGTGGGCTCTCCCGCCGACCGGCGCAACAGCGCCGCGACCTCTTGCGCCGGAACCGGCCGGCTGAAGAAAAATCCCTGGGCCTGGTCGCATCCCTCGGCACGGATATGCTTGAGCTGAGCCTCAGTTTCCACGCCTTCCGCCGTCGTGGAGATTCCGAGATTCAGGCTTAGACCGGTCACTGCCCGCACGATGGCCTTGCAATCTGCGCTGGTCTCGATCTCACGAACGAAACAGCGATCGATCTTGATCCTGTCGAAGGGGAAGCTGCGGAGGTAGCCTAACGACGAGTAGCCCGTGCCAAAGTCATCCATCGCGATCCTGACGCCCTTGGCCCGAAGCTCGTGTAGGATGGTCACGGTGGCACTGGCGTCGTTCAGGAACGCGGTTTCGGTGATCTCAAGTTCCAAACGGCTGGGGTGAATCCCCGATGTTTCAAGCGCGTCGTGCACCGCGACGATAAGCTCCGAGCCTTTGAACTGCGCGGCGGAGACATTGACCGCGACCTTCACCGGGGTCGGCCAGGTCGCGGCGTCCGCGCAGGCTTGACGCACAACCCAGGCGCCGATCCGCAGGATCAAACCGGTCTCTTCCGAGAGGGGAATGAACTCGTCCGGCCCGACCATTCCTCGTTCGGGATGCCTCCACCGGATCAAAGCCTCCAAACCGCTGATCTCACCGGAGGAAACGTCGACGAGCGGCTGATAGTAGAGTTCAAACTGCTGCAGGTCCGTCGCTTTGAGCAGATCCAACTCGAGCGTTCGACGAAGCTGTAACTTTGTGTCCATGCCGCGCTCGAAGACACGGAACAGGCCGCGGCCATCCGATTTGGCGCGATAGAGCGCGATATCCGCCATTTTGAGAAGTTCGCCGGCATCGGCGGTGTCGTTTGGAGCAAGCGCGATGCCCACACTGATGCCGATCGTCACCTGGTGACCCTGGAGGTCATACGGCGTCGAGAGCTTGTCGACGATGCGTTGCGCGAGTGTGCCGGCGTCCTCCGCTCGGGCGATCGGAGATTGGACAATCGCGAATTCGTCTCCGCCAAGCCGGACCACGAAGTCGGAGTCCCGTAAGCAGGTGCGCAGCCGACCGGCGACCGCGCGCAAAAGCGCATCGCCGATCGGGTGTCCGAGCGTGTCGTTGACCTGTTTGAACCTATCGAGATCCAAGCAAAGCACGGCCGCCATAGCGCCCTGGTCGCAAATGTCGGCCAATGCCTCCGGCAAGCGCGTGGCGAGGAAGGAGCGATTTGGCAACCCGGTGAGAGAATCATGCAAGGCTATGCGATGGGCTTCTTCTTTGGAATTCGCGAGTTCCATCGTGATGCGATGAGCGATTCTCACGGCAACCGCAGTGATCAGCGCGAGAAGCAGGCCGCCGATCACCGAATAGACCACAATAAGACGTTCCACGAGGGCTGCGGTCACCGAAGCGCCTTTGCGCACTTCTTGCAGTTTGACTTGCAGAACATCGCGCAGATTGTCCATGGACCGTTCCAACGCGGAAAAGGTCTCCCTGAAATGTTCATAGTTGGCTGCCCCGGCGGTCGGATCGACAAGCGCCAGCTCGACAGCGCGCTGGCCGGACGGCGTGAAGGCCTCCGCGAGCCCCGCGATCTTGCTGTAGCTGTCGCGCAGTTCCGACGTAGGAGCGGCGGCGAGGTTTTGCGCGATTGCGGTGCTCACGACTTCGGTGTGGTGGCGAACTTCGGCACGGATCGTATCGGCACCTTCTCGGTTCGTACCCGCCGCGCTTTGCACCGCGCGCAACACGTCGGCGCGAACATCGTCCATGAAATTATCGGCGTTGTTATGATTGATCAGGATCCGCTCCAGAAGAACAACGCTTTTCCGAGCGTCCAACTGGCGTTCGATTCCATTTAACCCGAAATGAGCAAGCACTCCGACGGTCAATATGCTCAGTCCGCCGAGCGCGATGATCACGATTCGGATCGACACGATTGATTTTTTCACCACACCCTCGACAAATCAGTGCCGACTTCGCCGATAAATTGCGTCATATATTTTTTAATTATCTGTGAAAAGCGCACTTATCTGTAGTCGATTAATGATCAGAGTTAAGGGTTTTATAATCATACATCAGTCTTATATTGATGTATTGCCTCCGATGTTTGGCGCGAGCCGCTGAGCTATAATCTACCTCGTCTCGGTACACATTATCGCGAATGACTTATAACGGGCGCAAATATTATAAAACATCAGTTTGGCTTGCATTGAGGAAGGGAGTATCGGTTGCACAGATTGCCGCCTCGCGAATGACGATACCCATCTCATCCTCTCCATAGCAAACGGGAGCCGCACTATCCGCCACTCCCGTGTCGATGAACCCCGAACCCCTCTTTCAACTGTTCCCCGCCCTTTCACGCCAAGTGCAGCGCCGACACCGCAAGGTCGATGATCTTGATGCCGACGAAGGGCGCGATGATGCCGCCGAGCCCATAGATCAGGAGATTTCTGCGCAGCAGCGCGGCGGCCCCCACCGGCCTATAGGCCACGCCCTTCAGCGCGAGCGGGATCAGTGCCACGATAATGAGGGCATTGAAGATCACGGCCGACAGGATGGCGCTCTCGGGCGAGTTCAAATGCATGACGTTCAGCGCGCCGAGCTGCGGATAGGCGACCAAGAACAACGCCGGGATGATGGCGAAATATTTCGCCACATCGTTGGCGATCGAGAAGGTGGTCAGCGAGCCGCGCGTCATCAGAAGCTGCTTGCCGATGCCGACGATCTCGATGAGCTTGGTCGGGTCGGAGTCGAGATCGACCATGTTGCCGGCCTCGCGCGCGGCTTGCGTGCCGGTCTGCATCGCGACGCCGACATCGGCCTGGGCCAGGGCCGGCGCGTCATTGGTGCCGTCGCCGCACATGGCGATGAGGCGTCCGCCCTGCTGCTCCTTGCGGATATAGGCGAGCTTATCCTCTGGCTTGGCCTCGGCGAGAAAATCGTCGACGCCGGCTTCCGACGCGATGGCGGCGGCCGTGACGGGATTGTCGCCCGTGACCATGACGGTGCGGATGCCCATGGCGCGCAGTTCCGCGAAACGCTCCTTGATGTCGGGCTTCACCGTATCCTTGAGGTGAATGACCCCAAGAATTCGCTGGTTCTCGGCGACTGCGAGCGGCGTGCCGCCCGTGCGGGCGATGCGGTCCACGGCCTGACGGAATTTGGCCGGCACATTGGCGCCGACCGCCAGCCCCAGAACCGAATCCACAGCGCCCTTGCGCAGCGCCCGGCCGGGCAGGTCGACGCCGGAAATGCGGGTCTGCGCCGTGAAGGGCACCACAGTCGAGGCCGGGTCGAGCACCGGCTCGGTCAGGCCATAGCGGCTCTTGGCCAGCGCCACGATGGCGCGGCCCTCTGGCGTCTCGTCGGCGAGGCTCGCCAGCAGCACCGCCTCCGCGAGAGCACGCTCCGACACGCCGCCGACCGGCACGAATTCGCTCGGCATGCGGTTGCCGTAGGTGATGGTGCCGGTCTTGTCGAGCAGCAGCGTATCGACGTCGCCGGCCGCCTCCACGGCGCGGCCTGACGTTGCGACGACGTTGAAGCGGATCAGTCGATCCATGCCGGCAATGCCGATGGCAGAGAGCAGGCCGCCGATGGTCGTCGGGATGAGACAGACCAGGAGGGCCACGAGGACCGTTACCGACAAGGTCGTGCCCGAATAGATCGCCAGCGGCCAGAGCGTGACGCAGACGATCAGGAAGATGATGGTGAGTCCCGACAGCAGGATCGAGAGGGCGAGTTCGTTCGGCGTCTTCTGCCGTTCGGCGCCCTCGACGAGGGCGATCATGCGGTCGATGAAGGTGGACCCAGCCGCCGCAGTGATGCGCACCTTGATCTGGTCGGACAGCACCGTGGTGCCGCCTGTGACGGCCGAGCGGTCCCCGCCCGACTCGCGGATGACGGGCGCCGATTCACCCGTGATGGCGCTTTCGTTGACCGAAGCGATCCCCTGCACGACTTCACCGTCGGATGGGATCAGGTCGCCAGCCTCCACCAGCACGATGTCACCGGGCTTGAGGTCGAGGGCGTTGACGGTCTCGTAAGCACTGCCCAGCGCCTTCGGATCGAGCAGGCGCTTGGCCTGGGTGTCGCTGCGGGTCTTGCGCAGGGCATCGGCTTGCGCCTTGCCCCGGGCTTCGGCGACCGCCTCGGCGAAATTGGCGAACAGCACCGTGAACCAGAGCCAGGCGGCGATCTGCCCCGAGAACAGAGTCTGCGGTGCGGCCGTCGCGAGGTCGCGCAGGAACAGCAGCGTCACGAAGGCGGACACGACCTCGGTGACGAAGATCACCGGATTCTTGGCCAGCTGGCGCGGGTCGAGCTTTCGGAAGGCTTCAAGCGCGGCCCGGCTGGCGATGGCGGGATCGAAGAGCCCGATGGCCGGCGTCTTGCCGGTGGAGGCATTCATGGACATGGGGTTTCCTTAGTAGGCCTTGCCGGACAGCATGGAGAAGTGTTCGACGATCGGGCCGAGCGCCAGGGCCGGGAAATATTGGAGCAGGTAGAGGATCACGATGACGCCAAGCAGCAGGCCGACGAACAGTGGCCCGTCGGTCGGGAAGGTGCCCGAGGAGGCCGGGACCTTCTTCTTGGTGGCCAGCGAGCCCGCCAATGCCATAATGGGTACGATATAGGCGAAGCGGCCGAAGAACATGGCCATGCCAAGCGTCGTATTGAACCACAAGGTATTGCCGTTGAGGCCGCCGAAAGCCGAGCCGTTGTTGCCGTTCGTCGAGGCGAAGGCGTAGAGCACTTCGGACAGACCATGCGGGCCGCTGTTGTTCATGCTGTCGAGCGCCGTCTTCAGAAGCACCGAGGTTCCGGTGAAGCCGAGCACGATGAGCGGATAGATGAGCACCGCGAACATCGCGAATTTCATCTCCCGCGCCTCGATCTTCTTGCCGAGATATTCGGGCGTGCGGCCCACCATCAGGCCGGCCACGAAGACCGCGACGACGGCCAGCACCAGGATGCCGTAGAGGCCCGAACCTACGCCCCCTGGCGTAATGCAGCCGAGCAGCATGTTGAACATCGGCACGAGGCCCCCGAGCGGGGTCAGCGAATCGTGCATGGCGTTGACGGCGCCGGTGCTGGTGCCGGTGGTGGCCGTGGCGAAGAGCGCCGCCATGGCTTGGCCGAAGCGGACCTCCTTGCCCTCCATGTTGCCTTGCGCATTGTCGACCCCGAGGGCGGTCAGCAGCGGATTGCCGTAGGTCTCGGCCGCATAGAGGGTCGCGACGCCGGCGATGAGCACGATCCCCATCGTGTAGAGAAGCGCCCGGCCCTGACGAGGGTCGCCCACCAGCCGCCCGAAGGTGAAGACGGTGGCGACCGGAATCAGCAGCAGCGCCCAGATTTCGAGAAGGTTCGACCAGATGTTCGGATTTTCGAACGGATGGGCCGAATTGGCATTGAGGAAGCCGCCGCCGTTCGTGCCGAGTTCCTTGATGGCCTCCTGGCTGGCGATCGGCCCCATAGCGAGCACTTGCTTGGCGCCTTCGAGGGTCGTCGCCTCGACCGAGCCCAGCAGCGTCTGCGGGATGCCGATGGCCACCATGACGAGCGCCACGACCACCGACATCGGCAGCAGGATGTAGAGCACGGTGCGGGTGAGATCGGCCCAGAAGTTGCCGAGTGTCTTCGATTCAGAGCGCGAGAAGGCGCGTGCCAAGGCCACGGCGACGGCAAGGCCCGTCGCGGCGGAGAGAAAGTTATGCACCGTGAGCCCGAGCATCTGCACGAGATGGCTCATGGTGGTTTCGCCGGAATAATTCTGCCAGTTGGTGTTGGTGACGAAGCTGATCGCGGTGTTGAAGGCGAGATCGGGTGCCACGGGGTCGAACCCTTGCGGGTTCAGCGGCAGAAAATTCTGCAGCCGCTCGATGCCGTAGAGCGCGAAGAAGCCCACGGCGCTGAAGGCTAGCACCGCCATCGTATAGACGCGCCAGCTTTGTTCACGCTTCGGATCCACGCCGGCGACGGCGTAGAAAACCCGCTCGACCGGAACCAGCACCGGGCTGAGAAAAGTCCGCTGCCCGGTCAGGACGGCAGTCATATAGGTGCCGAGCGGCACGGCGGCGGCAACGACGGCCGCCAGAACGATGAGAATCTCAAGCCAGCCCACGACGGTCATGGCGACACCTTCGCGACCTCGGTCGCGCCTTCACGGTTGACGGGCGCGGATCCGCGATAGCCGATCACGCCTTGTGGATTTCAATACGGAGATCGCTCCCCGACAGACGGGAGCTTCAGAAATATTCGGGTCGGATGAGAGTATAGAGCAAGTAGAGCCCCAATCCGGCCGCGACCGCGAGGCCGATGACCTGTTCGATCATCACAGCCTCACAAACGATCGCAGGCGGCCACATAGGCCGCCATGATTACAAAGGCCCCGGCGGTGCCGAGGAGAAAGAGGATGTCGAGCATGGAGTGGATCCTGGTTTCGCAGGTCCATGTGATGGCTCGGAAGCGCATCAACGGGCGAGACGCGGCGGCGTCGTTTTGCATAAACGCGCCATAAATGGAGGTCTTGTCGGGAGCCGGCGGCGCGCTCGCCGGTGATGCCCGGCCTGCCGCTCGACGTGGCCTTAGGATTGCGGTCGGCCGGTGATTACACCGCGCATCGTGCCGATGGTTATCCCGCGTTGAGCGCGAGCCGCAGCTGATGCGCCAAATCCTCGCGCAGATAAGGTTTGGTGAGCAAAGGAAGATCCTCGGGGACGCCGTGGCCACCGGGTCCGCCCCCCGTATAGCCGGATGTCAACAGGATCCGCAGTCCCGGCCGAAGTCTTCGCGCCTCCGCGCAAAGCTGCACGCCATTCATGCCGCCCGGCATGATGATGTCGGAAAACAGAATGTCGATGCGCTCGTCGCCCCTCAACACGTCCAGCGCACCGGCCGCGTCGATGGCGGTTCGGGTCTGGTAGCCGAGCTCGGCCAAGCTCTCCACGGCCATCTCAAGAACCGCCGCCTCGTCTTCCACAGCCAGGACCACCTCGCCGTCGTCTGCGTAGGGCAAGGTTACGTGCCGCAGGTCTTCCGATGCTTCACCGGGTCGCTCGGCCGAGCGTGGAAGATAGAGCGTCACCGTGGTGCCGCGCCCAAGATCGCTGGCGATTCGAACATGGCCGCCAGCCTGGGTCACAAAACCATAGACCTGAGACAGGCCGAGGCCCGTACCTTTGCCGACGTCCTTGGTGGTGAAGAATGGTTCGAAGACGCGGCCGAGGGTTGTTTCATCCATTCCCGAGCCGGTGTCCGAGACGCTGATCGCGACATAGTTTCCCGGCGCTCCGTCTGGCGGCGCCGAGGGATCGGAGGCGGTCAGAACGGCGTTGGATGTGCGCACACGCAAAGTCCCGCCGCTCGGCATGGCATCGCGGGCGTTCACGGCCAGATTGAGAATAGCGCTTTCGAACTGCCCGGGGTCGAGGTGCGCCGGGGACAGCGAAGGGTCGAGATCGAGTTCGAGGGTGATGGCCTCGCCGATCGCCCGACGGAGCAAGGCCGTGAACTCCTTGAGAAGCCCGTTGGGATTGACAGTTTCGGGCCGCAGCACCTGCCGGCGGGAGAAGGCCAGGAGCTTTTGGGTCAGCTCAGCCCCACGGTGGGCGGCCTTCATGCTGGACGCCGCGAGGCGCGAGACCCGTTGCGCATTGTCGGGCTTGCGCGAGACCATGTCGAGATTGCCGATGATGATCGTCAGCAGATTGTTGAAATCATGGGCGATGCCGCCGCTGAGTTGGCCGATGGCCTCCATCTTTTGCGCCAGGCGCAGGCGCTCCTCGGTCTGACGGCGTTCCGTGGTGTCCATAATGACGCCTGTGATCAGGGCCGGTTCGCCCTGCGCGTCGAGACCGGCCCGTCCCCTTGCCGCGATCCACCGCACGGCGCCGTCTCCGGCGCGGGTGATCCGGCAATCGATTTCGAGGGCGCCGCGTTTGAACGCCTGTTCGAAGGCGGACTCGGCCGCGGCGCGGTCCTCGGGGACGATATGCTCGAAGAACTCGGTGCGGCCCCAACGCGGCAGCGGCTGGTCATAGCCAAAGATCCTGTCATGGCGGGGCGTTCGCCGGGACGTGTCGGTAGAGACATCGAACTCCCAGCCCCCCATGTCGGCGGCTTCGAGCGCGGTGGCGAGATGATCCCGCGCCAGTTGCAGGGCCGCACGCTCGCGCTCGCGCTTGGCCGCGATGCTCTCGGCTCGTCCATAGAGAAAGTCCACCTCGCGCAGATAGACCCCAAGAACCACGATTCCGGCCGCCAAGGCTTCGAGCCGGCCGGCGAACCAGCCGATCGTCCCTCGGTCCGCGCCGGCGAAGGTGATGATGCTGTCGACGACGAGCAGGAACAATGAAACGGCAAGCCAAAGCTGCAGCACGGTGCGCACCCTGGTGGCCCAAACAAGCACGCCGAGCGCGAGGATGGTCAATCCCAGCACCGCCGGTCCGACGCCGGTCGTGAAGAGCAGCGTAAAGTTGTCGCCCTCGACGTTCTTCGGCAGGAGGAAGACATAGCGGTCGACGAGGATCGTCATCAACGCGACGACGAGCAGTGTCGTCAGCGCCGCGATCCAGCCATGGTGGATCGCGGCGTCCGCTTGGACTTCCGGCGAGCGCCCGCCGCGTTGCAGCACGGCATAGGGCAAGGCGAACAGCGGCGGCCCGATATGCCAGAACGTCCAGAGCCAAATGGCGCTGTCGGAACTCTCGCCGATCATGCGGCCCTGTGCGAAAATATTGGGAAAGCTCAGCAATTGCGCAAAAACGATAAGCGTTGTGTAGAAGCTTCCCGCCGCCAAAAGGAGCAGCGGCACGGACCGGCTCCGGTGGTATTGGGTGAAGCACAGATAGCTCGTCAGGGCATAGACCACGATCAGCGCCGTCTGGTAGCAGGCGACGAATCCCGGCATGAGAGGCATCATGCGCGACGCGATGGGAACCAGCGCGGCCGTGAGGAGCGAAAAAGACACGCAAAGCGCGATCGCGAACCCTCTCTGGCTTCGGCTCGCCTCGCTGTTGGCCAGGGTCGTCAAGGACAAGTGATTGGAGCGGTTATCCATGATGAACTCCGGGGTCGAGGTTTCGCCGGATCCGTGTCGTGCCAGGCCCTATGGGGGAATCATGTCGGTCGCCGATGCAGTTGATTCCACGTTTCGCCGAAAAATCAAGCCGAGCTGTCCGAGACATTGTCGCTCCGTCGTTGCTGCTCGGTTTGGACTTCATCGGCGTTCGGACAACGCGCCGAACCGGGATGGAGCCTGGATCGGTCGAGGATTCTTTGTGTTCGTGGCGCAAGTCCGTTAGCTTGAGCCCCGAGGCCGAAGTCTCGCGGATGCCCTCGCGCCATGGCAGGCTTCGGCCGAGATGCCGGCGGATACCCCTGCGGACGGACTCTCGGCACGACACGATTCTTGCAGGGTGACCGCGTGCCGCGGCACCTCACGGCCAGTCTTTCCTGCAAGGCATTCCTGAGGAGGTTCCATTGACCGAACGGCTTGCCAAGCCCGTGCATGACCGCGTCAGCGAGGTCACGGCCCGCATCGTCAAGCGCAGCGCCGACAAAAGGCGGCGCTATCTCGACCGGATCGCGGCGGCCGGAGACGCCGGTCCTCGGCGTCAAAAACTCGGTTGCGCCAACCAGGCTCACGGCTTCGCGGCCTGCGGGGTCGGCGACAAGGCCATGCTGCGCGACGGTCTCGGCGCCAACCTCGCCATTGTCACCGCCTACAACGACATGCTGTCGGCGCATCAGCCTTATGAGACCTTCCCCGAGATCATCCGCGCGGCGGCGCGCGCGGCCGGTTGCGTCGCCCAGGTGGCCGGAGGTGTGCCAGCCATGTGCGATGGCGTCACGCAGGGCGAGGCCGGAATGGAGCTTTCGCTGTTTTCTCGCGAGGTCATCGCGCTGTCGACCGCCGTGGCCCTCTCGCATCAGACCTTCGATGCCGTCGTCTATCTCGGCATTTGCGACAAGATCGTCCCCGGCCTTATCATCGGCGCGCTCGCGTTCGGCCATTTGCCGGCCGTTTTCATCCCCGCTGGGCCCATGACCTCGGGCCTGCCCAACGACGAGAAAGCGCGTATCCGGCAGCTCTATGCCGAGGGCAAGATCGGCCGGCCTGCTCTGATCGAGGCCGAGGCCGCCTCCTATCACGGCCCGGGCACCTGCACCTTCTACGGCACGGCCAATACCAACCAGATGATGATGGAGATCATGGGCCTGCATCTGCCCGGCGCCTCCTTCGTCAACCCGAACACGCCCCTGCGGGAAGCGCTGACACGCGCGGCCGCCGAGCGGGCGCTCGCCATCACGGCGCTCGGCAACAGCTACACGCCGGTCGGCCGCATGCTCGACGAGAAGGTCTTCGTCAATGGGATCGTCGGGTTGCATGCGACCGGAGGCTCCACCAACCATACGATCCATGCCATCGCCATGGCGGCGGCCGGTGGCATCACATTGACCTGGAACGATTTCGCGGACCTTGCGGAGGTGGTGCCGCTGCTTACTCGCGTCTATCCCAACGGCAAGGCCGACGTGAACCATTTCCATGCGGCCGGCGGCATGAATATCGTCATCCGAGAATTGCTGGGCGCGGGATTGCTGCACGAGGATGTCGAGACGGTCTTCGGCGAGGGTCTATCGTCCTACACCCGGGAACCGGTGCTCACTGCCGATGGCCGTCTTCACTGGCGTGATGGCCCGGAGGAGAGCGGCGACGAAACGGTGTTGCGCGGCACGGCGGCGCCGTTCTCGGCTACCGGCGGGTTGAAAGTTCTCCACGGCGACCTCGGCAGCGCCATCATGAAGACATCGGCCATCGCGACCGACCGGCACGTCATCGAGGCGCCGGCGCGCGTCTTTCATTCGCAGGAAGAATTGCAGGCCGCCTTCAAGGCCGGGGAGCTCAAGGGCGATGTCGTGGCAGTGGTGCGCTTTCAGGGTCCGAAGGCCAATGGCATGCCTGAATTGCATAAGCTGATGCCGCCGCTCGGCGTGCTGCAGGACCGGGGCTACAAGGTCGCGCTGGTTACCGACGGCAGGCTTTCGGGCGCGTCCGGCAAGGTGCCGGCCGCCATCCACGTCACTCCGGAAGCGGCCGAAGGCGGGGCTATCGCCAAGCTGCGCGACGGCGACCTCATCAGGGTCGATGCGATCAGCGGGCGGATCGATGTGCTGAATGCGCCCCACTGGCGCGAGCGGCCCTCCGCTACCACCGATCTCGGTCCATCGCATGTCGGGGTCGGCCGTGAACTCTTCGCGCCGTTCCGCGCGGCCGTGGGAACGGCCGACACGGGCGCGACGATTTTCGGGTTTTAGGCGCCGTGCCGATCAGACATTTCCAACCGAAGATTGGCGCGTTTTAAAACCGCCACCGTTGCGCGTTGGCGACCAGGAAATCGCGCAACACCTGCACGCGTGCGACGCTTTTCAACTCTTCCGGATAGACGAAATAGCAGTCGAGTTCGGGCATATCGACATTGGGCAGGACCTGCACGAGCCCGCTGTCGGCTTCGGCCAGATAGTCCGGCATGACGCCGATGCCGGCATTGTTCTGCACCGCCAGCCGCAGAGCGACCATGTTGTTGATCGTTAGGGCGGAGGGGCGCGGCGCCTTGGCGTCGCGGCCGGCGCTCTGAAGCGAATTCAGCATGTTCACGAGGTAGTTGGACGGTGAACCCGTGTAGCCGAGCAGGCGGTGCTTGGAGAGGTCGTCGAGCGCCTTCGGCTGCCCGTGACGCTTGAGATAACCCGGCGACGCATAGGCGTGGTAATGCACCGTGAACAGGCGGCGGCGGATCAGGTCGGGCTGGGTCGGTTCACGCAGCCGGAGGCCGATATCGGCCTCGCGCATGCCGAGGTCGAGTTCCTCGTCCGTCAGAATCACATGCACGCGGATGTCCGGATACAGCTCCAGAAATTCCCCGAGACGCGGCGAAAGCCAGCTCGTACCGATGCCGAACGTCGTAGTGATGCGCAATTCGCCGTTCGGCTTTTCGCGGCTGTCGACGAGGCGGCTGCGCACCGCGTCGAGCTTGAGCATTACATCCTGCACGGTGCGGAACAGCAACTCGCCCTGCTCGGTCAGAATCAATCCTCGGGCATGGCGATGGAAGAGCGTGGTCTCCAATTCCTGTTCGAGGGCGCTGATCTGCCGGCTCACCGCCGACTGGCTGAGATTGAGCACCTGTCCCGCATGGGTAAAGGAGCCGGCATCCGCAGCCGCCTGGAACACCCGCAACTTATCCCAATCCACAATCGTCTCCCCCGCCCAGAATTATCGTTGAAAAAGGCCCTCGTTGGCTCGCGATGGCGCCACACTCAGTCCCAGGCGCCGATCATCTGAGCCTCGCGCCGTTCTTCGGCGGCCACGTCGGCGTCGGCGCCATGTTCGGCCAGGAATTTCTCGGCTTCCAACGCCGCCATGCAACCCATGCCGGCGGCCGTGACCGCCTGGCGGTAGATCTTGTCTTTGACGTCGCCGGCCGCGAACACGCCCGGAATATCCGTCGCGGTCGAATCGGGCCGCGTCACGATATAGCCCTCGGCATCCATGGGGACCTTGCCCTTGAACACGGCGGTTGCCGGGCTATGACCGATGGCGACGAAGACGCCGTCGGTCTGGCGCAGCGTGGTCGAACCCGTCAGCCGATTATGCAGCATGACGCCCGTCACCCGCTGGGGGGTGCCCTCGCCGACAATGTCCTCGACGATAGTGTCCCACACCACCTCGACCTTCGGGTGCTTGAACAGACGGGCTTGGAGGATCTTCTCCGCCCGGAAACTGTCGCGGCGATGCACGACCGTGACGCGGCGCGCATGGTGGGTGAGATAGAGCGCGTCCTCGACTGCGGTGTTGCCGCCGCCGATCACCACCACATCCTTGCCCCGGAAGAAGGCGCCGTCGCAGACCGCGCAGCCGCTGACGCCCGCGCCCATGAGGTCGCGTTCGGCCGGTAGGCCCAGCCATTTGGCTTGGGCTCCGGTGGCGATGATGACCGCGTCCGCCACATAGGTGTCGCCGCCATCCGTCGTGCAGACGAAGGGGCGTTTGGTGAAATCGACGTCGGTCACGATGTCGAAGACGAGGCGCGCGCCGGCATGCTCGGCCTGGGCGCGCATCTTCTCCGTCAGGTCCGGCCCCAGGATCGAAATTTCTCCCGGCCAGTTCTCGACGTCGGAGGTGATGGTGAGTTGGCCGCCCGGCTGCAGACCCTGGATGACGACGGGGGCGAGGTCGGCCCGTGCCGCATAGACCGCAGCCGTATAGCCGGCCGGGCCGGCACCGATGATCAGCGTTTTCGTGCGATGCGTTTTGGGCATAGGTCACCAAACGGGACGGGGACGCCGACAGGCGCTGGCGGCGTCAGGAACAGCCGCCCTGCGATTGTATATGGTGAGCCATGCGGTCCTGCAAGGCAGGCCTGGGCCTGTGAACCCCGCATGTCGGGCGAGGCCGTGCTTGCGGGGAGGGGAGGAGCGGCATAAGTTGCGCGTCGATTTGAGCCGGCGCGACCGGCGGCCGGCACTTGAGCGCAGCCTGTCGCCGAACCATCGCACGGCAAGGCCGGCCGAGGTCCTCGGCCCGATGCGAAAGGCGATTTTATGCCCTCAACCAGCGCCCTGCGGGCCGCATATCCAGGTCAACCTGGCGTCACGGTCGATGACGTCAAGGCGACGCTCCGGTCGAGCTTTCTGGCCGCGCAGCGGTTCGAGCGGCCCTACCGGCATTTTCAGGTCGAGAACCTCTTCCCCAGAGCGGTCGCGACCGCTCTCGCGACGCTGCCCTTCACGACGCCTTCGCTCGACGGCGTTTCGGGCAAGCGTGAGCTGCATAATGACAAGCGCCGCTATTTCGATGACGCCACCATGGCGCAGTTTCCGATCATGCGCACCGTGGCGGAGGCCTTGCAGTCCGCAGACATCGTTGCCGACATCGCGCGAATTTTCGACGCGCCCCTCGACGACACGTTTCTGCGGCTCGAATACGCGCAAGATATCGATGGCTTCTGGCTCGAACCCCATACCGATCTTGGGGTGAAGAAGTTCACATGCCTGATCTACCTTTCGGACGGTCCGGGCCATGAAGGACTCGGCACCGATATCTATGCCAGCAAGACCGAACACGCGGCCCGCTCGGCCTTCACGCCGAACGGCGCCATGATCTTCGTTCCCAGCGCCGAGACTTGGCACGGCTTCGAAAAGCGTCCGATCGAAGGCGTCCGTCGCTCGGTGATCCTGAATTACGTGACGCATGAGTGGCGCGCGCGCGAACAGCTCAGCTATCCGGAGACCGCGGTGCGGGTGTGACAGCAGGCGGCGGCGTGACGGCTCGCCGGCGAGCCATCGAACCTTGGGGGAGCGACTATCCATGAAAATCGTCATTGCGGGCGACAGCGCCGGCCTGCCGCTGGCGCAGATCATCGCCAAGCATCTCGCCGGCAAAAGCGGATTTGATGTCACCGATTATTCTGCCGATGCCGCAGCGGCGGAATTTTACGCCACGACCGCCGAGCGGGCGGCACGGGCGGTGATCGACGGTACTTTCGAACGGGGCATTCTGTTCTGCGGGACCGGCATCGGGGTCGCGATTTCGGCCAACAAGGTGCCGGGCATTCGCGCCGCGCAAGTCCATGACACCTATTCGGCCGAGCGCGCCGCCAAAAGCAACAACGCGCAGATCATTACCCTCGGTGCCCGTGTGGTGGGGCCGGAACTCGCGAAAGCCATCGTCGATACGTTTTTGGCCGCTGAGTTCGATCCCAAGGGCTCGTCTGCGGCCAATGTCGATGCGATGAACGCGCTTGGCGAAAAGTATTCGAAGCCGGCCGCCTAAGGCATACGGCGCTTCAGCGTGGCTGTGAAACGGATCGTCGCCAACATCGCAGCCGCCGAAGTCGCGGTCGCTAAGGCGTTCTACGGCGACATTCTGGGGATGGACGTGGTGATGGACCACGGCTGGATCGTAACCTTCGCGGCGGCGGCTAGCGCGTCGCCCCAGATCAGCATTGCCAACGAAGGCGGGTCCGGCACTCCAGTTCCGGATCTGTCGATCGAGGTCGACATTTTACCGAGGTTTTGGCCCGCGTCCGCGCCGCCGGCCTTTCAGTTCCCTATGGACCAGTGCGGGAGCCATGGGGCGTCGATCGCTTCTATGTCCGCGATCCGTTCGGGCGCCTCCTCAACATCCTGACCCACGACCGATAACGCCGGTGGCGTTACCCTCCCGTCCGCGCCTCGGAATCGCGCAGGCGTTGCGCGTAGACGTTGATGACGAGGGCAAGGAGCAGGATCAGGCCGCGGATCAGGATTTTGAGGAAGCTGTCGATCTGGACGTGGTCGAGACCATTGTTGAGAACGCCCAGCACGAAGAGCCCGACGATGGTGTTGCCGATGCCGCCCCGCCCGCCAAAAAGGCTCGTGCCGCCGACCACCACGGCCGCGATCGAGTCCAAGAGGTAGGTGTCGAATTCATTCTGCTGGGCGCTCCCGAAATGGGCGACCCCCACCATGCCGGCGACGCCCGAACAGACGGCCGAAATGACGAGCACCGCGCTCAGGATTGTCTTGACCCCGACGCCCGAATACTCGGCCGCTTCGCGGTTGCCGCCCACCATATAGACGTAGCGGCCGAAGCGCGTGTAGCCGAGCACGATATGCGCCACGAGCAGGAAGACGGCGAGCAATAGCACGATCCAGGGCACGCCGCCGATGGAGGCGCTGCCGAGGGTTGTCACGACCGGCGGCATCGCATAGGCGATCTGCCCGCGCACCAGCATCGCCGAGACGCCGGCGCCGATCTGCATCATGGCCAGGGTCATGATGAAGGAGGGGATGCCGACGAGCGTCAGGCCGAAGGCGTTGACCAGCCCAAGCAGCCCGCAAGCCACGATCCCAAGGATGATCGCGGCAATGCCCGGCAGCGGCAGGTTGGGGATGTTCACGTAATCGGGCTGCAGCGTGAAATAGGCCACGACGATGCCGGTGGCATTGGCGATGGCGGCGACGGAGAGGTCGATCTCGCCGCAGAGGATCACGAAGGTGAGACCGACCGCGATGATGCCGGTAACGGAAATCTGCGTCAGGATATTGGCGAGATTGTCCATCGTGGCGAAGGAGGGGCTCGCCAGGGTGAAGAAGCCCACAAGGCAGAGCAACGTAACGAAAGGCGCGATGTTGCGCATCTGCGCGCGGAGCCACGCCCCCGACTTAGAGGTGGCGGCGGGCTTTCCCTGCTCGACCGGAATGGACAACGCTCTACTCCCCTCAGGCCGCTTCGAGCAGCCGGTCCTTACTGACCGTGCCGGTGCCGAATTCGCGCACGATCTCCCCCTTTTTCATGATGAGGATCCGATCGGCGAGCGACAGCACCGTCTCGGGTTCGGTCGATAGGATCACGACCGCAAGCCCCTCGTCGCGCAGGCGCCTGACGATTCGGACCACATCGTCCTTGGCCCCGACATCCATGCCGCGCGTCGGCTCGCTCAGCACCAGAACCTTCGGCGGAAAACTCAGCCAGCGGGCGAGCGCCACCTTCTGCTGATTGCCGCCCGAGAGGGCGCCGAGCCGTGCCTCGACGTGGGGCGGCCTGATGCCCAAGGCCTCGACCTGCTTTTGCGCGAGGCCGCGTTCGGCCGAGGGACGGAGCCAGAGCGTCGAAATGCGTTGGAGCAGGCTGATCGAGATGTTCTTGTAGACCGGAGCGTCGCCGAACAGCATGGCGCGGCGGCTTTCGGGAACGAAGGCAATTCCCGCCCGACAGGCCGCGACCGTGTTGCGCAGGCGATGCGGCTTGCCCGCGACCAGGACGCGACCCGCATCCGGCGCGATCTTACCGAACAGCGCCCGCGCGAGCTCGATCTGCCCGCAGCCCATGAACCCATAGATGCCGAGGATTTCGCCGGCCCGGATGTCCATGGTGACGTCGCGGAAGGCGCGCCCGAAGCTCAGCCCCTCGGTCCGCATCGCGACGGGCGCGTTCGGCCGCGAGTCGAGCTTGATCTCGCCGAGATAGCTCTCCTCGAGATCGGAATGGCCGGCGCCGATCATCTGCTCGATCACCCAGGCCTTGTCGACGGAGGCGGCCGGGCTGCCGGCGATGCGTCGTCCGTTGCGGAACACCGTGACGGTGTCGCAGACGCGTAAGATGTCGTCGAGGAAATGGGAAATGAAGATGATGCTCTTGCCGTCCTGGCGCAGCTTGCGCAGCACCGTGAAGAGCAGTTCGACCTCGGGCGGCGACAGAGCCGAGGTCGGCTCGTCGAGAATGATGATGCGGGCGCCCGAAAACACCACGCGGGCGATCTCGATGAGCTGCTGCAGGCCGATCGGCAAGGCGCCGATGCGTTGTCGCGGATCGACGTCGAGCCCAAGGTCGGAGAGTTGACGCTTCGCTTCGGCCCGCATGCGGCCCCAGGCAACGACCCCTCCAAGTCCCACGGGCTGCTTGCCGAGAAAGACGTTCTCGGCGACGCTCAGATCCGGCACGGTCGAGAGTTCCTGATGCACCATGCCGATGCCAGCCGCGATGGCGTCGCGTGGCGCCTTGAAGTGCACCTCGCTCCCCTCGACCAGCATGCGTCCGCTCCCCAGAGCATGCACGCCGGCGATGATTTTCATCAGCGTCGACTTGCCGGCGCCGTTCTCGCCGACGAGCCCGTGAATCTCGCCCCGGCGCAACGTGAAATCGACGCCGCGCAAGGCCTGGACGCCGCCAAAACTCTTGGTCACGTCATGCAGTTCGAGTGCTGATTCAGACGATGGATCGGGCATGAAGGATCAGCACACTCTATTTCCTACTCCCGCCTGCGGGAGAAGGTGCCCGTGAGGGCGGATGAGGGTCAATGACGGCAGAGGTATTCCCTCATCCGACGCCGATACACGGCACCACCTTCTCCCGCATAGCGGGAGAAGGAAGGAACCCTTCTTCTCAGATCAGGAAGTGGTCTTCCATCCACTGCAGGCCGCCCGCATTGGCTTTGGTGACCACCGGTCCGTCGGTGATGACGTGCTTGGGGATACCGCCCACGCCGGACTTTTCGCCGTTGGTGACCGCCGCCACGCCGGCCATGATGGCCCCGCCATGGATACGGCAGGAGGGGTTGCGCACGGTGGCGTGCATGCGACCGTCGAGCACCGCCTGGAGGGCCGGCGGCATGGCGTCGCAACCGCCGATCAGGATGTTGGTGCGGTTATGCGCCTTCATGATGTTGGCCGCCGCGAGCGCCATGTCGTCATTGTGGAAATAGGCGGCGTCGATCTGCGGATATTTGGTGAGATAGGTTTCCCACAGCCGCGCGGTCTTGGACACGTCCCAGTCGCCGGGCTGGGTGTCCAGCACCTCGATGCCGGGGAAATTCTTGACCACGGAATTGAAGCCTTTGGCACGGCCCTGGGCGCCGGTGTGCCCCAGGGCGCCCTGCGTCATAATGACCTTGCCCTTGCCGCCGAGCGCCGTCACCAGCGCCTGGGTCACCGAGGCGCCCATGAACTCGTTGTCGGGTGCCAGGAACGAATGGACGTTGATCGTGTCGAGCGGCGCGATCAACGTATCCATGTCGATGACCGGGATGCCGGCATCGATCATCTTGTTGACCGGCTGCGTCAGGGTGCCGATGCCGAAGGCCTGGATGGCGACGAAATCCCATTTCTGGGACGCCATATTGTCGATCGCGGCCCTCTGCTTCACGGCATCGAGTTCGCCGTCGAACCAGGTGACCTCGACATTGAACATCCGGCCCCACCATTCGGCCGCCTGCTTGCCCTGGGCGCACCAGGTGGCCTGCAATCCCGCATTGGAGAAGGCGGCTTTGAGAGGTTTCGCCGAGCGCTCGACGGATTTGGCAGCTTCCGCAGCGATGCCAGGATCGATCCCGGCGCCCAGCAGCATGGCGGCGCCGGCCGACAGTGTGGCGGCCCGCATGAATTCACGACGCGAATGCGACGTCTCGTCTCTCTCGGACATTGATCCTCCCTCGCCAGCCTCGTCGGCATGGCATGAAGCCGTTCGGCTTCTGTTGTTGGGCCACGACTTCAGTCGCGGCTCCTGGCGAGGAATTAAGAGCATCCGAAGGCGCAGGGCAACCCCATTGATGAGAAGGCCTTCGCCCGCGCCGTCTGGACCAGCCGCAGTCAATCGGCTATCCCCCAAAACCGTCCGCCAGCCGATGCACAGGCCGCTGGCCCGGAGGACCGCCGGCTGGCCAGACGACGAACCGGGACATGTCTTGATCCGATGCCGCTGAGCGCTCCGAGACAGCCCTCTCCATCCAGCCCCCCCGCTTCGCAGATGGACCGCCTCGTTCGGAGGGATCGGACGTCTGTGTGGGCTGGGCTACAGAGGATCGGATCGGCGGCTCTTCTGTCGATCGCCATCGCGGTCGTGGTCCAGGGGATCTCCTTGAGCTTCCAAGCCCATAGCTTCCTGCCCGAACTCGACGAATGGTACAGCCTTTCTCTGTATCAATCGCTGCTGGCTGACGGCCATTTCCTTCAAAAGATGTTCAGCCAGCATAACGAGCATCGGATCTTCTTTCCGCGCCTCATCTTGTTTGCCGATTATTGGTTTTTCAAAGGGGCAGGACTATTCGACATCGGCGTCATCGTCCTGATCCAGGGCCTGCACGCCGCTCTCTTCATTTTTCTCATCGCGGGCAGCCGATACAAGACCGCGATCGGAGCGGCGCTGGGGTCGGTGGTGTTCATCTTGCTGTTTTCGCTCCGGCAGAGCGAGAATTTCTCCTGGGGCTTTCAGGTCTCGTTCGTCGGCGTATTCTCCTCGGCTTCCCTGGCCGCGACGCTTCTCGCCCATGCGCTAGCCCCGCGGTGGAATGGACGCCGGTCTCTCGCGCTGACGATCGGTGCATTCGCGGCGGCCACGATCGCGAGTTTTTCCATGACCAACGGGATGCTGAGCGGCATTGTTCTGCTCGTCCTCGCCGCGCTGGCCCGCGCTCCCGGGAAGCTCGTCCTCACCATCATTGTGTGGCTCCTCATCGTCTACGTGACGTTTCTGCACAATTACCATCTCGGCGAGGATCACGAGTCCTTGGCCTCGCTGCTCCACAGGCCAACCGGGCTCACCGTCTACGCGGCCGCTTATCTGGGCAATTTTCTCGATGACGAAATCATTCCCGCGATCTTTATGGGGCTTGTTGGTCTCGTTGCCTTGGCCGCCGCCACCTGCCGCGCCGCCCTTCGCCGAGACCCCGATCCGGCCCATCTGGCGCTGATCGGCATCGCGCTGTTCGCGGCGGGGTCGGCCTTCGTCACCGCCCTCGGTCGCTCGGTCGATGGCATAGGCGGGGCGATGTCCAGCCGCTACGCGACCGGCAGCGCGACCTTCAGCTGCGCCATGCTGGTCCTCGCATGGTCGCTCGCGAGGGAATGGCGGTGGGCGGGCGTCGCTATCAGGCTATCCGTTGGCGTCGCGGCCGCCATCCTGGTGGGCATGGCCGTTCGGGAACAGGCCGAGGATGCGAGCTTCATGCGCGACCAGCGGTATTCCTACAATCTCCACGAAGACGCATTCCTTCTCGACCTTTATGACAAACCCCATTTCGAGGCCTTGGGCCAACCGATGGACAGGGCGCGGCTGCTCGTGCCCTGGTTGCGCCAGAACGGCCTGTCGATCTTCGCTGGGCATGATGCCGGCCTCCTCGGACGCCCGTTGGCCGAGGCTGGTCCTGTCTCGCGGACGCCGTGCTCCGGAGCATTCATCGCCGCCATCGCCGATCCGGCTCTTGGGCTGAATGGTGTAAGGGTGCGGGGATGGGCGCCGATGAAACAGGCCTATGGGGCGTCGAACCGCGTCTATCTCGTCGATGCTGAGCGGACGATCGTGGGGTTCGCCTCGACACCCTTCGGGGCCAATGCCTGGACCGGCTATGCCAAGGCGGCGCTCGGCAGTGCCGTCTCTGCCTTCGCGCTCGACCGGACCGGACTTTGGTGCGACAGCGGCCGGCAAACCGTCGCGGCTCGGAGCGACGCTTCCTGAGCCTGGCCCGGACGATTTGAGATGAAGCGGCGGCGAGACGTGATAGCCTTTCGTGGCGACGGTGTGCCTGCGTGACCTCGGTCACGGTCTGCGGGCACCGCGAGAGTACAGTCGAAGTTGCCGACGACGATGAACCGAGACGGGCCTGAAGGCTTGTCGAGCGTCATCAATCAGGGAGCTGACGTCAATGGGTCTCAATCGGAGTTTAGGCTGCTTCAAATGCCTGACCGTAGTGATCCTGACGATGATCGCTTTCGGTCTGCCAAGCCTTGCCGCCGAAGCGCCGCCTGTTCCGGCGTCGACCACCATCGCGCCGCCCGCTGTGGTGCAGGCGCCCGATGATCACGCGCTCTGCTTCCGTTCGACGAATCCGACCGAGGCCATCCAGGCCTGCACCCGGCTGATGGACGCAGGCGGCGATCTCGGCACTGTCGCCGATATTCTGCTGTCGCGGGGCAATGCCCATTTCGGCCTCGGCGATACAAGCGGCGCCATCGGCGATTTCACCGAAGCCGTCAACCGCAAGCCGGATTTCGCCCTCGCTTATCAGAACCGGGGTATCGTGCGTCGCAGCATCGGCCAGTTCGACGATGCCTTGGCGGATTTCAACCAGGCCATCAGGCTCGATCCGACCTCGGCGAATTTCTACATGCTGCGCGGCGTGCTGCTCAGCGACAATGGCGAATATGACCGCGCCATCGCCGATCTCGACCACGCTTTGTCGCTCAACCCCAATTTCTCCAACGCCTATCAGAACCGGGGCTTCGCCTATTATCGCAAGCGTTTGAAGGACAAGGCCATCGCGGATTACAGCGCAGCCATCAAGCTCGCCCCGCGCGATCCCGGAGGCTTCGTCGGCCGCGCCATGGTGTTCATGGACAAAGCCAATTTCGACGCCTCGATCAAGGATCTCGACGCGGCTGAAAAGCTCAATCCGCGCAATGCGACGACCGTTTCGATCCGGGGCGAGGCAAGGCGTCTCAAGGGTGATCTCGACCGGGCGCTTGTCGATCACAATACCGCCGTGCGGCTCGCGCCGGACGATGCCAACGTCTACATCAACCGCGCCCTGGTGTTCCGCGACAAGCGTGACCTCGACCGGGCCTTGAAGGATCTCGACGAGGCGATCCTGCACAATCCGAAGAGCGACGTCGCCTACGCGGATCGTGGCGAGGTCTTGCAGATGAAGGGCGACTACGACCATTCGCTGGCAGACCTCGACAAGGCGGTGTCGCTCAACCCGAAATCCCCCGTCGCACTGACGTTGCGGGGCGACACGCTGCGCCTCAAGGGCGACCTCGACCGGGCGCTCGAAGCCTATCAGGCGGCCAATTACGTGGTCTCGGACTACGTCGCGGCCTATAGCGGCCGAGGGCTGACGCTGCAGGCCAAGGGCGACCTTCCAGGGGCCTTGGCGGCCTTCGAGAGAGCTTTGAGCCTGCCCTCCGACTCCGATGCTGAAAAGTCGAGACCCGCCCAGGCGATCGCCCGCGAACGCGTCCCGACCTTACGGGCTGAACTCGACCGCCAGGCCCACGCGAGGGATGCTCAAGCCAAGACCGGCTCGCAGGACGACGTGGCCAGGACGGAGGCGTTGCTGGCCGCCGCCCAGGCCGAGGCTCGGGCGCGCGACGCAGACGCCAAGGCGCGGGACGCCGAGGCCAGGATGCGGGACGCGCAGGCCGAAATTAGCAGTGCCAAGACCGAGGCCTTGAAAAACGAAGCGCGGGCCAAGGCGCTCGAAGCCGAATTCAAAGCCAGGGAAGCCGGCGCCGAAGCGCGCGTGCTCGAGGTCGAGCGAAAGGCCAAGCTGCTCGAGGCTCAAGCCGAGGCCGGGTCGCGGGACGAGGCCGCGAAATCCCAAGCCATGGCGGCGGCTGCGGAGGCCGAGACCCGAGCCCAAGAGGCCGACGCCAAGGCGCGGGACGCCGAGGCCAAGATGCGCGACGCGCAGGCCGCGATCGATAGTGCCAAGACCGATGCCCTGCGGAACGAGGCCCGCGCCAAGGCGCTCGAAGCCGAGCTGATTTCCCGGCAAGCCGCGGCCGAAGCGCGCGTGCTCGAAGCCGAGAAAAAGGCGAAACAGCTTGAAGCGCAGGTCGCATCCGCCGCCAACGGGCCGGAATTGCCGGACCAGGGCAACCGGGTCGCGCTGGTGATCGGAAATTCGGCCTATCAGGCCGTGCCGATGCTCCGCAACCCACGCGGCGACGCCGAAGCCGTCGCCGCAGCCTTGCGGTCGACCGGCTTCTCATCCGTCACTCTGCTCGAGGACGCCACGCTGCCACAGATGAAGAAAGCGCTGCGCGATTTCCAGGCCCTCGCCGACAACGCCGACTGGGCGATGGTCTATTATGCCGGGCACGGGATCGAGATCGGCGGCCAGAACTACCTCATTCCCACTGACGCGCGGCTGCAATCGGACCGCGACGCCGATGACGAAACGGTTTCGCTCCGCTATGTCCTCGACCGGGTCCACAACGCCCATAAGCTACGCCTTGTCGTGCTCGACGCCTGTCGCGAAAATCCGTTTCTCCGCGTCATGAAGCGCGAGGTCGCGACCCGCAGCGTTACGCGAGGTCTCGCGCCTTACGAGCCGCATGTGGCCAACGAAATGGTGGTCTTCGCCGCCAAGGACGGCGAACAGGCTCTCGACGGCGATGCCTCGGGCCATAGCCCCTTCGCCAGCGCCTTCATCACGCGCATTTCGACGCCACGGGTCGAAATCAACAAGGTGTTCCGGCTGGTGACCTCGGATGTGCTCCAGACGACGCGAAACCAGCAACAGCCCTTCGTCTATGGCTCGACGCCGGGCGAGGAGGATTTCTATTTCAAGACGAAGTAGGGGCGATTTCGTGAGGCCATTCTGTCGTCTCGACACACCGCCGAACTCTTCACGCAGGGCGATGTCGCTGCGGGCGAATTTGTGCACGCGATCGGATCGTTGCGGTGAATACTATCAGCGCCGTTGCCCGCAGCCGCAATGTTAGGTTCTGTTGACAAAGAGGATTCCCAAGCGGGATGATTTTTGATTCACGTTTGTTTTTGCGGAAAGACGAACGTGAGTCGCTACGAAATCTCCAACGAGCAATGGGCGGTGATTGAGCCCTTTTTGCCGTCCGAGTGTGGTCGGGGATGCCGGCCCGCCCATGACAACCGTCGTTTCTTTAACGGAATGATGTGGATTTTGAGGAGCGGAGCACCTTGGCGGGATCTGCCCGAGAGCTTCGGCAAGTGGAATTCAGTGTTCCAGCGGTTCCGCCGATGGTGCCAGCAGGGCATCTTCGATGCTTTGCTCGAAACCTTGGTCGAGGTAGGCATCGCCGACGAGTGGGAGACCCAAATGGTGGATTCGACCATCGTCCGGGCGCATTCTCAGGCAGCCGGCGCAAAAGGGGGATCCAAAATCAGGGATTTGGTCGCTCGCGCGGCGGTTTTACGAGCAAAGTCCACTGTCGGTGTGACGCCATCGGACGCCCTGTCGCCTTCGAGGTCACCGGAGGCGAAGCCTCCGACATCCGCCATCTTGAGCCCCTGATGGACGATCCCGTCGCTATCGCCAAACCGAAGGCCCTTCTCGGAGACAAAGGCTACGACAGCGATAGCAATCGAGAGGCTCTCCTGGTCCGGGGCATTCTTCCTGTCATACCATCCAAAAGGTCTCGAAAAGTCATCATTCCGCATGACGAAGTCGCCTACAAGGATCGTAATCGAATCGAGCGGATGATCAACAAACTCAAGCAGAACAGACGCATCGCCACGCGCTTCGATAAAACACTATCCTCGTTCACGGCATTCATAAGCCTCGCAGCCATCAGAATTTGGTTGCCGACCTTTGTCAACAGAACCTAGTTGCGGTCGCGTGACCAAGGGTCGGCGTTGCGATAGGGTCGCATCATGACAACGCTCGACATTGCCACCCTCACCCCAAAGGAACGTCTCGACCTGATAGGCGAGCTTTGGGATAGCCTTGCGCCCAAGGACGTGCATTTGTCGCCGGCGCAGGAAGTTGAGCTTGCCCGGCGCATGGAGACATTCGACGCCGATGCCCGCGAAGCCGTTCCGTGGGAAACCATCGAGGCGGAGATTTCACCGAAGCCGCGATGAATGCCGCGCGTGCTATTTACCGCTGCCGCGAGGGCTGACCTTTACGATGCCCTTGCATGGTACGAGACGCACGCCCCCGAGATGCGGCCGCAGTTTCGCGATGCTTTGCGGACCATCGTCGGACGGATCACCGAGAACCCCAAGCAGTTTCCACCGTCTTCGCTTAAGACGCGCCGGGCGCTTTTGCGCCGCTTTCCTTATCTCGTGATTTTCCGCGAGACTCTTGGTGCGGTTTATGTCGTCGCGGTTTTTCATACGAGCCGGGACCCAAGAATATGGCGGCAACGGGCGACATGAAGGCCGCGCTGCGTTTGTTTCCTGCCAAACAACGCCGCATCCTCGTTCCGCTGAGACCTTGATCGTCCCTAATTTGCTATGGATCGGGCCGACAAAGCACTTTTCTGCTTCCAGCCTCGCGTCCCGGCAATTGACGTTCGCTGTCGGAAAATAAACTCGGCCTAACAGGCGGCAAAGGCTGGAAGTTTGCGGCAGGCCACGCGACGGGTAGGCCCAGCCTTATCACCCGATCGGCATTTCCGGCACATAGTGCGGCACGATGAGGTCGGCCTCGGTGGCGCGCCGGACCGCATCGACACTGACGCCCGGCGCAACCTCGCGCAGCACCAGCCCTTCGGCCGTGGGCTCGATGACCGCCATTTCGGTGACGATGAGGCTCACCGGCCGAGCCGACGTCAGCGGCAACGCGCAATGCCGGACGATCTTGGGCACGCCTTTCACCGTATGGGTCATGGCCACGATGACGCGGCGGGCGCCCGAGACCAGATCCATGGCGCCGCCCATGCCGGGCACCAGCTTGCCCGGCACCATCCAGTTGGCGAGCCGGCCAGCCCCATCGACCTCGAGGCCGCCGAGTACGGTGAGATCGAGATGGCCGCCCCGGATGAGACCGAAGGACATGGCGCTGTCGAAGGTGGCGGCGCCGGGCAGGGCGCCGATGGGGCGGCCCCCGGCATCCGTCAGATCCTCGGCTTCGAGGCCTTCCTCGGGCAGCGCCAGCATGCCGACGATGCCATTCTCGGATTGAAAGAAGATCTCCTTGTCCTTGGGCACGAAAGCCGCGACCAACGTCGGCAGGCCGATCCCGAGGTTGACGAGCGTGCCGTCCTTGAGCTCCAGTGCGACCCGCTTGGCGATGAGGATCTTGTCATCCAAGGGCGCGCTCCTTCGAGATCAGATTTTTTACCAGGACGGCGGGCGTCATCACCGCGTCGGGCGGGATGACCCCGACCGGCACGATGCTTTGCGCCTCGGCCAGCACCACCCGCGCCGCCATCGCCATGACGGGATTGAAGTTGCGCGCCGTCAGCGCATAGGTGAGGTTGCCGAAATAATCGGCCTGTTTGGCGTTGATGAGCGCGTAATCCGCGCTCAGCGGCTTTTCGAGCAGGAATTTTTGGCCGTCCACCTCGACGATCTGTTTGCCCTCCTCGACGATGGTGCCAAGGCCCGTCGGGGTCAGCACGCCGCCAAGCCCGTAGCCTCCAGCGCGGATGCGCTCGATCAACGTCCCCTGCGGCACGAGTTCGACTTCGATCTCGCCGCCGAGCATCTGGCGCTGCGTGGTCGGGTTGGTGCCGATATGGCTGGCGATCAGCTTGCGGACCAATCTGGCGTCGATCAGCTTGCCGATCCCGACTCCGGGGCGCGCGGTGTCGTTGGCGATGATGGTGAGATCGCGCTTGCCTTGCCGCACGATCTCGTCGATCAGGCGCGGGGGTGTCCCCACGCCCATGAAACCGCCGATCATGAGGCTGGCGCCGTCCGGGATTGCGGAGACCGCCTCGCTGACCCTGATGGTCTTTTTCATCGGCCTCCCTTCCTCCCGGCGAATCGAAGCCGCCGTCGCGGTTTAGCTCGCCATCTGGATCGTGTCGCAGAGTTTGGGATAAATCTCGGCCGCCCATCGCCGGCCGCTGAAAACGCCATAATGCCCGACGCCGGTCTGGACGTGATGGATTTTCTTGTAGGCGCGGACGTTCGAGCAAAGCTCCTGCGCCGCGAGCGTCTGGCCGAGGCCGCATATATCGTCGCGCTCGCCCTCGACGGTGAGGATCGCGGTCCGGCGGATGGCCTTGGGGTCGACGAGCCGCCCGTTCACCCGAAGCTCGCCTTTGGGCAAGGCATGGTCCTGGAACACGATCTGGACGGTTTCGAGGTAGAATTCCGCCTGCAAATCCATGACGGCAAAATATTCTTCATAGAATTTGTGCATCGTGGCGTATTTCGCGGCATCGCCGTCGGCACGCGCTTGCGCCATGTCGCCGAAGGCCTTTTTGTGCCGCTCGGGGTTCATGCTCATGAAGGCGATGAGCTGCATGAAGCCCGGATAGACGAGCCGCCCTGCGCCCGCGTGGCGCCTCGGCACGCGGCTCGTCAGGTTGCGCTCGAACCATTCGATCGGCTTGCTGAGAGCGAGTTCGTTGACCGCCGTGGGGTTGACGCGGGTGTCGATCGGCCCCGCCATCAAGATCATGCTGGCAGGCTGAGCGGGGTCGTCGTCCTCCGCCATCAGGGCGGCCGCCGCCAGCGCCGGGACGGTCGGCTGACATACCGCCACGATATGCGAGCGCGGCCCCAGGACCCTCAGGAAATCGATGATGTGACTGACATAGGCCGAGAAGTCGAAGGCTCCGGCTTCGCCCGGCACATCGCGGATATTGTGCCAATCGGTGATGTAGACGTCGTGGTGCTGGAGCAGCGTTCGCACCGTGGCGCGCAGCAGCGTGGCGAAATGGCCCGACATGGGAGCGACGACCAGAACCTTGGGCTGCTCCGCCTCCCCCTCCTTCTTGAAACGCAGAAGGGTGGCGAAGGGCGTCGTGCGCACCACCTCCTCGGTAATCGCCGCCAGCCGGTTGCCGACGAGCACGGGTTCAAGGTCGAAGGCGGGGCGTTCGCCGGAAACGCGCAGGTCGGCGAAGGTTTCGAGCTGTCCGGCCAAGACCTTCAAAGGACCCGGCGTCGCCCCGAGCCAGGGCGGCGATAGAATCCCGGCCAGCGTGGAGGCGGAGGACCGCATCATATCGAGCAGAGCGGATTGGGCCTCATACGCCGCATACAGCATGGATCGGTCCTGGGCTCGGCCCGGCGCGGAAACCCTTTCGGCAGGGCGAGGTTTTTCCGGCATGCAACATGCAAGCCAGGGATAGGCCGGCGGGCGTTCGACTCGCGACCGAACGGGGAGGCTCGAATGGCGGATGCCAGTCTCACGATCAGTTCCAAGAACTATTCGTCCTGGTCGCTGCGCGGCTGGCTCTTGGCGCGAATGTCGGGCCTGGAGTTCGAGGAGAAGGTGATCTCCCCGGACGATCCCGCGATGCGCGCTGAATTGCTTCTGCTCTCCTCGTCGACCCTCGTGCCTTGCCTGACCCATGACGGCCTTACCATCTGGGACACGATGGCGATCGGTGAATATTTGCACGAGATCAGGCCCGAGGCGCTTCTCTTGCCTGCCGACCGAGCCTTGCGGGCGCGCTGCCGCTCGATCTGCGGCGAGATGCATTCGGGATTCGGGCCGATGCGGTCCGCCCTGCCGATGAACATCAAGGGCGACTTTCCCAGCTTCCGCATCTGGACCAAGGCGCAGGCCGACATCGACCGCATCCTCGACATCTGGCGCGACTGTCTCACCGGCTATGGCGGTCCCTATCTGCTCGGCGCCCCATCGATGGCCGATGCCATGTTCGCGCCCGTGGTCACGCGGTTCATCACCTACCACGTCGCCCTCGACGAGCTCTGCGGCGCCTATGCGCGAGCCGTCATGGCCCTTCCGCCGATGCGGGACTGGGTTGCGGCGGCTCGGGCCGAGCTGGAGGTTTTCGAAGAGCTCGAAGTCGAGTTTTAGGGCGGAGCGGGTCGGGGCCGCCGTCAATGGAGACAGAGCCTTCCATTTCGCACAACAGGATGATGGGCCGCGAAAGCACTGGGACAATCCTGGCCGCGACGCCAAAACATCGGATGACCACCGCCCTCGACAGGTCTCGGTCGACTTCTTCAATCTGTGCAGGACCTGCGCCAGCAAAGGAGCCACCCAGGCGGTCCAGCCCTCGCGTCAGGGGCGCGGACGGCTTTCATCGATCGGGTCGGCGCCTTCGGTGTGATGGCCGTCACAAACGGGGAGGGAAAAATCTGGTTGTTAAGGCCTACGCGAAACACGCGGCCGACACCCCTCCGGGCGCGGCGACTGAAGGAAAGGGTCAGGTCAATGAACCGATATCTTGCTGGCGGTGTAGGACTACTCGCCTTGGGGGGCTTGGCCCTGGCTTCGACGTCGGCCAGCGCCGCGCCGACGCAGAATCTGGCGCCTGCGGTGACCGCGATGGCGTCCGATGCCCCTGTGGCCGAGAAGGCTTTCGTCGTGTGTGGGCCGTTCCGCTGCTTTCAGCGTGGCTGGGGGTGGGGACACCCGTTCTATGGCTATCGCAGGCCTTTCGGCTGGCACCGCTGGGGTTGGCGTCGCTGGTGATTCCGTTATCGCTATCGGCGGCGGCGTAGGCCCACGCCATGCCGCCGCCGCGGCCTGATGACAATGACGCTGAGGCTCTGCAGAACCCCTCGTCGTCGACGGTTCGCACTTGGCGCCGGATCGCGTAGATTGGATGGAGGTCATCCGCTGCGGGGTTCGGCATGTCAGCTTACGCAAGACTTTATAACACCGTCGCTGACCGACTCCGTTCGATAAAAGGCGAGCGCCTGACGTGCTCCAAACTCTCGCTCGTCATCGGCCTTGGCCTCTTCGCTGCCGGGGCGCAAGCCGAAACCCTGACGCTCCCGGACAGGCTGATCGACTTTCGTTCACCCCAAGGCGAAGCCTTGCTGCTGGAGACGAAAGCGATCGAGGCCTATTTCCCGATCAGCGCGGCCTTCGTGACGCAGAAGACGCAAGCCTATTGCGGCGTCGCCAGCATGGTCATGGCGCTCAACGCCATCGAGGTTCCGGCGCCGGTCAGCCCTGAATACAAGCCCTACGCGACTTTTACGCAGGACAACCTTCTCGACGATCGCACCGATGTCATCCTGCCCCGTGCGGTTCTGGACCGGCAAGGCATGACGCTCGATCAGCTCGGCAAGCTGCTGGGGCTTTTTCCCGTCGGGGTCGAGGTCCATCATGCCGCGACGGGCGGGCTCGATTAATTCCGCAAGCTCGCCGGCGATTTTCTCGGGGCCAAGAACCATGTCGTCGTCGTCAATTATCTCCGGAAGAGTCTTGGGCAGGAGCGCGGCGGCCATATCTCGCCGCTCGCCGCCTATGATGCCAAGGCGGACCGCTTTCTGATCCTCGATGTGGCCCGCTACAAATATCCTCCCGTCTGGGTCACGGCGTCCGACCTCTTCGACGCGATGAACACGATAGATCCCGACAACGGCAACAAGACCCGAGGCTACGTGCTGATCTCGAATAAAGCAGGGACCGCCCCGACGCCGTAAGTCGGGCGGCGACCATCATGCCGGATCGCGTTCAGCCCTCACGCGCCGCCGAGAACGCGCAGGTCCTCCGCATCGAGTTCGACCGGTTGCCCCTTGCGTATCAGTTCGGCGAACCCCTCGTTCGGCGTCATTACGGTCAAGGTATAGAGCTTGCCCTCGCCGGTATTCTCGACGATGTGCTCGTTGCCCGGATGCAGCAGCAGGGCGTCGCCCTTCTTGATCGGCAGCGCTTTGTCGCCGCAGCGCGCGATGCCTTCGCCCTGCAGCACGTAGAAGAATTCATGCGCGCCCGAATGCTCGTTCGGTGGAGTGGCGCCGCCCCTGGTAAAGATTTCGACTACGAACACATTGTCGATCGCGTCTTTCTCCTCGTCGAAAAGCATCACGAAATAATTCGTGTCGCCGGGGGCGATGCGGAACGCTTTGGCCTTGGAGGCCTGCTCGAAGCTGAAGGGTTTCAATGGGGTATTCCTTCGGGTCGATGATCACTCGTGGAGAGGGGCAAGAGCAGCGCGCGGGGCCGCATGGTGCGGCAGAGCAGGCCCGACATGACCAGGATGGTCAAGAGATAGGGCAGCGGCCAGCCACAGTCGCGGCGGCCCATGGCGCTCGAAGCGTTGCGGCGAGGGTCGGGGCCCAGCCATTGGCGCGTTGGGAAAAAAACCATTTATGGTTACGCGTCGTCGCCGTTAATCTAAGCCTTGAACCAATTCGAAGAGGGCGGTAGCCGGGATGAGCGATGCGACGACACCGATATCCGATGCCGACCCGCTCTGCCGTCTGTCCGCCGACGACCTTCGTAGCGCCTATGCGACGGGAAGCCTGTCCCCTGTCGAGGTCGCGACCGCGACGCTCGATCGGGCCGAGGCGATCCAACCGTTGTTCAACGCCTTCACGCGCATCGACAGGCCTGCTGCGCTGGCGGCCGCTGCTGCCTCCGAGCGGCGATGGCGTGGCGGGATGCCGTTGTCTGCGGTCGACGGCGTTCCCACCACCATCAAGGACATCGTCTGGGTCGAAGGATGGCCGATCCGCTACGGCAGTCCGAGCACCGATCAAACACCGTGCTCGGTCGATTCCCCGGCCGTCCAGCGGCTGAGGACAGCGGGCGTCACCATCCTTGGCCTGACAACCACGCCCGAATTCGGCTGGAAGGCCCTGACCGACGGCCCGCTGAGCGGCATCACGCGCAATCCATGGAACCCGGCGCTGACGCCGGGTGGCTCCTCTGGCGGCGCCGCCGTGGCCGCAGCGACGGGCGCCGGCGTGTTTCACCTCGGTACGGATGGCGGCGGCTCCATCCGAGTGCCCTCGGCCTTTACCGGCATCGTCGGCCACAAGCCGAGCTATGGCAGGGTTCCGGCCTATCCGGCGAGCGCTTTCGGCACCGTCGCCCATCTGGGCCCGATGACCCGACGCGTCGACGACGCCCGTGCCATGCTGGCCGCCATGTCGGGCATCGACCCGCGCGATTGGCTGCAGGGGCCGGGCCGGCTTCCGCCGCTCGACAACCAAGAGCGGACCTTCAGGGGCACAAAAGTCGGTGTCTGGGCGAAGCCGCCTTGTGGGAAGGTCGATGCTGAGATCGCCATCGGTTTCGAGGCTGTGGTGCGCGATCTCGCCGGCCTGGGCGCCGACATCACGCCGATCGATCTGCCGGCAGCCGACGTCCTCGATATATTCAACGTCCTTTGGTATTCGGGCGCGGCCACACGGGCCGCTGCCCTGTCCGAAGACGTGCGGCAAAAGCTCGATCCAGGTTTCCGAGAGATCGTGGCGGCCGGCGAGGCGTTCGGTGCGGTACGCTATATCCAGGCTATGGCGGCCCGCGCTGCTTTCGGCCAAGCCATGGACGAGCTGCTGAGCCGGTTCGACATCCTTGTCTCTCCGGCGACCACCATTCCGGCTTTCGAGGCCGGGCATGAGGTGCCGCCCGGCAGCGGGTTGACGCGCTGGATCGAATGGGCCGGCTTCAGCTTCCCCATCAATCTCACTCAGCAGCCGGCCGTCGTGGTGCCCTGCGGGCGAACCGTCGCCGGCCTACCGGTTGGAGTGCAGATCGTCGGGCCGAGAGGCGAGGACGCCCGCGTGCTCGCCTTCGCCAAGGCGTTCGAAACCCATCGTCCGACCCTGTTCCTTTAAAGGCGATCGACCCTGTCGTTCAAGGAAAGGGACCAGGCCATTCGGGGGCGGTTCACTGACCTCACGTCCAACGCCGTGTCGCGGCCTCGTCCGTGTCTTTTGGCGCCACCCAATCCCGCGCGGTGCCGTCCGTCAGACGGTTGCGCTTCCAGAAGGGCGCGCGCGTCTTCATGAAATCCATCAGGAAATCCCCGGCCGAGAAGGCTGCGGCACGGTGGGCCGAGGCGGTCAGCACGAGGACGATGGCCTGCCCGGGCGCGATGGCCCCGAAGCGATGCACAACCCGGCAGGCCTGAAGCGACCAGCGGGCTTCGGCCTCTGCCGCCACAGCTTCGATCTCGGCCTCCGCCATGCCTGGATAATGTTCGATCTCAAGCGCCGCGAGCGTGCCGCCCTCATCGCGGCACAGGCCCGTGAAGGTGACCACAGCCCCAATGTCCGTTCGCCCCCGCGTCACGGCGGCGATCTCGGCGGCGAGGTCGAAATCCTCCGCCTGGACGCTGACAAAGGCCACGCTCAACCGCCCGTCATCGGCGGGAAAAAGGCAATCTCCCGGCCGCCGGAGAATTCCATGTCATGCTTGGTGTGGACACGGTCCAGCGCGGCGCGGATCACCTTGGGGTTCTCGAACGCATGGGCATAGTTTTCGCCGCGCGTCGAGAGCCAGCCGATCAGATCGCCGATCGTCCGGAGGTGGGGGGGCGGCGCAAGCTCTTCCTCCGGCAGGCCGATCCTTTCGCGCACCCAGGCAAAATACAAGATTTTCACGTGACGCTACTCCGCGACCTCTTTGAACCCGGCCTTCATATAGTCCCAGCCGGTGTAGAGCGTCAGCGTTGCTGCGATCCACAGCAAGCCCAATCCGATGGTGACGCTTCCAGGAATGACCGTCTCGCCGGCCGGCCCCGCCACAAGAAAGCCGATCGCGACGATCTGCATCGTGGTCTTCCACTTCGCCACCGTGCTGACCGGCACCGAGACGCGTAATTCGGCCAAAAACTCGCGCAGGCCCGAGACCAGGATCTCGCGACAAAGAATGACGATTGCGGCCCAGATCGACCAGCCCGTAATGGTCTTGTCCGCCACCAGCATCATCAGGCAGGCGGCCACCAGGAGCTTATCCGCGATGGGATCGAGCATCCGGCCGAGCGCCGATTGCTGCGACCACGCCCGGGCCAGATAGCCATCGAAAAAATCCGTGACGCCAGCGATGGCGAAGACCACGGTGGCCAGCCAGCGCATGGAGAATTCATTCGGCGCGAACAGGCAGGCGACGACGACCGGTACGGCCGCCATGCGGCCGTAGGTCAGAAGGTTTGGCAATTGCCATTGCCTTGCGCGTTCGGTGGTCGACAGAGCCATGTCTGATGAGGGAGCATGAGGAGCATTGCTGCGTCAAGCGGGGGATGAGCGGGGCGATTGGGTGACGAAAGGGTGACAGGGGTGTGAGGTGCCCAATCTCCCGTGATCCTGTTATTCGCGCTAAAGGATCACCGGGGGCGCTACGTGGCGCGACGGCGGCGATGATCGCCCGATCAATGGTCCGTTCCGGGCTTTTGGGTGCAGGGTGCGGGGTGGATCAAGACCGAATCGTTCGCCTATGACTTGCCTCCGCCCATCGCCCCCGTTCACTCCTCCTGCTCGACGCTCACCGGGATGTCGCTGACGCTCTGGGACGCGTGGCGAAAATCGAAGCTGACCCGCCAATGGGCAACAAAATCCTCGGCGATCGCGGGGACGTAGCCCAGACGATCTTCCGTCACGTGATGATAGGCGCAGACATGCCCAGGGCGGCAACTGGGCACCATAGCCACCAGCGCCGCGATGCTCATGTGGCTATCGGCCAAGGCCGTCTTGACGCAGGATATTTCACGGTCCTCCGTCTTATCCGGGCAATGGTCCAGCGCGATGTCGATGAGGGTTTTGGGCCGATCCACCGGATTCTGGTAAGGCGGCAGGTGGCTCGCCGCGTCCCTGACGTCGAAGTGCTCGCATCCTGTCAGGCCGACCAGACAAACCAGCAGGATGGACGCGTAAGAACACGAAGACGATAGGCGGTCAGGCATCTTATCCATTCATCAAAGCGTACCGCCTGCCCCTAAGACTTACTCACTTTCAACTCACTTTCAAGCCGGCACACTCGATGGAGCAGGGCGATCGGGCGGGGTGTTGGAACGCTATTCGGTTTCGATTCGCACTATCTGACGGCGTCAATGGTCCACATCTGGAATGAAGGGCCAGCAGAGTACCCCAAATCCCGTCTCGATGATGTGAGGCGTCACTCTGGCGGACGTTGCGGGGGGCAAACCAGACCGGATTTGCCAAGGACATCGCAGAGTGTGACACTCTTCTGACGGTATCGTCGAGGTCGCAGAAGCAGAAACTCAATAGCTTCGCCCAAACCGAGCTGCTCGCCGCGTTAGGCCATCGTCAGATTTGGCCACGGTCGGACTTGTCCTTTTCGTCTCTCCAATCGGCGCTTGACACTGGCTGTCGGCGGGAGCAACCATCGGCATGGCCTATGATTGGAAGTAAACATGCATCGTGCCATGCGCGGTAACGCCTTTTCGCGCCGCAAGGATGCCTCGGATTGCCGAGGTCTTTGCATAGACCCCTACTTTTGCACAGTTCCGTTGAATATGTCCAGCGTTTTTATCAAAAACGCGAGCATGCAATCGTGATTTTTGGTCTCGTATAACGATAAATACTTGAACTCTGGTGAAATTTAGCGAAAGCACGATGTTAGGAGCAGGAATATGCGGCAGAAGGGTCCTTCCGATGACCTGCATTCGAACCATCGTGTCGGGCCTCCGGCTGCATATCGGGGGAATATTGTGCAACAGGTTCGTCTGCCGTTGCGCCGCCGACGCGTCTATGGGATATTGAAAACTCATGATTAACTGATATTTCCAATTGTAATGGATGCGGCTTGCGAAACTATATAACCCTTTGCTGACGCAGTATTGATGGTGAGACATGGCAGGTGAAGCGAGTTTGCACGGATTTGTTGAGAAAATCAGCCATGGCGATGGGTTTATCGTTCTGAGCGGATGGGCCACGACCGCAGCCGCGCAAGACATAGACTCGCTTCTGACGTTGCGGATCGACGGCGAGCCGGATTTGGCGATTTCCCAACTCACGTTTCGAAAGGATCTGGTTCGAGAGGGTGTCTCGGACGGCATGGCGGGGTTCGAGCACTCGATGCGGACCAACCGAAATAGATCGGATGCACCCCAGGTCTTTGCCTCCACGCCACATGTTTCCGAAATCGTGATCTCTGGACCTGGGACCATTTATACTGCGTTTGTTCCCGTTGGGGCATTCGATAACATTAGCGAGGATGGCATAAGCGGTTGGATTTTTGATCCGTCGCAAGCCATTGCTGGGGAAGAAACGTTTATTGGCGTCGATAAATCAATCAAAATTCGTATCTCACAATGGTATGAGAGGAAGGATCTTCCTTTTGATGCCGGTCGCGATCGATTGTTGGGGTTTACAATTCCGTTTGACGAAATTGCTGAGGCTTTTTCAAATGCCAGGGTAGATCCGGCGGGAAAGTTGCATCTCTTTAATCTGATGTCGTCTGGACAGAGCGTAGCAGAAGCTTCATTTGTATGGCCCGGGGTAGAGCGGGCGGTCGAACCCGGGACGGAGGTACCGGTCGTCTCCGATGTCGAGCAGGCTGCTGCCATCGAAGCGTCGCCATCGCTGAAACTCATGGTGCGGGTCGAAAAGGTTCATCTCGGACGCGAGCAATCCGCCCTGACCGGCTGGCTGGCGTATAGCGACAAGAGCGCGATCGAACAGCCGCTGGTGTTCGAACTCGATGGCTGCGATCAGACGGTCGTCGTGCCGGAACTCGATGTGCGGGCTGACATCGCAAAGAAGGGGATCGCGGGAGGAAGGGCATCCTTCAGCATTGTCTTTCCGAGAGCGGAACATGACAACCCGCCCTCTGCCCTCGTCGTTCGGACGGCCGACGGCACCTTGAGCGAACGGTTGACGTTAACGCCCGATCGGCTGACGGGCGATCCCATCCTCACGAAGATGCGGACCCGCGGATTCGAAATACGCGGGTTTTTCCTTGATCTCGATTCCGCGAAACCCGCTTCCACCATCGATCTCTTGATCGACAAGGCTTATATGGTCTCGTTGACGACCGAGGCGCTCGATCTTGGCGAGCGATTTTGGGCGCCGACCGGTCAGGCCGCAACCGGCTTTCGCATTCATTCCCGCGATATTCTGGCTAAGCTGCGGGGTCAAAACCCCCTGCGAACCTTTCCGACCAACCAGAAGATACCCATCGCACTGCTCGCGAATGGCGCCGTGCATACATCGATCGATGTATCGCTGGTGGACAAAGGCAAAGGACGCCTTGAAGTCGTCAACACAGGTGTCGTCTCCGGTTGGCTGGTGTCCGGGCGCGAGGAGGAACTTGCGGATTTCGACGTCTTCGTCAACGGCGTTCGCTACATGACGGGTCGAGCCGACCGAAGCCGAAGCGACCTCGTCGCGAAGGGGCTGGCGACCAGCGGGGGTGGATTTCGGTTCGAGCCCGCCAATCCCGACATTCATTCCTCGACTGTCGCGATCGAGGTGAAACAGGCCTTCACTGACATTGGCGTCGGGGCGTCCGAGGCGCCCCTGGATTTGCCCAGCAGCGATTACTCAAACCTTGACCGGCTCTATTCCGTCCTGACCTCGGTAAAGCGGCGTAAGATCTGCATCATTGTACCGATCTATAATGCGGCAAGCGATCTCAAGCTGTGTATTGAATCGCTGGTGCGCAACACCGATCAAATCGGCCGCCTGCTGCTCATTGATGATTGCAGTCCAGACCCGACCATTTCGGAAATTCTTGAGCAATATAAGGATTACCCTAATATAACAATATTGAAAAACGAGGTTAATCTCGGCTTTACCAAAACTGTCAACCGAGGGATTAGTGAAGCGGGCGAAGACGACGTCGTTTTCTTGAACTCCGACACGATCGTAACTCCTGGTTGGCTACAAGGACTAAGGTTAGCGGCGTATAGTGGACCGAACATCGCCACTGCGACGGCCTTGTCGAACAATTCCGGGGTGTTTTCGGTACCGGAAATCAACGTCGACAATATCTTTCCCGCCGGTTTCGATGTCGACGACTTCTCCCGTTTGGTTCGTCAGGCCTCGATTTCGAGCTATCCGCGCGTGCCGACCGGAAACGGGTTTTGCATGTTCGTGCGGCGGGATGCGATCGACGCGATCGGTCCGTTGGACCAGGTTGCCTTCCCGGTCGGCTATGGCGAGGAAAACGACTTTTGCATGCGAGCGGTCAGGGCCGGCTTCGAGCATGTGTGCGACGACAGGACCTTTGTCTATCACAAGCGATCGGCGAGCTTCGGCAACAGCAAGTCGGACCATTACGCCAATGGCCGCAACAAGCTGAAGGAGCGCTATCCCGAATATTCCAAGCTCACGACGATCTTCGATCGCGGATCCCCCATGCTCGCCATGCGGTGGCGGGTGCGAAAGGCGGTCTTCGACCAGGGCTCCTCGACGCGAAAACCCTTGCCGCGCGTCGCTTTCGTGATCGCGACGCAGACCGGGGGTACGCCCCAGACCAATCGCGATCTCATGAGCGCCCTCTCCGACCGCTACGAATCTTGGGTATTGCGCTGCGACAGCCGCCAGATCGAGGTCTATGTGTTCGACGGCACCGCAGAACGCCTTGTGCATACTCATCGGTTGCGCAATCGGATTGTGCCGACCAGTCATCGTTCGTCTGAGTATAACGAAGAGATGACAAAGCTGCTCGTGCTGTATGGCTTCGAGCTCGTTCATATCCGCCACCTTGCCTGGCATGGTACTGATTTGCCCGCCGTGTGTAAGGAACTCGGATTGCCGGTGATCCTGTCGTTCCACGATTTCTATACAGTGTGCCCCACCGTCAAACTCCTCGACGAAAACCGTGTTTTCTGCGCGGGAAAATGTACGGATACTGGCGGTGATTGTGCTGTCGAACTGTGGGAGCCGAGCCTCTTTCCTGTGCTCAAGCATCAGTTCATCCACCGCTGGCGCGATATATTCGGCGAGGCCTTTGCGCAATGTTCGGCCTTTGTCACCACGTCGGAGCGCGCCCGAGCCGTTTTCGTTGACAACTTTCCGACACATCTCAATCGGGATTTCCATGTCATACCGCACGGTCGGTCGTTCGCTGAATCGTCGATCGCTTTTGCGTTTCCGGAATTGACCAAGCCCATGAGGGTGCTGGTGCCCGGCAACATCTCTCCGGCCAAGGGCGCGGATCTGATCCGAGAAATTCTCGACCTCGATGTGCATCGAGAGGTTGAGTTTCATATTCTTGGCGATGCCGGACGGCTCAAGGCCCGTGACGGTCTGATCATCCATGGGCTCTACAAGCGCGATGATTTCTCCAGATTGGTCCAGGGTATCAAACCCAATGTGGGAGCCGTTCTGTCGATATGGCCTGAAACCTACTGCCATACCTTGACCGAGATGTGGTCCAGCGGAATACCGGTCGTTGGCATCGATGTTGGCGCCGTCGGCGAACGCATCCAAAAGCATGGCGGCGGTTGGCTCGCGCCGCTCGGATCGACGGCGGCTGAACTTTTCGAATTGCTGCGAAACATCAAGAACAGCCGAACCGAGATGACGGATAAGGTCAGTGAGGTTTTCACCTGGCAGAATGGATATGGCCGCAGCTACAACACGGCCTATATGGCATTGAAATACGATCACCTTTATCGGAACGCGCGACGCGAGCAATTGAGTTTCATGAGGCCTGATAGCGATCAAACGTTACGGGAGGTTGCGGTGGTGGGCGGACAGACCGGCTCGGAAGCCAACCTGTTCCTCGACAAGCTGACGAAGAATAAGTTCGGGTCCGAAGCCGTATTTTGGCACATTGGACGAGATTGGTCCTTGCTCCAGGAGTCCTCGGTCTCCGTCGATGCTCTCTTGGTGGTTCCGGATCAGCTTTTACGGGGCGATGGACAGCGATTGGTGAGCATGGCCTCCCAGCGGAACTTGCCGTTTCATGTTCTCATCGCGACGAAGCCCGTGCAGGACGAAGGCTTGTCGAGCCAGGATGGATTGGCCGAAGAGGGTGATCGGGCGATCCTGTCCAATGCGTCGTCCGTCATGGTGCTGAACGCCGACAGCTATGAATGGGCGCTGCGATACACGCCCCATGTCGTGATGGTGAACGACGCTCATCGTCTCAACTTCGAACCGCCTCTTTCAAAGTAGAGGGCCCAACGTCCGATGCGGCTCCGAAGCCGCATCATGCCGATCTGGCTATGTGTGCGGCAATCCTCGGGCGTTTCGACTCCCAGAGGCAAAACCGCGTGCCGCGCCCGCTTCACGGATTCGACTTTTGCGATGTCCTCGCCGATGATCCGGCGAAGAGGAGTGGCGCCTGACGCGGCACCCCTTAACAACGAGCCTTCAAGGGAAATAGGATGCTCAAAGGGCTCGACCCGCTCTTGTCGCCCGAATTGCTTCAAGCGCTCCGTGCGATGGGACACGGCGACCTGATCACGATCGTCGACGCGAATTATCCGGCGGCTTCCGCCGGACCGCAGGTTATCAGGCTTACCGGCGTCACCACCACGGCCGCCGCCGAGGCGATCCTGTCTGTGATGCCGCTCGACGAATTTGTCGATGAAACGGCTTGGTGCATGGCGGTCGTAGGAGACCCGAGCGCCGACGAGCCCATCTTCGGGGAGTTCAGGTCCGCCATCTTGCGCCATGAGGGCGATCGATACGGGTTGTTCAAGCTCGAAAGGTTCCAATTCTACAAACGGGCTTCCGCCAGTTTTGCCATTGTGGCGACGGGAGAGCGTCGGCTTTACGGCAATCTGATCTTGAAAAAGGGCGTGGTAAGGCCGGCTTAACCAAGATAGGTCATCACCATTTGGCACAGGGAGGCGATCCTCCGGATATTGAGGCTTGCGGGCGCTCGGCTCCTGGTCAGAACGCGAGAGGTTTTGGTCGGCAAGCGGGAATCGATCGCCGCCAATAGGCCGATATTGGCGAGATCAATGACGAACGTGCGAGCCGAGGTCAACACGTCCGGAACCGGTTTGGCGACCTGGTCCCTCTCGCGAGCCGAATCGCTCCTGTATCGTCCCATCGACCGGCCTGCGTCCTTCATCGACTGGCCTGCCACCCCGGGCCGGGCCGGTCGAACCGGCCGCCGGTTCAAGGCGCGGACACGCGATTTGCGGTCGCGCGGCCTTCGGCGTGCCGGGACATGGCTTTCCGTTCGCCGCTGGGACGACCGGCGGTGAGTGAAAGATTCGGCTCGGATCGAGCCAGGCGTATCCGCCTTCTCCTGTGGCGATTCGCGTCCTGGCTCCGTCACGGCGCTACGCGGCTGATCTGGGGTTTAGCCCTTGTGCCGTCGCGTTCTCCGGCCCGGCTGCTCATCGCCCCTCCCGACATCAGGACGGCAGACCCAACCGTCGCAACCGAGATCTATGCGGGCTATTTCGCTTTCGACGGCAAGGCGGTGAATACCCACGGGCGTTCGCCGTTCGTCATCCCCGCGCCCAGTGTAGCCTGGGCTGAGGCCCTCGCTGATTTCGGCTGGCTCCGTCATTTGCGCGCCGCCGATACGTCGCTCGCGCGCGTCAATGCTCGCGCCTTGGTCGGCGACTGGATAGGCCAAGCGGGCAAGCCCCGCGACGTACCGGCCTGGAGCCCGCAGATCGTCGCGCGGCGTCTATTGTCCTGGTTGAACCAGTCGCCCATCATCCTCGAAGGGGCGGATGGCTTCTTCTACCGTCGGTTCATGCTCAGCATCGGTCGGCATGCGGTGTTCCTGCGGCGGGCGATCTTCACCGGGCTCGATGGCGAAGCAAGGTTGGTGGCGGCTATCGCCTTGACCGAGCTTGGCCTTTGCGCCGAGGGCTATGCCAAGTTGCGACGGCAAGCCACGCAGGTGCTGCTGGAAGAGATCGCGGTCCAGATCCTGGCTGACGGGGGCCATGTCAGCCGTAATCCCGCTGTCCCGGTGGAACTGCTGCTCTACCTTCTGCCGCTGCGCCAGGCCTTTGTGGCGGCCGGTGTCACGGTTCCGGCGCCGTTGCTCAACGCAGTCGATCGCATGATACCGATGGTGCGCAGCTTACGGCATGGAGATGGGGCGCTGGCCCTGTTCAATGGCATGGGCGTCACCCGCCCGGAAGCCTTGGCGACCGTCCTGGCCTATGACGATGTTCGAGGTCTTCCGATTTCCAACGCACCCTATTCGGGCTACCAGCGTATGGAAGCCCAAGAGGCGCTGGTCATCATGGACTGCGGCAAGCCGCCTCCGGCGGGCTTTTCGCTTGGGGCGCATGCGGGAACGTTGGCGTTCGAATTTTCAGTCGGCGCACAGCAGGTCATCGTCAATTGTGGCGCGGCCTCCGCCGGTCCGCCCGACATGCGTGATGCGGCACGGTCTAGCGCGGCCCATTCGACCCTGGTGGTCGCGGATCGGTCGTCGAGCCGATTCTTCCGTGGCGGCTGGCTGGAAGGTTTGATCTATGCGGGGCCGGCTCATGTGCCGGTCACGCGGACCGAACAGAACGGGGACGTCATGGTGGGCACATCCCACGATGGCTATCTTTCTCGCTTCGGCGTCATCCACCAGCGTCGCCTGGGCCTTGCCGGAGGAGGCCAAAGACTCGAAGGCGAGGATCGTGTCGTATCGACGACACCCCGGCGCAGGCTCGGTCGGCGTCGCGACCGTCAGGCTGTCGAATTTACCGTCCGGTTTCATCTCCATCCCTCACTTCGCATCCGCACGATTCGCAACCAGACGGCTGTCGCCATCGCCTTTCCCACCGGTGAACTCTGGCTGTTCGAGGCCGGGGGGCTGCCGATCGCTGAAGAGGAAAGCATCTATTTCGCCAGTCCGGACGGTGCGCGGCGAACCGACCAACTGGTCGTCACCGGGCGAAGCTCCGACTTATCCGTCATCGCCTGGTCGCTTTCGCGCCATGAGGAGCCGGCCGCATAGACGGCGCCGGGACAGTCTTGACATAGGACGCTACCGAATGGCGGCGTGACCCGAACGGCGGTCGTTTCGTGGCTTCGGGCAAGGGCGCGGCGACCATTCTCTCGCATGTCGGACAATCGTGAGGCCCCCCGCACCGTGGAGCGGCTTTCCCCAAGCGGCCGTTTCGTGCGACAAGGGAGGCCATGCCGATCGATGTCGTCGACCTTCGCTCGTTCTATGCCGCGCCGCTCGGCCGCATCGCGCATCGCTCCATCGCGCGCGTCATCCGCGACTGGTGGCCGGCGACCAGCGGCATGACGGTCGCGGGGCTCGGCTATGCGACGCCCTATCTCGAACCCTTCGTCGACCATGCGGTGCGGGTCCTCGCTTTCATGCCGGCCGAGCAGGGCATCGTGCATTGGCCGCTGGAACGCGCCTCTTCGAGCGCGCTGGTCGAGGCCGTAACCCTGCCGGTGCCCGACGGTTCGATCGACCGGCTTCTGATGGTGCATATGCTGGAGCCCACCGAACATCCCCGGGATGTTCTGGCGGAGGTCTGGCGGGTCCTGAGCCCCGGCGGCCGGATGATCGCGGTCGCCTGCAACCGGCGCGGCTGGTGGGCACGCGTCGACACCACCCCTTTCGGCATCGGTCAACCCTTCTCCAAACGACAGCTCGGCGCACTACTGCGCGAAACCCTGTTCTCGCCGGAGCGGTTTACCGAAGTGCTTTATGTGCCGCCTTTCGAAGCAGGCCTCTTCCTGCGACTCGCGCCGGCCTTCGAGAAGGTGGGCGCGAGGCTGGGGCTACCCGGCGCGGGCATCCATCTCGTCGAGGCCACGAAGCAGCTTTATCGCCCGATTCCGCTCCGCCGGGCGGTGAGGACGCCCGTGCCACGGCTCGAACCGTTCCTAGCCCCCGTCGCGGCCCGGGAGGCCAACGACGACCCGGCCAGCGATCCCCTCGGTCGGACGCCACCATCGCGATCGCATTCAGCCATTCGAGGATGATGCCATGCCCTGTCCACCGTTTTTTGCCGTGGCCGAAGCCTTGCGGTCCCGTGCCGCGATCTTTGCGGCCTGGCTGAGCGCGCCCGAGCCCACCATTGCTGAAACGCTGCTCCAGGAATCCTTCGACGCGGCCGTCCTCGACATGCAGCACGGGGGGTTCGATATCGCCTCCGCGGCGCTGGCGGTCGGCGCTTGTGCCTCGGCCGGCAAGCCCACCGTCGCGCGGGTTCCGGTCGGCGATTATGCCGCCGCCTCCCGTCTTTTGGATGCCGGGGCGGTGGGCATCATCGCGCCGATGATCAATTCCGCCGAGGAGGCGCGACGCCTTGTGGCCTTCACGAAATTTCCGCCGCTTGGTGAGCGGAGCTGGGGGCCGGGCCGCGCCACGGCGCTCTTCGAGGCGGACGGGAGCGATTATCTCCGCAGAGCCAATGGGATCCATCTCACGATTGCCATGATCGAGACGGCCACGGGGCTCGCCGAAATCGATGCCATCCTGGCGGTTCCGGGCATCGACGGCGTCTATGTGGGGCCGTCGGATCTTTCGATCAGCCTCAGCGGCGGCACGACGGTCGACCATGCGTCGGAGGCGGTCGACGCGGCGCTCTCCCGCGTCGAGGCCAGTGCTCGCGCGGCCGGCAAGTTCTCTGGCCTGTTCTGCTTTTCGGGCCGTAAGGCCGCCGCCATGGCGGCACGCGGCTTTTCGCTGATCACGATCGCTACGGACATCATGCTGATGCGCCAGGCCGCGCGTGAGGAGCTCTCGATCGCGCGTGGCGACAGGAGGCTGCCGCCCGAAGGCTCGACTCCAAACTATCGATGAGCAACGGTTTGGAACATTGGGCGGTTGCTTCGCATTCTCCCAGGACATATCATGAACAAGGATCGTCACCGCCGTGGACCAAGACGCTCATAATCCGAAGCTCGACCCAAACCCCGTATCGAATACCGTGAAGGACCCCGACGATTGGACCACGGGGGGCGAGCCAATGACCGGCGCCCAAGCGTCCTATCTCAAGACCTTGTCCGAGGAAGCGAAGGATGCGGCAGCCTTCGAAGACGGGCTGACCAAGGCCGAAGCCTCGAAGCGCATTGACGCGCTAAAAAGCCAGGTCGGGCACTAAACGGTGCTGCCTTTCACGAGCAGCGCCCAAGCACGATGCGTTTAGGTTGAAAAGTGTTGCAAATCTAAACGCAAGAAGATGCTCCCATTTTTTGGTGCCGGAGCATGTCCGCCTAAAGGCGACATGCTCTGCTGCCAGCCCGCCCTGCCTTGTCATCGCCCCGTAGACGCGGCGGGCGTACGCAGCCCGAAACATTGGGCGAGAAACTGCCCCCCATGACGCAGCCCCCCCTGATCGATGCCATGAGCGACGCCGAAGGACAGGTGCCATTGCGTCGGGATTTCGGCCTGGCTGAGGGCGTCGGAAGCGGCGAATAGGGCGTCGACCGGGATGACATTGTCGGCGTCGCCATGCACCAGCAGGATCGGCGGTGGGCGGTGAGTGGCCGTGAGAGGGCTGAGACTTTTGAGATGCTCGGGGCCGACCAGCATGCCGGAATAGCCCAGGATGCCCGCAAGACCGCGCGAGCGGCGCAACCCCACGTGGAGCGCCATCATCGTACCTTGGCTGAAACCGACAAGCGCGAGCTTGCGGTCGTCGAGCTTCAGACGCTCTAACTCCTGGTCGAGAAACGCGTCGAGCCTGGGCGCCGCATGGTTGACCCCCGGCCAGCGGTCATCGTCTCCGCGTGTCGACAATGGAAACCATTGGCGGCCGCTGGGCGACTGGGCGCAGCGATCCGGCGCGTGCGGCGCCACGAATTCGGCATCCGGAAGCCATGTCTGCCACTGTCGACCGAGCTCGATGAGGTCCTTGCCATCGGCGCCGTAGCCATGAAGGAAAACCACGAGTTGTCGCGCCTGGCGGGAGCGGGCGGTGATACGCGGGCCGTCGAGGGGGGCCGCCATGGTGCCGATCCTTGTCGAAGTTGCACGAGCGAAGGACGATCTTGGATTCGGTCGATCCGCGCTCGTCTTGCGCTTGGCCCTGGGATCGACAAATTCCCCGGCCCGGTCAAGCCGCATCCGCGCCCGGACCGATCCCGTCGCGACTTTTCTGCGCCTTGTAGTAAGTCCACAGCAAATAGGCGGCCGCGCCCCGATAGGGGCGCCATCGTTCCCCGATGAGGCGCAGACCTGTCGTGTTCGGGCGTCGGTCGAGCCCCAGCAGCATTCTGGCCGCCTCCTGTAGTGCAAGGTCGCCGGCGGGCCAAGCATCCCCATGGCCGAGGCAGAAAAGCATAAAGACCTCCGCTGTCCACGGGCCGATGCCCCTGATGGAGACGAGCGCCGCCAACGCCTCGTCGGCGGGCATGTGGGCCATACGGCCCAGCGGAAGCGCCCCGGTGAGCAGCGCTTCGGCGAGGGCACGCAGGGTCTTGACCTTGGGTCGGGACAATCCGCAGGCCTGGAGCACCTCGTCGGACACCGCCGCCATGATCGCCGGCTCGAACGGTGCGACGCCACGCAGCAAGCGTCCGAAGATGGCGGTGGCGCTGGCGGTCGAAATCTGTTGCGCCACGATGATCCGCGCGAGGCCTTCGAAGCCGGCCGGGCGCAGACGCAGGCTCGGGGCGGTACCCGTATCAAGGACGCGGGCTACCAAGTCTGGGTCAAGGCGAGCGAGGTCCTGGATGGCGGTCGCGAGCGAGGCCTCGCTGTCGATCGGGGTTGATGGAAAGGCGGACGTGGTCATGGCAGGATTCGGCAAGAAGTTGTTTTTCTGCGAAGAGAAGGAGATGCACCATGGACCGATTCACGGGCGGTTGCCTGGGTTGGCAACGTCAGCATTGTGACATCGGGGTTCCCATATCGCTTAGGCCATTGTGACTGTCGACAGCCGCAAGCACCACGGAACTCTTTTTTACGCTTCTGCGGTGTTCCTAGAGAGGGCGGTCGCGATCGATGGCGAAATCCGCGACCACGCCGGACGGTTTTTCTGTCCCCGCAGCGGCTCGTCCGTTTTCGCACGCACAGCCGACGAAATCGAGGTTAACCTTGGATCCCTGGACGCCCCGGACCAATTGATGCCGACCTATGAAAGCTGGATCGTGCGGCGCACGTCGTGGTTGCCACCCTTTCCGCTCACGAGGCGATACGAGCGTGATCGCGATGCAAGAGGGCGGTTTGAGGAATAGGGAGAACGAAGGGTGCGAATGCGCCGACCGGATATTCCAACTGAGACACTATGCGCTATCGCGGTCGCGATGTGGTCCCGCCTCATCATCGATCGTTTGAATATCGAAGGCGCTCATGGACTTAGAGTTCGACCGCCCGACTTTTCGCTTCGCGCCGTCTCCGAATGGTCTTCTTCACATCGGCCATGCTTTTTCGGCATTGCTCAATGATCATCTGGCGCGCGAGCATAAGGGGCGCTTTCTCTTGAGGCTTGAGGATATTGACCGCCAACGCTGCCGGGAGGAATTCGTCCAAGCCATCAAAGACGATCTGCGCTGGCTCGGGCTCGACTGGGAAAAGCCCGTCCGCCGGCAATCGGAGCATTTCTCCCGCTACGGGGCGACGGTGCGAGAATTGGAGGAGCAAGGGCTCGTCTATCCGTGTTTTTGCACGCGCGGCGATATTCGGGCCATCACGGCGACACGGAAAGATTGGCCGACCGATCCTGACGGTGTTCCGCGCTATCCGGGTCCGTGCCGGGTCCTCGATCTTGTCGAACGCCGCCGGCAAATCGGGGAGGGGCGCCCATTTGGCTGGCGGCTCGATGTTTCAGCCGCGCTCCGGGTTGCGGACGGGGCGGGCCATTGGACCGAATATGGGGACGACGGAGGGGGTGCGGGGCGAAAGATCGCGGCCAATCCTGCCCGCTGGGGCGATGTGATGATCGCCCGCAAGGATGTGCCCACTAGCTACCACCTCGCGGTCATCGTAGACGATGCCATACAGGGCGTGACCGATGTCGTCCGGGGACGCGACCTCTTTGCGGCGACTGATCTGCATCGCCTCCTGCAGCGCGTGCTCGGGCTGCCGGAGCCCCGGTACCACCATCACCGGCTGATCCTCGACGAGGCAGGCCGCAAGCTTTCGAAAAGCCGTCAGGCGCCTGCGCTGGGCTCGCTCAGGGAAGCGGGTGTGTCTGCCTTGACGCTGCGATCCCGACTCGGTTTTTAAAACGCCTTAGGGGAGGCCAGCGTCAGTTCGAGGCGCGCTTGTCGGCGACCGCGTTGGGAGCGCTCGCCATCAGGCCGTCGATCCGATCGCGCTCCCGTTTGAAATCCGCCAACAGCTTTCCGTCCATCTCCCGCGTGCGTGCGAGCTTGACCCTCATGGGGTCGACGAAATGGCCGTTGACGATCACCTCGTAGTGAAGATGCGGCCCGGTGGCGAGGCCGGTCTGGCCGAGATAGCCCACGACCTGTCCTTGCCGGACTCGGGCGCCGTCGGCAATGCCTCGGCCGAAGCCGGCCATATGCGAATAGGTGGTGATGTATCCATTCGCGTGCTGGATCTCGACATGGTTGCCGTAGCCGGATTCGGGATGGGCCCGTAACACTGTTCCATTGCCGGCCGCCAGAATCGGCGTGCCCAGCGGCGCTGCCCAATCCACACCCGTATGCGGCCGGGAATAGCCCAGGATAGGGTGGAACCTCAAGCCGAAGCCGGACGTCAATTGGGCGTTGGGGACGGGGCTGCGCATCAGAAACTTGCGCACGGAGCGGCCGTTCTCATCGTAAAAATCGATACTGCCGTCGTCGGGCGCCTGAAACCGGTAGTATTTGTAGACCTCGTTGCGCAGCGTGATCGAGGCATAGAGCAGTGTCTGGCGGCTGTCCGGTTCATCGTTATCGGCGTAAAAAGCATCGAAGGAATCGCCGCCCGCGACCGACCGCTGAAAATCGACGTCGTTGGCGAAGACGCGCACGAGATTGTCGATGACCGGCTTTGGGATCTCCTGCTTGAGCGCGGTTTCGTAAAGGCTGTCGTAGAGCCGGAAGCCGCCGGCAGCGTCATCGTCATTGGCCGGGGCATGAAGCGGCTTGGCGGGTGCGTCCCGCGCCGCGACCTGCACGTAACCGCCGTTGTCGGCCAGGGCGATCGTTGTTTCGAGATTTTCATCCGCATAGACGGAGATCCGGGCGATCTGCGCGGGCTTGCTGTCGTCGGGGCGCGTATAGAGGAATTTCAAGCGCCGCCCGTCGGCGACCGGTGCGGCGCCATGTTGCGCGTTAAAGGCCGTGACGATGGCGCGCGCGGCCTCGCGCGTCGCGCCGTTGGCCTTGAGCAGATCCTCGAGTTGGTCGCCATGGCGGAACACCACAAGCCTCTCCTCCGAGGTCCTGGCATCGCGGGCCGCGTCGCTCCGCGGCATCACAGTGACGTTCTCGGCGACGATCTTGAGTTCGATCGAGGAGAAGGGCACGGGGTGAAAGCCCGGATCGGCGAAATCGAGTTCCGACGATGGGATCTGTCCGGCCCGCGTCGTCTGCATCAACAACAATTGCGGCGGCAGCGGCAGCCGGCCGAGCGTCAAGGTGTTGCGGGCGAATTCCCCGACCTGGGCCTGAACCTCGTCCTTGGACAGGCTCGGGCCGAAAAGCGTCGGGTCGGCGCCCGCGAGGTCCTTGACCGTGAAGGTGACGGCGGCATCGTCGAGTGTCGGCCCAGGGCCGGGATCGGCCTGAATGTCGGGCGGATTGACATCGCTGGCGAGCAGTTTCAGCGGATTGAATTCAGGAACATCGTCCGGATTGCCGATGGGAGCCAGGGCCAGCGTCGTGCCCACATGGGTGTAGCCCAGCATCCGGACGATCTGCCTGTCGCCTATCTTCACGGCGGTCGGGACGCGAAAACTCTGCTTTTCCGAGATGATATCGGCTGATTTGATCAGGCGGTCGCCTTTCTCCGGCTCCGCCACCGAATCGTTGACCTGTCGTTTGACCGTCGAGAGTTCAGGCGCCTGGGCCAAGGTCGCGAGCCCGTTCTGTGCCGCATAGATGGTCACGCCGATCAGGGCCGATCCGGCGATGCCGGTCATGACGACGGCAGCCAGCCAACGGAAAGAGATGAGGCGGCGATCGTGCTGGAGCGATCGCTTGGAGGCGACCTCGATGGGCGGTTCGACCCCAAGTTCAATGGCGTAGGGGCTCTGTTGCCGGAGTGTCACGCCATAGCCTGCCCCCACCGCACCATCCTTATCCGAAATCAGCTTCGCGACCCACCGGCCTCGTCGGCGGGTGGTCATAAGCGGTCATCCTGCGCCGTAAGGCAAGGTGACCGGTGGGCTCAGCCAAACCCTTCCTTGATGGCCCAAATGGGGCCAACTCGACTGAGGGGCTCGGTTTCGGTGTTTCCCCTCGAAAAGGCGTGCCCTTGAAGGTCTGGTGAAGGGGTGATGACATTTTTCTGAAATTTCGAGGTTGACTGGATTTAAGGGTGGGGTCTATAAGGCGGACATCGGCGGCGCCGCTGGTAAGACTGGTTTGGCGCGGGACGATGCATTTTCTGAGTTTATGGCATTGAATTGAGCCGGCTAAGGCGCTGGCTGATTTTTCGTCTGGCTTTGTGGTGCATGGTTCCTGATCTCTGCGAGGGGATCACGTATTTACGCTGTTTGATTTATGAATCGGAAGGAAGAGAAACGTGGACGGCGGGGTCCTTGCGGTTTTGTATTGCAGCGATGTGATACGGAACGAAGGTATACTCTGGCGGTCACGTTTTCAAATTCATCGCGTTTTACTTTCGAGTAGGACGGATGTGTTTGGGACTCGTCAAGAGAGGGTTGGCAGTGATGCCGGCCTGAGTAGGGATTGTTTTTAGGAACGGTTCCGAGTGACCTGCTGGGATTTATTTTCAAGTTCAACTTGAGAGTTTGATCCTGGCTCAGAACGAACGCTGGCGGCAGGCTTAACACATGCAAGTCGAACGCATCCGCAAGGGTGAGTGGCAGACGGGTGAGTAACACGTGGGAACATACCCTTCGGTACGGAACAACTTGGGGAAACTCGAGCTAATACCGTATACGTCCTGGCGGAGAAAGATTGATCGCCGAAGGATTGGCCCGCGTTCGATTAGCTAGTTGGTGAGGTAATGGCTCACCAAGGCGACGATCGATAGCTGGTCTGAGAGGATGGCCAGCCACATTGGGACTGAGACACGGCCCAAACTCCTACGGGAGGCAGCAGTGGGGAATATTGGACAATGGGCGCAAGCCTGATCCAGCCATGCCGCGTGAGTGATGAAGGCCTTAGGGTTGTAAAGCTCTTTCGCACGCGACGATAATGACGGTAGCGTGAGAAGAAGCCCCGGCTAACTTCGTGCCAGCAGCCGCGGTAATACGAAGGGGGCTAGCGTTGTTCGGATTTACTGGGCGTAAAGGGAGCGTAGGCGGATATTTAAGTCAGGGGTGAAATCCCAAGGCTCAACCTTGGAACTGCCTTTGATACTGGAGATCTTGAGTCCGGGAGAGGTGAGTGGAACTGCGAGTGTAGAGGTGAAATTCGTAGATATTCGCAAGAACACCAGTGGCGAAGGCGGCTCACTGGCCCGGTACTGACGCTGAGGCTCGAAAGCGTGGGGAGCAAACAGGATTAGATACCCTGGTAGTCCACGCCTTAAACGATGAATGCCAGCCGTTAGGCAGTTTACTGCTGAGTGGCGCAGCTAACGCTTTAAGCATTCCGCCTGGGGAGTACGGTCGCAAGATTAAAACTCAAAGGAATTGACGGGGGCCCGCACAAGCGGTGGAGCATGTGGTTTAATTCGAAGCAACGCGCAGAACCTTACCAGCCTTTGACATGGCAGGACGGCACAGAGAGATTTGTGTCTTCTCTTCGGAGACCTGCGCACAGGTGCTGCATGGCTGTCGTCAGCTCGTGTCGTGAGATGTTGGGTTAAGTCCCGCAACGAGCGCAACCCACGTCCTTAGTTGCCATCATTCAGTTGGGCACTCTAGGGAGACTGCCGGTGATAAGCCGCGAGGAAGGTGTGGATGACGTCAAGTCCTCATGGCCCTTACGGGCTGGGCTACACACGTGCTACAATGGCGGTGACAGAGGGACGCTAAGCCGCGAGGCTACGCCAATCTCCAAAAGCCGTCTCAGTTCGGATTGCACTCTGCAACTCGAGTGCATGAAGTTGGAATCGCTAGTAATCGTGGATCAGCACG
>CBDCBM010000004.1:705000-2012500 GCA_965214365.1 Lichenihabitans sp.
GAACGCCGATGGTGCCGCCGTGACCTTCATGCGGGTCGACCAAACCGTCTTGGCCACAGCGACGGGCGGCATGATCCATTCGGGCTCGCTGACGATCGACGCGGAGGCCGGCAACGCCGGCAGCAGCCAGGTTGCTCTCCATGGCGGTGGCCAACGCGGCTGGCCTCTATGTCGCATCGGCGCCGCCATGGCCAACAATGTGGAGAGCGCCGGAATCGGCTCGACGGTCGACCTGTCGTATGCCGGCAGCATTCATTCGGCTGCCACCACCGTCTCGGTCACGGCTAACGACACCTCCTCGGTGCGGGCCGAAGCCTATGGGTTCGGCGGGATCGGCGTCCGTCGCGATGGTCTCCGACACGACGTAGAGCCAAGGCGATACTGGGCGACCACGCGGGCACCAGCGTCGGCCGGGCGCTGTTGATATCATTGGGCGCGACACCCCGAGGTTGACCATGTAGGCCAACGGTTCGGACACCAACAACGCGCGCGGTCAGAGGCGTGCAGCGGCGCGGTCGGCCAGACCGTTGACAATTCCACCGTTCTCGCCGGCATCGGCTCGAACTCGTAGATCATGGCCGGGGCGGTGACGCCAGCCTGGGTATGGTGCTTTCAACCAATCGCAAGAATTGGGTGTTACGTGCCCTCTCAATCACGATCCTCTGCGACGATAGGGCCCCGTTTACGCCGCCTTGCGATCGTCGATAGGGACGTAAATTTCCTGGTTCCCCGAGCCCGAGGCACATCAGATCAGTATAGCTCTGCTCATGAGTTGCAGCGGCTATAGCTTCCTCGTTTCAACCAGAATGTCTACGGGCTATGATAGGGCCGATCGCTGTGTTTAGCCGGCGGCTCAGCGTCGACTGTCGACCGTGCAGGGTCTCGGCAGCCTATCGGAGTCTGGCGTGGTGCTCGGCGACTATCACCAGTTTATGTCGCGAATTGCGATTAACGGCATGCTCGCGTCGTCACCGATTCCGGTCTTGACAACCGATGCATGACCTATATGTACCGTTAGGTGTATATAACAATCGGTTTAGATATGGGCGATCCCTTAAGTGTAAAGTTCGCAGCGCTTGCTGACCCAACACGGCGCGCGATGTTGGCCCGCCTTTCATTAGGCGACCTGACACTAGCCGATCTTGCAAAGCCGTTGGACATGACGGTTCCGGCAGTCGCGAAGCACTTGGCGGTACTGGAACGCGCTGGTTTCGTATCGCGGAGCAGACCTAGCAGGGCAGTCGCTCGACCAGCCAAGCTTCAGGTGGCTGCATTTTTAGAAATGACGGATTGGATCGAAAAATGTCGAATACATTGGGACGGCAGTTTCGATCGATTGGTCGCATACTTGGAGATGCCAGAGCCCAAGGGCTCCAGCGATGCCTGAGCGCAACATAGGATATGATGGCGCTTGTCCAGGTACTGAAAATGGCAACGCCCCGGGACCCTTGATCATAACGCGCGACTTCCGCGTCCCGCGCGAGCGTGTATGGCGAGCCTGGACACAGCCCGACGCCATAATCCGATGGCACGGCCCAGAGTTTCATCGAGCAGCCGAATTTGATGCGGATGTTCGTGAGGGAGGAGCTTGGCGGGCCTGTCTCAAGTCCGACAACCCTGAAAATGTCATCCTCTGGCAATCAGGACGTTATCTTGTCATCAGGCCGCCAGAGCGCCTCGAATTTACGTTTGCTTGGGAAACTCCACACCACGAAGACGGCCCGGGCGTGAAGACGCACGTCATTGTTCGTCTCGAGGAGTTACCAAACGGCGGTACTCGGATGCATTTTAGCCAAGTCGGGTTCGTGTCGGAGAAGAGCGCAACCAGTCATTCTGTAGGCTGGAATGGGACATTCGATAGGCTGTCAAAATTTCTCGACTGAATAAACGGTCAGCCGCCAGAGCTGTCAGAAACCAAAATCTCCAGACAGCCAAATTCGGTACTATAGGAGGACCCCATGGGCAAAGTGCGTGTAGCAGGCTTTGCAGTATCTATCGACGGCTTCAGCGCCGGCCCGGATCAGAGCTTGCAGCATCTGCTTGGTAAGCGGGGCGGGGAGTTGATGAATTGGTTCTACCCCACTCGGGCTTTTCGATCGATGATCGGGAGGGACGGCGGGACGGACGATCACTTCGCCAGCGCCGCGATGGAAGGCTTCGGCGCCCCGCAACATGTTCGGGCCGGCAGGCGACGATTGGGGCGGCCCCGACTGGAAGGGTTGGTGGGGCGACGATCCGCCCTACCACGCGCCGACTTTCATCCTAACTCACCACGCCCGAGCGCCAATCGTGATGGAGGGCGGGACAACATTCCATTTCGTCACTGGAGGAATCGAAGCGGCACTCGACCAGGCCAGGGCCGCTGCAGGCGACCTGGATGTAAAGATCGGTGGCGGCGTTTCGACGGTCCGCCAGTACCTGCTCGCAGGCGCGATCGACGAGTTGCACTTGGCGATGTCACCCGTTCTTCTGGGCCGTGGCGAATCGTTGTTCGCAGGCATCGACCTGCCGACTCTTGGCTATCGGGTAAGGCAGGCGGTGCCAATGGAGTTGGTGACCCACGTCGTGCTGACGCGCTGACTTGTGTCATGGCATGCCTCGAACTTGACATCTGCTGGCTCACCGGCGGGAGGCAGTTCGGTCAGACAACGAGGGAAGACGACACCAAGGCACGGATAAAACTGTGACGACAGACGCAATTATTAGGACTCCCAAGACCATCGACCGCCTGCCGGCGCTCTCAGGTGCGCATTGAGTCCTATCCGGCGCGGTAGCGACGAATGGAAAAACAGTGGAAGTACCTCGCTCCCTGGACGACTTGGGGGCTAGCCTTCCGGCATCGTTTTCTTAGCATTCCCTCAGGTTTTGGCATCACGCCCATCTATCCCGCTCGATTTCCCTCGGGAAATCCCCAGAGGCAGCTTTGCAACACAGCCCCTCCGAAATATCGACTCCGATCCGACACGAAAAGGAATCCCAAATCAATAATCAATGCCAATCAATAGTCACATCAGATCGGAGAGGCGTGCAACAAGCCCGGATCGATTCTTCACTCCGGTCTTCTCGAAGAGGTGAATGAGATGCGTCTTGACGGTCGCGACCCCGATGCGAAGCTCGGTCGCGATAGCCGCGTTGGTCCGTCCAATACAAATCAATTTCGCGACATCCGTCTCGCGCGGCGTCAGAGGAAAATCGCCGATCGCCGGCAGCACATTATCCCCCAACTCCACGTCCAAATGGCTCGAGAGGTTCGACTGGATATAGGGCTGGAGATCGCCGGCAAGCCGGAAATCCCGTTCCGTCGGCTGCTGGTCTTGCGCGGTCCACATCACGCTGAGACCTGACTTGATCTCTCGGTCATGGCGGAAGATCAGGTCAATGTTGGTGACGATGCCATAATGCCGCATGAAGCGCTTGTATTCATTGAGTTCGTCGGCCGGCATATAGGTGGGGGCTTGGTCCATGCGGGCGACCGGGCGAGAGCTCGACGCTATGCGACGCACATGCAGCGGGTCGATCTGAAACATTTCGCGGACATAGAGCCGAAAGAGATCATCCGGCACCTGTGAGAGAATGAAATCGTAAAGGTTGTGTTCGGGATCGACAGAATAGAAAGCAAAACTGCTGGCGTGAAGTAACTACCCACGGGGTTCGCAGCTTGGCTGAACGGCGTCAGGCGCCGATCGTACCCAGCACGGTGCTGAACGTGCCAGCACCGGAGGTGATGCGCGCTGTCGCCACCACGGTCCGCACCGCGGCTTCACCCTTGGCGGACCACATGGCGCGATAGCCGTTGGTGTTCTTGCGCTGGATGACGGCGGGTCGGAGATCGCGTTCGCAGGCGTTGTTGTGCGCTTCGACTCGTCCGGGGAAAGCCGTGAAGGTCAGGAGTTGGTCGCGGGCGCGACGCATTCGGCTCTGGATGCCGCGCGCCAGGTCGCAGATGGCCGGGGTGGCGAGGATGTCATCGAGCGAGCGTTCCAGCTTGCGACGCTTGGCGTTGATCGTCGACAGTGCCGACGTGTCGATGGTTCGCGCCAGGACGAAGGCTCCGTCGAGCCATAGCTTGAACCGTAGGGCGAGGGTGTCGTCACCGGCGTCGAGCGCGTAGGCGACGTCACGGGCGAGGTGCGCGAGACAGGTCTGCTGGCGGTCGGCGTGCCCTTGTTGGGCGGAATAGCGGTCCGACAGCCACACGGCGGGCCGGTGCCCGTCCATGATCTCGTGCACCACGCAGGCGCCCCGCGTCGGAGCGGCGTGGTGCACCACCGCTTCCTCGCAGCGGAAGACCCAGTGGTAGGAGTTCGTGCCCTCGATGCGCACGCCCGTCTCGTCGGACGCCACCACGGTGGCACGCCGCAGGGCCGACAGAGCGGCGTCGCGCCCGGCGTCGAAGCGGGTTTCGGCCCGGCGCAGCATGTTGGTGAGCCCGCCCTGGCTGATGCGCAGGCCGAACAGGTCGAAGAGGGCCTTCTGCAGACGCTCGTAGGACAAGGCCTGGAACGTCTTCAGATACACCGCCGTGGCGTGCAGGCGTGGGCCGAACGGCGTCGAGGCGGCTCCGGTCGGCCGGGGTGCCGCCACGCGCGCCCGGCATCCCGGGCACGTCACGGCGAGGCGCCGGTGCTGCTCGACGAGAGGCTTCACCTCCGGCAACTCGATCCGCTCGTGCACGCTGACCGTCTCGGCCGGCAGGTCGGGCGACAGCGCCAGACCGCAGTCCGGGCACGCGGTCGGGCGGTGGTCGACGACCGTGTCAGGATCCTCGGCGATGATGCGGCTGTGGCCCTCGTGGCCAGGCTTCGCTCCCCCCGGGTGGGAATGCTCGCGCCGCTCCTTGCGGTCGGTGGATGGTGGCTTGGAGGACGTGCGAGACGTCTTGGCCGGGCGCTGCAGCTTCAGCACCAGATCGATCAGCTCGTCCTTGCTCAAACGTTCGAGATCACCACGGCTCATGCCGCCAAGGAATCAGCCTTTGGCCCATCGCGCAAGCCGCCGTTGAACCGCGACCACGATCGGCCGGCGTCGGGGCGCATCACGCAACCCCGTGGGTAATTACGGCGTGAAGCGTGTTGCTCAACACGCGAAACGTATCATCTACGAATTGACGTTTGCGTTTGTCATGGCAGGTCATCGCCCTCGCTCCTTCCGGCCCGTTAAACCACCCCCATGCGACTGATCATCGGCGAGGCACGGGTTTTTCCGTGAAGGACGGTCAAGGTCTGGTCAGCAATAAGCATGCCACGACGAGTGCGGAGGAAGCTCACCGGCTTATGGCGAGGAACCAGCCGCGGTTCAGCGCATTTCTGCGAAAGCCGCGAGTTTTTCGACCGGACCCAATGTGGGGAGCCGTTTCTTCAAGGCCTCGAAAGCGCCGTCGGTGGCATCCAGCGTTTTGCGCACATCCTCCTCCGTATGCGCGCCGCAGATGAACATGTTGTGGAAGGGGTGGAGGTAGATGCCGCGCCGGACGGCCTCGGCGGTCCAACAAAAGCCGATGCGAAAATCCGGGTCGTCCTCGAAGAGGATCTGCGGCATCTGGACCGGACCGGTCTGCTTCAACACAAAGCCATAGGCGGACGCCTGCTGCTGCAAGCCATGGCGCAACGCGGTGCCGATTGTTTCCATCCGTTCGAGATAGTCGCTCGAGGCGATTTCGGTGAGCGTGGCGACGCCCGCCGCCATCGGCACGGCCGAGAACCAGAAGGAGCCGGTGACGAAGATGCCCTGCGCCGCCTTGCGAAACGGTTCCGATCCCAACAGCGCCGAGATCGGATAGCCGTTGGCGATGACCTTGCCCCAGCAGCTCAGGTCCGGCTCGATACCGATCAGGGACCAACTGCAATCTCGCGCGAGGCGGAAGCCGGCCCGGACATCGTCGACGATCAGCACTGCCCCGCTCTCGTCGCAGAGACGCCGGGCCGTCATCGCGAAATCGAGGTTCGGCAAGACCTGATCGTTGAACACCTCATGCCGAAACGGTGTCGCCACGAGGCCAGCGACATCTCCGCTGGCGCTTTTGAACGCCTCCTCCAGGCTCTGCGCGCTGTTATAGTCGTAATAGACCATATTGGCCCGGTCTTCGGGCATGATGCCGGACTTGACCGGCGTGTTCCACAGCGCCGAACCGTGATAGGCCCCCTTCGCCACCATGATTTTGCCTCGGCCCGTATGGGCGCGCGCTACGACGATCGCCATCGACGTCGCGTCGCTGCCGTTCTTGCAGAACATTGCCCAGTCGGCATGCGACACCAGCGAGACGAATTTCTCTGCCAATTCGACCATCGCGGCGGAAGGCCCGGTCAGTGTGTCGCCGCGTGCCTGCTGAGCGCTGGCGGCACTGTCGATCTTCTCGTTGCCATAGCCGAGGAGGTTCGGCCCGAAGGCGCACATGTAGTCGATATATTCCTGGTCATCGACGTCCCAAAGCCGGGCGCCCTTGGCCCGGCTGAAGAACTGCGGATATTCGTCCGGCAGCCATCGCGTCGATTCATGCCCATACATACCGCCGGGAATGACCTTCTCGGCCCGCTCCTTGAGCTTGGCGTCTTCCGTTCTCGACAAAGTCATGGCGCTTCCTTTCAGTTTTGAGTGATCGGCGTCGATCCGCCCGGCTCGACCGGAAAATGGCAGGCGACGCGGCCGATGCCCCCCTTTTTGACCAGGGGTGGGGCCTCGTGGGCGCAGATGTCCTGCGCCTTCCAGCAGCGGGTACGGAAACCGCAACCCGAGGGCGGGTTCATCGGGCTCGGCAAGTCGCCTTGTAGCGTAATGCGCTTGCGCGTCCGCTCGATGCGCGGGTCTGCGATCGGCACGGCGGAGAGCAGAGCCTGCGTGTAGGGATGGCGTGGGCTCGCATAGACTTCTGCGCTGGGGCCGGTCTCGACGATCCGGCCGAGATACATGACAGCGACGCTGGTGCAGAGATGCCGCACGACGGACAGGTCATGGGCGACGAACAGATAGGCGAGGCCGAACTCGTCCTGCAGGTCGCGCAGGAGATTGAGGATGCCGGCCTGGATGCTGACATCGAGCGCCGACACGGGCTCATCGAGAACGATGACATCCGGCTGCACCGCCAGCGCCCGCGCGATGCCGATGCGCTGGCGCTGGCCGCCCGAGAACTCATGCGGATAGCGCTCGGCATGCGCCGGGTCCAGTTTGACGAGATCCATCATCCGAAGCGCGCGTTGATTGCGCTTGCTCGCCGACAATTTCGTCATCCGCAGGGGTTCGGCGATGATGTCGCGCGTCTTCATGCGCGGATGCAGGGAATTATAGGGGTCTTGCAACACGATCTGGATGTGGCGGCGCATCTCTCGAAGCGCGTCGCGGCGCATCGAGGACATGTCCTGCCCCTTGAGAATGACCTTGCCCCGCGTGGGCTCCATCAGACGCAGGATGCAGCGCACCAGTGTGGACTTGCCGCATCCCGATTCTCCGACAAGCCCCAACGCCTCGCCCACATGCAGATCGAGCGACACATCCGACACCGCCCGCACTTGGCCGCGTGGCTCGCCGAAGAGGCCGCCGCCGACCTCGAAGACCTTGTCGATGTTTTGCACCGACAGAACGAGGTCGCCCTTCATCGTGTCGCCCCGTGGGCGAAAACGGGCTGGGGCGCGGGGGGCGGCCCGAGAGGCGCCAGATCTTCAGCGAAATGGCAGGCCGAACGCGCGCCCCCGATATCACGCAAGGGCGGATCCTCGGCTCGGCAAAGTCCGCGCGCCTCCGTGCAGCGCGGATGAAAAGCACAACCGCGCGGGCGTGCGGTCGGCGCAGGCGGCGCTCCGCCGATCGAATAAAGCCGGTCGCAGGCGACGTCGAGCTTCGGCAACGAGGCGAGCAGGCCCCGCGTGTAAGGATGGCGCGGATTATCGAACAGATGGTCGATCCCAGCCCACTCGACCACCCGGCCCGCATACATCACGGCGACGTCGTCGGCCATGCCGGCTACGAGCCCCAGATCATGCGTGATGAGGATGATGCCGACGCCTTTCTCATCGCGTAACTGGCGCAGCACATCCATGATCTGCGCCTGGACGGTGACGTCGAGAGCGGTGGTCGGCTCGTCCGCCACGAGAAGATCGGGATTGTTGGCCATGGACATGGCAATGGCGGCGCGCTGGCGCATGCCGCCCGAAAATTCATGCGGATATTGGTTGACGCGCTGCGATGCCAGGGGAATCGAGACGAGATCGAGCAGCGCGGTCGCCCGCGACAGGGCTTCTCGGGCCGAAACCGAACGATCATGAATGCGGATCGCCTCGATGATCTGCGCGCCGATCGTCATGACGGGATTGAGGGCGGTCATCGGGTCTTGAAAGATGATGCTCATCCTCGATCCGCGCAGCGCCCGCAGATCGCGAGCGCCTCGGCCAAGCAATTCCCGACCCATGAAGCGGATCGATCCTGTGACTTTCATCGAGGGCGGCAGCAGCCCGAAAACCGCCCGCATCGTCACGCTCTTGCCCGAACCCGATTCGCCCACGATGCCGAGGACCTCGCGCGCATTGACGACAAGGTCGACGCCGCGCACGAGAGCGACCGGCCCCCTCGGCGTCATCGCCTCGACGCAGACTCCCCGCAATTCGAGCAAGGCCTCGCTCATGTCTGCTTCCTCGGATCAAGCATGTCGCGGAGGCCGTCGCCGACGAAATTGCTGGCCAGCACGGCGCTGAGAATGGCGAGGCCCGGGCCGGCTGCAATCCACCAATAGTAGAAGTCGACGGCGCCCTCGGAGATCATCGCCCCCCATTCGGGGTCCGGTGGCCGCGCCCCAAGGCCGATGAAGCTGAGCGATGCGAGCAGCAGAACGACCTGCCCGAAATCCATCGTCGCATTGGTCAGCACCGGGGTCCAACACAGCGGTAGGACATGTTTGGTCAGGACCCGAAAGGGGCCTGCGCCGCCAGCGATCGCCGCCTCGACATGGTCGCGCCCCTTGACGGCCAGAACCTCGGCCCGCATCAACCGCGCGTAAAGCGGCCACCAGACCACGATCATGGCAATGGCCGAATTGGTCAGCCCAGGCCCCATCGAGGCCACGACCGCCATGGCGAGAAGCACGGCGGGCAGCGACAGCGTGACGTCGACGAGGCGCATGATGACGGCATCGACGAAACCGCCGACGAATCCCGAAATCGCGCCAAGCACGCAGCCGATCCCGGCGCCGACGACCACGACGACCAGCGAAATCGGCAGCGATTGGCGGGAGCCGTAGAGCGTGCGCGTCAGCACGTCGCGGCCCAACGCGTCCGTGCCAAGCCAATGGGCGGTCGTCGGCGGCTTCAAGCGGCGCGCCACCATCTGCAGCGGGTCGTAGGGCGCCCAACTGGGCAAAGTCAGCGCGATGACGAGCCAAGCCAGGAGAACCGCCAGCCCGAGCGCGATGGGAAGCCTGATCTTGATCCGCCGCCTTGTCGAGGCCGGGCGCGAGGGGGGATCCGCCGCCAGCGTCACAGCCTCGTCCATGGGCTTTGCGGACAGTTCTCCTGACATCGCCTGCCTTTCTAGCGAAGCCTGATTTTGGGATCGGCGAAGATGTAGGAAATATCGGTCGCCAGATTGGCCAGGAGGAAGGCCGCCCCGCCCACGATGGTGACGCCGATGATGGCCGGAAAATCGAGGACGCGGACCGAATCGACCGCATAGGAGCCGATGCCGGGCCAGGCGAAGATCGTCTCGACCAGCACCGCCCCGGTGATCAGATAGGCGAAGGTGAACCCCAGAACCGTCAATGTCGGCAGCATGGCGTTGCGCAGGGCATGGTTGACGAGCACCCGCGTCTCGCTCGCCCCCTTGGCGCGCGCCATCAAGATGAAATCCTGGCCCATCACTTCGAGCATGCTGCCACGCACGAGCCGCAGGATGATGCCCATGATCGACCATGCCAGCGCGAGTGACGGCAGGACGAGATGCGCCAACGCGTCGCGAAAGGCTCCCCAGTCGCCGGCGACGAGCGTGTCGATCGTGTAGAAGCCGGTCACGGTTGGGGGCGGCACGCCGCGCGGGTCGAGCCGCCCAGGGCCGGGTAACCAGCCGAGCTGCACCGAGAAGATGAACAGAAAGATCAGGCCGCACCAGAACACCGGAATGGCGGAGCCGACCAGCGCGAAGAACCGCACGGCATGGTCCATGATACGGTTGCGCCAATGGGCCGCGAGGACCCCAAGGACGATGCCGCCGAACGAACCCGCGATCATGGCGGCGATCACGAGTTCCAGCGTCGCCGGCAGCCGTTCGCGTATATCGAGCAAAACGTTGCGGTTGGTGCGAAACGAGATGCCCATGTCGCCGCTCAGCAGATGGGAAACATAGATGACATATTGATCGAGAAGGTTCTTATCGAGGCCCCAGCGCGCCTTGGCGGCGGCCACGACCTCGGGGTTCATCAACTGCCGCTCGCTCAAAATCGCCGAGAGCGGGTTCGCCTGCATCAGATGCGACAAGAAGAAGGCGATGGTGATGATGCCCAACATGAGGAAGGGCATCATCACGATGCGGCGTGCGATGAGACGGAGCATCGTCTCGGCCTCGCCGGTTCAGCGATGCAGGTCGGAGAGGATCAGATTAGCGATGACGTTGTAGTTGACCCCCTGGATGTCCTTGGCCTTCACGACCACGAGATCGGGCGAAAAGAACGGCATCGAAATCTTGTCATTGACCATTTCCATGGAGACCTTGTGGAACAAGTCGGTCGCCTTGTCGCCCTCGGCCGCGAGCGCATCCTTGAACAGCGCGATTTCCGTCTGGTTGAGGCCCTCCGCCGTCTTTTCGAGACCTGACGCCCCGGCGCAGAAGGTGCCTGGCACCATGCCGAAATATTTCACGTAGTCGGACGTGCCGAAGTAGTCGGGAGCCCAATAGCCGACGATGGATGAAATCTTGCCCTGGGCATTCATGTCCTGCCAGATCGCGAAGGTCTGCGGCACAAGCTTCACACGGACGTTGATCTTGGCCATGTCCTGCTGGAACTTCTGCGCCAAGGTCGCCATATCGACGCCGTAGACGTTCTGTGTCGGGTAGGACATATCCATGTCGAAGCCGTCCGCCAGACCGGCTTTGGCCATCATGTCCTTCGCCTTGGCGAGGTCTTGATGGGGAACCTTAATGCCGTCGGTGCCCGGGAAGCCGAGCGGGACGGGGGGTGCCAGCATTCGGGCCTTACCGGCCACGGTAAAATCGGCTGTTCCCTGATAGTCGACCGCGAGCGCGATCGCTTCGCGCACCTCCTTGGTCAGCTTTCCATGGGCCGGTCCGGGTGCGTTCGGGTCCAGTTGAAAGTAGACGAAATTATAGGACGGCTTCGTTTCCACGATCAGCTTGTCGTCATGAATGGCGGCGGCGGTGTCCGGGTCGATCTGCGTGCTGATGTCGGCGGCGCCCGTTTGCAAGGCATGCAATTGGCTGACAGCGTCCTTGACCTGCTGCAGGATGATCTTGGAGGAGCCCGCCGGTTGGCGCCAATAATTGGGATTGCGCTCCAGCACCATGGAATCATTGGGCTTGAAGCTCGTGAGAATGAAAGGGCCGCCGCCCATTGAATGGGCCTGAAAGCCGGCTTCGGACGTGTCCTTCGTGGCAGCGTCCACCGTCGAAATAGCGCCCACCTTGGCGGCAGCGGTGCTGTTGATGATGCCCGCGAATGTCGCGGTGACGTTGGCCAGGAATTCCGAGTTCGGCGCCTCGAGCACCGCGATCGCCGTATGGGCGTCGGGCGTTTCCACCACCTTCAAACCGTCCATGATGAGGCTGGGATCGCCCTTGAGGTTATGCAGGCGCTCCCAGGTCCATTTCACGTCTTTGGCCTCGATCGGGGTGCCGTCCGAAAACACCGCCTTGGGATCGAGATGGAAGGTGAAACGCGTCTGGTCGGTGCTCGATTCCCAACTTGTCGCGATCTTGGGGTAGAATTTCGTCTCCTGTGACAGGCCGATCAATGTGTCATAGGCGGCGTTGAAATAGATCTGGCAGGTGTCGCAATAGCCGCGCGCCGGATCGAGCGAGCCGAAATCCATGTCGCGAACGATGACGATCGGCTTGTCGTCCGCCGCCGCGAGGGTCACCCCAGCGCAGAGTAAAGGTGGTGCGAGCAGCGCCGACAGGGAAAGCCCGAGAAAGAGGCCTCGGCGGCGAGACCTGTCTCGGTATGCGGCGTGAGGGAGACTGGCCGGGTCCAAGGCATGCGTCGAGGATATCATGCGGATCTCCATTGTGCGCGACTGGATGTGAGCAGCGGCCCGACCGTGCCTGATGGCGACAAACCGTCAGGCTTTGGAACCGTGCGATGAGCAGCAACTTGCCTCGTTTTTGGCTCGAGGCAGGTCGATGACGGGATTCTGATCGAAGAAGCCCGAGGGCATCAGCTGGAAGCTGCAGGAGATGCAGGGCTGGACGGGATGATCCTCCGGCCGGGGCAGGTGGTGCAGCCCGAACGTGTGCCACAGCACGATGTCGGTGTTCTCGATCGGTCGGTTCTTCGCGACCCAGGTCGCGATGCCGTCCTCGCCCGTCGACTGGTTGACGAATTCACCGGCCGGATACCGCTCCTCCGGGTCGAATGCTGTCACCCAGAGCTGATGCTGCACATAGCGGGCACGCCGTCCCGAAGGACCCTCCGGATCGAGGAAGGACCGGACCGGTGAGCCGGGTTCTAGCTTGTAAGCCGTGGGCTTGCCGATCCAGTTCTTGGTTTGGGGGTTCGTCACCTTCCAGTAGCGCATCGAGCCGAAATCGAAGTCGCGCTGAGCCTCGGATTCGCTGCGCAATACCGTCTCTTCGACCAGATAGGCGTTGCCATAAGGGTTCTCGGGACCCTTCGGCAGGGCGCGCGTATTGCATTCGACCACCGTATTGTCCGGTCCATCGACTTCCATGTCGAGGCGAGCGCAAAAGACGTGCTGATGGATGTGGCCGACGAGGCCGGGCGCCACCTCGGCGCCGAACCGCCCCGGCTGGCCAGGGTGGCATGCGGCGGTGTTGATGATCCCGGTCGCCTTCATTTCATATTCGATGTTGCCGTTCTGGTGGAGATACCAATAGGAGGCATATTCGTAGTTGCCGATCGTCGAGATCGAGGAAATCACGAGGCGGCGCGCCCGACGCACTTCGGTCCGCTCGGTGCGGACGTCGAAATGCTTCCACGATAAACCTGCATCTTCCTCGTGTAGGCAGATGGCGTTTTCAATCGTCCTCGGCTGTCCGGATAGATCCGGCACCACCGCGTCGAAATAATGGATCACCCCAAGGCAATCGCAGCCGAGCGAGAGTGAATTGGCCATGCGGCCGAAGCCGATCTCGCCGTGGTCAAAGACGTTCTTGTGATAGTGGCTGCCCTCGGGCGTGCCATAGGGCACGACGAGTTCGGCGATCGAGGCCCGGTACATGACGGGGCGACGCTTCCCCGCATGCGTATAGCCGATCGTGTAAAGCACCAGGCCTTCCCGGCCGCTGAATCCGACCCGGAAATCCCAGTTCTCCCAGGTGACCAGATTGCCTTCGACCCGGTAGCCGGCGCCATCGGGCTGCACCACGTCGAGCCGCGACGAGGGAGCCCGGAATTCCTTCAGAACGTCGGCATCGAAATTCAACGGGATGCGCGGCACAGGAACATACTCGCCCTTCGGGTCGCGGTTATCCTCGACCTTCAGGATTTCGAGCGTTGCGAGATCGATCAGGGCATGCAGCCCCTCGACCGGATGAGCGTAATAATTGTCGAGCGGAAAGGTCCGCATCCAGATGAAGCAGTTGAGCACCCGGCGGCCCTTGTGGAGCTCATCGCCAAAGTCGCCCACCGTCCAGGGATCGACGCACATATGGTCGAGTTCGTCGATGAGGCCGCGCTTGCGCAACGCCTCCTGAAACCGCGGATCAGCTTTGACGGTCTTCTCGATTTCGAGAACTTCCTCCACCGCCACCATGGCGCGGGCGTCGGCCCTGAAGTCTTGCGCGACGACCTTGCCGGCGAGAAGATCCGCCTTGCCCTGCCACACGCCCATTTGGCCGCGCCGGTAAACATTGAAGCGGGCGGCGCGCTGGATCACACCGCCCGGCATGAAGCCGCGCACCAGGTCTTTCGCGGGCTCGTCGAGTTCCAACGTTTCAACCCGGAGATTGGCACCCCATTGGAAATGGGTCGCGATAATCTCCGAGGCCCGGGCGAGCTCCTGGGTCGACAGGGGGTCGAGCGGATGAGCGAAAATGTTTTGAGCGGTGGATGGCGCGGTGCGCACGGATATATTCATGACGAGGTCTTTCAGCTTCAGGCAGGCTTGACGGAGCATGTCCGCGCCACGGCGGTCCGGTCAAAAGCGATATTGGCGGAGCGACCAGTGACCATAAGAGGAAATCGCCATGGCGAGTAGACCCTTGACCTCCCCATCGATCGCGATCCTCGTCGTCTCCCATCGTCTTGATGGGAAGACGCTTATCCCCGATCCATGAGCCGCACCGTATCGAGACTGGACGAGGCAACACAATCCACCGTTTGGTGGAGGGCACGGAATAATGCTCTTGCGCCAATGCGCTGGCGCAACCGACACAATTCGAACCGATAACTGGCTGGGCTGCGAGCGTGACCAATAGCGACCACGCGACCGCATTGAAAATCGCTGGCCGAGCCCGCCGATCCGGCTTAAGCGACGCCCATGCTCGACGATGATCGGACCAGTTTTCCCCGTTCTGCCCAATGAGTGTCGAGTTCGTCCTAGGGCGTGGACTCGCCATCGCGGATATCGTGGCGGTTGCCCGCCACGGATGTGAGGTTCGCCTGTCCGAGGGCGTGCTCGGGCGGATCGACGCGTCGCGGCGCACCTTGGAACGGGTCGCGGCCGGCGGCCAGGCGGTTTACGGGTTCAATACGGGTCTCGGCGCGAAAAGCGGTGTGACGCTCGAGAGCGACGCCATCGCGTTTCAGCCGCAGTTCCTGCGCGGTCGCGACATTGGGGTCGGGGATCGCCTGCCCACCGACATCGTCCGTAGCGCAATGACGGTTCGGCTGGCCGGCTTCTGCTCCGGCGGTTCGGGAATTTCGCCGCATGTACCTGTTGCACTCGCGGCGGCCCTGAACGCGGGCGTTCATCCGATCATGCGCCGCTGGGGCTCCATCGGCGCAGCCGATCTCGGCCTGATGGCGGCGCTCGGCCGGATGCTCATCGGCGAGGGGGAGGCCGAGTATGCGGGCGAACTACGCCCCGCCGCCGAGGTCCTTGCCGCAGCCGGCCTGGCGCCGGTAAGGTTGGCTCCGAAAGACGGCCTGTCCCTCGCCAGCGCCAATGCCGTTTCGATCGGTCATGGAGCGCTGGTCGTGGCCGATGCCACGGACCTGCTCGACTGGCAAAATAGTGCCGTCGCTCTGACGATGGAGGGCATCGGCGCCAATCTCAATATTCTCGATCCGCGTCTGCAGGCGGCCAGGCCGGGGCCAGGACAAAGGGAGGTCGCCGCCGTCCTGCGCGCCATGGTTCAAGGCAGCGCCCTTTACGATCCTGGAACAATGGTGCCGTTGCAGGATCCCTTGAGCATTCGCTGCGCGCCTTCGATCAATGGTGTGGTTTGGCATGCGCTCGCGGGCGCCAGAGCCGTGATCGAAAGCGAGCTTGCGGCGTCGTCCGACAATCCGTTGGTCATGGTGGAGGATGGTGCCGTTCTCTCCACCGGCAATTTCCATGTGCCCGCTTTGGCTTTGGCTTTCGAGACGCTCGGCCTGGCGCTCGCCCAGGCCGCGATCGCCAGTGCGGCTCGCTTCGTGCTGTTGACCGGAGCGGCCCGCAGCGGGTTGCCGAGAAATCTCTCGCCGCGCGGCGGCGCAGCGGCCGGCTTCGTGTCGTTACAGAAAACGGCGGGCGCGCTGCTGGCCGGCATACGCCATGCCGCATTGCCCGTGATCCTCGATGTCATGTCGGTGTCCGAGGGCGTCGAGGACCATGCCACCCAGGCGCCCCTGACTGTTCAGAAATGCGCCGAGATCGTGTTTCTCTATCGCCGGCTGGTGGCCCTTGAAATGATGGCCGCAGCGCAGGCCGCGAGTCTGCGGGGTGGACGCCTTGGCAACGGAACGGCAGCGCTTCAGATTGAGATTCGCCATCTTGTCGACGTTCTCGACGAGGACCGCGCGATAGGGGAAGAAGTCGAGCTGTTGGCGCGCCACATAGCGGTTCCGCGCAAGGCCGTGTTTTGCACCGCCTTTTAGTGAGACTTTATCGCCACATCTGATGGGCAAATGATAAAGCTGCATCAAAACCCCTGAGAGGGGTTGCGTTTTTTTGCAATGCAGCATATCAAAGATTCGCGACCTGCGGGTCGCATGCCCTTCTTGGGCGTTTCCTCCCTAGACTTTGGGCCACCTTCGGGTGGCTCTTTTTTTGGCTAGTCGCCGCTATAAAGCACAAGCTCCACCTTCGCGCAAGGCAGATATGCGTCCTTGCATCGGCTCTCGTCGCGAGATGTGATCGTCGGTGAATGGCGCAGGTGCGCCCTCCTTTCGAGGCATGATGCGCCAGCAGGATGATCTTCGGTACGACCTTGATCCGGGCGCATACTCCTGCGATGATCTGAAAACCGATAGATTTCAGGCGGATAGTCAAACGGCTCTGCTTTAGGCAATGGGCTCGCCCGACTTCTGCAGCGCGAGCCCTGTGAGCACCAATGACCCCAGACAGTCCCGCCGTGTCGCTGAAAGCCGAAGCAGCCCGAATTTTGAGCGGATTCGGGGTCGAGGCGTCGATCCTGTCGGGCGGTAGCCGGCTGGTCCGTTCGCCGATCACGGGGGAGAGGCTTGCCGCTGTTTCCGAGGCGAGCACCGCCATGGTGGCCGACACCGTCGGTCGAGCCACGCAGGCCTTCGCCGCATGGCGTAACGTTCCAGGCCCGCAACGGGGCGAGTTCGTGCGCTTGCTCGGCCAGGAATTGCGTGCCGCGAAAGTGGATCTCGGGCGTCTTGTCACCATCGAGGCGGGAAAGATCATCTCCGAAGGGTTGGGTGAAGTCCAGGAGATGATCGATATCTGCGATTTCGCAGTCGGCCTGTCGCGCCAATTGCACGGACTGACCATCGCCTCCGAGCGTCCCGACCATCGCATGATGGAGCAGTGGCACCCCGCAGGTGTCGTGGGTGTCATCTCGGCCTTCAACTTTCCGGTCGCGGTCTGGTCCTGGAACGCGGCGCTCGCCTTTGTTTGCGGTGATCCTGTCGTGTGGAAACCGTCGGAAAAGACACCGTTGACGGCGCTTGCCGTGCAGGCCCTGGTCGAGCGTGCGGCACAAAAATTCGGCGGCGTGCCGGAAGGATTGTCCAGCGTCTTGATCGGCGGCCGTGACATCGGCGAGGCCATGGTGGCGGATCCCCGCGTAGCGATCGTTTCCGCCACGGGATCGACCCGCATGGGCCGCGCCGTTGGCGAAAGCGTAGCGCGCCGATTCGGAAAATCGATTCTTGAACTCGGCGGCAACAATGCCTCCATCGTCACCCCCTCGGCCGACCTCGACCTCGCCGTGCGCGCGATCGCCTTCGCGGCGATGGGAACGGCCGGCCAGCGCTGCACCAGTTTGCGCCGCCTGATCGTCCATGAAAGCGTCTATGACGCTCTCGTGCCTCGCCTCTCCAAGATTTACGCGGCGGTCTCGGTCGGTGATCCGGTTAAGACCGAGGCTTTGGTGGGCCCGTTGATTGACGCCGGTGCATTCGATGCCATGCAAAACGCCCTGGCGGCCGCCCGACAGGCCGGCGGTAAGGTCCATGGCGGGGATCGGGAAGAGAAGGCGGGACCGGCGGAGGCTTTTTATGTGCGCCCCGCGCTGGTCGAGATGCCCGCCCAGACCGGGCCTGTCCTGGACGAAACCTTCGCCCCCATCCTCTATGTCCTTAAATATCGCACGATCGAGGAGGCGGTAGCGCTGCAAAACGGCGTACCGCAGGGATTGTCATCCTCGATCTTCGCGACCGATATGCGCGACGTCGAGCGCTTCCTGTCCGCCTCGGGTTCAGATTGCGGCATCGCCAATGTCAATATGGGACCCTCCGGCGCTGAGATCGGCGGTGCTTTCGGAGGCGAGAAGGAGACGGGTGGGGGCCGCGAAAGCGGCTCGGACGCCTGGAAGGCCTATATGCGGCGCCAAACCAGCGCCATCAACTACGGCCGTACGCTGCCCCTGGCCCAGGGCGTGAAATTCGACATCGACGAGGGGTAATTCTGGCTTGAAGCTCAGCCCGCCGTATTGGCTTCAGCGCCCGGTCCTCACCGTAGCGCGGAAAACCGTTCGGCAACGAGACTGAGCCGGGCCGGATCCACATTGGCGAACGCGACGCGCAGGTATGGCTCCTGGCCCGGGCCAAAGAAGCTGCCCGGCAGCGTCAAAACGCCGACTTCGGCTGCCAGACGCTCCGCCACAGCCTGCCCGGTCGCCTCGAAAGGATGGCGGATATAGGCGAAATAGGCCCCGATGGCGGCGATGGACCACCGAGGCGAATCCTCGATGACGCGGCGGAAAAGGCCAGCCTGCGCATTGACCTGGCTGCGGGTCGCGCGGCGCCATCCCTCGATACCGGCGATCCCCCAGGCGACCGCCGCCTGTGCGGCGCGCGGCGCGCAGATCTGCGAGCAATCGAGCACCTTGCCGATCTCGGCCATGGTTTCGGCGCCCGCCACGAGGGCGCCGAGCCTATGGCCTGGGATGGCGTAGCTTTTGGAGAATGAATAGAGGTGGATGAGATAGTTGCGCCAATCGGGCGTGGCAAACAGCTGGTGCGGACAGGTTTCACCCTCCGGCAGAAAGTCCCGATAGGTTTCGTCGAGGATCAGCCTGACCCCGGTGTCGCGAGCCAGGCGGGCGAATTCTTCAAGCACGTCGGCCGGATAGATCGCCCCTGTGGGGTTGTTGGGCGTGACGAGTACGATGGCCCGCGTCCGGGGCCCGATCAGTGCCTCGGCATCGACGGGTTGCGGCACGAAACCGTGCTCCGCCTTACAGGCTAGCGGCCGGACATGGATGCCCAGCATGTCGAGCGTCATCTTGTGGTTGAAGTACCACGGCGCGGGAAGGATGATCTCGTCCCCGGCGCGGGCTAGCCCCATGACGGCGACCATGAAGGCATGGTTGCAGCCCGGGGTGATGCCGATTTCCTCAGGGCCGACGTCGGCATCATAGAGCAGGCCGAGATCGCGCGCGAAGGCGGTGCGCAAGGGCTCGTCGCCGAGGATCGGTCCGTAGGCTGCCGAGGCGGGGTCCCCGGCGGCCTCTTGGAGGCGCTGGAGAAGCTCGACCGGCGGCGGCGAGCCTGGAATTGCCTGGGCCAAGTTGATAAGGGCGCCGTGGCGGCCGTCGTATCGCTCCGTCCAGCCCTGGGCCGCCGGAATGGGCGGCACGTCAGTTCCGATCAGCAGCGGGTTGAGACCTCTTGAGATCATCATCGGCAAGGCGTCTCGTGCGGCAGGCGGCATCTTCGGCACGAGGCCATAGACCACATCGATCTTGCACGGAAGTGGGGTGGCGCCTTTGGGCTGCCCAAGACCCTCTGGTCTGCGTGGCGCGTCCGACGTTTCGGCTGCAGCAGGCAGACCGAAAGCCGGCGGTTCGCTTCAAGCCGCCGTCCGCTCGCGCGGAAAAACCGTGCCGATTTTCTATACCATTCTCTAATTTAAAAGGTCGTCGTCGTGCGGGATACGAACCATCACCGCCCCGAAGGCCGGTAGGCGCACAGAAAGACATCGACCGATCTCGACACATGGGCCTGGATTTCGGCTGGCGTGGGGAGCTCCCCGACGCACAGGATCGCCCGTAACAGGTAGGGCCCCTTGCACATCTCGCCGAGATAGATCGCCGCCGTCGCGGTGTCCTCTATGTCGAGCGTACCGGCCGCCACCTGCGTTTCGAGAAATGCCGCCAGCCGCCGTTGCCCGAATTGAGGTCCAGCCTCGTAGAAGGCACGTCCGATCTGCGGAAACTTGCCGGCGACGGCCGCGACGATGCGGATATGAGCGATGGAGGTCGGGCGCAGGATCAATTCCATCATTCGCACCCCAAACGCGCATAGTGCCGCGCGCACATCCGGCTCGTCATCGCGGAACTGACACATCTGCTCTGCCTGAGCGCGCTTCTCATCCCGGATCAGCGCCGCGAAAAGCTCCTCCTTGCTGGCGAAATAGACATAGAGCGTGCCCTTGGAAACGCCTGCGACGCGGGCGATCTCGTTCATGCTGGCGCCATCGAACCCATCCGCCAAAAACACCGCGCGGGCACCGTCGATCACCTGCCGCCGCTTCGCGCTATCTTCGCGCATCGGAGCTTTGCCCGGCGCGGGAGCCTCCACGGTCAATTCGAGATGGTCGGCCACAACGGCTCCCTGAGGCTTCAATGACCGAACGGTTCGGTCGCTCTTGATTTATGGAGCCCGTCGCATTAAGTCAATAATGACCGAACGGTTCAGTCATCTTTCGGTGTCATCGATATTGGCCTACCACGCAAAAAACGGCGTGATTTGGAGCGGGTAATGAGTGACGAAACGACAGTGACGGACCAGCCCGCCACCATTGCGGCGACCGCCCCGCGTGAAGGAGCCATGGCTGTGACGGCTCGCTCGACGCCGCTCGACGCGCCCCGACACGGCGAAATCCTTCCTCCCCGACGCAAACGTCGGCGCATCTTCCTTCCCCTGATCCTGCTCGCTGCCGTCGGCGGCGGTGGTTATGAGGGATACCAGTGGTTCGTCGAGGGCCGTTTCATCGTATCGACCGATGATGCCTATGTGAAAGCGGATATGTCGATGATCGCCGCCAAGGTCTCCGGCTACGTGTCGGTCGTACCGGTCGTCGAGAATGCCAATGTGGTCAAAGGCCAGATTTTGGCGACCATCGACGACGGCGATTATCGCAATGCGGTCGACGCCGCCAAGGCGCGGATGGACACGCAGGGTGCGACGATCTTGAGGATCGGCAAGCAAATTGACGCGCAAGGATCGGCAGTCGACCAGGCGCGAGCCATGCTGCAATCCGCCAAGGCCGATGCGGTTCGCAGCCAGGCAGAGTTCCAGCGCGCCGACACCCTGATGCATTCCAGCTACGGAACACAGCAGAAGCTTGATGACGCGCGGGCCGACCGAGACCGCAACGTTGCCGCTATCGCCAATGCGGCGGCGGCTGTGACGGCCGCGCAGGCCGCTATGGACGTCTATGTGGCTCAGAAGGTCGAAGCCCAGAAGGTCAGCGGCGAATTGCAGACCATGCTCGACAAGGCCAACCGCGATCTCTCGTTCACCGTCATCAAGGCGCCGTTCGACGGCGTCGTCGGCAACAAGGCCGTCCAGCCCGGGGAATATGTGCAGCCCGGTACGCGGCTGCTGGCCCTGGTGCCGATGCAAAGCGCCTATGTCGAGGCCAATTTCAAGGAAACCCAGATCAGCCTGCTGAAACCCGGCCAGAAGGTTGTCATCAAGCCGGATGCCTATGGGGAGCGGGGCGTGGTCGGCACGGTCGAAAGCATCGCGCCGGCGTCGGGCGCCGAGTTTTCGCTCCTGCCTCCCGAGAACGCGACGGGCAATTTCACCAAGATCGTTCAGCGTCTCCCAGTGCGGATCGCGATCCCTGCGGATGTGGCGCGCGAAGGCATCCTGCGTCCAGGCCTGTCGGTCGAGGTCGCCGTTCATACCCGCGACGAGACCCTGCCGCGCCCCTCGCTTGTCGGCGCGCTGGGGCTCGAGGGGTTGATGGACCGAATCGGCCGCACCATGCGTCAGGCCATGCAGGCGGTCGGTTCGCGGACCGCCGACGACAAATCGGCCGTGGTCGCCAGCCGCGACCCGTCCGCTGCGGCACGTTGAGCCAGCTGCGATGAGCGCCGTCGTCTCCGCCCTACAGATTCGGCCTCAGATCGGCGCGGGCACACCTCCCGCGAGCCGACCGGCAACCGACAGCATCGACACCAAGACGCTCATCACCTTCATCGCGATGGTGTTCGGCATGTTCATGGCGATCCTGGACATCCAGATCGTTTCGGCCTCACTGGCTGAAATCCAGGCCGGTCTCGGTGCCAGTTCGGACGAGGTCGCCTGGGTCCAGACCAGCTATCTCGTCGCCGAGGTGGTGATGATCCCGCTTTCGGGCCTCCTATCGCGGGCTTTTTCCACCCGCTACCTCTTTGCGGTCTCCTGCGGCGGCTTCACGCTGATGAGCTTCATGTGCTCGACCGCGACCGACATCAACCAGATGATCGTCTATCGGGCGCTGCAGGGCTTCATTGGCGGCGCCATGATCCCCACCGTGTTCGCGGCCTCCTACACGATCTTTCCGCGTTCCAAACAGCCGCTCATCGCACCGGTGATCGGCCTCGTGGCGACTTTGGCGCCGACGATCGGTCCCACGGTGGGCGGCTATTTGACGGACCTGTTTTCCTGGCACTGGCTGTTTCTGGTGAATATCGGTCCCGGCATCATCGTCACGCTGATGACATGGTTCATGATCGACTTCGACAAGCCGGACTTGTCGCTCTTGGAACGGTTCGACTGGTTCGGTCTCATCGGCATGGCGACCATGCTCGGCGGGCTCGAATATGTGCTCGAGGAGGGACCGCAGAAGAACTGGTTCGACGAAAACATCATCATCGCGTGGACGGTGATCGCCGCGCTGGGCGGTCTGCTGTTCTTCTGGCGGGCTTTCACGGCCAAGCAGCCGATCGTCGATCTATCGGCCTTCGAGAACAAAAATTTCGCTTTCGGGTCGCTGTTTTCCTTTGTCATGGGCATCGGGCTGTATGGCCTGACCTACGTCTACCCGGTCTATCTGGCGCGGGTGCGAGGCTATTCCTCGTTGCAGATCGGCGAGACCATGTTCGTTTCGGGCCTGTGCATGTTCGTCGCGGCGCCGATCGTCGGCCGATTGATGAACCGGGTCGATCCGCGCATCCTCATCGCCATCGGTTTTGCGGGTTTCGCGGTCGGCACTTGGCAGGCGTCCTACGTCACCAAGGACTGGGATTTCTGGGAATTGCTGATGCCGCAGATGCTGCGCGGTTTCTCACTGATGACCGCCATGGTCCCGATCAACAATGTCGCGCTCGGTACGCTGTCGCCGGCCAAGCTGAAAAACGCCTCGGGCCTGTTCAACCTCACCCGCAATTTCGGCGGCGCCGTGGGGCTCGCCTGCATCAACACCCTCATCAACGACCGATGGGATATGCATATGGCGCGGCTCCATGAAAGCGTCGCCTGGGGGCGCGAGGCCGCCGACGAGACATTGCGGAACCTGACGCAGGCCTATTCATCCATGGGGTCCGACGCGGCGCTCAGCGCCACCAAGCGCTTGGCGATGATCGTCCGCCAGCAGGCGCTGGTCATGTCGCTCGGCGACGTCTTCCTGGCGCTGACCTGCCTGTTCACGGCCCTGGTGATCGTCACACCCTTCATGAAGCGCCCCGGCAAAGGCGGTCCTAAAGCGGATGCTCACTGAGGGCGAACACGCTTGATGAGATGCGCCGGATCGTCCCGATTCCGTTGTCCCGGACGCTGGCCTTCGCCCGAAATTTGACTTATGGGGAGCCGGAGGGTCGCCCGGCTTCGGGGGCCAGTCGAAGGTGTCATGACAACAGCGACCGATGTTGCCTCGGGCAAGGGCCAGAACGACGAGAACTTTCCGGTCGCGTCCCATCTCATCGCGGCGCGGCACCGCCCGGCCATCATGGCCTTCTATGATTTCGTGCGGGCGGCCGATGATGTCGCCGATCACGCGACGCTGACGCAAGGCGAAAAGCTCGACCACCTGGATCGGCTGGAGGCGAGCCTTCTCGGACGCGCCTCGTCCGAACCGGTAGCCGAGCCATTGCGTGCCGTGCTGGCGGAGCGGGGGCTGTCGCCGCGTCACCCCCTCGACCTGCTGGCGGCCTTTCGGCTCGACGTCACCAAGAACCGCACGGCCGATTGGGCCGACCTCATCCATTATTGCAGCCTATCGGCCATGCCGGTCGGGCGCTATGTGCTCGACGTGCATGGCGAGAGCGAAGCCACCTGGGAGGCTTCCGACGCGGTCTGCGCCGCGTTGCAGATCATCAATCACCTGCAGGATTGCGGGAAGGATTTTCGCGACCTCGACCGCGTCTACGTGCCGGCCGAAAGCCTCGCGGCGGCAGGACTGAGCGTGGAAGCCCTCGGTCAACCCATGGCCTCGCCAGCCTTGCGCACGCTCTTTCGTGATCTCGCACGCCGCACCGGAGGCTTGCTCGACGAGGGCGCGATCCTGCCCCGGCAGGTCAAGGATTTTCGCCTCGGACTCGAGACCGCGGTCATCATCGCCCTTGCCCGGCGCCTCGTCGATGTGCTCGAACGCCAGGACCCGCTGAGCCAGACGGTTCACCACAGCAAGCTGGCCTTCCTGAGGATCGCGATGCTCGGGGCCGCCGGTGCGGCGATGCGGCGCCTGCTGCTCCCAAGGCCCCGTTTCGGAACGGCGTTGCGCAGGCTGGGGTCTGGTGTCGGGTCCGCCGGAGCGAACGAAGCTTGAGCGCCACGACGGACGAAACCATCGCCATCGATGCACCGACCGCCGCTCGGCAGGCGTCGGGCTCGTCCTTCTATGCCGGCATGCGGGTGCTGCCGCGGCCGCAGCGCGAGGCCATGTATGCGGTCTATGCCTTCTGCCGCGCGGTGGACGATGTCGCCGACGAGGGCGGCACGCGGCCGGAGCGTCAGGCTGGGCTCGAGCGCTGGCGGGCCGATATAGAGGCGCTTTATGACGGTCGCCTTAACCCCGCCACGGCTTCCCTCGTGGAACCCGTGCGGCGATTCGGACTCGCCAAACAGGATTTCCTGGCGGTGATCGACGGCATGGAAATGGATGCCGTCGAGGACATCCGGGCGCCCGAGGCGGCCAAGCTCGACCTCTATTGCGACCATGTCGCGAGCGCCGTGGGCCGGCTTTCGGTGAGGATTTTCGGCATCGCGCCAGGCCCCGGCGTCGAACTCGCGCATCACCTCGGCCGAGCGCTGCAGAAGACCAACATCTTGCGCGATGTCGACGAGGATGCCGAGATGGGGCGGCTCTATCTGCCTCGCGAGGCGCTCGCGGCGGCGGGGATCGCCACCACCGACCCGCTGAAGGTGATGGATCATAGGGCGCTGGGCGCGGCTTGCGCGCCGCTGATCGTTGAGGCGCGCGCGCATTTCGCCGCCGCTCATCGCATCATGGCGCCGTTGCCCCGCCGGGCGACGCGGGCGCCGCGCCTCATGGGTGCCGTCTACGGCCAGGTGTTGGAAGAGGTGGCGGCTCGCGGCTTCGCGCCGCCGAGGGTCAAGGTCAAAGTTCCCAAATATCGCCTCATCTGGGCGCTCCTCCGACACGGCCTGTTCTAGCATGCGGGGCACGGTGCATGTGGTCGGCGCGGGGCTCGCGGGGCTCGCGGCCGCCTTGGCGCTCGATCCCGCCCGCCATGACATCGTCCTGCACGAGGCGGCGCGGCATGCCGGCGGGCGGTGTCGGTCCTATTTCGACGCCGCGCTCGGCCAGGTAATCGACAACGGCAACCATCTGGTTCTCTCCGGCAATACCGCCGTGCGGGAGCACTTGAGCCTCGTTGGTGCAACCGACAAGATGGCCGGGCCGGCCGAGGCGGTCTTCGATTTCGCCGATCTCAAGAGCGGCATGCGCTGGCGGCTGCGCCCCAATGACGGTCCGCTGCCCTGGTGGATCTTCATGTCAGGCCGCCGCGTGCCGGGCACCGGATGGAGGGACTATCTCGGCCTCGCCAAACTCCTGCGCGCCAGTCCCGGCCAGACGATCGGCGACGTCATGGCGTGCCACGGCCCGCTCTATGAGCGGCTCTGGCATCCCCTGCTCGTGGCGGCTCTGAACACCGATCCCAAATCCTCCTCCGCCGTGCTGGCTGCCGGGATCGTACGCGAAACCCTCGCCAAGGGGGGCGCCGCCTGCCGGCCGCTGGTGGCGGTCGAGGGGCTTGGCGAAGCCTTCGTCGATCCGGCTCTGGCGCTCCTTCGGCGGCGGGGCGTCGATGTGAGGTTCGACCATCGCCTGCGCGGCTTAAGGTTCGAGGACGACACGCTCACCGCACTCGATTTCGGCGACGACCATATTGTGCTTGGGGCCGAGGATAGGATCATCCTGGCCGTGACGGCGCCCGTGGCCTCGACAATTGTCCCGAACCTCATCGCGCCGCGAACATTCCGTTCGATCGTCAACGCCCATTTCCTGGCCAATGCGCCGCCTGGGCATCCGATGCTGCTGGGACTCGTCAACGCCACGACCGAATGGCTGTTCACCTTCCCGGGCCGTCTGTCGGTGACGATCAGCGACGCCGATCGCTTCCTTGAAACGCCGCGCGAGGAACTGGCGCCCCTGATCTGGCGCGAGATCGCCGCCGTCACCGGCCTCGACCCGGAACGGCTGCCGCCCTGGCGGATCATCAAGGAAAAGCGCGCCACATTCGCGGCCTTGCCGGAGGAGGACGCGCGTCGGCCCGGCCCGGACACGCGCTGGAGTAATCTTAAAATGGCTGGCGACTGGACTCAAACCGGTCTTCCGGCCACGATCGAAGGCGCATTGCGTTCCGGCCGCCGCGCGGCCGAATGCGTCGTCCAGTCCCTCGGCTGAGCAAAGATCCAGGGCTAGGCGTCGCGTGACACGACCCGCCCTTAAGGATGCCAGTTCCATGGATCAGCCTGACGTCCCCGCCCCTCCGGCGTCGCATCGCCTGGCGATGACGGCCTTGATGGCCAATGCCGACCGCCTTTTGACCGATTGCGATACACTGATGGGGTCCGCCAGTTTCGCCTCCGCAGCAAGTCTGGCGACGCTGGCCTTCGAGGAATGCGGCAGGGCCTATGCGCTGCGCTACGACCTCGCCCCGTCCGACGGCAGCGTCGATCGGCGGAAGTATCACCATGCAGTCGGCATGGTCGCGCTCTCCTTGGCGATCCTGCGCAAATATGACATCGACGACGGGCGTCTCGTCGCGGCCGTGCTCCCGTTTGCCCAGGCGGTCACGGAGGCCGATGCGTCGACCGCCGCGCTCGACACCGTGAAGGCGGCGTTGCAGGCAACGCTGGAGCCGGTCATGAAGGGCCAGAGCAGCGAGCGCAACCTCGAGCTCCGATCGGATGTGAGGAGGCTCATCGCCATAGGCAGGCAGGTTCAGGGCGGCCAGGTCGGCACCCTTCGGGGCAGGGGATTTCAGGTCGAGACGGACCCGGGATTCACCATCCTGTCCGATCCCGCGACGATGGCCCGCGATGTCGCGGAACGCTGGGCCTGGGCGGCCGAGGGCGTGCTGCAGCTTCTGCGGCGGGATGACCATCGCCATCCGGACGGCCAGGAAATCTCGGTCTTGATGGAGGCGCTGGGCCAGGATCGCTCCGAGCGACCGCCCGCCGCATGATCGGCATCCGGTCGCGCTTGCCGGCGGCGGCCGTCGATTCCAGTCCGGCGCCGGAGACGCTGAAACGATGACGGTCCGCATCAAGCGAATTTCGCTCGCCTATGGGGGCTGGGTGAAGGTTCGCGTCGCGACCCTCTCGGGGGATGACGGCGTCGAATTCACCCGCGAAATCGAGCACCATGGCAACGGGGTCGCGGTTCTGCCCTATGACGCCGAGCGAAGAACCGCGCTGCTGGTCAGCCTGCCGCGCGCGCCAGTGCTGTCCGGCGGCGAGACCGAGCATCTCCTCGAAGCGCCGGCCGGCCTTCTCGACGCGGGCGAAGAACCTTCCGAGGCGGCCCGCCGCGAGGCGATGGAGGAGGCCGGCGTCGAGCTTGGAGTTTTGGAGCCGTTGGGCAAGCTCTGGTCGATGCCGGGCATCTCCACCGAGCGGATGGATCTGTTTCTGGCGCCCTATCGCGCCGCCGACCGAAAGACGGCGGGCGGCGGCCTCGCGGCCGAACATGAGAACATCACCGTCTTGGAGATGCGCCTCGGCCAACTCGCAGCCCTGGCCGACCGTGGCGCCTTGACCGACATGAAGACGTTTACCCTGCTGCAGACGCTGCGGTTGCGCCGGCCAGAGCTTTTTATCGACGGGAAGGTCTCGCAAAAAGGCTGAGGTTTGCACCGGTCCCGGAGTGGTCGTGAGCGAAACATTATCAGGACAATCGAGAAATGACCTTCCCGCCCCCTTTCTCGGCTTTCCCGATCGCCTCAGCGATGGCCGCATGCCCCGTGCGGTGATCTTCGGAGCCGGTCATGGCAGCCGATGCCATCTACGCCGCGAGCAGGCCGACGCCCCGCTCGTCGAGCACTGGAGTTTTGATCTCGGCGCCTCGCTCTGGGGCGTTTTCCGAGTTTTCATAGGCCCCCAAATTTATGGAAGCTTTGGTTAATATGCCGAGGTTCTTACGCGGCGCGACACTGCTCTAACACCGCAAAAGCTCCAAAACGGTCCAGAAAGCAAACCTAGGAGCGCGCAGGCGGTCGCGCCGTTTATGCCAGTCTCGCCGTGAGATCCAACCGGATCGTCCCAAAGGCCGGTCATCGCGATACAAAGGCCAATGGAAAATCCTACTGGAAGCATGCTCAACACCATACCGATTGTGATTCCCGTATAGGCTGCATATCGAACGGCGAGGATGTGCTTGACCGCCTGGCTTCGGCTCGCGAAATGAATCAACAGCGATGATGTGACCGCTATAACACACGTAAATATAATTACGGGTGGAAAGATCCATATCCAATGGACCAAGTAGGTGAATGTTAGAAGGCCCAAACTACATAGGAGGCTTATCATGGCTGCGCCGAGGAAAAGCCGATTGACCAATTTATCTATGAAGATCGCTTAATCTCCCAACGCGGCTTTATGAAAAACTCAAGGATCGCTTGGCAACTCTACCACTCGACACGGAGCTGATGGGTTTTGGCCAAACCAGACGCATCTGGCGCGCTTGGGTAAAGATATTGGGAGGAATGGCCTTTGAAGCATTCACTTTCAGGAGTTTTGAAAGGTTTCACTTGGTCTGTCTGAATTTTACGGGGGTAGGGGCGAGTGCCGAAATGACGCCCCTCACCCCGCCCTCACCCCGCCCTCAACACCTCCTCGACCAATTCCACCCAGAAGGCCGCGCCGATCGGCAGCAGATCGTCGTTGAAATTATAGCCCGGATGATGCAGCGGCCGGTCGTTCGACGAGGTGCCGCCGCCGAGGAAGAAATAGCTGCCCGGCCGCGCCTTGAGCATATAGGCGAAATCCTCGCTGCCCATGGTGGGCCGCGCCATCTCGACGACGTTCTCAGGTCCGGCGAAGCGGGTGGCGAGACGGCGCAGGATGTCGGTCTCGGCCGTGTGATTGACCGTGGCGTCGTAGCTGCGCGTGTAATCCACGAGGGCGGTCAGCCCGTAGCTCGCGGCCTGCCCGTGCGCGATCTCGCCGATCCGCCGTTCGAGGTCGTCGCGCAGCTTCGGATCAAACGAGCGGATGCCGAGCACGAGTTCGGCGCGGTCGGGAATGATGTTGCTGGCCGAGCCGCCATGGAACGAGCCCACCGTCACCACCGCCGCATCCAAGGGATGCACGTTGCGCGACAGGATCGTTTGCAGCGCCATCACGATGCTGGCGCCCGCGACGATAGGATCGAGGGTTTCCTGCGGCTCGGCGCCGTGGCCGCCGCGTCCCTGAATGGTGATCGTCGCCTCGTCGCAGGCGGCCATGATGGGACCGTCGCGGAAAGCGAACTGACCTAGGGGCCGAGAGGGATCGTTGTGCAACGCATAGACGGCGTCGCAGGGGAATCGGTCGAAGAGGCCTTCCTCGACCATGATCTTGGCGCCGCCGACATTCTCCTCCGCCGGCTGGAAGATCAGATGCACGGTGCCGTCGAAGTTGCGGCGTTCGGCCAGGGCCTTGGCGGCGCCGAGCAGCATCGTCGTGTGGCCGTCGTGGCCGCAGGCATGCATCAGTCCGGGGGTTTGGCTGGCATAGGGCAATCCCGTTTCCTCATGGATCGGCAAGGCGTCCATGTCGGCCCGGATGCCGATCGTCTTCGTGCCGGTGCCGTTCGATAGGGTGGCGACGACCCCCGTCTTGGCAAGGCCGCGATGCACCGCGTAGCCAAGCTCAGTGAGCCGCCGCGCCACGAGGTCGGAGGTTCTCACCTCTTCGAGCCCGAGTTCGGGATGCTGATGGAGGTCGCGGCGGATCGCCGTCAGCTCCGGCATGTCGTTGCCGAGAAAGGGAGGGTTTCGCATCGTTAGGTCCTTGGAGCCGGCAGGCGTTTCTCGATCAAACGAAAGAGCATCACGAGGATACCGGTCAGGATGCAATAGATCAGCGCCAGGAACAGCAGGGGTTCATAGGTGATATAAGTGTCCTCGCGAATGCGGGCGAAGACCGCATAGACGTCGACGACCGTGATCGTGGCGACGAGCGGGGTCGATTTCAACTGCAGCACCGTCTCGCCGGCCAGTGTCGGCAAGGACCGGTAGATCGCCAGCGGCAGCCAGATGCGGCGCAGCAGCGTAAAGGGTCGCATTCCGAAGGCGCGAGCCGCCTCGATCTCGCCGCGTGGCACGCCCGCGAAAGCGCCGCGCATCACTTCGCCCTCATAGCCCGCGAAGGAGACGGTCAGCGCCACGACCGCATAGGGCCACGCCTGACGCAGATAGGGCCACAGGAACGAATCCCGGATGTGCGGCACCATGGGAAAGAGCGAGCCGAGCCCATAATAGAGCAGCCAAAGCTGGAGCAGTAGCGGGGTGCCGCGCACGATGGTGCAGAAGCTCTTCGCGAGGAGGCGGACCCAAAGGCCGCCCACAACCTGCGCGAGGCCGATGGGAATCGCCATGAGAAAGCCGAGCGCCGTCGTGACGACGAGAAGCAGCACGCTTTCCCAGACGCCGGCCAGGATGCGCCAGCCGTAAACCGGCAGCCAATCCCATCGCAAGCCATAGGCCGCCGCCGCGACCAGCGCCGCTGCGATGCCGGTGAGGAAAATCCGGTGCGGGGCGAACAGGCCCGAAAGCCGGGGCGCCGGCGTGAGGCCCTCGGGGTCGAGTGGCGCGATGCGGGGATCGACGACGTCTGTCATCCGTATTTCGGCATCCATCGCCGCGTGCGACGCTGCAGCAGGCCGAGCAGGACGTTCGAGACCAGCGTCAGCATGAGATAGAGGACACCCGCGACGCAGAAGAAAAAGAAATAGGCCTTGGTGCTTCCTGCCGCCTGGCGAGTGACCAGCGTCAACTCGCTGAAGCCGACGACCGCCAGCAGCGCCGTGTCCTTGGTGGCGATGAGCCAGAGGTTGGACAGGCCCGGCACCGCATAGGGCACCATGGCCGGCAGGGTGATGCGCTGGAAGAGCTTTGCCGGCCGCATGCCGCAGGACCGCGCCGCCTCGATCTGCCCGCGCGGGATGGCCAGCATCGCTCCGCGCAGCACCTCGGTCGTATAGGCGCCCTGCACGAAACCGATGACCAGAATGCCGGCCACGAACCCGCTGATGTCGATGCCCGCGAAGCCCAGGGCCATAAGGCTTCGATTGATGGCATCCGTGCCCGCGTAGTAGAGAAGCACGATCAGCACGAGTTCCGGCACCGCCCTGACGAGGGTCGTGTAGCCGGCCAACAGGTCCTTGACGATCGGCCCGCCGTGCAGTTTGCCGAGGGCGCCCGCGGTGCCGAGCACAAGGCCGAGCCCATAGCCACCGACCGCTATCTGCAGCGAGTTCCACAGCCCATGCAGCAGCGCCCCGCCCCATCCTGGCGGCGATAACGCCAGAAGGTCCAAGTCGGAGAGGGCGCCGGGCACTGTCGACATCGGCTGTCCTTCGCTATTACCAAACGGCTGCGGGTCTCTTTTCTCCGCTAGGAAGAGACGCGGAAGCCCGCGTCTCACCCCCCGTAGATGTCGAAGTTGAAGTATTTCTTCGATAAGGCCTCGTAAGTGCCGTCCGACCGGATCGCCTTGATGGCGGCGTTGATCTTGTCCTTGAGCGCGGTGTCGCCCTTACGCAGGCCGACGCCTACGCCCATTCCGAGGATCGCCTGGTCATCCTTGACCGCACCTTTGGATTCGCAGCAGGCTTTGCCTTGGTCGGAGGCCAGGAATGCGTCTTCGGCGACCGAATCCGCCTGCAGCGCATCGATGCGGCCGGCAGCGAGATCCTGGTTGGCCTCGTCCTGGGTCTGGTATTGCTTGATCTCCGACACCGACTTGGCGAAATATTTCTGCGCATAGGCCTCATGCGTGGTCGAGACCTGCACGCCGAGGATTTTTCCCGCGAGGCCTTCGGGCGTCGGCTTGATGGTCGATCCCTTGGCGGCGATGATGACTGAGGGCGTGTTGTAATATTTGTCGGAGAAATCGATGGTCTTCATTCGCTCGTCATTGATCGACATGGAGGCGATGATAACGTCGATCTTGTTCGAGGTCAGCGCCGGGATGATGCCGTCCCAAGCGGTGGGGACGATGACGCAATCGAGCTTGGCTTTCGCGCAGATCGCATCGGTGAAATCGACTTCCCAGCCGGTCCATTTTCCGGAGGCGTCGGGCGTCGTGAATGGCGGATAGGGCTCGGCTGCGTAACCGACCTTAACCGTCTCGGCCGAAGCGCCGGAGGCAGCGAGAATCGTCATGGCGAGGATTGCGGCCACACTTCCAAAATATCGTGTCATCGGAGCGTCCATCCTGAACATATCGTTGATGCTAAGCGCGCATCCCGTTTCTTCGCCGGGAGCTTGTCCGTTAACCCACGACCGTCGTGAGACAATGTCAATCCTTACTAACCCGATGCAAAGCCCGTGCCTGCGCAGGTCACACATCATGGTCGCTCGTGCCGTTCGTCGAGAGGATGGGTTTCAAATCGACTGTCCCGACATGCCGGTGAGCGTCGAGCTTGGTCTGGGGTTTCCGTTTGGTCTTCAGAACGAGTCGCGAAGCAGGGCCAGATAGTCGGTTCGTGTCGCAATGCGGGGATTGGTGGCGTGGCAATGGTCCTTCAAGGCCTCGCCGGCGACGCATTCCATCATCGCGGGCGTGACCCCGAGGGCACCGAGGCCGGGCGGCAAGCCGATATCCCGGCATAGCGTGGCGATAACGTCAGCCGGATCCCCCCCGAGCTTCTCGATCAGAACGGCCCATTTGCTGCCCACCGCCTCACGGTTGAAGCGCAGCACGGCGGGCATCAGGATGGCATTGAGCGTGCCGTGATGAAGGTTGAGCGCCTGGATCGCGCCGAGTGGATGGGTCAGGGCATGCACCGCCCCAAGCCCCTTCTGGAACGCCATGGCGCCTTCGAGGGCGCACATCATCATGCCCCAGCGCGCAGTTCTGTCGGCGCCGTCGGATACGGCCGTCCGAAGGGCCGCGAGGCCGCGCGAAAGCCCGTCGAGCGCGATGGCGTCGGCCGGCGGATTGACGGCCGGCGCCATGAAGGTTTCGAGGCAGTGGGCAATCGCGTCCATGCCGGTCGCGGCCGTCAGACGCGGCGGCAAGCCATAGGTCAGTTCGGGATCGCAGAGCGCGAGGCTGGGCAGCATATGAGGGCTGACGATGCCGAGTTTCCGACCCTCGGCGGTAATGATGACGGCCGCACGCCCTACTTCCGAGCCGGTTCCGGCCGTGGTCGGCACGGCGATCAGCGGACAGAGATTGCCGTGGATCAGACGCGCGCCGCCTTCCACCGCCGTATATTGGGAGAGCGGCGGGGGATGGCCGGACAAGAGCCGCACCGCTTTGGCAAGGTCGATCGACGAGCCGCCGCCAAGACCCACGATCCCGTCGCAGCGTTCCTCGCGATAGAGCCACAGCGCCGTCATCACGGCGTTCTCGGTCGGGTTGGCGGGGGTATCGGCGAAAAGAACCGGCGGCGTGTCAAACAGCGCCGTCACCCTATCGGCGAGCCCAGTGGCGACAAGTCCTCGGTCCGTCACGACCAGGGGCCGCGACACGCCGAGGTCATCCAAGAGAGCGGGAAGGCGCGCGATCCCGCCTTCCTCGAATTCGATGCGCGTCAGGTAGCTGATGGTGGTCATGGCAGGAAGCTTCGCTTGGACCGGGAAGCGACCCAGTGCCGCCGTCTCACTATTGCATCACATTTTCCGTCAGCGCTGAATAGCACCGAGGGTTTCTGTCAGGCCGGTCGGCGGCGAAGTCGATGATAGACCACGAAAGGCCGATCCATCCCGATTTTGTGATTGAAGAAGGGGACGATGCCCGCTCCGTCGGGACCGCGGCCTCGATCGGCGGATGAGAAGCCCTCTTCTCAGCCTTTCGAGCAGCATTCTAAAATGCCCGACCCGATCCATCGTCGTTCTCCCTTGTGACGGAACACCTGACCATGATATGGCCCGCCCACCACTGGCATCGTTCGCGATGCAATGAGACCCGGAGAGGTGGCAGAGTGGTCGAATGCACCGCACTCGAAATGCGGCATAGGTGCAAGCCTATCGGGGGTTCGAATCCCTCCCTCTCCGCCAACGCCATTTTTAGCCAAACGAATTTAAATACATAGCTATTTTAAGGGACTTGTTCGCCGTCGAGTGGTTCAGAACGGTGATACAGATGAGCCTCCGAATGGCCAAGCCTTACAAGCATCCGAAGACCGGCATGTTCTAGTTTCGCAAATCCGTCCCGGAGCGCCTTCAGGCCCGTGTCGGCAAGATCATGCAGTTGGAATCGCTGCGCACGAAGGATATCGACGAGGCGAAGGTCGCGTTCGCCCTGGTCGCGGCGGCGGTCGCGAAGCGGTGGGATGCCCTCTCGGTCGATCCGGGACGCCTCACGGCGATCAAGCGTTGGGCAATTGCCGGGGAATACTACCGGTGGTTCGTCGAGAGGCACACGAACAGGCCCCTGGCGGCGGCGACCTGGAAAGTCGATATCACGATCGATATCATGCGCATGAAGCGCGAGTTCCGCCGCCCCAGCACCCCCGGCACCGTGAGCGTGGTTCTCAACATACTGCCTGAGTTCCTGGTCGAGCGTGGGATACCGCTCGACCAAGCCGGTCTTCTCGAACTCGCGACGGCGGATCCTGCTGAAGTGGGCTCCTGGAAGCAGGCGCTGTTCTGAAAGACGAAGACCATGACGGGTCGTTCGCTGAGAAAAAAGTGTGCCGCTCATTGGATGCCGTAGAGAGGTCCGCTCACGCCCTCGACGCCCGGCACGCTCGCGCCGTCGAGGACCACGTACACGCGCCTGCCAAAAAAGAACGGGGCGCCCCATACGAACATCCTGGACGACGGATCCGTCGCCTCGGCGAAGCCATCCCAAGCGCCGACATGCCGATCGAGCGCGCCTCTATAGTCGCCGACCTTGAATTTTACGGGTACCTGTACGCCGTCCGCGCCGACGATCACCGCGTCCAACGTCTGGGCTGGTGTGGCACAGAAGGCCCACGTCATGCCGACGCATCGCGGTAGCCTGTTGTCGGCGAGGATGTACGTTTCTGTGCCGCTGTCGATATAGCTTTCCGGATAAGCCACGCCTCCATAGATCGTCGCGAAATGGCCACGTCCATCGATCCGGACCATTCTTGCCGCGCCGAGTTGGTTGTTCGGAGCGGTGCCGACGCCGAACGTCAGGGTTCCGGTGACCTGCGCGGCACCGTCGTCGGGCGATGCGGGAAGATCGATGACGACGCCGTTCCCGTGCTGGCCGAAGCGTGACACGGGATTCGGAAGACGGCTTTCAATGGGAACTGCACCTTTTACGGGAAACCACGTCCCGCCATCCTCGACGAAGACGCCCGAGGTGGTCGGGCTCTGCTCGCACGAGCCTTGGCAGTCGAAGAGGTGCGGTCCGACTCCGAGCGTGCCGTTCGATGTGGGCTTCACGGTCGATATCGGACAATTGTCCGGCTGAGGCCGCCCGTCGTCCGCGATGATCTGAATCGGGAGGTTGATCGCCGTCAACCCGCCCATGCGAAGATCCGCTTTGACCAAGGGTCCCCACGCGGCGTCATGGACGAACCGTAGGCACTCGGCCATCGGCTTGCCCAAGGAATCGAGAAACGCCGGAAGCCGCATCCACGTTGGGACCGCCGACGATTCCAGCCGCAGCCCCGTCGAGCCGGTATCGAGCATCACGTCGTCGATCGTCGTGCATCGATCCGTGCCCGGTTCGCAAACGGTGACGGACACGGTCAGTCGGTTGAACCCGGAATGCGGCGTGCGCACGATCACGGGGACGATGTTGATCTCGGTCGGTTTCTCGGAGGGCGCCGCCAAAGCGCACGACATCATGATCGCCGAAAAGGCCGCGATGATCGGCAACGAAAGAGCGATGCCGGTGCGCAGATGCATCACATCAGGATTCCCATGCTAGGTGTAGCGGCGCGCAATGATGAATGGTGCGACGCGCAATCAAGGGCGGTTTTGGACGCAGATTAGGTGAGACGGAGGAGGCTGTCCGACGCAGGTTGTTTGAGACAGTTAGCGGCCCGCCGTGGCGTGGACGGCGATGGCAACTGCGGCCTGGATTGACCGGAAAACGGGCGGTTTCCTGGTGACCGTGCCCGGCCCGTCCACAACCATCAGAATCCGCCAGAACCCGTTGCTATCACGTCGGCAGTCCGGCGGCACGCATTTCGTCCATCGCGGCCTCGATGGCGATCCAAGGACCGGAGGCGATCGACGCCGCATCCGCCTGTGGACCGCAGCATCAGCGAAGGACGGCGGTGGTCGAGCTTCTTGCCTCACGAGGAATGTGGCTACGCCCCAGGGGAAGAAAGTCGGCTGGCGCCCCTTGCGGAAGGCGATCGAGGCGAAGCCGTCCTCCGGTCAGGACAGCCAGTAAGAGAGGCCGGTTGGGCGCGGGACAGGAATGGCGCGTCGTAGCTTGCGTCGGGAAGTCTCAGCTACCTTCAGCGATCGAACGCGCGTTGCCCCATGGGTAACGATCTCGCCAGCGTGAGGCGCGGCCCTAACCAGCCTTGGCTCGCCGCTTCGCATATGCTCGTCGAACCCGTTCGCGGTTGCCACATCCGTCGCTGCACCACAAGCGCGAGTGGTTCGGGCTCTCGTCGACGAAGAACCAGCCGCACCCATCAGCTTGGCAACTGCCGATCCGGTCCGCGTCGCTCGATGCGAGCATGGCCGTGAGGGACCACAGGATCGGCCAAAGGGGTTGTCGTAGGTCCGACCCGTCGAGATCGAAGACGAACCGCCCGTCTTCCCGCGCCAATTGCGGCTGTGGGGGAAGACGGGAAAGCGCCCGGTTGATGGACTGGATGTTCGGATGCTGCCCGCTCCGTAGGGCGTTCGCTCCCTTGATGAGGTCGGCGCGAAGGTCATGAACTTCCTGGATGAAGGTCGGCACCTCCGCCTCCCGGGACGCCGCTCCTGTCCGAAGGGCCGCGACGGTACGTTTCGCCAACGTGCCACGGTCCTCGCCCCAGGCGAGAAAGGCCGCGTAGTCCGGGATGAGTTCGACCGGTGCGTCGGTCAACCGCCAGTTCAGCGTGTTGGCGAAGTCCAGGCAGACGCGCCCGCCGAAGAACTTGGACTCGGATCGAAGCGGGTCCCTTGACATGCGGTACCGTCCCATGACTACCTAATGGTCATGAGCATTACCACGATAGTACCGGCCCCGTCGAGGGCTCCCTTCACGGTCGTGGCCCTCCGCCGGGGCCTGATCGCCGGCCTACCGTTCCTGGCAAGCTACGGCGTGCCGGCGCTCGTCATGGGTGTCGCCTACAAGGGTCTCGGGCTCGGCTTCGTCCCCGCCGTCTTGTTCAGCTTGCTTGTCTACTCGTCGACGGCACAAGCCGTGACGCTCGGTCTCTGGGCGTTGCCGCCGCCCATCGCGGCCTTCATGCTCGCCTCCGTGGCGACGAACGCCCGGTACCTCGTTATGGGAGCGCACCTCCATCAATTTTTCGGCCGGTTCAGCAAGCGGCTGATGTTCCCCATACTCTTCTTCCTGTCGGACGCTTCCTGGATACTGACGGCCACGGATGCAGAGCGTTCGGGGCCGGACGCCGGGTACCTCCTCGGCAGCAGCCTCCCTGGATGGATCGGCTGGGTGGCGGGCACGGGGATCGGCTACTTGCTACCCCTGAAGGCGACAGGACCGCTCGCGGCCGCCACTGCGGTCCTTCCCCTCGCGTTCGTCGTAACGCTGCTGCCCAGGCAATGGCGTGGCGGCCGCTTCGTTTTTCCGTGGCTGCTCTCGGCGGCGGGCGGGTTGATCGCAGCCGCCTGGCTCGGAGAGAGCTGGGCGATGCTGGTCGGCGGGAGCGTCGGCACGATCTACAGCCTGATGCGAGGGGACGATGCCTGATTGGCGCATCTTGGCCGCGATCAGCTGCATCGGGCTGACAAGCTACGCCATGCGCGCGGGAGGCTTCCTCGCCGCCGGGACCATGCCCGCGGCGGGTCCCGCCCAACGCTTCCTCCGCCTGGCACCCGGCAACCTGTTCGTCGCGTTCGTCGCGGCGGGTTGTCTCGAAGGGGGCATTCCCAACGTCGCGGGCTCGTTCCTGGCGCTTGCGACGATGGCCATCACCGGACGGGAATGGGCGGCCCTGCTCGCCGGTTTCGGAGCAGCGGCCGTCGCCGCCGCCGTCGCGGGTTGACCCGGCTACCTTGCGGCAGAGGTCGGCGCTCCCTCGTCAGCGTCGGCACCGTCGATATGGCGCACTGGCCGCATCGTCGATGACGACGGTCGGGTTTTCGCCCGCAATGTGGCCACGACGATGGAACGCCGCGCATGCGAGGTCACGACGTCATCGATGTGTTTGATGTCATTGAACTCACAACGGAAATTCCTACTCGGCACAATGTGCGGTCCGATGGCGATCAGACCTGCGAACGGCGTGCACTCTCGGCGATTGGGTGCCCTTGCGCCGACAAAGGTTCTGCCGTCAGCGAACGCGAGTGGCAGAACCTTCGGTATGGGCCGGGCCAGCGCTTCTAGGCGACCTTGATCCGGACCCTATGCCAAGCGGCGCTCGGTTAGCCCTTGAAGTTCCACGTGTCTTCGGGCCGGGCGGGCTGGGTCTGCCCGGCGGCGGCAGGTCTCCGGTCAGGTCAGCCCGTCGAGAGGCCCGTGGGCGGAACGATCCCGCCGGATGCGGCGTCAGGGGTTCCGTTGCCGTCCGAGGCTTCGGAACCCTTTGCCCCTTGGACTTTCAATCGTGCCAAATACTCACGCAGCAGGCTTGCTCGCCTCGGCCGAAAGCGTGACCCCGTGAGCTTGGCTTGCGAGAGGCGCTGGCTGTCGAACATCCGGAACGCCTGGCGCATGCAACACCAGGCGAGCACCATCAGCTTGCGATCCAGGTAGGCGATGGCCAGGGGATGGATCGTCCGCTCCGTGACCGCCCCGGCGTTGTCCACGTAACGCACGGCCACGGCCTCCTCGCGCCAGCACCCGTGCCTGACCGTTTCGAGATCGGGCGCGGAAGCGTAGCGGGGCTCCATGCGGTAAACCTGGGAGACGGCATGGAAAAGCTGCTGCTCCCGCTCGGTCGGCAACGTCGCCGAGACCTTGGCGAGGACGGACGCGGCCGCCGCCGCCAACGCGGGATCGCCGATGTGCCGCACCTCTGCCAGTCCCAGGGCGAGCGCCTCCAGTTCGAGGCGGTCGAAGGTCTGCGGCGGCATCGCCGTGTCCTCGACGAGGCGGTACCCATAGCCCCGTTCCCCGTCGATGAGGGCGCCGCCGGCCCGGAGGGAGTCGATGTCTCGATAGAGGGAGCGCAGCGAGACACCCGTCTCGGCGGCCAATCGGGCGGCCGTCACCGGTGAGAAGAACGTGCGGAGCGCATGCAGGAGACGGAAGAGACGGTCGGATCGCGCCACGGGTAACTGCCGGAAACTGTCAGGTGGGCTGGCTTATGACGATCGGGCTCGGCCGGCAAGTTTGCCGGCATCAAGGAGATCACCAATGCCCCTCGCCGTCGTCCCTCACCTCAACTTCCGTGGCCAGGCCCGGGAGGCGCTCGACTTCTATCGATCCGTCTTCGGCGGCTCGCTGACCATCGTGACATACGCCGACGCCCACAGCGTCCAGGACCCCTCGGAGGCAAACCAGGTCATGTGGGGTCAGGTCGCCGCCGAAGACGGTTTCCGCGTCATGGCGTTCGATGTTCCATCCAGCCGTGCGTGGTCTCCGGGCGAGAACGCTTTCTTCGTTTCGGTGGCGAGCGACACGGAAAGCGAGATCGCCGCCCGATGGGAACGCCTCGTTGTCGGTGGGACGGTGCTGCACGCCTTGGCCCCGGCCGCATGGGCGCCGCTCTACGGCATGCTAAAGGATCGGTTCGGCATCACGTGGATCCTGGCCGTCGACGGCGCTTCCATCTGACGATCAGGCGTCGCATCCGACCGGACCGCAGATTGAGCGGGCGGTAGGGTGACATCCCTTCCGGCGTCACGGGTAAGGCATGCGGGCCTGATAGTCCCGCATGCCCGGACCGGCCCCGCGACCTCCAGAAAACCGTCCTCTCCAAGCGGCAGCTGCGCCCGAAAAGGAGGTCGCCGTCCGTGCCGTCGCCGGTCGGCGCGTCGTGGAAGGTGGTCACCACCCGCCCGATCAGGCGGATGGCGATCTCCATTGCGGGCTGGCCTGTTCCACCAAGAGTGCGTCGTAGTGCGTCGTAGTGCGTCAAGGGGGCCGACACCAATCGACCGTCCTGCACGATCCGGAACGGCGCGTTCTCGCACCGGAGCCGTGACCAAGCCTCCGACGCCGTTCGACGCTCGTCGAGGGACACTGGGCGTCGTCGTGCGTACAGGTCCGATGCGAGGATGTCCTGCACCCGCATCCAGCCCAGGGATGACTGGCGTCGGATGCCGTCGACCGTCGCAAAATCAAGGTCGGTCGCATCGACGAGGTCGAAGGGCCTGCCCTCCATCCGCGCCGCGAATGCGAGGAAGCAGGCGTATTCTGCCGGCGAACTCAGTCAGGCCGAGAAGACAGGCGCAATGTGAGGCGCGGTCGCGGACGCCCATGCCCGTTCCCCTTCGCGGGGCTCGACGCCGCGCTCGTCGCTAGGGGTGGCTGCCGCTCTCAGCACGGACCGCGCCCAATCCCGCCGAAGCTTCGGATCGGGGGGTCTATCGGGCCGACGCTGAGCATGTTGGGCAAGCCGATCACGCGCTCCATGCTGCCCAGCAACGGCAACGCCTCGCGAAGCGTCTTCGCGATGGAGTCGCCGAACGCCACATGGATCGTCTCGATACCGTCGCTCACTGGTGCACCTTCGGGTTGGCGGGTGCGAAGCGATCAAGTGGCGTAGCATCCGCCAACCCGAGCCCCTGCCGTGACGGCCTTCGTCGCTTGCCGCTTGACGGCCCGCATGAGACCAGCCGCACGGCAGGTGCCGGGAGACCGGGACGGACCACAGGGTGAAGCGCCAGTGCCCGCCAGCCAGAGCGCCTGTCAGTGAGCGATCCGCACGATCTCCCGGCTCGGGCGAAACTAACGCAAGCCGAGGAGATAAGGCTATGGCTTTTCATGGGGGTCTGGACTGGGGCGGCGCAAGCCATGCCCTTTGCATCATCGACGGCGCCGGTCAGGTCGTCGTCCGCCTTGAGGTCCGCCACGATGCGGCAGGGTTGGCCGACATGGCGGCCAAGCTCAAGCGCGTCGCTCCACCGGCCGACCTGCCGATCGCCATTGAGCGGCCGTCGGGTCTGATCGTCGACACCCTGGTCGAGGCCGGGCACCCCGTCATCCCGATCCACCCCAACGTCGTCAAAGCCTGCCGGCCGCGCTACCGCGCCGCCGGCGGCAAGAGCGATCCGGGCGACGCCTTCATGCTGGCCGACATCCTGCGCACCGACGGTCACCGATTCCGCCCGTTGCTGCCGACCTCCGACGACATCCGGGCGTTGCGGGCCCTGGTGCGCGCACGCGGCGACCTGGTCGACCAGCGCATTGCCCTGGCCAACCAGCTCCGCAGCCTGCTCGAGGGCTTCTGGCCGGGCGCCGCCGCCATCTTCGCCGCCATCGACAGCCCGATCGCGCTCGCCTTCATCGGCCGCTATCCCACGCCCGACAGCGCCAGCCGTCTCGGCGAAAAGCGCCTCGCCAGCTTCATGGCCCAGCACGCCTATTGCGGGCGCAGATCTCCCACCGAACTCCTGGCCCGGCTGAAGGCCGCGCCCACGGGCCTCGCCAGCGATGCAGAGGCCGACGCCAAGGGCGAGATCGCCCGCGCGCTCGTCGCCATCCTCGAACGCCTCGTCGGCGAGATCGCCAAGCTGTCCTCGCGCATCGAGCACGCCGTGGCCGACCTGCCCGACGGTAAGATCGTCATGTCCTTCCCCCGCGCCGGACGCATCTGCGCAGCAGCGATCCTGGCCGAACTCGGCGACGTCCGCGAGCGCTTCCCCACCGAAGATCAGCTCGCCGCCGAGGCCGGCGTCTGTCCCGTCACCCACGCCTCCGGCAAAAGCCGCGGCGTCGTGTTCCGATGGGCCTGTAACAAGAACCTCCGAAAGGCCGTCACCTGCTTCGCCGACAACTCGCGACATGCCTCGGCCTGGGCAGCAGACATCTATAGCAGAGCCCGTCAACGCGGATGCAAGCACCCGCACGCCATCCGTATCCTCGCCCGCGCCTGGCTCCGCGTCCTCTGGAAAGCCTGGCAAAACCAGGCCCTTTACGACCCGAAACAACACCGCGCCGCAGCTAAAATTGCAGCCTGAAAAATCAGGGGTGGACACAGGGTGTCTCATGCCGTCACCTGTGCCGCTGAACGCGTTCGATAACGCACGGCTTCGACAACCGTTGGACGCGAGAGCCGCAAGGTCTTCTATCGACTGAGAAGCAACTTGCCGCCCATGCCGATCAGGATGGCGCCCGTTGTGGCCTCCACACCGACCTTCGTCCTTGCGAACACGCGACGGGCCGAGCCGTGCGAGAACAGGATCACCAGCCCGCCGTACCACGCGGCCGAAACCAGGACCGCGATGATGGTCACAGCCGCATAGAACCACGCCGATGCCCCCACAGGCACCATCACCGTGAGAACGCTTCCGTAGAACGCCACCGACTTCGGGTTGGTCATGCTGACCCGGTAGGCCTTACGGACGGCTCCAAGCCCGCCGACCTGTTGCACGGCCGGCGGCAGCGGCTTGCGAGCACCAACGAGCATCTTAACGCCGATCAGGATCAGGTAGGCGGCTCCCACCGCCTTGACGGCGACGTAGACCCACGGCGCCTGGGCGAGCACGATCCCCAACCCGGCCACCGCCAGGACGACCCAGGTGAAGGTCGCAGTGGCGAGTCCCAGGGCGGTCAACAAGGCCGCCCGGCGCGAGACACCCATCGCCGTTGACGTGACGAGGGCGAAGTTCGGTCCCGGGCTGACGACACTCAGCAACAGCACGCCGGTGATCGTGAGGAGTTGAAGGAGATCGTGCATGGCATTTAGTACCACGGACCGCATACCCGTCACGCCTGACGGGCGTTATTTGGTGGTAAGAGGCCGGTTGTGGCGTAAAACCAATCCCGCTCTGGCCGAGCCGGAACGAATGCGGCTGACAAAAGAATTGATGGCGGCGAGGCGTGCGGTGGCCAAAGCGAAAAAGCAGGCCGATCCTGCCGCCGGCGCCTTGGCACATGCCGCCGTCGACGAAGCAAAACAGGCTCTTGGCGAACGCGGCGCGGTCTGGTGGGATGATGGCGCGCCGGATTTCAACCGGCGCATGGCGCGCAACACACCTTATGCGACCTGGTACGATGAAATTGAAGGAAGGGGGCGCTGAGGAATGTGCGGACGGTTTACGCAGCATTACACCTGGTCGGAGGTACACGCCTTTCTGAGCGTGTTCGGCACAGCACGCAATTTACGCCCACGCTACAACATTGCGCCGACCACGAGCGTCGATGTCGTGCGGCTCGATACCGAAGGCCGCCGCGAGCTGGTGTCGATGCGCTGGGGCCTGGTGCCGTTCTTCTGGAAGAAAACCCTTAAGGAGGTGCCGGCGACCTTCAACGCGCGCGCCGAGACCGTCGCCGAAAAGCCGATGTTTCGGGAAGCGTTCAAGCGCCGGCGCTGCATCATCCCGGCCTCGGGCTTTTTCGAGTGGACAGGGAAGAAAGGCGACAAGCAGCCCCACCTGTTTTCAGCGGCCGACGGCTCGCCGGTTCTCGCCTTTGCAGGCCTGTGGGACAGGTGGCGCGATCCTGCTTCAGGCGACGAGCTACTCTCTTGTACGATCGTCGTCTCGGGTGCATCCGAATGGATGACGCCCTATCATGACCGCATGCCGATATTGCTGGGGGCAGGGGACTTTAATGCCTGGCTGTCCGGCGCGATGGATAGCGAAGGCCTCAAGCCGGCCTCCGAAAGCGCCTTGCGTGAATGGCCGGTGACCAAGCGCATGAACCGGACCGGCGAGGGCGACGACGATGCCGGGATCGTCGAGAAAGCGGCATAGCTCATTGTCATCATGAGCCAGAGAGCAAAATGCCGTTCGTGATCGGGTCTAGAATGCCGTTCCTGTAAGTGAAAATGTACAAATTTTGCACGGCTTTCCATGCCCTTTTGCGATCAGCTCCTCAGCCTGTCGGTTCGAGCGGTTCGCCGATCCAATAAACTCAGGTTTTACCTCGTCCTAAGGTCCAAGCACATTACATGATGGAAACGGCTGGCGCGATCGACCCGATCGGCTTCTTCTGCGACGGGAGTAGCATGTTCGGATTGGGATTGAATTGATGATCGACAAGTCCGGGACGGACCAGGGCGCCAGCGAGGATCCACCCCGCATTTCGACCGGAAGCGAAGGGCTGGATGACATCCTTGGGGGTGGCCTCGATGCGAACCGCATGTATCTTTACGAAGGGAGCCCTGGCTCGGGCAAGACGACCATCGCCCTGCAGTTTCTCCTTGAAGGCGTTCGGCAGGGAGAGAGCGTACTCTACATTGCGTTGTCTGAGACCCTCCCGGAATTAGCCCTTGTGGCGAAAAGGCATGGGTGGTCCCTCGATGGGATCGAGGTCTTCGAGTTGGTACCGCCTGAGGTCACACTGGACCCAGAGCAGGAACTCACGGTGTTTCATCCTGCGGAGGTGGAACTGAGCGAAACAACCAAGCTGGTCTTTGACAAGATCGATACGACAAACCCGTCGCGCGTCGTCTTCGACAGCCTTTCCGAACTCCGACTCCTCGCCCAAAGCCACCTTCGGTACAGACGTCAGGTTCTCGCGCTCAAGCATTTCATTTCAACTTGTCAACGCCGGTGTAATTTCAGGCCGGCGGGGCGGACCAAAAGCAGGCCAGTGGATCGGGCACGCCGACATGGAAAGGGCCCCGATCGGGGCTCTTTCCATGTCGGCTTAAAGTTTGGATCAGGCGGCCGTGATTTCGCCGGTGTCGGGATCGACGATCTCGGCGGTGGCCTGGTTTTGCTCCGCCCTCACCGATGCGCGCCGCCGGCCGACGGACTGTTTAAGGCGGTAGCTGTCGCCGTTCATGGTCAGGATGCTGACGTGGTGGGTGAGCCTGTCCAGCAGGGCGCCGGTGAGCCGCTCCGATCCCAGGACCGATGTCCAGTCCTCGAAGGGGAGGTTCGAGGTGATGATGGTCGAGCCCCGCTCGTAGCGCTGGGAGAATGTCTCGAAGAGCAGCTCGGCTCCGGTCGTCGAGAGCGGCACGTAACCCAGCTCGTCGACGATCAGCAGCTTCACGGCCTGCAGGTCGCGCTGGAGTTTGAGAAGGCGTCGCTCGTCCCGTGCTTCCATGAGCTGCGTCACCAGGGACGCCGCTGTCGTGAACGCCACGGTGAAGCCCTTCTGGCAAGCCGCCAACCCTAGAGCAAGAGCGACATGACTCTTGCCGGTGCCAGAGTTGCCGAGCGCGATGATGTTCTCCCGGCGGACGATGAACTCGCAGCGGCCGAGGTCCAGCACCAGCATCTTGTTGAGGCTCGGGATGGCAGTGAAGTCGAACGTATCGAAGCTCTTCACAGCTGGAAACCGAGCGGCCCGGATGCGGCGTTCGACGACACGGCGCTCCCGGTCGATCAGTTCCAACTCCACCAGGCGCAGAAGGTAGCCGGTGTGGTCGACCCCGCCCTGCGCGCACTCGCGCGCCACCTTGTCGTACTCGCGCAGGATCGTCGGCAGCTTCAGCTGCTTGAGATGGTGGCCGAGCAGGACCTGGGGCTTGCCAGCCCTGGTGCCACTCGGCATGTCTCCCTCGATCGAGGCCATCACGCCGCCATCTCCGGCACCAGCACGGCATAGTCGGCGGCCGTCGTCGTCTTGACCGCCAGTTGCGGCAGATGGGGATAGGCGGCGAGGTCAAGGCGGACGGGACGCCGCTCGATCCGCGCCAGCGTGATCTGTTTGACAGCATCAAAGCCAATGGCGCCGAGCCGAATGGCCTCGGTAACGGCAAAGGCCACAACATCCTGTGGCGCCGCCTCCATCAACCGCAGCACTTGGATGAACTCCCGCTTGCCGCGATTGCCCATTCTAGCTTCCAGGAGATGGCGTAGATGCTGGAACACCTCCGGCAGGTTCCAACCTTGCAGCGCCGCGGCTTGATCGAGCGCGTTCGGCTTCATCTCGATCAGCGCCAGATAGTGCAGCGGATCCGCAACGAACACGCCCTCGCCGTAGTGGCGCGGGTGCCTGGCGATCTCACGGCCGGCACACAGGATCGCGACCTCGTCGACGAACCCCTTCACCAGGACCTCCTGGAACCCGTAGGCCGTTGGCACCGAATAGTCGTTGCAGCGATAGCGGACGAGCGCCGTCGAGGAGACGCGGGCCGCACGCTTCTCGCACGGCTCGAGTGGCACGGCGGGCAGCGCCCTCAAGGCCTCGGTGTCGGCGACGAGCCGCTCGCCGATGGTGGCAGAGCGCCGACCGGCATGATCGGCCTGCCGCGCGCGGCAACGCTCCGCCAGCATGGCGTTCAGGGCGTCGAAGCTCGCCGCCGTGGGGATCGGCGTCATGAAGTTGGCGCGGGCGAATTTGACCAGCCCCTCGACCTTCCCCTTGTCGTTGCCCTTGCCCGGACGGCCGAAGCGGTCCTGGAACAGACAGTGGCTGACCAGCTCCGTAAAGGCGCGGGTCCGATCGCGCTTGCCGTCGCCGCAGATCTTGGCAACCGCGATCTTGGTGTTGTCGTAGAGGAGCGACAGGGGCACGCCGCCGAAGAAGGCAAACCCTGAGACGTGGCCGTCCAGAAACGCCTCGGTGGTTTCCCGGGGATAGGCCTTCACGAAGCAAGCATCCGAGTGCGGTAGGTCCAGGCAGAAGAAGTGGATCTTCTGGCGGACGCCGCCGATCATCGCGAGCGCTTCCCCAAAATCCACCTGGCCGTGACCCGGCGGATGAGATAGCGGCACGAAGGTCTCCCGCGCCCGCGCTCGACAGACCCGCACGTGATCCTTCACCACGGTGTAACCGCCGGCAAAGCCATGCTCGTCCCGCAGCCTCTCGAAAATCCTCTTGGCCGTGTGCCGCTGATTCATCGGCGCATCACGATCCGCCACCAGGATCGCGTCGATCACCGGCAGCAGAGGTCCAAGCTTCGGCTTTTCGGGCGGCTTCACGCGCGTGTACCCGGGAGGCAACGAGAACCGGCACATCTTCAGCACCGTCTCGCGGTTCAGCCCGAAAACCCGGGCGGCCTCCCGGCGGCTATGCCCCTCAAGGAACACGAATTTTCGAACGGCGGCGTAGATCTCCACGACGAACATCCCCGGCCCCCAAAAACGAGAGCCTATCCACTGGCCGGATTTTACTCCGCCCGCGTCAGCAAATCGCCGACGCTCCAGTGGCCTGGTTTGTCACCGCCCTACACAGAGCATCCTGGCTGCGGGACGCTCCCACCTCGGCTTCAGCGATCAAGGCCGCGTCCTGGACCAGTAGCGAGCGCCACTTTTCAATGGTCGCGACGATATCTCGGCGGAGCCGCGCCTCGTTCTCCAGAGCCTTCTCTTCCGGAGTGTCGCGTAACTCGCGGGAAAGCCGCTCGGGGTCGTCGAGCAGGGCAACCAGGTGATCGCTCAGTCCTTGAACGATCGGGCGTAGATTTTCGAGCATCGCCGCGCATTCGGATGCCGCGAAGACGCGCAAACTTTCAATATTTCCCAAAGTGTTACTATGCCAATCTCTGCGCAATCGTTCTGCAAGTGCCTCGGATTGGAACTCAAGCGCCCGGATGAGTATGCTGACGGATGTCGACCTGCAGCCATTGGGTGCCGTCGGCAAATTTGATCTTCTGCACCCCGTCATGATCCGGCGAGTTGAATTCGCCCGCAACCGTGATCGTATGGCCCGTCGCCGTGATGGCAATGACGAGATCGTTGTTCTGCTGCGAGAAAGAGAGGTCGGCGGCGTTTAGGTTGCCAAGCATGAGCGTGTTCGATCGTCCGGGTTGTGCGGCATCAGCATGATCTTGGATGGTCAGATCGCCATTGGTCGCCTTGTAAATAAATGTGTCGTTACCGGCCCCGCCAATCAGCGTGTCGTTACCGCCGCCCGCGACCAACGTACGGTCGCCGTCGTCCGCAGTGAGACTGATGTCGCCGGACCCGGCCCGGAACCAGTCATTTGATCCGATCTGATCACGGTTCCAGACCGTCCCATCGCCAAATGCGATGCTGCCGACCCCCGCTTGCGGATCGCTGAACTCGTTCTTCACCGTGATTGTCTGCCCGGTGCCGTTATCGGTCACAAGCAGGTCGGATCCGTTGCGGCCAAGCATCACGTCCGACACGTTGAGGTTCTTCAGATCAAGCGTGTTCGTATTGATCCCGGACGCCGAAACGTCATAGGTATCCGCGCCATCGCCGGACGAATAGACGAAGGTGTTGCCGTTGACGGAGCGGTCGAAATAGCTGTCGTCCCCGCCTCCGAGATCGAAGGTGGTGCCCGACGCGCCGAGATTTGTCTCCTGGTCGTTTCCAGATGTTCCCCGAACCCAGGCGGCGGCGGCAATCTGATTCCGGTCCAGGCTCGATCCGTCGGCGAATTGCAGGGAGGCGATGCCGGTCTGCTGATCGCGGAATTCCTGGACGACCGTGAGCGTCTTCCCCGTCGCATTGTCGGTGATCAGAAGGTCGTTTTGCACCGTTCTGGTCAGGGTCACATCGGCTGCGTCAAGGTCCGACAGCTTCACGATGCTGTCGGCCTGTGGAATGTATCCGGCATAGAAATAGGCCGATGCCGAGCCACTCGTGCTCGACCAGCTCGCCGTGTCACCGTAACTCCAATTGCCGTAGATGTTCAGCGTGCTTCCATCTCCGGCGCCGAGGACGATGGATGAGCCGTTGGCCGTATCGAGATTGCTGCCGGGTAGGGGTCGGTAGGGCGCGGCGTCAAGTGCTGTCCGATCAAGGACCGTGCCGTCGGCGAATTGCAGGTTGGCAATGCCGGTGCCGCTGCCCGAATACATGTGAAGCAGCGTGAGCGATTTGCCGCTCTGGTTGTTCAGGATGACCAGGTTATCACCGTATTGCGTATCGACTTGCCGCTCCAAGGTCACATCCGACGCATCGAGATTGCCGAGGGACAGCACGCTGTCGGCTTGGGGAATGTAGCCGGCATAGAGAAACGCCAAGACGGAACCACTATTGCTGGACCAGGTCAGCCTGTCGTCATGGCTCTGGTTGCCGGAGATGTTCAGGGTCGTGCCATCGCCCGCGCCGAGGATGATATTGGCATCGCTCGCGGTATCGATGTTCGTGTTGGCCGAGGGTCGGTAAGGGGCAGCGCTAAGCGCTGTTCGATCGAGGATCGTGCCGTCGGCGAATTGCAGGGAGGCAATGCCGGTCTGCGGATCGCGAAATTCCTGGACGACCGTGAACGTCTTCCCCGTCGCATTGTCGGATATCAGAAGGTCGTTTTGCGCCGATCTCTTCAGGGTCACGTCGGCGACGTCGAGATCCGAAAGCTTCACGACGCTATCGGCCTGCGGAATGTAGCCGGCATAAAAATAAGCCGACGCTGAGCCACTCGTACTCGACCAGGTCGCAGTGTCGCCGTGGCTCCAATTGCCGTAGATGTTCAGCGTTGCGCCATCGCCCGCGCCAAAAGCGATCGTCGAAAAGTCGGGTGTGTCTGTATTTGTTTGCTGCTTCGGAACCAGCGGCGAAGCGGCGGCGATCTGATCGTGGTGCAATATCGTTCCATCGGCGAAGCGGATCGACCCGATGTCGTCGTAAGGAGCGCCCGAAAATTGATGGTACAGGGTGAGGAACTTGCCCGTTGCCTTGTCGGTGACGACAAGGTCGTCGCTGCCGTTGTCGGAGATGCGGGTTAGGGTGACATCGGCGGCATCCAGGTCGGTAAGGTCGAGAACGCTGGGGTCGGAGCCGTTCGCGTCATTGGCGAAGCTCCACCACCAGCCCGAGGCAGAGCCGCTCGTCGATGACCAATGTAAATGCAATCCGTGTGATTGATTCTGGCCGTTGATACTGACGCCATCCCCGGATCCAAGGTTGATGTTAGCATCCGAAACATTGTTGACCGACCCACCGGGAGCCGGGCTGTAGTTCGCGAGCATGAGCGGCGATGCGGCGGTGATCTGATCGTGATTGAGAGTCGTGCCGTCAGCAAACCGGATCGAGCCGATGTCGTCGTAGGGATAGCCCGAGAATTGATGATATAGAGTGAGGGTCTTGCCGGTAAGCTTGTTGGTGACGACAAGGTCGTCGCTTCCGTTGTCGACGATCCTTCCCAGTGTGACGTCCGAGGCGTTCAAATCGGTCAGATCGAGAACGCTCGGATCGGAGCCGTTGGCATCGTTTGCGAAACTCCACCACCAGCCCGAGGCTGAACCGCTCGTCGACGACCAGCGCAGATGCAAGCCGTGGGACTGGCTTGCCCCATTGATGCTCACCCCGTCCCCGGGTCCCAGGTTGATATAGGCATCCGACACATTGTCGACCGAACCTCCCGCAGGCGGGTTGTCGTTCGGCAGCGACGCGGCGGCGATCTGATTTCGGTCGAAAACGGTTCCGTCCGCAAAGACGATCGAACCCAGACCGGAGAAACCGGTACCAGAGGACAGCTGACCGCTGAAGGTGATCGATTTCCCCGTCCTGTCGTTGACCATGACCAGATCGTCGCCGACCTTCGAGAAGATGACGTCGGACGCCAGGAGATCGGGTAATTCCAACACACTGTCGGGCTTGCCGGCCGGTGAGGCTCGTAGGCTGATGACGGCCGAGGCGCTAGAGGCGGACCAAACAATCTTTTCGTCATACGCGTTTTGGTCGGATGACGAACCGATCTGCACGTCGTCGCCCGGGTCGATCACGATAGTCGTTTCGCCGACGGGGTCAAACGCCTCTCCCGATCGAACGTGATGGGTCGGGTAGATGTCGGCATCTGCCGCGATAATGCCGCCGAGGTCGGACCGGGACCATGTCGTGCCGTCAGCGAAACTAAAAACATCAATCCCGATCACGTTGCCTATAAATTCACTCGGGATGACGATGGATTTTCCAGAAGGCAATATGGAGAGCAGCAGATCAAAGCCGTTGCTCGACGCCCGAAGCGTGACGTCCGAAGGCAGAAGGTCGGTGAAATCGAGAACGTCGTCGTTCGATTGGGTTATATCGCTGACCGTCGCGTTTCCGTCAGTCACCGAGTAAAGATATGTGTCGTTTCCGTCGCCTCCGTCGAGAAATTTATCACCCGGACCTGCCGTCAAGGTGTCGTCGCCGCTAAAACCATAGACGCTGCCGTTGATCTCGGCCTCTTGGGCCGCAAAGACCTTCATATTCAGATCGTTGCGCGACCAAGTCGTCCCGTCGGCGAACTGGATTACGTCTACGCCGACCAACCAATTGAAGTATTCGCCATCAAGTCGGATAGTTTTACCCGTCGACAGAATAGTCAGAAGTTCTGGATCAGTAGGTGAAACCGCGATGTCCCCCGGCATAATGTCGGGGAGAATCAGACGATCGTTCGCCGACTGAGCTCCATCGGCGAACGTATCGTTGCCATCTGCCTTTAAATATATGTAGGTATCGTCTCCCCCGCCTCCGTCGAGATATTTGTCACCAAGCCCAGCAACCAATGTATCGTCGTAAAGGTATCCGATAATGGTTCCGCTCGATTGAGCTGTTGCACGATCGAGCAATTGCTGCTTCACCTCATCTTTGGTGATCGTCGACCCATCCGCAAATTGTATCGTCTCCAAGCCGGACGACTGTACCCAGAACTCGTTCTGAATCAGGAGCGTTTTTCCAGTCGATCCGAACGAAAGTAGGAGGTCAAGACCATCATTCGGGCGCGAGAACGTGACATCGTTAGACTCGAAATCCTGAAGGATCAGTCTGTCGCCGGCAGAGAAGATGGTGTTGTCATTGATGGTGTCGTTTCCACCCAAACCACCATAGATATATGTGTCGTCGCCTTCGCCACCGCTGAGGTATTTATCGCCAAGCCCAGCGGACAATACATCGCTACTCGTGAAGCCGATGACATTGCCGAAGCCCTGAGACGTTTGTTGCGCGAGCAGAAGACGTTTGACGTCGTCCGCAGACATCGTCGAACCGTCTGCGAACTGGAACGATTCCAACCCTGACGAAATAATCCCGGAGAACTGGCCCCAAATTGTCAAGGTCTGGTCGGTCGAGCCAATGCTCAAGTCAAGGTCGGCGCCATCGCCGGGTCGAGAAAACGATACATCGTTTCTTTGGATATCCTGCAATATCAACGTATCGCCATCTGACCAAATATCGGCGTCATCGATGGTGTCGCTTCCGCCTAGATTCGTATAGACATAAGTGTCGTTCCCAGCGCCGCCACTGAGATATTTGTTACCATTACCGGCGACGATCGTGTCGTCTCTGAAGAAGCCGACGACGCTCCCCGATGTCTGGGATGATTCCTGCGTCAGGAGACGATCTTCCTCCATGTTGGGGGTCCAGATCGTGCCGTCAGCGAATTTAATGGTTTTGATTTGGTCGAAGGACATATCACCAAAAATGACATCAATGGTTGTAAATTGCTCCGTGAGGAGAATGGAGCCGCCGCCTTGGATCGAGAGGAGAAGGTTGTCCGTCCCCGCCGGCCGCTCCATCGAGACCATATCCGGCGTTATCCCGGGACCCAGATCGAGTTCGTCATCCAATCCGGCAAGAAAGTTGTTGTGGTCGGGGAAGATCGTATCGTTGCCGTATCCAAGATTGTACGCAAACGTATCGTTGCCATCACCCCCGTCGAGGAAGTGATCGCCCATCCCCGGATCGATGACGTCGGCCGACGAAAAGCCGTAGATCGTGGTCTGTCCAGAGGCGATTTCCGCAGCGATAATCTTCGGTGCCAGATCGTCAGCGGTGATCAGGCTCCCATCCGCGAACTCGAAACGATCGACTCGTTCAAGATAGCCGAGCGGCCCGAACAGCGAGTAAGGTTGATAGAACTGACTATAGATCGTTATAGTGTCGCTGGTGCCCTTGATGCGATGACCGCGTCATTGGAGTTGTTGTCGCGCATGAAAACGAGATCGTCTTCGGTTACACCCGCACCGAAAGCCAGGACTGAGGTGGCTCGGTTTGTCTGAACAGGCTGCGGCGCTTGGTTAGGTGGAGTCCTACCGGATTCAGGCCGCCGCGATCTGCGGCAGCCTGTCGAAATAGGCCTGGTCCGGCGTCTTCCGGTCAAGGCTCGAATGCGGCCTGCGCCCGTTGTAGAGGGCCAGGTAGCGGCCGATGGAGGCGCGGGCTTCGCCGACCGAGGCGTAGGCTCGGAGATAGATTTCCTCGTATTTGATCGAGCGCCAGAGCCGTTCGACGAAGACGTTATCCCGCCAAGCGCCTTTTCCGTCCATGCTGATGGCGATCCCGGCTTTGCGCAGCACGTCGGTGAACTCCTGGCTGGTGAATTGCGAGCCCTGGTCGGTGTTGAAGATGTCCGGCTTGCCATACCTGGCAAGCGCGTCCTCCAGCGCCTCGATGCAGAAGCCCGCCTCCATGGTGATGGAGAGCCGCCAGGCGAGGACCCGGCGTGAGTACCAGTCGACCACCGCCGCCAAATAGACGAAGCCGCGGGCCATGGGCACGTAGGTGATGTCCATTGCCCAGGCCTGGTTTGGGCGCTCCACGGTCACGCCCCGCAAGAGGTAGGGGTAGATCTTGTGACCCGGTGCCGGTTTCGACGTGTTCGGCTTCCGGTACAGCGCCTCGATCCGCATGCGCTTCATCAGCGTCGCGACATGCCGGCGCCCGATCGCGATCCCCTCCCTGTTCAGGAGATCGCGCAACATCCGGCTTCCCGCGAAGGGGAACTCGAGATGCAGTTCGTCGATCCGCCGCATGACGGCGAGGTCCGCCGACGATACCGGACGCGGAAGATAGTAGACGCTGCCGCGGCTGATCCCGAGCGCCTGTGCCTGTTTGGTGATCGAGAGACCGTGGTGGCCATCGATCATCGCTTTGCGCTCAGAAGGCCGGCCTTGCCGAGCGCGCCGGACAAAAAATCGTTGGTCAACGTCAGCTCGCCAATCTTGGCGTGAAGCGTCTTCACGTCGATGGCCGGAGCCGCCAGGCCCGCCTTCGGCTCCGATCCGAAGACCTCGGCGGCGCCATCCACCAGTTGCGCCTTCCATGCCGTGATCTGGTTCGGATGCACGTCGAACTGCTGAGCCAATTCGGCCAGCGTCTTTTCACCCTTCACGGCAGCCAGGGCCACCTTCGCCTTGAAGGCCGGCGCGTGGTTCCGGCGTGTTCGCTTGCTCATCATCTCTCCCGATCCGCAGCCATCTTGGCCGCCTTCAGGCAGAAACTCCACTCAGCCGACCTGTCCAGATTTCCCGAGCCACCTCACCCAACTGGTCGAAGGAATCCTCGACGAGGCTCATGTGATGGAACATCACCTCGTGAGCCTTGACGGCGTCGCCCGCCATGATGGCCCTCACGACCGCCCCATGCTCGGCATGGGAGCGTGCGATGCGGCCCGCTGTTCTGAACTGCGCCCGCCGAAACGGCGCCATTCTGCGCCTTAGACCTGCTGCGAACTCCGCCAGGATCGCATTGTGGGCGCCGCTGTAAATGAGCGTGTGAAATTCTACATTGGCCGCCGTGTAGACGTCGCGGTCATCACGCTCCACCAGTTCCGCCATCATCTCATGCCGGCTTTGTAGTCGCCGCCGCTCGATCGGCGTCATGCTCATAGCCGCGAGCCGTGCGCAGGCGGCCTCGATCTCAGCCATCGCGGCGAAGAGCACTTCGAGCTGCGCGGAGGTCGCGCTCGCGACAGTCGCGCCGCGTCGTGGCCTGACGTCGATGAGGCCAGTGGAGGCCAGTTGCCGCAGCGCTTCGCGCACCGGCGTGCGAGAAACGCCGTAGCGTTCCGCCAGCATCGTCTCGTCGAGGCGAAGCCCAGGGGCGAATTCTCCAGAGAGGACAGATTCCGCGATCGCTTCGGCCAGACGCTCCGCCTGCGTCGGCTCCTCCACCACTCCCTGCCGCACCATCACCGTCCAAAACTATTCTGCCGCGAAATCTTTGTGCAGCGCTAGCACATAAAAACAGCATGCAAAAACACTATTTCAGCATGCAAAACCCCTGGATTGCATCCATAAATGTCCGTGTGCATACAATAGATAATGATCCAGTCCGCTGACGACCTACATGGCGTCGAACATTCTCAACAGTTCCGGCGGCATCGGGCCGCCATCACCGGGGGCGATCGATGGACAAGATCATTGAAATTTTGGCCGAGCCCTATGCTTTCGAGCTCGTTCCGGATCATTGCGCCTTGCTTATCATCGACATGCAGCGGGACTTTCTCGAGCCCGGCGGCTTTGGCGAAATGCTGGGTAACGACGTTTCGCAATTGCGCCGCGCCATCGAGCCGAACCGACGCCTTCTTGCCGCCTGGCGGGCCGCAGGCCTCTTGGCGATGCACACCCGCGAAGGCCACCGGCCCGATCTCGCCGACCTTCCCCCCGCGAAGAGGATCCGCGGCCGAAGCGCGACCTCAATCGGCGATGTCGGCCCCATGGGCCGCATTCTGGTGCGCGGCGAGGCCGGCCACGACATCATCCCTGAGCTTTATCCTGTGCCAGGCGAACCGGTGATCGACAAGCCCGGCAAAGGCGCCTTCTTCGCCACCGATCTTCACGCCATCCTGCTGCACCGGGGCATCCGGCAACTCGTCGTTACCGGGGTGACGACCGAGGTTTGCGTCAACACCACGGTGCGCGAGGCGAATGACCGAGGCTACGACTGCCTGGTCGTGGAGGACTGCTGCGCCTCCTACTTCCCCGAGTTTCACGCCGCTGGCCTGCGGATGATCAATGCCCAGGGCGGCATTTTCGGTTGGGTCGCGCCGTCCGACGCCGTCATCGAGGCGCTGGCCGGACGGCACCAATAGGCGGGCCACAACTTTCGCACTAAGGGAGTGGGGAAAATGCAAAGCACGACCACATCGGCCGGCAGCGCGCCGCGCCTCTGGGTTCCGGGAGACTGGAACGCCTTTTTCGGCTTCGGGACCAACATCCTGGTCAATATCCTGGTCCTGACCGGGCTCCTGCGCTTCGTGCTGAAGATGCCGGACGAACTGGTCTTCGGCCGCATCCTTCCCGCCACCGGGCTGATGCTGTTCCTGAGCACCGTCTATTATGCCTATCTGGCCTATAGCGTCGCCAAAAAGACCGGGCGGACCGATGTCTGGGCCCTGCCGTCAGGCATCAGCGTGCCGCATATGTTCGTCGTCACCTTCGTCGTGATGCTGCCGATCCTGAACAAGACGAACGATCCCGTTCAGGCCTGGGAGGCGGGCCTGACCTGGGTCTTCGTGCAGAGCTTCGTGCTCATGGCCGGCGGCTTCATCGCGCCGGTGATCCGCCGGATCACGCCGCGCGCGGCGCTGCTCGGCTCGCTCGCCGGCATCTCTATCACCTTTATCTCGATGCGGCCGGGTTTGCTGATGTTCCAGACGCCGCTGATCGGGATCGTCTGTTTTGCCGTCATCCTGGCCAATTGGTTCGGCGGCGTGCGCTACGGCCGGGGTGTTCCGGGCGGACTTGTCGCCATAGCGGTGGGCACGATCATCGCTTGGGGCTCGAACGTCTTCGGTCTCGGCTATGGCGGCCTGAGCTTTGGCGCCGTCGGCGACGCGGTCTCGCATTTCGGTTTTTCCATTCCCCTGCCGGTGCTCGGACATGTCTTCGATGGGTTCAAATACCTCGGCGTCATCCTCATCACCGCCATTCCGTTCGGCATCTACGACCTCGTCGAGGCCATGGACAATGTCGAAAGCGCGGCTGCGGCGGGTGACAGTTTCCCGACGACGCGCGTGCTGACCGCCGATGGCATCATCAGCCTGATCGGCTGCGTTCTCGGCAATCCCTTCATCAACGCGGTCTACATCGGCCATCCGGGTTGGAAGGCCATGGGAGGACGGATCGGCTATTCGGCCGCGACCGGCGTGATGGTGCTCGTGCTCTCATGGTTTGGCATCGTGGCGCTGATGAGCGCACTCATTCCCGTCGTCGCGATCCTGCCGATCTTGCTCTATATCGGCATGCTGATCGGGTCCCAGGCCTTCCAGGAGACGCCAAAGAGCCATGCTCCCGCGATCATCCTGGCCATGATGCCGCAGATCGCCGCTTGGGGCAAAACCATGATCGACGGGGCGCTGGGCGCGGCCGGGACCAATGCGGCGACCGTCGGAATGGATAAGCTTGGTCAAGCCGGAGTGCTCTATCACGGCTTAGCGGTCCTCGGCGGTGGGGCGACCCTCGCGGGCATCATCCTTGGAGCCGTGACGGTCTTCATCATCGAGCGCGAGCTCGAAAAGGCTGCCTGGTTCGCTCTGGCGGGAGCGGTTCTGACCTTCTTCGGCTTCATCCACGGCGAGGAAATCGGCATCGCGCAATCGCCCGTCGTCGCGCTCGGTTATCTCGCGGTGGCGGTCATGCTTTATGGCTTCGCCAAATATGCCCATGTGGCGCCAGCCGAGCCCATCCTCGACCATGGCCATGGGGAGATGGTGGCACTGCCCGCAGAGTAGTCTGTCGAGCACGGCCTCAGAAGCGGCTTGTGAGATCGCTGAGCCAGTCGGGCGAGGCCGCGACGAGGACCGTCTCGACAGATTTGTCGAGTCCGGAAAGGATGGCGGCGGAGACCACGATCAGGATGACGCCCATCGCAACCTTGAGATCGTGACCGGCCTGCGACAGCCCCTTCCGCCACCGCAGGAGGGTCTGGCGAGACAGCATGCCGAGCAACAGCAGGGGAAGTGCGGCACCCAGACCAAACACCATCATGGTGAGGGCGACAATGGCGAGGTCGCGCCCTTGCGCGGCCAGCACCGAGGCAGCGCCAAGGGTGGGGCCGACACAGGGGCTCCAGACGGCGCCGAGCAGTAGACCCACGGTGAATTGTCCCGCGAGGCCTGACGAGGACATGCCGCCGAAGCGCCGGTCCGCCCATTGGCCGATGGGCGCCGCCGCGACGGCCAGACGCGCCTGAAGCGGGGGCACGAGCATCACGACGCCCAACCCCAACAGAACCAGGGCTGACAGGGTGCGAAACACGCCGCCGTCGAGTCCGATGAAAAACCGATCGTGGCGACGAACAGGCCGACCGATACGAAAGACAGCGCGACCCCGGCCGCCAGTGCCAATGGGCCGAAACGATGCTGGCTCGCAGCCGTGCCAAGCACGATGGGCACGAGGGGCAGGACGCATGGCGACAGGGTCGACAGCAAACCCGCCAGCAGCGCAAGGCCCAGGCTACCGATCATGACCGAGACGCGTCAGATCGACTGGTTGAGCAAATCCTCGATGGAGGCCGCGCGGGTATCGCCGACGGACCGCCCCACCTCCTGAGCGCCTTTGAACGCGATCAACGTGCTTTGGCTCCGTGCCCCGAAGCCCGCGACGGCACTCTTCTGGCTGTCGAAGTCCACATCGAAGACCGTAAGGGCGCCGAACTTCGGGTCGGCGGTCAATCGCGCCAGGATGGGTTTTTGCGCCTTGCAGGTCGGGCACCACGGCGCGGTGATATGGATCAGGATGGGTCCGCCAGCTTTTTGAGCGGCCTCGAAGGCTGCGGGCGTAAAGGGTTTTTCGGCCACGAAGGCCTGAACCACGCCAGCGCCGGTCGTGGCGGCCGCAAGGGCCAGGATCAAAGCGCGTCGATCGAGCATCGAGGTCTCCCCATCAGATCGCATCCAACGGGATGCGGCCGGGTTTAGCCCCGGACATGGTCATTCGCTCTGACGGGGATAAGGTTACACCCCAGACAAAAAAAATCCTTCGGGGATGTCTATACACTTACCCCCGCTACTTTTTCGACGAGGGCCTTTAAGGCATCGTTGATTCTGTCCTGCCAGCCTGGGCCGTCGGCTTGAAAATAGTCGAGCACGGTTTCGTCGAGCCGCAGCGACACTGTCTGCCGCGCGCCGGGTGTCGCCGGCGCCTTGGCGGGCTCCGGCGCTGGCATGGCGGGAGCTTTTCTGAAGGCGGCCTCGGCGGCGGCGAAGGGGTCTTGCGGACGGCGCGGTCGATTCATTGATGCGCCCCATGTTCTGATTGTGCCTGGGCGAGCGCGCGGTTGGTTCGGTCGAGACGCATGGCGAGCACGCGCATCATCGCGATTCCCATTTCGGGAAAGCTCTTCAGCAACCCCATCAACTGGGATTTGCCGATGACCAGCGTCTCGCACGGGCATGTGGCCTTGACGGTGGCGGAGCGCGGGCGATCGCACAGGATCGCCATGTCGCCGATGAACTCGTTTCGTCCAACGGTCGCGACCTTGATGTTTTCACTCCCCGCCCGAATGAAAACCTCCGCGGAACCCTTCACGATGACGAAGGCGGTTTCGCCTGTTTCGCCCTCGCTGCACAGCGTTTGTCCAGTGTCGAACGTCAGACGCCGCGACGCGAAGGCCAAGAGCTTGAGTTTCGACGGGTCCACCGAGGCGAAGATCGGGACTTCGCGCAGGACCTCGACATCTTCCTTCAAAAGACTCACGCTGATATCCCCCTCCGCCGTCTTCGTGCCTCCGGCAATCCCTGTTGCCCCTCGCATGTCCGTCCGAAGCAGACAGGCCCCGAGCAGACTTCCGCAAGTCCGCCCCAAAAACTTATAGCAGTCTTGATTTTGCCCTCGCACGGCAAAATCGACTGGTGCCTCAGGCCGACGCCTGCATGGGTTCGGCTTCGGCATCGGATCCGTCGTCGCCGCTGCTGATGGTGTCGTCTACGATCCTGCCGTTGTCCATCGTGATGATACGGTTGAAATGGGATGTCAGACCTTCGCCTTCCAGGTCCCATAGGATGCCGAAGCCCCGTCTTCCATTGCCCCCCCGCGATTCCTCGACGATTCGGCTCAAGATCTCCTCCTGGCGGTGTCCGTCGATCTGCACGAGTCCCCGGTGGACAAGCAGCAGATCAGGCCGCCGCAGGATCGCGCGCGCCATGGCAAGCTTTTGGCGTTGCGCGGCGCTGAGCCGCTTGCCGCCATTGCCGATGTTGAATTCGAGGCCGGCCCGGAACACGACCGAGCGGAGCGACAATTCGTCGACGATGTCGCGCACCATGGTGCTGACCCGGTTTTCCGCCTCCGCGATTCCGAAGGCGACGCGGCCCATCAGCACGTTGTCCTTGATGGTCGCCGCCTGATTGTACCGGTCCGGATGATAGAAGGCGATCTTGTCCTGGTTGTCGCCCAGCGCCGCGTGAAAGGCATGCCGGGCACGAAGCAGCTTGTCGCGCAACTCGTCGTCGAGCAGGCCGAGGCGGTCGCGCGGCTCGATGTAGCCGAACGCGAGATCGAGGAACACCGCCTGGTCGCCGGAGGAGGCCTGCTTGAACCGCCGGGAGCCGACGCGCTTCAAGGCCGCCTGATAGTCCGGAAACTGCTCCGGGGTCATCAGGCTCAGTTGCTCGAACAGCGGGCTTTCGGCGTCGAGCCCATCGAAAACCTCGATGATCGTCTCCGCGACGGTCTTGCCGAGATCGAACAGCGTCGCATCGAGACCGTCTGCGCTCAGGGCCTTGCGGATCACGGGATTGCTCCCGAGCTGTTTCAGGTTGAAGCTTTCGTCGAGCGGCGTGCCGAAGACGAGATTCTCGGCGATCGAGGATTGACCGTTGTAACGTTCGGGGTCGAAGGCTTCGACGAGCTGGACCATATCGGCCTCGCCGAGCTTGTCGCGGAAGATGGCACGGGCCTGGACGAAGCGCGCCTCCACGTCCTCGTCCGTCACGGCGAGGCGCCGGGCGAGGCCGAACGCGATAATGTCGTTGGCCAAGGCGACGATCGACAGGCAGTTCTCCACCTTGCCGACGAGATCGTCCAAGTCTCTGGCCCCTGCGGCGTCGCAATCGATCCAGTCAGCGTCGAAGTCGAGGTTGTTGCCGCGCGACTTGATGATGTCGTGCCGTCCTTTCCTCTGCGGTTCCTTGGCGTGGCGGATACCGTAATAGAGCGCTTCGGCGACGGTGCTTTGAGGGAAAAAGGTCTCGGCCGTCACATAAGAGAAGCGCCGCCCCGTGACCGAAAGTGGGATCTCCCTCACATCGCGCTCCCCGATGGTGACTCGCCCGGCGTCCGGCCAGACAAGGCGCGAAAGCACGCCAATCAGGCTTTCGCCCCCGCCCGTCGGGCCGCCCCGTATAGCGGTCAATTCGCCGACACCGAAGCGCAGCGAGAGGTTGTCGAGGAGACGCAGGCCGCTGCCGTCGAGCACCGTCACGCCTGTGAAGACGATTTCGCCGGACAAATCCGGAATGGGGCCATTGTAGTCGGGCGGGGGAAGCAGTTCCACCGAGGGGTCGACTGAGAATTGCTCGATCACCTGGGTGTATTTGACCTCGACGTCGAGCCGCTGCTGGTCCCAGTCGATCAGATCTTTGACCGGCGATGGGAGATCCTTGTAGGCGGAAATCACCGCCACCAGCTGGCCGATGTCGAGCAACCCCCAGATCGCCAGGAATCCGCCCACCATGTAGAACAAGAAGGGCGTGATCTGAGCCAGCAGGTTGTTGAGGAACTTGACGAAGAACTTCCATTGGTAGAGCGCGAAGCGGATGGAGAAGATCTTGGTCAACCGTGTCGCGATATCGGCGCGCTGATAGTCGGAGGCGTCGTTGGTATGGATGTTGGAGATATCGTCGACGATCTCGCCGATCCGTCCGGCGAGCGCACGGGCGGTTAACTGCCGCTGGCGGCCGAGGACCAATTGCTTGCGCCGGAGGCGGGGTATGACGATGCCCTGCACGAGGAGAAGCGCGAGCGCGATCCCCCCAAGGGCGAAGTTCTGGATCAGGATGAAGACGATCGAGGTGAGGATCTGGCCACCGAGGAACACCGGTTGCACGAAGGCGTCGCCGATGAAACCGCCGAGTGGTTCCACCTCATCCTTGATCATGGTGGCGACTTCGGCGCCCTTGACGCGGCGGAACTCGGTCGGCGGAAAGCGCAGCACGCGATCGATCAGCTCATATCGCAACTGCCCGAGCATGCGCTCGCCGAGGCGACCCTTGTAGAAATTGATGTAATATTTGAAGAGACCTGTGACGACAACCAGCAGCAGGAAGAGCGCGCTGAGCACCACCAGCGACCAGACCCGGTTGAGGTCGAATCCATGCAAAACCTCGATGAAGCCGTCGCCTTTGAGGCTGGCCGGGACCGGAACCTTGATCTGGAAGTAATGCTGTGTCGAGGTAGCCTGTTCGAAGCCCTTGGCCTGGATCGGCCCGTTGACGATATATTTGGGCAGATCCAGCATGATGAAGCTGAACGGCATGGACGCCAGGATGATGAACAAGATCCAGATCTGCTCGCGCCGGCTCTGCGTCCAGATATAACGGAATAGACTGGCCTCCATGCCGTTCCTGTTCTCCGACCCGCCTCGATCCACCGCGCATGGAGGCTCGGCCCTATCCCCGAGCCCGAGCGCCTATTGTCTCCCCGCTCCGGCCATCCGGCAAGCGTTTTAGCGCTGCACCAATCCAGGCCGTTCGTTCGATAAGATCGCGATCGTCTATCCCGATCGGCGCGCCGTGATCTCTCGCTCGATGATGGTGCGAGTTCCCTCCGCGCCTCCCAGAGCGAGGCCTATTCCGGCCTCCTGGGGCAGGTCTAGGGCCCGATCGATCGCCGCAGCCAGGTTTTCGGCGTTCAGTTGCGCTTCCGGGAGCGCGACCGCCCAGCCACGGTCATGCAAAAGCGCCGCCCGGCGGCTCTGCTCGGTCTCGCCGCCCCGTGCGAAAGGGACCAGCACGGCGCGGCAGCGGGCCGCCGCGAGATCGGCCACCGTATTATAGCCGGCTTGCGAGACAGACACCTTGGCCCGCTTGAGGAGGACGGGCAATTCGGCCGCGAAGGTTCTTATCGTCACCCCGTCGGTGGACGGCAGGACGATGTCGCCGCGCATGTTCGGGCCAGTGAGCACGAGCCAGCGCGCGTCGGCCAGGGCGGTGCCGCGCCGTGCCGCGAAAGCGGCGCGCAGGAGATCGGTGCCGACCGCGCCTCCCCCCACCGACACGATGACGTCGAAGGTTTCCCGGGTCGAGGTTTCGGCCGCCGCCGAGAGGTCGGGTCCGACCATACCGGTGTAACGGATCCGGTCCTCGAATTCCGTTGCGGGCGCGAACGAAGCTTTGAGCGGAAACAGGTCCGGGGCGCCATGCACCAGCACAAGATCGAAATGGCGGCGGACGAGATCGAGCGTCTCCAGCTGCCGTTCGGGGCGCGCCGGCTGGAGGATATCTCTCAGCGAACAAGCGACCAGCGGGCGAGGAACGGTCCGCTCGGCCCGTTCCAGCAGGGGCAGGAGTTCGAACCGCATCGCGCGGCGCCCGAACGGAAAGGCCTCGATGAGAAGCACGTCGGGGCGGAAGAGGTCGAAGGCCTCGATCAGACGGTCCCGACGTCGAGCCTTGTCGGCCTCGCTGAAGGGCGTTCCGTCCGGATGAACCAAGGACGAGAATCCCCCCTCGGCGGCTCGCACCGGGGGCAGATGCAGCATGGCGATGCCGGAAGGTACGAGCCCATGCGGAAGCTCGCCGCCGACGACCAGCAGCACCTCGGCGCCCTGCGCCAAGACGGCCGCGATCCGGCCCGCGCGAACCAGATGGCCCACCCCGAGCAGGTGCTGCACATAGAAGAGGATTTTCTGTTGTTTCATGCCTATTCGGCCGCCGTCCGCACCCTGTCGCCCATGTCCGCGCCGAACAGCGTGCCCAAAACGTCGAGGCCGACCTTACCGTCGAAGGCCTGCCGCACCCGGGCCTCTCCGGCGCGGCCGAGGCGACGGCGCAATTCGGGTTCTTGGGCGAGCATCCGAAGGGCTTCGCCCAGCCCGGCGGGATCGTCGGGCTCGACCAAAAGGCCTGTGACGCCGGTCTTGATCAATTCGGGTACGCCGCCCACGAGCGTGGATACGCAGGCGAGCCCCTGGCTCTGCGCTTCGACGAGGACATTGGGCAGGCCGTCGCGGTCGCCGTCCCCCGCGACCCGGCAGGGGAGCACGAAGACATCCGCCAGCCGGTAGTGATCGAGCACTACGGTCTGGTCCTGGGCGCCGAGCCAGTCGATGCGGCCGGCGAGGCCGGCTCCCTCGGCCATGGCACGCAGCCGTGGCAGTTCCGGGCCGCCGCCGATCTGCGTGAGCCGCCAGCCCAGGCTTTCGGGCAAGAGGGCCAAGGCCCGCAGCAGGACGTCGAACCCCTTCTTTTCCACCGCCCGCCCAACGCTGAGGAAACGCACGGGCTCGCCGGTTCCGTCACGGTTCGAGCCGAAGGCGGGAAGCGGGACGAATCGGTCGAGCCGCAGCCCATGATAGACGAGGTGCACGGGCTTGCCGGCCGGGCTCAAGGCCTGCAGCCGCTGCCGACCGGCCTTCGTACAGGTCACCGTCCACCGAGCTTCGTCGAGCTTGGCTGCGAGGTCCCAGTCGGCCGAGGTCCAGATATCCTTGGCATGGGCCGAACAGGACCAGGGCAAGCCCGTCAGCAGGCTGGCGTAGCGCACGACGCTCGCCGGGGTGTGGATGAAATGGGCATGCAGATGACACACTTTGGGCGGCAGCTCATCCGCCAGGACGAGAGCCTGCCCGAACCGGCGAAACCGGTTACGCGAAAAATCGCGACTGAGGTCCGCCCGGAACTGGCGCACCGTCGCGGCAAGACCCGGAGCCTTGCGCTGCCTCCATAAGGCGCGTGCGACGCGCAGGGGGGCGTGATGGAGATATTCCGGCAGATAGGCGACGGGCGCGGCGATCTCGGCATGAACCGGATGGGTCTTCACGTCAGTCGGGCGGCGCAGCGCTACGATCCTGATGTCGAAACCGGCGCGTTCGAGACCCAGGATTTCCTCGGCGATGAAGGTTTCGGAGAGGCGCGGATAACCCTTGAGAACGAAAGCGATGGGTCCGATCACGCGTCCGCCCTGCCGCCGGCCAAAAGCGTCAGCGATGGCCCCTCGCGTGCCGCCACATAGCTATGCACAAGGTCGGCGATCCGGTCCAGACCGTCCAGCGGTCGTCCATAGGACGTCTGCGAGGGCTTGAGGCGGTTCGGCAGACGGCGGAGCGCCGCCGCAAGCTTGCGCGGGTCCTCGGCCTCGCTCGGCAGCAGGATGTCGACAAGGCCCAGTGACGCCGCCCGCTGGGCGCGGATCAACTGCTCTTCGCGTGGCGAGACACGCGGAATGATGAGCGCGCGCTTGTCGAGCGAAAGGATCTCGCAAAAGGTGTTGTAGCCGCCCATGCTGACGACACCCGCCGCCGATTCCATCAGCGTTTCCGGGCGGTTGTCAAAATCGAGAATATGGAGTGCCGGATGCTCCTCGGCGCTGGCGCGGATTTCGTCGCGCTCCTCCGCCCGCATGAAAGGCCCGAGCATCATGACGAGCGGCCAGGTCAGACCCGGATCGCAATCATGCGCCGCGATGACTTGGCGCATGAGCTGCACGCCGTCGCCGCCTCCGCCCACTGTCACCAGAAGCGCGTCGGGTGGCAGCGTCACCGTCTTGTGGCTAGGCTGCGCCGGAACCTCTCGCCGCAGGAAGCCGGTCCAGGTCAAGCGGGACCGGAGGGTCGCCGAAACGTCGAGCCCCACCAGGGGATCGTAAAAATCCTTGGGTCCATAGATCCAGACGGCGTCGTAGAGGCTTTCCATCTTGCGCAGCATGTCCACCCGCGCCCATTCGGCTTCGAGCAGGGACTGCGAATCCATCACGTCGCGCAGCCCCAGCACCAGCATTGTGCCCCGCAGCTTGAGGGAGATCAGCGTCGGTTCGAGCTCGCCCCGCAGGCCGAGCGGCTCCTTGTCGACGATGAACAGGTCGGGGTCGAAGGATTCGGCCGTGCTCTGAATGATGGAGCGACGCAGGTTCAGCGTTTCCTGCAGATCGGTATGCTGCGACAGCGGCGTATATTCACCGTTGTAGAGCTTGATGATGCTCGGCACCTTCAGAAAATCGACCCGCGTGCGAAATTCGAACGCGCCGGCGATCGAGGAACCCGAGACGATCAGAACGTGCAGGCCCTTGAACCGCTCCACCAGCGCATGGGCGATGGCACGGCATCGCCGCAGATGGCCGAGGCCGAATGTATCGTGGCTATACATGAGGATGCGGGCATCGCGGAAGCGGTCGGCGGACTGGTGCATCGACGCTCCTTGAACACCCGCTGAACATCCGGCCCTTGCCGCGACTGTCGTCCTTGCCCGTGAAGTGATAGCCTTGTCGCACCGCGCTGGCTAGATCACGATACCATCGAGCATAGGGTCGATCCAAAACCCGTGCCGGCGTTTCGGCGTCATGATCGAGGTCTTCCTCTGTTCGTCCGTCTCGGCGAACCGCTTCCGCCCGATCCTTATGGCGCCCTTTATCGATTTCGCAGGGGGAACGCCTCTTGTCTCAGATCGAGACCTGAGCGCCAAGCTCAACCACGCGGTCCGACGGGATCGAGAAAAAGTCCGTCGCGGTCGCTGCCTGCTTGGACAAGGCGATGAACAGATGGTCCTGCCAAGCGGGCATGAAGGAGTTGGACGCTTGTTTGAGCGTTCGCCGGCCGAGGAAGAACGAGGTCGTCATGATGTCGAACTTCAAGCCCCCCTTGCGCAGGCTGGCGAGCGCCGCGGGCATGCGGGGAATCTCCATATAGCCGTAGTAGAGCCTGATCGAGGTGAAGTCCTCGGACAGCTTTTCGATCTCGAAGCGCTTGGATTGCGGCACGCGCGGCGAATCGAGAGTCTTCACGGTGAGGATGACGATCCGCTCATGCAGCACCTTGTTGTGCTTGAGATTATGCATCAGCGAGGAGGGGGCGACCTCGGGATCGCTGGTGAGGAAGATGGCGGTGCCCGGCACCCTCACCGGTTTGCTCCGTTGCAGCATGGCGATGAGCCCGCGCATCGAGATCGAATCCCGATGCATCTTGGTGGCCAGAAGGGCCGCGCCACGCACCCAGGTCCACATGAGCAGCATGGAGCAGGCTGCGAGCAGCAGCGGCACCCAGCCGCCATCGAAGACTTTCGCCAGATTGGCGAACAGGAAAGCAAGGTCGATGACGAGGAAGAAGCCGATGAACGGCAAGGCCCAGATCAGCGGCCATTTCCAGAGTTTCGATACCACGAAGTAGGACAGCGCCGTCGTGACCACCATCGTTCCGGTCACGGCGATGCCATAGGCATTGGCCAGCGAATCCGAAGATTTGAACAGGAAGACCAGGAGCAGCACGCCGATCAGCATCAGCCGATTGGCCCGAGGCACGAAGATTTGGCCTTCAGTGGTTTCCGATGTGTGCTGGATTTCCATGCGGGGCAGCAATCCCAGCTGGATGGCTTGGCGGATCAGCGAAAACGCGCCTGTGATGACGGCTTGGCTGGCGATGACGGTCGCGACCATCGACAGGATCACGAAGGGGATCTGCGCCCAAGGGGGCACCATCAAAAAGAACGGATCCTTGATGGCCGAAGGGTCATGCAACACCAGGGCGCCCTGGCCGAGGTAGTTGAGCAGCAAAGCCGGCAGGACGAACAGCGTCCAGGCGACCTGGATCGGCTTACGGCCAAAATGTCCCATGTCGGCGTAGAGCGCCTCGGCGCCCGTCACCGCAAGGAACACCAGGCCGAGCGTGAGGAAGCCGGCGGTTCCGTTGCTGAACAGAAAGATCAAGCCGTTGAGGGGGTCGAAGGCGGTGAGGATGGCCGGGGCGTCGGCAATATGGATGATGCCAAGAAAGCCGATGACGAAAAAGAACACCACCATGATCGGGCCGAAGAAGCTGGCGACTTTCGCGGTGCCGCTGCGCTGAACCGTGAACAAGGCGATCAGGACCGCGACCGTGATGGGAATGACATAGGGCTTCAACGACGCCTCGGCGACGCCGAGCCCCTCGACGGCCGCCAGAACTGAAATCGCGGGGGTGATGATGGCGTCGCCCGAGAAGAGCGCCGCGCCCGCCACTCCGAGAATGAAGACCGGTCCCGCCCGGCGCCCTAGCGCCCGTTGGGCCAGCGCCATGAGCGATAGCGTTCCGCCTTCGCCTTTGTTGTCGGCCCGCATCAGAAAAAGAACGTATTTGACCGTGACGGTGAAGAACAGCGCGTAGATGAGGAGCGAGATGATGCCGATCACTTCGCCGCGACTGACGCCCGCTTCGGTGCCGTGCTGCAAAGCAGTCTTCAGCGCGTACAGCGGACTTGTGCCGATGTCGCCGAAGACGACCCCGATGGAGCCGAGCGTCAGGCCGAAAAATCCGGCCCGACCGTGGCCCGCCGAATGGCCGGGGTTGGCCGAGGGCGAGTGACCATTCAGCCGCTGCGCTGCATCGTCCTCACGGTGGAACGTGGCAGCGGGCGTGCCGCTCACGGGTTCTTGGGACATCATTGTGCCTTCGGCGGCGAGGCTCTACAGGTTCCGGCCAATGAGCCGAGCGCTTTGCAGATACTCTTTTCCGCCGCCGGGGAGAAGGGGGCCGTCAGGATGCCGCAGGTGTCGCCCTTGGGCCTTTGGTTTTATGCAGCTTTTCCACCGTGAAACCCCGGTTCGTTGATGGGATTTGATTCGGCCTTGCCGATCGATGCCGTCATCGAGCCGCTGCGATTGGCGCTTTCCCAGCGAACCGTCGCCGTCCTGGTGGCGCCTCCTGGCGCGGGCAAGACAACGCGCGTGCCTTTAGCGCTGATGGATGAGGCGTGGACCCAAGGCGGCAAGCTCATCTTGCTCGAACCCCGCCGTCTCGCGGCCCGTGCCGCAGCCGAGCGCATGGCTTCCATGCTGGGGGAGCGGGTCGGCGAGCGCGTGGGCCTGCGGGCGCGGTTCGACACGATGGTGTCGGGGCTTACCCGGATCGAAGTCGTGACCGAAGGGGTTTTCACCCGCATGATGCTCGAGGACCCCGGTCTCCACGGCGTCGCGGCGGTGATTTTCGATGAATATCACGAACGATCGCTCGACGCCGACCTCGGTCTCGCCCTGGCGCTCGACGTCGTAGGGGTACTCAGGCCCGACCTGCGTCTGCTGGTCATGTCGGCGACGCTCGATGGAGCACGCGTCGCCCGCCTGCTCGACGAAGCGCCGGTGATCGAATCCGAAGGCCGCGCCTTTCCGGTCGAGACCCGCTACCTTGGCCGAGACCCCCCGTCTCGCCTCGAAGACGCGATGACGGACGCCATCGTCGCGGCGCTCCGCTCCGAGGCGGGCTCGATCCTCGCCTTTCTGCCCGGCCAATCCGAAATCCTGCGCACGGCGTCGCGGCTGGAGGCGCGCCTGCGACCCGGCGAAGCCGAGGTTGCGCCGCTCTACGGCGCCATGGACCGCGCCGCCCAGGACCGCGCCGTGAAGCCCTCGCCGGGCGTGCTGAGGAAAATCGTCCTCGCCACCTCCATCGCCGAAAGCGCCTTGACGATTGAAGGCATTCGCGTCGTCGTCGACAGCGGCATGGCCCGGGTTCCCCGGTTCGAGCCGGACCTTGGACTGACCCGGCTCGAAACCGTCCGCGCCTCGCGGGCCTCGGTCGATCAGCGTCGCGGCCGTGCCGGGCGCACGGCGCCGGGTCTCTGCCTCCGCCTCTGGGAGGAAGCGGGCACCGGCGCTTTGCCGGCCTTCGCTCGGCCCGAAATCCTCGATGCCGATCTCTCCGGCCTCGTGCTCGATCTCGCCTTATGGGGGGCGCGAGATCCTGCGGCGCTGCGCTGGCTCGATCCGCCGCCGGCCGGCGCCGTGACCGAGGCGCGCAAACTCCTGTCGGCCATCGGCGCCATCACCGAGGAGGGCGCCATCACCGAGGGGGGCCGGGCCATTGCCGGCCTCGCGGCACCCCCGCGCATCGCCCGCATGGTGATCGAGGCCGCTCGGCGCGGCGACGGACGCCTCGGGGGTGAAGTCGCAGCGCTCATTGTCGAGCGAGGCCTCGGCGGGGACGGCGCCGATCTCGACGGCAAGCTCGAACGCTGGCGTCGTGATCGCAGCCCGCGCTCGGAGGCGGCCCGAAAGCTTGCCCAGTCCTTCGCCCGTCAGGCCCGTCGCGGCGTCGAAGGCGTGGACGCCGGCGCGGCCGGCGGCCTGACGCCGGGCCAGGTTCTGGCCTTGGCTTTCCCGGAGCGGATCGCCAAGGCGCGCGGCAAGCGCGGTGAATTCTTGCTGGCCAACGGCCGTGCGGCGGCGCTCGACGAGGCGGGAGCCCTGGCCGGCTCGCCCTTTCTGGCCGTGGCCGAGGTGACGGGGCGGGCGTCGTCCTCGCGCATCATGCTCGCGTCTCCCCTCGATTTTGCCGCCGTGGAAGCCATCGCCGGCGATGCGATCATCGTGCGGGACGAAGTCAGTTTCGACGAGGGCCGGGCGGCGCTTTCGGCCCGCCGCCTCACGCGCCTCGGCGCCATCGTGCTCGCCGAAACGCCCTTGCGGCCGCCGGGCGACGAGGCTTCCGCGCGGTTATTGGCACGCGGCCTCGCCAAGATCGGGCTCGACCGACTGCCCTGGGGCAAGGCCCTGTCGCAGTGGCGCGACCGCGTTGCCTTTCTGCGCGCGGCTGAGGGAGAAAGCTGGCCCGACGTCTCCGATGCGACGCTGAAAGCGACGATCGAGGATTGGCTCGCGCCCTCCCTGCACGGCAAGACTGGCCTGGCCGATCTTTCGGCCGAGGACGTCGGGCCGGCGCTCCAGGCCCTGCTGCCTTACGAAATGTCGCGACGCCTCGACGAGGAGGCGCCGACTCATTGGGAGGCGCCGACCGGCTCGCGCCTTGCGGTCGATTACGCGGCGGAGGGCGGCCCCTCGATCGCCGTGCGGGTGCAGGAATTGTTCGGCGCCAAGACCCATCCGGCGTTGGCGGGGGGCCGCGTGCCTCTGATCCTGCACCTGCTCTCGCCGGCGCACCGGCCGATCCAGATCACCCGTGACCTGCCGGGGTTCTGGCGCGGCTCTTGGACAGCGGTGAGATCCGAGATGCGCGGCCGCTATCCGCGCCACCCCTGGCCCGACGATCCCGCCGCGGCCCCGCCGACCACAAGGGTCAAGCCGAGGGGAACGTGAGACTGCGGCGTCTCACGCGGGAGGCAGGACGTAGTTTGTACTTCGCCCGCCGGCCGGGGCTTTGGTGATCAGGCCCCGCTCCAAGAGATCATCGATGTCGCGCAACGCGGTATCTGGTGAGCACTTGGCCAGTTTTGCGTATTTCGAGGAGGTGAGCTTGCCCTCGAATCCGTCGAGCAGGCGATTGAGGATGTCACGCTGGCGGGGGTTCACTCCTTCCACTGTCGGCAGGGACCAGAACCGAGCCTTGCGCAGAACCGCCTCCATGCGCGTTTCCGCATCCTTGATCGCCTGATCGAAGACCTGGAGGAACCAGCGAAGCCTTAGCGTGATGTCGAGATCGCCCTTCTGGGTCGCTTCAAGGGTTTCGTAATAGTCGTTTCTCTCGACGCGGAGACGGGCCGACATGCTGTAGAACCGTTGCGCCATGCCTTCCGCCCTCGCCAACGCGAGGTCGATGATGGCTCGGCCGATCCGACCATTGCCATCCTCGAACGGGTGGATGGTCACAAACCAGATATGGGCCACGGCCGCCTTGATGACGGGCTCGATATCGAGTGCTGGGTCTTCGAACCAGCCGAGGAAGCGTCGCATTTCGGCATCGACGCGGCCGGCCGCAGGGGCCTCGAAATGCACCGTCTCGCGCCCCACCGGACCCAAGACGACCTGCATCGGGTCATCCTCCTGTCTTCGCCATGCGCCCACCGTGATCCGGCTCATGCCGCTCCGGCCGGTGGGAAAAAGCGCGGCGTGCCAACCGTGCAGCCGCTCGACCGATAGGGGTTTGGCGAAATTCTGCGTGGCGTCGAGCAGCATGGCGACGACGCCATCGACGGCGCGATCCGCCGGCACCATGCCGGCGATATCCATTCCCAATCGACGCGCGAGAGAAGATCGGACCTGGGCGGGGTCCAGGATTTCGCCTTCGATTTCGCTGGTCTTGAGGACATCCTCGGTCAGCGTGCGCAGAACGGCGTCCGAACGCATAGCAAACCCGAGGCCTTCCATGCGGGCGATGAAGCGGCCGTGCCGGTACCGCAAGCCCGCAAGTTGGTCGGTCAGCGATGCCTTGTCCCATCGGAACTGTGGCCAATCAGGATGATCGTAAATGTAGCGCATAATCTCCGCATGTTCTGCGGCGAATAAAGAGCCTTAATCACCGCATGGCGCAAGAAGCGGGCTCGGGGGCTCTATTTGCCCCGGTCGTCCAGAGCCGGAGGGTCGATCGGCTGCGAGGCCAGGTGGCCCTCTTCGGCCTTGTAGACATATTGGCTGGCGACGAGCCATCCCTTGATGGGCCGCAACGGCGGGATGCAGGTGAGGAGCAGCAACGGCAAGCTGGTGAAGAGATGGACCCAATATGGCGCCTGGTATTCGACCTCCAGCCAGACCGCGAAGGCGACGGCCGGGATGCAGGCGAAGCAGATGACGAAGAAGGCCGGGCCGTCGGCCGGGTCGGCGAAGCCGTAGTTGAGGCCGCAGACATCGCACCGCGCTGCGAGCTTGAGGAAGCCAGCGAACAGGCGGCCTTGTCCACACCGCGGGCAGCGCCCCCGGATACCGGTCGAAAGCGGTGAGAGTTGAGGCCAGGATCGATCATTGTCGCTCACGGCGATCCTCCTTCGCAGTCCGTGACACCGGGACGAGGCAGGTTAACCGCCGCCAGTGCCGCTGGTGCCGGTCTTCGTTGGCTTGGGCAGGTAGCCCTTCTGGCGCAGATGTTTGGTGAGGATCTGCCGGATGGCGTCCGAGGCATTGGGGATGGGCGTACGGGCGCCCCGCCAGGCATCGACGGCCTTCAGAAGCTCTTCGTCAAAGCCGATGACTTTCTTGACAGGATAGAGCGAGGGTTTTTGCATGAGGCTTCCCCGACCGAAGACCCAGAACGATAGAGCCGCTAACGCATATGCGCAATATGCGGTTCTAACTCGGCGGGGCGAGGCCGAGGGGCAGGAGGCCGGCGCGTTTCAGCCGGACGATGGCGCGATCGAGCGCCTGAAGGAATTCCGAACGGTCCCGAGGCGAAAACGGCTTCGGGCCGCCTGTGATGGCGCCGGCGCCGCGTATATCGTCCATGAGGTTGCGGGTGGCGAGCGCCATGCCGATCGAGGCCTCGGTGAAGGCGCGCCCGTTGGGGGCGATGACATCGGCCCCCGCCTTGACGCAGCGGCTGGCGAGGGGAATGTCCGCCGTCACCACCACGGCGCCGCGCCCCGCGCGTTCGGCGATCCAGTCGTCGGCCTGGTCGGGCCCGCTCGCCACCACGATGCGTTCGATCGCAGGATCGCGGGGCACCATGATCGGGCTGTTGGCGACCACGAAGGTCTTCAGCTTGTGCCGCTCCGCAACGCGGAACACCTCGGCTTTCACCGGGCAGGCGTCAGCATCGACGAAGATCGCGATTCCGCCCGGCTCAGCCATGCGGCGCGGGCTCCCCCGGCGGCAGATAGGTTTTGGCTAGAGCGTGATAGATCCCCTCCGGACAGACCAGTTTCGATGCGGCGCTGGCCGTGAAGGCGCAGATCATGATGGGAATGATGAGGGCGTGGTTGGCCGTCATCTCCGAGACGATCACGAAAGAGGTCATCGGCGCCTGCACCACTCCGCTGAGATAGCCTGCCATGCACAGGATCGCTAAGGCGCCGATGGGAATATGCGGCAAGATGGGGAGGAGATTGCGCGCGATGCCGGCCCCGATGGCGAGTGACGGTGCGAAGATGCCTCCGGGGATGCCGCTGATCGACGACAGGACGGTCGCCACGAGTTTCAAGACGGCGAAGCTGCCGGGAAGGTCGGTGCCGCCGCGCAGGATGATCTTGGCTTGCTCGTAGCCGGTGCCGAAAATGCTGCCGTCCGCCGCCTGCCCGCAGAGCGCGACGCCGAACCCGCACAGGATCGCGAATAGGACGGGCCGTTGCTTGATGGCTTGTCCGATCGGCCCGGGAAGGCCGCGTGCCGTCAGGATGAGAATGCGGCTGAACACGCCGCCCGCGAGGCCGCAGACGATGCCGGCGACCAGCACGCCGATCCAGGCCGGGCCAAAGGGCAGCGTCTCGGCCGTGGTGCCGAAATAGGTGTAGTCGCCGAGAAGGCCCAGCGAAGTCAGGCCCGCCGCGATGACGGCGCCCAGAATGAGGCCGCTGGTCCTCGCCTCGAAGGAGCGGCTCATTTCTTCGATGCCGAAGATGATTCCCGCGAGCGGCGCGTTGAAGGCCGCTGCGACACCGGCGGCTGAGCCGGCGATGAGCAGCCCCGGTTGGCGGTGGGGCTGGAATTTGGCGAGCGCGAACATGATTGAGGCGCCGACCTGCACGGTGGGTCCCTCGCGGCCCGATGAGGCTCCGCAGGCAAGACCGAGCAGCAAGAGGATGATCTTGCCGACGCCGATGCGGACCGATACCAGCGTGATCCGCTGAGCGGGGTCGTGCATGCCATGCGCCGCGATGACTTGGGGGATGCCGCTGCCGCCGGCATTGGGAAAGAAACGCCGCGTCATCCAGGCCGCGAGGCCGAAGCCGAAGGGGGTTAGCCAGAAGGGCAGCGACGGCCAGCGGCCATGCGCCAGCGTGAAGAGGCCCTGCGCGCGATCGGCCAGCAGCGCCATGGCGACCGCGATAGCACCGACCGCGAGGCCGCCCGCGAGGAAAAAGCCCCGCCGCCGCCATTTCGGCCACCAGATACGCAAGGCTCGAAGGCGCAGCCTGCGGCGCAGGCTGCGCGGCCGCCGCGCTCGCGCCATCTTCTCAGGCCGCTAAGTCGGCAACGACGGCGTCGAGCACCGGAAAGCCTTCGGCGGTGACGCGCAGGCGACCGTCCGCCCGTTCCTCGACGAGGCCGTCTTCCATCAGCGAGGCGATCCGGCCTCGGGCCAACGGACGGCCGGCAAGGGCTTCGAACCGCGCCGGATCGATGCCTTCGCTCAAGCGCAGCCCCATGAGCAGGAATTCGTCACCCTGCTCCTCGGCGGAGAGCGGGTCGTCGGCGACGAGACCGTGACCCTCGCCTTCGACTACCGTGAGCCACATTTCCGGATGCCGTTCCGTCGATTGCGCCCTGCGCCCTCGTGCGGTCTCGATCCGGCCGTGCGCGCCCGGTCCGACCCCGGCATATTCGCCGTAGCGCCAATAGACGAGGTTGTGGCGCGATTCGGCGCCCGGCCGGGCATGGTTCGATACTTCGTAGGCCGGCAGGCCGCGATGCGCCGTAACCTCCTGCGTCACCTCCCAGAGTGCCCGCGCCTGGTCGGCGTCCGGCACCACGAGCTTGCCCGAACGATAGAGCTTCTCGAAGATGGTGTCGGCCTCGATCGTCAGTTGGTAGAGCGACAGATGTTCGGCCGCGCGGTCGATCGCGGTGCCGAGTTCGGCCTTCCAGGCCTCCGGGGTCTGGCCCGGACGGGCATAGATCAGGTCGAAGGAATAGCGATCGAAGGCGGAGGCCGCGATGGCGACAGCCGTCATGGCTTCCTCGACCGTGTGCAGGCGGCCGAGGGCTTTGAGGTCGGCGTCGTTCATGGCCTGGACGCCGAGCGACACACGGTTGACCCCGGCGGCCCGATAGCCCCTGAACCGCGTCGCCTCGACGCTGGTGGGGTTGGCCTCCAGCGTCACCTCGGCCTCGGGATCGACGGTCCAGTGGCTCGCGATGGCATCGAGGAGGGCGCCGACGGTCTCGGGCTTCATCAGCGACGGCGTTCCGCCGCCGAAGAAAATCGATGACACCGTGCGGCCGGGCGCCACTTGCGCCCGATGTCGCAATTCCGCGCGGAAGGCGGCCAGGAAGCGTCCCTCATCGACGGGGGCCTGCCGAACGTGGCTGTTGAAATCGCAATATGGACATTTCGACAGGCAGAACGGCCAGTGGACGTAGATGCCGAAACCGGGGTCGGTGCTGCTCGCGAGTGTCATGATTGGCTTTATGGCACAGGCGAGGCGGCGCGGTCACGCCCCTTGAACGAGGGCGGGACGGATGTTGAATTTAAGACCGCGCCGGCTGTGGAATCGCGGCGGACCGTGTCATACTCGGCCTTATGACGACACCTCGAAAGAAACCGGATATGCAGCCCCGAGAGCTTAGAGACGGCTCCGGATGGTACGTCTTCGTGCAATGGTACACGATGCCATCCGAGCAGGTCGGAGGATTTCCCTCCGAAGCCGAGGCCCAGCAATGGATCGACCAGAGTTCCGCGTCCTGGCTCAAGCGGCGCCTGGAGGAGCAAGCGGTGGGTTAGGGCCTGATCGATCCTTAAGCGGAGGATGCGCGTGAAGCCTGTCTTGGTCACCGGAGCCGCAGGCTTCATCGGCTTTCATCTGGCCGAAAAATATCTGCGCGAGGGCCGGACCGTCGTCGGCTTCGACAATGTCAACGATTACTACGACGTCTCGCTGAAAGAGGCGCGCCTGGCGCGGCTCACGGCGCAGCCGGGGTTTTCGTTCGCGCGCGCCGACCTCACCGACCGCGCCGCCATCGATGCCCTGTTTCAGCAGCATCGGTTCGCGATCGTGGTCAACCTCGCCGCGCAGGCCGGCGTCCGCTATTCGCTGACCAACCCGCAAAGCTACGTCCGGAGCAACATCGAAGGCTTCGTGAATATCCTTGAAGCCTGCCGTCATTTCGAGGTCCGCCACCTCGTCTACGCTTCGTCGAGTTCGGTCTATGGCGCCAATACCAACATGCCGTTCTCGGTCGACCAGAATGTCGATCATCCGGTTAGTCTTTATGGCGCGACCAAGAAGAGCAACGAGCTGCTGGCCCATAGCTACAGCCATCTCTTCGGCTTGCCGACCACGGGCCTGCGCTTCTTCACGGTCTATGGCCCCTGGGGGCGCCCCGACATGGCGATGTTCATTTTCGCCAAGGCGATTATGGCGGGTGAGCCCATCAAGGTGTTCAACCATGGCGAGATGGAGCGCGACTTCACCTATGTCGACGACATTGTCGAAGGCGTGTATCGCCTCGCCGACCTTACCGCGACATCCGATCCGTCTTGGAGCGGCGACGACCCGAAGCCCGGATCGAGCAACGCGCCGTGGCGGATCTACAATATCGGCAACAACAACCCGGTCAGCCTGCTCCACCTGATCGAGGTTCTCGAACAGTGCCTCGGCAAGACCGCCATCAAGGACTTCCTGCCGATCCAGCCTGGCGATGTTCCCTCGACCTATGCGGATATCGAGGCCCTCGGGCAGGCGGTGGATTTCAGGCCCGCCACGCCGATCGAGCTTGGCGTCGCCCGGTTCATCGACTGGTTCCGCGATTTTTACGGCGCCTGATCCGTGCCAACGATAGAGGACCGGTTGGATCGTGCTGCCGAAGATTGGCTTGCGGATGTCGAGCGCGTATCTGAAAGTCCAACACGGCATCGATCGTTGATCAAGCGCGGGGAACAGCGTGGAGGGTGAGGGGCGTTTCGGCGAAGCATTCCGCGCCTCGCTGCTCGATCTTTTCGTGTGGCGGCGGGATGTTCGCCGCTTCAAGCGAGAGGCCTTGCCGAAAGGCACCATCGACCGCCTGATCGAGATCGCCTGCTTGGCGCCGTCAGTCGGCTTCAGCCAGCCCTGGCGCTTCGTATTGGTCGACAGTCCTGGACGGCGGGAGGCGATTCGCGCGAATTTCGAACGCTGCAACGCCGAAGCCCTGCGATTGCAGGACGGCGACAAGGCCGCACTCTACGCTCGGCTGAAACTCGCCGGGCTCGATGAGGCGCCATGTCAGTTCGCGCTCTTCGCGGACAGGTGCACGTCGAAGGGCCATGGGCTTGGCCGGCTCACCATGCCAGAAATGATCGATTATTCCGCCGTCATGGCAGTGCATACGCTGTGGCTCGCGGCGCGGGCGGACGGCATCGGGCTCGGCTGGGTGTCGATCCTCGATCCCGAAGCTGTGACATCGGCGCTCGACGTTCCGCCGGACTGGACCTTCATCGGCTATTTCTGCCTCGGCTATGCGAGCGAGAGTGACGATGTCCCGGCGCTGGAGCGTCAGGGCTGGGAAACGCGTTGCTCGCCGGTCTCGACGATCCTCATTCGCTGAGGCGCGGATCGCGTGGGGCTCGCGCGTCCGAGAACCGCCAAACGATCGAGCCGGATGAGCGCCATGGATCTCTTGCCCAAGGTTATGCGTGCCGTCCTGATGCAGGGGCACGGGGGTTTCGAACAGCTCGACTATCGCGACGATGTGGCGGTTCCTCATCCGGGCCACGGCGAGGTTTTGATCAGGGTCGGCGCGGCGGGGATCAACAACACCGATATCAACACGCGCATCGCCTGGTATTCGAAATCGATCCTCGAAGGCACGACACGGGATGGCGCGGCGAAGGCTTTCGAAGCGGCGAGGAGCGAGGATGCGGGCTGGAGCGGCAGCGTTCCTCGCTTTCCGCGTATCCAGGGCGCGGACGCCTGCGGCCATATCGTCGCCGTCGGCGCGGGTGTCGACGAGGCCCGGATCGGCGAGCGTGTCCTCGTCGAACCTGTGTTCCATCCGCCCGGCGAGCGGAGGCTGACCGGCGCGGTCTATTTCGGCTCCGAATGCGACGGCGCCTTCGCGCAATTCGCCAAGGTTCCGGCGGCTCACGCCTACCCGATCGACAGCCCGCTGACCGATGCCGAACTGGCCTCCTTTCCATGTTCTTATTCTGCGGCGGAAAACATGCTGACCCGGGTCGGTCTCGCGGCCGGGGAAACGGTGCTCGTCACCGGTGCGTCGGGCGGCGTCGGTTCGGCAGCAGTGCAACTCGCGCTCTGTCGTGGGGCCACAGTCATGGCCGTCGCGAGCCCCGACAAGGCCGACGCGATCCTAAAGCTCGGGGCGAGCCGAGTATTTTCGCGCGACACCAACCTGATCGAAGCGCTTGGAGCCGAATCGGTCGAGGGGGTGATCGATGTCGTCGGCGGGGCAACGTTTTCGACGCTCCTCGGCCTTCTGAAGCGCGGCGGGCGCTATGCGGTCGCGGGCGCCATCGCGGGGCCGGTGGTCAACCTCGACCTGCGGACGTTGTACCTGAAGGATTTACGTCTCTTTGGCTGCACGGTACTGGACGAAGCTGTGTTCGGCCGGCTCGTCGGCCTCATCGAGAGCGGCGCGATCCGGCCACTCGTAGCCCAGACCTTTCCGCTCAGCGCCATCGTCGAGGCGCAGACCGAATTTCTCGCCAAGCGGCATATCGGGAAGCTGGTCTTGATCCCGCCCGAGTAAACCGCCCCTTCAGGATAAAGGCGCCCCAAAGCACCGCTTCGCCAAAATCTGAAACGCCCGGGCGCGGTGCGACAGGGCCTCGCCGCCGTCCGCCGGGATGCCGTGCTTTTCTTCGGCGCTCATCTCGCCGAAGGTGCGGGTGTGGCCATCGGGCAGGAACAGGGGATCGTAGCCGAAGCCGAGAATGCCGCGCGGCGGAACAACGGTGCCGAAGACCTTGCCCTCGACGGTTTCGCGCCGGCCGTCCGGCCAGGCGATGACCAGCGCCGCGACGAAATGGGCGCGCCGGGTCTCCGGCGTCGTGGCGCCCTTCTCCTGCAGCAGCCGTTCGATCGTCCCCATGGCGCCTGCAAAGTCCTTGTCCGGACCCGCCCAGCGGGCCGAATAGATCCCCGGATCGCCGCCGAGCGCATCGACGCAAAGGCCCGAATCGTCCGCCAGCGCCGGCAGGCCGGCGCCCATGGCCGAAGCTTCCGCCTTGAGCCACGCATTGGCGATGAAGGTCGTGCCGGTCTCCTCGGGTTCCGGCAGGCCGAGTTCGCCGGCCGACCTCGCCTCGATGCCATAGGGCCTCAAGAGGTCTCGCAGTTCCGCGAGCTTGCCGGAATTGTGGGTCGCGATGACGAGCCGTTCGAGGCCGTGCGCGTGCGTCTGGGGATGGTCGTACTGCATGGGCCTCCATAGCGTGGAACGCGCGGAGCGTCACCCGTCGAACCGATGTCGCCCCAGAGCACAATGCCGAAAAGTCGGCACGGGTTTTCGGACGATGCCGTGCTCTCTATCGTTGGGATCGATCGCGTTCACACCCTTGGATGGAGGCCATCCGAAGGCATCGTGATCTGACGCGACCAGGAGCGAGACGAACCGTGATCTATGGGATAATCCGTTCGATGCAAGTCGTTCCAAAGTTTATTGACCCTGACACGAAATACAATCGGCTGAGCCGTGGAATGTCCCGACCGATCGGAGGTCCGGGATTGAGTTTGCCGCCAGCCGGTTCTATGCGTGCATCCTGTCACGGAGAAAATTTATGGCCGGCGAGCATCATAAAACCGCGCTGATCACGGGTGTCACCGGCCAGGACGGCACATATCTGGCGGAACTGCTGCTCGAAAAAGGCTACACGGTTCACGGGTTGAAGCGTCGCTCGTCATCGTTCAACACGTCCCGCATCGAGCATCTTTACGAAGACCCGCATGTCACCCATCCGCGGTTCATCCTGCATTACGGCGATATGACGGATTCGACCAATCTCATCCGCATCGTCCAGGAGACGCAGCCGGAGGAAATCTACAATCTGGCGGCGCAGTCCCATGTGCAAGTCAGTTTCGAAACGCCGGAATATACGGCGAACGCCGACGGCATAGGCACGCTTCGACTGCTCGAAGCGGTCCGAATCCTTGGGCTGACCAAGAGCACCAAATTCTATCAGGCCTCGACCTCCGAACTCTATGGAAAGGTGCAGGCGGTTCCGCAGAGCGAGACCACGCCCTTCTACCCTCGCTCGCCTTATGCGGCGGCGAAAATCTACGCCTATTGGATCACGGTCAACTACCGGGAGGCCTATGGCATGCACGCCTCGAACGGCATCTTGTTCAACCACGAAAGTCCCTTGCGGGGCGAGACCTTCGTGACGCGGAAAGTCACGCGCGCAGCCTCGGCCATCCATCTTGGACTGCAGGATAGACTCTATATCGGCAACCTCGACGCTCAGCGCGACTGGGGGCACGCGCGAGACTTCGTACGCGGCATGTGGCTGATGTTGCAGCAAGACGAACCTGACGATTATGTGCTCGCCACCGGCCGCACCACCTCGGTCCGGGTCTTTGTCGAGAAGGCCTTCCGCAAGGTCGGCATCGACATCGAATGGAAGGGCAAAGGCGTCGATGAGCGCGGCTTCGATGCGTCGAGCGGCAAGACCATCGTCGAGGTCGACCCGCGTTATTTCCGGCCGACCGAGGTCGATCTCCTCCTTGGGGACAGCACCAAGGCGAAGGAAAAGCTCGGCTGGGTGCCCGAGACGGGGCTCGACGAACTCGTCACCGAAATGATGCGTGAAGACCTCAAGGTCATGGCCCGTAGCGTGCCTCAGCCTTCGGCCACCAAAGGTTTCACTCATGCCTGACGTCTACGATCTTCGCGGAAAACGGGTCTGGGTCGCAGGCCACCGCGGAATGGTCGGCGCCGCGCTCGTGCGGCGATTGCAGGGTGAAGGATGCACGATCCTTACGGCAGCGCGCGGGGAGGTCGATCTCAGCCGGCAGGCGGAGACCGAAGCCTGGATCGCGCAGGCGGAGCCCGATCTCGTTTATGTGGCCGCCGCGAAGGTCGGCGGCATTTTGGCCAATGCGACACGTCCGGCGGAATTCCTCTACGACAATCTTCTCATCGAGGCGAATATCATCCACGGCTCGTTCAAGGCGGGCGTCGAGAAGCTGGTCTTCCTCGGCTCGAGTTGCATCTACCCTAAACTGGCCCCCCAACCCATCGTCGAGCAAGCCCTGCTCACCGGGCCGCTGGAGCCGACCAACGAATGGTACGCGATCGCCAAGATCGCCGGGATCAAGCTCTGCCAAGCCTACCGGCAGCAATATGGTGTCGATTACATCTCCGCCATGCCGACCAACCTTTATGGGCCCGGCGACAATTTCGACCTTTCGAGCAGCCATGTCATGCCGGCACTGATCCGCAAGGTTCATGATGCCAAGACGAAGGGTCGCCCCGATGTCACCATGTGGGGAACGGGCTCTCCCCGTCGGGAATTTCTCCACGTGGACGACTGCGCGGATGCGGTCGTCCATCTGACCAAGGTCTATTCGCAGCCCGAACACGTCAATGTCGGCTTTGGCGAGGATATCACGATCCAACAGCTTGCAAGCCTTATCGTCGAGGTCGTGGGCTACGGGGGGCACATCGTCAATGATGTGTCCAAGCCGGACGGAACGCCTCGCAAGTTGATGAGCGCCGACCGGTTGCGGGCCATGGGATGGGCTCCAAAAATCCCTCTCCGAGACGGCATCGCCTCTGTCTACGCTTGGTTTTTAGCCAACCACCGTGACATTGACGGGCCTGAACGGGTTTAGGATACGCGACGCGTGTCTTGACGAGAGGTTTTGTCTTGGGAGCCGCATGCCTCCGTCGCGTTTCCTCATCAACGGACGCGGTCATTCTCCTTCCCAAGCACGTCCACTACTGTTCCTTGCGAACCGGCATCGTCGTCAAGGCGGAGGCCGACGGTCATGATGGTGACGTTGTCGGTGCCTCCGTTATCGAGCGCGCGGGCGAGCAGCGAACGGCATGCGGGGCCTGGCCCCTCCGTCATGAGCCGATCGCGGATTTCGTCATCCGACACATGGGTGGTCAGACCATCGCTGCAAAGAAGAAACACGTCTCCCGGTGCAATCGTCCCGTGAGCCATTTCGAGTTCCGCATGCGTCGCGACGCCGATGGCGCGCGTGATGACATTACGGCGGGGCGACACCCGGGCTTCGTCCTCGGTTAGGACGCCGCGTTCGACGAGGTCCTGAACCTCGGTATGGTCGCGCGATAATTGCGCGAGCCTGCCCTTCCTGAGCCGATAGATGCGGCTATCTCCCGACCATACGCAGGCATAGTCGTCCTCATGGACGAGAAGCACCGCCAGTGTCGTGCCGATGGTGGAGTTTTGCCGCGCCGCGGCCTGACGCAATTGGCTGTTGGCCTCGACCACACAGGCTTCGCAGCGAGCCAGAAGTTCAGCCGCCGATCCCGGCTCCCCGATGGTGCTCAAAGCCTCGATCACGGTGCGACTGGCGTATTCGCCGCCGTGGTGGCCGCCCATGCCGTCCGCGACGGCCCAAAGCCCGGCCGTGTCGCCGAGATCGAGGAAGGCATCCTCGTTCTGCGGCCGCACTTTCCCGGGATGGGTGAGAGCGGTGGTTTCGAACCGTGGTGCGAAGCGTTTGTCCATGGCCGCCCAGAGCCTCGATCGATCAGGCCAATAGCGCGCTGAAATCTCCGGTCAGCATACCGGCGAAAACGAAGGGATCAGGCATTTTCCGCTTGGCCAGCGCCATGGCCGGAAAACCCTCCCCCCCGACCGTCCACCAGAAGGTCGAGGCCGAATAGGCAGCCGCGTGGTCGGCCATGCGCGCCGAGGTGAAGACATCGGCGAAGGATTCCTGGCCCGCGTTGAGAAGGATGCTCTTGTCCGACAAAGCGGTGGCGCCCCGGCGCGCGAAGGGCGGCAGGCCCTCCTGCGGCAACGCCAGCCTGTCGAGTTCCGCCGAAACGGTCTCGAAGGTCGTGCCCTCCTCGAGCGTCGACAGCAGGAAATCTTCCGCTGCGGTGAACCAGGCGGTCTGCGGCTCGAATTCCGGCGGGGGCAGCGTGCCGCCTTCGGTCCGTACGAAGACGGTGAGCGGAAAATAGCGGCCGATGCCGTCGAGCGATGGCATGAAAGCCCCGATGATGGTTTCGCCGCAGAGGTCCGCGCCGAGCCAGAAGCGCCAGATCGGCGCATTGAGGAAGGCCGGGCGCCATTGGTTGCCGAGCCGCAATGTGCTGGCCGACACACCACCTTGCAGCCAGGCTTCCCAGACAACCAGGAATTCGCGCGTTGCCGAGATGGCGACGAAATCCCGCTTGGCCGGTAGTTTTCCGTAGAGTCCATTGCGCATGGCTGAGGGCCTGTTGACGTTCGGCACGCGGCCGAATCGCGAGCGGTCTTGGTTCGCGAGCATGAACCGATCACCACCGAAAGGTCGTTGGTGGTGAGGTCGCCGATCAACTCGCGGGCCAAAGCCGTGCCGACAGCTTAACCCCGGCCGCTTCGACTTGTCAGTACGCCGGAGAGCCGTTTTGTCCGAATGGTCGCCCGACGTGTCGAATCCCACGCCAATGCCGTGGGATCGGCATCGGCCTCCTGGTCTCAGCCTCAAACCTCGACTCCAGCGATGCAAGCCGCCTGCCGATCGGTTCAGATGCTGCTCGGGCATTGGAATTGCCGGAGCGCAATAAGGTTCAAGGGGTTGGCGGCGGATGCGGCGGAGAACTGAACCTTGTAGGTCTGTCCGCTGCTGTAATAGGATACGGTGCGGCCGGCGTCGTCGAGCAGGTGAAACAACGCCCAGACGCCGGTCTTGTTGAGGAGCGTCGAGACGTCGGGCGGCGCGGGCGGCGCGGGGGTGGTCGGCTCGGCGGGAGTGGTGCTGCCGTCGGCGGCCTTGGTCGGCAGGGGCGTCGGCTGGATCGCCCCGCCCGTAGTCACGGTGATCTTGATCTGGTAGCTGCCCGCGCCCGGCCAGGGCGCCGCCGTCGGAGCGCTGCCGCCGGACTGGGCGGTGATGGGCGTGCCGTAAAAATCGATCTTCGCCGTGACATTCGGATCGGTGATGGCGGGCGGCGTCACCGTGACCATGAAACTCGGCTGGTTGCCGCCCAAGGCAAAGAAGGCGTCGCGGATCTGGGACGCCGTCTGAAAGCTTTTCAGCGTCGCCGGTGAGAGATCGCGCGCCACGGGGTCGGCCTGTTTCCAGGCCCAATCGCGCCTCGACCGGTCGGCGTATTTGGCGAGATTGCCGTCGAAGAACCGGTCCAATGTGCCGCCCGGGCCGAAGACCTTGCCGAAATCGACGAGGCCGATTTCCTTGTCGGCGCCGCGGACGAAGGGATATCGGTTGTCGATGGTGGCTTTGCAGGATTGGGTGACTTCGCCCAGTGCTTGCGACAGCAGGCCGATCGCCGTCCGAACCTCCTCGGTATCGAACTCGCCTGCGGCTTTCTGCATCATGCCCGCGAAGGGCTGCGGCAGGCTCGTCGTCAGGTTGCGCAGATCGCTGATATGGCCTTGCAGGCTCTGGTTGAGCTGCGGCCGATCGCTCGGGTTGCTGGCCTGTCGAATGAGGTCGCTGGCGATGCCGCGCAAGATCGTCAGAAGCTGGTCGATTGGACGGTTTCCGGCATCGCCGGCGAGCATGTCCGGGAAGCCCTTGAACGTCTCCTCGATTCGGGCGCCGGCGGTGCCATCCGCGAGCGTTGCCAAAAGCTCCGCATCCGGTTTCGGAGGCGGTGCGGCCGCGCCGTCAGGGGTTGCCCCGGCGGCGGCCTTGGGCGCATGCGTCACGCCGGTCTCGTCCCGGATGGCCTCGAACAATTGCTTGATCGGCGAGGTGGGGGAGGCGGCCGCCGATAGGGCCACATAGGCCCTATCGGTCGCGAAGCGTTTCAACTTGATCTTGCGGAGCATCTGCTGCCAGGCGTCGATGAAATCCTGCTCGTAGATGCCCGTCAGGTCGAGCGGCAGCGTCTTATATTGTTCGGCGAAGGCGGATTGCTCGCCGGATCGGCCTAGGACCCATTGCTCCTGTTTCACTTGGTCGGCGATCTGGGTCAATCGGCCCAAGAAGGCGGCGTGGAATCCGGCATTGGTGTAAAAATAGGGAATATGGATCGTCGAAAGAGGCTCGTTTCCCGCTGGCTCGAAGACGCTGGACACCTGCAATCCGCCTTGGCGGGTCAGATACCAGTCCGATTGGGGCGGCGCGGCCTGCGACCTCAGCAACGCATAGGCGCGCTGCGCGACGCTGAGCCGCGTCAGCGTGTTTTCCGATTGTTCGAGCAGCGGTTGGCTGAGCGAGAACTCGGGTTTCTGCCCCTCATCGAGGTCGAGCATCGCCTGCAGGTGACCCTCTAGGGCTTGGCGGCCGGCCTCCTTCTCCTCTCCGGTATAGAGGTTGTCGGCCCAGTCGCGGCGCATCCAGTCGAGAACCAGCGCGGGATCCGTCTTATGCAGGCCGCCCAGCATCTTATAGACCTTGAGCGCCGGATAGATGACGTCTGGATCGTTGCGCTTGGTGTCGAGCACTTCCTCGAGCCTGACGATCAGCCTCGGCCTGAACATTCGTTCGAGCGCCATATGATAGGTCGTGACCGCCGAAGACCGGAGACGGTCGCGCTGGCTCAGCCCGAAGGTCTCGGGCAGGGGCGCCGCGACGGTCCGCTCCTCATAGCCGGCCGGGAGGTTGCGCAGCCGTGTCAGCAGCGGCAGAATCTTGCCAAGATCGTGATCGCCGATCGCCGTCTGTTTCGAGACGCCGTCGTCCGCGCGCGTATAATCCGAGACGTCGGACTGAGTGTCCACGATCAACGTATCGTTGCGCCCATAGCTGATCCACCACAGCCCGGTGAGGCCGGCGCAGGCCAGGATCAGCGCCGCATAGGCGCAGGCCTTGATGATGGCGGCGCGGCGGACCGCCCCGCGATCGGTCGACACCCAGGCGGCTTCGCCGATGATGACCTTGTTGATGAGATCGGTGAGGAAATAGCTCTTGCCCTCTCCCGAATAGGCGGCAGCGCCGACCTCGACGGTGCCGAAGCTGCGCTCCAGCGCGCCGATCAGCTGGTCGATCGGTGTGCCCTGCTGGGTGCCGGATGTGAAATAGAAGCCGCGCAGCGTGGCGTTGGCGTGGTAGCGGGTTGGCTCGAAGATCTGGTTGAGGAAATCGAAGAGCGGTCGCTTGAGGGCTTGGAGCTGCGTCGGGAAGCCATAGAGTTGTACGCGCGTGACCGGGGCCGGCTCGTCCTGCAGACGATCCAGCATCTCCTCGTTGAGACTTTCCACCAGCGCGTCGAATTCGGTCGGCACCTGGCCGACGAGGTTGCTGGTCTTGTCATTGGTCTGGAAGGTCGCGCCGAACACCTGGGCGCGGCCCTGCGTGCCGAGGTTCTGGAAGAATTCGCTGAATCCCAGCAAGAGGTCGGTCTTGGTGAACAGGGCATAGACCGGGAAGTCGACTTTGAGCCGCGTATGCAATTCGAGCAGGCGCGCCCGGATCGCCGACGCATGGGCCATGAGTTCGCTGCTGTTGAGGGTCAGCAGGTCCTCGACGCTGATGGCGAGGATGACGCCGTTGATGGGCTGACGCGGGCGCCCCTTCTTGAGTGTGTCGAGGAAGGCGAACCAGCTCTTCTGGTCGGCCTTGGCGTCGGAATCCTGGGTCGTATAGCGGCCCGCCGTATCGATGAGAACCGCATCCTCGGTGAACCACCAATCGCAATAACGCGTGCCGCCGACCCCGGCCACCGCCGCCGGCCGACCGCCGCCGGCGAGCGGGAATTTCAGCCCCGAATGGATGAGTGCGGTGGTCTTGCCCGATCCCGGCGGGCCGATCAGCAGATACCAGGGCAGATCGTGAAGGTAGCCGGTCTTGCCCTTGCTGGCGCTTTTCAGCGTCGCCAGGGCATCCTTCATCCGCTCCTTGAGGACGACGGCGTCGCTGTCATCCTTGTCGTCGCCGCTGATGCCCTCGGCGATCTTGGCGCCGGCCTTGCGGCGCTTCCAAATCCCCCAGCCGGCCACCCCGGTGCTCGCCGTGACGAGCAGCAGGATCACGATGTCGCGGATGATGTAATTGTCGAGAGGCCTGAAGTCGCCGAAGGCCACGAAAGGGCCGGCGAGATAGACCATCGCCGAGATCGAGCCCAGCCCGACCCCGTAAAGAATGATACGACCGATTTCGCCGAAGAGCATCGTGTGTCAGTCCGTCCGCTGCACGAGGATCTCGACCCGCCGGTTCTGGCGCCGGCCGGTCTCGGTCTTGTTGTCGGCGATGGGTTGGTCGGCGCCCTTGCCTTCGATGCGGAACCGCTCGGGCTGAGGGAACCCCGCTTTGAGGATGGCGACCGCGTTGGTGGCGCGTGCGACCGACAGTTCAAGGTTCGACTTGAAGGGGTTGGTGGGCGTCAACGGCGTATTGTCGGTGTGGCCGATGACGCCGATCGTTCCAGTCTCCCGCTCCAGCATGGTGCGGATCCGGTCCGCCAGCGGCCTGAACTTGTCGATGATCACGGCTTCCCCGGAATTGAAGAGCAGCAGGTTGCCGACGTTGATCACGATCCAGTTCGGCCCGGTCGGGTCCGGCACCGAGACCGTGCCGGCTGTGATCTCCGGCGCCAGGGCGGCGCGGATACGCTGAAGCTGGGTGAGTTGCGTCGGCGTCGGCGCGGGCGGGGGCGCGGGCGGTGCGTAAACCTTCCGGGCGATGCTGATCGGCGTCCGGGAATTGAGATCGAGCGTCGCGGCCGAGGCCGCTTCCGCGCCGCCGCTGAGCAGGTAGCGCAGGACGAGGTAAAGTCCGAAGAGGAGCACGGCCGCGAGGGCGCTCACGGCCCAGACCGGCACCTTGAACCGTGATGCGCGCAGCGCCAGCGCCTGTCCCTTCCAGCGCGGCGACAGGTCGCGCGCCACCTTTGGGCGGACGCGGCGCAGAGTCTCGTAGATGTTGCGCTGGACTTGCTGGAGTGTGGCGAAGCCTCCGCCCTCCGAGCGGTAGCGTCCCTGGAAGCCTAGGGCCAGGCAGGCGTGTTCGAGTTCCAGCAGCGAGTAATTGACGACCGGATCGACTTTGGCGCGATCGACGAGTTCGAAAAAGCGCACCCCGCCGATCCGCTCGCCGAAGAAGCTCGCCAGCATGGAATGGCGGCTCCATTCATGGCGGTCGTCGGCGGGGATGTTCTGGACGATGTCGTCGGCCGTCGAGCAGACGATGTATCGGGCCATCGTCACCTGGTCCTCGGGCACGCCCGCCTCGCGGATCTCGGCATCGAATTTTTGGATCGCCTGGGCGACCTGGTCCATCAGCGAGGCGAACCGCGCCGCGAGCAGGGAGGCGCGCAAGCGTCCGAGCAGCAGCAACAGGGGCGCGGCGGCCCGCATTAGCGGATTGACGTTGGGTGCGAATAATTCGTCGATGCGCGCCAAGGCCCGTCGGGAGGCAGCGGGCGTGCCGGCGGAGGGGCCCTGACTGGCGATCCATTCCTCGTCGGGCCCGGCGGACGGCGCCATCGGCCGGGACGGAAGGGCGCCGTGGGGCGTCTGCGACACATAAGGCGGGGGCGCCGCGCCCTGGGTCCAGTCGACCGGCGAAACCGGAGTGGGGGTCGAGGCCGGCGCCCAATTCGCGGGAGGTGGTGTCGCGGCCGGCCCCGGCCTGCGGCCGCCGGGGTTGGGCCGGATGATCGTACGGTTGTCGCGTCCAGGGGGAGGAGGGTCTCGTTCGCTCATCGTGAACCTTCGAGAATGGCCCACAATTCCATGCGCAGGTCGGGCCAGTCACCGGAAAAATGCATGCCGATCGCGCTGGCGTTGCTGAATTCCGGCCACATGGGGGACTTGCGGTCGAGATAGAAATAGACGTGATCCATCATCGATCTGATCTGCGGCGGCGGGGTCGGCAGATGGATCAGCCCAATGCCGGGCAGATGCTGGTACACGATCTCCCGCATCTTGGTGTCCGGCCCGATCTTGAAGAGGTTCGGGAACTGGCTCTGAATCTCGGTGAGGGCGCGGCGCGATTCCACTTCCAGCACGAAGGTGGCATTGCGGAAGAGGCTGCGGTCCCGGATCGTCGAGATGAAGGCGTTGGGCGAGCGCTGGATGATTTCGAGCCGGACCGCGCGGCGCGCCCAGGGAAAGGCGAGGAATTCCTGGATGTCCGCCACCAGAGGCTCGAAGGTGGCTTCGAGATGGTCGTGGTCGTAGGCCCGGTAGGTGCGTGCGCGCCGCTCCTCGGTGGAGAAGGTCGCCAGTTCTCCCGCGAGCCGCAGCAGATCCTGGTAGAGCCGTTCCGGATGCACGAAATTGGAGGCGCGCTGGTGGCGCAGCACCGGGATATGGCGGTTGATCATCTGAAGGACGAGATAATCGACGCTCTGCAAGCCGCCGCCCGATGTCGGGTCCGCCGCGTATCGCGCCAGTTCCTCGAGCGTATTCTCGATCCAGCCGATGATCCGGTCGAGCCAGCCCACCACCACCGGATGGGCCGAACAGGTCAGCACCGGCGGCACGAACTTCTGGTCGAAGATGATCTTCTTGTCGGTCACCTCGGTGACCTCGGCGATCGCGAGGCTGATGAAGCCGGGTTTCGGGGTCTTGCGCAGATCGAAGCTCAGCCTCGGATAGGCGACGTCGATTTCCTGTTCGACCCGCAGCGAGGCGGTCGAATCGATGAATGTTTCGGCCCCCGTCGTGAACCGGCTGGCGCTACTCGTATCGGGTGCGTCGACCTCGCGGGTGTTAGGCGATTTGACCGGGAGCGACAGCCACGCAATCTGCTTGGCCGCCGTCGCCGGAACGTCGATCGGGTCGGGGAGCGGGCTGTCGCCCGGAATGTCGAAAGGGGTACCGTCAGGCATGATTCCCGCAGCCTGGCGAAGCCCGAATTTGCTCTGCTGCGCGAGGTCGAGGTCGATTTCCAGGCTTGAAAATCCCCAAGGGTAGGGCGTCACGTGGCGGGTGCGGGCTTCCACCAGATGTTCGAGGTATCGGTCGGTTTGTTGCAAGTGTTGAGGCCGCAGGAACAGGCCCTCCAACCACACAACCTTGCTATACCACGACATCGCAGACCTTTGCGGTTGAAAAACTGACGCCGACCGAGTTCAGACCCGCCTGCCGGGCACCCGGTTGTCGACGGGATCGGGAGCCATGTCGTAACATTCGGTGAAATATTGCATGAATAAATCCTGCATGCCTCCGCCGTGCTTTTGAATGCGCGACTGCCACCGCGACTCATAGAGCGTCCAGAGCCGCGATCGTCGTAGCCCGAACCAGGATGACAGGCCTTTGTCCTCGCCAAGGCTCTTTTGCAAGGACTTCGGGTCCATATCCTCAAGCAGCATGCCGAGCGCGCGCTGCATCGCCGAAAATGTCTTCAGCTGGTGAGCCTTGAGGTCGTCGAAGCTCTGGCGCAACGCCCGGTCGGCATCGAGGTAGCCGCCGCTCGACGGGTTCAGCATGGTCCGCAGCGCCTCGGCGGCCGTCGGCGAGAATTTCAGCGGGTTATTGTCGAGCGCGGCGATCATCGTCTGGTTCGACGAGCGGGCGACGCGCTTGGTCATGGCGCGGGCCTCCAGCAGTTGCTTCACGTTGTCGGCGACGATCAACATCAGCCGGCCAAGCGATTCGGCGAAGTCTCCGGGGTCGCGTCCTGACAGGGCGCCGGCCGCGATCCCCGCGCCTTTGGCAAAGCGGTTGATGAGGTCGGAGGGGGCGGCGGTGGATTGCTGCGGCGGAGCCGAGGTCGCCGCCTGCTCGGGAGGTGCCATCGGGGCCGGAGGCAAGGGAGACGCCACCACCGGTTCGGACCAATCGAGGGTCGGGGGCGGAGCTGGGATTGGGGCCGCAACCGGAGGCGGCGATGACGCATCGTCCTCTCCACCCCACGGACCGCTTGGGCCGGGGCTGACCCAGACCGAGCGTCGCGGTGTGGGGACGGGCGGCGGCGGCTCAGGCGGCGGCGGGGGCGGCGCAAGACTTCCGGCGTCCCAACTGAGCGGTTCGGGTTGTTGCTCGATCCGGGCGGCTGCCTGAGCGGCGGGGGTCGCGGGCCGCGCCACGAACCCAACGCCTGGCGCGTTGGGGACATCGACGGCCCATTCCAGGAAATCCGGCTTGATCGGGATGGCCTTGCCGGCGGGCCTCAGCTCTCGCGGATCGAGCGGCGGCGCGGCGCCGACCGCCCCTCCCCAGGGATCCTCCGGATCGGGCGACGCGCTGGGTCCGGGCGCAGGCGCCTGTGCGGCGACGTCGTCGGTCACCTCCACGGCAACGATATAATGGCCGATCATCAGGCGGTCGCCGGAGCGTAGCCTGTGCGGTGACTGAACGCGCCGGTCGCTGCCATTGAGAAACGTGCCGTTGCGCGACACGTCATAGAGCCAGTAGCTGCCATCCTGGCAGCGGATCTCGCAATGTTTGCCGGACACGTGCCGGCTGGGGTCCGGCAGGCTCCAGTCGAGATGCGAGTCGCGGCCGATATCGGCGCCACGGTTTCCCGTGATCGCATAGGTGAGCGGACCCCCGTCCGGAAGCCTCGGCTCGTTCTCGATCCTCAGGTTGAGGCCCATCGTCGCCCTTCTCGATCCGGCAGCGGCCGGTTCTCCCCGTGTGGCCTGTCGCCGCTCCCTGTCACCAGCCGAAGCTCACAATCCAGCTTCGGCGATGCGCGAGCCGTCCGCGATCCAAGCTTCCACATAGACTGTTTTTTCCGGGACTTTGAGCCGATGCACACCCAAAAGCAAGGCAACCCGCACCATCGACGCGGTGAGGTGAGGCTGTGCCGGCAATGAATGGACCTGGTCCGGCGTCAGCGATCCGCCGGACCAGGCCGCCGCGAGGGCAAGCCAGACCGTCGGGTCGTTCTTGTCTCCGGCGGTCCATTGCTGGTGGGCGGCAAGCCGGGCCTCCTCGCTGGGCTCCTCGACCCAGGCTTCGGCGGCCTTCAGACTGGAAGGCACCACGGCCTCCGCCGGCGAGTGCGAGAGGTGGCGCAGGCAGCGGCATCCCCAGGCGACCGCCTCCCGGCGCGGCAGCAGATAGGCGCAGAACGACAAAGCCTCGTCGAACTTCCGATCGCCCATGAGGGTGCGCAAAAACACCTGAGGCGGCACGCCCAGGGGCTCGGTCTTGACGAAATCCCGCGCGGACGGGAAGGCGTCGAATAAGGCCCGATCCGTATTAAACCGAACCCGCGTCATTCCTCGTTCCTCGGCACTGTCATTCTCGCCACCCTTACTGTCCGTCGCTCAAACCGGCGTCGGCATCGGCACCAAGCCGTTTATGGTGACGAGGCCGAGGAGATTGATGATCGGCGCCGTGATCGTGATCTGTGCCATGGCGGTGATGTTTATCATGGGCGATAGCAGGTTCATCGCAGCGGGCGACATCTCGATAGATGTGACGATGACGGACATCGTGTGCGACAGCAGGGCGGAGCTCGAAATCGCCATATCCACGGTCGTGGTCTGGTTCATGGTGATCGAGACGGTCTGGCTGCCCAGGTTCAGGGCGATGTTCTGGTCGCCCATTTCCAGCGTCAGATTGTCGTCGCCGTTGTGCAGTGTGGTCGTACGGGACGGCGAGCCCATCGGGGGCAGGAAATCCTGACCGATCTCACGTGTCTCGCTGTTGAGCACGACGATGTTGAGATCCTTTTGGGCGTGGACGCCGATCTGTTCCGAGCCCTTCTTGTCTTCGAAGACGAATTCGTTGTAGCCGCCGTGCCCGATGGTGGAATCCGTCTTCCATCCGCCCTTCGTCTTGTTGTCCGGCAGCGTATAGGGCACCTTATTGTCGCCGTTATAGACGGTTCCGGTCACGAGCGGCCGGTCGGGATTCCCTTCCAGGAATTCGACGACGACCTCCTGGTCGATGCGCGGAATGAAGATCCCGCCCCACGCCTTGCCGGACCACACCTGTGCGATGCGCACCCGGCAAGACTGCGTCTTCTTCCGGTCCCAATAGAATTGCACAAGGATCCGGCCGTATTCGTCGACGTCGATTTCCTCGCCCGACTTGCCGACGACCTTCGCGGTTTGCGGGCCATGCACGAAGGGTCGGGGCGTCGACAGCGGGCTGCGGAACGGACGATCGCTCGGCAGGAATTCGTAAGAGCCGTGATAGACATGCCCGGGTGCCACGCCGCTCCCGGTGCGGTAGCTTTCTGTGCCGATGCTGTGCGTGCCGCTGAGCACGAGATATTGGATGTTTTCCGACGGCTTGATCTGCCCGTCGAGCGTCGTGAGGCCGCCGGGAAACAGATTTGGGGCCTGGCCGGTCGCGAACCGCCGCTGATCGAGCGCTTGTTCGGCCTCGAGTTGGATCTTGGCGAAACTGTCGCCGTCGTTCTGCTCCGTATAGCGGCCCGGATAATCGTAAAATTCCATGTCGGATTTTCGATACCCCGCGGTGCCGTTCGCATCCGACAACAGCTTTGCGTTCGGCTTGAGGTAGTCGTAATCCTTCAATTCCACTTTGCCGGTGCGGAAGCGCCGCTCCGCCGACCAGTCATGGACATGCTGGCAATCGCGCCGGTCGGCGCCTGCCAGGGCGATGAAGGGCAGAGTCGCCAGCTTCGGAACCGTCTTGTGAGACGACTTGGCGTCGGCCATGACTAGCGTATGCTTGTCGCTGTCATGTTCGAAGAAGTAGTAGATGCCGTATTCTTCCATCAACCGAGACACGAAGTCGAGATCGGTTTCACGGTATTGAACGCAATAGTCGATCGATGTATAACTCTTCGTGGTCTTGTCGGAAAAATCACTGAAGCCGCGATCCGAAAAGATCTGCTTGATGATCTCGAGAACCGTCTTGTTTTCGAAGATGCGGCAATCGGTGGTGCGGGACAGCATCCAGAACCACGGACGGAGCAGCAAGCGATAGGAATAGGCGTCGTCGCGCGGCCCGAGCCACTGAGCCTCGACCAGGACGCCGTTGAAATAGCGCATATTGTCGAACAGTTCGATGCTCACGCAGCAGTTTCGGCCGATTGCCCCGTCGAAGTCGATGTCTCGCTCGTCGCTCAGAGCGTCGATCCCGAATTCGAACAATTGGCCGAGGCTTTCGCGACCGTCGAAACGAACCAGCACCAGCGTGTCCTCGCCCAAAGGCGTGGTCAGGATCGCCGTGCGTTGGGCCTGAAGCATCTCCGAATCTGTGAACGCCGCCATCCGTGAAACTCCCCGCGCGATCGCATGAAGGCCGTCCGACCCTCGGAACAGCAAGGCTCGGCGTCGTTATGGCGAAGATTTGCGAGGCCTTCACCACCAATCACGATCACGGGTTGACGATACAGAGGCAGTTTCTCATAGTCGAGTGACGTCGGTCACAAAGGCGGGCGCCGACTTCTGGAGTCGCCTCTCCCCTCCATGACGCCTGTCGCGGGGGCCTCTCGCCGGATGACTCAACGCTGATGGCGGCCTTCGATCTCGAGACCCTGACCGCGCCGATCGAGGAGGGTGAACCTTGCGGTCCCGACCTCGATGCGGAGGACGACGACGCTTACATCGGCTTCATGACCAGCACGGAAATGGTGCTGCCCGAAGACTATATGGTCGCCGACAACGACGGTAAGCGTGTTCCCTTTCATTCCTATGAGCGGTTCAAGGATCTCGACCTCGGCGTCAGGATCGCGACGGGGTCGCGCCTGCTGGGCCGCACCCACGATCTCCGGCTGCTGGGCCTGATCGCCCGACTGTCCATCCTCAATCGGGCGCTGGGAGACTTCTCGACCATCGTCGGCGCCATGGCGGCCCTTTGCGAGAGCTTTTGGGTGGAGGTGCATCCTCGCGCCGAGGGGGAGAGCTACGGGCTGCGCATCGGCGCGTTGGAACGGCTCGACGAGCTATTGACCATCGCGGCGCTCAACAATGCGCCTTTGTTCAGAAGCCGACGGCACGGCGTCATGTCCTGGCTCACCTACAGGGCCGTTCTGCGACAGACGGGCGGCGACCGCCAAGAGGTCGACACGACGAGCCTCGACCGCATGCTCGCGGAGGAAAGCCAGGCCGACGCATCCCAGATCATCGCCAGTCAGACCGCGCTCGATCAACTCCGCCAAGCCTTGAGTCGCCTCCGGACAATCTGCGGCCAGCACGTCAAAGCCGGCCCGCCGAACCTCAGCCGCTTGATCGAAGCCGTGGCACAGCTTTGCAGGATGCTCGATCGCATCAATCCTCCCGAGGGCGGCGCCGAGGCTGTCGATGAAGCGTTCGGCGGCCAGGCGACCGAGGCCGCGACCTTGTCGGGTGTGCCGGTCGAGCGGACCGCCTCCGGGGGGGCGGCCCTCTTCAAGACGGCTGGAGAAGCGGCCGGCGCCCTCGATGCCGCGACAACCTATTTTTCCGAGACGGAGCCGTCGAGCCCCGCGCTCCTGCTGCTTCGGCAAGCCCAGGCCCTCGTCGGGAAATCCTTCATCGAGGCGTTGGAATCCCTGCTTCCCGATCAGGTGGGGAGGGCATCGCTGAAGCTCGGCTCGACCTTCAGCTTCAAGCTGCCGCTGGCGCAGTTGGCCGAACGAGGCTCGCGACCGAGCGAAGACGCCGCCGAACCGTCCGAAGACGACAGGCCGCCGCCCTATCCGCGCGTCATGTCCCGCAGCGAAGCCGTGTTGGTTCTCGATCAAGTCGGCGCCTTCTATCGAAGCACGGAGCCATCGAGTCCCATACCGCTGCTGATCGAGAGGACACGCGCCCTTGTCGGGCGGGATTTCATGGCGTTGCTTGGCACCATGCTGCCCGAGGATTCATCTTAACGGCCCAAGGGCCCAGACGTTGGTTCGGGGCTGTACCACCCGTATATTGTCGCCCTATGCTTCGAACCTGGTCAGCCTGCTTCGCTTTGCCCTTTGACCATTGAGGAGGACAGGTTTAATCGGCATAAATCGATAAATAAATTTTATCGTGATACAAATCACCGTGTTTTTAGAATCTTTCAATGTCAAATTCATGAAAATCGATCAGGATCGAGGCATGCCTTTGGCATTTTCTGTCCAACGTCACTAAGCGGCGGCTTATTGACTGGCTTGAGCGAGAGTGCCACTACTCGGGATAACAAATGCTTATCCGAGAGAGTTTGACGAGGCCGAGGAATTCGGCTTCACTCGTCACGGAGCGCGAGAGAAGCAGGGTGCCGACACTCCTGCCTATACCATTCGGGGGAATGTTCCATGGCATCCGATAGTGGTCAAAAATTCATCGGCCGGAACCGCAAGCCGCGCGTCCACATCACCTATCAAGATCCTCACGACGCAGAGCAAATGGTCGAATTGCCGTTCGTCATGGGCGTCATGGCGGATCTGTCGGGCACGACGCCTGGCGTCGACAAGGTCGACCTCGAGGAACGCAAGTTTCTCGATATCGACATGGACAATTTCGACGAGCGCATGGGCAAGAGCGTCATGCCAGGCGTATCGTTTCATGTGCCCAACAAGCTCTCCGAGGAATCCGGGGAGAAGCTCTCGGTTCAGCTGAACTTCCGCAAGATGGATGATTTCGGTCCGGCGGCCGTGGTGCGTCAGGTTCCCGCCATGGCCAAGCTCCTCGAAGCGCGCGAGCGTCTCGCCAACCTCCAGCGCTACATGGACGGTAAAGCCCAGGCGGAAAAAGAATTGAAGCGCCTGCTGGGCGACCCAAAACTGATGGCTGCCCTACGGGACGCCGGACCTTCCTCATCTGACGTCGCCGCAGCCAGGGCCGAGGCGGACGCCAAGGATAAAGAGACCGAGCAATGACAAGCGCAAGCGACGAAGCCCTTTCGACGCAGGCTCCGGCTACCCAACTTGCCGAAACCTCGGACGCGGAAGAATTTTCTTTCCTCCTCAAGCAAAGCATCAAACCCCGAACCGAGCGTGCCCGGATCGAGGTGGAAAGCGCAGTCTCGACTCTGGTCGAACAGGCGCTGGCCGACAGTTCGGTCATCAAGGCCGACGTTCTCGATACGATCGAGGAGATGATCGCGCGGATCGACCAGAAGCTCACCGAGCAGTTGAACGAGGTGATGCACGCGCCGGAGTTCCAGCAGATCGAAAGCGCCTGGCGCGGCTTGCACTATCTCGTGTTCAATTCCGAGACTGACGCGCAACTCAAGATCAAGTTCCTGAACGTCTCCAAGAAGGAATTGGGGCGCAACCTGAGAACCACCTATACCGGCGCCAAATGGGACCAGAGCCCGCTGCACAAGGCGATCTATGAGCAGGAACTTGGCACCTTGGGCGGCCAGCCCTACGGCTGTTTGATCGGCGATTACGAATTCAGCCATTTGCCGACCGACGTGCAGTTGATGCGCGACATCAGCAAGATCGCGGGCGCCGCGCATGTCCCGTTCTTCGCGGCCGCCAGCCCGACCCTGATGGGAATGGATACCTGGACCGACATCGGCAAGCCGCGTGACCTCAGCAAATTGTTCGACTCGGTCGAATATGCCGGCTGGAAAGGCCTGCGCGAACAGACGGACTCACGGTATCTGGGCCTGTGCATGCCCCGTGTTCTGGCGCGGCTCCCCTATGGGGCCAAGACCGAGCCGGTCGAGGAATTCGCCTTCGAGGAAGATACGGATGCTCACACCGGGCGCAAATATGCCTGGATGAGCGCCGCCTATGTGATGGCCGTCAACGTCAATCGGGCCTACAAAGAAAACGGTTGGTGTACGCGCATTCGGGGCGTCGAGTCGGGCGGCGAAGTCATCAACTTGCCATCCCACACGTTCCCGACCGACGACGGCGGCGTGGATCAGAAATGCCCAACCGAAATCTCGATCACCGACAGGCGTGAAAAAGAACTGGCCGATTCGGGCCTCATTCCGATCATCCATCGCAAGAATACCGACAAGGCGGCTTTCATCGGTGCCCAATCGGTGTTCAAGCCGCGCAAATTCTATGGTCCGTTGGGCGTGGAGGCGACGGCGTCTGACAATCTGTCGGCGCGTTTGCCTTACATGTTCGCCGTCTGTCGCTTCGCGCATTACCTCAAGGTCATGATCCGCGACAAGGTCGGCAGCTATCGGGAGGCGCCACAACTGTCCCGCTGGTTGCAGGAATGGATCAACGAATATGTTGATGGCGACCCCATCAATTCCAGCGAAAGCACGAAGGCCAAGCGACCCTTGGCCGCCGCCTCGGTGGAAGTGTTGCCGATTGAGGAGAATCCTGGCTTCTACACCGCGAAGTTCTTCCTGCGGCCGCATTTCCAGTTGGAAGGCATGGACGTCGGTCTGAGCCTCGTGTCCAAGGTGCCCGACAATCTTCTGGCCAAATAAAAAGACAGTTCAAGGGATTTGACGCCACTGTGACGTCCGTCACATCCATTGTATATCAGGCTCGATATAAAAAAGATGTTCCGGCGGCGAAAGCAAGAGAGCTTAAACCGAGAAAGTTTAAGACCTCTTTTGATGCCGATCTAATAGTTTTCGAGCGACGTCATGGTAATGGTACTGGGACGTCGTACCGTTAAAGACTGTAGATCGAGCGAAGACGGCACATCCGGAACGTGTCGATCTTGGAAACAATGCGGCGATCGTCGCACATAGAGAAGGGCTACTCCAATGGCTGTTGACATTTTTCTGAAGCTTGATGGTGTGACGGGCGAAGCGCTGGACTCGAAGCACGAGAAGGAAATCGATGTTCTGTCCTGGTCTTGGGGCATGACGCAGAGCGGCACCACCCATGTCGGTGGTGGCGGCGGCGCCGGCAAGGTCGCCGTGCAGGATCTGCACATCACCAAATATATCGACAAGGCTACGCCGACCCTGCAGAAGTTCTGCGCCAACGGCAAGCATATGACCAAAGGAACGCTGACCATCCGCAAGGCGGGCGAGAATCCGCTCGAATATCTCAAGATCGACATGGAAGAGATTCTGGTCACCAGCGTCAGCACCGGCGGATCAGGCAGCGAGGATCGGTTGACTGAAAACATCTCGCTCAACTTCGCCAAATTTGTGACGACCTATACGCCGCAAAGCAAGACAGGCGCCGCCGAAGGCAAGGTCGAGGCGAAGTGGCATATCGCGAAGAATAAGGAAGAATAGTGGCGCTTTGGACGCTGCGGTCCATCTTCGGTTTCGGATAGTTCAATGGCGGGCGTCACCAGATCCAACAGGCTGAGCCCGCCACTGATGTGGGCTTTTCGCAGCGCTGCGGAAAAACGCGACGCTCGCAAAAAGCCGGATGATCGCGAGCAGGCGGATGGCCAACGCGTCGTCTCAGGTCGAAAGACCCAAATGGCCGCCTCGATCACCGAGCCGATTTTGCGCAGGGAAGTCTGGCGCGACCTCGAACACCTGTTGAACACAGTGGCGCTGGAATCCAGCATGAAGGACATGCGGAAGTTCGAGCATGCCAGGCGCTCAATCCTGAATTTTGGCTTGCCGGATATCGCCCACCGCTCGATCGACGAGTTGCTGGCGAACGACAAACTGATCGAGAAGGACATCGACACGGCGCTGAAGTCTTTCGAGCCGCGTCTTATCGCATCGACAATAACGGTCAAACGCGACACCAGCATCGATCCGTCGGCCATGAAGTTGCGGTTTCTCATCAACGCGGACCTATCGTGCCGGCCGGTCGACATTCCCCTCGAATTTACAGCCGAGGTCGATCCCGACACGGGCAAATTCGCGATCAATCGCCTGTGATGCTGCGATGAACCGCGAGTTTCTCGATCTCTTCAATCAAGAACTGGGCCTTCTGAAGCAGCAGGCCCGGGAATTCGCGGACGAATTCCCGGGGATCGCGGCACGGCTCGGAGGCCTGATCGAGGACCGGCAGGACAATATGATCCTGGGGCTGCTCGAGGGTTCCGCCTATCTGGCGGCCCGCGTGCAGTTGAAGCTCAAGCACGAATTTCCTGAATTCTCGAACAACTTGCTCCAGCAACTCGTCCCCAACTATCTGGCGCCGACGCCCTCGGCGATGATGGCCCGGATCACGCCTCCCTACGGCGACCCGGCCCTGCGCGAGGGATGGCATATCGAGCGTGGCGCCTATCTCGATGCCAATTACCGCGAGCGCGACCGGCGCGTGGCCTGCCGTTATCGCCTGACGTCCGACATCCGGCTTTGGCCGCTCGACTTGACCCATGCAGAATATTTTCCGACGCCGGCGCCGTTGCAGGCCTTGGCTCTCGACGTCGGCCCAGAGGTCCAGGCTGGTCTTCGGCTCAGGTTCACCTGCCGTTCGGCCACGGATATCGGGGACGAGGTCGACGACAAGACCGCGCTCAAGCAGCCGGACAAGCTGGTCGCGGGTTGCCCGATCCGCGATCTGCCGATCTATATCATGGGGGACGAAGCCGACGCGGTCTCGCTATACGAGCTCTTCATCGCCAATTGTACCGGCGTCTTCGTGCGCTCGCTCGACGAGTTCGACAATCCCGTCCTGCCGCTGCCGCGCCTGTTGCCGAACTCCATCGTCCAGCTCGGCTTCGGGGATGATGAAACGCTTCTTCCGAACGAGGACAGGGTCTTTCGCGGCTTTGATTTCTTGCGCGAATATTTCATGTTCCCGCGCAAGTTCTTGGGGTTTCGTCTGCTTAACCTCGATCGCGTCCTGCGGAACCTGAACGCCAAATCCTTCGATCTGTTGTTCACCTTTCGGGTGGTCAATCCGCGCCTTTCGGCCGTGGTCAGCGCTGGGCGATTCGCGCTCTACGCGGCGCCGGCCATCAACCTCTTCACGATGGATATGGACCGGATCCCGGTCAAACCCAACCAGCACGAATATCATCTGGTGCCGGATCGAAGCCGGACGCTGGATTACGAGCCCAACCAGATCCTCGACGTCTACGCCCATTATCCAGGCGGCCAGAGCAAGCAGCGCATCCCACCGCTCTATTCGACCGCATCGGATGGCACGGCCTTCTCGGAGAATCTCTTCTATACGGTGCGGCGCCTTCCGCGCCGCAGGACTGTGGAAGAGAAGAAATACGGCATCACGTCGGATTATATGGGCACCGACGTGTTTTTGTCGCTCATCGAGCCGGCGGGGATCGAGGATGAAGCGCGCGTCATCGAGATCAGCGTCCGGGCGTTGTGCTCCAACCGCCATTTAACCGAGCATCTGCCGGTGGGCGCGGGCCGCGCGGATTTCCAGTTGCGCGACAATACGGAACTCAAAGTCCATTGTATCGACGGGCCGACACCCCCGCGCGAGCCGGTGCTGGCGCAGTTGCGCAGCCGTAGCGAAACCGCTCACACCGGTGTCGTGACTTGGCGGCTCATCAATATGCTGGCCTTGAACCATTTAGGGCTCGTCGAGCGTGGAGGGGGCCGCAACGGTCGCGCTCTCAAGGAAATTCTCTCGATGTTCGCCGACATGGGCGATAGCACGTTGGAAAAGCGGATTCGCGGTATCCGTAGCGTCGACAGCCAGCCCATCGTGCGTCGCATCCGGCGGCCGGGTGGGGTCGGGGCGGCGCGCGGCATCGAGATCACCGTCACGCTGGACGACCGGGCCTTCGAGGGGAGCGGTGCCTTTCTGCTTGGCGCCATGCTCGATCGCTTCTTTGCCGAATATGCGGCCATCAATTCCTTCACCCAGACTGTCATCCGAACGGTCGAATGGGGCGAAGTCATCCGCTGGCCCGCCCGCCTCGGCACACGGGGTGCGTTGTGAGCCGGCTCGAAGACATGCAGGCCGAGCCCTGGCGGTTCGATTTCCTCGACACGATGCGGCGGCTCGAGCGCGCGCATCCCGAACGCCCGAGGATCGGCGACAGCGCGGCGACCCACGAGGATTTCGTCAGCCTGGGGCAAAACCCCTTCATGGAGTTTCCGGCTTCGAACCTTGGCAAAGTCGAACCTCTGCCGGACGGCCGACTGCGCATCATGGTGAAGTTCCTCGGCCTGCTTGGGCCCCAGGGCGCGCTGCCGCTGACCACCACCGAGGAAGCGCTGAGCTGGCTCGACAATCTCCAGGACGAGGCCTTTCCGCGTTTTCTCGATCTGCTCAACCACCGGTTCTTGCAACTGTTCTTCCGTGCCTGGGCCGATTCACGGCCCATCGCCCAGCATGATCGACCGGAGCTCGACCGGTTCAAGACCTATATCGGCTCGATGATCGGCATCGGCACGCCGCCGCTCCAGGATCTCGATCAGGTGCCGGACGCGGGCAAGCTGAATTTCGCGGGGATCGCGTCGCCGCAGACGAAGAGCGCCTCGCGCCTGTGCCACATGATCAGGGGCCTGTTCGGGGTGAAGGTGGAAATCGACGAATTCGTCGGCACCCGCCTCGCGATGGAACCGCAGGAGCTGACGAAGCTCGGCGACCGCAACAGCCAGCTCGGCGAGGACATGATCCTGGGAGCCAGCTGCTTTAGCGTCGAGGACAAGTTCCGCATCCGCATCTATGTGAGGGATATGGCGCAATATGTGCGCTTCTTGCCGACCGGCGACCGCTGCGAACCGCTGGTCGATCTCGTATTTTTCTACATCGGCGAGATCCTGGATTGGGAGGTCGAACTGGCCTTGCCGACATCAGCGGTCGAACCGATGCGGCTCGGCGGCTTCGGCCAGATCGGCTGGACGACCTGGCTCGCGCCGGACTGGGGCAGCACCGACGACTATCGTTGCGATGCGCGGTTCCATCCGGCCAATCAATTGCGTGAGAAACGGCAGCAAGCTGCGTAACGTGAGGAAATGCGGGCATGGCCGAAGTTAGTCTCGAGACTTTTACCGGCAAACTCAACCGGGTCGGCCACGATGCGTTTTTCAAGGCGCTGCGGCAGGCGAAAGCCGCACGCAACAGCCATGTCGAACTCGTCCATTGGCTCCACCAGATCTTGCAATTGGGCGGCACCGACCTCGACCTGATCGCGGATCACTTCAAGCTCGACCGCGAGCGCCTCCTGACCTCGACTTTACGGGTCATCGAGGGCCTCGAACGCAATCGGACCGAGCTTTCGGGGATCGGTGAATCGCTCTTCGAGGGCCTCGACCGAGGTTGGCACTATGCCACGCTGATGTTCGGCGAGATGCAAATCCGCACCGGACATGTTTTGGTCGGCCTTCTGATGACGGAAAAACTTCGCCCTGCGCTCCTCGCGACCTCCAAGGAGTGGAGCAAGGTCAACATCGAGACGCTGACGAACGAGTTCGGCAGCATTCTGCGCACCTCCGTCGAGGAGACCTTGCCGCCGATCGATGGATCGGGCCTGCGGAGCCCCGCCGCATCCGGCGCCGAGGCGGCGGCCGGCCCCAAGGGCACGACCGCGCTCGACAGGTTCTCGCAGGACCTTACAGCCAAGGCCGCTTCCGGCACGATGGACCCGGTGCGCGGACGCGACGAAGAGATCCGTCAGGTGATCGACGTCCTCATGCGCCGTCGCCAGAACAACCCCATCCTCACGGGCGAGGCGGGCGTCGGCAAGACCGCCGTCGTCGAGGGCTTCGCCCAAAGAATCGCGGCCGATGACGTGCCGCCTCCGCTCAAGGGCGTTTCGCTGCGGGCGCTCGATATCGGCCTCATGCAGGCCGGCGCCTCGATGAAGGGGGAGTTCGAGCAGCGGCTCCGTTCGGTCATCGACGAGGTCCAAAACTCGCCGACCCCGATCATCCTGTTCATCGATGAAGCCCATACGCTGATTGGTGCCGGTGGTCAGGCCGGCACCGGCGATGCGGCGAACCTGCTCAAGCCCGCTTTGGCGCGAGGTACGCTGCGGACCATCGCGGCGACGACTTGGTCTGAATATCGCCAGCATATCGAGAAAGATCCGGCGCTGACGCGGCGCTTTCAGCCGATCCAGATCGACGAGCCTGACGCGCAGCGCTGTTGCGACATGCTGCGCGGCCTCCTGGGGCCGATGGAAAAGCACCACGGCGTGCGGATTTCGGACGCTGCCGTCACGGCCGCCGTCCATCTGTCGCAGCGCTACATCCCGGCCCGGCAATTGCCCGACAAGGCCGTGAGCCTGCTCGACACGGCGTGCGCGCGCGTCGCCATCTCTCAAAAAACCGTGCCGGCGGTCCTGGCCGATATCAAAGTCGCCATCATCGCACTGGAGACCGAACGCGCCGGCCTGTTGGCCGACCAGGATCTGGGCACCGACTCGACCGTTCGCCTTGCGGAAATCGCCACCGAGATCGAGGACGGTGAGGCGAGCCGCGCGGAGGTCGAGGCCGAATGGGCCCGCGAACGGACGCTCGTCGGCGATATTCACGGCCTAAGGGCCGCGCTGAAAGCGCCGGATGCGAAACCCGACGAGTTGCGTGCCGCGCTCAGGGACAAGGCGGGCGAACTCGACGCCATCGCGCCCGACAGCCGCATGATCTATCCGCATGTGGACGAGCAATCGGTGGCTTCAGTCGTCTCGGATTGGACCGGAATTCCGGTCGGCCGCATGGTCAAGGACGAGATCGAGACCATCCTAACCTTGGCCGAGACGCTCAACCGGCGCGTCGTCGGCCAGGCCCATGGCCTTGAGATGATCGCCAAGCGGATCGAGACCAACCGGGCCAAGCTCGACGATCCCAACAAGCCGATCGGCGTGTTCATGCTCTGCGGCCCCTCGGGCGTCGGCAAGACCGAGACCGCCCTCGCGCTCGCCGAGGCGCTCTATGGCGGCGAGCAGAATATGATCACGATCAACATGTCGGAGTTTCAGGAAGCCCATAGCGTCTCGACGCTCAAGGGCGCGCCTCCCGGCTATGTGGGATATGGCGAGGGCGGCCGCCTTACGGAAGCCGTGCGCCGAAAACCCTATAGCGTCATCCTGCTCGACGAGGTCGAGAAGGCTCATCCCGACGTCCACGAAATCTTCTTTCAGGTCTTCGACAAAGGCCAGATGGAGGACGGCAACGGGCGCCGGATCGATTTCAAGAACACGCTCATCATCCTGACCTCCAATGTCGGGACGGACCGCATCATGGCGGCGGCGGATCATCGCGGCGAGGCGTCGGATGCGGCCGAACTGGCCAAGGCCTTGCGGCCCGATCTCCTCCAGGTCTTCCCGCCGGCCTTGATCGGCCGCCTCGTCGTCATTCCCTACTATCCGCTCTCGCGAGACATGCTCGGCGGGATCGTGCGCCTCCAGCTCGACCGGATCGGCAAGCGCATCGCAGATAACCAGGGCACGGCCTTCAGCTACGGCCAAGCGGTGGTGGACCACATCGTGTCGCTCTGCAACGACCCCGATTCCGGTGGCCGCATGATCGACAACATCATCACCAACACGCTGCTGCCCGATCTGTCGCGCGGCTTCCTCGACCGGGCGCTGCGCAGCGAGACGCCCGAGGGCGTCAAGGTCTCGATCACGGAGGGAAAATTCGACTACACTTGGCGCTAGCTCTATCGCGCCGCACGCTCAGTGCCCCCCTATCCTGAGGAGCCGCGAAGCTGCTTCTCGAAGGATCGAGGTGCGAAAAGATCGATTTCCGATCTTAGATACGGGCTTCGCCCCGGCTCCAGGATAAGGAGCTTTTCCGTCTGATACATGAGGACTAGTATCAGGCCGCTCCGGCAAAGAGCGGCTCGCGAACGTTACATTTATCGCCAATCTCTTTTACGCCGTGTGATCCGTCTCACAGATGTCGAGATCAGAGAGCCTTAGTCTGCAGTTCTGTCGAACAGAGGCCCTTGTCATGGTTATGCCATCTGGAACGCCGTTCAGAGTCGAGTTAAGCTGGAAGGATCGGGGCTTTGCTCCCGAACGCCAGAACAATGGGATCGCCAAAGTGGCGTGCGGCAATCTATCCTCGGTCGTGATGATCGCGGCGACGCTCATCTTCGGGGAGCCAGCCCAGGCCGGGCGGACGATTGCTCGGCGCAACTCCAGCAATTCAACGATGCCGTCGATGCCGGGCAGCTCGCCGCCGCCCAGACCCTGGTGGACAAAATTTCCACTGACGCGGTCTGCGGCCGCATGCAGGTGCCGGTCCAGCGCAGGCTGGCGGCCATGCGCCTCAACGCCGCCCAGGACCTGATGGCCAAGGGACGGCCCAGCGACGAATATGACCCGATCCTGACCGAGGCGGCTCGCCCGGGGGTTCTCTGGCAGGCTGCCGCGACATTGGCGGAGGTGCGGTTCGGCCAACGCCGCTTCGCAGAGGCCGCAACCGGTTTCGACAATGCGATCGAGCTCGTCAAGAACGAGACAGTCACGCCCTCCGCGCCTTCGAAATTCGAGATTCAGGGGCTTGTTGATCGCGCCGCGCTTTCGCGCCTCCTCGAGGCCAATGCCGGCTCGCAGAACAAAAAGCCGACCTATGTTGCGACGCTCGACGACAAGCGCGACGGCACGCTCGGCGGCTATTTTTCGCCCTCCGTGCGCGGCATCGTCCCTCACGCGCTGCCGCTGCCGATCATCTTCGACTATAACAAGGCCACGCTCACACCGATTGGCGAGGATGCCGCGAAGGAGCTCGTCCGGGCCATTCGGGAACAGTCGCCCGCAAACGTCACCATCATCGGCCATACGGATGTCAGGGGCGGGGCGGACTATAACCTCAAGCTGTCGCGCGATCGTGCCGAGGCCGTCGCGGCCTTCATGAAGGCGAATGGGGTCGACATTCCGGTCCAAGCCACCGGTGTCGGGGCGAATGAGCCGATCAAGGTCGAGGATACCGAGGGTCTGACGCAGGATGACATCTACGCGCTCAACCGGCGCGTCGAATGGGTCCGCGAGTGACGAGACTCTCGCGGCCGCGGCCGCGATGGATTGAGCGTGTTTCGCGGCGTCATCGATGCTGTCTCAGGTTTCAAGCGTGGGCGTACCCGGGAGGTCCGCCGAGGAGAACGACGCCGTGTCCCGATTGATCGCCCTCCTGGCACTGTTGTTCGGCGCGTTCTGCGCGGCCGGTTCCGCGCAAGCCGTCGGCTCCGCGCCGGCCCTGCTGGTGGCGCCCGGGGCCGGGGAGGTTCGGGCTCTCGTGGTCGGCATCGATCATTATGCCAACGTCAACGCGCTGCATGGCGCCGTCGCCGACGCGCGCGATATCGAGAGCTCGCTCAAGACCATGGGGTCGAAAGACGTCACGACCCTGATCGACGAGCGCGCCACGCGCGCCAACCTGCTGGCGGAACTGGACCGCCTGGTCGTGCGGAGCCATAGCGGCGATCTCGTCATGATTACCCTCGCGGGGCATGGCGCCAGGGAGGGCGAGCGCCAGAAGGGCTCCTCGCCCGACGGCTCGGACCAGGTGTTTCTCCTCGTCGGTTTCGATCCCCGTACGGGGCCAGGCGGCACCGAAAAGCTGCTGAACCATGAGTTCCATCATTTTATCAAACAGTTGGAAGCGAAGGGCGCCCAGGTCATCTTCGTCGCGGATACCTGCTACGGCGGGGGCCTCGCGCGCGAAGTCGCGGTCGACGCGCCGGAACTGACCTATCGCCAGACCGTCTATCGATTGGCGCAGGACGATCTCAAGCCGGTCTCCACACCTGCGGAAGCCTATCTGTCCGATGTCGATTTCGATCGCACGACCTTCCTGGCCGCGGTCGACAGCGAGACGAAGGCGCCCGAAATTCCGATCAACGGCGTGGCGCGCGGTGCCTTGTCCTATGCTTTCGCTCGCGCGGTCGAGGGTGCGGCAGACGAGAAGCACGACGGCAAGATCACCATGCGGGAGCTTTTTTCCTATACGCGCAAGGTGGTCTATCAATTGTCCGAAGAGCGTCAGAACATCGTCACCGTGGAGCCTCCAAACCGCGATATCGACCGGGAAGTGGTGCTCCAGTTGGGAGCCGTGGCACCGCCCGATCCAGCGAAGCGGCTCGAGGGCGGGACTCAGGCGAGCGCACCGAAAAGGCCGGTGCGGCTCGCCTCGCTCAGCCTGCGCCATGGCATATTCGACAACTTGCATCCCTTGCAGTCGCCGTTCGAAGTCGTCGACTCCGACGCCACGCCCGATCTCGTCTGGAATCCGGTGACCAGGGAGGCCATCGTGGGCGGCGATACGGTCGCGCTCGACGTCGGCATCGAGGATCTTCCGGGCGTGATCGACCGTACGGCGGCGGTTCGCGATCTCAGATCGCTGGTCGTCAAGTCGCCTCAGAAAGTCGTCGTGCTGCCGGACGCCGGGCTTCATCGCAAGGGTGCCAAGATCGAGGTCGAGGTCGACAATGCCTCAGGGCGCGGCCTCATCCTGGTCGACATCACCGGATCGGGAACCGTTCAGATGCTCTATCCGCGCAACCAGGCGCCCTCGCTGCTCGCCTCGGCCGCCTTCCGCGTCCCCTTCGTGGTTCGCGACCCCTATGGCGATGACGAAGTGCTGGCCATCACGTCGGAGCAGCCGATGGACAAACTCGCCGACGCCCTGCGCGAACTCGACAACCGGCGCAGCGCGGGGCGTGTCTTCGATCTGGTGTCGCGCTTCGCGCCATCCGATGCGTCGGTCGGTCTGGTGGGACTCTTCACGGCCCCCTGAGGTGGGGGCAACTATTCACCCAGGTTTTGACGGAGGATGGAATGACGATCTCGGTGAGGATACCTTGGGGCGCTCCTGTCGCGACATTCGGCCTGGGGCTCGTGCTGGGGCTGGCCTGCCTCCCCCCGCTGCCGGCGCTGGCGGGGGACCGCTCCGTGACCTGGATCGAAGGGCAGCCTGATCCGGCGCCGGCACCTCTGCCCGCACCCTCTGGCGCCACGCCCCTCGTCAGCCTGAGGACCGAAAATCCCGCCGGCATGCGGATCGACATTCTCCCCAACGCCAATCTGCGTGTCGGCATGAAGATCGCGTTCAAAGTATCCACGCGTCAGACCGGCTATCTCGTCCTCGTCGACATCGATGCCGACGGCAAGCTGACCCAGATCTACCCCAACGTCATGTCCCTTTCCCGGTCCTCGTCCAACATGACGGAGGCCAACCTCATCAAACCCGAAACACCGATCATTATTCCCAACCCGAAGAATCCCCTGGCGCGCTTCGTCTTCACCGCCGATCCGCCGACCGGCAACGGGGCGATCGTCGCGATCCTGAGCGACAAGCCGGTTCAGATCATCGACCTGCCCGAGCCGTCCTCGCTGGGCGCTCAGGCCTCGATCGACGCGCTCTATCAATCCGTCCTGAGCCTGAAGATCGCCTCGTCCGATGGCTCGGGCAAATTCATTCGCGGCACATGGTCCTTCGGGGCCGCGCCTTACGTGATCGAGTGACCGCCATGCTTCACCTTGCTCGCATGTTCGGCCGTCGTCCGACCGCCCGGAGGAGCGCCGCAGCCTTGTTGGCCTGCTCCATGATCATGTCGCTGGGCGTCCTCGTCGCGCAGCCACGAGCCGCCCAAGCGGCCGATCGCGTGGTGAAGAGCTTCGCTTCTGGAAGCGGCATCGACGCCGTTGGGACGATGTATGCCGACTCGGGCGAGGACAAGGATGAGGACGGTCCGCAGGCCATCGCCACAGGCGATGATGGGAGGGTGTTTCTGCTCGACCAGATGAACCACCGCATTCTGGCCTTCAACCCCGCCACCCCGACCGTTGCGCCCCAGTCCCTCGCGCTGCCGCCCGATGTGTTGCCGACCGATCTCGTGGTCAGGGGCAATGACATCTTTGTGTGGGACGGCAAGATCCACGCTCTCCAAGCCTTGGGTTCGGCGGATGCACCGACGCGCGGCTTGACCGAGACGCGGTCGGTCGAGCCCGTCGAGGAAGCGACGCAGACCGCGTTCGCCCAGATGGGATCGGCGCCAACCGATGTCGATGTTCCGGGCGAGGAGACCCGCGGCGTCAAGATCAACAAACGGAACGATCTCGCCCGCCAAGCGGTGGCGACGCGCGGTCGCGGAACCGTCGTGGTCGATGTCAAGCTGACGGCGGCCGGCGATGCGGCGACCTTGGAGGTGCGCGGCAAGGATAAGGCCGGCGCCGTGACGAAGCTGAACCTGCGGGTCCGCGATCGGCTTGGGACCGTCGCGTTCCTCGACATCGATCAGAGCGGCCAGATGTTCGTCTTGGCCGAGAATATCCCCGTCAATATCAACGACTCGGCCTTCGCCTTCGTGGCGCGTTATTCGCCGGCGGGGGTGCTCGAAGGGGTCTACGAGGTGCCGCTGTCGGCCACCAATATTTCGCGGCGCTGCGTCACCATCTCGCCCGAAGGCGACGTCTATTTCCTGAAGTCGCATAAGGACGCGGTCGAGATCATCGGCCTCGGCTTCCGTTCGACGCCCAGTGCCAAACTGGTCGAGTTCAGCCGGTACAAGCCCAATGTGGCGGCGCTGGCCTGGATCGATACCAAAGGCATCAATATGGCCGTCGGACCCTTGAGCCGGCAGAAGATCATTCAGTCGGCCCTCGCCTACGAGGCGGTGCAATGGACGGTGACGCCCCAAGCTTATGGCAGCAACAACCAACCCTGCACCGGCTTCGCGGGCCGCATCCGCGTGCCCATGTACTTGGTGGGCAAGGAGGGGCAGACGGTGCGCGGCGTACCCTATTGCTGGGGTTGCCAAGGCTCGGTCCGGCAGTTCGTCGACCGGGTCCAGCACGGCGTCCTGGCCGGCAACGTCTGCACCAAGGATGGAATCCGTCCTGATACGGCCGGGGTCGACTGCTCATCCTTCGTCAGCGCGACCTGGGGACTGTCCACCCATTTCACCACGGCGGTGATCCCGGCCATCGCGTCCCGTGTCACCAATCCCTGGGATATGCAGCCCGGCGACGCCTTCGACAAGCCGGGGTCCCATGTCATGCTGTTCATGGGGTTCACGCCGAACCGAGAGGTGCAGGTGATGGAAGCCTCGACCGGGGGGTGCGGCGGCAAGGTCTGCCGCAACGTCTACCCCCTGACGTGGCTGCTCTCGCGCGGCTACCTGCCGGTCCGCTACAAGGCCCTTGTCGAAGGCGATGCGCCGACGGCCGTCACGCCAGCTAAGGGGCCTGCGCAGCCGGGAGCGGAAGACTGAGCAGCGACACATGGGTGAAGCCGCCGGCCCCGAACCGGCCGATGACATCCATCACATTGCCATACGCGATGCCGCGATCGGCCCGCACGTAGACGACCGAGTCGCCGACGCTCGCATGGAGCGCCTCGATCCGCGCCCCAAGGGTCTCGAAGGGCACTTTTTCATCGCGCAGATAGAGACTGCCGTCGCGGGCCAGGGAGACCAGTATGGGTTTCGACGGTTGCCCGAGGGGCTTTCCGGCGCCCTTCGGCAGATCCACCGCCACTCCTTGGACCATCAGCGGCGCCGCCATCATGAACACGACCAGCAGGACCAGCATGACATCCACAAGGGGGGTGACGTTGATTTCGGCGAAGGGCTGTCCTCCCTCGAGGCCATCGTCCGCGCCGCCATAAGAGTCGTGAGACATCTGCATCACGATCGGCCCGGTGTCGTCGGGCCAACACTTGCGGAAACTTTTGCGATCAGCGCGCCGGCCGCCGCAAGACGCTGTCCGCAGCGCTGAAGCGCCGCGCGGCTGAGATTGTAAGCCACGACAGCTGGAATGGCGGTGCCGAGTCCGATCGCTGTGGCGAACAGAGCTTCGGCGATGCCGGGCGCCACTACGGCGAGGCTGGTGTCTTTCGACACCGCGATCGCCGAAAAGCTCTGCATGATGCCCCATACAGTGCCGAAAAGGCCCAGGAACGGCGCCGTCGAGGCCAGTGTGGCAAGGAAGGACATGCCGGAGTCGTGCCGGCGCAACTCGGCCGTGAAGGCCGCCCGCATGGACGCCTCGCGGCGCCGGCGCAGGTCGCCGACGCCCTGATCGTCCGGCGCTTCACCATCCCGGGCGCGGAGAAGATCGGCCAGCAGTCCGTCCGCTGCCTCGCCGTTGGGAGTCTCGCGGGCAAAGACCTCGATGCCATGAACCGCCCGGCGGAGCCTGCCGATCCGGATCACCTTTTCTATGATGATGGCCCAACTGACCACAGACCCCAGCACCAAGGCGCCCACCACGACACCGACGACCAGATCCGCGTGCTCGATGAAACCGATCACCAGCGGATCATGAGCCGGCGATGCGCTCAGCGGGGAGTCCAAGCGTTTGCTCCGCTCACTTCGACAAGGTCGCGGGGGTCCGTGAGGTCAATTTCAGCTTGTCCATGCAATCGGCGACCGGCCCCGCAGCGTCGCGGCACTCCAGCGCATCGTTGACCAGGATGCTCCCGATACTGTCGCATGGCAGATTGTCGAGGTCGAAGATCTTAACGCTCTTCTTGGCGGGCCTGATCGGCGCGAGGTCGAACAGCAAACTCCGGTCGATCACGCCGTCGGTGCGAAAGAAGATCAGGTCGAGTTTCAACGCCTGATAGGTCTGATCGGAGGGGTTGTCCACCACGATATAGGCCCGGCAGGCCTTGGCTTGGGGTTCGAGTTTATTGAGCTCCACCGTCAAAGCTGGCGCGTCGGCCGCCTGGGCGCCCCCTAAGCCCGCCGCGCCGAGCGCTAGGCCCAATGCCCCGAGGCGCAAGGCTCCGGTCAGCGCGATATTACGAGAGAGCCTCGCTCCGCGACCTCGAAAATCGGGTGACATGAGCAATCCTTACGCCTCGCCTAAGCTTCGCGCGACTTAACCCTCGCGGCCGAGCAAAAGCAAGGTGCCGATCCGGCATGATCGATACCAATGATAGAGAGCACGATGTCCTCCAAAAACCCGTGCCGACGTTTCAGAAACAGGCCCTTGTCAACGCGAGAACAGAAACAGCTTTCCCGAAGCCTCCAAGGCCAGATCGCTCCGTGCGACCGCCTCGCTCAGGTGTCGGAAGTTGTCCGCCGAACCGGTTGAGGGAATATCTCCAACCGGCAACGGCACGCTGCTGGTGATCGCCAAAAGCAACTGGGGCACCAACCTCTCCGGCGCCAATCGCTCGAGGCGAATCGAGAATGAACCGGCGCCTCCGCCCTTGAGGCCTTTGGTCAGGTTTTCGACCTCGCCGGTCTCGGAGACGAGAAGCAGCGTCACGTTTCGCTCGCCGGTCTTACGGACGGTGCCCGACAGGATGTCGCCAGTGTGGAGCGGGCTCCGGTCGATCTGCAGGATTGGCGCCGTGTCCTCATCGCCGCGCGCCTGACGAAGGAAGTCCACGGCGCCGCATTGCGCCTTCGAAACCCCCTGGCCGATCACGTCCGCGTTTAAACCGGTTTCGCTCCGAAAGGCGGCGTCGAATGCGTCGGTCGGCCCGTGAGACATCGAGAAGCTGTCGATGACGGCTTTGTCCGCCGTGATGCTGATCGCAGACACGAGGAAACACGAACCGCCCTCATAGCGGCGGATGAAATTCAGCATGTTGGCGACCGCAGGCGGTGCTTCGCTCATCGCGACCTCGACATTCGGAGGTGCTGTTTGGCTTGCGACAACGGTCTCGTTTTTCGCCGAAATCGGCACTGCTTCCGCAGGCGTCCGGCGCGGAACTGCGGTGGCCGGTGGTGAAGAGGCTGCTTCTTGGGCGATCGGCCGTTCGACGAAGGGCAATGCGGGGAGGGCCGTTGCCGCCCCGACGCTCTTTGTCGCCAGATTGGTATCGGGAAGAGGCGATGTCTTCTGCGGCGACGATCGGATCTCGTCGATCAGCGGTCTAGTGTCCGGCGGTGAGGCAGCGACGGTTCCGGTGCGCGCATCGACACTATGGATGGCCGGAGCTTCGGCACGGGCGGGCACGGCGTTGGGGATGGGCGGCGCGGGACGAATGCTCGCGGTGATGGCTTTCGCCTGTAGTGGCGGGGAACCGGTTGAAGGCCGTGATGCGCCGGGTCCCGCGAGCGGGAGGTCGGGTGCGAGAGCGGAGACAATCGCATCGGCCGCCGGTCTTGCCGAAGAGGGATCACTGACCTCCGCCGAAAGATGGGTGGCGTCAACGGTGGACGGCAGCAGTTGAGCGTCGGCAGCCTCTGGTCCGATGATCGAGGGGGGCTCTACCTCTGGTTTCGCTGCGGGCTTCGAGGCAGGAGACGGTTGGGCGGCCAACGCCGGCATATCGGAGCGAGGAGCTTCGGCGAGGTGTGTTGGAGGAGCCTCGCTCCCATGGTCGGGCTCAGGCGCGGGCAGGGGTGTCGAGACCTTTGCTGCCTCCACCGGTGCGGTCGCTGCCTTAAGAGATGTCTCGCTGGTAGCTGGCGTGTTGGCAGGTCGGGCGGCGTCCTCGAACGGAGCCGCTCGCGCGCCGTCAGCGGTCGCGAATTCTTGTTTTTGCAATGATATCGCCGGAGCGATCGCAACGGCCGAGATCGGGGCTATTGGCACAACAGGCCGGAGATGCGTCGCGGCATCGGTGGCCGGGCGGGCGTCCGAGATCGGCGGAATATCGATCGATACCGTGATGCCGGGGTCGCTGGGCGGGATTTTTGGAGTGAAACCCCGATTGAGCAGCAGTGTCATAAGGACGAGATGGAGCAGAAGCGACGATCCACCCGCGACTATGCTGAGCCGTCGAATAGGCGAACCTGATCGTGCCCTCCACATTCGCCGACCCGCGCTCCGGTGAGGCTCCGCACCCCGCTTCCGGGGCTCATTGGCAGATGAATTGGACTTCGAGCCAACGCCAAAGGCTTGGGCGCCAAAGCTTTATCGCCTAGGGCTCGACGGGGACAGGGCCTAGTTGAGACCGTAGGGATAAAGGCCATCTCGGAGGTATCGATTTGCCGACACATCCGGGATGCGTGCGCCATAGCCTTTCGACGCATTGAGGCTACCCACGGCGTCGTCGCCGAAAATGACGGTCACGGGCGTGGCACGACCGTGACTCACGCTGTAAGCTCTGGTAGCCACGATAGTTTTGGAAATTTTGACCATGCCGGCAGCCCGACCGGCGTCGCCGCAAGGCGGAGCACTCACCTCGACCACATCCCCTCGGTGGGCGAGATTTGCCGGTGCCGTCGCCCGGAATAGAAAGTATGTGACCGACGATCCGTCCGTGGAGATGCAAGACTCGCTCGATCGGGCCTGATCAACATGTCGAACGGTCCGAGCGCAATGTCGGCTCACCGCAGATGAGGTACAGCCCTTGGGGCTGATCGAGGCAAGGTGGTTTCGCGGTCGGGCCGTATCGGCGAGCGCTTTCTGGGAGGCAACCGTACCCGCGAAAAGCATTGATCCGAACAAGATTGACGCGATCGTCGCAATCCTCAGCGAAGCGCATCCGAGTCCCGGACGCAGAGGCGATTCATCGGTCATTTGGCGATCTCCTATCAATAATGGGTTAAAGGCTGTGTCGGTTCACGTCATATGATTGCGGGATCAAGCCTTCGTCGCCCTGATCCCTTTGATACCCAAACGCTCTCGCCGATCGAAAAGTGCGCTCTATCGGCCCGTTTTGGTGAAAAACACCGCATTGAGAAAAACAGAGGACCACTCGAGTCCACGGACATCGGCGTTACGGCTTGAATGTCCCGGGCCTGCGGAACTCTCAAAACGCTCCCGTTTAAAATGTGCCGCGCGTATCGATCACGGGCGTCGCTGTTTCGACCGGGGCCGGTCGTGGCGCGGGATTGTCGTGTCGGGCCGTAGAGGTAGGCGTCTGCCGAACCCGCTTGGGAGCCGTCTCCACCACGCGCGCCGCCTTGCGGGAGTCTTCGGCATTCCGTCGTGCTTCCTCCCGTCGCGCCTGTTGCTCGGCGATCTTGCGGGCGACGTCGCGTTTGCTCTGCTCGGCGACCTTCTGGCGTTCGGCGTTGCGGCGAGCCTGTTCGGCGACCTGCCGTGCCTTGGACTGTTCTTCGGCTTTGGCCTGTGCCGCCGCCTTGGCCTGTTCCATAGCCTTAGCCTGCTGATCCGCCTTGGCCTTGGCGTCGGCATTAGCCTGATCGGCAGGCTGATGCGCCTTGGCGTCCGCCTCGGCCTTGGCCTGCTGGGCCTCGTGTTGAGCCCTGGCTTCGGCCTCCTGTTTAGCCTTTGCATCCGCCTGCTGACGCTCCGCGTCCTGCTGAGACTTGGCATCCGCTTTGGCCTTGGCTTCGGCCTCCTGTTTGGCATTGGCCTCCGCCTTGGCTTGCGCCGCAGCCTGGCGAGCGATGGCGTCAGCCTCCTCCTTGGCCTGTTCGGCAGCCTGGCGGGCGATGGAATCCCGAGCCTTGGCGTCTGCGGCGGCCTGTTCGGCCTCATGGCGAGCCCGCGCCTCAGCGGCGAGCCTCGCTTGTTCGGCGTCCTGACGCGCCTTCGCTTCCGCTTTCGCCTGCTCTAGAGCTTTGGCCTTGAGATCGGCGTCGATCTTGGCCTGAGCCGCTTGTCGTGCCTTGGCGTCCGCCTCGGCCTTGGCCTGTTCGACGGCCTTCGCCTTGGCATCGGCTTCCATCTTGGCTTTGGCCTCTTGGCGCGCCTTGACCTCAGCCTCGGCGCCGGCCTGTTGGGCGGCTCTCTGGCGCTCCGCATCGAGCCTGGCCTGTTCGGCGGTATTGGCTCGCTCCTCCTCAATCCGCGCCTGTTCGGCGGCCTTCTGCCGCTCGGCATCGAGCCTGGCCTGTTCGACGGCCTTGGCTTTCACTTCCTCGGCTGCCTTGGCCTGGTCGGCAGCCTCTTGCTGTTGCCTCCGGGCTTCTTCTTTCTGTCGCGTCTGCTCGGCCTCTTGTTTGACCCGCCGCTCCGCCTCCAGACGGTCCATGTCCTGCCGAAGTCTGCGGTCGGCCTCCTGGCGGCTGCGGTCTTCGTCTCGAGATTTTTCCAATGCCGTGATGGTGCGGTCGATCACCTGGCGCTTCTCGTAGTCAGGGTAACGATCGCGAAAGCGCTGAAGCTGGTCGAGATCGAGAAAATCGAGGGCGCTGAATTCGCGGTCCGACTGCGATTTCCGTTCAGCCACGGCGTCCTGACGTTTCTTCTCAGCATCGTCCTTGCGGGCTTTTTCTTCCGCGAGGGATGCAATCATACGGTCGACGATGGGACGCATTCCCGAATTCGGGTAATGCTCCACGAACTGCTTGAGCTGACCCAAATCCGCGAAATTAAGAGTTTTGAACTCGCGGTCCTCTTGTTCTTTCTTTTGCGCCTCGTCCTGAAGTCGGTGGTTCTCTTCCGCTCGCTTGCGTTCTTCATCTTCGGAAAACAATTTCACAAGCGTTGCGATCTGACGCTCGACGATCGGTCGTTTGGCGGAATCCGGGTATTTTTGGACGAACTGCCTCAATTGCTCGAGATTGGTGAAATCCAGATTTTCGAAACTGTGGGCATCCCCCTCATTGGGATTGAGGAAATAGAGCCGCTCGGTTCTCGATAGATCCGGAATCGAGATTTCGGGCGATTGCCGGTTATGCGTCGCCGCCTTCACGTCGGAAGCCACGTTGAGGAAAAGGTCGAGAACCGGCACTTGCGGCTGCTTCAACTCGGTCAGGAAAGCTTGGGCATAGGGGCTGTTGCGACCCGCGCCGTCCTCGGCGACGTCGCCGGGTTTCGTGGCATACGACACGATCATGCCCTCGGACTTGTCCCCAAGCGGTGCCAGTCCGCGCGAGGAGGGGCCTCGATCGGTGAGGATGCGGGTCGCCAGCGGATTGCTTCGGCAAGAATCCAGGACAAGGATCTTCAGGCAATTGCAGCCCGCGAACGCGTCCTTGACATCCTTGACGTTGACGAGTTCGTACCGGACGCTGAATTTATCCTTCAGCACGGCATCGGTCGGAAACAGGAAATTACTGCTTTCGTACTGCATCGCGTGACCGGCGTAGTAGATCAAAGCGGCGCCGCTGGCGCCTTCGATCTGCCGGGCGAAATTCGCCAGCGCCATGTCCATATGGCGCTTGTCGGCATCGATCACCGTGGTGACATGAAAGCCCAGGCCCGTCAGCGTCGCCGAAATGTCGCTGGCATCGTTCTTGGGGTTGACGAGCGGCATGTCGGGATAAGAAGAATTGCCGATGACCAGCGCGAAGCGGTCTTCTTCCTGCGCTTGACCCGACATGATTGTCGCCGCACAGCAAACCATCCAGACCGTCAAGACGACAAGCCCTTTGACAATCGCGCTCTTCAAACGAAACACGGAATGCGTGCGCCGCCGCTCGTCTGTTTCGATGGGACAGAAACTTCGCCACATCATGATCGGGGTCCTGCCGAGGACGCTACAAAAATAGCTCCCTCATCGGTGGTGGGACCTTAGCCAATTAGCCTTCTGCCTGCAACGGCAGCGCCAGAGCGTTCAATCCCGACCCCATGGATATCATTGCCGGTGGCCGCAACTCTGTGATCGACAGCACACGGGGAGCCGGTCGCCTCCCCGGGCTTTTCGCGGCTCATTGCTGATAGATGATGTTGCTGAATGTCTTGACCAGCGTGGCATCGAGCTTTGGACCCATGTCGACGAGGATCGAGAGAGCCGCTTTGGGCGGCATCGGCGCCTTGTAGGCACGCCGCTCTACGAGTGCGGCATAGATGTCGCAGATTGTCGCGAGCCGCGTAAAATCGGAGATTTGATTGCCGCGCAATCCGTCCGGATACCCAGAGCCGTCGAGATATTCGTGATGATGGCGGACGACGTCGAGGACCCGGGGGTCTACGCCGCCCTGTTTGACGAGAATGTCATAGCCGACCACGGGGTGTGTCCTCATGACGTTCATTTCGGCTTCGGTGAGCTTGCCCGTCTTGTTGAGGATCTCGCGCGGAACATGCGCCTTGCCGATGTCATGGATCAGGGCGGCTTTCGACAGGAGACGTTGGCTGTTGAGCGTCAAGCCGACCTTCGTGCCGAAGGCCGCCGCGAGCCCGGCGACCAGAAGGGAGTGTTGATAGGTGATGTCGTCATATTTTCTGACGACATCGAGCCAACCCCGGATACTGGCCTGCCCGATGGCGGCGAGGACGGCTCTGCCGCCGCGTTCGAGGGTGGCTGCGGAAATGGGCTCCTTTCGCTTCGCTGAATCGAATAGGCCGGAGAGACTCGATACCGCCTCGCGGACACTGGCCTCCGCCCCACTCCCCATCTCCTGGGGCGCGGGTGCCGCGACAGGCTCGATCAACCGCCTGATCTCGGTCAGAATCTGACGTACCGGCGCGTTGTAGGGGAGGATCGTCGTCGCGCCGAGAGCGCGGGCCTGCTCGCTGGCCAGCAGGCTGGGATCGCGGTTCAGAAAGAGCACCGGGATGTGGAAGGTGGTGCGGTAGTGGGATAAGGCGGCTCGGATCAGATCCATCTCCGCCACATTGTTAACGACAACATCACAAATGATAATCGAATGCGCTACCGTGTGGCCGAGATTTTGGTGCAACGCTATGACCTCGCACGGCTGGATTTGCCCTAGCGTGGCCTGCAGTCGATGACCTTCATCCAATCGGTCGGTCAGCAGAAGCACCTCGATCTCCTTTCCTGCAAGGTTGAGACCTTCAGTCAGCGCGAAGGCGTACAAGATACATTTGAATACTATTCGTTTATGGGGTGATAATCGGCCGCGCCGGGGTTTATGCGTCGCGCGGGCTCGCCGGAGCATAATGCCGAAAAGCCGGCACGGGTTGTCGGACGACAAGATGCTCTAAATGTTTGGAATCGGTCACGTTCAGTCTTTGGATGGATTTCATCCAAAGACTGAACGTGACCTGAGATACGGCTGGGCCATCGGCAGGGCATATCCCTGGCTTGCGAATTCCGCCGGGTATCATCTGTGCCGACAGTTTCGATCCGCTCAGGCTGAAACGATGGTGAGCATCGGCGCGCCGGGTTTCACGGGTTGGCGCTCGGTCACGAAGACGGCCTGTACGATGCCGTCGATTGGGCTCAAAACCTCGACTTCCATCTTCATGGCCTCGACGATCGCAACCGCGTCGCCCGTGCCGACCCGGTCGCCGGGTTTGACATTGAGCCGCCAGACGCTGCCGCCGAAGGGCGCCTCGACGAGGTTCGTGCCATCGGGGACGTCGATCGTTTGGGTCATGACTTCGGGTTCGGCCTGAAGCGCGGCGACCCGGGAAAACTCGCCCTGCCGTTCCCATTGCGCCCGCTCGGCCGCGAAGGCCGTTCGCCGCCGCGCTTCGAAGACCTCGATGGCGCTCTTGTTCGCCTTGAGAAAGGCGCGATAGTCGTCGAGGCGGAAAGTGGTGGGCTCGATCCTGATGTCGCGGCGGCCGAGCGGAAAATCCCGCCGCCAATCGGTCAATTCCTCCGCCGAAACCGGAAAGAAGCGGATCTGGTCGAAAAACCGCAGCAGCCATGGCTTTCCCTCGGCGAAGGAACCGGTTTGCCGAAAGGTGTTCCACACCTGGATCGTGCGGCCGAACAACTGGTATCCGCCCGGTCCTTCCATGCCGTAGACGCAAAGATAGGCCCCGCCGATGCCGACGACATTGGGCGGCGTCCAGGTGCGGGCGGGATTGTATTTGGTCGTCACCAGCCGGTGGCGCGGATCGATCGGGGTCGCGACCGGCGCGCCGAGATAGACATCGCCGAGACCCATGACGAGGTAATTCGCGGCGAAGACGATCTTGCGGACATCCTCGACATGGTCGAGTCCGTTGACGCGGCGGATGAATTCGATGTTGTCCGGGCACCAGGGCGCGTCGGTCCGCACCGACTGGATGTATTTTTCGATCGTCTCCCTCACCGATGGATCGTTCCAGCTCAGCGGTAGATGCAGGATGCGCGAGGGAATCTCGAACGTGTCGAGGTTCCCCAGCCGCTCTTCGCACCCTTCCAGAGCCTCGATGAGAAGACGCCGCGGCAAGACCAGGGGGTCGTAATGAACCTGCAACGAGCGAATGCCCGGCGTCACGTCGACAATGCCCGGCAAAGCCCGTCGTTCGAGTTCCAGCATCAACGCGTGGACGCGAAGCCGCAATTCGAGGTCGAGAACGATCGGGCCATATTCCACCAGCACCGAATGGTCCCCCTGGCGTCGATAGACGACCTGGGGCCGGGCGCCGTCAGCCGGGATCGAACCCATGATCGGCGAGGGGGATGCGGCGAGGGCCGGGGCGGGATCGGGCGGGGTCGGACCCGCAGTGTCGATCGCGGCGTTTTGCGCCTGTTCGGCCTCGGTCGCAGCCTCGTCGTCGACGACGACGAAATGCACGATGTCGTCGGGCGCCAGCTGGCCGACCATCCAAAGATCGGCGGCGATGATCACGAAGGGGCAGACGAAGCCGCCCAGGGACGGTCCGTCCGGACCGAGGATGATCGGCATGTCGCCGGTGAAATCCACAGCGCCGATCGCATAGGCATTGTCGTGGATGTTGGAGGGATGCAGGCCCGCTTCTCCTCCGTCCTGCCGCGCCCATTGGGGTTTCGGGCCAGTCAGCCGAATGCCGGTGCGGTTGGAATTGTAATGTACGCGCCAGCCGGTCTCGCAGATCATCGCTATATCGGCGGGCGTGAAGAAATCCGGCGCGCCATGCGGGCCTGACAGGACGCGCAACGTCCAGTCCCGCGAGAAGGCGGGCTTCGGGATCGACACCTCGACCGGCGCGGCTTGGGGCAGGTCTCCGATATGGAGTGTGTCGCCGGCCAGGATCGCCCGCCCGCCGTGGCCGCCGAAGCCCCCGAGCGTGAAGGTGCTGCGGCTCCCGAGGTAGAGCGGCGCGTCGACGCCGCCGGCGACGAGCAGATAGGCGCGCAAGCCGGGGCCGCGCGCCCGGCCGATTCTCAAAATCTGGCCTGCCTCGACATGGAACGGGACGTCGCCTGCGATGGACACGCCGTCCAGGCTTGCCTCGATCTCCGCACCGGTCAGGCAAAGCCGCGCCGCCGCGTTGAAGCGCAGGGTCGGGCCGGAGGCGGTGATTTCCAGACCTGCCGCGCTCGCGGGGTTGCCGAGAAGCCTGTTGCCACGGCGGAAGCTGAAGCCGTCGAACGGCCCCGACGGTGGGACGCCGATCGACCAATGGCCGATGCGACCCGGATAGTCCTGAATGGTCGTGGATGCACCACCTGCGATCACCTCGACGGTGTTCGGCCTATAGACGACATCGGCCAAGGCGCGGGTCGATACTTCGCCGCTGACGAAGGCGTGGTCTCGCACGACAGCCCGCAGCCAGTCGAGGTTCGTCTCGATCCCCGAGAGCTTCGTGGTGTCGAGCGCGCGCTGCATCGCAAGCACGGCCTGGCGACGGTCCGGCGCCGTGACGATCAGCTTGCCCAGCATCGGATCGTAGAACGGGCTGATCTCGGTGCCGGCCGAGACCCAATTTTCGACGCGGACATCCGCGGGAAACGAGACTTCGGTCAACAGGCCGGAACTCGGCTGATAGTCGCGCGCCGGATCTTCCGCATAAAGGCGGACCTGAATGGAGGCACCCACCGTGCGCCCCGACCATCGATCGAGCACCCGCGTTTCGCCCATCGCCTGGCGTACCATCCATTCGACGAGGTCGATGCCCGTCACCTGTTCGGTCACGCCATGCTCGACCTGCAGGCGGGTGTTTACCTCCAGGAAGAAGAAGTCGTCGCGGCCGGCGTCATAGAGAAATTCGACCGTGCCGGCCGATTGATAGCGCGCCGCCGCCGTCAATTTCACCGAAGCGTCGAGCAGCGCCGCGCGGGTCGCGGCCGGCAGATGCGGGGCAGGCGTTTCCTCGACGACCTTCTGGTTGCGGCGCTGAAGCGAGCAATCGCGCTCGCCAAGGGCGATGACGCGGCCTTGGCCGTCGCCGAACACCTGCACTTCGATATGGCGGGCGCTGGCGACATAGCGCTCCAGAAACACCGAGCCATCCCCGAAATTGCCGGCGCCGAGCCGCACCACGGCGGCGAAGTTTTCGCGCATGGCCGCCTCGTCAAGGCAGATCCGCATGCCGATGCCGCCGCCGCCCGCGCTCGCCTTGAGCATGACCGGATAGCCGATGGTCCGCGCCGCCGCGATCGCCACCTCGACATCGACGAGGAGGCCCGAGCCTGGCGCGAGCGGCACTCCTTGGGCCTGCGCCATGGCGCGTGCCGTATGTTTCAGGCCGAAGGCGCGGATATTGTCCGGCGTCGGGCCGATGAAAACGATGTTCTCGGCGGCGCATCGCTCCGCGAAACCGGCATTCTCCGACAGGAAACCATAACCGGGGTGGATCGCCTCGGCTCCGGTCGCCCGCGCCGCCGCGAGGATCGCATCGACATCGAGATAGCTTTGCGCGGCCGGCGCCGGCGCGATCAGCCGAGCCTCGTCGGCCTGAGCCACATGCGCCGAGCCGATATCGGCCTCGCTATAGACGGCGACGGAACCGATTCCCATGCGCCGCAGGGTGCGAATGATCCGGCACGCGATGGCTCCCCGGTTGGCGATCAGGATTTTCTGGACCATGGCTTATTCGCTGACGATCATGCGCACGGGCGTCGGGTTGAAGCCGTTGCAAGGGTTGTTGATCTGCGGGCAGTTGGAGACAACGACGGTCACATCCATCTCGCTCAACAGATCGACCGAGAGGCCGGGCGCCGAAATCCCGTCGACGATGCCGAGCGTCCCGTCCGCCTCGACGGGCACGTTCATGAAGAAGTTGATGTTGGAGACCATGTCGCGCTTGCTGCGCCCGGCGCGCGAATTGGCCTCGAGGAAATTATCGACGCAGGCATGCTGCGCCTTGGTGTGGTGGCCGTAGCGCAACGTGTTCGACTCGCACGAACACGCGCCCCCGACCGTGTCGTGATAGGCGACCGATGTTTTGGTGATCGTCATCATGGGCCGACCCTCGTTCGACAGCAGCCGCGTCCCCTCGCGCAAGAAGACATTGCCCTGCGCCGCGACGGTGTCTTGCGCGCTATAGCGCTCGGCATCGTCGTCGAGGCTGTAGATCAGGAAATCGACGGCTTGGTTGCCTTCGAGGTCGACGATGCGAAGCGTCTGGCCTCGCTTGAGATCGTACATCCAGGGCGCGCGGGCCTTCACGATCTCGTCGTGGATCACGGCGCCCGGCAGGTCGAGAAGGGCATGGTCGTTGGTCATGGCGTCACCTCCGGTGATAGTCTTCGGTGTTGAGGAAGGCGCGGCGTCCCTCGGGCGTGGCGCCTCGGATCGGATCGTCGTCCGGCGTCACGGCGCCCCGCCAGGCCGTGGCCCGTGCGGCCGTTACCGTATAGGCGGGGCGGGGATCGAGCACATGCGGGCAGTTGGCAAGGACCACGATGACGTCCATCTCGGCCCGCAGCGTCAGAGCGCGGCCCGGCGCGAAGGGACCATAGTCCAGATCGGTTTCACCGCTCGTGCCGATCGACACGGCCTTGAAAAGATTGATGCAGGGATGGATGTCTCGCCGGCCCATGCCGTATCTGGCAAGCGCGATGCGGAAACGGTCCCGCGCGTTTGGGTGGAGCCCGTAATTCGTGCCATCCCCGTAACGGCGGGCGTTCGAGGCTTCGTTCGAGGCACCGCACAGGGCGTCATGCGTCGCCGCGTCGTCCTCAAGGATGCTCATCAGGACCCGCCCCATGTCGGACAGCAGCAGTTTGCCGGCACCCAGATAGGCGTTCCATTGAACCTTGAGCGTATCGGCGACATTCAGCCGTTCCACGGGCCGCTCGGCGTTGAAGATCAGCATCGAGACGCAGGCGTCGCCGTGAAGGTCGACCAGCCGCAAGCGGCTGCCCCGTGCGAGCTGCCGGGACGCGTAGCCTCCGGCCGCGATCGTCTCCTCCCAGACCGCGTCGTCCGGCGGTACGTCGGGCGGCAAGCCAAGCGCGTCGCGCGCCGGCACGACCGGCATGGCCTCGACCCGCGTGCCCTCCATGGCGCGCGCGTGGGCCTGCGCGCCGTGAGGATCGGCGGTGCCCGCCGAGTTGTGGACCATATTTGTCACGCCGCCTCCTTCAAACCGGGCATGGGGATCATTCGATGTCGTCCTCGACCGAGGCGAGGCGGGCGACAAGGCTGTTCGGCTCCGCGTCTTCGGTGACGAGCGGATGGATCAGCGCATCGAGCCTCGCCCGCGTCGCCAGGAACGACGGTTCGATGTTTTGGCCGGCATGCCGAGGCCGGGGAACCGGCACCTCGATCAGCTCCTCGACCTCGCCGGGATGAGCCTTCAGCACCAAGATACGGTCGGCGAGCAGGACCGCTTCGTCGAGATCGTGGGTGATGAAGACGATGGTGATGTCGATCTTCCGCCAGATATCCAGAAGATAGGCCTGCATTTTCGCCCGCGCCTGGGCGTCGAGCGCCGAGAAGGGCTCGTCCATCAGCAGGATGCGCGGCCGGTTGGCGAGCGCGCGGGCAATGGCGACGCGCTGTTTCATGCCGCCCGAAAGTTGGTGCGGATAGGAGCCGGCGAAGGATTCGAGGCCGATCAGGTCGAGCCATTGCCGCGCCTCGCGCTCGGCGCTCGTTTGCTCGTGCTTGTTCATGCGCAGGCCGAACATCACGTTCTGCAGAACCGTGAGCCAGGGGAAGAGCGTATAGCCCTGGAACACCATGCCCCGATCCGCGCCCGGCCGGGTCACGGGCTGCCCATCGAGCAGGACAGCGCCCGATGTCGCGGTTTCGAGGCCGGCCAGAATGCGGACGAAGGTCGACTTTCCGCACCCCGATGGACCCACGACGCATAGCAGCTCGCGCCGATAGGTGATCAGGTTGATGTCGCGCAACGCGACGACGTCTCGCCCGTCCGGGGCAAGGAATATTTTGCCGAGGTTTTTGACCTCGAGCACCACGTCCCGGTGTTTCAGCTTGTCGAAACGGGCCTTTACCGCCTCGGACTGGGCAAGGTAGCTCACGGCGCCGTTCCGGATTGTCGAGACTGCCGTCGTGCCGCGCTCATCGGTTCACCGGATCCCAGGGGAACAGACGTCGAGCCAGACGCCCCAGCGCGACATCGGTCAGCGAGCCGACGAGGCCGATGATCAGGATCGCCCCATAGACATTGTCGAAATGCTGATAGCGCGCCTGTTGGGTGATGAAGAAGGTGATGCCGGACGACGTTCCGATCAGTTCCGCCACGATCAGATAGGTCCAGGCCCAGCCAAGCAGGATGCGCTGATCGCGGTAGAGCTGCGGCAGCACGGCGGGCACGACCACGTGGGTCAATAGCTTGAGCCTTTTGGCGCCCAGCGTCAGCGCCGCCTCGATCAGAAGCTTTTCGGCCTGCCGCGTCGTATTGGCGATTACCAGAACCTGCTGGAAGAAGGTGCCGATGATGATGATGGCGATCTTCGGCCCATCGTAGATGCCGAGGATCGCGACCATCAGGGCACCGAATGCCGGGGCCGGCATATAGCGAAAGAAGTCGATGAAGGGCTCGACGAGGCCGCCGAAGATCGTCCATGCGCCACAGAGGATGCCGAGCGGAACACCGATCGCCGAGGACAGGAGAAAGCCCCAGAAGATGATCTGGATGCTGTGCCACAGACTCCATGGGAGGGTAGGCACGTCGGCCTGAACCGACCGCGCCGTGAGGGCGGTAAAGAGCGCCCGGGCGACCTCGTGCGGCGCCGGCAGATAGACCGGGTTGGCGGCGATGCCCCTCGGCGGGGCGGTCCCGGCGCCCTTAGCGGTCGCGACTGCATCGTTGAAGCCCTGCCGGTCCATCCGCATCCCGGTTTCGAGATAGCTGACGTCGCCGGGGTCGGTCACCATCACCAGCGGGTGCCAAACGGCCGGCACATAGGACACGATGCACCAGGCGACGAGCGGCAGCACGAAGGAGAGAACTGCGAGCAACCGGGCGTTCTTGCCGCCAGATCGACGGCGGCGAACGGGGGTTAAGCGATCGAGCGTCGCCGCGCCGCCCTTCGCGATCCCCTCGCCTGCCGTCACGATCTTCTACTTACCGTCGGTGACGGCCGGATCGATGTAGCTGTCGATCGGCTGCTTCTCCTTATAGACGCTGTTCTTGACGTTGAAGGCGTCGGCATTGCTCGACGAGCCATAAAGAGAATCGAACCCAGGTCCCTTGACCATGACGGCCTTGGCGGCGGCCCGATCGAGAAGTTTCGTGCCCTTGAGCAGGCGGAGATAGGTCGCGGGCTCGACACCCACCCGCGCCGCCATGATGGCGACGGCGTCGGGCTGCGTCTTCGGGTCGTTGATATAGGCGACGACCCTGTCCCAAACGGTCCCGAGCTTGATCCAGTCGGCCCGATGAGCGGCGAGGCTCGCCGGCGACACGGCGATGGCGTCGTAGATGAGACCCGGCTGGTCGGCGGACGTATAGAGTGGATGCGCGCCGGGCGTCCCCCGCATGGCCTGTCCGGCGATCGGCTGCCATGCACCGATGGCGGCGACGTCGCCAGAGGCGAGAACCTGCGGCGTTTCGTTTGTCTTGGCGTTGACCAGCGTGATGTCGCTTTCGCTCATCCCGGCCTTTTCGAGGGCGTTTACCAGCATCAGATGCTCGACGACACCGACCTCGATGCCGATTTTCTTGCCCTTCAAATCCTGGATCGACTTGATGTCGGGCTTGCCGACGATGATGTCGTTGCCGTTGGAATAATCCGTCAGAAGCACCATGACGCTCTTGGCGCCATTGCCGCCCATGGCGAGGGCATCGCCGTTGGCGACCATGTCCGCGTCGAGCTTGCCGGCCGAGAAGGCATCCATCGAGGCCGAGTAGTCGAACCACTCGAATTTGACGTCGAGCCCTTCGGCCTTGAACCAATCCTTGTCGATGGCGACCTGCCAGGCGACCCAGCCCGGCCAATCGCTGTAGCCGATCTTCAACGGCTCGGCGGCGGCCGCTGTGACGGGCGCGAGGCCGGAGAGGGTCGCAATCGCTGCTGACACCAAGGCGGCGGATGCGAAACGATGCAGTTTCGATGGCAAACGAGCAGGCATTGATGCTTTCCCCGGCAATTTCGTAGTACGATTGATATGAATCGTGTTACGATACTGTACGCAGGCAAACGCCGTGCCAACCATGGAGATGAGAGGCTCATGAGCGATCCAGCCAGACCAGCCGTCTCCGACGAAAGCGCCGCGTCGCGCCGGCTCGTCAGCCGCATCAGCATCTCATTGTCGGAAGATCTGTTGCAGGATCTCGATCATATGGTCGATCAGCGCGGCTTTGCGAACAGGTCGCAGGCTGTCTCGACGATGCTGCACCGTTCCTTAACCGAGCATCGCCACACGCTCGGCGACCGCATCATGGCTGGCACGATCACGCTCTTCTATAACCATCTCGTCGGGGATGTGCAGCAGAAGCTCACCAACCTTCAGCGGCGTCACATCGACGAGGTGATTTCCTCGCTGCATGTCCATCTCGAACAGAACCAGACGCTCGAAGTGCTCCTTGTGCAGGGTCCGGCCCATAAGCTGCAGGCCATCGCCGACGAGATGATCGCCCTGAAAGGGGTGATCTCTGGGCACCTGCAGGTCGCGGCGGCGCTCATGCCGCCGATCCATCACTTGGCGCATGGAGCCCAGCGGCAAACCGCCTCGCCGGCGCCCCTGGACGTTCATGACGCATGGCGCGGCGCCACAGGAGAGGAGTAGTTTTGAGCTTGGATCGTGCTAGTGACGCTAGCCGGCGTGAAGCGCGGCTTCGATCCTGAGGTGTTCCGCGCCGTCCGGTTAGGTCTTCTTGGCCTCGTCGTATTGGCAAGCTACGGTCGGGCATGGCGTTGCTTCTTGATCTTTTCATCCTTCGTTCGGCAGGCGGTTCGGCTGGAACCGATGGCCACGATCGGGACTCCGACTCCAACTCCAAACGTGGCGTCTGGCGTGTCTGCCGTAGGTTGACAGGCCTAGCCGCGCGTCTCGTGCCGCTTTCGCTCACGGGATGCACCCTGTCCGTGCTCGACCCCAAGGGGCCCGTCGGGTCGGCTGAAAGGTCGATCCTGGGCGGCTCGCTCGCCATCATGCTCGCCATCGTGCTGCCGACCATCGCGGCGACGCTCGCCTTCGCCTGGTGGTTTCGTGCCTCCAATCCCCGCGCCCGCTACCGCCCGGATTGGGCCTATTCTGGACGCCTCGAGCTGATCGTCTGGGCCATTCCGCTGCTGACCATCACGCTGCTCGGGGGCGTCGCTTGGATCGGCTCCCATGAGCTCGATCCGGCCAAGCCGCTCGTCTCCGACCAACACGCCATCGACGTGCAGGTCGTATCGCTCGATTGGAAATGGCTCTTCATCTACCCCGGTGAGCATGTGGCCAGCGTCAATCAACTCGTCGTGCCGGCCGGTGTGCCGGTGCATTTTTCACTGACCTCCGCGAGCGTGATGAACTCCTTCTTCGTCCCGCAGCTCGGGAGCATGATCTACACGATGAACGGCATGGCGACGCAGCTCAATCTCCTGGCCGACCAGCCCGGCATCTTCCATGGCATGTCGGCCCATTTCAGCGGCGACGGTTTCTCGGACATGCATTTCGACATGCGGGCCGTGCCGGCCGACGAGTTTTCGACCTGGGTCGAGCAGACCCAGACCCATGGAGCCGTGCTCGACCGCGCCGGCTATGTCGAATTGGCGAAACAGAGCATCAACATGCAGCCCGTGACGTATAGACAGGCCGATCCGAACCTTTTCGACGACATCGTGCGCCAGAAGGTTCCGCCAGGACCGGGCCCGGATGTCGGCGGTTCGGACCCATCGACCAAACCTCCGGCGGAGCACTGACGTGTGGGGCAAGCTCACCTGGGCCGCGATTCCGTTCGATCAGCCCATCGTCATGGTGGCGTCGGGCCTCGTGGGCACCGCGATTCTCGGCGTGCTCGGCCTTGTCGTCTTCAAAGGATGGTTGCCCTACCTTTGGCGCGAGTGGATCACCAGCGTCGATCATAAGCGCATCGGGGTGATGTATTGTCTGCTGGCGCTCGTCATGCTGCTACGCGGCTTCACCGACGCCATCATGATGCGCGCCCAGCAGGCGCTGGCGTTCCACTCGGACGGCTTTTTGCCCGCCGAGCATTACGACCAGATCTTTTCCGCGCATGGCACGATGATGATCTTCTTCGTCGCGATGCCCTTCGTGATCGGGCTGATGAACCTCGTCGTGCCGCTGCAGCTCGGCACGCGCGACGTCGCCTTTCCGACCCTCAACTCGGTCAGCTTCTGGCTGACGGCCACCGGCGCGCTTCTGGTCAACGTGTCGCTGGTGGTCGGCGAATTCGCGCGCACGGGCTGGCTGCCCTATCCGCCCTTGTCTGAAATCGCCTATTCGCCCGGGGTCGGTGTCGATTACTATCTGTGGGCGCTGCAGATTTCGGGCATAGGCACCTTGCTGTCGGGGATCAACCTCGTCACGACGGTCCTCAAGATCCATGCGCCCGGCATGACCTATATGCGCATGCCGATGTTCTGCTGGACCACGCTCGCCTCCAATCTCCTGATCGTCGCCGCCTTCCCGATCCTGACGGCAACGCTCGCGATGCTTCTTCTCGACCGCTATCTCGGCTTCCATTTTTTCACCAACGAGGCCGGCGGCAATGTGATGATGTTCATGAACCTCATCTGGGCCTGGGGGCATCCGGAAGTCTATATTCTTATCCTGCCAGCCTTTGGCGTGTTCTCCGAGGTCGTGTCGACCTTCTCCGGCAAGCCGCTCTTCGGCTACCGCTCGATGGTGATGGCCACCATGGCCATCTGCCTTCTGGCCTTCATGGTTTGGCTCCACCATTTCTTCACGATGGGCGCCGGGGCGGATGTGAACGCGGTCTTCGGCGTCGCCACCATGATCATCGCCGTCCCGACAGGCGTGAAGATCTTCAATTGGCTATTCACGATGTATGGCGGCCGGATCAGGTTCGAGACGCCCATGCTTTGGTCCGTGGGCTTCATGGTAACCTTCGTGATCGGCGGCATGACGGGGGTTCTGCTCGCGGTACCGCCGGCCGATTTCGTGCTGCACAACAGTTTGTTTCTCGTGGCGCATTTTCACAATGTCATCATCGGGGGCGTGTTGTTCGGCGCCTTCGCGGGCTACAATTACTGGTTCCCCAAGGCGTTCGGCTTCCGCTTGCATGACGGGCTCGGCCGCGCCTCGTTCTGGTGCTGGTTCGTCGGCTTCTACCTGGCTTTCATGCCGCTCTACATCCTCGGGTTCATGGGAATGACCCGACGCATGCAGCATTACGACGTGGCAGCCTGGCGTCCCTGGCTTCTCGTCGCGGCTCTAGGCGCTCTTGTGATCCTCGCCGGTATTGTACTGCAGGTGGCGCAGCTCGTGGTCAGCATCCGGCAAAGGGATGCGTTGAGGGACCTGACGGGAGATCCGTGGAACGGCCGCTCGCTCGAATGGGCCACGGCCTCTCCGCCTCCAGCGTTCAATTTCGCCCTTCTGCCCGATGTGGGCGGAGAGGACGCGTATTGGGGCATCAAGGAACGAGCGCGCGAGCAGACGCTCCCCAGCGACGAGCCGGCCTATCGGGATATCGAGATGCCTCGGAACAGTCCGACAGGCTTCATCTGCGCCTTCTTCGCCTCGATCATGGGATTCGCCCTGATCTGGCATATCTGGTGGATGGTCGGTGCGGCGGTGGTCGGGGCTTTCGCGACATTCGTCGTGTTCGCCTGGCGCGACGTCGATGAATATATCGTCCCGGCCGCAGAGGTGGCGCGCATCGATCGAGCCAACCGCAGCGCGCGCGAGACCGCATTCGCCTCCGCCGGGAGCGTGCCATGAGTGCGTCGACGGCGAGCGCGAGGCAAACCGACCCCCATCACATCGGCCACGGCGGCGAGGATCATCTCTATGGCGCCGGCCATGCGGAAGGGCCCGTCTCGAAGCGCATCATTTCGGGCTACGGGTTCTGGATTTTCCTTCTCAGCGACATCATCATGTTTTCCGCGTTTTTCGCGGCTTATGCGGTGTTGTCCGACCGGACAGCTGGCGGCCCAAGCGGCCGCGAGCTGTTTGATCTGCATAATGTGGCAGTCGAAACCGCATGCCTCTTGCTGTCGAGCTTTACCTGCGGGATGGCCAGCCTCGGCGCCCAGGCGCGCCGAAACACCTGGTTTTACGGGGCGATGGCGGCGACCTTCGTGCTCGGCGCGGCGTTTCTACTGCTCGAACTGCGCGAGTTTGCTGACCTTGTGGCACGGGGCGCCGGACCGGGGCGGAGCGCCTTCCTGTCGGCCTTTTTCGCCCTTGTCGGGTGCCACGGGCTGCACGTCGCTTGCGGGCTTTTGTGGCTGGCAACCATGATGGCGCAGGTGTGGGCCAAGGGCTATCGTCAAGACATCCTGCGGCGGATCCTGTGCTTCAGCCTCTTCTGGCATGCGCTCGATATCATTTGGGTCGCCCTGTTCTCCGTGGTCTATCTGATGGGAGCCGGAACATGACGGTCGCAGCGTCTGGATCAAACGACGAGCGGGTCGATCGAGCGCCCGGCGATGGTTCACACGAGGGGGAAGACGTCGGGCAGGGCCTGCGGGTCTATGCGATCGGCCTCGGGCTCGCCGTGCTTCTTACGGCAATGTCATTTTTCATCGCCGGCACGAATCTCGTTTGGGCGCCGAGCATTCCTGTCGCCCTCTTTGTGCTCGCCATCGCGCAGATGGGCGTCCATCTGGTCTTTTTCCTTCACATCGCGACGGGGCCGGACAATACCAACAATATATTGGCGCTGGGGTTCGGCGTATTGATCGTCATTCTCGTCATCGGTGGATCGCTCTGGATCATGTCGCATTTGAACGAGAACATGATGCCGATGGACCGGGTGATGCAGATGCAAAGATGAAGGGTGCGCGCGGCGGCCTACGAGAGGCCGGACCCAGCATCACCTTGGGCCAAATCGGCCGGCGCGAACTCCGCAGCGAAATCGCACCGCTGCTAAACGCGAAACAGGAGCGACCTGTTGGTCACTCCTGCAATGATAAAGGCAGTCTGTATAAGAAAGTAGCCCGCCTGTTGCGATCAGGCCGCCTTGGAGATGGCCGGTCCAGATTTAGCAGCCGCATTGGCGAGGGTTTCTGCGATCTTGGTCAGCGTCGCGTCCGCTTTCTTCTCTTCGTTTAGTGTCTCTTCGAGCAGCTTTGCGGCATCGGGCATGCCGAGTTCGACAGCCCATGCTTTGAGCATACCATATCGAGCCATTTCGTAATGTTCGATCGCCTGCCCGCAACCGATAATGACTGCGTCTGCCGCAGCGGTGCCGCCGAAGTCTTCGAGATCTTCTTCCATCTCCGAGACAATGCCCTGCATGGCTTCGCAGGTCTTGGCTTTGGCGGGTTTGCCCAGCATTTCGAACACCTGCCCAAGCCGCTCGATCTGACCGACAGTTTCTTCCGCGTGATGCAGGAAAGCCGCCTTCAATTCAGGCGCCGTAGCGGCTTTGGCGGATTTCTTGCACGCCTTCAGAGCCTGCTTTTCAGCGTAATGGACATCCTTGAGCGTCTCGTAAAACGCGTCCGCAAGGGTTTTCTCGACCATGGAAGGACTCCTGTATCCGAAAAAGTTTGAGGCCGCTCACGTCATCGTCGCGCGACCAAGATCAAACGAGCGAGAAAGGCCTAAAAGCGTGAGGGGATAATGCGCATACGCGTCATATTCCCTGAAGCCGGCCTTTCCGCGCTCTCAAAGACATAACGCCTCCACTCGCGTCCATGTTCCCTCGAGCAAGAGCCTGACGGATAGTCCACACGGATCACGTCAATCGGAACCGTCGGTTTTCGATGGTACAGCTGCGGTCCCATTTCGTTGGGTGTCCGGCATAAACCGATCCTGACCGGCGATGGCCGTGAAGGCCATCCTGATTTGCTCAAGTTCCGCCTCGGTCAGATCTTCCAGCGCGAGCAGTTTGTTGCGGGCGGATTCGTTGGCGCGGATCAGTTCGTCGAGCTTGATCTGAATGGCCATGGCATCGCGATTCTGGGCGTTCTGCAGAAGAAACACCATCAGGAACGTGACGATCGTCGTGCCGGTGTTGATCACGAGTTGCCAAGTATCCGAGTAGTGAAAAAGCGGGCCGGTCAACCCCCAGACGAGCACGATCCCGCACGCGAGCGCGAAGGTCGAGCCCCGCCCGCATTGATGCGCCGCCCACCGCGCCGCCTTTGCAAAAAACTCTGCTCCAGTGCCCATCTGATCCCCGTGCGGTTTTTTTGGAAATCCACGACGGTTCGCCGCGTGTGTTCGGCGCCCGTCGTCGGGACGGATGGAGTCGCGCGTGGAAAATATCGATGCGGACACGGGTGCCCCATTTGAATCCGCATGCCGTTTCGGCACCAGGGTCATCGCGGGGACCGCCACCACATCGATGGTAGCAAAGTCTAGATGGCGGGTGCTGGGGAAACCAGGGCTGACAGGACGTGGGTGGCCGTGCCGCCCATCGGCTTTTCAACAGGTCCGCCATCGCCGATGATCCAACGGTACCGCATGAGCACTGATCAGTTTAGGACGGATCGCCACTCAGGCCGCGAGGGTCGGTGATCAGTTGGCTGCCGCGCCGATAGGTCATATAGGCCCAAACCCATTCGAGCATGACGGTCGCGCGATTGCGGCCGCCAGCCAGAAACAGGATATGGATCACGCCCCAGATCCACCAGGCGAGCGCGCCACGGACCTTTACCGGCCCGAATTCAGCCACGGCGGCGCGCCGGCCGATGGTCGCCAAGCTGCCCGCATGACGATATCTGAACGGCCCCGGCGGCGGCCTTCCCGCCAACCGTGCGCGGATCACCCGGGCCAGGTATTGCCCGCTTTGCTTGGCCGCCGGAGCAAGCCCGGGAACGGACGCACCGTTCCAGCCATTGGAGGCCGCCGTGTCTCCCAACGCGAAAATCACGCCGTCCGGCGTCACGGACAGATCCGGGCCGACCATCACGCGCCCCGCCCGATCGGTCGCGCCGCCGAGCCATTGTCCCGCCGGCGAGGCGGCGACGCCAGCGGCCCATAGAACCGTCCGCGCCTCGATCCGTGCCGCGCCGACCATGACGCCTTGCGCATCGATCTGTTCGACCTTCGCCCCGGTCAGGACCTCGACCCCCAATCCGGCCAGTTGCTCGGCCGCATAGGCGGACAGCGTGGCTGGAAACGTCGGTAGAAGGCGGTCGGCGGATTGCACCAGAATGACTCTCGCAGAGGCAGGGTCGATGGTGCGATAGTCTTGTTTGAGACCGTGCCGAGCCAATTCGGCGATGGCGCCGGCGAGTTCCACGCCGGTCGGGCCGCCGCCGACGATGACGAATGTCATCCAGCGGGCGCGTTCGAGAGGATCGGCGGCGCCTTCGGCTCGCTCGAAGCCGATCAACAGGCGGCGGCGGATCTCCGTCGCATCCTCGACCCGCTTCAGGCCCGGCGCGTCGCTGGCCCAATCGTCCCGGCCGAAATAGCTATGTCGTGCGCCTGTTGCGACGACGAGATAGTCATAGGCGAGCCGACCCTGGTCGAGGATCACCTCGGCGGTCTCAATCGACACGCCTCGAGCCTCCGCCAGCAGAACTCGGAGATTGTCTTGCGAGCGAAAAAGGCTGCGGATCGGTGTCGCGATCGCGGCCGGCGAGAGCCCGGCCGTGGCGACTTGATAGAGCAGCGGTTGAAACAGATGGTGGTTGTTGCGATCGACGAGAGTGATGCGGCAAGGCGCGCCCTTGAGGCCGTGAGCCGCCGCCACGCCGCCGAAGCCGCCGCCGAGAATGACGACATGGGGAAGGGCCGCGTCGATCGTCCGCATCCGCCGGCCGACAGTGTCGAGCGCCCTTCCGATCAACGCGTCGAGCCCGAACGGCCCCGCACCCTTGCACAGTAGAATGCCTAAGAGAGCAGCCCAATAGAAGCGGTCGTTGACACTCATCCCGACCTCACCGATCGGGATCGCGATCAAGAGGAGCAGGGCGCAGAGGCGGGTGCCGAGCCCAATCGCCAGGAAACAGCCGAGGAGGATCGAAAGGCCGGGCGGCAGCACGGCGATCTCATGGGGCATCGCCGCAAACCACGGCCCGAGGTCGCCCGAGCGCCATGCCGGGCCGAAACCAAGAGCGGTTCCGATGCCGGCCAGCGTCGCGCTCGCGATCCCGAGACGTAGCAAAAGCCGGTACCACGGCCCGACACGGCGGGTGACGCCGCCGACCAGGATACCGATCGACCGTGCGCCGGGGATCGCGCTGGAATCGATGCCGCGCTCGAACAGGGCATCCAGCGAAAAAGGCCCTGGCCCCATGACGATCATCCAGCCCAACAGCAGAGACCAGGAAACATGGACGATGGAAGCGTCGCTCGGCCCATGCAGGAGGCTCGCCTCGATCAACAGCGGAATGGCGGCGACACGCGTGAATAGTCCCATGAGGACGAGCACAGGACAGATCGTCTGAACCAGGACGCCAAACGGCGAGGCCACGAGATGATTGAGACCGGCGGCCAGAACACCGGGGCCGGCCATGGCGAGCGGCGTGCCCATCACGAGCGTGACGGCGGCCCCGGCCAGAAAAGCCTGTGCGATCCAAAACCGAATGGCAAGATCGAGCCAGTCTCCGAGCGCGTCGCCGATCGATCGAACGACTTTGGCCGATGCGTCAAGTCGTCCGGCGACGGCAGGAGAGAGGAGCAGGGCGGGGGTGGGTGCAATCGTCATGAAGCGCTCGGCGGGACCGGGTGCGGCAAAGTCGCGATCAGGCCCGTTCAGCCGATCTTCCGGGCGGCATCGGCGTCGGTCGGAGCTTTGGCGTGTGGGACGTCTTCGGCCGGAGGGACCTCCGTCGCGACCGCTTCGCAGGCCGCGCGCCAATGCTCGTCGCATCGACCTTCGGGTTGTCCTTCCTCCAGCCACAAAAGATAAGCGTGGTGGCGGATCCGGTGCTGCGTCTCGTCATCGTCGTGCATGTGCGTTCCATCCTCCGGGGGCGTCGTCGACCGAGGGTCGCCTATCGAAAAAAATGTCGTTGCGATCCTACCCGACCGTAAGCCATGTCGGCGGCTTTCGAGCGCCGCTCACTATCAAGTGTTTGCCGCGCCCCCGGAAGTACCGTTAGGCTATGGGTTCGATGTGCCGGCCGACGGGGTTTATAGTCGGTCGCGGTTTCCTGTAGGCGTTGAACATAGAATATGATCTTCTGCCCCAGCTTCACGACAAGTCTCGAATGTGACAGTGTCAAGACTCTGACGCGAGTGGCCCGCCGATGATGACGCTGTTGGACGAACTCGACGCGAGGCGGATAGAGGTCGGTCCAGTCTACCGTGACCTCATCGCCGACTCAGCCGCCGCACTGGATCGAGCCGGGATCCGGAAAGGGGTGCGGCGTGTCGGTGAGCGGGCCCCCGACTTTGCCCTGACCGAGCCTGAGGGGCGCATTGTGGGTTTATCGGAGCTCCTGCGCGCTGGGCCCGTCGTGGTTAGCTTCTTTCGTGGCGAATGGTGCAGGTTCTGTAGAGCCGAACTTCAAGCGCTGTTGGACGCCCAGCCCGACATGGCGCGAAAGGGCGCCAGCCTTTTGTTGATTTCGCCGGAACGACCGAGTGCTGGTCTCGTTCAGTCCGTTGCCAAGCTGCACGGAAACGTCCACGTCCTGGAAGACGGGATGCTGGGCGTGGCGCTGCAATACGGGCTCGTCTACATGGTTCCGGAACCCCTAAGGGACTATTATCTCAACCACGATTTTGATTTCACGTTCGCCCTGAAGCGTCAGTCCTGGCTTCTGCCACACCCGGCCGACTTCGTGATCGGGCCGGACGGGACCATTGCCTTATCCTATGTCGATCCGGACTTTACCCGCCGGCTCGACCCGACACTCATCATCGAGATGCTCGAAACCCTTGAGGAGCGGCGTTGATCAGGCGGTCGCCAGACTTGCCACCGCATGGATGAGAGCGCCTAACGCAACGGAATGCCGCCGTCCCGCGACCGTGGCCAGCATGGTTCGGTGTCGCAGCGAAACTCCTTCGAGCTTGCGGAAACTGAGGGCGTTTGCGCGCGCCAACGATTCCGGCACGACGGCGCATCCGAGGCCATCCCGCACCAGGGCAGCGATCCACAGCGGATCGTTGCTGCGATGCTTGATGATCCGGGTCAGGGCCTGCGCGTTCATGATGCGGGTCAGCGCATCCTCGAAAGGGCAGCCGAAGCGCTCGACCAAGGGTTCCCCGTCAAGAGCCTCCAGCGTCATGCTCGAATATCCCGCAAACCGATGATGGTTCGCGAAAACGACGACGAGATCGTCCTCGCGAACGAGACAAAGATTGAAGCGCTCGTTGGGCGTGTCGCCCGGCACCAGAATCGCGGCGTCCAATTCGCCGGCCATCAAACGTTTTTCGATGGCTGCCGCGGTGTCGACATCGATCTGGACATTGAGGTTCGGCAGTTGGCGCGTGACCTGGAGCACCCGCGTCGTCAGCCCAACCCCATCGATCCCGCTGCAAAGGCCGAGCGTGAGCGAACCCGCATCCTTGGCCCTGAGCCGCACGGCTTGGCTTTTTGCCGCCTCGGCGGCGGCGAGCGCCGTTTCGAGATGGGGCATGATCATGCGCCCGAGTTCGGTCAAATGCGTGTTCGCCCGTTCACGCCGGAACAGGGGACCCAGGAGTTCGGCCTCGAGTTTCTGGATGGCGCGCGTCAGCGACGGCTGCGCCACCCCCAATTCGTCGGCGGCCCGCGTGAAATTCAGGTGCCTGGCTACCGCCAGAAAATATTTGACCTGATGCATTTCCATGGCAAAGCCCTCGATCCCTTGATTTATTCGCCAGCGTGGTGTCGCGGTTACGCCGGGAAGGGTCGAGCATCCGCAATGGCGAGGGCCGGCGCCTGGATCGAGCACCGATCATCTGCTGTTCGCGGAGCGCGACGCAAGCCCTCTCCCACCAAGATGATGATAGCTGTTCGCTATCGAAACGAGCCGTTTCGTGGCCTTTACCGACGGACCCAAACGTCCCAAACCGCTTAGCCCGGACAGGGGTTCAAACTCTTCAAGGCCGACTTCCCAATGTCGTGGTTCGCGCATAAGATCGCATCGAATAGGCTAGGCCGGACGACTGCAACGAGCCTCGAGGCAATGGCGTGATGCCGAAAAGTCGACACGGGTTTTCGGGAGATGACATGCTTTGAGGATGGAATCGATGCGATTTAAAATCCTTCTGATCTCGTCCCGACGCACTTTCAAATATCGATGACGTCTTCAAAAATATTTCAATAGGAGCGGTGAGCATTGGCGACCCACGAGACAATGCTTTCGAGCGCTCGGTCTATTGCGGCCGATGTGCTGGCCCCCAACGTCAGGCAAAATGACCGGGAGGGTCGTTTCTCCCCCGAAGCGATCTTGGCCCTCGGGCAGGCGGGATTGCTCGGCCTGACGCTTCCGGTGGAAGTTGGCGGCGCCGGCCTTGGGCTTCGGACCTTTGCGGAGGTGATGGCGACGCTGGCCGAGACGGATGCCTCGGTGGCGATGATCTTCCTCATGCACAGTCTGGCGGCGGCCGCCATCGCGGCGGCGCCAAAAAGCGAGCGGTTCACGGCGATCTTGCGCGAGATGGCGGCCGGGCGACATCTCTCGACCCTGGCGTTCAGCGAAGCCGGATCGCGAAGTCATTTTTGGGCTCCGGTCTCGCGCGCACGGAGCGAGGGGACCGGCGTTGCGCTGTCGGCGAAAAAATCCTGGGTGACAAGCGCCGGACACGCGCAGAGCTATGTCGTCTCGGCGCTCTCTCCCTCCGGTGCGGGGCCGACCGATTCAACCCTTTATCTCGTCCCAGGCGACACCGCCGGCCTTTCGGTCGCGGGTCCGTGGGACGGCCTCGGCTTGCGGGCCAATGCCTCGGCGCCGATGATGCTGGACGATTGTAAGCTCGAACCCGAACTGAAGCTCACGGAGGACAGTGCGGGCTTTGGCGTGATGCTTGGCGTAGTCCTGCCGCAGTTCAATCTCGGCTCCGCCTGCGTGGCCTTGGGTCTATGCCGGGCCGCCGTCGCTCAGGTGACCACCCATCTGAAAACCGCACGCTTTGAACATCTGGGGCTGAGCCTCGGTGAGGCGCTGCCGACGCTGCGGGCGCAACTCGCCACGATGGTGATCGACACCGACGGCCTGTCGGCCCGGGTCGATGACCTTGTGGACCATCTGGAAAAACCGCGCGAGACCACCATGCTGCGGGTGCTCGGCACCAAGGCTGCGGCGGGCGAGACCGCGATCAGCGTCACCTCGGCGGCGATGCGCGCGGCAGGCGGGGCCGCGTTTTCCAAGCATCTCAATATCGAGCGGCTGTTCCGCGACGCTCAGGCCGGTGCCGTCATGGCGCCGACGAGCGACGTCCTGCGCGAATTCATCGGGCGGGCGACCTTGGGCATGGAGCTTTTTTGATGGTAGACGCTCGCGAGATGACGGACGGCGGGCCGCTTTGGGTCGGCGCCGTGGCCTACGATCCGAAGGTCGTCACCATCTGGGAAGGCATGCGCCGCTACTTCGTCGAGGAGGCGAAGCTCCCGGTCGAAGTCGTGTTGTTCCAGAGCTATGAAGCGCAGGTCGCATGCCTGCTCGCACAGCCCGGCGATGGCACGCCTCGTATCGACATCGCATGGAACACCAATCTCGCCTTCATCCAGGCCGACCGTTGGAGCGGCAGCAGCTGCCGCCCGATCGCGATGCGCGATACCGACGTCGGCTGGATGACCAAGATTCTGGCGGTGCGGGGCGGCCCGGTCGCCACCATCGCCGATATTCGGGGCCGAACCCTTGCGCTCGGCAGTCGGGACAGCGGTCATGCGGCGATCCTTCCGATCCATTTCCTGGCGGGTGAAGGTCTGACGGAGACGGCCGATTTCACGACGCTCCGGTTCAACAGCGACGTCGGCAAGCATGGCGACACCGGGCGGAGCGAGACCGAAGTGCTTCGAGCGTTGCTCGATGGCCGAGCCGAAGCGGGCGCCGTCGGCAGCCCGTTCTGGCAGACCGTGCAAAAGGAGCGCCTCGTTCCGCAGGATGCCCTGGTCGAAATCTGGACCTCTCCGCCCTTCAACCATTGCATGTTCACGGCTCGGGCCGATCTCGATCCCGCGCGTGAGCGGCTTTTTGCCCAAGCCCTGTCGGCAATGGATTTCGACAATCCGGTGCATCGGCCGATTCTTGAGGCCGAAGGCTTGCGTCAATGGCTGCCGCCCCAGCTCGATGGTTATAGTTCGTTGCGTTCCGCGTCGGAAGCCCAGGGGTTTCTTCAGCGCTGACATAGTTTTTTTGAACAATCAGCATGCCGATTGTAACGGAGGCTGATTTCCAACGTAATAACCACTTGGACTGCATCAGCTCTTTTGTGGCGCAGTCGAAGTCTGACTTGTCTTGAATATCATCTGAGCGAGGTGAATATTATGAAGCGATTTGACTTGAAACTCTCCAGGGCTCTGTGTCTGGCCGGCGCCACCATGGTTGCGCCATTCATTGTCATGTGCCCCACGGCCCAGGCCGCCGTCGCGAACCATGTTCTTCCGATGCCGTCCATGGACGTTTCGAAGCCGGCCTCCGGTCTGCAGACCGCAACATTTGCCGGCGGCTGCTTCTGGGGCACGCAGGCGGTGTTCGAGCATGTCGACGGCGTGACCAACGCCGTATCCGGATATGCCGGGGGCACCAACGAGGACGCCAGCTACAAGAAGGTCAGCACCGGCACGACCGGCCATACCGAGACCGTGCGCGTGACCTTCGATCCCGCCAAAGTCAGCTACGGCAAGCTGCTCCAGATCTTCTTCTCTGTCGCGCTCGATCCGACACAAAAGGATCAGCAGGGCAACGATGTCGGGCCGCAATATCGTTCGGTGCTGTTCACCAACGATGCTGAGCAGGAAAAGGTGGCCCGGGCTTATCTGGCGCAACTCGACGCGGCTCATGCGTTCGACAAGCCGATCATGACGCAGGTCGACACGACCAGCGTCTTCTATCCCGCCGAGGACTATCACCAGGATTATCTCACGCTGCACCCCACCGACGCCTATATCGTCGAGAACGACATGCCGCTCGTGCAGGGTCTGCAAACCGTCTTCCCGCAGGTCTGGCGGGCGACGCCCATCAAGGCGAGCAGCCTCGCCACCACGAACTGACGACGAGGCATCTCGAAGGACATAAATTTCATGGGGCAGGCCCGTGTCGTCGAGCTTGACGTCGGTGTCAAAACCTTCGCCACGGGGCTGTTGCCGGAGCTGATCACGGGTCTGCGCGGCTGTGCGCCGGGCGATCTGTTGCGTGTCCGCGCTAAAGACGGAACCATCGGCGCCGATCTCGAAGCCTGGTGCCGCCTGACCCGCAATGCCATCGTGGATGTCGCCACGACGGCGATGTCGAGCGCTTGGACGATCAGGAGCGGCGAGGTTCCGCAGAGCTTCCAGCCGGAGCGGGCGGTGGGCTCGCGCCTCTGGCTTTACGCCAATTTCGACTGCAACCTGCGATGCGATTATTGCTGCGTGCGTTCCTCGCCGAGGGCGCCGCGTCGCGCGCTCGGTCTCGATCGGTTCCGGCAAATCGCGGCGGAAGCGGCTCAACTCGACGTCAGCGAGATTTTCATCACCGGCGGCGAGCCCTTCCTTCTGCCGGATATCGCCCCGAGCGTGGCGGCCTGCGCGGCTGCGGCTCCGACCACGGTTCTGACCAACGGCATGCTGTTTTCGGGCCGGCGCCTCGAAGCGCTCCGGTCGCTGTCCGGTCTTGGTGTGACGTTGCAGATCAGTCTCGACAGCGCGACGCCGGAACGACACGACCTCCACCGGGGTGTGGGGAGTTGGCAAAAGGCATGGGCAGGGGTTCAAACGGCTCGCGCCGAGGGGTTCCGCGTGCGCATCGCCGCAACCGTATCGACCGACGAGGAAGAGGAGGAGTTCAAGAGCTTCCTCGACGACGGCGAGGTCGCGTCCGAAGATCGCGTCATCCGCAGGATCGCGTTGCGTGGCGCGGCGGAGGACGGCGTGCCGATCGCACGGGTCGATCTCGTGCCGGAGATCACGGTTACGGCGGACGGTGTCTATTGGCATCCGGTGGGGGCCGAGGATGCGGATCTCCTGGTTACCCCGAATATTTTCCCGCTGGCAGATGCATTCTCGGCCGTGCGGACGGCGTTCGAGCGCGAGCACAAAGATGCTCATCGCCTGGCGAGTATCTTCAATTGCGCTTGAGCCGCGGGCGGCGACGCGACACACGGATGACCCGGACATGACCAATCCGATCAGCGATCTCATCGGCTTTCTCACTGGCGAAGCCGGCGACTACAACGCGCTCGGCGGGTGGAAATACCTGATCCTTCTGCTGTTTTACCTCCTCATGGCCGCGAACCTGTGGCTTGCCGCCGCGAATTGGCGCGAGGATCCGGCGCAGCGGACCGGCACCACCCTCTGGCTCTGGGCGATCCGGGTGCTGATCGGCTGCATGTGGTTTCAGGGTACGCTGTGGAAACTGCCGTTCGGCCATAACAACGGCCTTTATTATTGGACGCAGCAGATGGGCGGGCGCGCCGCCTTCGAGGTCCATCGCGATTTCGTGAACAACGTGATCCTGCCGAATTTCGACCTCATCAACCCGCTGGTCTATCTTGCCGAATTGGGGTTCGCCGCCGCGCTGATCCTCGGGCTTTTCATGCGCCTCGCCGGTACGGCCGCCGCCTTGTTCACCTTCAACCTGTGGCTCGGGATCTACAACAAGCGCCCCGGCGACCCGGACGAATGGTCCTGGAGCTACATGTTCCTGATTTTTCTTTGCGCCACTTTCGCGGTGCTGGCGACCGGCCGGGCGCTTGGCGCGGATGCTTGGATCAGGCGCCATGTCGCAGCCGTGCGCGACGGTTGGGGATGGGGCGCCTTGGTTCGCGCCATCACCTGACGGGGGCTCGACGCAGAACCAGGGCGAGGCGCACAAAGGTGCGCGCCAAGGTCGATGCCGCCGGCAGCGTCGCCCGCAGGTTGCCGGAGACTTTGGACACGCCGCCGACCCGGCGCCTGCAACGCACCGGCACCTCGAGGATGCGGAGCCCGCGTGCCGCGACCCGCATCTGCATCTCGAGATTCCAGCCGAAGGTCGTCTCGGTCATGCCGAGTCGTTCCAGCATGTCGCGGCGAATGGCGCGGAAGGGCGCCATGTCGGTGAAGCGAGCCCCGTAGAACGCCCGCAGAAGAAGGCCGGCGAGACGGCCCGCGACGACTTGGCTCGCCACGAGGCTGCCGGGCTCGCGCTTGCCACTCAGCCGGGAGGCGATACAGAAGTCGACCTCTCCCCGCATCACGGGTCCGATGATCGCCGGCGCGAAGACCGGGTCGTCCGAGCCGTCGCCATCGATGAAGGCGATCAGCGCCGCATCGGCGCGCGCCGCCGCGACACCGGCCGCGCAGGCCCGGCCGTAGCCGCGCCGAGGTTCGATCACCACCGTTGCGCCCGCGCCGCGCGCCCGCTCCACGGTTCGGTCCTTCGACCCGCCATCGACCACCAGAATCTCGTCCAGACCCCAGGCTCGGAGCGCTTCGACGAGAGGGCCGATAGCGTCCTCCTCGTCGAGGCAAGGAATGACAATGGCGACGGTCGCCTCGTTGTCGCCGATCCGCACCGGTCAGAGACTCCAGCGCAATCCGCAATTGCCGCAGGCCGTCGGCGGCCGATCCGACTGAAGCTCATCCCGGAACGCCTGATAGCGCGGCCCGTTCCAAATCTCGCGGAGGGTCTCCTGCGTGGCATCGCCGAGCGTGTAATTGTCATAGCCATGCTGAGAGAAGGGCGCGATGCAACAGGGCAGCGCGCGGCCATTGGCCGTGAAATACATGAGCGTCCAAGGGCGTCCGCATAGCGACCACGGATTGCGGCCCGTCGTCTTCTCCAGGCTCGTGCCCGGCTCGGAGGCGGCGCCCGAGGCCGAGAAGGTGATGCCGAAACTCTTCGCCAGTGCCTCGGCTTCACGCAGGTATTGGGACTCCTCGCCGTCCATCTGTTCGAACAGGGCCTGATCGGGCCGGGCGAGTCCCACCGCATCGCGGTCAAAGAAGACCAAGCGTTGCAGATAGACCTCCTTGACGCCGATCTCGGCCGCCACGCGAACGAAGGCCGGCAGTTCGGCAATCGTCTCCTTCAGCCCCGTCAACCACGCCGACACGCGCGGCTTGGCATGGCCTTCACGCTCCTGCATGGCCCGGAAGCGGGCGACGTTGCGCAGGATGCGGTTGAAGTAGTCCACGCCGCGAACCGCGATGTAGCTCTCCCTCGTCGAGGCGTCGAGCGAGACGCGCAGTTCATCGAGCCCGGCGTCGATCAACGCACGGCCGTTGCGCTCGTTGAGCACCGTGCCGTTGGTGTTGAACAGCACATAGGTGCCGCGATCCTTCAGGTAGCGCACCATCTGGGGCAGCGCCTTGACCAGCATCGGCTCGCCGACGCCGTGCAGCACGGCGCGTCCCAGATCAGGCACCTGATCGACGATCGACCTGAACAGATCCCAGGAGAGGTCGGCCGGCGGCTCCAGTTCCGCATAGGTGCGCGGACATGTGGTGCAGAGCAGGTTGCAGCGGTTCGTGACTTCGAGATAGAGGCAGACGGGCGGCCGCCGGGCCACGACGCTGCGGTTCGGATCGGCCGCTTCGTGATAGCGCCGGGGGTCGAGCGGGGCGGCCGGTTTGTCCGCCGCGTCGGCGATGTCGAGCGTCATGGGAGCGTCTCCCTCTGTCGTAGGCGCTGAAGGTCGATGATCGCGGTAAGGACAGCCAAGCCCATCATCAGGCTCCACCGGCCGAAGAAGGACGGCGCATCCGCGTTGAAACCGTAGAGCAGAAAACCGCCGGTCGCGAGCACGAAAGGGCTCCACGCTCCGAGCAGCGGCGTCATCGGCAGCGCCGCGAGGAAATACCACGGGAAAGCCGGGCTGAGCAGCAGCAGGAAAGCGACGAGCAGGAGCGCCGTTCCGCCAAGGACGGTGCGCCTATCGTCGGAGCCGTTCCGCCGCGACCAGAGGGCCAGCCCGAGAAGCACAACCACAGCCAGCAGCGCATAGCCGATGGTCATTGCTGGGCGAAACAGGCCGAGATGCTGCAAAAGGGCCAGGGGGTACAAGCCCTGTCCGGAATCGAGTCCCTGTTCATGCGCGTAATTCGGCAGGAACCCGGCCACACCCGTTCCGGCGCGGATAAACGGCAGGTAGCACACAGTCGCGCAGGCCAGAACGAACAGCGGCAGAAGAACCTGCCATGGTCGCCAAAGAGACGGGAGCCCCATCGCCGCTGTCGGCTTTACGAGCACTCCCATCGTCATCAGCCAGGCCGAGCGAAACGGCCGGAGGGGACCGCCGGCCCAAGCCAGGGAGGCGAAGAGGAAGGCCATCATGGCGGCATCGACATGGCCGTTTCCGGCGATTTCCCACAATGGCGCCGGATGCAGCAGGTAGATCAGCCCGAGACCCTTAGGGCGGCCGAGTCTGGCGAGCAGCCAGAATAGGGCCGCCACGGCAACGCCTTCCAGGAGCACCATCGCAAGCTTCATCGCCCAGACGGCGCCGGACAGCCGCGTCACGATGGCGAAAAGCGCCTCGGCGACGGGGGGATAGATCGTGACCGCATAGTCTCGCTTGTCGATCAGTCCGTATTGCTGCGGATCACGCAGGGACATCAAGGCGGGGTCGGCGGGCACGTGCAGATAGGGGTTGAACCCCGCGTTCACGACCCTTCCGTCCCAGATGTAGCGATAGATGTCGCCAGACAGGGTAGGGGCCTGTGTCACGAACCAAACACGCAGAAGCACGGCGCCGGCGACCATGAGGACGAGCGCTGCGCGCGAACCCGGGCCCGCCGCCAGGCGACTGGCGGCAAGGCTCGCACCGGCTTGCGCGAAGGCGCAAGTATAGAAGAGCAGATCACTTTTTTCGCGCCCGAGCACCATGCCGCCGGTCAGTAGGACCACAAGCGCCACAAGTCCGAGGCTCGCGGCGATCCGGCCCCGATCAGAGATCACGCGCCAGCACCGCTCGAGTCTCCGGAGCCTCGGCGCCACGGACGGCCAGCCCGGCGGGTGGATGTCCTCGCAACTCGGAGATCAGCCATCCCAGGCTCTCGGCGTCGTCGATGTCATACCAGGGCGAGGTCTGCGTCACCGGCAGGCCGAGCTCCGCCGCGCGTTCGAGCGAGCGGGCCAGAACAGTCGATGTGCTCCAGGGAATATCGGCGAACACGCCCGGTTCGCGCCGCTTCAAGCCGACGAACGTATATCCGCCATCGAGAGCCGGTCCGAACACGACCCGTTCGCCCGGGCGCCGCAGCGCCTCGATCGCCTCCACGAGCAAGGCGGCGGGTAGGGTCGGACTATCGCCGTTGACGAGGACAACGCCGTCATGTCCCAGCGCCAGGAGCCGCGCGATTGCCGCATCGAGAACCCGACCGAGCACGGGGTCGGTCTCGACCACATAGCCGAAGCTCGGCGGGAGAAAACGCGCGAGTTCCTCCGATGCGCTCTCGGGGCTGCAGACCGCGTAGCCTCTGGCGCCGATCGCTTGAGCGACCGCTTCGATCGTGCCGGAGAGATCGATCAAAAAGGCGCGCGATAGCGCAGCCGCCCGTTCCGCGCCGAGCGCCGGAATCAGACGTGTCTTGCTGGCTCCAGGCTTGGGGACCTTGCAGATGATGGCGATGGCGGCGGTAGACTGCACCCGGGACCCTCCACTGGTTTGGCTACGCCGGTCGAGGCCTGTAGGTTACAAATATCCGTGGTGATCGAGCGGCTTTTTTCGACCCATGCGCTCCATCACTGGAGCTGATCGTCGTGATGCCTTTGGATGAATTCCATTCATAGGCATCGCGATCCACAGAGCCGACACGCGATCTCTATGGTCGGCCGCGCTGAAGCATCAGCGTCGCCCAACCATCGAGATCGGCGCGGCGACGCAACGCGAAGCCTTGGGCCGCGTAGCTGGTCAGGACGCCCGGAACGTCTGGGGCCAGGAGGCCAGACAACACGAGGTCGCCGCCTGGCGTCGCCGCAGCGGCGATCGACGGGGCCAGGAGCCTCAACGGCTTCGCCAGGATGTTGGCGAAGATGAGATCGTAGGGCCTGCCCGCCCGCAGGATCGGATGCCTGAGCCCGGCGCTGACGACGGGCCGCACGAAAGGCGCGACCCCATTGGCTCTGGCGTTGTCGGCAGCGGCCCGAACCGCAACCGGATCGAGGTCGCCGCTGTCGATCCGCCGCTTCAGGCTTTTGGCGGCCGCCATGGCAAGCACGCCGGTGCCGGTGCCAAGATCGAGGACGCGCCTTGGGCGGCGGCGCTTGAGGATGAGGTCAAGCGCCAGCAGGCATCCCCGCGTCGTGCCATGATGGCCGGTGCCGAACGCCAGCGCGGCTTCGATTTCGAGCGAAAGATCGTTAGCCTTCACCTGCGCCCGGCCATGCCGGCCATGCACCAGATAACGGCCGGCCCTCACGGGCGCGAGACCGGCGAGCGAGGCGGCGACCCAATCCTGCTCGGCGATGTCTTCCGCGACGACCGCTTGCGCCCGGTCTGCGCCGATGATCTCGATGAGTTGCGCGCGAACCTCCGCCTCGTCCAGCCGGCGGCCGAGGTAGATTTCGAGGATCCAGGGCTTTTGCCGCGCCGGATTTGCTTCATCCTCGAAAGCCGAGGCGGCAATTTCCGCAGGATCGAAAAACTCGACGATCAAGTCCGCCGCGAGGCGCGCGGTCGCTTGATCGCAGATCAGGCGCAGCAGGCGCGCGGCGTCGTTCGGGGGAAGGCCTTCGAGCATGGCGTCGGCGCTATCACGGGGCGCCGGCGCTGTCACGCCTTCAGACCCTTTCGCATTGCCGTTGAACCCGCATGGGCATTGGGACGGTGCCGGGCAGGCTGTGTCATTCTGACCACAAAGAATGCCTTGGCCATTAACACGGCCTCAAGCCTAACGGACGCACTGTCCCTTCAGCCCCATGCGACCTAGGGGCGATCGGCGGGAGAGGCGGCGTAGCGTTTAGCCTCTCCCGCACGCCGGCCTCGGCCCGTGCCGAATGTCGCCTTCTTTGCAGCCAAAACTCTGAGGGCATGGCCTGAGGCAATGGCTCGCACGCTAGAGGCGAGTCTTGTGAGAGTCGTGGTCCGGTCATACGATCGCAGGTGCGCCGATTGAGGGTCACGGACGAATCGCGGTCCTGACAGAACATTGCTTTCACATTGACCAAATTACGGAATTGGTATTCTATAACGGATAAGCGCCATAGAGCGCGTCGCTGGAGGTTCGCCCATGCCGCAGCATGGATAGGCATGGAGGCGTTACGAGACGGGGTCTAGCCAAAACCCCCCGCTCTGCGGCCTCTTGCGGGTTTATGGCGATACGGTGTTGATGGGTATCATCGCGCGGGACGGTTCGTCCGTTTCTCGCCCGCCATGATCCGCTCGGCCTTTCTATCTCCGGGGATCACGGCTTGCGCCATCGAGCGCGATCGGCGAGGCCGTCGTCCACGCATCTAGCCTGCCCGCCCGTTCAGCAAAGGACTTATTGCATGCCCGGCACAGTTCCCATGCTCGACGTCATTACCATCGGCCGCTCCTCGGTCGACCTTTATGGCGCCCAGATCGGCGGCCGGCTCGAAGACATGGCCAGCTTTTCCAAGGCGGCCGGGGGCTGTCCCACCAATATTGCGATCGGCACAGCCCGTCTTGGCCTCAAGAGCGGCTTGATCACCCGTGTCGGCGACGAGCACATGGGCCGCTTTCTGCGTGAGCAGCTCCGGCGCGAAGGGGTGGATGTCGAGGGCGTTCACACCGACCCCGACCGGCTCACGGCGCTGGTGATCCTCGGGGTGCGGGACCAGAAGACCTTTCCGCTGATCTTCTATCGGGACAATTGCGCGGATGGCGCCCTCGACGTCACCGACATCGACGAGGCCTATGTGGCGAGCGCGGCCGCCATCGTCGTGACCGGCACGCATTTCGCGCGCCACGACCCGAGCGAGGCGCAGAAGAAGGCCATCGGTTTCGCCCGCAAGCATGGCCGCAAGGTCGTGTTCGACGTCGACTACCGGCCCAACCTATGGGGGCTGGCGGGTCATGGCGCCGGCGAGGCGCGCTACATCAAGTCGGAGGGCGTCTCGGCGCTGCTGGCTCCGATCCTCGGCCTTTGCGATGTCATCGTCGGAACCGAGGAAGAACTGATGATCGCGGGCGGTATCGACGAGCCGCTGGCCGCCATTCGGGCCATCCGCGAGCACAGTCAGGCGCTGATCGTGTGCAAGCGCGGCCCGATGGGCTGCGTGGTGTTCGATGGCGCCATTCCGGCCTCGATCAAGGATGGCATCAAGGGGCCGGGCTTTCCGGTCGAGGTGCTGAACGTGCTGGGGGCCGGCGACGCCTTCATGTCGGGGTTCCTGCGCGGCTATCTGAAAGGGGAGCCGCTTGAGACCTGCTGCGCCTTCGCGAATGCGGCCGGTGCTTTCGCGGTCTCGCGCCTGCTCTGCTCGGTGGAATATCCGACCTTCGCCGAGATGAAGCAGTTCTTGGAGCTCGGCGTTCGCTATCCGCAATTGCGTCGCGATCCCGACCTCAACCACACCCATTGGGCGACGACACGCGACCGGCTGACGCCGCCGCATGTCCATCCCGACCGCATCATGGCCTTTGCGATCGACCACCGCATGCAGCTCGAGGCGATGGCTGACGCCGCCGGCGCATCGCGCCAGAAAATCGAGACGCTGAAGGTGCTGGCGCTCGAGGCGACGCTGGCCGTGGCGGCTGGTCGGCCCGGCTTCGGCATGCTGATCGACGGCACCTATGGGCAGGAAGCGCTGTTCCGGGCCGCCGGCGAACCGCTGTGGATCGGCCGGCCCGTCGAAAAGCCAGGCTCCCGTCCGCTCGACTTCGAGGGAGACGGCTCCCTCGGCGCCTTTCTGACGGATTGGCCGTTGGCGCATACCATCAAATGCCTCTGCTTCACGCATCCCGACGATCCGGCTGAACTGACGCTCCGGCAGGACCGGGAATTGCTGCGTCTCACCGACGCGGCCCGCAAGGGCGGCCGTGAACTCCTGATCGAGATCATCGCCGGCAAACATGGAACACTCGACGACGGGACAGTGGCAAGCGTCATCCGCCGTCTCTACGGGCAAGGGATCAAGCCGGATTGGTGGAAGCTCGAAGGCCAGCCCAGTGCCGCGGCCTGGGCCGCCGTGTCGTCCGCGATCGAGGACAACGATCCTTATGCCCGGGGGGTGATGCTGCTGGGGCTCGATGCGCCGGCCGAGGATCTCGTGGCGCAGTTCAGGCTCGCGGCCGCTTGTCCCATGGTGAAGGGCTTCGCGGTCGGCCGAACCATCTTCGGCGAGCCCGCCAAGGATTGGCTGGCCGGAATATTGAGCGACGAGGCGGTGAAAAAAATCATGGCGGATCGGTTCAGGCAATTGGTCGACGCTTGGCTGACGTTGCGTCCCCTTGAGCACAACGCCTGAAACGCGGCGCGGGTTTTCGGGGTTACGCTCTAATTCATTGAACAAGATCACGATTTTTGATCGATATGATTCGCGGTCGTCGTGATTGGGTGACATCAACGCACAGGACACGGGAAGAACGCCATGACGACGATCCGGTTGACGGCCGCGCAGGCGGTGGTGCGATATCTCGGCGCGCAGATGACCGAGATCGATGGCGAGCGGCTGCCGCTGTTCGCCGGCATGTGGGCCATCTTCGGCCATGGCAACGTGTCGGGGATGGGAGAGGCGCTCCATGCCGTCCGAGACACATTCCCGACCTTCCGGTCCCACAACGAACAGGCGATGGCCCACAGCGCTATCGCCTACGCCAAGGCCATGCGCCGACGCCGTATGATGGCCTGCACGTCCTCGATCGGGCCGGGCGCCACCAATATGGTGACGGCCTGCGCGTTGGCCCATGTCAACCGCCTCCCGGTGCTGTTTCTGCCTGGCGATGTTTTTGCCCATAGGCGCCCGGACCCCGTGCTCCAGCAGGTCGAGGATTTCGGCGACGGTACCGTATCGGCCAATGACTGCTTTCGGCCGGTGTCCCGCTATTTCGATCGGATCACCCGGCCCGAACAGATCATGCCGGCGCTCGAACGTGCGCTCGCGGTTTTGACCGACCCGGCCGACTGCGGCCCTGTCACGCTCGGCTTCTGCCAGGACGTTCAGGCCGAGGCCTGCGATTATCCGACGAGCTTTTTCTCGACGCGCCTGCGCCGCATCCGCAGGCCACGCCCCGACGAGATCGAACTCGACGAGGCCATCAAGGCGCTGGCCGGTGCCAAAAGGCCGGTAATCGTCGCCGGCGGCGGCGTCCTTTACGCATCGGCCGAGGCCCAACTCGCGACTTTCGCGGCGCGCCACGGCATTCCGGTGGTCGAGACTCAGGCTGGCAAATCCTCTCTGCCCGACGACCATGCCAATGCCCTGGGCGCCGTTGGCGTCACGGGCACCGGAGCCTCGAACGCACTTGTCGCGGATGCCGATGTGCTGCTTGCGGTGGGCACGCGGCTTGCGGATTTCACCACCGGCTCGGCGGCCTTGGTCGGCAAGCCTTCGACCACCATCGTGATGCTCAACGTGCAGCCCTTCGATGCCGGAAAATATGGCGCGATGCCACTCATCGCGGATGCGGCCGTCGGCCTGAAGGCGTTGACCGAAGGGCTCGGCAGCTACCGGGCGCCGGGCGCATGGATCGAGCGCATGGCGGCCGAGAAGGCGCTCTGGGCCGAGACGGCCGCGACCTATACGGGACCGACCAACGTCGAGCGCCCGTCCGACGCCCAGGTGATCGGCGCGGTTCAGCGGGCCGGAATGCCGTCCGATGTCATCGTCTGCGCGGCAGGCGGTTTGCCGGGCGAACTCCATAAACTCTGGAAAACAGGGGACGCCCTCGGCTACCACAGCGAATACGGCTATTCCTGCATGGGCTACGAGATCGCCGGCGGCCTCGGGGTCAAGATGGCGCTTCCTCATCGCGAGGTGATCGTGATGGTAGGCGATGGCTCCTACCTCATGATGAACTCCGAGATCGCCACCTCGGTGATGCTGGGCCTGAAACTGACGATCGTGCTGCTCGACAATGGCGGATACGGCTGCATCAACCGCCTGCAGCAAGCCTGCGGGGGGGTCCCCTTCAACAACCTGCTGGTCGACACGAAACACGTGACGCTGCCGCCGATCGACTTCGTGGCCCATGCCCGCAGCCTCGGGGCCGAAGCTCGGAAAGTGTCGAGCATCGCGGATCTCGAAACAGTCTTCACGGCGTCGCGTGGGGCGACTGTCACGCAGGTCATCGTCATCGACACGGATGCCGGACCGAGCACTGGCGCCGGCGGCGTCTGGTGGGATGTGGCGGTGCCGCAAGTCTCGGTCCGGCCGCAGGTCGAGGCGGCCTACAAGGGCTACGAGCAGAAACGCGGGCTACAGCGCAGCGTGACTTGAAGAGATCAAGAGCCTGCTGAGACTCGGCGACGAAATGGCGGGTCGGCGGGGACCGGCCCTGAACGGGGGAGTTCCCTGGTCGCCGAAATGCCATAGAATTGTTCGAGCATCCACTTCGGATGCCCTATCGGAGATGCGCCCTGTCCATCCTCAAACCGACCCGACGCTCGGCCCTCGTCATGGGCGGCGCGCTTGCCGCCGCGCCTCTTTTGCGTCCCTTCCCAGTTCGCGCGGCCGCGACAAACGAAACCGAGAGCTACGGCCTGTCGATGTTCGGCGAACTCGCGCTGCCCATGGATTTCAAGAGCCTGCCTTACGTCAACCCGCAGGCTCCGAAGGGCGGAACCATCGTCGTCGAACCCACCACGATCGGCGGCAACCAGAATTTCACCACCTTCGACACGCTCAACATCTACATCCTCAAGGGCAACGGTGCGGCCGGCATGGGGGCGATTTTTGACACGCTCATGGGCGGCACACTGGACGAGCCCGATACGCTCTATGGGCTCGTGGCGCGATCGGTGCGCTGGTCCGCCGACAAATTGACCTATCGGTTCACGCTGCGCCCCGAGGCGCGCTTTCACGACGGCTCCAGGATCACGGCGGCCGATGTCGCCTTTTCGGTCAATATCCTCAAGGAGAAGGGCCACCCCAACATCCGCACGAGTCTGCGGGATGTGGCCTCGGTCACCGCCGAGGCAGACGATGTCGTACTGGTGGAACTCAAGCCGACGCGCAGCCGCGAATTGGCGTTGATCGTCGCCGGGCAACCGATCTTCTCAAAGGCCTATTATACGGCGCATGAGTTCGACAAGACGACGTTGGAGCCGCCGCTGGGCTCCAGCGGCTACAAGGTCGGTGCCTTCGAACAGGGCCGCTTCATCGCCTTCGACCGGGTAAAGGACTATTGGGCCAAGGACCTGCCGATCAATGTCGGCCAGGGCAATTTCGACACGATCCGCTACGAATATTATCGGGAACGGCAGGTGGGGTTCGAGGCGTTCAAATCCGGCGCGATCACCTTCCACGAAGACGCCAACTCGATCAATTGGGCCAAGAGCTACGATTTCCCTGCCGTGATCGAGGGGCGGGTCAAGAAGGAAACCATTCCCGACCAGGCGCCACGGGGCGCCCAGGGCTGGTGGCTGAATACGCGGCGCGCGCAGTTCAAGGATGCCCGCATCCGCCAGGCCCTGGGGCTCGCTTTCGATTTCGAATGGACCAACCGCAACATCATGTTCGGCCTCTATCAGCGAACATGGTCCTATTTTCAGAATACGCCCATGGCCGCAACCGGCCTGCCAGGCCCGGACGAATTGGCGCTTCTCGAACCCTTGCGGGGCAAAGTCGCCGACACGGTGTTCGGCGAGGCGATCCTGCCGCCGCGATCGGACGGCTCAGGCCAGGACCGTGCGCTGCTCGGCCAAGCCTTCAAATTGTTGCAGGCGGCAGGCTGCAAGCGGGACGGCAATGTCTTGAAATTACCGAGCGGCGAGCCCTTCACAATAGAGTTCCTGGATTTTCAGGGCTCGCTGGAACGCCATACCAGCCCGTTCATCAAGAATTTGCGGCTGCTCGGCATCGACGCGAATTTCCGGGTGGTCGACGCGGCGCAATATCAATCGCGCCTCCAGGATTTCGATTTCGACGTGGTGACGCTGCGCTACGGATCGAGTTTCACGCCCGGCGAGGATCTCAGAATCATCTACGGGTCGGAGGCTGCCAAAACCCCGGGCTCCGAAAACCTGACCGGCATCTCCGATCCCGTGGTCGACGGCTTGATCGAAAAAGCGTTGGTGGCGCAAAGTCGGGTCGAACTCGATACGATCTGCAAATGCCTCGATCGCGTCCTGCGGGCTGGCTATTACGGTATCTTGATGTGGAACAATCCCGACCACTGGCTGGCCTATTGGGATCAATTCTCCCGGCCGGCGCAACCGCCGAAGTTCAACCCCGGCGTCTTATCGACGTGGTGGTTCGATCAGGACAAGGCCGCCAAGCTCAAGATCGGCGGGTAATCTCGATGAGGTGTTTGAACACCCCGGTCTCCGGCCGCATCGCCGCGCCCATGATCGCGACGCCCGCCGCGCCGGCCTCAAGACAGAGCCGGGAATTGGCGCGGTCGACGCCACCGAGGGCAAGTATCGGCAAACCGATGCTCTCGGCACTCGACAGCGCCGAGACGCCGAGTGCCGGCCCGTAGCCGGGCTTGCTCGCCGACGTAAAAATAGGGCTCAGCGTCGCATAATCGGCGCCAGCCTCAAGCGCGGCGCGGCAATCCTCCAGCGAATGGGCTGAGACGCCGACGAGCGTCTGGTCCCCCAGCCGGCGTCTGGCCAACGCCACGTCCGACGGATCGCGAAGATGGACACCGTCGGCATCGACCCGTTCCGCAAGATCGACGTCGGCGCCGATAGTCAGTATTGCGCCGCTGTTTCGGGTCACCTCGCGGAGCGCTCGCGCCAGCGCTTCGCGCTCGCTTGCGGCAAGGTCGCGGTCCCGCAACCAGACCCAGCACAGCCCGGAGGCGAGCAGATGCGCGACGACTTCGAGCAGGGGCGCGCGGGCCTGGTGCCGGTCGGTCACGGCGAGAAGCCGCGACGGAAGGAGGTTCACGACCCGACGAGGCCCATCTGGGGGCTCGACGGCTCGGCGCGTTTGCGGGCCGGAATGCGGCCGGCGAGATGCGCCTCTCGGCCGGCCTCGACCGCGAGGCGCATGGCCCGGGCCATGCGGACCGGATCGTCGGCCTTCGAGACGGCGGTGTTGAGCAACACTCCGGAGGCGCCGAGTTCCATGGCAATGACGGCGTCGGAGGCCGTGCCGATGCCGGCATCCACGATTACCGGCACGGGGGAGCGACGACAGATCAGCTCTAGGCTGGCCGGATCGGCGATGCCCATGCCGGACCCGATCAGCGAGCCCAGCGGCATGACGGCGGCGGCGCCGCGATCGGCCAGGCGCTGGCAGACCACCGGATCGTTGGTGCAATAGGGCAGCACCACGAACCCTCGCTCGACCAGCGTCTCGGTGGCGCTGAGCAGTTCGGCGACATCCGGATACAGGGTTTCGCGATCGCCGATGATTTCGAGCTTGACCCAGTTGGTGCCGAGCGCCTCGCGGGCGAGTTCCGCTGTGAGGATGGCGTCGCGCGCCGTCTCGCAGCCGGCCGTGTTGGGCAAGAAGCGGTATTCGGCGAGCAGGCTCGCTGTGTCTGAGCCATGGCCGGCGAGTGAAATGCGCCGGACCGATAGCGTGACCATGGCGCAGCCGCTGGCCCGCACGGCGTCGCGCATGATCTGCTGGTTCGTATAGCCGGCGGTGCCGAGGATGAGCCGCGAGCCGAGCGTCTCGCCGGCGATGATGAGATTGTCGTCCTGGCTCATGTCATCCCCCTGCCATGGCGCGGATGATCTCCACGGTGTCGCCCTCGCGGAGCGGTGTGTGCTCCCACGCCGCCGCGCGGACGACCGCACCGTTGAGCGCGATGGCGAATCCCTTTCGTGACGGCAGGTCTCGCTCCTTGGCTTCGGCCTCCCAAAGAGTGGCCAAGGTGCTGGTCGCGGTTTGCCGGGCTTCGCCGTTGACGGTGATTTCGATCATGCGGCTCCTTTGAGTCTGGGTGTGGTGAAGCGATCGAGCCCGAACCCGGACGCCGCGCCGCGCATCGCGCCGGTGGTCACGAGATCTTCGATGGCCTGCGCCGTCACCGGCGCCAGAAGATAGCCGTTCCGGTGATGGCCAGCCGCCATGAGGAGGCCGGCGAGCGAAGTGACCCCGAGGATGGGCGCGTCGTCGTCGGAGGTCGGGCGGAAGCCGGACCACAGGCTCTCGATTTCCATCTCCTCGATGCCGGGCAGAACGCGCCGCGCCCCGTCGAGCAAGGCGAAGACCCCGCCGGCCGTCAGCGCGCCGTCGAAGCCGCAGTCCTCCATCGTGGCGCCGAGGATCAGCCGCCCATCGGATTTCGGTGCGAGATGGATCTCCGAGGTCCAGAGCACGTGGTCGATGGGCAGCGGGCTGTTTCGCGCCCGAAGCGCTATCGCCTGCCCTTTCAGAGGCCTCACAGGCACTTGAAGTTCCGCCGGCAGCCAGGGCAAGCTGCCGATGGCCGCTCCGGGCGCCAGCACGATCGTCTCGGCGCGCAGGACCTCGCCGGCCACGATGAGGCCCGTGACGCGGGGTCCGCCGCGCTCCATGCCGTCGACCGGGGCGCCTTCGATCAACACGCCGCCGGCCTTGCGATAGGCCGATCGGAGCGCGGCCAGGAGGCGGGGCGGGTCGACCTGATGGTCGTCCGGGCAGAAGATGCCGGCCGTCACCGCTGGCCGCAAGCCAGGCTCAAGCTCCCGCGCGGCCGATCCCGACAGCCATCGCGTGGCGAGGCCGTCGCGGCGCTGCAGATCATGGCGAAAGCGCAGGCGCTCGGTCTCGTCTCGCCCGACCGCGACGACCAACGTGCCCTGCGCCCGATAGTCGATGGACGTGCCGGCTTCGGCTTCCAGCGTCGCGCGGAACTGCGGCCAGAGGGTCTGCGATGCAAGGGCAAGCCTGAGCAACGCCTCACCGCCCGCCTCGTGTTCGGCGCCGGCGGCTAGCATGCCGGTGGCGGCTGAGCTCGTGCCGCCGCCAGCGCGGCCGGCTTCGAGGATTACGACCCTCAAGCCTCGTCGCGCCAACCGCCAGCCGATCGACAGGCCGATGACGCCGGCGCCGACCACCGCCACATCGGCCCGATCCGGCAAGGCTTGCGTACCTTGCGCATGAGGGCAGGCGGCCTCGACGCGGCCAAGACGATGAAACAGGGATTGCGCGCCAATCACAGCCAAATCCTTCATCGAAGGAGGATCCGGGCTGCACGAAAACCAACGCCGAATTCCATCCCTACGCCGGTGCGAGCCGGATCAGGTTCAATGGATTTCCGCGCCGCATGACTGGAAGGTCACGCCCAGCGGTGTCTCAGCCCCTTGCCGGGGATCTCCGTGGAACGTTGCGAGAATGGGGTGCCGCGGATCGGGCGTCAAGGATCAGGCGAGGATTTGCAGCCCATGCTTGCGCACCAGCGACAGCAGCTTGAGTGCCATGCCGCTGGGCTGCTTGGCGCCGGTCTCCCACTTCTCGACCGTGCTCTCGCTGGTGTTGAGGTAGCGCGCGAAAACAGGTTGGCTCACGTGGCTGTCCTCACGAAGCCGCTTGATCTCCATCGGTGCGAGGGGCGCGGGCTCGACAACACAGAGGTCGTCAAACTCCCGCATCGTGGCCTTGGCGATGGCACCGACCTTCAGGAGCGCCGCAGCAGATGAATGAGCGGCTTCGAACGCATCGGTCCTAAACTTTGTTTTGGTCGCCATCGCATATCTCCACAAAACCTCCATCCCGCAGAAGATGCGCAATTTGCCGATCGGACAATGTTGCGTAAGCAGGTGCAAGTTTTCGAAAAGAGACTAATTCATTATCTTGAATATTAGATCGGCCTTTCTTAGCGAAGAGATAGTCGTAAACCCAATATGTCATGCCTTTAGCCAGGATGATGCTTCGTTGCCGATTCTTGTCGCAGCGTTTCTTGAACACGCCGCCCCCAAGATCGTCGGCTTGACCTCTCATCACGTGGCGGATGGCGTCACAGAGCTCATCCTCCTCGATCGCGGCCTCGCGCACAGCCTTTGAAAACCAGGCTGTCTTCAAAACCCGATCGATTGCTTTGCCTGCCTCCAGCACGGATCATGAGATAGCACCTGGTGCTATCGCGATCAACACCCGGAGGCTTATTTGGTGATCGACGGCGCGCCGGCCGGCATGGGGAGCGTGGGGAAGAACACGTGATCCAAGGCCCACCACAGCACGATCAGCAGAACCACGATCGCCAGCACCCAGAGGATTCGTTGGTCGATGCGCATGGTCGTCGGTCCTTCATTTGTCAGCCCGAGGGGAAGTCCGCGAGGGAAGTCGTTGTTCCGTCATTCGCGGTCCGTTCCGTCAAAGGGTTGAGCCAAACGCCGGATCCTGCGGTCCGCGCGACGACACGCACCCGCTCCCCATCGATCAAGCGCGCGAAATCGCCGGCCCCGCAGACCAGCACGGGACAAGCCTTGCTATAGAGGATGCGGGCCACGATGGCGCCGACTGCGATGATCGGATCGGGCGCCATCAAAATGAGGGCGGCGGGCGCGGTCCCTAGCCGGATCGCTTCGGCCAGGACCGAACTCGCCGAACCCGATCCGCGTCCGGACGGCATCGCGAGGATCCGGCCGGTCACGATGTCCCCGCACGCCGGATGCGAGCGGTCGATGACGCGGCCGGAGGCTGAATCAAATCCGCCCCAGAAGCTGAGCGGGACTTGCCAAAGCGTGAGCTTACCCTCGGCTTCGCCTTCGACGAGGCAGGAGGCCGGCAGCATCACCATGGCGCGCGCCGCACGATCCGTCCCGCCGCCGCCGAGGCGATGCAATCCTCCAGCGACCCGAAGGCGACATCGCACCCGATATTGCCGGGCGCGTAATGCGCCCATTTGCCCGAATTGGTCATGACCACGCCCTCGATCTTGCGCAGCATCGAGGTGACGTAAGTGCAGGTGTCGGTGACGATCGTGACGCCGGCCGCGTCGAGCCGGGCGAGATCGCCGGCCGCCGCGAGGGCCGCCGCCATGTCACGCCCCGTGTTGACATAGATGTCCACCCCAGGCGCCGCGCGAAATCCTGAAAGAAGCGGCATCAGGGCCGCGAATTCGGCCCTGGAGAAATGCGGCGTGCCAAGGCTGACGGCGCTGATCGGCACGCCATCCGCCGCCGTCGAAAGCTTTTTTAACGCGATATCGAGATCGCTCCGTGTGATGTCGATGGTCTCGACCGGAACGGCGCTTACGCCCAAGGCCTGCGCCAAGGTCGCAGCCTCGGGCGTGATGCCGACCGCATGGAACAGCGCGACCGACCCCGACGAAGCCGCGACCGCCCCCAGCGCCTTCAACTGGTCTTCGCTGCGCGGCTGAGGCAAGCCTTCGATCACTGGGATGCGTCCCGCCGACCGCTCGCCGACGATATAGCCCACAGCCACATAGAGTGCGTCGCTGGGCTCCGACGAAGCGGGCAGGCCGCCGAGCCGAAACAGCACCTGACCGCGCCGGTTCTCGTCGAGATGCAGGCCGAAGGCCGGCGCCCGCCCGACCATGGCGCAGCAGAGGTCGATGAAGTCGCCATAGCGGTTGGTCCGCGCACCGATGACGGAATTGGCGAAGACGATCGCATTGGATTCGCCCCAGGCGATCTGGTCGCCGAAGCGCGGGCGGAACATCGTCTGGTAGGGCGCGCAGGTGAAACTCGGCTCGCATCCGAGGGCGACATGCGCCTCCATCAGGCGGCGGCCGGAGGTTCGCTCGGCCGCCGTGCCGCCGATCAGTTCAGGATGGAGCAGGTCCATCGAGCCGACGTTGAGCGTCGTCGGCACTGTCACACGCCCATCCCACGAGACCAGCCGTTCGACGAAATCGAGGCTCACTTCGCCGTGGTAGAGGCAGCCGTCCACATGCGCCTGGTTGATGGGGAGCAGACGCGGGGCGCCGACCGCCTCGCCGAAACGGACGAGAATGTCCATGGCGAACGCCCTGGCCTGGCCCTGGCCACCCCTCGCCATGTCGGTTTCCTCGGCATCGAGACGCAATGGCCGGCCTCCCGCTTTGCGATGTTGATCCGCTAGAGCATGATGCCGAAAAGTCGGTCCGGGTTTTCGGGCGACATCATGTTTTAAATTACTAGGTTCTGTTGACAAAGGTCGGCAACCAAATTCTGATGGCTGCGAGGCTTATGAATGCCGTGAACGAGGATAGTGTTTTATCGAAGCGCGTGGCGATGCGTCTGTTCTGCTTGAGTTTGTTGATCATCCGCTCGATTCGATTACGATCCTTGTAGGCGACTTCGTCATGCGGAATGATGACTTTTCGAGACCTTTTGGATGGTATGACAGGAAGAATGCCCCGGACCAGGAGAGCCTCTCGATTGCTATCGCTGTCGTAGCCTTTGTCTCCGAGAAGGGCCTTCGGTTTGGCGATAGCGACGGGATCGTCCATCAGGGGCTCAAGATGGCGGATGTCGGAGGCTTCGCCTCCGGTGACCTCGAAGGCGACAGGGCGTCCGATGGCGTCACACCGACAGTGGACTTTGCTCGTAAAACCGCCGCGCGAGCGACCAAATCCCTGATTTTGGATCCCCCTTTTGCGCCGGCTGCCTGAGAATGCGCCCGGACGATGGTCGAATCCACCATTTGGGTCTCCCACTCGTCGGCGATGCCTACCTCGACCAAGGTTTCGAGCAAAGCATCGAAGATGCCCTGCTGGCACCATCGGCGGAACCGCTGGAACACTGAATTCCACTTGCCGAAGCTCTCGGGCAGATCCCGCCAAGGTGCTCCGCTCCTCAAAATCCACATCATTCCGTTAAAGAAACGACGGTTGTCATGGGCGGGCCGGCATCCCCGACCACACTCGGACGGCAAAAAGGGCTCAATCACCGCCCATTGCTCGTTGGAGATTTCGTAGCGACTCACGTTCGTCTTTCCGCAAAAACAAACGTGAATCAAAAATCATCCCGCTTGGGAATCCTCTTTGTCAACAGAACCTAGTATCGATCACGGTCATGTCTTCGGATGAAGCCCATCCGAAGACATCGTAGTTTATGCCTACCCCGTGGTTCAACGCTTTGAAACAGGACGTGACGACATGGGCATGTTGGTCGAAGGCGAATGGCGGCCCGATGGCCGGTTTCCAACCGACAAGGGCGGTGCTTTTTCGCGTCCCGCGAGCGGCGTTCGGCATTGGGTGACGCCGGATGGCGCGCCGGGGCCGAGCGGCGAGGGCGGGTTTCCGGCCGAGGTGGGCCGCTATCACCTCTATGTGTCGCTGGCCTGCCCCTGGGCCCATCGGGCGCTGATCATGCGGCGGTTGAAGGGACTCGATGGGCTCATTGGCCTGTCGTCGGTTCATTGGCTGATGCGGGACGATGGCTGGACCTTCGCCGAGGGTCCCGGCGTCGTGTCCGACGATGTCCTGGGCTCGGCCTTCCTGCATCAGGTTTATACCGCCTCCGACCCGGAATTCACTGGGCGGGTGACGGTGCCGGTCCTGTGGGACAAACAGCGGCGGCGGATCGTCTCGAACGAATCCTCAGAGATCATCCGCATGATGAATTCGGCCTTCGATGCCATCGGGGCCGCGCCGGGCGATCACTATCCGGCATCGCTGCGGCCGGAGATCGACGCCGTCAACGCCCGCGTCTACGACACGCTCAACAATGGCGTCTATCGCTGCGGCTTCGCCCAATCGCAGGAAGCCTACGAGGCCGCCGTCGCGCCCTTGTTCGAGACCCTGGACTGGCTCGAAGCGCGGCTGTCTGAGCGTGAATACCTCTGCGGCGATGGGCTGACCGAGGCCGACATCCGGCTGTTCACAACGCTGATCCGCTTCGATGCCGTCTACCACGGCCACTTCAAGTGCAATCTGCGCCGATTGATCGACTATTCTGGTCTCTCAGCCTATCTGGAGCGGGTTTACGACCGGCCGGGCATCGCCGAGACGGTCGATTTCCACCACATCAAACATCATTATTATCAGAGCCACCTTCACATCAATCCGACCGGTATCGTCCCGGCGGGGCCGGCGCATGTCTTTCGGCGAGACGCGATGGAGGCCAACCGCGCGTAGGCTCCCTACGCCGCTGTCGCGAGGGTCTCCCGGGATGCCACGAGCCACCGCTCGAAGAGGTCGACGATCCCGGGATAATCCAACGCAGCCAGGGTTCCGGGGTCGAAGCCAATCTGCTGAAGCACCATCCGGCCCGCTTGGAGCAGGCCCACCGCCTTGACGGCGGAGGGAATCGGGATCTCGAACTCGCGCAACCGCTGAACGTGGGTGACGGCTCCCTCGGAGCCGAGGCGCCGATAGCGTGCCCGGGGGAACCATTGGCCCCACACCATATCGGTGGCCACGACGATGTTCTTGACCTGCTGCACATAAGGCTGCTGTTCGAGAACCTTTTGGGCGTTCCGGCCCTCGCTCGGCGGCGCGTTGGCGATGCGCCGGTCGTCCGAATGATCGATGAAATCGAGAAGGCCGCAGTCGATGTCGCGGCGGATGATGCCCTTGGCATGCATCCGGTGGTAGAAGTCCTCGTCGTCGTAGCCCCAGCCCCGGATCAGTTCGCTGAAGCCGTTGACCGCCTCGAAGGCCCCCCGCGTGAAGAAACATTGGCCGTTGACCGATTTCGTCTTGCCCATGGCGAGGCCGACCCGCCAATTGCCGGCATAGAAATTTGCCCCGTCGGGTTGGCAGTCGGTCACGATCCTGTCGTCGACGAAACAATCCGCGTCGATTTTCAGGATCATGTCGCCGGTCGCATGGACGATGCCGAGATTATAGGCATAGGACAGGACCCAGCTTTCCTCCTCCTCGGCGCGGATGATGCAGAGCCGATCCTCGAACATGCCCTTCAGGGTCTCGGCGACCGGCTTGTCCGAACTCCAATCGACGATCACGATCTGGTCCACCCAATCACGCATGAGCCACTGTCCGATGGTCTCGGCGAGTTGGTCGTTGCGGTTCATGCAGCACGTCACGACGGAAATCGCCATTGCACCTCGTCCTCGAACTCCAGCCTTGCGGGTGGCCGATGGTTCGGGACTGTTTCACGCGATCCTTGCCCCAAACGGGATTCACACCGCCAGGAAGCCGCCGTCGACCGCCAGGGTATGGCCCGTCGTCATGCCGGAGCGCGGCCCGGCCAGGAACAGCACCGCGTCGGCGACTTCTTGCACAGTGGCGAGCCGCCGCATCGGGGTCGCCTCGATCACACGGCTCAAGGCTTCGGGCTTGGCCAGGAGGGCGCGCGTGAGATCCGTCTCGACATAGGTGGGCGCGACGGCATTCACCCTGATGCCAAGCGGCGCCCATTCGACCGCCAGCGCCCGCGTCAGGTTGACGAGACCGCCTTTGCTGGCCTGATAGGCCGCATTGGGAAACAGACCGCCGGAAAATCCCATGATGGAGGCGATGTTGACGATGGACCCGCCTCGCCTTTCCATAAGGCGCGCGGCCTCGCGGGCGCAGAGGAAAGCCCCGGTCAGATTGACCGACAGCACCTTCGCGAAATCGGTGCCGCTCATCCGCAGTGCAGCCGAGCGGATCGCGAGGCCAGCGGCATTGACCAGGATGTCGGGCGCGCCGACTCGCGCCTCGATCTGACCGAAGGCGGCTTCGACCGACCCTTCGTCGGACACATCGCAGGCGAGGGCGACGTCGACCCCAGGCGTCGGGTCTGCCAAACGCAAATCCAGGACCGCGACTTGGGCGCCGGCCGATTTGAGCGCTGCCACGACCCCTGCGCCAATGCCTCGGCTCCCGCCCGTGACGATCGCGATTCTATCGGCAAGGTCTTTGTCGCTCGACACCCTATCCTCCCTTTTTGCGCGATCTTAATCGGACCTGCCGCGTTGCCATACAGTTCGACCGGCAGATGGTCGACATCGATGAAGATTCGTTTCTCAGGGAGTCCAAGAAATGCCTATTTCACCCGGTGGCTCGATCTTGCGGAAAACCATTGTGGCCGGGATCGCCGCCTTGACCCTGGCAGGCGCCGCCCAAAGCATTACGCCCGCCGAAGCGCTCCCACTCGTGGCGCCGTCCGCAGCGAGCCTTGCCGACCAGGCCTCGCCGCTCGCTGGGGCTATGGTCGATAAGATCGGCTATCGTCGATACTACCGCTATCACCGCTGGCATCCCTACCACCGATATTTCGGCTACCGCTTTCGTCGAGGCGGCGTTCCTGTACCCTGCAGGGGGCGTCGGACAGCGATGAGCAAACGCTACTGCTAAACGAGAGAGCGCGGTGCCGAAGACTCGGCACCGCCCTCGTGTAAAGTCGCCAAACGAGCAGCGGCGGCTTGCCCCGCGAAAGCAACCCTTGGGATTGACGCGTTGATCGAGAGCTTAGCCCCTTGGCCCGTGGCGAGCTCCTGATGGGACGTAGATATACCGGCAATCTCGGCTAAAATACGTTTAGGCTCTAGTCATGATGGCGATCGAAAGCCGGCAGACTCGTGACTGCTGCACCCGTAATGATCATATAGGCGATCCGCCTAAATGCGTCTTCGGAAACATACGGGAACAGTTTTGTTCCCAGCCATACGGCAACGCCATAGATCGGCATCAAGATGAGCGCCAGGATAACAACAGTCGAGTGGAAAAGCCCATGAATGGCATAGCTGACACCGGCCACACATGACATGGCTGCCAAAAAGACAATGATGTTGGCTCGGACGACATCCGTCCGGCTGTGCCCTCCCAGCCAGAAAATGGCAATGGGCGGTCCCCAAAAACTGCATAGGCCGCCAAGAAACCCCGAGGCCGCTCCAACCGCCGCAGAGACTTGGCGGCTTGGTACGGAATGATAACGCCAGCCCGAAGCGAGAAGCGCCACAGCACCAAGGGCCATGGCGCCAAGCGCCCATCGCAACATTGTGGGATCGACAGTCAACAAAAAATAGGCCCCGATCGGGACGGTCACAGTGGCGCCTAAAGACAAGGGGGCGACTTCTCGCCATGTACATTTTCGCAGCGCCTCAGGAACGAGCGGCAATGTTGTTACGCTGTCTATGATATAAAGAATAACGACGGCCTGCCAGGGAGGAACAAATCCGCTTGCGATGGGCATGAAGACGAGTGCGGTGCCGAATCCCGTAAATCCACGAACGGCGCCAGCCAATGCGGCAGTGAACAAAAGTGGAATTAAAACATCGGTGTTAGGCAGCATTGGCAGAGATCCATGACGCGCTGGGCGTGACCGTATGGCCTCGAACCGCTGGTGTCCATCGGACACCGTTTCCGGTGCGAATGCCTGCTACGAGGTCCCGATGCGAACGAGTGATCGAGCCTGCCAACCTCCGATTCTCGCGAGCAAACCCAGCGTTCGAGGGCCGCTGTACGCTCAAGGGCAAGCCGATGTCGCAGAGTGTAATGGCATTTTGCGTGAAGGAGGGCGGCAGGATGAGCGTCCGGTCGATACGGCGTGGAGGGTCGACGAAAGGCTCGTCAGATTTGTCAAGATGCCGCCCGATGGCCTGTTGTGTCCGCGCGAGGGCCTTTGGCAGCCCCGACCTAACCAGGCTCATCCGCTTGGCAAGAAACTTGTACCCTTTAGCCACGTCCGCTAGCACAGGCGCGCTGGTTTCCGAAAAGAGGGTTCGATGACCGATTATTTTGCGCAAGCTACCGCGTTCGGCGTCTTGCCGGTCATCGCCATCGAGGATGCGGCCCATGCGGTCGCCCTAGCTGATGCGTTGAGTGAGGGCGGACTGCCGGTTGCGGAGGTCACGTTCAGGACCAAGGCTGCCGCCGAGGTGATGGAGCGGCTTAAATCCGAGCGGCCTGATTTTCTCGTCGGTGCCGGGACGGTGCTCGACACGGCGTCTCTCGATGCCTGCAAGGCGACGGGCGCCAAATTCGGCCTCGCGCCGGGGTTCGATCCCGAGATCGTCGATGCCGCGCAAGCGATGGGATTTCCATTCGCGCCGGGCATCATGACGCCGAGCGAGGTCAATGCCGCTGCCAAACGCGGCGTGAAGCTGATGAAGTTCTTTCCCGCCGGAACGATCGGAGGGCCTGCGGCCCTCGAAGGGATTTCCGCTCCCTTCGCGCATCTCGGCTTGCGCTTCATTCCCACGGGCGGCGTGACCGAAGCCAATATGGGCGACTGGCTGAAACTCAAGATCATCGCCGCCGTGGGCGGCACCTGGATCGCCCGCACCGACGACATCCGGGCGGGCCGCTGGGCCGAGATCACGGCCAAGGCCAAATCGGCTGTCGAGATGGCGAAACGTTTTCGGGGGTAAGGCCGGCGGCGGACTGACAGGAAGAACGATCAATCCTTTGCCGGCACCAGCACCACGGTTGGCAAAACGTCGAACAATGTTTCGGCTGCGATGGTGATCTCGGCGCCATGGCGCCGGCCGGTCAGCAGATCGATCCAACTCCGAGCGTCCTCCGGCAGGGTGAGACGATCCGACGCTCCGTCGGTCCGCCCCGGAAAACGCGAAAAGGCGACGACGATCGTCTCCCCTTCATGCCGACGTGCGAAGGCGGCGATGCGATTGGACCCTGTATCGATGGGTTCGTAGGTGCCCTTGGTGAAGAGTGCGGGATGCGCGCGCCGAAAGGCCAGAAGCGTGCTCATGACAGCGAGCTTGATCCTGCCGTCGCGCCACGCCTCGGCATAGCGGCCCATGGCAGCGGCGCGATCCTGGTCAAGCGCCGTGCCGACCTCGTCCAGCAAAGCCTCGCGAGCGGCAAAATCGACCGGGCGCCGATTGTCGGGATCGACCATCGAGAGATCCCATAATTCGGTACCCTGGTAGATGTCGGGCATGCCGGGGATCGTCAGTTTCAAAACCGTCTGGATGATGCTGTTGCGAACCCCGAAGGCCGCGATGGTGCCAACGAAGGGCCGGAAGCTCGCGAGAAACGCCTCCGCGTGCTCGCCGACCAAAGCGCTTTCGACGAAGGCGAGCGTCGCCGCCTCATAGGCTGCGTCGGGGGAGGCCCAGGTGGAATGAACCTTCGCTTCCCGCATGACCTTGGTCATCGCGCCCTTGATCCGCTCCGCATAGGCTTGGAGCGCTTCGGTGTCGCCGGCCGAAGCGTCGATCAGTTCCACCGGCCAGGTGCCGACGAGCAATTGTAAGAACGCATATTCGTCATTGCGATCCGGTGCGTTGCCCGACCGAGCGGCGCTCAGGATGGCGCTCCAGCGTTGCACCACCTCAGCCCAGGCCTCGGGATGTTCCGACAAGGCCGCCAAACGGGCGCGGGCATCCTCGCCCCGCTTCGTGTCATGGGTCGATGTGCCCAGCATGGCGTGCGGCCAATGGGTCGAGCGCTCGACATTGGCCGTGTGGAATTCGTCGAGCGAACGGCCGAAACTCGTCGGATGGCCACCGACCTCGTTGAGAGCGATGAACCGATTGTAGCGATAGAAGGCGGTGTCCTCGAGCCCCTTGGCCATGACCGGACCGCTATATTGCTGCATCTTCATGGCGAGGCGACGCACCGAAAGGCGGCTGAAGCCGCTCTGCGGCCGGGCCAGGTCACCGATCAGGGCCTCGCCGAGGAAGTCGTAGACGCTACCGTCGATCGCGCGCTCGTTGGGTCGCGCCGCATCGATGGCCCGCCGCAAGTCCTGGCGATCTTCCGCCGTCGCCTCGCTCTCGGCGTCCACATAGGTCCGATAGACCTCGAAACAGGCGATGATTTCCCGCAGCGCCCGGCGGAGAATGCTTTGGGTAAAATCCTCCGTTCCGGGCACCTGCCGGGCGATGCGGGCCGCGCTCCGCGACAGACGGTCGAGCTCGCTCGCCATCTCGTTGTCCATGATCGTTGTTTTGCAGGCGCGCAGGATGCTGGCGTAATCCGACCGGCGTTCGACGAAAGCCTCGTAGGTGCGGGTGAAGCTCGCCTCGGCGTCAGGGTCGACCATTAAGCCGAGGAGAAGATTCGTCACCTCATAGCCGGTGGTGCCTTGAACGGGCCAATCGGCGCGCAAAGGCTCGCTTTCGCCGAGAATCTTCTCGACGACGAGATACCAATCGCGGTGGCCTTCCGGATGCGGCGCCTCCTGCCGGAGGCGCTCGAGGTAGCCCTTGGGGTCGAAGAGCCCATCGATGTGATCGATGCGCAGGCCGTCGACCAGCCCCTCCCGCATGAGCCGGAACACCAGGTGATGTCCGTGGTCGAAGACTGCGGGGATTTCCATGCGCAGACCGGCGAGGTCGTTGATGTTGAAGAAGCGCCGGTAGTTGATGTCATCGCCCGCCACCATGAAATGAGCGGTACGCCAGTGCTGCTGGCGGATCAGCGCGTTCAGCGGCTCCCAGCTTTTAGCGTCGCCCACCGTGCCGCCGAAACGGGCGACCGATGCCTTTATGGCTTCCGCCACATCGCTATCGGTCCGCGCCGCCTCGGCGAGTTCCGCCTTCAACGCATCAGCGCGTTCACGCACCTGCGGCCGCCAGGATGCCATATGGGTGAAGGCGTCGCCGAGACGGTCCAGTGCCGGATGGTCGGAGCCGAGGATCGCGGCATAGTGATCCGGCGAGATCGGCAGCTTATGCGTATCGTAGGCCCAGACCGCGAAGGCGCCGGCCTCGGGATCGAACTTCAGGACGATATGTCCAGCCATGAGTTCGGCGCCGAATTGGCCGCCCAGCACCGGAACGAGAAGCTTCTCGCGCAGGTAGGTCTTGTCGTTATCCCAATCGATGTCGAACCAGCCCGCATAGATCGAGTCGCGCCCCCATTCGAGCACGTCGAGCCAGAACGGGTTGTCGGCGCCTCCCACGCCCATGTGGTTGGGTACGAAATCGAGGATCTGCTTCAGTCCTTCGGCCTTGAGGGCCTGGCTCATCCGCGCGAAACCCTCCTCCCCGCCGAGTTCCGGATTGAGAAGGCTATGGTCGGTAATGTCATAGCCATGGGTGCTGCCCGGCCGCGCCTTGAGATAGGGCGAGGCGTAAAGATGGCTGACCCCGAGCTTGGCCAGGTAGGGCGCGAGTTTCGCCGCATCGTCGAAGCCGAAATTCGGCGTGAACTGGAGCCGGTAGGTTGCGAGCGGTGTCACGCGATCCGTCCTTCGATGATGGTCCAGCGCACTGACCAAGGGCCGAGCCCGCCGCCGGTCGTCGACCCTTCGAGCCAGATCGGCGCGGCATCGGGAAAGCCCTCCTGAGGGCGTGCCTTGAGGTTGAGATCCAGGGCTAAAGTGCTGCCGCTCGGGGTATTCCAGCGCACCGAGACCGCACCGTCGCCGATGACGCGATAACGGCCCTCATGGCCGCTCATGCCCTTGATGAGCGGAACGATCCTGGCATGGCGAACGGCCAGGATACGGCGGTAGAAACCGAGCACGTCGGCATTGAGGCTGCGGCTCGCCTCGTCCCAATCGAGTTTGGCCGACAGGAAGGTCGCCTCAGCCAGCGGGTCCGGGATTCGCGCGCGATTGGCCTCATCCTGAAACTCCGGAAACCGCTTGAATTCCTCGCGCCTCCCCGTGCGAACCGCTTCGGCGAGGTCTCCTGAAAAATCGCAGAAGAATGGAAAGGGGCTCGTGGCGGCCCATTCCTCGCCCATGAACAGCATCGGTATCTGGGGAGACAGGAGATAGACGGCGGCAATGGCGCGTGCCGCCTCTGGCGGACAGAAGGCGGTGATACGGTCGCCGAAGGCGCGGTTGCCGATTTGATCGTGGTTTTGGATGAAAGCCACGAAGGCTTGGGGCGGAAGCGCTACGCTGGGCTCGCCGCGCTCGCGTCCCCGATACGGCATCACTTCGCCCTGGAAACAGAAACCCTCTGCCAGCGCGCGGCCGAGTTTTTCAGTGTCGCCCAGATAGTCGACATAATAGCCGCTGCTTTCTCCGGAGGCCGCGACATGGAGCACATGGTGCGCGTCGTCATTCCATTGCGCGGTATAACGCTCCAAGGCGCCGTCCTCATTTCGCATGAGGCGGCTCGTCTCGTTGTCTTCATTCTCCAGAATGAGATGGAGAGGCCGGTCGGGCGTTGCGGCGCGCAGGCACTCCACCATCTCCCTCAGAAGATGCGCTTCCCCATCGTCGATAATGGCATGGACGGCATCGAGGCGTAGGCCGTCGAGGTGGAATTCCTCGATCCAATAGAGGGCGTTGTGGATCGCGAAATCGCGTACCGGCCGGCTGTGCTGGCCGTCGTAATTGACGGCGGGCCCCCAAGGCGTGTGGTGGCGGTCCGTGAAGAATTTCGGCGCATAGGCGCCGAGATAGTTCCCGTCCGGTCCGAAGTGATTGTAGACCACGTCGAGTAGGACCGAGATGTCGCGTTCATGCGCGGCATCGACGAAGGCCTTGAAATCTTCCGGGCGTCCATAAGCGCTGTCCGGCGCATAGAGCAGCACGCCGTCATAGCCCCAATTGCGGCGGCCGGTGAAATCGGCCACCGGCATCACCTCGATGGCGGTGACGCCGAGCGAAGCCAGATGGTCGAGCCTGGCGATCGCGGCCGCAAAGGTCCCTTCGGGCGTGTAGGTTCCGACATGGAGTTCGTACAACACCGCTTCATGCCACGGTCGGCCTCGCCAGCCGCCGTCACGCCACGCATAGGCGCCGGGGTCGATGACCTCGCTCGGGCCATGCACATCGTCCGGCTGGAAGCGCGTTGCCGGATCGGGCACCTTTACGCCATCTGCCAGGCCGAAGCGATAACGGGTACCGGGTCCCGCATCCGCAACGAGGCGTTCGTGCCACCCGTCGGCTATTGGGTCCATCGCCGATGACGGGCGGCCTTCGATGACAAGATCGATCCGCTGTTGCGCCGGTGCCCATAAGCGGAACCGCGTCCCAGAGTTTGGCGACCATTCCGCGCCGTGCGGCATCGCGTGGGACCGGCGTGTCACGCCGCTTTGTGTCCGGCTCATTCCTGGTCCCTGTCTGGCGCGGTGGCATCGGGGATCGGGGTTGGTTTGCGGGTATTCAGCCGCAACAGCACCAGCGAACGCGACGGGACCGGGCACATGTCGTCGATGTCGAAGGTCTTTTCGGGCCGTTTCGCGTCCGCGGTATCGATGAGCCGCGTCCAGTTCACCGCATCGGCGCATTCGGGCATCGAGAAGGCTATGGCATCGCGGGCCGCGTTGACGATGAGCAGCAGGGTCGCATGGTCGCCGTCCTGCGGAACGGAATTGATCTGGGCGCGTCCATCCATGAGCATCCCGACGCATTTCATCGCCGCGTCGGTCCAGTCCGCTTGTTCGACCTCGAGACCGTCGGATTTGATCCAAGTCACGTCCTTGACGCCATGCACCTCGTCGAACCGGCCCGTGTAGAAACGATTGCGGTGCAGCACAGTGTAATTGTGGCGAAGTTCGGCGAGCTTGCGGGTGAAATCGAGCAACGTCTGCCCGCCCTCCGAAATGCTCCAGTCGATCCAGCCAAGCTCGTCGTCATGGCAATAGGCATTGTTGTTGCCGTTCTGGGTGCGGCCGAACTCATCCCCGGCCACGATCATCGGCGTCCCTTGCGCGAGAAGCAGCGTCGCCATGAAATTGCGCATCTGCTTAGCCCTCAGGGCGTTGATTGTCTTGTTTTCGGTTTCGCCCTCGACACCGCAATTCCATGATCGATTGTCGCTATTGCCGTCGTTATTGTCCTCGCCGTTTGCCTCGTTGTGCTTCTCGTTATAGGAAACGAGATCCTTCAGCGTGAAACCGTCATGCGCCGTGATGAGGTTGACGCAGGACCAGGGCCTCCGTCCTTCGTGATTGAAGGTGGCCTCGGAGGCGCAAAACCGCGACGTAATGGTCGTGACAGGGGCAACGCCGCGCCAAAAATCGCGTACGTCATCACGGAATTTGTCGTTCCACTCGGCCCAGCCTGGCGGGAAATTGCCGACCTGGTAGCCGCCTGGTCCGATGTCCCAAGGCTCGGCGATCATTTTGACCTCGGCCAATACAGGATCGAACAGACAGGCCTGCAGGAAGGCGCTGTTTCGGCCGAAACCGCTAGGGCCGCGTCCGAGTGTCGAGGCCAAGTCGAACCGGAACCCGTCGATGCCAAAGTCCTGCACCCAGTAACGCAAGCTATCGAGCACCATCTGCGTCACGCGCGGATGATGCACGTTGAATGTGTTCCCGGTGCCGGTATCGTTGATGTAATAGCGCTTCTGGTCGGGGATCAGTTGATAGTAGGAGGCATTGTCGATGCCCTTGAACGAGAGGGTTGCACCCTTCTCGTTGCCTTCGGCCGTGTGGTTGAACACTACGTCGAGGATGACTTCGAGCCCCGCGTCGTGGAAACGCGCCACCATGTCCCGGAATTCCTGGACGGCCCTAGCCGGGTCGGCCGCGTAGCGCGGATGGGGTGCGAAGAAGCCGATCGAATTATAGCCCCAATAATTGGAGAGGCCCTTCTCGATCAGGAAGTCGTCGTTGACGAAACTGTGGACTGGCAGCAGCTCCACGGATGTCACGCCCAGATCCTTGATGTGTCGGAGGACTTCCGGCGTCGCCAGACCCGCATAGGTGCCGCGCAAGTTTTTAGGGACGGCGGGATGCAGCTTGGTGAGGCCGCGCACATGGGCCTCGTAGACCAGCATGTCGGGCCACGCGCAGGCCGGCCGGGCGCTCTTCGGCCGATCCGGCGTTCCGGAGTCGACGATCACGCATTTGGGCATGAAGGGAGCGCTGTCGCGCTCGTCGAAGGTCGTGTCGTCCGCCGTCTCGATCTGGTAGCCGAAGAGCGCCGGGTCCCATTTCACTGTGCCGTGATGGCTGCGCGCGTAAGGGTCGAGGAGCAGCTTGTTGGGGTTGAACCGGTGCCCGGCGTCAGGCTCGTAGGGTCCATGAACGCGAAAGCCGTAGAGCTGCCCCGGCTTGATGTCGGGGAAATAACCGTGGAACACTTGGTTGGTATATTCGGGCAGGGCGATGCGGTCGGTCTCCCGTTCGCCGGACGGGTCGAAGAGACAGACCTCGACCTTGGACCCGTGCGCGGTGAAGAGCGCCAGGTTGGTTCCCTCGCCATCCCACAGAGCCCCGAGCCGGAGCGGAGAGCCGGGCTCAACCGGATGCGCCCTGACCATCTTATTCATCTCACCCGTCCCGTCCGCTCGACCGCCGCAGCACCCGGAACGGCTCCGCGCCGTCGTGGTTCCCTACGCGCCGACCTAAAACCGCCGAAGTGCGATTTGTGTCCCCGCATGATCGCCAGGCAAACGGTCGCGCCCACTCTTGTCGTGACGTCGTCGACACTTTGGCAAGCACGACCAACGCGTTGACTTGACATCCGCCCGCCTTTACGACTTCGGCCCGATAAAACCCTGCCGACCCCGCTCATTTTGGACAGTGCTGCCGATGAAGATCCTCGTCCCCGTCAAGCGCGTGGTCGATTACAACGTCAAGATCCGCGTCAAGCCCGACGGCAGCGGAGTGGACTTGGCCAACGTCAAGATGGCGATGAACCCGTTCGACGAAATCTCGGTCGAGGAAGCGCTACGGCAGAGGGAAGCCGGCAAGGCGAGCGAGGTGATCGTGGTCACTGTGGGTCCCGCCCAAGCGGCTGAGACACTGCGCACCGGCTTGGCCATGGGGGCCGATCGCGGCATCCACGTCAAGGTCGATGGACCCGTTGAGCCTTTGGCCGTGGCCAAGATCCTTGCCGGTGTCTGCAAGGCCGAAGAGCCCGGCATCGTCATCGTCGGCAAGCAGGCGATCGACGACGATTGCAATCAGACGGGACAGATGCTGGCTGCGCTCAATGGCTGGGGGCAGGGGACTTTCGCGTCCAAGCTCGTGATCGGCGATGGCGACGCGCAGGTGACCCGGGAGGTCGACGGCGGCATGCAGACCGTCACGCTGAAACTACCCGCCGTGGTCACGTCTGATCTGCGCCTGAACGAGCCGCGCTACGCCAGCCTGCCGAACATAATGAAGGCCAAGAAAAAGCCGATCGCCGAGAAGACCCCGGCGGATTTCGGGGTCGATATCACGCCCCGGCTCACGGTTCTCAAAACCGTCGAACCGCAAGGCCGCAAGGGCGGCGTCAAGGTGGGATCGGTCGGCGAACTCGTGGCGAAATTGCGTGAGAGCGGAGTGATCCAATGACGACGCTGCTCTTTGCCGAGCAAAAGGCCGGCCATCTGAACGACGTCACCGCCCGGGCCTTGACGGCCGCGAAAGCGCTCGGCGCACCGGTTCATATGCTCGTGACCGGCAAGGGGGCCGGACAGGCGGCAGCCGCCGCGGCGATGCTCGACGGCGTCGAGAAGGTGCATGTGGCGGAGGGCGAGAGCCTTGACCACGACCTTGCCGAACCAGTGGCGGCGCTTCTGGTCCGGCTGGCCGCGCACCATTCGGTGCTGATCGCGCCGGCCACCGCCAGCACCAAGAATATCTTTCCGCGCGTCGCGGCGCTGCTCGACGTGATGCAGATTTCCGAGATCACCCATGTGGTGTCGCCCGATACGTTCGAGCGCCCGATCTATGCCGGCAACGCCATTCAGACCGTTCAGTCGGCGGATCCGGTCAAGGTCATCACGGTGAGGACGGCGGCGTTCGCGCCGGCCGGTGCCGGGACCGGCCCGGCCCTCATCGAATTCATCGATCCCGCCGCCGACCCGGCACTGTCGAGGTTCGAGAGCGAGGCCCTCGCCACTCTCGATCGGCCGGAGCTGACCTCCGCCAAGGTGATCGTCTCCGGCGGTCGGGCGATGGCCAAGGCCGAGAATTTCAAAATCTATATCGAACCCATCGCCGATAAACTCGGCGCCGCCATGGGCGCCTCGCGGGCCGCCGTCGATGCGGGTCTCGCGCCGAATGATTGGCAGGTGGGGCAGACCGGCAAGGTCGTGGCGCCCGACCTCTATATCGCGGTCGGCATATCGGGCGCGATCCAGCATCTGGCGGGAATGAAGGATTCCAAGATCATCGTCGCCATCAACAAGGACGAGGAGGCGCCGATCTTCCAGGTCGCCGACTACGGCCTCGTCGGCGACCTGTTCCAGCTTCTTCCCGAACTCGACGCGGAACTGGGCAAGGGCAAATGAAATCCTTGATGTCGACCCCGGTTTCGCGGCGGATGGCCCTGTCCTTGACGGCTCCGTGGCCGAGGCGGGACCGATGCGTGTTTTCCCTCCCCGACCGGTGTGGGGCATGCGGCTCGTGGAGAGCGGAATGGCGCTAGAAATCAAGCGGGTCGGCGTGATCGGGGCCGGCCAGATGGGCAGCGGGATCGCTCATGTGGCGGCCCTATCGGGCTTCGACGTCGTCCTCAACGATGTGTCCGGCGACCGGCTGAAGGCGGGCCTTGCCACTATCAACGGCACCATGACCCGTCAGGTCCAGCGCGGACAGATCGACGACGCGGCGCGGGCCGTCGCGCTGGGGCGCATCACGATCTCGGATAGTTACGGCGGTTTCGCCGATTGCGACATCGTGATCGAGGCGGCAACCGAGAACGAAGGCGTCAAGCGCAAGATTTTCTCGACCCTCTGCGCCTCGCTGCGGCCCGACGCGCTCGTCGCCTCAAACACGTCGTCGATCTCGATCACGCGGCTCGCCTCCGTCACTGATCGGCCCGAGCGGTTCATCGGCATCCATTTCATGAACCCTGTTCCGCGCATGCAGCTCGTCGAGCTGATCCGGGGCATCCAGACCGAGGCCGCGACCTTCGAGTCGGCAAAAGTCTTCATCGAAAAGCTCGGCAAGACGCCCACCGTGTCGGAGGATTTTCCGGCCTTCATCGTCAACCGCATCTTGCTGCCGATGATCAACGAGGCGGTCTACGTTCTGCATGAGGGGATCGGTTCGGTCGAGGCTATCGATACCGCGATGCGGCTTGGTGCCAACCACCCGATGGGCCCGTTGCAATTGGCCGATTTCATCGGCCTCGACACATGCCTCGCCGTCATGCAGGTGCTGCACGAGGGATTGGCGGACTCGAAATATCGACCGTGTCCCTTGCTGGTCAAATATGTCGAGGCGGGCTGGCTCGGGCGGAAGACGCAACGCGGGTTCTATGACTATCGCGGCGAGCACCCTGTTCCGACGCGATAGTCCATTGGCCACGACTATGGCCCCAGCCATGGGCACCTGCGCGGCCGTCGCCGCCTGAGCGTGCTTGCGGGTCGACCCCCGATCCGACGCAATTCCGCGAATGAGACGGCAACGCGCGGGTGGCGCAGGGGGATGAGGCGGCCCTAGAAGAATGGGAACGGAGGCTCCCATGCTCGATAGTCCAACCTTTCTCGATCCGCAGCGCTGCCTCGAAGCAGTGCGGAGACGCGATACGGCCGAGGATGGCCGCTTCGTCTTCGGCGTTTTGACCACGGGCGTTTACTGCCGACCGTCCTGCCCGTCACGCCCCGCTCGCCCCGAAAATATGCGCTTCTTCACCGGCCCCCCCGCCGCCGAGGCTGCGGGCCTGCGACCCTGCAAGCGCTGCCGCCCGAACGAGGCGACGGCCGTCGAGTCTCATCGCCTGGCCGTGGAAGCGGCATGCCGGACCCTAGAGCGACGCGACACCGCGCCATCGCTGGCACGACTCGCGGAAACGGCCGGGATGAGCCGGCATCACTTTCACCGCGTCTTCACTCAGATCATGGGCCTGACGCCAGGCGCCTATGCGCGCTCGGTCAAGCTCAAGCGGCTGTCGGGTGCCCTCGATGCCGGGTCGAGCGTGACCGATGCCGTCTATGCGGCTGGATTTGGCTCGCCCTCGCGAGCCTATGCGGCTGCGGGCCCTGGGCTTGGAATGACGCCCGGCGCCCGGCGCCGCCAGGGAGAAGGCGAGACCATTCGCTATGCGCTCGGCTCGACGCCTCTCGGCCTGATGCTGATCGCCGCGAGTATCCGTGGTCTTTGCGCGGCCGCGTTTGGGGATGATAGGGACGCTTTGCTTTCGGAGTTGCGCCGACGCTTCGCCGCGGCCACCGTGGTCGAGGATGAAGCCGGCCTGAAACCCTGGATCGAGGCCATCGCGGTTCATCTCGCCACACCCGCCCAGGCGCTCGACCTGCCGCTCGACATTCAGGGTACGGCGTTCCAGGCGCGTGTCTGGCAGGCTCTGCGGCACATCAAGCCCGGCGATACGGTAAGCTATTCGAAGGTTGCCGAGGCACTCGGCCGGCCCACCGCCGTGAGGGCCGTGGCCCGCGCTTGCGCGGCCAATGAAATCGCCGTTCTGATCCCCTGCCATCGGGTGGTGCGTCAGGATGGCAGTTTGTCGGGCTATCGTTGGGGGGAGGCGCGTAAACGCGCTCTCGTCGAGGCCGAAAGCCGCGCTATCGTCGATCTTCAGAAACGCGGTGGGATGTCATGAGCAATCTCGGCGCCGTTCTGCACGCGCCGCCCGCGCCTGAAAAGCGACGCGGTCGGACCATGTTAAGACCGGTCCGCATGCTGTAATATCCTGTGAGGTGAAAAGCGCCGAGAGGGACCGGCGCTTGGTGGATATCGATCCTGGAGGTTTTCATGGCACGCTCGGAGGCCGACGTCGCGACGCCGCACGCCAGCAAGTATATTCAGCAACTCTGCAAGCATTGGTCGCACAAGTTCACCGTGGATTACGACACGGGGCATGGACGGATCGATCTCGGCGAAGGGCGGGTCTGCAGCATGCGGGCCTTCCCCGAACGCCTCGCGGTTAGCGCGGATGCCGGCGACGCCGATGCTTTGCCGAGACTGGAACAGGTGATCGCCGATCACATCAAACGGTTCGCCTTTCGGGAAGAGTTGACATTCGACTGGCAAAGCCGCGCGGAGTGATCGTTTCAATGCCTCACTTCCCCGATCTGAGCTCGGCGTCCCTGAACGACAATGCGGCTCGCGTCATCGTCTTCGAGGATTTCGAACTGTCGGTGCGGATCGGAGCCTATGAGGCGGAGAAATTACGGCCCCAGCGGATGAGAATCACGGTCGAGCTTCTCGTTCGGCCAAGCGACCCAGACCATGGCGACAGGCTCGACAAGGTGGTCGATTACGCCGCGATCCATGACGCCGTCATGGCCCTCGCCGGCAAGCCCCATATCGAATTGCAGGAGAGGCTCGCGGACGAGGTCGCGCGCATTTGTCTCGAACCGGCCGAGGTCGAGGCGACACGCGTCTATGTGCGCAAGCTCGATGCCTATCCGGATTGCGCGAGTGTGGGCATCCGTATCGTCAGGACCAAGGTGCGGCCGTGATGACGTAGACGACGCGGATTTAGCGGACGGGATCAAGCCAAACCGAAAGCGCCCGCCGCTTGCGTCGGGGCGTGTCGCGCAAAAGCGCGCGGGCGGGTCTGCCACGATTGACTGTCCGCCCTTCGCCCCGCTACACCCCGATCATGAACGAAGGAATGCCGATGAGCGGGCCGGGACGGGCGGGCGACGGCACGGTGCGGGGCGGACATCGGTCGCCACGGGTCGGCCTTTTCGTGACGTGCCTCGTCGATCTTTTTCGTCCCTCTGTGGGGTTCGCGGCCGTCAAGTTGCTGCAGGATGCCGGCTGCATCGTTGAGGTTCCGACACAGACCTGTTGCGGCCAGCCGGCCTATAATTCAGGCGACCGTGCGACCACCGCCGAGATCGCGACGCAGGTGTTCAAGGCTTTTCGGCCTTACGATTACGTGGTGGCGCCCTCAGGCTCCTGCGCCGGCATGATCAAGCGGCACTATCCCGAGCTGTTCGACAACGACCCCAACCTTGTCCAGGAGGCGCGTGCCCTCGCGGACAAGACCTACGAACTCGTCTCCTTCCTCACCGATGTCATGGGCGTGCGCTCGGTCGATGCCGCGTTCGATGGCAGCATCACCTATCACGACAGTTGCTCGGGGCTGCGTGAACTCTCCATCAAAACGCAGCCGCGCAAGCTCCTGGCCACCGTCCGTGGCCTCGACCTCGTGGAGATGAAGAACACCGACGTGTGCTGCGGGTTCGGCGGCACATTCGCGGCCAAATATGGTGAGCTATCGAACGGCATCGTGGACCGCAAGGCGAACGATGTCATCGATTCGGGCGCCCGCACCTTGGTAGCGGGCGACCTCGGCTGTCTCATGAATATGGCCGGGAAACTCTCGCGGCGCGGCGCCACCACCGAGGTGCGTCACGTGGCCGAAATCCTCGCCGGGATGGCGGACGAGCCGCCCATCGGCGCGCCGCAGGAGTCCAAGCGATGAGCCTCCACGCGACCTCGCCGCGCTTCAAGGAGAATGCGCATAAGGCGCTGCTCGACCCCTCGCTGCAGCAGGCGATGGGCCATGTGCGCACGGCCTTCATCGAGAAACGCGCCAAATCAGCCGCTGCCCTCCCGGAATTCGAGGCGTTGCGCGACAGCGCGCGGGACATCAAAGCCCATGTGCTCAAACATCTCGACCTCTATATCGAGGCCTATGAGACGAAGCTGACCGAGTCCGGCGGCCACCTGCATTTCGCCCGCGACGCCGAGGAGGCGCGGCGCGCCGTCCTCGATATCTGCCGGGCGGCCGGCGCCAAGACCGTGACCAAAGGCAAGTCCATGATCTCCGAGGAGATCGGGCTCAATCAGGCCATCGAGGCTGCGGGGCTGGTTCCGATCGAAACGGACCTTGGCGAATATATCGTGCAATTGCGGGGCGAGACGCCCTCCCACATCATCGCGCCGGCCGTCCATCTCACGCGCGATCAGGTCGAGGCGGATTTTCGCCGGGCGCATCGGCATTTGCCGGAAGACCGCGACCTCAGCGAACACGTGATGCTCCAGACCGAAGCGCGCGGCGTGCTGCGAGACCGTTTCCTCAAAGCCGATGTCGGCGTCACGGGCGCCAACTTCCTCATCGCCGAGACGGGGACGTCAATTATCGTCACCAACGAGGGCAACGGCGACCTCACGCAGATCCTGCCCAAGATCCATATCGTCATCGCCTCGATCGAGAAGCTGGTGCCGACTCTGGAGGATGCGGCGCAGTTGCTGCGCGTTCTCGCCCGTTCGGCCACTGGCCAGGAAATGTCGGTCTACACGACCTTTTCGACGGGGCCGCGCCGCTCGGACGACCCCGATGGGCCGGATGCCTATCACGTGGTCCTGGTCGACAATGGCCGCTCGTCGATGCTCGGAACAAGCTTCGAAGAGATGCTGCGCTGCATCCGCTGCGGCGCCTGCATGAACCATTGTCCGGTGTATCAGGAGATTGGCGGCCACGCCTATGGCTGGATCTATCCCGGCCCGATGGGCGCCGTCTTGACCCCGAGCCTCATCGGTATCGAACAATCGGCGCATCTGCCCAATGCCTCGACCTTTTGCGGCCGCTGCGAGGCGGTCTGCCCGGTGCGCATCCCCCTGCCGAAACTGATGCGGCACTGGCGGGAGCGTGAATTCGAGCGGCATCTATCCCCGGTGGCGGTTCGCTCCGGCCTTAGGCTTTGGGGCTTTTTCGCCACGCGGCCAAGGCTTTACCGTGTGGCGACGCGGCTCGCGATGGGCGTGTTGAATCTGGCCGGCCGCTCGAAGGGCCGCTTCGCGTCCCTGCCGCTGGCGGGCGGCTGGACGAAATATCGGGACCTTCCGGCGCCGCAGGGGGGCACCTTTCAGGCGCGCTGGGCGCGGGAGAAGAGCCGAAGTTCAGCCCCGCCGATCGACAGGGCGGTGCAGCGGGCCGAAAGGTCGGTTCGGTGAGCGCCCGCCAGGATGTGCTGGACGCCATCCGCCGTTCGCTCGGCGTGACGGGCCAAGAGGGTCCGCGTCGCGCCGCAGTCGAGGCCCGGCTTGCATCGGCTCCGCGCGGTGTCATCCCGGCACGCGGTCAGGTCGATCCGGAAGCCAGGCTGGCCCTGTTCAGCCGCATGGCCCTGGCGGCGGCGGCCAGCGTTAGCGAGGTCGAGCACAACGAGGAAGTGCCCGGCGAGATCGCCAGAATTCTGCGTGATGCCAATCTGCCGGCCACGCTCCGCATGGGGGCGGATTCCCGCCTGAAGGCGATGCCCTGGGGCGACACGACATTGGAGGTCTCGGAAGGCGCGTCGCGGGGCGATGACGTCAATGCGGTGTCCTACGCGCTCGGGGCGGTGGCCGAAAGCGGCTCACTGGCGATGGTGTCGGGCCAGGACAATCCAACGACGCTGAATTTTTTGCCCGACACCCATATCGTGGTTCTGGCGGCCTCCGACATCGCCGGCGATTACGAGACGATCTTCGACCGGGTTCGCACGGCGAGCGGCAAGGGGCTCATGCCCCGCACGGTCAATTTCATCACCGGGCCGTCCCGCTCCGCCGACATCGAACAGAAACTCATCCTCGGCGCCCATGGGCCGCGCCGGCTGCATATCGTGATCGTGAAGGACGTCGCGACGCCGTCAAGAAACCAGCACCAGGCATCTTAGTCCAAAAGTCGGGGCTTTTGAGAGATCGCGGGCGACTGCTATCGTTTGCGGCGGACCGAAGGCCATGGGCCAAAACTCTGCGCCTGGTCAATCCGCCGTCAAGCAAAATGCAACCGATGACTGCGTCCCTCGGATCGTATGTTCGGGTTTGGATTGGCACGGACGAAGCAGACTACCCTGCTTATGACACCGCGTTATACATTGCTGGTTATGCCACGCCCGCCGAGGCCAAAACGGCTGTGAGGAGAAGTCGTCCAACAACCGGCGAGCGAATGGAGGTCTTAGAAGGAGAAATTATGCCGGGTGTCGGTCCGCAACCAAAGCCCAATGAAGTGCAGCGGCTTAGGGGTGCCGTTTGATGTACGAACGGTGGCGAACGCTCAGCTTGCAGAAATAAGGGGCGCTACCGCGCCGGTTTCTAAGGATGCTGCCCCAGGAGCCCCAAGCCGTGCGGAAATCAAGAGATTTGGGACAGCTAGCTCAGGACGAAAAGCGAGTTTTCGCGATAGGCGCCGACAAGCTGCGATGCGACGGAATAGCCGCTTCCCGCCTCCAGTCAGTTGAGGCTTGACACAGCGGTTTGATATTTTGCCACATTTGTCGCTTCCAAGACTGCATGCTTGGATTGCAGAAATGGTAATGCGTGTAAGGGAGAAGTTGGCGAATTAATTCTAGGTTCTGTTGACAAAGAGGATTCCCAAGCGGGATGATTTTTGATTCACGTTTGTTTTTGCGGAAAGACGAACGTGAGTCGCTACGAAATCTCCAATGAGCAATGGGCGGTGATTGAGCCCTTTTTGCCGTCCGAGTGTGGTCGGGGATGCCGGCCCGCCCATGACAACCGCCGTTTCTTTAACGGGATGATGTGGATCTTGAGGAGCGGAGCACCTTGGCGGGATCTGCCCGAGAGCTTCGGCAAGTGGAATTCAGTGTTCCAGCGGTTCCGCCGATGGTGCCAGCAGGGCATTTTCGATGCTTTGCTCGAAACCTTGGTCGAGGTAGGCATCGCCGACGAGTGGGAGACCCAAATGGTGGATTCGACCATCGTCCGGGCGCATTCTCAGGCAGCCGGCGCAAAAGGGGGATCCAAAATCAGGGATTTGGTCGCTCGCGCGGCGGTTTTACGAGCAAAGTCCACTGTCGGTGTGACGCCATCGGACGCCCTGTCGCCTTCGAGGTCACCGGAGGCGAAGCCTCCGACATCCGCCATCTTGAGCCCCTGATGGACGATCCCGTCGCTATCGCCAAACCGAAGGCCCTTCTCGGAGACAAAGGCTACGACAGCGATAGCAATCGAGAGGCTCTCCTGGTCCGGGGCATTCTTCCTGTCATACCATCCAAAAGGTCTCGAAAAGTTATCATTCCGCATGACGAAGTCGCCTACAAGGATCGTAATCGAATCGAGCGGATGATCAACAAACTCAAGCAGAACAGACGCATCGCCACGCGCTTCGATAAAACACTATCCTCGTTCACCGCATTCATAAGCCTCGCAGCCATCAGAATTTGGTTGCCGACCTTTGTCAACAGAACCTAGCTCACTGATGTCGTTTTCATTACTTCCCGCACAGAATTCAAGACGTTCAGGAATGCGCCGCCTTGCGGAGGCGAGGATGTCGTCAACAGCATGACACACTCCACAGACGAGCGGCTTGGCTCGGATCAATGTCGCCCGGCCATCGCATGTGCCGGATCGGCAGCCCGGAGCATGGGTTGACCTGCGCCTAGACCATGACGAAGCCCTCCCGTTCCTAAACTCGGACGGCGCACAACCTGTCCTGTTTGACCGGGGCGAGGCCCTCTTGCAGTGCGCTGAAACTTTTGCCAAATCTGACGCGAACGAGGCAGACTCCATTCCATGATGGCGCAACGACCTGGAATAGGGCAGAGATGGCTGATGCCCAATTCTTGGCGCTACCTCGTAGGATCGACCTCCGCGTTCCTGCTGATCGGCTTCGTCGCCCTCATGACGATCGTCGCCATGAATGTCTGGCTGGGCGAGCGGGCGCAGTCCTATTACGAGGACGCGGTCGCCGCGCGCAACACGCGGGTGGCGGCGGTCGAATTGAGAAATGCGATGCAGACGGCCGAGTCGAGTCAGCGCGGCTTCATCATCACCGGGAATGAGATTTATCTCGCTCCCTATCAGGCCGCCAAAATCCAAGCGCAGCGGCATCTGTCGGCCCTGCAGACCCTTTTGCTCGCCTTCCCCGGTTCCGATGTCATGCGAGAGCGCCTGACCGCACTCGTCGGTGCCAAGTTCGACGAGCTCGACCAGACGATAGCTCTCAAGCGGGATCAGCGGGGCGAGGAAACACTGGCCGTTTTTCGCACCAACAGCGGCAAAGCTCTGATGGACGAAGCCAATGTATTTTTCTCGGGGATCATCGGTAAAGCGGACAGCCGATTAACGTCCGGCGTCGCTGAACAGCGCCGCAACACCAGATGGCTTCGGTTGGTATCGGGCGTGGGCGCGCTCGTCATTGTCGTCGTGATCGGCGGCGCCGCATTTGGGGTCGCTCGCTATACGAAAGAGCTTCGCGCGACGCGCGATCAGGTCAACGCGCTCAATGGCGCGCTGGAGCAGCGCGTCGCTACCCGCACAGCGGACTTGGCGCAAGCGCGCGATCGGGCCGAAGTGCTGCTGTCGGAGGTCAATCACAGGGTCGCCAACAGCCTGGCCCTGGTCTCGTCGTTGGTAAACCTGCAATCACGGGCCCTGGAGGATCGTGCGGCCAAGGATGCGCTTGCGGAAACGCAGGACCGCATTTTCGCGATTTCGCTGGTGCACAGGCGGCTCTATGGCTCTACCGACGTGCGTTCGGTCTCGCTGGATGAGTATTTGACCGGATTGCTCGATCACCTCGGCGATTCCATGCGCAGCCAAGGTCGCGGCATGACCTTGTCGCATGAGGTCGAGTCGATCGAGCTTGAAACCGATGCCAGCGTCAACCTTGGCGTTGTCGTCACCGAACTCGTCACCAACGCTTTCAAATATGCCTATCCGGACCGGGTTGGAGAAATCCGCGTCCGGCTCAGAAAGCTCCCCAACGAACAGGCGGAACTCATTGTCGAGGACGACGGCATTGGCCGGGCCGATGGTGCGCCCGCCAAGGGCTCGGGCGTCGGCACTCGGATCGTCAATGCCATGTGCGAGACTCTGGGAACCAAGATTCACTATCGCCAGCGCCTGCCCGGCACCGCGGCCCACCTTGTGTTTTCGTCCAAGCCAAGGCGCGCTATCGCAGCGGGGTAGCGGGCGGCCACACTGAACTCAGTGCGTTACGAACGTAGTCGGGGAGGGGCCAGCTCGCCTTCGAATGCAGTTCACGCGAGCGATTGGCACGGCAATCAAGGGAGGCACTCAAATGCCGTCAAACCGAAGCGGAGCCAGAAGTCTGTGGCCGCCCCTGATGCGCGTCGTTGCCTTTTTGGCGGTGACGATGATCGGCCTCGCCACCGCAAATGCCCAGGACGGCGGGGCGGGCATTACGCAGCGAACCATTTTCCCAGCCTTCGACCCGAACGCGCCCGCCTGCAACCCGCCTCCGGGCCTGGCCAAGGTGCTGGCGTTCGTTCAGGAAAACGAGCGTGAATTCCTGCAAGGGGTCGACCACGGCCTCGCCCTGGCGGCGAAGGATCGGGGGCTGGAGTATCGCAAAGCCCGTACGGACAACGATGCCGCGAAGGCTGCCGAGGAGATACAGTCGTTCCTTGCGTCCAAGGTTGGCGCTCTTGTCGCAACCTCATCCGATCCGGCCGCTGTCAGCCACAGTCTTCAGGAAGTGATCTGGTCGGGAGGTTTTGTCGGCACCATCGTGCCGCCCCCGGCGACGTTGCTGCTCAATGCGCCTCAATATGCTACAGGGAAGGCGCTGACGGACGCAGCCATCAAATATATTAACGCCCAACTGCGCGGTAAAGCCGCTGTCGTGCTGCTGACTCAAGATACGATGCAGTTCTTGACACCTCGCTTCGAAGCCATGCGGGAGGGACTGAGTAAACTTCCCGGCGTCACGATTGTCGCCGATATCGCACCGAGCCCGGTCAACAAGCAGAGCGGGTTCGACACCATGAACACGATCCTTCTCGCTAACTTGGACGTCGACGTCGTTCTAGGGGCCGATGCGGTCGTGCTCGGCGCGCTCCAAGCCTTGCGCGCCGCCGGGAAGGATCGGCCTGACCAGTTCCTCGGCGGCATCGATGGCGAACCCGAGGCGGTGTCCGAGATCAAGAAAGGTAACAGTCCCTTCAAAGCCAGTATCGCTCTATCCTCGCCCGTCTTCGGCTATGCCATGGGGCAGTATGCCGCCGATTGGCTGGAGGGCAAAAGTATTCCTCAAGCCATGGACATCCTTCCGATCGCTCTCACCTATAGTAACATCGCCCAATACGAGGCTGATCTGGTCAATCCGGCCACAGCTTATCGTGATCCGGTCCGGCGAGACGCCTATCTCAAGATGTACGGGAACATCTGCTATGATACGCGCAGCCGATACGTGAATTTTCCTTGGTCTTCCGAGCAGAAATAGTCCGCGTCGGGGGGCGTCATGCAAGGCTTTTTGTCATAGAAGCTTGTGCTTCGCCCGGCCATCGCATCTGCCAGATCGGCAGGCTGGAGCGGGGGTTGACCCCAGCCGAGAGCTTGGCGAAGCCCTCCCGCTCGTAAAAACGCACGGCGCGAAAATTGTTCTGGTTGACGTGAAGGTCGAGGCCGTCCGGGCACAGCCGTTTGGCCTCGACCATTAGCGTTGTCGCCAAGCCGCTCCCCTGTAGGGCAGGGCGGATCGCCAGTTGGTCGAGGTAGCGGCGGGCGCAATCCAAGGTCACGAAGCCGGCAATATCACCCGCATCGTCCCGACAGAGACGCGTGAGCGCGCCTTCGGTGTGAAGCTCGTCCAGTCGCCCGGAAAACCACGCGCGGCGGCCCTCGAAATCGCTGTCCGGCATCGCGGCCGTCCAGGCCTCGACCCAGAGATCGAGCAAAGCGGCGCGATCTTCTGGCTGGGCATGCGCCAGCAGAAGGGTCATTTTTCGGTCAGCTTCAGCTCGATGCGACGGTTCTTGCTCAAGGTATCGTCCGTGTCGCCGGGCTCGATCGGCTGAAACTCGCCAAATCCGGCCGCGACGAGACGCGTCGGATCGACCCCCTTGGCGACGAGATATTGCACCACCGCGATGGCGCGCGAGGCCGACAATTCCCAATTCGATTTGAACTGCGGCGAGACGATCGGCCGTTTGTCGGTATGCCCGTCGACCCGCATGATCCAGGGAATTTCGGGCGGGATCTCGCGTTCGAGGTCGATGACGGCGCTCGCCAGCTTGTCGAGTTCGCCGGCGCCATCGGGCTTGATCACGGCGGCGCCGGTGTCGAACAGCACCTGGGATTCGAACACGAAACGATCGCCCACGACACGAATGCCTGGGCGCGTGCCGAGGATTTCGCGCAGGCGGCCGAAGAAATCGGAGCGGAAGCGAGCGAGTTCCTGCACCTTCTGGGCCAGCGCCACATTGAGGCGCGAGCCGAGGTCGGCGATCTTGACTTGGGAATCCTTGGCGTTGGTTTCGGAAGCGTCGAGCGCCGTTTCCACGGCGGAGAGTTGCTTGCGGAGCGCCGCGATCTGCTGGTTGAGAATGTCGATGCGCGCGATGGCGCGGGAGGTGACGTCCTTTTGCGCATCGAGCGCCTGGGCGGCGGCGCTCGCCTCCGTCCCGGTGGCGGCGGCGGATGCGGCGGTCTCGGCGATCACCCCTTGAAGCTGTCCCTTTTCCTTCTCGGCAAGGTCGAGCGTCGCCTGCAGGGTCGACAGGCTCGCCTGGGTGTCGCTCTTGCCGGCCCGCTCCATCGCCAGGAGGGAGGTCAGTTCCTCGATCTGGCGGTTCAGCTTGCTGAGCGCCGTATCCTTGCCGGTGACCTCCCGCGACATGAAGAATTGCGAGAGCATGAACACCGACAGGAGAAATGTGATGACGAGCAGCATCGTCGACAGGGCGTCGACGAAACCGGGCCAATAATCGATGGTCCGGTGAGGACGGCGGCCGCGCGAAAGGGCCACGTCAGCCGAGTTCCTTCTCGCGCGCCAACCGGGCCAGCAGTCGGCGCACCTCGTTGTTCTGGTCCGCCTGCGACTCGACCCAATCGCGGATCAGTTGCTGTTCGGAGCGCATATGCTGCACCAGCGCCTGGATGCCCTCCGCCAGATTAGCCATGGCGGCCGTCGAGGCGCGGGCTCCGGCGGCGTCCGCTGTGGCGGCGATCTTGTCGAGCGCTTGTTTGAGGTCGGCCGGCATCGTGCCGCTCTTCGCCGGCAGGGCCTCGGGCGCCGGATCGGCAACGAGGCTGGTCAGCTTGTCTTCCAGCTCGGTATAGAAGCGGTTCTGCGCTTGGCCGGCCTGCAGATCCAGAAATCCCAGCACCAGCGATCCCGCAAGGCCGAAGAGCGATGAGGTGAAGGACACGCTCATGCCGCTGATCGGCGCCGCCAGCCCGTTCTTCAGATCATCGAACATCACCGAATTGTCGCCGGTGGTCTGCATGGATTGGATGACGCCCGAAATCGAGCCGACGGTCTGGAGCAGGCCCCAAAAGGTGCCGAGCAGCCCAAGAAAGATCAGAAGGCCGGTAAGGTAGCGCGCGACCTCCCGGGATTCGTCGAGCCGTGTGCCCACCGCGTCGAGGATGGTGCGCAGCGTCTGGGTGGAAATGCTGCGTGATTCGCCCTCCCCCAAGGCGAGAAGCGTCGCCATAGGGGCCAGCAGGCTCGGCGGTTTCGCGGGCCGCGCATCGGGGTTGCCGACGGCGTTCGCCCAGCGGATCTCCGGCATGAGGCGGAACACCTGGCGCATGCCGAGCAGGATGCCCACCATCAGCACGCCGAGGATCAAGCCGTTCAGGGGCGGGTTGGCCATGAACGCGTGCGAGATTTGCCGATTAAGAATCAGCGCGATGAAACCGACCAGGATAATGAAAACCACCATCCGCACGAGAAAGATATGCGGAGATGACAGACGGAAAGGGTCGTTCCGTGTCGCCATTGGCAGAAGCCGTCCGAATAGAGTTGCGCTGGACCCTTTGGTTTGCATCCGCTGCCCGTCGCCAGGGCGAATCCAATGTTCAGGACAGCTCGATCATCGTCTCCCTAGCATTTTCTCTCCGCGAGGGCGATTGTTTTGGATTTGGCCTCTCAGTGGGTCTTGCGCAGGATATCGAGCAACTGCCGGTGCATCGTCTCATTGCCGGCGAGGATCGATCCCGCGCCGAGGATGTCGTCGCCGCCATCGGCCGTCGTGACGAAACCGCCGGCCTCGCGCACCAGCAAGGTGGCGGCGGCAACGTCCCACGATTGCAGCCCGCGTTCCCAATAGGCGTCGTAGCTGCCCGCAGCGACGTAGGCGAGGTCGAGCGCCGCAGCGCCGAGCCGCCGCAACACGCCGACGCGAGCCATCACCTCGTTGAGCTCGGCCTTGAAGCGCGGATGGGCCTCGGCCTTGCCAAGCGCCGGAATGCCGCAGCCGACGAGCGCCTCGGCGATGTCGCGCCGTGCCGCGACACGCAGGCGGCGGTTGTTCTGATAGGCGCCCTGGCCGCGTTCGGAGAAGAACATGTCGTCGGTGATTGGGTTATAGACGACGCCGGCCACCATCACGCCCTCGCGCTCCAGCCCCACCGAGATGGCGAAAATCGGCAGGCCATGCAGGAAGTTGGTGGTGCCGTCGAGCGGATCGATATGCCAGGTGTGGCTTTTGTCGGTGCCCTCGACCGTTCCGCTCTCTTCCATGACGAAGCCATAGCCGGGCCGGACCTTGCTCAATTCTTCGAAGAGCGTCTTTTCGCTTCGCCGGTCGGCCGCAGTGACGAAATCGCCCGGTCCCTTGATCGAAACCTGCAGGTTCTCGATCTCGCCGAAGTCGCGCTTGAGGCCCCGCCCAGCCTTGAGCACGGCTGCGGTCATCACATTCATCAGGGCGGAGCGGATCATGGACAGGTCTCGGGTGGGGCGATGTCGAAGCTAGCGGGAGTTGCACGCAAATACTTGAGGCCGCAACCGGGACGGACGAATTTTAGCCGCCGACAGGGCGGATGGAGCGTGCGGCTCGGCAAAATTACGAAAGATGCCGCCTGTAATGATAGCGTGAAACCTCGTGGGTAAAGCCGAGCTGCCGGTAGAGCGCGATGGCGGGCGCGTTATCGGCCACGACCGGGACGCAGGCTCGCGTGGCTCCCGCGCTGCGCCCGGCCCAGGCCAGAACGGCGTCGATGGCGGCCCGAGCGAAGCCGCGTCGGCGAAAACGCGGATCGGTCGCGACTGAATTGACGCAGACGATGCCGTCATGCGCGGCGCCGAATGCCACGGCGACGATCTCGCCGTCGATGCGCACCGACGCAAAACCCGCCGGAACCGCGAGCGCCCGCACGATCGAGCGATGGATCGAACGGGCTTCAGCGTTCTGGCTCTGGATGCGGGCCAGGGCGTCGAGCCATGCCGCGCCGGGCCGAGGCAGGACGCTCGTGGAGTCTGAAGACGCGTTTGATGCGAGGCGCCCGCAGAGAATGAGCGTTTCGTCCTCCGGCGGCCCATAACCGGCGCGGTCGAGCGCCGCCGCGAGGCCGACATTCCAGGCCGACGATAGACGGAAGATCACGGACAGGTTTGCCGCCCGGTAGGCGGTTTCGCAGAAGGCGATGGCCTCGTCAGGATCGCGCCACAGCGGGCCGATCACGCTTACCGAATTCGAACGCCGTGTATAGCCGTCCGAAAAGCGCAGCAGCAAGCCGCCATGGACGATCTGGCGCAAGGCCGGCCAGCCGTTGAGGCAGGCCTCCTCCACGCGCCGAGGAAAAGCGTCTTCGTCCGACGTCATTCTCCATTCCCCAAGGTCTTGCGCAGGTCGTTCTCGACCTTGGCCTTGTCGGCCGCCGACAGGGACGACAGGACACCATCCAGCCAAGGGTCCGCGACGCCCTTCGCGCGGGCCAGGAGGTGCCAGTGGGCGGCCTGCACGTCATCCTTGGGAAGGCCCCGGCCCGAGGCATAGATCCGCGCGAGCCGGTTGGCCGCGACCGGATTGCCCTCTTGCGCGGCCCGCAGCAGATATCGGGCCGCGAGCGCTTCATCCTTTGGCATGCCCTCGCCGTTGAAGGCCATGATAGCATATTCGACCTCGGCACCCGGATGCTTCTGATCGGCCGCCTGTTTGAACAGGGCCGCAGCCTCGTCCGGGTTCTTTTGAACGCCCTCGCCCGCCCGAAAAAGGGCCGCGAGCGCGAAGAGGGCATCGAGGTCCCCGCCATCGGCAGATTTTCTGAAATCATCGGCCGCGCTCTTGAAGTCTTTTGGCTCGGCAGCAAGAGCCAGGACGCCGAGATTGTAGAGCGCGCCCGGATGACCGGCCGCTGCCGCCTTTTCGAAATAAGATTTCGCCGCAGCTTCGTCTTTGGCGACGCCCTCGCCCTTGAGCAACGCCATGCCATAGGCGAATGCACCTTCCCGGTTACCCCTGTCGCCGGCGAGCTTGTCCCAATGGGCAGCCTCCTCCGGGTCGCGCTTGACCGCCAGGCCCTGCGCATAGATTTCGCCGATGAGCGCCATGGCGGCGCCATCCTGCGGATCGTCCGACACACGCTTGCTGGCTTCCCGCAGGGCGGTCGCGAAATAGCCGCGCTGGAAGGCGCCGAAGGCGAGATCCGGTGGAAGGGGCGGCGTCGACGGCGGCTCGGTCTTGGGCGGCGTAGAGCCGGGGAGCGGTGCGATCACGCCGAACGGGGAGGGAGCGGCGCCCTGGCCGAGCGCGGCCTGTTGGGTTGCCAGAACCAGGGCGGCGGCGAGCCAATGCCCGCGCCATGCGGCGCACGGCGTCACACGCCGGCTCCAGGTGCCTCGGCGGCAACGCGGATCAGCGTCGCATCGGCCTGGGCCACGGCCGCCGCCGGGCCGCGCGGGTCGTGCCAGACGGCGTCGCCAAGGGACACGAACTCGGCCCCCGATGCGCCAAGGGCCTCGACCTCGCCGAGCGTGCAGGCATGGCCGACGCAGGGCACGTTGAAGATCTCGGCCCACCAGCCAACGGTTTCCAAGGTCTCGGCCGGGTCGGCGTCATCGGCGCCGAACATGACATAGTCGGCCCCCGCCTCGCCGAGCCGCATGGCATCGTCGCGCGAGAGCGCTCCCCCGATGCCGACGATGCGTTCGGGCTTGAGACTGTCCATCGCGTCAGTAAAGGCGGCACCGGCGTCGGACAGATGGACGCCGTCCGCCCCGCTATGGGCCGCGACGCGGGCATCCTCGACGAGCAAAGCCGTTCCCCCGGCTTGGACCATGCCGGCGACCTGCTTGACCAGATCCTTGGCGGCGCGCTCGGGCAGCGGTTTCAAGCGCAGCAACAGGCAGGCGATGTCGCCGGCGGCGAGAACCTCCGCGAGACCCGGCGGCAGATCGGTCAAGACCCCGAGGGGCGGCGTTACAAGATAAAGGCGGGCGCGTTGCTCTGGCATGGAGGTCCGGGACATAAACAGGAGGGCTTTATCCGAATCGATTCCGGCAAATCCGCGACCGGCGCAACGGCTATCTCGCGACGAGCCACGCCAAAGCGCCGTTTCCGGCCCGGGAACCGGTCGCGAAGGCGGCCTGGAGCAGATAGCCGCCGGTCGGGGCTTCCCAGTCGAGCATTTCACCAGCCGCGAAACAGCCCGGCTTTTGCCGCAGCATGAGATTGTCGTCGAGGGCATCGAACTGAATGCCGCCGGCGGTCGAGATGGCCCGAGCGATCGACGCCAGTCCGACGAGGCGCACCGGCACGTCGTTGACATGCGTTGCGAGGTCATGCGGCGACAAGGCGGCCAGACGGTCTCCCGCCATGATCGCCGCCTCCTGCAAAAGGCCGATCGCCACCGGCGTGAGCTTCAGCGCCTTGCCGAGGAAGGTCGAAAGCGATTGCTTCGCCGGCCGGTCATGGAGGCGGCCCTCAATGTCTTCGATCGACATTTGAGGCCGCAACGCGATTCTCAGCACGGCCTCGCCGGAGCGGTCGATGGCCTCGCGCAGGACGGGAGACAAGGCGTAGAGGCCACCGCCTTCAAGCCCCGCCCGCGTCACCATGGCTTCGCCGCGAAGGCTGATGCCTTCGAAACCAAGGCCGATGCCCTTGAGCGGCACGCCTTCGAATCTCTCTCGAAACATCCGCGACCAGGAAACCTCGAAGCCGCAATTGCTTGGCCGCAACGGTGCCGTCGCAATTCCGGCCTGCCGCATGGCCTCGACCCAGCCGCCGTCGGAGCCGAGCTGGGGCCAGCTGGCGCCCCCGAGCGCCAAAATGCTGGCGGATGGCCGCAAGACGAACTCTCCCTCCGGCGAATCCATCACGAGGCCGCCGTCCGGGTCAAAGCCTCGCCAGTGGTGGCGAAGCCTGAAGGCGACGCCCGATGCGGCGAGCCGCCGTAGCCAAGCCCGCAGCACGGGTGATGTCTTAAAGCTCTCGGGAAAGACCCGGCCGCTCGTTCCCACAAAGGTCGGTTGCTCCAGCGCCTCGCACCAGGCGCGAAGCTCGGCGGGTGAAAACGCCTCGATCGATGCGCGCAACGCGGGCGCGGCCTCCCTGTAGCGCGTCAAAAACCGCTCGGCGTCCTCGCTATGCGTGAGGTTCAAGCCGCCCCGCCCCGCCAGCAGGAACTTCCGCCCGACGCTCGGCATGCGATCGTAAACCGTGACCCGCGCGCCGCCCCGCGCCAAGACCTCGGCCGCCATGAGGCCGGCAGGCCCCGCGCCGATGACCGCGACTTCGGCTGCGAGTGCGTTCGTCATCAATAGCGGCCCGCGCTCGACGGATCGAGGATGATGGGAGGCGCCTTGAGGCCGAGCGTCTTGCTGGACCTTGCGGTCGCGCCAGGCAGGACGCTCATCGGCTTGCCGCCGGAAAGCCCTGTCGGGCGGCTCAACGGCACGGGTGTCGCTGGCCGCGACGGCTCCGGGTTCTGCCGCATCTGGCGCATAATCTCGCTTTCGGCCGCTTTGGCGGCGTCCTCGGCTTGCAGCTTTTCCCGGGCGGCCGCCTGTTCGGCTTCGATCGATTTGAGGCGCCGGTTGAAGAAGGCGCGCTCGCGGATATCTTGCTGCATGGCGTCGATCCGCTCCTGGTCGCGGGCGATGGCGCGCGATTGCAACGCGTTGACGAAGCCCGTGGCATCGACATCGCGTCGGGGCGTATCGAGGGGCCCGGCAAGAAGCAAAGTGAGCTGCGGCGACTCGCCTTTCCAATCCGGCAGCGGCCGGCGAACCTTGAGCACCGTCTTGGACGAAAAATCCATGGTCTTGAGGTCGAGGGCCGCATCGGCATCGGCGGTCCATTCGTCACTGACGGCACGCAGCGGTCCGATGCGGAACACCCCTGCCGCCAACGTCGCCTGCCCGGCGACATCGCCGAGCCGGAGCGGCGCATGATCGAGTTCAGGTACAACCATCGCCGCGATCTGGTCGGCGTCGACGTCGGACAAGTTCTTTTCCGCCGCCTGAGCGGTGCGCGTCATCGCGGCGGGATCGAGACGGGCGATCCGGCCGTCGGCGATTGTGATGCTGCCGGTGCCGGCGAGATCGGCCACGAGCGCGGCGGGCGTCTCGCCGCTGCCGCCGAAGTCGAGCGCTCCGGCGAACCGGCCGGAGAGGCCTGGCCAATCCGTTTGAAGGCCGCTCCAGGAGGCTGTGCCGTTGACGGCCGCCAGGGGTCCGTCGCGCCGCAAGGTCAGCGACCCTCCCAGGCTTCCCGATCGAAGCTTCCCGGTCACATCGGCGAAGGTCACGGCCCCGCGCGCAGTGCGGAACGTGAAGGAGGCGTCATGGGCCTCGATCTTGTCGGTAAGAGCGAGGCTCCCCGCCTTGATGGCGATCTCGGAGCGCGGCCATGCGAGCAGGGGTGGACCGAAGGGCAGGGGTGACCATGTGTTGGCGGAATCCTCGGCTGGCGTTCCCTCCCGGCGAGGCGCGGGTCCAAGAACCATATCGAGAAGGGCTGGCAGCGACAGCCGATCGAAAGCGAGTGCGCCGAACAGCACGGGCTTTTCAGGTTGGTTCGAGGTTGGCATTCCGAGTGCCGCGTCAAGGTCGCCGCTAAAACCGATGGGTCCGGTGGTCCCGCGCACATGCCGGAAGGCCAGCGTGCTGTCATGCCAGGTCAAGTCCGCCTCTGCATCGGCTCGCCATGCCCCCGCCGAGGGAGCTAGGCCGCCGGCGCGCAGCATCGGCGCAAGGTCGCCCCCCTTGATGGCCAGGTGACCCCCGCCATGGTCGGATTTGGTCCGTCCCTGGAAGGAGAGGATCGTCCCGCCGAGGCTGCCATCGACGGAGAGCTGAAAGCCCTCTGCCGCCGACCCGTGGGCTTTCGCTTTGAGCCGCCCCTCACCGAGCGTCGGCTCATCCGCCGTGGCGGCCCGGGAGGGAAATCCGATCTGGCGGAGCAGCGTCAAGCCGTGCGGCCCCTCGGCGGTGAGGTCGATCGCCACGAGGGCCGTCGCGGGGTCGAGATCGCTGGGGGCGTCCGGGTCAAGGGTAGCCTTGACGCGGGTGCCATTCAGCATCCCATCGAGCATCAGGCTCGTCGGCAGTAGCGATCCGTCGGCGCTTCTCGCCGCCCTTAAGCCGAGATCGACCTGTGCCGGCGACAGGTTGGCGGCCCTCGCGCTCAGTCCCTTCGAAAGCGTCCCCGGCATGATCCGTCCCAGCAGGGCGGCAAGGGCGTCGATTTGTGGCGCATCGACATGCGCGTTCATGATCGCCGCGTCGGGATCGAGACGTCCCGTTGCGGTCACGCGGGCGCTGCCGAGCGCAGCAGAGAAATTGTCAAGCACGGCTGTCGCGGCGGTCTTGTGCAGGCGCAGCGCGATTTCGCCGGCATCGACCGCGCCGATCCCGGCCGGCGCGACCTTCATGGCGCGGGCCGCCAACGCCAAGTCGAGGTCGATATCGCTGAAGCCTGCCGCCGCGCCGCCAAGATCTGGCAGGTCGTCGAGGTTCAGCGCGTCCGAGGTCAGGTCGGCGAAGAGCCGCGCCCTGTCGTTCCCAACGGCGCGCGTGAAGGTCAGCGTTCCTGCCATCTGGCTCCGGTCGAGGCGGATCACAGCATCGCGCGCCGCGACCCCCACTCCCGAAAGATCGACAGTCCCGTCCAATGCCACGGCGCGGGCTGGGATGGTCGCCTTGGCCCAGGCGGCCGCATCGGGCAGAACCGGGGCGAGCCAGTCGGCCAGGCCCGGCAAATCCCGCGTGCTCGACGTGAGACGACCATGAAAGACCGGTGCCGTGCCGCCCTCCAAACGACCATCGAGCGCAACACTGGCACCCGCCGGCCCGTGGGCCTCCATGCGGACCAGTGCGCCTGTTGCCCCATCGAGCCCCAAATGTCCGGCGATGCCGAGAACCGTCAGCGGACCCGTCGTCAGCGTGTCGAAGCTGTAGTCGAGATCCAGTCCGAGGGGCAGGCCGGACGTCATCGTCTGGGCCAACCGCTCGTTCAGGCTCGACAGCAGCGCGAGGCCGTGCGGCGGCAGCACCGATGCTTGATCGGGCGCCACGGCCAAGCGATCGAGGTTCAGCAGCGGCCCATGAAGCCGCAGCGTGGCGCGCGGCGCGGCACCAAGGAGCAGTTCCCCGGTGCCGGTCGCGCTCAGCGCCCTCATGTCTGTCCCGGCCCGCCATTCCAGGTCCTGGGCCGTGGCCCTGTCGCCGTCAGCCTGGATGTGGCCGGTCAAAACCCAGGGAATGGTGGCGGGGTTAGGATTGAGGGAGATGTTGCCCTCGAGGGTCAGAAGTCCTTCGACGTTTGGCCCGTGGGGTTTCGGCGATCCACCGGCACCCGGCGACGCGGCGCCATCGAAATCGGTAGCCGGAAAGCGTTTCGTCGCGTCGAGCCCGAGCTTCACGCGAAGCTTGCCCGCCTCGAAGGCGCCCGTCGACAAGCGAAACCCATGTGGATCGTCGGCTGGGCCGAACTGGCCGACCGCCTTGAAGGGACCCAGCAGCGAGGTCGCCTCGCCGAAGAAATCGAGACCGGAAACGGTGAGCATCGGCTGGCCCGGACGCGCCAGATTGAGCGTTCCATCCTTGACGACCACATGATCGAACTGCACGCGCTGCGGATGCCCGAGGCCGCGCAGCCCGATGTTAACGGCGCCATCGGCACCGAGCGCGAGGTCGAGGCGCGGCGAGCGCAGCACGGCCTCGCCGACTTGCAAATCGCCCCTCATCAGCGCCGTGAGGGCGATGTCGACGTCAAGTTCCGCCGCCGTGAGACTCTGTTGGCCCGGGGCCGTATCGCCGATGGTCACTTGCGCGAGCCGGAAGGTCGGCTGTGGGAGCAGGCGGATCCGGATCGGTCCCGCGACCGTGATGCGCGTGCCCGCCGCCTCGGACAGTTTGGCTTCGATCAGGCCGCGATGGGCACTCCAATCGATGAAATAGGGCGCCACCAGCGCTGCCGTCAGCAGGCAGATGAGCAGGATCGCAAGAACGGTCAGGCTGTCGCGCAAGGCAAGATCGGGGTCGCCGGAAAAATCATGGACGATGAACAGGCCGAAGGTGGCGAATTTATAGGACACCCGTTCGGCTGCGGCGCACCGAAGCCTCTCTAGACCGGCTACGGCCCGGAGGCAAACCGACCGGTTGCAATTTCGCGTCCCATCGCTCTCAAAGACGGAACGACATTGAAGAGGCTGCGCGAGTCATGACGACAAATACTTTTTCCGACCTGCGTTCGGCGCGTTTGATCCTTCGGCGCCTGCTTGCGTCGGATGCGCCGGCCCTCGTCGACTACCGGTCACGCCCCGAAGTGGCGCGGTTCCAATCCTGGGCGACATTCGACGTGGAGGCTGCGGAGACACTCATCGCCGGACAAGCCGGGCTGGAACCCGACGAGCCGGGGACATGGTTTCAGGTGGCGATCGTCGAGGCGCGATCCGACCTCGTCGTCGGCGATTGCGGCCTGCATTTTCTGAGCGACGATCCACGCCAGGTCGAAATCGGCGTGACGTTGCATCCAGATTATCAGAACCAGGGTATCGCCAGGGAGGCGATCGCATGCCTCCTCGACTATCTTTTCGGTGCGCTCGACAAACATCGCGTCATCGCCACCACCGACGCCGAGAACCTGTCTGCGGCCCGGTTGTTCGAAACCTTGGGCTTTCGACGGGAGGCGCATTTCATCGAGAACATCTGGTTCAAGGGCGCCTACGGCAGCGAATATCTGTTCGCGCTGCTTAGCCGGGAGTGGACGGCGGAAGGATGCTCTGGATGTTAGGTTTGGAAAACCCAACCGATAGGTTAGACTTTGTATGGTCGTGACCCACCGAGCCCACGGCTTCCGGTTTGTCATCTATACGTTCGATCATGAACCAGCGCATGTTCAAATCACCGGGCCAGGGCAGGCGAAAATTAACCTGGTTGGACACGGTGGGATGCCCGAGATCGTTTACAATATTGGAATCAAACGCCTCGATATTTGACGGCTTGTGCTGACAATAGCTGAGCGCCGCAGCGAATTTTTGCAGGAATGGGAGCGCATTCGTTGCCGACGCGACTGACCGGCAATTGGCCAAGGCTGAGGCCCTTGGCACCGATATGCTGCGAACCGAGCCCCGGGCTTTGGAGGCTCGCGATGATCAGGCTGCTGGACGCGTCGTGATCGATCTCATCAATGGCTGCACTTATGCGTTTCCGGCGCATTTGGTTCAGGATCTACAAGGCGAGCCAGCAAGCTCTCGCTGACATCGGGGTCGACGGCCTTGGTTTCAATCTGCATTGGCCTGCGCTCGACGCCGATCTTTACGTGCCGGCGCTCATATCCGGGATCTTCGGAACCCGCGCCTGGATGTCACGTGAACTCGCTCGCCCCGCCGGCCAGGTCACATCCCCCGCGGAAGCCGCTGCGGCGCGCCTCAATGGCGCCAAAGGCGGTCGGCCCCGCAAAACCGCGAAAGGGTGAATGGTGGCGAGCGCCATCAATGCGGCGCTCAGCCATTCTTCTCGTGAAAGAAGTCATAGATCCGCTTCGCCGTGGCGGCATTGACGCCGGGCACTTTTTCGAGATCTCCCAAGGCCGCCCTCGACAAGGCCTTGGCGGTGCCGAAGGCGTGCAGCAAAGCGCGTTTGCGGGCCGGCCCGATGCCGGAAATCTCGTCCAGCGGCGAGCGGGTGATATCCTTTTTGCGCCTTGCCCGGTGGGTGCCGATGGCGAAGCGATGGGCTTCGTCCCGCAGGCGCTGGACGAAATACAAGGCGGGGTCACGTTCGGCGAGGCGGAACGAGTCTCGGCCGGCCACGAAAAAAGTCTCCCGCCCCGCATTGCGGTCCGGCCCTTTGGCGATGCCGACCACAGCGACGCCCTTGGGATCGGGCACCGGGCCGAACATGACCGGCACGCCGAGTTCATCGAGAATGCCCCGTACCGCTTCGAGTTGGCCCTTGCCGCCGTCGATGAGCAGCAGGTCTGGCCAGGGCGAAGCCTCATCTGCCGTCGCGATGACCGTGTCTGCCTCTTCGGTGGGTAAGGCTTCCGGCACCGCAAGGGTTTCCGGCGTCAAGGCCTCGCCTTCCGGGGCCCGCCTCTCACGCAGCAGTCGGCTGAAACGGCGTCGCAACATCTGACGCATCATGCCGTAATCGTCGCCCGGCGTGACATCTTTCATGGTGAAGGTGCGGTAGTGGGTCTTCATGAACCCTGCGGGACCGGCGACGATCATTGCGCCGACCGCATTGGTGCCCATGATGTGGGAATTGTCATAGACCTCGACCCGTTTGACCGGGCGCGAGATTCCGAAGGCCGCAGCGAGGGCGGACAGAAGTTTTTCTTGGCTGGCGGTCTCGCTGAGCTTTTGCGACAGCGCCTGCCGTCCGTTCTCTTTGGCATGGTCGACGAGTTCGCGCTTCTCGCCCCTTTGCGGCACCGCGATCTCGACCGTGACCTTGCCGCGCAGGCTTAGAGCTTCAGCCAAGATGGCGCGGTTTTCGGCCTCATGCGAGAGCAGGATGAGGCGTGGCGCTGGTTTGTCGAGATAGAATTGGGTCAGGAACGCGTCGAGCACCTCGCCGGCTTCGAGACTGCGGTCGGCGCGCGGATAATAGGTCCGGTTGCCCCAATTCTGATAGGTGCGGAAGAAGAACACTTCTATGGCGAATTGCCCGGCTTCCTCGACTACCGCGAAGACATCCGCCTCCTCCACACCTTTGGGGTTGATCCCCTGCTGGCCCTGGATGGCGGAGAGCGCCGCAATGCGGTCGCGCAGCCGGGCGGCGCGCTCGAATTCCATGGTTTCGGCGGCGGCGACCATCTCATGCGCCAGGCGATCGCGCACGGCGCGGCTCTTGCCCGACAGGAAGTCGCGCGCCTCGTCGACCAAACCCGCATAATCCTGCGGCTCGACCTCGCCCGTGCAAGGTCCCGAACAGCGCTTGATCTGGAACAGCAGGCAGGGCCGCGAACGATTGTCGAAATAGCTGTCGGTGCAGGATCGCAGCAGGAAGGCGCGCTGCAGGGCGTTCAGCGTCCGGTTGACCGCCCAGACGCTGGCGAATGGACCGTAATAGTCACCCTTCCGGCTGCGGGCACCGCGATGCTTGGTGATCTGCGGTGCCGCGTGATCGCCGGTCACGAGGATATAGGGAAACGACTTGTCGTCGCGCATCACCACGTTGAAGCGCGGGCGCATCTGCTTGATGTAATTGGCTTCGAGCAGCAGCGCCTCGGTTTCCGTCTCGGTCGAGACGAAGACGATGGACACGGTGAGCGAGATCATCTGGGCGATACGGCGGGAATGGCCGGTGGCGCGGGTGTAGCTCGCGACACGCTTCTTCAGCGAGCGTGCCTTGCCGACATAGAGCACTTCGCCGTCCGTTCCGAGCATCCGGTAGACGCCAGGCCCCATGGGCAGCGTCGTCCAATGTTTGCGGATCGCCGCCGCACCCTGCCGCACGGAGGCCGGCGCGGCGCTCTCATCGTCGAGCCCAAGCTCGACCCCGGATGCGGCATCGTCAGGCTCGGGCAGCCCGAGGTCCGCCTCCTCGATCCCGTCGTCGATCCAACCGTCGTCGGGGGCTTCGGTCTGCAAGCGATTCATGACCTTGATCTAATGGTCCCGGCCGCTCCGTGAAAGAGCGCCGTCTACGGGTACGATCTCGACGCCGGCCAAGCCACCTAGCTGAACCACGGGATGGCCGGTCTTCGAAAGGACGCCGATCATCGGTGGTGTCTCCCAGAATCGGACCTCGGGATTCCTGTATTCCTGCTGCAAGGCGGCCACTTCAAATGCCGAGCCATCGAAACGTAACCTGACGTCGGGGAACAGGTAGCCGTTGCGGAAGCTCGCAAGGCTGACATCGCGGTCGCGCGATCCAAAGACCGTCCACCAGTGATGCGCGAGGCCATGGGCGAGCCCGTAGAGGGCGATGGTGATCCCGTCGGCGGGGGTACTTCCATAGAAGTGCTGCGTGATGTTCACGTCGCCGAGAAATAGCTGAAGGTCGGCAACGGTCGCGCGCTCCTCCGGCGCTGCGTTCTCCGCGTCATCCTGCCATTCGATCAGTGGTCTCAAGCGTCAGACTCCTCAAGCGGCCAGCCCTTATACTCGCCAGACTCACCATTGATACAAAATCCAGACCATCTCTGACCAGTCGCGTCCTCGTGCCAGATGTGCTTCGGGTATACCTTATCGCCATCGGAATAGTGGAATTGCCCCTTGCTGAGCGCCTCCTTCACATAACCCGTCGCTTTCTCCCGATCCTCATCGGTGACCAAATGGCAAATAGTCGTCAGCTGCTTCTTTGGCCTCTTCGCGACCCCACCCTTGCCCAAACGGGCCCCGGGGAGGCCACCCCACCAGCGAATGATCTTGTGCTCCTTGCTTCCCAAATAGCTGGCGGCGTCGATCTGCGCTTCGGTCATGGGAGGCGGCTTGGAGACCTGCTTAGGTCGAGACATAGCGAAGCTCCCTGGATTTATCCTGACGGCCCTGCGCGAATCATAGCCTTGGCAGACTGAAGACGCACGGGATTAGGCGTACCGATCCGTGGGCCGCGACGACGACGAGCCATGACGAACTGCTTGGCTGAGTTCATCCCTCACGGCGCAGGCGTTAGGGATGAGGGCGCGTGGGGAGCGAACAGGATGATGTCCGCGCCGGAGCACCGACCGGCGTTGTCCGAACGATGGTGTTCAGCGCGTTCCGAGAGGTCAGCTTTCGGGCGACCACTCGACTTCGGTTCCCCATCCGTGGCGGAGATTAAAACCGAGACACTGCCCGATCGTCCTGGGCTTGCGGAGTTCCTCGCGGCCCGCTACCCGAGGGGCCGAGAATGCCCGAACCGGAGCCCGTATGGCATCCCTTGATCGACGAACCATCGTGACCGGCATCGCGGCCGGATTGGCGGAGCTGATGACATCGTCGCTTCTGGCCCAGACGAGCGGGGAGCAGCCGGTGAACCATTTCGGTTTCGAGGACGTGCTCAAGCGGGCGCGCGAAGTCGCCGCCGCGCCGTTCGAGGCCAATCCGCCGCCGCTGCCTGACGCTTTGGCGAATCTCGGTTTCGACGGCTGGCGCGACATCAGGTTCCGCCGCGACAAGGCGATGCTCGGCAACGAGGGCGGCCCCTTCCGGCTCGAAATGTTCCATCTCGGCCACCTGTTCCCGCGACCCGTGACGGTGGACATCATCCGCGACGGCATCGCGACGCCGATCCCCTATGCGTCAGGGCTTTTCGACTACGGTCGCAACAAGATCGACCGGCCGCTGCCGCTCAACCTCGGCTTCGCGGGCTTCCGGCTGCTCAATCCCCTGAACCGGCCCGACGTGCTCGACGAGGTCTGCGCATTCCTCGGGGCAAGCTATTTCCGCTTTCTCGGCCGCAAGCAGCGCTACGGCATTTCCGCGCGCGGCATCGCTGTGGGGGTTGGCACCGACCAGGAGGAGTTTCCATTTTTTCGGGAGTTCTGGATCGAGACGCCGGGGCCGGGGGCCGAACGCGTGACCATTTATGCGTTGCTCGATGGCGCGGCGATGACGGGAGCCTATCGGTTCGACCTCTATCCGGGTAACGAGAGCGTGATCGAGGTTTCGGTGACGCTGTTCTCGCGGCGAGGGGGCGCCAAGATCGGCATCGCGCCGCTGACCTCCATGTTCTTCACCAGCCAGAACGACCGCCGCTTCTCCGACGATTTTCGGCCCGAGTTGCACGATTCCGATGGCCTTCTCATGCATACCGGCAGCGGCGAATGGATCTGGCGCCCCCTGCGCAACCCCATGGCGGCCGAGATTTCAGCCTTCCTCGACAAGGATATTCAGGGATTCGGTCTGCTCCAACGCGACCGCGTGTTCGAAGACTACCAGGACCTCGACCTCGCCTATGAGCTTCGGCCGAGCTACTGGATCGAGCCCAAGAGCAACTGGGGGGAGGGACGCGTCGAATTGTTCGAACTGCCGACCCAGGACGAGACCAACGACAATGTCGTCGCCTCCTGGGTGTCGAACGAGTCCGTCGACGCGGGCAAGTCGATCACCTTCGGCTACACGATCACGGCGAGCCTGAACCTCGCGCGGCTCTCGCCGGGCGGGCGCGTGCAGAAAACCTATCAGACGCAGGCGCGGGCGCTTGGCTCGACCGAAGTCGCCTCGCCGGGGTCGCGACGCTTCATCATCGATTTTTCGGGCGGAGACCTCGCCTATTACACGGCCGGCCCGACTTTGGTGTCGGTGGTCCCAACCGCGACCAACGGCAAGATCCTGCGATCCTTTCTCGTGCCGAACCCGCACATCAGCGGCTTCCGGGCCGGGATCGACGTGGAACTGCCGCCGGGCCAGAGCACGGATCTGCGGGCCTTCCTCAAAGCCGGCAACAAGGCGCTGACGGAAACTTGGACCTTTCCCTGGAAGGCGACGTAATAAGGCCGGTGGCCATCCAAACATATTTTACATATGCCATGAAGATCGGAGAATTCCATGGCGCCGACAAGGGAATGATCTTGCGCCCCTTTATCTTATTCCCAGCGTCATAACCCACCGCGTCGACTGCGTTGGGGGTTGATTTATTGACTTTGGACCCCCTTTTTCCGGCGACTTGATCGTCTGGCTGTCGATGATGCCGGCTGAAGGGCTCGCCTCGCGTCCCTCTCGATCGCGCACCATGCCCTAAAGCTTTTCCCAGATGGCGTTCTAGGTTCTGTTGACAAAGAGGATTCCCAAGCGGGATGATTTTTGATTCACGTTTGTTTTTGCGGAAAGACGAACGTGAGTCGCTACGAAATCTCCAACGAGCAATGGGCGGTGATTGAGCCCTTTTTGCCGTCCGAGTGTGGTCGGGGATGCCGGCCCGCCCATGACAACCGTCGTTTCTTTAACGGAATGATGTGGATTTTGAGGAGCGGAGCACCTTGGCGGGATCTGCCCGAGAGCTTCGGCAAGTGGAATTCAGTGTTCCAGCGGTTCCGCCGATGGTGCCAGCAGGGCATCTTCGATGCTTTGCTCGAAACCTTGGTCGAGGTAGGCATCGCCGACGAGTGGGAGACCCAAATGGTGGATTCGACCATCGTCCGGGCGCATTCTCAGGCAGCCGGCGCAAAAGGGGGATCCAAAATCAGGGATTTGGTCGCTCGCGCGGCGGTTTTACGAGCAAAGTCCACTGTCGGTGTGACGCCATCGGACGCCCTGTCGCCTTCGAGGTCACCGGAGGCGAAGCCTCCGACATCCGCCATCTTGAGCCCCTGATGGACGATCCCGTCGCTATCGCCAAACCGAAGGCCCTTCTCGGAGACAAAGGCTACGACAGCGATAGCAATCGAGAGGCTCTCCTGGTCCGGGGCATTCTTCCTGTCATACCATCCAAAAGGTCTCGAAAAGTCATCATTCCGCATGACGAAGTCGCCTACAAGGATCGTAATCGAATCGAGCGGATGATCAACAAACTCAAGCAGAACAGACGCATCGCCACGCGCTTCGATAAAACACTATCCTCGTTCACGGCATTCATAAGCCTCGCAGCCATCAGAATTTGGTTGCCGACCTTTGTCAACAGAACCTAGAGCATGATGCCGAACAGTCGGCATGGGTTTTCGGACGACATCATGCTCTCAGTTTAAAAAATCGATCACGTTTATGTCTTTGGATGGATTCCATCCAAAGACATCTTGATCTAGTGGTCGGCGACGATGACTTGCCACCGACGTTACGCCGCCCGGCGGGCGGCCGCCTTCGCGAACATCTCGACCTCGCCCCGGTCGGCCCAGATGTCGGCGACCCTCATGGTGACGATAGGTCCGCCCGTATAGGCGTCGGCGAGGCAGGCGATCTCGACCGCCCGCGCCGCATCGGCGCCCATATGCAGGGCGCCGAGCGCCGCCTTGGAGCCGGAGCCGAGAGCCATGAAAGGCACGTCGGCGGGTTCGTACCACAGGCCTTCGGCCTCGAACGAAAAGACGCGGCCGTCGCGGTGAAAGGCCACAAGTTCGCAGCTTGAATCCATGGGCGGGCGGCTCGGAAATTCACCGCCATCCCAGGGTGCTATCGGCATGACCTCGATCATGCGCATCGTGGCGGCGAGCGCGGCGGTCTTGCCCGCCATGGCGTAGATCACCGGATGGGTCTTGCCCATGCAAAGCTTGTTCATGCTTTCAGGGCATTTGATCGAACCCTGCGTCATCATGGTGTCGGCGGCTAGAACGCCGGCACGATAGGCCACGGTGCTCATGGGACCATCCTCTTCGTTCCGCGCTGGATCGCCCAGCCTTCGCCATGCTTCCTCGAGCAGAATCCCCCCGATTGACTCTTCTTTCATACGCCGACCAGATCGGGCGCTGATTCTTCCGCGCACACCAGTCGGTCGAGCTGCTTTATGACAGTATGATCACACGAGGATTGCGCGAAGCCTGTGATCCGCCTCACAGGTCGAGCCACTCGTCTCGTGGGGTGGAGATCATCGAAGGCCGGGGGTGGTCAGGGCTCGCCGGGCGCCATAAGAAGCGGGATGACCTCCCTCGCACCCCTAAGTCTCGATAGCGAAGCGCGCTGGATCAAGGAACTTCGCGCCTGTTTGGCGCTGAGTTGGCCTTTGGTTCTGACCAATGCCATCGAAATGGCGATGAACCTCACCAATGTCGCGATGATCGGGCGCGTCGGGCCGGAGGCGCTGGCCGCGGGCACGCTCGCGGTGGCGCTCTACAGTATCTTTCTTTTGTTTGGCATCGGCGTCACGGCCGCCGTGGCGCCGCTGATCGCCCGCGAGCGGGGCCGGGGGGGACAAACCGAGCCTGCGGTCCGACGCATCGTCCAGCAGGGCTTTTGGGGCGTCGCGCTCATCATAGCGCCGATCTGGCTTCTGTCGTGGAACGCGGAATCGATCTTCCTGGCCCTTGGCGAGGAGCCGGCCCTTGCGGCAGGCGCGGCCTCCTATCTGCACGCCCTGCAATGGGGCCTCCTGCCGGCACTGGTCTATCTTGTGCTTCGCTCGCTCTTCGCGGCCATGGAGCGACCGCGCTGGGCTGTCGTCACCGGGGCGGCGGCTGTCGTCCTCAATGCCCTCCTCAACTGGCTGCTCATCTTCGGGCATGGCGGCTTGCCAGCCCTTGGCCTGTTCGGATCGGGCCTCGCCACCGTCGCGTCGAATCTCTTCATGGCCGCGTCGCTCGGCGTAATCGCGATTCTGGATCCGCGCTTCAGCGGTCTGCACATTTTCGAAGGTCTGCTCCGACCGCGCTGGGCGGGATTTGGCGCCTTCTGGCGCCTCGGGCTGCCGATCGGGATCAGTCTCGTGCTGGAGACCGGCATGTTCGCGGCGGCAGCGGCCGCGATCGGACATTTCGGCACCGCCGCCCTGGCGGCTCACGCCATCGCGTTGCAGACGGCGAGCCTGACCTTCATGATGCCGCTCGGCATCGCCCAGGCCGCGACGGTGCGTATCGGCCGCGCGTCCGGGGCCGGTGATCTCGTGGCGGTGGCCCGCGCCGGATGGACGGCGCTCGGCCTCGGCGTCGGTGTCATGGCGCTCGCGGCCCTGGTCCTCATCACCATGCCCTCGCTTGCGATCGGTCTGTTCCTCGACCCCGGCGAACCCGGGTCCAGCGCGGTGCGCGAGGGCGCCATCGTGTTGCTGGGCCTCGCCGGCCTGTTCCAGATCGCGGATGGCGCGCAGGTGGTCGCGGCTGGCATGCTGCGGGGGTTGCACGACACCCGCGTGCCGATGGTCATTTCCGCCATAGGCTACTGGGGGATCGGGCTGCCGCTCGGGGTCGTGCTAGCCTTCTGGTTTCACATGCGCGCGCCAGGCGTTTGGATCGGCATGACGGTCGCCCTCTTCGTCGTCGCCGGCCTGTTGCTCGCGCGGTGGCGCCATCGATTGCGCCGTCCCGTCGCGATGGGCCCCAGATAGCTGAGATGTGAATCCCCCATTTGCTCTCTGAAAAAGTGCACATCCGTACGCCGATGTCGGCGGACCTCGACAAAGACTGCGGACGAATTGGCGGGCCGAGGAACGAGAGCCGCCGGTTGCGTGCAGCGGCAGGCCCTATCTCCTTCCTTGATAAATAATGCATTTTTGCATTACGTTTTCAGGGATGCTCAGAGATACTCGCCATGACGACGCTCACCGTCACGACCCGAGGCCAAGTCACTTTTAAGAAAGACGTATTGCAGCATCTTGGCATACAGCCCGGCGGCAAAATTAGGCTTGCTCTGCTGCCGGATGGGCGGGCGGAATCGAAGGCCGATCAACCGAAGGGAAGTTGGCGGCAGTTGCACGGAATCCTCAAGGGGAAGGGCAATGGCGTGCAACTGTCGATCGAGGATATCATCGATGCGATCGTGGAAGCGGGCGCTACCGCCGGCATGGCCGGGTTGGACAATCGTTGAAGGTCACAGCGGACACCAACGTCCTGCTTCGCCTAGCGATGGCGGACGATGAAGCACAGAGCCTCGCGGCCGTCAAAACAATGGAGAGTGCAGCTTGGTCGCGATCAGCGTTCATTCGCTGTGCGAGTTCGCTTGGGGGCTCAGCGCCCGCAATGCCATACCGCGCAACGAGGTGGCCGCCGCCATCCGCGGCCGGATCGACGCGATCAATGTCGTCGTAAACCGGCCTGCTGTAGAGGCCGGCCTGCGCGTTTTGGACGCTGGCGGAGACTTCACGGATGGCGTCATCGCCTTTGACGGTCAGTGGCTCGGCGGCGAAATTTTCGTATCTTTCGACAAAAAAGCGGTCAACCTGCTCGAAAAATAGGGGACGCCGACCCGATTGCTGTCGTGACCGAGAGGCGCGTTTGAGTCTTGCGGGGTGCAAGCCTTGCGACGCCAATGCCATCACCAAAGGGGGGTCTGTTCGCAAGGTTCCCCCTATGTCTGTCTCTTTTCCGGCGCCTTCATGATCCGCCGCACGAGAACGTCCACGCCAATCCTCTCTCCACGATGCCGATCGAGCCATCCCCAGCCTGAATCACATCACGCCGCAGCGCGGTCTTCCTTCGGCGCGAGGCCGAGAATGCGGCAGATCGCATAGGCGAGTTCGGCCCGGTTCATCGTATAGAAATGAAAGTCCTCGACCCCGGCATCGAGGAGGCCGAGCACCTGCTCCGCCGCTATGGCTGCGGCGACGAGTTGTCGCGTGGCGGGGTCGTCGTCGAGCCCCTCGAAGCGGGCGCGCAGCCAATTCGGCACGGACGCACCCGTCTTGGCGGCGAAATTCGCCGTCTGCTTGAAGTTCTGCACCGGAACGATCCCGGGGATGATCGGAATGTCGATGCCCCGCGCCCGCACACGCTCCACATAGCGAAAATACAGACTGTTATCGAAGAAGAACTGGGTGATGGCGCGGGTCGCCCCGGCATCGACCTTGGCTTCGAGCACGTCGAGGTCGGCCTCGACCGAGGGGCTTTCCGGATGCATCTCAGGATAGGCCGAAACCGACACATCGAAATCGCCGATCGTCCTGATGCCGCGCACGAGGTCCGCTGAGCTCGCATACCCACCCGGATGGGCCGCGTAAGGGGTGCCGATGCCGCCTTGCGGATCGCCGCGCAGCGCGACGATGTGACGGACTCCCGCGTTTTGGTAGCTTTTGACGACCTCGTCGATCTCGCCGCGCGTCGCGCCGACGCAGGTCAGATGCGCGGCGGGCCGCAGCGCGGTTTCCCGCACGAGCCGCGCGACCGTCGAATGGGTGCGCTCCCGCGTGGTGCCCCCGGCCCCATAGGTCACGGAGACGAAGTTCGGCCGCAATGGCGCAAGCCGTTCGATGGAAGCCCAAAGCGCCATTTCGCTTTCCGGACTCTTAGGGGGAAAGAACTCGAAGGAGACACGGGGCTTCGTCGAGACGGTGCGGCTTGGGCGAAGATCGTCGGACGGCGTCATGCGACCACCTGCAGGTTACGGGGAGCATCGGAAAGCATGCGACGGTCGCGCCCGATCCACAGCGAAACCGTCAGAAGGCTGGCCTCGGCCTGGTCGGGCGCCACGTCACGGTGGCCCATCACGTCAAGGCCTGCATCGCGGATGAAGCGCTCGATCTCGTCATGGGAAAACCCGAGCCGGCGATGCGCATGTTCGCTGCGCAGACGCTCGTCTCCGTGCGGCGCGAAATCAACCACGACGAGCCGGCCCTGCGGCCGGAGCACACGAGCGGCCTCGCGCAGCGCCCGGGCCGGATCCTCGAGGTAGTGCAGAACCTGGTGGACGACGACGACGTCGTAGCCATCACGCTCCACCGGCAAGGCATAGAGGTCCCCCTGGCGCAATTGCACATGGCGCAACCCGGTGCCCTCGATCCGTGCGCGGGCCAGTTTGAGCATGGCGTGGCTGCCATCGATGCCGACGGCCCGATCGCTGAACGGCGCCAGGAGTTCGAGCATCCGTCCCGTGCCGGTGCCGAGGTCGAGCAAAGCCCGGAAAGGACCGCTGCCGACAGCCTCCAAAATGGCCGCCTCGACCTTCTCCTCGGCGACGTGAAGGGCGCGAACCCGGTCCCAATCCGGCGCCTGGGCGGCGAAATAGAGCTCTGCCGAGGCAACCCGCACGGCCCGCACTTCGCCGAGACGCATCCGGTCGGCCGCGAGACTCGGGTCGTTCCGGTCGAGGCGGCTCAGGATGTCGCGGGCCAGCGATGCGGCGCCTCCCCGTTCGGCGGCGGAAAAGAAGGCCCAGGCCCCTTCACGGTGACGCTCGACGAGCCCGGCATCGACGAGCAACTTGAGATGGCGCGAGACACGCGGCTGCGATTGGCCCAGGATGGTGACAAGTTCGCTCACCGTCAGCTCCGCCTCAGCGACTAAGGCTAAAAGCCGGAGACGCGTGCCTTCCCCGGCTGCTTCCAGAGCCTCGAGGGCTGGAGCGAAGGACAGCTTCGGCTCGATAGTCGTCGCTGGAGAATAAGACATAAAGATATGTTTATTCCGGTATGATCTGGTTGGCAAGGGAAGGTTGGCTGGGCGCCATACTCAGCTCCGTTCGCTGCCCGATCCTTCGAAACACCGATTCGCAGCTCCCAGACAACGGGGGCTTTTTGAGCTTTTGATACAGGCGGATTAGGTCCTGAATGACGATGCAAGGTTCGGCTGAGGTCTCTAAAACAGTCAGCGTGATCACGTTGAACAAGGGACGCGGCACGCATTTGGTGCGTCTCCTCGAAGGCCTGTCGCGGGGGGATAGGGTGAAAGAATGCGTCGTCGTGGAAATGGGCGGTGATAAGGGGGCCTTGCCCGAGACGCCATTTCCGGCCCGGCGGGTCGACCTCGATCATCCTGGTCTGCCCTTGGCGGCGGCCCGCAACGCCGGTCGTCGCGCCGCCACGGGCGAACTTCTGGTTTTCCTGGATGTCGATTGTATTCCGTCGGCCGATCTCGTGAACGCGCTCGCCGAAGGCGCTGCCTCGCGCGAAAGCCTGGTCTGTTGCGCCGTGACCTATCTGCCGGACGGCGCCGTACGGGACGGCTGGACCGAGCTTGACCTGCGGCGCGTGGGAAGCCGCCATCCGGCACGGCTGTTTCCGTCAGAGGGTTTGGCGCAGGCGCCAAATCCCGGCCTCTTCTGGTCCCTGGCCTTCGCGGTCCAAGCCAAAACCTACGACCGTCTCGACGGTTTCGACGAGGCCTATTCGGGTTACGGCGCTGAGGATACCGATCTCGCGTTCCGGGCCGACGCACTCGGCATCCCGGTGCTGTTCAGCGCGCACGGACATGCCTATCACCAGCGTCACGCGGCCTATGACCCGCCTTTGCAACATTTCAGCGACATCATCAGCAACGCTCGCCGCTTCCACGACCGTCATGGCGTCTGGCCGATGCGCGGATGGCTCGACGCTTTCGTTCGCTTGGGGCTTCTGCGGAGTGACGACAGCACCGGCTACACAGTGCTTCGTGTGCCGAGTGCGGACGAGATCGCGTTGGCGGCGCTTCCGCCCGACAGGCCCTTCTGAGATTACCGGCGCTTGTTCTGATAGGCCTCGATATCCTCCGCCAGGCCTTCGATCGCATCGGCCGTGCGTCGAAGCGCTCCTCGATCCGTCATCCCCGCCATAAGTGTCGGATCGATCGCCAGTCCAGCATGAACCAGATGCTTCCAGTCAGTTCCCGAGACCCATGCGTCATGCAGGATCGCGGCACCCAACCGTTGCAGGGCCTCGGCTTTGACGCGTTGCTCGCCGTAGGGACGCGCTTCCGGGACGCAGATGAAGCGTTTGCCAAGTGTCGCAACGGTGGCGAGAACCCCATCGCCGCCGCTGCCGAAAACGAGCGCCGCATCGCTGAGGTGCGTGGAAACATCCTCGACCCATCCATGCAGATGAAGATTGGATGGCCGCGCCGCGCCTCCAAGGTCCATCGGTCCCAGCACATGCCACCCATAGTCCGGCAAGGAGCGCGCAGCTTCGGCCAGAATCGCGCCCGGCCCGCCGGTCCCGCCGCGCCCGAACATGACGACGATTTTGCGAGGGTTTGCCGGCCCGGCCGATGGCGGCGGAGCCGCGCTCAAAAAACCGGCGTAGATCGTCTTGTCGATCACCCAAGGCGGCGTGGCGGGTGCATCCAGCGCGGGCGGAAACGGCGCCAAGAGACGGTCCGCCGCTCGAAAGGCTTCGAGATGCGGGGTATCGGTGCGTTCGCCGGCCAATCGCACCACCACGGTCGGAACCGACAGCAGGCGCGCCAGGAGCGTTACTTCAACCGACACGTCGACGATCATCAAAACGGGATCGCAGGCTTCGATCCAAGCGGCGATGGCCGCCATCCGGCTGCGGATCGCCGCAACCCCGAGCGGTGCGTAATGAAGGCACTTTGGTCTCTCCGGCTCGCCGTCGATACCGTCAAACCCAGCGATGCGGTCGTCCGGCAAATCGACACAGGTAGAACCGCCTTGGCGCCGCTGTAGCTCGTCGAAGGTTCCGAGCAGCGTCACCGGTCGATCGAGCGTTGCAGCAATGGCTCGGGCTCGATCCCAGTGACCCGCGCCTTGGTGATGGACGTAATAGCCGATCGGCCGGCGGGTCATGCAAATCGTCCGGGCCTAGCTCTAGAGCCAAGGTCGCCGAGCAAGACCGCGATTTCATCGAGGGCCTGATCGATCCCGACGAGCGGCGCCGCGTGAGACCATCCTGGGCGCATCATCGCCCGCTCGACGAAGGCGATGTCATTCGGACAATTCAGCAAATCGAGAGCGGCCAGATCCGCGTCGCTCAGCCCAAGGGCCATCATGGCATCCCGTCCACCGGTCCACGCCTGCCGCAGTGCCGCACGCCGCTCGACGAGCTCGACCCAAAAGGCCCCGCATGGCAACTCATAGGACGCCCCGGACTGGACGAGCGTGGAACGCCTGATCATCTCACTCGCCATGCCGCCCTCTACACGGCCCGCCATCCTGGCCGATACGTGGATTTCGACGGCCGGGGAGTGCCGCAATCGGCCCCCGAGACAGCGGATCCGGGCCACGAGAGCGTTGTCTTCGCCGCACGGCAGCGCCGGTAGGCCGCCGGCTTGCCTGTAGATCGAGACCGGCAGGGCGAGACTGGCAGCCGTATGATCGCCGTGGCGTGGGGCGGGATCATACGGCGAAGGGTCAAGAGCGTCCTCGATGGCTCGCACGCCGGCCCAGTAACGCTCGATCCGATCATGGAGGCCCTGAAGCGGCCCGCTGCCTGTCTCCATGCTGAGCCGCCCCCCGACCACATCGGCTGACTTGAGAGCGCGGAGATTGGCCGCCACCCAATCGGGCGGCGCGATGGCATCGGCATCGGTGCTGATGAGGACACCGTCCGGACAGCCGTCGCTGTCGAGCCAGTCGGCACCGCAATCCATGGCCATGCGGCGCGCGGTTCCCACATGGGCGTGGGGCGGCTCCAGCGTGGCTTCGACGATGCGCAACGCGAGCGCTTTAAATTCTTGCCGTTGTTCGAACGAGCGAAGCAACGGCACCGTATCATCGGTGCAATTATTGGCGATGACCACAACGCGAAGCGGTCTCTCAATGCCGCGCTGCGCTCCAAGCGATCGCAGCAGGCCCGGCAAACTCTCCGCCTCGTTACGCACCGGAACGCATACAACGACAGTCGTCGCTGTCGCGTCTCTCTCAGAGCCCGGCGACATCGAGTTCCTTAGTTGAACCGCCGAAGGTGTGCATCGCCTCGCCGAGGTTCACGGTCGCGCCGATCATTCGGGCGTAGAGACGTTCGTAATCGTCCACCATCGTCTCTCGGTCGAAGCGCCGTTCCGCCCACGCCCGGCACACCCGGCGGTCGAGGGTCGCCGCGCGTGTGATGGCGCAGGCGAGATCGGCAACATCGTCCGGAGCCGCGAGTGCGGCGCAACGTCGGTCGACAAGATCAGGAATGGCACCCCGCGAAAATGCTGCGACTGGCGTGCCGCTGGCCAGAGCCTCCGCGACCACAAGACCGAAGGGTTCGTCCCATCGCGGAGAAACGACTGCCACATCCGCCGCCGCGAGGTGGCTTGCGAGCTGCTTGTGGTCGAGATGGCCAAGATCGGTCACATCAGCGCCAAGGCGTGGAGCGATCTCTCTCGACCAGTAACCGGTATCGAAGCGCGGACCCGCGAATGCAAGCGGCCAACCGGCGATGCGTGCCGCGTCGATCGCCAAATGCAATCCCTTCTCCGGGACGATCCGCCCCGACCAGAAGGCGTGCCGCCCCCCCTTTCGACGACGCCTTGCCCTAAACGTCCTGAGGTCGATTCCGTTCGCGATCACGGGCGCATCGGGGGTGACATCATCCCACTGCCGAATAAGCGTGCGTGAAACACCGACGAAGACCACGCAATGGCAGCTCGCCCGCACCGCTTCGGTCAGCGGGTCGAAGGGCGGGGTATGGAGCGCCGTTATCATGGGCATTCCAAGCTCGCCCGCCACGTGAAGCGGAAGGGGGTGAAGGCTGTTGTTATGGACGATGTCGAACCCCCCGGTCGCGACCCTTTCCATCATGGCCCGATAAGCCGCATGTTCGAGGCGGTCGATGGTCGCGGCGCGCGTGGAATCGCCGTGGGGCTCCCCCGTTGGGGGACACACCGTCTCGACGTGAAGGGCCGGATCGGATCCCTCGGAGGCGAAGAGCGTCACGTCATGCCCGCGCCGCCCTAAGGCATCGACCAGGAGATGCGTATGCATTTCGAGGCCACCTGCGAAGGGCTGGGCGATCGGATATTTGAGATGGGCCAGGACAGCGATCTTCACGACGCCGGAACTCCATGCGAGACATAAGGGGCACGCCGGGGACGATCCTGGCCCGGACCATCCATGAGGCGTCCGATAACGCTCTGCCATCCATCAATGCCGCTAAGGTTCTGAGGTTCAAAGTGTCGCAGCCTGAATCCGAAATAAGAGGCGAATGACCTCCTTCGAGGGTCCGATCGGCCCATCGCCCTGCCGCGCGGTCGTCGCTATTCCGGCGAACAACGAAGCAGAGCGGATCGGGCGTTGTCTCGCTGCCCTTGCCCTGCAGCGCGATCGCCATGGCGCGCCTTTGCGGAAAGGGCTGTTCGAGGTCCTGGTTCTGGCCAACAATTGCACCGACGCCACGGTCGCGGTCGCGAAGGCGGCTGCGGCCGACAGCCCTCAGGCGATTAAGGTGATCGTCGAGACGCTGCCCGCGGACCAATCGAATGCCGGGGGAGCCCGCAAGCGGGCCATGGATCTGGCGGTTGACCGGTTGATGGAGGTTGGACGCCGAGATGGCGTAATCCTCACCACTGACGCGGACAGCCTCGTCTCCCCCACCTGGGTCGATGCCACGCTGGAGGCCTTATCGAAGGGCGTCGATGCGGTCGCAGGTTACGTCGATGCCGATCCGGCGGAGATGATGCGTCTTGGCAGACCGTTTATCGAGCGCGGTCGGCTGGAAGAGCGTTACATGGCCTTGGTTTCGGAGATCAACGCCCTGTGTGATCCGAGAGCGCATGATCCTTGGCCGACTCACAGGGTGTCTGCCGGGGCGAGTCTGGCGGTGACCCTTCAGGCCTATCAGGCCATCGGCGGGTTGCCGGAGAGAAGCGTGGGCGAAGATATGGCTCTGAGTTTGGCGCTCGAGGATGCAGGGTTCAAGATCCGCCACGCTCTCGATGTCAGCGTGTCGACGTCCATGCGTTTCGACGGGCGTGTCGCCCACGGCGCCGCCGAGACGATGCGCCATCGGCACGAGAATGCCAATGCGCCCTGCGACGAGGATTTCGAGCCGGCGCTCGAGGCCGTTCGGCGGGCGATTTACAAAGGCCGGCTGCGGCGGATGAGCGAAACAGGCGCATGGGACGGGAGCTTATGGGCAGCGCGGTTTAGACTATCGGCGTCCGAGGCTTCCGCCCTCTTGTCAAATCCGCCGATCGGCTTCGAATCCTTCTGGCATGGTCTCTGCGCAACCAGCCCTCTCCTTCGCCGCTCACGTGTGTTGCGGCCCTCCGATCTTCCTCGCGAGATCAAACGAGCCGACGCCTGTCTGCGGGCCTTGCGCTTTCACAGCTGAAAACAGCATGAAGACCTTCGTAACCTTAGCCATTCTCGATGGTAGGCGGACATGTTCGTTCGGCGTCGGTTCCCACCGTCATTCAGGCTTAAGAAACGATTTAACCTGTCTTGTAAGGATTGAACCAGACAGACGATGACGACGCTATCGCTCCAAAAAAGAGCTCTGCGCAGTCGATCGTCGCGTTACTCGGGTTGCAAGGGCGTGCCGCAAACATCGGTCGGGGGGGGGATAGGAGCCCGCGTGAGTTTGCCGCACCGCATAGGCAGGCGCCGCTACACGTCCTTACCGGCATTGCCATAGACGCGCTTCTTGCTCGCGAAGCGATCTGCCAGCGCACTATGCTCCCCTTCCTTCTTCGACTTATCAGCCGACCACAGTTGATAGGCCGCGATCACCAGCCCCGTGACCAGGGTGAACAATGTCAGTAGAATCAGGACAGATGATTTTTCCAAAGCGACCTCCAGCGATGTGAGAACTTCTGGAAAATATCGGCACATCTACGGTTGTTCCGATGGCGTGCTTCGTGGATTTTGACGGGCCTGCCTAGCGCCAGTGATCGGGAACGGGCATTTTCACGAACGCTCCGAAACCGAGATAAAAATTCGACACTTCAGCGTCTAAACCTTTGAGACGTCGCTGTGCGGGTCCTTAGGGTGATGGAGCTTTTAAACTTACGACACGGTAGAACGAGGCGGTCCGGAAAGCTCCAGACGGTCGAGCCGATAAATGTCGTCGTTGAGCACGGTATGGACCGGAAGGCGCTCCGAGAGGGCCGCGATGAAAAGCTCGCTCGCCTGGCGTCCTGTCAACGGATAGTCGGTTTCCCCGAGCCAATGGCATAGAACGATCTCGCCATCGGGCGCCAAGGCCTCGCCGCATCGCGCCGCGAGAACCTTGAGGTCTGCCTCATCGAAATAATAGATCACCTCGGACAGCAGGATCAGATCGAACCGCCCTTCAGGAAAATGGGCCGGCACCACTCCGGCCTCGAATGTGACGGTCTGAAACGCGGCGCAGCGGGCTTTGGCCGAGGCCAGCGCTGTCTCGGATGCGTCAATGGCCAGCAAGGCCTCGCAGCGCGGAGCCAGACGCTCCGTGAAAACGCCGATCGAACAGCCGATTTCCAGTGCACATCTGTAGTGGGGGCGGCTCAACGCAGCGAGTGTCGCGCGATATTTGTCCCTTTCATAGAGACTCGTCTCGAACTCCCAGGGGTCGGGGTTCGACGCGTAGAGCTCGTCGAAATATTGAGGGTCGAGGGTCGAGCTTCGGCGACTCATGCCGGCACCTCGAAAACATATTCGAAGGGACCGATGAACGGCTTGATCGTCGTCTCATCGAATCGGAACCCTTCGGGGTCGTCGTCGATCAAGTCCGTCATCTGCGACGCATGCGCCTCGATCGCGGCGAGCTTTTGCGGCAACCACGGCGTGATGTCGATGCGAAAGCCTCGGGGGCTTGGTTCATCGACCGATGCCGTCGGCGAAATATGCCACCCCCAGATCGGATAGGACCAAAGTTTGAGCTTTGGACGCTGGCGTCGCACGGCCCGCGCCATCGCATCCGCCGCCTCGTGGTCGCAGTGGGGATCCCGGCCCCATGTCACGAACAAGGCGGCAGCACCGGCGGCATCGATCAAGGCGATGAGCCGACCGACAGCATCGACGAAGGCCTCGCCTTCCGTGCGCACATGCGCGTCGGGCAGATCGAAATGCGTGAGCCGGTGTTCAGGAAGCCCCAGGTGGGCGGCGGCGCGCGCGGCCTCCTGTTTTCGCAATGCGATCAATTTTTCGCGGGGGAACATCTTGGATTGCGTATGTGATCCCGACCCGTCGGTGAGCACGACGATGTCCACCCGCTGATCCGCCGCGCAAGCGGCGGCAATCAGCCCTCCCACGCCCAGGGATTCGTCGTCAGGATGCGGCGACAGGACCAGGAAGGGTTTGCCCTCGGTCAGCACATCCGGGGAGATCAACGGCATCTGACGAAGGTCTTCGAGGAAAGCTTCGGCTTTCACGAGGCCAACTCCCAAAGCTCGCCCATCCGTCTTGTCGAGGCCAGAACCGCCCGCCCGGCGTCGGCCATGGCAAGATCGGGGACGGGCTGTCGAAGATAGGTCGCAAGATCACGGGCCACACGTTCGATCGCATGGGGCCGGAGGAAGGCCTGAAGCCCGACGCCGCGCTGCACGGCCTCCAGCACATCGAGAGCCGCCCGCTCGGTGACCATCCGGGTCATGTTGACGAAGCACACTGTTCGTTCCGGTTCTTCGGACGAGGACGCCATTCGGCGCGCCGCTTCGTTGACCCAAAAGGCCGCCGTCGTGACAGCCGTGGCGCAATGCGCCACACGCTGCATCTGGAACGGATCCCCGTCGCGCTTGCGCGTCACGAGATGCTCCCGGAACAGGTCGACAAGCCGCTCAGTCGCACCAAGATGAACGGCACAGAACCGCCAGGCGCCTCCGGAGAAATGCGGCTGACGCATGAAATCACCGTCAGTGCCCAGGATTTGATCGGCACCCAGCCTCAATCCCGAGAAATCGACGACACCCGTGGCGGACGAGCGCATGCCGAGCGCGGTCCAGCCAGATGCATCCGCTCTCTCCCGCCCAGACAGCGTCGGCAAAAGAAGGATCTGCTCCGCGCCGCGCCGCGCGGTGACCACCGGATGCGTGACCACACCTGCCCCGGATGCGAAAATCTTGTATCCGTCGAGCCGCCACTCGGCATCGATCAGCTCAGCCCGAAGCCCAACGGCATCCTCCGCACCCCATACGGCCGACACCGCGCCCTCGCGGACAGCATCGGCCAGAGTCGTGATCTGCATGATGCTACCGTATCGGCACACGAGGGAGATCGCATTGACATGCCCCTCGTAGAGACGCGCGATCGACAAATCTCCGCCTCCGATCAGACGAAGGACGGCGGCAAGATCGGCATGCCGCTCCGGAGCCCACAAATCCTCTCCGCCGCAAGAGGCCGGAAAGGGCGCCATCATCAGACCCGATTGGTGAAGCAGCTCCCAGGTCCGAGGCGCGATATCGGTGCTGCGGTCGGCAGCCTCTGCCGACTCAAAGAGGGCTTCGGCAATGACACGAGCGCGCGATGCAATGCTGATCGAATGGTCATGCGAGGGCGGATCATGCCGTGGGATCACTTGGTTTTGAAAATTCATGCGACAGGATCACTCTTGCGACGGAACCGAGGTCAACGCTTTCAATTGCGGAACGATGCAACGAGATAAGCTCAGGCGTCCTCCTGCCCCCGAAACCGAGGATCGTATGCGGAGACTCCGCCCCATATAGGGTGCCGGACATTCGCGCGCTGACCACATCAATCGCGGCGAGACCTACGGGAGTTTTAACCATGGACGCCGTCGCATAAAAAAGACCGCTCAAACAACATCACACCCCGGCATCTTTCGATGCCGAGGTGCGATTAGCCGAAACCTCAATGAGGCTGCGGTCTACTTATGTTCAGCGCTCTTACCATGAGCCTTTTTCGAGGTCTCGTGAGCCTTGTCGGAATGGCCGTGGGCCTCGGTCGAATGTTTCGTCGCAGTGGCGTGATCGCCCTTCTCATGATGTTCCGCTGCCGCGCGATGGGACTTGGCGGCGGTCTCGTGATGTTCGGCGGCTTCCTTGTGAGTGGTCTTTGGCATGTCGCTCTCCTGTTACGCATCAGTGAACGAAGTTTGGGCAGTTTTTGATCCATATGATTGTGATGTGAACATCGTTCGCACGGTCGCGGTTTGACGTGAGGCATGATGGAACCGAGGAAGACGCAATGACCGCCAACACCCCGATCCTGCCGGCGCATATCGAGGATACCGTGAAGGCGATTGCCCGTTTTCATGCCGAACATCACGAACGGGCTACCCCTCTTGAGCGGCGGATCGAACGATTGACCGCACGGGTCGGTCGGCCGCAATTCATCGGTGTCCTGACCGGTTTGGTCGCCGGCTGGACCGTCCTGAATTCCCTTTTGGTCTTATCTGGCCGCCAAGCCTTTGATGAACCGCCGTTCTATTGGATGCAGGGGGTCATGGTCTTGCGGCGCTCTATATGACGTCCCTCATCCTCACCACGCAGCGGCGCGAGGACGAACTGGCCAGCCTCCGTGAGCAACTCACTCTCGAGCTTGGCATTCTCAGCGAACAGAAAGCATCTAAAATCATCAGCCTGCTGGAAGAGCTTCGGCTGGACAATCTTAACATCCGCAACCGCATCGATCTTGAAGCTGCGGCAATGTCCGCGCCTGCCGATCCAGAAGCCGTGCTCGAAGCGATCAAGGAGACACGTGACGAGGTCAGCTCCGCAGATATGGGAGACTGATCTTCGACACCCATAGGATAGTGCTTATCCGGTACTCGCTCTCGTACCCCACCGGCTTTTCGGCCGACACGTTATGCAAGAACCTATGACGTTGGCGATCCGTAAGCCTCCGCCCTGGGCCGCCTTTCGGGCAACGTCCGCATAGCCAATGATGTGCTCTTAAGAGTGACCTTAAGAGCGCGCTTACGAGCAGTCGGATGAGCCAGACAGTGTTGGTGACGGGGGTCGATCGGCGTCGGCGATGGTCGGACGAGAGCCGGCGACAGATCTTGGAAGAGGCGTTTTCGCCGGGGGCGGTCATCTCGCAGGTGGCGCTGCGCCATGATGTTTCGACGGGGCTGCTGTATATGTGGCGGCGCAAGATGGACGCTGCGGCTCGGACGCCTGCGTTCCTGCCTGCGGTCATCACCGCGGAGCCGGTTCCGACCCTTGTGCCCCCTCCGGCGGTCGTTGTGGAGTTGGGACGGGATATCCGGGTCCGGATCGACGCTTCGGCGCCGGATCGGATCATCGCGGCGACCTTGCGGGCACTCCGATGATTCCCATGTCCTCGACCGTGCGTGTGTGGATCGCGACCGGCCACACCGACATGCGCCGCGGCATGCAGGGACTGGCCCTTGAGGTTCAAGAAGGGCTGAAGCGAGATCCCCATGCGGGCGATCTTTACATCTTCCGTGGACGCAGGGGGGATCTGGTAAAGATCCTGTGGCATGACGGGATTGGCCTGTCGCTCTACGCCAAGCGTCTTGATCGCGGGCGCTTTGTCTGGCCATCCGCCAAGGACGGCGCCATTTCGATTTCAGTGGGTCAGATGGGCTTCATGTTGGAGGCGATCGACTGGCGTAATCCGCAACAGACGTGGCGACCGGCGAGCGCCGGATAGGCAAAAATTGCTGTGGCGCTGGTCGTTTTAGCTGCCACAAGCTCATGTTTTTATGATTCAATCCTTGTCATGGACGCCGGTCTTGAAGCCCTTCCAGACGATATCGACGCGCTGCGAGCCGCGCTGCTGGTGACGCGAGCCGAACTGGCTGTGGCCAAGGCCATGGCGTCAGAGGATCAGGCGCTGATCGCCCATCAGAAGCTGCGGATCGCCAGACTGGAGCGGCAGGTCTACGGGCCGCAGTCGGAGCGATCCGCCCGGCTGATCGATCAGATGGAGCTGACCTTCGAGGAGCTGGAGGCCAGCGCCACCGCGGACGAGATCGCTGCCGAGAAGGCTGCCGCCACCACGACGACGACAGTGGCGGCCTTTACTCGCAAGCGGCCGGCCGAACGCAACACCTTTCCAGACCATCTGCCCCGGCACCGCGTGGTAATCGAGCCGCCGAAGGCGTGTGAATGCTGCGGCGGAACCCGGCTGCGCAAACTGGGGGAGGACGTAACCCGGACCCTGGAGACGATCCCGCGTCAATGGCAAGTGATCGAGACCGTGCGGGAGAAGTTCACCTGCCGCGATTGTGAGACGATCAGCCAGGCGCCGGCGCCGTTCCATGTGATCCCCCGAGGTTGGGCGGGCCCCAGCCTTCTGGCGATGATCCTGTTCGAGAAGTTCGGACAACATCAGCCGCTCAACCGGCAGATCGAGCGCTATGCCCGGGAAGGGGTATCGATCAGCCTGTCCACCGCGGCCGACGCGGTGGGCGCCGTCTGCACGGTGTTGGAGCCGCTCCTGCGGCGGGTGGAATCCCACGTCTTGGCGGCGAAACGCCTGCATGGCGACGACACGACCGTGCCGGTGCTGGCCTCGGGACGCTGCGATGTCGGGCGATGTTGGACTTACGTCCGTGACGACAGACCCTTCGGCGGATCGGATCCACCGGCGGCGATGTTCTACTATTCGCGCAATCGCAAGGGCGAGCATCCGCAAGCCCATTTGGCCGGCTACAGCGGAATCCTTCAGGCTGACGCCTTTGACGGCTACGCCAAGCTCTATGAAGCTGATCGCGCACCGGGCCTCATCCAGGAGGCGGCGTGCTGGGTCCACGCCCGCAGGCCCTTCTTCGCCATGGCCGATCTCGAGGAGAATGCGCGGCGCAAGTCCGCCGGCAAAAAGGAGATTGTCATCTCTCCCATGGCCATGGAGATCGTGCGCCGGATCGACGCCGTGTTCGAGATCGAGCGCAGGATCAATGGCCAGACCGCCGAGCTGCGACGGGCGGTTCGCCAGGACCTGAGCGCACCGTTGGTGGCGGACCTCAAAGTCTACATGCGTGAGCAGTGTGCTAGGCTCGCCCGTGGTCACGACCTCGCCAAGGCCATGAACTACATGCTCAAGCGCTGGCCCTCGTTCACCCGCTTCCTCGACGATGGCCGGATCTGCATCAGCAACAATGCCGCCGAACGGGCGCTCAGAGGGATCGCTCTGGGCCGAAAGTCATGGCTCTTCTGTGGGTCCGATCGCGGCGGCCACCGCGCCGCCGCCATGTACAGCCTCATCGTCACCGCCAAGATGAACGATGTCGATCCACAAGCCTGGCTGGCCGACGTCCTCGCACGCATCGCCACGCACCCGCTTCATCGCCTTGACGAGCTGCTGCCTTGGAGCTGGAAGACTTCGCAACAGCAAGGCTTGGCGAAGCAGGCGGCCTGATCATGGGCCAAGTCAACAAAGTCAGCCATGTGTTCACGCTCAGCCACGTTGCGGAACTGCTCGGCGAGGATGAGGACTGGCTGTTCGAGGTCGCCGAAGAAATGGACACCGAGGATGGTCAGCTATGGATCGTCGGCGTCAGTGAAGACGGGACGATGGCGTTCACCGATGATGGGATCGAGAGCCTTAAACAGCTGGTCGATATCCACAAGGACGCACCCTGGATCATCGAAAAACGCCGCAAGGTCCTCACCGCCACCATCAAGCCGAGGGCCGAAAAGCCTGACGCGGTTTAGTCGATAGCCAGGGAGACCAGCGCCACTGCGGCCTACGCCGCATGCTTACGGCGATCCTTCCTCGTTCCAAGGAGGGATTCCATTCGGCGTTTCTTGTTAGTTGTCCTGTGCCTCAAGCTAAAATCCCTCCATCCTTCAAGACGCTGCTACGCGGCTCCTCAGGATGAGGGGATTTGTGGCTAATGGCGCAGGGCAAATAAAGACAGATTGGGTTACTGCAAACTGTCCGGCACAAGGGCAAAGAGCAAGAAAGACCGACCCGTGACCGCATAGACCTGCTCGAATGAAAATTTCTGATCTTCTTGATGCTGTTCATATTCCGAAAGGTTCGTATCGATCATCAAGGTCCAGCTTTGATCGTCACCACCTATGCGAGGCAATGTGAACTCGACCATGTCGTGCCACGCATTGAAGACCAGCAACAGCGTGGCGTCGTCGCCGCGTTTTTTGATGCCGGTCGGTTGGGCGCGGCCATCGAGCATCAGACCGACGCATTGCGCGGACGCCGCCCAGTCCTCTTGTTTCATTTCCTTGCCCGTTGAATTGACCCAGGTCAGCTCCTTGATATCGAGCTCTTCATTATAGGCCTCGGTCAGGAAACGGCCGCGTCTCAGCATCGGAAACCGTTGCCGCAGATCCGTCAATCGGGTGACAAATTCGATCAGAGACTGCCCTTTTTCCTCGATGTCCCAATTGACCCACGAAATGTCGCTGTCCTGGCAATAGGCATTGTTGTTGCCATTTTGGGTACGGCCAAACTCATCGCCCGCCACCACCATCGGAGTGCCTTGGCTCAGCAATAAGGTGGCGAGGAAATTGCGGATCTGGCGTGCGCGAACGCGCTGGATCTCGGTGTCGTCGGTCGGCCCTTCGACACCATAATTATGAGATCGATTGTCCGAGGACCCGTCCTTGTTGTCCTCGCCATTCGCTTCATTGTGCTTGTCGTTGTAGGTGACGATATCATTCAGGGTGAAACCGTCGTGCGCTGTGATGAAGTTCACCGATGCCCATGGCTTGCGCCCCTGGCGGTCAAATTCCCCGGGTGACGCCAGCACGCGTGATGCGATCGACGCGACGCTCGATGCGCCCTTCCAAAAATCGCGCACGTTATCGCGGAACTTGTCGTTCCATTCGAGCCAGCCCGGCGGGAACTCACCCACCTGATAGCCTCCCGGACCACAGTCCCAAGGCTCTGCGATCAGTTTTACGGTTCCGAGCAGCGGATCCTGGCTACAGGCTTTGAGGAACCCCGATTGATTGTCGAACCCATTGGGTTCCCGTGCCAAGATCGTTCCAAGGTCGAAGCGAAAGCCGTCGACGTTCATCTCCCCGGCCCAATACCGAAGGCTGTCTGTGACCATTTGAATGACGCGAGCATGGCTCAGGTTGACGGTGTTTCCAGTGCCGGTGTCATTGATGTAATATCGTTCCTGCCCCTTCAACAGGCGATAATAGGAGGCATTGTCGATGCCTTTGAAGGATAGTGTCGGACCTCGTTCATTGCCTTCAGCGGTGTGATTATAGACTACGTCCATAATCAATTCGAGGCCGACTTCGTGAACCTTAGATACCATTTCCTTGAATTCGCGCAACGAATTGGCGCGATCCGCAGCGTAGCGTGGATCCGGTGCGAAGAATCCAATCGTATTGTAGCCCCAATAGTTGGTCAGCCCTTTTTCCAACAACTGACTATCGTTGATGAAGCTGTGGATGGGGAGTAGTTCTATCGACGTAATGCCAATCGACTTGATATAATCCAGCACCGCAGGTGTGCCGAGACCGGCGTAGCTGCCCCTCAGGGCTTCGTCGACCTTGGGATGCTTTTTGGTATAACCCTTCACATGGGTCTCGTAGAGAATGGTACGGTCCCACGCGATCGGATGGCGTCCGCCCCGACCCTGCCAATCGAAGTTTTGGTCGACGACGACGGATTTCGGCACGAAAGGTGCGCTGTCACGCTCGTCGAAGGACAGGTCGGCGTCGTCATGTCCGATCGTGTATCCAAAGATCGCAGGGTCCCATGTCAGCTCGCCAAAATAAGCACGAGCATAGGGGTCAAGCAGCAACTTGTTGGGGTTGAACCTGTGGCCGGCATCCGGCGCGTAAGGGCCATGCACCCGATAGCCATATATTTGAGCGGGTCCGACGTCCGGCAGATAACCATGGAAGATCTGATCCGTATATTCCGGGAGAACGATACGTTCGACCTCTTTTTCACCCGATTGATCGAAGAGGCACAGCTCGACCTTGGTGGCATTTGCGGAAAACAGGGAAAAATTGACCCCCTTGCCGTCCCAGTGAGCACCGATGGGAAATGGAACACCTTCACGGATACGGCTTTGGGTCTGGTTCGCCACGGTTTTGCGCTCCTGTTGCTGCGATGCAATAAATTATCCGCCACTTAGTTCCACCACATTGTCGACGATCTTTCGCTCCCGACTTTGGTTTCCCAGGGTCGACCGCCATGGCGCGCGCATAAGCCGCCGGAACAGCGCGGGGCCGACGACGTTCGGGCTCTGAAGTGACGGGAGCGGAACCGATGAGCGACGTGAAGATCGAACCCTATGAAGGTCCCGCCGGCGGATGGGGCTCCGCCAAATCCCTAGTCGACATCCTGACGCGGGAGCATATTTCGCTCGCAGGCGCCGCCATGCTGATGAAACAGAACAAGCCCGATGGGTTTGCATGTGTGTCATGCGCCTGGCCCAAACCCGCCAAGCCTCACCCCTTCGAATATTGCGAAAACGGCGCCAAGGCGACCGCCTGGGAACAGACGTCCAAACGCGTCAATGCGGCGTTTTTCGAAAAATTCTCGGTCACCGAGCTTCTGACGTGGCGCGACTACGATCTGGAGGAAAAGGGCCGACTGACCGAGCCCCTGCGATACGATCCTTCATCTGATCGCTACAAGCCGGTGACCTGGGACGCGGCCTTCGCGGAGATCGGCGCAGAACTTAAAGCTATGGAGCCAAACTCCGTGGTGTTCTACGCATCCGGCCGCGCCTCGCTCGAAACATCCTACATGTATGCGTTGCTGGCACGCCTGTACGGCACCAACAACCTGCCTGACTCCTCCAACATGTGCCACGAACCGACATCCGTGGCTTTGCCGCAGAGCATCGGCGTGCCCGTCGGCACGACCATCCTCGAGGATTTCGACTCCGCCGACCTCCTGCTGTTCTTCGGACAGAACGCGGGCTCGAACGCGCCCCGTATGCTGCATCCCTTGCAGGAGGCTCGCAAACGCAGCGTGCCGATCATCACCTTCAATCCGTTGCGCGAGCGCGGGCTGGAGCGGTTCACCAATCCCCAATCGCCAGCGGAGATGTTGACGGCGAGTTCAACCGAGATCTCGACCCAATATCATCAGGTCAAAATCGGCGGCGACCTCGCGGCGCTGACGGGTCTATGCAAAATTCTCATCGCGGCGGACCGCGAAGCGGTAGCCCACGGTGGACCGCGCGTTTTCGACGTCGCCTTCATCGACGAACATACGCATGGGCTCGACGCCTTCGTCGACTATTGCGATACGCAGGCCTGGTCCGCCATCGAGGCGAAGTCCGGCCTCACGCGCGAAGCCCTGGAGGCGGTCGCGGCCGTCTACGCGCGCAGCACTAACGTCATCGCCATCTACGGCATGGGCCTCACGCAGCACCATCTTGGGGTGGAAACCGTGCAGATGCTGATGAACCTCCTGCTGCTGCGCGGCAATATCGGCAAGCCGGGTGCCGGCATATGCCCGGTGCGCGGACATTCCAACGTCCAAGGTCAAAGGACGGTCGGAATATCGGAAAAGCCCGAACTCGTCCCGCTCGACGCTTTGGCTGAGCTCTATGATTTCGAGCCGCCGCGCGAAAAAGGCATGAACACGGTCGAGGCCTGTGAAGGCATCATCGCGGGCAACGTCAGGGCCTTCATTGGGCTTGGCGGCAATTTCATCCGCGCCATCCCGGACACCGACCGCATGGAGCCGGCATGGCGAAAGCTGCGGTTGACGGTGCAGATCTCGACGAAACTCAACCGGGCGCATCTCATTCGGGGCGAGATCGCCTATATTCTCCCCTGCCTCGGCCGGATCGAGATCGACCGTCAGGCCAGCGGACCGCAAGCCGTGTCGGTGGAGGATTCGACGTCTTGCTTCCATGGGTCACGCGGGGTCGCGACCCCAGTGAGCGAATTTGTCCGGTCGGAACCCTGGATCGTCGCTGGCATCGCCAAAGCGACGCTCGAGCCCAATCCCAAGGTGGATTGGGATGCCTGGGTCGGCGATTATGCGCTCGTGCGCGACGCCATAGAGGCGACCTATCCGGACAAGTTCCAGGCCTTCAATGCCCGCCTGTTCACGCCCGGGGGCACCCACAAGCCCATCGCCGCCCGCAACCGAAAATGGGACACCAAAACCGGAAAAGCCAATTTCCTCGTGCCGCCCGGCCTGGATGAGGATCCAGACATGGGGTCCCGGGATAGAGATGGGCTCGACCTGATGACCCTGCGTTCCAACGATCAATTCAACACCACGATCTATGGCTACCACGATCGCTTCAGGGGCGTTAAAGGGACCCGCAGCGTGTTGTTCATGAACGAGAAAGACATTGCCCGCCTCGAGCTGAAGGATGGCGAGGACATCGACATTGAAACCGACGCCGCCGACGGTCACGCCCGGCGCGTCAACGGGCTCAAAATTGTGCGATACGACATCCCCCAGGGCAATTGCGCGGGCTATTATCCGGAACTCAACGCGCTGCTCCCGCTCTGGCACTACGACAGGCAGTCGAAAACGCCAGCTGCCAAATCCATCCCGGTGAGGATAGTGAAGCGCTGATATCCTCGATCCGGCCATTCCGTATTGCGCGGGACGCCGGGCCACGATAGGCGACAGACTTCTTGGACCACCGGGATCTGCCGCCGTGCGCCAGCTTCGATTGACCCCCGACGGCCGCCTCGACGACTCCCTTCTGCTCGGCGAGACGCATCTCTGCCATGTGCTGGACGTCCTGAACCCGGACGGCGAGGAGACGCGTCTCGTCGGCGGCGCGGTGCGCAACGCGCTTCTGGATCAGCCGCCCGGCGACATCGACCTCGCCACCACCATGGCGCCGGACGATGTCATGAAATGCGCCAAGGCGGCGCGGCTGCGCTCTATACCGACCGGCATTGCCCATGGCACGGTGACGATCCTTTCCGGTCGCCGATCCTTCGAAGTGACGACGTTGCGGGAGGATGTCGAGACCGATGGACGCCATGCCGTGGTGCGGTTCGGCCGCGACTTTGCCCTTGACGCCGAGCGGCGCGACTTCACCATGAACGCCTTGTCGCTGGGACCGGACGGGCGGATCTTCGATACCGTCGGGGGCCTTGCCGATCTCACGCAGGGGCATGTGCGCTTCATTGGCGATGCCGCGACGCGGATCTGCGAGGATTATCTCCGCATCCTGAGGTTTTTCCGCTTTCACGCGACCTACGGCCTCGGCCTGCTCGATCCTCAAGGGCTCGCGGCCGCGACCGAGAACCGCGACGGCATGGCGAGATTGTCGCGCGAAAGAATCCGGGCCGAGTTTTTCAAGATTCTCGTCGCTCCCGGCGCGATAAACGTTCTGCGCGCCATGAAGGCCGCCGGGATCCTGGCTTTCGTGGTTCCCGGCTCGGTCCATCTCGACCGGCTTGGCCGGCTTGTAGCGTTCGACGCCGCCAAGTCCGACGCGACGCTCCGGCTTGCCGCGCTTGCGATCGACGATTTAGGGGGGATCGAACCGTTGCGGGAGGCACTGCGGCTGACCAACGCCGAGACCAAGCGCCTTGGCGCCGCACTTGCGGCCTTCAACGATTTCAAGGGGTCGGCAGATATAGTGCATGAGACCACTTTGCGCCGCATGTTGTTCAAGCAGGGGCGCGATGCGTGTGCCGATGCGTTACGGCTTTATGGGGCGACGAGCGGCGAGGGTATCCACGAGGCCTTGGCCTTCCTGCGCGACAGCCCAATCCCTGAATTTCCTTTTGCCAGCGCCGACCTGATACGTCGCGGCATAACCGGGCCGGCGCTCGGTCGCGCGCTCACGCGTTTGCGGGCCCAATGGGCGGAGGCGGGCTTTCCAGTCGACAAAGTCGGCCTTGAGCGCCTGCTCGATGCGGCGTCCGTCCCTCAGGAAAGCACGTAGGAGCGCCTCAGTTCCAGGATGCCCGCGTCCTCGCCGAAGCCGGCGAGGACCTGCCGAAAATTCGACCTCGGCCCCTCCATCCTTCGACAAGGATGAGGGGGGTTTGCGCTTATGACATAGTAAAATCAGCTATTGCCGATGAGGATGCCCGTGGCTAACACGAGACCGCCTCCCAGCATGACTTTGGCGGCGGCGGCGATCGGCGGCGTATCCATATAGCGCCACTGGATCCAGGCGATGGCGAGCAATTCGAAGAGAACCACGATGGCGGCCACCACGGTCGCCGTGTAAAAATCCTTGATTATATAGGGAATGGTATGGCCAATGCCACCCGCAACCGTCATCAATCCGCAGACGAGGCCGCGCAGAAGCGGTGTACCTCGTCCCGATAATTTGCCGTCATCGGCGAGGGCCTCGGCGAAGCCCATCGAGATGCCGGCGCCAAGCGATGCAGCCATCCCGACCAGGAAGGCGTTCCAGGAATTATGCGTCGCGAAAGCGGCGGCGAAGACCGGCGCCAGCGTCGAGACCGATCCGTCCATCAGGCCGACAAGGCCGGGTTGTATGACCTGCAGGATGAAGCGGCGGCTCGCGTCCTGGTCCTCGCGCTCGCGCTTGTCCCCGGGCAGGCGCTTCGCCTCGATTTCGCTGGCCTTCTGCTCGTGGCCGGCCTCGGCCTCCGCCAGATCCCCAAGAAGCTTGCGCACGGCCGCATCGGTCGAGCGGCTGGCGGCTTGGCGGTAGAAGCGCTCGGCGTCGCGTTCCATCTCAGCCGCATGGCGGCGCGCGCCATCGATGCCGAGCGGAAGCACCTGCCAGGACGCCTTACGGGGCATGTTGCCCTTGACGTCTTGGCGGCGCACCAGCGGGATGTGATCGCCGAACTTGACGACGAAAAGGTCGATCAACTGGCGCCTATGTTCGCCTTCCTCCGCCGCCATGTCGACAAACATCTTGGCGCTGTCGGGATAGTCTTCCCGCAAAGCATGGGCGAAATCCGCGAAGATGCGGCCGTCCTCTTCCTCATTGCTGATCGCCAAGGCGAGGATCTCGCGCTCGGTGAGTTCGGAAATGGACTTCATGTCGTCGCTCCCGCCCCGTTAGAATTAGACCAATTCTAAACTGAGATAGAGTAGCGGATCGCATGCCGTCAAGGGAAGGCTGGAACGACCGTCGAAGAAGTCGCAGGGAAAGGACCGGATGGCGACGACCTCGATTTCGCCTGCATGAGTCCATGGATCACGAGGAAACCGGCCTTCCGATGCCGGCTCCGGCGCCCGGTAAATCGGCTCCTTCGCGTCTGAGCGCAGGTCTGTGAGACCGACGCTCAGCGCTCGGTCCCGCCAAAGGGATCGGGGCGCCATGCGAAAAATCACCACGGGATTGCCGCCGACCGCAGCGCCGATCGCCCGGCTTTTGAAGGCGCGGCTGGGTCTTGGGTCGGAGTGAGGATATGCGGCCGTTTATTCGGCATAGATCCGACGGGCCGCGATGCATTCAGCCTGTCAAGAGTGCCTGTCCGCCTAGTGCATGATGCCGAAACGTCGGCACGGGTTTCGGACGACATCATGCTCTGAATATTTGAAATCGATCATGGTCTAGACCGGCAACCCCGAAGGAATAAGCGCGCGCAATCTCGAGCGCGCGCACCGATCTCGGCGTCGGTCGGAGCGGCCCTCTGGCCCATCATGGCGGCCCGCTGCGGCTCCATGATCATCATGCCGCGCAGCATGCCCGCAGCGAGGTGGGGATCATCGAGTTCGATGGCCCCCTCGTCTCGTTTGCGCGACAGATACCGGGTCATGTTCTCGTGGGTCGCCACCACGGCATTGGCGTAGAAATCCGTCGCGAGATCTGGAAAGCGGTCGCTCTCGGCGATCACCAGACGCTGGATGGCGATCGTGTCGTCGGACAGGGTGAGCCGTCCGAATTCATGGAGAATGCGCTCCAGGCCCGCCTCCACCCCTAGGGCGCCGAGACTATCGAGATCGACGGCCAGGAGGAAAGCGTCGATCCGGTCCGCGACCGAAGCCTTGAACAGGTCCGCTTTGGTCGGCACCAGCCGGTAGAGGGTCTTCTTGGAGACGCCCGCGCGCTTGGCCACCGCATCCATGCCGGTGCCAGCATAGCCGCTGGTCATGAACTCGGCACGGGCGGCTTCGGCGATGACATGCCGCGTCTCCTCGTCGGGTCGGGCTTGGGGACGGCCTCTCGGCCGGCGCAGGTTCTCCATGACGTTCATCAAAATCATCCACGGCCCGTTGACAAATCCAAGATGGAGACTATTTTGGAGAATATCAAGTTTCCTAATTGGGAACAGGGCAAACGCAACCCCGAGGGGGGCTCTGCGGCACAGCCAGGAGTCATGACCATGACACGGCATCCCGGACAGTTCGATATCGAGCGCAAAGTCACGGCTGACGAGGCGCTCGGACGCCGTCGTGCCGACCGGCCGGCCGAAGCCTCGCCGGCCTTGCCCAACGCGGCCGTTGCCCCCGCTCCTGCGAAGAAGTCCCTGCGGCGGGTGCTGCTCGTCGCGGCCAGCCTTGCAGCCATCGGCGCGGGCACCTATTATGGGCACGACTATTGGACGGTGGGCCGCTTCCATGTCTCGACAGACGATGCCTACGTCCAGGCCGACACCATCACTATAGCCCCCAAGATCTCGGGCTATCTCGGCGCCGTGCTGGTGGGTGACAACGAGGCCGTGAAGGCTGGTCAGGTGCTGGCCCGCGTCGACCAGCGCGACTACGATGTGGCGCTCGAACAAGCCAAGGCGGATGTCGCCGCCGCCCGTGCCACGATCGCGGCCAAGCGGGCGACGATCGATGCTCAGCAATCGATCATCGACAGCGCCAAAGCGACGGTCAATGTCGACGAGGCCAGCCAGACCTTCGCGCAGCAGGAGAACAGCCGCTACAGTGCGCTGGCATCCTCCGGCTACGGCTCGGTGCATAACCAGCAGGGCGCCGCCTCGCGGATCGCAGCGGCCCGCGCCGATGTCGTGCGCGACACGGCCGCTCTGGCCACGGCCATCAAGCAGGTCGCTCTGCAGAAGGCTGAACTCGCCCAGGCCGAAGCCTCGCTCGATCATGCCAGCGCGGTCGAGGACCAGGCCAAACTCAACCTCGGCTATGCGGCCATTGTGGCCCCCCTCGACGGCGTCGTCGGCAACCGAACGCTCCGCGTCGGCCAATATGTGCAGGCGGGCACTCAGTTGATGTCTGTGGTGCCGTCGGACGGCACCTACATCGTCGCCAACTATAAGGAGACGCAGTTGACCGACGTGAAACGCGGCCAGCCCGTCGAGATCGAGGTGGACATGTTCCCCGGCCGCGTCTTCCACGGCCATGTCGACAGTTTGGCGCCCGCCAGCGGCCAGACTTTCGCGCTGCTGCCCCCGGACAACGCCACCGGCAACTTCACCAAAGTCGTTCAGCGCATTCCTGTCAAGATCACGCTCGACGCGAGGAACGGTGGCGTCGATGGTCTGCGGCCCGGCATGTCGGTCACGCCCAGCATCGACACCAAGCGCGAAGCGACGACCGTGCAGGCGAGCGCCCACTGATAGACCAAGCGGATGAACGACTCCGACCCAAGGCCCGGGGGGCCGAACAATGTCCACGAGCATTACCGCCAATGCGGCCCAAGCGAACTCCGGCCATGCCCCAGCCGGGGCGAGCATTAAGGATTGGATCGCCGTCGGCGCCTGCATGATCGGCGCTTTTATGGCGATCCTCAACATCCAGATCACCAACGCGTCGCTGCTCGACATCGAGGGGGGAATCGGCACGGGCGTCGATAACGGCGCCTGGATCTCGACGTCCTACCTTATCGGCGAGATCGTGGTCATTCCCCTCACGGATTACCTCAGCCGCGTCTTCTCGTTTCGCCGCTACCTCCTGGTGAACGCCATCCTGTTTCCGCTGTTCTCGATCGGCTGCGCCTTCACGCACGACCTCGGCTCGATGATCGTGATGCGCGGCCTTCAGGGTTTCGCCGGCGGCATCCTGATCCCCATGGCCTTCACCATGGTGCTGACCAAGCTGCCGAAGTTCCAGCAGCCGATCGGCCTTGCCATCTTCGCGCTGTCGGTCACCTTCGCGCCGGCCATCGGGCCGACGATCGGCGGCTATCTCACCGAAAACTACGGTTGGCAGACCATCTTCTACCTCAATGCCGTGCCGAGCGCGGTGATGGTGATCGCCCTGGCGCTGACACTCGACGCCGCGCCGATGCGGATCGGCCTCCTGAAACAAGGCGACTGGTTCGGTATCGCGACCATGGCGATCGGCCTCGCTGCGTTTCAGACGGTGCTCGAGGAAGGCAACAAGGACGATTGGTTCGCCTCGCCGTTCATTCTGCGGCTCGCCATCGTCGCGGCCGTGTTCCTCACCGCCTTCGTGGTGATCGAGCTGACGATCGACAAGCCGCTTGTCAACCTACGGCTGCTCGCTCGCCGCAACTTCGGCATCGGCGTGCTGGTCAATGTGTTGGTTGGGTTCGCCTTGTTCGGGACCGTCTACCTGCTGCCGCAATATCTCGGGCAGGTGCAGCGCTATAATGCCGAGCAGATCGGCAACGTGCTGGCCTGGACCGGCTTGCCGCAACTGATCCTGATCCCCTTCCTACCCATGCTGATGAAGCGTTTCGACGCGCGCCTCATTGGCGGGCTCGGCATCGCGATTTTCGCGGCGAGCTGCTTCATGAACACGACCCTGTCGATCGACAATGCCGGTGACCAGTTTTGGCTGCCGAACATAGTCCGGGCGATCGGGCAGGCCCTGATCATCACGCCGATCAGTGCCATCACCACAGCCGGCATCACACCGAGCGAGGCGGGAGCGGCTTCCGGGCTCTCCAATATGATGCGCAATCTGGGCGGCGCGGTCGGCACAGCGACCCTCGCCACCGTGCTGACCAAGCGGGAACAGTTCAGCTCCAACATCATCGGGCAGTCGGTGACGCTTTCCCGGGACATCGTGAGGCAGCGGCTCGATACCATGACCAGCTACTTCATGGCTCACGGCGTGTCGGACAGGGCTGAGGCCGCTCGCCAAGCCGTGGTCACGCTGGGGCAGGCGGTCAAGCGCCAGGCGCTGATCATGGGTTTCAGCGACACCTTTGGTGTGATCGGAGTGCTCCTCGCCATCGCCGTGATCGCCCTGATGTTCGCCAAGAAGGCACAAGGCGCAGGTGGGGGTGCCCACTGAACTTGCCGCGCCGAGAGGAGTACGGATAGGCCTCGGGTCTGACCTCTCTAGGTGTGCCGGTCCATGCCACAGGACAACACCGCATCCGCGATTTTCCCTTTGGCATGACACCAAACGAGTTTCGTAGAAAATGCAACAGCTTGCGCCAGTTTGAAACGCGGCCCCCTTCGGTGCCGACTCACCGTCATGCTGTCGCTCGCGTGGGCGCACCCGGAGCAAGCAGATTTTCCGCCTCGGTCTCGGACAGTTCCGCCGGTTGCTGCACGCTGCCGACGAGGCGGATCGGCTCGCCGGTCTCCCCCGAGGCGAGGATCGCCTCCATGACGTCGAGGACATGCAGAGCAAGATCACCGGAGGCGCGAGGCATGGTTCTGGTCTCGATCGCATTCACGAGGTCTGCAACGCCGAGCATGCGGTAGTTGGCTCGGTCCGGCGCCGCGTAGGGCCAGTTCCGCGCGCCGTAGAGCTCTCCCTCGCTCTCGAAGTGATGCCAATCCGCTCCACCTTCGCAAACCGAGACCGTGCCGCCGAACGTATCGGGATCGGGAAGACGAAGCGACCCTTGAGTTCCATGCACTTCGATCGGCGAGTTGGAATGACGAAACACGTCCCAAGACGCACCGAAGGTGACGAGCGCCCCCGAACCGAACTCCAACAGCGACATCAGAGTGGTCGGCGTACCGACCGGGAAAGACGTGTCTTTGAAGGGACCCTCGGCGGTGATCCGACGCTCCTCGCGCCCCCGGCCCGCCATTGCCATCACACGGGCGATGGGGCCGAGAAGATTGACCAACATGGTCAGGTAGTAAGGTCCCATGTCGAAGACCGGCCCGCCCCCAGGTTGATAGTAGAATTGCGGGTTCGGATGCCAATGCTCCATGCCCCGCCCCATCATGAACGCCGTGCCTGCGACGGGACGCCCGATCGTCCCCGCGTCCATGATTCGGCGGGCGCGACGGCCAGCGGCCCCGAGAAAGGTGTCGGGTGCCGACCCGAGGAGCAGTCCTCGCGACTTTGCTTCTGCGACCAGACGCCGTCCACTCGCCGCCGAAGTCGCCAGCGGCTTTTCGGTGAAGACGTGCTTGCCGGCGGACAGGGCCGACATCGTCACATCAAAATGGGCGGTGGGAATGGTCAGATTGAGGACGAGATCGACCTCCGGATTGGCCAGCAACGCTTCGACGCTCTGCGCCCTGACGCCATGCTCCTCCGCGCGGCGCGCTGCCGCTTCGGGCGCCGCATCGGCGCAGGCCACCAGACGAACGTTTTGGAAGAGGGCGGCATTGCGCATGTACGTCATGGCGATGTTGCCGCATCCGATGACGCCGATACCCGCGACCTTCATGAGCCAACCCTCGAGATGTGATGCGGCCCTGCCGCGAGCATTGCCGGAGCGGTCCCGGGCGACGAAAGCGGCCCGTGTCCCTCGCCCGGATCGATGAACGCAAAACGCTTCGGGCGACGCGGACGGTCAGACACCGAAACCGGCGAGCGTCTTCCGGTTCGCGGTGACGGCGCCGGCGGGATCGCGCCCCGCCCGCTCGGATTCCTCCTCGACCACCAGCCAACCGTTGAAGTTTGGGGCATCCTCGACCAGCGCAATGACCGCCGCCACGTCGCAAGAGCCGGCGCCCAGCATCTGCCATGCGCCCGCTGCGTCGACATCCTTCAGATGAAGGTAGCGGATGCGGTCGCTATAAGTCCCGAGCGTGTCGAGAATGTCCTGACCGCCCCGGATGATGTGTCCCGTATCGGGGATCCAACCGACGATCTCGGGATCGAGCCTGGCGAACAGATGGTCGTAGTCGTGTCGCGTCAACAGCAGCGTATCGTGGTGCGATGACGGATGCACCGCCACAGGCACGTCTGCGCGCGCGCCGAGTTTCGCCGCTTCGGTGTAGAAGCGCGCCGCGACGTCGAACTTCGCCTCCCTTGATCCTCCGCTCATGATCGTGGCGCTGCCGAAGGAAAGGTGCGCGCCGGGGAAGGCGGCGGCGAAGTCGATCGCGGCCCTGGCCATCTCAAGGTCGTCGGCGACCGCGTCGGGTTCGGTGAACCCGCTTTCACTGCCGCACGCATAGGCCACGAGGGTCAAGCCATGGGTCTCGAGTGCCGTTCCGAACTCGGCCGCGCGATGCTTGTAGTGCCCGATCATCCGGTCGGTGATCTCGATGCCGGAATAGCCGGCCGACGCGATGGCGGCGAGCAGATCATCCGCCCCGCCGGTCCATCCATTCCCGAGCATCTCCCAGGTGAAGGTCTGGCACCCTGCCTTCAATGGCTTGACCATCTTTAACTTTGTCCTTTGATGTCATCGGGAAGCCGATGCCGGTTTGCGGCCGGCGCGGACTAAGCCTTCACCGAACCCGCCGTCATGCCGGCCAGGAAGTAGCGCTGTGCGAAGAGATAGATGACGAGAAGCGGAAGCGACCCCAGCACGCTCATGGCCATCATCTCGTTCCATTCGAAGGCATGCTGACCCATGAGCAGTTCGATCCCGATCGGCACGGTCCGCATGTCCATCGATTTCGTGAGCGTGAGCGCGAAGAGGAATTCGTTCCAAGCCAGAAGGAACGTGTAGACGGCGGTCGCCACGATGCCCGGCACGGCCAGCGGAATGATGACACGCCAAAGGGCCGTCCAGCTGGAGCCCCCATCTACCAGGACGGCTTCGTCGAGGTCCCGGGGTATCGTGTTGAGATAGCCCACCATCAGTAGGATCGCGTACGGCAACGTGAAGACCATGTAGGTTAGAATCAGCGCGGAGTAGGTGTTGAAGATTTTCAGCGACACCACCATCCCAAAATAGGGAATGAGAAGCGTGATGGGCGGCACCGTCTGCGTGCTGATGATGAACACGTTCAACGTATTCTTGAACCGGAACGTATATCTGCTGAAGCCGTAGGCCGTGATGACGGCGATAAACAAGGTCAGGGCGGTCACAATGCCGGCCACGAAGTAGCTATTCAAGAAGAACCGGATCTTGACCGGATCGCCGAAGATCGCTGCGTAAGCCACGCTCGTGACGTGTTCCGGCAGCAGCCTTGGCGGCAGGGCGAAGATCTCGGCATTCGACTTGAGCGAGGAGAGCACCATCCACAGGATCGGGAAGCCTGCGAACACCAGCCCCGCCGCCAGACCCGCATAGGTCCAAACGGTCGGCCAAATCGAGCGTTTTCGAAACCGCGTTGCCATGGTGGTTCACCTGGCCTTTTGATGCTTGATGTAGAGAAACGTGACGCTCATCGACATGACCAGGATGATGATGGCGCTCGCCGAGGCGAGGGAAAACTCGTAACTCGAAAAGGCGAGCTTGTAAGTGTAGGTCCTCAGCATCTCGGTGACGTGGATCGGGCCCCCGCCGGTCGTCATCCAGATCAGCGGAAAGACCTGCATCGTCCAGATGAAATCCAGCAAGGCGATGCTGATGATGACAGGCCTCAGTTGAGGCAGCGTGATGTGCATGAACATCTGGACGTCGTTCGCGCCGTCCATTTCGGCGGCCTCGTAGAGTTCTGAGGTGGCTCGGGAAATCTGGACAGGTCGGCTGAGTGGAGTTTCTGCCTGAAGGCGGCCAAGATGGCTGCGGATCGGGAGAGATGATGAGCAAGCGAACACGCCGGAACCACGCGCCGGCCTTCAAGGCGAAGGTGGCCCTGGCTGCCGTGAAGGGTGAAAAGACGCTGGCCGAATTGGCTCAGCAGTTCGACGTGCATCCGAACCAGATCACGGCATGGAAGGCGCAACTGGTGGATGGCGCCGCCGAGGTCTTCGGATCGGAGCCGAAGGCGGGCCTGGCGGCTCCGGCCATCGACGTGAAGACGCTTCACGCCAAGATTGGCGAGCTGACGTTGACCAACGATTTTTTGTCCGGCGCGCTCGGCAAGGCCGGCCTTCTGAGCGCAAAGCGATGATCGATGGCCACCACGGTCTCTCGATCACCAAACAGGCACAGGCGCTCGGGATCAGCCGCGGCAGCGTCTACTATCTTCCGCGTCCGGTATCGTCGGCGGACCTCGCCGTCATGCGGCGGATCGACGAACTGCATCTCGAGTTCCCCTTCGCGGGAAGCCGGATGTTGCGCGATCTCCTGAACAGGGAGGGGATCGCGATCGGGCGCCGGCATGTCGCGACGCTGATGAAGCGCATGCGGATCGAGGCGCTGTACCGGAAGCCGAACACGTCGAAACCGGCACCGGGTCACAAGATCTACCCCTACCTCTTGCGGGGCGTGACCGTGGAGCGCCCAAACCAGGCCTGGGCAATGGACATCACCTACGTGCCCATGGCCCGCGGCTTCGTCTATTTGGCGGCGGTGGTCGACTGGTACTCACGCCGGGTCCTCGCCTGGCGGCTCTCCATCACCATGGAGGCGGGCTTCTGCATCGAGGCGCTGGAGGACGCGCTTGCCAGGTATGGCAAGCCGGACATCTTCAACACCGACCAGGGCTCGCAATTCACCAGCCAGGAGTTCACCGACGTGCTGCGCAAAGCCGGGATCGCCATCAGCATGGACGGAAAAGGCGCTTGGCGGGATAACGTCTTCGTCGAACGGCTCTGGCGCTCGATCAAATACGAGGAAATCTATCTCCGAGCCTACGCCTCGGTCGGCGAAGCCCGCGCCTCCATCGGCCGCTACCTGGCCCTCTACAACGGGCGCAGGCCGCATTCGAGCCTTGACCGGAAGACGCCGGACCAGGCCTATTTCGACAGGCTGCCGCAGATCGCGGCGGCCTGAATCCGGTAGGACTCCACCTAACCAAGCGCCGCAGCCTGTTCAGACAAACCGAGCCACCTCATTGTGGAGGATAGGCGGTCGGCAGGATCGGCCGGAAAGGGAAAATGCCAAGCCCGCGATGAGCCTTTGCGGGGCTGCTTCAGCAGCTTCCACAGCGACGGAGAACCTGGCCGGAATCTGCGCCCAGCTGGAGCGCAGCCTTGCATTTTCGGCAATGGCAAGGGACTGTGCGCCATGCTGGGGATTACGCTTAGTTCAACGACCTGATCTGTTTCGATTGCAACCCCGCGCCTCGGTAATACTGCAGATAACTAGAGGTTGAAATGCGAACTGATTTCCGTATCGCAATCGGCGCTTGTTGCGGCATGATTCTCTTTGCGCCCGCCGCGATAGCCAAGCACCTAATACATGAGGCCGTGAAGAGGAACGTCGAAACGGCGATAACCGACAATTTCTGTTGCAGCCCGAATTGTTCGCTGAGGCCGCCGCCGGCGGCGAGATTGGTGTCGCCGCCCAAGCATGGCAAGGTGCAGCAGAAAGTGGTCAGGGAAAATCTCAGCGCTGCGAAATTGAATACGGATCAGCATCTCGAATGCGAAGGCCAGCCGACGAATATCCGATACATAACCTATAAGAGCACAGGAAAATATGTTGGACCGGACTCCTTCCGTGTCGAGTGGATCGAGTCGGACGGAAACGAGATGGACACTTACAGCTTTAGGGTAAAATAGTTAGATGTCCTTTACATCGGACTCCGATCGGGCCTGCCGGCAAGGCGAGGCGAATGCGGGGCGTGTCGCAAACCCTGCTAAAGGTTGTAAATCTCCGGGGTTGGCCTCGCTTTTACGCTTCGTTAACCTTTAGAAGTCCGAAGCAGAGCCCGAGCAGCCGGTTCTGCTCAATCACGGTCCAGGCCCCCGCGAAGCCGAAGCCCTTGCGCAGCCATAGCATAGCCTCGAACCCCTGAATGGATCGCCGCGCCGTGTTGAAGCTCTGGAAGCTGCCGACCTTCGGCATGTTCTTCTTCACCCGGAAGTGGTCGCTCTCGATTCCTTGCTGAAGATGCTTTGTGACGTAATGGACGGGGTCACGCGACAGCAGGCCCTCCTTCCTAGCCGCTGCTAGGGCGGGCGGGTAGGTGCCGGCGCCATCCGTGCCGATCCGGTCGGGCGACAGCAGCGGCCCTTCCTGAAACGCCTTGCGGAATAAGCGCTTGGCGGCGTCAAGATCGCGCCTTGCGGTCAGCAGGGAGTCGACCGCCTCTCCCTGTTTGTCGATGGCGCGGTACAGATAGCGCCACTCGCCCCGGATGCGGACATAGGTCTCGTCGACGCGGATCGATCCGCAGTGAGGCTTGAGGAACGGACGCAGCCGACGCTCGATCAGCGGCGCGTAGGCCAACACCCAGCGGTTCACCGTGCTGTGGTCGACCTCCAATCCGCGCTCAAGCAGCAGCTCCTCGATATTGCGATAGCTCAGCGGGTAGCGCAGATACCACGACACCGCCCCTTTTCCGACGCCATTGGCGCGGTGCGGCTCGCTCTATGGGTCGGCGACATTTATCGTACATCCCCACGCGCCCGAGACATGCGCGAAATCCCACAAGGCCGCCTCGTCCGAATGGCGGAAGCACTCTGTTTCGCCGCATAGCGTACAAAGTCGAGCTAAAGCGATCAGCGCCAAACTCGCCCTGAACAATCCGTCTGAGTCAGTGCACTAGGGCCCTTCCATTCAACCATGAAGTACCTCTGGAGGCCTAACGCCGTCATACGGTCAACCGCGTCAGTCCGCTCTGCGTCTCGGAGCTGATCGACGGGCGGGCATCATCGAGACCTATGGACTCGATACGGCAGGGCGCCCGACTGGGCGCGAGAATCAAGACACGATCCCCGCCTTCTACGATAACCCGACGTAACAGAGGATGTGCTCGCAAGCCTCGATCCGATCGTGGTCAGCGTTGCTGCTCTGTGCCGGGACGTGCTTAAGTTCTGCGAAGACCTGCTCGATGTGTAGGGCGGTGACAAACCAGGCCACTGGAGCGTCGGCGATTTGCTGACGCGGGCGGAGTAAAATCCGGCCAGTGGATAGGCTCTCGTTTTTGGGGGCCGGGGATGTTCGTCGTGGAGATCTACGCCGCCGTTCGAAAATTCGTGTTCCTTGAGGGGCATAGCCGCCGGGAGGCCGCCCGGGTTTTCGGGCTGAACCGCGAGACGGTGCTGAAGATGTGCCGGTTCTCGTTGCCTCCCGGGTACACGCGCGTGAAGCCGCCCGAAAAGCCGAAGCTTGGACCTCTGCTGCCGGTGATCGACGCGATCCTGGTGGCGGATCGTGATGCGCCGATGAATCAGCGGCACACGGCCAAGAGGATTTTCGAGAGGCTGCGGGACGAGCATGGCTTTGCCGGCGGTTACACCGTGGTGAAGGATCACGTGCGGGTCTGTCGAGCGCGGGCGCGGGAGACCTTCGTGCCGCTATCTCATCCGCCGGGTCACGGCCAGGTGGATTTTGGGGAAGCGCTCGCGATGATCGGCGGCGTCCGCCAGAAGATCCACTTCTTCTGCCTGGACCTACCGCACTCGGATGCTTGCTTCGTGAAGGCCTATCCCCGGGAAACCACCGAGGCGTTTCTGGACGGCCACGTCTCAGGGTTTGCCTTCTTCGGCGGCGTGCCCCTGTCGCTCCTCTACGACAACACCAAGATCGCGGTTGCCAAGATCTGCGGCGACGGCAAGCGCGATCGGACCCGCGCCTTTACGGAGCTGGTCAGCCACTGTCTGTTCCAGGACCGCTTCGGCCGTCCGGGCAAGGGCAACGACAAGGGGAAGGTCGAGGGGCTGGTCAAATTCGCCCGCGCCAACTTCATGACGCCGATCCCCACGGCGGCGAGCTTCGACGCCCTGAACGCCATGCTGGCGGAGCGTTGCCGCGCGCGGCAGGCCGATCATGCCGGTCGGCGCTCTGCCACCATCGGCGAGCGGCTCGTCGCCGACACCGAGGCCTTGAGGGCGCTGCCCGCCGTGCCACTCGAGCCGTGCGAGAAGCGTGCGGCCCGCGTCTCCTCGACGGCGCTCGTCCGCTATCGCTGCAACGACTATTCGGTGCCAACGGCCTACGGGTTCCAGGAGGTCCTGGTGAAGGGGTTCGTCGACGAGGTCGCGATCCTGTGTGCCGGCCGTGAGATCGCCAGGCACCCGCGCCACTACGGCGAGGGCGTGTTCGTTGCGGATCCGCTGCACTATCTGGCGCTGATCGAGATGAAGCCGAACGCGCTCGATCAAGCCGCGGCGCTGCAAGGTTGGAACCTGCCGGAGGTGTTCCAGCATCTACGCCATCTCCTGGAAGCTAGAATGGGCAATCGCGGCAAGCGGGAGTTCATCCAAGTGCTGCGGTTGATGGAGGCGGCGCCACAGGATGTTGTGGCCTTTGCCGTTACCGAGGCCATTCGGCTCGGCGCCATTGGCTTTGATGCTGTCAAACAGATCACGCTGGCGCGGATCGAGCGGCGTCCCGTCCGCCTTGACCTCGCCGCCTATCCCCATCTGCCGCAACTGGCGGTCAAGACGACGACGGCCGCCGACTATGCCGTGCTGGTGCCGGAGATGGCGGCGTGATGGCCTCGATCGAGGGAGACATGCCGAGTGGCACCAGGGCTGGCAAGCCCCAGGTCCTGCTCGGCCACCATCTCAAGCAGCTGAAGCTGCCGACGATCCTGCGCGAGTACGACAAGGTGGCGCGCGAGTGCGCGCAGGGCGGGGTCGACCACACCGGCTACCTTCTGCGCCTGGTGGAGTTGGAACTGATCGACCGGGAGCGCCGTGTCGTCGAACGCCGCATCCGGGCCGCTCGGTTTCCAGCTGTGAAGAGCTTCGATACGTTCGACTTCACTGCCATCCCGAGCCTCAACAAGATGCTGGTGCTGGACCTCGGCCGCTGCGAGTTCATCGTCCGCCGGGAGAACATCATCGCGCTCGGCAACTCTGGCACCGGCAAGAGTCATGTCGCTCTTGCTCTAGGGTTGGCGGCTTGCCAGAAGGGCTTCACCGTGGCGTTCACGACAGCGGCGTCCCTGGTGACGCAGCTCATGGAAGCACGGGACGAGCGACGCCTTCTCAAACTCCAGCGCGACCTGCAGGCCGTGAAGCTGCTGATCGTCGACGAGCTGGGTTACGTGCCGCTCTCGACGACCGGAGCCGAGCTGCTCTTCGAGACATTCTCCCAGCGCTACGAGCGGGGCTCGACCATCATCACCTCGAACCTCCCCTTCGAGGACTGGACATCGGTCCTGGGATCGGAGCGGCTCACCGGCGCCCTGCTGGACAGGCTCACCCACCACGTCAGCATCCTGACCATGAACGGCGACAGCTACCGCCTTAAACAGTCCGTCGGCCGGCGGCGCGCATCGGTGAGGGCGGAGCAAAACCAGGCCACCGCCGAGATCGTCGATCCCGACACCGGCGAAATCACGGCCGCCTGATCCAAACTTTAAGCCGACATGGAAAGGGCCCCGATCGGGGCCCTTTCCATGTCGGCGTGCCCGATCCACTGGCCTGCTTTTGGTCCGCCCCGCCGGCCTGAAATTACACCGGCGTTGACAGCGCGGAGACGCGCATCTACGATCCGCGCAGCTTGCCCCAGCCGGACGACGCTCCCGCGACCCACCCGAAGGTTGCCGAGCTGCGCGAGCTGTCGATCTGGTCAGAGGGGCACGTGTGGTGCTCACCGGAGCGCCACGGCGCGATGACCGGCATCTTCAAAAGCCAGATCGACTGGCTGCCGCTGGAGAGTGGTGGCGTACGCCCCACCCAGGGCAGAACGCTCGCGGTATGCCAAGTCAACGCCGGCTCGCAATCGTTCAACACGGTCAACCAGCTCCGCATCCTCGGCCGCTGGATGCGCATGATCACGATCCCGAACCAGTCGTCGGTGGCGAAGGCCTACAACGAGTTCGACGACGCCGGCCGGATGAAACCGTCCGACTATTATGCGCGGCTCGTCGACGTAATGGAGGAGCTTTACAAGTTCACGCTGCTGACCCGCGACCGGTCGGAATACCTCGTCGACCGGTACAGCGAACGCACGGCGGAAGGCCGTCCCGTGCCGGGGGACGCGCACGTCTCGGCGGCGACGGCGAGCGAACAGAGCACGTAAGCTATCAGGCGGCTCGTTGCACCTCGACTGTGACATGTGAGAGCGACCGAAAGCGCGCCAGACGTTCACGGTAGAAAGCAGGTTCGCGCGCTTGGTTGGTGGCGACCGAGACGATCGCCCCTAAGTGTCCCGGACCGAGCCTCCAGACATGCAGGTCGGTCAACCGGTCGCCCTGCGCTTCGACAGTCGAGCGGATGCCTCGCGCGACCTCCTGGTCAGGGCTCATATCGAGCAGGATCGCACCCGTGTCTCTGACGAGTCCATAAGACCAGCTCGCGATAACGAAGGCGCCGACCAGCCCCGCCAACGGGTCCATCCAGAGCCAGCCGAATGCGCGCGCAAGGACGAGCCCGACGATGACGAGAACCGAGACCGCTGCGTCGGCCATCACGTGGACGACGGCGGCGCGCATGTTGTTGTCGCGATGCGCCGCCCCATGCCCGTGGCCGTGATCGTGTTCCTCGAAGACCGTTGAGCGAACCTGATCGCCTACGCGGACATGGGCTGTGAAGGCGTGAGGTTCCGGGATCTCGTCCCGGCTTTGAAGATACTCACCACGGTCATCGAATGCGAAGACCATGCGCTCGCCGCCAGGCCGTTCCGTCTCGACGCCCACCGAGCCCGCGTCGGGAAGGCTTCCGCTCTCCGTGAAAACCCGAAACACGGGCGGATGATCGTCCTCGAATATGGACAGGAGCAGCGGGCCCTTGGCGGCCTCGATCCGGTTCTCCTCAGCATGCGGGTGCCCATGATCGTGCCCGTGATCATGGCCGTGGCCATGATGGTGGTGTCCGCCAGCGGACAAGAGCCATGCCGACGCGACGTTGATCGCCAGGCCTAGTGACGCGATCGGGATAGCTTCGCCGAAATGGATCGGCACCGGCGCGAAAAAGCGGCTCACCGCCTCGTAGCCGATTAGCAGCGCGATCATCGCGAGAATGATGGCCGACGTAAATCCGGCGAGGTCGCCCAGCTTGCCGGTGCCGAAGGTGAAGCGCGGATCGCCGGCGTGCTCGCGAGCATAGCTGTAGGCGAGAGCCGCCAGCAGAAGCGCACCCGCATGGGTGGACATGTGCAGTCCATCGGCGACCAGCGCGATAGACCCGAACAGCGCACCGCCGACAATCTCCAGCGCCATCATCGCCCCGCAGAGCCAGATCACCGCCCACGTGCGGCGTTCGGCGTGTTCGTGCCCCTCGCCGAGGAAGACATGCGTGTGCGTCTGCGGCGCGGTTGCTTCTATGGTCGCCATGGGGCTCGATCTCACTTCAGGTAGGTTCGGATTACCGCGAGCAGCTGCTCAGCGGCTTCACCGTTCAGCGCGTCGGGATGCGCGACAGGATCGACCAGGTGTGTTCGGACATGGTCCTCGACGACCTCGGCCATCAGCCCTGCCATCGCCGCCCGCGTGCTGGCGAGCAGGTGCATGACTTGCTCACAACCGGTCTCGGCTTCCAGCGCGCGCTCTACTGCCTCCACCTGGCCACGAATGCGGCGCACGCGAGCCAGGAGCTTCTGCTTCTCACGAACGGTGTGGGCCATCGTCGCTGCGGTAGCATAGAGGGCGACCCTATCCAAGCTTAGCGAGCGCCGCTGATAAACTCGCTGCCTAGTTACCACCGCGGCCGATTATGCTCACCCCAGTCGGGTACGAGGCCGACCAGGGTGAGCCAGCTACGCTGAAGGTCTACATAATCTCGAACGGGTCATAATCGTGCACTACCGTGGCGGGGGAGCCGTCGAACTCGGCGCTCGGCATAACGCCGTAGTCCGATCCGGCCTTGAAAACGGTGATGCAGACCATCAGGCTCTTGGCGAGGCTCCAGGCGTTCTTCTGTGCGAGGGATAGTGACATCGGACCGGCTCCTGTTCGGGAGCGGGGACCGCCCCCGCTCGACAGGCGCCCGAAGTGTCCGGCGCGGGACCGCGATCACCCGGAGGCGTAGCCGGAGCGGTCGCAAGCTCCGCTTAGCGAACCCCTCGCGGGTTGATCGTAGAAGGTCCCGGGTCGGACCAAGGGTCAGCGGCTGTGAGTGGGTCGGTCGCCGCGGACGGGAGCTATCGGCTTCGCCTCACGTCGCTCGCGCGCTGACTCCTGAGGTGCGTGGTTCGCGGAAAGGCGGTTTTCGGGGCGCAGGTAGCGGTAACTGCCGTTGCCTTGTGTCAACGGCTTCCCGAAAGGAAACGTTCTCGGGAGAGATCGTAGCGGCGGCTTGCGACACCATTTCAGCCATTCGACCGCGATCGAGGGCAGCCCGAAAAGCGACCATGCGGCGCACGCACGAGCTGCAACCTGAAACGCAACTAACAGTCACTAAGGGGATTGCTTAACTGTCAACATTTCTGATAGTTAGCCATATGCTTAACCAAGCGCCCGACCTCGACCGTCTGTTCCACGCACTGGCGGACCCTGCGCGACGGGCCATGGTCGAGCGGCTAAGCCGTGGCCCAGCACCCGTAAGCGAACTGGCCCGGCCGCTCCCGATGTCGCTGCCGTCCGCGATGCAGCATCTCGGGGTCTTGGAGGCGGCGGGGCTGGTGCGCTCGGAAAAGACGGGGCGGGTGCGGACATGCTCGATCGAGACCGCGACCCTCAGCCTAGCCGAGCAATGGATCGATGACCGACGTCAAGAATGGGAACGTCGCCTCGATCGCCTTGGCGAACATCTGAAATTGATGGAAGACGAAGGAGATCATAATGATTCGATCGATTGATGCGGATAACGAAGCCACGTCGCAGCAGCAGCAGCCGCAGCCGCTGCGAATATCGCGAACTTTCCATGCGCGCCGGGAAACGGTGTTCAAGGCGTGGAGCACCGCCGACCATGTCAGGAACTGGTTCAGTCCGGCGACCTACACTACCCCCGAGGCCACGGTGGAGATGAGGGTCGGCGGCGCGTTCGAGGTCTGCATGCTCTCGCCATCGGGCGAAAAGCACTGGACTCGCGGAACCTTCGTCGAAGTGACGCCCCACAGCCGCCTCGTGATCGACATGCACGCCACCGACTTGCAGGGCCGTCCGCTCTTCCGCGCCTACACGGAGGTGACCTTCACCGACGCTCTGCCCGGCGGCACGAGGATGGATGTCGTGCAGACGTACACTTTCATCGATCCGGCGATGGCTGCGCCGATGGTCGCGGGCGCGGCCGAGGGCTGGCGCACGACGCTCGACAAGCTCGAGCAGGAGGTGCTCCGCCTGTCGGGTGCCGTCGGTACGGACGCGCGATCGGTGGTACATGCCGTGTTTCATCTCGAACGCCGCTACGATGCGCCGGTCGAACGCGTGTGGCGGGCGCTGACCGACGAAGCGGCCAAGGCGAAGTGGTTCGGCGGCCCGCCCAGTATGATCGAGCTGCTGGAACGCCACATGGATGTTCGCGAAGGCGGCCGCGAACTGTCGAAGGGACGCTTCAAGAGCGGCGTGGTCTCGACCTTCGACGCCACCTACCATGATGTCGTCCGTCACGAACGGCTGGTCTACAGTTACGTCATGCACCTCGACGACAAGAAGATATCCGTCTCGCTGGCGACAATGCAGCTCGGCAGCGAAGACGGGGGGACGAGGCTGATGGTCACGGAACAGGGTGCCTTTCTCGACGGCTATGACGATGCCGGCTCCCGCGAGCATGGTACCGCCTATCTGCTCGATGCGCTGGGCGCATCGCTGAACGACTGAGCACATATCCGCCTACGAGAAGAGCAAATTATCCCGGCATCGACTGGAGTTGGGCGAAAGCGGAAATGGCGCTCACACGCCACCTCCCTTGCGGAAGTCGAACAGCGGGATGCCCATCTTCTTCGCCTTGTCGGCGAGGTTGTCCTGGATCCCAGTGCCGGGGAACACCACGACCCCGATCGGCAGGATGTCGAGCATCTGGTCGTTGCGCTTGAACGGGGCCGCCTTGGCGTGGCGGGTCCAATCGGGCTTGAACGCGACCTGCGCGACCTTGCGGTGGTCGGCCCATTTGCTGGCGATCAGCTCGGCGCCCTTCGGGCTGCCGCCGTGCAGCAACACCATGCCGGGGTGCTTGGTGTGCACCCGGTCGAGCGCGGCCCAGATCGCCTTGTGATCGTTGACATCGGCGCCGCCGGTGAATGCGACCTTCGGCCCGGCGGGCAGCATCACCTCGGTCTCGGCGCGCTTGCGAGCGGCGATGAAGTCGCGGCTGTCGATCAGCGTCGCCGTGAGCGTTCTGCGGCTGACCATCGAACCGGAGTGCGGCCGCCACGGCTTGCGGAGGTGAACTTCGAAGGCGTCGGCGGAGAGATCGCGCAGGACTTCGTGCGCGTTACGGCGCTCGATCAGCGTCAGCCCCTCGGTCAGGAGCCGTTCCAGCTCGACCGAGCGCACCTCGGACCCGTCCTGCTCGCGCTGGCTGCGCTGCTGCGCCTGTTCGTTGTCGTCGAGCTCGCGCTCGATGCGGCCGGTGGCGCGGTGGAGGACGTTGACGATGCCCCAGAGCAGGTTTTCGAGGTCGGGCTCGAGGCGGGTGTCCTGCAAGGCGGTGGTGAAAGCGTCGAAGGTGTCGGCGACGGCGGCGCGGACGAGGTGATCCTCGGGGAGCGGCCTCGGGTCGGGTTCTCCCTCGAACGGGCGGTGGCCGAAGAGCTGGAGTTCGGCGAGGAGGTGGGCGGTCGGGCTCTCGGCGTGGTCGGGTTCGTGGTCTTCCGGCGTGTGGTCGTGGGTCATGGTGTTCGCCTCCGGCAGGTCGACCGCGCCCTTCGCGGCCTCGTGGGTGACGAAGAGCGGGGACGGACCGGGCCTGCACCGCGAGGCTCTTGCCCGCGGCCGAAGCGCAGCGAAGGACGGCGAGCACGGCTTTCTTGCCTCGCGAGGAATGGGCGTAGCCCAGGGGAAGAAAGTCGCGCGCAGCCGTTGCCGGCCCGGACCGGCTCCGGTCCGATCGCCCCTCTCAGAGGCCAGCGGCGCGGCTCTCCTGCTGGAACGGGAACAGCCCCCGGCCTTGCACGTCGGCGATCACACCCGTGTCAGGCTGCGCGAACGCTCTCCCGTCCCGGCATCCAGAACCGCTCGACGTCCTCGGGGGCGAGTTGCACCCGCAATGCCGTGTGGAGCGCCTCTCGTCCGAGTTGCCGAAGATCGTCGTTGAAGTCGCCCAGCGCCGGGGTCAGCCGCATCGCTTCGATCCCGACCGCTTCTGCTCTGGTCATCACCGACGCCGTCGCGCGTCGTCCGGCCGGATCGTTGTCCTCGGCGACGTAGAGGCGGTGCAGCCCTTCGGTCAGGAGCAGGGCGTCGAGGTGGTTGGCCGAGCCTGCAGCGACGATCGGCAGCATGGGCAATGCGACACGCAGCGAAAGCATGGTCTCCAAGCCTTCGCCGACAGCAGCGATGCCACTCGCCTTGCCAATGCGGACGCCTTGACCGTTGATCAGCCCCATCGAGCGTCGCGGCGTCGACACCGGCGCCTTCGTCTCCCCGGAAGGGTACAGCCAGGTACGATGCACGCCAGTGATGGCGCCGGTCGCATCGGTGGCGGCGGCGATCAATGCCGGCCAGGCATCACGGGCGGCGTCGGCCGGGTCAGTCTCGTCGCCACGGTAGTAGCAGCGCGGATGGAAGCGCAGCGACGTGCAGTCCCGCAAATCCGTAATGCCGCGAGTGCGCAGATACGCTTCTGCGACGGTGCCCCGGATAGGCTCGGACATGGCGAACAGTCGGCGTGCGGCTTCGGGCGATCCCTGCGGCGCAGGCGCGATCGGCTCGTACGGCTCGGGCTGAGGGAGGCTCAGGAATCGACGTGCCTCTTCAAGCGTGTCGGCGAGTGTCGTGCAGCCCTGCGATTGGGCGATGAGGTCGAGCAGGTCCCCATGCTCGCCCGTGGCGGCGTCGGTCCATTTTCCTGCCCGCCCGCGGTCGGTGCCCTTTAGTCGGACCATCATCGAGCGGCCGGGCGTGTTGTAGACGTCCCCCACGGTCCACCAGCGACCTTCGCGGCGGCCGTTGGAGAGGTAGTGGCGGCAGACCGCCTCGGCGTTGTCGGCGAGACGGCCGGCCAGGTCTGATGCGGTGTCCGGCATCGCGGCCTCCTGAACGAGAAAAGGGCCCGCCGTCGCCGGCGAGCCCCAGGGTGGTGGTGGGTAGGAAGTTACTCGGCGGCGATCGCGTGGGGCTCGAACGTGACCTCCTCATCGTCGGTGCCTTGCTCGTCGGCGAGGGAGCTTTCGTCGATGTCCCCGACCTCCCCTTCGTCCGTCGGCTCGGCGGCCTCCTCCTCTTCGATCAAGGCGTCCTCGTTGACCACGGCCGGTTCGCCGCCGTCCGTCGCCGTCTCTTCGATGACGGTCTCGGGCACGACGCCGCGCTCGGCGTCGACGGTCTCGACCGTGGCAGCCATCACCCGACCCGGCGTGCGCAGGGGCTCGGGCAGCCAACCCGAACCGGCGAGCAGCGTCTCCGCCTCGGTCGCCATCTCGACCTTCTTCAGGTGCTCGATGAGCTCGGCCGCACGCTGGCCTCGCGCTTCCGCCACGGCTTGCTGGATGCGCGCCTTGGTGACCCGGCCGAGGAAGTTTGCCGCAGTCGACGTCCAGCTCGCCGCCATGTCGAGGTCGACCGCCTGGGCGAGCCGGTCGGCGTGCACGAACGCCTTCGGACGACGGTTCCAAGCTTCGTGCACCGCGTTCACCGACAGCGAGACGCAATGCGCGAACAGCGCGTCGCGGCTGTCGGCGTCGAACGTCTCCAGCGCACCCCACAGCTCGCCCGATTCCTTCGGCAGCGCGGACCGCCAGGACTGCTGCCGCTCGTCGAGTGAACGGGCAAGCGCCGTGTCGTTCAGCCCGGGAGCCTGGCTGCCGAACTGGACGCTCTTGAGATCGAGCTCCAGGCAGGTGTCCGACCGGTAGGTGTAGAACACCCCCAGCGCGAGCGCGTGCAATGCGGCGAGGAAGGCGATGTCGGGCCGCTCGCCCAGCGCATGGCGGAGCGCCAGCGTGCGGTGGGCAGTCAGCTCGGTCAGCAGCCGATCGGGGATCGGCCGCAGACCCTCATCCTCCTCCGGCTCGGCCATCGGCGCGGACGCGGCATAGATCGCCGCCTCATCGCCCTCGACTTCAGCCGCCGCATAGGCCGTATCCTCGTCGGTCCCGATCTCCGCCTCCGGCTCGACCGGCAGTTCGTCCTCCGGCCGGACGTAGCCGCGCTCGACGCGGAGCGAACCGTCGGCGGCAATGCTGACGAACGCGCCGGCGCGGGTGACCTCCTCGGCCTCGAACACGACCGGACGGGCATTGAGCGACGCGATCGCGGTCTCGAGCTCGCCCATGCGCTCGTCCTGCTCGTCGGTCAGCTCTTCAGCTTCGGCCGACGCGGTCTCGATGTCGTCGACCTCCTGCTGAAGCGCCGCGAGCGTCGCTTCCTCCTCGGCGGTCAGTGGCACGATCTCGCCGCGCAGCTGGCGCAGGCCGTAGGTGTGGCCATAGGCGAAGTCGGGCGCGACCTCGACCCAGCGCCAGCCCTCGGCCTGGATGGCGAGCGACTGCTCGTTGAGCTTCTCGGCCACCATCATGTCGACCAGGCTCACGTCCTGCAGCCAGCCGCCGTCATCGCCCTGGAACAGGTCGTTGAGGACGGTGCCTCCGGCTTCTTCATAGGCGGCGAGGCCGACGAACTGCGCTCGCTTGTCCGAGGCCCGCACGGCACCTTCGGTCAGCATCCGCCGGATGACGTAGGGCTGCTTGTCGTAGGACAGGCAGAGGCGCTCGAATACCTGCTCCTGGCGCTCGTGGTCGCCGTTGACGGTGAACGCCATCAGCTGGTCGAGCGTCATGCCGTCTTCGGCGTACACCTCGAGCAGCTTGGGGCTGACCGACGCCAGCCGGAGCCGCTGCTTCACCACCGCGACCGAGACGAACTGGTTCGCCGCGATCTCCTCCTCGGACTGGCCCTTCGCCCGCAGCGCCAGGAAGGCCCGAAACTGGTCGAGGGGGTGAAGCGGCGCGCGCTGGATATTCTCGGCGAGGCTGTCCTCCTCGGCGAGGCCGCTCTCGCGCACCACGCAGGGCACGGGTGCGGTTTTCGCCAAGCGCCGCTGCTTGACCAGCAGCGCGAGCGCCCGGTAGCGGCGACCGCCGGCCGGGATCTCGAACATGCCAGTCTCCGCCCCGGATTCGTCGATGACGGCGCGGACGCTCAGGCCCTGCAACAGGCCACGGCGGGCGATGTCCTCGGCGAGTTCTTCGAGCGAGACGCCCGCCTTGACGTGGCGGACGTTGGACTGGCTCAGCAGGAGCTTGTCGAACGGGATGTCGCGCGAGGACGACAGGGTGATCTTCTGGACTGACTTGGCCACGGTAGTTCTCCGTGACGGGCTGGCCGGGAGCCTCTCTCTCGACCCTCAACCCGTCACGAAGCGAAGCGCAGCCCTCTCCCTCTAATGGGGAGAGCGCCGCGCCCGGAGAGTATGGAGCCGCTCGGCTTCCCGGCGATCAGGAGACACCATCGCGGATGATGAGGGGCGGCACCACGAAGTCCGCAGCGTCGAAGTGAGCGCGGATGGCTTTGATCGAGCCGAGCCGCTCGGCCGTGTCGCGGCCGATCAGAACGCAGTCGTCCTCGTCGGCGGCGAACGACGCTGGCTCTCCATCGCCGCTGAAGACGACCCGCTCGGCGCCCCACTGGCCGGCGCAGGCGCCGGACCAGCGGGCGAACGGCACAGCGTTGGCGACGCACCACGACTCAAGCGCCTCGAAACGGCCCCACGCCACCTCGTGCGCGCAGAGCCTGGGATTGCCCCGGTTTGGTGGACAGCTTGAAGCTTTCGCGCAAGGTGTCCCGATGCACAGAACCCACCCGCCTTATTCCCCCGAGTACCGCCGCCAGATGGTCGATCTGGTGCGTGCCGGGCGCGATCCCGACGATCTCGCCCGCGAGTTCGAGCCGACGGCGCAGTCGATCCGCAGCTGGGTCGCGCTGGCCGACCGCAGCGAGGGGCGGCGCGAGGAAGCAGTGCCCGGCTTGAGCGCGGCCGAGCGCGACGAGTTGGCTCGCCTGCGCCGCGAGAACAAGCAGCTCCGCCTGGAGCGGGATATCCTCTCAAAAGCCGCGGCCTGGTTCGCCCGCGAGACCGGGGCGATACCGTCCCGGTCTTCCGGTTCATGAGCGCGAACCAGGCCGCTTTCCCGGTTGCCGCCATGACGCGCGTGCTCGGCGTGTCGAAAGCCGGCTACTACGCCTGGCTGCACCGTCTGCCCTCCGCCCATGCCCAGGCGGACGCCATGCTGCTAAAGCGCGTGCGGACCGTGCATGCCGGTTCGCGCCAGACCTACGGCTCGCCGCGCATCCATGCCGAGCTTCAGACACGCGGCGACAGGCACGCCCGCAAGCGGATCGCGCGCCTGATGCGCGCGGCCGGGCTGGTCGGCGCCAGCCACCGGCGCGGTGGCCCCATCACGACGCAGCGCGACAAGGAAGCCAAGCCCGCGCCCGATCTGGTGGACCGCAACTTCACGGCGCCGGGGCCGAACCGATTGTGGGTCGCCGACATCACCTACGTGCCGACCGCCGCCGGCTTTCTCTATCTCGCCATCGTGCTCGACAGCTGGAGCCGCAAGATCGTCGGCTGGTCCATGGCGAACCACCTGCGCGCCGAACTCGTCCTGGATGCGTTGGAAATGGCCGTCGGTCAGCGCCGGCCCAAGGACGTCATCCACCACAGCGACCAGGGCAGCCAATACACCGCGCTGGCGTTCGGCAAGCGCTGCGGCGAAGCCGGCGTGCGTCCCTCGATGGGCTCGGTCGGCGACGCTTACGACAACGCCATGGCCGAGAGCTTCTTCTCCACTCTGGAAGCCGAATTGCTTTCCAGGCGCCGATTTGCTTCCCAGGCCGAAGCCAGGATGGCCTGCTTCAGCTACATCGAAGCCTGGTACAATCCCCGCCGGCTTCACTCCTCCCTTGGATACAAATCCCCCATGGCGTACGAAATCGCCGAAGAAGCCGCTGCTACCAAGACGTAGCCAAACAACTCCCCCGACTGTCCACTAAACCGGGGCAATCCCAGCCTTAGCGGCTGGTCCGGAATGAGGTGGTCCGGTTGGAACGGCTCGCCGTCCCAGTCGGTGGAAAGACCTTCCCGTTCGGCCAGCGCGGCGAGTTGAGCGAAAGCGGCCGCGGTAATCGTGCCGCCCAGTACGATCGATGCGGAAACGCGGTCGGCCATGATAACCTCCTTCTTAGATAGGTTTGGGACTCCGGCGGCGGAGATGCGGCTCCGCCGCCGAGAGGCAAGCCGCCGTGCTACCGCGCAGCAACCATCAGCTTTGCCGCTCTGCCCTCGAGTTCGAGCCGCGCATCCTGGTGCGGCTTGTCGCGCGCCAGCGCCGTGATCCCCTGCACGAAGTCGAAGATCGACTCCGGGAGCCGGCCTTCCTCCTCCAGCACCGTTGCGATGATCTTCTCGGTCTCGGGACGCGAGAAGCCGCGCTTGCGAAGAAAGCTCTCGCGATCGTCGTCCTTGCGGGCCACGATCGTCTCGCGCGCAGCCCGCACTCCGGCGACGAAGGTCGAAGGCGAGCTGTCGGCGAACCGCTCCAGCGCCGGTGCGGCCTGGTGCGCGAAGCGGTGCCCTGCAAACTTGCTGTGCCGTATCGAGATCTCCTCGAAGCCTTCAGCGCCCCAGATGTTGCGGTTCATGCACACCGCTCGAAGATAGAAGCTGGCGATGCCGAGCGTCTTGGAGCCGACCTCGCTGTTCCAGCAATAAAAGCCACGAAAGTAGAGATCGGGATCACCGTTCGGCAGCCGCCCGGCCTCGATCGGATGAGCGTCGTCGACCAAGAATAGGAACACGTCGCGATCGGAGGCGTAGAGGGTGGTGGTGTCCTTGGTCACCTCCACGAACGGGTTGTGGGTCATCGTCGACCAGTCGAGCAGGCCCGGTACTTTCCAGCGGGTGTCGCCGGTGCCGTTGCCAGCAATGCGCATTACCGCCTCGACCAACTCGTGATCCCAGATGCGGCCGTAGTCGGGGCCGGTCACCGCGCGCAGTTCGACGCGTCCGTCGTCCGCTTCCAACGTCTTCACCAGCTCGGCGCGGTGGGACAGCAGCCCGTGCTGGAGGTTGATGCCGGCAAGTGGCGCGGGCAGCTGACGCATGTAGCTGGCGGGTGCGCCGACCAGGCTGCAGAGCTGGCCGTAGGACCAGTGGGTCGGTGCGACCGGCTCATTGCGACCAGGCACGACCAGGGTCAGGCGCTCGGCATTATCTTGGCTCGCCTCGACCCGCAGCGCCTTGGTTTCGACGGTGCGGGCGGTGGCGCATTCGGCGCGGCCACGCACCGCCGCGTGCAGCTCGGCCAGCGACAAGTAGCGCTCATCATCGGGGCGACCGAACCACTCGGACGACACGCGGCCGATACGCTCGCCGCGGCTGATGTCGACCTTATAGCCGCCGGTGACTGGCGGAGCGGAGCCGGCGGTGCCGGCGCGGCGGGAAGGCAGGGTCTGAAGCATGGGAGATCTCCGGACGGGCTGGCCGGGAGCCTCTCTCTCGACCCTCAACCCGTCACGGCGACAGCCGCAGCCCTCTCCCTCTGTCTTGTTGCCCCGGATTCGCGGCCTCGACGCGACTTCGTTGTCCCAAGACGAAATAGGTTTTGCGCGCTAAGCCTTAGGTTAGATTGCCCACGCGTCAGGCGGCGGCGGAAGGGGACGGCGATTGGCAAGCATTTCGACTCGCGGTTCCGATGCCATGTTCCTAACCGGTGGCGGCGAGATGGGTGCGCTGATGCGCGCGCACGACTGGATCGCCACGCCGCTCGGAACGCCTGAGGCGTGGCCGCAGCCGCTGCGGCTGGCGATACGCCTGCTGCTCAACACGGGACACCCGATGTACGTCTGGTGGGGTCCCGAGCTGCTCTGCTTCTACAACGACGCCTACCGGCAATCGATCGGCCCCGAGCGTCACCCCAGCTCGCTTGGCCGGCCGGCTCGCGAGGTTTGGGCGGAGATCTGGCACGTCATCGGCCCGCAGATCGAGCAGGTGATGTCAGGCGGTGGCGCGACCTGGCATGAGAACCAACTCGTGCCGATCACGCGCAACGGCGGGCTCGACGACGTCTACTGGACCTATGGCTACAGCCCGATCGACGACGACACGGCCGCAAACGGGGTCGGGGGGGTCCTCGTCGTCTGCACCGAAACGACGCAGTCGGTGCTCATGCACCGCCGCGCTGCCGAGGTTCAGGAGCATCAGCGGCAGATGTTGCGCCAGATGCCCGGGTTCGTCGGAATGCTGTCCGGTGCCGACCTCGTCTACACCTACGTGAACGACGCCTATATCACGATCTCCGAGCGCACCGATTTCGTCGGCCGCCGGTTTCGTGACGTGTTCGCCGACATCGAGGGGCAGGGCTATTTCGAGGCGTTCGAGAACGCCTTCCACAGCGGCGAGAGCGTCGTCACCCGCGGCATGGAGCTGCGCCTGCACGGCCGCGGCGAGCCGCAATACGTTGATTTCGTGCTCGAGCCGATCCGCGACGACGCGGGCGTGGTCACCGGCCTCTTCGTCGGAGGTTATGAGACCACGGAGGTTTACCGCGGCAATCAGGCGCTACGCAAAAGCGAGGAGCGGCAACGGTTCCTGCTCGAGTTGGCCGATCGGATCCGAGGTATGGCCGACCCGGAAGACATCATCGCGGAAGCCTCGCGCGCGCTCGGAGAGGGACTGGGCGCGGTTCGGGTCGCATACGCCGAGATCGACGATCCGGAAAACCGGGGCTTCATCCGCGGGCAGTGGACCAAAGGTGACGCGCCGCGGCTGCCCGGCGAAATCCGCTTGAGCGATTTCGGAGCCCCCCTCGTGAACCGCCTTCGGGCGGGCGGGACGCTCGCGATCGAGGACGTCCGCCTCGATCCCTGCACCCGCGATCACCTCGACGCGCTCGACGCCATCGACGCCAGGGCGCTGGTCATCGTGCCGCTGTTCAAAGACGGCGGCTTCGACGTGAACCTCAACGTCCACCGGGACCGCCCGTCAGCGTGGACAGGCGACGAGATCACGCTGATCGAAGCCGTCGCCGAGCGCACCTGGGACGCGGTCCAGCGCGCACGGGCGGAGACTCGGTTGCGCGAGGCCGAAGAGCGCTACCTCGCCTTATTCAACGGCATCGATCAGGGCTTCTGCACGATAGAGGTCGCGTTCGACGCGCATGGCGACGCCGCCGATTACCGATTTCTCGAGATCAGCTCGTCCTTCGAGCGCCAGACCGGCATCGAGAACGGCGCGGGGCGCTGGATGCGCGAGATCGCGGCCGACCAGGACCAGTTCTGGTTCGACACCTATGGCCGCGTGGCGCTCACGGGAGAGCCGGCGCGCTTCGAAAGCTATTCGACGCCGCTCGCCCGCTGGTGGGACGTGTACGCGTTCCGCATCAGCGGCCGGAACCGGGTCGCGCTGCTGTTCCGCGACATCAGCGACCAGAAGCGTGCCGAGGCGGCGCTGCGGGAGAGCGAGGCGCGACTACGCGACCTGAACGAGACGCTGGAACGCCGCGTGGCCGAGGCGCTCGCCGAGCGCCGGGTCCTCGCCGACGTGATCGACGGCACCGACATCTTCGTCCAGGTCGCCGACCGGGAGTTCAACTGGCTCGCCGTCAACAAAGCGGCGGCGGACGAGTTCGCGCGCATCTTCGGCGTGCGCCGCCCGAAGGCGGGCGACAACATGCTCGAGCTGCTGAGCCATCGACCCGGCGACCGAGCGGCGGTCGAGGCGGTGTGGTCGCGGGCGCTCGGCGGCGAGGAGTTCGTCGAGGTCGATGAGTTCGGACAGGCCTCGCTCGACCGTCGCTACTACGAGATGCGGTTCCGCTCGCTTCGCGACACCGAGGGCCGGGCGATCGGCGCCTATCAGTTCGTGTCGGACGTGACCGACAGGCTGCGCGAGCAGAACCGCCTCAAGGAGGCCGAGGAGGCGCTTCGCCAGAGTCAGAAGACGGAGGCGATGGGCAGCCTGACCGGCGGCGTGGCGCACGACTTCAACAACCTGCTGACCCCGATAATCGGCTCGCTCGACATGCTGGTGCGTCGTTGCGTCGGCAGCGAGCGCGAGCGTCGGCTGATCGAAGGGGCGCTGCAGTCGTCCGAGCGGGCGAAGATTCTGGTTCAGCGGCTGCTCGCCTTCGCCCGACGCCAGCCGCTCCAGGCGGTCTCCGTGGACATACCCAAGCTCGTGGAAGGCATGGTCGGCCTAGTCGGCTCGACCCTCGGCCCGACGATCGACGTGCGGGTCGACCTCGCCCCAAATCTGCCGTCCGCCAAGGCCGACCCCAATCAGATCGAGATGGCGCTCCTCAATCTGGCGGTGAACGCGCGCGACGCCATGCCTGACGGCGGCGAACTCACCATTCAGGCGAAGCAGGAGAGCGTTGACCGAAGATCCTCCTCCGGCCTTGAGACGGGAGACTATGTGGTGCTCGGCGTCGCCGACACCGGAACAGGGATGGACGAGGCGACGCGCCGCCGCGCGATCGAACCATTCTTCTCGACCAAGGGTGTCGGCAAAGGAACGGGGCTGGGCTTGTCCATGGTCCACGGGCTTGCCGCGCAACTCGGTGGCGGGCTGACGATCGAAAGCGCGCCAGGCAGAGGGACGACGATCGAGCTCTGGCTGCCGATCAGCACCGCCTCGGTCGGCAGTGACGACGCCGTGCCTACAGCTCCCATCACGCGCGTCGGTCGTGGCGTCGCATTGCTCGTGGACGACGAGGAGCTTGTACGCATGAGCACCGCGGACATGCTGACAGATCTCGGGTTCGAGGTCGTTGAGGCGGCATCTGCAGAGGACGCGTTGCGATTCCTCAAATCCGGCACGACGCCGAACCTTCTCGTCACCGACCACCTCATGCCGGGGATGACCGGCGCGGACCTTGCGCGAGAGGCGCGCGCCCTGAGGCCGACGCTCCCGGTTCTGATCGTGTCCGGCTATGCCGAAGTGGACGGCCTAGCGCCGGAACTCCCGCGTTTGACCAAGCCGTTCCGGAACGCCGAGCTGGCCGCGAGCGTGGCCGCGTTGATCACGTCGGCTACGGGGTAGCGGCGGGGCGTTGCGGCGTCTGCCCGCCCGGAGCGGTCGGATGAAACCTGGGGCTAGGTCGTAGGGGAAGGCTTCCCCGACGGTCTGCACGTTAGCGCAGCCGTTTGCTCACCTAAGGGGTAGTCGAGAGTCCGAGAGTCGTTGCTGCGCTAGGACCGGGTGAGCCTGTGTGTGTCGCGTAAACGAGGGTTTTGGCGACACTGATCGGGCGGGCTCGTTTGAGTCCTTAAGAGCGTCGATAAAGTCGTCGCAAAATCTGTGTCGAAGAATCGACGCTCGTGCTAGTTCCGCGACATGCTTCTTGGCTATGCACGAGTCTCGACGGACGATCAGACGGACGCTCTCCAGCTTGACGCTTTGAAGGCGGCGGGCTGCGAGCGCACGTTCTCGGATCGCGCATCGGGCGCGTCGGCCGATCGCCCCGCTCTGCGGGATGCCATCAGCCATGCGCGGCAGGGCGATACGCTGGTGGTCTGGAGGCTGGATCGGTTGGGGCGATCACTTCCCCATCTCATTGAGACCGTGAGGTCGCTCGAAACGTCCGGGGTCGGGTTCCGCAGCCTGACCGAGCATCTCGACACGACTACGCCCAACGGTCGGCTGATCTTTCACTTGTTCGGCGCGCTCGCCGAATTTGAGCGCGAGCTTATCCGTGAGCGCACGAAGGCGGGCTTGGCGGCTGCAAGGGCGCGAGGACGCAAGGGCGGCCGACCAGCGAAGCTCAACGCGGAGCGCCTTCGGATCGCACAACGCTTGCTGACGGACCCAGAGTCGACCGTTTCCGAAGTCGCACGAACGCTGGGAGTTCACCGTTCGACTTTGCACAAGGCGCTTTCAGCAGAGACGATCAGGCGGAGTGCTGTAGGTGCTCGAAAGAAAACGGCGGCGTTAGACGCCAAGGGAGAAAAGTAAATTGGCTGCCCCCTTGACTGAAGCGCTCGCAACCTACTGCTCGGACACCCGAACGTTGGAGGCGCTCCCGACTTCAACCGAGACGACGTTCTATCCGGACGTTCGGACGCTGCTGACGGCGGTGCTCAAAGCCGAAAAGCTGCCTTTCGACGTGCGCACTGGAACATCTGAAAAGGGCAAGACCAGCCACGATATGCCGGACTTCGTGCTCGGGGACAGCGCATTGTTTGTGGGGGTGTACGGCGAGGTCAAGCGCGCCAGCACCGGCTTGGACGACCTCGCCGTCTCGACCGAGCAGAAGGATCAGATCGGACGATACCTCGCACAAACCGGCGTCGTGCTTTTGTGCAACGTGCGTGGCTTCGGCCTGCTTATTTGCGATCCGACCTACGTAAGGGACGGGGTGACACCTGTACCGCCAGAGAAGCGCGTGCTGCAGAAGACCGTCGATCTGTGGTCTGCCGTCAGTGGGGGTGCAAAGCCGAAGGTAGATGCCGAAGCGATCGTCGCGCTTGTCGATATAGTCACCCGTGCGGTGACCGATTTGGCGCGCATCGGGGCACCTGCCGATCTGGCGAAGATCCTCGCGCGCCAAGCGCGCGATGCGAAGGACGCGCTGCCAGATGATCTGAAACCCCTCAAGCCGCTGCTCGATGACTATCGCCAAGCGCTTGGTTTGGCCTTCGACGTCGACGACGAGAAGGGCGCGCGCTTCTTCCGATCATCGCTCGTACAATCAGTTTTCTATGCGCTCTTCGCGGCCTGGATCCTCTGGGACAAAAAAGCCGACCCAGACGCATCGTTCGACATCGATGACGCTCATACCTTTCTGCCGATTCCATTCCTCGACGCGCTTTTACACGACATACGTCATCCTTCGCGCATGAAGCACCTTGGGCTGGAGCCGCATCTTACCCGCGCCATCGCTACGCTCAATCGCGTTGATTGACCGCTGTTTCGCGGGCGGATGACGTTTCCTACCATCGATGGCGAAAGCTCGATTGCAGCAATTACCTATTTCTACGAACCCTTCCTCGAAGCGTTCGACCCAAAGCTGCGGGAGGATTTGGGCGTATGGTACACGCCGCCCGAGATCGTTCGCTACCAGGTGCGTCGAGTTCATTATCTGTTGAAAGCCGAGCTTGGTCGCCCGCGCGGGCTCGCCGATCCCGATGTGATCGTCCTGGACCCGTGCTGCGGGACAGGTGCCTACCTCCTCGAAGTCGCGCGCTGCATCGCCGAGGAGCTGATTGCCGAGGGGGACGCGACGACCGTCGGCCTGGAGCTGACGTCCGCGTTTCAGGAACGGGTGATCGGCTTCGAGATTCTGACCGCGCCGTTCGCGATCGCCCAGCTTCAGCTCTACCTGCTTCTTGAGCAGCTTGGCGCTAAGCCCGATCCAGATCGGCGGCTCGCAGTCTTCCTGACGAACGCGCTGTCGGGCTGGCATGAGCACGGCGATGTAAAGCTCAACTTCCCCGAAATGCGCGAAGAGTTCGACGCGTCGCAGCAGGTGAAGCGTGATGCTCGGGTCATCGTCGTCTTGGGCAACCCGCCTTATGACCGTTTCACCGGGGCAGCCCAAGCCGAGGAAGCCGAGCTTATGGCCCACTACAAAGGCATCAAACTCGTTGAGCAAACGACCAAGGACGGCGCCGTCTGTCCAGCGACATCCGAAACTGACCCCTTTGCGACACGAAGAACTGGTCCCCCTGCCGTTGTCCCTGCTTAAGCAGGCGTGGGTTGGAGCGTCGGAGCGGCCTTTTGCAAAAGGCCGCTCCGACGCTTTTCGCGCAACCGGTAGCTGTCACCCCGGATGGTGATGACGTGGCTGTGGTGAAGCAGGCGATCCAAGATCGCCGTCGCCACCACGGCGTCCCCGAAAACCGTTCCCCATTCGCTCACGGCGCGATTGGAAGTCACCAGCATGGCGCCGCGCTCATAACGGCGGCTGACGAGTTGGAAGAACAGATGCGCGGCATCGGGCTCGAAGGGTAGATAGCCGAGTTCGTCGATGATCAGCAGCTTCGGCTTGGCGAAGTGGGTCAGGCGCTCCTCGAGCCGGCCTTCGGCCTGAGCTTTGGCAAGCTGCGCCACCAGGGTCATGGCCGGCGTGAACAGGACTGTATAGCCGGCCACGATAGCCTCGCGTCCGAGCGCCACCGCCAGATGCGACATGCCGACGCCGGGCGGCCCCAGGAACAGGACGGCTTCGCCATTGGCGATGAAGCGGCCGGTCGCGATCTCGCGGATCTGCGCCTTGTCGATCGACGGCTGGGCGCCGAAATCGAAACCGGTCAGGTCGCGCACGAAGGGGAACCGCGCCAGACCGAACGACATGTCGATGCGGCGTTGATCCCGCCGTGCGACCTCCCGCTCGCAGAACAACGTCAACGCCTCGCGGATGGTCATGTCGCGCCGCCCCGCCTCGTCGATCAGGTTGTCCAACTGGTCGCGTAACACGGTCAGCTTCAGACGGGTGAGCAAGGCCGTGAGGTGGTCATGCTCATCCATCAGAAGCCTCCCCCGGCCGCCGCTTCGTATTCGGACAAGGGCCGCAACAGCGTCGACGCGATCGCGACCGGCGGGCTTATCTCCGCGTCAGCCAGGACCCGATGGATCGGCCGCTCGACTGTCCCGACCAGACCGGCCAAATGACGATCGTCGACAATGCGCCCGTGCCGCCCCTTCAGTTCGGTGTGAAGCGCGACCTCTTGGGCACCATGCAGGATGCGAACGGTCTCGCCGCCCACCGTCACGCGGACCCGCTCGCCGATCAGCCGCCACGGCACCGAATACGCGTTGCCGTCGACCTCCACCGCACAATCCGCCCCGACACGGCGCAGGAGGTCACGTGCCGTCGTGAAGGGCGGCGTTCCAGACAGCGGCTTCAGAACATGCGCCTCGTCACGGATGAACCGATCCTTCGGCGGCTCGCCCGTCGTTCCATGAATGCGCAGATCGGCGACCTCCCGCGTCCAGGCGTCGAGATGCCCCTCCATCTCCGACCAGGTCGCGAAGCGGCGCCCCGCGATCGCGTTCTTCTTCACGTAGCCGACGCCACGCTCATCCTTGCCTTTCGTTCGCGCGCGATACGGCGCACAGGCGCGGATACGGAACCCCCAATGCTTGGCGAAGGCATGAAGCCGGGGATGCACCACCACCTCCCGGCTCGCGGCATCATGGTGCAGGATCAACGCACGCGCATTGTCGAGCAGCACCTCCCGAGGAACGCCCCCAAAGGTTTGAAACGCGCTTTCCAGCCCCGCAAACCAGCTGTCCTGCTTCTCGTGCCCGAAAGCACGAACATGAAGCCGGCGCGAATAGCCGAGCGTCGCCACGAAGAAGAAGACCTTCCTCGCCACCCCGCCGATCTCCACGCGCCGCTCGCCAAAATCGATCTGCAGCTGATCGCCAGGCTGCGTCTCGAACCGAACCGTCGCCCGTGCTTCGGCCACAAGCTCACGCCGCAGCGGCGCCACAGCCCGCTCGATCGTCCGCAGGCTCACCCGGATGTCCTTCTCACGAGCCAGTTCCTGCCGAACCACATCAGCATTACCCGCGTGACGGCGGAACCGCTCGGCCAGCCATTCCGATAGGCCATCGAGCTTCTTCGATCGTGACGGCGCCATACACGGACGCCAGTCGCCAAACCGCAGCCAACGCTTCACCGTGCTCCTTGAACAGCCAAGCTCCGCCGCGATCCGCTTCGAGCCCCAGCCCAAAGTCTTCAACCGCATCATCGCCGATACATCGTCCGGCGTCTTCATCTCATGCCTCCGCGGATCATCTACCCGCGGTACAACCTGATCACTCGTGCTCGTCATTCCGACCTCCTTCGCCATCAAAGGGGGCCAGTTCTTCGTGTCGTCAGGGGGCTACTTTGTCATGTCGCCTGACACCGTCAAAATGAATGGATTTGGTCGTCCGTTGATGAAACAGCGCGGTAGCAGCCGTGTGTACGAAGAATTCGGGGTCAAGAAGCAGCTGCTGGATGATCTATACATTCGCTTTATCAGGCTCGCCGAAGAACGCATTGGCCTCGCCGCCGAATACGGCGTCGTCTCCTACATTTCGAATTCGTCGTACCTGACCGGCCGTTCCCACCCCTTGATGCGGCGATCGCTGCTCTCCAGTTTCGATGCGGTCTGGGTGGATAACCTCAACGGCGATAAATATCGCACGGGCAAGATGATCCCCAAGGGCCTGCCCGGCGCTGGCACCCGCGATGATAGTGCTTTCACAACGGAGATGGACCCTCGCGGGATCCAGCCGGGTACTGCGATCGTCACGTGGATCAAGCGTACAGGAGACGCGTCGGCGCCGACTGCGACGGCGGTACGCTACCGCGATTTCTGGGGGACGGCAGCTTGGAAGCGCCAAGCACTGATTGCGAGCCTCCCCAGCGGGAGTGCGAGCACGGCCGACGTTGCGCCAGCCTACGAGGACATTACGCCGAGCGCGGAAGGTCGCTGGCGCTTGTCGCCGCGCGTTATGGAAGGCGGCTTTGAGGCCTGGGCTGCATTGGACGAGTTGTTCCCCACCAAGTTCCAGGGTGTGAACCACAACCGGGGTGTCGAAGGCGGGGTGATCGACGCAAGCGCGGCAGCACTGGCGATCCGGCTAAAGGAATATTTTTCGGCTCTTTCGTTTGCCGAAGCAGCCACGAGTGTACCGGAAATAGCCGCGCCAAAAGCGCGATACAAACCGGAGCATGCTTGGAGCGCCATGAAGTATCAGGGTCATTTCAAAGCAGAAAGCGTAAAGCCATTTCTTGCCTTTCCGTTCGACCAGCGATCTATTTACTACGTAGATGAGCACAAATGGCTGAACGAGGCCAGACCTGAGTTTTCTCGCAATCTATCGGGCAACGAATGGCTAATCACGGTTCCGGAACCTCGCAAGGAGTCCGAGGCGTGGCCCTTATTCGGAACCACCCTCGTAAACTTGCATGTCCACGAGCGCGGGTCTGTCGTTTTTCCCCGAGAGACAGTCAGTGACGACCTGCTTGCCCATCGCGATGCTAATATTGCCGAGCCGGCGTGGCGCGTGCTGCGCGAGCACTTCGGCCTCGCGGGCGAGCGCAGCGAGGACGACGCGCGCGCCTTTGTCGGCAAGCTGTTCCGTATCGCGTTCGCCGCGCTCCACGCGCCAAGCTATCAGTCCGAGCATAAGAGTGCGCTGTCGAGCGACTGGGCCCATCTGCCGATACCCAAGGACGCTGATTTGTTTGGTAGGATGGTCGATGCTGGCGAGCAGGTTGCCCGCCTGCTCGACGCAGACCGCGATGCACGGGAAGTGATCGAGGCGGTGCTCACTCCCGAGCGCGCTAAACTACTTGGCCAGCTTCGCCGCTTGGACGGAGCCAATGTCTCGGCCGACGATCTAAAGCTGACCGTCACCTACTGGGGCGGCGGCAAAGGTAAATGGACGCCGCGCCCGTTTCTCGAGACGGAATTGCCGGCACCAGCGTGGGATGCCGCTTGGGGCGAGCAAACGGGCGATCTGTTCCTGAACGCGCAAGCCCACTTTGCGCACGTTCCCGAAGCGGTGTGGACTTACCAGCTCGGCGGCTATCCGGTTCTAAAAAAATGGCTCGGCTACCGCCAGGCCGATCGACGTGATGGGAAGCCGTTGACCGAGGGCGAGCGCCGGTGGCTTCGGCAGATGATCCAGCGGATCGCGGCGCTGTTAGCTGTGGGTCCGACGTTGGATACACTCTATCAAGAGGCGATCTCGAATGCGTTTACGGCTTCGGAGCTTGGCATCAGAGCATGACTAACTCGGTGAATATTAAAATCAGTCGAGACAGATCATTCGTGAGTTCATTTTGCTCGTGGTCGCCGTGTTATATTGAAACCGACTTAGAAATAAGGGGCTGAGCGCGATGGTAGACTTCAAAAAGCTGCGGGAGGCGAAGGCAAAACCGAAGCCGATTAATCCGCGCGACATCTTCAACGCGCTACCGAAGCCGCCGGGTATCAACGACCTGTACGCAAGCCAGGCGGAGGTGCTGGACGCTTGGTTTGGGCGGCGGAACGACAACGACATAGTCGTGAAGTTGCACACCGGCGGCGGCAAAACGCTAGTGGCGCTGCTCATGGCCCAATCGGTGATGAATGAAACCGGCGAGCCGGTGCTCTACCTCGCTCCAACCAATCAACTCGTGGAACAGGTGCTGGCTAAGAGCAAAGAATATGGCATCTCGGCCGTGCCCTACACGAAGGGCCAGCCATTGTCTGCGGAGTTCCACGATGGCAAGAGCGTGCTCGTCGGGGCTTACGAGACCCTGTTCAACGGGCGCAGCAAGTTCGGTGTGCGGGGCTCGGGGCAGGAGGTGGTGAAGGTCGGCGCTATCGTGCTTGACGATGCGCACGTCGCCTTATCGTCCGTGCGCGAGGCTTTCACGCTGAACATCTCGGCTAGAGATCACAAAGACGTTTACACCGAGTTGGCCGACCGGTTTCGGCCCGCGTTCAAAGAAGTGGGCCGGGGCGGCTCGTTCGCCGACATCATAAACGGCAAAGAGTTCGGCGTAATCGAAGTGCCTAGCTGGGCGTGGCATCGTAAGCTCGACGAAATCCAGCAGTATCTTTCGGGCGAGGTCGATGCAGTCGACGCATTCGTGTGGCGGTTTCTGCGCGATGATCTCGGCGTCTGCCACTGCCTGTTCAGCAAGTCGAGCGTCAGCATCACACCGCAGTTTCCGCTAGTCGACATGCTGCCGACCTTCGACGACGCCGGCCGCAGGATCTATATGTCTGCGACCATCGCTGACGATAGCGAGATCGTGCGAACTTTCGGCGCCTTACAGGACGCGGTCGCGTCGCCGGTCACCTCGACCTCCCTCGCCGGCGTTGGCGAACGCATGATCCTGGTGCCTGGCCTTATGAAACTCGGCGGCGCGGCGATCCAGCCGATGGTCAAGAACTTCGCGACGAAGCTGGCTGAAGGAAAACGCGGAGTAGTGATACTATCTCCGTCTGGTACCGCGGCGAAGGAGTGGACCGACATTGCCGAATATGCCGAGACGACGAAGACCGTCTCGGCAAAGGTCGCGGCCATGCAAGCGGGCGAAGCCTACGGTCCGCTTGTGCTTGCCAACAGGTACGATGGGATCGATTTGGCGGGCAACGCCTGCCGGTTTCTAGTCATGGACAACCTCCCCCAAGGTACTACTAACTACGACGTATTCCGGATGAATGTCGTCGCCGACGCGGCCGTGAACTCGCTACTCGCGCAGAGAATCGAGCAAGGGATCGGACGGGGCACACGTGGTGGCGCCGACTACTGCGTGATTATGCTCGTTGGAAGCAAACTGGTCGGATGGATTGGGCGCAAGAAGAACCTCGACTTTCTCACCGCCAGCACGCGTGTCCAGCTGAAGCTCGGTCAGGAGGTGAGCGAGGCGGTGAAGGCCGCCAATGAGGTCGGCGAAACGATTTTGAAGTGTCTGAAGCGCGATCCTGACTGGGTCGGCTATCACGCTTCGGAACTCGCGGAGGCGGCACACGCCGCCCCCGTGGACGAGTTGGCGCTTAAGGTAGCCGCCCTGGAACGACGGGCGTTTCGGCTGCAGCGTCTCGGGCAATATGAGAAAGCCCTCGCCGCGCTCGAAAAGCTGATGGACGACGAAGTGCTAGCGGCGGACGCGCAGCGTCGCGCGTGGCTCGCCGCCTCGGCAGCGCGTATCGCCTACCAAATGGAAGACGAGGCAAAAGGGCAAAAGCTCCAGACCACTGCGTTCTCGGTGAACAACAATCACAGCCCGCCTCGCAAGCGGCCTAATTACGTGGCTCGGCCTGCGCCGGGCAAGCAGTCCCGCGGGATCGTCAAGCGACTAGCCGAATACGATCAGCGCGCGGCCATCCTCGCCGATTTCGACGAGGCGATGAGTGATCTCGTGCCCCAAGCTTCTGCGGCGCGCTACGAGGATGCGCTGGCGAACCTTGGCGGCTTCCTCGGGTTCGACGCCGAGCGACCGGAGAAGGTGCATGGTGTTGGGCCCGACGTCTTGTGGCGGACGGAAGCCGCCTTCGACTTTGTGATCGAGGCGAAAAGCGAAAAGGACGATGAGAACCCCCTCTACAAGAAGGATCATGCACAGCTGCTCGAGGCGGAGCACTGGTTCAAGCAGGCCTATCCAGGCCGGGACGCGGTTCGCGTATCGGCTCTGCCGGAGGCGGTCGCCGACGAGAAGGCGACCCCAGTCGGCAGCTTCGCCTTTCGGCTCGACGAGGTCACCAAGGTGGTGAGCGCGTTGCGGGGTGTGCTGGTGGAACTTGTAGGCGCGGCAGGCGACCACGATGCCCTTCGGGAGCGCTGCGAGGTCGCGCTGGTGAAAGCCAAGCTGAAGCCGGCGATGATCCGGGACACTTTTATGAAACCGTTTGGCAAGGCGAAACTGAAAGCTAAATAGCTTTTTGACAGGCGCCTCGGTCGCATATATACGACTGTATCAGCGATACAGCCTGTTATATGAGGCCTTATGCGATCCGCTGGTCCCGACATCCTGCCGCCCAAGGTAAAACGTGCTCTCGGCAAGCTGGGCTCGGATATCGCGCTCGCCCGCAAGAAGCGCAGCCTGACCATCGTCATGATGGCTGAGCGGCTCGGCGTCGCGAAGAGCACCTACCTGAAGGTGGAGAAGGGCGACCCGAGCGTCGGCATGGGAACGTACGCCATGACCTTCTTCGTTCTCGGCTTTGATCAGGCGCTCGGGGAGATCGTCGATCCCAAGCGCGACGACCAAGGCTTGCTCCTTGATGCGGAGCGGCTGCCCCAGCGCGTTCGCGTCCCACGGACGAGCCGGGCGCTATGAAGCGGACGATCGATGTTCACCTAGGCGAGGAGGGAATGCCGCTCGGCACGTTGCGCTATGACCAGCAAGGCGCGCGAGAGAGTGCTGCGTTCGAATATGCTGCCAGCTGGCTGGCCGATGCTGAGCGGTTCGCGATCGAGCCGGGCCTTCCTCTCGTGGCGGGGCCCCAGTTTCATCGCAAGACGCGGGACGGCTCTGCCTTCCATGCCGCGCTTGCCGACACCGAGCCGGACGGCTGGGGCAAGCGGGTGATCCAGCGCGACCATGCGAAGCGACGCCAGCAAGCACGCCGTGAAGGCACGGCGCTCGCTGCCCGACCTCTTAATGCGATGGATTATATCCTAGCGGTAGACGACGTCAGCCGCGTCGGCGCGCTTCGGCTTCGAGCTGAGGATGGTCAATACCAGCGATCTGTCGACGAAGGCCGCCGGACAACGCCACCGCTGATTGAGCTCGCGCAGCTGCTCACCGCCACGCGGGCGGTTGAGACCAACACAGAGACCGTAGCCGACCTCGCCTATCTTCGAGGGCGCGGCACTTCGCTCGGCGGCCTTCGTCCGAAATGCTCGGTGCTAGACGAGGACGGCTGGCTCGCGATCGGCAAGTTCCCGAGCGTTGGTGACGAACGTCCCGTCACAAAGGGTGAGGTGCTCGCGATGCGACTGGCGCGCAAGGCGGGCATCGACGCAGCCGATGCTCGCATCGTCGACAGTGACGGCGCACCCGTCGCTGTAATCCGGCGCTTCGACCGGACAGGCAATGGCGCGCGGATAATGTATGTCTCGGCGGCCACGATGCTTGGCGCTGAGCCAGGCGATTCAGGCGAGCACAGCTATACCGAGCTGGTCGACGCACTCCGGCAGAATGGGAGCCGACCGGCGGCGGATATCGAGGAACTCTGGCGCCGCGTCGCCTTCTCGATACTCATTACGAATGTTGATGATCACCTGCACAATCATGGGTTCCTGCACGTTGATCGCGGCCAATGGCGACTGTCGCCGGCCTTCGACATCAATCCGTTCCCTGAGCGCGATCGGGAGCTGAAGACCTGGGTTTCTGAAGAAACTGGACCGGAGGCGACGATCGACGCTCTCATGTCGGTCATCGCCTATTTCCGCATCACCGGCAGCCGAGCGAAAGTAATTCTTGCTGAGGTCGAGAGCGCTGTCGCGACGTGGCGGGACGAGGGCAAGGCGCTTGGTATGACAGCCGGTGAGCTCGACGCTTTTGCGGAGGCCTTCGAACACGACGAGCGAAACGCTGCACGGCTGGTGATCGCATGACCGGTTTGACGTCGCTCCGTTCGACCGGAACGAAAACTGACTTTCATTGTTCCGGGTTTGTTCTATGTGTGTTACGGTTGGTCGCGGAAGGGCGAAGCCGAAATGGCTGATGGAAGCGCGATCGAATGGACGGATGCTACGTGGAACCCTGTAACGGGCTGCACGAAGATCACGCGCGGCTGCGATAATTGCTACGCTGCCCGCTTCTCCGAGCGTTTTCGCGGCGTGCCGGGACACCCGTTCTCGACCGGCTTTGACTTGACGCTGCGGCCCGAGCGGATCGACCAACCTTTGAAATGGCGCCGCCCGCGCATGATTTTCGTGAACTCGATGAGCGACCTGTTCCACAAACAGGTGCCTTCGCCGTTCATTGACCAGGTGTTCGACACGATGGAGTCGGCGGACTGGCACGTCTTCCAGGTGCTCACCAAGCGCAGCTCGCTGATGCGCGACTATCTTCGGCGCCGCTACGGCCGCGGCCGAGGGCCAAAGCACATTTGGTGCGGCGTCTCGGTCGAGGACGAGCAAGCGAAAGGGCGCGTCGAACACCTACGGGCATCGCCGGCTGGCGTTCGCTTTTTATCGGTTGAGCCACTAATCGGTTCAGTCGGCGCGGTGAACCTCACCGGCATCGACTGGGTTATCGCCGGCGGGGAGTCGGGACCGGGCGCGCGACCCGTTCATCTCGAATGGGTGCGTGAAGTTCGCGATCAGTGCGTCGAGCAGAAGGTTGCGTTCTTCTTCAAGCAGTGGGGCGGCCTGCGGCCGAAAACGGGCGGCCGCGAACTGGACGGTCGTGAATGGAGCGAATTTCCCGCGCGGGTTGCGAGCGCCAATTGATGGCGGACCTGCCGGAGGTTGGCCCTTGGGCAAAGGAGAAGCTCGAGGCTCTGGCGCGCTACCTCGATTTCTACACAAAGGTCCTGAAAAATCAGCGATGGCGGACGATCTATCTGGATGCTTATGCGGGCGGCGGTCGAGCAGTAGTGCGGGCGGAGCAGCGCGAGGTGGGTGCTGGTGGCGGCCTGTTCGGCGACGAACCGCCAATAGACCCGGAAGCGCTAGAGTTGATCGATGGGTCACCGCGCGTGGCACTGGGCACCCTACACCCATTCGATCGCTACGTCTTCGTGGACCCTGACCCGGACCGCGCCGTCGAACTTGAAGCGCTTAAGGCCGAATTTGAGGGCTCGCGGACGATCAACGTGTTTCAGAAAACGGCTGCGGAGGGCATAGCCTGGGTGACGGCGCAGCCGATCTCGCGCCGAACGCACCGCGGTGTCGCGTTTCTAGATCCATTCGGGGCCAAGCTCGACTGGGCCAGTATTCAGAAGTTGGCAGACACCGGGCTGTTCGAGGTCGTCATCAACTTTGCCCTTAGTATGGCCATCCAACGTATGTTGCCCAACTCCGGCGAAGTGCCGGAACGGTGGGCCGCCACGCTCGACAGCTTTTTTGGTAGCCGCGCATGGTTTGAAGAGGTCTATAAAATCCGCGAAGGCGGTTTGTTCGCGGTGACGGGCTTTGAGAAGCGGGCTGACTACTCTGAGCGACTCCTCGAACTCTACCGTGCAAGGCTCCGGTCGTCCTTCGGCCATGTCTCGACGCCGAGACTGATCCGGAACACCCGCGGCGCGCCGCTCTATTTTCTCGTGTGGGCTGGCCCCAACAAAAAGGGCTTGGAAGGGGCAGACTACATCTTGACCATGGGGGAGCGTCTCGGCCCGAATGGGAAGCGAGCGGCCAAATGAGCCGGCACTACGAATGGAAAATCGGCGAGGCATTACCCGTCCTCGGAGAGCATAGCGTCGCCAAGCACGACATCTTCGAGCAGTATGTCGGCGTTTACATCGAGCGGCTGACGCGAACCTTCAGCCAGACAATGCTTAACCTCACCATCGTCGATGGATTTAGCGGCGGCGGGCGTTATCGGCTCGGCTCGACTGAGGTCGACGGATCGCCCTTGCGCCTGCTTACCGCGGTGGAGGCTGCCGATGCGGCGCTCAAAGCAGCGCGGGCTAAGGGTTTCGCTGTTCGTGCGGACTTCTTCTTCATCGACGAAAACCCGCAGCACGTCGCGTTCTTGAACGATCTCCTGGTTAAGCGAGGATACGGCTCCCGGTTAGGAAACGACATCTTTGTCCAATGTGCCCAGTTCGAGGAGGCTTGCCCTGGCATCCTCGCGCACATTCAAAAAAAGGGAACGGCTCACCGTTCGCTCTTCTTTCTCGATCAGTACGGCTGGAGCGACGTCAGGCTCGCGACTGTCAATCAGCGTTGAAAAGTTGCCAGGAAACAGCGTCCAAAAGTTTCCACTTCCTCAGCTGGTTTTTGGCTGTTTTTTGCGCTGCTTGAAGCGGAAGGAGTCGTTGCCGGTTTCTAGGATGTCGCAGTGGTGGGTGACGCGGTCGAGCAGTGCGGTTGTCATCTTTGGGTCGCCGAAGACGCCGACCCATTCGGCGAAGGAGAGGTTGGTTGTGAAGATCAGCGATGTCTTTTCGTAGAGCTGGCTGATCAGATGGAACAGCAGGGCGCCGCCGGAGGCTGGGAACGGCAGGTAGCCGAGTTCGTCGATGATCACCGCGTCGGTCTGGACCAACTGGCGGGCGAGGTTGCCGGCGCGTCCCAGCTGTTTCTCCCGCTCCAACTGGTTGACGAGGTCGACGGCGTTGTAGAAGCGCACGCGTTTGCCCTGGTGGATGGCGGCCACACCCAAGGCTGTGGCGACGTGCGTTTTTCCGGTGCCCGTACCGCCGACCAGGATCAGATTGTGCGCGGTCGTCATGAACGCGGCGGTCGCCAGTTGCTCGATTTGCGCCTGCGGCAACGGGGTCTCAGCCCATTCGATGCCGGTCAGGTCACGATGTATAGGGAAGCGCGCGGCCTTGAGCTGATAGCGCAGACTGCGCACTTGGCGATCGGCAAGCTCGGCTTCGATCAGCCGGTCCAGCCATGCCTCGGGCTGCATCGGCCGGCGTGGCCCCTCTGCCAGCAGCTCGCTCCACGCCGCGGCCATGCCATAGAGATGTAGCGCGCTGAGTTGGGCCAAGCGGTCCTTGCCGAGCGGGGCGATGGCGGCTGAAGCCAAGGCAAGAGGCTTAACAGCAAGATCAGTGGATGGCATGGCTCACCCCGCGCAAGTGGTCGTAGCGGCCGCAATCGGCGAGCGGCTCGGTTTGCAGCTTCAGCATGTCGGGCACGTTCAGCATGGCCGGCGTGCTGGGTGCGACCAGCCGGCGCATCTCGTTCATCACCACAGCGGCGGTGATGACATTGCCGTCCAGCACCAGTTCGCAGGCGACCTGCAGCGGCTCCAAGCCGAACTCGCGTGCCATCATCAGCAGTTCGACGAAGGCGCGGTCGCCCTTGGGCTGCTTGAGGATGCGGTCGCGCACCAGCTGGATGGGGGTTGGCAAATCCCATTGCTGGAACGGCACGCCGTTGCGCAAAGCACCAGGTTTGCGTTCCAGGATCGGCAAATAATGCCATGGATCGCAGATCAGCTGATCACGCCCGTAACGGCGGGCATGTTCGGCGACGAGTGCGCCGTCGGCGACGATGCGCACGCCGGCGGCTGTGGTGCGCACCGAGACGGCGCGGCCGGCAAAGGCGGCTGGCACGCTGTATCGGTTGCGGTCCACGGCGACCAGGCAGGTGCTGGACACGCGCAGCATATGCTCGACATAGCCATCAAAGGGCGCGGTGATTTGCCGCAGTGAGGGCTGCTCCTCGGCGAAGCACGCGGCGATTGTGCGCTCCGGTGTCACCGGGTGTTTGCGCTGCGCCAGCTCCCGGCAGCGCGTCGCCAGCCACTCGTTCAGCGCGTCGAAGTTGGCAAAGCGCGCGAGCGGCGTGAACAGCCATTCGCGAATGTTGCCAACCTGGTTCTCGACCTGTCCCTTCTCCCAGCCTGATGCCAGCGTGCAGGCAACCGGCTCGAATAGATAATGATTGGCCAGCGCCATGAAGCGGCGGTTGAACTGCCGCTCCTTGCCGGTGAAGATGGCTTCCACGACGGCCTTGAGGTTGTCGTAGACCATGCGCTGCGGCACGCCGCCGAAGAACGCGAAGGCGCGGTTGTGCGCGTCGAAGACCATCTCCTGGGTCTCGCGCGGATAGGCCACCACGAACATCTGCCGGCTGAAGGTCAGTCGGAAATGCGCGACCTTGATCGTCTGCATGACGCCGCCGAGCTCGACATGCTCATGGCTCCAGTCGAACTGGCACACCTCGCCGGGTGCGAAGGCCAGCGGCACAAAGGCGTGCGCCAGCGCCGAGCCGGACGTGTCGGCCTTCCAGCGCCGCACGAAGCGCTGCACGCTGTCGTAGGCGCCACGGTAACCCTCGGCCTGCAAACCTTCGAAGAGCCGCCGGGCGGTGCGGCGCTGGGCTTTCGGGAGAAGCCGTTCGGTCCGCAGCCAGGTCTCCAGCCTCTGCTGGACCGCTCCCAGCATCGGCGCAGGCTGCTGGCGGCGCTGATAGGACGGCTTGGCTTCGGTCCGACAATGCTTACGCACCGTCGGCCGCGACAAATTCAGGTCACGCGCAATCGAGCTGATGCTCTCCTTGCGGACCAGATGGCGGCGCCGGATCTCGGCAATCAAGTCCATGAGCAGCACCCCAGATTCCCCAGCAAAAATGCCGGATGATCGCACGACCCAGGGTGGAAACTATTGGACGCTGTTTATCCCCGGAATCTGGAAACTTTTGCACGCTGTTTTACACGCGACTATCCGCACGATCCTCGGCACGCTCAAGAACCCAGAGATACTGCTGACCTTCGCCGTCGATGCGCTAATCGACTTCCTGTCAGAGAAGACGGCCGAGACGCAAGCTCTTCTCAACGTCGAGCTTGCCCGGGAAGACGTCCGCGATCTGATGGGCCTGAAGAACGGGGATGGCTGGCGTTATCTCATCCAGAATGGCCTGTACCGTCACGTGCAAGCCCGCACAGGATCACGCTTTTATACGCCGTTCTTTGTACACTCGGTCGAAGCACATCGCTCCTACTGGCTTCTCCACCTTTCGAACCATCGTCAGGCCCGTGACGAGATGGGCAAGCTGCACTGGAAGCTCAACAATCGCTTTCAGCACCACGGCGGTGCAGGCTTTCATGCTTTAGGCTTCGATCCGTCCCGCGACCTGCGGCAGGGGTTGCTCACATTCATGTTCGATGACGATGCAATGAAGCGCTCGGAAGCAGCCGTACTCGACCAGCTGCCGCGGATGATCCATGCAGCCAACCGCGACGGCGCGGGTCTCGCGGTCGAAACGCTGTTCGCCGGCAATTGCAACGACACTCCGGTTACCTCGGACATCCTGGGCCGCCAGCTCGTGCTCTTGCGCGATGAGCGTGAGCTCTTGATCATGGGCGAGGATGGATCGCTGAAGCCGCGTGCAAAAACGATCGGCTGGGGCGACCGCTTAGTGCTCCCCCGTGAGCGATCCATGTTCAGTCGACTGGGCTGGTAACCGCATTGATCTCCGCGATGCCGTTATCCTCTTGCATCCATATTTTGCGAACGCCGTACTGACTGCCTTCCATATCGATAGTAATCAGGGTCTTGCGCAGCGTAGCCGTCTGATCCCAAAACCAGTCCGCGATGATTTCTGCTTTCAGCGGCAGCGCGTTGGGCAGCACCCGCCTGAATTTATCCTCCCAGATTACCTCCCTGGAGAGCCGAGTGGCGACGTCGGACAGCATGCCAGCCGCCAAGTCGGGGATGGCGCAGAGGTCCTCGTAATCCTTGATCTCTGGGTCTTGCGCCATTGTGTTCAGACGAAAAACCCCCATGGGGCGATCGGCGTAGAATGCCGTCATGCGAGCGGCCGCCAAAAGCGCGTCGTCGTGTCTACGATCGTTCGCGACAAACTCATCCTGGTCCGTGATCCATGTGACATTTCCGAGTCGAGCGCTCCAAAGCGACAGCAGGATCGCCGGGAAGTGCACCTTGCGTATCATCGACTCCAAAGCGCGAGGTTGCCAGTTCGCCGTGAGTCCCATGCCGGTCTGGAAATCTGCGGCGGCGCCTGGGATGGTGGATAGCCACTTCTTCCGTTTATCGACGGCCACGGCGACAAGGTGGCCGTCCAAATTCGCAGCAGCGGATAGGAACTCGAAGAGTGCTTCCTGACGTTGATGATCGTCGAGGCGCTTGTACGCCATGGTCCGCCCATCAGGCAGCAATCGTCTTCGCGCTGAGCGGATGGCAGAGAACCAGTTACGGTTGCCGCCTCGCACAACCAGGTAGCAATAAACCAAGTGGCTCGATTCGCGATGTTCTCCGCCGTAGTCAGAGGCGATCATCAGATTAGCAGATTGACCGAGCCTTGGCTCTCCGGCGCTGATGAATTTCTGTACGGAGTAGCCCCAGGGCCAAAGGCGCCGGTGTGCGATGTTCGCTCGCGTAAGCAGACGCCAATCGTCTTGGTCTGAACGGAAGGGAGAAATAATCACCGTCAGCTCGAGTTTCGCATGGCCAATAAATTACAGTTCTTACGAGATAGCTCGTAGCCCACTTTTCCGCACTATCGCCAACAGCTTTAGGGCCGGCCCGCTTGGGCGCTTGTGGCCGCGCTCCCAATCGGAAACAAGGTTCTTGGAGACGTTCAGGTAGCGCGCGAACACCGGCTGCGAAACTGCTTCCTTCTCACGGATCGCCTTGATCTCGTCCGGCGTCAGGCGGGAGTTTTTCGTCAGGCAGGATTCGTCGAACTCCCGCATCGTTTGCTTGTTGATTGCGGCGCTCTCGCGAAAGCCCTCGACCATCCCATGGACGGCCGCCATCGCCTCGTTCTTGTATGTCTCGGCCATCGCATTTCTTCTTTCTCGTTCGACCGCGCGACCTCGGCGTCAAGCTAGGCCTCCGAAGCGACCCTGCTTGAATGCCACGCCGGGCCGTGCCGTTACTATCATACAAAGTATTACAGAGATGGATCTGCGACGTTCGCATCAGTAGACACGCGCATTCTCTCCGGCCGTCCGTTCATGCCGGCGCTCAGCGGCCCACGCCTGAAGGTCGGGGACGGCATAACGGACGAACTTGCCGAATTTATAGAAGGGCGGTCCGCCGCCGAGCGAGCGGTAGCATTCGAGCGAATGCGGGCTGAGCGTGAGGTAGCGAGCGGCGGCGGCGGTATCGACGAACGGGATCAGGCCCGTGTCGTCGGCCTCCTTGGCCCGGCGCATGATCTCCAACGGTGGCCAGCGGCCTTCGGGATTGCGGCAGTCAGACATGCTCCGCCTCCTCGACCTGAGGAACTCGGCGGCCGGGCTTCGGTGGGGCGGGGCGGTTCTCAGCCTTCCGGTTCCGGTAAGGTCGGTAGTTGCCGAGCCCTGTGCTCGCCGACCGGCGGTCGACGATCGCCATAACCGCCCTTGGCGCAGCTGCTGCGGCCGCCGCCGCAGGATCTGCCGGCGGCTTCTCATTGAGGTCGCCTTCGGCTGTCGAAGCTGCGCCCTGGACAACGCTGCGCCTGCGCGAGGCGACGGTCTCCGCAGCCTGGCGGATCGGGTCATCCTCGGTGTGAACGTAGCGCATGAACATCGTGACCGTCTTGTGAGCGGTGAGCGCCATGCCGACCTTCACCGGTACGCCGGAATTGGCGATGTCGGTGGCCGCCCGGTGCCGGACCGCGTGCGTCCCGCAGTGCGGCAGGCCCGCGCGTTCGAGGATGCGCCGCCACCCCGCCCAGTAGGTGTGCTTCGACATTGGCTTTGAGCCGTCGAAAAGTGCGGGAATCACGAACTTGGAACCTGCGTAGTGGGGGGCCGTGCGCAGCAACAGCGCGGCTTCGGCGCTGAGCGGCTTCGACATGCCGCCGGTCTTGCTGTCGGGCCAGGCGACCCGACGGTGTGCGAAGTCGATCCAATCCCATTCGAGTTCGAGCACCTCCGACATCCGGGCAGCGAAATCGAACTGCAGGCGGATCGCGAGCGTGAGCAGCGGATGCTCCAGGCCTTCGGCGTCCGCATGATCGAGGTACGCATACAGTCGCGCCAGTTCGTCGTCGGTGATGAGGCGCGTGCGCTTCGAGCCGGTGTATTTTTTGACGTGCCGGCACGGATTCGTACCGTCCGGCCGGAAGCCCCAGAGCTCGGCCAAGTTGAACATCTTGCGGAGCAGCGAGAGGCAATGGTTCGCGGCGGTTGGCCGGTCGCGCAGGCGGCCGATCAAATCGGCGACGTCGGACCTCTTCACGTCGGCGACCTTGGTCTTGCCCAGCGCGGGCAGGACATGGACCCTGAGCGTAATTCGGTTCCCCCTGACGGTAGATGGCTTGTTCCGCGCCTCCGAGTGCTCGACCATGAACCGGTCCGCCAAATCCTTCACGGTCGGAGCCGTGCGAGCAACTTGGCGCTCCTGGCTTGGGTCGGCGCCGCCGCGGACCGAAGCGAGGAAGTCCTGGGCGAGCTTGCGGGCCTGATCGACCGTGATCTGGCCGTAGGTGCCTAGCGCAGGCTTGCGCCGCTCGCCCGTGGGCGTGCGGTACGAGAGCATGAAGGTCTTGCGCCCGGCGGGCGTTATCTTGCAGAAGAACCCTGGGATAATGGTGTCCCGGATTTCGTAGTCGCGGGCAGCGGGCTTGGCGGTGTCGACGACGCTCTTGGTGAGCTTGTTGGAAGGCATGTCTGGCTCCTAGCTGGACCCGGTTTCCAGGAGCCACATAGGAGCGGCGCTAGGGAGGATCGGGTCGCGTTCCGTCGAGGACTGGCGTAGCATACAAAGAGCTAAGGGACTGATCTAGCTCGTTATATCCTGCTCCAGCGTGCTCGAGCGTAGAGGAGCATAGCTCGTTCAAAACGGCTCAAAATCGAGTTCCGCAAGGAATGCTGGTTCGATTCCGGCCAGGGGCACCATTTTCAACAGATCAGGCCAGGACAAAATCGTAGCGTCAGTTCGCGCCCGGAAGCGTTGCGTCCTGCTGCGCCGCATAGGCGGCGAGTGCCTGGGCCAGCTTGTCGAGAGTGGTCTGGTCGGTGACCCCCGTGCCGGCCGTCGGCGAGGGGCTGTCCCTAGAACTTGCGCTGTCGCTCGACTGCGGCGGCGGCCCGGGGGGCGGGGGCGGAGCGGAGGATGAGCTGGCGCTCGAGGACGAGGAGAACGTGCCGTCGAAGGCGACTAGCGCGGTTTCGAGCGCTTTGATCGTGGCGTCGATGGTGGTTATGTCGCTCGATGTCGACGTGCTCGAATCCGTGGCGGAATCGCTGCTGTCCGCTAACGAGGACAGACGCGAATCGGTGCCGTGCCCCGCGCCGTGGTGCCCGTGGATATGAGAGTGGCCGCCCGATTCCCCACTGCCCCGGTCGCCGAATGACGAAGTCGGGTTGCCTCCGCCGATTTGCGACAGGGTGGCGAGCAGGCTCGCCACAATCGGATTGAGGCCGGTCGAATCGAATGTCGATGAGACCGACGTCGACGTCGATGAGGACGAACTCGATGTCGACGAGGACGTCGTATCCGTGCTCGTCGACAGGCTTTGGATATACTGGACGAGAGTGTTTTGAGAGCTGGAAATCGACAGAGACATGGTTCTCTCAAAGCCCCGCAGATCAGGCAATAAGTCTGGATGCGGTCTCCGACAGCCGCTTCGATCGGGATCGCCAATCCAGAGAAATGCGTTGGAATGCTCTCTCAATAACGAATCATGGTTAGCAATCCGTTAAAAGTGCCGCGCCAGCGCTTTTTTGGCACAACGCTTGACGTAGCCATGCCTCCCGCCATGAGCAATCTCATCTTTTCTAGGCCTTATGTTTGCCATCCACAGCCAAGCGCTCCTGGGACCTGTTCAGGACACACGGGAATGGGCGCAGCGCACCGTTCAAACAAACCGAGCCATCTCAAACCCTTTGCAAAGCTAAACCCATGACCGTGCGCGCCCAAATGAAGGAGAGCATGATGTCGTTCGAAACCCCGGGTCGACGTTTAGGCATCATGCTCAGGGGAGCGGAAACTCCAGCAAGGATGCCACAAGCGGCCCTTCCCAGGCCGCGCTTTTGTGCCCGCCGGCATAAACCCTAACGAGAGCTTGACCTTTACCCGGTCGCCGAAGTGCAGGATGGTCCGCGCAACAGATATCGCTTCGGCCAATAGGCCAGGGCGAACGCCCCATTCAATGAACATCGAGCTGTATTGGCGCGGACTATACTTCGCGCCCGATGATCGATGTCGGCCAAGTTGCGATACGGAGTCGAACGATGCGATGGTCAAGTTTTCTGGCTGCGGGACTGACCTGCCTCGCGGTCCTGCTGTCGGACGCCTCCAACGCCGCCGTGGACATCCGCGTCAATCTCGCCACCCAGACCATGCATGTCGTGTCGAGCGACGGCGAGGTGCATGATTGGGCGGTCTCCACCGCTCGCAAAAGCTTCGTGACACCGCGCGGAACCTATGGGGTGCAGAGCCTCCAGGCGATGCATTACTCGCGCAAGTATCATAATTCGCCGATGCCCCACTCGATCTTCTTCCGGGGCGGCTACGCGATCCACGGCACTTATTCCACCGGCTCGCTCGGTCGAGCTGCCTCGCATGGCTGCATCAGGCTCTCGCCCGAACATGCGGCGATTCTGTTCCGGATGGTGAAGGCGGAGGGTGCCCGGATCACTATCGGTGGCTCATCGCGCGACACCATGACGGCGTCCCGCGACGAGCGGCCTCGTCGGCACAGAGTCATGGTCGCCTCGCGGCATTGGCGGTCGGCGCCGATGGCCTATGCGCCGCTCGCGCCGAGCTATAACGATTGGCTGACCGATCCCAGCGGCTATTGAGGCCTACCGGGCGAGCGGATGTCGGGGGCTTAAAATCTAAACCCGCACCCGCTTCGCCCCGTGAAAGATCGTGACGGCGTCGCGGCGGGCGATCCCGATGAGGGTCACGTCGAGCCCGATCGCGCGTTCGATCGCAAGGGCCGTGGGGGCGGACACCGCCACCAGGGTACGACAGCCGAAGGTCGCGGTCTTCTCCACCATCTCGTAGGAGGCTCGGCTCGTCACGACGACGAAGCCGCTCTGCGGCGCGATGTCCTGGCGCAGCGCCGCCCCGAGCAGCTTGTCGAGCGCGTTGTGGCGACCGACATCCTCCCGCAGGGCGATGATCCGCCCCTCCGCATCGGCCCAGGCAGCGCCATGAACGGCGCGGGTCACGGCATTGAGCCGCTGAAGGGTTTCCATCTCCGTCAGGGCGCGCTCGAGAGCCGCGAGCGCAACCGTTGGCGCATCGCCTTCGGGCGATGACGCGCGCGGCAGCGCCTCGAAATCCTCGATGCCGCAAAGGCCGCAACTGGTGCGGCCCGCCATCGCACGCTTGCGGGCCAGATGGGCCTGCAACCGGCGCGGTATGAGGTCGATGGCGAGCCGCAAGCCGCCGGCCACCGGTTCCGTCTCCACGGCCCGGATGTCCGAGTGGTGATCGATCACGCCTTCGGTCAGGCTGAACCCATAGGCGAAGTCGTCGAGGTCGGCCGGCGTCATCATCATGATGCCGAAGGGAATCCCGGCAAAGCTGACCTGTACCGGCACCTCGCTCGCGACAAAGCGCTCGCCGGCTTTCGGCGCTCGATCGGCGAAACCGATTGTGACAGTGGGTTTGGAGATTGCGGGCGGAAGCGGCGCAGCGCGCGAGGCGGCTGCGGCTTTAGATGTCAAGGATTCGACCATAATGAAAGGTAGTCTCGCGGCCTCGATCCGTGAAGCCCCGCGCTTGGCCGTGACACGATCCCTTGTTTGCGACCCGGGTTGCAAATTCATTGACAGGGTCCGGGCTGAGCCTTATAGGCCACACCCTGGCCGGTTCTTTGAAACCATCGCATGCCTTAGGCATGGGTTAAAGTCGCGGCCAAAAATTCAGCAGGTTTTACTGCAAGAAGCCGGCCGTCCTCGCGGACAGAGCCGTCACGAACACGAGGATGAAGATGTTCGCAGTGATCAAGACCGGCGGCAAACAGTACAAGGTCGCCGCCGAAGACAAGATCGTGATTATGAATTTGCCGGGTGAAGCCGGCGATGTGCTGACCTTTGACGAAATTCTGAGCCTCGGCGACGGGGAGTCTCTCGAAATCGGCGCGCCTTTCGTAGCGGGCGCCACCGTGACGGCCGAGATTGTCGCTCAGAAGCGCGGCCCGAAGGTCATCGCCTTCAAGAAGCGCCGCCGCCAGAATTCGCGTCGTAAGCGCGGACATCGGCAGGACCTGACGGTGATCAAGATCACCGAGCTTTTGACCGCAGGTCAAGCGCCGAGCGGGGGTCGTGCCAAGCGGGCGGAAGCCCAGGCCGATGTGCCGGCCGCGCATGCGCATGAAGGCGAAATGGCGGAAGCCGCCGTCGCTTGAGATAGGTTCAATCGAGGTCGTTTAGCGCATCGCGGTCCAGATCGGCTCGGCGCTTCACCTCTAGGCAGGATTGAGGAGCAGGAACATGGCTCACAAAAAGGCAGGCGGCTCGTCCCGCAACGGTCGCGACTCCGCAGGGCGCCGTCTTGGCGTGAAGAAGTTCGGCGGCGAAGCCGTGCGCGGCGGCAACATCATTGTGCGCCAGCGTGGCACGAAATGGCATCCCGGCCCGAACGTTGGGATCGGAACAGATCACACTTTGTTCGCCCTGTGCGACGGTAAAGTCCAGTTTAAGCAAAAAGGCACCCGCGCCTATGTAGCGGTCCAAAGCATGACGATGGCGGCAGAGGCCGCCGAATAGGGTGGGGTCGGACGAAGGGCCCCACCGGTGCGCACAGCCCCCGGTGGATGGTTCTTCGAGCAAGAACATCCGGTCTTAGGACCGAACATCCAGGCCAGATTGGCAAAAGGGGAGGTGGGCACCGCCTCCCCTTTGTCATTCCGGAGTGCCGCGAAGCGGCTGTCTCCGATGAGGAGTCCTGGCATGTTTCCCGAAATCGCCCGCGAAGACATCTTCAGACTCGAATCGCGGCGCCTGTGGCTCCGCTGGCCTGTGTTAGCCGACCTGCCGCCCGGCACCTTGCCGGAAGCTGCCGCCGGCGATCCCTACCGGCCCCTCGACATCGCGACGCTTGAACGGTTTCGGAGCGACACTGAATCTGGGACCGCGCTCCATCTCGTCTTGAGCGGCCGGGGAACCGACCGGCGCCCCTTCGGCAGCATCAGCCTCACGCCGGTGCGCGAGCGCCTGGAAAATTGCGGCCTGGTGCTCCAGGTCTCGCTGGAGGCGTCACGTCGCGGCCAAGGGCTCATGACGGAGGCCGTGCAGGCGATCGTCGATGCGGCGTTCATGCTCACCGACACGCCGCTCGTCGCGGCCTCGTCGCGTGTTCTTGATCCCGCTTTCCGGCGTGTGCTCGAGAAATGCGGCTTCGCCTATTGCGGTACGGGCCTCGATCCTGCGGCCGATGGGGTCGGGCTCGTGGCGTCCGACAGGTTGCGGCTCGATCGCAAGGCCTGGGCGAGCCTCAAAGCCTGGCGCATTCCCGGCGTCGTGCGGCATCGCGGCGCGATCGAGGCCGACTGCACGATTTGCGGATAGGACAGAAACGCGTCCCTGTTGACGATTGCCGTTCTTATGGCCTCAGTTGGCGCGTCGCTGCGTCGAGCCACGCCGCCACATCGGGCTCGACCAGCGGCGAGACCTTGGCCCGCACTTCCGCATGATAGGCGTCGAGCCAGGCGATCTCGTCCGGCGTCATGAGTGAGGCGTCGATCAACCGGACATCGATCGGCGCGAAGGTCAGGGTTTCGAAGCCGAGGCTCGGGCGCTCGCCCCCCGGGATAGCGCGGGTCTCGACCAGCAGCAGGTTCTCGATGCGAATGCCCCAATGGCCGGCCTTGTAGTAACCCGGCTCGTTGGACAGCATCATGCCGTCGGCCAAAGGCACCGTGCCGAGTTTGCTGATGCGCTGCGGCCCTTCATGCACCGACAAGTAGGAGCCGACGCCGTGACCGGTGCCATGGTCGAAATCGAGCCCCGCCCGCCAGAGCGCCTGGCGCGCGAAGGGGTCGAGTTGCGCGCCCGACGTACCCACGGGAAATACCGCGCGCGCGATGGCGATATGCCCTTTCAACACCAGGGTGAAACAGCGTTTCATCTCCGCATCGGCTGGTCCGACGATGAGCGTCCGGGTGATGTCGGTCGTGCCGTCGACATATTGGGCGCCGCTGTCGATGAGGAAGATGCCTGGGCCGATCGGCAGGTTCGAGGCGGAGGTCACGCGATAATGCGGGATGGCGGCATGCGGCCCGAAGCCGGCGATGGTCGGAAAGGATAGATCCTTCAAGAGTCCCGTATCCCGCCGGAACGTCTCCAGGGCCTCGACCGCCGCGATTTCGGTAAGGCCGCCTTTGGGTGCCTCTCGGTCGAACCAATGCAGGAAGCGGGCGAAGGCGGCAGCATCGCGTAGATGCGCGGCGCGTGAGCCTTCGCGTTCAGCCGGCGCCTTCGCGGCCTTGAGAAGCGCGATGGGATCGGTCCCGACATCCGGCTTGCCACCCGCTTTGCGCAGAATTTCGACCAGTTTCGAGGGCGCGGTCGCGGCGTCGAAGCGAAGCTTGGCCGCCGTGCGGCCCAGGATTGCAAGATCGGCGGCAAGCTGGTGCGGCTCGGCGATATCGGCCGCATCCGCAAGATCGTCTCGAATGCTGTTCGAGAGCTTGCGGCCATCGATATAGAGCAGCGGGCGCCCCTCGCGCCGCAGCAACGCGAAGCTCAGGGGCAGCGGCGTGTAGTTCACATCCGAGCCCCGGATGTTGAACAGCCAGGCAACGGCATGCGGATCGGTCAGCACCAGTCCATCCGCCGAGCCCAGCAGCTTTCGCACGGCCTCGATCTTCTCGTCGCGGCTTTGGCCGGCATAGTCCTGCGGATGCAGCGTCACGGCGCCGAGGGGAGGGGCCGGTCGGTCCGGCCAGACGGCGTCGACCGGGTTTTGGTCCACGGCGACGAGCGTGCCGCCGGCCGCTTCCACGGCTCGGGCCAGCTTCTCGAGCTGCGCGGGCGTATGCAGCCAGGGATCGTATCCCAGCGCACCCGCGCCCAGATGGTGTTCGATCCACCGTTCGGGCGGATTGTCGGCCCAGCTTTCGGGCGTGAAGACCGCCGTATCCACCTGGTCGCGGACCTGGACCGTATAACGCCCATCGACGAAGATCGCGGCCTTGTCGGCCAGAACCACCGCGACGCCGGCCGAGCCCGAAAAACCCGTCAGCCAGGCCAAGCGCTCGGCGCCCTTCGGGACATATTCATTCTGGTGCTCGTCGGCACGGGGCACGACGAAACCGTTGAGTCGAAGGCGCCGCAATTCGGTGCGAAGCGCCGCGACGCGGGGGGCGCCTTGAGACGGGTCAGCCGTTTCATCGAAGGATTGGTGCAGGGCTTTAAACATGAGGACAGTTTATCGTCGGCGCAGGCCAGACGCAATTTTTGGGGCTGAGACCATCTGCTGCGATGCGGTCTTCGCATGGCAGGGTTTCGCTGCGGTGCAAAAGAGCATGTTGCTCATGCAAAGGGCAAAAGCATCACTAGATTAGTGTCAGGCTGGGCAATCGTGATCCAGCCATCCTTCAAATCTGCAAAAGAAAATGCGAACCCAAATCAAACTTGCCTCAATGCGAGGCGTCTTTCAAAAGCTCCACATCCAAGACGTGCTCCAGTCGGCCCGTCGGGTCATCGAGGCTACGGCCGAGGGGCTGATGGCACGACCGCTCCGCGATATCGACGAATGGTCCGACCAGTCGGAGGTAGCTTTCTACGAAGAAGGTCGGGCGGGGCGGGCCTGACCTGACGACTTGGCCGGCGTCGCAGGGGCGGCCAGTTGGTTCATCGCGAGCATCCTGTGCTCTCCCCCCGCCGCTTGAGCGCTTGGAGAGCGCGTGCGATGAACGCACGAAAGTAGGACGCTCCAGGAGGCCCGCGCCGATGACCAGTTTCCGCACGCTCGACGACATGCTGTTCGCCGGCAAGCGCGTTCTCGTGCGCGTCGATCTCAACGTGCCGATGGAGGGTGGCCGTGTCACCGACGCCACCCGCATCGATCGCATCCTGCCGACGATCCGCGAGATCGCCGGCAAGGGCGGGCGGGTCATTCTGCTGGCGCATTTCGGGCGGCCCAAGGGCGGTCCCGACGACAAGAATTCGCTGCGGCCCGTTGCCTTGGCGCTCGAGGAGCGGCTCGGCGCACCGGTGATCTTCGTGCCCCATACGATCGGCGAGCGGGCCGAGCAGGCGATCGCGGCGATGCAGGACGGCGATGTGCTGCTGCTCGAAAACACCCGCTTCGATCCGCGCGAGGAAAAGAACGACCCGGCCTTCGCCGATGCCATCGCCCTACTGGGCGACATCTATGTCAATGACGCCTTCTCGGCCGCGCACCGCGCCCATGCCTCGACCGAGGGCGTGGCCCGTAAGCTGCCGGCCTATGCGGGTCGCACCATGGAGGCGGAACTCTCGGCGCTGACGCGCGCCTTGGAACTGCCGGAGCGGCCCGTCGTCGCGATCGTCGGCGGCGCGAAGGTTTCGACCAAGCTCGACCTTCTCGGCAATCTCGTGAAGCGGGTGGACATTCTCGTTATCGGCGGCGGCATGGCCAACACCTTCCTCGCCGCGCAGGGCAAGGCGGTGGGCAAGTCGCTGTGCGAGCACGACTTGCTCGATACAGCCCGCAAGGTGATGGCGGAAGCCGGTTCTTGCGAGATCGTGCTGCCCGTGGATGCGGTGGTGGCCTCCGAATTCAAGGCTCACGCGCCCTCGCGCACCGTGAGCGTCGATGCGATCGGCGCCGACGACATGATGCTCGACATCGGCCCGCGCTCCATCGCCAACTTCAAGGCTGTGCTCGAACGCTCCAAGACCCTGGTGTGGAACGGCCCCTTCGGCGCCTTCGAACTCGCGCCTTTCGATGCCGGCACCATGGCGGCGGCGCATGAGGCGGCGGCGCTGACCAAGGCCGGGAAATTGGTCACCGTTGCGGGCGGCGGCGATACGGTGGCGGCCCTCAACACGGCCGGCGTCACTGAGGACCTCACCTATGTGTCGACGGCCGGGGGCGCCTTCCTCGAATGGCTGGAAGGCAAGGTCCTGCCCGGCGTCGAGGCGTTGCGCCGCGCGTAGACACCGGAGACAAAGCCCAGGGGGACGATGGCACGAATTTCACTTCGGCAATCGCTGAACCATGCGGGTAAGCAGGGCTATGAGGTAGGCGGGAGCCGCACGGCGGCGGGATAGGGGAGTGTTTGGAGCATGGCGCGGCTGAGCGGATTCGACCTGGCGGCTTGGCTCTTCGCGGTGATCGTTCTGGGCAGCGGTTTTCTGGGAATTGCGGGGCTGGGGCTGGGGCTCTGGCATCTGGCCCAAGTTTGGCCCGAACTGACTTTGGTCGATCAAACGGTGTCTCTGGGTCTCTTGTCGCAGGTTTCGTCGCGATCCCGTGTTTGGCTCAAATCGAGTTGAGCGAAGTTTGGCGTTATGGCGGCAGGTCTTTAGCCAGCGTGCATGTCGCCTCGATCGTTCTTCCTGTAAGCGGTGCCGCATGGGGTCTGGCCATCATGGAACGAGTGTGGCAGCTCTCGCCATGGCGACGTGGCTATGGTCAAAGACATTCAGACGCCTCAACTCCAGAAAATATTCGTCAGCAATCCGCGTCGACGCCAGACACGGTTCCCGGCGTTTCTGGTAAGTCGCACGATCGTCACGGTCGCGCTCCAAGTTGCGCGCGATTGCAATTCATCATGAGGACGCAATGACGCCCCTTCGATCACTTGCCCTGGCCTTGGCCTGTTCGGTCACGATCCTTCCCGCTGCCGCCGAAACGCCCCCCCACAACGTCGTGCTGTTCGTGGCGGACGGATTGCGCGCCGGCATCGTGCGCCAGGACACGGCGCCGGTCATGGCCGATCTGAGGTCCAAGGGCGTCTATTTCCGCAACACCCACTCGCTCTTCCCGACCTTCACCACGGCCAATGCCTCGGCCATGGCGACCGGCCATTATCTCGGCGACACGGGCGATTTCTCAAATACGATCTATAGCGGGTTTCCGGTGCCGGGGGCTGGCGACTCGCTCACGCCTTTCCTGGAAAGCGATCCCGTGCTCGGCGATGTCGACGAGCATTTCGGCGGCAATTATCTTGACGAGGTGACGATCCTCGAAGCCGCTCGCAAGGCGGGCTACCATACCGCCGCGATCGGAAAGCTCGGCCCGGCGCTGATCTTCGACCACACCGAGCGCACGGGCCAGAAAACCATCGTGCTCGACGACCAGAGCGGGACGCCCAAGGGCATTCCGATGGCGACATGGGTCACGGATGGCATGAAGGTCGCGGGGATCGACCCCAAGGCGCCGGGGCGGGGCGACAACGGCAAGCCCGGCAATGCCACGACCCCTGGGACGATCATCCCGGACGCGGTCCAGGGCGACTGGTTCGCGGCCGCGACCACCAAAGTCGTGCTGCCGGCTTTCAAACAGGACGGCAAGCCCTTCGTCCTGGTGTTCTGGTCGCGTGATCCCGACGGCACGCAGCACAATCAGGGCGATAGCCTGATGAAGCTCGAGCCCGGCATCAACGGTCCAACGTCGCTCGCGGCGATCCGCAACGCCGACACCGACCTCGGCCGCATCCGAGCTTCGCTGGGCGACCTCGGGCTTGCCGACGACACCGATGTGATCGTCGTCGCCGACCACGGTTTCTCGACGATCTCGAAACAAAGCGCGACCAGTCCGGCGGCCAAGATGCATTTCGCCGATGTGCCGGATGGTCTGCTGCCGTCCGGCTTCGTGGCGCTCGATCTTGCCAAGGCGCTCGGCCTGCCGCTGTTCGACCCCGATGCCGGCAACAAGCCCGTGGCCGAGGGCATGCACCCGAAGTTCGGCAACGGCCTGATCGGCGCCGACCCGGCGAAACCCGATGTCGTGGTGGCGGCCAACGGCGGCTCGGACCTGGTCTATTTCCCGCAAGACAATCGTGCCGCCATGGCGGCTAAAGTGGTACCGGCGCTGATCGCGCAGGATTACGTCAGCGGTCTTTTCGTCGATGACACGCTGGGGTCCTTTCCGGGCACGATGACCCTGGCCGACATCGCCCTCAAGGGTTCGGCCGTAACGCCGATGCCGGCCATTGCCATCAACTTCAAATCGTTCTCGACGGGTTGCGACGATCCGGCGCTTTGCACCGCCGAGGTGGCGGATACGCTGCTCCAGCAGGGGCAAGGGATGCATGGATCGTTCAGCCGGGCCGATACCAGCAACTTCATGGCCGCCATCGGGCCGGATTTCCGCCAAGGCTTCGCGGATGTGGCACCGACCAGCAATGCCGATATCGGCAAGACCATCGCAGCCATTCTGAAGCTCGATATGACGGATCACGGCAAGCTCGTCGGTCGGGTGCTCAGCGAGGCCATGCCGGGCGGGGGACTGACGCCGGCCTTCAGCAGCATCACGCAGGCCTCCGTGCCCGCGCCCGACGGCACCCGCACGATCCTGCGCATTCAAAAGGTCGGTGAAACGCCTTATTTCGATGCCGCCGGCTTCGAGGGCCGCACCGTCGGGCTGGAGTAGGGTCAAGGCGTGCTTTGGCATCGGCCTTTGCTGTGACGAAGGCGCCGGCTTCACGCCACCCTTTGAGATAGGTTAAGAGGATCAGGTTAACGCCTTGGTCCTCCCATGCCTCGATCGAAACAATCGACCAGTCCCGACGACACCACACGCGCCGAGCATCAGGGTCTCGCGGCCGAACTCGCGGCGCATAACGCCGCCTATTATCAGGACGATGCGCCCCAGATTTCGGACGCGGACTACGACACGCTGCGCCGTCGCCTAGTCGAGATCGAGGAGGCTTTTCCAACCCTCAAGGCAGGTGGCAGTCCCACCGCGACGGTGGGGGCGGCGCCCTTGCCGAAGTTCACCACCGTCGGCCATGCGGTGCCGATGCTCTCGCTCGGGAATGTCTTCGAGGAGGCGGAGGTCGGCGAGTTCGTAGCCCGGGTGCGCCGCTTCCTTGGACTGCCGCCGGAGACGCCCCTTGGCGTGACGGCGGAGCCCAAGATCGACGGCCTCTCGTGCTCGATCCGCTACGAGGAGGGTCGGTTGGTCAGGGCCGCGACGCGGGGCGACGGTTTTTCGGGGGAGGATGTCACCGCCAACGTCAAGACCATCAAGAGCATCCCGCATCGTCTCAAGGGGGCTCATGTGCCGGCGGTCTGCGAGGTGCGCGGCGAAATCTTCATGCACAAGGAGGATTTCGCCGCGCTCAACGCCCGTCAGGCCGAGGCCGGCAAGCCCGTCTTCGCCAATCCGCGCAATTCCGCCGCAGGCTCGTTGCGGCAACTCGACGCCGCCGTCACGGCGACACGGCCGCTGCGCTTCTTCGCCTATGCCTGGGGCCAGATGAGCACCATGCCGGCCCTGACGCAAATGGGCATGATCGAGGCTTTCGAAGGTTTTGGGCTGCCCACCAATCCGCTGACGATCCTCGCGGATTCGGCGGAGGACCTGATCGCGCACTACCGGCATATCGAACATATGCGGGCTTCGCTCCCTTACGACATAGACGGGGTCGTCTACAAGGTCGACGATCTCGGGTTTCAGGGGCGGCTCGGCTTCGTATCGCGCGCTCCACGATGGGCTGTCGCGCATAAATTTCCGGCCGAGGGGGCGACGACGACGCTACTCTCCATCGACGTCCAGGTGGGCCGGACCGGCGCACTCACCCCCGTGGCCAATCTCCAGCCCGTGACGGTCGGCGGGGTCGTCGTCGAACATGCGACGCTGCACAATGAGGACGAGATCGCGCGCAAGGATGTGCGGGTCGGCGACACGGTGCGGGTTCAGCGGGCGGGCGATGTCATCCCTCAGGTGCTCGGCCCGGTCCTGGAGGAGCGCCCGGCCGATGCTGTGCCGTTCGTATTTCCCGAGGTCTGCCCGGTCTGCGGTTCGGCCGCGATCCGCGAGATCGATCCCAAGACCGGCGCGGCGGATGTGGTGCGGCGCTGTACGGGCGGTCTGGTCTGCCCCGCCCAGGCGGTGGAACGGCTGAAGCATTTTTGCTCGCGCAACGCCTTCGACATCGAGGGCCTGGGCGACAAGCAGATCGAGATGTTTCATCGCGAAGGGCTGATCGAAACGCCGGCGGATATTTTTACCCTTGAGGCGCGCGATGCCGCCAGCCTCACGAAACTCGCCAATCGCGACGGGTTTGGCGCGACCTCGGTCAGGAACCTCTTCGCCGCCATCGCGGCACGGCGGACCATCGCCCTCAACCGCTTCATGTTCGCGCTGGGAATCCGCCATGTCGGCGAAACCAACGCCCGTCGTTTGGCCCGACATTTCGGCACGTTAGACGCCTTGAGGGCGCTCGCCCGCGCGGCCGCCGATCCAACAGGGGAGGCGCGCGACGAATTGCGCGGCATCGAAGGCCTCGGCGATGTGGTGGCTGAGGCGGTCGCCGACTTTTTCGCGGAGCCGCATAACGAGGATGTCATCGACCGTCTGCTCGCATCTGTCACCGTCGAAACCATGGAGGCCGTGGTCTCGTCGAGTCCGGTGGCTGGCAAGACAATCGTCTTCACGGGAGCGCTGGAGAAGATGACGCGCGAGGAAGCCAAGGCCCGGGCCGAGGCGCTCGGGGCAAAAGTGTCGGGCTCAGTCTCGAAAAAGACGACGCTGGTTGTCGCAGGCCCCGGGGCAGGGTCGAAGGGAGCCAAGGCCGAAGAGCTTGGCGTCGAGGTGATCTCCGAGGACGAATGGCTCGCCCTCACGCAGGGGGGCTGACCCGACCGGAACCCTTCGCCTGCGCCAGGCATTAGAACTCCAAGGCGTGCTCGAAGGATTTCGACATCATGAATGAACTCAGGTCTTCACTCATTGTACCGTTGAGGAAGGTTGCGACCATTGGCTTGGCGCTCGCCTCCCTCGGCGCCATCACCGTCGCCACCGTTGAGCCTGCGCAGGCTTTCCGCGGCGGCAGCGGACATTTCTTTCCTCATTTTGGTGGCGGTTACGGTCACGGGTTCCGGGGCGGGTTCGGTCGGTTCGGCTACGGCGGCGGTTGGGGCGGTCGCCGGTTCGGGTACGGCGGATGGGGCGGTCGCCGATTCGGCTACGGCGGTTGGGGTGGCTACGGCTACCGCCGCTTTGGCTGGGGCGGTTATGGATATCGCCGTTTCGGCTGGGGTTATCCGGCAGTCGGTTTCGGCGTTGGCTACGGTCTGGCCTCTGCGTCCTACGGTTACGGCTATCCATATGGCTATGCGGATGCGGGCGATCAGCCTGCCGGATATCCCGATGCTGGTTATGGCCAGACTTATCGCAGCCGTGGCGCCTGCGACCCGAACGGCCCAAGCACATCGCTCTCCAAGCGCTATTGTAACTAAGTCACTTTAGCAAACTGAGGTGGCTCGGTTTGTCTGAACAGGCTGCGGCGCTTGGTTAGGTGGAGTCCTACCGGATTCAGGCCGCCGCGATCTGCGGCAGCCTGTCGAAATAGGCCTGGTCCGGCGTCTTCCGGCCAAGGCTCGAATGCGGCCTGCGCCCGTTGTAGAGGGCCAGGTAGCGGCCGATGGAGGCGCGGGCTTCGCCGACCGAGGCGTAGGCTCGGAGATAGATTTCCTCGTATTTGATCGAGTGCCAGAGCCGTTCGACGAAGACGTTATCCCGCCAAGCGCCTTTTCCGTCCATGCTGATGGCGATCCCGGCTTTGCGCAGCACGTCGGTGAACTCCTGGCTGGTGAATTGCGAGCCCTGGTCGGTGTTGAAGATGTCCGGCTTGCCATACCTGGCAAGCGCGTCCTCCAGCGCCTCGATGCAGAAGCCCGCCTCCATGGTGATGGAGAGCCGCCAGGCGAGGACCCGGCGTGAGTACCAGTCGACCACCGCCGCCAAATAGACGAAGCCGCGGGCCATGGGCACGTAGGTGATGTCCATTGCCCAGGCCTGGTTTGGGCGCTCCACGGTCACGCCCCGCAAGAGGTAGGGGTAGATCTTGTGACCCGGTGCCGGTTTCGACGTGTTCGGCTTCCGGTACAGCGCCTCGATCCGCATGCGCTTCATCAGCGTCGCGACATGCCGGCGCCCGATCGCGATCCCCTCCCTGTTCAGGAGATCGCGCAACATCCGGCTTCCCGCGAAGGGGAACTCGAGATGCAGTTCGTCGATCCGCCGCATGACGGCGAGGTCCGCCGACGATACCGGACGCGGAAGATAGTAGACGCTGCCGCGGCTGATCCCGAGCGCCTGTGCCTGTTTGGTGATCGAGAGACCGTGGTGGCCATCGATCATCGCTTTGCGCTCAGAAGGCCGGCCTTGCCGAGCGCGCCGGACAAAAAATCGTTGGTCAACGTCAGCTCGCCAATCTTGGCGTGAAGCGTCTTCACGTCGATGGCCGGAGCCGCCAGGCCCGCCTTCGGCTCCGATCCGAAGACCTCGGCGGCGCCATCCACCAGTTGCGCCTTCCATGCCGTGATCTGGTTCGGATGCACGTCGAACTGCTGAGCCAATTCGGCCAGCGTCTTTTCACCCTTCACGGCAGCCAGGGCCACCTTCGCCTTGAAGGCCGGCGCGTGGTTCCGGCGTGTTCGCTTGCTCATCATCTCTCCCGATCCGCAGCCATCTTGGCCGCCTTCAGGCAGAAACTCCACTCAGCCGACCTGTCCAGATTTCCCGAGCCACCTCAAACATCTTGATCACAGGTAATGCCACGATCGGAACGGACAAGTTTCTGTCGTGGCACGATCATGATGTGCCGTCGACGGCCAGTCAGGCAACGCGTAAACGCACATCATTCAGCTTGGACGATGGTTAAAGCGGCGTTAACCATCGTTGGTCAGAATGGAGATCCGAGCCATCCTTCGGATTGAGAGACATGCCGTTCGTTTCCACAGAATTGTCTTTGACCGATATCGTCCAAATCGTACCGAAAATCCGCATGCCGCAAAGGCTGACCTCCGTGCGCGAGGGTTGGCTCACGGGGCTTGAAGCGCAGTGGCTTTACGGCTGTGCCTATGTGCTCGACGGGCCATTTCTCGAGATGGGGGCTTGGGGAGGGCTTTCTACCTCCATTATCACCCTTGGTGTTAAGAACAGTGGTCGCAATAAGCAGTTCGTTACTGCAGAACTGAACCCTACAACCGACAATTTCAAACCTATGCCGGGCGGAATGGGCTTTTTCCATCCGGTGGACAGCGACATTTGTCTGGGTGTCGTAGGAATGGACTCCTACAATACTCAGATGAAGCCGGTGATGGAGGGTCCCGGTGGCGTCCTCGGTTTGCTTCAAAGAAACCTGCTCGCCGAAGGTTCTTTGGATCGTGTTCAAATCAGCGTCGGTGGTTTCACCGAGGCCCCGATCCTCGATTATAATTTTATCTTCTCCGACATCGCTCATAACATCGCGGAAATCGACGCAACATTGCCGCATCTTCTGAAACTCATGCGGGGACGTAAGGTCGTATTCGCGGCGCACGATACGACTGATGAACACAAGTGGCATCTGACGAAGAACCTCCCTGTTGTCTCCGGGTATCAAGTCGATAGTCTGTTTTTCTGTGAAGTCGACGGCACGCAAATCGCGGTCGAAGACGACCTCTCCGTTGCGGCCTGATGTGCTTTCGTTGGGGTCATAGCGCGTGTATCAATTGCGAGCATCTTCGCGACTTGAGGATCGCTGAGCGCATCTGCTCCAGGCCGGCGCAAGATTAAGCGGTCAGCCTCGCTAGGGTCCGATTTATAAGCGGGCGCAAGAGGCCCTCGCCAGCCGAGGTCCGACGAACCGAGGCCTACTGATGGACAATGCCGCGCCGCCCTGGGAGTGGCCCGCTGCCGCTCCGGAACCGGACGCCGACGGTGTCGAGCGGCCTCCTGTCACGGCCCGAGCGCCTCACCCCCAGGTCAAGACGTTCGACATCTTCGACACGTTGATCGCGCGGCGTTGCATCGAGCCCTTCCGCATTTTCGACATGGTCGCTGAGATCGCTGGGTTGAGCGCCTTCTCCGAGGCTCGCCGGCGTGCCGAAGCCTCGGTGGCGCATCAACCCTATGACCTCAATGCGATTTATGTCGCCTTGGCCGCGATGATGAACCTGTCCGAAGCGGAAGCGGAAAAGTTGCGCTTGATCGAGATCGATCTCGAACTCGAAAACGTCGTGCCGGTGGCCGAGAACATCGCAGCCGTGGCCGACGGCGACATTCTGATCTCCGACATGTATCTCGGGCCGGACATCATTCGCCGCTTGCTGGATCGGGCCGGGTTTCAGACCAAAGCCGCGCTTGTGGTGACGTCGGACGGCAAGCATTCGGGGCGGATTTGGCCGCTCATGCTCGATAAGTTCACCATCACGGAGCATCTCGGCGACAATTGGCATTCGGACAATGTGATGCCGAACCGGTTCGGCATCAAAAGCCGACATACGTTGGTTACGGCCCCCAATGTGGTCGAAAAGGTGCTGTTGGATGTCGGGCTCCTCGATCTCGCCCGGATCTGTCGCGAAGTGCGGCTTGTCTCCTGGTCGAACGATCCCAGCCATCGGGCTTTGCAGATCATCCAGGCGAGCCTCAACGTGCCGATCCTGCTGCTCGCCAGTATAGTCCTGGTGCGCCTCATGCAGCGTCGCGGCCTGTCGAAGGCTCTATTTTCGAGCCGCGATTGCAACCTATGGCTGCCGCTGTTCAGGGTCGTCGCCAAAGCTATGGGCGTCGCCTGCGAAGCGGATTATTTCTATACCAGCCGCCTGACCCGGACACGCCCTTCGGAGGATTACCTCGCCTATGCGCGCCGCTTGCTGAGCGAGGAGGCGATCGTGGTCGATGTCTGTGGAACGGGTTGGTCCCTGGCGCATCTTTTCGAAACCCTCGGGCTGAAGCGCCGTGAGATGTTCTTCCTGCACAAGATGCCGCCCGTCGCCTTGTACGAGGAACGCGCGCCGACGCCCGCCGGATCGATCGTTCACGCGTTGCTCGAAGGCTTCGACAGCCGCTGGCACAACATGACGCTGGAAATGTGCAATTATGCCGAGCATGGGATGGTGGTCGACGTCCGCCGGGTCGCCGACGTGCCGATCCCCGTCTTCTCCCCCGAACAGGGCTCCGCAGCCATCCAAACCGCGATCGCGACGCAGCGGGCCTGCTGCCTGGAGGCGGCCGAGATCGTGCCCGGTATCGGCCTCGCGCAATGCCTCGCGCTCGATGACACTGCGATCACGACGTTGTGCGGGACCCTTTACGAGGGTCTGTCGAGCCAGCAGATCCTCTACGCGCTATTTTCGAACCAGCATCTGACCGAGGACAGGGCGGTCATGCAGACGCTCGTCGCGGGATAGCGGGCGCGGCCTCCTCAACCGATTAAAGCACCATGGCCTGATGGATCGGATGGTGCGGCTCGAACGTCTCGTGAAAGAGCCGAAGCAAGGCCGCCGAGAAGCGCCCGCCTTCGGCTTTGATCGCGGTGAAGAGGGCATCGTCATGGTCGCCCGGCATCAGGCCGTCGAGGTGCCGGCGGGTATCGGCATCTTCCAAGAATGCCAGGAAGCGATCATAGCTTTCGAACAGAGGTCCGGCGCGCTCGGCGCCGCAGAGGGCGGCCATCCGGTCCATGACCGGGAGATCGAGCAGATGCCCGATTCGCTCCGCCTTGATGCCGGCTGAACCCTCGAGGGTCGCCGCGACGCTGAACAGGCCGCTCGCATAGAGCAGCTTGCGCGAAAACATCAGCTTGGCGTTCCGCAAAGCCCAGGGTTTTGGCCGTTCGCCCTCGGTCGTCTTATATTCGTAGTCGACCACCATGGTCCGATAGTAGCGGATGATGTCGTTGAGCAAAAACATCGCGAGGGGTTCATTGGCCGAGCCCGTGCCGAGATAGCGATCGAGGATGGAGCGGCGAACGGCGCAAAACCGCCTATCGGCGTTGATCGGCGCGCCTTCCAGCAGAAACAGCATGCGGCGGGTCAGCTTCTGGTTGCTGTCGCCCTGGCCGCCGATGTTGCGAACCATGGTGTCGGGTGTCTCGATCTTGCCGAAGGCCCCGTCATCGGCCGGCGCCACTGTCACGATCGTCGTGATGCCCTCCCGTAGAGCCGCCACCCAGCCCGGCGCCTCGTCGGGCAGAGGGGCGATGGCGAAATAGTCGAAGTCGGAGGCGGCGGAGGCCTCGCGCCGCGCATAGGATCCGCAAGCGACGACCACGACGTCGGTTGGCACGACGCCAGGTACGATGGCCCGAAGCGCCGCCAGGCGGTGCTCCGAAAAGGCACGGGCGCGATCAATGGCCGGCGTCGTCATCGAATAAATCCTGCCAAGTGTCGCCCGTCGCGGTCATCGGCCTCTGCACCGTCGCGTCGAGCTTAGTCTGGCGATAGCGGCGATGGTCCTCGCGGGCGAAAAAATCTCCGGCCGGATCCACCATGAAGCGGCGCGCCTTGAAACGAACGGTCGCTTGCAGTTCCGCTCCGATCAGATGGTCGAAGTCGGGATGCGTCAGCAGGTCGTGAAGTCCCGGCAGCTTGCTGAACAATCGGTGCTCGGTCGAATAATAGTCGTCCGGCCCGAAGCGTTCGGCGTTGCGGCGCATGAAGGCTTGGCAAGCGGCATCTGCGAGCACCCCCTGGTTGCCGTTGATGATAAAGCGATAGACCAGATCCTTGTAGGACCAGAATTCATCGACCGCGATCCGGTCTGCTTCATCGGCGCGCCGCGTCGCCGCGACCAGGACCGTTTCGGGGCTGGCGACTTTCGGGGTCGGCTTTTCGTAGGTCTGGGTGCGCAGGATCCCCTCGATCGTATCGAAGTTGATGGGTCCGTCGAAGAAGCCGCCATGGCTCGAATCCTGGCCGTCGATCAGGGCCAGGAGTCGTTCGACGTCGATGCCGCCGGCCCGCAGCTTCGCATGGACCTCGTGGCCGAGCGGAACCTCGCCCCGGATGATCGCGGCGGTGGCGCGGTGATGGTCGAGGCCGAACATCTGCGTGAAGACCGGCTCCAGCGAATGGGACAAAGGGGCGTGGCCGATGTCATGGAGCAGCGCCGCGAGGCCGATGAGGCGCCGCTCCGCCCCTCCGACCTCGGCGATATCGCAATAAAGCAAAGCCAGGCGCGCCACCCCGAGGCTGTGCTGGTGCCGGGTATAGCGGCGGCTGCCGAGGCGGCCGTTGGGCGCCGGCACCCTGAGATAGTCGATGCCGCCGAGAAAGCGGATCGACCGCAGCCGCCGGAAGGCCCGGGTCTCGATCAGTGCGCCGACGAGCGGATCCTGCGCGTCGGTCGCCTCCGGCCGCAGCGGAGCTTTGAAATCATAGGGATCGCGGTTGATCATGATGCCATGGTAGGCATAACCCGCCGACACAGGCGAGGCCTAGCGCAAAAGCCAGCCGCGTCTCACCCTCGCGTATAGGCCATCACCTCGCCGTCGACCGTGATGGTGACCTCGTCGCCGGGTTGCGGCGTCTGGAAACCGGGCACGCGGGCGGAAAGGATCGCGCCGCTGCCCGCGAGCAACGTCAGCGACACCGTCGCGTCATGACCATGGAAGGCCACGGCGTCGATCCGGGCCGGAATGCCGCCCCCGGTCCGAAGGCGGATCTGTTCGGGCCGGACAAGCACGTCGACCTCTCCCTCCGGCATGCCGGAGGAGAGCGTCAAATGGCCGAGATCGCAATGGACGCGACCCTCGCGGGCCATGCCGGGCACCAGCACCGCCTCGCCGACGAAACGCGCCAATTCTGCATCCACTGGCCGGCGATAGAGCAGGTGCGGGCTCGCGACCTGGACCAGCCGTCCGTCGCGCAGCACCGCCACCGGATCGCCGACCGACAAGGCCTCCGGCTGGTCATGCGTCACGAGGATCGCGGTCGCGCCTGCCGCCGCCAGTGCCGCCGTCACCACGGCGCGTGTTTCGGCCCTCAACGCGGTGTCGAGCGCGGAGAAGGGTTCGTCGAGCAGCACCAGCATGGGGCCGGGGGCCAGGGCACGTGCCAAGGCGACGCGTTGCTGTTCGCCGCCCGAAAGTTGATGAGGCGGCCGGTTCGCGAAATCGGCCGGCAAGCCGACCATCGCCAGGAGTTCGGCGACCCTGCGGTGGGCGCGCCGCTCGGCGCGGGGAAGGCCGAAGACGATATTGTCGGCGACCGACAGGTGGGGGAAGAGCGCGCCCTCCTGCGCCACATAGCCGATGGCCCGCCGCTCCGGCGGAACGTGGATGCCGGGCGCTGCCACGAGCCGATCGCCGACCATGATCCGGCCGGCATCGGCCCGTTCGAAGCCGGCGACGAGCCGCAGCAGGGTCGTCTTGCCGCTTCCCGACGCGCCCAGGATCGCCACGAGGGCGCCGGAGGCGACCTCCAGATCGACGTTATGCAGGATGTCCGTGCGTCCGAAGGCCTTGGACAGTCCCTCGATGATGAGTTTCGCCATCTGTGATCAGTGTCGCATCGATGGAGCCGGTGCTCCCACACGGCCAAATCGTCCCACCAGGATCGCGGTCGAAATCAGGGACAGGCCGGCCATTAGGGCGGCATAGGGTGCGGCGGCGGCAAAAGCCATGCTGGATGTGTCGGACCAGATCTGCGTTGCCAGCGTTTGCGTGCCGATGGGCGCCAGAAGCAGCGTCGCGGTCAGTTCGCTGACGCTCGACACGAAGACCACTGCCGCCGCCGCGCCGATCCCCGGGGCCGCCTGGGGCAGCACCACGCGGCCGATGACGGCCCAGCCCGAAAGCCCGAGCGAGCGGCCCGCGTCCTCGAGGCTTCGCTGCATCTGCGCGAAGGTGGCGCGCAGGCTGACGATGGCCAGCGGCAGGAACAGGATCGCATAGGCGACGACGAGAAGCGCCGTCGTCTGATAGAATGGTCGCAGGCCCTGGATCGTCAGCGCGATCAGCGATAGCGCGACGACGATGCCTGGCACGCCCTGAGCCAGATAGGCGATGCGCTCCAGCATTGTCGTGAAGCGGTTCTCGTATCGCGTGGCCAGGAAAGCGAGCGGCGCTGCGAGCACGAGCGTCAAGCCGACCCCGTAAAGCCCGAGACGGATCGAGGCCAAGGTGGCGTCGAGAATGGCGGCCGGCGAGGCGATGACCGGAGTGACGGCGGCGGCATTGTGCCGGGTCAGCCAGAACATCGTCATGCCGAAGGGGACGCCCACGGTCGCCAGTGCCAAAGCGGAAAAACCGGCCGTGACCGGTATCGCCGCCCAGCCGAGCCGGACAGGCGCGATGCGGCGGCGGGTTCCGCGATCGACCCTGGCATAGCGGGCTCGGCCGCGAACCTTGATCTCGGCGAGGAGGCACAGGAGGCATAAAGCGATCAGCACCAACGACAGGAGGGAGGCCTGGGGGCCGTTGAAGCCGACCCGGTATTCGGCATAGATTTCGGTCGTGAAGGTACGAAAGCGCAGCAGCGTGAAGGCGCCGAATTCCACCAGCGTATTCAGCGCCACCAACAGCATGCCGCCGAGGAGAGCAGGCCGCAGTTGCGGCAGGACGACTCTCGCAAAGCGCCCGATCGCGCCGACGCCCAGCGATCGCGCCGCTTCCTCGATGGCCGGATCCATGCCCCGGAGCGCTGCGGCGACCGGCAGATACACCAGCGGCGTATAGGAGGCGGTGACGACGAGAAGCGCCCCCCAATAGCCTTCGAAGATCCGGCTCATCGACACCCAGGCGTAGCTGGAGATGAAGGCGGGGATCGCCAGGGGGACGGCGGTCAATATGGCGAAGGCCGAACGGCCGGGAAACGACGTCCGTTCGATGAACCAGGCCGCAGCGGTCCCAAGGACCGCGCAGCAGAGGGTCGTAGAGACGACCAGCCCCACCGTGTTCAGCAGCAATTGGCCGACCAGCGGGCGAAACAGAAGCGTCATCGCCGCGCCCAGCCTGACATGCGAGGCTTGGTAGAGCACATGGACGAGCGGCAGCAGCACGAGGCCCGAGGCCACAATCGCGGACGCGAGAAGGCCGGGGGGAGGGAGCCCCCCGGCCACGGTGGTTCGGCGCGACGATCTGTTGGACGCCGCTCGTTCCAATGTCACAGGAGGCCGGCCTGCCGCAGCAGATCCGCCGCGCCCTGGTCGTCGCCAAGCGTCTTCATGTCGATGGCGGGCTGCTGCAATTGGTCGAAGGGACGCAGCGCCGGATTGGCCGGCACGCCCGCCGCCAAGGGATATTCGAAATCGATGTCGCTGGCGGCCAGGGCCGTCTGAACCGGCTTCGACACGATATAGGCGAGGAATTTCTGGGCGGCGTCCTGGTTCTTGGAGGATTTCAGCACCGCTGCCCCGGAGATATTGACCAAGGCGCCGGCATCCTTGCCGCCAAAATGATGGATATCGCTCTTCACTTTGTCGGCGCCCGTCTCGACACGATAGCGCTCGAAATAATAGCTGTTGATGATCCCCACAACGGCTGTCCCACGATCGACGGCCGCGACCACGCCCTCGTCGTCATCGAACACCTGGCCGTTGTCTTTGATGCCTTTAAGCCATGCCACGGCGGCGGCCTCGCCGTTCAGCGCCTTCACGGCGCTGATCAGCGGCAGGAAATCGGCATCGGTGGGTGCGAAAGCAACCTTGCCCTTCCATTCCGGCTTGGCGAGGTCCAATAGCGAGGCCGGCAGGGCCTGCTCCTTTATCATGTCCTTGTTGTATTGCAGCACGTTCTCGCGCGCCAACACGCCGATCCAAACGCCCGTCGGCGACGAATAGGCAGCCGGAATGGATGCGAGGGTCGAAGGCTCCACCTTGGCCAGCAATTCCTTTTCCTCGAGGAGGAGCAGTTCGGGAGAATTCTCGGTGAAGTAGAGGTCGGCGGGTGAGGACGGACCTTCCTGGGCCAGTTGGTTGGCGATCTCAGGGGCTTCACCCTTATGAACCGCGATTGAGATCCCGGTTTCCTTCTTGAAGCCTTCAGCCAGCATGTCGATCATCTGCTCGTGCTGGGCGCTGTAGAGGGTCAGAGTCTTGGTCTCCGCCGCGTCCGCGCCCTGTCCCTGGGCAAGCAGGCCACCCAGCATAACCACCGCGACGGTGAGTCCCTGTCTCAGGTGTTTGGTAGCACCCATATCGCTAGATAACGCATCTAACATTAGAACAACTCCAGTAATTTCGCGAATTTGCCAGGAGTTATTTCCGACACCCAAGATGATGTCCAGTAAAATATTGCATCAGACGACTTCGGAAATACAATGCGATATCAGCGATGAGTTGTTTTTAATTGTATTACTTCCAAGGTAGCGATGATGCGGCTCGCGCCCGCCGGTTGAGTCCGTCATCGCTCCGTCAGAGTGCGGGTGCATGAAGCGCGGGCTAACCAGGGGCGGCGGCTCCGCGCACCAGCTAGGAGAGACGGAATGATGCGGCGATCTGGCATGACGCTCCTGAAACCCGTGGCGTTAACAGCTCTTTGCGCGGCTTCGTCCGCCGCTGTAGCCGACGACAACCCCTTCGCCAAGATCAACCACATCGTGGTGATCTACACCGAGAACCGCAGCTTCGATAATCTCTTTCCGGCCTTCCCCGGTGCGGACGGGATCCGCTTCGGCATGTCCCTGGCGCCCCAGATCGACACCGACGGCTCCGTATTGTCGCGCTTGCCGCCCGCCCTGCTCGGCAAGGGCAAGGTCGACGCGCGGTTTCCCACGGACCTTCCCAACGCGCCGTTCCTGATCGAGGACTATCTGCCGCAAGGCATCGCCACCGGAGACCTGGTCCATAAGTTCTACCAGGAGCAGGAGCAGATCGACGGCGGCAAGAACGATCGCTTCGCCGCCGTGTCGGATGCCGGCGGCCTGGTGATGGGCTATTACGACGGCAGCGGCCAGACGCTTTGGGACTTGGCCAAGTCCTATACGCTGGCCGACCATTTTCACCATGCGGCCTTTGGCGGATCCTTCCTCAACCACTTTTGGCTTGTCTGCGCCTGCACGCCGGTATTCCCAGACGCCCCGAAGGCGATCGTCGCTGCGCTCGACCCCGCCACCGGATGGCTGGCGCGAGCGTCCGACTCTCCGAAGAGCGCCTTGGATGGCCCGCCGAAATGGGTGAGCGACGGCGCCGTCACGCTCGACGGCTATGCGATCAACACACTCCAGCCCTCTTCGGCTCCCTACGATCCTCAGTCGAAGCCGGAAGCGCGTCTGCCGCTGCAAACGCTCCCCACCATCGGTGATCGGCTCAGCCAAGCCGGCATCGGTTGGGCCTGGTATTCGGGCGGATGGGCCGATGCCGTTTCGGGCCGCATCGTTCCCTATGCGCCGCCCGAGAATTTCCAGCCGCATCATCAGCCGTTCAATTACTTTGCGGCCTATGCGCCAGGAATGCCGGCCCGCGCCGAACATCTCAAGGACGGTGCCGACTTCATGACCGCCATCGCCACCGGAACATTGCCGGCGGTGGCGTTCTACAAGCCGGTCGGCCGCGACAACCTTCACCCCGGCTATGCGACGCTGTCTGCCGGCGAGGCGCATGTGGATGCACTCGTCAAGGCGCTCGAACAGAGCCCCAACTGGCGGGACACGCTCGTCATCATCACATCCGACGAGAACGGCGGCGCCTGGGATCATGTGGCTCCACCGAAGGCCGACCGCTGGGGGCCGGGTACCCGGGTGCCAACGCTGATCCTTTCCCCCTTCGCCAAAAAAGGGTTCGTCGATCACACGGTCTATGACACGACGGCGATCCTCAAGACCATCGAGGTCCGCTTCGGGCTCGCGCCTCTCGGGACCCGCGACGCCGCCTCCCCCGATCTGCGCAACGCTTTGGTCCAGGCCACCGAACCGCAGCATGTCCAGGGCGAGGTTCAGCCTCGGGCTTTATCGACGCTGGACGGAAAGCCTCCCATGGTGATCGGCCATCGTGGCTTGCCGGGCCTGATGCCGGAGGAAACCGAGGCCTCCTACGACATGGCGGCCGCCCTCAGGGCCGACGCCCTGGAGGAGGATTTGCATCTCACCAAGGATTGCGTCCTCGTGGCGAGGCATAATCCGTGGCTTAGCGACAACACCAATGTCGCCGAGATCGCTAAAACTAACCCGGAGGTCGCGGCCGGCAAACGCGTCGTCCCTGGCGTCATGGTGAAAGTCGCCTGGCCGACCACCGCCGATAGCGGGCCGGCCAAATACCTGACCGACCTGACCGATCCCAAGGATCCGAAATCGGTGCTGAAATCGCTTGTCGTCGATGGCGAGGACCACACCAATGACTGGTCGATCACAGATTTCTCGATGGACGAACTGAAGCGCTGGTTCGGGGGCACGACCTATGACGCGGCGAGCGAGCGCCCGAAAGTGTTCAACGGCAAGTTCCGATTCTGACCTTCCAGGAGATCGTCGATATCGCGAGGGCCAAGAGCGCAGAGACCGGTCGCGAGATCGCCATCTATCCCGAATCCAAGAATCCGACATGGAACGACGAACAGGCCATCGCCAACGGGTGCGGCGGCCCGGGCAGTCACCCGCTCGAGGACACGTTCGTCAAGGTCATCGAGCAGAACGGGCTGAATTCACCCTCGGCGCCGATCTTCGTCCAGAGCTTCGAGCCGGGCAGCCTGAAATATATGCGCGCCCACGGCCTCAAGACCAAGGTCGTCCAACTGATCGATGCCTATGACGTCGACCTCAAGACCGGCCATGTCGTCTATGACGAGATCACCGACAGCCGTCCCTTCGACTGGACGGTCTCAGGCGACCCGCGCTGGTTCGATGCGATGCTGACCCCAGCCGGCCTTGCCGACATCAAGACCTATGCGGACGGCATCGGTCCCTGGAAGCCGCAGATCGTGCCGCTCAAGGTTTCCCTGTGGAAAGACAAGAACGCGGATGGGACGGCGTTCAAGCCCTCGACGCGCGATGCCGAGGCCCAACCCGCGACGAGCCTGATCGAGGACGCTCACAAGGCGGGGCTCTTCGTTCATGTCTTTACGTTTCGCAACGAGAAGAAATATCTCGCCGCGAGCTATGCCGGAAACCCGCAGGAGGAATATCTGAAATTCTTCCGGCTCGGCGTCGACGGCGTCTTCTCGGATTACAGCAATAGCGCGGTGACAGCTCGCGACACTTTTCTGCGCGAAACCAAGCGCTGACGGGCTGGTTAGCCGGGTTCCTCTGGGGCAACAACGCCGGGTGGTTTCGCATCCGGCGTCGATGACGGTCAGGACGCCAGCGCGATCCTGGTGTTGGTGGGGGCCTTGATCTCGAGATTGACCTCCAGGGTCGAGAGGGTCTCGCCCTTCGCCATCTTGACCGTGACCTTGTCGCGGTCGATCGCCACATGCTTGGCGATGACGGCGATGATCTCCTCTCGCAGGATCGAGACGAGGTCGGAGCGGCCGACGAGGGTGCGTTCATGCGCGAGAAGGATCTGCAGTCTTTCCCGCGCCTGGGGCGCGGTGTCGCGAGCGCCGAGGAAACGGAAAAGCTTCATGCGGCCTTCCTTCCGAACAGCATGTTGAAGAGGCCCTTCTTGTCTTGGGGGATCGTCATGTCGACGGTCTCGCCCTTGAGCCGCCGGGCGGCGTCCCTATAGGCGCGGGCCGGCGCGCTGAGCGGGTTGTTGATCGTCACCGGAGCGCCGATGTTCGAGGCGCGCAGCACGTCCTGGCTTTCCGGGATGATGCCGAGGAGCGGAATCGACAGGATTTCGAGAACGTCCTCGGTCTTCAGCATGTCGCCACGGTTGGCCCGGACGGGATCGTAGCGGGTGAGCAGCAACAGCTTTTCCATCCACTCGCCCCGTTCGGCCTTCTCGGTCTTGGAATCGAGCAGGCCGATGATGCGGTCGCTATCGCGGACGGAGGAGACCTCCGGATTGGTGACGATCAGCGCGAGATCGGCGTGACGCATGGCAAGTGTGGCGCCCCGCTCGATGCCGGCCGGGCTGTCGCAGATGACCCAATCGAACCGTTCGCGCAATTCGCTGATGATCCGGTAGACGCCCTCCTCGGTCAGCGCATCCTTGTCCCGCGTCTGCGACGCGGGCAGCAGGTAGAGGCTCTCGATCCTTTTGTCGCGGATCAGCGCCTGGCTCAGGTTGGCATGGCCCTGGATGACGTTGACGATGTCATAGACCACGCGCCGCTCCGCGCCCATGATGAGGTCGAGGTTGCGCAGTCCGATATCGAAATCGACCACCGCCACGCTCTGACCGTCCTGGGCCAGGGCGGCCCCGATCGCGGCGGTCGAGGTGGTCTTGCCGACCCCACCCTTGCCGGACGTAACAACGACGACCTGCGCCATTCGCAAAACCCTCCTTTTTTGAAATTCGATCAAGGCCCGCGTCGATCGAGGTGCCGTCGTTCAGCCCAAGCCCGCGATGACCAGGGCGTCACCATTGCTCCAGGCCTGGATCGGACGACCGCGCAGCTTGGCGTCCATTTCGTCCGCCGTTTTGTAGATGCCGTCGATCGCCAGCAATTCGGCGTGGAGACGGCTGCAGAAGATGCGACCATCCTTATGCGCGAAGCCCGCCATCGCCCGGCCCCGCAAGGCGCCGTAGATATGGATCGAGCCACCCGCGACAATCTCGGCGCCCGATGCGACCGAGCCCAAAATAGTGATGTCACCTTCCGCGAAGCTGACCGATTGGCCGGAACGGACAGGCTTTTCGATGATCAGCGAGGGGAAGGGCTTGTAGCCCTGCGGCGCGGCTGACACGTCTGCGGCGGTCTTGGCGGCGGCGCCTTCGGGGGGAAGCCCCACGTCGATGTCTCGGGCAGGCCGTCCGTCGGTGACCAGCGGGGGCAGTTTGAGCGCCATCGAGCCGAGTGACGCGGAATCCGTTCCCTCGATCGCCATCACCCGGATGTTGCGGCCATTGAGCTCGTGGATCAGGCCGACCAATTCGTCGCTTTCCCCCGGAAGCGCCGAGAAATCGGCGACTACGGGGCGGCTGGTGAAATAGCCAGGCGAGCGGCCAAGGAGGTTATCGAGACCGTTGAGCCAGTCGCCGATCGGCGGTTCGGGCCGGAGCACGAGCGCCATCAACGAGCGGCCACGGAAACGCACGGGAGTGGGGGAGGCGAGGGCTTCGGTCACGTTTAATCATCCCTTAATGGATCGATGTGACGGCAACGCGGTTAAGAACTGGTTAACGCAAAACGCGAATCGAAACGGCTTTGCCGCCTCCTCGGACCAACTACCGCTTGACCGGCGCAGAGCGCCGCATCACCTCTTTGATTTCGTCCGTTTGAAAGGTCCCGGTCGGTCGCTGATGCGCATTCTCCTGATTGAAGACGACCCGATGATCGGGCGCAGCCTGAAACAGGCGCTGCAGCATCAGGGCATGTCCATCGACTGGACTCAGAGCGGCCTCGAAGGAGAGGAAGCTATGGCGATGGCCGAGTATGCGGCCATTCTTCTCGACCTGACCTTGCCGGACAAGAACGGCGCGGACGTGCTGCGCGACATGCGCCTCAGTGGCAACAAGACGCCGTTGGTCGTCATCACGGCGCGCGACGATATCGACGACCGCATCGCCGGTCTCGACCTCGGGGCGGACGACTATATCGTCAAACCTTTCGACGTTCGCGAGCTGATGGCTCGCTTGCGGGCGGTGCTGCGGCGGCGGGCCGGGGTCGCGACGTCCGTGCTTCAGACCGCTTATCTGACGCTCGATCTTGCGACGCACGAGCTGATCTACGGCGAGTCGAAACGTGTTCTGTCGGTCCGTGAATTCGCGCTGATGAGGTCCTTGATGGAACGGCCCGGGACCATTCTGTCGCGCAGCCAACTCGAGGAACATCTCTACGGCTGGGACGAGGAGGTCGAGAGCAATGCACTGGACGTTCTCATTCATTCCCTGCGCAAGCGGTTCGACAAGGATCTGATCCGCAACGTGCGCGGGGCGGGCTGGATGGTGGCCCGGGTATGACCCGGCCACGGCGGCTGCCATGAATTCCGTCAGAAGCGCCGCACTCATCTGGATGACGGTCCTGCTGACATTGGTTGGCTTGGTGGGTGCTGGAGCCGCCTATGTGGTCGACTTGAGCCAAGCCAACGGCCTACTCGATCGGCAATTGCGGCAGATGGCCTTGAGTGCCGATCCGGCAATGACCGCACCTTTGGCGGTGTCCGGTGCCATGCGGTCGGCGGCCCGGCCGGAATTCAACGACGGAGTAGTGGTGCAGTTTTGGGGCGACCACGATGTCGTCACTTCTTCCAACGCGCCGGAGATCGGGATCCCCCGGCTTGCGACGACGGGGTTCGGCACTCTCATCGCGAACGGAGAGCCTTGGCGCGGCTATCGGCTGTTCGATGGGCGGGTGAGCGTTCAGGCCTCCCAGCGCATCAGCGTGCGGACGGGGCTCGCCCGCACGGCGGCGCTTGAGGCCGCCGTCCCAATCCTGGTGACCATTCCGCTCGGCTGGTTTGTCGTGGGGTGGGGCCTCGATCGGGTCTTGCGGCGCCTCAGCGTGCTGGCGGCGGAGGTCGCCATAAGGGGTGCGGAAAGTCGCAACCCCATTCCGGTTGCGGATATTCCGGCTGAGGTTCTCCCCCTCGTGGAGGCGATGAACCTCCTTATCGGGCGCCTGCAGACCAGTATCGATCAGCAAAAACGGTTCGTGTCTGACGCTGCGCACGAGCTTCGCACACCGCTTGCGGCGCTGAGGCTGCAGATCGGCAACCTGCTGCCGGGCGGCGACAAGGCTGAGATCGAAAGTGCGCTGGCCGACCTCGGCCTCGGAGCGGAACGGGCGGCTGATCTCGTGGACCAATTACTCCGTCTCGCCCGTTACGAGACGGCCGCCCATCAGCCCGCACTCGAATCCGTCGAGCTCGTGCCGCTGATCTTGAGCTGCGTCGCCGACCATCTCCAGATCGCGGAAGGCAAGCAGGTAGACCTCGGCGTCGTGGCGAGCGATCCATCGATGATCATGGGACACGAGAGGGATCTCAAGATCCTGTTCGGCAACCTGATCCAGAATGCGGTTCGCTATACGCCAGCGGGGGGGATCGTGGATGTCGCGGTCCGGAACCGGAACGGCGCCGTCGCGGTCGAAGTTTCGGATACCGGATGCGGCATCAAGGAGGATCTGTTGCCACGCGTGTTCGACCGTTTCTTCCGGGCCGCGCCGCCCGACATCGGGGGAACCGGGCTGGGCCTCGCGATCTGTCAAGCCATCGCCGAACAGCACGGGCTGACGATCATTTTGGGAAATCGATCGGACCGCCAGGGACTGATCGCGCGGGTCAGCGGCGCGACCTCGATCGGTTGAAACACGTCCCTCACGCGGGCTACCGCCATGGAATGGCAATGAGAGACTATCGATGAGCGAATTTGCCGAACGGATAGTGACGCCGGCCGTCGAGCACCAGACCTCATGGCCTGCAGTGTTTTCCCTGATCTTGGGCGTGTTCGGACTCGTGACGGCGGAATTTCTGCCCGCCAGCTTGCTGACACCGATCGCGCGCGGACTCGACATTTCCGAGGCTCTGGCTGGGCAGGCGGTCACCGCCACCGCCATTGTCGCGTTTTTTGCCGGATTGCTGGCTGCAGTCGTCACGCGTGGGCTGGATCGTCGACTGGTGCTCATGTGTTTCTCGACCCTGCTCATCGTGTCCAACCTGCTTGTGGCTGCGGCGCCCAATCTGACGCTGTTGGTGCTGGCGCGTATGCTCCTCGGCATCGCGCTCGGCGGGTTCTGGAGCATGGCCACAGCGGTTGCGATACGGCTCGTCCCGCCGGCCATGGTGCCGCGTGCTTTGTCCTTGGTCTTCAGCGGCGTCTCGGTCGCCACCATCGTGGCGGTCCCCCTTGGGAGCTATCTGGGCGCACTTTATGGCTGGCGCGTCGTCTTCCTGCTTGCGGCAGGGATCGGCGTGGGAACACTACTCATTCAGATGGCGACTCTGCCCCGCTTGGCGAACCTTGGAGCTGCCCGATTCGGCACATTGCTGAGCGTTCTTCGACGTCCCGGGATAGGGATGGGCATGGCCTGCGTCGTGCTGCTCTTCAGCGGACACTTCGGCCTATTCACCTATCTGCGACCGTTCCTGGAAAGTGTGGGCGGGGCGAGCATCAACGGAATCGCGTTGACGCTGATGGGTTTTGGTCTCGCCAACTTCGCCGGAACCTTGCTTGCCGGCTTTTTGCTGGAGCGCAGCCTTCGCCTAACGCTCGCCTTGATGCCGTTGCTCATTGCCGCAGCTGGGCTCGGGCTCGCGGGGCTGCACGCGGGTTTGCCCGTTCAAGTGTCGCTGGTGGCGCTGTGGGGCCTGGCCTTCGGCACGATCCCGGTTGCCTGGTCGACCTGGTTGGCGCGAGCGGTTCCCGATGAGACCGAGACCGGCGGCGGCCTGATCGTGGCTGCCGTGCAACTCGCGATCACCGTCGGAGCGGCCGGTGGCGGCGCGATCTACGCTCTCGCGGGTGTGGCGGGCGTGTTCGTCACGGCCGGCGCCCTGATGCTGGCGACATCGGCGCTCATCTTTTTCAGCATTTCCGAGAACGCATCGTCTCATGCCAGCGGTCATTGACGATGACTGGCCAACGTCGCTACGCCGCATAGGCGGTGGCGCGACGAGGGTATCCTCGGTTCAGGCACCGGGGGTGAAATAGGCACCGGCGCGGTCCAATCCCGTCAGCGGCCCGCCTCTTCGACGGGCCAGGACAGAGAGCCCTCGACCGTATACGGCCAGTCGAGGGGAAGCCCCGTCTTGCTTGTTGGCCCCCCGGTTCGTCCTATCCCCCGCCTGCGCGGGTCTTCAAGCCAGAATCCCGTGGCAATGTTTGTACTTCTTGCCGGACCCGCAGGGGCAGGCCTCGTTGCGGCTGACCTTACCCCAAGACGCGGGCTCTTCCGGGTCGCGGCTCACGGGATCGCGCTCCGCCAAAGCCGCCATGATGGTGGTACCGTCTCCCCCGAAGTCTCGCGCTGAAAGACGGGCGTTCATGTCCGCTATGGCCATGTCGTCATCGCCGGTCAGCGGGTCCGTATGGGTCGCGAACATCGGCGGCAGCGACTTGCTCAGCGTCGGCTGTTCATAGGCCACCTCGACGCGCATCACTTGCGCCGTGACGATCTCCCGGAGCTTGGCGATCAGCGAACCGAAGAGCTCGAAGGCCTCCGACTTATATTCGTTGAGCGGATCGCGCTGCGCGAGGCCCCGCCAGTGGATGACCTGCCTTAGATGGTCGAGGACTACCAGATGCTCCCGCCACAGATGGTCGAGCACCTGCAGCATGATCTGCTTTTCGACATAGCGCATCACTTCGGCGCCATTCTTTTCGATCCGGCTCGCATAGCCTTCGTCGGCGGCCTTGAGCAGGCGCTCCCGCATTTCCTCGTCGGCGATGCCTTCTTCCTTGGCCCAGGCATCGACAGGCAAGTCCAGGCCGAGCTGGTCCATCGTCGCCTGCTTCAGCCCGTCTATATCCCAGGCCTCAGCATAGGCGTCCTTCGGCACGAAGCGCGTGACGAGATCGTCGACCACGCCCTCGCGCATTTCGGCGATCGATTCCTCGAGCGTCTCCTGGCCCATCATGTCCCGACGCTGTTCGAACACGACCCTTCGCTGATCGTTCATGACGTCGTCGTATTTCAGAATGTTCTTGCGCATGTCGAAATTGCGCGCCTCGACCTTCTGCTGCGCTTTCTCCAGGGCCTTGTTGATCCAGGGGTGGACGATGGCCTCCCCCTCCTGCAGCCCGAGCCGCTTCAGCACCATGTCCATGCGCTCGGACCCGAAGATGCGCATCAGATCGTCCTGCAGCGACAGGAAGAATTTCGAGCGGCCGGGGTCGCCCTGGCGTCCCGAGCGGCCGCGCAGCTGGTTGTCGATGCGGCGGCTTTCGTGCCGCTCCGTGCCGATGATGTAAAGGCCGCCCGCCGAGATCGCCTTCTGCTTGAAATCGAGGACCTCTGCCCGGATTGTCGCCTCCTTGGCATCGCGGTGCGCGCCGGGTTCGAGGTCGGCGCATTCTTGAGCCACCCGCATATCGACGTTGCCGCCAAGCTGGATGTCGGTGCCGCGCCCAGCCATGTTGGTGGCGATGGTGATGGCGCCCGGCACGCCGGCCTCGGCCACGATATAGGCCTCCTGCTCATGAAAGCGGGCGTTGAGGATGGCGAAGAGCTTGGCCGGCGTGCCGCTGCGCGCCGAGGCGTAGAGCGCGGTCAAGACATTGGGCTTCGTGAAGTCGATCCGCTCATAGCCGGCAGCGGCCAGCATTTCGCCTAGCTGCTCCGATTTTTCGATCGAGGTCGTGCCGACGAGGATGGGTTGCATCTTGGCGTTGGCGTCCTCGACCTCCTTGACGATCGCCTTCACCTTCTCACCGGCGGTGCGGTAGACTTCATCGTCCTCGTCGTGACGCGACACGGGCCGGTTGGTCGGGATTTCGACGACATCGAGCTTGTAGATTTCGGCGAATTCGTCCGCCTCGGTCGCGGCGGTACCGGTCATACCGGCGAGTTTTTTGTAGAGGCGGAAATAATTCTGGAAGGTGATCGAGGCGAGCGTCACGTTCTCGGGCTGGACCTGCACGTGCTCCTTGGCCTCGAGCGCCTGGTGCAGCCCTTCCGAATAGCGCCGGCCAGGCATCATGCGGCCGGAGAATTCGTCGATGATGACGACCTCGTCGTTGCGGACGATATAATCCTTGTCGCGCTGAAACAGTTTGTGCGCCCGCAAAGCCTGTTGGACATGATGGACCAGGGTGGCGTTGGCGGCTTCGTAGAGCGAGCCTCCCGAGAGCTGGCCGGTCTCCTCGAGAAGCGCCTCGATATGTTCGTTGCCGACCTCGGTGAGGTTGGCGGTTCGCTGCTTTTCGTCGACCTCGAAATCGTCCTTGACGAGCCGAGGGATCAGCAGATCGATGCTGTTGTAGAGATCGGACTTATCGTCGGACGGTCCGGAAATGATCAGCGGCGTGCGGGCCTCGTCGACCAGGATCGAATCGACTTCGTCGACGATCGCAAAGGAATGGCCGCGCTGGACCATCTGGGCCAGCTCATATTTCATATTGTCGCGCAGATAGTCGAAGCCGTATTCGTTGTTGGTGCCGTAGGTGATGTCGGCCGCGTAGGCGATACGGCGCTCGTCGTCGTCGAGGCCATGGACGATCACCCCGACACTCATGCCGAGGAACGTGTGGACGCGGCCCATCCATTCGGAATCGCGTCGCGCGAGATAGTCGTTCACGGTGACGACATGTACGCCGTTGCCGGCCAGGGCGTTGAGATAGCTGGCGAGGGTGGCGACCAGGGTCTTGCCTTCGCCTGTGCGCATTTCCGCGATGGCACCCTCATCCAAGACCATGCCGCCGATCAGTTGCACGTCGAAATGTCGCTGTCCGAGCACGCGCCGGGCCGCTTCACGCACCGTCGCGAAGGCCGGCACAAGCAGTTGCTCGAGGGTCGCGCCCTGGGCCAACTCGGCCCGGAATTGCTGCGTTCTCGCCTTTAACGCATCGTCGCTGAGCGCCGCGACCTCGCTTTCGAGGGCGTTGATCGCCGCAACCCTGGGCGCATAGTTTTTCAGCCGCCGTGCGTTGGCCGTGCCGAAAATCTTCTTTGCGAGCGAGCCGAGCATCCGTTTGAAACCTTTCTCCAACCGCACGAGCGAACGTCCGGCCAAGCGATAAATACCCGTCGAGTGGAACTCGCGGGGTTCGATCGTCCTTATCGTGAGCGTTCGAATAAGACGGTCGACACGGGCGAAATTACGGCCCGGGGACACGATATGCGGCCCATAACCGTGGCGGCCCTTATGCGAGAAACTGGTGGCAATGGACGGTGATCAGAGATAAGAGCCGCCCCAAACCTTGTCAATGCGAAGCGGCTGCCGGCGGCGGCCCCGGTCTTGCCGGCCATCGCGGCGGCCAGGCGCTTTCGAATTGCCGCAGGGTCGAGGATGACCGGCAGCAGTTTTCCGACCCGTCAAACGTTTGTAGGGACTTACAATTCATGAAAACGCGATATCAAGCAGGGCCACGGATGTGGGCCTTGGCGGCGGTCCTCAGCCTGGCGGTTTTGTCTCCAGCCTCCGCCAAGGTCTTGGCCACGGTCGACGGCGCGGAGATCACCGACGCCGATGTCAGGACCGCGATGGAAGATCTTGGGCCGACCTTGCCGGCCCAGCTCAAGGGCCCCGCGCGCGACGCCTACGTCCTCGACTACCTGATCGACGTCAAACTCGCGGCCCGCCAAGCCGAGAAGGACAAGGTGCAGGACAATCCGGATTTTCAGCGCCGCATGGCCTATTTCCATGACAAGGTCCTGATGGAAGGGCTCCTTGGCAATATCGCAAGCCAGGCTTTGACGGACGAGGCCGAAAAGAAGGTTTATAACGACGCCGCGAAGGCGCAGAAGCCTGAAACCGAGATCCACGCGCGCCACATCCTGGTGCCGACCGAAGACGAGGCGAAGGCCGCTTTGGCCCGAGTGCAGAAGGGCGAGGATTTCGCCAAGGTCGCGGATGCCCTGTCGAAGGATCCGGGCTCGCAAGGCGGGGACCTCGGCTGGTTCACCAAGGACAAGATGGTTCCTGAATTCGCGGAGGCGGCCTTCAAGCTGGAACCCGGCCAGGTTTCGGCGCCGGTCAAGAGCGAATTCGGCTGGCATATCATCAAGGTCGAGGGCAAGCGCCAGAAGGAGTTTCCGCCCTTCGATCAAGTGAAGGATCAGGTCGCGCACTACGTCGTCCAGAAGGCGCAGAGCGACGAGATCATGAAGCTACGCCAGGCCGCCAAGGTCGAACGCACCGAGCCTCAGCCCGCCGCGACCCCGATGCCGGGCACGGTTCCGGATGCGGCTCCGGCTCCCGCCTCGGACGCACCGAAACCCTGACCGGTCGGATTTGACCTGCCAATGACTGTCTTTTCTCATCCGCCCCTACCGGGCATCTTCTCCCGCAGGCGGGAAATGGTGCCCCGTCGGGGTGGATGAGGGGTTCACTCGCATCACCCTTGAATTGGAATCAGTCATGGCCCCTTCGGTTCCGATTTCGCCGCTCGCTCCTCAAAACCTGCCTGTCATGCCGCCCGTCGCGGGCGTGCGGTTCGCAGCAGGCGCGGCGGGCATCAAATACAAGGGCCGTACCGATGTCATGCTGGCCCTGATGGCGGAAGGCACCACGGTTGCGGGTGTTTTCACCACGTCGCTCTGCCCCTCCGCGCCCGTCGACTGGTGCCGCCAGAATCTCGCTTCGGGCACCGCCCGGGTTCTCGTCGTCAATTCCGGCAACGCCAATGCGTTCACGGGCCGGGTCGGGGCCACCGCTGTCGAGCGAACGGCCGCCATGGCGGCTGCCGCGACCGGCGCCAAGCCGGAGCAGATCTTCCTCGCCTCGACGGGCGTGATCGGCGAGCCGCTCGACGCGACCCGGTTCGAGGGCGTTTTCGAGACTTTGACGGGCGCCGCACGGGAGGATGGCATCGTCGAAGCCGCGCGTGCCATCATGACCACGGACACGTTCCCGAAGGTCTCGACCCGCACGATCGAGCTTGACGGCGTTCCGGTCGTCGTCAGCGGCATCGCCAAGGGCGCAGGCATGATCGCCCCCGACATGGCGACGATGCTGAGCTTCATCTTCACCGACGCGCCGATCGCGGCGCCAGTGCTGCAAAACCTGCTGTCCGCCGCCGTGAAACATTCGTTCAATTGCATCACGGTCGACAGCGACACATCGACATCCGACACGCTGATGCTGTTTGCCACCGGGAGGGCCGGGGGGGCGTCGATCGAAACCGCCGACGATCCGCGTCTCGACGCCTTCCGCCGCGCGCTCGGCGAGGTGACGCTCGATCTGGCCCATCAGGTGGTGCGAGACGGAGAAGGCGCCCGCAAATTCGTCTCTGTCACCGTCGAAGGAGCCGAGAGCGACGCCGCAGCCAAGACCGTCGCGCTGTCGATCGCCAATTCGCCTCTGGTCAAGACGGCGGTGGGCGGAGAGGATGCCAATTGGGGGCGCGTCGTCATGGCGGTCGGCAAGGCGGGGCAGCGGGCCGAGCGCGACAAGCTGGCCATCTGGTTCGGCCCGATCCGTGTCGCGGCGCAAGGCCTTCGCGATCCGGCCTACGACGAGGGCGCGGCCAGCCGCTATATGAAAAACGAAGCGATCGACATCAGGGTCGAGCTCGGACTAGGTTCAGGAAAGGCCATTGTATGGACCTGTGACCTGACGAAGGCCTATGTCGAGATCAACGGCGACTATCGCTCCTGAGCGAGGCGGGGCCTCACCCTCGCGCCATCGAGGATGGCTTGTCACGGCGTTCCTAATGATGCTGGCAGGTCTCGGCGTCCCCTATGGATGGGAACGCTTCCTGCGCGATGGACTGTCGAAGATCGCGGTTCCCGATCCTTCCACGGTCGTCCTTGACCGCACCGGAAAAACCCTGCGGATCTTCACCACATCGGACGGGCGGTGGCGTCTTCCGGCCACGCTCGACGCCGTCGATCCGAGGTTCCGCGCCCTGCTGATCGCCACCGAGGACCGCCGGTTTCTCGATCATCACGGCGTCGATCCGATGGCCCTCCTGCGGGCCGGGTTCCAAATGGCCCGCGAGCGGCGGATCGTTTCAGGCGGCTCCACCTTGACCATGCAGGTCGCGCGCCTGCTCGAGCCCCGCCATGCGCGGGCTTTCGGCCCGAAGGCGCGGCAGATGGCGCGAGCGCTATGGCTGGAAGGGCGCCTGAGCAAATCGGCCATCCTCGATCTTTATCTCCAACTCGCTCCCTATGGGGGCAATCTCCAGGGGGTCAGGGCCGCGAGCCTCGCCTATTTCGGCCACGAACCCCGGCGCCTTACCTTGGGTGAGGCCGCGCTTCTCGTTGCGCTGCCGCAAAGTCCCGAACGGCGGCGCCCCGACCGCTTCGCCGCACGAGCGGAAGCGGCGCGCGACCGCATCATCGATCGCGCCGTGATGCGGGGTCTGGCTTCGCCGGAGGAAGCCGCCTTGGCCAAGGCCGAGCCGGTACCGCCCCGCCGCAGGGCGTTACCGGCACTGGCCCCGCATGCGACGGCGCAGGCCCGCAAGGCAGAGCTGTCGCGGACCATCATCCGTCTGACCCTCGATGCTCCGCTCCAGGCCAGCCTCGAGCATCTGGTGCGCGACAATGCCGGCCGCTTCGGCCCAGCCGTGTCGGGCGCGGTTCTTGTGATCGACAATGCGTCGGGTGAGATTCTGGCGCATGTCGGCGCCGCCGATGCCTTCTCGGCCCCGGGCAAGGGCTCGCTCGACATGACCCGCGCTTTCCGCTCGCCTGGATCCGCTTTGAAGCCGTTCATCTACGCGCTGGCTTTCGAGAACGGCATCGCGCTGCCGGAGACGATCCTCGAAGACCGCCCCACGCACTACGGGACCTATGCGCCGGAGAATTTCGACCAGACCTACCACGGCAGCGTGACGGCACGCCGCGCACTGCAATTATCACTCAACCTTCCGGCTGTGGCGCTGCTCGATCGCCTCGGCCCGGAGCGCCTTTTGGCGCGCCTGCGCGAGGCGGGAGCCGAAATCGAGGTGCCGGCGCATGCGCCGCCCGGGCTTGCGATCGGCCTCGGCGGCCTCGGTATCCGGCTGGTCGATCTCGCCCGCCTCTATGCCGGCCTCGCCCGAGGCGGCGAGCCTCCGGTCTTGCGCGAAAGTGTCGATCGGCCCGCTTCGGAACGGCCGCGCCGGCCCGTCGCCGAGGCGATGTCGAGCTGGCTCGTCACGGACATCCTGCGCGGCGCGCCGCCCCCGACCAATGCCCTGGGCGGGCGGATCGCCTTCAAGACCGGGACCTCCTACGGCTACCGCGACGCCTGGGCGGTCGGCTATACGCGGCGCGCCACGATCGCGGCCTGGCTCGGGCGGCCAGACAATGGCGCGGTGCCTGGGCTCGTGGGCCGGCAGGCCGCGGCGCCGATTCTCTTCGACGCCTTCGCGCGACTTGCCGCTCCGCTCGATGCGCCTTCGCCGCCGCCCGGTGCCGAGGCTGTCGCGAGCCGCGACCTTCCTTCGCCCTTGCGCCGCCTTGTCGGCGCCAAGGCCGGACCATCGGCCGCCATGCGAATCGTCTATCCGCCGGATGGCGCGACGGTGGACCTCGGCGGCGAAGACGAGGCCTCGCTGCTGAACCTCAAGGTCGAGGGCGGATCGCCCCCGTTCACCTGGTTCGTCAACGGCCGGCCGGCCGGTCCAGCCTCGCTGCGGCGGCAAGCCGTTTGGCGGCCGGACGGATTGGGCTTCGCGCGTCTGTCCGTCACCGATGCGCATGGGACGAGCGACGACGTCAGGGTGCGTTTGCGTTAACCGAGAAAGCGCAGATTTGTCACGACCAACAGGCGAGCTTTGATTCCAAAGCGTAAACGAGGCCTGCGCGTGTGGCTCGGCGTTGATCCTTAAATGCCACAGGTGCCCGGGATGTTGCCCGCAATGGCGGTCGCGGGCTTCCGGCGGATGGCGGTCGCATGTAGGGTGAATGATCTTACCGCCGGCTTTCGGTGATCGGACAGTATAGATGACAAGCACGATCAGATTGAGCAGTTTCGCGGCTGCGTTGGGGTTCCTGTCCTGCACTTCTCTTGTGCAGGCCGCTGATTTGCCGTTGAAGACGGCCCCCCCGACATTCACCGCGCCGATCCTGGCTAACGATTGGAGCGGGTTTTACGCCGGCTCGACCTACGGATACGGCTTTACCCAATTCGACACGCGGCAATCGGGGTCGCGCAAGGTTTCGGCCTCTGGCCAGACCGGCGGCGGCTTGGTCGGCTACAATTTCCAGACCGGTCACTTCGTCTACGGCGCCGAAGGCGGCATCGATCTCAACGTCATTCGCAAGAGCCAGGCGGGCGGCCCCGGTATTGCGCCGAGTTCTCTCGATTCGCTCTATGACATCCGTCTGCGTGGTCGTCTCGGTTATGAATTCGGCTGGTTCATGCCCTTCGTGTCGGGCGGTGCCGTGATCAACGAGACCTACGAGTCGCAGGTCACGCCGGTCAACTATTTCGGGCAGAACAAGCAGACCGTAGGCTACACGGTCGGCGCCGGTGTCGATGTGAAGTTCAATCCGGCTCATTTACTGCACCTGGACAATACGCCTCTGAGCGGCTTCATCGGCCCGATGATCCTGCGGCTTGAATATATCCACGATGGTTTGCCGTCTTCGACCTACACGTTTGGACCTGCCGCAGCGCTGCAGACCTTCCGCACCAAGTCGGACAGCAATATCGTCCGGGTCGCGATCATTTCACGCTTCGGTGAAACTCCGCCGCGTCCCTATGTGGACAAGATGGGCGACGTGAACTGGGCCGGTGCCTACGGCGGCGTGTTCGGCGGCGGGGCGACCCTGTCGGCAAAAACGGCGGGCGCCCCCGGTGGCGGCAAGACCAAGCTCGATTCGAGCGGCGCGCTCGGCGGTCTTTATGCCGGCACCAACTTCATGGTCTATAACCGCATCATGCTCGGCTTCGAAGGATCCACCTCCTACGCCGACATTACCGGCACGGGCGCTGAGCCGACGGGGCGGGCCAAGTTTCGCGACTATGTGCAGGGCGACCTGCGGGGTCGCGCGGGCTACGCGTTCGGCAATTTCCTCCCGTTCGTCGCGGCCGGCGTGAATTTCGCCCGGTCCGAGCAGATCGACCTGGTCACTGGATCGCAGCGCGGACGGGTCAATAGCGAGGCGCTGACGGTGGGTGCGGGTATTGACTACCGCATCAGCGAGCGCGTCTCGCTGCGCGGCGAATATCAGTACCTCTCGACCTTCCAGAGCAAGCTGGTGAGCCTCAACGGCTGTAACACCTGCAAGCAGAACCTCGAGGGCAATCTGTTCAAGATCGGTGCGGCCTACCACTTCGAGTAAGTCGCCGTTCCATGTCGACAATGTGATCGAGGCGGCCTATCCGAGCGGATAGGCCGCCTCGATCACATAGGGACCTCCGCCGACCGAATCGCGCGAGGAGAACAGCACGAAGCGCTCGGCCTCGAATCGTCGCGTGAGAAAGCCCCGCGTGCCGAGATAGTCGGCGACCGAACGTACCGGCGCCTGCCGTAACCGGGCCAGGGTGACATGCGGGGTAAAGCGTCGCGGTTCGGGCGGAATGCCGACCCGTCGCAGCAATCGCTCCTGCTCGGCCTGCAATTCGATCAAAGCGGCCGACGGCTGCGCTTTCGCCACGATGGCCCGGGGCTTGTCGCCGCCGAAACAATCGAGACCTTCCAGCGTGACGACAAACGCCTTGCGGCGGATCTGTCCCAGGATTTCGTCCACCGCTTCGGCGGTCATCTCATCGATGTCGCCGATGAAGCGGAGGGTGATGTGGTAGTTTTCCATGTCGATCCAGCGGGCGCCGGAGAGGCCACCCCGCATCATCGCCAGTTCCTGGGTTAGGGGGAGGGGGATTTCGAGACCCGTGAATAGACGGGGCATGAACGACCTCCATGTGAACCTCAGATCACGATGTCGTGCGAAAACCCGCGTCGACTTTCGGCATCATGCTCGAGCAGAATCTAACATCGCGCCAGGAGCGTGCAACTCCGGTGTCGAGGCGCGCCGCCCTCAATCCCCAGGAACAGGCCCGCCGTCTGTCTCCTGCGGGGACACCGGCGGATAGACATGCGCTTGTCCCCATGGATCCTTGATGACGCCGGGTTCAGGCTCATGCCAATAAACGGGCCCGACCGGAACCTTGCCGAACCCCCCCGGCAGATCGAGCATATAGGTCGGCTGGCAAAGTCCCGAGAGTGAACCCCTCAACGCCCGGACGATGGCCTGGCCTTGACGCAAGCTCACCCGGAAATGGCTGGTGCCTGGCGCCAGGTCGCCATGGTGGAGGTAATAGGGCCGGATCCTGGTTTCGACGAAAGCTCGCATCAACTCGCCGAGGATGCCGGCGTCGTCGTTGACCCCCTTCAGCAGCACCGTCTGGCTGAGCATCACAATACCGGCGTCGATGATCCGCGCGCAGGCCTGTCGGGCGGCGACGGTCAATTCGCGAGGGTGGTTCGAATGAAGCGACAGATAAGTCGGCTTGCCCGAAGCCTGGAGCGCTTCCACGAGATCCGTCGTGACAAGGGCCGGGTCGGCGACCGGAACCCGCGTATGGAACCGGATCACGCGCACATGGTCGATGGCGCCGAGGCGTCTCATCACCGCCTCGATGCGGCGCGGCGACAGGGCTAGCGGATCGCCACCCGTGAGGATCACCTCCCAAATCGAGGGCGTGTCGGCGATATAGCGGAGCGCGGCTTCGGTCTTCTCCGGCGACAGGACCGCCTCCACACCCGGGCCGACCCGTTCGCGGCGGAAGCAGAAGCGGCAATAGACCGGGCAGACGTGAAGAAGGGTCAGCAGAACCCTGTCGGGGTAGCGATGTACGATCCCTGGCACTGGACTATGCGCCGCGTCGCCGATGGGGTCGTCCCTCTCCTCCGGCGTTCGGTCGAGTTCGGCGATGCTCGGCACGAATTGCCGGGCGATCGGATCCCGAGGATCGTCGCGATCGATCAAGGAGGCGAGGGCGGGGGTGAGAGCCACCGCATAGCGCTCCGCGACCGCCGCCAAGGCCTTGGCTGTTCCGGACCCAACAAGGCCGGCGGCTTGCAGTTCAGCCGGTGTGCGTACGGTCTTGTCAGCGGGAAAGGTCATGGCACCGATGGGTCCGCCACTGGCAGCCACATCACTTGATCGACGCGAAGCGCGCCCGCCGCCAGCATGGCCAGACGATCGAAGCCGAGCGCGATGCCGCTCGATGGCGGCATCATGGCGAGCGCGGCCAGAAAGTCCTCGTCGATCGGATAATCCTCCGCCCCGCGCCGGCGCCTTGCCGCCATCGCGGCCTCGAATCTGCGGCGCTGTTCGGGGACATCGATCAATTCGCCAAAACCATTGGCGAGTTCGACGCCGCAAACATAAAGTTCGAATCGCTCGGCCACGCGCGCATCATCCGGGCAGGGCCGCGCCAGCGCGGCTTCGGGAGCCGGGTAGCGGTCCAGGATCGTCGGTCGGTCGATGCCGAGATGGGGTTCCACTCGCTCGACGAGGATCCTGGAGAAGAGGTCGGACCAGTCATCGTCCTCGCCGAAGCCGATGCCGACGGCCCTTGCGGCATGGGCCAGCGCTCTCCCATCCCCCGAGGGTCCGTCGATCGTCGACAGAAGATCAATGCCGGCGTAGCGCGAAAAGGCTCCGGCGACGCTGATGCGGTCGGGCGCGGCAAAGGGGTCGGCTGTTCGGCCGCGATGCGACCACACACGCGAAGCGGTGGCCTCGGCCGCGGCGCGCAGCAGGGCGGCGCAATCCTCCATCAACGCCTCGTAGGATTCGGTCGCGCGATACCATTCGAGCATCGTGAATTCCGGATGGTGGGTGCCGGTGCGCTCGCGGTTGCGGAACACTTTCGCGACAGTGACGATGCGGGGCTCCCCGGCCGCCAACAGCTTCTTCATGGCGAATTCGGGCGAGGTGTGAAGGTAGAGCCGGTGGGAGATGCCGTCCGGTCCCACAAGCTCGGTCGCGAAGGCTTCGAGGTGCTCCTCGTTCCCGGGTGAGACCTGGAGAATGGGCGTGTCCACCTCGACGAAATCGGCGGCCGCGAAGAACCGGCGCGACGCGGCCATGACGGCGCCGCGCGCCATGAGGAAGGGCCGCCGGTCGGCATGGACGTGCGGCGACCATGGAGGAGAAGGGCTCATCGCGTGCTTCCAGGCCGCTCGGCCGAGCAATGCACTGGCCAATCCGACGAAAATGATTATTGTGCCGGCCCGTCATGCAGGCTGGAGCGCAAGCTTCCGGCCGCGTCCCGCTTTTTCCTAAAGGTAATTCCCGTGAGAGTCATCGCAAGCTCGGTCCGCAAAGGCAATATCATCGAAAAGGACGGTCAGCTTTATGCCGTGCTGAGCGCCGAGAGCTTTCACCCCGGGAAAGGTACGCCGACTACGCAGATCGACATGCGCCGGATCAGCGACGGCGTGAAGATTTCGGATCGCTACAAGACCACGGAGCAGGTGGAGCGCGCCCATGTCGAGGACATGGACTTCAGCTATCTCTATGAGGATGCAGACGGCTACACCTTCATGAACCAGGAGACCTACGATCAGGTGACGGTCGGCAAGGACGTGATCGGCGATCAGGCGCATTATCTTCAGGAGGGCATGAAGGTCATGCTGTCCGTCTTCAACGAGATCCCGGTGTCGATCCAGTTGCCGGCTCGCGTCACATTCGAGGTGATGGAAACCGAGCCGGCCATGAAGGGTCAGACCGCGTCCTCCTCCTATAAGCCGGCGAAATTGTCGAATGGCGCGCGGGCCATGGTGCCGCCCCATATCGCGCCCGGCACCCGCATCGTGATCCTGACCGAAGACGGGTCCTATGTGGAACGCGCCAAGGACTGAGGCGGTGATGCCTAACGAGAGGCTCGCCGCCAAGCGGGCCAATGAAGGCACCATGATCTTCGCGACCTTGCTCAATAACCTATCAGTTGGAACACTGGTCGCTGGGTTTCTATCGCCGCTATGTTGTTACATCCCGTCGTGCAGGTGACCCTTCGGCGTTGGCTGAAAAGGGCGAAGTAGCGGATGGACTGGACATTCCTGGCTCTACCGCTGTCGGCTTTGGCCCTCGGCGGCGTCGCCTTCCTCTACACCTGGGCTCAATCGCGTGCCTACGATCGGAAGTGAGGTAAGGGCAGGCATCATCCGAGCGAGTGATCGCGGTCAGAGGTTTTTGCCTCGCAGACAATGAACTCTTGTCTCCGAGAGCTCATCGATGCGTGGAAGAGCAATTATTCCATCGGCGGTCCTGGACCACGTTTCGGTAACCCCTTGGGCACGCCATCGAAGATCGCCTCGACGTCGGGTGCGAGGCGGCGGCGCCAGTTTGGTCTTTCCCGATCGGTGCCTGGCAGGTTGACCGCGACCTTCTCTCCAACGAGATCATCGATCTGCGCCACGGCCAGAACCGAAGGGGTCGCGGCGATGAAATCATGGACCCCGGTGACGACGCTGGTGAGATCATCGCCGGAGACCGGCGTGGGACCATGGATGGCCTCGATCAGGGCGAGTTTGTCGTCCAGCCGTTCCGCTGAAGCCTGTTTCGCTTGTTCTTCGGAAAGCGAGCCGAGAGCCTGCCGCTCGGCGATCTCGGCCCCGTGCCACCATCCCGCGAGGGTCGGCAGGTCATGCGTCGAGACGCAGGCGACCGCCTTGGCCGGATAGGCCTCCGGCGACAAGAACCGGCGTCCGTCACGCTCGAAGAACATCACCCGGTAGCTCAGAATATCGGCCTCGGCGACTTTGTCGCGGAAGCCCTCCGGAACCGTGCCGAGGTCCTCGCCAATCACGAGACATTGCGCTTTGTGGCTGGCCAACGCCAGTTCAGCCAGATTGGCGTCGAGATTGTAGGACACATAGGCTCCGTCGGCGCCTTTCGCGCCGTCCGGCACCCAGAACAATCGCTGCAGGCCCATCGCGTGGTCGATCCGCAAGGCGCCGGCATGGCGCATATTGGCTTCCAGCAGATGCGCGAAGGTTTCGCCCGGATTATCGGCGATGGGATTTGGCGGCGGCAGCGACCAAATTTGCCCGTCGGCCGAGAATGGATCAGGCGGCGAGCCGACCGACACCCCTTGCGCGAAATATCCAGATTCGGCCCAGGCCTCTGCCCCATCCGGCGCGGTGCCGACCGCGATGTCGCGGTAAAAGCCGAGAGAAAGCCCCGCGCCTCGGGCCGCCTTGTCGGCGCGGGCGAACTGACGCTCGGCGATCCATTGCAGATAGGCGTGATGGCGCAGCCGGGCCGGATGCGCGGCCGCGAAGGCTTCGGTTTCGGCGGAGTCCGATTGCCTGAACGCTCCATCCCATTGCATCCAAGGCCGACCGGGGTAGGCTTCGGTCAGGGCCTCGAAGGTCGCGAAGCGCCGTAGCCTCGCGCCGCCGGCCGAGACAAAAGCCTCGAAGGCCCTGACGTCGGCGTCCCTCGGCATGGCGAGCCTGCGCTCGTCGAAGGCCGCGAAGGCGGCCGCGAGCACGGCCTTTTTGACCAGCCATACGCTGGGATAATCGACCTCGGCGCCCGTCCGCAGCGCACCCAGCAAAGGGCTCGCGGCCTCCAGCATGGTCGCGACATCCGGCGCCTCGCCCACGATTTCGGGTGCGCCGACGTCGATATAGATCGGGTCGAGGAAGCGCCGGTCGGAGGGATTGTAGGGGCTGGCCCGCTCGCGATATTGGTCAAATTGAGCGTGCATCGGGTTAAGCCCGACGAAGGCGGCGCCATGCGCGCCCGCCCCCACGGCGAAACGGCTGAGCGTGGTGAAATCTCCGATGCCGCCATCACCGTCGCGGCGCAGCGTATAAAGATGCGTGGCGACGCCGAAAAGCTTTTCACCGGCCTTGATCGCGGCGGGCAGGAAACAGCGTGTCGGCGCCACCGCGAGGGAGCAGGGGGAGTCCGGCGCGCCGTCGAGGAGGACGCGGTGCCGCCCCACCGGTTGCGCCGGCAGGGTGACCGTGTAGAGCGAGAGGATTTGCCCGTCGGCGGCTTGGCCCTGCCGGGGGCTCGATCTGGCTGGGATCGAGCTTGAGTCGGTTCTCGGTGCCATCCGGCCGAACGATAGTCAGGCCTGTCGGCGGCCGCTCGCCGGCGACGCGCAGCACGACGGGCCGTCCGTCACGACCGTGGGCGCTGGCCGTCAGGGGCCGGGCGTCGCGCCGCGCCAGCCGGGCAAGGCTGTCGCGGGCCTCGCCGGCGGTGGACGCGGGCAGGCCCATCGCCGCCAGCATGGCCCGCTTCGTGTCGGGGGAAACCAGATAGGTGCGGCCGCTGATCTCGCTCCATTGCGACTGGATGCCGGCGGCATCGGCCAGGGTCCCGAGCACATCGTCGCTGCTTCCCAGGCGCATGTCCGGAAGGGTCGAGCGCCGCTCCACGAAGACCGCGACCGAACGCGGGGCAATTTTTACCGAAAGCGACACGGGCCCCTTCTCGCCCTGATCCCCCGTTTCATTGGTGTCGATGCCGACGAACCATCGCCAGCCGAGGCGCGGCGCGGGAAGCGCCACGTCGAGCGCGTCCGTTCCGGCGTGGAGCACGACGGTGATCCGGTCGTCGGCGCCGGTTTCATCGAGGCCACAGAAGGTGCCGATCAGCGTCGGCGTTCGCGGATGGTGCCAATCCCCTGGTTCGGGCGGCTGGCCGTTGGGCAAATGCCAGACGACGTCCGGAAAGGCGGCGCCGTCATGCGCCCGGCCTTGCAGGAAGCGATCGTTCCGAAGGGCCGGATGCGCGGCCCGCAACGCCAGGAGGCCGGCGATGAAGTTCGTCAGCCCCAGATCCTTGCCCGACCAATCGATCCAGGCGCTGGCATTGTCCTGCGCATAGGCATTGTTGTTGCCGGCCTGCGTCTGGCCGAGTTCGGCGCCGGGTCCGAGCATCGGCGTGCCGCGCGAGAGGATCAGCGTCGCCAGCAGGTTGCGCTGGTCACGCAGGCGGGCGGCCAGAATGCCGGGGTCGCGGCTTAGGCCTTCGGTCCCGGCGTTCCACGACCAGTTGGAATCGGTGCCGTCGCGGTTGCCTTCGCCGTTCGCCTCGTTGTGTTTGCCATCGTAAGCGACGAGGTCCGCGAGGGTGAAACCGTCATGGGCCGTGATGAAATTGACGGAGCGCGAGGGCCGTCGCTTGGACCAGAAGAGATCGGCTGATCCCGATAGGCGCGTCGCCAGCGCGGAGGGGCGGCCGTCGCCGCGCCAGAACTGGCGAACGTCGTCGCGATATTTATCGTTCCACTCGGCCCAAGTCCCGCCAAGCGCGCCGACCTGATAGCCGCCGGGACCCATGTCCCAAGGCTCGGCGATGAGTTTGAGCCCCCGCAGCAGCGGATCCTGCTCGATGGCGGCGATGATCGGTGCGCCGGGATCGAAGCCCGATGGTCGCCGGCCGAGCGTCGTCATCAGGTCGAAACGGAAACCGTTGAGGCCGCCGAAACCGGCCCAGGCCCGCAAGGCGTCGAGCACGAGGCGCACGACAGGAGGGCTGTCGGCCTTCAGGATGTTGCCGCAGCCCGCGTCGTTGATATAGGCGGCTGGGTCGTTGGGATCGAGCCTGAAGTAGCTGGCATTGTCGAGGCCGCGCAGCGAGAGCGTGGGCCCGAAGGCGTCGCTTTCGCCGGTATGGTTGTAGACGACATCGAGCAACACCTCGATGCCGGCTGCGTTGAGGGCCGCGCAGGCCGACCTGATCTCGGCCCAACCGCCGGGGGCGAGGCGGGGGTCGGGCGCCATGAAGGCGACGGGGTTGTAACCCCAGTAATTGGTAAGTCCCAGCGGCCCGAGGTGGCGTTCGTCGATCCAGGCGGCGGCTGGGAGCACCTCGATCGACGAGATGCCGAGCCTGGTGAAATGGTCGATCGCGGCCGGCGACGCCAACCCGGCCCAGGTGCCGCGCAGGTTCGCCGGCACGCCGGGATGCAGCATGCTAAAGCCGCGAATATGGAGTTCGGCGATGCTGGTCCGCTCCCAGGACGGGGCGCCGGCCCATGGCCGGACCGCTTCCGGTCTGCGCAGGATCGCCTTCGGCATGAAGGGCGCGCTATCGACAGGGTCAAGGCTGCCGTCGGCCCGCAGGCGGCTGGTCATGGCGGGATGCAGCGTGAACGGCCGGTCGAGCGCGAGCGCGTAGGGGTCGACCAGGAGTTTCGAGGAATCGAATCTATGCCCCGAACGAGGCTCGAACGGACCATGGGCCCGCAAACCGTAGCGGGTCCCCTCGGACACGCCGCCCACCCACCCGTGGAAGACGTTTCCTGTGCGCTCCGGCAGGCGGATCGCCGCCGTCTGCCGATCTCCGGTCTCGTCGAAGAGACAGAATTCGATGGCGTCGGCATGGGCCGAATAGACCGCGACCGCCGCCCCGTCTCCCTTCAGCGTCACGCCCAAAGGCTCGGGCGACCTGGGCGAGCGCATGTCCCTGACGGCGTCATTCATGAAGCGGGCTCGCTGTAGGGGAGACGGTGCGCCGCGCGGTGTCGTCGAATCGCGGCGCTATCAAATCTAACGCGGAAGCGTAAAGCACGCTCCAAGCGGAGCAAATTTTTTCCAGTCAGGGAACCGGAGGATCATTCAGTCCAGAATACGATCCGCCAGCGCGGCCCAATCGGTCTCGACCGAGACCACACCGCCTTCGCGCAACACGATATCGTGGTCGACCGGAATATGGCTGCCGCCCGTGTAGCCAAAGACGGTCATGCCGGCCGCGCGGGCGCCTTGGACGCCATAGATCGAATCCTCGATGACGACGGCCCGTTCCGGCTCTACCCCCATGGCGGCGGCGGCGAAGAGGAACAGATCAGGCGCTGGCTTGCCGCGCGCCACCTGATGCGACGAGAACACGTGTGGTCCAAAAAAACCGTCGAGTGCGGTCAAGCCGAGACTGAGCCGGATGCGCTCCGGGCTCGACGACGAGGCGACGCAACGCGGGATCGTGCCGCTCCGCTGCAGAAAGTCCCGCACCCCTGGCATGGCCCGCAGTTCACTCTCGAACAACCGGCGGGTCGCGGGCCAGATCAGCGGCGGCAAGTCGTCAGGGATGGGCTTTTGCGTCCATTCACTGATTTTGAACAAGATATCAGCCTGCTTCATGCCGAAACAGGCGCCGATCATCTCAGCCGTCGCGGGGATGCCGGCCTCTGTCAGGACCTCGCGCATCCCTTGGATGGCCAGGACCTCGCTGTCGACCAGCACGCCGTCGCAATCGAATATGATGAGATCATAGGGCATGCGCCGGCCTATCCTTCGCCACCAGGGCCTCCTTCGTCGATCCATAACACGAGGCCGCGACGCAAGGGGTGTCGGTTCTTGGGCAAGCGAAAAGCTGGCCGCTGCCCGCACATCGTGATCCGCTCCGGTGATAGGGCGCGATGTCGTCCGAAAACCAGTGCCGACCTTTTGAAGTCATACTTCAGCATTCCCAATCCTGGCCTTGGCCAACGATGTCAACCTGTTCGAAGCATGGTGGAAGCGAAGGACCAACCGGCGGGCGCGATCTCCCGGCTGGCGGACCGGCCTGAAAACCCATCGTGACTTCACCGGTCGCACCGGTGTAGACCAGTCGTGGAGTGGCCTCACCGTCGCTGGGCGCCGCTGTTGGAGCGGTCCCGGCACGGATCAAAATCCTGCGGTCAAAGGTGTTCGCGCCATGAGCGCGGCTTTCAAGGAGATCGGCATGCGTCTGCGGTTTTGGGTGTTCGCTTTGTCTATATGCCTGCCTGTGGCCTCCGCACAGGCCGCCCTCAAGCAAGACAGCATGAGGCAGCGTGCCGAGCAGGCGTGCTATAACAACGTCGTCAAATTTTGTAACGATGACGTGCCGGACGAAGACAAGATCGCCGCTTGCCTGGGCCGTAACCTTTCCAAGCTGGATCCCGATTGCCGTGACATCTATAAAAAGGGCATGTAGGCTCGACCTGTCCCGGCTCCCTTACTCGCCGACACCGATGACGTCCGGCGTCTGCCAGGCGAGGTGCTGGCCGCCGTCGAGCGCGATCAACTGACCGGTGACGGAGGGCGTCTCGATAAGCCAGCGGATGGTGGTTCCAAATTCAGCGAGGTCAGGGCCGCGGCCAAGCAAAACGGCTTCGGACTGTCGGCGGAAATCCGCCTCTTCCTGCTGCGCGCTTTTGAGCGTGGGGCCGGGAGCTAATCCGACGACGCGGACCCGGGGCGCCAGCGCCTGAGCCATGGTTCGGGTCGCCCACCAGAGGCCCGACTTCGACAACGAATAAGAGAAGAATTGTGGGGTTGGCTTCAGCACCCGCTGGTCTACGATATTGACGACGAGACCGTTCGCGTCCGGGGGCAGGTTGCGCGCGAAGGCCGAGGCCAGCAGGCATGGAGCCGCGAGGTTAACGCGAAGATGCGCCATCAGCCCCTCGGGTGACAGCGTTTCGATGGAATCGTCCTCGAACATCGCGGCGTTGTTGACCAGAAGGCCGATGGGGCCGACCGCAGAGGTGGCGCGGGTCATGAGATCGCCGAGATCGTCGGATTGGGCGAGGTTGCCCTCGATCGCTACGGCTGCTCCACCATTCTGACGAATGCGTGCCGCCACTCGGTGGGCATCGTTGGACGATTTGTCGCAATGGATCGCGACGGCGAAACCCTGTGTCGCGAGGTGATCGACAATGGCCTCGCCTAAACGGCGTCCGCCGCCCGTAACCAGGGCCGCGCGAGGGAGACCGTTCGATGTCTGGACCATCAGCTCATGTCTCGAAGGGGACCGTCGTCCACACGGGTTCGGATAGAGTGTCCGGTCGGCCCCGTCGATTGCGCCCGGCCCTGTAACACTTAGGATTGCAAAGTCGCTTGGCCATATGTTCGATCTTGGTGCCGCGCGGCGCCTCGCGCAAACCTGCGGCACAGGCCGATTAGATAACGGGTGCGGCCTTGCGGAGCCAAAGGCTGCTTTCCATGCAGGTCGCCGGTTCGGTCAGTGAGGATATGCAACTCCGCGCCAGCATGTCGGTTTGCGTCTTGACGTAGTGACTGGCGAAGACGATCCCATAAGCGCCTCCTTGCAGGAGGGCTCCCACGGCAATCTGTTCGTTGTAGGATCGCTTCGCCCAGGCCGCCGGATAGCCGTCCGGCAGGAAAATATCGTGGAAATGGATGAGCGCGCCGACTGGCAAGAGCGGTAAAACGTCCAGCAACAGCCTGTCGACATCGGTACCAGGCATCGCGACATGGCTCGAATCGACGAACACGATGTCGCCGGAGCGCAATTCTCCGGCCAGATCCGCATGCTCCGGTCCGAAGGCCTTTTCGATATGGCGCACCGGCAGGCCCGCGAGCGGGGCGCGGGGGTGCGGATCGATGCAGATGATATCCGTGGCCAGGCCGCCATCGACCACCGCCTGGCACAGAAACCTCGTCGAGTGCCCCGATCCGATTTCGATGACGCGCCGAGGGCTTTCGCGCCGAACCAGCGCATAGGCGACCGCCGCGTCGAGTCGGGGAAACCATTCCTGGCCGAACCGAGGCGGACGGGCGCCTGTCGGTCGCGCCTTGCCGTCGTCGATCAGGCGCAAGTCGTCCCGAAGGGTTTCGACGGCGGACAAGGTGGCTTGGCACGCGGGGCGCGCCGCCGCGAAGATCGGCGCCAGATGGCGATAGCCGCTCGGTCGGGATTCGCGTCGCTGGCTATAAGGCACGAAGAAGCCGACATCCTCGTCGGCCGATTGACCATCATACATCATGCTCTTCCGGTGTTTCCTCAACACAAAGCTCCCTCATCCTAAGCCGGGGCGGAGCCCCGTGTCGAAGGATCGAGGGCCAACGAGGCTCGATTTCCGATCCTTCGACAGCGCTCCGCCGGCTTCGCTCGTCACAGCTTCAAGCCGGATTCGCTGAAGGATGAGGACATCGAGCGCTTAGAGTCCGATGAATCAGCCTGTGACGCAGGAAAAGGAGGACGCACCGCCGGATGTTCATCACAGAGTGAACCGATCTGGCGATCGAACATTGACAGGAGAGTATTGGCCACGCTGGCCGTTCGATCCAGGAGGCTTATGATGCCAACCGACCTTCCTCCCGACTATAAGCCGCAACCAGCCAAAGGTCCCAGTAATCCAGCGGATCCCGAGGTGCCCGGCTCGGTTCCGGCCTATCCGCCCGAGCAGGGAGATGACGCGCGAGACCCGTCGGGTGGCGCTCCGCAGCCCGGTTCCGATGTCATCGACCCACCCGGTTGGAGCCCGCCACCGCTGGTCCCTGGCGACGATCCTACCCCGGTCCCGGTCGGCATGCCGACGTTCTGAGGGTCGTGCAATAGTAATCCGCGCCTCGAGGAATGAAGTTCGATACGGAAAAATCTGATCCGATATCCGTTCCGAACGAAATGCCAATACCGTCCAAGGCGCCCGTCAGGCCGGATCGCCTGGGAGCCTTTTTTGCTCTTATGCTGAGCCGAGTGCAAAGCGTTCGTGCCGAATCAAGGATGCGGTCCCGGTTCCTCGACACAAAGGATTCGCGATTAGCCCAAGATCAGGGACCTTACGGGTCAACCCGATCAGCTTGGCGTGCTTCTGACCATAGTGAGACCGAAGGAAGCGACTTATTTTTTGTCGCATGCCTTTGGGCGTTTCCTCCCTAGACTTGGGCCTCGCTTTGATGGCTCTTTTTGTCTAGTTGCACTTCTAAAGCACGGCTTATGGCCTTGTGCAAGGCAGTTATGCGCTGAGGTCAGAGCGGTCGCGTTCTGATGAGGCGTATTGGGATGCGACGATTATCTTGCTCAGGCAACGGAAGGTTCCGGCTTGTGGAGCCGGCGTGCGCCAGAACAGTTGACGTGGAGCTGGGTATGATCCTCTCGTGCCATCGGGTCAGCGGCGTCACCGAATCGCGCGGGGCTCTTGCCCCGCCCATAGAGAGGGAAACTGCGATGGGTTGGACTATGGTGTTGCGCCGTGTTGCGCTTGTTTTGGCCCTTGCCGGCGGGTTTGCATCGGGCGCCCAGCCAGCGGCGGCTCAATCGACGACGCCGAGTACTCCATCCCCTACGGCGCCTGTCACGCCGCCTCCTGTGGCCCCCAACGCGCCTGCCACGCCCGGCGCCGCAACCTCTGCGCAATCGCCGACGTCTCCCACGCCTACCCCGCCGACGACACCGCCCGCAGCCGCCACGCCGGATACGGCCGCCACCGTGCCGGATGCGGGGCCAGCCGGTCCGGACAAAAGCGGAGCGGATACGTCGATCAGCCAGACCTTCGATCTTCAGCCCCGGGCAGTCATCATGCTCAACGGAGGCTCGACTTGGGACGAAGGGTTCAAGTCGCTCAACGACGCCTTTGCCAAACTCAGCGATAATCTCGTCAAGGCCAATGTGAAAGCGACGGGGTTCCCGATGGCAATCTTCACTCAGACCGACGACGCGGGCTTCAAGTTCAGCGCCATGATTCCTGTGGAGAAGGCGCCCGACGGCAAGCCTGACATCGCAGGGGACGTGACGTTCGGTCTTTCACCGGGCGGCAAGGTGATGAAGTTCCAGCACCGCAGCGCCTATGACGACATCGATTCCACCTACGAAGCCATCACGGCCTATCTCGACGAGAAAGGCCTGGAAGCCAAAAACATGTTCGCCGAAGAATATCTCAACCGCACCAAAACGTCGGACGATCCCTCGCTTGAGGTCGATATCCTGGTCTTCCTCAAATAATGAGGACGAGGCTCGGCGCCCTTGCTTTGGCGCTGACGTTGACCGGTTGCGCAAGGGGGCCCTGGATCGGCCCCGAGCGCCATAGCGCGGTCGAGCCGTTAAAGGTCGACGAAGCCGAGGCCCGGGCCGCCATTTCCAGCTACCGCCAGGCGCACGGCCTGAGCGAGGTCGCGCTCGACCCCGCCCTCGACAGGGTTGCGCAGCGGCAGGCCGAGGCCATGGCGGCGGCGAATGAACTCAGCCACACTGTGGCGGGCGATCTCGCAGACCGGCTGTCGGCCGAGGACGCCGACCGCCGCGCGGCGGTGGAGAATGTCTCGGCCGGCTATGCCACCTTCGATGCCGCGCTGGGCGGCTGGCGCCGCTCGCTCGCCCACGACGCTAATCTGCTGTCCGGACCGATGCGCCGAATGGGCATCGCGGGCGCAAGCGAGCCAGGAACACGTTACAAGACCTTTTGGGCCCTGGTGATGACGAATTGACAGGGTCGCCGGCTCAGAGAGCCGACCGCGCGTTACACCTTCCCAAAAGTCTCGTCGAAGGAATAGCCGGCGCCCCGCACCGTGCGGATCGGATCGCGCTCGCGACCGCGAGACAGCGCCTTCCGCAATCGTCCGACATGCACATCGACCGTTCGCTCGTCGATTTCGACCGACAAGCCCCAAACCCCGTCGAGCAATTGCGAGCGGGAGAACACCCGGCCCTGCCGCTCCATGAGATATTCGAGCAGCCTGAACTCCGTTGGGCCAAGATGGATCTCTCGGCCCGCGCGCCGTACTCTGCGGGTTTCGCGGTCAAGGTCGAGGTCGGCGGCGGTGAGCTGACTGGCGATCCGCTCGGGCCGCGAGCGTCGCAAGAGCGAACGCACACGGGCCATCAGCTCAGGCACCGAGAACGGCTTGACCACATAGTCGTCGGCGCCCACAGAGAGGCCACGGACGCGTTCGGCCTCCTCTCCCCGTGCGGTCAGCATGATGACAGGCAGAGTCCGGGTCGATTCCCGAGCGCGCAAGCGACGGCAGATTTCGAGGCCCGACACGCCCGGCAGCATCCAGTCGAGGATCAAAAGGTCGGGCGCCATTTCGCTCAGGCGGACCTCGGCATCGTCGCCGCGCTCGACGCGCTCGACCGTAAAGCCTTCGGCTTCGAGATTATAGGAGAGCAAAAGCCCCAGCGCCTGCTCGTCTTCGACCACCAGAATGTGGGGTGCCGCGCCGCCCGGCGTCATCTTCAATCCGCTTGGACGTGTCGAGGTCATGCTCATCATCGATCGAAGCTCCCCGCCCTGGTCAATGGTCGGTTAGGGCTGCTGAAAAAGCAGCGGCGGCATTGCGATCTTTCGGCCGATCGAGCGGCAGTGTGCCGCCGGTCACGAGATAGAACACGGTCTCGGCGATGTTTGTAGCATGGTCGCCGACCCGCTCGATGTTCTTCGAACAGAACAGCAGATGCGTGCAAAAGGAGATGTTGCGCGGGTCTTCCATCATGAAAGTCAGGAGGTCCCGGAAGACCGAATCCTCAAGCGCGTCGAGCTCACCGTCGCGAATCCACACACTCTGCGCCCGTTCGGTGTCGCGTTCCGCATAGGCGTCCAGCACATCTTTCAGCTGGTTCGCGGCAAGCTCATTCATGTGCTTCAAGCCGATGACGGCGCGGGGCACGCGCGGCTCGCTGGCGATCTTGACGGTACGCTTGGCGATATTCTTGGCCAAATCGCCTACCCGCTCGAGATCGCCCGAGATGCGCACGGCGGCGATGATCTCGCGGAGATCGACGGCCATCGGCTGGCGCCGCGCGATGGTCATGATCGAGCTTTCTTCGACGTCCCGTTGGAGCAGATCGAGCCGGGGATCGCTCGCCACCACGGATTGCGCGAGGTCGAGGTCGAGGGCCGTCAGCGCATCCATGGCATCCGACAGCATCTTCTCTGCGATCCCGCCCATTTCCGCGATCTTGCGGCCCAAAGCCTCCAGTTCCTTGTCATAGGATGAGACGATATGTTCGGACATGATGATGGTCCTCCGGGACAAAGCGGTCGAGATGGCCTCCGGCCGCGTGCCCAAGCCGATGAATGTTTTGGCTCACCCGCGGGTGGTCGGCGTCAGCCGAAGCGACCGGTGATGTAATCTTGCGTCTGTTGCTTGGATGGCGAGGTGAAGATCTTCTTGGTGTCGTCGAATTCGATGAGTTCGCCGAGATACATGAAGGCCGTATATTCGGAGACGCGCGCCGCCTGCTGCATGTTGTGCGTGACGATGGCGATCGTATATTGCGATTTCAGCTCATCGATCAGTTCCTCGACGCGCGAGGTCGAAATCGGGTCGAGTGCCGAGCATGGTTCATCGAACAGGATGACCTCGGGGCTGATCGCCACGGTCCTCGCGATGCAGAGCCGCTGCTGCTGGCCGCCCGAGAGGCTCAGGCCGCTCGCGTTGAGCTTGTCTTTGACCTCGGGCCAGAGCGCCGCACCGCGCAGGGCTTTTTCCACCCGCTCGTCGAGCTCCTTTTTCGATGGCCGTTCGTAGAGTTTGATGCCGAAGGCGATGTTGTCGTAGATCGACATCGGGAAGGGTGTGGGTTTTTGGAAGACCATGCCGACGCGGGCCCGCAAGAGGTTGAGGTCTTGGTCGGGCTTGAGGATGTTCTCGCCGTCGAGCAGGACCTCGCCCTCGGCGCGCTGGCGCGGATAAAGATCGTACATCCGGTTGAGCACGCGAAGCAGGGTCGACTTGCCACAGCCCGAGGGGCCAATGAAGGCCGTCACCTTGTTGGCCCGCAAGGGCAAGGAAATGGACTTCAGCGCCAGCGTGTCGCCATAGAAGAACTTCAGATCCTTGACGGTGATCTTGTGGCGTTCTTGACCGTTCGGGCTCATTTGGCTGTCCTTGTCGAACCGAGGGAGCGTGCCAGGATGCTGAGGGCCAGCACGGCCAGGGTGATGATGAGTGCGCCGGTCCAGGCCAGTTGCTGCCAGTTTTCATAACCCTTGCCGGCGAATGAATTGATCGCCACCGGAAGGCTGCCCATTTCGCCGTGCAGCAGATCGACGTTGAAGTTGAAATTCGATCCTGCGGTGAACAGGAGGGGCGCGGTCTCTCCGCTGGCGCGGGCGACGGCCAGCAGGATGCCGGTGATGAGGCCGGCGCGAGCGGCTTTATAGGCGATCTGGAGGACGATGTGAGACCGGGGCATTCCGAGGGACGCGGCAGCCTCACGCAGCGCGATGGGAACCAGCAGCAGCATGTCCTCGGTCGTGCGCACCACGACCGGAATGACGATGACCGCGAGGGCCAGCGCGCCGGCGATGCCCGAATATCCGACCGTGCGGTGGGCCGGGCTGTCGGTGATGAGCGCCGCGTAGATGAAGAGGCCGATGACGATCGAGGGGGCGCTGAGGAGAATGTCGTTGATGAAGCGCACGTAAAACGTCAGGCGCGAATGGCGGCCGTATTCCGCCATATAGGTGCCGGCCAGAACTCCGATCGGCGTGCCGACGGCGACGCCGATCACGGTCATGATGAGCGAGCCCGCAATAGCGTTGAGCAGCCCGCCGCCGGGCGTATTCGGTCCGGGCATGGAGGCGGTGAACACGTCGAGGCTGACCCCGGCGAGGCCGTTCCATACCAGTGTCGCGAGAATGAGGGCCAGCACCGCGATGCCGCCGGCCGCGGCGGCCCAGCACAGTGCCATCATCACCTGGTTGGTCGTTTTCCGGTTGACGTAGGCGGCCATGGTTAAACTCCCGCCTTGCGATCGATACGCATCAACATGATGCGGGACGCGGCAAGAACGATGAAGGTGATGACGAACAACAGCAAGCCGAGTTCGAGCAATGCCGCCGTATAAACGCCGTCGGCCTCTTGGAATTCATTGGCGATGGTGGCCGAAATGGTGGTGGACGGCGCCAGAAGATTGGTTGTGATCAGATGGGAATTGCCGATCACGAAAGTTACGGCCATGGTCTCGCCGAGCGCGCGGCCGAGGGCCAGCATCACGCCGCCGACGACGCCGACGCGGGTGTAGGGAATGACGACGTTCCTCACCACCTCCCAGGTGGTGCAGCCGACACCGAAGGCCGCCTCTTTCAACACGGGAGGCACCGTCTCGAAGACATCACGCGAAATGGCGGTGATGAAGGGCAAAACCATGATCGACAAGATCAGCGAGGCGGTCAGTAGGCTTTGGCCGAAAAACGGCGTCAGCGCGAAGAACCCCCAGATGCCGTAGATGATCGAGGGAATGCCGGCGAGCAACTCGATGGCGATGCCGATCGGCCGGCGCAGACTCATTGGGCAGATCTCGGTCAAGAAAATCGCGATGCCGAGCCCGACCGGAACCGCGATGAGCATCGCCAGAAACGACGACATCACGGTGCCGTAAATCGGCGAAACCGCGCCGAAAATCTCCTGGTTGACGCTCCACCGCTCGGTGGTGAGAAAGCTGAAGCCAAATTTCGACAAGGCCGGCCATGCGCCGACGATCAGCGACAGAATGATGCCGCCGAGCAGTACGAGAACGAAGAGGGCTGCCAAAAACGTCGCGTTATGAAACAGCGTGTCGCCAAGGCGGAACGATTTCAGCGCGCGAGTCCGGCTCTCGTCGAGCGACAGGCCTCTCGCGGTAGCATTCTTCATCGTCACGTCTGTCACCGCAGGCTCCAATTGTCATCGAAACGCGGCGGGGCCAGCCCCGCCGCGTTGGCGTGAGGCTCTTATTTATTCTTGATGTCGGAGGCCCATGTGGTCTTGACGAGTGTCACGACAGACGCGGGCATGGGGATATAATCGAGGCTTTCGGCCGTCTCGTTGCCCTTGGCGAAGGCCCAGTCGAAGAACTTCAGCGCATCCGCAGAGGCCGTCTTGTCGGTCGGCTCCTTGTACATCAGGATGAAGGTGGCGGCGGTCAACGGCCAGGACGCAGCGCCGGGCTCGTCGGTCAGCACCTGATAATAGCCAGGCGCATGGGCCCAATCCGCATTGGCGGCGGCGGCCTGGAAGGCTGGAACCGTCGGCGAAACCTTCTTGCCGTCCTTGTTGATCATGTCGGCATAGGTCAGCTTCTGCTGCTTGGCATAGGCGTATTCGACATAACCGATCGCGCCCTTGGTCTGGCCGACGGTGCCGGCGACGCCGTCATTGCCTTTGGCGCCAACGCCCGCCGGCCATTCCGGAGTCTGGCTCACGCCGACCTTGGCGTGCCAATCGGGTGAGACCTTGTCGAGATAGTTGGTGAAGTTGAAGCTGGTGCCCGAACCATCCGCCCGATGCACGACGGTGATCGCGCTCGAAGGCAGCTTGGCATCGGGGTTGAGCTTCTTCAGCGCCGGATCGTCCCAGGTTTTGATCTTGCCGAGAAAGATATCGCCGAGGGTCGGACCGTCGATCACGAGGTCGCCCGACTTGACGCCGTCGAGATTGACGACCGCAACGATGCCACCCATCACCATCGGCCACTGAACGAGGCCCTGCTTCGACTGAAACTCGGCGGTCTGGGGAATGTCGGAGGCGCCGAAGGTCACCGTCTTGGCCAAGATCTGCTTGATACCGCCGCCGGAGCCGATCGACTGGTAGTTCAAACCGATACCGGTCTCTTTTTTATAGGCTTCGGCCCATTTGGAGTAGAGCGGGAACGGAAAAGTCGCGCCAGCGCCTGAAATGTCAGCCGCGGAAGCCGTCATCGTGCCGACGGCAAACGTCGCGGCGACGAGCGTCGCCCGCGCCAAATTCGTCAATGTCATGAAATCACCTCGTCCTTGGGAACAGGAACTCTCTTCGCCGAGGAACGCCCTTTCAACAGGGGGCGGCGAAGGCCATGAACATGTACGCGCCACCCGCGTGGGTTTTACGACAGCCAAACGACAGCGACATGACGATACAAGGCTTTGATCGGGCGATCATTCTTTCCGCAGCGGCAGCGCCACGGTGAAAATCGAGCCTTGTCCGGGCCGACTCGACACATGCAGACGGCCGCGATGGCGCGCCATAATGTGCTTGACGATCGCGAGGCCAAGCCCTGTTCCGCCCTTGGCCCGGCTCTGCCCCGCATCGATGCGATAGAACCGTTCCGTCAGCCTCGGCAGATGTTCGGAGGCGATGCCGGCGCCATGGTCGGTCACGACCAAGACGCCCTCGCGGCGGGTGCTGGTGACCGCGATCAGCACCCGCTCCTTCAAGGCGCCGAGGGCAGGCTCCCGGCCGGTGCATCCATATTTGATGGCGTTCTCGATGAGGTTCTCGGCGACACGCACAAGCTCGTCGCGGTCGCCGGTGACCATGACACGGCCCTCGATGGAAAGGTCGAGGTCGATCCCGCTGTCGGCCGCCAGTGGCGCCAGCGTATCGGCCGTGTGACGGACCACCATCGCAAGATCGACCGCGCCATCCGGCCTCAAATGCAGGTTCTGTTCGATCCGCGAGAGGGACAAAAGGTCGTCCACGAGACGCGCCATGCGCCGGGCCTGCTCGGCCATGATGCCGAGGAATTTTTCGCGTGCCCGGGGGTCGTCGCGGGCCGGCCCTTGCAGCGTCTCGACGAAACCGAGAAGGGACGCCAGCGGGGTTCGCAATTCGTGGCTGGCGTTGGCGACGAAATCGGCCCGCATCCGCTCCACGCGGCGCGCCTCGGTGAGGTCGCGCAAGGTCACGACGATCGCCCGTTCTGGCAGGAAGCCGTCGAGGGGCGCGACTGTCACGTCGAAAGAGCGTTCGACCGGAACCCGGTCCCGCCAGACGACAGTGTCCATCTGTCCAGAGGCGCAGACGCGGCGGATCGCATCGAGGATGTCCGGATCGCGTAGCGCCAGCGCAAGCGCTCCCCCGACCCGTAAGGCCGGCAACAATTGTCCGGCCAGCCTGTTGGCGCCGAGCAGGCGGGCCTCGCCCGTCACCACCAGCACCGCTTCGGGCATCGCCTCGATCAGGGCCGAGACGAGTGCCAGCGACGACCCTGATGCCCCGGCATCGCTCGGCGCCACTCCATGGTTCAACGACTTAATCCTTTTCCGTTCTTGAATCATCGCGCCGAGTCCGTGACACAGGCATGACAAAAGCCGGACCTTTGTGGGAGGCCTCCATTAGCGATGCCATGACGCCGACATTGACGCAGTGCACCATCTGCCGCTAATCCAACCGCGCCCCGACCGAAAGGCTTCCCATGCAAGTCACCAGGCTCGACATTCCTGACGTCATATTGTTTCGTCCTCGGCGGATTGGGGATGCCCGGGGGTATTTTGTAGAGACCTTCAACGCGGGAGTGTTTGGAGCGCATGTTGCGGGGGCTGTGTTCGTCCAGGACAACGAGGCCCTGTCGGCTGCCAAGGGGACGGTGCGGGGGCTGCATTTCCAGCGCCACCCGAGCGCGCAGGGCAAACTCGTGCGGGCGCTCAAGGGCGGCATTTTCGATGTTGCGGTCGACATTCGCCACGGCTCACCGACGTTCGGGCGCCATGTCTCCGTGCTGCTGACCCCGGAGACCGGGGAGCAGCTCTGGGTGCCGCCTGGATTCGCCCATGGCTATTGCACGACCGAGCCCGACAGCGTCATCGCCTATAAGGTCACCGACTTCTACAGCGCCGCGGATGACGGAGGCATCGCCTGGGACGATCCGGCGCTGGCCATTTCCTGGCCGGTCGAGCCTGGGGCGGCGGCGCTGTCCGACAAGGACCGCCGCCAGCCGCGTCTCGCTGACCTGCCATCCCTCTTTTCTTATGAGCCCCCGTCCGGAGAACGCCCGTGAGCCGTGTCCTCGTCACCGGCGGCGCCGGCTTCATCGGCTCGGCCGTCGTGCGGCTGCTCGTCGGCGAGATGGGCGCGGAAGTGCTCAACCTGGACAAGCTCACCTATGCGGGCAATCTCGAAAGCCTGCGGGCCGTGTCGAACCTTCCGAACTACCGTTTCCACGAGGCCGACATCTGCGACCACGGCTCTCTGGCAGAGGTCTTCGGCTCGTTTCGCCCAACGGCCGTGATGCATCTGGCGGCGGAGAGCCACGTCGACCGCTCGATCACCGGCGCGCAGGACTTCATCGCGACCAATATCGTGGGCAGTTTCGCGCTGCTCGAGGCGGCGCGGGCCTATTGGTCGGGCCTCGCGTCGCCTGAGCGGGAGGCGTTTCGCTTCCTGCACGTCTCGACCGACGAGGTTTATGGCTCGCTTGGCCCGGAGGGGCTATTCACCGAGACGACGCCCTACGACCCGTCCTCGCCTTATTCGGCCAGCAAAGCGGCCTCCGACCATCTGGCCAAGGCCTGGGGCCGCACCTACGGACTGCCGGTTGTGATCTCCAATTGTTCGAACAATTACGGACCCTTCCACTTTCCGGAAAAGCTTATCCCGCTCGTCATCCTCAACGCGCTGGAGGGCAAGCCTTTGCCGGTCTATGGGCGGGGCGACAACATCCGAGATTGGCTCTTCGTCGAGGACCATGCGCGGGCGCTCTGGACTATCGTCACCGGGGGCCGTCTTGGGGAAACTTATAATGTCGGCGGCCGCAACGAGCGAACAAACCTCGGCGTCGTAGAGACGATCTGCGATGTCTTGGACGAAATGGCACCGGTGTCGGGGTCTCGTCGGGATCTGATCCGCTTCGTCGCCGACCGGCCCGGCCACGACCACCGTTACGCCATCGACGCCACGAAGCTGGAAACAGAACTCGGCTGGCGGGCGCGGGAGACGTTCGAGAGCGGCATCAAGCGCACGGTGCGCTGGTATCTGGACAACGCGTGGTGGTGGGGTCCGCTGCGCGAAAAAGTCTATGGCGGCGAGCGCCTGGGCCTTGGCACGAAAGGGTAGGGCCATGCGCATCGCGGTGACCGGTGAAGCCGGGCAGGTGGCCCGCGCCCTTATCGAGGCGGCGGCCGCGAGGGGAATAGCGCTGGTGCCGCTCGGGCGCCCGAACCTCGACCTTATGACGCCGGAGACCATCCTTCCGGCTCTCCGGGCGGCGGGGGTCGATGCCATGGTGAATGCCGCCGCCTATACGGCGGTGGACAAGGCGGAGACCGAGCCCGAGGTGGCCCGGGCCGTCAACGCGCAAGGCGCGGGTGCCGTGGCGCGAGCGGCGCGTGAACTGGGCCTCCCGGTGATCCAGGTGTCGACCGACTATGTGTTCGACGGCTCCAAGCCCACGCCTTATACGGAGGAGGATGCCGTCGGGCCGCTTGGCGTCTACGGCCGCACCAAGCTTGAGGGCGAGGCCGAGGTGGCGCGCGAAAACCCCCGCCATGTCGTGCTGCGCACGGCCTGGGTTTATGCGCCCTTCGGCAACAATTTTGTGCGCACGATGCTGCGGCTGGCGGGTACGCGGCCGGAGGTCGGGGTTGTGGCCGACCAGCACGGCTGCCCAACCTCGGCGCTGGACATTGCCGAGACGGTGCTCTCGGTGGCCGCGCGACTGGTGGCGGAGCCTGACAATAGGGCGCTGCTCGGCCTCTTCCACATGGCGGCGCAGGGCGGGGCGGTTTGGGCCGATGTGGCCGAGGCGGTGTTCGAGACGTCGGCCGCCCTTGGAGGACCATCGGCGCAGGTCAGGCGCATTACGACGGCGCAGTTCCCGACCCCGGCCCAGCGGCCGGCGAACTCACGCCTGGACGGTGCCAAGCTGGCGCGGGTGCATGGCCTCCTGCTGCCGCCCTGGCGCCGTTCCCTCGACACCTGCGTCACCCGCCTCGTGAAGGAGGGCCTGGCGGCCTGACCGGATTTCGCCCGCGAGGGCCGGCCGGCATGAGCGGCTCTCTTGAGACGACCTTCGCGAATGTGACCCTGGTCGGCGCCGGAGCAGGGCCGGTACGCGTTCGCCCTATGCCTTGTTCCCCATCGCGGCCGGCGCCGGACCTCTGCGAGCAGGACGCAGCCCCCGTGGTTCGATGGCAGCTCACCCACCGCCTTCACCTTAACCATGCTTACGCAAGACGAGAAATCAAAATCATCGGCATTCAGCACTGCGCAGGCAGCCATTCGCCTGACGAAGCCGGCTTTTGGCAGGAGAATTGCCCGTAGGCATCAACCTGTCAAAATTGTGCCTGAGTTTTGAATTGCAAAACATGCAAAAATTCGGCACGATAGCTCAACAAGCCGTTGTTAAGTTTTATTTACTGAAATCGGAGGCTTGAGATGTCGACATGTGGTTTCGAAGTACTTTTCGCATGAGCCATTCTTATGCGATCGGCGACGCGCTGATCTCCTTGTGCCCGGGCTTTCGTTGGAGTGAGACTATTGGCTAGAGATGCGGAGCATCGGGTTGTAGAAATTCTGCAATCATCCTCTCTGTTCGATCCGATTTTTTATAGGCGGGAATACAACGTCTCTCATGTAACAGATGAAGATTTACTCCATCATTATGTCACGATTGGCGAGAAACAAAATTATCAACCGAGTTTTTTGTTTGATCCAAAGTGGTACAAAAAGAATTATGAGCTGGCGGATGACACCGGCTGTTTGCTTCTTCACTATTTTTTAACAGGCGAAAAGCTTAGCTGGCTGCCGTCTATGCTTTTCGATACGGTTTGGTTTTCGCAAGCCTTCGAGGCTCGTCCTGCTCACATCTCACCTCTCGGCTTTTATCTCTCGGAACGAGATCGACTACAGCTTTCTCCCAATAAATACTTCGATATAAATCACTACAAAGGGCTTTATCCAGACCTCGCGACGAGCGATATCGATCTCTATGAACATTTCGTACGCTGGGGTGTTTTCGAAGGACGCCGACCGTCGGCTCTCTTCGACACTCTGTACGTCTGGTCCAAATACCTTAGAAATGATCGAACCAAAAATCCATTCCTGTTGTTTTTAAAGGTTGGGGCGGAGCTGGGTTGGGCAAGCTTACCTAACGACGAGGATTATACAATTGCGCGGGAAGTCAAGGTAACGACGGCGCCAGGGAAACTATTCGAACAACATCCGCTTATTTCTCTTGGCGTCAAACGCGCGAAGCCGATTGCATTTTACCTTCCGCAATTCCACCCGATTACTGAGAATGACGAATGGTGGGGCACTGGATTTACGGAATGGCGCAACGTCCCGCGGGGAATCCCTCGGTTTAAGGACCATTATCAACCCCGTATTCCACGGGATTTGGGATTTTATTCGCTCGATAACGAAGAAACCATCGCCAAGCAGGTGAGAATGGCCCTAAGTGCCGGCTTGCATGGGTTCTGTTTTTATTATTATAATTTTAACGGCAAACGCTTGCTAGAAGAACCGCTTGATATATTTGCGAACAGTAAGACCATTAAATTCCCGTTCTGCATCATGTGGGCCAATGAAAATTGGACTCGACGCTGGGATGGGATGGAACATGAGATACTGATCAAGCAGTCGTACAAAAATGCTGATGAAAACGCGCTGATCGACGATATTGCAAAATATCTCAAAAATCCTAACTATATTCGGCTGTCCGGAAGACCAATATTATTCATTTATCGAGCTGACGTCATTCCTAATTGCCAAGACACTCTTGCAAGTTGGAAAAGACGTTTCAAGCTGGAGCACGATCTCGACCCGCTGATCGTGATGTCCCAAACCTTTGGCAACAACGATCCTCGACCGATGGGGTTCGATGCGGCTCTTGAGTTTCCTCCCCATAAATTCGCATCCAATATCCCAAGAATCAACAACGAGTTGGTGATTTTGGATGACCTGTTCACAGGGGAGGTCCGAAGCTACGACGAGTTGATAAAAGCGTCGCTGGCGGACGATCCGAGTGACTATGTCTTGTTCAAGACCGTGTTGCCGGGGTGGGACAACGATGCTCGAAAGCAAGGGACTGGCATGGTCCTGCATGGGTCGTCCCCGTCGAAGTTCCAAACCTGGGTGCAGGCGATCGCCGAGAAGGCGGCAAGCAATCCGACATTTGGCGAAAGCCTGTTTTTCGTAAACGCTTGGAACGAATGGTGTGAGAGCGCCTATCTGGAGCCGGACGTTCATTTTGGCTTTGCCTATTTGAACGCCTTGACGCGTGGAGTGTCGCAGCAGACTGAATCTCACAAGCGGAAAATTCTTCTTATCGGTCATGATGCGTTTCCAGCCGGCGCTCAACAACTTTTGCTGAATATAGGGCGCACGTTGAAGAATGGCTTTGGTTATGACGTGTCGTTTATACTATTCGACGGAGGTTCTCTCCACGACGAATATCTGAAGGTCGCGGAGGTTTTTATCGTCGATCAGACGGGCGACGGCTGGCCTGCCCTCCTGGCGCATCTGCGCAGGCTTCGTGCCGAGAACTTCATGTCCGCACTGACGAACAGCACGTTCACGGGGAATATCGTCGGTGTGCTGGCCCGCATAGGCTTCTTCACAGTCTCCCTCATTCATGAGTTGTCGAATATCATCAATCGTATGCAAGGCGGATATCATCTGTCTTCCATTTTTCAGAATAGCAATCAGATCGTATTTCCGAGTGAGCACGTTCGTGATGAATTGATCAAAGGCTTTGGCCCCGCTCTAGGACAAGTCAACGTTCAACCGCAAGGTCTATATAAAAGTATCGAAGAGCCTCAACATATAGAGCGGCTTTCACTACGTCAAAGTTTGAATATTTCGGCTGAAACGAAGATTATCTTGAATGTTGGCTATGCGGATCTCCGCAAGGGGATCGATCTCTTCATTATGGCGGCCAATATAGCGAAGACCAGAAATCTGGATATGGTATTCCTCTGGGTTGGGGATTCCGATCCGATCATCAACACGTGGCTTATGTCGACTGTGAAGGGCGAAGGCAGTGCCAACACTCGATTCGTGCCATTTTCGACGAACATCGGTAAGTTCTTTTATGAGGCCGATCTGTTCTTCTTGACTTCACGAGAAGATCCGTTCCCCTCGGTGATCTTGGAGGCGTTAAGCGCCGGTTTGCCGGTTGCAGCCTTCGAGGGGAGCGGCGGTTTTCTTGAACTGCTGAGGGGCGATCCTGAACTGGGGTTTCTGATTCCGTCTGGCGATGTCGTCGGTGCGGTGGAGTTGATCGCCACCAAGCTTCAGGACATGACTCTCAAGAACGCTGGCCGCATAGCCCATCGGCAAAAAATGGTCCGCGAGCAATACGATTTCCAAAACTATTGTTTCTATCTCACCAACAAGTTCCAACCGACGCCCAAAATCACAGTCATCGTGCCGAACTATAATTACGAAAGGTATATGGAGTCTCGCCTATCGTCGATCGCCAATCAGACGCATCCGGTGTTCGAGATTATCGTGTTGGACGACGGCTCCAGCGACGGGAGCGTCCGGGAAATCGAGCGGGTGGCCGTGTCGCTCAAGCGTGACATCGTTCTTGTCGAAAACGAGGAGAACGGAGGGGGCGTCTTTTCGCAATGGCGCAAGGGCGTCGAGATGGCGAAGGGGGATTTGATTTGGATCGCGGAGGCGGATGATTTGGCCGAGCCCGAGTTCCTCGACCAACTCGTGGCGTTTTTCCAGCAGGCCGATATCGCTTTGGCGTTTTCGGACTCGAAATCGATCGATGAGCACGGCATCATCAAGGGTGAGAGCTACAAGCCCTATTACAACACTCTGTTTCCGGATGCCTTGTCGAGGTCGGCGATCTTTTCACCGCACGAGTTTCTGCGAGACTATATTTCGGTCAAGAATGTGATCTTGAATGCCAGCTCCGTGGTGTGGCGGAGGAATTATCTCGTCAAAGCGCTTGAGAACTGTTCGACCGATCTTGCGAACTTTCGTATGGCGGGAGATTGGAGACTCTACGCTGAAATTTGCATGTTGGGCGGGCATATTGGGTATAATGCTCACCCTGGCAACATTCACCGCCGCCACTCAGCCAGCGTCACCCATGATTTGGGAAAACAGCAGCATGTTGCCGAGATAGCCTCGATGCATGAATATATACGGAGCCGGGGCGGGGTGACCGACCGCGGCGAGAGTCAGCAGCGCTATCTCGATGAGGTCTCAACTCAGTTCGGCATCGCCTCCCCCCGGAAAGGGAGATCGTGGAGAGGCGGAGCAGTGAAGAGTTTTTAGAATGAGGATTGCGCTTTCAGTCGGTCGTCATGCCCCGGCGCGGCGGGTTGACCGCGATAGCGGGCGTGGCTCACCGAGTCTCTAGGGCCGATGCGTCAGAAGGCGGCTTTTGGGGTTCCAGCCTGCATGGAGCGATCGGGGTCGCCGCGTCATTCTTTTTCCACGCCCCTGAACGCTGCAGCGAGGTTAAACGAAGCTGAGCCTGAGGCGAATATTATAGGGGGTCTGCTCGCGACCGGCGATGCGGCGTTCTGAGGGGTCAAGTCGGCCATCACTCTCATCGACGCTTCGTGCCCGCCGAGGGCCGCAATCGCCTCGATGCTTGCCGCCTGTTCCTCGGTCGGGCGCGTCAGGATGTGCGCAAGAACGATGGATCCGTCGCAACCGAGATGGTGCAGCATTTTCACACCGCGTGCCCGCTTCGGAGCCACGCCATTGCGGGGACATAGTTTTGGCTTAAGCGGAACCTTAAGCAAAACAGTCGCAGAGGCGGGTGGATGTCCGAAGTGTCGCGCAGGGTCTTTCTGGCGGGTGTTGCGGCTGTGGCGGTTCCAGGAGCCGCATGGGCACAATCCGGACCGCCGCAGAAGTTTACCACGGCCGAATTGGTCGACAACGGCCACCGCTTCTTTGGCTCGGTGTCGCGAGGCTTGGCTCAGGTAGTGGAGGAGGCGGGCCGGCGCTGGGGCCAGCCCAATGGCTATATTCTCGGCCAGGAGGCCGGCGGCGCTTTCATCGGCGGACTCCGCTACGGCGAAGGCTCGATGTACACCCGCAACGCGGGCGACCTTCACGTCTATTGGGAAGGTCCATCGGTAGGCTTCGACGCCGGCGCTGACGGCGACCGATCCATGATGCTGGTCTACAGCCTGCCCTCGACGCAAGGGATCTTCCGCAGATTCGGCGGTCTCGACGGCTCAGCCTATTTTGTCGGCGGTTTCGGCTTCACGGCTCTCACCGACAATCAGGTCATCGTCGTCCCGATCCGCTCCGGCGTCGGCGCGCGTCTCGGTGTCGCCTTGTCCTATCTGAAGTTTACGCCGCAACCGACCTGGAACCCGTTCTAACCGAGCGCCAACGATGCAACGGGCCGCTTTGAGGGCCGGCGCCGGCATGACAGAATGATGGCCTGATGGTTTTCGGCCGGAACCGACGCCGTGATCGAACAAGAGATTGTCTTCGCCCTTGGCTTTCTCACGGCGGGGCTTTTGGCCTTGGCCTGCCTGCCTGCCGTGTGGAGGCGGGCGATCCGTCTGACCACGCGCCGCCTGACGCAGCTCGTTCCGCTCTCGATGGACGAGATTACGGCAGAGCGTGACGGGTTGCGGGCCGGCTTCGCGATCGAGCAGCGCCGCCTCGAACAAAGGGCCGAGACCGTCGAGGCGCATCGCACGGACTTGATGGTCCGGTTGGGCCGGAAGGATGCGACGATCGCCCTTTTGGAAGACGCCGCCGCCGTGGCAGGAACGAAGATCGCTCGTCTGACAACCGAGCTGCACGACACCACGCAGGAGCTTTTTGAGGTCAGGGGCGAGGCCGGCACAGCCGCCGTGGCGCTGCATGATCTCGGGGGGCTGAGCGAGCGCAGATTATGGGACGTCCTCGCCGCCGAAGAACGGAGCGCCCTGCTGCAATCCACCATCGACGAGAACAGAGCCACCATCGCGTCGCTCGAAACCCGTCTCATTGGGCTTGATTCCCGACTGTCGGATCTCGACCGTGCGCTCGGCAACAGCCGGGCGGAACTGGCCCGCACCGTTCAGGCAACCCTGCGCGCAAACGCCGAGCGGGACGCCGCATTGGCGAGGGGAGAGACTTTGCGGGGCGAGCGCGACACGCTGGCCGATGAGGTCGTTGGCCTCAAGGGGCTCGTCGACGAGAGCCAGCATCGCGCCGCTATCGAGGCGCAGTCTGCAGCCGCTCATAAGGCGACGATCGACGAATTGAGGCTGCATCAGGCCGGTCTCGACGCGCAAATGGCGATGCAGTCGGAGGCAGCACGCGCGGCAGCGGATCGCCTGCGCGAACTCATGGCCGAGAAGGCGGCGGTGCCGGCCCGGTCCGCCAGCTCCGTGGTGCCGGTTTCGTCGGAGGATGGCGATCTGTCGGTGCTGCGCGATGCCTTGCGGCAGGTGTCGGACGCGGTGCTGCGCCTCACCGAAGGACAAGCTGAACCTCGCGATGATGCCGCCGGGCAACGGCCCACACTACCGGTCGCGGCGGAACTGTCGCTGCCGCAGTGAAGCGCAGATCATCGGTATAACAGCCGGCGCCCCGCTACGCCGACCGCTGTGCTCCCGGTGTGCCAGCCTCGCATTCCAGCGTTACCTCGCAGCCGCCGCCAGACGCGTCGGTGATCGTGAGTTCGAACCCATGCAGCCGTGCGACAGCGGCGACGAAGCTGAGGCCGAGGCCGGTTCCGGGCTGGCTGCGGCTCCGGTCGCCCCTGTAGAACCGGCGCAAGACCGCCTCGCGCTCTTCGATCGGGATCCCAGGCCCGGTATCGCGGACAACGGCGACGATCCGATCGGATCGTTGCTGGAGGGCGAGCGCCACGCGTCCACCGGGCGGGGTGAACTTGACCGCATTGTCGACGAGGTTGCCCACAAGCTCGAACAGCAGATCTCCGTCGCCCCGAATGGCGGGAACAGGGCGCGTGTCGAGCGAAAAGCCAACGCCTTTTTCCTCGGCGATCGGCGCATAGAGCTCGGAGACGGCTGTAAGGATGTCTTCGAGATCGACACAGGCGAACCCGCTACGCCGTCGGCCCTGTTCGACTTCCGCGATGCGCAAGATAGCCGTGATGGTCGTGAGCAGTTGATCGATATCGGCGGTCGATTTCTCCAACAGGGCCGGAACGTCGGCTCCGGCGAGATCGGTCTTCATCGCGCGTTCGAGCCTTGCCCTCAGCCGCGTCAGAGGCGTGCGCACGTCATGCGCGATCGCGTCGCCGGCGACCTTGGCTTCAAGGATCAGCCGCTCGATATCGTCGAGCATCCGGTTGACGATCTCCGATAGACGGTCGAACTCATCCTTCTTGGAGCGTACCGGTAGGCGCCGGTCGAGGTGTCCCTCCATGATCATCATGCAGGCACGACGCACGGCTTCAACCCGCCGCAATGTTCCTATGCTGACAGCGGCGCCTCCCACCAGCGCGAGAATCGCGGTCGGCACCACCGCGAGCGCCATGGCCCGGGTGATGATCGCTCTGATCTCCTGCAGTTCGTCCACGACGAGCCCCAGGAACAGGATGTCGCCGTTCGCCAACCGCTTGGCGATAGCCCGGACCGTGATGCGGTCCGTCCTGTTCTGGCGGATGGTCAAGACCTCGATCTCGCTTACGTCGTCCGGGTCGGGCAGGGGGGTCGGCAGGACCGGAACGTTGCCGGTCAACATGCGGCCTGCCGGATCGAAGAGACCGAAGGCCTTGCGTCGACGGGGGTCGGCCTGCAGGGATTGCGCGATCCGGTTGCCGACGTTGTCGGGGCTTTCGCGGGTGAAAGCGTCGGCGACCGACGCGAGGCTCCGATCGACCTGCAATGTCAGGTAGATCACGGTCTGCCAATAGAAGAAGCCGCCCATCAGCAGGATGCTCATCGCCACGATGGCCGCGATGCCCAGCGTCCATCGGAAGGCGGTCGTCTGGAACAGGCTATTCCTGGGCACGAAGAACGAAGCCGGCACCGCGTACGGTGTGGATGAGCGGGGTCTCACCGGCTTCGTCCACCTTGCGGCGCAGCCGGCCGATATGCACGTCGACGAGGTTCGTGCCCGGATCGAACCGATAACCCCAGACCTGTTCGAAGAGCATCGCCCGTGTCAGCACATGACCCTCATGGCGCATCAGGAACTCCAGCAATTTGAACTCGCGCGGAAACAGGTCGAGTGTGCGGCCGGCCCGATGCGCGACACGAGTCAGAAGGTCGATGTCGAGGTCCTCCACCTTGAGGCCAGTCAGGCGTTTGTCTGGGGTGCGGCGCGCCAAGGCCTCGACCCGTGCGCGCAGTTCCCCCGCCGCGAAGGGCTTCGTCAGATAGTCATCACCCCCGGCCCGCAGACCCCTGATCCGTTCGTCGACGCTCGACAGCGCGCTGAGGACCAGCACGGGCGTATGAACGCCGGCGCTTCTCAAGCGGTCGAGAACTGTGAGTCCATCGATCTGCGGCAACATCCGGTCGAGCGTGATGACATCGAAGGTCCCGGTCTCGGCCCTGGCGAGCCCGTCCCGCCCATTGTCGACATGCTGAGCCTCCATGCCGGCCGCGAGAAATTCAGCAAGAATCTCGGCTGCGGTCTCGGCATCGTCTTCGACCACCAGGACCCTGACCATCCGTTTCATCTCCCTGTCGGTATTACGCGCCGTAGCGCCAAACTCTTGACCTTGGCCCCGAATTTCGCAACCCGCGATTTGGCGCAAGCTCATCTGGTTCGTCTCATGCGGGCTTGGGACGTTCCCTCCGAAAGAGGCGACGGGACCGTCTTATACCGGTTGGCGTTGGTGATGACCGATCAACGCTGTCACGCTGCGGGAGCGGCGGCACGCTTTCGTGCTTGCCGATCGGTCGTCTTCAATGCCGGTTCGTTTCTTGATGCGGGCGCCCCAAATAGGCCGTAAGGTAAGGTCAATGGAATTGGACATGCCGCTGTGTGGGTTCCCAATAAAAAATCATAGGAGGATCATATGCGCGTCTACCATCTTCTCTCGACGCGTCGGAATGTCGACGGTTCTTTCGATACTCCGTCTCTTGACGAAGTTGTTGCCGCTCCCGACGATCAGTCCGCTGTGAAAAAGGCGGTCAGCTTTCCGCTGCAAAGCTTCACCGATACGGGAAGCATCGCGTGGCTCGTCGATGAGGCGGGTAAGATGGTATGGTCACGCGAATTGCCCCAGGCCGCCTGATCGTCCAGCGAAACGCGACCATGGACCGCATCCATCGCGAAACATCCGATGTCTGGCGGGGCTCCGCTATTCCAAAGACATAAGCCGCTCCAGAGCGCTGCGGACAGTTGATGTCCTCACTCTTTCGGCAGGCTTTGCTCCTCGGCAGCGTGGCGTTTTGACGGCGCTGAGCTCGGGCCTCGCTGGGGTCATCGATTCTTCGCGACGTTGCTTTCGCGGCTCTTCAGAATGAGCCGGCTTTCAAGCGGGTGACACAGGGGGGCTCGTAAGGGCCCGCGTCTTTTCGCGAAAGTCGAGCGCTATCCTGCCACGACGCGCCCGATCAATAGGCGTTGTGTCCCAGCGTTTCGAAACAGGTTCGCAGAAGGATTTTCAGGTCGAGCGAGAGCGACCAGTTATCGATGTACCACCGATCGAATTCGATGCGGCGCTCCATCTGTTGCGGCTCGGCCGTCTCGCCCCGGAGACCGTTGACCTGGGCCCAACCGCTGATGCCGGGCTTCATATGGTGCCGCAGGCAATAGTCACGGATCACGGCTTTGTACTGATCGTCATGGGCCAAGGCGTGCGGACGCGGCCCGACGAGCGACATCTCCCCTTTGAGAACGTTCACGAGTTGCGGCAATTCGTCGATGCTCGACCGTCGAAGAAGCCGCCCGATCCGAGTGACCCGCCGATCCCCCGGTTTTGCCTGGACGATGCTGGGGCCGTCGTCGTGGACAGCCATCGTGCGGAACTTGAAGATCACGAACTCGCGCTCGTTGAAGCCATTGCGGCGCTGCCGGAAAATGATTGGGCCGGGCGAGTCGAGCTTGATGGCGAGAGCGGTGCCGAGCAGGATCGGCGCCAGGACGATGATCGAGATGGACGCGCCGACAAGATCGACCAGCCGTTTGGCGAATTGCTCGGCGATCCCCAGGGGCGCGCGCTGAAGGTCGATCAGATGCAGGATGTCTTCCTGCTGCCTTGGATGACGCGCGACCACGGAGCGGAAGATCCGATCCGGCACTAGCCGCACCGGGAGAGGCGATATCCGCAACGCGCTTTCCAGCGCCGTCAGGCTTTCCAGTTGGTCAAATCTTTGGGCGACGACGAATTCCTGCGCGCACTTGAGGCGTGCGATCCGCAGAGCCTCCTCGATACTTCGCACATATTCGGCTTGTCCCAGGAAGGGAGCCGGATCGAGCACGATCCGGCCGACATCTCGCACGCCGAACTGTCGGAGCATGTCGGCACACGTCAAGGAGGCAAGTTCGTCCGCCTGCCCAATTAGAACGGCAGGTCGGCCCAACACGCCGTCCCGCGCCAGAAGGGCGCGAATGAGATCGGCGGCGCCGAGCCTAGTCAGGACGCAGAGGCCCAACATCAGCGTGGCGAAGCCGAGAAACGCGCCGCGTGAAAAATCCGAACCGATCTTCGATAAAAACAGGATCGCCGTGATGGAGGCCAGCACATAGACGCTCGCCGTCGCGATGCGGCGGAGGTGGCGCGCCGGATCGATGAGCATAGGGAGGCGATAGAATCCCTTGGAGCGGGCGATCGTGACATAGAGGAGACTGGACAGCACGCCCGCGCCGATCACGCGGTGCGAGCCGCCCATATCAATCCCGGAGAAGCAACCATAGGCCATGGGCCCGAAGGCGCTTCCGACAACGATCATGGTCGCCTCGGCGACGGCGACCAGCAACCCGATCGACCGGCAGGATAGCGAGATCCCTCGCCTGGCCTCGAGCGCTTGAGTGACCGGCAGTGTGGCCATGGGACGGTATTTCATCGGAAGGGCCATCCTCATAAAAATTATCCAGGCGAGGCGGGACCGATTTTCAGCCTCGTGGATGCGTCGGAAAAGCGACGCGGCCAGGGTGATCCGTAAGCCTCAACTTTTTGAAAAATCTATTTTTAATCAATGACTTGCTTGGCGTATAATACGGCTGCTCAATCTCCGCTTAGGCGGCGGAGCGACGACAATGATAATGTGGCGGATATCCTCCGATGGACGAAAAGGCCCGTATCAAAGGGTTTTTCCTAACCCTCGGCCGGCAAAAGCCTCACTTTGTTAACCTCTTTTCGCACCTGCAACAAGAACTTCAGCGCATCTCGCAGGTGCGTCATTAAGCATCTCGAGCACGTCGGATTCGCATTCGCGCACCTGGTGCATCGCTAACCTGGCATTAACGCTTGGTGAATAGCTTTGTGGGCGGAGGGCGATGATGGTCGCTGCGAGCCTGCTCGGCATTTTTTGCGGCATGACCCTTGGACTGAGGTTCAAGGCATTCCTGCTCGTGCCCGCGATCGTTCTCGCTGCGATGGCGGCGGCACTAACGACCGGGACGGGATTTTTCACTTTTGCGCAGGCCGGTTTCGCCTTGCTGTCTTGGAGTATGGGACTCCAATTCGGTTACGGGGCCACGCTGGCCGCCGGTCTCCTCGGAAGACAACCCGTGCGCTAGAGCTCGATGTTTTGAGGTCGTATCGCTTGGCGATCCTCAACACATAGACGTGCTGGCGTTTCAAGAGTTGGAGCATGTCCGCCGAGAGGCGACACGCCCTCATTCTGGACAACCCGGATTGGATCGATCCGCATTCACGACATAACCTATTCTAAACAAGATTAAACCCTCCCATTCCTGCGAACGAGAGTGGTGCATTCACGCACCTTGGGCGGTTGAAAGCTGGAGTATAAAGGCGGAACGTCGGCACGGGTTTTCGCGAGGCGCCACGCCTTCTATCATCGTGATTTAGCCCATCATCTTGTTCTGTCGCGCGATTTGACGAGCGGCGATGCGGGCAAAGTCGATGCGGGTTTCGGCGTTTTTTGGAATACCGGCTTTCTTCCATGACGGGAGGCCGACCAGACGCAGCCCTAGCCGTTCGCCATCCGGCACCAACTTGAACTCGAACAAGTCACCGTCGTGATCGCGAAGCATGATCCTGTCTTCGACGATACTATAGGCTTTCATCGACTCGATCCGGTGTGATCCATCCCCACGACCGTGCAATGAACACGGTGAACGAAAAGCGCTGAACTGCCCGGAGAGCTTCGGGTTGGCGAACTATTCGTGCGGATGCGGTGAACAAAACCCTGATGTGAGCCGCAAGCCGTTACTGGCGGGGGGTCGCTCGGCTCCCTATTGGGGCGATCCTGGATGCAACAGCCCATCGGTCGCGGCCGTGCAGCGCGAACCTCCACGTCCTAAGGTAAGGTCCACATCCTGGGGCGCGATAATCTTCGCATGCGATCGCCCGGCGACAGGTAAGTCCACCCTGGATTTCCTCGATGGGAAGTGGCATATGAGGCGCGGCGCGACAGGCCTCGCCCGGGCTCACGCCTGGCTGTGGAACGGCCCTCGTCGCAGCCTAGACGCACAATGGCCGCGTGGCTTGGATCCCTTGTGAAGGGCCGGACCGCCAATCTCGAACCTGGACTGAAATGGGTACTTTCAACAACACAAACTTCAAGGAACGGGCGGACGCTGCCGCTAATTCACGCGCGGCGCTGGTTGAAAAGCTAAAGGCTCGACCAAGTGCCGACGATCCCGCGCTTCAGGCCAAGCAAGCAGCGCGTCGGGCGATCCAGGAGGCTCGGCAGCAGCGCGAGTCCGAACGGGAAGCCGCGCGCCAGGAGAAAGAGCGTCAGGAGGCCGAGGAGCGGGCCGCCAAGGCCGCCGCCGAAGCCGCAGAGACTGCCGAGCGGGAGCGCCATGCCGAAGCCGAAAAGGCCTCAGCGGAAGAGGCCCGCCTGCAGCGCGCCGCGAAAATCCTTGCCGACGAAGCCGAGCGCAAGGCTGCCCGTGATGCCCGCTACGCGGCTCGCAAAGCCAAGCGCTGACGTTTCGGATCGGCTTTGGCCCATTGTGCCGAGCGGCGAGACCGCTCAGCACGTTTGTTGGGAATATCCGGCGAGGTGACCCGCCCCGGCAGGGCACTCTTCTGCGATGCAGCGCTTCGGGCACCCCTCATTGGATCGGCAGACTTTCCGTGGACGGCGCTCTGTGAACTCGTGCGGGACCGAGCGCCCTCCCGTATAGTGGCATGAATGTCCGCGCCCCTCGTCCCCTTTCGCTCGCTCCCCGCCGAGGCGATCCCCACGCCCGTGCCAAGCGCCGAGGCTGACCGCGTCACCCCCATGATGGCGCAATATCTCGGCATCAAGGCCGACCACCCGAACGCATTGCTGTTCTACCGGATGGGCGATTTTTACGAGCTCTTCCTGGATGACGCCGAGATCGCAGCGAGGGCGCTCGGCATCGTCCTGACCAAGCGCGGCAAGCATAACGGCCAGGATATCGTCATGTGCGGCGTGCCGGTCGAACGGTCGGACGATTATCTTCACACGCTCATCGCGCTCGGCCATAAGGTGGCGGTTTGCGAACAGACCGAGGATCCGGCCGAAGCCCGCAAGCGCGGCAATAAATCGGTGGTTCGGCGCGAGGTGGTACGGCTCGTGACCCCGGGCACGATCACCGAGGAACGGCTGCTTCAACCGTCCCGGGCCAATCTCCTCGTCGCCCTCTCGCGGCTCAGGGCCGATGAGACGTCCCATACGGTCGGCGCCGCCGCGATCGATATTTCGACCGGAAACTTCCTGGTCTGCGAAACGGCAGAGGGCGGCTTGCCGGCCCTGTTGGCCCGGCTCGACCCTAGCGAGATCGTCGTCGCCGATGCGCTGGCCGATGAGCCCTCGATCAAGACGGTGCTGGACGAGATCGGGATCCCCGTCAGCCGTGTGGCCCGGGACCTCACCGATACAGCGGCTGCGGAGCGGCGGTTGTGTGAATGGTATGGCGTCGAGACGCTCGATGGCTTCGGCACGTTCACGCGCGCCGAAATCGCCGCCGCCGGCATTGCGATCGGCTATGTGGCCCGCACCCAGATCGGAGCCCGCCCGGCGCTGCGGCCTCCGGTGCGCATCGATCGCGGCCTGACTGTCGAGATCGACCCCTCGACCCGGCTCAACCTCGAACTCGTCCGCACCATGGCGGGCGAGCGCGCGGGCTCTCTTCTGGCCTCCATCGATATGACCGTGACGTCGGGTGGCGGGCGGCTTCTCGCGGAGCGGCTCGCCGGGCCGTTGACCGATCCCACGGCCATCGGGGCGCGGCTCGACGGGGTCGGCTTCGCGCTCGCGGCCCGGCGCCCGCGCGCCGAGATCCGCGCGCTGCTGAAACGAACGCCGGACATCGCCCGTGCCATGTCACGCCTTGGCCTCGGGCGCGGCGGCCCGCGCGATCTCGCGGCGCTGCGCGACGGCCTCGCCGGCGCTTATGAGGTGTCGAGCGCCTTGCTGGGCGAGCAGGAGCTGCCCGCCGAACTCGCCGATGCCGCCGCCATGGCAGGACGGATCGACGCCGCGCTTGGCATTGCCCTCGGGGACGCGCTGGCTACCGACTTACCGCTGATGGCGCGCGACGGCGGCTTTATCCGCGCCGGCTTCGACCTCGCGCTCGACGAGGCGAGGCTTCTGCGCGACGACACCCGCAAGGTGCTGGCCGCTCTCCAGGCCCAGTACGCCGAGACGACGGGCGCCCGCCAACTCAAGGTGAAGCACAACAATTTCCTCGGCTATTTCATCGAGGTGTCGGCCGAGACGGGCGAGGCCTGGCGTCAACCGCCTCACAATGCGCTGTTCATCCATCGGCAGACGATGGCCGGCGCCATGCGCTTTTCGACGACGGAGCTGGCCGACCTCGAAAGCCGCATCGCCTCGGCGGCCGAGCGGGCGCTCGCGATCGAGCGCGATCTCTTCGATCGCATGGTCGAGCAGGTGCTTCACGAAGCCACGGCCTTGCGCGCGGCGGCCGATGCCTTGGGGATCGTCGACGTGACATTCGCACTGGCCGAGGTCGCCGAGGGACGCGGCTGGACTCGTCCGGAGGTCGACGCGTCGCTGGCCTTCCGCATCGAGGGAGGGCGTCACCCGGTCGTCGAGGCGGCGCTCAAGCAGAAAGGCGTGAGCTTCGTGTCCAACGGTTGCGACCTCTCGGGGCTCGCGATCGCGGGCGGAAAGCGTCGGGAGGGCGGCGGACGGATTGCCGTCGTCACCGGCCCCAATATGGCCGGCAAGTCCACCTTTTTGCGACAGAACGCGTTGATCGCGGTCCTGGCCCAGATGGGCTCCTACGTGCCGGCCACGGAAGCCCATATCGGGGTCGTCGATCGGCTGTTTTCTCGGGTCGGCGCAGCGGACGATCTCGCGCGCGGCCGCTCGACCTTCATGGTCGAGATGGTCGAGACCGCCGCCATTCTCAATCAGGCCGGTCCCCACGCCCTGGTGATTCTCGATGAAATCGGACGCGGGACCGCGACCTTCGACGGCTTGTCGATCGCCTGGGCGGCCATCGAACACCTGCACGACAAGAACCGCGCCCGGGGGCTCTTCGCGACGCATTTTCATGAGCTGACCCATCTCACCAAAAAACTGTCGCGTTTGATCAACCTCACCATGCGGGTCACCGACTGGAACGGCGATGTCGTGTTCCTGCATGAGGTGGTGCCGGGCGCCGCCGACCGCTCCTACGGCATCCAGGTCGCCAAGCTCGCCGGCCTGCCGGCCTCGGCGGTCGCACGCGCCAAGGCCATTCTCGCGGAGCTCGAAGCGGGCGCCCGCGCCTCGCCGGTCGAACGGCTGCTCGACGATCTGCCGCTGTTCGCCCCCCGCCCGGCTCAAGCCGATTATGCTCCGCAGCTCCCGCCTCCAGCAGCCGATCCGCTCCGCGAGGCGCTCGACGCGATTGACCCCGACGACCTCACGCCGAAAGCCGCGCTGGAGGCGGTTTACGCGTTGAAACGGGCCGCCAAAGCAGGCAAGCCCTGATCCAGCTCCCTGCCTTGTGCTACACAGCACCGGCGCAACCGAGGCTAGTCCATGTCTATCGACACCGATGCCGGCCGGCCGGGACGACCCCAAAAATTCGTCGACCATCCGGGCCGGACGGCCGCGCAGGCGGAGATCCATGCGCGCCCCATCGAGCCGATGGATGCTCCCTCGCGGATTCGCCGCGTCGCTTTCTTGCTTGGGCAGGACCCTAAGGCTGGCGCGCGAGCGTTCAGGCCCTTCGCGGCCTGGTGCCACGAGGTCGGCCTGCCCGCGCCGGCCGACGGCGACCGCCATCATGGCTACGAGGTAGAAGGACGGCGCGTCATCTGGGAGCGCCATGCCGAATTCGTGACGTTCACCTGGGTCTCGGAGGCGCGGGACGGGGAAGCCTGGCCAACCAGCATCGGCCTGGATGCCTACGCGAGCGAAACCGTGATGGTCGCTGTGAGGGTCGACATCATCGATGCCGCTACCATCGGCGATCCCGCGCTTGTGGGGTTCGATCCCCTGCGGCTCTGCTATTCGAAGATCGAGGCGGGAGGCGCCGAGGTCGCTACCGACTTCGTTGCCGACGCAGACGGGTACACGCGGTACGAATTCGCGGCTGGCGGTCTCGGCCAGATCCGCCGCGGTCTTCTGGTGCGGCGCATCCTCGAAATCGAGACCTATCGCATGATGGCGCTGCTAGGCCTGCCGCTTGCCCGCACGCTGTCGCCCGCCATCACCGATCTTGAAGTGCGTCTGGCGCAACTGATGGCCAAGGTCGGCGCCGCCACGACAACCACCGACAATCACGCGGTTCTCGACGAGCTGCACGATCTCTCCATTCAAGCCGGCCAGATCGGCGAGCAGGCCCGTTATCGCTTTTCGGCCACCAAGGCCTATGGGGAAATCCTGTGGCAGCGGCTCGACCGTCTCGGCGAAATCTCCAAGGACGAGCATAACACCTTACATCGCTACTTGGCCCACCGGGTCGAGCCGGCGCTCGCCACCTGCCAGGCGATGGAAAAGCGGCAGAGTGCACTAGCGGGCACGCTGGCACAGACGACGGACCTTCTCAACACCAGGATCGGCGTCGATCTGCAAAGCCAGAACCAGATCCTGCTCAACGCCATTTCGGATACGGCGCGCAGCCAATACCGGCTCCAGACGACGGTCGAGGGGCTTTCTACGATTGCCATCTCCTATTATTCCCTCGGCATCCTCGGCTATATGCTGCACGGGTTCGAGGAACGCTTCGGGTTCGACAAATCGCTGATCGTGGCGATCTTGGCGCCCCTCGTCGTGCTCGGCGTGTGGCTCACGATGCGCCGTATCAAGAAGAAACACGCCCATTGAGCCGACCCGGCCCGAATGGCTCTCGCAGCCGGTGCCGGGGCAGGGATCGGATTGGTTTATGCCCGCAAATCGGCCGGCACCGTGCCGCCGTTCTCGGCCAGCTTCGTCATCACCTGCTGATGCAACCAGATATTCATCGTGGCGCTGTCGTGCATGTCTCCGGTGTAATGCAGCTCCTTGGCGAGAGCTTGCCGCGACGACAAGGCGCTGTCGAGGCCAAGGAGTTTCATCATATCGACGATCGAATGGCGCCAATCGAAAGTTTGGCCACTCTTGGACTCCAGACCGTCGAGCATCGCCGCGATATCGACGGGCGCCGACTGGGCCGCCGCCGGGCTGGGGCTGGGATTGGGTGACGGGCTACCTGATGTCGCAGTGGCGCCGGTGACCGGCGGGGCAGGGTCCTCGCCCGAGACGGGCGTCAATTGCGGCTGCGAGGGGATCGCGGACGGATTTGACCCCGTTGCGGGCACGTCATGGTGAGGAAAGATCTTCGAGAAGATGGAACCGAGGATGCTCAAGGAATGTCTCCAGCGGGCCGGCAAGACCCGCCGCGTCAACGTCCGTCACCCCGAAAGGTCCCGCGTCCGGGCCGCTCTTGCTTTGCGGGGCCGAACCGGGCAGGGAGCAGGGAACTGGACCAAGGGCATGGGGGCGCCGCGCCCTGATCGACCATGCCGCCGATCGAAAGGCCCTTATTCATGACGAGCCGAGTCATTCCTGTCGAACCCTTCACGCTGGTCGTGTTCGGCGCCACCGGCGATCTCGCCCGCCGCAAGATCCTGCCCGCCTTGTGGCACCGTGACATAGCCGGGCAATTGCCGCCGGAGGCGCGGATCATCGGCGTGGCGCGGCGCGACCTCGACACCCAATCGTTCCGGGCGATGGGGCGCGAGGCGATTGCGGAGGAGGCCGCGAAGGACGGCAGTTCGGTCGAGCCGTTTCTGCAACGCCTGCACTACGTGCCGGCGGATGCTCAGTCGGACGGGGGCTGGGACGAACTCGGCCGGCTGCTGGCCGAGCGGCCGAACGATATCGTCGTCTATTACCTCGCGACCGCGCCCGAACTCTTCGCGCCCATCGCCGAGCGGCTCGGCCGCCAGGGGCTCGTCGAGCCACGCGCCCGTGTGGTTCTGGAAAAGCCCATCGGCAAGAACGGGGTTTCGGCGAAGGCGGTCAATTCGGCCATCGGCGGCGTCTTTCCAGAAGAAAGCATCTATCGCATCGACCATTACCTCGGCAAGGAAACGGTGCAGAACCTGATGGCGCTGCGCTTCGCCAATGCCTTGTTCGAGCCGCTGTGGAGCGCGGCCCATATCGATCACGTCCAGATCACGGTCGCTGAAGAGCTCGGGGTCGAGGGCCGGGCCGATTATTACGACCATGCCGGCGCTATGCGCGACATGGTGCAGAATCATATCCTGCAGCTGCTTTGCCTCGTTGCCATGGAACCACCGACTTCGATCGGCGCCGATTCGGTGCGCGACGAAAAGCTAAAAGTGCTGAAATCTCTCAAACGGATCGACGCATCGAGCGCTGGTCAGGCCACGGTGCGGGGCCAATATCGGGCAGGGGCGTCGGCGGCCGGCGCCGTGTCAGGCTATCTCGATGAATTGACTCACGGCAGCGGCACGGAAACCTTTGTCGCCATCAAGGCCGAGATCGGCAACTGGCGGTGGGCCGGCGTGCCTTTCTACCTGCGCACCGGTAAGCGATTGCCGAGCCGCGTCTCGGAGATCGTGGTTACCTTCCGCTCCGTGCCCCATTCCGTCTTCGAGGGCGAGCCGCCGACCCCGAACCGGCTCGTCATCCGGCTGCAGCCCGACGAGGGCATCAGGCTTTGGCTGATGATCAAGGATCCGGGACCGGGCGGGATGCGGCTGCAGCACGTTTCCCTCGACATGAGCTTTGCCGAGGCTTTCGCGGTGCGCAACCCCGACGCCTATGAGCGGCTGATCCTCGATGTCGTCCGCGGCAACCAGACGCTGTTCATGCGGCGCGATGAGGTCGAGGCGGCTTGGGCCTGGGTCGATCCGATCATCGAGGCCTGGGCGGCTTCGGGCGAGGCGCCCAAACCTTACACGGCGGGCACCTGGGGTCCCTCGGCCGCGATCGCGCTGATCGAACGCGACGGCCGAAGCTGGGCCGAACAGGATCTCTAAACCAAGCCGCGATTGACACGGGCCCCGGCCCCGCACTAAACACAGCTCGGCTTGGGGCTGTAGCTCAGATGGGAGAGCGCTGCAATCGCACTGCAGAGGCCAGCGGTTCGATTCCGCTCAGCTCCACCAAGCATCCGTCATAAGTGTCTGATTTCATTACGTTTTCCGGATTTGGTGTTTTTTCACCCCTGGTCCCGTCCCCAGTTGCGGTCGTGAATTGAGGCGAACTACCGCGTTTGTTGGCGACGGTTGGCCGGTTCGAATTCATCGCTTTCGAAACAATCGAGGGTGGTGGATGATCGGGCATGGACAATCCCACCGACGTCAGCACACCTGATCCTTTCCGATACGTTCTGTCCTACCGTCACGGTGTCGACGGTATGACAGTGATCACCCTGCTGCTCGTGCGGCGGGCTGAAGTCTTGATGAAGCAGATCATCGCGACTGTGCGCCACGACGATCTGCGCCACGTGTTGGGGCAATGCCGGCAGCACTTGGCGCTACGCGGCATTGAGGAAGTAAATGCGTCTTAGGCCAATTGCGTCTGCAATCGCCGTCCCGTCACAGTCGCCGTCTATGTCGAGTTGACGCGGCGGCTCCAGTCACGGATGTACTGGCGGGGTCGCCGTGCCGGCGGAGAACCGAGCCCAGTTTCCAAGAGGATGGATCGATCGACGGAACCTATCGAAATCTCATTGCGTTGAAGCGCGACCTTTGGTCCCGGGGTGCCGCCCCGGCTGGCAGGTCCCGGTCGGTGCCCCTCCGACCGGGACCGCCAACTTAGCCCGGCGCCCGCCGTGGGACTACCGCAGCGGGCATGCCACCGCGCTCAGCACGACGGCCGCGCGGGTGCCTGGGTTCGAATGGTCGAATCGACCATCGCCGAGCACGTGATGACTGTCCCAACACCGACCGGTTCGACGGTCTCGCCACACGATCTCGATCGGTTGATCAAATCGGCCGTCTTGTTCTCGGCCATACAGCTCGCGCAACACGTAGGACCGCTCGAGGTCGAGCCATGCCTCGTATCTTTGAAGCAGGCGGGGTGTGACGGGCACGGCGGCTTCGGTTGGCGCTCCAATGAGGACAACAGACCCTCCTATCAGCGGCAGGCTCACCAGGCCCCGGAGAAATGAGCGGCGGTCATCCATGCGCGCCTCCCGTCAGCGGCACACCAGCAGCCGATAAGATCACGGCGGCGCGGGTCGAGGACCTGGACGCCGAGACCAGTCGCTCCACATCCGGTGCGTCGGGAAACCAGCCGGTATAAGGGCTGCGGTCGCCTTCCTCGAGCTGCCTACGGGCGAAAGCGGCGGGAGATGGGTAGCGCTCGGGATGCCTGAGCGCATGAGCCAGCGCGCTGCGAAACATGTGCTCCTTCACCGCCGCAAGGTGCTCATGCGCGAGCCAGGCGAGATAGCGGAGCTGCAACGCGTCCGTCACCGGCACCGCCGCGGCGGTCGGTTGCCCGAGGATTGCGAGCGAGCCGCCGATGAGCGGAAGCGAGACAAGACCTCGGAGGAAATTGCGGCGGTCAGGCATAGAGCCCCCTGACGCCGATCGCGGCCGCAGCTTCGAACAGCGAGAGGTCGACTAAGCGCAATTTGCCGTCGGCCCCCATTCCGTCGTGAGTGATTCGTCGAAGCTGCCCGGCAGCATCTTGAGCGGCGGCGCCGAGCGGCCACGTGTGTTCGACCCGTTCGCGCCGGGGCAGGCGCCAGCCGTCCTTCTCAAGATCGGGGCTGGCACCGCCGCCCTTGCTCCATCGGCGTTGGTCGAGGGCCGTGATCGAGCCGAGGTTGGGCTCACCGTCGAACCCATCTTCAAGATCCGGCTCTTCGTCCTCGCCATTGTCGAGGTCAGAGCCGTGCTCGTCTTCGCCCTCGCGGTCATTGCCGGAACCGCTAAACCCAGCGAGGCAGGGTTCGAGGTCCTCGCCTGGCGCGTCATCGTCGTCGAGCAGCGTGATCAGCCCCTCGATCGTCGCCTCGACCTTTGCACGGCCGCCCAGCAGGTCGAGAAGCTGAGCTCTCGATAATAAGGTCGCGGCGGACGGGTCGAAGGGTAATAAGCCCGGCAGTCGAGCGGCGGGCACGGTTGTGCTATTGGCGTGGATAGCCATTGCGAAATCTCCAGTTTCGTTGTGGTCAGGCCATGCGCGGGAGTTGCCACTCCCCGCCTGGCCGCTTGTCTCTAGTAGACACTGTCTGTATGATGGCTAGACATCAGGATGTCAAGCCAGTGTCTACACAAAAGCGATTGAAGACGGCACAGGTCAATCTTCGGATCAATCCAGACCTGAAGTTGGCTGCGGAGCGCGCCGCCGCTTCAGACCATCGCTCCCTGACGACGTTGATAGAAAAGCTTCTTACAGATCATCTCCGCGCGCAGGGCTACCTGCCCACCGAGAACGAGCAGTCCTGATGAGCTTCTATCGCCAAAAGTTGGTCGAGGCTGTTCACGCCTTGGTCGGCCACGGCGATCTCAATTCGCGTCTGACCTATGCAGTGGGATGCCTTCTTCTAATCGACGACGACGACGTGCCACCGGGTCAGCTGGTCAAGTTTGAGGGCGTGCGAGATCCGCTGATCTCGAAGCCGATGGTGTTGAAGGGCGAGATGCTGCCGAGGGATCTCAGCCTATCGGAGGCGAGGTCGGCGGCGCGGGCGATAGTGGACCTCCTCACTGCTGAAATGGAAGAGGCGTAATGCCCAGCGTGGCGCTGAAGGAGTGGGCGACCGGGCTGTGGTTGAACAGCGGAGGATTCGATGGCGCTTGAAGTGATCGGTGCAGGCTTCGGCCGCACAGGGACAACGTCCCTAAAACTGGCGCTTGAGCAAATCGGTTTCGGACCGTGTCACCACATGAGCGAACTCTTCAAATCGCCGGAGACGGCGGAGCACTGGGCCGCCGCCGCGAGGGGGCAAGTGGCGCCTTGGGAAAGTATGTTCGCCGGATACCGTTCTGCTGTCGATTGGCCCACGGCCGATTACTGGCGCGAACTCTCCGCCTTATACCCGCACGCAAAAATCATCCTGACGGTGCGGGACACAGAGACGTGGTTCCAAAGTACGCAAGCTACGATCTTCGGACCGATCAACACCATGATGTCTGGCGACACATCCCCGATCGGCGAGACAATGCGAGCCATCAGCACCCGAAACTTCAACGACCGCCCAAACGATCGCGCCGCCTGTCTGGCCGGATTTGAAGCTCACAACGCGGCCGTTCAACGCGAAGTGCCGCCCGAACGGCTTCTCGTATTTGAGATTAAGCAAGGCTGGGAGCCTCTATGCCGCTTCCTCGGCGTGCCGGTTCCGGACGGTCCATTTCCCCGTGCCAACAGCACAGACGAATTTCGAGAGCATGTTGCCGCAATGATGTCCGGTCCAAAGGCACCCGGCCCGACCGCCGCCTCATGAGGCCTTGGCCCTATGCGGACACCTTATTGGTCGGCTCCGGCGTCTCAACGCCAGGCCATCCGCGTAGCGCTGATGGTGTGGCTTAAGGGGTTGGGGTTGTTGAAATAATGGAGTCGGCCAATGTCTCAGCGGGTGCGTCTAAGCGGCCGTTATAATGGCTATGCGGTTTACGGTAGTCGACGTAAGATAAGCCCTCATGGGAAAAGGCGACCTAACCGACGTTAAGTCCTGTTCAAGCCATAATGACTACCAGAGCCGACACCTTAATGGTTGCCTCGCTCGATCCTAAGCCGCCTCACGGCGGAGTTTACTCGCCTGGCGGTACCTGACCGTTCCCACGTTGAGAATATTTCAATGTGAAATTGCGAACGTTGTCGGACTTTAGCGCATCCGCGTGCTCCGAAACAATCGAACTCGCCCTGGCTGGATCTTTACGGTTAGCGGTTCTAATCTGTGCCATGACTTCGTGTAATGTTTGAGGGTCAAGCCTCTCCCCAAGTCTCACTCCAAGCACTGATGGGAAAATCGTGCCAAGGCTTTCCTTCACCTGAGCATTCGTCGGATTATATGCAATGTAATTGATAAGAAATTCTGGTCTCATAACATATTTATTTCCACGCCTGCTCGGAAATGACATCCCTGTTGCTAAATTGCTGACAGTGTCTTGAGTGAGGTACCAAGTTCTATAACCGTAGGGGTTGCTTGCCGAGTCCTCTTTCTGACGCCTTAGGGCATCCACTCGAAGAATCATCATCGCGTCATTGGTTGCCATCTCCTGCCTTTTCCTAGGCCGCATATCAGCGATTTTCGCTGAGAGCGTGCGAAGCTCTTCGGGATTAATGGATGCATCAGCCAAAAGACGAGGCTCATACTCAAGCCCCAGCCTGTTACACAGGGTATCGCGCAAAGATCTCATGCTGACAGGTGATGTCGGAGCACTTAGCTTTGAGGAAGTAACAAAATTATCTAAGTACTGGGACCAAGTCCGGGGTCGATCTGTATTTTGTACATTTAGTTTAGCATAATAATAAGAGCGAATTAAAATTCTGTCGGATTGAGATGCCAAAGCATGATCCACGAGAGACTCTACTTCAAGGTAAACATTCTCATATTCCCGATGCGAAGCATGGATATGACTATGAACCTCCTCAAGCATCGATTGTGTGAATAACAATTTAGAACCCGCCTGACGTATTATCGACAGTGCGTTTACTGTCATCTGATCGTTTTTATCCAAATAAAACTCAGATATCGCCCTAATAATCAAATCAGAACCAATATAAAGGATCATTGTTTTAGCCATTGTGTTAAAATACTCAATTACTTCCGGAGTATTTTTAACAACAAAAAGCAATATATATGTTCTCACGAGACGTGAGCAAAAACTCCGCTCGCAAGGCGAGCTTTGATAAAATACGCCTCGCAACACTTCTTTAATCAATGATAGAATACCAGCCTTTTTTGACTTTGGCAATTCGACTAAGTTCATCTGCTCTTCGGCGATTTCTATTATTGGCCTTGGCTCAAGGGTCCGGCCAGTCATATCGTCATTCGCCAAAAAATGGGCAGTGGCATCAAAACCTTGTCTCTCAAACATAATTTCTAGTGTTCGATGAAGAATTATTGTTATCGTAGAAACTATATTTGTGCCATATTCTCCACCACCCGCTGCAACAATGCGGTTTCCAAAACTTGAAGATACCTCGACCTTGAGAGATTCATCCTCAATAGTGTGTGCATCCAAAAGGAGTCGGCTCTCATGAGGTAGGCAGTATCTCCCTTGTTTACCATATATATTAATCAATCTATCGCCGGAACGCTTCCTACTGAGGCGACGCAGACGTTCATGAACGCAACCCCGCATAAACGTTTTAGCAGTCGGTATGACAGACTCAACTTTTGTAATTATGTCATATTCGCTCATCAGTTTGTCTGGATTTGTGCCTTCCAAAGCCCATAAAATCAAAGCATCACAAACACTTTCCATTGTCTTTGTGGTACCAAGGCGCCGCTCGACTTCCTGCCCTAAAAACGCCAGAACAACTCTGGCATCTTTGAATGTAGGGCTTGATGGGTACGACGGCGCTACCCAGTCATGGATAAACGCTATAGACGGACTTAGATAAGACCTAAAAGCCGCTTGAACATCTGGATCATAATTTGCGTGTTTCACGAAATAAGACCCATCAAATATTCTGATATTACAGTTCAGATCGTCTGATAAATCAATCTGCATTTTGTCGATATACGAAACTTGCCTTGAAGTAGCATAAATCAACGTACGGAGATCTCGGTCTACTTCCCTTAACCTCCTAACGGTCTTCGTTATTTTGGCGGCTGTATGTATTTCTTTGGATGCTTGAAAAAAAACTGTAGGTTTAGATGTATTTTCGAAAATATCATTGTCCATAAACCCGTCCGCTCCTCCGTCTTTGGGCCTCCCAAAGGCTTAAAGTTTTGCCCAAGAACCGCGCTGAAAACTGTCTGAGCGTAAAATTCGAACGGACTTGTTTCGCAATGTTCGAGAGCTATCAATACGATCTTCGGAGGAATTTCTGACATCTCGGAAAATCTCTTGTTCGAATCGAAAATAAGGTCAGCTTGCGCCCCCGGCGGAATGTCCAAATAGCGCAGCCAAATTGCAATCAAATTCGCGGTTTGAGTAATGCTCAAAGGCGAGCGCATCACGCTATCAAATTTATGTACAAGACGATTTTCCAAGAATAGGCTGGCCATGCGCTGAACTCGTTTTGGCGGTAGGTGGGTCGGCAGTCCAAAAAGGCGTGGGTAGCCAGTCACTTATTCCGACGGCCTATTCAGCTTCACCGCGATCGGCGCCCTTGCGCTGAGGGCCGCCATTGCCACTGCAAACCGCCCGGCCTCAGCCAGGTAGTCGGGCCAAGGCTTCTCGATACCTTTGCCAACGTCGAGCCCCTGTAGGGCCTTCGCAATCCTTTCGATCGTTTCCATCGTCGATCTCCTAAGCGTATCCAACGCCGGCCGTGTCTGGCGTGTCCGGCCGCGCTTGGTTGGGCACCGGGGTGTCCACGATGTTGCCCCCGGGGTCGGTTTGGACGCCGGTGAACGGTGTCTTTGTCAGCAGCTCAGGTCGGGTCATCTCCAACGTCGTCGTCGTGCCGTTCTCGCTGTCCTGGCCGTAGACCACCGACCTCACGCCGAGGGTGAGGAAGCCAGTTTCGTTCGGGAACAACATCGGGCTTTTGACGGAGATTTTGTCGGTCACATCCCAGAGCTTGCCGTCTGGCCTAAGCCATCCAACCACCATTACGGAACAGTCGACACTCGGCCAAGCCGATCGCGCGGCCTCGATGTTCGCGCGGGCCTGAAGTTCATCGGAACTGGCCGGATGCTCGGCGATCCAGAGCTGGACTCGATTGCTTGGAACGTTCGGATTGATGAGCGATGCCGAATTGTCTCGCGGTGGCCGATTCTCGTCATCGCCTGGCATTTGGGCGGATGCCTGATACCGCGACCATAAGTTTTCATCCGTGAGATTGCAGGTCGCCCGTTTGATGTTCCGGCCTTCCTCCAAGTCGGCGACAACAGGCGCGTTCGCATCGCCAAGCCCTGCGGTGAGATTGCCATCGGCGTCATCGCAGAGGAACATGCCGCGCATCTTCGAGGTGCGTTCCGCAAACTCGAATACGCTTTCCCCATACTGAACAGCCAAATATTTGAATGGCTTCGACGCGATGTCGGGCGGGTTCTTCATCACGAGCGAAACCGGGTGCGGGGCCATCGTGCCCCTGTTCGCCTGTTCAAACGTGGAACCATTATAGTTGCCCGGCTTCACCAGCACGCTGGAAAGCAGATTCAGTGTCAACGACTTGCCTGCAATTGCGAGATCGTGGCTTTGCGCGTCATAGGCCGCTATCCGGGTCGTCACACTGCCCTTGATGACGCGCGTGCCGCCGAGGAGAATCTCGCAAGGATCGCCCGGCTTCAGCCGTAGGCTGTCCCAACCTTGTCCGAACGGCCCCGGCTCAGCCGCCGTGAACTGAAAGACGGATATCGCATTGCCGTAGTCGCGGCGGACCATGACCGACTTCCACGCCGTGTAGTTTTTACCCGGCTTTGATGGTGGCGATAAGCCGAGGGTCAGTCATGCGCGCCTCCCGATCACTTCGTCGACGAACCCAAGCCGCAAGGCTTCTGAGGCGTCCAACGTCGTTTCGGCCGCCCGCATGCTCGAGATGACGTCGGGGGCAAGCCCAGTGCGGCGAGCGAAAATCCCGACGTGCACCGCGTCGGTCGCGTCGCACCCTCGCGCGAGCCCTCGCATCGCCGCCGCCGGGATATGCCGAGCCGGCCCGCAGTTCGACAGGTACTCGGCAGCGTATCCCGAATGGTGCAGGAAGATCGAACCCGCCTCGACGATGCGAATATGGTCGCCGGCCATGGCGATGACGCCGGACATGGACGGCGCGGAAAAGATCGTCACCCGCTTTTGTCTTCGGCACTCGCGCAGCGCCGTGTACATCTCAAGGCCGAGACTGCAGTTGCCGCCACCTCCAGCAATCACGATGTCGATCGGCCCGTCGGCCTTTGGGTAGTCCCGAAGATGGCGCACGAGGCGCGTCACTTGGAAGGGCGAGGCGATCGGCTCCTCAAGCCAAATGGCAGGAAGCCCCCGCTCGATCGGGTTGTAGGAGTTGATGATCATGCGGCGCGCTCGGCTGTTGCGCGTTGAGCCTCGACCCACTCACCGAGGTCGAAGGCGAGCGGCGCAAACATGGGCTCGACCTTCTTCACCGACTTGAGCCCGGTCGCCGGCCGGGCTTCGGCGGCGGCCAATTCTTGAAGGATCTTGGCGGCCTCGGCCGTGCCGTGGCGCGCTGCCATCCCGGCGGCAAGCGCCGCCTCGGCTACGGGAGACAGGATCTGAACCGCGCCGGCCCGGATGAGAACCGGGCGGCCGTTCGCGCCGCGATAGGCGATGCCGGTCCGTAATACGACAAGAGCCTCGGCCGGCATAACCACCGGCGCCACGGTATGGGCAGCGCTGGGCAACGGCGGCGCTTCGATCGGCAGCAAGCCGAGCGCGATATCTTCGGCATGGTCTCTGAGGCGCCCGCTCTGGTTTCGGCGAACCACCACCATGGCGTCGTTGTCGAGCGCGGGTCCAGCCACGTCGTCGACCACCGTCATGCCTGGCGCGGCAAATCGGAAGGCCGCCGCCGCGCCGCCTGGCGCCGCGAGCCGCATGGCTGCCATCACGATCGGCTGCGCAATCATCGCGGATTTCACGCCGCTGCCGTCGGCGGACAAGGGATCCGGACGGAACACGCCATGCTTCCCGATCACATCGACAAGCTCGATCCGGGCATCGGCGAAGATTTGCGCTGCATCGACAAGCCGCCGCGCCGCCGCGTCGATTGCTTCGGCCCGGCGATTGCACTCTGCGATCACCGTCCTTCGCTTGGTGGCGTCGGCGTGGCCGGCATGGGTTGCCACGGCGTCGGCAAGTTGGGCGTTGACGTGACGGATGGCCTCCTCGAGGCCGGACCGGGCCTCGGCTGCGTCAGCACAAGCCTTGTTGAGCTTGCCCATTTCCGCCGCGTCGGGTTCGCGCTCGACCAGTTCCTGGCGCCGATCGGCGTTGACCTTATCGACGTAGGAGGCCGCAGCGGCGAGGCGGCCGTCGAGTTTGCGCAGTTGAGCTTCGAGCCGATCAATCGAGGCCAGGCTATCACCGAGCGGATCGTTGGCGCCGAATCCCAGCAGTTTCCGCATCGGCTTCATTGCGTGACCTGAAACGTCAGGATGCCCGAGGCCCACGTCAGCACCTTGCATCGGATCGCCTTGACCTGCGACTTCAAGGTGAGGTGCTGACTTGCGCTGAACGGCGGGCCGAGCGCGGAAACCACATCCAACTGAACCCAATTGCCGCTGCTGGCGACATATCCGGCCGCGTCGATCGCATCGCCGGTTGCCTCAACCGTGTAGGTCAGAGCCGCGCCGGCCGACAGCCCGACAAGAATGCTGGGCGGCAGATGAGCCGGACCCGGATATGGCGTGCCGCTGATAGCGATCGGGTCGCTTACGCCAACCGCGCCGAGGACTATGGTTGCCATCCGGCCCTATCCCTTTGTGTAAATTCGAGGCGCCGCCCAAGTCCCACCGAAAGCTCGTTCCTTGAGCGGCCAGGAACAGAATAGAGGTTGGCGCGGCGCGGTCACTTGGGCATCGTGCCTAGGCAAATGCCTAGGCACGCTTGAATTGGCGGACCATGGAACGCCGAATATGCCACCGGCCTTCGACCAGTTCGCCGAGGCCTTCTTGGCTCGCCCATCGCCGCAGCGTGTCGTTACTTCGGTCGAACTCGCGCTCCGCATCCTTCAGCGACACAAGATCGTCGGCCTCACTTGGCGAGCTGCCGGCGACATAGGCCTTGAGGGCGGCCGTGGCCGCATCGACGTCCTGGACCAGCCTTGCGAGGACCGGGTCGTGCATCAGAGGAACCCAGGATGGTCGGCGTCGGTGTAGTAGGGCAGCGCCGCAACGAAGGCTTCGCACTCGGCCAAGTCATTGGGCCGCTTAAAGCCCAGCGTGGTTGAGGTGATCGGCGGCAATTCGAGGCTGGCGGTTTCGAGGTCGCAACCCAGGGCATCCATGACATCGTCGCCGAGGCAGGCCAATTCGGCGCGGGCGATGTAGGCGATCGCAAAGGCCTGCTTGGCTGATACACCGACATGAAGGGCCGAGTGAGCGATAATCCCCGCCGAGCGCAGGAACATCTTGCGCAGATGCGCCACCGCGTCTGCGACGGGACAGGCATCGTTGCATTCCGTTGCACCGGCCTTCGTTGCACGCTCGGCCTCATAGGCCTGCCCGTCGGTCAGACCTTCGCGCCGCCGGGCCCGGCCCGGATAGAGACGTTTCAAACGATCGGCCGTCACCTCGGAGAGACGGACTTTTCCTTGGTGCGAGCGAAGCGATCCCTTGGCGATTTGGCGCGAGAGAGTCGATTTATTCAAGCCGAGAGCGCGGGCCGCCTCGGAAACCGAGATCAGCGGTTCTGCATCGTCACCCTGTTGCATGTTGCATCGCTCCTTCGTTGCATCAGTTTCAAATGTGGTACCAAGACACCCCACGATATCGCGCGTACCCCGCATGGGGGGTGGCCCCTGGAAGGACCCGGGGTTTGGTTGTCGGGCCTTCCCGATGAGCCCCGCGCCATGGCAATGGTCCTGGCGTGCGCCATAACCTCCTTGGAGCGACGGAAAGTGCCTGTCGTGAGAGGCTCCGCCGCGATGACCACCTTCGACCTGAACGCGCCTGCGACGCTGCATTGGACCAGCAAGGAGGTTCCGCACGAGCGTCCTCTGAATTCCGTCAGCGACGCTGTGCGGGTCGCGATGAAGGAGCTGCGGCGAGCCGAGTTCTTTTCGGCCAGCATCGTCGCGGGCGATCATGTGTTTCGTGGCGACGAGATCGTCGAAATCTTTCAGACGGGTGGATTGACGCGACGTAGCTGGGCGTCGTTCTGAAGGATCATCACCAACACCTGATTGCCGTTCGGACCACGTCCGGTCCCGCTTGACCGCAAGCGTCGGTCCAATGGGGCGGAATTCGTCCATCGCGGTTGACGGGCGACCGAACCCACATCTCGCCTCAAACCAGCCGAGTGTTAGCTGCCGGGCTGGACCCTTGTTCACCGTCACCCTTCTCTTAGAAGAGAGAAAGGGGTGAACAGGTGAACAGAATGGGTTTTGTTCACCTTGCTGTTCACCAGTGACCGCATTGTATTTGCTGATCTTTTGGCAACGCTGTTCACCCCACTTGTTCACGGTGAACGGGGTGAACAAAATGGGGTGTTTGTTCACCCCAAGGTGAACAAGATTTAAGCCCATTTTTCCGTCTCCTTTTCACCCTTCGGCGTGACGCTCCAGCGCCCTAAAACCTGGTCGACGAGCTTTTCGTGCTTCAGATGCGGAAGCTTTTTCCCGACCAAAGCTTTCGATTTTCCGATGTCTGCGGCCCATTGCTGCTGCGTGCCTTTCGGCATGGCCAGCATGGCTCTCAACAGCGCGACGCTGGTATCCACATCGACACTTGCACGCGCCTCATCCGTCTCCGCCGTGCTCTGCATGAGGTACGGCAGCACGACCTGACGCCCTTTGCTGTCCAGCACGTCCGGGCTGCCGGTCGTCTCGATCTTGTAGAGCGTCGGGGCGAACTCGATGCCGCGCAGCTTGCCCTGCCAGTGCAAGGTGATGATGCCGGTCTCCGGCTTCCGCCAGAGCGTCAGATTGCCATCGACCTCGTTCAGGATGGCGCCGGAGCCGTAGGGGACGAGCTGGTGTGTAGGGCGGTGACAAACCAGGCCACTGGAGCGTCGGCGATTTGCTGACGCGGGCGGAGTAAAATCCGGCCAGTGGATAGGCTCTCGTTTTTGGGGGCCGGGGATGTTCGTCGTGGAGATCTACGCCGCCGTTCGAAAATTCGTGTTCCTTGAGGGGCATAGCCGCCGGGAGGCCGCCCGGGTTTTCGGGCTGAACCGCGAGACGGTGCTGAAGATGTGCCGGTTCTCGTTGCCTCCCGGGTACACGCGCGTGAAGCCGCCCGAAAAGCCGAAGCTTGGACCTCTGCTGCCGGTGATCGACGCGATCCTGGTGGCGGATCGTGATGCGCCGATGAATCAGCGGCACACGGCCAAGAGGATTTTCGAGAGGCTGCGGGACGAGCATGGCTTTGCCGGCGGTTACACCGTGGTGAAGGATCACGTGCGGGTCTGTCGAGCGCGGGCGCGGGAGACCTTCGTGCCGCTATCTCATCCGCCGGGTCACGGCCAGGTGGATTTTGGGGAAGCGCTCGCGATGATCGGCGGCGTCCGCCAGAAGATCCACTTCTTCTGCCTGGACCTACCGCACTCGGATGCTTGCTTCGTGAAGGCCTATCCCCGGGAAACCACCGAGGCGTTTCTGGACGGCCACGTCTCAGGGTTTGCCTTCTTCGGCGGCGTGCCCCTGTCGCTCCTCTACGACAACACCAAGATCGCGGTTGCCAAGATCTGCGGCGACGGCAAGCGCGATCGGACCCGCGCCTTTACGGAGCTGGTCAGCCACTGTCTGTTCCAGGACCGCTTCGGCCGTCCGGGCAAGGGCAACGACAAGGGGAAGGTCGAGGGGCTGGTCAAATTCGCCCGCGCCAACTTCATGACGCCGATCCCCACGGCGGCGAGCTTCGACGCCCTGAACGCCATGCTGGCGGAGCGTTGCCGCGCGCGGCAGGCCGATCATGCCGGTCGGCGCTCTGCCACCATCGGCGAGCGGCTCGTCGCCGACACCGAGGCCTTGAGGGCGCTGCCCGCCGTGCCACTCGAGCCGTGCGAGAAGCGTGCGGCCCGCGTCTCCTCGACGGCGCTCGTCCGCTATCGCTGCAACGACTATTCGGTGCCAACGGCCTACGGGTTCCAGGAGGTCCTGGTGAAGGGGTTCGTCGACGAGGTCGCGATCCTGTGTGCCGGCCGTGAGATCGCCAGGCACCCGCGCCACTACGGCGAGGGCGTGTTCGTTGCGGATCCGCTGCACTATCTGGCGCTGATCGAGATGAAGCCGAACGCGCTCGATCAAGCCGCGGCGCTGCAAGGTTGGAACCTGCCGGAGGTGTTCCAGCATCTACGCCATCTCCTGGAAGCTAGAATGGGCAATCGCGGCAAGCGGGAGTTCATCCAAGTGCTGCGGTTGATGGAGGCGGCGCCACAGGATGTTGTGGCCTTCGCCGTTACCGAGGCCATTCGGCTCGGCGCCATTGGCTTTGATGCTGTCAAACAGATCACGCTGGCGCGGATCGAGCGGCGTCCCGTCCGCCTTGACCTCGCCGCCTATCCCCATCTGCCGCAACTGGCGGTCAAGACGACGACGGCCGCCGACTATGCCGTGCTGGTGCCGGAGATGGCGGCGTGATGGCCTCGATCGAGGGAGACATGCCGAGTGGCACCAGGGCTGGCAAGCCCCAGGTCCTGCTCGGCCACCATCTCAAGCAGCTGAAGCTGCCGACGATCCTGCGCGAGTACGACAAGGTGGCGCGCGAGTGCGCGCAGGGCGGGGTCGACCACACCGGCTACCTTCTGCGCCTGGTGGAGTTGGAACTGATCGACCGGGAGCGCCGTGTCGTCGAACGCCGCATCCGGGCCGCTCGGTTTCCAGCTGTGAAGAGCTTCGATACGTTCGACTTCACTGCCATCCCGAGCCTCAACAAGATGCTGGTGCTGGACCTCGGCCGCTGCGAGTTCATCGTCCGCCGGGAGAACATCATCGCGCTCGGCAACTCTGGCACCGGCAAGAGCATGTCGCTCTTGCTCTAGGGTTGGCGGCTTGCCAGAAGGGCTTCACCGTGGCGTTCACGACAGCGGCGTCCCTGGTGACGCAGCTCATGGAAGCACGGGACGAGCGACGCCTTCTCAAACTCCAGCGCGACCTGCAGGCCGTGAAGCTGCTGATCGTCGACGAGCTGGGTTACGTGCCGCTCTCGACGACCGGAGCCGAGCTGCTCTTCGAGACATTCTCCCAGCGCTACGAGCGGGGCTCGACCATCATCACCTCGAACCTCCCCTTCGAGGACTGGACATCGGTCCTGGGATCGGAGCGGCTCACCGGCGCCCTGCTGGACAGGCTCACCCACCACGTCAGCATCCTGACCATGAACGGCGACAGCTACCGCCTTAAACAGTCCGTCGGCCGGCGGCGCGCATCGGTGAGGGCGGAGCAAAACCAGGCCACCGCCGAGATCGTCGATCCCGACACCGGCGAAATCACGGCCGCCTGATCCAAACTTTAAGCCGACATGGAAAGGGCCCCGATCGGGGCCCTTTCCATGTCGGCGTGCCCGATCCACTGGCCTGCTTTTGGTCCGCCCCGCCGGCCTGAAATTACACCGGCGTTGACAGCGCTGTTATGCTGCCGACAATCTCATCGTCTTGACCACCACCCAGCTCGTCGTCGAGCGATGAGGCGAGGTCGAAGAAGCGCCGGCGCACCTCACCCGCATAGGGGTTGGTCTTCTCGATCGCGGCGAAAACCTCCGGCGCGTCATCGCGGACCATGTCGACTGCCTGCATGATGAGATCGAAGCTGCGCGTCGTCATGCGGCTCGGCAGCGGCTCCATCTGCACCAGCACCTTGGCGATGAGATGGGTGAGGCCCTGCACCATGGCGGCCTCGCGGTCATGCGCCTCGGGCGTCGTGATGATGACGTCAAGCCCGAGCACCTTGCGTAGGAAAGCCGCGACCCTGAAGCCGCGTCTTCCCCGGATCGGGCACACGGCGATCTTGAGCCCGGCAATGCCGTTTCGCGCGCTTTGCGGCCCGAACAGAGGGTGCGTCGCCACGATATCGACATGGGCCGGCAAGCCTCGGCGCATCATCTCGGCGGGAATCACCTTGACCGAGCCGACGTCGAGCACGAGCGAGCCGGGCCGAAGGTGAGGACCGATCGCGGCGATGCTCTCTTCAAACCGGTTGACCGGGGTCGCCAGCACCACGATGGGGCATCCCGCCGCGAGCGCGAGACTGGTCGGCGTGACGCCCTCGGGGCAGGCTTCGGCCGAGAGGGCCGGGTCGTAGACGTAGAGGGGGAAGTGGGATCGCAGATGATGCGCCATCAGCCGGCCGAAGGCGCCGAAGCCGATGAGTCCCAGGGATTGTCCGAAGTCACCGTGCCGCACTGTGCGTCCCCATGAGGCTGCGAGCCGGCGGGGCGCTGCTTCACGCAACAACCGCTGGCGACGCAGCGGTTGAAAGATGACGATCCATCTCCGCCGCTATGCGCGCGGCGGATAGTAAAAAGCTAGAATGAAAAATTTCGTCGTCATCGGCCGGCATCAAGATCATCTCGGCGTCGCTGTCAAGCCTGCCTAATCAAGCAACTTGAGCGGGCTCAAATCATTCAGAATTTGGCTTCTTATCTTCCCGAGGGCGATTTCGTTGCAGACGATATGGGCGTTGAGATCGGAGTTCGATGTTCCACCCCTTCTGAGACCACGGCGCAAGACTTCCTGCGTCAGATCCGCATCCGGATTATTGAACCCTAAAATCTGTCCGTGGATTTCGTCGAAGTCGAGCAAGGACACCCATTGTTTTTGAAACCGAATGGGATTGAATCTCACATGGTTTCCAAAAGTATGATAATAGTTCAACTTAATCTGGGCATTGATATCCCCGGATCGAAATACCGGAAGGTTATCGGCCATATCTTTTGGGGGCGCTGTCATGTTCGGAAAGAAAGCGGCGTCGGTTATAGCCACGATACGCATGCCAATATCAGAGGCCGTGAGTTTTGAAGCCATGGTCAAAGCCATGCGGCCGCCGGCGCTTGCGCCGAAAACATAGACTCTGCTGAGCGTTCCGGCTGCCTCGAGGAGGCCGATTCTTGTGAGCGACTCGGCATAGGCTTGGGCCGCGAGCAGTCCGTCGATATTGGTTGTACGATACCCCCATCGCTGAGGAGCAGTATGAGTGGCTTGGTAGCTCGGACCAAGATCGCTAATTGGGATGACGTCGTCATCGGCCAGTCTTGCCTCTGGCAGATTACCCTCGAAGTAGATGACCACATCCGTGACGAGACTGTCACCGGGCGGCGAGTCCTTAAAGCTCGAACTAATCAATCCCAACGTATCGGGACCGACAATGCCGTCCGGCTGCCCCAAGGTATTGATATTGTCGGCCTGGAAAGATCTGACCGCGTTTTGGGTGTGGGGGCCGAAAAAGTCGGTCGGGGCATCTGGGATCGAGTAGCCTAGGGAGATTAATGCCGTTTGAAGCGCCCGGACCGCTTCTCCTCTGTCGTTAACCTTTAGGGGCTGCTGACCCGACATGACCTGGTCGAACCGCGTCAAAACAGCCCGCGAGAGAGTCAACGATCCAAAAAATGAAGACGGAACACTCACGTTAAGCTCCCCAAGCCAGTCGTTGCATACATTGTTTGTACGTCTTATCTTCAGCCACGATCGTACCGCATAGGTGGGTGGTTCGCTACGGCGTCCCATGGTTCGGTTTCTCGATCACGCTTTGGCGTCGCATCGGATGAGAGCGGCTGATCTGATGCGAATCTCCATACGCTGGTCCGTTTCACGTCCGCGTCCTCGAGCGAGCGGGTGACCGGGACGTCATAGGTCGCGAGGACGTCGAGCCGCGCCCGGTCGAGATAGCTGCGGCCAGGATCGCCGATCAGCACGCGCGCGCCGCGCCGCGCCAAGGCGTGCAACCAGTCAAGGACCCGGGCCGCCGTGTCGGCCTCATAAAAGATGTCGCCGGCCAGAACGACGTCCCATCCGCGATCTTCGCCGACAAGATCGCCGCCTGTCCGGTCGACCCGGATGCCGTTGACGGCGGCATTGATCTCGATGGCGGCGAGCGCAAAGGCGTCGATGTCGGCGGCCTCGACCGAGGCGGCTCCCGACAGGGCCGCCGCGATGGCCACGAGGCCCGAGCCCGAGGCGAAGTCGAGAACACGGGCGTCGCGCACCGTTTCCGGGTGGTCGAGGATGTAGCGCGCTAGCGCCTGCCCACCCGCCCAAGCGAAGGCCCAGAAGGGCGGTGGCAGGCCGAGTTCATCGAGCTCTACCTCCGTCTTTTGCCAGAGATCCGTGGCCTCCTCGGCCATATGAGTGCGAATCTCGGGGGCATGTGGCACCCGCAGCAGACTGGTGTTTGCCCTGATGAACGCCGGTCGGTCGACATCGGCTCGCATCAGGATCTTGCCAGGCCGCGGTAGAGTTCCAGGAATGTTTCCGCCACTGTGTCGGTGGTGAAGCCATCGAGCACGCGGGCGCGGGCGGCGCGACCGAAGCGCTCGACGAGGGCCGGGTCACGGGCGAGCGCCGCGAAGGCCTGTGCCAAAGCAGCAGGGTCGTCGGGCGGCACCACGAAGCCTTCGATGGCATCGCGCGCGAATGTGGCGCAACCGGGCGTGCGGGTGGTGACCACGGCGCGCCCTGCAGCGGCGCCTTCGAGCAGCGATCGGGGCAAGCCCTCACCGCCGCGCGAGGGGACGCAGACGACGTGATGGTCGCGCCAGACCGCGCCGATGTCGGAGGCGTGGCCATGCCAGGTGATCCCGGGCTCCGCCGACCATTGCCGCAAGGTCGCGGCTGTCACGGCGCGCGGATTGTCATCGTCGGGCGCGCCGAACAGCGAGAGTTCGACGTCGTTTCCCGAAGCGCGGGCACGCCGCAGGGCGTCGACAGCGATGTCGACCCCCTTCGAATGGACCATGCGGGCGACGAGCGCGATCTTGAGGGGGGGATGAGGCGGCATCACCTGCTCGACCTCGCGGGAGGGGTCTATGCCCGCCCCTCCGACGATCGTGACGTCGGCGTCGTCCGGGTCCATCCCGAGAACGCTGGGATCCTCGCGGTTTTCGAACACATATCTGACGTTCCTGCCGCCGAGCGGTCCGCGCAGCACGAATCCGAGTGCCAGTCTGATCACCCGCGCCTTGGCGCTTCCGCTCACCCCCATCAGCCCCAGGCCAGTGACCGCCTGTAGTCTTCGCTTCATACCGGCGAGGATCGCCGCCGCTCCGCCGAGCACGATCAGGCGGATGGAAATCAGGTGGATGATATCGGGCCGTTCCGCGCGAAACAGTTTTGTGAACCAAAGAATATGGCGCGCCATCGCCAACGGACCGAACTGACCGCGCTGGTGGCGGGAGGGAATGAGCCTGATGTTTTCGGCCTCGATTCTGGTCGCGAGAGCCTCGGTCTTGATCCGCGTGACGACGCTGACCTCGAAGCCGGCGTCTCGCGCAGCAATGGCCACCGACAGGAAATGCGAGACGAAGAACCAGTCTTCCGTCACGACGAAGAGCAGCTTGGAGCGGGAGGGCATGAACTCGATGGTGTGAGGGCCGGCGGAACAACGGGCGCCCGAGGACGGCACGCTCCGTTGTTGCGGCCATGAGCTTTCCGGGGCGGTGGGTCAAGAGCGTCTCGATCTCGCGGTGCTCCCCCATTGATGTGGCTCAAAAGACACGCGCTCTCGCCGTCACAGGTGAGTTCAAAGTTAGGCTTGATCATGACAGTGGTCTACTCTTTAAGTAGACGTTGTCGACATGAGCGGTGTTGCTCCTCTAAACTGTGTCGTTGGCGCAACAATTGTGGCGGAAAGGCTCATGCTAGGCTTTGTGAGCTGCCAACCTTCATGAGACTGTTGTAATTGGCCGTTACTTTGGTTAGGCCAAATAATGGAACATTATAAATCGAGGCTTGATGTATTGTTTGGCCTGGATTTGATATATCGAAATCATTCGAGTAGAAGCGGTTCGATCGAAAACGAACACGCTTCAAGTGACGACGCAGGTGGGGATCCTGACATGACTTTGTTTAAGAACTACATGCTTTCTGGCGCTGCTGTATTGGCGCTGACGGGCGGAGCCAGCGCGGCGGATCTCCCTACCCACAAATCGGCACCGGTCGAATATGTGCGAGTATGCGATGCCTTCGGCGCCGGCTACTTCTACATTCCGGGCAGCGACACCTGCTTGCGCATCAGCGGCGCGGTCAGGGCTGAATATTCGATCCGCGGCAACGCGCCGACCGACAACCTCAACGCCTTCGCGCGCAACCTGGCGGGCACGACCTACCCGCGTGACTATGGCGTGTTCAGGGCTCGCGCTTATCTGAACGCCGATGCGCGGACGCAGACCGCCTATGGCACCATCCGGACCTACGTGTCCTATCGCCTCACGACCCAGTCGACTCAGGCCGGCCCCTTCGGTGGCGGCAGCTTTACCCCCGCTGGCGCCGCCTTCTCGGAGAAGACCAGCGCATTCCAGGGCAATTCCAACCCGCAGGCCCTGATCGACAAGGCCTTCGTTCAGTTCGCCGGCGTCACAGCGGGCCGCGCCCAGTCGTTCTTTGACTTCGACGCGCAGAGCCACGAGTTGCTGACGAACTCGCTTGCCAACTCCAACCAGACCACTGAATTGTTCGCCTATACGGCGACGATCGCGGGTGGGTATTCCGCCACGGTCTCGGTCGAAGATCGCAACGAGCGCGTCATCGGCGACGACGGCTTCCTGCAGACCAACCTCAACCCGACGGCCACCAAGGCCGGGTATCTGGCCTATGCGGGCGAAAGCGTTCCGGACATCATCGGCAATCTTCGCGTCGATCAGACCTGGGGCTCGGCCCAATTGGCTGGCGCTTATCACCAAGTGTCGTCGCAGATCGTGTTTCTGCCGAACGGCACCGCTGTCGCTCCGAAAGACAAGGACGGCTTCGCGGCTATTGGCGGCGTCAAGCTCTTGATCCCGCAACTGGCGAAGGGCGACAATTTCGTGGTCCAGGGCACCTACGAATCGGGTGCGATGGATTACATCAACTCCATCAACTACGATAACGGCACGACGAACGTCTTCGCTCACAACGCGTCGATCGGCCTTCCGGTCAACGATGCGTTCATCTTGCCCGGCGGTTCCATCGGCCTTCAGCATGGTTACGGCGTCTATGCCGCCTTCCAACATTACTGGAGCCCGGAATGGAACTCGACGCTGTTCGGTGATTATGTCCAGATCAGTAACCCCCATTCGGCGCAATTGCTGAGCTCGGGCAATAGCAACGCCTCCATCTATCAGGTCGGTGGAAACCTGCTCTGGACCCCGGTGAAGGACCTCATCATCGGCGGCGAGGTGCTCTATACCAACCTGTCTTTGTCCGGTGCGGCTTTCCCGGCCGCCACGATCACGAATGCCAACGGAACCAAGAGCCCGCTGACCAAGGATAACGACGACGTCCGGGCGCGCCTCTCGATCCGTCGTTCATTCTGATCTAAAAACCAGCCTTCAATCAGGCCCGGGTTCCCGCAGGGGAGCCCGGGTCTTTTTATGTCGTCGAAGTCATGCTGGTCGATTCGACAACGTAGATCATTAGGTCATCCTAAACCCGAGCCGACTTTTCGACTTTAGGCTTCGGGGACCCGGGTGGGTTTCTCGGACCTTGCGGATTACCGGCGCCGATGGCAGTCAGGCGGATCGAAGCCGCGCGGATCATTGATCGATTTGCGCCGCACATTCCGGAGGATTGTCGATTCATGTCGTTTCTCGACGCGCGAGCCACACCGGAAGGGATATCTCCGGGACGGGATTTCAGGCACGACCTTCGCGCCGAGGCGCTGGGGGTTCCCGAGAGCGGGATCGTGGAGATTTTCAACTACGGGCGAAACCGGCAGGGCCTCATTCCACTTTGGGTCGGTGAGGGGGATCTTCCGACGCCGAGCTTCATCGCGGAGGCGGCGTCCCGCTCCTTGATGGCGGGCGAGACCTTCTACACCTATCAGCGCGGCATTCCCGAACTGCGACAGGCCATCGCGGACTATATGACACTCCACTACGGTACGCCCTTCGCCGACGGCGCCGTGCCATTCTCCTCTGAACGTTTTTACGTGACTGTCGGCGGCATGCATGCCCTGCAGATCGCCATTCGCATGGTCGCGGGTAACGGCGACGAGGTGTTGATCCCGACCCCGGCTTGGCCGAATTTTCGCGGTGCGGTCGTTTCCATGGGCGCCGAGGCCGTCGACGTTCCGATGGTCTTCTCCGGCACCGGTGCGCAATGCGCCTGGTCGCTCGACATCGATCGTATCGAACGATCTCTGACCCCCAGAACTCGTGCACTGGTCCTTAACTCGCCATCCAATCCCACCGGGTGGACGGCCACGACTGCGGACCTTGAGGCTGTGCTTGAATTGTCCAGAAAGCACGGCTTCTGGATTATCGCCGATGAGATTTACGGCCGCCTATTCTACGCCGCCGGCCGCGCACCCTCGTTCCATGACATCATGAGCGCCGACGATCGGGTGATGTTCGTTCAGACATTTTCGAAGAACTGGGCCATGACGGGCTGGCGCATCGGATGGCTCGAAGCGCCGGCCGAGCTCGGACCGGTCATCGAGAACCTCATGCAATATTCCGCCTCGGGGGTCGCCGTGCCGATGCAACGCGCCGCTCATGTGGCGCTGGAGCAGGGGGAGGAAAGCCTGCGGTTACAACTCGAGCGCGTCGGCCGCAGTCGCGATATTCTCTGCGGTGCCCTAGCAAATTGCGGCGGCCAGGTCCGTTTTGCCGTGCCGGAGGGAGCTTTTTACGTCTATGGCGCGATCGAAGGCTTTGCCAAAAGCCGCGACTTGGCCTTCAGGTTGGTCGACGAGGCGGGGCTCGGCGTTGCGCCGGGTTCTGCTTTTGGTACCGGTGGAGAAGGGTTCATCCGACTAGGCTTCGCACGTGATCCGCTTAGCATGGCGGAGGTTGCCCGGCGCCTGACGCACTGGATTTCGACCAATGGGTCGCATTGAGGTCAGGCCGTCGCAGGGCCGCACCGCACATACAAAAACGCCGGCCAGAGGCCGGCGTTTTGCTGAGCGACCAAGTGTTAAGTTGAAGCCGCTCGTTCAGTTAGGTTGGGTTCAAAGACCGGTCGCGCCGATGATCTTGAACGGCGTCTGTGCAATCACTCCGGCGACCGCGATCGGGGCACCGATGATGCTCAGCGGATTGATCGTCGGATCACCGTTGGCAACGACGTAGATCGGACCATTCATGGCGACCGGAACCGGCTGAGCGAAGCCCTCGTCGATCTTCGCAGCTTCCGGACCCGAACCCGCATAACGCACGGCTGTCGGTCCGCCACTGCGCGGGCCATTGCCAGCCGGGAATACGGCGCCCAAAGCCTGGAACGGCAAACCGACCACCGTGCTGGCGGCGCCAGTGACAGGGTTGACGACCGCAGCGACAGGAGCCACGACCGGAGCCGGGGTAGCCTTGACCATCCGGCGAACCGTCAGCGGACGGTTCGTGGTATGATAGCGCCTCGTCAGATGCGACTTGACCGCATCGCCATCCGCCGTCTGGGCGAAGGCCGCGAGGTCGCTTCCGATAAAGCCCACCAATGCCACGGCGGCAACCGCAGGAACGGCCAACGCCTTCTTGAAATTCAACATCTTGTTCTCCTCTCGTGGATATTGCGTCTAGTGCTACGCGCTCAGAGTCCGCTCAGTCCCCATGCCGGTCCGAAAGCGCCCAACACCGCTCGTACGGACTTAAAACGTGCCGGCCCCATTTTGGTTGCACGATTAGTCCCGTTGCTCGGCTCAAGCCAGGGTCCTGCTTGTTGAGGATGTTGCGAATCCGTTTGACGAAAAGCTCGGTCCACCTCGTCATACACGCGATCTGCCTTCGGGGACCGGACCGGCCTCGAAGCGGTTCAGCTTTCACACTCAAACGCACATATGGTCAAGACATAGCTTTGGCGCAAGGGTAGAACCGCTCAACCTCTCTCCGCGCGTCGCAGGTGGTTGCTTTCGAAGAGCATTCGCTGCCCCATGCCGGCCATTCGGTGAGCTGCAAGCCGGATGGCGAGTGGTGTGACCGAGAGTTACATCACCACAGTGATCCGGTGAGCCGCGCGGGTCAGCGCCGTGTAAAGCCATCGATCCCGGTGCTCGCGAAACGCATAGCTCTCATCGAAAAGAACGACATCGTTCCATTGCGATCCTTGCGCCTTATGCACCGTCAGGGCGTAGCCATAGTCGAACTGGTCAGAGTCCCGCCGGGCGGCGGGTGACAATTGATCGTCCGTTCCATCGAAGAACGCCGGATGAACGCCGACCCGGACGGCCTCTCGCTCGGTTTCCTCGTCCGCGATGAGGCTCATGGAATATTTGACGCCGCGATTGGCGTGAACGCTCTTCACGCTCCAGGTGCCGCCGTTGAGCAGCCCCTTTTTCTTATCGTTGCGAAGACAGACGAGTTTTTCGCCGACCAGCGGCCGGGACCCCTCGTGCCCGAGCAGTTCGCGCATCCTGCCATTATAGGCCCGCCGCGTCTTGTTGGTGCCGACCAGGACCTGATCGGCCTGCATAACCATCGTCGAACCGACATCGGCCCTGCGGATGATCCGGCTTTCCCCGTAGGTTCCCAGTGATAAGCGCCGGCCCGCGCGCACCTCCATCGAGAGGCGGATGATGGGATTATCGGCTGCCTGTCGATGCACCTCGGTCAGCATCGCGTCGGGCTCGGCATCGGTGAAAAAGCCGCCGCCCTTCACGGGAGGCAATTGCGCGGTGTCGCCGAGCACCAGCACCTGGGTTCCGAACGACAGCAGGTCGCGGCCGAGATCCTCGTCGACCATCGAACATTCGTCGATGATGATGAGGTCGGCGTCGGCGGCGGCGCTCTTCTTGTTCAGTACGAAAGAGGGCGTGTCATCGTCTTCGCTTTCGCCGCGCGAGCGATAGATCATGCTGTGAATGGTCGAGGCACCCCGACACCCTTTTGAACGGAGCACCAGGGCCGCCTTGCCCGTATAGGCCCCGAAGGCGACTTCGCCGGAAACATCTGCGGCGATCTGCTTGGCGAGGGTCGTCTTGCCCGTACCGGCGAAGCCGAACAGACGGAAGACCTGCGGCTCGCCGCGCTTCAGCCAAGCCGAAACCGCTTCGAGCGCGCTGTCCTGTCCGGGTGACCATTGCATCTCGGGCTCGTCAGATCACGATGGCCTTCAAAGCAGGCCGCGCTTTTCGAGCAGCGTCTCGACGCTCGGCATTCGCCCCCGAAAGGCCATATAGGCAGCTTCCGGCGGCTGCCGGTTGCCGGCTGAAAGCACATGCGACTTTAGCCGCTCGGCTGCTGCCGCGTCGAAAATGTCGCCGCTTTCCTCGAAGGCGCCGAAGCCGTCGGCATCCAGCATTTCCGACCAGAGGTAGGAGTAATAGCCGGCCGAATAGCCGTCGCCCGAGAACACATGGGCGAAATTTGGCGTGCGATGACGCATCGCGATCGGTCTCGGCATGCCGATCCGCTCGAGGCTGCGGCGCTCGAAGGCGATCGGGTCCGAGGCTTGGGTGATCGACGATGCGGGAAGCGTGTGGAAATCGAGATCGACGATGGCGGAAGCGCAATATTCGATGGCGGAAAAACCCTGGTTGAAGTTCTTCGCCGCCATGATGCGCTCCAGCAAGGCGTCGGGCATCGGCTCGCGCGTCACGGCGTGGCGGGCGAACCGGCGCAACACTTCTGGCCGCATCAGCCAATGTTCATAGATCTGGGAGGGAAACTCCACGAAGTCCCGCGCGACGCTGGTGCCGGCGATCGACGGATAGGTGACATCCGTCAGCATGGAATGGAGCGCGTGGCCGAATTCATGGAAGAGCGTTCGGGCTTCGTCGATGCTCAGGAGCGATGGTTCGTCCTCGCCGCCCTTGGCGAAATTCATCACGTTGACGACGATCGGCCGCGTCTCCCCACCGAGTTTGCTCTGCTGGCGGAAGCCGCTGTTCCATGCACCTGAGCGCTTCGACGGCCGGGCGAAATAGTCGGCGAGGAACAAGGCGAGGTGGCGTCCGTCCTTGTCGCAGACGTCATAGGCGCGCACGTCGGGGTGATAGACCGGAACGTCCGGGCGCGGCGTGAACACGAGGCCGAACAGCCGGCTCGCGGTGTCGAAGGAGGCGGCAGCGATGTCCTCGAGAACGAAGTAGGATTTGACCTCGTTCTCGTCCAAGTCGAATTGCGCCTTGCGGACCTTTTCGGCGTAATAGCGCCAATCATAGGGTTCGAGCTCGAAATTGCCGCCTTCCTTCGCGACTTCGGCCCGTAGCACGTCCGACTCCTCGCCGACCCTGATCTTGGCATGGTGCCAAACCCGGTCGAGCAAGTCGCGCACCGCGTCGGGTGTCTTGGCCATGGTATCGTCGAGCTTATAGGCGGCGAAGGTGTCGAAGCCGAGCAGCCCGGCCCGTTCAGCCCGCAGTGCTAGGGTTTCGGCCACGATCGGACGATTGTCGTGCGGACCGTCGTTCTCGCCTCGTGCCAGCCAGGCCGCGAAGGCTTTTTCGCGCAGATCGCGGCGGCTGGAAAAACGCAGGAATGGCTCGATCAGCGAGCGGCTCAGCGTGATGACGTATTGGCCCGGACGGAGGCCCCGCTCGGCGGCGGCCTGGGCGGCGGCGTCGCGCAAAGCTTGGGGCAAGCCCGCCAGATCCTCCTCGCCTGCGAGTTCCATGAGGTAGGATTTTTCGTCCGCTAGCACGTTCTGCCCGAAGGTGGTGCCGAGCACCGCGAGCCGTTCGGTAATCTCGGCCAGGCGCTTTCGGCCCTCAGGATCGAGCATCGCCCCGCCACGCACGAAGCTCTTGCGCGTCAGTTCGAGCACCCGGCGCTGCTCGTCGTCGAGCCCCAGCGTGTCGATGACCTCGAAGAGATGGTCGATGCGGCGGAACAGGGCCGCGTTGAGCGAAATGGCCTGATAGTGGCGGGCAAGGATCGGCGAAATGGTCCGCTCGATCTCCTGCAGGTTTTCATTCGTATGGGCGCCGGTGAGGTTCCAGAACACGCCTCCGACGCGTCTCAATGTCTTCCCGGCCTGCTCCAGCGCCACGATCGTATTGTCGAAATCCGGAGCTGCGGCGTTAGCGGCGATCGACTCGATTTCGGCCGCGTGGTCGGCGATGCCCCGCTCGAAGGCTGGTCCGAAATGCTCGGGCGCGATCTCGCCGAAGGGCGGCGCCGCGAAGGGCGTGGTCCAGGATACAAGCAAGGGATTGGTCGTCACTGCGGGTCTCCTTGGCGAATGTCTTGCCAGACGCGGCGCTGATCGGCGCTGGAACGACCCGCCATCGATAAGGCTTCACGGCCATGGGCTCAAGCCAAGGTTTGCCGCCGCTTGTCACATCCTCGGCGCGCGGGTTCCGTGCTACCAAGTGCCAAACATTAGTCGGAGAACGGACCTTCATGCTGATGCTCCTCTTGAGTTCGGTGTTTTTCGTCGGCATTCACCTCGGTGTCGCCGGCACGAGGCTCCGCGACCATGCCGTGGCGATGCTCGGCCCGGGCCGCTATATGATCGTGTTTTCAGTGGCCTCGCTGGTCGGCATCTTCTGGATGGTCAAGGCCTACCAGGGCGCGGACTATCTGCCCATCTGGGGCATGCTCGAATGGTGGAAGCCCATCGCCATCATCCTCATGCTCCCGGCTTTTTTGCTGGTGGTGATCGGGGTCACGACCCCCAACCCGACCGGGGTCGCGCAGGAGGGACAATTGCGTGAGCCGCCGCGCGGCATCGTGCGCGTCACCCGTCATCCGTTCCTCGTCGGGGTCGGCTTATGGGCGCTGGTCCATCTCATCGGCAATGGCGATGTCGCCTCGCTGATCTTCTTCGCCACCTGGGCCGTGGTGGCTTTCGCCGGCACAGTGTCGATCGACGCCAAGCGTCGGCGGCTTTTCGATCCAGCGCTGTGGGACGCTTTCGCGGCCCGGACCTCGATCGTTCCTTTCGCGGCCATCGCGGCTGGCCGGTCGAACCTTGCTCTTCGGGAGCTTCTCGATTGGCGCCTTGGTGCCGGCATTGTGGCCTATGCGCTGATGCTCGGCGGCCATTCGCATATGATCGGCGTGTCACCTTTTCCGGGCTGAGGCCACGCCTTTATCCCGGATCGTTCTCCTTGGAACCGTTTTCGGGGAAGCCCTGCTCTGCGCCATAATAGCGGTAGGGCAGGAATTTTCCCGTCATGGCGATGGCCACCCGGTCGCCTTTGGGGTCTGCCTTCCGTTCGATGGTGAAATCAAAATCTATGGCCGACATGATGCCGTCGCCAAATTCCTCTTCGATGAGGGCCTTGATGGCGGGGCCGTTGACCATCACCATTTCGTAGAACCTGTAGAGCAGGGGATCGGTCGGCGGCATCGGCGTACCGCGATAGGGCACTTCGTTCAGCATGCGCTCCTCGACCTCCGACAAACCGAACAGTTCGGCTGCCATTCGGGCGAGAGGTTTCACGAGCTTCATCTGGCCCAAAAGCGCGCCGATGAGGATCATGGGAGAGACCCCACCGATCTGGCCCGTGATATGCTTCCAGCTCCAGCCATGAGCCCGTTTGATGTCGAGAATCTTTTCGGTGAGCTGCTCCCGCCGCATCGCTTCATTCTCCAGACGTATCGTCGCGCCCCGGGGGCCTTGCCTCGGCGCGTGGCCTCCAAAGCAAGAGCCGGGCCGGGTAGCGGCCACACCATGACGCTCTTTCCGACCGCCGCCTCGTCGATCTGACGACCTGCGCCAAGGCGCCGCAGCTTTCGAGAGTTCTGATGGAAATGGAACTGAAGCTCCTCGTCGATGCCGAAGATCGGCATCTGGTGGAGCAGCATCCGGCTTTCGCCGCCGTCACGCCGAAGACCCGGAAGGCGACCACCACTTATTATGACACGGCCGACTTCGCTCTCTACAGGCTGGGAGCATGCCTAAGGGTACGCCAATCCGCCGACGGCTTCGTTCAAACCGTGAAGCTGGATCGGGCCGAGGACCAGTTGGGCAGCCGAGGCGAATGGGAATGGCCGCTGTCCTCCGCCACTCCCGACCTCGGCACATTATCCAGCCTTCCGCGACATGCTGCGCCAATCCGTGAGGCGGCCATAGGGTTGGAGCCGCTGTTCTCGACCATCGTCGAGCGGACATCGCGCCTGATCGCCTGCGAGGACGGCACGCAAATCGAGGCCGTGGTCGATCGAGGGACGATCCGGGCCGGTGCCAAGAGCCTCGCCATCAGCGAGGTCGAACTCGAACTGAAGCAAGGCTCGCCTGGGCAAGTGTTCCGGCTTGCTCTCGACCTCGCCGAACGGGCGCGGCTACGCTACGGGCCGCACAGCAAATCGCAAAGGGGATATCAGCTCCTCTGCGAGGACTTGCCGGTCCGGCCCGACACAGGCCTGCCGATTTGGGATGCCGATGTCTCGATCGGAAAAGCGTTTCCGAACCTGGTTCACGCGGCGCTGCGCGAACTCGCGGCTGAAATTCCCGCCGTGTCGAAGGGTGACGTCGAAGGCATCCACCGCATGCGGGCAGCGATCCGAAAGCTGAGGTCGATCCTGGTTCTTTTCGATCGCTTTATCGAACGCCGGGCGGCCAAGCGCTTCATGGCGGCGTTGCGCGACCTCGGCGGTATCCTCGGGCGGGGCCGCGACTGGGACGTCTTCCTCACCGAAACGCTGCCCCGTGCCGAAGCTGGCAGCGGTGGCGCTGCCGTGGGCCCACTCCGAGGCCCGGCGGAGAGGGAACGTGCGGCGGCTCACGCCGCGATCACGCAGGCTATGAGGGGGCATCCCTTGACGGCTCTCATTCTCGGCATGGGCGCCTGGATGCTGGAGACCCAATGGCTTCGCAAGGTCGAGCCCGATGCCCGTCTCGCGGATCTGATCCCCGGATTGCTCGACGAACTCGACCGGAAGGCGCGGCGCAAGGCGCATAGGCTCGATATCGCCGATGTCGAGGACCTGCACAGCCTGCGTAAATCGCTGAAGAAGCTGCGCTACAGCCTGGACTCTATGAGGCTGCTGTTCGAGCCGAAGGACGTCGCGCCCACCCTCCACGTGATCAAAGATCTTCTCGGCATCCTGGGCGACCTCAATGATGCGGCGGTCACCGAGCAACGGGTCGAGGAGATCGCGGCCCCGGACAAACCGGAACTCGCGCCGGCCGCCGCGGCTCTATTGCGCGAGAACGACCGGCGGCGCGCCAAAGCAATGGGCAAGTTACCGAAGAGGTTAAGGCATTTTCACGATCTCAAGCCATTCTGGGCCTGATGATTTGAAAGGCGACCACGGGACATCGCAGTCTTCTCCAAAAATTAATGATCTTCGATTACGCCATTGAGGCTGGGGTCCACTCGCTCGCCGAGATTGGTTTGTTTTCGGAGCGCTTTGCATGATGGACAGTTCCGCCAGGCGATCAACAGGGTTGATGCCGGCGGGGTGGACATCCCCTCCAGCCAGATTCGTCATCATCGCCTTGTTGATCGGGCTGATCACGATTGGCGGACTTGACCTCTCCCAACGCGCTGGTCGCATCGCGACGATTTGGCCCGCCAATGGCGCTCTGCTGGGGATCCTGCTGACCAACCGCCCGACCCGATGGCCGGCCTTCCTCCTGATGGGGTTCGCGGCCAATCTCGGAATGACCTGGATCTGGGGATATCCCTTCGATGTCTGCCTGAGATTTTCCCTCGTCAACGCCTTCGAGGTCACGATCGCCAGTACCGTTCTGTGGCGTCTGGTCGGTCCGAATTGCGACCTGTCTCGCCCCGAAAGCCTTTGGCGTTTCGCATTCGCGGCGGGCCTGCTGGCGCCCACGCTTGCGGTAATCCTGAACGTCGGATTGGCCCATCTCTTCGCCGACAACCGCTCGGTCGCGAACTTCGTCGCCTCGTTCCTCGCCCATGCCCTCGGTCTCGTTACCGCGACACCGGTGGCCCTTGCCGTGCGGCGCAAGGAATTGCTGCCTCTGCTCGGGCCACAACGGGCCAAGGGCACGGTCGTGGCCTTCGCGATACTGCTCGCGACGACATCGGTGGTGTTCGCGCAGTCGCGCTACCCGCTGTTGTTTCTCATTCTGCCGCCCCTCGTCTTGGTCGTGTTCCGCTGCGGTCTCGCGGGTGGAGCGCTGGGCCTTCTCCTGGCGACGCTCGTGTCGATCGGATTTACGGTCGTCGGGACAGGTCCGACCTCCATCATCGTCAATGTGACGACGCTCGAGCGCATCATGGTCGTGCAGACCTTTGCCGCGACATCGGGCATCTTGGTGCTGACGCTGGCCGCCATCCTGGCCCAACGCGACGGCGTGCAACGCGATCTCCTCGCCGCGAAGGAAGAGTTGACGCGGCTCGCCAGCACCGACGCATTGACGGGACTGCATAACCGCAGGCGGCTGGACGAGGCGCTCGCCGAGGAAACCCGCCGGGCGGAACGTTCGCGAGCGCCGCTCTCGCTGCTTCTCATCGACGTCGATCGTTTCAAGGCCTTCAACGACCATTATGGTCATCTTGGAGGCGACGAGTGCCTTCAACACATCGCCGCGACCATCCGATCTTTCGGTCGACGGCCGGGAGACCTCGTCGCCCGCTACGGCGGCGAAGAGCTTGCCGTCCTTCTCCCCGAGACGGATGCGCGCGGTGCCCTGATGGTCGGCGAGGAAATCCGCAAAGCGATCGAAGCTTTGGACCTCCCTCACGTGGGGAACGAGACCTGCGGAGGCAGGGTGACAGTGAGCATCGGTGTCGCCACGGCCGCGTCCACGCAACTGTCCTATAAGCCGGAGGTCCTGATCGGTGGCGCGGACCAACTGCTCTATGAAGCGAAACGGACGGGCCGAAACAAGGTATTGTCGCCGATCAACAGACTGACCGACCCCGTGCCCCCGGTTCTTGCCGAGGAAGAACGACGGGTGGCCGAAGTGGAACCCTATCTGTCGCTGATGGCGGGCCGCCGCTGTGCCGAACTCGATGCCGTCGCCAAGCGCGCCGCCGAATTCCTGAATTCCCCGATCGGATTGGTCACATTGGTCGGGCGCGACCAGCAGACTTTCATCGGACGTCATGGCCTCGACGCGACCGGCACGGCACGCGACGTCTCCTTTTGCGCCCATGTGATCACGGGCACAGAGCCGATGGTGGTGGCGGATGCGACCGCCGACCCGCGGTTCAAAAACAACGCCTTGGTGACCGGAGAACCGGATATTCGCTTCTACGCCGGAGCCCCGCTGGTCAGTTCGGACAAGGCCAATCCGCTCGGGGCGCTTTGCGTCATCGACCGAGTCACGCATCCGCCGCTGACGGCTTATCAACGAGACGAACTCACCTCGCTCGCCTCCGTGGCGGTGCGTTCGATCGAAGCCCTCGACATCTCGCGGCCCGTCGCCGCTTGAGGGCGCCCTATGCCGAAAGGGCCCGGATGACGCCGCGCAGCTCCGCCAGGCCCTTGAGGCGCCCGATGGCCGAATAGCCGGGATTGGTCCGTTTGAACCGGTCGTCGAGCATCTTGTGGCCGTGGTCGGGCCTGAACGGCAATTTCATCCCCTCCGGGCGATGCCGGTCCTCGGCCAGCAGTGCGCGGATGACTCCAACCATGTCGACATCTCCATCGAGATGGTCAGCCTCATAGAATGACCCGTCTGGCTCGCGCCGTGTCGCCCTCAGATGGACGAAATGGATGCGGGAGGCAAAGCTGCGAGCCATATCGATCAGGTCGTTCGTGGCCGCGACCCCGAGCGATCCCGTGCAAAAGCACATGCCGTTGGCGGGTGAGGGAACCGCGTCGAACAAGGCCGCATAGTCGCCTTTCGACGAGGCGATACGCGGGAGCCCGAACAGCGGGCGTGGCGGATCGTCAGGGTGCAGGGTCAGCCGGACACCGAGCTTTTCGGCCACCGGCGTCACGGCCTGGAGAAAGGCGACGAGGTTTACGCGAAGCCGTGCGGCGTCGATCCCCCGATAGCTGTCGAGGCGGGCCGCTAGACCGTTGAGATCGAGCGCGTCGGATGTCGTTCCCGGCAAGCCGGCCGCGATGGTCGCGGTGAGGGTCTTGGCCTCCTCGTCCGTCATCGTGTCCGCCAGCACCTTGGCGGCTTCGCTGACGGAAGGAGAATAATCCGCCTCGGCTCCCGAACGGCGCAGAACATGGATGTCGAAGGCGGCGAAACGCGCCTGGTCGAAACGAAGCGCGGTGGCGCCCGTCGGCAGGGGCCAGTCGAGGTCGGTCCTGGTCCAGTCGAGGATCGGCATGAAATTATAGCAGACGATCCGCAGGCCCTCGGCCGCCACGGCTTCGAGACTGGCGATCCACGAATCGATCGACCGCGCCGCCCCGGCCCCGAGCCGCTTGATGTCGTCGGGCAGGGGAATGCTTTCGACGACGCTCCAGCGCAGCGGAACTCGGTTTGTCGGCGTCGTCTCGATCAGGCTCTTGCGGTCTCGCACGGCCTCGCGCGTCCAGGTCTGGCCGGGCGGAAAATCATGTAGCGCCGTCACGATGTCGGTGGCGCCGGCCTGGCGGACGTCGTCGAGCGAAACCGGATCGTCGGGTCCGTACCATCGCCAAGCCTGCAGCATCCGCTCATCCTCCCGTTTTGGCCGCATTGCGCCTCGGCGCGCTTCGTATTGTCTAGATCACGACGCCATTGGAGGGAACCCATCCAAAGGCATCGTGCTCCGGGCCATGGCGCCGCGATACTCGAATGGCGCGAGCCTCATCGGCCTCGCTCAGGCATTCTTCTTGACCGTTCCGGCGAGAGGACGCATGACCCTCGACAAGGCCTTCAGCTTCATTCGAGTTTCGTCATGGATAAATTCGACCATCTCAGCGGTGTCGCGGCGCCGCTCAAGATCACCAATATCGACACCGACAAGATCATTCCGAAGCAATATCTCAAGACCATCAAGCGCACAGGCCTGGGCCAAGGTCTGTTCTCCGAAATGCGCTACAATGACGACGGTTCGGACAATCCGGATTTCGTGCTGAACAAGCCGGCCTACAAATGCGCCACCATTCTCGTGGCGGGCGATAATTTCGGCTGCGGTTCATCGCGTGAACACGCCCCCTGGGCGCTGCTCGACTTCGGCATCCGCTGCGTCATCTCGACGAGCTTCGCGGATATTTTCTACAACAATTGCTTCAAGAACGGCATCCTGCCGATCGTTGTCTCGCCGGACGACCTCGAAAAGCTCTTCGACGACGCCGAACGCGGCGCCAACGCGCGGCTCTCGATCGACCTCGAAAAACAGGAGATCCGGGGTCCGGACGGGGGCATGATCCATTTCGACATCGATCCGTTTCGTAAACATTGCCTGCTCGAGGGGCTCGACGACGTCGGCCTCACCATGGCCAAGCAGGGTGCGATCGAGCAGTTCGAAACCTCGGCCGCGCAGAAACGTCCCTGGCTGTAGCGCCTTTTGGTGCCGACACAGTCCTTCGCTTTCCAACCGCAGCCGCGTGAAATAAGATGGTGCCCTCGTCGAGGCGGAGCATTCGATGACGTGGCGGCTAATTCTGATCGTGTCGATCGTCGCTTTCGGGCTTGTGCCCGCGCGGATCGCGCAAGCGGAGGATTTTGCCGGTTGCCTCGCATTGCTCCGCCCGACCATGATCGAGCGCGGCGTATCGGGCGAGACATTCGATCGAGTGACGCAGGGCCTTCAGGCCAATGACGTTGTGCACTTCCAGAATGAACAGCCTGAATTCACGACGCCGATCTGGGATTATATGGCCGCGCTCGTCGACGATCAGCGGATCAGCGACGGCCGTGACATGCTCGCCAAATATTCGGATGCGCTCGATCGCATCGAGGCCCGCTTCGGAGTGGATCGGCAGACGCTGGTGGCATTCTGGGGAGTCGAATCCGACTATGGCCGCAGTTTTGGTGCCCGGCCCGTGGTGCAGTCCCTCGCGACCCTGAGCTGTTTCGGCGACAAGGCCTCCTATTTTCGCAGCGAGCTGTCGGCGGCCCTGACGATTCTGCAGCGCGGCGATGTGCGGCCGGAAAACTTCAACGGATCCTGGGCGGGCGCCTTCGGCCATACGCAATTCATGCCCTCGACCTTCCTGAGGAACGCGATCGACATGGAAGGCGACGGCCATCCGAACATCATCGATTCGGTTCCGGATGCTCTGGGGTCCACGGCCAACTATCTGAGAAAGTATGGCTGGGTGCCGGGCTTGTCCTGGGGCCATGAGGTCAAGCTTCCGGCGGGCTATGCGGGGGGTTCGGGCCGAAAGATCCGTCATCCCATGGCTTATTGGAGCGGTTTAGGAATTATCCGAGTCGATGGCGCGGGCCTCGGCAGCGGAGAGGCGGCCCTGTTGTTGCCGGCCGGACCTTCGGGGCCGGCCTTCCTCGTGACGCGCAATTTCGATGCGATCTATGCCTATAATGCCGCTGAATCCTATTCCCTCTCGGTCGCTCATCTGTCCGATCGTCTGCGTGGCGCGGGCCCTTTCGTCACACCTTGGCCCACCGACGATCCGGGACTATCGCGCGCCGAACGGCGTGAGACGCAGCAATTGCTGCAGGCCAAGGGTTATGACATCGGCAACATCGATGGCGTCATGGGCACGAAATCGCGGGATGCCATCAAGAACTATCAGCAGCGCCTCGGTCTGACCGCCACCGGACGAGCCGGAGCGAGCGTTCTGCGCGCCTTGCGCGACGGAAAGTGACATTGGTGGTTTGAGGCTTTGCGAGCGGGCCACCTCGCGCTGTGGTGCCCGACACGCGATGGCGGTGAGTTCACCCGATCGTCCTTGCGAAGGGAGAAGTGGCTTCCCACCGCACGAGGGTGCTCTATGGTGTCGCTGATCGAATCATTGACAATCGATCCGCTGTGACTTTCACCGCGAGAGCGGGTACGTCTCGCGCGCCACAAATACCATTCACTGGAGGAGTATTCAGATGCGTTCACTCATCAATGTAGCCCTGATCTGCGCCGCGACCCTTGGTTCGATCACCGTTGCCCAAGCCATGCCGGCCGCTCTCAATCCTGCCGCGTCTGCCGTGTCCGTCGGTGGTGCTCAAGTGGAGAAGGTCGTCATCATCGTTCGCAAGCGCGTGATCGTTCGTCGTCCCCGCCGCGTCGTGAAGCGCATCATCATCCGCTAAAACTCGCAAGTCCGTCGCGCCGACCTGCGCCGGGCGGCTCGGTCGGTTCCAGGGGCCACGCCGCCGGTCGAGGATCGGGTCCGCGTGGTCCCTGTTTTGCTTTCACGGGTAACCTCACGGCAAGGGCTCTACCGATCGGAACGAAGGGGCGCTTTCCGGTCTTCCGGTTGCGCCGTAGGATACGGGCTCGCTAGTTTTCTTGGTCTTGCCCGTTCCCGGTCGCGACGTCCGAAGGTCCCATTTCATGCTGATGAATCCGCCCGAAGGGCGTCCGCCGTCTTCTCCGCGTCCGGTTCCACACCGGGTTCAGAATGCGGCGCGTCTGGTCCTGGTGCTGGTCCTAGTCGGCCTTGGGCTTTGGACCATCCGGAATTTTCTTCCCGCTCTCGTCTGGGCGTCGATCCTCGCCATAGCGGTGTGGCCGCTCTATCGCAGGCTGCATGGACGATCGTCGGGCGGCCACGATATTTTGCTGCCTTTGGGCTTCACGCTGGCGGTCGCGGTAGTGCTCGGGCTGCCCTTCGTCGTCCTTGCGGTGGAAGCAGGACGCGAGGCGCATGATCTGATGCTTCTCATTCAGCGCTTCACCACCGAGGGCATCGGCGTTCCCGATTGGGTCGGCCACCTGCCGGTCGGCTCCGGGGAAGTCACAACGTGGTGGCGCGACAATCTTTCGACGCCGGTTCCCACCGCCGATATATTGAAACGCGTCAATCGTGGCTCTGTGCTGATCCTCGGACGTCAGTTCGGCGCCGAGGTGGCGCACCGGACGATCATTTTCTTCTTCATGCTGATGACCTTCTTCTTCCTCCTGCGGGAAGGCGAGGGCATCGTCGCCGATCTTCTTCATGCCAGCCACAGGCTGTTCGGCGCCAGGGGCGAGCGCATCGCGCGCCAGATGGTCTCGTCGATCCACGGCACGGTGGACGGGCTCGTGCTGGTGGGAATCGGGGAGGGGATCTTGATGGGCATCGCCTATAAGATTGCCGGCGTGCCTCACCCGACCTTGCTCGCCGGCCTGACAGCCGTCGCGGCCATGATCCCTTTCGCGGTCTTTCTCGTCTTTGCCGGTATCGGACTCCTGCTCATCGCCCAGGGATCCCTCGGGACGGCCATCGCGGTCGTGGCCGTGGGCACCGTGCTTGTCCTGCTCGCCGACCATCTGATCCGCCCCGTCCTCATCGGAGGCGCCACCCGGTTGCCGTTTCTCTGGGTGCTGTTCGGCATTCTTGGAGGGGTCGAAACCTGGGGCGTGGTCGGCCTCTTCATCGGGCCGGCCTTGATGGCGGCGCTCATTCTTCTCTGGCGTGAATTCGTCCAGGGGGAGCCTAACGCCGCCGCGCCCGCGAGCGACGTTCGGGCTCACTCGTAGCCTTCGACCACCACGATTTCGCCCTCCGCGAAGGGCTGCCTCAATGCGATGGCGGCCTGATAGTCCGGCGAATGATAATAGCGCTTGGCGGCCTCGTAGGAGTCAAACTCCAGCACGACATTGCGGGGACGATGCTCTCCCTCCAAAGCCTCCGCTTTGCCGCCCCGGACCAGGACCTTCGCGCCGTACATCGCCTGCGCCGCCGTGGCCGCTGCCGCATAGGCCTTGTAACTCTCCGGATCGGAGACCGTCAGACGGGCGATGATATAACCTTTTGGCATTCGCGCTTATCCGCTTCGAGAATTAAAGCATCATGCTTCAATTTGACTGTGTCACAAGCTCAAAAGTCCCCTCATTTTGAGGGGCAGCGAAGCGGCGCCTCGAGGATCGAGTGGGCACACAAGGCTCGATTTACAATCCTTCGCGGCTCTCCGGGGGGGGGCTCCAACCAGCTTCGCTCATTGGAGTCTCAAGCCGGCCTCGCTCGGGACATCGAAGAGCCGGACACCGATGAAGCACCTTATGACCCGGAAGAACTGAAAGCCCACCCGCTTACATCACAAGGACACGGGTGCCGACCCGCACGCGGTTGTAGAGATCGGCCACATCCTCGTTCAGCAGGCGAATGCAGCCGGACGAGACATTGGTGCCGATGGTGTTGGGTTCGTTCGTCCCGTGGATGCGAAACAGCGATGAGCCGAGATACATGGCCCGTGCCCCGAGAGGGTTCGCCATGCCGCCATCCATGTGGCGCGGCAAGTCGGGTCGCCGGGCGATCATCTCGACGGGCGGGGTCCAGTCTGGCCATTCGGCCTTCCGGGTGATGGTCTTTTCGCCGTGCCACAGAAATCCCGGCCGACCGACGCCGATACCATAGCGGAGCGCGGTGCCGCGACCTTCGACGAGATAGAGGAACTTGTTGGCCGTATCGATGACGATCGTGCCCGGACCGGACGGACCGCTATAGGCGACCTCCTGACGCCGATATATCGGATCGATCTCGGCCTGCACGGGTTCGGCCGCCGCATAGGTTTGAGCCGGCGCCGCATAGGCCACCGGGCCTGGCGCATAGGCCTGGCCCTGAGCCGGCCCATATCCGCGATAGCGCGGCGGCAGGCCATGACGCACCGACGGGTGCCCGGGCCGTTGCTCCGTTCCGGTCAGGATATATTGCAGGAAGCCGCCGCCGTAATCCGAGCCTTGCGCCGGCGGCGGTTCGGTGCCCTGAGACCAATAGACCGGCGGTTGCCGATCGGGGTTGCGAATATAGACATCGACTCCGGAGGCCGGACCCATGCCGGCAATGACCCGGGGGCTGTAGTCGCCGCCGGCCGCCGCGGGCCCGACCCAGAGTGCCGCCACGGCCGCGAGGCCCAGCCAAGCCAAAGAGCGCTTCATCATGATGGTTCCGTCTCGAAAGCTGCAATAGTCTCCCAAGTCAAATCAATACACTATTCGTCAAAGCTGTTGTTAATCATCTATTTTAATGGTTAGCAAAATATAAGCGTTAATGAAGAGCGAAAAATTATGGTTATTCAAAACTAAATAGGGTCTTTGTCGAGCGCACAAAGTGGGATCCTAGATCCGTTGACGCTTGACGATTTGCGGCTTGGGCAGATGGTCGAGCAGCACGCTTCGCAGGCCCGCGATGTCGAAGGCAAAGACGAAGCCGCCATAGACGATCGTGCCGAGGCTCGTCTGCAATAGCAGCGTCAGAAGGCCGGGCGTCATGGTTCGAAGGGGCAGGGCGGCTGCCACCATGGCGAGCGTGCCGCAGGCGATCGCGACAAGCGTTTTGGGGCTTGGCCAGAGAGCTTTCCCCAAGGCGGCCATGACCACGAGCAGCGACAAGGCAAGGCCGAGGGCTCCCGTGAGCGCGAAGGCATAGGGGGTCGCGTCGGCGACATGGGGCAGGGCGTTGATGAGGGCGATGTTGGTGAGCGATGCCAAGGCTCCCGCCAGGATCAGCGGCCCCGTGCGCTTCTTGATCTGAAAAATCGGATGCACCGCGTAGTGGATCAGCGCGTAGCAGCAGAAGCCGGGAAGCATCAGCGCCAGGAAGTGCTGGAAGGGTCCACGGAACTCCTGTGGAACGACGATATGTTCGAAGCTTGGCAGCACCAGCCAGACACCGGCGAGCGTCGGCACGATGATGGCCAGCACGACCGCGATATTGTGGGCGATCTGGCGTCCGGCATGCTCGCTGCCATGCGATTCCTCGGCCCTGACGGCGATCTGGAACAACAGCACGTCGAGTGTCGAACCGACAGCCAGCGCGATGCGGATGCCGAGGTCGTAGGCCAGGGAGAATTGTCCCGATTCCGCGAAGCCGAAGCTCCGGGCGATCAAGGCTCGATCGATCAGCGGAATCAGTTGATAGAGCATGTTGGCGGTGACGATCGGCATCGCGTAGCGCAGCGATTGCGACACCAGCGAACGTCTGGCGAGGCGGGGCGAGGTGCCTTTGTCGGTCAGGGAGCCGCTCGCGGCGGCCAGCGAACCCGTCATCGACAAGCATAGTCCCGTCAGCGCCATGATGGCGGAGCCGAAATACCAGGCGCCGCCAACCGTCAGGACAAGGGACAGAAGATTCTTCCCCATGATGATGCGCGCATAGGCACTGTCGAGGAACCGGGCCCGAACGAGCGCCGTGTGATAGTCGAACAAGCCGTTCGCGACAGCCGCGCCGACCGCAAGGCCGAGCAAGCCGTTCGATAAAGGCAGATCGATGCCCAGCAGCATGAACACGACCGCGCCGGTGCAAAGTACGGCGATCACGACGGCGAAGCTCACGTCGAAACTGGCCCGCAGTTGCGGCTGTTCTCGCCTGATGCGCTCCGAATAGAAGCGGGTTGCGGCGAGGCGCAGCCAATCGAACATGATGGTCTGCATGACCTGCGCGCATGCCAGCGCCAAGGCCATGCGTCCATATTCCGCCGGGCCGAGAAAGCGTGCCAGAAGAAGGCCGATGACGAAGTTCATCAGCGTATTACTGAGAAACGGCAACACGATCTTCATGTCGCAACACTTTGAGCGTGATCGAGGGCTGCGCTGACCTCTCGATCGGACATCCCTGCCGTCGTCCGTCCCCGTGGCGCGACGATCGCCGGCTTGGTGGTGGGACGGGGAGCCTGTCGGCGGGCGAGCGGCGTGGTCATGACCCCCTTATGCCGATCAAGCTCTAAGATCTCCTGACACTCGACGCACCGCGAAGGGGTAGGCTTGAGGTCGCGCCGGATTTTCCGGTGGGCACCGAGGATGCTTTCGCGCGCCGTCTGTCATCATGCTCAAGACGTGTCCGCGATAGAGATCAGTGAGCCGCCGCACGCGCCATGAACGACCCTCGCGTGGCTCGACCGACATCATTTCGGGATCGTATATGCAATGACGTAGTCGCCGATCTTGGTGCCGAAGGAGCCATGTCCTCCGGCTGCCGTGACCACGAATTGCTGACCGTCGACCGCGTAGCTCATCGGGGTCGATTGCCCTCCGGCGGGGAGGCGATCTTCCCAAAGCTGTCGGCCATCGGTCACGTCATAGGCCCGGATATAATCGTCGAGCGTGGAGGTCAGGAACGCCACTCCGCCGGCTGTGGTGAGTGGTCCGCCGAGCGTCGGCACGCCGAGCTTGATCGGCAACGGCACTGGCGATGTGTCTCGGATCGTCCCGTTCTTATGCATCCAGGTGACCTTGTTCGTGCGCAGGTCGATGCCGGCCATATATCCCCACGGCGGCCGCAGGCACGGGATGCCGACGGGCGACACGAACGGATGCAGGTCGACCCCGTAAGGCGCGCCGAACATCGGCTGCACCCCGTTCTCGGATCCCGGCGGCTGGCTCTTGTCGGGTTCCGCCGGATTGCCAGGACCGCGCGGCAGCAGTGTGGAGACGAAAGGCACCATCATCGGGTTGGCGATCGCGATCTGCCGCACGGGATCGACCGCGACACCGCCCCATTCGAAGACGCCGAGATTGCCCGGGAACACGAGCGTTCCCTGTAACGAGGGCGGTGTGAACGTGCCCTCGTACCGCAGCAGGTGGAACATGATCCGGCAAGCCAGCTGATCGAAGATCGTGGCGCCCCACATGTCGGCTCCGGTCAACTTCGCCTCCGGGCGGAAGGTCAGCTCGGAGAATGGCTGCGTGGGGGACGTGTGGTCGCCGGGCGCGGCGCCCCCCGGAACTGGCCGTTCGGGGGCCGGGACGATCGGAACGCCGGTGCGACGGTCGAGCACGAACAAATTGCCGGTTTTGGCAGGCTGCAGGACCGCCGGAACGACGCCGTTCGCAGTTTGAATATCGACCAGCGTCGGCTGGGACGGCAAATCCATGTCCCACAGATCGTGATGCACGGTCTGATAGGACCAAACCCGTTTGCCGGTGGCGATGTCGAGCGCCACGAGCGCGCTGGCGTAACGCTCCATCAGCGCCGAGCGGTCGCCGCCCCAGATGTCGGGCGTGTGGACGCCCATGGGCAGATAGACGAGGCCCAGGGCCGGATCATAGGAAGCGGTCATCCAGGAATTGGGAGAGTTGGCCGTATAGGTGTGGGTCGCGGAGGGGAGGGCGTTCTCGTCCGCCGCGCCCGAGTCCCACGCCCACACCAGCTTACCGGTATGGATGTCGAAGCCGCGCACCACCCCGGAGGGCTCCCGGGTCGAATAGTTGTCGATCACGGCGCCGGCCACGACGATGATCCTGTCGCTGACGACCGGGGGCGAAGTCGGCTCGTAAAAGCCTGCGGTGGTGACGCCCATGCCGACCTGGAGGTCGAGCGTTCCGCCATCGCCAAACCCTGCGCAGGGTTTGCCCGTCTCGGCATCGAGCGCAATCAGGCGTCCGTCGTTGACGGGCAGGAAGATGGTGCGCGGACATATGGCCCCGCCCGCCGTGCCATCGGCCGGAGCGGCCCGCACCGCATCCTCGTGGTAGGACACGCCGCGACAGGTCAGGTGCTGAAAGGTCGGATTGTCCTTTACCTTGGGGTCGAAAGACCAACGCAACTCGCCGGTCTTCGCATCGAGCGCGAAGAGACGCTGATGCTGCGAGCAGAGATAGAGCGTGTCGCGCACCTTGATGGGCGTGACCTCGAACGTGGTCTCACGAGGATCGTTGGGCCCCGGCAGGTCACCGGTCCGGAACGTCCACGCGACCTTGAGGTCCTTGACGTTGGCGGGCGTGATCGTGGCCAGGGGCGAGTAGCGCTGCCCCGCCTCGGTCCGGCCGTAGGCGCGCCAGTCCTCGGCCGGCTGCCCGTCGGAGGCCGGTGTCGGCGCCGCCCCGTCCGAGGAAAAAGCGCCACCGATGTCGTGGGTGGTTGTGAACAGCCCGATGATGAGAACGACAGCGCCGGCCGCGACAGCGCTCCAGAGCGGTCCTGTCGTGGCTAGGCCTGGTCTGGCGGGACGCAGGCCGCGCGTGACCGCCGGGACGAGGAGCCACAGACCGAGGGGATAGATGATGTCGCCTCTCGCGGCGAGCGGCCACCAGTCGAAACCGACCTCCGCCAAGGCCCAGGCCAAGGTTCCGAAGAGGACCACGGCATAGACCCAAAGGGCCGCGCGGCGCCGCGCCAGAAGCAGGCCCCCAGTCGCCAGGATTCCCAGCCCGGCGGCGAGGTAGAAGACCGATCCGCCCAGGAGTGCGAGCCAAACCCCGCCTCCCAATAAGGCGAGCCCGATCATGGCATAGACCACCCCGGTCAGCCCGAGCAGCAGACCTCTCTTCGCGACATCGTCCACTGCGACCTCGATTTCAGGATCAACGTGATAGAGACATGTTAGCACCGACAAGGGAACAGCCCTATCAGGCGCGACGCTTTCCCCAGCCCCGTTCCGCGTCATCGATTGGATCGTCGGGCAAATCCTCGAAGGTTCCGAAGACCGATTGATGCAAAAGGTCGCAAACCCCGACGTTTACGCTGAGCTTGCGAAGCTGGTCATTGACCTCGGCGAATCCCGGCCGCAATGTCATGCGCGCGCGAAACCGGGATAATGCGGGCCGTGCGGAACCGGGGGAAGCAAGCCGTGAAGAAGACATTGACTCCAGTCGCCTTAGCGGCGGCGCTGGCGCTAGGCGCCGCGACGTTCGGACAGGCTCAAGAAATCAAGTCGGCGACAAAATACGGCGACATGTCGGCCGTGTCGCAGGACCTTCTCAATCGTGCCGCTGGCGACAGTTCCAACTTCTTGCACACCAACGGCGATTATCGTCAGCAACGCTTTTATCCGAACCGCCAGATCAACGTCGACAACGTCTCTAAGCTTCGTCCGGCCTGGATATTCCAGACCGATGTGAAGGAATCGCTGGAGACGTCCCCCATCGTCGTCAACGGGGTCATGTATGTGACGACCTCGTTCAGCCACGTCTACGCCCTTGACGCGCGAACCGGCGAGGCGCTGTGGCATTATGCGCCCAAGATGGGTCCCGTCACCACCTTCTGTTGCGGTCCCAATAATCGCGGCGTCGCGGTTTCCGGCAACCTCGTCTACGTGGCCACGCTCGATTCGCAGCTCGTCGCACTCGACGCCAAGACCGGCAAGGTCGTGTGGAAGACCGAGGTCGCCGATCCCGAGGATGGCTACAGCGAGACGATGGCGCCCACGGTCGTGAAGGGCAAGGTGCTGATCGGCACCAACGGCGGCGAATATGGCATCCGCGGCTTCGTCAAGGCCTTCGATGCGATAACCGGCAAGCTCATCTGGACCTTCAATACCGTCCCCGAGAATTCGGTTGGCGTCTGGGCCGAGAAGGATGCCACAGGCCGCGACATGCATCGCGACATCGCGTCCGAAAAGGCTACCCTGGTCAAGAGCGGCGACCCCTATAAGACACTCGGGGGCGGCGTCTGGCAGAATCCGTCCGTCGACATCGACACCAACCGCATCTATTTCGTCGTCGGCAATCCGTCGCCCGATCTGGATGGCGGCCTGAGGCCCGGCGACAACCTTTACACCGACTCGCTCGTCGCGCTTGACCTCGATACCGGCAAATACGTCTGTCATTTCCAGTATATCGCACACGATGTCTGGGATCTCGACGCCGTGTCGCCGACCGTGATCACCCAAGTCGCCGACAAGGACGGCAAGATGATCAAGGGTATTCTGCATGCGGGCAAGACCGGGCACATCTATGTCCATGACGCCAAGGATTGCAGTCTGATCCGCTTTTCCGAGGCGATGGTCCCGCAGGAGAACATGTGGGCCCTCCCGACCAAGGACGGCGCCCGGATGCTTCCCGGCGCGAACGGCGGCGTGGAATGGTCGCCCATCGCGACCGATCCGCAACTCGGCCTCGCCTACGCCATCAACCTGCACCAGCCGATGAACTATTTCGTCGAGAGCTCCGCCTACCCGTCCGGCAAACTCTGGCTCGGGGGCGCCTTCAAGGTCATCTCGACCGAAGAGCAGTGGGGGAACGTCACCGCTGTCGACTACAACACCGGCAAGATCCGTTGGCAGGTGAAAACCGCTCAGCCGATGATCGGCGGCATTCTGGCGACAGCCGGCGGCCTCGTGTTCACCGGCGAGGGCAATGGCGAGTTCAAGGCCTATGACGCCGAAAGTGGTTCGCTGCTCTGGCAGTTCCAGGCTGGCGCCGGCGTCAATGCGCCGCCGTCTTCTTATTCGGTCGAAGGCAAGCAATATATCGTCGTGGGCGCGGGTGGTAACACTCAGCTCGATTACAAGCGTGGCAATTCGATCATCGCCTTTACGGTCGATTGACCTTTGTCTTTATAAAATCAACTGAACGGAAGGGACGGAGTCGTAGTGATTCCGTCCCTTTTTTATATGGCTCCGATCAAGGGTAAGACGATGGGGTTGCGCAAAGTCTTCGGTTCTCAGGCCCTCTTGGCGGCTGCCGCTGTGCTGCTTGCGGCTTTATCGCCGGTCTCGATGGCACGCGCGGACACGATCGAGGACAAGGCGCAGGTCTGTTCCGGCTGCCATGGCGAGAAGGGGGTACCCGTCGACTCCAAAATCCCGATCATCTGGGGGCAATCGGAAGGCTATATTTATCTCCAATTGCGCGACTTCAAAAAAGGGGCACGCCAGAACGAGATCATGACCCAGATCGCCTCGACGCTGGAGCGCGACGACATGAAGGAATTGGCCGCCTATTTCGCGGCCAAGGATTGGCCGGCGCTGGGCCAGGCTTCCGCCTCCGACGACCTCGCCCGCCAGGCAATGACCGCCAATTCCTCCGTTGGCTGCACGGGTTGCCACCTCGACCATTATCAAGGCACAGGATCTGTGCCACGCCTTGGCGGGCAGAGCCACGATTATCTGGTCAAAACGCTGGCGGAATTTCGCAGCGGAGTGCGCGGCAACAATCCCGGCATGACAAGTCTTATGAGCGCGACGTCGGAATCCGATATTGCGGCGCTGACGACTTATCTGGCAGGACTTTAGTCCTTCGGCGTCACGCCCAAAGGCTCCCTCATCCTGGGGAGCCGCGAGGCGGCGTCTCGAAGGATCGAGGAGCCGGAGCCCTATGAAGCAGCCAAGCCCTCACTGATCTACCGCAGCCTATCGCGCGGCCAAACGTTTGCGGACGGCCTCCGACCCCGCCAGATCCGCCGCTGCCTTGCCGCTCTTGTCTCTCAGGTCGGCCTTCGCCCCCCGGGCGAGCAGGAGATCGACGATCTCGTCATGGCCGAGTTCCGCCGCTGTCATCAAAGATGTTCGGCCACGATCGTCGACGGCGTCGATATGCGCGCCCTTATCGAGTAGCGCTGTGACTAGAGCGATCCCGTCATCCGCCGGGACGTCGTTGGCGTAGCCGGCCGCCCACATCAGCACGGTGAGGTCGTTGCCATAGGTCGCGTTGACGTCGATGCCCGTCTTGAGCAGGCGTTCGATTACGGAACCGAAGCCGCGCGCCGCCGCATAAAGGATCGGGACCTTGCCCGTGCCGTCCCGCAGGGTCGCATCGGCACCATGCGACAAGAGCAGGTCGACCAGTTTGAGGCGGCCGTTATAGGCGGCGGCTGACAGAGGTGTGACACCGCCGCGCCCGGCTATATTGACGCCGGCGCCAAGCTCGACCAGGGCCTGAACGGCGCGCCCGCGATCGCTCTCGACCGCGACATAGAGCGGTGTCGATCCGGTCACGGTTCGCTCGTCGATCTCCGCGCCGTGGGCGACCAGAAGCCTGATCATGGCCTCGTCACCGCCTCTCGCCGCATGGGTGAGGGCCGTGCCGCCCTCGCGGTCGCGCGCCGCGACAGAGGCGCCAAAATCGAGCACTGTCCGGGCCAGCGCCTCGCAACCGTTGTCGGCGGCGGAGAACAAGGCCGCGCTGATCTGAGGGACTTCGAGTTGTTGCCGTCGCTCGTTGAAGCGCGCCTCCAACTGGCCGCATGTCCCGGCATCGGCGGCCGTCGCGCGGTCGGCCCAAGCCAAGGGCGCGGCCAAGATGAGCAGCGTGGATACCGCGCGCAAGCACCGCATGAATGAACTCTCCTCGGTTCTGGCCGGCAGGACTGGCCTCGTCTACGCTGAGCGAATGGATTTGCAAAGACGATCGAAGCGGCGCGCTCGAAACCGGGCCGCGATTGGCGTGGCTGGTGTTCTGCTCGCGATGTCCGGCGCGGCGCCGCGCGCCGAGGAGTTCCGTCCCCCGGGCCAGATCTGCCGGGTTGGCGATATAGGGCTGCATGTCCTTTGCATTGGACAGGGGGATCCGGCGGTCGTCTTCGAGGCAGGGCTTGGCGGCAATTACCTCGATTGGACGATCGTTCAACCGCTCGTGGCCGCGAGACATCGGGCCTGCGCCTATGATCGGGCCGGCGCCGGCTTCAGCGAGCGCACCCCGCGTCCGCGAACGCCGGACAATTTCGCCGAGGAACTGCATCTCGCGATGCAGTGCGCGGGCGTGGTGCCGCCCTTCGTGCTCGTCGGCCATTCGTTCGGCGGCCTGCTGGCCCAATCCTATCTCGGTCATTACCCTCACGAGGTTGCGGGGCTGGTCCTGGTCGACTCGATGCATCCGGAACAGGCGGAACGCTTCACCGCCGCAGGCGTCGACATTCCGACCGATCCTCATCTCATCTTGGGACGCACACCCGTCGCGGCCGCCGCTCATGGCCTGCCACCCGAGCTGCAGCCGCTGGCGATGCAATTGGCGGGCGAGAGCAAGGTGCGGATATTCGAGGTCCGCGAAATGACCGCCATGGCGGATGTTTCGGCCGCTATCCCCGCCGCCGCGCGTTGCGGGGTGCCGACGCGCGTGCTCGTTCACGGGAATGCCGAGTGGAACGATGCCTATCCGGACGGACGGATGGAGCGCGCTTGGCTCGCGATGCAACAGGATTTGGCGCGACGTTTCTGCGCACCGACTGCGCAGTCGGTCGGCGGCAGCGGGCACCAGATCGGCCTCGATGCGCCGAACGCGGTGGCCGACGCGATCGAGGAGGTATCGAGAGGGGTGCCCCGATAAGCCGCGATTCCGCTTGTGTCGCTGCGGGGTGCATGGTTCTTGCGCGAATAAATGAGTAATACCAACCGTCATTGAAGCTGACCAGTTGGCAAGCGCGAATGCGCGCCGCCGCTCGTGCGGCGTGACGGCGGTGATGAGTCAACATCAACGCCAACTGGTATAAGGGAGTGAGACGAATGCGGATCGCGATGATCGTGGGCGTTGCCCTGTTGCTGATGCCGCAAGGCGCGGAGGCGGCGAAGAAGAAGGGGATGCGGTTCTGGAACCTCACCTCGGAAACGCTTGTCGAAGTCTCCCTCGCACCGGCCGGCACGGGCAAATTCGGCAGCAATCAATGTCTGAACGATAAGGACAAGTCGGTCGATTTCGATGAGGACGTCGCCGTCACGGGGATCTTGCCGGGGTCCTACGATATCCGCACCAGGGACGACAAAGGCCGCGTCTGCGTGGCGAAAGCTGTCGCATTCAAAGCCGACGACATGGTCTCGATCCGCGACAAGGACCTCACCGACTGTGCGAAATAGCCTGATCCGCGCCGTCGCGACTGCGTTCACCGGCCTCCTGTTGTTGGGCGGCGCTCCCGTACAGGCCGCCGGGACGGGCTTGATCTTCGTATCGAACGAGCGGTCGAGCGAGATCTTCATCCTCGACAAGACCGATTCCGTCGTGTCCTCGTTCAAAAGCTGCGGGCGCCCGCGCGGCATGAAATTCACGTCGGACCACGCCCGTCTCATCGTGGCCTGCGGCAGCGACAACACCATCGCGCTTTACGATGTCGCGACTCACAAACTCGTGAAACGCTTTCGGGACGTGCCGGACCCGGAGGCCTTCGACCTCCATCCCAACGGCCATGACCTCTATATTTCCAACGAAGACGATGCCGAAGCGTCGGTTCTGAACATCGAGACCGGAGAACTCACCGACCATTACCCGGTCGGCGACGAGCCGGAGGGCGTGCTGGCCACACCCGATGGGAAATATGTTTTTGTGGCCTCTGAGGCCGCCAACCTCGTTCAGGTCATCGACGTCGCGGCCAAGAAGGTCGTCAAGGAGATCATCACGGCGACGCGGCCGCGCCGCTTCGTTTTGACGCCCGATGGCAAACAGGTCTGGGTTTCGGACGAGATCGCCGGCATTCTCGAAATCATCGATGTCGGCACGCTCGCGATCACAGGCCGGGTGGAATTTCAGGTTCCCGGCATGCGGCGCGATGAAATCACTCCGGTCGACATGGCCATGACGCGTGACGGCAAGCGCGCCTATGTGGCGCTGGGGCGGGCCAACCATATCGCGGTGGTCGATGTGGCAAGCCTTAAGCCGGTCGACTATATCCTGGTCGGCAAGCGCCCCTGGGGGCTGCGGCTCAACCGCGACGAGACCAAGCTCTATGTGGCCAATGGTCTGTCGGACGATGTCGCCATCGTCGACACGGCCTCTGGAAAAGTCATCAAGGCTGTGCCGGTCGGCGTGATTCCCTATGCGATCCTGATCGATGAATAGTTTTTTGCGCGGTCTCGTTCTGATTGGAGCAGGCGCCATCACCCTTGGTGCCGCGCCGCTTCGGGCCGATGATGCACCCGCCGTTCCCAACCTACGCATCGTCTATCTGTCGCGCGACAGCGATGCCGCCTATGCCGAGATCCCGGCCGACGACGGGGTATTCAGGCCCGCGCTGCCGGCCCCCTATCCGGGCGCCGAACTCGCCATCAAGGATACGCGGCCGATGGCGCACGCGCTCGGCCTTACGCTCTCTCTGGACCATCACGTGCTGGAGGCCGAGGCGCCGATCGAGGCCGAGGCGCGCCTTATCTTGGACAATCCTCCGGCCGCCGTCATCGCCGACTTGCCCGAAGCCGACATGGTCGCCTTGGCCAAGGCGCTTCCTGCCGCCGCGATGCCGGTGTTCAACATCCGGCACCGCGAGGATGCGCTGCGACGCGATCTATGCGGAACCGGCGTCTTTCACATCATTCCCAGCACCGGCATGCTGACCGATGCGCTGGCGCAGTTCGTGGTGCGCAAGAACTGGCGCAAGGTGCTGGTGCTGCACGGTCCGGCGCCCGAGGATCTGGTACTGGCCCAGGCCTTCCAGACCTCGGCGCAGAAATTCGGCGCCCGGATCGTCGACACCAAGGCATTCATCCTCGGCAATGATCCGCGCAAGCGCGACGAGAGCAACGTCGCGCTCTTGACGGGCTCGGACGATTACGACGTGCTGTTTCTGGCCGATACGGGTCATGATTTTGGTCGCTATGTTCCTTATACGCTCGCCAAGCCGCGCCCGGTGATCGGCACCGAAGGCCTGCGAGCGGCAGCTTGGGACGCCATCGCTGAACGCTTCGGTGCGCCGCAGGTCAACCATCGGTTCGAGCGGAGCGCTCACCGGCCCATGACCGAATATGATTGGGCGGCTTGGGTCGCGGTGCGGGCCGTGGTCGAGGCGGCGGCGCGTCGCAAGGCGCTGACCGGTCCGGCCTTCGAGGCGGCGCTGGCGCATGACGAATTGCCGATCGATGTCTCAAAAGGCATCGAAGCCTCATTCCGGCCCTGGGACCGCCAGTTTAGGCAAGGCGTCATGCTGCTGACCTCCGATGTAGTCATCGAGACCGCGCCGCTCGAAGGATTTTTGCACCGCAAGACCCCGCTCGACACGCTCGGAACCGATGAGCCTGAGTTTCACTGTCCAGCGTCCTCCCCATGACATCGGCGGCCGTGGAGATCGTCAGCCTCTCGAAATCCTACGGCCGCCTCAAGGCGCTCGATAACGTCACCTTTTCGGTCGAACCCGGGGGCGTCACGGCGCTGCTCGGCCTTAACGGCGCCGGCAAATCCACCCTGTTTCAGATTCTGACCGGCCTTTTCGTCGCGAATGGGGGAAGCGTGCGAATCTTGGGTCATGACTTGGCTGTAGCACCCGCAAAAGCCCTGGCCCGCATGGGGATGGTGTTCCAAGCCACGGTGCTCGACTTCGACCTGACGGTCGCGCAAAACCTCAGCTTTTACGCAGGGCTGCATGGATTGAGGGGCAAGGTCGCCGGTCGGCGTATCGAGCCGGCGCTGGAGCGCTTCGGGCTGGCCGGGCTGACGAACCATAAAATCCGCGAACTCTCGGGCGGTACGCGCCGGAAGGTCGAGATCGCGCGGGCGCTGGTGACTGACCCGTCGGTGCTGCTGCTCGACGAGCCCAGCACAGGGCTCGACACCCAAAGCCGCCGCGACCTCGTGCGCGACCTCGTCGCCCTTGGTCGAGAGCAGGGCACCGCGATCTTATGGGCGACTCATCTCGTGGGCGAGGTCGAGACCGCTCAAAAAGTCGTCGTCTTGCATCGAGGCCGGATCGTCGCCTTGGCGCCGCCGGAGGAACTCCGAGCCGCAGGCGGTGTGGCGACCCTGGAGGAGGCTTTTTTAGATCTGACACGCATCCCGGGTGAGGATTTGGCGGCCTGATGCTCTGGCTCGCGGTGTTCGAAGCCATCGTCTGGCGAGAGCTGCTGCGGTTTCGCTATCAGACGAGCCGGCTCGTCTCCGCCATCGTTCGACCCACCCTCTGGCTCGTGGTGTTTTCGGCCGGCTTCTCCGACGTGCTCGGCATCTCGATCACGCCGCCCTATGAAAAATATATCACCTATGACGTCTATATGGTCCCCGGGCTGATCGCCATGGTGCTGCTGTTCCAAGGCATGCAGTCCTCGTTATCCTTGGTGTTCGACCGGGAGGCCGGCATCCTGCGTCTGCTATTGACGGCGCCGGTGCCGCGTTGGTTCGTGCTCTTTTCGAAACTCGCGGCAAGCGCCGTGCTCGGTGTGATCCAGGCTTACGCGTTCCTCGCCATCGCGGCCCTGTTCCGGGTCGACCTGCCGGTTTTCGCAGCTTTGACTCTGACGCCGGTCCTCTTCGTGGCCAGCTTTTCGTTGGCCTCGATCGGCCTGCTGATGACGGTCTACGTCCGGCGCATGGAGAATTTCGCCGGCACGATGAACTTCGTGATCTTTCCGGCCTTCTTCTTCTCGACCGCGCTCTATCCGACCTGGAAAGTGGAGGAGAGCGGCATCACCTGGATTCTCTGGGTCATCGCCCTCAATCCCTTCACATCCGTCGTCGAGTTGTTGCGCTTCGCGGCCTATGGACGATTGAACCTGTCCGCGCTCGGGATCACGGCTGCGGCCGGCATCCTCTCGTTCTGTCTCGCGGCGCGTGGATATGATCCACAGAAGGGGTTTCTGGGACGAAAAGTCCGGGATGAGTGACCGGCGAGCAGACAATACGGCGGCGTCGAACCATCGCTTCAAGACGTCGTCGACTGGGCTCCGTCGTTCGAGCGCGTTTCTTCGATCAGCACCTGCATGGCGACACCAAGACCGACTATGGTAATCGGAAGTCTGGCGTCGAGCACGATCTTAAAGGCTTCGGGGGCGCAGAAGGTGTTGAATTCCGGCGGCGTGATCGTCGCTCATAATGGCTTACCCTCGTCAACCTGTAAGGGTGGCCGCCCGCGATCGGCATCCTTATGGTTAGATCCCGGCGATTGGCCGGGGATTGGACCCATCGCTGTAGCGCGACAGGCGAAAGTCATGCGGGTTCACCACGGGGTTCGAACCTGTCGCGAGATCAGCCACCAGACGGCCCGCGCCGGGCCCGATGCCAAAACCATGGCCGGAGAAGCCCGTCGCAACGATCAGGCCAGGCACGGTGTCGACGGGTGAAATCACGGGCACCGCGTCGGGCGTGACATCGATCATGCCGGCCCATTCCTGAACCACCTGCGCCTTGGCGAAGGCCGGGAATAGTTCCGCGAGCTTGGTCAGGGCCTCTCGATTGAACCTGCGGTCGGGCGGCGGATCGAGGACCCGCACCTTCTCGTAAGGCGAAATCTGATCCAGGGGGACGGCCTTGGCCTCCGTCATTTCCTGGATGAAGCGGTGATCGATCCTGAGCTTCAAGGCCTCCTTCTCGCTTCTGAACGCCGGCCAGAATTCTTTCATGAAGCGGAAGCTGTCCGGTACGATCGGGACGACGTTCACGTAGCCGTTGGCGATCGAATAGCCGCCGTCCAGGCGTTTCCGGTACGCCGCGCCCTCGAACCAGAAAGCGGATTCGGGTCCGCCCTCGAGCGGTGCCGTGCGCATGACGCTCGCCCGTACCTTGAGTTGAGGCAGCGTGACCCCAAGATCTTGGAGGAAGCGGCGGGACCACGCGCCGCCGGCCAGGACGGCCGTGGTCGTGCGGATGCGCCCGCGCTCAGTCACGACGGCCGCGACCCGGCCTCCCGCTCGGTCGAGTCAGCGGGCGGCGCAATCCGTCAGGATGATCGCCCCAGCCCTTTGGGCCGCCCGGGCGATGGCCGGCGCGGCTTTCTGCGGCTCGGCGCACCCGTCTGTCGCGCAATAAAGCGCTGTCTTCCACCGCCCGCTAGCGCCCGGGACATGATTGTCGAGTTCGCTGCCGGAGATCATCCGGGCGTCGATCTGATAGGGCCGCGCATGGTCCAGCCAGGTTTCATACCGTGTGACATCGGCCTCGTTCTCGGCCGCGAAGGCGATGCCCGTGGTGCGGAAGCCGGTCTCCTCGCCGATCGTCTCGTTCATGCGCTCCCATTGGCGCAGACTTTCGACGATGAGGGGCAGTTCGCGCGGATCGCGCCGCGTTTTGCGCACCCAGCCCCAGTTGCGGCTCGACTGCTCGCCGGCCACATGGCCCTTCTCGCAAAGCACGACCTTGACGCCGCTGCGGGCAAGGAAGAGTGCAGCACTGGTGCCGATGATGCCGCCGCCGATGATGACGACATCGGCCTCGGCAGGCATGTCGGGATTAGGGATCACTGGGTCGACTTGAGGGCCCATGCTGAGGCATTCCGTCCGGTTTGTGGAGCTAAGCCCCTGGCTCGAGCGCCCAATTGATCAAGAAAAAGCTTATCGCCTGGGAAGAGGTGCGAGACGCTCGGGCCTTTGCCTCCGGCATCGCGGCGAGCATGATCGTATGGGCAGCATCGGAGGAGGGGCGCCCGTTCCCTTCGGCCCGACTCATGCGAACCCCGCTCACCAGTAATCCCGCGCATCGATCATAGCTTTACAGGCCGAATAGAGCTTTTAGCTTCACGCACTATGTCCCAAAATTCTGGCGCTCGGACTTTTTCGATCTCAACACAAGCGCTGATCGAATGACTGACGGGCTTGCTCGACCTGGTCGAGATTCTCGGCAACCCAAACCCAAACGCCACAGAACGCCGCCCCAAGGGTAAAGCCAAGCCCGGTCAGACGATATTCTACCCGGGGAGGCACGACCGGATGGATCGTGCGGATGACCAACCCATCGCGTTCCATATGGCGCAGGGTCTGCGTCAGCATCTTCTGGCTGATGCCCGCAACATGTTGGCTGAGGCGCGTGAAACGAAGCTCACCCTTCTCGGCAAGCACCTCAAGAACAAGCATCGTCCATTTGTCGGCGACCCGGCCAATGAGTTCGGTCACGAGCGCTTCAATTCTTGGATCGAGGTCGTGCGGCGGCGTCTGGGCTGCATAGCGCTTTGCCGCCAGGATCTGTTCTTCGGTGAATCTGCTCAAGTCCACGCCACACTCTCCTTCAGGTAAGTATAGAACGTTACGGTGCCTTCTTTCTGATGGAGAGTTTATCGGGCAGGGTCGGTCCCAGCAATCGGAAAGCGAGGACCTCGCCATGCGGATGACCGGAAAGACAATCCTGATCACGGGTGGCACGAGCGGCATCGGCCTCGAGTTCGCGCGACAGCTGACTGAGCGGGACAACACTGTCATCGTCACAGGGCGTCACCAAGGCAGGCTCGACGCTGCCCGACAGCTCTTACCGGGCCTTCATGCCATCGCGAGCGACGCGAGTAACGTCGATGCCATCCGGACACTGCATGCCCAGGTGACGACGCAGTTTCCGAAGCTCGACGTCCTCATCAACAACGCAGGGATCATGCGCAACCTGACCCTGGACCAAGAACGGCCCACAATTGATGCGACGAGAGAGATCACGATCGGCCTCGATGGCCCGATCTGGATGATCCAGCAGTTCCTGTCCCATCTGCGGCGGCAGAAGGACGCGATGATCGTCAACATCACGTCGGGGCTCGCCTTCGTGCCATTTCCGGCCTCACCGGTCTATTGCGCCGCCAAAGCGGGATTGCACGTTTATACCCGATGCCTCCGTGCCCAGCTCGCGGGCACGGGCATCTCCGTCGTCGAGCTTGCGCCGCCCGCAACGGAGACGCAGCTGTTCAGGGGCGAGTTCGCCAAGGAGATGAAACGCGAAAAGGGGATGGATCCCGCCCTGTTGGTGCGGAAGGCCCTCACAGGCATCGAGGCCGGCGAGATCGAGATCAGGCCGGGGTTGAGCAACGTCTTGAAGATCGCGAGCCGCGTCGCGCCGAACCTGATGTTCAAGCAGATGGTCAGGCTCAGCCAGTTCGAGCCGGGACCGGCGAGGTAGCACATTCGAGGGCCTCGATCATGCCGGATCGTGGAACCGCGATCGAGGCGGCAACCCGGCGCCTGTTGTACGCGCCTTGAAACGGTCTTTGGCGCCTGACGTCGATCTGACCATCACAATCGTAATATTCAAAAGGACGATACGCTATGAACATCACCGGCAACACTGTCCTGATCACGGGCGGCGGATCGGGCATTGGACGCGGCATGGCCGAGGCGTTTCATAAGCTGGGCAACCAGGTCATTATCGCCGGCCGGCGCGAAGCAACTCTGCAAGAGGTGGTCGCTGCCAATCCCGGCATGCGGTCGTCGGTTTTGAACATCGCCGATCCTGAGAGCGTCCGGTCGCTGGCCGATGAGGTCGCGGCCCGATTTCCGGGACTGAACGTCCTCGTCAACAATGCAGGCGTCATGAAAGCCGAGAATATTCCGGCGGCGGACTATCTGAGCACGGCCGAGGAGACGGTCGCCACGAACCTTTTGGGCCCGATCCGGCTGACAGCCGCTCTGCTTCCGCGCTTGCGGCTACAGCCGCATTCCGCCATTCTCACGGTGTCGTCGGGCCTGGCATTCGTTCCCATGGCCATGACGCCGACCTATAGCGCGACCAAGGCCGCTATTCACAGCTACTCCGTGGCGCTACGCCACCAGCTCAAAGGAACGTCGACGCAAGTCATTGAGATCGCGCCTCCCTATGTCCAGACTCACCTGATGGGCAAGCATCAGGCGAGCGACCCCAACGCGATGCCACTGGCAGACTTTTTCGCCGAGGTGATGACCCTTCTGGCTTCGCAGCCCGATGCCGGCGAGATTATCGTCGAGCGTTGCAAACCACTTCGGTTTGCCGCCGAAAACGGCAATATGGATGTGATGTTTGAGGCCATCAACGCGATGGCTCACTAAAGCTCTCGATCACGATGTCTTTGGATGGAATCCATCCGAAGACATGAACGTGATCGATTCCAATATGTTCAAATATCATCTCGTCCGAAAACCTGTGCCGACTTTTCGGCATCATTGTTTAGCCGACGGTGCAATCCAATTTCTGAAAAATGGCAGGCCGGGCAAATCCCTACCACCGGACCATGCCGCCATCGACGTTGAGGGTCTGGCCGGTGATAAAGCGCGCTTCGTCGGAGGCCAGAAAAGCCACCGCATCGGCGATATCCTCCGGCTGACCTTTACCGGGCAGAGCCTGGAGCATTTCGACGAAACCGAAGCTATTGTTGTGGGGGCTGGCGCGCACGCCATCGGAATCGGTCAGGCCGGGCGTCACCGCGTTGACGCCGATGCCATATTTGCCGAGTTCGGTGGCCAGCGCCCGGGTGAGGCCGAAGACGCCGCCTTTGGAGGCCACATAAGCCGCCATATTGGGGGTGCCGGCGAAGATCACGTTCGAGCAGATGTTGACGATGCGCCCCTTGCGCTCAAGCCGCCGCATTGTGTCGGAGGAGGCGCGGCACATCAGGAACGTGCCGGTCAGGTTGACGTCGATGAGCTTTTGCCAATGGGCGAGGTCGACATCGTCCCAGGCGATGAAGGGCACGATGGCGGCGTTGTTGACCAGGATGTCGAGGCCGCCGGTCACCCCTTCGACCGTCTTATGCAAAGCCGTGACCTGCGCCGGATCGGAAATGTCGCAGAGAACCGCGAACGCGCCCCCGCCGATGGCCTTCGCCGCAGCCTCGGCACCGTCAATGTTGATATCGGCGACCGCGACCCGCGCCCCTTCTTTGGCGAGCTTCGCCGCTATGGCCTTGCCGATGCCCTGCGCGGCTCCGGTCACGATGGCTGTCTTTCCCTCGAAACGCCCGGTCATGTCATGTCCCCCTCAAGCGTGCAGTGCCGCGTCGATCATCCGCATCGCGGCCGCGACGCCGGCGCCGACATCCACTTTGTGTCCCAGTGCCCCGAGCGCTCCTCCGAGCGCGCAGAGCGCGACGACGGAATAAAGCGGCCGCGCCGTTGGACCCATGTGGCCGATGCGGATGAGCTTGCCGAGCGTCTCCGCCCGGCCGGCGGAGAACATCACGCCGTAACGCTCGCGCGCCGTCGCCAGCAGGGCTGCGGGATCGACGCTGGGCGGCAAGGGGAGGGCGGTCGTGGTCGGCGAGGCGATGGCCTCGCGCGCGGGCCAGATGTCGAGACCCATGGCCATGATGCCGGCGCGGCAGGCCTTGGCGGTCAGCGCGTGGCGTGCCCACACCTGTTCTGCTCCCTCGTCGATATAGAGGTCGAGTGCCGCGTCGATCGCGTAGACTTCGGAGACCGACGGCGTGAAGGGAAACGGCTTGTCGGCTCTCCAGGCCTGTTCCCAATCGAGGATGCTCAGCATTGAAGCCCGGGGAGCGTCCGGATTGGCCTTCATCCTCGCCCAGGCGCGGTCGCTGACGCCCATCAGGGTCAAGCCCGGAGGGCAGCCGAGGCATTTGCTGGCGGCGGTGACGAAAATGTCGGCCTGGCAACCGCCGGGGTCGATCTCCATGCCGCCGAACGAGGAGACCGCATCGACGATCATATAGCCGCCGTGGCGCGCCACCACGGCGCCGATCTCCCGAACCGGATTGATGGTGCCCGAGGGCGTGTCATGGTGGCAGACCGAAACGATGCTAATGTCTGGCCGCGCCTTGAAGGCCGCCTCGACCGCCTCGGGATCGATCGCCTCGTTATAGGGCACCTCGATCTCGACGAGTTCGGCGCAATAACGCTTGGCCCAATAGCCGAAGCCCTTGCCGTAGACGCCCGAGGCGAGGTTTAGCACGACGTCCTTCCGCCCGATCAACGAGGCTGCGGCGGCCTCGAGGCCCAGCACGGGCTCGCCTTGCAGGATGACGGGCGGGGTCGACATTCCCAGCGCCGCCTGTGCCTTCCGGTTGACGGTCTCGTAGAAGGCCAGGAACGCCGGATCGTAATCGAAGAGGACGGGACGGGAGAGCGCGCGCAGCACCGCCGGATAGGCATCGACCGGCCCCGAGGTCAGCGTGAACACCGTCTGTTGCATCTGGACCTCGTTCACCGCGCGTCTCCGCTTCAGAGTATGATGCCGAAAAATCGGCACGGGTTTTCAGGCGACATCATGCTCATCTTATTGACATCGATGACGTTTATGGCCTTCGACGGAAGACCATCGTGATCTATCCGTAAAATTGCGTGCCGGTGCGGTAGGTCGCGAAATTCTTGGCGTCATGCGAGAACATCAGGTCGGCGTCATGGTTCTGCGCCATGGCTTTCAGCCGCCGCATGGAGTCGACGCCCTTCACCGGATCGATGTGGAACGAAGCCTGGCACAATGTTTCGAGGCTTTGCTGCGTATAGGCGGCGTCGATGGTGAACAGGATCGGCTTGCGGGTGGCGAATTCGACCAGCAGACTGTAATGACCGATGGCATGGCCCGGTGTGAAGACGAGCTTCACGCCTTTGGCGAGATCGACATCGCCCTCGATGCCCTCGAAGGTGGAATTCTGGGCCGTGGTACCGGCCAACAACTGATCGCTCTTGCCCCGGGCTTCGGCGGCTTCGGCCGAAAAGCTCAGATCGGAATAGCCCAGGACCTCGAAGGGCTGCGGCTCCGCCGCCTGCCTGATCTCGTGTTTGTGGCAGAGCTTCTTGGCATGAGGGAAATATTTGTTGCCGCCGACATGATCGAAGTGGAAATGCGAATTGACCACGACGCCGACGTCTTTCGGCTCGAAGCCGATGAGCTTCAGGGCGCCCGGCACGGTCTGGTCAGCGGTCTGGAGCGGCTTTTCGAAGGGCAGAACCTTCATCACATGGTCGTAGTCGTAGCCGGTGTCGATCAGGAATCGGCCTTCGGCATGGTCGATGAGAATCGAATAGACCGGAAAGCGGACCTCACCGCCCGGTCCCCGGTTCCAGAAGACATGATAGCCGTCGAGGACCAGCGAGCCGCCGTCGAGCAGGTAGACCTTCGTATCCGTCATATGTCGCTCCCCTTATGGTTCATCGCGCCCCGCGCACGTAAGGCACACCGAGGGCTGCGGGCAGGCTGGCTTTGCGCCCGAAGACCACCAGCACCGCCATCACGGCCCCGAAGGGCAGCATCTGGATGACGTCGGTCGGGATATCGACGCCGGCCACCTGCAGGGCAGTGGTCATGGATAGGCAGGCACCGAAGAGAAGCGCACCGCAGAGCACGTAGAGCGGTCGACCACGCGCCAGCATGGCGAGCACGATGCCAATGAAACCGGCTCCGTTGGTCATGAAGGGGATGAACAAGCCGGCCCCAACCTCCGCCATGAACGCGCCACCAATGCCGGCGAGCGCGCCGGTCGAGAGCACGGCCAGGGTTCGGGTGCGGATCACATCGACGCCTGCGGCGTCGAGCGCGGCGGGCTTGTCGCCGGCGGCCTGCAGATTGAGACCGAGATTGGTGAAGCGATAGAGGCCGGCGAGGACGAAGACCGCCGCGACCGCGCAGTAGACGATGGGCGGACGGTTGAAGAGCGCCGGCCCAAGGACCGGAATGGTAGAGAGGCCCGGCAGGGCCAGCGTCTCGGCGGCCGGCAGGCGCGGATAGCTGCGCGCGAACTGGAAATGGTGCAGCAGAGCCGTCAGCCCTTCGGTGCCCAGCGTCAAGGCGATGCCGATGACGATCTGGCTGAGACCGAGCCGAACGCAGAACAGGACCATCGGCAGGGCGACCGCCATACCGCCGAGCGCGCCGCCGAGAAAGCCCAGCCAGATGGAGCCCGTGGAAAAGGCGGTCAGGAAGCCGAAATAAGCTCCCGAGAGCATCATGCCCTCGATGCCGATGTTGAGGACGCCGGCCTTTTCCGAAATCTGCTCTCCCAGTCCTGCGAGAAGCAGCGGAACGCCGGCCGTCAAGGCGCCAAGCACCAACGAAGTCAGGAAAGCGTGGGTGAAGAGGCTCCCCATGACTCAGGCTTTCGTGTTCTGGCGGTGCTGGTGGTCGACATATTCGGCGAGCGCCAGGCACATGAGCAGGACCGACACGAGGACCAGCGTGAAGAAATTGGGCACGCCGGTGATGCGCGCCGCGCTTTCACCGCCGATGGACATGACGGAGAAGAGAAAGACGAAGAGGATCGTGGCAAAGCCGTTGAAGCGGGCCAGGAACACCAGCGGCACCACGGTCAGGCTGAAGGCGGGGTTCCAATCGGCGCGGACGTTGCCTTCGACGCCCAGCACCTCGACGGCCCCGGCAAGACCCGCCAGTGCGGCCGACAGGGCGAAGACGGCGACCGTCAGGCGGGGCACCGGGAGGCCGGCATGAAGGGCGGCGCGCGCATTGGCGCCGACGACCCGCAGTTTGAGCCCGAAGGCCGTGCGCGTCATCACCCCATGAACGATCAGGATGGTGATGATCCCGATGACGAGGCCCAAACTGACGCGGGTGTCGAAGAGTTTCGGCAGACGGTCGACGACCGGCAAGGTACGGGTCTGCGGCACCGTGGTCTTGGGGTCGAGGAAGACGAGCTTGACCAGCACGTTGGCGAGCGACACCCCGAGGAAGGTCATCATCAGCGTGGTGATGATCTCATTGACGCCGTGATAGGCGCGCAGCAGGGCGGGCACGAGGGACCAGGCCGCGCCGACGATCGCCGCCAGCACGAGACACAGGAGCAGGACAAGGGAAGCGGGAAGGTAGGCGCCGAGAGCGGGCGCGGCGGCGGAAACGATGACGGCCGCCAGCAGGAACTGACCGTCGCCGCCAAGGTTCCAGATGCCGGCCCGGAACGCCATGGTGAGGCTTGCGGCGAGCAGCAGCAGCGGCGCCATGCGGGTGAAGGTTTCCTGAATGCCGGAGGGCGACAGCAGCCCGCGCCGGATCACCGCGTCGTAATAGTCGATCGGACTGACCCCGAATGCCAGAAGCAGCGCGCCGGAGACGGCCAGGGCGGCGAGGATCGGCCCCAGTGTCAGCGAGACAGGGCGCAGCCACGCCATGCTTCGCCGCGCCGCCGGATGCGCGCCGGCCGGTGGATTGAGCGCTTCCGCGCTCAAGAGACCGCTCCGACCATCAGGGCGCCCACCCGTTCGCGGGCCACATTGTCATTGGCGACGGTGCCGACGAGCCGGTTGTGCGACATGACCGCGATGCGGTCGCAAAGCTCCAGCAGTTCTTCGAGATCTGTCGAAATCAGGATGGTCGCGACGCCACGCTCGGCCGCCTCGCGGATCCGGCGGCGGGTCGCCAGAATGTTTTGCACATCGAGCCCGTAGGTCGGCTTGGCATAAATGACGAGCTTCGCCGGCCCCGACAATTCGCGGGCCAGCAAAGCCTTTTGGATATTGCCGCCGGACAGCCGTCCGATCGGCGTGTTGACACTGGGCGTACGGATATCGAAGGCCTCGACGAGACGGCGGGCATGGTCCGCGATGCGGCCCCGATGTTCCCACCCGCGGGTCCAGAACGGCGCTTCGCCGATCTCCTTCAACAGCAGGTTGGTGGCCACTGGAAAGGACGCGACTGTGCCTTCGCCGAGCCGGTCATCCGACACGTAGCGCAACCCAAGACGTCGACGGCCGCCGACGTCCAGCGATTCGAGCGCCTGTCCGCCGAGTAGGATCGTTCCGCGCGAAACCGGTTTCTGGCCAGCCAGCACCTCCGCCAATTGCTTTTGGCCGTTGCCGTCGATCCCGGCGATGCCGAGGATTTCGCCTTCCGCCACATCGAGCGCAATGCCTGGATCGCCGTCCCATGGCTCGCCGATGGCAAGGTTCGTAACGTCGAAGATCACTTTTCCGCGCTTGCGGCGTAACGTCGGCGGCACTGCGCCGAGTTCCCCGGAGGCCGTTGCGGAGGTCGCGGCGCCCCCGAACATCAGGGTCAGAATTTTCGCTGTCGCCGACGCCTCGTCCAGCGTGGCTTTTTCGTCCCGCGTGATCTCGCCAACCTTGCGGCCGAGGCGCAGGACCGAAATCCGGTCCCCATACGCATAGGCTTCGCGCAGCTTGTGGGTGATGAACACGATGGCAAGGCCGCGCTCCGCCAGCCGTCGCATCAGCCCGCCAAGGTCTTCGGCGCCTTTCGGCGTCAGCATCGAGGTCGATTCGTCGAGGATGAGGACACGGCTGCCGCGCAGCAGCGCGCGCACGATTTCGGCTTGCTGCTGCTCGCCGAGCGACAATTCGCCCGTGACCGCCTCGGGCGCGATGGCAAGGCCCAGGCTGGCGTTCATCTCCTTGAGTCGGCCCGATAGACCGGCCCGATCCGGCGAACGCCACCAGGGATGGCCCAAGGCCATGTTCTCGGCCACGGTCAGGCTCGGCACCAGCATCACATGTTGGAACACCGTGCCGATGCCGAGATCGAGGGCGCGGCGGGGCGAGGTGATACGCTTCACGGCGCCGTCGATGCGGATCTGGCCCTCGTCAGGCTGTTGCAGGCCGGACAGCATTCCGATCAGCGTCGATTTGCCTGCGCCGTTTTCGCCGAGCAAGACATGGATCTCGCCGGGGTAAATGGCGAGGCTCACATCGTCGTTGGCCACCACTCCCGGAAAGCGCTTCGTGACACCCAGCATCTCGACGATGGGGTTTTTCGAGGCAGGTAGGTGAGGCTTATCCATGCGATGGACCGATCATACTCATGGAAAGTCCAGGCGGCGTTGGCATCGCCCTTCATCCGTCGCTTCGCGGCACCTTCTCCCGCAAGAGGAGAAGGGCGCCAACCATGTAGAACGAAGCACCCCCTTCTCCCCTTGCGGGAGAAGGTGCCCGTCGCGGCAAAGCCGCGATGACGGGCGGATGAGGGGTGAAGCGTTTGCCTATTTGGCGACCGCGACTTCGGTCACCAGCGCATGTACGGCCGCCGCGTCGAAATGCGGCTCGACCTTGATCTTGCCGGACACGACATCGTCGCGTAGCGCCATGATCTCGCTCCAGGTCTTGTCCGGAATGTGGCTGGTCTTCAGCAGCCGGACGGAATCGTCGGAGAGCTTGATCGCATATTCGTAGGTGCCGAACTTGCCGCTCTTCAGGTCTTGGATCATGGCCGTGTAGACGGGCGTCATGTCCCAGACCACCGAGCTCAAGAGGTTGCCCTTGTCGATGCTGGACTTGTCGCCGATGACGTCGATGAAATAGACCTTGCCGCCGTCGGTGGCCTTGGAGGTCTCGACCGACTGGATCATGCCGAAGCTCGATCCGTTGCCCTGGCCGAAGATGACGTCGGCGCCTGCCGCGATCACGGCGTCGGTGACGCGTTTGCCGCCGGCGGCGTCGCTATAGGCGGCCGGCCCGATGACCGCGTAGCGCACTGTGATTTTCGGTTTCTCGGCTTTGGCGCCTTCCGCGAAAGCGGCGGATTGCGAGTTCCACGACGGGGGCTCGCCCGACACGACGATGCCGACGGTGCCCGTATGGCTCGTCTTGGCCGCAAGACGGCCGGCCAGATAGGCGCCCTGGTGGCCGCTCAATGTATAGTCGGCCACCATGCCGGGTTTTCCCACGCCGGGCATGTCGACGATCGCCACCGCGACCTTGTCTTCGGCGCCGATCTCAGGCGCGGCGGTATTATAGCCGCTGGCATGGGCGATGAGCAGGCTGGCGCCGCCCTCGGCGAGTTCCCGCATGGTGGGGCGGACGTCGCCGTAGCCGAGGTTTTGGGCAACGACGACCTTCACGCCTTCCTTGGCACCCGCCGCCTTGGCGGCATCGATGCCCTGCTGGTTCCAGCCGAAATCCGTGCCTTCCTCGGGCGTCAGAATGGCGATGGATTTCACATCCGCCGCCATGGCGGTGCTCGACAAGAGGCCGGCCAGCGACAGCGCGCCGAGCGTGACCCTTACAGCATGGTTCATCGTCATTCTCCCGTCCCCCAAAAAGTGAACAATACTTATAAATCCAGACAAAAGCCTAGTTCTATATTAGATAGAAGACATTATAGTCATTGAAGCGCACTAACGTCCAGCGTATAAGTGAAATTATTCGTTCTGCGAGAGCTTCATGAAGAGATCCACAATTTTAGCTGGCATGATCGTCGCGGCATCGATGGCCTTGACGGCCTCCGCTGCGGAAAACGCTCCCGTTGCCCGAGGAACCGGAGGTCTGTTGGAGGTGCCGTTCCGGGCCGACAACGAGGGGACGGCTGACCTCGAATGCAAGGCGGCGCTGGCGCATTGGTATTCGTTCGATCTCGGCCGCGCCGCGCCGGGCGCGAGCCTCAGCGCCATGTTCTGGTACGACCCCAAGGACGGCAATGTGTTCCTGCTCAACGACCTCAAGGACCACATGCCGGTGCAGATGCTGTGGTGCGGCACCGGTCCAGAGGTATGGACCCATCGCTCGGTCATCCGCCTCGAGCGTAAGGCCGGGAATACGCCGCCGCCGATCCATGTGACATGCCGGGTCGAGGCGGGACGGCTTGAATGCCGGTGAGGGATATCCTTCTCCCGCAAGGGGACAAGGACGCCAATCCCGCAGAACGAGGCATCCCCTTCTCCCCTTGCGGGAGAAGGTGCCCTGCCTTGGCAGGGCGGATGAGGGGTAAAAAATCGCCCTCATGTCTTTTGTCCCTGCAATGCGAGGCGCACCGCGACGAATTTCGCGGCGCGCTCAGCCTGGAGCGCCCTGATGCCCTCGGGCGTATAATCGTAGACGCCGCCGCCGCTTTTGAGCCCCAGCTTGCCGGCGGCCGTCTTCTCTTTGACGAAGGGCGCCACGTCCTGGCGGGTCGACAGCTCCCGGTTCAGGAAGCTCGACACATTCTCGTAAGTATCGAGGCCGGCCATGTCGAGCAGCGCCATCGGGCCGACGATGCCGAGCTTATAGCCGATGCCCCAGGAGACGCAGGTGTCGATGTCTTGCGGATCGATGACGCCGTCCTCGACCAGAGCCACGACCTCACGCAGCAGCGCATAGAGCACGCGGTTCTCGACGAAACCGGGCACATCCTTCTTCACCACCACGGGCAAGAGGTTCAGCGAGCGGATCAAGGCAACGATGAAGGCCGTGGTCGCCGGCGCGGTCTTGTCCCCGGCGATCACTTCGATCATCGGGATGATATGCGGCGGGTTCGACCAATGCATCCCCACAAAACGCTCGGGATGCGAGATGTGGGCCTGCAGCGTGCCGATGGGGATCCCCGACGTATCGGTAGCGACGATCGTATCGGGGCCGATCAGGGGATCGAGCGCGGCGTAAAGCGCGGCCTTGATTTCGATCTTTTCCGGCACGTTCTCAATGACGAAGTCGGTCCCTTCGACCGTCGAGGCCAGGGTGTCGCAAAAGATGACCTCGGCTTGGCCGGTTGCCGGCGGCTGAATGCCGAGCCTGTCGAGCACGCCATAGGCCAGCGGCAATTGCCCCCTGGCGCGCTCCATGGCGGCGGGCTGCACGTCATGCGCCCTGACCTCGATGCCGCCGCGCGACAGCGTCGCCGCAATGCCGGGTCCCATCGTGCCGAGGCCGATCAGAGCCGCTTTCAGCATCGGACGGTCCCCCCTCGTCGCGCGCCGATCACGCTCCGCCGCCCAGGAACTTGTCGGTAAAGCAGCCCTCTGGCGCCGGAGCGGCTTTCAGCACGCCCTGGTCGGAAAGGATCTTGATCGTCGCGGCCCATTTGTCCTGCGTCATCCAACCGAGGCCATGAGCCTTGGTGTCGTCGCTCACTGGTGCACCTTCGGGTTGGCGGGTGCGAAGCGATCAAGTGGCGTAGCATCCGCCAACCCGAGCCCCTGCCGTGACGGCCTTCGTCGCTTGCCGCTTGACGGCCCGCATGAGACCAGCCGCACGGCAGGTGCCGGGAGACCGGGACGGACCACAGGGTGAAGCGCCAGTGCCCGCCAGCCAGAGCGCCTGTCAGTGAGCGATCCGCACGATCTCCCGGCTCGGGCGAAACTAACGCAAGCCGAGGAGATAAGGCTATGGCTTTTCATGGGGGTCTGGACTGGGGCGGCGCAAGCCATGCCCTTTGCATCATCGACGGCGCCGGTCAGGTCGTCGTCCGCCTTGAGGTCCGCCACGATGCGGCAGGGTTGGCCGACATGGCGGCCAAGCTCAAGCGCGTCGCTCCACCGGCCGACCTGCCGATCGCCATTGAGCGGCCGTCGGGTCTGATCGTCGACACCCTGGTCGAGGCCGGGCACCCCGTCATCCCGATCCACCCCAACGTCGTCAAAGCCTGCCGGCCGCGCTACCGCGCCGCCGGCGGCAAGAGCGATCCGGGCGACGCCTTCATGCTGGCCGACATCCTGCGCACCGACGGTCACCGATTCCGCCCGTTGCTGCCGACCTCCGACGACATCCGGGCGTTGCGGGCCCTGGTGCGCGCACGCGGCGACCTGGTCGACCAGCGCATTGCCCTGGCCAACCAGCTCCGCAGCCTGCTCGAGGGCTTCTGGCCGGGCGCCGCCGCCATCTTCGCCGCCATCGACAGCCCGATCGCGCTCGCCTTCATCGGCCGCTATCCCACGCCCGACAGCGCCAGCCGTCTCGGCGAAAAGCGCCTCGCCAGCTTCATGGCCCAGCACGCCTATTGCGGGCGCAGATCTCCCACCGAACTCCTGGCCCGGCTGAAGGCCGCGCCCACGGGCCTCGCCAGCGATGCAGAGGCCGACGCCAAGGGCGAGATCGCCCGCGCGCTCGTCGCCATCCTCGAACGCCTCGTCGGCGAGATCGCCAAGCTGTCCTCGCGCATCGAGCACGCCGTGGCCGACCTGCCCGACGGTAAGATCGTCATGTCCTTCCCCCGCGCCGGACGCATCTGCGCAGCAGCGATCCTGGCCGAACTCGGCGACGTCCGCGAGCGCTTCCCCACCGAAGATCAGCTCGCCGCCGAGGCCGGCGTCTGTCCCGTCACCCACGCCTCCGGCAAAAGCCGCGGCGTCGTGTTCCGATGGGCCTGTAACAAGAACCTCCGAAAGGCCGTCACCTGCTTCGCCGACAACTCGCGACATGCCTCGGCCTGGGCAGCAGACATCTATAGCAGAGCCCGTCAACGCGGATGCAAGCACCCGCACGCCATCCGTATCCTCGCCCGCGCCTGGCTCCGCGTCCTCTGGAAAGCCTGGCAAAACCAGGCCCTTTACGACCCGAAACAACACCGCGCCGCAGCTAAAATTGCAGCCTGAAAAATCAGGGGTGGACACAGGGTGTCTCATGAAGGTCGAGGCGATGTCGGCCTTGATCTGGGCCAGCAGCACGTCCTTCTTTTCCGCGTAGCCCGGTGCGGCCTTGGCAGTGATCTCCGCCGCCTCCTCCGGATGCGCCGCCACATAGTCGAAGGCTTCCTTGTAGGACTTCACGAAGCGGCCGACGAGGTCGGGCTTGTCGGCGATCGCCTTCTCGGACGCGAAGAGGCCCGAGCCATAGACGCTCCAGCCAAAATCCGAGCCCATCATAATGCTGAGCGAGCCGGGCCCACCCGCCTTGGCTTCGAGTTCTGGCACTTCCGCATCCACATAGCCGGCGACGGTTTGCACGCGCCCGAGCAGCAGGTAGCTTTCATAGGGCGGCGACACGCTGTTGATCGTCATGTCGTTCTCGGTCAGGCCGTTCGCGGCCAGCAGCGCCTTGAAGAAGATGTAGGTCGAGCCGGCCGGGTGGATGCCGACGGTCAGGCCCTTGAGATCGGCCGGCGCCTTCAGGGTCACGGTCTTGGCGAGCGACATCATGGCGAGGGGGGAGTGCTGATTGACCGCTGTGACCGCCACCACCGGCACGCCCTGAGAGCGCGCCACCGCCAGGGTCGGCAGATCGCCGAAGCCGAAATCGGCATTGCCGTTGCCGACAAGGCGCATCGCATCTGGAGAGCCCGTCCCCTTTCTGATCTCGGTGAGATCGATGCCGTTCTTGGCGAAGATCCCCTTTCCCTTGCCGACGAAGAACATGGCGTGGTTGCCGCGCACCACCCAATCGAGCTGGACCGTGACGGCATCCGCCGCAGCGGCTCGCTGGAGCGGAGCGGCGAGAGACGCCGCGAAGGCGATGAGCGCAAGAGCCGTGAGGGCAGATCGTTTCAGCATCGTGGATGTCCTTTGGTCAGTCGGGCGCGGTTCAGGCGGGGTTGAACTTCGGCGCCCAGGGCACCGCAATCCGCTCCAGGATTTCGGCGGCGTAATAAAAGCCGACACCCAAGATCGAGACGAGCGTCAGAGCCGCGAAGAGAAGCGGTGTGTCGAGCTGTGTCGAGGCGAACTGAATCATGTAGCCGAGGCCGGCCGAAGCCCCCGCGAATTCGCCCACGATGGCGCCTATGACGCTGAATGTGGCCGCGATCTTGAGTCCCGCCATGAGCTGGGGCAGCGAATGAGGCACGCGGATCTTAAACAGGATATCGGTTCGGCCGGTGCCGATCGAGCGCATCAGCGCTAGCAGCGCCGGATCGACGCTTTCGATCCCGGCCAGCATCGACAGGGTGACCGGAAAGAAGGCGATGACGGTGATGAGGAGGATTTTGGGCGCGAGGCCGTAGCCGAACCACAGGATGAAGATCGGCGCCAGCGCCACTTTTGGCACGTTCTGAAACAGCACGACCAGGGGATAGAGCGCGCGCCCGAACCCATCGAACCGCGCGATCAGCAGTGCCAGCCCGATGCCCACGATCGCGGAGGTCACGAAGCCGATGAGGATTTCGCGTGCGGTCACAAGGCTGGCATCGGCCAGCGACGACCATTCCCGCACCAGCGCCTCGACGACCGCGGAAGGGGCCGGCGCGATGAAGGGCGAGACTTGAAAGAGGCGCACAGCCGCTTCCCAGAGCAGAAGCGCCATCAGCGCCAGCGCCAGGGCCGGCAGCCAGGTCGCCGTGACATCATGCCAGCGGGACGGGGCGAGATCCGTTGCATCAAAGCCGGCAGGCGCGCTCATGGGGCCGCTCCGGGTCGATGGCCGGCGCGCAGGATCGATCGCAGCCGCCGCTCCAGGTGCAGAAAATCCGGCCGCTCCATCGCGGCATCGTCGCGCGGGTAGGGTAGCGGGATGTCGAGCGTTTCGACGATTCGGCCAGGCCTCGTGCCCAGCACATGAACCTGGCTCGACAGCATCACGGCCTCGTCGATGGAATGAGTGACGAAGACGACGGTTTTTCGCGTCCGTTGCCAGATGTCCATCAACGACTGGCTCATGGCATCGCGGGTGATCGCGTCGAGCGCTCCGAAGGGTTCGTCCATGAGGAGGACGGCGGGGTCGAGCGCCAAGGCGCGGGCGATGGCGACGCGTTGGCGCATACCGCCGGACAATTCGCTGGGCCGTTTGCGGCCGGCGTCGGCGAGGCCGACCAGCGTCAGCATCTCTTGCGACCGGTCACGCAAGGCGGAGCGCGACAACGATTTGTCGGCGATGCCGAGCAGCAGCCCGACATTGTCGAGCGCGTTCTTCCAGGGCAGCAAGTTTGCATCCTGGAACACCAGCCCGATCATTTTTTTGCGTGCGGCCTCGTCTGGATTGAGGTTGGCGAGCGTAACGCTCCCGGAGGTGGGCCGCACCAGACCCGCCAGGACCTTGAGGAGGGTACTCTTGCCGCAGCCCGAGGGGCCGATCAGGCTGACGAAGGCGCCGTCCGGCACCTTGAGGTCGACGTCGTCGAGAATCCGCTGCTGCTTCGACCCCCTGCCCATGGAGACGCCGATGCCCTCGGCACGGATCAGAACGGTCGGGCTCGCCGTCACGGGCGCCTCCTCGACTGGTCTGACGGCTCGAAGCTGCATGACGGTGTATCCTTGAAGACCCTGGAACTCGCCTCGTCCTGAGGTTGTTGAAGGACAAGACTGCGGCACTCGTGGCCCCGCCCTTCGCCATGCTCAGGGTGAGGATTTTTGAAAGAGGTCAGGCGGCGCTCGCGATTTTGGGAGCGGCGCCCGTCGCGACCGCAAACGCCGGCCGCGCCTCGATCGCCGCCATCCAGGCTTTGAGGTTTGGAAGCGCCGGCAGGTCGATCGGGAAGGCGAGGCAACGCTTCACGATGGGTCCGAGGGCGATGTCGGCGAGGGTTAACCGCCCCAGCGCGAAGAAGCTCTGCCCAGCCATGTGGGCATCGGCCAACGCTAGGGCGGCGGCGAGTTCCTTGGCCTGGGCGTCATAGTCCGAGACGCGCTCTTCCGCCGGCTTCTTCGAATCCTTGAACATGGTGAGATAGAGCGGATTGATCGAGGCCAACAGCCAATCCATCCAGCGTTCGACCTCGGTGCGCTCCGCCGACGTCGCCCCGGTGAGGGTCTTCGCGCCCGTATCGGCGAGGTAGCGCAGAATGGTGTTCGATTCCCAGATCACGGTCTCGCCGTCGATGAGTGTGGGCACCTTGCTGGTGGGGTTGAGCGCCTTGTATTCGGCCGTCTGCGTATTGTTGAACTGCCGTCCATAGTCTTCGCGCGAAAATTCGATCCCCGCCTCGGCCAGGCAGAACAGCACCTTCTGCACGTTGCCCGATGACTGGCGCCCCAAAACTTTGATCATGTGGTTCTCCAAATTGCCATGCGGAGGCCTCAAGCCTTGAGCGGCCGATAGGCGATGGCATCCATCTCGATCTTCGTATTGATGACGGCTTTGGCCTCGACCCTTGTGCGCGCCAGGGCGACACCCTGGAATGCCGTGCCGAAGACCTTGTTGTAGCGGCCGAAGTCACGCGTATCCTGCAGATAGGTCGTGACCCGCACCACATCGGCCAGCGTCGCGCCTTCATGCGCAAGGATGCGGGCGATGGAATTGATCGTCGCCTGCGTTTCGACCTCGATGGTGCCGTCCACCATATTGCCCTCGGCATCCTTGCCGACCTGGCCCGACACGAAGATGAAGTCTCCCGCCCGTACGGCCGGATAAAACGGCAGGTTCGGGTTTTTGGGACCAATCGGGTAGCGGTCGCCCTTGGGGGCGGGGGCAGGGTCGCTGGTGTCCATCAGAAGACGCTCGTTTCGATGATGTCGACGCCATGAATGCGATCGACGAGATACACGATGCCCCGCCAGTCGATCGTGACGTCGTTAGACGACGCGAGACTCGCGCCGGGCGCTGCGGCGGGGACGAAATGCCCGACCTCGCGGGGCGCGAAGGGATCGGCGATGTCGACGAGGCGGAGCCCTTGCGCGAACCAGGCAAAGGGAATGATCGAGCCTGAAAAGCGCTCGGAGGGCTGGTGGCAACCCATCATGGGCGGCTGCGGCGCGCCGTCGGGATCAAGACCCTCGACCTGGAAGGTCGAGATCGGCAGCGGCGCCTTCTCGTTGGTGATGTCGTAGATCCAGGCGAAGGCCGGGGGCGAAGGATAGAGCTTGGCGACATCCTCGTCGGCGACGATCATGATGTCGCGGCCCTTGAGGGGACCCGGCATGGGTAGGCAGGTGTGCGTCGGGTGGGGGAAAGCCGGACTAGAATTGACCTGCGACACGAGAGTCGGCCGGGACATATCCGATATATCGAGTATATAGAATCCATGCTGCCAATAGCTGACGTAGAGCCGGTCGCCCCGTCGCATGGGGTGGTGGCAGCGTGGCGAAACGCCCGCCACCAGCGGGCATTCCTCGCCGCCGCCGACCCATTGGCCGGGAACCCACCAGCGACCGACCTCGACGGGCCTCGACGGATCTATGAGGTCGAGGATCATGACGATATTGCCGACATAGCCTTCCGCCGTGGGAGAAATATAGGCATAGCGGCCGTCGAAATCGTAGCGATGCACCCCGCGTCCCCCGGACACGGTCCATTTTGTGATGAGTCTCGGTTCGGACGGCCGGGAGACATCGTAGATGCCGAGGCCCCCGCCGAATTCCGCGGCGCCGCTCTGGCCGAGCCTCTCGTGGTTCACCAGCATGATGTCGCCCGACACGCGCACCTTATGCGAATGCCATCCTTCGGGCAGGTCGATGCGGGAGAGCAACCGGGGACGGCGCGGATCTTCGACGTCGTAGATCGAGGTGCCGCCGGGCGATCGCATATGGCCGACGAAGAGCGTCGTGCCTTCGACCCAGACCTGGCCGCCGCCCGCACAGTCTATATGCGACAAGAGCGCTGTATTGCGTGCACTCGGCAAGGTCGACCTCTGCTCAATGCTCTTTCAAGGACGAGGCGCGCCCCTCATCCGATTCTGCGGACCACCCTTTCCCCGAACGGGAAAAGGAAATGCCTCGTTATAAGTCATTGGTACCTTCTCCCTACGGAGAAGGTGTCGTGCGTGACGGATGAGGGGAGCAAAAATCCCTCAGTATAGCCTCACCACGTCTCCAGCTTTGTCGCGGCCCCACTTCTTGTGAAGATCGAAGGCCCGCAGGGCCGGCTCGTCGCTGGCGACGAAGAGATAGACCGGGTCCTTGTCGGAATCATTGACATGCTCGCACCAAGAGCCGCCGGGAACGGCCAATGTGTCGAACCTGTTCCAATCGAACCGCTTGCCGTCGACGATCGAATGGCCCTTACCCTGAAACGGCGCGACGAGAAGGCTGGCCGTCTGGCGCAGCGGGAGGGTCTTTTCACCGGGCCGCAGCATCTGAACGAAGAAGGTGATGGTCTTGAACACCGGCTTGCCGTTGGACGGATCGACATATTCGACCATCAACGCCTCGTAGGGGTCGCCGTCCCAATCCTTGTGCCGGTCCAGAAGGTCCTGCATCATCTCCCAGCGATAGACATACATTGGCGATGTGACGCCCGCGCCGCGATCGTGCTTGACGAAGCGCGGCATCAGGCCTCCATGACCATAGATGCGCTGTGAATAGTCGGACGGATATTTGGCCGTCTGCTGCTTCATCTTGACGACCTTGCCGCCGACGATTTCGCTGTAATCGTGTTCGAAATAAATCGAATTCAGCGTTTCGACGAGCGGCAGATCGAGGACCGAAAGGTTCACGGCGGAGTCGTCCCCGATCGTGCCGTGGTTGTGCCAGGTGTCGATCGGCGTCAGCACCATATCGCCCGGGCCGAAGGTGATGTCCTCTCCTTCGACGCCGGTGAAATTGCCCTTGCCGGTCAGACCGAACCTGATGGCATTCGGCGAGTGCCGGTGCGGCGGCATGATCTCATTGGCGTCGTTGAGCCGATAGGCCGTGTACATTGTCGAAACCGTGGCGCGCCGTGGCGACAGGCCCGGATTGACCAGGATCAGCGAGCGGCGCTCGCTGTCGTCCATCGTCACCAATTCGGCGGCGCGCGGTTCAGGATCGGCTCGATGTCGGCATCGTAGGACCAGACATGGGGCACGGCCTTGGCGCTCCCCATGAGCTGCTTGATCTCGTCATGCGCCACATTGGTCGAGGTCGCCCAGAAGGGAAACATGTTCTTGGCGTAGAGGTCGTCGTACAAAGCCTTGAGGGCCTCGTCACGATTGTTCCGGTCTTCCCGGGGGGAGGCAACGGCACTCATGAAATCCCCGCTCCGTGGTCAAAGCGACCATTTATTTGAAAACCATATCGAGATTGGTCGGCGACTTCAATCGAAAACGATCAAATCGCCTCATGAAATGAGTAAAATTTTCAACCAGACGACCATTGGTTATAAAACCGCGTCCGGGCGGATGCGACGCCCCGCGATAAGGTCGGCGGCCTTCTCGGCGATCATCATCACGGCCGCGTTGATATTGCCGGTCACGAGGTCCGGCATCACCGAGGCATCGACGACACGGAGGCCCTCGATGCCGCGCACGCGCAGATCGGTGTCGACGACTGCCATCTCGTCGCTGTCCGCCCCCATCTTGCAGGTGCCGAGCGGGTGATGGACGGTGATCGAGGTGGCCCGGATATAGGCGTCGATCTCGTCGTCGCCGACCTTTGCCGGCCCTGGCGCGAATTCCGCCGCCACATAGGGTTGCATGGAGGATTGGCTGGCGATCCGGCGCGCCATCTTGATGCCGGCCCGCATCGTGTCGCGGTCCTTCTGGGTCGAGAGGAAGTTCTGCAGGATGCGGGGATGGGCGGCCGGGTCCGTCGAGCGCAGCGTAACCGATCCTCGGCTCTCGGGGTGCAGCATCACCACGCGCGCCGCGAACGCATCGGTGAAAGGCTTTTTGAAGGGTTCGAAATAGGCCCATGCCCCGAGCGTGGCCGCAGTGAGCAGGATCTGGATATCGGGCAGCGGAACGTCGTCGCTCGACTTCAAGAAAGCCGTAACCCCGCCCGGTACATCCGCAGCGAAACCCTTGCCGAACAGATAGGCCTTGGGCAGTTCGAGGCCGATCCTGTCGGCCCGCATCATCCGGTGGAAGGGCGAGCGTTCCTTGCGCCGGTACATCAGGATGGTGGAGACGTGATCCTGCAGGTTCTTGCCGACGCCGGGCACATCCGCCGTCACGGGAATCGAATGCGCCTTCAATTCGTCGGTGGGCCCGATACCGGACAGCATGAGAAGTTGCGGCGTGTTGATGACCCCGCCGCAGAGCAGCACTTCGCGCGTCGCGGTGACGGTGTGAGCCTGCCCGTCCTTCACAAAATCGATGCCGGTGGCGCGTGTGCCGTCGAGACGGATGCGGGACGCAAGAGCGCCGGTCTTGACCGAGAGATTTGGCCGCCGCAGGGCGGGCCGCAGATAGGCCGTCGCGGAACTGCACCGCCGGCCGTCGCGAATCGTCATCTGGAGGCGGCCAAAACCCTCTTGCTGGGCGCCGTTGTAGTCGTCGGTCCATCCATATCCGGCGGTCTGCCCCGCCTCGATATAAGCGCCCAGCAAGCTATCCTCGTAGCGGCAGAACTGGGTCGTGACCGGGCCTCCGTTCCCGCGATAGGCGCTGGTCGGCCCCTGCCAGGATTCCTGCTTTTGAAAGTAGGGCAACGCCTTGGAATACGACCATTCTGGCAAACCATTACTCGCCCAACGGTCGTAATCTCCTCGGTTTCCACGGACGAACGCCATGGCATTGGTTGACGAGGAGCCGCCGATCACTTTGCCCCGGGCGCATTCCACCCGCCGATTGTCGGCAAAAGGCTCGGGCTCGGAAAAATACATCCAGTCATGCAAGCGCTTCGTGAGGATCTTGCCCCAGCCGAGCGGGATGTGGATCCAGGGGTCGCGGTCCCACCCCCCGGCCTCGAGGAGAAGGACCGTGATGGCCGGGTCCTCGGTCAGCCGTGCCGCCAGGGCGCACCCTGCCGAACCGGCGCCGACGATCACATAATCATAGGCCGTGCTGACCATGAAGAATCCTCTGAGGAGATCTACTCGACCACGGCCCAACCAATCTTGTCAACCGAGGTTGAGTCTGCTATTTTTTGCGTCAGAGATGGTTTGATTTTAGCCATTGGCGTCGTGTGGTATCGGGCGTCCCCGGAGCCGATGCTCCAACCGATGGGAATCTGAGGAATGGGTGTGGCTGCGGTTTCTGTCGACGCGAAGGATTTGAAGCCGCTGATCGAGGCGATCCGCGGTCTTGTGGCCGAGACCGGGACGATGCCGTCGGAGCGTGCCATCGCCGAGCAACTGCAAGTCAAGCGGCACCGGCTGCGTCGGGCGCTTGAAACCCTACGGGCGAGTGGCGAACTCGAGCCAGCGCGGGCGGGCCGGCGCGCCGGACCGGACGTCAGGTTTGGGGGCGACCTCGCCAGCGGCACCAATCCGGTCGAAATCATCGAGCTGCGCACGGTGATCGAACCGGCGCTGGCGCGGCTGGCGGCTTTGCGGGCGTCGCCCTCGGAAATCGCGCGAATTCAGCGCGCCGCGCTCACGCCGGCCGATGTCGAGCCGGGCGCCGCCGACCTCGCCTTTCACCGGGCCGTGGCGACCGGGTCGCGCAATAGCCTCGCGTCCGATTTCTATTCCCTGCTGCGCCATATCGCCACCGACGCGCGCGTCAGCCTCGGGGACGCGGAGGAAAGCCGCCGCTGCCCCAAGCGGATCGCCGAACGCGATCTGGAGCACGCCGCGATCGCGGACGCCATCGCGCGCCGCGATCCGGACGCCGCCGAGCGCGCCATGCGGGTTCATCTTGGCGCCGTGCAGCAGCAGATCCTCGGGCGTCTGGGCCCCAGCTTACGGCTCGTTTGAGCATCATGCCGGAGCGCTTCGACGTCCTCGTGGTCGGAGCCGGCACAGCGGGCTGTGTGGTGGCGGCGCGGCTGTCCGAAGATCCTCACCTCAAGGTCGGTTTGGTCGAAGCCGGGGAGGCAGAGCGGGATCCCGATATCGCCGATCCGTCGCAATGGCCGTTCCTCCCGGGCCGTTCTTACGACTGGGCCTACAAAACCGTGCCGCAGCGCGGCACCAATGGGCGCATCCATGATTGGCCGCGCGGCAAGCTGCTCGGCGGCTCCAGCGCACTCAACGCCATGGCTCATGTGCGCGGCCATGCCGAGGATTTCGAGGCTTGGGCGCGGGAAGGCGGGCCGGCCTGGTCCCTCGAGCGCCTGCTGCCGGCCTTCCGTCGCAGCGAGGATTTTTCCGGCGGCGCCTCGGCGTGGCGCGGCGAAGGCGGCCCTTTGCCGGTGTTTCTGCCGCATGCCGAACTCCATCCGGTGGCGTTGGCCTTCATGGCGGCGGGTCTGTCGATCGGCGCGCCTAACCTCGGCGACCATAATGCCGGTCCGTTGGCCGGCGTCGCGCCAAACCAACTGACGATTCGGGGCGGCCGCCGTGTCCACGCCGCCGACGCCTATCTGACGCCCCTCTCGGGTCGGGCCAACCTTAGCATTCTTTCGGTACTCGCGGCTGAGCGCCTGCTCATCGAGAAGGGCAGGGCAGTCGGGCTTCTCGTAGCGGACGGGCGCTCCGCAAGGGTGCTCCTGGCCGATCGTTTTGTCTTGTGTGCCGGCGCCATTGCATCGCCGTTGCTCCTGATGCGGTCAGGCATCGGCGATCCAGAGGACCTCAGCGCCGCCGGCGTCCCATGTCGAATCGAAAGCCGCGACATGGGCCGAAACCTGCACGACCATCTCCTGGCGGCAGGATTGGTCTATGCGGCGCGTCACGATGTGACGCCGTCGAAACTACAGCATTCCGAATCGCTGATGTATCTGCATGCGGACGATCCATCCCGGGCCGTCGGTGCGCCGGACAGTGTGATCGCTTGCGTTGTCCTTCCGGCCGTGACCGAACGTTTGTCGAGGCCGACGCCGGGGAGCGCCTACACGCTGATGTGCGGCTTCACCCATCCAGACAGCCGGGGCACCATTCGCCTCGTCGGCCCGGATCGATCGGATGCGCCGCAGATCGATCCCGCCTATCTGGCGACGGATCATGATCGGAAGGCTTTTCGCGGCAGTCTGCGGCTGGCTCGAAGGATCGGAGAGGCGGCCCCCCTGGACCTGTGGCGGGCTTCGGAGATCCATCCTGGCGCCTCCTGTCAAAGCGATGCGGAGATCGACGCCTTTCTCGCAGACGCCGCGATGACCCATCACCATCCGGTAGGCACCTGCCGCATGGGCCGCGATCAGGCGTCCGTCGTGGACGAGACCTTGCGCGTCCGATGCATCGACAACTTGAATGTGGTCGACGCCTCGATCATTCCCCGCATCACGACCGGCCCGGTCAACGCCGCCGTGACGGCCCTCGCCGAACATTGGGTCTCGACGATGTGGACCAGATGACCACATCGGGGACGTGTCGTCAATCTCCCGTGCCGGGCTCGGCCGAGAAATAGGCGTCGAACTTACCGGGTTTGCCGTCGAAATCCTTGGAATCTGCCGGAGCTTCCCGTTTCACCGAAATATTCGGCCAGGTTTTCGCATATTCGGCATTGATGCCGAGCCATTTCTCCAAGCCCGATTCCGTATCCGGCTTGATGGCCTCTGCCGGGCATTCGGGTTCGCACACGCCGCAGTCGATACATTCGTCGGGGTGGATGACGAGCATGTTTTCGCCCTCGTAGAAGCAATCCACCGGGCAAACTTCAACGCAATCCATATACTTGCACTTGATGCAATTCTCTACGACGACGTAGGTCATATCCTGTCCTTTGGCGGGCGCGGGCGCGCCATGCGGCCGTTGCCGCTCCATGCTGATTGTCCTGTTCCTGCTATCGGCTTTGCCGGGCGGGTGCAAGGGCGAGGCAACACGGGGCGTGGAAGACGGTCGAGCCGAGGCGTGCAGCGTCTTGAACGAGGGTGCAGGCCGCCATACCCTCAAGACGTGATGGAACATGGCGATCCTGGCGAGACCGTTGTCCCGACGAGTACGGGGAACTGAAAATGCTGTCCTGGAGCCGGGATACGGCCCGTCCCATTCCGACCTCGGAGGCCTTCGCGATCTACGAACGCAACTGGCGCCGTGTGGACATCACGCGGATGTGCCGCGAGGAGAAAGCCCTGAGCGTAATGGCAGACCCGGCCTCAAATCGATCAACCCTCTTGGAGCCCGCTCGCGGCACGAAGCGCAAATCTATCGATGCTCACGCTGCCGCATCAGAAAAAGCATGAATCATCGCATGTCGCCGGCGGAACACGCTGAACCAGACGAGCGTCAACGCGATCGCCGAGATCGCCAATGGCAGCCGTAGACCAATCCAAGTCGCCCCGAGACCCACAGTCAACGTGCCTACCGCGCCCGCCATCTGGGTGAACAAGAACAGGGTGGACATAACCCTGCCGCGCCGGGCATCGTCGACGTGCGACTGCATGAGAGACACCGTCCCCGTCCGCCTTGTCTCGCCGAAAAATCCAAAGATCACCATCCCGAGGAGCGCGATGGCCAGCGCCGTGGCGCCAGCCAGGATATAGATCGCAATCGAAAAGCCGAGAACGGCCCACAATACTCGCGACGGTGTTGCAGATTTGGGTCCACCATAGGCGAGCCATAGGGCCGCTATAGTCGCTCCAATCCCCGCCGCGCTGAACATCGTCGCCATCGTGCCAACGCCGAGTTCGAGCACCATGGTGGTATAGGCGGGCATCATAGAACCAACCGACGCCGCGATGGCATCGCCCACTAGGACCAGCACCAGCAGGGTCGACAAACCACGATGGGTTACGATGTAATTCACGCCCTCTAGGAAATCGGACTTCAACGAAACATGCGCGGATGTACCCTGCATGTAGCCCGCAGGAGTCCTGAGGAGCGCCATCGTGCAGAAGAAAACGAGGTAGCCGAAAACGTTCGTGACAAAGGCCAGCCCCGCGCCCCAATGAACGAGGATCGAGCCTGCGAGGGCTGGTCCCACGAAGATTGCGAACTGAGTGTAAGCCGCACTGACGCCAATGGCCGCCGTGAGCTTGTCCTTTGCTACGAAGCGGGGGAGCAACCCGAAGGATGCGGGAATGCTGAAGCTGTGTATCAGACCGTGGGCGACGGCGCTGATGCAGATAAGCGGTAGGTTGAGATGCCCAGTAAGCGCCAGAGCCGCCAGTCCGGCCGATTTGACCCAGTCCAGGGCGTAGGCCCCCATCAGGATGCGAAGCCGGTCATGTCTGTCAGCCAGCACGCCCCCGAGCGGCAGGAACACGATCGTCGTGACGGTGGTCGCGGCGGAGACGATCGCAAGCCAGGTTGTGGAGTGCGTTGCATCCCAGGCGACCCAAGAGAAGGTGATGTTCTGGACGAAATACGTAATCCATGACGTGATCGAGCCTACCGAGTAAATCCGGAAGTTCCGATCCGAGAAGGCGTTCCCTATGCCGCCGAGCATTTGCGCCACTGATCATCTCCTGCACCTGCGCACAGCAAAGGATAACTCGTAAGAGTTTGCTGTCGAGGGCGGTGACGGCCGACCCATATGAAGCACGCAAGAAGTTGCGCCGCCAATATCTGCCTCGGGTCGAAAGACACCCTCAACCGATCGCGCAAAACCCGCCTCTGTGGCGCGGCGCGCTTACTTTCTCCAGTCGGCGAACGTTCTATGGTTGCGGCGCGCCCGTACCCCTGGTTAAATCCTCGTAGAGCGTCTGCGCCTCGGCAAAAGGGCCGCGCCGCCCACCGGGGTCGAGCATCTTGAGCACCTTCACTTGGTGCTCCAGCGCGATGGTCACGACATCGCCAGGCTTGATCTGCTTGGCCGGGTTGTCGATGCGCTGCGAATTAATCCGCACGAAGCCATCCTCGACAAGCTTGGCGGCCAGCGAGCGCGATTTCATCACGCGCGCGAACCATAGCCATTTGTCGATCCGCTGACGCCGGTCGGCGGAGGCGTCAGGAGCCATGGCGACGCCTGGGGATCATGGCTCCTTCTTGCGCTCCAGTTCAAGCTTCAACGCCAATAGCTTTGCGAAGGGCGAATTGGGGTCGGGCTGGCGATCGCGCGCCGGGCGTTCCTGCGTCGTGAAACTCTGGACCCGGGCGCTTTCACCGCCCCGTCCGCCTTCGCTTCGACCCTCGTCGTTGCGTCGATGCTCGCTCCGTCCCTTGTTTTCGCCAAACCGCTGCGGACGGCCATTGTCCTTCGGGCCGCGCCGTTCTCCCGCAGGGTTCGGGGGAACGATGCCCGGAGCCCCGTTGGGCACCCGCTCGGGCACGGGCGCGGCAGGTCCGGTGCGCACCGATGCCGGGCGACGGTCACGATTGCGATCATGACCTCTGAAATTGCCGTCCCGACGCTCGGGGTTGCGTCGGCCTTCGGAAGCGTCCGGCACCGCTGCCGCGACTTCGCCTTCAGGCGCTGTCGCAGCGACGACAACCGGTGCGCGATGGGGCTGTTCACGCCGTCGGCCTCGCTCAGGCCGCCGGTTGGCGTTGTGATTGGCTCGATGCGGACGCCAGACCTCGATCAGCACCGGCTCCGCCGGTTCATCAGGGGCGGCTTCATCACTGACGGCGACAGCCGTCTCAGGCTCCGGCGTCTCCGCAGGGTCGTGCGTCATCGCCGAAGCTTCGGCCGGCGCCTCAGCGACCAACTCCGCCTCTTCATTATGGTCCGGCAAGGCATCCACGGGCGCGACTGACTCAGCTTCGACCGGAGCCTCGTCCATGGCCACAAATTCGGCCCTCTCGGCCGTAGCCTCATGCATAGCCATCGGTTCAGCCTGTTCGACCTCTGCCTCGACCTCGGCCTCAGTCTCAGTCTCAGCCGTCGCGGCCGGCGCCTCGGTCTCCGAAGGCTCGGCTTCGCCAGCGGCTGCTTCGATGGTCTCCACCTCGGCGGCGGAACCCTTATGCGCCGCTTCGACATCGGTCGACACAGGTTCATCGGCCGGAGGCGGCGCCTCTGCGTCGATGGCAGCGCGTTCGGCTCGCGGTTCCTCCGTCTCGGGCGCGGCACCGGCCTCAATTTCGGGCGAGGCATCAGCCTCGGTGGCGGGCGTTTCCTCGGCGTGGACCGTCGGGGTGCTCCCCATCGGTTTCAGCGGCACGGTCGGCGCCACCGGCAAGAGGGCGACCGTAATGGCAGGCCCTGGGCGCTTGTCGGACATGTAGCCCAGGCTGCGCAGGATGGAGGCGAAATCCTCGCCCGAACAGCCGGCCAGCGACGTCATGCCGACCGTCGTGACGAAGCCGTCCTTATCGGCGGTGCCAGGCGGGGGAGCGCCAGGCGTCGTGCCTGGATGATAGGCGATGGCTGGACGAATGAGATCGGCGAGGCGCTCCAAGATATCCACCCGCACGGCGCGGGTACCGCAGACCCGGAAGCCGGCAGCGCGGTAGAGGCCTTTCGGCACGCTCTGGTCAGCCGCGAAGGAGGTGCGGCCGGACGCCGCCAGATGGGGCACCTCGTCGAGCCCCTTGATGGTTTCGACGCCGCCGTTGCGCAGGGCCCAAAGCTGGGCGGCCAGCGCCCGGGGCGCGGGCTTGACCAGCGCCGGCATATAAATGTGGTAGGCGCCGAAGCGCAGGCCGAGCTTGCGCAGGGTGGCGCGAGAGGCCTGGTCGAGCGTCTTCATCTCGTCGGCGACCCGCGCGCGTTCGAGCACGCCAAGGGCCTCGGCCACCTGAAACGCAATGCCGCGCGAAATACCTTCGAGGCCTTCACCGGCTTCAAGGTCGATCAACGCCCCGAGATGCTTCTTCACATGCTGGGCGAGCCAAAGATCGAGACGCCGCTGCACCGTCTCCAACGCGGGGCCGGTCAGATGTTCGTCGGCGATGATACGGGCGCGCGGCGCGAGCAGCTTGTCGCCCGGCGCGATTTTCGCCACGGGGTCGCCGAGCCAGCGGATGGTCCCGTCATTGGCCAGCGCGAAACTTTCGTCGACGGCGGCGCTAAATCGATCAGCGCGGGACTCGATCTCGCCGCCGAGCGCCTTCAGGGCCGCCGCGTTGAGGGCGCGGGCCGCTTCGCCGGCCGCCTGCGGATCGGGCGTGAACCTGAATCCGTGCAATTGGCCGACATGCTGTCCTTCCACCAGCACATCGCCGCCGGCCGTTACTTCCGCTTCCAACATGGCATTCTCTCTCAACCGGCGCATCAGCACGCTCGTTCGCCTATCGACGAAGCGCTGGGCAAGCCGCTCATGCAAGGCATCCGACAGCCTGTCCTCTAGCTGACGCGTGACGCCCTGCCAATGCTCTGGATCGTTCAACCAGTCAGGACGGTTGGCGATATAGGTCAAGGTGCGCACCTGGGCGATGCGGGCCGACAGGGTCGAGATGTCGCCCTCTGTGCGGTCGAAGGGCGCGAGCTGCGCCGCGAACCAGCTATCCGGCACATGGCCGGCCCGCACCACATAGCCATAGAGAGTCAGCGCGAGTTCGGCATGGGCCGAGGGCGAGGCCTTGCGATAGTCTGGCACCTGGCACACGTCCCAGAGGCGCGCCACGTCGGCTCTGGTCTTGGCACCCCGTTGCACCGAGGCGTCGCGCGCCGCGACGTCGAGCACCATCAGGTCCTCGGCGATCGGGGCGCGGGTCAGCCCCGGCTCATGAGGAAAGCGCTCGAGACTCCGCTGCAGATCCTCGATCGAGGTGAAGTCGAGATCGCTGTTGCGCCATTGGAGAATGGGGATCGGATCGAAGTGGTGGTCCTCCAGCGCCTCGACGAGTTCCTGCTCCAATGGCGTGCAGCGACCTGTGGTGCCGAATGTGCCGTCCCGCAGGTGGCGGCCGGCCCGGCCGGCGATCTGGCCCATCTCCGAGGGGTTCAGCCGGCGATATTGCCAGCCGTCGAACTTGCGGTCGCCCGCGAAGGCGACATGGTCAAGATCGAGGTTCAGTCCCATGCCGATGGCGTCGGTGGCGACCAGATAATCGACGTCGCCGTTCTGGTACATCTCGACTTGTGAATTGCGGGTGCGGGGCGAGAGTGCGCCGAGCACGACGGCGGCGCCTCCCCGCTGACGGCGAATCAGTTCCGCGATCGCGTAAACTTCCTCGGCCGAGAAAGCCACGATCGCTGAGCGGTGTGGCAGCCGCGAGAGTTTTTTCTCGCCCGCGAAGGTCAGTTTCGAGAGGCGCGGACGGGAGACCACGGTGGCGCCCGGCAGCAGTTGCTCTACCGCCCGCCGCATTGTCATGGCGCCGATGACGAGGGTTTCGTCGCGTCCCCGCCGATGTAGCAACCGGTCGGTGAAGACATGGCCGCGATCGAGGTCGGCGGCGAGTTGGATTTCGTCGATCGCCACGAACGAGACGTCGAGGTCGCGCGGCATCGCTTCCACGGTGCAAATCCAGTAGCGCGGATGTTTCGGCTTGATCTTCTCCTCGCCGGTGATGAGCGCCACCGCCTCCGCGCCGACCTTCTCGACGACACGCGAATAGACTTCGCGCGCCAGAAGGCGCAACGGCAGGCCGATGACGCCCGTCGGATGGGCCAGCATCCGCTCTATGGCGAAATAGGTCTTGCCGGTGTTGGTGGGACCCAGCACGGCGATGACGCTGGCCGCACGGGCTTTGGCGCGGGAGGCGTCGAGCGAACCTGTCGCCGGTGGATGTTGGATCATCACCATTGGCTGGCCTGATGGTCCGGCGAACGTCAAGCCCAATCAGATCATGAACCCGCCCGTCGGATAAAATGCCCCAACTCCGACGGCAGCCACGACCCGCCGTTCAGCGGGCCTTTCCGGCGCGGCAACCCGCCGTGATCTCGTGATTTTCGCCGACGTGGAACTGGCAGAAATTGGCGCCAGACACCGTGAAGCTTTCTCGATCCGGGGCCAGGACGACTTTGAACGTCAGGCGCTGACCATGACAAATGCCACGCTTGAACGTATCGCCTTCGGCACCGGCGAACCATTCATCGGTGTCGTCGAACGCCAAGGCCGAACAACCCGGAACATTGGGGTCGTCCTTCCAATGGACCTTGCCGGCGAAGGCCGGCGACGCCCCGGCCAGGGTAAGGCCCGCACCGCCGAGGATGGCCAAAAGGCCGAAAGAAAAATGCCTACCGCGTCCCGACACGTCGATCTCCATGGCCCCCGCGCATGCTTTGGCTGAAAACGACACGATCGTCTACCGGCGGCGTAGCGCATCCGCTCACCGGGACGCCTCTCGCGCACCCAGCGCCAGCACCGCATCGAGGAAAATATCGATGTCCCGCTCCATCGTACGGTGGTTCATGATGGCGGCACGGATGACGCGCCGGCCGTCGATCGTCGTGGTCGAAGGAGCCGCGAGGCCGGATTCGTGCAGGCCCATGACAATCGCTGCATTGATCCGATCCGCGTCGTCGCAGATGTAGCGGAAACAGACGATGTTGAGCAACACCGGGGCCATCAATTTGAGGCGCGGTTCAGCCGCGATGCGACGCTCCAGAACACGAGCCATCGCGCAGGTATGATCGACGACCGCGCCGAGCCCCTCCGCCCCATAGGTCTTGAGCGTGAACCACGTCTTCAGCGCCCGGAAGCCGCGCGACAGGTCGGGGCCGTAATCGCAGGGCCAGAAGTCGCCGCCCGCCAGCCCGCGCGTCTCCCGCGCCAGATAGTCGGCGGGTGACGAGAAGGCGGCCCGATGCGCCTCGCCGTCCCTGACGAGCACGAAGCCCGCGTCATAGGGAACCTGTCCCCATTTGTGGAAATCGAAGGCGATCGAACCGGCCCGCTCCATACCCTTGAGGCGCGGCGCGAGGGTCTTGGAGAAGGCCGCCAAAGCCCCGAAGGCGCCGTCGATGTGAAACCACAGTCCTTCCTCGGCACAGAAATCGGCGATGGCCGCGAGATCGTCGATGGCCCCCACATTCACCGTTCCGGCGGTGGCGACGACGAGAAAGGGCCTCAGGCCCGAGTCGCGATCGGCGTGGATGGCACAGCGCAGCGCCGTCACATCCATGCGGTGGTCGGGCTCGACGGGGATAAGGCGCAACGCATCCGTCCCGAGGCCGGAGAGATCCATCGCTTGGGCGACGCAGCCGTGGGCGGACGAGGAGGCATAGGCCCTGAGCACCCCCGCGCCGCTCGCTTGCAGGCCTTCGGCTCTCACCGTCAGGCCGAGCGCGGCGGTCCTCGCGACCCAGAGAGCGATGAGGTTTCCCATCGACGTGCCGGTGACGAAGAGACCGCTCGCCGTCGACGGCAGGCCGAACCGCACCCGCAACCATTGGGTGATCTGCTGTTCGACCGCGATCGGCGCATGGTCGCGGCCGCCGCAATTGGCGTTGAGGCCCCCCGCCAGCATCTCGGCCACGAGCCCCGCCACCGTACCCCCGCCATGGACCCATCCCATGAAACCAGGATGGACGTTGCCGGTGGCATAGGGCTCGATGAAGGCCGTGAACTCGGCGCAGACCTCGGCCAGCCCTTGCCCAGCCTCCGGCAATCCGGTTTGGAAATGAGCGCGGACATCGCTCGGCATCGGCTGCCAGACGGGCCGGTCGCGAACATGCTCGATATAGTCGAACATGCGATCCAGCATGCGGTGGCCCTGCGCCCGCGTCGTGGGCCAGTCCTCCGGGTCGAGCCCGGCCGGCGAAAGGCCGGCGAGGGAAGGAGCCGTCATGCGATGGAGCGGGCGCCACCCGCGTACTTGTCGAGCATGGCCGTGAATGCAGTAAATATCTTGTGCATCTGCGGCGCTTTGTAGGGGAACAGATCGACCGAATCCATGTCGTGGACGATCATGGTGGCGCCGGCCTCGAAGACCAGCAGCTTGCCGTCCTTCGTCTCGGCACAGTCGATGATGAGATAGTCGAGATCGAGCCGGGCTGCGATCTCGTCGAGCGCCGCTTTGTGGCGGGCGCCGAACCCCTCGTCGAAGCCGGTCATGAAGCGCGCTTCCTCGTCGCGCTTCTCCGCCGAGGCGTACATGTCGGCGTTAAGATACCAGACCGCCCAATTCTCCGTCATCGCCATATGGACCGCGAAGGGCTTCCGGTCGACGAAGACGATGCGGTATTTGCGGTAGAGGCCGTCCGGGCTGGAATAGTCGATGAAGCGCGACAGAAAGAAGTCCGCACCAGGGTTCGCCGAGAGATAAGGCTCTATCTCGGCCGGCCCTGCCAGTCGTTCGAGACCCCGGCCCGCATGGGAGCCTATGGGCCGGAGGATCATCGGGAAGGAGACCTCGGCAGGTAGGGCCGCGCCCACCCCGATGGCCGCGAGTTCATGCCTCGGCAGCTTGATCGTGGGCGGAATATAGAGGTTCGGGATGGACCCGATGACCCCGAACAGTCGGTCGCGGTCGAGCTGTCTGATGCGGTCCGGACGGTTGAGGATCGGTTTCGGCCAGGTCGCGATCAAGGCAGCGACGGCGGCGAGGCTGGGGGCGGCCTCCTCTTCGTCGGGGATGATGACGATGGCGACGTCATGCTCGGGAAGGCGATCCGCGAAGGGACGATCCGGCAGAACGTAAAGGATCTTCAGCTCCACCTCGGGGTCGTTGATGAGAAAGTCGATCGGCGTATTGCCGCCGAGGTCGAGCGGCGCCGCGAGCGCCAGCACCCGCAGGCGAGGCTCGATGGCGGGGCGCGCCGGGCGATAGCATTGCTGAAGCATGAGCGCTTCGTGCTGGATGCTGAGACCCAGCGCACGGTTGCCCATGACCTGTTCGATCACCGCGAGATCCATCGCAGCGCCCGGTTCGGCGGATTCGGCCCGCAGTTTTTCGCGCAAGGGGATGAGATCCTGCCCCGCATAAGCCATGCGGACGAGGCGCGCGGCGCCGATCCGGTCGCAATAGCCCTGGCTCGCGTTCGCGGCCTTGGTCATGGGGTCGATCACGGTCAATGTACCTTTTTGAGATCGCTGCGAGGATGCGAAGCCAGGCTGTCGTCCCCGGCCTGCAGAAAATCGAGTTTGTCAAAGGTGGCGCGAAGGCCCGCGAGGCGTTCCCGGATGCGCCGGCGCGAGCGGGCAGGATCGGGCGACCAGCATTCGACGACGAAACGCGCATCCGCGCTGACGCGCAGCGCCGCCGTCTCATGGCCGTCGACGACGAGAGGCACCGGCTGGCCGATGTGACACAGACGGGCCGCGAGATCGCGCGTCGCGGGACCTGCCGAGGGTCGCAGACCTGAGGTCATGTCGCGGTTGAGATCCACGTGAAGCGCCGAAGCGCGCCTGCGGGTGATCGGCGTGTCTTCGTTGGCGAGCGTGAAGGGAAAGATCGTCGGGGTCGCAAATTCCTCGTCGTGCTCGTCGCGGGACGGGTCTTCGGCGCGGACGACCGTGCGGCGCGAGCCGGAATTCGCGAGGGGCGTCGCAGCCTCACCGAACAGCCGCAAGGCGTCCCGTCGAAAGGCCGAGGGCACGGCGAAATAGTCTTCCATCTCGGCCATGGCGGCTTCCCAGCGAAGCCAGGGTCCTAGCGCGACGCGGCACGGCAGCGCCGCCCGGATGGCACCCTGACGCGACGGCCAATCCTGCCGGGAGGCGTAATCCCGAAGCCCTAGCGCCGAGGACTCGTGTGGCTCTGATTTGCCAGAGAGCTGCGTCGGCATCAGGAGTGCGCCACTGAAGGCCGGGCCGGTGAAGAATTTCGATCCGGTGACGAGCACCATGTCGCCCTGGTCGAGATAGGCTTGCAGGCGCAGGCGGCTGACACGCATCTGGCAGGCGTCGCGCACGATCTGGACTCCGTCCGGCCATCGCTGACGGACGAGGTCCAGACAGGCCTCGCTGGGATAACGACCCCCGAATTTCGAGCAATCCATCGCTTGTAGCAGGACCGTTCGCCCGGCGCGGCGCGCCGATGCGACGGCATCCAGCACGGCCTCGTCGATCTCGGCGATGGCGCAAGGGCCAGCGGGACCGTTGGCGGGAATCTGGATGGCGTCATCGACACCGTGCAGACCATCGAGCCGGGCTCCCAAAGCGACGGCGCGTCCGTGAGCGGTCTGGTGATTGAAATGCCGCCCCTCGGCTGTGAAAACGGAACCGCTGCCGGTTTCGTCAGCCGCCACGACAATGGTGATCATCGGCGCACCGAGTCTCGCCCGAACCGCCGCAAGGGCGAGGAGTTGCGCATCGATGCCTGAGGGCGAAAAGACAATATCGACGTCGCTGACGCAAAGGCCGAAGAGATCGCAGAACTCTTCGCGCAGACCCTCGACCCTGCGATCGAGTGCGGTCCATGCCCCGCGCGAGCGCGCCTCCCGGTTCCATGAGGCGAGCGCCGCTTCGACCCTCGCCAAGGCCCGCCGGGACAGCGAACTCGCGGTGGAGGAGGAAAAGCTCAAGGCCGAAAGCCGGGGGAGAATCGAGCAGCCGTAGCGATTGAGGCCCGTCGCCGTATCGCAAGCGAGCCTCGTGTCTCCTCCGGAGGCCAGAAGTTCGGCAAGCGGGGCAAGCGGCGGGGTTGGGCTCCCGTTGAAGCCGAGGTCGGACCGGAGCAGCCGTGCTGTACTGTTCACGATCCCATCCGTCGCGGGGGCCTCCGCTCAGGGCTGCCCCGGCCGCCGCCGGGACCCGCGATAACCTCATTGTGATGGAGTATGGTTAATAAAAAGCTTCGGTATCCTCGTGAGGACAGGACGAGCGGTGCCGTGCGGGTCTGGCGAGGATCCTAGCGGCAGGAAGCGGGATATCGCGCGCTTCTTGGCGTTGTCCTTCCCGGGTGTGGTTGCCGGTCTCTAAAACACGACAATGGAGAGCATGATGCCGAAAACCCGTTCGGCATGGTCTCGTTCTACTGTGTCATAATCTTAGAAAGCTCCTCTTCCTGGGGAGCCGCAAAGCGGCGTCTCCAAGAATCGAGGGACCCTTCCGTGTTCGACACAGTAGAATTACGACTTGGCCTTCGCGTGGTCGGGTTTTGGCGTCCATTCAGGGTCTGCCCTGGGGCCATTCGGTCCATTGACCGGCCCCGTCAATTGCCCTGGCGCCACATCCTTCACCTGGGTCCAGGTCTGCGATCCGCACAGGATCGCCAGCATGCAGCCATGCACCTTGAGTTCGCCCGGATCCTCGCTCCATGTCGTGATGTCGACCAGCTTTCCCGCCTCCGCATTATAGACCTTGCCCTCGTAGCGGTCGTCCTCGTTCGGCTTTAGCCCCAGCATGATCTGGTGGCCGAGAATGAGACGAGCGCGCTTCTTCGGATCCGGATTCTTGACATCCGTGCGAGGCTTGCCCTGATCGTCGAGAGGAATTTTCACCCACACCACGAAGCCGCAGATGTTCTTATCGTCCGGGCCGCATTTCTCGATGCGGATCCGGGCTCGACCATCCGAGATCAGCCAAGTGCCGCTTGGATCCACAAGTCCCGCCGCGCGGGCGGCCCCTGGCATCAACGCCGCCGCGAGCATAAGGCCGGTCAAAATTGCGCGCCCGATCCGTGCGGCGGTCGTATGATCCTGCCCGGCGTGTCTTGTTAGGCTCATCGGCATAGGCGAACGATCCCTCGGTTGAACGCTCGCTCATTACGTCATCCCGCCCGGCTAAGACAAGGCTAAGGCTAGCTTGCGCCTCGAGGCTCCCGCTCAGACAGCCCAGCAGGCCACCTCCCGGCCGTGCTTCATGTCGAGGCTCGGCGTCTCGCTGCGGCAGCGATCGAAAGCGATCGGGCAGCGGGGATGGAACACGCAGCCCGCCGGCGGGTCGAACGGGGAGGGCGGCTCCCCTTTCAAAGGAATGCGCTGGCGGCGGGCGGCGGGGTCGGCGACCGGCGTCGCTGAAAGCAGCGCCTTGGTATAGGGATGCTGCGGCGTTCCGAAAATCGCTTCGCGCGTGCCGATCTCGACCGCGTGGCCGAGGTAGATCACGAGAACCCGCCCGGCGATATGGCGGACGACCGAAAGATCATGGGACACGAACAGGTAGGACAGATGGAATTCGTCCTGGAGGTCGGCGAGAAGGTTCAATACCTGAGCCCTGATCGAGACGTCGAGGGCCGAAACCGGCTCATCCAGAACGAGAATCTTGGGGCGCAGCATCAGCGCCCGGGCGATGGCGATGCGCTGGCGTTGCCCGCCCGAGAACATGTGCGGATAGCGCGACGCGAATTCCGCCCGCAGCCCCACCCGTTCCATGGCGGCCCGCACCGCCTCCTTTCGGTCCGGCGTCTTCAGGGGCGTGTTGACGATCAGCGGCTCCTCCAACGTCGCCCCGATGGTCTGGCGCGGATTGAGCGAGCCGTAAGGGTTCTGGAACACCATCTGGACGTTGCGACGACGCTGCCTGGCTTCTGCCGGGCTCGCCTCCGTCACGTCGGTGCCGTCGATCAACAGATGCCCCGCCGTGGGCTTCTCGATCAGCGTGAGGATGCGGCTCAGCGTCGATTTGCCCGACCCCGACTCGCCGACCACCGCCAGGGTTTCCCCCGCATGCAGCGTCAAGGAGACACCGGATAGCGCCTTCACGGTGGCGCGCTTGCCGAAGAATCCCCGCTTGACCTCGTAGTCGCGCGACAGTGCCCGCGCCTCCAGCACCGGTCCGGCGTCGATCGTGTTCCGCGTCATGCCGGCACTCCATCCGCGTCGATCCGGGGTGGGGTCGGCAGGCCCCGAACCAGCGGAATATGGCAGAGGGCACGCCCGAGTTCGGGCGAGGCCGCCACCGGCTTGCGGCTTTTGCACAGATCGAAGCGAAACCCGCAGCGGGGCTCGAACACGCAGGCTGGCGGGCGGTCGAACTGCCCCGGCACGACGCCCGGGATGGCCGGCAACCGCCGTGTCCGGGTGCGCTCCGGCAGTGCGGCGAGCAGCGCTTCGGTATAGGGGTGATGCCGGTCGGCGAAGAGCGAGGCGGTGTCGTTGGTTTCGACCGCACGGCCGGCATATTGCACGACGACGCGGCCCGCGACTTCGGCCACGACACCCATGTCATGGGTGATCAGCACGAGGCCGACGCCCGTGTCGCGCTGGAGGTCGATCAGAAGGTCGAGGATTTGGGCCTGAATGGTGACGTCGAGCGCTGTCGTCGGCTCGTCGGCGATAAGGAGCTTCGGGTTGCAACTGATCGCCATGGCGATCATCACCCGTTGGCTCATGCCGCCCGACAATTGATGCGGAAAGGCGCGCAGCCGGCGTTCGGGCTCGGGAATGCCGACCTTGCCGAGAAGCTCGACGGCGCGGCGCTGCCGGGCGGCGCGGTCGAGCCCGCTATGGGCTTTCAGCATTTCCCGGATCTGGAAGCCCACCGTGAAACAGGGGTTGAGCGAGGACATGGGCTCCTGGAAGATCATGGCCATGTCCCGGCCGACGATCCTGCGCCGGTCGCGCGGGCTGATGCGCAGCAGGTCCTTGTCGTCGAACGTCATGCGGTCGGCCGTGATCCTCGCGGTCCACGGCAAGAGCCCCATGATGGCCAGCATGGCGACGGACTTGCCGGAGCCGGATTCTCCCACGACAGCCAGCACCTCGCGCTGGTCGACATGGAGGTCGATGCCGTCCACCGCCGTGAAGGCGCCGGAGCGGGTGGCGAAGCTGACGGTCAGGTTGCGGATGTCGAGGAGGGCCATCAGCTTCGCCTCATCTTGGGGTCGAGCGCGTCGCGCAGCCCGTCGCCGGCGAGATTGATAGCGACGGCGGTGATCAGGATGGCCAAGCCCGGAAAGGTCACGATCCAAGGATCGGAGCGGATGAATTCGCGTGAATCCGCCAGCATGGATCCCCATTCGGGGGTCGGCGGTTGCGCCCCAAGCCCCAGGAACCCCAGCGCCGCCGCCTCCAGAATGGCATCCGAGACGCCGAGCGTCGCCTGAACGATGAGCGGCCCGAGGCAATTCGGCAGCACGGTCATGAAGGCGAGGCGCAGGCCCGAGACACCCGACACGCGCGCGGCAGTGACGTAGTCCTTGTCGAGTTCGCCCATGGCCGAGGCCCGGACGAGCCGCACGTAGCGGGGCAGGAACACGATGGTCACCGCGATGATCGTGTTGGTGAGGCTCGGGCCAAGGATCGCGACCGCGAGGATCGCCAACACCAGATCGGGCACCGACATGATGAGATCCATGACGCGGGTGACGGCGACGTCGACGACGGTGTTGAAGGCGGCCGCGAGCCCCAGAACCACGCCGAGCCCGAAGGACACGATCATCACCGAAAGGCCGATGAGGAGCGACACGCGGGCGCCGTAGATCAGGCGGGTGAGCATGTCGCGGCCGAGCCCGTCGGTGCCCAGGACGAAGCGCCAGCTCCCTCCCTCGTCCCACACCGGGGGCGCCTTGATGGCCTCGCGAAACTGCTCGAAGGGCGCGTGCGGGGCCGCGACATCGGCGAAAATCGCGAGGATCGCGATGACCATTGCCACGGCCGCGCCGGCCACCGCGCCCTTGTTCTCGCGGAAGGCGTGCCAGAAGGCAGCAAGGGACGAGGGCGGTGCGCTCGTCTTGATCGGCACGAGCGAAGTCGGGGCGATGTCAGCGGCCATGGCTTATCCGGGGATTGATGATGCCATAGACGACATCCACGGCGAGGTTGACCAGGATCACCACGGCCGAGATCAGGATAATGCCGCCCTGCAGCGCCGGATAGTCGCGACGCGAGATGGATTCGATCAACCAATGGCCGACACCCGGCCAGGAAAAGATGGTCTCGGTCAGCACCGCGCCGGCCAGGAGCGTTCCGGTCATGAGGCCGATGACCGTGACCACAGGGATGAGGGCGTTGCGCAGCGCGTGCAGGCCCACGACCCTGAATGGCGAGAGGCCTTTGGCGCGAGCCGTGCGCACATAATCCTCGCTCAGAACCTCCAGCATGGACGAGCGTGTCATGCGGGCGATGACGGCGAGCGGAATGGTGCCGAGCACGATGGCCGGTAGCATCAGGTGATGGAGCGCGTCGAGGAAAGCCCCGTCTTCGCCCGAGAGCAGGCTGTCGATCAGCATGAAGCCGGTGACCGGATCATAATCGAAGCGGATGAGGTCGATGCGGCCGGAGACCGGCGCGAGGCCCCAGCGCTCGGAGACCAGCATGATCAGCAGCAGACCCCACCAAAAGATCGGCATGGAATAGCCCGTCACTGACAGCCCCATGAGAACCTGGTCGTACCAGGAGCCCCGCTTGACGGCGGCGAAGACCCCCATGGGAATGCCGATCACAATGGCGAGCAGCATGGCCATGAAGGAGAGTTCGACCGTCGCGGGGAAGAGGGTCAGGAACTCGGTGAGGATGTTGCCGCTGGTCGAGAGCGAGGTGCCGAAATCGCCGTGCAGCAGGCCCCAGGCGTAATCGAGGAATTGTTTCCACACCGGCTGATCGAGCCCGAGCTGATGCCGCATCATCTCCAGCCGCTCGGGGGTGATGCCGTGTTCCCCCGTCCTCACCTCGACGGGATCGCCCGGCACGAGCCGGATCGCCACGAAGGTGAGAAACGTGAGGGCGATGAAGGTCGGCACCGTGAGCGCGACGCGTTTGATGAAGAAGCCGAGCATGGGTCATGCGCTCCCGTTCAAGGCGGCTTGGATGCGGTAGCAATCCTGGACGAACACGTTTACGCCGATCCGCGTAGATTGCAGCCCACCGTGCGCTATGCGGTTCCGTAGGCCATAATGCAGCATTGTAAGTGCGAACGGACTTCCACGGCCTTCCCGCTGATCGAGAACCAACTTCACGCGGTTATCAAATGATAAACCAGAAAATTTATCATCGTTGGGATTATACAGATCCCATGCTCTCCTAATGTTCCAATCCACGTCCGCATGTCTTTTTACAATGGCCATACGGCAGCGGGCATTTATTTCATTTTCAAGCTGCCCCCAGCATAGAATAAAATAAGCTTGGTCATTGAGTACCTGACGCGCTTCGGTTTTTCGGGAGAGATTGAATGCAACGGCCGTCCGGCTCTGTTCGAGAAAAATATCTATTTCCTGATAGGCGGCCAGAATATGAGGAAGATTTTTCACGCCAGCGTCTTCAGAAAACTATCCCGCTGAAAAGGCACCTCATTCATCACATCTCGTAAATCGGATAGTTTCCAGTCCGGTGTTTCGAAGTTTTCGGCTCGATCTATGATGAGATAATGCCGATCGGGCAACGTCAGATCAATGCGACCATTGACGCCTATGATCCATAGCCCGCGGGGTTCCAATCGGCCACGATTCACGCCGTTTTGGTCCAGGCGCAATATCGGAAGCCGATGCATCGGAATATCGAAATTCCGCATGAGTTCCTCTTGCATAGGGACTTCACCGCTAAGCGTCGCCTCCCAATCGATCGGCAGCCAACGTATTACATCGGCGTACAGTTGAGCAATACGCTGCTCCCAATCCTCGACACGTTTGGCAACGTGATCACGATTGATTTGATCAGCAAATTCGATCAACTCTTCCAGAACGTTCACAGCTTGGCCTCTTCGCTCAGACACTTGTATGGGAGCCGAGGCAGACCCCGGCTCCCATATGTTTTACTTCAGATCGACGCCATCGAACTGGTTGCGGCCGAGCGGGCTCATCTTGAAGTCGACGACATTTTTGCGCACCGGCTCGAACACCACCGAATGGGCGAGGTTGAGCACCGGCTCGTCATCATGTTCGATCTGCTGCATGTCGCCATAGATCTTCGTCCGCTCGGCGAGATCCGTCACTTGGCGCGCCTTCTCCAAACCGGCGTTGAAGGCCGGGTTGCACCATTTGGCGACGTTGCTCCCCGCCGGCTTGCCGCCGGGGCAGCCGAGGAAGAAGAAGAAATTGTCCGGGTCGCCATTGTCGCCCGTCCAGCCGAAGAGCGCGGTCGTCGCCTCGCCGTTCTGCAGACGCTTGCGATATTCGCCCCATTCGTAGGTGACGAGCTTGGCGTTGACGCCGACCTTGGCGAGATCGGACTGCATCATCTCGGCGATGCGCTTGGCGTCTGGATTATAGGGACGCTGCACCGGCATATACCAAAGGTCGATGTCGATCGGCCCGGTCACGCCGGCGTCCTTCAGCATCGCCTTGGCCTTTTCGGGATCGTAGGGCCAGTCGACGACCTTGTCGTTATAGGCCCACAGGGTCGGCGGAATGAGGTTTTTCGCCGCCTGGCCGGCGCCGAGATAGACGTCCTTGATGATCGACGCCTTGTCGATCGCCATGCTCAGCGCCTGACGCACCGCCGCCTTGTCGAAGGGCGGCTTCGTGGCGTTGAAGGCCAGATAGCCGATGTTCAGCCCCGGCTGCGACAGCACATTGATATCCGGGTCCTTCTTCATCTCGGCCAAATCGGCCGGGCGCGGGTAGGGCGCCACATGGCACTCGCCTGTCTTCAGCTTGGAATAGCGGGCCGTGGGGTCGGGCGTGATGGCATAGACGAGATCGTCGATCTTGGGCTTGCCGCCCCAATAATCCGGGTTGGCCTTGAACCTGATGATCGCGTCCTTCTGATAGGCCGAGAACACGAAGGGGCCGGTGCCGACGGGGATCTGGTCGAACAATTCGGGGGTTTTGGCCTTCATCATCGCATCGGCGAATTCGGCCGATTGGATGGTGGCGAAATCCATCGCCAGATTGGCCAGAATCGCGACATTGGGCTCGGACAGGGTAAAGACGACCGTATAATCGTCCTTCTTCTCGATGCTCTTCACGAGCTTCGGCATATCCATGTCCGAATAATAGTCGAACTGGCCGCCCGAAACCTTGTGATAGGGGTTCGCCGGGTCATATTGCCGGCCGAACGAGAACAAGACGTCGTCGGCATTGAAGTCGCGCGTCGGTTTGAACGTCTTGGTCGAGTGGAATTTCACGCCCTTGCGCAGGTGGAACGTGATGGTCATGCCATCGGGGCTGATGTCCCACTTCTCCGCCAAGCCAGGAATGACGTTGATGGTGCCGCGTTCGAATTCGACGAGCTGGTCAAAGGCCGGGCGCGACGCGTCGAGGCTGGTGCCCGTCGTGTTCAGCGCCGGGGTGAAGTTTTCGGGCGAGCCTTCCGAGCAATAGACCAGGGTTTTCGCGGACGCGGCCGTGCCGGCGAGAAGCAGGGCGGCGAGCCCGAAACCGGCGGCTTTGAGAAAAGTCATGGATCATCCTTCTTATGCGTCGCGCCGCCCGGCCGGCTTTTGCCGCCCGGTCCGGCGCTGGTCGTCGAACCAGGCGCCCCTATCGCCCGCCTCGACCCTTCGAACCCTATCGAACCGGGATTCCGCTGGCGACGCAAATTGTTTCGGCGACTTCAAAGCCGCCATGGCCAGCCTTGTGCCGGCCATCCACGCCGGCGGCACAGCCAAATCGATTGGAACATCGGCTTGAACGCGCCAAGCCTCGACCGCCAGACCCAGGGGGTCGGCGTCATGGCCGGCAGCAGGCCGGCCATGACGCGGTGCTCCTCATTCGAGTTCAAAGCGCTATCGAGGACAGGCGGAACGCTTGCTGCGAAACGCTTTAGGGCAGGGTTAGTGCGCGTCGAGCGGCGGCAAAGCCAGATGCTGCGCGACCCGGCGCAGCCGCGCCTCAAGGTCGCTGATGACGGTGCCACGTCCGAAAACCGAGGGCGCATATTCGACGATTGTGCGCCGCAGCCCGACGATCTGCGCCCGCGTCTACTTGTGTTCGGCGGCTTGCCGAGCCTCCATCGCCAGCAGATCCGAGGCGACATCGGCCCGGAGCGAGTGCATGTCGGACTTTACCTCGGCGCGCATCTCCGCCGCCTCGCCGCGCATGTCGCGCAGCAGTTGCAGGACGAGGTTTTTGGGTGCGGTGCTCATGGGTGCAGGTTAGCCCGGTTTTTGGGATTGGGCCACATGGGTTGGATCGCGTAGTCAGCGCTCGATCGCATTACGAACGATACGCCTCATCAATCGCCGCCTTGTCAAACCCGCCATTACCTCGACCAAACCGTCGTCCTGCGGCATTGTATCACCGCGCGGTGCGCCGCCAATCATTATTCCAGCCGCACGCCCGTGCCCCACTCCAAAGGCGCGAAGCTCTTTCGAACCCGGGTTTATCGGCCATGCAAATTATTTCGGCATACAGGTATACAACACCACCCTTTTGTAACTTGCCTTGGTTGCGGCTGACGCGATCTCCAGGAACAATCTATTGGAGAACTTATGAAGGAGGACACCTTTGTTCGAGAAGTTCAAGTATGAGAGACTGCCACTTTCCCTCATCAAACTGGACGAGCGCAATCCTCGTATCGTAACGCCACAGCGTCCGAAATCCGAAGACGAGATCATTAGGTACTTCTTCGAACATGCAGACCTTACGGCATTCATTAAGAAAATCGTGACGGAAGGCCGAAATCAAGGGGCGGAACAGCCCTACGTCATAAAGACGGGTAAGGAATACACAGTCATAGAAGGTAATACACGAATTGCAACCTATAAACTCCTAACAGGGCAGCTAACTGCCCCCAACGATTTTACCCGGGCGGTCCTGCCGATCCCGAACGCGGTCAAAGACGATCTCCTGAGCGTTGCTTGTGCAATCGCACCCAACCGAGACGCGTTGCTTCCTATCATGGCAAATTCTCACTTTGGTCTGGGTGACAAGTCTCGTTGGGGCTTTCTGGGTAGTCGCAAGGCGGTCTATGACGAGCGTGCCGGCGGCAAAAGCATATCCCAACTCGCCAATGTTTTCGCCAGAACTCAATCAGAGATCAAGGACCTCATCCTCGAATATGAGCTTTACCTAGCGACGCTTAAGTTCGACTGGACGGAAGCGGAGCAGTTCGCATTAATGGACCCTGGCGTCGCGTTTAACCCGCCTATTCGCTTCCTCGAAACCACGGGACATCGCACGTCGGTTGGCGTCGAGTTCGACAAAACCAATCTCACGGTGGACTTCGTTTCTGACGAGGCAAGGCGCAGATTGAAACACTTGATCAAAAAGCTTGTCGTCACCCCTCAAAGGGGACTGGGCGCTACTGCGACTTACGCTGAAGTTTTCAAGGATTACGCGCAGCAAAGGACCGTTTCAAAAACGTCTGGAGGAAGCGGACAGGATCCATCCGTCACCGAGAGCGCTGTCAGTGATGCGGGCCAAGGAGTGGCCGAAACCGGTTTGGGGGCGGGGGACGCTGCATCTGGACAGGCAGGTGGCACTTCAGTTACGCCCGGGAGGGAAACTGGCGGGCCTGTTGGATCGAAGCCGCGTAAGAACGCGCTCCTTGACTATCCAGTCACCATTCAGAATCGCCTCCTCACTCAGTTCATGAAGGAGGCCCGCAAGATCAATATAGTCGAATTTCCTGCCGCCGGCACCTCACTTCTCCGGGGGATCGTCGAAGCCGTCTGTAAAAATATCATCGAGAAGCAAGGAGCCAACTCATCAGGAAAGCAGAACGATCTGGAAGGCGCCATCAATCTATGTCTAAGCAATACAGTCAAGCTTGGTGCGGACGACAAAATTATCTTAAAGCAGTTCAAAAACAACCACCTAGCGAATCTCAATCTTGCAACGCACGCTAATGTGATCCCAAATCATCATTTATTGACTGCTGCGCGAGATACGATTGAGTTATTTGTTATGAGGAATATCTAGTGCTTGTATCACCGCTCAGATATCCAGGTGGCAAAGCCAAGCTATTCCCATACTTTGTCGAGGTGGTGAAGACGAACCAGCTATTCCGCTCGACCTACTGCGAACCCTATGCCGGCGGTGCCGGACTGGCGCTCAGGCTCCTATCGACCGGCTTTGTCGAGCGGATTGCTCTTAACGATATCGACGAGGCGATCTTCTCCTTTTGGGACTCGGTATTGCACCGTCCGGATAATCTTTGTGCGCTCATTGATAGCGTGCCGGCCACGATGGACGAGTGGTACCGCCAAAGAACCATCTGGCAGGCGCGAAATTTGAGCAATCGCCTTGAACTTGGCTTTTCGGCCTACTTCCTCAATCGGACAAACCGATCCGGCATCATTGAGGGCGCTGGACCGATCGGCGGCTACCAGCAGGAGAGCGTCTGGAAGCTCGACGCCCGTATGAACCGAGCGCAGCAAATCCGGCAGATCCAAGACATCCAGCTATTTAAAGACAGGATTTCGTTTTCGAACGAGGACGCCCTAATCTTCACGAGAAAGCGCCTCCGCCAATGTGAGACGTTCTGCTATCTTGACCCACCCTACTATGTGAAGGGTAGCAAGCTATACAGAAATTTCTACCGGCACGAGAACCACGAGGCTATCCTCCGCCTCCTCCGTGAGCACCGCTGTGCGAAGTGGATTGTCTCCTACGACGACGTACCTCAGATTCGGGACATTTATTCCGAGTTCGCACCCGTATCCTATGCATTGAACTACAGCGCAGGCCGCAAGACAACTGGGCGAGAAGTTATATACTTTAGTGACGCTATGACTGTGCCTACGGTAGAAGGCTTCGAATTAGCTGCATAACGACACAAGGTCTTTCGCGGCAGTGCCGTTGTTCACAAGAAGCAGCTCTGACGGCGTCTTGCGCAGGGCTCGATGATCTTCAAAGAGAGTGCAAGGCAGCTCGCCAAATGCTGCTGAGTATCGACTGCCACAAGTCTGGACCCGAAGGCGTATCTAGATCTGCTATTCCGAAATATCATATAACCATTTCCTTATATCTTTATATTGCCATCCGCCTTTCCTCCTGCTAGAAGCCCGGCAACGCAACCCTGCCGGACCCACACCACCATGCCCCAAGCCACCGCCTCCGCCGCCCCCAAAGATTGCGCCATCGCCGACATCGGCCTCGCGGATTGGGGCCGCAAGGAAATCGCCATCGCCGAGACCGAAATGCCGGGCCTCATGGCGGTGCGCAAAGAGTTCGGCGCCGAGCAGCCGCTGAAGGGCGCGCGGATCTGCGGCTCGCTCCACATGACCATCCAGACGGCGGTGCTGATCGAGACCTTGAAGGCACTCGGCGCTGATGTGCGCTGGGCCTCGTGCAACATCTATTCGACGCAGGACCATGCGGCGGCCGCGATCGCTGCCACCGGCACCCCGGTCTTCGCCATCAAGGGCGAGAGCCTCGTCGATTACTGGGACTATACCCACAAGATCTTCGAATGGGCCGACGGCGGCACCCCGAACATGATTCTGGACGACGGCGGCGACGCCACGTCGCTCATCCATCTCGGCATCCGGGCCGAGGGCGGCGACACCGCCTTCCTCGACAAGGCCGGCAACGAGGAAGAGGAAGTGCTCTTCGCCTCGATCAAGAAGCGCCTGAAGTCGGACCACGGCTGGTATGGCCGCAACGGCAAAGCCATTAAGGGCGTCACCGAAGAGACCACCACGGGCGTGCATCGGCTTTACATCATGGCCAAGGAAGGCAAGTTGCTGTTCCCGGCCATCAACGTCAACGACAGCGTCACGAAGTCGAAGTTCGACAACCTCTATGGCTGCCGCGAATCGCTGGTCGACGGTATTCGTCGGGGCACCGACGTGATGATGTCCGGCAAGGTCGCCATGGTCGCAGGCTTCGGCGACGTGGGTAAGGGTTCCGCCGCCTCGCTCCGCAACGCCGGTTGCCGAGTCATGGTGTCCGAGGTCGACCCGATCTGCGCGCTCCAGGCCGCGATGGAAGGCTATGAGGTCACCACCATGGAGGACGCGGCGCCCCGCGCCGACATCTTCGTCACCGCGACCGGCAATGTCGATGTCATCACGCTCGACCATATGCGCGCCATGAAGGACCGCGCCATCGTGTGCAACATCGGCCATTTCGACAGCGAGATTCAGGTCGCGAGCCTCAAGAACTTCAAGTGGCACAACGTCAAGCCGCAGGTCGACGAGATCGAATTCGCCGACGGCAAGCGCATGATTTTGCTATCCGAAGGCCGCCTCGTGAACCTCGGCAACGCCACCGGCCACCCGTCCTTCGTCATGTCGGCCTCCTTCACCAACCAGACGCTGGCGCAGATCGAGCTGTGGACCAAGCCGGGCCACTATAAGAACCAGGTCTATGTCTTGCCGAAGAGCCTCGACGAAAAGGTGGCGGCGCTCCACCTCGACAAGATCGGCGTGAAGCTGACGAAGCTCACCGCCCCGCAGGCGACCTACCTCGGCGTGTCGGCCGACGGCCCGTTCAAGGCCGAGCAATACCGCTACTGATCCCGGCTTCGTCGAGCCCCACCGCGCGGGTGGGGGCCTCCGACGAGGGCGCTTCCCAGCCGCCGTCATCCCGCCAGCGCGGGATTCACGGCGGCTTTTTTGTGTCCTCCAAGCCATGCCGATGGATTAGATCCAGGCCCGGCCTGCGAACGGACCAAATGTTGAATCATCGGTCCGACGATCGGTTATGAATAGCGTTCAGCGATTCGGCCGCGCTTGGCGGAGCGGCCGAACGTGTGGTCCGGACCCTCGTGGTCCTGGCCGCACAAGCGCGAGGGGGCAGGACATGGATCGGCGGCGGCGCCCGGAAGGGGCTGGATCTGCGTATCGGGTGGCTGTGAACTTTCCCCATACGGGTTCGTTCCTCGGCTCGCTGACGCGCGGCGCCTTGCGGACGACTGGCCTCGGCCTGACGGGCGTGACCGCGCTCGGCACCGTGCCGGCTTCTGCGTCCGAACGCCTTCCCTTCGTGCTCGATATCCTCAGCGACCATGGCGAGATGGCCGGCCTGTCCTTGTCGGTCGGGCTGATCTTGTTTTCCACCGTGACGGCGCTGCTGCATCTGGCCGGCCGACGGCGTTGGCACGAGCGCGAGCGGAACCTCACGGCCGAACTGATGGAATCGCGCGCCAAGCTCGATCGGGCGCAAGTCTTCCTCGCCGCCGAGCCGCAGATCATCATCGCCTGGCGTTCGGCCACCGGCGAGCCCGAGATAGAAGGCGATCTCGCTCTCGTCACCGATGTTCCCGTGCCCCGGCGCATTCTGGGCTTCGGTTTGTGGCTTCCGGCTGCCGCCGCACAGACGCTCGAACATGCGGTCGAGCGGTTGCGAAGCCGGGGCGAGGGCTTTCGCATCGCCCTGGCGACCATCGCGGGTCGTCATATCGAGGCAGAGGGCCGGGCGATGGGCGGACGCGCGATCCTGCGCATCCGCGATGTTTCCGGGGACCGGCTCGAGCTGACGCGCCTGCGCGACCGCTTCGCCAAGATCGTCCATGAAAACGAATTGTGGCGCGGCCTTCTCGACGCCATGGGCGAACCCGCCTGGCTGCGCGACGAGACCGGACGGAACATCTGGGTCAACAAGGCTTATGCCGGCGCCGTCGAGATGAAGGAGGGCGGCGAGGCGGTGGTCGGCAATGTCGAACTCCTCGATCAGGCCGCCCGTGACGCCGTCGGCGCGGCGCGTCGGGCCGGCGAGATCTGGCGGGCGAAGGTCGGCGCGATCGTGGCGGGCCAACGCCATAGCCTCGACGTCATCGAGGTGCCGGGCCAGGGCGGCTCGGTCGGGATCGGGCTCGACAGGGCCGAGATCGACGCGTTGCGCGACGACTTGCGCAAGCAGATGGATTCGCAAGCCCGCACCCTCGATCAGCTCTCGACGGCAGTCGCCATTTTCGATGGGACCCAGCGGCTGATCTTCTACAACGCGGCCTATCGGTCGCTGTGGAGCCTCGACCCCACCTTCCTCGACAGCCGACCCTCCGACTCTGAGATTCTAGACCGGCTGAGAGCCGAGCGGCGCTTGCCCGAACAGGCCGACTACCGGGCCTGGAAAATGGGCGTCATCAGCGCCTACCAGGCCGTGGAGACGAGCGAAACCGTCTGGTATCTGCCCGACGGCCGCACGCTGCGGGTCGTCACCAATCCCAATCCCAAGGGCGGGGTGATCTATCTCTTCGACAATGTGACCGAGCGCTACCATCTCGAATCACGCTTCAACGCGATGATTCGCGTGCAGGGCGAAACGCTCGATACGCTCAAGGAAGCCGTGGCGGTGTTCGGGTCCGACGGCCGCCTAAAACTCTTCAACCCGTCTTTCGCCGCCATGTGGCATTTCGAGATCGGTCCGCTCTCCGAGCAGCCCCATATCGATGTGCTGGCAGCCCATTGCCTGCCGCAGAGTATCGACACCGAGGTATGGACCGACGTCCGTTCGAGCGTCTCGGGCCTTCACGACGCGCGCCGGGGATTTGAGCGCCGCATCCAGCGCCGTGATGGCAGCATCATCGATTGCGCGGCCGCGCCCCTGCCTGATGGCGCGACGTTGCTGACGTTCACCGATGTCACGGCGGGCGTGAACGTGGAGCGCGCGTTGAAGGAGCGCAATTCGGCGCTGCTCGAAGCCGAAAAGCTCCGCAACGATTTCGTCCATCATGTTTCCTATGAGTTGCGCTCGCCGCTCACTAATATCATTGGTTTCATCCAATTGCTGAGCGACAGCTCGTTCGGCCCCCTGAACCCGAAACAGCTCGAATATGCGGGCTATGTCACCAAATCCTCGGCCGCTCTCTTGGCGATCATCAACGACATCCTGGACCTTGCCACCATCGACATGGATGCGATGGAGCTTGACCTCGGCACCGTGGATATCGCCCAGACGATGAGCGAGGCCGTCGAAGGCGTCCAAGACCGGCTCTCGGAACATGCGATCAAACTGCGGATCGTGCCGATGGACGGCATCGGCGCTTTCACGGCGGACGGCAAGCGACTGCGGCAGATCCTCTTTAACCTCCTCTCCAATGCCATCGGGTTCTCAGCACCGGGCCAGACGGTGACGCTGGCGGCGCTGCGGCGGGACGATCAGGTGGTGTTCAAGGTGTCGGACCAGGGGCGTGGCATTCCCATGGAGGTGCTCGATCGCGTGTTCGACCGGTTCCATTCGGAGACTGGCGGCTCTCGTCACCGCGGCGTCGGGCTCGGCCTGTCGATCGTCCGCTCGCTGGTGGAACTGCATGGCGGCAAGGTGCTGATCGATTCTGCGCCGGGCGAGGGCACCACGGTCACCTGCATGTTTCCGCTCGTCAAAACCGAACGTGCCGCCATTACGGCGCGCCAATAGCTCATCGGGGGGGCTATTTTTAATAGTAAGGGGCATCATGCAGAAAACCCGTGCCGGCTTCTCGGCATGATGCTCTAGGAGATGGCGATGCCCGACAGGCATGCCGAGATCGGCCTCCTGCCCACCCTTCTCGCCGCCTGCCTCCTTGGCACGCTCCTCGTCATGGCGGCGCGCACGGGTGTTTATTGGAGAAGGCGGGCCCGTCTCCTGGCGGTGACGAAGAAAGTGACGCGTGCCCATGTCAAGCTGCTCAGCGTCAAGCAGAAACAGCTCGTTCGGCACGACGGCTACGGCAATTATGACCTGACGGCCTGGATCGCCCATGCCAATGCCTTCATCGATGGGGTTATCCTGCGCGAAGCCAAAGCCCTTCGCATTGGCATCGACGGCACCGCGATGGGCGAGACCCTGCGCCGGGATATCACCCGACGCTTTCTGGCGGTGGTAAACCAGGCGGCGGAGAATGTGGACGTCGAGCCCGATGTCGAAAGGGCTAGCCAGTCCGGCCATCGCTACGAAGCGCAATGCCAAAGTCTTCTGCAACGGGCCGGATGGGCCGTGTCCGCAACGCCGCAGACCGGCGACCAAGGCGCCGACCTCATCGCCGACGCGGACGGCAAGCGCGTGGTCATCCAGTGCAAATTCCACGCGAAGCCCGTCGGCAACAAGGCCGTTCAGGAGGCCTATACGGCGAGGAACATGCATGGCGCCGCCTATGCGGTCGTCGTCTCCAACAACAGCTTCACGCGCTCGGCGGTGGTGCTGGCCCGGGCCAATGACGTGCTCCTGATGCACCATAACCAATTGCCCGATTTAGGCCGGCAGATCGCCACCGGCCAGACTAAACCGCCCGGCAATGTGTTTGAAGCAGGACGGATCACTTAGGTTCTGTTGACAAAGGTCGGCAACCAAATTCTGATGGCTGCGAGGCTTATGAATGCCGTGAACGAGGATAGTGTTTTATCGAAGCGCGTGGCGATGCGTCTGTTCTGCTTGAGTTTGTTGATCATCCGCTCGATTCGATTACGATCCTTGTAGGCGACTTCGTCATGCGGAATGATGACTTTTCGAGACCTTTTGGATGGTATGACAGGAAGAATGCCCCGGACCAGGAGAGCCTCTCGATTGCTATCGCTGTCGTAGCCTTTGTCTCCGAGAAGGGCCTTCGGTTTGGCGATAGCGACGGGATCGTCCATCAGGGGCTCAAGATGGCGGATGTCGGAGGCTTCGCCTCCGGTGACCTCGAAGGCGACAGGGCGTCCGATGGCGTCACACCGACAGTGGACTTTGCTCGTAAAACCGCCGCGCGAGCGACCAAATCCCTGATTTTGGATCCCCCTTTTGCGCCGGCTGCCTGAGAATGCGCCCGGACGATGGTCGAATCCACCATTTGGGTCTCCCGCTCGTCGGCGATGCCTACCTCGACCAAGGTTTCGAGCAAAGCATCGAAGATGCCCTGCTGGCACCATCGGCGGAACCGCTGGAACACTGAATTCCACTTGCCGAAGCTCTCGGGCAGATCCCGCCAAGGTGCTCCGCTCCTCAAAATCCACATCATTCCGTTAAAGAAACGACGGTTGTCATGGGCGGGCCGGCATCCCCGACCACACTCGGACGGCAAAAAGGGCTCAATCACCGCCCATTGCTCGTTGGAGATTTCGTAGCGACTCACGTTCGTCTTTCCGCAAAAACAAACGTGAATCAAAAATCATCCCGCTTGGGAATCCTCTTTGTCAACAGAACCTAGGAGATCGAGCACTCTCCTGGCCGCCTCAGTGGGGGAGAACACAAGACGATGCGGATCACTCTTGCCATCGCGGCAATAGCCTCGGTTCTATCGCTGACCACAACCGGCGGCTTTGCCGCCGATGATGCAAGCGATGGGATCAAGCGCATGGTCCAGGACATCATCCATCCGTTGATGCGCGAGTCCGGCATCCCCGGCGTCGCGGTCGGCATCGTGGCCGACGGGACAGGCTATGTGTTCGACTACGGCATCGCATCCAAGGAGACCCGCGATCCGGTCACAGACGATACGCTGTTCGAGATCGGCTCGCTCAGCAAGACATTCACGGCGGTCCTCGCATCCTATGCGCGGGTTCAGGGTCGCTTGTCGTTGTCCGACAAGGTCGCGAATGCCCTTCCAGACCTGCGCGGCAGCCGTTTCGGCGAGGTCAGCCTCCTTAACCTCGGTACCCATACGCCGGGCGGTATGCCCCTGCAGGTTCCGGACGAGGTGGCGACCGACGCGCAATTGATGGCCTATTTAAAAGCCTGGGCACCGACCTACCCCCCTGGAACCACCCGGACCTATGCGAATCCGAGTATCGGGATGCTCGGGCTGATCGCCGCTAAAAGCTTCGATCGAGATTTTTCAGTGCTGGAAAAGGATGTCGTGTTCAAGCCGCTTGGAATGACGAGCACCTACCTCGACGTTCCGCTGGCAGAACAGGGCCGATACGCCCAGGGCTATACGAAGCAGGACGTGCCGATCAGAATGGCACCCGGACCGTTGGCTGCCGAGGCCTATGGCATCAGAACCACGGCCGGAGACATGCTTCGATTCATCGAGGCCAATCTCGATCCTACGGATGGCGGCACGCCGCTCCAAAAGGCGATCCGCGCGACCCATACCGGCTATTTCACGGTGGGCGGCATGACGCAGGATCTGATCTGGGAACAATATCCCTATCCGGTCGCCATCGAGACGCTGCTGGCGGGCAATTCCGCCAAAATCGCCTATGAGCCCAATCCGGTGACGGCGATCGTCCCTCCCTCGCCGCCGCATGGCGATGTCTTGATCAACAAGACGGGATCGACCAACGGCTTCGGTGCCTATGTGGCTTTCGTGCCGGCGAGGAAGCTCGGCATTGTTATCCTGGCGAACAAGAACTATCCCGTCGAAGCCCGCGTGAAGGCCGCTTACGCGATCTTGACCAAACTCGATCCTGGCTTATCGGCCAGCCCGTGATGGGGTGAAGGCTCGCCTATTCGCCGTAAGGCACCCAGATGTTCTTTACTTGGACGGCCCGGCGCAGGAAGTCGGGTCCTTGCCCCTCGTCGGGCGACAACCAGTCGCGGGCAGGGCCGTCGCCGACCCAGGTGGCCTTGAGGTTCGAGGCGGATGCCCTCTCCACTATTGCGCTTCCGGCCTTCGATCCAAAATACCAGAGCGCCGCGACATCGTGATGTTCGGCCAAGGTCTTGGCCAGCGTGTCGGCTTCGCCCGTGACGATGTTGACGACTCCCGGCGGCACGTCGCTCGTGTCGAGCACCTGATAGAAGTCCGTCGCGGCCAGAGGATGCGTTGAGCATGGGATGATGACCGCCCTGTTGCCCATGGCGATGACGGGCATGAGCAGGGATACGAAGCTCAGCAGCGGGGCCTCGGTCGGGCACATGAGGCCCATGATGCCGAAGGGCTCGTTCATGGCCAACGTGACGTGGCGCGAGCGCGTGGCGTGGACCCGCCCGTCGTATTTGTCCGCCCAGGCGGCGTAGTAGAAGGTTCGCGCGATGGCGGCCCCGACTTCGTGCGCCGCCGTCTCGGCCGAGGCGCCCGTCATGGAGCGAAGTCTCTCGGCGAATTCCGATTCGCGCGCCGCAAGGTTTTCGGCGACGTAGTAAAGCACTTGCGCCCGATTATGCGCCGTGGCCGCACCCCAGGATTCTGCCTTGCCGGCGGCTTCGACCGCGTTGCGGATGTCCTTGCGGCTGCCGAGACCGGCTTGGCCGAGCGGCGCGCCGGCCGCATCCGAAACCGTGTAAGAATAGCCGGAGTCCGGCCGCGCCTGCTTGCCTCCGATATAGAGTTTTACGGTCCGGTCGATGCCTGCAATGCCGCTTGGCAGCAGCGCGCTCGGCTCAACCTTGCCCGGGAGCACCGAGAGCTTGGCCGGCGGTCCCTCGGCGGCGACGTCACCGCTCTTCGACGACAGGGGCGCCAGATATTCGAACAGCCCCTCCCGACCACCCTCGCGGCCAAAACCGCTTTCTTTGTAGCCGCCGAATCCAGCAGCGGCGTCGAACAGGTTGGTCGAGTTGATCCAGACCACGCCGGCCTTGATCTTGGCCGCGCTATCGAGCGCGAGATTGATGTTTTCAGACCAGACTGACGCCGCTAGGCCATAACGGGTGTTGTTGGCGAGGGCCACGGCCTCGTCGGGCGTGCGGAACGTCATCGAGACCGCCACGGGACCGAAAATCTCCACCTCGGCGATGGTCGAAGCCGGCGCAACATTCGTGAACAGCGTCGGCGGGAAGAAGCAACCCGTCTGCGGTATGGAACAATCCGCCTGGAACAGGGTCGCGCCCTCGGCCTCACCCTTGGCCACGAGGTCGCGGATGCGCTGGAGCTGCACGGGCGCCACAATGGCCCCGATATCGACCGACTTGTCGAGCGGGTCGCCGAGCCGCAAAGTTCCCATGCGTCGTTTCAGCTTGACATGGAAACGGTCCGCGATACCTTCCTGCACCAGCAGGCGCGAGCCCGCGCAGCACACCTGCCCTTGGTTGAACCAGATGGCATCGACTACCCCCTCGACCGCCCCGTCGAGGTCGGCGTCGTCGTAGACGATGAAGGGCGATTTGCCGCCAAGCTCGAGGCTGAGCTTCTTGCCGGAGCCTGCGGTCCGTTCTCGGATCAGGCGACCGACCTCGGTCGAACCCGTGAAGGCGATCTTGTCCACATCAGGATGCGCGACGAGCGCTTCGCCGGTTTCGCCATCGCCGGTCACGATGTTGACGACCCCCGGGGGCAGCCCGATCTCGCGGCAGATTTCGGCGAAGGCCAGCGCGGTCAGCGGCGTGAACTCGGCCGGCTTCAGCACCACCGTATTGCCGGCCGCGAGCGCCGGCGCGATCTTCCAGGCCAGCATGAGCAGCGGGAAGTTCCAGGGGATGATCTGGCCGCAAACGCCGATCGGCCCATGCCGTGGGAATTCGCCTTCGATCAGCTCCGCCCAGCCGGCGTGATGGTAGAAGTGGCGGGCCGCCAGCGGGATGTCGATGTCGCGCGATTCGCGGATCGGTTTCCCGTTGTCGAGCGACTCGAGAACGGAAAGGAAGCGCTCGCGCTTCTGGACGTGACGCGCCATGGCGTAAAGATGGCGTGCGCGCTGATGACCCGACAAGGCCGACCAGCCTGGAAAGGCGGCCCTCGCGGCCTTGACCGCCGTGTCGATGTCGGCCGCCGTGCCCTTGGCGACCTTGGCCAGCAACTCATCGCGGGCGGGATCGCGCACCTCTATCGTGCGACCGTCACCCGGCGCCGTCAATCGCCCGTCGATGAAATGCCCAAATCCCGAGGCATGCGCCTTGAGCCACGCGCGCGGATGGTCGCTCGCCTCGGGCGAGGGGCCATAGTCCATCGTCGCCAGGATGTCCTCGATCCGTGCCATTAGGTCCGCCTCCCATCACTCGCCGGCCACGTTTCACGTCGCTAGAGGAACAAGGCCGTCTTTCCATGCCTTCGTCCGGAAGAACAGCCCCCCGTCGCGGCGGATCCGGTCACCGCGACTTGAAGCCGGCCGAGGTCCAGCAGACGCACGCCGTTCAAAGCAGCCTCGATCATGCGTTCACAATCGTATAACCATTCCGCTTCAGCGTATTGCGCTCACGGCAGCCTGTACCCATTCTGGGCCGAGAATCTCCCCGGTGTGGGATTGGGGTCGTCGTTATCGTCGGGATCCGGCGTTCGGAGTTGAGGAATGCAGATCAACCTCGTCTATGATTCTAGCGTGGATGGCGCGCCGGCCGGGTTCACCTCCGCCATGCAGTATGCCGCCGAGGAGCTGGGTGCGCTCCTGCCCGCGCAGATCAGCGTGAATATCGAGGTTGGCTGGGGTGAGATCGGCAATGATCAAGCCGTTTCGGGCAACGTTCTCGGCTTGGGCGGCCCGCTGGACGGCACCTACAACGTCTCCTACCAGCAGTTGAAGGGCCTGATGTGGTCGACCGGCGTGACGCCCACCGACCGTCAGGCGTTGGCGAGCCTCGTGACTGGTGATCCCACCGGCGGCGGCTCCTTCGAACTGTTCCCCGCCGAGGAAAAGGTCCTGGGTCTGCTTCCCTCCGAGAGCGGTGGACTCGACGGTCAGGTCGGCTTTAGCAGCGGCTTTACTTACAGCTTCGATCCCAACAACCGGGCGGTGTCGGGCGACTACGACTTCATCGGCATCGCCGAACATGAGCTGGCGCATGCGCTCGGCAGAATTACTGGCCTCGGAGAGCTTTCGGGACACTACTCGTCCCTCGACCTCTTTCGTTACGCGGCGCCTTTCCAAAACGAGGTCATGCCAGGCCAGCAGGCCTATTTTTCCGTCGATTCGGGCCAGACCAACCTGAATTTCTACGAGCCTACGGACGCCGCCGATTGGGCCTCCGGAACGCCCCCAGATTCGTTCGACGCCTTCCAGGATCAATCCGTGTTAAGCCAGGTCAGTCAGACCGACCTCACCGAAATGGACGCGCTGGGGTTCGATTCGACGCTCACGCACAATACTTTCGACGGCACGGGTGGTGGACAGAGCTTCGTGTTCAGCCATACGCCGGAAGTCAATACGGTCCGGCACTTCGTCCTGTCCGGTGCCAACCACGATACGATCCAATTGCCGGCGGGCGAGTTCACCAGCATGGCGCAACTGCTGGGTCACACGCAGAGCATCGGCGGCGTCTCGGCAGGATCCTCCGCGAGCGTGATCCATATGGGCCTGCACGACACCATCGTGCTGACCAATGTTTCGCCGGCCCAGATCAGGGCTAACCCGGCCGACTTCAAATTCGCCTGACGGCTGGCTTGAAATCCTACATCATGCCATAGCGTGATGGGATGCCGACGCATACCGACCCGTGACATAATGTTCGAGCTGGCGTTCGATATCGGCCAGCATCGAGCTCGCGCCGATTCTGAAAAGGTCCGGCTGCAGCCAGGGAAGGCCAAGCTCTTCCTTCATCAGGCTCAGCCACGTCAGCGCATCCTTGGCCGTCTTCAATCCGCCGGCGGGCTTGAACCCGACCCTCTGGCCGGTCAGGTCGCCATAGTCCCGCAGTGCCCGAACCATCGTCAGGCTCACGGGCAGCGTCGCGTTGACATCCTCTTTGCCGGTGGACGTCTTGATGAAATCGGCGCCTGCCTGCATGGCCACCATGCTGGCCTTGTAGACGTTGCGCAGCGTCTTGAGGTCTCCGGTGCCAAGGATGGCCTTGAGATGGGCCGGGCCGCAGGCCTCCCGCATGGCCGCGACCTCATCGTAGAGGGCCTGCCATTCGCCGAGCAGCACATGGGCGCGGGTTATGACGATATCGATCTCGCTTGCCCCTTCCTCGACCGCATAGCGGATTTCAGCGAGGCGCTGGGGCAGCGGGGTGAGCCCGGCCGGAAAGCCTGTCGCGACGGACGCCACCGGAATGCCAGACCCCCTCAGGGCCTTGACGGCCGGCGCCACCATGGTCGGATAGACGCAGACCGCACCGACCTTCGGTGGTGCGTCGCCGAGGCCCAGCGCCTCGACGATATCGTCCCGCACCGGACGGCGAGCCTTCATGGCGAGGCGATGCACACGGCCGGCGGTATCGTCCCCCGCCAGCGTGGTGAGGTCGATGCAAGTGATGGCTTTCACGAGCCAAGCGGCCTGAAACTCTTTCTTGACGGAGCGGCGCGTCCCCATCGTGGCGGCACGCCGCTCGGCGGCGCTGAGATTGACCTGAATCCCATCGAACCACTCCGGCCTGAGCGCCGTACCCGGATTCCGGTGACCCTCGGGGCTGTCGGCCGATGGGGATGTGAAGGCTCTGACGGCCTGGAGCACGGCCTTGCCCTTGCCAGGCTTGCCGGCATCACCGCTCACGGACATACGATCATGGCTCATGCGTGCGGTCCGCAAAATGAAATGACATTCACCGTGATAACGGCAGCGGTTTGTCGCGGTGCGCCTTGACCGCCTAACGTCAAAGCGGTCATCGACGGCTTTACCCCCCGTTCACCTTCATTGTTCATAAATCCGTCCTCGTGTACTGACGGGTGTCGGCTCTGATAGGCCTGCCTTGAACTATAACCGGAGGGCGGCCGAGTGACCAGCGAAGCTTCGTCCCGCGCGATATGGTCGGTGGATCTCGCCACACCGGAGGACACGGAGCGTTTCGCGGCCGAAATCGCCGAATTCCTGCAGGCCGGTGACCTCGTCACCCTGTCGGGCGAGCTTGGCGCGGGCAAGACCACCTTCGCCCGCGCCCTCATCCGACATCTAGCCGAGGAGCCGCATCTCGACGTGCCGAGCCCGACCTTCACCCTCATGCAGGTCTATGAGGCTGCGGCGTTCCCCATCGTCCATGCGGATCTCTACCGCATCCGCTCGCGCGACGAACTGGCCGAGCTTGGATGGGACGAGGCTGCGGAGGGCGCGCTCGTCCTTGTTGAATGGGCCGACCGGATCGGCGCGGGTCTGCCCGACGACCGGCTCGACATCGCCTTCTCGCTCGGCGTCGCCGACCCTCAGAACAGCCGGGCCGTCACCGTGACCGGCTATGGCGGCTTCGCCAATCGGATCGCGGCGGCCGAAGCCATCAACGCGCTCTTGTCTCAGGCGGGATTCGCCAGGGCCGCGCGGGCTTTTCTGGCCGGAGACGCCTCGACCCGCGCCTATGAACGTCTGACCAACCCCGACGGCCAGACCGCGATCCTGATGATGTCGCCGCCCCGCGCCGACGCGCCGGTGGTCCGGTTCGGCAAACCCTATTACGAGATCGCCCGGCTGGCGCCGGATATCCTGCCCTTCCTGGCGATGGACAAGGCCTTGCGGTCCCAGGGGATATCGACCCCCGCCATTTTGGCCGAACATGCCGAGGCGGGTCTCGCCGTACTCGAAGACCTCGGCGACGAGCCTTTCGTCGACGAGAACGGGCCGATCCCCGACCGCTACCTCGAGGCCGTGGCTCTTCTGGCGCAACTCCATGCCTCGAGCCTGTCGCGCATCGTTCCTCAGGGCGAGAGTATCTATTCGATCCCGCCCTACGATCTCGACGCCTTGCTGATCGAGGCGGAACTGCTCGTGGATTGGTATGCGCCCCACGTGGCGCGTGTCGCGGTGCCGGCCAGCGGCCGGGTCGCGCTTCTATCGGCCTTCACGACGCTCTTCGACGAGATTCTGGCCCAAGACGCGACCTGGTGTCTGCGCGATTTCCACTCCCCCAACCTCATCTGGCTGGAAGACAGGCAAGGGCGGGCCCGGGTCGGCCTGCTGGATTTTCAGGACACGGTGATCGGCCATCCGGCCTACGACCTCGCCTCGCTGCTGCAGGACGCCCGCGCCACCGTACCGGACGCGCTCGAACTCAAGCTGCTCAGCGCCTATGCGCAATTGCGGCGATCTTTCGATCCCGACTTCGACATGGCCAATTTCGTGCGCGCCTATGCGATCCTCGGCGTGCAGCGCGCGACCAAGATTCTCGGCATTTTCGCCCGGCTGGACAAGCGCGACCACAAACCCCAGTACCTCGCCCTTCTGCCGCGCATAGAAGGCTATCTCGTGAAGGGGCTGGCGCATCCAGCCTTGTCCGAGATCAAGGATTGGTACGCCAACTATCTTCCCCGCGCCCTGGGGCCGAAAGCGTGACCCCGACCGTCACTATGCCAGAGGCTGCCATGGTGTTCGCGGCGGGTCTCGGCACCCGCATGCGCCCCGTGACCGACACGTTGCCGAAACCGCTCGTCAGGGTGGGTGGGCGCGCGATGCTCGATCACATGCTCGACCGATTGGCCGAGGCAGGCGTCCGGCGTGCCATCGTGAACGTCCATTACCTCGCCGACCAGATCGAGGCCCATCTCATCGGCCGGCGAGTTCCGGAGATCGTTCTTTCGGACGAGCGAGTGCGCCTGCTCGATCAGGCCGGGGGGATCAGGAAGGCCCTCGGCGATCTCGGCAGCCAGCCTTTCCTGATCTGCAATACCGACGCGCTCTGGGTCGAGGAAGTGGAATCCAGCCTGAACCACCTTGCCGATTTGTGGGACGCGTCGAGGATGGATGTCCTTTTGCTCGTGGCGGATGCGGCGACAAGCGTCGGGGTCGACTGGCCAGGCGATTTCACGATGGAGGCGGACGGACGGCTCACCAAACGGCGTGAAGGCACCGTCGCGCCCTTCGTCTATGCCGGCGTCGGCATCACCAAGCCGGAGCTTTTCGCGGCGCTGGCCGAGGAGCCGGTGAAGCTCGCGCCGTTCTTCTTCCGCGCCGCAGAGGAAGGCCGGCTGTTTGGCTGCCGCCTCGAAGGCCGCTGGCTCCATGTCGGCACGCCTGAGGCCATCGCCGAGGCCGATCTGGCCATCGCGCATTCGGTGCGATAACGCTGGGCCGTAATGGCCCAGCCCCCCCGCGTTTTCTCGATTGCCCCCGGCGCCGACTTCCTCGACACCCTGGCCCTCGCCCTGCTCGATGGCGCGCTCGTGCCGGGTTTTTCGCGAGCCGATGCTCCGCTCGGGCTCGCGGCTGCGACCATCTATGTGCCGACGCGCCGCGCCGCGCGGGCTCTCGCCGCCGTGCTCGCGGACAGGCTTGGATCGGTCTCCGCCCTCCTGCCTCGCATCGTTCCGCTCGGTGCGCTCGACGACACGGACCTGCTGTTCGAGGACGGGGGGCTCGATGACGCCTTCGCGCCGGATTTGCCCTCTGCCATCGGCGACATCGCGCGCCGGATGGTGCTGACGCGGCTGACCCTGGCCTGGGGCCAGGCCGTGCGTCACGCCTTCGTTTCGGTCGACCCCGCAGGGACGCGCAGCCACGCCGAGGAACCGCTGCTGGTCGCCACCTCGCCGGCCGATGCCTGGCATCTCGCCGGAGACCTTGCGGCGCTGATCGACGACATGACTATCGAAGGCGTCGCTTGGACGAAGATGCAGCCGCTGGGAACCGACGCGTTCGACCGCTATTGGCGCATCACGCTCGACTTCCTCGATATCGCCATGACCCAATATCCGCTGATCCTCAAAGGCCGCGACGAGGTCGATGGGGCGAGCCGGCAGGTTTTGTTGATCGCGGCCGAAGCGGCGCGTCTCTCGGCGGGAAAGAGCCGGGGACCCGTCATCGTGGCCGGATCGACCGGCAGCAACAAGGCGACCGGCGACCTCATCGCTGCCGTGGCTCGCCTTTCCCAAGGCGCCGTCGTGCTGCCGGGCCTGGACCTCGGCCTCGACGATGCAGCCTGGGAGATGGTTGGCCGTGGCGGCGACGCCGAACCTTCGGTCGGCCATCCGCAATTCTCGCTCTATCACCTCCTCAAGACCATCGGTATCGGCCGGGACGGGGTCTTGACGCTCGGCGGCATGACGCCGGCACAAGCGTTTCGTCAAAAGCTTGTCAGCGAAGCCCTTCGGCCGGCCGAATCCACCGAGGCCTGGCGGCATATCGCCGGCCTCGACCGCATCGCCGCTCTTGCTGGCGTGACTCTCGTCGAGGCCGCCGACGAGCGTGAGGAGGCGCTGGCGATCGCCATAGCGCTGCGGGAGGCGCTGGAAGGGCTGGGAACGGCGGCCCTGGTAACGCCGGACCGCGAGATCGCGCGTCGGGTGCGCGAGGAACTGACGCGCTGGGGCATCGACATCGAGGATTCGAGTGGCGAGCCGCTTGGCCAGACCCCGGCCGGCGCCCTGGCACGCCTGGTGCTCGATTGCGCCCTTAAGGATCTGGCCCCGGTCGAAATCTTGGCGCTGCTGCATCACCCGGATTTACGGCTCGGGCGCTCTCGATCCGATGTCACGCGCCTCGCCCGCTCCCTGGAAAACTTAATATTGCGGGGGGTCGTGCCGCCGCGCGTGCTTCAAAATCCGGAGGCGCTTCTCGCCCACGCCCGCCGCCTTGCCGCCGCGCCCCATGCGTCGCGGGACCAGAAACGCCTCGACGAGGCGGCCCTCGCCGCATTCGCCGCTCTCCTCGGGGATCTTTTGCGCGCCCTGGAGCCGCTGCGTGATCTGAGGGCGGACTGCTCACTTCCGGAGTGGCTCGCGGCGCATGAAACGGTTCTCGCCGCGCTGCTCGCCGACGAGGCGGGCGGCCTCTCCTCCGACGCACCCGGCTATGCGGCCTTGGCGTCGCTCTTCGAAGAGCTCGACGCGGCGGCCGATCCCGCCATTTTGCTCGATTGTCCGGGCTATGCGGCGCTGTTCGATCGGCTGACCGCCGAGACTCCGGTGCGGGGGCCTCACCGAACCCATCGGCGGATCAAGATCCTGGGCCTGCTCGAAGCTCGGCTATTGCGGATGGACCGCATCATCCTCGGCGGCCTCGATGAAGCCGTTTGGCCTCCCCAGGCGCGCACGGATCCGTTTCTCAACCGGCCCATGCGGGCGGCGCTGGGCCTCACCCCGCCCGAGAGGCGGATCGGCCGGACGGCGCATGATTTCGAAATGGCGCTGGGCCATTCCGAAATCATCATCACACGGGCGCTCAAACGTGGCGGCGCCCCGACTGTGCCCTCGCGCTTTCTCCAGCGCCTCGGCGCGGTCGCGGGGGAGCGGGCCTGGGCTGCTTGCGGCGCGCGGGGCGCCCCCGTCCTGGCCATGGCCCGTGCCATCGACCGCCCGGCGAGGGTCGAGCCCGTGCGTCGGCCAGCCCCGTGTCCGCCGTTGGAGCTGCGGCCGACGAACCTCAGCGTCACGCGCATCGAAGTGCTGCGCCGCGACCCCTACGCCATCTACGCCGAACGCATCCTCCGCCTGACGCCGCTCGACCCGATCGCGGCGAGCCTCGGAGCCCGCGAGTTCGGCACAGCGTTCCACCGGGCCATCGCGGATCACGCCCGGTCTTGGCCGCCGCCCGATGCGCCGCCTGGCCATGCCGCCGAGGCCTTGCTGGCCGGGGTCGGAACCACTCTCGACCAGGCCTTCGAGGACGCGGGGTTCCGCGCCTTTCAATGGCCGAGGATCGAGCGTTGGGCGCGGTCTTATCTTGGCTGGGAGAGCACGCGCCGACCAGAGCTCAAGACCCTCCTCATCGAGGAAACGGGCACGCTGACGATCAAGCTCGTGGACGGCACGAGCTTCGAGCTGCGGGCCGTGGCCGATCGCATTGAAATCGATCGGTCGGGCCGTATCACCGTCGTCGATTTCAAGACCGGTGCCGCGCCGAGCCCGAGGGAGGTCAAGGTGGGCTTCGCGCCGCAGTTGACGCTCGAAGCCGATATGGCGGCGCGTGGCGCCTTCGCGGCTCTCGGCGCCATCGGCGAGGTCGACGCAGCCGTCTATGTGAAGTTCGGCGCCACGGAGGAGACGAAGACCGTCAACCTTCATTGGAAGGACGACCCGACCTTCGCGGATGTCGTGGCGAACCATCGCGACGAGCTGCTCGGCCTTCTCAATGCCTTCCGCCGGATCGAGACCGGCTACATGGCGCGGCCCTTCCCCAAATATGCCTCGCGGTTCGGGGACTACGACCATCTGTCGCGCGTCAAGGAATGGTCTGCGACCGGCGGCGCCGACGAGGGTGGGGGCGCCGATGAGTGACGCCGCCCCTCTGTCGATCCCGCAGGACACCCGCGTCCGGCAGCGCAACGCGTCGGACCCGCTGAACTCGGCCTGGGTCTCGGCCAATGCGGGCTCCGGCAAGACCCATGTGCTGACACAGCGCGTCGTGCGCCTGCTGCTCGCCGGCGTGCCGCCGACCCGCATCCTGTGCCTCACCTTCACCAAGGCGGCCGCCGCCAACATGTCGATCCGCGTCTTCGAGACGCTCGCCCATTGGACCACCCTCGAGGACACGGCGTTGCGCGCCGCCATCACCGAGACCGGCGCGCCGTGGCCGAGCGCCACCGACCTCGTCGCGGCGCGCCGGCTCTTCGCCCGCACTGTGGAAACGCCGGGCGGCCTGAAGATCCAGACCATCCATGCCTTCTGCGAGCGGTTGCTGCATCTCTTCCCCTTCGAGGCCAATGTGCCGGCCAGTTTCGAGGTACTCGACGACACGCGCTCGGCCGATCTGCTGCTGCGAGCCCGGGAGGCGGCCTTGGCCGAGGCCATGCGGCCGGAAGGCTCGCCGCTCGGCGCGGCGGTGGCGCTGCTAGCCGAAGGCATCGGCGGCGATACGTTCGACAAGCTCATCGCCGAGGCTCTGATGCATCGCGAGAGCCTGCGCGCCTCGCCGGCTCCGGACGTCTTGGTGGTTGAACTCGCGGTCCTGGTCGGGATCGACCCCGACGAGACGCCCGAGACCATCCAAACCCGCATCGTGGAGGGCGGCATCCCGCCCCGCGACTGGGCCGCTATCGCTCGAACACTGGGCGCCGACGGTGGCGACAAGCGCAAAACCGGCAACCGGCTGGCCATTGTGGCGGCGGCGAGCCCGGAGACCCGTTGCGACGCCTATCTCGACGTGTTCCTCACCGAGGGCGAGCCGCGCAAGGACAGCTATCTGGTCAAGGCCTTCCGGGCCAAAAACCCGGATCTCGCGCAGGCGCTCGATGATGAACGCGAGCGCGTCGCCGGCCTGCTAGGCCGCCTCAAGGCCGCGCGCCTCGTCGGGCGCACTGTGGCGCTCGTTGCCGTCGCGGCGGCGGTCCTCGCGCATTTCGACACGCTGAAGCGGCGGCGCGGCCTGCTTGATTTCGACGACCTCATCGAACGAACCCGAACCTTGCTTAAACGGTCGGACGCGGCCTGGGTGCTCTATAAGCTCGACAGCGGCATCGACCATATCCTCGTCGACGAGGCGCAGGATACTTCGCCGGCCCAATGGGAAATCCTCAGCGCCATCAGCGACGACTTTTTCGCCGGGGCCGGTCGTTCGTCGGCGCTGCGCACTTTCTTCGCGGTCGGCGACGAGAAACAGTCGATCTATTCGTTCCAGGGCGCGCGGCCCGACATGTTCGCCGCGATGAAACGCCATTTCTCGATGGCCGCGACGGATGCCCAGCGGCGGTTCGAGGACGTGAAGCTGCTGCTATCCTTCCGTTCGGCGCGAGCCATCCTGTCAGCCGTGGACCGCGTCTTCGCCCATCCGCCCAATGCCGAAGGCTTGAGCGGAGACGCCGACACGCCGCAGCCGCACGAAGCCTTGAGGCGGTTTCCGGGGCTGGTCGAAATCTGGCCGCCCGTTTTCGTCACCTCGATCGAGGAACCGCGCGATTGGCGCCTGCCCGTCGATGTCGTCGATCCGGGCCAGCCGCCGGTGGTCCTCGCGCGGCGCATCGCCGATGCCATCGCCCGTTGGACCGGACCGGGGAGCACCGAGACCGTCGCGGAGGGGGACGGCGGACGACGGCCCATGCGGCCGGGCGACGTCATGATCCTGGTGCGCGCGCGCGGCCCGATCTTCGAGGCCCTGATCCGGGCCCTCAAGGAGCGGAAGGTTCCTGTCGCGGGCGCCGACAGACTGGCCCTCACGCAGCATATCGCGGTGATGGACCTCATGGCGGCCGGGCGCGCGGCCCTCAATCCGGACGATGATTTCACCCTCGCCTGCGTGTTGAAATCGCCGCTGATCGGGCTCGACGACGACGATCTGATCCGACTCGCGCCGGGGCGCAAGGAATCGTTGATCGAGGCGCTGCGAGCCTCGGACGACGCCCGGCACCGCGCCGCTTGGCGAAGCCTTCGCCATTGGCAGGATCAAGCTGGCGCGCTGACACCCTTCGACTTCTACATGCAGCTTCTTTCGGCCGATGGCGGCCGGCGAAACCTGCTCTCCCGGCTCGGGCCGGAAGCCGGGGACGCCATGGACGAATTCGTCGCCCTGGCGCTGGCCCATGAGCGCGATGGCGCGCCCTCGCTTCTGGCCTTCCTGGCCCGTCTCCAAGGGGCCGAGCTTTCGGTGAAGCGCGACATGGAGGCGGCCGGCGACGCCGTGCGGGTGATGACCGTGCATGCCGCCAAAGGGCTCGAGGCCAAGGTGGTGATTCTGCCCGACACGTGCGGCGCGCCGACCGGCCGGCACGATCCGAAACTGTTCAAGATCGAGGCGCCGGGCGCCGCCGAAGGGCCGCTGCTCTGGTCGCCGAGGAGCGATGCTGATGCGGGGCCGGTGGGGGGCGCCCGCGCGGCGGCCCGCCAGCGGGCGATCGAAGAATATCATCGTCTTCTCTATGTCGCGATGACGCGCGCCGAGGAGCGGCTCTATGTGGCGGCTTTCTGCGGCGAGAAGGGCGTGCCGCAGGGCTGCTGGTACGACATGATCGCGCAAGCCGAACTCCCGCTCGATGAGGTGCCCGCCTTCTGGAACCCTCAAGAGACGGTCAGGCGGCTCGCGGATCGGGGGCCGGTGGAGCCCGTCAAGATCACGCTGCCGTCGTCCCCTATCGAGAAAGAGGTCCTGCCCGGATGGCTCTGGCAACCGGCCCCGGCCGAGGCGGAGGACGAAGAACCGCCGGTAAGGCCATCCAATCCGCTTGGCGCCGCCGACCAGTTCGCGCCCGTCGCCTGGAGTTTTCGCGACCGGCATCCGAGCACGCGGCGCGCCTCGTTAGATCACGATGATGGAGGGCATGATGTCGTCCGAAAACCCGTGCCGACTTTTCGGCATCATGCTCTGGCAGCGGGCCGTCTCATGCACAAGCTGCTTCTGCATCTGCCTGACGTCGATCCCGCACGCCGCCGGGAGGTCGCGGCTCGTTTCCTTCACGCGCAGGCAAGCGGCATCGAGGCGGAGCGGCATCCGGCGATGATCGATCAGGCCCTGGCCGTCATCGAGGATCCTCGCCTCCAGCCGCTCTTCGGCGCCGCCTCGCGGGCCGAAGTGGCGGTGGCCGCGACCGTTCGGCTGACGGCAGGCCGCAGCATCGAGGTGGCGGGACAGATCGATCGGATCGGCGTCACGCCGGACGCCGTGCATATCGCCGATTACAAGACCGGCCGCCCGGCCGACGACCTCTTGCCACGCCACTTGATCCAATTGGCACTCTATCGGGCTGCCGTCGAGCCGCTCTACCCCGGCCGTCCGGTACGCTGCCATCTCGTCTGGACCGCTGGACCGCGCGCTGTCGAGATCGACCCTGCGGCGCTCGACGAGGCCATGGCGGTTTTAGCCGCCAGGGCATGAGGATAACCGTGCGTGGCCGCCCAAGGTCAATAGTAGTGCCATGGCATGCCGGCCTCGAGCCGGGATCCGAACATCCAGGCCGGCGCTCGGCTGCTCGACGGGAACGCGCCTAGAGAATGAACCGCGACAGATCGGCGTTCTTGGCAAGGTCCCCAACGTTCTTACGGACGAAGCCCTCGTCGATCGTCACGGTCTCGCCCGACCGATCGGGCGCCGTGAAGCTCACCTCGTCAAGCACCCGCTCCATCACGGTTTGCAGGCGCCGGGCGCCGATATCCTCGACCGAGGAATTCACCTGGACTGCGACACGCGCCAGTTCATCGATGGCATCGGGCTGGAACACGAGGTCGACCCCCTCGGTCTTGAGAAGGGCCACATATTGCTTGACGAGGGACGCATCCGTTTCGATCAGGATGCGGCGGAAGTCGTCTTCGGTCAGAGGACTCAGTTCGACCCTGATCGGCAGCCGGCCCTGCAGTTCCGGCAGCAGGTCGGAGGGCTTTGACACATGAAAGGCGCCTGACGCGATGAAGAGAATGTGGTCGGTCTTCACCGGCCCATGCTTCGTCGGCACCGTGGTCCCCTCGATGAGCGGCAGCAGGTCGCGCTGCACGCCCTCTCGCGAAATCTCGCCGCTCCCGCCGCGTCCCTCGCGTGCGCAAATCTTATCGATCTCATCGAGGAACACGATCCCATTGTTCTCGACCTCGCGGATCGCCTGCTGGACCACCTCTTCGGGATCGAGCAGCTTTTCGCTTTCCTCGTGCAGCAGCGGCGCATGAGCGTCCGAGACCGTCAGCCGGCGCGTCTTGGTGCGCCCGCCCATGGCCTTGCCGAAGATGTCGCCGAACGAGATGGCGCCGATGGAGGCGCCCGGCATGTTGGGCAGTTCCATCATCGGCATGGTCGGTCCTGATTGCGCGACCTCGATCTCGATTTCCTTGTCGTCGAGCTCACCCGCCCGGAGCTTGCGCCGAAAGCTGTCGCGCGTGGCGACTGAGGAATTGGCCCCCACCAGCGCATCGAGGATCCGCTCCTCGGCGGCCATCTGCGCTTTGGCCGCGACGTCCTTCCGTTTGGCGTCCTTGACAAGGCCGATGCCGATCTCGACGAGGTCGCGCACGATCTGCTCGACGTCGCGGCCCACATAGCCGACCTCGGTGAATTTGGTCGCCTCGACCTTCAGGAAAGGCGCGTTGGCCAGCTTCGCCAAGCGACGCGAGATTTCGGTCTTGCCGCAGCCCGTCGGCCCGATCATGAGGATATTCTTGGGCAGCACCTCTTCGCGCATCTGCCCGGTCAGCTGCAGGCGGCGCCAGCGGTTGCGCAGCGCGATGGCGACCGCACGCTTGGCGGCATTCTGGCCGATGATGTTGCGGTCGAGTTCGGAGACGATCTCGCGCGGAGAAAAATCCGTCATTCGCTCTGCCCCACGATGCCATGCCGGCCCCCGACCGACGATGCCTCGCCGATCGTCTCGATGACGAGGTTGTTGTTGGTATAAACGCAAATATCTGCCGCGATGCCCATGCCCTTGCGCACGATGGCTTCCGCCGATAAATCCATGTCAAGCAAGGCGCGGGCCGCCGCTAAGGCATAGTTGCCGCCCGAACCGATCGCCATCGCGCAGCCATGATCGGTAGACTCGGGTTCGAGCACATCGCCCGTGCCGCTCAGCACCAGAGAGGTTGACCTGTCGGCCACCAGCATCATGGCTTCGAGCCGCCGCAGATAACGGTCAGTCCGCCAGTCCTTCGCCAGCTCGACGCAAGACCGCATCAATTGTCCTGGGAACTGGTCGAGCTTGGATTCCAACCGCTCGAACAGAGTGAATGCGTCAGCGGTCGCGCCGGCAAATCCGGCGATGACCGCACCCTTCGACAGGCGCCGCACCTTGCGAGCGGTCGATTTGATGACGGTTTGTCCAAAACTGACCTGCCCGTCCCCGCCGATTACCGTGAGGCCCGCCTTCTTCACCAGAAGAATCGTCGTTGCGTGAAAAGGGGAACTTGGCCCATTGGCATCGTGCATGAAAAACTCCAAAAGCGCGGACATGCACTCGTCTTCCGAAGTATGAAGAGCCGCCGCCGCTTGCAAGGGTCGGCTCCGCCCGTTGGAGGCGAGACGTCGTCTCGATTTGCGCGCGGTCGGTGGGGCGCTCAGCTTGCGCGAAGCTGCCCACCAAATGTCTTTGGCTTTCGGTGGGCCTGCTCCCGCCTTAAAGATGCGACTAGAGCATGATGTCGAAAAGTCGGGGATCGCGGCGTGACCGCGTCGGAACGGAGCGTGCTTTGAGATCACGGTCGCCTATGAACAGGACCTGCCGCATTGGCGGAGGCCTCGCTTGCCTCCTCGTCGGCCTTACGTCGATCCCCGCCATGTCATCGACCAAGGCGGCGCCGCCAAAAGGGACATCGTTTCGCGTGCGCTACGGCATCAGTCTGATCGGCCTTCCGATCGGCAGCGCGTCGATCACCGGCACTCTTGATCCGCAGGCCTATAAGCTCGATGCGGCCGGCAAGCTCACGGGCCTCGCTGGTGTGATCATCAATTCGAAGGGCGGCGCGACCGCGACCGGAAGCTTCGCGGCCGGTCAGCTCAGTCCCGCGACCTTTGCGGCGACGGCGGCGACGACCAATTATGTTCTCACCATCCGGATGGCTATGGCCAAGGGCAATGCCACGGGGGTCGACATCTCTCCGCCCTACCAGGCCATGCCCGACCGGATAGCCCTGACGGATGCGGATCGGCGGGGCATCGTCGATCCCTTGAGCGCCTTCATCATGACGGTGCCCGGCGCGGGGGACGTAATCGGGCCGGCCGCCTGCGACCGCACCATGCGGTTGTTCGACGGCGGGGTGCGGTTCGACATCATCCTGTCTTATAGTGGCATCCGTCAGGTGAAGGGGGCGGGCTATACGGGCCCAGTGGCGGTCTGCGCCGCCCGCTACAAGCCCATTGCCGGCCATCGCCCCAATCGGCCGGCCACGAAATTCATGACGAACAACAAGGAGATCGAACTCTGGCTGGCGCCGCTCGGCGATGGCCGCGTGGTGTTTCCCTACCGCCTCTCCGTGCTGTCGATGATCGGCACCACCGTGATCGAGGCGACCGACCTGCAAACCAGCGGCAAGAAGGCGGCCTCGAATCCAGAGTGATGCGGGCCGAGCTACAGCGTGATCCCGAAATTCAGCATAGGTTTTGGGCGTTTGTTCAGATCGTGCCGCCACGGGTCTCCCCCAGCCGCTCGCGCTCCAGAGCGACGCTCTTGACCACGGCATAGACGGCCATGCCGGGCGCGAGCCCAAGATCGCTGACCGACTTGCGGGTGATCCGCGCCAGAAGAGGCGCGCCGGAACAGTCGAGCCGGATATCGACGGCGGGATTGCCCCCCTGCGAAGACTGAGCCGGGATGTCCATGATGATCCCGGCTAAAACGTTCAGAGCGCTCAGTCCTTCGGGACGCGTGAGACTTAGCATCACGTCGCGCGCCAGGATCTGCAGTCGTAACCGCGTGCCGACGGGCCGCTCGATCAGCGCCACCAAGAGGGCGCCGGCCGGGGTCGAAAGCCGCGTCAGCCCGAAGGCGTCGTCCCTCCCGGCGATAGCGGCTTCCAGCATCGCACCAGCCGCCCGCAGTCCGGCCAGCGAGCTTGACATGACCGAGGCCGCCGGGCCGCAGGCCGTGACACGGCCACCCTCGATGACAACCAGCGTATCGGCCAGTCGCGCCACTTCGGCGACGGAGTGGGAGACGTAGACGATCGGCACCGTCGCCTCGTCCCGCAGGCGCTCGATATAGGGCAGGATCTCGGCCTTGCGATCGTCGTCGAGCGCCGCCAACGGTTCATCCATGAGCAGCAGGCGCGGCTTCGACAACAGCGCGCGTCCGATGGCGACACGCTGCTTCTCGCCGCCCGACAGCGCCCCTGGCCGACGGGTCATCAGGGTTGAGATGCCAAGCAGGTCGACCACATCGCCGAGCCGCGCGCTCTCGGCCCGGCGCGGCGCGAACCAATGGCCGAACAACAGGTTCTGACGGACAGTGAGATGGGGGAGCAGCCGCCCCTCCTGGAACACATAGCCGATCCGGCGCCGATGGCAGGCCACGAATAGGTTGCGATCGGTATCGAGCAGTACCCGGCCGCCGAGCCTGACCCGGCCCCGGCGGGGCCGGACGAGGCCCGCGATGATGTTGATCAGCGTCGATTTGCCGGAGCCCGACCGGCCGAAGAGGGCCGTCACGCCACGAGGCGCGTCGAAGCGACAATCGAGCCGGAAGGTGCCTAGCTCATGGTCGATATCGACCGAGAGGTCCTCCGTCATCCGGCCAGTCGTTTCGCCATGCCGCGCGCCATCGCCTCGGACGCCACGAGCGCGGCCATCGATACGGCAATGGAAACCAGCGTCAGCCGAAGCGCGCCGGCTTCGCCGCCCGGTACCTGGGTCAGCGTGTAGATGGCCGAGGGCAGGGTCTGCGTTTCGCCCGGAATGTTCGACACGAAGGTGATGGTGGCACCGAACTCCCCCATGGCCTTGGCGAAGGACAGGATCATGCCGGCAATGATGCCGGGCATGATGAGCGGCAAGGTCACCAGGGCGAAGACCCATGGCGGGTTGGCGCCTAGGGTGCCGGCCGCCTCCTCGAGCTTCGGGTCGACCGCCTCGATCGACAGACGGATCGCCCGGACCAGCAGCGGGAAGCCCATCACCCCGCACGCCAGCGCCGCGCCCGTCCAGCGGAACGACAGAACGATCCCGAAATGCTCAGCCAGAAAGGCGCCGATGGGGCCGCGCCGCCCGAAGCCGATCAAGAGCAGGTATCCGGTCACGACCGGCGGCATGATCAGGGGAAGATGCACCAGAGTATCGAGCAGCGACTTGCCCCAGAAGCGGCGGCGCGCGAGCAGGTAGGCGATCGCCATGCCGGGCGGGAGACTGGCGAGCGAGGCGGTGGCCGCGACGAGAAGGCTCAGGCGAAGCGCCGTCCATTCGTCGGGGCCCAGCCAGTTCATCTCAGAACGTGCCGTCCGGCAGGTTCAGGACCGTGAATCCCTGTTTCTCGAAGGCCGACTTGGCGGCAGGTCCCCTGAGATAGTCGAGGAAGGCTGCGGCGTCCGGGCTCGCGGCATCCTTGGTGATCGCGACCGGATAGATGATCGGCGGATGCGTGCCCTTTGGGAACGTGCCGATGACTTTCACGCCCGGGTCGGCGACGGCATCGGTGGCGTAGACGATCCCGAGCGGAGCCTCGCCCTTGGACACGAGGAGCAGCGCCGCGCGCACGCTTTCGGCCTGCGCGATCTTGTCCTTCACGCTGTCCCAAACCCCAAGGGTTTCAAGCGCGGCCTTGCCGTATTTGCCGGCCGGCACCGCCGCCACATTACCCATGGCGAGCCGTCCCTGGCCCAAGGCGCCCGCAAGGTCGAAACCCTTGGCGATGTCGAGGGTTAGGGTCGAATCTCTCGGCCCGATCAGCACGATGGTGTTGCCGAGAAGGTTGACGCGCGTCTCCGGCTTGATGAGGGACTTCGTCGCGACATAGTTCATCCAGTCGAGGTCGGCCGAAAAGAACAGGTCGGCCGGGGCGCCCTGCTCGATCTGCTTCGCCAGCGTATTCGACGCCGCATAGGAAATCTTCGGCGCGGCCTTGCCTTCCTTGGCCCAGGTTGCCGCAACCTCGTCGAGGGCGTTTTTGAGACTGGCGGCGGCGAAAACAACCGGCCCGACGGATTGCGCCCGTGCCGGCATGGTGGATGCCCAGAGCGGGGCGAGGGCCATGATCACGGCGGCCGCCAGCGACAGGCCGAAACGTCGTGTCACCCTCATCGTGGTCTCCAGTCCTATCGCGATAGCCAGTGGAATATATCGAGAGGTCCGCTTCGTCCAGACAGGCTGTGTTGAAACGTCAGCCGATCGACGGAGTGCGTCGGCACGCGGTGGAGATGATCCGGTTCAGCTCGCGAGCGCCATGATCTGTTCCAGCATTTGCTGCGCCGCAGGATTGTTGGACCGCGCGGCGATTTCGCACCAGCGCCGAGCCTGCTGGATGTCCTTCCTGACATGCGAGCCCGATACATACATGGCCGCCAAGGCAAGCTGCGCCTCGGACATGTTTTGCTCCGCCGCCTTCTCGTACCAGAACAAGGCCCGATCGATATCCGGCTGGACGCCCTGGCCGCGCAGCAGCATGACGCCGAGATTATACTGGGCGATCGCATGGCCGTTCTGGGCGGCCTTGTCGTACCATTTCACGGCCTCGGCGAGATCCTTGGCCACGCCCTCGCCGACACAATGGAGCACGGCCAGTTGGAACTGTGCCGCCGCGCTGTTGTGGTCGGCGGCTCGTCGATACCACTCGGCGGCGGTGCGCACATCCTTGGGGACGCCTTGGCCGAGGCGAAGAAGTTCCGCGAGCACCACCATGGCCTCGACGTCGCCGCCCTCGGCCGCCGCCTTGAACCATTGCACTCCGATGGCACGGCTTTCGTCGTCCGGCGTCCTTTGGAGATACATCTGACCGAGCATCTTGAGCGCCGGCGCATAACCGCGTTCGGCGGCCTGCCGCAGCAGCTTCTCCGATTTCGAGGGGTCGCGCTCGGCGCCCTCGCCGGAGAGATGCAGCATGGCCAGGCCGACCTTGGCCTCCGGCTCCGCGTCGTCGTCGGCCGCGCTGAGATATTTCGCAGCGGCGGTCGGGTCCTTGGTTACACCGCGACCGTTGAGGTACATCAGCCCCAGCTTGGCATTAGCCGCGTGGATGCCATGCTCGGCGGCCCGCTTGAACCAATGAACCGCCTTCTCGCCGCTCTGATCGACGCCGACGCCGTCACGATAGAAGACCGCGAGATTGAATTCCGCCACCGCATGGTCCTGTTCGGCGGCGCGCAGGAACCACTTTGCCGCCTCGCGCATGACCTGAGGCACGCCTTCCCCTCGCACATAGAGGCTGCCGAGAAGATATTGCGCCTGCACGTCCCCGAGGTCCGCCCCGCGCCGATACCAGCTCGCCGCCTCGTTGAGGTTGGGCGCTGTGCCCTGGCCACGAGAATAATATTCCGCAAGGCTGATGATGGCCGGCAGATAGTTCTGCTTCGCCGCCTGACGCAGACGGCTTTCGATCTCGACGGGATTTTGCGGCAGCGACGTGTTGCCAGCCAGTTGCAGCAAGGCCAACCGATGCTGGGCCGCAGGGATACCGCGCTCGGCCGATTTCAGCAAAAGCTGGACCGCTTCCTCCGTGTCGGACTCGCCGCCGCGTCCGTCGAGAAGCATCAATGCCAGCGTGTATTGCGCCGTCGGCTCGTCGTGATCGGCGGCCTTGCGATACCATTTGGTCGCGAGAGCCTCGTCCTTCGGCACGCCAAGACCATGCGCGAAGATTGCTGCCAGCCCGAGTTCGGCTCGCGCGATCCCATGTTCGGCCGCGCGCTCATACCATCGGCGTGCCTCGGCGAAATCGCGCTCGCAGCCGTATCCTTGAGCCCGATAAAGCCCGACAAAGGCTTGCGCCTCGGGTTTGCCGCCCTCCGCGGCCGCCAGCGCCCAGCGATAAGCTAGCGCCGGGTCTTTCGCCACGCTGATTCCGGCTGGAAACATCAGCTTCCGCCGTCGTTCGGCCGCCGCCGGATCCACCTTGCTGGCGGCCTCGAACCATTTGGCGGCCTGGCCCATGGCATTCTCGTCCCCGCTTTGGAAGACCGAGCTGAGGTGGAACTGGGCGTCGGCATGGCCGGCCTCGGCGGCCCGCTGGAGCCATTGGACCGCCTCCGGCACATTGCGGATCATGCCTTGTCCGAAGAGGAACATCTGCCCGACGCGGAAACTCGCCTCGGGGTCGCCCCGGTCCGCAGCCTTCCGCCAGAGATCTTGGGCGACGTCGAACTGGTTCTTCGCAAAGGCCTTTTGAGCCCGCGCCCTCAGGGACCGTCGGCTTTGAAAGAAAAATCCAAACATGGCGGTGGGGATCCAGCAAGCCGGAGGATGTTACTGGTCACGCATGGTTTCACCCATGCCATTCATAAACCCGCCAATTATATAGTTAAGGACGGATCGATGTCCGACAGTGATATCGCCCTCGAGGGTCAGCCCGGGCGTCAATTTGAAATTCTTGGGTACGTCGGTGAAATTTTGAACGTCGATGGAGACGCGAGCCTTGTAATAGGCCGGTACGCTCGTATTGTCGTCCTCCGTGGTGAAAGCCCCCTCGCTGATCCACCGCACCGTGCCGAGCGCGGTGCCGTGCTCGAAATAGTTCAGTGAATCGACCTTGATGACCACTTTATCTCCCGGCCGCACAAAGCCGACGTCGCGTGCCAGGATCTGAACCTCGCATTCGAGCGGAGTGTCTGTCGGCGAGAGGGTCATGAGTTCGTCGCCTTCTTTGAGGACGGATCCGTTCGAGAGCTTCGACACCGAGAGCACCATGGCATCCTGGACCGCAGTGATGCGCACCAGATCCTCGTGCTTGGACGCCTTGGCGAGGGACGCCATGGCGGTGTCGCGCAGGTTTTGGGCCGTGACAACCTCTTGGGCGGCGGTGCCACGCCACTGTTGAATGAATGCGTCGCGATCGGCTTCGGTCGAGGCGAGCTGATGCTGGGCCACGATCAGGTCGTTGTGACCGCCCTCGAGCGTACGCAATAATTCGATCCGGGCGTCGCTGGCCTGGAGTAGGCTCAACAGGCTGCTGGCTCCGCTTTTATAGAGCGTATCGCGCATTCCCTCGACCTGATGCGAAATCTTTTCACGCGCTTGGTAACGCAACTCGTCGCCCTGGAGCTTGACGATGGTGGCTTGCGTGGTCTTTATCTTTTCGCCGTAGCTTTTGACTTGGGCGTCGAATTGCCCGACCTGCTGGACATAGAGGGATTTTTGGAGCGCCACATAAGGCGTCTCGTCGGCGGGCAGGTTGGCCGGGAAAACCGGCGGGTGCGAGTCGAGTTCCGCCTTGGCCCGGATGATCTCCGCGTCTAGCCCGTACATCTGCTGGCGCAACTGTCCGACGTCGGCGGTCGCGAAGGTTGGGTCGAGCGTGGCGAGAAGATCGCCCTTCTTGACCTGCTGCCCCTCAGTGACATTGACGCTTTTGATGATGGCCGGATCGAGCGATTGGATCGTGATGAGCGGTTGCGACGACACGACCTTGCCGGTCGAACTTGGCACCACGCGCTCGATATGGATGAACGGAGTCGACACAAGTACCCCGATCAGCGACAGCGAGATGATCCAAAGGGCTATCCGCGCGCCAATGGGGTCCGGCGCCTCTCGGATGGCATCCGTTTGCGATTGCCATTGCCGGATGACCTGAAGGGCTTGGGCGGAACTACGCGACACTGTTCGGACCCCGGTAAGTGAGCTTCGGGCGGTTAGGCGCGGCGCTGCTCGCATGCGGGTTTTGCGTATACCACAATCCGCCATAGATCTCGTTGCGGGACAATAGTTCGTCGTGGGTGCCGATGTCGTTCACCTCGCCGCGATCGAGCACCATGATGGCGTCCGCTTTCACCAGAGACGAAAGCCGGTGCGAGATGGTGATCACGGTTCGGCCCGCCGAGATCCGTTCGATATTCGCATTGATGATCGCTTCGCTTTCAGCGTCGAGAGCGCTGGTCGCCTCATCGAAGATCAGGATTTTTGGATCGGTGATCAGCGCGCGCGCGATGGCGATCCGCTGCTTCTGGCCCCCCGAGAGGTTGGGCGAGCCCTCATAGATGTAGGTGTCGTAGCCCTGGGGAAGCTTGTCGATGAACTCCTCGGCGCCCGCGAGGCGGGCCGCATAGACGATCTCGTCCAGAGTCGCGTCGCTCTTGGCGGCGGTGATGTTGTCGCGGATCGTGCCGCTGAACAGAAAGTTCTCTTGGAGCACGACCCCAAGACTGCTGCGCAGATGATCGAGGTCATATTCCCGAACGTCGACGCCATCGATCTTGATGAGCCCCAGATAGTCCGAATGTAGCCGCTGCAACAGGCGCGTAATCGTGGTCTTGCCTGAGCCGGAACGGCCCATCACGCCGAGCGTGGTCCCTCGCGGCACGTCGAATGTGACGTCGCGCAACGCCGGCTGGGTGGAGCCCACATAGGCGAACCTGACCTTCGAGAATTCGACGCGGCCCTTCAGGGTCTTGCGGGTTCCACGACCGGTCCGCCCCTCTTCGGGGGGCTGATTGACCAGTTCTCCGACGACTTCCACCGCCAAACGGGCCTCGTCGAATTGCTGGAGCAATTGCGACAACTGGATCAGCGGCTGCGTGAGACGCTGGGTCAGCATCACGAAGGCGAACATGGCGGTCACGGTCAAATCGTTGTTTTTTTGAACGATGATCATGTAGACGCCGAGGGCGACCGCTCCGCCGACCATCAACCGTTCCAGCGGCAATATCCCGGTCTGGATCATGCTGCTGATGCCGCCCAGCTTGAAGTGGTGATGCGCGATTTGCGCCGTCATCACGTCCCATTCCGAGCGCTGCCGAGATTCCAGGGCGAGGGACTTGATGGTTTTGATCCCCTGGATGGTCTGGGACATGAAGGCGGAGCTTTCGGCCTCCGCTTTCTCGGTGACCGCCGCCTGGCGCCGATAGCTCGGCAGTAAGATCGCCACCCAGATGAAGATCAGGCAGCAGAAGGCGACTACGAATGCCGTCATCACGATGCTGACGAACGCCATGAACGGCAGGACGACGAGCAGTGCGCCGCCATCGAGCAGGCTGCCGAACAGCTGACCGGTCAGGAAAATCCTGATCTTGTTCATCTGCGAGAGCTTGTGCATCGTCATGCCCGCAGCGTTACGTTCGAAATAGTCCACCGGCAGATTGAGGACTTTCTCGAAGGCGTAGACCGAGAGCTTGATGTCGACCCGCGTGGTGAGCCGCAAGACCAAGTGGCGGCGCAGGGCGCCGAACGCCGCCTCGAACGCCACCATGATCGCCATGGCAAGGCAAAGGACCTGGAACGTATTCATCGCCCGGAACGAGAGCACCCGTTCCGACATCAGGCGCCAGAACATGATGGGCGTCAGCGCCAGAATGCTGAGCATGATGACGCAGATGATGAGGTCGCGAACGATGTTCCGCTCGCGCATGATCAGCGTCGTGATCAACCTCGCGCTGAAAGGCTGCTCTTCGCTCTTGAGGTCGAAATCGCGCTGGATGAGGATCACTTCGTGATCCCAAATCTCCTCGAACTGGCGCTGATCGAAGACGAGGACGGTCTCGCCCTCGGCGTTCGGATCGATGAGGGTGACGCGTTGCACACCGTCCTCGACCGCCGTTCTGGCGAGGACCATTCGGCTGCCATCCTTAAGGCCGACGATGGCGGGGAGGGCTTTTTGGAGGCCGAGAAGCCCATCCCAGAACAGACGCAGCCCACGACCTTTCAAACCGACGCTCGCGGCGCATTTCAACAGGTCGATCGTCGAGACGTCGTAGCCCTCGAGGCGATTGTCCCGGACCAGTTGGTGAACGGAAAGGTGTAGCCCGAAACGACGGGCCACGACCACCAAGGCTTGCAGGCTCGAAGGACTCGGTAACGTGTCCGAGTTAGCCAAAGAGTCCAGGCTTTCCGTCATCTCAACCCTTTTCCGGCCAAAAACCTTTCCTCAAAAAGGCTCCCCAGCATAAGTGAGATGCCTGAAGGCCGCAAGCTGAGGGGTTCGGCTCGGCTGGGACGGCTCGACCCCGCCAGGCTTTTTCCCAATCAAGTCAACGTATTGACCTTGGAAGGCCATTCCATCGTAAGCCATAGTCGCCGCTCTTCATTACAACGGGTTATCCTGACGAGCGAGACGCCTTTCGTCCGTGTATAGCCCTCGGCGCTTCGCCGGGCTCGAATGGCGTGGGCCATGCACGAAGAACCGTGACATCTCCTACGCCGTCTTGAGGGACTCCGGTTTATGCACGGCTGTCTTGCCCGAGGCGTCGCTCTTGACCACGACCTCCGGATGATCGGTCGAGGCCTTGGCTGTATGACCTTTAACGCGTTTCGTGTGGGTCGCGATCGATTGAACGGTTCCGCTAGTTTCGCCCTGGGGCGTGTTCCATCTGACCTTGTCGCCTGTCTTCGGTAGAGATGCCACGGTCACTCTCCTTCGCTGGGATGCCGTAAGAATGCCGATGCTGGCCTAATGGTTTGGTTTGAGCCAAGCGGCCAAAAGACGCTAGATCACGATGCCTCCGATGAATTCCATAGGCGCGTTACGCTGCTTCGTAGGGCTCTCGCTGCTCGATTTTCTCATACCTTCGGCGGGCTCATGGCAGGCTTCGCTCGGCACGAGGGGCTGTTTGGACTTGTGACACAGTAGGCCTAGAACCCGTTCGGCAGCCGCCGAACGCTTCAGGCGAGCCACGGCAAGGCGAATTCTTCCGCCGCGCCGAACCGAGACCAGGTGCCGCGTGCCGAATTCCCAGCCGTCCAGCCCGCGTGGCCCGCTTCATCATTGGCTCATCGATCAAGCGTTGCCGCTGTGGGCCGAAACGGGCTGGGACGCATCGTGCGGCCTTTTCGTCGAACGTCTCGACCTTGCGGGCCGCCCCGGCCTCGACGCACCGCGCCGGGCCATGGTGCAGGCGCGCCAGATTTTTGTCTTTTGCCTCGCCGAGCGCCGCCGATGGTCTCTCGTGTTCAGGGATCGGTTGCTGCCGGTGGCGGACAATTTCGTGCGCCGCTTTCACGCCGTCGACGGCGCGCCGGGTTGGATTTTCTCAGTCGACCGGTCTGGCCGGCCCATCGACGGCCGCCGCGACCTTTATGGGCATGCCTTTGTGCTTCTGGCCCTGGCGCATGTGGCGCAAGCGACTGGGGAGCGGCGCTTCCTGGCTCTGGCTGACGAAACCCTGAATTTTCTCGACCGCGCGATGGGCGCTTCATCGGTCGGCTATGTCGATGCCCTCCCGCCTCCCAAGGGCGGAAGTCTGCGGCAAAACCCGCATATGCATCTCCTCGAAGCCTTGCTGGCGTTGCACGAGGCGTCGCCCGAGCGCGGATATCTCGACCGGGCCGCGACTATGGTGGACCTCCTGAGCGCAAGGCTCCTGCATGGCGGCGTGCTGGTCGAGCATTTCGATGCGGATTGGACGCCGCGCGGCGGACCCGACCATTCGTTCGAGCCCGGTCATCATTTCGAATGGGCGTGGCTGCTGACCCGCTTCGCGAGGCTGGCCGGCTGTGCTGTGCCCGAGGTGGCGGATCTGCTCTGGCGCAGCGGACTGGCCCATGGCGTGGGAGCGGATCTGACGATCTTCGATGAGACAAGTCCGGCGCGTGGGCCGTTGCGGCGATCAACCCGGCTTTGGCCCTATGCCGAAGCCGCGAAGGCCGCGGGATGCCTTGCCGCACCGGCCCCCGACACTCCGTCGCCCGGCGATTTTCTCGATACTTTACATGCCCGATTCCTGGTGCCGGCCTTTTCGGGATGCTGGATCGACCATTTCGACGCGAATGGGACGCGGATGACCGATAGCGTGCCGGCGAGTTCGCTCTACCATATCGCCAGCGCGGCCGACGACGCGTCGGGGTCGGATCAGGCGCCGTAGGCGACCGGGAAGTCCGGGCCGTCGAGAGGCTCTCCGTGCTTGAGCGTCACGTGGCGGAAGGGCGGCGAGCCCTTGCCTCTGCGGTCGGCGAAGACGGCATCGTCGCCGACCCAGCGGGCCGAGAACACGCGCCGGCGGTCGGCCCTCGCCAGATTCGCCGAGGCCCCGTGCATGACGCGGAAGTCGAACGCCACGGCATCGCCCGGTTCCATGGCCCAGCCGAGAATCCGATAATCGTCGCGATGGGCATCGATGTCGGGCATCGCGACAGTGGCGTCGTTCTCGTAAAGATCGGTGCCATCGAAGCGCTTCGGCTTGTGGATGCCCCACAGATGCGAGCCTCCCACACATTCGAGACTGTTCTCACGCGGGACGGGATCGAGCGGGATCCAGAAGCTGACGGTCTGCTGTCCCTCGACGCAGTAATAGGGCAGGTCCTGATGCCAGGGCGTGACGACCGAGGTGCCGGGCTCCTTGACCAGGACGTGATCGTGGAAGAACCGCGCGGTCTTTGAGCGCATCAGCCGTGCGGCGCTCTCGGCGGCCGGTGAGGCGAAGACGAAGTCGCGGAATGCGTCGAACCGCTGCCAGTTGCACAGATCCTGGAAGAACGGCGCGGCGTCGCCCGTGGGATGGTAGGAGCGTTCGAGCGGACTGGGGCTTTTCATCAGCGCGTCGACGCCCTCGCGCAGCGGCTCCACCCAATCCTTGAAGAGGCCCTTGAGCAGGATCGCACCATTGATGGCGAAACGCTCGGCATCGGCTTCGGTCGGCAGGGTGGCGGCGTGAGCCATTCGTCGCTCTTTCACTCGTTGGACCAGACAATCGTATGAAACGAGCCAAGGGCGAGCAAGGCGCTTATCCCAAGGATTCCGATGCGGTCGGGGTCGGGAAGCTGGAAACCCTGGAGGCGGTTCCGAGTTGTCTCTCTATCGCCTGACGATCGATGAGGGACCAGACTTCGACAATCTTTCCCCGTGAGAATTTATAAAAAACGTTCTCGGAGAACGATACCTGCTCGCCGTTGGGGCGAAACCCGAGAAATTCTCGGCGCGGCGTACATTTGAAATCCAGCCGCGCCGCGACACAATCGTTCTCAGCCACAAGAAGCCCAATCTCGAAAAATAGATCGGGTATCGATGCCGTGTCCCCGATCAGCATAGTTCTGTAATCGTCAATCGTATATCCTAAGCCGTTGTAGACGACGCGGTCAGCCACATAATAATTGAGTCTGTCGAATTGACGCTCATTCAGACATGTGATGTAGTTTTCATACTGTATCCTAAGTTCGCTCATATCCATGATGATCGTCCTTGGTGGAAAGAGTTAAAAGAGTAACGTCATGGTTGTTTGTTGAAAAGCCGGAAGCATCACACGCTTCTTAGAACTCGCGCATGTTACATGTCGCATCGAGCATCACGGGGCTTCGAGAGATCGAAGCGTGGCCTATTTCTTTTTGGCTTTGCGTTGAACCTGTGCCGTGGCGTTGGCCGCCACTGCGGCGCGGATGAGCTGTTTGAAGGCGGCTTCGTCGATCGCCTTGCCGTCGCGAAGATCGATCGCGCGCCGCATGTTGCCATCGAGGCTTGCATTGAAGAGCGCCTTCGGATCTTCGATGGAGGCGCCGCGTGCGAAGGTCAGCTTCACGACCTCTTTATAGGCTTCCCCCGTGCAGACGATCCCGTGATGGGACCAGACGGGGGTTCCGGGGCTCGACGGTTTGACCCATTTCCACTCCTCCTCGATTGCAGGGTCGGCGTCATGGATGAGCTGTCGGACGCGGGCAAGGGTCTCGCCCTTCCACCCTCCCAACTCTTCGATCCGCTTGCTGATGTTCGCCGATGCGGTATCGGCATCTGGATCACTTGTTGGCGTCATGGTCTCTCCCATCCCTCGCCACCCGCCGGAAGGAGTAGCATGGTACAAGCGACATTGTGCGCGAGCGGGCCTTTCATGGGAGCGTCTGGCAACCTCTCTCCCTGAAGGGCTTGTGACAGCGAGGAGAAGTCTGAGCCTTTCACGCTGCCGGTGAGCTTCTATCGACCCAGCCTGGATAGTTAAATCTGTCCGTCAACCCCATCAATATACTGCGGGATTGCCATTGCGGTAGCCTTCGAGCGGTCCTTCTGAGGTGGTGTCCTGGGGCCAAGCCCCATATGCTCTCGTTCAATGGTCAAAAGTTTTCGACAGCCTCCTCCAGCGTGCAGCTTCCGCGAAATCCAGCAGCGATCTGAAGAAGACAGGAATCATACTCATCGGCAAACGGCTTGTGCTCTCAATTGTCGTCTCTATTGAGCAGGCCAATCGGATCCCAGGGCGTCCAGCCGATGCTTCGAAGACGCGAGAGCTTTATTGGTCGGTGGGCGCTCATTCGCGTATATTACAGTAATATACGACCGCTTCCCACTTTTGCCGGACGATAACGGTAATTCTCAATGGCCGTTGAGGCAACGGCTCATCCATCACGTGCTCTCGCGCAGCAAAATCCTGAACGGCATCGATTTGATCTCGGCGGGGATCCGACGCTTCTCGCGGTTGGCCTCAATGGCGCGCAGCAGCAGCGCGCCCGCCGCACGGCCGATCTCGAAGGCGTCGACCGAAATCGTGCTGATGCGCGGGAAAGCGTAGCGCCCGACCTCGAAGTCGCCGAAGCCCGCGATGGCGACACGGCCCGGCACCGCCCAGCCGCGCCGGTGGCATTCCATCAACGCCCCGAAGGCCGGCAGATCCGACACGCAGACCACGGCATCGATATCCGGCCATCGCGACAGCAATCGCACGATGGCCTCGCCGCCTTGTTCCATGGAAACAGGGGGGTGTCCGACGGCGACGATCCGGCCGGTCGGCAGGCTAAGCCGATCGACCGCCTCCTGGTAGCCGAGCCGCCGCTCGGCGCCGCGCGTGTCGCGCTGACTGATCCCGCCGATAAAGCCGATCGACCGATAGCCTTTTTGATGCAGCGCCTCGACCAGCGCCCGCATCGCCGCCGCGTTGGAAAAGCCCACCACATGGTCGATCGGCGCCTGCGGCATGTCCCAGGTCTCGACGACCGGAATGCCGGAGGCGAGAAGCCGCTCGCGGGCGCGGGCCGAATGTTGGCCGCCGGTAAGGATAATGCCCTCAGGCCGACGCGTCAGCATCGATTCCAGGAGCCGTTCTTCCTTGCCGGCCAGGTAATCCGTGTAGCCCAAAAGTAGCTGGAGGCCGGTGCCTTCCACAACCTCGGTGATGCCGCGCGCCGTATCGGAGAAATTCGAATTGTTGATCGAAGGGATCAGCGCCGCCACGAAACCCGACCGGTTCGAGGAGAGCGTGCCGGCGCGTTTGTCCAGCACATAGCCGAGTTCGTCGACGGCGCTCATAATCCTGGCCCGCGTCTTGGCGGACACCGATGCGCCCGTCTTGAGCGCACGGGAGACCGTCATGGCGGAGACGCCCGCCAAAGCCGCGACATCCGCCATCTTGGGCGGGGTGCTGGGCGGCGTGGCGGGGTCGATCGCCATGGAATCATCGTTCACGCTAGATCACGATGCCTTCGGATGGACTCCATCCAAAGGCATCGTGATCGATTTCAATATCTCGTTGGCCCTCTATTTCACGCCCCAGATCGCCTTGTAGTGGTCGCGATAGCCGTTATCCGGATCGAAGATGTTCTTCGGCCCTCCGTCGAAGCCGACATTGTCGGGTGTCACGAGATGGACGCCGGGAACGTAGCCTGACCAGGCCACCCCTGCGAAATCACGGTTGAGTTCGTCGACGAGCTGCCAGCCCTGCATGGTGAGCGGCTCGGGCACGGTGCCGGCCTGATGGTCTTTGGCGCGAATGCGCTGATAGGCGGATTCCGAGCCGTCGCCGGCCGAGATGTTCTGCGGATCACCGCTCCCCTCGATGCCGGCGGCCGAGAGCGCAGGCGGCATGAAGTCATAGTAGAGATCGTTGATGGCGAGCGAATGCGTCCATTTGGCGCCGAACTGCTGGAGCATGGTGGTCGTCAACTGCGGGATGCGGGTCGAGACGTCGGCGAGAGGCGTGTCCTGGAAGGACAACACTGTGCAGCCGCTGCATTTCTTGATGACGGCTTCCATGGCTCGGCCCTTGGCGATGGCGATCGCGTAGGTCGAGTCGGCGAAGATCACGACGCCGGCCTTGCCGTCGGAATCGGCGATGGCTTTCATGGCTGCCACTTTGGCGACTTCCATGGAATCGGTCGTCACATTGGCGAAGACCGGCGTGCCGTCGAGCGGCCCGGCCTTTGGGCCGGAATGCCAGCCGACGATCTTGATGCCCTCGGCTACGGCGGCTTCGAGCCCCGCCTTCTGTTCGACGGCGTCGCTGCCGCCGACGATCAGCGCGTCGGGCTTCAAGGCGATGGCCTGACTAAGGGCCGTCGACTGGCCGGAAACAGAACCCTGGCCGTCGATCTCGCGATAGGTCCAGCCGATGGCGGCCGCAGCCTCCTTCACGCCCTGGGCTACGCCGAGGATACCGCCGTTGCGCATGTCGCCGGCCACATAGACGACGGTCTTCTTGCCGACGGCCTTGGGACCCGCTGTCGGCCCGTCCCATGTGTCGACGCGGCCGACCGCCTTGGCGACGACCGCCTTGGCCTCGTCCACGAAGGCGTCCGCCCGTGCGCTCCCGGCGAGGCCGACCAGAAGGGCCGCGCTCGCGGCCGCGCTCAGCAATGCAGTTTTCATCGTTGATCCTCCCATGAATGGCGGGTCGCGTTCATGCACCCGCCTTTTTGAACGGCATCTTGCCGATGCTGCGCCGCCGCTGGGCATAGCCCGCGATGCCGATGGCGATGAGCAAGGTGACCCCGTTGAACATCGGCTCGACCCAGAACGAGCCGCCGAATTGCTGGATGCCGGCGATGCCGATGGCAAGGATCGCCACCCCGACCAGTGTGCCCCAGACGTTCACTCGGCCCGGCTTGATGGTGGTCGAGCCCAGGAAGGCGCCGACAAGGGCGGGCAGCAGATATTCAAGACCGACGCTGGCCTGGCCGATGCGCAGCTTCGAGGCGAGCAGCACGCCCGCGAGAGCGGTGAGGGTGCCGGAGGCCAAAAAGGCCGCCATAGTGAAACGCTGCACCGGAATGCCGTTGAGCGCTGCCGCCTTGGGGTTGGCGCCAATGGCGTAAATGTAGCGGCCGATGGGCAGGTATTCCAACACCAGCCACATCACCAGCGCCAGCGCGATGACGTAAAAGCCGGTGATCGGCAGGCCGAACACCATGGTGCCGTTGAGCGCCAAGAAGCCATGCGGCAAAACGGCGACGACCTGGCGGCCGCCCGTGTGCCAGAGCGCGAGGGCGTAGAGTACCGTACCGGTGCCGAGCGTGGCGATGAAACTGTCGATGCGCGCGACTTCGACCAGCAAGCCGTTGAGGAGCCCGACGACCGCGCCAAGGATCAGCACGACCATAACCGCCACCGGCCAGGGCAGCCCCAGCATGGTTTGCAGGCTGATGGCGAGAATGTGCCAGATGACGATGCCGTAGCCGACCGTGAGATCGATCTTGCCGGCCGCCATCGGAATCATCGCGGCGAGCGACAACAGCGCGATGATCGCCTTGTCGGAGACGATGGAGCGCAGGTTCAACATCGTCGGGAAGGTCTGCGGCAACAGCACAGAGAACAGCAGGGCCAGCAGCACCGCGAGAATGGGCAGGCCATAGACCGGCAGGCGACGCATCATCCGCGCACCGAACCCCAGCGTCTTCATCTCGGCCCGTGTGGGCTCCAGGGCATCGGACTTGACCGAATTCATCGACATGGCCGGCGTCCTTTCAGGCGGCTTCGGAGGCGGAAGCGGATGTGATGACGGCCTCGGTGGTGAGGCGGGCGCCACCGAGTTCGGCGATGATGCGGCCCCGGTTGAACACCAAGGCGCGGTGGCAGATATGGGCGATTTCCTCGAAATCGGTGGAGACCACGACGACCGCCAGCCCCTGATCGAGCGCCGTGGCGATGAGGCGGTAAATCTCGGCCTTGGCGCCGACATCGACCCCGGCGGTGGGATCCTCAGCGACCAGAAGCTTGCGGCCGGTGGCGAGCCAGCGCCCGACGACGACCTTCTGCTGGTTGCCGCCCGACAGGCCTTCGATGGGCAGGTGGGGATCATTCGGCCGCAAGCCGACGCGAGCGCCGAGAGCTTCGGCATGCCGCGCTTCAGCGCGCGGCGAGAGCGGCGAGAAAAGCCCACGTCCCACAGCATGGGGATTGAGGAAGGCGTTCTCGCGGATGCTGAGCGAGGGCGCGACGGATTCCTCTGTTCGATCGCGGGCGACGAGACCGATGCCCGAGCGCAAGGCCGCGCGGGGGTTGGACAGATCGGGAATCTTGCCATCGAGCACCACCGAGCCGCGATGCGGCATGGCGCCGAAGAGAGCCCGCCCCACCTCTTCCTGGCCCGCGCCCCGCAGGCCGACGAGCCCGAGCAATTCGCCCTGGCGGACGTCGAAATCGATCGGGCCAGCCGAGGCCGTCGTCAGGCCGCGCACCTCGACCCGCACCGGGCCGGAGCGCAGCTCCGCCTTCTTGAAGAGATCGAGAGTCGAGCGGCCGACAATGAGGCTGACGAGTTCGTCCGGCGTCGTTTGGCCGACCGGCTTCTCGCCCACCTTGAGCCCGTCGCGCATCACGACGACGCGGTCCGCGATGCGAAAGATTTCGTCGAGCCGATGCGAGACATAGATCATGCCGACGCCGCGCGCCCGGAGCCGCCGCACCGCATCGAAGAGCCGCTCCACCTCATCGGCGGGCAGGCTCGCGGTCGGCTCGTCGAGCACCAGAAAATCGCAATCGACCACCAACGCGCGGGCGATGGCCACTAGCGATTTTTCCGTGCGGCTGAGGCTCTGGACGCGCGTCGTGGGATCGATGTCGCAGCCGACCTCGGCCAGTGCCTTCGCGGCCCGCGTCTCGGCGCCGTGCCAGTCGATGAGGCCCAGGGCGCCGCCCCGCGTGCTGCCTGAAAAACCCTGCGCGAGGCTCATATTCTCGGCGACCGTCATCCATTCGACGAGGCCGAGATCCTGATGGATGAAGGCAACTTTTTGACGCTCGCCACGTGCTCTGGCGCGATGCCGATACATCTCGCCGCCAATGGTGACCTGGCCGCTATCGGCCCTGAATAGGCCGCCGAGAATCTTGATGAGGGTGGATTTGCCGGCGCCGTTTTCGCCTAGCAGCGCGACGACTTCGCCCCGGTTCACGTCAAGGCTCACGCCTTTCAAGGCGCGCGTGCCCCCGAACGTCTTGACGACATCGATGAAGCGGAGGAGCGTTGCCTCGGCCATTCGATCCTCCCCTTGGGCAGCTTTGCGCCCGTTTGCCGCTTTTCTTGCCGGCTCTCAGAATGCTATCGATAACATTTTTGCGGGAGTCAAGAGGCGTGGCGATGACAGAAGCATTGGAGGAGGGCGGTTCAATCCTTGCCCGCAGTCGATTGGCCGCGCCTTTTTTGGGGATAATCATCGATTGTGGCAGTTCCCATACGATGGAGCACCATAGGGTTTGCGCCCACCTCGCTCTTAACCCCTGAAAACCGGCGGCCCACCGCTGAATGAGGGTGTTGTTCCTCCAGCGACGCCGGTTTCAGGGATGGAGCGCGGAAGCCGCATCTAAGGCACGGGTAGGGTCGCCGCCCGCGCCCCACAAGCGTGGCAAAACTGCGAGAAGGCGTTTTTGCGCGTCGCGCAGGTGCTGCATTGGTCGACGAGGCCGATCCCGCAATGCGGGCAAAATAGGTTGTCGCCGCCCTTGAGATCGACCGGGCGCTCGCAGCCCGGACACACGCCCTTGGCCAACCGCGCGAGCGCGGTGTCGTAGTTCATCTCGTTGCGCCGCAGCGTGTCGGGCTGCTGTTCGGCGAGCCGTTGCTGCGCCAGATAGCGGTTCAGGGCAAGAATGACGCTTCGGCCCATGACCAACGTGACGATGAGGCCGACCCCGTATTGCACGTATCCGCCATAGCTCGGCAGGTAGGGCACGAGCTCGACGAAGAACGTGAAGAGGGCGAAGAAAATGAACCCCCAGACGAAGGGCCACCACGTGCTCTTTCGCTTTGCGCGGAACAGCCAAACCGCGATGCCAACCAGCGGCAGGGTCAACGCGAGGCGATAAGCGAAGATGCGCAGTTCCGCCCGTCCGACCTCGGCTTCCAATCGGCGATCCGCGTCGGTTTCGAGGACGCTTAGCTTTTCTTGCGCTTTTTGCCGCGCCTGTTGGGCATCGAGCGTGGCCTGGTTTTGCGCATCGACGAGACGTTGCGCCTCGGCCTGGGCGGCTTTCAGGGCGTCGAGCGCTGTCGTCCGCGCGATCAGCTCATCGTCTTGGGAGGGAAGGTTGGTGGCCTTGCGGGTCTCCAGCCAGTTGGTGAAGGCGTCTCGGGCGTTGGCATAGGCCTTTTGCGCCGCCTGAAGCTTGAGCGACGCTTGGTCGAGCGCATTGGCCGAGGCTTCCTCGGCGCTTTTGGCGTCGGCGATGGCGGCACGCAAGGGCGAGACGGCGGCTGCATCCAGAAAATCGTCGCGCTGCCATTGGTGCTCGACCTGAGGCAGATCGCCGATGACGAGACTGCCCAGGCCAATGAGGCAGGCCGCGAAGGCCAGCGCGACGAGCCAGAGGCCTCGGTGAAACCATTGCTCGGACAATCGTCGCGACTTGCTCATGGCTCTCTATAGCGCCAGATGAGGCCTGTGACATACAATTACTCGGATCGGGCGCCTCATTCAATAAGGCGCGGATCGATGTGGGGAAGAGTCACTGGTAAGCTTTGATCTTACTGTGATCGGTATAGGTCAGGCTTCCTCCTCAACCACTGCGAAAGCCTCTGGCGGATGCCCCGCGTCGCGCAAAGTCGCCATCCGCAACAGCGCCGCCTCATAGTGCCGGATGTAGCGGTCGGTATCGAAGAGGGGCGCGCTCGCCCGGTTGGATTCGAGCCGGCGGCGTAGCTCTCCGAGCCGGCGGGGGTCGTGGGCAAGGGCAAGGGCGAGGGCCTCGTAGTCGGCGAGCGCCTCAGTCACAAGCTCAGGTAGGCCGACTGCTTGCAGCAGGCTCGCGGCGACGCGGGCCGCGAAGGTTTGCCCCTTGCAGGTGATGAGCGGCAGCCCGACCCAGAGAGACTCACTGGCCGTGGTGTGAGCATTGACCGGCAGCGTGTCGAGAAAGAGGTCGGCGACGCCAAGACGGCCCAGATGCTGGATGGCGGAGGTTCGCGGCGCGAAGATGAGGCGGGCAGGCTCGACGCCTCGCGCCTCGGCCTCCTGGCGCAGATTGTCGGCCACGCGGTCGTTGGTCTCCAGCAGCCAGAGCACCGAGCCCGGCGTTTGAATCAGGAGCCGCATCCAGATGTCGAAGAAGGCGGGTGTGATCTTGTAGCTGTTGTTGAAACTGCAGAACACGAAGCCGGCCTCCGGCAGGCCGCATTCGGCCCGGCTGGGTCGCTCGGCGACGGCGCGGCGGCGATCGTTCGGCTGATAGCAGCCCGGCAGATGCACGATCGTCTCGTCGAAATGCCCGGCATTGGCCATCGGGGCCACCGTTGAATCGGCGACCAGATAATCGATGAAGGGCGCCCCCATGGTGGCCGGAAAGCCCAGGTAGTTCACCTGGATCGGTGCTGGACGATAGGCCAGGATTTCGCTGCGGGCCTCCTCCGTATAGCCCTTGAGATCGATGAGAATGTCGATCTCGTCCGCGTGGATGCGCTTGGCGGCGTCGAGATGCGAATAGACCCGCAGATCGACGAAGTGGTCGAAGGCCGCCACCACGCGATGGCGCAGCGTGCTGCCGTCGTCCCGGCCGATCGAATAGCCGAAGATTTCGAAACGCGATTTGTCGTGCCGCTCGAACAATTCGACGATCAGCATGGCGGTGGCGTGGTTGTAGTAATCTGCGGACAGATAGCCGATGCGCAGCCGTCGGTTTCGCTTTTCGATCGGGCGGGGCGCGTAGGGCGCGAGCCTCGGACCGGACGGAAGGCCGCTTGCCCAGACGCGCGCGGCCAGGAGTTGGTCGGCCGGCGACGAATCGAAGGTCATGACCGGAAAGGGCGCGACCCGCTGGCCGGCCCGGAAACTCGCGGTCATGGCGGCCTCCTGCTCGGCCGCCAGATCGGCCCATTCGCAAGCCTGCTGGCGATAGTAGCAAAGCTCGACCCGGACCTCGCCGAGATCCGGCTTCAGCACGAGCGCTTGCCGGTAAGCCGCGATGGCTTCCGCCTGTCGCCCCTGCTGGCGATAGGCTCCGGCGATGTTGATATAGGCGTCGGTGCTCCCGGGCATCAGCCGGATGGCGAGTTCGCCCATGGAGACGGCGGCATCGACCTCGCCGACGTCGCGCAACAGGCCCGCGAGATTGCTATAGGCTTGGCCATAATTGGGGTCGAGCGTGACTGCCGTATGGTAGGCGTCGAAGGCTTGGCGGGCGAGGCCCCGCTTCAGGAGCAGCGTGCCGAGATTGCCATGCGCATCGGCGTGGTCGGGGTTCAGCGTCAAGGCGCGCCGAAGCAGGGGCTCGGCGGCGTCGAGGTCGCCGGCATTGATGAGCGTCGAGGCGAGGTTGACGTGGTGCGTCGCCGAGGAAGGATCGAGCGTCAGGGCGCAGCGGAAATCCTCCTGCGCACCCTCGGGGAGACCAAGCTCGATGCGAATGATGCCGCGAACCTTGAACGCCTCGGCCAGGGTCGGATGAAGGGCGATGCCTTTGTCGGCGAAGTCGTGCGCGTCCTGATGTTTCCCTTGCCGGTTCAGCACGCCGGCCAGCTTGACATAGACCGCGCCGAAGCGAGGATCGAGCCGGGTGGCCGTCTCATAGAACTTTACGGCGTGGTCGAGGTCGCCCTTGGCTTCGAGCGCGTTGCCGAGATTCGAATGGGCTCGGGCATAGGCCGGCTCGCATTCGACCGCCTTGCGGCCGGCCTCGACCGCCTCCTCGACGCGGCCCGCGTTGCCGAGCAGGAGGCAGAGGTTGGCATGGGCCTCCACATAATGCGGCCGCAGCGCGATCGCCGCCTCGAAAAGCTTGGCCGCCTCACCCCCGGCGCCGCGCTGGGCGGCAAGAACGCCGAGATCATGCAAAGCCTCGACATGCCGTGGATCGAGGTCGAGACAATGCGCGTAGAGGGCGGAGGCCATGGCGATATTGCCGCTCTCCGCCGCCCTTACGGCGTCTCGATACGCCGCCGCGCCTGGGCCGCCCTTTGGCGGCTTGGCGCTTGCGGGGCTCCGAGACGCCTGTTTCGCGCGCTGCTTCATATCGCTCCCCACCCAGACTGCCGCCGGAGCGGGAGGCTAGGGGACGAGGCCTATGCGAGGCTGGAGATGCGGCCTCACTTCGTGCCGAACATCCGGTCTCCGGCGTCGCCGAGGCCGGGCACTATATAGCCGTGGTCGTTGAGCTTCTGGTCGACAGAGGCGGTCCAGATTCTGACGTCGGGATGCGCCGCCTCGAGCTTGGCGATGCCCTCGGGCGCGGCCAGGAGGCACACGAAGCGGACCTCCCGCGCGCCGCGCTTCCGCAAGAGGTCGATCGCCGCGATGGCCGAATTGGCGGTCGCCAGCATCGGGTCCATGACAATGGTCAGCCGGTCTTCGAGGTCGGTCGGCGCCTTGAAGTAATATTCGACGGCCTTCAAGGTTTCGGGGTCGCGATAAAGGCCGATATGGGCGACGCGGGCCGAGGGCACGAGATCGAGCATGCCATCGAGAAAACCGACGCCGGCCCGCAGGATCGGGGCGAAGACCAACTTCTTGCCGGCGATCAGCGGCGCCATCATGGTGGTCAGCGGCGTCTCGACCTCGACGAGTTCGGTCGGCAGGTCGCGGGTCACCTCGTAGCAGAGCAGCATGCCGATCTCGTTGAGCAACTGCCGGAAGCCCTTGGTCGAGCGCGAGGCTGTCCGCATCAGCGTCAGCTTGTGCTGCACCAGCGGATGATCGACGACCACGACATTGTTCATTCTGGTGCCCCCTTGGACCGATGAAGCAGGGGCTAGCACGAACGGCCTTGCGACGCGACCGTCGCTCCCGCGTGGTCCGACCCAGACGGAGCATCATTGCCGGCCGCAAGGCGATGCCCGCGCCTCGGCTCCGGGAAGCGTGAGCGATGACTCTCGATGGATGTCCGCGACTCGGCTACAAGCTTGGTTGGTCGGAGATGATGATGGGACGCAGGATCATGCGCGGGGCGGCGAGTGTCATCGGGCTTTGGGTCGTTTTGTCGGGGCCGGTTCTTGCCGAAAGCCTGGCGCCGCGATCGGAAACCGCTCCTACGGCGGCGGCGTCCACGGAAGAGCGCGCGTTCAAGGCAAGCCTTTCCAAGGCGGTGTCGGGCGATGGGGATGCGATGGCCGATGTCGGCGTTCGCTACACTTACGGCCGGGGGGTAGCGGCCAGTGCGTCCGAAGCGTTTCGCTGGTTCAAGAATGGTGCGGAGCAGGGTAACGCGCGATCTATGAACGGCCTTGCGAGCTGCTACGCCAAGGGGACGGGCGTCGTCCTCGACAAGGCGCAGGCGGTCGCATGGTGGCGCAAAAGCGCCGAGGCGGGCAATGCCCAAGCGATGGCCAATCTCGGGGTCGCCTATGCGACGGGCGGCGGGATCGACAAAGACGAGGCGCTGGCACGCTCCTGGTATGAGAAGAGCGCGGCGGCCGGCAATGTATCGGGCATGACCGGCCTCGCCACGCTTTATGAACTCGGGCGTGGGGTCGAGAAAAACATGCCTGTGGCGCTCGACTGGTACCACAAGGCCGCCCAGGCCGGCGGCACCGAGGCCATGATCAACCTTGGGTATATCTATTCGGTCGGGCGGGGCGTGACCAAAAACCTTGCCGAGGGGGTCGCCTGGTTTCGCATGGCGGCTGAAGCCGGCAATGCTCTCGCCATGAAGAACATGGGTGTATCCTACGAGGAGGGCGACGGCGTTCCCGAGGACCATAAGTTGGCACTGGACTGGTACAAACGCGCCGCCGAGGCGGGCGAGCGTAGCGGCCGAGCGCTCTATGACAAGCTTTGGGAAGCCGATGTAGAGATGAAGAAAAATTGACCCGTTGAGTCATACGGTTCCGGCTGATCTGCTCTCTGCCACTCATGCCGGCGAAAGCGGGAATGAGTGTTCGTAACCGAGATGCGATCAAATTTTGAAATGCACGATCACAAGACGATCTTGGTCAAACTGCGAATAACGGCTTGAGTGAGGACCGTCGACGTTTTGCCGATGGTTTCCGCATGTCGCTCATCGATCGTGGCGATTTTGCAGGGACGAATGACCGATGGTGCCGGCAAACCTGTAAGCTCAGAAGGTTCATCAATCGAAATATCGCCGGGCCAAGGGCGATTTTCCGCGCTTGTAATCATGACGACCCAAAGCAGTGCCTTGCTTTCACCCACGCCACCGAGTGACACGACGAGTGCCGGTCGAAACTGCCGCGTGGACCGGTCGGTGTATGGAAACGGAACCCTAACGACGTCGCCTTGCTTAAAGCTCTGCATAGGCTTTCCGGTCGGCTTCGCTCTCCCATTCGGCAAACTCGACGAAAGCATCGATTTCCGGTTGGATCTTGACCTTCGAAACGATCACGTGGTCGGCGCGAATGTCGTAGGCTAGTTCGTCCCCCACTTTCAGATGCAGGGCCGAGCGGACAGATTGCGGTATCGTCGTTTGCGCCTTAGTCGTCAGTTTGCTCGTGATCATCGCTTCACCGTAAGGACTTTCCTTACCTAACGTTGAGGCGCAACATCGTCAAGGGATCCATCATCCGAAGGTCTTCCTCGGATCGAAGGCATCGCGCACGGCCTCGCCGATGAAGACCAGCAGCGAAAGCATGATGGCGATGGTGAAAAAGCCGGTGAGGCCGAGCCAGGGCGCCTGAAGGTTGCTCTTGCCCTGCAGCAGCAATTCCCCCAGCGAGGGCGAGCCGGGCGGCAGGCCGAAGCCGAGGAAATCCAGCGACGTTAGCGTCGTGATCGAGCCATTGAGCACGAAGGGCAGGAAGGTCAGCGTCGCCACCATGGCGTTGGGCAGCAGATGCTTCGTCATGATCTTGGCATTGCCGAGCCCCAAAGCCCGGGCCGCCGTCACGTATTCGAAGTTGCGAGCGCGCAGGAACTCGGCTCGAACCACATGGACGAGGTTGACCCAGGAAAACAGCAGCAGAATGCCCAGCAATACGAAGAAGGAGGGCGTGATGAAGGCCGCCACGATGATCAGCAGATAAAGATGGGGCAGGGACGACCAGATCTCGATCACCCGCTGCAGGATGAGGTCGGTCCAGCCGCCGAAATAGCCCTGGATGGCGCCGGTCGCTATGCCGATCACCGATGAAACCCCAGCCAGGATCAAGCCGAACAGGATCGAGATGCGGAAGCCGTAGATGAGCCGGGCCACGACGTCGCGCCCCTGGTCATCCGTGCCGAGCCAGTTCCATTCGATCGCGTCGCATGGTTTCGCGGCCGGCGGGGTGCCGCCGCGCTGCGCGATCGCGTCATGGCATTGGGTGTCGGTGAGCAGCCAGGTCGGCGGGGAGGGCGCCGGCACCGGCAGGTCGAGGTTATGCGTGCCGTAGGAATAGCGGATCGGCGGCCACAGCATCCAGCCGTTGGCTTCGATCTCCTTGGCGACGACCGGGTCGCGATAATCCGTCTCGGCCAGAAAGCCGCCGAACTTGTCTTCCGGATAATCGTGCAGGAAGGGGAATAGGATCTCGCCCTTGTAGGAGGCGACGATCGGCTTGTCGTTGGAGATGAATTCCGCCCCGAGCGTGCCGACGAACAGCAGCATGAACAGGACGAGGGACCAATAGCCCCGGCGGTTGCGCTTGAAATTGTCGAGGCGGCGCCGGTTGATGGGCGAGAGGCCAAGCAGACCCTTCCTGGGCAACGGCGGCGCGAGCGAGGGACGCGGCGCACGGGGGGCGACGATCGCGTCCATCATACGCCGCGCGTCTCGAAGTCGATGCGCGGATCGATCCAGGTATAGGTCAGATCCGAAATGAGGTTCACGACGAGACCCATCAGCGCGAAAATATAGAGGGTGGCGAAGACTACCGGATAGTCGCGGTTGAGAATGGAATCATAGGACAGCAGTCCCAGCCCATCGAGCGAGAAGATGCTCTCGATCAGCAGCGCGCCGGTGAAGAAGGCCGACACGAAGGCGCCGGGAAAACCCGCCACCACGATCATCATGGCGTTGCGGAACACATGGCCGTAGAGCACCTGACGCTCGGTGAGCCCTTTCATGCGCGCGGTCAGCACGTAGTTCTTGCGGATTTCGTCGAGGAAGGAATTCTTGGTCAGGAAGGTCGAGGTCGCGAAGGCACCGATCGACATAGCCAAGACCGGCAGCGTGATATGCCAGAGATAGTCGCCGATCCTGGCCGGCCAGGAGAGGTCGGCCCAATTGTCCGACGTGATGCCGCGCAGCGGGAAAATCTGGACGAAGGATCCGCCGGCCAGCAGCACGATGAGCAGGATGGCGAACAGGAAGCTCGGGACCGCATAGCCGATGATGATGACGCCGGAGGTCCAGACGTCGAAGCGCGAGCCGTCCCGCACCGCCTTGGCGATGCCGAGAGGAATGGAGATGGCATAGGAGATTAGCGTCATCCACAGGCCCAGCGAGATCGATACGGGCAGCTTTTCGCCGATGAGCGTCAGGACCGGAACGTCCCGAAAATAGCTCTGGCCGAAATCGAAGACCGCGTAATTGCGGATCATCAGCCAGAACCGCTCATAGGCAGGCTTGTCGAAGCCAAATTGCTTTTCGAGGTCCTTGATGAATTTGGGGTCGAGGCCCTGCGCGCCGCGATAGCGGGAACTCTCGCCGCTCACGCCAGCCGGGCCGGTCGAGGCATTGCCGATATCCGATCCCCCGCCGCCGAGGCGCGCCGCATTGCCGCCATCGAGTCCCTGCAGTTGCGCGATGATCCGCTCCACCGGGCCGCCGGGGGCGAATTGCACGATGATGAACGAGACCAGCATGATCCCGAAGATGGTCGGGATCATCAGGAGGAGGCGGCGGGCGATATAGGCGAGCATGGGTCAGCGATCGGTCCCGAAGCGAGGTCGATTCCCACTCTAAACCATGTTCTGGTTTTGCCGAACCGGTTCGACCGTGCCCTCATCCGGCGCTTTGGGGCACCTTCTCCTGCAACGGAAGGAGGGAGCCTCGTTCAGCATCGTTTGCATCCTTCTCCCCTCGCGGGAGAAGGTGGCGCGAAGCGCCGGATGAGGGATTTCGCAAGCATGCCGGCTCTTCTAAATCGGGCTCTACACTTTCCGCGGTCGGAGATCAAAATGAGCCGCCGCACAGTTCCGCCGGACGCTAATGGCTTTGCGCGAGCGCTGCGTCGATCCCAAACGGATGCCGAGCGCAAACTGTGGTCCGTTCTGCGTGGGCGTAGGTTGTCCCATCTCAAATGGCGGCGCCAAGTGCCGGTCGGTTCTTACATCGTCGACTTCATCTGCTTCGAGCGGCGGCTCTTGGTCGAGTGCGACGCATCCTAGCACGCCGATAGCCTTCACGACAAGGTTCTGGACGAATGGTTGCAAGGCCAGGGCCTTTTCGTCGTCAGATTTTGGAATCACGAGATCCTGCTCACGCCGGACATCGTCACCGAAACAATCCTCGCCCGCGCTGGGCTGCCCTTCTGAAAGCTCGACCGGCAACCCCCTCATCCGCCCTATCGGGCACCTTCTCCCGCAAGGGGAGAAGGGGAGTCTCGTTCAGCATCGTTTGCATCCTTCTCCCCTTGCGGGAGAAGGTGGCGCGAAGCGCCGGATGAGGGGGGAGCACCTCACCCCATCGCCATGGCACTTTGGGCGCGACCGCGCGCCTGCCAGGCCGTGAGCTTGTTCAGCGCGCCGAGATAGGCCCGGGCGCAGGCCACCAGCGTGTCGGGATCGTGACCCTTGGCCGTGAAGGAGCGGCCGCCTTCGGAGAGGCGAACCGAGACTTCCGCCTGCGCGTCGGTGCCCTCCGTCACGGCATGGATCTGGAAGAGGTCGAGTGTCGCCTCATGCGGCAGGATCGCCCGGATGGCGTTGAAGGTGGCATCGACCGGGCCGTTGCCGGTCGCTTGATGGGTCTTGTGCTGGCCGTCGATGGCGAGGGTGAGCGTCGCCGATTGCGGCCCTATGGTCCCGGCGATGACGGTCAACGCCTGAAGCACGATCCGCTCGTGGGCGTTGCCGATCTCGTCGTCCACGATGGCGACCAGATCCTCATCGTAGACGTGCTTCTTGCGGTCTGCCAAGTCCTTGAAACGCTTGAACGCGTCCTGCAACGCATTGTCGCCGAGGTCATAGCCGAGTTCGCGCAGCTTCTCCTTGAAGGCATGGCGGCCCGAATGCTTGCCCATGACGAGCGAGGTTTTGGAGACGCCGACGCTTTCGGGGGTCATGATCTCGTAGGTCTCGGCGTTCTTGAGCATGCCGTCCTGGTGGATGCCGCTCTCATGCGCGAAGGCGTTGCGCCCGACGATGGCCTTGTTGAACTGCACTGGGAAAGACGTGACCGCCGACACCTGCTTCGAGGCGCGGGTCAGCATGGTGGTATCGATGCCGGTGTCATAGGGCAGCACGTCGCGGCGTGTTTTCAGCGCCATGACGACCTCTTCGAGCGCTGCGTTTCCGGCGCGTTCGCCGATCCCGTTGATGGTGCATTCGACCTGCCGGGCGCCCGCCTCGATGCCGGCGAGGGTGTTGGCGACCGCAAGACCAAGATCGTTGTGGCAATGGACCGAGAAGATTGCCTTGTCGCTGCCCGGCACGCGCTCGCGCACGTTGCGGAACATCGCCGCATATTCGGCCGGGGTCGCGTAGCCTACCGTATCGGGCAGGTTGATCGTGGTCGCGCCCGCCCTGATGGCGGCCTCGACGCAGCGACACAGATAGTCGAGCGGCGTGCGCGTCGCATCCATGGCCGACCATTCGACATCCTCGACAAGGCCGCGTGCCTGCGCCACCGTCCGGGCGATGATGTCGAGCACCTCTTCTTCCGTCTTGCGCATCTGATGGGCGAGATGGATCGGCGAGGTGGAAACAAAAGTGTGGATACGCGGGCGCTTGGCGTGGCGGACCGCCGCGCCGGCCCTGGCGATATCGCCATCGATGGCGCGGGCTAGCCCCGCAACAGTGGCGCGGGAGACGCGGCGGGCGATCTCCGAAACGGCCTCGAAATCTCCCTCCGAAGCTATGGGGAACCCTGCCTCGATGATGTCGACGCCCATTTGGTCGAGGAGGTCGGCGATGTCGACCTTGTCTTCGAAGGTCATGGTGGCGCCCGGGCATTGTTCGCCGTCGCGCAATGTGGTGTCGAAAATCAGAACCCGGTCCCTGGCGGAGGTTTGGGGCGATACGGTCGTGGTCATGTCGGTCGTCCTGAAAGAGTAAGGGCTCAAACGCGTCGCGCGAGCCGTACATGCGGGGGGAAATGTCCAGGTCCCCTGAGCGCCCAGGCAAAAGCCCGGCCGGCCCTCAGGGGCGGCTAAGCAGAAGGAGTTCGAGGGAGAGCGCAAGCAAGGACGCCGAACATGCCGCGAAAAGCGGCAGGCGCCCAAAATCTTTCACTCTCTGATGCGGATGAACCGCCACGTCGAATTCCCAGTCTGTCGAATGCCTAGAACCACACTCTATGCACGCGGCCAAACTACGCGCGGCGGTGCCGAAAGGCAAGGTTGTTGCGATGAAGGGCGATCGCATTTGGCCACTGCTCGCGAGGAAGCCGCGATTATTCTTCCCCAGCCATCGGGACGATAGATCACGCTGCCTTGAAGGAACTTCATCCAAAGAGATGGACGCTTTCGTCTCCAATCATCTAGAGCATAATGCTGAAAAACTATGCAGCTTTTTCGGCATCATCTCGGGCGCCGTATGTGCGGTAAAGCGCGGCGTCCCTGTCCCAATCCCGAGCCCGGATCGTGTCGACTGGCGAGGCTCACGATCTCTTCTGGTACCCTGGCAAACTTCATGCATACGGTTTGCGTCCGCATTTGTGTCGCCGTTTTTTGCGCGCGGATCTGTGCGAGAGATCGGACGGTCTTGATACTTCGTCGGTGAAGGCGGCATGCCACAATGAGCGGAGGGAATGTCAAAAAATGCCGCTCAAGAAATGTGTTCCTATGCCGATAATTTATTTTCGATGATATTTTCAGCTGTTTAACGGCTTAATCGCCGATTGTTTTAGATCGATGATTTAATCAATTTTATGTTCTATGGATTTATCAATGTATAATCATAATTTTATTGATAATAGGAAATATTATTTTGATTTTAGGAAATTAAAACCAATTATAATGAAGAATGGATGGGAATATGCAAATTTAAATGGAATATATAGTATTGGAAAAGAAAGCTTTATTGAAATAGAAATAAATACACCACAAGATTTTCTGCTAGAAATAGAATTGTGGCCGTTTTTTCGAGAGCTTAGGTCGCATCAATCCATACGGGTCTTTATTAATGACCAGGATTGCGGTGACGTTAAAGTCACAGGCTGGAGCACCCTAGGTTATGAAATTTCGGCCGGGATGATTTCGCCGGGGTCGCATCTCGTGATCCGGTTTCTTCATCCGGACGCGGCACGACCCTGCGATCTTCAGCCAACAAGCTTGGACAAGCGGCTCCTCTCGGTGAGTTTCGTCGCGCTCCGCCTCACGCCCTTGATGCATGCCCCCCGCACACACACGAGGACGAAGGCCGAGGGGCAATCAAACCCATCCTTGCCGTCGCGGTTTGAAAGCCTCGGTAACAATTGCGAATTCGGCCTTGTGCAACGGGAATTGGGACACGACCATATCGGGCTCTTCAAATTCTCGGGTGTTCCGCTCTTTCAAGTGCTTCTCGCCTTGCGAAACAGATTTGAAGGAATAGAGAGCATTACCCGGGACATGGTGGTGCTGGAAAGCCCGGACGAGGCCGCCGAATATATGGTGATCGGCGGCGGTTTCGAGTTCCGATATCACACGAATGTCTTTCGATCGCGGCTAACTGAACGCCATCTCAACGAGATCGATACTCTGATTCCGATCCTCCAAAAGAAGCTGGTCTTCGAAAAGCGGAAAATGCTGTCCGACCTGATCTATGGACAGAAGATCTTCGTGTTCCGCGATCATGAGGTGACGCAGCTCGAACATGTTTTGCCGCTTTGGCATGCCTTGAACCGATATGGGCCCAATAGGCTGCTTTGGGTGCTTCTGGCGGATGACCCATCGGAGGTTGGAACCGTCGATGAAATCAGGCCGGGGTTCGTGTGCGGATATATCGACCGATTTTCGCCGCCCGGCGATCCGGCTGATTACTCCTTCGATGTCTGGATGAAGATTTGCCAGCGGGCGATCGCCTTGCTGGACGACACCGCGACGACGTGATCCGAAGAGCGGTCTCCCCGAGCCACCCTCTCAAATCTCGATTTCAATTCCCATTTCCACTGCTTGCGAGGTGGGAATGCCGAACCACAAGGCGGTGCGTTCGGAATTGCGCTGCATGAAGGCGAAGACAGATTCGCGCCATCGCGCCATGCCGGGCTTGTCAGAGGGCACCACGGTCTCCCGGCCGAGGAAATAGCAGATCGTGTCGGGGTCTATGTCTTCGAGGAGCCCATGCGCCTTGGCGAGCCAAACGGCCTTCTGCACCGAAGGCCGCTCCATGAAGCCGAAGTGGAGGATCAGACGCGACATGCCGCTCGCGACCCGCACGACCTCGACCCGTTGTGCCTCTTTCACGCGGGGCGTCTCGCTGGTCAGGATGGTGATGAGCAGAACGCGCTTCTGCAGCGCGTGGTTGGTGCGGATGAAATGGGACATCGGCAGGGGCATGCCCGTGACGGCAGCCGTGAGAAAGGCTGCGGTGCCCGGCAGACGGATCAACTCCGGGGGGAGGGCCGTCAGCATTTCGTCGGGTTCGCGCAAATGAACCCGCTTGTCCTCGAGCAGCATCTGGCCGCGGCGCCAGGTGAGCATGAGGAAGGCCACTGCGAGGGCCACCAGCAGCGGAAACCAGCCGCCTTCGAACAGTTTCACCGAATTGGCCGAGAAGAAGACAAGGTCGATGACCAGGAAGGCGCCGTTGACGAGCATCACCGCCGCCGGATTGTATCCCCACTGCAGCGCGACGAGTGCCGCGAGTACGGTCGTGATCATCATCAGGGCCGACACCGCCATGCCATAGGCCCCCGCCAGCGCATCCGATGAGCCGAAGGTCAGCACAGCGCCGATGGTCCCGGCCGCGAGCAGCCAGTTGACGATGGGGAGATAGACTTGGCCGATCTCGTTCGACGCCGTATGCGCCACGTGCAGGCGCGGCAGGAAGCCGAGCTGGATGGATTGCTGGGTCAGCGAGAAAGCCCCGGAGATGATGGACTGGCTGGCGATCACGGTCGCGGCGGTGGCGAGGCCGATGAGCGGCACATGCGCCCATCCCGGGGCCATTTCGAAAAACGGACCGTCGAGCTGGCCCGGGTGGCCGAGCAGGAAGGCCCCCTGGCCGCAATAGTTAAGCACGAGGCACGGCAGCACGAGGGAAAACCAAGCCAGCCTGATCGGTCCGCAGCCGAAATGGCCCATGTCGGCATACATGGCTTCTCCACCCGTGACCGCGAGGAAGGCCGCGCCGAGCACCGCGAAACTGATTGCCGGCCCCGCATGGATCATGAAGCCGATGGCGTGAAACGGATCGAGTGCCAGAAGAATGCCCGGTTCCCGCGCGATGCCGACGATGCCGAGCAGGCCGATGACGGCGAACCAGACGAGCATGATCGGGCCGAACACGACACCGATGAAACCCGTGCCGCGTCGCTGCACCATGAATAGGCCAAGCAGCACGACGATCGTGATCGGAATCACGTAGCGTCCGAGCGAGGGCGCGTCGATCTTCAGTCCTTCCACGGCGGACAGCACCGAAATGGCTGGGGTGATGGCGCCGTCGCCGTAGAGCAGGGCCGCGCCGATGAGCCCGGTGACGAGGAGCACGGCGCGCCAACTGCCCGGCCTTGCCTCGCGCGCCCGGAGCAGGGCCAGCATGGCCACGATGCCGCCCTCGCCGCGATTGTCGGCCCGCATGATCAGCAAGGCATATTTGATCGACACAATGAGGATCAGCGACCATAGAATCACCGATACGGCGCCGGTCGCCGCGTCCGCTGGCGTGGCGCCGCCGGTCGAGGCGGCCTTCACGGCTTCCTTCAGCGCGTAGAGAGGGCTGGTCCCGATGTCGCCGTAAACGATGCCGAGCGCGCCGAAGGCCCTGGCGACCCCCAGCCCATGGTGATGGCCATGTCCGGATGTTTGCGCTTTTCGGTCCATCGGCATCCTGCTTGGCTTCTGCCCGTCGATGCTAGCCTGACAGAGGCTCAATTGACGACAGGATCATCCCAGAAAACCATAAGGATTTGATGTGTCCAAACCCATCGATGGCGCCTCCGGGCCGCCTCCGCCGTCGCTGATCTATAAGATCGTGCCGTCCGGGCTCTGGCGCCAAGCCGAAGCTGAGGGGCGTTTCGATGGAGCGCCGATCGACCGTGCCGATGGTTTCATTCATTTTTCGACTGCCGGGCAGGCGCGCGAGACGGCAGCAAAACATTTTGCCGGCCTCGACGATCTGCTGCTCGTCGCGGTCGAGGCGCAGGCTCTTGGGTCGGCGCTCATTTGGGAGCCTTCGCGCGGCGGGGCGCTGTTCCCGCATCTCTACGGGCCGCTCGACCTTGGCGCCGTGCGCAGCATCGAGCCCTTGCGGCTCGGTCGAGATGGGCGGCATTGTTTTCCGGAAGTTTTTTAGGCCTCCGAACCATCAGCGCGTCGCTCCGGGGATGCCGCTGTCCTTGGGGAGGAGGTCAGGCGGCACCGGCGCTGCGATGCCTACGCTGCCATGGTCGCCGTGCGATACGCCGACCACGATGCCGACGATGCTCACCCCTACCGTTGGCGTCCCTCTTTGGAGCAGGGGGGCGCCCGAATCGCCGGGCTCGACCAGGCAATCATGCGAGATCAGCCCTCCGGTCTCCTGCGTGCCAGTGATCCGGCATGCCTCGTCCGCCGTCAGCACGTAGGCCCGGTCTTGGGCGAAGCCGGCCAGGATGACTTTGCGGTCCGGTGCGGCGGATGCGGGCGCGAGCGTCAGCGGCCGGACATCTGACGGTAATGGCTCGGCAAGATCGAGGACGACCCAATCGGACACGGCAGTAAGGCGCTCATTCTCTGGGTCGTAGCCCGGCCCCAGGCGATAGCGGACCACCCGCGCATGGGTGCGATAATCGCCCCGGTCGTAGCCTTGAAGAACATGCAAGGCATCGGGCGGCAAAAAACGGTGCGTGCGGAACGCATAGACGCAATGACCCGCCGTCAGGATGCGATCGCGGGCGATCACCGCTCCGGTGCAGGCTCCTCCGATGCTGTTGAACACTTTGACCAGCGACGACCAGGGATAGACGCCGCTGTCGACACTGGCGTGATGGGTTTGTTCAGTGGCCGGCTTCGAAGAAGCGCTCGGCGAGGTCGCAGGCTCGGCGCATTGGGCCGCCGGCATGGCGATGGTGAAGCTCGCGAAAAGGGCAAGCAGCGGCCATCCCGGCGCGCCGGTTGTCCGCGCCGTCGCCGCGAATTGTCGTCGCGAGTTCTTGGTCGGGGCGGAATGGACGGGCGTGGCGGCTTTCCGATCGATTGCGGGGAGGGGTGCGTCCTGGTTGCAACATGTCGGAGCATAGGACGGCCCGGTCCAGCATGAAAGTGTCCTACTAGAAAACTGATATTACAAGGTAATTTACGGCATGATGCGCCTTGCCGGCAGGCCTTCCCGCCGTTTGAGAGGGACCCGCTGGTCCGGTTCGGCCCTCGGATTGCGCGGAATGGGGTCCCCGATCGCCTTGGGGCTCACCTTTCAGCTCGTGTCGCTGCGGCTATGCAAATCTTGCACAATGAGCAACGCTGAGAGCCAATTTCATTGCTCAAAAGTAGATATATGCCAGTACCGGCATGCAATACACAAATATATTTATCAAATACTTTTTTATGGTTCTGACACATTGTCGCCCGATTGAGGCACATGGTGCGCCGCTGTCGGAAAATGACCGGGAGTTCCATCGAGTGAAATCGTTAATTCTTGCTGCTTCTGTGGTTATACTGGCCTCCAATTTAGGAGGGGGAGAAGCACAAGCGAGTATTCGGCATGGTCGAGGCGGAGGCTACGCGTCGTGGTATGGCGTCGGGCTTGGCGGGCATAGAACCGCGAGCGGTGAGCGTCTCAATCCGGGAGCCTTCACGGCGGCGCATCGATCCTGGCCCTTCGGCACACGCGTCAGGGTCACGAACAATCAGAACGGCCGGTCCGTCATCGTCAGGATCAACGACAGAGGCCCGTTCGCGGCGGGACGGATCATAGACCTGACGCGGGCCTCGGCTCGGGCCATCGGTATGAACGGCGTTGCGCTGGTGGGCCTGGCGCGTCTGTAAGCTCGACGTCTCGTCGAAATCCGAAAGATCGATGGCCCGTGATCCGGGTCTCGAGGAAAAAATCGGGCCGCGTCTTGTCGATTGTCAAGTCGCGGCCCGGCGATCCATAGTCGAGACGACCGAGACCGAACCGCGGGATGGGAATGAACGAACCGGATCCGCCTTACGACGCCGCGATCGTGGGGGCCGGCGTCGTGGGTCTGGCCGTGTTCCGCGCTCTGGTCCTCGCGGGTGCACGGACCGTCCTCATCGAGCGCGACGCGGATATCCTCTCGGGCGCCAGCAAGGCCAACAGCGCCATTCTGCACACCGGCTTCGACTCGACGCCTGGTACGCTCGAAGCGTCCTGCGTTCGGGCCGGCTATGCCGGCTACGCGGCCATCCATGCGCGCCTCAATCTCCCTCTGGTGCGGACCGGCGCCATCGTGGTCGCCTGGAGCGATGCCGAGCATGCGCAATTGCCAGCCATTGTCCGGAAGGCCCGCGAGAACGGGGTCGAGGATGTCGTCGCGCTCGACGCCGATGAAGTGCGCGGCCGCGAGCCGAACCTCGCGCCCGATCTTAAGGGCGGGGTATGGGTGCCGGGCGAAAGCGTGATCGACCCCTGGTCGGCCCCGCTGGCCTATGGGCTGCAGGCCCTTGCCAACGGGGGGCGGTTCCTGCCGAACGCGGAGGTGCTGGGCGGAAATTTCGACGAGAAACTCTGGTTTTTGCGCACCGGCGCGGGCGAGGTGCGGGCCCGCCTTGTCATCAACTGCGCCGGTACTTTCGGGGACATCGTGGAGGCCATCGCGAGACCGAGTCCTTTCACCATCCGGCCTCGGCGCGGGCAATTCGTGGTGTTCGACAAGCCGGCCCATGATCTCGTTGGGTCCATCATTCTGCCGGTTCCGACGGAACGCACCAAGGGCATCGTCGTCACCCGCACGGTGTTCGGAAACCTTCTGGTCGGGCCGACGGCCGAGGAGGTGGAGGACCGTCGCGTCGCGAGGACGGAGGCGGCGGCGCTCGACGGTCTCGTCGCAGCCGGCCGGCGCTTTGTGCCGGCCTTGGCGCATGAAGCTATCACCACGGCCTATGCGGGTTTGCGGCCCGCCACGCAGTTCAAGGACTACCAGATCGAGGGAGTGCCCGAGCGCCAATGGATCACCGTCGCCGGCATTCGGTCGACGGGCCTGACGGGTGCGCTCGGCATCGCCGAGCATGTCCTCGGTTTGGTCGAGGCGCAGTTGGGTCCGTTGAAGCCGCTTGCAGAGCCCATTTGGCCGAGCGTGCCCAACATCAGCGAGGGCGCGCGCCGGGCTGTCGACGCCGGATGTCGAGGCTCAATCGTCTGCCACTGCGAGCGCGTCACCGGCGAGGAGATCGATCGCGCCTTCGACGGGCCTTTGCCGGCCCGGACGCTCGGTGGGTTGCGGCGGCGGACGCGCTGCATGAACGGCGTCTGCCAGGGGTTCTATTGCACCCGACGGGTCATGGAGCGGGCCGCCCGCCATCTCCCGAACCTTGTCGAAACGCTCGGCTTGGCCGGAGCATCTTAGATCATGCGTAGCGTCGCTATCATCGGGGCCGGCCCGGCTGGCTTGACGGCGGCGCGCGTTCTGGGCGAAGCCGGCCTTCGCGATATCCTCGTCATCGAGCGCAACCCTCAAGCCGGCGGTCTGCCGCGCTTCTGCGGTCATTGGGGCTGGGGCATGCAGGATTTCCGCCGGCTATGGCGCGGTCCGCGCTATGCCGCCGAGCTTGTCTCGCGCGCCCGCCATGCCGGGGTCGAGGTCATAACCGACACAACCGTCACCGCGATCGGGCCAGGCGGATGCCTCAGCCTCGATACGATTCAAGGGCCGCGAACCATCGAGGCCCGAACCCTGTTGCTGGCGACCGGTATTCGCGAGACGCCCCGTGGACCACGCCTTGTCGGGGGCGCCCGCCCGTGGGGCGTGATGAGCACCGGCGCCTTTCAGGAGATGGTCTATGCCGGGTCGATGCGACCGTTCCGCCGGCCGCTGATCGTCGGCACTGAACTCGTTGCGTTCTCGGCCCTGCTTACCGCCCGCCACGCCGGCATCAAGCCCGTGGCGATGATCGAGGACGGGCCGAGGATCGTGGCGCCCCGACCGGGTGATCTCGTGGCCCGGCATCTCTTCGGCGTCGAAGTGCGCTGCCGCACGCGGCTCGTCGAGATTCTGGGTGGGGATCGCGTTACCGGCGTCATCATCGAACGGGACGGGCGCCAGGAGACGCTCGATTGCGACGGCGTACTGATGACGGGCCGCTTCCAACCCGAAAGCGCCATGGCCCGCGCCAGCGGTCTCGACATCGATCCGCGTACCGGCGGCCCGTCGATCGACAATCTCTATCGCTCGTCCGATCCCGCCTGCTTCGTCGCCGGCAACGTGATCCGGCCGGTCGAGCATTCCGGCCGGGCGGCGGCCGAAGGGGCCGCCGCGGCCCATGCCATTCTGCGTGACCTGCGGGGCTCGCTTTCGGATGCCGGACGGGCCGTTACGATTTCGGCTGGCGGCGCCTTACGCTATCTCGTGCCGCAGCGGCTGGTGCCGGACGGCGAAGCGAAACGCATCGAGGGGCGCGTGTCGAGGGCGACCGCCAGCCGCCTTCGCATCACCTATGACGGCAAGGCCGAAACAGGGCCGCGCGTTCGGGCACTCCCAGAGCGCCGCGTCGCCTTCGCGTTGCCTCCCGAGCGCTTGGCCGGGTGCCGCTCAGTTGTGATCGACCTCCTGCCCGACGGCGAGGCATGAGCCGCATTCTCGCGCTCGATCAGGGGACGACCTCCACCAAGGCCTATCGGGCCGACGATGACGGGTTCACCCTCGTTGGAACCCGCACCCACCGGCAGATCCGTCCGGCGCCGGGCTGGGTGGAACATGACGCCGCCGAACTGTTGAGCCATCTGCGGGAGCTGATCGAATTGGCGGACCCTTGCGACGTCGCCGGCCTCGCCAACCAGGGCGAGACGGTCGTAGCCTGGGACGCCGCGACAAAGCGGCCCCTTCACCACGCCATCGTCTGGCAGGATGATCGGACGTCGACGGCGCTGGCGCGCATGAAGGCGGAGGGCATCGAGACCTTGACGCTGGACCGCTCGGGGCTGCCGCTCGATCCCTATTTCTCCGCCTCGAAACTGCGCTGGTTGCTCGACAATGCCGAAGGCGCGGCGGATCTGCGGCGGCAGGGGCGGTTGCGCCTCGGCACCAGCGACGCGTTCTTTCTCGATGCCTTGACGGGCCGCTTTGCCACCGATGTCTCGACCGCGTCGCGCACCGGCCTCATGGACCTCCGGCGCCGGAGTTGGGATGAGGATCTCTGTGCCGCCTTCGGGGTGCCGTTGGACTGTCTGCCGGAGATCCGCCCGACCGTGGGGGAGTTCGGCACGCTCCCGGGCGGGACGCGCCTTGTCGCAAGCGCTGTCGATCAGCAAGCCTCGCTGTTCGGCCATGGCTGCCGCACGCCGGGCGACCTCAAGATCACCTTCGGCACCGGCGCCTTCGCACTGGGACTGACCGGGTCGGCGCCGATGGACGTGGGGTCGTCGGGGCTGCTGCCCACATGCGCCTGGCAGATCGGCAACGCCGAGGCGGTTTACGCGCTTGATGGGGGCATTCTCACCGCCGGCGCCGCGCTGGAATGGCTCAAGGCTGTCGGACTGGTGGAGGGGTTCGAGGCGCTCGATGCGCTCGACGGGCCGAGCGCGGTCGAGCGCGGCCTCGTCTTCGTGCCGGCCCTGGCAGGCCTTGGAGCACCCTACTGGGACCGCTCCGCTCGCGGCGGCTGGATCGGGCTCGATCTGTCGACGAGCCGCGACGATCTGGTCCGGGCCGTACTCGAGGGGATCGCCTTCCGGGCCGCCGAAGTGGTGGCGGCCTTCGAAAGGACCGCCGGGCACAGCGCGGCGAGGGTTTCGGTCGATGGCGGCCTCAGTCAAAGCCGCTATTTCGGGACTTTTCTTGCCTCCGCTCTCGGGAGGGGCATCGAGGTCTCCGAACATCCGGATCTCACGGCCTGGGGACTTGTGGAGTTTTGCCGACTGGCTGGCGGGCACGCCTCCGACCTGGCCGGTTACCCGCGCCGCAGGCTGGTCGAGGCGTCCGCCCCCTTGCCGCCCCAGCATTACGATCGATTCGCCGATGCCCTGAGCCGCCTGCGCGGTTGGGCCCCGGGGGATTGATACCATCGGTAAGAGACGGCGGTCGCGGATCATTCCGCCGGCAGCGCACACTCGGAGGTCTTGGCGTCCGAGGCCGTCCGGAGGGCAAAAAGCCCGGCCGCGACGATAAGGGCCATGCCGGCGAGCGTGGTCCAACGCGGGACCTCGGCGAAGAACAGGAATCCCCAGAGCGGCGCCCAGATCATGCCGGTATATTCGGAAACCGTCACGACATTGGCTTCCGCCAAGCGATAGGCCTGGGTAAGAAGCGACATCGCGATGGCGGCGATCACCCCGCAAGCCCCCATCATCAAGGCGTCGTGTCCTGTCGGAACGGTCCAGTTCCGCATGAGGAAATCCAGCGACGGATTGTCGAGCCGGGTGAGCCCGAGCGCCCAGAAGGCGGCGGCCATGAGGCCGGCCCCCGACAGGTAGACCGCATTCTGGTAGAAGGTCATGACGCTCGCGGGTTCGGAGACGCCGAGCTTCCGCGCGAACACCATGGAGCCCGCGTAGGCAGCGGCGCTGATGAGGCTGAGAAGGGCCATCGGCTGGAACAGCATGCTGCCCGGCTGAATAATGATGAGCACGCCGGCAAAGCCGATCGCGACCGCGCACCAGGATTGGAGCCTGACGCGCTCGCCGAGGATGGGGCCGGCCAGGATCGTGACGAAGATGGGCGAGGTGAAGAAAAGCGCGACCGCCTCGGCAAGAGGGATCGACGGAAAGGCCACGTAATAGGCCGTGTAGGACACCAACATCATGAGGCCGCGCACGACCAGCGCCGTGATATTGCGGGTCTTGAGATGGCTGAGGCCGATTTCGTGCTGGACCAGAAGGGCCAGGATCGGCGTCGCCACGAGACACCGAGTGACGATGATCTGTGTCAAGGCATAGTTGCCGCTGATGGATTTAATGATGGCATCTTGTGTCGAGAAGACCATCACGCCGAGGACCAGCGCGACCACGCCGGCGAGGTTTCGATTCTGGGGCTGAGCGAGCATTCTCTCACGATGCGCTGTTCCAAGCCGGCGGCACCGGCCGGCACCGGCACGGTTTCGCCTGAAACCGCCATTTCTCCGTTTGGCTGCGGAAATCGCGCGGCATTTGGCCGATCGCCCTGGTCGATCGCGCGCCTGAAGTTACACCAGCCTCGCAATTCGGCTAAGCTTTGGGACGCGATGTGCCGAGGCCCTAGAGGCGAGGCGAACCTGGAGTTTCGGGGATGCATGACCCCTGGGCTCTCCTGTCCAAGGGAGCCTCGTTACGGACGCGGCTGATGGCGCTCTCGTTCGCAGCGCTCGTGCCTGGGTTTTGCGTGATCGGATTCACCGAATATCAGGTCCACAAGTCGCGCCAGGCGGAAGTGGGGAACTCGCGGTCCGCAGTGCCCGCGAAGCGGCCTTCGAACTCGACCGGATGATCTCCGGCATCCAATCGCTGCTGATCGCCGTCTCTCAGATGCCGGACGTCCGCCGGATGGATGCGGAGCGATGCTCGTCTTATCTGGCGGATCTCGGTCCGCAATTGGTGAATTTGGCGGCCATCACGGTCTTGGACACGGAAGGCCACTTTCGGTGCGGATCCGTGGTCGGCCCCAGCGCCGATGTCAGCGCGGTCGGGCGATCTTATTTCCAGGAGGCGCTGAAGGCGCCCGAGTGGGTGGTCGGCGACTATGAGGTGGGCAAGGTGTCCGGCCGCGCCATCCTGCCGATCGCCATGGCGCTGCGCGACGCCGGTGGCGCGACTGTCGGCGTCCTAGTCGCCTCCGTCGACCTCGGCTGGCTCGGCAAGCAGATGAAGGCGCGCGGGGTGCCCCCGGGGGGATCGCTGACGGTGGCGGATCGCCGAGGTGTCATCCTGGCTCGGGAGCCTTTGGCCGGGCAGTTCGTCGGCACCAGGATCCCGGAGGCCTTCATGTGGATCGTCAACGCGCCGGCTCCGGGGTTTGAAACGATCGTCAGTCAGGACGGAACCCGCCGTGTACTGGGGTTCATGCCCGTGTCGGAGCGATCGAAAGGGCTCTATGTCAGCGTCGGCCTTTCGGCGGAAGCCAGTTATGAGACCGTCGATCGTGCGGCCCGTGTCGGCGCCTTGCTGGCCCTAGGTGCTGGTCTCGCCACTCTGGCGGCCACGTGGCTGGTGGGCAGCCGCGCTTTTCTCAGGCCCATTCATCACCTCACCAATGTTCTCGATCGGTGGCGCAAGGGCGAGCGAAGCCTGCGGACGGGATTGAGCGAGGATGCCGGGGAGATCGGCGCGCTGGGTGGCACGCTCGATCGCATGATGGACGAAATCCTGGCGAGCGAGGAACAGCGCTCGCTCCTCGCCAACGAACTCTCCCACCGGGTCAAGAACACCTTGGCGACCGTGCAGGCCATCGCCACAGCCACCTTGAACAAATCGCGGCCGGCGAACGAGATCTTGCCCGATTTCCTGGCACGGATCACCGCCCTGGCTCGAACGCATGAAGTTTTGACCCGTGACCGATGGGAGGGCTCATCCCTGCGAGACCTCGCGGCCCGCGTGATCCAACCGCTCTGCGGAGATATCGACGCTCGATTCCGCATCGAGGGGCCGCCGGTCGATCTTCCCTCCCGTGAAGCGCTTGGCATGACCATGGTACTCCACGAGCTTTGTACCAATGCCTTGAAATATGGTGCTCTGAGCGAGGCCACGGGGCATGTCGACCTCACATGGTCCCTGGTGGAGACCGGGGAGGAACCGGCGATCAGGCTCGTCTGGCATGAGACGGGGGGACCTCCGGTCGCTTCGCCGAACCCTAGGGCGGGGTTCGGCAGTCGCTTGATCGCGCGCGCGTTCGGCTCTGCCGGAACGGCCGTCATGACCTTCGATCCCGCAGGCCTTGTCTGTGTGGCCGAGGTGTCGCTTGCCGGCACCGGCGGCCCAGAAGTGTGAGCCGGCGCAAACGGTCCGCGCCCCTTGAAGACGCTCGCCGCACCGCTACGCATCCGTCGGTCAAGCTCAAGCTGATTAATACGCGGAATTGATCCAATTTCCCTTGTAGGAACGTGGCTTGCAAGAGAGGATCGCCCATCCGATGGAGTGAAACCGATATGGCGCTACCGAATTCCCAGATCCCGCAGTCTCCGGTCGGAGGCACCATCGACGATGACGTGCGCGTTTTGCACGGCATGGGCTATGCCCAGGAATTGTCACGCAACATGCGCGGCTTCTCGAATTTCGCCATTTCCTTTTCCATCATCTGCATCTTGGCCGGCGGGATCACGTCGTTCCAGATCGGCTATTCGTCGCTCGGCGGCTTCGGCGTCGCGGTCGGCTGGATCGTGGGCTCGGTTTTCGCCACCATCGTGGCCTGTTCCATGGCTCAGATCGCCTCGTCCTATCCAACGGCGGGCGGCCTTTATCATTGGGCCTCGATTCTCGGGGGGCGCGGTTGGGGCTGGGCCACGGCCTGGGTCAACATGTTGGGGTTGATTTTCGTCATCGCCTCCGTGAACGTCGGCGTTTACCTGCTCTTCAACCAATTGATCCTGACCAACCTGTTGGGCATGGACGTCTCGGCCTGGGGCCTCTGGCAGCAAGCCATCGGTGTCTCCCTCATCACGATCACCCAGGCGCTCTTCAACCACGTCGGCATCAAGGTCACGAGCAAGCTCACCGACTTCTCGGGCTATCTGATCCTCGTGACAGCGGTGGTGCTCATCCTCGTGATGCTCTACTGCGCGCCCCATTTCGATCTTGGCCGGTTGACTTCGATCGTCAACTACACCGGGCCGACCGGTGGCGACGTGTTCCCGCGCAGCGAGAACCTGCTGTACGTGTTCGCGCTGGCGTTGATTTTGCCGCTCTATACCGTAACGGGCTTCGATGCCTCGGCCCATACGTCCGAGGAAACCATCGACGCCCGGCGCACCGTTCCCCGCAGCATGATCAACGCCGTCGTCGTGTCGGGCCTCTTCGGCTTCGTCATGGTGTCGTCCTTCCTGATGGCCATGCCCGATCCGGCAGCGGCCGCGAAGGACGGCGCCAATGTGTTCTTCAACCTGCTCGGCGCGCTGCCGGTCCCGGCCTGGTTGAAGGCCGTGCTCTACATCGCCATCGTGCTGTCCAACTATCTTTGCGCCCTCGCCGGCGTGACCTCGACCTCGCGCATGGTCTATGCCTTTGCGCGGGACGGCGGATTGCCGGCTTCCAAACTGCTTCGCCAGGTCAGCCCGACCTATCGCACCCCGGTCTATGCCATCTGGCTGGTCGCCATCCTGTCGACGGCCGCGACGCTCTACTCACCGGCCTTCGCGGCGCTGGCGGCCGGCTGCGCCGTGTTCCTCTACATTTCCTATGCCATGCCGGTGGCGGCGGGTATCTTCGCGGAAGGCAAGACCTGGACCGAGTTCGGCCCCTTCCGACTCGGCGTGCTGTCGAAGCCTTTCGCCGTCATCACGACGCTCGGCACGATCGTTCTGCTGTGGATCGGCACACGGCCGCCGAACGATATCCTCGACAATTATGCCATCGGCCTTCTGGTGCTGCTCGTGGTGGGTTGGTTCGCCCTGGAGCGGCGCCGGTTCTCCGGTCCGCCGATCGGCAAGGCCATCGAACAGCGCAAGGCGGAGATCGCCGCCGAGGAAGCGGCGGTGGGCGAACCGGCCCACTGAGCGGTTCCCGCCTCCCGCATCGGCGCTCCGGATGCGGAGCGCCGGCAACTCCCGGTCGCAGGCCCGATCTGTGTCCGTAATGTATCGGTCACAAACCATCTTCGTGCCCGCTCCGGCGCTTCCGGTGACGCCGATCATCTCGTGAGGTGGTCTGGCGCGTCTGGCCGGCCCCGAAATCTGCGTTTTGATCGCGGATCGTTCCCTGGCTTGCCGTCGCGGCCGTTCGCCTGTGACGATTTACGCTGCTCCGCGCCGCCGCTCCGTCTCTTTGCTGGCGCAAATCGCCGCTAGGATCAACGGCATGAAGCTTGCTCCTTGCTGCATGGCGTGAGACTTGCCATAAATTTAGTCAACGAGCCCCGTGACGTCGGGCTCGGGCCGCCAAGCCAGCGCAAGCGATTTTGAGCGCTGGCCGTGTCCATGTTCGCACAAGTTACATTCTGCAGTGTTGAAGTGAGGCCGACCATTCTCCACCGAGAGGGCCAAATTCAATGAACGACCTATTTGCGAGTTTCGCTCGTTCCTACGATGCTCGACGAGCATCGGAAATGTCGTTGTCGGATTATCTCGACGGGTGCCGTACCGACCCTATGATGTATGCCGGCGCTCCGGAACGCATCCTCGCCGCCATCGGCGAACCCGAGATGGTGGACACGTCCAAAGACGCTCGTCTCGGCCGAATCTTCATGAACCGGACGATGCGGGTCTACCCGGCCTTTTCCGAATTCTATGGCATGGAGGAGACGATCGAGCGGATCGTCAGCTTCTTCCGCCATGCGGCGCAGGGCTTGGAAGAGCGCAAACAGATCCTCTATCTGCTCGGCCCTGTCGGCGGCGGCAAATCCTCGCTCGCCGAACGTCTCAAGGCCTTGATCGAGGTCCATCCGGTCTATGTTCTGAAGGCCGGCGACGAGATCAGTCCGGTCTTCGAAAGTCCGCTCGGTCTGTTCGACCCAGGGCAGATGGGCTCCGTACTGGAAGAGCGCTACGGGATTCCCCGTCGCCGCCTCACGGGTCTGATGAGCCCCTGGTGCCTGAAGCGTCTCGACGAGTTCGGCGGCGACATCTCCAAGTTCAAGGTCGTCAAGATGAACCCGTCGCGGTTGCGGCAGGTGGCCCTAGCCAAGACCGAACCCGGCGACGAGAACAATCAGGACATCTCGACCCTGGTCGGCAAAGTGGACATTCGGCGTCTCGAGACTCTCTCGCAGAACGATCCTGACGCCTATAGCTATTCGGGGGGGCTCAATCGGGCCAATCAGGGCATGCTCGAATTCGTCGAGATGTTCAAGGCACCGATCAAGATGCTGCATCCGCTGCTCACGGCGACGCAGGAGGGCAATTACGTCGGCACCGAAAATATCGGCGCGATCCCCTTCACCGGGATCATCATGGCCCATTCCAACGAGGCGGAATGGCAGAGCTTCCGCGGCAATCGCAACAACGAAGCCTTCATCGACCGCATCTACGTCATCAAGGTCCCTTATTGCCTGCGCATTTCCGAGGAAAAGCTGATCTACGAGAAGCTGATCCGCGATTCGGAACTCGCCGGGGCACCCTGCGCGCCGGGTACGCTCGACATGCTGTCGAAATTCTCGGTGCTCTCCCGTCTGCGGGAACACGAAAATTCGAACGTCTATTCGAAGATGCGCGTCTATGATGGAGAAAGCCTGCGCGAGGTCGATCCTCGGGCGCGCAGCATGCAGGAATATAAGGACACCGCCGGTGTCGATGAAGGCATGGACGGCATTTCGACCCGCTTCGCCTTCAAGGTGCTGGCCGCGACCTTCAATCATGACACCACCGAGGTCGTGGCAGATCCTGTTCATCTGATGTATGTTCTCGAACAGTCGATCCGCCGGGAGCAATTGCCGGCCGACACCGAGAAGCGCTATCGGGAATTCATCAAGGCCGAACTCGCGCCGCGCTATGCCGAATTCATCGGGCACGAGATCCAAAAAGCCTATCTTGAATCCTACCATGACTACGGCCAGAACCTGTTCGACCGTTACGTGGATTATGCCGACGCCTGGATCGAGGATCAGGACTTCAAGGATCCCGACACCGGGCAATTGCTCAACCGAGAACTTCTCAACCAGGAACTCACCAAGGTCGAGAAACCGGCCGGCATCGCGAACCCGAAGGACTTCCGCAACGAGGTGGTCAAGTTCTCGCTGCGTGCCAGGGCTCAGAATTCGGGCCGCAACCCGTCCTGGACCAGCTACGAAAAGATCCGGGAAGTGATCGAGCGCCGCATGTTCAGCCAGGTCGAGGAATTGCTGCCGGTCATCAGCTTCAGTTCGAAACGCGACAGCGATACCGAGAAGAAGCATGGGGAGTTCGTGGAACGTATGGTTGCGCGCGGTTACACCGAGCGGCAGGTGCGCCGCTTGGTCGAGTGGTACATGAGGGCCAAGCAGGCGGGCTGAATGAGTGGCGACCGCATGAGCGAGACAGCATGAACATCGTTGATCGACGTCTCAATTCGAGCGGAAAAAGCCTCGCCAACCGGCAACGGTTCATGCGGCGCGCCAAGGCCCTGATCCGCGAGGCTGTGCGGAACAGCTCCAAGGACCGGAGCATCAAGGACATCGACCAGGGCGGCGAAGTGTCGATCCCGCTGGATGGTGTCCGCGAGCCGCGGATCCGTCGTTCGTCGAATGGCGGCGTCCGTGAGGGACTGTTGCCCGGCAACAAGAAATATCTGCAGGGCGACGCCATCCCGCGCGATCCGCCGAGCGGGGGCGGCTCGGGCAACGAAGGCGGCACCGACGGCGAAGGCCAGGACGATTTTCGCTTCGTCCTGTCGCAAGATGAATATCTCGACCTGTTTTTCGAGGATCTCGAACTCCCGGATCTGGCGAAGAAGAAGGTGGCCAGCACCGAAGCCTTCGCGATCCATCGGGCCGGCTATTCGGTGTCGGGATCGCCCGCCAATCTGTCCTTGACGCGCACGATGCGTAACTCGATGTCCCGGCGCATCGCCTTGCGGCGGCCCAAACTCGAGGAGTTGCAGCGGCTCGAAGATGAGATCGCGGCCCTCACGGCCGACAACGCTGCGGAAGAGGACGTTAATGCCTTGCGCGGGCGGCTCACCGGGTTGCGCGAAAAGGGCAGGCGGGTTCCGTATATCGATCCGATCGATATTCGCTACCGCCGGTTCCAACAGGTCCCGAAACCCATCGCCCAGGCGGTGATGTTTTGCCTCATGGACACGTCGGCGTCCATGACCGAACACATGAAGGATCTGGCGAAGCGCTTCTTTTCGTTGCTCTACTTGTTTCTCAAGCGGCGCTACAAGCACGTCGACATCGTCTTCATCCGCCATACGCACCTTGCCGAAGAAGTCGACGAGAATACCTTCTTTCATTCGCCTGAAACGGGGGGGACGGTCGTCTCCAGCGCCCTTGAAGAGCTGATCCGCATCGCTGCGGCGCGCTATCCGCGCGACGATTGGAACATCTACGCCGCTCAGGCCTCCGATGGGGACAATACATCGAGCGACAGCGGCAAGACTGCGGCTCTGTTGCGCGAGGGCGTGCTGCCGTTGTGCCAATATTTCGCCTATCTCGAGGTCGGGCGCGAGCCGGAGCCGGCCCATATGGGCTTCATCCAGCGCCAGACCGAGCTATGGCGGACCTACGATCTCGTGCGCGGTTCGGGCTCGAACTTCGCCATGTGCAAGGTGCGCCAGCGCAGCGAGATCTATCCTGTGTTTCGGGAATTGTTCGAGCGCAAGGATATGGCGGCCTCGTGAGGGGGCGAACGTGACGAGGTCGGCATGATCGAGGCAGCGACGCAACCACGGCTCTTCGAGGGCACCGACTGGGACTTCGGCACGATCCAGCGCATCCACGATGCCTGCGCCAAGATCGCGAAGGAGGACATGGGCCTCGACACCTATCCCAACCAGATCGAGATCATCACGACCGAACAGATGCTCGACGCCTATTCCTCGGTCGGGATGCCTCTGTTCTATAACCACTGGTCATTCGGTAAGCAGTTTGCCCATCACGAGGTCCATTATCGCAAAGGTTTGCGGGGCCTGGCCTATGAGATCGTGATCAATTCAAACCCCTGCATCTCCTATGTGATGGAGGAGAATACCGCGACCATGCAGACGCTGGTGATCGCGCATGCGGCGTTCGGGCATAACCATTTCTTCAAGAACAATTATCTGTTTCGGCAATGGACGGATGCGCAGGGCATTCTGCAATATCTCGATTTCGCGAAATCCTATATCGCCAAATGCGAGCAGCGCTACGGCCATACGGCGGTCGAGCGGCTGCTCGACGCCGCCCACAGCCTCATGAGCCATGGGGTGCATCGCTATCCGCGCAAGCGCAAGCCGGACCTCATGTCCGAGCAGCGGCGCGAGCGCGAGCGGCGACAGCACCAGGAGCAGATGTTCAACGACCTGTGGCGCACCGTGCCGGGCAAGGGGCCGCCGGCCCCCGGAAGCGCCGAGGAGGAGAAGCGCAAGGCGCTGCTCGAAATCCCGCAGGAGAACCTGCTTTATTTTTTGGAGAAGAGCGCGCCTCGCCTCCTGCCCTGGCAGCGTGAGATCCTGCGGATCGTGCGCCATATCGCGCAATATTTCTATCCGCAGGGCCAGACCAAGGTGATGAACGAGGGGTGCGCAACCTTCTGCCACTACACGATCATGACCAAACTCTACGACACCGGCCAGATCTCGGAGGGGTCCTACCTCGAATTCCTGACCTCACATAGCAATGTGGTCATGCAGCCCGAGTTCGACGACCGGCGCTATAATGGTTTCAACCCCTACGCGCTGGGGTTCGCCATGATGCAGGATATCGAACGTATCTGCGTCAAGCCGACGGCCGAGGATCGCGAATGGTTCCCCGACATCGCGGGCAAGGGCAATGCCTACGGAACCCTGGCGCATATCTGGGCCAACTACCGCGACGAGAGCTTCATTTCGCAATATCTCAGCCCGGCGCTGATGCGCAAATGGCGGCTGTTCCAGATTTTGGACGATGGCGAGGATTCATCCGATCTCAAGGTCGAAGCCATTCACGACGAGCGCGGCTATCGCAAGCTGCGCCGCGCCTTGTCGCGCCAATATGACGTCGCCTGGATCGATCCGGACATCCAGGTCGTCGACGTCGATCTGTCGGGCGACCGCCGTCTGATCCTTCAGCACAATGCGTTGAACGACATGATGCTGGAGGAGCGCGAGACCCGCGACGTGCTCCAGCACCTCGCCGATCTCTGGGGCTATGACGTCTTGCTGCGCGAGGTCGATGCCGAAACCGCGAAGGTGCGCAAGGAGCATAAAGCCAGCGCCCGGCGGACTTTCATGGGGGAAGGGTAGGGCCAGGATCATCGCTCCGCCCTATTTCGAAAGCACCCTTCTCCCAAAAAGGGAGAAGGACCGAGCCTCGCAGATTGCGTGCTAGGCGATCGTCAGCCCAACGTCGACATTGCCGCGCGTGGCGTTCGAATAAGGACACACCTCGTGCGCGCGGTGGACAAGGCGCATCGCCTCCTCTTTGTCTACGCCCGGCAGGTCGATCAAAAGATCGGCGGTGATGCCGTAGCCGCCTTCCGATCGCGGCCCAAACCCGATCGTCGCGGTGACGGTCGCGCTCGAAGGAACCGCGACCTTCATCTCGCCCGACACCGCCTTCATGGCGCCGAGGAAACAGGCGGAATAACCCGCGCCGAACAGCTTTTCGGGGTTCGCGCCGACGCCGCCGGGGCCGCCCATTTCCTTGGGGATGACGAGCTTCACATCGACCGATCCGTCGTCCGAGCGCGCGGCCCCGTCCCGTCCGCCGGTCGCCTTGGCGCTGGTCTTGTAGATGACATTTACTGGCATTTCACTTCTCCTGGTTCATGTGAAATCGATAGACCCGCCGCGCTCGTTTCACCCGAGTTCGTCAGAGGTTCCTGGCGGCGGCGCCCGACCAAGGAGTCAGCGCCGTCGCGCCCTGGTTTGTGCCGATCAATCGGCATGGTTGAACAAATTGAGCCTCAAGGCCGACAGCTGATCCCTCATGGCGTTGAGATCGTCCATCGGCATCGCCATCGCTGCCGCGACGCAAGCGGGCAGGTCCTCGGCTCGCGCCTTCAATCGCTTGCCCGTTTCGGACAACGATATGATGACCTGCCTCTCGTCCGACGCGGAGCGTTGCCGATGGAGAAGGCCCGCCTTTTCCATCCGTTGCAACAAAGGGGTCAACGTTGTCGAATTCAAGAAAAGCCTATCCCCCACCGCCGAAACCGTGAGGCGATCGCTGTCCCACAGGACGAGCATCACCAGATATTGCGGATAAGTCAGGCCAAGCGGTGCCAGGAGCTTCCGATAGACTTTGTTGAGGCCGAGGTTCGCCGAATAAAGCGCGAAGCAAAGTCGCTCGTCGAGCGTGGGTGAGAAAGAATGCGGCACGTCATGCGGAGGAAGAACGACCATGGTGCGGAGATTTAAATCGCGGGCGATTTAATCGCAAGATAATTATCGCTCAGGGCGTCGCACAGATTTTGTAGACCCTGCGATGCCAAACCTCGATCCGGCGGCCGGTCGCCTGCGCCTGCCGCAGGACTGTTCCCCGGGAGCCGGACGCGCTATGCGGGACGGCCCAAACCGGACGACGAGCCCCGACGTCGCGGTTTCACGATCGAGTGGAGACCCGGCATTATGGTCCTTTTGGTGACTGGCGCGACCGGCTTCGTCATGAGCGTGATGGTGCGCCATTGGCTCGACACCCATCCGGACGAACGCGTCGTCATGCTCGATCGGGCGGGCTTCGACGCTGCGGCGCAACGCTATTTCGCGCCGGTGTGGGACCGGCTGACGCTGGTGGAAGGCGATGTGACCCGGCCCGAAACCTGGAGCGAGACACTCGATGCGCTGGGCATCACCCATGTGGTGCATGGCGCGACCGTCACGCCGATCTCGCGCGGCAGCGCCGCCGAGTCGCGCCGCGAACCGGAGGCCGAAGACCCGGCCCGCATCATCGACGTCAATCTGATGGGCACCGTGCATCTGCTCGATTGGGCGCGCCGGAATCCCGGCCTCAAACGCTTCGTCTATGTCAGCTCAGGCGCGGTCTATTCCAACCACGGGCCCGAGCGGCCCGGCGATCCGCTGCCCGAGGACGGCTATGTGGCGCCGCGAAAGCTTTACGGCATTTCGAAACAGGCGGCCGAACTCGTCGTCGAGCGTTATGCGGCCCTTTTCGGCTTCGAGGCCGCCTCAGTCCGCCTCTCATCGGTCTACGGCACGATGGATCGGGCGACCGCGAGCCGGAATTTCCGACACGTCCCGAACCGCATCGCTCATTGGGCGCTCCAGCGTGACGAACCGCTGAAGGTCAGCACCTTCGACGCGGTGGGCGACTACACCCATGCCGAAGACGTCGCGAGCGGCATTGCGGCCCTTCTCGAGGCCCCTCGGATGCGCTACGCGGTCTATAACGTGGCGCAGGGCGAGACCGCGACGATCCGCAACATGCTGGGCTGGGCGACCGAAAAGGTGCCGTCGTTCCGGGGTGAAATCGCGTCGCCCGCTGTCGCCGACATCGTGCAGGACGAGACATTCAGCGCCGGCATGTGGGGGGCCTACGATATCAGCCGCATCACGGCCGAAACAGGCTGGCGCCCCCGGCCGATGCGCGAGGCCTTCCACGCTTATATGGATTGGATCGCTGCCAATCCGCTCACCCCGTAAGTATGGCGATGAGACATAAGATCAGCCCGATCAGCGAGGCGATCCAAACCATCGAACGGACATAGGGGATCCCCGCCGCATAGAGCGGCACATAGACGATCCGGCCGAGAAAATAGAGCCAGGCGCCCCAGCCCGTGAGGCTGCCTTCCCGTCCAGCGACGTGGGCGATGAGGATCGCGATAGCGAAGAGCGGCAGCGTCTCATAGAGGTTCGCCTGAGCCCGCTGGAGACGTCCGGTCACGACGCCGACCTCTGGCCCCGGCTCGTCGCGTGGGCCGGCATTGTAGGAGGTGCCGGTTTCTTTCGTGCGGAATTGTGAGGGCAGGAAAATCTGCACGAGCGCGAGCACTAGGGTCCAAGCCAGCAGCTTCAATTCCATTGTCATTCGACTCTCCTTGCGCGCAATGTTCCGCCTGCCCTACACGCAAAACATTCGGCTGGCATTGAATTTGCCAATATGGGGCGTACCCTGGCGCAGCTCGACCAATTCATGTCCGACGAACATCCCCCGCGTCTGCCAAATCACCCGCCTCACGTGCGGGTCATCGCAATGCCGGCTGACACAAACCCGTCCGGCGATATTTTCGGCGGCTGGCTGATGGCGCAGATGGATCTCGCGGCCGGCAATGCGGCGGCCCGGCGGGCGCGCGGGCGCTGCGCCACCGTCGCGGTCGACAAGATGACCTTCCATCGTCCGGTTCTGGTCGGCGACGAGGTGAGCTTCTATGCCGCGATCGAGCGCATCGGGCGAACCTCCATGGTGATCCATGTGGAAGCGTGGCGGCGCGCTCGTGATTCCGACGAGATCGGCCTGGTGACCGAGGCGACCTTCACCTTCGTGGCCATCGACGAGAACCGCCGCCCGCGCGAGATCCCGCCCGAGGCCTGAGGCTCACATATAAAATATCAGCGCGGTCATGCGCTTAGCGGGGGGATGGTCCGAACTCCGCCCATCTCTCCCAGTGATGGGGCTTCGGCTCAGGGAGCTGGGGAGTATCGCGCGGTTCCTCTGGCAGGACTCCTGCATGGCCTGTCCGGCCAGAGCTTTGCCTGGAAGAGCCTTGACCCGACCGGCCGCCGACGCTCAATTGCGTCTGCTCCGGCCGAACTCCATAGCCATAGGCGTTTTCATGACCGACCATTTCAAGCATTTCGATGACTTCCGTCGCCGCCTGGGCGGCCTCGACAACGAGGTCATCGACGAATTGTTGGCCGGGCGACTCGATCGCCGGTCCTTCCTACGGCACGGCGCCATGATGGGCCTTGCCCTTCCGGTGCTGGGCAGCATGGCCAGTCTCGCTGGTCTTGGCGCCTTCCCGACCGCAGCCCGCGCGCAAGGAAAGCCCGGCGGCCTGATCCGAGTCGGCATGCCGCAACCGGCTGGTGCGATCGATCCCGTTTCGGTAGCGGACGACGCGGGTCTGACGATGCTGATCCAGGCTGGTGAATTCTTGTGCGTCACGCAGCCCGACCTGACCTTGAAACCCGTTCTGGCGGAGAGCTGGACGCATAATGACGACACGTCGGTGTGGACCTTCAAGCTCCGCTCGGGCGTCAAGTTTCAGAGCGGCGGCGCGCTGGTCGCGGCCGATGTCGTGGCTACGGTCGATCGGCTATGCGATCCGGCCAATTCGTCCAATGCCCTGTCGGCCTTCAAAGGCATTCTCTCCAAGGGCAACACCAAGGCGGTCGACGACCTGACGGTGGAGTTCCACCTCGACGCCCCTTATGGTTCCTTTCCTTACGTGGTGTCGTCCGACAACTACAATTGCATCATTCTGCCGGCCTCGTACAAAGGCGATTACGAGAAGAACTGGGACGGCACCGGTCCGTTCAAGCTCGATAAGTTCACCCCCAAGGTCGGTGCGTCTTTCGTGCGCAACGATGCCTATTGGGGCGCCAAGGCACTCCCCGATCGCACGGAGTTCACCTTCTACGACACCTTGCAACCGCGCATCCTGGCTCTCCAGGGGGGCCAGATCGATCTCATCGACCAGTTGCCGGTCATCAGCGGGAAGGCTTTGCTGAACGATCCCAACATCACCATCATTCGCGAGAAGAGCACCGCTCACCAGCAGATGCATATGCGCTGCGACACCGGTCCGCTGGCCGATAAGCGTATCCGCCAGGCTCTGGCGCTCAGCATCGACCGGAAGAAGCTCGTAGCCGGACTGCTGCAGGGGTTCGGTGAGGTCGGCAACGACAGCCCCTTCGCCAAGGCCTATCCGTCTTCGGATCCTTCGGTGCCGCAGCGCGAACGCGACATCGCTCAAGCCAAGAAGCTGCTGGCCGAAGCAGGGGTCGCCCCGGGGCTCAAGGTCAACCTGACGACCGAGCAATATCTCGAAATCCCGCAATATGCTCAGGTGATGCAGAACTTCGCAAAAGAGATCGGTATCGAGATCACGCTCAAGATCGAAGATCAGGATTCTTATTACGGCAAGGCGGTGTTCGGACAGTCCGATTGGCTCGACAGCCAGATGGGCATCACCGACTATGGCCATCGCGGCGTGCCGAACGTCTTCCTTCGGGCGCCCTTGCTGAGCGACGGGCCCTGGAACGGCGCGCATTTCAAGAACGCCGACTATGACAAACTCGTCGGCGAATTCGGCCGCACCGCAGATATCGGTGGCCAGCGGGCGCTGGCAGGCAAGATCGAGACCCTGTTGCACGAAGAGACGCCGATCATCTTCGCTTATTTTTACGACTATCTGGTTCCGACCCGGAAGGGCGTCACCGGCATTCCGCCGATCTCCAACCGGCTGTTCCTCGACCAAGCCACCATCGCGGCCTAAGGCGCGACCCTCACTCCCGACCCCTCTGCTTTGCCGAGGGGCCGGGGCTGAGCACCAATCGACCCAACCCGATTAGTCCCACCGTGTCACACGCTGAAAAGCCCTATGAGCAGCTTAAAACGCAGTAAAATTAAAGCATGATGCAGAAAAGTCGGCACGGGTTTTCGGGCGACATCATGCTCGTCATCGTCGTGATCTAGAGTACCGGAAGGACTATCCCCATCGTCGCCATCCTGATCCGCCGCCTTCCCTATTCGCTCATCACGCTTCTCCTGCTGAGCTTCCTGGTTTTCGCGGGCGGCCAGGTGTTGCCGGGGGACGTCGGGCGCTCGATGCTGGGGCCGCTGGCGGATCCTCGCGCCGTTGCGGTCCTCAATCATCAGCTCGGCACGGACCGCCCCCTCCTTGTGCAATATGCCAGTTGGATCGGTCATCTCGCGGTCGGTGACCTCGGCACCTCCTACACCTATCGCTCGCCCGTCGCGCCGTTCCTCATCACCGCCCTGATGAATTCGCTGAAACTCGGTTCGGTCGCCTTCCTGATCGTTGTGCCGCTCGGCATTTGCGGCGGCGTCGTGGCGGCTCTCCATCGCGACCGCCTGCTCGATCGGGTCATCGTGCTCAGCGGCCTCACCGCCACCGTCGTGCCAGAATTCGTCTCAGGGATTGTGCTCATCCTGGTCTTCGGCATTTGGCTGCGGGTCTTCCCGATCACCGCGACGCCGCCGGCAGCCGCCGGCTTCTTCACGCAGCTCTATTATCTGATCCTGCCCTCGATCCCCCTGGTGCTGGTGCTGTTCGGCTATATCGCCCGCATGGCGCGCGCCGGTACGATCGCGGCCCTCGACAGCGATTATACGCGAACCGCCATCCTGAAGGGGCTCACCTGGCGTAGCGTGATCCTGCGCCACGTGCTGCGCAACGCCTTGCTGCCGACGATCACCGTCGTTGCGTCGCAGACCGGCTATCTGATCGGCGGGCTCGTCGTGGTCGAGACGCTGTTCCACTATCAGGGCGTAGGCGGCCTCATCTACACGGCGGCGCGCAGCCACGATTTTCCGATGCTGGAGGCGGGCGTCCTGACGATCGGGCTGATCTTCGTCATTTCGACCTTGTCGGCCGATCTGGCCTTCGCGGCTCTCAATCCTCGTATCCGCTACGGGAACCGATCGTGACGGACACCGCGCTTCCGGCCGAAGGGGTCGTCCTGCGTCAGGCGCGGTTCGAACGAACGCGGCTTCTGCTCCGCTCGCCCACGTTCTTGATCGGCGCCGGCATCCTGGTGTTCTGGATCGGCTGCGCTACCATCGGCCAAAATTATGTCGACCCGCTCGGCGACGACATTCTCAATGCCTTGGCGCCTCCGTCGGGCGATCATTGGTTCGGGACGGATCAACTCGGCCGCGATATGTTCGCGCGCGTGATCGCCGGCGCGCGGGACATTCTGGTCGTGGCCCCGCTGGCAACGATGCTCGGGGTCGTTCTGGGCACCAGCCTCGGTCTCGTCATGGGGTTCTTTCCCGGCTGGATCGACGACATCATCAGCCGCATCGTCGAGGCCGTTCTGGCACTCCCGCTGCTGATCCTCGCCCTGATCGCCCTCACCGCACTCGGGGCCTCGAACAGCACCGTCATCGTAGCCATCGGGCTCAGTTTCGCGCCGCTCATCGCTCGAACCGTGCGCGCCGCGGTGCTGACGGAGCGCAACCTTGACTATGTCGCGGCCGCTCAATTGCGGGGCGAGGGGTCGGTCTACGTCATGTTCGCCGAGATTCTGCCCAACATCGTGCCTCCCATCGTGGTCGAACTCACTGTGCGTCTCGGCTACGCGATCTTCACGGTCGCGACGCTTTCCTTCCTCGGCGTCGGCCTTCAGCCTCCCTCATCGGACTGGGGTCTCGCCATCGCCGAGAACTACGCCCTCATCGGTGGCGGCTATTGGTGGACGGTGCTCTTCGACGGGCTTGCCATCGCGTCGCTCATCATCGGGGTCAACCTCGTGGCCGACGCGATCCAGGGCATCTTGGAATGATCTCCACCACTCCGGCCGACGCCCTCAGCATCCAGAATCTCGATGTGGCCTACAAGGTGCGGGGGCGAGATCGGCTCGTCCTGCGCGGTCTCGATCTCACGATCCGGCCCGGCGAGACTGTGGGCCTCGTCGGTGAATCCGGCTGCGGTAAATCGACGGCCGCGATGGCGGTGATGCGCTACCTGCCCCGCAACGGGCGCATCACCGGGGGGCGCATCCTGGTCGGGGGGCGGGACATCGTCGGGCTCGATTCCGCTTCGTTGCGTCACGTGCGTGAACGCGAATTGTCGATGGTCTATCAAGACCCCGGCCGCGCGCTCAATCCATCGATCCGGATCGGCCCGCAAGTCGCCGAGATCTTCACCTTGATCGGGGCGGGCGACGCGGAGGCGCGCCGCAAGGCGCTCGATATGCTGAACCGGGTGCGCATCACCGATCCCGAGCGGGTCATGGAGCGTTATCCCCACCAGCTATCCGGCGGCATGCAGCAGCGCGTCATCATCGCCATGGCGTTGGCGGTGGAACGCAAGCTCATTATCCTCGACGAACCGACAACGGGTCTCGACGCCACCGTCGAGGCCGAAGTTCTCGATCTGATCGAGGTTTTGCGGGCGGAAAATTCCACCGCCGTCCTGTTCATTGGGCATAACCTCGGCGTCATCGCCCGCATGTGTTCGCGGGTCGGCGTCCTCTACGCGGGGCGCCTCGTCGAGGAGGGCACGACGCGGCAGGTCTTCGACGATCCACGTCACCCCTATACGGTCGGGCTTCTGCGCTGCCTTCCGCGACGCGGTAAGAGCCGGCTTGACGAAAGGCTCGATACCATCCCCGGCTTTCTGCCGGCTTCGCCTTCAGCGGTCTCGGGCTGCATCTACAATCCGCGTTGCGCCATGGCGCAGGACATCTGCCGCACCGACGAACCGGCGCTCCTAGCCCTGCCGGAGGGGCGATTCAGCCGCTGCCATTTCCACGAGGCCGCACCATCTTTGCCGCGCGCCACGCGGCCCGAACCCGCCCTTAAGGCGGCGACATCGGTCCTGGCTCCTCCGCTGCTGAGCATGAACAACCTGTCGAAGACGTTCGATGCGCGCGGCATCAAGGTTCACGCCTTGAGCCACATCAGCCTCGATTTGCGGGCGGGGGAAACACTGGGCCTCGTCGGCGAATCGGGCAGCGGAAAGACGACCCTCGCCAAGATCCTGCTTGGTCTCGTGGCGCCGGATGCGGGAACGGGACTGACGCTGGACGGACAGGCGCTGCCGCCTCTCCCGGCCCGGCGCAATCTCGAAGCCGTGCAGATCGTCTTTCAGAACCCTGATTCGGCGCTCAACCGCGCCCATACGATCCGCAGGATCATCGGTCGGGCGCTCGAACGCCTCGCGGGGCTGCGGGGAAGCGCGATGCGCGAGCGCCTTCTTGGCCTGACCCGAGGCGTCCAACTGGCCGACCGCTATCTCGAAGCCAAGCCACGCCAGCTGTCGGGCGGCCTCAAGCAGCGCGTGGCCATTGCCCGCGCCTTCGCCGGCACCCCGAAACTCGTCGTCTGCGACGAGCCGACCTCGGCGCTCGACGTCTCGGTGCAGGCTGCCATCCTGAACCTCTTGGCCGACTTACAGGCGGAGCGCGGCACGAGCTATCTCTTCATCTCCCACGACCTTGGCGTCGTGCGTTACCTGTCGGATCGGATCGCGGTGCTCTACCTTGGGAGGCTCCTCGAGATCGGGCCGGCCGAAACGGTGTTCGGCGGCCCACATCATCCCTATACGGAGGCGCTTTTATCCGCCGTGCCTGGTCCGAACGGCGAATCCCGCAGGGTAAAACTCGAAGGCGATATTCCCAGCGCCGTCAACCCGCCGTCGGGCTGCGTCTTCCATACGCGATGCCCCCGCCGGATCGGGCCCATCTGCGATACCGAGGAACCCGCCTTGAACGAGCGGGGTCTCGACCACGCCATCCGTTGCCACCTCGCAACCGTGGAACTCGGCCGAGAGGTTGCGCAGCCGGAGCCCGCTACGGCTGAGTAATGGAACTCGTCCAAGGGCCACGCCGCCTGTCGGCCACTGTTATCGACATTTGGCTGCTGGACCCCGCCTCAGCGTCCGAAGCCTGGATCGAGCGCCATATCCACGCTCTGGCCCCAGAGGAGAAGGCGCGCATCGCATCCCTCGGGCTGGATCGGCTGCGCCATGAATATGTCTGCACCCGCATCATGCAGCGGCAGGTTCTGTCCCGCTATGCGGATGCCGATCCGGTGGCTTGGCGGTTCGTCGAGGCTCCGCAGGGAAAACCGTCGATCGGCGAACCTGAGAACGAACGGGGGATCCGTTTCAACCTCTCTCACACGGGAGGGCTTATCGCCCTCGCGCTCTGTCGCGACGCCGAGATCGGCGTGGATGTCGAGATGCTGGATCGCGAGAGCGATGTAACGAGCTTGGCGCGTCGCTTTTTCGCACCCACGGAGACTGCGGCCTTGCTGGCGCTTCAGGAGGATGCGCAGCGCTCGACCTTCTTTCAGCTCTGGACCCTCAAGGAGGCCTGTCTCAAAGCTTTGGGCGTCGGCCTTTTCACCCCGCTCGATCTCGTCCGCTTCGAAAGATCGGAGGATCGCGCCCTCGTTCCCGCCTTTGTGGACGAGGCACTCTTGAACGCGGGACGATGGCATACTGAAACCTTGCGTCCTACGCGGGAGCACATCCTAGGCCTTGCCGTCCTCATGCCTCCGAATGTTGAACAAAATTCGCCAATCGATGTCCGGATGCAATGGGTTTTGCCCTGAAAGTCGCGCTGCTTCGCCGAAGTTGTGGCCGCTGCTGCGATTTGAACGGGACTTCTCTTGCTATCGCCACAGTCTTATCGTTTCAGATAGATGCTGCGAGGCCGAACCATAAGGCTCGCGGTTTGAAGGGGCTGGACGTCAATGTCGGGCCGGGCGGGGCGCATGCGGTTTTGAAATCCGATCCGACGGACGACGTTGGCTCGGCATCAGAGAGTCTTTCATGAGTAGCAGATCGATCGTCGACCGTGTCCTTCTCTTCGCCGCAGCCGTCTGCGCGGCAGGCTTGGTGTGGCAGTTGACGGTTCTCGTCACGTCCAGAAATCATCAGCCATCGTATCAGCGCATCGAGGCTGCCACACCCGCTATGGCGCAGGTGTCGAATGATGCGCCGAGCGCCGCGCCCCCTAGCGCTGCTCCTGCCGTGCGAGTGGTCTATCCGGACGGCGGATCGACGAAATCCACCGGCAAGGCAACAGATATTGCCGAAACCACCCCGCCTGCCCAGGTCGAGCCGCTGCCCACTCGGTCCGTGACCCTAACACCGACACCCGTGGTGTTGAGGACGCCCGACACGACTGACAATTCCTCTGCCTTGAAGCCCGCCGATCAGGCTTCGGCCGGCTCGCAGCCGGATCCTGCCTTGGATCAACCGGCGGATCAGGGGTCTTCCGCCGCGCCGGCGAAGATGGCTGATCTTTCGCCGACCGCCGCATCGCCCACCTCATCCGCGACGGATACCAAGGCCGCGCCGAAACTGTCGATCAATATCAACAATGCCTCGATCGAGGCTTTGAACCACCTGCCGGGCGCTGGACGGATCGGACAGGCGATCGCCAGCCATCGCCCCTATCATTCGGTGGAAGATCTTTTGAAGAAGCGGGTGGTTCGGCGCAACGTCTACGATCAGATCAAGGGCCAACTCGCCGCCCAGTGACCTTGGGGTTAGATCACAGTCATGCCTCGGGGTTGGCCAAGCGGTTCAACCTAAAGCATCGTTATCGATTCCAGACATTCAGAGCATGATTTCCTCACAAAACCCGTGCCGCTTTTTCGGGATCATTCGCTAGCGGCACGTTTGATGCAGTATGTCGCTTTGCCTCCTGTTGATTTAGCGGGTAGCTTTCGCCACACGAGGCGAAATGAGCTTACAACCGGGATGAGCGCGTGCCGAACCCACCGGAACCCGTGAGTCAAATCGAACGGCTGCTGGGGCGGGCCAGCCTCACGATCCGGTTCGAAAAGCTCTGGCCTCCCGCCATTTTCGTCGCCGTCGTCTTGGCGCTCTTCATAACAGTCTCGTGGCTGGGATTTTGGCTGTTGTTGCCGGCTTGGGCAAGGCTTGTCGGCGTTCTGGCGTTCGGCGCGGCCTTGCTGGTGCCGATTGTGAGCCTCGCCAGAGTCCGGCGAGCCAGTCGCGCCGAAGCGCTTGCCCGGCTCGATCGGGATTCGGGGCTAAGCCACGGCCCGGTATCAGCGAGCCAGGATCAGTTGGCGGATGCCCAGGCCGATCCTTTCACTCAGGCGTTGTGGGCCTTGCATCGCCGACGCGCCCTCGAAGCCGTGGCCCGTGTGAAGCTCGCGCCTCCTTCGCCGCGCCTGGTCGATCGTGATCGTTTCGCCCTGCGGGGAGCGGTGGTGGTCGCGCTGGTCGCGGCGGGCTTCGTGGCTGGCGCGGACCGCGAAGGTCGCCTGGCCTCCGCCCTGGCGTGGCGAAATCCGATCGCGGCGGGGCCGGGCTTCCGGGTCGATGCCTGGATCGATCCGCCACCCTATACGGGTCGTGCGCCAATATTGCTTGCCGGGCAGCCGGACGCGGTGACGCGGGATCAGCAGCAGCAGACGGCGGCTCCGATCAATTCGATCGTGGTGGTGCGATCGTCGGGCGCGGGCGAGTTCGACGTTGTCGCAGATAGCGGATTGAAGGCTACGCCGGTTCCCACGCCGGCTGCAAAACCGGCGGGGTCGCCGCCGCAGACCGGGCCTGCGAATGCCGAGCGGCGCTTCGTGCTGGCCGGAGATGGCCATCTGACCCTTACCCATGACGGCACCGTCCAATCCACCTTCGACCTTCACGCGATCCCGGATTTGCCACCGACCATCGCTCTGACCGATCCGCCGAAGGGTAATCTGCGCGGGTCCTTGATTCTCGCCTATAAGGTCGATGACGATTACGGGGTGGTCGGCGTGGATGCGGCATTCAGTGCCCCTGTGCTGCATGGCAAGCCCGTGACGGGCCGGACGCTCGTGGAAGCGCCGAAATTGCCCCTAAGCCTGCCCAACGGGGCGCGGCGGCTCGGGCAAGGACAGACGACCGTCGATCTGTCGGCCCATCCGTGGGCAGGTGTGGAGGCCACGATCGTGCTCAGCGCTCGTGACGAGGGTGGCAATGTCGGCCTGAGTGCGCCGAGGACGCTTCGGATGCCGACCCGGCCGTTTCACAAACCTCTCGCCAAGGCTCTCGTCGAGCAGCGTCAGGACCTCGTCTTCGATCCCGACCACCGCGAACCGGTTCTCGACGCGCTTGAAGCTCTGTCCCTCGCGCCTGAATTGTTCGACACTACGCCCGCCGTCTATCTGGGGCTGGGCGCCGCACGGACCCGCCTCCTGAATGCGAGCAGCGATGCCGATCTTTTGGGCGTGGCCGACCTCCTGTGGTCCATGGCGCTGACGATCGAGGATGGCGATCTCAGCCAGACCGAACGCGATCTCAGGGCGATACAGCGCGAACTCAAGGATGCCCTGGCGCGCGGGGCGCCCCCGGAGGAGATCAAGAGGCTGACCGAGGCCCTCAAGCAGCAGATGGAGAAGTTCCTCGCCGAGATGGCGCAGCGGAACGCCGAGGCTCGGAGCGAGCCGGCTTCCCCGAACTCTCACGCCAAGTCGGTCACGCAGAAGGACCTGCAATCGCTGCTCGATAAGATGGAGCAAGCCGCCCGCAATGGCGATATGGCCGAGGCGCAGGCCCTGCTCGACCGGTTGCAGAACATTCTGGAGAACCTCCGCTCAGCGCAGCAGGAGGGGGCCGATCCTAACGCGCAGCAGATGAGCCAGTCGATGAGCCAGCTCGATCGCATGATGCGCGATCAGCAGGCCTTGCGGGACAAGACGTTCAAGCGCGGCAACCATGGCCGCACCCGCGAGCGCTCGCCTAGCGACGACCAGGATCCGTCAACGGAGCCTGATGACCAGGCACAGAGCCAGGGGAATGATCAGGACCAGAAGCAGGCGGGCGTAAACCAGGACAACAGCGACCTCCAGAATCAGCAGCGAGATCTGCAGCAGTCCTTGCAGAGCTTGCAAAAGCAGATGCGCGAGCTTGGATTGAATGGTGAGCAGGGGTTCGGGGACGCCGAGCAGGCCATGAAGGACGCCGAATCCGCCTTGGGGAAGGGCGCGCCCGGCAACGACCGCGCCGTCGAGGCGCAGGGAAGGGCCCTGCAGGGTTTGCAACAGGGCGCGCGCGGATTGCAGGGCCAAATGGCACAAGGGGAGGGGCAGGGCGACGGCCAGAGCCCAGGCGACAGCGGCACGAACAGCGCCGATGGCGAAGGCCAACGCGATGGCACCGACCCCCTCGGCCGCGAGCGCAACAACGGCGACCGAAGGCTCGATGCTCAGGGGGGACCTAATATCGGCGAGGGGCTTGCGGAACGCGCGCGCCAAGTTCTCGACGAATTGCGCCGCCGCCTCGGCGACCGGATGCGTCCTCAGGAAGAACAGGACTATCTGGAGCGGCTGCTGAAACGGTATTGAGCCGAATGTGATCTAGAGATCGAGGCTGAGCTGTTGGTCGGGCGAAGGCTCCATATCATTCGCCGTGAAATTCGAGACCGAGATGCCAAGCAGACGTATGCTGCGCTCAAGCGGCAGGACGGAGCGGAGGAGTTCGAGGCCCACCGCCCGCAATTCCGCGTCATCGGCGATACCGTGGGGCAGGGTGCGGCTGCGGGTCACCTGGCGGAAGTCGGAATATTTGATCTTGACGGTGACGGTGCGTCCCATTGCATCGGTCCCCCCGCAATGCTCCCAGACGGATCGGATGGCGGGATCAAGACCTTCGACCATGGCTTCGAATGTCGTCAGATCCTGAAAAAAAGTCGTTTCCGATCCGACGGATTTGCGGATTCGATCCGGCTTGACGGGCCAATGATCCTCGGCGCGGGCAAGGTCGTAATAGTGAGCTTCTGTCTTGCCGAAATGCTGTGTCAGAAAACCGTGATCGCATTGGAGCAGGTCCGCGCCCGTCACGATGCCGAGCCGTTTCATCTTCTGCGCCGTGACGGGACCGACGCCGTGGAACCGGGACACCGGAAGTTCCGCCACGAAGGCGACGCCCTGGCTCGGGGTGACGACGAAGAGCCCATCGGGCTTGCGATGATCCCATGCGAGTTTCGCCAAAAACTTGTTGTAGGACACGCCGGCCGACGCGGTGAGCTGCGTTTCAGCGCGGATGCGGGCGCGGATTTCTTCAGCGGCCTGGGTGGCGGACGAGATGTTCTTCAGGTTGCGGGTTACGTCGAGATAGGCTTCGTCGAGCGAGAGCGGCTCGATCAGCGGCGTATAGTCGGCGAAGATCGATCTGATCTGTTGTGATACGGCCTTATAGGCTGCGAAGCGCGGCTTGACGAAGATAAGGTCGGGGCAAAGACGTCGGGCCGTCGCCGAAGGCATGGCGGATCTGACGCCGAAGCGTCGGGCCTCGTAGCTCGCCGCCGCCACGACGCCTCGCTCACGTGAGCCTCCGACCGCGACCGCCCGGCCCCTGAGCGAGGCATCGTCCCGCTGTTCGACCGACGCATAAAACGCGTCCATGTCGATATGGATGATCTTTCGAAGGTTCGGTCCGACTGTGGAAGGGGTCGCGACGGCGCCCATCCCTTCTGGTCTTGGTAATCCAATGGCTTGCGACGTCATGCAGCGTCTGCCGGATACGAATCGTGTCTTGATATTAGACCATGATGCCAAAAAATCGGCACTGGTTTTGGTGTTACATCATGCTGTCCATCTTTGGAACCGATCATGATGCCTTCGGATTAACTCCACTCAAGGCATCGTGATCTAGTGATTTTGGATCGGTTCGGTCTACAATCAACGTGATCTAGATGACACGGCGGCTGACCTTCGTCGCGAGAGGCAAGTCAGGCGCTTGACGGGATTGTGCGGTCACAGGACAGTGCCTTCAGCTAGCATTCATGGGCGATGCGGCAACAATTAATTCTCGACTGTCATTCTTGAATGTCTTGCGGCTAAATCTTGAAGGTGACGATGATGCTTTTATCGAGTGGTTTGGGGGCCGCCCTGGTTATGGTCGTCACGTCGGCGTCTATGGCCGGTACGCTCAATGTAACCCCCGAACTGCGACAGAAGGCTCAAGCCGCTTGCACGGGTGACGCGATGCGGCTTTGCTCTACTTCCATTGGCGATGAAGCGGAGGTCGTGGCTTGCATGAAACAGCAACGGGCTCAACTCACGTCGCCGTGCCGACAGGTCTACGACCAAGTCGCGCGAGCCTTGAAACAATAGGACGACGTCGGCCCATTGTCATAGTGTTTCGGTAACCTTGCGCAACCGGCTTGGCCGGTCGGGATCGTGCCCGCGCGCGCGCGCCACGTGTTCAGCCAGTCCGTAGAACGACAGCAGCATTGCGAGCGGATCCAGCAACGCATGCCCGGTGCTGGCTGACCGGAGCACGGTCGGGCCTTCGCGATCGACCTCGGCGGTGAAGACCCTGGCCCCGGCGGCGGCTAGACGCGCCGTGGCGCCGGCCATCGCGTCCGACGACGCATCGCCCTGGCGAAAAGCCAGCACCGGAAAGCCCTCGTCGAGCAATTGCAGCGGGCCGTGCATCACTTCCGCGCCGCTGAAGGCCTCGGCATGCAGCACGGCCGTCTCCTTGAACTTCAGTGCCGCCTCGGAGGCGACCGGTAGGGCAGGGCCGCGTCCCACCACATAGGCCGAAGACGCGGCGCAAAAAATCTCGTGGGCGACGCTCCAGTCGCAAGATAGTGCGCGGCCGAGCGCCTCGGGAAGGCCTCGCAGCGCCTTCTTCAAGGCTTCGTCCCCGCGCCATTCGGCAACGAGCGACGCTAGCGCGACGGCGGAGGTGATGCAGCTCTTGGTCGCGGCGACGCTTTTTTCTTCTCCGGCCTCGAGCGTCAGCGTTAAATCGGCGTCATCCGACAGGGGAGACCCGGTCTGGTTGACGACGGCGATCGAATAAGCGCCCGCAGCCCGCGCGGCGGCCTCGAGCGCCACGATGTCGGGGCTTTGCCCTGATTGGGAGACCGAGACCAGGACCGCGCCATCGAGGCGGAGCGGCGCCCGATAGATCGAGGCGACCGAAGGGCCGATAGAGGCCACGGGGCGGCCCAGCAGGATCTCGGTGAGATATTTGAAATAACCGGCGGCGTGGTCGGACGATCCTCGGGCGCAGGTAACCACCACTTTAGGGTCCAGTTCCCGCAGGCGACGACCGGCCTCGGCGACGCGGGCGCCTTGCGCGTCGAGGAAGCGCGCGACGGCATCCGGAGTTTCGGCGATCTCAGCCGCCATATGCGAGGCAGGTTTGCTCATCGTTCGATTCCAAGATTGAGTTCGGCGACGAAATCGTAAGCGTCGCCCCGATACAGACTTTTAGTGAATTCGATCGGGTCGCCGCCGCTCAGGAAGGAAATCCGCTCGAAGGCGAGGGCGGCCGCCCCCGGTGCCACGTCGAGCAAAGCGGCGTCGTCGGGCGTGAGATTCGATGCGCTGAGCCGCTGCAATGCCCTCACCGGCCTGATCCCGGCGGCTTCCAAAGCCGCATAAAGTGAAGGCCCTACGGTCGAAGGATCCGCCAGGAAGCGCTGGGGCAGAGTGGCAAGTTCGATGGCCATGGGAATGCCGCCGGCGAGCCGCAGCCGGCCAAGGCGTGAGACCTTGTCTTGCGGCGAAAGCCTCAGATGCATGGCCTCCTGCGGCGAGGGCGGCGAGATTTCGCAGCGCAATACGCGGATGGAAGGCGCGAGGCCCCGCAACCGCATGTCCTCCGTAAAGGAGGTCAGGCGCGACAGGGCCTGCTCCACCCGTTGCGGTTTGCGGGTGACGAAGGTACCCGAGCCCTGCCGCTGCTCCAGAAGTCCCGCCTCGACGAGACCACCGATGGCCTTGCGGACCGTTACTCGTGAAACGCTCAGGGACCCTGCGATCTCCCGCTCGCCGGGCAAGGCTTCGTGCGGCTTCAATTGACCGCTCTCGATGGCGCCACGGATGCGATGTTGCAGCCGAAGATAAAGCGGGGTCGGATCGTCGGCCGCCAGGGACGCTTCGCCGAAAAGCTCGACCTCTCGTTTCATCGCACCACTTTCCCGTCTCTCGGTCGCAGACTAATACCAATCTAAACCAGTTGCAAATTCATGCCCCCGTGACCCTCTGCCTAAAATGCGGATAGGCAGCCGAGAATTTGCGCATACTTGCCGGTTTGCAATGCAGCAAATATAAATCGCTTAAATTTTTATTAAGGGCTTGCGATGGCGCTTGACCAGAGGTCTGTCATTGGTATGGTGTTGTAAGACCAACCACCCCACGGATGCGATGGCCAGCCCGACCACCGAACACGCCGATCCTCGCTACCACGGCATCGACACCTGGGCGTCCTCCGCCGTTGTGCGGGCGATCGTCGAGGCTCAGCGCGGAGCGATCGATGCCGTCGGCGAAGTCGCCGAGGAGATCGCGGTCGCCGCCGACGCTCTGTCCGCTTTGATGCGCGGCGGCGGTCGCCTGGCCTATGCTGGCGCAGGCTCCTCCGGGCTCCTGGCGCAGGTCGACGCGCTCGAGCTTCCTGGAACTTACGGCATCGCGCTCGATGCTGTTCCGGTGCTGCTGGCGGGTGGTCCCGAGGCGCTGCGGGACATTCCCTCCGGCGCCGAGGACGACGCGGAAGCCGGCGCCGCCGGCGTCGACGCCTTGGGCCTTGGCCCCGAGGATGGGCTTGTGGCGCTGTCGGCAAGCGGGCGAACGCCCTATGCGCTCGGCGCCCTGCGCCAGGCCAAGCGGCGGGGCGCGCTCACGGTCGGGATCGCCTGTAATCCGCACACCCCGCTTCTCGAAGAGGCAGCCCATCCGATCTGTCTCGAAACGCCGGCCGAGGTCATCGCGGGCTCGACCCGCATGGCCGCCGGTACGGCTCAGAAATGCGCTTTGAACGCCCTGTCCACGCTTCTCGGCATCCGGCTCGGCCATGCCTATGAAGGGTTGATGGTCAACATGCAGCCCGACAATGCCAAGCTGAAACAACGGGCCGTTGGCATTGTGGCCGAGGCCGCCGGCGTCGATCGGCAGACTGCCGCCGAGGCCTTGGGACGCGCGCTCGATATCAAGGGCGCGGTGATGCTCTGCGCCGGCGCGTCCGACGTCGAAGCGGCACGCCGCCGGCTCACGGCGAGCGGGGGCGATTTGCGGGTGGCGCTGGCATCGTTGACGGGTGGATGACGACGGCATCACGCTTCAACGTGATCTAGGATTTTCGGCTGACTACGACAGGAGATCGCAATGACAAAAACCAAAAGTATCTTGGCTCTGCTCTCGACCACGGTTCTGGGCCTCGCCGGGGCACCGGCCTTCGCGGCCGACGCCACGCTGACCATCGAAAGCTGGCGCAGCGACGACCTGCAGATCTGGCAGGACAAGATCATCCCGGCTTTCGAAAAAGGGCATCCGGGCATCAAGGTGGCTTTTCAGCCGACCGCGCCCAAGGAATATAACGCCGCGCTGAATTCCAAGCTCGATGCCGGCACTGCCGGCGACATCATCGCTTGCCGTCCCTTCGACGCCTCGCTCGAACTTTACAAGAAGAACGAGATCACCAGCGTCAACGACATTCCCGGCATGGATAAGTTCGGGCCTGTGGCCAAGGCCGGCTGGACCACGGACGACGGCAAGACCACTTTCTGCGTTCCGGTCGCGGCCGTGCTGCACGGCTTCATCTACAACAAGGACGCCTTCGCCAAGGTCGGCATCAAGGATACGCCGAAGACGGTCGATGAATTCTTCGCTGACCTCGACAAGATCAAGGCCGACGGCACCTATGTGCCGCTCGCCATGGGCACCCCCGACCAGTGGGAGGCCGCCACCATGGGCTATCAGAACATCGGACCCAACTATTGGCATGGCGAGGACGGCCGCAAGGCGCTGATCGACGGCACGGAAAAGCTCACCGATGCCCCATGGGTCGAGCCCTTCAAGCAACTCGCCAAATGGGGCGCCTATATGGGCGAAGGCTACAAGGCCCAATCCTACCCCGACAGCCAGAATCTGTTCACGCTCGGCCGCGCCGCCATCTATCCGGCCGGGTCATGGGAAATCGCCCAATTCAACAGCCAGGCGCAGTTCAAGATGGGCGTGTTCCCGCCGCCCGTGCCGAAGGCTGGCGATCCTTGCTACCTGTCGGATCATGTCGATATCGCGTTGGGCATGAATTCCAAGACCAAGAACCCCGAAGCCGCCAAGACCTTCCTGACGTGGGTCGCCTCGCCTGAATTCGCGAAGATCTATTCGAACGCGCTGCCGGGCTTCTTCAGCCTGCAAAGCGGGACGATCGAGCAGACGGATCCTCTGGCCAAGGATTTCGTGGCCTTCCGCGATAGCTGCAAGTCGACCATCCGGTCCACCTACCAGATCTTGTCACGCGGCACGCCCAACCTCGAAAACGAGACTTGGGTCGAATCCGCCAACGTGATCAACGGTACGGATACGCCGGAAGCCGCCGCCGCCAAGCTCCAGAAGGGTCTCGACGGCTGGTACAAGCCGGCCAAGTAGGGCCGAAAATCCCTTCATCCGCCCTGTCGGGCCACCTTCTCCCCGTAAGGGAGAAGGGCTTAGTCCGGCGACGTTGGCGCCCCTTCGCCTCCTTGCGCAGAAGGTGCCATGCCTCGGCAAGGCCGAGCAAAGGCGCGGATGAGGGGCCTACCATCTCCCGTGAGGAGAACGAGTGCCCCCATGACCACCATCCCCCAGATCGCGGAAGACGCCTCCCTCGATCTCGGCGGGATGGCGCATGCACCGAGGCCGGCGCATACCCGCCGCTGGCATATTCTCGTCTTTCTCATGCCGGCGCTGCTGATCTATAGCGCGATCATGATCGTGCCGCTGATCGAAACGCTGCGCCTCGCGCTCTTCCGCATGGTCGATGGCGTGCCGGTCTTCGTCGGTCTCGACAATTTCCACGCGCTGTTCTTCGAGTCGCGCTGGAGCGAGCATTTTTGGCAGGCGTTGCGCAACAATCTTTATTTCTTCGCCTTCCACATCCTTTTGCAGAACCCGATCGGGATCGCGCTCGCCTCGCTGCTCTCGCTTCCCAAGTTGCGCGGACAAGCCTTCTACCGGACGGTGTTCTTCCTGCCGACGATGCTGTCCTTCGTGATTGTCGGGTTCACCTGGAAGCTGATCCTCTCGCCGCTTTGGGGGGTCGCGCCGCATCTTCTGGACATGATCGGCCTCCGAAGCTGGTTTCATCCCTGGCTGGGACAGGAATCGACCGCGTTGTCGACGCTCGCGCTGATCTCGGTCTGGCAATATGTCGGCATCCCGATGATGCTGATCTACGCGGCGTTGCTCGCGATTCCGGAGGAGATCATCGAGGCGGCCGAGCTCGACGGCGTGACGGGGTTCTCGCAATTCTGGACCATCAAGCTGCCGTTGCTCTGGCCGACGATCGGCATCTGTTCGGTCCTGACCTTCGTCGGCAACTTCAACGCCTTCGATCTCATCTATACGGTCAATGGTGCCTTGGCCGGCCCCAATTACTCGACCGACATCCTCGGCACCTTCCTGTTCCGCACCTTTTTCGGCAACCAGTTGCAGCTCGGCGACCCAAACATGGGGGCCACCATCGCCACCATGATGTTCTTCATCATCCTCGCTGGCGTATCGATCTACCTCTTCGGCATCCAGAAGCGGATGCGGCGCTACCAGTTTTAGGGGGCAACGATGAACCATGCTCGCTCATCGTCGATAAACCGCCTCGCCGTCCACGTCGTGCTGCTGCTCTATACTGCCTTGTGCCTCGGACCGGTGCTGCTTGTCGCTCTGAATTCCTTCAAGAATCGGGCCTCGATCTTCGGCGCGCCGCTCACGCTGCCCGGCCCCGCAAGCTTCGATCTCATCGGCTACAAGACCGTGCTGGGGCAGGGCGTCTTCATCAATTACTTCGTCAACTCGATGATCATAACGGTGGGGTCGCTGGTCGCGGTGCTGCTGTTCGGCGCCATGGCGGCCTTTGCGCTGAGCGAATACCGTTTCCGCTTCAACGCGATGCTGGGCCTTTATCTGTCGCTCGGCATCATGGTGCCGATCCGTCTCGGCACGGTGGCGATCCTCAACATGATGGTGGCCGCCCACCTCGTGAACACGCATCTGGGGCTGATCCTGATCTATACGGCACAGGGCCTGCCGATCGCGGTGTTCATTCTCTCGGAATTCATGGCCAGCGTATCGAGCGACCTCAAGAATGCCGGACGGATCGATGGCCTTAGCGAATATGCGATCTTCTTCCGCCTGGTCTTGCCGCTCGTTCGCCCCGCCATCGCCACCGTCGCGGTCTTCACGATGATCCCGATCTGGAACGACCTTTGGTTTCCGCTCATCGTCGCGCCGGGCGAGGCGACCAAGACCGTGACGCTCGGCGCCCAGGTGTTCATCGGCCAGTTCGTCACCAATTGGAACGCGGTGCTGGCCGCCCTGACGCTGGCGATCCTGCCGATCCTCATTCTCTACATGCTGTTCTCGCGGCAGTTGATCGCGGGCATCACGGCGGGAGCTGTGAAATGAAACCTTTGCGCACCGTCGTCATCGGCCTCGGCCAGATGGGGTGCAGCCACGCGCTCGCCTATCAGGCCAATCCCGGTTTCGAGATCGTCGGCTTTTTCAACCGGACGCGCTTAGCCCTGCCCGACGAGCTTGCCGCCTATCCTTGGCTGGAGAGTTTCGACGCCGCGCTGGCTCAAAAACCTGATCTCGTGTCGATCGCCATCTACACCGATAGCCATGCCGATTTCGCGGTGGCGGCCATGGAGGCCGGCGCCCATGTGTTCATCGAAAAGCCACTGGCCCCCACCGTGGCGGACGCCCGGCGCGTCGTCGATTGCGCCAACCGGACGGGGAAGAAACTCGTCGTCGGCTATATCCTGCGCCATCATCCGAGCTGGATCGAGTTCATCCGCCTCGCTCGAGAGCTTGGGCCGCCCTTCGTAATGCGGATGAACCTCAATCAGCAATCCTCCGGAAGCGCCTGGGACATTCACAAGCGGCTGATGGAGAGCACCAGCCCTCTCGTCGATTGCGGCGTCCATTACATCGACGTGATGCTGCAGATCACCGATGCGGCCCCCGTTCTGGTCTCCGGCATGGGACTGCGACTGTCGGATGAGATTGCCGAGAGTCAGGTCAACTATGGCCATCTTCAGTTGCGCTTCGCCGATGGTTCGCTCGGCTGGTACGAGGCCGGCTGGGAACCGATGATGTCGGAGACCGCCTTTTTCGTGAAGGATGTGATGAGCCCGAACGGCTCGGTCTCCATCGTCATGGACGAGGGCGCGCGTTCGGCCGATGTCGATACGCACACCAAGACCGCTAAGATCCGGCTGCATCGCGCGGCGCTGTCGTCCGATGGCAGATTCGTCGAGCCCGACCAAATGATCTCGATGGCCGGCGAGCCGGGTCACCAGGAGCTGTGCGACCGCGAGGCACGATTCGTGCTCGACGCCATCCGCGACGATGTCGACCTTAGCCGTCACGGGGAGGATGCGGTGCGCTCACTCGCCGTGGTGCTGGCCGCCGAAACATCCATGCGCGAAGCGCGCGCCGTCACCTTGTAGGATTGGGCCGCATGGGTTCGTTGACGCTTAAAGCCATCCAGAAGTCGTTCGCCGCAGTGTCGGTGCTGAAGGGGGTCGACCTCGACGTGAAAAACGGCGAATTCGTCGTGTTCGTCGGCCCGTCCGGCTGCGGGAAGTCGACGTTGCTGCGCATCATCGCCGGGCTTGAAGAGCAGACCTCGGGCGACGTCGTCATCGACGGGCACGTCATGAACGCCGTCCCGCCCGCCAAGCGGGGCATCGCCATGGTGTTTCAAAGCTACGCGCTTTATCCTCATCTCACGGTTGCCAAGAACATGGGCCTGGCGCTCTCGCAGGAGGGGGTCGCGACGGCGGATATCACGCGCCGGGTCGGTATCGCGGCTGCCATGCTGCGGCTCGATGCGCTGCTGGGCCGCCGGCCGGCGGAGCTGTCGGGCGGCCAACGCCAGCGCGTCGCCATCGGGCGGGCCATCGTGAGGCAGCCAAAACTGTTCCTGTTCGACGAGCCTTTGTCGAACCTCGATGCGGCGCTCCGGGTCGGCACCCGCATCGAGATCGCCAAGCTGCACCGTCAGCTCGGCTCGACGATGGTCTATGTCACCCACGATCAGGTGGAGGCCATGACGCTCGCCGATCGGATCGTGGTGATGAACGGCGGCATCGTCGAGCAGGCTGGGCCGCCGTTGGAGCTCTACCGCAATCCCGCGAACCTGTTCGTCGCGGGGTTCATCGGCTCGCCGACCATGAATTTCGTGACCGGCGACATGGCGGCCCGCCTTGGCGCGACGACAATCGGTGTCCGGCCCGAGCATATGCATCTCGACCCGAATGGCGCCTGGACCGGGATCGTCAGCCATGCGGAGCGTCTTGGCGCCGACACCATGATCTATGTCGAGGTGCCGGGCGCCGGCATGCTGACGGCCCGGACCCTGGGGGACGTCGAGACCGGGGTCGGCGACACCGTCTCGCTTCATCCCCGCCCCGATCGCATCTATCGATTCGATGCGCAGGGCAGGGCGGTGGGGTAAGCGCTGACGCGCTACCTTACATTCCCTTCTCGACCTGGCCGCGGATTTCGCCGCCCTTGTTGGCGGCGGTGTGGACGTTGAAATACATGTCGCCGTCCATCAGCGCCTTGGCCTGGGCGTCGGTGAGGGTTGCCGAACCGGTGATGGGGCTTTCCACCGAGCCCGTGATCGGAATCATCACGCCCGCAGCCTTGCCGACCGGCGCGGGGCCATGGAAATGGGCCATCGTGGCCGGACCCGTCAGCCCGGAATAATCCGCTGTCCAGCTCAACATCTTGGTGTCGGTGTCGTAGCTGGCCTTGAGGGTTCCCTTGGCGGGGCTCATGTTTGGCGGCGTCTCGCTCTTGGCGTCGAGCGTCGCCGCATACTTGACCGTTTCGGCATAGGCCGGGGCCGTGGCGGCAAGGCTGAGGGCAAGCAGGCCGAAGGCCGGGGCGATCATACGCATGGCGTTTTCTCCATCTCGAAGCTCGATTGGCTTCGAAAGAGATATAGGGCCCCCGGGTGACAAACCAACATCTGCGATCCTGCCCCGCTTGTGGGGAGGGAACCATGCAGAATGGTTCAGGGGGTGGCTGGATGATGGATTCGTCGGCAAGCGCTGGAGTATGATATGTTTAGGCAAAATCACTTTGCAAACCTAAACGCATGAACGTGCTTGCAGTTTAAGAGTCGGAGTATGTCCACCTGAAGGCGACATGCCCTAATCGCGGTATTGTGGCTCAAACGCCAGAAGCCTAGAGGCACCCGCCTCGCCACATCCTGGCTTTGGGGGATGTGGCGAGGTTGGCGTGGGTTGTGGTTGGGCTGGCGTCCCTACTCGAGCAAGTCAGCTTGGTATCTGCCGCGATCTCGAACCAAGGCGGCTTGCAGGTCAACGCCTGTCAATTTCTGACGGACGTTATGGTCGGGCCCTCCATAGGCGAGCCACCTCCCCTGATAGGGGTGGCGATAGTAGCAGAACCGAGTGATGAACTGATTTCCGAACAGATCGGCGTAACGGACGTGCCCGTTGATCCAAGCAACTTTTTCTTGGTTTGCGGGTGTCCAGTCTCCGAAACCTCCGACGGTGTAACGCATCGGCTCGGACTCCCGCCCTTGAGGCAAGATATAGCTGTGCATCAGGTTGGTTTCGAGCGGCGGAAAATGGGATGGGCTAGGGGTGCGGTTGCTGGTGCCTTTGTCAACACGGGTTTCAAGGACCGTTGCCGGAGAGCGTCCGCAGTTTTCGAAACGAAGCGAAATTAAAGCCTGCATTTCTGGGCTAGGAGGCATTGGGTCGGTCCTTACGTCGTAAGGTTTGACGATTGGCACCAGGTAGGGAGTTTCGGCGCTTTCCAGAGCAATTTCGGCAACCTTAGCTGCCCTCATGGCTGCTTCTGCATTGATGCTGGCGATCCGAAGCGACTCTTGTGTGTTGCGAGCTTGATCGGCGGCGATCTTTTCGGACGAATTCCGTTGCTTCTCACCAGCTATGAAAAGCCCCTTTGGTGGTTTTCCAGAGGGTAGCGGTGAAGATTGCGACGGCCAAAGTCGATAGGGCATTCAGAGTATCGTGGTAGCGGTCGATGAACCGAAAGTTCTTGAAAAGGAAGACACACGCGACGCGCTTCGCAGAGTTAATGGTGATAGCGAGCCTTTGGCGCTCGCGGCAATATTGCTGTTTTTGGCCAGACTGCTCGGATGCTACCTCTTCATTCGGTCTGTCAATCGAGGCGTAGGAGAGGATTAGCCCTTCGGAAGCTAGAAAGATCAAAATAAGAAGCCCAACAAGCCACTATCGTTTCAGATATTTTGGCATCCGATCTCGGTCTATCCTCTCGATATCCTCCAACCGTATCCCGTCCATTTCCAAAGCCGCAAGGCATACCAGCAAGAATGTTGCGGCGAAGTTCCTCGCTTCAGCTTCGCGGCGATTAAGTCCCTGGTCTCGTTCAACCCGTCATCCTTGAGCCGAGCCGCTAGATCCTCATAGGTCACGTTTACGCGTTTCAGCTCCGCTTTGAGAAAAGCGGCCGGCGCGTTCGGCTATCTCAGCCTCGGCTTTTTCCAGTCCGCAAAGTCACCTTTGACACGAAAATGTCGTATATGACCTTTTAGTGCTTTAGTGACCCGATTAAAGGGTCATATGTGACCCAACGCGGCGTTCCCATGATGTGACAAGGGCGTATTTATTGGTCTTAGAGAATAGGTTGGTCATCCCCAGAAATATGGGGAATGCCTGGCTAGAGTGCTTCTGGCATTTGCGCCATAAAACCGCCTAAACGTCGCCTTTCTCGCTCATGATCGCCGTATAGTCCTGTCCTCCATAGAAGACTCGCGTAACCACAACAGCATCATCCGTGATGCGGTAGCAGACGACTACCCTCCCAAACATGGGATAGATGCGCAGGCCTAGCTTGATGTCGCCGCGCGGTGGACCGAGGTGAGGATGTTCGAGAAGCGTCCGGCACTTCGTTCGGATGTCTTGCACGTAGCTAGCGGCACGGCGGGGATTGTACGGCTCGATCCGTTCATAAATGTCGTTGAGGTCGGCCAGTGCCGTCGGACGGTAGGTCAGGTCACGCATGATCTTTCGACGCGGCCAGCGATCGTTCCAACCGTTTCGTGAAATGCCGGTCCACTTCTGCATCGGTCAAGGACGGACGCGGGTCCGTGTCGGCCTCCTCGATCTTGGCGCGAATGGCATCCAGACGCTGAACGCGCAACAATTCGACTTCCTGCCAGGACCTCAAGGCCTCGCGAATGACTTCGCTGTTCGAGGCATATCGGCCTTCCCCGACTTTTGCTCGGATCATGCGCGCCATGTCGGCAGGCAAAGTGATGCTCAAACGCTCGACATTCTGCATGGTCTTCTCGCTTCTTTTGCGGACAGCGTAACATAAAGTATTACTCTATGTTACCGCCATCGGCGTAACGAAGTCTATCAATTTCCGGTTCCGCTGCCTTAGCGAGCCATCCCCGCCCCCTCCACCGCCTTCGGCGGTCCCCCTCCGCCCGCTTCGCGGAGGATCGAAGTGTAGCGCGAGAATTTTTATACTTCCGGCGGTGGGAGATGACGCTCTTTATTACCCACCCGCCACGCGAAGGAGGGGGACCGCGCGCAGCACGGGGGAGGGGTGACCGCCGCCGCGATCGCGGCCAAAACGTCGTGACGTCCATCCTCGGACAAAATATCCATAGCAACGATCCTCAAGACATGAATGCGGTCCTTCGACGACCATTGCATTCGCCGATCGTCGTGTTGGATCTGCTCTGGATTGTTGTGAACGCTTCCCTCGACTTCGACTTCGAGCCAACGCTCTGCTCAGGAAAAATCGAGGACGTATGGGCCGATCGGATGTTCTCGCCGGAATCGCAGTCCAGCCAAGCGGTTTCCACGCAGCGATTGCCACAGCAGCACTTCGGGAAGGGTCATCTCGCGGCGGAGCGTTCTCGCGCGCTTAACGGTCGAGATCGGCGCCCGCATCTAGCCCGGATTATGCAGCCCTATAAGCATTGGCACGGCTTTTCCGCGCGCTTCGCCGCGGTTTTTTCACTTTCGCCGGTCTTGGCACGCACATTATCGCTCCGGCGGGAGGCCGGATTGTGGGATGGAAAGGTTTGAGGTTGACGGGACGGGTTCGAGGTCCGGGGCACGCCGCCCCGTCGTTCAGGTGACGAGACGGGGAATGCGCGCGAGCGCAACCGGCATGATGGCCTGCGCGGGGCACGACGTCGGCAGGTGGATCCTGATCATCGTCTTCAGTTCGACGACGCGGGCGGCGATCTTGACGAGGCGCCGGCGGAGCGTGTCGACCTGCAGGACGCGCCAACTCGACCGTTTCGGCATCGAAACGCGCAGGCCCCACAGGATCCAATAAGCGCCGGCATGAAGAAACAGTCGGACCTGGTTGGCGGTCGCCTTTGTGCATGAGGTGCGGTCGGCGGCAAGGTGGGTTTTCCAGGATTTGATGTGGTTCTCGGCCTGACCGCGCCGGCAGTAATTGTCCTGGTAGAGGGCGCGTGGCCTGCCCTTCAGGTTGGTGACGATGAAGCGCGTGTCCGCTCCCTGCGGCCCCACCTCGACGCGGGCGATGATGTGCTCGACGCGGCTCCAGCTTCCGGCGCCCTCATAGAAAGAGGTGAAGCGTCGCACCTTGTCAGACCCCGGCGCCGCATCGAAGAGAGCGTTCGTGCGGGCTTCGAGGTCCAGGATGTGGCGGCGCAAGGTCGGGGTCGGGGCAACCCCGAGGATATAATCGACGCCGTTCGCCCGGCACCAATCGAGGACCTCCGGGCAACAATAATGGCTGTCGGCGCGCAGCAGGATTTCGGTCTTCGGCCAGTTGGCCCGGATGGCCCGGAGCAGGCGGCGCAGAAACGGCTTGATCTCCTTGCCGCTCGGACGCTTGGCCGGACGCAACACGGCCGTGACGAAGCGCCCCTGGCCGTCGAAGACCACGATGGGCTGAAAGCCGTATTCGTCATGATGGGCGTTGAAGAGGCGCAGTTGCTGGCCGCCGTGAACGGCATCAAAAGTGTCGTCGATGTCCAGCACGATCCGTTTGGGCACTTGCTTGAACGAAGCGCAGTAAAGATCGACCATAGCCCGTCCCATGCGCAGCAAGGCGCGCGGATCGGGCAGGTTCTCCAGCCGGGAGATGGTCGATTGCGAGCAGAGTTCCCGATCGGACGGCGCCAGATCGAGCGCCATCTTGAACATCGGATCGGATCGCAGGGCGGAGGCGTCGTTGCCGTCCTCGTAGCCGGCCGCGATCATCAACAGGCGGAAGCGGATGATGTCGGCGAGGGGATGCGTGATCAGATCGGGATCGCGGGGATCTTTCAGGCATCCGGCCAGTCGATCGGCCACCTTCAGGCGCTGTCCGGCCTCGCGCAACAGCAACAGGCCGCCATCCGATGACAGACGGCCGCCATCGAACTTGGCCACAACAGTCTTGCCCGCGACGGATGACAGGCCGGGCAGCATCGGCGTAAGATCAGGCATGGCGGGTGTGGCCTCGCGAAAACGGCGCAAATTGGTCTCGACACCCAATTCATACGCCATTTCAATCGCTTGCGCTACATCCGCCTACCAGCGCTGCATAATTCGGGCTAGCTCCCTCAACCATGCTTCGCATGGTCCCGCTACCCCGCAGAGCGGGGGAGGATTAGCTCAGCGCGAGAACTTCTTATACTTCAGGCGATGCGGGATGATGCTGTCGATGCCAAGACGGCGCTTCTTGTCTTCTTCGTAATCGGCGAAATTGCCTTCGAACCATTCGACATGGCTGTCGCCCTCGAAGGCCAGCATGTGGGTCGCGATCCGGTCGAGGAAGAAGCGATCATGGCTGATGATCACGGCGCAGCCGGCGAAGCTTTCAAGCGCGTCTTCCAGCGCCCGCAGCGTGTCGACGTCGAGATCGTTGGTCGGCTCGTCGAGCAACAAGAGGTTCGAGCCCGATTTCAGCATTTTGGCGAGATGCACGCGGTTGCGCTCGCCGCCCGACAGCATGCCGACCTTCTTCTGCTGGTCGGCACCTTTGAAGTTGAAGGCCCCGCAATAGGCGCGAGAGTTGATCTCCTTCTTGCCGAGATAGATGATCTCGTTGCCGCCCGACACCTCTTCCCACACGGTTTTCTTGCCGTCGAGAGCGTCACGCGACTGGTCGACGTAACCGAGATGCACCGACTCGCCGATCACGATCTTGCCGGCATCGGGTTGCTCCTGGCCGGTGATCATGCGGAACAGCGTGGTCTTGCCGGCGCCGTTCGGGCCGATCACCCCGACGATGCCGCCTGGGGGAAGTCTGAAGGAGAGGTCGTCGATCAACAGCGAATCGCCGAACCCCTTGTTGAGATGTTCGAAATCGATGACATTGTTGCCGAGGCGCTCGCCGACCGGAATGACGATCTGCGCCACCGAGGGCGCGCGCTCGGCATTCTTCTCAAGCAATTCGTCATAGCGCTGGATGCGGGCCTTGGACTTGGCTTGCCGGGCCTTGGGCGACGCGGCGATCCACTCGGCTTCCGATTCGAGTTGGCGCATGCGCGCCTCGTCCTCGCGGCCTTCCTGCACCAGCCGCTTTTGCTTCTGCTTCAGCCAGGTCGAATAATTGCCCTCGTAGGGGATGCCACGGCCGCGATCGAGTTCGAGGATCCAACCCGTGACATTGTCGAGGAAGTAGCGATCATGGGTGACGATCAGGATCGCGCCCGGATAGCTGCGCAAGTGGCCTTCGAGCCAGGACACGGTTTCGGCGTCGAGATGGTTGGTGGGCTCGTCAAGCAGCAGCATTTCCGGCTTTTCGAGCAGCAGCTTGCACAGCGCCACACGGCGCCGCTCGCCGCCCGAGAGCGTCGTCACATCCGCTTCGTTTGGCGGACAGCCGAGGGCCTCCATGGCTTGATCGACCTGCGCGTCGAGATCCCATAGGCCTTTGGCCTCGATCTCGTCCTGGAGGCGCGTCATTTCGTCCGCCGTCTCGTCCGAATAGTTCATGGCGAGTTCGTTGTAGCGGTCGAGAATGTCCTGCTTGGCCTTGACGCCCAGCATGACGTTGCCGCGGACATCCAGCGTCTCGTCGAGCGGCGGCTCCTGCGGAAGGTAGCCGACCCTCGTGCCCTCGGCCACCCAACCGTCGCCTGAAAAATCCTTATCGATGCCGGCCATGATGCGCAGCAGTGTCGATTTGCCCGACCCGTTGACGCCGAGCACGCCGATCTTGGCGGTCGGGTAGAAGGACAGATGGACGTTGTCCAAGACTTTCTTGCCGCCCGGATAGGCCTTCGTGAGGCCTCGCATGTGATAGACGAATTGAGGGCTGGCCATGGCTGAACACTTGCGGCTTGCGAACGAAAAGGAATGATGATCCGGAGAGGTAGCAGGCGAAAGGTCGAGAAACAAGGCGGGCCGGAGGCCGGTGTTGAGCGGGGCCCTGGGGAGGCTGGCGGCGGGACTCCCGCCGTGCTAGGCGAGCCAAGCCTGCGGGGGCAAATGGCCGGAGGTTCACGTCCGGACTCGGGAGAAGCTCGTGAGTTCATCGGCAGCCGCAACCCTTTCATTCGCGGACACGCCCGCCAAGGCAGAGCCGATGCGTCCGGTGACGGCTGCGCCTCCGCTCTTCGCGGCCGACGTCGAAGGCGAGGACCATCTCGGTCGATCCGCCTCGGCCCACCTTCTGGCTGATCTGGCGACCAACCCCGGCGCTGGTACACCGCTGCTGGTGGCCCTTCATGGCTCATCGGGATCGGGCAAGTCCTCGCTGCTGAGGCAGATCGTCGAGCGGGTGCGCGCGGCGGCCCAGCAGGGGACGGGCCCCCTCGTCGTCACAATCGATGCATCGACGGAGACGAATGCGGCTTCCGGCCTCGTCGCCGGCCTTTTCACGGCGCTGAAGCCGGCTTATCCGGACCTTGCCGAAGACGCAGCCCATTCCGGGGCCGACCCGGTCAAACAGTCCCGCGCGGCGAGCGACCGGGTGGCCGAGTTACGCAGGCAGCTCGATGCGGAACGCCAGGCGCTCGACGACCTCGGGGGTCGTCAGTCCCGCCTCGTCGATACGGTGCTGTTCGACACGCCGGGTTCGCGCGTCGACCTCTATGCGAGGGGTCGTCGCGGCCGGATCGAGGGACGGTTGCGGGCCTTCGGGCTCGGGTCCGGCGATCCGATGACGACCTACAAGGAACTCGTGCGGGCCGGTGCGGAGAGCGAGGGTGGAGGCTCCCGCTTCGGCATGGCGCTCCGCGCCCTGTGGGCCTACAAAGGGCAGGGCACACTCATTGTTCTCGCCATTCTGTTGTTCCTGCTGGGCTGGATCAGCACGATGCTGGCCGCGGATCAGGAATCCTGGGTCAACTGGCTCAATGGATTGGGCGATCGCTTCGCGGGCCTGTCGGCTTGGGCACAGGACCATGCGGTCTGGCTCATGCCGATCAGCCATGCGGCTTATGCGCTGGCGACGCTCGCCGTCCTCGTCGACATCCTGCGCGCGTTTCGCTTCATTCACCCCATCATGCGGGGCGCTACATTGTTGAGCGGCGAGCTGGAGGGCCGTCGCCGCGACATTGATGGCTTGCTGGCGCATCAGACGAGCCGGGTGGACGCTCTCGCGGCGGAGGTTGACGCGGCGGTGCGTCATGCCGAGGCGGCCGAGCGTCGCATCCAATCTCGCCGTACCGCCGGCCTGTCTGACCCTGTGCCCCATCCGGCCATGGGCGAGACCGCTGTGCCGCAATCCTCCCCGGCGGAGACGTTTCTGGCCAGCCTCGCAGCCGGAATGAGGAATCCGGGCGTCGGCAAAGCCCCGGGCCGCATCGTTGTCGCCATCGATGAACTCGACAGGCTTTCGCCGCCCGCCGCCGCCGCCTATCTCGACGCGGCGCAACGGCTGCTCCGCCGCCCGGGTTTCGTGACGATTGCCGCCGTGGACCGGCAGCATGTCCTCGATGGTTTTTCGGATACCGACCCGGCCTATGCGGCCGCGTGCCTTGGCCGTTGTGCGCAACTCTCCTATGACCTCGACGCCGAGGCCATAGCGGCGATGAACCTGGGACCTGTTCCGCCGGGCTCCAATGCCGCCGAGCCCAAGCTCGACCGTCCCTGGCAATCCTATGAGAGCCAACTTCTGCACGAATTGTCGGTCTTCGCGGGTCCCAATCCCCGGTCGATCAAGCGCTTCGTCAACAGCTATCGGGTCGCCCGGGCCGATGCGAAAATGGCCGGCGCGTCGCGTGCCGAAACGGCCGGACTGGCGCTGGCTCTGGCGCTCGATGCGAGCGGTGCGGGTGCCGAGCTGCATGCGTTCGAGGCCGGAACGGCGGGGGGAAACCCGGCCGAGCCGCAATCAACCCTCGACTATGTGGTCGCGACCGCGCAGGCGGCGATCGGCGAGCGCTTCATCGCCGCCGAGATCAGGCGCGGTTTGCAGGTCGCGCGGATCTACAGCCGGCGCGGGTGAGGCGGGCGAAGAATGCGTCTCGGGGACGGACTATTATCGCCTGCGGATTGGCGTGACCCGGTGTCAGGTCATTCGCCTCATCGTGATGACGATCGCGGATCCGGCCCTGCCTCCATCGCCTTGTCCTTGGATCGTTATGCCATCGCCGTAGGACTCGGCTTTCGAAGAGCCTGCGTGAGCGAAAGTCTGGTGGCCATCGTCAGGGAAGCCTGGCGCCGCGCGCTCGAAATCGATCCCACGATGGCAAGAGCGGCGGCGACCCTGGTGACCATCGCCGAAAAGGATCGGCCGGTGCTGCATCAAGCCGGAGCGGAGCTCGGACTGCCAGTCCTCATCCTGCCCAAACAGGCGCTGCGGGGTACCGAAGATCGCATCACGGTCCCATCGCCGGCCGCGAAGGTCTGCTTCGGCATCCCGTCGGTCGCGGAAGCGGCGGCACTGGCTGCGGCGGGGCCTGGGTCTCGGCTTCTCGTCGCGCGCATCAGCCTGCCGGATGCCACCTGCGCCATCGCGGCGGCGGTTCGCAGGGCCGTGGCATGACGGTCCATTTCATCGGCGCCGGCCCTGGTGCGCCGGACCTGATCACTGTGCGCGGCCGGGATCTCATTGCCCGCTGTCCGGTCTGCCTCTATGCGGGATCGCTGGTGCCTCGCGCCTTGCTCGATCATTGCCCTCAGGGAGCCCGCATCGTCGACACGGCTCCCCTGACGCTCGACGAGATCGCGGCGGAATATGAGACCGCGCAAGCGGCCGGGCTGGATGTGGCGCGGTTGCATTCGGGCGATGTTTCGATTTGGAGCGCGCTTGGCGAGCAGATCCGTCGGCTGGACCTGCTCGGCATCCCCTATACGGTGACGCCGGGCGTGCCAGCCTTCGCGGCGGCGGCGGCCGCGCTCCGGTGCGAACTGACTTTGCCGGAGGTGTCCCAATCCCTCGTGCTCACTCGCACCTCGGGGCGCGCTTCCGCCATGCCCGAGGCCGAAACCCTCGCCGCCTTCGCGGCGACGGGCGCCACGCTGGCCATCCACCTGTCGATCCACGTCCTCGAAAAGGTGGTGGCCGAACTCCTCCCCATTCATGGCGATGCGTGCCCCATCGCGGTGGTCTACCGGGCTTCCTGGCCGGACGAGCGGATCGTTCGGGGTACGCTTGGCGACATCGTCGAGCGGATGCGGGACGATCCCGTCGAACGGACGGCTCTGATTGTCGTCGGACGGGTGCTCGCCGCCTCGGATTTTCGCGACAGCGCGCTCTATGATGCGGCCTATCATCGGCGATTCAGGGGCCTTGGCCTGCCCGATGAGCGTTGAGGTCGGATCGCCGGAGCAGGGAATGAAGGTCGATGCCGCGCCAGAGGATCCGTTGCGACGCCTCGCGGAAGACGGGCTTCTGCCCACCTTCGAGCCTGGCACCGTCTGGCTCGTTGGCGCGGGACCCGGCGACCCGGGGCTTCTGACCCTCCACGCCCTTCATGCGCTGCGCCAAGCCGACACCATCGTCTATGACGCCCTGGTGGGCGAGGACATCATGCGGTTCGCCCATCCGGATGCGGTGCGGGAATTCGCCGGCAAGCGGGGCGGCCTGCCGTCGCCCAAGCAGCGCGCCATCACCGAGCGGCTGATCGAACTTGCCCGCGAAGGCAAGCGCGTGCTCCGGCTCAAGGGCGGCGACCCGTTCGTCTTCGGCCGGGGAGGGGAGGAAGCGCTGGCTCTCGTCGAGGCCGGCGTGCGGTTCCGGATCGTGCCAGGCATTACGGCCGGGATCGGTGGCCTTGCCTATGCGGCCATCCCCGCGACGACGCGCGACACCAACCATGCGGTGATCCTGGCGACCGGGCACTTCGCCACCAGCGAAGACAGTTGCGACTGGGAGGCCCTCGCCCGAACCGGGGTGCCCATCATCCTCTATATGGGCATGACCCATCTGGAGGCGATCGCGGTCAGTCTCATGCGGGGCGGCCTCGCGCCCGACACCCCGACAGCCATCGTGGCCGATGCGACGACGCCCCGCCAGCGCGTGCTGCGCACGACACTGCGGGACGCCCATGACGATGCGGAAGCCAAGGGATTCAAAGCGCCGGCCATCATCGTCGTTGGCGCCATCGCGGCGCTGCATGACGTATTGGCCCCCGGCATGGCGGGGCAAGCATGACGGTTTTTCGCGGGGGGCTGGTGATCGCTGCCGCGCGCTCCGGCAGCGGCAAGACGATCGTGACCCTGGGATTGATGCGCGCCTTGGCCCGGCGAGGGCTGAAAATCGCGGGGTTGAAGAACGGCCCCGACTATATCGACCCGGCGTTTCACGCCGCCGCCACCGGCTTGCCGAGTTTCAATATCGACACCTGGGCCATGCCGCCCGATCTCGCGCTGGCCATCGCAGGCAAGGCGGCGGCTGGCGCCGATCTCGTGCTGTGCGAAGGCTCCATGGGGCTGTTCGACGGGGTTCCGGCCGCGCCGGGACTCAGCGGATCCTCGGCCGATACCGCCGCGCTGCTGGGTTGGCCCGTTTTGCTGGTGCATGATTGTTCCGGCCAGTCGCAATCCGCCGCAGCGTTGCTGGCCGGACTCGCGGCCTACGACAAGCGGCTCACAATCGCCGGAGTGATCCTCAACCGCATCGGCAGCGAAAGACATGCGCGGTTGGTGCGCGAGGCGGTCTCGGCCATAGGGCTAAAGGTGTTCGGCGCCATTCCCCGATCCGACGCCTTGAGCTTGCCCGAACGCCACCTTGGCCTCGTCCAGGCTGGCGAGACCGCCGATCTCGACGAGCGTCTCGATGCGCTCGCTCAGGCTCTGTCAAGCCATGTCGACCTCGACGCCATCGTGGCGGCCGCCTCGGCCGGATGCCTGAGGAGCGGCGGGACCTGGACAAGCCCGCCCGTCTCGCCTCCCGTTCCGCCGCCTGGCCAGCGCATCGCCATCGCGCGCGATGCCGCCTTTTCATTCCTCTACCCGCATGTCCTCGACGGATGGCGTCGGGCGGGTGCGGAACTGGCCTTTTTCTCGCCCCTGGCGGACGAGCCCCCGAGCAAGGATGCCGATTGCTGTTGGCTGCCCGGCGGCTACCCTGAGCTTCATGCCGCGCGTCTCGCCGCCGCCTCGCTCTTCCTGTCGGGGCTACGCGAATTCGCCGTGACACGGCCGGTCCACGGCGAATGCGGCGGCTACATGGTGCTCGGCCGCGCGCTCACCGATGCGCAGGGGCGGGTCCATGCCATGGCCGGTCTCCTTTCCGTCGAAACGAGCTTTGCCAAGCGGCGGATGACCCTTGGCTACCGGGATGCGCGAATTCTGGGGCAGCGGTCGAGGCTTCGGGGACATGAGTTTCACTATGCGACCGTGATCGAAACCGGCGGCGACGATTCCTTCGCCGAGGTCCTCGATGCCTACGGGGCCGGGCCGACGCCCGCCGGCAGCCGTCGCGGAAATGTCACGGGCAGCTTCTTCCATGTCATCGCCTCAGCTTAAGTGCTTGCCATGACTTGAAAGTTGCGGCGCCTTAACGCGCATTAGGGCTCTGTTAAGGTTGCGAGCGCGATTTTATTGCATCGCGGAAAATTCAAGCGGAGTGCGTCATGTGTCGCTGGATCGCGTACCAGGGTGAACCGACGTTTCTCGATGCCTTAGTGGCCGAGCCGGCCCATTCGCTGATCGCCCAATCGCTCTGCGCCTCCGAAACCAAGGTCGTCACCAACGGGGACGGATTCGGCATCGGATGGTATGGCGACCGCAAGACGCCGGGCATCTACCGGGAGGTGCGGCCAGCCTGGTCCGACGAAAACCTGCGCTCGCTCTGCCACCAGGTTCGCTCGTCGCTGTTCTTCGCTCATGTGCGGGCCTCGACCGGCCCCGCTATCGCGCGTGCCAACTGCCATCCCTTCGCGGTCGGCCGCTTCATCTTCATGCACAATGGGCAGGTCGGCCAATATTGCGGCATCAAGCGCCGTCTCGATGCCCTCATTCCAGACGAGCAATATCCGCTGCGCGCCGGCACGACCGATTCCGAAGCCTTGTTCCTGGCCGCCTTCGCGTTCGGCCTGGAGCGGGACCCGCTCGCGGCGATGACGAAGACGCTGCATGTCGTGCAGGACCTGATGCGTGCCGCCGGCTCGCGCGAGGCGCTCAAATTCACTGCGGCACTGACAGATGGTCGTGACATCTATGCGTTCCGCTGGGCGTCGGACGGTTTCGCGCCGACCCTGTATTGGCGGCAGAGCCCGGCCGGCATCATCATCGTGTCCGAACCGCTGGACGGCGACCGCGCCCAATGGCACGAGGTGCCGCAGGGATGCGTTCTCACGGCACGCGAGGGCGCATGCCACTCGATCCTTCCACTCGAAACGAGAATGGCCGAGGCCGCATGATCCGTATCGCTCCTCTGGCGCCATCTGACTTCGACGCATGGCACCCGCTCTGGCGCGGCTATCAGACCTTCTACAAGACCGACATTCCCGAGACGACGACACGCGTTTCCTTCGATCGGATGCTCGATCCCACTGAGCCGATGGCGGGCGCCCTGGCCTGGCGCGACGGCCAGGCGGTCGGCATGGTGCATTGGCTTTTTCACCGCTCCACCTGGACGGTCGAGAATTCATGCTACCTACAGGACCTCTTCGTCGATCCCGCCACGCGCGGCGGCGGCATCGGGCGGCAGTTGATCGAGCATGTGTATGCCGAGGCGAGCGTCAAAAACTGTTCGCGCGTCTATTGGCTGACGCATGAGACCAACCACGATGCCATGCAGCTTTATGACCGCATCGGCACGAAATCGGGGTTTTTGGTGTATCGCAAGGCGTTGACGTAAACTCCTACGTTCATACAATAAAATAGTGAATATCGATGTCTATCGCTTGCCTTGCGATGAATAAAATAAGCATTGCCGTGCAATATATTGCACGGCATCCTGATCGCTTTGCTGATTGATCATGATGTTCAGTTTGTTTTCACATCATAAGCCGGTCGCTATAGCGGTCTTTTTGGCAATCACTGGTCTACTCGGATTTGGGTCGTCGGCGGGTGCATTCACAGCCGCGCAGGCGGCGATGCCGATGCAAGTGACGCTGGTGCAGGGGGGAAGTCCGACCTGCGGCACGGATTGCGTTCGCTGGATCGCCATGCAGGGGAAGATCATCAGTGAAACACCGGCGCTGTTTCGCCGGGTTCTCAGCCGCGCCGGCCGCGGCCCTGTTGCCATCCTGATCGACTCGCCCGGCGGATCCGTCGAGGCGGCCATGGCGATGGGCCGCTTAATCCGAAGCCGTGGACTCGTGGTCGCTGTGGCGGGCACCATCCCGTTGCCGTGTGCGGCGGCGGACGCCGGATGCCTGGGCGCAGCGAAATCGAACATCCCCTTCGCGGGCGTCTCGATGGCGCGGGCCGGTTGCGCTTCGGCATGTCCATTGATCTTGGCGGCCGGCACGCAACGATATGTCGGTCTCGGCGCCTATGTCGGTGTTCATGAGATTATTGTTCATCGGCGATTGACCAAGGTCATCAACACATTTCGGACCGTGCGACGAATGGTGAACGGGCATCCGGTCGAGATCAGCCGCACGCTGATCGCCACGCGACCCGTGGAATCTCATATCGTGACGGGCGAGGCGTCGAACGCGATCTACAATCAAGTCTCCGCCTATTTGGCTCAAATGGGCATCGAGCCGACGATTATGCCGCTGATGCGATCGGCGCCGCCCTCAGGGATGCATTGCATGACCCGGAGCGAGATCGTCGCGACCCATATGGCGACGACCGGAGACGCGCCCGGATTCTCGCTCACAGGACCCACGGGCTCCGAGACCCAGTTGGAGCTGCTGCATTGGTTGCAGATGTGCTGCGGACATTCGCCTTTCCCTTTGCCCCCCAAGGAGGGGACGCCTCGGCCGCAACCATCCGCGCCACACCCTCCCGCCTCCGCGCGTGGGGGGACTGTCGTCTTCACACCTCACGGTGATGGGTTGCCGCAGCCCGTCGAACACGGCACCCTCGCCGGGTTTTGTCTCGCGGGCTCAAGGCCAAACTGCAGCTTACAGAGGGACGGTTGAAACCGGCGCAGTCGAGATGCCGGCCCGCAAGGCGGCGATTTGACGCTTGAAACCAACCACGACGCCATTCAGCTTTACGACCGCATCGGCACGAAATGCCCGTTTCCGGTATATCGCAGAGCGTTGCGGTGAATTTTCGGCAATGTATCCGTGAATGACGGCTGCCGCTTTTGTTCGGATGAAGTCTGAGACTCACGCGGTGGAGTTACTCATCGAACAAGTCCGAGTGAGTGCCTGCTCGGATGAAAATAACGGTGCTGAACCCAGCGTTTTCCTCAATTTTATAGGCCAGCAAAAAATCCCCACCGATATGGCACTCTCGATGACCTGCCCATTCGCCCTTCAGTGGATGATTGAACCACTCCGCTCCAAGTGGCCCCTCGGCAGCGATTACGAGAAGCATCGCTTCCTTTGAGTCGATGCATATCGTAACGACCAGAGCGATAGAGCGCCCTCAATCCTTCAAGAAAGATTTTGTATAGTCGGAGGTGCGTGGAAGCGCTGTCCGCTTACTTGCCGGTGTCTTTTTCAAGGGCGGCAAAGAGTTCGTCAGGCGTTGTGAAGCGGGCCTGCCGTATCCGGGCGATGTCATCTGCCTCGGTCATTGCGGCGCGAGTCTGCGCGTTGGGGACCTTAAGTTCTAAAGGGAAGGCTTGGTCCGCCACCACGCGTCGAAGAAATAGACGCACTGCGTCTGACACAGAAAGGCCCATGGCGCTAAGTGCGGCGGTCGCTTTGTCTTTGGTGGCCTCATCGATACGGACGTGAAGCATCGATGTACGTGCGGTCATGGCGCGGCGCTCCTATCAGGATATTATGTATCTCATCTGAGAGACAATTAAGTCATAGCCGTTTCACATAGACGACTTCTCCCGAAAAGGCCTGTCCCCTGGTCTCGAAACCGTGCCGGCGATAAAACCTCTCGGCCTTTGTTCCGTGACCCGTCGTAAGCTAGGCTTGCAGGTGCCCACAGGCTTTCAACCGGCCGAGCGCCGCCGTCAAAAGTGATGATCCATGGCCGCGACCCTGTACCAGTGGATCGACGAAGAGCCCCCAGATCAGAGCGGTCTGATGGTTGGCGCACAAAAACCCTTGAACCACCGACGGCGATCCGTCGCTTACGCCTTCGCTCACGAGAAAAATCGCTTCGATCATATACCAAAGCACTTCTCCCTCCGTGACCGTCGACGGGTCCGACAGACGATTTTCCGTCACGTCATGCCGGATCGCGTGGATGCGGGGAAGATCGCCACGCGTGGCATCACGGATGGTCAGCAACGGTTGCGCTCCCCTACAAAACCACGATGCCCGAATGCTTGCGCTTCTGCTCGGGCTCCACGTGGATGGTCACGGAGGTGTCGGGGACCTCGGCTTTCAGCACGCTTTCGAGCCGGTCGCAGATGTCATGGGCATCCGACACCTTCATGGCGCCATCGACGACAAGGTGGAACTCGATGAAGGTCAGTTTGCCGGCGCAGCGCGATTTGATGTCATGCGCCTCGATGGCGCCCTCGGCGTTGGCGGCGATGACTTCGCGGATGCGGGCCAGCGTCTGATCCGATGCGGCCTCATCCATGAGGCCCCCGACGCTTTCCTTCATCAATTGCCAGCCGCTCCACAGCACGTTGAGCGCCACGACCCCTGCCAGAATCGGATCGAGGATGACGCGGCCGGTGGCGAACACCAGCATCATTCCGATCACCACCCCGACGGACGTCACGACATCGGTCTGCAGGTGCTTGCCGTCGGCTAGCAACGCCGGCGAGCGCAGCTGTCGTCCGTGGCGCTGCAGCGTGAAGCTCCAGGCCGCGTTGACCAGCGTGCCGACCCCGCTCACCACGAGACCCAGCACCGGTTGCTCCAGCGCATGGGGATTTTCGATCGCCCGGGCCGCCTCCCAAAGAATCGCGATCGCCGCGCCGACGATCAGCACCCCTTCGAGCACTGCCGAAAGATATTCTGCCTTTGTGTGACCATACGGATGGCGCGCGTCGGCCGGCTGTTCCGAAATATGCAGCGCCCAGAGCGCCGCCAGAGCGGTGGCGAGGTTGATGATGCTTTCGAGCGCATCGGAAAACAGCGCGACGCTGCCGGTCAGGCCATAGGCGTAGAATTTCACCCCGAGGACCAGAATGCTGACCGCGACGCTACCCAGGGCCAGCTTTTGGGTTATCCTCATACGTCCATTCCGGTTCGGATCGGCAGGAGGCCGCACCCGGCTGGCGCGGTACGGAAGCTCCCAGATTCGGGTGGCACCGATACCTCATTGAAGAAACGGAGGCCATATGGCGCGCAAGATCATCATCGATACCGACCCGGGGCAGGACGATGCTGTCGCCATCCTGCTCGCGCTGGCCTCTCCTGAGATCGATGTCGTCGGCATCGTGGCCCTGGCCGGCAATGTCCCGCTTCACTATACGAGCGTCAACGCCCGCAAGGTGCTTGAACTGGCGGGCCGCACCGATGTTCCGGTCTATGCCGGAGCAATCCGTCCCATGGTCCGCAAGCTGGTCACCGCCGAGCATGTGCACGGCAGGACCGGCCTAGACGGCACGACGTTGCCCGACCCCACAATGCCGCTTCAGACGCAGCATGGGGTAGATTTCCTCATCGACAGCCTGAGGGCCTCGGAGCCCGGCGAGCTGACGCTCTGCACCCTCGGCCCGTTGACCGACGTCGCGTTGGCCTTGGTGAAGGCGCCCGACATCGCCTCGAAGGTCCGCGAAATCGTCATGATGGGAGGGGCTTATTTCGAGGTCGGCAACGTCACGCCCACCGCCGAATTCAACATCTTCGTCGATCCCGAAGCCGCCGATGTGGTGATGAAGAGCGGCATCCCCATCACCATGATCCCGCTGGACGCGACGCATCAGGTGCTGACGACGCCGGAGCGCATCCAGCGATTGCGAGCCCTCGGCACGCGGTGCGGCGGCGCGCTGGCGGAACTTCTGAGTTTCTCCGAAGGCTTCGACAGGAAGAAATATGACGAGGTTGGCGCCCCGCTGCATGACCCCAACGTCATCGCCTATCTGGTCAAACCGGACCTTTTCACGGGCCGTCACATCAACGTCGAGATCGAATGTTCGAGCCCCCTGACTTTGGGCATGACAGTCGCCGACTGGTGGCGGGTGACCGACCGCACGGCCAACGTCAACTTCATCCGTGACGCTGATGGGGCGGGCTTTTACGACCTCTTGTTGGACCGCCTGAAGAGCCTGCCATAGCTCAGCTCAGGCAACCGATCGGCCTCTGCGGAGTTTGCGCCGCAGCGGTTCGGCGCAAAGACGCCTCCGCTGTGGGGACTTGTGAATGGCGCTGAAAATCGAAGACTATGCCCTGATCGGCAATTGCGCGAGCGCGGCGCTGGTCGGCCGCGACGGATCGATCGACTGGCTGGCTATGCCGCGTTTCGACTCCGCGGCCTGTTTCGCGGCGCTGCTGGGCGAGAGCGAGAATGGCCGCTGGCAGATCGCGCCGTCCGATCCTGTGACGCGAACCAGCCGCAGCTATCGCGAGGGTACGCTGGTGCTGGAGACACGGTTCGAGACCGCCGACGGCGTTGTGCTTGTGATCGATTGCATGGGACGCCGCGATGGCCATACCGATCTCGTGCGCTTGGTCCGTGGCGAGAGCGGCCTTGTCGCCCTCCGATCTGAACTGGTGATCCGTCCCGAATTCGGCTCGGTGGTGCCATGGGTGAGCCGCCTCGCGGATGGTCGGCTGACAGCCGTCGCTGGCCCCGAGCGCTATACCCTGGCGACGACGGCGGACCTGCGCGGCGAGGACATGCGTACGGTCTCGACCTTCAGCGTCGCGGCAGGCGAGGAGGTCGCTTTCGTGCTCACTTGGTCGCTGTCCTACAAGACGCAGCCGCCGACGGTCGATGCCAACGATATCATCGATCTCGCGGTCCAGGACTGGCAGGCGTGGATCAAGTCTCACCGTGTCGAGACCGCCGGTGCTTGGGGACCGCAGGTTGCCCGCTCCCTCATCACCCTGAAGGCGCTCACGCATTTCGAGACCGGCGGCATCGTGGCGGCGCCCACGACTTCGCTGCCTGAGCAAATCGGGGGGCCTCGGAACTGGGACTATCGCTATTGCTGGCTCCGGGATGCCACGATCACGCTCTATGCGCTGCTGAATTCCGGCTTTCTCGAAGAGGCGGGAGCGTGGCGCGATTGGCTGCTTCGCGCCATCGCCGGCTCGCCGGATCAGATGCAGATCATGTACGGGATCGGTGGCGAACGGCGTCTCGACGAATATGAGATCGGCTGGCTGAAGGGCTATGAGGGCTCGACGCCCGTGCGCATCGGCAATGCCGCCGCAGGACAGCTCCAGCTCGATGTCTATGGCGAGGTGATCGACGCGATGTATCAGGCGCGACGTCTGGGTCTCGCGCCCGACGACGCCGGATGGGCGCTCGAGCGGGCGCTGGTCGAGCACCTCGAAACGATCTGGCGGCAGCCCGACGAGGGCATCTGGGAAGTGCGCGGCGGCCGCAAGCATTTCACCGCCTCGAAGGCCATGGTGTGGGTGGCCTTCGATCGGGCGATCCGATCGGTGGAGGAATTCGGCCTCGAAGGGCCGGTCGACCGCTGGCGGACCGTGCGCGACGAAGTGCGTGAGGAAGTCTGCGCCAAAGGCTACAATGCGAGCCTCGGCAGCTTCACGCAATATTACGGTTCGGACCAACTCGACGCGAGCCTGCTGCTGATGGCGCTTGTGGGCTTTCTGCCTGCGGATGACCCGCGGATCGTCGGGACCGTGTCGGCCATCGAAGCGCATCTGATGGAGGATGGTTTCGTCAAACGCTACAATGAGGCCGGCAATGTCGATGGGCTTGCGGGGGGCCACGAAGGGGCCTTCCTGCCGTGCTCGTTCTGGCTGGCGGACAATTACGTGCTCGCGGGCCGCCACGAGGAAGCCCATGCATTGTTCGAGCGGTTGTTGGCGCTTTCGAACGACCTTGGACTCATGTCGGAAGAATATGACGCCATTGCCAAGCGTCAGGTCGGCAATTTCCCGCAGGCCTTTACGCATGTGTCGCTGATCAACACGGCGCATAACCTTTCGCGGGAGATAGGGCCGGCGATGCATAGGGCGGATGGTTGCCAGACGGGCGACGTGGCGGCCGCATAGCTGGGGCTCGTTTACGCCGGAACCGGATATTCGGCCGCCACAGCCTCCTCGGCCCAGCGCAAGGTTTCGGCAAAGCTCGACGCATCGACGGCTTCGAAGCCTTGCAAGCACAGAGCCTCGGCCAGGGGCGGGAACCAGTCTCTCGATGCCGCCGCCGAGAAAGCCTCTTGCAGCGCCCGTATGTGCTCGGACGGCGCTCCAGCGCTCGCGACAAAAGCCGGGATTGGCGCCAGATCGGTCGATCCGATAATGTGGATTTTGACGAGCAAGTTGGGGAGGTACTGGCGGATCAGGAGATGCCAGTAGCCGTCGAGGGGACCAACGTCGATCGACCCATCCACCACGCTGTCGAGAACCTTTCGCGCCGTCACAAGCCCCCCCACCGAGCGGCCGAACAACGCCCTACGATCCGGCCGACGGTACTGAAGGAGATGGTGCCGCAGGGCGTTGAAGCCCGAATGGGAATGTTCGACCGTCCAGCCCACCGTGCCGCCGAATGTGTCCTCCAGCGTCAGGAAGGGGCTGTCCGCCCGCACGATTAAATCCGAGCGGTAGAGCGCCCGGCCTCTGGCCCAAGGCGCGGCGGGGATCGGGGCGGCGATGGGAACGACATCCGCAAGCTTCATGGCGATCGGGAAGCCGCACATAAAGACGCAGCCGAGGTCGGGCCGCTGCCAAAGCGGCTCCAGCGGCTGCGGGGCCGGATAAGGGAGATAGTCGAGGTCGACGCCGGCTTCGTGCGTCACATGGCCGAGCAACCGCCGCCACGCGGCCTCGGCCTCGGGCGTCACCGCATACATGCGCGCATTGGCGATGAGACGGGTCACGCCGAGCCATCCGGCAGGAGTTCGCGCTTGCGCCGCGCCACATAGTCGCCGATCGCCTCGCGGATGCCCTCGTCCAGCGGCGGAGCCACATAGGCGTCGCGCATCCGCTTCCAAATTTCGGTCGCCCGCATGGTGGCGTCACGCTCGCCGGCATCCCGCCAATTCTCGTAATTGCTCCAGTCGGACAGGATCGGTGTGTAGAACGCGGTCTTGTAGCGATCGAGCGTATGCTGCGCCTCGAAGAAATTGCCGCCCGGCTTGACGCCCCTGATGGCGTCGAGCCCCAATTCCGCATCGCCGAAATCGCGGAATCGCAGGGTCTGCGCCCATTGGCGCAGCATTTCGGCATCCACCACGATCTTCTCGAAGGAGGCCGACAGGCCACCCTCCAACCAGCCCGTTGCATGGTTGATGAGGTGGCTGTGGCTCATGATCGAGGCCCAGAGCGAAAAGCCCGTCTCATAGGCCGCCTGGGCGTCGACCGCCGGGGAGGAATTGACGGCGCTCGACCGGAATGGGATCTTGAGGCGTCGCGCGATCTGGGCGCCTCCGAGCGTCGCATGAACATATTCGGGCGTGCCGAAGGCGGGCGATCCCGTGCGCATGTCGACGTTGGAGGTGAAGCCGCCCAGAACCGCAGGCGCGCCGGGCCGGATCATCTGTGTGAGCACGATGATCCCGAGCGCTTCGGCGGTCTGCTGCGCCAGGGCGCCGGGTAGTGTGACGGGCGACATGGCACCCATCAGCGTGAAGGGCGTCACCACCACGCATTGGCCGTGCTCAGCCATGAGCATGATGGTGTCGAGGATTTCCTCGTCGACCCGGCGGGGCGAGTTGACGTTGGTGACGATCATCAGGCTCGGGCGTATCGCGAGCTCTTCGAGCGTGAGGCCGTGTTCGAGTGCACAGAGCGCGAGACCGTCGACGGCCGGGATGCCGCCGACACCGCGCGCCGCCCAGACGAGATCGGAACATTCGATATGGGCCTGGTACATATCGAGGTGGCGCGTCGCGACCGGCAAGTCCACCGGCTCCACCACGACCCCGCCCTGCCAATGCAGGACGCCGAGCGAATGGGTGATCTTGAGGATGTCGCGGAACGCCTCGATGTCGCCATACCGGCGTCCACGCTCGCGATCGGCCACATTGGGAGCGCCATTGACGGGTCCGAAGTTGACCACATTGCCGCCGACGTGAAGGTCGCGCTCGGGGTTGCGGGCGCGCAGTACGAATTTTTCCGGGGCCAGGCTTGCGAAATGCGTGACGACGTCGCGGCCGATCCGCACCATCTGGGTCTCGTCGTCGACTATCGCACCGCCCTTGCGGAAAATGTCCCGCGCCGCCGTGCTGCGGATTTCGAGCCCCATCTCTTCGAGGATCGTAAAGGCGGCACCAATGATCCGGTCGGTCTGGTCGTCAGTGAAGATCTCGACCGGCCGCCACGGATTTTCGAGCCGCGGCAGACGAGACGGCAGCGCCTCGACCATCGACCGGCCCCGCTCTCTGCGGCGTTGAGGCGATACGCGCTCGGTCATGGGCCTCGATCCCGTTTTACAAACCTCAAGCCGCCTGCGCGACCGCCGTGACGAGTTCGACGACAGTGTCGATTTCCGGTTCGGACAGGCCGACCCAGAGCGGAAGCCGCACGAGGCGAGCGCTGAGATCCTCGGTGATGCGCAATTCGCCCTGCTGACGAGCGTATTTTAACCCAGCCGGCGCGTTATGCAGGGGAACATAGTGGAACACAGTCCCGATGCCGGCCGCCTTGGTGCGCTTGAGCAATTCGCCCCGCTTCTCCGCGCTCGGCATCAGCACGTAATACATGTGGGCGTTGGCGCTGCAGATTTGAGGAACGATGGGGCGGCGCAACAGCCCGTCATGGTCGAGCGAGGCCAGCCGGCGGTGATAGTGATGCCAACTCTGCTGCCGTGTCGCCAGGATCTCGTCCGCCTGTTCGAACTGCCCCAGCAGGAACGCGGCATTGAGTTCGCTCGGCAGGAAGGATGAGCCATAGTCGACCCAGGTATATTTATCGACCAGACCCTGCAGGAACTTCGTGCGGTTGGTACCCTTCTCCCGCAGGATGTGGGCGCGATCGATGAAGCGCGCGTCGTTGATCGTCAGGGCGCCCCCTTCGCCGGAGATGACGTTCTTGGTCTCGTGAAAGCTGATGGCCCCAAGGTGACCGATGCTGCCGAGCGGCTTGCCGTTATAGGCTGCTGATAGGCCTTGCGCGGCATCTTCGAGCACGAGGAGACCATGCCGGTCGGCGATGGCCATAATCTCGTCCATGGCGCAGGCGACGCCCGCGTAATGCACGACGAAAATGGCGCGCGTCTTCGGCGTGATGGCCGCCTCGATCAAGGTCTCGTCGATGTTCAGCGTGTCGGGGCGGATATCCACGAACACCGGCACGGCCCCCCGCAGCACCGCCGCATTGGCGGTGGAGACGAAGGTGAACGACGGCATGATGACTTCGTCGCCCGGCTGAAGCTCGAACAGCATCGCGGCCATTTCCATCGCTGCCGTGCAGGAATGGGTGAGGAGCGCCTGCCGACAGCCGATCGCCTGTTCGAGCCAGGCATGGCACCGCTTCGAGAAGGGGCCGTCACCCGAAAGATGACGATTGCGGATCGCCTCCTCGATGTATCGCATCTCGTTTCCCCGCACCGAGGGCAAGTTGAACGGGATGGAATTGACCGGAGAAGCGGACGTTTGAGGGCGGGCGGATGACACGAGGCGGGTTTGATCCAGGTTGGTATGAATCGTCCCTTATAGACCCTTTGACGAGCCCCGCCAGTCCGGCGCCGCAGCGCGGCTGAGGTGTATTCGATCACAGAAGTCAGGCGTGACGGCCATGAACCGTTCGTCGAATGCGATGGGGCCGATAGGCCCCACGACGGGGCGAGTACCATGGGCGTGCGGAAAGATGGATTGATCTCGGCGGACGAATAGCAACTTCGTCGGGCGTCCGTGGCCGGAAAGCCGAACGGCGGCGTCAAACTACGGTGATGGCGGGTGGCACGCGTTGATCGGTGGGCGGGGTTGGCCTCATGACCCAAACCCCACGCTACCTCGACAGCTTACGCTATGCCCGCCAACCCTCAAGGGCACCACAATGAATGAGGCGGGCTATTGGATCAGCGAAGGCGGCAACCGCATGAAGCGATCGAGCATCACACTGACCACGATGTCGGGCCGTTCACGCTCGATGATATCGAAATCCGGCTCGGGCTTCCAGACGTAAACGCTTCGAGAAAAGTGACTGGACAAAAATGGAAATACATTCAGCATAAAAGAGTCGTGAAACACGACGATTCTCGGCCCTACCCCAGATTTGTTCTCATGGACCAAGGCGTCGCGGGTCGGAGAAACCTTCAAATATTCGTCTACGAAGCCGTTTTTATATTTGAGAGATGACGAATCAAAAGTATCAATGTTTTCATCATACATATCTGACGGAAATTCCCCTTCCGCCACCTCCACCAATTCTTTTTTCTGACCAGGCAGAAACACGACTTTTGGCTTATCGGCAAGATCGCCACGATAATGAAACTGCTTGCGAAACCGAAAATCATCGATGTTGAACGGTGAAATCGCCATAAGCATTTCAGATATTTCACTGAGAATTGCTTTATAGGCGGCATAACCGCCTGCCAAATTCCAGTGCGTATCCGTCCGATGAAACACGTCCGCGCCGTCTCGGTGGAGTCTGGAACTCGTCAAGGCGCCCAGAAGAGGCCTGATAACAAAGCCTTCATCCGCGACAGCCGAAACAATCTGGTTCATCGGAAAGTTGTTCTCATCGATCAGCATGCCGTCTGGTAACTTATCGAGGCAAACCAGCTCCTTTGTCGGCGCCGCGAAAAATAAATATGGAATCCCAAGCTTGGAAAATCTCCGCATCCTGTGTCCAAAAGCACGCTGATATTGAAGAAGCTGACCGGCCTGCATTTGTACCCGGCCTTGGATCTGATCGATAACCGAATTACTATCGTGGGCAAGAAAAAGCCACCCGTCCTTGCCGATCAAAGCCTTGGAAGCAGGCTTCATCTCCTTCGATGGTGAGAGCAGCCGGTAAAACACATTAGGTTTGAAATTTGCTCGATCATCGGACGTAAAAGGGCGCTTTTCACCAGCGGCACTTGGTTTCAACCGCATGGACCATCCAGGCACCTCCTGCCCCAGTCCAAGCACCGAAACTCGAATGGTGCATGGTTTTTCCAAGTTTATCCAAATTGGCAGTTGAGCGGAGAAGCCATGGCCATCACGTTCACCAATGTCCTCAATGGGTTCGGTGCTCGCCTCATTCGCCGCAACCGAACATATTCGCTGACCATTGACCCATATATCGACAAAAATAGTATGATGCGGGTTATTGCGGTCGAATATCCAACCAACAATTTTTCCTCCAAATATACTCTGAAGTTTACCGTCAAAACATTGCAGATCTGTCTGCGCGATGGGCCCGTTCATCCTACGCTCCATGCAACGAACGAGGTTTACCAAAAACCGCGCTCTCGGGGGAAGCTTAGTAGTTGTTTAGGGTGTATAATTTTTGCCGTGATCATATCCTAATCTATTCATGCCCTATTTTTGAGCATCAAGATCGCAGGTCGGCGACAAACGAGTGCTATAGTCTCGACCCCAACGGTCAACCGTCGGGTTTTCTCGAACTCATTATGCCACTTCATATGAAATGTCTCTGCAAATCCTCGTAGCAGTGCGATGGCCTGACATTCCAGAAAACCGAGAGCTCGATCGTCATCGATAAGACCGGGGCCTCGACCCAGCTTGCGGGGCGGCGCGGTCGATCATCGTGTTGCCGGATCATCGCCGCACCAGGTGCCGGAAGACCGGTGTCTTCGTCCGATTCCCCTAGACATGCGTCCTCGCGCCCCACCTGTACAGAACAGGGGCCTTTGGGTAGGAAACGAAGAGAGGGCTAGCGCGCGCCGGCCCGATAGTTTTCAGGAGACCAGCACCATGGCCGGCAACGAGCGAGCGGCGGATGGCCTTGCCACCGTCTTCGGCGGAACGGGCTTTCTCGGACGCTATGTCGTCAGAGCCTTGGCGACGCGCGGCTTTCGGATCAGGGCGGCTTCGCGCCGCCCGGCGGTGGGCAATTTCATCCAGACGATGGGCCGCACCGGGCAGATCGTTCCGGTGCAGGTCAACCTGCGCTATCCGGCTTCTCTCGCGGCGGCGCTGCGTGATTCGGAAGTGGCCGTGAATCTTGTCGGCATCCTGGCGGAAAGCGGCCGGCAGAATTTCGAGGCCGTGCATGTGTTCGGCGCCCGCGCCGCCGCGCGAGCCGCCAAGGCGGCGGGCGTCAAGCGCTTCGTTCACGTCTCGGCCATCGGCGCCGATCCCGAAAGCCAGGCTGTCTATGGGCGCACCAAGGGCCGCGCCGAGGCGGCGGTGCGTGAGATTTATCCGGACGCCGTGATCCTGCGGCCGTCGATCCTATTCGGGCCGGAGGATGATTTCTTCAACCGTTTCGCGGCCCTGGCCCGTATGGCGCCGGCGTTGCCGCTGATCGGCGGCGGAGGCACGAAGTTCCAGCCTGCCTATGTGGGCGACGTGGCCGAAGCCGTCGCCATGGCGGCCGCAGGCGCCACCAAGCCTGGCGCGACCTACGAGCTCGGTGGTCCCGAGGTCCGCAGTTTCAAGGAAATTCTGAGCTATATCTGTGCCGTTACCGGACGGAACCGGCCGTTGGTGCCGTTGCCCTTCAACCTGGCCCGCTATCCGGCGGCCATGACCGAAACGATCGACAGCCTCACCCTGGGTCTTTTCCCTAAAGCGCTGATGATCACCCGTGATCAACTCAAGATGCTGGAGAGCGACAATGTGGTGTCGCCCGAGGCGCTCGCGGCCGGGCTGACCTTCGAAGGGCTCGGCATCGACCTCTCGGCCATCGCCTCCATCGTGCCGACCTACCTCTACCGTTTCCGCAAGACCGGACAGTTCGACCGGGGGCATATCGCGGCGTGAAGGCTCACGCTACGATAAAAACGCATTTCACACCCACTACGTTCGTCTGCCATTAGGGGCCAGGGAATGCGGAAAGTTCAAGCCTCGCACGCCGAAACGCATCTTCCCGGCCTTCTTGATGAGGTCGAGAAGGGCGAGACGATCGTAATAACCCGGTTTGGAAAGCCAGTTGCGCGGCTTGTTCCTGAAGCTTATCGCGAAAAAGCCAATGTCGCTCACGTGATGGCCGACATTGCTGAGTTTCGGAAAACGATGCCGCGTCTCTCCGTTGAGGACATTCTGTTGGCGCGCCATGACGGGCATAAATACTGATGCCCTTTGTCGTGGATGCATCCGTTGCCGCCTGTTGGCTCTTGCCGGACGAAAACCATCCCGTCGCTACCGCTGCCTATTTGAGAGTAGCCCATGATTACGCAGTAGTGCCGGGACTTTGGTGGTTCGAGCTCCGAAATCTGCTCGTCGTCAACGAGCGACGTGGACGCCTTGACAGCGCGAAAACCGACCAGGCTCTTCGTTTACTTAAGGCCCTGCCGATCATGATTGACGATTCGGTGGATGAAGACTCTTTGTTGCGATTGGCGCGACAACATCGTTTGACGGTCTATGACGCAGCATATCTAGAGTTAACGCGACGTGAAGGCTTGTATTTGGCGAATCTTGACGGCGCTCTGACGAAAGCAGCGCGAGCCGAACAAGTACTGTTGCTTGGTAGTGCCGTATAGTTAAGATGATACAGCATCGATTTTCGGTGCTTTCCAAATTGGTTGAACGCTAGGGTGCGTCTTAGACCAGTGGGCGTTGATGGTGACCGACCAACGCCGTCACGACGCACGAGCGGCGGCGCGCTTAGTCATAATCTCCCCGTTCCAACCGCTTGAAGATCCGCACCATGAAGGCCGCGCCGAACAGCGGTGTCATCAGGTTGATCAGCGGCACCGACACGAAAAGCGCGATGATGAAGCCGGCCGCGAAGAGACGTGCGGCGTGCCGGCGTCGCAATGCCGCGACGGCGTCGAGCGGAAGGTGCCGCAGCGCCACGAATTCGAAATATTGCCGCCCCAGCAGATAAGCGTTGGCGCCAAGGAACGCGATGGCGTTGACCCCGGGCACCAGCAGCAGGATGAGCGCGAGCAGCGTCACACCGAGCGAGAGCGCGGCGAAGCGGACCGATAGGATCAGCGTCCGCACGATCGGAAGGGGTCGCCCCAGTGGGGCCGAAGGATCGACGTCGTGCTCCACATGCTCCGCGAGGTCGTCGATGAAGAAGCCCGCGACCAGGGAGGATACAGGCGCGACGAGGAAGATGCTGCCGACCGCGAGTCCCAGCCCCGCCAGAACCGAAAGTGTCAGGTTGAGCCAGGGATAGGGCAGCGCGATGAAGGCCAGCAGCAGATGGTGGAACCCCACCATGGCGAGAACGAGGACGAGCACCGTCAGGCCCAGGACCTTGACCAGCACCGATCGGAACGGCGGTGTGAGGATTTCTTGAAGGGCCGCGAACGCGTCGGAAATCATGCGGTGGGGCTTTTCTGCAGAGCCGACAAAACCGAGGCGTCGGTGGCTTCGAGGTCGCCCGTCTCGAGGATCGCGATGGTATCGGTCTCGTCAGTCTCGGGGCGTTCCAGGGCCGCGAACTGACTCTCGACAAGGCTCACCGGCATGAAATGTCCCGGCCTATTCGACAGACGCGATCGCGCTTCCTCGGTCGTGATGTCGAGAAACACGAAGGTCGGTGCGCCCCGCGAGGCACGGATTCGGTCGCGGTAGCGTCGGCGCAATGCCGAACAGGCCACCACAACGCCGCGCGGATGGGCGGCGTGGTCTGCGAGGGTCTCACCCACCCGGTCCAGCCAGGGCCAGCGGTCTTCGTCGGTCAGCGGGGTGCCGCCGTGCATCTTGGCAACGTTGGCGGCCGGATGGAGATCGTCGCCGTCGACGAAATCGATCCCGAGGGCGGCCGCGAGCGCGGCGCCGCAGGCGGATTTACCGGATCCCGCGACACCCATGACCACGAGGGCAGGATGGACGGCGTCGAACCGCGCATGGGTGATCGCTCCAAAAGCCAGTCCTCCCGATGTCGATCGATCCTTGGTGCCGCTCACGTGTCTCCCACCCTATTTTGGTTCCAGCCGTGGCCCGCCGCATGTCGCGGAGGCGTTCTTGTCATCAACGCGATCTCACGGTGTCCTATCTTTGCCCGTAAACGTTGAGGCCGCCGATGCTCGTGCTAGATAGGCCTCAACACCACGAACGTTTCGGAGCCCCCTATGATCGACCTCTACTACTGGCCGACGCCCAACGGTCATAAGATCACGCTCTTCCTCGAGGAAACCAAGACCCCCTATAAGATCATTCCCATCGACATCGGCAAGGGCGAGCAGTTCGAACCCGACTTTCTCAAAATCGCTCCGAACAACCGCATGCCGGCCATCGTCGACCACGAACCCCACGGCGGCGGCGCGCCTGTCTCGGTGTTCGAATCGGGCGCCATCTTGCTCTATCTCGCCGAAAAGGTCGGAGCCTTCCTGCCGTCCGACCTGCCGGGCCGGTTCAAGGCGCTCGAATGGCTGTTCTGGCAGATGGGAGGCCTTGGCCCCATGGCAGGCCAAAACCACCACTTTTCCGGCTACGCGCCTGAGAAAATCCCCTATGCGATCGAACGCTACGTCAAGGAGACGAACCGCCTTTACGGGGTACTCGACCGCCAGCTCGCGGGCCGCGACTTTATCGCCGGCGACTATTCGATCGCCGATATGGCATCCTATCCGTGGATCGTACCGTATGAGCGGCAGGGCCAGAACCTCGGCGACTTTCCGAACCTCAAGCGCTGGTTCGACGCCATCAAGGAGCGCCCAGCGACGATTGCGGCCTACGAGAAGGGCGCGGCCATCAATCGGCCCGCCGAAATGACCGATGAGGCCAAGAAAATCCTCTTCGGGCAGACCGCGACATCCCACAAGGCTGGCTGAGGCCGCCGTCACTCCAATCAACCTCAAGGATAAGTCATGAGCGAGAACATCAAGCTGACAGCCTCCGACGGCGGCAGCATTTCGGCCTATAAGGCGATCCCGCCGACGAAGGCACGGGGCGGCATCGTGGTGCTGCAGGAGATTTTCGGCGTCAATCCGCATATCCGCAGGGTTGCCGACGGTTTTGCGGCGGAAGGCTACCTCGCCATCGCGCCGGCTTTGTTCGACAGGGCCAAGCCAGGCGTCGAGCTGAGCTACACGTCCGAGGATGTGACGACCGGAATGGGACTCGTCGGGCAAATCGATCCGAAGCTGACGATGCTCGACATCGAGGCCGCCATCAAGGCGGCGTCAGAGGCCGGCAATGTCGGGATTGTCGGCTATTGCTGGGGCGGCTCGCTCGCCTTCGCGGCCTCGGCCGATCTTGCGGGGCTGTCGGCGGCGGTCGGCTATTACGGCGGCAATATCGCCAAGATGCTCGACAAGACGCCGAAGGTGCCGCTGATCCTTCATTTCGGCGAGCTCGACCAACATATTTCGACGAGCGATGTGGCAGCCATCAAGGCCGCGAAGCCGGATGTGCCGGTCTATACCTACCACGCCGACCACGGGTTCAATTGCGACGCGCGCGGCAGCTACGACAAGGCCAGCGCCGTCGAGGCCATGGACCGGACGCTGGCTTTTTTCCACAAGCATGTTGGGTGAAGCCGCAGGCGGTCAGCCTACCAGGGCGTCGAGTTCCGACCATAGAGGATGGCGGGGAGCCTCGTCCTCCTCGATCGAGGCGAAACGGCCGGCCGCGTCGAAAAAGAAGTTGTCGTTGAAGTCGTCATTGACCTGACTGACTTCGCCGACCATCACCATGCCGGACCCCGCCTTGCCGTAAAATCGATGCGCCTGGCGGGGCGGCAACGTGATGCTTTCCCCGGTCTTGAGAACGAGCGGTTCTCGGGCTGCGACAAGGCGCATGGCGCCGTCGATCATCGCTTCCACCGGGTCCGCCAGGGGCTCGCCGGCCTCATCGACATTGACGAGTTCGATGAAGAAATCGCCCCCGCCGCGGTTGATGATGTCTTCGGTCTTCACCTTGTGCCAGTGGTAGGGCGCCTCCTGGCCCTCGCGAACGATCATGATTTTTTCCGCATAAACCCTTTCAGTGGGCACGTTCTGGATGCCGTTGCGCACGCACAGCAGCAACAATCCGCGTTTGAAAAAGTCGCCAGACCCGAAATCCGTGATGTCCCACCCCATCTGATGCGCGGCACAGAAGCGGGCCTGCTCCGGGTTGGCGCTCCAGGTCTTTGGAGTCCAGAAGGCCCAGGGCGGCGGCACATAGCCATGCCGGGCGAAGGTCTGTTCGGCTTCGCTCATCAGCCGGTTTATTTCAGAACGCTGCATCTCGAATCGTCCCTAAGCGCGAGGATTCAGGCTTTCGCCAGCGGGTAGAGCGTGCGGTAGCGCCGATAGCGCTCCGCATAGGCATCGACCAGCGAAGCTTGCGGCTCGATCGTCCGCTCGATCCGGGGCGCCGGCATCAAGGCCGCAGGATCGTCGTCCGACACCGAGGCCATGCCGAGCCGGGCCGCGCCGAGGGCCGCGCCGACGTCGGCTTCAGCCGATACATCCAGCGGGCGGTCGAGAACGCTCGCCATGATGGTCAGCCAGGCGTGGGAATTGGCGCCCCCGCCTACCGCGAAGGCGCGGGCGAAATCGGTTCCGGCATCGGCGAGGACGCGCTGGCAGTCCTTGAACGCGAAAGCCACACCTTCGAGCACCGCCTGGGTCATCGTCAAACGATCCGCGCCTTGATCGAGGCCGACGAAGACGCCCCGCGCGCCGGCGTCGTTATGGGGCGTCCGCTCGCCGGATAGATAGGGCAGGAACGTCACGGGCGAGGGACGATCGATCGTGCCATCGAGCGCACCGGCCAACTCGACCGCAGGCGTGCCCAGCAATCGTGAGAGCCAGTTGAGGCTGTCGGTTGCCGAGAGAATGACGCCCATCTGGTGCCAGGTATCGGGCAAGGCGTGGCAGAACGCATGCACGGCTCCTTTGGTGTTCGGCGAAAACCGGGCATTCGAAACAAACAGCACTCCCGACGTTCCCAGCGACAGGAAGGCCGTGCCCGGCTTGACGGCGCCGATCCCGCAGGCGGAGGCCGCATTGTCGCCCCCGCCGCCCGCGACGACGGGCGCTTTCGTCATGCCCCAGCGTTGACGAAGGTCATCCCGCAGCGTCCCACCGGGCGCGCTGCCTTCGACGAGGCTCGGCATGGCGCCCCGGTCAAGGCCCGTCGCGCTCAGCAGGGCGTCGGACCAGTCGCGCTTGCCGACATCGAGCCAGTAGGTGCCCGAGGCGTCCGACATGTCGGAGACATAATCCCCCGTAAGGCGCAGCCGGACGTAGTCCTTGGGGAGGAGGACCTTGTTGATCCGGTCGAACAAGGCCGGTTCGTGCTTGCGGACCCAGGCGAGCTTCGGCGCCGTGAAGCCCGGCATGGCGATATTGCCGGTGATGTCCCGCGCTGCCGGGCAAGCGGCCTCGATCTCGGTGCATTCCGCCGCGGATCGGCCGTCGTTCCACAAGATGGCGGGTCGGAGCACGCGATCGGCGTTGTCGAGCAAGGTCGCGCCGTGCATGTGGCCCGACAGGCCAATGGCCTCCACCACAGCCATCTTGCCGGATTCGTCCGCGTGCAAGGCGTCGAGCGTCGCGCAGACCGCGTTCCACCACGCCTCGGGATCCTGCTCGGACCAACCGGATTGCGGACGCGATACGCTCAACGGAGCGTTCGCGGTGGCAAGGACCCGGCCGCCGCCGTCGACAAGAACCGATTTGACCGACGTGGTGCCGATGTCGATGCCGATGAACATAAGTCCTCCTGATTTTCAGCAGACCCTGCCCCATCATCGGGCGACACGAAAGCCCTTTTCGGACATGAAAGCTCCAGCATGCGGCAAGCGATCCATCATCTGGTCCACCAGACGAGAGGCAAGGGCTTCTTCGATCTCACGCCGGCGATCCGATCCTGGGCCGAGGCGCAGGATCTGCGGACCGGACTCCTGAGCGTCTTTTGCCGCCACACCTCCGCATCTCTGCTGATCCAGGAAAACGCCGATGCGACCGTACGGCAGGACCTCGCCACTTTCTTCGAACGCCTGGCGCCGGAGGGTGCCCGCTATGCGCATGATCTCGAAGGCCCCGACGATATGCCGGCCCATATCCGCACGGCGCTGACGCAGACCAGCCTCTCGGTGCCGCTCGACAAGGGCCGCCTTCTCCTCGGCATCTGGCAGGCGATCTATCTCTTCGAGCATCGCTCAAGCCCGCATCGACGCGACCTCGTGCTTCACCTCATGGGTGAATGACGCCTGAATCCACGGTTCAGCCCGGATCCATTCGACGAAGCGCAGAGACGGGTTGGTCAGGTGCGACGCAGGGGATGTCGACCGCCCGCACCGGACCATGGATCGAGACCAGACGGAGGATGAGGATATGGTGAAATATTTCATGGCGGCGGGCGTTGTCGCAGCCACGCTCGGCGCGGTCTCCCTGCCGGCGCTCGCGCAGGACGGACGCGAAGCACAACTCATCGGCTTCCACCAACTCTGCGACCATGGCGACAAGGGAGCCTGCGTCAAGTTCGGCATGATGCTCCAGCAGAACAAGGACCAGCATGAGCAATGGCGCCATACTCACCCGGAATTTTTCTTCTTCGAGCACTGACTGAGTCTCGATGAAGTAAAGTGACTGCCCGGGACCTCAATCGACCCAGAGGCCCCGGCTCTTGTGCCAATCTTCGATCGATTGCTCTGGATAGCGTGGAAAAAGGCGATTGTCGGGTCCGGTCTGGAGCACCACCCAGTCCGGCTTGAAATCCAGCATCAGATGCACGCTCGATGGTGGCACCGGCAGGGCGCTATCGATGGCCGACGCCAACGGATGGATGAGGTCGGGCCAGGTCGCGTCAAAGAGCTAGAGCGCTGTGCCGCAAGCCGAACAAAAACTGCGTTCGGCGCTCGAAATCGTACATAGTCCGTCCTCATCGATCTCGGCCCGGTAGACCGCCAGACGCCGGTCCGGATCCTCGGTTTTCATCGAGGCCGAGACCGCCATGAGATTGATCGCATAGCCGCCCCCACCTGCGGTCTTACGGCAGATGGTGCAATAGCAACGCTGGTAGGGCTGCGGCGTATGGCTGTCGCAGGTAAAGCGCACGGCGCCACAGCGGCATGATCCCTTGAGAGTGATCGGCATGACTGGTCCCGGGATGAATGAGGTGATTGGGGCATAGAGCATGATCCCGAAAAGTCGGCATGGGATTTCGGACCACCTTGTGATCTCAGGCTCCGAGGCTTGACCCTCATGGCGAAGCCGCGCTTATTTGGCGGCGAAGAGGCGCGTCGATGATCGCGCCGGCTTGGCACCCTGGCCGAAGGGCGGTGTGCTTCGGGTGTCGAGGAGTCTCGAGTGAACGACAAGATCGAGGCTCGGACAAGGCGACTTGATCTGGCCGCCCGGGCAGCCTGGCTCTACTATATCAAGCGGCGCACGCAAGACGAGATCGCCGTCGACCTGAACGTTTCGCGCCCCAATGCCCAGCGTCTCGTGGCCTTGGCGATCACGGAGGGGTTGATCAAGTTCCGGCTGGACCATCCCCTGTTGAAGAGCATGGAGCTCGGCGAGCGGCTGCGCGATGCCTTTGCCATCGATATTTGCGAGATTGCCCCAAGCGTCGCCGGTCAAAGCGACCGAATCGGAGTGACGCTGCTCGCCGCGCAGTTGATCGAGACCATGTTGGGGCGAAAAACGCCCCAGGTGATCGGGGTCGGAACCGGGCGAACCTTGCTGGAAGCAGTGCGCGAAGTCTCCTCCATGGAGCGCCCCGACCACAAGATTCTCTCGGTCGTCGGCAATCTGACGCGCGACGGACGAGCCAATCCCTATGACGTCGTGATGCGTTTGGCGGACCGCGCGGGAGCGCAATGCTATCCCATGCCGCTTCCGCTCTTGACCGATACGACCGAGGAGCGTGCCTATTTTCTCGGGCAACGTGGTTACCGCACCCTCAACGCCCTCTACCATGAGGCGGATGCGATCTTTCTCGGCGTCGGGTCGATCGGCACGACGGCGGCCTTGCTCCTCGATGGATTTCTGACGCCCGAGGAGCTCGCTGTCCTCCAGCGGGATGGGGCCGTGGGCGAATTGCGGTCATGGCCCTTCGACGCATCGGGCAGCATGATCGAAAACGAGGTGACGAGCCGCTTGACGGCTTTTCCACTGATCTCTCGTCCGCGTTGCCCCACAATACTGGTTGCCAGCGGACGCCCTAAGATGGATGCTCTTTTGGCCGCCTTGAGAGGTCGTTTCGCGACCGGACTTGTGGTGGACGAACCTACCGCCATGAAGCTGCTCGAACGTCGTGCGGACTGAACGGCAATAAAAATAACTTGACATCAACGATGCGGAGAATGAGTTTTTGCTCGAAGGGTGAGCAAAGTTCAGCTTGATCCGCCAGGGAGGAAAATTCCAATGCGTTATGCTCGTTTTAACGGGCTGGTCGCTGCTGTGTTGGCGACCGGTATCGTCGCTGCAAAAGCCGCAGACCAGACCACCTTGAACATCGCGACCGTGAATAACGGCGACATGATCGTTATGCAGAAGCTGTCGCCGGCTTTCGAAAAACAGACCGGCATCAAGCTGAACTGGGTCGTGCTCGAAGAGAACGTCCTGCGCCAGCGCATGACCACCGACATCGCCACCAAGGGCGGCCAGTTCGATGTCATGACCATCGGTGCCTACGAGACGCCGATCTGGGCGAAGCAGGGCTGGCTGACGCCGTTGGATGACCTTGGCGACAGCTACGACTATGCCGACCTGATCCCCCAGGTTAAGGAGGGTCTCAGCATGGACGGCAAGATGTATGCCGCGCCATTCTATGCCGAATCGTCCTTCACCTATTACCGCAAGGATCTGTTCGAAAAGGCCGGCATCACCATGCCGGAGAAGCCGACCTATACGCAGATCGCCGAATTCGCCGGCAAGATCACCGACAAGAAGAACGGCGTCTACGGCATCTGCTTGCGTGGCAAGCCCGGCTGGGGCGAGAATATGGCGTTCCTCGGAACGGCCGTGAACGCCTTCGGTGGCGAGTGGTTCGACATGAAGTGGCAGCCGCAGCTCACCTCGGCGCCGTGGAAGTCCGCGATCGACTGGTACATCGACGTGATGAAGAAGGACGGCCCCCCCGGCCCGACCGCCAACGGCTTCAACGAAAACCAGGCGCTTTTCGCCTCGGGCAAATGCGGCATGTGGATCGATGCCACCTCCGGCGCGGGCCGCGTATACGACCCGAAGCAGAGCCAGGTGGCCGACAAGATCGCCTTCGCGGCCTCGCCGGTGACCGACAAGGATCCGAAAGCTTCCGGATGGTTCTGGTCTTGGAACCTTGCCATTCCGACCTCGACCAAACAGGTTGATGCCGCCAAGAAGTTCGTCGCTTGGGCGACCTCGAAGGACTACATCAAGATGGTGGGCGAGTCCGAGGGTTGGGTCTCCTTGCCGCCTGGCACGCGCCTGTCCACCTATGCCAGCGCTGACTACCAGAAAGCCGCGCCCTTCGCGCCGACCGTGCTGAAGGCTATCCAGACGACCGATCCGAAGCACCCGACCGTGAATCCGGTGCCCTATACCGGCGTGCAGTTCGTCGCGATCCCCGAGTTCCAGGCCATCGGCACCAACGTCGGTCAGGACATCGCGGCAGCCCTTGCCGGCCAGGATTCGGCTGAGACTGCCTTGAAGAAGGGTCAGGCCACGACCGAACGTACCATGAAGCAGGCCGGCTACCCCAAGTAAGCCACTATACTAAAAGACGCCGGGGCCGATCGACCCCGGCGTTTCAAACAAGAACCAGAATTAAAATTAAAATTAGACCCATCGGGAGGTCGACGCCATGACGTCTTCAGTGCTGCCCCGCGAAGCCGCGGTTCCAAAACGGACCGGCCGCAGTACGCGGGGTATAGATACCCGCCCGCTCGTTTGGCCGAGCATCGCGGCGCTGCTGGTGTGGATGATCGTCCCGCTCGCGATGACGCTGTACTTCTCGTTTCGCAACTTCAACCTCACCGACCCTTCGATCACCGGTTGGGCGGGCCTGTCCAATTACACCTATCTGCTCACTGACGACTCCTTCGTCACCTCCATCATCAATACTGTCTTGCTGGTCGGCGGCGTCCTCATCGCCACGATCGTGTTCGGCACGATGTTCGCCGTACTGTTCGACCAGGAGTTTTACGGACAGGGCATCTCCCGCCTGTTCGTTATCGCGCCGTTCTTCGTCATGCCGACCGTGGCGGCGCTGGTCTGGAAAAACCTGCTGATGGATCCCGTGAACGGTCTCTTCGCCTATATGGCGCGGGCCGTCGGAGTGGAGCCCATCACCTGGTTTTCGACGACGCCGCTCTTCTCCATCGGCATCATCGTGGCTTGGCAATGGGTACCCTTCGCGACGCTGATCCTCCTCACCGCGATGCAGTCCCTCGACCGGGAACAGATCGAGGCGGCCCGAATGGACGGCGCCAAAGCGCTCGCCCGCTTCCGCCACATCATCGTGCCCCATCTGGCGCGTCCCATCACCGTGGTGGTGATGATCGAGACCATCTTCCTGCTTGGCATCTTCGCAGAGATCCTGGTGACCACCAGCGGCGGCCCGGGTGACGCCTCCACCAACCTCGTCTACCTCGTCTACAAGACGGCGCTCCTTCAATACGACGTCGGCGGCGGATCGGCAGGCGGCATCGTGGCCATCGTTCTCGCCAATATCGTGGCCGTGTTCCTGGTGCGCACCGTCGCCAGCAACCTTGACAGCTGAGGTCATCCGATGAAAGTCAAGGAACGTAATAAGATTATTATGACATTTCTGGGATGGGGTGTGGCCTTTCTGGTCTTCTTCCCGATCCTGTGGATGATCATCACGTCTTTCAAGACGGAAATCGATGCGATTACGCCGACGCTGTTCTTTCATCCCACGCTTGAGAACTTTGCAGCGGTGAACGACCGGGTCAACTATTTCGGTTCGGTGGTGAATAGCGTCGTCGAATCGGTTGGGGCCACGATCATCTGCTTGGCCTTCGCGATGCCGGCTGCTTATGCGATGGCGTTCTATCCGGGCCGGAAGACCAAGGATCTCTTGATGTGGATGATGTCCACAAAGATGATGCCGGCCGTCGGCGTCCTGGTGCCGATCTACTATCTGTTCCAAAGGTTCGGTTTGCTCGACACTTGGACCGGCATCATCTTCATGTTCACGCTGATGAACCTGCCGATCGTCGTGTGGATGCTTTATTCCTTCTTTCGCGAAGTTCCGAAGGAGATTCTGGAAGCCTCGCGCATGGACGGCGCCACGCCGATGCAGCAGATGCGTCTGCTCCTGTTGCCTCTGTCATTGCCCGGCGTGATGTCCACGGCGCTGCTGTCCATCATCCTGTGCTGGAACGAGGCCTTCTGGAGCATCAACCTGACCTCGGTGAAGGCCGCGCCTCTCACCCAGCTCATCTCGACCTTCTCCAGTCCCGAGGGTCTCTTCTGGGCGAAGCTTTCGGCGGCCTCGCTTCTCGCCATCGCGCCGATCCTCCTGTTCGGCTGGCTTACGCAACGTCAACTCGTCCGCGGCCTGACCTTCGGCGCCGTCAAGTAAGGGTAAACACATGGCCACGGTTACACTGAAGGATATTCGTAAGAGCTACGGCCCGGTCAACATTATCCAGGGTGTCGATCTTGACATTCAAGACCGCGAATTCGTGGTCTTTGTTGGGCCGTCGGGATGCGGCAAGTCGACCTTGCTGCGTATGATCGCCGGGCTGGAGGAGATCACCGGAGGAGATCTCTCCATCGACGGCCAGGTGGTCAATGATGTGCCGCCGGACGCTCGCGGCCTGGCCATGGTGTTCCAGTCCTATGCGCTTTATCCGCATATGTCGGTTGCCGACAATATGGCCTTCGCGCTGCGACTCGCCCGGGTGCCCAAGGCCGAGCGTGACGCCAAGGTGATGGGAGCCGCCAAAATCCTGCAGCTCGAAAAGCTGCTCGACCGTAAGCCCGGGCAGTTGTCGGGCGGCCAGCGCCAGCGTGTGGCGATCGGTCGGGCCATCGTCCGCCAGCCCAAGGTCTTCCTCTTCGACGAGCCCTTGTCGAACCTCGACGCCTCGTTGCGCGTGCAGATGCGGATCGAGATCGCCCGGCTGCACAGCCAACTCAACGCCACGATGATCTACGTCACCCATGACCAGGTCGAAGCCATGACCATGGCGGATCGCATCGTGGTGCTTCGAGCCGGGATCATCGAGCAGGTCGGCAGCCCGCTCGAACTTTATCATTACCCCGCCAACACTTTCGTGGCTGGCTTCATCGGCTCGCCCAAGATGAATCTCACGTCAGTCAAGATCAAACAGGCTGGCCAAAACAGCGTCACGGTCGTCTTGCCCGGCAACGGCGAGGTGACGGTGCCGGCCTTTGCCGGCAAGGCGACGGCCGGAGAGGCGGCGACGATAGGCCTGCGGCCCGAGAACCTGGCCTTCGCGTCCGAAGGACCGCTCGGCGGAACAGTGGCGGTCGTGGAGCATCTGGGTGGCGAGACGCTGGTCTATGTCGATGTGGGCGGCGGCCATCTCGTGACGGTGAAGACGGCGGGCAGCACGGCCGCCGCGGTCGGCGACCGGGTCAGGCTCACGGTGGATGTGGCAGAGGCGCGGGTTTTCGACAAGGACGGCATGGCACTCCCGCCCTTGCAACGCCGCTCCTACACGGCGAGCGACCGGAAAGGCCATTGAGCTATCTCGAGCGTTTCCGTCTCGATGGCAAGACCGCCGTCGTGACGGGCGCCGGGGGCGCTATCGGCTTGGCGACCTGCCATGCGCTCGGGGAGGCGGGCGCGGCGATCGTGGTCGCCGACAGCCTGGGCGACGCCGCCCGGGCCGCACAGGCCGATCTTCAAGGTGCAGGCGTGAAAGCCGACATGGTGGTGCTCGACGTCACCAAGCCCGATGCCGTGAGGGAGGCCTCCGAAAACCTCAATCGTGCCCATGGGGCGATCGATATTCTCGTGGCGAATGCGGGGATCGCGCGATCGGGCGTCAACGGGGAGGATGTCGAAGACGAGCGCTGGATGAACGTCATCGACGTGAACCTCAACGGCGTCTTCTGGTGTTGCCGGGATTTTGGCAAAGCCATGTTGGCGCGGGGACGCGGCACGATCGTAACCGTGGGCTCGATGTCGGGTTTCATCGTCAACAAGCCGCAGCCGCAGGCCTACTACAACGCCTATAAGGCGGCAGTTCATCACCTGACGAAATCGCTCGCGGCCGAGTGGGGGCCGCGCGGCGTGAGGATCAATGCCGTCGCCCCGACCTATATCGAGACGCCGATGACCAAGTTCGGGGCAGGTGGCATGATCGATACCTGGTTGGCGATGACGCCGATGAACCGTATGGGCCAACCCAGCGAGATCGCCTCGGTGATCCTGTTTCTGGCCTCCGAGGCCTCGAGCCTGCTCACAGGGTCCATCGTCGTGGCTGATGGAGGCTATACGGCCTGGTGAAGACGGCGTTCCTGCGAAGGGTGGTGCCTTAGTTCATGTTGGGGGCGCCGCTCGCCAAGGGTCCAAGGGCGCGATCGTGTTTCATAGCATTGCAGCGATGGAACACCATGCTCTGCCAGTCATGGTTCGCCAAGGCGGCACGGGCCGCCAATGGTGCAAGGATTGCCAAAGCAGCCAAGGTGGCGAGAAGAGCGCGGGCCATCGTGGTGCCGGGGCGCAGTGCGAGCATCAGGGTATCTCAACGGTTCGAACAATGTTAGGGCGATTGTATTGGGGATCACCGCGCCTCGATTGAGGCGTCAGCGCGGCACAGCTCTCGTTTCGACGGCTTGCATGGCAGGGCTGCGGTACACTGACCTCATCACCGCCATCCCACTCATCGGTTCTTCCCCTGATTCGCGGGTGTGAGGCTTGCCCCAACCATAGTTTGCGGCCAAGACAGGCTGAGATTGTGAGGTCGCCGGATGGGTTCCATCCAGCGACATGAACGTGATCCAGCGGAGAGCGACAGGACAATGCAGGCCGCCCAATCACTTCGATACGCCATCGCCCTTTTGGCTCTCGGCATCACGGCGGCGACCGCCCAAACCCCGACAGCGGCCGTGCCTTCCACTCCGGCTCCCATCGGTCCTGATCCCGCCGTGACAACCGCGACCTACGGGGACTGGGTGTTGCGCTGTCAGGCGACGAACCCCGCCGCTTCAACCGGCCCGAAGCGCCTGTGCGAAGTGGTGCAGACCATGCAGATGCAGGGACAGCAGGAGCCGGTGGCCCAGGTGGCCTTCGGCCGGGCCCAGGGTGCGGGCGACCTGCATCTCGTCATCGCGCTGCCGGTGAACGTTTCGTTCCCGAGCAATGTCGGCGTTGGATTGATCGACAAAGACGCCCATCCGTTCATGCTCGAATGGAAGCGCTGCATTCCAGGGGCTTGTTTTGCCGATGCGGTGACGAGCGCGGAGCTGATCACGCGCTGGCGCGCCACGACGACCCCGGGTCATGTCATGTTCAAGGACGCCTCGGCCCGGGACATTGTCTTGCCCCTGTCATTTCGCGGCCTCGCGCCGGCGCTCGACGCCTTGAACAAGGGACCCTGACCGGCCGGAGTCGCGGAGATGGAAAAAATCGCGTTCAAGATGCGCCTGCGGCCCGGCATGGCAGCCGAATATCGGCGGCGCCATGACGAGATTTGGCCGGAGCTGCTGACGCTTCTGCGCGAGGCGGGCATCGCGGACTATTCCATACACCTCGATCCTGAGACCGACATGCTGTTTGCTGTCCTGTGGCGGCCTGAGGACCACGGGATGGACGGCCTGCCGTCCCACCCGGTGATGAAGCGCTGGTGGGCTCATATGGCGGACATTATGGACACCAAAGCATCCAACGAGCCCGTGGCGACCCCACTACAAACGATGTTTCACATGAAGTGAGGGCGTGCCGGGCTCAATCGGTCGTCAATGTGCGGCTTCGGCATCCGTTGTGGCGGTCTGGGCCAAAGTCGGAAACAGCCGGCCCTTTTCCGCGATCGTCACCATCACCAAGGCCACCAAGCCATAACCGGCAAAGCCGAGCGTCAACGGAACGACCGTGCCATCGAAATGCTGGCCGACGAAAAACCCCAGGAGTGCACCCCCCGCTGTCGTGATGAAGCCTTGCACCGAGGAGGCGGTGCCGGCCACATGGCCAAACGGTCCCATGGCGATCGAGCCGAAATTCGACACGCAAAGGCCGAAGGTGAACATCATGGAGGCCTGGAAGAGGGTGAAGGACAAAAGCGTCTCCTGCCCGCTCATCGCCCAGATCGCATGCAGGATCCCCGCGACAAGATAGCCGGAGAGCGCGATATGGGACACCCGCCGGGCGCCGAGCCGCGCAACCACGCGGGAATTGACGAAGGACGAGATCGCCATGCAACCCGCCACAATCGCGAAGATTGTCGTGAACAGCTTTGGCACTCCAAAGACATCCACGAAAATCTGCTGGGCCGAGTTGATGAAGCCGAACAGTCCACCCAACATGAAGGTCATGGCCAGCATGTAGCCTACGCCGATCCGGTTGGTCAGCGTGATCTTGTACGCTCTTGCGACCTGGGCGAAGGAGATGGCGATCCTATCCTCCGGATGAAGGGTTTCTGGAAGGCGCAGGAAGGTCCAGGCCGCCACGGCAAGGCTGAACATCGCCAGCGCACCGAAAATCCACCGCCAGGGTCCGAACAGCATGACGATCTGGCCGAGTGAGGGCGCGAGGATCGGCACCGCGAGGAACACGATGAAGGACAGCGACATCACGCGGGCCATCTGATTGCCCGAGTAGCAGTCTCGCACGATCGCCACGGCCAGGACACGCGTAGCGGCCGAGCCCACGCCCTGGATCACTCGGGCGATGAGGAGCATTTCGATCGTGGTCGAAAGTGAGGCAACGACGCTGGCCGCCGCATAGACGGCGAGCCCTGCGAGCAGCACCCGCTTGCGGCCGAAGCGGTCTGCCAGCGTTCCGTAGAGAATCTGCGCCACGCCGAAGCCCAACAGATAGGCCGTGATGATCCATTGCTGTTGGTTGCCAGCCGTGATGCCCATGGTGCGGGCAATGATCGGGAGCGCGGGCAGCATGGAATCGACCGCCAGCGCATTGGTCGCCATAAGGGCTGCGATGAGAGCCACGAATTGCTTGAAGCCCATGCCGGGGTCGGCCCGGATGAGCTTATGCGCAGGAGCCGCCGGTGCGGCGCGGGGCGCAAGCGATGGAGCCGATGTGTCGCCCGACACGGGCACCGAGGAAGGCGGGGGCGAGTCACCCCTGAATTGATCGTCGTTGAGCATGGGATTTCCGGTTCGGCCTTCGCAGCCTTTCGCAGTGCAATATCCGAAGAATATGGCCGGAATGGCCCCTTAAACGATTTTGCCGCCTATCGGCCGAGGATTGCCGGCAACTGTCGCACCCGTTAATTCTAAAGCCCAACAGCCGACATGCGAACTCCCCCATGCCTGATCTGCCCATCGAGACCCAGATGATCGCGACGATCGAGGACCTTGAAGCGCTTTATGGCGCCCCGGCCGGCGCGTCGATCCTGAAGGAAACCGATCGTCTGCATCCGGTCTATGCGGCCTTGGTGAAGGCAGCGCCTTTCGTAATCCTGGCCACGAGCGGCCCCGGTGGCCTCGACGCTTCGCCACGCGGCGACCAACCAGGGTTCGTCGAGGTGGCCGACGAAAAGACCTTGCTGATGCCCGACCGGCGCGGCAACAACCGGCTCGACAGCTTGCGCAACATCGTTGCCGATCCGCGTGTGGGGCTGCTGTTCCTCATCCCTGGCGTTGGCGAGACCTTGCGCATCAACGGCCGCGCCGAGATTTCAGTGGCGCCGAGCCTCATCGAACGGTTCATCGTCGATGGAAAAGCGCCGAAGTCGGTGCTCGTCATCCATATCGACGCAGTCTATTTTCAATGCTCGAAGGCGGTGGTCCGCAGCGGCTTGTGGCGGGCGGAGAGCCACGTTTCTCGATCGAGCCTGCCGAGCGCCGGCGAAATTCTGGCGGCGCTGAGCCAAGCCGGGTTCGATGGCGGGGCCTATGACGAGGCGCTGGAGATGCGGGTCAAGGCGACGCTCTATTGACGGGGTTCCTGCCAGTCGCCGACCCGTGGTTCGCCATCGATCTGGTCGATCCCGGAATTCTCAGGATCACCGAGCCGCATTGCGATCGGCTGATGCGGGCCAATGCCTATCTGGTGATGGGCCGTACGCGTAACCTTCTGGTCGACAGCGGCATGGGGATCGGCGCGTTGCGGGCTGAACTCACCCCCTGGCTCGACAAGCCGCTTCTGCTCGTCGCGACCCATGCCCATGCCGACCATATTGGCGGCCATCGGGAGTTCAGGGATTGCGAGAGCCTCATCCATGCGGCGGAAGCTGCGGATTTGCGCCGACCGCCGGTGCCGCGCGGCCTCGGCTTCGACCATTTCGAACCCGCGCTTCTCGCCGACCTCGAGGCTATGGGTTATCGGACGGATGGCCTTCTCGTCGATGCCGTGCCACGCGCCGGCTACGATCCCGCGCTTTACGTCTGCGAGGGGACGTCGCCGAGCCGCACTATCGGCGAGGGCGAGGTCATCGATCTCGGGGATCGGCATTTCGAAGTGATCCACCTGCCGGGGCATTCACCCGGCGGTCTCGGCCTCTGGGAGGCGGCCAGCGGCGTGCTGCTCTCCGGCGATACGCTCTATGATGGCCTTTTGCTCGATACGATCACCGGCGCCGACATCCCCGCCTTCCGCGGCTCGCTGCGACGCCTGCGGGAGATGCCCGTGCGCCTCGTTCTCGGAGGCCATCGTGATCCCATGGAGCGGGAGCGCATGGTCGAAGTGATCGACATTTATCTCGACTATCGGCGCTCAGCGGCGGGTTAGGCAGAGCAATGGGGCTGAGCATGTCGGCCGCGAATGACAATTAGCCTTGGTCGAGACCGCTTCGTGGCGAAGCGCACCCGGTCGCCGAATTCCGAGCCAACCAAAGGTGGAAGGGCCGTCGAGGCACGACACCGCTCCGGCGAAATGGGTGAAACCAAGGGACGTCAACATTAAACCACAGAAGCGGTTCTCTCCAACCGATACTGATCTGAGGCCTGAATGGCCGCATTAGTCGGCGCGGCGACGGCAGGATGCTCGGTTGATCCTTGCTTGGCGGCAAGACTGTCTCCCAAACACACTCGGTCCCGCCCCTCGGATTTTGCCCTATAGAGAGCAACGTCCGCACGAGAGATCAGGTCCTCGGCGCTCTGGCCATCGCGGCGCGGCAGGATGACGGCCACGCCGACGCTGACGGTTGTGACGCCTTTGGCCGTCGCGCGATGAGGAACATTCAAGAGCGTTACGGCTTGCCGGACCCGCTCGCCGATGATCGCAGCCCCGGCCTCGTCGGTGTCCGGAAGCAGCACGGCGAATTCCTCTCCGCCATAACGCGCCGCACAATCCGCAGGGCGGCGCATCTGTTGTTTCATGACCTCAGCGATCACTCGCAAACAGGCGTCGCCGGCCTGATGTCCGTAGAGATCGTTGAAAGATTTGAAATGATCCACATCAATCAATAACAACGCAAGTTTTTCGTCGCTACGGATAGACCGGCGATACTCTTTTTCAAGCGTAATATCAAAACAGCGGCGATTCGCAATGCCCGTCAAGCCATCCAACATGGCCATCATCTGCAACTTATTGTTTGCTTTATGCAGCTCTATTTCAGCCTTTTTGCGGGCGGCGACATCACGCACTGCGAGAACAATTCCCTCATCGTCCGGTAACTTGCGTCCAACGGCCTCTGCCCAGAGGTAGCTGCCGTTCTTGTGTAGAATGCGAAAGACGAACGGGGGCGCTTCGCCGTCGGCCGCTATGGCGTCGAGGCATGCGATAGCGGCCGGTCGATCGTCTGGATGAGCGATATCATGCGCGTGCTTGTCGAGGAGTTCGTGTGGCGCGTAACCCAGCACGGCCCGGCTGGCTGGCGAAACATAGCGCAGTCTCACGTCCGAACTCAATCTGACAATAACATCGTTGCTGTGATCGGCAAGGAGGCGATAGTGATATTCGCTCCGCTGAGCATCCTTCTTGGCCTGGTGCTGCAGGCTGAGCTGACGGGTGAACCGAATGCCCAGAAAAATGAGAAGGGCCGAGGTGCAAAGACTAACGGCGAGATGGATCAGCGCGTCAGTCCGCCATGGCATGAGGAGTTCGTCGACACCGCGCCCGACCACCACCACCAGTGGAAAAGACTGCACCGTACGGTAACTGCCCAGATGGTCGACGCCGTCGACGGCCGATATAGAATGCCAGTCTCCCATTGGAGCGGCGGGCAATTGTTGTGTGAAGAAACGGCTGGACGAGATGTTGTGGCCCGTTTGTGTTTGTTTGCCGGGATGACGCGTAATGATCACACCGCCAAGAGTATAGATCCCGAGAAAGCCTGTCTTTCCGACATCGAATGTCTCATAAAAATCGCCAATCGAGCCGACCGCGAATGTAGCGACGACAACGCCCTCGAACGCCCCCGTCGGATCGTCTATTCGACGTGATAGCGTGATGATCCAAGTACCGTCCAGCTTTCCATGGACAGGATTGCCGAAGTGGACCCCGCGATCCGGATGTGCGGCATGATATTGAAAATATTCACGGTCTGAAACGTTTTCGATCGCAGGTGCCGGCCGGCCGGAGTTGATGAGCCGGTAACCCTGCGCATCGAACACCATGAGGTCGCGCATCAAAGGAAGCGTCGAGATTTCGCTAGCGGCCAACCGGCGCAAATTGTCGCGCCGGTCTTCGCCAAGACCTTGGGCTTCGACATCCTGGCGCAGGCCTACCAGAAGGGTGTCTGCCGTGCCAAGCATGTCATGGGCATGCTGCGCGAGTGATCGGGCGAGATTCGATGTCGCGACTTGAGCGGCGGTCGTGAGGGTGTCGCGGGCCGTCCAAGAGCGCCATGTATCGAGGCCGAAGACGAGAACGCAGACAAAGACGATACAGATGGTGATTCTAGCATAGGGTGGTGGCTAACTCGATCGCGCGACGCCTATATCAGGGGAGTTGGCTATAGCCGTTTGCTGTGCTGCCATCTCTCGACGCCATCCTGGTTCGGGGCGACCCCTCGCACGTCTTCGATCATTGCAAACGAAACAATGACATGAACAGGCTGGCAAAATTTACTTAATTTTTGGTTATCCTGTTTCTTCCACACCAGTTTATCGAATAAATACGGCGAATACAATAATCGATCATCAAGTCGTCCAGAAATTTTACCAAAATTTACAGAGAAAAAGTAGATTAATGTTCCGATAAGCTATTTACAGGGGTAAGTAGTAAGTTTTTGATGTCCTTTGACTAAATTAAAAAGCACCGAGTCCCGCTGCTGCCCTGCTGTTCTGATCATGGTTCGTGTTGTCGGCCATCGCATAGAATAAGGCAGAGATAATGGGCGGCGTCGTCAGTGTATAGGAAACCCAAGAGCGAGCCTCGATGATCCAGCGACTCCGTGCTCTGGCAAGCAAGGGGCAGGGGTTTGAGGCGGGTAAGCCGACCTGCCGCGCATCTGCCAGTCTGCGTTCAACAGCGCGCAGACGATTGATGGACGCCTTTTACGGCCAAGCGGCTCATTCCAGTGTGGGCGCGAGTTTCTGGACGCCCAAAACCTCGTCACCGAGCCAGTCTGCGTTTTTCGCGGTGCCGTCGAAAGTGGCGCTGGTCTTGAACAATTCGAACTTGCCCTGTTCGGCATAGGGTTTCGTTCGGGCCAGAAGTTCGGCGACCTGATCCTTGACCATGGGCCTGAAGGTTTTCACCGCCTCGAAGGCTTGGTCGAGGTTCGACTGGTTCTCGATGCCGGTTATGACGACCGAGGTCGGCAGGTTGAGAGAGTAATGCAGATATTCAATCGGCCTGATGGGAGCGTCGCTCTTCAGGATGACGCCGTCGCCGAACGTCTTCATGCCTAGGACGCCGATTCCATGCTCCACGAGATAGGGCAGAACCACATGCGCGAAGGATCGGAAATGCGCGTCCATAGCATTGAGCGGCATCTGCACCGCGTCGATGGGGAAGCCGTGCTCGGCAGCGACATCCAGCATTTGTAGGTGGATTCGCGGGTCCTTGTGCCCGGTGAAGCCGATGAAACGCAGCTTGCCGGCTTGCTTCGCTTCGACGAAGGCCTCCATGGCGCCGCCCTCGGCGAAGATGCGATCGGGATCGTCGTAGCGCAGGATTTCGTGGTGCTGGACGAGGTCGATGCAATCGGTGCGCAGGCGCGTCAGCGAAACATCGATCTGCTTGGCGGCCTCCTCCTTCGTGCGGCCGTCCATCTTGGACATCAGGAAGACCTTGTCCCGATAGCCGCCCTGCGCCAGCGCGGCCCCCATGCGCAACTCGCTGCGGCCTTGGTTATAGTCCCAGCAATTGTCCATGAAGGTGATGCCGCGATCGATCGCCTGATGGATCAGCTTTACCGCCTCGTCGTCCGACAGCTTCTTCTTGCCGATGTGGAAGCCGCCGAGGCCGATCGCCGAAATCGTCTCGCCGGTGCGGCCCAACGGCCGGTAGAGCATTTCGCCGCGCCATTCCCCGGGGTCGGTCACGAAGAGAAGGTCGGCCGGATCTTGAGGGCGGTTGAGGCCTGCCGGAAGCGCAGGGGGCAACCGAACTCCGCTCGGAGGCGTCGGGCCAGGCATCGGTGCGGTGGTGTTCACGTCGATCCTCCGTGGATTTTGCGTCGTCCAGTCTCTTAAGCGTCGAAGGCGGACGATGTTCCAGGTCCGGATATTGGCGCGCATGATGGCATGGACCTCCACCCGCCAGGAGACGTTATAAGGGTCGTCGGGTGAGAGCATATCCGCCCATCGCGGGTTTAGGGAGCTTGGGGTTGGATATCCATTTGGATCCGCTTGGCGGCTGGTCGGGCGACATGTTCGTGGCCGCCATGCTCGACGCCTTCCCCGAACATTGGCCGGCCGTGCGGCAGGCCGTCGCGGAGCTTGACCTCGGCCCAGGCTCATTGTGTCAATTGGTCGATCATCGCGACGCGGCGCTGACCGGGCGTCGTTTCCTCGTCGCGGCGGACGAAGCACCCAAAGTCGACCACCACCACCACGGCGATCACAACCACCATCATGACGACCATGACCATCACCATGCGCCGTCGCATGGCGACCATCGGGCCTGGGCGGACATCAGGCGCTGTATCCTCGCCTCTCGCCTTGGTGCGAAGGTCAAGACGCATGCGGTCGGCATCTTCTCCGCTTTGGCTGAGGCAGAGGCAGAGGTCCATGGCGTGGCGCCCGACGAGGTGATGTTCCACGAGGTGGGCGCGGTCGATTCCATCGTCGATATCGTGGCGGCTGCCTGGCTGATCGACGCGGTCGCAGCGTCCTCCTGGACTTCGGCGCCGCTGCCGACCGGCTCTGGTCGGGTCAGGACCGCGCATGGCATCCTGCCCGTACCGGCTCCGGCGACGGCGCTTCTGCTGCGCGGCCTCGTGACGATCGATGACGGCATCCCGGGCGAACGCGTGACTCCGACCGGTGCCGCCGTGGCGCGCCATCTGTTGTCCGGCGGTTCGCCCTCGGTTCCCAGACCACGCCGGCTTTTGCGCGTCGGCACCGGCTTCGGCCAACGCCAGATGCCGGGCATCAGCAATTGCCTGCGGGTCCTGGTCTACGAACCGCTGTATGACGATGCTGGTCCCGATGCGCGCGGCGCGTTCGGCCACCGTCAACTCGCCGTGATCGGTTTCGAGATCGACGATCAATCCGCCGAGGATTTGGCGCTGGGTCTCGACCACCTTCGCGCCGTCGAGGGCGTTCATGACGTGTCGCAAGGCGTGATGATCGGCAAGAAGGGGCGTGTCGTGACGCATGTGCAGGTGCTGGCCGCGCCCGACGCCCTCGACCGTGTCCTCGACGCCTGTTTCGAGGAGACGACCACCATTGGATTGCGCTACCATCTGGTGCATGGCGCGGCATTGACCCGACGCTTCGACGAAGTCGCGACGGCAAGTGGTTTGTTGCGGGTGAAGGCGGTGCGGCGACCCGGGGCGCAGGCCAGTGCCAAGACCGAATCCGCCGATGTGGCGGCGGTGCGCGGCCATGAGGCGCGCGCTAGGCTGAGGCGAGACGCGGAAGCCGTGGCTCTCGCCCGGCAGGCAACGGAGGGCGAACATGAGTGAGGAGCCCGAGACGCGCTTATCGGCGGTTCTGCGGTCGTTCGAACGACCCATCGCGGTCGCGGTTAGCGGCGGCATCGACAGCCTCACGCTGGCCACACTGGCGCATCGGCTGATCGGCGGGGTCGATATGGTTCATGCCGTGTCTCCTGCGGTGCCGGGCGACGCCACGGCACGCGTCGAGCGCTTGGCCGCCGAGGAGGGATGGCGGCTCAGAATCGTCGACGCGGGCGAATTCGACGACGACGATTACACAGCCAATCCGTCCAACCGCTGCTTCTTCTGCAAAACCAACCTCTACGGCAGCATCGGGCGTTGGACGTCCTCGCAGATCGTGTCGGGGGCTAATACCGACGACCTCGGCGAATATCGGCCTGGGCTTGACGCCGCCCGCGACGCGTCGGTGCGGCACCCCTATCTCGAGGCCGGCATCGACAAGCGCGGCGTGCGGCTTCTGGCGCGGCGCCTCGGCTTGGGCTCCCTGTCCGAATTGCCGGCGGCGCCGTGTTTGTCGAGCCGTGTCGAAACCGGGATCGCGATCCGAGCAGATGTACTGCGGGTCATCCATACCGTCGAGCGTGGCCTGGCGATGAGTTTCCCTCTTGGGACGATAAGATGCCGCGTAAGAGCGGCGGGCATTGTCGTCGAGGTCGACCCCCGCACGTTGGCGGCCCTCGGAGACGATCGGCGGGAGAGTGTGAGACGCGAGGCCTCGACATTATTCTCAGGGCTGGTGCCGGTCTCGACGGTTTCCTTCGAACCTTATCGCAACGGCAGCGCTTTCCTGCAGGGGTTATCCCCGTGAGCGACTTCACCTTCGACCGCGATCGGGCGAGTCGCATCGGCCTCGACGAGGCGATCTTCTGCGCGGGAAAATCCGCCGGGCAGATCGCCGCCATTCTGGAGGGGATCGACGGTCGCGATGTCGGGGTGCTCCTGACCCGCCTGGACCCCTTCAAATTCGACGACTTGCCAAAGCGATTGCGATCGCGCCTGGATTTCGACCTGGTGTCGCACACCGCGATTTTCGGCGAGCCCCGCGCGTCTCGTAGCGGCGACGCGGTCGCCATCGTCATGGCTGGGACCTCGGATGTGCCGGTGGGCCGCGAGGCCGGCCGCACGCTCGCCTTCAACGGGCAGCTTTGCCGGGATTACGTGGACATCGGCGTCGCCGGCCTCTGGCGTTTCCTCGATCGGCTCGACGACATCCGGCAGGCGCCGGTCGTCATTGTCGTGGCCGGCATGGACGCGGCGCTCGTCAGCGTGGCAGGCGGCCTCATCGGCGCGCCGATCATCGCGGTTCCGACCTCCGTCGGCTATGGGGTCGCCACAGGCGGATCGGCGGCGCTTCATGCGACGCTCGCCAGTTGCGCGCCGGGTATCGCGGTGATGAATATCGACAACGGCTACGGCGCCGCTTGCGCGGCTCTGCGTATCCTCAACCTCGTCGACGCCGCTTGGCGGGCGGAGGCCAAGCCCGCATCCGCGCGCTCCGTCACGCCTTGAGGGCGGCCCCACCTTCCGATCGATGGCAACCGGCGTTATGGTCTCGACGTCTTAAAGCCGGGCCCGTTGGCCCCCTATCTCCGGAGTTTTCATGATCAAGCGTTTCCACAGCGGCAAGCGCATATCCCAGGCCGTCGCGGCCGGCGGCATGCTCTATGTGGCGGGCCAGATCGCGGACGAGGCCCAGGCCAGCGTAGAAGCGCAGACCCAAGCCGTGCTGGACAAGATCGAGAGTCTCCTTGCGGAGGCCGGAACCGATAAGTCGAAGCTGGTGGCCGTGAACGTCTACCTTCCCAACATCGCCGATTTCGATGCCATGAACAGCGTCTACGACGGTTGGATCGACCCCCAGAACCCACCGGCCCGAGCCACAGTCGAGGCGCGCCTCGCCGATCCCGACCTCCGGGTGGAAATGACGGCCATCGCGCTGCTCTGAAGCGCGGTATCAAGAGCGTGTGGCGCGTGCATCGGGCGCCATGCGCGATAAGACGTCGTCGCGTTTGATCCAGACATGCCATGCGACGGCCAGCACATGCAGCACGATCAGGCCCCCGATCACCCAGGCGATGCGGCTGTGCAGCAGAAAGCCCGCATGCGCGAGCGTTTCACTTTTCGAGAGCAGGCGCGGCCAGGTGAACACGCCGAACCACGGCAGCGAATAACCGCCCGCACCCGAATAGATGTAGCCCGTGATCGGCATGGCGAGCATCAGACCGTAAAGCCCCCAATGAGCGGTCTTGGCCGCGAGATGCGTCCGGCGATCCGGCTCCGTCCGATGGGCCGGCTCGCCCCGGATCAGCCGATAGATCAGTCGGAGCGGCAAGAGAACCAGAACCGTCATGCCGATCGACTTGTGGAAGTCCAGAAGCTCGCGGCGCGGCGAAGTGCCGGGCGGGAGGTAGGCGGCGACGATGCCCAAGGCGATCGCGATCACGATCATGGCCGCCATTGTCCAGTGGAATCCCCGCTGGACGGGATCGTAGCGATAGCGAGGCGTTGTTAAGCTCATCCGTGTTTTCCATTAGATCACGATGTCATTGGATGAACCCATCCAAAGGCATGAACCTGATCGATTGCAAAATATTAGAGCATGATGTCGTCCGAAAACCCGTGCCGACCTTTCGGCATCATGCCTTTGGCCGTCCGACGGCGGCGTCATTCGTGCGCAAAGATCAAGCCTTCGCGACCGATCTGAGGTGCGGCCGAGGCGAGTGCACAAAAAAACTGCCTTCGCGTCTGTCCGCATCGGAGTTCGCATTTCAAGATGGACTGATGCTTGAGGCTTTGTCCGCCAGCGGTTACCCATGAAGGAAACCGAAAGGATGGCGGCATGCGATTTTCAACGCTGGTCGAGCGCGTGCATAGTCCCGGGGTCGCGGCTTGGGATATTCATAGCGCCGCTCTCGAGGCGCAGCGGCGCGGCGATGATGTGATCGTGCTCTCGATCGGCGATCCTGACTTTTCGACGCCCGCGCCGATCGTGCGACGCGCCATAGCGGCGCTCGAAGCCGGGGACACGCATTACACCGACGTGCCGGGCCGGCCAGCGTTGAGACAGGCCGTCGCAGAATTGCAGAGGCGGCGCTTCGGCCTCGATGTCACGGCCTCGAACGTCATGATCGTCGCCGGGGCGCAGAACGGCCTCTTCGGCACTTCGCTTTGCCTCTTCGAGCCCGACGACGAAGTCATCGTCTTGGAACCGATGTATGTGACATATGAAGCCACCTTCGAGGCGGTCGGCGCGAGGCTCGTGCCGGTGCGGCTCGGAGGTGCCGGCTTCAGGCTCGACGCGGAGGCGATCCGTCGCGCCATCACGCCGCGCACCCAGGCTATCGCTTTCGCGACTCCCAGCAACCCCACCGGTATGGTGATGTCGCGAGCCGAACTCGAAACCATTGCCACGATTGCCAAGGCGCATGATCTTTGGGTCGTCGTCGACGAGGTTTACGAGGCGCTGGTCTTCGAGGGAGAACACGTCAGCATGGCCTCGCTTCCCGATATGGCGGAGCGGACGGTCACGATCGGGAGTTTGTCGAAGTCCCATGCCATGACGGGCTGGCGGCTCGGCTGGGTGATCGGTTGCGCGGCGTTGATCGACCATCTGGAACGCCTGTCGATGGCCATGCTTTATGGCCTGCCGGGCTTCATCCAGGAGGCGGCCATTGAGGCGCTCGCGGATTACGACGCCGTGACGGCGAGCATGCGCGACGTCTATCGCCGCCGCCGCGACCTTGTCGCCGACCGCTTGGCCACCTGTCCGGGCGTGACCGTGCTGCGGCCCAATGCCGGCATGTTCGTGCTGATGGACGTTCGGGCGACGGGCCTTTCCTCGCTCGATTTCGCCTGGGCGCTCTTCAAAGCCACGGGCGTGTCGGTGCTCGACGCCTCGGCCTTCGGCACGTCGTCGGCCGGCTTCGTGCGCATTTCCTTCACGACGCATGAAACCGCGCTCGCGGACGCCTGCGAACGAATCGCGGGCTTTTTGGCCTCTCTCGCCAGATCGTCTTCGGCCTGAAAGGGGGCCATCCCCAAGATAGCGGAAATCGGGCAGCCCGCATCGCCAGGACGGGATAAAGAGGCAGGCGGTGCCCAACCTGCGGGCGTCGGTTAGGAGCGATGCGGCGTGGCCGCCATCTCGACGACGGGATCATGTTCGATCATGGTCTCATCCTTCGAAGGCTTCGACGAGAACTCTACCGTGGCCATCTCCGCCCTGCGTGTGAGCAGAGGTTTCGATCCGTTCGAGTTGAGCCATAGCCAGCGAGCACGGAAACCCCGAGCGCGCCTTGACACGATCGCTGGCGATGATGAGGGCCGTGCGGCTCCGCTCGACGAAATCCTCGACCGAATAGGTCGTGCCGGGCGAAAAATAGTCCTTGATCACCTGCGAGGGCGAGTAGCAGCTTTCGCGCAACCCGTTGGGCCAGCGGATGTGAAAGCGCATCTCAGGCAAAGGCTTCCTCCAAGCATCGAAACAGCGTGTCGTCGGTGGCAAGGTCCGTCATTGAAGGCATGCCATCCATATGGAGCACGATCCCGAAAAATGGGCACACGCTTTCGGAGGGCATCATGCTCTCCAGCCCTGGCATTGCGCTCTAGAGCGACTGCAACCCGAACCCGCAGCTATGGACCTTGCCGCGTGCGGATCAGGTGCTTTTTCGACTGTTGGCATGAATCTGTGTCCCTTGAGCCGCTTCCGGGACGGGAGCAGGGCAGATCATACAGACGCAAGGCCCGTGCCAATTGTGTGCACGGATTTTCATTTATAAAATCTGGATCGATTGTATTTCATGACGAGAATAGATGTTCTTGAATTATACAAAATAAAAACGATTTATCAATTTCATTTATTTTTGGAAAGACCCATATAGACAACTCATCAAAGTAATAAGTCGGGTTATATATTGAAAATTGTCATTTATTATTAGAAATTCACCTCTATCGTGATATTTTTCATCCGAGAATCAGTTAGACCGTTTGTCTGTTGGGATCGCGAAACAATTCGATTCAAAGACATCGCGCTCTAGACACGCTGATCGTTCTCACTCGTGCGGTCCTGAACTCCCATCCGACCTTGACCTTGGCCAAGAGATGCATTCAATTTCTGACTTGAATGGATCGGAGGGCGGGATGGTCGGTTGGCTGCCGGATCTGGCGAAATACGGCAAGCCCCACTATGCCGCGATCGCCAATGCCATCGCCGATGATATTGCCAGCGGGCGCTTGACTCCCTCTGACCAATTGCCGCCCCAGCGCCTTCTCGCCCATCAGCTCGACCTCAACTTCACGACGGTCGCGCGCGGCTATGTCGAGGCCAAGCGCCGGGGACTGATCGAGTCCCGCGTCGGGCAAGGCACGTTCGTCAAGGCTGGTCGCCGCGACCGTGGCGCGCGGACCCGGGTAAAGCCAGAGCCGCCTCAGCCGGCGCTCATCGATTTTACGATGAACTTGCCGCCAGAGCCGGAGGACCCGCAGCTCCTCGAACGGATGCGCGAGGCTTTCGTCGACGTCGCCTCCGATCTTCAAAGCCTGTTGCGCTATCACGCATTCGGCGGCGCTCCAGCCGACAAGGAGGCCGCCATGCTGTGGCTGTCGCGGCTGCGCAGCATCACCGTCCGCGCCAACCGCCTGCTGATCTGCCCCGGCACGCAGAGTGCGCTTTTGGCCATCATGTCGACTCTCACCAAGCCGGGAGATGCCCTGTGCTGCGAGGATCTGACTTATCCGGGCGCTCTGTCGATCGGCGCGCATCTCGGCTTGCGGGTGTTCGGTCTGCCCACCGACCAGGAGGGCATTGATGCGCAGGCTTTCGCGGCTACCTGCGTGAGGCAGGCGCCGAAAGCCCTCTACCTCAACCCTAACCTGCTCAACCCGACCACGATGACGGTGTCGGCGCGACGCCGCGAGGCCATCATCGAGGTCGCCCGGCGCTATAACGTGGCCATTATCGAGGACGATGCCTACGGGTTCATCCCCCCGCGGACCCCGCCCTCCTTCTATGCCCTGGCGCCCGAGATCACCTATCATGTGTCGGGTCTCGCCAAGTGCCTCGGCGCCGGACTGCGGGTCGCCTGGCTTCTGACACCCAGCGCGCGAGCCGGCCTGCCGGTAGCCGCGAACTTGCGGGCCGCAACCGGCATGGCCTCGCCATTGACCTCCGCGCTCGCCACCCGCTGGATCGAGGACGGTACGGCCGACGCTGTGCTGAGCTTCATTCGCGACGAATCGCGAGCGCGTCAGCGGATCGCCGCCAACATCTTTCCCGCCGGCTCGTTCCGCTCAGATCCTCGGGGGTTTCACCTGTGGATGACATTGCCGGAGCGATGGAGCCGCTCGGCCTTCGAGTCCTACGCCCGCTCGACCGGGATCGGCGTTGTCGCCAGCGATCGTTTCGTCGCCGCCGGCCCGGCGCCGGAGGCTGTGCGCCTCTGCCTCGGCGGTCTGGCCAACACGTGAGCGATGACGTCGCCCATGCGCTCGACGTCATCGCTCACGTGTTGGCCGGCACGCCGGCCTCGGCGTTTATTTGAGGGGGCGGGGGCTGTGTCTCGGTTTGACGGGTGGTGGGGTTCGGCCGTCCGATCTTTGGCTCTGTCGGACACGGAGTTTGCCCTTGGCAAGTGCACCTGGACGGGCGGCGCCTTCCGCTTCCGGCAAAACGGCCGATCTCTGAATTTCGTCCGCTGTAAATATCCACAACCGGCCGCCTTCCGGCGAGCGCGGAAATCTGCGCTGTGTAAGCCCGCTAAACTTCGCCCGCGCTGTTCGAAGCCAACGTTGGGCGGGCTGCTATTTTACAGAGTGCGTAAGGCAGCATTCGTGCAGCAAATTTCTTTTATGTACGCAGGGCTATATGGCCTTTGTTGACGGTGTGCCAATGAACGAAAGCCGCAACTACGGTTGCAAAGAAGCGGCGTGGCAGAAAGCCATAATCATAATGGTCTGTGCCTGGCACCTTGCGCATATCATAGCCCGGCCAGTCAAATTCGTTGCCTTCGTTGATGACGATCCATGAGCGGGCGTCATCAAGACCAAGGTGGCGCTTGACCGGCGCAGGAATTTCAATGGCGGTTGTGGGATCGCTCGGGGCGCTGTGGGTAATCGGCAGAACGGTGACGACAAACGCCTCGTCGGCTTTGCGCCGGGTTGTGAGCACGATTGCGACAGGGCGCGTTTTGCGCCCCTCGTCCTTTCCGATCTGATGTTCAAAGTGCCATAAGTACGAGTAGGAAATGACAAGGCCCGCTTCAGGCGTCGGGATTGGCATGCGCCTCCCTCACTCGGAATCGAGTAGGGCGTCGAGATGGGCGTGGCGCTCGTCCATGCGCGAGGCGGCAATGGCCGCAACCTTTTCATCGGACAATTCTGCCGTTGCGAAACTGCGGCGGCGCTGCTTGAAGCGGCGGAATTCTTCGTAGTCACCCGGTGCCACGAAATAACCCGTCACCGAGCCATGGCTCGATACCGCGACTGCCTCGCGCTGGGCGAGCATGCGATATCGTCCGAAGTTACGAGTGAACTCTGACGCCGGCACCGGATTTACCATATCGATTATATCCTCAGTCTCATCCCGATGACATACGCTTTTTGCGCAAAAATCGCAAGTCGCGTGTTTTTGCGACGTTGAGTAAATCAAGACTTTCGCGCGATCCATCACGTCTTGCGCATTCGGCACTTTAGAGGTGTTGCATAAGCCCAGTGCGGATGTCTGGTGTCAGATCGCCGGGCGGACGGGATGGTTGAAAGCCTATGGCCCGGCTCCTGGAGTCCCGCTTTCGACGGAATGAACGGATTGGAAAACTCGACAAGATGCAGTCGCCTGATTGCCCTTGTCCGGGCGAGCGGCGTCTGGACCTTCCCGACGGCCGGTCCTATGAGGGTGGACGAAGCCGGCCCGGAGGCGCGCGATGATCAAATTGTCCAACGGTCACCGCCTCGCTCATGTGGTGGCGAGCGGATCACTGGCCTTCGACGGCCAAGGCTGGCTTTGGGAAAAGCCTTTTGTGGCCGCCGGGCTGATCCGGCCCGAACTCTTCACCGTGGTGCTGAAGACGCTGACCCGCCATCCGCGCGTCGGCAACCTCAAATGGACGAGCCCGTGGGATTGCGTGCGCCTCGTGCCGGGCGGGTCGGTCAACAAGGTCGGACTGACCAATCCGGGCATCGACTGGTGGTGCCGCGACATCGGCCCGACGCTCGATCGCCGAACCGCGACCGTCGCCTCGATCTTCGGTGAGGAAGCCGAACTCGTCCAGATGGCGCGGATGCTCGACCGCTTCGATCTCGTAGGGCTCGAGGTCAACCCCTCCTGTCCCAACACCGGCCATGGCCTGCTGACCACCGAAACGGTCGTTCGCGGTGTTGAGGCCGTGAAGGCCGCGTCGCGCCATCCCGTGATCGTCAAAGTGTCGGCCGCCCAAGATTATCGCGCCATCGCGTGGGGCCTCAAGGGGGTCGCCGAAGCCGTGGCTTTGAATTCCGTGCCCTGGGAGCAGGTCTTTCCGGATCGGCGCAGCCCCCTGTGGCGTTTGGAGCGACGGGTTGGCGGCGGTGGCGGCGGCGTCTCCGGTGAGCCCGCGCAAGCGCTGAACTGGCGCGCGGTTGGCGAGATGGCGTCGGACGGAGCCGTGCCGGTCATCGCGCCGAGCATCATGCGGTTCGAGGATCTCGAAACGGTGCGGCGTCTTGGCGCCAAGGCTGTCTCCTTCGGGGCCATTCATTTCCGCACGCCCTGGAGGCCAACCGCCATTGTTCGGCGCGATCTCGAGGAGGCGGGCCGCCGCCCCGCTACGGAGCGCGCCGCCGCATGATGCTCAGTCCGGACGGCCAGACCCTGACCCTGCGCGCGCCCGACAATTGGCATGCGCATTTCCGTGACGGCGCTCTGATGGAGTTCCTCGTGCCGGTGTTCCTCGCGTCGGGGTGGCGACGTCGCATCCTGGCCATGCCGAACATCACGCCGCCGGCGCTGACGGGACCCGAGGCTCTGGCCTATCGCGAGCGGATAGAGGCGCGTGCCAAAGCCTGCGATCCCGATTCGACGCTCGAAGTGGTCTCGACCATCCAGATCACCGAGGGTACGACAGGCGCCACCGTGCGCGATGCAGCCGCGATGGGCGTCAAGATCGGCAAGGTCTACCCGTTCATGGTGACGACCCATTCGGGCAACGGCGTGCAGGATTACGACAGGATCTACCCCGCGTTGGAGGCGGCGGAAAACGCCGGGACCATCGTGCAATTTCATGGCGAACATCCGTCCGAGGACATCGAAGGGCTCAACAAGGAGGCTGCCTTCACGGGGATCCTCGATCGAATCCGCACGCGCTTCCCGAACCTGCGCCTGACCATGGAACATATCACCAGCCGCGCGGCGGTGAGTTGGGTGGAGGCGCAGGACGACAAGGTGGGGGCCAGTATCACGGTCCATCACCTCCTCACCACGGTCGACGACGTCCTCGGTTATAGCAAAGCCAGCCGGGGGCTGATGCGGGTCCATTGCGGCTGCAAGCCCCAGCCGAAGTGGCGGGACGACCGGCAGGCGCTGATCGACGTGGTGATGAGCGGCCATCCGCGCTTCTTCTACGGCGGCGATGATGCGGCCCACCTGCGGCGGAACAAGGAAGCGGCGGCCTCGGCCTGCGGGGTGTGGAATACTGCGGCCGCGCTGCCGCTGCTGGCCGCCCTCTTCGAGGACCACGGTAAGCTTGAGGCCCTGCAGCCGTTCCTGTCCGAATTTGGAGCGCGGTTCTATGGCTACCCGCTAAACCTGAAGACGGTGACGCTGACACGCGAGCCCTGGACCGTGCCGGACGAGGTTCCTGTGCCGGCGCTCGGCGATTCCATCGTCCCCATGGCGGCTGGCGAAGAGTTGCGATGGCGGGTGACGGGTTGATAATTGCTTCTGTCCAATTCCACAGAAGCGACGAATAGCGAAGCTGGCCTTGTCGGAGATCTGATGACCCCACGTCTCTATCGCGACCTGATCGAAGCCCGATGGGATCTCGATTGTTTCGTCTGTGTCGGTCTCGACCCCGATTTTTCGCGTATTCCGGCGGCCGTGAAGGCTCAATGCGATCAGCCCGGCGCGACGCGCTCGTTTGAAGCCCGTGTGGTGCTGGAGTTCTGCTCCTCCATCGTCGCCGCGACCCGCGACCTGGTCTGCGCGTTCAAGCCCAACGCCGCCTTCTTCGAAGCTCTTGGCCCGGACGGCTCATGGGCGCTGGGGCGGCTGATCGAGCGCATTCACGACATCGCCCCCGATGTGCCGGTGATCTACGATGCCAAACGGGGCGATATCGGCTCGACCAACCTTGGCTATGTCGAGGAGGCGTTCGGCCGGCTCAAGGCCGATGCCGTCACGTTGCATCCTTATCTCGGCGAGGACGCGCTGAAGCCCTTTCTCGACCGTGCCGACAAAGGCTGCATCATCCTATGTCGGACCTCCAATCCGGGCGGCGGCGAGTTCCAGGACCTCGTCGTCGATGGCCGGCCGCTTTTTCAGGTGGTCGCCGAGCGGGTCGCGACAGGCTGGAACCGCAACCGCAACTGCTCGCTCGTCGTCGGTGCGACCTATCCCCGGGAACTTGCCGAGGTTCGCGAGATCGTCGGCGACATGCCGATCCTCATTCCAGGGATCGGAGCCCAGGGCGGGGACCTCGCCAAGACTGTCGCGGCCGGGCAGGACGCCAAAGGGCGCGGCATGATCGTCAGCTCCTCGCGCGACATCATCTACGCCTCTTCGGGCGAGGACTTTGACGCCGCCGCGCGGCGCGAAACGCAAAAGCTGCATGACGCGATCAACCACTACAGGATTCTGGCATGATCGATCTTCACGGACAGGACCTGACGCTGCCCCCGCTCGATCTCATGCGCGGCGCTGGTGCCTTCTACGAATGTCCGAAGGACGATACCGGCCGGCGCCTTGGCCCCCTCGTGGGCTATGCGGGTCGCGACCACACGGGCCGGCAATATGTCGGCGAGGTTTATGTCAATTTCGCCCAGGCCGAGCGCCATCCGGCGCTGCTCGCCGCCTTCTCGCGTCGTCTGGCGGACGTCCTCAAGCAGCGCGGCCTTGAAGGATTGCTCGACGGAGCGAAGGGCTTTTGCGGAGCCCCGGAGGGCGGCAAGGCCTTCGCCTACCAGTTGGCCGCCGACCATCAAAAGCAATATATCTATCCCGAAAAGAAGGTCACGGCCCTTGCGAGCGCCACCGCCCGCGAAACCTCCGATCTCGTTTTCAGCCGGCATGAGCCTGGGCCGGGCGAACGCTGGTTCATCGTGGAAGACGTCTGCAACAATTTTTCCACCACCTCTTCGCTGGTGGCCCTGATCGAGAGTTTCGGCGCCGAAGTCGCGGGCGTCTTGTGTTTTCTCAACCGCTCCGAAGTGGTGCGGGAGGATTATATGCCGCGCGACGGCTTGATCCTGCCGGTGGTCGCGGTGGTGTGGAAGCCGTTCAAGCAGTTTTCTCAGGGCGATGACGGCGTGGCCGACGATATCGCCCGGGGCAATGTGGTGTGGAGCCCGAAGCGCGACTGGCACAAACTGCCCGGCGGCACTAGAGCATGATGCCGAAAAGTCGGCACGGGTTTTCGGATGACATCATGCTCTAAAATATGGGAATCGATCACATCAATGTCTTTAGATCGATTCGATCCAAAGACATTGTGATCTACGGAGGTGAGCGTGATTTCGTTGCGCGGACAGTCCATCCTCGAAGCCCAGATTTTCAGCGCCGACATCTTCGAGGAACTCTACGAGCGCACGACCCATCTCCTGACCCACAAGCCGTTGCCGATCTTTCGCGACGAGGTCGTGGTGATGCTGTTCTACCAGCCGAGCACCCGCACCCGCATGTCGTTCCAGATCGCGGCTGTACGGCTTGGTGCTCAGGTGATCTATACCGAAGATGCCGGCAAGTTTTCCTCCGCCGCCAAGGGCGAAATTCTTGAGGACACGACTCGTGTGGTCGCCGGCTACCGCCCCAAGGCGCTTGTGCTGAGGCACCATAGCGACGACGCGGCCAAGATCGTCGCCGACAATCTTTCGACGCTCGACGAGCCCGTGCCGGTGTTCAACGCGGGTTGCGGCGCCGAACAGCATCCGACCCAAGCGGTGCTCGACCTCTATGCCATCCGACGGGAGCTCGGCCGCACGGACAATGTGGAGATCGCCTTCGTGGGCGATTGCCGCTACAGCCGCACGGTTCGGTCCCTGGCCTATCTGATCGCCAAATATCCCGGCACCCGGATCCATTTCGTCTCCGCCCCCGAATTGCGGGTACGCCGCGACATCATCGACTATCTCGACCGCCACGGCGTCCCCTATAGCGAGACCGAGGACTGGGAGGACGTGGTGCCGAAGGCGGACATCCTCTACATGACCCGGCCGCAGAAGGAGTGGTTCACGGAGGTGGCGATGTTCGACCGCGTGAAGGACCGTTTCGTCCTCGATCTCGCGACGGCGCGCCGCATGAAGCCCGGTGCCAAGATCCTGCATCCCTTGCCGCGCAACAACGAGATCGCGCTCGACGTCGATCATCTGCCCCAGGCGGCCTATTTCCGCCAATCCGACTATGGGCCGCCGCTGCGCACGGCCTTGTTCCAGATGGTGTGCGGGTAGGGCGGTCTATTTCGCCAGAAACGCCTCGACGGGCGGCAAGGAGATCTCTGGTGCCTCTTCATGGGGGACATGCCCGAGCCCCGGCAGAGTGACCAGAGTGGCGAGGGGAATGTCGCGCAGGTAATCGTCCGCGTTTGTCCGGGGGATCATGCCGTCCCTGTCTCCCCACAGAAGCAGCGTCGGCGCCGTGATGGTCCGCAGAAGCGGCCGAGGATCTTCCAGAATCGTTTGCGCCGTCCGGTCGATGATGGCGCGCCTCACGCCGGGCGCCAGCATCATATCGCGATAGCGGGTGACGAGCGCGTCGGTGAGCTTGGCCTGATCGCCATAGGCAGGAGCCAGATTGGCACGGACCATCGCCATCGGCAGCACGTAGGGAAGAGCTCTAAACACCAGCGGAATGGTCGGCGGCTTGCCATAGTCGAAGCCCGGGCTCGCAAAGCCGTCCGGTGAGATCAAAACCAGTTTCTCCACCCGCTCCGGATGAGTGGCGGCGAATTGCCAGGCCAATCGGCCTCCCATGGAATTGCCGATGAGGGAGGCTCGCGTCAATCCCAGCCTGTCCATCAAGGCGGCTAAAATGGCCATGCCGCGTTGATCGGAATAGTCGTCGAGCGGATCCGCCCCGGTCAGTCCAAACCCGGGCAAGTCATACCGGATGACGCGATAACGCGCCGACAACGCGCCGGCCCAGGCCTCGAACGTGTCGAGGCTGGAGCCGAAGCCGTGCAAGAGGATCACTGCCGGAGCCGATTTTGGTCCCGTGTCCCGCAGGCGCAGCCGCAAGCCTGCCACGGACAGATCCTGGTCGTCGCGGGTCCCGTATTTCGACAGCAATTCCTCGCGGGGCAGGTCCGGGACGTAGAGCCACATCGCTCCGGCGACCGCCGTCGCGCCCAGCAGAAGCCCAAAGACCGACAAGATCCTCAATGCCACTCGGACCCTTGTCACACCATGCCCATGAAAATCCGAACCGCAAAGGCGCTGGCCAACATGCCAAACACGAAGAGGGGCACGCCGAAGCCGCTGTACCAGATCGCGCGTTCGGTTGGCTGCTCCAGGAAGCGGCGCATCAGCAGCAGTTGCGCGCCGATCAGAGCCACGACGATGCCGGCATGGATGGGCCGTTCCCAATGCAGCAGGAAAAGGACCACGACAAACTGCGGCACCGCCATCACTAGGCAGGCGCATTGCGCGGCGCGTTGCGGGCCGAGCAGCACGGGGAGCGAGTCGATGCCCGTGGCGCGGTCCCCCTTGACCGATTTGAAGTCGTTCAGCGTCATGATCCCGTGCGCCCCAACGCTATAGAGCAGCGCGAGGATGATCGAAGGTGCCGGCGGCAACTGGCCGCCCAGCATCACGGCGGCGCCTGTGATCCACGCAAGACCCTCGTAGGACAGCCCGCAGGCCGCATTGCCCCACCAGCCATTGCGTTTCAGCCGCAGCGGCGGCGCGCTATAGGCCCAGGCGAGCGCCAGGCCGAGAATGGCGGCCGCCAGGACCCAGCGGCCGAGCGTGGCGGCAACGCCGAAGGACAGCAGTGTCCAGGCGCACGCGATGTAAAGGCCCCAACGGCCCGGAATGCGGCCGGAAGGGATCGGCCGTTGCGGCTCGTTGATGGCATCGACTTCGCGGTCGTACCAATCGTTGACCGCCTGGCTGGTGGCGCAGACCAATGGTCCGGCCAGCAGGATGCCGACAAGCGCAACGGGCCAGTGGGCCACGATCCCGATGCCGGACGAAATGACGCCGCAGCCGAAGGCCCACATCGGCGGGAACCAGGTGATCGGCTTCAGAAGTTCGAGCACCGCTGCCGGCGCCGGATAAGTTTTGGCCAAAGACCCTGCTTCCACCTGCCGTTCAGGCCGCTTTTTCAATCCCGAATTCGGCCCAGATGGTGGAAAAGGACGACACCAGATGGTCGATATCCTCGTCGGTGTGGAGCGGGCAGGGGGTGACGCGCAGGCGTTCGGTGCCGCGCGGCACCGTGGGATAGTTGATCGGCTGCACGTAGATGCCGAAATGGTCGAGCAGCCGGTCGCTGATCTGTTTGCAGAGTACCGGATCGCGGACCATCACCGGAACGATGTGGCTGTCGTTGGTCATGTGGGGAATGCCGGCCTCGTCGAATCGCCGCCGCACCATCGCGACCCGATCCTGATGACCCTCGCGCTCCGTCGAACTGGTTTTCAGGTGGCGGATGCTGGCGCGGGCACCGGCCGCGATGGCGGGCGGCAGCGATGTGGTGAAGATGAAGCCGGAGGCGAAGCTGCGGACGAAATCGCAAAGTGCCGCCGAGCCCGCGATATAACCGCCGACCGTCCCGAAGGCCTTGCCGAGTGTTCCCTCGATGACGGTCAACCGGTCGCTTAAACCGCGCATTTCGGCGATCCCGCCGCCTCTCGGCCCATAGAGTCCTACCGCATGGACCTCGTCGAGATAGGTCATGGCCCGATGCTTTTCGGCGACGTCGATGATCTCGGCCATCGGTGATATGTCGCCGTCCATAGAATATACGGATTCGAAGGCGACCAGCTTGGGAAGGTCGGGGTCGAGCCGCGACAGGCGACGGTCGAGGTCTTCGGGGTCGTTATGGGCAAAGACCTGCTTGGGGGCGCCACTATGCCGGATGCCCTCGATCATCGAGGCGTGGTTGCTGGCATCCGAGAGCACGACGCAGTCAGGAATGCGCGACGCCAGGGTGCTGAGAGCCGCCCAGTTCGACATAAAGCCGGAGTTGAACAGCAGCGCGGCCTCCTTGCCGTGCAGATCCGCCAGTTCTTCTTCGAGCAGCACATGATAGTGGCTGGTTCCGGAAATATTGCGAGTGCCTCCAGCCCCGGCCCCGCAGCGATCGAGGGCCTGATGCATGGCCTCTATGACGGTGGGATGCTGACCCATGCCGAGATAATCGTTGGAGCACCAGATCGTGACTTCGGTGCGGGCGCGGTCTTTGTGATAGGTCGCGCGCGGAAAATTTCCCGCCTTGCGTTCGAGGTCGGCAAAGACACGATAGCGTCCTTCCTTGCGCAATCCGTCGAGCTGACCACGGAAGAAGGCTTCGTATTTCGTCATCTTTGCCTCCGAGCCAGGGATGGCTGCGCCGGTTGAAGGTGAAGCGCATCGCTCAGGCATTCTCCGAGCGCCGTGCCGTAGATCGGCCGATCTAACCTCGTCTTGCCGGGCCGACGTGCCATGGGTTGTGTCGCACGGGCCTGATGCATGCATGTGGAGCTTTGAGGCCGCGTCTCGACGGAGTCCATCGCGTCGGGCTCTGATTGTGCGGTCTTGTCGCGCGACACGAGGCTCCAGCGCCAGAGAACCTCAGCGCGGATCGGTACCACCAGAAACCAATGTTCGACGACTGCCAGCACGGTCAACATGGCGAGCATATCGTATGCCGTGGCTTCGAAACCGCCCGCACTCGCACTGAAGGCCCTTTGAACCAGAAGGGTCGCCAGGACGACCGAGGCCGTGACCGAGAGGGGGAAAAGAAAATTCATCGGCTTTTTGGTGAGGAAGCCTTTGAGGAACGACAGATGTTCGGGCAGAAACTCCTCGCTGACATTGGGAACGCCGAGGAACACGTTGAGCTTGGCGCTGATCTGCATCCCCCAGAGCACCACAAAGGTCCATAGTGCGACTTGGTTGGGCATCCCCCGCGTCGCGGCATAGAGCGCCGCCGCGAGGCCGATGGTCGCCAACTCGTGATAAAGGCTGCTCATCACGGCATGGCCGAAATGCCGCCACCCGGCGCAGCCCGGCGCGCAGGCTTGCCGCCTCGGCCCCGTGACGAAGCCCATATAATAGGTCATTTCCAGCCACGCCCAGATGAGGAGGCCGCTGGTGAAGGCCACATAGGCGCCGGTCGCGGAGGCGTCTGTCCTGCTGACCATCAGTTCATAGACCGCTCCCGCAAGGACCGCCGTCGCGCCTGCCATGCTCCAGCGAAAGCTGCTCCGAGGCAGGCCGTCGAGGAACAGGATGGCGGCCGTGCTGAACCACCATACGAAAAGGGCAAAAAACGCGGGAAGGGCGAGCGCGGCCAAGACGATCCCCTACCAGACCGGCGAAAGCCGGACGAGGTCCGGCAGGGCATGGTGCTTTGGCGCCAGTAGAAAAAGACGAGCGAAGGTCGCGGCGCCGGCGAGCATCAGGCCGGCCCGTTTGATACCGCCGACAAGGCCGCCCTGCCGTCGCGCGGCCGCGCTCGCCTCGGTGATTCGAAGCATCCGTTCGAGACCGGCGCGGAACACCGGGTTGTCGATGTCGAGCGTCACCGGGAAGACCTGGCGCGAAATCTCCGAGGTGATGCGGTAGACCTCGTAGTCATAGGCCGTGGGGTCGAGGCCGAGCGCCTTGTGAAACTCCGGCCGCGCATGGTCGCGCACATACATAGTGGCGAACACGGCGAGCAGGAAAAAGCGGATCCACAGCCGGTTGGCGCCTTGCAGAATCTTAGGGTTGGCGCGCATCAGCAACGCGAAAGCCTCGCCGTGGCGGAACTCGTCGTTGCACCACTTTTCGAAGTAACGAAAAATCGGGTGGAACTGCCGCTCGGGATGCCGCTCCAACTGCCGATAGATCGTGATGTAGCGCGCATAGCCGATCTTCTCCGACAGATAGGTGGCGTAGAAGATGAATTTCGGGCGGAAGAACGTATATTTCTTGGCTTTGGTGAGGAATCCGAGGTCGACGCCGATACCGAATTCCTTCAGTGCCTCGTTGATGAAGCCGGCGTGGCGGGCTTCATCGCGGCTCATGAAGGTGAAGATGTCCCGCATGTCGGGGTTTTTCACGCGCTTCTTGATTTCGGCATAGAGCACGCAGCCGGAAAATTCCGCCGTCACCGAACTGATGAGAAAGTCCAGGAATTCGCGACGCAGGCCTTCGGGGAGGCTTGCGATATCGGCGTGCCATTGCTCGTCGCGGATGAAATGGCGGCTGTTGGGATCGCTGCGCAATTCTGCGATCAGCACGTCCCACTCGGCCCGGACGCGATCGACGTCCACCTTGTCCATTGCCTCGAAATCGGTGGTGTAGAACCGGGGGCTCAGGACCGTGTCTTCCTGGGCGCGGCGGGTCGATTCATTGGGGACCAGGGGCCGAACGGGAGCGTTCATAGGATCCTCCGTGGCGTGAAACTGACTTCGTAGAGTTCTGTCAATTCGAGAAAGGCGGTCGCCTTCGTCCATAACCGCTCCGCCCAACCGGCCCGCACCACGGTGGCGCGCCGCTGGCAGAATAGCTTTTCACCGAACGGCACCTCGGTCGGCGCGTTATGCACCAGCACGGTGTCTCCTGGACCGACCTCGATCCCTTCGAGATCCACATAGGCATGCAGGCTCGCTTGCGTATGTTCGATGTCGATCGTGCAGGGCACCTCGACGATGCGCCGGCCGAAGGGGTTGGCGCTGCTCATTGGACTGCGGTCTCTGGACCCAGCAGCCGTGCGAAGGCCGCCTCATTGGTCTCGCCGAAGGCTTCGAGGTCGATCACGCCGCCCGATTCGCGATCGTCCAGCGTCAGCCGGCCATCGGCCCAGGCGGCAAGATGCCAGGTATCGTCATGGTCGCCGTCGAGCCTGCGTCGGTGAGCGAGGCTGCGCAGGGAAGCCCGGATGAAGCCGTTGGTGCCCGGCGCCAGCACGTCGACAGAACGGCCGTTGCCGGCGTCGAAGACCGCGATGCTGCCATCGGCACGATCCTCGAACCGCAGGTCTCGCTGCGCCAGAAGAACGGCGTCCGGCCGGGCAGGCCCGGGGCTGGTCAGCCGGGCCGCCGTCGCCGAGACGATGGTGAGGCCGATCAGCGCGGCCGCGCCGAGCAGGGCGCCCTTGGGAAAGGATCGATCTTGGCTTGGCTGGCTCATCGTCGCCTCCCGTTAGGCCGCTGCTGGGGAAAGCGGCCAGGTTTTCTGATCCAAGGCCGCATCCGCTGTCGGCGCATGCGCGGTGGTCTGCGTGGTGGCCGGCGCGGCTGTCGCCACCGCCCTCGACAGGAGTTGCGCGACACTTGCCGCCTCTGGCAGGCAGCGCAAGGTCGGCTCCGCATGGGCTAGGCGCCAGGGTCGCACATGCGGCCAAAGCACGAGGTAAGCTAGGCGATTTCCCTCGGTCAGCGCCAGGGGAATATTGCCGCTGCCATCGGAGAAGAGTTTCACCGATGCCGAGCCGAGAACTGTGAAGGGCAGGTTGAAGGTGATCGGCAGCGCGACGCCGATCCGCATCACCACACGCCGGGAGGTGATCGAATAGACGGTTGTCTTGGTGACCAGCCAGGCCAGGACGCAGAGGATCGCGGCGGCCGCGAGCCCCAACCCCGTGAGCGGGACGGCCGCCATGGCGATCGAGGTCGGCGTACCGCCTTCCATGATCGCCTGGATCAGTCGCCACGCCACCAGCAATGCGAAATAGATGGCGACCTTTCGGACGTGGAAAGCCCGGAGCGCGAAAGATCGGAAATCGGGCGCGCCCTGCCAGAGGAGCTTCTCGCCGGGGGGCAGATGCCCCGGCAATCCCCGCACGGGTTCGAAGGCGAAATCGTCGTGGCTCATAGCAGCGGCCCCAGGCGGGAGGGCGTGGCGTAGAGGTGGCCGGAGGCGTAATAGGCCGAGATCTGGTCTTCCTCGCGTTTCGTGACCTGCTCGGTGCTCTCGGTGCCAGGCACGGTCGCGAAATGGCGCGCCAGGATCGAGTTCACCTTTACCTGCCGCTTGGCTCCGCTCACCCGTGCAAAGGGCATGGGCAGCAGCACATGGCGGCCGCCGTCCGTGACCTCGACTTCGAGGTAACGGATTTGCGGCTCGGCAATATCGACCCAGAGGTCCGTGACGATGCCGGCCGCTTTGTTGTCGGCGCCGACGACCGTCATGCCGCGCGGATCGGCATCCTCGCGATCGACCGATGTTTCGGGAGCGACCCGCATCGGGCGGATCAGCGGCGTGCCATCGAGCATCAGTTCCGGCTTTTCCTCACGCAGGGCGTAGGAGGCGGGCCCCACGCCATCGATCATCGGGTCGCCGGTAGGCTGGAGCGGCGAGCCGTACCATTGCTGGACCCGCCGCGCCTTGATCACCCGCGTGTCCCGAGTGCCGCCAGGGGCTGCGACGGTTCCGCCATGGGTCAGACGAAAGATTTTAGGCTTCGGCAAGAACGGGAAGCCCTCCTTGCGGACCGGTGGCCCCATATCGGCTTCAAGCGGGTAGCCCTCGCGCTTATCCTCGCGCCGCAGGTAGAGCACGATACCCGCGAAGAAGATGAAGAACGCGTATAGCGTCAGTTGCGCCACATCGATGTAGCTGGTGATCGAGCCTCTCAGCATCAGGCCTTCCTCCCTAGGTCCATGGCCGGCCATTCAGGCGTTGCGGCCGGTGTCGTGTCGGATGAGTAGCGAACCAGTGGTCCCACGGCGATCAGCGTGGCGAACAGCGTGGCAAGTTCGATGTAATAGACGACGCCATAACCGGTGGCCGGATCGGCCAGGGTCGAGCCGAAAGTGCCGGACGAAGCGAGGCTCGACACACCATCGCGGATGATGCCCCCGAGCGCGATGGCGCAACCGGCCGCCGAGGCCTGCACGGCGCCCCAGACGCCGAGCGCCAACCCGACCTGGCCGCGACGCGCGCTCGCCATGGCGGCGGTCAGCGTCGCATGGGCGAAAAGGCCTCCGCCGAAGCCGATGAGCGCGGCGCCGGTCGCGAAGAGCGGGGCGGCGCCGAGCGGCGCCGAGAAGATGAGCGCCGTAAAGGCCACGAGGCCGACGAGAGCGCCCGAGGCCGCGACACGATAGGGATCCGCGCCCCGCCCGAGCCATCGTGCCGCGAGACCGAAACCGACACAGCCGCCGACAGCCAGCAAGGCGGTGAGGGCTGTCGTCTGTCCGACGGTGAGGTGGAGGATCTGCCCGCCGTAGGGTTCGAGCAGGATGTCCTGCATGCTGAAGCCGACGGTGCCGAGGCCGACCGCGACGAGCCGACGCACGGCCTGATCCTGCGTCGCGAATTCGCGCCAGGCTTCGGCGAAGGTCGTTCGCGGCAAGGTTTTGGCGGTGCGAGAGGGCTGGCGGGCTTCCTGTTTCCATAGGGCTACGAGATTGATGAGCATGGTCGCGAGGGCGGCGCCCTGGACAACCTGAATCAGCCGGATCTCGCTGAAATTGGCCAGCAGCGCGCCGAAGACGAGAGCGCTCACCACCATGCCGATCATCAGCATGGCGCAGAGCAGGGCGACGACCTTCGGCCGCGCCTCGGCGGGAGCGAGATCGGTCGCGAGCGCGAGGCCTACGGTTTGCGTCGTGTGGATGCCGGCCCCGACCAGCAGGAAGGCGAGTGCCGCGCCGATCTGTCCGACGATCACCGGTCCGCCGTTGGCATCACCCGAGAGGACTAAAAGCGCGAAGGGCATGATCGCCAAGCCGCCGAACTGCAGCAGCGTTCCGAACCACAGATAGGGCACCCGCCGCCAGCCCAGCACCGAGCGGTGGGTGTCGGATCTGAAGCCGATCATCGCGCGCATCGGCGCAAAGACCAGCGGCAGGGAGATCATGCAGGCGACGATCCAGGCCGGGACTCCGAGTTCGACGATCATCACCCGGTTCAATGTGCCGATCAGCAGCACCACCGCCATACCGACAGTGACCTGGAACAGGGACAGGCGCAGCAGCCGGCCCAGCGGCAGTTCGGCGCTTGCTGCGTCGGCAAAAGGCAGGAATTTCGGGCTTAGGGTCTGCCATTGCTTGGCCACGCGCCTCGACGCGGGCGGCTTGACCGGAATCGGCGACCAGGGAAGTTTGCGGCGTGAACCGACAGAAATGCGAGCCTCCCCCCCAACATCCTCATCTCGAGCTTGTCGAAGAAGGGGCGGCAGGGCCGTGCCTTCTGAACCTTCGTCCTTCGAGACGCCGCTGTCGCGGCTCCGGATGAGGGCGTGGTTGTCGGCTTTTCCAGCGTCCGGGAGGTCCGACAATCGGCTCATGGCCGCACCATTTCGAAGGCCTGGGAGATGTAGAACCCTCCCGCGACGCGCTCGGTTCGGGCGGGACGCCAGCCGGCCAGACTGGGATCGGCGGCGATGCGCCGGCGCAGGTTCGATTCACCGATGGGCGCGATGGCCGGCGCGCGGTCGCCGCGAGGGAACAGGCGGCCGACCGTATGCATCACGGTCAGCAGCGGTGTGCGCGGCGCGAAGGTCGTGATGACGGACGTTCGCGCCCGCGCGGTGAGCCCGGCGATGATCCGAACCATGTCGGGCGCGTCATAGTGAATCAGCGAATCCATGCCGACGATATGGTCAAAGCGGCCGAGCGTCGGGTCCAACATGTCTCCGACTTGGAAATCGATCTTGCCCTGGCCGAGATCGCTTGGCGAACGTTCGCGGGCCAGCCCCACCAATGTGGCGGAAAGGTCGATGGCGACCACATGAGCGCCGCGCCGCGCTGCCTCGACCGCCAAGGCGCCTGTGCCGCAGCCCGCATCGAGCAATCGCGCCCCGCGAAGGTCGCCCGGCAGCCAGCCGAGGATGGTCGAGCGCATGCGGTCGCGGCCCGCCCGCACCGTAGCCCGGATGCTGCCCACCGGCGCATCCGAGGTGAGGCGTGTCCAGGCCTCGACGGCGGTGCGGTCGAAATAGGTTTCGAGCTGCCCACGGCGCTGCTGATAGGAGACGGTCTGCATCAGTCGAACCCCAGGAGGTCGAAGATTTCGCGGTCTTTCAAAGGCTCCGGCGCCAGAGGTTCGGTGCCGGCCCAGAGCGTTTCGGCCAGATGCATATATTCGGCCTGCACGGCGAGGATTTCGGGCGTTGCGTCCATCTCGAACAGTGTCGACTTCTTGAGCCGGCTCCGGCGGATGACGTCGAGGTCTTTGAAATGCGCCAGATTCTTGAGGCCCGTTGCGGCCGTGTAGCGGTCGATCTGGTCGGTCGCGGCACTGCGGTTGGTGATGACGCCGGCGAGCCTCACGTCATAGTTTTTGGCCTTGGCCTTGATGGCCGCGACGATGCGATTCATGGCGAAGATGGAGTCGAAGTCGTTAGCCGCGACGATCAGCGCCCGGTCGGCATGCTGAAGGGGGGCAGCGAAGCCGCCGCAGACCACATCGCCGAGAACATCGAAGATCACGACGTCGGTCTCTTCGAGCAGGTGATGCTCTTTGAGAAGCTTGACGGTCTGCCCGACCACATAGCCGCCGCAGCCGGTGCCGGCCGGAGGGCCGCCGGCCTCGACGCACATCACGCCATTGTAGCCCTCGAACACGAAGTCTTCCTGGCGCAGTTCCTCGGCGTGGAAGTCGACGCCTTCGAGAACGTCGATGACGGTGGGAACGAGGCGCTTCGTCAGCGTGAAGGTCGAATCGTGCTTGGGGTCGCACCCGATCTGCAGCACCCTTTTGCCGAGCTTCGAGAAAGCCACCGACAGGTTCGAGGATGTCGTAGACTTGCCAATGCCGCCCTTGCCGTAGACGGCGAAGACCTTGGCGGTGCCGATCTTGACGGTCGGGTCCATCTTAACCTGGACGGAACCCTCGCCATCGGCGCAGCCTCCGCCGCTGCCGCATCCGAGATTGGGTCTGACGGCGATGTTCATGCGGCCACCTTTTCGACGATTATGCCTTCCAACCGGTCTTCGAGTTCCTCGCCGGCGCGGCGCAGGGCTTCGAGGGTATCGGCGTCGGGCGACCAGTAATTGCGCTCATGGGCTTCGATGAGACGGTTGGCGAGCTTGGCGGAGGTGGTGGGGTTGAGGCTCGCCAACCTCTCGCGCATCTCGGGATCGAGCACATAGGTCTCGGCAAGCTGCTGATAGATCCAGGGCGAAACCTGGCCCGTCGTCGCAGACCAACCCAGAGTATTGGTGACATGGGCCTCGATCTGCCGCACGCCCTCGTAGCCGTGCTCCAGCAACGCCTCGTACCATTTGGGATTCAAGGCGCGGGTGCGGGTTTCGAGCGAGACCTGTTCGGACAGCGTGCGGACGATGCCGTCCCCGCGCGTCTGATCGCCGATATAGACCGTCGCGGCCTCGCCCCGGGCGCGGCGCACCGCGCGGGTGATGCCGCCGAGCGTATCGAAATAATGGTCGACCGTGGTGACGCCGAGTTCGATCGAGTCGAGATTCTGATAGGTGACGGCGACGCTCTTGAGCATATGCGAGAGCACGGCCTCCTGCTTGCTCGGCCGCCCATCGACCCCGTAGGCGAAACCCTTGCGCTTGATATAGGCGTCGGCAAGTTCGTCCTCGTCGTTCCAGACGCCGCTTTCGACCATCTGGTTGACGTTGGCCCCATAGGCCCCATCGGCATTGCCGAAGACCCTTAGCGCCGCTTGGGCGATATCCCCGCCATGCTCGGCCTGGAACGCCAGGGCGTGCTTGCGGACGAAATTGAGCTCCACCGGCTCGTCGGCGCTGGCGGCGAGCAGGGCCGCTTCGGCCAGGAGCTTCGTCTGGAGGGGCAGAAGATCGCGGAAGATGCCGGACAGGGTGACGATGACGTCGATCCGTGGGCGCCCGAGTTCGGCGAGGGGCACGAGTTCGGCGCCGCAGAGTCGGCCATAGGCGTCCCGTCGCGGTGCGGCACCCAGTAGCCAGAGCACCTGAGCCAGAGGGCCACCCTCGGTCTTGAGATTGTCGGTGCCCCAGAGCACCATCGCCACCGTCTCGGGAAGCGATTTGTCATCCGCCGCATGGCGGGCGAGCAGCCGTTCAGCCTGGCGGGCACCGTCCGTCACCGCGAAGGCGCTCGGGATGCGGAACGGGTCGAAGCCATGCAGGTTGCGGCCGGTGGGAAGAACATCGGTGGTGCGCAAAAGATCGCCGCCCGGCGCCGGGCGGATATAGCCGCCGTCGAGGGCGTGGAGCAGGGCCGGGATTTCGTGGTCGGTCGCGAGCAGCGCGTCCATGGCGGCCCGGCGCACGGGCTCCAGAACCCCCGCCGCGTCGAGCAGTTCGGCTCGGGCCTCCGCAGAGGGCGGCTCGCCGGCCACATGCAGGCCGTGTGGGATCAGCGTATATTCGAGGTCGAGCAAGGCCGCGCGCAGGCGGTCGATCTCCTCGGCCCGGTTGTCGCTCCAGACCGGCTCGGCGGGGGCGAGTTCGACGGCGGCGGCCTGCGCCTGAACGAGCGCTGCCAGAGTAATGCGCTGCTGCGCGTCCGCCACGGGGTCGAGCGTGCGCCAGCGATCGAGCGAGGCTTTGAGGTCGATGAGTCCGCGATAGAGCCCCGCATGAGCGACCGGCGGCGTCAGGTAGCTGACGAGGGTAGCCCCGATGCGCCGCTTGGCGAGCGCACCCTCCGACGGGTTGTTGGAGGCATAGAGATAGACGTTCGGCATGTCGCCGATCAGGCGGTCGGACCAGCATTGGCCCGAAAGGCCGGCCTGCTTGCCGGGCATGAATTCAAGCGCGCCATGCGTGCCGAAATGCAGGATCGCGTCGGCTCCGAAGTCTTGCGCGATGTAGCGATAGAAGGCCGAGAAGGCGTGGGTCGGCGCGAAGCTGCCCTCGAACAGCAGTCGCATCGGGTCTCCCTCGATGCCGAAGGCAGGTTGCACGCCGACGAAGACGTTGCCGAACCGCGCGCCGAGCACGAACAGGCCGCCGCCGTCGCTATGCTGGCGGCCGGGCGCCGGTCCCCATTGACGCTCGATCTCGCCCAGCCAGCGCTCGCGCCGCACGTGGTCGTCCACGGGGATGCGGGCCGCCACATTGGCATGCATCCCGTGGCGGGAGGCGTTGCCCTCGACGATCCGGGTCCTCAGATCGTCGACATCGGCCGGAAGATCGACCGCGTAGCCGCCGGCTTTCGCCGCCTTGAGGGTGTTGAACAGCGAGGCATAGACCGACAGATAAGCGGCTGTGCCGACATTGCCGGCATTGGGCGGGAAGCTGAACAAGATGATCGCCAGCTTGCGGGTGGCGCGAGGCGTCTTGCGCAGTCGTACGAGCCGCGCGACCCGGGCGGCCAGCATGGCGGCGCGCTCTTCATTCACGACCATGTCGCGCCGGCCGCTTTCGGAGACAGAGGAGCGTCCGCCGAAAGTCATCGGCCAGATCGCGCCATCGAGTTCGGGGATAGCCACCATCATGGTGGCTTCGACCGGAGTGAGACCGCGCGGATCGGCCTGCCACTGTTCCAGTGTCTGAAATTCCAGCGGATGAGCCGCGACATAGGGAACGTCGAGCTTGGCCAGGATGTCGGCCGCAGCCGCCGCGTCGTTGTAGGCGGGGCCGCCGACCAGGGAAAAACCGGTCAGCGAGACCAGCGCGTCGATGGTCGGTGCGCCATTGCGCAGGAAAAAGGCCTCAATGGCGGGCCGCGCGTCGAGCCCACTGGCGAAAGCCGGGATCACTCGAAGGCCCTTGGCCTCGAGCGCCGCGATGACGCCGTCGTAATGGGCCGCATTGCCGCCCAGCACATAGGACCGCATGATGAGCACGCCGACCGTGCCGGCGCTGCCGGTGCAAGGCAGGTGTTCCACCCGTTCGACGATGCGGCCCTTGGCTCTCGGATGATAGAGGCCGACATCCGGATAAGGGACCGGCGGGGCCGCCTTCAGCGTACCGAGCAGGGACCGCCGCTCGCCGGCCGCATAGCGGGTCACCAGCATCCTCATCATGCTGGCGAGGTTTTCTTCCGAACCCGCCAGCCAATATTGCAGGGCGATGAAATAGGTCCTGACGTCCTGGGCCGTGCCAGGAATGAAGCGCAGCATGCGCGGCACCTGGCGGAGCATCTTCATCTGGCCATGGCCGCTGGAGCCGCTGCTGGTCTTTGATCCGCGCAGGCGTTTCAGCAACCCGATTGCACCGCCGGACGTACCGGACATGGCGAACTTGCCAAGCCGTGTCAGCCGCATCACCTCGCCGGCCGACATGGCGCACAGCATGGCGTCGCAGGCGTCGCGCCGCGCCGCGAGGGCGGGCTGCACGGCGCGAATGTGGTCTTCGAGAAACAGCATCGTGGCGATCACGATGTCGCCGCGCGCGATATCGGCGTGGCAGCGCTGCAAAGCCGCCGCGTCGCCATCCCATTGGTCGGCCGCATGGATGACGAGGTCGAGACCCGGCATCTCCGCCTTCAGCGACATGCGGGCGCGATCGACCGCACCAGCCAGGTGGCTGTCCATCGTCACGATGACGATACGGATGGGCGTCGCGTCAGCGACCGAAATGCGCTTTGGCATCGTACAAGGTCTCGACGGTGATGAGGGATATGCCGCTCAGCGCGGCAAAGCTTTCGGTGTTGCGGCGGGCTTTCCCGCGCACGAAGAACGGGATCTTGTAAATTTCCTTTTCGGCGTCCGGCGCCCAGGTGACGGCGGCGGTTTCCTTCTCCCCCTGGGGGATAAGGTGGCCCGACGACGTCGGTTCGGATGAGGGGGACAGGACTGCGGCTTCGACCCCTGTCCGGTCCTTCGGACCACCTTCTCCCCGGAGGGGAGAAGGGGAAGTCCCCAGATGCGAAGGCGCCGCGCCAGCATGGAATTCCGGATCCTCGCGGAACATGCCGAGAAGATGCTCCTCGAGGCCCATCATCAGCGGATGGACCCAGGTGTCGAAAATGACGTTGGCGCCCTCGAAGCCCATCTGCGGCGAATAGCGGGCCGGGAAATCCTGCACATGCACGGGCGCGGAAATCACGGCGCAGGAAATGCCGAGCCGCTTTGCGATATGGCGTTCCATCTGCGTGCCGAGGACGAGATCGGGCTGCGCCTCCGCGACCTTGGCTTCGACGTCGAGATAATCGTCGGTGATCAGCGGCTCGACGCCATGGATTTTGGCGGCGTCGCGGATTTCGCGGGCGAATTCACGGGAGTAGGTGCCGAGCCCGACGACCTTGAAGCCGAGTTCGTCGGCAGCGATGCGGGCGGCGGCGACCGCATGGGTGGCGTCTCCGAACACGAACACGCGCTTACCGGTGAGATAGGTGGAATCGACCGAGCGCGAATACCAAGGGAGGCGTGAGGCGTCGTCTTCAAGCAGCGTGGACGCGTCGAGGCCGGCGAGGCTCGCCACCTCGGCGATGAAATCGCGGGTGGCCGACACGCCGATCGGCACCGTCTTGGTGCTGGGCTGGCCGAACGTCCGCTCCATCCACTTGGCCGCGGTGGCCGCGATCTCCGGATAGAGGACAACATTGAAATCGGCCTCGCCCAGCCGGGCCAGATCAGCCGGCGTCGCGCCGAGCGGCGCAACCACCGAAACTTCAATGCCGATCTTGCGGAGCAGCCGTGTGATTTCCTCGACATCGTCGCGATGGCGGAAGCCGAGCGCGGTTGGGCCGAGGATATTGCAGCGCGCTGGCGTTCCCGCTTCACGGGTAAGCCGCTTCGTGCCGGGGGTCGGAGCCTGCGGGCCGGCCATGGTCCGGACGAGTTGATAGAAGGTCTCTGAGGCGCCCCAATTCTCCTTGCGCTGATAGGAGGGCAATTCCAGCGGGACGACGGGGATGTCCAAGTTCAGGGCACGGGCGAGGCCGCCAGGGTCGTCCTGGATCAGTTCGGCCGTGCAGGAGGCGCCGACGAGCAGCGCTTGGGGCTTGAACCGGTCGACCGCGTCCGCCACGGCGGTTTGGAACAATTGGGCGGTGTCCGAGCCGAGGTCGCGCGCCTGGAAGGTTGTGTAGGTGACGGGCGGGCGTTTGGAGCGCCGCTCGATCATCGTGAACAGGAGGTCGGCATAAGTGTCGCCCTGGGGGGCGTGAAGGACGTAATGGACGCCTTCCATGGCGGTCGCGATCCGCATGGCGCCGACGTGGGGAGGTCCCTCATAGGTCCAGACGGTGAGCTGCATCTCAGGCCACCAGCAAGGTTTTGCGGACCAGGGGGCGAGCGAACAATTCGGCGAGATCCGCCGCCTGTTCGTAGCCCTGGATCGGCGTGAAGATCAGCTCGATCGACCACTTGCTGGTTAGGCCCTCGGCTTCCAGCGGATTGGCGAGGCCGAGACCACAGACCGTGATGTCCGGTGTCGCCGCGCGACAACGATCGAGTTGCCGATCGACGTCCTGACCCTCGCTGAGGGCCGTTCCGGCCGGGAGAAGATCGAGTTCGGCGGCCAGATGCTGGCGGTGAAGATAAGGGGTGCCGACCTCGACGAGGCGCATGCCCAGCTCTCGCGACAGAAACCGGGCCAAGGGCACTTCGAGCTGCGAATCGGGGAAGAAGAACACGCTTTTCCCGGTAAGCATCGCGCGATGGCGTTCGAGCGCGCGGGCGGCGCGATCACGGCCGGGCTTCGTCACGCGGTCGAAATGCTCCGGCGCGATTCGCCAGGCGTCAGCGGCAGCTTTCAACCACAGCGTCGTTCCCTCGACCCCGAGTGGAAAGGCGGCGGGCAAATGAGTCGCTCCGCGCTCGGCCAACATGCGGGCCGTTTCGGCCAGGAAGGGCTGGGCCAGCAGCATCTTCGTATTTGGCCCGACGGGCGGCAGATCGGCGGCGCGGCGCGGGGGCAGGAAGGCGACCGGACCAATGCCGAGATCGGCGAACATCCGTCCCATCTGGTCTTCGACAACTTCGGACAGCGCACCCACGACGAGGAGGTTCATCGCCTCTGGAGTGGAAGTCTCCGGCAGACACGGCACCAAAGAGGCGAGGCAGGCGTCCTCGCCCTGGGTGAAGGTGGTCTCGATCCCGCTGCCCGAATAGTTCAGGACCCTCACCTGCGGCGTGTAGGAGCGTGACAGCCGGCTCGCGGCGCGCGAGAGGTCGAGCTTGATGACCTCGGACGGGCAGGAGCCGACGAGAAACAGGAGCTTGATATCGGGCCGACGCTCCAGCAGCCGCGCCACGATACGATCGAGTTCGTCGTTGACGTCTGCAAGCCCGGCGAGGTCGCGCTCCTCGATGATCGCGGTCGCGAACCGGGGCTCTGCGAAGATCATCACCCCGGCCGCCGATTGCATCAGATGAGCGCAGGTGCGTGAGCCGACGATGAGGAAGAACGCATCCTGGATTTTGCGATGCAGCCAGATGATCCCGGTCAGCCCGCAGAAGACTTCCCGTTGGCCGCGCTGGCGCAGCACCGGCGCCTCGGCGCAACCAACGACCGAAGTCAGAGGGGCCAGGGCGTTCAACGGCCGACCCCAACGGTCGCGGTCCTGCAGGATGCTGCAGCCGCGCCCTTGCGGGCAGCCCGCAATTTCAGGACGAATTGCGTGGCGTTGACGGCGTAGGACGCATAGGCGGCGAGAGCGAGGAACAGCAGCGCGTGAGGCGCAAGCGCGCCTGTGAACAGCGCCGCCAGATAAGCCGTGTGGAGCGCCAGAACCAGCATGCTCATCACGTCTTCCCAATAGAACGCCGGCGCGAAGAGGTAGACCCCGAAGACCTCACGCTCCCAGATCGAACCGGTCACCATGATGACGTAGAGCGCCAGGGTCTTCACCACGACCGAGGCGGTGGCGAGGTCGAGACCGTAGCCGGTCGAGAGATAGCGAAGGATCAACCCAAGGCTGGCGAGGCAGATGAGAAATTGCAGGGGCGCCAAGATGCCCTGAACGAGCGTCCAGGAAGAGCGATCCCGCCGCAGTCTTTCCTCGGGGGTGTAGAGGCTCGCCGAGCCGCTGACCGCCATGCTGGTCGAGACGAGGGCGGCGGTTGGGGCGGGACGCAAACTTGTAAACATGTCTTGACAACCTTGGCCTTGAAAGGTCGGATGTCGGCCGCCAACCGGGGCATGCAGCCGTTTAAGGGGCGTGTCGGGGTCGGTGTAAGGTGGAAAGAACGCCTGCCCCTGCGGTCTTGAGGACGAGACGGAGGCTAGGCGCAGTCTTTCAACGTGTCAACAATGATTGACGTAAATTTAGGTTGACGCATTGGTCTCGCGTCAATCTATTGGGGAGGAAGCAACCATGGCTGAAGGGGTATCCCGGTTGAATCAGCAGGTCCTCGATAACGGCCATTGGGACACGTCGGACAAGGTGCGGCGGTCGGAGGGCGGCCGCGCTTTTGAAACCGGCACGCCGCCAATGCAGGAGCGATTGCGGCCAAGGCTCGACACAGTGCTTCGCGCCGTCGAGACCGAGATCATTCCGCGCTTGGTGCTGAACCGGCGGCAGGCCGATGCGTCCGCGCAGGAGGCGGTCCCGGTCCAGGCCGAGATCCTTCGCTTCGTCGATCTTCTTTTAGCGGCGAGCGATGATGCCGCCGCCCCAGCCTTCGTGGCCGCGCTCCGCGCGCAGGGCCATTCGGTCGAATATGTCTACCTCGACCTGTTTCAGCCGGCGGCCCGGCATATCGGCGACTTATGGGCGGCTGATCTTTGCGGCTTCATCGACGTCACACTGGCGCTCGGCACGCTGCATCGCATGCTGCGCGATTTCAGCCCCGAGTTTCAGAAGGAGGCGCGCCGCTTCGATGCTGGACGCCAAGCGCTTCTGGCACCGCTTCCCGGCGACCAGCATACGTTCGGGCTGTCGATGGTGGCGGAATTCTTCCGTCGTTCGGCCTGGAGCGTCTGGACCGAGCCGTTCGAGTCCAATGTGGAGCTCACTCTCGCGCTACGGGAAACCTGGTTCACCGTGGTCGGTTTCTCGGTCAGCCTCGCCAGTCAACTCGATCGGTTGGCCAATGTGATCGAGATCGTCCGCCGCGAATCCTGCAATCGGGTTGTGGGCGTTCTCGTGGGCGGCCCACTCTTCGTCGACCATCCCGAATATGTCGCCCAGGTTGGTGCCGATGCGGTGGGATTCGATGCGCGTCAGGCCGTGTTTCATGCCGAATGTTTCGCCGCGCAGATGGCGGGACGATGATACCCCGGGGGGGAGAAACGTCACGACCGAAGGGCCAAATCATCGGCCTTGGAGCCCTCGACCCGTGAGACATTTCACCACCCCCGCACAATCCCTCGGACATATGGATGCCCTGGCGGCCGCAAGGCTGATCGCGGCGGCCTCCGATATTTCCATCGTCGTCGATCGGGAAGGCATCATTCGCGATCTGGCATTCAACAGCGAGGAATTGTCGACCGATCTCGTCGGTCATGGCGAGTGGATTGGCCGTCCCTGGGCCGAGACCGTCACCCTCGAAAGCCGGCCCAAGATCCAGGCGCTCCTGAAGGAAGCCGTTTTGGACGGGGCCGGCAAGTCACGCCAGGTCAACCACCCATCCGGTCGGGCGACGGACGTGCCGGTGCTCTATTCCGCCGTCCTGGCGGGGGTGGAGGGACGCGTCGTCGCTTTCGGACGGAACCTCCAGCAATTTTCCGCGATGCAGCGACGGCTGGTTGAGGCCCAGCAATCAATGGAGCGTGACTATTCGCGGCTGCGCCATGTCGAAACGCGCTATCGCCTCCTGTTCCGCATCTCCTCCGAACCGGTGTTGATCGTCGATGTGGCAACGCAAAAGGTCATAGAAGCCAATCCGGCCGCCTCCGAATTGTTCGGGGAGGCCGTATCCTCCGTTCTTGGCAAACCCCTGGTCGACGCATTCGACGAGATTTCGGGGCCACCGCTCCGGGCGCTTCTCTCGGTCGTCCAGACCGCCGGCCGCGCCGACGACGTGCGGGCGCGGCTAATCCAGGGCGAAGAGGAGATGCTGGTTTCGGCCTTCATCTTCCGGCAAGAAAACGCCTCGCTTTTTCTGGTGCGGCTGTCCCGGATGAAGTCCGATTCACCAGCCGGTGTCGTGCCCAAGATGACTTGGAAGCTGCTCAAGCTCGTCGAAAACGCGCCGGACGGGTTCGTGGTCAGCGACGCCGAGGGGCAGATCCTGTCGGTCAATGCTTCGTTCCTCGATATGGCCCAGATTGCCAACGACCGGCAGGCGGTGAACCAGACGCTCGATCGCTGGGTCGGCCGTCCCGGCGTCGATCTTCCGGTGCTGATCGCCAACTTGCGCCAACACGGCGCGGTACGTCTGTTCGCCTCGACCATTCACGGCGAACTCGGCACCAAGGTCGAGGTCGAAATCTCGGCGGCTTCGGTCATGAACAGCGAAAGGCCCTGTTTCGGCTTCGCGATCCGCAATATCGGCCGGCGCCTCAAGGGCGATGCTCGGAGCGGGCCGCCGCTGCCACGGTCGGTCGCTCAACTGACCGAACTCGTGGGCCGCGTCTCGTTGAAGGAATTAGTACGCGAGGCGACCGATGTGATCGAGAAACTGTCGATCGAGGCCGCGCTGCAGATGACGGAGGACAATCGGGCTGCGGCGGCTGACCTTCTCGGGCTTAGCCGGCAGAGCCTTTATGTGAAACTGCGCCGCTATGGGCTCGTCGATGCATCGGCCGAGAGTAACAGCGAGGGAAGTTCGGGATGAAAATCAGTTCGCAATGGCTGACGATCGTCCGTCTCGGGCTTGTTCAAGCGTCGATCGGCGCAATGGTGGTTTTCGCGACCTCGACCCTCAACCGGGTGATGGTGGTGGAACTGGCGCTGCCGGCCATTGTCCCTGGCGGCCTCGTCGCTTTTCATTATGCGGTGCAGATGCTGCGTCCCCGCTGGGGGTTCGGGTCCGACCAGCAGGGCCGACGAAAACCCTGGATCATCGGTGGAATGGCCATGCTGGCCCTGGGCACCGTGTTGGCCGCGACCGCGACCGGCCTGATGAGAACCAATCCCGGAGCCGGTTTCGCGCTCGGCCTCCTCGCCTTCGCGCTCATCGGGGTCGGGGTCGGCGCCGCCGGCACATCGTTGCTGGTCCTGCTGGCCAAGGAGGTTGGCGAGCGGCGAAGGGCGGCTGCCGCCACCGTCGTCTGGATGATGATGATCGCCGGCTTCATCGTCACGGCGGGCGTCGCGGGACGTCTGCTCGATCCCTTTTCGATCGAACATATGATCGAGGCTTCGCTCGTCATCGCGGGCACGGCCTTCGTGGTTTCGCTGCTCGCCATTCTGACGCTCGAGGATGCACCGGCCCAAGGAGCGTCCGGGATCGAGCCGCGCGCCTCATCGACGGCCTTTTGGCCCGCCTTGTGCGAGGTCTGGGCCGAACCGGAGGCGCGCCACTTCACGCTGTTCGTCTTCGTTTCGATGCTCGCCTATTCGGCCCAAGAGCTCATCATCGAGCCTTTCGTCGGAACGGTCTTCCTTCTGTCGGCCGCCGAATCGGCAAAGCTCGCCGGCCTGCAGCATTCGGGGTTGCTGGCGGGGATGATCGTCGTGGCCGTTCTCGGCAGCGCGATCAACTCCGACCGTCTGCGTTCGATGCGGTTCTGGACAGCGGGCGGTTGCCTGGCCTCGGCGGTTGCCATTCTGGCGCTGGCGGCGACGGGCTTCGGCGAATCCGCCGTTGCAATGCGGGCGGCGTTGTTCGCCCTCGGTTTCGCCAACGGCGCCTTTTCGATTTCCGCCATTGGCGCCATGATGCAACTCGCCGGCAAGGGCCGCTCCGGCCGCGAGGGCGTGCGCATGGGTCTGTGGGGCGCCGCGCAAGCCTTGGCCTTCGCGCTTGGCGGTCTCGTCGGCACGTCGGCCAGCGATGTCGCCCGTCATCTGGTGGGGTCGGCCTCTATCGCCTATGCCTTCGTCTTCATCGGCGAGGCTTTCCTCTTCTGCTGCGCGGCGGCCCTGGCGGCTCACGCCTTGCCCCGGACGTCACGCCTCCGCCCGCGCTTCGGCCACCCTGGGGTCGCGATTCTTGCAAACGGTGACATCGGAGACCCGTCGATGACCCTAGCCGAGACTTTCGATGCTGTGATTGTGGGCGGCGGCCCGGCGGGTGCCACCGCCGCCTGCGACCTCGCAAGCATGGGGCGCTCCGTCCTGCTTCTGGACCGCGCCGGCCGGATCAAGCCTTGCGGTGGCGCCATCCCGCCCCGCCTGATCCGCGATTTCGCGATTCCCGACCATTTGATCGTCGCCCGTGCGACCGCCGCCCGCATCGTGTCCCCGAAAGACAAGCGGGTGCATATGCCGATCGATGCGGGGTTCGTCGGCATGGTCGACCGGGCCGAGTTCGACGAATGGCTGCGAGAGAGGGCGGTCCAGGCGGGTGCCGAGCGACGCAAAGGTACGTTCCTGCGCATCGAACGCGATCCCGATGGCATGGCGGTTGTCTGCCATCATCCCGCCGGCGCGTCGAAATCAGAGCCTCAGCGCATCCGCGCCAGAAGCGTGATCGGAGCCGATGGGGCCCTATCGGCTATAGCGAGGGACTGCGTGCCGGGGGCTGGGCGCCCCGCCTTCGTGTTCGCCTATCATGAGATCGTCGAATCGCCGGCCGCATCCACCCCGGGTTTCGACGGTTCGTGCTGCGACATCTATTATCGCGGTGCGCTTTCACCGGATTTCTATAGCTGGATCTTTCCGCACGGCGCCACGACCAGCATCGGCACGGGCTCGGCCCACAAGGGCTTTTCGTTGCGGGGCGCGGTGGGGGACCTGCGCGCCATCACGGGGATGCGTGACCTCAAGACGCTGCGCCGCGAGGGCGCGCCGATTCCCTTGAAACCCCTTCGACGATGGGACAACGGACGCGACATCGTGCTGGCCGGGGATGCGGCGGGCGTGGTGGCTCCGGCCTCTGGCGAGGGCATTTATTACGCGATGGTCGGCGGTCGGTTGGCGGCGGAGGCGGTGGATGCCTTCTGCACCACTGGCGACGCGCGGGAATTGCGATCCGCGCGGAAGCGATTCCTGGCCGCACATGGCCAGGTGTTCCGCGCCCTCGGGTTCATGCAATGGTTCTGGTACGCCAGCGATCGTCGGCGGGAGCTCTTCGTGAGTCTCTGCCGCAACCGGGACGTCCAGAAGATGACCTGGGATTCTTACATGAACAAAGAATTGGTGCGGAAGGATCCGATGGCCTATCTGCGCATCTTTCTCAACAACATGAGGCATCTCGTCGGGCTCGCGCCGGCATGAACGACGCGCTGGCCAAACGTCGTTTTCAGACGAGACCCTTGGCGGCGGCGGCGCTGGCGGCCATCGTCGTTATGGGTCTCGGCGGCCTGATTACCGATATCGGGCCTTGGTCTCAAGCGCTGATCGTGCCGGCGTGGAAGCCGCCGGATTGGGCCTTCGGGCCGATTTGGACAGGCATTTTCGCCTTGTGGACATTGGCCGCTTATGGGGCCTGGATCAAAGCGCCCGACCACTCCGCCCGGCTGTGGGTGGCAACGGCCCTCGCTCTGAACGGCTTTCTCAACGTCCTGTGGAGTGCTCTGTTCTTTCGTCTTCGGCATCCTGATTGGGCCCTTGTCGAGGTGCCATTTTTATGGCTGTCAATCGTGCTGGCCATGGTGGCGCTCTGGCGCTGCTCTCGTCTGGCGTCGCTTCTCTTGTTGCCGTATCTGGCGTGGGTTTCGCTCGCTGCGCTTCTCACCAAAGAGATCGTTCAGCTTAACGGTTCGGCATTTTGACGCAGGTGACAAGCAGTTGTAACATCTAGTTGACACCAGTGGTGTCATGAGCTAATTGCGATGCTGCTTAAACGATTTGTGCTTTTTGTCGAATGGTCTGAAGTCAATTTTGTCACAGACCCACGGTCAGATCGCTCGCCTTGTTCCAGGCATATCTTAACATCATCTAAATGAAGTGAGTCTTCTGTCGAGGGGGTGCCGTGTGGTGGCCGCCTGACATGAGGAACAAGATCTTTAGCCGCCATGGCCGTCGTGAACCTTGCTCAACCCGATGTGACGCTCTTGCTTGACATGGGCGGTGTCATTCGAGAAGCGACGGTGTCAAGTGCGCTTTCAGAGGATGGCGTCGCGTCGTGGCTCGGTCGTTCCTGGGACGACACGGTTCCCGATATGGTCGGCGACAAGGTGCGCCGCATCGTCGAGGACGCCCGGGAAAGCGGTATTTCGGCCTTTCGCCAGATCACTCAGCGTTTCCCCAGCGGTCGCGAACTGCCAATCGAATATACGACAGTGCTGCTCGGCGGTCGGGCCGGAATGCTGGCAGTCGGGAAAAGCCTTCACGCCGTCGCTGAATTGCAGACCCGCTTGATCGCCGCGCAACAGGCCATGGAGCGCGACTATTGGAAGCTGCGCGAGGTCGAGACACGCTATCGCCTGCTGTTCAACTCCTCCAGCGAGGCGGTCCTGCTTGTGAAAGCGGCGAATTTCCGCGTTGTCGAAGCCAATCCGTCCGCTATCGAAGCTTTGGGATTGTCGGGTCTTGGCGCCGATGGTGCGGTCGGTCATGACATTCTTTCGGTAATCCCGCCTGATGAGCGGTCCGCCTTGACCGCCATGCTTCGCCGCGTGAAAGAGCAAGGCAAGGCGCCGGGTTCCTTGGTCCATCTCGGCGAGGGCCGCCTGCCGTGGCTGGTTCGAGCCTCACTCATGAAGGCTGATCCGGAACCGTTGATCCTGCTGCAGTTGGTCGCCACAGGAGGGGTCCGACCAGTGCCGCGCGCGGAAGCGACGCCGGTGCCCGACGATATGGTCAATGGCCTTCCGGACGGCTTCGTGACTCTCGATCGTGATGGCATGGTGTTGCGGGCCAATCGCGCCTTCGCCGATCTTGTCGAGATGGGGACTGTGGAATCGGTGCTCGGCAATCGCCTGGACCGTTGGCTGACCCGACCTGGCGCCGACCTTTCGGCTTTGCTGTCGATGCTTCGCTCGCATGGCGTCGTACGTCTGTTTACGACTGGTCTCCATGGCGAACTGGGGAGCGATGCGGAAGTCGAGATTTCGGCGGCTGGGTTTCCGGAGGCGGATCCGCAGTTCTATGGCGTGCTCCTGCGTGATGTCGGGCGCAGGCTTGTCCCGGCCGGCGAACCCGCGCTTGTCAACGGCTTCCGCGACTCGATCGTGGAACCTGTGGGCCGCATGCCGTTGCGACAATTGATCAAGGCGACGGTGGACGGCGTCGAGAGGCATTATGTCAAGGCCGCGCTCGAACGGTCTGGCGGTAACAGGACGGCTGCGTCGGAATTATTGGGTCTGAGCCGGCAAAGCCTGTATATGAAACTCAGCCGCTACGGTCTCGATCAGGACGAGAGAGCGGATCGGGTGGAGGAAGAATGACCGTAAGACGCGATCCACTTCCGCGTGACTATGTCACGGGGGGGTGGACGGATGTGACGGCGTTCTAAAAATTGTGCGGAGCGAAAAATTCTTCGCTCCAGGGAGGCACTAAATGGCGTCACGCCCGCTGTCGGCTCCGGCTTTCGGCAAAGCCGATCTGTCGAACTGCGAGCGCGAACAGATTCATCTCGCAGGGTCGATCCAGCCTTTCGGCGCTTTGCTGGTCATCGACGAAGACACGTTGACGATCCTGCAGGCCAGTGCCAATTCGGCAAGCTTTTTGAGAGTTGACGAACCCATCGTCGGCAGGTCGCTCCGTGATATCGAGGGCGACCTCACCGAGCGCATCTTGCCTCATCTCGACGATCGGCTCGCTGAAGTCCCGGCAGGCGTACGTTGCCACATCGGGCGTCCCGCTGTCGCGTTTGACGGCCTGTTGCATCGCCCGGACGGTGGTGGTCTCGTCGTAGAGCTTGAACGCGCTGGTCCCAACGTCGATCTCAGCCGGCATGTCGAGCAGGCGCTCCGGACAATCATCTCCTGTCCGTCGTTGCGCATCCTCGCGGACGAAACCGCTACGTTGATCCGGGATTTGACCGGTTATGACCGCGTCATGGTCTATCGTTTCGACGAGGAGGGGCACGGCGAGGTCTTCGCCGAATGCAAAGAGGCAAGGCTCGAATCCTTCCTGGGGAACTGGTATCCGTCGTCCGACATTCCTCAGATCGCGCGGCGTCTCTACGAGCGCAACCGCGTGCGCATCCTGGTGGATGTCGGCTATGTGCCGGCGCCCTTGGTGCCGGTCGTGTCGCCCATCACGGGGCGGGATCTCGATATGTCACTGTGCTTCTTGCGCAGCATGTCGCCCCTCCACACCCAATATCTCAGGAACATGGGCGTCGGCGCGACGCTGGTCATCTCCCTGATGGTGGGCGGCAAGCTCTGGGGCCTTGTGGCGTGCCATCATTATGAGCCGCGTTTCGTTCATTTCGAGGTGCGGGCGGTGGCCGAACTTCTGGCCGAAGCCGTGGCGACCCGCATCGCGGCGCTCGATGCCTTCGTGCGCGCCCAGGCGGAGCTCTCCGTGCGCCGGCTCGAACAGCGCATGGTCGATGCCATTTCGCGGGAGGGCGACTGGCGGGCGGCGCTCTTCGACCATTCCCAGGCCTTGCTGCTGCCGGTGGGGGCCGAAGGGGCCGCGCTGCTACTCGACGATCACGTCCTCACTGCCGGTGAAGTGCCCGGCACGCAGCAGATCCGTGCAGTAGGCGCGTGGCTCGATGCGCGACCGCGTTCGGCGGTGTACACGACCTCCGCTGTGCGGACCGACATGCCTGATATCGCGGCCGTCATGCCCGAGGTCGACGGCCTGATGGCGGCGCCGGTCTCTCATGTGCCCGGCGAATATCTGATCTGGTTCCGTCCCGAGCGCATCAAGACCGTGACCTGGGGCGGCGATCCTTTCACACCATTCGTCGTCGGCAATGACCCGACGGATCTTTCGCCCCGGCGGTCCTTCGCCCAATGGCACGAATTGGTGGAGGGAACCTCCGAGCCCTGGACTCCGGCGGATCGCATGACCGGCCAGTTGATCGGCGAAACGGTCGCCGATGTGCTGTTGCAGTTCCGCAGCGTGCGGATGCTGATCGTGCAGGATCAGTTGAAGAGTGTGAGCCGCCAGGTGCAATCATCGGATCAACCGGTGATCATCGCCGATGCGCAGGGGCAGATCTTGCTCACCAACGGCTCGTTCGACGGCCTACTCGGGTCGAGACCCCGCCCGCTTCGCCTTGTCGAACTGGCCGGCCTTTTCACGGAACCCGAGAAGGTCCGCCGCACGCTGCAGGATCTCCAAATGGCGCGGCGGCCCTGGCGCGGCGAAGCCTGGTTCACCGACGAGGCCGGGGCGGTCCCCCTGCTGGTACGGGCTGATCCGGTGCTGTCTTCGCCGGGACGGGTGCTCGGCTTCGTGCTGCTGTTCCTCGATATCTCGGAACGGAAGTCGGCAGAGGCCGCGCGCCGGCGCTTTCAGGATAGCCTGCTGGCACCGCACCGCTTCGGCACCGCGCGGCAGGGCACGGCGAGCGATCCGCTCTACCAGCTCCTGTTCTCGACGGCCGTCGAGAACGCCCAGGTGGCGGCGCTCGAAATCACGGACGGCCTCGACACATCCAATATGCCCACGATGCTGGATTCGCTTCGGCAATCGGTCGACCGGACGGCCGACGTTTTGGAGCGCCTGGTCTGGCACGCCAGCCGTCCGCCCGAGCCGGATGGAGGCTGATCTTCGAGGAAATGATCAGGCCAGGCTCACCACTTCTGGTTTGCTTGTCGGGTCTCTCAAACCATGCTACGCGCCAACCCGTTCGGCGGAGCGCCGGATCGGGATGGAGTAGGGCCAATGGCCGAGGGTAACGGCAACGGCAACGGACATGGCCAAGTGGTGGACACGGGGCCGCAATTGAATGCGCTGGCGCAATATATTAAGGACTTGTCCTTCGAAAATCCCAACGCCCCGAATTCACTCGGCTCGCAGCAAAAGTCCCCCAACATCGCCATTCAAGTCAATGTCAACGCCAAGCAATTGTCGGAGACCGATTTCGAGGTGAGCCTGCTGATGGAAGGCTCTGCCGGCGAAGGCGCTGGCACGTTGTTCAAGTTTGAACTCGAATATGCGGGCATCTTCCGAATTCAGAATTTCCCCACCGACCAAGTCCATCCGGTGGTCATGATCGAGTGTCCACGCCTGCTGTTTCCGTTCGGCCGCCAAATCATTGCCGATTGCGTGCGCAATGGAGGGTTCCCTCCGCTGTTCATTGATCCCATCGATTTCGCCGGCCTCTATCGGCAGCGGATGGAAGGCCCGGACAAACCCATTCCGTTGGCATAGGGCTTGTTAACGGTCATCGCGTGAGCCGAGATTTGAGACGCAAGGGTTCAGATGACAGAAGAGGGCCGATGCCAATACGTCTGTATTGGCAAGGGTTTCGACGCAGCAGATGACCATTGCGACCAAACCCCTGAGGCGCGGTGGTTTTGGCCACGTGCTGAACGTTAACAGGCCCTAACCGTCATGCCGATCTATGCCCTTGGGTCATTCGTGCCGAAGCTTCCTCCCGCAGAGCGGGTATGGATTGCTCCCGATGCTCATGTGATGGGCTTGGTCGAGATCGGCGAGAATGCCGGGATATGGTTTGGCGCGGTCCTACGGGGCGACAACGAACTCATCGTGGTCGGGGCTGGTTCCAACGTCCAAGACGGCGCGGTGCTCCACACCGACATGGGCTTTCCGCTGACCATCGGCCGGGGCTGCACCGTCGGCCATCGCGCTATCCTGCATGGCTGCACCATCGGCGATGATTGCCTCATCGGAATGGGCGCTACCGTGATGAACGGCGTGCGGATCGGCGCGGGCTCGATGGTCGGCGCCAACGCCCTGGTCACGGAGGGGAAGGTCTTTCCCGAGCACAGTCTCATTGTCGGCGCGCCCGCGAGGGCGGTCCGATCCCTCGATGATGCCGCTTTGGCGGGTCTGAGGCGCTCTGCGGCCGGTTACGCCGACAATGCCAGGCGCTTCCGCGCCGACCTTCGTCGATTGGATTGATCGCGCGATGCGACGAGAACTTGTCATCACGACCCTCGTCGCTTTCAACCTTTTGGCAGGAAACCCGGCCCTGGCCGCCTCCGCCACGGCGCCTCCAGCGGCCTCTGCCTCCGACGATCGGCTGAAGCCGATCTTCGAGGCGCTGCCCGAGGAGGAGCGGCGAAACATTCAAGAGTCGCTTCTTTGGACGGGAGATTACGCGGGCGTCGTCAATGGTGCCTTCGGAACGCGGACCCGGGATGGGTTGCTGGCCTTCGTCCGCAAAGCTGGGGTTTCGCCCGACATGGCGCTCGATCCAAAATCCCGTGCGCTTCTTCTGGCCGCCGCCGCAACGGCTCGCGCGGCGGTCGGCTTCGCCCCGGTCAAGGATAAGCAGGCCGGCGTCGACGTTTCCCTACCGCTGAAACTGCTGCCGCGACGCGTGTTGACTGAAGGCGGCACGCATTACGCCTCGATAGACGGCACTTTCGTGGTGGATACATTGTCGCGTCCCGCCGGACCGGGAGGGTTGCAGGACGTTTTCGACCGGATGAGCGCCACGGCTGGAAGCCGGAAGGTCACGTATAAACTGTTGAAGGCAGATTTTTTCGTGGTCACCGGAGAGATCGGCGACAAGAAATTCTATTCCCGCTTTGCGCTTGGGATCCTCGATGGACAGTCGCTGATCCGAGGCTTGACGCTGGCCTATCCGAAGGCCGATGCGACGCAGCTCGACCCGGTGGCGCTGGCGGCTGCGGCTAGTTTCGGCGCTTTTCCGGCCTCCGATGCGGTAAACGCCGGCACGCTGGCCGCGCCCCAGCCCGCCAAGCCCGCCCCTCCACCGGCCACATTCGCCTTGACCGCGATCAGGATCGACGCCAGGACCGCCTTGACGCATCTCCCTGGACAATCGTGCCAGAAGCCGAGCCTCGATGGAGCGCTGCTCGTCCTCAGGAAGTCGGACGTCGCAAGCGGGCTCGCCTTGTTCGATCTGCCGTCTGGTCCGGGAACAGCGCCGGTCCTCGCATCGGACCCTGCTTCGCCGGCGACGACTTTGATCGCGCTCTTCAATCGGGAGCCGGAAGGGCTCGATGTGGCGCCGGCGGACGTGCAGCCTCAGCCTGATGTCACCCCTGACGCCTTCGTGGTCTCGACCGGTATTCAGGGTCGAGCCGAGGGATCGCCGATCGTCGACCGGCAAGGAAGGCTGGCCGGGATCGTGACGGAGCCACACCGTCTGCCGCCCAGCGTGGCGGGCACGCGGTTGCAAAGCGACTATCCGGTGATCGCGGCTGGGCGGCTGAGAACCTTTTTGGCCGATGCCGCCGCTGGGGCAGGGGCGGAGGGTCTGCCAAAAACACTTGCAGGTGTCGTCGCGCTTTGGCGGCCACGACTAATCAGGATCGTCTGCCAGGTCGGCAGCCGCTGACGGCCAGCGACGACGTTTAACGGGGCGCGCGTTTCGCCAGAATACGCTGGAGCGTCCTGCGGTGCATATTGAGCCGCCGCGCGGTCTCCGAGACATTGCGGCCGCAAAGCTCATAGATCCGCTGGATATGTTCCCAGCGAACACGATCCGCCGACATCGGATTCTCCGGCACTTCCGCCTTGTCGTGACGGGTCGCCATGAGAGCGCCGTAGATTTCATCGGCGTCGACCGGCTTGGCAATATAGTCGAAGGCGCCGAGCTTCACGGCCGTTACGGCTGTCACGATATTGCCGTAGCCGGTCAGGATGATGCCCCGGGCGTTGGGTCGCCGAGCCTTGAGCTCAGACATCACGTCGAGCCCGTTGCCATCGCCGAGCCTCATGTCGATCACAGCGAAAGCCGGCGGGCTGACGCCGATCGCACTCAGGCCTCCGGCCACGGAATCTGCCGACTCCACCTTGAAGCCGCGTGCTTCCATCGCGCGCGCCAGTCGGGCCAGGAAAGGTTTGTCGTCGTCGACGATCAGCAATGTCGCGTCGGCATTCAACAACTCGGCATCGCTCGGCACTGCCGTTTGCACATTCATGATTGGGTCCTTAGGTCACAGGCCTGACATGAACTAGTGCGTTGGAGCGAAGAGTACAGGGTGGCGACGCTGCGCTCCCCCTCGTGCGCGCTCTTTCTCGAAGGTCGCCCTCGGCCATGCCACGGCAACGATCGCTCCGGAGGCGGGCACTAGCGCATTGGCGGTCGACACGGTGGCGCCCGATCGTTCGAGGAAGGTCTTGGCGATGAAAAGCCCGAGCCCGAGGCCGGAGCCCTCCTCGGATTTGGCCCGGCGTCCCGGGCCCCTCGATGTGACATAGGGCTCGCCGACCCGCGACAGGATATCGGCCGAAAAACCCGGCCCGTCGTCGCGGATGATGATCTGCACGGCCTCCGTCGACCAGAAAGCTTCGACCGTCACGGCAGTTCGGGCGAAATCGATCGCGTTTTCGACCAGATTCCCGAGGCCATAGAGGATGCCCGGATTGCGCCGGCACACTGGTTGTGAGCCCGCGCCGCTTGGGATGATCTTGACCGCGACGCCGAAGTTGCGGTGCGGCCCCACGACTTCCTCCAAAACGTGGCCCAGTGACATTTCTTCCAGGGGGCCGGCCTTTTCGCCGCCCAGAGACGCGATCTTGCTCAGGATCGTCCGGCAACGCCGCACCTCTTGATCCAAGAGTTTCAAATCGTCGATGACCTGGACGTCTGTCGTATCGAAGCTGTTGCCATTGGTTGATTGAAGCAACTCCTTGACGACGAGCGTGATGGTGGCGAGCGGCGTGCCGAGTTCGTGAGCCGCCGCAGCAGCGAGGCCGTCGAGTTGGCTGAGATGCTGCTCGCGCAACAACACAAGTTCTGTCGCGGCCAGCGCGTCCGACAATTGTCGGGCCTCCTCGGCGACGCGCGAGGCATAGATCCCAATGAAGGCGACCCCAAGCACGATCGCGACCCAGATGCCGGTGCTGAAGAGAACCGGAAGCTCGAGTTGTTCGCCCGGCAGCCACGGCAGAGGCAAGTGCCAGTTGACGAGGATTGTCGCTGAGACACCCGTCAGGATACCGAGCATCAGCGTTCGCACCGGCGAAAGCGAAGCCGCCGAGATCATGACCGGGGCCAGGAACAGCATGGAAAAAGGATTTTCGAGGCCGCCGGTCAAGAACAGCAGCGCGGAAAGCTGGATCAGGTCATAGCCCAGCAGCATCGTGGCCGGCGTGTCGTCCAGCCGGTGGCTGACAGGAAACCGCAGGCGCAGCGCTCCATTGACGAGGCCCGATAGGGCGACGACCGCGAGGCACCAGGCCAAGGGCAGCGGAAAGCCCAGTCCATAGCGCGTGAACAGGACTGCGGCAGCCTGACCGGTGACCGCGAGCCAGCGCAACCTTGACAAAGTATCCATACGCAATCGGCGCGCCGGGCGGCCAAGGTCGATATCGGTGATGTCGGGCATGTGCTAGGTGGGGCCTTCGGGCGGCGCGGGGAAGCAAGGAACGGTCGTTGCGTACTGTTATAATCGTTTATTGTGGCGCGCGGCTGCGGCGTAGGAGCGGCAACGCTTTTCTTTATCCGTGGTTACGCGCCGATAAGGCGCTGGACCTGTGATCAGCGGACGCAGCAGCGAGACCATGACGCGGAGCTTTGGACCGGCCATCGCCGTGAAAGGCTTGCGTAAACAGTACGGTGGGCGGGTTGCGGTCGAGGATCTCACGTTCGAGGTCCCGCGTGGCTCGATCACCGGCCTTCTGGGCGGCAATGGCGCCGGCAAGACGACGACGATCGGCATGGTGCTGGGTCTTGTCATGCCGACCTCAGGCCGGATCGAGGTTCTGGGCGTCGATATGATCCGTGAGCGTCATCTCGCGCTGGGACGGATGAATTTCGAAAGCCCCTATGTGGATATGCCTCACCGCTTGACGGTCCTGCAAAACCTTCGCGTTTTCGCGCGTCTTTATGGCTTCGCCGACAGGGAGCGGCGGATCGCCGCGATCGTCGATCAACTGGCGCTCGGAGAATTCGCGGACCGGCCAGTAGGAAAGTTGTCCGCGGGCCAGAAGACCCGTGTCGCCTTGGCCAAAGCCTTGATCAATACGCCCGAGGTTCTCCTGCTGGACGAACCTACCGCCTCGCTCGACCCCGACACCGGCGACTGGGTCCGTACCGTCATCGAAACCTATCGGCGCGACCACGGTGCCACGATCCTCTTGGCGTCCCATAACATGGCCGAGGTCGAACGCCTGTGCGACCGTGTGTTGATGCTGCGGGCAGGCCGCATCGTCGCCGACGGGTCGCCGGAGGCTCTGGTGCGACGCTTCGAGCGGGGCAATTTGGAAGAAGTCTTTCTCGACGTGGCGCGCGGGCGCGTCTCGTCCGAAAGTGGCGGAGTTTCGGTGACGTCATGAGCAGGCTCGCCGTGGCCAACCGGAGTTTTTCACCCGCGCGCGTCGTCGCCATGATGCTGCGCTATTGGTATCTGCTGCGTTCGTCCTGGCCGCGCATTCTCGACCTCATCTACTGGCCGACCGTGCAGATGGTGACCTGGGGTTTCGTGCAGACCTATGTGGGGCAGGCGACCGCCAGTATCGGGCCGGGCCTTCATGGTCTCGGGGTGGCGGCCGGCACGTTGATTGGCGCCGTGATGCTGTGGGACGTCCTGTTTCGCGGCCAACTCGGCTTCTCGATCCTGTTTCTCGAGGAAATGTATTCGCGCAATATCGGCAACCTGCTGATGAGCCCCCTGCGGCCGGCCGAACTTGTCGTCGCCCTGATGCTCATGAGCACCTTACGGCTGATGATCGGTTTGATCCCGGTGACCGGCCTTGCGGTCTTGTTCTTTGGGTTCAACCTTTGGGGCCTCGGCTTCGCGCTCGCGGCTTTTTTCGCCAATCTGGTGCTGACAAGCTGGAGCGTCGGACTGATCGTTTCGGGCATTCTGCTGCGCAACGGGCTCGGTGCCGAAGGCATGGCCTGGACGCTGATGTTTTTGTTGTTGCCGCTTTGCTGCGTCTACTACCCGGTCAACGTCTTGCCGGCGTGGCTGCAGACCATCTCCTGGGCCTTGCCCCCGACCTATGTGTTCGAAGGCATGCGGGCCGCCTTGACGAGCCATGTTTTTCGAGCTGATCTGATGTTTGATGCTTTTGTAATCAATTTGCTGTTTTTCTCATCGAGCATTGTCATATACCTGTGGCTCCTTCGTCAGGCGCGGATCGCGGGAACGCTTTTGCAGATGGGGGAGTGATGGCGCCTCACCTTTTGATGAATTCTTGGTGCCGGGTTGAACGACGCTACGGCGAAGATTAGTTTCGAGGCGTTCGTAACCCCGGCATATCGGTCTAGTCGGTCCGCGCTGCCTCGCGGTTAGTCAGAGTAATGGAAGAGCGGGACCATTGACGATGTCCTATCAGGCCTATGAAATCGCGCATCTGGCGCTTGGGCCCGCACGGGCGGCATCGAATGCCGCGCGGCTGGCGCTCAAGAGCCCGCTCAATCCTTGGAGTTATACCTCCGTCGGCAAAAACATTGCTGCATCGGCCGAGCTCTTCGAGCGTATGACGCGTCGCTACGGCAAGCCGATCTTCGGCCTCGACTCGACTCGGATCGGTGGTCGCGATGTGCAGATCACCGAGGAAATCGTGTGGGAACGGCCCTTTTGCCGCTTGTTGCATTTCGTCAGGGGCGAGGCCGTCGGTGGGCCGCCCCCCTCTAAGATGCTGATCGTGGCCCCGATGTCCGGCCATCATGCGACACTGCTTCGGGGCACAGTCGAGACCTTCTTGCCCTATTTCGACGTCTACATCACCGATTGGACAGATGCTCGCATGGTGCCCGTGGCCATGGGGCATTTCGATCTCGATAGCTACATCGAGTATCTCCTGGCCATATGCGCCGTCTTGCGAAAGAGCTCGCCGACGCCGCTTCACAGTCTCGGAGTGTGCCAGCCGGCCGTGCCGTTGCTTGCCGCCGTGGCCTTCATGGAGGCTACCGACGATCCGAGCCGACCTGATTCGATGATTCTGATGGGCGGCCCCATCGACACACGCAAAAGCCCGACTGCGGTCAACACCTTGGCCCAGGACAGGGGAACCGAGTGGTTCCGCACCCATTGCCTGGAAACCGTTCCGTTTCCTTATCCGGGCATGGGTCGCAAAGTCTATCCGGGCTTCCTTCAATTGTCCGGTTTCATGGCGATGAACATGGATCGTCATGTCAACGCCCACCTCGACATGTTCCACCACCTCGTCAAGGGCGACGGCGACTCGGCCGAGAAACACCGCGATTTTTATGACGAATATCTCGCCGTGATGGATCTCACGGCCGAATTCTACATGCAGACCATAGAAGAAGTCTTCGTCCAGCACTCCTTGCCCAAAGGCAATCTTATTCATGCCGGGCAACGCATAGACCTTGCCGCCATCCGCCGGACTGGGCTCATGACCGTCGAGGGCGAACGGGACGATATTTCTGGCGTCGGCCAGACTTACGCGGCTCAGGACTTGTGCGTGAACCTGCCCGAGACGTTGAAGCGCCATTATCTGCAACTCGGCGTCGGGCATTATGGCGTCTTCAACGGCTCGCGCTTTCGCGCCGAGATCGCGCCGCGCATCGTAGACTTTACGAAAGGCGTCGAAGGCGGAGCGGAGATGCGCGTCGCGGCCGAATAGGATGACCCTGGACGGAGCTATCAGAGCCTCCGTACGATGGCTGATGGGCAAGGTCTCGGCTCCCGATTCGCCACCGAATTCGACGCAAGGATCTGGGCGCGTCGCGTCGTCGCTGGCGGTCATCCATGCTGGTGTGACCTATCAGGTGGCCGTTAAACGGGTCGGCACGGCCCGGCGCTTCACCTTGCGTGTGCGGACAGCCACCCAGGATGCGGTGCTGACCATGCCGTCGCGCGGCTCGATGCGGACCGCCCGCAACTTCGCCGAGCGGCATGCGGAATGGATCGGAACCCGGCTTAGCAGCCTGCCGAGAAGGCAGTCTTTGGCGCCCGACATGACGCTTCCTTTTCGAGGCGTCGATCATCGCGTGGTGCATGATCCGGCACACCGCTCCTTGCGGAGGGTTAATGCGGAAGCCGCGCCGGACGAGGGGGCAGACGCCGTGCCGGTGCTGCGTGTGTCTGGGCGCCGGGAGGATGTCGGTCGCCACCTATTGGATTTCCTTCGTCGGGAGGCGCAGCGCGACCTCGCCGCTTCGGTCGAGCGCTATACCAAGGCGATCGGCAAACCCTGCCGGCGAATCGCGATCCGTGACACCCGCAGCCGATGGGGGTCGTGTTCGTCCAAGGGAAATCTCAATTTTTCTTGGCGCCTGATTCTGGCGCCCCCGTTCGTGCTCGATTATTTGGCGGCGCATGAATGCGCCCACCTCCGTCACATGAATCACTCGCCAGCGTTTTGGGAGCTGACCGAGCGTCTGGCGCCGCATGTTCATACGGCCGAAGCCTGGCTCAAGGCCAAGGGATCGACGCTGCATCTTTACGGCGTGTGATGCCAACCGGTATGAGTTTTCAGAGGCGCCGAAACGTCAGATAGACCGGCTTGCGGCCTTCGCGCAGGGCCTTGGCCTCGTAGCGGGTCGAAGACCAATCCGGCCAGGCAATCCGCCAATCGTCGGCTTGGTCTGCGTTCCACTCGAACAACGGTTCCTCGGCGATACGCGCCAGCGTCCAGCCCGCATAATCGTCGATATCTGTGGCGAAGTGGAATGTTCCTCCCGGAACAAGGACCCTCGCCATGGCCCGAAGCGTGTCCGCGGAGACGAAGCGCCGCTTGCGCTGCCGCCGCTTGGGCCAAGGATCGGGATAGAGCAGATCCACCTGTTCGAGCGAGGCGTCCGGGAGCGCATCGAGTAGAATTGCGGCGTCATCGATGAACAACCGGACGTTATCGAGCCCGCGCGTCACCACAAGATCGACCATCTTGGCAATGCCGTTGCGGAAGGGCTCACAGCCGATGTAGCCGATGTCGGGATTACGGTCCGCTTCAGCGGCCAGATGTTCCCCCGCCCCGAAACCGATTTCTAGCCGGAGCCGATATCTCGGGGTGGCAAAAAGTTCCCCTAAACCGTTCCAGGTCGCAAGGTCGATCTCGAGAGAGGGCAGCACGGCGTCGAAGAGTTGTTGCTGCTGCCGGCGCAGCGGCCTGCCGCAGCGTCGGCCATGCAGATTGCCGGGCCGGCGCTCATCCTGATCGAGCCGCGTATCCTCGTCAGCCGAAGTGAGACTGGAGCTTTTCGGCAAGATCCGTGGCTTCCCAGGAGAATCCGCCATCCGCATCGGTCGGTCGGCCGAAATGCCCATAGGCTGAAGTTCGCGCATAGATCGGCTTGTTTAGATGCAGATGTTCGCGGATGCCGCGCGGCGACAGGCGCATCACATCCATCAACACCTCTTCGAGGCGAGCGGGATCGATTGTGCCGGTGTCATGCAGATCCGCATAGATCGATAGCGGTTCCGCGACGCCGATCGCATAGGACAATTGGATGGTGCAGCGATCCGCGAGACCGGCACTGACGACGTTCTTGGCGAGATAACGAGCCGCATAGGCAGCCGAGCGGTCGACTTTCGTCGGATCCTTGCCCGAGAACGCGCCGCCGCCATGGGGTGCCGCGCCGCCGTAGGTGTCGACGATGATCTTCCGGCCCGTCAGGCCGCAGTCGCCGTCGGGACCGCCGATGAAGAACTTGCCGGTGGGGTTGACGTGCCAGACCGTGGAGGCATCGAGCCATCCGGCAGGCAGCGCCTCCCTCACATAAGGCTCGATCAGCGCTCTCATATCCTCGGAGGATAGGCTTTCATCGACATGCTGGTGCGACACGACGATCTGGGTGGCCCGCACGGGCTTGCCGTTTTCGTATTGGACGGTGACCTGGCTCTTGGCGTCCGGGCCGAGCCGCTTGTCGCGTCCGGAGCGGCGCGCATCGGAGAGCAGTTGGAGGATCCGATGCGCGTAGAACAGCGGCGCCGGCATCAATTCCGGGGTTTCCCGGCAGGCGTAACCGAACATGATGCCCTGGTCGCCGGCGCCCTCGTCTTTATTATCGACCGCATCCACCCCTTGGGCGATATCGGCGGATTGCGCGTGCAGCAGCACTTCGACCTTGGCATGTTTCCAGTGGAAACCATCCTGCTCGTAGCCGATGTCTTTGATCGCCTGACGGGCCGTGTCCTCGATCACCGAAAAATCGATCGTCGGTCCGCGCACCTCGCCCGCAATAACGACGCGGTTGGTGGTGGCCAACGTCTCGCACGCGACGCGGATTTGGTAGGGGTCGATCCCCTGCGCCTGTCCTTCGCGGAAAAACAGATCGACGATTTCGTCGGAAATCCGATCACAGACCTTGTCGGGATGACCTTCGGAAACGGATTCGCTGGTGAACAGGTAATTGGGGCGGATCACGCTGGGCTCCGGGCTGCCATGTTGACGTCAAGACAACGCGGTCAGTCCTTTAAAAAGGGATGCCGCAGTCAATTCGCGGAGGTTCTGACAGTCCAAGTTCTTTTCGTCAAGCGTTTATGGCAGTTTTGTTCGTTATAGAGAACGGTGTGGTACCCAGGTGCAACCGATCCCCACGTCGTCTTCCCGACCATTTACTTCGAGGCTTTGGTTTCGGCGGGCTTGTCGACCGGGGTGGTCGGCGCGTCGTTATCGGCCAGCGCGGTCACAAGATCGATGATTTTCTTGCGGACTCGAGGCTCCTTGATACGAACGAAAGCCTTATTCAGCATCAGACCTTCAGAGGTGGAGAGAAAGTCCACGACGAATGTGCTGCCGTCCTCCGCGAAGCCTGGCTGAATGCCGCTGCCTTCGGTGGCCGGCATATCCTCGAAAAAGAAAGCCGGCGGCACGGACAGCACTTCGGAAATCTGCTGGAGACGGCTGGCTCCAATCCGGTTCGTGCCTTTTTCATATTTCTGAACCTGCTGGAACGTCAGGCTGAGGGCGCCGCCTAATTTTTCCTGGCTCATTCCCATCAGAACGCGGCGCATGCGGACCCTGCTGCCGACATGCCTATCGATGGGGTTTGGGCTCTTCTTCAATGGTGTTCTCCTGATTGGAACGATCCGGCGCTTACGGCCTCATTGGCCATCGACACCAAATGCGCTGCTGGCGCCCACCTGCAACGATCATGGCCATGATGTGCGCTTTACGCGGCCGGAATACAACGGCTGACGACTGCGGAATCGCAAGCACAAAATTATCGTCAACAAAATTGCGGTGAATGCCCCCGGCAAAAAACGATGAACTTTTACAAAAAGAGGGCGTTTAATATGGTTAGGAAGTGAACCATCGAGGACATTGGCAACTCCCAATGGTAGTTGATCGATGATGCGCCCATAGGGATCAATGATTGCGGAAATGCCTGTATTTCCCGCCCGGACCAAAGGCAAACCCTGTTCAATAGAGCGTAGTCTGACCTGAGCAAAATGCTGATAGGGTCCGGCGGTCTGTCCGAACCAGCTATCATTTGTCAGGTTGAGAATGAGGCCTGGAATGATGGCGTCGGGCACGTCCGGCATAACGTCGTCGGAAAATATCGCCTCGTAGCAAATCGCGGGAACGATCGTGGGCAAACCAGGCGCGTTCAGCAGGCGATGGCGGGATCCGGCAGTGAAGCCGCCCGGAATGTTGACGAAACGATGGATGCCCAGCCGTTCGAGAATGTCGCCGAAGGGGAGATATTCCCCGAACGGCACGAGATGAACCTTGTCGTAGCTGTCGACGATCGAACCGTCATGCGTCACGACCTCGATGGAGTTGAAATAGCGGACCGGCGTCCCGGGGACTTGTTGGCCGTCGATCCGGGCGGCGCCGGTAAGGAGCGTCGTACCGGACGGCAAGGCATTGGCGATCGCGTCCAGCGCATCCGGTTCGCGGGCCAGGATGAACGGAAAGGCGCTTTCGGGCCAGATCAGGTGCGTGACATCCGCAAGACCGCTCGTTGTCGCCGAGGTCGCCCGATCGGACAGCGTGAGATAATCCTGGAGAATCTGATGCCGGTTGGCATAGGTGAAGCTGGCATTTTCGGTGAGGTTGGGCTGCATGATCCGCAGCTTCACCCCAGGCACGATGCCGACCGAACCGGCCGACAGTCTGACGCCGCCATAAACCGCTAGAGCTGCGAGCGTGACCGCCGCCAGCGCGGTCGCGCCAAAGCGGCGCCCCGACGCGTTGCCCGTTGGCGTATCTAGGGCGTCGTCGGCCAGTGTCGCCGGCGCGCCCGCGATGGCCATCGTCACCCAGGTGAGCCCTTGGAGCCCTATGACGCTGGCCAATTGCGCAAGTTGCAGGTGATTGCCGAGCGCCATGCCGTATTCGTTCCACGAAAAGCCGGTCAGAGCGAAGCCGCGCAGCCATTCGCTGAGGCCAAGACCCAAGGTTAGGCTGAAGACGCGGCCGCTTCGCGGCATCCAAAGCGCTCGGGCGAGCCCGAAGCCCATGGCAGGAAACACCGCCAGGATGATCGGCACGCCAAAAACCGCTATAGGAAGCGCCCAGGCGAACTGGTCTGGTTCGATGAGGCAGGCCGCGCCGAGCCACCACAGGCCGGCGACGAAATAGCCGAAGCCCCACCACCAACCCGCGCCCGCAGCACTCCGCAGGGAGGGCCAGAACCGGCTTTGACCCTTCGCGGTCGTCGCGGTCTGCTCCGAACCGTCGATCAGCCAGACCGCGACCGTCATCGGCACGATCATGGCCGGCAGGATATCGATCGGGGCCATTGCTAACGCGCCGGCCGCGCCCGCCCCGAAAGCGATGGCGCGACGCGTCCAACCCGACGAAAGGGCGACGCCATGGGCTATCGTCGTCACACCGAAGCCGTTCCGCATCACGTCAATGCGCTCGCGCCGGCGCGCTCCGAAGCAATCGACACGTCACGGGTCGGGTGCGGCCTCAAGCCACAAAGGTTTTTCACGGGTCGCACATCGAGGCGCCATGCCCTGCGTCGAAAGACCGCCGTCACTCGGGAGAGACCGTTTCCACGCCGGACGAGGATGACGAGGACGATGATGGCTCGACGGCATCGCCTTTCCCCAAGCGCACGACGCGAGGGCGAATCTTGATCGACTTGACCCGGCGGGGGTCGGCATCCAGGATCTCGAACTCGAAATCTTCACGATCCGTCACGATTTCGCCCCGGTCAGGCACGCGGCCCGCCATGGCGGTGACGAGGCCGCCTACAGTGTCGATTTCGTCGGCGTCGTCATCGCCCGCAAGATTGACCCCGAGGGCTGCCGAAACGTCCTCGAGGCTGGCACGGCCGTCGGCGAGAAAAGTGCCGTCCGCCAAGGTTTCGATCAAAGGCTGCTCGTCTTCATCATGCTCGTCCTCGATGTCGCCGACGATCACCTCGACTATATCTTCAATGGAAACGAGACCGTCCGTGCCGCCGTATTCGTCGATGACGAGGGCCATATGGGTACGGGAGGCCTGCATCTTGACCAGGAGATCGATAGCCTGCATCGAAGGCGGAGCGAAAAGCACCGGCCTCATCACATTGGCCTCTAAAACCGACATCGACAGGATCGAGCGGTTCTCGTCGCCGCCGTCCATGGTCGCGGCGACCACATCGATGAAATCGCGGATGTGGATCATGCCGCGAGGATCATCCAAAGTGTCGCCGTGAACAGGCAGACGCGAATGGCCGGCGCTGCGAAACACCGCCAGCACGTCTTGCAGCGTCATCGCGGTGTTGACAGCGATGACGTCGGCTCGGGGCACCATGATGTCCTCGACCCGCACCTCGTGAAGACCAAGCACGTTGCGGAGCATCGCACGCTCCTGCGGCGAAAATACATCCGCGGTGCCGGTCTCTTCCAGCGCATCCTCGATGTCGTCGCGGATCGATGCGGCGCCGATCCCGAACACCGAGCGCAGCCGGTCGAGCAAGCTCGGCCCGGCTTGGCGCTTTTCCTGGCGCTCCGCCCTGATCCGAGGCTCGCCTGTCCTCGGCGCGCTATCCCGGTCGGGGTCCTTCATGATGCGTCCGCCACGCGCAAGCTAGCCTCGACCTCAGCCCGGCCGAGCCAGGGATCAGGCCGTCCGAGACGGATCATGCTGCGCGACTCCAGCGCCTCCATCTCCCCGGCCTCGGCTTCCTCCATATGATCGTAACCGATGAGATGCAGAAAGCCATGGATCGCAAGGTGGCTGACATGGGCTTCGATCGTGGTGCGATCACGCGAGGCTTCGACGGCAACCGTCTCATAGGCCATGACGATATCGCCCAGCAACGACAGGGCACCGGGAGTCTCGGGACCGTCGGCCGGGAAAGAGAGGACGTTGGTCGGCTTGTCGATGCCTCGCCACCGCGCGTTTAAGGCTTGGATGGCGGCGTCATCGCAAAACAGGAAGGAAACTTCGCACGCCGGCGGCAGCTCGGCACGCGATTCCGCGATGGCTGCCGCGATGGCCTGCTCGGTCAGGGTTTCGAGGTCCGGCACGGCGGACCAGAGCGGACTTTCGACCGAAAGATCGACGGAGACGGTCATCGCGGTGGCTTCGAGGCCTCCGCGTTGCGGCGCGCGGTGGCTTCATAGGCGGCCACGATGCGGCGTACGAGATCGTGCCGCACGACGTCGCCTTCCTTGAGGACAACGTGCCCAATTCCCTCGACCCCGGATAAGATTTCGATCGCCTCGCGGAGGCCCGATTTCACACCGGACGGCAGATCGGTCTGCGTCGGGTCTCCATTGATCATCATGCGTGAGCCTTCGCCTAATCGGGTCAGCATCATCTTCATCTGGACCGACGTGGCATTCTGCGCCTCGTCAAGCAAGACCACCGCATTGGTCAACGTGCGGCCGCGCATGAAGGCGAGGGGCGCCACCTCGATCATGCCGGTCTGGAGGCCGCGCTCGACGCTGCGGGCATCCATGAATTCATGCAAGGCGTCGTAGATCGGACGCAGATAGGGGTCGATCTTCTCGCGCATGTCGCCCGGCAGGAATCCGAGTCTTTCGCCCGCTTCAACGGCCGGCCGCGAGACAATGAGCCGCTCGACGACGCCGCGTTCGAGCAGCGAAACAGCATGGCCGACCGCAAGCCACGTCTTGCCCGTGCCGGCCGGTCCCTCGGCGAAGACGAGCTCATATTTCTTCAGCGCCCGGAGATAGAGGTCCTGGTTGGCCGTGCGGGCCTTCACGCCACCGCGCTTGCGCGTCCTGATTTCATCGAAGACCAGGCGGTCGGGTTCCGCTTCCTTGGGAAACAGCGTTCCTTGCAGCGCACCTTCCTCGATCGCGCCATCGACATCCCCGACCGTGATCGCCTGACCGAGCTTGACCCGATCGTAAAGCGCCTCAAGAACGCGGCGGGCATGTTCGCAGGCCTCGGAGGGGCCCTGAACGACGATATGGTTGCCGTTGGCATTGGCGGTGACGCCGAGGCGGCGCTCGAGTTGCGCGATATTCTGATCATATTGGCCGAGCACGAGGGAGGTCAGCCGGTTATCCTCGAAGGCGAGGCTGATCTCGGCCGGCGGACTGCCTTCACCCACCGGCGGTGTGTCGACGACGCGCGGCACGACCGTTGGCGACAGACCATCCCGGATGGAACGGCGCGTGGGAACCGGGCGATCCGATGGTCTCATGCGCTCACCATGGAGTGGGCCTCGTTCGCGACAGTGACAAGCCGGCCATAAAGAGAGTTGGCGCCGGCGGAGAGAATTTCGACCGTACCGACGGTGCCGATCAGGCTGGCATCGGCATCGATATGCACGGCTTGCAGATAGGGCGTGCGGCCGCCGATCTGGCCGGGGCGTCGACCTGGCTTTTCGAACAGAACGTCCACCTCGTGCCCCACGCTTGCGGCGTTGTAAGCTTGGCGCTGCGCTTCAAGGAGGATTTGGAGGCGCGCGAGGCGCGACCGCTTCACCTCGTCGTCGACCTGCGGCAAAGCCGCGCTGGGGGTGCCGGGCCTCGGCGAGTATTTGAACGCGAAGGATGAGGCATAGCCGACAGCTTCGGCGAGCGACAAGGTTTCGACGAAATCCTCCTCGGTCTCGCCGGGGAAGCCGACGATGAAATCGGACGATAGGGCGATGTCGGGGCGCCGTTGCCGGATGCGTCCGACAAGGTCGAGATAGTCTTGGGCCGTGTGTTTGCGGTTCATCGCCGCGAGGATCCGATCCGACCCGGATTGAACCGGGAGGTGCAAAAACGGCATAAGGGCCGGCAGGCTCGCATGGGCCTCGATGAGGTCTTCGTCCATATCGGCCGGATGGCTGGTCGTGTAGCGGATGCGTGATAGTCCGGGAAGGTCGGCCAACCTGGTGGCCAGACCGGCAAGGCTCCAGATCCCGCCGTCCTCGCCGAGGCCGTGATACGCATTCACGTTCTGGCCGAGCAGCGTCACCTCGCGCACTCCCGCTCGGAGCAGCATCTTCACTTCGTCCTCGATCGCCTGGGGAGGACGCGAGGTTTCCGCGCCGCGCGTGTAGGGCACGACGCAAAAGCTGCAGAACTTGTCGCACCCCTCCTGGATCGTGACGAAGGCGCTGATCCCACGCGATCGGATCTTATCGGTGCTCGGCGCGACAAGGTGGTCGAACTTGCTCTCCACCGGAAACTCGGTCTCGACCACACTGGCGCCGACCCGCGCGCGGCGCACGAGATCAGGCAGGCGATGGTAGCTTTGCGGCCCGACCACGAGATCGACCGCTTTTTGCCGGCGGATGATCTCGCTCCCCTCGGCCTGGGCCACGCAGCCCGCCACGGCGAGGGTCATCCGGCGGTCTGGATCCGCCAGTTTCATCTCCCGAATCTTGCCGAGCTCCGAATAGATTTTCTCTGCCGCCCGTTCGCGAATATGGCAGGTGTTGAGGATGACGAGATCAGCCTCCTCGATCGAAGCGGTCTCGGCGAAGCCTTCCGGGGCCATGATGTCCGCCATCCGGGCCGCGTCGTAGGCGTTCATCTGACAGCCGAAGGATTTGATGAACAGCTTCAGGCGATCCCGACCGTTTCTGCCGGGCCCCGTGCAATCCGCCGGAGCAAAAGGTGGCTGTCGAACATTCTGTTCCGTCATGATTCCGCGCTATCGGCATCGGATCGTCGAGTCCGATACCGCCGTGATCTCTTGGCCTCTAGACGACCTATAGCGAACATCTTACGGGTTTTCGACGACAACACGAATAAAAACCTGCGCCCTCCACCTTCAATGGCGGTGGCTCCCCAAAAGGCTCGTCTGTCACGTCAGGTCTCGGCGCATGGTGATGGCCGTGACGGACTGGCCGCCTTTGGCGCGATAATAGCCGTGGCGGCGCCCAACCTCTGCGAACCCGAGGCTCGCGTAGAGCCGCAGAGCCGGGACGTTGGTCTCGCCGACCTCGAGAAAGATCGTCTTGACGCCGTGACGCCCGAGACGCGGCAGATGAACGTCCAGGATCTTGCGACCGACGCCATGACCGCGCGCCGCAGTATCGACCGCGACCGTGAGAATTTCGGCTTCGTCCAAGGTTGTCCGCGACACCACATAGCCGACAAGCCGGCGCGGGCGCGATTCGACCGCAGCCTCGCCGAGGCAATGTCGGTCGCCGATCATCCTTTCGAATTCGGGAACCTCCCACGGATGAGGAAAGGCGGCGGCGTGAAGGCGGGCGCAGTCTTCCGCGAAATCATGCACGAGCGGCTGAACGTGAAAGGCTTTGATCCGGCCGAAGATCGCCACGCTCAGGAACCGCGAAGCAGCGATGTGGAGGCCGGCGGCTTGGCATCCGGCGCCTTGAGATAGAGCGGACGCGGCAGCGCCCGATCCGGATGGGCCACGGCGCCCAGGCGTGCCACGAAGCCGATATTCGGCACCACCGTGTCGCCGTCCACCTCGGCGCTGATGCCGAGCGATACCGCCGCCGCAGCTACCAAGCGGCCGCCGGAACCCACCAGCCGCAGCGGGCCGGTGCCGAGGGCGCGTGCCGCTTCCGCCGCAGGCAGCAGCGTCGGGCCGAACAGTGTTTCTCCCGCCGGCCCGAAGCTTTGCACGAAGACGTTGCCGTGGCGGGCATCGATGGCCGCCACGACGGTGTGACGGGATTCGCCCTCGATCGAGGGCGCCGCCAGAGCGGACAGCGTCGAGACGCCGACGACGGGAATTTTCTTAGCGAGACCGATGGCGCGGGCGGCCGCGACCCCGATGCGGATGCCGGTGAACGACCCAGGCCCGATCGTCACGGCCACCCGGGTGAGCGCGTCGAAGCCTCCTTCGGTTCGCGAGACGACGCGGTCGAGTAAGGGGAACAGGGCCTCCGCGTGGCCGGTCTGCATCGGCAGCGTTTCGGCCACGACGGGCTGCGTGTCTCCGGGCAAAAGGAGGCAGGCTGAGGCCGCCGCCAGCGCGGTGTCGATGCCTAGGATCACGCCGTCCCTGTTCCTCACGTCCGGACGCCCGTGCCCCGGGCTTCTCACACCAGCGAGAACCTACAGCCGAACCGCCTGTTCGGCCAATCAGATTTGTTCGACGCTGTGAACTTCCGGTACGAAGTGGCGCAGCAGGTTCTGAATTCCCTGCTTCAGCGTGGCGGTGGAAGACGGACAGCCGGCGCAGGCGCCCTTCATGGCGAGATAGACCGTGCCATCCTTGAAGCCCTTGAAGGTGATGTCGCCGCCATCTCCCGCCACGGCCGGCCGAACGCGCGTCTCGATGAGTTCCTTGATGGTGTCCACAGTGTCGACATCGGCCTCGTCGAAGAACTCGTCGCCGTCCGCGCCATGCGCCCGTACCTCATGCACGCCCTCGATCAGCGGGGCGCCCGACATGAAATGTTCCATGATGGCGCCGAGAATCGCCGGCTTGAGATGCGCCCAGTCGCCATCGGCCTTGGTCACGGAGACGAAATCGGAGCCGAAGAAGACGCCTGAAACACCATCGACGGAGAATAGCGCCTGGGCCAGTGGCGAGCGCGCCGCGCCAGCCATGTCGCGGATGTCGAGCGTGCCCTCCGGCATGACCGGGCGCCCGGGCAGGAACTTGAGGGTGGCGGGGTTGGGCGTGGTTTCGGTTTCGATGAACATGCAATCCTCCAGCCGGTTCAAAGCCGGCTTCAGGGTCAGCAGATAAGGGTTCTGCGCCGCGTTTATAAGCCTGGATCGATGTCCAGGCCAAGGTGGAGACGCGTTCCTCAATTTCTTGGTCGAGCCGAACCTGTAAAGATGCTTGACGCCAAGCCGCTTGAGATCGACTTCATGATCCTTCAATCGGGGAAGGGCGTCAGCGAAATCCATGATCAGACGGTAGGACAATAGCGGGCCGGCCATAATCGACGACCGCAACCCCTCATGCGTCCGCAAACATGTGCTTCACTTCTGCCGCCACTGCCAGACCCAGAACCGCATGCTGGTCCACGGTGAGATGGATGCCGTCGACCGGGTCGGAGCTGATGAGCGGCGCCGCATCGAGGAAGGCGACGCCGCGTCGCCGCGCCATATCGGCCATGGCGGTACCGAGTGCCCGGGATTTCTCGGTGCCCCCGCTGAACATGGGGCCGAGCACGCCAACCTCAGCGATCACCGCCGGGGAGATGACCAGAATCGCGGGCGGCGTGCCATCCGGGCCGGCGAAGCTGGCCTTCGCCAGATCGACCAGGACGCCGACCGAGGCTGCGATATCGGCCGCGGTCACGCTGAAGCGGGCCTTGAGGTCGTTGGTGCCGAGTTTGATGACGAGGAGGTCGATGGGCCGGTGGCTTCCGAGCACCATCGGCAGCGCCTTGAGGCCGTTTCTGCAGGCGCCCTCGATCGGGTCGTCATGGACCGTGGTCCGTCCGGGGAGGGCCTCCTCGATCAAGGTCCAGGCGGTGCCAAGGGTCTTCGCCATCACGCCCGGCCATCGCTCGCCGGCGCCGAAACGGCCCCATGCGCCAAGGTCCGCCATGCCGGGTGTGCCGTAGCTGTTTGAGTCTCCGAAGACCAAAATAGTTTTCATCATGCGCTGTCCCAGAAACGGTCGTCCGCTCTTCACGTCAAGGCCATCACCATCCCGACCAGCCGATAATAAGCCATCCGGCGGACGTGTGGTCATTCGGTCAACAGCAAAGACCGCGATCCGCTACTTTTTCAACCGAAAGGGAGTCGGCTTGGCAGCGCCGCCCGACAATAGTGTCAGCCGATCGAGGAGATGGCCCGCGATCGCCTGGCGGCCCAGGCTATGTTCGACGGAATATTTGGCGCCGACGAGCACGCCGCGTGCGATGCCCGGATCGGCATGAATCTGCCGCATCAGGCTCGCCGCGTGGTCGATATCCGGCTCCGCCCAATCGCCCGCCACGAAGGCGTATTCGCCCGGCCGCACCGGCCGCAAGACCGAACGGACCGGAAAACCGGTCGTCTCGGTCAAGAAGTCGGAGCACCCCGACCAACCCGTCGCGATCACTGGCGTTTTAAGCAGCATGGCCTCGGCCAAAGGGCGCCCGAAACCCTCGGAGCGATGCAGCGAAAGGTAGACGTCGGCAAGGGTGATCAGGCCGCAGAGTTCGGCCTTGGGAAAGGCCCCGTCGATGATGACGATGCGGTCGTCTTCGCCGGCCGCCGCGACGATCCGATCGAGGTCTTTCGGCCGGTGGTCCCCGTGGAGGCTCTTGAGCACCAGTTGTACATCGCCGACCGAAGGCGGGAAGGCCTTCCGAAAGGCTTCGATGGAGCCCAGAGGATTCTTGCGCTCGATGCGGGAATTGAAGTCGAAGATGCTGAGGAACGAGAAGCGCCCGTCGAAGACCGACCTCACATCCTCGGGGATCATCGGCTGCATGATCTTGATGTGCAGCGGCATGTGAACCACGGGTTTGCTGGTTTCTCCCGAATAGACCTGCAACAGGAACCTGCTCGACGCCCAGACTTCATCGACATAGTCGTAGGCATGCCGCCAATTGTCGGGCAGCGCCGTGGTTTCCCACGGCCAGTAGCCGATCCAATATTGGCCTTTCATGCGGGTCAGGTTCAAAGTGCCGATCGCGCGCATGGTTTCGAAGGCTGGCAGGCAAAAGATGACGATGGATCCCGTCGCGGTCACGGCCTCGAAAGGCTCGTAGTGATCGGCGAGTTCGTCGCGCTCGAGGCCAGCCGGCGAGACATCCAGAAGCTCCGCCACAATTCCTGCCTCGGTCAGGCACTCGAAAAGACAGCGCGCGTCCTCGCCGATCCCCAGTATCGATTTATGCAGGCCTACGATGGTCACGCTGGGAAGGCTGACGCCAGGCACCGTCTTGCGCGCCAGCGTCGCGAGGATGCGCAGGAACGCGGGGTGGCTCGGCGTCGCTCCCGCTTTCGAGCGCTGGTCGATCAGGTGGTCGAGGTGCGAGCGCCCGTCGTTGGGTGTGACGGGGCGGCCCAGGGCCGCCAATTCGACCCGTCCGAGGCAGCCGGCGATGCCGCCCTGCGCAACACCTTCGCAATAATACCAGGCGCGTAACGCCTGGGCCTCGAGGTCGAGCCCTTTATGCTGGGCAAGGTAGTGCATCAGCGGGTGGCATCCGTGCTGATCGAGTGTCGTCACGGCGGTCCTGAACAGATCGTCGATCACCACTGGAGCGCGAAATTCGCGCCGACCATAAACAAGGAACCAGAGCGCGAAGGCGTAAAGGGATTCAGGCGCCTCGGGGTCGAGACCGTTCTGACCTTCGACGAACAGCAGATAGCTCGAATAGACCACCGGGTTTTGCCGGGCGAAGGCCCCGATCAGATCGATCAGCCGAGATTGCACGCCAGACGCCCTTCAGGCACGGGAAAAATCATGCAGCTTCCGCCATGGACCAAAGAGTGAGCCATCGGCAGGTGGGAAGAGCGGTTCAGGCGATACTCCCGGGTGCTTCATACCATGCGATGCGAGCGTTAAACCGCTATCGATCAGGGCAGACCACGATATCTTTGCCAAGAATCATTCAAAGACGTTAACGTGATCGAATCCAATGAGATAGGCGCATGAGGTCGTCCGAAAACCCGCACGGGCTTTCGGCATCGTGCTCTAGGATTTCGCCAGAATGGCGCGTACCGCCGCCTCGACGTCGGGAAGGATGCCCTTCACGATCACAGCGACCCCCTCTCGGGTCGGATGCAGGCCGTCGCCAAGGTGGAGCTCCGGTTTGCCGATCACGCCCGCCAGGAAAAACGGGTAGAGCGGCACGGTGTGCTGCCTGGCGAGGCCCGAAAAGATCGAAGCGAATTTGGCGCCATAATCCGCGCCGAGGTTAGGCGCCGCATACATGCCCGCGAGAAGGACCGCGATCTTGCGTTGCTGCAGACGGGTGACGATAGCGTCTAGGTTTTGCCGGGTCAGCGCCGGATCCAGACCGCGCAGCATGTCGTTGGCGCCAAGCTCGACGATGGCGAGATCGGTCCCGTCTGGCACCGACCAGTCGACCCGGTCGAGACCGCCCGCCGTCGTGTCCCCCGAGACGCCGGCATTCGTAACCGCCACGTCGAACCCGTCTCCCCGCAAGGCCTTTTCGAGTTGGGCCGGGAAGGCCGCATCCTCGGGCAGCAGGTAGCCGGCCGACAAACTATCGCCGAAGGCGACGATCTGAACCGTGCGGGCGAAGGCTGAAGTCTGCGTCATGAGCCCCATGACGATGAGAAGGACAGCACGGAACTGAAATCGGCGAGGACCCGCCCCATATGGGCTGCAACGCGCCGGCAAGAGAAGCCTCGGTCGGAACTCAATGCGGAAAGGTGTTCGATGGCGCAAGCTGCGATCTCGCTCAACGATGTTCATGTCAGTTTGGGACGTGGACCTGCGCGAGTCCATATTCTCAAAGGGGTCAGCTTGGCCATAGGGTCCGGCGAGGCGGTGGGCCTCACGGGCCCGTCGGGTTCCGGCAAGTCGACGCTGCTCGCGGTGTTGGCCGGTCTCGAGCGGCCTCAGAGCGGCGCCGTCGCGCTCTCCGGCACGCGGATCGATACGCTCGGGGAGGATGCCCTGGCGCGGTTTCGTGGTGCGCATATCGGTATCGTGTTCCAATCCTTTCATCTGATCCCGACCATGACGGCGCTGGAGAACGTCGCCGTGCCGCTGGAATTAGCGGGTCGTCGCGACGCTTTCGAGCGGGCCGCCGTGGAACTGCGGCAAGTCGGGCTCGGCGGACGCTTTGGCCACTATCCGGCGCAGCTTTCGGGCGGAGAGCAGCAGCGCGTCGCCCTGGCCCGCGCCCTGGCGCCCGATCCCGCGATCCTCGTCGCGGACGAACCGACCGGCAACCTCGACGAGACGACGGGCGCCGCCGTGATGGATCTGATCTTCGAGCAACGCCGGCTGCGTGGCGCGACCCTCGTCCTCGTGACCCATGACGCGGCGCTGGCGGCGCGGTGCGATCGCACCATCCGGCTGCGCTCGGGCCAGATCGAGCCGGAGGCGGTCGCGCCCGCCATAATCTCCAAGGCTGTCGCGGCCCAATGACGGTGATTCTCCCCACGCGCCGACGTGCCGTGCCGCAATTTCCCGTCGCCATCCGGCTCGCTCTGCGCGATCTTCGGGGCGGCATCGGCGGCTATTGGATCTTCTTGTTCTGCATCGCGCTCGGCGTCGCGGCCATCGCCGGTGTTGCCTCGATCGCCGGCAGCCTCGGTGATGGCCTCGCCCGGGAAGGGCGGACGATTCTTGGCGGCGATATAGCCTTCTCCACCGTGTCGCAGCCGATTCCCGCCGCAGCGCTCGAAGAGCTTGGCCGGCGGGGCCGGATTTCCACCACCGTTTCGACGCGGGCCATGGCCCGGCATGGGGACGGCGCGCCAACCCTGGTCGACATCAAGGCGGTGGACGCGCTCTATCCGCTCGCCGGAACCGTCACGCTCGATCCGTCACAGGCGATCGGCACCGCTCTGGCCGAGACGGATGGCGCCTTTGGCGTTGTGGCCGAGGATACGATCGTCGGCCGGCTCGACCTTCATATCGGCGATCGGTTGAGGATCGGGAACGGCGAGTTTGTCCTGCGTGCGGTCTTGACATCGGAGCCCGACCGTCTCGCAGGCGGCATCGCCTTCGCACCCCGTGTTTTGATGAGTGTGGACGCCCTTAAGGCGGCGGCGGTCGTCCAGACGGGTTCGCTCGCTCGTTTTACCGCCCGCCTCGATCTTGGAGGCCCCGGTGCGATCGACGAAGCCGGTCTGGCCCGAGTCATCGCGCAGGTGAAGGCCGCCTTTCCGGATGCCGGATGGGAGATCAAGACGCGCAATGCGGTGTCGCCGGAATTCGACCGCAACCTCGGCCGTTTCACACAGTTTTTGACACTCGTGGGCCTCACAGCCCTCGTGGTTGGCGGCGTCGGGGTCGCCAATGCGGTCCAGGCCGCCATGCAGCGTAAACGGGCGAGCCTCGCCACCTTGAAGGCTCTGGGTGCCTCCGGCCGAGCGGTCTTCGCTCTCGGCCTGGTCCAGGTGGTGCTGGTCGCGTCTCTGGGGATCGCGCTCGGGCTTCTCGTCGGGGCGACGCTGCCCTTCATCGCCGTCGCGCTCTTCGGTGCGCTCATTCCGTTTCCGCTGGTGGCCTCCGTCCATCCCGGCGTTCTGGCGCTCGGGGCGGTCTATGGTTTTCTGACCACGCTGGTATTCTCGCTCGGCGCCCTTGGCCGGGCACATGACGTGCCGGTCTCCGCGCTGTTTCGCGACGCCATAGCGCCCGAGCCTTCGCGGCTTCGGCTTGCCTACCGTGTGGCGCTCGGCCTGTCCTTGGCGGCTCTCGCCGGCGTCGCGATCGGCACGTCGTCGGATCACCGCCTTGCCCTTTATTATGTCGGCGCCACGCTCGCTGTCTTCCTCACGCTTCGCCTCGTGGCGGTGGGCTTCATGCGTCTTGCGCGCGCTCTCCCGCATCCGCGCTGGGTGGAGCTGCGCCTCGCCTTGGCCAATATTCATCGGCCGGGCGCCCTGACGCCCGCCGTGGTACTCTCGCTCGGCCTCGGCCTGACGCTTCTCGTGGCGTTGAGCCTCATCGACGACAATATCCGCCGCCAGGTGGATGAGGGGCGGCCGGGCGTCACACCGAGTTTCTTCTTCATCGACGTTCCGAACCGGCAGGCGGAGGCCTTCGTCAGCTTCGTGAAATCCAGCGCGCCCGGCGTCGCCATGGACGAAGTGCCGATGATGCGGGGGCGGATCGTCAGCCTGAACGGCGTCGCGGCCGAAAAAATCAGGCCGGCCGGCGATGCGGCCTGGGTGCTCGAAGGCGACCGGGGCATCACCTTCGCCGACACCGTGCCGAAGGGCTCGAAGATCGTCGCGGGCGATTGGTGGCCGCCCGACTACCAGGGAACACCGCTGGTCTCCTTCGACGCTGACCTGGCGCGGGGGCTGGGTTTGACGCTCGGCCAGAGCGTCGGCGTCAACGTGCTCGGCCGCACCATAACGGCCAAGGTCGCCAACCTGCGCAAGATCGATTGGCAGTCGATGGGCATCAATTTCGTGATGGTGTTCTCACCCAACACATTCGCGGGTGCCCCGCACATGGTGCTGGCGACGGCCTCCTTTCCCGAGGGCGGCGGGGAGACGCGGGAGGTCGCGCTTTCGAAGGCCGTCGGCGTCCAGTTCCCGACGATCACCACGGTGCGCGTGAAGGATGTGCTGAACGCTTTGGGGGCGTTGCTGGCCAAGTTGGCGGCGGCGATCAGGATCGCCTCGGCGGTGACGATCTCGGCGTCGGTGCTGGTTCTGGCGGGCGCACTCGCGGCCGGCCGGCGGGCACGGGTCTATGACAGCGTGGTGCTCAAGGTGCTGGGCGCTACGCGCCGGCGGCTGCTTCTCGCCTATGTCATCGAATATGGGCTGCTGGGGCTTGCGACCGCGCTCTTCGGCATCGCGGCCGGGGCGGCCGCCGCCTATGCGGTCGTCGAGGATGTGATGCGGTTCGATTTCAGCTTCAGCTGGACCCCGGCCCTCCTGGCGGCGGGGGCATCCTTGACGGTGACGGTCGGATTGGGTCTTCTGGGCACCTGGCGCATCCTGGGCCAGAGCCCGGCCGCCTATCTCAGGGAGACCTGACCCGCAACGGTGGCGGAACCGTTCGGTGAAACCCGAAAGCACTTCCGAGAGTTCGCGCCACAGGGCTGTGCGCAGGCTGGCTGGCTTTGGCCTTCGGCATGATATTTAAGAGTTCTGGCTGGCCAGAGGGGAAATCGGCATGACGAAATCAACGACTGTTTGCGTGGCCGCCTTGACGCTTCTGTTGACCGCCGGACCAGCTCTGGCCTGCAAGGGCGACAAGACGCTGTTCAGCGACGACTTCAAACAAGTCGATACCAGTTGGGGCTTTGATTCTCCTGACGTGACGGTCGAAGAGGGCAAGGTCAAGGTCAAGCCGCAGTCGGACATCTCCAACCTGCTGATCTACAAAGCGATCCTTTTCACCGACGCGGATTATTGCATCACCGTGCGCACGCCGAACAATCTGACCGACGCCGATAATACGATGGCGGGTTCGCTCTTCTGGGCCACCGACTACGATAATTATTACATGTTCATGATCACACCGAGCGGCTACGCCGAGATCACCCGCAAGGTCAAGGGCAAGTGGATCGATGTGGTCGAGTGGACGCAGGACCCTGACATCAATCGCGAGCAGGGATCGAAGAACGTGCTCCAGGTCGAGACGCATGGCGACACTATCACGACCTATATCAACGACAAGAAATTTGCTTCGGTGAAAGGCCAGATGCCGGACGGAGGCGGCCAGATCGGCATGCGGGCGCAATCCGAGAAGGGCCAGGTCGACACCTGGAAGTTCACCGCTCTCAAGGTGACAAACCTGCCTCAGATGAGCTCTGATGTCGTGGCGCCCACCTCGCCGTCCCCCGCTGCCGTCGCCCCGGCAGCCGCAGCTGGCCAGACCCCTAACACACCCAGCCAAGTCCCTGCTGCCGGTCAGGCTCCAGCGACGACGCAGTGAGCCGATTGCTCCTCTGATCGCTGTTGCATCATGGCAACGCTTTCCTCGATCGTTGCCCGCCGTGGCGATCGCCTGCGGCGGATGATGGCAAGGGCCTTGGAAGCACCGTAATTCGGACCTATCCAATCTCGTGCCAGTCAAGGAACGGATCGTTGCGGGTCATGCGCGCGGCTACCCTGACCCCAAACCCTCTGGCGGGATATACGGGTGGCTTTTTCTCTATGAACTTCAACGGTTTGCGCGATCGTTGGCCCCGTTTCGGGCTTATCGTGGCGGTTTCCGGCTTCAGCCTTGGCACTCTTCCGGCCGTCGCTCAGTCATCACTTCTGTCGCCCGCGCCGCTCGCCACGACGCCGACACTCGCCCCCGCGCCCGCGCCGCCCTTGGCGCCCGCCATCGCATTGCCCCCCGCACCGAGCGTTCCGCCGGCGGCATCCGTCATGCCGAGTGCGCCGGCAGCGCCGCCTACTCAAGTTGCCCAACCGCCCGTCGCCACAGCTCCTGGCCCGTCGCCGACGGCCTCTGTCACGGCTCCTGCGGCTGTCCCGACGACGCCGATCGTACAGGCCAAGAAAAAACGCATCGCGCCGCCGGCGCCTCCCCGTGAGACAGCGCTATCCAGCGACCCGGAGCCCACCCTCACCGCCGAGACATTTTTCGCCACCGCCAAGGCCTCCGAGCATTATGCGGCCATTGCGGATGCCGGCGGCTGGCCGGAAATTTCCGCGCCGATCTCGCCCGGTGCCTCGGGTAAGCCAGTGTCGACCTTGCGGTTGAGACTGGCCATCGAGGGAGACCTCGGCAAGGCAGGGGGCACCGATCCGAACGACGCGGAAGCCGGCATGTTCTCGACCAAATGGGGTCCTGACCTGACCGCTGCGGTAAAACGCTTCCAGACGCGCCATGGCCTCAAGGACACGGGCTCCGTCACGGGGGCGACCTTGAAGGCTATCAACGTGCCGGCCCGCACGCGCTTCACGGAACTTGCGTCCAGCGCCCAACGTCTGGCAGGGCGGAACTTCAGCTTTCCGGATCGCTACGTGGTGGTCAATATCCCGTCGGCCTCCGTGGAGGCGATCGACAACGGGCATGTGGTGCGCCGCTACGTCGCCGTCGTGGGCGATCCTGACCATGCCTCGCCGGAAGTCGATGCCAAGGTGGTCGCGGTGAACCTCAACCCGACCTGGACGGTGCCGACCTCGATCATCAAGAACGAGATCATTCCCAAGATGCAGAAAGACCCCGGTTATCTGTCCCGGGCCAAGATTCGCATCCTCGACGGGGCCGGCAACACGGTGAATGCTTCGAGCATCGACTGGACGTCGCAGCGGGCCACGAATTATATCCTCCGGCAAGATAGCGGCGCCGCCAATTCGCTCGGCAACATCCGCATCAATATGCCGAACAAGTTCGCGGTTTACATGCACGACACGCCGTCCAAGCGGTTTTTCGGCGGCGACTATCGCTTCTTGTCGCATGGATGTGTGCGGGTGCAAGGCGTCTTCGATTTGGCAGCCTGGCTGCTGGAGGGTACCGGAGGAGCGCCGGGGGGCACCTGGGATACCCCCGCCATCGAGAACCGCATCGCCACTGGTGCTCACGAAGACATCAAGCTGACCAAGGCCGTGCCTGTCGCTTGGGTCTACCTGACGGGCTGGGCGGATGCCGCTGGTGTCGTGCAGTTCCGCGACGACGTCTATGGCATCGACACGGTGGGTACAGGTGCGCAGGCTCAGGCAGACCCCGATCCGATCGCCACGATCGCCAACAAGCCGTAACTTGCCCCGTCATACAGGTTGTGGTGTCCGGCTGGAGCAGTCGGGTGACCACAGTTCCCGCATGCTGGGCGAAGCCTCCTTGGGCTCCGATGAGCGGAACTCCTTGGAGACGATGGCGGAGAGTGGTCGAAGGACGTCGCATCGACAGGAATTGCCTGCGGCCTATCCTTCTACAATATTGGGACGAGGATTTACCGACGGTTGACAGCTGAAATTCAGGCTGACGTCCATTCACCCGAGTGCCCTGCGGCTCCGCCCAAATTTATTGACCTCCCAACAAAACCCGCGCAGGTTTTCGCGGTGAGCGCGTGAATAATGAAGAGACGCGCGCCAGGGAGGAGATATGGACTCCAATCGGATCCAGACGCGCTGGGAGCGCATCAAGCCCGTCGTGCAGGTGGGAAGCGGCAACTTCCTGGAAATGTACGATTTTTTTGTCTTCGCCTATTACGCGAAAGCGATCGGACACGCGTATTTTCCGGCCGGTAGCGAATTCGCTCAATTGATGCTGTCGCTGGCGACCTTCGGCGTGGGCTTTCTCATGCGCCCGATCGGGGCGCTGGTTCTTGGGGCCTATATGGACCATCGAGGGCGCCGAGCCGGCCTCTTGCTCACGCTGGGCCTAATGTCGCTGGGAACATTGTCGGTGGCGCTGACGCCAGGCTATGCCACGATTGGGCTATTGGCGCCGTTCATCGTCGTCGCCGGCCGACTGCTCCAGGGATTCTCGGCGGGTGCCGAACTCGGCGGCGTGTCGGTCTATCTGGCTGAGATCGCGACACCAGGGAACAAGGGCTTCTATGTTAGCTGGCAATCCGCCAGCCAGCAGATCGCGGTCATCGTCGCGGCGCTGCTGGGGGTGACGTTGCAGGCGTTCCTGTCACCGGAGGACATCGACAGTTGGGGTTGGCGCATCCCGCTCGTCATCGGCTGCCTCATCATTCCAGTCATGTATCTGTTGCGCCGCACCCTGGCCGAAACTGAGGAGTTCACTCACCGGACGCATAAGACGGCCTCGATCACCGAAGTATGGCGATCCCTGGCCGCCAATGCGGGAATCGTCCTGATCGGCATGATGCTGGTCACGATGACCACCGTCTCCTTCTACTTGATCACGGCCTATACGCCGACCTTCGGCAAGGAGGCGCTGAAACTCGACGCTCACGCGGCTATCCTGGTGACGCTCTGTGTCGGCGCTTCCAATCTCTTCTGGTTACCCGCCGCGGGCGCCATGTCGGACCGGATCGGTCGGCGGCCGCTGCTCATCGGATGCACGGTGCTCGCGCTCGTCAGCGCCTATCCGGCCATGCTGTGGCTCGCCTCGGCTCCCTCCTTCGAGAGGCTGCTCGCGGTCGAACTCTGGCTGTCCTTCATTTACGGCACCTATAATGGCGCGATGGTGGTCCATCTGACCGAATTCATGCCCGAGAAGGTCAAGGGCTCGGGTTTTTCCATGGCTTATAGTCTTGCCACCGCGCTTGGCGGCTTCACCCCTCTCATCTGCACCTATCTGATCAACGTCACCGGCAACAAGGCGATGCCTGGCGCGTGGCTTTCGCTGGCTGCGGTCTTGGGGTTGACCGCAGTGCTGCTCGAGAGGCGCGGTGCGACCCTCATAAGTTTCGGTCGTCATCAGCAGGCCGATGCGGCGCTGTCCTAACCCTGTCCCGACCGCGTGATGCCCGCGAAACGTGGCGATATGGCCACAACGGGGTGCAAAAATGGCGATCGAGTGACCGATCGTTCGGCCGATTGTTCATTTTAGCAAGCGTGTGCTGGGTCGATCATGTCACAGTCCGTCCAGAATGAGGGCCTGACGGCTCTGCGGATCTGGGGGCGGGCCGGAATGGGTCTTGGGGGAGCGGATCTGGCGCAGCGCGGGGCGGTTGCCTTGAGGCTGATGGCCTGCGCGGCGATCGTGGCATCGAGCCTGTGGGCCCTCGTTGCGCCTGCGGCGGCCGAGGAGGGTCGCCTCACCTTGACCGAAGAGAACGATGGGCTGTTGCCGGACGGGCTCGATCGGCATTATACGCAGGGCGCGCTGCTGACCTATCTGTCGCCGACCCTGTCGCCGGAAGATTACCCGTCAGCGCTGTTCAATAGCCTCGGCGGAATCGCACCCGTGTTCCCGGGTGGACTCGGGGTCAAGCGCAAGTTCGATGTCGTCTTCGGTCAAAGCATCTTCACGCCGACGCAATATCATCTGGCGGTGCCCGACCCGCGCGACCGGCCCTTTGCCGGTTGGCTCTACACCGGCGGCAGTTTGCTGCAGGAAACCGGCGGGACCTCGCTGGAAAACTTCGAGGTGCTGGCCGGTGTTGTCGGCCCCGACGCGCTGGCCCGCCAGGCGCAGGAAAGCTTCCATTCCGCCGCCGGTTACAACAACACCAACCTCGACCAGGGGTGGAGCCATCAGCTCAAGAACGAGCCCGGCCTGATGATCACCTATGAGCGCAAGCTCAAGATGTGGCAGACCAAGTTTTTCGGAATCGAGACCGAGGTAATCCCTGAGGGAGGCCTCACCGTTGGCAACGTGATGACATACGGTCAGGTCGGGGCCACGTTCCGCATCGGCCAAAATCTTGGCGTCGACTATGGTCCGAACCGCGTTCGCCCGTCACAGTCAGGCGCGGCCTGGTTCGACCCGACGCGGCTCACGCAGCCCTTCGGCTGGTATCTTTATGCCGGCGTTGCGGGCCGAGCCGTCGCCCAGAACATTTTTCTCGACGGCAACAGCTTCGCGACCAGCCCCTCGGTTCACAAGAACATCTTCGTCGGCGACTTTACGGCCGGCGCCTCGCTGTTCTGGGCCGATTGGGTGAAGGTGGATTTCACCTTCACCGAGCGGACAAAAGAATTCACGACCCAGAAAGCGTTGGATCATTTCGGCGGGGTCAACCTCGCGGTTCGCTTCTGACGCTCTTGGAAAGGGCGTCGGTGTCGGGCGCGCCGGGCAGCTCCCATCGTCCGGCACGCGGCTTTGGCGTGGCTGAGCCTATGCTGGTCAGTCTGATCAGCAGCCAGACCGGGATCACGAGCGCCGCGCCGGTCACGATGTAGCGGCCGAGGAGATGCAGGGACTCGAAGCCGGAGGCCCAGAGTCGCATCGCCGACACGCGAAGCCAGTCGAACAGGGCCGCAGGGTCGATGTCGAGCCAGGACATCAGGGCGCCGACGAGCAGCGAGACCACCAATAATCGTCCCAGGACCGCGAGGGGTGAGCCTCCCATGATCCGATGCGCGATCGTGCCCGACATGAATACCGTCCTCTGTGTCCCCACAGATGTGCGGTGGAGACCTGCCTCGTGCAAGGCCCAGCCCCCATGCTGGCGTGCCATGGACGGGCGTGTTACCCAATTTTACGAAATGTGAAGTCTTGATCCGGACAATTCGGCTAGTTTGCGCCGGACCACGGCCATCGCCGGACAAATACGGAAATCCACATGGGTCGCAAATATTTCGGGACGGACGGCATCCGAGGACGGGCGAACGGCGTGATTACGCCCGATCTGGCCATGAAAGTCGGGCAAGCCACGGGTCTCCTGTTCCAGCGCGGTCACCACCGCCACCGGGTCGTGATCGGCAAGGACACGCGGCTATCGGGCTATATGATCGAAACCGCGATGGTGGCGGGCTTCACCTCGGTCGGCATGGATGTGATGCTGCTCGGGCCGATGCCGACGCCCGCCGTTGCCATGTTGACGCGCTCGATGCGGGCCGACATTGGCGTGATGATCTCGGCTTCGCACAACGCCTATGAGGACAACGGCATCAAGCTGTTCGGACCGGACGGATTCAAGCTCTCAGACGAAGTGGAGACGCAGATCGAGCATCTTCTCGACAGCGATCTTGGCACCCGCTTGGCGAAATCCGTCAATATCGGCCGAGCGAAGCGCGTCGACAGCGTTCACGCCCGCTACATCGAATATGCCAAGCGGACCCTGGCGCGGAACCAGTCGCTCGACGGGTTACGGATCGTGGTCGATTGCGCCAATGGCGCCGCCTATAAGGTCGCACCCGAGGCGCTGTGGGAACTTGGCGCCGAGGTGTTCTCGATCGGGGTCGAGCCTGACGGGTTCAACATCAACCACAATGTCGGCTCGACCGCCCCCGAAGCCTTGGTCCGTAAGGTGCGGGAATTGCGCGCCGATATCGGCATCGCGCTCGACGGGGACGCCGACCGGCTGCTGATGGTCGACGAGAAGGGCAATGTCATCGATGGCGACCAGTTGATGGCCGTGATCGTGCAAAGCCTCATGGAAGACGGACGCCTCGCGAAACCCGGCCTCGTGGCGACGCTGATGTCCAATCTCGGACTCGAACGCCACCTCGCCACTATGGGCATCGAGCTGATCCGCACCGCAGTCGGCGACCGGCATGTGCTCGAACATATGCGCCGGCACGGCTATAATGTCGGTGGCGAACAATCCGGCCACATCATCCTGTCGGATTATTCGACGACGGGAGACGGGCTCGTCGCCGCCCTTCAGGTGATGGCGGTCATCAAGCGGCAGAACAAACCGGCCAGCGAGGTTTGCCGCCGGTTCGAGCCTCTCCCGCAGATTCTGAAGAACGTGCGCGGCGCCGACGTTCGCCTGCTGGCCGAGGATGGCATGAAGGCCATGATCGATAAGGCGCGCGGCCGGCTCGGCGCCTCGGGTCGTCTCGTCATCCGTCCCTCAGGAACCGAGCCGCTGATCCGCGTGATGGGAGAGGGTGACGACGCCGACCTTGTCGAGCGCACGGTCGACGATGTTTGCGACGCCCTGTTGGCTCGGGCGGTCCCGCTCGCGGCCGAATAGCGGCGAGCCGGAACGGGGGTGGGACGGAGTGGTATTGCGAGGCTAGACGAGGCCTCGCAATCGCCTCGCGCCATGGACGTAGCGGACAATTTCAACGCCGTCCTCGATCGCCCAAAAAAGAACGAGATAATTTCCCACCGGAAAACACGAACGCCTTGTGCAATATCGTTGCACAAGACTCCTATGAGCGGATTGTTGCTGAGGATACCGAGACGTCTTCCAGGCGATCGATGACATCGACGGCAGCGGCTGGATTATGGAAAGCTATATAGTCGCCAATGTCCTCAAGATCGATTTCGCCACGTGGTGTGATGACACAACGGCTCATTTCTCGATCGATTGCTCGGCATATTTCTCACGCAAGCGTTTGAATACAGGCTTAGCATCAAGGGGGTGGCCGCTTTCGATGCCCTCGTTCCAAAGATGGCGAAGCTCTTTTGCTCCAAAATCCTGCATCGAGCGGCGGGCCTTCCAGGCACGAAGCGCCTCACGCACGACCTCACTTGTAGAGGTGTATTCACCGGTCTCGACGGCCTCTTTCAGCATGGCGACGATTTCCGTTGTCAGCGCTACGCTAACCTTTTGCACATTGGACATAAGCTTGCTCCTGACCTTCCTGGTAGCAAAACGGGGGTAGGAGCGCATCAAGAATAGACGATGAGGCCGGCGTTGCGGCCGAGGACGATCGCCCTCGACGGCATGCCCGAACGATCGACAGTCGGCGCTTATTCCTCGCCTTCGCGGCTCTCGGTGAAGCGCAAGTCGCGGCTATAGACCAGGATTTCGCGCTTTCCAGCATTGTTGGCCTGCCCGACCAACCCTTCCTTTTCCATGCGCTCGACCAGCGAGGCGGCCTTGTTGTAGCCGACCTGCAAACGCCGCTGGATGTAGGAGGTTGAGCACTTCTTGTCGCGCAGCACCACCTTCACGGCCTGTTCGTAGAGGTCGTTGTCCTCGTCTCCCATGGCGCCGCGTTCGAACACCGGCTTGTCGTCCGCCATCTCGGCCTTGGACTCGCCGCCATCGTCTTCGGCCACCACGACGTCGAGATAGGCCGGGTGCCCCTGCGTCTTGAGGTGAGCCACGACCTTCTCGACCTCGCCGTCGCTGACGAAGGGACCATGCACGCGCGAAATGCGGCCGCCCCCCGCCATATAGAGCATGTCGCCTTGGCCGAGCAGTTGCTCGGCACCCTGCTCGCCCAGGATCGTCCGCGAGTCGATCTTGGACGTGACCTGGAACGAGATGCGGGTCGGGAAATTGGCCTTGATGGTGCCGGTGATGACATCCACCGAAGGCCGCTGCGTCGCCATGATGAGGTGGATGCCGGCCGCGCGCGCCATCTGGGCCAGCCGCTGGATCGCGCCTTCGATGTCCTTGCCGGCCACCATCATCAGGTCGGCCATCTCGTCGACGATGACGACGATATAGGGCAGGGGCGAAAGCTCCATCTCCTCGGTCTCGAAGATCGGCTCGCCCGTCTCGCGGTTGAAGCCGGTCTGCGTGATGCGGGTGATGACTTCACCTTTGACGGCCGCTTCCGCGACGCGGGCATTGAAGCCGTCGATGTTGCGCACCCCGACCTTCGACATCTTCTTGTAGCGGTCCTCCATTTCACGGACCGCCCATTTCAGAGCCACGACGGCCTTTTTGGGATCGGTGACGACTGGCGTGAGCAGGTGCGGAATGCCCTCATAGATCGAAAGCTCCAGCATCTTGGGGTCGATCATGATGAGCCTGCACTCCTCCGGCCGCAGCCGGTAGAGGATCGACAGAATCATGGTGTTGATGGCGACCGACTTGCCCGAGCCGGTGGTGCCTGCGACCAGCAGATGCGGCATGCGGGCGAGGTCGACGATGACGCTCTCGCCGCCGATGGTCTTGCCGAGCGCGATGGCGAGCTTGTGCTTGGAGTCGACGAAGTCTGCCGAACCGACGAGTTCGCGCAGATAGACGGTCTCGCGCCGCTGGTTCGGCAATTCGATGCCGATGACGTTGCGGCCCTGCACCACGGCGACGCGGGCCGAGACGGCTGACATGGAGCGGGCGATATCGTCCGACAGGCCGATGACCCGAGAGGATTTGGTACCGGGCGCGGGTTCGAGTTCATAAAGTGTGACAACGGGGCCCGGCCGCACGTCGATGATCTCGCCGCGCACACCGAATTCCTCGAGCACGCCCTCGAGAAGGCGGGCGTTCTGTTCGAGCGCGCCGCTCGACAGTTCGTCGCCCGCGTTGGAGGGGGGCGCCTCGATCAGAAGCTCGATCGGCGGATCTTCCCAAAGAGCCGGATCGGATATGACGTGGCTCGATTGCTGAAAGGGGCCGAGTCCCGGGGCCGTCGTCCTGCGCTTCGCCGTTCCGCGATCGGGGCCGACGAAGGTCAGCATGTCCTCGGGCGAGGCGATGCCGGTGGGCCGGATGGGCGCCGCTTCGACAATGAGCGAGAGGGATGCCGGACGAGGCTGCGCATCGCACAGGTCGAGCCAGGCGCCGCCGTCAGGTTCGGGCGGCGGCAGCGCGATCACGGCTGGCGGCGGAGCGAGCATAAGAAGCGGCGTCGGCAAAGGGGCGGGGTCCATGGCCCGCGCTTCCGTCGCATGGTCCAGCAGCGCCTCCACCATGTCATGGAGCGAGAAAATCTCCGCTGCCTCCTCGGTCCGTCGGAAGAGATGCGGGAAGGCGTCGTCGATCGGCTCGGGCTCCGGACCGGCAGGCTCTATCAGGGGAACCGGGGCCGCGATTTCCGGCACAATATCCGTCCGGGCATGGATCGCCGCCCAGGCGTCGGCCAGAAGGTCGTCGAGAGAAGCAATGTCGCCGCCCTCGAGCGACTCGATCTGCACGGCCCCGGGAGGCGTCGTGGCTCCGACGATGGCGAGCCAGGACGAATCCTCCTCGGATGCCGGGGTATCGACGGCCGAGCCATCAGGTCTCTCCTCGATGGATTGACGCTGCGGGGCGCGATTGATCCTGACGTTTGGCGGCAGCGTGAAGGGCCGCCGCCAGGCCGGCATATCGGGATCGAACGGCGTCGGCTCGCTCAAACGCGGGAGTTCGGGCTCTTCCGCAGGTTCGAATTCGGCGGCTAACCGCTTCTGGTTCCGCAAGATGGCGTCCGGCGTCCGGGTGAACCGCACCTTTTCCGGCAGGGTGAAGGGCTGTAGCCAAAGGGGCGTCCCGGGCGAGCTGGCCTGAGGCGCTGAAGCCGCGGCCCGGCTGGACGGCGGAGCCACGGCCTGCTGCTGTGCAGTCTGCGCAGCCGTCGGCGAGGCACCGAAAGCGGGCGTGACGTCCTTCCCTGGCGTCACGCCGTGGTGGTCCAGCGCCTCGGCGACCGCAAGGTCGACATAGGTCGTCAACTGGTCCAGCATGGCCTTGTACATCATGTCCCAATAGGGGCTTTCGGCGTGAATCCGGCGGTGAAACTCGGAGTTGGCCTGGAGGTCGATCTTTGCTCGGGTCGAGGTCATGGGGCGCGTTGGCTACACTTTTTACTGTCCGCCGGGGATCCGGCGAATGCGGCCAATGTGATTTGTTGACCTTAACAGGCCCTTAGAGCGAGCCCCCCGGGGCGCCCCGAGCTCGCTCCGTTCAGGGACAAAATCCTTGATCGGAGCCGGGATCGTTCAGGCGAAAAAGCCATTGATCTCAACGAAACCGGGCGCCTCTACGAAAAGGGCGCTCACGTCACCCTCGAGCAAGAATTGTTGCACCGGTCCTTTCAGCGCGCCGAATGCCTTCAGCAGCGTCATCACCCCGAGGCTGACGCGCGTGACCCCTGTGGCCCGAAGCTCGCCGGCCTTCGGCAGGCCGGGAATCGCCATGAGGTTCACCCGCAACGGCACGGCGCTCGCGATGGTGCGGATATCGTCAAGGGCGCCGAGGCGAGGCAGGAAGAAACCGTCCGCTCCCGCACACGCGTAGAGGCGCCCGCGCCGGATCGCCTCGGCGACACGGCTTTCGTCATCGACCAGGGGCTTCAGCCACAGATCCGTGCGGGCGTTGATGAAGAGGGGCACCCCTTCGCGCTCGCTGACGGCGCGGACGGCTTCGATTCGCGCCGCCAAGGCTTCGGGCGGCGCCGAGCCGTCCTCGATATTGATGCCGATCGCGCCCACGCCAATCAGTCGGGCGACGGTCTCGCCGACATCCGCTGGAGAACCGCCGTAACCACCTTCGATGTCGACCGAGACCGGAAGCGTTGTGACGCGTGACACCTCGGCGACGGTGCTGAGGAGGAGCTCGCGCGGCAGGCGCTCGCCATCCGGATAGCCATGCGACCAGGCGAGGGCCGCGCTCGATGTCGCCACGGCCTTCGCGCCTTGCGAGGCCAGAAAAGCAGCGCTGCCCGCATCCCAGGCGTTAGGAAGGGACAGGAAGCAGCCCTCGGCGTGAAGCCCGCGAAACAGTTCGGCCTTGGATCGTGTGTTCATGCGCCACTCCTTCGCTTGCCTGCGACTTCGATCTCGATCTTCATGCGCGGATCAGCGAGTCCGGCCACGATCATGGTCGCGGCGGGGCGGATATCCCCGAAATGGCGCCGCAGCACCGGCCAGCACGGCTCGAAATCTTGCGGATTCGGCAGAATGTAACGCACCCGCACGGCGTCGCCGAGGACGAAGCCGGCTTCCTCCATCGCGGTTTTGATGTTGAGCATGCAGCGTTCCGCTTGCTCGACGACACTATCGGCGATGGTTCCGGCTGCATAGTCGAAGCCGGTCGTGCCGGAGACGAAGATCCAATCGCCGTCGACCACCGCGCGGGAATAGCCGATATTGGCCTCGAAGATCGAGCCCGATGAGATATGGCGGCGTGACATGGCGTTATCTCGCTTCCGGTGGTTCGATGGGGTGGATGTAGCACATGGCCAGCACAAAGGAGGCCCGTCTCGCCGCACAGGGCGTGTTCATCTATCTCGATGACGTCGACGCGCATTTCGAACGATCCCGCGCCGCTGGGGCCGAGATCGTCGATCCCCCGCACGATCTCTCCTATGGCAGGAGCTACACGGCCCGCGATCCCGAAGGCCATCCCTGGTTCTTCACGCAGCCGCCGGCCGATAATCCCGTGATCGCGTGGCGCCGTCTCTTATAGCAACGGACCTTAGTTTTGACCTGTTTCGCCGGAGCGATTTTACGTTCCGGCCAGGAGAAGGCGGAGCGGTGGGACTTCCCGTCCACGCTTCGGGTTCGACGCTGCCGAGGCACAAAATCGCCCGGCCTGCGCCTGCAACTCCATGCGGGTTGCCGTGCGGAGCCTCTTGCAGGTTCCGCGCTTGGGGTGGGCTGGAACCCGGCGACCGGGGGCGTTGCGCCGACTTGACCGTGCGGTAGCACGCTCCGCACGGTGCGCCTGCCCGGATCGCCGTTTCCCGCCCACGAAACAGGTCAAAACTAAGGACCGTTGGCATGATACAAACATCTGCCGAAGGTGGTCAAAGACCGGTTGAGCCAATGGCCGCCCGGTTCCCACCGCATCATAGGCTCCGACAGACGAAAGATGCCCGAATTAGGCCGATCGCTCCACATGCGACGAGGGAAAAGCAACGGTGATCCTCGCCGCCTTTGTGATGTCGGACGATCCGTCTAAGGTGAGATCGGATTTGAGAGCGATGAGGCGTGGGATGTCCCTGGAACAGACGATCGATCGTGTTCTCAGTGCCCGCACGGAGCACAATGACGCGCTGTCATCCGATAAGACCATTACGCGGTGGCGGAACGATATTGAAAAGCTATACGCGCAAGTGGAGAACTGGATGAAGCCTTATGTCGACGCAGGTAAAATGACGATCGATCGGAGGCGTCACGAAATTACGGAAGAAAAACTGGGAACTTACCCGATTGATCTGCTTGATTTTGATGTGGGCGACGAGACCATCCGGTTGGAGCCGCGAGCATCCCGCGTGATCGGCGCGCAGGGAAGGGTCGATATGTTCCGCCTGGGAAGCACCGATGATCCAATTCTGCTTGTCTTGACCGGTGAAGATGAAAGCAGAACCTGGAACGTTGTCGATCGATCGGGACGAACGAAGCTCAACGCGATGACGAAGGACGCATTCGAGGGAGCTGTCGAGCGACTCTTCAGCGAATTTTCATCTCATGCCAGCAGGGTCCCTGATGCCGAGCGGCCATCTTGGTGAGGTCTATTCACTCTTCCAGTTGCAGTTGGGCGCTCATGAACATACCAAGCAGGCCGCGCTTCGCTCGACCGTCGAATTTCATGTCCGGATCGGGCTCCCTGAGCCTGCCGCGAAGGTCAAGGATCAAAGAAAATATATTTTGGAACAGTTCAATTTACTTTCCGACCAAATCAAACGGCAGACGTTCATCGACCTTGTCGCGGCATTCGAAGCTGATCTTTTTTCTTGCCTCAAGGAGGCATCTGGCAAAGTACGCCACGTCCTGAATCAGCATTACCACCGAGACTATCCGTTTTTCATTCATCGCCGGCATCTTGCGGTGACGATCGAGGATGTCAAAAGCCTTGGCGGTTATCGACACCTCATCGGCGGTGGAAGAGATGCTGCCGAACGGGATGCCGGCAAAGCACTGGCTGAGGTGATCGCGCAACGCAACTATCTGGCGCATGGACGCCGCTGGGAGCCGCCCGCGATACCCCCGACCATCGAGACTGCCTTCAATGTTCTGAAGGCGGAGCTCGATCGCGTCGCTGGGTCATCCGCAGGGACAATGTAGAAAAACTACATCCCCGATTCAGGCGGCGGCGGGCCTAGGCGCCCCAAAAACCCGTCGCGCAGGCCGGCGAAGAGCGGGCGCATGGCGGCGCTGGCGAAGCGGTGGTGGCTGCCGTAGCCGATGACTTGCAGAACCATGTAGGCCGCCTGCTTGACCTTCCAACGCAGCGGCACGTGCTTCAGGCGCATGCCATAGATGGTGTTGCGCAGGTGGCAATACATGCGAAAGGGTTTTTGGTTCGGCATGGTGAAGCCGAAGGGCAAGCCGATCACGCCCGCGCCGACCGTGTGCTCCATCGGAACCTCATCCGCCAACCACAGACTGGCGCCTTTCGCCCAGGCCCTGAAACTCCATTCGAGATCGACCGCGTCGATGAAATAATCGGCCCTGAAAAGCCCCGTCTCGCGTAGCACCCGAAGGTTGAACAGCGATCCCGACGTCGGCAGAAACTCCGCTGGCCGTAGCGCGCCCTCGGGCGCGACGCCCGGCCGGGTCTTGTAATGGGGCGGCTTCGAGGCGCCCGCGCCCGACGGCGCAACCAGGAGCGGACCCACCGCCGCCGGCTTCCTGCGCGAGGCTTCGAGCTGGTCGAAAGCGACTTCGAGCCGTTCGATCATGCCCGGCCACGCCCGGGAATCCTGGTCGAACATGATGAGGCGTTCGAAACCGTCGCGCGTCGCATTCAGCGCGATGACGTTGAGTGCGACGCCCACGCCGAGATTCTCCTCGGCATCGATGAAGCGAATTTCGGGGTGGAGCGACAACTCGGACCGCAGCGAGGCATCGAGGGGAGCGTTGTTGAAGACATAGAGGCAATCGAGCCGCAGCAGCAGGGTTAGCACCAGTCGGCGCAACTGGGCACCTTCAGGATGGAAGGTGACGATCCCGCCGGCGATCGACGGATAGTCGTCCGGCATGGCGGGTTCCTCCTCTGCCGCCGCCCTCTTATGCGGCCTCGCTGGCGGCACCGACCAGCTTGCGGGCCTCGGCGGCGCTGATGGCGTGACCGAAGGCGAAGCCTTGCGCATATTCGCATCCGAGTTGACTGAGCTCGATCACGTCGCTTTCGGACTCCGCCCCTTCCGCGACGACCTCCATGCCCAGATCATGGGCTAGCGACACCATGGAGCGCAGAATGATCGGGCGTGAGCCCTTGCCGTTCTGGCGCACGAAGGACTGGTCGATCTTGATCGTGTCGAAGGGGAAGCGCTGGAGGTAGGACAGCGACGAATATCCGGTGCCGAAATCGTCCAGCGACAGGCCCGCGCCAAGGTCGCGCAGCCGCATCAGCATCTGCGCCGCATATTCTGGATTCTCCATGACGAGGCTCTCGGTCAATTCGAGCTTGAGTGAATTGCGCAACACGCCGGAGCGGGTCAGGACGCCCTTGAGGTCGCCGAGCAGGTCATGGCGCAGCAATTGTCGCGAAGAAACATTCACCGAGGCGTAGATCGGAGGGTAGACGTCGAGCGCCTGCTGCCAGGCGGCGAGTTCCCGCGCCGTGCGATCGAGCGCGAAAAGGCCGAGGTCGACGATGAGGCCGGTCTGTTCGGCGACGGGAATGAATTCGGACGGCGGGACTTGGCCGAGGCGTGGGTGGGTCCATCGCAGCAGCGCCTCGAAACCAGCGATGGTCCTATCCTCGAGCCGGACGATCGGCTGGAAATGGACCCGTATCTCGTTGCGCTCCAACGCCCGCCGCAGGTCGCTTTCGAGCGTCAGCCGATCGGTGCGCTGCGCCCGCATCGAACCGCGGAACAGCTCCGTGCGGTTGCCGCCCGTGCGCTTGGCATGCGCCATCGCGATCTCCGCATCCTTGAGCATGCTCTCATGCTTCGTGTGGAGCTGAGGATCGAACAAGGCGAGGCCAGCCGAGCAGGTAAGGCCGATCTCGTGGTCGCCGACGGTCACCGGGGTCGCCAGCGTGCGCCGCAGTGTCTCGGCCAGCGTCGCGACCATGTCGGGCTGCTGCTCGGACAGGATGATGAAGGCGAACTGGTCGCCGCCGATCCGGGCCATGGTGTCTTGCTGGCCGAGGAGGCGCCCGAGGCGTCGCGCCACCGTCAGCAGGATCGAATCCCCCCCCGAAGGTCCGACCTGTTCGTTGACATGCTTGAAGCGGTCGATGTCGAGGCTGACGATGCTGGGGCGCAAGTCGCCGCTGAGCCCCATGGTCAGCGCGGTTTCAAGCCGGTCGAAAAACAATTCTCGGTTGGGGAGGCCCGTCAGATTGTCGTGGACCGCGTCCTGAAGCAGCCGCTCTTCCGCGACCTTGATCTCGGTGACATCGGCCAGCGTGCCCACGACACGAACCACCTCCCCGTCGACGCCGACGACCGGACGCGCCTTGAGGTTGAACCAGAAATAATGCCCGTCATCGGTCCGTAGGCGGAAATATTCCGAAACTCGGCCGCAGCGCTGCTCCAGCACGGTGTCGAGGCAGGCCCGGAAGCGCTCCCGGTCGAAACTGTGCAGCAGCTCGAACCAGCTCGACGCCGGCCCTTCAAGCGTGCCGCGCCGCAGCCCGAGTTGCGCTTCGAGTTCGGGGCCGGCATAAACCCTGTCGGCGTTGACATCCCAGTCGAAGATGATGTCGCCTGACCCGGTCAGGGCCAGCGCCTTGCGCTCCGTGTCCGATATGACGCCATGGCCGACGCCGCCGCCCGCGAAGGCGCTCTGCATGATGGTGAAGCCGATCAGCATCACGATGAGCACCAATCCGCCCATCAGCGCCGGCGAGACGATGTCGTTGCTCAGTATGCCGGTGACGGCGAGGCCCGCCGCCCCGACCCAGACCAGGAGCAGGAACCAGGTCGGGATCAGCATCACGGCGCGGTCGTAGCCATGCGTCGCGAGATAGATCACCAGAATGAAGCCGACCACCGCGACGGTGGCCAGCATGATGCGCGCGACGCCGGCCGCGACGGGCGCATCGAACAGCGCGAAACCGACCAGCGCCGCCAGAAACACCAACCAGGCCGCGCCGATGTGGCGGTAGCGGACATGCCAGCGGTTGAGATGAAGATAGGCGAACAGGAACACGAACAGGGTGGCGGCCAGGACCGCCTCGGCCACCGAGCGGGACAGGCGGTCTGCCTCGCCGCCCGAGGTGAACAGCCTGTGCCAAAATCCAAAATCGATGCAGACGTAGCTCAGGACAGCCCAGGCCAGGGCCGCTGCGGCCGGGAAGATTATCGCCCCCCGCACGACGAACACGATGGTCAGGAACAGCGCGAGCAGGCCCGCGATCCCAATGACGATGCCCTTGTAGAGACTGAGGCTCGTGACCTGATCCTTGTAGGCCTCCGGCGACCAGAGGTAGAGCTGAGGCAGGTTGGGGGTCTGAAGCTCGGCCACATAAGTGACGGTCGAGCCAGGATCGAGCGTCACGCGGAAGACGTCCGCCTCGGGGTTTTCCTGAATCTCGGGCGGAAATCCTTGGCTGGCCGTGATGGCCGATATTCTGATCGCTCCGAGATCGGGCCAGATGACGCCCGATCCCACCAGCCGAAAATGCGGCGCGACCAACAGCCGCTCGATCTGTTCATCCGTGTCGTTGGTCAGCGCGAAGGCGATCCAACTCGGTTTCGTCCCGGCCTGCTTGGCGCCGACTTCGATGCGCCGCACGATGCCGTCCGGCCCCGGCGCTGTCGAGATGACGATATGGTCCTGCTGGTTGCTGAACCGCTCGACCACTGAGGTGAGATCGACCGCCGTCGTGTTCGGTGAAACACGAACCGCCTCCACGGCGCGAGCGGGGTCGCACAGCGCCAGTCCGGTCAGAGCGAAGGCGAGCAGGAGGAGACGACGCAGCTTCAAGGGGTTGGTTGCAACCAGATGTGAGCGAAGGTGCCTCACATGTCGTGCGGGCAGGCCCGTGGCACGTTCGACTCCCGATTTACCCCGCGATTGGTAGAGCTTGAGCGTTGCGAGCGCAAGGAGGCGGGGACGGCACCGCCATAGCTCTGCGACAATGGGCGGGCGCTAACATCGCCCCGCCCCTCGTGGCGACGAACCGACGGCTCAGCCAAGGTGATGAACTTCGGGCAATCCATAGACTGGTGTCGGCAGGCCTTCCATCCGGGCCTTCAATTGCAGCGACAGATATTGCGAATAGTGCCTCGATTGGTGGAGGTTGCCGCCGTGGAACCAGAGGTTCGGCTGGCGGGTCGGCTTCCACATGTTGCGCGGTTCGCCCTCCCAGGGGCCGGGATCCTTGGTCGTGTCGGACCCGAGGCCCCAGACTTTGCCGACCCTGTCCGCCACCTCGCGCGAGATCAATGCGGTAGCCCAGCCGTTCATCGAACCATAGCCCGTGGCGTAGACGATGAGGTCGGCCGGCAATTCGGTTCCGTCGCTCAGCATCACGCCGCGCTCGGTGATGGCCTCGACGCCAACGCGGCTCTTAAGCTTGATGTCGCCGTTGGCGATGAGTTCCGAAGCGCCCACGTCGATATAATAGCCGGAGCCCCGGCGCATGTATTTCATGAACAGGCCGGAGTCGTCGTCGCCGAAATCGAGCATGAACCCCACCTTTTCGAGGCGTGTGTAGAGCTCCGCATCCTCTTTTCTAAGGGCAGCTGAAAGCGGTTTGTGGAACCGCGCCATGAGACCGTACGGCACCGAGGCATTGATGAGATCGGCCTTGTCGGTGGTGATGCCCTTGTCGAGCGCGGTCTCCGAATAGAGCAGGCTGGTGCCGAATTTGAAGAGCGAATCCGATGTCGCGATCATGGTCGAGGTTCGTTGAACCATGGTGACGTCGGCGCCATTCTCCCAAAGATCGGCGCAGATGTCGTGAGCGGAATTGTTCGAGCCGATGACCACCACCTTCCGGCCCTTATAGGCTTCGCTGCTCTTGTGCTCGGTCGAATGGCGCTGCTCGCCTTTGAACTTCTCCATTCCCGGAAAGTCCGGCCGGCTGGGTAGCCCCGACATGCCGGTGGCCAGAACGAGATGGCGTGGACGAAGCGTCATGTGCTCGCCCCCCCGAGACACATCGACGGTCCATTCGCCCCGCGTCTCGTCGAAACGCGCGGCCTCGCAGTTCGTCGAGGTCCAGACGTTCAGTTCCATCACCTTGGCATAGGCCTCTAGCCAGTCGGCGATTTTGTCTTTCGGCGAATAGACCGGCCAGTCGTCGGGGAAGGGCATGTAGGGCAGGTGGTCGTACCAGACGGGATCATGCAGGCAGAGCGACTTATAGCGCTTGCGCCAACTGTCACCGGGACGCTCGTTTTTCTCGACGATGATAGTCGGGATGCCGAGGCGTCGCATCCGCGCGCCAAGCGCGAGCCCCCCCTGGCCCGCCCCGACGATCACGCAATAAGGTTGCTGTTCGAAACCGAGGGTTCGTTCCTCCTCCTGGCGCTTGTCGAGCCATGTCTTGCGGCCTCGGTGAATTCCATGTTCGGCGCCGAAATCACGCCGGCGACCCTTTTTCTCCTCGAAACCCTTCAATTCGTCGAGGGACGTCAGCAACGTCCAGCATAAGCCGCCTTGGAGGCGCAGGTGTCCGCGCCCCCGCCCGACTGCGGTCTCGAATCCGACCCAGGCCTCGACGACACCGTCCGTCTCCGATGCCTCCCCGTCGAGGTGCCAGCCGGTCGGTGCGGTCTTGGCCAAGGTCGCCCTCAGCATCGCTGCGATGGCATCGCGCCCTTCAAGGGTCTTGAGGTTCCAGGTGAATGCGACGAGGTCGCGCCAATAGCTGTCCTCGACGAAGAGGGCTGCCGCCTTGTCGGCGTCGCCCAGACTAAGAGCATCCGCAAAGGCGGTCAGCCAGGCCGTCGCTGCCTGTGTGGGGCTTGTGTCAGCCATGCGATCCTCCCGTAAATCGATTTTATAGGGACGCCTTTTGGCGGCCGTTTCTCCATTACGGCAATAAGTAAGCGTCGAAGTCTCCACCCCGCAAGCGAATTTCTCGACGCCCCTCTCATCCACACTTTGTCGCAGGCGGGAACATCGACAGTGGCACTCGGCTTTTTGGGACAACGCAACTCAACATAGAGAGACGACCATGAACTTGCTGATTAAAACCGTTTTTGCGGCGACTGTGGCGCTTGCCTCCACCGCAGCCCTGGCCCAGCAGGCCCCGAATGGATCGGCGGGTGCCGTGCCGGGTGTTGGTCCCGGAGGCTCTGGCGATCAAAGCGGCACGACAACGAAACCTATGGTGAAAGGCGCCGTGAGCGGAGTTCCCGGCAGCCAGAGCGGCAGCGCGTCCGATCCCACCAATACGACGGGGCAACCGGCAGGCGACAAACCAGCTCAGTAGATTCCCTGCTCGTCCAAACGCTACGCTCTTAGCACGTCTTCTAAGAGCGTCTTTTTGGTGGATTGGGCGGACGGGCTGATAATCAACCCTTGCGGGACCTCCCACCCCACGGGCGGGGGGCCCCCGAGAGCCCAATCGAGTAGCTCGATCGTGTGGACGATGGGTATTGTCAATCCTGTCGCCAATTGGGTCATGCAGCCGATATTGCCCGTCGCAACCACCGCAGCTCCGGTCCTTTTCAAGTGAGCCACTTTGCGATCACGCAGGGCGCTGGAGATCTCCGGCTGGAGGAGATTGTAGGTGCCGGCGGAGCCGCAGCAGATATGGCCTTCCGCGACATCTTTGACCATAAAGCCGGCCTGCTTCAATAATATCTTAGGGGCTTCCGTAATCTTCTGTCCGTGCTGCATAGAACAGGCGGAATGATAGGCGATGGGCATGGATAGCGCCCGCATCGCGGGCTGCGGATCAAGCAACGCCAAATATTCAGTTATATCCTTGGCAAGGCTGGCAACTTGTTCCGCCTTAGCCGCATAGGCCGGATCCTCGCGGAGCATAAAGCCGTAGTCCTTGATCGTTGTGCCGCAGCCTGATGCGGTGATCAGAATGGCGTCGAGCCCGCCGGTGTCGATCTCCTTCATCCAAGCATCGATGTTGTTTTTGGCATAGGCGAGGGCGTCAACGTCCCGTCCCATGTGATGGACCAACGCGCCGCAACAGCCTTCGCCCCGAGGAACAACAACCTCCACGCCAGAGCGGGTCAGCACGCGCTTAGCCGCCTCGTTGATCGAAGGCCGCAAAACCTGCTGCGCGCATCCTGTCATCAGCACCACACGCCGTTTGGCCTGACCGGCCGATCGCGACAGAGACTGGGTCCGAACCTCCATAGGTTTGTGAGGCTCATGGGCGGGCAGCAGGTCGAAACTCGCCGCGAGCCTTTTGCCAAGCCCGGGAATGGCAGAGATGATCGGCCTGAGCGGCTTCGCCAGCCTGGCGGCGCGCAGAGCTAGCCGGAACCGGGTCGGATGCGGCAGAACGGCGGCATAGAATCGCCGAAGAAGACGGTCGGCCAGCGGCCTCTTATAGGTCTCTTCGATATGCGCTCGAGCGTGGTCGACGAGATGCATGTAGTTCACGCCCGAAGGGCAGGTCGTCATGCAAGAGAGGCACGACAGGCATCGATCGATATCCGTCACCACCTCGGTTGTGGCGGGCTTGCCGCTCTCGAGCATGTCCTTGATGAGATATATCCGCCCGCGCGGCGAATCGAGCTCGTTGCCAAGGAGAAGGTAAGTGGGGCAGGTGGCCGTGCAGAACCCGCAATGCACACAATTGCGCAGGATGCGCTCCGATTCGGCGGTCTGGCTGTCGGCCAGCTGCGCAAGGGTGAAGCGGGTCTGCATTGGCAGAACTCCATGGGAGGCATCGGGGTGGCTCACTCATACTATGGTCCACCGCTAGCGCGAAGGCCGATGGTTTGGCCGGCACTGAATGCCGACGCTCAGCGCCGCCCCCTTGTGAGGGTTGTCGCATCCCTATTGATTTTGCTCCTAAAAACCGCGCGAAACTCGCCTCGTGGCCGGGTCCGGGCCTCGAAACGTTACACCTAGGCGCGGCGCGGATGCCGGACGTGAGACATCGCGCCCCGGCGTGACGCCATTGCGCTGATCCCGCCTTTGTGATTTTGAAGACGAGCTTGGGTCCGCCACCGTGTTGTCCGGCACCGGAAGCGGCGTCGAGGGAGCATCGAGGTTCATGCGAAAGATCGGTTTGGTGAAGGCTGGCTTGGCGGCCGTTCCGGTGCTGCTGGGGCTTGCCGTGAGTGCCTGGGCCAACGGCATCGGCTATGCGGAGCCGGGCCAGCTGGGGTTCCAGGTCGGCGTCACTCCGATCGCCAATGAAATCCACAGTTTCTACGATGAGTTGCTGATCATCATAACGGTGATCTGCCTGGTCGTGATGGGTCTGCTTGGCTGGTGCATGTATAGGTTCAACGAGAAGGCGAACCCAATTCCCTCGCGCATGACGCACAATACTTTGTTGGAAGTCGGCTGGACGATCATCCCGGTTCTCATTCTCGTCGTCATCGCTATCCCTTCGTTTCGGTTGCTGACCAAGCAGCTTGTCATTCCGAAGCCGGACATCGTCATCAAGGCCACCGGCAAACAATGGTATTGGTCATACGACTATCCAAAGGATCAGGCGGGCGGTTTCGGGTTTGATTCGCTGCTCATCGAAGACAAGGACTTGAAACCCGGCGACATCCATCTTCTTTCGGTCGACAATGAGGTAGTCGTGCCGATCGACAAGGTCGTCGAAGTGCAGGTGACCGGGGCGGATGTCATCCATTCGTTCATCGTCCAATCCCTCGGTATTCGAATCGACGCCGTACCGGGTCGCCTCAACACCACATGGTTCAAGGCTGAGCGCGAGGGCATCTATTACGGTCAATGCTCGAAGCTTTGCGGCAAAGATCACGCCTACATGCCGATCGCTGTCCGGGTCGTAAGCCAGCCGCAATATGACGCGTGGCTCCAGGATGCGAAGAAGAAATATGCCGATGCGGGCAGCGGTCCGCAGAGACTTGCCGCCGCCACCGTCACGACGCCGTCAGCCGTCCGCCAGTAAACGTTTCGCCGAGCCGAGGATCTCATGGACACCACCGCATCAGCCGATCACGGCGCCCATGCCCATCCGCATGGATGGCGGCGCTACATGTATTCGACGAATCATAAGGATATCGGGACCCTTTACCTGATCTTCGCCATAACGGCGGGCTGCATCGGCGGATTGATGTCGATTCTGATGCGGATCCAACTCATGGATCCCCATTGGCAATTCATGGCGCATCTGGCGCAGTGGATCGGCCAGGCGGATGCCAGCAACGCGGTTGACGCGGGCAAGAACCTTTACAATGTGCAAATCACGGCACATGGGCTGATCATGATCTTCTTCATGGTCATGCCGGCCTTGATCGGCGGTTTCGGCAACTGGTTCGTGCCTCTCATGATCGGCGCGCCCGACATGGCCTTTCCTCGGCTGAACAATATTTCGTTCTGGCTGCTGCCGGCCTCGTTCATGCTGCTGCTCATCTCCTTGAACGTCGACGGCGCTCCCGGCATGAAGGGATTCGGCGGCGGTTGGGTCATGTATCCGCCCCTGTCATCCAATGTCGGCCATCCAGGTCCGGCGATGGATTTTTTGATCCTGGCGCTGCATCTGGCCGGAGCGTCCTCGATCCTGGGCGCCATTAACTTCATCACCACCATCTTGAACATGCGTGCCCCCGGCATGACCATGCACAAGATGCCGCTGTTCGCCTGGTCTGTACTGGTGACCGCGTTCCTGCTGGTGCTTTCCCTGCCGGTTCTGGCCGGCGCCATCACGATGCTGCTGACGGACCGCAACTTCGGCACCGCCTTTTTCGATCCGAGCAACGGCGGCGACCCTTTGCTGTTCCAGCATCTGTTCTGGTTCTTCGGCCATCCGGAAGTTTACATCCTCATCCTGCCCGGCTTCGGCATCATCAGCCACATCGTCTCGACCTTCTCCAAGAAGCCGATCTTCGGTTACCTCGGGATGGCCTATGCGATGGTGGCGATCGGCGTCGTGGGCTTTCTGGTGTGGGCGCATCACATGTACACGGTCGGAATGTCGCTCGACACGCAGCGCTATTTCGTCTTCGCGACCCTGGTGATCGCAGTGCCGACCGGCATCAAGATCTTCTCTTGGATTGCTACGATGTGGGGTGGTTCGATCTCGTTCAAGACGCCGATGCTCTGGGCTGTGGGCTTCATCTTCCTCTTCACCGTGGGCGGCGTGACCGGCGTCGTGCTGGCAAACGCGGGCGTCGATCGCGCCTTGCACGAAACCTACTATGTCGTCGCCCACTTCCACTATGTGCTGTCGCTCGGCGCGGTCTTCGCACTCTTCGCTGGCTTCTATTACTGGTTCCCGAAAATGTCGGGCTATATGTACAACGAGAAGTTAGGGCAGGTGCATTTCTGGCTGATGTTCGTGGGCGTGAACATCACCTTCTTCCCTCAGCATTTCCTCGGTCTCGCCGGCATGCCACGCCGCTACGTCGACTATCCGGATGCCTATGCGCTGTGGAACGAGGTGTCTTCAGTTGGCGCGCTTATCTCCGGGGTCGGTGTCGTTTTGTTCCTTTACATCGTCTATGAGGCCTTCCAGGTGAAGCGCATCGCGGGCGACAACCCCTGGGGCGTCGGCGCGACGACCCTGGAATGGACCCTATCTTCGCCGCCTCCCTTCCATCAGTACGAGACACTGCCCCGGATCGGCGGATCTGATCACTGACGACAAGACCGATCGCATCGATCTGATATTGGGGTCGGCTCTTGGTCCGGCCCCAATGGTTTAGGGTTCCAAGCCAAGCGGGCTTGGCATCCATCGAGATTGCCGATACGCCCGGCCGCCTCGCGGGTTTCACTGAAGGACTGCATCAGCGCATGAGTTTCGTAACCGACGAGGCCCTTCTTCCGGATGATCTCCTGAGCGGCTCGACCGCGACGCCGGGGGATTATCTCGAGCTTTTGAAGCCTCGGGTCATGTCCCTGGTGATCTTCACGGCGCTGTGCGGCCTTGTCGTCGCGCCGGTCCATGCCAATCCCATCGTTGCTTTCACGTCCTTGCTCGCTATCGCGGTCGGTGCCGGCGCGTCGGGCGCGCTGAACATGGCTTACGACGCCGACGTCGATCGGTTGATGACCCGAACCCGTGAGCGTCCTATTCCCAGCGGCCGGGTAACGTCTGCTCAGGCATTGGCTTTTGGCAGCATCTTGTCGCTGTTCTCGGTGATGTTGATCGGGCTTGCCGCCAACCTGTTGTCGGCCTTTCTGCTGGCCTTCACGATCCTGTTCTACGCGATCGTCTATACGATCTGGCTCAAGCGTTCGACCCCGCAGAATATCGTCATCGGGGGAGCGGCCGGCGCTTTGCCGCCGATGATCGGCTATGCGGTCGCGACCGGGGGAATCTCCGTCGACAGCATTATCCTGTTTGCCATCATCTTCATGTGGACGCCGCCGCACTTTTGGGCTCTGGCACTGCTGAGGCCAGACGATTACGCCCGGGCCGGCATCCCCATGATGCCGAACGTCAAGGGGCCTACGCGCACCCGCCTCGAAATCCTCGTCTATTCCGCCCTTCTGGTTCCGATCGGCATGCTGCCGTGGTTCACCGGCCTTGGCGGTTCAGCCTATGGTTTTGTCGCTTTGGTGACCGGTGCGATCTTCTTGGCGCTGGCCTTCCGCTGCTACCGGGACCGTGTCGGCGCGCCCGCCGATAAGGCCGCTAGGCAGCTTTTCGCCTTTTCGATCCTCTATCTGTTTCTGCTCTTCGCTGTCCTGCTGACCGAACATGGTTTCCCTGCCGTGGCACATTCGGGATGGTAAAGGAGGAGGCCACGATGTCGATCCCCAAGGCGCCCGGTGTCGTTCTGACCCCCCGTCAGCAGAAGAGCCGCCGCGCCCGTAACATCGCGATCGGGCTGATGATCGGCGTATTGGTGCTTCTGGTTTATGTGCTCACCATCGCGAAACTCGGCGGGCATGTCGGCGACCGGGTCCTATAACGCATGCCGGCGCGAGAAACCCCGGAACAATATCGAAAGCGCCATAAGGCCACAGCCCTTGCGGTATTTTCGGTCTTTCTACTGATGGTGGGCATGTCCTATGCGGCGGTGCCGCTGTATCGCGCCTTCTGCCGCGCAACGGGCTACGGCGGCACGCCGCAGGTGGCGACCGGGGGGCCTCACGCATCCGGCCACCGTGTCATCACAGTGCGATTCGACGCCAATGTGGCGCCCGGCCTTCCTTGGACCTTCGAGCCCGAGCAGCCGGAACTGTCCGTGAAGACCGGGACCACGGTAACGGTTTTTTATACGGTGAAGAGCCGCGTCGATCGCGCCACTTCGGCCAATGCGCTCTATAATATCTCTCCCGACGTCGGTGGGTTCTACTTCAACAAGATCGCCTGTTTCTGCTTCAACGAACAGCATCTCGGACCGAACGAGACGATGGAACTGCCCGTCGTGTTCTTCCTCGATCCTGCTCTCGAACAAGACAAGAGTATGCGGGATGTCGATACGTTGACGTTGTCTTATACGCTCTACGCCGCCAAGCCTGTTCCGGCTGTCGCCGATGCGGGCAAACAAGGCGCCGGGGCGCCGAAACTTTGACGAAATGCTGGTGCTGCCTTGACCGGCGGCGTCGGACCGGGCAAGTCCCGAAGTGATGCCGAGAGCGTGATGCCGGAGGGTCGGCCGGGGTTTCCCGTCGACATCATGTTTGATCTAACGAGGGAAGACGCCATGGCTGATGTCCATGCCAAGCCGCAGCACGACTACCATCTCGTCGACCCGAGCCCCTGGCCATTGGTGGCCTCGGCCAGCGCCTTCATCCTGGCCGTCGGCGCCATCCTATGGATGAAGAACCTGCCGTTCGGCAGCCTTCATCTTGGACCTTACATTTTTGGTGTCGGCCTTATCGGCGTTCTCTACACCATGCTGGCGTGGTGGACCGACGTTCTTCATGAATCCCAGCAGGGGGACCACACCCACGTCGTCCAGATCAGCCATCGCTACGGTATGATCTTGTTCATCGCCTCAGAGGTCATGTTCTTCGTCGCCTGGTTCTGGGCCTATTTCGATGTCGCCCTGTTCCCCAACGCGGACAACCAGTTTCTGCGTTCTGCCTTCACCGGCGGCGTTTGGCCGCCAAAGGGCACAGCCATCCTCGACGCCTTCCACTTGCCGCTGTTCAACACCCTCATTCTCCTCACCTCGGGCACGACCGTGACCTGGGCCCATCATGCCCTGTTGCACAACGATCGTCAGAGCCTCAAGACCGGGCTGGTGCTCACCGTTTTGCTTGGGGTGCTGTTCACATCGGTGCAGGCATACGAATATTCCCATGCCGAATTCGCCTTCAAGAACAGTATCTATGGGTCGACCTTCTTCATGGCGACGGGGTTTCACGGCTTCCATGTGCTGATCGGCACCATCTTCCTCATCGTCTGCACGCTGCGGGCCTTCGCGGGCCAGTTTACGCCGCGCCAGCATCTCGGCTTCGAATTCGCGGCCTGGTACTGGCACTTCGTCGACGTGGTCTGGCTGTTCCTCTTCGTTTGCATCTATGTGTGGGGCTCATGGGGTGCCGTTGCGGAAGGCGCGGCCTCCTGACCCATCGGCGCGGATGAAGGCGCCATGGCGCCTCGTCCAGCCTAATTTCCTTTCCCGGTGGGCCGAGTGGCTCCGGCCGGCGTGACCGGCGGATGGTCTTGATGGACGATGAATATCCGCCGGTTTCGCCCTATTCGACTGGTCTTGCCGGCAAGTGTCCACGCTGCGGCGCGGGCCATCTTTTCGAAGGTTTCCTAACTGTCGCTCCCCGATGCGACGTTTGCGGTTTGAGTTTTGAATTCGCCGGCACCGGCGACGGCCCGGCCGTGTTTGTCTCCTTCGCGGCAGGCTTCATCGTGGTGGGCCTCGCCCTCATCCTCGACATTCTCTACGAGCCGCCGATTTGGGTGCATCTCTTGATTTCACTCCCGCTCGTGCTGATTGTGTGTCTCGGCTTGCTGCGTCCCTTGAAGGGACTGCTGGTCGCTCTGCAATATCGCAACAAGGCCGCGTAAGGGACTGAGGCCCTGACCACGACCACACTCACGACCCGGCAGGATCGCGCCTGGAAGGCGCTCGCGGCTCCCCTTGTCGCGACCGTGCTCGTGTTAGCGATCCTCATCGGGCTAGGCACTTGGCAGTTGCGGCGCCTGGCCTGGAAAGAAGGGGTCCTGCGGACCATTGCAGAGCGCACCACCGCGCCGCCTCAGCCGCTTCCACCTGAGTCGGATTGGGACGCGCTCAAGCCTGAGGATTATGCCTATCGGCGCGTGACGCTGGCCGGCTCCTTCGAGCACGACAAGGAAGTGCATGTCTTCAGGCCGCTGGAGGAGGCCAGGGGGCCCGCGCATGGCATCGGCGACCTTGTCTTGACACCGTTGCGGCTTGGCTCAGGTGCCGTCGTGATCGTCAACCGCGGCTTCGTGCCGGCGGAAAAGCTAGACCCTGCTACCCGCGCTGCCGGGCAGGTGATGGGGCTTGTGGCCGTGACAGGGTTGATGCGCGAGCCCGAGAGCCGCAATCCCTTCACACCAGCCGATGATCCTGCCAAGAACCAATGGTTCACGCGCGATCCACTGGCCATTGCTGCGGCGGAACGGCTCGATCGCGTCGCGCCCTTTACCATCGACGCCGATGCCTCCCCCCTTCCTGGCGGCCTGCCGCAAGGCGGCGAGACGCTGCTCGACATTCCGAACAACCATCTCTCCTACGCGATGACGTGGTTCGGGCTGGCCGTGGCTCTTGCGGGTGTGTTCATGGTCTATGCTGGGCGTCGTTTGAGCTCTCCTCCTGACGGCAACGGATAAGACCAACCGGCATTGAAGATGACCTTTTGGCAAGCGCCGCCGCTTGTGCGGCGGGGCGGCGTTGACGGGCCACCATCAACGTCGACTGGTATAAGGCGCCCCAAATTCTATGGGGTGCGTTCTCGTCGCAAAAGCCGTAAAACGGGCTTTAGAGCATGATGCCGAAAAGTCGGCACGGGTTTTCGGATGACATCATGCTCCAACTTATTGTAATCGATCACGTTCATGTCTTTGGATGGATTCCATCCAAAGACATCGTGATCTAGAGGATTGGCCGGACAGGAACAGCGACTTTGGATTATATTTCGACGCGCGGAACCGCGCCGACCTTGAGCTTTGACGGCGCGCTGCTGGCTGGGCTCGCGCGGGACGGCGGCCTTTATGTGCCGCGTCAAATCCCGACGCTTGGCACCGAGGAGATCGCTGCTTTCGCAGGACTGCCTTTCGCCGAAGTCGCGACGCGGGCGATTCTGCCCTTCGCCGAGGCGAGCATTTCGCGTGAGACGCTGCGGCGCATGACGGGCGAAGCTTATGCGACGTTCCGCCACCCGGCCGTCACGCCGCTGACCCAGCTCGACAGCAATCTGTTCGTGCTTGAACTGTTCCATGGTCCGACGCTGGCGTTCAAGGATGTCGCCATGCAGCTGCTCGGACGGCTGATGCAGGAGGCCCTGGGTCGGCGGGGCCAACGCACCACCATCGTCGGCGCCACCTCCGGCGACACCGGCGCAGCGGCCATCGAGGCCTTCCGGGGCCTGCCGTCGGTCGATGTCTTCATTCTCTATCCGCATGGCCGCGTGTCGGAGGTCCAGCGGCGGCAGATGACGGGCGTCGACGCGCCCAACATTCATGCGGTGGCGCTCGAGGGCACATTCGATGATTGCCAAGCCATCGTGAAGGCGCTCTTCAACCACCACGCCTTCCGGGATGAGTTCAATCTCTCCGGCGTCAATTCCATCAACTGGGCGCGTGTCGTCGCCCAGATCAGCTATTACTTCGTGGCTGCGGTGGCGCTCGGCGCGCCGGCGCGGAAAACCTCATTCGCGGTGCCGACCGGCAATTTCGGCGACGTCCTGGCCGGCTGGGTCGCCAAATCCATGGGCCTGCCGATCGAACGGCTGGTGGTCGCCACCAACGAGAACGACATTCTGGCGCGCTGCTTTGCCTCCGGTTCCTACGACCTCCAGGGCGTGCACCCGACCCAGTCGCCTTCGATGGACATCCAGGTCTCCTCCAATTTCGAGCGGCTGTTGTTCTCCGCCTATGGACGCGACCCTGAGGCGATCCGTCGTCTGATGGCCAATCTCGCCCAATCGGGAGGTTTTACGGTCGATGCGGAGCCTTTGGCACGAATGAGGGCGGAATTCGACGCCTGCCGGATCGACGAGGCGGGAACGCAGGCCGAGATGGTGCGGGCCTTCAAGGAGACCGGCCAGATTCTCGATCCGCACACGGCAGTCGGCGTCGGTGCGGCCCGTCAGGCGCTGGCCCGCGACCCTTCCACCCCCATGGTGGTGCTGGGCACGGCGCATCCGGCCAAGTTCCCGGATGCCGTCGAGCGGGCGACGGGGCAACGGCCGCCGTTGCCCCCGCATCTTGCCGACCTCCTCGACCGACCCGAGCATTTTACGATTCTGCCGAACGATACCGGCGCGATCGAGCGCTTCATTCGGGACCGGACGGGGCGGGATGCCGGAGCGGTCGCGTGACGGTCAAGATCACCACGCTGCCGTCTGGTCTCAGGGTCATCACGGATGCGATGCCGCATCTGAAGACCACCTCGCTCGGCATTTGGGTCGGCATCGGCTCGCGTCATGAGACAGACGCCGAACACGGCCTGTCGCATTTCCTCGAACATATGGCGTTCAAAGGCACGCGGCGGCGCTCCGCGCGGCGCATCGCCGAGGAAATCGAAAGCGCCGGCGGCGACCTGAATGCCGCGACATCTACCGAGCAGACGGCCTATTACGCCCGAGTGCTCGCCGCCGACACGGGCCTCGCGCTCGATATCCTCAGCGACATTCTCACCGACAGTCTCTTCGATCCGGCTGAGATCGAGCGCGAGAAGGAGGTCGTGCTGCAGGAACTCGGCGCGGTCGAGGATGTACCCGACGATCTCGTCTTCGAACTCTTCACTGCGACCGCCTATCCGGCACAGCCGATCGGGCGAGCGGTCCTCGGCACGCCGAAAGGCGTCTCCAGCTTCGATCGGGCGGCCGTGACGGGCTTCATGGCGCAGCGTTATAGCGCGGGGGAGACGATCGTCGCGGCGGCCGGTGCGGTCGACCATGATCGGCTGGTGGAGGAGACGGCCGAGCGGCTCGGCGGCCTCACTCCCACCGCCGGTCCGCCCGCGCGCCCGGCCCACTATGTCGGGGGCGACATCAGGCTCAAGCGACGCTTCGAGCAGGTGCATGTGGTGGTCGGCTTCGAGGGCGCCTCGTTTCACGCGCCCGACCATTACGCCACCCACATCTTCTCCAACGCGGTCGGCGGCGGCATGTCGTCCCGCCTGTTCCAGACGGTGCGCGAGGAGCGCGGCCTCGCCTATTCGATCCACGCTTTCGACTGGGCCTATGCGGATACCGGCCTCTTCGGCTTTTATGCGGCGACCTCGGCCCGCAATGTCGCCGAACTGCTGCCTGTGGCGCTCGACACCCTCGCCGAGGCGACCGAGACGCTCGATGCCGACGAGGTGCAGCGCGCCAAGGCGCAGCTCAAAGTGTCGATGCTGGTCGCGCTCGAATCCTCCAGTGCCCGCGCCGAGCAGGTGGCCCGACAGCATCTCGCCTTTGGCCGCGTCCTTGGGGCCGACGAGATACTGGAGCGGATCGACGCCATTACGGTCGAGGATGCCCGGCGCGTCGGCCGCCAGATGCTGAAAACCGCCCCCACCGTGTCGGCCGTCGGGCCGGTCAAGGGCGTCTATACGCCCGACAAGGTGTCGGAGCGTCTCGGCCTCGGCCGGAGCGCGTGACGTGGCGCTGTTCCGCCTCGGCCCCTCCTATGACGCATCCACCATCGTGCGCGGCAGCGGCGTCTATCTGCGCCCGGCCGAGATGCGGGATTTTGACGCCTGGGCCGTGTTGCGCGAGCGCAGCCGCAACTTTCTTGCCACCTGGGAGCCCGTCTGGCCCGCCGACGACCTGACGCGCGCGGCGTTCCGGCGGCGCATCCGCCTGCATGGCGAGGAGATGAACCGCGACGAGGCCTTTCCGTTCCTGGTATTCCGCGACGACGACGTCATGCTCGGCGGCCTGACGGTCGGGCAGATCCGGCGCGGCGTCGCCCAGACCGCGACGCTCGGCTATTGGATGGGCGAAGGCTTCGCCGGCCGAGGCTACATGAGCCGCGCCGTGCGGGCCGCCGCCAATTTCGTTTTCGGCACCTTGCGGCTCCATCGCCTGGAGGCCGCCTGCCTGCCGCATAACGAAGCCTCGCAGCGCCTGCTCGAAAGCGTCGGTTTCCAGAAAGAGGGTTATGCCCGCTCCTACCTGCGCATCAACGGGCGCTGGCAGGACCACATGCTCTACGCGCTACTCGAAAGCGACCCGATTCTGCCTCCGCACCGGGGGATTTTGGGTGCGGGGCGGTAGGGGCCGTGCTGTCCTTTTCCCGCCGAGCGGGAGACGGTGTCGATCAAAAGCGGCGACGGATGAGGGAGCGGGGCAGGCTGATGTCGACGCGTTCTGGTTGGTATTCGCAACGCGAGATCGCATGAAATGAGTTTTCCACCGACCTTTCGGCCGACCCAATATGCATAAAACCTGTGACGTTGGCGATCCTTCCCCGGAACGGGGAAGGCCGCTTCGCGGCGGCGGATGGGGTCTTGAGCGGCGCACGGCGCAGCGTATTTTTTCGCCCCATCAACAGTAGATGCTCCCCTCATCCGACTCGGCTTCGCCGGGCCACCTTCTCCCGCAAAGCGGGAGAAGGACAAGGGTCTACCCCTCTCCCGCTTCCGCCAACACGTCCTTGAGCGTTTCCGCCGTGCCCTTCGTCTTCATGCTCTCGCGATACCGCGCGAAATCATCCGCGAAACCTGCGTGGGACGCCAAGCCCCAGCCCGTCCACATCGACATACCAAGCGCGGCTTTCACATCCGGGGCGGCGGCCAAAACCTTGTCGGCGTCGAGGAGGTTCGGCTCCTGCAACTGGTAGTGCTCGCCTTTGTCGTCGATGCCAGCGATGTAGTTCGCATAAGCGGCGAGAATGAAGGCGATGCGGCGATGCTCGGCGCCGCGCTTCAGGGTCCCCACCGTATTGTCTTGCAGGTAGACCGGCATCTTGGCGGCGCCGTCCGAGCAGAGGCGCAACATCTGGTCGCCGATGGCAGGGTTCGAGAAACGCTCGATCAGCTTCTTGGCATAGGGGCCGGTTTCCATGCCGGGCGGCGCTTGCAACAGCGGCGCCGCGTCGCGGGCCATGAATTGTTCGAGCAGGCGCCGGACATCGGGGTCCCGCATGGCGATATGGACCAGCCGATAGCCCATCAGCGTGCCTGGGTAGGCCAAGGAGAGATGCGAGGCGTTGAGCATCCGCAGCTTCACCTGCTCGAAGCTGTTGACATCATGGGTGAACTGCACCCCGACCTGCTCCCAGGCGGGACGGCCGGCGCAAAAATCGTCCTCCACCACCCATTGGATGAAATCCTCTGCGAAGACCGGGGCGGCGTCGTCAAGCCCGCTGCGCTCATTGAGGCGGGTCACGTCCGCCGGCGACACGGCGGGTGTGATGCGGTCCACCATGCAGGAGGGGAACGTGACCTTGGCCTCGATCCATTCGGCCAGCGTCGGGTCCTTGGCGCGGGCGAAGCTCACCACCGCGTTGCGGGCCACGGCGCCGTTGTGGCGAAGGTTGTCGCAGGAAAAGACGCTGAAGGGTCCGGCCCCGGTGTCGCGACGGCGGCGCAACGCCTCGGTCAGGATGCCGAAAGTCGATTTCGGGGCGATGGCATTGATGTCTGCGGCGACCGAGGGGTCGTCGAGCCGGAAGCGGCCGGCCTCGTCGATATTGTAGCCGCCTTCTGTGATGGTCAGCGTAACGATGCGGATGGCCGGGTCCGCCAGCCGCGTGAGGACGGCCTCGATATCGGCGGGAGCGTGAAGGTAATCGACGATGGAGCCGACGACGCGCGTCTGAGCCTCGCCCGTCGGCGGATAGATGGTCAGCGAATAGAGCCCGCCCTGGCCTTGCAGGGCCTTGGCCTTCGCGCGCTCGGCTTCGCTGTCGATGAGGCCGATCCCGAGGATGCCCCACCCTTCCTGGCCTGGCAGCGCCAATACGTCGTCCGTATAGACCGCTTGGTGAGCGCGATGGAAGTTGCCCACGCTCAGATGCGCGATGCCGGCCTTGACCGTGGCGCGATCATAGGCCGGGCGGGCCATGGAGACGGGGAGAGTGTCTGTGTTGATCACGGATCTGGCTTCTCTGGTCGGTGGGGGCGGGGGGGCGGTTGCTTCTCAAGACCTGCGCGGCTTCGCCCAGGAAAAGCGGGCTTGTGGTGCGGCCGTGCTAGGTGATCCTGCCTAAAACGCGATCGACCTCGGCTCGCGTCGGCGGGTCCGCGCCCTGGCGCGTGCAGGTGATGGCGGAAGCCGCTATGGCGAAGATCAGCCAGTCGGCGACCTCGCGCTCGCTCGGCACGCGGGCATTGCCGGCTCCAAGTGCGTTCGAACCCGCCATGGCGGCGAGTAGGGCGGCCATGAAGCTGTCACCGGCCCCCACTGTGTCGACCTCGTCGATCTTCGGGGCCTGCTGGGTCAGCCGCTCGCTGCCGAAATAGGCCTCGGCGCCTTCGCCGCCCCGCGTCATCACAAGAAGTTTCGGCCCCATCATGGTCCAGTGTGCTGCCGCCGTGACAGGGTCGGCATCCGGATAGAGCCATTCGAGGTCTTCCTTGCTGACCTTGACCACGGTCGACAGGCGCACCCGCGCCTCGACGAGGCCGACCGTCACCTGACGCGGGGGGACAACAAACGGGCGGATGTTGGGGTCGAAGCTCGTCGTCGCGAGGGGTCCGGCGGCCGCCATCGCGGCGAGTGCCGCCTCGCCCAAGGGGCCATCGACCGCCGAGAAAGAGCCGATGTGGAGATGTCCCGCATGGTCCGGCCAATCCGGCGGCAGGGGAGAGGGGCCATCATAGGCCGTGGCCTTGAGATAGAAGCTATAGCGGGCGCCCGTTTCTACGGTGCCGCGCGTCACAAAAGCCAGCGGAGAGGGCGCCGCGCTGCGCTCGACGTAGCGCGTCTCTATGCCGGTTTCGTCGAGCCGGCGCCGGAAGGCCTCTCCCATCGTGTCGTCGGAGAGGCGCCCCGCATAGGCGGTGGGCACCCCAAGGCGGCCAAGGCCCACGGCGACATTGAAGGGTGAGCCGCCCAGCACCGCTTCATAGGTCGAGCCGTCACGAGGAATGAGGTCGACGAGAGCCTCGATGCCATCGACAAGAACCAGGGGTTTGGGCGCTTCCATCTCGCTTGGACGATCCTTCGCGGTCTTTGATCCGAACTTACAGGCGGGCAGGCCGGCTGTACAAGAGGAAGAATGCCGGCGCGGTTTCCCTCGTCCATGCCTTGTCGCCAGCGGAGGCGAATCTATGGACTGCGGAAGCTGCGGCGTGGGTCATCGACACAGTGACCTCAGAGCAAGTCCCGGCTCGCCAGGTAGCGCATGAGGTGGCTGGCCCCATAGGTCCAGGGCGCGCAATCCGACGAATGGCGAATGCGATTGGTCAGCGCGCCGAGTTCCGGCGCCGACACCGTCACGATGTCCCCGACCTTATGGGTGAAGCCTTGGCCAGGCGTGTCGCGATCGTCGACAGGCGCGAAGAGCGTGCCGAGAAACAGCACCGCGCCGTCGGGATATTGGTGGTTGGGGCCGATCATCTGCTCGACGAGATCGGCGGGGTCGCGGCTGATCTTCGACATCGAACTTGCCCCCTCCAGGTGATATCCATCGGGGCCGTCCACGGTCAGCTGCAACTCCATGGCGCGCACGTGATCGAGGGTGAAGCTGTCGTCGAAGAAGCGCACGAAGGGTCCCAATGCGCAACTGGCGTTATTATCCTTGGCCTTGCCCAAAAGAAGCGCAGAGCGGCCTTCGACGTCGCGCAGATTGACGTCGTTGCCGAGCGTGGCGCCGACGATCCTGCCATCGGAGGCGACGATGACGACGACCTCCGGTTCCGGGTTGTTCCAGGAACTGTTGGGGTGGATGCCCGCGTCGAGCCCGCTCCCGACCGCCGCCATCGCAGGAGCCTTGGTAAAGATTTCAGCATCCGGCCCGATGCCGACTTCGAGATATTGCGACCAGGCGTTCTGTGCGAGCAGAACCTCTTTGAGATGCATGGCTTCGGGCGAGCCGGGGCGCAGTTTCGAAAAATCCTCCCCTACCAATCGGGTGATCTCGCCGCGAATCCGCGAGGCCGCCTGCTGGTCGCCGCGAGCCCGTTCCTCGATGACGCGCTCCAGCATGGAGATCGCGAACGTGACACCCGCCGCTTTGATGGACTGAAGGTCGATCGGCGCCAGGAGCCAGGGCGTCCCGTCGTTGCGTGCCGTTTCCGGCGTATTGGCGAGGATGATCTCGAGGGTCTCGATCCGCTCGCCTTCGGTGGCCCGCAACGCTTCGGCCGGAGCGTCATGCTCGCAAAGGTCCCGCATGGTCGGGAAGGCGCGGGATATGTCGAACACGCCCTCGTGGCGGATCGCCACGACCGCCGGGCCGCCAGTATCCGGCCGCCAGACCCGCCCTGCCAAGGCGCCCACGGTCCCGTCCGATGGCAGGGTGTTCGACGGCGAGAGCGACAGGTCAGCCATGGTGATCCCAGGGTTCTTATTACGTCCCATCGAGATACGCCAATTTAGCAAGCAGCGGCAAGCCTCGGCGGAGCCATCTTTCGCATCCCTTGCATAAAGCCGAGAAGCGGATCAAAACGGCGGGCAATCCCGCCGCCGACGGTTGGACGGGCAAGATCGCGATTCGAGGAAGCGCTGCCGACGTGCTGGTTCTCGCAAAACCGCGTTTTTGACCGTCCGGCCGACGATTTGAGAGATTTCCTCATGACGATCGCCGTAACGCCTCCGGCCCGCACGCTCCGCCTTCAACCCCAGGACAATGTCGTCGTGGCTGTGGACGTGCTTGAGGCCGGCAAGCCCACGACCTCGGGGGTCGAGCCCACCGCGCGGATCGCCAAGGGCCACAAGATGGCGGTCGTGGGCATTCCGGCCGGCGAGCCGGTGCTGAAATTCGGCCAGATCATCGGTTTCGCGACAAGCGGCATCGGGCCGGGCGATTGGGTGCATGAGCACAATCTCGCCATGGGTCCGGATTTCGAGCGCGACTATCAATTCGCGCAAGGCGTGAAGGACGACCCTGTCCTGCCGGTCGGGCAGCAGGCGACCTTCGAAGGATTCAAGCGCCTCAACGGCAAGGCGGGGACGCGCAACTACCTCGCGATCCTCACCAGCGTCAATTGCTCGGCCTCGGTGGCGCGGTTCATCGCCAAGGAGATGGAGCGGTCCGACGCCCTGAGGGATTATCCCAATATCGACGGCGTCATCGCGCTGGTGCATGGGACCGGCTGCGGCATCGCCTCGCAGGGCGAGGGCTTCGAGGCGCTCAAGCGCACCCAATGGGGCTATGCCATAAACCCCAATATCGCGGGGGCGCTGGTGGTTGGGCTCGGCTGCGAAGTGTTCCAGATCAGCCGCATGAAGGCCGAATACGGGCTCAAGGAAAGCGATCATTTCCGCACCATGACGATCCAGGAAAGGGGCGGCACGAAGAAGACCGTCGAGGCCGGCCTCGCCGCCTTGCGGGACATGATGCCCGCCGCCAATGCGGCGCGGCGCGAGACGCGGCCGGCGTCCGAACTGATGCTGGCGCTGCAATGCGGCGGCTCGGACGGTTATTCGGGCATCACAGCCAACCCGGCGCTGGGTGTCGCCGCCGACCTGCTCGTGAAACATGGCGGCACCGCCATCCTGTCCGAAACCCCGGAAATCTACGGCGCCGAACATCTGCTCACGCGCCGCGCCGCGACACGCGAGATCGGCGAGAAGCTGGTCGACACCATCCATTGGTGGGAGGCCTATACCAAGCGCAACGGCGGCGAGATGAACAACAACCCCTCGCCCGGCAACAAGGCGGGCGGCCTGACGACCATCCTCGAAAAGTCGCTCGGCGCCGCCGCGAAGGGCGGCACGTCCACCCTTTCCGGCGTATTCGACTATGCCGAGCAGGTCACCGCCAAGGGGTTCGTCTTCATGGACACGCCGGGCTACGACCCCGTCTCGGCCACCGGTCAGGTCGCGGGCGGCGCCAACATCTTGTGCTTCACCACCGGCCGAGGCTCGGCCTATGGCTGCAAGCCGACGCCCTCGATCAAGCTCGCCACCAATTCGGACGTCTATCGCCGGATGGGCGAGGACATGGACATCAATTGCGGCGATGTGCTCGACGGTGTCACCATCGAGGACAAGGGTCGGGAAATCTTCGACAAGATCCTGGCCGTCGCTTCCGGGCAGCAGTCGAAGTCCGAGGCGCTCGGTTACGGCGACGCCGAATTCGTGCCCTGGCAGATCGGCGCCACGATGTAAGGGTGTGGCGGCACGGGAAGCCAATCGTCAGACCGAATTATGAAGTGACGACGCGGAGGCGATAACGAAGCTTTACGCGGCGTTTCGTGATGGTCGCCCGGCGCCCCGGGCGGGGCGTTTATTGACTTGAATGCAATTCAACTACGGTCGTGATTTGATCTTTCGTCTTTTCCCCGTGATGACGCTTGTGTTTTCACAGATCATCACACCCTGCATTGCCGCTGATGGCCCGCCAGCCTCCCCCCAAGGCGAGAGCGTGCAGCAGGCGCTTTGTCGGCTTATCAATGGCGCCGCCGCCGCGAACCACGTGCCCGTGGCCTTCCTGACGCGATTGATCTGGCAGGAAAGCAGCTTCCGCTCGAACGCGGTCAGCCCCGCCGGGGCGCAGGGCATCGCCCAATTCATGCCCGGCACCGCCATGGAGCGGGGCCTCGACGATCCGTTCGATCCCGAAAAGGCCATTCCGGCCTCGGCGGCCTTGCTGGCGGATCTGTCACGGCGCTTCGGCAATTATGGGCTGGCGGCGGCGGCCTATAATGGTGGCCCAAAACGCGTGACCAATTGGCTCGCGGGGTCCGGCGGCCTTCCGGTCGAGACGGAGGATTACGTGCTGAGGGTGACGGGCCGGGCGGCCGAGGATTGGGCGGCGGACCTCAAGGCCAGTGCCGCGCCTGCAACGCCTGCTGTCGCGGCACTGGAGCCGGTTTCATGCCTGAAGCTCGTGGCTACGCTGCGGATTTCCCCGCTGCGGGGCTCGGTCGCCGAAGCACCCTTCGCACCCTGGGGCGTGCAATTGGCGGGAAATTTCTCGAAGACCATCGCCTTGGCCAGTTTCGAGCGGGCACGACTGCGCTATCAAGAGGTTCTCGGACAAATCCGGCCGATGATCATCGGCACTCGGTTGCGAACCCGAGGGTTCCGCGCCTTCTATCGCGTGCGGGTGCCGGCGGCTTCGCGCGCGGAAGCCAGCGCGGTCTGCGCTAAGATCCACGCCGTGCACGGCGACTGCATCGTACAGCGGAGTTGAAGGCGAATTCATGCGATGTCGGTCGAGTTGATCCGCTTCACGCCTGCCGCTTCCATGGCGCGCCATGCGGCCGCGAGACTACCGCCGAGATCGATCCCTCGGCTCGCGTCCTCGATCACAGCGGCCTGCAGTCCCTCACGCGTGGCGTCCATGGCGGTCCAGCCGACGCAATAATCCGTCGCGAGGCCGCAGACGAAGACTCGGCTGAAGCCGCGAGCCTTGAGGTAGCCGCCCAGCCCGGTGGTGGTGGCGCGATCCCCTTCCATGAAGGCGGAATAACTGTCGACGGTTTTGTGGAAACCCTTTCGGATCACAAGTTCCGCCTTCGCCAGCATCAACCCGTCCGCGAGCGCCGCTCCATGCGAGCCCTGTACACAATGGTCCGGCCAGAGGACCTGTGTGCCATAGGGAAGCTCGATCGTCTCGAAGGGCTTCTTCCCGGCATGGCTCGATGCGAAGGAAATGTGGCCTGGCGTGTGCCAATCCTGTGTCATCACCACATGGGCGAAGCGCTGAGCGAGGGCGTTGATCGGCGCGATGACCGCATCCCCATTAGTGACCGCCAAGGATCCCCCCGGAAGAAAGTCGTTTTGTACGTCAACGACGATCAGCACGTCGCTTTCGCCTGGCGTTACCGGCATGGACGTGCCGGCGAATGCCGTGCCGGCGACCGCTGTCGCGGCTAAGCCTCCGGCGATGGCCATGGCGTCTCTTCGTGACATGATGGGTCCCGTCATCGAACAATCCCTTCGCCGCCCCCTCGCGAGATAAACGCTTGAGGCATCCGCCGACGGAAGAGAACCATGGCCGCGAACAGGGGTCAACGCCAGGCGACCATGGGGTCTGACAGGGACATTCGGACGCAGCGGTATGCTGAGCTGTCCGCCAGTGGCGCCATGTGTCGGCGACTTATGGCGATCTCTATGGTCAGAGCCTCATCCTGAGCTTGTCGATCGAAGGGGCGAAAAAGGCTCGATGTCCGATCCTTCGACAACTCTGCGCCGGCTTGTCCAACGAGCTTTGCACGTCGGAGCCTCACGTCGGCTGCGTTCAGAGCCTGCTCTGAGCGCGCCGAAGGGATGAGGACATCGAGAAACTGGAGCCCCATGGAGAAGCGTGTGGATAAAGGAGGACTATCGCAATCGTGTGATACAAACGAAAAACCCCGCCAGTACATCCGTGGCGGGGTTCGGTTGCTTTCGCAACATTTCTTAAAAACCTAGCCCAAGGCCAGGATTCTCAAGATCCGGCTAAGCCATCGTCAACACTCAATCACAATCCCTTACCCAACATGCGCCACCAGTACATCCGTGGTTGAAGCATGGTTGGGAGCGGGGAATGGCGAAAGTTGAGCACATCAGGCCCGCCAAATTCTCCTAGAGCCGAGATAGTGCCTCGCAAATCCTTTACAAGGCCTTAAAATCGATCTCAGTCCATTCAAAATAACCATGAAAGGTGACAGCTTTAAGTCACCGCAGCGGCCGAATTAAATGGGACCGCTTCGCCTGGGATGAGGTTCTGCATGTCGGATTCGCTTTGCCCGGAGGGCGGGGCCGACCCGGAGCGCGATTGCGCGACGCAGGCTTCAATGGCCTCTTTCAGTGTTGTCGTGTAATAGTCCGCCCCGATCACCCCGCGCATGCGCTTGTCTCGAATGACCTCGTCTTCCGACGGCCATAGGCCGACCAGCACGGGGATCTCCGGCGCCTTGCTCCGCAGACGTCTGAGCAGGTAATGAAGATTGGACGGGTTGCCGCTGATCTCGAGATAGCTGATGCAGATCATCGCGATGTCGCTCAGATCGAGCGAGCCGATGGCATCGCGTGACGCTGCGACGTAAGGCTCGGCCCGCGTCCTAAGACCATGTTTCGACAGAAGCTGCGCAACCATGGCCGAGGCGACTTCGTCCAGCGGGCCTCGCCCCGCGAGGCACAGGACGAGGTCGCCCGCACGCCAAGCCGATGATTGGTCTTCGGTCTTGGTCGACCCGTCCGGAGGCTGCGTCGACACCACCCCGTTGGGTTCAGCCTTGGTTTCACCCGCCAAATCTGCCTTCTTCTCGAGTGGATCGACATCATCATAAACGGCCAGCTCCTCGATGAGGTCGTGCGCGCTGGTCCTGATGAATTGCAGACCGTCCGCTGTGAGGACACCTCGCGCCACGTCGTTGGCGGCGAGTTGCAGTCCCTTCAGCGCCACCTCGTCATAATAGGAGGTGAGGGATTTTTCCTTCAGGAACAGTTCGGCCTGACGAAGCGTCTCGTCCGCATCCTCGGCCAGCATGCGTTGATAGAAATTTTCGACCGGCGTGAGAGCCGGTTGATCACCCAGCAAAACGTCGAGGAATTCGAGCCGTTCGACATGGCGCCCCAGCACGACCAAACACAAGGTGAGGGGCGTCGAAAGCACAAGACCGATGGGACCCCAGATCCATGTCCAGAAAATCGCGGATACGACCACCGCGACCGGCGAGAGCCCCGTCGAATGGCCATAGATCAAGGGCTCGATCGCCTGCCCCGTGATGGCTTCCACCGCGACATAAAGGGCTGCGGTCCAGATTACCATCGACCAGCCGGGTTCCACCGCCGCCGCCACCGCCGCCGGCAGCAATCCGCCGATGACCGGCCCAATATAGGGAACGAAGCGGAACAGGCCGGACAGTACGCCCCAAAGGAACGGCGAGGGCACGCCGATGATCCACAGGCCGATCGCTATGATCAGGCCGAAACTGGTGTTGATGCCGAGTTGGGCGAGAAAATAGCGGCCGAGACGGCGCGCGGCATCGTCAAGCGCGACCGTTGTGCGGTGCAGATCGTTCGATCCGAACAGCCGGATCATGCGGTCGCGCAAATCCTCGCGCTGCATCAGAACGAAGACCGCGATGATGATGACGATGAGCAGGTCGGAGACGGGGCCGATAATCGGCGCCAGGATGGTGCGCGCCAGATCCAAGGGCTCGGCCGGCGGCTGCTGAACTTGAACCGGCACCGCCCGCGTGCCGTCGCCGAGCGGCGTATTCTGCCGGGAGGCCGTGGGTCCAGGCTGAGACTCTTTGGTCGAGGGCGCGGCGGCGGGAGCCGGATGTCGTTCGAACCGGGCCGTCAGCGTCGTCAGCCGGCCGAGCGTCGCTTCGCGAACCCAATCGACTTTCTTCTCGATTGTCGCGGCATAGTTCGGCACCTCCGTCGCCAGACCCGCGACCTGGACGCCGATCACCGCGCCAACGCTCAGGATCGCACCAAAACCGATGACCACCGCGAGCAGCACTGCTACCACCCGGGGGAGACGAATACGTCGCAGAAGCGCGACCACGGGGCTCAAGAGGAATGAGAGAAGAATGGCGAGCGTGATCGGTATCAGCACCTCGCGCGCAAGGTAGAGAGAGGCGACCACGACCACTGCCACCGCCAGGGTCAAGAGACCAGAGAGACCGGGCGTCTCGGCGGCCTGCACCTTGGCCGGTAAGCGGATCTGCGGTGGGCTGTTCGACATGCTGGGGTCTCGGAGTTGGGATCAGGGACCGTCGCTTTTGCTCCGAGCCCCACCCGCAACGCCTGCGGCAAGGATTTGATCCTTGCCAGCTTCAGGCTCGCCCGTTCGGACGGGCCTGAAGCCCTATGGTGATGTCACGCGGCGTGGCGGCCATGCCGAACAGCGTCCTCGACGCCACCTCGCGCAAGACCCATATCCTGGAGCAGATGCGCATCCAACGCCTCGACCGCCTTCACGGTCCGACGGACCTGCCATTCCGTCTTGAGTGTCCCCAACGCGGTCAGAACGCGATGCGAAACGGACGGGCGCGGCGCCAGCAGGATGCGGCTGCGCGAGGGTGAAGACGAATGAAACGCGATAGAAACCATGACGACCTCCTGTCGATGGCAAAGAGATAATCCCCACCCTTGCATAATGGAAACGAATGTTCATTATTGATGAAATAACGAACCTTTATGGATGTCATCTATGATCCGGAACCTCGACACCGCCCTGTTGCGTGCCTTCGTGGCGGTGGCGGAAACGGGCGGCATGACTGCGGCGGGCCTTGGGCTCCACCTGACGCAGGCTGCGGTCAGTCAGCAGATCCGGCGGCTTGAGGAGCTTTTCGATTGCATCCTGTTCCGGCGAGACCGGCGCGGCTTGACGCTGACCGATGCTGGGGAGCGGCTGTTCGGCAAGGCCAAGCGCCTTCTCGCGCTGAACGACGAGGTCTGGTCCGAGATGACGACACCAGCCTTTACCGGAGAAGTAAAGCTCGGGGTGCCGTTCGACCTCGTCGGCATTTATCTGCCCTCGGTGCTCAAGGCTTTTTCCCGCGTACATCCGCAAGTGGAGATTACACTCGTCTGCCGAACGTCTCCCGAACTGCTCGATGCCATCGCCAGCGGCGAGGTCGACCTGGCCTTGGCCGAGGAACCCGCGGGCACCACCGAGGGCGAATGCTTGGCGGTCGAGCGCCCCGCCTGGATCGGCGGTCGTGGTGGTGACGCCTATCTCAAGCGGCCGCTGCCGCTTTCGCTGGGATGCGACACCTGCGCGTTCCGGCCGGCGGTTCTCAAGGCTTTGCGCGAGAGCGGCATCGAATGGCGGTCGGTGGCGGAAATCGGCAACACCGATGCCATGATGGCGACGGTGCAAACCGATCTCGCGGTGACGGTTGCATTACCCTCTACGGTTCCGGCCGGCTTCGACATTCTGGGTCCCGGCGCGGGCTTGCCGGCGCTGCCCGATTTCACCATCGCGCTGCATATGTCCCGGCAGGGCCGCTCGGCCGCCGCCGAAGCAATGGCGCGCCTGCTGCGCGACGCGTTGTTCAGCCGCCAGCGTCAGGCGGCCTGATTTTGTCGTTCTCGGAGGGCCCGCCTTCGGACCTAGCGGCGGATCGCGCCGCTCGTCCTCCGGCGCGACGCGGCCCCGCCACAAGCCGCACTACCGCACCGCGCAGCGTGCGCACGTCCTGCTCGGTCATCCCGATCCGGTGGAAGATGTTGCGCAGGTTGCGCCGCATCAGCGGCTTCTTGTCGTCGGGCTTGAAATAGCCGGCCTCGCTCAGTTCCGCTTCGATGTAATCGAAGAACGATGTCACGGCGCTCCGGAGCGCGGGGGGCGAGCGCTGCGTTTCGGAGAAGGGCAGGGCGGCTTCGTCCTTGTGCCGCATCCATTCATAGGAGACGAGCAGCACCGCCTGGGCAAGGTTGAGCGATCCATAGGCCGGGTCGATCGGGAAGGTGACGATGGCGTCGGCGAGGGCGATCTCGTCATTGTTGAGCCCGGTCCGTTCGGGGCCGAACAGGATGCCCTGGCGTTCCCCGGCTCGCGACCGCGCCGCCCAGGCCCCCATGGCGGCATCCGGTGCCAACACTGGCTTGCCCTGGCCGCGTTCGCGAGCCGTCGTGGCATAGACGGCGTTGAGATCGGCGATGGCCAGTTCAACCGTGTCGAACACCGTCGCGCCATTGAGAAGGTATAATGCTCCGGCGGCGGCGGCCTCCGCGTCATCCTTGTATTTGTCGGTGCGCGGCCAGCCGCCCTTGGGGGCCACGAGGCGGAGGTCGGACAGGCCGAAATTCGCCATGGCCCGCGCCGCCATGCCGATATTCACCGCCAATTGCGGCCGCACCAGCACGATGGCCGGGCCGCCTTGCCCGATGGGTTTCGTATGATCCGTTCCGGCCCCGACCACGTTTTCTTCTCTCCCGGATCGCCTGAAGGGCATTCGCGCGGCGCAGACTACCACGCGACGTCTTCTCGGCCGATGGTTTGGCGGCCAATCCCCACCCATACCTCAATACCGACGCTCCTCGCAGATGGGTCCCTACGGTCCGGCTGCTGGGGTGAAGTCTCCAGTCAGCGTGGCAAAGGCCATCTCTTTGCCGACGCGAGATGCGATGCTATAGCGACTTGATCACTATCGGCTCCTCCGTGAGGCGCGGCCAGGAGCCGCAATCGCCAGACAAAAGGTTCGTTTCGATGCACAAGATCAAAGTCGCCAATCCGGTCGTGGAACTCGATGGCGACGAGATGACCCGCATCATCTGGCACTACATTCGCGACAAGCTCATCCATCCTTACCTCGACGTCGATCTCAAATATTACGACCTCTCGGTTGAAAACCGGGACGCCACCAACGATCAGGTCACGATCGATGCCGCCGAAGCCATCAAGGCCGTTGGGGTCGGGGTGAAATGCGCCACCATCACGCCGGACGAAGCCCGAGTGCAGGAATTCAAGCTCAAGGAAATGTGGCGCTCGCCCAACGGCACCATCCGCAACATCCTCGGCGGCGTCATCTTCCGCGAGCCGATCATCGCCAAGAACGTGCCCCGACTCGTGCCGGGCTGGACGCAGCCGATCGTCATCGGCCGCCATGCTTACGGCGACCAATATCGCGCCACCGACTTCGTCGTTCCAGGCAAGGGCCGCCTGACCATGAAATTCGAGGGCGAGGACGGCACCGTCATCGAGCGGGAAGTCTTCAAGTTCCCCGCCGGCGGCGTCGCGATGGCAATGTATAACCTCGACGATTCGATCCGTGACTTCGCCCGCGCTTCGCTGAACTACGGCCTCAACCGCAAGTTCCCGGTCTATCTGTCGACGAAGAACACCATCCTCAAGAAATACGACGGCCGCTTCAAGGATATCTTTCAGGAGATCTACGACGCCGAGTTCAAGGCCCAGTTCAAGACGCTCGGCATCACCTACGAGCATCGTCTCATCGACGACATGGTGGCCTCCGCGATGAAATGGTCGGGCGGCTATGTGTGGGCCTGCAAGAACTATGACGGCGACGTCCAATCCGACACCGTGGCGCAGGGTTTCGGCTCCCTGGGGCTCATGACCTCGGTTCTCATGACGCCGGACGGCAAGACGGTGGAAGCCGAGGCGGCGCATGGCACGGTGACGCGCCACTACCGCGAACATCAGCAGGGCAAGGCCACCTCCACCAATTCGATCGCCTCGATCTTCGCCTGGACGCGGGGCCTCGCCCATCGGGCCAAGCTCGATTCCCACGCCGAGCTTCAGCGTTTCGCCGACACTTTGGAGAGGGTCTGCGTCGATACCGTCGAGGCCGGCTTCATGACGAAGGATTTGGCGCTTCTCGTCGGCCCCGACCAGAAGTGGCTGTCGACCACAGGCTTCCTCGACAAGATCGACGGCAATCTGCGCATCGCGATGGCGTAATTCTGAAGCGACTCAGAGCCGCCGGGCTATTTTGGGCGCACCCAGCTCGGCTGATAGGAACCAAGCGACGGCGGCGAGGACTAAGCCGCCGCCGATCAGTGCGGCGAGACCTGGCTGTTCAGCAAAGGCCAGCCAGACCCAGAGCGGACCGAGCACCACATCCACCAACGCGACGAGGCCTGCCTCACCCGACGGGACGGAGCGGCCGCCGATGAGGAACAGCAGATAAGCCAAGGCGGTGGTCGTGGCGCCGAAGAGCGCCAGCAGCACGAGTTGATAGGCGCTGGGGACGATCGGCGACGCCAATGGCCAGCAAGCGAGGGCGCACAGCGCTGCTGCGAAAGCGTTGACGGGCGCCATCCCGAGCGAGGGGTAACGGCGGGCCATCACCAGAACAATTCCGAATGTCGCCGTCATCAGCAGCGCCAGCGCGTTGCCGGCGATGTCTTGCGGCCGTGTGGCGGAGCCTGCCATGGCCAGGATCCCGACAAGCGCAACGAGGCTCGCCCAGATGACCCGAGGCTTCGCCCGTTCTCCCATCCAGACATAAGCAAGCCCTGCGGCGATGAACGGAACGGTCGCGTAGACCGTCAGCACATTGGCGACGGTGGTCAGCTTGAGGGCCGCCACGTAGCAGAACATGGAGATGGCCGAGATCGGGATGGCGGCAAGGCCCGGCCAGCCGATGCCAAATAAGGCCTTGCGCGAGCGCGATCCGTTCTGGATGAGGACGACCAAAAGCAGCGACAGCGCCGCGAAGAATGACCGCCAGGCCAGCATGGTCCAAAGGTCGAGGTCGATCAGGCGAACGAATAGGCCCGCCGTGCTCCACAGCACACTGGCTACGCCGATGAGGGCCAGGCCGAAGGTTCGGCGATCGATCGACGTCATGGTGTCCCTGGTTTAAAAGGCGGGCCGTGGCCGTCATCGCCCTATCATGGCGTACGCCGCGTCCTATACCGTCTACCTGCGAATCGTCTTGACATCGCTCGCCGTTCCATCGGCGTAGATCAGCCGCACGGAGACCGAACGGGTCGCCTTGGGAATGCTGATATAGGGCTTGGCGTCCGATGGAATGGCGTAGGGTTCTCGCTCGTCGCAGGGCGGCATGACAAGCACGCGATCGACCGGCGCATCGTCAAGCCCAATTGTCGCCTGGCGAATCGCGCAGCGATAGCTCATCAGTTGGGTATAGTAGAGCAACGTTTCCATATCCGGCCGGAAGGCCAGCCAGGCGCCCGAGGTGAAATCGAGAGCGCGCCGCTGCATGTCGAGAAGAGCCGCATGCGGATCGAACGCGATTGACTCCGGCTCCGTCTCATGGCCGGCCGCGTCGGTGTAGCGAATCCAGAGCGTCGTCCCCCCTTGGTCCGCGTCGAGTTCGATCGTGGTGTTCGGTGCCGGCTTGCCGGTGCGAGGGTCTGGGGCGCCGCTTTCGCCCGCAGGCTTGAATTCGCCTTGCTGGCCGATCCGATAAGCCATGGCAAGTGCGGGTTCGGGCAGAATGACGCTGGCGGTCCAGCCGGCATTCGAGCGCATGAATCGCGCGCTGGGCTGCTGGGCGCCCGAGCGGGCGAGCGTTTCCAGAGTCGTCTGCCGCGCCTTGGCGCGATCGAGCCAGCTATCGAGAACCGAAAGGTCAAGGAAGTCGCTCGACACTCGGCCATCCGCATCCGCCTTGAGGAAACGCCGTTCGGCATCGAGGGCCATCGCCCGCTCCGCGATCGTCGGCTGGCGGCCGAGCCGATCCTCCGAGAGTTCCTCGGCGAGCAGGTGGAGGGCCGGAGGGTAATCTGGATGTGCTGCAGCCAACGCCGCCACCCTGGACTGTCTCTCGACGCCGTCGAATTGCAGCGCATGGACCAGCGCGACCGCGACTGTCGGTTTTTCGGAGGCCAGCGACGCGAAGGCTTCGCGCGCGGATGCGCGTCCGTCCTGCACACGGAGCAAACTGGCATAGCGGAGACCCGGGTCGATATAGTCGAGACCGAGTCGTTCGAGCGCCTCATAGTCACGCCGCGCCGTCACTTGATCGCCTCGCCCCTCGGCCGCGCGGGCGCTTTGATAGAGTTCACCGGGTGTCGAGGGAGCTTTAGTCGCAGGCGCTTCGGAGACCGTGGCCGTGGGTGACGCCGGTACTGGTCGGGACGATACGGTTTCCTGCAGTGGTGCTCGCGACGGGCTGCCGAACATCGATAGAAGGCTCGAAACCAAACCAGAAAACGCGATCCCCGCGACCAGGACCAAGAGCCCCCCAAGCCCGGCAGCAAGTGGCCAGCGCACACGCTCCCGCCTAAGCTTAGCTTCGGAGCCTGCAACTGACGCCGCCTGGGGAAAGCTAACCTGAAAGGCATGGATGGGGTGGGGAATATTCTTGACCTGGCGCTCGCCGAGATCAAGAAACGGGACAGAAATCTTATTGGCCACCGCCTCATGGACGGAGCGCGAAACACAGATTCCACCCGGCTCCGCAAGTCCTTCGAGACGGGCTGCGATATTGACGCCATCGCCGAGGAGGTCGCCGTTACGTTCGATCACGTCGCCGATCGAGATCCCGATCCGGAACTGCAGCTTCCGCTCGGGCTCGAGTGTGAAATTCCGCGTCCTGAGAGCGTCCTGAATGTCGATCGAAGCGCGCACTGCCTCGACCGCGCTTTCGAATTCGCTGAGAACCGAATCGCCGGCCGTATTGACGATGCGGCCGCCATATTGGCGAATGATGTCGTCATAAACCTCGCGATAGGCCGCGAGACGATGGATTGTGTCTTCCTCATCATTCGACACGAGGCGCGAATATCCGGCCACATCGGCGGCCACGATCGCTGCCATCTTCCGCCTCATCGCGCCTTAACCGCCGCGACCAACCGTCTGACCGTCATTCAATCCTCTAAGCGGGGCGAGCCAACTTCCATCGTCGACTACCCATACCGTATACCATAATTTCACGGAACGACATCGCCACACAGGCGATGTCGTCCCGTGAACAGACTGTTACCCTTCTTAAATAGTCTCTGCACTAACGTATCAGACTAGAGATATTGAACACCCAAAATCGTCAAACCCGACCACGCCGCATCAAGCCCATTACCAAGGCGATTACGAAAAAGATCACGACAATATAGAATAGAAGTTGCGCTCCACCGGTCGCTGCACTGGCGACACCTCCGAACCCGAAAAATCCCGCCACGATGGCGACAACGAGCAGTACAACTGCCCAATAAAGAAGGTTGCCCATAGGAACTCCGCCAATAAGCCGCAACACTACGGCACTTATTGCCGCTAACGTGGCCTTCGTGAGTTTTGTTCCACCTTAATGTAGCCAAACTCATCGCGGCATGGGCGATCACGCTGCGGCTGAAGCATGACTTTCAAGCGCCGCCGCTACGGCATCGAGGGCCGCTTCGGCCTTGTCGCCATCCGGGCCGCCGGCTTGAGCCATGTCGGGGCGACCACCTCCGCCCTTGCCTCCCAGTGCCGCCGCCCCGGCTCGGACCAGGTCGACGGCGTCGAAACGGCCGGTCAGGTCCGACGTCACGGCCACCACAAGCCCGGCTTTGCCATCGGCGCCCACACCGACGATGGCCACGATACCCGAAGGAAGCGTCTTCTTCGCGTCGTCGGCCAGGCCCTTGAGCTCTTTCATGTCGATGCCGGTGACCGATCTCGCCACGAGATTGACGCCCCCCACCATCCTCGGCGCCGCTGCGGTCGCACTCCCACCCCCAAGCGCGAGTTTCTTCCTAGCATCGACCAGTTCCCGTTCGAGACGACGCCTGTCCTCGACCAGAGCGGCGAGGCGCTCCGCGACCAGCTCCGGCGAAGCCTTGAGGAGCGATGCCGCATCCCGCAAGCGCGACGACTCCTGATTGAGATGGCGCCGCGCGGCCTCTCCCGTCTTCGCCTCGATGCGGCGTACGCCGGCACCGACCGCGTTTTCGCCAAGGATAGAGATGATGCCGATATCCCCGGTGCGGCTTGCGTGGGTGCCCCCGCAGAGTTCGATCGAATAGGACGAGTGGGCTACGCCGGACCTTGCCAAATCGCGTCCCATGGAGACGACGCGCACCTCCTCGCCATATTTTTCGCCGAACAATGCCCGCGCTCCGCTCGCCCGCGCCTCGTCGATCCCCATGATCCGGGTCACGACGGGATCGTTCTGCAGCACGATACGGTTGGCGACATCCTCGATCTCGGTCAATTCCGCCGAGCTGATGGGCTTTTGATGCGAGAAGTCGAACCGTAGCCTGTCATGATCGACCAGCGAGCCCTTTTGAGCGACATGCGGCCCAAGGACTTGGCGTAGCGCCTCATGCAGCAGATGCGTCGCCGAGTGGTTGGCGCGGATGGCCGTGCGGCGCGCGTGGTCGACCTCGGCGTCGAGCGCTGAACCAAGCCTGATCGATCCTTCGACGATGTCGACGTCATGCACGAAGAGATCGCCGAGCTTTTTCGCAGTGTCCAAGACGCGGGCTACGACCCCAGGCGCCCGGACGGTGCCGACATCCCCGACCTGACCGCCTGACTCGGCGTAAAATGGTGTCTGATTGAGTAAAATCTGGCCCTTGTCGCCAGCATTCAAGACATCGGTCTCGACGCCATTGCAGAGCAGGGCCGTCACATAACATTCGGCCTGCTCGGTCGCGTAGCCTAGGAATTCCGTCGCACCGACCCGGTCGCGGATGCCGAACCACACCGCGTCCGTCGCGGCCTCGCCCGAGCCGGCCCAGGCCTTGCGAGCCTCGGCGCGCTGGAGCGCCATAGACTGGGAGAAGCCTTCTTCATCGACCGTCATGCCGCGCCCACGCAGGGCCTCCTGCGTCAGGTCGAGCGGGAAGCCATACGTGTCGTAGAGTTTGAAGGCGACAGCACCCGCAAGGCGCGCGCCCGAGGCGAGATCGCGCGTCTCCTCGTCCAGGATGGCGAGCCCCCGCGCCAATGTGGTGCGAAAGCGTATCTCCTCGGACCGTAAGATGTCGGCGACCCGCGACTGCGCGTCGACGAGTTCCGGATAGGCCTGACCCATGAGTTGCACGAGGGTCGGGACTAGCTTCCACATCAAGGGATCGGCGGCGCCGAGCATCTGGGTGTGGCGCATAGCGCGCCGCATTATGCGGCGCAGCACATAGCCACGGCCTTCATTGGATGGATCGACGCCATCCGCGACCAGGAACGCCGAGGCGCGAAGGTGGTCGGCGATGATGCGATGGCTCGCGGCCTGCGATCCATCGGGGTCGACGCCAGTCAATGAGGCGACGTTCAGGATGATGGTGCGCATGAGGTCGGTGTCGTAATTCGACGTCACCCCTTGCAGAATGGCTGAAATTCGCTCGAGGCCCATACCGGTGTCGATCGATGGCCGGGGCAGGGGAGCCCGATCGCCCGGCCCACGCTGGTCGAATTGCATGAAGACGAGGTTCCAGAATTCCAAGAACCGGTCGCCATCCTCGTCGGCGCTGCCGGGAGGGCCGCCAAAGACTGTCTCACCCTGATCGTAGAAAATTTCGGAACAGGGGCCGCAAGGTCCCGTCTCCCCAGCCGCCCAAAAGTTGTCCGATGTGGCGATGCGGATGATCCGGTTGTCCGGCAGGCCCGCGATCTTCTTCCAGAGCGCATGGGCTTCGTCATCGTCGTGATAGATGGTTACGAGCAGCCGGTCCTTGTTCAGACCGAATTCGCGGGTGACCAGCGTCCAGGCAAGTTCGATCGCCTGCGGCTTGAAATAGTCGCCGAAGGAGAAATTGCCCAGCATCTCGAAGAAGGTGTGATGTCGCGCCGTGTAGCCGACATTGTCGAGGTCATTATGCTTGCCGCCGGCCCGGAGGCATTTCTGCGCTGTCGTGGCGCGGCTATAGGACCGCTTCTCGACACCGGTGAAGAGATTCTTGAACTGCACCATACCGGCGCTGGTAAACATCAGCGTCGGGTCGTTGCGCGGCACGAGCGGACCCGACGGTACGATTTCATGATCCGCTCGTCGGAAGAAGTCGAGGAAGGACGAGCGGATCTCGTTGACGCTGGTCATGGAATTTTACTCTGGAGGCCGGAACCGTACCGCGCCGTGGCGACGGTTCCATTTAGCCAGCCGGATCAACCCTGTCGAGCGTCCGCGCTGAACGGCCCGGCACCGGGCCGGGCTCAGGGTTCGCCGTCGTCTTCCGGCTCTTCGCCGCCCGTCGCCAGGATGCGGTCGGCGATGAGGCCCGAATTTTCCCGGATAGCGAGTTCGACCTTGCGGGCCAGATCCGGATTGGCCTTGAAGAAGGTCTTGGCATTCTCGCGGCCCTGGCCGAGACGCTGGCTGTCGTAAGAAAACCAGGCGCCGGACTTTTCGATGATCCCGGCCTTGACGCCAAGGTCGATCAACTCGCCGATCTTGGAGATCCCTTCGCCGTACATGATATCGAATTCGACCTGCTTGAAGGGCGGAGCCACCTTGTTCTTCACCACCTTGACGCGCGTCTGGTTGCCGATCACCTCGTCGCGGTCCTTGATGGCGCCGATGCGGCGGATGTCGAGCCGGACGGAGGCGTAGAATTTCAGCGCATTGCCGCCCGTGGTGGTTTCAGGCGAGCCATACATGACGCCGATCTTCATGCGGATCTGGTTGATGAAGATGACCATGGTGTTCGAGCGCGAGATCGAGGCTGTCAGCTTGCGCAACGCCTGGCTCATCAACCGCGCCTGGAGACCCGGCTGAACGTCGCCCATCTCCCCTTCGATTTCGGCCTTCGGGGTCAGCGCCGCCACGGAATCGATCACCAGTACGTCGACCGCTCCCGAGCGCACGAGCGTATCCGTGATTTCCAGCGCCTGCTCGCCCGTGTCGGGCTGCGAGATGAGCAGGTCCTCGAGATTGACGCCGAGCTTTCGCGCATAGACGGGGTCAAGCGCATGTTCGGCGTCGACGAAGGCGCAGATGCCGCCGTTCTTTTGTGCTTCAGCGATGACGTGCAGCGTCAGCGTCGTCTTGCCCGACGATTCGGGGCCGTAGATCTCGACGACCCGGCCGCGCGGTAGGCCGCCGACCCCAAGCGCGATGTCGAGCCCGAGCGAGCCCGTCGACACCGTCTCGATCTCGACCGCCGTCTGGTTCTTGCCGAGGCGCATGATCGAGCCCTTGCCGAAGGCCCGCTCGATCTGCGAGAGCGCCGCATCGAGCGCTTTAGTCTTGTCCACGGAACTTCCTTCAACCAGGCGGAGACTCGGTTGGCTCACGGCGGTAGGTCCTTCTTGCACGGGTGCGGGCTCACCGCAATACAACCAATGTACACGTTTTGTTCTCATTCGCAAGAGACCTACCCGGTCGCGAATGAAAAAGGCCGCCCGAAGGCGGCCTTTCAACGATCCCGTCAGCGGACGATCAGCGCGAATAGAACTCGATGACGAGGCTGGGTTCCATCTGCACCGGATAGGGGACTTCCGTAAGCCCGGGCACGCGGGTCATCTTGGCCATCTTCTTCGCGTCGTCGTGCTCGTAATAATCCGGAACATCGCGTTCGGCGAGCTGGCCTGCCTCCATTACGAAGGCGAGTTCGCGCGAGCTTTCCTTGATCTGGATTTCATCACCCACCTTGACCTGATAGGAGGCGATATTGACCCGCTTGCCGTTGATGCGAATGTGCCCGTGGTTGACGAACTGGCGCGCGGCAAAGATCGTGGCGACGAACTTGCAGCGATACACGACCATGTCGAGCCGGCGTTCGAGCAAGCCCACGAGGTTTTGGCTCGAGTCACCCTTTTGACGGATCGCTTCGGCGTAATATTTGCGGAACTGCTTTTCGGAAATATTGCCGTAATAGCCCTTCAGCTTCTGCTTGGCCTTGAGCTGCGTGCCGAAATCGGTCGGCTTGCCCTTGCGGCGTTGGCCGTGCTGGCCGGGGCCGTATTCGCGGCGGTTGACGGGGCTCTTTGGGCGGCCCCAAATGTTCTGCCCTAGGCGGCGGTCGATCTTATACTTGGCTTGAATGCGCTTCGTCATCGCGTCCTCTAAAGACAGGGGTTGAGGAACGCGCCCTCCTCTGCCGCGGCCGGGAGGCTGCGACCGACAGGCAGCTCACCGGTCCAGCGCGCTGGATTTGGGGGTGGGAACAGCCACGGGTGCGTCGCCCGGCCATCGACGGCCCGGCATTGATCGTCCTTCGGCCCAAGGGCACTGAAAGATGAGCTGGCGTCGTTAGCCCCTTCGGATGGTTCTGTCAACGAAACAGCGTGGAGCGCGGTTTGGAGCCATGAGGGTTCGGACTTTGGGCGGTGGCGCAAGATCGTCATTCGCCCTTTCGCGCCGCCGGTTCGGCGCTTACATAAGGGACGCGACGGATAGGGCTTGCTCACGCAGGCTGTTTGGTGTCCGGCGCGGTGTCCCACCCGAGGATGATTGATGTATCCCGACACTCTGCTTCTGATCGACGGCACTTGGCGCTCCGGCGCGGCAAAGCGAACGATCGACGTTCTCAATCCGGCTACCAACGAGCGGATCGGCACCGTCGCCCATGCGGAGGCGGCGGATCTCGATGAGGCGCTGGCGGCCGCCCAGAAAGGCTTCAAGGTTTGGCGAGCCACCTCGGCCTTCGAACGATGCAAGGTGCTGCGCCGCGCCGGAGACCTGATCCGCCAGCGTGCCGACACGATCGCCACGATCATGACGACCGAACAAGGTAAGCCGCTCGCCGAAGCCCGGATGGAGATCATGGGCTGCGCCGATTTCCTCGATTGGTTCGGCGAGGAGGCGCGACGCGCCTATGGGCGGCTCGTGCCGGCCCGGGCGGTGGGCGTCTACCAGGCCGTCATCAAGGAACCTGTTGGTCCCGTGGCGGCCTTCACGCCGTGGAATTTTCCGATGAGCCAGGCGGTTCGCAAGGTCGGGGCGGCGCTGGGCGCCGGCTGTTCGATCATCGTGAAAGCCGCCGAGGATACCCCGGCCTCTGCCGCCGAACTCGTGCGGGCGCTCGTCGATGCGGGCCTGCCGGCCGGCGTCATCAACCTGGTCTTCGGAACACCGTCCGAGATTTCGGAGCATCTCATTCCGCATCCGGTGATCCGCAAAGTATCGTTCACGGGGTCTGTGCCGGTCGGCAAGCATCTCGCGGCGCTGGCGGGGCGGCATATGAAGCGCGCCACCATGGAACTCGGCGGCCACGCGCCCGCGATGGTGTTCGACGATGTCGACGTCGAATCCGTGAGCGCCATGCTGGCGATGTCGAAATTTCGCAACGCCGGTCAGGTCTGCGTGTCGCCCACGCGTTTCTTGGTACAACAGCGCGTGATGGACGAATTCGTCGAGCGCTTCACCAATCACGTCAAGGCGATCAAGGTGGGCAATGGCCTCGATCCCGACACGAAGATGGGACCGCTCGTCAATGAGAAGCGCCGGCAGGCGGTCGAATCCCTCATCGCCGATGCCACGCAACATGGCGCCACTATCGCGACAGGCGGCAACCGCATCGGGAATGTGGGCAATTTCCTGGAGCCGACGGTGCTCACCGGCGTCACGCGTGAGATGCGGATCATGAACGAAGAGCCGTTCGGTCCGGTGGCCCTGGTGATGCCGTTCCAAGATCTCGACGAGGCGATCGAGGAGGCCAACCGTCTGCCGTTCGGATTGTCGGCCTATGCGTTCGCGCGATCTGCCAAAACGGTTTCCGCATTGTCGGATCGGGTCGAGACCGGCATGCTTACGGTGAACCACCTTGGTCTAGCGTTGCCTGAAACCCCTTTTGGAGGCGTCAAGGATAGCGGCTATGGGTCGGAAGGTGGCACCGAGGCCATGGAGGCCTATTTCACGAGCAAGTTCGTCACCCACGCGACACAGGTCTAACGGCACGCTCTGAAAGCGATAGGCTCCCCCGTCAATCCGCGAGTTCGCGCTGATTGGGGCAGCCTATCGCGGCGCCTTTTTGCTTTTGGGACTCGATGACCTTCAACCCGGCCTGTCGTGCTTCGGCGGCCGTGGCATAACATTGCCCACCACGTTCCATACTGACCCCCCCGAACTTCCTGATTTCCCAGATATATCCCTGTTGGGGCGCTGGGGCTCTCAGAGCGAAGACCATGGGCTCGTTAAAGTTTTCCGCCGCCAAGCGGGAGCGCTCCCGCCGCTTTACCGCCGCCGCCGTGCGCGCCGCCGCAGAGAAACGCGGACCTGCTTCTTTCATCGCGCCATCGCCTCCCGGGTTTAACGAAGTATCATTTGTTAGGATTTGCTTCACCGCTATGAGCTCCCTGGCAACCGCACGTTGCTTGCTCGCAGGTGTGCAGCACCTCGTGATCGCCTGTTATTTTTGACGAACACGCTCGCTTACCGCCGTGCCTATGTTCGGGGGTACAACGCTGTCATCCGGTTCAAGTTCATTGACGATCGAATTTAGCGGAGCCGCACGCCGGATGATCGCGCACCCCTGCTCGATCGGCCGCCGCGATCGCCGATGGGGTCACACTGATGTTCATCACCCGACACTTCAAGAGCCGTTTGAGCCGATCCCGGGGTGTCAGAATTTTTCCGTCCAAGGGCGAAGCTCAACCTCGTTAGACCAGGCGTTGCGGGGCTGACGCAGCACATCGAGGTACGTCTGCGCGATAGAGTCGGGGTCAAGCGACGCGTCGCCTTCGTCGGGGCGAACAAGGCTGCGCACGGCGCCGTCGATGACGAAATGCGCCACATGGATGCCCTGGGGGCCGAGTTCCCGCGCGGCGCTCTGCGCGAGGCCTCGCAGGGCGAACTTGCCCATCGCGAAGGCTGCCGATTGAGCGAAGCCCTTGACGCCGGCCGTCGCCCCGGTGAGCAGGATCGCACCATGGCCAACCGGACTCATGCGCCGCGCGGCCTCTTGGGCGACGAGGAACGCCCCAAAGGCCGACACTGCGATCGCCTGCGCCACCGCTGCCGGATCGAGATCGACCAAACGCCCCCGAACCCTGCCGCTGGCATTGTAGACCACGATGTCCGGCGGCCCGATGGTTTGGTCCATGGTTTCGAAAAGCCGCGCAACGGCGCCGGGATCGCAGGCGTCGGCCGGGAAAGCCATTGCCCCGGTCTCTTTAGCGAGATCCGACAGTTTGCCGGTGTCACGGGCCGAGATCCCCACCGCGACGCCAGCCGCCACCAAAGCTCGCGCCACGGAGGCGCCGATGCCGGGGCCGGCGCCGACAATCAAAGCCCGGCGGTAGGGGAAATCCGTCATGTCGCTCTCCTGCCGCGTCGACGCCATTACGCCGCGCGAACACATCTCTCAACCCGTCATGTGGAATGCCGGTTGGGATCGAGGGTCATATGGGGATGTCGGGCGCCCTTGGCATCGGTTGATGACGAGTTCCCCTACCAGCCGTGGCGCAGGATGGCATCGTGAACGCGCCGCGTGACGATCGCCTGTCCGGCGTCGTTCAAATGCACGTGATCCGCGCGAAGCGCGGCCGGCGGAACGTCGAGGGCGATGTCGCGAAGATCATTCGCCGTCGGCGCGAGACCGAGCATGCCGAGCCCCGGGCCGACGAGGTCGCGGCGGATATCGATGTAATGATCCGCGTAGCGCTGTCGGAGAGTCTCGTTAAGGGCTACGATGGCGGTATGGCCAGGGGCCCCACGATGTTCCCCGGTGACGTCGGCGTTAGGAATCGAGAGCACGAGAAATCGATGATGGCGCAGATGCGCCGCCATGGCGGCGATGTCCGTGAGCACCGTCGCGGCGGGCCGGAAGTTGTTGCGGCCGGCCCAGATCACGGCGATCCAATCGCGGTGGATTTCGTCGTCGATCATGCGGGCGGCGATCTCGGTGCTGGTCTCCCCACCGATGCCGCCGTTGAAGACCTCCCGGGGTGGGCTGAAGCTTGGGCCGAGGGCATTCGGATATTTGCCTGCGACCGTATTGGCGCCGATGCCGAAAGTGAGGCTGTCACCCCATAGGGCGATGGGGCGGGATGTCGCTGCACGCCCTGTACCTCCCAAGGCCAGCGACAGGAGCGTGGAGCTTCCGAAAGCCAGCACCCGCCTTCGATGATGAAGGTTCGGCGTCACGGGGCAGGGCGCAAAAGCAGCGACGGAGCGAAGGGTGCGCCGCGGCTTTCGGTCCAGCGCCGTCGCAAGGCGGCCGCCGGGCGCTCGATGAGCCGGTACATCAGATCCGCGTAGAGCCAAGTGAGAAGCAGCGAGATCGCGAGGGGAGGCACGAAGGGCAGCCCAAGAGCTTGGGCCAGCGTCGATTCCATGAGGACCGGATGGACCAGGTAGATGGTATAGGAATAGAGCGCGACTCGGCCGAGGATCGGCGCGCCCAGCAGCCGCGAAGCCATGCCGCGAACCTGCAGGCACCACGAAAAAACAACGAACAGCGCGCCGCCCTGCAATGTGTAGCGCAGCGTCTGGCGAAAGGCTTCGTCGCGGATCACGAGGCAGGCGAAAAGAACAATCCCGGCCGACGCGAGATGCCAAATCTTCGGCCGGAACGCAGCACGATCGATCAGAGGATTGTTCCACAGGGCGAGACAGCAGCCGAACAGGATGGAATCGAGCCGCGTATGAGTGCGGATGTAATTGTCTGCGAAGTCGGCAGCGGTCGCCACATGGACAATGCGTAGCATCAGGATCACGCCGCAGGCGACAAGGCACAGCGCCGCTGCCCGGCCGCCGGACATGCGGCCAAGGCCCGCCGCGAAGAGTAGCGGGAAGACCAGATAGAAATGCTCCTCGACCGCGAGCGACCAGAGCGGCAGCGGTAGGCCTCGGTTGGGTCCCCAAAGATCGCCGTAGTTGGTGAGGAAGGCGGCCTGGTTAAAAACGGCGGAGGCGTCGAGCGGCTGCCCAAGCCATCCCCCGGCACGGAGAACCATGGCGAAAAGCAGCGTGATGTAGAGCGGCGGCAGAATGCGCACGGCGCGTCGGAGATAGAAGGCGCCAAGGTCGACGTGCCCGCGTCCCATTCGCTCGAACCGCATGAGCGTGGTGATCAGATAGCCGCTGAGGAAGAAGAAGATGGTCACGCCGAACCCGCCCGGCACGACCTTTTCGAGGCCTGCATGCGCCAGGACCACGAGGATGATCGCGCAAGCGCGCAGACCGTCGAGCTGCGGCAGGTGGGGCATTTTGGCGGCGACGGGCGCATCGCCTTGAGGCTGTGTCAGCATGAGAACCATCTGGTGAAGAGCGATGCCTGCGAGCAAACTCCCTGCCAGAGGTTAAAAAGCCGATCGTCGCGCCGGGGAGCAGCCTGTTTCCTTCGGTGGTGCGCGAGTTTGGTGATCCGGTGTCGTTCCATTCCAAAGCGATTGTGCCATTTCGAAACAGTTCGAACTCCGGCTCGCGGTATCGGGTGAGGACCTGGCGCGGCGAGCGCGGCGCGAATGCTTCTGATGCCCCGACGCCTTTTGGCACGCCATGTCCTGGCACGGTCCTCGCTGCGGGGCCTTTGTCGCACCGCCCCCCGGCTCTTTCCCGCTCAGCTTTTGCCGAACATCACAGGACATCGGTCTTCATGGACACAATCGGCGTGTTGAGCAGGATCGAACCGCCGGTGCGTCGACGGGCTCTGGTCGGCGATGGGCATACTCCCGTCGAGGCGCGACGCCCGGGGTCCAAACAGCCCATCGTGGGGCTCGATCTGCTGCGCTTCGTCGCCGCGATGGCGGTGGTTGGATTCCACCTCGGCTTTACCTCCTGGGCCGATCCTCACAGCGACGCCGCCGCACTTCTGGCCGGCACGGCCCGCTTTCCCTGGCTCGTCCCCGTCACCCGAATGGGTTGGCTCGGCGTCGAGATGTTCTTTCTCATTTCGGGTTTCGTCATCGCTTATTCGGCGCAGGGCTCGAGCGCGGCCCGCTTCTTCCGAAGCCGGTCCCTTCGGCTAATGCCGGGGATCTGGATCTGCGCCACCGTGACCTTCGGCTTGTCTTTGGCCTTATCGACCGATGGCGGCTTTGATCTCGTGGGTCGCTACCTGCGCACCTTGATCGTCTTTCCCGTGCCGCGCTGGATCGATGGGGTCTATTGGACGCTGTCGATTGAAATGGTCTTCTATGCGCTCGTGTGGGCATTGCTACTCCGCCGCCGCCTCGATCGGCTGGAGTCGATCATGCTGGCGATCGGCCTCGTCAGCACTCTGGTCTGGGAGCTGGCGGCAACGGATTGGTGGCCGGGCTTGGACATTCTGGCCGGCAAGCGTGTCGCGCAACTCTGTCTCGTGACGCACGGCAGCACCTTCGCGCTTGGCGTTTTGATCTGGCGGATTGCCAATGACGGCATCAGCGCGTCGCGCCTCCTCGGGGCGCTGGCCTGTCTCGCCGGCACGCTGTGCCAGATCCACGCCGTCTGCGACGAGGTTCGGCTCGCCCATGCGGTCGCCCAGCCTTATGCGGAGGCGGCAGGTCTGTTTCTCGCCTTCGTCGCGCTTTTCATCCTCGCCATCGCCGCGAACGGCATCCTCCTGCGTCGCCTGCCGCCCCGCCTTCTCTCGGCCACGAGGCTGCTCGGCCTATCGACCTATCCGCTCTATCTGCTGCACACGGCGGTGGGCGCCGTCGCGATAAGGGCTGCGCGAACGCTTGGCGTCGCGGAAGGGCCGTCGCTGATCTTCGGTGTGAGCGTCGCCATCGCGGTCTCGATCCTGGTCGCGCGCTTCGTGGAGCCGGTGCTGCGCGCGCGGCTTGCCGGCATGACCGTACCGCGTTTCGGTCGGCTCACGGCGAGCCGGGCCTGAGCCAGGGAGACGGGGCGTAGCGCCGTCCGCCGACGAAAAAGCAGTAGAACAGCAGCAGCGTCGGCAGGCTGTTATGCGCCAGGAATTTGAACTCGCTGGCGGCGCCGATGGTGAAGACGATCAGGATCGCGGCTAGCATCTCGGCCACATCGGTGTCGAGCGCCCGATGCGCGAAGACGCCGAGCGAGACCGCGAGGGTCGTCACATAGGCGAAGCCGCCGATCAGGCCGAAACTGATGAGGATGTCGAGCAGGGTGTTGTGAAATTCCGGTGTGAAGAAATACAGCTCGTATTTCCACAGGTCCCAGGCGCGTGAATACGGGCCCGCGTCGAAAAAGCCGCGATAGCCGTAGCCGAGAAAGGGCCGCTCCAGAATGAAGCCCGGCGCCATTGGCCAGAATGTGCCGCGCCCGGTCACATCCGAGGAGCGTCCGAGCACTTGTGTGACGTCGCCGAGGCTTATGAAGGGCAGGCTGAACGACCAGAGGACCGCCAGGATCGATGTCACGCCGAAGATGAGCCTTCGAAAAGCCGGCGCGAGGCGCACCGCCATCAGGGCGGCGGCGGCGATCATGCCGCCCGACTCCGAGGCTGCCGAATTCGACAGGATCAGGCCAAGGCCGAAAATCAACAGCGCCACCAGGCGCCGCCACCGGGTGGCGATGATGTGTGATCTGAACAGCAGGATGACGAGGCTGATGGCAGCCGCGTTGCCGAGGTTGGATTTATTGCCGTAGGCGCCGAACAATTCCCCCGGCATCAGAACACCGGGCCGGGTCGGGTCTGACATGACGGCGGCCGGATCGATCGCCAGCATCCCCAGGGAGATGGCCATGAGCCCGACGTTGAGCCTGACGAAGACGGTCAGCATCAGGTCCGGATGCACCGTGGCGGCGAGGGCCGCCGCGATGACGATGTCGAGGGTCAGCATGCAGGCCGGCACGATCGCAGCCGCCGTATTGTCGGCCCAGAAGGCCGACAGGGCGATATAGGTCGCGAAAGGCGTGATGGCGATGACGCGATAATCGAAGCCAGTCTTCAGAACGTTGCGCAGCACCAGCCATGCCGAAGCGCCATAGAGCACCAACCAAAGGCCGACATAGAGCAGGTTGTCTCGATTGGAGGGGACCGTCGCTTTCTGGCTGCTGAAATCGGCCGGGGGTCCCTGAAACACGGCGTAGAAGGCGTTGACGCTCATCATCAAGGCGAAGCCGGCAAAGATGACGCGCCACGGAAGCCCGTCGTTAGCGGTTCGGACCTGTGTCGGCGCCTTCTCTATGCCGACGCTCGACGTCACGGGCGTTGCCAGCGGGGGCGCATCGGCGGGCCGCCGCGAACCGTGTCGGTATAGCCGAGCAGGATCGCCAGTCCCGAGCCGAGCAGCAGCCCCAGCAGCAAAGAGACGCTCAATACCACGGCATGGGACGGGTTGGCCTTGCGCAACGGCGGCATGGCCTCGCTGATCTGCCTCACATTGGTGGTGTCGAGCCGGGTCTGTTCGCCAAGCTCCTGCGAGCGGGCCAGAAAGGCGGTAAAGAGTGCGCGGCTGGCCTCGGCGTCCCGTTCCAGCTCGTGCAGCATGACGAGGGATTTGCTGTCCGACAGCGAACTCTGGGACAGGGCCGTAACGTTGCGCTCGATGGCCTGTTCGTTGTCCTTGGCGCGGGCATATTCGAGGCGTGTCGCCTCGGCGAGGCGCCGCAACTCCTGCGCCAGCAACTTGTCCAGCGCTTGGAGCTCGTTGGCGGCGGAAACATAATCGGGGTGGCGGGGGCCCAGCTGGTCCTTCAGGGTCGACAGGCGCCGCTTCACGGCGGTCAACTGGTCGCGCAGGTGGAGAACCGCCTGCGAGTCGAGCGCCTCGGGAATCGTATCCACCGCATGGCTGGCCTGGAGGCGGTTGATCTGGTCGAGCTTGGCCCGAGCCTCGTCTTCGCGCGTATGGGCGAGCCCGAGCTGCGCGTTGAGATCCTTGAGCCGCTGGTCGCTCGTCAGCACCCCGCCCGCGCTGACGAGATTGTTCTCGGTGCGATAGGCCTCGACCTTCTCGTCGGCCTTGCGGACCCGGGCTTGAAGTTCGTCGAGGCGGTTGCCGAGGCCGAGGCTGGCGCGTTGCGCGAGGTCGGAGCGCGTCTGGCTGGCCCGTTCGATGTAAAGCTGCACCAGGCGGTTGGCGAGCCGCGCCGATTCTCGCGCGTCGGCGGTCGTCACCGCGATGTCGATGACATAGCCCCGTTCGGCCCGTCGGACGGCAATCTGCTGATCGAGCTGCTGGAGGATCGGCAGCTTCGCGTCCCCGGGCTCCGTCGATCCATGCGGCAGGATCGAGAGCAGGGCGTCGACGATAGGCGAACTGCGGCGCGCGAATTCCGGATTATGGGTCAGGTCTTCCTTGTCGATGAGGGCCGACAGCAGGTTGGTGGATTTGATGACGCGCATCTCGTCCTCGACGGTGGCGAGGTCGGCGTCCGCATTCTCGCCACGACCGTTGACGGGATTGTCGACGACCTGCAGGCCGCGAGGGTCGATGATGAGCTGGGTCGTCGCGACATAGCGCGGGGTGCTGATGAGATCGAAGGCCAGTCCCCCGGCGAGACAAAGCGCCATGACGGCCGCGATGAGCCGGCCGCGCGCGCCCAAAAAGGCCAAGAACTGTCGCGGCGAGACACTCGAGGCTTCGCCGGCGTCGGCCGGCCAATAGCCATAGTTGCGCTCTTCCGGGGAGGGTTGCGCGCTCATTGGCGAAGAAGGCTCCGGCCGCCGATCATGCACGCCTTGCCCGAGGCGGGAGCGGGGGCGCCCTTGCTGTTTCCGACGGGCATGATGGTCCTCGTATGGCGAGACAAGGGGTGACGACGGCGCAAGATCATCCGTGCCGATGCCCGTCCGCGAGTATTTCCCGTTGATCCGGCATTGCTCTTTGGGAATGTATTACGATTGAATTAATCTTCGACGTTACTTTTTAATATATCGGACAAAAGCAAACAAAGACATAACATCAGCGATGAGGGCGGTCGACGTGGGGCGGCGCAGGCCGCCAATCTGTCTCATTACCGAACTCCCGTCCCGCAGGGGACGAGCCGTCGCGAGCCTGAAGCGGCTTTTCGCTTCGCGCACGGGCGCCAGGGCGGCTGATCGCACAGACCCGCATCGTTTTGGAACGGACCCGCATGGCATGCGCTTCGCTGTGCCCCGTCTCGCGGGAGATGCACAAAGAAGCAGTTCCCGGCAATACCGCAACATTCCGGTTGGACGTAAGCATGACGGGCGACGCAGCTTCGGCGACGGACCAGGACATTGGCGACCTCATGGGGTTTTTCGCTCCCCTTCAGGAGACGGAGGGTTTCGCTCAGACTGATTGGGTCCGTCAGCGGCGCGGGCCGTCCTGGCCGCCGGTCGGGCGGGTGCTCATCGTCCACAACAGCTATCAGGTTCGGGGTGGCGAGGATGCGGCGGTGGAGCGTGAGGCGGCCGCGCTGGCTCGGGCCGGCGTCGCGGTCGAAACCCTTATCGTCAGCAACGATTCCATAAAGTCGCCGATCGACCGGCTGCGCGCCGCCGTCGAGGTCGCCCATGCGCCCCGCGGCATCGCGGCGGTGGAAGCCGCCGTCGCGGCCTTCCGGCCGGATGTGGTCCATGTCCACAACGCCTTTCCGCTGATTTCCCCCGCCGTCCATCGCGCGGTGCGCCAGAAGGGTGTCGCGACGGTGCAGACGCTCCACAACTATCGGCTGATCTGCGCCAACGGCATGCTCACCCGCAACGGCTCGCCTTGCGAGGATTGCGTCACGGGCTCGCCCTACCAGGCAGTGCGTCACGGCTGCTATCGCGACTCGCGCGCAGGCTCGCTGGCGGTCGCCCACATGATCGACCATCACCGGCGTCGCGGGACTTGGAGCCGAGATGTCGACCGCTTCATTGCCCTCACCGATTTCGCCCGCGCGCGCTTCATCGAGGCCGGGGTGCCGGGCGAGCGCATTTCGGTGCGGCCGAACGGCCTCGCCGATCCGGGTCCCCCCTTCGAGGGCCGGCGTTCGGGGGCGCTCTTCGTCGGGCGCCTGACAGCCGAAAAGGGTGTCGCCGTCCTGGCCGAGGCGACGCGAACCAGCCGCTCCGGCGTCACCATCATCGGCGAGGGAGCTTTGGCCGACACGCTGGCCGGTGCGCCCGGCCTCGACTTTCTGGGCAAGCGCTCCGCCGACGCCGCGCAGGACGCCATGGCAAGGGCCGCAGTCCTCGTCGTTCCTTCCCTTTGGTACGAGGGCCTTCCGATGGTCATCGCCGAGGCTTTCGCGGCTGGAACACCGGTCATCGTCTCGCGGATCGGCGCGCTGGCCGATCTCGTCGAGCATGGCCGGACCGGCCTTCATGTCGCGCCGGGCGACGCCGCCGCCCTTTCGGCCGCGCTCGATTGGATCGCCGATCATCCGGAGGCTGCCCGCCAGATGGGCCGCGCCGCGCGCGCCGCCTTCCTCGAACGCTGGGTCGAACCCGTCACCACCCGATCCCTCATGTCGATCTACGGCGAGGCCCTGGCCTCGCGTGCGCTTCAGGAGACCTGACCTTGGCTCACGATTCTCTCGTCTCCTGTTTCACCATCGGACGCGTTGCCGTCTCGGCCATCACCATGACGGGGCTCGTCGACGCTCTGCGCCGTCGTCTCGATCATGGCCGGGCGCTGCCGGGTAGCTTCGTGGTGTTCCGCGATGCCCACGGTGTGGTGAGAGCGCATGACGACAAGGCCCTTCTGGCCGCCCACGAAGATGCGCTTTTGGTATGCCCCGACGGGCGGCCGTTGGTCTGGATCGGCCGCATGAAAGGCTGTGCCGACATCGCGCAGGTGCCTGGGATCGAATCCATGGAAGCCGTCTGCCGCGCCGGCGTCGCTTCGGGCTGGACGCATTATTTTCTCGGCGGCGGACCCGGCGTGGCCGACCTTTTGGCTGAGGAAATGCGGAAGAGGGTGCCTGGACTCGCGGTCGTCGGCACCGAAACTCCGCCCTTCCGGAGCCTCGACGAGGAAGAGGGCGAGGCCATGCGGGAGCGGATCCGCGCCTCTGGCGCCCACATCCTCTGGGTGGGGCTCGGGACGCCAAAGCAGGAAATTTTCATGGCGACGCATGCGCCGTACCTGCCGGGCGTCATCGCCATGGGGGTCGGTGCCGCCTTCGACGTGAACATCGGCCGTGTGACCCGCGCGCCGCGCCTCTTGCAGGTCTGCGGCATGGAATGGGCCTATCGCCTCGCCATGGAGCCGCGCCGCCTCTCAGGCCGTTATGCCAGCGTTATTCCGCGTTTTCTCGGCATCGCGATCGGCGCCCTGGCCCGGCTCGACCATGGGGACGCGCAGGTGATGTCGAGCGAAGCGAGGGCGTCGCACCTCAACGGGTGAGCGGTCCTGAAGCCTGGCCGACGTGGGCGAGGTCGAGACGGATCGCCGGCCGGCCATCCTGATCGACCAGACCTGAGAAATCCTCCGGGTTGGTGCTGTCTCGCGCCAGGACCGCGAGGTCGCCGCCCGACCGGAGCCGCAGAGTCTCCGGCCCAGCGTTGTCGCGGATAATCTGTTCGCCGGCCGCGCCGCCGTCGTCGATGTGAATGTCGCCGGAGAGGACGAAAAGGTTGTTTTCCAGGCGGTTGGCCTTGGCCACCTCAGGCCGGTCGAGGAGAAGATCCGCCAGCCCTGGATAATGTGCGCGCCATATCGGCGAGGCGACCGGCATGGCCGCGAAGGCGGTCCGCAATTCCGAATGGGGGTCGCCGATCGCCCCTGCCGCCCAGGTCTGCCCACGTGAATCGACATGGATGGCAGGCGAGGAGGCGACGAAGACATTGTCCTCGACCGCGTTGTCGCGCCCACCGCCGATGAAGACCGCCTGATCGACGCGCAGGAACAGGTTACCCCGCACCGTGAAGCCGCTGGCCTCATCGTCGAGATAGACCCCCTTCACCTCGGCGCCGGCATCGGCCTTGATGTCATGGATGAAATTGCCTTCGATCCGCGTGCCGCGCGCCGTCCAGTCGCGGCCCGCGTAAATGGCGCCGTCGTCGGTTGTGCCGGCGAGAAGTCGCGCAATCTCGTTGTTCACGATTCTGTGCTCGTTGCCGTGGATATGCATCGCCGCGTCTATGCCGTCGTGGATCATATTGCCGGAGACGAGCGCCCCGACGCCGCCGATCATGACGGCGGGGCTCTGGGTGCGGGAGCGAAGCGCGAACCGGGTGATGCGGCTGTCGCGGAGAAAATCGCCGCCCGGTTCCAGCGCCGCGCGGTCGCCCGCGTCGAGCCACACCCCCACACGCCCGATATCTTCGATGTCGCAATTTTCGAGCCCGCTATCCTTGGCGCCGAGGAAGACGGCGCCGCGCCCGCTCGCGAAGGCAAGGCGGCTGTCCCGGATCACGATATCGCCGCCGCCCCGCACGGTGACGAGGTCGCCGCGGCTGTGCTCCAGCGTCAGGGTCTCGATGCGGACGTGGCTCGCGTTCTCAAAGCTGAACACTGTATCGGTGACCGCGACGTCCAGCGTCTCGTCGCCCGGGCGCGGCCAGGCCAGCAGCAGGCCGTCAGCCTTGTCGCGCCACCATTCTCCAGGCGCGTTGAGTTCGCTCAAAGCATGGGTGATGCGGATTTTGGCGCCGGGCAGGATGCCTTCATAGGGCAGTTCAGTCAGGTCGATCCGCTTCGCGCCCGGGTCCACGCGGCTGACGGGGAGCGACTCGTAGAGCCACCCCCAGCGCCAGTGGCCCTCGGCCCAGAGGTCCGGCTCGGCGCTCCACTGGGCGAGGCGCTCGGCGTCGAGCGTGAAGCCCGGGCTTGCTGCGTCCTTGAAGACGGTGCCCACCTTCGCCCAGCCCTCGTTAGGCCAACGGGCGGGGTGGAGTTCACCCTGCGCGTCATAGACCGCGAGAGCGAGCGCGTCGGGCGGGCTGCGCAGCAGTTTCGGTTGCTGGATCCTCGCGCCGAGCAGCGCCGTCTCGGGCAGCCGATACGTCCTGACATGGGCTTTCGCGGCCTCGGGCAGGCGTGCCGCCAACGCTCGATCGAGGATCGTCGCCGCTGGCGGGATGGCGATACTGCCCACGACGACAGACCGGCGGCCCGGCGCCCCCCGGATGGTGAGGGGCGCCATGGCGCTGCCGCTTTCCTCGGGACCGATCCGCAAGGGATGCGAGACCCGGTGAAGGCCGGGGGCCAGTTCGATCGTGATCGGACGCTCTGGCCAGCGTTGGCGAAGGAGCCTGACGAGGACGAGGGCCTGATCGAGGCTGGCGACGGTTTTCGTCGAGAGCCTGACGGCGCGCTCGCCCCGCCTGGGATCGACCCTTATGTCGATCGGCCGCGCCCCGTCCTCCCCGTGAACGCTCGCCCATGGACCGCCGAGCAGCGCGCAGATCCCCACGAGGCTCAAGATCAATCCGATGCTGGCGCGCCTGTTTCGCACTCTGGCCATCCTGTTCGGCATCGTCTCAAACCACGATCATTCTGTACGGAATCGGTCCAAAATCATAGGCGTGATGGCCTTCGACACAATAGGGCGTGGTCCCTTTCGGAGCCGGCCTTTCGGCAGGGTCAGCCTCCGCGCGAATCCGCTTGCTGCTCCGTCGCCCGGGCAGGCGACAGGCCCTGTGCAAAGGCCAGCAGGACACGGCGTGTCGCGGGGCCGAGGTTCGATGAGGCCGCGATAAGATAGGTCATCGACGTGACATGGCCGATGAGCACCACCAAAGCCGCGCCCACCAGCCCGAAATGCGCCAGTAGCGGGTGAAGCACGATCAGCGACACGACTAGGCTCGCGGTAAAAGCTCGGAAGATCGTCCCGGTCTGCTGCGTCGCCCTGAAATGCTGCGCCACCATATCCCGCAAGAAAATAACCCCCACGCCAAGCGTAAGGACCCGCAGGCAGGCCGCATAGGGCACGAAGGCCGCACCGAACACCGTTTTGAGCAGCAAGGGCGCCGGCAGGGCGATGGCGAGGAGCAGGATCAAGACGAGCGAACCCAGCGTCATCCCCGTCGACACGAGATAGCGGTGCAGACCCTTGCGGCCGCCTTGCGTGAAGGCGCGCCCGGCTCGGACCGGAATGATATTTTCGGTCGCCGACAGGAACAGCAACACCAGCCCGACGATATATTGCGCGGCTCTGAGGCCGCCCGTCGCCTGATCGCCAAGGACGCCCCCGGCGATGATCCATACGACCTGTTCCTGGCCGAAGGTGACGATGACCACCGGCAGCAGCCATCGGGCCAGCGGAATATGGCGCCAGGCGACAGTGCCGAGATGAAGCCCGCGCGCCCGCCCGTGCCGCAGCGGCAAGAGGAGCGGCAGCGTCGTCAGCAGCGCGGTTGCGGCGAGGATCCAGAGCAGAGCGCTGACCGTGATGGTGCCGCCCGAGACCTTGTAGGCCACAGCGGCGATCGGGAAGGTGACGGCCCTTGCCGCGTCCATGCCGAGGGCCTTGAACCCCGAGGCGCGGGCGAACAGCAGTCGACGCAGAGTGAACTGGAGGTTCTGGGCGCTCGTGACGGCGCCTGATGCGATCAGGAAGTCCTCGCAGGAGCTTTCCCCGCGCAGATGGAACATCACACCCAGGATCGCTATGCCGATGAAGCCGCCGGCCAACGACAGGATGGCGGCCCAGACAATGAGCGAGAGGTCATAGGTCCGCTGTTCGCGCGGGCGCCGCCCGATGATGGTCATCATGGGAGCGGTAACGAGGGCGTTATGGACGCTTTGCGCGAGGCTGACGACGATCATCGCCAGGGCGAAGCGCCCGAACGCCTCGATGTCGAGCATGCGGGCGGTGGCGATCCCGGTCAGGAAGCTGAATCCGCTGACGACGCCTTGGTCGACCAGCGACACCAGGGCCGGCGTGGAGCGATTTCGAAGGGCGCTCGCCAGTGTCGGTAGTCGGATCGGACGCGATATCAATCCAAGCAAGACCGATGCTCCCCGGCCACGGCGCTCCTCTGCGAGGTTTGGTTGGTACGGTCATCCATCGCGCGATTCACCCCTCGCTCCTATTCCGGGTAGCTGTGCCCTCTCGGCACAGTTTTTATTCCGGCTATCTTCTGTTGCAAGCGATAGACCAAACAGTTTCCTTTCTTTAGTCGATTTTTATCAACCTTAACAAATTGATAACAAATCAATATAATTTGCGCTCCATCAGTTTGTATTGCAAAATAGACCGGACGGCGCTATTGAGCGACATGCTGCCGCAGTTGAAAGCTTTTATGCGAGATCAGCCGATACTCAGGGCCGGCGCTCTGAGGGTCGGCGCGATGCTGCGAAGTATGGAGCGTGCCAGCCCTGGACTCTATACGCTGCTCTATCACCATGTGCCGGCCGCGAGTGCGGCGCAATTCGAGCGTCAACTCCAGTTCCTCAAGCGGTTCGGTCCGTTTATCAGCGCCGACCAGGCTGTGGACCGCTTGGCGAGTGGCTGGAAGGGAGCGGAGCGCGCGTTTCTGCTCACCTTCGACGATGGTCTCGCCGATACCGTCGACGTGGCTCTGCCCATTCTGCGGCGGCAGGATATCCCGGCGATCCAATTCATCGTCAGCGACTGGGTCGACGCTCCGCCATGCTCCGGGCGGATCGACGGCTACATGACCCGCCACGACATCAGGGCCTGGCTCGACGCCGGCCTCGAGATCGGCTCGCATACGACAAGCCATCCGAGGCTGGCGCAACTCGACACCGACCCCGTCCGCAGCGAGTTCCTGCGGTCGCGGGCGGTCCTCAGCGAACTCACAGGCCGTCCGATCACCCATTTCGCCTGTCCATGGGGGCGCGCGGCGGTCGATTTTAATCCCGCCCGCGATCCGGCCTTGGCGCGAGACTGCGGCTACACGACCTTTTTCACCACCCGGCGCGGCACAGCGAGTCAAGCCACGGACCTCTTGACCATGCCGCGCCATGTGATCGAGCCGCAATGGTCGACGCATGCGCTGCAAGCCCTGCTCGGCGGGTGGAACCATGCCGGCGTCTGACACGATCGACAAGGCGCCGGTCGTCGTCGTCGTCGGTGCGCTGGCCCCCTATACCCAGGTGCTCTACGAAGGATTGGCGGCGCGTCTCGGCCGGCCATTGCGAGTCCTCGCCTGCAGCGCCAGGGAGACCGCCCGGCAATGGACCCTCGACCGGGCACGAGGCTATGGCTTCGAGGTCCTGCCAGGGCTGCGCTGGCACCGCTCCTCGATCAGCAATCTCTATGTCAATCCGAGCGTGATCTTGAGGTTGGCGGCGCTGAGGCCGTCGGCCGTCATCCTCAACGATTTTTCCCCGACCATGGCGATGGCGGCGGCGACGTCGCGCGTGCTGCGCATTCCCTATGGCATCAGAACGGACGGCGTTCCTGAAACCGATCCTGGGACTCGCTCGGCGCCTCATCGCCTGATGCGCAAGGCGCTGGTCGGACAGGCGGCCTTTGGCCTGGGGCCGAGCGAAGGCAGCCGGCAACTCCTCGAAGCCTATGGGCTTGCCCGATCCGATGTCGCCATCGCTCCTCTCTTCCCGGCCTGGCGGCCATCGAGGACGCCTGGGGCTGGCGAGCGGCCGCATGACGTCTTGTTCTGCGGCATGCTGAACGAGGAGGTGAAAGGCGCGCGGTTTTTCACCGATGTCGTCTTGGGATGCCTCGATCACGGCCGCAGGCTCGACGTGCGCGTCGTCGGCGAGGGGCCGTTGAGAGGTGAGATGGAGCAGCGCTTCGCCGCAGCCGGCCTCAAAGCGAGGTTCGACGGTTTCCTCCAGCAAGACGAACTGGCCGAGGCCTACGCGTCGGCGACAGTGTTCCATTTCCCGAGTCGGGGCGATGTGTGGGGCGTCGTCGTACAGGAAGCCTTGCAATGCGGCGCGGTGGTCCTCGCCTCGCCTCATTCTGGCGCGGCACGTGAACTGCTCGCGGCGCGGCATTGCGGCGTCGTGCAGGATCTCGACCGCGCGGCCTGGATCGCTGAGACGCTGGACCTTCTCGACCGGCCCGAACGGCGCGCCGCCTTGCGGGCGGCCGCCGATCTGGCGCTGCCTGACTTCGCCCCCCAGCGCGCCATCGACGCCTATGCCGAGGTTTTGGGTCGGGTGATTTCGATAGGGTGAAGCGGCGGCTGATCCAGCCCCTCACAACCGCCTGACGCTGGTCACCGGGCCTGCGCCGGAGGCTTCGATCCGCGCCACCGCCTCGGCCAGCGGCTCCGACGTCACCGCCATGGCGAACCCGTTGGCATGCAACAGGGTTTCGGCGTCGCGCATGAGGCCGACATGGCCGCGCCAAAAGATGAGATCGCCCCGTCGCAATGCCTGTCCGGCCGCGAGCGGCGTGCCGAGTGCCCTCTCCTGTGGGCCGCTGTCGCGCGGCGAGGGGTGCCCGGCGGAGGCGAGCGCGACCTGCACGAGCCCGGAACAATCGAGCCCGAGCGCGGTCTTGCCCCCCCAAAGATAGGGGACGCCGAGAAAGCGCTCCGCCGTCGCCACGAAATCGGACGCCGTCGTCTCGACCGGCTCAAGGTGGCGCGCCCACAGGAAACCGTCTGCCACCCGGCAAAATTCGCCGCGCGTTTCGATCACCGCGATTTTCGCGCCGAAGGGTAGGGCGGCGAACGGCGGCAGCTTGATGTCGGGGCCGGGAAACAGGAAGGAGCGAAGCGCGGCGATCTTGTGCATCGGGAGTTCGGCGGATGCCGCGCGCAGGGCGTCCGTCGGCATATAGCCCATATAGCCGTCGGATTCGAGCCGCGCCTTGGCCCAGCCCTCCTGTTCCTCGAAGACCAGCACCTCTTCGCCATACAGCGCCTCGGTGTCGAGGGGCGCGTCGGGTTGCGGACGCCGCCGCAATGCGCCCGTCGGCGCGGCCACACGATAGCGTCGTCCTGACGCGGTGGATGGATCGATCATGGTCGCTGGACCCATTCGGTCAGGAGGTCGAACAGCAGCCGCGCCGTCGGCGCCTCGCCGCCCTCGGGGCGCCCCGGCTTAGTGCTCGGGTTCCAACCGTAAATATCGAAATGCGCCCAGGGAATGCCGGGCTCGACGAATTTGCTGAGGAACAGAGCCGCCGTGATGGATCCCGCGAAGGGACCGCCCGAAATATTGTTGACGTCGGAGGCTTTGCCGTCGAGCAGGCTTTCATAGGGTCGCCACAGCGGTAGCCGCCAGACCGGATCGAGGCTGGTGCCGCCATGGGTCTCGATACGTTCCGCCAAATCCGTCGCGTCCGTATAATAGGCGGGCAGATCGGGACCGAGCGCGACCCGGGCCGCCCCGGTCAGGGTGGCGAAATCGAACAGGAGATCAGGTTTGTCCTCGCAGGCGAGCGCCAGCGCATCGGCGAGAATGAGCCGGCCTTCCGCATCGGTATTGCCGATCTCGACGGTGAGGCCCTTGCGGCTCTTGTAAATGTCGCTTGGCCGGAAGGCCGAGGCCGATATGGCATTCTCGACGATCGGCAGGAGGATTTTCAGTCGCAGCGGCAGTCTGGCCGCCATGATCATATGGCCGAGGCCCATCGCGGTGGCGGCGCCGGCCATATCCTTCTTCATCAGCGCCATGGCGGATTCGGGCTTGATGTCGAGGCCGCCCGTATCGAAGGTGACACCCTTGCCGACAAGGGTGACCTTGGGCGCGTCGACGGGTCCGAAGGTGAGTTCGACGAGGCGGGGCGCCTCGGCGGCGGCCTGGCCGACAGCATGGATCAGTGGAAACTCGCGGGCGAGTTTTTCGCCCCGAATGGTGCGTGTCGTCGCGCCATGGCGCCGCGCCAAGGCCAGGGCCTCGGCTTCGAGAGCGTCCGGGCCGAGATCGTTGGCAGGCGTATTGACGAGGTCGCGCGCTAGAAAAATCCCCTGAACGATCCGCTCGATCTTAGCCGAGTCGGCGTTCGCCGGCGCGACCAGCCGGGGGCCTTCGGAAGCCGCCTTCTTGTAGCGTTCGAAACGATACGCGGACAAAAGCCACGATAGGGCGGCCTGTTCGGCGTCCTTGGGATCGGCGTCGAACGCATAGGTCCCTGCCGGCAGCGCGGTGACCAGTTTCCCGGGCAGAAAGGGGTCGAACCCCCTGGCATCGCGATCTTCGACGCCGAACAGCACGCCGCAGAACCGCCCATCTGGCCCTGGCAGCAGACAATGCTGTCCGGGCTTGGCCTCAAAGCCGCATGAGCCCGCGAAAGCCGCTTGAACGGGGGGCAGGGTGGGGGCCAGCGCCTTCCATCCGGTTTTGGACACGAGGCGGATCGACACGGTTTCGGCGGATACGGCAGCAAAGACCATCTTTTCTCCTCGACCTTCGCCGGCGATCCGCAGTGCCATCGGCGCAACCCGTTAACGTCGCATTAGGGTTAACAAATTATCACTGAACCGACCTTCGGGCATGCCTCGCGGTTGCCTAGTTCATGTCGGGGATCGATCGCTTCGATGACAGGATATTCCCATCCCGGCCTTACCGCCAGGTTTCGCGCGGTGCTCGGCCTGCTCATGCTGGCGGCGCTGGGCGGGTGCATGACGGACCAAGGAGCCACGGGCTCGATCGCGACGGCTCTGCCGCAATCGGAAGCCGACTTGCGGGCCTATTCGTCGGATTGGGCGCGGCGCCACGACGCTGATCCGGCGGATAAAACGGCGGCGATCAACTACGCCCGTGCGCTGCGCGGCTTGACACAATATGCGCAGGCCGTGGCGGTTCTCGAAACCACGGCGATCAAGCATCCGACCGACATGCAAGTGCTCGCCGCCTACGGCAAGGCGTTGAGTGACGCTGGCCGTTTGAAGGAAGCCGCCAGCGTTTTGGCACGCGCTCATACGCCGGAGCATCCTGATTGGACGATCCTGTCGGCGCAGGGCGCCGTGGCCGAGCAGATGGGTGACCATGAAGGCGCTCAGGGATATTATGACGCGGCGCTGAAGATCGTTCCCGACGAACCCGTCGTGCTGTCCAACCAGGGGCTGTCCTACGCTCTCGCGAAGCAATTGCCGCAGGCGGAGGACTGCCTGCGGCGTGCGACGGCGAGCCCGCGCGCGGACCAGCGCGTCCGACAGAACTTGGCCCTGGTCCTGGCCCTCGAAGGAAAATTCGCGGAGGCGGAAGCCGTCGCCCGGCACGACTTGTCACCGTCCGATGCGGCGGCGAGCGTGGACGCGATCAGAAGCATGATCGCGCAATCGGATACGTGGAGCGCCATTCGAAAGGGGGCGGGGTCCAAGGTGTCCCGAAGGAAGCCGTCGGCGGGGTAGGCGGCTCAGGTCCGCGACGCATCTCGATGCTACAAGGCGAGGTCGGGTTCGCGATCCCGATGAGACCGCCGCGATTTCAATATCGTAAAGCATGATGCTGAAAACACACGCCGACTTCGCGGCATCAGGCGTGAGCCGCTGAACGGGTGGAAACCGACCATCTGCATTTCTGAGAATTCAGTGGGGCGTTGCCGGGGAAGGGCCGGCGGCGGCCGGCACCGCGAGCCCGTTCCGGGTCGTGATGGCTGAGCCCGCGTTCGAGATGAAGGTGGTCGCATCACCGATGCTGACGGTAGGTTCGCATCGCGGATGACAGGCGTAGCTTTCCCGATCCGTGCCGCGCTGGACGACAAGCAGCGCATCCGAAGGTTCGACCCTTAGGTTGGCTTCCCACAGAATCGTCCCCGCTTTGTCGAGCAGCAGGAGATTGGTTTCGCCGTAGCCCTTGCCGGTCACGACCAGCAGCCCGCTCGATTTCAGCATCGTGACATCCGCGACGATGGGGTTGCCGATGATGATCGTCTCCGTGTTCGCCGGGTATTTGACCAGCTTGGCCTTGTCCATCGTCACCGTGAGGATGTCCCGGGCCTCGGCTGCCTTGCCCGCGACGCCCCAGGCCACCATGGCCGCTACGGCCACGGCCAGTCTCAGGCGTGCATTCGAGCGCGAGGGGGACAGGCTTATAGTTCGGCCGGACCACATGAGGGCGTCTTTCCACGTCACGGGATGATGACTCAAAAATGAATGAAAAGAGTGAAGGAACTCTAACTTTTCGGCACACTCCTTCACGCGCCGATCCTCGGCCCAATTCGTCGTCTGCTGTTCCGCAGCCGTCCGAATACAAAGCCCGAGCCCGGGTTTGGAGGATTTTGGCGGGCGAGATCACCATCAGCCTTATCTTGGCCGACAGAGCGCGCCTCGCACGGGGGCGTATGACGACCAAAACCCCTTACTCTGCTCGAACGTTCTCAATCTCGACCGGCCTTAGTGCCAAGGCATCCGATCTATGCTTGTTCATGGCAACGTCAAGATATCGCTTGATGCTGTTGTATTTAAGAATAGAAATTCATAATTTTTCAATATAAGCCCTTTATCCCAAATTAACCGTGGTTTTCTCAAGTTTTGGCGAGCCGGCTTTAGTTGGTCAAATTAACCGGTTCGCAAGTCCTCGTCACTAAGTTCAACTCATCCAAGGCGAGCGGAACACCGCCACCAGGGAATAGAGTTGACTAGAGCAAGGAGCACCCCATGAACACCTTCAAGCGTTTTGCCAAGGACCAGTCCGGCGCCACCGCGATCGAATACGGCCTGATCGCCGGCCTCATCAGCGTCATCATCATCACCGCCCTGACCAGCATCGGCACCAAGCTGACCGCCAAGTTCACCACCATTTCCAACGCCTTGAACTAAGGCTGAGTTGATTATGAGCGTGCGGACCATGGTCCGCATGGACGACACCACGGCCCCGGTGACACCGGGGCCGTCGGTTTTCGTGAGGGACCGACCGCCGCAGGACCCCGCGCGGACCGGCATGCTTGCCGAGGCGGCTCTGCCTATCGCCGCGACGCCCTGACGACCGAAGATCGATCGGAGACCATTGTATGGGACATCTATTCGCAGTGTCGGCGCTCGTGGTTTTCCCCGCGCTGATGGCCTATGCGGCAGCCTCCGACCTTCTGACGATGACAATTTCCAACCGGGTATCGGTCGCCTTGGTGCTCGGCTTTGTATTGATGGCTCTGGCCTCGGGCATGCCGCTGTTGACGTTGCTTGAAAATCACCTCGCGTGCGGTGCCGTCATGCTGGTGATCACATTCGCTCTATTCGCCTTCGGGTGGATCGGCGGCGGCGACGCCAAACTCGCGGCCTCGACCGCAGTCTGGCTCGGTTGGTCAAACCTGTTCGAATATGGGTTGGAGGCTTCGTTTCTGGGGGCCGTGCTGACGATCGGCATTCTCTACCTGCGCAAATATGAACTGCCGCCCGCCTTGCAGGGCCGGGCGTGGCTGGCGCGTCTTCACCTCGCCGGCAATGGCGTCCCTTACGGGATCGCGCTCGCGATCGCGGGATTGGCCATCTATCCCGAAACTGCGGTTTGGGCCGCGGCCACTGCCGTCTGAGCGGGGTTTTTACGGCGCCGGACTCAGTCCGGGACGCGACGCCGCATGGGTTGTAGAGACCTGGTTAACCATACCTTGACCTTTCCCTGATTGAATCCCTCTCGAAGCGCGCGAACAGCGGCGCGACGGGAAGCTGGAGTCATGAAGAAGTCGCGCATCATTGCACTGTTCCTGGCGCTGGTCGCCGCGGCTGGCGCCTTCGTTCTGGCGAGCGGCCAGAAAGCGCCCGCCCCTGTCCAGGTGGTCACGATCGCGCCGCCTGCGCCACAGACCGACGACGTCTTGGTCGCTGCGAAGGATCTCCCGCTCGGCACCATCGTCAACGAGGCGCAACTCCAATGGCAGCCTTGGCCAAAGGACGCTATCCCCCAGGGTTTGATCAAGAAGAGCGACAATCCCGCTATCGTCGCCGATCTTCGCGGCTCGATCGCCCGGGCCAGCATGATCCAGGGCGAGCCGGTCCGTCGCGAGAAACTTATCAAGAGCGAGAATTCCGGCTTCATGGCCGCCATCCTGCCGGCCGGGAAGCGGGCCGTCGCCATCACCATCGATAGCCAGGGCGCGACGACGGCGGGCGGCTTCATCTTGCCGAACGACCGGGTGGACGTCGTGCGCACCTTTCACGACCCCGGTAAAACCAACACCGACACGTTCATCAGCGAGACGCTTCTCCAGAACATTCGGGTGCTGGCCATTGGCCAGAACGTTCAGGACAAGAACGGTCAGCCCGTGGTGGTCGGCTCCAACGCCACCCTCGAACTCGATCCCACGGAGGCTGAAACAGTGATCCTGGCCCAGCGAACCGGCCAATTATCCTTGACCCTGCGCTCCATGCAGGATGTTCGGCAGCCCGCAAACGCCGCGCAAGCGAAGTCGGGCGTCACCGTCGTGCGCTATGGAACCGCCTCCGAGGAGGTTGGCCGATGAGGGACGTTGGCCTTCAGACAGGCCGCCTCGGCGCCGCCGTGGCGCTGTGGCTGGGCGCCGTTGCGGTCGTCGCGGTGCCGCAGGCCGCCTTCGGGCAATCGGTAAGCCCCGGCACGACGGGATCCGAAAAGGCCCATACCGCCGCTCCCTCCAACATCGCCATAACGGCAAACGATCGGACGCGCAGGCTGACCCTGCCGATCGGAAAGTCGACGATCGTCGATCTTCCTTCGGACGCGTCCGAGGTTTTCGTCGGCAATCCGCAAGTCGCCAATGCGGTGGTCCGGTCGGCGCGGCGGCTCTACGTCATGGCTGTCGGCAACGGACAGACCACGATCTTCGCGCTAGACAAGACCGGGCAACAGATCGCGTCGCTCGACCTTGTGGTGGTGAAGCGAGACCTGACCGAACTCAAGAACATTCTGAACACGGCCTTGCCCGGCAACGACATCAACGTCCAGGGCATCGAAGACACCGTCATCCTGACGGGTTCGGTCGCCTCGGCGGTCGATGCCCAAAAGGCGCAAGACATCGCCAGCGGCTATGTGGGCTATTCCACGGCGGGTGGCGGCAGCAGCTCCACCAGCGGAGGGGGCACGAGCGTCAACTTCTCGGGATCGACGGTCGTCAACGGCAGCCTCATCAACGCCCTGACCATCAGAGGCCAGGAGCAGGTGATGCTCAAGGTGCAGGTGGTCGAGGTCCAGCGCGACATCGTGAAGCAGCTCGGCGTGTCGGTCAACGGCTCGTGGAACGGCGCAGGCATCACGGGGAACGGAACAAGCAGCCAAACGCCGTCTTTGAGCAGCATCGGCGGAACGGCATCCAATCTCGCCCTGGACTATACAGGCGCCAAAAGCAGCCTGACGAGTTCGATCCAGGCGTTCGAACGCAATGGCGTCGCGCGCGTCTTGGCCGAACCGAACGTGACGGCTATTTCGGGTGAGACAGCCAAATTCACCGTTGGCGGAACGATTCCGATCTCGACCGGCAGTACGCTCGATCCCACCACCGGGCGCTGCACGGTCACGACGACGCTACAGGACTATGGCGTCACCCTGAACTTCACGCCCACAGTCTTGTCGGAAGGTCGCATTTCGCTCCATCTGGCGACCGAAGTGACCGAACCCGATGGCACCACCTCGGCCCAATTCGCCTGTTCCAACTCCATCGGCTTCCGGACCCGAAAGAACAGCACGACCGTGGAATTGCCGTCCGGCGGTTCGATCGTCTCGGCCGGGCTGATCGAGCAGAGCAGCAAACAGGCCATCGCCGGAACGCCCGGGCTGATGAACCTGCCGATCCTCGGCGCTCTGTTTCGCTCCCGCGATTATCAGCGCTCGGAATCCGAGCTGATGATCATCGTAACCCCCTATCTCGTGAAAAGCCTAAGGCCCGATCAGATCAGCAAGCCCGACGACGGCTTCGCCGACGCGACCGATCCCGCCTCCTGGCTCCTCGGCCGGATGAACCGGATCTATTCGACCGCGAACAATCCGGAACTCATCAAGAACTACAGGGGCAAGGTCGGCTTCATCGCCGACTGACATCTCGCCCGTGAGCAGTCTTTGGAATCAAACAATGCGCATCCTCGACATGATGAAGAGCCGCATCTGCCTTCTGCTGGTGGTCGCCCTTGGCGCGCCGCTGGGCGGCTGTTCCAATGTCGACCGGGCGGTCGCGACCGCGCCGATCCCGGACGACTACCATTTGCGCCACCCGGTGGTTCTGTCGAACGCGCGCCAGTCCATCGACATTTTCCTCGTCGGCGTCAGCGACAAACTGGACACACGGCAGTCGCATGACATGGCGAGTTTCGCTGCGGATTATCGGCTGCATGGACAGGGGCGGATCCTGGCGCAGGTGCCTCGCGGCGCGGTCGATCCGCGAGCGGCCGATACGACATTGACCTCAATCCGCCGGGCCTTGGTCGGTGCTGGGGTCAAGGGCGATCTCGAGGTCGGATCCTACCAGGTGTTCGATCTCTCGGTTCCGGCCCCGATCCGGCTGAGCTTCACCAAACTGCAGGCGAGGCTCGCATCGCGCTGCGGCGAGTGGCCGGACGATCTCGGCTCAGGCCACACGCTCGATAGCTGGGACAACCGGACCTATTATAATTTCGGTTGCGCCACGCAGCAGACGATGGCGGCGCAGATCGACGATCCTCGCGATCTCGTCCGTCCGCGCGCCGACGATCCGAGCGACGTGCAGATGCGCACCAGGGCGATCGGCGATATCCGGAACGGTACGGATCCGAGCACCATTTGGAGCAGCAGTATCTTGTCGAGCATCGGTACGGTGGGAGGCAATTGATGCGTGACGGCCGCGATATCCACCAGGCCAGCGACACGGCCGACCAGCAGGAGCATATCCCCCCGCTCCCACGCATATCCATCCAGGCCTTTTGCGAGACGGCCGAATTCGCCCAGATGATCAACGAGGCGATCGACGACCGGCGGATGAGCCGAACCCATATCAAGGCTCACATGGGCGGCGCGCTGGCGGCGGTCGAGGCCTATCGCAGCGCCCCCACGCCCAATGTGGTCGTCATCGAGAGCATGGGCGAGCGCGGCGAGTTGATCCAGCATCTCGACGCCCTGTCAGAACATTGCGACAGCGGCACCAAGGTCGTGGTGGTCGGTCGTGTGAACGACATCACGCTCTATCGCGATCTCCTGGGCCGAGGCGTCAGCGAGTATATGGTGGCGCCGTTCTCGGTGCTGCATTTCGTTCGCGCGCTCTCCCAACTCTATACTAACGCGGCGGCCGAACCCGTGGGCAGGCTGATCGCCGTGACGGGTGCCAAGGGAGGCGTCGGCGCTTCGACGATCGCGCATAACCTCGCCTGGACGATCTCGCGCGCGCTCGAGCTACCGACGGTCCTCGCCGATCTCGACCTGCCGTTCGGCACCGTGGGGCTCGATTTCAACCAGGATCCCCCGCAAGGGATCGTGGATGCCGTCTATGCGCCCGACCGGCTCGACAGCAACCTCGTCGATCGCCTGCTCTCCAAATGTTCGGAAAAGCTGTCGATCCTGGCAGCCCCCGCGACGCTCGAGCGTCCCTACGACTTGACCGAGACGGCCTTCGACGCGCTGTTCGACATCTTGCGCAGCACCGTCCCTTGCGTCGTGCTCGACGTGCCTCACGGCTGGACGGCCTGGAGCCGTCGGGCACTGTGCGGCGCGGACGAGGTCGTGCTCGCCGCGTCTCCGGATCTGGCCAACCTGCGCAATACCAAAAACCTTCTCGACGTGCTGCGTGCCGCCCGACCCAACGACAGCAAGCCTAAACTCGTCCTGAACGGCGTCGGATTGATGAAGCGGCCGGAAATCACGGCGGCGGACTTCGCCAAGGCGGTCGATACGTCGATCTCCGCAGTCATTCCCTTTGACGCCAAGCTGTTCGGTACGGCGGCCAACAACGGGCAGATGATCAGCGAAGTCGAGTCCGGCAACAAGATCAACGAAACGTTTGCGGAACTCGCCCGGTCGGTCACCGGGCGGGCCGACGTCCGCAAGGCGAAGCGGACGATGTTCGATCCATTCCTGGCCAAACTGATCAAGAAAAAGGCCTCCTAGTCCGATCGTGTCAGACACTCAAATTGCCCCTCATCCTGAAAAGCCGCGAAGTCGCGTCTCGACAGATCGAGGAGTGGAGACCCTCCGAAGCAGCTTATGGCACGGCGTCATGCTCACGGAGTTCGGATCGTTCACGTCAATGGTTTTGGATCGCTTCGAACCAGAATCATCATGATCTAACGGACCGCCACAGCGGGTTTTCGCCTTGAGCGAGGCCTCGAGGGTTGGTGAAAGGACGCGTTGAGAATGTTCGGACGTCGCGCCGCAAACGCAAATACGATGACACTGGCGCCGGCGACCTCGGCCAAGCCGGCCTTTGAGGCTCGAACTCCAGCAGTGCCGTCCGCTCCCTCGACGCCGGCGCCGGTGCCGTCCTCTGCGCTCGAGGCGCGGCATTCGGACGATTATTACGTTACCAAAAGCACGATCTTTGGCGCGTTGATCGAAGCCATCGATCTGTCGCAACTCTCGAAGCTCGACCCTGAAAGCGCGCGCGAGGAAATCCGCGACATCGTCAACGAGATCATCACGATCAAGAACGTCGTGATGTCGATTGCCGAGCAGGAGGATTTGCTCGACGACATCTGTAACGACGTTCTTGGTTACGGACCCCTCGAACCCCTGCTGGCACGCGACGATATCGCCGACATCATGGTGAATGGCGCGAACAAAACATACATCGAGGTCAACGGCAAAATTCAGCTCACCAATGTGCGTTTTCGCGACAATGCACAATTGATGAACATATGCCAGCGGATCGTGAGCCAGATCGGCCGCCGGGTGGATGAAGCCTCGCCGATCTGCGACGCGCGCCTCATGGACGGATCGCGCGTCAACGTCATCGCACCGCCGCTTGCCCTCGACGGTCCGGCGCTCACCATCCGAAAGTTCAAGAAGGACAAGCTGACGCTCGATCAGTTGGTGCGGTTTGGCTCGATCTCGAACGACGGAGCGGAGGTTCTCAAGATCATCGGCCGGGTGCGATGCAACGTGCTGATCTCGGGCGGCACCGGATCGGGCAAGACCACGCTGCTGAACTGCCTGACCAATTACATCGACCACGACGAACGCGTCATCACCTGCGAGGACGCGGCGGAACTGCAACTGCAGCAGCCCCACACGGTCCGGCTCGAAACGCGGCCCCCCAACCTCGAGGGCACGGGCGCCATCACGATGCGTGACCTCGTACGCAATTGTCTGCGTATGCGGCCCGAACGCATCATCGTCGGCGAGGTACGCGGCCCCGAAGCGTTCGATCTTCTGCAGGCGATGAACACGGGCCACGACGGCTCCATGGGCACGCTGCACGCCAACTCGCCCCGCGAGGCCCTCAGCCGACTCGAATCGATGATCACGATGGGTGGCTTTTCGCTGCCCTCGCGCACCATCCGCGAGATGATCGTCACCTCGATCGACGTCATCATTCAGGCGACGCGGTTGCGTGACGGATCGCGCCGCATCACCCATGTGACCGAGGTCATGGGTCTTGAAGGCGACGTCATCATTACTCAAGACCTGATCCTCTACGATATTCTGGGGGAGGACGCCCAGGGCAGGCTGAAGGGGCGCCATCGCTCGACCGGCGTCGGCAAGCCCCGGTTCTGGGATCGGGCCCGCTACTATGGCGAGGAGCAGCGTTTGGGAGCCGCCCTCGACCGAGCCGAAGTCAAGGAAGTCAGGGCATGACCCCACACACCCCATGCAACGACCGGCCTGCGGGTTTGGAGCTGCCGAGCCTTGCGGCGTGGGCCGTGCTCCAGCCACGGGCCGTGCCGCGCCCGTTGTCCTTCGGCGTTTCCAGGATCGCGTGACATCATGGATACAAGTCTCATCCTCGCTTATCTGCTTGGCGTCGGCGCGGCGGGCGCCGTGCTGTTCAGCCTGCTGCCCTATCTTTCGGGGGACATCAAAGGTGAGCGCCGCAAGGAAGCCCTGCAAGTCTCAAGAGTCCGCCGAACCGGCACGGAGCGGGTGGTCGATGCCGCCAGCCGGCGCAAGCAGGTCTCCGAAAGTCTCAAGGACGTCGAGCAGCGCGGAAAATCCAATAAATTGACGCTGGAGGCCAGAATCGCGCGCGCCGGTCTGGAGTGGACCAACAGGACCTTCATGATCATCTGCGCCGTGTCTGGCGCGGCCTTCGGCTTGCTGGTCTACCTTGTGCAAGAGAACATTTTCATGAGCATCGCGGCGGTGCTGGCGGGCGGATTCGGCGTGCCGAACTGGATTATCAACCATCTCGGCAAACGCCGCATCGCCAAGTTCGTCAACGAATTTCCCGGCGCCGTCGACATCATCATCCGTGGCGTGAAAGCCGGTCTGCCGCTCGGCGATTGCCTGCGTATCGTGGCATCCGAATGTTCGGAACCCTTGCGGTCGGAGTTTCGCCGCGTGGCGGAAGCGCAGGCGGTCGGCCTTTCGGTGACCGAGGCGGTGGAGCGCATGTCCGACCGGGTGCGCATTCCCGAAACGAATTTCTTCGCCATCGTCATCGCCATTCAGCAGAAGGCGGGCGGCAATCTTAGCGAGGCCCTGAGCAACCTGTCTCGGGTCATCCGCGACCGCAAGCGGATGAAGGCGAAGGTGCAGGCCGTCTCGTCAGAGGCGAAAACCTCGGCGGGCATCATCGGCGCACTGCCCTTTCTCGTTGGATCTTTCGTCTACTTGACGACGCCCCACTACATGGAGGCGCTGTGGACGACGATGCCCGGACGGCTGGCGTGTCTGGGCTGCCTCATCTGGATGTCGATCGGCGTGTTGGTGATGAAAAAGATGATCAACTTCGAAATTTAGGGATTAGGCCCACGGTGTCGTAAACTTAAGCGCTCCTTATCCTGGGCTTGTCAAAGAGACTGGGGACGCGGAGGAGCGGATTTCACGAATAGTCAATGACAAAGTAGAACCAGTGCGTCGTCTCTAAACCATCATCGTGATCGAGGGCACGTGCTCCCGTATCGCGCCGAGCCGATGCTTCCCGCACGCCCGAACACTTCGCAAGGCCGCTTCACGATGGATGAAATTCTCCAGAGGCTTACCGATCCCCAGTTTCTTCTCGGGTTGTTGATCGCCATCTCGGCTGGAGCTGCGGTCCTGACGCTGGCGATGCCCATGCTCGAAACCGACACGCTCGGCCAGCGCATGCGGTCCATGGCTGTCGAGCGCGAACGGATCAGGGCGCGCGAGCGCGAGCGACTGGTCAAAAGCACCGGCAAAGCAAAAATACGGCCGGAGACCAAGCCGTTCATGCGGACTGTGGTTGAAAGCTTCAGCGCCTCCAAATGGCTTGGCACCGATAAAGCCAAGCTGCAGCTCGCCATGGCGGGCTATCGTGGCCCGCAAGCCGAAATCGCCTTTTTGTTCTTCAGACTCGTGGCGCCCATCAGCTTCCTCGTCGTCACCTTCGTCTACGTCTTCTTCATCCTGGACCTGGGCTTGTCCTTCATGCTGAAGGTCGGCATCACGGTTGGATCGGCCTATATCGGCATCAAGGCGCCCGAGATTTTCTTATTGAACACCATCACCAAACGGCAGAAATTGCTGCGTCGCGGCTTTTCCGACATGCTCGACCTTATGCTGATCTGCGTTGAATCGGGTATGTCGCTGGAACATGCGTGCCGGAAGGTGAGCCAAGAAATCGGCCAGCAGTCGATTCCCTTGGCCGAGGAACTCACATTGACGACGGCCGAGCTTTCCTACCTGTCCGATCGGCGCCAAGCCTTCGAGAATTTCGCGAAGCGGACCGGTGTCGAGAGCATCCGCAACCTCTGCACCGTGCTGATCCAGGCCGAACGCTATGGAACGCCGCTCGGCGGCGCATTGCGCGTCCTCTCCGAGGAAAGCCGGTCCATGCGCATGATGGAAGCGGAGAAGAAAGCCGCCGGGCTGCCGCCCAAGCTGACGGTGCCGATGATCGTGTTCTTCCTGCCCGTGCTGTTCGTCATCATCGCGACGCCGGCCGCCATCCAGATCATGAGCTCCCCCGCCGCCCCCTAAGGGCCACCCTGCGAATTAATCATGGATGGCCTCGGCCAGCTTGCCCTATACGGAGGCCCACGACTCCATCATCGGACAATATCCCGGCATGATCATCGCGCCGCGCCTTCTGCGTAACCTCTGGTATTATGCCTTGCCGTCCCATGCGCTGAAACCGTCGCGGATGCTCGGCAAGACGCTGCTCAACGAACCCGTGCTGATCGCCCGCCGTCAGGACGGCAGTGTTTTTGCAGTTCGGGACATCTGTCCTCATCGCGGCATGCCTCTCTCCTATGGCAAATTCGACGGCCGCGAGGTCGAGTGCTGCTATCACGGCTGGACGTTTGACGGGGCAGGGCGCTGCACCTGCATCCCGGCGCTGACCGGGCATGAGCAGATCGAAGCCGAAAAGATCAAGATCCGCGCCTATCCGGTGCGCGAGCAGCAGGGCGGCATCTGGATTTTCATCGGAGACGACCCGCCGGACGGCGCCGCATTGCCGCCGGTGCCCGAGGTCGCAAATATCGCGGCCGACCAGCGGCCGGTGATTTGCGTCGTGATGCGCTTCCCCTGCCATATCGACCATGCGGTGATCGGCCTCATGGACCCGGCGCATGGACCCTATGTGCATAGTTCATGGTGGTGGCGGACCCGCGGGTCCATCCACGAGAAGGCGAAAACCTTCGGCCCTTCGTGGCTCGGCTTCACCATGATGAAGCACAAGCCGTCGAGCAATTCCTTCGCCTACAAGCTTCTTGGTGGCGCGCCCGAGACCGAGATCGCTTTTCAGTTGCCCGGCGTGCGGGTCGAAAATATCCGGGCGGGCCGGCACGTCGTCGGCGGCATCACGGCGGTAACGCCGATCAGCGATACCGAGACCGAGATCACCCATTCGATCTATACGTCGACCGGATGGTTGCGGATGTTGGCCCCTGTCGTGAAGATTTTCGCTCGAAAATTCCTGGCGCAGGACCGGGACGTCGTCATCAAGCAGCAGGATGGACTCAAGCACGAGAGCAACCTGCTGCTGATCCGCGACGCCGATACCCAGGCCCGCTGGTATCAGCAGCTCAAAAACGAATTCGTCCGCGCCGAAGACGAGGCCCGCGCCTTCGTCAACCCCGTGCGCGAGACGGTTTTGCGATGGCGGAGTTGAGGGAAGCGACGACGCCCATCCCGGTTTGGGAAAGGATCAAGGATTGCGTCCCGCAATCCCTAGGAATGCCACGTATCTTTCTCACCCCTCCGTCGGATGGGTCATATCTTCCGGCCGCACCCAGGCGTCAAAGTCCTCGCCCGTGAGGCCGAGTTCGAGCGCCGCCTCGCGCAGGCTCTTGCCCTCGCGATGCGCCAGAAGCGCGATCTTGGCCGATTTTTCGTAGCCGATATGGGGGTTCAAGGCGGTCACCAGCATCAGCGACTGATCGAGATTGTGCTTGATCGTCTTGAGGTTCGGTTCGATCCCCTGCGCGCAGAACTGGTCGAAGGCATTGAGGCCGTCGGCCAGGAGGGCGATCGATTCCAGGATGTTGTGCAGCATCACCGGCTTGAACACGTTGAGCTGAAAATTGCCTTGGCTCCCGGCGAAGGCCACCGCGTGATCGTTGCCGAACACCTGCACGGCCACCATGGTCAAGGCTTCGCATTGGGTCGGGTTGATCTTACCTGGCATGATCGACGAGCCGGGCTCGTTCTCGGGGATCGTGAGTTCGCCGAGGCCCGCGCGCGGGCCGCTCGCATACCAGCGCACATCGTTGGCGATCTTCATGCAGGCGCCGGCCAGCACTCTTAGCGCGCCGCTGGCGCCAACGATGGCGTCATGCGCCGACAAAGCCGCGAATTTGTTCGGCGCAGTGACGAAGGCATATCCGGTTTCCAAGGCGATCTCTTCGGCAGCCGCCTCTCCGAAGCCGGGGTGGGTGTTGATGCCGGTGCCGACCGCCGTGCCGCCGAGCGCGAGGGCGTGAACCGGTACGAGCGCGCGTCGGATCCCCTCCAATGCCTCGTCGAGTTGCGCCCCCCAGCCCGAAATCACTTGGCCGAGCGTAACCGGTGTCGCGTCCTGCAAGTGGGTTCGACCCACCATGATGACGTCGGCGCAAGCCAGTTCCTTCGCCGCGAATGTCGCGCGCAGGGCCGCGATCGCCGGCACGAGACGGTGTTCGACTGCCTCGACGGCCGCGATATGCATCACGGTGGGGAAGGCGTCGTTCGACGATTGCCCCCGATTCACATCATCATTGGGGTTGATCGGCTTCTTCGATCCGAGCACGCCGCCGGCGTGCTTGATGGCGAGGTTGGCGATCACCTCGTTGGCGTTCATGTTGGTCTGTGTGCCAGAGCCGGTCTGGAACACGACGAGGGGGAATTCGCCGTCCCATCTGCCGTCGATCACCTCCTGCGCCGCGGCCACGATCATCGCCACCTTGTCGGCCGGCAATTGGCCGAGCCGGCCGTTGGCGATGGCGGCCGACTTCTTGAGGATGCCCAAGGCCCGAATGACGCCGCGGCCCCAGCCGAAACGATCGACCCCTATCGGGAAGAAGGTCAGCGAGCGCTGGGTTTGGGCGCCCCACAGGTGATTGGCTGGCACGGCCACTTCGCCGAGCGAGTCCCGCTCGATCCTGACGTTCTCGCTGGGCGTTGTGGGCTCGGGCATCCGCGTTTCCTTGCCGTTGATCGAGAGCATGTCGCCGAGAGGCAGACCCGCTCCGGCTCCTAAAAAGCGAGCACGCTCCTGTGTTTAGGGTTGCGACGCGATTAGCCCTCAAACGCATGAACGTGGTCTGACGGCAGGGTTTAGCCCTTATCGGCCGCGTGATCCAGATGCCAAGGGAAACGGTAGTGGGTCCGTTTGAAATTTGTGTGGCTTAGATTTTTTCAGAGGCTCATCCGATCCACTGCTGAGCGATTTGCGCCAACGCTTGGAAGGCGACAGAGCCGCCCGTAGCTCCTGCCGCCCAAGCGTTCCGCCTCCCTGCTTCGTTCCATCCGGCCTGGACTGCCCCGTTGACGCCCATTTGCTTGATAGTCTCGTCAACCGGCTCGGAGTTTATGCCAGGGGTCCAGTTTGGAAAAGCGCTGACCCCACTGGCCCATAGCCACAGGCCGGCCGCCAGGAAGCCGCTGCCAATCGAGAGCCATGTGAGAATGTCGTGCATCACGCCTTCCCCTGTGCCGCTGCCTTCCTGCGCTCAGTTTTACTGCTCGAAATTGAAGTCAGGAGTTCCTTCGGCCTCTATGAAATCACGCCTTTGACGTCTTGTTAGCCTTCCTCTTATTTTGACACCAACGTCAGTCGTGATAATACCTTCGTTCTCAAGCTCGACGAACTTGTCTCCGTCCATTGCGCACGTCACCGAGCGGCCTCGTGTAGACCTGTAGACAAATGTTCTACTAGGCTTGTTAACGATTTCGATTCGTCCAATGTCTGTAATTGTCCTTGCTTCAACTCTCTTGAGAGCCTTATACATCTCCGATCCAATTTTTTCCTCGACTACTACGGACCTCAAGGCTGAAGTAGTAGGAGCGGTAAACTCGACTCGATCTATCTCACTACCTTCGGATGGAATTATATTTTTCAGGTTGTCGAGCAGCGCGAATCGCTCTTCTGCGACGCTGTTTCGAACTTCTCCTCTTGACGCTTCTTTAAGCAATTCATCGACCTCATCCAGGAACAAGGTCCTCTGATTAGCGAACACCCATCTTGCATCTTCGACAGTTGCTTTGCGATTATTCAAACGTTTCTGTAACTGAATCTGCCCTAGCCGTGGAGTGTCTAAAACAACTACTAAGCTTCCGGGGATCGCTCTCGCAGGGAAATCAAAAGTGTCGCTTCTTGCACCAGCAAATTCCAAAGGACTTAAAACCCTACGAGCAGCGTTGTAAGAGGCATCTATGATGCTCTTAAATACCGTGAATGGGGTTCCGGACGGCCTTAACCGTGGGCCTTGATACGCCATTGAGAAAAAAGCATCTACCTGCTCGATAAGATCTGGGCATCTCTGAAAGTGCGGATATAGTCCGACACCTCTTTCCGGGAGAATTTGTTCTGGCACATCCGCGATTGCAGATGCCCAGTATCTCTCTACGACCAGTCTATCTGATGTCTGAATGACCCAAAGCCGATCTGAATGCAGTGCTCCTCGCACGGACAAGTTGCCGTCTTTCAGGCACGACAATTGATGAGATGAAACCTCAACTACAGCGAAGAAATGTGCATCGTTCCGTTGTCCTACCTTGTGAAATAGAGCTTGAAACATTCCGAACAAAGCAACAAACGTTAGGGGCCCGTCGAACTCATAGAGAACCTCAACAGGCTCTATAGGCGCTGATGTCCATGCCTTTTCTGCAGGCTCATTGATGGACCACATTAGATTTGCTCCGCCAAGAACGGATCATCAGGTGCAATCGGCTCAGGTTGCATTAGCGTCTTGAATTTACCTGCGACCTGTTTATCACGAGCCTTCCAAAAAATACAGTGCTTTGGTTGTTTTTTCGAGGGTGAATACTGAATTTGACCGTCTGTTGATGAAAGATCTCCAGCAACTATATAGAGACTTCGAAAGTGAGCGTAAATCTTTCTGCCATGGTCCACGGCGTCCTTGTCTTGCCACACGGAACAACCCCAATCATCGCATCGAGGATGCTTCCGCGTACACTTGCCTGTTTCCACATCAGAGAGAAAGTCGTTCTCTCCTGGCGGAACATCAACGACCGCTCGATAGACTTGACTTACCGGCTCAGCCTCTTTGGGTGGGCAGTGATCTGGCATCTCAGGGTGATAGACGTAGCTAGGGGTGTTCATAACGACTCACGTGTGAGTGACGCGCGAGGGTAGAACTCCTAGGTTCTGTTGACAAAGAGGATTCCCAAGCGGGATGATTTTTGATTCACGTTTGTTTTTGCGGAAAGACGAACGTGAGTCGCTACGAAATCTCCAACGAGCAATGGGCGGTGATTGAGCCCTTTTTGCCGTCCGAGTGTGGTCGGGGATGCCGGCCCGCCCATGACAACCGTCGTTTCTTTAACGGAATGATGTGGATTTTGAGGAGCGGAGCACCTTGGCGGGATCTGCCCGAGAGCTTCGGCAAGTGGAATTCAGTGTTCCAGCGGTTCCGCCGATGGTGCCAGCAGGGCATCTTCGATGCTTTGCTCGAAACCTTGGTCGAGGTAGGCATCGCCGACGAGTGGGAGACCCAAATGGTGGATTCGACCATCGTCCGGGCGCATTCTCAGGCAGCCGGCGCAAAAGGGGGATCCAAAATCAGGGATTTGGTCGCTCGCGCGGCGGTTTTACGAGCAAAGTCCACTGTCGGTGTGACGCCATCGGACGCCCTGTCGCCTTCGAGGTCACCGGAGGCGAAGCCTCCGACATCCGCCATCTTGAGCCCCTGATGGACGATCCCGTCGCTATCGCCAAACCGAAGGCCCTTCTCGGAGACAAAGGCTACGACAGCGATAGCAATCGAGAGGCTCTCCTGGTCCGGGGCATTCTTCCTGTCATACCATCCAAAAGGTCTCGAAAAGTCATCATTCCGCATGACGAAGTCGCCTACAAGGATCGTAATCGAATCGAGCGGATGATCAACAAACTCAAGCAGAACAGACGCATCGCCACGCGCTTCGATAAAACACTATCCTCGTTCACGGCATTCATAAGCCTCGCAGCCATCAGAATTTGGTTGCCGACCTTTGTCAACAGAACCTAGCATCGCCCATCCCTGCCCATCCGGCATGAAGGATGTGAAGGGCAACAGCGCGAAGCCGCCGAGAGCCGCGCCAATGCCCTGGACGCCGGTCCAGCGCAACGTATCGGGCGCCTCAGGCCCTTGCGTCACTCCTTTATTGATGACCGCGTATCCGATCCACACAGCCATTGCTGCGACGGCGCAAACAGCACCCAGGACGACGTCGTCTCGCGTTCCAATGTCGGCACCCGAAAGCGCGGCAAGGTTCACGGTCATGACACCGACCGCGATCAGCCCGAGAGGAAAGGCGAGGCTGGCCCAAAGGACCTTGTCCTGGTTCCGGTTGGTCACCAGCGCCATGACGATCGGCGTGGTGCCCACGATCAGCGGTGGTATGACGGGGCCCGCGAGATTGACCGCGAAGAAGATGAGGCACACGTAGGCCGTGAAACCGAGGCCGCCCAGCATGAGGCCGATTGCCAGTTGCCGTGCCGTGAGCGGACCCGGCCTGAATCGGGGCCAAATCATCAAGAGCAGCGAGGCGAGGCCGAAGACGCCATAGCGCGCGAGGGTGAGGTCCCAACCCGAAAAGGGACGCACCGCCAGTGGCGCGATGAAGGTCAACCCCCAGAGTGCGCCCGTCGTGAGGCCTGCGAGAACGCCGATGAGCATGACGAGGGAGGGTCCGGGAGGGGCTTCGTTGATGCGCTGAGCGCGAACCATCTGATAGCCTATGACCGACAGTCTTTGTATTCCGTCGGGCTTCGACGGTCCATGTGACGGCAGGGGGTGCCCACCGGCACGTTTTATCCACGATCGTTCGCGCAGCCTGGGACCCGTGAGCCCCGCGAGCAGGGTGCGCACGCGTCTCCCTCAAGATGACCGAAACCAACCGACTAGTCCCGAACTGTTAAGCTTAGCCATCAAGATCCGCCGTGATTAAGTCTCATTCGACCGAATTTCAGGTTGTCGAATTAACCCAACCCTAAGCTAAATTTCTCCTCACTATACGCGTTTAGTGTCGCGTAAGAGGCGCTGGATAGTAATCCACTGCGAGCGTTGATTTGCGCGACTGCCGAAGGGGGAAAAGTTCGTGGCACTACCATCCATCGTTCATTCTAACATTGCGGTCGAGTTGAACTCGTCACCCATCAATCCAGCTTGGATTCATGAAGGCAATCCGACGGCGAGAAACTCCGTCCTCTCGAAAAGCCACGATGGTACCGCCGTGACGCTGATCTGGGATTGCACGCCGGGCAAGTTCGAATGGCATTATGACACGGACGAAACCATCCATGTCCTCGAGGGGTCCATCGTCCTTGACGACGGCAACGGCCCGGCGCGGCGCCTGGGTCCTGGCGATGTGGTGTTCTTCCCCAAGGGCGCCGTGGTGCGCTGGAGTGTCGAGACCCATGTGCGTAAGCTGGCTTTCTTCCGCCGCACCTTGCCGATGCCCATCGCGATCATGACCCGGGCCGCCAGCAAGGCCAGAAAGATGTTGCGGGCCCAAAAAGCGGCGGCACCGACCGGCTGGATGGCAGATGGCGCTCAGGCGCCGGCTTCGGCCGCCATCCAATAGCGCTGGACGAACTTGGTTTGTTCAATGGAGCATGCCGTCGTGAGGCGGACATGCTCCATAATCGTTCGAACACGGACGATTCGCTTTGCGTAGGCTCTCCAAAAATGCGCTGATTGGATCGTTCAGCGATTTCGAGAAAGCGAGGCCCATGCGCCACGTCTTCTTCGCCCAGGTCATGCGGTCGTTGAAACGGGTCTATACACGGGAGCGGTGGACCACCTGCCGCCAGCCCGCCGGAGACGATCATGAGCGACGCGATCCAACCCCATAACGCAAAACCGGCCGGCGTCTGGAATTCAGGCGGCGGCCTTTACAACGAGATCAGTCGAGGCATTGCCGACAGCATCGAGCACTGCGTGATGCGGCTCGCTCCGCTGCCGGGTGAAAAAGTGCTCGATCTTGCCACCGGAACCGGTTGGACCTCGCGGCTTGTCGCCAAGCGCGGCGCGCAGGTGATCGGGGCCGATATCAGTAACGACCTCATGGCTTTCGCCGCCGAACAGGCGAAGGCCGAGGGTCTGACCATCACTTACAAACTGGGTGACGCCGAGAGCCTGCCGTTTGCGGATGGCGAGTTCGATGCCGTGATTTCCACATGCGGCGTGATGTTCGCCAGCCGCCAGGAAGCGGCGGCGGCCGAACTGGCCCGGGTCTGCCGCAAGGGCGGGCGCATTGCACTCACCACTTGGCTGTCGGACAGCAACCTGTTCAAAATGTTCCTGGTGATGAAGCCTTATATGGCGCCGCCACCTACGCCCGCCCCTCGATCCCCGTTCGAATGGGGACGGACAGAGCGGATCACCGAACTTTTGGGCGAAAACTTCGACCTGTCGTTTGAAAAGGGCGTGTCGTTCTACCGCGAACCGAGCGGTGAAGCGGCTTGGGAGACGTTTTCCAAAGGCTACGGCCCCACGAAATCGCTGGCTGCCTCGCTCGACGACGACCGCCGTGCCGACCTCAAGCGGGATTTCATCGCGTTTCACGATCAGTTCCCCACCCCGCTCGGCATTTGCGTACCGCGCGAATATTGGGTCACGCGCGGCATCCGCCGGTAGGGCCGGCGGCTTCGTGGGGGAACGCTACGCCTCTGGCTTTGACATAGCCGGCAAAGTCGAGATTTGTGGCGCGATCCCTTTATTGCTGCAGGATTAGGTTCCCGTCGTTGGTTCTGAAGCTCGACAGCTTCTTCAGAAAGCTCATTCCGAGCAGGGTGCGAAACAGGGCGCCGGGCGGCGCGATCAGGGCCGGCACATCGCGCACCACAAGGGTGCCGAGACGCAACTCGCGCAAATTCATCTTGGCATAGGCCACTGTGCCGTTGGCGGTAGAGATGCGTTGGTCGAACTCCGAGGGCGAGGGATAATAGCCGAGGCGTCCGGCTACCTCCGATGTCAGGCTGACCATATAGGCGCCAGTGTCGATCAAAACGGGGAAGCGTTGTCCCTCGACGTCAGCGGTGAAATTATATTGGCCATACCGGTCGGGCCTGATGGTCTCACTCCCGGAGGACACGGGAAGCTGCGCGCTCGGTTCGTGCTTTTGATCGGCGAAGACCTTTGCTGGCGCGGCCATTTGCGGCTGGATGCCCAGGAAATGTTCGGCATTGGTCCACAGGACGATCCGTCGGTCTTCCGGCATGTCCATGGCCCGCGCTGCCGCCACGGCGACGACCGTTGCCGCACAGGCCAGTTTGACAATGCTCATCGCCCAATCCCGCTCGCCCAGATTCTCCGGGTTTTAAGCCGAGTTGATTGGGCAAACGTTGCGTCGAACGCTCGGATCGCGCTTATCCGCCCGCATGGTAAGCGGAAGCTTGTGCCGAGCTCCGAAAAACGCGGATCTCGTCAGCGCTCGGCGCCGCCGGCAAAATCGCGTACCGCCTCGGTGAGCGCGCGTGCTCGCACGCCGACATCCTCCGTCGTCATGCCGGGCTTGAACAGCGACGAGCCAATGCCGAAGCCGTGAACGACGCTGCCGTGCCAGTTCTTGATGGTTTCGGCCGAAACCCCGCCGACCACGATGAGCCGGGTTTTTGGGGGCAGTACCGCCTTGAGCGCCTTCGCCACCGCCGGGGTGACGAGTTCACCCGGAAACAGCTTGCAGGCATGGGCGCCGGCCCGAAGCGCCGTGAAAGCCTCTGTTGGGGTGAGGCAACCCGGCAGCGAGACGAGCCCACGCTCCCGCGTTCGACGAATGACATCACGGTCCGTATTGGGTGAGACGATGATCTCGCCGCCGGCATCCGCCACCGCATCGACCGTCGCCGGATCGAGCACGGTGCCGGCGCCGATGCTGGCCCGCGCCCCGAAGGCCTTGACCAAGGCCGCGATGCTGTCGAGCGGGTGCGGGGAGTTCATCGGCACTTCGAGGATGCGGATGCCCGCATCGATCAGCGCGGCACCCACGGCCAAGGCCTCCTCCGGCTTGAGGCCGCGCAGAACCGCCACGACCGGCATGGCCGAGAACGTCGCGTTGAATCGCGTCTCGAGGGGGGACTCTGTGTCGCTCACTGTTCTGTCCTCGCTGCCATGATTCGGTCGAGCCCGGCCAATGTCGCTGTCTCGGGGTCGATGACGGTAACATCCATCCCCCGCGCCTCAAGGGCAGAGCGGTAGAGGTTCAGTTGTGGTTCGGCCGCCACCAGCCGAACGGTGCGCGCTTCGCCGAAAAGGCCGCGAGCGCCGTCGATCTCGGCCTCGATCACCAGGGCCGACAGGAAGGGTCGAACGGCGCTCGGCCGCATGTCGCCTGCCAGGACCTGGCTTCTCGCCTGGAAGGCCGCGCGCAGCAGGCCGCCGCCCGCGCTTAAGGCGCCAGCCGCCTTGCCGGCCGCCCCGGTGGAATCCTCCGGGGTCTCGGCCAGGCGGCCGACAAAGGAGCCCGACAGCGCCGCGTAGAGTTCGCCTGTGATGAAGGTCGCGAAGGCCGTCATCCGCCCCGCTGCCATCTTCACCCATTTGCTGTGGGTTCCGGGCAGACAGACGAGGCCATTCTCGACACCGGCGCCGAAGACTTGCGTTTCCTCGCCGCGCATCACGTCATAGGCGCCGCCGTCCCAGCGCACGTCGGCGCCGGGGACGATGAACATTTCATGCTCGATGCCGACGATCCGCGTCAGCCGCGCTGCCGCATCCACAGGGCCGCAAGGGCAGGGCATATAGGGCGCCTCGACCCAGCCGTTGCGGCTCCCGACCATGCCGGCCATGATGACCGGAAGACCGGGATGGTCGTCGAGCCAGGAGCCGCAAGCCGCGTTCAGCGCGTCGTGAAAGCCGCCGGCGGTCACGCTTTGCACACCGCTGTCCGATTGGGTCCGGGCCAGAACCTCGCCTGCGGTGCCGATCAGGCTGGCGCGAAGCCGTGTCGTTCCCCAATCGACGGCGATGAAGCGGGGGCGTGCTGCCACGACAGGCACTCTAGACCCAGCCCCCATCCACGACATATTGCTGATTGGTGCAGGCACTCGCCTCGTCGGACGCGAAGAACAGGGTGGCGCGGGCCACCTCATCTGGCTGCAGCCTCCGCTTCAGGCACTGCCGGGTCATCATTTCTGTCTCGCCCTCGGGGGTCAGCCACATCGTCTTCTGACGTTCGGTCATGATCCAACCCGGTGCGATGGCGTTGACCCTGATGTTGTCGGGGCCATAATCGCGCGCCAGCGAGCGGGTGAGGCCCAGCACTGCGGATTTGGCCATCGTATAGACCGCCATGCCGCCCTGCCCGACCATCCAGGAGATGGAGCCGAAATTGACGATCGAGCCGCCGCCGGCCGCTTGCATATCCGGCAGCACCGCCTGGGCGGCGAAGAATTGGTGGCGGATGTTGATCGCGATGCGATCGTCAAAATATTCGGGCGTCACGTCTGGGGTTGGATGCCTCTCGTCATGCGCCGCGTTGTTGATGAGGATCGTGATCGGCCCATAGGTGTCGCGGATGGTGGCGATGCCCTCCCGCAAGCCGGCGATGTCCTTGAGATCGGCGTGGACGAAACGCACCTGATGGCCGGCCTCGGTCAATTCCGCCGCGAGCTTTTCGGACGGTTCGGCGGCGATGTCGAGAAAGCCGACCTTCGAACCCTGCTCGGCGAAGCGACGCGTGATGGCGGCACCGATCCCGCCGCCCCCGCCGGTGACGAGAACCGTCTTCCCCCGCAGGCTCGGATAGGTCGCGATGCCGTGACTCATGTAAAAATCCCTGATGGTCAGACTGCCGTCGGCATCCTTAAAGGCTCGACCCTTTGCCCGCAACGACGGCGCCGGCCTCCAGGCTTGCCGGAAAGCCCGGCGCCCTGAGGTCGGTTCCGGTCGCGTCTTCGAGAAGCTTGACGATCATGGACGACCAGGCACTCCCGCCATATCGCGCGCGCCCTTCGATGAAGGTCTGCTCCATCGCGCCGGCGAGCTTCAGCGGCACGCCGAGCCGGCGGCCGATCTCCATGGCGAAACCGGCGTCCTTGCAGGCGAGATCCATGGTGAAGCCGATGTCATAGCTGCCATTGAGGATCACCTGACTTTCGGTTTCATGGACGAAGCTGTTGCCCGAACTCGCCTTGATGGCCGCGAAAGCGGCGCCGAGATCGACTCCTGCGCGACGGCAGAGCATCAGCGCTTCGCCGGCCGCGATGAGATGGATGAAGGCCAGCATGTTGGTGACGACCTTCGTCACCGCCGCCTGTTCGAGGCCGCCAAGGTGGATGACCTCGCCCCCCATGGCGCGCAGGGCGGGTTCATGCCGTTCGAAGAGATCACGCGGGCCGCCGACCAGGATGGCGATGTCGCCCGCCTCGGCCCTGTGAACGCCCCCGGTGACCGGGCAGGCCAGGGTCTCGACGCCGGCCGCGCGGGCTTCGTCGGCCAAACGCTGGATTTCCGGAAAATCGTTGGTGCTCATCTCGATCCAGGTCGCGCCGGCCCGCATCGCCGGCAAAGCCGCGCCGAGCACGGCCACCGAGGCTTTCGGCGAGGGCAGGCAGGTGAGAAGCGCATCCGCATCGCGCACCGCCTCGGCGGCGCTGTCGGCCCACCTCGCGCCCGCCGCGATCAGGGGAGCTGCCGCCTCACGGTCGAGATCATGCACGCTCAGATCGAAACCGGCGCGTAAAAGGCTGGCGGCGAGGTGCTTTCCGAGATGTCCGAGGCCGATGAAGGCATAGCGCATAGAAGTTTCCCCTGAGTGTCGGCCTGAACTCTTTCGTCCTGAGAACCGTATGACGAGACCTCTCGCTGCCGTTTGCACCGAGGCTCGCTGGCGGCATGCCTGCCCCGATGGCCATCAAGACACGAGTGAGTTCGCTTGCTTGAGCGCATCGCTGGCGGTCGCCAAGGGAAGCACGAGCGAGCGAGGGGCATCAAGGAGCGGCAGCGCGCCAAAGCCGGCATACCAGCGCGCCGCGCGATCGCTTTTGGCGTCGATCAGCAGGGCGACCCCCCCGACTTCCTTCGACACCAAGATACAGCGTTGGGCCGCGCGCAACAGCAGGGCGCCCCCGAGCCCACGGCCTTGCACAGCGCGGTCAACGGCAAGTCGCCCGAGACGAAACACCGGAACATCGTAGCGACCGAGACCCTTGGTCGCGAGTGTCGGAATTCGGCTGTAATCAAGCGAAGCGGGGCTGAGGGTGTAGAAACCGAGGATGCGTTCCGGTGCGGTTTTTTGCGTTGCGGCGAAGCATTTCGCACCACCGCTGTCATGATTTTGACGAGCGTAGCGTCGCAGGTAAGCGTTGAGATCGGCATCGCCGCAATCGAAGGAAGTCCGATCATGGGTTTTGCCGAGCGGCGCTTCGTCCCAGATCAACGGGATCATTCAAGAGTGAAGCCGGCCTTGGCGGCGCGGATCAGGCGATCGGAGGCCGCTGGCGGGTGTTCCAGCAAGTCGAGGACGCGCAGGGAATCCCGTTCAGACAAAGTCAACCGCTCCTCACGGGCAATGACCGCCTCGGCTTGCGGCAAGACGATGCGAAGGATGTAGCCAGTGAGGTCCATCCGTTCCAACGTCGCGGCGCGGGTCAATATGGCCTTGTCCTCGGCCCGGAGCCGCAATTCCACCCGGCCATTCTGCGCAGGGATCCGTGGCATGACTCCTCCCAACTCTTACCTGGTGTTATCATACGGACCAGATCCGTACAAAATCAACGACGACTTTTTGGGTATGATTGATGTGTTTCCTCCGCGACCCGGACCATGCGCCAGCGCCCCACGTCCAGAGCGGATCGATACAGACCGGTTCCTCAATCGATCGGGTGGTCGGCCATTTCAAGATGCAGGCGTCCGTCCGCCGGGTAGGGATGCGCGAGGGCGACATCCTCGTCGAGTTCGACCCCCAGCCCCGGCGTCGTCGGAGGAATGACATAACCGTCTTCCCAACGGATCGGCACTTTGAGCAATTGGGCATGAAAACCGCCCCAAGTCTCGATGCTTTCGAGGATGAGGAAATTCGGGATCGAGGCCGCGAGCTGAATGTTGGCGGCGCCGACGATGGGTCCGCAATAAAGATGGGGAGCGATCTGGGCGTAGTGGGCTTCGGCCATGCCGGCGATCTTCTTGGCTTCGAGAAGGCCGCCGACGCGGCCGAGATTCATCTGCAGGATATTGGCCGCGCCCGTCGCCAGGACCCGGGCGAATTCATATTTCGTGGTGAGCCGCTCCCCCGTGGCAATTGGGATGGTGGTGGCGCGCGCCACCTTGGCCATTTCCTCGGGCATCTCGGGGGGCACCGGCTCCTCGAACCAGAGCGGATCGTAGGGTTCGAGGCGCCGCGCGAGCCTGATCGCGCCGGAGGTCGTGAATTGCCCATGCGTGCCGAAAAGGAGATCGGCGCGGGTTCCCACGGCCTCGCGGATCAGCCGGACGAATTTTTCGGAAAGGTCCAGCGAGACCAGGTCGGGCTGACGCGGATCGAAGGCCGAATAGGCCCCGGCCGGATCGAATTTCAGCGCCGTGAACCCCTGTTCGACATAAGCGAGGGCGCGCTCGGCCGAGCGTTCAGCGTCGTGATAGATCGCCTCGTTCTCGCCCGCCTCGGGATAGAGATAGGTGTAGCTGCGCAGCCGCTCGCGCACCTTGCCACCGAGAAGATCGTAAACCGGCCGGCCTGCCGCCTTGCCGGCGATGTCCCAGCAGGCCATTTCGAGCCCGCTCATAACCCCCATCAGCGACGGGTCGGGCCGCAGCGTGAAGCCCGAGCCATGCACCCTGCGCCACAAGCTCTCGACCTGGGTCGGGTCGTGCCCCTCGAAGCGCCGGACGAAGACATCCTCGATCATTTTCGCCACCACATGCGGACCGAACGTGGCCGCGTAAACCTCACCGACCCCCTCGATGCCGCAGGCGGTTTTGAGTTTGAGGATGACGAAATAGCGGCCGCCGTAGCTTGGCGGCGGATTGCCGACCACGAAGACGCGGCAGGTTTCGAGCTTCATGGGGTTCCTCGACGGGGGCGGCGTTCAGCGATCTTCTAAGATGAGGTCGGCGCCCTTGTGGGCCACCATGATGGTCGGAGCATTTGTATTGCCGGAAGTGATGTTGGGAAAGACCGAGGCGTCGACGACACGCAAACCATCGACCCCGTGGACGCGCAGCGAGCAATCCACAACGGCCTCGGCGGGGTCGCGGCCCATGCGGCAGGTGCCCACGGGATGATAGACCGTGCCGCCGCGCGCCCGAAAGTCGGCCAGGAGTGCGTCGTCGTCCATGGCCGTGATGGCGGGAGCGATCGGCTCCGCGATGAGGTCCCGCATGGCGGGCGTTCCGGTCAGGGCTTTGAGCAGCCGTCCTCCGGCGACCACGTCGTCGATATCCTTTTGCGTCGTGAGGGAGTTCGGCCGGATCAGCGGGGGCTCGCGCGGGTCCGGGGAGGCGATCTCGATCCACCCCCGACTGGTGGGGCGGGACGGCTGATAAGACAGGATGAAGCCCGAAAACGGGTCCGGATTCAGCAGCGGGCGCTTGCCCTCTTTGGCCGTCGTATAGGTCAGCGGGTTGAAATAGAGCTGAAGGTCCGGAAAGAGGCTGGCGCGGCTCGACCGGACGAAGCCGCCGCACTGGTTGACGCTGAGGCTGAGCGGACCGCCGCGCGTCAGCATATAGCGCAGGGCCGCCCTGATCTTGCCGGACCACGGATAGATGACGTCATTGAGCGTCGGCTGCCGGGCACGGTGAAAATAGGTGACGGCCAGGTGATCCTGCAGGCCGCGGCCGACGGCGGGCCGGTCCATCAGCACCTCGATGCCATGCTGGCGCAGCAGCGCGGCCGGCCCTATGCCGGAGAGTTGCAGCAGATGCGGCGAGGCGATCGCGCCGGCGCTGAGGATGACGGCGCGCCGCGCCCTTGCGGTGAGACGCCGGCCTGCCGTCTCGTAGTCGACGCCGACGGCCCGGCCGTTATCGACAACGACCCGCGTCACAAGGGCATTGGTTTGGAGCTTGACCGATGGACGACGCAACGCCGGGCGCAGAAAGGCGTCGGCGGACGAGCATCGCAGGCCGCGATCCCGCGTGATCGCATAGACGCCCACGCCCTCGGGTGCCGTACCATTGAAATCATCCGAAGACGGCAGGCCGAGTTCGGCCGCCGCCTGGAGGAAATGGCGCTTGAGCGGATGCACCTCGTCTGTGACATCGGCGATCGACAGGGGCCCCGCGCCGCTTCGGGTTCCGGCGCGGTCGATCCGGCTTTCGAAGCGCTCGAAGACGGGCCTGACGTCGTCCCACCCCCAACCCGCCGCGCCCGAGGCGCGCCAATCATCGAAATCATGCGGCAGGCCCCGACAATAGACCAGGGCGTTGATAGAACTCGATCCGCCGACGACCTTTCCGCGCGGCCAGTAGGCGGGGCGGCTATCGAGACCGGGATCGGGCTCGGTCCGATACTTCCAATTGATCCGCTCGTCGAAGAACGTGCGCCCGTAGCCGATGGGGAGCTTGATAAAGAGCCGCCTGTCATGGCCGCCGGCCTCGATCACGAAGACCGTGTGGCGCCCATCCCGCGAGAGCCGATCCGCCAGAACGCATCCGGCAGACCCGGCCCCAACGACGATGAAATCAAAGTCTTGCACGATGCCCTTTCGGCGAGAAAACCAGGAAGACGATAGAATAGGACGGGTTGATGCGGAATCGCCGTCATCGAATCAATGCCCCTTTCCACGATCGCGGTCATGGCTGGCTAACCCTACGGGCCGGGCGTGATTGACATCCCCTCTATGGCTCTTCAGATCCCACGATTGCGTTCCCGCGCTTCGCACTCCGGCCGAGGCCAACCTTTTGCTCAATGTTTCACGACAACCGTCCGTGCGCGTTCGCTGCCGCCAGATCGAGCACGACGATCTCGACGCGATCGTGGCCTTACTGACGAAAGGCTTCGTGGATCGCACCGAAGACTATTGGCGCCGAGGCCTCGCCCGGCATGCGTCGCGGCCGCAACCGCCCGATTGTCCGCTTTATGGCTACATGCTCGAAAGCGACGGCAGGCCTGTCGGTGTGTTGCTGACGCTCCATTCGGTGATCGAGGAGCAGGGCGTATCTAGCCTGCGCTGCAACCTGTCTAGCTGGTATGTCGAGCCGCCGTTCAGAGCGCAAGCGATGATGCTCGACAAAGCCGCGCAACGCCAGCCAAGCGTCACCTATCTCAACGTTTCACCCGCTCCGCATACTTTCGCGTTGCAAGAGGCGCGCGGCTTCCAGCGTTACTGCAAGGGCCAAGTGTTCTCCGTGCCGGCCTTGAGCCGTGTTCCGAAAGACCTTTCCGCCCGTCTCGTCACCGCCGACGACCCACTCGACGACCTCTCGCTTCGCGAGCGAACGCTCCTCCGCGATCATGCCGATTATGGCTGCGTTTGCATCGTCGTCACGCAGGCGGAGAAGAGCGAGCCGGTGATCTTCCTCAAGCGGCACATCGGGCCCTTCAAGCGCACGATCGGCGGCGGTGTAGTGCCTTGTTTCCAACTCGTCTATTGCCGCGATACTGCCGACCTGCCGCGTTTCGCCGGCGCCGTCGGCCGCAAGCTGCTGATGCGATTTGGAATTCCTTGGATCGTCGTCGATGCCACGGGCCCACTTCGTGGTCTCTTCGGATATTACTTCGAAGGCCGGGCGCCGAAATATTTCCGCGGTCCGGTTCCGGTCCGGCTTGGCGATCTCGCCTATACCGAACTCATGCTCTTCGGGCCGTGATCGATTCCAACATGTTAGAGCATAATGTCGTCCGAAAACCCGTGCCGCTTTTCGGCATCATGCTCTAGCGTGGGCGTTTCGGCCGGGCCGCCAGGGCGACCGACCAGAGCGCGCGCGTGGCATGGTCCTGTGCCAGCCGGGAATCAAGTCTCGCAAGCGCGATGGCTTCGCCGAGCCGGATGACGATGCGGCCCAGCACATCGGTGCCGAGCGTCTCCACCTGGCGTTCTATCAAAGCTTTGCGGCGCGACGAGGTGCCGCCCCTATAGCCGAAGCCCGCGCCCTCCGCGCCCCCCGAAAGCTTCCGTCGCTGCAACATCACGGCGTGACGCAGGGCGTTGCCGAGCATTTGGCCGGCGTCCGGCGCATTGAGATGCAGCCTGCGGATGGCCTCGTCGAGCGCTGCCGTATCTCCCGAGAATGCGGCATCCACCGCGTGATCGAACGCCTGGACCGAAGCGTTCGCCACCGCCGCTTCCACATCTTCGACCTCGATGCCCTGCGTTCCATGCGCATAGAGGAGCAGCTTGCCGATCTCTGAGCGGCTGGCCATCCGGTCGGCGCCCAAGAGCGACGCCAGGAGCTGCTTCGCGTCGGCCGAGATGGTTAACCCGGCGGCCGCGACTTCGGCGTCGATCAGGGCGGCCACCTCCCGCTCTCCGTCGGGAAAACATTCGATCGCAGCGCCGACCTTGCTGCGCTCGATCGCCTTGCGCAGCGGCGCGTCGAATTTCAGCGCGCCCGCCTCGATGACCACCGGGCAGGAGGAGGGGGCTTGCAGGAAGAGTTCGACAGCCGCCGCGACGGCCTTGCCGCCTCCGCCTTCCACCAGGACCGCGCGGCGGCCTCCGAACAGCGGAATTGTGCCGGCCTCGTCGGTGAGACGCGGTGCATCGTGGTTAAGATCGTCACCGGTCAGGCGCACGAGCTGGAATGGGTCGGCCGGATCGTCCACAACTGCCTTGAGGAGGCGCTGAACCCGCTCGCTGACGAGGCCGACATCGTTGCCGAACACCAGGAATATCGAATAGGCCGCGACATCCCGCGTCAAGACGCGTTCGATCTCGGCGCCCTTTATGGCCACCATGCCGAGGCCCTAGAGCACGTCAGGGTGTGATTGCATCGCTTTGCAATCACACCCTGTTGAACGTGCTCGCGAATCCCAATAGAAGTCTGTCAGCAACAGCATGACAGACTCTGGCGATCGGATCACTGCGTGTCCGTTGGCGCCGGGCCACCGTTGGGAGAGGCACCGCCGGGCAGCACGGCGGCATCGGACGTCACGCCGAAGGCTGGCGGCGCCGGCCCGTTGAAAGCTTTCGGTGGAATAGGACTTGGGCTGGCCAGCGCCGCGGCGACGCGTGTCGTGATCTGGTCGGCGAGCGTCTTGGCGTCGCGGATTTCGGCATCATGCGACGCCGATATATTGGCGAAGCGCTGCTCAGAGCGATCATAGGACGCCGCGCTTGTCACCGTCCCGGTCGCCATGAGCTTATTGCTGTCGACCGAGGTCAAAGTGTAGTCGATATCGGTGATGACGGTGGCATTCTGGCTGCGCTGGGTAACGATGTCGACGAGCGCGGTCTGAACACGCTCGCGGGGCTTCAAGGCCAAATGGTATTTTGGCGCGACGGTCTCGCCGGTGCCGTTGAAATTGGTCAGCAACGCGTCATGCAAGTAATGGCCGAGCCGGGCCGGAACCGGGTCCACCGCCACCGCTCGCAACTCGGCGCCGAGGTTGCCGCCCATCGATGAATACATAGGCTGAAGGCACCCCCCCAGCCCCAGCAGGGATGAGCCCACGAGCCCGGCCATCAAGGACCGCGAGGAGACGCTAGACCACGACATTGACGATCCTCGAGGGCACGACGATGATTTTCTTCACGGGACGGCCCTCGAGCGCACGCTGAACGGCATCGAGTGCGATCGTCGCGGCCTCGATGGCTTCAATGCTCGCGTCTCGTTCAATGACGAGATCGCCGCGCTTCTTCCCGTTGATCTGCACTGGAAGGGTGATGACATCCTCGACCACCAGTGCCCGATCCGCGCTGGGCCAGGGCGTCGCAGAGGCCAGATCCGCATTGGCGAGCCCCTGCCAGCAGGCCTCGCTCAAATGCGGCATGAAGGGCGCCACGATGAGGACCAAAATGTCGGCTGCTTCGCGGAACGCCTGGGCCAGCGCGCTGCCGGCCTCCACCGGCTCCTCGATGTCGGACAGAACGGCCCACAAACTATTGGTCAATTCATAAATATGGGCCACGCAGCGGTTGAACCGCAGCCGCTCGATGTCGTCTTCGACGCGGATCAGCGCCTTATGGGCGGCCTTGCGCACGGCGAGCACATGAGGCTCCGCGCCATCCGGGCTCGGGGCGCCGTCGGCAGCATCGAACTTCGCCAGTTCGCCGACGAGCCGCCATAGCCGCTGCACGAATTTGGCGGCGCCTTGTACACCCTCTTCGGTCCAGATGACGTCGCGCTCGGGCGGGCTGTCCGACAGCATGAACCATCGGGCGGTGTCGGCGCCATAGCTGTCGATGATGTCGTCGGGATCGACGATGTTGCGCTTGGACTTCGACATCTTCTCGATGGAGCCGATGACGATCGGTGTGCCGTCCGACAGCAGTGCCGCCCGGCGGTCCGCGCCCGATCCCTCGATGCGAATGTCCTCAGGCGACACCCATGCCCCATCGGGCGCCTTGTAGGTCTCATGAACGACCATGCCTTGCGTGAAGAGGCCGGCAAAAGGCTCGTCGAGGTCGAGCCAGCCGACCTTACGCATGGCGCGGGTGAAGAAGCGCGAATAGAGCAGGTGCAGGATCGCATGTTCGATGCCGCCGATATATTGATCGACGGCGAGGAAATGATCGGCCACCTTCGGCGTCGTCGGGGCCTCGGCGTTCCACGGATCGGTGAACCTCGCGAAATACCAGGACGAATCGACGAACGTGTCCATCGTATCCGTCTCGCGCCGGGCCTCTGCGCCGCAGAGAGGGCAGGGCACGTGGCTCCAGGTCGGATGCCGGTCGAGCGGATTGCCGGGAACGTCGAATGTCACGTCCTCCGGCAGTGTCACCGGCAGATCCCCGAGCGGAACCGGCACGGTGCCGCAGGCGGCGCAGTGGATGACCGGGATGGGGCAGCCCCAATAGCGCTGGCGGGAGATGCCCCAGTCGCGCAGCTTGTAATTGACCTGGCGGCGGGCCTGCGGTTCACCGGCGAATGAAAACCCTTCGAGCCGCGAAGCGACCTCGTTCTTCGCCTCGGGAACGGAGAGCCCGTCGAGAAAGCGCGAATTGATCAGTCGCCCGTCGTCGGTGAAAGCCTCTTGGTCGACCGTGAAAAGCTCTGCGTCGACACCGGGGGGACAGACCACCGGCGTCACCGGCAAGCCTTTCAGCCTTGCGAAATCCAAATCGCGCTGGTCATGGGCCGGACATCCGAAGATGGCGCCCGTGCCGTAGTCCATCAGGATGAAATTGGCGACGTAGACCGGCAGCATCCAGGACGGATCGAACGGATGCGCGGCCTTGATGCCGGTGTCGAAGCCCTTCTTCTCCGCCGTCTCCAGCGCCGCCACGGAGGTGCCGAGGCGGCGGCATTCCTCGATGAATTCCGCCAACGCGGGAGCGTTGGCCGCAACGGCGGCGGCCAACGGATGATCCGGCGCGATCGCCAGAAAGCTGGCGCCGAACAACGTGTCGGGCCGCGTCGTATAGGCGGCAAGTTCGGTTTCGCCGCTTGGCGCGGTCGAAGGGTCGAGCTGCCAGCGGATGGTCAGGCCCTCCGAGCGCCCGATCCAATTGCGCTGCATCAGCCGCACTTTGTCGGGCCATTTGTCGAGCCCGTCGAGGCCGTTCAGCAGGTCTTCGGCATAGTCCGTGATCTTGAGAAACCACTGGGTCAGTTCGCGTTGCTCGACCGGCGCACCCGAGCGCCAACCGCGCCCATCGATGACCTGCTCGTTGGCAAGGACAGTGTGGTCGACCGGGTCCCAATTGACCTTGGATTTCTTCCGAGCCACGAGGCCGTGGTCAAGGAAATCAAGAAACAACCGTTGCTGGTGGCGGTAATAACTCGGGTCGCAGGTCGCGATCTCACGCCGCCAATCGAGCGACAGCCCCATGCGCTTGAGCTGCGCCCGCATCGCCGCGATGTTGGCATAGGTCCAGACCGCCGGATGGGTCTTGTTCTGCATCGCGGCATTCTCGGCCGGCATGCCGAACGCGTCCCATCCCATGGGGTGGATGACATTGAACCCCTTGGCGCGGCGATAGCGGGCTACGACGTCGCCCATCGCATAGTTCCGCACATGGCCCATATGGATGCGGCCAGACGGGTAGGGGAACATTTCGAGGACATAATATTTAGGACGCATGTCCGCGTTGGAGGCCGCAAAGGTGGCACGATCGTCCCAAACCTTCTGCCAATGACCTTCGGCCTCGCCTGCGAGATAGCGATCGGTGAACATATCCTGCCGTTTTGACCCTGGATCCGATGCGCCTCGGTTGATCGGGTGCGATCCGCCTGAAGCGACATATCCTTGTGCGATATACCTCGAGCGACGGCACGCCCTTGCCGGACACGCCCCCGAACTTTGGCGGCAGTGAGCATGAAAAGGGTTAAGGGGTCAATTACGGTGACGCGGCCGGGCGCGTTCGATCCCCTTTGCGCTCATTATCGCAAAGGCGGGCCATTCGATTGGCCTGGAAAAGGAACTTCGCTAAACTGACAAAAACGAGGAGGAGACGATACGATGAGAGGCGTTTGGGCGATCAGTGCGGCGATGCTCGTAGGGCTCTGCGTCTGCGGCGTCTCCGCCGCGCGGGCGGGTGAGGACGATCCTATCAAGCTCGGTCCCATCGTCGGCTATCAGAGCTTCGAGGACGCGGCCCATCATTGCATAGGGGACGGCGTCGTTTGGGCCGACCGGAAAACGGGTTTTCTCTACCCACGTTTTATGGAGCAATATGGCAAGACCCCGAACGGGACGTTTACCTGCTATCAGCAGGCCCGCAAGGCCGATTATTGGGGCTTTGTAACGGTGGACACAATGGGGATGAAGGGAAAAAGCTTCCCTCTCGTGACCTGCCCGCAATGTTCCTGACAAATCAGGGTCAATGAATTATTTTTAGATGATCGACAGGCCCCAACGGTGGGTGAGGCCTGTCTTGAGATAGAATTACTTCGGCATCAGCACGCCGTCGATAACATGCGCGACACCGTTGGACTGCATGACATCGGCCTGTTCGACGACAGCGCCGCCGCCTTTTTCGTCGATGAGCACCAGCTTGTCGCCGTCCATCTTCGCGGTCAGCGTGCCGCCCTCGACCGTCTTAAGATTGGCTGAGCCGCCGCCGTCCTTGATCGCCTTCATCAAATCGGCGGAGGTCATCTTGCCCGCCACGACATGATAGGTCAGGATCTTGGTGAGCGTGGGCTTCATGTCTGGCATGACGAGCTTGTCGACCGTACCGGCAGGCAGCTTCTCAAAGGCGGTGTTGGTCGGAGCGAAGACGGTGAAGGGCCCGGCGCTCGACAATGTGTCGACGAGTCCGGCAGCCTTCACGGCGGCGACCAGCGTCGTAAGGTTCTTGGCTTGCGATGCATTTTCGACGACGGTCTTGTTCGGATACATGGGCGCGCCGCCCACCATGGGTTCTCCCGCCGCGAAAGCCGCGCCGCCGAACGTCATGACCCCGACCGAGAGGGCCGCCGTCAGCATCGTTTTACGCCATGTCATTGAATTGTTCATTGGTGGGCTCCCTTGTTGCTCACGACAGAAGCTACGGAGTGCCCCGGACGGAGTTTCAGCCGCCTCGTTAAAATATTAGAGAAGTTTTTTTACCCAGGCAGGCTTGATAAATATTATATCTGTTCCAGAAAGTACGTTTTCGACGGCCGATACGATGTCGTCAATATTTCACGGATCGGCCGTTTCTTAAATCAGTTCCGCGATTTAGAGCATGATGCCAAAAAGTCGGCACGGGTTTTCGGACGACATCACGCTCTAATTTATTGGAATTGATCACGTTCATGCCTTGGATGGATTCTATCCAAAGGCATCGTGATCCAATGACGCGTAACGGTGACCACGCCCTCAATAGGTGGCCCGCCCGCCCGACAGATCGAACACCGCACCGGTGGTGAACGAGCTTTCCTCGGAGGCCAGCCAGCAGATCATTGAGGCGGCTTCCGACAGTTCGAGCATGCGGCCACGGGGGATTTTCGCCAGAATATAAGCCAGGTGCTCGGGCGCCTGGCTCAGCGCCATGGTGGTCTTGGCGACCGCAGGGGTGACGCAATTGACCGAGATATCATGGCCAGCCAGCTCCTTGCCGAGTGACTTCGTCAGCGCGATGACGCCCGCCTTGGTGGAGCTATAGGCGACCGCGTTGGGGTTGCCTTCCTTGCCGGCGATGGAGCTGAGGTTGACGATGCGGCCATAGTTCTTCTCGATCATATGCGGCACCACGGCGCGGCAGCAGTGGAACGTGCCGTTCAGACCGATCCGCACGACATCGGCGAAGGCCTCCGGCGGATATTGCCACGTGGGCAGGTTGGGACCGACGATGGCGGCATTGTTGATCAGCACGTCGATCTTGCCGAAAGTTTCGAGGACGGCGGCGGTGGCCGCCTCCACCGACGCGAGATCGGCGATGTCGACCGGCAGGCCATGCGCCCGCCCGCCGAGTTCCGCGACGGTCTTGCGGGTCAGCTCCGCGTCCCGGTCCCACAGCGAGACGCGGCCACCGCCTTGCAGAATGCGTTCGGCGACGGTGCGGCCGATGCCCTGGCCGCCGCCGGTGACGACGGCGACGCGATTGTCGAAATCATAGTGGTTCATGTGCGCTCCTCCTGAATTTCCTTGTTGCCGCGTCGTCTAAAGCACGACGGCACGAGGAAAATCCAGCGAGGAACGGTCGGACGTGTCGCCTTCCCGGTTCAATACCGGACGAACATCACTCTCTCGGCCAGGCGAGACGCGGCCGCGGATTCGTTGGCTCGCCGCCTCTCACGCCGCGTCGTCGATGAAGCCGCCGGACTGGCGCCGCCAGAGTTGCGCGTAGATGCCGCCGCGCGCCAAGAGTTCGGCATGGGAGCCGGTCTCGACGACCTGGCCGCGATCCATGACGAGAAGCCGATCCATCCGGGCGATGGTCGAGAGCCGGTGAGCGATGGCGATCACGGTCTTGCCCTTCATCAGGTCGACGAGGCTGTCCTGGATCGCGGCTTCGACTTCGCTATCGAGCGCCGAGGTCGCCTCGTCGAGCACCAGGATCGGGGCATCCTTGAGGATGACCCGCGCGATGGCGACGCGCTGGCGCTGCCCGCCGGACAGCTTGACGCCCCGCTCTCCCACCTGGGCGTCATAGCCGCGCCGCCCCTGCCAGTCTTCCAGGCCGAGAACAAACTGATGCGCGTGAGCGCGCTGCGCCGCCCTGATGATATCCGCCTCGTCGGCATCGGGCCGCCCGTAGGCGATATTGTCCCGGATCGAGCGGTGGAGCAGGGAGGTGTCCTGCGTTACCACGGAGATATTGGCGCGCAGGCTTTCCTGCGTGACATCGTGGATATCCTGCCCATCGATAAGGATTTTGCCGCCCTCGACATCGTGAAAACGCAGCAGAAGGTTGATGAGCGTCGTTTTGCCGGCGCCGGAGCGGCCGACGAGACCGATCTTCTCACCCGGACGCAGGCGGAGGGTGAGATGGCGGATCAAGCTATTCTCGCGGCCATACCCGAAGGTGACATCCTCGAACCGGATCTCTCCGCGCGGCACGGCCAGTTCCAACGATCCTCGCGTGTCCGATAGCGCGATCGGCCGCGCGATCGTCATCATGCCTTCCTGGATCGTGCCCACCTGTTCGAAGATTTCCGTCACCTGCACGGCGACCCAACCGGCCGCAGTGGCGATCTGCCAGGTCAGCGGAATGGCCATGGCGACCGTGCCGACATCGACGGTCCCGCGACGCCAGAGCAGGATCGCCAAAGCGGTCTCGCCGAGCAGCATCAGGGCGTTCAAGATTTGCAGGGCCATGAAGAGCGCCGTCAGCATGCGCATCTGGCGCTGGAAAGCGTCTGTGTGCTTGTCGATCACTTCGCGCACATAGGCGTCTTCGTGCCTGAGCCGCGCGAACAGCTTCAGCGTGACGATGTTGGTATAGCTGTCCACGATCCGCCCGACGACGAGCGACCGCGCTTCGGAGGTTCGCTTCGAGCGGTCGCGCAGGCGCGGCACGATGATCCGCAGCAGCACGCCGTAGATGATGAACCAGGACGCGATGGGCAGCATCAGCCACGCGTCGACCGAGCCCAGCAGGGTTAGGGCGCTGATCCCGTAGACCAGGATGCCCCATATGGCGGTGATGGCGGAGACGGCGCTTTGGCGCACCGCCGGGCCGGTTTCCATCACGCGGGCGGCGATGCGCCCGGCAAAGTCGTTCTGAAAGAATGGCCAGCTCTGGCGCACCACGTGGCGATGGCTCTGCCAGCGCACCAGATTGGTGACGTTGACCACGATGCCGGCGTTGGAGATGAGACCCTGGGTCGCGATAGCCAGGGGTCGGCAGAACAGGATCGCCACCGCCATGCCGATCAGGAAACGGGCATGAGTTTCGAGAAAAACCTCCCGGGGCGTTGTGGTGAAGGCGCGCACCAGCTTGCCGATGAACCAGGGCACCGACGCGTCGAGCATCGCGACGCACAAGCCCGCCGCGAAGAGCGCAAGAAACAGTGGCTTCGCCTGGCGGGCGAAATGCCAGTAAAAGGGCATCAGGCCTTCGGGCGGCTGAACGACGTCTTTGGCCTCGGTCGGCCGGATGAGCGATTCGAAATAACGGAACATCTTGAAGCTCGAGAGCATGATGCCGAAACGTCGGCACGGGTTTTCGGACTATATCATGCTCTAACATATTGGAATCGATCACGTTCACGTCTTTTGGATGGATTCCATCCAAAGACATCGTGATCTAAACGACGGCGCCCTTGGATGGCATCAATCCAAAGGCATGAACATGCTCGCGTTTCTAGAATCGGAGCATGTCCGACTGAAGGCGACATGCTTTAACGGTCGACGCCGGTCGCTTAGGGCGCCGACCCCGAGCTCGGCGCATAGGAGCCGCACGGCCAGGGGGGGTGTCGGGTCAGGATGGACGCATGGTCCGTCATGCGGATCGCCCGACCACTATCGCGAGGCCTGAGCCGGCTCAGCGACCCCCGACCGGCTCCTAGCGGTGAAAAGTCCGGAATAGCGATCCCGCAACCGCCTCAGCGGCCGTAGACGTCCTCGAAACGCACGATATCGTCCTCCCCGGTATAGCTGCCGACCTGGACCTCGATCAGTTCGAGGGGAATCTTGCCGGGGTTGGCCAGCCGATGCGTCGAGCCGATCGGCAGGTAGGCGGCCTCGTTCTCGTGCCGAAGCAAGACTTGGTCGTCGACCGTGACCTCGGCCGTCCCTCGCACCACCACCCAGTGTTCGGCGCGATGGAAGTGCTTTTGCAGCGAGAGCCGATGGCCGGGCTTGACGACGATGCGCTTGACCTGAAACCGCGTCCCCGCGTCGATGCGCTGATACCATCCCCAGGGCCGGTACATCCGCAGATGTTCTTCGGCTTCCGGACGCTTGTTGGCTTTGAGCTGGGCCACGAGCGTCTTGACCTTGTCCGACTGGTCGCGGGAACTGACCAGAACCGCGTCGGGGGTCGCGATCACCACGACATTGTCCAGCCCGATCACCGTCGTCAGCATCGTGTCGCTATGGACGAGGCTGCCCCGCGTCGAGACCACCTCCACCATGCCGCGCAGCGCATTGCCGTGTTCATCCCTGACAGAGGCGTCGTAGATCGCCCCCCAGGTGCCAATATCCGACCACGCGAAGCTCACCGGCAGGACGCCGGCCCGGCTGGTGCGCTCCATCACCGCATAGTCGATGGAGGTCTGAGGCGCTTTGGCGAAGGCCTCGGCATCGAGGCGGGTGAAATCGAGGTCCTTGATCGAGCGCTCCATCGCGGCCTCTGCGGCGGCGAGAATTTCCGGGGCGAAGCGTTTCAGTTCCTCGATCATGACGTCGGCCCGGAACAGGAAATTACCGCTGTTCCAGAGGAAGCCTTGCTCGATATAGCCCTGCGCCTCGGCCGCATCCGGCTTTTCGATGAAACGCATGATCCGCCGCGCGGATGGGCCGGCGATGACCTCGCCAGCCTGGATATAACCGTAGCCGGTCGCGGGCGCCGTAGGCTCGACCCCAAGGGTCATGATGTGCCCTTGCCGGGCCACCTCGGCCGCCGTCCGGCAGGCCTCGACAAAGGCCGCGTCGTCGGTGATGAGATGATCGGCGGCGAGGATGAGAACTATAGTTTCGGGACCTTTGCGGGCCGCGTGGCAGGCCGCGACCGCAACTGCCGCGGCGGAATCGCGGCGCATGGGTTCGAGGACGATTTCGGCCTCGATGCCGACCTCGTTCAATTGTTCGGCGGCGAGGAAGCGAACCTCGCTCGAGGCGAGGATCATCGGCTTGTGGAATAGCGGATGGTGGACCCGCCGGGCGGTCGCTTGAAAGCTCGAAAGGGTATGCAAAAGCGGAATGAACTGCTTCGGCATGCTCTCACGTGACGCGGGCCAAAGCCGCGTGCCGGAGCCGCCGCACATGATGACCGGCAAGACCGACCCGTTCTCCTGCGACATCCAAGGCTCCCGAAACTACATCAGGTCCCCGGCGCGTGCTGACTGAGCAAGTCCCGCCGCCGGGTCCATGAGCGACCAATAGAGGGTTCCTCTAACATGGCCAACGCGGCGGCACCGAAGTTCCTCGCGCCGAGGTAAATCGCCCGCTCGTTGCGGGAGGGCGGCTGGTCTAGGCCCCCAGGCTCATCGGCGCCGGCCGCCGGTCACTGGGTAATATCCCCCGTGAAATAGCGATCGATGAACATGACCGCGTCGACGGTCGACAGCTTCCAACAATGCCAATCGTGATCGCCGTCTGTAACCCGAAACTCGATCTCGCGATGGTTCATCTGCATCGTCTCGAAAAACGCGAAAGCACCCCGCCAGAGAAGGTGGCTGTCATCGTCGCCGACTGTCACGAAGACATGTGGCAGAACCCTCTTGCTTTCGATGTTTTGCTGCAGCAACGTGAAGACGTTCTCTTCATTGAAGCGCTTGAAATCGAACGGCGTTCCGAAGGCGCCCCCGAAATGCTTGCCTTCGGGCGGCAGGTCGACGCCGACCGTAACGGTCGTCGGATCCGGCGTCTTGAAATAGCCCGTGGAGCGGATGAGCGCCATTTCTCCGGGAGATTTGGCAATGATGTCGGAGGGAATGTTCTGCCATATGGCGGGCGATAAGGCCGCGGCCGCGATGTAGCGGTCGGGCTGCGACAAGGCGATCCGAAGGGCGCCGAAGCCGCCCATCGACACGCCCGCGATGGCTCGATGAGCGCGGTCTCGGCCGACCGGGAATGCGGCTTCCACCGCCTTCGGCAGATCTTGCGAAATGGCTGAACCATAGTTGCCGGGCCCATTGACCTCTGCGGAATCGACATACCAGCTATTCGCGCCGGGTGGCATCACCACCATCATGGGTTTGATCTTGTGCTGAGCGATCAGCTTATCCAGCGTCTCCCGTATCCCGCCGATTGTTTCCCAATCGCTTGGCGCTCCGTTTAGCCCATGCAATAGGTAGAGGACGGGCCAACCGGTGTCCGGTGCGATCCCGTCAGGCACATAGACTTGAGCGACCTGATCCTGACCGAGAGCTGCGGATCGATACGCGAAATTGCGGACCGCACCAGCCATCGTCGGCGCCATTCCGGCCCAGAGAAAAAGCGCGCAGACTGCCAGCGACAAAACGTGTCGAGCCGCCGCGCCCGCGCTCCGCGAGGTCGAAAGATCGATGTCACTCCGTACCATTGAACCGCAACACCCGAACCTGGACATCAGCCGATCTCTATACTCGAAACGGGTCGCCGACGTTGGTTCTCTCTTTGCATAGCCTGCATCCATCTCAAAGCCTCAAAGCGGCACTCATGGCCAAGTTAGGCGTTAGGAATGTCGTCTGGGCCTCAGGCCACCGCGCTCGCACCAGGGTTGGCATGACCGGTATGTCGCACGATCCACAAGGCCGCGCCCCCCGTTGGGAAGCCCTCGATTTCTGGCGGGGCTACCTCCTCTGCACGATCTTCATCAATCATGTGCCCGGTAACGCCTTCGAACCGCTGACACAGAAGAATTTCGGATTTTCCGACTCGGCGGAGGGCTTCGTGTTCGTCTCCGGCGTGTCTCTCGCGCTCGCCTACGGCCGTCGTTGGGCCGGAGGCGAGTGGGGTTCCATAACGCGAAGCCTCGTGCGGCGGTCTGCGAAGCTCTATGGCGTCCATATCCTTCTCTCTCTTTTGGGCCTGGCGATTTTTGCGGCAGGGGCGACGTTTTTCGGCACCGGCAGCCTGTTGAGCGTTCATGGGCGGGACCTTGCGGTGTCGGCGCCCGCGACGATGCTTCTGGGCGTCGTCTCCCTGGGCCACCAATTCGGGTATTTCAACATTCTACCGATGTATATTCTCATGATGCTGATCGCGCCGGCGTTGCTCTGGATCGGTCGATCCAGCCCTTGGCCGATGGTTGCGGCGTCTTTCATGCTTTATCTGCTGGCCGTTACCCAAGGCTGGAATCTTCCAACCTGGCCCGAGAAAGGAACTTGGTTCTTCGATCCCTTCGCCTGGCAGTTCATGCTGGCGACCGGCATGGCGGTCGGCATGACGGCTCGCCGTGCCCCGCTTCCAAAATCGGTTCCTCTCGCCCTGATGGCGGGGCTGATGGTGGCCTTCGGCGCGTTCAGCGTGACCGACGGCTTCTCGTTCGTGCCGGGCTTCGAGGATTGGACGCGGGCATGGGCCAAGATTGACAAGACTACCCTCGGGCTGGGTCGTATCCTGCATTTCTTCAGCATGGCCTATCTGATCTACATGCTCCGGGTGTCCGTGTGGCTAAGACGGTCGTTCCTGTTCAGGCCGATCAGCGCCATCGGGCGGCATTCGCTGTGCATGTTCGTGGTATTGTCGTTGCTGGCGGCCGTTGGGCAGGTGATGATGCAGGGCGTCGGGCATACGATGATGACGAACGTGGTCATGATCGGCGCGGGCCTCGTCTCGCTGAGCCTAGCGGCGCAAGCGCTCGACCGGCGGCGACCCATGCCGCGTCTGCCGGTTTTCGACACTGGGGACGCTCAAGCCGAGCAACCGCGCAGCGGGCGGGAGGTCGGCGCCCGCCTTGCGCTCGCGCCGAGCTTGGGCCGATAGGCCCCGCTCATAGGCATCACTCAAAATGCATGGTGTCTTCCCGGATATGCTGCTCGATGATGGCCAGATTGCGCAGATTGGCCTTGAAACCCATGTCGAAAAGGTCGCCGAGGATAGGCACAGCCCCGGCCACGGCCTCGATCCCGACATTGCGGATCATCCGCGCCAGTTTATCGCGCGGTACCCCCAGCTTGTGGGCCTCGTAGACGATGTAGAGCGACACGGCGGCCAGAAGCGCGTCGCCGGCCGCAGGCGTGAGGCCGATGAGGCTATTGAGGCCAAAACGGAATTTGGTCCCGGGCAAACGGAACGCGCCGTCGATCATCCAGGCGAGCCTGCGAAGCCGCGACAGCCGAGCAGCCGACGCTGAGGGGAGTGCGAGACGATTGCCTGCGATTGAATAGGCCATGGCCGGCTCCTGCGGCTCGAACGAGCGGCCGGTACATGGGGCTGCGGCCGGGGTGGTTCAACGGCCGTCCGGTAAGCGACGAAAATTCTCGCGCCGGGTCTTCAACACGCGCGGCTTCGATGCCATGTCGGCTCTTCCCGAAGCCCTATTTCACGTCCCGCTCTTGCTGATCGCCCTTTCCCTTCTGGCATTGTTCTTCTGTCCCATCGCGGTTCGAGCGGTCGCCTATTGGCGGGCACCGATGTTCGATTGGCGCAACGCCGATCGATCGAGCGCCGGCCTGCTGCCCCAGGCCGAGAGTAATCGTCCGGCCGCCGTACGCGTCTTCGCGGCTCGGGCGGTAAGCTGGAGGGGCATTTTCGCGGTCCATAGCTGGATCGTTCTCAAAGACGAAGACGCCTCCGCTTACGAACGCTACGACCTGACCGCGTGGGGCGATCCTATCCGGCGCGACGGCTTCGATCCTGATGGACGCTGGTTCGGCGGAACGCCGCACCTGGTCTTCGCGGCCGACGGTGCAGCAGCGGCGGCCCTGATCGGACGCATGCGTGGCGCTATCGCGGATTACCGCTATCGCCATCGCGGAGACTATAGGGCTTGGCCAGGGCCGAATTCCAACACCTTCGTGGCAAGCGTGCTGGCGGCCGTTCCCGAAGCCGCCGCGACGCTGCCGCCCAATGCCATCGGCAAGGACTATCCGGTGGAGGGCCGCGTCTTCGACTGGGCACCCTCCCGCACAGGCATCACGGTCTCCCTCGGCGGCTATGCTGGATTCACGGTGGCCTGGGTCGAGGGAATCGAGCTGAACCTTCTTTGCGGTGTCATCGGGATCGATCTGCGTCGGCCCGCGATCAAGCTCCCGGCCGTTGGGCGCGTCGGGCTTTGATCTCCGTCGCTTCCCCAAGTCCTGTGCCTTGCAACGTCACTATCGGCAACCCATAACCCGGGAATGTCCATGATCAGTACCGCCGCGCCGTGAACGCGCCCGAGGCCATCGTCGACCCCAAGGGCCGGCTGAACCATCGCCAAATCAAGTCGATCGTCATCGGCCTCATGATGGCGATGCTGCTGGCCGCGCTCGACCAGACCATCGTGGCCACAGCATTGCCGACCATCGGCCGCGACCTCGGCAATGCCGAGAACCTGCCCTGGGTCGTGACCGCCTATCTGCTGGCCTCGACCGTTGTGACGCCGCTTTACGGGAAGCTGAGCGACATCCACGGTCGCCGTATCGTCCTGCTCTTCGCCATCGTGGCCTTCGTGATTGGGTCGCTGGCCTGTGCCTTGGCGCCCACCATGCTGGCGCTGGCGCTGGCGCGCGGACTTCAGGGCATCGGCGGCGGCGGGCTGATCTCCCTCGCGCAGACGATCATCGGCGACATTATGGCGCCGCGCGAGCGGGCTCGCTATCAGGTTTTCATCGCGGGGGTCTTCGTCCTCGCCTCGCTGGCCGGGCCTTTGCTCGGCGGCTTCCTGGCGCAGCATCTCCATTGGTCGCTGATCTTCTGGATCAACCTGCCGATCGGCCTTGCGGCCTTTGTGATGACGAACGACAAACTTCGGCTGCTGCCACGTCACGAGCGGCCGCACCGTCTCGATTATTGGGGCGCGGCTTGCCTCGTCGTCGCCTCGACCGGCCTGCTTCTGGCGCTGAGCTGGGGCGGCGTGCGCTATCCCTGGTTTTCGTCGCCGCTGTTGCTGCTGCTGTCCGGATCGGCGCTGTTCTGGGTGCTGTTTTTCGTAAGACTCCGGTCGGCGCCCGAGCCCTTGATTCCTATGACGGTCCTGCGCGACCAGGTCGTCTATACGGCCACCTTGTCGGCCTGTTTCGCCATGGGAAGCTTCATCGGACTGACCATCTATGTGCCGGTTTTTCTCGAGGGCGTACTGGGCCTGAGTGCCAGCCAGTCGGGAGTGGCCCTCGTGCCGCTGATGCTCGGCACCGTGAGCGGAGCGACGCTGTCGGGCCGCTCGATGATGTATGTGCGGCGCTATAAGACCGTGCCGCTTGTGATGATGGGGGTCAGCGTGCTGAGCTGCACGATCCTCGGTGTGATCGGTCACCGACTATCGTTTTGGCAGCTCGAACTCGTCTTTCTGTTCATCAGCCTCGGCCTGGGGACCATCCTGCCGCTTTCGACCATCGTGATCCAGAATGCCGTGCCGCTGCATCAACTGGGCACCGCGACCGCGAGCATGAATTTCTTCCGCTCTCTCGGGGGCGCCCTGATCGTCGCGATCTTCGGAACGATCGTGCTCGGCGGCGGCCACGGCGGCGGGGGGCAGCACGACATGCAAAGTCTGATCGCCGGCCATGATGCTGTGCATTTGTCACATGTTTTTCGCTATGTGTTCTTCGCCGCCGACGTCGGGCTGCTATTGGCGTGGTTCTTTCTCGCGCTGATCGAGGAGCGGCCTCTGCGCACCCATCCGGGCGGCGATGCGGATGGAGCTGCCTCGTCGATCTTGGAATAAACGGGGTCGGGCGCCCTCATCGATCGTTCTTGCAGCGGTCATAGCCCCTGTTCCATGAGCTGGAGACGTCGGTCGCTCTCTGCGTTTCCCGTATCATTCGGCGCGGCTCGGTCCCTCTTGTCTTGGGTGGCGGCGCAGAGTCCGAGCGCGGCAAGGCGCGCCTGCGCGACCTTCTCATGCGGATCAGGCTGCCAGGATCCGCTGGCGCCGCCTCCTTTGAAGGGTCGATCCGCCCCCTCGCTGCCGGACAGGCCGGATCGGCTCCCGGTCCCAGCGCCCCGTCCGATGGATCCCGGCTCAAGGCCGGGATGTCAGTGGAAACTGACCCCGAACACGCATTGCCGCCGGCCGTTTAGAATTGCGGGTGTTCCGGCAGCCGGTTCACCCGTCCGCGCGAACATGCGAGGATGCGCGCAAATGCAGGGACCGGATTCGCGCGCATCTGCGGCACAGGAGAGGCTTTTGGACGAGGATTTCGTCAAGGCGGCGCTGGATTATCACCGCTATCCGACGCCCGGAAAACTGGCGGTCGAACCGACCAAGCGGATGGCCACCCAGCGTGATCTGGCGCTCGCCTATTCGCCGGGCGTCGCGGCCGCCTGCCAGGCGATCGTCGCCGATCCAGACGCCGCCCGGGATCTGACCGCGAAGGGCAACCTCGTCGCGGTCATCTCCAACGGCACGGCGGTGCTGGGCCTCGGCAATATCGGCGCGCTGGCCGGCAAGCCCGTCATGGAAGGCAAGGCGGTCCTCTTCAAGAAATTCGCCGGCATCGACGTCTTCGACCTCGAAGTCGACGCGGCCGACCCGGACCTTTTCGTCGCCGTGGTGGCGGCGCTGGAGCCGACCTTCGGGGCCATCAACCTCGAGGACATCAAGGCCCCCGAATGTTTCGAGATCGAACGGCGCCTGCGCGAGCGGATGGCGATCCCCGTCTTCCACGACGACCAGCATGGCACCGCCATCGTCTGCGCGGCGGCGGTGCGCAACGGTCTTCTGATCCAGGGCAAGGTGCTGAACGAGGTGCGGCTCGTGACCTCGGGTGCGGGCGCCGCGGCCCTGGCCTGCGTCGACCTTCTGGTCGCGATGGGGCTTCCGGTCGAGAATGTCACGCTCACCGACATCAAGGGGGTCGTTTATCTTGGCCGGGGCGATGCCATGGCGCCGAACATGGCCCGCTATGCCCGTGAGACCCAGGCGCGGACGCTCGCCGACGTGCTGCCCGGCGCCGATGTGTTCTTGGGTCTCTCGGCGCCCCGCGTGCTCAAGCCAGAATGGCTGGCCGGCATGGCCGTCAAGCCGTTGATTCTCGCCCTCGCCAATCCCGAGCCCGAGATTCTTCCCGAGTTGGCCCGCGAGGTCCGGCCCGACGCGCTGATCGCCACCGGCCGCTCGGACTATCCGAACCAGGTCAACAACGTCCTGTGCTTCCCCTTCATCTTTCGCGGCGCGCTCGACGTCGGGGCGACGAGCATCAATGAGGCCATGAAACTGGCCGCCGTCGAAGCCATCGCGGAGCTGGCCCGCATCGAGGCCAGTGAGGTCGTGGCGACGGCCTATGGCGGGCAGGCGCCGGTCTTCGGGCCCGACTACATCATCCCCAAACCCTTCGATCCCCGCCTGATCCTCCAGGTCGCACCGGCGGTGGCCAAGGCGGCCATGGAGTCGGGCGTGGCCCGCCGTCCCATCGCCGATTTCGATGCTTACGCGCGCGACCTCGAACGGTTCGTTTTCCGCTCCGGCCAATTGATGCGGCCGGTCTTCGAGGCGGCCCGGCAGACTCTCAAGCGGGTCGTCTATGCGGAAGGCGAGGACGAGCGTGTGCTCAGGGCCGTGCAGACGGTCATCGACGAAAAGATCGCGCAGCCGATTCTCATCGGGCGCCGGGCTGTGATCGAGGCCAAGGCGGCGGCGCTCGGTCTCAGATTGACCAAGGGCGAGCGCATCAAAATTCTCGATCCCGCGCAGGATCACGACATTTTCGGGCCGCTGACGAAGGACTATCAGGGTCTCGTGAGCCGACGAGGCGTCCCTCCCGATGCTGCCGCCCGACGGATCGGCAGCAGACTCAGCGTAGCCGCCGCCATGCTGTTGCGGGGAGGACACGCCGACGCGGCGCTCTGCGGCGGCACGGGCGAATGGTCTCGCCATCTCAGCTACATCCTGCCGATTATCCGCCCCGCGCAGCGTGGCGGCCGGATGTACGCGTTGTCCGGCCTCATCCTTCCGGCGGGAGCGCTGTTCATCTGCGACACCCATGTCAACCTTGACCCCACGGCGGAGCAGGTCGCGGAAATGACGCTGCTGGCCGCCGAGGCCGTTCGGGCTTTCGGGGTCGTGCCGAAGGCGGCGCTGCTCTCCCATTCGAGTTTCGGCGCCTCTGCGGCGCCCGGCGCCCGCAAGATGCGGCGCGCGCTGGCGATCATCCGCGAGACGGCACCGGATCTCGAAGTCGATGGCGAGATGCATGCCGATGCCGCCTTGAGTGCGCCTTTGCGCCAGCGTCTGGTCGGCGACAGCCCACTGAGCGAGGCCGCGAATCTTCTCATCATGCCGACGCTCGATGCCGCCAATATCGGACTGACCCTGCTCGCCGCTGCGGCCGGGGGACTCCAGGTCGGCCCCCTGCTGCTCGGCATGCCGAAATCCCTGCACATCCTGGTGCAGAGCGTGACGGCGCGGGGCATCGTCAATATGACGGCCCTCGCCGCCGCGCAGGCCGGGCAGGGGTGAGGAACAGCCGATGGCGTCCCAGCAAAGCACCGTCGATCTGATCGTCGAGCAGATGTCCGGCTCTGGGCCTGTATCGGCGCGAAAAATGTTCGGCGAATATGCCATTTTCCGCGACGGCAAGATGGTGGCGCTGGTGTGCGACGACCAGCTTTTCGTGAAACCTACCGAGGCCGGTCGGGCTCACATCGGCGCGGTCGTCGAAGCTCCGCCTTACCGGAGCGCGAAGCCCTGTTTCCTCATCGATGCGGACCAATGGGACGATCGCGAGTGGATGACTCAACTGGTTCGGCTCACGGCGGCGGAATTGCCCCTGCCCAAACCGAAGCCGAAACGCAAAGGGCCGGCGGCGGCGCGGCCTCGGGAAAAGGGTTAGGGTCTTTTCGTTTTTGCTGCAGGATGCGGAAATCGAGGAGCGCTCCCTGGTTCGGCGGGTTGCCGGGACGACCTGATCGATCGAGAGGGCGCCCCCGTTTTTATGCTTGTGCGGTCGGCCCGCGCCTGTAGGCTCTACCGATGGCCTCGAAGAGGGCCGATCGCCGAGGGCCGGGGGAACCGTGAACGACGCCACGATTGCGACGACTAGCGTTCCGCCGCCAAAACCCTGGTATGCCATTCTCTACGTCCAGGTGCTGATCGCCATCGCGTTCGGCATCGCGCTCGGTTACGCGGCCCCTCAGACAGGCGCGGCCTTGAGGCCGCTCGGCGATGCTTTCGTTGCGCTGATCAAGATGATGATCGCGCCGATCATCTTCTGCACGGTGGTGCACGGCATCTCGACCATGGGCGACCTCAAGAGAGTCGGACGGGTCGGGATCAAGGCGCTGCTCTATTTCGAGGTGGTTTCGACCGTGGCGCTGGCCCTTGGCCTCGTCGTCGCCGAGATCGTACACCCGGGGACCGGGTTCAACATCGACCCTAAGACGCTCGATACGAAGGATGTGTCGACCTACATTTCGGCCGCCAAGACCGACAGCGTTGTGGCGCATCTCCTGGGCATCGTCCCCACCAGCTATGGCGACGTCTTCGCCAAGGGCGATCTTCTGCAGGTGCTGCTCGTCGCCATCCTCACCGGCATCGCGGTGTCACGCATGGGGCCGCTCGGGGAGCGGATTTCGGACGCCATCGATACCGCCGGAAAAATGTTCTTCCGCATCATCGGCATCATCGTCCGCTTCGCGCCGATCGGCGCCTTTGGGGCCATGGCCTTCACGGTCGGCAAATACGGCATATCCAGCTTGATTTATCTCGGATGGCTGATCGGCACTTTCTATCTGACGAGCCTGCTGTTCGTGCTCGTGGTGCTGGGGCTGATCGCCTACGCGTGCGGTTTCTCGATTCTGCAATTCATCGTCTACATCAAGGATGAACTCCTGATCGTATTCGGAACCTCGTCCTCCGAGACCGTGCTGCCCAACATGATCCGGAAGATGCAGGCGCTGGGGGCATCCAAATCCGTGGTCGGCCTCGTCATTCCAACCGGCTACAGCTTCAATCTCGACGGCACCAACATCTATATGACGTTGGCGGTGCTCTTCCTGGCCCAAGCCACCAACACCCATCTGACGCTCTCGCAGGAATTATATATCCTGGTGATCGCGGCCCTGACCTCGAAAGGCGCTTCTGGCGTCACGGGCGCCGGCTTCATCACCCTCGCGGCGACGCTCGAAGTCGTGCCCGACATCCCGGTCGCCTCGATCGCGCTGATCTTCGGCATCGACAAGTTCATGAGCGAGTGCCGGGCACTGACCAATCTCGTCGGCAACGGTGTCGCGACCCTGGTGGTCAGCCGGTGGGAGGGCGAACTCGACCGCGAGAAGCTGCGCCGGACCCTGTCCGATCCTACCACAACCGATGCGGCGCGGGTCGCCCCGCTCGCCTAAGGGCCAAAGGGCCAGTTTGGCTAGCGGCGGCCATTTGACGGCACGTGCAAAACCTCTCATGAACGCGCGTCACCGGTTGATCCCATTCTGGTTCTATACCAGGGAAGGGTATGGCCGGCTGGCGCCGACAGCGGCGCCTGGCGATGGCCCGGCTCCGCCGGACCCGCGCCGGCTCTCTTAGCGTGCAGGAGGTCCGCCTGGTCGACCATCTTTCCTCGCAGACTGAACTCGGTTCTGGATCAGAGCCTGGACGTCGGAAGATCAATATCGCCTTTGGCCTGGAGCGGATCGGCCTCATCCCGCTCCATGCGCCGCTGGTCGCGACCCTCATTCTCATCGTGCTGGCGATCGGCGCCTCGTTCGGCGTCACCCGGCTTAAGGTCGATGATTCGCTAAGCCAGCTTTTCCGTTCGGACACTCCAGAGTTTCGGCAGTTCGAGGATGTGACGCATCGCTTCCCATCGAACGAGTATGACGTTCTCGTCGTCGTCGATGGCAAGACGCTCTTGCAACGCGACTCCTTGGAGAAGATGCGCAACCTCGTCACCGACCTTCAACTGGTCGAGGGCACGAGGGGTATCATCTCGCTGTTTTCCGCCCGCGAGGCCCCGGAGAACGGGCACATTCCCCCGGCCCTGTTTCCCGAGCCCCTCCCTGAGGGCGCGGCTTACGACGCGCTGATCCAAAAAGTCCGTTCGAACGACATCATCCGAGGCAAGCTTCTCTCCGAAGACGGGGACCTCGCGCTGATCGTGCTGGCGCTCGACCCCGCCGTGGCCTCCGGCAACAAGCTCGATGGGGTCGTGGCGGATATCCGCAAGACAATGAAGGAGGATCTCGAGGGCGCGGATCTTCAAGCCGAGTTGTCCGGGGTACCGGTAATGCAACTCGAGATTCGCAACGCGGTCGAGCGCGATCGGCTGCTCTATAACGCGGTCGGCTTCGGGGCCGGTTGCCTGATCGCCATCCTGTTCTTCCGCCGCGTGTCCTTCATGCTCATCGCGGCGGGCCCGCCGCTGATCGCCATCCTTCTGGCCCTCGGAACGCTGGGCTGGATGGATTTCCGGCTCAACATGTTTTTGAACATCATGACCCCGCTTATCATGGTGATCAGCTTTTCCGACAGCATGCAGCTCACCTTTGCGGCACGCGACCGGCTGATCGCCGGTGAGAGCAAGATGTCGGCGTTCAGAAACGCGATCCTTGTCGTCGGGCCAGCCTGCGTCCTCACCCATGCCACCGCAGCTTTGTCCTTTACGGCCTTGCTGTTCACGCAATCCGAACTGATCCGCACTTTCGGCGAGGCCGGATTGATGTCCACCATCATCGCCCTGCTCGCGGTGCTGATGCTTTGCCCTCTGCTCGGTATCCTGCTCATTCGGGACAAGGCCGATTTTTCGGTCAAGATGAAAAGCGCCGATACCGGTGTGAACGCCCTGCGCCACTTCTGCGGCTGGATCGCGGCGCGCATGGTCAGCCACCCCGGACTCTACAGCCTCATCGGCATCCTGGTTGTGGCGGGCCTTGCGACGACTTATGCCAATCTCAAGCCGAGCTATCGTTTGGCCGATCAGGTTCCCGACAAGGAACAAGCGGTGCAGGCCAGCCGGCGCCTGGATTCCAAGCTGACCGGCGCCCAGCCGATCGACGTCTTGATCGAATTCCCACCAGGCAAATCGCTCTACGATCCTGAAAGTCTCGGCATCATCGCCGCCGTCCACGATATTGTGGAAAAGCAGGCGGGCGTCGGCAACGTCTGGTCGATCGAAACTCTGCGGCGATGGCTGACGCAAAAGCTCGGCAAAAACGACATCGATACGTTGAAGCAATATGTCGGCTTCCTGCCGAAATATCTGATCCGAAGGTTCGTGTCGGAGAAGGAGGATGCGGTCCTGGTTTCAGGGCGCATCCCCGATCACGATGCCAGCCAGCTCTTGCCGGTCATCGACCAGCTCGATGGGGTGCTCAACCAGGTGCGTGCGCAATATCCAGGCTATACCGTGGCCGTAACGGGCTTGTCGGTCATCGCGGCGCGCAACAGCGCCGAAATGATCGGCAAGCTCAACCGGGGACTGACGCTTGAATTCCTATTCGTCGCCGTCTTCATCGGTCTCGCGTTCCGCTCGGTGGTGGTGATGCTCGCCGCGATCTTGCCGGGCATCTTTCCGGTCGTCGTCTCAGGAACCTTGCTCTACATATTGGGAGATGGCCTTCAGTTCGTCAGCGTCGTCGCACTCACGGTCTCTTTCGGCCTCGGTCTCAGCGCGACCATCCACTTCCTGAACAGACTGCGCCAGGAACAAGAACCGGGAGCCGACCCATCCGCCGGAGTGGAGCGAGCCACAATCCTCATGGGGCCGGCCTTGATTCTAACGTCGGTAGTCCTGGCTTGCGGTCTCGCCGTAACGGTATTTTCGGATCTGCCGTCACTGCGATTGTTCGGATGGTTGAGCGCCTTCGCGATGATGGCGGCACTCGTGGCCGACTTCCTCATCCTGCGGCCCACCATCACCGTGCTCACGCGGTTCGAAAATCGGCTGCGCCACAAAACCGCTCCGGCCGTCGCCGAGTAACCTCTGCGGAGGCCTCTCGGCGTTCACCGGCGTTACAGGGCCTCTCGCCGGCCGTGTCCTATCCGCGACGCAGCGTGATATTCACCGCTTCGATATCCGTGCCTTGCGCCCTGATGGCCACTGCCTGCTGGTCGCCACGGGTGTTGACCGACAACTGGATGCCATAAACGGTCCCTTCCAGGCTGGCCTGAATTTGGCCCGGGCCGGCGACCTGCCCGGTCACGCTGCCTTCCGCCTGACGGGTCAATTCCCGCCACGTGCCCGATAGCCGACCGCCTCCCTCTGCGACGACGTTGCTTCGCACCTGAACCTTGTAGCTGTCGCTGGCGCAATTGATGCTGATATGCAGCGCCTGTCCGCTGGGGGGCACGGAATAGTCTGCGCGGCAGCGAATCCGCTCGCGCGAGCCGTCCGTCATGGCGATATCGCCGCCGCCGGCCCAAGACCCTGCGAAGCCCGCGAATGGCGTTGCCACTTGGGCCTGGGCTACGCTTGCGGCGAGCACAAGCGCCGCCAGGGTGATCGTCGCCACCGATTTGGCGCGGGGGAGGGACTGTCGTTCAAAACGCATCTGTGAGGATCTCCAAGCCCTGACGTGTCATGCTGCCTGCCCGGCAGATCGTATCACGCTGGAGACCTGCGCCGCTCCGAACCCGGATGCCGCGCACCGTCCCAGTCGTGGTTATTGATATCCCCACCAAGGTCTAAGCCGCCGCCGATGGTGCTGTGAGGCCGGTGATCGTCTGCAGCACATCAAATCCCTCGAATTCGGGATGTCCAAGGTAGAGCGGCTTGTGCTGCCCGGTGCCGCCATGCGCCGCGCGAAATTGCTCCGACTGCGTCCAGGCCGTGAAACTGTCGTGGTCCGCCCATATCGTATGCGATGAATAGAGGGTGTGGTCCGCGCGCTCCGGGCCGCGCAGCAGGTGGAATTCGACGAACCCCGGTACTCTGCCGAGATGGGTGTCTCGTGAAAGCCAAACATGCTCGAAGGCCTTCTCCTCGCCCTTGATCACCTTGAACCTATTCATGGCGATATACATGCCATTCTCCATCGACGCTGTAACGCTCGCCCGCCTGGCGGATCGCATATAGGTCGTCGCCCAAGCGTGTGGAAGGTCTTTGCCGATCCCGTTCACGCTCTGCTCAGGTTTCCGACGCAAAATAGGCAGGCTTGGGGAGCATTTTGACTTGGTGGGCCTGTCGCACGGCGGCGGTTCGACCGTGCCAAATTTGCGGTTGAGTCCAGGCGGATTCGATGGCGGGACCCTGCATGAAATGCTAAGCAGCCTTATACGATAGATGCTCTGATTGATGTTGATTTATTCGAGCAAAATCAATGCTGATCCAATGCAAAACGTAGGCGCGGGGGCAAAATCGCCCCGCATGGGGCCGAACGGTGTTCGGTCCGCGTCAGACTTTCGGGGGGCTTGCTGGCGTCTGACCGCCGACGCTTCGCCGTTCGGGGAAAAGGGCGTGGAAGATGGAGAAGACTTCGGTCGTATTGATCGTCGAGGATGATGCGTTGCTGGCCGAAATGGCGTTGGACATGATCCAGGAAGCGGGGCTTCCGGCGGTCGCGGTCGATTCAGTCGATGCGGCTCTGGAATATTTGCGCGAGAATTCGGCTCGGGTTTCGGCGATGTTTTCGGACGTCCGGTTGAAGGGCCAGTTGAACGGCGTGGAACTTGCCGCGTTTGTCGCCGTGCGATGGCCGGAAATCGCCATCTGCGTCACATCAGGCGTGGCGCTTGAGAGGCCCTACCGTTTGCCCAAGAACGCGCGTTTCATGCCAAAGCCCTGGAAGGCGCTTGAAGTGATCTCATTCGTGGAACAAGCCGCACGCGCGCGCTGACAATCCATCGGGCCGTCGGATGATCATGCCGGCTGGTTTGTCACCCGCTTGGCGTTACAGCCTACGAGCTTTTGCAGCACATCCTCGACTTGGCGGGACGTGAAGGGCTTTGGCAACGTCGCCTGATTCTGCCAGCGGTCCGGTAGGCCCGTCGAGCCGTAACCACTCGAAAAGACCATGGGAACGCCGCGCGCTGCCAGAATTTCCGCGACCGGAAAAATTGGATCGCCCGCAAGGTTCACGTCCAGCACCGCCACGTCGATTTCGGCGCTGTTGGCCAGATCCGTCGCCTGACGGATGTTGAGCGCGGGACCGACGATCTCACAGTCTAGGTCGCTTAGAATATCTTCGAATAGCATCGAAATGAGGGTTTCGTCCTCCACTACGAGAACGCGCTTGCCCTTCAGCCCCACCATTCACCCGATCTCCGTCGTCCCGTTCGCCGTCGAGACCGGCATCTGGCTCGCCCGTGACCCATCATGCCTGTACTTCGCCTCGGCTTTCAAGCGAAATTCCGCTGCTGCCTTTGCCCAGCCAAAGGCAATGCCGTCCCGAATTTTTTCGGTCCGCCAGACCAAGGCGGCTTGACGGATGGGAGTGAAACCCCGATTTTGCATGAAATGTGCCCTCGTAGCATGCGCTGCGGGGACATTTGTCGTAACATATGCGGCTAGCTGAATGAAGAGAAGGAGAGAACCATTCGTCGACCTATGAAAGCCGCCCCGGTGCCGCAGAAAGACGGGCCTCGGATCAATCGCGAAATTCGCGCGCGCGAAGTTCAGTTGATCGATGCCGAAGGTCTTAACCGGGGTGCGACGGATATTCTGGAGGCCCAGCGAATCGCCGACGAAGTCGGGCTCGATCTCGTTGAGATCGTGCCGAACGCGACGCCCCCCGTCTGCAAGATCCTCGACTACGGCAAGTTCCGCTTCACCGAGCAAAAAAAGCAGGCGGAGGCGCGCAAGCGTCAGAAGGTTGTCGAGGTCAAAGAGATCAAGCTGCGGCCTGGCATCGACGAACACGACTATGACGTGAAGATGAAAGCGGTCAGGCGGTTCTTCGAGGAAGGCGACAAGGTCAAGGTGACGTTGCGATTCCGGGGACGCGAGATGGCCCATCAGGACATAGGGTATCGTCTCCTCGATCGCGTGAAGACTGAGACGGTGCTTCTCGCCAAGGTGGAAACCGAGCCGTCGATGGAAGGGCGTCAGATGGTCATGGTTCTCGCGCCGAAGTAGGTTTGGCCGGCTTGATGTGCGCCCGTGCTATTTTTACGAGGCGTGAAGGAACGCTTCGCCGGTGCGCGCTATTGGCTCGGCTAGGAGGACGCACATGATGGTTTACGGTCTCACAATGTTTCGGACGGTATCCCTCGTGGCCGTGCTGGCCCTGAGTGGTGGCGCGCGGGCCCAGACTCTCCCCCTGGAACTGCCGGCCCTTATCCCAAGCGAACCCGTCACGGTCTACGACGTTCCGGGTGTGTCGGACGATCGGGGCTGTGTGAAGCAGTGCTTTCGGGACGATTCCCCCTGCGATCCATTGATCTTCAAACGGGTAGACAATCGTTGCCAGAATTTGAACTCCCGACGATGAGGCTCGTCCGGCTAAGGGTCGTACTCGCTCTTTCATCGTTGCTTCTTTGGGGGCCGGCCGCTGAAGCGAACTCGGCTGCGGTGCGCGATCTCTTCTTTTCGTCTTCGGACGTTGATATCGGCGTACCGAATGTTCCCGACAGCCGGGGATGCGTTCGCCTCTGCGATCAGGATCTTTCGCCCCGCGATCCGCCTCTCTATAAACACTCGGACGGTCGTTGCACGCATGACTATTGACCTCAGGCTGCCGCCGGGGGCACCAAGGGCTCGATGAGGCTAGAAAATCTGGTCAAGATCGCCTCCATATGCGGCGGAACCGGAGCCTCGACCTCGATCGCGGCTTTCGACGGATAGAGCGGCACGCTGACATGGCGCGCATGAAGCTGCATCGGAGCGCTATCCCGATGACCTCGGCCATAGACATAATCGCCAACGAGCGGCCAGCCCATCGCGGCGCAATGGACCCGCAATTGGTGGGTGCGACCGGTCAAGGGGCGCAGTTCGAGCCAGCTCAACCCTTCGTGCTGGCCCAGCACGCGCCATTCCGTCTGCGACGGCATTCCGGCTGGATCGACCTTCATCCACCATCCTCGGCCTGGTTCGAGCGTGGCGAGGGGCAGGTCGATCAGGCCGGTATCCTCGGCCGGAACGCCCTCCGCCACGGCCCAGTAGGTCTTGCTGATCCGTCCGCCCTTGAACAGAGTGCCAAGTTTCTGAAGGGCCTTGCGATGTCGTCCGAGCACCAAGCAGCCGGACGTGTCTCGGTCGAGGCGGTGGGCGAGCGCCGGAGGGCGAGGAAGGCCAAAGCAAAGGCTATCGAAATGCGCCTCCAGAAAGTCTCCCCCTTTTCCAGGAGGCCCCTGGTGTACGGCAATGCCTGCCGGCTTGTCGAGGACCAGCATCAGGGCGTCGCGATAGAGAAGGCGGGGGGTAAGGTCTCTGGGCTCCACGACCGAAGGTTTATCCACGATATGAGCATTCAATCAACCTGCACGTCGATGCGGCGGGTCGCGGAGACACATCATGGCCGGGGATGAAGACCGCGACCCCAGCGGGGAAGCGAAGAAACCGGGGTTCTTTCGACGGCTCTTCGGCGGGGTCGCGACGCCAACGGACGAGGTCGGTTCCGCTCCCAAGGATGCCGATGACGCGCGCGAACGGCAGATGGGCGCGGCTCTCGACAAGGTGGCGATCGATCCCCTCGACGTGTCCGCCTTGGAGGAGGGTCGGCCGGTGGTGGCCGCCGAGCCTATCCAAGGGGTGCCCCCTGAGCCAGCCGAAGGGGCGCTGGGTTGGTGGGGGCGGCTAAGGAAGGGGCTCGCACGCTCCTCGTCGTCCATCAAGCAAGGCATCGTCGATGTCTTTCAAAAGCGCAAACTCGACGCGGGCACCCTGGAGGAGCTCGAGGACGTGCTGATTCGCGCCGATCTCGGTGTTGCCATGGCATCCCGGATCACGGCGGCCGTCGGGACATCTCGCTACGAGAAGGGAATCGACGCCTCCGAGGTGCAAGCCATCCTGGCCCGAGAGCTCGAGGCGGTGTTGAGCAAAGTCGCGATTCCGTTGCGTATCGACGACGCGTGCAAGCCTTTCATCATCCTCGTCGTGGGCGTGAACGGATCAGGCAAGACCACCACGATTGGCAAACTGGCCGCGAAATTGATTGCCGAGGGAAAAAGCGTGACCCTGGGCGCTGGCGACACATTCCGCGCGGCCGCTATCGAGCAATTGAGGATCTGGGGCGACCGGATCGGCGCCCATGTCATAGCGCGAGAGCAGGGCGGGGATGCCGCGGGCCTCGCCTTCGACGCCATCAAGGAGGCTCAGGCCAACGGATCGGATGTGCTGATGATCGACACCGCCGGGCGGCTGCAAAATCGGACCGAACTGATGGACGAGTTGAGCAAGGTCCTTCGCGTCATCCGCAAAATCGAACCAAGCGCCCCGCATGCGGTGCTTCTGGTCCTCGACGCCACGGTCGGTCAAAACGCCATGAGTCAGGTCGAGATTTTTTCGCGGGTCGCCGGTGTGACAGGACTTGTCATGACCAAGCTCGACGGGACCGCGCGAGGCGGCATTCTCGTGGCCGTTGCCGAGAAATTCAAATTGCCGGTTCATTATGTCGGTGTTGGAGAGGGGGTCGAGGATCTCGAACCCTTCGAGGCTGCCGATTTCGCGCGCGCTATCGCAGGGATCGACGAGTGACCCCCTCGGGTCAATGCCGCAAAAACGGCGGCTTGTCCGGATACCCGCTATCGGCTAGAGGATGTCGCGCCGAGGGCATGCCGGGGTCTGAACGATGGCGAGTACGGTCAGGCGTCCGAGATCGCGAAGCGATGCCCCTGAGACACTTCGTGACCGACGGTCCACCAAAGCATTGGTGGCGTGAGCCTTGCCCGGCGAAAGGCGATGATGACGAGCAACTCAGACACTTCAGGCAGGGACGCTCTCCCGTTGAACTTAAACGCAGGCAAAAAAACAATAGACCCAGGCCTGAAGCTGCTGCTCGAAATGGGTCCGCTGGCTTGCTTTTTCGCGGCAACCTATAAATTCGACCTCTATGTCGCGACAGGCGTCCTGATGGTCGGCGTGGTCGTCGCTCTGGTCGCATCTTACTGGCTGACCCGGCGGCTTCCCATTATGCCGGTCGTCACAGCCATCGCCGTGATCGTCTTCGGCTCGTTGACCTTCTATTTCAACAATCCGGTTTTCATCATGATGAAGCCGACGATCGTCAATTGTATCTTTGGTGCTACGCTGCTCGGCGGCCTGGCTTTTGGACGGCCGCTGTTACCCGTGGTGCTGGATTCGGCACTGCATCTCGACGCAGACGGGTGGAAGACGTTGACGTTTCGCTGGGGCCTGTTCTTCTTCTTCCTTGCGGCGCTGAACGAAGTGGTGTGGCGCACTCAGACGCCGGTATTTTGGTCCGGGTTCAAGTTCCTGGGGACGATGCCGATCACGGTGGTGTTCGCGCTGTCGCAGGTGCCGCTCATCATGCGGCATGAGGCCAAGCCGACTTCCCCTCCGCAGGAACACTTTTAGGTTCGCAAACCTCAGTGTCTTCGCAGCGTCAGTCCATGCCGGCGCGCAGGCCAGAGGCATTGAGGCCGAGGTCGAAGGAGCGGCGCAGCGAGTTTTCGCTGATACCCGGGAAGCTCGCATCCGATGACCGATGCCCGGTCATGAACCCCGTCGCGATGACGATCGGCCCGAAGAGTAGGGCCGTCATAAACGCGACGCTAATCAGCGGCACCACACCTGTTGGAACAGCAGGGCGCTCCACCTTGGTGAGCCCTGCTGTGGATATTGCGTCCGCTCTTGACATCACGACCTCACGTGTGCGGCAGAGCTAGACCATACCTCTTAACGCTGAGTATCCGTGAACCCGTCGCTCAGGTTCACGCCATGCTGGTTCGCCGAACACCTTAATTGTCCAAGAAGCTTCGCAGCTTGCGGCTACGGCTCGGATGCTTCAGCTTGCGCAGCGCTTTGGCCTCGATTTGGCGGATGCGCTCGCGCGTCACCGAGAATTGCTGTCCCACCTCTTCGAGCGTGTGATCGGTATTCATGCCGATGCCGAACCGCATCCGCAAAACGCGTTCCTCTCGCGGCGTCAGCGAGGCCAGCACCCGCGTCGTCGTCTCGCGCAGGTTCGATTGGATCGCCGCGTCGATCGGCAAGATCGCATTCTTATCCTCGATGAAATCACCGAGATGCGAATCCTCCTCGTCCCCGATGGGCGTTTCGAGGCTGATCGGCTCCTTGGCGATCTTGAGAACCTTGCGCACCTTCTCCAGCGGCATGGCGAGCTTTTCGGCCAGTTCCTCCGGCGTCGGCTCCCGACCAATCTCGTGCAGCATCTGCCGCGACGTACGGACGATCTTGTTGATCGTCTCGATCATATGCACCGGGATGCGGATGGTCCGCGCCTGGTCGGCGATCGAGCGTGTGATGGCCTGCCTGATCCACCAGGTCGCATAGGTCGAAAATTTATAGCCGCGACGGTATTCGAACTTGTCGACGGCCTTCATCAGCCCAATGTTGCCCTCTTGGATCAGATCCAGAAACTGCAACCCGCGATTGGTGTATTTCTTGGCGATGGAAATGACGAGCCGAAGGTTGGCCTCGACCATTTCCTTCTTGGCCTGTCGAGCCTCCCGCTCGCCTTTCTGGACGATATGCACGATCTTGCGGAATTCCTGGATTTCCAGGCCGGTTTCCGTGGATAGATTATGGATCTCGCCGCGAAGGTGATGAATGCCATCCTTTTCGCGCGCGACGAAATCCTTCCAACCCCGGCTGCCAAGCTTGGAGACGCGCAAAATCCACTTCGGATCGAGTTCCGAATTCTGGTAATTGCGCAGGAAATCCTCGCGCGTCACGCCGGTGCTTTCAGCAAGGCGCAGCAGCTTCAGCTCGAAGCTGATCAGCTTCTTGTTGATTTCGTAGAGCTGTTCGACCAGAGCATCGATGCGGTTTTGGTTGAGCGACAACGACTTCACGTCCGCCACAACGGCCTTCTTCAGGTCCTTGTATTTGCGCTCCTGCGCGGGCGACAAAGTTTCGCCGCCGAGCTTGTTCTCGACGTTCTGGTCCTGGAGGCGGCGGAGCTTCTTATAGGCCTCCGCAATCCGGTCGAATGTCTCAAGCACCTTAGGCTTGAGTTCCGCCTCCATGGCCGACAGCGACACGGAATTTTCCATGTCGTCATCGTCATCGAAAGCATCCTCCGGGATCGGCATCTCGGTGTCGCCGTCGAGGCCTGCGGGCGGATGGCGCGGGGCGGTCGAAGGCGCTGCGCTACGCGCCGCCACCATTTCGGCCGCGTTCGGCGCCGTCATGTCGATCTTGGGCGTGTTCTTGCCGTCCGGCCCCGCATAGGTGGCTTCGAGATCGATGATCTCGCGGAGCAGCACCTTCGCGTCGTTGAGCTCGTCCCGCCAGATGATGATAGCCTGGAAGGTGAGCGGGCTCTCGCAGAGCCCTGCGATCATCGCCTCGCGGCCTGCCTCGATGCGTTTGGCGATGGCGATTTCGCCCTCGCGTGAGAGCAGCTCGACCGAGCCCATCTCTCGCAGATACATCCGCACGGGATCGTCGGTTCGATCCGCAGGCTCGCTGGCGCGCGTGGCGACGGCCGTCTGTCGTGGCGCCTCGACGAGTTCGCCACCCTCCGACTCTTCCTCGTCGGATTCCTTTTCCTCGGTCGCAGCGGCGCCTTCCTCGGCCTCCTCGCTTTCAACGACACTGATGCCCATCTCGCTGAGCATCGCGTAAATATCCTCGATCTGGTCGGACGTGACCTCCTCGGACGGCAAAACGGCATTCAGCTCGTCATGCGTCACGAAACCGCGACGCTTGGCGAGCTTGATCATCCGCTTAACGGCGGCATCTGACAGGTCGAGCAACGGACCATCGGTCGCCGGCTCGCCCACCGCGCCCTCGCCTTCGGCCTTGTCGTTGTCTCGTTTTGCCATCGTTCGCTCCACCCGACCGCGTGACCCGCCGGGGGCTGCGCTCGATTCCCGTATCATGCTCATTCCTGGTCCCTGCCGCCCGCTCACCGCGCTCGGGCACCATCGGCCAAGCCTGTGAATCAATCTTTAACCATAATGGCGTCGCCCTGCCGTTGCGGGTCACACGTCAGTTATCTTATGCCCCGATAAGGTTCCAAACCCCTCGACCGTGGCCTCCGTTCCCTCAATGGTGGCGATCAAACTCAAAAGGCCGCGAATCCGAGCCAAATTTTGGTCGGTGGTGTCGCGGCCATAGGCAAGTTCGGCATCTTTGAGTTCTCTATGTAATTCCCGCGCCTTGCGGTGCAAGGCCAAAGCCTGATGAAGAACCAGATCCGCGTCAGCAATGTCTGCCTCCGGGCTCTTGCACCAATGTGGCATTTTTGCGGCTACGGCTTCTATCCTGTGCCGAAGCTCGCCGCATCCCCGGGAATCGACAGCAGCCTTCAGGCTGAGATGGTCGAGCGGGGGATCGATCGACAAAGCGACAAGCACGTCCCGCAATCCTCTGAGATCGGCATGGTCGAAGTCGAGATGGGCGAGATCTTCCGCGTGGCGTTCCAGGAGCGCTGGATGGTTGAGGAGTATCGTCACGATCTCGACGTCGCGTCGTGCCAGCGCCCCCGGCGTCAGATGGAAGGTCCTGGCCAGGCTTGCGCTCATCTGGGGCAGGGTGGCGGCCACATAGCCCCGGAGCGGCGGCTTGCCGAAGGGCCCGCGCCCACCCGTGCCTTGCCGGCCTGGCTGGTAGGGGGCGCGGGGCGCGCGGGGGGGATGGGTCAGCGCATTGAGGCGTGTGCGCAATTCGCTCGCGTAATAGCGGCGGAGGGTCTCGTCGCCGATCTGCCGGCCCAATTCGCTGAGCCTGTGGTCGAGCGCGGCGCGCCGTTCGGGCGTGTCGAGCGGGCCAGCATCGGTTTCGCGCATCCACAAGACGTCGACCAGCGGGCGCGCCTTCCCGAGCACCTCCTCCAGAGCCGCGCCTCCGCCGGCGCGCGCCAGGTCGTCAGGGTCCTGCCCATCAGGCAAAAACGCGAAGCGCAGCGTCTTGTTCGGGCCGATCAGCGGCAGCACCGTGTCGACGGCCCTGAATGCCGCCCGCTGGCCGGCGCCGTCTCCGTCGAAACACAAGATCGGCTCGGGCGCCATTTTCCAGAGCAACTCGCATTGATCCGGCGTCAGCGCGGTCCCGAGCGGCGCCACCACATTGGGATAGCCGGCGGCCGATAGCGCGATGACGTCGATATAGCCTTCGACCGCGATCACCGTGCCGCGATCGGACGCCGGCTTGCGCGCCTGATGATGGTTGTAGAGCACCGATCCCTTGTGAAAGAGCGGCGTCTCGGGCGAGTTCAGATATTTAGCCGGGGCGGTTGGATCGAGCGCCCGGCCCCCGAAGGCGATGACCCGGCCTGAACGGTCGGCGATCGGGAACATCACGCGATCCCGGAAACGGTCATAGGGCACGGCGACGTCCTCGCCGTGAATCAGAAGGCCAGCCTCGATCATGGTCTCGACCGAAGCGCCCTTGCCGGCGAGGTGGTCGCGCAAGGCATGGCGCTCGGCCGAGGCATATCCGATGCGGAACTGACGTCGCAGGTCGGGTCCGAGACCGCGTTCTTCGCAGTAGGATTTTCCGCGAGTGCCGCTTCGGTCGGCGAGGGTCCGCTCGAAGAACACCGCCGCGAGTTCCATCACCTCGTTGAGGCCCGCCCGTTTCTGCTCCTGCGCGATCGATTCGGGCGAGGATTTCGGAAGCTCCAGCCCGGCTTCCCCGGCCAGTCGCTCGACGGCTTCGGGAAAGGTGAGGCCCTCGGTAGCGATGAGGAAATCGAAAATGTTGCCGTTGCGCCCAGACGAAAAGTCGAACCAGGCCATCTTGCCGTCGTTGACGAAGAAAGAGGGGGTCTTCTCGGCGTTGAACGGGGACAGGCCGCGCCATTCGCGCCCCTGCTTCTTAAGCCGCACCGTACGCCCAACGACGTCCGAGACGGTCACCCGGGTCTTGATCTCGTCCAGGAATTCGGGCGTGAAGCGCATGGAGACCTTACTTTAGTATTACTGTATGTGTGGCAATAATCAATAGCGGCATAGGTCGGGCACCCGCCTGATGCGGTGCCGAGAGCCCGGCCGTCCCGCTATGCCGAACCCCTGCGCATCCAAAGGTTTTTACGAGATGAGAGGTGGTGGAGGGGCTCTCTATGCCGAAGTCTGAAACATCGCAGCGAGCCCATGGTTGAAACGTCCCCATAGTCGTTCGATTTCAAGCGGTCCGTGATGAGGATGCTGGCGTTTGGGTCGCCACCAGCGGCGAGCGGATCCCGGCTGAAGCCCCGACGCGAGACGACCTTCTCGCCTGATTGTCCGTGATCGTACTGGATGTCTTATCAAGCCGGAACGAAATCACGGGTTCGATCACGATCGTGGTGGAATGGCGGGCGCTTCGCACAATCGATCAATCGACGCTCGCCGCCGCCCGAGCGTCGCGGATTTTTACCGCGACCTCCGACGTCTTTTGATCGAGACCGGTTGTACGTTTGTTCGACCAGGAAAAGGAGATCACGAGATCTCGTTCAGCCCGCGAACGGGCCAAACTTTTTCGGTCGCTAAAGGCATACGATCACGTCATACGGCGAGTGCCATTCTCAAGGATGCGGGCCTTCCGAAGTCTTTTTGACAGTTCCACCAATCGCCGGCCGATCGACAGGCTCCTGGTTCCTCGGCTTATCCTTCACCCGCCAGGGACCCAGGAGCGGATGGCCGCTTCAGAACTGGTGATCGTGGCAGGTCGAAAGCACCAGGCCACGAAGCCAGCGATGGGCCGGATCGGCATCGGCGCGCGGATGCCACATCTGCGACACCGTGATCGGTGCGGTGCGAACTGGCAACGGGAAGGTTTGGACTCCGGCGCGTAGCCCTTCCCCCCTAAGCTCCTTCTGAGCGATGATGAAGGACAGGGGAATGAGCGCCACGAGGTCGGACGCCATCGCGATCGACACGGCCGCCGGAAAACTGGGAACGACGACGACAATTTTGCGAGCGAGACCAATCTCGGCCAGCGCCGCGTCGACCGGACCTGTCGTGCGTCCTCGCCGGGAGGTCACGACGTGACCGAAATCCACATATCTCTCGGGGGTGACCTCTGGGCTCGCCGCAAGCGGGTGCCCGTGGCGGACGACGCCTACGAACCGGTCCCTGAAGAGCGCGCTGACCCGGACTTCCGGGCCGGTTTCCCCCAGGACGCCGATATCGAGATCGACCAGCCCTTCTCTGAGCGGGCGCACATCCTTGTTTGCCTTCGGTGCAAAGCAAAGCCGGACCTCTGGGGCGCAGGCCGCGACCGCCGCCACCAGCCGAGCCCCAAAGGCCTCCACAAATCCGTCGTTGGCTCGCACCGTGAAGGTCCGCACAAGCCGGGCGACATCGAGCCCCGCATCCGTCGGCCGCAACAAAGCTCGAACGTCATGCGAAAGACCCTGCACTCGTTCGCGCAACGCCACAGCGCGCGGCGTAGGGACCAAGCCTCGACCGGCCGGCACCAGCAGCGCATCGCCCGTCGTGGCGCGAAGGCGTGCCAGCGTCCGGCTCATTGCGGACGCGCTCAATCCGAGCCTGCGGGCCGCACCCACGACGCTTCCTTCGCTCAGCAAAGCGTCAAGCGCGGTCAGCAGATTTAGATCCGGTTCTGGCATGCGCCAGCATAGCAGGTTCGTCCGCGTCGCTCGACCTCAGGCCTAGCGTCATGTGCATCGATTGAATGCGTCCGCTGCGTCTTTCGCCATCGGGTAAGTCCGATATCCTGAGCTACCAGTCCGAATTGGAAGTCGCTTACGCAAATGCTCAACCTCCCGCGCCATACGTCCCGCTCGCGACGCCTCGATGTTCCACCGCAAGGTCACGCGGTCGAGGACGGGCTACCGACGCCCCGAAGGCAGGCCGCGATGGCGGCCGTGCTCGCCGCGATCTTTCTTGTGGTGCTCGATGGTGCCATTGCCAATGTCGCCCTTCCGACGATCGCCGTTCAGCTTCAAATCTCGCCCGCCCAGTCCATCTGGGTCGTCATGGGCTATCAGGTGGCTGTCGTGATGGCCCTCCTGCCATGCGCGGCATTGGGGGAAAGCATCGGATTTCGACGCGTTTTCAGTGCGGGTGTCGTCGTGTTTGCCGGCGCCTCGGCCGTCTGCGCGCTGTCGCCCACGGCGTCCTGGCTCATCGCGGGCCGCTTTCTTCAGGGATTGGGGGGCGCGGCGATCATGTCCATCGGCGTCGGCCTGCTTCGCTTTATCTACCCGCATCACATGCTCGGGAAGGCGATCGGCTGGAACGCGCTTTCCGTCGCCCTCTCGGCAGCGGCCGGCCCGACACTCGGTGCCGCGATCCTATCCTTGGCCGGCTGGCCTTGGCTTTTCGCGATCAACATTCCGGTCGGCGCCTTTGTTCTGCTGGCCTCGCGGGCATTGCCGCCCGTTCGAGGAACGGCGCGCAGGCTCGATCCCGTCAGCATCCTGCTCAATGCGGCCTTCTTCGGGCTTTTGGTTCTTGGCGCGGACCGCATCATAGCCCGACCCGACATTGGCGCCGGTTTGCTGGCCGCTTCGGCCATGAGCCTGATCGCGCTCGTCCGGCGCGAGTTGCCACGTGAAGTGCCATTGGTTCCGTTCGACCTCCTGGGCTCCCCCTCGTTCCGAGTCTCGGTCATCGCGTCCGTCTTGTGTTTCGCAGGCCAGACCCTCAGCATCGTGGCGCTACCGTTCTATTTGCAGCACTCTTTCGGGCTGACGCCGCTTGCGACGGGCCTCGCCATCACGCCCTGGCCGCTTGCGGTCGCGGTCGCGGCACCGATCTCCGCGCGACTCGCCGACCGTGTGCCGACCGCGCGGCTCTGCGCCACCGGGGGCCTGTGCCTGTCGGCCGGCCTCGGCCTTGCCGCATGGTGGCCCGTGGGTGCCGGCCTCCTTCCGCTGGTCCTCTTTATGATCGCGTGCGGGTTCGGATTCGGCCTTTTTCAAACCCCCAACAACCGCAACATGCTGCTGTCCGTGCCGAGGGCGCGCAGCGGCGCCGCCGGCGGAATGCAGGGGACCGCGCGCCTTCTCGGCCAAACCCTGGGCGCACTTTTGATGGGGATCATCTTCACGCTCGTCGCGCCCGATGCGGCGCCGCGCTATGGCCTCGGCGTGGGCGCCGCCCTTGCTCTTGCGGCTGGCCTATCCAGTTTGCTGCGGGGAAGTCGCGCTGCGACTTTTACCCAAGTGTCCCCAGCATCTCCTTGACGAGGCCGCTGGCCTTGCCGAAGTCGATCTGGCCGGCATATTTCGCCTTCACGGCGGCAATGACCTTGCCCATGTCCTTGGGACCGGCGGCGCCGGTTTCGGCGATGGCGTCCGCGATCGCGGCCCGCACCGCCTCGGCCGCGAGTTCCTTCGGCAGGAATTCTGAGACGATGGCCAGTTCCTCGCGCTCCTGCGTGGCAAGGTCATCCCGTCCGGCTTTATCGTAGATTTCGATCGAGTCCTGGCGCTGCTTCACCATTTTCCGCAGCACGGCCGCCATATCCTCGGGGCTGAGATCCTTGCCGAGACCCCGTGCCTCGATCTCCTTGTCCTTGAGCGCCGCCTGGATGAGCCGCAAGGCGCCCACGCGGCGTTTATCGCCGGCCTTCATGGCGTCCTTGGTCATGGCAGTCAGTTGCTCGCGCATGGCGGCTTTCCTCCTTTGGAATGACGAAAGGCGGCGCTCGCGATTGACCTTGCGGGCGCCGGCGCCTACCTAACGCTCATTCATGAAATCAGCGCGGGGTCGTGCCCCGCCTCTGCTCGGGTGTAATGCGCCGATGGACGACGTTCAAGGTGCCTCGGCCAATGGCTGGGATGAACCGAAGCCCACAGGTCTTCTCGTGCTCGCCGACGGCACCATCCTCGAAGGTATGGGCGTTGGCGCGATCGGCTCGGCGGTGGGCGAAGTCTGTTTCAACACCGCCATGACGGGTTACGAAGAGATCCTCACCGACCCGTCCTATAGCGGTCAGATCGTCACCTTTACATTCCCGCACATCGGCAATGTGGGGACCAACGAGGAAGACATCGAGGTTATCGACACGGCGGCGGATGTCGGCATTCGAGGTGTCGTGCTGCATGCTCCGATCACGGCACCCTCGAATTTTCGCGCCACGCGGTCGCTCGTCGACTGGCTGAAGTCGCGTGACATGATCGGACTTGGCGGCGTCGACACAAGGGCGCTCACCGCGCTGATCCGCCAAAAGGGCATGCCCAACGCGGTGATCGCCCACCATCCCGACGGCGTTTTCGATCGGGAGGCCCTGCTCGGCCAAGCGCGCGCCTGGGCGGGGATCGACGGGATGGATCTCGTGCCAGACGTGACCGCGAGCCAACGGTTTGATTGGGACGAGACCACCTGGGCGCTCGGCGAGGGGTTCGGCCGGCAAGGCGCGCCACGTCGCAGGGTGGTTGCTATCGATTACGGCGTGAAGCGTAACATCTTGCGGCTTTTGGCCGATGCCGGCTGCGCCGTCACGGTCGTGCCGGCGACCGCGAGTGTGGATGAGATCATGGCGCTCAAGCCCGACGGCGTGTTCTTGTCGAATGGCCCCGGCGACCCGGGCGAGACGGGCCGTTATGCCGCCCCCGTGATCCGCGAGATCATCGAGCGCAATGTGCCGACCTTCGGCATCTGCCTCGGCCATCAGTTGATGGCCCTCGCGCTCGGCGGCAAGACGCTGAAGATGCATCAGGGGCACCATGGCGCCAATCATCCGGTCAAGGATACCGCAACCGGCAAGGTCGAGGTCGTGTCGATGAATCACGGCTTCGCGGTCGATCCCGACAGTCTGCCCGCCAATGTGATGCAGTCACACATTTCGCTGTTCGACGGCACCAATTGCGGCCTGGCTCTCTCCGATCGGCCGGCTTTCTCGGTGCAATACCACCCGGAAGCCTCCCCTGGACCACACGACAGCCATCCGCTGTTCGCCCGTTTCGTGGCCATGATGGACCGCGCGGGGACAGAAGTTCCCAAGGCGTGAGGACGGTTTGAAAGCCATCACGATACGTCTCTGTGATGGCAGATCGCGTCTTTGGTTTTGTCCTGCCTCCCGATAGGCCTCTGCGATCCGCTTAAGCAAGATCGGTGTGAGCGAAATCGTTGCCCTTGTAGAGCAACGTTACCCCAAGCACTTTGGCGCAAGCGTAGGCGAAGCAATCACCAAAGTTGAGATCGGCCCGGTGCCCGACGGCCTTGCCATAGATCGCGCTGGCCTCAAGCGCTCGACGTCCGATCTCTGAGGAGATCGGAACGTCCTTCGCTTCGATATCCTCCACGAATGCGTCAACAGCTCCTTGCGCCTGCTTTAAGATTTCAGACGACGGCTTGCCGTTCACGCCTCTTGCCATTGTCTTCAGCCGAGCAAGAGCCACGGAGGCTTCGAAGATCAGCAATGGCGAAACGAAAAATTGCCCGTCTACCGCAGCAAGCCGTTTCTCTATCTCTTCGTAGCCTGGCTCACGCCCCAGAATCGCGACGATCACCGATGCGTCGATGAACATCATGACCCATCCCACATATCATCGGTATAGGCCTTCATATCGAAGTCAGGGGCGCTCGGTCCCATAAGATCGGCGAGCGCCTTGGAGCGGGCCAGACGCTCTTTTAGTGGCAATGCGCGCCGCGCCTCCGTTAGCTGATTTTGCAAAGCGCGACGAACGACTTCTGTCTTGCTTTTTGCCTTGGTCAATTTGCGGATCTCTTCGGCCAAAGCGTCAACCTGGGCGTCTCGGATGAACAGCGCCATCATATATCTCCACATGCTATCCATATAGCGTAGTGGCGATATACAAGCCAGCACTGTCGAGGTTGCTGGCTTGCTACTCCGATGGCAGCTTGCTCAAGAATCCTGCGAAGCTCATCAGCCCCTCGGGCCAAGGGCCGTGGCCCGATTCGACGTTGAGGTGGCCGGCCTCTCCGGCGTCGATGAAAGTCGAACCCCAGGCCGCGGCGAACTCCTCAGTCTGTTCAATCGTCGCATAGGGGTCGGTGCGGCTCCCCACGGTAACGCTGGGAAAGCTCAAGGCTGGTCGCGGTGTCGGCGCGAAAGCGGGGTCGATGGAGCCTTGGCTGCGGATCGTGCCATCGGCCGGGGGCGCTACAAGGAACGCACCCGCTATGGGGGGAAGGCCCTGTTCCGCCGCGCGGACCAGGCTCGTCACGCCGAGACTATGGGCGACGACGACGACGGGCCGCTCGCATCGCTGGATCCTTTCGATGATCGTCGACACCCAGGCCGCCTCGTTGGGGCGGTCCCAATCGGCTTGCTCGACCCGATGCGCATTGGGAAGCTTGGCCTGCCAGCGGCTTTGCCAATGATCTGGACCGGAGCCGCCGAGGCCCGGAATGATGACGATATCGGTGTCTCGGGTGCGCATGGCTCACGGGCTTGACTGGACGTTGGGTAGTTTCACCCAACGCCCCCCACGTCGCAAGAGGTTCGGGATCATTCGGGGCCGAGCGAGATTTCGCCGTCCCGCGCTCTCGATACCTTCAGATCGACTTTATTGAGCACGATGCCTCGCAGCTTGGCGGCGTTCGGTCCCAGCGAATGGATCGCCGCCTGGATGTTGCGTCGATCGGTTTTGTCCCAGGCCGTGACCAGGAGCGCGGCATCGGCGAGTTCGAGTAGGTAGCGGCTGTCGACGAAATCCAGCAAGGGCGCGCCGTCGATGATGACGACGTCGAATTTCCGCCGCAGCGTTCCAAGAACGATATCCATGGCGCTGCCGGTCAGCAGCTCCGAGGCAGCCGCCATGTCGTCGATCGTTCCGGCGCGCAGCAGCTTAAGGCCTGTGGAAGGCTCGCGGCTCAGCAGCGATTGCGGCGGGTCCCCGTCCCGCAACGCCTGGAACAATCCCTCCATCGGCGGGGCGCCTTTCTCCGGCGGCCAGCGGAAGTCGGCGTCGATTAGCAGCGTCGAGGAGCCGCTCTTGGCCAGCACATTGGCAAGGTTGGCGGCGACCATCGAGGAGCCTTCGCCCGCGATGGTGGAGGTCACCAGCATCACTTGGGACCCCTCCACATGCGCGGTCCGCAGACGGATGGCGATATCGCGAATCGCCCGGCCGAAGGCGGAGAGGGGCTGATCGACGGCATGATGGAATACCGGGCTCATCGGCGGTACGGACCCGGGAGGATCGAGATCGCGCGGAACGGCCGATTTGAGGCGCGCCATGTCCCCCGGCTTGATGGCCGGAACGAGACCGAGAACCGGCAGTCCCAAGACGGCCTCCGCCTCCTGGGAGGACCTGATCACGTGAGAAAAGCTCTCTCGCCCGAAAGCCACCCCGAGGCCGAGAAGTAGGCCGGCGACCCCGGCCAACGACAAGAAGATCGGCGGGCTGGGGAAGCCCGCGTGCAGCGGCGCCGAGGCTGGTGAGATGATGCGCGCGTCCGGCACTTGCAGCGTCTGCTGTTCGCTGGTCTCCTTGAAACGCAGCAGGAACTGCTGGAGCACGGTCCTTGTCGCGTCAGCGTTCCGCTCGAGCTCACGCAACCGGACGGTGGATTGGTCGGTGACTGCGGAGTCTCGTTTGAGCTGCGCCAAGCTGGCCGTGAGGGCCTTCTCGCGCGCCTGAGCGGCCGCGAGTTGGTTGCGCAGGCCAGCCGACAGGCGGCCGAGTTCGGCGGTGATCTGCCCTCTAAGGGCGTTGAGTTGCGCCTCTCCGCTCTGCACCGCAGGATAGCGCGGCCCGTAGGTCTGGACGAGGTCCGCCTGGCTGCGGGCCGCCTGCGCATATTGCGTTCGTAGAGCGAGGATCACCTGCGAGGACAGCGCCTCCGGCAATCCGTTGGCCGCCACTGCGCTCGCCGAAGCGGTCTTCATCTGGTCGTAGCGTGCCCGAAGGTCGCCGGTGCGAACCTGCTGCTGGACCAATTGCTGATTCAGATCCCCCAACTGCTGGTCGATGAGCGTCCGCCGGTCGCTGGTTTCGACGAGGCCGTTACGTCCCTTGTAATCCGCGACGGCGCGCTCGGCGTCGCCGACCTGGCGTTGGAGCTCGGCAAGGCGCCCGTTGAGCAGTTCCGAAGCCTGCGCGGTCGCATCGAATTTAACCGTGACCTGCTCGGTCAGGTAGGCTTGGGCGACCGCATTGGCGATGCGGGCCGCCTTCTCGGCATCGTCGGACATGAAGCCCACATCGATGACATAGGTGAGGCCGCGACGGCGGATCTTCAGACGGTCGCTAAATTTGGCGATGATCTTCTGCATCGCGGCGTCGGGAGCAGGCGGGCGCGCCGGGAGCCAATCGGCGAGGCGCGAGGAAATGAAGTCGAACGGCGATGGTCCGACGAATTCCCGATCCTGATCGAGATGAAGCTCGGTGATCACCTTGCGGGCGAGCGCCGTCGATTCGATCACCTCGACCTGGCTTTCGACAGCCGCCGCGTCATTGCCGATCCCGGGCAGCACCGCCTCGGATTGAATGACGCGCTGCTGTCTGGGGTCGACGAGCAGAATGGCGGTCGCGGTGAATTGCTGAGGGAGCACGACGATGGCCGCGCCGGCAAGGATCAGGGCAAGGACGATAAAGGCCAGGATCAGTCCGATGCTGCGCTTGAGCGTCCGCCAGACCGAGGCGGCGTTCAGGATATTTCCTGGCGTGAACATGTCCGGTGCCGGGCCAGCGGCATCATCGACGTTGCTGACTGTCTGGCCCGGATACGTCAGCAATCGACACCCCAATTCGTCCGACGATGGCTCCGAGCGGGCGACGTCACGACGATCCCGCAAATTCGAGGCGGCTCTCGCGCGCCTTCCGCCTAATATGGTTATTGTCTCTCAAGGTTAATTCTCGTCTAACGCGACGTCGTTGCCGTCCTCTGTCTGTCGAAGGGGCGCTGAATTAAGAGTTTCTAGCGATCCGGCTTGAAGCGGCGACGGAAATGCCGGATCACTGAATGAACCCGGCGTCGGCGGGTCTTGTCGCCTTCGGAGTCATGACCTTGATCCGGTCCGATTTCACTTCGCCGTCCCTTCGCCTCGCCAGCACTCCCCCTCGATCCAGGGCGCCGGCCGGGCGAGCGGCGTCGATCGCCGCGTCGTCCGAGACACGGATGCGGCAAGCCATATGGGCCGCATTGGCCGTGATATCGGCGCTCTCGGTGGCCAATTTCAACAGTGGCGTCGTGCCCGACAGCCTCGGCAACCTCCAGCAATTCGTCGTCCTCGGCCTTTGGGGCTTCGTGATCGCGGCGACTTTCATGCTTCGGCCGTTGATCGTCCTCGCCTTCGGGACGGATTTTTACGCCATCGTTCTGTTCTACGGTTTCGCCGCACTGTCGGTCGTGTGGTCCGACCATTCATCGGCGACCATCATGAAGGGGGTCGCGCTTTCGATCACGACCTTCGCGGCCTACCGGGTTGCGACACGTCTGCGCATCGCCGACTTCCTCGATGCCGTGAGCGCGGGGTTCATCCTCATCTCGGCCGTCTCGGTGGGGCTGGCGCTGGTCTGGCCTACGATCGGCGTCGATCAAACCTGGATGCACAAGGGTCAATGGCAGGGCGTCTTCCAGTCCAAGCAGTCGCTGGGAACGGTCGGCGCCTTTCTGATGTTTTTCGCCTACCACCGGCTGCAGACGCGGGGCGGATGGCTGAGGTTCCTGATCGTTTTCGGCCTCGCGGTGGCTTGTGTCATCGGCTCTGAATCGCGGGGCGGGGCCGCTGTAGCCTTCGCGGCCTGTCTCAGCCTGTCGCTTCCACGGCGCTGGCTGGGCGTCACCAAGCTCTTGGCCTTCGGGCCGCTGCTGATGACCGCCGTGGCGCTGATCGCGATCACCTATCTCGTCACGAGCGGCAACCCGTTCATTCCCGTGTTCGGAACCGAGGTCGATTTCACCGAGCGGGGCATTATCTGGCAATATGCCTTGAGCCATTTCACTCAGCACCCGTTGCTTGGGTTCGGCCTCAACGGGTTTTGGTCCCCCGACACGATGTATGGCTTCGAGCGCGAACACGGCTGGGTGCTGGACAATTACCATGACGGCTATATCGGCATCGTGGTCGAGACCGGGATCCTGGGCATGACGCTCTTTGCCGCCGGCATCTGGCTGTTCGGTCTCAGGATTTGGTCGCTGATCGTCCAACGGGCCATGCCGCGCGCCGATTACACGGTGATCATCGGTTTCCTCAACCTCGTCTTCTTCATCGACATGACGGAGACATTTTTCCTGCGCTCGACGAACATCAATTCCATCGTGCTGATCACCTTCCTGTTCATGACAGGCCGGACGTCGGCCTGGGCAGAGACAGCGGCCGGGCCGAGCGGGGGCGTCGCGTCACGACCTATAAGGCTTGCGGCATGAAGGCGTTGATCGGCCGCTCCATCGCAGGAGGCCTGCTCGGCCTCATGGTGATGGGATCGCCAGGGTCTGCGGCGCCAGATCCCGCCTTCCGCATGGCGGCCAAGATGGGGCGGGGCGTCAACATCCTGGGCTATGACGGCATCTGGGCCGGGGCCGCCAACGCTCCGTTCCGCATGAGCGACTTCGGGCTCATCCGCAAGGCCGGCTTCGATCACGTGCGGATCAACCTGTTCGGCTTCAAATATCTCGATGCCGGGCTCAGGCTCGACACGACGATGCTGGAAGAACTCGACACCGTGCTCGATCACGCCATAGCGGCCGGCCTTGTCCCCGTCATCGACGAGCATGATTATCCGAGCTGCCAGCAGGATCCGATTTCCTGCGCCACCAAGCTCAAGGCGTTCTGGCGCCAGATTTCGGCCCGCTACGCCGGACGGTTTCCCAACGCGGTCTTCGAGATCCTCAACGAGCCCGGTGGCGCCCTCAGTCAGGACGCTTGGAACGGGCTCGTGGCCGAGGTCCTGGACGAGATCCGAGTCTCGAACCCCCGGCGGAGCGTCATCGTCGCCGCGATCAATTCGGAGGACCCCCACCAAGCCGCCCGATTGGTGCTGCCGGACTCCGACCGCAACATCATCGTCACGGTCCATTATTACAAGCCGTTTCACTTCACCCATCAGGGCGCGCCCTGGTCGACGGATCTGGCGAGCGTGCATGACATCGCCTGGGGCAGCAAAGCCGAAGAACAGCAGGTCGCCGACGATTTTTCCATCGTCGACACCTGGGCCAAATCCACCGGGCGTCCCGTCTATCTCGGCGAATTCGGGGCCTATGAAGGCGCCCCCATGGCGTCGCGGGCGCGCTACCTCGCCTTCGTGACCCGGACCGCGGAACGTCTCGGCTGGACCTGGGCCTATTGGCAGTTCGACCATGATTTCGCGATCTTCGATCGTGAATCGGACCGCTGGGTGCTGCCGATCCTCAAGGCCGTGATCCCCGCCAGGGGCCGTTGAAACGGCCGAGGCCAGCGCTCACGCCGGACCGACGATCGCCGAGCCATCGCTCGCCGAGCCGCGCCTGAAGATCGACATCGCCGAGGGATCGACGCCGCACAGCGAGCGGCAGGCGAGGGAAAGCCCGACCGCCACCGGGGCGTTGACCGAGGCCCAGGCCAATGCCGCCCCGAAGGCGCCGTAGCGCGGCGCGAGCCATGCCAACAAAGCGAGGCGTGCCAGGAGGGCGCAGAAAATGACGCGCGAATAGAGCTTTTCGTGGCCGGTGATCTGCAGGATGCCGGAGGAGGGACCAGACATCGTCGCCACATAGCTGGCGCCGGAAAGCAGGAGAAGTGTCCCGGTCTGGTTGGCGTAGTGCGATCCGAAAAGGCCCAGGATCTGCGCGCCCCCCAGAATGACGAGGACAAGGATCGGCGTGGTGATGCTCAGCGCCACCGCCATGACCGAGCGGAGAATGCCTTGAAGCCTCGCTGTTTGTCGGGCGAAATAAAGATTGGCCGCGTAGGAGACCGTATAGGTGTGGAGGCCCGTGGCGAGCATGGCGAAAATGTTCGCCACCCGTGCGGCGACGAAATAACCGCCGGCCGCCGCAGGCGAGACGATCAGGCCGAGAAGCATCACTTCGGCATATTGAGCGGCCGCCTCGACGCTCGCCGACATCCACATACTCCGCGACCGAGTCAGCCAGTCCGCCGCCCGCGTTCTGATGGGAGCCTGGGAAACCGCGACCGGAAAGCCGCGCACCAGTGCCAAAGTCTCGATGCCGATGGCGAGCAGCATGCCGGACGCGGCGGCAAGGAAAAATACATTAGGCTTGAGGCCATACCGCGAGGCCATGAGCACGGCCGCCAGGAGAACGAGGCGCCAGGTGAGTTCTCGGTTCGTCTCGGAGACCACGAAGTTGAGAATATGCCGGCACGTGTTCGACGAATATTGCAGCGCGATCGCAGTGACGAGGAAGAAGCCGCCGGCCAGGATCTCGCTGGCCGAAAACTGCCAGGGTCCCAGGATGCCAAGGAGTTCCACGCCGATGAAGGCCAGGCCGCCGCAAATGAACACCACCCGCCAACCGAACCAGAAGGCCCCATGGGCAAGGCCGTTGTCGCGGCCGAAATACTCGCCCCAAGAACGAACGAACAACGTGTCCTGACCTAACACCGCGAACACGCCGAGGAACGAGAGCGCGTTGAAGGTGACCGCCAGATGGCCGAAGTCCGCCGTGCTCGCCGTACGGGCCGCCAGAATGAAGACGACCATCATCAGGACCGCACCGCTCGCCTTAATGGCGAGGCTGAGCAGCGATCCTGACAAGGCATGCCTGGCTCTCAAGAAAGCGAGGATCCTCGCGACGCTACGAGGCATCGGATGCCTTTCCGTTGACCTGAACCTTTTCGGACGGCGAGCTAAAAGCGTCAGCGTCGCGGCCGCGAATTTGATTGGCCGTATGCCGCCGCGAAGCGCGCTTCCGACCTTCCAACAAACTTATCCCGGCGCTATCCATGCTCATCAATCCAATGTCTTTCGATGAAATCGCGATAAATTCCCCCCTCTGCCGTCAAAACGTACCCGTCCTCAGCGTCCTCGGTGCGTCATAAGAGAGCTGCGGTCGTCCCATTTGCTCCCCGCTCCATCAGGGCATTCGCCAAGGGACGCAACGGCCCCAGGCGCGGATTATAGGTGGTCCCGTCGATACATTCGAGCCGGCCGACGCGATTGAGCGTATGCAGCCGACCGCCGGGCCACAGCGGCCCGGGTTGAATCCGCGCCACGATGGATTGGGCGAAATGATCGGGATCGAGCCGATCGATCCGGGCCAGGGCCATCTCTTTGCCATAGCCCCGGCCGCAATCCTGGATCGGTCGCCACAACTGGCCCTGACGCTCGATGACGGCGCCGGCGGGGCGCGCGGCGCCCACATCGACGAGGACGGGACGGAGCCTGTGTTCTTCCCACGCGCCCAAGAGAGTCTCGGCGTGAAAGATGCCGAGCATGTCTGAATAGCCTCCTCGCCCGTCGCGGATCGCGGCGGTCATCCAGAACCGGCCGCCGTGCCGAAAGATTGTGCCGTCGGCGGCTTCGAGCCCGTCGAGGAGGGTGCCGGCGCGTTCCCACCGATGGGGAAACTCGATGCAGCGATAGATCGGCACCTGGCCGGACAACGAGCTTTCGGGAACCATCCAGAGCGCGCCGTCATGGCTCATGATGAAGGGATAGGAAAGATGCCAGGGTTCTTCCAGCACCGGGATGGCCTCGCCCTCGGGACCGGCCTCACCGAAGGCCATGGCCGAGATGACGCCCTTGCCGACGCGATGATCAAGATCCTCGAAGAAGACGACGGTTCGTCCCTGCCACGTCACCGGGAACGGATCGGCGAAAAACCGATTGCCCGGATCGCGAAGGACCGTCCAGCGCGGACCGCCGAGGTCATGGCGCTCGAAGACTCCCGGGCCGTCGTGGAGGCGCCAACCGATGCGCCAATGCGGCGCGAGGAGGCACAGATGGTAGATCGCCCGCGCGCAATCCGTCGCAAGGTTTCGCGTCGCAAAGGCCAGCACGGCCTTGGCGCTCGCGGCGTCGGTGGAGGCTCCTCTCATGGACGGAGGCAGGGTGCCGTCCGGAGAGGCCAGCACTCGGCCGAAAAGCACGATGGTGCGCGAGAGCACGCTGTCGATGCCTCCCGTCAGCCCCGACGCGGCTTCCGCCGAGATCGTCGCCTCGGCCAAGACTGCGCCCGATCCAGTGCTCTCGATCGTGATTCGCGGCATACGCCGGGCCAGTAGAGCGCCGATCATCACGTCGAGCGAGGGCGAACCGTCGAACAACGGTTGGAGGATCGGAACGGCTCTGGCCTCATCGCGCGACGCGCGGCCGGTGCAATCGACGATGGCTTCGGCCTCGAAGCCCTCGGGGTCTGGGGCGTCGGGGGCAGGCACGAGGTCGAAGAGCGGATGGCGCGGTCCGCGCAGCACGAGACGTTCGAGATCCAGCAACGCCTGGACGGCGGGCAGCGGGGCGAGCGCACCGGCCTCGAAGTGAAACCTGACCGCCGCGCCGGGCAGCCTGCGCCTGATGTCGTCGGCCAGAGCTTGATGCCAGCGCCGGAAGGCGCGACGCTCGACCCGGATCTCGATCCGCATCGCGCCGCTCACGCCAGGGATTCGATGAGGTCGATGTAGCGTCGGATCATGCCGTCGAGCGGGAAACGGGCGCCAAGGCGCCGCCCGCGCGCGGTCAATTCGCCTGCCAGAATCGGATCCTCGAGGAGACGGCGCGCCGCTGCGGCGAAAGCCGGGGTGTCATTGGTGTCGACGAAAAGAGCGCAAGGCTGTCCATCGACGGCCAGCACCTCTTCGAGCACCGTGAGACGGTTCGACACGACGGGCAGGCCGGCCTGAGCCGCCTCGGCGACCGCGAGGCCAAAGGTCTCGGCGACGCTCGAAAAAACGAAACAATCGAGCGCGGCGAAGAACACGCCGATGTGGTGGGAGTCGAGTTCGCCGACAAAATGGACCCTGTCTCGCACCCCGAGATCCCGGGCGAGGGTCTCGAGGTTGTCCCGCTCGGCGCCCTGACCCGCTAGGGCAAGGTGCTGCTCAGTGTTGATCGTCAGGATGCGAATGGCGGCCGCGATGTTCTTGCCGGGATGCAGCCGCGCCGCGCAGCCCAGCAGTGATATGTCCAACGGAAGTCCGAGTTCGGCACGCGCCTGAGGCTTGCCGATCGCTACCGACTTGTCGGCGAAGCCATGGTCGATTCTCACGACGCGCTTGGCATAGGGGCGCGGGAAGCGTCCGAACAGCGCCTCGCTCTCGTGCGAATTGACGACAATGCGTTCGTAGAGGCCGAGCAGCCCGTAGAGCAAGTCCGCGACTTTTACCGCCAGGGGAATGGACGTCGAGGGGGTATTCTGATTGGCGACGATGTGCCGACAGCCGGTGAGCAGCGCGCCGACTGTGCCGATCAGGTTGCCGAAATGTTGAAAGGTGACCGTGACCTCGGCCCGGGCGGCCCTCAGTTCCTGGCCGAGCCGCCAGAAGAATCGGGCCAGAGCCACTGGGTTCGAAGGCCTCGCGCGCGCGCAGAACACCGCATTGGCGACGTCGTCGAACGACGCGGTTCGGCGGAAAAAAAAGACTTGCCGCACCTCGTGCCCTCGCGCCACGAGCCCTTCGGCCAGAAGGCGCGATATTTCCTGGGCACCGGCATTTTCCGCCTGTGTCTGGACGAGCGCGATGCGCAAGGATCGCGCAGGGTTCATGGGGGAGCTCCGGTCGGTCCCCGACCTCATAGCGTAAAATCGCCGCGCGAGGATCAGGGAGCCCCCGTCACGGTTAATCCATCGTCAGTTGCCGCCAGCCCCGCTGGCCGAATGGTGTAAACCCCTAACGCAGCGCGTCTAAACTCGTGGCCGACTCATCCAGACGGATGGATTATCCGTGCGGATCGGGCGACGGGGGACATAACGAGCCAAATGGGGTGCTGAAGCGTCGCGGCGGCTGCCAAGGCGGTGTCGGATACGGGCCAGACCTCCGTCGGTCCGATGCTAGACGATGACCCGCCCGGCGGACGACATTGCGGCTCCGCTTGCCGGGAGCCGCCTTTTTTGCGCTTTTCGTTTCTTAACCTTCTGCGTCGGAGTTTTTCGGGCCATGTCGGCTGGCCCGAGCAATGGCGCTCTCCCGAACCCAGGCCTGCCTATGACGCCGTGATCGTCGGCGCGGGCGGTCACGGCCTGGCCACCGCCTATTACATGGCGGCGGAGCATGGCATGCGGAACATCGCGGTCGTCGAGAAGGGTTGGCTCGGCGGCGGCAATACCGGGCGGAACACCACCATCATCCGCTCGAATTACCTCTGGGAAGAAAGCTCGACGCTTTACAACCACGCGCTGACACTGTGGCAGGACCTGTCGCAGGTGTTGAACTACAATGTCATGTATTCGCCGCGTGGCGTGATGATGCTGGCGCATAATATTCATGACGTTCAGGTCTTCAAACGTCATGTCCACGCCAACCGGCTCGCCGGGATCGACAACGAATGGCTGTCGCCGGAAGAGGCGAAGGAGTTTTGTCCGATCCTGAACATCGCGCCGACGGTCCGCTATCCCATCATCGGGGCGGCCCTGCAGAGGCGCGGCGGCACGGCGCGGCACGATGCCGTGGCGTGGGGCTATGCCCGGGCCGCCTCGGCCCTCGGTGTGGACATCATCCAGAACTGCGAGGTCAAGGGCATCCGCCGCGACGCCTCGGGCGCGGTCTCGGGTCTCGATACGACACGGGGCGCCATCGCCACGACGCGGGTCGGCGTGGTCGCGGCGGGCAACACCAGCGTCGTCATGAGCATGGCGGATGTTCGGCTGCCGCTCGAAAGCTATCCGCTTCAGGCGCTGGTGTCGGAACCCATCAAGCCGCTCATGCCCTGCGTCGTGATGTCGAACACCATTCACGCCTATATGTCGCAATCGGATAAAGGCGAACTGGTGATCGGCGCGGGCACGGACGCCTATGTGTCATACAGCCAGACCGGCGGCCTCCACATCGCGACCCACACGCTCGACGCCATCTGCGAGCTCTTCCCCATGGTTCGCCGTCTGCGCATGCTGCGCAACTGGGGCGGCATCGTCGACGTGACGCCCGACCGCTCGCCCATCATCGCCAAGACCCCGGTGCCGGGGCTCTTCGTCAATTGCGGTTGGGGAACCGGCGGCTTCAAGGCGACGCCGGGCTCCGGCCACGTCTTCGCCCATATGGTCGCGACCGGCGAGCCGCATCGCATCAACGCGCCTTTCTCGCTCGACCGGTTCCGTACCGGCCGGCTCATCGACGAGGCGGCCGCGGCCGCGGTGGCCCACTGATGCTCCTGATCAAATGCCCCTATTGCGGCGATCGCCCGGAACTCGAATTCCGCTACGGCGGCCACGCCCACATCACCCGTAACCCTGCTGTCGTGGACGACGAGGCCTGGGCCGAGTTCCTGTTCTGGCGCGACAATCCAAAGGGCGTTATGGCCGAGCGCTGGCGCCATTTTTCGGGGTGCGGAAGGTTTTTCAACGCTTTGCGCGACACCGTCAGCGACCAGTTCCTCGCGTTCTATAAAATCGGAGAGCCTCGTCCCGCGACAGGTCCGCTTGCCCCGGAAGGCGAGGCACCCCGCACTGGCGCCGGCGATCAGGTGGCGCCATGAACGGTCGTTTTAGGACACCGGCGGGGGGGCGCGTCGACAGGGCCCAGCCGGTTCGTTTCACATTCGACGGCACACCTTACACGGGCTTGCGCGGCGACACGCTCGCCTCCGCGCTGCTGAGCCACGGCATCCATCTCGTCGGGCGAAGCTTCAAATATCACCGTCCGCGCGGCTTCCTGTCGGCCGGTTCCGAGGAACCCAACGCCCTTGCGTCGGTGGCACGGGACGCCGCCCGCACGACGCCGAACCTGCGCATGACGCAGGTCGAGCTTTACGACGGCCTCGACGCCACGAGCCAGAACCGCTGGCCGGTCTTGGGCTTCGACGTCGGCGCCATCAATTCGCTGTTCTCGCCCCTCTTCGTCGCGGGCTTCTACTACAAGACCTTCATGGGACCGCGCTTCATCAAGGGTGCGAAGCTCTGGTACGGCCTCTTCGAGCCGATCATCCGCCGCGCGGCTGGCCTCGGCTCGGCCTCGCGCCTGCCGGACCCCGACCTCTATGCCAGCCGTTTCGTCCATTGCGACGTGCTGGTGGTCGGAGCGGGCCCGGCCGGGATCGCGGCAGCCCTCGCGGCGGCGCGGGCAGGGTCGCGCGTGATCCTCTGCGACGAAGGCTCGGAGATGGGCGGCTCGCTGCTGGCCTCATCAGGTGTGTCGATCGACGGCCGATCGGCGGCGGACTGGATCGCTGAGGCGATCGAGGAGCTCAAGGCGGCAGGCGTGACGCTGCTGCCCCGCACCCAGGCCTTCGGCTATTACAACCACAATTTTATCGGCCTCAGCGAACGGCTCACCGATCACCTCGATCACGCCGAGCCTGGAACGCCGCGGGAAAAAATGTGGCAGGTCCGCGCGCGCCATGTCGTGCTGGCCACGGGCGCGATCGAGCGCCCGCTGGTCTTCCCGGACAACGACCGGCCCGGGATCATGCTGGCCGAGGCCGCCCGGATCTTTCTGAACCGCTACGGCGTGAAGCCGGGATCGCGCGCCGTGTTGCTCACCGCGCATGACGGCGCTTATCGCACCGCGCTCGAACTCGCCGAGGCCGGCGTCGCGGTCGCCCGCATCGTCGATATCCGCCCCGAGGTCACGGCGCCGATGCTCGATGCCGTGAAGGCCAAGGGCATCGCTGTCTCGGTCGGATCGACGATCGCGGTGGTCAAGGGCGGGTTGCGGGTTCGCGAAGTTACGGTCGGCACGATCGTCGGCGATAGGGTTCTCGACTACCAGGCGGTGCCCTGCGACCTCGTGCTGATGAGCGGCGGCTTCACGCCCGCCGTCCATCTCTTCTCGCAATCGCGCGGAACATTACGGTTCGACGAGGCGAAGGGTGCCTATGTGCCCGGCACGCCGGCGCAGGCCCAGACATCGGCCGGCGGCTGCAACGGCGGCTGGGGCATCGCCTCCGCACTCGCCGAGGGCGATGCTGCAGGCCGGGGCGTTGGCGAACCGCGCGCCTATGCGGTCGTGGGGGACGATTGCGAGGATCGAGGCGGCTTTCTCGGTGCCCTGCCGCATGGCAAGGATCCGCTGCGCGCCAAAGCCTTTGTCGATTTCCAGAACGACGTGACATCCAAGGACATCAAGCTCGCAGTCCGCGAGGGGTTCCATTCGATCGAACATGTCAAGCGCTACACGACGAGCGGCATGGCAACCGACCAGGGCAAGACCTCGAACATGAACGCGCTAGCGATCGCGGCGCAGGCGCTCGGCAAAGCCATTCCGCAGGTCGGCCTCACGACTTTTCGCCAGCCTTATACGCCGGTGACCTTCGGCGCCTTCGCGGGTATTTCCCGTGGCGATCTTTTCGATCCCATTCGCGAGACGCCCACCCACCCTTGGGCTGTGGCCCAGGGGGCGCGGTTCGAGGATGTGGGGCAGTGGAAGCGCGCGCATTATTTTGCGCAAGCCGGCGAGGACATGCACGCGGCCGTAGCGCGCGAATGTCGCGTGGTGCGCGAAATTGGTGGCCTCTTCGACGGCTCGACCCTCGGCAAGATCGAGGTCGTCGGCCCTGACGCCGCCGAGTTTCTCAACCGCCTCTACACCAATAGCTGGACCAAGCTCGGCGTCGGCCGCTGCCGCTATGGGCTGATGTTGATCGAGTCGGGCTTTGTCATGGACGACGGCGTCGTCGGGCGTCTCGCACCCGATCGCTTCCATGTGACGACGACGACCGGCGGCGCGCCGCGCGTGCTTGCTCACATGGAGGATTACCTCCAGACCGAATTTCCCGATCTCAAGGTGTGGCTGACGTCGGTCACCGACCAATGGGCCGTCATCGCGGTCCAGGGGCCGCGCGCCCGCGACATCATCGCGCCGCTGCTCGAGGGCATCGATGTTTCGGCGGCGGCTATGCCGCATATGTCCATCCGCGAGGGGCGCATATGTGGCGTCCCGACCCGGCTGTTCCGCGTATCCTTCACGGGCGAGATCGGCTTCGAGATCAATGTTCCGGCGGACTACGGCCAAGCCGTGTGGGACGCCGTCTGGCATCAGGCGAGGCCGCTTGGCGCCGCGCCCTACGGTACCGAAGCCATGCATGTGCTGCGGGCCGAGAAGGGCTATATCATCATCGGTCAGGAGACCGACGGCACGGTGACGCCGGACGACCTCGGCATGGGCGGCGCCGTGGCGCGCTCGAAACCCGATTTCGTGGGCAAGCGATCGCTCGGCCGGCCCGATCTCGTGGTGCCCCACCGCAAGCAACTCGTGGGGCTCTTGACCGAGGGCGGCGCGCTGTTGGAGGAGGGTGCGCAGATCGTCGGCACTCCCGATCCGGCCAAGGGTACGCACGCCATTGGCCATGTCACATCGAGCTATCATAGCCCGGCGATGGGGCGGCCGATCGCGCTGGCCCTGGTCGAGGGTGGACGCAGCCGCATGGGAGATGTGCTCTATGTCCCGATGCCGAACGGGTCGGTCAGGGTCACATTAACGGCTCCTGTCTTCTACGATCCCGAAGGGACGCGTCTTCATGGCTGACAATCTCGCGCGCGTTGCGCGGCACGGGCCGCTCTCGTTTCATCCGCCCATGTCGATCGCGCTCGCCGCGCCGGCGACCCGCTTCATCTTTCGCGGTGCCCCCGAGGCCGCTCGGCTTTGCGGCGAGGCCTTCGGCTGCGGATTGTCCATGGAGCCCCTCCGGGCGCAGCACGAGGGACACCGTGCAGCGCTCTGGCTGGGACCGGACGAGTGGCTTCTTCTGGCGCTCGACGCCCCGGATGCCGCCGAGCTCGCGGCCTCGATCGAGGCCGCCACGGCGCCGGTTCCTCATAGCCTCGTCGATGTCTCGCACCGGCAGGTCGGCGTGGACGTGGTGGGGGAACGCGCGGCGTCGCTGCTCAACGCCGGGTGTCCGCTCGACCTCGACCCCAAGGCTTTTCCGGTCGGCATGTCGACCCGCACGGTTCTGGCCAAGGCCGACATCACGCTTTGGCGCCAGGCGCAGGACCGGTTTCATATCGAGGTGAACCGCTCTTTCGCGCCCTATGCGGTGGCCTTTCTCAGGAATGCCGACCACGGACTGGTTTGACCGTCTGCCGGATAGGTCGGCTGGCTTGAAATAAGCCCGCAGCCCCTTGCCATGAGCCCCGACACAGGCTCAGATCGCCTGACGTCAAGGCGAGGGAGGCCGTCGTTGAACATGCAGTCTCGGAACCCACTGGTTCGATCTGCCGAGACAAGGCCGACGGGTGAGCTTGTCATCACGGCGCGGTTGCGGGCCGAAACCCGCTCGGACCACGACGCCATAGAAGCTAACCCGCGCATGAGCCGGCTGACGGCGCTTGACCTCGGCCTCTGCGATTATGCGGCGATCCTGTCGCGCATGGCGGGGTTTCATGCGCCGGTGGAGCGAGGCCTGCGGCGGTGGGCGGCAAGGTTTCCCGCCGCGCTCGATCTTGAGGCACGTCTCGTCAAATCCGACCTGTTGCGCCAGGATCTGCGCGATATAGGCTTCGCGGCGGAAGAGGGTGAGACGGAGGCCGACGGCCGGTTCGGCGCGTTCCCCACGATCGAGGCGGCCTGGGGCTGCCTCTATGTCGTCGAGGGCGCGACCCTAGGCGGGCAGATCATCGCACGAAACCTTCATGCTGCTTTGGGTGTCACGAGCGACAGAGGCGCGGCGTTCCACATGCCCTATGGCGCCGCGACAGGGGCTCGATGGCAGGGGTTCAAGGCGATCCTGACAGACGAGGTGGGTCGCGGGGCGCTCGACCCCGACGCGATCGTGGCCGGCGCCCGGGAAGCCTTCGCGGCGCTCGACGGCTGGATGTCAGGCGATCGGTCGCTGTTATTGGGCCTTGCGCCGTGACACTCGCGGCTTCCGCGACTAGAAGGCGGCATCCTCCTTTCGAAAAGACCGATGCCCGACCTTTTGCTCGAATTGTTGTCCGAAGAGATTCCGGCCCGGATGCAGGCGCAAGCCGCCGCCGATCTGAAGCGCCTCGTCACCGACGCCCTGGTGGCGAAGGGCCTCACTTACGAGGGCGCGCAGAGTTTTGCGACCCCGCGACGTCTCGCGCTTCATGTCGTCGGCCTGCCGGCGAACCAGCCCGATACGCGCGAGGAGCGCAAGGGGCCGCGAGTCGGCGCTCCGGACGCCGCCATCCAGGGCTTCCTGAAAAGTGCCGGCCTCGCCTCGATCGACGATGCCGTGGTCACCAAGGACCCCAAGAAGGGCGAGTTCTACACGGCCGTGATCGAGCGGCCTGGCGAAGCGACGCCGGCGGTGCTGAGCGCGATGCTGCCCGGTCTGATCAAGGGTTTCCCGTGGCCTAAGTCGATGCGGTGGGGCAAGGCCTCGGGCGCGCCGGAGGCCTTGCGCTGGGTGCGGCCGCTGCAATCGATCCTCTGCACCTTCGGTCCCGAGACCGAGGAGCCCGAGATCGTGCCCTTCGCCATCGAGGGCATCGCCGCCGGCGATTTTACGCGCGGGCATCGTTTTATGGCCCCGACGCCGTTCAAGGTCCGGCGTTTCGATGATTACGCGTCGGGGCTGGAACGGGCCAAGGTGGTGCTCGACGCCGAGCGACGGCGGGACATCATCCGCCATGACGCCCGCGACCTCGCCTTCGCGCAGGGGCTGGAGGTCGTGGAGGACGAGGCGCTGCTGGCGGAGGTCGCCGGCCTCGTCGAATGGCCAGTGGTGCTTATGGGGCGGTTCGATGAGGCTTTCCTCTCGATCCCGCCCGAAGTGATCCGCGCCACCATCCGGGCCAACCAGAAATGTTTTGTCACGCGCGATGGCGCCGGCAAGCTCGCGAACCGTTTTGTGCTGGTGTCGAATCTCATCGCCTCGGATGATGGGGCCGCGATCGTCGCCGGCAATGAGCGGGTGGTGCGGGCGCGGCTCTCCGACGCCAAATTCTTCTGGGAGACAGATCTTAAGGTGAAGCTCGAAGACCGGATCGGCAAACTCGATTCGATCGTGTTTCATGAAAAACTCGGCACGCAGGGCGAGCGGGTCAAGCGCATCGCGGCGCTGGCGCGGGACCTCGCGCCGCTGGTCGGCGCCGACCCGGCTGAAGCCGAACGCGCCGCGATGCTGGCCAAGGCCGATCTCGTGTCGGACATGGTCGGCGAATTCCCCGAATTGCAGGGGTTGATGGGCCGCCGCTATGCCGAGGCACAGGGCGAAACGCCTGCGGTTTCGGTCGCCATCGAGGAGCATTACAAGCCGCAAGGCCCCTCCGACCGCGTGCCGACCGAGCCCGTGTCGATCGCCGTCGCCCTCGCCGACAAGCTCGATACGCTGGTCGGATTTTGGGCCATCGACGAAAAGCCGACGGGGAGCAAGGATCCGTATGCGCTGAGGCGGACTGCGCTCGGGGTGATTAGGATTGTGCTAGAGAATGGGCTTAAAATAAAGCTGGCGTTACTTGTAATAAATCCTCTTCGCTACTCTCGCATTCACTCGAACATAGCGATCCAAAGGACGCTTGCTCTTTCCCTCGCTGAAAAAAATGAACAAAACGCAGTTATCCTCATGGGACTTGCTGCGAATGCGACGGAAATTGGAAGCCGTTTGCGTTTCAGAGCGGCTGCGCAACCTGACGAAAGCGGCACAATCGCTGATCTCCTCTCCTTCTTCGCCGACCGCCTCAAAATCTATCTGAAGGACAAAGGCGCCCGCCACGACCTCATCGACGCGATTTTTGCGCTACCGGGCCAGGACGACCTGTTGATGATCGTCCGACGGGTCGAGGCGCTGGGGAAATTCCTCGATCTCGACAACGGCAAGAGCCTCCTCGCCGGCTACCGCCGTGCCGCCAACATTTTGCGCGCGGAGGAGAAGAAGGATGGGGCAGGGGCCTTCGACGCGGCCTTCGACCCCGCGCTCCTGGTTCTGCCGGAGGAACAGGCCCTGGCCGAAACCCTGAGCGCCGTCGAGCAGGACGCGCAAGCGAGCGTCGCATCCGAGGATTTCAAAGCCGCCATGCGGGCGCTGGCCAAACTCCGGCCGCCGGTCGATGCCTTCTTCGACAAGGTGACGGTCAATGCGGAGGAGGCCGCCTTGCGGCTCAACCGTTTGCGCCTGCTCGGCAGCCTGCGCCGCACGACGCTGGCGGTGGCCGATTTCTCGAAAGTGGGCGGGTAGGGGGCTGCCCCCTCCGTCCTTCGACACGGAAGCACCGCACGCCCTCGAAGGTGCGGCCGAAGGAGCCGTGGTGGAGGCCGGTGAGCAGAGCCGCGATCATGCGACTTCGGCGCGTTACTGGCGAAAATGCGCCCCAGGACCCTCGATCACGATGTCTTTGAATGAACTCCATCCAAAGTCATGAACGTAATCGATTCCAATAAGTTAGAGCATGTCATCCTGAGGCGGATATGACCCAACCTCAAAATGCGAGCAGGTTCGCAAGTTAGGGATCGCAAAAGCGATTCGACCTAAACACATCGTATTGTAGACAAAGACTCAGGTGGTCCTTGGTATATCCGGGACATGTTCCGTCTCCCGAACTACATCCCTGCCTTTAGCATCCACCAGTCTATACGAGCCCGCCCCGCTTTTCGCGGCGAGACGATCCACTGCGGCTCCGATCCTCTGAATGGCCTTTTTATCGTTGGTCGCTGTGAAAATTTCCTTCGCGGCCGAGCCGTCGGCACCTTTGAAATGAATTTCGTACATCATAGCTCTACAACTTCAATAGTCCCGCTATTGCGGTGTTGCATAAAAAAAGGCCGGGTTGACCCGGCCTCTGCGATCTATTCAATAATTTTAATCAAAGTCGCCAGTACATCCGTGGTCGCTCAGATCAAGACGCTCTTTTATTCAGGCAACCTGAAGTTTATCCGCAGACATCTTGCCGGTGCGACTATCTTTAGTCACCTCGAAGCCAAGCTTCTGGCCTTCTTGAAGATCTCTCATTCCGGCGCGCTCGACAGCGCTGATATGAACGAACACATCTTGTCCGCCGTCGTCGGGCTGAATGAAACCGAAACCTTTGGTGGCGTTGAACCACTTTACCGTGCCATTGCTCATGACGAACTCCTGTTCGCATATCTAGAATGTCGCACAGTGCCAAGGCGCCGTGCGGCGTGAAATCGACAATACAAGGAGGAAGTCATCAGCGTGCCCGGCGCACCAGAGGTGCATTATCGCGGGGGCTTGAACGTGCAGCCTATAGATCGATAACCTCTATGTGGGCCTAGGAGGCATACAAGTCAAGTTGGGGCTTCAATGATATTGCAGCGATATCGGCCTCGCCGCTCACCAGACCCTCCTCCGACGCCTCTCTGCGGGGATGGCGTCGCTCCTCAAAATACGACCGAATGCTTTCTCGACCTTTGCTGGCGGGCATCAGCGCGTCGCTGGAGCGGTAGAACCAGAACGAAGCCGCATGTCAGCTCTCGTTGTCGACGTTTTGGGGGTCGCGCAACGGCCTGCTTTCGCCTCGGACACTCTGGTCGGGCAATATGAGGCTGGGTCGAGCATAGTGTTGTGGTCGAAGGCGAGCGCCGTTAGCCTAGCGACGTCCTCATCGAAAACGCTTCCCACCCCTCACACTCGCCCGGCCGCGTAACACCAAGGGAGCGCGTGTGCGGCCAACGCGCAGTGGCATGCAGCATGCCGAGATATCATGACGAGAAATGGGAGTGACATCATGGATGAGAATGAAATTCGAAAGGCGCTCGAGCGCCACTGGGCCGCATCGGACGCGAACGACTTCGATGTCGAGCACGACATTTACCGAGAGGATGCGGTGCTCGAGTATCCGCAATCGGGCGAGCGCATCAGGGGGCGGCATAACATTCGGGCCTCGCGCGTCGCGCAGCCGAGCGCGAAGCGCTTCCGGGTGCGCCGCATCGTCGGCACGGGCGACGTCTGGGTCACGGAATTCATCCTCACCTATGACGATCGACCGTCCTACTCGGTGAGCGTGATGGAGTTCCTGGAGGGCAGGGTGGCTCGCGAGACCCAATATTTTGGCGAACCCTTCGAGCCCGGACCGTCGCGCGCTCATTTGGTCGAACGAGCCGAATGAACACAACGTGGTTGTCTGTATAGATTGACCCGGAGTCGGGGACGGATGACGATCGGCTGGGCCGGGCCAAGGTGCTGCTGGTTGAGACACGGCAGACGCATCGCATCCGGGACCACGGCTGGAGGTTGCGGCGAGAGGAGCGAAAGCGGGACGCCGCCTTGCCCGAGGTGGTCCTCAACCGGCACGCCCGAGAGCAATCGGATCCCAATGGAGACAAAACCTCACGCCATCTATAGCGCACCACAGGTCGCGTAGGAGCGATATCGGCAGAGGCGCGTGCCGTTCGAGGCGGGTGCGGCCGAGGTCAGCCCCGCGCGAACACTTTATCGGGTCTGCGACCACCTGTTTGCGCTACCGCCCTTCTCATATCAAATGCGAGAGTTTCCCCCTTTTTGATATTCGTTATACGAAACCGAGAAATAAGTCCTGAGAGGTCCGTGCTTTCCTTTGAAAGAGCGTGGCTGGCGGCGGTAGTTTCTTCCACCATCGCTGCATTCTGTTGAGTGACTTGGTCCATTTGGCTGATCGCTGTATTGACCTCTTCGAGCGCTGTGGACTGTTCTCTCGCGCCGCTAGCGATCTGCGCGACGGAAATGTTGATCTCCCCAACCTGCGCCAAAAGGCGTTCCAGCGATTGGCCGGTCTGCTTGACGAGACGAACACCCTGATCGACCTGGCCCGATGACGTCGAAATCAACGCCTTGATCTCCTTGGCGGCGTCAGCCGAACGCTGCGCGAGGGCGCGGACCTCGGAGGCGACCACCGCAAAGCCTCGGCCAGCGTCGCCCGCACGGGCGGCTTCGACCCCCGCATTGAGCGCTAGCAGGTTGGTTTGGAACGCTATTTCGTCGATGACCCCGATAATCTGGCTGATTTGCTTGGCCGATTGAGCAATATTGTCCATCGCCACCACCGCTTGCTTGACCACCGCACCGCTTGTCTTGGCGTCCTCATCGGCGGCGGCGACGACGTCTCGTGCGTGAGCGGCTCCTTCGGCCGATCGCTTCACAGTTTCAGTGATTTCCGTCAGAGCCGCAGCGGTCTCCTCAAGACTTGCAGCCTGCTGTTCGGTACGGCGGGCGAGATCGTCGGAGGCGGAGGATATCTCTTGTATCCCCGATTGGATCGTACGGCTTGAATGGGGGATCTTTCCAAGGGCCGATCGCAAGTTTTCACTCGCCAGATTGAAGTCGGTCCGGAGCTTTTCAAAATCGGGAACAAAAGCTACGTCGATGTCACTTTCAATATTGCTGTCGGCCAATCGGGCCAAGCCATTGGCTATCTTTTGCACCGCCTGAACACGTCCAGTGACATCGGTGGCGAACTTGACGACCTTAGTCACCTTTCCGTTCAAGTCTAGGATAGGATTGTATGAGGCCTGAATCCAGACCTCCTTGCCGCCTTTGCCAATACGCTTGAATTCAGAAGCAATGTATTCGCCGCGTCTAAGCTTATTCCAAAACTCTTGATACTCATCCGATCCAGCATAGCCGGGTTCAACAAACATACGATGATGCTGGCCTTTGATCTCCCCTAATTGATACCCCAGGGCGGCGAGAAAATTCGCATTGGCTGTAACGACCTCCCCGTCGGTAGTGAACTCGATAATGGCCTGAGCGCGAGAAATCGCGTCGATTTGGGCCGAGAGGTCATTTGCGGTATTCCTTGATGCGGTCACATCAGTCGCCTGTTTGACGATCTTGATGACCCTGCCGTGTCGATTTCTTACAGGGTTGTACGAACCCCGAATCCAGATCTCTCGACCGCCTTTGCCGATCCGCAGATATTCATGGGCATCGAATTCGCCGCGTCCGAGCCGGGCCCAGAACTGAGTATATTCAGAGGTCTGAGCATAGGCAGCGTCAACAAATATTCGGTGGTTCTGTCCTTTGATTTCAGATAATTCATATCCCATTGTAGAGCAGAAATTGTCATTTGCGCGCAAAATTTTTCCAGTTGTATCAAATTCTATTATAGCCAGCGACTTGTCGAAAGCCTCGAGCGTAGACTTGGTACCGCCGTCAAAAGAAAACAACTCTCGCATGATAACCTTTATCGTATGACGGTCAGCGACCGCATTCTCGAAACCAATTGACAAGAATCCTGACGCATTGAGAGAGGCGGCACTCTCAGGTCGAGAGTGATGCGGCGGGGCGGACGGAAGCAACAGGCCAGCAACCTCTAGGTATCTCGCTAAGGAGTTACTCCTAGATATTTACAATTTTATTAATTTTCAGAATCGATACGTCGTGGCATATTACCGACTCGAATGGTCGGTGCGCTATGAAACGAGGTGTTTGCGCAACCACCGTCGTTAGGTTTCCCATCGAGAAGAGAGTATCGCCAACTTAGCCATAGCTCGTTTTCCTATATTTCCCTAGGAATTATGCCTTTTTAAGTTGACGCCCCGAATAGGCATTTGGTAGGGAGGCTTTGAATAGGAAGGTGTTATAAAAAGTGTTGCTCTTCCCGCATTGATGAGAAACTAGAATGAGTAATTCTATAGAATCAAAAGGCAGCACAGAGCCTTCTCATCAATATACCGAGCTGCATCTTGAAAATCAGCTTTCTTTTTCGTTGTATTCAACGACGAATAAAATGGTCAAGCTATATAAAATTCTTCTTAAGCCCATGAACATAACATTTTCTCAATATATGGTCCTAATGGCGTTATGGGAAAAATCCCCTCTTACCATTAACGAAATCGCCGCCACTATCGCACTTGAAGGTAACACAGTAACGCCTCTCGTCAAAAGGATGGAGGCAGTCGGAGTAGTTTCGCGATCCCGCGATAGTCTCGATGAGAGAAAAGTTAAAGTTTCTGTAACGCACAAGGGCTATGAACTACGCGCCAAGTCCGTTGAGATGCGCCGGAAGCTTGTGTCTGGCCTGGGCCTCGACGAACAGCAACTGAGGGAATTGAGATCGCAGCTTCGTGGCCTATCGGAGTTCGTCAGTTCTCAGCTAGATCGAGTTGATTAGATCCGGCCACTCCTAGGGATTCACGGGATCGATATTGAAAGATCAGCGTCCAGAGGCGCTCCGTAAGGCCGGAACACCAACCTCGACAGCGTCGGCGTGAAACCAAAAGCCGAGGTTAAACCTGCCGGCATCAACGCCTATGCTTGCCGGTCCGTGACCAGATCATGCCCACTTCCACCGACATCCCGGACCATAGCGTCAACAGCCTTAGGGAATCAGCCGAAGGGTCTGCCGGCGGACCGCTCGAAAGTCAGCCGGCATTCGCGCTCACTGAACGGCCGTCAAGGGCCGGGATGCGGCCGAACAAACGAGCGAACCTTCGCTCGATCGTCCGGCGCATGGTCTCGGTTCACATGCCGAGTTGCTTCATCGTATAGTAGCCGCCGTCGACCAGAACCTGCTTCCAGTTGGCTTTTGTGACGAGCACTGGATTGAGCAGATAGGTCGGCACGACCTTCTTGCCGTTGTCGTAGGTCTTCACATCGTTGACTTGGGGTTCCGACCCGGTCAACAGCGCGTCCACCATGCCGACCACGACCTTCGCAAGGTCGCGCGTATCTTTGTAGATGGAAGAGGTCTGCTCATCCGCGACGATCGACTTGATGGACTGGACCTGGCAATCCTGGCCGGTGATCACAGGCATCTTCAAGTCGCCCGATCCGTAGCCGACTCCCTTCAGCGAGGAGATGATTCCGACCGCTATATTGTCGTTGGGCGCCAGTACGGCATTTAGCTTTTTGTTCGTGTAATAGGCGCTGAGGAGATTATCCATGCGCGACTGCGCCGTTGCCCCGTCCCATTTAGGCGTCGAGACGACCTTCATGCCCTTTTGGCCGCTTTGAACGATCAACTTCTTGCTGTCGATATAAGGACCGAGCACCGACAAGGCACCGTCATAGAAGAAGTAGGCATTGTTGTCGTCGGGCGAGCCGCCGAACAACTCGATGTTGAAGGGACCTGCGGCATCTTTCAATCCGAGCGACTCGACAATGCTTGTCCCCTGCAGCATGCCGACCTTGAAGTTGTCAAATGTGGCATAGTAGTCGACATTGAGGGAGTTCCTGATCAGGCGGTCGTAGGCGATCACTTTAATGTTTCTGTCGTGCGCCTTCTGAAGTACGTCTGTCAGCGTCGTGCCGTCGATCGAAGCGACCACCAAGACTTTGACGCCCTTCGTGACCATGTTTTCGATCTGGGCCAGCTGATTGGGGATGTCGTCGTCAGCATATTGCAGATCGACCGTATAACCCTTGTCCTGGAGCTGCTTGACCATGTTATTGCCGTCGTCGATCCACCTTTGAGTGGTCTTCTCCGGCATGGCGACGCCGATCAGCCCCTTGTCGGCTGCCGAGGCTGCCTTCAGGCCAACGGTCATCGAGGCGGCGCCGCTTAACGCAAGCGCGTTGAATGTCCTTCTGGTGATCACGCGTGTCTCTCCCTGCAGAGGTCCGGGTGGCTCGGACCGTCTATGCGATTGATATCCACCTCGGGTCCATTTAGCCCTTTGAGGTACGTCAATCAATAGAGATAGCGAGAACGGCAGATTCTTCCAGGATGGCGGTGACAGGCTGGCTCACCGAGCCCGTATTTTGGGTGTGCAGAGTGCTTGCGTCACGGCTAAATCGATGATTGACGTAGGTCAATGAAGACCAGGGCGGGATCGAACATGCGGGTGGAGAGGCCGGCGACGGCAGGCGACGTCGCGGCTGCGGCCGGGGTGAGCCTCGCCACCGTCGATCGCGTGCTCAACCGCCGTCTCGGGGTGCGCGACGCCACAGCCAAAGCCGTTCAGGACGCGGTGGAGCGGCTCGGCTTCAGGCGGGATCTCGCAGCCGCCAACCTTGCGCGCGGTCGAAGGTATCGGTTTGGTTTCCTGGTGCCGCATCTGCCGCAGAACAGTTTCATGCAGGCCATCGAGCGTGAGATCGAAGCCGCCGCCGTAAGGGGCCTCGATCAGAGGACGAGCTTGACGGTGAGCGATTACGCGCCCTTCGACCCAATCGACCTGGCACGTCAACTCGATGCCTTCCGAGAAAGGGACGTCATGGGCGTCGCCGTCGTGGCGGTCGACGCCCCCGAGGTGCGCGAAGCGATCGCCCAACTCGTCGGCGAGGGCATTCATGTCGTCACCATGGTCTCCGACGCCACCCCCTCGAAGCGCACCTGTTTCATCGGGCCGGACAATGTCGCAGCGGGGCGGGTCGCGGCGTCCTTGCTCGGGCGCTTCGTCGGAGGGCGCCATGGCCCGATCCTCACGGTGGCGGGGCGCATGACTCTGCGCGACCACGCCGAACGCCGCCTCGGCTTCGCCCAGGTCATCGAACGCGATTTTCCCAACCTGTCGCTGCTCCCGGTTGCCGAAGGCCTCGACGATTTTGCCGTCACCGGGCCAATCGTAGCTGAAGCCTTGCGGGTCTCCCCCGACCTCGTCGGACTCTACAGCATGGGCGCCGGCAATCGCGGCATCGTGTCGGCTCTAGAGAATGTCGGTCGCTCGGCGGAGGTCGTCGCCATCGGCCATGAATTGACGCCATTCATGCGCGAGGCACTCCTGAGCGGCACATTCGACGCGGCCATCAACCAAGACGCGGCCGACGAGGTTCGCCAATCCGTGCAGACCCTCAAAGCCCTGTCCGACGGGCAGGACCAATATCGCCCCGGTCCCGTACGGATCGACATCTACCTGAAGGATAATCTGCCATGACCATCTTCTCAGACATGCCACCTGTCCGCTTCGAGGGCGTCGACTCGACCAATCCCCTGGCTTATCGATACTACCAGCCCGACAGGATCGTTCTCGGCAAGCCGCTGCGCGAGCACCTTCGCCTCACGGTCTGCTACTGGCACAGCTTCGTCATGAACGGAGCCGACCCCTTCGGCGGCTCGACCATCCAACGTCCCTGGATGCAGGGCGAGCCCATGGAAGCCGCCCGCGTCAAGGCCGACGCCGCATTCGACCTCTTCCGGGTGCTCGACGTACCGTTCTATAGCTTTCATGACCGCGACGTCGCTCCCGAGGGCGACAGCCTGTCCAAAACGCTGAGCAATACCCGCACGATGGGCGACTATCTCGGCCGCAAGCAGCAAGACACTGGTATGAAGCTGCTGTGGGGTACGGCGAACCTGTTCAGCCATCCGCGCTTTATGGCCGGCGCCGCGACCAACCCCGATCCCGATGTCTTCGCCTGGTCGGCCGCAACCGTAAAGACCGCGCTCGACGTCACGCATGCGCTGGGGGGCGCCAATTACGTGATGTGGGGCGGCCGCGAGGGCTACGAGACGCTGCTCAATACCGACCTTAAGCGCGAACTCGACCAGATGGGACGCTTCCTCGGCCTCGTCGTCGATTACAAGCACAAGATCGGGTTCCAAGGCCCGATCCTGATCGAGCCCAAGCCGAAGGAGCCGACCAAACACCAATACGACTTCGACGCCGCGACCGTCATCGGCTTCCTCAAGCACTACGGCCTCGAGAAGGACGTGAAACTCAATCTCGAGGAGAATCATGCCATCCTGGCCGGACATACATTCGAGCACGAGATCGCGGTGGCCAATGCGTTCGGTTTGCTGGGCTCGCTCGACATCAACCGTGGCGATCCGCAGCTTGGCTGGGATACCGATCAGTTCCCGAACAACGTGCCGCAACTCACACTTGCGCTTTACGAGGTGCTGAAAGGCGGCGGCCTCACCACGGGCGGCCTCAACTTCGATGCCAAGATCCGGCGGCAATCGATCGAGCCGGCTGATTTGGTCCACGCGCATGTCGGGGGCATCGACGTCTGCGCCCGAGCCTTTCTGGCCGCCGCACGGCTCTATGAAGAGGGCGCCCTCGCCGCCAAGGTATCGGAGCGTTATGCGGGGTGGGACCAGCCCGGCCATGCGGCGCTCGGCGGCACGCTCGAGGAGATCGCAACCGCAGCCGAAACTCGTGCGCTGTCGCCAAGCCCGCGATCGGGTCGACAGGAAATACTGGAGAACCTGGTCTCCCGCATCTGAGGGGATCGGCGCCTCGACGCGAGGTCCGGATCACGATGCTCTTGGATTGCACCCAGAGGATCGTGATTTAGACATCCTGTGTCACACGCTGGAAAGCCGGCTCATCCTGACGAGCCGCGAAGCGGGGTCTCGAAGGATCGAGGGAGTGCGAACGAGGGTCGCGCAATCGCCTTTCAGCTAAAACGGTTCCGCATTCACGCGGGGCCGCCTATGCGGCCGTAACTTCAATGTCGTCATACCGGTTGAACCGGTAGACGAGGTACGAGATCAGCAAGGCGGCGATAAAAATCCCCACGATCAGGTAGCCCAGCACCCCAAAATTGTCGTTGAGTTGGCCGATGACGCCCCAGAATCCGCCGCCCTCGCTCAGGCCGAGCTGATCGCCGATAAGATTGAGCGCCTCGAGGCCACCGACCACCACAGCGACGATCACCGACACGGCCGTAATGGTCAGGTTGTAATAGAGCTTTCTGATCGGCTTTACGAAAGCCCAGCCATAAGCCCCCAGCATCAGAATGCTGTCTGTTGTGTCGATCAGCGTCATGCCGGCCGTGAACAAGGCCGGAAAGACCAGGATCGACCAGATCGAGAGGCCTTGCGACGCCTGCGCCGCCGAAATGCCCAGGAGCCCGACTTCCGTCGCCGTATCGAAGCCAAGACCGAAGAGCACACCGAGCGGATACATTTGCCAACTCCGCTCGATCAGTGTGAAGAAGCGGCGCAGCAGCCGGCCCAGAAGGCCGCGATTGGTGAGGACGAGGTTGAGCTCGTCTTCCAGAAACCGGCCGCCGTTCTTGACGGTGACGAACGTCCGATAGACCGAGATCAGCACCAGTATATTGGCGAAGGCGATGGCGAAAAGGAACACGGCTGAGACGAGCGTACCGACCACGCCCCCCACGGTTTTGAAGGCGTCGAAATGGGTTTGGAGCGCGCTTGTCGCGAGCGCGATGGCGATCGAAAGGCCGACCACGATGGTCGAATGCCCGAGGGAGAAGAACAGGCCCACCCCGATCGGGCGTTTGCCGTCCTGCATCAGCTTTCGGGTCACGTTGTCGATGGCGGCGATGTGATCGGCGTCGAAGGCGTGCCTCAGCCCGAAACTATAGGCCAGCATGGCGGTGCCGAGCAGCACCGGAAAATCATGGAACGCCACGAGGGCCCAGGCCCAGGCGCCCACATTGGCGGCAAGAAGCAGGGCATAGATGACGATGATCTTGCTCGCGACATTCTCGCCGGAATCATCGAACAGGTCGGAGAGGCGGGCGATCATGATCCAATCTCCTGCGATGGCGCGCGTACTTTTTATCCGTCATGGTTTTGGGCGCGTGTGAAGGTGACTTTGCCCATGCTCGCCCCCGTGATGATGGTGGGCTGCATCGAGCGTGACGGGAACGAAGCTGACCTGCCCGTATCTCACTCCGCTTTCGGCGATGACGCTCTTCGAGAATTCGCGCACGGCGGAGGCCTCGCCTCTTAGGACGGCCACTTCGAGACAGTTCTCGTGATCGAGATGGACATGCATGGTCGCGACCTGAAGGTCGTGATGCGCGTGATGCGCACCCGTCAGCCGCCCGGCGAGTTCGCGCCGGTGGTGATTGAACACATAGGACAAGGTCGCCAGGCATTCGCCGGCGATGTCGCTGTCGAGCCTCGCGCGGTTCAGCCCCAGGCGGGCAAGGTCGCGGAGCGCCTCGGATCGGTTGTCATAATGGTGGTCGGACATGAAGGCGGCGAGTTCGGCCGCGAACTCGTCGGACATGCTGATGGTAGCCCGCTCCATGACGTCGGCTTTCCCACGTTTCAGGGGATGAGGTATGACGTTTTCACCATATGCTCATACCTCTTCGCCCTGCAAGGTGCTGTTGGCCGCAGCGGCACCAGAGGCCAGACGAAGCTTGAGGCTCACGCTTTCAAGCTGACGCATAGAACATCGGGTGCTATCTTGTCCTCATGGAAGAGGACGGACCGCGCGCGCATCATGACATTGGAGGAATTCGACGCTTCATGTGCGAGGCGGTCGACATCGAGCCGCATGTCTTGAGCGATTTCGACCGTGAAGTCGATGCGATCCGCCAAATTCTAGGCCGTAAGGGGGTCATGTCCGTCGATGAGATGCGCCGTGGCATCGAGGCCATTCCAGAGGCGGAATACCACCGCCTGTCCTATTATCAGCGATGGATCCGCTCGATTGCCGACACCCTGCTCCGCAAGGGAGTGATCTCGGAAAACGAACTTCTTGGTGCATTAGCCCAGCCACAGCGCAGCGCATGAACACGCTATTTCCACCCGGCGCCCTCGTGCGCGTTCGAGACGATTGCCCCGAGCTTAACGGTCCCGTCCATATCCGGACGCCCCATTATCTGCGCGGCGTCGATGGGGCGGTCGTGAAGAGCCTTGGTGCCTTTCCCAACCCCGAAGACCTTGCTTTCGGTCGCGCCGCGAAGACGATCCCGCTCTATCATGTGGCCTTCGATCCGCAAGAGGTGTGGCCCGGCGAGACAAGCGCCGACGAACTCCTGGTCGAAATTTTCGAACATTGGCTGGAGCCGCGCCGTGTCCATTCTTGAAACCGAAGGCGGGGCGTTATTGCAGGCGCTTCGCTGGCTGCTCGCCGAGAAAGGCATCGCTTCACCGGCCGAAATCGCCGAGCGGATCGCCATAACCGACCAGGCCTCGCCTGCACAAGGCGCTCGCATGGTGGCTCGCGCCTGGCTCGATCCAACCTTTCGAGCGTTAATGCTGACCGACGGAGGTAGGGCAGCCGAGAGCTTGGGTGTTACCATGCGTGGCGCGCCGCCGCTTGGGGTGCTGGAGAATACCGATCAGGCGCATCACCTCGTCGTCTGTACCCTTTGCAGTTGCTATCCCAGGGCCGTGCTCGGCTATCCGCCATTCTGGTTCAAATCGGCGGCCTATAGGGCCCGTGCGGTCCGCGATCCGCGCGGCTTGTTGAGCGAGTGGGGCACTGTGCTGCCGGAGGCCGTGAAGATCGTTGTGGTCGATTCAACCGCCGATTACCGTTGGATGGTTCTGCCGCGACGCCCGGCCATGACCGAGGGTTGGACAGAGGACCAACTCGCAGCACTGGTTCGGGAGGGTGATATGATCGGCGTCACTGAGCCCGCCATTAGGTCCATCGCTACAAACTATTGAGAGATCGAACCGACGAGCGGCGATGAACCAATGCTCGCCTGGTTGACCGCCGTCGCATTCACACGATAAGGCCGGTCTACAACAAAAAAAGTGGCAGAATAACTGCCACTTCTGATGATAGCGAAGATGTGCTGAGGTAACGAGCGATCTATATACAGCTCGTCGTTTTCACGCGCAATATTACATTGCTTTGTGCATTTTCTTATGCATCTTTTTCATATGCATTGCGGACATTTTCTTCATGGGAGTGGTATTCGCATTGGAATTATCCGCCCCAGTTTCGAGATTATGAGCGGCTGCCGCAAATGCAGGAAGATTGAAAGCGAGCATCGGAAGGGCCACCACTGCGGCGAGCACAATCTTTGTTTTGGTCATTGAATCTGTCCCTTTTCGAGTTTCACGACGTGAATGCGTGACTCATCGATGCGGTTCCCGCTTCCTCCGGTTTTTGGCTTTGATTGAGAGTCGGATGAGTTCTGAAAACGATCGGAAGACGGGCTTTGTGAGCGACCGCACAGACGCCGCCCGATCATCCGGGTCCAATCAGGTTCGGAAGTGGCGCAAGTCCTTCCGGTTTCCTCCTCAGACTTGGGCCGCCCGATAGGGCGGCCTTTTTTCTGGTTTGCCCTGAAAGGATCACCCAATCGCGCCCGAGAATGCCGGTAGTCTCGGCTCGTCATTCGAATTGAATCGCGTAGGCTGCGACACCCTCACGGTGCCGAGGAGAGATCGACCCAGTGACCCCGTCAGCTTCACAGCCGGTAACGGAAGGCGGCATCAGGCCGGAGGAGCGTTTGCATGTCGCCATGCTGCTCAGCGCCGCCGGCGGCTTCCTCGATGCGTTCACCTGGCTGGCGCATGGGAATGTCTTCGCCAATGCGCAGACCGGAAACGTCGTCCTCCTCGGCTTATTCTCGGCACTCGGGCAGTGGCACAACGCCCTACGCCATGTTCCACCGATCGCCGCCTTTGTGCTGGGGGTCTATGTGGCGCATCGGCTTCGTGTCCATGGTTCGGTTCGCGGACGGCGCAGGATCGCGCTCTTCAGCCTGGCGCTGGAAGTGGCTGTGCTCATGCTCGTCGCCATCGTTCCGCCCGCACGCCTCGATCTCCCGATCGTGCTCGGTGTCGCCTTTGTGGCGGCGCTGCAGAGTTCCTGTTTTTCGCGCGTCGAAGGCTGGGGCTATAGTTCCGTGATGACGACGGGAAACCTGCGCCGCGCCGCTGAGGCGATGTTCGCGGGAAGCACCTCACCCCACAATCCGGCGGACGTGCGCGAGGCCCGGGTGTTTGCGACGATCTGCTCCGCCTTTGCCTTGGGATCGGCAGCGGGCGCTGCCGCAACAGCGCAATTCGTCAATGCGGGCCTTGTCATTCCAATCGGCCTTCTGGCCGTGACGCTTCTGTCGTGCCTGTGGAGCCAGGACCCGTCAGGCCAGAGCCCGGATGGGGTCTCCTGATGCGGCGATCACAAGCGGGATGGCAGCATTCCCGTTGATCGTATCGCTGATCTGTCTTTGCCACTTTTCCTGTTTGGCCATGTGACGCTCCCTGAATAGCGGGAATCGGGAGAGGGCAATCGACCGGAGTTAAAGCTCCACCGTATAGATCAACCGTGACATGAGGCAGGCCCGAACATCGTCGCGCTTTTCGTCGGACGCGAGGCCGATCAGGATGTCTGGCGTATCGATCGACCCGGTTTCAGGTGAAGAGCCGGTACCCCCGACGCAGTCGTAAACACGCAGCGCCCACACGCCTTTGCTGGCGACGATCTCCGCCCATCGCGGAGTTCCCCGGTCCTCGCCGAGGAAATACATCGGGACGGGAAGCGGAGGGGCGGCAGCGTCAGCCTCCGGTTCGCTTCGCCGAAAGACACCCGCTCGTGAAAATCCGACGAAGCGTACGCCATTCAACATCAGCGCCCATTTGGATCGCTGATAGGGATCGGGTTCGTCAGGACCGAGTTGGGTGATGGCGACCGTCACCGCGGAGGTTGTGTGGGAACGCTCATCCGTCGCATTCCGGCGCTGAGGCGTTTTATACTCTCCTTCCCTTGAGACGAAGAAATACGGCCTGAACGCCTCTCCGGTCGGGGAGCGGTGGTTGAAATCCCATTTGTAATCCCGCTCCTCCGGCTGCGGAAACCAGCCGCCCCAAACCCAAACCCCGACCTTGGCGTCCCGATGGAGGCCCAAGACGGCATCGACCATCCGCTGGTGAACGGCTGCCGTCGAGACGCTGTTCTTGGACCCTATCTCTGCGACGGCGATATCCTTCCCCGGAATGGACTGTCGTAACCAGCCCACCAGTCCCTTCAACCGCGTGAGCGCCGCGCCATCGCCACCGGAAAAATCCTCGTAAGCATGGACCGCGATGAAAGCCTCGCGATCGAGTTCCCCGGCGGCCTTCGCCTGGCGCAGGTTGGAGGCATCCCACGCCGAGACACCGGAGATGATCGGTACGGCGGCGCCCGCCGGGCCGGAGCGGCGGATGGCATCGCGGCACTGTTTCACCAGCGACCAAAAGTCCGGCGTCGCCGTGAGTTCGGTCTGCGGTTCGTTGAACAGTTCGATCGCGCCGAGGGCCGGAAAGCGCACGGCGAAATCCGCCATGGCGGCAAAGCGTTTTTCGAAGGCGTCTCGCAGAGCGGGATCGGTGAAAAGATCGCGCTCGGCGACGCGCCCGTAATAACCGGGAGCGTCCGAACACTCATGCGCCTTAGCGCCACGATATCCATCCGCGCCGGCCGTCTGACGTCGATATTCCCGCCATTTGGCGACCAACGATCGATCCTGCTCCGCATCGCCTTTGAAGGTGCTGAAATGCCCCTCGTTCAAATACATGAAGACCAGGACGACCTTGATGTGCTGCTTTTGGGCCTCTTCGAGCAGGGTCCGAACAACAGCGAACCAGGCGGGATCGATTGAACCGGTCACCTGGTCTTCCGGATCGGCGCCGCAGCGCCACTGAGGCCAGATGTCGCTCACCATCCAACGGATGGTCTTGCCGCCCGTAACCCTGACGTCATAGAGGATGCGCGCGACCTGCCGTCGCAACACAGTCTCGTCGGCGCCCGGGTCGAGCGGATTGAGAAGAGCCTCGGTGATGTTGGCGCCGAAGGTGGAGCCATCAAACGGCCGGATAGGACTATGCTGAGCGTTCATGCCTTGCCCATCCGCAGGGTGGTGAGCCGCGATCGAGAGCGCGAAAAAGATCGTCAAAATACGAAGCCAGGACACGCAATCCGCAGGCTGTCGGCGAGTTCTCCCCATTTTTGCGCATCCCATCGCGGCTTACGTCGTATTGACCCTCATGGTACGCAATATCGGAAGGTAAGCGCCAAAACTCCAGCTTGGCCCCATCGTCGTCTGGACGTCGACAATGGTGTAGGATTGTGCCGTTGATTCGAGGCCGAACCGACCCAAGGTGGAACATCATCCATGACCGATCTGAGGAGTGGTTTTTTCTGCAAGTCGTTCGCACCAGATTTTGACCATCTCACCATTTTGCTCGACAGTTTCCGCCAGCATAATCCGGATCTTCTTCGGCTCACCTTGTCGCTTCCGTGCGAGGACTTGGGCGCGTTTCATCATCGGTTCGGCACGGATTGGCCCGAGATCGAGTTGGTCGAGGATGAAAGCTACTGTGACCACAACTTGTCCCGCTTCCTTGGCTGGCACGGTCAACAAATTTGTAAATTCATGTCCTGGAATGCCACCGACTGCGATCATTACGCGGTCTTGGACTCGGATTGCTATTTTATCAAGGACGTTAGAGCCCAAGATTTGGTTCCTGCCAAAGGAAAAGACTATGTGGTTTGCGGATCTTCGATCCGTACTGTTGTCAAAGACGACAATATCGATCTAATTTCATATATCAACGGCGATTTGGTGCCATCTGAGCAAACATTCCCAGAACCTCCAGCTAGTAAAAAATGTGATATATTCAACTACATTCATTATAAAGATATGAGCGTCGACGATCCCGACGCCATTACACGCAGCAGTTTTCCGTTCAAGATTTTTAATGCCGGCCGGTGGATGTTTTATCAACCTGGGCAAATTTTCTCCCGACAGTTGCTTATTGAGTTAAAAACATTTCTGGATGGCTACGGATTGACCTTTGGCGACTGCATCCTGATTTCGCCATGGGAATATAATTGGTATGGCGAATACGCGGCATTCGCGGCTCATGCCCAATGTGATTTTCGCGTATCGCCTTTTCTCCACTTTCAGGACGAGGCCGGGGTGGCTTTCGGGCGAGCCCACGGGATGTCCTATGAGCAATTGTCCAAAAGGTTCATGTTCGTCCAGATGGCCGCGCGACATCTTGCCGATCTTCGATATGTTTGAGTCCTCACGGGAGGCCAGCGCCTGAGCGCGATCGTCGTCGTCTGCCCTCTGTCCCGACTGGAAGCGCAGTTCCGATCGAGCGGCGCCGAGGACGTCGTCACGCTGATGCGGCGCGGCAAGACTGACGTGCCGAACCTTACCGCCGCGCGACATCTGCGCCTAGAGTTCTCGGACATTGCCAAGGCCACCGAGGGCTATGCCCTTCCGGAAGCCGAGCATTTGGAGGAATTGCTGCGATTCGCGCGAGGTTGGGATCTGCGGCGGCCGCTCCTCGTCCATTGCTACGCGGGGGTCAGCCGCTCGACCGCCGCCGCCTTCGTGATCGCCTGCGCGCTGCGGCCGGATGCCGACGAGCAAGCCGTCGCGGCGCGGTTGCGAACGGCCTCGCCGACCGCGACACCCAACCCGCGCATCGTCGCCCTGGCCGACACGATGCTCCGACGATCGGGACGCATGATCCACGCCATAGAGGCGATCGGCCGGGGGGTGGATTGTTTCGAGGGCGTCCCGTTCAGCCTCGACCTCGACGGTTAGTTCTACGACGTCCCACGCTCAACGAGCCCCTGACCCTGAGGACCCGCGAAGCGGCGTCTCGAAGGAGCGACAAAGCTCCAGGAAGCGGCCTATGACGCCGAAGAACTAGATTCCGCCATACCAGTCGTAGCCGTTATCCTCCCAATAGCCGCCCTTGCCATCGCCGAATTTCGCGTAGGAATCGACGAGTTCGATCCGCATGATGTATTTGGTCTGCTTGTAGCCGAGCGCCTGCTCCAGCCGCAGCCGGATGGGAGCCCCATAGGGCACCTTCAGGGGCTCGCCGTTCATGTCATAGGCCAGGATGGTCTGCGGATGCGCCGCATCGACGAGGTCGATCGAGCCGTAGAAGGGCGTCGGCCCGCTCAGCGCGCCATCGTCCATCGTGTCGGCGCAGTGGAACACGATGTAGCGGGCCTCGGCCTTCACGCCGACGCGTGCAAGCACATCCGAGAGCGGCACGCCGGTCCATTTGCCGATGCAGCTCCAGCCCTCGACGCAATCGTGCCGGGTGATCTGCGTCCGCGCCGGCATGGCCCGGAGATCGGCGAGCGAAAATTCGGACGGATGATCGACGAGCCCATCGACCTTGAGTTTCCAATCCGAAAAACCATCGGCCACCATGGCTTTATAGGTCTCGTCCACCGGATCGGTGCTGCCATTGGCCTTGAAATGGGGCGAGATATCGGCCTCGGCATATTCGGGCGCCAGCGCCGAGCGGCCGAGGATGGCGCGCTGCGCCGTCATCGTGAACCGGCTGACCGAATCCAGAACCGCCGTCACGGAATCGCCGCCCGGCAGAGCGTCGCATCCGGCCAGCACCAGTCCGGTGAGGCTGGCTAATCCGGCGCGCAGCAGGCCGCGACGGGAGGGAGAGGCGTCACGCATCGCTTGGTTTCCGCTTGGGGGCGCCGACCTCGAACCAACCGGTCGTCATCGAGCGCAGATTGTTGATCGGGCCGGTCAGCAGCACCATCACGATATGGATCACGAAAAAGCCGAGGAGACCGAAGGCGAGGATGAAATGGATGGTTCGCGCGCTCTGGCGGCCACCGAACAGGCTCAGCAATTGTGGAAATGCTGTGTCGAGGCCCGGAGACATGGTCCAACCGGCAAGAACGATCAGCGGCAGGGCCACGAAGATCACCCCGAAATAGGCCAGCTTCTGAAGCACGTTGTAGCGTTCGGCGTGCCCGTCCTTCGCGAAGTTGAAGGTGATGTGGTCGCGGATGGACTGGCCGGTTTCAGCGAGGTCGGCGCGGTCGGGAACGATGTCGCGTTTGAAGTGGCGAGTGACGAGGCCGTAAATCATATAGGCGAGCCCGTTGAACACCAGGATCCAAGCGAACAGGAAATGCCATTTGCGGCCTGTGCCAAGATCTTGCTGGGCCGGCAGGGTGGCCCAACTGGGAAAGGCCCGCTCCGTCGCCTCGCCGTTGACGTTGGAGACGCCGAGCACCCCAGTGGTCGTGACCGAATGGCCGAGGACGGACACATAGCCTTGGGTGTTGTCGCCGACCTCATGCGAATCGATGGCGAAGACGGGCGTGTCGAAAGTGGATTTCTGTCCGAAGTAGAGCGCCGGATGGGCATTGAAGATCTGGAGGCCGCTCATCAACAGTACGCCGAGGCAGATGGCGTTGATCCAGTGGGTCACACGCACGAAGCCGGTATGGCGCTTGATCAGTCGCCGGCCGGCTTTTGAGTCGCTCTCTGCCATCTTGGGATGTTCCTCGTGTTGCAACGGCCTTCGATGCGTTTAGATACGGGCCATATGACGAAAGGTTACGCCTTGAACGAGATAGCCGGCCCAGCCGACATCGCCACTCTGCCCTTCGAACGCGCCCTGGCGGAACTCGAGGAGATCGTCGGCCAACTCGAACGGGGGAGCGTGCCCCTCGACGAATCGATCCGCATCTACGAGCGAGGCGAAGCGCTGAAGAAACATTGCGAGACATTACTCCGCAATGCCGAGATGCGCATCGAAAAGATAACCCTCGGCCAGGACGGCACACCCACCGGGACCGAGCGCGTGCCGATGGAATAAGGGGGGATGGATGATGCGGCGATCTACATTCCGTGGGGAGCCGACGGCAGCCTTTTGCGCTTCGGCGGACGCGGCGACATCGGCCCGCCGCCTCGCCCTTCGAGACGCTGCCTTCGGCGGCTCCTCAGGATAAGGCGGTCGAAAGGCAGCACCCCAAGTCTCTTCGCCCCGGACAGCAGGACCACGACGGACCATGAGCGGTGGACCGAGGCAATCAACCTTGATCCCAGAGCTTGAATCCGACCCCTGCTCAAGGCGTTAGGGCCGGGGGCCCAGTCGTGCGATGGACGTCGCAGGCCTCATCGGGCCTAACGCTCAAGCGGACATTCATGGTGTTGCTTCGGACGCCGACCGTTTGGATGACCTTCGCCACGACCGTGCAACCACGGGCGCAGGTGTGTAGGGCGGTGACAAACCAGGCCACTGGAGCGTCGGCGATTTGCTGACGCGGGCGGAGTAAAATCCGGCCAGTGGATAGGCTCTCGTTTTTGGGGGCCGGGGATGTTCGTCGTGGAGATCTACGCCGCCGTTCGAAAATTCGTGTTCCTTGAGGGGCATAGCCGCCGGGAGGCCGCCCGGGTTTTCGGGCTGAACCGCGAGACGGTGCTGAAGATGTGCCGGTTCTCGTTGCCTCCCGGGTACACGCGCGTGAAGCCGCCCGAAAAGCCGAAGCTTGGACCTCTGCTGCCGGTGATCGACGCGATCCTGGTGGCGGATCGTGATGCGCCGATGAATCAGCGGCACACGGCCAAGAGGATTTTCGAGAGGCTGCGGGACGAGCATGGCTTTGCCGGCGGTTACACCGTGGTGAAGGATCACGTGCGGGTCTGTCGAGCGCGGGCGCGGGAGACCTTCGTGCCGCTATCTCATCCGCCGGGTCACGGCCAGGTGGATTTTGGGGAAGCGCTCGCGATGATCGGCGGCGTCCGCCAGAAGATCCACTTCTTCTGCCTGGACCTACCGCACTCGGATGCTTGCTTCGTGAAGGCCTATCCCCGGGAAACCACCGAGGCGTTTCTGGACGGCCACGTCTCAGGGTTTGCCTTCTTCGGCGGCGTGCCCCTGTCGCTCCTCTACGACAACACCAAGATCGCGGTTGCCAAGATCTGCGGCGACGGCAAGCGCGATCGGACCCGCGCCTTTACGGAGCTGGTCAGCCACTGTCTGTTCCAGGACCGCTTCGGCCGTCCGGGCAAGGGCAACGACAAGGGGAAGGTCGAGGGGCTGGTCAAATTCGCCCGCGCCAACTTCATGACGCCGATCCCCACGGCGGCGAGCTTCGACGCCCTGAACGCCATGCTGGCGGAGCGTTGCCGCGCGCGGCAGGCCGATCATGCCGGTCGGCGCTCTGCCACCATCGGCGAGCGGCTCGTCGCCGACACCGAGGCCTTGAGGGCGCTGCCCGCCGTGCCACTCGAGCCGTGCGAGAAGCGTGCGGCCCGCGTCTCCTCGACGGCGCTCGTCCGCTATCGCTGCAACGACTATTCGGTGCCAACGGCCTACGGGTTCCAGGAGGTCCTGGTGAAGGGGTTCGTCGACGAGGTCGCGATCCTGTGTGCCGGCCGTGAGATCGCCAGGCACCCGCGCCACTACGGCGAGGGCGTGTTCGTTGCGGATCCGCTGCACTATCTGGCGCTGATCGAGATGAAGCCGAACGCGCTCGATCAAGCCGCGGCGCTGCAAGGTTGGAACCTGCCGGAGGTGTTCCAGCATCTACGCCATCTCCTGGAAGCTAGAATGGGCAATCGCGGCAAGCGGGAGTTCATCCAAGTGCTGCGGTTGATGGAGGCGGCGCCACAGGATGTTGTGGCCTTCGCCGTTACCGAGGCCATTCGGCTCGGCGCCATTGGCTTTGATGCTGTCAAACAGATCACGCTGGCGCGGATCGAGCGGCGTCCCGTCCGCCTTGACCTCGCCGCCTATCCCCATCTGCCGCAACTGGCGGTCAAGACGACGACGGCCGCCGACTATGCCGTGCTGGTGCCGGAGATGGCGGCGTGATGGCCTCGATCGAGGGAGACATGCCGAGTGGCACCAGGGCTGGCAAGCCCCAGGTCCTGCTCGGCCACCATCTCAAGCAGCTGAAGCTGCCGACGATCCTGCGCGAGTACGACAAGGTGGCGCGCGAGTGCGCGCAGGGCGGGGTCGACCACACCGGCTACCTTCTGCGCCTGGTGGAGTTGGAACTGATCGACCGGGAGCGCCGTGTCGTCGAACGCCGCATCCGGGCCGCTCGGTTTCCAGCTGTGAAGAGCTTCGATACGTTCGACTTCACTGCCATCCCGAGCCTCAACAAGATGCTGGTGCTGGACCTCGGCCGCTGCGAGTTCATCGTCCGCCGGGAGAACATCATCGCGCTCGGCAACTCTGGCACCGGCAAGAGTCATGTCGCTCTTGCTCTAGGGTTGGCGGCTTGCCAGAAGGGCTTCACCGTGGCGTTCACGACAGCGGCGTCCCTGGTGACGCAGCTCATGGAAGCACGGGACGAGCGACGCCTTCTCAAACTCCAGCGCGACCTGCAGGCCGTGAAGCTGCTGATCGTCGACGAGCTGGGTTACGTGCCGCTCTCGACGACCGGAGCCGAGCTGCTCTTCGAGACATTCTCCCAGCGCTACGAGCGGGGCTCGACCATCATCACCTCGAACCTCCCCTTCGAGGACTGGACATCGGTCCTGGGATCGGAGCGGCTCACCGGCGCCCTGCTGGACAGGCTCACCCACCACGTCAGCATCCTGACCATGAACGGCGACAGCTACCGCCTTAAACAGTCCGTCGGCCGGCGGCGCGCATCGGTGAGGGCGGAGCAAAACCAGGCCACCGCCGAGATCGTCGATCCCGACACCGGCGAAATCACGGCCGCCTGATCCAAACTTTAAGCCGACATGGAAAGGGCCCCGATCGGGGCCCTTTCCATGTCGGCGTGCCCGATCCACTGGCCTGCTTTTGGTCCGCCCCGCCGGCCTGAAATTACACCGGCCTTGACAGCCATGCCTCTTCCAGCCGGGATAGCATCTCCAGAGCCCCTTGGAGATCATCATGCCGACAGTCCATCGCCGCCCCCGCCGGATAAGCCGTCAACTCGACCTTTGCCTGACCGCCACGCCGACAAGGCCGGAGATGCCGACAAGGCCGGAGATGCCGCCCGCCTGGAGCAGGCTGCCGGATCAAACCCGACACGCGCTGATGGGTCTTCTGACCCGTCTGCTGATCGCCCACGGCGGCGATGCCGCCCCTCTGGCGCGCGAAGTTCCGGAGGGCGGCACCGATGAGCAATGATAAGATCGGTGCGCAGCACCGGGCGCGCAAGGCGGTGCTTTATGTGCGGCAATCCTCGGCCCATCAGGTCCAGCATAATCGCGAAAGCCAGTTGCTCCAGTACGCCATGCGCGATCGGCTCGTGCAACTCGGCTGGTCGCAGATCGAGGTGATCGACGAGGATCTCGGCTGTTCGGCGGCGGCCGGCACGACGCGTGCCGGCTTCGAGCGCATGGTCGCCGAGGTCTGCCTCGGCAAGGTCGGCGCAGTCGCGGCGCGCGAGGTGTCCCGCTTTGCCCGCAACAGCCGCGATTGGCAGCAACTCGTCGAGATGTGCCGCGTTGTCGACACGCTGCTGATCGATCAGGAAGCGGTCTACGCGCCTCGATTGGGCAACGACCGCCTTCTCCTCGGGCTCAAGGGCAGCCTCAACGAATACGAACTCGATCTTCTCCGGCAACGCTCGCTCGCGGCGCGCCAAGAAAAAGCGCGTCGTGGCGAACTCGTCGTCGCAGCGCCGGTCGGCTTTTTGAAGGTCGGCGACCGCCTTGAGATGGACCCAGACCGGCGCGTCCAGGCCGCGATCACGCTCGCCATCGACAAAGTCGCCGAACTCGGCAGCGTGCGCCAAGCCTTGTTCTGGTTCCTGGAGCACAACCTCGACCTGCCGGCTCGGATGAACGGCGGCCCGGTGGAGTGGCGTCGTCCCCGCTATTCGACGCTCCATGGGTTTATCTCCAATCCCGCCTATGGGGGTGCCTACGCCTACGGCAGATCCGGCGTCGCAGTGAGTTACGGCGAAACCGGTCCTCGGGCTCGGGCACGAAGCAAGCCCCGTGCGGAATGGCTGGCCTTGAAGCCTGGCTCGCATCAAGGTTATGTCGACTGGGACCGCGCGGAGAAAACTGGCGCTGATCGCCCGCGACGACATCATCGCCGGCGTCCTCAATCGAAACGGCTGGAGGAGAGGGCAAGGCAATCGCTGGACGCGAGAGCGTGTCACCGGAGTTCGATCCAATTACCACAATCCCGTCTACCGTGAGTCGGCGGACGGTGCCGAGCCCTGGGTCAACCTCAGTCACGCGGTCGCCATCGCCGGAGTGACGCCGCGCACCCTGCGGCTCGCGGCGGAGCGGGGCGAAATCGACGCGACGCATCCCCTTGCGGACGGACCCTGGATCTTCAGCCGCGCCGATCTCGTCAGTTCAACCCTTGGCAGCATCGTGCAACGGGCCAAAGAGCATCGAAAATACCCCGCAATACCTGACCCTGCTCAGCAAAACCTATTCACCTCAGTAACATAGCGAGATGTGCATTGTGACGACAGATTGTAGAGGGCCAGGTAGCGGCCGATGAAGGCGCGGGCTTCGCCGACCGAGTCGTAGGCTCGGAGATAGATTTCCTCGTATTTGATCGAGCGCCAGAGCCGTTCGACGAAGACGTTATCCCGCCAAGCGCCTTTTCCGTCCATGCTGATGGCGATCCCGGCTTTGCGCAGCACGGCGGTGAACTCCTGGCTGGTGAATTGCGAGCCCTGGACGCCCTTCTGTTTGTCAAGCGGCGATCTGGGTCTGATTGATGGTCTTGTTGCGCCGCGTGATGATTGTGAAGATGCGCGGCGCCCGGATGATGACCTTCCTCGACGTCGTGAGACGCCTCATGAGCACGATCCGACAGGCTGTCGCTCACGACGATGTCGATCCCGAGACGCTCAGTTGCGCCCAGAAGCGACAATGGAGCGGCTATGAGCTCCGGAAGGAGGTCAACCGCACCATTGCCGACAGACACGCGCGAGGTGAAAGCATCAAGGCGATCGTCCGAACCAGCGGTCTGTCGCGCAAGACGGTGCGCCGGATTTTGCGAGGAACGCGAGACGACATCTTTCGCTCCGCGAAAGCTCGCTCGATCGCTGGGCCGATCGGCTCCAGGCGGAGTGGAATGGTGGTTGCCGCAACGGCGCCGAGTTGTGGCGTCGTTTGAAAGCCGTAGGTTTCGGTGGCAGCCAGTGGGTCGTGACAGAATGGATGACGCGGAGGCGAGGAGCGGTTTCATCCTCGACGCCAGCATGCGCCGGCAATATCACGGTGCCGTCGTCACGCATGGTGGCGCGCCTGCTGACGTGCGAACGCGATGTCCGCTCGGCCGAAGCGCTCCGCATCAGGGTTGCAGTGGAGACGGCGTGCCCCAGTCTGGTGGCGGCCCGCACCATTCTCGACAGGTTCAAGACCATGGTCGCCTCCGGAAAGTCCGGTGATCTTGACCAATGGCTCGCCGACGCTGCTGGAACCGAGATGGTATCATTCGCGAACGGCATCTTGGCTGACCGCGCCGCCGTATCTGCCGCCATCATCAAGGCCTGGTTCAATGGACAGACAGAGGGTCACGTTACTCGATTAAAACTCGTCAAACGCCATGTGTGGACGGCCCCTGCGTTGCAAGGGGAAACTTTCGTGCGATCACCCCGGCGGGTGCAGTCATGTGTCCGGCCTGTTTACGCGGCAAACGACCGCTGGCCCTGATGTGATCCGCGGATCGAGTCCCAATCAAATGTCCGCGGGCGAGCCGCTTCCGCTTGGAACGGGTTCTCACGATCCCCGGCATCGCCGGTCAATCATCACGTCGTCTTCGGCACCTTGCAATTCGAGATCTCGTCTGGCTCGGCGGATTATGCCGCGATGGCAAAGTCCAAACCGTGATTATCGTTGGCCCTGTAATCTTCCTTGCGAACCAACAAAGCCCAGGCGGTGCGCGCCATCTTGTTGGCAAGAGCGACCGTGACCAGTCGTGCTGGCTTGCGCTCCAGGAGAGCACGGACCCAACCGCTTCCGAGCGCCTTCGCCCTGGCATATCTAAGAACGGCCGTCGCTCCGATCACAAGCAAGCGACGCACATACCGATTGCCTTGTCGGGAGATGCGGCCGAGCCGTTCATTACCGCCGCTCGAGTTCTGTTTGGGAACAAGGCCGAGCCAAGCCGCAGATTCTCGACCGGAGCGAAAGTGAGCAGGGTTGAGCATCGTGGCGGCGATCGCGGAGGCAATAATCGGACCTATGCCTGGAATGGTGGCCAAGCGCCGGCTGACATCATTGGCCTTGTGCCATGCGTTGATCTCGGCTTCGATCTGGGCGATGCCGGCCTGGCTTTGGTTGAGCTATGACAGTAAAGGCTCGAGAGCACGGCGCGCAAGAGCTGGGATGCGGGTGTCCGCATCGTCTTTCATCACCGCGATCAGCGCCGCGAGTCCGGTCATCCGCTGAGCTGCTACGATGCCAAGTTCGGCAAGATGACAACGAAGGGCGTTGATCAACATCGTGCGCTGCTTGACCAGCAACTCGCGACTTTTGTGGAGCATCAGAACAGTTTGTTGATCGACCGACTTTACTGGCACGAAGCGCATAGATGATCGTGCGACGGCCTCACAGATCGCGGCCGCGTCGGCCGCGTCGTTTTTGTTTCGTCGGACATAAGGCTTCACATAAAAAGGCGGAATCAAGCGAACCGTGTGGCCCAGCGAGACAAGTTCCCGCGCCCAATGATGCGAGGTGGCGCAGGCCTCAATGCCCGCCAGGCATGATGGAAGGCGAGAGAAAAAGGTCAGAACCTCGGATCGTCGCAACCGTCGGCGCAGGACGAGCTCACCTCGGTCGTCGACACCGTGAACGTGGAAGACGCTTTTGGCTAAGTCCAGACCGATTGTGCAGATCTTCATCGGATGCTCCTTTGAGGTTGAGAACTGAACACTCAACACCTTACTGCAACTCGCTACCGGGGAGCAGGGGCCGTCCACCCCATCAGATGTACGGACGCGCCAAGGTTGATCTGCTGCGAGCCCGCCTCATGTCGGCGGCCTAAATGATCACCTTCCACCTGCACCAAAATCGCGCCAGAGCCGTTATTGCAAGCGATTTTACAATCGTTCAGCGACAGGGCCCACGGCGAGGTGTCCATTAGGTTTCCCCTAGATCGGGGCCGATTTCCGGCGCCTCACCGACATTCGGCCCCAGGTCCGCCAGCGTGGCCGCAGCCCTCAGGCGATCGAGCAACGCGGCCTTGACCAATGTGTCGACGGGACGCGCCAGGGCCGCCGTCACCTCGTCGAGGACCTCGGCGACGATCGGGTCCTGGGCCAGCACGATGGCGAGATGCTTGGGGTTGCCGGCCATCGCTTCGCTGACGAGGCGTTTGACGATGATACTTCGCTTGCTGAGCTTGCGGCGACGACCCTGTTCCTTGACGGGGATGCGTTCCTCGAGCTCGCGCTGGAGGAGGGTCTTGAAAGCCTGACCCGCGCGGGGACGTCCCTTAGGGTTGCCGGACTGCCCGGGCTCAATCCGCCGTCCGACGGGTGGCCTGCCGTAACCGACGTCGTAGGTGGAGCGGTCGGTCACGGGGCTCTCGTCACCACTCTGGTCTAAGTCGAGAGTGGTGCGTGGGGGCGAAGGGTGTTTTGGCTGCATCTCGATCGTCTCATGCGCCTTGGTTCAAGGCTGCCGAAGACTGATCGATTCGGACAAATGGGTCGAAGATACTAAATCGGGGGGAGTCTGCTCGGCGCTCCGCCGCCCGACGACTAGCCAGTCGTCCCGGTGCCGACGTTGCGCTTGAGCTGGGCTCGCACGGCGCGCCGGGCGGAGACCGGATTGAACGAAGGGTGCCGCAACTCGATCCGCGTCGCCGCAGTGACCTCATCGACGAAACCGTCGGCGGCGTCCGCATAGGTATAGGCCCGGCGATCTCCAAATTCGCTGGCCGCGCGGAGAAACCACTGGTGCAGCGCACTTTCGAGGGTCAGGCGGCGTCCTCTGGCGCTTGGAATGTGCGGCGCGAGCCTTGCGGCGATGACGATAAGCCTCGACCCGGCAGAGCAATCTCCATCATGGGCACGGGCGAGGAGACCAATGAACTCCGAGCGAAGCTCCGGGCAGCCCAAGGTTTGGCATGCCTCGTCGATAAAATCCGCATCCGGCGAATGATCGCGCAGCAGCGAGGCTTGGCGCGTCAGCGCCGGATGCCACCGCCGACGCTTGGCAAGATCATGGAAGGCTTTGAGGGCAACGCGCCGATCATGATCCATCTCGAGCTGTCGCTCCGCAAAGTGCCGGACCATCACGGCAACCACGCGTGCCGAAAAGGGATTGTGGCCTCGGCTCTCGAAGTACGGGACGTATCCGGGCGCATCGATCGTCCGGACGCCCTGAACTAGGTTCTGTTGACAAAGGTCGGCAACCAAATTCTGATGGCTGCGAGGCTTATGAATGCCGTGAACGAGGATAGTGTTTTATCGAAGCGCGTGGCGATGCGTCTGTTCTGCTTGAGTTTGTTGATCATCCGCTCGATTCGATTACGATCCTTGTAGGCGACTTCGTCATGCGGAATGATGACTTTTCGAGACCTTTTGGATGGTATGACAGGAAGAATGCCCCGGACCAGGAGAGCCTCTCGATTGCTATCGCTGTCGTAGCCTTTGTCTCCGAGAGGGGCCTTCGGTTTGGCGATAGCGACGGGATCGTCCATCAGGGGCTCAAGATGGCGGATGTCGGAGGCTTCGCCTCCGGTGACCTCGAAGGCGACAGGGCGTCCGATGGCGTCACACCGACAGTGGACTTTGCTCGTAAAACCGCCGCGCGAGCGACCAAATCCCTGATTTTGGATCCCCCTTTTGCGCCGGCTGCCTGAGAATGCGCCCGGACGATGGTCGAATCCACCATTTGGGTCTCCCACTCGTCGGCGATGCCTACCTCGACCAAGGTTTCGAGCAAAGCATCGAAGATGCCCTGCTGGCACCATCGGCGGAACCGCTGGAACACTGAATTCCACTTGCCGAAGCTCTCGGGCAGATCCCGCCAAGGTGCTCCGCTCCTCAAAATCCACATCATTCCGTTAAAGAAACGACGGTTGTCATGGGCGGGCCGGCATCCCCGACCACACTCGGACGGCAAAAAGGGCTCAATCACCGCCCATTGCTCGTTGGAGATTTCGTAGCGACTCACGTTCGTCTTTCCGCAAAAACAAACGTGAATCAAAAATCATCCCGCTTGGGAATCCTCTTTGTCAACAGAACCTAGGTCGTTGCATTGAGTTGTAAACCGGCGAATCCCGGCCTGAACATCTGGCCGGGCGAAAAAGAGACTGATCTTCTGGTCCAGTTCAACCAAGCCGACCAGGGCCGTGCCGACGCAGGGTAAAAGATCTGACCCTCCTATAGCGGTCCAGGCAGCCTGAGCGCCTGTCTGGGGTGCCGGGGTTCGGGAGGTGAGAAGCTGTTCGCGTGTCCGCTTCGTGCGGTCCGCAGCTTCCACTCCGGCTTTGACCTGCAGCCCAGTAACCTGCCGGATCACGACATCGAAGAGCGTAAGCGCCCCGCGAGCCGCCGGGCCCGGCTCGGATTCACTTGTAACTTCGGACGTAGGCAATTCATCCATCGCTTATCCGCTCGTGATGAGCTGAAATTTTTGCTGAAATCAAAATCTATCACAACGTTGTGCATGCAGGAAGACCTGATGCTCGTAACCCGCTGCAGATTGATCCAATAAAACTTCCGGTCCAACCCGTTATATCGTTCGTGGGCCGGCTAATGGCGATTCCCTACAATCCGCTGCTTCGTCCCTGTTTTTTAGGATTATTCCCCTGTTATTATGAGTAGGGAATTACACCAACAAGTCATTGTTATAAGCTCGGTTTTCACAGCCACACGTCGTCGAAAACACTGAAAGCAGCCGATTTTCCCTGTAAATTTCCTGTAAACAGGGAAATGGCGGAGACCGGTTCGAGGCGACTGCCCACACCACCACGCACTGTAAAGACTGATAGAATTTTACCCTTCTCACAGTGTTGCGCGAAATTTCCTTGGTTTAGCGCTGGGGGTTGCGTGCTTTTTTCGCGCGTAGACCGCTGATTAAGGGTTTTCGCACCATTTTTGACCTTCGGTCTCCGTCGGAAAATTTCTCTGCCGCACTCGGATGCTGTAGCTTTTGCGGAGGATAATTTGCTTTATGGGGAGACGGGTTCGCCTGTGGGACATTCACGACGAGATGTTCCTGGCCCGAGCGAGGCTCAGGCTTCACCATCGCGGTAGTCCAGCTGGAAAGTCACGTGGGGACGCGCTCCACATCGGCCTCGATCCGTTCGCGATCGGTCATCTGAGGATCGAGTTAGCTCGTTGCTTGGATGCCGATGGCCTCGCACACCATGGCCTCGAGTTTGGGAGCGGAAGCCGGGGCATGAAGCCGGCCTCGTCCCTGCGGCCCTGCACCAGCATGGTCGAGACATAGTAGCGGTAGCGCTGCCCCTTCTTGATCGCATGGGTCTGGCTCATGCGGTGGCCGCGATCGTCTTAGAACTGGCCCATTAGCAGCGTGTCGGACTTCGGCCTTCCCGGCGCTGGAGAAGGTTGCCATTGAGCTTGGTTTGCACGGCCTCGAAGAGGTCGCGATCAATGATCGGCGGGTGTTCGCCCGAGAAACTCTGCTCGCGATGGTTAAGCTCACCGAAGTACGGACATGCGGTTGCGCAGCAGGTGAGCAAGGGGACCGTTGGTCAAGGCCACCCCACCGACGATCCGACCCGAGGACAGGGTTCGTTGTCGGGTGACGATGTTTCGTTCGCGAAGCTCCGCGCTGCGGTGCCGGCAGGGAGCCCAGCACGAGATAGCGCTCGAACACGTGTTGCACGAGGGCGGCCTCGCCTTCGTCCACGACGAGCTTGCGATCCTCGACCCGGTAGCCCATCGGCACGACCCCGCCGACCCAAATGCCCTTCCAATTGGAGGCGGCGATCTTTTCGCGGATGCGCTCGCCCGTGACCTCGCGCTCGAACTGGGCGAAGGAAAGAAGGACGTTGAGCGTGAGCCGCCTGCTCGTCGTGTTGCGGCAGTCGCGGCCAAGGTCGCCGAAAGCTTCGGCCTGGATGCGGTAGGCCAGAACGTGCAGCAACAGGGAGCGGGAAACCCGGGCAGGTGCGATCCGCCCGAAGAGGTTGCGGTGCTGGACCCGCAGTTGAGCCAGATCGAGCCCTGCCAAGCTGTCAAGTTCAGCGGCGAGACGATCGGCAGGCGGCGAGGGTGCCGGCTGCTGATCGTCCATTGCTATCCGGAGCCGTCCCCTTCGGCTCAGGCCGTCCGGGTGGTGTGCGGCAGCCAACCCGTCGCCTGCATCACCTCCTCGATGCCGGCACCTCGATCACGCTACAGAAGGGCAATGACCTCGCCGAGTCTGCTGCCGAGCCGTGGGGCGGTGACCTGCGCACGCATGACTGAACCAGATAGAGGCAAGCCTTAGGTGCCGGGCCTCCGACCGCCTCCGGCCCGGCCGGTGTGACTTGAGCGGCTGGCTCTTCCGTGAACACGGGCGTCTTCTCTCGGTGGATTACCGGAATTCTGACAGCCGCCAACTAGGTTCTGTTGACAAAGGTCGGCAACCAAATTCTGATGGCTGCGAGGCTTATGAATGCCGTGAACGAGGATAGTGTTTTATCGAAGCGCGTGGCGATGCGTCTGTTCTGCTTGAGTTTGTTGATCATCCGCTCGATTCGATTACGATCCTTGTAGGCGACTTCGTCATGCGGAATGATGACTTTTCGAGACCTTTTGGATGGTATGACAGGAAGAATGCCCTGGACCAGGAGAGCCTCTCGATTGCTATCGCTGTCGTAGCCTTTGTCTCCGAGAAGAGCCTTCGGTTTGGCGATAGCGACGGGATCGTCCATCAGGGGCTCAAGATGGCGGATGTCGGAGGCTTCGCCTCCGGTGACCTCGAAGGCGACAGGGCGTCCGATGGCGTCACACCGACAGTGGACCTTGCTCGTAAAACCGCCGCGCGAGCGACCAAATCCCTGATTTTGGATCCCCCTTTTGCGCCGGCTGCCTGAGAATGCGCCCGGACGATGGTCGAATCCACCATTTGGGTTTCCCACTCGTCGGCGATGCCTACCTCGACCAAGGTTTCGAGCAAAGCATCGAAGATGCCCTGCTGGCACCATCGGCGGAACCGCTGGAACACTGAATTCCACTTGCCGAAGCTCTTGGGCAGATCCCGCCAAGGTGCTCCGCTCCTCAAAATCCACATCGTTCCGTTAAAGAAACGGCGGTTGTCATGGGCGGGCCGGCATCCCCGACCACACTCGGACGGCAAAAAGGCTCAATCACCGCCCATTGCTCGTTGGAGATTTCGTAGCGACTCACGTTCGTCTTTCCGCAAAAACAAACGTGAATCAAAAATCATCCCGCTTGGGAATCCTCTTTGTCAACAGAACCTAGCAGGCTGTCGGGCGCCCCTTTGTCTTTGGCCGTTTGGAGCACACTTCGCCCGAGATCGGTGATTATTGGTGCAAAGGCTTGGCCCGTGTCCGGCTCATGACGGAACGCGGGCATGTCACGCTTGGCACGGAACTCGCGCACCAGACCAAGGTGGTTTAGGGTGCTCAAGAGCCTCTCGTTGGAGGGGCGACGGCCCCATCCTTGCGGGACGCGGCCGTCTTCAGGGTCAGGCTTCGCGCGACACGTGACCCCCATTCCATTTAGGAAAAGCTGTGTTCTTATAGTCGCCATGGGTCGTGCGACAGCAAAGGCGCCTCCTGCAACGCCTTGTGGAAGCGTTTGGCGGCGGCAACATCGCGCCTGGCAGTCAGCAGACAATGGATCGCATCGCCTTGCTTGTCGATGGCGCGGTACAGGTAACGCCACTGGCCCCGAATGCGGACAGAGGTCTCGTCGCCGCGGATCGATCCGCAATGCCATGGTTTACCGTGTGGCGACTCGGACGGCCAGGAAAGATCGAGTTGCGGTTTTTTTACTCGCGTCAAGAGTGAGTCCTGAATAAGCTCAACCAAAGCTTTCACCTCGCGCTGAATGCGTTGACTTGAGGCGGTTCCGCCCGAGCTGAGCGGTTTTCTGCATCGGGGTGGTTGTTGGTTGCCCGTGGGCCTCATGCCCCGGAGTCGCGTGGGGAGGATAGGGCATGACCGTCACAATCATATCGGCCGGCCACACGTCGAACGGCGGGACCGTCACGAGCGGCAATGGACTCAATATCTACGGCTCCGCCTCGTTTTGGACGGTCAACAGCGGCGCCAGCGACATCGTCGAATCCATGGGGGTGGGCACGAGCACCACGCTCTCGGGCGGAGTCGAAGACGTTTTTCCCGGCGGTTCGGCGACCGGCACGATCGTCCATGGCGGCTATCAGGTCGTCTTCTCCGGCGGGACGGCGAGGGGCACCACGGTCATCTCCGGAAGCGGATCGGGCCAGGGTCTCACCGATATCGCGCAGGAGGTCTACGGGTCGGCGATCGGCACTGTGATCAGCGCCAGCGACGTTGTGGTGTACAGCGGCGGTTCGGCGAGTAGCGCGACGATCAACGGCGGCGGCGGCCTTATCGTCGACTCCGGCGGCAGCGCGACCAGCACGACGGTCAACAGCAACGGTCAGCAGACCGTCCTCAGCGGCGGATCGGCATCTTTCACCACGGTCAACAGCGGCAGCCAGGTGGTCTCGGCTGGCGCGACGGTGACAAGCACGACGGTCAACAGTTCCGGGTCCGAGTCGGTCAACGGCACGGCAAGCGGAACGACGGTCAATAGTGGCGGTACGCAGACGGTCAACAACGGCGGCTCTGCGATTAGCACGACGGTGTCGTCGGGTGGCAACCAAAAGATCTTTTTCGGCGGCAACGCGACTGGTACGACGGTCAACGGCGGTGGCCAGTTCGTCGCGGCCAATGGGGCGGCAACCAGCACCACGATCAACGGCGGCAATCTATCGGCTCATGGCGTCTCGGGCATCGGCCAGGATGTCTTCGGGTCGGCGTCGGGCACGACGATCAACTCCGGCGGCGTACAGTTCCTTGAAATAGACGCCTCGGCCACCAACACGACAATCAACTCCGGCACGCAGGACGTCTTCACCGCCGCCTCGGCGACAAGCACGACGATTACCGCCGGCATCCAGTCTGTGTTGAGCCTCGGCTCGGCCACCTATACGACCGTCATCGGCGGTGGCCAGATCGTCTCCTTCGGCGGCATCGCGACGAGCGCCACGATCAACGGCGGCAGCCTTTCGGTCAGCGGCGTCACGGGCGTGGGCCAGGACGTGTTCGGCTCCGCCGTGGCCACGACGGTCAACGCCAACGGCATCGAGGCGGTGGAAAGTGGCGGCTCGGCGACAAGCACGATCGTCAACCTCCACGGCCAGCAGATCGTCTTCGGTGGCGGGTCGGCAAGCGGCACGACGGTCGGCAACGGCGGCTCGCAGACCATCTCCGCCAGCGGCTCGGCGACCAATACCACGCTGAGCAACGGCGGCACGCAAGTCGTCAGCAGCGGCGGTTCGGCGACCAATACCACGCTCAACAGCGGCGGCCAGGTAGTTTCTTCCGGCGGCTCGGTGACGAGCACCACGATCAACGGCGGATTCCTGACCCCGAACGGCATTGCGGGCGTAGGACAGAATCTGCGCGGCTCTGCGACCAACACGATCGTCAACAGCGGCATTCAATTCGTCGCAAGCGGCGGGTCAGCCACCAGCACCACGGTCAATGGCGGCGGACAGATCGTTGCCGTTGGCGGTGTGGCGATAAACGCCGCGATCGACGGCGGGACCCTGACGGATCACGGGTTGACGGTCGGCCAGGAAGTCTCCGGCACCGCCTCGGGCACCCAGGTCGATGCGGGCGGCATCGAGGTCGTGGAAATCGGTGGCTCGGCAACCAGCACGACGGTCAACAGCGCCGGCCAACAATATGTGTTTGGGTCGGCGGCCAACGCCACGGTCAATTCCGTCGGCGTCCAATATGTCTTTAACGGCGCGTCGGCGACCGGCACCACGATCAACAGCGGGGGTCAGCAATATCTCTTCTCCGGCGGCTCGGCGACGGGCACCAATGTCTCGTCGGGGTTTGAGGTCGTCAATGCCGGCGCGACGGCGACGAGCACGACAGTCAACGGCGGCAATCGGATAGTCAGCGGCGTCACGGGCGTGGGCCAGGACGTTTACGGGTCGGCGTCGGCAGCGACGGTCAGCGCCGGCGTCCAGGCGTTGGAGAGCGGCGGTTCGGCGACCAGCACCACGGTGGTGGGCGGCGCTCAACTCATCCTTAGCGGCGGCATCGCGACGAGCGCCATGATCAGCGGCGGATCGCTGACCGCCCATGGCATTGGCGGGGTCGGCCAGGACGTCTTCGGCACGGCCTCGGGCACCGTGCTCACCGGCAGCGGCGATGAGGTGGTGGAGAGCGGCGGCAAGGCTACCGGTACGACGATCAACGCCAATGGCGCTCAGCAGAACGTCTTCGCCGGCGGCTCGGCGACCGGCACGACGATCGTCAGCGGAACGCAGGAAATCAGCGGCGGCACCGCGACCGGCACGACGGTCAGCAACGGCGAGCAGGATATTTTCAGCGGCGGCACCGCGACCAACACCACACTGGCGGGGGGCCAGCAGTTGGTCCTCACCGCCGGCTCGGCGACCAGCACGACGATCAACAGCGGCGGCCAGCAGTCCGTTCTCAGCCGTGGGTCGGCAAGTTTCACGACGATCAACAGCGGCGGCCAAACCATCTCCGGCGGCGGCTCGGCGACCAGCACGACCATCAACAGCAACGGTCTGCAGACTGTCCTCAGCGGCGGCTCGGCCACTGGCACCACGGTCAACAGCGGCGGCCAGGTGGTTTCGGCAGGCGCGACGGCGACAAGCACGATCATCAATGGCGGCAGCCTGACGGCCTCCGACGGCACCGACAATGTGGGCCAGGACCTCTTTGGATCGGCCTCTGCCACCGTGGCCAGTGGCGGCGGCCTCGTCGTGGAGAGCGGCGGCTCGGCGACGGGCACGACGATCTTTGACCAGCTGGAGGTCTTGAGCGGCGGCTCGGCGACCAGCACGACGCTGAACGCCGGTCTTATGGGCGTCGATGGGGGCACCGCGACCGGCACGGTCATCAATGGCGGTGTGATGCTCGTGAGGTTGGGGGGCACCGCGACCAGCACGACGATCAACGGAGGGACGTTTCGTGTGCTGGCCGGCGGTGTCGTTTCAGGTGGCGTCACCTTCGGCGGCGTCGGGCTTATGGAGATCGACCAAGCCGTTCCCTCCAATACGACCAGTGCCTTCGCCAGCACGCTGTCGGGCCTTCAATTGGGCGATACGATCGACCTTGCGGGGCTGAACTATGTGTCGGGCGCCACAGCCGTCGCGTCCGGCACCACCCTCACGGTCACGGCCGGCTCTTCCGTCGAGACCTTCACGCTCGCCAGCCCGCTGGTGTCTCCCCAGATCAAGGTGGAGAAGGATGGAGGCACCGGCACTAAGGTGACATTGATCGGCAACCCGAGCATCACCGGGACGATCGGCGGCCAGGCGACGACCTCAGAGGTGGCGGTCAATCCCTTCACTTACGCGCGGCTCAACGATCCCAATCCGGGCGCCACCGATACACTGACCATCTATCTCGCCGGGCTCGGCGGCGCGCTGACGGGTTCCGGCCTCAGCGGCGGCAACGGCGTCTACACGCTGACCGGCAGCGCCGCGACGATCAACGCGCAACTCGCCGGCCTGATCTTCTTGCCGACCAGCCCTGGCGGCTGCAATACTTCGGCGACGACGCGGTTTACGCTGATAGACAGCTCAAGCGTCGGGCTCAACGCCAATTCCAACAACACGACCACGGTGACGGATACCGATCCGGTCGTCGCCCCGACGATCGGCGGCACGGCGGGAAGCCAGACGACCTCCGAGGCGCCGGTCTCACCCTTCGCCGGGGTGACCATCGGCGATGCCAATGTCGGGGCCACGGACACGCTGACCATCAGCCTGACGGGGGCGGGGGGAACCCTGGCGGGCGGCGGCCTCGGCGGAGGGAACGGCAGCTACACTTTATCGGGCACAGCAGCGACGATCTCGAGCCAGATCGAGGGGCTGGTGTTCACGCCCAACGCCGGTGCCCCTGGCACCGCCTCGACCACCGGCTTCGTGCTGTTCGACCTCTCAAGCACAGGCAGCGGCGTCGGCGACAGCACGACCAATGTCACGGATACCGATCCGCCGGCCCCGCCTCCCCCGTCCTCGCCGCCGTCCCTGGCGCATGCCACCGAATCGATCTCTCCGGGACCAGCCGAAAACGGCCTCGCGGGGTTTTTGAGCGGGCAATCGATTTTTCCCGGTCCCGCGCCGTTCCAGACGCTGGTCGATCTCATCGCCGAGGTGCCGCATCTCTTCGCTCAGGCGGCCTATCGCGAGGCGCAGGATCCACTGCTTCAGGCGGTCGTCGCCGACACTTCGACGACCGGGAGTGACAAGCAGGTCGAGATCGGCAATGCGATCTGGCAGTTGGGACAGACTCTGATGAACGAGGGCTATGCCGATCCCCTTGTGACGGCCGCCGCCATCGGGGCCGGGGCGCTCGACCTCCTGCGCAACGGCGGCGTCTTCGGACCCGGTGTCGTCTTTCCCAACCTCGAAAACAGCACGATCGCCATCTTCCATGCCGAACGGACTGCAAGACTTGGGTAACGCCGCGTCGAGGCTTAAAAGCGGCGTGCAGCGATCTCATCGTGATTAGCAAGCACGCGGAGACAAAAAAATCTTGATATTCCATGATGCTATATTGTTGAGACGACTATTTCATAGGGGCTCAGAATGTCATCGTACTATGGCTATTACGGCTACGGCTACGGTTACGGCTATGGCTACGGCTATGGCTATGGCTACGGCTATGGCTATGGCTACGGCTATGGCTATGGCTACGGCTATGGCTATGGCTATGGCTATGGCTATGGCTATGGCTATGGCTATGGCTATGGCTATGGCTATGGCTATGGCTATGGCTACAGTTACGATAATAATTATGGTTACAGCTATAGCGGATCTGCCATCTACTATCAATACTATTACTCTGGATCATATTTTTATTCGTCTTATTCACCCTCATACAGCAACTATGCAACTTATAATTATTACTATTATTCGACCGGATCTTATTCTTATCCTGCTTACTACGGGGGTTATAATGGCTATTACGGCTACGGTTATGGGTACGGTTACGTCAGCTATAGTTATGGATATTACGGCTACGGCTACGGCTACGGCTACGGCTATGGCTATGGCTACGGCTACGGCTATGGCTACGGCTATGGCTATGGCTATGGCTATGGCTCCTGAGGCCACGGTTGTCGTCATGGCTGAGGGCTATCCATGGCCAGCTTTGTTCGAATCGGCGAGCAGAACCGGACGACTGGCATCCCTTCGTGAACGAAGCTCTCAACTACAATCACTGGCCAGAAAGCCCCGCTGGTTCTTTTCCTTCCTGCCTGGCAGCGTGCATGTTTCGTTTCCGAGCTGACCAGGCTCGCTCCAGCTGCGTCCAATTCGAGTGTGGGTTTTCATGGAAACGACGGACGACCTTTTATCGGTGAGTGGCTCCTCTGGAGAGACCGCCGCCGGTTCCACGAGTTCGGTCTCACCCTCCGCTTCGGTCAAGCGCAGCTTTCCGCCGCCGGCCGATGTCCCGACCCAGGACGGTCCGTGCGGGTTGAAATTCGACTTCAATCTTGGCGCCCGCGTGTTGGTGCCGGAAGGTCAATGGCGCGTCCAACTGCGTGACCTCGACACCGGCAACATCCTGTTCGACCAAGCCCTTGGCGCATCCTTTGTGTCGAGCACCAAGCGCTATTTCTGCCGCATTCGCATCGAGGTTCGGAACGCGGGCGAGATCGTCCTCACGCATGATTATTCGGCCGAAGGCCGAGAGGTATTGATTCAGTTTCCAGTCGGCACCCTGGGCGACATCCTGGCCTGGTTTTCCTACGCGGTTCGGTTTGGACAACAGCACCGCTGCAAGCTCACCTGCGCCATGGGGGAGGTTTTAATTCCATTGTTCCGCGACGCTTACCCGAGCATCACATTCATCACGCATGACGAGGTTCGGCCTTCGCTCTACTATGCCACATATTGCCTCGGACTGTTCTTCGACGACAAAGATGGCGTCTGGCAGCCGACGGACTTCCGTTTTGTCGGCCTGCACCGCACGGCGGGTTACATTCTCGGGGTCGATCCGCGCGAGGAGGCGCCGCGCGTCGTGGCGTCTGACGACAGCCGACCCATGGCGGACGCTTATGCGGTCATCGCCGTGCAATCGACCAGCCAAGCGAAATACTGGAACAACCCCGACGGCTGGCGCGCCGTCGTGGGCTTTCTCAAGGCGCAGGGCCTGCGGGTGGTTTGCATCGACCAGAAACCAGTCCATGGGGGAGGGATCGTCTGGACCCATATCCCGCATGGCGTCGAGGATGAAACCGGCGACCGCCCGCTGGCGGAGCGCGTTCGGTGGCTACGCCACGCGACCGTCTTCGTCGGCCTGTCCAGCGGCCTGTCATGGCTCGCCTGGGCGGCGGGCGCGCGCATCGTCATGATCTCCGGGTTTTCCCACCCCACGAACGAGTTCGACACGCCCTGGCGCATCATCAACTACCACGCCTGCAATTCGTGCTGGAACGACGTCCGCCACCGGTTCGATCACGCCGATTTCCTGTGGTGCCCGCGCCATGCGGGAACACCGCGTCAGTTCGAATGCACGAAGCTGATCACCGCCGAGCAGGTCATCGCAGCGATCCGTCAAGTGCCCGGCATCACGAAACAAGCGGAGGAATCGCCGTCCTCATTCCGATAAACACAAAGCATCGACGGCTATGGCGTTCGACAAGGGCCTGTCGCAAATTTTCGGCGTTGACGGTTCGTTCGGCACGTTGGTCGTATGTCCCGCCTCGGTTCGGAGGTTGCAATGGTCCTGTCTGCCACCGCCGCCAAGCTGAAGCGCCGTTCGGCAGACGATTTCAAGGGCCGCCACTTCGAGGCGGGACTAATCGTGCAGACTGTCTTCTGGTAACTGCGCTATCCGCTGAGCTACCGCGACATCGAGGAGTTGCTAGTCGAACGCGGCCTTGAGGTGGACCACAGCGCGGTGAACCGCCTGGTTCTGGCCTACGCCGCGCACCTGAACGCAACAGGCCGACCCGCGGCGCAATTTGAAAGCTCTGCGGGACGGCCTGTTGCTCACCCCGAGCCAATGGGCGTAACCAAACCCAAGACTCTGGTTCGAATTGGATGAAAGTTCAGGGGTAGTCACGACAGGTATCGACCCAGAGCAGATCAAGTACCGCGTCGAGCCAGAATCAAGCTGGTAAGAGCAATGCAGCGGCTCCATCCAAGTCCGGCACTTCCGCGTAGGGCAGCCAGTCCGGGTTCCCGGCCTCGCCTCGCCGGTTCACCCAGATGCCGCGCAGTCCCAGTTCATGACGAGCCTTCATGTCCCAGTACATGCCCATGGCCACGTGAACCGTCTGGTCTTGAGTCACCCCCATCCTCCGATAGGCGTACTCGAACAGTTGCCGCGAGGGTTTGTAGGCCTGCGCTTGCTCGGCGGTGATGACGTAGTCGAAGGGCACGCCGATGCGCGCCACCGTGGGGGCGATTAGGTCATCGTCCGAGTTCGTGAAGATCGCGAGCTTGTAGCGCTCGCGCAGACACCGCAGGACATTGGGCACCTCGGGGTGCGGACCCATGGTGGTCGGCGATGAGGCAATGCGGTCGATCTCGCTTGAATTAGGCACGAGACCACGCTCGCGGAACGCCGCGGCGAAGCCGGCGCGTAGAACGTCCTTGTAGAGGCGGTGCGGCTTCTCGGCCGTCAGGCGGCGCGCTTGAGCGGAAAAGGTGTCGAGGAGCGCGGGCGCGGTCGCCTTATCCTGCCCGTGCGCCGCCAATGTCGTAGCGATCTCGCATAGTAGTACCTCGTACCACTGCACAAGCGTGCCGTAGCAGTCGAAGGTGATGACCTTCGGCGAGGGATTGTGCGTGAACATTCGAGTGTCGGGTTGGGACATCAGGGAAGCCTGCGGTTGCGTCGTGCGGCTACGCTAGGCCAAGTGATGCCCATGCGCATCCCGGTAGCGGCCGCTTCCCACCCATCGGCAACGTTCATAGATCCGCTTTCTGATTGCCTGCCTGAGCCTAGATCACGTTCATGTCTTTGGATGGAATCCATCCAAGGATATGAACGTGATCAATTCCAATATGTTAGAGCATGATGTCGTCCGAAAACCCGTGCCGACTTTTCGGCATCATGCTCTAGCGCGGAAGGTTGGGTTGGGCGCGTCCCGCCCACATAATCGTAGGAAGCGGCAGGAAGGAGCACAGGTACACGGCTCGTACAATTGCAAGGCAATCCCCTACTGTTCCTTCTTGAACATGTTCTGGAAGATCAGCGCGCCCCAGACGGAGCCGCGGGCGTGAACCAGCGCGCCGCCCTCGTCGAACCGGCCCAAGTTGACGGGGGCGAAGCCGAGCTGTTTGGCCAGGGCTGTCACGGCTGCGGCCGCGTCCTCGTTGTCGCTCGACAGGAACACGACCCGATGACCGCCTGCCACGTCTGGGTCCATTGCCAGCGCCGTGGCGCCCAGGTGGTTGAACCCCTTGACAACCTTGGCGCCGGCATAAAGTCTCGCCACGAAGGCCGAAGACAGCAGGCCATCCATTTCCTCAAGCGGAGCCTGAGAGTTGGTCGCATCGACCAGGGTCTTGTGTTCCCAGCTTGGCAGAGCCTTGACCAGGTCCGGATGCGACTCGGACCTGATAGCCAGGAAGATCGTGTCTGCCATGAGGGCTTCTTGCAGGGACTTGGCGACGACCTTGGGGCCGATCGCCTGGGCCTGCGGAGCAAGGGCCTCGGCCGAGTGGCGGCTGGCGACAGCCACCTTGATGTTTCTACGGGCAAAGGCGTGGGCGAGGGCCTGGCCGATCTTGCCGAAACCGATGATCGCGTAGCTCATGATGGTCTCCGATGTGGGTGGCAGGGACGGCTTGGCCTTTTCACGGCGCAGCCGTCTGGTCTCTGTCGGGAAGATTTCGGGTCGTGAGCTCAGATGGCCGAGAAGCCGCCGTCGACGGACAGCTCCATGCCATTGACGAAGCTGGAGTCGTTGCACGCCAGAAAGAGCGCGGCTCCCGCTATCTCCTCGGGAAGGCCCATCGTCCCTCGCGGGATCAGGGACTCGAACATCTTCTTCGCCTCCGTGGTCAGAACTTGGTCCTGCATCGGGGTGGCGATCGGTCCAGGGTGCAGCACATTCACCCGGATATTTCTGCCCTTCAGCTCGTTGAGCCACCCTCGCGCGAAGGCGTGCAGCGTCGCTTTGCTCGCCGCGTAGACGCTGTAGCCGGGAAAGCCCTTCAGGGAGGCCACCGAGCCAGTCATGAAGATCGATCCGCCGTCGTTGAACAGCGGCAGCGCCTTTTGCACCGTGAACAGCGTGCCGCGCGCGTTGAGGCCGAAGGTCTTGTCGAAGAGATCTTCCGTGATCTTGCCCAGTGCCGCCGCCTCGCCCACGCCGGCGCTGGCATAGAGGACGTCGATGCTGCTCTTCTCCTGCTTCACCGTCTCGAACAGCCGATCGAGGTCGTCTAGATTGGCCATGTCGCCTTGCACGCCGGTGACGTTACGGCCGATTTGCTTGACCGCCTCGTTGAGCGCCTCCTGCCGCCGACCCGTGATGAACACATAGGCGCCTTCCTCGACAAACCGCTTGGCGCTCGCCAGCGCCATGCCGCTCGACCCGCCCGTGATGACAGCGACCTTACCGTCAAGCTTACCCATGATTTTTTCCTCCAGGTTCCGTCCTCATCGTTCGAGGACGAGCCAACAGTCCCTAGATGCCCCCTGCGGCAGGCGACGGTGAGTGCGGAAGTCTGCACATCCGTGGTGCGAAAACGATCCGGATGAAGAGCCTGGTGCTCAAAGCGGCGGTGAATTGAAACTTTGAAAGATCGTCCTGCCGGTGCAGGATTACACCCATGATCAATTGGGACGACGTTCGCTATTTTCTGGCCGTCGGGCGCGCCGGCTCGGTGCGGGCTGCCGCCCAGTGCCTCGCCGTGAACCACGCGACCGTGCTGCGGCGCGTCGCTCAGCTGGAGCACCGGCTCGGGGTGCAGGTGTTCGAGAAATTGCCGTCGGGCTACCGCCTGACGGCGGCGGGCGAGGAGGTTTTGGAGTTCGCCGAGCAGATGGAGGCCTCGTCACACCAGCTGGAGACGCGCGTGTTAGGACGCGACCAGAGCGCGCGCGGCCTCTTGCGGCTGACGCTGCCGCCTTTCCTTGCGACGCATCTGTTTATGCCAGACCTCTCTGATTTCGCGCGCCTGCATCCGGAGATTGAAATCGAAATGATGTCGACCGGGGAGGTCGCGAACCTGACCAATCGAGAGGCCGACGTGGCGATCCGCTTCGTCGTCGATCGCGGGACCCTGCCACTCAATCTCCATGGCCTGATGGGACCGGAGCTTGCCAGCGGAGTCTATCTGTCCCGCGATCTGTTGGCGGCGTGGCGGGCGGGCGGACAGAGGCCCATCCGACCGATCGTTATTCACGATCACAGCATCCCGGACTGGGCTCGCTCAGGCGAGATCCAAACTGCCGAAGTTCCTTTTAGGACCCCGGACGCCGAGGCGCAGATCGCTGCGGTTCGCCAAGGGATCGGTCTGACGAGGCTGCCGTGCTTTGTCGGCGACTCCGATCCCCAGCTGACCAGAGCGCCAGGTATCCTGCCGCAACGGAATGGTGTGATCTGGCTCCTCAGTCATGGCGAGACGCGCAAGACCAAGCGCGTGCGGCTTTTCATGGAATTTGCTTCCCACAGGTTAGCCGTCCACGCATCGTTGCTTGCGGGACTGTCCGTATCGAGCGACTGACGCTGAAAGTCGCCGGCGACAGTGTGAAGCACACAAATCCCCAAAAGCACCCCATCGTCGCGTCGGAGCCAAACGTCTGGTTGCGGATCACATGCCAACTTCGGCTTTCCTCCCATTGCGACCCGATGTGCAAAAGACGATCGGTTATAGTCACCAAAGGATAGGTAATTCTGTGTAGGGCGGTGACAAACCAGGCCACTGGAGCGTCGGCGATTTGCTGACGCGGGCGGAGTAAAATCCGGCCAGTGGATAGGCTCTCGTTTTTGGGGGCCGGGGATGTTCGTCGTGGAGATCTACGCCGCCGTTCGAAAATTCGTGTTCCTTGAGGGGCATAGCCGCCGGGAGGCCGCCCGGGTTTTCGGGCTGAACCGCGAGACGGTGCTGAAGATGTGCCGGTTCTCGTTGCCTCCCGGGTACACGCGCGTGAAGCCGCCCGAAAAGCCGAAGCTTGGACCTCTGCTGCCGGTGATCGACGCGATCCTGGTGGCGGATCGTGATGCGCCGATGAATCAGCGGCACACGGCCAAGAGGATTTTCGAGAGGCTGCGGGACGAGCATGGCTTTGCCGGCGGTTACACCGTGGTGAAGGATCACGTGCGGGTCTGTCGAGCGCGGGCGCGGGAGACCTTCGTGCCGCTATCTCATCCGCCGGGTCACGGCCAGGTGGATTTTGGGGAAGCGCTCGCGATGATCGGCGGCGTCCGCCAGAAGATCCACTTCTTCTGCCTGGACCTACCGCACTCGGATGCTTGCTTCGTGAAGGCCTATCCCCGGGAAACCACCGAGGCGTTTCTGGACGGCCACGTCTCAGGGTTTGCCTTCTTCGGCGGCGTGCCCCTGTCGCTCCTCTACGACAACACCAAGATCGCGGTTGCCAAGATCTGCGGCGACGGCAAGCGCGATCGGACCCGCGCCTTTACGGAGCTGGTCAGCCACTGTCTGTTCCAGGACCGCTTCGGCCGTCCGGGCAAGGGCAACGACAAGGGGAAGGTCGAGGGGCTGGTCAAATTCGCCCGCGCCAACTTCATGACGCCGATCCCCACGGCGGCGAGCTTCGACGCCCTGAACGCCATGCTGGCGGAGCGTTGCCGCGCGCGGCAGGCCGATCATGCCGGTCGGCGCTCTGCCACCATCGGCGAGCGGCTCGTCGCCGACACCGAGGCCTTGAGGGCGCTGCCCGCCGTGCCACTCGAGCCGTGCGAGAAGCGTGCGGCCCGCGTCTCCTCGACGGCGCTCGTCCGCTATCGCTGCAACGACTATTCGGTGCCAACGGCCTACGGGTTCCAGGAGGTCCTGGTGAAGGGGTTCGTCGACGAGGTCGCGATCCTGTGTGCCGGCCGTGAGATCGCCAGGCACCCGCGCCACTACGGCGAGGGCGTGTTCGTTGCGGATCCGCTGCACTATCTGGCGCTGATCGAGATGAAGCCGAACGCGCTCGATCAAGCCGCGGCGCTGCAAGGTTGGAACCTGCCGGAGGTGTTCCAGCATCTACGCCATCTCCTGGAAGCTAGAATGGGCAATCGCGGCAAGCGGGAGTTCATCCAAGTGCTGCGGTTGATGGAGGCGGCGCCACAGGATGTTGTGGCCTTCGCCGTTACCGAGGCCATTCGGCTCGGCGCCATTGGCTTTGATGCTGTCAAACAGATCACGCTGGCGCGGATCGAGCGGCGTCCCGTCCGCCTTGACCTCGCCGCCTATCCCCATCTGCCGCAACTGGCGGTCAAGACGACGACGGCCGCCGACTATGCCGTGCTGGTGCCGGAGATGGCGGCGTGATGGCCTCGATCGAGGGAGACATGCCGAGTGGCACCAGGGCTGGCAAGCCCCAGGTCCTGCTCGGCCACCATCTCAAGCAGCTGAAGCTGCCGACGATCCTGCGCGAGTACGACAAGGTGGCGCGCGAGTGCGCGCAGGGCGGGGTCGACCACACCGGCTACCTTCTGCGCCTGGTGGAGTTGGAACTGATCGACCGGGAGCGCCGTGTCGTCGAACGCCGCATCCGGGCCGCTCGGTTTCCAGCTGTGAAGAGCTTCGATACGTTCGACTTCACTGCCATCCCGAGCCTCAACAAGATGCTGGTGCTGGACCTCGGCCGCTGCGAGTTCATCGTCCGCCGGGAGAACATCATCGCGCTCGGCAACTCTGGCACCGGCAAGAGTCATGTCGCTCTTGCTCTAGGGTTGGCGGCTTGCCAGAAGGGCTTCACCGTGGCGTTCACGACAGCGGCGTCCCTGGTGACGCAGCTCATGGAAGCACGGGACGAGCGACGCCTTCTCAAACTCCAGCGCGACCTGCAGGCCGTGAAGCTGCTGATCGTCGACGAGCTGGGTTACGTGCCGCTCTCGACGACCGGAGCCGAGCTGCTCTTCGAGACATTCTCCCAGCGCTACGAGCGGGGCTCGACCATCATCACCTCGAACCTCCCCTTCGAGGACTGGACATCGGTCCTGGGATCGGAGCGGCTCACCGGCGCCCTGCTGGACAGGCTCACCCACCACGTCAGCATCCTGACCATGAACGGCGACAGCTACCGCCTTAAACAGTCCGTCGGCCGGCGGCGCGCATCGGTGAGGGCGGAGCAAAACCAGGCCACCGCCGAGATCGTCGATCCCGACACCGGCGAAATCACGGCCGCCTGATCCAAACTTTAAGCCGACATGGAAAGGGCCCCGATCGGGGCCCTTTCCATGTCGGCGTGCCCGATCCACTGGCCTGCTTTTGGTCCGCCCCGCCGGCCTGAAATTACACCGGCGTTGACACCATCCAGCGCTTCGGCAATTCGATAGAAGCCCCGTAAGGCCGCCTCCTGCCGCCGTGCCAATTGCGCGTCCATTGCCGACTCCCGATTAAAAATCAGGTTTCGGTAGAACAACTGCCCATCCGCGCCAACGAGCACGCGGTCTGAGAAACCAAACAGCGTGTAGTCAATTTGCGTCTTGAGCCTTATAAGGACAGATCTTAGGCCGAAGTGATCAGAATACCACGCTGAACTCACATCACCAAAACGTGAAATCGGCGTTGACCAGGACGGAGGCGACGCCAGTGCACGCTCCTCATTCACAGTCATCTCCGGGATCACTGGCCAAAGCAACTGAAGCCCTGGGAGAGAGAGAAGCAAAAAGAAACAAATCACAAGTATTCGGCTTCCCATAACATTAAAACCTGTAGTATATGAAGGGATTAAATCCATTGGTTGCAACCATTGAGAAGAAGTAAATTAGTATTATTATAGTGCAGATCCTAGCCGTATTCAAAAAATATGGGCTGCAAAAGCTAGATTTACTTGCGATACTTGACGGAATTAGCGCAATAACGCAGAATGTAGCGAAACATACTTGTCTGCGGTAATGTTGATGGCTACCTCGACAGGATTAGCCCCTGCTCTTACCCCCGCCATGGATTTGAGAAACTGCATCGCGCCGTTTACCGATGGCGAGCGGAACATAACCCATCCGATGATCACAAGTGTAATCGTGCCGCACCACCGAACTATACTTTGGATAGGCCCGGGTCTATCATCGGGTTTGCCCAATCCAAACGGGCGCTCGAGGACCAAAATCATACCGTGGAACAGGCCCCACAACGCGAATGTGTAGGCTGCACCATGCCACAATCCACAGAGTAAGAACACGGCAAAGAGGTTCAGCGTGGTCCTTACGAAGCCTTGGCGGTTCCCGCCGAGCGGGATGTACACATAGTCCCTAAACCAGCGAGTCAATGTCATGTGCCAGCGACGCCAGAACTCCGTGACGCTTAGCGATCGATAAGGCTGGTTGAAATTTTCAGGGAAGCGGAAACCCAGCATCAAGCCCATTCCAATCGCCATGTCGGAATACCCCGAAAAGTCCAGATATATTTGGGCCGTGTACGCGAGTGCACCGATCCAAGCGACGTGCGAGTTCAACTGGTCTAGCGACAATGCGAAAACGCGATCGGCGAGGACGCCCAAGTTATCTGCGAGAATGACCTTCTTCGCGAGTCCCATACTGAACCGGAACACTCCATTTTCGATATTCTCGAACACCAGTGATCGTTTATATATAGAATGTTCCACTTCCGCGTATCTTACTATAGGCCCGGCTATGAGTTGTGGAAACAGGGTGTGATACATTCCGAATCCAAGCATGCTTTGGGCGGGACGGATCTCTTGCCTGTATACATCAACAATATATGATAGGCTTTGAAATGTAAAAAACGAAATTCCCGCAGGGAGTGACACTGATAGCGTAATAAACGTAGAATTCGACCCTACTGCAAAAAGACTGTCGTTCATAAGCGTAATCAGGAAGTTGAAGTACTTGAAGTACATAAGTGGAAGAAGGTTAAGTGCGACCCCGGTGAGAAGTAGTTTCTTACGCTGAGACTTATTACAAGATGAATTAATACAATCTGCTATGAATTGGTTGGTGATGACAGACAACACCAAGACAAGTGCCACGTATCCGCTGCCGAAGGAGTAAAATACTAGGCTTCCAGCCAGCAAAACCAGGTTTCTTGCCCTGCTGGCGCTGACAAAGTACAGCGAGAAAAACAGTGGCATAAAGCCAAATAGGAAGATTGGTGAACCAAATGGCATGGACCGCTGCTAATCTTTCAGGTTAGTGGGCACGCGGCAGAGGGGCGGGCATAGCTAGTGCACTGACGCGAACGGAGGATTCACAGCGCGCTTGAGCCGTGCGAGTCTGTGCGCATGGCTCAAACTGTCTCGCTTCTGCTCTCGGCTGACGACCGCACTGGACTTCAGAGGATCATCGAGGATCGTGGTCGGCCCGTGAAGCACGTCCAGCGGGCGCGGATCATCCTGCTCTCTGCTGATCGGCTGCCGGTGCTGGAGATCGCCAACCGGGTCAGCATCAGCCGGCCGATGGTGTGGCGCTGGCAGCAGCGTTACGCCGAGGAGGGCCGCGACGGTCTGCTGCGGGACAAGACCCGCCCGCCCGGCATTCCGCCGATACCGCAGGCCAAGGTGCACGCCGTCGTCGAGCGGACCCTGCGGGAGCCGCCGGGCGCAGTGACGCATTGGACAGGCCGGGCCATGGCCAAAGCTATGAGCCTGTCGTTGCGCACCGTTCAGCGGATCTGGGCTGCTCACAAGCTACAACCGCATCGGATCAGGAGCTTCAAGCGGTCGACCGATCCCGAGTTCGCGGCCAAACTCGACGATGTCGTCGGTCTCTACATGAACCCGCCCCGCCACGCGGTGGTCATCTCCATTGACGAGAAGAGCCAGATCCAGGCCCTCGACCGCACTCAACCTGGTCTTCCGATGAAGCGCGGCAAGTGCGCGACCATGACCCACGATTACAAGCGTAACGGAACCACGACCCTTTTCGCCGCGCTCAGCGTACTGGAAGGCAAGGTCATCGGCCGCTGCGTGGCACGCCACCGGCATCAGGAGTTTATTCGCTTCATCGCGACCGTCGAGCGATCCGTGCCAGCTGGCAAAGTGATCCACGCCATCCTCGACAACTACGCCGCCCACAAGCACCCCAACGTGCTGGCCTGGCTTGCCGACCATCCGCGATGGACGTTCCACTTCACGCCGACCTCGTGCTCCTGGTTGAATGCTGTCGAGGGCTTCTTCTCAAAGCTCACCCGGCAGAGCCTCAAGCGAGGCGTCTTTCGCTCGATCGACGACCTCGAAACGGCGATTGACCGCTACATCGCCGCGACCAACCGAAACCCAAAACCTTTCCTCTGGACCGCCACCGCTAAAGCGATCAGCGCCAAACTCGCCCTGAACCATCCGTCTGAGTCAGTGCACTAGTGCACTTAATTCCCCCCCCCCCCCCAATTTCACGGACACGGGTTTATCTTGCGTTCCGTTCAGCTTGCTCGGGCGTGATGAAGCCGAGGACCGAGTGGATTCGTCGTCGCTTATAGTAGCATTCAATGTAGGCGAACAAGTCGCGTCGGGCTTCATCTCGTATCGCCCATCGTCGCTGGTGGGCACGGACTTTCAAAGGTTAACGAAGCGTAAAAATAGGACGGCCCTCGGCCGATTTGCAACCTTCGGCAGGGCCTGCGACACGCCCCTAAAAGCTGCCGCTATCGTCATATCCTAAATGATGGCGCTGGAAGTCCGAGAGGTGCGGTTAACAGCATAGACATGAGCGTACTTCGCATCGCCGAGCCACGGCGACGCAACCGGCCGCTCCGCGTTTGAGGCTTTGCAGTCGTCCTTACGGCTCAGATCGGCGGCACTCGTGCAAGCCCTCGCACGAACCGCATCTCCAATCCAGCACTGCCAGCACCGCCAGCACCGCACCCCTTCGCTCCATCGCCCGGGCGGCATCCTCTACAACGTTACCCAGCTTGTTAGAAATCCGCTCCGGGCAAGAGGTCATGAACCCGCCAAAATCGTGAAGCAAAACAAGCTCTAGGACGTATCTTACGGGGTGTCCACAAAATGAGGTGAGGCTTGGAATACCACCGACGTCACGGCTTTGTAATTGAACGGTTGCAATGGCCAAACCGCCGGCGAAACTTGCAACTCCCCGATCACGTAGCTAAGGTCTGCCCTGTTCGGTGACAGATTTAGGGGAAGATCGGTGCCAGGAAATCTACCTTTCGAGATTGTGTTCGTCTCGGGAGCACCGCGTAGCGGCACAAGCATTGCCCATGCGCTCATTTGCACCTCTGCGCGAGTTAATAATTATATTGGAGAATGTAGCTATTTCAGTCAAATGATTCGCGCATTTGACAGGGGCATGGAAACGTTTGATTTGCACACGCGTTATTATTTTAATAATCAATTAGAGTTTGCCGACTTTCATCGAAGTCTTTTGGTAGATGTTCTGACTTCTCATTGGAAGAAATTGGATCGTCCGGATATCCTGGTTCTCAAAGATCCCGATATGTTGCCTATTATTCCAACTGTGGCTGGATTGATACAGCAAGCTAAATTTGTTATCCTGCATCGCGACCCACTAGATGTAATCGCTTCCAGAATACAAGTCCAGACTCGCGGCAACCCGCATCAAAATTTTCACCATCCCGATAATGTCTCTGGCCTCGCTGAGGAATATGTCGGCGGTTATCGGGCAATTGAAAAATTGGACACTGAAGAACCAAATAGAGTATTATATCAGGAATACGAAAAATTGGTTCGGCAAGACCTAGCAAATCTGCAGAAATTTTTGGGAATTTCCGATATTAGCCCATTTTCTGTTTGGGAAAACTCGGCTGTGCACTCAAAGGATGTAGAAAATAACGCATGGAATTCAGCGCTATATTTTAAACCACTTAGTAGTGAAGCCATTGGCGCCTACCGGAAGTGTCTGAACCCGGAGACCACTCATCAAATCGAGCTTCTTTGTCGCCCAACCGCGAATAGATTGCATCGATTGTCACAATCCGGGCGGTAGGACAAGCCGATGGAAACGATACCTCGAATCCCATTTCTGTCACTGAAGGGAATGGTTGCCGAATATCGGCATGAGTTTATGGCCGCGTTGTCTTCACAGCTCGACGCTGGCGAGTTTGTTCTGGGAAGCAGTGTCAATCTCATCGAGACCGAGTTCGCCAATCTGCTCGGCGTCAGCGAGGCCATAGGAGTCAGCAATGGCTTGGATGCGTTGGCTCTTGCGCTAGCCGCGCTCGATATTGGGGTCGGCGACGAAGTCATTGTTCCGACCAATAGTTTCATCGCTACCGCACTGGCGGTCAGTGCGGTCGGAGCTAAGCCCGTCCTGGTCGATTGCGGACTGGATCACCTGATCGATCCTAAGCTAACCAGGGCCTCCATCAGCAGCCGAACTAAGGCCATCATCCCGGTTCATCTGACCGGCCAGCCCGCTGCGATGGACGAGATTCTTCGGCTGGGGCAACAGCACAATGTGGCGATCATCGAAGATGCGGCTCAGGCGCATGGCGCCCGCTACCACGGCAATTATTGTGGCACACTTGGCCAGCTGGGGTGTTTCAGTTTTTACCCAACCAAAAATCTTGGTGCTCTAGGCGATGCTGGCATGATCACATGCCATGATAAAGGGCTAGCGCAACGTATTCGGCGTCTCGCCAATTATGGTAAGAAGGATCGCGATACGCATATAGAGCGTGGCGGAAACAAACGGCTAGATTCTCTGCAAGCTGCCTTTTTGCGTGTGTCTTTGTCCGATCTGGCGGATAAAAATCTTAAAAGGGCGGAACTTGCGAAACGTTACTCATCGGTCTTGGCCGCATGTCCGGGCCTCTCCTTGCCCGTAACTCATGACGGGCGCGACCATGTTTGGCATCTTTATGTCGTACGCCATGAAGATCGAGACGATTTGCGTAAAGTATTAGCCGCCAATGGCATAGACACGCTGATTCATTATCGTATTCCGATCCATCTTCAACCAGCCTATAGGGATCTAGGCCACCGGCAGGGGGATTTCCCCGTTGCCGAAGCATTGGCTGAAACGATGGTGTCGCTCCCTTTCCACCCGTGGTTGAACGAAAGGGAGGTCTCTTCTATCCTTGAGGTGGTTCAGAGATTTTGTGACGGGATTTCTCGATATGCATAGGTCTGCGACCCTTGGTCCCGATTTCAGTCACGGGCGCATGATGCTCGCACCCGAATGGGCGTGCCTGGACGAGAATTGTGTTCTGTCGGAGGTGACGTCCGAGGTGCTGCTTCCGCCAAAAGACTTGACTGGCCATCCGGGCTGTCTTTCGTGGGTCTATGATTATCTTCTTGCAGACTATCGGGAACCGGCGCGTCTGGTCGAGTGCAAAAATGTTTCGATTCTAATGTGGATGCATCCATATTCCCATGGGTTTGTAGATTACCTCATGTATCCATTCACCAGTCGCGGGAACTCTTTCTCTCGCGATCCTTGGCGTATCAAGGTCGCCCCCTTTGTCAAGCACTATGACGAGACTAACGGAGCTACAGTCTTCGATTTTCAGGATGCCCAATATATAGCCATAAAATCGGACCGCGTATGCTACTATATTGGTGGGCGAGACAATTTTTTGCACTGGCTGATCGACCATCTGACGCTCGCCCTGTTGCCCGAAGCAAGCTCGTATCTTGACAATGCCTCACTGGTGACGGGCCGGTTGGCCGATTGGCAGAAACAGACGCTAGAATTCTTCGGTATCTCCAATCCGGTGATCGAATTGAACCCCGTCGATGGGAAATCGACATTTTTCAACTTCGAGACCTTGATTGTACCTGCCGGTTATCCGCTGGCCGAACGATTCAAAGCGCTGCGCCATCGTTATGCTCAGCTCCATGGTAAGCCCCAGGGGCAAGGAGCCAATATCTATCTGTCGCGTGGCGCTATGCGTCCGCGCCACCGCGTCTCTAACGAGGAGGAGGTAGCCTCATATTTCACTGCGGCGGGGTTTATGGTGCTCTATCCCGAGCAAATGCCGTTGAGCGAGATCGCGAGCTATTGCGCAAATGCGTCTATTATCGCGACGGCCCCAGGGTCGGCGAACGGCAATTTTTTCGTCTTTGCCGCCGATGATGCTGTCCTGTTATATATGGTTCCGGGGTTCAGTAAGGGGGAGGTCAGTTATCCCCAGGCGACCGTAGGCTACGCTAATTTGCTCGTCTTCATTGATCGGTTGGTGACGGTGTTCGGCCAGAACGTGGGGGCAGTCAGGCCCAGCGAGATAGACGAAGACGAGCCAGAGTATTACGATCCCCTCGAACTGGCTCGGGCCGTCGCAAGGGCAGAAGCTATGGTAAAAGTTCGCCGAGAACAAAGATCGTCGTGAGGAGACTGACCAACCGTGTCTATCGAAAAGGCGAGACTGATCGAACTTCCGATCAATAACGATCATCGCGGCAATCTGACATTCGTCCAAAGCAATGGCCTGATCCCGTTTCATCTGGAACGTGTTTATTGGCTTTATGATGTGCCGGGGGGTGAGTCACGAGCGGGGCACGCTTTGAAGACCACTCATCAATGTCTGGTTGCGGTGTCGGGAAGCTTCACCGTTCATCTGGATGATGGAAAAGACAAAAAGTCGGTCTTCCTCAATCGGTCCTACATAGGACTTTACATTCCGCCTTTTATCTGGCGAGTAATAGACGATTTTTCATCCGGCGCCGTATGCTTATCGATTGTGTCGACTGCTTATAATCCGGGGGATTATTACCGTGATTACGGTGAGTTCTGCGCTTCCGTGAGTTCGAAATGATAGGTCGACCTTCTGTAATTGGACGATTGTCTGGTCGAATGTGGGAGACAGCCCGGTATGAAACCTGACGGATCTTGGTCGAACGAAGCAATTTCAGCGGTGGATCGTATCGAGCGCTATTCGCAACTGTATTCTCTCAACGGTACCGATGACTTCGAAAAGACGCTTGTTCACTACCGTCAAAAATCAATTCTCCGATATTTGGGCTTGCGAAAGCCGAATATGGTGATCGAAGTTGGATGTGGCCTCGATCTGCTGGTGCTGGCTGCCGCAGCGATTGATTTGAATTGTTCCCGGTGGATCATCGTCGAGCCTGCGACTCGATTTGCAGAAGAGGCGCGACGGCAAACAGCCGCGATTCATGGCGTTGAAGTCATCGAAGCCTTTTTCGAAACGTCTGGAACCGCGCTGGAGGCGCTGTCGGGCACCGTCGATCTGATCATCCTGTCCAGCCTATTGCATGAGATCGACAATCCTGAACTGTTGCTCAACCGCGCCTATGAATTGTTGAAACCAGGAGGGCGAATCTATGTCGTGGTTCCCAACCTAACATCATTGCATCGGCGCTTGGCCGTGGCCATGGGCTTAATCGACGAACTCGGCGCTCCCAGCGAACGCAATCGCCGCTTGATGCAGCGCCGGATCTTCGATCGTGGGTCGTTGATCAGTTTATGTACTTCTCAACAGTTCGAGATCATCGATTCTGGCGGGATGTTCTTGAAACCCTACACCAACGAGCAGATGGCGCTCTGTGCGTCCCATCTTTCGCCGAGCGTCATGGATGGCTTGTGGCAATTGGGCCAGGATATGCCCGAATTGGCGAGCGAGATTTTCGTGGAAGCGCAGAAGGGCGAAATTCTGGCTGGTCATAGGCCATGATCCAAGGTGAGGAATTGTGAACATCACGTCGCTTCCTTCTGATGATACGACACTGCTTCTATTCAACAACCCAAAATACCACTATTTAAGTCTGACCGATGATCAGTCTCTCTTTCGATATGATCATTGGATCGAGAACCGCTTGGTCGGTAGCCTGATCGGGGTGGCGACCGAAGGAACGATCGACTGCGGCTATAAGGCGCCCTATGGCGGTCCAGACATCGTGCGAGCAACGGAATCGACAACAGACATTTTCCAATTTCTGCGGGATGCCGTAGAGTCTGCGCGACGAAGTGGGGCGAAACTGATACGAATTCGCGCCCGTCCGTCCTATCACTCTTCCAATGAAACTGCGGTTCTATTTGCTCTACTCAACCTTGGGTTTAATGTCGAGTCGTGCGAGTTCTCTCAAGGTATCGATGTCACGCGTTATACGTCCGCCGAGCAGTATATAATTAGTTTAAAGGCTTCCCAGCGCAATCAGATTCGTCGGGGACTCAACCAAACAGTTTTGTTCAACGTGGAAAGCGATACCGACTGGGGTGTCGCCTATGATGTTCTGTCTCTCAACAGGTCGTTCAGAGGGCAGACCCTTAAATTCTCTCTCGCCTATTTGCAGCGATTGCGCAAAGAGTTTCCCGACCGTATCAATATGTATCTCCTGCAAGCGGAGGGGCATCACATTGCGGCCGCGTTGGTCTACCGCGTCATGCCCAAAGTCGATCATATTGTAACCTGGGGGGACGACAAGACCAGACGAGATATAGCCCCCATAGGAACCATCGCTGTTCATCTGCTGGAACGAGCGTTGAGAGAAAAGGTGGAAGTATTGGATATCGGCATTTCCTCAGTCAATGGCGTTCCAGACGATGGACTGATTGCATTTAAGCGTCATAGCTTAGCGGAACCCGCCTTGAGGTTCAATTTAGTTCGGCACTTGGAATAAGGCCGACTTTGGCCGCGATGATTGTGGACGGCGCCTTGCGGTGGCGATCCGCCCCGCATCCGCCGAGCGTCGAAGCGTTACGGTCGGGCGACCGCGACACGGCTGTTCGAAACTTCCGGCCATCTGGTCCGTAGTTCCACCGAGACAGCAACGGTGTGGGGCTTCAACTTGGGGACGATGCTGACGGGACGACAGATTCGGGAAGGTCGGGCGCTGGTCCGATGGAGCGCCGGGCAATTGGCCAAGCACGCCGAACTCGCGGCGGCGACGATTGTCCGGGCGGAGCGTGACGATGCGGAGGCGCCCATTACGATCGCTCACGCCCGGGCCATCCGATCGGCGCTGGAAAAACGCGGCGTGATCTTCGCGAACGGCCTTCAGGACATGCCATCGGTCGAGATGACGAAAAGGGGAGCCCGTCCAAAGTCGGCAGCCCAAAGGAACGGTCGCCCCTGGTTTTACGAATCGCCGTAACCAGACTGTAATCCGCAAGACAGATCGCGCTGGCAATAATTATCGGCAGATCGTCTACGTCCTGCGCTGCAACGACTGCGGTCATGAATACGGATCGAACGGCTCCGAAATCTTCCGCCGCCGTTGTCCGGCTCATGACGGCGGCAGACTTGGGCCGGCCCTTGCCTGACCCTTCGATCTCGCGGATCGCCGAAATCGTCGGCTTGGTCCGCTCGAAGGATTCCTTAACCATTCCGGCAGAAGTATCGTTTCGAGGCGATGCCGTGACGAACGGCTTCCGCGATCCTCGGATCTTTGGTCCCGAGCCCATTCGTTGACCCGCCGGAGCATGGTTCAAAGACCGCTTGCTCGGCCCGCACAGGCTTCGACGATGACACGCTGGCATACCGATCGTCCCATCGAGCCGGTCCATTCCCTTCAGCCGCTCGCGTCACCCGCCGCGGTGGATATGTTGCGCACCGACAGTGCCGCCCGCGTGAGCTTGCGCACCGCACAAGCCTTCTATCGGCGGAAACTGCGACAATGGGCGAAGGACAGGGCGTCCCGTCTAGACGAAACGTCCGACGCCGATTGACGTGCCCCGTCGTCGCAAGAACCCAGCGCAGGATGATCCAAGCCAAGTGGTCCCTGCCGGATCCGCTAAACTGGATCTGTTGACAGCTGAGCCGCAAGGGTAAAGATCGAAGCGCCAAGGCTTCGGGACTTCCGCGATGTACAGTGTTGGACAGCAGGAAATCGACGCCGTCGCCAGCGTCATCCGATCCGGCGCGCTGTTCCGCTATGGCGTTGGCGGCGAATGCGACCGGTTCGAGGCGCGTTTCGCGGCCTATCTCGGCTGCAAACACTTCGCACTCTCGGCGAGCGGCAGCAACGCGATCGTGGCGGCCCTGATGGCCCTCGGATTAGGCCCAGGCGACGAGATCATCATCCCGGCCCACACTTATATGGCGACCGCTACCTCTGTCCTCGCCGCAGGTGCCATTCCGATCATCGTCGACATCGATGAGAGCCTCACCATCGATCCGGCCGCCATCGAAGCGGCGATCGGCCCGCGCACCCGCGCCGTCATTCCGGTCCACATGTGGGGAAGCGCGTGCAACATGTCGGCGATTATGGAGATCGCCCGTTCGCGTGGCTTGTTGGTGATCGAGGATGTGTGCCAGGCCGCCGGCGGCTTCTACGAAGGGCGCGCGCTGGGCACGATCGGCGATATGGGGACCTTCGGGTTCAACCAGTCCAAGAACATGACGTGCGGCGAGGGCGGGGGGGTCGCGGTCAACGACGACGACCTCGCCAACCGCGTCCGTTGCGCGATCGATCCGTGCCATTTTTACTGGAACGGCCGGGCAGGTGGGATGCAGCCCTTTGCGGCGAACGGCGCCCGCGCCTCCGAACTGATGGGCGCGATGCTGAACGTCCAGCTTGACAGACTCGACGGATTCATCACGTCGATGCGCATGGAGAGACGTTCCATCCTTGCAGGCACCCGGACGCTGCGCGATCTCGGATTGCGGCCCGCGCCTATGAACAGCCCTCACCATGACTGCGGCACGCAGGTCATTTTCACCCTGCCGAGCGGGAAGGCGGCGAAGGCGCTCGCGTCGCTGTTTCCCTGCGTCGTGGCAGGCGAGACCGGGCGGCACACCTATACCGAATGGGATCCGATACTGATGGGCGCGGGCGCGGCTCACCCGGCCATGAACCCGTTTCTGATGGCCACGAACGCCGAGTGCCGGAAGACTTATAGCCGGGACATGTGCGCGAGATCGCTGGACATCTTGAACCGGACCATCATGGTGGCCACGAACCCGCTGCATAGCGTGAGCGAGATCGCCAATGTGGTGCATAACATCAGCATGGCGGCGCGTGTGGCCCTCGGGGGCGGCCAGGCCGAGGACGTCGCTTTCGTGGTGTCGAAACCGGTGGAAGCGCAGAAATTCGACATCGGCGCGACCTGACGCCTCGGCCAAGAACGCGCTGGTCTTTGTCAAGTCGCGATGAGCGATTGTCCAGCGATGTGGCGTTTTTGAAACACTCGACCCGATCGAGCGACGTTCGAGCGAAACGCATCGCCTCTATTCATGGAAAAAGGGGATAACCGAGCACCAAGAGTGTAGCGATGCGCTTCAAATCGATCCGACCGAAATTTTGGCCCTTCAATCTCCGCACGCCGGAGCAGGATGTGCTCGACGACGCCGACCAGTTGATGGAGACCTGGGGCAAGGCCGCCTATGCGGTCGCCTCCACGCTCTCCCTCAGGGAAGATATCGGCCTCGTCCAGACCGAACTGCCCGGCCACTGGTCGCGGGTCAAGGGAGAGATCGGCTTGCGGTTGGGGACCTATGACGACGAACCGGAAGCGGAGTTTTCCGCCGATTTCGTCGCCTCGCTGACGATCACGCAATCGCAGCGGTCCCGTTGAATGACGCGAAGCCGTTAGCTCTGGACGAGTGTCTTGAAGCTTTCGTCATAGCGCGAACGGCCAGGTCTTCAGCCCTGCCGCTCGCCGGTCACGCGCCAGATGACGTCGCCCACGTCGTCCGCCACCAGCAAGGACTTGTCCGGGCCGATCGTCACCCCGACCGGCCGACCGTAGGACACGCGCTCGTCGGGGGCGAGAAATCCGGTGAGGATGTCACGCGGAGGTCCCAACGGACGCCCGTCGACGAAGGGGACGAAGACAACCCTGTAGCCACTCAGCGTGCTGCGGTTCCACGAGCCGTGCTGACCGATGACCATGCCGTCCGGAAAGCCTGGAAGCGTGCCGGCGGGCAGCCAGCACAGACCGAGCGACGCCGTATGCCCGCCGAGCGCGTAATCCGGCGTGATCGCGGTGGCGACCAAAGCCGCATCCTGCGGCACCCGATCGTCCACCGTCTTGCCCCAGTAGCAATAAGGCCAACCGTAAAAGCCCCCATCGCGCACCGAGGTGAGATAATCGGGAGGCGTCTCGTCGCCGAGACCGTCGCGTTCGTTCACGACCGTCCAGAGCGCGCCCGTTCCTGGCTCCCAGGCGAGGCCCACGGGGTTGCGCAGACCGCCGGCGAAGATTCGGCTGCGGCCGCTGGCGAGATCGAGTTCGTAGATAGCCGCCCGGCCTTCCTCGACGGCCATGCCGCCCTCCGCGATATTGCTCAACGAACCGACGCCGACGAAAAGCTTTGATCCATCCGGGCTCGGCAGCAGACTGCGCGTCCAATGTCCGCCGGGCTTGAAGTCGGTGATTTTGCGACCTGGGGCGGTGATGCGGTTCGCGCCCGCCACGTAGGGGAAGGCGACGACGCCATCGGTATTGCCGACATAGAAGGTCTCGCCGAGCAGGGCCATGCCGAAGGGCTGCTTCAACCCCGCCAGAAAGACTTCCCGGGTCTCGGCCACGCCATCGCCGTCGCTGTCGCGCAGCAGCGTGATGCGATTGGGGCTCACCCCGACAGCCGCCGCGCGTTGCATCGTGCTGAACATGGCATAGTCGAAGGCGGATTTGATCGGCCCGGCTTCGCCCAGGGCCTCCGCTGTAAGGACGTCGCCGTTCGGCAGGACCGTGATCCAGCGAGGATGCTTGAGGCCGGCCGCGAAGGCATTGACCTTGAGCCCGGGGGCCGCCACGGGCGTCTGCCCTTGGGTCCAGCCTTTGGCGGTCGGCATCTTGAGGGTGGGAAGGCTGCCTTGCGGCCTGGCGGCTGGGATCGACGGCGACGCGCCCAAGGCCTGGGCATGCACACCGCCCTGCATACGCCGCAGCAGGATCGCCCCTGCGCCAATCACAGCGACGACGCGCGCGAACATCTGGGACAAAGTCATACCACCCCCTCGTTTAATCGCGCGTAAACTAGCCGAAGCGGAACAATGTTGGAACCCGGCGATCCGCGGCCTTTGCGTCGGGGGACTATCGAGCGTCCCTCGAATTGGGAGAGGGTGTCGAGCTCATGCGGGGCTTTGTTTCGTCCATGAAACGATAGGACGATCGCGCGACAAACAGCCGAGACGGGAGACGGGCAAAAGGTCGTCATTCGAGCGCAGCGCCACGCCGGCCCGCTCTGACATCCGGAGGTACGACGATGACCTTTTCGAGCAAGCTCAATCCGATGGTCCGCTGCATCGCCGCGACCGCGACTGTCTTCCTTCTCGTGTCCGGTGCGCAGAGCGTGCGGGCCGACGACAGCGAAGTCGGACCCTTCGCCGGTCTTGCAGGATCATGGGCGGGCGACGGCTCCGTCATCATGACGGACGGCTCGCATGAAAGCATCCGCTGCCGCGCCACCTATTCGGTCCCGCCGTCGGGAATGACGCTGAACCAGGGACTGCGCTGCGGAAGCCAGAGTTATACGTTCGATGTGAAGAGCAGCGTCGTCGTGGTCAGCGACGGCACGCTTTCGGGCAGCTGGAGTGAAGCGACCCGGCAGGTCCAGGGCGGGGTCACCGGCATCGTCACCCCTGGCCACATCGAAACATCGGTCGCGACCATGGGCTTCTCGGCTCAATTGACGGTCGTCACAAAGGGGGCTCGCCAGTCGGTCTCGATCCAGCCCCAGGGCACCGATGTGCAGGCCGTGACCATCGAAATGCGACGCATCTGACGCCTATCGCTCAGCCCGATGTGTGACGTCGAAAGACATCGATGTCCTGCCCCGGTGAATGCCCCTCACTTCAACCCCATGGAGAATTGCCATGATCGATCGCACGACACACAATCGCGATTTCGCCGTCGAACACCTGCTGATGCGCGGCGGTTTCAACAGGGAAACGTTCGTGGCCGTCAATCACCTGATTAAAATCAGGACCAAGGCCGAGCACGACAAGGCAGAATCGCAAAAGACGGTTGCGAAGACTTTCGGCAAGACATCCGGTTGATAGCCGTGTCCACGAAGAGCCAGCCCGCGCCCAGGCGTTCCGCTGGGCAACCCGCCTCCTCGAAACACGGAAGCGTTTCAGCCGCCTTTGTCGAAGGGTGGCACGAACATATATCCATGGCCTCTGACGGTGACGATCGCCTCCGTATCGAGCTTGCGGCGCAGCCGAGCGATCCGCGTGTCGATGGATCGGTCGTTTGCCTCGAGGGTTTCAGCCGGCGCCAGATCCATGAGGTCGTCGCGGCTGAGGATACGGTTGGGGTTGCCGGCCAATGCCTGGATCAACACCACCTCGCCAGGCCCGAGCCTCTCCGGCGCTTGGCCGAACCGCATCAGGCGCGAGGCCGCGACATCCACGCTCACACGCTCCAGGCGGATCAGTTCGCGCCGGCCGACGCCCCGTCGCTGCAGGATGCCTCCGATCCGAGCGGCAAGCTCCTGGGGCTCCACAGGTTTGGCCACGAAATCGTCGGCGCCGATTTCGAGACCGGCGATCCGGTCGATGGGATCGGGGCTAGCGGTCAGCACCATCACCGCCGCCTCATGGCTGTCGCGCAGGCGTCGCAGGAATTCGAGACCGACTTCTCCGGGCAGACCGAGGTCGAGAACGATGAGGTCGACCGGATGTCGTTCCAGAATGCGAAGGCAACCGGCGGCGGATCCGGTCGTTTCGACGTCGTAGCCCATGTCCGACAAATAATCCGCCAGTGGCTCCAGCAGGTCGGCCTCATCGTCGACGAGCGCGATCCGGGGGCGATAGGCCACTCTGTTCAACTCCTGTCACGGGCCAAGCCAAAGGTCGCCCTGGAGCGGGAGCCCGTCGATCCTTCGAGATGCCGCTACGCGGCTTTTCAGGATGAGCGGGCGGTCGAGCTTTTGACACAGTAGGACGAGAGCACCGACTATAACCCTGCGGGCCGACTTATCCAGACTGATGAAGCCTCCGTCTGGATGGAACCACGAGGCAAACGACTTGTGGCCCTCCGGCACTGATTGCATAGTCAGCGTATATTGAGAATGCCCGTTTGATGACCATCGGATCAGGACCTCTCATGCTGCCCACCATCGCCATCGTCGAGGATGAGGAACATCTGCGGGATGCGGTCGTCGAATATCTCGAAGAGCGCGGTTTGCGCGTCCTCGCGGCAGAAAATGCGATGGCGTTTCGCCAATTGGCGAGAACCGAGCCCTTCCAGATCGTGATCCTCGATATCGCCATGCCGGGCGAGGACGGCCTGTCCCTGGCCCGCTGGGTGCGGCAATGGCCCAACCGGCCGGGGATCATTTTCGCCACATCCTCCGGTTCGCCGGTGGACAGGATCGTGGGTCTCGAAATCGGGGCCGACGATTATGTGGTGAAACCCTATGACCTGCGGGAGCTCCTGGCGCGGATCAGGTCGTTGCTTCGCCGCTTGCCGGATAACACCGCGCCGGCCGCTCCGCCCCCGGGAACCGCCGCGAAGACCGCTAAGGTCGGTCATCATACGATCAATTTCGACGCTCGCCGGCTAACGGGTGCGGATGGCGCCCTCATCGAATTGACATCGACCGAATTCGAGCTGCTGGCCACACTGGTCGCGCGCCCCAACCGCATCTTCACTCGGGCTCAATTGCTGGCGAGCGAGCCCGGGCGGGGACCCGAGGACGGCGAGCGGAGCATCGACATCCGCGTGACCCGGTTGCGCCGCAAGATCGAAGCCGACCCCCAGCAACCCGCGCTGATCCAGACGGTGCGGGGCGAGGGCTACATGTTCGTGCAATCCTCGTGATCGGACGCCAGGCCCGGGACGCGGAGAGCCTGAAGGCGGCCGTGATCAATGCCGCCCTCGATCCGATCGTGATCATCCGCGGCGATGGCCGCATCATCGAATTCAACCCGGCCGCCGAGCGGGTCTTCGGCATGACGGCGGCGCTGGCACTCAGCAAGTTCATGTCCGATCTCGTGGTCGCGCCGACTTCGGCCGCCCGCTCCGTCCTGCACGATGCCAACGTCCTCGGTGTGTTCGAACAAAGGGTCATCCTCGACGGCTTGAGACGGGATGGATCGAGGTTTCCGGCGGAAATCTCGATCCATCCCGTGTCGAGCGAAGGCCAGAGGCTATTCGTGGCCTATATCAGGGACCTCACGGCAGAGCGCGAGGCCGCGGCGGCGATCGAGGCGCAAGGGCAGCGTCTCAGCCAGTTGGAAAAGCTGTCCGCGATGAGTTCGTTGCTGTCCGGCGTGGCGCATGAGCTGAATAATCCGCTCGCCATCCTGGTCGCCCAATCGACGGTGCTGAGGGACAAGGCCCCGACGCCGGACATCGAACGCCGCGCGGACCGCATCCATGCCGCAGCCCTGCGGGCCGGCCGCATCGTCAAGAGTTTTCTGGCGATGGCGCAGCATAGGGAACCGGTGCTGGATTCGCTCGATCTCAATGCGGTGATGGACGACGCCGTGCAATTCGTCAGCTATGGTTTGCGCAGTGCCGGGATCGATATCGTGCGCCATTTCGATTCCGCCCTCCCCACCGTCAAGGCGGATCGCGATCTGATGAGCCAGGTGTTCGCCAGCCTTCTGGTCAACGCGCAGCAGGCGTTATCCCAGCGGGACGGTGCACGGGTGATCGAAGTCCATTCGTTTGCGGAGCACGACGCTGTGGTGATCGAGGTGGCGGACAACGGATGCGGCGTCGCTCCCGAGATCGCCGATCGCATCTTCGACCCTTATTTCACGACCAGGGCCGCAGGCTCCGCCACGGGCGTCGGTCTGTCCCTGTGCCGTTCGGTTCTGGCCTCCCACGGCGGATCGATCATCTTGGCGGAAGGAGGCGCCTGGGGAGGCGCCCGATTCAGGGTCACGCTGCCTCGGGGCGCGCCCGCTGCAGCCTTCGACCCCGATGACCTCGGCCGGCGCCAGGGCTTGTCGATCCTCGTCGTCGACGATGAGCGCGATGTCGCCGAGTCGCTCGGCGAACTGATCGAATTGTTCGGCCATCGGGTCTGCGTCGAGACCTCGGCCACCGAGGCCTTGAGCCGGATCGCCCAGGAGAGCTTCGACATGGTGTTTTCCGACTACCACATGCCGGGGCTTGACGGCCTTGCCTTCCGCCGCTCCATCGGACTTCAGAACCCGGCTTTGGCTGCCCGCATGGTGCTCATGACCGGCGACACGATATCGAGGTCTGGCCGCAACGATCCCTTGAACGACGGCCTCGTGTTGAAGAAGCCGTTCACCGCCTCCGAGGTCAGGGCCTTGCTCGACCGGATTGATCCAGAGACATGAACCAAAATTCCCAAGGCCCCGGCTCGACGGCCCTTCAGAGCGATCTTCTCGTCTTCATCGAGGACGAGTCGGTTCCAGCGCCGCATACGAAATCCGCCTGGAAAATCGCGGTCATCGACGATGACGTCGCGGTGCAGGACGGCACGCGTTTCGCGCTCGACGCCTATGATCTCGATGGACGCGGCCTTGAACTTCTATCCGCGCTTTCAGCCGCCGAGGGCCGCGCATTGTTCGCGCAACATCCCGACATCGCGGTGGTGCTGCTCGATGTGGTGATGGAATCGGAAAATGCCGGTCTCGATCTCGTCGACTACATTCGGCGGACCCTCAAGAACGATATCGTTCGCATCATCCTGCGGACCGGCCAGCCGGGTCAGGCGCCCGAACGCAGCGTGATCGTCGATTACGATATCAACGATTACAAAGCCAAAACCGAACTGACGTCAGCCAAGCTGTTCACGTCCTTGACCACGGCGCTGCGCAGCTACCAACAACTGCATCGCATGGTGGAGACGCGCCGGGGCCTCGAAGTCATCATCGACGCCACGGCCTCCCTCGGAGACCTCAGATCCATCCATCGCCTGGCCGAAGGCGTGCTGATCCAGATCGCGAGTCTGCTCGATGTGGATTGCGCCGGCATCCTGGTCCTGCGGGAAAACCGCGCCGCCCCGCTTCCCTTCACGGTCCTGGCCGGATCGGGATGCTACAAGGACGCGGTGGGGCAGCGTGCCGTCGACCATCTGAACGCAGATTTGCTTCAGGTGATCGAGCAGGCTTTCGCCAAGCGCAGCACCGAATTCACACGCGAGCGGACCGTCCTTTATATCGGCTCCGAGACCGGCACCGAAATCGTCGTCGTCCTCGATTCGCGCAAGATCCTCTCCGACACCGATCGCGCGCTGCTCGGCATTTTCTGCAACCGCCTGTCCGCCAGCATCGACAACCTGATGCTCTATGAACAATTGCACGAAGCCAATCGCACGCTGGAGGGGAGGGTCGAGCAGCGCACCGAGGAATTGGCGGCCGCGAACCGGCGCCTGCACGAACAATGGCAGCGCGCCCGCCGGGGCAAGGCCTTCCAGAGCGAGATTTTGGAAACCGTCGCGCATGATCTCAAAAATCCGCTCAGCGTGGTCCTCGGCCGGACGGAGATCCTCGGCCGCTTGATCGGCATGGCGCCGTTCCAGCCGGAGCGTTGTCTCGCCCAAGTCGAACACGTGAAGGATTCGGCCAAGCGCATGGCCGCCATGGTGGATACGCTGGTCGCGGACGCCATGGCCGATGCGCTCGACATCACCGTGCGCCGTGAGAACGGCGACCTTGTCCATTTGCTTCATGATGTCGTCGATGCAAACCGGCCCTTGGCCGAGCACAAGCAGCAGACTTTCGCGGTCTCTTCCGGCACGTCGTTTCCGGCAATCTTCGATGAGGACCGGATGCGGGACGCGCTCGACAACCTCATCAGCAACGCCGTCAAATACAGTCCTGCGGGGGCCGATATCTTCGCCTCCGTCGATCGGGAGGGCGATCACGCGGTCATCAAGGTCGTCGATCATGGTCCCGGCCTACAGCCGGAGGACTTCAGCCGGCTGTTCGGACGCTTTCAGCGTCTGTCGGCCAAGCCGACCGGCGGCGAATCATCGACTGGCCTCGGCCTGTTCAGCGCCAAGCGTATCGTTGAAATGCATGGCGGGACGATCGAGGCCGATTCGCCGGGTCCCGGGCAAGGGTCGACCTTCACGATCCGGATCCCGACCCAAGTCGGTCTGCCCGGGTGAGCGATCCCGCCAGTCTCAAATCCAAAGATGTCCTAGGTTCTGTTGACAAAGAGGATTCCCAAGCGGGATGATTTTTGATTCACGTTTGTTTTTGCGGAAAGACGAACGTGAGTCGCTACGAAATCTCCAACGAGCAATGGGCGGTGATTGAGCCCTTTTTGCCGTCCGAGTGTGGTCGGGGATGCCGGCCCGCCCATGACAACCGTCGTTTCTTTAACGGAATGATGTGGATTTTGAGGAGCGGAGCACCTTGGCGGGATCTGCCCGAGAGCTTCGGCAAGTGGAATTCAGTGTTCCAGCGGTTCCGCCGATGGTGCCAGCAGGGCATCTTCGATGCTTTGCTCGAAACCTTGGTCGAGGTAGGCATCGCCGACGAGTGGGAGACCCAAATGGTGGATTCGACCATCGTCCGGGCGCATTCTCAGGCAGCCGGCGCAAAAGGGGGATCCAAAATCAGGGATTTGGTCGCTCGCGCGGCGGTTTTACGAGCAAAGTCCACTGTCGGTGTGACGCCATCGGACGCCCTGTCGCCTTCGAGGTCACCGGAGGCGAAGCCTCCGACATCCGCCATCTTGAGCCCCTGATGGACGATCCCGTCGCTATCGCCAAACCGAAGGCCCCTCTCGGAGACAAAGGCTACGACAGCGATAGCAATCGAGAGGCTCTCCTGGTCCGGGGCATTCTTCCTGTCATACCATCCAAAAGGTCTCGAAAAGTCATCATTCCGCATGACGAAGTCGCCTACAAGGATCGTAATCGAATCGAGCGGATGATCAACAAACTCAAGCAGAACAGACGCATCGCCACGCGCTTCGATAAAACACTATCCTCGTTCACGGCATTCATAAGCCTCGCAGCCATCAGAATTTGGTTGCCGACCTTTGTCAACAGAACCTAGTGGTCGACGACGAGGCGGCCGCCCGGGAGATGGTGGGCGACTATCTGGAACTGCACGGCTTCACGGTGACGCTCTGCGCCGACGGAAGGAGCCTGCGCTCGAGGCTTGCCGTCGAGATGCCCGACATTATTCTGCTGGACCTGAACATGCCGGAGGAGGACGGCCTGTCCATCATCCGCTACGTCAAGCAGACGACGGCGATCCCGATCATCCTCCTGACCGCCACGGCGAGTTCCATCGACCGTGTGGTGGGCCTCGAAATGGGAGCGGACGACTATCTCACCAAGCCGTGTGAACTCCGCGAATTGCTGGCACGGGTGCGCTCGGTGCTTCGGCGTGCCAGCCAGTCCGTATCACGCTTGGCCGAGCGCCGACTGGCCGCCGTCGTCTCCCTCGATCAGGTCGGTTTCAGTCGCTCGATCCAAGAGGACGAGCCCGCGACGCTTGCCGCCATCAATCGCGTCTTCACGGAAATCATCGCGCCGAGCCTGCCGTTGTACAGGGGACTCCTGTTTAAGACGCTGGGCGACGGCGCCCTGATCGAATTCGCCAGTGTGGTGGATGCGGTCGAATGGGCGGTGCATTTCCAGCGTCGGATGTTCGACCTGCCCCCGATGACCCCGCGCGGCACGAAAACCCTGTTTCGCCTCGGGATCGCCATCGGCGACATCGTGGTCGACGACACCGACCGGCGCGGCGAGGCCGTGGCTCTTGCGGTGCGGGTGCAGGAAATCGGGCGGCCCGGAACCGTGACGCTGTCCGATTATGCGCAAAGGCTTGCCGGCACACGCACGGCTCATGGCTTCACGGATCTCGGCCTGCATCAGCTCAAGAACATCGTCGAGCCGATGCGGGTGTGGGAATGGTCGCCGGACGATGGCGGAGAGAAGTGATGGGCGCGGTCGGCGCGTGATCGGTTGCGCACTGTAGGGCTTGTCGTCTTTGGACGGACATGATCCGACTCAACATAAGCGAGCACGTTCATGGGTTCAGCGTCGACTTAAAAATATCGTGCTCAAACGCGGCGCTCGATCTTCATCTCTTCCGTTCGCTGTCGCATGTCACAATCGAGCTGTCCCATGCGTCTTGATTGAGGCAAGCGGCGTCTTTGAATGTTCGGCTTTCGGCAGGCGGCCCTACGCCACCCGCCATCCAGATCAGGCTATGAAGCCGCGTATTTGAGCCGCAAGGCTTACCAAGGCGTATCGCCGCTCGCTTCTACGAATCGGCCGGAAACGGCATTTTCGCCAAGTAGCGCATATCTGACCGGCAGTTTCGCGCCCTCTTCGGCAGTCATGAAGCCGGTATGTCCGGTCAGGTCGGTTCTTACGTAGCCCGGACTGACAGAATTCACCACGATCGACGTGCCGCGAAGCTCTTCGTTCAGCTGTACGGTCAACATGTTCAGCGCCGCCTTGGAGGCATTGTAACCGATCAATCGCGCGGAATAGTAGGGTGACGTGGGATCGCCGTTGAGCGTCAGCGATCCTAAGGAACTGGACAAGTTCACGATCCGTGCCGCCGTCGATTGACGCAGAAGCGGCAGCATCGCCTGCGTTACCGCCAAGGTACCAATGAAATTCGTGTTCATGATCCGGCGAACGGCTTCAGGTGACGAGGAGGTCGGCGGACCATCCCCCGCATCAACGATCCCCGCGTTGTTGACGAGGATGTCGAGTTTGCCATGCTCTATACGGATGGTTTCGGCGGCCGCTGCGATGCTCGCCGGGTCGTTGAGGTCGATCGCGACGGATTCCGCCGCCAACCCCTGAGATGAGAGATCTTTGACGGCGGCCATGGCACGGGCCGGATCGCGAGCGCCGATGATGACGAAGAGTCCGACTTGCGCGAGTTGGCGGGCGATCTCCAGCCCAATGCCTTTGTTTGCGCCGGTAACGAGGGCGATACGGTTGGTACTGACCATGAATGGGTCTTCCAAATGTTAGATTTTCGCGACGACCTAAGATATGAAGGATCATTCAGTTTGAGAATTCGCTTATGGAGTCGAGCCGGTCCCTTCGGTTAACTCCTCGGAAAAGGCCGCGCCAAGCGCGTGCGCGGGTGACATTGGACGCCATTTTCGAGGCGACCATTCAGGTTTTGGTGGTCGACGGCCCCCATCGCTTGACGACGACACGGGTGGCCGAGCGAGCAGGTGTCTCTGTCGGGACGATGTACCAGTATTTTCCTCACAAGCAGGCGCTGTTCTATGCCGTCAACGAGCGCTACTTGGATATTTTGGCCGAGAGGGTGGAGTATGCCTGTCAGGCCCAACATGGCGCTGCGATCGAACAGATGATCGAAGCGCTCGTGACGACCTATTGGAACGCCAAGATGGAACGGGTCGAGGTCACCCGCGCCCTCTATCGGTCGGTGGTTGAAATCGATAACGAGCCTTTGATCGAGGCGTTCGGCCGCCGCGTCGATGCCGCGACCGCTGCAATGTTCGCCAGCGCGCCGGGTGCCGTCTTCGCTGATCTTCCGATCGTCAATCTTACGCTCCTGGCCACGGTTTTTGGCACGGTCCGCAGCGTATTCGAGCGCAATCTTTCCGCCCCCGAGGCTAATGGCGTGCTTCGGCAGCTCACGTTGATGTGTGTTTCTTACTTGAAAGTTGTTATGCTCCCTATTGCCGGTTCTACGTTTCTATAAAGGCATGAATGAACGACTGGTTTCGGTGAAGATGTCACGCGGCTGCGACGACCATTCTGGTCGAGAGCAGCCTTTGAGCGGACATGCTCCGGCTCAAAATGAGCGGGCACATTCATGTCTGTTTCGCTGCGGATTCGCCAACGGGTTTGCGCATCACATGGTGCAGTATGAGATGATTGCGACCGAGCGGCCACAAGATTGAAAATACGTCCGGATAGGAGATATCCGGAATGTCGCCGCGCGAAACATCGAGCCCCAAGGGGCTTCCCAAAAAAGTACCTTAAATCATATCGACAGCGGTTTTTTCAAAGGCGTCGGCGTTGGGCGGGGTTTCATCGTCTGGCTTGGGCGCGATGCCGATCATTCGGTTCCGGCCAAGCTTCTTGGCTCTATAAAGCTTTCCGTCGGCATCTGCGATCAGGTGTCGAGCCGTGGTCTCGGTGCCGAGCACAGTGACGGCAAAGCCGCCGCTGATGCTGACGAACGGCGACACAGAAGAAAACGCATGCGGTATCTTCAGCTTCGCTACGGCATCCCTGACTGCTTCGGCGATCAGCGCCGCCCCGGCGAGTTCGGTCTCGGGAAGTGTTATCGCGAATTCCTCGCCGCCATAGCGTGAGGCCACATCCGCCGGACGCCGGCAACAAGAGCGAATTGCCATCGCCACCTGCTTCAAGCAATCGTCGCCAGCTTGATGCCCGTAATTGTCGTTGTAGGCCTTGAAGCAGTCGATGTCGCACAGAATGAGGGCCAATATACGCTTGTGCCGGTGTCCGATAGCCACCTGCTTGTCGAGATAGGCATCAAAGCTGCGGCGATTGGCCAGGAGGGTGAGGCCGTCTTGGAGCGAGAGTTGTTCGAGCGCCCTGTTGGCCTCATCGAGTTGGTTCGTTCGCTCCGCCACCCGTCGTTCGAGATCGAGGTTGAGACTAACGAACTCGGCTTCGATGTGAAGCCGTCGAAGGTCGATCCGATGCAACGTCACGGCGGTCGCAAAAATGGCGATCACCCCGATCGTTATGCTGAGAACGACATTGAGGGCTAAGCCGAACGAAAAATTGTAAAGGCCGGCTCGCTCTCCCGTCAGGCCAGGTCCGCCAAGCAGGATCAGCACGAGCGGTATGGCCGGGATCAGCCTCCGGGCGACCAGCCCCCCGGCCGTATCGCTGGCAGCGATATGGGCAAAGCCATGGGCCGAATCCATGGCGACGATCGAAAGGGCCAGAACGAAGAAGACCAGGATCGTGTGCAGTGCCATCAAATCATGGTGTTTCGTCTGGTCGGGCAGCTCGATACCATAAGCGTAGCCCACAATGGCCAGGAGCGAGATGAATAACCCCGGAGCGACGACCCATTGGGCGCAAGCGGCCAAGGGTGGCCGCCGGGCTTTGAGGCAAAGCAGGGCGACGCCCATCAGGACGAAGTTCAATCCTGCGACAGATGCCATCCGCCCCGGATGCGGTGTGGCGACGTTCTGCCAGTTGTCGAGTAAAATGAATTGATCGATTCCAAAGTCCAGGTCCAAGGCATTCTCGGCGAAAGATAGGCCGCCGACGATCGCAATCCCTGCCGCGAGACATCGGGCAAGCCAAACGATTCGCGGGTCCGGCGCAGGCGCGCGCAACGCCCAGAGGCAGATGCCGGCGGCAATGAAGCAGCTGGCCGTGTTCGCCTTCATCGCGACCAGACCGGGCAGCAAAGTCATAAAAATACGAATGTGCAGAAGCCAGCCAATGATGACGATGCTGCCGGTGACGATAATCAGGCCAGATCCCCATTTCGCGAACCAGTCTAGAAATGATCGATACTTTTCACCAGGGCTTTTACTTGATTTCCGCACCATCGATAGCGTCATACGAGCATCTCCTCCGCAGAAAACGTCAGTTTTGCGGAACTGATTTAAGAAGATGCGAGCGGGATCGCTGTGGTGAACTGCCACCCGTCGATCGGTACCGCCAGTTTAATGTCGGGTTGCTCGGCATCAAACTCTCTCCACCCCAGCGTTCACACGCTTCGTGATTTTGCCGATAGTTGCCCCGGCCGCAACCAGTCGCGTCCTGTATTTGCTGCCATGATGTGCTGGCGTGGAGCTTGGCGACCATGCCATTCTTGTGGACAACCTTCTCCAGCCAGTCGGCCGGGCTTTTGCGCCGTCGCACCCGCTACGAATGCGCAGCGGCCGTTTCTCGTCCTCGAAGCGGTTGTGCCCAATCGCGGCTGGTTAAGATCGCGATGTCTTTGGATGGAATCGATCCAAAGACATAAACGCGATAGAGTTCAATGATGGATTCGTTGCCGTTCTGCCACTCCGGCGTTCAAAATCGCCGTTGGGTTGTAGAGTCGCCGTTAATGAATTGTTTACCTCTAGAACCGGGTTCCGATTGGTGATGACACTGCGATTGTTAGATCGGGCTTAGGCGTTACCTCTCGCGGGCGCGCGTCCCTTTTTCCGACATTTGCTCGTGGGGTCGTGGCCGATGGTGTTCTCCCGTTTCGCTCAAACGCCTTCGGCCGGCGCGGTTTCATCTCGCGGCGAGGGGCGTCGTCCGTCGCCCCGCCTCGGCGGCACGCTGACTCTGGCGCTTTTGGCCTCCACGGCGCTGGTCGCGGTGGCGGCGTCGCCGGTTGTGGCGGCAACAAATGCCGACTGGCTCGCCGCGCCCGCCTCAGGCGATCTCAATAATGCCAACAACTGGAACCCGGTTGGAGTGCCGACCAACGGCTTCTTCCAGTCCTCCACCACGACCACGCTGACCGATTCAGCTGCGACCGCGACCTTCGGCCTCTTTCGCTTCCAGACCGGGGCGACGGCCTATATCTTCAACAACCCGGCGACCTTCATCCTCAACGGCACGGGGCTCGTCGTCGACGCCGGTGCCGGCACCTTCACCCTAAACAACAGCTCAGGCGGCACCCTTAATTTCGGGGGCGGCAGCACCATTCAGAACAGCAACACCGCCGGCAGCATCGTCATCAACAACAACGTGTCCGGCAACACACTGTTCACAGCCACAAGCAGCGCCGGCAACGCCACCATCAACAACAACACGTCTGGCGGTACCACTTTTGTCGGCACAAGCTCGGCCGGCAGCTCCACGATCAATAACAATAGCGGCAACGCTTATTTCCAGGGCAGCAGCACGGCGGGCAGCGCGAAAATCACCAATAGTGCTGGCGGAACAACGGCCTTCTCCGGCAGCAGCACGGCCTTCGGCGCTACCATCAACAATAACGGCGCCACCGTGGTGGCCGCCTTAGGGGGGGCACGACCTTCGCCACGGGCTCCACGGCCGACAATGCCATCATCAGCAATTTCGGCGCGACGGGAACGGGCACCACCGGCGGCGGCACGACGTTCAACGACGACGGCACCGGCACCGTCCGCACCACCGCCGGCACCGCCACCATTCACACGTCGGGCACCGGGGCGCAGTTGAACTTCAACGGCGCCAGCACGGCCGGCATGGCCACGCTCGACACGCGCACCGGCGGCACCATTCAATTCAACGGCACGAGCACCGCAGGAAGCGCTAGCATCACCAACGGCATCAACGATGGCACGAACAAAGGGGGAGGCTTGGTCTTCGCCGGCGGCAGCATGGCCGGAACAGCCATTATCAACAACTACGGTGGCGGTAGCGTCACCTTTCAAGACACCAGCAACGCGGGTAGCGCCACCATCAACAATGGCAATGCTTTAGGCGCCAATCCTGGAAGCCTCGTCTTCACCGGCAGCGCAAACGCTGGATCGGCCTCGATCTTGGCCTTTAACAGCGCGAGCGTAACGTTCCAGGGCAACAGCACGGCGGGCAACGCCTCGATTTCAATCGATACGGACTCGTCCATTGTCTTCACAGGCAACAGTTCCGGCGGCACAACCACGTCTGGTGGCGGCGCCGGCCTGACTGTGAACGGCAAGCTCGATATTACCGCGATCACGTCCGCCGGCCTTAGCATCGGATCGCTCGCGGGCAGTGGCACGAGCGCTAGTATAGCCCTCGGCAGCAAGGTGCTCACCGTCGGCAGCAACAATGCCAGCACGGAATACGACGGGAAGATTCAAGGCAATGTGTCCGGCGGCCTTAACGGCGTGCTTGGCGGCAGCGGCGCCCTTGTCAAGGTGGGCACGGGCACGCTGACCCTGGGCGGCACTAGCGAGACTGACATTTACAGCAGTCTGACCATCATTGGTGGCGCGGTGGCGGTGAGTAGCGACCAGAATATCAGCGCCGGCGCCGAAATCGGCGTCGTGCCCGCCACGCTGATTTTCGCCGGCGGCACGTTGCAAATCGCCAATAATAACGGCACTGCCACCTTTGCGCGCTCGGTGGCCGTGCTTGTCGGTTCGACAGCCAACATCAGCCTTGGGGGCATAAACCAAACGGTTGCTTTCACCGGGGGGATCACCGGAGGAGGCGGGCTGAGCTTAAGCAGCCCGCTTGGTTCTTTGCTTACTGGGCTCTTTGTCAATAATGTTGTGGGTCCGACCGTACAACTGTCTGGTGTAAACTCGTATTCGGGTGCCACCAGCGTGGGAAATCTGGTGACGCTGGTCCTTCAGAGCGACTCTTCGATCACCCAGAGCGCATCGTTGACGCTGGAAAAGGGAGCGACCTTCATCGTCAACGGCAACGCCACGGCAACCTTCGGTGTCTTTAGCGGGACCGGTACCTTCGTCTCTGGCGGAAACGTCGTGATGCAGGGCGCTACCCTCCTCAACGCGGGCATCTATAAGGACGATCTCACCAACGCCGGCACGGTCACCAACTCCGGCACCTTCATCGGCAACATCACGAGCAATACCGGCACCGTCACCAATAGCGGGACCGTGACCGGCGCCATCACGACATCCGGCACATTCACTAATATGGCCGGCGGCACGGTGAGTGGGCTCGTGACCAACAGCGGCACGGGCTCCAACGACGGCATCCTCGCCGGCGGCCTGACTAATACTGGTGGTACCTTCCTTAATACCGGCACGATCGACGGTGTTGTGACGATCAGTGGAGGAACGTTTTCAGGTGCTGGTTCGATTGGTGTCTTGAAGATCGCCAATGGCGCCAGCTTCGCACCGGGAGACGGCACGCCTGGCAGTTCGACCACCATCAACGGGAGCCTCGCCTTCGCGTCCGGCTCGGCCTTCGGGGTGTCGCTCAATCCGACGACGGCGTCCTTCGCCAAGGTGAAGGGCACGGCGACGCTCGGCGGCGCCACGGTCAATGCAGGTTTTGCCAACGGCAGCTACGTCGCCAAGCGATACACGATCCTCACCTCACTGAGGTGGCTCGGTTTGTCTGAACAGGCTGCGGCGCTTGGTTAGGTGGAGTCCTACCGGATTCAGGCCGCCGCGATCTGCGGCAGCCTGTCGAAATAGGCCTGGTCCGGCGTCTTCCGGTCAAGGCTCGAATGCGGCCTGCGCCCGTTGTAGAGGGCCAGGTAGCGGCCGATGGAGGCGCGGGCTTCGCCGACCGAGGCGTAGGCTCGGAGATAGATTTCCTCGTATTTGATCGAGCGCCAGAGCCGTTCGACGAAGACGTTATCCCGCCAAGCGCCTTTTCCGTCCATGCTGATGGCGATCCCGGCTTTGCGCAGCACGTCGGTGAACTCCTGGCTGGTGAATTGCGAGCCCTGGTCGGTGTTGAAGATGTCCGGCTTGCCATACCTGGCAAGCGCGTCCTCCAGCGCCTCGATGCAGAAGCCCGCCTCCATGGTGATGGAGAGCCGCCAGGCGAGGACCCGGCGTGAGTACCAGTCGACCACCGCCGCCAAATAGACGAAGCCGCGGGCCATGGGCACGTAGGTGATGTCCATTGCCCAGGCCTGGTTTGGGCGCTCCACGGTCACGCCCCGCAAGAGGTAGGGGTAGATCTTGTGACCCGGTGCCGGTTTCGACGTGTTCGGCTTCCGGTACAGCGCCTCGATCCGCATGCGCTTCATCAGCGTCGCGACATGCCGGCGCCCGATCGCGATCCCCTCCCTGTTCAGGAGATCGCGCAACATCCGGCTTCCCGCGAAGGGGAACTCGAGATGCAGTTCGTCGATCCGCCGCATGACGGCGAGGTCCGCCGACGATACCGGACGCGGAAGATAGTAGACGCTGCCGCGGCTGATCCCGAGCGCCTGTGCCTGTTTGGTGATCGAGAGACCGTGGTGGCCATCGATCATCGCTTTGCGCTCAGAAGGCCGGCCTTGCCGAGCGCGCCGGACAAAAAATCGTTGGTCAACGTCAGCTCGCCAATCTTGGCGTGAAGCGTCTTCACGTCGATGGCCGGAGCCGCCAGGCCCGCCTTCGGCTCCGATCCGAAGACCTCGGCGGCGCCATCCACCAGTTGCGCCTTCCATGCCGTGATCTGGTTCGGATGCACGTCGAACTGCTGAGCCAATTCGGCCAGCGTCTTTTCACCCTTCACGGCAGCCAGGGCCACCTTCGCCTTGAAGGCCGGCGCGTGGTTCCGGCGTGTTCGCTTGCTCATCATCTCTCCCGATCCGCAGCCATCTTGGCCGCCTTCAGGCAGAAACTCCACTCAGCCGACCTGTCCAGATTTCCCGAGCCACCTCAGTCGCGACCGGCGCGCAACAGGCGACGTTCGACGCTATGAACCTGTTCGTGGGGACGATGACCGATCCGTTCGTGGCGGGGCGTGGCGAGATGGCGTCGCAATCCACCGGCCCGACGGGAGTTGTCGCCACCTACGGCCAGACCCCGAAAGCCGTCGCCGAGCAGGTCATGCCACGCTGGAGCACCTGGGCCGCGGGCTATGGCGGGTCGCAGACTACCGACGGGAGTTCGGGGCTCGGATCGAACCGGGCGACATCGAGCATCGGCGCCGGCGCCGCCGGCGCGGACTACCGGTTCTCGCCCTTCACCATCGCCGGCTTCGCCCTGGCCGGCGGCGGCACCAACTTCAGCGTCTCCAACGCGGGGACGGGCCGCTCCGACCTGTTCCAGGCCGGCGCCTTCGTGCGGCAAACGTTCGGGGCCGCCTATGTCTCGGCTGCCGCCGCCTATGGCTGGCAGGATATCACCACGGATCGCACGGTCGCGGTCAGCGGCTTCGACCAGTTGCACGCCCATTACAATGCCAATGCCTATTCGGGCCGCGTCGAGGGCGGCTATCGCTACCTCCCCACCTGGACGGGCGGTTTCGGCCTCACGCCTTACGGGGCTATCCAGGTGACGGCCTTCGATCTGCCCTCCTATGCGGAACACGGGATCGCCGGCGCCAACACGTTCGCGCTCGCCTATAGCTCAAAAACCGCGACCGATACGGGCACCGAACTCGGGTTTCGCGCCGATAAGTCCTTCGCGATGTCGGGCGGCGTGTTGACGCTGCGGGGACGCGCGGCCTGGGCGCATGACTACGATCCCAACCGGGGCGTCGCCGCGACCTTCCAGACGCTGCCTGGCGCGACTTTCGTCGTGAGCGGCGCACGCCATGCCAGCGACGCCGCTCTCACCACGGCCTCTGCCGAATTCAAATGGGTCAATGGCTGGTCCGTCGCCGGTACCTTCGAGGGCGAGTTCTCGCCGATCTCCGCCAGCTACGCTGGCAAGGGCGTGGTGCGCTACACGTGGTAATACGTTCAAAGTAACGTCGGGCAAGGCCGTCCCTCACTCCAAATCCACCGCGTCGAACATATAGCGTCCGAAGGGGTCGAGCGCGAAGCCGCGTACAGTCTTCCGTGTGGCGCTGAGCACCACGCCATGGGCGATCGGCACCCAGGGCGCCTGATCATGCGCGATGACTTGCGCCTGCTTGTAGAGCACCTCACGCTTGTCCTTGTCGGACGTCAGCTTGGCCTGCGTGACGAGGGCGTCATAATCGGCGTTGCACCATTTGGCGAGGTTGTTGCCATAGGGCTCGCCGCCGTGGCAGCCGAGAAGGATGCCGAGGAAATTGTCCGGGTCGCCGTTGTCGCTGGTCCAGCCGTAGAAGGCCATCGGGGCCTCGCCCGCGATCACCCTGTCCCGATATTCGGCCCAGGGGGCGGTGACGAGATGCGTCCTGATGCCGATGCGCGACAGGTCGTCCGACACCATTTCGGCGATCCGCTTGCTGTCCGGGTTGTAGGCCCGCGTCACCGGCATGTACCAGAGGTCGACGTCGAACCCCTTGTCGAGCCCAGCCTCGCTCATCAGCCGCTGGGCTTCGGCGGGATCATAGGCATAGCTCGCGACGGCATCGTTATAGGACCAGAGCGTCGGCGGCAGCGGGTTCTTGGCCAGGGTGCCGGTCGGCCCGTAGACGGCCCGCACCAGCGTCGCCTTGTCGATGGCGAGGTTCACGGCGCGGCGGACGCGCACGTCGTCGAAGGGTGGCTTCCGGGTGTTCATCGCCATATAGCCGACGTTCAGGCCCTCCTGCCGCAACAGTCTCAGATCGCCATCCTGCTCGATCTTGCCGATGTCTTCGGGGCTCGGGAAGGACATGATCTGGCATTCGCCCGCCTTCAGCTTGGTGAGGCGAACGGAAGCGTTGGGCGTGATCGAAAACACCAGTGTGTCGATGGGTGGGGAGCCGCCCCAATGATCCGGGAAGCCCTTGTAGCGGACCGTGACGTCTTTGCGAAAACCGTCGAACGAGAAGGGTCCCGTTCCGATCGGTTGTTCATCCAGCAGCTTCGGTGTTCCCGCCTTGAGCATGGCGTCGGCATATTCGGACGAGAGGATCATGGCGAAGGGCATGGCGAGGTCGGCGATGAAGGGGGCCTCGGCATGGGTGAGCCGGAACCGGACCGTATAGTCGTCGATCCGGTCGATGCCGGCGAGCAGCTTGGCCATCTCCATGTCGGCGAAATAATCGAACGAGGGACCATCCGGATGGTGGAACGGATTATCCTCACGCCATTGCCGGTTGAACGAGAACAATACGTCGTCGACGTTGAAGTCGCGGGTCGGGGTGAATTGGGCGTTGTGATGGAACTTCACGCCGCGACGCAGATGGAACACATATTCGGTGCCGTCGGCCGAAATGGTCCAAGATTCGGCCAGGCCCGGCCCAATGCCGCCGCCGCCCTGCTTGAGCCGCACCAGTCCATCGAACATCGGCTGGGCCGCGTTCATCCCCGTGACGCTGGTGATGACCTGCGGGTTGAGCGCCTCCGGATTGGCTTCGGAGCAGAAGACCAGGGTTTTGGCGCTGGCCGTGAGGGTGCTGGCGAGGATGAGCGCCAAATAGGCTGCCGTGCGCAAAATCATCATGACAAGGCCTCTTGTTCGATCGGCGGTGTGCGGGCGGCGCTGGCGACGCGGGGAAGATCGACGATGAACCGCGAGCCGCGCCCAGGAACGCTGTCGAGGTCGATCCGCCCCTGCAGCGTGCTCGTCACCAGGTTGAACACGATATGCAGGCCGAGGCCGGTGGAGCCCTTGGCCCGGCGCGTCGTGAAGAAGGGATCGAAGATCTTGGAGCGATGTTCGGCCGAGATGCCTTGGCCGGTGTCGTCGATGACGAACCGCACGGCGTCAGGGCCTCTCTTGCGCACCGAAACGGTGATGGAGCCGACTTGGCCCTCGGGGAAGGCGTGGACGCTGGCGTTGACGACAAGGTTGGTGACGACCTGTGCCAGCGCGCCCGGATAGCTGTCGAGAACGAGGCCGGCCGGGCATTCGGTGATCACCTGATGGCCGGTCTTGCGCAGCATCGGGCCGAGGCTTGTCAGCAGGCGATGGAGGAAGGTCTCCACCTCGAACTCCCGCCGCTCGCCGCTGACCTGGTCGGCCGCCACATGTTTGAACGACTGGATGAGGTCCGCCGCCCGGGTCAGGTTGGTCATCAGCAAGCCCGCCCCCTCGGAAACGCGCTCGATCAGCCGGTCGAGCGCCGCCCGGGAAATGCCCTTCTGTGAGGCCACCAGGCGAAACTGCTGGATTTCCTCCTCGACCACCGACGAGGTCGTCAGCGCAATGCCGATCGGCGTGTTGATCTCATGCGCGACGCCGGCCACGAGTTGCCCGAGCGACGCCAGTTTCTCAGCCTGGATCAGTTCCGCTTGCGTCTGTCGCAGCGTGTCGAGGGTGGTATCCGCCAGTTCCTTGGATTTGCGGATGGCGCGCTCGCGCCGTGCAATCTCCACGAGGAACACGTTGGTGGCACGCGCGATGTCGCCGAGTTCGTCACGGCGCAGCGCATCCTCGATCAGGCCGCCCCCCTGATCCTGCGCCATATGGGTGATCCTGGCCTTCAGCTCGGCCAAGGGTGTGGTGATGGAGCGGGCCACCACATAGGCGACGCCCCCGCCAAGCAGCAATCCCGTGACGGCGCCGGACACGAGGATCGCCTGGATGGAGCGCGCGGTGCGCTCGGCATTGGCGCTGAGGCTCGCATCGAGCGAGCGCGCCGCCTCGATCATCGCATCGGCGGCGCCGTCCATGTCCTTGATCAGATCGTTCTGCTGCTTGATGCCGGTGGTCGCCGATTGCAGCCCGTCGTGCCATTGATCGAAGGCATCGATCATCTCGGTCTGGATGAGCGGGGAAATCGGCAGCGCGGCGATGGAATCGCTCAATTCATGACTGTTCTTGACGATCGTGCGGGACAGGTCCTCGTCTCTCCGGGCGAGAGCGGCCGCCGATTGGTTTCTCAGCTTGAGGATCTCGATCGCGATGTTCTGCGTGGCGAGTTCGGTGTCGTGGGCTTGTACCGAATAGGTCAGCAATTGCGCGGATTGCTCGTGCAGCGACCGATATTCGGCGGAATAGATCTTGAGGATTCGCTCGGCCCATTGTTCGAGCTCCTGGACGGCACGCAGGCTGTCCGGATCGACCGCGGCCTCTGGGCTGTCGAGGCGAGCCATGACGGCGGCGATTTTCGAGGGAATGACCTGATCCGGCGTGCTGGCGCCCCCGCTCAGGTCATAGGCGCCTGCCTGCAGGCTCATCAGATGTCCGGCGACCGCGTTGAGACGGACGCCATCGAACGACAGCGTGCGCCTGCTTTTGGCCAGCATATCGGCGTTCATCGCGGTCTGCTCCGTTGCCATTTCTGACTGGATCGAGCCCAGGGCGAGGCGGGTCGCGTAAGCCGCGTCCACGATGTCGCGCGCTGTCCTCAGCTTGGCATCGCTTTCGGTCAGCGACACGATGATGTCCGCGTTGGAGGCGTGCTGGCGTTCACGAGCCTGGTCGGTCAGCGCGATCAGGAACGCGGCGCGCACATCCATGGTGCCGACCATCTGATCGCCGAGCCGCGTCACCCGGACCAGCGTCCTCATGTCTTCGCTGTAGTGAGCCAAAGTCATGGCCGCATCGGCGGTCAGCCGATCCGCCGGAGCGAGGGTCGCGAGCCTGTCGAGTTCAGCCCCGGCCAGTTTGGTTAGGTCGAAGAACCGCTGTTCATAAAACAGGCGAGCCGTAGGGGTTTCATGCAGATAGTCGTTTCGGGCCATGACAGCGGTCTGAAGGGTGCGGTAGACGGTGCCGGCCAAAGCGGCGCCGCTGCGGGCGCGATTGGCTTCGACGAGAAGGAGGATGGCCGCCAACGCGATGCAGGCCGCGATGACAATGGGAATGGCACCGACGATGAAGATTCTGGAGCCGATCCGCATCGATGATATTCCGGTCTAAATCCCTAGCGGACTATGATCGGTATCCTTGAGCTGTTTGGCAAATCGAGTTCGCGGGCAGGCCCCGGAGCGCGCGAAGACAAAGGATCACGACGCTGAGGCAAACGGCGGTCAGGCCGGACAGGATTGGAATAGGAAGGATCTTGATCCAGAACAGCGTCAGCGCTCCGTCGTGGAAGAGCAGGAGGCCGGCGATCAGGGAAGCCGCCGTCGTCAATCCGCCCATTCTCATCAAACAGGCGTCGAGGGTGAGCGAAACAGGCGCGGGCCGTCGTCGCTCGACCCGTCGGTGCATCGCGGGCCGGCCCAGACTGAGGGAAGCAGAGATCGACATTGGTGGACTCCCGCGCAGCGAGCGCTGCCGTGAGATCCTTCTATGATCGCTCTGTTTCGGTCAGGTGGCGCGCGCACGACGATTGAGCCCGTCGCCGAAACAAAGTCGCGACGTTGTGCCCCCCGAGCGGGACAGTTCGCTCGCACGGGCAATCTAGCAGGCACCGTTCTTGCTGACTTTGGCGTGACGCGGTCCACCGCGCCAAACTGGTAAAAGCGTTCCGACTGCCCCCGGGTTCTCTTTTGAGCAGCGCCGTGCCCAACCTCGATGACGTCGTCAGAGACATTGCGGTCGAGATGCGGCAGCGGCCGGATCGTGGCGAGGTCGCGACCTATATCCCCGAATTGGCGCGCGTCGATCCCAAAGCCTTCGGTCTCGTCGTCATCGACGCCGATGGCCATGTCGCGGCGGGCGGCGATAGCGATATGGCCTTTTCGATCCAAAGCATCTCGAAGGTTTTCACGCTGACCCTGGCGCTCGGCATGGCAGGCGACAGGTTATGGCGGCGCGTCGGGAGGGAGCCCTCGGGCAGCCCGTTCAATTCCATCGTGCAGCTCGAACGCGAACGCGGCATCCCCCGCAACCCGTTCATCAATGCCGGCGCGATCGCGGTCACCGACCTTATTCTTTCGGGCCATCAGCCGCGCGAAGCCTTGGGGGAGATCCTGCGGTTCATGCAGTTTCTGGCCCAGGATCCCTCCATCACCATAGACGAAGCCGTGGCGGCCTCGGAACAGCGCACCGGCTTTCGCAACATCGCGCTGGCCAATTACATGAAATCCTTCGGCGTGCTCGATAATCCCGTCGACTTTACGCTCGGCGTCTATTTCCATCACTGCGCCATCACCATGTCATGCCGCCAACTGGCGATGGCGGGGCGTTTCCTGGCCCATCTCGGCCGAAATCCGACGACCGGCCTTTCGGTGGTATCGGCCGAACGCTCGAAGCGCATCAACTCTGTGATGCTGACGTGCGGACATTACGACGGTTCAGGAGAATTCGCCTACCGGGTAGGCCTTCCGGGAAAGAGCGGGGTCGGAGGCGGCATCCTGGCTATCGCGCCAGGGAAGGCCTCGATCGCCGTCTGGTCTCCTGGGCTCGACGCCTCGGGCAATTCCCACCTCGGTCGGATCGCACTCGAGGCCCTGACGAAGCGGCTGGGCTGGTCGATCTTCGGCGCTTAACGCCACGGTGTGGAATGGATATCCGAGGGTCGAGCAGCGAAAGCCGACCCTCCATTGTCGGGCGGCCTTCCGCCGGCATATTGCGCCATCGGGCCGCCTTATGGCTTGCGGGCCCGGTCGGAATCCTGAATGGCCGCCTCGTGATACCACCCGCTTCCGAAGGACGTTTCGCAGACTTGCGGGGTTCTCGACATGGACGCGGGTTTCATGTCTTCACGATGGGGACCGGCCGCGAGATGCGTTCTCGTGGGGAACACATAGAGCTTGGCGGTTTCGCGGCGAAAACTCGTGGTCATTCTGTCGTCTTTCCTCTGGTGCTGCGCGTCATTGCATCATGACACCGCCATATCGTAGCATACATTGCCTTTTGTTTGCGCTATCTGCATTAAATAAAATCACGATTGTCTAAAATATAGGCGATTCAGTTATTGCGCGACAAAACAGCAATATTGCACTGCAATAATTCTTGGATTTGACTCTTTCTAGACTGTCCAGATCATCGGCGAGCAGGACGCGGGATGATGGTTCTGCATTGAGCTAAAATATTATCGAAGCCGATGCTCAAGTTTACGCCACTCCGTAAACTTGCCTATTTGTTAGGCGGTGCCGCTGAGGCAGCCTTCGACCATGGCGTGTCCTGTCATGATCATGCTTTGGATCGAGAACGGGGCCAGAGAGGGAATGTTCCCACGGCAAGCTGGAGCCAAGCTGGCGGGCCTATTGGCATAGTCCATGCTTGAGTGCGGAAGGTCGTTGGCGGGCGAGGACGCTGTCGGCCACGAGACGGTCGAAGCGTCTTGTGGCAAATGAGCGTTCAAGGCCACAAACATAATTATCAACTCATGAGAGAGTCGCGATGACGAAGTATAAGCTCGAGTATATATGGCTTGACGGATATACTCCGGTGCCAAATCTTCGGGGAAAGACCCAAATCAAAGAGTTTGATCAGTTTCCTTCGCTGGAGCAGCTTCCGCTTTGGGGCTTTGACGGAAGCTCGACCATGCAGGCCGAAGGCCGCAGCTCGGACTGCGTTCTGAAGCCCGTCAGCGTTTTTCCGGACGGTGCGCGCAAGAATGGCGTTCTCGTCATGTGCGAAGTCATGATGCCTGACGTCAAGACCCCGCATGCGTCCAACAAGCGGGCCACCATCCTCGATGATTCGGGCGCATGGTTCGGTTTCGAGCAGGAATATTTCTTCTACAAGGACGGTCGTCCCCTCGGCTTCCCGACCGACGGCTATCCGGCACCGCAGGGTCCCTACTACACCGGCGTGGGTTATTCGAACGTCGGTAGTGTCGCGCGCGAAATCGTCGAGGAACATCTCGAACTCTGCCTGACCGCCGGCATCAATCATGAAGGCATCAACGCCGAAGTGGCCAAGGGCCAGTGGGAATTCCAGATTTTCGGCAAGGGCTCCAAAAAGGCCGCCGACGAAATGTGGATGGCCCGCTACCTCTTGCAGCGGCTGACCGAGAAATACGGGATCGACATCGAATACCACTGCAAGCCGCTGGGTGACACGGATTGGAACGGGTCCGGGATGCACGCCAACTTCTCGACGACCTATATGCGCGAGACGGGCGGCAAGGACTATTTCGAAAAGCTGATGTCGGCTTTCGAGACCAACCGCGCCGATCACATCGCCGTCTATGGGCCGGACAATCACATGCGCCTCACCGGCAAGCATGAGACCCAGTCGATCGATCAGTTCAGCTATGGCATCGCCGACCGGGGCGCCTCGATCCGCGTGCCGCACAGCTTCGCGAATAACGGCTACAAAGGCTATCTCGAGGATCGCCGCCCCAATTCTCAAGGGGACCCCTACCAGATCGCTTCGCAGATTTTGAAGACGATCGCCTCGGTGCCGACCGGCGCCAGCGTATCGGCCGCCGCCTAAATCAGCTGATCGGTCTTGGATAAGAGGCGTAGCTCATCGGGCTACGCCTTCTTTGTTTGTCGCACGCCCCGGTCCTTTGAATGAACTCCCTTCAAAGGCATCGTGCTTTAAAGTCCCAGCAGCTTGTCTAAAGTGATCGGCGCCTTCCGGACTCTAACCCCTGTCGCGTGCCAGACCGCGTTGGCGATAGCGCCCACCGTCCCGGTAATCGCGATTTCGCCGACGCCCTTGATGCCGAGTGCGTTGACGTAGGGATCGTCTTCCTCGACCATGATGGCTTCGAGCGAGGGCAAGTCGGCATTCACCGGCACGCGATATTCGGCCAGATTGGCATTCATCGGACGCCCCGAACGGGGGTCCATGGCGGCCTCTTCGTGCAGTGCGAAGGAGATGCCCCAGATCATGCCGCCGTAATATTGGCTGAGCACGAGCTTCGGATTGATGATCCGCCCGGCCGCGAAGGCGCCGACAAGGCGCGACACGCGGATTTGTCCAAGATCCGGATCGACCTTGACCTCCGCGAACACCGCCCCGTGGGAATGCATCGCATAGCCTTCCGCCGCTGCCGGGTCACGCGCAGAACTGCCGTGGCCCTCGACTGCGGTGCGTCCGGCCCGCGTGAGGATATCGACGTAGCTCTCCCCTCGACTGGCGTCGTCTCGACGGATGAGACGGCCCTCCTCACCCAGGACGCCGGCATTGCCGGCACCGAACAGCGGCGAGCGTTCGTCATTGGTAGCGAGGTCGGCGAGTTTGGCGATCGCGTCGGCGCCGGCATTGTGGATCGCCGAGCCGGCGGTCGCCGTATGGGCCGAGCCGCCCGCGATCCCGGCGTCGGGAAGGCCTGACTCACCCATGCGAAAATCGAGGCGGTCGAGGTCGAGCCCGAGGCCGACGGCGGCGATCTGCGCCAAGGCCGTCCAAGCGCCCTGGCCCATGTCGATCGCCCCGAGCGACACCATCCCTGTGCCATCGACCCGGATTTCGGCGCGCGCCGACGCTTGGAACACGAGGGCCGGGAAGGTCGATGTGCCGACGCCCCAGCCGACCAGAAGCCCGGCCGCGTCCCGGTGCTGCCGTGGCGCGAGTGACCGTCCGGCCCAGCCGAACCGTTCGGCTCCGCGAGCATAGCATTCGCGCAAGGCTTTCGAAGAGAAGGGCTTGCCCGAGAGGGGCTCGACCTCCGCATAATTGGCGAGCCGGAAGGCCAAGGGGTCCATGCCGCAGGCTTCGGCCATTTCGTCCATGGCGCTTTCCAGCGCCATGGAGCCGGAGGCTTCGCCGGGCGCCCGCATGAACAGCGGCGTCCCTGTGTCGAGGCGGACCGCGTCATGCGTGGTCGCCAGCGCCGGGCTCGCGTAAAGCGTATGCGACGCATCGGCGCTCGGCTCGAAGAAATCGTCGAACGTGCTCGATGCCGTGCGTGAATGGTGGTGGATGGCCAGAAGATGGCCCTCGGCGTCTGTGCCGAGCCGCAACGTCTGGCGCGTCGGGGCGCGATGGCCAACGGGGCCGAACATCTGTTCACGCCGCAACACCAGCTTCACCGGCCGGCCGACCAGTTTGGCGGCCATGATGCCGAGCACCTGGGGTCCAGCGATGAACCCTTTCGATCCGAAACCGCCGCCGAGGAAAGGGCTGCGGATGAGGATCGCATCCGGCGAGATCCCGAACAGGCCCGCGACCCTCGCCTGCGCCATGGCAAGGCCTTGGGTCGGCATGTCGAGCGTCAGGCTGTCACCATCCCATTGCGCCACGATCGCATGGGGCTCCATGGCGTTGTGATATTGAGCCGGCGTCTCGTATGTGGCCTCGATCCGCTTCTCGGCGGCGTTCAGCGCGGCGTCGACGTTATTGCCCGTGCGGACCTCCGCCGGCCCACCCACGCCGACGGCGGGCGGCACGAAAACCTCCGCGCCGTCCAGGCCCATCCGGGCCGGTTCAACCGCATAAAGAGGGGCGAGCAAAGCCGCGCCTTCCGTTGCGGCTTCCAGTGTCTCCGCGACCACCACCGCGATGGGCTGGTTGGCGTAGCGCACCCGGTCGTCCTGCAAAAGGTCCATCCGGAATGTGAAGGGATTGTCCTTTTGATCCGGGTGCTTGGCGAGCTTGGGGGCGTTGCCGGTCGTCATCACCTCAACGACGCCCGGATGAGCCTTCGCGGCTTCGATGTCGAGATGCGTGACACGCCCGCGGGCGATTGAACTGACGCACAGCACCGCATAGAGCATGCCGGACGGATGAGCGTCAGCCGCATAGCGGGCGCCGCCTGTCACCTTGAGGATGCCGTCGCGCCGGGTGAGCGGCTGGCCGATGCTGGAGCCATGGCGCAGTTGGGTAGTCGGGATTCTAGACATGGGCTCGGCCTTCCTGCATCGGGGCAAACACGGAACCGGGCAGCGCCGGCAGGATTTCAGGAGTACCAGCCGCCGCCGCCGCAAGACCCCGTAAGATCACGCGGCGGGCCAGTTCGATCTTGAACGCATTGTCGCCGGAGGGCACCGCCTCGGCGAGCGCAAGCTCGGCGGCACGGCGAAAGTTCTCCTCGGTCGGCGTCGCGTCGATAAGCAGTCGTTCCGCCTCGCCCGCCCGCCAGGGCTTCGCCGCGACCCCGCCCAGCGCGATCCGCGCCTCGGCGATGCTGCCGTCTTCATTCAATCGCAGTCCGGCTGCGGCGGACACAAGCGCGAACGCATAGGACGTCCGGTCCCTGACCTTGACATAACGGGACCGGGCCGCGAAGGCGGCAGCGGATGCCGGGAGGCGAACCGCCACGACAAGGTCGCCAGGCTCGAGCGCGGTCTCCCGATCCGGCGTGTCGCCGGGCAATCGGTGGAAGGCTTCGAGAGGCATGTCCCGGTGGCCCGATTGCCCCTCGATTTCCACGATGGCATCGAGCGCAACGAGGGGAACGCAGAAATCCGAAGAATGGGTGGCGATGCAGTGCGGACTCCAGCCCAGCACCGCGTGGCCTCGCGTCTCGCCGCCCCGGGCTTCACATCCGGCGCCCGGCTCGCGCTTGTTGCAGGCGCTCGCCGTATCGTAGAAATAAGCGCAGCGCGTCCGTTGCAGGATGTTGCCGCCCACCGTCGCCGCATTGCGCAATTGCGCCGAGGCGCCAGACAGCAGCGCCTCCACGACGGCCGGATAGACACTGGCGAAAGCCGCATCATAGGCAAGGTCGCTGTTGCGCACGAGCGCGCCGATGCGGAAGCTGCCGCCCGGCAAAGGGTCGATGCGATCGAGACCGGGCAACCGCGTGATGTCGACAAGCCGGGTTGGCCGAGCGACGCGACCTTTCATCAGGTCGAGCAGGTTGGTTCCAGACGCCAGATAAGCCGCACCCGGCTCCGCAGCCGCAGCGACGGCCTCCGCGATCGTGCCCGCGCGGACATAGTCGAAGGTCTTCATGCGGCTACTCCCGTTTGCCGTTCGGCCTGCATCCGGGCCTGTGCGTCGAGCACCGCCTCCGTGATGCCGGCATAGGCCCCGCAGCGGCAAAGGTTGCCGCTCATCGCCTCCCGCACGCGCTCCGGGTCGTCGCCCGTGCGACCCTCTTGGATCAGCCCCACGGCGCTCATGATCTGCCCAGGGGTGCAGAAGCCGCATTGGAGACCGTCATGCTCGATGAAGGCCGCCTGGACCGGGTGGAGGCGGTCCCCGTCAGCCAATCCCTCGATCGTGAGGATATGCGCCCCGTCATGGCTGACCGCCAGCGCGAGGCAGGAATTGATGCGCCGCCCGTCTACGATAACCGTGCAGGCGCCGCATTGACCGCGATCGCACCCTTTTTTCGTTCCCGTCAGATCAAGTCGCTCGCGCAGAACGTCGAGCAGAGTCGCACGTGGATCCTCAAGCATGATGTCATGCCGCGCGGCATTGACGATCAAGGTGATGGCAATAGGCATAGGTTGCTCTCCTCACTGCCCCTTACATCGCGTCGCACTCGGCGCGATCAAGAACCCGCGAGACGAAAGGAGAAGCAATCCTATCCGCCAGCCAGAAAAGCCTTGACGTTGGCGCTGACGGTGTCGCCCTTCTTGCCGGCCTCATCGAGGATCGCGCGGAACACCTCATCCGCCTTCCGGTCGCCGGCCTTGGTGAGCGTGTCGAGCGGGTGAGGGCTCGCGACCGCGATGAGAAGCTGCGGAGAAACCCCTGTGCTCGAAGCGTGCAACGCATGAAGCTCGAAAGTTTGCGCGCTGCCGTCCGCCTTCAGGGCTTTCGACATATTGATCACCGTGCCGTCGTCGCGCACCTGCAGCAGGGCGATCGAATGTTCGGCCTTGACCTGAACCTCCCCGGCCAGCGCCTGATCGTGGCTGACCCGATCGCTCGTCAGGATGAGGGCTGGAGCCGTGTCGTCGGTCTTGACGTGGCGCATGAAATCCAGCGCCGGACATTGCCGCGCGACGATACGCACAGCCGTGATATCCGGCTGGAAGCCGATCGTATGGGTGAAGCCTTGGTCCAGGCCCTCGATATCCGCCCTGGATTGAGCAAATCCGTCGATCGCGGCCGACGAGGGCGTGATCCTGCCAGGCTGGGCGAACAGGCAGCCGCCGGCCTGGTAGCCCTTGATGTAGTCGGTTATGCGACCGACGCTGACAGGCGTTACAGTCGGCTGGAGTTGACTGCCGCCTCCTGGTGTCGGGGTTGGTGAATTGGGCGACGGCTCTTCGGGCGCCGTGGGTTCGTCCGTCGAGGTCGAGGTTGGTGGAGTGTTCGGTGGAACCTGAGGGGCAAGCGGCGGCCCGGCCTGCGGTCCGGTGGCGGGCGGTCCGGCCTGTGGGTTGGGGACGGGCATATCCGGCAGAGACCCACCAATCGAAGGCGTGTCGCCGGCTGGCGGCGTCTCCGATGGTGTCGGCTTGTCGTTCAGGGGCGTGGTGTTCAAGGGCGCTGGGTTGTTCAGGGGCGGGCGGCTAACCGGCGCCGCGAACCAGGTTTGGTAGGCCAGAAGGCCCGCGCCGCCTGCCAAAACCATGCAAAGCGTGCCGCCGATGATCCAGCGCTCGATATGCCGCGCGGGTTTCGCAGCCTTTTGCGTCGTTGACGGCGCCACGATGGGACGGGGCTGCCGCTCCGGTTTCGCGGGTGTCGCGATCGCCGTCATGGCATTGCTGGACCATGCGGCGACTTCCTCCATCGAGGCGGGCCGGTTGGCGGGATCGGGCTGCAACATCCGCTCGATGAGCGGCCGAAGACGATGATCGAGGCCTTTGAGGTCCGGCACGATGCGGCGTTTGTCGATGACCTCGGCCTGGGTCCCGCCCATGTCGAGCGGCTGGCCGAGGCTGGCCTCGGCCAGCACAAGACCGAAACTATAGATGTCGGATTGCGCCGTGACCTCGCTTCCGGCGAGGCCTAGTTGTTCCGGCGAAACGTAATTGTATTTTCCCGCGAAACCGCCCCCGATGATGGTGCCGGCCCCGATATCCGTCGCCCGCGCGATGCCGAAATCGATGATCTTGGCGCGGCTGACGTCCCCGCTCGGCGCGATGATGTTGTCCGGCGAGACGTCGCGATGGACGATGCCGCGCTCATGCGCGACCTGCAGGCCTGACGCAACCCGCCGGCAAAGGGCGGTGACGGCCTCAAAGGGGAGCGGCCCGCGCTTGACGAGGTTCGATAGAGCGATGCCGTCGACGAATTCCATCGTCAAATAGTGGCGTTTCGAGTCGGGATCGAAAGAGAAGATGTAGTATCGCACGATGGCGTCGTGATGAATGTCCTTGAGAACCAGGGCTTCTCGCTGGAACAGCGCCAGCGCCGTCTCGTTTTCCATCATGTCGGGCCGGATCACTTTGACGGCGACAAGGCCGCCGCTGTGGATCTCGTGTCCCTTGAAGATTTCGCCCATCCCGCCGGCGCCGATCAGTTCGTCGATCTTATACGTGTTGTTGAGAATGCTGCCGGGTGCGACCTTGGCCTGTATGGTGGTCGATTTTCTACGCGCCGCAGGAAGCGCCGTTTCGGGCAAAGTCGCGATGAATTCGGCCGAGAGGCGGAAGATCCGCATGGGGTGGCTGATGTTCTTGAGTTGCTGCTCCCCACCATCAGTGAACGGCAAAGTCAGCTTCTGTCGGACCTGCTCCTCGATCGAACGTGACAGGCACAGGCCTCCAGGCTCGCATAACGACTCGAGGCGGGCCGCGACGTTGACGCCGTCGCCATAAATTTCCTCCCCGTCGATGACGATGTCACCGAGGTTGATGCCGAGCCGGAAGCGGATTCGGCGCTCGTCCGAAACCTCGACATTTCTCGCGATCATCTTCCGCTGCATGGCAACCGCGCAGGACACCGCTTCGACGGCGCTGCCGAATTCCATCAGCATGGCATCGCCCGGCGAGCCCACCATCCGGCCCCGATAGGCCGCGATTGCCGGCAGAATGAGTTCGTTACGATGCGCCTTCAGCGCCGTCATGGTCCCGACTTCGTCGATTCCCATGAGTCGGCTATAGCCGACCACATCGCCCAGGATGATGGCCGCTAGCCTCCGTTCGTTCAACGCATCGAACAAGTCCGACCCCGATCCTCACACCGTCATCGAAGGCAGATTATCACGGTTCGACTGCCGTGCGAGCCTTTGTAGCTGGCAACTGACTGGGGTACTTTTCAGTGAGGGGAAGGGTTTGGCCTCGCGCGGTATAAACGGTGAAGGCGCCGTTGATCGACGCCTTCACGAGGTGCGCGCGGGGATTAACCGCCGAGAAGCCTTATTTAGGCGCGCCCTGCTGCATTTTCTTCTTGGCGTTGTGGTGACCGACCGCGCATCCAGCGGCAGCGCCCACGGCCCCGTGGCCGACCATATGGCCCGCGATGCCGCCCACGATTGCACCGGTGACGCAGCCCGCTTGAGCGGTGGCGACGGATCCGAGCAACGAAAGTGTCGTGGCGGCGACGATGATGAAACGCATGCTAAGCTCCAGTGTGCGGTGACGGAGCTATAACGCGGTTCCGCCCGAAGGGTTCGATCGCTCTTGTGAGCCGTCCTCGGTCGGCCTAAAAGATCAGGGCAGGGCGTTCGCCTCGGGCGAAGGCGCCATATCCAAAAGAGCGAGCAGTTTCATCGGGATGGAACGGCTCCAGCGAGGAAACAATGAGCCAGACCATGAACGGGGCCGAGAACCACGCCAAGAGCCCGACAAAACTTCGTTCGCAGCTTTGGTTCGACAATCCCGAAAACCCCGGGATGACGGCGCTCTATATCGAGCGCTACCTCAATTTCGGCCTGACGCCTGGCGAGTTGCGATCGGGCAAGCCGATCATCGGCATCGCCCAGACCGGCAATGACCTCTCCCCCTGCAATCGGCACCATCTCGAACTCGCCAAGCGTGTGCGGGACGGCATCCTGGCCATGGGCGGCGTGCCGATGGAATTTCCCGTCCATCCGATTCAGGAGACCGGCAAGCGGCCGACGGCGGCACTCGACCGAAACCTCGCCTATCTGGGTCTCGTCGAGACGCTCTACGGCTATCCGCTGGACGGCGTCGTCCTCACCACCGGCTGCGACAAGACCACGCCGGCCTGCATCATGGCGGCCGCGACGGTGAATATTCCGGCCATCGTGCTCTGCGGCGGCCCGATGCTGAACGGCTGGCACAACGGCGAGCGCACCGGTTCGGGCACCGTGGTGTGGAAGAGCCGCGACGATCTCGCGGCCGGAAAAATCGGATATGAGGAGTTCATGGAGATCGTGACCTCCTCGGCGCCCTCGGTCGGCCATTGCAACACCATGGGCACGGCTTCGACCATGAATGCTTTGGCCGAGGCTTTGGGCATGACGCTGCCCGGTTGCGCCGCTATTCCGGCGCCCTACCGCGAGCGCGGGCAGATCGCCTACGAGACCGGCCGGCGCATCGTCGACATGGTGCGCGAGGACCTGAAGCCTTCGGATATCATCACCCGTGAGGCGCTCGAAAACTCAATCGTGGTCAATAGCGCCATCGGCGGTTCGACCAATGCGACGATCCACATCAACGCCATCGCGCGCCACATCGGCGTGCCGTTGAAGATCGAGGATTGGGAAACCATCGGCCATAACGTGCCGTTGCTCGTCAACATGCAGCCGGCCGGCAAATATCTCGGCGAGGAATTCCATCGCGCCGGCGGGGTGCCGGCCGTAGTGAACGAACTGATGAAGCGCAAGCTGATCCATGAGGACGCGCTGACCGTCAACGGCAGGGCCTTCGGCGAGAACAACCGTGGCCGTAAATCCATCGACCACGATGTCATTACGCCGATCGAGACACCCTTACGCGAAGAGGCCGGCTTCATCGTGCTCAAGGGCAACCTGTTCGACAATGCTGTGATGAAGACGAGCGTGATCTCGGAGGAGTTTCGCCAGCGCTATCTTGTCAATCCGAACGATCTCGACGCCTTCGAGGGCCGCGCCATCGTGTTCGAGGGACCGGAAGACTATCACCACCGCATCGACGATCCTGCGCTGGAGATCGACGAATACTGCATGCTGTTCATCCGCGGCACCGGGCCCATCGGCTATCCGGGCGGAGCGGAAGTGGTCAACATGCAGCCTCCGGCGGCGCTTCTCAAGCGCGGCATTCATTCGCTGCCCTGTATCGGGGACGGGCGCCAATCCGGCACATCGGCCTCGCCCTCGATCCTCAACGCTTCCCCGGAAGCAGCGGCCGGCGGCGGCCTCGCTTTGCTCAAGACGGGTGATCGGGTACGGATCGACCTTAAGAAGCGCAGCGCCAACATCATGATCACCGATGTGGAACTGAACGAGCGCCGCGCCACGCTGCAGAGCCATGGCGGGTTCAAATATGCCGGAAACCAGACCCCCTGGCAGGAGATCCAGCGCTCCATGGTCGATCAATTCGACGAGGGCATGGTCTTGAAGCCGGCGGTCAAATATCAGCGCGTCGCCCAGACCATGGGCGTGCCGCGCGACAACCATTGATGCCTCCGGCCTCCGAAACGGGGCTTCGGAGGCTGCGTTTTGCTGAGCCGAAGGGCGCCCCTAAACGAGCGAGCCGCCTCCATCGATTACGAAAGTCTGTCCGGTCGCGAAGTCCTGGCGCATGAGAAACAGATAGGCTTCCGCAACATCGGCGGCCTCGCCGACACGGCCCACCGGGAGCTTTTGTCCCGCCGCCGCATACATCTCTTCGCGATCGCCTTCCGGGATGTCGCGCCAGAGCGGCGTGCGCACGAAGCCCGGCGAGACGATGTTGACGCGCAGAGGTGCGAGTTCCACCGCCATGGCGCGTGTGAATCCCTCCATGGCGGCGCAGATGCTGGCGCCGAGGGCCCAGCCGGCCTGCGGTGGACGGGCGCCTGCGATCCCTGAGCTCAAGGTGACCGAACCGCCGGGGCGGATCATCGGCGCGCCGTATTTAACAGCCGTGAAGGCTCCCCAATAGCGGAGATTGAAAGAGTCTCTGGCGGCTGCGAGCGACAGGCTGTCGAGCCGCCCGAGCGTCAAGCTTTCGCCGGCCGTGAAGACGAGATGGTCGAAGGCGCCGAGCCGATTGAAGAGACCTTTGACGGCCTCCTCGTCCTTGAGGTCGAGCGCGTGGCCTGTTGCCCCCGCCGGCAGAGTTGCGAGCGCCGCGTTCACGCGTTCGCGCGTGCTCGATACTATGACAGGGGTGGCCCCCTCGCGCGCTACGGCTTGCGCGACCGCCAGTCCGATGCCGGATGTGCCGCCTAAGACGACGATGCGCTTGTCTGTCAGATTCATGGTCCTACTCCATATTCGGCGGAGCCCGATCAGCGGGGCCAGCCGTTGGAGGCACACTGCCCCTGGACTTCAGGTGACGCGAGCGCATCATTGTCAGCCTTACGCTGACGGATTGTCATTCATGACCTATGATTCGCGCCTGCTGACCGGCATAGGTACAGTTGTGGCGGTCGCTGAAACCGGGAGTTTCGTCAGAGCCGCCCAGTCGCTCGGGCTCACTCCCTCCGGCGTTAGCCGAGCTGTCGCGAGGCTCGAAGAACGGCTCGGCGCTCGCTTGTTCGACCGTAACGCGCGGGCCACGACCCTGACGGACGCCGGTCATCGCCTTGTCACCGAAGCCGCGCCGCTGCTGGCTGGCCTGAGCGATGTCGCTGGCGGTGTGGCGGGTGCCACCGCCATGGTGCGAGGGCGCCTCCGGATCAATTGCGACCCTTGGTTCGCCAGCCTGATGCTGGCTCCCCGGCTCGGCTCGTTTTTGGATTCCTACCCTGACGTGACGCTCGAACTCGTGGTGCGCGACACGCTCGGCGATCTCGTCTCCGAGGGTTTCGATGCGGCGATCCGGTTCGGCGAACCGGAACCCTCCGGCCTGATCACACGCAAGCTGCTCGAAACCCGCATTGTGACCTGTGCCGCGCCAAGTTATCTAAGCCGCTACGGGCATCCGGCGCATCCGAAGGATCTGTCGAGCCCCGCGCATGAGTGCCTCCTGTTCCGCGATCCTGCGACCGGTCGCCCCTATGTCTGGGAATTTCACCGCGGCGATGAGCGGCTCGTCGTCAAGGTGTTCGGCCGGCTCGTGCTGAATGACGGCGCGACAGCCGTCGCGGCTTGCGTCTCAGGTCTCGGCATTGCACAGCCGATGGCGCTGGGGACCGGCGGGTTGGTGCGGAGCGGTCACCTGATCGAGCTCTTTCCGGACTGGAACGGCGAGCATTTCCCGCTCCACCTCTACTATCCGTCTCGTCGGCTTTCTCCTGCAAAGGTCCGAGCCTTCGTCGATTTCGTCTTGGCCGATGTGGCGAGGACCGAAGGCGCGAACCTGATTGCCGCAACAGGATAACCTGCGGATCGCCGTCCCTGGTGCGTCTACGATGTCGGCGGCGTGAGAGGTATGCGGGTCGGAGATGCTACCAGATACGGGTGACGACGCCGTCGAAAACGGTGTCGGCGGAGATGATGGGCAAGGCATGTTCGAGCGCGGTCGCGGCCAGAAGCCGGTCGAAGGGGTCGCGGTGGTGCCAGCCCATCGTTCCGGCACGAAGGCAAATGGCTATGTCGGGGAGCGCAAGCTTGATACCTTGGGCCTCACATTCTCGCTGTATATCGTCGATAAACGGCTCCATCTCGGGCCATTTACCGATCCGGACCTTATGCCCGATTTCATAAAATGAGATTGGACTGACCCAAACGACATCAGCTTCAGCCATGGTTGCCTTAGCTGTTGATGATAATCGTGTGCTGGACAAAAACCCCCAGGCCCACGCATGAGTATCGAGGAGGACGGCTTTCAAAAACGATCCTCACCCCGGCCTTCCCATAAAGCGAGCTCTTCCTCATCCATCGGCTCGAAGAAATCCGGAATCGGCCCTTTCAGTCGGTCAGCCATCACGTCGAACTTGAACTTGTTCTTCTTCTCGATGGCCACAAGTCGCACCACAGGCGTGTCGCCCCGCGCGATAATGACCTCCTCGCCCTTGAGGGCGGCTTCGATCAGTTTCGACAGGTTGGTTTTGGCCGCATGGACGGTGACTTGCATATCGGCTTCTCCGCTTGCTAAGCTAACTTAGCTAAGTATCACGCCTCCATCAAGACAGGCCGCATCCGATGCCGATCCCCTCGACCGATCGCCCCGTCGGTTCACCTGTCGAGCCCGCTCCGGCCCAGCGCCCCGAGCGCAAGGTACACGAAGGTCGTTTCGTCAGGTTGGAGCCGCTCGCGTCGTCCCATGCCCCTTCGCTCTGGGCCAAGGTACAGGGGGCGGACCAGATCTGGGACTACATGCCGGACGGCCCCTTCGAGGACGAGGGCGCCTTCCAACACTTCATCGCCACCAAGGCCGCCTCGGCCGATCCGCTGTTCTGGGCCGTCGTCGACCTGCGCTCCGGCGAGGCCGTCGGCTATGCGACGCTGATGCGGATCGACACCGTGCATCGGGTCATCGAGGTCGGCAACATCCTCTTCACCCCCGCCATGCAGAAGACGCCGGGCGCCACCGAAACTATGGTCCTCATGGCCGGCATCGTCTTCGACGACCTCCGCTACCGGCGCTACGAATGGAAATGCAACGCGCTGAATGCCCCCTCGCGCGCTGCGGCGGAGCGGCTAGGCTTCACCTTCGAGGGCGTTTTTCGTCAGCATATGATCGTCAAAGGGCGCAACCGGGACACCGCCTGGTTTTCGATGCTCGACAGCGAATGGCCCGCGATCAAGCGCAGCTTCGACCTTTGGTTGTCGCCGCACAATTTCGATGCCGAGGGCCGGCAGCGGCGCTCCCTGGTCGAGCTTCGTAAGGCGGGTTGAGCATCGGCCTCGGGTCTGGCGGATCGGGAGTTTTCTCTGTAAATCGCCTTGATGGTCAGTTCATCGCCGCCCCCCACCGACTCGCTCGTTTCCTCCGTCACCGCCATCGAGGCCGGAGCCCATGTCACGGCTGCGGCTTTCCTGGGCCGGAACCCGGCCTTGGCCTTGGGGGATGGGACGGTGCTGTTTCCCGAGGAGGACAATCGGCGTGTTGCCGCCCATCCGCAGGGAGCCATTCTCGTGGCGCGGGCGGATCGAACCCGGATCGTGACCGGGGGAGACGATGGGCGGGTCGTCTCGACGGATCAGGCTGGCGCGACGACCCCGCTCGGCGAAGAGAAAAACGGTTGGATCGACGCGCTGGCTCTTCATCCCTCCGGGGCCGTCGCCTGGGCGGCCGGCAAGACCGTGCGCGCACGGGACCTCAAAGGCGATGTGAAATCCACAACGGCCGGTTCATCGGCGCGGGGCCTCGCCTTCGCGCCAAAAGGCTACCGGCTCGCTTTCGCGCATTATAACGGGGCCTCGCTCTGGTTCCCCAACAGCACGGCCGCTCCGGAGGCACTGACCTGGAAGGGCTCGCATCTCGACATCACCTTCTCTCCTGACGGCAGATTTCTTGTCACCAGCATGCAGGAAAACGCCATGCACGGGTGGCGGCTCGCGGATTCGAAACATATGCGCATGTCGGGCTATCCGGCCAAGCCTCGCTCGACGGCCTGGTCGCCCGACGGTCATTGGTTGGCGACCTCGGGGGCCGACGCCTGTGTCGTGTGGCCATTCGACAGCAAGGATGGCCCAATGGGCAAGACGCCTCGCGAATGCGGCGTGCGGCCGTCGCGGGTGTCACAGGTCGCCTTCCATCCGAGCGCCTCGGTTCTCGCGCTCGGCTACGAGGATGGCGCGGTGCTGCTCTGCCGCTTGACCGACGCCTCCGAAATCCTGGTACGACGGGACGAGGCGGGCGGCGGCGTGTCGGCCATGGCCTGGGATGACGACGGCCATCGGTTATTGTTCGGCACGCGGGGCGGCAAGGCCGGCCTTCTCACCTTGCCGCAATAGGGGGCGGGCGAGGATGCGCATTAAAATCATCAACCCGAATACGACTGAATCGATGACGCGCACCATCGTGGCCGCTGCGACCGCTGCGGCGGCCCCGGGCACGACGATCGTCGGTGCCACCTCGCCGACCGGTCCCGTGTCCATCGAAGGCCATTATGACGAGGCCATGAGCGTCGTCGGCCTGCTGCAGGAGATCCGCAGCGGCGAGGCCGAGGGATGCGACGGCTATGTGATCGCCTGTTTCGGCGATCCGGGGTTGTTGGCTGCCCGGGAGGCGGCTCGTGGTCCGGTGCTGGGCATAGCGGAAGCGGCCATGCATGCGGCGAGCTTTGTGTCGACGGGCTTCAGCGTCGTGACCACGCTCGGCCGCACGCGCATCATCGCCGAGCATCTCGTGCATGCCTATGGCATGACGCATCATTGCCGCCGGGTGCGGGCCACTGAACTGGCGGTCCTCGAACTCGAAGATCCGGCGTCCGACGCCCGGCGCAAGATCACCGAGGAGTGCCGGCGGGCGCTCGACGAGGATGGTTCGGGCGCCATCGTGCTGGGTTGCGGCGGCATGGCCGATCTCGCGGCGGACCTGACGAAGGTGCTCGGCGTGCCGGTGATCGACGGCGTCGGCGTGGCGGTGAAATTCATCGAGGCCCTCGCCAGCCTTGGCATTAACACCAGCAAAAAGGGCGATCTCGCCTTCCCCATCTCAAAACCCTTTACGGGGTCGCTGGCCGGGATGGCCTGGATGCCGGGTGTTTAGAGCATGATGCCGCAAAGGCACGGCTCGTCAGCTGACATATGAAAGCGGTCGCGTTAATGCCTCTGGATCGTCTCCATCCGAAGCATCGCGGCCGAGTGCCCGTCCGCGATGCGGGGGTTACGCGAGCCTATAGGTTTCGAGCCTCGGGCGCCGCCATCTCTACGGCCCTTGCTGAACGGGAACGCGACGGCTTGAAGTGCCTCTCCGTGGCGCATCCCTGATCGGAATTGCCGTAACCATTGAAGGAGCGCGGACTGTCGGTGAAGGCGGCCGTCATGACGCAGATGCGATTTCGACCCTTCGCTTTCGCGCTGTAGAGAGCCTGGTCCGTAAGATTGATCAGGCTCTTCGCATCCTGGTCCCCATCGGCCGTGCCGACCCCGATGCTGAGAGTGACGACGCCGACCGCACTCGCGCTATGAGGAATGTGAAGGTTTTGCGAGGCGGAGCGAATGGTCTCGGCGATCGCGAGAGCGTCAGACGGCGACGAGCCGGGGAGGATCACGGCGAATTCCTCGCCTCCGTAGCGGGCGGCAGTGTTGGCGGGGCTTCTGCAGCGCGGCCGCGATCGTCTGAGCAAGGCGGTGCAGACAGGCGTCCCCAAGGGGATGGCCGTAGGTGTCGTTGTAGATTTTGAACCAATCGACATCGATCATGAGGAGGCTGAGCGGCGTTCCATCGCGCGAACAGCGGGCTGCTTCCCGAGCCAGGGTCTCGTCGAAACCGCGCCGGTTCATCAGGTTGGTCAGGCCGTCGGTGCGAGCCAGCAAAGCCAATTGATTGTTGGCCTCCGTCAAAGCCTGCTCGGCCCGTTTGCGCTCGGTAATGTCCGCCAGCAACTCCAGCGATCCGCCATTGTCGAGGGGTCGGGTGCGCACCTCGATGTAGCGACCGTCAGTGAGCTGGAAGATCCGTTCGTGGGGTTTGTTGAAGCTGCCGCAGATCCGGGCCACCCAGGCTTCAACCTCATCCGCAGTGATCTTCTCTTCGCCGCGCGCGACCGCGGCGCGCAAAATATCGGCCAAGGCACCGCCGGGCACGCGCAGATCGGCGGTCAAGGGGAACAGATCTCGATAGGTCCGGTTGGTGAGAAGGATGATGCCGCCACTATCGTACATGACGAGACCATCCTGGATATTCTCCATCGAATATTCGAGCAGTTGATTCATGGCGGCCAACTCGTCCCGCAGCCGCTTCTGCTCCGTGATGTCCCGGCTATGAGTGATCGTGCCGATCAACTGTCCGGCGCCGTCGCGAAATGGTGCTTTGAGGATCGACAGCCACGCATCCTGTCCGTCCGAAAAGACGACATGTCGATCGACCGTGTAGGCTTCCCCGGCGCGCATGGCGTCGTCGCTCCTATGGGTCGCGACATCCGGCCGATCAAGTTTGAAATCAGTTCCACCGATCAGGTCCGACGGATCGGCAACCGTCATGAGCCGGGCGCTGGCTGAATTGGCGGCCAAAATACGGCCCCGCATATCATTGGCGTAGAGGCCGTCGGGCAGGGCCTCGATGATCGCGCCATACATCATATTGGCCGACAGGAGCGCTCGGCGCCTTTTGTCATGGATGACGGCCAGGCCCGCGAGCAGAATCGCCGCGGCTGTGAAGAGAACCAGCAGAATGCCGGTTTCCCATTTGTAGTTGTCGTCCCGAACCAGATATTCGAATGTCGATCCGACGATGATGCTAAATAGAGAGCCCATTGCCGACATCATGAGGAGGTTGCGGCGGTGGATCTCGCGGCCGCTCAAATATTTGATCGCGCCGCAGGCGGTCACGCAGGCAAGGCCGATGGCGAGATATCCCGCCGCTATCGAGCCAGCAAGCCAGACCTGCGCCATCAGGGCGGCAGATGCGGCGACAGCGACGGCCAGGGGGCCGCCGAACAGGCCCGCGATAAAAATAGGTGCGCCTCGTACATCAGGGAACAGACACGACCCGATGCCCACCGGCATGAGCATCACGACGATCCCAGCCAGCCCCATGAGACAACCAAGCGCCACGTTCTGAGCGCGGATCGCCAGCGATGCGAATTGAGCCTGGAATCGGGGCCAAACGGTCGCTGCAGCAACCACAACGCCGACCTGTGCTATCAATATCTGCCAATCGATTGGCATTGGAGGTCCTGCTGTGGCAAATCCTTGTCAAGGGTATCTGTCGAAACGCCTGTTTCGGATTGCGATGAGATCCGTCAAATTGTGTGCTATCCATTGATTTATCTATTTTCGATCGTGTCGAAAAAATTTGTAGAAATTATAAATATTTCGAATAGTTAAATAAATTGGGATTATATGGTAAATTTTAAATCAATATGATTTACTGATCAGGTCAAATTGAACTATGGCGCCACTACCATTATCGAGCTTACGTCGGTCAGTATAAAGGTGTCGCAAGCTGTTTGCTCATCCAGATCTTCGCCTGGCCCGGGGGATAATCCTCCTGAATGCCAAAAACCCGATAGCCGTGCTTCTCGTAAAACCCTTGAGCTTGGAAACGATACGTGAAGAGGCAGGCACGGGTGCATCCGCGCCGAGCGGCTTCGGTTTCGGCGAGCAAAAGAATCTTGCCGCCGAGACCGCCTTGCCTTGCCTCTTCGGGAAGCCAGAAGCAATCGACGTAGAGCCAGCCCCATCGCGTATGGCCGGTCGCGCCTCCGATCACTGCGCCGTCGGCGTCACGCACGAAGACGCAGAGGGGTTCGCGATCTCCCGCATGGGGGTAGGCCTGCCGGTTGAAGACCGTCAGGCCCTCTTCGATCACGGCGATCTCGGACGGGGAGGGAGTTGCGCTGATATCGAGTGTCGGGTTTGCCACGTTCGTTTGAGGAGCGTGTGCCACTTCAGCTCTTGACCAGCGGCGCCAGGACCTTTTCGAGCTCGTCCACCGAGAGTTCGCCGGAGTGCTTGACGCCATTGATGAAGAAGGTTGGGGTCGCCTCGACCTTGAAGCTCTTGCCAGCCGAGTCGCGGATGGAATTGATCTGATCGTAGAGCTTCTGGTCCTTGAGGCAGGTCTCGAAATCCGTCTGCGATACGCCGGCTTGTTTCACCGTACTGGCCAGCGCTTCGACCGGCTTGTCGGTGAAGGCCCAGTTCTTCTGCTGGGTGAACAGCAGGTCGATCATGGCGTAGCGCTTATCGGAGCCGACGCATCGCGCCAGCATGAAGCCTGCGGTGGCGAGAGGGTCGAGCGGAAACTCTCGCAACGTGAACCGCACCTTGCCGGTGTCGATATATTTGGATTTGAGGGTCGGATAGGTCTCGACGTGGAAGGCCGCGCAATGCGTGCAGGTCATGGAGGCATATTCGATGATCGTGACTGGTGCGTCCTTGGAGCCCAGCCAGACATCCGGCAGCGGCCCCTCGGCCATCAATTGCTCGGTTGGCACCTTGGTCTCCGTTTCGGCGAAGGCGGGGCCGGAAAATTCGCCGGTGGCGGCTGCCGCCGCCGTGATGGCGAGCAGATGTCGGCGGCTGAGAAAAGACTTGGCGTTCATAAGATCCTCGGTGGAAGACCCGCGCGGAGGGCTCGCCGCGCAGCCATCAGATGGTTTCGGCTTTTCTAGACGAGAATGCGAGGAAGGGAAATCGTGCCGTGGTCGCCGAGCCCGCGTTCACTGGCGGCGCAATGCATGCGATCCGAGCCTGACGAGCGCCTCGCGCAATCCGTCGTCGATAATGCCCTCGGCGCTGGCCCGTGCTTTGATCACGGTCGCGGCGCTCGGCGCGGGGAGCTTGGGGCGATGTCGTTCCCGACGCTCCAGCGGTGCTTGTCGCAAAGCCAGCTTGCCGACGCAGCGCCAGCCGAGATGCGCATTGATGCGCTCGATAACGGTCGCGGCCATATGCTGCAGTTCGAGTGCGCCGCCGCCATCGACCTGTAGGATGAGGGTCGCGGGTTCCCGGGGCGCGTCGGATGGGGCATGGAGGGCCCGGCGGACCCATTTCAGACGGAGCGGTTGCGAATAGGCCGCCACCCGTTCGCCCACGATGGCCGACCAGCAGGTGATGATATCGGCCTCGCCGAAGCCGTAACGGGCCAGCACTGGGCTGATGCAGGGTTCGACAAGATCGGCCAGCGGGCGCGACCAGGATTTTTTGTCGTTGAAGTTGCGCATCCGCCGTGGTTCCGTCCCGCGTTCGCCGACCGTTCCGCCAAACCTTCATAGCCCCGCTTCATGCCGAGACCCAAGCCAACGCCTCGCCCCGGACCAAGCGAGGCGACCATCACGACTTTGCTTCTCGAATGGTACGATCGCAGCCGGCGTACATTGCCCTGGCGGGCGCTGCCCGGAGAGGCCGTCGACCCCTATCGGGTGTGGCTGTCCGAAATCATGCTGCAGCAGACGACGGTCGCGGCGGTCAAACCCTATTTCCTTCGCTTCCTTGATGTGTGGCCGACCGTGGGGGTGCTGGCGTCGGCGCCTCGCGAGACCGTCATGCGAGAATGGGCCGGGCTCGGCTATTACGCCCGGGCGCGCAACCTGCATGATTGCGCCATGGCGGTCGCCGATCGGTTCGGCGGGGTGTTTCCGTCGACGGAAGCGGCGCTCCGTGAACTGCCCGGGATCGGAGACTATACCGGGGCCGCCATCGCGGCGATCGCTTTTGGCCAGCCCGCAACAGTTGTTGATGGCAATGTGGAGCGGGTCGTCAGCCGGCTGTTCGCCGTTGAAACGCCCCTGCCGGAGGCCAAGCCCCTGATCCGGCGCCTGACTGGGGAGCTTGTGCCGCCCACGAGGCCAGGCGACTTCGCTCAGGCCACCATGGATTTCGGCGCGACTTTGTGTACGCCGAAATCGCCTGCCTGCGGCATCTGTCCGGTTCGCCCGCTGTGTCACGCCCAGGCGAAAGGATTGGAGCGCGAGCTTCCCCGTCGATTGCCTAAGGCATCACGGCCGAGACGGTTTGGCGCAACGGTCGTCGTCCAGCGTCCGGATGGGGCAATATTGGTTCGGACCCGCCCCGAAACCGGCCTCCTTGGCGGAATGGCGGAGTTTTTCGGAACGCCGTGGACCGAAAACGTGGCGGATCCCGCGCTCCTTCTCTCGGTCGCCGACATCGCCCTCGTGCCAAAGGGCGCGATCGACCATGTCTTCACGCATTTCGCGTTGCGGATCGAGGTCTATTCCGGCCAGTCCTCGGGTGCGGAGGCGCCGACAGGATGTCGTTGGGTGCCTCTAAGCGCCCTCGAAAAGGAGCCGCTGTCGAGCCTCATGATCAAGGTCCGTGACGTCGGCCTCGCTCCGGCCTCAGTGGTCGTCGCGCTCGACCACGACGGCCCGGGTTTCATAGGCTTCGAAACAGCCGATCAGCAAGACCGCCGAAAACGCAAAAACCGTCAGGCATAGGGTGCTGAATGTGGTGCTCACGGCCCACACATGGCCGAGGCCGATGGTTACCGAGGACGCGCAGATGAAGGCGAGTGTCAGGATCCACCGCAGCATCGGGTTGAACTCCGCATAACTATCCGCGCCGTTGAGGCTCCGGGTGTGCAATGCAGCATTGACTAGCCCGGTTCCGCAGCGAGGCGGTAGAAGCAACCTTACCCATGCTCAATAGCGGATTAATGACGGCGTCGTGAATTTGTCTCAAACGCCGCTCAATCGCGGGCGCGAAATGCGCTCCGGAAAGCCGCTCGCAGTGTGTCGATCGGCTCGAGGCGGCCTTCGGTTTCGAAGTGCCAATAGGTCCAGCCATTGCAGGCCGGCAGTCCCTGCGCCAAGGCGCCGACCTTATGGATCGACCCCGCCACGGGCCCGATCGCGACGAGGCCGTCCGCCCGGATCTTGGCTTCGACGCGGCGGCGATGATCGAACAGGGTTTGGCCGGGCTGCAGCGCGCCGGTCTCGATCAGGCAGGAGAACGGAATCCGGGGTTCACCACGCTTGGTCGGCAGCGGGTCGAGGCTGTCGGCCGGCACCATCGAGACGGCGTCGATCCTGGCTCTCGCCGCCGCCGCATAGGTCGGGTCACGCTCGATGCCGACATAGGAGCGGCCGAGGCGTCTCGCGACGGCCCCTGTCGTGCCTGAGCCGAAGAAAGGATCGAGAACCACGTCGCCCGGCTTCGTGGCGCTGGTCAGAATCCGGGCCAGCAGGGCTTCCGGTTTCTGGGTCGGGTGGACCTTCCGGCCGGTTTCGTCTTTCAGCCGCTCGCCGCCCGAGCAGATGGGGAAGAACCAGTCGGAGCGCATCTGGGTGTCGTCGTTGCCGCCCTTCAGGGCCTCGTAATTGAAGGTATATTGCTTGGCCTGCGGTCCCTTCGAGGCCCAGATCAACGTCTCATGCGCATTGGTGAAGCGCCGCCCTCGGAAGTTCGGCATCGGATTGGCCTTCAGCCAGACAATGTCGTTGAGGATCCAGAAGCCGAGGTCCTGCAGCGCCGCGCCGACCCGGAAGATATTGTGGTAGGAGCCGATGACGAAAAGCGTCGCATCCGGCTTCATGACGCGCCGCACGCCTTCGAGCCACGCCCGCGTGAAGGCATCGTAATCCGCGAAGCTGGCGAAATGGTCCCAGTCGTCATCGACAGCGTCGACGAGGCTCTGGTCCGGACGCGACAAGCTTCCCGCAAGTTGCAGATTGTAGGGTGGATCTGCGAAAACGAGGTCGACGCTGGCTGTGGGCAGGGATGCGAGCATCTCGACGCACTCGCCGATCAAGATCGTATCGGTTGGCAGGACGCCGACCGGTTTCGGCCGAGCCGTCGAAGCTCCAGAACGCGTGACCTTTGGCTGGAGCTTCGAAGCGGCCGTTCCGGCCTGTGCTGGGGACATGAACACACACCGGGATACGCTCTACTCACCTCGCGACTATGCGGGCGTTAAGGTAAAGCCCGTGTTGAGCGGCCCCGAAAAATGCTGTCCTGTTTCGTTACGCTTCGTTCAGCGTACCACCATGGAAGTCGCCGTCGCGGTCGATGGGCCGGCCTGATCAGATTTCATCGTCACCTTCGAACAGAAGCTCCGGCGGTGCATGACGCACAGGCCATGGGCAATGATCGCTTGGCGATGCACCGGCGTGGCATACCCCTTATGAGCGTCAAATCCGTAACCGGGATGGTGCGCATGCAAGCGGATCATCACACGGTCGCGCGTCACCTTGGCCACGATCGAGGCGGCGGCGATCGATAGGGACAGGCCATCCCCCTTGATGATCGCCTCCAAAGGGCAGGGCATGGCCGGAGGCGGATCCTTGCCGTCGATGAGGAGATGGGTTGGACGGAACGCGAGGGAGCGCACGGCGCGCCGCATCGCCGCGAAGGTCGCCTGGCGGATGTTGATAGCATCGATCTCGGCGACGCTGGCGAAACCGATCCCCACCGCCACGGCTTTGGCCATGATGGCACTGTAGCGCTCCTCCCGTTCCACAGGGGTCAGTAGTTTGGAATCATCGAGTCCTTCGGGGATATCGGCGGGATCGAGAACCACCGCCGCTGCCGAAACCGGCCCTGCCAGCGGACCTCGCCCTGCCTCGTCGATGCCGGCGACCAGCCGAAAGCCTTGAGCGAACAGGCGTTCCTCGAAACCAAAATGCGGGGGCAGCGCCGTCTCCTCAGCGTGATCGAGTCCAACGGCCAAAGACGTAGGGTCTATAACGTCATCGCGATGCTTGTTCTGGCAATATCGCCAGAGACAGGCCGTGTCACATAATCGGACGTGCCACGAAAATCCCGTCTATGCCAAGACTCCTGCAGGCCGTAGCATCGGAACGATCGTCCAATGATGCGCGAAGGTCCGCGTCACGGCCGTGACATATTGGGAGGTCGATCATGGAATTCGAGCCAGCGGGCGGCGAGGGAGAACCCGAGGTCGTTCCCGAGTTCAGGAGCATGCCGGAACCGGCATCGTCTGCCCGAAAGGGGGCAGTGCCGTCGGTCGATCCGGCCGAGCATAATGTCGTCTTCCTCAGTCTGGTGACCGGTGACGACGATATCGTGGGTCTCGTCGCCTACTCGATCTACAAGCAAAACAAATACGATTGGCTCATGGCGTTCAACCGCCACCTGGGTCGCAACCCTAACCCGGACGAAGTCCAGTCCTATCTCCATGGCGAGAGTACGCCGAGGCGGCTTGCCACCTATCGGCATCTGGCGGAGGCGACGCTCGAAGGCCGGGGTCTCGAAGTGCCTGGATCGTTGGCCCGCAAAGCATCGACGTCGCGGAGCGTGATTGTCGGACAAGCCGCTCCGCTCCCCAAAGCCGCAAGCGGCCGTCCCGTGCTGATCGGCGTCATCATCGCCGTCCTGATCGCGATCGGCCTCGTTTGGTATTTTCACGGCGGACCGGCGCCCACCGGGAAGTGACTATAACGGTCGCCGCGTGCCAGCCGACAGGGCGGAGGGTGACGGCCACAGGACTCGGATCATCGAGACCTGCGAGCCATCCGGCATGGGGCCCTCGTCGGTCCCGGCCGGCTGACCCCCGATCCGCGCGTAAAAGGCCCGCGCCGCGACGTTGTGGTCGATCACATAGAGATGCACGGGCCGATGCGGCACGATCGGCGCGAGGCGTTGCGCCACATTCCCCATGAGGGAGCGTCCGATACCGCCACCCTTGCGTTTCTCCGCGACGTGAAGATTGTCGATCAACGTCCCCCATTCGGGATCCTCGTCGATGAAGGCGCAGAGGAAACCCACGAGGCCGCCCGCCTCTTCGGCGAGGACGACCACCTGCGCGGCACGCGGAGCATTCAGCCGTTCGGACCAAACGGCATGACGCTCGTCTTCAATCGGACCACCGAGATAAGCCTCCGTCAGACTGTGGCGATAATGGGCGCGCCAACTCGCCGCGTGAAGCTCCGCCACTGCCCGGGCGTCGCCCCGGCCAGCCACCCGAAAAGTCACCGCTTGCAGTCTTTCCCTCATTGTTCCGTTTTCGCCCACGCGGCCTCGCGGCGGGCGTCGAGGATGGATCGATAGACTTGCAGCGTCGCCTCCTGCATGCGTTCGAGCGAGAAGGCCCCTGCGACATGGGCACGGGCGCGGGCCGCCATGGCGTCGCGTGCGCTGGCCCCAAGCGAAAGCGCTTCGGCGATGGCCTGCGCCAACGCATCGGGGTCGCTCGGCGGCACGCACCAGCCGGTTCGCTGCTCCGGCATGGTTCTCGGGGAAGCCAGCACGGTCTCCGAGACCGCTCCAAGGTCGGACACAACAACGGGCGTGCCGAGGGCCTGGGCCTCGACGGCGGAGCGGCCGAAGGCTTCGGGCTTGGTCGAGGGCACGACCAGGAGGGCGGCGGCCAGAAGCGCGGCCGGCATGTCCTCGCAATGGCCGACCCATCTGACGACGCCCTGGAGGCCCGCCGCGGCGATCGCGGCGTCGATTTCGCCGACATAGCGGTTGCGGCCTTGGGGATCACCGGCGAAAATGAAGACCGTGTCGCCGAGCCCCTGGGCTTTCAGCCGGGATGCCGCCTCGATCAAGACCTTATGGCCCTTCCACGATGTCAAACGCGCAGCCAGCAGCACGATCTTTTTGTCGGGCTCGACGCCCCATTCGGAACGCAGCTTCTCGACACGGGCGGGATGGACAGCGGCGGGGCTGAACCGCTTGAGGTCCGTACCGCGGGCAATGACGCGAATCCGGTCGGCGGCCCAGGGATAGAGCTGCCTGATGAGGCCGCCGGTGTACTCGGAATTGGCGATGACGACATCGCCTCGCGCCATGACCGAATTATACCGCAGTTTCACGGCGCTGCGACCGCCATAGCTGCCGTGGAACGTCGTTACGAAGGGGACGCCCGTCAGCCGCGCGGCGGCCAGCGCCACCCAGGCCGGCGCCCGCGACCGGGCATGCACGATGCTGGGCCGCTCCAACCTGATCAGCTTCGCCAGCCGAGCGACGTTGAATCCCATGGCCAGCGGATTCTTGCTGTCCGCCGGGAAGCGGATCCATGTGCCCCCGCGCGCTTGCAACTCGCTGACCAGTCTGCCGCCCGAAGTGGCGACGAGTGCCCGGCCGCCGGCGTCCGTGATGGCGCCGGCGATGTCGATCGTCGTGCGTTCCGCTCCGCCCGCATCGAGCGAGGGCAGGATCTGAAGCACGGTGCAGCCGGCGAGGAGAGCGGGATGGGCAGCGAAAGCGGCGGAGAAAGCTTGCGACATCGTCCTCTACGCTGTTGTGTCGGACGCGTCTGACGAACGCCACACGAGATCGAATCGCAATTTATGGCCAGCGAACCCGAACGGCAAATCGAGATCGACGGTCGGCGCATCGCCGTGCGTCAGCGGGCGGCCCTGTCCGGCGCCTCCCGCCCAGGCATCGTCTGGTTTGGGGGCTTCATGTCGGACATGAACTCGACGAAGGCTGTGGCGCTCGACCATTGGGCCGCGACGCAGGGCCGGGCCATGCTGCGCTTCGACTATTCGGGACATGGGCTATCGGACGGACGGTTCGAGGACGGCACCATCGGCCGTTGGAGCGAGGACGCGCTGGGCGCTCTGCGACAGGAGACCGGCGGGCCGCAAATCATCGTCGGTTCCTCGATGGGCGCGTGGATCGCGCTGCTGGCGGCCCGCACTCTGGCGGAGGCCGGGGAGGCCGGCCGCCTCGCGGGGATGGTGCTCGTCGCCCCGGCTGTCGATTTCACGGAATGCCTGATGTGGGCACGATTTACCCCCGAAATCCGCCGCGTGATTTTAGAGGAGGGGGTCTGGCATCGCCCCTCGACCTATGGAGCCCCCTATCCGATCACCCGTGCGCTGATCGAGGACGGCCGTCGCCATTGCCTGCTTGACCAAACGGTCCGCTCCCATTGCCCTGTCCATATCCTTCAAGGCATGCGGGACGAGGATGTGCCCTGGCACCACGCCATGATGCTCGTCGAACATATAGCGCAGGATCCTGTCAGCATAACGCTGGTGAAGGATGGCGACCACAGGTTATCGCGGGACGAGGATATCGTTCGCTTGATCGCCGCCGTCGACGGAATTGCTACCGTATAATCATTGGCGCGCGTAGATTATTGGGATGATGCATATCTCTACTCCAGACTAAATTGTGAATAGTCATCGCATGGAAGGCTTGCGCCGTGCGCCAAGGCCATAGCTCCCGAATGCCACGCGATGTTGTGTGACCAATGTCACAAAGCCGATCGCCGACCGATTGCCTATTGGACGAAATATCGATTTGATCGGAGCGAGGCGGTCGCGGTTGCGCACATGCTGCTGTGGTTTGGGGGAAGAGCTCATGATCGAAGCGATTGGGTCGAAAACAGTACGAAGATTGGCTATGGCAGCGATGATGGCTGTCGGCTGCTTTCAGGCACAGCGCGCGGTCGCGGCCGAACCTTTCGCGATCTTCGCGGGCCGTTGGTCAGGCAGCGGCGAGATCGTCACGACCAGCGGGGCGGAGGAGAAAATCAGCTGCAAGATCAAGTATTCGATCGGAGGCGGCAAAGGCACGCTCCATTCCAACGTCAAATGTGCCAGCGATAGCTATCGGGTGCATATCCTGATCGACGTCTTGGCTGACGGTGACACCTTCACTGGCACTTGGGCCGAAACCACCCGGCAGGCCTCGGGCGATGTCACCGGTCAAATTCCTTCGCCAGGTGAATTGCAGGCCAGCCTCGGAGGCCTCGGTTTCGGCATCCAGCTTGCCGCGACATCCAACGGCAAGCAGCAAGCCGTGACAATCCAGTCGCAAAACACCGATGTGCAGAGCGTCAAGATTCTTTTGCGTAAGAATTAAGCTTCGCAGCGCCGATCTTCGGCGCATTGAGGCATCATGATCAGGGGCGCGAGAGGCGCGCCCCAACTAGCACCCGGCTTGGTCTTCGCTCCACGACGACAGCCCGGCTCATGCCCTTGCGGTCGGTCGAGGTCAAGGTGACAGGCTTGCGACGCGTCGCCAGCTTCTTCATTTCGACTTTGACGTCGGCGACATCCACGCCCATGAGCTGAGCCGCGAGCTCAGCCTGATGATCCGCGTCATCGGTGAGCCCTGAGGCCGCCGTCAGGGCTTCCATCAAATCCGGCGGATCGTGACGAACGCGGCGCTTGCCATATTTGGTATTCCACACTTCGCTCATCGGTCCCTCCTCGTCCGCTTCACTCCAGCCTATAGCTGAAATGTTGCGATGCAGCAAATACGCGAGCGCGTTGCAGCATTGCTGCAGCCTTGGTCGCTCCGGGGGTCGGTTCATCACAGGATGGATGTCTCGACTTGCCCCGAGCTGAGTGGCCGCAGCGAACATGTGACGGCCTAGAACGGAAGGTTGAAGACCCGATAGGGTTGAAGTGCGCCTTCCTCGATAGGCCCAAACGCCACGACGACGCCCCCACATGATGCATAAGCCATGCCTTCTGCGGGCGCATGACGGCCCCTGAGGATCAATGGCTGGCCGCGCCTCAATTTCGCAGCTTCGTGACGATCGACGGCGATGCCAGGAACCTCGCTTAAACCCGCTTCGACATTGAGAATCGGCGGCGGCAGGACGAGGCCATCTTGGCCGGCATCGGGGATCGACACCAAATCCGCTTCCTCGAAAGGACCGACCCGAGTGCGGCGCAGCGCCTCGACATGCCCCAGACAGCCGAGTCGCTCGCCCAGATCGCGCGCGATCGCCCGCACATAGGTGCCTTTGCCACAGCGCGCCTCAAGGACGGCCGTGTCGCGCGTCGTCTCGACGAGGTCGAGCGAATGAATAGTCACCGGCCGGGACGCCAGATCGAAAACCTCGCCGTCTCGGGCTCGGTCATAGGCACGTTCCCCCGCCACCTTGATGGCGGAAAACGAAGGCGGGCGCTGCATCAGTGTGCCCAGAAATTCCGGCAGGAGCGCTTCGATTTCGTGTCTCTCAGGCCGCGCATCGGAATGCGCGATGGGACGGCCCTCGGAATCGTCGCTGTCGGTCTGCACGCCCCACCTTACGCGAAACCGATAGGCCTTCTCCCCATCCTGCACGAAGGGGACTGTTTTCGTCGCCTCGCCAAAGGCGATGGGCAGAATGCCGGACGCCAAGGGATCGAGCGTACCGGCGTGCCCTGCTTTCTTGGCGTTGAACAAATATTTGAGTCGGCTGACAGCCTGCGTCGACGTCATGCCGATCGGTTTGTCGAGGACGACCCAACCGTTGACATCGGCCTTCTGTCGCTTGCGGGGGGCCTGGGGGCGCGGCGTCGGCTCGCGCTGGTCCTGCGGCTCTGCCATCGTCATTGCGAAGAACCCTTATCGTGATCGAGAGCATCCGGGGAGGACTCGCAGTCACCCAGGACGGCAAGGTCGCGCTTGACATCGGGAGAATCCAGCAGCCGATCGATCCGCGAGGATTTCTCGAAACTCTCGTCGACCCGAAATCTGACATCCGGCGCGTAGCGCAAGTTGACCTTATGGGCGAGCTCGTTGCGCAGCAGCTTTTTGTGGCGTTCCAGCGCATCGACCACCGGCTGGATGTCTTTGCCGCCGAGCGGCATGACAAACACGGTGGCATGCTTGAGGTCGGGCGACATGCGCACCTCGGGCACGGTGATCACGTGGCCCTCCAGCACAGGATCGTCGATGACGCCGCGCGACAGGATTTCCGCCATGATGTGACGGACGACTTCACCGACGCGCAGCATGCGCTGCGATGGCTGCGTGCCGGAATGGTGGGCTCTCGACATTGGAAAAACGGTCCTGGAGATCTTTGCCGGCGGGTCGACGCCTTCTGCCGGCTTTTTTCGTGGGAAAACGGCAAAGCGCGCCACGATGGAGCGTGACGTCGCCTGAACCTTTATTGAGATCACGAAAAGATTGGATCGAAGGGACCCATTCTCATAAACGCGATCGATTTCTCTATGGTGGAGCGTGATGCCAAAAACCTGTACCGGCTTTTGGCATCATGGTCCAACGACCCTGACTTCCCTGAGAAGAGGGGTTCGGGAGCGGGGTGCGGCCCGCAAAGGCCGCTCCGCATCAAGCGTGAGTGAGGATCAGAGCGAACGCTTTTCCTCGTGAACACGATAGCATTCGATGACATCGCCTTGGCGCATGTCTTGATAGCTTTCGAAGGCCATGCCGCATTCCTGACCGGACTGCACGTCCTTGACTTCGTCCTTGAAGCGCTTGAGCGTCGACAGCTTGCCCTCATGCACGACGACATTGTCGCGGATGAGGCGCACGTTGGCGCCGCGCTGAACGGTGCCGTCGGTGATGCGGCAGCCAGCGACCTTGCCCACCTTGGAGATGTTGAACACCTCCAGGATCAGGGCATTGCCCAGCATTTCCTCGCGCAGCGTGGGCGGCAGGAGGCCCGACATCGCGGCCCGCACGTCATCAACGAGATTGTAGATGATGTTGTAATAGCGGACCTCGATGCCATTCTGCTCAGCGAGCGTACGCGCCTCCTTGTGCGCTCTGACGTTGAAGCCGAGGATCACTGCATTCGAGGCCTGGGCCAAGGTCACGTCGGATTCCGTGATGCCGCCGACCCCGGAATGCACCACCCGCGCGGCGACTTCCTCGTTGCCGAGTTTTTCCAGCGTCGCGATGATGGCTTCGACCGATCCCTGCACGTCTCCCTTGAGAACAAGCGGCAGATCCTTGCGGCCCACCGTTTTGATCTGGCTCATCATGTCGGCGAGTGAGCCGCGCACCGTGCCGCCACGCGCCGCCCGCTTCTCGCTTTTCTGGCGTTCACGATATTCGGTGATTTCGCGCGCTCTGGCCTCGTTTACGACAACGGCCACACGGTCGCCGGCGTCAGGCGCGCCCGAGAAGCCAAGCACCTCCACCGGGAAAGATGGCCCGGCTTGATCGGTGCTCTCACCCTGATCGTCGATCAAAGCGCGGACCCGTCCCCATTGCGATCCGGCAACGATGAGATCGCCGACGCGCAGTGTCCCGCGCTGAACCAGTACCGTCGCGACGGAACCTCGTCCACGATCGAGCCGCGCCTCGATGACGGTGCCTTCGGCATCGCGCTCCGGATTGGCCCTCAGGTTGAGCACCTCGGACTGCAGTTCGATGGCTTCGAGCAGCTTGTCGAGATTGGTCCGCTTCAACGCGGAGACCTCGATTTCGAGCGTATCGCCGCCCATGCTTTCCACCTGCACGTCGTAATGCAGCAGTTCGGAGCGCACGCGCTCGGGTTTGGCGCCCGGCTTGTCGATCTTGTTGATCGCCACGATGATCGGCACCTTGGCGGCTTTGGCGTGGCTGATCGCCTCGATGGTCTGCGGCATCACTCCATCGTCAGCCGCCACAACCAGAATGACGATATCCGTCACCTTGGCGCCGCGGGCACGCATCGCCGTGAAGGCGGCATGGCCGGGAGTGTCGATGAAGGTGATCGGTGCGCCGTTTGGCGAGCGGATCTGGTAGGCGCCGATATGCTGGGTGATGCCACCGGCTTCCCCGGACACCACATTCGCCTCGCGGATCGCGTCGAGCAGCGAGGTTTTGCCGTGATCGACATGGCCCATGATGGTTACGACCGGAGGGCGCGATTCCATATGCGCGTCTTCATCGGGCGCATCGAAAAGGCCTTCCTCGACATCGGATTCGGCGACCCGCTTCACCGTATGGCCGAGTTCTTCGGCGACCAACTGGGCAGTGTCGGCGTCGATCACATCCGTGATCTTGGCCATGTGGCCTTGTTTCATCAAGAGCTTGATGACGTCGACCGCCCGCTCCGACATACGGTTGGCGAGTTCCTGGATCGTGATCGTCTCCGGCAGGATGACGTCGCGCGACAAGCGCTCCTTCTGCTCGTTGGCGCCGAACCCCTTCATCCGTTGCGTGCGACGCCGGAACGATGCCACGGAGCGCGTGCGATCTTCCTGCTCCGAGGTGGCGCTGGTCACCGTCAGGCGGCCGCGAGTCTTCTGTTCGCTGCCTCGGGCCGGTCGCGCGGGCGGAATGCGTGGCACCGGCATGGCGGGACGACGCAGGATACTGCGGGCCGCCTCGTCTTCCGCAGCGCGGGCGGCCGTGCCCGGCGCGCTCAACGGGCGTGCTGCACCAGCGGCCTGCGTGCCGTCCGGAATACGGCGGCGCGCTTCGTCCTCGGACCTGCGTCGGGCCTCGGCTTCCTGCGCCCGGCGTGCGTCTTCCTCGCGTTTGCGGGCCTCTGCGGCTTCGCGCTCCTTGGCGTCGCGCTGCTCGCGATCCGCGCGCAGCTTGGAATCGATCTCCGCGCGGCGCCGATCTTCTTCCTCACGCGACTTCGCTCCGACAAGGGCGCGGGTGCGGGCCTCACGCTCCTCCTCGGTGAGCGTGCGCAGCACCACGCCGGTCGGGCGGGAACCCGGAGCCCTCTGCGGTGGTCCTCCTCGTCCGGCCGAGGGCGCGGACGGGACTGGTTTTGGTGGTGTGCTTGCGCCACGTCCAACAGCGGTCGGCGACGCGCTGCTGCGAGCCGTGGACTGTGTGGGCGCCACCTGACGTGGGCTCGCCCCAGTCGTGCGGGCCGTCACGGGAGACGGCGTAGCAGACGAAACCGGACGCTCCGCCACGCTTGCGGGAGCCGCGACCTGGACGGTTTGGGCAGGAGCGGAAACCGGGGGTGCGACTGCGGCTGGCGCTGCAACGACAGTGGGCGTGACAATGGGTGGCGGCGGAGCCGCCTTAGGCGCCTCGGCGACGGGCGCGGCCGCGACCGAAGCCTGTGGGGCGGCGATTGGAGCCTGTGGCGGCGCCACTGGAGTCTGCGGCGCGGCCGGCGGCGTAGGGGCGGGGACAGCCGGCTGCGGTGCGACCGAAGTCTGCACGACGGTCGGCCGTGCGGGCGGGGCCGGAGGAGCAATCGCCGGACGCGCTTGCGCCATGGTGGGCGCTATGGGCGGGCGGGCAGCGGCCGGGGCCGACGCGGCAGCTTGGGTCGGCGGGGCGCTCGGAGGCGCGGCTTCGCCAGGGCCCAGCGCACGCCGCTTCACCTTCTCGACCACGACCTGTTTCGTTCGACCGTGGGAAAAGCTCTGCCTGACGGTGCCCTGCTCAACCGGGCGCTTCAAGGAGAGCGTCTTGGTCGGGTTCACGGTCAAAGTCTTTTCACCAACGTTGTTCGATTCACTCATCAGTCATTCGTCCCAGGGCCGTGCCCGTTGCCCAATCCGCCAGCGCCGCAGCACGCCGCCTTTCAGCGACCGGAGCCCGGCAAGAATCTCGCCTATTCCTCGATGGACCGATGCGGTCCCACGGCGGCAATCGCCTGCGGGCTTCCACAGCGGAATCGGTTCAATCGCTGCGAGCGCGATATGAAACCTTTGCTTGCCGATCCCACGGCCAGCGCAGCGTGTATCACATTTGTGCGGCCCAATGCCAAATCCAATTGGTCCGAGCGAAAGATTTGCACGCGTGTGATGGCGTCGGCCGCATCTCCCAGATGCCGCCTGACGGAGGCTTCCACTTTTCTTTTTCCGTCCGCGCTTCCGTCCGAGGCATGAATCAGCGCCGCCACCGGTCGCGCCGCCGCTTCCGCCTCCACCTTGGACGCCCCCGCGACCACAAGTCCCGCCTTGTTGGCGAGCGACAGAGACTGAAGAGCGTCCTTCTCCATTAATCCATCCACCATATCGACAAGGTCTGGCGAAACCATGACCTCGCTTTTGAAGGCGCGAGCAAAGCTCTTGCGCTTGATCGCCTCAGCCAGGACCGTGGCCTCCGCAGTCACCCAGGCGCCTCGCCCGGGCAGTTTCGCCCGAAGATCGGGCACGACAGAGCCGTCCGGCGCCAGGGCGAAACGCAACAACGCCTCGGGTGACGCCTTGACACGCGTGACGATGCAACTGCGTTCGGGTCCCTCACGATCCGCCTCCGGTGATCCGTCGGGATCGTGATCCTGGTCTCGCGCCCTGCGCATCGGCATGCCTTAGCGCCCTAGCCTTCCACCGCCGCTGTCTCTTCCGTTTCGCCAGCCTCTGGTTCGGCCTCGATCCAGCCGGCCTGGACACGCGCCGTCATGATCATGGCTTCGGCATCCTCGCGCGACAGTTCGAAGCCTTCAAGGTAGCCGCTGTGACGCGTCGACTCGCCGTCCTTGCGCTCGGTCCAGCCGACGAGATCGTCCGGCACACAACCGGCCAGATCCTCCAGCGTCTTGACGTCGTTCTCGCCGAGTTTGACCATCATCGGCGTGGTTACGCCCGGTACATCCCGCAACTGATCCTCGACCCCGAGTTCGCGGCGCTTGTCGTCGAATCCCGCTTCCACGGCCGCAAGGCTATCGCGCGCCCGGGTTTGAATCTCGTTGGCGGTCTCCTCGTCGAAACCTTCGATCGTGCCAAGTTCGGACACATCCACATAGGCCAGTTCCTCGACCGACCGGAAGCCCTCGGAGGCCAGCAGCTGGCCGACGACCTCGTCGACGTCGAGCGCCTTCATGAAGAGGTCGGTCCGCTCGACGAATTCCTTCTGACGACGCTCCGATTCCTCGGCCTCGGTCAGAATGTCGATGTCCCAGCCCGTCAGTTGCGAGGCGAGCCGCACGTTCTGTCCGCGCCGGCCGATCGCCAGGGAGAGCTGGTCGTCCGGCACAACCACTTCGATGCGCGAGGAATCCTCGTCGAGCACCACCTTCACGACCTCGGCGGGCTGAAGTGCGTTGACGATGAAAGTCGCGGCATCGGGGGACCAGGGAATGATGTCGATCTTCTCGCCCTGGAGTTCGTTGACCACGGCCTGCACGCGCGAGCCGCGCATACCCACGCAGGCCCCGACGGGATCGATGGAATTGTCGCGCGACGTCACCGCGATTTTGGCCCTCGAGCCCGGATCGCGCGCGACCGCCTTCACCTCGATGATGCCGTCGTAGATTTCAGGCACTTCCTGGGTAAACAGCTTGGTCGTGAACTGGGGATGGGTGCGCGACAGGAAAATCTGCGGGCCGCGCTGTTCGCGGCGCACGTCATAAACATAGGCGCGGATGCGGTCTCCCGGCCGGAAGGTTTCGCGCGGGATCAGCTCGTCCCGGCGCACCATAGCCTCGCCCCGGGCCGCGAGATCGACGACCACATTGCCATATTCGACCCGCTTGACGGTGCCGTTGATGATGTCGCCGATGCGATCCTTGTAATCCTCATATTGCTTGTCGCGTTCGGCCTCGCGCACCTTCTGCACGATGACCTGCTTGGCCGACTGGGCCGCGATCCGTCCGAAATCGAAGGGCGGCAGCGTCTCGGCGATCCAGTCGCCGACCTGGGCGGCCGGGTTCTTGCGGCGCGCGTCAGCGGCGCTGATCTGGGTCGCGTCGCTTTCCACCTGGTCGACGACGAGCAGCAGGCGCGAGAACCGCAATTCACCGGTCTTAGGATTGATCTCGGCCCGAACCTCGGTCTCCTGGCCGTAACGCGAGCGGGCCGCCTTCTGGATGGCCTCCTCCATCGAACTCAACACGATTTGGCGGTCGATGGATTTTTCGCGCGCGACCGCGTCGGCGATCTGCAGCAGTTCAAGCCTGTTGGCACTCACGGCCATGGGTTGGTCTCCTCAGGAACTCTTGGATGTTGGCCGCGCGGCGCCATCGCGACGTTTGGCGAATTGGACCCCGGCCGGGGTGGCCCGCTTGGGCTTCGGTTGCCTGGTCGGGCGACCCGGCTCGCGCTCCGCTTCGGCTTCGTCGGCCGCGCCTGTCGGTCCCTCCGCCTCCTCGATGGCTCCGCCTGCCGCTTGGGCCTTCAGAGTTTGCCGGATCAGCGCGTCGGTGAGCATCAGCTTGGCCTCGCCGATGTCGGGGAGACGAAGTCGCACCACCGGCTTTTCGTCGGGCTTAGCATCTTTGAGGTCGAGCCGCAGCATGTCGCCTTCTACCGCGCCCAAAAGGCCTCGGAACCGCTTGCGGCCTTCCATCGGCACGGCCAGTTCGATCCGCGCCTCGTGCCCTAGGGCACGCTCGTAGTCGGAGCGGCGCACCAGCGGCCTGTCGATGCCGGGCGAGGAAATCTCGAGCCTATAGGCCCCCGAGATCGGTTCGTTGAGGTCGAGCACGGGAGAGAGCGCCTTGCTGGCGGTCTCACAATCCTCGATCGTCATCGTCCCGTCGGGGCGTTCGGCCATGATCTGGAGTGTCGAGGGCGCGCCAGCGGAAATTTTCACCCGCACCAGGCGATAGCCGATTTGCATGAGAACCGGCGAGGCTGCGGTGGCGACGCGGCCAGCCGCACCGGTTTCAACGACGAACCGTGGTTCGTCGAGAGACGCATCGGTCTCGGTGTCATGCACAACGTCGGCGGCGGGGTCGGCGATCGAATGTCGGTCCAAACAAATCTATCCATGGACTTATCCGGCCTAGAGGCCGCCGATGAGAGGCGCCATCCGGGACGTGGCCAGAACGAGGTAAAGTCGTGGGAGAAACAAAAAAGAGCGGGTCCGGCAGGAGCCCACTCTCATCCATTCATATCCTACCGGAGCAGCCGATTAACAATCGACATGCCGAACACATACGACGTTTGGGCCTTCCCCGCAAGGCCGTATAGCGATTCCTGACGCATGGACTAGCCGGGACTTGAATTTCGTGTATAGAGGGCGCCGGCTCGTGGTCCGTCGGATCATGCGCGGATGAACTGGACGACATCCCGGCATCTCGCGTTCCGAGCCGATTGAAGCTGAGGCTTCACTCCATCTCCGTCAGGAAAGGACTACCGATGTCGATTACGGCCGAGCGCAAGACCGCGCTTATGAACGACTATGCGTTGAAATCCGGCGATACCGGATCGCCCGAGGTTCAGGTCGCCATTTTGACCGAGCGCATCACCAACCTGACCGCCCATTTCAAAATCCATAACAAGGACAACCATTCGCGTCGCGGATTGTTGAAGCTGGTCTCAACGCGCCGGTCGTTGCTCGACTATGTCAAGGCGCAGGGCGAGAACCGCTACAAGTCGCTGATCGAGCGCCTCGGTATCCGCCGGTAGTACGGCGGAGCTCGACGGGACGAATTCATCCCACCGCGTTCTCTTGTGTCACACATACAAAAAAAGCCCTCGTCCTGAGGAGCCGCGAGGCGGCGTCTCGAAGGATCGAGGAGCCTCCGGAAGACCCGATCCCCGATCCTTCGACAGCTCTCCGCCGGCTTCTCCAACGAGCTTTGCTCGTTGGAGCCTCAAGCGGGCTTCGCTCGGAATGAGGATGTCGGAGAACCCGATTCCGAAAGGCTCACAAACACTACCGATGGCGGCATGGGGTCGCCACCGGCCGCCCATCGAGCCTGGCCATGGCAGGATCGCCGGACGCTGTATCCCGAACATCGGAGCAGCCTCTCGCCGTCTTGCGCATGGCGACACCGCAGGCTCGCCATGAAAGACATCTTATGTTCGATATTCATCGCGAAGAGCTCACCTGGGCGGGGCGCAAGCTCGTGCTCGAAAGCGGCAAGATCGCCCGTCAGGCCGATGGCGCTGTCCTGGCCACCTACGGGGAAACCACCGTTCTGGCGACCGTCGTATCGGCCAAGACCGCCAAGCCGGGCCAGGACTTTTTCCCCCTGACGGTCAACTACCAGGAAAAGGCCTTTGCGGCCGGCCGCATCCCAGGCGGCTATTTCAAGCGTGAAGGCCGGCCCAGCGAAAAGGAGACCCTGGTCTCCCGTCTGATCGACCGGCCGATCCGTCCCCTGTTCCCCGAGGGTTATCGCCACGAGACGCAAGTGGTCGTGACCGTGCTCTCGCACGATCTCGAGAACGATCCCGACATTCTGGCCATGGTGGCGGCCTCGGCGGCCCTGACCATTTCGGGCATTCCTTTCATGGGGCCGGTGGGCGCCGCCCGCGTCGGCATGATCAAGAGTGAGCTCAAGGTCAACCCGACCATCGACGAGATGAAGGAATCGAATCTCGAACTCGTCGTCGCCGGTACCGGTGATGCCGTGTTGATGGTCGAGTCGGAAGCCAAGCAGCTTTCCGAAGATACGATGCTGAAGGCCGTGATGGCCGGGCACGCGGGCTTCCAGCCGGTGATCGAGGCGATCATCCGCCTCGCCGAGAAATGCGCCAAGGAACCGCGCGATTACTCCCTTCCCGACATGTCCGCCGTCGAGCAGGCGGTGCTTTCGGCCATCGAGCCCGATCTGCGCGCCGCCTATGCGATCACGTCCAAGGCCGATCGCTACAAGGCGATCGATGGCGCCAAGAAGAAGATGATGGAAACTTTGGCCCCCGCCGATGGCGAAGCCAAGTTCCCGGCAGCCCAGTTGGCCGAGGCCTTCCACGCCGTTCAGGCCAAGGTCGTGCGCTGGAACATCCTCGACCATGGCACCCGGATCGACGGGCGGGACCTCAAGACCGTCCGCCCGATCGTGGCGGAAGTCGGCATCCTGCCGCGCGCTCACGGCTCGGCGCTGTTCACCCGTGGCGAGACTCAGGCGCTGGTGGTGGCGACGCTCGGCACCGGCGAGGACGAGCAATATGTGGACAGCCTCGATGGCTCCTACAAAGAGCGCTTCCTCCTGCACTACAACTTTCCTCCCTATTCGGTCGGCGAGACTGGCCGCATGGGCTCGCCCGGACGCCGCGAAATCGGCCATGGCAAGCTCGCCTGGCGTGCCGTTCGCCCGATGCTGCCGACGGCGGCCGAATTTCCCTACACGATCCGCGTCGTGTCTGAGATCACCGAGTCGAACGGCTCCTCGTCCATGGCCACGGTCTGCGGCGCCTCGCTTGCGCTGATGGATGCGGGCGTCCCCTTGAAAGGGCCGACCGCCGGCATCGCCATGGGCCTCATTCTCGAAGGCGACCGCTTCGCGGTGCTATCCGACATCCTGGGTGACGAGGACCATCTCGGCGACATGGATTTCAAGGTGGCCGGCACGGCCGAGGGCGTGACCTCGCTGCAGATGGACATCAAAATCTCCGGCATCACCGAAGAGATCATGCGCGTGGCCCTCGACCAGGCGCGTGACGGCAGACTTCACATCCTCGGCGAGATGGCGAAGGCCATCACGGGCGCCCGCGCTGAACTCGGCGAATTCGCGCCGCGGATCGAGACGCTGAAGATTCCCACCGACAAGATCCGCGAAGTGATCGGGACCGGTGGCAAGATCATCCGCGAGATCGTCGAGAAGACCGGCGCCAAAATCAACATCGACGACGACGGCACCGTGAAGGTCGCCTCCAGCGATGCCGATTCGATCAGGGCGGCGATCAATTGGATCAAGTCGATCGCCAACGATCCGGAGATTGGCCAGATCTACGAGGGTACCGTCGTCAAGGTGGTGGATTTCGGCGCCTTCGTGAACTTCTTCGGTTCGAAGGACGGCCTCGTCCATATCTCGCAATTGACGCAAGGCCGGGTCAACAAGACCTCCGATGTCGTCAAGGAAGGCGAGAAGGTCAAGGTGAAGCTTCTCGGCTTCGACGATCGCGGCAAGGTCAAGCTGTCGATGCGCGTCGTCGATCAGAAGACTGGCGAGGATCTTGAAAAGAAGGAAGGCCAGATCGCCGACGCGGGCTGAGCTGACCTTATTTTCTAGCGCCTGAAACAATTTCATGCCGCCGCGCGAAAGCGTGGCGGCATTTTGTTGGCATCACCTGATCCGGTAAATGGGGAAGAGCCCGTCGTGGGACGCGAAGGGCTCCAGCCAGGACGGAGGCTGATCGCGCAACAGCCGCGCCGCAAGGCTATCCGGCTGCTCCTTGGCGATGGCCTTCATGTGAATGTCCTCGCGGCAGAACGTCAGGATGGTGGCGCCCGATCCCTCGACGATCGCTTTGGCATCATCGGGGGGCGCGATGAGCGCCCGCAGGACTGTCCGGTTCCCGTCCTGGTTCCTGTGATAGGGCGCGGCGATGACATTCAGCGCTGTATGCGCCAAGAGATGCGAGCCTGACTCGATCGGCGCGAAGACCAGCGTCTTCGGCAATGCGGCGAGCGGCGTGAAAGCATCGGCTACGCGACACATCGCGCTGGCTCTGACTCCAGACAGATCGGCGGTGTCGTCGCCAAGGGTGGGCACCATGGCCCAGGCCATAGTCGAGAAGAGGCCCATGGCGAGGAACGGCACGACAGCCGCATAGGCTCGTGACTGTCGCTGGGCGAATCCCAGCGCTTGCACGACGACCCAGGTCCCGCCCAGAAGCGCCAGGGGACTCACCGACGACGTCACCCGGACCTCCCAGATCGACCCCGCTATGCCGGCCCCTACAAGGGCCGTGACGATGATCCATGCCGCTCGCTCCTGGTCTCGGCTCGCCCGAAGCGCCACAAGGGTCGCGGCCGTGCCGACCAGGATGGGGCACGCGAGCAGCGTGAACGTGTCGGGTCGAAGCGCCATGGCGGTGAGAATTGGCTGGGCTTCCGTCACGTTGCGGAGCCACAGACGCTCCATCAGCGGATCCATGGCCGCGTAGGGATCGTGAAGGCACGCCGGATAGGTGGCGATAACCAGGCCGAGAACCAGAATGCCGGCGACCGCGAGGGTTGCCCATCGCCAGCGTGCGGTCTCGATCTTCGGCGACGCCAGGGCGATCGCGCCGAGCGCTGCGGCGCCGGCCATGAGCCCCGTGACGTGGGCGATCGAGAAAGCGTCGCAAGCGCCAACTCCATAGCGCGCTGGCGCGACGGTCGCGATGAAGAGCAACGGGATCGCGGTTCCGAGCCCGGCCGCGAACCAGGCCAGGGTGGTGCGATGGGATGTCCCACCGATGGCCCAGGACAGGGCTGGAACGGTCAACAGGATGGCGAAAAACGGCAGATTTTCCAGACTGATCGCCAGCGACAGCGCGATGAGCAACCCGGTCATCGCAGCCGATCTCGCATGTCGTGGATCGAGCGCCCGCAGCGTCGTTCCGGTGGCGAGCATCAACAGCAGGATCTGCGGTGCGTGGTGATCGATGCGGCCAGGCTGGAACTGGCCATAGGAGATGCCGGACAGCAGGATCAGGAAGGCTGCCGGCATCATGGCGCGTGGGCCGATGAGGATTTTCGCCGTCCAGGCGGTGGCCGCCACCATCGCGACCTGCAGCAGAAGCGGGAAGGCGAGGCGCGCGAGCCGTTCGGCCGGGATCGGGTCGGCCACGAGGCCGAACAGCCGCACAAGCGCCGCGATCGGCACATCGACGACCCGGGACCAGTGCATGAAGAGGCCGGCCGGGGGATCGAGGCGATGGGCGACAAGATCGAACCAGCCTTGACCGGCCATCCAGTCGCGCACCTGCACCATGCGCATGGCGTCGTCGGTGTCGTAGAAGTTGCCGGTCTGCCAGACCGTCACGAGATGCGGCCATGACATGACCAGGGCGAAGGGCAGCAGCAGGAGCGTGCAGGTCGCCACGCTGTCGATTTTGAGGGTGAAGGCCGGACCCCGATCCTTCGCCGGCACCGATACTGAAGCGCTCACTGGTGCACCTTCGGGTTGGCGGGTGCGAAGCGATCAAGTGGCGTAGCATCCGCCAACCCGAGCCCCTGCCGTGACGGCCTTCGTCGCTTGCCGCTTGACGGCCCGCATGAGACCAGCCGCACGGCAGGTGCCGGGAGACCGGGACGGACCACAGGGTGAAGCGCCAGTGCCCGCCAGCCAGAGCGCCTGTCAGTGAGCGATCCGCACGATCTCCCGGCTCGGGCGAAACTAACGCAAGCCGAGGAGATAAGGCTATGGCTTTTCATGGGGGTCTGGACTGGGGCGGCGCAAGCCATGCCCTTTGCATCATCGACGGCGCCGGTCAGGTCGTCGTCCGCCTTGAGGTCCGCCACGATGCGGCAGGGTTGGCCGACATGGCGGCCAAGCTCAAGCGCGTCGCTCCACCGGCCGACCTGCCGATCGCCATTGAGCGGCCGTCGGGTCTGATCGTCGACACCCTGGTCGAGGCCGGGCACCCCGTCATCCCGATCCACCCCAACGTCGTCAAAGCCTGCCGGCCGCGCTACCGCGCCGCCGGCGGCAAGAGCGATCCGGGCGACGCCTTCATGCTGGCCGACATCCTGCGCACCGACGGTCACCGATTCCGCCCGTTGCTGCCGACCTCCGACGACATCCGGGCGTTGCGGGCCCTGGTGCGCGCACGCGGCGACCTGGTCGACCAGCGCATTGCCCTGGCCAACCAGCTCCGCAGCCTGCTCGAGGGCTTCTGGCCGGGCGCCGCCGCCATCTTCGCCGCCATCGACAGCCCGATCGCGCTCGCCTTCATCGGCCGCTATCCCACGCCCGACAGCGCCAGCCGTCTCGGCGAAAAGCGCCTCGCCAGCTTCATGGCCCAGCACGCCTATTGCGGGCGCAGATCTCCCACCGAACTCCTGGCCCGGCTGAAGGCCGCGCCCACGGGCCTCGCCAGCGATGCAGAGGCCGACGCCAAGGGCGAGATCGCCCGCGCGCTCGTCGCCATCCTCGAACGCCTCGTCGGCGAGATCGCCAAGCTGTCCTCGCGCATCGAGCACGCCGTGGCCGACCTGCCCGACGGTAAGATCGTCATGTCCTTCCCCCGCGCCGGACGCATCTGCGCAGCAGCGATCCTGGCCGAACTCGGCGACGTCCGCGAGCGCTTCCCCACCGAAGATCAGCTCGCCGCCGAGGCCGGCGTCTGTCCCGTCACCCACGCCTCCGGCAAAAGCCGCGGCGTCGTGTTCCGATGGGCCTGTAACAAGAACCTCCGAAAGGCCGTCACCTGCTTCGCCGACAACTCGCGACATGCCTCGGCCTGGGCAGCAGACATCTATAGCAGAGCCCGTCAACGCGGATGCAAGCACCCGCACGCCATCCGTATCCTCGCCCGCGCCTGGCTCCGCGTCCTCTGGAAAGCCTGGCAAAACCAGGCCCTTTACGACCCGAAACAACACCGCGCCGCAGCTAAAATTGCAGCCTGAAAAATCAGGGGTGGACACAGGGTGTCTCATGCGGCCACCTTGTCGAGCCATCCCCTGAGCGGCGAGGCTGCGACACTGTCAGCGGCAATGATTGCGGCTCGATTAAATCAGGGGCGTCGCTATTACCCCAAAGGCCCGGCGAAGAGCTGCCGGGGCCTCTGGATCGAAAAATGGTGAACGGGGTCTATTCGGCCGCTTCCATTGGCTCGACCCGATCGTTGGCCGGCTTGGCGTCGATCTCGTTCATTTTATTCTGCACATGGCGCGAGAAGACGAAGTCCGCCGGCCGCTGCTTGTCGAGCGAAATCTCCGGCGCCATCGGGCCTTGGGTCTTGATGCCTTTGATGGCCAGGGTGAGCATTTTCCACGGCGCCTTGACGGCGTCCTTCACGGCAGTGGCCTCGAAACCGCAATGGACCATGCAGTCGGCGCATTTTTCGTAATTGCCGGTGCCGTATTTTTCCCACTCGGTCTCGTTCATCAGCTCGTTGAAGGTCTTGGCATAGCCTTCACCGAGGAGATAGCAGGGCTTTTGCCACCCGAACACCGTATAGGTCGGGTTGCCCCAAGGGGTGCAATTGTAGGTCTGGTTGCCGGCCAGGAAGTCCAGGAAGAGCGGCGACTGGAACCAGGGCCAGGCTTTCCCGCCTTTACCGCGGGCAAAAATGCCACGGAACAGTTCCTTGGTCTTTGTGCGGTTGAGGAAGTGCTGCTGGTCCGGCGCGCGCTCGTAGGCATAGCCGGGCGATACGGTGATGCCGTCGATGCCCATCGCGGTCACATTGTCGAAGAAGTTGGCGGCCTGTTCCGGATTGGTGCCGTGAAACAAGGTGGTGTTGATGTTGACCCTGAAGCCCTTGGCCTTGGCGGCCTTGATGGCCGCGACGGCCTTGTCATAAACGCCCGTCTGACACACCGACCTGTCATGCATCTGTTCATCACCGTCGAGATGAACCGACCAGTTGAAATAGGGGCTCGGCTTGTACTGATGGAGCTTTTTCTCCATCAGTAGCGCGTTGGTGCAGAGCGTCACGAATTTTTTCTTGGCGATGGCGCCTTCGACGATCTGCGGCATCTCCTTGTGCAGCAAGGGCTCGCCGCCGGCGATCGAGATCACGGGCGCACCGCATTCATCGATGGCCCGCATAGCATCCGCATAGGAGATGCGCTGGTTCAGGATCTTGTCCGGATAGTCGATCTTGCCGCAGCCCGCGCAAGCGAGATTGCAGCGAAACAACGGTTCGAGCATCAGAACCAGCGGATAGCGCTTCCGCCCGCTGATGTGCTGTTTGAGAACATAGGCGCCGATGCGCGCGGTCTGATAGAGGGGAATGCCCAAAGTCTTCTCCATGAGGCCCATCAGGGCCTAGTCGGCCAGACAGCGCGTCCTTAGATCACGTTCATGTCTCAGGACCGAATCGGTCCAAAGACACGAACGTGATCGGGTTCAATCATTCAGAGCATGATGCCGAAAACCCGTGCCGACGTTTCGGCATCATGCTCTAGTGCGATGTTAGTTCCGCCGGGAGACGGAAGGAAATGGTTTCCTGGATGCCAGGCAAGGTCGAGACTTCGATCGGTCCAACCTGCCGCAGGGCGGCGAGGACATCATCGACTAAAATCTCCGGCGCCGAAGCGCCGGCCGTCACTCCCACCACCTTCGCACCCTTGAGCCAGGCGGCGTCGAGCGCCTTGCCGTCGGCGATGAGATAGCTCGGCACATTGCTTTCGGAGCCGATCTCCCGCAGACGGTTGGAATTGGAACTGTTGTTGGCTCCGACAACGAGGATGACGTCGGCAACCTTGCTCAACTCGCGCACCGCCGTCTGTCGATTTTGCGTCGCATAGCAGATGTCCCGTGTCTCGGGACCGACAATATCGGTGAAACGGGCCTTCAGGGCGGCGATGATGCCGCGCGTGTCGTCCACGCTGAGCGTCGTCTGCGTGATGTAGGCCACGGGGGTATCGGACGGAATATCGAGCCCCTCGACGTCGGCGGTGTTCTGCACCAGATGAATTTGGCCGTCGATCTGGCCCATCGTGCCCTCCACCTCGGGATGGCCGTCATGGCCGACGAGGATCACCGCACGGCCTTGCCTCATGTAGCGCTGGCCCTGGTGATGGACCTTGGCGACCAGCGGACAGGTCGCATCGAGCACCGGAAGCCCTCGGGCCTTCGCATCGGCCTCGACGGTTTTCGAGACGCCATGGGCACTGAAGACCGTGACGGCACCCAGCGGAATCTCGGATACATCTTTGACGAAACGCGCGCCCTTGGCCTTGAGGCTATCGACGACATGCTTGTTATGGACGATTTCGTGCCTGACATAGACCGGCGCGCCATGCTTTTCGAGCGCCCGTTCGACGATCTCTATGGCGCGGACGACGCCCGCGCAAAACCCGCGCGGCTGCGCCAGGACTACCTTCATCAATAAAGTCTCCCGCTTCGCCTCGGCATCCACTCCCATCGCCCGGGCATCGCCACGAGACGCCGCACATCGTTGCATCATGAGTCCAAGGCGTAGGAAGAATTCCCCCCGGCAGCAAGCATTCCGGCACAGCTTCAGTTGGATGGATAGAAGATCCCGACGCTCTGTGGCCGCAAGGCATCAGAATCGAATGGTTTCAGGCGATCCCCACGACCGCTCATCAAGACTGTTGAGTGTCATGCCCAATCTACAGACATGCGCCGCCGCGACGAAACGGCTTTCAGGCTGTGGTTAAGGGTTAGGGTTAACACCCTTTTAAAGTTTCCTTGCGATGGTGACTCATGGACTTGGCGCTAGGGCTCGACGCTCTGGCGAGACATGAAAGGGAGCGTGTTCATGGGCAAGCTGACAGCCCTTCTTCTGGCGGGAACGGTTGCCTGTGGCATCGCCGGTTCCGTTCAAGCCGCGGACCTACCTCCGCCGCCGGCTTTCGAGCCGCTGCCTCCCGAACCCGTGGAGTTCGGCGGCTGGTATATCCGGGGTGATGTCGGTGTCGGCGTGACATCGAAGCCCGAGATTCGATCGAGCTTCTCGGACGTTGTCCCGACCCCGCATTTCGATCAGCGAAGCCTTGGCGACGCGGCCTTCGTCGGCGCCGGTGTGGGTTACCAGTTCAATCACTGGTTGCGCGCCGACGTGACGGGCGAATATCGTACGTCCGAGGAATTGAACGCGATACAGAGCTATAACGCCGGCGCCTTCTTCTCGCCGCCGGATTCTTCGCGCGCCTATGACAAATATACCGGCAGCGTGCAGAGCTCTGTGTTCTTGGCCAACGGCTATATCGACATCGGGACCTGGTATGGCATCACGCCGTTCGTGGGTGCCGGCATCGGCGGCAGCTACAACCGCGTCTATGGCTTGACGGACACCGGGGTCGGTGGACCAAACGGCTTCGGCAATGGCGGTTTCGGCTACGCGGTCGAAAAGCACGGGTTCGACCTCGCCTATGCGGCTCATGCGGGTCTGTCTTACGCCGTGACGCCGAACCTGAAGCTGGAACTCGCCTATCGCTACCTGAATATGGGCGATGCGCGCTCCGCGCCGATCGGCTGCGTCAACACGACGGGCTGCACCTTCGAGACCCAAAAGATCAAGCTGCAGTCGAACGACATCAAGCTCGGCATGCGCTGGATGTTCAGCGACATCGCCCCGGAGGCCTATGCGCCGCCTCCGATGCAGCAAGCGCCGCTCATCCGCAAATACTGATCGCGGTCGACCTTCAGAACGGCTGCCGGGACGGTTCACCGCCCGGCGGCGGCATCAAGCCTGTCCTCAACGCGAAAGCCCAGTCCGGCCTGCCGTTCCGTTCGGCGCGCCGGGCTGCGCTGTCGTTGTCATAGGGCAGGGCGATGAGTTCGATCCGCGCGGCCCGAAGATCGTTGACATCGTCCACGATGGCGTAGCGCGCCAGCGGCGACCCTGCTTCGGAGACATGAGGGGGTTCGTCCGTGTCGTCATAGGCTGGGCAGCCGACACTGCCAGGGTTGAGGATGAGCGGTCCGTGCGGGAGGCGCACGAGATCGGCCCGGTGGGAATGGCCACACAGCACCAGAGTAATCGCGGGATCGATCCCCCGCAGCCGGGCCGCGATGTCCTCCGGCCGAGCGCGGACCAATCGTCCGCCCTCGACCACGTCGAGGAGGTAAAGGTCGTCCCGGTCCGGCGATCCATGCAGCGCCAGGCAATGGGGCACCGGCCGCCAGGATGTCGGGAGCGCAGCCAGGGAGCGGCGTTGTCCGGCATCGAGATCGTCATGGGCGAAACCGTCCGACAGACCGAGTGTGGCACGTTCGCCCGTTCCGACCTCCCGGTCGTGGTTGCCTCGCACCGTCATGATCCGAAGCTGCCCTAGACGCTCCAGGGTTTCGCGGGGCCACAGCGGGCCGGAGACACAATCGCCAAGGTCGATGAGGAGATCCGCGCCGCCCCGTCGCTCGATATCCGCCAGCACGGCGTCGAGAGCCGGCCGATTGCCGTGAATGTCGGCGATGACAGCGAGGCGCATGCGGTTCCTCGATCCCGCGCCACGTTCGACGCGGGAGCATTTCCGTCGGCATGGTTAAACCAAACTTAAAGACTTGTCCTTATGGTTTCCAGGTGATTGACGCGCCTTCGAGGCGCTGACGGACGAGGGACCACGTCATGCGGCTCAACGGCGTTTACGGAGCTTGCCTGCTGACCGCGCTTGGCTGCCTTGGCGTTGCCGTCGAGGCCCAGGCCGCCGATCTCGGGCCGCTTTACGATGCCCCATCCACCTATGCGGAGCCCCAGCAGCCGATGGAATTCGGCACTGGCTGGTATCTACGCGGCGATGGGGCCTATGCCGAGGAAGATCACCCCAAGTTCGACAAGGCCTCCGGGAGCTTCGATCGCAAAGCCACAGCGGGCGGCTACGCCTTTGGCATCGGCGCCGGCTACAAGCTGAACTCTTTTTTCCGGGCCGACGTGACGGCGGATTTTCTCGACCCCTTCGATTATTCGGGCCAAACGTCCTGCGGCACCGGCTGCGAACTCAGCGCCAAGAACCACATCTGGCGGTGGGATACCTTGGCCAACGGCTATGTCGACCTTGGAACCTGGTACGGCATAACGCCCTATGTCGGTGCGGGCGCCGGCGTCGGCGTGACGCTGCAGGAGGCCCAACTCACGACTTCCGACGGATCGCCTGCGCCCGCGACGCCGACCAGCCACAACGCCTATCAGTTCGCCTGGGCCGGAATGGCCGGCTTTTCCTACGCCTTCGCGCCGCATGCCATGATCGACGTCGGCTATCGCTACCTCAACCTAGGCCGGACGTCGCTCGCGCTCTTCCCGCTGGCCGCGACCCAGAAGACCCTGAGCGAGCAGCAGGTGAGGATCGGCATTCGCTATATGGTCGACTGAGCCAAGCTCCTTCAGACCGAAGTCGGGTCGAAAAAGAGACCGCCCGAACCGCCTTTGGACGCCGTTCAGGCGGACAACGGCGTTCCCGAGGCCGCCAGAACGGGGTGCAGCACGGGCACGGAGCGATCACGGACATCATCCCCCGCCTCGCGGCCGAACCCATGCATGCGCAAAGCCCATTGCAGGCCGACCATCGCCCCTTTCATGATCGGCAGCACGATAAGCGACAGGCCGATGAGCAAAGGAAACCATACAGCGATATTCAACCACATCGGCCATTCGTAGAGCATGTCGACCCCAAGAATGAGGGGGATCATGACATGGCCCAGGACGAAGATGGTCAGATAAGGTGGCGCGTCGTCGGCCCGCTGATGATGCAGGGCCTCACCACACGAGCCGCAGTGATCGTCGACCTTGAGATAGCCGCGATAGAGATGGCCCATGCCACAGGCGGGACAGCGAAAGATCGCGCCGCGCCGCATGGCGGTGACCACCGAACGGGGCGCCGGTGACGTTTCGCCCTCGGGGCGAAAAATTTTGTCGAAATCAGTCGTCATTGCCATTGGTCGCTCGCCGGCTCCGCTCACCTCAACATACAGGAGCCAGGCGGGAGCGAGCCATGCTATCCTCGCATGACGGTATTTACGGCATCAGCAGGCCGCCGTTCACCTCGATGATCTGTCCGGTGAGGTAGCCCGAAAGGGTCGCCGATGCGAGAAACAGATAAGTGCCGACACAATCCTCGGCCGCGCCCAGTCGCCCCAAGGGCACCGACTTGCGCGTTGTTTCGAGTTGCTCTTCGCTCGAATAGCGTTCGTGGAATGGCGTCATGATCGTGCCGGGCGACACGGCGTTGACCCTGATGCCGAAGCCGGCCAGCTCCTTCGCATGGCCTCTGGTGATCGTGGAGACGAACCCTTTCGAGGCCGCATAGAGTGTCGAGCCGGGCCCGCCCCCATGCCGGGCCGCGATGGAGGTCGTGTTGATGACGAAGCCCCCGGCGGTTTTGAGATAGGGCACGGCTGCGCGCGTCGCCGCCAGAACGGAGCGGGCATTGAGGTTCATCACCCGTTCGTAATGCGCATCGGTCATGTCGGCGAACGAAACGCGGCCCAGCATGCTGCCGGCATTGTTGATGAGGCCGTCGAGCGCCCCGAAATGCCGCGCCGCCTCCTCGACGACACGTTCGCTCACGCCCTCGGCGCTGACGTCGCCCTGGATCAGGACGGAGCGTCCTCCGGCCTGATCGATCGCGGCCGCGACCCTTCGCGCGTCGTCGGAGCTGGCGTTGTAATGGATGGCGACGGCCGCGCCCTGCTGGCCAAGCGCCAGAGCGACGGCCGCTCCGATGCCGGTCGATGCGCCGGTGACCAGAACCGCCTTGCCCGCAAGATCGGGGATCTTGAGCGCGCCAAGTTTTTGCGCAGTGTCGTTCACGGTGCCTCCCCGAATGTGCTAAGCCTAAGCAAAGCGGACCTTCTCACATCCGCCTCTCGACCGGGCAGGTTCAACCGTAGCCAAGGTTTGCTTGCTCAGGCGTGCGATCCGATCGAAATCACGCTGGATTTATTTTGTCCAGCTCCGCAAGGCATTTCGCCTCGACGATCGTAAGGCCGCGATGTCCTTGGAAAGGATCTTAAGGCGTGAAACGCGCGGCGATTTTCATTGTTGTCCTCCTGGTCCTGTCGGGGCTCATCGGTGGACTGTCCTACTTTCATTTCGTGATGAAACCGCAGATCATCAGAGGGGTCATCAGCACTATGGTGCGGCCGGCCGCGACCGTCGCGGTGGTCGAGGCCAGGACGCAGAGTTTCATACCGCGCATCAGCGCGATCGGCACGTTCCGGCCCGTACAGGGCATCGACGTCGCGCCGCAGGTCGGCGGCATCGTGGAGGCCATCCATTTTGAATCATCGCAGGAAGTCGCGAAGGGCGCGCCGCTGATCGCGATCGATGATTCGACCGAGCAGGCCGACCTGAAATCGGGTCAGGCGCAGATGAAGAACGCCGAGGCCTCGCTATCGCGTCAGCAGCAGCTGATCCTCGGAGGCAACACCGCCAAGGCTTCGGTGGATCAGGCGCTTGCGGCGCGCGACATGGCGGTGGCAAGTGTCGACCGCGCCGAAGCCATCATCGCGCAGAAGACCATCAGCGCCCCCTTTGCCGGCCGGCTCGGGATCCGCAAGGTCGATCTCGGGCAATATTTGTCGCCCGGCACCGCGATCGTGACGCTGACGCAACTCGATCCGATCTATGTCGATTTTCCGGTCCCCGAGCAAAGCCTGTCCGTCATAAAGCCCGGCCAGACGTCCGAAATTCGTGTCGATGCCTATCCGGACGAGACCTTCCAAGGCGTCATCAAATCCATCGATTCGAGGGTGTCGCAGGATTCCCGCTCGGTCCTGATCCGGGCCGAACTGCCCAACCCGACCAAGAAGCTTTTCCCCGGCATGTTCGCCAATGTGGCGGTGCTCTCCGGTGCACCGCGCGATGTTGTCACGGTGCCGCGCACCAGCGTGACCTATTCGCTCTACGGTGACAGTCTTTATGTCGCGGAGCCCGCGCCCCCGTCCGCCGCGCCGGGTTCGGCTCAGGCGGCGACATCGGACAGCCAGGATTTCATCGTCGAGCGCCGCTTCGTGCGCACCGGCGTCGTGACGGGTGACAGCATCGCTGTTCTCGAGGGCCTCAAGGCGGGAGAGATGGTGGTGTCCGAAGGCCAGATCAAGCTGATGCCCGGCGCCCATGTCCATCTTGACCGGAGCGGCGGCTTGCAGCCTCGCGCCGTTCTGCCGCGGGAGTAGGGCGCGGCCATGGTCACAGATATCTTCATCCGTCGGCCGGTCCTGGCCAGCGTCGTCAGCCTGCTGATCCTGTTGATCGGCTTCCAGTGCTATTCGAAGCTGGCGATCCGGCAATATCCGGAACTGTCCTCGACCACGATCACCATCACGACGACCTATCCGGGCGCCAACGCCGACCTCATCAAGGGCTTCATCACGACGCCCATCGAACAGGCTGTCGCGAGCACCGAGGGCATCGACACCCTGGTCTCGAGTTCGCTGCAGAACGCCTCGACCATCACGCTGAACCTGCGGCTCAACGCCAACCCCGACCGGGCGGTCGCCGACGTGCTGTCCAAGGTAAATCAGGTCAGGGGCGTCCTGCCGCGCGAGGCCAACGACCCCGTCGTGGTGAAGCAGACCGGGCAGGGCTTCGCCCTGATGTATCTCAGCTTCAACTCGGACAAGCTCGATTCGGCGCAGATCACCGACTACATCACCCGGGTCGTCCAGCCCAAACTCCAGACCATCGACGGGGTCGCCAACGCTCAGATCCTCGGCGGCCAGACCTTTGCCATGCGCATCTGGCTCGATCCCAACCGCATGGCGGCCCGGGGCGTCACCCCGGCCGACATCAGAAATGCACTCGCGGCGAATAATTTCATTTCGGCGGCCGGCCAGATCAAGGGCGATTACGTCCAGACCAGCATCAACGCCGAAACCTCGCTCGACAGCGCCAAGGCCTTCGGCAATCTGACGGTATTTTCCCGTGGCGACGCACTGACGCGTCTTGGCGACGTCGCGCGCATCGAACTCGGGCCGCAGTCGGTCGATGCCTCCTCGGTTTTCGACGGCCTCAAGGCCGTCTTCGTCGGCATCTATGCGACGCCCACCGCCAACCCCTTGACGGTGATCGAGAACGTCAAAGCGGCGTTTCCGGACGTAAAGGCGCAACTACCGCCCGGTCTCGATTCGGCCATCGCCTATGATTCCACCGAATTCATCCGCGCCTCGATCTGGGAGGTGGCGAAGACGCTCGGCGAGGCGGCCATCATCGTCGTCGTCGTGATCTTCCTCTTCCTGGGGAATTTTCGCTCGACCCTTATTCCCATCGTCACCATCCCGCTTTCGCTGGTGGGCGTGATGATCTTCCTCCTGGCGCTTGGCTACTCGATCAACCTCCTGACCCTGCTGGCCCTGGTGCTGGCGATCGGTCTCGTGGTCGACGACGCCATCGTGGTCGTCGAGAACATCTATCGGCATATCGAGGAGGGCATGACGCCCTATGATGCCTCGATCAAGGGCGCGCGCGAGATCGCGGGTCCGGTGGTCTCGATGACCATCACGCTCGCGGCCGTCTATGCTCCGATCGGCTTCGTCTCCGGCTTGACGGGAGCGTTGTTCCGCGAATTCGCCTTTACGCTCGCCGGCTCCGTGGTGGTCTCGGGCGTCATCGCGCTGACCCTCTCGCCGATGATGTGTTCGCGGCTGCTTTCGGCCCAAGCCGGGCAGGGCGGCTTCGTACGGTTCCTCGACCGAATGTTCGATCGCCTGCGCGGACGCTACGAACGGCGTCTGCATAAGACGCTGAATTTTCGAGCCCCCGTTGTCCTGATCCTCGTCGGCGTGGTGATCCTCACCGGCATCTTCTACGTCTCGACCCCGAAGGAATTGGCGCCCGAGGAAGACCAGGGCATCCTCTTCACACTGGTGAAGGCGCCGCAATATGCCAATCTCGACTATACCGAGAGCGCGACCGGCAAGCTTTACGAAGTCCTGAAGACGGTTCCCGAAAAGGCCCATGTCTTCGCCATCAATGGATCCGCCGGCGTCGCCAATGCTTTTGCCGGGCTGCTGTTCAAGCCTTGGGATCAACGCACGCGCAACGCCAAGCAGATCCTCGGTTCGCTTCAACCGAAATTCGCCCAGGTCCCAGGGGGACAGGTCATCGCCTTCTCGCCGCCGCCGCTGCCTGGCTCCACCGGAGGCCCGCCGCTGCAATTCGTCGTCCGCAGCACAGGAGATTATCAGCAGCTCGCCGATGTCGTCGCCCAGTTGAAGAAGGCGGCGGACGCCAGCGGGCTCTTCATCTTCACCGACACCGACCTGAAGTTCGATACGCTGCAAGTCGAGTTCAAGATCGATGCCGCCAAGGCCAACCGGCTCGGCGTCGCGATGCAGGATGTCGGCTCGACCCTCGCGACGCTGCTCGGCGGCAATTACGTCAACCGCTTCAACCTGTTTGGCCGCAGTTACGAGGTCATCCCGCAGGTGCCCCGCGAATTCCGCGACACGCCGGACTGGCTGCTGCGCTATCAGGTGCGCTCGACCGGCGGCGATCTCGTGCCGCTGTCCTCCTTCGCCCGGCTGTCGCAGTCGGTGCAGCCCAATGCCCTGACGAGCTTCCAGCAGCTGAATTCGGCGACGCTGTCCGGCGTGCCCTTCCCGGGCCGGACGCTGGGCGACGGGCTCGATTTCCTCAAAGCGAAGGCCGCTGAGATTTTTCCTGCCGGCTATACCTATGATTTCGCGGGCGACAGCCGGCAATATGAGCAGGAGGGCTCGGCCCTCCTCGTCACGTTCGTCTTCGCGCTGATCGTGATCTTCCTGGTACTGGCGGCGCAATTCGAAAGTTTCCGCGATCCGTTCGTGATCTTGATCGCGTTGCCATGTTCGATGTTCGGGGCTCTGCTGCCGCTGAATATCGGGGGCGTGATGCAGCTTCTGTCGGTCAATATCTACACCCAGATCGGGCTGGTGACGCTGATCGGCCTCATCTCCAAACACGGCATCCTGATGGTCGAATTCGCCAACCGGATGCAGGAGGAGGGCATGGGCCGGCGTGAGGCGATCGAACATGCGGCGGGCGTGCGCCTGCGGCCTATCCTTATGACCACGGCCGCCATGGTGGTCTCGATGATCCCCCTCCTCACGGCCAGCGGGGCCGGCGCGCAGAGCCGCATCTCGATCGGCATCGTAATCGCGGCCGGCATGACGATCGGCACGATCTTCACCTTGTTCGTGACCCCGGCGGTCTACACATTCATCGCCCGCGACCATGCCCGCCATCGCGCCTCCAAGGCCAATGCCGTCTCGCAAAGCGGTGACGATGCAATGGCGCGGGCGGCCGAATAGCGGCCTTTTTCATGGGCCTCGCTCCTCCATTTCGCATTCCTTCGGCGGCTCAGGATGGGGGATGAGCGTGTGACACAGAGAGATAGGCGCTGGGGAACAATAACCCGGGACCAAAGTTAAGCTTGCGCTTGACCAAGCCTATCTGGAAGCAGGCCGCTCGAAACGAGGCGCGTGAGCTAACAGCGCCGGATCTCGTCGGGAAAGACACCCGCAGGTTTGGACAATCCATGAGGTCATGACCTGCCCGCACTTGGCATGGTTATAAACGGAGTCTCGGCCCTGCCATGGTTATGATTCTCATCTGCTTTCTGGCGCCCTGGCTCGCCATGTTCTTACGCGGGCGCATCCTGCAGGGGATCCTCTGCATCATTCTTCATGCGACCCTGATCGGCTGGATCCCCGCAACGATCTGGGCCTTGGTGGTCTGCCGGCGGGAAGGCGATTTTTAACGCTTGCGCGTGCGGTGCGTGCCGCGCTTCGCAACCGTCGCTCGGCTTCCGCCCGTCGATCAGTCTACGTCCCCGAGCGCACCTTCCGGGCATGCTGGGGCAGCGCTTGCGGCTTCTGGCTCTGCATCGGGGGATGATCGATGGCGGCGGGGGTTGGTGTCGCGGTCTCGAACAGGCTCGAGACGCTTTCTTCCTTCGCGATCCGTCCGATCGCCTCGCCGATCAGCGGCGCGATGGGGATCACGCGGATGTTCGTCGCGTTCCGCATGGCTTCGGTCGGTTGGATCGTATCGGTAACGACGAGTTCCTTGAGCTTGGAGCCGGCGATGCGGGCCACGGCTCCGCTCGAAAGGACGCCATGGGTGCAATAGGCGGAGACGTCGCGCGCGCCTTGCTCCAGCAAGGCTTCGGCGGCGTTGCACAGCGTACCACCGGAATCGACGATATCATCGAGCAGGATACAGCTTCTGCCCCTGACGTCGCCGATGATGTTCATGACTTCGGATTCGCCGGCTCGTTCGCGACGTTTGTCGACGATCGCCAGCGGTGCATCGATGCGCTTGGCCAACGCCCGCGCCCGGACGACGCCGCCGACATCGGGCGAGACCACCATGACATTGTCGAGGTCCATCCGCTCGGCGATGTCACGAACCATGACCGGGGCTGCGAATAGATTGTCGGTCGGGATGTCGAAGAAGCCCTGGATTTGCCCGGCATGGAGATCGACCGTCAAAACGCGGTCGGCCCCGGCATGGGTGATGAGGTTGGCGACCAGTTTGGCCGAGATCGGCGTGCGCGGGCCGGCTTTGCGATCCTGCCTTGCGTAGCCGAAATAGGGGATCACGGCGGTGATGCGACGTGCCGACGCACGGCGCAAGGCATCCGTCATGATCAGCACTTCCATCAAATGGTCGTTGGTCGGATAAGACGTCGACTGGATGATGAACGTGTCCTCGCCGCGCACGTTCTCGAGGATCTCGACGAAGATCTCCATATCGGCGAAGCGTTTGACGTTGCACCGCGTCAGGGGCACGCCAAGATAGGCCGCGATGGCCTTGCTCAGGGGTTCGTTGGAATTGCCGGCCAGAATTTTGATGGTTCCAGCCATGCCTAATTCCCCTTCGGCGGCACGAGGCCTCTCATGGCCGTTCTCCGGGTCGTTGCAAGACCGTCACGATTGCCCGCCGCAGCCCGGGTGCCTCATATCAGTCAAGCGCCGGAGCCACAACCGACGCAAACGGGCTCGGCGGGAGACCCCTATGAAAAGTTGACGTAAGCCCTTCACCGGATGATCCGGACACGCTCAATTGGCGGTGGGTCCAGGCGCCGCCAGGGTCGCCGTCTTGCTGGGTTCACCTGAGGCCTCGGGCGTTTTGCCAAGCAAGACCGCGAGATCGTCCGTGCTTTTGGACGCGATCCCGGCCAAAACTTCGTCGTTGACGCCACCCCATGGGTCGTCGGTCCTCGACTTTGGCAGGTCGAAGGCGTCGTCCAGTCGTTGCATTCGCTGTTTGGTGGCGTCGAACACGTCCCAAACGTAATGAACGGACGTTCCCGTCTCGGTCGGGTAAGCATCGAGATAACCGCGCACGAGATAGCGCGCCACCGTCGGATCGGTGATGGTGATCTGCCGGGTCGCGGCTTCGCTGGCCATGTCCTGCTTGAGACGCGTCGTGATCGTCTCCGGCGCGCCATCGATGCTGGCGAAGGCCATCGCGGCGCCCTTCGGCGATTGGAGTTGGCCGTTGGCGATCGCCGCGCGAACATCGAGGCGACCCGACTGTGTGGCCGGCGACATCTCGCAGCCTCCCAATAGACCCGCCACGGCAAGAACGATCACGGTCGGCATAAGACGATCGCGGCCAAGCCGCCGAAGCCGACCCGATGCCCGCAAGGGCCAAATTTCCCCGCTTTGATGCAAGATCATACATTCCGAGCAGCCGGTCCCGAGTGCGGCACCAGACGTTAAGGAATGCGTAACCTTATTTCATGACGAGGTCCAGGTCGGGAGCGTTGAGCGGCAGAGCGCCGTCCACCGTCACGAGCGACGTGCGGCCGAGGCACAGTGCGGTTTCGGTTTCGGAATCCATCAGGATCATATGGGCGAAGAACACCTGGTTCGGCGCGATGACCCAATCATTGCCCTCGTAGAGCATGGGGGGATCCATCCAGGACGGCGTGAATTTGGCACCCAGCGAATAGCCGCAGGCGTTAAGGCGATGAGCGGAGAGGCCATGCGCGTCAAGCACGCGCGTATGCGCCGCGAAGACATCCCCTGCGGTGCGGCCAGGCCGGAACTCGGCCTCGCAGGCGAGCAGCGCGTCCCGGGCGGCGGCATGGTAGCGGATATGGTTCGGGCGTGGTTTGCCGACCACATGGGTCCGCATGAGGGCGGCGTGATAGTGACGCCACACCCCGGCGAATTCGAGCGTGATCTGATCGTCGGCGTCGAGCCGGCGGCGGCCGCTCTTATACCGGCATAGCAGTGCGTCGCGCCCCGAGCCGATGATGAATTCGTTGGCCGGATAGTCTCCGCCGGCCCCGAAAATGGCATTGTGCTGCGCAGCCAGAATATCGGCCTCGTCGACACCTGCCTTCACTACATCGATAGCGGCCCGGTCGGCGGCGTCCGACAGCATGGCGGCGTGACGCACGCAGTCGATTTCGGCCTGCGATTTGGTAACCCGCAGATGCGGAACCACCTGTGACGCATCCTCGATGCTGACGCAGCCATCCATCGCCGCCGCCAACTTCAGCCCGTTGGCATAAGTGAGGCCGGCCGTGTCGAACTCGACTCCATAGCGCTTGCCGGTGCGGCCGAGGTCAACGAGCATCGCCCGAAGATCGAGGGCCGGGTTGGCGTCGGCGGCATCCTTCCACACTCTTATATCGGCCATATTGGACGTATGCCCGGCTTGGCGCAGGTCGGCAGAACGGGTGAGGAGCGCCGTGCGGCCGTCGCTGCCGACATGGAGGCACTGGAAGAAGCAGAAGCCAAACGTGTCATAGCCGGTGAGCCAGAACATGCTCTCCTGAGAAAACAGCAAAAGGCCGTCGAGATTCCGCTCCGCCATGGCGGACAGCAGGCGCGACATCCGGGACTGCATTTCGATTTCGGTAAAATGGACGGGCATGGTCTTTCCCCGATGACGAGATGTTGATGCCGCAGGGCCGCCGCGCGCTGCTGCGATGCAACATAAACCCTTGCGATTCCGTTGCGCTCCCGCAAGATGCGACAGGGTCTGTATGAAACGGGAGGGCGTCCATGGCGAGAGCGATTGTCGGCATCATCGGAGGCTCCGGCGTCTACGAGCTTCCCGGTCTCGAGGATATCCGTGAGGAACGGATCTCCACTCCCTGGGGCGAACCCTCCGACGCCCTGCGTCTCGGCCGCCTGCAGGGACGCGATGCGGTGTTCCTGCCGCGCCACGGGCGGGGTCATGCGCTGTCGCCGTCCGGCATCAACTATCGCGCCAATATCGACGCCATGAAACGTGCCGGGGTGACCGACCTCATTTCGGTCTCGGCCTGCGGATCCTACCGGGCCGAGCTCTATCCAAGCCTTTTCGTCTTCGTCGATCAGTTCGTGGACCGCACCTATGGCCGCGCCTCCTCGTTCTTCGGCAACGGCTGCGTGGCGCATGTTCCCATGGCCTATCCGATCGCGCCGCTGCTGCAGACGAGGCTGGTCGAGGCCGCCAAGGCCGAAAACATCGCCTATAAGAAGGGTGGGACTTATATATGCATGGAAGGGCCGGCCTTCTCGTCACGCGCCGAATCCCTGACCTACAAGGAGCTAGGATATGATGTCGTCGGCATGACCGCGATGCCGGAAGCGAAATTGGCGCGCGAGGCCGAGATTTCCTATGCGACCATAGCCATGGTGACGGATTTCGACTGCTGGCATCCCGAACATGAAAGCGTGGATGTGGCGAGCGTCATCAAGGTGGTGCGCCAGAACGCGCATCGGGCGGCGGCGCTGCTGGCTCGCGTCATTCGCGACTTTCCGGAGGAGCACGAGGCCTGCCCGATCGGGTCAGACCGGGCGCTCGATACGGCCTTCATCACGGCGCCCGAGGCGCGCGATCCGGAACTGTTGAAAAAGCTCGACGCCATCTGTGGACGAGTGTTGCGGGCGGACTAGCGGATCATGGCGTCGGCGGTGACGCCGAAACCTTACCCGGGACCACAAGGGTCCATCCGTCACTGACGGAGCTTGCGGGATTGATGGTGATCGAAACGGCTTCACCGCGATCTATTTTTTCCGCCAACGGCTTCCACGGCAGCACCAATAGTTTTGGTTGTCGCCATTGGCTGAAGTCGAGCGCGATCATGGCGAGAGCCGCGACAGCCAGTATAGCGCTCGGACGCCGGCTCGTGATCGCGGTGATGATGACGGCCCAAAGCAGGATCAATCGGGGGATGTAGAAATAGCGGTCGCCAGTTTCGATGCCGTCGAGATTGTGAAACGACAGGTCTGAGAATTTCAACCAGACCGCACCCATGAAGAAGGCGCCGAAGCCGAAAAGGCTCGCAAAGGTCGAGCGGCACGAGCCAAGCGCCGCAACGGCGGCGCAGACCACGACAATATCCTTGATAGCGTCAAGCACGTCGATGGTCCTGTGGCCTGCCGCGAGCTGGCCAATGGTCCGATCGATGATGGTCCGCGCGAGGTCCCAAGGCTCGAGAATGGATCCATGGGGGGAGGACATCGAGACGATCACCCAAGCTTGGATGGCCGCCGTGCCGCAGACGATCGCGCAAAGCGCGGCGCTGTACGGATTCCACCGATCCTGCCACCAGCGCCATAGCCCGATGGGCGCCAGGAATACCGAAAACGGACCCGTGAGGCCAGCGACGAGGCAGAAGGCCAGCTGGCTGATGCGAGCGCCGCGACCGAAGGGCGAAGGTGCCGCGACGGACAGCGCGAGGCCGGGCGCCATCACCCATTGAACATTGGTCAGCGTGCCGAAGATTTCGCCCGCATGGGGCGGCAGAAGTAGGACCGCGCCGAGCAGCCAAGCGAAGGGCAGTCTTGCCGTCGCGATTGTCGCAGCGGTCCAGAGCGCGATGGCGACGCTGGTCCAGGCATAAAAAGCGGGAAGGTGGACGGCACTGAAGAGGGATGCTGCGGCGGCCGTGAGCCGGGGAGCCGCATGGAGATAGCCCGCGTAGGGCACAACGAAGGCCCTCACGCCCAGCCTTCGCTGATCGGAAAAGAAAATGACCGCGTCCTCCGCCCAAAGCTGGGGGTGGAGAAACGTTTGAGGAGCCCGGAGACTATAGAGAACCAGTGTCGCGGCCGGCGCCCACAGCCAACCCGTTCCCAGGGTCGCCCATCGGCTCAGCCAGTGACGGGCCTGGTCATGCGAAGCGGAGACCGGCGCATCGGGGTCGCATGGAACGTCGGGCGCAATCGTCATGCCCCCGTTTGGCATAGCTCATCGCGGGGTTAAACCCCTGTCGGATGGCTCGCGGCCTCGTATCGATGAGTTACGTCTGCCGCCGCTTGTTCAAGAAGGCGTCGATCCCGTCCTGGGCATCGGCTTCCAACATGTTGCAGGCCATGGCGCCCCCCGCGAGCCGATAGGCGGCATCGAGCGGGAGGGCCGCTTGTTCGTAGAACAGGCTCTTGCCGAGCCGGATCGCGGACGGGCTTTTGGCGGCGATCTCGGCCGCATAGGCATGCGCGGCCTCGCCGAGTTCGGCATCCTCGACGATACCGTTGATCAGCCCCTCGGCTTTGGCTGTCTCCGCGTCGATGAACCGGCCCGTAACCAGCATGTCGAAGGCGGCTTTCGGCGAAATGGCGCGCGACAGGGCCACAGCCGGCGTCGAGCAGAACAGACCGAGGTTGATGCCGGAGACCGCGAATGTGGCCGAACGCGCCGCCACGGCGAGGTCGCAAGCCGCCACGAGCTGGCAGCCGGCCGCCGCCGCGATGCCCTGTACGGCGGCGATCACAGGCACGGGCAGGGCGCGGATCGACAGCATCAGCCGACTGCACCGCTCGAACAACGCCCGTTGATAGGCCTCATGCGGGTTGGCGCGCATCTCTTTGAGGTCGTGGCCGGCCGAAAACGCCTTGCCGACCGCCGTCAGGATAACGCAGCGCAGGTCGGCGGACTTGGCCAGACGATCGAATTCCCCCTGCAGGGCGGACAGGAGGTCGTCCGACAAGGCGTTGAACCGCGCCGGCCGATTGAGCGTCAGCTTTACGATACCACCGTCGTCGCGGCGCATGAACAGCGGCTCATGGCCTCTCTCCGCGATGACCGGATTTAGCACGGCTTCGGTGACCATGGGCGCGTCCTCTCCCTCAACCGGCCTTTGCCTCGATGACTGAGGCTCGCAACATACGTTTTTGCACCTTTCCGGTCGAGGTGCGGGGGAGGGCGGCAAAGAAGACGTGTTTCGGGCATTTATAATGCGCCAGACGGTCCCGGCAGAAGGCGATGATCTCCTCGGGGGTCGGGCGCTCCGCCGTAGGGACCAACTCGATAAAGGCCGCGGGACACTCGCCCCAGGTGTCGTCGGGCAATCCGACGACCGCGACGGCCGCCACTGCCGGATGATGGTGGATCACATCCTCGATCTCGATCGAGGAGATGTTTTCGCCTCCCGAAATGATGATGTCCTTCATCCGGTCGCGGATCTGGATATGTCCGTCGGGGTAGCGGACCGCGAGGTCTCCCGAATGGAACCAGCCTTTGGCGAAAGCCGCCTCCGTTGAGGCCTCGTCCTTATGATAGCCCTTCATCACCACATTGCCGCGAAACCAGATTTCGCCGAGCGTCTGGCCGTCCCAGTCGATCGGCACGCCGCTTTGCCGGTCGGCCACCATGACATCCTCACACACCAGATAGGCCAACCCCTGGCGCGCCCGCTTGGCGGCCTGCTCGGCCTTTGGCAGGGCGTCCCATTCCGGCCGCCAGTCGCAAACGACCGCCGGCCCATAGGTTTCGGTCAGTCCGTAGGTATGGGTAATGTCGAAGCCGCGCGCGTCCATCTGCTCAAGCACGGCGGCGGGCGGGGGTGCTGCGGCGGTCATCACTTTGACGCGATGCTCGAAGGCGCGCCGATCCTCGGGCTTGGCATCGAGCATGAGTTTCAGCACGATCGGGGCACCGCAAAGGTAGCCGACCCCTTCGTCGGCGATGGCATCATAGATGGCGCGTGCCGCGACCTTGCGCAGGCAGACGCTGGTGCCCGCCTTGGCGGCCAGCGTCCAGGGAAAGCACCAGCCGTTGCAATGGAACATCGGCAGCGTCCACAGATAGACCGGCGCCTCGCCCATATGCCATTCGACGATATTGCCGAGGGCCAGCAGGTAGGCGCCCCTGTGGTGATAAAGCACCCCCTTGGGCCGGCCCGTCGTGCCCGAAGTGTAGTTGAGCGTGATGGCGTCCCACTCGTCCGCCGGACCCGCGAAGGCGAAATTCGGATCGCCGCCGTCGAGCAGGCTTTCGTAATCCGTCTGGCCCAGCCGCTCGCCAGGCGCCGCCGGATCGACGATGTCGATCACGATCGGCTTGTCCCGCAAGCCATCGAGCGCGGCCCGCACCGTTGGGGCGAATTCGGTGTCGGCGAGGATGACCTTGGCGTCGCCATGGCCGAGGATATAGGCGATAGTTCCGGCATCGAGCCTGATGTTGAGCGCGCACAGAACCGCGCCAGCCATCGGGACGCCGAAATGCGCCTCATAGAGTTCCGGGGTATTGGCCGCCATCACGGCGACCGTGTCGCCTGTCTTGATGCCGAGGTTCCGCAAGGCCGAAGCGAGCCGGCGCGTCCGTGAATAGGTGTCGGCCCAGGAGGTTCGCCGTGAGCCATAGACGGTCGCGATGCGATCGGGCTGCGCCATGGCGGCGCGCCGCAGGAAGGACAACGGCGAAAGGGCCACGTGGTTGGCGGCGCGCGGCGCCAGATACGGCTCGTCATGCGCGATCCGGGTCGCCCCGTCATCAGGCCTCGTCATGCCTCCTCCCCTTTGTCTTGGGAGCATTTAGGAAAGCTTCGCGGCAAAAGTCGAGGGGGAAGTTTGTCTCGGCGTACCAGTCCTCGCATCGCGAGGGGTGTAAAAAATACACGTAAAAAGAGAAATAATTTGTTTTAGCAATTTTATGGTTGTAGGATAATTCCGTTGGAGTGAGCCTCTTCCACGATCCGGATCCACGATCACGTGTGCCGCGTGAGGCATTCCAAACGTATGTCTGGAAATATAGAATCAATAAAAATCATATAAGATAAATACAAAAATAATACAATTGTATTTATGCAGCGGAGGATAACATCATGACAAATTCGAAGGTGGGATCATTGTCCGCGATGGTCCGGCGGAACCTTGCGGTCCGTGGCGTCGTCCTTGCCGTTTGCATGGCGGTCGGCGGCGTGGGGGCCGCTTCGGCGAATTGTTCGATCGGGTTGCCGTTGCAATCCACCGCGATTCCATCCCTGCCGGGCCGCGCGGTCTATCAGGGCACCGATTCGGGCGGCAGTACGCAGCTTTATCTTTATGACTTTGCGACCAGCACGAAATCGTTGCTGAGCGTCTCGGGATGGGCCGTGACGGTGCCGATCAACGCGCAATTCTCGCCGGATGGACAGAGGATCACTTTCACGGCTGTGAATACGGGCGGCCGCCGCGATGTCTATCTTTTCAAGTTTGGCGCCACCGCGCCCGTGAACCTCACATTGAGCATGACCGGTGCCACCAAGAGCGAGGATCCGAAGTGGTCGTCCGACGGCAAGAAGATCGTTTTCAAGCAAGACGGTAACATCAAGATCATGGCCATCAGCTTCGACGGTTCGGGCAATCCCACCGTCACAAGTGTCACCGCCATCACGACGAACGGCACCGTCGGAACCTTGACCGAGGCTTCGGCGCCCTATCTGTCGCTGGACATGAAATATGTTTATTTCGTCCGTGGCGTCGGGGCCACAGAGGAGATCCACGTCATAACCTTGTCATCGACATTCTCGGCGACGTTGGAGACGGTATTTTCCAGCAACAGCAACTATGGTTACTATCCAGCGGTGCGCGATTTCACGACGATCTTCTATGCGGGCTGGACAAGCGCGACGGGACGCAACGACCAGGTGCTCGTGCAGGCGCCGAGCCTCTCGGGACCGAATAGCTCGCAACCGCCGCTCAATGACTGCAACGCGGACAATTCCGACCCTACCGTGGTCGACAGCGATTACATCTTGTTCTCGAGCGACAGCGCCAGCGTGTCCTCCGGCCGCGTGTATCGGCCGCTGCTCGGATCCTTGGCCAATGCGCAGGTTTGGGATCTGTCCGCGACCCTTGGGGCCAGCCTGCCGGGGGCGGTGCTCGGGATGAGCTACACGGCCGCGCGATAGGCTTCGCCTCGCAGGCGACATCGTTCCGGTCATCGGGGCAGCTCACTGTGGCACTGGGCCGAAGAGGCAAAGTCGTTGCGCGTCGATGCGTCCTGATCGACGAGCCCCCTGCGTCACCGCGCTCGTCGCGGGGAGCCGCAAGGAGGGTTTTTGATCTCGATCCGCACCGCAATAATCGCAGCGCTCGGCGTTGCGATTCAGCTGACAGATCAAGATGAATGCCCTCGGGTCAGCCCAAACGTTTTACATCCTCGTTCTCAACCGCAGGTTGAGCGGCAGACGATGCGACATCGATGTTAGCCTCGCCCGCGCCGGTCTTTGTCATTGTCTGCGCTGCGCCTGGCGCATCCTCATGGGAGCGTCACGCTCGCATTCATGAATTGACGACCCCTTTCTCCTATAGACATCCACTGACTGAGTAAGCGCAAACGACGACGGCCATGCGTCTCAAAGGATAACTCGTTCTTCGGGTTCATCCTGCATATACGCCGGACATTTATCGGACATTACAATCGGACAATTGTCTATCGAATGGCGCGGCCGAGCGAAACCTACCCGTCAGCGTGCATGCCTATGACATGACGGAGCGTATCACGATCACCGCGACGCCTTCGGGTTGGGATCTGCATGGCAAGACCGGCGCCGGTTTTCCGGTCGAGGTCAACGGGGCCAAGGACAAGGTCAACGCCTATGGATGGTTCGCCGGTTGGGCGGCCAAGAAGCAAAACCGGATCGTTTTCGCGCGCCGGTGAAATAGGCATGGCGACCCGAGGGTTTGGATTGACCGTGCCCGCGCCAGCGCTCTACGACGGGGCGCGTGGACGGAGGAGCGGGCCGATGAACCGGAATGGTCAAGACGGGCTTGCGGCGCTCTTAGCGGAGCTCGACATTCGGCCCATGGCCATCGAGCATCCGCCGGTCCATACGGTGGAGGAGGCGCTGGAGCATTGGCGCGGGCTTGAGGGAAGCCACACCAAGAACCTCTTCCTCAAGGACAACAAGGGCGGCGCCTATCATCTGGTGACGTTGGGCAAGGATACGCGGATCGACATGAAGACCCTTGCGCCGCTCATTGGCGCGAAGAAGCTCTCTTTCGCGAGCGCCGATGCGCTGATGGAGGTTCTTGGCACCGCGCCCGGCGCGGTCAGCCCACTCAGCCTCGTCAATGACGTGGAGCATCGCGTCAGCTTCGCCATCGAGCGAGCGCTCGTAGAGGCGCCACGCATCACCTGCCATCCCTTGCGCAATACGGCGACCCTTTCCTTGGCGACACTCGACCTCATGCGCCTGCTGGAAAGGCTCGGCGTCGCCGTGGCGGTCCTCGATCCGCCCCCCGCCTGATCCTGGTTATGGTGCCCGGATGATCAGCTTGCAGGTCAGCCCGCGTGCCTGACAGGCAATGCCCGGCGTCGAACATTGCGAATGCCCGCCGCCGTCCGAGGTACACAGCACGCATCCGTCGGTCCAGGCCCGGCATTCGGGGTTCTGCCGGCCATAACCCTGGATCGACACCGCAGGGCCCTTGAGGATAGGCGCAGCCCGATAGGAATCGGCTTTGGCGCTCGATCCTGACGCCAGCACACCAACGATAAAGGCGAGGACACAGACGAATTTTGTCATGGATACGACGATCTCTTTGCTAACACGAAAAAATTTCACGAGTAATTAATCGGCTCGATTATGTGATCGAGACCACAACCTACCGATCGAAGCATGTTATGATAAGACAATGTTATCTTTTGCTCGGTTGATCGCCCTATCTGTCATCACATTATGGCTTCTGCCCATATTCAACAAGCCTGGGGGGAGTTCTAGGACCGGTTGAGATGCAGGGATTCACGGGGGGAGCTTGAGCGAACGATTGCATGGCTCAACCGATGCCGTCGTCTTGCTAAAGATTGGGAATGCCGAACCTGCAAAGCTCTGGCGTTCCTGCGCCTCGCATCATCCGTGCCAAGCCAAGCCGATCGACATTGATGCGCAGATGTACAAATGGCGGCATCTGATCGAAAACGTCTTCTGCAAATTGAAGGAATTCAAACGAATCGCCATGCGGGCCGACAAAACCGACGAACGGTTTGCCGCAGTCATCTACCTCGCGGCTGCCGTGATCAATTCCCGCTGGATCTCAACACAGCCTATTGCTTTGAACCGAACGGACGATTCTCATTAGGTTTGAGATATGCGAGTCTTGGGTCATGTGTCAGACCGTCTTGCTTGTTTTACCCTTGTCGGTTCGCGAAGCCCTGCAGCGGATCATCGACGACCACCGCCGCCCGCTCAAACATATTCTGGGGCGCAGATCGTGCTCCTCTCGAACGACAGTCAGTCCGTTCTGGAAATCGCCAAGCAGGCCGGCGTGTGCCGGCCGACGGTGCGGGGTTGGCAGCAGCGCTTCCCCGAGGAGAGCCTTGACGGCCTGCGCCGCGACAAGACGCGCCCCCTGGCCTCACGCCTATCCCGCAGGCCAAGGTCCAGGCCGTCGTGGAGAAGACCCTGACGAGCGAGGCGATCCGGCGCGCGTCTTCCGATCTGTCGACGGCCTCCTGGCCACTATCGATCGGTACATCGAGAGCGCCAACCAACACCCAAGGCCCTTCGTCTGGACCGCCACAGTCCCCAGCGTTATGGCTAAGCTCAAACCGAACCATTCGTCTGACTCAGTGCCCCAAGCGCCCTTCTATGGCGATCATCGGTTCCGTGCGCGCCGGGAGGCTGCTAAACCCTGGCGCTTCGGGAGTTTGATGCGATGCACGACCACAACAGCAGGACGGGGGGCCGGATCCTCGTCGATCAATTGGCGATCCAGGGCGTCGAGCATGTTTTCTGCGTGCCCGGCGAGTCCTACCTCGCGGTGCTCGACGCGCTGCATGACGCGCCGATCGCGCTGACGGTCTGCCGCCACGAAGGCGGTGCCGCCATGATGGCGGACGCGGCCGCCCGGCTCACCGGCCGCCCCGGCATCTGCATGGTGACGCGCGGCCCCGGCGCCACCAACGCGGCCCATGGCGTTCATATCGCGCAGCACGATTCGGTACCGCTGATCCTCTTCGTCGGCCAGATCGAGCGCGGCATGCGCGGCCGTGGGGCCTTTCAGGAAATGGATTACGCGGCCTTCTTCGGCTCCACGGCCAAATGGGTCTGCGAGATCGACGATCCGGCCCGCATCCCTGAGATCATCGCGCGCGCCTATCATGTGGCGATGCAAGGGCGGCCCGGCCCGGTCGTCATCGCCTTGCCCGAGGACATGCTGACCGAGATGGCCGTGGTGGCGGACGCGCCCCGGGTTGAGCCAGCGCTGCCCTGGCCCGGGCTCAACCAGATGGCTGAACTGCAAAAACTGCTCTGGAGCGCCGAGCGGCCCATGCTGGTGCTGGGAGGCGGCGGTTGGAGCGCCAAGGCCCGGGCGGCGGTGATGCGCTTCGCGGAGCGGTTCGCAGTGCCGGTCGCGACCTCGTTCCGCCGCGCCGCGCTCTTCGACGCCGACCACCCGAACTATGCGGGCGAGATCGGCATCGGCCCCAACCCGAAGCTCAAGCAACGGATCGCGGACGCGGATCTCCTCATCCTGCTCGGCGGGCGCATGGCCGAAATGCCGTCGCAATCCTATACGCTGCTCGACATTCCGACGCCGCGCCAAAAGCTGGTGCATATCCACGCGGGCGCCGAGGAAATCGGGCGCGTCTATCACCCGGCGCTCGGTATCCTGGCGGCGCCGACTACCTTCGCGGCGTCGCTCGAAAGCTTGCAGCCGCCGAATGTCGTTCCCTGGCGGGAGGCCTGCGCCGAGGCGCGACAGGATTATCTCGATTGGACGGACGCCGTGCCCCCGGCGCCAGGCGCCGTCAACATGGTGGAAATTCTTCGCTGGTTGCGCAACGCTTTGCCGCGCGACGCCATCGTGACCAACGGCGCCGGCAATTACGCTATCTGGCCCGGCCGCTTCTATCGCTTCCGCGAGTTCGGCACCCAGCTCGCGCCAACATCGGGCTCCATGGGCTTCGGGGTTCCGGCGGCGGTCGGCGCCAAGCGGCTCCATCCCGACCGCACGGTCGTCGCTTTTGCGGGGGATGGCTGCTTTTTGATGACCGGGCAGGAATTCGCCACCGCCGTGCAATATGGGCTCGGCATCGTCGTCATCGTGGTCGACAACGGCATGTATGGGACGATCCGCATGCATCAGGAGCGGCATTATCCCGGCCGGGTCACCGCGACCCGGCTGGAAAATCCCGATTTCGCCGGATTCGCCCGCGTCTTCGGCGGTCATGGCGAAACGGTCGAGCGCACGGAGGATTTTGGACCCGCCTTCGAGCGCGCGCTGGCGTCGGGCAAGCCCGCCATCGTGCATGTTAAGATCGATAGCGAGGCCATCACGCCGACCACGACGCTCTCCGAGATCAGGGCGAAGGCGTCAGCGGGTCCTTAGATTGCGTCTTGAAATACACTCCCCTCATGCTGAGCAGGTCGCGGAGCGACCGTATCGAAGCATCGGCGAAGGCTTGTGCATTTGGTCCCTCCTTCGACAGGCTCAGGATGCGGAGGTTTTCAAAGGAACGACAAGAGGTCGGCGCGACGCTACGCTGCCGATTTAGCCTGACCCCCTCGCGACATGCGCCCCGGCATCGGCCGGTAGCATGATGGCATCATAGCAGGAGGCCAGCGCGACGAGGCTCACCAGGGCGAAGGCGATGGAAAATTCGCCCGGCGTCGCATGATCGATGCCGGGCGGACGCCAGATTTCGCCGATCCGCAGCGCCACCGCGCCAAGTGCGACACCCATGCCGAAGCCCATCTGTTGCACCACGTTGAACAGCGTATTGGCGCCGCTCATCCGCGAGGCTTCGATATCCGCGAAAGCGATGGTGTTGAGCGCCGTGAAACCCATCGAACGGGCCATCCCGGCGCAACAGAGCAGAAGAACGACGAGCGGCAGAGGCGTATCGGCGCGCACGAGGGCGCAAAGCAAAAAGGCGAGGGTGGTCAAGAGGCCGCAACCGAGGATCGTGGCCTTGAACCCGAAGCGGCGCAGGACGGCGCTCGTCATGGGCTTCATGCCGGCATTGCCGATGAAGAGCGTCAGCACGATCAGCCCGGCATGGAAGGCGTCATAGCCGAAGCCGATCTGGAAGAGCAGCGGCAGCAAAAACGGCATGGTGCTGACGGCGGTGCGAAACAGCGAGCCTCCCAAAATGCTGATGGCAAAGCTCGGAATGCTTAAAGCGCGAAGGTCGAGGATCGGCGCCGGATGGCGCAGCACGTGCCGGGCTGCCAGAATCCCCAAGCCCACGCTCGCCGCCAGCAAGCCGCAAGCGAGCGGCACGTCCACACTATCGCGCCCCAGCACTTCCGTTCCGCTCATGAAAGCGAGGCCGCAAAGGCCTGTCAGCGCAAAGCCCAAGGCGTCGAAGCGGCGGCTCTCGCCGGCCCGCCCGTCCGGCACGATGCGCCAGGCGACCCAGAGCGCCGCCAAGCCCAGCGGCACGTTGATGAAGAAGATCCAGCGCCAACTCGCATAGGTGGTGATGAAACCGCCGAGCGCTGGCGCCAGGATCGGCGCCGCCAACGCTGGCCAAGTCAGCGTCGCGATGGCGCTCATCAAATCCTTCTTGGCGGTGGCGCGCAGCACCACGAGCCGCCCCACCGGCACCATCAAGGCGCCGCCGATCCCCTGAACGACGCGAGCGGCTGTGAAGCTCCACAGCCCGGTGCTGAAGCCGCAGGCGATCGAGGCGAGGGTAAAGATCACGATGGCGGTGCTGAAGACGCTTCTTGCCCCGAACCGGTCGGCCATGAAGCCGCTCAGCGGCAGGAAGACCGCGAGGGTTAGGAGATAAGCCGACATGCCGATGGAGAGATCCACCGGCCGCATGCCGAAGGAGACGGACATCTGCGGCAGCGCCGTCGCGATGACGGTTCCGTCGAGAAATTCCATGAAGAAGGCCGCCGCGACGAGCAAGGGCAGGGCGCGGGGATGGGAGAGGAGGCGCATGATGGCGCTTCTAGCGTTTTGGTGGCGCGTGGGGAACCGGGAGGGGGCGGCTGTCTGAAGTTTGGCCGCCTAAGGATTTATTGCGAAGGGTGAGAAACACCAGCCGGTCGCTGCACTTCAGCCAGAGATATTCGCCGGCTGAGATCATCAGGCGCATCGGCGATCTGGCTTGAGCCGGCCCAAACCGGATCCCGGGTCACAGCCGGGATGGCACGGCCAAAGGCCGCTGGGAAACGCTGGCGCGCAGGAGCAAACGTGGACGCGCTCCTGTCGAGCCCTATAACTTGGGCATGGCACATAATTCCGGTCCAGCGTCATCTGCGCCTCTCCGCATCGCAATCGTCGGCACGGGCCAAATCGGCAGCACGTTCGCGTTTCAATTTGCCCACGATGGAGGACACGACGTGACCGTTGTGGCCCGGCCGGGCTCCGTCCGCTTGGCGCAGTTGCGGCGTGACGGCGCTATCGTCGATGTCAAAGGCGAACGCGCAACCGTGAAAGTCCTCGATGTCCTCGACGAGGAGACCCCTTACGATCTTGTTATCGTCACGATCATGGCGTTCCAGCTCGACGCGGTTATGCCCGGCCTGCAGCGCAGCGCGGCCACCTGTATCCAATTCATGTCCAACATGTTCGAGCCGGAGCGCTTACGAGAAGCCATAGGCACCCAGCGCTGCTCCTTCGGCATGCCGTTCGTCCAATCCAGGCTAGATAATACGGGGAGACTCAAGGCCATCATTGGTGCCGGAGGGCAGAAGACGCTGATGGGCCTGCAGCGCTGGGTCGACGTCTTCAACGCAGCCGGCCTGCCAGCCGTGCTCGAACCGGACATGTCGCTGTGGCTTCGCTGTCATGCACCGCTTTGCGTGGCGTTCCAAAGCGTGTCTGTGGCTGGCGAGCGCCATAAAAGCGGTGCGTCGTGGAGAGAAGCGCGCACCGTCGCCCAGGGGGTCCATGCCTGTTTCGCATTGATTGAGGCGCTCGGCTTCTCGCTTTATCCGCAGTCGAAAAAACTGATGTACCGCGCCCCGGCGTCGGCCGTCGCGGCCATGCTTTGGTTCATGTCGCGTATCAGGTCGTTCCGAGAACTGCTCGCAACCGGGGAACGCGAGTGCTACGCCTTGATCGATACAATGGCAGAGGCTGGAGCGTCGCTCAAGCGGCCCGACCTTGTAACCGCAATCAAAGCGATGAAACCACCGAACTGACGCCGGATGCCATGACCGACCTTTTTGGGATGTCGGCCATCCGACCATCATCCTCCACCCAACGCCGAGACCCTCACATGCTCGCCACCCGAACCCTGGGCTCGCAAGGCCTGAAAGTCTCCGCCCTCGGCCTTGGCTGCATGGGCATGAGCCATGCGTATGGCACGCCCGACGATGCCGAATCGATCTCAACCGTCCATCGCGCCATCGACCTCGGGCTCACCTTTTTCGACACGGCCGAAGTCTATGGCCCCTTCACCAACGAGGAATTGCTGGGCCGCGCCATCAAGGGCCGGCGCCAGGGTCTCGTCATCGCCACCAAATTCGGCTTCAAGATCGAGGACGGCAAGATGGCCGGCACCGACAGCCGGCCGGAGCATATCGTCGAGGCAGTGGAGGCCTCGCTGAAACGGCTCGGGATCGACCACATCGATCTTCTCTACCAGCACCGGGTCGACGCGCAGGTGCCGATCGAGGATGTGGTGGGCGCGATGGCTCGCCTCGTCGAGGCCGGCAAGGTGGGCTACCTCGGCCTGTCGGAAGCCGGGGAAGCCACGATTCGGCGCGCCCATGCGACGCATCCGATCACGGCGCTTCAAAGCGAATATTCGCTGTGGGAGCGCAACCTCGAGCCAAGCATAATCCCGCTGCTGCGGGAACTCGGCATCGGCCTCGTGCCGTTCAGCCCGCTCGGACGGGGTTTTCTCACCGGCACCGCAAAGCGGGCCGAGGATTATCCGCCGAGCGATTATCGCAACACCGAGCCGCGCCTCCAGGGCGAAAATTACGACGCCAACATGCGGGCGGCCAAGCAGGTGATCGATCTCGCCGGGGAAAAGGGTGTCAAGCCGGGCCAGATCGCCATCGCCTGGTTGTTGCACAAAGGCGAGGATGTGGTCCCGATTCCCGGCACGAAGCGTCGCGCCTATCTCGAGGAAAACATTGCCGCCGCCGCCATTCGCCTCGACGCGGGCGAGATGGCGGCCCTCGATGCGGCGCTCCCGCCCGGGACCGTCGCCGGGCCTCGCTACACCGAACGCGCCATGGCCATGGTGGACCGATAGGGCTCGTCGGGTGAGGCTCTTGGCGGTCCGACCTGGAGGAATGAAGTGTGTTTCCGCCTCGATCGTGTCCCCGTCATGCGCGGCAGGGTGGTTGTCGCCATTTCAAAGGAGCATCGGCATGGTTCTGCTTGCGTTTTTGGCCGGCTTGAGTCTTGCGGTTGTGGCCTCGCCATCCCTTGCTGCGGCGCGGGGCGACGATCCGCTCAGCGCCTATCGCGATAGGTCACGGGTGCTGGCCGTGGTGGCGCCCGATGCCTCGGATCCTCGCCTCGCCGAACAGCGCCGCATCTATGCCGCCATGCGGGTCGGTGCGCACGAGCGCGATCTTGTGCTGCTGGAGGGAATCGGGACGAGCGCCCAAGCCCGTGCCTTGCGTACCCGGTTTGGGGCCGAGAAAAGCGATTTTCGCGCGGTGCTGATCGGCAAGGATGGTGGCGACAAACTCATGTCGCGGACGCCGCTTGGCCCGGACCAGCTCTTCCCGCTCATCGACGCCATGCCCATGCGCCAGGACGAAATGCGCCGACGACAGCCATAAGCGGCATCGCGCCGGGCGCCCTCACTGTGGGGTCGGATGACACGTGCGTTTGGCGGAGACGACCCGTTCCACCCTGGCGAGATCGTGTTGGGACTGGCCAAGCTCGAGACCCGCCGCCTGGAGCAAGCGGGACACGCTGCCCGACTGCCGGTGACCGACTTCGAGAAATGCCGCGCCGTTCGGCCTCAAAAGCTCAGGCAATCGGACCGCGATGGCCCGATAGGCGTCGAGCCCGTCGGCGCCCCCATCGAGCGCCGTCAGCGGATCATATCGGCTCACTTCGACCTCAAGCTCCGCGATAGTGTCCGTCTCGATGTAAGGCGGGTTCGAGACCACGATGTCGAAGGTTTGGGCGGCAAGACCGGCGCTCCAATCGCCCTGCACCACAAGAGCGCGCTCGTCGAAGCCGCAGCGGCGCAGATTGTCTCGTGCCACCCGACAGGCGCCCCAGGATCGGTCGACGCCCCAGCCGAAGGCGGCCGGCAATTCGCTCAACAAAGCGCAGAGGATGGCGCCCGAGCCCGTGCCGAGATCGAGGATGCGCCATGGCCGCGTCTGCTCTGAGGTGACATGCACCAGCGCGGCTTCGACAAGCGTCTCCGTGTCGGGTCGCGGATCGAGGACGTTGGGGGTGACGAGCAGGTCGAGTCCCCAGAATTCCCGCCGGCCGAGGATACGCGACACGGGCTCGCGCGCGATCCGCCGCGCCAGAAGACGATCGAGTTTAGGCCCTGTTCCGGGGGAGATTGGTCTATCGCCGTCGCGCAGCAGAGCCACGCGGTCGAGTCCAGCGGCCTTGCAAAGCAGGATGCGGGCATCTGTGGAGGCATGTGGAATGCCGGCCTCGGCCAGGCGACGGACGGCATTCCTCAGGGTCTCGTCGAGGGTTGGACCCATGTCGTAAAAGCCCCGCATCGTCGCCGCTTCGCGAGGATACCTTCTCCCCGGTGGGGAGAAGGGAATGCCTATTTCTGCGTGGGTGGTGTCCTTCTCCCGTTGCGGGAGAAGGTGGCGCGAAGCGCCGGATGAGGGGTGAACCCCGCTCTCAGCGCGCGGCCAGTTCAATTACGCGGCGCAGGCGGGCCGCGAAGGCGGGCGCGTCGGCCGGCATTTCGCCGTCCATGATCCGGGCTTCGTCATAGAGCAGCCAGGCGGCGTCCTCGACCACGTTTTTCTGCTCGGGCAGCGCGAATTTTTCGCCAAGGGCCGTGACTAGCGGATGCGTCGGGTTGATTTCAAGCACAGGCTTCGTCACCGCCCCACCAAGCTTGCCATGCTGGGAGAGGAGCCGCTCCAGCCGCCGGTCCGGTCCATATTCGGGCGCGATCAGGCATGCGGGGCTCTCGGACAGTCGGTCCGAGGCGCGGACGTCCTCGACGCTTTCGGCCAGCGTCTGTTTCATGAAAGCCAGCAGCGTCGCGATCTTCGGTCCGACATCGCCGGCGGCCGGCGGCTCCACGCCGTCGGCGAGCGGCACGAGCTTGATGTCGGCCGACCCTTGCGTGACGGATTTGAACGGCTTGCCGTCGAAGCCCACGGCGTTCGACACCCAGAAGGCGTCCACCTGGTCGGGCAGCAAGAGAACCTCGATGCCGCGCGAGCGAAATCCTTCAAGCTGCGGGCTCGCGAGAAGCCGCTTCGAATCGTCGCCCAGAAGATAGTAGATCGCGGTCTGGTTAGGCCTGAGATCGGCGACATATTGGGCTAAGGTCCGGCCGCCGTCAGGATGTTTCGAGGATGCGAAACGCGCGACCTTGAACAGTGCGTCGCGGCGCTCGGGGTCCTCGTAAAGACCTTCCTTGATCACTGGGCCGAAATTGTCCCACACGGTGGCGAACTTCTCCGCGTCCGTCTCGGCGAGCTTGGTCAACTCGCTCATCACGCGGCTGGTGACACCCTTGCGGATGGCAGCGAAGATCGGGCTCTCCTGCACGAGTTCGCGCGAGACGTTGAGCGGCAGATCGGCGGTGTCGACCACGAGCCGGACGAACCTCAGCCAGCCTGGCAGCAGTTCCGCCTCATCCGAGATGAGCACGCGGCGGACGTAGAGCTTAGCCCGGCCCTTACGCTGCGGATCGAAGAGGTCGAAAGGCTTGGCGCTCGGGACGAAAGCCAGCACCGTATATTCATGGCGGCCCTCGGCGCGCCAATGAATGGTCAGCGCCGGCTCGTCGAACTGGTTGCCAAGGCCACGATAGAATTCCGTGTACTCTTCGGGCTTGATGTCATTCTTTGATTTGGCCCAAAGCGCAGCGCCGTCGGTCAGGCGCTTCGGCTCCTCGCCGGGCGCAGCAACGATGTCGATCGGCACCGGCACGGCACCGGAGTGCTCCTTGATCAACATCTCGACCCGATAGGAGTCGAGGAATTCACTCGATGCCTCGTTGAGATGCAGGGTGACCCGTGTGCCGCGCGGGGGAGCTTGGTCAAGCGGGAGTGGGGAGACCTGATAGGCGCCCTTGCCATCGCTGACCCAGCGCCAGGCGTCGTCCGACCCCGCCCGATGCGTCTCCACCACCACTTCGTCGGCCACCATGAAGGCCGAATAGAAGCCGATGCCGAACTGGCCGATGAGATTGTTGCTTTCCGCCGCCGCCTCGGTGCCGAGCTTGTCGAGGAAGGCCTTGGTGCCGGAACTGGCGATGGTGCCGAGCGCCGAGTCGAGATCCGTCCGGCCCATCCCGACGCCATTGTCGGCGACGGTCAGCGTCTTCGCCTCCTTGTCGAGAAGGATCCGGATGGCGAACCCCTCGCCGTCGGCCGTCAACTGCGGTTCGGCGACGGCCTCATAGCGCAGCTTCTCGCAGGCGTCGGCGGCGTTGGAGATCAGCTCGCGGATGAAGATGTCTCGCTCCGAATAGACCGAATGCACCATCAATTCCAACAGACGGGACACATCGGCCTGAAAGGTGCGTGTCTCCGGCGCCGCGGCGTCGTTCGGCATCGGAGCGGTCCCGGTTTCGGCGTCGCTCATGGTTGCGCAAGTCCTCGAATATGACATGAAAAAGTCGGGTGGCGTCTGGAATAAAGCGAGGCGATGAACGCTCAGACGGCCAAGCCTTGTCCCAGGAAGCGCCTCTCATATCGACGCTAGAGCATTGGGATGCAAGCCACGGCTCGGGCAAAAAAAGACCGGCAGGAGCCGAGGCTCACCGCCGGTCCACATGTTGTCCGGGCTTGCGGGGAGCCTTCGATTCAGCACATATCCCGGGGGCTGGGGGGCTGACGAAACCGGGACAGGCATAAACCGTCGAACAACCTCATCAAGATGCCGTCTCAGTGCGGCGTCGCGCGGGCCGGATCGGGGCGAAACTAGGAATTCACTCGTTCGCCTTTCACGAACCCGATTGCCGCGCCCTTTGCGGCCATGGCTTGAAAGCCGGCGCGCTTCGGGCGATGATTCCCTCACGATGGAGGTCGGCCTGATGAGCGACGGCGATACGCCCGAGAGAGTGCGAAACCACGACAGGCACGAGGCGGGCGCCGTGATGGATTTTCCCCGTGCCACACGTCCTGGCGGGAAGCAGGACGGCCCTGTCGTTTCCTTCGACCGGCACGAGTTGCGCGAAATCTTCAATCTCTATGGACGGCGGGTCGCGGACGGCGATTGGAAAGATTACGCCATCGATTTCAACACGTCGAAGGCGGTCTTCAGCATCTATCGCCGGGCCTCCGAGGTGCCCCTGTTCCGTGTCGAGAAGGACCCGAGTCTCGCTCGCAAGCAAGGACTTTACGCAGTGGTCACGGCCACAGGCCTCGTCCTCAAGCGCGGCACGGAACTGCGCCGCGTGCTGCAGGTATTGGAGCCCAAGCCTAAGCTCGTGGTGCTGTAGGCCGCGAGGCATAAAAAAAGCCCCGGATCGCTCCGGGGCTGGTCGATTTAAGCTTAGTGCGATCGATTAGCGGCGGTCGCCCGTCAACTGGATCAGCGCCGTGAAGATGTTGATGAAATCGAGATAGAGCCTCAGAGCGCCGTTGATCGACTTCTTCGCCGCGACTTCCGCGGAGTCTCCCGAAAAATACATCTCCTTGATGCTCTGCGTGTCCCAAGCCGTGAGACCGGCAAAGATCAAGATCGTCAGCACCGAGATGCCGAACTGGAGGGCAGAACTCTGGACGAACATATTGACTAGGCCGGCGATAATCACGCCGAACAAGCCCATCATCAGGAACGACCCCACCGGCGACAGGTCACGCTTGGTCGTGTAGCCGTAAAGGCTGAGCGCACCGAAGGTCGCAGCCGTCTGGAAGAAGGCGAGCGCAACCGACTGCCCCGTATAGACGAGGAGAATCGACGAGAGCGACAGGCCCATCACGGCGGAGAAGCCCATGAACATGTTGCGCGCCGCAGAGGCCGACATGCGGTCGATCCTGAACGACAGGAACATCACGAAGGCCAGGGGCGCGAGCATCACGACCCAACGGAGCGGGCTGCTATAAAGTGCGGTGCCGAGGCCCGTCAGATAGATACCGCCCCGAAGCTGACCCATGGCCTGACCGGGATCGGTGGTGACGGCCAGCATGTTCGTCCCGAGCGCGACAAGGCCGGTGATGGCCAGGCCAATCACCATATTGTTATAGACCCCGAGCATGTACGAGCGCAGGCCTTGGTCGACGGCTACGCCGGCCCGGCCTGCACGCCCGCCATAGCGCACCGTCGCATTGCGGTCGAAGTCGGACATTGGATTTCTCTCCTATGGACGAGCCCGAACATAGGGGCTCAAGCTGAGCCTGGAATGATAGAGGCCAGCGCGATCGAATATGGACCGGTCGCCGAACGGCCACAAGGGAGGTGGCCGGGGATCTTTCATTACAATGAAGACAGGTTCGTCAGGCCCGAGAGGCTCAACGTTGCGATGGTGTCTGCCACCGCCTCGATGCCTTCCCGATCGAATGCCAAGCTGAAGGGCGGCTGCACCAGCCATTGTCCATCGCGGATGAAGGTGAAGGTCTGCCCCAACAGCCAGGCCGTGGCGATGGCGAGAGCCCGGTCGTCGGCGACGGGCATCAGCCGCCGCATCACCGCATGGGCCAGAACGACGGCCGGAAAGGGTTCCTCGCGGCTCAGACGCTGGCGGATGGCCGTCGGCTTCAGTTGCTCCCAGGCGAAGATCCGCAGCGAACGTTTGAAGCGCGGGGCGTCCGCGAGGGGTGCGAGCGTCTGCCGGATGAACAATCGCAAGGCCTGGGCGGGGTCGTGGGAGTCGAGCGTGACGAGGCTGATGAGCGGCTGGGCGCCAAGGGCTTCGCGCGCCGTGCGCAGCACGTCACGATAGAGCCCTTCCTTGCCGCCGAAGTGATAGGTGATCGCCCCCTGGTTGACCTTAGCCCGTCCGGTGATGTCCCGAACCGACGCGGCCTCGTATCCGTGTTCGGCGAAGACGACCAGCGCGGCATTCAGCAGTGCGCGTCGCGTCGCGTCCGTGGGCCGTGATCCGCTGCTCTCGATGGGGCTCATAGCTCAGGTCGGTGTCACTCACTGGGCAGGATATGGGACATGAGCGAGCCGCCGGCCGAGGTCGTCACGGACCAGGCGGAGCGGGCCGAGGCGAGAATCTTCGGCATCAGGCCCTCATCCGGTTTCGCCAAAGCCGCCTCGTCCACGGAAAGGGCAGCCTTGGGGTCTGTCATGACGGCGTCGACCAGCCGGCGTCCCTCGGCCCGAGCCTTGAATTTCAGGTGCCGGTCGATGGTGGAAACCACCGCCTTGGGCGCAGATTCGTCGGTGGTCAGACTTTCCATCGCGGCCGTCGACAACCATGAGACCGCCTCATCGACGGATGACCGGGCGAGGAAAGGCAGGCTCGTCCCCTGGGACGCGGCGGACAGCGCCGAAGGTGGTGCCGCCTCGGCGCCAGCGATCCGGGCGGCGAATTTGCCGCCGCTGGTCAGGGCGACGGCGACCGCGTCGTTCCGCCAAAGAGAGGGGAGCGCGGTGAGGACGGTGACGGCGGTAAGCGCCGCCAAACATGCCGCGGCGGCCGGATAGAGGAGACGTCCCGTGAGCACCGGGAAAACGAAGGGATTTCTAAGACCGGACCTGCGCAGCATGATGGCACCCGATGTATCCTACGATCGTATGAATATCAAACGTTCGTTTGAGGCAAATCGAGGGCGGAGATAAGAATGTTGGGGAGCGAGGCGTCGCGGGCGCTCTTGCGGTCCCGGTCCGCAGGGTGTCGCTCGACTGCTCGCGTCACCAGGAATGACCAACGCGCGAAGACTTTGCCATGGCGTCCGATCCTGCTTTAGAAGGATCAGACCCGCAGCGCACCGCCGAAACCCGCTCGACCGATGAACCCCAACGCGTCCGAAACCTTGACCGACCTGCGTGTGGAGATCGACAGGATCGACGCCGCCATGCAAGAGCTCTTGATCGAGCGTGGTTCGATCATCGGACGGATCATCGCCGCTAAGGCGAGGGCGGGCGGCGGCTCGGCCTTTCGGCCCGAGCGGGAAGCTGCGATGATGCGCAGCCTCCTCGAACGCCATCGCGGCCAGTTGCCGCTCGATACGGTCGAGAGCATCTGGCGTGTCATCATTTCCACCTTCACCTATGTTCAGGCCGCCTATGCGGTGCATGCCGACCAATCGGCGGGCGACGCCGCGATGCGCGACGTCGCACGGTTCCACTTCGGCTTCACGGTCCCTCTCGTACCGCACGAGGGGCCGGAGACGGTGATCGACGCGCTCGATGCGGCTCGGGGGGACCTTGGCCTCGTGCGGATCGAGGGGGGGGCCGCCACAGGTCCATGGTGGCGCAAGCTGATCGGTCCCGACGCCCCCAAGGTCATCGCCCGGCTGCCTTTCGTGGAGCGGCCCGATCACCCCGCCGGTATGCCGGTGCTCGTCATCGCGCAGCCCACGGCCGCCACCGCGTCTCGCGAAGTGGTTCTTTATGCCGCTTCCGTCGATCGCTGGCGGCCGGATTTCGCGGGCTCGCTCTCGGCTCTGGGCGGGGAGATCGTCGCCGAGGCGGCGGACGACATCGGCCTCGCGCTCCTTCTCGCTCTGCCGGGCGCGGTTCCCTTCGGCGTGATCCGCGACGGTCTATCGGCCAAGGGCGACCTGCGCCTTGCGGAAATCGGTAGCCACGCGGCGCGGTTCGGTCTCACCCCCGCCGATCCGGGCCACCGAGCCGCCTGACCTTGATCTTCCATCCTCAACCCTTTCGAGTCGCACCCCATGTCATCCGTATCGCCGTTTCCGGTTCCTCGCGCCGGCATCCTCGACATCGACGCCTATGTGCCCGGCAAAAGCGCGGCCGCCCCCGGCGTGAAGACCTATAAGCTCTCCTCCAACGAGACGCCGCTCGGCCCCTCCGACAACGCTCTGGCGGCCTTTCGGGCCGCAGCCGACAAGCTCGACCTCTATCCCGACGGCACGGCGTTGCGTCTGCGGGAGGCGATTGCCCGGCGCTACGGGCTCGACGTGGCGCGCATCGTCTGCGGTTGCGGCTCGGATGATCTTCTGAGCCTCCTCGCCTATGCGTTCATCGGCCCCGGCGACGAGGGGATTGTCACGACCCACGGCTTCCTGGTGCATAAGATCGCCATCCGTGCCGCAGGCGGCACGCCGGTGGAGGCGGCGGAGGTCGATCTCACGGCCAATGTCGATGCGATTCTCTCCAAAGTCGGACCCAGCACCCGTATGGTGTTCCTGGCCAATCCCAACAATCCCACCGGGACCTATCTACCCTTCGCCGAGGTCAAGCGCCTGCAGGCGGCGTTACCGCCCCGTGTCTTGCTGGTGCTCGATGCCGCTTATGCCGAATATGCGCGGGCCAACGATTATTCGTCCGGCCAGGAACTGGCCTCGACGTGCGACAATGTGGTGATGACGCGGACCTTCTCGAAAATCCACGGGCTGGCCGCCTTGCGGATCGGCTGGTGCTACGCGCCCAGCGCCGTCTGCGACGCCATCAATCGGATCAGGGCGCCGTTCAACGTCAACGGCCCGGCCATCGAAGCCGGCATCGCCGCGATCGAGGATGTTGGCCATGTCGAGGCCTCGCTGGCCCATAACGATCGTTGGCTGGCCTGGCTGGCGGCGGAGATCGGCGCCCTCGAAATCGAGGTCATTCCCAGCGTCGGCAACTTCCTTTTGCTGCGCTTCCCCTCGCGCCCCGGCCATAGCGCCGCCGAAGCCGACGCCTTCCTGACGCGGCACGGTCTCGTGCTGCGGGCGGTCTCGGCCTATGGCTTGCCCGATTGCCTTCGGCTCAGTGTCGGCACCGAGGAAGCCAATCGATTTGTCGTCGAAATCTTGCGGCGCTTCATGGGCGGCGACAATGGCTGAGGCCGATAGAGGTGCCGGTAGCCGAGCGGCGCGCGGTTGATGCGATGGTGAGGTCGCGGAGGTCTTGCCTTTAGCGAATCCTTCGGCACTTCGGTGTTTTGATGCCGTGAGCAGCGGGGAGCGTCATGGCATCCGAGATTCGCGTTTCACGCCTCATCAAGATCGTCTTTGGTCTGGCGCTCGCTGGCGTTATCGTCATCGGCGTCGTGAACAATGTGGGCGCGACGAGCCACTGGGAAGGCCGCGCCGACATCACGGATTTCCATGCCTTCTATATCGTCGGCCGACTGATCTGGTCCGGGCAGTTCGTGGAGGCCTATCATGCCTCGACCATGATGAAGCTCGAAGCGGCGCTCGGCGGCGGACGCCCGGTTTTCATGCCCTGGTCCTATCCGCCGCTGTTCGGCATTGTGGTGGGAGCGCTGGCGGCGCTCCCACTCGGATGGGCCTTCTTGGTTTTCGTGACCGGCACCCTCGGGCTCTATGTCTGGGCCACCGCGCGGCTTGATCCCGTCGGCCGCTGGCCCGTCATCCTCGCCTCACTGGTCGGCATCGTTCTCAACCTGCGCTGCGGCCAGAACGGTCTGTTGACGGCGGCGATCGTGGCGGCCGGATCGGCCTGCCTCATGTCCGGCAATCCGGTGCGGTCGGGATTGTGCCTCGGACTCATGGCCTTCAAGCCGCATCTCGTTCCGCTGGTGCCGATTCTCCTCGTGTCGCAGCGTCGCTGGACCATCCTGGCCATCGCGGCTCTCGGAGCCATCACATTGACGGCCCTCAGCATCGCGATCTTCGGCATCGGCGTCTTCTCCGCGTTCCTCCACGCGCTGCCCGAGGTCGGCCGGTTGATGACGCTCGGCGCCTATCCGCTGCACCGCATGACGTCGATCTTCGCCTTTGCGATCGGCATCGGTCTCGCGCCCTGGGTAGCGATGCTGCTGCATGGCGGCGTGGCGGCGGGTGTTCTCGTCGCGGTGGCGCGCCTCGTCTCGCGCGATCCTAACCCCCGCCTACATCTCGGCCTGGTCATTATGGCGGGATTTTTCATCAGTCCTTACGTTTACGATTATGATTTCGTGGTTTTTGGCGTCGGGCTGATGCTGGCGTCCCCGGCCTTGCGGCTTTGCCTGTCGCAGCGCGACTATGTCGCGATCCTGATTGGCTATGCGCTGGCGCAATCACTGGGCTTCGGCATGAACTTCCTCGTCGTTCAAAATCCGGACCTGGTGTTTTCGCCCTGTGGACCAGCCGTCTTGACGCTGTTTTGTTGTATCCTGCGGCCGCTGTGGCGTGGTCCAGTGCCATCTTTGCATGCGCTCGGACACTCGGCTGCCAGTCCGGACGCTCCAATCGAGGTGAGGGCCGCGTGATCCGGCGCGCGCCAGTCCTGCGGTGAACGTCCCGCTGGTGCTTATCGCGGCCGTTGGGCGCAACGGCGCTATCGGCCGGCGGAACGGCCTGCCGTGGCGACTGGCCGGCGACATGCGGCAATTCCGCTCTTCGACCATGGGTAAGCCGTTGATCGTCGGTCGCCGGACGTGGCAGTCGATCGGCCGTGCGCTGCCAGGCCGCGCCATGATCGTCGTATCGAGCGATCCCACCCTTTCGGTGCCCGAGAGCGTCGTGCTCTGCCGCGATCCGGTCGAGGCCGTAGCGCTGGCGCGCTCCATCGCCCAAACCCTGGGCGCGCCGGCGGTCATGGTGGGGGGAGGGTCCACCCTTTATGCGAGGCTCATTGGCGAGGCCGATCGGCTGGAGATCACCGAGGTCGACCTCGCTCCCGAGGCCGACGCCTTCTTTCCACCGATCGACCCGGCCGCGTGGCGCCAAACCTCGCGGAACCCGCAGGCGCGAGAAAGCGGCGACGACGCGCCGTTCGTCTTCGCGACCTATCATCGCCGCTGACGCGCGCGCCGCGCAGGAGCGCGTTGAGGCGCTTCGATTGCGGCAACCCATGGCCTCCCCTATATGACGCATCGGCGTGTCGCCGATCATGAGGACCTGAATGCCCTGGAGCAATCAAAGCGGCGGCGGCAACGCCGGCGGCGGCGGACCCTGGAAGCCCAGCGGTCAGGGCCCTTGGGGACAGGGGCCCGGGGGCGGCAGCGGGCCTACGCCTCCCGATTTGGAGGACCTGCTTCGCAAGAGCCAAGAGCGCCTGCGTCGCCTCATGCCATCAGGAAGCTTCGGTAGCCTGGGACTGCTCCTCGCGGTGCTGGCAGTCTGCCTGTTGTGGCTCGGCAGCGGCTTTTACACGGTGGCGCCGAACGAAGTCGGCATCAACATGATCTTCGGCCGCTATACTGGAAAGACTCCGGCAGGATGGCACTATAATTTGCCTTATCCGATCGGCAACGTCGACAAATTCGCGGTAACAGACCGCAATGCCATCGACATCGGTTCGGTCTCGCGTGAAAATCTGCGCAATTCCGCCATCCGCGTATCGAGCGACGTGCCCGAAGAAAGCTTGATGCTGACCGGAGACGAGAATATCGGCGATGTGAAGTTTCGCGTGATTTGGCAGATCGATCCTGAACATCCCGAATATTATGCCTTCAACCTGCGCAATCCCGACGAGACGGTCAAAGCCGTGTCCGAAAGCGCGATGCGGGAGGTGATCGGCCGCTCGCAACTGCTCAAGCTGCTCACCAGCGATCGCAGCATCATCGAGCCGGCGGTTCAGGAACTCATTCAAAAGGTGTTGAACTCTTACAATGCCGGGGTCCTGATCCTGCAGGTTCAGTTGCTCTCCGTCGATCCGCCGCAGCAGGTCATCGCGTCCTTCCGTGACGTGACGGCGGCGCAGCAGGATTTGCAGCGCCAACGCAACGAATCCGAATCCTACGCCAACCGGGTGGTGCCCGAGGCGCGCGGCGCGGCGGCCCGCATCGTTCAGGAGGCCGAAGGCTATAAGGAACAGACCGTGCAGGAGGCACAGGGTCAAGCGTCGCGCTTCGATCAGGTTTATGCCCAATACAAGAACGCGCCCGCGATCACGCGTCAGCGCATGTATCTGGAAACCATGGAGGCCGTTCTGGCCGGAGCCGATAAGACCATCATCGATGCCAAGGGCCCAGGCGTCGTGCCGCTGTTGCCCCTCGGTTCGACTGGCGGCATCAACGCCACAACGGGAGCCAAGCCATGAGGCCCCTTCCCATTCTGGCCGCCGCTCTTGTGGCCGCCATCCTGTTTATGCTGAGCGGCGCCGTCTACACGGTCGACCAGACCGAGCAGGCCCTGGTTCTCAAGCTCGGCGAACCGGTCGGCGTCGTCACCTCGCCCGGTCTCCATTTCAAGACACCCTTCATCGAAAGCGTCGTGACGCTCGACAACCGCATCCTCGACCTTGAAACGCCGCAGCAGGAGGTTCTGGCCTCCGACAACCAGCGGATCCTCGTCGATGCCTTCGTGCGCTACAAGATCGCCGACGCGCTGAAGTTCTATCAGGCGGTTGGAACGGTGGAGCGCGCCAATAACCAGCTGGGTTCGGTGCTGAATTCCGCGCTGCGCCGGGTGCTTGGCGAGGCGAGCCTGCCCCAGATCGTGCGCGACCAGCGCGCCCAACTGATGGTGAAGATTCGCGACCTCGTGAATACGGAAGGCGCCCGTCTGGGTGTTTCGGTGAACGATGTCAGAATACGCCGTGCGGACCTTCCCCGGGAGATCTCGGAAAAGGTTTTTAGCCGGATGCAAAGCGAGCGCGCTCGCGAGGCGGCCGAATATCGGGCGCAAGGCTCCGAGCAGGCGCAGACCATCACGGCCAAGGCCGACCGCGATGTCGTCGTGTTGCGGGCTGACGCGCAGCGCCAGGCCGATACCCTGCGCGGCACCGGCGAGGCCGAGCGCAACCGTATCTTCGCGGAAGCCTATGGCAAGGATCCGAGCTTCTTCTCCTTCTACCGCTCCATGCAGGCCTATGTGTCCAGCCTGCGGCCCGACCAGACGAAGTTCGTGCTCTCGCCGACGTCCGAGTTCTTCCGCTTCTTCGCCAATGCGGAGGGCGTTCCGCCAGCTGGCGCGACGCCAGCCGCCGGCGCCTCTTTCGCGCCCGCCGATGGGTCGGCGCCCGCCATTGCGGCTCCAGCTCCATGAGCCTTGGAGTCTGAAATCAGATGAAAGGACCCGCGCAAAAATTGCCGCTTGCGCGGGCTTCTGTATGATGTCCAGGCAATTAACGCGGATGCTGGAACCGGCATCGGCATCGCGGCTGAACGGACCCCCCCCCATGCGCTTTCCTTGTTCCACCGACGCCTCCCGCCTCGTGGGCCGCTGTCTTGCGGTCGCGCTTCTCGGCAGCGCGCTCACGGTGGCGCCGTTGGTGCCTCGTCCGCTGGGTCTCGACCGGGCCTCAGCCAAGGGCACCGAGTCCCTGGCCGATCTCGCGGACAGCGTGACGGACGCGGTCGTCAATATTTCCGCCGCCCAGGTCGTGGAGCAGAAGCAGGCGAGCGCCATGCCGAAACTGCCGCCCGGAACGCCCTTCGACGACCTCTTCGAAGAGTTCAACAAACGGATGCAGCAGCATCGTAATGCGCCTGGTGCCGGCGACGATCCATCCCGCAACCGGCGCAGCAATTCGCTAGGGTCCGGCTTCATCATCGATGCGTCCGGGATCGTCATCACCAACAATCATGTGATCGAGGGCGCTAACGACATCACGGTCATCCTGACGGACGGCACCAAGCTCAAGGCGGAAATCGTCGGCAAGGATGCCAAGATCGACGTCGCCGTGTTGAAGGTGACAACCGACCATCCGCTGAAATCGGTGCCCTTGGGGGACAGCGACAAGATGCGGGTGGGTGATGCGGTGATGGCGGTCGGCAACCCCTTCGGCCTCGGCGGCACGGTGACGGCGGGCATCGTCTCGGCGCGCCACCGCAACATTGATAGCGGCCCCTACGACAATTACATCCAGACCGACGCGTCCATCAACAAGGGCAATTCGGGCGGTCCGCTGTTCAATATGGCCGGCGAGGTGATCGGCATCAATACCGCGATCCTATCCCCCTCCGGCGGCTCCATCGGCATCGGATTCGCCACCCCATCCGATACGGTGATCCCGATCATCGATCAATTGCGCCAGTTCCACGAGGTGCGGCGGGGCTGGCTCGGCGTGCGTATCCAGAATGTCGATCAAGGCATCGCGGAGAGCCTGGGGCTTGGCACGCCGCGAGGCGCTTTGGTGGCTGGCGTCGACGAGAAGGGTCCGGCGAAACCGGCCGGGATCAAGGCTGGCGACGTGATCGTGAAGTTCGACGGCCAGGAGGTGAAGGAATCACGCGACCTGCCGAAGATCGTTGCCTCGACGGCGGTCGGCAAGGACGTTCAGGTCGGCATCGTGCGCGACGGCAAGGACAAGGACCTGACCGTCAGGCTCGGCCGTCTGGATGACGGCGAGAAACAGGCGTCGCTCGAAAAGGGGCCGGCGAACGACGCGCCGCCGGCCGCCGTGCAGACCGCGCTCGGCATGGAATTGTCCCAATTGTCGGACGACATCCGCAAGAAGTTCAATATCAAGGACACGGTCAAGGGGGTGGCCGTCACCGCCGTCGATCCGGCCTCCGCCGCCAACGAGAAATCCATCAAGCCGGGCGACGTGGTGGTCGAGATCAACCAGAACGCGGTGACGGATCCGGCCGACATGACTTTGAAGCTCAAGGCCATCAAGGATTCGGGCAAAAAGTCGGCGCTACTGCTGGTATCGAGTGGCCAGGGCGATGTGCGCTACGTGGCGCTTTCGTTGGATTGACGGCACGAGCCGTCTATTCGACGAACGCGTGCCGTGCAAAACCCTGGAAGAAGAGCAGTGTGGTGAGATCCGTATGGTCGATGCGGGCGTCGGCGGCGGCCGCAACCGCAGGTTTCGCCCGATAGGCGACACCAAGCCCGGCTTCGCCGAGCATCGCCAGATCGTTGGCGCCATCGCCGACGGCCAGGGTTTCATACGGCATGAGAGACTGCTCGACCCTCAGCGCAAGCAACCGTTCGAGCTTGGCCTCGCGTCCCAAAATCGGCTCGGCGACAGTGCCGTCGAGGATGCCGGCCAGGACCCCGAGATGGTTCGAGCGGTGTTCGTCGAACTCCAGTCGCGCGGCGATCGGGCCGGTGAAGGCCGTAAATCCCCCCGACACCAGGGCACAATAGATGCCGTTGGCCCTCATCGTCCGGACCAGGGTGAGGGCGCCGGGATTGAGGGTGATATGCCGCGCTAGCACGTCGTCGATCACGCCGACCGGGAGGCCTTTCAGCAGGGCCACGCGTTCGCGCAAGGCGGGCTCGAAGGCGATCTCGCCCCGCATGGCGCGTTCGGTAATGGCGGAAACCTGGCCTTTGAGACCTGCGAAAGCGGCAAGCTCGTCGATACATTCCTGTCCGATCATGGTGGAATCCATGTCGGCGAGAAAAAGCTTCTTGTGCCGCGCACCTTCCGGCTGAACCGCAAAATCGATCGCGCCCGTTCCAATCATGGCGGCGAGCGCCGAACGATGGGATGGGATCATCCCCTCGGTTGAGACAAACGGGATGTCGACCGCGAGGCCAGGCTCGAGCCATCGAAGCGGTGCGGTGGCGCGTAGGGGCTCGCGCAGCGACGACAAAAAGGCGTCGTCCAATCGGGCGAAGCCTTTACGAGCCACGAGGGTCGCGACACAAGACAGGGATTCGGACATCGTCGGCGGGGAACATTTGGACAGACAAAGGGTGCTTCTCATCGCAGGCCCGACGGCGGGCGGCAAGTCCGCCTTGGCCCTCCGGTTGGCCGAACGCCACCGTGGCGTCGTCATCAACGCCGATTCGATGGCAGTCTATCGAGACCTTCGCATCCTCACCGGCCGCCCAAACGCCATCGACGAGGCATCGGTGCCTCATTGGCTGTTTGGCCATCAGGATGCAGCATCAGCCTATTCCGTGGCCCTATGGCTCGCCGAGGCTGGGCCTGCGATCGAAGCCGCGCGCGCGAACGGCCGGCTGCCCATCGTGGTTGGGGGCACTGGCCTTTATTTCAAGGCCATGACCCAAGGGCTTTCCGACATTCCGGCTGTTCCCGAAGACCTGCGCGAACGTCTGAGGGCTGAGGCCAAGCATCTATCCGCCGAGGAGCTTCACGCTCGGCTCGCCGCTCGGGATCCCGAGATGGCCGCACGGTTGCTGCCCACCGATCCGCAACGCGTTCTCCGGGCTATCGAGGTTTTGGAGGCGACGGGTCGCTCGCTGGCATTCTTCCAAGGCAGGCGGCGACCGCCGCTGCTCGGACCCGACAGCTATATGGGCATCGTGATCGAACCCGAGAAGCATGCTCTACGGGAGGTCATCGACCGACGTTTCGATGAGATGATGGAGCAGGGAGCGCTCGACGAAGTGGCGAGACTGGCCGCACGGAGCCTGGATCCATCGCTACCGGCCATGCGCGCCTTGGGCGTGCCGCCGCTTCTCGACTATCTGGACAAACGCATTGCCCTTAACGACGCCGTCGCTCGGGCCAAGTCGCAGACCCGAGCCTATGCCAAGCGGCAGATCACTTTCGCAAGACACCAACTACCGAATTTTTCGTGGACTACACCAGCCCAGGCCACGGCCCAAGGCTGGCCGACATGGCAAGGCTTTAAAGCCAGCCCGAATTTCTAATCAGGCAGTTGCCGCGCGGGTTGCTCGGGGCTTCTTCTTCACAACGGTCGCAGCTTTTGCCGCCTTGGCGGCTTCCTCCGTCTCGCGCTCAGATTCTTCCTTGGCCATTCGCAGCGCCTTGAGGCGGGCGGTCTTGGCAGATTCAGCAGTCTTGGCCGTACGCGCGTCGCTCAAGGCTTGTTCCGCCTCGGTCTTCCGGCGCTCAGCCAGATGAAACTTCGCCTCTGCCTTGGCCCGCATATCGTTGGATGCACTTGGACCCGACGCCATCACGCCATTCCTTTTCGGCTATACTCTTGAAGCCTGCCCGGCTGTCACCGCACCGCTCCAGCACTAATATGAGGGGGCTCGTTGCGACGGAGCCCCAAAAAAGCGGCTCAGAGAGCTGCTGGACGCGCGGGTGGCCTGCCGGGCAGGGGAACACGCGGCTTCGGCGCGGGCAGAAGTCCTTCGCGAATCGCCTGTTTCCGGGCAAGTTTGCGAGCGCGGCGGATCGCCTCGCCCTGCTCCCTAGCCCGGCGCTCGGAGGGCTTCTCGTATGCGCTGCGCATCTTCATTTCGCGGAAAATGCCTTCACGCTGCATCTTACGCTTAAGCGCCTTTAGCGCTTGATCGACATTGTTGTCGCGGACCAAAACCTGCAATGTCCGGCCTTCTTGGTTATCAGGAAGAAAAAAGGGCCGGAATGAATCCAGCCCTTCGGAAAACGCCGACAGGATCGGAGCTTGTGGCTCCCCGGCCGGCGCTAGCGCGGGATGCCTTAGCCGACAGCCTTGAGCTGGTCGGCGGACTTCTTGCCGGTGCGGCGATCTGCCGTAAGCTCGAAGCTGACCTTCTGGCCTTCGTGAAGATCGTTCATGCCAGCGCGCTCAACAGCACTGATGTGAACGAACACGTCGGCGCCGCCGTCGTCCGGCTGAATGAACCCGAAGCCCTTGCTTCCGTTAAACCACTTGACGGTACCAATAGTCATGACAGACCTATTCAGCATAAAGAAACCGTAAGTCGCGCAAGCGCGATACGGCAGGAGTTCGACTGTTAGAAAGAGGTCGTTAGCAGGCACATGCTCTTGCGATGCGCGGGGCCAAGTCGTTCAGCCTACAATTCGTCCCATCAACCTGATGATTTTTCGGTCGATGTCAAGGTCCGGCTGGGGCGTTCGGCGCTCAAAGCGGCGATTTCAGCTCCCGACGCTCGACTGACGCTTCGCCTTGACGGCCGAAGCCTTCGCGGCATCGCTTATGTTGAACATTTCGAGGCTATCGAGTTCCTCGTCAGGTATTGGTGTGTGCTCGAGATGTCAGTGGCGCAGCAAAAACATCTGGATCAGCGTCAGCGTGATTTCGGCGACGATCAGGAGGACGACCGTGGCTTCGAGGCGCGTGGCTCGATCGGCCTCGATGACATCGGTCATGGCTCGGGCGGTCTCCACGATGACGTCGAGCTTGCGCTTCAGGGTGACGGTGCGCTCCTTGAGTTCATATTCATCTTCGACACGCGCATAGAGACGCTCGAGGTCTGGGCGGTCCCACAAAACATCGGGCTTTTCCTCGATCGCGACTCGGCCCGAGAGCCGGTGCTGCACCAAAAGAGCATGGCCGATCAGTCGCAGGATGGCCCGCCGAGTTCCCGGCGGCCGACCGGTACGCATGAGGTCGATGGCGAAAGGCTCGATCTTTTCGAGAACGCCGTTGACCTCGCGCTCGTCGCGTTCGAGCGAAACATTTTTGGCCAAAGCGTCGGCGACGACCAGAAGCCGTTGCGGCGACAAATCCACCATCATGATGGGGCCTCCCGGCGCGATCTTGTCCGCCCCATCGGCGGACAGTTCAAGCACCGTGGTCTCGTCATCGGACCGGCCGCGCTCGCCGGAAACGCGCGGCCTGATCTGCCGGAGAAAATCGTCTTCCTCCACAGGAGACAAGCCGATCAGCACGGCGACGCCAAAGCGGTAGAGCGCCACGAACCCGGATTGGCCAACCCCGAAAGCGAGCGGATTGACCGAAATCGTGTCCGGCCGCTCCAACCCCGAGGCATCGAGCCGGTCTCCGAGGCCGAGCGCCCTCGCCGTGACGCGCGTGGTTCCGGGCCTCGGGACGAGGTGGAGAATATCATTCATCAGTCGACTTTAGACTATGACGCTAAAAAGTCGGCACGGGTTTTCGGGCAAGGTCATGCTCTTCGCCATCGTGATCTGGCCGCTCTTTCACTGGCCATAGGCGTTCCGCCAAGCGGGACGCGCGTCGGGCGCGGCAATTGCCAACCGTTTTGACCGGCCCATGGACTCGTGCAGCGATCGTCGGCACAGTCAGGATACTCAAATTCGTTCATGCGAGTCGATATGCCAGGACCGAACGACAAGGACTTCATCGCCGACGCGGCGCGCCGCCATGGGCTGAGCGAAGGCGCCACGCGCGCAGTGTGGGACGCGCTGCGGGCCGGTAACGGATATCAGGCTCAGTTCAGCCATCCCGAATTGGGGGGCATGGGCCAGTGGTCCGGCGGCATGCTGCAGATCGGGGACATGTTCAATTCCGCTCTCAAGGCGAAGGTGGCGGCGGTCTGCGCCGACCTTGCGGGTCATGTGGCCGAAGCCGCCGCGACCGGGTGGGGGAGCGGGTCGCATCAATCCCAGCGCCAGGGCGACGGCTCGTCTGACGCCGTCGATCAGCGCTCGCGGCGAGACTGGTGGCCCGACGGGCTCGGTCAACCCTCATCCACCGGGTCCCAGAACGACACCCGCTATGCGCTATTTCCGGCGTCCCGCCGATTGGCGATCCAACGCAACGGCACAGTATCGGTGTTCGATACCGGCGATCATGTCATTTCGGGGTTCTCTCAGGCGCAGAGCGGCGGCTCCACCATGGCCTTCACCAGTCAGCTCGGCGCGGTCTGGCTCGACGAATTGCGGCGCATCGACGGATAGGGCCCAACGTGAGCATCGTCAGGCTCTGGCGGGCGTAGGGCGACCGCCGTTCACAAAAGCTCGCGGAGCGCGGTCTTCGCCAGCTTGCCGGTCGCAGTACGGGGCAAGGTTTCGACGCTTCTGACATCGGTCGGGACGCACCAGCGGGCGACCTTCCCCCCGAAATGAGCAAGGCAATCCTCGGCAGTGAAAACCGCGCCGGCACGCGGTACTACAAAGAGCACAGGCCGCTCGCCCCACCGCGCGTCGGGCCGGCCGATCACCGCCGCCTCATGCACCGCGGGATGTGCCATGGCGATATTCTCGATCGCGATCGAACTGATCCATTCACCCCCGGATTTGATCACATCCTTGGCGCGGTCGACGATCGTGACGAAACCGTCGGGGTCGATGGTGACCACGTCGCCGGTGTCGAACCAGCCCGGCTCGGCGAAGGCCGGCTCATCGGAAGCCGCGTTGAAATAGTGCGAAGCGACCCACGGACCGCGCACCAGCAGGCGGCCGATGGCGTTTCCATCGAAGGGAAGGTCCTTCCCTTCAGGCCCGATGACGCGGATCTCGACGCCGAACAGCGGGCGCCCCTGTTTTGCCTTGAGGGCCAAAGCGTCCGTCTCGCTCAAATCGCGTTGCTTGTGTTTCGGTAGGCTGGCGAGAGCCACAGGGCTGGTCTCCGTCATGCCCCAGGCGTGGACCACCGTGACACCCAGCCTATTGAAACGCTCGATCATCACCGGGGGGCAGGCGGAGCCGCCGATGCCGACCCGCCGGACCTTTCGCAGGTCGAGCCCATCGGCCTCGACTGTGTCGAGAAGTCCTGACCAAAGGGTCGGCACGCCCGCCGTCATGGTGACCCCTTCCGCCGCGATGAGGCCATGCAGGCTCACGCCATCGAGTTTTGGCCCAGGCAGCACCAGCTTGGCGCCCACCATGACGGCCGCGTAGGGCAGGGACCATGCGTTGACGTGAAACATCGGCACCACCGGCATGACCGTGTCGGTCGCGGACAAGCCGAACGTGTCCGGCATGCAGATCGCCATGGCCTGCAGCAGGCAGGAGCGGTGCGTATAAAGTACGCCCTTCGGCGGGCCTGTGGTGCCGGACGTATAGCAGAGGCCCGCCGCTGTCCTTTCATCGAGTTGCGGCCAATCGAAACCGTCGGGTTGGCCTTCGATCAGATCCTCGTAGCAAAGCAGCCTCGGCCAATGCGCCGATGTCGGCATCGCGGAGCGATCCGCCATGACGACCACGGCTTCGACCCGCGTCAGCCGGCCGGACAGGGTGTCGAGCAGCGGCATGATGGTCGGATCGACGAAGAGAATCCGCTCCGCCGCATCCTCGATGATGCCGACGATCTGGTCGTGAAACAGACGGGGGTTGATGGTGTGGATGACGAAGCCCGCGCCCGAGACCGCATAATAGAGTTCGAGATGCCGATGCCCGTTCCAGGCCAGGGTGCCGACGCGTTCGCCCGGCTCGAGGCCCAGTCCGACCAGTGCCTGGGCAAGCTGCCGAGATCGGCGATGGCACTCGCCATAGGTATAGCGATGGATGAGGCCGGCGGCGTCGCGCGAAACGACCTCAGTATCGGCGTGATGCGTGCCGGCATGCCGGATGAGCGAGGACACGAGCAGCGGAACGTCCATCATGCCGCCGAACATTTTTGGCCCTCCGGTCGGTGTCCTTCGAGACACTTCTTGCTGAGGCGCGGTTTTCGCCTGTCAGACGACTTTAAGCGGCTTGGCCGGCCGCGCAAGGCATCGTGATCGAGGCGTCGGGATCTAGCTTTTGTCGCGATGGGGGGAGGGTGCCCTGGTGGATGAGCCGACCACATGAAGATGGGGCGTGTGCGGTCTGGGCGCGATCGGACGCACGGGGGCCGATGGCTCTTTCAGGGTCCGGCGAATGTCTTGAAACCGGCTCTGGTTTCCGGTTTGGAAATGACCGACGAGGCGTGTCAATTCCTCGGTTTCGTTCGCCAGCGATTGCGAGGCCGCCGTCGTCTCCTCCACCATGGCGGCGTTCTGCTGGGTCACCCCATCCATGCGCCCCACGGCGGCGTTCACCTGTTGAAGCCCCTCGGCCTGTTCGAGCGCGCCAGTGGCGATCACCGACATCGAAGCCGTCAATTCCTCGACCTGATTCCGAATGCGGTCGAGCGCTTTGCCCGTGCCCGCCACGAGCTCGACCCCCCGGCCGACCCGCTCACCGGATTCGGCAATCAGTCCTTTGATCTCCCTGGCTGCGGTGGCGGATCGCTGTGCCAGGGCCCGCACCTCGGACGCCACGACCGCGAAACCGCGACCAGCGTCGCCCGCCCGCGCGGCCTCGACCCCTGCGTTCAGCGCCAATAGATTGGTCTGGAACGCGATTTCGTCGATGACACCGATGATCTGAATGACCTGCTTCGAGGAATGCTCGATGCCGCCCATGGCCTCGATCGCCTGCCCGACCACCGTCGTGCCGTTCTCCGCCTCCGATTTGGCGGCGGAGACCACGCCCCGGGCATGATCGACCGTCACGGCCGCCTGCCGGATCGTGGTCGTGATCGCCTCGAGCGATTGGGCGGTTTCCTCGAGGTTCGCGGCCTGCTGCTCGGTGCGGCGCGACAGATCCTCGGTCGCCGCCGAGATTTCGATCGTTCGCGATCGGATGATCTGGGCGGCGCCGTCAACGCTGACCATGGCGGCTTGCAGCCGATCGACGGCGGCGTTGAAATCTTGGCGGAGCTGCTCGGATTTAGACGGGAAGGACTCTGTGATTCGGGCCACGAGATCACCATCCGACAATCGGCGCAGGCCCTTGCCCAAGGCGGCGACCACGATGGCGTCGGCCCGCGCCTGCTCGGCTTTCTCGGTCTCGTGCGCCGTCCGGTTCGCCTCGATACCGAGGCGGGCGCGTTCAGCCTCCTGTTCGAGCCGAAGCTTCTCGGCTCCCGCTTCCTTGAAGGTTTGTACGGCTCGGGCCATCGCGCCGATTTCGTCCCGACGAGCGGCGCTGTCGATCCTGGTGTCGAGATCGCCCTCGGTGATGCGGCGCATGGCGTCGGCGAGGCGCGCGATCGGGATCGACAGGCTGCGGCCGATCAGCAGGCTGGCAGTTCCGCAGATCATAACCACGAGGCCAATTCCAACGGCGACCACCATCAGGGCTTGGTTCTGCGTCGCGGCAAGGTCGGCCTGCGTGTTCTCTGCGGCCTGCGAAGCCGCCAGAACGATAGCATCGCTCGCCGCTGTCATCTGCCGTAGGCTGTCTTGGGCTTGCGCTTGCGCTGAACTCAGACGCGCGACCTCGTTGGCCCAGTGGTCGAACGTGTCCGCGTAGGCCGCGACCGGCGTCGAGAAGCCAGCCTTTTTGTCATCCGAAATCATGGAGGCCGCAATATCTTTTTGCAGGGTCTCCAAGGCGGCCGAGAAGGCGTCATGGGCCGTCCCCGCCCGTACAACCGCGAACTTGAATTGAGCGCGGCGCAATTTGCCGAAGGCTTCGACAGTCGCGGCGCCGAGCGGGTCGCTGTAATCCACCGTATCGGCCAGCATGCGTTCGAACGCATCCCCCGCGATATTGGTCTTGGCCGCTAGACCGATCTGATCGTCGTATCCGATCGCATCCTGCGCCGCGAGAATCGGATCGATCTGCTGTCCCAGGGCGGTTAGTTGATCGCGGTCGCTGGCCGGCCCATTGGCGCTCGTTGCCGTGGCGCGTGCTCCAACGAGCGCGGCACGGCTCTCAGCCGTGGGTTTCGACACAAAGGTGACGATTGCAATATCGAGCCCGACCAACCGGTCCCGATAGGTCTTGGCATCGAGCGACTTGCCAATCTCGACGCGGCTCTGGCTCAAGGCCGTACCGACCCGGGACGCGCTGGTCCAGAACAAGGCAAAGATCAGGACGAGCCCGACGAGCGGAAGAAGCGTGAGAATGCCGATCTTTTTGCCGACGGACATCAGCGCGAGCCGATGCCGATCGGCTGGTCCGCCATCGGGCTGTGGACGCGGTTCAACGGAAGACAAACGCATCGGGGGCACCATCCGGGAAGAGTCCCTCGACCTTTGGCATAAAACTCTAATGTCGGATTAGCGGCGGCGAGAAATCGGATCATTCACGATGCCGCGACGGCATTTCGAGATACTCATCGTCGGTCGGCAGGCCATCGAGAAAGGCATGAGCCTCGCGCGATATCTCGAGACAGCGCGCCTCGCCCCATCGGGCGATGGTGCGATAGGGCATGGCGAGCCGATGGTTGCCGGAGAGCGCCTTGGCGTTGTCGATCAGGAAGGCCCAGTAGAGAAAGTTGAACGGGCAGGCCCCGGGGCCGGTCTTGAGTTTGGGGCTATAGACACATGAGGCGCAATAATCCGACATGCGGTCGATATAGGCGCCTCCGGCCGCATAGGGTTTCGAACCCATGAGGCCGCCGTCGGCGAATGTCGCCATGCCATGGACGTTGGGCAACTCGACCCAGTCATAGGCATCGGCATAGACGGCCAGATACCATGCCTCGATCTCGGCCGGACGCACCCGCGCCAAAAGCGCGAAATTACCCGTTACCATCAGCCTGTTGATATGATGCGCATAGGCGTGGCGGCTGGTATCCTCGATGGCCTGGTGGAGGCAGTTCATCCGCGTCTCACCTGTCCAATAGAAAGCGGGCAAGGGGCGGCGCGCGTCGAGCGCGTTGCTTTGCGCATAGTCCGGCATGGCGTGCCAGTAGATGCCCCGCACATATTCACGCCAGCCGAGAATCTGCCGGATCAGACCTTCCACGGCATTGAGCGGCGCGGTGCCGTCCCGCCAGGCGGCCTCGGCCCGCGCGCAGATCTCGCGAGGCTCGAGAAGGCCAGCGTTAAGATACGGCGACAGAACAGCATGGCAGAGAAACGGCTCTCCGCCGACCATCGCATCTTGATAATCACCGAAGAGTGGCAGGCACTCCGTCATGAAGGCATCGAGCGCCAGCAGCGCGTCTTCCCGCGTCACCGCCCACACAAAGCCCTCGAGCGAGCCGAAATTCCGGGCGAACCTTCGCTCGACCATGGCGATCACGTCGCGCGTCACGTCATCGGGAGCGAAAGTCAGGCGTTTGGGCGGGGCAAGGTGACGGGGCCAAGGCTTGCGGTTGTCATGGTCGAAGTTCCATTGGCCCCCGGCGGGTTTGCCCTCGTCCATGAGTAGAGTGGTCCGCTCTCGCATCAGCCGGTAGAAATGCTCCATCCGGAACGTCTTGCGATCCTCCGCCCAGCGCGAAAATTCCACCGTCGAACAGAAAAAGCGCGTGTCGGCCCGCGTCAGCACCGGCACGTCGAGCCGATCGTGCCAGCTCTCGATGGCCGTCAGCACGCGATATTCGCCAGGCTCGGTGACGATGACGCGAGTCGGCCGGTGGCGTTCGACCGCTCGGATGACCTCACCCGTAAAAGATCCGCTGTTGCCGGGTGCGTCGAGCGGCACATAGTCGACGTTCGCACCCTTATCCCGTAACGCCTGGGCGAAGTGGCGCATGGCGGAGAGGCTGAAGACAAGCTTTTGCTTGTGATGCGGCACATAGGTGGTTTCCTCGGCCACCTCGGCCATCAAAACCACATCCTCATCGGCCTTGAGACCACGCAGCGAGGATATGTCCAGGCTGAGTTGGTCGCCGAGAACGAACCTCAGATCTCCCATTACGCCCCGACCTTCCCGCCTCGCAGTCGGGAACTAGAGCGCTTCCGCGCCAAGACGAGGCCGGACGCCGCTTTGTCGCTCAACCCGGCAACTCCAGCGTGGACCGCTGATAGAGAAAGTCTAGCTGTTCGATCGTCCAGCAAGCAATCAATCAATGATTCAGATGGTTTTAATATTTCATTAATATTGACTTCAGGTAGCATGATCCATGCTATTGCCAGAATAATTTGGAAACGACTCCGCTATAAGTTCAAATTGTCATAAAAACGAGCGTTCGAAACTCTCAATGCGATCGAAAAGGCGACATCGAGACCTCCACTTTCTGCGGCGATGCTACCGTAGCGCCGTCCGCTTGGTTTCCGATCAGCGTGGCGTGACGGCGGTCGAGTTCGGTATCGTGTGCCTGCCCTTCTTGTCGATCATCTTGGCCGGGCTTCAGATCAGCATCGTGTTCTTTGCCGGGCAGGCGCTTGAAAGCTTCACCGAGAACGCGGGCCGATCGATCCTTGTGGGGGCAAGCCAACAGCAAAACCTGACTCAGGCCCAATACAAGGCGAGCCTTTGTGCCGCGCTACCGTCTCTCTTCAGTTGCTCGAATCTCTACATCGACGTTACGACCGTGACCTCGTTCACAGCGAGCAATCTCAACCTACCACAATTGACGTTTGATGGATCCGGCAACGTTACCAACACGTGGCAATATAACCTCGGTAGCTCGGACAGCATCGTCGTCCTGAGGATTCTCTATCAATGGCCGGTCTTCGTTCTGCCCGATGCGGTCAGTTTCGCCAATCAGACCAACGGCAGCCGGCTCCTCATGGCCACCGCCGTGTTCCAGAACGAGCACACGAACTGATGGCCCGCTTCAGCCTTGGCACCTGGGCGCGGATGATGCGATCGCGCGAGGGCGTCGCGGCGCTCGAATTCGCGATCATTCTGCCGGTGATGCTGCTCTTGGTCATGGGAGGCTTCGAATATAGCCGGGTCCTGGCCGTCTCCAGAAAAGTGACGATCACGACACGCGCCCTGGCCGATCTGACGACACATTATTCCTCGATGACCGACGCGGATCTGGCCACGGTCATGGCCGCGTCGGCACAGGTCTTCGCGCCCTACAGCACGACCCCCATGCAGATCACGGTGTCGGAAGTCTATGTGAGTGCCGCCGGAATCGCCACGGTGGTCTGGAGCAAGGCCACCAACACGACGGCGCTGACACCCACCCAGATCGTTTTTTTGCCGGCCGGCATCGCCCAGCCCAATTCCTACATCGTTTGGACCCAGGTTACCTACGTCTACACCCCGGTCGTGCCCTATGCGCTGACGCAAAACCTGACCATGGCGGATCAACTTTTCATGACTCCACGCCGGTCGGCCAGCATCGCCTACCAGCCCTCTTGACCCTTATGAACGTGGAATGAGACGGACGCTGAGATGATCAAGATCTTATTGGCAAAGCTGCGGGCTATCGCCGCCTCGAAGGGTGGAAACGTCAGCATCATTTTCGCTTTAAGCGTGGTGCCCATGCTGTTCGCGATGGGCATGGGGATCGACTATGTCTCGGCGGCGCGACGTAAGGACCGCTTGGCCTCGGTCGCCGATGCCGCTGCGCTCGCCGCCGTTACGCCGGTCATGATGACGCAGTCCTCCGACGTCGCCAAAGCCGCCGCCACCGCGATGTTCAACGCCCAATTCGCGCGGGTCACTGGCGTCGCCCTCAATCCCAACAATCCGGTCATCACCGTGACGGACACGTCTTCGCTTTCGGGGACCGTCCGCAATGCCAGCGTCACCTTTTCAGGAACCTCGACGAATATCTTCCCCAATGTGTTGCAGGCCACCTCGATCACCTTGGGCGGTGCGGCGGCTTCGCAGGCCACGACGCAGCCGAATACCAATTTCTATCTGCTGCTCGACACATCCCCGTCCATGCTCATTGCGTCGAACACCACCGACATCGCGAAGATGGTCGCCAACACGACGAGCCAAGGCGGCTGTGCCTTCGCCTGCCACGAAACCAATCCGGCCAAAGATCATCTCGGCAATCCGGGCGGCGAGGACAATTATGCTCTAGCGAAGTTTCTCGGAGTGTCGTTGCGGATCGATCTCGTGGTCCAGGCCGTCCAGAACCTGATGGACACGGCGCAAGCCACAGAGAACACGACAAACGCCCAGTTTCAGATGTCGATTTGGGATTTCGACGCGACCGTCCGAAACGTCGTGCCAATGACGAGCAATTTGACTGCTGCGAAGGCAGGAGCGTCCTTGGTGCAGCCTTTGACGGTGGCCTACAACGGCTATCTGACGAATACGAATTATAACAACGACCAGGACACGAACTGGGACTCGGCTATCAGCGGCCTGAACGCCGCCATGAGCACGCCCGGCAACGGGACCAAAAATATCGGTGATAGCCCGCAGGAAGTGTTGTTTTTGGTGACCGACGGCTTGGTCGACGAGGCGAACGGCTCGACCCGCAACATGAGCGCCATGGGGGGGAGCTGGTGCACGACGATCAAGAATCGTGGAATCAGGATCGCGGTCCTTTACACCACCTATAATCCTTTGCCGACAAACAGCTTCTACAATGCCAACATCAAGCCGTTTCAACCCTCGATCGCGACGTCGCTCCAGGCCTGTGCCTCCTCGCCGAATCTCTTCTTTCAGGTGAATACCGGCGGCGACATCTCGGCGGCTCTCAATGCGCTGTTTCTCCAGGCCGTCGGGGTCGCTCACCTGACACAATAGACCATGATGCCGTTGGGTGGATTGTCTCCAAAGGCATGAGCGTTATCGGTTCCAACGATGGAACAGATGATGCCGAGGCGCTGTGGCTTAGCGCTGGCCGGTCTTTCAGGTCCAGCCCCGGGCCGAGGATCGGTTTCTGTTGGGGTTTGCGGCCGGGCTGGTCTCGGCGAGGGCGGTCACCGGCGGGCGTTCGGTTTCGGATCGCGGCGACAACACCCCGTACCCTTCAGCCATGACGCGGGCCAGTTCGGCCAACAGAGGTTGAACCACCGAAGGGTCGACGAGATTGTCGGCCCTGCCTTCGAGCGCGAGGATCGAGGCTTCGAGATCGGCGATCTTGCGCTCGAGGGCCTGGTTCTCCGCGCGAGCCTTGACGAGTTCGGCGGCGATGGCGCGATGCGCGCTCTGGCTGCTCCGCAAGACTTCGACGATGTCGGCCTCAATGGTCATGCTTCGCTCCGGTTCGGGCCGCTCGGATCATCATCTCTCTATCGCGCAAACAACCCTTTCGGTCAGCAGGATGATCGGGGCAGGGTTAAGCGCGGGACCGCATCCTTTGCCCGTTGACCCCCGCGCAGCGTCGGCCCCATGATCGGCGGAGTTCGTAACGGATTGGTTGCCCTCCTATGTCGATGGATGGACCGGCGTCATCTCCCCTGATCGACGGACTGCAGTTCTGCCGGTGGTCGCGCGCGATCTTCGAGGAGATGCGCCTTGGCGGTCTTGCGGCTGTCCATGTGACGCTCGCCTATCACGAGACCTTTCGCGCGACTGTGGACCGCATCGTCGATTGGAATAGGCGTTTTGCGGATCATGCCGACCTGATCCCTCCCGGGCGGGATGTTGGGGACATCGACCGCGCCATGGCGTCGAACCGGACCGCCATTTTTTACGGTCTGCAGAATCCCCTGCCGATCGAGGATGATCTGGGACTCGTCGAGGTCCTTCACACGCTTGGCGTCCGCTTCATGCAACTGACCTACAACAACCAATCGCTGCTCGGCTGCGGCTGGCAGGAGCCGACGGATGGGGGCCTGACCCGCATGGGCCGAGGCGTCGTCGGCGAGATGAACCGGCTCGGCATGGTGATCGATCTGTCGCACGCGGGGGAGCGGACGGCGCGTGATGCGATCGAGCGTTCGACGCGCCCGGTTGCCATTACTCATGCCAACCCGGCGTGGTGGCGTGCCACGGCGCGCAACGTGTCGAAGGATGTCGTGAAAGCGCTTGCCGAGGCGGATGGCATGCTGGGCCTGTCCCTCTATCCGCACCATCTCGCGGAGGGGTCTGCCACGACGCTGGAAAGTTTCTGCGCCATGGCGGCCGATGTCGCGGCCCTGGTCGGTGTAAACCGCCTTGGTCTCGGCTCGGACCTCTGCCAGGGCCAGCCTGACGAGATGGTGCGCTGGATGCGCGAGGGACGCTGGACGGCGCCCGATCCTGCGCCGATCCTCTTTCCGGATCAGCCGACTTGGTTCCGCAACAACAGGGACTTTCCGGGCCTTCGCACAGGTTTGCGGGCCGTCGGCTTTTCCGAGGCCGAGGCCGCTCTCGTCCTCGGCGGCAACTGGTATAGGTTCATGGAGAGGGCTTTTGCTTCCGCCCCTCAGTCGCAAGGGCGTTTGTCATGACTCTCGCCGTCTCGCTGCGTTCGCCCGAGACCGTGATGCGCCTCGATCGGCTTGGTGCCTCGCATCCGACCAGGCTCAGCTTTTCGCGAGCGGTCCTGCGGCGCGCCGAGGCGGAGGGTTGGCGCGTCACACGGCCGGTCTGGTCGATGGATGCCGATGGCTTCGGCCATGCGGTCTACCGCGTCCACACCGGCTCGCGCAGCTACAGTCTTGTCGCGGTCTCGCAGGCTCTCGCGCCCGAGGCGCGGACGGATCGCGTCATCGCCGAGGCCTGGGACACCGGCTATGTCCTCTACGACGGTGTGCCGGACGCTGCGGCGATTGAGCGGCTGCGGGCACAGGTGCCGTTGCAGGAGGCGGGACGCTTCACCGAGACCGAACTCGTGCTCTCACGCGCCAACAAAAGCGTGCGGCTGTTCGACACCGTGGTGGCCCTGTTGGCGGAAGGACGCCAGCCGGAGGCCGCGAGTCTCGACGCGGTCGGTTATCTGATGCGCACGACTGCGGTCTATGGCAACGGCAAGTTCGGTATCGCCGACCGCGATCTCTTCGCCGAACGGCCCGAACTCAGCGGTCCGTTCCGGGCCGAGATGCTCACCGTCTGGCTCATTCGCGCCTTCACGGTGGATCTGGCCGAGCATTGCGCGGCCCAGCGGGCGCCCGAGCTGGCCGTCCGCCTTGCTCCGGCTCTGCGTCGCCGCCTCGGTGTCGGCAATTCCACCGGCCTCGGCATGGCGCCGTTCCTGGTGCGCCATCCGATCCTGCTTCACCGCTGGATCGTGGCGCGCGAAAGCGCACTCGCCCGCGTCCGCTCGCTCCCTACGGTTGAGGCCCAGGCCTTGCGGGGCTTCGGCAGCCTTCTCGATCGCGCCCGGGCGGAGGCCAGGGATTGGTACACGACAGATTTGATCCAGGCCGACCGGATCACAGGCCTCTCCAGAGACCTTGAGGCCCTCGCGCTGCATCTCGAGGACGCGCCAGCTTTGACCTGGGACGACATCCATCGCTGGACCGAGGAGAACCTCGGGCTCGAAGCCCAGGAACGGGTCGTGGCCCTCCTGATCGAGCCGCAGGGCGACCTTGTCGATGACCTCGCCGATGCCATGGCGGCGGACGAGGGCGACGGCCACGCCCTCGATGGCGTCATGACCTGCGGCGCCCTCCACGCGATCATCGAGACGGACTATCGATGGGCCTTGGATCACGATGGGTTCGAACCCTCCGCCCAGGCCCGCTTCTGGTATGTCTCGGCCGAAAAGCTCGAACCCCGTCTTGGAGAGCGGCAACGGGACGAGGGCGCGGCGTTGGAACAGCCCATGACCTTCGGCCGAGACGTGGCTATCCTGCGTTCCCTGCTCCGGACCGTTCCGGACGACGCATCCTGTCGCGACCTCATGGCTTCGCACCCTGAACTGCGCCACGTGGTTCGGCGCGTCCAGGTGGCGGCACGCTACCCCTATGCGGAGATCCGCGACAATCTGATCGATGCCGCCATGCGGCCGATCGATCTGCTGCGCTCCAAGCTCGCTTTTTTCGGCGCCACGCGGTTCGACCCGCGCTCCGATCGATGGCTGCGGATCAGCCTATTCCAGGATGAGCCTTTCCCGGACGAGCTTTTGTCGACACGCGCCGCCGCCGCATGATCGAGCCGGCGCCGCGATATGGACTGTTCCAACGCTCCCTCGCGAGACGGAGTGGTTAGCCAATGCGTCCAGATCCTCGCTTGCCACAGACTGGCGCCGCGGATGATGCGGACGGCACTGTTCTGTCCCTCAACGAAACCGAGACGCTGGCCGCCAAGGCGGCCCGTGGGGCCGGTTTAGGCTGGGGGCAGGCTGAGGATATCGGGCGCGCGGCCCGGTGGCTGGCGGCGCGCGGCCTCGATTGGGCGGAACCATTGTCGCGCTTGCTGAGCGATCGGGCCTGCCATCAGATCTTTCTCGACGCCCTCGATATCGCCGACCGGATGGCTGGGGCTCCGCGCGGTCCGGGCTGGATCTCCGCGCCCTGCGCTCCGGTTTGGGCGCTGCCCGTGGTTTCGGCCGCCATTCACGGACGCGGAATCGTTGTGATTCTCGAGGCGAGCGGCCGGGTCTTTCATCTGGGATCCGATGGTTTCGCCGCCTCGAACGAGCCCTGGGCTGGGCTCGATGCCCTGGCGATCCAGCCTCTCTCCGTGGGGGTCGAGCGTCTCGATGAGGTAGGTGCTCTACCCCATCCGATCATGGCCCATGCGAGGCGGCGTTCGATCCCGGCCTCGTTTTTCAACGCCCTCGACGCCTATGCGGCCCTGACCTACGTGCCGGCGTCGGCCGCATCGCGGGCGTTCGGCGCGGGCGGTTCGGGTATCGACGGGGAATAGGCTGCCGGAGGGAAACGCGCTTCGAGGCGGCGGATGACCTGGATCAGTTCAGACACCTCAGTCTCGCGCAACAGATCGATCTTCTCGTGGAGCAGTTCGATCTCGAGTTCGGCCTTCGCGTTGATCCTGTAGTCGGTCGTCGCGGCCGCCCGATCGATGGACGCCTGGCGATTTTGGCTCATCATGATGAAGGGAGCCGCATAGGCGGCTTGAAACGAAAGAGCCAGGTTCAGGAGAATGAACGGATAGGGGTCCCATTGGCTGACGTAAGCCGTGACGTTGAGCACGATCCAGATCAACAGAAGAGCTGTTTGGATGATGATGAAGGGCCAAGACCCCATGGTGGCTGCGACCCGGTCGGCGATCCGGTCGCCCGTCGTGAACACTGGCTCGACGTTGTCCTTGCCTCGCCGTCGAGACCTTAATTGCGCCAGGAGCTTGATTTCCTTCTCCTGCAGCCGGTGAACAAGGTCGGAAATTGCCGTCATCTCGAAACTCCATTTCGTGACGGACCATAGGGCATCCCTCGTCGGGCTTGAAGCCGCCGACCGTCTCGTATAGCGGCCCCTATGAAGCATCTTTCGAAATCGTCATGAAGCAATGGACGTAGTCCATGCCGTGGCCTTCCGGCGCCGCAGCGACGTCGGCCTCATAGGCCGCGTAGAAGCGCTCGACGATGGCCTGTCGCTCGACGAGAGGACGTGCCGGATCGAGCGCACTGAAGAACGTGCTCTCCGTCCACGAGCGCAAAGTCGGAACATAGGTCTTGGCGAAGGCCTTGGCGTCGCCTTGCCGACGAAACTCGGCCGCATAGGGACAGTCGGTCACGCGGGTCGAAACATGGTCGAGCGTGAGGCCGGCCCGGCGCACCGGCGATGCCGCATCGGCGAAGGGGGCGGTGAAATCCGCGACGCTCTTGTAGAATTGCTGCAGCGTCCCGGACTGATACTCCTCGGCGTTGATGACCCCGGTCTGCGCCAGCGCGCGCCAATGTTTGGCGAAGGTGTCGAACATATCGACCCCTCCGGTGCTACCAAGAGAGCGGCCCGCTTCGTCGACGCAGAAATTCGCCAGCACCAGCTTTCCGCCCGGCACCAACTCTCTGGCGCGGGCCAGCAGGATGGTCTCCCAATCCGTCATGGATTGGCGGCGGTAGGGCTCGCGTTCCTCGGGCGTTGCACCGACCGCCTGCACATGATCGGCGATCGGCCCTGGCGATCGGCTCAGCCAATGCATGGCCGTGGCTGAGAACCCCAGCGACAATGTTTCGTCCGGAAAAATTTGAGAATAGAAGCTCGTGCCACTGGCGAATGTGTAAAGATTAGGTTCCCGCCCGAGCGGCTTCGCGTCGCCGAGATGGCCGTGCAGACGCCTGAACAGCACCGAAAAGTCGTTATGCGGCAGGTCCGTATAGGTGACGCTGATCTGTCGAGAGGGCGCCGCCGCGCGGATCGTGGCGACGGCCCGGCGAATGAGGTCGAGCGAGGTACCCCCATCCGCAGCGCCCATATCGGCCATCGCGAAGACCCCATGAGACGCCGCGAGGTCCATGCTCTCGATCGCCGCGACGACGAGTTCGGCGGCGGCGTCGATCACCGCTTTGGCCCCGACAGTGTTGTCGCTGTAGTAACCCGCACCACGCATGGCGATCACTGGTTCGCCGGGAATCGTCGTCTCCGCCATGCCGCTGTCGTCCTGCCCTGGGGATTTCGGAGGGTAGAAGCCGGCGGCCGGTTGGGTCAATGGGAAACGGGCCGTCCCGCAGAGCGTTCGAGCGGACAGAAAATCTCACCCATCGCTGAGCGACCATGTTCGAATTCGAGGGCTTTTGCCATCTTTGAATGTGATCGATTTCAAATATTTAGAGCATAATGTCGTCCAAAAATTCGTGCCGACTTTTCGGCATCATACTCTAGACGCCCTCGTGCCGCTGGCGCAACCTCGCCTCAAAACTCTTTCCAGTCTTCGGGCTCGGCGCGGGCTTCGAGTTTCTTCACCGCGCCCTGCCGGCCGACTGTCTTCATGGCAGTGGCGGTCTTTGAACGCGACGCATCTTGGGATGGGCGAGCCGGTCGTTGAGCCGATGGAGCCGCGCGCATCGGGGAGCTCGAATCCCCCACGTCGAAGCCGGAGATCAACCGGTTGAGTTCGTCGGTCTCTTGGGCCAGCGCATGGCTCGCCGCAGTCGATTCTTCGACCATCGCGGCGTTCTGCTGCGTCACTTGATCCATCTGGTTGATGGCGATGTTGACCTGATCGAGACCCGTCGCTTGTTCCTGAGCGGATGCGGCGATCTCCGCCACGATGCCATTGATGTCGCTGACCTGACCCAGAATCCGTTCCAGCGCCTTACCGGTCTCGTCGACAAGGCCTACACCCTGCTCCACTTGCGCCGAGGAGGCCGAGATCAAGGCCTTGATCTCCTTTGCGGCTCCGGCCGACCGCTGCGCGAGCGCCCGCACTTCCGACGCCACGACGGCGAAACCGCGCCCGGCGTCACCGGCCCGGGCGGCTTCGACCCCCGCATTCAGGGCCAGCAGGTTCGTCTGGAAGGCGATCTCGTCGATGACACCGATGATGTTGCCGATCTCGTCGGAGGATCGTTCGATTCCGCTCATCGCTTCGACGGCTTGGCGGACGATCGTGCTTGAATGTTCCGCGTTGGTCTTGGCGCTGCCGACGAGATCGCGGGCATGTTTGGCGCCTTCGGCCGTCTTGCGGACCGTCGCGGTGATCTCGTCGAGCGCTGCCGCGGTCTGCTCGAGGCTGGCCGCCTGCTGCTCCGTGCGGCGGGACAGGTCGTCGGCGGCGGTCGAGATCTCGCTTGTTCCCGAACGGATGGCAATGCTCGTGCCGCACACCATCTTCATCATGTCCTGCAGCTTGCTCATCGCCCCATTGAAATCGGCGCGCAACTTCTCGTATTCGGCCGGGAAAGGAGTGTGCAGGCGGCCACTGAGGTCTCCCCTCGACAAGCGGTCGAGCCCGCTGGCGAGGGCGGTGACCACGGCTTCCTGCTGACGCTGGACCTCGGCCTGCGTCGCTTCGGCGGCCTGGCCCTGGGCTCCCATGAGCTGGCGCTGTTCGGCCGTCTCCCGCTCGAGGCGGGTCTTGTCCGCGGCGGCTTGGCGAAAGGTAACGAGGGCCTGGGCCATCTGGCCGAGTTCGTCGCGCCGATCCAGCCCAACGATTACAGTGTCGAGATCACCCTTGGCCAATCGGCGCATCGCGTCCGATAGCGAACTAAGAAGATTGGAAAGCGACCGGCGCATGACGTAGACGACGGCGATGAAGCCCAGGAACAGCGGCAGAAAAATCCAAAGGAGCTGAACGATGCTGTCCCACAGGTTGGCGTCGAGGTCATCGGCGAAATCGCCGGTCGTGACGTCCCATTGCCATTCGGGCACTCCGATGTTGTAGGACATCTTGAGTTTGGGGGTCGTCTCCCCGATCTTGGTCCAGTAGAATTCGGCAAAGCCCGGCGTGCCCGACATTCCGATCGCGATCTGCGCCCGCGCGATCGGATGGCCCATCGGATCCTTTTGATCGAGCAGGTTCTTGCCGACGATGTTCTTGTTGGCGTTCGAGATGGACACGCCGTCGAAACCGAGCAGCGCGACGTAGTTGACCCCCTGGAACCGGATAGCGCCGACCGCCTCGATCGCCCGTTTCTGCGCTTCGGCCTTGGTCAGCTCGCCATTTTGTTCGCGCTGCACGAACGAGCGGACGATCGACGCTCCTTCCTCGCCTTCATGCTGGATTTCCGTGCGCTTTGCCTCGTAGGCGAGATCACGGCTCCGCTTGAGGGTGAGTCCGAGCCCGGTGACGGTCAACACCATCCCCAGAACCGCCAGCACCATGAATTGCCGTGCCACGGACATTTTGGAAATCATCGCTCGGTCTCGGGTTGGATAGTTTTTATTATGTTCAATCGATATTAAAATTCGCTAAAGATAAAAGCTGGTGGATTAAGACAATCGTGGAAGGCGCGCTGGCGGCTAGCGATATGTCGTATCCGATCCGATGGCGGCGCCGAAGCGGATCGGTTGCGGCAACGGCGCTTCGTCATCGCGCCGCTCTCTCCGTGATTGACCGCAAAGATTGGTGACGACCACATTTCCATTTAAAGAACGCGTCACTTGTCGGGCCGCTCTTTGTCGGCTTTGGCTCACGCGGGCCGGATCAACAGGCCCCATTCCGCAAACCTTCGCCGCTTGCTACCAAGGTCTTCACGCAGGAGGCACGGACATGGCGGAGTTCGACACGGTCATTCGCGGCGGCACGGTGATTACGGCATCCGATACGGTGCGGGCGGATGTAGGGATCAGGGCCGGTAAGATCGTCGCCGTGGCCGAGGCGTTGACGAGTGCGGACAGGATCATCGACGCAGGTGGCCTTCTGGTGATGCCGGGCGGCATAGACAGCCATGTGCATCTGGCGCAACCCGCTTTCGGTGGTCCCAAGATGGCGGATGGGTTCGAGACCGGTACGCGCTCGGCCATCGCGGGCGGCAATACGACGGTGATCCCCTTCGCGATGCAGCCGCGTGGCGCGGGACTGCGCGCATCGGTCAACGACTATCACAAGGCGGCCGATGGCCAGTCGCTCTGCGACTACGGGTTCCATCTCATCATTTCGGATCCCACGCCCTCGGTGATCGCGCAGGAACTGCGGGCTTTGGTGCAAGATGGCTACACGTCTTTCAAGGTCTTCATGACCTATGACGATCTGGTGCTCAACGACCGGCAGTTGCTGGAGGTTTTCGATTGCGCCCGGGCCTGCGAAGCGCTGGTGATGGTCCATTGCGAGGGCTACGACAACATCAAGTTCCTCACCGAGCGGCTCGAGCGGGCCGGCAAGACGGCCCCCTATTATCACGCCGTGTCGCGGCCCGAGGCGGTAGAGCGCGAGGCGACGCATCGGGCGATCTCGCATGCCGAACTGACCGACGTGCCGATTATGGTGGTGCATGTCTCCGGCCGGGAGCCCATGGAACAGATCCGCTGGGCGCAACAAAAGGGGCTCAAGGTCTATGGCGAGACCTGCCCGCAATATATCGCGCTCACGGCGGACGACCTGCGCGGCCTCAACATGGACGAAAGCGGCGGCAAATACGTCTGCTCTCCGCCGCCGCGTGATCACGACAGTTGGGCTGCCATCTGGAGCGGCATCGAGACCGGCGTGTTCCAGACCTTCTCGTCCGACCATTGCCCTTTCTTTTACGAGGGTGGCGAAGGCAAGCTCAACCCCAAGGCCCGCACCTCGTTCCGCTGGGTGCCGAACGGCATTCCGGGCGTCGAGACGCGTCTGCCGATCCTCTATTCGAAGGGGGTCGTCGAGGGGCGCATCACGGTCAACCAGTTCGTGGCCTTGACCTCGACCAATCACGCCAAGATCTATGGCCTCTACCCCGAGAAGGGCTCGATCGGCGTGGGGTTCGACGCCGACATCGTCTTATGGGATCCGAACCGCCGCGAGACGATCAGCCAGTCGCTGATGCATCACGGCGCCGACTACACGCCCTACGAAGGTCTCGCCGTCACCGGGTGGCCGGTGATGACGATCCTGCGGGGCAAGGTCGTGGCGGAAGACGGCAAGATTCTAGGGGCGCCGGGCGATGGTCGGTTTCTGCGGCGGAAGATTTCGCCCTATGCGAGGCCCAGGCTGACAATGAATGCTTGAGGACGGATTGTGAATTGGCCCGCGGCGCAATGTGGCCTTCCGAGCGGCTCGAATCCGGTCAAGGATGCTTCCGATCGAAATGACGCAGCCTTAACGCGGCGAAGATTTTTGAGCATCGACGTAAGACCGAAGGACAGCGTTGATTCTGGTCAGGTGGCCTTTGCCTTGGGCTCTGAACCAATCCAGTACATCGCTATCGACGCGCAGATGGACGGACGATTTAGCCGAAGGCATCACGACTTTGGCTCGCTCCCAGAACGAGGCATCGAGCTCGATGGTCACCGCATCGGGCCGAACCGGCATATACTCCCCGCTGTTGCGCATCTCCACCAATTCATCCTTCGAGTAACGTTTTGTATCGTCGTTTTCCATGCTCTCCGACCTTCCATGCGGTAATGATCCGGCGGCGGTTGGCACACCATGTGTAGGCGACCACGAATAGTCGTCCCCGACATGCCCCAGCGCTCGGATTCGGACCTCGCCGTGATCTTCGCGGTCGTCCTCTCCTTCAATGACCGGGTTGACAAAGATGAGCGCGGCCTCGCGAAAATCGACACCACGGTTACGCAAATTTGCCAGCCGCTTATCCTCGTCCCATTCGAAATCATCGATCATAGTAGAAGATATACATTTGTGTACACGTTTTCAAATCTAATCCCAGATCGAGGGCCGAACCGAGGATGATGCAGCAGCTTGTGCCAACGGACGGCCTGCATGGCTCGCGGCGGATGTGGGCTATGGCCACCGTCATCATCGCGGTCGGCATGGCGACACTCGACTCGGCCATCGCCAATGTGGCCTTGCCCACCATCGCGGCGGACCTCGATGCCAGCCCGGCTGCGTCGGTTTGGATCGTCAACGCCTATCAGCTCGCCATGGTGGCGACCATTCTGCCCTTGGCCTCGCTCGGCGAGATCGTCGGTCACAAGCGCGTCTACATCGCCGGACTTGCGCTGTTCAGCCTGTCGTCGCTCGTCTGCGGTCTCGCCTGGTCGCTCCCGACGTTGGCGGCGGCAAGGGTGTTTCAGGGGCTCGGCGCCGCCGCCATCATGAGCGTGAATGCGGCGCTCATCAGCTTCATCTACCCGAAACGACTGCTCGGGCGCGGGCTCGGCCTCAACGCTTTGGTCGTGGCGCTCGGTTTCGTCATCGGGCCCACGGTGACGTCGTTGATCCTCTCCGTCGCGACATGGCCCTGGCTGTTCATCGTCAACCTGCCGTTGGGCCTGCTGGGTCTGTTGCTGGCCTGGTGGGCTTTGCCCGACACCCATCGCACCCAGCGCGATTACGACGTCAGAGCGGCGCTCTATACGGCGCTCGCGCTCGGGGGCCTGATCTTCGGCATCGGTGCCGCTGCCCAGGGGGAGCCCTGGCCAGAAGTCCTTGCCGTCCTTGGCGTCGTTGTCGTCTTCGCGACGCTTCTGGTCCGCCGGGAGGCTGTCCATCCGGCCCCCATCCTGCCCGTGGATCTGTTCAGGCGGCCAATTTTCGCGCTATCGGCCGCGACCTCGGTCTGCTCCTTCGCGGCCCAGGGGCTTGCCTTCGTGGCGCTTCCGTTTCTGTTCGAGGTCACCCTGCACCGTAGCCAGGTCGAGACGGGTTTTTTGATGACGCCTTGGCCCGTCATCCTGGCCCTGATGTCGCCGATCGCCGGCGCCCTGTCGGATCATCATCCGGCCGGACTTCTGGCAGGACTTGGCCTCGCGGTGCTGGGTGCGGGCATGGTCACGCTGGCCCTGATGCCAATCCATCCGGAATCATTCGACATCGCCTGGCGGCTGGCCGTCTGCGGTGCCGGGTTCGGGTTCTTTCAAGCGCCGAACCTGCGCTCCATCATGGTGGGCGTGCCACCGGGCAGGGCTGGCGGCGCGAGCGGCATCGTGGCGACGTGCCGGTTGTTAGGGCAGACGATCGGCGCCGCATTGGTCGCGGCCTGTTTCAACCTCACCGGTCAGCATGGAGCGGTGGTGGCGCTGGGGCTCGGAGGCGCCTTCGCCGGAGCCGGGAGCCTCGCCAGCTTTTCACGCCTACTCGTTGCCGAAAAGGGCTCAGCCCCAAAGCTCCGGGGTTGAAGGATAGACCACCGACCCTTCATAGCGCAGGCCGAATGGACGGTCCTGCGCGAGGAGCAGCGGGCCGTCGAGATCGACGAACCGCGCGCGGGGTGTCAGCAGCATGGCCGGCGCCATCGACAGTGACGTCGAAACCATGCACCCCACCATCAGGCTGAAGCCAAGCGCCTCGGCGGCATCCGCCAAGGCCAGGGCCTCCGTCAAGCCGCCGGTCTTATCGAGCTTGATGTTGATGACGTCGTAGCGCTCGCGCAGAGCCGCAAGGCCGCCCCGATCGTGGACGCTCTCGTCGGCACAGACCGGCACGGGACGCGGCATGCTGGCCAGGGCTTCGTCGCGCCCGGCGGGGAGCGGCTGTTCGATCAGGACGACACCGGCTTTGGCACAAGCGTCGAACAGCTCCGGCAGGGCTTCCGCAGTCCAGGCCTCATTGGCGTCGACGATCAAATCAGCGTCTGGCGCGGCGACTCGAACCGCGTTGAGGCAGGCGATATCATCCGAGCCGCCAAGCTTGATCTTCAGAAGCGGGCGCCAAGCGGCCTTGGCTGCAACCGCGGCCATCTCCTCGGGCGAGCCGAGCGAAATCGTATAGGCGGTCGTCGCCGGCGCAACGCGATGCACGCCAGCGATCTCATGCGCCGTAATGCCAAGGCGCTTGGCATCGAGGTCCCATAAGGCGCAGTCGAGCGCATTGCGGGCGGCTCCTGGCGGCACAAGCGCCTCCAGTGCGTCTCGGCCGGCGCCGTGCTCGACCGCTGCCCGAACCGTTTCGATCAGGGCCGCGACCCCATCCACGGTTTCGCCGTAGCGGCCATAAGGCACCGCTTCGCCCCGGCCGCGCCACTCACCCTGCCGGAGCGTCACGACGATCACGACGCTTTCCGTCTTGGCCCCACGGGCGATGACGAAACGCTCCGCTAGCGGAAACCGCTCGATTGCGACGTCCAGGCTTCGCATGGCCGGCCTTCTAGAGCACGATGCCGAAAAGTCGGCACGGGGTTTCGGACAACATCATGCTCTAACATATTAGAATCGACCACATTCATGTCTTTGGATGGAGTCCATCCAAAGACATCGTGATCTAGTCGCGGGGCGAAAGACGGCTCACCCGAGCCGCCCGGCCGCATGGGCCATCAAAGTATAGACCTTGCCGGTGTCCGAGGAGAGGTAGCTTCGCCCGGTCGATCCGCTGCGGTCGCTGCGGCCCGCCCCGGTCAAAAGCTTCTCGAACTCCTGCATGTATTGATCGATGGTGGCTTTGAATTCGCGGTCGCTGGCATAGCGCCGGCTGATGTCCTCGAAAGTTTGCAGGCCGCGCGGTGTGTAAAGGGCAGGGCCAAAGGCATGTCTGTCGCCCCGCCGGAAGCGATCCCACATCTCGAGGAGAGCGCCTTCGACCACGAGGTCCGAGATCGTGGCCGACAATGTGTCGAGCACATCGATGGCGCGGCCCGCTTCCTCTGACGGTTCGGCCGGCACCCCTGGGTCCCCGGTTTGCGGCGATGTCTGCGATTGACCCTCCTCCTGCGACGCGCGCGCCAGAAGATTGCTCAGCCAGCCCGTGCCCCGTTCGATCGGGCTGCGTTCCGTTCCGTCGGGCGACCGGCGCGACGCATTGGTCCCCTCAGCGGGGCGAGGCCGTGGAGCGGCCGGATCGGAGACGTCGGAGCCCTCCGACACACGTCCGATCAGCGCCGTGAGAGCCGTCAGCGCCGCGACCTGGTCGCTGACCACGCGCCGGACCTCTGCGGCCTGCTCGGCCGTCTCCTGCGGCAGCTCGATCGTCGCCCTCTGGAGGTCCTGTCGGGCCTCCTCGAATTGCCGGGTGATCTCGGCCGCCATCGCACGGACATCTTCGGCAGAGCCGTGGAAGCGCTCGAGCGCGGCATCGAACAGCGCGTTCATGTCCGTCACCGCGCGGGTGTAGACCTCTTCGAGCACCGTGGTCGCCTTCTCCTGTTCCTGCCCGGCATTCGCGCGGACGGTCTCGAACAGCTCGGTGATCGCGGATGTCGTGCTCTGGGTCGATTCAGACAGGAAGCCGCTAAGGTCCCTGGCGCGGGCCTCGGCGTTTCCGAGTGAGTCTTCGACAAGGGCCGCGAATGAATGCAGCGCGCCGTCAAAGCCCTCTGCCTTATCGTTGATCGTGGTGAGCAGCATGTCGAGCGCCCCGCGCCGCTGTTCGATCTGACGATCGAGGTCATCATGCGTGGTTTTCAACTGCCGCGCCGCATCCGCGAGGTTCTGGTGATGCTGCTCGATCGTTCCCGCGACGGCTTCAGCACCTTGAAGCGTCGTCGAGGCCGATGTTGTCATGATCTCGATCTGCTTCGAAACCTCGCCAAGCGCCTGGCCGAAATCCGCCAAACGCCGCTCCAGCGAATTCTCGATCGTCGCCAACTGGCCGCCGGCAGTCTCGATCAGCGTCCCGATGGTCGTGTTGGTGCGGGTGAGCTGTTCGACGAGGCCGCCAATGCCCCGACGCAGCCGATCACTGGTGCCTTCGAGAAAGGCGACCGATTGCGCGGTTCCGGCTTCAAGATCGTGCCTGAGACTCTCGCCTGTGGTCTGCAGAGTGGCGGAGAGCTGATGGGTCTGCTGGCTGAGCCCATCCACCAGAGCCGCGCCCTTCGAGGAGATGGTCTCTGCCGCGCCGGAGGTGGCGTCGGCGATGCCATGCACGACTTCAAGGCCACGGGCGGACATCAGTTCGAGCAACAGATGGCCTTCGCGTTCGAAGACATCGCGCAGATCGGCGGCGCGGCCCCGCAGGTTATCGTTGAGCTGCTGGCCTTGCCCATCCAGCATGTCGGTTATGTCGGCGATCCGGCGGCCCAAAAGGGCATGCATCTCGTCGAGCCGTTTGGCGACGCGATCCTGCGCCTCCGATGTCGGGCCGTGGAGTGTCGCCTCAAGCGCCGCAACGGAGGTTTCGAGCGCGGTGCGAAGGCCGTCGAGATGGTGCGAGAGAACGGTTTCGATCTCGTGCCGACGCTCGTCCAGCGTACGGTCGATATCGCCGGCGCCGCCCGACAGCGTCCCGTCGAGACGGGCCAGTGAGGTTTCCAACGATCGGCTGATGCGCTCCGAATGAGTCGACAGGGAGTGCTCGATGGCCCCGGCGCGATCGCTCAGCGTGCGATCGAGATCTCCGACGCGATTGCCGAAAGCCCCGTCGAGCTTCACGGCCGTGCTGTCGAGCACACCATGCAAAGCCTCGATCTGTGCTCCAAGACCGCTTTCGATGTCGCGCAGGCGCTCCGTGAGGGCTCCGCCAAAAGTGCCGGAGCGGAGGTCGAGGGTCGTGTCGATCTGCTGAACCGAGGCATCGAGCGTTTCGCGCAGCGCCGCGACATGCTGACCGAGCGCTTGCTCGATCTGCCGCGCGCGACCCTGCAGCGTCTCCCCGATCTCTCCGGATTTACGGTCGAGCGATTCGTCGAGCGTCTTGACCGAGCCCTCGAGAGCCGCCTGCAAGGCCCCGACATGGGTGATCAACAGCCCGTCGATTTCCTGCGCGCGTCGTTCGATCGCTTCGCGGATTTCACCGGCATGGTCGCCAAGGTTGCGGTCGAGTTCGACGGCCGATGTGCCGAGGATCCCTTCGAGGATCGTCGAATGGGATGCCAGGCTGGTGCTGAGGTCGCCTGTGCGGCCCTCGAGCGTGGCATGCAGCACACTGACCCGATGGCTGATGTCATCGGCGTGAGAGGTCAGCATTTCGTTGAGATCGGCGACGGACTTGCTGAGCGTGAACCGCAGCGCGCCGATATGGCCGGCCAGGGTCGAGCCCACCTCTCCGACCCGGTCTCCCATGGTGGCATGGAGGTCGCCGAGTTGCGTGCCGAGGTCGGAAACCTGCCCGTCCAGTGTCTGGCGCAACTCGTTCGCACCGTCGACCAGGGAATAGCGGACGTGCTCCACATGGGACACGGCCGCGGCATGGATGGCCTCGATCCTGGCGTCGAGTGTCGCCTCCATGTCCCCGATCCCGCCGTTGAAGGCGGCCTCGATCTCGCTGAGCCGGGCGCCCAGCATGTCCCGCACCAAGGTCGCACGCTCGTCGAGGGAGGTGACAACCTCGTCGCCGGTGGCCCCGAACTGCTGACGCATGTCCTTGATCTTGGCGGCGAGCACGTCGTTGATGCGTCCGCTATTGCGGTCGAGCGACATTTCGAGCTCATGCGCCTGCAGCTCGATCAACCTGTCGAGTTCGCTCGCCCGGGCGGCCATCCGGGTTTCGGCTTGGATGCTGCGATCGTCGAGATCGGCGGTGATCGAGGCCAAACGATCGACGACCTGGGTTTCAAGCCGCAGGATTCGCTGGTCGATCTGGTCGGCGATCTGGCGCGTGCCCCCATCGAGCGTCGTGTCGATGGCATGCGCCTTGTCGGCCAGCGTCTCGGTCAAGGAACTGGCGCGGAGATCGAAGCCGGTGGTGACCTCTTCGACCAAGGCTTCCAGCGTCGCTCCCACGATCTGGGCACGGGCGCCGACCTTGGTTTCGAAAATATCCATGTGTTCGGCGAGCACGAGGCCGGCCTGCTTGGTGCGCTCCGCCAGTTGCTCGACGAGCAATCCGCCGGTGACGTTGAGCAGTTGATCGACCTTGCCAAGTTGACCCGCGATATCGGCCGAGAGCCGATCCACCTGCTCGGCGACCTCATGTCCGACGACATCGCTGCGGCCAAGGAAGGTCGACTGGATGCGGTTCAGCCCATCCTCGACCTGCATGGCGAGGATCTCGGATTGAGCCGCGATCCGGTCCGCGAGTTGTTCGCCCCGGCTGAGCACGGAGGTCCCGAATTCCTGAAGCCGGAACGCCAGAGCCTCGTTGACGCGTTCGCCATGCACGCCGATTGCCGAAACAGCCTCACCGGCGGTCTGCGCAAAATCCGAACGCAGCGCGCCGGTGGTTTCGATGAAGGCTTCGCCGAGCCCTCCCACATGCCGCACGAGAGCCTCGCGCACAGCGTCTTCCCGATCCCGGAAGATCGCGTCGAGCGCGGTGACGACATCGGTCATGGCCGCCTGCGCCACCGCCGCCTGAGCTTCCATCACAGCACCGACATCCGATCCCCGCGCCGATAAGGATTGCGCCAGATCGTGCAGGATGATCTCGATCGACTCGCCAGCGCCCTGCAACGCCGTGCGGGCCGATTGGGTGCCGGTTTCAATGGCTTCGGTCAGGGATCCACCCTCGGCCGCAAGGCGCGCCTGATGGTCCGTGAACAAGTCCGACAAAGCCCTGGCCGACTGAGCCATCGCCCGTTCGAGCGCCTGCGTTCGCTCGTCGATCACCATCGTGATCCGCTCGCCCGCAGCGACAAGATCGCCGCGGCGTTCAACGAACAGGCGGTCGAACACCTTGCCGGCGTCGCCAAGAATCTCGCGCGTCGTGGCGACATTCTCGCCGAAGAGGTCCGTCAACCGACCGGTCAGACCGTCCATCTCCTGGTTCCTGTCGTCGAACAGGCGGTTCACGACTTCGCCGGAGGAGGCAAGCGCGTCCCGGATGGTCGCGGTGCGGTCGTCCATGGACGTCAGGATATGGTCGCCAGCCGCGAGCAATTGGGTCTGATGCTCTGACAGGCCATGGCTGAACCGGGTCGTGGCGGCCGCGAGTTCCTGCCGGGCCGCGACGATGCGTTCGTCGAGGACCGCCGCAAGATGCTCGCCAGCCGCCGCCAATTGCGCCTGACGGTCCTCGAAGCCGCGCTCCAGCGTCGTGCCGGCTTCGATCAGACTCTCCCGCGCCGAGGAAGTGCGATGTTCGACCGCCGATAGGAGGTCGTCGGCCGCGCCGACGATCGCTGCCCGTTGATCGGAAAGCGCCTGTTCGAGCGCCTGTCCGGAGGAGGTCAGCGCCTCCTGAATGGCTGCGAGGCGCTGCTCAACGCTGGCCGAAGTGCTGTCTCCCGCCGCCTGGAGCGCCTCAGCGGCCCCTTCGATCGAAGACTGGATGTGAGCCGAATGCTCGCTCAGCAGGGTCGACAGCCGATCGTTGGCGGCAGCGATATCCTCGCGCCGCTCATCGAGAACGCGTCCATAACGGTCGCCATAGATTTCCCAGGCCTGGTCGGCCGCCACCACACGATCCTCGATCAAGGAGACGACGCCGTCGCCGGTACGGGCCAGGGCTTCGCGTCGCGCCGCGAGGGTCGTGTCGAGCTCGTGCGTCGCGGCATCGAGCGTCGACTGGATCCGCCTGACATGGCCATCGAGCAGTTCGGCGAGACGGAGGTCGTTTCCGCCGAAGCCGGCTTGCCGTTCGTCGAAGAAGTCGCTGAAGCGCTGACCGGTCTCGGCCAGAGCCGCACGGGCGGACGCCAGATGTTCGGCAATCATTCCGGCAACGCTTTCGCCGGCCTGCGCGAGGGAGTCCTGGCGTTCGGCGATCATGCCCCCGAGGTTGGTCTCCGCCTCGGCGAGCGAGGAGCGGATCGAGGAGGTCTGATCATCGAGCAAGGCCGCGAGGCGGTCATGCGTCTCGGTCAGTGCCTCCTGCTGTCGGTCGAGGGCACGCTCGAAGCGCTCGCCCGATGCGGCCAGCGTACCCTCGACCGTCGTGACCCGCTCGCTCACCAGCGTCGCTATACCGTCGGCGGCGCGCCCGAGGGCGTCCCGACGCTCCGACAGCAGACTATCGAGGGCTGCAGTCGCCGCCTCCAAGGAAGCGCGGATGCGTGACGACTGCTCTTCGAGAACGCCTGCGAAGCGATCTTGCGTCTCGGTGATCTCGCCATGTTGCTGGTCGATGATCCGTTCGATGCGGCCTCCGGACGAGGATAGGGCCTGCTCGATGGAGGCGACCCGCTCCGAGACGAGGGCGGCTACGCCCTCTCCGGCACGCGCAAGCGTGTCGTGGCGCTCGGACAGGAGCGTGTCGAGCGCCGTGATGGCGGCATCGAGCGACTCGCGGATACGCCAGGATTGCTGGTCGACAAGGCCGACGAAGCGGTCTTGGGAACTCGAGAACGCTCCCTGCTGGCGTTCGACGATCGTCTCGAGCCTGTCGCCGGACGCCGCGATCGTCTCCTCGGCCATGGCGATCCGGTCCGCCACCAGCGCCGCGATGCCGTCACCGGTTTGCGCCATGGCCTCGCGGCGTTCCGAAAGCAGCGTGTCGAGCGCTGCCACGGCGGCATCGAGCGCCGCCCTGATCCGCCATGATTGTTCATCGACCAGATTGACGAAGCGATCCTGCATGCCGACCAACGTGCCGTGCTGGCGCTCGACGATCGTCTCGAATCGCTTGCCGGAGGCCGTCAAGGCCGCTTCGGCCTCGACCATCCGTTCCGCCACGAGCGCGGCGATGCCTTCGCCGGTCTGCGCCAACGCTTCGCGCCGATCCGACATCAGATCGTCGAGCGCCGTCGCGGCGGATTCGAGCGCGGCGCGGATCTGCGAGGACTGCTCGTCGAGCAAGCCCACGAACCTGTCGTGGCTGTTGCTCAAGCTGCCCTGTTGGCGCGCGACGACATCCTCGAACCGCTCACCCGATGCGGTCAAGGCCTCTTCGGCTTGGGTGACCCGGTCGGCGAAGAGCGCGGCGACACCCTCTCCGGTCTGGACGAGAGCGTCCCGACGCTCCGAGAGCAAGGTGTCGAGAGCTTCCATCGCGGTATCCAGCGAAGCCTGAATCCGGGAGGTTTGCATGTCGAGCAGGTTGGCGAACCTGTCCTGAGTCTGGGCCAGTTCCCTCTGGCGGCGGTCGGCGACCACCTCGAAGCGCTCGCCGGTGGCCGACAGCGCCTCCTCGGCGGAGGCGATATGTCTCGCGACCACCGACGCGACGCCCTCGCCGGTCAACGCCAAGGCATCCCTGCGCTCTCGCAGGACATCTTCGAGCGCACCGGTCGTCGCATCGAGCGTGGCCCGCACAAGCGAGGACTGGCCGTCCAGCATGTCGGCGAAGCGGTCATGCGTGCCGCTGAGGTCGCGCTGCCTCTGGCTCGCGATCTCTTCGAACCGGTCGCCCGACGCCCTGAGCAGATCCTGGGCCGAGGCGATGTGCTCGGCGACGAGCGAGGCGACGCCTTCACCGGTCTGCGCCAGAGCTTCCCGGCGCTCGTCGAGCAGCGTTCCGAGCAATTCGGCCGCCCCATCGACCGAAGCGCGGATTCGCGACGCCTGGTCGTCGAGGAGCGCGGCGAAGCGTTGATGCGTGCCGGCGACCTCGGCCTGTCGGCCTTGGATGAGATCTTCGAATCGTTTGCCCGCCGTATCCATCGAGGCCTGCAGGGCTTCGACGCGATCGGCGATGGCCCGCGCGACGTCTTCCCCAGTCTCGGCGAGGCCTGTTCCGCGCCGGGCCATCACGTCCTCAAGCGAGGCGGCGGCGCCCTCCAGCGAGGAGCGGATCAACGACGTCTGCCCATCGAGAAGGCCTGCGAAGCGGTCATGCGTCGCGGCCAGTTCGAAATGCCGGCTTTCGACGATGTGCTCGAACTGCTTGGCGGAGGCCGTCATGGCCTGCTGCACCGAGGCGACGCGATCGGCGATCATGCGCGCCACGTCGTCGCCGACCCGCGCGAGATTATCGCGGCGCGCGGCCAGAAGCTCGTCGAGCGAAGCCGCCGCGCCATCGAGCGAGGAAAGGATCGATGCGGATTGATTGTCGAGCAGAGCGGCGAAGCGGTCATGCGTACCGCCAAGATCGACATGCCGTTTGTCGGCGACGTCCATGAACCGGTCGCCCAATCCCGTCATGGCGTCCTGCAATGTCGCCACACGGTCGCCGAGGGCGCGTGACACGTCGTCGCCAGTGCGTGTGAGAGCGGTCCGGCCCTCCGTCATGGCGGATTCGAGACCGCTGGTCATGGCCGCCAGCGCGGACCGAATTCGCAGGGTCTGCTCGTCGAGCAGGACAGAGAGACGCTCGTGCGTGCCGCTGATTTCCCCCTGGCGGGTCTCGACGAATTGTTCGAAGCGGTCGCCCGAAGCCGCAAGGGCCTCCTGCACGGCCGCGACCCTATCGTCAACGATCCTAGCAACCTCATCCCCAGTCTGGGCCAAGGCCTCCCGGCGATCCGCCAGCATCGTGGCGAGAGAGGAAGCCGCGTCCTCCATCGTGCCGCGAAGCCGAAGCGTGTGCTCGTCGAGCACCGCCGCCACTTTGTTGCGCGCATCGAGCATGTCGTCGCGCCGATCGTCGAAGAGGCGGCCCAAGCGGTCCTCCGACGATCCGAAAGCGGCATGCGCCGCCTCGGTGCGATCTTCGATCGCGGCGAGCAGCCGGTCTCCCGTGCTGCCGATCTGCGTCTGCCGTTCGCCGAGAAGGTCGTCGATCGCGTGTCCGGCCCGTTCCACCACGCTCCGCGTGGAGGCGATGTGCCCATCGAGCAGCGTCGCCAGACGATCGCCAGCGGCCTGGAGGTCCAAGCGGCGCGCATCGATCGATTCGTCGACGGCCTGAGCGGATCCGTCGAGCGTTTCCCGGACGGTCCGGCTGTGGTGGTCGAGGAGCCCCGCGAGATGGTCCGCCGCTTCGGCGATGTCCGAGCGATGGGAGTCGAAGACGGTGCGCAACGAACCCATGGCATCGGCCAGCACGCCGCGCACGGACCCCAGGCGATCGGACAGCGTGTCGGCGATCTGATCGCCGAGCGCGGCCGTTTTGATCCGGTGGTCGGCGAACATCTCGGCGAGTTCGCCGTTGGCCGCCTCTCCGGTTTCCCGGGCTCCGGCAATGTGCCGGTCCAGCGCACCGGCAAGCCTGTCGCCCGAGGCGGCGATGTCCGCCGCATGGGTTTCGAAGGCCTGACTCAAGGTCCGGGTGGAATTTTCGAGTGTATCCTGCGCGGCGTCGGTCCGGTCTGTGATCAGCGAGGACAGACGCTCGCCGCCGGTGACGATCTGCTCTTGCCGTTCGGCGAACAGCTTGCCGAGATTGTCGTTGGAGACATCGAACACCGCACGGGTGTCCACGAGATGACCAGCGATCAGATTGGCGAAATGTTGGCGGGATGCCGTCAACGCGGCATCGTGTGAGGCGAGGATGTCTTCCATCTGCTCAATCGCCGCCTCGAGCACCTGCCGACCATCGGCGGCGCGCGATTCGAGAAGAGCGGCAGCCCGGTTCGTCACTTCCTCGAGGCTCGCCTGTCGTTCGGCCAGCATGCGTTCGAGTTCAGCGGTGGAGGCCGCCGCCGTGTCCCGGGACTCGGCAGCCTTGGCATCGACGAGTTCGGCCAAGTGGTCGCCATGACCGGCAAGGTCGGCCAGACGCTCCTGGAACAGTGCCGCGATGGCCGCATTGGCGGTGTCGAACGCGCTCTGTGCCGCTGTCGTCCGGTCTTGAAGCAGCGCGCCCATACGGTCGGCGGCATTCTCGACTTCAGTCCTGCGCAGTTCGAACGCGGTGCTGAATTCCTCGCCCGAGGCTACGAAAGCTTCGCTGGCCGACATGGCGCTTTCGGCCACGAGTGCGGCGATACGCTCGCCTGTCGCCGCCAGGCTGCGGTCCAGCGCATAGCCTTGCGCCGTCACTGCCTCGTGAATTTGATTCTGGGTCTCGGTCAGACGCTTGGCGAGCACCTCCCCGCGTTGCGATACATCCTCGCCGATTCTCGCCGCGATCTCCTCGACCCGGGCCGCGAAACTTTCGCTCCGCTCGCCCAGGTTGTCGATAAGGTCCTCACCGGTGTGACGAAGCCGTTCGTCGATCGAGCCGACCTGCGCGGCGATATCCCGAGCCACGGTTTCCGTGGCTTCGTTCATTTTAGCTGTGACATCACGCGTGGTTTCGATCAGCCGGTCGGCGAGGTCGTTGCCATGCACCGAGATATGCGCGGCCGTGGTCTCGCCGGCATCCGCCATGGCGGCCGCGATCTCGCGGCCTTTGTCGCCAATCGCCCGCGTGACGAGGTCGCCCGCCTGCTCGACGCTGGTGGCGATCTTGGTGCTGGCGGACTCGAAATCTCTCGCCAGGGTCTCGTGAGCGCCTGAAATGGCGGTGCGCACACGATCGGCGTTCACGACGATCGCCTCGCGCTCGCTGGCGAGTTCATCGATCATCGTGCGGATTCTCCGCTCGTTCTCCGTATAGGATCGCTCGAGATTGGCGACCTCGGAGCGAACCAGAGTTTCGAGTTCGCCGGCCCGTGCGAGCGCTCGCTCGATCCCGTCGCCCATCGATGCCACTTCGCGCCGAATGGCGTGGGACAGGCTCACGACCTGTTCGGTCGCCAGCGTCTCGGGCTCAGCGAGCCTTACCGCGATCTCGGCCATGGACCGTGTGGTGAGGCGCATCTCCTGCGAGCGGCGCATCAGAGCGGCCAGTACGAAGAACAGCATGATGGGGCCGATCGCCGCAGCGACGGCCAGCAGAATATCGGCGCGGGTCGCGGTCGCGACATTGACGCCGCCCGTGAACAGCCATCCCGTCGCGAACCCATAGGCGCAGGTCGCGGCCCACAGCACCGCGCCAGCGCCCGCTAAGATGAACGGCATCGCGCTTGGACGGGCGTTCAGAGCCTGCAACATCTGGCCGGTCGAACGCCGGTCGTCATTGGCCGGCGGCCCGGCCTCGGCCAGGGGCCGTGCGGCCGGGGGCTGATTGTCACGGGCCGAACGGATCTCAGGCGCGCGGGCACTGGCCGCTTCCCGAGCCGCGAGGTCTCGCGCGTAGGCGTCTCGGGCGGCGATCTCCCGAGAGAAATTCTCCCGGGGCGCGGGCTCTCGATAGGGTGTTTCGCGCGCTGGCGCGTCTCTGAAGCCAAGGTCCCTGGATGACGGCTCGCGCTGGGCCCGATCCCTCGGTGTGGTCTCCCGGGGCGTGAAATCGTTCGACGGAGCCGGATAGCCGGGGTCAAAACCCTCGTTGGCCGGATCGACGCGCGGCAAGGTCGGCCGTTCGCGCGGCGCGGAACGCGCCTGCACCTTCGGCGCCTCTTCGAGGGGGGCCTGAACCACCTCGACGCCGCCATCCTGCTTCACGAGGTTGAGCGCTTCCTCGATTGCCAGAAGGGCGGCCGCCGCTGGATCCTTGGCTTCCTTTTGAACCGCCATACTCTCGCCTCGTCTTACTTACGCGGGAATAAAGATCAGACATGATAGACGGCCGGCCGCTTCTGCGAACAGGCGCAAACCATGCGCGAAACATTAACCAAACTCAGTCTACTCTGGGCACCCGATGATGGAAACCATCCGGCGAGATGATCGATGAACGTCGTTAACGTCTTGTTCACCCTTTGGCCGACGTCATGTCGAACAGCGATCGCCGCCGCCATCCGCTTGCCGCCTTTCGGCATCGCGCCGCCACGTCCTGGCCGTCAGGTCAACGCCCCCGCAGTTCTGTTCGTCCTGGGAGCCTATCATGAAGCCTAACGCCGCGGCGCTGTCCGCCACGTCCGATCCACATCAGAATGACGAGCCGCGCTGCTGGGCTTCCAGCGCCGACGCAAGGCCGATCGACCTCGTGCATTTGACCCGACAGACCTTTGGCGACAAGCGGCTCGAAACCGAATTGTTGCGTTTGTTCATGCGGCAGTCGGACCAGATCGAGAAAAGCCTGGAGGTGACGGGAACCGGCGAGGAGCATGCGATGTCCTGCGTCGAACTGCTGCACATGTTGTCCGGCTCGGCGCGCGCGATCGGCGCAACCGAGATCGCGACCATTGCGGGCGGCCTCGAGGCGCGGATGCGCTTGGACGCCGCCGCGATCCCGCAGGTCGCAGAGCTTCGGGTCTTGAGCGTCCTCATCGCCAAGACCAATCACTACATCGCCGACCTTCTCGACCAGGGTTGACGCCGATTCGGCCGATGTCGCACCGGCCGTCGCAGGGAAGTCGCCCAAAATCTGCTCGCACCGAAACGGAATCGTCAACGAATGCGGCGTCGCTGCGGCATCAGTTCCGCGATCGGGAAAAGTTTCGGACCGGCATCAGGGTTGAATGTTCGCGGGTGCGCTTCCGCCCTGCGAGAAAGACGCGCATCCCCTCGCCAAGGTCAAAGAAAGGCTTTATGACCGCGAACGAAGGTCCAGGTCTCCACTGTTGGTCGGACGGACCGCGCCGAGGAGACGCATCCGCCGTCCCTCGTCGCGACATAAAGCTTGCGGAGCCGATCGGCGGGGCATGGTCAAGATCACTTTCATCGATTCGTCCGGGCAGTCTCGGGACGTCGAAGCCGAGGAAGGCGCGACCGTCATGGAGACGGCGGTCCGCAATGCGGTTCCGGAAATCGAGGCGGAATGCGGTGGCGCATGCGCCTGCGCGACATGCCACGTCTATGTCGATCCGGCTTGGGCTGGGCTGACCGGCAAGCCCGAGCCGATGGAAGAGGACATGCTCGACTTCGCGTTCGACGTCCAGCCGACGTCGCGTCTTTCCTGTCAGATCAAGGTCAAGACAACACTTGACGGCCTCGTGGTTCGGACGCCCTCGCGTCAAGGCTGATTGCCCCTGGCCCGACGACGCTGATGCGCCATAAGAGGTCGCACGCGAGCCTTCACAGGGACCGAGCGGTCGGTTAGTCCATGGCCGGGCGGCTTAATCCGTCAGACTGTGGAATAGGCGAAGGCGCATGGACGAGACGATCAAGACGGATGTGGTGATCGTCGGCGCGGGGCCCGTGGGTCTTTTCGCGGTGTTCGAACTTGGGCTGCTCGACATCAAATCCCATCTGATCGACATCCTCGGCAAGGCCGGGGGCCAATGCGCGGAACTTTACCCCGAAAAGCCGATCTACGATATTCCGGGCTTCCCTCTCGTCACGGGGCAGGGCCTCGTCGACAATCTCATGGAACAGGGCAAGCCCTTCAAGCCGGCGTTCCATTACGGCGAGATGGTCAATTCCATCGAGACGCTTGGCAACAAGGACGCGCCGCAATTCCGTCTGACAACGGATGCCGGGACGACATTCGAATGCAAGTCGATCCTGGTCGCGGCCGGTGGAGGCTCGTTCCAACCTAAAAAGCCGCCGATCACCGGCATTGAAGCCTATGAGGGCACCTCGGTCTTCTATGCGGTGCGCAAGATGGAGGCCTTCACGGGCAAGCGGGTGTTGATCGTCGGCGGGGGCGATTCCGCCCTCGATTGGACGCTTAATCTGCACCCCCTGGCCAGCCGGGTGACATTGCTGCACCGACGCGATGCTTTTCGGGCGGCGCCCCATTCGGTCAATGCCATGCGGGGCCATGTGGCCGAGGGGTCGATGGATATGCTGCTCGGACAGGTGGCGTCGCTCGAAGGAGAAAACGGGCAGCTCAGCGCAGCGGTCGTGCGTCACGATGACGGCACAACGACTACAGTGCCCTGCGATATTCTGCTGCCGTTCTTCGGTCTGACGATGAAGCTCGGGCCGGTGGCGGATTGGGGCCTCAACCTGCATGAGAACCTCGTCACCGTGGACACCGAGAAATTCGAAACCAGTACGCCGGGCATCTTCGCGATCGGCGACATCAACACTTATCCAGGCAAGCTGAAGCTGATCCTGTCGGGCTTCCATGAAGCAGCGCTCGCGGCGCAGAAGATCCACCGCTACGTCTATCCGGACAAGCGCCTGACCTTTCAATACACGACCTCTTCGACCAATCTGCAGAAGAAGCTGGGCGTCGCCTGAGCTGTTCTGGCCATCCTCGTCGGGGGACGGGGTATGGTCGAACGATCATGTCGGCAATGGCACCGTCTTTTTGACTCGCTCTGCGCCACGGTTGCGCTAATTTCGGTGTGAAGGATCGCGATCCGACGGCCGAGAGCATCGCATGAGTGTCGAGCGAAAAAGCCCCTTGGATGTCGCCCGGCGCATAGGCGTTCGCCGCGACCGACAATCTCCCCGTGCCGAATCACGCGGCACGTCCGGCGCATGGCGTCGCGAGACCTTCACCTTGCCGCGCGACGAGGCACGCGCCCTCGCGCGAACCTGGTTCGAGCGGTTTCCCAAGGCGGCCTATATGACCAAGATCGAATCCTGGCGCGAGCTGTCGGACGGAAAGATCGAATTCACCATGCGCCGACTGCCCACTGCCGATTGATTGCAGGCGATTTAACCGATGCCGTCGCCCGCAACCCCGTCCGTGTCGCTGTTATTTGTGATTTAATTCTATATTTACCACGATAACTTTCAATTTTCATAATCTAAACATTGATGAAAATGCAATACATTGCCTAATAGGCAAAGTTAACGAAACGTATATGGCTCAATTATGGTTGAGACTGTTGTAATCATATTTGACGAATTCTAGCCACATTTGATCTTGAACGGTCAACTAGGTTAAAACGATAGCCATGGGTGTGGGTTTGCTTGCCCGGAACGGCGGAGCATGTGTCCGACCGGGCGCGTTTATGTATGCGTACAGGAGTAGGTAAGATGAAGACGCTAGTTCTGGCAGGCCTGGCTTTGCCAGCCTTGCTGATCGCCTCGGCTGTTGGAGCGGCAGATCTGCCGCGTGGCTATGCGCCGCGCTATACGCCGCCGCTGGTCCCAATCTTTACCTGGACCGGTGTTTATGCCGGTATCAACGGGGGCGCGGGATTCGGCTCCTTCACGGGGCGTGGAAATGCGCAGGCGGGCGATCCGAGCGGCGGCCTCGTCGGCGGCACGATCGGCTATAACTATCAATTGCCGAACAATATCGTGGTCGGTGTCGAGGCGGATGCCGATTATGCGGGGGTCAACAGCACGCAGACGACGGCGGGTCCCCTCACCGTGAAAGGCACCATGGGCTTCCAGGATACGGTCCGTGGCCGGGTCGGCTACTCGATCAACCGCATGTTGTTCTTCGCGACGGGCGGTTATGCGGGCGGCACCGTCCACAGCACGGTCTATGATACGCCGAACAACTATTTCAACGCCGGCAGCCAGTATCTCAACGGCTTCGCGGTGGGGGCAGGCGCCGAATATGCCATCCTGCCCAATCTGTCGGGCAAGCTAGAATATCTCTACACCGATCTCACCCCGGCCTATCAGTTCGTGGGCAGCCCGGACGTGACGAGGATCGGTGTTTCGACATCGAACGTCCGGGCCGGCTTGAACTACCATTTCTAGGCTCAGAGAGGCGCCCGCTCAACTCTTGACGCGGGTCGCCTCGAACGCTGGCACGGCGGCGGCGAAGCCGTCGAGCCAGGCCACGAGGGCGGGACGGCTTTCGCGCCAGAGACCCGCGAAACGCAAATCGAGATAGCCGAGCGCGCAGGCGAGCGCGACATGCCCGACCGTGACATTGCCCTGGGGTGGCGCCGTCTCGAGCCAATCGAGCGCGCGTGTCACCTTGGCGGCATGATGCTCGACCCAGCCCGCATGGTGAACGGCGGGCTCGCGCCAGCGGGTTTCGTAGACCTGGAGGAGGGCCGCATCGCAGATGCCGTCAGCCAGCGCCTCCAGCTTCAAAGCCGGAAAGCGCAGCGCCGGATCGGTCGGGATGAGGCGCCCCTCACCCGCCAGATTGCCGAGATAGGCCACGATCACGCGGCTGTCGAACAGCGTCTCGGCATCGTCTAGGATCAGGGTCGGGATCTTGCCCAGCGGGTTCTCGCGCCGGATCGAATCCGTCAGGCTTGTGGTGTCGGCGACGACGACCGTGATCTTGTCGGACAGGCCCAGAAGGGCGGCCGCGATCTTGACCTTGCGGCCGAACGGCGATGCGGGGGCGGATCTGAGAATCATCATGCGGCCTCGGTTTGACGATCCTGGCGCCATAACAGGTCCGCGCCGCGCGAACCAGGGCGGCCTCCTCTCGGTGTTGGGCTCGGGGGATAGGCTGGGAGTAAATCCTGTAGCCGTCCTTAATAGAAGCTTGAAGTCGCCAATCAAGCCTGCGAGATCCACAATCAATGATTTATGCAGTCACAATGCAAGTACAGCTTAAATAATATCAACCATAGACAATTGAATTTCTCCATCGATGATCACTCACCATAAAATAATATGTATAAATTGATCAGTCAAAATTGCATGATATAATCTACAAACAATATATCCTTAATAATTCAAAAATGTCAATGCGATATAAATTCTAAGATATGTGATTTTTCTCCATCCAGTCCTTAATGATTGGATCAGCGTGATCGCCAGTTACATATCTAGGATGTTCTGATTTTGCCACCTTAATATCATCCAGGATTAATTTCAATGCCTCTGGTGGTGAGGCCTCCGTTCCGGAAGTAATATTGTCAAGATGAATTCTGCATATTGCGCGGTTTAATTCGTAGAATGCTCTTCCGTATTCAGACACCGGACCTCGTATTTCGATCGCCTTTGACAAAGCAGCTTCTGCCTTCCTGTAGTCTGGCTTGCGCATATTCTTCAACGCATAGCCGAGTTGCGCATAGTTCGCATGAAATCGTTCTGCGCCATCGCTAGCAATAAGAGCTTCAAATATCGGAACGGTCCACTCAAGCTTTGGCTTGTCCTCAAAATTCTGCCATGAGCTCGTTCTAACAGCTTCTGCTTGGTAAAATATCTGTACCCTAACGGGTGCGGAGGCGCCTTGAATTGCCTCTTTCATCTGTTTTTCAGAAAACTGTACGTCTTTTGGGGAGTCTAGCCACTGGTAAGTCATGCTGATTGCCTTTGCATCAATTTGCGACTGCTCCTCGCGCAGATCTTGAAACTGCTGAACTACCGCATTCAGGGCCGTATTCTCAGCTCTTGCCAGTTCGCCTCCTAGAAAGATTCGTGTCCAGAGATATCCGAGTAAAAATCCGCAGGCGCAAAAATAAATTATAATGAGAACCGCGATCTTTGGTCCGTCTTCGGGGGAACCCACAGAAGGACCGAAATAAGAACCTGCTCTATCAAAAAATTCGGGTATTTTGTTGAGTTGTGTTAAACCCACACCAACCAAAATCTTCGTAAGCCAATCTGATATTTGCTCGAGATTCGTGTTTGGCCTATATTCATCGCGTACTCGCGGTGTTGTCGTATTATCCACGGCGGGGGTTTTAACTTCGGCTTCTGGGTTGTGGGGAGTTCCACCACCTGACTGTAATGCTCTAGGAATTCCGAACAGGAATCCCAAAAACGTGCCCGAAAGCAAACTCGCTCCACTCAATAGTAAGCTTGTTGATAGACGACTCGAACCAGAAGGCCCAAAACTTTGGTACGCTATCGCAGCAAGGCCGATTATCATCGCAAAAATCAGGCTTCGACCCCAATCCTGCCCACTGAACTGCAGAGTGCTCAATCTTGATGTAAATGCAAAAAATTTTCGCATTGTCAGTAGCCCGCAACCAGAAAGTCGGGACTTTATAATATTTCTGAGAATCAGTCATTCGGTATTCGTCGGCTATGGCAATGAGATGTGATCTATAACCATATCCGCATCGAGCGGAAGCTGCTTTTTGAGGCTCCAAATCCCAAGGCTCAACCATGCCTTACCCTTTACTCTCCGCTCACCACCTCGGCCGACCAGCCGCCATGGCTGGATGAGCCGAGGGCTTCGGCCAGGAACGGCAGGATGACCTCCGCTTCGGCCTGCAGCGTGAAGGGTGGGTTGATGACGAGCAGGCCGCAGCCCGAGAGCTGAGCTTGGCCCCCGGCCGGCCTATCGGCATAGACATGGAAGCGGCTCACCCGCCGCAGTCCTGCCTTGGCGAAGGCCCCGGTCCATCGGGCGACGGACGCGATATCCTTGATCGGGTACCACAGCATGTAGGTGCCGCCCGGCCATTTGCGGTAAGCTGCGGTGACACCTGCCAGCAACCGGTCGAATTCCTCCGGATCCTCGAAGGGGGGATCGACCAGCACCAGCCCGCGCCGTTCGGGCGGCGGCACGAAGGCGTTCAGCGCCGTATAGCCGTCCAGCGCGATGGATTTAACCCGTTTGTCGCGTCCCAGATTGCCTTTTAGCGCGCGGGCGTCGGCGGGATGAAGCTCACACAGGATCAAGCGGTCGTGCGGGCGCAAGATCCATTGGGCGATGGCGGGCGAACCCGGATAGGAATAGGGCCGGCCGGTCTCGTCGCGCGAACCGACCGCCGCGAGATAAGGCGCCAGCAGGGTCGCGGCCTTGGCAGGCGGATCTAAGAGGCGAGGCGCCCCGATACCGGTCCGCCATTCGCCGGTGCGGGCCGCCTGCTCGGCGCCAAGATCGTAGCGTCCGATGCCGGCATGCGTGTCGATGTAGCGCAATGCGGCCGGCTTTTGCACCAGATAGGTCAAGACGCGCGAAAGCAGCGCATGTTTGAACACATCGGCGAAGTTGCCGGCGTGAAAGGCGTGGCGATAGTTCATCCGGTCCTTATGAACCGGTTCGCGAGCGTCCGGAAGCGGGACACGATCAGTCCATCAGGGCCTTCAACAGGCTCGACTGGCGCCGGTTTGTCATCTTGTATTGTCCCAATCGCGCGATCGACAGGCGCTCCGTCTCATTGCCAACGAGGTCGACACAGCGCAGAACGAGGTCTTCGTACCGACAGAGCACCAAGCCGTCCTTGAAGGGCAGGACGTCGGGATCGCTCTCCTCGCCCTCGGAGAGGACGCAGACGCCGTTGGCCAGAAGATAGGAGACGCGCACCACTTCGAAAATAGTGCTGTCGTAGAAATGCAGGTTGAGCACCACTTTGGCCCGCGCGATCAGCGCGTCGCGTTCGGCCCCATAGGCGCCGAACACACTCACGACATTCAGACCCCGTGCTTTGAGATCGCCGATGATCCTCGCGCGGCGCGGGTTCATCGAGCCGTAGAATAAGACGTCGATGTCTTGCACCGTTTGTGGCGGCACGCGCATCAGCCCGTCGGTGAAGCCGATGCCCAATAATTTGACATGGGAGATGCCTCGCTCGACCAGCGCCTCGCGGTTGCGGTGACTGTAGTCGAGCACCGGAAAGCGCCGCAGCAAAGCCAGATAGTCGTCGCTCATCCAGCCTTGTTCAGTCGAGACTTGCTCGAAATTGACAAGGATGCTTCCCGCCGGGAGCGTGGCGTCGGCAGGAAGCAGATGCGGGCCGACGACGATCGGGCTGCGTCCCTGCCAGTCACGCTGATCCTGGACCACGGGGGCCGAGCCTCCGAGTTCGGTGAATGCATCGCTGAGCGCGGCGGTGCATTCGTCGAAGGCGCGCGAATGAATGTAGCCGTCCGGCGTCACGATCCAGAGGCAGTGCTGATCGGCATGCGCGGCCCACCCGTCGGCGAAAGCCCGAAGGGTCGGACGGGGCGACGCTGGGAAAAAGGCAGCTTTCGGATTGTCGGCCGCCACGGCGACGGGGCCGCGCCGTTCCTGCGCCAGACGTTTGCGCTCGCGCCAATGCTCCCAGGTCTTACGGTCGTCGGGGGTCAGCGCGATCTTGCGCAGCGTCACCGACATGGAATCGATGGCGCGGGGCATGCGGATCAATTCACCGAGCGCCATGCGGCTTTGCAATTCGGTACCGATCTCGCTCGGCACGAACTGCAACCGTTCCAGCGTGAAACGGTAGTCGCTCCAGCCCATGTACCAGAACCAGTCGGTATAATAGAGCCAGCTCCTTTCGTTGAAGGCACGCACGTGGGTCGGGTCCTGCCAGGCTCCGCAAGATAGATCGTAGGGAACGTTGATGTCGAACGTGCCGCCCTGTTTCAGCAGCGCGAGGCAATTGGTCATCAGCCGCATGAGATTGGGGACGTGTTCGAGCACGTCGTTGGCGATGATTGTGTCGAACGTGCCGGGTCGGAGGTCCACGGGGCCGAAACGCTGCGTGGTGATGCCTATGCCGTGGGCGCCGAGATCGGCGTTGCCGAGATCCACCAAGGCGTCAGGACACCAGCTATCGTCGATGTCGATGTTCAGGCAGTCGTCGCGGTAGTCTTTGCCGGATCCGAGATTGAGAATCGTCGGCACGAGGGAGCGGGCGGAAACGTTGATCGTCATGGAGCCTCAACCCAGTGCCGGACATCGATTCGGCCAGCCTACGGCAGGGAGCCTGCACGAAGCTGGACGTTGGGTTTCGCGGGCCTGCGCAGCCGCCTTTCCCGATGGCCATGGATTACAATACGCCGGGAACGCTCATCTGGCGGGTCCGGCACGAGGCCCGCGCGACCTCGGGACAGGTGACATAGCCACGTAGATCCTTCGAAAGGCAGATCCGCACCTCCTCCATGACGCCCTGACGGCAGGTCACGGCCATGGCCTGCGGACGCAATCCCGCATTGGCGGAGGAAAAGGCTCGGGCGACATCGATCGGCACCCAGGTCTGGGCTTGTTGCGGCGCTTGAAAAGCCTGCGGGATGGTTATGCCGCCCCGGGCGCTTTTGACGTCGGCGAAATAATCGGTGGGGCTTTTGCCCGAACAGGTGCCGTGCTTCATCCACTCGTAGCGGGCAAGGCCTTGGTCGGGATAGAGGCCATCGACACTATCGAGGGCTTGCCGTGACGGCTGGCGTCCGGCGGGTCCGCAATTGCTGGGGAAGCCGTGGGCGAATTGCGGCCAGAGGCCATGCACCACGAAGCCGAGGCCACTGCCCGTCGCGCATTGCGCCGGCGCCTTGCTGTCGCCGCCCGTGGAGCAGAAGCCGGGCGACCACGACAGGGCCAGCACATAGAAATCGAAATTGCCCGGCGCCTGTGCGCCACGGGCCGGCGCGGACGCTGAAGCGTCGTCCTGCGGCGCAGCGGCGGCCGGGGAGGGACTCGCGGGCTTCAAACCAAGGCATTTATCGAGAACGCAAGGCTGCGTGGCATCCTGTGCCGACACGGTGCTCAACCCGAGCATACACCATGCCGACGCCAGTGCCGCCCCGATCGCCAGAAACCGCCAGTCCCGAGGTTTCACGGACGAGCGAGTTGGCAATTCGGCGCATAGGCGAGGTTGCGGTCGAGACCCTGGACGCACCATTCGACCCCATAGCCGAAGCCGATCATGCCCTGACCCTCGGCCACCGAATAGGACACCTCATGGAAGGAGTTATCGTTGAGCAAGGCCCGCGCCGTGCAGAAGTTGCGTGGGATATGGTCGAGACCCCAGGGACGATTCGCGATCGGCTTTACGCGGTCATAGCTGACGATTTCCAGCGATGTGTTCCAATATTCCGATTCCTTGGCGCTGAACCGATCCTTGATGCGGTCGAGCACGCCAGGATCGTCGCAGGCCGGCAGATCGCCGTCATAATCGTAGTAGCGCTTTTCGGCCGGCACGACCGGCCGAGCCAGGGCGGCACTGGTGACACCGGCGATTACCCAAGCCAGAGCGATGGTCCGAAAGGCACGTCCCATGATGTTCGATTCCCGTGTCGCGACTGGGCTGAAAGCATGCGGGGCGCGTGGGCGAGGGTCAAGCCAGGCCGGTCCTGCATTAGGGCGTGCGGGTGTGATTGTGCCCCGACTGTTGCTCGAACAAGACAAGAGGTCGGCCTCGCGCCAGCCTGGAGAGATCCACGCCATGATCAGCCGGACGTTCCGAGCACGTCTCGGCCAGCGGTCTCCGCTGCCCTGCGCAAGGCCCGGCGCATACCACCGGCGCGAAGTGACTTATCGAGAACCAAACTCACCGTCGGCCCTCGTTGATCGGATCCTTGAACGGCAGGTCGCCTAAAGTGATGCCTTTGTTCATGCGGCGGATCGCGTCCGCAGTTCTGCGTGCCCCGAGGCAAGGGAACCGCAGCTTTGCGAGATCATACTTTACCGCTTGGTCGAGGATGTAACGTCCCAATCAGCGGGGCTGCCCTGCGCCGGTTCGGATGCGGGACGGGGCGCGGGCTGTTCGGAGGGACCCGTCGCATCGACGTCGGCGGCTTGAGCGGGCGCCGGCTCTTCGGTGGCTCCCATGCCTTGATCGGTGTCGGGCGCGGGTTCCGACCGGGGAAGCCGGCGCGGGAGTGGGCTGCTTCGTGAAACGGCGGGTGGCGGCGCAGGCTCGTCGACCGCGAAGGTCACGGCGGGTGACGCCGCGAGCGCAGGCGGACGATGGCGCAGAACAGGTGCTGGTTCGGCCATGGCGAGCGGATCGGATTGCCGGGGCAGGGGCGAATAGGCCTGCGCCGCGTTGTTCCTGGGTGGCGGTGGCGGTACGCTTGCCACGAAGGATGACCCGTTCGCTCCTAATGACGGCGGTGGCATGGGCGCGCGAGCAATGTCCATTTCTTCTTCGATGGGGGGAGGGTCCGGCAGGTTGTCGAGCTTCGGCGGGTCCGGCAGATTGCTCTGCGGCACCGGTTTGCAATAGCGCCGCATGCCATGGGACGTCGAACCATGCATGGCGAGGTCGACGTGGAAATGATTGTAATGCAGGATGTTGTAGCCCGGTCCCAACACGGTGGTGAACAGGCCGCAAGCGCCCGCATGAACTTCATGCAGGAAAGCGCTTTCCTGTTCGTCCGGCCCGTTGAATCCGTGCGTGATGTTAAGTTCGCGCCCGCTCGCCAGAACGAAGCCGCCGATGTCTATGGCATTGCCGAACGAATGTTCGGACAGGCTGGCGCCGCTCATGTTGTTGATGCCGCGACACGAATAGCTGCCCATCGAATTGATGCGGACAACCGGCTCGCCGAAACGGGCTTGCGCGGCCGGCTGCACCACGTCCTTCAGCCAGCTATCGAGCGCCTCGATCATCGGGCAGCCCAGCGTCTGGGTCGAATTGATGGTCACGCTGCCCCCCGAGAGGGCTGTCACCTTGAATGGATGCGTGAGGCCGCAGATGCCGGGCCCATTCATTTCGCGGGCGCTGACGATCGTCGCACTCTCCTGGACGGCACCCCGCGCCAGACAGGCATTTTCGGCCTGCAGCCGCCAGGCCGGCCGCTCCTGGATCACCAGCGACGAACAGCCGGTCAGGCCCAGGACCGTGACGAAACCGATGAAAGATTTTTGGAGACGGCGTAACATGCCGCTCAGAATGCGGCGGCTCCGTTAATCAGCCCTTCAGATAAAATTGTGGTCGACGGGGCGGCCGAGTAAATCGGCCGTCACGCTTAACAAAGTGTGGCGTCGCCGAAGATCAGCCTTGCGGCTGAGGACGGTTGCGCATGAAGCGCTCGAATTCCTCGCGGTCGCGAGCCTTGCGGGCTTCCGTGACGAAGTCGCTGAACTCGCGCTGCGCGGCTTCAAGCTTCTGGCGCTCGATTTCGAGACGTTCGATCTCGTTCTTGCGCCACTCATCGAACGCCGCATTACCGCTTTGGCCGAAACCGGTTCCGCTCCAGGTCCGGCCCGTCGCGCCGCCGAAGGTCGAGGCCGTGAAACCGTCGAACTTCTGCCGCCAGGCCGCGAATTGGCCGGGATCGAACTCGCTCCGGCGCTGCACGAATTTCCAAGCCAAAAGGCCTAGGCCGATCGGCCAATAGACCATGAAGCCCAGGACGACCGCCAGAATTTCGACCGGCGCCCACCCACGACGCCCGCATCCGCCACGACGGCGCCACGCGCCCTCTGGACCCGTATCCACCGAACTCATGATCGTGTTCTCCAACATCGTCCATCGCGAACGACAGATGTCACATCGGAGGCCAATTGTGGCCGTTCAAGACAGTTCAAGCAATAATCCGCACCCTACGAAGCGGTGCTACCGGCCAGCGTCGAAGGGGAAGCTCTTGTCGCCGGCAAAAAGATAAGAGCGGACGCGAGGGGTACTGCGGGTCAGGTCTCGGGTCCCATCGGCGCCAGCCCGAGCGGTTGCCGAATGCGGAGCCTCCGCGACCGCGTCCAGCGCCGAAGCCGGGAGGGCGCCAGGACTTTCCACCAGCGGCGCTGTTTCACCCTCGATGACGAACGGGTGGACGCCGCCGACCGCAAACCCCGCTGTCGCGGCGGAAGCGGGAGCATAGCTCATGTCCTCGTCATCGGCATGGGCGTCGAGGCTTGGACCCCGGGCCTCCGCCAGCGGATCGCGGGCCGTATATCCGGTCCAGCCGTCGTTGCGCCATTGTTCCTGACGCTCGTCGAGATCGACGGCCCCATCCCGGTCGAGCAGCGCGATCACGCGATCATGATTGGCGGTGTCGGTCCGAACCGACAAGGTGACACCGCCGCGCCTTACTGCTTCGGCATATTGGTCGCGGTCCTCCTCCGGCATGAACAGGTCTTTCAGCGTTTGCCAGAACCCGATTACCGACGGATCGTCTATGTCGGCGGCCGGGGCGGCGGTGCCATCAGCGATCAGCGCAATGGCCTCCGCATGGATGCCGGCCGCGACGAGATCCTGCCGTGCCGCTTCGGCATGATCGCGACTATCGAATAGCGCGGTGACCGAAAGCGAAAAATCTTCTTTGCTGACCAGCGTCGGCTGGATTCCGGGCTCTTGGGCAACGGGCGTCATCGCATCCTCCTTGATCTCAAACAAGATCAAGCATCACAGTCGTGTTTCGGTTCCGCGGCGGTGTTTGGGAACGACACGCCCCGACAAAGGCGGGCTGACTGAGCCTCAAGTCGTTGGAACGTGTTGCCGGGTCCACAAGCCGGGCCGGGGAGGGTCGCCCAGAAGCGCATAGGTCAGCGGCGCGCCGGTCCCAAGAGCGACATGCAAGAGCTTGCGGCGACCGGGCACCGACTGGCGCGTCACCCACGGGTCGGGCACGCCGCGCACCCGCTTGCCGATCTCGCGATAGACGCCACGCGCCGTCGCCACTGCCCAGGCCGACCGCCAGGGGAGGCGGCTGATACCGATCCGGGCCGAGGCATAGTAGCGTTCAGCGAGTTCGAGCAGCGCATGGGCCGCCGCGATCGCCGCCTGTCGGTTGGCCGGATCGAGAATGTCCGAGGCCGTGATCTCCCGGCCGCCGAAGAGTTCGTCGGGAAGGTAAACCCGACCGGCCCCGGCATCGTCCATCACATCGCGGGCGATGTTGGTCAGTTGAAACGCGATGCCGAGATCACAGGCCCGGTCGAGCGTATCGCCTTCCTCGGGCCTCACCCCCATGACAATGGCCATCGTGACCCCGACCGCGCCGGCGACGCCGTAGCAATAGCCGAGAAGATCGTCGAGGGAGCGGTAACGTCGACATTCGACGTCCTGCCGGAAGCCGTCGAGGATGTCGAGCGGAAGCCGTTCGGGGATGGAGTGCCTCTGCGTCACGCGTTGCAGCGCCGCGAAGGCCGGGTCCTCCTGCGGTTCGCCCCGGAGGGCGCTTCGGGTCAAGGCTTCCAGCGCCATCAACCGCTCGGCGGGGCCGAGCACCTGTTCGAAGCGGCCATGGCCCGCGACCTGTCCGTCGATGACGTCGTCGCAATGCCGGCACCAATTATAGAACAGGCGCGCGCTCTCCCGCGTCACGGGATCGAACAGGCGCGCGGCGGCGGCGAAGCTTTTAGAGCCGGCCTCGATGCTTTTGCGGCTGGCTTCGCTGACCTTGTCCCTCAAGCCGCCGCCACTCCCGCTAAATCACGTTCACGACTTTGGATCGGTTCGATCCAAAGTCGTGAACGTGATCGATTTTAGACACTGAAAGCATGTTGTTACCCAAAAACCCGTGCCGACTTTTCGGCATCATGCTCAAGGCCGGCATCCGCCAGCATGAGCCCGGCCGTTGCCTTGGCGGACCCGACGACGCCCGGTACGCCGGCGCCGGGATGCGTGCCGGCACCGACGAAGTAGAGCCCGGCAATCTGCGCGTCGCGATTGTGCGGCCGGAACCATGCGCTCTGGGTCAAGATCGGCTCCAGCGAGAAGGCCGAGCCGAGATGCGCGTTCAACTCGTCGCGAAAATCGAAGGGCGTGAGGATACGCGACACGACGAGATCCCGCTTCAAGTTGGGCATGTAGCGCTTCTCCAGATAGTCGAAGATGCGGTCACGATAGCGAGGGCCTTCCTGCGTCCAGTCGATGTCGGCTGTCCCGAGATGAGGGACGGGCGAGAGCACATAATAGGCGCTGTGGCCGGGAGGGGCCAGCGATGGATCGGTGGCGTTCGGGGCGTGCAGGTACAGCGAAAAATCGTCCGCCAGCGTGCTCGCGCCAAAAATCTCGGCGATCAGCGCCCGGTAGCGCGGCCCGAAACAGACGGTGTGATGGGCGAGCCCGCGGTGGTCGCCCTTAAGGCCGAAATAGACCACGAACAGCGACATCGAAAAGCGCTTGGCGCCGAGGCGCTTCGCCTCTTGCGTGCCACGCGGGTCCTCCCGCAGAAGATCGCGATAGGTATGCATCACATCGGCATTGGAGGCGACGACATCGGCAGGAAGCGTTTCGCCATCGTCGAGCCGAACGCCGGTGACGCGCCCCCCGCCCGTCGTGATCCGGTCGACAGACGTCGAAAGACGGATGCGGCCACCCTGGCTCTGGAGCAGCTTGACCATAGCGCGGATCAGCGCTCCGGTCCCGCCCTTGGGAAACCACACACCCCAGCGGCGTTCGAGCGCGTGGATCAGCGCATAGATCGAGGAGGTGGCGAAGGGGTTGCCGCCGACCAGCAGCGTATGGAACGAGAAAGCCTGCCGCAGGTGCTCGTCCTTGATGAAACGTGAGACGAGCGCGTAGACGCTTTTATAGGCCTGCAGCTTGACGAGGGCCGGGGCCGCGCGCGCCATCGAGCGGAAATCGAGGAACGGCACGGCCCCGAGTTGGATATAGCCCTTTTCGAGAACCGCCTGCGAGTAGGCGAGAAAGCGGCGGTACCCCGCCACATCCTCCGGCGACACGGCGCCGATCTGCCGATCGAGCGAGGCTTGGTCGTTGGCATAGTCGAACACGAAGCCGTCTTCCCAGCACAGCCGGTAGAAGGGATTGACCGGCACGAGGGTGACGTCGTCGGCCATGCGGCGGCCGGAGACGGTCCAAAGCTCTTCCAAGCATGTCGGATCGGTCATCACGGTCGGGCCGCCGTCGAAAACGAACCCGCCATCCTCGTACACATAGGCCCGGCCGCCCGGCTTGTCGCGTTTCTCGATCACCGTTACGTCGAATCCGCCGGCCTGAAGGCGGATCGCCAGGGCGAGACCGCCGAAGCCCGAACCGATGACGATGGCTTTGCGCCTGTCGGTCATCAGCGCACCACCGCGACGGAGCGTTCAGGCATGCAGCGAATGGCCCGGCCGAGCGGCACGGGCGGCTTGCCGCTGAGAAGGCGGATCTTATCCAAAAGGGTGCTCCTGCCGGCGTAAAAACGGGTCATCAATCCTGGCGACAGACGATAGAAGCGCGCGAAGAGGCGATAGCGCTCGTCGGGCTCCGCCGCCTCGAACATCAGCCGATCCAGCAGGCGATAGAAGCCCGCGCGCCGCCAGTGGCCGATCGAATGAGCGCGTGTCAGCGCGAACAGGGCCGGGGCCGATAGGTCGGGCGCCGATGCGATCGTGTCGGCCAGCCGCGCCGCGTCGGGCAGGGAATAGCCGGTCGTCGGGTGGAACAGGGCGGCGCGCAAGCCGCTGCGCGCAACGCCCTCCGCGTCGCTCCACAGCGCTTCGATGTCACCGCTCAGCGCGATCGGCAGCACGCCGGTTTCCTCACGCAGAATGTCGCGGATGATCCAACCCTGCTGACGCGCGTAAAGCCCGATCAATCCCCGCGTCGCGACGGGGTCGAGATCCGCGCGGCTCGAATAATAGGTGTCCTCGATCAACAGCCGGTCAGGGCCGAAAGGCAGGACATAGATGAAGCGATAGCCGTCGCGCTGCGGCACGGTGGCATCCATGACGATGGGGCGCATGAGCCCATGCGGCTGCGCGGTCACCACCTCCTGGCCGAGGAATTTCTGATAGGCGACCCGCATATGCGGGCTCGGCCGATGGCCGCGCCCATCGATAACCCCGTCGGCCTCGAAGGTCCGGCCATCGTCGAGGGTGACGCGGCACGGCTCGGTGGAGACGACCCGGGCCTTCGTCATCACGCGAGACGCGTGAGGCGCCATCGCAGCGCGCAGCTTGTCGGCGGAGGCCGAGGCGTAGCCAAAGGGAAGGCGCCGCCCGAACCTCGGAAAGCGGACTTCGTATTCCGGCCACGTGGTTTCCACGAGCGGCGCGATCCAGCGATTCTGCTCAGGCGTGAGATCGGTTTGATGGAACGACCAGGTGTGGTTGCCGCCCAGCTCCGCCTCTGATTCCAGAATTGTCCAATCGACGTCGGGCCGCAGGGCGGCGAGCCGCAGCGCGATCAGGCTGTTGGCGAGGCCGCCGCCGATGAAAATCAGATGCGGGGATGACTGCAAGGCAACGGTGCCCCGCTCGATGGTTCCCTCGCGATGCGCCTGGCTGCCCAAATGCTGTCGATCCCTTTTGGGAAACCATATAGCCTCAAAACGTCCGGCGTCACCGGGCGGCTTGTCGCGTCGTGAAACTATCAAGAAAAGGAGCGCCCTTGCCCTCGGACACTATTCCGTCCCGTATCGCCGAAATCAGGCTTCGTATGTTTCGCGCCGCGCGCGATGCGCGCCGTGCCGTGGCCGATGTCGAGCTCGTGGCGGTTTCGAAAACCTTTCCGGCCGAGGATATCGTGCCGGCGCTGGAGGCCGGCCAAAGAGTGTTCGGCGAGAACCGGGTGCAGGAGAGCAAAACCAAATGGCCGGGACTCCGGGAGCGGTACGCCGGCGTGGAGCTGCACTTGATTGGACCCCTACAGTCCAACAAGGCGCGCGAGGCGGTCGAACTCTTTGACGTGATCGAGACCGTGGACCGACCCAAGATCGCCGAAGCCCTTGCGGCTGAAATCGCCCGAGCCGGCAAAATCGTTAAACTCTTCGTCGAGATCAATACCGGAGCCGAGCCGCAGAAGGCGGGAGTTTTGCCAGGTGAGGCCGATGCTTTTCTGCGCCGCTGCCGGGAGGAACTGGGCCTTTCGATCGAGGGTCTGATGTGCATTCCGCCCGCCGACGAGCAGGCTTCGCCGCATTTCGCGCTGTTGAGCAAGATTGCGGCCCGCAACGGGATCTCGAAATTGTCGATGGGCATGAGCGCCGATTTCGAACTCGGCATCCAGCTCGGCGCCACCCACGTGCGGGTGGGCAGCGCGATTTTTGGGCATCGGTGATCGAGTCAAGAGATTGCTGGACAAGGTCATGCACCTACCTTGTATCGTCTGCTCGCCGTATGTTATATAGATATATAACTGCGAGGGGTCTTATGCACACCACCAACCTGCGTAAAGTGGGCGGATCGGTCATGTTGGCGGTTCCGCCCGCCCTGCTCGACATGCTTCACCTGACGGTCGGCGCCAAGGTTGCGCTCGCTGTGGACAATGGCAGGCTCGTGATCGAGCCACAGGCTCGGCCGCGCTATACGCTCGATGAACTGCTGGCCGAAGCCGAAGCGGCCGGCGTTTATCCGTTGCCAGCGGAAGAACGCGAGTGGGTGGACACGCCCGCCGTGGGCCGTGAACTGATTTGATGGAGCGCGGTGATATCTACCTGGTTGATCTTGAACCGACGACGGGGCACGAACAGCGCGGACACCGGCCGGTACTGGTCGTGTCCTCGGGTAAATTCAACCGGCTGACGCAGTGCCCTATAATCCTGCCGATCACCAACGGTGGCGACTTCGCCCGCCGTGTCGGCTTCGCGGTGCCCATCAGCGGCATCAAGACAACGGGTATTGTACGATGCGATCAGCCGCGCGCGCTTGATCTGAACGCCCACAACGGCCGGAGGGTGGAAAGCCTGCCGCCCGCGATCATGGATGAGGTGCTGGCGAAGGTCGCGACCATCTTTATGTGATGGACATTCTGATGACGATGGGAGGTCGTCGCGTTTCGTATTTGCCGCCGCTTGACCGCATCGCGGCCCGCAAGGGGATCGCCAAGCTGTCGATGGGATGAGAGCCGACTTCGAACTCGGCATCCAGATCGGCGCCACCCATGTGCGCGTGGGCAGCGCCATATTTGGGTACCGCACTTCCCTTCTCCCACCTGCGGGGAGAAGGAAAAAGCCTATCTCGGCAGCACCGTCGAGCCCATGAGATGCAGGTCGACCGAATGGGCAGCCTGGCGGCCTTCGCGGATGGCCCAGACCACCAGCGACTGCCCTCGTCTCATGTCCCCGCATGCGAAAACCTTGTCGGCGGAGGCTTTGTAAGCCTTCACGTCCGCCGCCACATTGCCGCGCCCGTCGAGCGTGACCCCGAGTTCGGTGAGCATGCCCTCATGGATCGGCGCCACGAAACCCATGGCGAGAAGGACGAGATCCGCCTTGATCTGGAATTCACTGCCTTCGATCGGTTGGAACTTGCCGTCGACCCGGACGCAATCCACTGTCTCGACGGTGCCGTTCTCGCCCGAAAAGCGACGCGTCATGACGCCGAAGTCGCGATGTGCGCCTTCTTCCTGGCTGGACGAGGTGCGCAGCTTGAGCGGCCAGTCAGGCCAGGTCAGCAGTTTGTTCTCCTTCTCCGGCGGCTCGGGCATGATTTCGAGCTGCGTGACGGAAAGCGCGCCCTGGCGGATCGATGTGCCGATGCAATCGGATCCGGTGTCGCCGCCCCCAATGACGAGGACGTTCTTACCGGTGGCGAGGATCGGATTGTTGGAGCGCAGCGGTTCGCGGCCGACGCGGCGGTTCTGCTGCGGCAGGAATTCCATCGCGAAATAGACGCCGCCAAGATCGCGGCCCGGCATCGGCAGATCGCGCGGCCGCTCGGCGCCCCCCGCCAGCACCACGGCGTCGAACTCGGCCAGCACTTCGGCGGCCGGCAGGTCGATACCCACGTTGACGCCGCACCGGAAGGTCACGCCCTCCGCCGTCATCTGCTCTACCCGACGGTTCACATGAAGCTTGTCGAGCTTGAAGTCCGGAATGCCGTAGCGCAACAGGCCGCCGGGCTTCTGGTTCTTCTCGAACACGGTGACAGCATGGCCGACGCGAGCGAGCTGCTGCGCGCAGGCCAAGCCCGCCGGTCCCGAGCCGATGACGGCAACGGTCTTGCCGGTCAGCCGTGACGGCTTCTCCGGCTTGATCCAGCCTTCCTTCCAGGCCCGGTCGGCGATGGCGTTCTCGATCGTCTTGATCGTGACCGGCGCATTGTCGATGTTGAGCGTGCACGAGGCTTCGCAGGGCGCCGGACAGATGCGCCCCGTGAATTCGGGGAAGTTGTTGGTCGAATGGAGGTTGCGCGAGGCCTCCTCCCAATCGCCATGATAGACGAGGTCGTTCCAATCCGGGATCTGGTTATTGACCGGACAGCCGTTGTGACAGAACGGAATGCCGCAATCCATGCAGCGGGAGGCTTGCGAGCGCGTCGCATCCTCGCTCAGAGGCAGCATGAATTCCTTATAGCCGCGGATCCGATCGGAGGCCGGCGCGTAGCGCCGATCTTGCCGGTCAAGCTCCATGAACCCCGTGATCTTGCCCATCCGCCTATTCCCCCGCCGCCGCGAGAAGCGGCTCGTCTTGCTGCGTCAGTTCGGCCAAGGCCCGGCGATACTCCACCGGCATCACCTTTCGGAATTTTGGCAGATAGGTTTTCCAATCGTCGAGGATCGCCTGTCCCCGGGTCGAGCCGGTGAATTCGACGTGATTGCCGATCAACTGACGCAAGCGCTCGGCATCGAACCGCGTCATGTCGCCCATGACGTCGACCGCCGGCGGCCCCGTAAAATTGTCCATCTGGTGGAACAGGCGGCGGTTGCGCTCGTCCTCGGCCTCGACCATTTCGAGTTCCACCATCGCCATGTTGCAGCGGCGCCGGAAGTCGCCTTCCTCGTCGAGCACATAGGCGATGCCGCCCGACATGCCGGCCGCGAAGTTGCGGCCGGTCAAGCCGATCACCACCACGATGCCGCCGGTCATATATTCGCAGCCATGGTCGCCCGTGCCCTCGACCACCGCGATGGCGCCCGAGTTGCGCACGGCGAAACGTTCGCCCGCGACACCCCGGAAATAGCACTCTCCCGAAATGGCGCCATAGAGCACCGTATTGCCGACGATGATCGACTTCTCGGGCACGATCTTGGTGGCGGCCTTCGGCGGATAGATGATCAGCCGGCCGCCCGAGAGCCCCTTGCCCACATAATCGTTGGCCTCGCCTTCGAGCTCCAGCGTCACGCCATTGGCGGCCCAAGCGCCGAAACTCTGGCCGGCGGTGCCGGTGAATTTCAAGTGGATGGTTCCCTCGGGCAGACCCTTATGGCCATAGCGCCGGGCGATCTCACCCGACAGCATGGCGCCCGTCGTGCGATCCGTATTATGGATCGGCATCGTCAGGGTGACGGGCGTCGCCGAGGCCAGCGCCTCACCGCATTGCGCGATGAGCTTGCGGTCGAGCACTTTGTCGAGGCCATGGTCCTGCGAATCCAACTTGCGGATGCCGACCCCCTCAGGCGCATGCGGCTTGAAGAAGAGGCGCGAGAAGTCGAGCCCCTTGGCCTTCCAATGGTCCACCACCTGGTCGCGGCCGAGCATCTGCATCTGGCCGATCATCTCATCGAATCGGCGATAGCCGAGGCTCGCCATGATCTCCCGCACTTCATCGGCGACGAAGAAGAAGAAGTTGATGACATGTTCCGGCAGCCCGACGAAACGCTTGCGCAGCACCGGATCCTGGGTGGCGACGCCCACCGGGCAGGTGTTGAGGTGACACTTGCGCATCATGATGCAGCCGGCGGCGATCAGCGGCGCCGTGGCGAAGCCGAACTCGTCGGCGCCCAGCAAAGCGCCGATCACGACGTCGCGGCCCGTACGCAGGCCGCCGTCGACCTGAACCGTGATGCGCGAGCGCAAGCGGTTCAGCACCAGGGTCTGATGGGTCTCGGCGAGGCCGATCTCCCATGGGCTGCCGGCGTGCTTGATGGAGGTCAGCGGCGAGGCGCCGGTGCCTCCTTCGAAACCCGCGATCGTGACATGGTCGGCCCGGCCCTTGGACACACCGGCCGCGACCGTGCCGACCCCGATCTCGGAGACGAGCTTGACTGAGACGAGGCCATCCGGGTTGACGTTTTTCAGGTCGAAGATCAGCTGCGCCAGATCCTCGATCGAATAGATGTCGTGGTGCGGCGGCGGCGAAATGAGCCCGACGCCCGGCGTTGAATGACGGACCCTGGCGATGGTGGCGTCGACCTTGTGGCCCGGCAGTTGCCCGCCTTCACCGGGCTTGGCGCCCTGGGCCATCTTGATCTGCATCATGTCGGAATTGACCAGATATTCCGTGGTCACGCCGAAGCGTCCCGACGCCACCTGCTTGATGGCCGAGCGCATGGAATCGCCGTTCGCCATCGGCTTGAAGCGATCGGATTCCTCTCCCCCCTCACCGGTGTTCGACTTGCCCCCGATCCGGTTCATGGCGATGGCGAGCGTGGTATGGGCCTCGCGCGAGATGGAGCCATAGGACATGGCCCCCGTCGCGAAACGCTTGACGATCGATACCGCGTCCTCGACTTCTGCGAGCGGCACCGGAGCGCGGCCGTCCGAGGCCGCATCCTTGATGGCGAAGAGTCCACGGATCGTCAGCAGCTTCTCGTCCTGCTCGTTGAGCAGTTTCGCATAGGCTCTGTACTGGTCGCGGCTGTTGCCGCGCACCGCGTGCTGGAGCAGCGACACGGTCTGCGGGGTCCACGAATGAGTTTCGCCCCGCACCCGATAGGCATAATCGCCGCCAATATCGAGAGCGTTGCGATAAACAGGGTTGTCGCCGAAGGCGTCGGTGTGGCGACGCACCGCCTCCTGGGCGATCTCGGTGAGGCCGACGCCCTCGATCACGCTGTGCGTACCGGTGAAGTAGCTTGCGATAAAGCTGGTCGACAGGCCGATGGCGTCGAAGATCTGCGCGCCGCAATAGGACTGATAGGTCGAGATGCCCATCTTGGACATGACCTTGAGCAGGCCCTTGTCGATCGACTTGATATAGCTCTTCACCGCGTATTGTTTGTCCACCTCCTCCGGGAAATCGGTTGCCATGGCGGCGAGGCTCTCGAAGGCCAGATAGGGGTTGATGGCCTCGGCCCCATATCCCGCGAGGCAGGCAAAATGATGCACCTCGCGCGCTTCGCCGGTCTCGACGACGAGCCCAACCGAGGTGCGCTGCCCCTTGCGAATGAGGTGGTGGTGCACGGCAGCGGTCGCCAGCAGCGCCGGGATAGGGATGCGATCCGGCCCCATCAGGCGGTCCGACAGGATGATGATGTTATAGCCGCCATGGACCGCCGCCTCGGCGCGCCGGCACAATCGCTCGATGATCGCCTCCATGCCGGCGGCGCCATGCTTCACCGCATAGGTGATGTCCAGCGTCTTGGTGTCGAAAGCCTCCTCGAAATAGCTGATGCAGCGGATCTTTTCGAGATCGTCGTTGGTCAGGATGGGCTGGCGCACTTCGAGGCGCTTGCGCATCGAATTGCCCTCGAGGTCGAAAATGTTCGGTCGAGGTCCGATGAATGAGACGAGACTCATCACAAGCTCTTCCCGGATCGGGTCGATCGGCGGATTGGTGACCTGTGCGAAATTCTGCTTGAAATAAGTATAGATCAGCTTGGGCTTGTCGGACAAAGCCGAGATCGGCGTGTCCGTTCCCATGGAGCCCATGGCCTCCTGGCCGGTGGCGGCCATGGGGGCGAGCAAGGTCCACAGATCCTCCTGCGTATAGCCGAACGCCTGCTGCTTATCGAGCAGAGGCACGTCGGTGCGGGCCGCGCGGGCTTCGACCGGCTGCAAGGTTTCGAGCACGATCTGTGACTGTTCAAGCCACGACCGATAAGGATGCGAGGCGGCGAGATGCGCCTTCATCTCGTCGTCGGAGATGATGCGGCCCTGTTCAAGGTCGACAAGCAGCATCTTGCCCGGCTGAAGCCGCCACTTGGTGACGATCTTCTCCTGCGGTATCGGCAGCACGCCCATTTCCGAGGCCAATACGACAAGGTCGTCGTCGGTCACGATATAGCGCGCGGGCCGCAAACCGTTGCGGTCGAGAGTCGCGCCAATCTGCCGGCCGTCCGTGAAGGCGACCGCGGCGGGCCCGTCCCACGGCTCCATCAGGGCGGCATGATACTCGTAGAAGGAGCGGCGCTGCTCGTCCATCAGCGGGTTGCCGGCCCAGGCCTCGGGAATGAGCATCATCATCGCATGGGCGAGCGAGTAGCCGCCCTGCACCAGGAACTCGAGCGCATTGTCGAAACAGGCCGTGTCCGATTGTCCCTCGTAGGAAATGGGCCAGAGTTTGGAAATGTCCTGCCCGAAGAGCTCCGATGTCACCGACGTCTGCCGCGCCGCCATCCAGTTGACGTTGCCGCGCAGCGTGTTGATCTCGCCGTTATGGGCCACCATCCGGTAGGGATGGCTGAGCGACCAGGACGGGAAGGTGTTGGTCGAGAAGCGCTGATGCACGAGCGCGAGGGCCGAGGCAAAGCGCTCGTCTGCGAGATCGCGGTAATATTGGCCGATGCGGGTAACCAGCAGCAGGCCCTTGTAGACGATGGTGCGCGCCGACATCGACACGGGGTAGAACCCCGATGTGCGCTTGTCGCCAAGACCGTAGACCGAGCGTGAGATGACCTTGCGCAAGATGAAGAGGCGGCGCTCGAACGTGTCGTCGTCGCCGATGCCCGGCCCACGCCCGACAAAAACCTGGCGGCTGACCGGCTCGCCGGCCTTCACGCTTTCGCCGAGCAGCGAGGGGTCGACCGGCACATCGCGCCAGCCAAGCAGAACCTGACCTTCAGCGGCCACAGCCTGCGTGATCAACTCCTCGACGATGCGGCGGCCCTCCGGATCGCGCGGAAGGAAGAAGAAGCCGACGCCATACTGGCCCGTGGCCGGCAGCCCAAAGCCGAGCCGCTCCGCCTCGGCGGCGAAGAAGTCATGCGGGATCTGCGTGAGGATGCCGCAGCCGTCGCCCGCATAGGGGTCCGCGCCCACGGCGCCCCGGTGGTCGAGGTTGGTCAGGATTTCGAGACCCATGCGCACGATCTTGTGCGACTTGCGGTTCTTCATGTCGGCCACGAAGCCGACCCCGCAGGCGTCGTGCTCGTTGCGGGGATCATAAAGCCCCTGGGCGACGGGCAGGCCGGGATCGATCACGATCGGAAACGCACGGTCGTCGCCGACGGCTTTGACCACGGGACGAGCCGCTGGGGCACCCACGGTTGATCTGACGATCTCGCTCATCGACGACACTCCCTTCCGGTCAAGGGCAGCCAAGACTGCCCTCATGGAACCACTCTGCCTACACGGCTTGCACCGGCGACAGCTTTATTGCTCGCTTTTTGGTCAGTAACGCTGTCCTATTGCGGCGCCCGTAAGATGCAGGAAAAAGGCCGATGTACAAACGGTTTTTTATCACCGCCCCGGGTCCGCTTCACGACACAGAGCCTCGTGCCATATTTAGCTCAAGCCGGGGCGCGGATGGCTGAGCCGGGTTAGCGGGGAAGCCCCGACGCGTCTTTCTCCCGCTTGAGGGCGCGGGCGTAAAAATCGAACTCGTCGAGGAACCGGGCCATGGAGCCATCGAGGCGCGGTTCAGTCGCTTTGCCGTCTTCGCTCAAGGCCGAGCCGATCCTCTGGATCGGCAGGAGCGAGGGGATGCTCGACATACCAAGTTCAGCCAAGGTCATACGCAGCTGCATGGCGGCTCGCACGCCGCCGAAACCGCCGGCCGAGTAGCAGACGATGCCGGAGGGACGCCAGAAATATTCCTCGAGAAAGTGGTCCAGTAAATTTTTGAGGGCGGGTGGGATGCCGTGGTTATATTCGCCGCTGACGATGAGAAAGCCATCGACGGAGCGATAGAGCGACGCGAGCCGCTCCATCGTCTCGGGGGCTTCCCCTTTGGGATATTCCTTGTACATGCGGTCGAGCAGCGGGAGTGTATCGACCATTGGATCGACGAGCGTCGCGCCGTGTCCGCGCGCTTCGAGCGCCGCCATCGTCCATTTGGCCGCGCGAATGCCCATGCGGTCCTGACGGACGGAGCCGAGGATGACGGCGTAGTGGAGGGACATTGGGGGTCTCTTTGCTGGACGTCGTTAGGCCAAACGAACAACAGTTTCCTCGGAACGGCACGAACATTGGGTTTGGAAGACATCTGAGCCATGACTGGCTCTGCGTGGGGTTCCTGCCTTGCACGCGTGCCTCTGCCTTCCGAAACCAAGACGAGTGCATCTTGCTTGGACCAAGCACCTCCACATCGGTGAGGCGCTCGGGGGTGCTCAAAGGGGTCTCGGCCGTTCCATACCAAACGTCATGCATGCGGGGTCGGTTGGCGGGTGTCGCCCAACGCGCGTGGAGCTCGCTCATCATCGGCGTGATTTCAGAGCGTCGGACACCGCCGGTGTCAGAGGGGTAAAACACCCAAGCCAAAATTGCCCCGTTGTAAACGCTCAATTTTTTGGCGCCACATTTTCGTCCAAGCACTCTTTTGGCGACGTCTGCCCGCTAATCTGCATCTCATAATTGAAATTTTTAACCATCTGTTTGAAAAGAATGTGCATCATCGAAATGTATCTTTTTATGGGTAACGCTTCGTATGACCAGTCTTTTGACAAACGTCTCGGCGATGACCGCATTGCAGACGCTGACGACGACGCAGAGGGCCTTGGCCACCATCCAGGACCAGGTTTCGTCGGGACTGAGGGTTGGGAGCGCAAAAGACAACGCGGCCTATTGGTCGATCGGCGTTGGAATGAAAACTCAGGTTGGGACAATAGGTGCTGTCAATGACAGCCTTGCTTTAACATCGTCGATCGCTTCGATATCCAGTAATGCTGTCAAAAGCATTATTGGGGTCGTTCAGGGGTAACTACCCACGGGGTTCGCAGCTTGGCTGAACGGCGTCAGGCGCCGATCGTACCCAGCACGGTGCTGAACGTGCCAGCACCGGAGGTGATGCGCGCTGTCGCCACCACGGTCCGCACCGCGGCTTCACCCTTGGCGGACCACATGGCGCGATAGCCGTTGGTGTTCTTGCGCTGGATGACGGCGGGTCGGAGATCGCGTTCGCAGGCGTTGTTGTGCGCTTCGACTCGTCCGGGGAAAGCCGTGAAGGTCAGGAGTTGGTCGCGGGCGCGACGCATTCGGCTCTGGATGCCGCGCGCCAGGTCGCAGATGGCCGGGGTGGCGAGGATGTCATCGAGCGAGCGTTCCAGCTTGCGACGCTTGGCGTTGATCGTCGACAGTGCCGACGTGTCGATGGTTCGCGCCAGGACGAAGGCTCCGTCGAGCCATAGCTTGAACCGTAGGGCGAGGGTGTCGTCACCGGCGTCGAGCGCGTAGGCGACGTCACGGGCGAGGTGCGCGAGACAGGTCTGCTGGCGGTCGGCGTGCCCTTGTTGGGCGGAATAGCGGTCCGACAGCCACACGGCGGGCCGGTGCCCGTCCATGATCTCGTGCACCACGCAGGCGCCCCGCGTCGGAGCGGCGTGGTGCACCACCGCTTCCTCGCAGCGGAAGACCCAGTGGTAGGAGTTCGTGCCCTCGATGCGCACGCCCGTCTCGTCGGACGCCACCACGGTGGCACGCCGCAGGGCCGACAGAGCGGCGTCGCGCCCGGCGTCGAAGCGGGTTTCGGCCCGGCGCAGCATGTTGGTGAGCCCGCCCTGGCTGATGCGCAGGCCGAACAGGTCGAAGAGGGCCTTCTGCAGACGCTCGTAGGACAAGGCCTGGAACGTCTTCAGATACACCGCCGTGGCGTGCAGGCGTGGGCCGAACGGCGTCGAGGCGGCTCCGGTCGGCCGGGGTGCCGCCACGCGCGCCCGGCATCCCGGGCACGTCACGGCGAGGCGCCGGTGCTGCTCGACGAGAGGCTTCACCTCCGGCAACTCGATCCGCTCGTGCACGCTGACCGTCTCGGCCGGCAGGTCGGGCGACAGCGCCAGACCGCAGTCCGGGCACGCGGTCGGGCGGTGGTCGACGACCGTGTCAGGATCCTCGGCGATGATGCGGCTGTGGCCCTCGTGGCCAGGCTTCGCTCCCCCCGGGTGGGAATGCTCGCGCCGCTCCTTGCGGTCGGTGGATGGTGGCTTGGAGGACGTGCGAGACGTCTTGGCCGGGCGCTGCAGCTTCAGCACCAGATCGATCAGCTCGTCCTTGCTCAAACGTTCGAGATCACCACGGCTCATGCCGCCAAGGAATCAGCCTTTGGCCCATCGCGCAAGCCGCCGTTGAACCGCGACCACGATCGGCCGGCGTCGGGGCGCATCACGCAACCCCGTGGGTAATTACGTTCAGGGGCTGCAAAGCGATCGTGTGACGGCTCAACAACAAGGGGTTGACCTGAAATCCATCCAATTAGACGTAAGCGCAAAGATTTCACAAATAAAAGATATTGTCGACGCGGCAAGTTTTAATGGTATTAACTAGCTAAAAGATAAATATAGTGTAAATAAAAATGCAACTTCAAGCCTTGTTTATAAAGTTACGCAAGCCGCAGATTTGGATTCACTCACTAGCAATACTATACTTCCCTGTGGGTTCAATGGATCACTGAGTGATTTGGCCACATTAGTTGATCAAAACGGCAAGATTGCAAATTTTTCTACTCAAGAGAGCATTGTAACTTATCCGAGTAGTCAATATAGTTATTCTGTACAAAATGATGCATATAATAACGTAACCAACGACATCTCATCATAAAATCCCTCGCAAGGCTTGACATCACTAGGAATAGATCTATTGAAAACAAATATTCTTTCCGACCTATCTGGGTCGATTGTTTATAAAAAAACTGACTATTACACAGATAAAACTGTAGAAAAAACTATAACCCAAACCGTAGACCAAGCTGTTGACAATGCTCGTTTAGGCAACGAACTTGATTTTGCTGGAGACGAGAGGTTTAGTAATAATGGTGATGCAGGAAGGACGGCTTTAAGCAAAATCTCTGGAGCGACAACTCTAAACTCGCTACTTTCATTAGATGTCACAAATACAACTCAATCGGTTTCCACAGATTTGCAAACCGTAGCAGATACGTTGTCGAAACTGGCTACGGTAGGAGCTTACATAGGCAGCATACAAAACAGGGTCGAAAGCACAAAGGCGTTCAACTCAGCCCTCTCCGACGCGCTGACGGTCGGCGTCGGTTCTCTCACGGACGCCGACATGAGTGTCGCCTCCACCCGCCTTCAGGCTTTGCAGACGCAGCAGCAGCTTGGCATCCAGTCGCTGTCGATCGCCAACAACAACAGCAGCCTCATCATGAAGCTGTTCGCGTGATGGGTCGCTGTCGGGTCGGCTAAGCCTACCTTGGCCTCACGTCGAGGCTGGCGGCCTATGGTGCGATCGCAGGCTTGGCGACCGGAGTTTGGCCGGCGATCCGTACGGGACGGTGGTTATGGCGCCGCAGCGGTTTGTGGATGCCACAGGGTCCGGTGCGATAGAGGTCCTTCCTGAACCTTGATCAGCGGCGGTCCAGACGCGCGCCCCGCGCAGCTTCAAAAAACCTTAAACCAGCGCGCTCCTTACGCGGTTCTGGCTTTCCTCGGCCGCCTTGATCTGTGCCTTGGTGTACATCAAGGCGTGGGAGGCGAGATCCCGTCCGTCGTCCCATAAATTGCGCCAGATGCCCAATATGCCTTCGAGGGGCTGGCCGACGACGCGGGAGGAGAAGGATTCGAAGGTGATCGGCCCTTTGTAGTTCGCCTTCGCCAGGGCACGGAATACGCCGGCCAAGTCGATCGAACCGGAGCCCATATAGCCGCGATGCAAATCGCCGGTGTGGAAATAGCCGAGATGCTCGCCGGTCTCCATGATGGCGGCCGAGATGTCCGATTCCTCGATGTTCATGTGATAGACGTCGAGGTGAACCTTGACGTTGGGCGCGCCGATCCGTTTGCACATCTCCACGGCCTGGGACGCCGTGTTCAACACGTTAAATTCGTAGCGGTTCACGACTTCGAGCCCCAGCACGATGTTGCTCGCCGCCGCCTTGACGGCCACCTTCTGAAGCACCTCCACCGACATGGCTACGCCCTTGGGGGTGGTCGGCACCGCATATTTCTGGAACGCGGAATGCAAGATGCCACAGACATGGGTAGCCCCGATGTCGCGCGCCATCGCGACGGCCTGCTCCAGCCGCGCCTGCCCGCGCTTGGCCTTTTCGGGGTCGCCGCTCGAAATGTCGGTGTCGGCATCGAGGCCCAGCGAACTCGTCGCGCCGATCCCATGTTTTTCGAGCTGCCGGCGGGTGAAATCGACGTCGATCGATCCAGGATCGAGCGCCGGGACTTCAATCAGGTCGTAGCCGAGTTCGGCCGTCTGGCCGATGGCCCGCGCGCATTCGTCATGGCTCCATCCGGCTGCCCAAACGAGCGCATGCACACCGAGTTTATTCATCGCTTCCTCACCCTTGATCTGTTGTTTCATTGTGTCGTTGCGAACGATCCGTCGGTTTTTGTGCGTTGCAAAACATCGGACGCCGCGCTGACGATGATTGACACAGATTACTCCAAAGTCTAGCGTCTCATAAAACGATTTATGGGAGGTAGACCCATGCGGGGTTCAAGGCTTATGCTGACGTGATAGCGCGGCGTCCTGTCTCGATTCGCACAGTCGCAGAGCGCGCCGGCGTCTCCACGGCGACGGTGTCGAACGTCCTGAGCGGTAAGGCGTCCGTGACGCAGATCCTGGCCGACAAGGTTCGTGCCGCGGTGGATCAACTTGGCTATGTGGCCGATGGCAGCGCCTCCCGTCTGCGCTCGGGCAAACAGGCCCTCGCGGGCGTGGTGGTTCCCGACCTCGGTAACCCGTTCTTCGGCGCCTTTGTCTCGACACTCGAACATCTGGCCCGGAATGCCGGCTTCGACCTTATCGTTCTGAGCACCAACAACGAGCCGGCGCAGGAAGCCGAGCGGCTCGACAAGATCCGGTCCTGGCGACCTGCGGGATTGATCGTCATACCCTGCGATGGGCAATTGTCTCGACGTCTACCCGCTGTGATGCATTCGCCGATCGTCGCCGTGGATCGCATTCCCGACGACGGCGCCTTCGACCTTGTCGCCGTCGACAATGTCTCTGGAGCGGCGGCCGTCGCCCGGCATTGCGCCGCCGAGGGCCATGCGACGTGCCTCGTCGTCTGCGACACCCTGCAGCTCAGCAACATCCGCGAGCGTTTCGACGGCGTTCTGTCGGCGAGCGGCCCCATGAGCATCACGGTGCTCGAATGCGGGATCCAGCCCGACACGGCGCGGCGCATCCTCAAGGACTATCTCGCCAGCGGGCCATTGCCGGCCCTGATCTTCGGCCTTGATCATTCCACCGTTCTCATCGCCTTCCAGCTTCTGCTCGATCTTGGCCTGTCGGTCGGTCCTGACATCGCGATGGCGAGCTTCGATGAGGCGGAGTGGATGCGGCTCGTCAGGCCCGCCCTGACGACGATCCGACAGCCCGTGGAGGCCATGGCACAGGCCGCCTGGGACCGGCTGGCGCAACGCATGGCGGGAGACACCTCGCCTCCGCAAAGTCTTCGGCTGTCGTGCGCCATCGAAATCCGCGGCTCGACATTGCGGCATGCCGGTTCGGTGCGGCACGCGGCGGCTTAGTCGAACGATCAAAAAACCTCGAGGGGAATGCGATGAGGATCCGGACGGCGCGCCCGGGGTTTTCACGAGCGTGCTCTCGGTTTTCGATGTCGGCAAGATTTGCCAGGATCGCCAGGGTGCTGGCCCGGCGCGATACCCGCATCTCTCACCCTCGCCCGTAGCCTTTGCGGTCGATCGCACTTTAACGCTGACTTGCACCGGCACCGAGCTCAAAGCAGGAAGACACGAACCATGATGAGGGACCAGGGCGGGTTGCGCGAGGAGATCGTGGCGACTTGTCGCCGCATGAACGCCAGCGGCATCAACCAGGGGACCTCTGGCAATATTTCGGTCCGCAATCCCCAGGGCTTTCTGATAACCCCGACATCGCTACCCTATGATCGCATGGAACCGGACGATCTTGTCCAGATGAGGTTCGACGGGACCTATGAGGCCCGCCGCAGGCCGTCCTCCGAATGGCGGTTCCACCGCGATATTCTGCTCTCGCGCCAGGATATTGACGTCGTGCTGCATTGCCACTCGGTCTATGCGACGACGCTCGCCTGTCACCACAAGACCATCCCGAGTTTTCACTACATGACCGCCGTTGCGGGGGGCACCACCATACGCTGCGCCAAATATGCGACCTTCGGAACGCAGGCCCTCTCCGACAATGCCATTGAAGCCCTCGACGGGCGCCTGGCCTGCCTCCTTGGTCAGCACGGGCAAATCTCACTGGGCCGCTCCCTCGACGCCGCACTAGCTTTGGGCATCGAAGTCGAAACCCTGTCCCGCCTCTATGTTCAGGCGCTGACCTTAGGTGAGCCGCCGATCCTGTCCGACGAGGAGATGGCGCGTGTCATTCAGCAGATGAAGACCATGAGCTACGGGCAGGCGCAGGACCTCGATGAGGTCACCGATAGGGCTCGGCCCACGGCCTGAGACCGATCAGTGGGCGCGTTCATGCCCAATTCATGGGGCGGCTTCCAAGCTTCGTGGTAGGATGTCCCAGCATTGCCACATGCCAACCGTAGTATCGGATGGGTGATCCTGCCGTGAACGAGGAAAAGTCGATGCGTATCTCAGGTGAAGGCAGGCTTGGCCGAGCCGCGACAGCATTCTTGCCGGCTGCGGCTTTAATCATTGGCCTCGCGGGGGCCTTGGCGCCTCAGGCCGCCCAGGCGCAGCTCTTCGACTGGGGCGGTGGCTGGGTGAACGGAGGCTGGGGCAACGGCTCGAACTGGAGCGGCGTTCGACCCGCCCAAATCTACCGCAGTCTGGCTGATCGCGGATTCCGGGTCATTTCGCCGCTCAGCCGCGATGGCGCGGTTTTCGTCGCTGACGTGATCGACCGCCGGGGCCAGCGGGAGAGGGTGGTCGTCTCCGCTGCCGATGGGCGCATCGTGCAGCGTTTCGTTATGGGCGGCGAGCGCCGCATGCAGCGCAACGCCGGTCTGCCGGCTGACGATCTCGAACGGCAGATGGATCAGGGCGATCGATTCGACGAGGCACCGCCGGTGCCCCCGGCTTCGATCCCGAATATAGGCGTCTACGGCAGTCAGGACCCCAACCCGGATGGCGATACGCTCGTCGACCCGGTTCCGGCGCGTCCTGCGCCGAGGGTAAGAGCCGCCAGGCCGCGTCTGGTGGAGCGCACACCGGATGCCTTCCCGATAGAGCCGGAGAGTGCATCTTCGCAACCTCTCCGGCTCAAGATTAGGCCCCCGCAGCCGTTGCGTCTTCCGGGTGCTCCAGATACGGCATCCGATCATCGGAACGTTCCCGCGACGGTGACGGCAAGCCGTCCGGTCGAGCCAATCGTCGCGCCGAGCGCGCCGGTGCCCGCCGTAGCTCCCCCCCCGTCATCGGCAGCGTCTGTCTCGCCGCCCTCCTCGAAGATGCGCGATCCCCTCGCTATTCCGCGATCCGAACCCAAGCCGGTCGATTCGCCGAAGGCAAGCGCCTCTGCCACCATGGATTCGCCTCGCAAGGTCGTGCCCAGTGCGATAGAGGGCTCTCCGGTGTCCACCCCTGTGGCGTCAAAGCCTGCCCCGGCCGGCGATGTTCCTGCGGCGCCGTTGGATTAGGGGTGATCGCAAGCACTTTGGGAAATGGCGACATTTTGCCGCATGGCCTTCCTGATGTTGTCGGCCTGCGCTTAACGATAGCACAAAGATCGAACATTAGGCTGCCATCGGTCTCATGTTTGAATGGCTCTGATGCGGAATGGACGGACAATCGAAGACGGATCGATATCGGCCTCGTCGAGCCTGATTGGCGGCCTTCTTCATTGGGGCAGCGACACGATTCCTGACGGGGATTTCGCAAAAGGACTCGACGATCTCGGTGCCGCGATCTGCATTTGTGATCCTGCCGACACCGTCATCTACGCGAATACGATGTATCGACGTGCGTTCATGGCGGCATTTGATCCGGAATCCATGAACTTCACAGACGCGATGATGGCGGGCATATTGTCAGGCCAAGGGATAAAGCTTGAAACCGCTCAACCCGAGGATTTTGCGCGCCGGATCAGAGTGAGGCGGCAGGAGCAAAGGGGTGCCATCAGTTTTACGACCGATACGACCGATGGACGGTGGTGGTGGGTCACCGATACGAAATTGCCCAATGGGGTGATGATCGCCGTCGCGCAAGATATCACCAGCCTGAAGCTGGAAGAGTTGACCCTGCGGGATGCGCATGCTTGCGCGATGCAAGAGGCGAGCACTGACTTTCTGACCGGAATACCGAACCGGCGGCATGGATTTCAATATGCCGAACGGCTTTTTGCGGATTGCGGCGCGGCTGGAGAGAGGTTCGCCCTCGCGGTTCTCGATATCGACCATTTTAAGCGCATCAATGACACCTATGGCCATGAAACCGGCGATCGGGTGCTGGTGCATTTCGCTCATGTGCTGAACGATGGGAAGAGCGCGCGGGTCGCGGTCAGTCGGATCGGCGGTGAGGAATTCCTTCTCGTGTCCTCGGACCCAACGGGACTGGAAAACTTTGTCCAGCAGGTTCTTCGATCCATCCCGCCGCTGGAGATCGAGCCAAACAACCACAAACTATCGTTCACGGTCAGCGGTGGATTCGCTGTCTCCAGTCCAGGCGAACCCTTTGTCAGCCTTTTTCACCGTGCCGACCGTGCGCTCTATGAGGCCAAGGCCCGGGGACGTGACAGGGTGGAGCAGGCGGCAGAGCTGAGCTGAAATCACAAAAAGGGCGTCCGCGAGGACGCCCTCTTCAATATCCATCGATAGGGTTGGCCGATTAAGCGGCCTGCTTGGCCTCGACAATCTTCGGACCCCGCTCGCCGATCGGAATCTGGCGCGGCTTCTGTGCCTCGGGAATCTCGCGAACCAGATCGACATGCAACAGCCCGTGTTGAAGCGCAGCGCCCGTGACCTGTACGTGGTCCGCCAACTGGAAGCGGCGCTCGAACGCCCGAGCCGCAATGCCTTGATAAAGCACCTCGGCCTTCGGTGCGTCATTTTCGGCGGGCGCCCGAGAGCCCCGAATCAGAAGCGTATTTTCGCGGGTTTCAATGCTGAGATCGGCCTCGGCGAAACCGGCGACCGCCACCGAAATTCGGTAGGCATTCTCGCCCGTGCGCTCGATATTATAGGGGGGATAAGACTGAGCGGTAGTATCCACGCCCGCCATCTGGTCGATTAGCGAGAACAAACGATCGAAGCCGACGGTAGAACGATAAAGGGGGGAGAGATCATATTGACGCATGACATATCCTCGTTGAAGCGACATGTGGTCCCGGCAGGGCCAGGACCCCTCGGTATCGCGCGTCCGTTGCGGCCCGCGCCCTCAAAACATGGTGATCGTCGAACAGGGTTCAAGGATTTTGCAGGACCCTGCGGCGAGATTTTTGGGAGTCTCGGGGACCTCGCATCACTCCGTTATTCTTCCGTCCCTCGCGATGACGCCTCAGGCAAACGTAGCCCGATACATACAAAAATCCTCCGCAGCGGCAGCTGCGGAGGATTTTCATTTATAACCGTCGGTCGATCGGTGTTGGAAATTAAGCCGCTTGCTTGAGAGGTACTTCGGCTGCAGCCGGGGCCGCCGCCCAGTACCGCGCGGTTCCGCACAACTCCACCGCGATCTCGCGGGCCTGAGCCGGAAGTTCCGCAGAGCCTGACGTCCAGCGATAACTTTGGCTGCCGCTGATGTCGAACCGATGCCAACCGGACAGCATGGTGTCGAGCGGAACGACTGCGTTATTGACTTCGATTGACGCCACGCAGACGCCCAACTTGCGGTCATCTTGGCTTCCCGCAACCAACTGGGTCGGAACCCAGGTCTTTGAATCAAGGCGCACTGTTGTGGCCCCCTCGGGGATCGAGAAGCTATAGCGGCGTCCGTCCCATGTCGGGCGGATCGTCTGACCATCCGCCACGATGTGGAGGTCGTGCTCTTCGGTGATCGAATAGCCGATCTCAAGGGCCCGATCGATCAATCGACTCTTGACGGCCTCGACCGTGGGGCCGGATTTCAGCAAAGGCGCGCAGGTATCCGCCCAGTCCTTAGCCTCGAAAAGAGGATGGAGCGTCACTACGCGGCCGGCGTTTTCGAAATCCCGACGGTTGCCGGTGTCGAGATAGCTCTCCGCAGGCAAGCCTTCCGCGAGCAGGACGTCATGACTATCGAGCTCTACGTGGAAGTAGGTCACCGTGTCGACGCTTCGATCCTGAACGATCGTCGTGCCGTTGACGAGAAAACGAACGGGGATAAGCGAATCATCGACGAACAACGAATGCCCGGGGCTGACCACAAGATCTCGCCGGGGAAGATCGCCAGCGAATGCTCCGGCCAAGATGCGCACCGGCATGACAGACGATGGAACCGCGTGACGACGAATGTCGAAGCTGCGTCGGCCGATCCAGCGGATAGGCCGCGCGGTCCCCGACGCTGTCACCACATGATCACCCACCTTGAGGGATTCCACAGCAACTTCGCCCTCGGACGTTAGGATCATCGTTCCTGGGCAATAACAGGGCGGATGACAACCATGGGACGCGAGCAACTTGAAGATGTCTGCAATCAGATCCGCGATATCATGCGATATGTCATTGAGCAGATCTTGAAATTGAATGCCATCGAAGCCATGACCGGAAAACTGGTGCTCGGAGTGCATTGACATCTAAATCCCCTATTCTCTCAGCATCAAGCATCGAGCGGCAATGGAATGCGGCAGGACGACCACCGCGCGGTAACTCAAAAAATCAAAGGCCCGCTCTTTCGACCAAGCGGGTGCAGTAAACCAAAGGTTAGCATGAACAATGGCCCGAACCGAAAATCCGGTCAAGCGTGTCCCTTCCCCATCGAAGGCTAAAATATCGTTACGATGAAGACAGTCGAGTGCCCTTCCGGCGAAGAGAAATCTGCATCCCAGGAGAAATCAATCCCGGTACCCCATTAACCGATTGTCAAAATTTGCTGCAATGGGCGCTCCTTTGTATCGAGGCGCCAGAACCTCGCAGTTTCAATTCCCAGAGTCCGCAGGCCCGACGCGGCGCCCAATCCCACACCACGATGTCGAGTTCAGATCATGTGGCCCGTAAAGGGCGAGCGCCCGTCCTTACACTGACCCGGGTCTGGTTGCGTCCCAATTCGCACTCCATGATGCCGTCGATCCTTGTGGCTTCCGGCCCGTCCTCGAAGGTGAAATCGGATGTGAAGGTGCGGTTCGCCCGATAAGTAAATCCCAATCCGGGTCGCTGGCCGAGTTCGATCTCGCTTGGCGAGAACCCGCGATCGGCCAAAGCTTTGCGAAGCTCCGGCAGGCAGGCTTCCTCGACTCCCGCCCTGCCTGATGCGAGCGTCAAAAAGCGGCCATCGTTGACGACAAGGTCGGCGGCGACGCCGGCCCCCAAGGCCGCGAGGATGAAGAGACTGATCGCCTGCGGTTTCGAAAGCCTACGCATGGCCGTTCTTTCGACGAGCATTGCGGCAATCTTCCGGCGACCTTGACCCGAGAGGTTCTCACCAGCTTTGGCACCTGCCGGAAAGGCAGGCTTTTCCGTTGCGGGCCGGCGACGGTGAACCTATGGTGCGCCGCCTCAAAAACAATGATTGGAGTCCCCCCATGGCGTTCATCGCCGAAACCCTGTCCCGCGTGAAGCCATCCGCCACCATAGCGGTGACCCAGAAGGCGCGTGATCTCAAGGCGAAGGGGCGTGACATCATCAGCCTGTCGGTGGGAGAACCCGATTTCGACACCCCCGACAATATCAAGGCGGCGGCGATCGACGCCATAAGGCGCGGGGAGACCAAATATCCTCCGGTTCTCGGCATTCCCCCCTTGCGGGAGGCGATCGCCAAGAAGTTCAAGCGTGAGAACAACCTCGACTACAAGCCCTCGCAGACCATCGTGGGTACGGGCGGCAAGCACGTATTGTTCAACGCCTTTTTGGCGACACTCAATCCCGGCGACGAAGTCGTGATCCCCGCGCCCTATTGGGTCTCCTATCCGGACATGGTGTTGATCGCCGGCGGTATCCCCATCATCGTGCAGACAACGATGCAGAAGGGCTTCAAGCTTCAGCCGGACGATCTGGAACGGGCCATTACGCCTCGGACAAAATGGGTCCTTCTGAATTCGCCGTCCAACCCTTCCGGCGCCGCCTATTCGCGGGCCGAGTTGAAGGCCGTGACTGACGTGCTGATGCGCCATCCCAATGTGTGGGTGCTGACGGACGACATCTACGAGCATCTTGTCTACGGCGATTTCGTCTTCGCCACGCCAGCCGAGGTGGAGCCCAACCTGTTGGATCGGACGCTCACGATGAACGGCGTATCGAAATCCTATGCCATGACGGGCTGGCGCATCGGCTATGCGGCCGGGCCGGAAAAGCTGATCAAGGCGATGGACATGCTGCAAGGCCAGCAGACGTCGGGAGCCTGCACCATCGCGCAATGGGCGTCCGTCGAGGCCCTGACCGGGCCGCAGCACTTCATCGCAGAGCGCCGCAAGGCCTTCGAGGTGCGGCGCGACCTCGTGGTTTCGATGTTGGGTCAGGCCAGATACCTGCGCTGCCCCCCGCCAGAGGGGGCTTTCTATGTCTATCCGTCTTGCGCGGAGGCGATCGGCAAAACCACGCCCGGCGGCAGGACGATCCAGACGGACGAGGATTTCGTCAGCGAATTGCTGGACGCTGAGGGCGTGGCCGCCGTGCATGGATCGGCCTTCGGATCGGGGCCGAACTTCAGAATCTCCTACGCGACATCGAACGATCTGCTGGAGCAGGCCTGCAGCAAAATCCAGAGATTTACAGCCTCGTTGAGCTAAACTCTAGGGTCGGCGAAAACGCCACACCCGTGGAAAAATTGTGGCCAATCATGTTTTCACATTACGTTGGTCGCAATCTCCTCCATTGGTGCATCCCGTCTAGAGCATGATCCTGAAAAGCCGGCACGGGTTTCGGGCAACGTCATGCTCTAACATATTGGAATCGATCACATTCATGATTGTGGATCGTTTTGATCCACAATCATCGTGATCTAAGGAGGTTCGACAATGAAATTCAAAGCAGTCATGGGTGCTAAGGCACTTTCGGGCGCGGCGGTTCTTATCGCTGTGGGTGTAGGCATCCCATCTGCCGCCTCAGCCGGTCCGGTTGGGCAGTTGGTTTGTAACGTAGCGGGAGGCGTGGGGATGATCATCACCTCCAATCGCGCTCTCAATTGCGAATTTCAGCCCGCGAATGGCGCCAAGTTGCAGCATTATGTCGGCACCATCGGACGCTTCGGGCTCGATCTCGGGATTCAAGGACCTGGTCGACTGACTTGGAATGTCGCGACGGTCGGTGGCCCGGTTGGACCGGGGGCCTTGGCCGGAGCCTTCGCCGGCGGCAGCGCATCCGCCACAGTGGTCGGCGGGGTCGGGGTCAACGCGCTTGTTGGAGCGAACGGGAACATCACCCTGCAGCCCCTGTCGGTGCAAACCCAAACGGGGCTGAATGTGGCGGCCGGCATCGGCACCTTGACGCTCGAATACGCGCCCTAAGCCTCTACCGAGAGTGGGCTTAGGCTACGGCCAATGGACTTTTGCCGATCCAACGCAAAACCCCGGGCGCAAGCCCGGGGTTTTATCTCAAAGACCAAACTTAGACGCGGGGTTTGGGCGCCGAGGCAAGACCAGTCTCGACAGACGTTCCGCTCGAATCCTTGAGCCCCGCCCAGACCATCTTTTTCATCCGGTACATCAAGCCGGCGAAGACGATCAGAAACACGAGCGCCATAAAGCCCGTCTGCTTGCGCTGGTCGAGTTTGGGCTCGGCGGCCCAGAGCAGGAACGCTGCGATGTCCTTGGAATATTGCTCAAGCGTCGCGGGCGAGCCATCGGTGAAATCCACCAATCCGTCACTCAGTGGCGGGGGCATCGATATGGCGTGGCCGGGAAAATATTCATTGTAATATTTGCCGTCGGGCAGGTTGAAGCCTTTGGGCGTATCCTTGTACCCGTTCAGGATGGCATGAATGTAATCCACACCTTCTTCCTGATATTGGGTGAAGGGCTCGGTCAGGAACCAGAGACCGCCCCGCTCGTAGGAGCGGGCTTTGGCGAGGACCGACATGTCCGGCGGCAGAGCGCCGCCATTGGCGGCGCGCGCCGCGGCTTCGTTCGGGAAAGGCGAGGGAAAATAATCGGACGGGCGGCCAGTCCGTTCGAGCGGATTACCGGAATCGTCGACACCGTCCGTGATCTTGAAGCTGGCCGCGAGGGCCTTGACCTGGCTCGCGCTGAACTCGGGGCCACCAGGCTGGGCCAGGTTGCGGAACGCCACATATTTCATCGAGTGACAGTTCGAGCAGACCTTTTGATAGATCTCATAGCCGCGTTGTAACTGAGCCGTATCGAATTTGCCGAAAGGTCCCGAAAACGACCACGACTGCATCGATGGCAGGGGCGACTCGGAAGCCTGCTCCTGAGCTACGGCCGGGGCCGTCAGACCCAGAAGGCCGGCAAAGAGCATCGCGGGCAAAAGGGATTTTCCGAGCATCATCTTTTCCGTGTGCGAATGTCGCATGCGTCCGTCAACCTTCGGTCGAGGGGCCGGCGGTGGTGCGCGCGGCCACAAAGGCCGAGGAGCCGCCATGCGCTCCGAGCACGGCGTCGGTGATCGAAGCTGGTAAGCGTCGCGGCGTTTCGAAGAAGCCGAGGAGCGGCGTCACGATCAGCAGATGCATGAAATACCAGAAGGTCAGAATTTGCGAGGCGATGACGAAACCGCCCACCGGCTCTTGCGAGCCAAGATAGCCAAGCCCAATCACGTCCGCGAAGAAGACGAAGAGAAACATCTTATATACGGGCCGGAACGTCGCCGATCGGATCCGTGATGTATCGAGCCATGGCAGGAAGGCGAGGAGCAGGATGGAACCGAACAGCGCGCAGACCCCGCCAAGCTTCGAGGGTACCGCCCGCAACATGGCGTAATATGGCAGGAAGTACCATTCCGGCACAATATGCGCCGGTGTCTGCAACGGGTTCGCCGGAATGTAATTGTCGGCGTGGCCGAGATAGTTCGGCGTAAAGAAGACGAAATAGGCGTAGAAGATCAGGAAGCAAACCAGGGCAAAGCCGTCCTTCACCGTGAAATAAGGGTGGAACGGAAGCGTATCTTTGCCAGATTTAACTTCCACGCCCACGGGATTGTTGGATCCAGGAACGTGCAATGCCCATATATGCAGGATCACAATGCCTAAGATCATGAAAGGCAGAAGGAAGTGGAGCGAGAAGAAGCGGTTCAAGGTGGCGTTGCCGACCGAATAGCCGCCCCACAGCCAGACCGTGATCGAATCACCCACCACGGGGATTGCCGAAAACAGGCTGGTGATCACCTTGGCGCCCCAGAAGCTCATCTGGCCCCACGGCAGCACATAACCCATGAACGCGGTAGCCATCATCAGCAGGAAGATGATCACGCCGAGGATCCATAAGATTTCGCGAGGCGCTTTATATGACCCGTAGTAGAGGCCGCGAGCGATGTGAATGTAGACCGCGATGAAGAACATCGAGGCGCCGTTGGCATGGAGGTAGCGGAGCATCCACCCGAAGTTCACGTCGCGCATGATATGCTCGACGCTGTCGAAGGCCATTGTGGCCTCCGGGGTGTAATGCATCGCCAGCGTCACGCCGGTCACGATCTGCGCGATCAGCATGAAGGCCAGCATGCCGCCGAACGTCCAGAAATAGTTCAGGTTACGTGGGTTGGGGAACACCACGAACGACGAATGGACGAGGCCGATGATCGGCAACCGGCTTTCGAACCAACGAAGAACGGGGTTCTGTGGAACGTAGGCTGAAGATCCGCTCATTGATCTTTATCTTTCAACACAGGCTCTAGGGCGGCGATGGTTCGGCTCAACCGATCTTGACCTTGGTATCCGTTTCAAACGCATAATCGGGAACGGTGAGGTTTTTCGGCGCCGGACCATGACGCACGCGCCCGGAGACATCATAGATCGAACCATGGCAAGGGCATCGCCAGCCGTCGAAGGGACCCTCGTGGCCGAGTGGGACGCAGCCGAGATGCGTGCAGATGCCGACGACGATCAGCCATTCCGGCTTTTTCACCCGAGCCTCGTCGGATTGCGGATCGAGAAGTTCGGACATCGGCGTGTCAGCCGATTCCTTGATCTCTTTCGCGGTTCGGTGGCGGATAAAGACCGGGTTGCCGCGCCACTTCACCGTGACGATCTGGCCTTCCTCGATCTTTGAAATGTCGACCTCGGTCGAGGCGAGCGCCAGGGTCGAGGCATCCGGGCTCATCTGGCTGATCAAAGGCCAGACGACCGAGCCTATACCGACGGCGCCGACCGCACCCGTTGCGATTAAAAGGAAGTCTCTGCGCGTAGGTTCGACGGGTGTCACGGTTGCGGTCGACAACGATCAGCTCCAGTTCCGGGCAGCCTCAGGATGCGCGCCCGTTGCGCGAAGACGCAGGTGGCTCAAGGTCCGGTAGCAGCACGGCTACTCTGGGGGGAATAAGACCGTCCCGTCCAAGCCACAATGCGACCCATCGCCCCGCACGCACCGCTGCACGCCCCATTTCCGCCGATGTTTCGCACCCTTGCGAACCCTTGTCCAGTGCGGGAGGGCGCTTTCGCACCTGCGTAATCATGCCATAGTTCGCCGGCCAAGCTTTCGGTGGAGTCGTGGGTCCCGTAGGCTCCCGGCGGTGCCGTGGATCCGGACACTCGGAGTGCGATGAGCCTTCCCGACCATAAACTGCGTCTCGCTCTCTACCAGCCCGACATTCCCCAAAACGCGGGGACGATGCTGCGGACCTGCGCTTGCTTGGGGGTCGGCGCCGATCTCATCGAACCTGCGGGTTTTCCGACCTCGGACCGTCACTTTCGCCGCGCCGGACTGGACTATCTCGATGCTGTCGATCTCAGCCGCCACGCCTCCTTCGAGGCTTTCGAGGTGTGGCGGACGAGCCGGCCGGGTCGCCGTCTGCTGTTGCTGACGACGCGTGGCGCCGTGGACTATCACCAGATTCGCTTCGAGCCCGACGACGTTCTGATGGTCGGTCGCGAATCAGCGGGTGTCCCGGACCTGGTCCATGCGGCTGCGTCCGAGCGCTTGACCATTCCGATGCGGGCGGGCTTTCGCTCGCTCAATGTGGCGGTCTCTGCCGCCATGGTGCTCGGCGAAGCGTTGCGGCAGATCGCATGCGTGATCTAAAAGCGGCGCAGGCCTCTCAATCGGCGAAGGAGCGATGATGCAGGATCATGACCCCGTCGGCGAGGCGCCCGCGGCACAGTCGAGCCTTGCCGAAGAGCGCAAGGCCAAAGCCCGCGCTTGGTTCGAGACCCTGCAAGGGCGCTTGATCGCGGCGCTCGAGTCCCTGGAGGACGAGGGGCCGGGCGCTCCCGATGCGCCGCCGGCGCCCGGACGCTTTGCGAGAAAACCCTGGGCGAGGACGGATCATACCGGTGTGCCCGGCGGCGGCGGCACGATGGCAATGCTCCATGGCCGGGTGTTCGAGAAGGCCGGCATCCATGCGTCGACGGTCCATGGTAGCTTCGCGCCGGAATTCGCCAAGCAGATGCCGGGCGCTGAGGCCGATCCTCGCTTCTGGGCCTCCGGGATTTCGTTGATCGCCCATCCATGGAATCCCAACGTGCCGGCCGTGCATATGAACACCCGCTTCGTCGTGACGAGCCGGGGCTGGTTTGGCGGCGGCGCGGATCTCACGCCGGTCCTCGACAGGCGAAGGACCCAGGACGACGCCGATGCTGTGGCGTTCCACGCCGCGTTCAAGACGGCTTGCGATGCCCACGCGGCGCTTGCGTCCCACGAGAAGCTGAAAGCCTGGTGCGACGAGTATTTTCACCTGAAGCATCGCAATGAGCCGCGCGGCATCGGCGGCATTTTCTATGACTATTTCGACGCGGATTTCGAGGCGAGCCTTGCCTTCACGCAAGCTGTCGGCGAGGCCTTTCTCGACATTTACCCTAGAATCGTGAGGCGCAACGTCTCTGCTCCCGCGACCGAGGCCGACCGCCGCGAGCAGTTGATCCGGCGCGGCCGTTATGTCGAATTCAACCTGCTTTATGACAGGGGCACGATTTTCGGGCTCAAGACAGGCGGAAATGTCGAATCGATCCTGTCGTCCCTCCCGCCCGTGGTGCTCTGGCCGTAGAGCCGATTGCGAGCGGACCACGCGCCTTTAAATCCTTGGGCGAGCCAATACGATAACGAGCAGCGCCCCATAGAGGAGGCCAAGCCCAAGAGGCAGGCCCTCGGCGCCGATCTTGTCGATGGCGACACCCATCGCCGGCGGCCCCAGCATGCCGCCGATCCCCCACATCACGGCGAACGCGGAATTGCCGGCGAGCAGCATCGTCCCCCGGAACCGAAAGCCGAGTTCGATGATCGACAGCGTATAGACCCCGTAGGCCGAAGGCCCCCACAGGAAAAGCATCGGCCAGAGCAGCCAAGGCGATCGGACCGCGAAGGGCAGAGTCGCGGCGCCGGCCACTGTCAAGGCGCAGAGAATGAGCATGGTGCCTCGCCGTGACCAGCGGTCCGCCAGCCAGCCGATGGGCATCTGGAAGGCGATGTTGCCCGCCGCCCAGACCGTGATGGCGACGGCGATCTCGCTTTCGCCCAGACCCTTGGCGGATCCATAGACAGGGAACAGTGCGAGCAGGGCCTGGTCGAAGGCTGCCACTACGCCGACGACGCACAGAAGGCCCGGGGCGAGCGGCAGGAAGGCTTTCAACGAACCCGTCTTCTCCTGGCCGATGTCGGGCAGCCGCCCCCGCACGCAAGCCAGCAACAGCGCGGCGCTGGCGATGATGCCGACGCCGGCTATAAAGGGTGCTAGGCCCTCAGACCCTGCGGCGATCAGCACGAACGGACCCGCCGCGAAGCCGAGGGCCATGGCGGACGAATAGAGGCCGAGCAGCCGCCCGCGCATGCGCTGCGGCCCCATGGTGTTGATCCAGGTTTCGCTCGTCACGAAGAGGCCGCTGGTCCCGAACCCCAGGAGGAAGCGGGCCGGAAACCAGAACCACACGCTCTGAAAAAGCCCCATCAGGGCCAGCAGCATCGCGAGCGTGACCGCGCAGGCGAGCGCTACCCTGGCCGAGCCGATCCGCTTCGTCGCGGAGGGCAGCAACGGCGAGAAGGCGATCATGCCGACCGGGGTCGCGGCGCTGTTGAGGCCGATCAGCGCCGAATCCACGCCTTGGTGTTCGAGGATCAGTGAAAACAGGGGATAGCAGAGGCCCTGGCTGATGCCGAAGATCCCGATCAGCAGGATGACGGTCCCGATGGCCACAACGTCGCCGGATGCGCTGTCCGACCGCAGCGGGTCTTTAACAAGATTGAGGATGCTGAACTCCCGCGCCGGGCCTTGGGCGATTGATAGCGACGGGAGCGGCTCCGGTGCTGTTCTGGAACCGATGGATCCCGGCCGGTTTCGCGAAAGCCCTCATCACCACACGACGATTCAGGCCTCGTGTAGCACGGGCTCGGCGCCGTTGAGCACCCTGTGGGCTGTCGCGCGATCGATATCGCCCTCCCATGAGGCGATGACGACGGTCGCGACGCAATTGCCCACCAGATTTCCGGCGGCGCGCGCCATGCCGACGAACCAATCGACCGACAAGACAAGGACGAGGCCGATCGCCGGAATGCTGGGTACGGCGTTCAGCGTGGCGGCCAGGATCACGATGGCCGAGCCCGGCACCCCATGCGCGCCCTTGGAGGTCAGCAGCGAGATGCCGAGCACCAGGAGCAAATCGCCGAAGGAGAGCGGCGTGTTGGTCGCCTGGGCGATGAAGACCACCGCCAGCGTCAGATAGATCGAGAAGGCGTCGAGGTTGAACGAATAGCCGGTCGGCACCACGAGCCCCACCACCGAGGGTTCGATGCCCATCCGCTCCAGCTTGCGCATGATCTGGGGCAGCACGGCGTCCGAGGAGGCGGTGGCAAGCGTGATGGTCAATTCCTCACGCAGATAGGCCAGGAACTTGATGATGTTGAAGCCGGCGAGGCGCATGACGGTGCCCAGAACGCCGAAGATGAAGACCGCCACCGCGACATAGAACAACACCACGAGCCCGACGAGTTGCTGGAGCGAGCCTACGCCATAGCGCCCGACCGTATAGGCCACCGCGCCCAGGACCCCGAGCGGCGCGACCCGGACGATCAGCGACATGGCGCGGAACAGGACCGTGGCGACGGCATCGATGAAACTCGACACCTGCTGGCCTTTCTCGCCGCCGACGAGCGCGAGACTGATGCCGAAGATGATCGCGAAGAACAGCACCTGCAGCACATCGTTGCGCGCCAGGGCGTCGATGGCGGTGGTCGGCACGATGTTGAGCAGGAAACTGCCGACGCCGCTGTTCTGCAGCTTATGAGCGTTTTCCGTGTAGCTGCTCAGCACCTTGGCGTCGAGCGTCGAAGGGTCGATGTTCATCCCATGGCCGGGGCCGACCAGAAAGGCCAGGATCACGCCAAGCGCGAGCGCGAGGGTCGTCATCACCTCGAAATAGACCAGCGCCTTGACGCCGACGCGCCCGACCTTCTTGAGGTCACCGGCGCCCGCGATGCCGTGTACGACGACGCAGAAGACGATCGGCGCGACGATCATCGAGATCAGCTTGAGGAAGGCATCGCTGAGGACTTTCAGGCCCTGCGCGAAATCCGGCACCGCCATGCCGAGGATTATGCCCAGCAAAAGGGCGGCGATCACCTGGACGAACAGGGATCGGTAGATGGGAGTTCGTCGTGGCGTGACGGCAAGGGCGGGGTTGGCGGTCGACATCGGCGGGGCTCCGTATTTTCCGCGCAAGCCCTACTACGCAAAAGCCATGCCGGTGGTGCGGGCTCAACCGTTGCCCGGCCCCGGTCGGGTAAAGACGATCGTCTCGTGGTCCTTGTAAAAGGCCGGGTGGCTTTTCGAGTAGCCCACCTTCTCGGCGACTTTGATCGATCGAAGATGGCGCGGCACGATGATGCAAACGGTGGCGCGCCGACCGAAATGCCGGTCGCCCCAAAGGGTCGCGGCCTGCACGGCCTCAGTGGCAAACCCCTGGCCTTGCGCGGCGGTGGCGACCATCCATCCGAGTTCCGGGGCGCCGCCTAGGGGCGGCTCGATGGCGCGGCGGTAGTCGGCGAAGCCGATCGAGCCCACGAAACGCCCCGAGGTTTTTTCGTGGACCACCCAATAGCCGAAGCCCATCACATCCCAATGGCCGAAAAAGCGCAGGAAGCGCGTCCAGCTTTCCTCTTCCCCGAGTGCTCGGCCGGTGATGAAGCGCATCACGTCCTCGTCGCCCCAAAGCGCCGCGCAATCCGCGAAGTCCTCCGGGCGATGTCGGCGCATGACGAGGCGTTGTGTCTCGATGTCGGCGTCGGGCGTCGTTTCCAGGGTCATGAGCGTGTCACCGATCGTCGAGCGATGCATATCCATACCCGATTAACATCCCTGGCTTAGTGTTGCGCCTCGTCAGCGGTGAAGCTTGCCCGCAACGGCATGACATACTCTGAAACAGTGACGAACGGCATCGCGATGCGGCAGGGTTATGCGTTGTGGTTTGGCGCCTTGGTGCTCATCCGGGCTCTTGGAGCCGGGGAAGGACTGGCGGCGGAAATCGGCCCGACCGATTTCGCACCGGCCGTCTTCGACGCCGTCGCTCCGGGCGCCGAAGGCCAGGGGCTGCGGGACTATCGCTTCATCGCCCATCGGGATTGGCCGGCGATCCGCCTTTTTGCCGCGAGGCCGCTGGACTGGAGCAAGTTCGGCACCTTGGCGTTGCCGGTCGAAAACCCCGACGACACGCCGTTCCGCCTGCTGCTGCGCATCGACGATCGCGCGGATGCCAATGGGGACGACCGGTCGCTCACCGGCACGATCGACATACCGCCGCATGCGAAAGGGACCGTCGCCCTGTCGCTCGATGCGGGCCCGATCGGCATGGTGGCGCGTCCGCCGGGCGAGGGGGCGGTGCTGCCCGGCGACCTTCCGGTGCGACAGGTGCGCGGGGCGGTCGATCTCACCCATGTGACGGCACTCCATATTTCCGGTGTCCGCCTGGAAGGGGAGCAAAGCATGAGGCTCGGCAACCCGACGCTGCGGGTTGCGGCGCCGCACGGGGTCGGCCCTGTGGCCGATACATTCGGCCAGGCGATCGAGGGCCAATGGCCGGAGAAAGTGGCCAGCGTCGCCGACCTTCGGACTAAGCTGCACCAGGCGGGCGAGGAAACCACGCGACTCGCGCGGGATGTCCCGACGCTCGCGGACCGCTTTGGCGGCGTCGATCCCGATACGAAGCTTGTCGCCACGGGCTTCTTCCGTGTGGAAAAGACAGGCGACCGCTGGTCGCTCGTGACGCCGGCCGGGCACCGCTTTTTTTCGCTCGGCGTCGATTCCGTGGCGCCGTCCAATCCCACGATCGTCGAGGGCCGTCGCGGTCTGTTCGCGGATTTGCCGGCTCGGCGTGATCCGCTCGCCCGTTATACCGTATCCCGGGAAGGCGAGGGCGGCCCCAGCGCCTACGATGTCGGTGAAGCCGATCTCGATCGCGGGCTCGGGTCTGGCTGGCGACCGCTTTGGCGGGCCAGGACGCTGCGGCGTCTCAGAGCTTGGAGTTTCAACACGCTGGGCAATTGGAGCACCGCCGAGGTCACGGCCGGCGGCGCTATGCCTTTCGTGGAATTCGATGATGTCGAGGGAGAGAGCGCGCATGTGACGATGCCCGGCGGGCGCAGTCTGCCGGACCCGTTCGATCCGCGTTTCGCGGGCGTCGCGGATGCGGTCGCGGCGCGCATGACGCGGCCGTTGCGCGACGATGCGATGCTGCTCGGCTATTTCTCCGGCAACGAACTGCCGTGGGGCACGGATGAGCGGCCGGAATTGGGGTTCGCAGCTCAGATCCTGGCGCTCGGTGCCGACAGTCCCGCCAAGCGCGCCATGATCGAGGGGTTGAGGCGGCGCTACGGTTCGGCGACGGCCCTGGCGGCCGCATGGGGTCTGCCTTCGATGCAGGCTTGGGATGACCTTCTCATCCACCCGGTGCCCTTGCCCACCATTTTGACCGACGGGGCTCGGCGCGATGTCGGGGATTTTCAAAGGCAGTTCGCGACGCTGTATTTCAGCACGGTGGCGCAGGCCCTCAAGCGCCACGACCCGCATCATCTCTATCTCGGCACCCGCTTCGCCGATGCGCCACAAGCGGTCGTCGAGGCCTGCGCGCGCTGGTGCGACGTCCTGAGTTTCAACGTCTACGACCATACGCCAGCTGACCGTGCCGCTGCATGGCGCTCCTTCGACAGGCCGGTGCTGATCGGCGAATTCCATTTCGGTTCGACCGATCGCGGATCGTTCTGGCCGGGCATGATCGATGTCGGGGGCGAAGCCGCGCGTGGTCCCGCCTATGAGACTTACGTCTTCGCCGCCTTGCAGGATCCGAACATCATCGGCTGCCATTGGTATCAATATGCCGACGAGCCGCTGACCGGACGCCCCTATGATGGGGAAAACGGCCATATCGGCCTTGTGGCCGTTACCGACGTTCCCTATGCGGGCTTCGTCGCGGATGTGGCATCGGCCAACCGGCGAACCATGGATCGCTTCGCTGCCCAGGGCCGTCCCGATCTGCGGGGAACGCAGTAGGATAATAGCGAGAACCCGAAAGTCGGCACGGTTCGCCGTCCGCGTTCTCGACAAAGCTCCCCGAGCATCGGCGGCTTTTACGGCGTCTTATCGTTTTCATCGAAGATCTTGCCGCATTCCGGGCTTAGCTGCGCCCGCTTCGCCGTCATGCAGGCTTGCACCTTATCCTCATCGGGAACGTCGTCTTTGCACAGGCGCATGGCGTCATCGTAGCAAAGGTGCTGGGCTTTGTCGTAGAGCGTCTGATTTCTGACTTTCGCCGTGCTGACGCCGCTCAGCGCCAAGCTCAAGACGGCGCCGACAGCCAGGCTTTTCACAATCGTCATAGCGTTTCCCCCGTGCTTCCCGGTAAACCCGAGTACCGGCGAAGCCGGCTCGGGGAAGCTAGCCGAGGCTTGCGTCGGTACGCAATCCTGCGGCACGAAATCATGTGAGCTGTGGCACCGGACTAGGTGGCCGGCCCCGAGCCGTGCTAACAGCACCGCCGTCGACCTGCGGCGCGGGTCTTGTCAGCTCTGGAGAATGGCGATGGAGTTTAAGAAAGGCGATATCGTGCAGCTTAAGTCGGGAGGTCCGGCGATGGTCGTCACCGGTCTGTCGGGCGAGGGCGTTCAGATTCTGTGGTATGGCGAGATGGTCGACGAGATCAAAACCGCGACCGTGCCTGGGTTCAGCCTGATCGAAGCGGAAATCGAGGATGCCGACGAAGATAGTTTCGGCCGCCGCTGAGACGCGCGGCAGCCGCTTCGTGATGCGCGAGGCCGGATAGGGATCGGCGTGGCGCGCGGCATTCGCGTCGCCGCCATTCCCGGACCGCGTCAGGCGCCTGCGTGGCGAGGTCGCAACCGGCCGTCGATGGCGAAGCGCAAGCCGGACGCGGTGACGGCGGACTAAGCTCGGCCAAGCCCGCAGCCGGGCTTAGTCCCTCAATCGATTGTTCAAAACCGACGGATTTTCGATGCCCAAACGCACGGACATAGCGACCATCATGATCATCGGCGCGGGACCGATCGTGATCGGTCAGGCCTGCGAGTTCGACTATTCAGGGACCCAGGCCTGCAAGGCCTTGCGCGAGGACGGCTACCGTATCGTTCTGGTCAATTCCAATCCAGCCACCATCATGACCGATCCCGACATGGCGGATCGGACCTATGTGGAGCCGATCACGCCGGAGATCGTGGCCAAGATCATCGCGGCCGAACGCCATGCGGTGCCAGGTGGGTTCGCGCTTTTGCCCACCATGGGGGGCCAGACGGCGCTCAATTGCGCTTTGGCGCTGGAGCATATGGGAACGCTTGCCGAGCATGACGTCGAACTGATCGGTGCCAGCGCGGCCGCCATCGACAAGGCCGAAGACCGGGAATTGTTTCGCGATGCCATGACCAAGATCGGGCTTGAAACGGCACGCTCGCATCATGTCGGCAGCTTGTCCGCGGCGCTGGCGGTGCTCGACGAGATCGGCTTGCCGGCCATCATCCGGCCGTCGTTCACCATGGGCGGCATGGGCGGCGGCATAGCCTACAATCGAGACGAATATATCGACATCGTCGAGAGCGGCCTCGATGCCTCGCCGACCACGCAGGTGTTGGTCGAGGAGAGTGTACTCGGCTGGAAGGAATATGAGATGGAGGTGGTCCGCGACCGCGCGGACAATTGCATCATCGTCTGCTCGATCGAGAATATCGATCCGATGGGCGTCCATACCGGCGATTCCATCACGGTCGCACCCGCGCTGACCTTGACCGACAAGGAATATCAGATCATGCGCGACGCCTCGCTGGCGGTGCTGCGCGAGATCGGCGTCGATACCGGAGGATCGAACGTCCAGTTCGCCGTCAACCCGGTCGATGGCCGCATGCTGGTCATCGAGATGAATCCACGCGTCTCGCGCTCCTCGGCCCTCGCCTCCAAGGCCACCGGTTTCCCTATCGCCAAGGTCGCGGCCAAGCTCGCGGTCGGCTACACGCTCGACGAGATCAGGAACGACATTACGGGCGGCGCGACCCCCGCCTCCTTCGAGCCGACGATCGACTACGTGGTGACCAAGATCCCGCGCTTCGCCTTCGAAAAATTCCCGGGCGCCGAGCCGATCCTGACGACGTCGATGAAATCGGTCGGCGAGGCCATGGCGATCGGCAGAACCTTCGCCGAAAGCCTGCAGAAGGCCTTGCGGTCGCTGGAAACCGGGCTGACCGGCCTCGACGAAATTCCGGTGCCTGGCATGGGACAGGGCGACGATCATGCCAACTTGCGAGCCGCGCTCGGCGTGCCGACGCCCGATCGGTTGCTGATCGTGGCGCAGGCCCTGCGCTACGGCATGAGCCATGCCGAGATCTACGAGGCCTGCCGCATCGACCACTGGTTCATCGAGCGGTTGCAGGAGATCGTTGATCTCGAGGCCAAGGTCCGGCGCTTCGGTCTGCCTGACAATGCGACGACGCTCCGGCGCCTCAAGGCCGCAGGCTTCTCGGACGCGAGGCTCGGCGCACTCGCGGGCAAGAGCGAGGCGCAGGTCGCGGCCTTGCGACTGCTGCATCAGGTCAAGCCGGTGTTCAAGCGCATCGACACCTGCGCGGCGGAATTCGCGTCTCCCACGGCCTATATGTATTCGACCTACGAGGCGCCCTTCCTGGCGGCCGGTCAGCCGGCCTGCGAGGCAGACCCTTCGGCGCGCGAGAAGATCGTGATCCTGGGCGGCGGTCCGAACCGCATCGGGCAGGGGATCGAATTCGACTATTGCTGCTGCCACGCCTGTTTCGCGCTGAGCGCGGCCGGCTTCGAGACCATCATGGTCAATTGCAATCCCGAAACGGTGTCGACCGACTACGACACGTCGGACCGGCTTTATTTCGAGCCGCTGACCGCCGAGGACGTTCTCGCCATCCTGGACACCGAGCGGTCGAACGGCACCCTCAAGGGCGTCATCGTGCAGTTCGGCGGCCAGACGCCGCTGAAACTCGCCAAAGCCTTGGAGAAGGCCGGCATCCCGATCCTCGGTACCTCCGTCGATTCGATCGACCTCGCCGAGGACCGCGACCAGTTCAAGCGGTTGCTCGACAGGTTGGGGCTCAAGCAGCCGCAGAACGGCATCAGCTATTCGGTCGAGCAGTCGCGTCTCGTCGCCGCCGCGCTGGGGCTGCCGCTGGTGGTTCGCCCCTCCTACGTCCTGGGCGGCCGGGCCATGGCGGTGATCCGCACCGAATCAGCACTCGACGACTATCTCATGGGCACCCTGCCGGGTCTCGTCCCGCCCGAGGTCAAGACCCGCTATCCCAACGACAAGACCGGGCAGATCAATACCGTGCTCGGCACCAACCCGCTGCTGTTCGACCGTTACCTATCGGATGCGATCGAGATCGACGTCGACGCGCTATGCGATGGCAAAGACGTGTTCGTGGCCGGCATCATGGAACATATCGAGGAAGCGGGCATCCACTCGGGCGATTCGGCCTGTTCGCTGCCGCCCCATTCCTTGAGCAGCGATCTTATCGGCGAGATCGAACGACAGACGCGCCGCCTCGCTCTGGCGCTGAACGTCATCGGCCTGATGAACGTGCAATTCGCCATCAAGGGCGGCGAGATCTTCGTTCTCGAGGTCAATCCACGCGCGTCGCGGACGGTGCCCTTCGTGGCCAAGGTGATCGGCCAGCCGCTAGCGAAGATCGCCTCGCGGATCATGGCCGGCGAGCCGCTGGCGAGCTTTGGCCTGCGGTCGATGGCCCTCGACCATGTCGCCGTGAAGGAAGCGGTGTTCCCCTTCGCGCGCTTTCCCGGAGTCGATACGGTGCTCGGGCCGGAAATGCGTTCGACGGGGGAAGTTATCGGGCTCGACCGTACCTTCGCGCTCGCCTTCGCCAAAAGCCAGATCGGCAGCGGCACCAAGGTCCCAACGGCGGGAACAGTGTTCGTGTCGGTGAAGGACGCCGACAAGCCCCGAGTGCTCGATACGATGAAGCAACTGGCGGACCTCGGCTTCAAGATCCAGGCGACGGGCGGCACATTGAAGGCCCTGCAAGACGCCGGCATCAAAGCCAGCAAGGTCAACAAGGTGTCCGAAGGGCGCCCGCATGTGGTCGATGCCATCAAGAACGGCGGCATCCAACTCGTCGTCAACACCACGGAAGGCGCGCGGGCGCTGTCCGATTCCCGCGACCTCCGGCGGGCCGCCCTCTTGCACAAGGTGCCGTATTACACCACTCTATCGGGCGCGATTGCGGCTGCGCAGGGCATCAGGGCCTATCTGGGTGGTGACCTTGAAGTGCGGGCGCTGCAGGACTACTTCGCTTGATCGGGATCGGGCGACGGGGGTCTCCGTCGGAGCCTTCGACGTCATCTGTCTTTTTCTTGATGCGTCGGCTCGCGACGGGAAGCGGTGAACGCTCAGGCGACCCGAATGAAACGCGGATGTTCGGTGGCATGTCCGAATGATGAGGATCGCGTTTCGGGGCTGAACCCCCGGGGCGCCTGGACGAACGAGAGTGTATGACGATGGATAGAGTGCCTATGACCGCCCCGGGGCATGCAGCGCTCGAAGCGGAACTGAAGGTGCGCCAGCAAGAGGAACGCCCGCGCATCATTCAGGCGATTTCGGAGGCCCGCTCGCATGGTGACTTGTCTGAAAACGCCGAATATCACGCCGCCAAGGAATCCCAATCCTTGAACGAGGGGCGAATCGCGGAACTTGAGGACCGCTTGTCGCGCGCCGAGGTGATCGACGTCTCAAAGCTCTCAGGCAGCACGATCAAGTTCGGGGCGACGGTGACCCTGATCGACGAGGATACCGAGGAAAAGAAGGTGTTCCAGATCGTCGGCGAAAGCGAGGCCGACGTGAAGAAAGGCAAGATGTCCATCTCCTCGCCCACCGGCCGTGCGCTCATCGGCAAAAAGGCCGGCGACACGGTTGAGGTCAATACGCCCGGCGGCGGCAAGAGCTACGAGGTGGTCAAGGTCACCTTCCAGTGACTTTGAGGTTTTTGGATCGTGCCCGATCGGCATCGGGACGATAAGGGGGCCTCTATGACGGATCGGCGATCCCTGTCGCGTCGAGCGGCGATGATGGCGACGCTTGTCGGAGCCATAATGGCCTCGACGGCTGCTCTATCGCAGAATGGGACGCCCGATCCTGGCGCCATTCGCTTTCGGAGCATCGTGGTCGATGCCTCGCGGGTCGCACGGCTTGGCAGCCCCAGCACGGCGACCGCCATTCAGGGCCAACTTGGGCGCGACGCCGCCGAAGTTTTTGCGGATCGCATGACGCCGGGCGACCCTCGGGCGGCGCAACTCGTGATCCGGATCGATTCCATTAAGCTGTCGTCCTATGTCGGTGGGAGTTCCTTCGCGATGGGCGATTCATCGACTATGGATTTTCTCGAGGGTGCGGGCCTCGTCACGTCGGGAGGACGCGTGATCTCGACGACCCCGATGCTCTCCGCGCTCGACGCCTCCTACAGCGGTGCCTGGACCTTGCCGGATATCGATCAGCGCCGCGTCGCCTCCATCACCCATCAGTTCGCCTATTGGCTCCGCCGCGAAATGGGTCTTTAGATCACGATGATGTTGGATCGAACCGATTCAAGCTTATGAATGTGATCGATTTCAATATGTTAGAGCATGATGTCGCCTGCGAACCTGTCTCGGCTTTTCGGCCTCCTGCTTTAGTCCTCCTGTCTCATGAGCCGAAAAACCCCCTCATCCCTTCGGCGGGCTCAGGGCAGGCTTTGAGCCGGGGCGAATCCCCGTATCGAAGGATCGAGGGGTGCAGACGAGGCTCGCGGCTCAGGGTGTCGGTGCCGATGTTCGGACTGGTGGTGTTACGTCAGATCGACCGCGATCACTGTCGCGCGTCGGGCTCGTTTCGACCCCGACGCATGGCTGCGAGCTGACCGCGCATGTCCCATCGCATGCCGATCGCCACGACCTCCTGGCTGATCACCGATGGCAAGATCGGCGACGAGGTTCAGTGTTTGGGGATCGCGGACGAACTGGGCCTCATTCCCCAACGCCGCCTCGTCAAGCCGCGTGCGCCCTGGTCCTGGCTCACGCCCTGGGGACCGATCGATCCGCGAGAGGCGGCGCACTGTCCGCATAGCCCGATCGCGCCTCCCTATCCGAATGTGGCGATCGCCGCCGGTCGGCGCACCGTTCCTTATCTTCGCAACGTGAAGCGCGCCTCGGGCGGCCGGACATTCACGATCTTCGTCAAGGACCCCTATGTCGGCCTCGATGCGGCCGACGTGATCTGGATCCCCGAGCATGATAAGCTGAGAGGCGAGAATGTCGTCGTGACCCTGACGCCCGCGCATCGGCTGCGGCCGCAGGTGCTGGCGCAAGCGCGAGCGGCGATCGACCCTCGCCTCAAACCCCTGCCGCAGCCGCGCGTCGCGCTTATCTTGGGCGGCAAGGGGGTCAACCACAGGTTCGAACCGGTCGATATCGAACGGCTTGCCGCCATCGCGGCCAAAATCGCGGCCTCGGGGGCGGGCATCATGGTGACGCCCTCGCGCCGCACGCCGCCCGAGGCGATCCGCGCCATTCATGCCGTGTTGGCCAGCCGTCTTTCAATGGGCCGCGCCTTCATCTGGGATGGCCAGGGACCCAATCCTTACGCGCAGATCCTCGCCCATGCGGCAGCGATCGTGGTGACGGGGGACAGCGCCAACATGGTGGGCGAGGCCACCGTCACCGGCGTTCCGGTCCATGTCTACGAGCCATCGGGCGGTCACCCTAAGGTGACCCGCTATCTCGACCGCCTTGTCGAGGAAGGCGCCGTGCGTCGATGGTCCGGAACGCTCGAACATTGGACCTATGCGCCGATCGATTCGGCACCCGTCGTCGCCAAGGACATTGCCGGGCGTTATGCGGCCTTCAGGCTCATGATGCGGGATCGCTGACCAGCGGGGATGCGGCTTTTCAGGGAGACGCTGATGCTCGATCCGGCCCGACGCGCTCGATCGTGACGCCGGGGGGCAGGCTTGCCGCCAATCCGTCCAGGGCGGCCTCGATGGCAGGCACATCTTCTGGTGTCGTGGCGTAGAACGTCACGGTTCTGTCGGCCGCCGTGACAAGACGGGAGCCGAGTCTCAGATAGGCCAAAGGCCGCCACGTGGACGGGCGTGACGGGAACCATCGATCGTAGATCATGGCGAGACCGGCATGATGCCGCCTGGTCAGTTCATCCATCCACCGGCTCGTCGGATCGCCTGATCGTGCTAGCCGGGCCTCCTCCGATCCCAGACCCCAGAGGTCGAGCACCGGATAGGGATTGCGATAGCTGACCCAGCCAAGATCATTGACCGCCACCGGCGCCCGGTAGAAGTCCGTTGCCATCCGGTGCATCTGATATTGCTGTTCATAGATATTGCTTGCCCCGAGGTCGCTTCTGACCGAGCGTTCCGCATAGTCGTAGAGAGGAAGCGCCAAGGCGACGCAGAAGATGGCGGCCCAGATTCGCCAACTCGCTCGCTGGGCAAAAAGCTCGATCTCCGGTGCGAATCCCGCCGCCAGGACGACGACATGCAACGCCAGAAGGTGGATGGTGTATCGCGAATAAGGGTCGACACGGCCGAAGGCGAATTGCGCCACGCTGGCCGTGATGGCGACGGCGGCCAGTTGCAGGGTTTCGCGATCCTGGCGGTCGGGACCGCGTCGTTTGCGCTCGACGAGAAGCACCAGTCCCAGCGTCGTGGCGACCAGGAGTCCAGCGTTTGGTGCCGCGATATTGGTGGTGATCGTATAGAGGAGGCGGTCGAGCATGCCGAGTTGCGGCATGATGCTGCCCGTGGCGGTCAGATGGGTCTTGACCAGGACCGAGCTTGGCAGCGGCGGGAGACCCAGGCTGTGAAGGAAGGCCGTGAATGCGCCGAGCGCGGCTACGCCGGCCATCAAGAGCGTTAGACCGGCCATGCGGTGGCGGTGATAAAGCAGTAGAATGACGGTCGCCAACCACAGGACCGCGCCCTCGTAGCGGAGCAGCGGTTCGGCGAGCGCGCAGAGCCCCCACCAGCGGTCCAGCGTGCCGTTGCGGAGAAAGCGCCGGGTGCCGAGCGCCCAACCCAATGTCACGGCCACCTGCAGCGAATGTTCCATGCCGGTCAGGGCAAGACCGATCAGGTTGAGGCCGAGCGCCAGACTTGAGGCGAGCACGATCATCGGCAGAATGCGCAGTCGCGCATTGGGAAAGATGTCCGCGATCAGGGAGGCCAGCAACACGGCGCTCGCCAAGGTCGCGGCCATGGCGACAAGCAGCGGCGCGAATTGACCGACCCCGGTGAACGACAAGCCGGCCAGGAGAAACGGGTACAGGATCGAGGATGACGGTGAGGCCGCCACAGCCGGATCGAGCCCATAATGGCCTCTCGCGATCTGGTCGGCCAAGGCGAGATGAATATAGGGATCGTCAAGCGTATAGGAGAAATGGCCCCCGAGCTTGCCGAAGATCAACGTGACCTGAAGGACCAGCATCAGCGCGAATACGCACACCATCACCGGCTTCAAACGACCGATCGCATAAACCGATGAGACGTTGCCGCGCGCGAAATCCGGAACCGCATCGTGGCGTCCCGTCCCGACCAGGGAAGTCGACATGCGAGGATCTGTAACGCTCATTCAAAATCTCATGGCGATGGGGGCGCTATCAGCGGCTATTCTGATTGGGGAACATGAAGAAAGGCGAAATCCAGGCCCCTTTCGCGATCAACCGCGCGACGGCCAGGTCCAGGGCGGCTGATCCTCCTGATCGACGAAAGTTTCCCAAAGTATTTGCGCAGCGCGATCCGCGTGCAATCTCCCCTCTTTTCGAGGGCCGACACGAGCGCCGAGGCATGGGAGACCACTATCACCTGCGAGCGCTCGGCGGCGCGGGCGATGAGGCGTGCCAGCGACGGCAGGAGTTCGGGGTGGAGGCTGGCCTCCGGCTCGTTGAGGACCATCAGCGCCGGTGGGCGCGGCGAGAGCAATGCCGCGACGAGCAGCAGATAGCGCAAGGTGCCCTCGGAGAGTTCAGCAGTTTTGAGAGGCCGCAGCAGCCCGTGCTGACGGTAGCCCGATGGCCAGTTTCGACATCATCGCCCGTCGCCGCTCCATGGCTTGCCCGCAGAGAGAACCGCCAAGCCCTGGCGGCCTCCTCGATTCCAGCATTGTGCGACGCAAGAAAATGCGCCAGCCTCGGAGCGGATTTTCGTGAACGAGACCTTGCGCATGACCGAACCCGTCTCCGTCCATGCCATCGAGCGGCTTTTCGACGGCATCAAAACCTTCCAGCAACAGGTTTTCCCGGCTCGTCGCGCGGATTTCGCCGAGCTTGCCAAGCGCCAAAACCCCGACATCCTGTTCATCGCCTGCGCCGACAGTCGGGTTGTGCCCGAGATGATCACCCAGACGGAGCCCGGCGACCTCTTCGTCTGTCGCAACATCGGCAACATCGTGCCGAGCTATGGTGAGATGCTCGGGGGCGTGTCCGCCGTCATCGAATATGCGGTGATGGCCCTTGGCGTGACCGAGATCGTGATTTGCGGACATTCCGATTGCGGCGCCATGAAAGGGCTCTTGAACCCCGACATCATGGCCACGATGCCGACCGTCGCGTCCTGGTTGCGCAATTCCCATGCGGCCCGCAGCGTCGTCGAGATCATGCAGCCCGACATCGACGGGGACGCCAAGATTCAGGCTTTGGTCGAGCAGAATGTGCGAACGCAATTGCAGCATCTGCTCACTCACCCCTCGGTCGCGGCGGGGGTCGCCGCCGGCAAGGTGAGAACGCATGGATGGGTCTATGATATCGAGACGGGCGGCGTGCGCCGCTACGACGACGCGTCTGGGCGGATGGTGGCGGTCGGGATCGACCAATATCGGGCGCTGGCGTAGATTTCCCAAGAGGGTCACGCGGCTTGACCGGCACCGGTCGCCTTTCTAAAGCCGCCTCATAGGCTCCCGCCCCTCGATCCTTCGACACGCTCGGGATATGGGGCTTTCGAGCCTGTGACACGGTAGGACCAGCGCGATGAAATTGACGCTTTTGCTGGCCGGTGCCATTGGCCTCGGGCTAGCGGCCGCGCTCGTGGCCGTCTACGGGCTCGGCCCTATCACGCAGGCCGTGGAAGCGGTGGGCTGGGGCGTCGTGCCGGTAACGCTGGTGCGGATGGGCGAAGCCTCCGGGGCCGGGCTATGCTGGTGGCTGCTCCTCGATCGGCGGACGCCAAGGCTGCTCAACATCTGCGTGCTGCTGCGCTGGGTGCGGGAATCGGTCAATGTATTGTTGCCCGTCGCCCAGGTCGGCGGCGAGATCGTCGGCGCGCGCCTTCTCACCTTCTTCGGCGTGTCGGGCAGCCTGTCCTCCGCCAGCGTATTGGTCGACCTCTTGGCGCAGACGGCGACGCAATTCGTCTTCACCGTCCTCGGTCTCGTGTTTTTGGTCTCCGTTGGGGGCGCGGATACCCTCGTGCGTTGGGTCGCGTTCGGTCTAGCCCTCATGGCGCCGGCGCTTGTCGGCTTTTACGCCGCGCAGCGATACGGCGGGGTGCGGCTCATCGAGCTTCTCGCCAAGCGCTTCTTCAACGATCCCCAATGGGCGGCGCTCGGAAGCCTCCAGGCGATGAGCGATCGCCTCGTGGAGATCTACCGAAAACCCCGCCGGTTGGCCGCAGTTTTCGGGCTTCATATGGCGATCTGGTTCTTCGGCGTCCTCGAAATCTGGACCGCGCTGCGCTTCATGGGTCATCCCGTGCCCTATTCGACGGCGTTGGTGATCGAAAGCCTGGGACAGGCGGTGCGGGGCGCGGCTTTCGTGGTTCCGGGCGGTATCGGGGTTCAGGAGGGTGGCTTCGTCGCGCTTTGCGCCGCCTTCGGCATCCCTGCGCCGACGGCGGTCGCGCTGTCCCTCGTCAAGCGCTTCCCGGAGGTCGCGCTGGGTCTGCCAGGTCTATTCGTATGGCAGTGGCTCGAAAGCCGACGGCTGTTCGCATCAAAAGGTGTGGCTCCCGGGCCGCAAGGTTCCAGCAAGTGATGTCAGGCATGGTGCCAATGCTGGTTGAGACTGGACTTGCCGCCAAAGCGGTCGCAAGTCTGCGCGATATTTCAGCGAGCGGCGTCGCGGGCGGGGGGTCCGCGACCGATGTGGCGAGTGACGGATGCAGGTTTCACGGCGGTCTTTATTCATCGGCGCGGCCTCCGTGGCGCTGGGCTCGGCTGTCCGTGGGCCTGCCTGGGCTATCGAGGGCGATCCGGCGGCCCTGAGGGTGCAGGACTTCTATGCGGTGTTGCTGGACGCGATGCGTCACGCCAACGCGTTGAAGATGCAAGGCCGCTACGACAAGCTCTATCCTACCATGACGTCGATATTCGACGTGCCGACCATGACCCGCATGGCCATCGGACCGGATTTTCGCGCCCTTCCGCCCGAGCAGCAGTCGAGCCTGCGCGAGGCCTTCGGCAAGCTTCTCGTCGCAACTTTCGCCAGCACCTTCGATGATTTCAAAGGTGAAACCTTCACCGTTGACGGCGATGTCTTGCCCCAAGGCTCGGACAGGCTGGTCAAGACCATGTTTCATCCGGTCGGGGCTCCGGTCGAGATCAACTACCTCGTTCGCGGCGGTGGCGACTCGGCGAAGGTCATCGACATCTACCTCAACGGCAACATCAGCCAATTGGCGACGTGGCGCAGCGAATACGGCGCCGCCCTTCAGAACGCCGGCTATCAGGGTCTGATGGATGCGGTGCAGCGTCAGACCGACAAATTCATGAGGTCGTTCTGAGCACTTTCCTCCTCATCCTGGCTATCCTGGGCTGCGTCTATACGCTGGTCGCCTCGGCGGTCGTGGTCGTGCGCCGTCGCGAAGCCCTTGCCGCCGTGCCGTCCCCGGAGATCTGGCCCAGTGTCACGATCCTCAAGCCGCTGCATGGCTCGGAACCGAACCTTCATCGCAATCTCGCAAGCTTCCTGGCTCAAGATTACGCTGGCGAAGTGGAGGTGATCTTCGGTGTCGGCGATGGCGCCGACCCGGCTGCACTCGTCGTCGAACAACTCCAGGCCGAAGCGCCGGATCGGGATTTGACGCTTGTCGTCGATGGCCGCCGGCGGGGCAGCAACGGGAAGGTCTCTAACCTCATCAACATGGCCGAGCGGGCGCGGCACGATGTAATCGTCCTCGCCGACAGCGACATGCTGGTCGAGCCCGACTATCTGCGTCGGCTCGTGGCGGAAATTGGCCGGCCAGGCGTCGGCCTCGTCACCTGCCTCTATCGCGGCATGGCCATGCCCAGCCTCTGGTCGAGGATGGCGACGCAATGGATCGACTATCAGTTCCTGCCGAGCGTCCTCGTCGGCATGGCGCTCGGAATGGCAAAGCCTTGTTTCGGTTCGACCATCGCGCTGCGGCGCGATACGCTCGACGCCATCGGCGGCTTTACGTCCTTCAAGGATGATTTGGCCGATGACTATGCCATGGGGGCGGCGGTCCGCGCCTTGGGTTTGGACGTCGCCGTACCCTCAACGCTGGTGCTGGGGCATCTCTGCGCGGCATCCTCCGCGTCCGACCTCGCCCGCCAGGAGTTGCGCTGGGCGAAGACGATCCGCTCCATCGACCCGATCGGCTTCGTCGGCTCCATCGTGACGCAGCCGATCCCGCTGGCGACACTCGCACTTCCGTTCGCCGATTTTTCTCCGGCGGCCTTCGCGGTGCTGGCCTTCGCTGTTGCATCCAGGCTACTGCTGCAAAGTTTAGTTGCGGCCTTTATCGGAGAACGGCCGAGCGGCCTTATTCTCGGCCCGGTGCGTGACTATGCGACATTTCTGATTTTTGTCGTCAGCCTTTGGCCTGGGCCGATCGATTGGCGGGGCCACCGGTTTGCTCTCCAGTCCAACGGAACCCTCGCTCCGCCAGATATTGCAGGATCGTGATGCGCACATTGTTTCTTCAGGCCCCGTCTTTCGACGGTTACGACGGCGGCGCCGGTGCGCGCTACCAGATGAAACGCGAGGTGAAGTCCTTCTGGTATCCGACCTGGCTGGCCCAGCCGGCCGCGCTCGTCGAGAATTCGAAATTGATCGACGCGCCCCCGCACCGCCTGTCCTTCGAGGACATCGCGCCGCAGGTGAAGGATTTCGACCTCGTCGTCATGCATACGTCGACGCCCTCGTTCAACTCCGATATGCGAACCGCCCGCATGCTGCGGGATCTCAAGCCCAGCCTCAAGATCGGCATGATCGGCGCCAAGGTCGCGGTCGAACCCAACCAGAGCCTCGAGGCATGCTCAGCCCTCGATTTCGTGGCGCGGGAAGAATTCGACTTCACGATCAAGGAAGTGGCCGAGGGATGCGATTTCGCGAAGATCGACGGCATGACCTATCGGAACGCCGAGGGCGTGATCGTCACCAACAAAGATCGTCGCATCCTCGAAAATATGGATGAATTGCCGTTCGTCACCCCGGTCTACAAGCGCGACCTCGACATCAACAATTACTTTGGCGGTTACCTCAAGCACCCCTATATTTCCTTCTATACGGGACGCGGCTGCAAATCGCGCTGCACCTTCTGTTTGTGGCCGCAGACCGTCGGCGGCCACAATTACCGCACACGGTCGATCGGCCATGTGATCGACGAATTGCGCTATGCTAGGACGGCGTTCCCGCAGGTGAAGGAATTCTTCTTCGACGACGACACGCTCACCGACAACCTGCCGCGCGTCGAAGCGCTGGCGCGGGAGATTGGCAAGCTCGGCATCACCTGGTCCTGCAACGCCAAGGCCAATGTGCCGCGCGAGACCTTGAAGGTGATGAAGGATAACGGCCTGCGGCTGTTGCTCGTCGGTTATGAATCGGGCAACCAGCAGATCCTGCACAATATCAAGAAGGGCATGCGCATCGATTTCGCGCGCCGTTTCACCAAGGATTGTCACGAACTCGGCATCGTCATTCACGGCACCTTTATCCTGGGCCTTCCGGGCGAAACCCGCGAAACGATCGAGGAGACGATCAAATTCGCGACCGAGATCAATCCGCATACGATCCAGATTTCGCTGGCTGCTCCCTATCCGGGGACTTTCCTCTACAAGCAAGCCAAGGAAAACGGCTGGCTCTACGATGAGAACCAGGACCTGCTGACGGACGACGGCACGCAGATCGCGCCGCTCAACTATCCGCATCTCAGCCACACCGAAATCTTCACCTCGGTCGAGGATTTCTATCGCCGCTTCTATTTCCGTGCGCCAAAGATCGCCTCGATCGTCGGCGAAATGGTTCGCTCCCCCGAAATGATGAGGCGCCGCTTGCGCGAGGGCGTGGAATTCTTCCGCTTCCTGCGCGAGCGCAAGGAAGCCGCCTAAGGTTTTACCCGTCTCCCACCCAGGAGACGGAGAGATCCGCTTGACGATGACAAAACATCTCGTCGTCACGGCGGACGACTTCGGCCTTTCGGTCGAAGTCAACGAGGCTGTCGAGGCAGCGCATCGCGGCGGAATCCTGAGCGCCGCGAGCCTGATGGTCGGCGCGCCGGCGGCCGAGGATGCCATACGCCGCGCGAAAAATCTGCCCAACCTGAAAGTCGGCCTTCATCTGGCGCTGATCGGTGCGCCACCCTGCCTCCCCGCGACCCAGGTTTCCCATCTTATCGACGAGACCGGCTGGTTCCGGAACGATGCGGCGGCCTATGGGGCCGCCATTTTCTTCCGCCGGGATGTCGCGCGGGAGATCGAAGCCGAGATCGAGGCTCAGTTCGAGGCTTTTGCCCGCACGGGTCTGGTCCTCGACCATGTGAACGCCCACCAGCATTTTCATCTTCATCCGACGATCGCGCGGGCGATGATCGGTGTCGGCGGTCGCTATGGCATGCGCGCGGTCCGGCTGCCTCTAGAGCCGTTTGCCGTTGTCTCCGCAATCGATCCTGCGGCTCCGCGCCTGCTGAAAGCCATAACGGCCCCCTGGACCGCGATGCTGGGCCGCCGATTGCGCCGCGCGGGTCTGCTGATCCCCGATCAGGTCTTTGGATTATCCTGGACTGGTGCCATGACCGGCGACAGGATTGCTGCCGTCATGGATCGTCTGCCCTCTGGATTGACCGAGATCTATACACATCCCGCGACAGCGGGAGGGTTCAACGGCTCAGCCGAGGGATACCGCTACGCCGACGAACTGGCCGGACTGATGGACCCACGCCAACGCGCCGCTTTAGCCCGTAGCGGTGCGTCACTCGGCGGCTTCGGTGATGCGCGGGCCTGAGGCGCTCAAGGACGGCTCGGGAAGCGGGGAGCCGGCCTGCTTGCGCGGCGGACCCATTAACGCGGGCTGGAAGAACACCGCCGCCACGAGCGTGCAGGCCAGCGACAGCGCCAACAATTCACCCATGCTCGACGTGCCCGGATGGTTCGAGGACCACAGCGAGCCGAAAGCGACGGCGGTCGCCATGGCGCTGAAGAACACCGCGCGGGTCAGGCTCGATTGCAGCAAATGGGTCTGGCCCGAACGCCAGGCCATCACGAAGTAGATTTTGAATGCCACGCCGAGACCCAGCAGCAGCGGCAGCGCGATGATGTTGGCGAAGTTGAGCGGCAGGCCGATAAGGACCGTGACTTCCATCGTCAGGACGCCGGCGAGGAGCAGGGGCACGAGCGTCAGCAGAACGTCGATGACTTTCCTGAGCACCAGAAACAGCAGGATGGCGATAGAGCAAAACGCCAATATGCCGGCCTCTGTAAAGGCCCAGACCACGGACTTTCCGGAATCCTGAATGATCACCGGCTGGCCTGTGGCGTCCGGTGCCACGGCCAGGACCGCGTCGCTGAACTTGGCCAAGGTGGTGTTGCTGTTGCTCAGATCCTTGGGCGTCACCTCGATGCGAGCTTGGCCGCTCGGCGCTGTCCAGGCTCGTACGAGCGCCGGGGGCAGGTTTTGCAGAGTGAGCGGGCCGGCGCTAAGGATGCCACGCACTTGGCCGATGACGATCGTCATGGCTGGAATGATGGCTTTCCGAGCGAGGTCTCGGGCTTCGGGCGGCGCGGCTGCCAGCTTGCGAAGGTCATCGGCCAAGCGCCGTGCCGTGGCGGCCGCCTCGCCGCTTCCCTTATCGGCCGCGTGATCGAAGCGGGTACCGGCCGCCTTGAGCGCGCCGATGTCGTCATCTTCGCTTGGCGCCGGCTTGATCTGGGCGGGAGTGAGAGAAGGGCCGAGGAGCTCGTTCGCGTCCTGGATCAGGGCCAATTTCGGATCCTGGTCGGTCGGCACGAAGTCGGCGAGGGTTTTAACCGAACCGACTTCCGGCACCTGTGCCAGCTTTTCCGACAGCGCCTTGGCGGCGTCGAGCGAAGGAGAGAGCACGTCGATTTTATTCGGCGTCGTTTCGGCGTTCTTGGTTAAATCCAAGAGCGTCGCCACGGATTCGACCTTGGGACTGTTGAGGTTCAAGGGGTTGAAATCGAACCTGACCTTGAGCAGCAACGGCGATCCGACGACGGCGATGCCCACGGTCAGGCCGATCACCCACCAGCGATGGGTGGACAGGAATTCGTCGAGCGGCGCCAGGAATCTGTAGCCGACTTCTTTGCCCTCGGACGGCGGATGCAGCAGCGTGATGAGAGCAGGCAACAGCGTGATGCTCACCAGAAAGGCGATGATCATGCCGTTGCCGGCTATCAGGCCAAGCTCCGAAACCCCCTTGTAGTCGGTGGGTAGGAATGAATAGAAGCCCGCAGCTGTAGCGGCGGCGGCCAGCGACAGGGCACGGCCAGCCTTCACGCCCGCCGTTGTAACCGCGGGGATCAGCTCCGGCTGGGCAAACCGCTCGTCGCGATAGCGGACGCTGAACTGGATACCGAAATCGACGCCGATGCCGATGAATAACACCGCAAAGGCGATCGAGATCAGGTTCAGCGCTCCGACCAGAGCCAGACCCACGGCGGCCGTCAGGACGAGTCCCACGAAAGTGCTGACGAAAACCGCCAGGATCAGGCGGCCCGACTTCAGCGCCAGCCAAAGAATCAGGAGCACCGCCAGCACGGTGATGATGGAATTGAGCGCAAAGCCCTCCTTGACCGTGCCGAATTCCTGATCGTCCAGAGGGATCTGTCCTGTCAATCTCACGGTGACCCCATTCGGCGGGGTCAACTGGAGTTCGGTGATAGCCTGGCTGACGACGTTGGTCGCCGCCTTGCCGGGTTGCAGTGCCGAATAGTCGAGCTTCGGCTTGATTTCGACGAAGCGCCGGTTGTCGAGACCGCCGCCGCTTTGCCGGCCGGAGAGAAGCTGCTGCAGGGAAAATGGCACCAGCCGGTTGTCGAGCGCTCCCTCCGCCGTATTGGCCACATTGGCCGCGAGCGGGGTGATCTTATCCAAGGGTGTCTGGCCGCGCTCGACGCCGATCGAAAGCAGCGATAGGGTCGTCATGAAGCCGCGAAGACTAGGGTCGATTGCGATCTGGCCGAGAAGTGGCTGAGCTTTGTTCAACCGGTCGACGGTGGTCTTGACGTCATCCGTCGATTGGAACAGGAGGGCATATTTGGAATAGAACTCTTGCTCAGCCGGCACCCTGACCCAATCGCATCGGTCTTGACGATCCTTGAGTTTGTCCACCAACCGGCTCGCGGCGCTTTGCGCGAGCTCCGGGGTCGCCCCATCTACCACGACCAAGATGAGGTCGCCATTGTCCGGAAAGGCTTTATCGAATTCGGCCTGCCGCAAACGCCATGGCAGATCGTCGGCGATCAGCTTGCTTGAATCCGTATTGATCGCGAAATGCGACACGGCGTAGTAGCCAGAACCGACCACCACGATGGTGGCGATCAAAAGGACCATCTTGGCATGATGGCAACAGGTCGCGACAATGCGCGATACGATCGTTGTCAGCATTCGTTCGCTAGAAGCCTCTCATCGTCGGTGATGGCGTGCATCGCACCATAGCGCTACGCGGATCGGCCAGCGGTTGCAAGCCGAACACCATGTCACCAAGACGGTTCGCACCGCAGGCGTTCAATCGCCCCCGGACGAACCCAAGCTGGCCTCGCTCACCTTCAAATTTGATGAAATGACGCGGGGCTCTGTGCTTCAATAGGCGCCGCGCGGCAGGTGGTCAAATCCTGGGATTGTCCTGATGCCCGTGGTCATGCCGCGACCTGGACGAAGTTTGAGCGATGAGCAACTCAAATGTCCTCGATTGGATGCGTGGGCGTGGCAAGAGCGTCCAAGGGGAAGATGTCACGTCTGGCGCCATCATATGTCCCAAAGGCGGATGGCGACGAGCGGCAAAACCTGAGACGTGAAGTGAGCTCATTTTGGCGTTCCATTCAGGCGGCAGGACTGGGAACTGATGGGGTCGGACCATTAACGCGAGGAGAGGTGTTTCGTTCCGGGACAAACAAGAGCGAGTGTTCGAACGGATCATAGACATCGATCGCTCTGCTTAAAGCATTGGCAATCGTGGGTTAATTTATAGGCATTAGGGAGGGGAAAAACGCCGGCGGTTTTCTATGTGCTGGTGTTGCCGTTAATGGTTTCAACAGATCGGCGCATTGAACAGCGCCGCAGACGATGCCAAGCGTGGCCCTCACCAAGGCGGAAGGCGATCGATCAGGATGGACGAGCGGCGAAAAATTCTTGTCGGCATCGTGGGCGCCGCGCAAGGAGTGAAGGGCGAGGTTCGGGTCAAGTCCTATACCGGCGATCCAAAAGCCATCGGGACCTATGGGCCGCTGGATATGGAAGGTGGACGATCAGCGCTGGTCGTCATGAGTCTTCGCCCGCTGAAGGACGACATGCTGGTCGTGCGGTTCGAGGGGATCGCCGACCGCGACGCCGCCTCGGCTCTCACCAACACCAAGCTCTATGTCGATCGCGGTCGATTGCCGCCGCCGGACGACGAAGAGTTTTACCAGACCGATCTCATCGGGCTCGCGGCCGAGACCTCGGAGGGAGGCGAACTTGGGAGAGTCGTCGCCGTTCAGAATTTCGGCGCTGGCGACATCCTGGAAATCGTGCCCCCGCTCGGAGCGAGCCTCCTTGTGCCCTTCACCAAAGCTTTCGTTCCGGTGCTCGATTTCGAACGTGGCCGTCTTGTCGTCGCCCCTGGGGCATTCGGCGACCCTGACGAGGATGAGCCGGCCCACAATGACGGCCCGGCGTCCTGACGATGTGGCGCGCGACCATCCTGACGTTGTTTCCCGCCATGTTTCCAGGTCCGCTCGGTTTGTCGCTGGCAGGCGAGGGGCTCGGGCGCGAACTGTGGAGTTGCGAGGCCGTCGATATCCGGCCGTTCGGGCTTGGGCGTCACCGCACGGTGGATGATACGCCGGCTGGCGGGGGAGCCGGCATGGTGATGCGGGCCGATGTCCTGGCCGCCGCCATCGACGCGACACTGCCGCCTGACGACACACGTGCCCGCCTTCTCATGAGCCCGCGCGGGAAGCCGTTTTCGCAAGCCAGGGCACGGGACCTGGCGGCGGGCGAGGGTGTCGCGATTTTATGCGGGCGGTTCGAGGGCATCGACGAACGGTTGATCGCCGCACGGCAGCTCGAAGAGGTGTCGATCGGCGATTTCATTCTCTCGGGCGGCGAGATCGCCGCGCTGGGCTTGCTCGACGCTTGCGTGCGGCTGATCCCCGGGATCATGGGGAAGGCGCAATCGGGTGTCGAGGAGAGTTTCGAGGGCGGCCTCCTCGAATATCCCCACTACACGCGCCCCCGCGTCTTCGAAGGCCACGAGATTCCAGCCGTTCTCCTTGGCGGCGATCATGCCCGGATCGCGGCGTGGCGGCGGGGCGAAGCGCAACGCCTCACGCGGGAACGCCGGCCGGATCTTTCAGGATCAGATCCTTCGCCCCCTGGGCGGGATAAGGATTGGGACGGTCACAAGCCGTCGAAGAGTGCCGTCGACAGATAGCGTTCCGCGAAGGAGGGGATGATGATGACGATCTTCTTCCCCGCCATCGCGGGGCGGCTGCCGATTTCGAGCGCAGCCGCGATGGCGCCCCCCGACGAGATGCCAATCGGGATGCCCTCGAGACGCGCCACGAGGCGGGCGGTCTCGAACGAGGTCTGGTTCGAAACGGTCACGACCTCGTCGATGATGGTCCGATCCAGGATCGAGGGGACGAAGCCGGCGCCGATGCCCTGGATCTTGTGAGGGCCGGGCTGGCCGCCCGACAGGACTGGCGAATCCTCAGGCTCGACCGCGAAGATCTTGATGCCGGGCTTGTGGGCTTTGAGCACTTGGCCGACCCCCGTGATGGTGCCCCCCGTGCCGACGCCGGACACGAAGGCGTCCACCGTCCCGTCGGTGTCGTTCCAGATTTCTTCCGCCGTCGTCAGGCGGTGGATTTCAGGGTTGGCGGCATTGTCGAACTGCTGCGGCATCACGGCGCCGGGGGTCATGTCGACGATCTCCTGCGCTTTGGCGATGGCGCCCTTCATGCCGTTGGGGGCCGGGGTCAGCACCAGTTCGGCACCGAGCAGCAGCAGCATCTTGCGGCGCTCGATCGACATCGATTCCGGCATCACGAGCACCAGCTTGTAGCCGCGCGCCGCCGCCACGAAGGCCAGCGCGATACCGGTATTGCCGGAAGTAGGCTCGACCAGCGTCGTTCGGCCGGGCGTAATGCGGCCGGCCTTCTCCATCGCATCGACTATGGCGACGCCGATCCGGTCCTTGACGCTGGCGAGCGGATTGAAGAATTCCAGCTTGCCGAGAAGGTCGGCTTTGCAGCCTCGCTCGGCCGCGATTTTCGACAGCCGCACGAGCGGCGTGTTGCCGATGGTGTCGGTGATCGAGTTGTAGATTTTTCCCCGGCCGGGGCGGGTGCGTTCGACTGACGTGTCGGGAGTGGAATCGGCGAGGGGCATGGCGTTTTCCTCTAAAACCTTGTTTTGGCCGTTTCGCTCCATCAAGTCGGCGGCCTTCGGCATCGATCGAATAGTTACCATAGTCCACTATTCTAGTCGAGATTGTCTTGACCTTCTCGCGTGTCCGCGTTGGTTCAGATCGCGAAATCGAGACCTGTCGGCGCAAGGCCCTCTGCGGCCTCGGCCCGCCGGCAAAGATCGTCGACGCTAATGCGGTCGAGTTCGCTGAGGAACAGCGCGCCGGCGGGCGCCAGGCACGGCTCCACGACCCGTTCGACGAGGCTCGGGCGGGCCTTCGTGGCTCCGGTCTCGCTGGCGACGCCCGAGGCGCGAACGATCTCCCCGGCCGTGATACGCCGTCGTTCCCGCGCCAATTCGTAACCGCCACGCGGGCCGCGATGGGCCTTGAGGATCTTTGCCCGCACGAGGTCTTGCAGGAGTGTTTCGAGATGGCGGGGCATCAGCCCTTGCCGCGCCGCCAGCGCCTTGGCGGCCACAGGTGCGGAGCGGGCATTCAACGCGACGTCGATCACCGCTGCCAGCGCAAGAAGGCTACGCGACGGCAGCAGGTTCACGCCGGATCCCGGCCGGTGCCGGTCGAGCCGAAACCGCCCGCGCCTCGCGCCGTCTCGTCGAGGTCGGCTTCCACCCAGTTTGCGCGCTCGACGCGGGCGAAGACGATCTGGGCGATGCGGGCGCCTCGCACGATTTCATAGGGCGCGGCGCCGTGGTTGACCAGAATGACCCCGACCTCGCCTCGATAGTCCGCGTCGATGGTCCCTGGCGCATTGAGCACGGTAACGCCGTGGCGCAGCGCGAGGCCCGAGCGCGGCCGCACCTGGGCCTCGAAACCTTCGGGGATGGCCAAGGTTATGCCGGTGGGAACGAGGTCGCGCGCCCCGGGTTCGATCACGAGCTTGGTCTGCGGCGCGATGGCGGCGAGGAGATCCATGCCAGCGGCGCCGGTGCTCTGGTAGGTCGGAAGGTCGAGCCCCGCCGCATGGGGGAGCCGAATGACGCGGACGGGAAAGGTCAGTGTCGCAACTCCGGACGGCTGGCGAGAAGGGCAACGAGCCGACGCGCCACCTCGACCTTGGCGAGGCGCGGCCAGTGATCGACGCCCTCCCGTGTTATGATGTGAACCTCATTGGCGTCCCCGCCCATCACGCCGGTTTTAGTGCTGACATCATTGGCGACGACGAGGTCGCATCCCTTTCGATCGAGTTTATGGCGCGCATTGTCGATCACGTTCTGTGTCTCGGCCGCGAAGCCGACGACGAGCGCCGGCCGCCCAGACTGGCGCAAACCGACGCTGGCCAGAATGTCAGGGTTTTCCTGCAAGCGAAACACAGGGTCCGGACCACCGGCCTTCTTCAGCTTCTCGGAGGAGACATCGGCGGGGCGCCAGTCCGCAACGGCGGCGGTCGCGATGAAGATGTCGGCCGGCAGGGCGTTCTCGACGGCTGCGAGCATCTCCCGGGCGCTCTCCACATGAACCACCGCGACCCCGGGCGGATCGGGCACCTCGACCGGGCCGCTGACGAGCACGACCTTAGCACCAGCTTCGGCCGCCGCCGCCGCGATGGCATGGCCCTGCCGCCCCGAGGACCGGTTGGCAATATAGCGCACGGGGTCGATTGGCTCGTGTGTCGGACCCGAGGTGACAACGACCCGCTTTCCGCGCAAGAGCCCCGCGGAATCGTCGAGCCGGGCGGGCAAGGCCTTGAAGGTTCCTGCGCCAAGCGCGCGCTCAATGGCGTCGACGATGGCGAGAGGTTCGGCCATGCGGCCCGGTCCATATTCGCCGCAAGCCATGACGCCGTCGTCGGGTCCGACGAACAGCACGCCGTCGCCTTCGAGGATCGCGCGGTTGCGGGCCGTCGCGGGATGCAGCCACATCCTCACATTCATGGCCGGCGCGACTAAAACAGCTTTGTCGGTTGCGAGAAGAAGGGTCGAGGCGAGGTCATCGGCGAGACCATGCGCCATCTTGGCCATGAGCCCGGCGGTGGCAGGCGCGACCACGACGAGGTCGGCGTCGCGCGACAATTCGATATGCCCCATCGCGGCTTCGTCGGTGAGCGAGAACAGATCGTCATAGACCTGATCGCCCGTGAGGCTCGCCACGGACAACGGCGTGATGAAATGCTTGGCGGCGGCTGTCATCACGGCGCGTACGAGGGCGCCGCGCTCGCGCAGGCGCCGGATCAGATCGAGGCTCTTATAGGCCGCTATGCCTCCTCCGATGATCAGGAGAACGCGCCTGCCGTCACAATGATGTCCCGCGCTCGCCATGCCGCCGATACCGTCCCGTCGCTTCTTCATTCTATAGGGCGTTGTCGGGCGTTTGAACATGCCGCAGGCGGTTCATCGGTATCGCCGGATTGGCGACGCCGGGTCATTTTCTGTCACTCAATAGTGCACAAAATTCACTGGTCAGGCCCATTGCGGGGGTCCTGACAATATTGTGAGACCCCATCCTTCGTGATTTACTTCGTGCGTCGATTGGGACGGAGACGAATGATGGCGACCAGCAAGAAAGAGGCAGCACCGAAGAAGGCCGTTGCGGCCAAAGGTAAGGAATCAGCGCCAGCGGCGGAGTCCAAAAAGAAACCCGCCAAGAAGAAATGAATCAAGACCGCCCGTTCTGGTGTGCCGGAACGGGCGAATTGTCGGCGGTAGCCGGGCCACGTCCTACCTCAACCCCTTCAACACCAGCGCGATGGCGATGACCCAGAGCGCCCAGGCCAGCCAGCGCACGCGCTTCGCTTCGGCCCGGGCCATGGCTTCGATCGTCTCGCCCGACAGGCCGAGACCGCTCTCTGCCGTTTCTTCCAGCGACAGCACGATCTTTTCCGCGCGCAGCAGAATGTCGGGGAGGGCGAGGCTGCCGCGCGCAAGCGCCATCAGAGAGGAGGTGACATCGCCGATCTTGCCGGCGGGGCCTAAATTGTCCTCGATCCAGAGCCTCACCACAGGCTCGGAAGTAGCCCACATGTCGAGTTTCGGATCGAGGGTGCGCCCGACGCCTTCGACGACCACCATCGTCTTTTGCAGCATCACGAGTTCCGTGCGGGTCCGCATGTCGAACAGCGCCGTGATCTCGAACAGCAGGGTCAGCAGTTTCGCCATCGAGATCTGGTCGGCCGTGCGGGCATGGATCGGCTCGCCGATCGCCCGGATGGCCTGAGCGAAATCCTCCACCCGATGGGAGCTTGGCACGTAGCCGGCCTGGAAATGGACCTCGGCCACACGGCGATAGTCGCGCGTGATGAAGCCATAGAGAATTTCCGCCAGGAACCGGCGTTCCTTGACGCCCAGTCGGCCCATGATGCCGAAATCCACCGCCGTCAACTGGCCTTGCGCATCGACGAAGAGGTTGCCGGGGTGCATGTCGGCGTGAAACAGACCGTCGCGCATCGCGTGGCGCAGAAAGCTCTGGATCACGGTGCGACCGAGCGCCGGCAGATCATGGCCGCGTTCGCGTAACTGGGCCAAGTCCGAAAGAGACGTGCCGTCCACCCATTCGAGCGTCAGCACTTCCTTGGCGGTAAGGTTCCAATCGATGGCGGGGACGTGGAAATCGGCATCGTCCGCGACATTCTCGCCGAATTCCGAGGCGGCCGCCGCCTCGAGCCTGAAGTCCATCTCCATGGTGACGGAGCGCGCCAAGGTGTCGACGACCTCGGTGACCTTCAGGCGTTTGGCCTCCGAGGACCAGCGCTCCGCCAACCGGGCGGCGAAATACATGTCCGAAATATCGCGCTTGAAGCGCCGCTCGACCCCGGGCCGCATGACCTTGACGGCCACCTCGCCGCCGCCCAGCGCCACCGTCAGCCGGGCCTTATGCACCTGCGCCACGGACGCTGCCGCCACAGGCTCGCTGAACTCCGCGAAGGTCTCGCCGATCGGCCGGTCGAAAGCCGCCTCGATGATCCCGACCGCAATGTCTCGTGCGAAGGGCGGCACACGGTCCTGCAGGCTTTCGAGGTCCCTGACGGCGGCCGCGCCCACGACATCGGGGCGTGTCGCCAGAAACTGTCCGAGCTTGATGTAGGACGGGCCGAGCCGCCCCATGGCGGCGGCGAGCCTGTTGGCCTGGGAGACCGCGCGGGGCCGGGCGATGAGCTTGGCCAGCATGAGCGGCAACCGCGCCTCCAGGGGCACGGTCTGCGGGTGGATCTCGGCCAGGACGCCTTCGCGCGCCAGCACGTATCCGGCCCGGACAAGACGGGCCATGTGACCGAGGCTCGACAGCATTCGTTAGAGCTTCCAGGCGGAATGGATGGTGACCACGCCTCCGGTCAGCCGTGTCGCCGTGACCCGGCGGAATCCGGCTTGCGCGATCATGTCCGAGAAGGTGTCGACGCTCGGAAACTTGCGGATCGACTCGACGAGATAGCGGTAAGGCTCGGCGTCGCCGGCGATCAATTTGCCCATTCTCGGGATGAGGTTGAATGAGAACCCGTCGTAGATCTTGTCGAGGCCGGGCACGTCCACGGCCGAAAACTCGAGGCAGAGGAAATGCCCGCCGCGCCGCAAGACCCGGTAGGCCTCGGCGAGCGCCAGGGGAATGCGGGGGACATTGCGGATGCCGAAGGCGATCGTATAGCCATCATAGGCCAGCGCGGGGAGCGGCAGGCTTTCGGCATTGCCGGCGACGAAGCGCAGGCTTTTCGCGACCTCGCCGAGGCGGGTGCGCCCCACGCGGAGCATGTCGGCATTGATATCGAGTATGGTGACCTCGGTCCGTGCGCCACCGACGGCGGCGACGCGACGCGCCACATCGCCGGTTCCGCCGGCGACATCGAGGTGGCGGAAGGCCTTGTCTCGGGACGGCTTGACCATCGAGACCAGCACATCCTTCCACACGCGGTGCAGCCCGCCCGACATGACATCGTTCATGATGTCGTAGCGCTCGGCCACCTTGTGGAACACGTCGTCCACCAGCCCCTGCTTGGTCGCGAGGGAAACGTCGGTGAAGCCGAAATGCGTGGTTTCGGCCGATGCGGATGCGGGCAGCACCGGAGCGGCGAGGGAGGACGGAGGCGAGACTGTCATGGAGCCCTTATACGAGAGACGGCGTGGATGTGGCGCTTTGAGGTTGCCCTGCCGACGCGCATGACGTCGCATGGCTTTAGAGCTTTATGGAAGCGGATGGAAACGCTTCCATGATCTCTGGCCGGCATGGGTCTCCCCAGTGTATCCGCCGTCTTCTGCGAACCGGTGCATTGGGATGGGACCGCGACGCGGGATGTAGCACGCTCGGCGATGCTATAGGAGGGTCCTTAGGACCGGAGACAGCGCCATGCCAGCCCGCAAACCGCTTTCGGATATTCCCGCCTCGGAATGGAAAAAGCGGCGTCTCTTCGTGGCGACGCCGATGTATGGCGGCGGTTGCGTCGGCCCTTATGTGGAATCGCTGCTCGCGCTTCAGGCCCTGTGCGTCGGGCTCGGCATCGAACTGAGATATTCGTTCATCTATAACGAGAGCCTGATCACCCGCGCCCGCAACCAGCTCGCGGCGACGTTTCTGGCGAGCGGCAGCACGCATCTGATGTTCATCGACGGCGACATCGGATTTCGCGCCGAGGATGTCCTCGCGATGCTGGGGCTGATGGACGAAGACAGCGACTTCGACGTGATGGCGGGAATCTATCCGACCAAGACGATCGTCTGGGACCGGGTTCGCCAAGCCGTGATGGAGAACAAGCCCGACCTGTCGCGTATGGGAAGCCGGTTCGTAGTGAAGCTAGCCCCGGAGGTGGGAAGCCTCTCGATCGACGAACCCGCGAAGGCGCTTTATGTGGGTACAGGGTTCATGATGATCGGCAGGCGGGTGCTCGATCTCGTGCAGGGGGCGAACCCGTCGCTTTATTACGTGCCGGACGGCGTGGCGGTCTTGCCAGATCAGGAAGCGGCGGCCTCGCACCGCATCCATATGTTCTTCCAGGCCGATATCGATCCTCATTCGAAGACCTATCTGTCCGAAGACTATTGGTTCTGCCAGCGCGTCCTCGACGCCGGAGGCCGGATCTGGATCTGTCCCTGGATGGTTCTCGATCACGTCGGCAGCTACAAATATTCGGGATCGCTGTCCGACTTCGCGACCTGAACTCACGAAAAGCCGCTGCTCCCGGCGCCAGCCTTGCGGGTGAAGTCGGCTTCCCCCAAATCCAGGCTTCGCGCCAATATTTTCGCATCGAGAGACATGCCCGAGCTTCCCGAAGTCGAAACCGTCCGGCGTGGCTTGGCAGAGGCCATGACGGGAGCCAGGATCGCCCGCGTCGTTCAGAACCGCCCCAATCTGCGCTTTCCCTTCCCCGAGCGTCTGGCCGAGCGGCTCCAGGGGCGGCGCATCGAAGCGGTCGGCCGCCGCGCCAAATATCTGATGATCGAACTCGACGACGGGGGAGTCCTGGCGTCCCACCTCGGCATGACCGGGTCGTTCCGTCTGGAGCATAGGGGCGTCAGTCAGGTTCCCGGCCGCTACTATCACGCCCGGGAGCCGGCGGGACGCCATGACCATATCAGCATCGAATTCGAGGACGGGCTCAGCGTCACCTACAACGATCCGCGCCGTTTCGGCTTCATGGTGCTGTTGCGCCGGGCCGAGGTCGAGACCCACGCCTTGTTTCGCGACATCGGCGTCGAGCCGCTGGGCAATGCCTTCGATGCCGCGATGCTGGCGAAACTCTTGATCGGCAAGGCGACCTTGCTGAAGGCGGCGCTGCTCGACCAAAAGCTGATCGCGGGTCTCGGCAATATCTATGTCTGCGAGGCGCTGCACCGCGCCGGCTTGTCGCCGCGCCGGGCGGCGGGCAGCATCGTGACGAAATCCGGCGCGCCCTCGGCGCGTGCCACCCGCCTCGCGCAATCCATCCGGGACGTGCTGACCGAAGCCGTGGAGGCAGGCGGCTCGACATTGCGGGACTATCGCCACGCCGACGGTTCGCTCGGCACTTTCCAGCATGGCTTTCGAGCCTATGATCGGGAGGATGAGGCCTGCCAGACGCCGCAGTGTCGTGGCATCGTCCAACGGATCGTGCAATCCGGCCGCTCGACATTCTTCTGCGCGGAATGCCAGCGGTGAAAATAGGCGATCGCGCTATTCGGCGGCGATAAGCTCCCCGGGTGGTTGCGTAGGCTTCGATCGTTCGCTCCGGTCGCCGGCCTCCATGCCGGATTTTTCGCGATGCGCGATGCCGTTGATCGTCTGGAGGTTGGGCGCGCCCCAAAATGCCAGAATCTCCGGCCAAGGGAGGTCGCGGCGGTCGCGCCAGACGCTGTACAGCGGCACACGGTGATCGACCTCCGCGTCGCGCAGGAGGCGGCGGCCCGACAGCGGGCACAAGCGTCCCTGCCGCTTGCGCAAAAGGCGGCGGTGGTCGCTGGGCGCGATCCAGAATTTCCATGCCGCGACGCAGCAGGCGTGCCAGCTCGCCCGGAGGTTCGGCTTGCCGTCGGCCCAGAGATCCTCGTGCCAGCCCAGGCGGAACACCGGCTGTCCGCAGATGCAGCAGGCGCCGGCCCCCGGCGCGAAGGCCGCTTCCCTGAAGGGGGCGGGGGGCGAGCGGAAGCTGCGGCCAAGGCCGTCTTCCGCGCTCGCCGAGAGTCTCCAGGTCCAATCCTGGGGGGCGCCGGATCGCCGGGCCAGTGCTCGTGCCATCCGGTCGGCCCGGAGCGGATGGGTGCGCCAATAGCTTTCGACCGCGAGGCGCGGCAGCGGCGGGACGAGCGGCCGGGCATGGGCATGAACCAGTACCGCCGCCGGAAAGATCGCGGGCAGCGCCTTGGCGAGCCTTGCACGCGACTGGGCGTTGCGCTGATCTCTCCAAGCCGAGGTCATGATTCTTTTCCGAGGTCGCGGGCGGCGTGATCCCGATAAAATTCGGCAATAAGGTTACCAAAATCGCAAGGCTTAACGTTTCGGTGAGATCTGATCGGTCACTGTAGGGTCCAGCCAGAGCATGAAGCCGAGGTCTGTCCGTACGCAGCGAGCAATGAGCGCAAGCGGTGCGGGGGGACTGATGACCATGACCGACGGATCTCCGCGGTTCGCGACACCGCCGCGCCTTTCCTCACGCACGGACGACGATCCCGCGATCGAGCCGTCCCTCCAGTGCCTTCGGTCTCTACGTCTCGCCATGTCGACCGCGACGATCGACGAGCCCTCGAAGCTTGCCGAACGGCTGACGCTTGAGAGCCAGGCTTTCATCCTCGACATCCTGGCGTGGCGCGGAGACAAAAACGCGTCAGCGGGCGATACGAGAGTAGCTCGAATCGACCCTTCGGCCAGCGCGATGTTGGGATGGGGCGAGAAGAAATCGGGCACGCAGGACGAATTTGCGTCGAGGTTGATGACGGCGTTTGAATGCGGTGCGCTCGACGTCAGGCTCCGACCGATCGACGATCATCCCGTTCTCGCCCAAGCAGCAGCCCCGTCCTTCTCGGATGATCGGAAGCGTCCGCTCTCTCGCGTCGCGGCGGCGGTGCGGTCTGACCGGCAGCATCAAAGATACGCCGCTCCGGGTATGGCCGGGCGCCCGCTGTACACACCTTGGTGAAAGCGTCGGGCGGAGAGGTCAAGCCTCAGTCGAGAGCACATCAGGCTATTGCGGACTGACCCGATTTTAGAGTCGCGAGCCCCCTCGACCTGGATGTGAACGCGAATTGATGCGATCACATCCTGACGTGTTCGAGCGTCGCGCATTCCTGCAGGAATTCAGCCCGCAAGGCACGGTCGGACTCGAGTTCGCCGTAATAGGCGGTGTTGACCATCCGGCTCTGATGCGAGGCCAACACCCCGCGATGCGTCTTGCACATGTGCACGGCGCTGATCCGTACCGCGAGGCCGCGCGGCTCCGTCGTCTCCACGATGAAGTCTCCGATCTGCCGGACCAATTCTTCCTGGATTTGCAGCCGTGCCGCGAAATGATCGACGATCCTGTCATATTTCGACAGGCCTATGATCTTGCCGTCCGGCGAGGGTAGGATGCCGATCATGACGTGCCCGTAGATCGGCATGAAATGATGCGCGCAGGTGGAACGCAGCGTGATTGGGCCGGTGACGATGAGGCCGCCATAGGCTCCGACATTGTCGAATTCTGTGATTCGCGGGAGCGGCGCGAAGCGGCCGCGCAGGGTTTCCTCGACCAGCATCTTGGCGACGCGGGCTGGAGTGTCGCGCGTGTTGTGATCGTTGGCATGGTCCACGCGCAGAATGTCGAAAAGCTCCTCGATCTTGTGGGCGACCGCGCTTCTCATGGCGTCACGCTCGGCGTCGGACAGGCCGCCCGGCAAGGCCTCGTTGCACAAGGCGACGGCCTTGCGAGGATTGACGTGTTTGTTCACCGGCTCTGTTTCTGTCCCATCGAGGCCGTCACGGGCCGGGCTTTACTCAGATAGACACAGCCGCACCGTCAGGCAAAGCCAGGTCTCCGCGGCATTAAGGAGCCACCGCGTCCGATCGGTCAGACAGGTAGGATGCCGTGTGCGGAAGGCAATATCTCCCTCGAAGATTCCATTGGCCGTCGAGCGTGCATCACCTGTGACATGACGGATTTCAACCGATCGCCGCCTTACGATCGCACCTGCGGCCCTCGGCCTCACGCGCTGCCGTGGATGATGTCCAGCACGATGGACGACGGCGACGCCGGAGCAAGGCTCATTTGCGGGACTCGAAGCGGCGGTCTAAGCAAGAGGCGCCAGTCAAGACCGAGGATTCCGGGCATGAACGCCATTTCGCGCAATGTGAGGCGCGCCTCCGCCTGCCCGCATGATTGCCCGTCGACCTGCGCGCTCGAAGTCGAGGTGCTGGATGCGCGAACCATCGGGCGCGTCTATGGGGCGATGGACAACAGCTATACGGCCGGCGTCATCTGCGCCAAGGTGGCGCGCTACGCGGAGCGGGTTCATAACCCCGATCGCCTCACCCAGGCGCTGCTGCGCACCGGTCCCAAGGGCTACAGCCAATACCGACCCATACCGATCGAGGAGGCGCTGGATCGTGCCGCCGAGGGCCTGTTGGCGGCGGAGCGGCGCCATGGCGCCCAAACCGTCTGGCCTTATTTCTATGCCGGTACGATGGGCCTCGTGATGCGCGACGGCATCGAGCGGCTGCGGCATGCCAAGCGCTATTCGGGCCAATATTCCACCATTTGCACGGCTCTGTCCTGGGCCGGCTACAAGGCTGGGCATGGGCGGATGACGGGCGCCGATCCGCGAGAGATGAGTCGATCGGACTGCATCGTCCTATGGGGCACGAACGCTGTGGTCACGCAGGTCAACGTCATGACCCACGCCATCAAGGCCCGGAAGGCGCGGGGCGCCAAGATCGTCGCTGTCGACGTCTATGACAACGCGACGATGCAACAGGCCGACATCCGGCTGCTGGTGCGTCCGGGCACCGATGGCGCGCTGGCCTGCGGGGTGATGCATGTCCTGTTCCGCGAAGGCTTCGCGGACCGAGCCTATATGGCGCGCTATGCCGACGATCCGGCGGGTCTCGAAGAGCATCTGTCGACCCGGACGCCCGAATGGGCCTCTGCCATCTGCGGCGTGCCGGTGGGCGAAATCGAGGCTTTCGCACGCCTTCTGGGCCAAAACTCCAAAAGCTTCTTCCGTCTCGGCTACGGTTTCGCGCGCTCGCGCAACGGCGCGGCCGCGATGCATGCCGTCTCGTGTCTCCCGGTGGTGCTCGGCGCCTGGCAGCATGAGGGCGGGGGCGCTCTCCATTCCAATTCCGGCATGTTCGGCTGGAACAAGCAGGCGATCGAAGGGCACGACCTGCGCGACCCTTCCGTGCGGCTGCTCGATCAGTCGCGCATCGGCGCCGTTCTGACCGGCGACGCCGAGGCTCTGTGCCACGGGCCGCCCGTGACGGCCCTCTTCATCCAGAACACCAATCCGCTCGCCGTCGCGCCCGACCAGGATGTCGTCAAGCGGGGTTTTGCCCGCGACGACCTCTTTACCGTGGTGCATGAGCAGGTGATGACCGACACGGCCCGCATGGCCGATATCGTGCTGCCCGCCACCATGTTCGTCGAACATGACGACATCTATCAGGCCGGCGGCCAGCAGCATATCCTGCTCGGGCCGAAGCTCGTCGAGCCGCCCGGCGATTGCATGAGCAACCACGAGGTCATTTGCGCCCTGGCCGGGCGCCTCGGCCTCGACCATCCCTCCTTCTCGCTCAGCGCGCGCAACCTGATCGACCAGACCCTGCGGGATTCGCAACGCGGCACGCTCGACATCCTCGAGGGCGAGCGCTGGATCGATTGTCAGCAGCCGTTCGAACAGGCGCATTTCCTCGACGGTTTCGCCTGGCCGGACAAGAAATTCCGCTTTCGGCCGGATTGGGCCGGCGCGGCGGCGGGAATGCCGGGCGGCGCGAGCCCGCAGGCGGATGCGATGCCGGTCTTCCCGGATCATTGGGCCGTGACGGAGGACAGCGACGAGGCATTTCCGTTCCGCCTGGCGACGAGCCCGGCCCGCAACTTCCTCAACTCCTCTTTCACGGACGCCAAAACTTCTCTCGCCAAAGAGGAGCGCCCAAGCGTCATGATCCATCCTGACGATGCGGAACGATTGGGTGTCTTTGAAGGCTCGCGCGTAGAACTGCGCAGCCCGCGCGGCAAAGTGAGGCTGCACGCGAAACTCTTCGAGGGGTTGCGAAGGGGGGTGGTGATCGCGGAGTCGATCTGGCCGAACACGGCCTATGAAGACGGACGCGGTATCAATACGCTGACGGCAAGCGACGCCCCAGCCCCGCTTGGCGGCGCGGCCTTTCACGACACGAAAGTAGCGATCCAGGTTTTGGGGTGAGGGGATGGCCGCTATCAGGCGGACGGTGCTGTGGCGACGGCGGACGAGATTGCACACCTCACGAGCGTGTTCGGCCACTCGCCGCGTTCCTACCGCGATTGTGCCAAAGATACCGCTCCCCAGCGAGTTCAGGGCTGAAATGCAGGTCTTTTGAAGTCGGCTTCTGTCAACAACAGCACGACATCATCCAATCCTCGGCGTTGCGTCTCGTGACCGCGCGACGCCGAGCTCGTCGACATGAATACGCCCCTTTACGACAGCGCTTTTACAAAGGACGATCAGAATGACGGACACTCCATCCTCTTCGATCCCGCCGGATGATCCGCAGCGCACCCTCACTCTCTCCGATCCGGAAAGTCCGCCAGTGCCGCACATCTCGCTTGCCGGGGGCACTTACACCATTCTCGTGAGTGGCGAGCAGAGCGCGGGGAGATACTGCCTTATCGACATGTATGTGCCGGCCAGCGGCGGCCCTCCGCCTCACCGCCACGACTTCGAGGAAATGTTCACCCTGTTGGAGGGCGAGCTCGACTTCACGTTTCGCGGGGACACGGTGACGGTTCGCGCCGGCTCCACCCTGAATATCCCGGCCAATGCACCGCACTTCTTCAAGAACGTCTCCGGCAAACCAGCCCGGATGCTCTGCATGTGCACGCCCGCGGGGCAAGACGCATTCTTTGACGCTGTTGGCGACCGCGTCGCGAGCCGCACGGCCGCTCCGCCAACCTTGAGCGAGAACGAAATCGCCGCGCGCCGGACGCGGGCCGTGACCCTGGCCGCGAGCTATCGCACCGAATTTATAAAGTAGCGGCTCGCTAGCGCATCAACCATGCGTGTCGTCGAGCCCCAGCATAGGCCTAGAGCATGATGTCGCGACGCTGAATCTCGTTGGGTTCCCAAATCGGCTCTGATCTGATTCAGGGCTGGATTGGAGGCCGGTACGCATGGCCAAACCCCTTTCGATGGATTTGCGCGAACGCGCGACGGCTCGCATCGAGGTTGGCGAGACGATGAAGTCTGTTGCGTCGGCAAGATTGGAGCCAACAACCATGACCGCCACCGCCTTCGACCGCAGCTTCGGATTGTCGATGCTCATCATCACGAACGTTGCCCCCAAACTACCGCATAGGATCGGTTGAATCTCTCAGCCTATCGTTAATCGTGAATGTCTCAGCTGCGGTGTCTATTCTTCTTATGAAGGTGTCGATTTTCTGCGGAAATCAATAGTAAATGCTAATAGTATTCTATGCATTAATAATATAATTGTATTTAGAGAAAATAATAGGATCAATGAGGTTTTATTACCAGAGAAATAAATGATTCCTAGACGTGCTCTATCGCGGTTGCTTTGTTTATGTCTTAAAATCAGGGGCTATCATTCGGCTGGCACTGCCGTAAAGCCATAAATCTTGATCACCGGGCACGCCGTCGACCGGCCACGGGGCGGGCTTCGCGACTCGGGCGAACATCCGGCGTGGGATTTCAATCGCGTTATCGGAAAATTGTTTGACGCATTACATAATCCAAATAAGTGATATAGATTTAGTGGGTTTGCATCGCCCTTCTTTGGGCAGAAGGGTAACGCATGAACTTGGTTCCTGTCCCTGCCAATGAAGCAGAACGGGTAACATCTCTTCTGGCTCACGCCATTTTAGATACTGGGCCGGATACATATCTCGACAGCTTGACGAGGATCGCCGCTCGTAAGCTCAAAGTGCCGATCGTGCTGATCAATATGGTTGGTGCGGACAGGCAATGGGCCAAAGCGGCATTCGGGTTGCCGAGGGGCTACGAGTTGCCACGAGATCTCGCGTTTTGCTCCTATGCGATCCTGACGCCCTCACATCCGACCATCATCACAGACACGCTTCTCGATCAGCGCGTCGCGACGAACCCTTTGGTCACCGGCAGGCCGGGGTTTCGCTCTTATGCCGGCGCTCCGATCATGGACGCCGAAGGCATGGTACTGGGCACAATCTGCGTGCTGGACACACGGCAGCGCGATTTCGGCCAGCCGGAGGCCAGTTTGCTGTCAGAGCTTGCAGAGAGCGTCTCCGCTCGGCTCGAGTTTTACCGCACCGTGGCGACTCTCGCCGAGACCCAGCAGCGATTTAAAAACGTCGTCGAACTCAATGAGCAAGTACCCTGGACCGCATCGGCAGCGGGCGAAACCGAGGGGGCTGCGGGTCACTGGCTCTCTCTTGTGGGCCTGCCGGACGAAGAATCGACAAGCCGAGGCTGGGTGCGCTCCGTCCACCCGGAAGATCTGCCCCGGGCATTAGCCGCATGGGCGGCCTCGGTTCGTGACGGTCATCACCTCGATCTCGACTACCGCGTCCGTCTCGCAGATGGCAATTATTGTTGGTTTCGTGTGCGGGCAGCGCCACAACGCGACGCGATGGGCGTGATTCTGCGATGGTATGGAACCGTCGAGGATGTTCACGATCGGAAGGTGGCGGAGGTCGCGCATGGGGAAACCGAGGTTAAACTTCGTCTTGCGCTGGATATTGGCCGGCTGCGCACCTGGGAGCTTGACCTTGCCTCACGTCGCCTGACGGCATCCGACGCGAGCGTCTTGAACTTTGGCCTGCAGCTTGGGGCAGAGATTTCGAGCCATGATGCGGCGCTTGGGCGGATGCATCCCGACGATGAGAAACGCTATGGGCGCGAGCTGCAGAGTGCCTGGACGGCGGGCCAGGAACTCGACATCGAATATCGAAGTATCTGGCCCGATGGCACCGTTCATTGGATCAAGATCAGGGGCCAACCGACACGTGATGCCGAGGGCAAGCCCGTCCGGCTGATCGGCCTGTCACTCGATATCACCGCACAGCGGATGGCCGAAGACGAGCGTCAGAAGGCGGAGGCCAGGATGGCCTATATTGCCAATCACGATCCGCTCACCGGGTTGGCCAACCGGCGCCTATTTCATCGGGCGCTCTCCGAGGCGCTCAACGCGGCAAGTGCCGAGTCTAAGGTCGCGCTCATGCGGATCGACTTAGTCGACTTCAAGGCGATCAGCGATTCAATGGGTGCCGAGACGGGAGACAATGTCCTCCAACATGCGGCGGAGCGTCTCAAGTCTAGCGTGCGAATGGAAGACCTCGTGGCTCGCTACGGCGCTGACGAGTTTGCCGTGCTTCGCAGGTCTGTATCTCAGCCCACGGACGTCGATGATCTGGCGGTTCGCCTGCTTAGATCGCTCGATGAACCGGTCAATCTCGCCAACCAGACTTTGGTGCTGGGCGGCAGCATCGGCATTTCCTTGGCTCCAGATGACGCGACCAATTCCGAAGAACTGCTCAGAAACGCGAACGCTGCACTGTTCCGCACCAAATCAACCACCCGGAGCGGCTATCAGTATTTCGAGGCCGCGACCGACAACCGGATGCAGGCTCTCGCTGATCTGAAGCTGAGCTTGCGCGGGGCGCTGGCCCGTGATGAGTTTCACCTGGTCTATCAGCCCGTAATCGATGTCTTGCAGGGGACGGTCACCGGTTTCGAGGCGTTGATCCGATGGCAACATCCCGAGCATGGCCTTATTCCTCCCGCTGACTTTATCCCTATCGCCGAGGAGACCGGATGGATCGTCCCCATTGGCAGTTGGGTGTTGCGAGAGGCCTGCAAGGAGGCGTCCACATGGCCGGAGGGCATTAGTGTTGCGGTCAATTTCTCCGCTGTTCAATTCGAGGGCGGAAACATAGAGGCCGATATTAGTTCGGCTTTGCAGGAATCCGGTTTGGCGCCGGGCCGCCTCGTCCTTGAATTGACTGAAACCATTCTTTTTCAGGACGACGATTCCAAAAACCAAGCATTACGCGCGTTGCGTAAGCTGGGCGTGCGGATCGCCATGGACGATTTTGGAACCGGCTACTCGTCCTTGGGTTACCTGCGACGCTTCCCCTTCGACACGATCAAGATCGACCGGTCCTTTGTTCGCGGTCTGCCGGACGGTGCTGGCGGAGACGCGATCGTTTATGCAGTCATTGCCTTGGCGCAAAGCTTGGGAATTTCCGTCACAGCCGAAGGCGTGGAGACCCAGGCGCAATTCGATCTGCTGCGGGAGCAGGGATGCAGCCAGGTGCAGGGCTTTCTCTTCAGCCCGGCGGTCCCGGCGTCCGAGGTTCCCGCACTTTTAGTCCGCCGCTTCGCGGCGAGCGATGACGTGTCACGAGTCGGCGGTTAGCAGTTCTGCATCGCCTTCATTCTTGATGCCTGGTCACGGCGGCTCGTCGGTAACGCGGCGAGACTACCGTGACGCTGCCGCTCCGTTTATGATTAATGCAGAAGCCCCAGCACGCTCTTCACGTCCCGTATGGTCTGGTCGGCGATAAGGCGGGCGCGGTTCCCGCCGCTGGTCAGAACGCCGTCGATATAGCCGGGGTCGGTCGTGAGCCGCTTCATCTCGCCGGCGATCGGCGCCAGCTTTTCCACCGCGAGTTCGACCAGCGCGTTCTTGAAGGTCGAGAACTGGCTCCCGCCGAAGGTTTCCAACACTTGTGCCCGAGTCGTCTCGGCGAGGCCGGCATAGATGCCGACGAGATTGTCGGCTTCCGGCCGTCCATCGAGCCCCTCCACCTCAGAGGGAAGCGCGTCGGGATCAGTTTTAGCGCGTCTGATCTTCTGCGCGATCGTGTCGGCATCGTCGGTGAGATTGATGCGCGAATTGTCGGAAGCGTCCGATTTCGACATTTTCTTCGAGCCGTCGCGCAGGCTCATGACGCGCGTCGCCGGCCCCTGGATCAAGGGCTCCGGCAGTAGGAAAAATGCCTCCCGGTTCACCACCGTCGCGATCGAGGCGGAAAAGTCGTTGTTGAATTTTTGCGCGATGTCGCGGGCGAGTTCCAGATGCTGCTTCTGGTCCTCGCCGACCGGCACGTGGCTCGCGTGGTAGAGCAGGATGTCGGCTGCCATCAGGACCGGATAGTCGTAAAGCCCGATGGACGCGTTCTCGCGGTCCTTGCCGGCCTTTTCCTTGAATTGTGTCATGCGGTTGAGCCAGCCGAGGCGGGCCACGCAGTTGAACACCCAGGCAAGTTCCGCATGACCGGGCACACGGCTCTGGTTGAACACGATCTGCTTCACAGGGTCGATGCCGCAGGCGATGAAGGCGGCGGTCACCTCGCGCGTGTTGCGGCGCAGATCCTCCGGATCATGCGGTTGGGTCATGGCGTGAAGGTCCACCACGCAATAGAGACATTCGTTGCCCTGCTGAAGGGCGACGAAGCGGGTGATCGCCCCGAGATAATTGCCGAGGTGGAGGTTTCCGGTCGGCTGAACGCCGGAAAACACGCGGGTGATGGGAGACATGGCGATCCGGGCAAAGAAGTGTGAAGCGCGCGTTTAGCGTAGCGCGGCAGCGACAAGCAAGAGCGTCCTCGTCAGGGCCGCCAGTGAAACCTGAGAGGTTTCACGCCGTTACTCCTTCACGCCCAAGCGATCCAGACGCTTCTGGATTTCGCTCATGTCACGCTTGATCGTCTCGATGTCGTCGCTCTGGCTCGGCTTGCTGTCCGGGACGGCCGGGGGCGCCACAGGGGTCTGCGGCACAAAGGGATTGAACATGCCAAGCGCCTGCGTGAACATTTTCATGTTCTTGCGGGTCTGCTCCTCCAACTGCTCGAAGATCTGGCTGCGGAAGCCTTGGCCGGGCAGCATGCTGGCACCGAACGTGTCGGCGATCTGCTCGCGGAAATTCTGTTGTTCGCTCGTCAGCTTGCCGATCGAGAATTCGAGATAGCTCGGCACCACCATCTGCATGCTGTCGCCGTAGAACCGGATCAACTGCCGCAGAAAAGTGATCGGCAAGAGACTCTGGCCGTCCTTGCCCTCCTGCTCGAAAATGATCTGCGTGAGGACGGAGCGGGTGATATCGACGCTACTTTTGGCGTCATAAACCAGAAAGTCCTCGCCGCGCTTGACCATGCCGGCCAAGTCTTCAAGCGTCACGTAGCTGCTGGTGTTGGTATTGTAGAGGCGCCGATTGGCGTATTTCTTGACCGTGATCGGCAGTTTCTCATTCACCGTCATTGTCGCCAACTCACCGGTCCACTGCGTCGCAAAACCTCCGGAGTTTCCCTGAGGCCGCACTGCGGCATGCAAGATAGGATGAACCGCCGCCGCAGGAAACTCATTTCTCGCTCTTGAACCGGATGCCGGCGGCGTCCAGATCAACGCATCCGCTGCGGATAGGCGACAGTCCCGTTCCGCCCTGGCGGACCATGGTGTTTTTCTCCTATGGTCGGTGGGTCGGCCGTCGCTGCGCACGACGGTGGGTGGAAACAATCAAGAATCTAAGGAGCATCCATGTCGAGCGATATCGTCATCGTCAGCGCGGCCCGGACCGCGGTCGGTGCCTTCAACGGCGTCTTCGCCAACACGCCGGCACCTGAACTTGGCGCCGAGGCGATCAAATCCGCCTTGGCCCGCGCCAAAGTCGAACCGGGCGAGGTGGACGAGGTGATCCTGGGCCAGGTTTTGACTGCCGGCCAGGGCCAGAACCCGGCGCGGCAAGCCGCCATGGCGGCCGGCGTGCCGCAGGAGAAAACCGCCTGGGGGGTCAACCAGCTTTGCGGCAGCGGCTTGCGTGCCGTCGCGCTCGGCCTGCAGCAGATCGCCAACGGGGACGCCGCCGTCATCGTGGCGGGCGGCCAGGAATCCATGTCTCAGGCCCAGCATGCGGCGCATCTTCGCTCCGGCACAAAGATGGGCGATCTCAAATTCGTCGACACCATGCTGAAGGACGGCCTGATGGACGCCTTCCATGGCTACCACATGGGCACCACGGCCGAGAATGTCGCCGCCAAATGGCAGCTTAGCCGCGAGGACCAGGACCGGTTCGCCGTCGGCTCGCAGAACAAGGCCGAGGCGGCCCAAAAGGCCGGCCGCTTCGCCGACGAGATCACCCCTTTCACGGTCAAGACTCGCAAGGGCGACATCGTGGTCGACCAGGATGAATATATCCGCCCGGGCACGACGCTCGAAGCCCTCGCCAAGCTCAAGCCGGCTTTCTCCAAGGAGGGCACGGTGACGGCAGGATCGGCCTCCGGCATCAACGACGGCGCCGGTGCGGTGGTCCTGATGAGCGCTGCGGAAGCGAGGCGTCGCGGCCTGACCCCGCTCGGGCGCATCGCCTCCTGGGCGACGGCGGGGGTCGATCCCGCCATCATGGGATCAGGCCCGATCCCGGCCTCCCGCAAGGCGTTGGAGCGTACGGGCTGGAAGGTGAAGGACCTTGATCTCGTCGAGGCCAACGAGGCTTTCGCGGCCCAGGCGCTGGCGGTCAACAAGGATATGGGGTGGGACCCGGCCCTGGTGAACGTCAATGGCGGCGCGATCGCCATCGGTCACCCAATCGGCGCTTCGGGCGTCCGAGTGCTCATCACGCTCCTGCATGAGATGAAGCGCCGCGATGTGCACAAAGGCCTCGCAACGCTGTGCATCGGCGGCGGCATGGGAATCGCCATGACGATCGAGCGATGAACGAAATCCCTCTCCCGCATCGTGGGAGAGGGGATTTCGATCTTGCAGAGGCGTCCCAAGACTTTGGCTCTGCTGGAGCGGGTTCATCGCCATTGCGAGGCTTCGGTTTTGCGTTAACAAACCGCGCAACCGGGTCTGTCCCGGGGCAAAGACCTGAAGGGAGAAACTCCGTGGCGGATCGCATCGGCTTCATCGGCGTCGGCCTTATGGGCCATGGCATGGCGAAGAACATCGTCGAGAAGGGGTTCGGGCTAACGGTGCTTGGGCACCGCAAACGGGAGGCCGTCGAGGATCTCAAGACCCGTGGCGCGAGCGAGGCGAAAACCCCGCGCGATGTGGCCCAGCATAGTGACATCGTGGTCCTTTGCGTCACCGGCTCTCCCCAAGTCGAGGCCATCGTCAACGGACCCGATGGCCTCGCCTCAGCCGGTAAGCCGCTCGTCATCGTCGATTGCTCGACATCCGAGCCTGCCGTCACGACACGGCTCGCGGCCGAGCTTGCACCCAAAGGCATCACGCTGATCGACGCGCCGCTGTCGCGCACGCCGAAAGATGCCTGGGAGGGAACCCTCGACGTCATGGTGGGCGGCGACGAGGCTACGGTGGACAGGGTGCGGCCGGTGCTCGATTGTTTCGCGGGGCGCGTCATGGCGGCCGGGCCGGTGGGCACCGGCCATACGATGAAGCTGCTCAACAATTTCCTGTCGATGGGTTATGCGGCGCTTTATTCGGAAGCCCTGATGGTCGGCGCGAAGGCGGGCCTGTCGCCAAAAGTCTTCGACAGCGTGATCCGGGGCGGCCGGATGGACTGCCTTTTCTACCAGACCTTCTTCAAATATGTGATCGAACGCGATGCCAACGCCCACCGGTTCACGCTCGCCAACGGGCTGAAGGATGTGACCTATCTGGCCGCCTTCGCGCAGGCGGCGGGTGTCGCCAACCCCATCGGCGCCGCGGTGCGCAATTCCTTCGCCCAGGCCGTTGCGGCCGGAAACGGCGAGAATTACGTGCCGACCTTGTCGGATTTCATCGCCAAGGCGAATGGCACGAGCCTGATCTGACAGCCGATAGGCAGCGGATGCGGCGAGCCAAACCAGAAATCGGAGCGCCGCCGCCGGCCGCCCTTAAAATCTGCCCCCTTTGCGATCGGCCTATCCCGCGTCATGCCAAATCCAGTCGGCATCATCTGACCCCCAAGCTGAAAGGCGGCGCGAAGCTCGGCACCGTCGAATTGCACCAGATTTGCCACAGCGCCATCCATGCCCGCTTCTCGGAAGCCGAACTGGCGCGGCATCTGAACGACGTGGAGCGCCTCAAGGCGGAGCCGGCGCTCGCCGATTTCCTGGCCTGGGTCCGAACCAAACCCGATGATTTCCATGCCCCGACGCGTCTGACGAAGGCGCGAAAGGAGGGACGAAGGAAGCTGCGCTGATGGCTGCCGATTCGTCATTCCCCAGCGATCGGTTCCGCAATCCTTGTCGCCGTTGCGCCAGCCTCCCGCAACGTGGCGCAAAATTCACCGGCCTCGCTCACGACGATCCGCTCCAATCCGAGCCAGTCCGCCATGAGGCGCAGTTCCGCCCACAGCGCCTCGGCGACCTCGCCCGATCGATGACCGGGTTCGATCTGCGCGCCAAGCACCATCAGGCATCCCGTGCCGCCGCGCTCCGCCTTGAGGTCCACGCGGGCCGCCAGGCGATCCTTGTAGAGGAAGGGTAGCACGTAATAGCCATGCTCCCGCTTATGGGCTGGGGTGTAGATTTCGAGCCGGTAGCGGAAGCCGAACAGGCGCTCCGTGCGCGCCCGCTCCCACAGCAGCGGATCGAAGGGTGAGAGCAGTCGCCGCGCCGTGGCGCGGGAGGGCAGGGCGGCCTCGTGCCACAGATAGGCCGAAGCCGACCAGCCTTCGACCGCGACGGGACGCAATTCGCCACTCTCGACGAGTTCGGCGACCCGGCCTCGCGCGGTTTCCGGAGAAAGCCGAAAATAGGCCGCCATGTCGCCAGACGTCGCGACCCCGAGCGAGCGCGCCGCGGTGCGGACAAGATCACGATGCGCATCGGCGGGTTCAGGCGTCGGCAGCGCCAGGATCTCCGGCGGCAGAATGCGCTCGGGCAGATCGTAGACGCGCTCGAAGGCGCCGCGCCGCGTCTTGATCCCCAGCCGCCCGCTCCAGAACAAATATTCGAGCGCGGTCTTGCCCTCGCTCCAACCCCACCAGCCGCCCGTCGCCTTGCCGGCCCCCCTCAGGTCGGCGGCCGCAAGCGCGCCGCGATCGGCGATTTCCGCCAGGATTTCCACGATGCGGGCGGGGTTTTCGCGCGCATGACGGGCGACCTGCGCCCAGGTGCCCGTGCCCCGAGCGGCGGCTTCCATGCGCCAGCGCAAGAGCGGCTGGAGGGCCACCGGCAGGAGCGAGGCCTCGTGGCCCCAATATTCGAATAGCTTTGGTGCCCCCGACCAGGCCGCCGTCTCGATATGGGCGCGGTCATAGGCGCCAAGCCGCGAGAAGGCCGGCATGTAATGGGCGCGGACCAGCACGTTGACGCTGTCGATCTGGAACAGGCCGAGCCGATCGGCCAGATCGAGCACGCCGCGACAGCCCGGACGGGCAGGCCGCGCTTGGCCCAAGCCCTGGGCGCCAAGCGCGATGCGGCGCGCTTCGCGTCGGGTGAGACTGTCTATGCCGGCCTCGGTCATGAAGCGACGGGGGCCTCCGTGGCGATTCTCGTGGGTGCCAGGGCGCGCATCGGCGAGGTGTCCTCGGCGACGAAAATATGCTTGGCGATCACGAGCCCCGATGAATCGTCCAGGCTGCCCAGCGAGATCGACAGATGCCTGCCGTGGTTCGGTTCACAGAACAAAGTCGAGCCGCATTTGGCGCAAAAGCCGCGCCTGGCGATGGGCGAGGCGCGATACCAGCGCGGCTTGCCGCCGTCGATCGTGATTTCCTCCGGCGCGCAGGCCGTGTAGGCGCCCAGGCTGGTCGAGGCGCGCCGGCACATGACGCAATGACAGATCGTTACATCTCTTAAAGGTCCGTTCACGGTGAAGCGGATTTCTCCGCAAAGGCACCCGCCTGTCACACCCGGCGTTGGGGATGAGTTTATCATTGCGGCTTATTCCCTCGGGTCTTGAAACGAGCCGAATATGACCATATGTCCGGTCATATCGTCGTTTCCAATAGGGAGCAACTCAATGTCAGTCCTCGTCAGTCATTGGCTCGCCAATGCTTTTATCGCCTATCGGCGTCATCGCGCCATCGAGATGTTCTCCGCTCTGAACGACCGGAATTTGCGTGACATCGGTCTCGAACGGTTTGACATCGAGAGCCATGTCAACGCCAGCATGCCCTGGCAGACCCTCGATCACGAACCCAAGAGCGTGATGCAGCCCTCGATTCAAGGCTGCGGCTAGAGCATCATCCCGACAAGCCGGGCCGGTTTTCGGAGGTCATCATGGTCTGCATGATAGGGATCGATCACATCGATGACTTTGGATCGATGCGATCCAAAGTCATCGTGATCTAGTGGGGGAAACGCCGGCGATGGCCTTCGCCGACGCGGCTCGGTGTCTTGCCGAGCTCGGCCACCCGCATCGGCTGCAGGCCTTCCAGCTCCTGGTCAAATCTGGACAAACCGGACTGTCGGTCGGCGAAATCGAGCGCCAGTTGAAGATCCCGCGCTCCACGCTCGCCCACCACCTGGCCCAACTGGTCGGGGTCGGACTGGTATCCCAGACCCGGGAGGGGCGCGTGCGGCGCTGCCGCGTCGAGCCCGCACGGACGCGTGGGTTGCTGCAGGCCCTGGGCGATTGCTGCGAGGGACTGCCGGATATGCCGACAGAGTTTTTGAAGATTTGAGGTACCGCCGTTTTGGCGCACCCGTTTCGATCCATGAATCCTAAAGCAAGAAAGCTTCTGCATGATCCTGCATCCCGGCGGATGCCTTTGCGGCGCGATCCGGTTCGAGGCGACCGGCGAGAGCGACTACGCCATCTATTGTCATTGCTTTTTCTGCCGTCGGCAGACAGGTGCCCCTGTGGCGGCTTTCGCTGGCTTTCGCACGAACTCGGCGTTCCGCTGGGTTAAAGGCAAGCCGTCCACCTATCGTTCCTCCGCGCCGGTGCGCCGTAAATTTTGCAAGCGTTGCGGAACTCCCCTGACATTCGAGGCCGATGACCGTCCGGAACTGGTCTATATCGGCATCGGAGCCTTCGACGACCCGGATCGGCTGCCGATGCGTGCCCATGTCCATTACGGGCACAAGATTTCCTGGTTCGAAACCACAGACGCGCTGCCGAGGCTCAACGGCAGCAGCGTGTCGATCTCCACAAAGTCGCCGAAATCGACCCGTGAGGCGGACGAATAATTCCAGACCGGTGGTGCCTCTGCGGTGCGATCAGGGTTCGCGCAACGCCTGGCCGACCCCCGAGAACAATCCGCCCATGACATAGTTGAAGGCCGAACGCCTGCCCGTATTGATGTCTCCCGAAAGAGTCATTCCAGGGATCAGGCGGAACGACTTCGGCACGTTGACGAGGTTCAGCTTGTCGATCGTCACACGGGCTTTGTAATAGGGATCACTTGGCTTGCCGTCGTCGTCGGTGGTGAACGAATCCTCGCTGATCCAATCCACGGTTCCCTCGGCCACCCCATGTTCCATGGAATTGAACGCGTCGAACTTGATGAGCACGTGATTGCCCGGCCGCACGAAACCGACATCGCTGGCCGAGAAGTTGATCCTGGCCGCCAATGGGGCGTCGAGCGGGATCAGGGTCATCAACTCGTCGCCCTGTTTTAACACCGAACCTATCGAGAGCGGCGAAAGCTTCAGGACGATCGACGGACCCGGCGCCGTCAGATGCACCAAATCCTCATGCTTGTTAGCCTTTTCCATGGACGCCACGGCCGTGTCGCGAAGGTTTTGCGCCGTCACGAGGTCGGAATTGCTCGATGAGAACCAGCCCTGGATGTAGGCGTCGCGGTCTGCCTGGAGGGATGACAATTGATGCTGCGCCTCTACCAGGGCGTTCTTGTCGTTTTCCATATTGCGCTGGGTTTCGAGGTGACTGTCGCTCGCTTCGAGCAAGTTGAGCAGGCTGTTCGATCCGCTCTTGTAGAGCGTGCTGCGCATGTCCTCGACCTGATGCGCAATCTTCTCACGCTCCGCGAAACGCTCCATATCGTTCTGGATTTTGGCAATGGTCGCCTGCGTGCCCTTGATCTTATCATCGAAGGATTTCGTGGTGGCCTTGAATTCCGCCGCCCGCGCGTTGAAGAGTGCGGTTTCGAGGGCCTGATAATTCAAGGCGTCGTGATCCGCCGTCGGCGGAAAGATGAGCGGCTTCTTCTCTTGTTCGGCGCGGGTTCTGATGATGCGGGCATCGAGACCGGCGATCTGCTGGCGCGATTGCCCGACATCGGCACGGGTAAAGGTCGGGTCCAAGGTCGCGAGCGTCTGTCCGGCGGCGACCTGCTGTCCCTCGGTAACGTCGACCGACTTAATGATGGAGCTGTCGAGCGCCTGAAACGTGCTGAGCGGCTGGAGCGGTATCACCTTGCCGCCGGTCGCGGAGACGACACGATCGATTTCGACGAAGGGCAGCATGCCGATCAGGATCACCACCATGGCGACCAGCGTGCCCACCGTCGCGAAGCCCAAAAGCGGCTTTTTCTCGAGGCGGATCTGATCCGATTGGGATTGCCACGGATCGATGATATCCCGTGACCCGGGTACACGGGCTAACAACATCGTTGGACTTTCGATCGATAATCCTTTCGTGGATTTAGTTCGTTTTGGCGCGAATCACAACCCGCGCCGCTTGGTCGGCCGAAGGTACGGCAGGCTCGGATTCCCGGGGGGCGTACCCGACGTCAGGACAGGCTCACGATCAACCCTGCCGAGTTAGGCACCTGGGACCGGCTCGCCGGCTTCCTCTCATCGCTCTGCCTGTGTTATCTGACCATTCTCGTCGTTTTCTCGCCCCAGCGTGACGCGTCGCTACCGCCCCTCGCATTCGACCCCCGTATCGGTGGTTCGCGGGTCTTGTCCGCCCCTCTCTCGCGTCGGCGTGGAGCGGTGGGGTCGGCGCAACGTCGGCTGAAGTCATGTCAAGCGTGATCGAACCTCCTCGCGCCGCCAAGGCGGTCCTCGTCTCGCATCGAACGGTGCTGCGGCTCGCCGTACCGATGACCCTTGCGCACATGTCGACGCCCCTTCTTGGCTTTGCCGACGCGACGGTGATCGGCCGTCTGGGACAGGCGCCTCTGCTGGGCGCCATCGCGGCCTGCGCGGTCATCTTCGATTTCACTTTTTGGCCGCTGGGTTTCCTGCGGATGGGAACAGCCGGACTCATCGCGCAGGCGGTCGGCGCGGGCGACGCCGAGGAAGAGCCTGCCACGGTTCTCCGAGCTTTGATCGTGGCGGTGGTGCTCGGAGCGCTCCTTCTCGCCGTGCAACAGCCAATCCGCTGGGCGGCCTTCGCGGCCATGGACGCCACGCCCGCCGTCACGGCTGCGGCGAGGGCCTATTTCGATATCCGCATCTGGTCGGCGCCCTTCGCGCTCGTGAATTATGTGGTGCTCGGCGCGGTCATCGGTCGCGGCCGCTCGGATATCGGGCTCGTGCTTCAGGTTTTCATCAACCTGATCAATATCGTTTTCAACGTCAGCCTCGTCATGGGCTTGGGCTGGGGCGTTCGCGGCTCCGCTTGGGGTACGCTCGGGGCCGAAGTGCTTGGCGCCGTGGTTGGCCTTGCGGTGCTGGCGAGCCTGCACGACCTCCGCCGCGCCTTGCCCTGGCGTCTGGCCCGAGACTCCAAGGCCTTGCGGCACATGGCCGGCATGAACCGTGACATCATGATCCGATCGGCGGCGCTGATCTTCGCTTTCGCTTTCTTTACCGCGCAGGGCGCACGCGGCGGCGATGTCGTCCTCGCCGCGAACGCGGTGCTGATGAACCTGTTCTTGATCACCGCCTATTTCCTAGACGGCTTCGCCACTGCGGCCGAACAGATGTGCGGCCAATCGGTGGGCGCGCGAGACCGTACGGGGTTCACACGCGCGGTGCGGCTGACCAGCCTGTGGTGCCTCGCCTTTTCGGCCGGGGCCTCGGCGCTGGCCTTTGGGGCGGGCGGCGCCTTCATCGACATCATCAGCACCGATCCCTCGGTGCGGCATATGGCGCGGGACCTCCTGCCCTTCGCGGCGCTGATGCCGATCGTCGGCGCCATGGCGTTCGAATTCGATGGTGTGTATATCGGCGCGGCTTGGACGCACGAGATGCGCAATCTCATGCTGGCATCGCTCGCGCTCTATTTCGGCCTGTTCTTCGCCCTCCGGCCCCTGGGCAATATGGGCCTTTGGATCGCCCTCATGGGTTTTCTGGCGGCGCGGGGGGGCCTGCAGGGCTGGCGCTATAGAACCTTGGTCCGCCGGACGTTCGGGGCCGACTCGCCTTAGGGTCTGGCGGAGAAAGCCGCTTGGCTTGCCTCGGGCCTCGTGCTCTCCATCATCGGGATCTGGTCCTCCGGCGCACACGCCCAAAAGTCCGGTCATTTTGAGAAGCCGCGAGGCGGCGTCTCGAAGGATCGAGGAGCTTGAGCCCTATGAGCCGGTAGAATTATCGTGGGCCGCCGATCACGCCGCCGCTGGTGACGACCGCCCACTGCTTGCCGCGTCGCTCGATCGCCAGCACCTCGCCGGCGCCGGCGATCACTGAGCCCTTGGACACGAGCGTCAGTTTGCTCGGCGTCTCGACCAAGGCGCGACCATCGAAAACGTCGCGCAGGATGAAAGACGGGAGCAGCTTCTCGGTTCCCAAAAGAATCGTGCCTCCCACTGCGGCACTTTTGATCTCGGCGGCCTCCGGTTTCCCGTCGAGCGATCCCGTCGGCGAGAAATCGATCGCGGCTGAGGCGGTCAGGGTCGCGGGGTTGTCACCGGGGCCGTCCGTCAAGCCGGAGCGCGAGGCTCCGCGCAGGACTGGCAAGACGCGGCTGTCGGCGACGCGTTCGCTTGGCCGCATCCGGGCGAACAGACCGAAATCGCCCGCGCCGCTGATGCTGGGTTCCGAGGGGCCGAAGGCGAGCATATAGGCGGCGAAACAGGCCGAGAGGCTTGCGGCCCCGATGCCGACCCCGCCCCAGACCCACTCTACCGAGCGGAGCGTCGTCATCATCGGGGATGTCTTGACGTCGGATGTCTTGACGGTGACTTGGCTCACGGCATTCTACCTCGGTCTTTGCAATGCATTGGCGAGATCCCTGAAGGCGTCCTCGCTAAGCGGCGTCTCAGGCGACTGGACCAGGGCCTCGTAGATGCGGGGCACGAGAAGCACCGCCTGGTCGAGGTCGGGGTCGCTCCCCGGCTTGTAGGCGCCCATCGATCTCAGATCGCGCGTATCCTCGAAGCGCGCGATCATCTCGCGCAGCTTGTTGACCAGCGTCCTTTGCTCCGGCGTCCAAACGTTCTGCGCCAGCCGCGACAGAGACATGACCACGTCGATCGCCGGGTAGCGGCCCTGGCCGGCGATCTTGCGGTCGAGCACGATATGGCCGTCGAGCGTACCCCTGATGGCGTCGGCGACCGGATCGTTGTGGTCGTCGCCGTCCACCAGCACCGAAAAAATCCCGGTGATGCTTCCGCCGCCTTCGAGGCCCGGCCCGGCGCGTTCAAGGAGCTTGGGCAAGTCGCTGAATACGCTCGGTGCATATCCGCGCGCCACCGCCGGCTCCCCCGCCGCCAAAGCGACGTCGCGCGCCGCATGGGCGTAGCGCGTCACGGAATCGACGATGAGCAGCACCGTCTCGCCTTTGTCCCTAAAGCTTTCGGCGATGCTCATCGCGGTTTTCGGCGCCATGCGGCGCATCATTGGGCTTTCGTCGCCGGTTGCGACCACCGTAATGGCGCGCTTCCGGTTGGCGCCGAGCGCCTCTTCGACGAATTCGCGCACCTCCCGGCCACGTTCGCCGACCAGCGAAATGATGACGGTGTCGAAACCCCGGCACGAGGCCAGCATGGCCAGCAGCGTCGACTTGCCGACACCGCTGCCCGCGAAAATGCCGATGCGCTGCCCGGGGCATAGCGGACAGAAGATGTCGATGGCGCGCACGCCGGTTCGCAGGGCGCCCCGCACCCGGGCGCGACGCAGGGCTGCCGGCGGTGTTCCGTCGCCATCGATTGTGGTCGCGCCACGCATGACCGGACCGAGCCCGTCGACGGGCTCGCCCAATGCGTTGATCACTCGGCCCTTCCAGCTTGGGTCGGGCGCGAAGGACAGACTCTTGGTGCGTCGCACTGAAACGCCGAGGCGGGCATCGACCCGTGTGGCGAAGGATTTTACGGTCACGGCGCCGCGCTCGATACGAACCACCTCGCCAGGCTGCGGCACCCCCTCGGAATCGAAAGCGACGGTATCGCCGAGCTTGACGAAGCTCGACAGGCCGGAGACCCGATAGGCCGTCGGCGTCACTTCCGTCACGGTGCCGCGGAAGTCGAGCAGCGGAGCCGCGGCGGCGGTCTCGCGCACGCTGCGGGCCAGACGGGTCAGGACATTCATGGCGCACTCCGGGTCATGATGCGCCGCCCAGGGTCTTGATGGCGTCGCTCATCGAACTGTCGGCCGTCTGGTTGGCCTGGGTCATTCCGTCGAGCGCGTGCTGGATGGTGATGAGCTTGCTCAGCTCAAGGATCGGATTGATGTTGGAGCCTTCGACGAACCCTTGCAGCACGCCGGTGCTGGTGAAATCGAGGACCGGCGTCGCGGCACGATCCGGAATGACGCCGGAATTCTCGGCTCGCGTCAGTGTCGCCGAGGGGTCGATGTCGAAGAGCCCCAGTGCGCCGACCTGTTTGCCGCCTTGCGTGACCATGCCATCGGACGAGATCGTCGGTGGACCGGCCGTGGGGTCGAGCAGCAGCCCGCTGCCGCCCACATCGAGGATCGGGAGGCCGGTGATGCTTTTCAACTCGCCGGAGGGCGCCATCTGCATTCGCCCGTCCCGGGTGTAGACGATCCCTTTGGGGGACTTGACGGCCAGCCAAGCCGATCCCTGCACGGCGACATCGAGCGGATTGTCGGTTTTGGTGACCTCGCCGTTGCGGCGCGAAATGTACTGCGCGCCGGCGGAACTGAAGGCGACGGGATTATCGCCCGACGTGGAGAGCACCGTGGCGAAGGTCACCCCATCCGCCCGATAGCCCGCTGTGTTCATGTTGGCGATGTTGGCCGCGATGGATTGCAGCCGACGCTCGACCGCGATCTGCCCCGACATGCCGACGTAAAAATTGCTTTGCACGCGCTCAGCCCTCGCGTTTCAGGCCGACCCGGCTCATTCGCGCCATGTGATGGTTGGCGGTGGCGGGGCTCGACGCTGTCATTGTGTGAAGAGGCATGGAGACGGGGGCCACCGAAGGGCTGACGGGGTTTTGGACAGCATGGGCCGGACTTCCTCCGCGTGGTATGTGGACGGGCGCCGGCCTCCGCTTGGCGGTTCAGGGAGAGGGATCCGTCCGGGGGCGCCGATCGAAGGTCGCCCAGCCGACTTGCCCGGGGCTGACCTCGGCTCACGATGAGGGTGGGTCGAGTCGGACCACGATCATTGATGTGATCGGGGATGATGATGTCATCTCAAACCCGTCCCGACGTTTCGAAGAATGCTCCAGCGGATGGCGCGAGCGCGAACCGGCTGTTGTAAATCCGCGACATCCGAAAAACGCGTGGCTGAGGATCGCTCGAGCCAGGCGGCTGCACGATCCTCGCCGGCGACCTGCGATCGCCCTTGACGAGAGCGGGCCGATACCAGGACCAGGAGCCTTGCGCCCTCGCGAAGCTCTCGCCGCAGGGGCTTGGCAGACAGGTTCGCGCAAGGCTGCCCTGATGGATTGAGCGTCGTGGATCGGCGCCGAATTGACCGGCATCCGACGGGCCTTTCGGCAGGCGCGCCACAGCCGGTTCCGGACCCGTTCCGGCCCGCATGATGCGAGGGAGCACAGGCTTTGAATTTCATCATCGGCGTCGTCGTGGCCATGGGCTGCATGATGGGGGGCTATATGGCCAATGGCGGCCATGCCGGCGTGCTCTGGCAACCCTACGAATTCCTCATCATCATTGGCGCTTCGGTGGGCACCTTCATCATCGCCAACCCGCTCGGCACCATCAAGGATACCGGGAAGGGCATCATCGAGGCCATCAAGGGCGGCTCGCCGAAGAACCGCGACTATCTCGATATTCTCGGCATTCTCTACACGCTGATGCGCGAGTTGCGCGGCAACGCCCGCAACGAGGTCGAAGGCCATATCGACAATCCGAAGGAATCCGAGCTCTTCAAGAAATATCCCAGCGTTATCGCCGACAAGGAGATGACGACTTTCATCTGCGACTATTGCCGACTGATCATGATCGGCAATGCCCGCAGCCATGAGATCGAAGCGCTCATGGACGAAGAGATCCACACGATCATGCGCGACCGGTTGAAGCCGTCCCATGCGATGCAGTCGGTTGCCGACGGCCTGCCGGCGCTGGGGATCGTCGCGGCGGTTCTGGGCGTCATCCACGCCATGGGCGCGCTGGATCAGGCGCCCGAGGTTCTGGGTGAATTGATCGGTGCGGCTCTCGTCGGCACCTTCGCGGGCATTTTCATGTCCTACGGTCTCGCGGCGCCCCTCGCGCACAAGATCAAGGTGGTGCGCGACAAACGCTGCCGTCTCTACGTCATCATCAAGCAGTCTCTAATCGCATTCATGAACGGCGCCGTGCCGCTGATCGCGCTCGAACATGGCCGCAAGACCATCTCGGCCTATGACCGGCCTTCGATCGACGAGGTCGAAAACGAGACCATGGGTGGCGGCGGCGACGCCGGCGACTCCAAAAAGGCAGCCTAAACGATGTCGGCCACGGCCCTCATGGACGCACCGCCCAGCGTGGGCTCTGGCCGCTGGCTCGACGATGGGGCAGGTTCGCGCCTCGATCGGCTCCCCCGCCTCAGCGACGCCCTGGCCGACGTCGCCCGGGCGCTGACCGAAAATTTCTGCGCCATCTTCCCGACGCCCGCCGAAGTCACCTTCCACACGCTCGAAACCAGCCGGGTCGATCGTCTGCTCGATCGGCGCGGCGGCAAGCCGGTCTTCGCCATCGCCCGCGCGGCGGGATGGAACACGGCGGTCGCTTTGCAGTTCGACCAGCTCTTCGTGGCGGTCGCGGTGCATGCGCTGTTCGGCGGCGACGAGGAGGAGTTCGAGTTTCCCGAGCGGACATCGCTGACGGCACTCGAAAGCCGGATCGCTTCGCTCGTCATCGATCAGGCCGTCGATGCAATGACCAAGGGCTTCGCGCCCACCATGCCGAGCACCTTCGTGCTTGAGCCGATGAAGCCCAAAGCCGACACATTGCCCCTCGGCAGGGGACCAGTGAACATGCTGGTCGCCACCTTCATGCTGCATGCTGTGGGCCAGCCCGTCGAGCTCGACATCGTCATTCCCGAGGCCGCGCTGGCGCCGTTCATGGACCAGTTGGCCATCCCGCCCGAATCCGACGTCAGTCCCGACCCCGGGTGGAGCGAGAAGCTAGAGGCGGAGATCAGCCGAGCTTGCCTCGGGATCGAGGCAAGCCTGCTGTTGCCGCCGATGACGCTGGGCCAGATCGCCACCCTCGAAGTGGGCCAGGTGCTGAATTTCGAGGTCGGGGCCAATACCGAGGTCAAGCTGTCGTGCGAGACCAATGCGCTCTTCCGTTGCGACCTTGGCCAGACGAACGGCTGCTACAGCTTGAAGCTGACGACGGCCCTGGCGTCGATCGATCCATCTTCGCACAAGGATCCCTAGAGCATGATGCCGAAAAGTCGGCACGGGCTTTCGGACGACATCATGCTCTAAATATTTGAAATCGATCACGATGTCTTTGGATGGAGTCCATCCAAAGACATCGTGATCTAGAGCAGGATCCATATCATCACGCGCCCCGGCTGAGAGGGGCGCCGCAGCATCGGAACGGGGTTCAGGCATCATGTCGATCGAAACCGAGATGACCGGCGAGCCGGCGGCCGAAGGGCAGAATCTCGACACCATCCTCAACATCCCGATGACCGTTCAGGTGGTTCTAGGGGGAACCAGCATGCCGGTCTCCTCGCTCATGAAACTCGCCCGGGGTGCGGTCGTGCAGCTCGACCAGAAGGTCGGCCACCCGGTCGACATCGTGGTCAACGGCCATGTGGTGGCGCGGGGCGAAATGGTGGTGATCGAGGGTGATGCGGCGCGCCTTGGCGTGTCGCTGACCGAGATCGTCACCCAAAAGCCGCCGCTGCGCAATTAAGACCCGGGACACCTCGCCATGTTCGACGTCGCCTCGTCTACGCCCATCGAGGGCCGCCCGCTGGATGGCCCGGAGAAGGTCGCCGCGCTCCTGCTGGCCATGGGCAAGCCGCTCGCGAGCCGGCTCCTGAAACATTTCAATCCGACCGAACTCAAGATGATCACCCGTTCGGCTGCGGCGCTCGGGGCCGTCTCGGTTCAGTCCCTCGAAAACCTCGTCGAGGAACTGGCGGAGCAATTTTCGCGTGGTGTCGACCTTCAGGCCACCGCGAGCGAGGTCGAGCACCTGCTGGGCGGCGTGCTGCCGCCCGATCAGGTCGCCGAAATCATGTCCGAGGTGCTCGGCAGCTCGAACAGCTCGACCTGGGTGCGGCTCTCCGGCCTGCCCGAAAAGGAACTGGCCGCCTATATCAACCTCGAACATCCGCAGAGCGCGGCGCTGATCCTCACCCGCCTCACCTCGGAGACCGCCGCGAAAGTCCTGGCCCTGATGCCGCGTGAGCGCCGCATCGCGATGGCGCGCCGCATGTTGACGCTCAAGCCCGTCAGCGACGCGACGATCCACATTCTCGAAACCAAGCTGCGCGACGAACTGCTCCTCAACACCGAGCGTAACGCGAGCGGCCGCGGGCAGGCCCGTGTGGCCGATATCCTCAACCGCCTGACCCCGGAGCAGGCCGAGGACGTGCTTGTCGCGATCGCCGAAAGCAAGCCGGAAGACGCGGCCCAACTGCGCTCGAAGATGTTCTCGTTCAACGATGTCGTCATGCTGTCCGCCAAGGCCCGCAGCGTCCTTTTCGACAAGGTGCCGAGCGAACAGATCGTGCTTTCGCTGCGCGGCACGGATGCGGCCTTCCGCGATGCCGTCCTGTCCACACTCGGCGCTCGCGCCCGCCGACTGGTCGAAAACGAACTCAACAGCGGCGGGGCTCCGCAAAAGGACATCGTCGCCGCCCGCAAGGCGATCTCCAGCCTCGTTCTCGACATGGTCGAGCGGGGGGAAATCGAAATCGAAAACAACGATTTGCCCGGCATCGGCTGATGCGCCGCGCGACAATCGGGCAAGTCGCTTCCGGGTTTTCTCCAACACTGAGCCTTGATCATGGCGGATGAGGTCGACAAGGAGGACCAGACAGAGGAACCGACAGAAAAAAAACTGAGGGATGCCGCCGAGCAAGGCGACAACCCGGTTTCGCGAGAGGCGCCGCTCTTCGCGGCTCTGCTCGCCAGTCTCGTCGTCTGTTCCCTGATGCTGCGCGAAAACGCCATCAAGGTTGTCGGAGTGCTGAGCCGCCTGATCGAGGATCCGGCTCAACTGTCCCTGCGTAACGGCGCGGACGCGGGGCTTCTCGTCCATGCGCTCATGCAGACGGCGGCCGACTTTCTCGTGCCGATCCTCGTGCTGTTCATCGTGGCCGGCATCGCGGTGTCATGCGCGCAGAACATGCCGAGCGTCGTGCTAAGCCGCATCGCCCCCAAACTGTCCAAGCTGTCGCCGACCAGTGGCCTCAAACGGATATTCGGCCGCAGCGGCCTCGTCGAATTCGCCAAGGGTCTCGCCAAGCTGCTGATCGTCAGCGCCGTCGTGAGCCTTTTGCTCACGGCCGAACAGCACACGGTCATCGATTCGATGTTCGTCGAGCCGGAAGCCATTCCGGATCGGATGCTGGGTATTTTCATCCGGCTGCTGTCCGGCGTCGCCACCGCTTTCGCGGTCCTGGCGGCGATCGACTACGTCTATTCGCGAGCGACCTGGAAGAAGCGCATGCGGATGAGCAAGCGCGAGATCAAGGATGAGATGAAGCAGTCCGAGGGCGATCCGCTGATGAAGGCGAAGCGCCGCTCGCTGGCTCTCGACAGGTCGCGCCGCCGGATGATGGCCGATGTGCCGCGCGCGACGCTCATCATCACCAACCCGACCCACTATGCCATCGCGCTGCGTTACGTCCGTGGTGAGGGAGCAGCGCCCATCGTATTGGCCAAAGGGCAGGATTTGTTGGCCCTCAAAATCCGCGAAATAGCCGCCGAACATGGCATTACCGTGATCGAGAACAAGCCCCTGGCAAGGTCCATGTACGATCATGTCCAGGTGTCGGAGCAAATTCCACCTCAGTTTTACAAAGCCGTCGCCGAAATCATCCATTACGTCCAGTCACGTAATGTGCTGCGCCCCTCATCGAATTAGACATTGGTGGTGCATTGGACCATTTTACTGAAAAGAACTTGGATCAATACTCAGACGTTCTAGTGAACGGATTGAGGGACGTCACGGCCGATCTTCGCACGATCGATCTTGTAGACATGGTAAGCTATATAAGGTTTGGAAGTTATGCCACGATAGAAGACCTGGTTCAGTCGTCGACGGAGATGTTCTTCCAGAACGGGGCGCTGAGCTTTGCCTGGAACGCCGGAATCGACCTTACCTGGGGCGATCCACCCATGATTACGATGGCCATGGAGTTCCGGCATCGCGCCGTCTCGGTGTTCTTCGATCTGACTCTGCGGGCACTGGACGAGACCGTGAAGGTCTGCGCCGTATTGTTCGAGGAGCCGATCGGGGAGACCGCTCACAAGGTGACGCGTCTTGGCGAGGCGATCGCTGAGGCGAGGCTCCCGCGCCGCGCCGCGCCCTGGTCGAGCGCGCCGTTACCGGTTCGGCGTGAGGATGACACGTGAAATCGCCGCCGGATGGGATGTCGATGCGCGATGAGGACCGGCGTCTAAGCGAGGCGGCGTCCAAGCCTGCGGCGCAGGCGCTGGCCAAACGTGTCGATGCCTCGGCTTCGATTGGCGACGATTTCACCTATGCGGTCTTGCCCGCGCCGGCGGCCTTCAGGGTTGGCGTGGAGCGGCGGGCCGGTGGTCGCCAGCGGACACGGCTTCGATCCGGCAAGCTGGTGCGCCTAGACGGAGGGTTCCTGTGCGAGTGCCTGGTGAAAAACCGCTCGTCCACGGGGTGTCGGCTGAGACTTTCAGAGGTTGGGGCCGACTTCCCGGCCGGCGTCTACTATTATGACGACCAATCCGAACTGCTGTTTCAGGGCCGGGTGGTCTGGCGCCGCGAACGCGATGTGGGGCTTCGATTGACGCCTTGCAGCCCCAGCGCCTTGCATCGCTCGATCCTGGGCGCCATGCGGCGAAAGTTTTACGCGCTGAAGCGGTGATCCGGCGATTGAGGCCCGCCATTGAGACATTTAGAATGCCGGGATATCGGCACGGGGTTCGGCTCTCAATCAAGATGTTCTTGGATCGAATCGATCCAGAAGAGCCAGGGTTATGGATGAGTTCATGATCCATGATTTCTGCATTGTCGGCGGCGGTATCGTCGGGCTCGCCACGGCGCTGGAACTGAGCCGGATCAGGCCGGGTGCCAGCATTCTTCTGATCGAGAAGGAGGCCTCCCTTGGCCGGCACCAGACGGGGCACAATAGCGGCGTGATCCATGCCGGGATCTATTACAAGCCCGGCAGTCTCAAGGCGGATCTGTGCCGGCGCGGTGCCGAAGCCACCAAGGCTTTTTGCACCGCACATGGCATCCCGTTCGAGACACGGGGCAAGCTCGTCGTGGCGACGAGCGTGCTCGAACTCGACCGGATGAAAGCCTTGGCCACGAACGCGCGGCAGAACGGCATCGCGATAGACGTGCTTGACGCGGCCGAACTCAACCGGCGCGAACCCCATGTCGTGGGGCTCGGCGCGATCTTCGCCCCCTCGAGCGGGATCGTCGATTATATCCGCATCTGCGAGGTCATGGGCCAGCTCGTGAAGGCGGCGGGAGGCACGATCCTCCTGAGCACGACAGTCGATGCGATCCGCGAGGAGGCCGAGCAGGTCACGATCGACGGCGGGGGGCAGAGTTGGCGGGCCCGGCGCCTTATCGCATGCGCGGGCCTGCAATCCGACCGCATCGCGCGTCTCGCCGGCCTTCCGATCGACTATCAGGTCGTGCCGTTCCGTGGTGAATATTTCGATGTCGCTGCGTCCAAACGCGATCTCGTGCGACATCTCATCTATCCGGTGCCCGACCCGGCTCTGCCCTTCCTTGGCATCCACCTCACGCCGATGATCGATGGCGGCCTGAGCGTCGGACCCAACGCCGTGCTGGGCTTCGCCCGCGAAGGCTATGGACGGTGTTCCGTCGATCTCAAGGATGTCGCGACCTACGCGGCTTTTCCAGGCTTTTGGCGCGTCATGGCCAAGAACTGGCGCTCGGGACTGACGGAAGCGCGCAACTCGCTGTCCAAGACGCGTTATCTGGCCGAATGCCGGAAATATTGCCCCTCGCTCACCGAGGACGATCTCTTGCCGCGCGAGGCCGGCATCAGGGCGCAGGCGGTGCTGCGCGACGGCACGCTGGTCCACGATTTCCTGTTCCGGGGCACAGCTCGAATGCTCCATGTGTGCAACGCGCCCTCACCCGCCGCGACATCGGCTATTCCGATTGCCGAGATGATCGCGGCGCAAGCCGTGGGGAGCAACAGCGCGCCTCACCCATAGAAAGCATTCGAAGTTAATAAAGAGCGGCGCGCGTCGTGACCCCAGTCACAGACGATTCACCAATTCCCGACCACGATCGTAACCAAGTTGACGGCCTGGCGACAGACATCGTCATGGCACAGGCGGTGGAGAGGATCGGATCGCGATCCTCCGAAAACCCATCCGATCGTGCCCATGACGCCCTGTGTGTCCGGCCCAAAAGGAGGCTATGACCATGGCACCGCAATCAAACATCATCCTGTTCGAGCGCGATCGGGCAATCTCGATTCCGGGGTCCGACCTCGCGGCTCGCCTCTGGCATGAGGCCTTCGACACGCCGATGATGCGGCCTGTGGTTCGAACCCTGCGCGGCATGATCGACACCGCCGCCGGGCGCGGCGCATCGCACTCGCTCCACGACATCGACGGCTGGTCGCATCACGCGCAAGCCGCCTATTGCGAAGAGCGCCGAACCTCGCGGGTCTGAGTCTTGCCGCGCTACGTCTACGGACAAGCCTCGAGTCCGGAGCCTTGGCGAGAGTGACCAGCGTCACAGACCATCGCGCCGATCGCATCCAGGGTCAGCTCGAACCCATGGAGCCCGCGATGATGGCGCTCGCAGGGTGCATGCACTTTGACGAGGGCTTCGCGATGGCATCCCGTTTTAAGACGCTCCTGCTTGGTCTAGACCAAGGGAGGACGGTGCTGTTCGACGATGTGGCGCTGCCGATCATGCTCGGCGGCCTGCTCGGCCTTGGAACCGGCGGTCTCGTCTGGATGATGGCCGTCGTTCAATTCGGCCTGATGCGCTGGGTCTGGCCCTAAGATCCGTGTGCCCGGTTCTCAAATCCCGCTTGCCTCACCTAACGCATGGCTTATCGCTTCGCGCGTCGAAACTTGAGGAGCGATTCCCTCATGACTTCACCCTATCGTCAGGGTCCGCCACGCGATTTCGTCGGTTACGGCCAACGGCCGCCTAGAATCACCTGGCCGGGCGGCGCGCTCGTCGCGGTCAATCTCGTCGTCTGCTACGAGGAGGGGTCCGAATATTCTCTCTATGAAGGCGACGACCGAAGCGACGGCTGGGGCGAATATCCGCTGTCGGCTCCGGCGGGCATTCGCGATCTTGGTACCGAGACCCATTTCGAATACGGCAGCCGCGTCGGCATCTGGCGCATCGCGCGCATCCTCGAACGCGCCGGCGTCAGCGCGACGATCTCCGGCTGCGCCGAGGCCCTGCGCCGCAACCCGGAGGTAACGGCTTGGCTGCGCCAATCCGGGCACGATCTCCTGGGCCACGGCCTGCGGTGGAGCGAACAATGGACAGAGAGCCGAGCGGAGGAGCGCGATCACCTCCATCGCGCCGTGACCTTGTTCACCGAGCTTCTGGGCGAGCGCCCGATCGGCTGGAACAGCCGGTCCTACCCCAGCGTCAACACGCGCGAACTGCTGGTCGAGGAGGGGGGCTTCCTTTACGATTCCGATTCCTGCAACGATGACCTTCCCTATTTCGTGCCCTCGGCGACCGGCCGCCTGCTGATCGTTCCCTATTCGAAGACCCTCAACGACAGCCGCTATCTGGTCAGCCCGGGCTATGCCACGCCGCAAGACTTCATCGACAACGTGCAAGCCTATCTCGACGTTTTGGTCGCAGAGGCCAAGGAGGAGGGCGGGCGGATGATGACGATCGCGGTCCACGCGCGATGGACCGGACAGCCCAACCGCGCGGCCGCCCTCGCCAAAATCCTCGACCTCGTGCGGGAGCGACCTGAGGCTCGCTTCATGCGCCGGGACGACATCGCGCGGTTCTGGCTCTCGGCCTTTCCGGACCGCAATCCCGCGCCATGACGCGGCAGCTCGATGGAGACTACGACTATATCGTCGTCGGTGCGGGAACGGCGGGCTGCGTCCTGGCGAACCGCCTGTCGGCGAATCCCTCGACCCGAGTTCTGCTGTTGGAAGCCGGTGGGCGGGACAATTGGATCTGGTTCCACATTCCGGTCGGTTATCTCTTCGCGATCGGCAATCCGCGCGCCGACTGGATGTTTCGCACCGAGGCCGAACCAGGCCTCAACGGCCGCTCGCTCGCCTATCCGCGTGGGAAGGTGATCGGCGGCTCCTCGGCCATCAATGCCATGATCGCCATGCGGGGCCAGGCGCTCGATTATGAGGGGTGGCGAGCGCTCGGCCTCGACGGCTGGGGCTGGCCGGACGTGTTGCCCGCCTTCCGGCGGCTCGAGGATCATTTCATGGGGGAGAGCGAACACCACGGCGTCGGCGGGGGGTGGCGTATCGAGGCGCCGCGCCTGTCCTGGCCCGTGCTGGATGCGGTGCGGGCGGCGGCCATCGAACTCGGCGTGCCGGCCCTCGACGATTTCAATCGCGGCGACAATGAAGGCGTGTCCTCCTTCCACGTCAATCAGAAGCGCGGCCGTCGCTGGTCGGCCGCACGAGGATTTTTGAAACCGGTGCTGCACCGGCCCAATCTCCGGCTTGAAACCGGCGTTGTGGTCGAGCGGCTCCTGATCGAAGAGCGGCAGGCGCGCGGCGTCGTCTTCCGACAGGGCCAGGAGACCATCGAGGCGCGGTGCAGGGGCGAGGTGATCCTATCGGCGGGCGCGATCGGCTCGCCCCAGATCCTCGGTCTTTCGGGCATCGGCAGGCCGGATTGGCTGGCGCCCCTCGGAATCGAGACCCTGCTTGCCCTACCGGGAGTTGGGAGCAACCTGCAGGATCATCTGCAGATGCGAGCCATCTTCAAGGTCAGCGGCGTGCGCACTTTGAACGAGACCTATCATTCGCTGCCCCGGCGCGGCCTCATGGCGCTCTACTATGCGCTGCGGCGTCGGGGACCGCTGACCATGGCGCCCTCGCAACTCGGCATCTTCATGCGCTCGGATCCCGGCCAGGCGCGCGCCAACATTCAGTTTCACGTCCAGCCCCTGTCGCTCGATAAATTCGGCGACCCGCTGCACCGCTTTCCGGCCATCACGGTCAGCGCCTGCAACCTCCGCCCGACCTCACGTGGCACGGTCCGGCCGCGATCGAGCGACCCCAACGCGCCGCCGGCGATCGCGCCGAACTATCTGTCCTCGCCGGAGGATAGGGCTGTGGCGGCCGATACCATCCGGGCGACGCGGCGGCTCATGGCTCAATCCGCCCTCAAAGGCTTCCGGCCGGAGGAATATCTGCCGGGTCCCTTGGTGGGCGACGACGACGAGGCGCTCTTGAAAGCCGCCGGCGACATTGGCACCACCATCTTTCATCCGGTCGGCACGGCCAGGATGGGACCCGCCTCGGATGCCGGTGCCGTGGTCGATCCGCGCCTGCGGCTTCATGGCATTGGCGGGCTGCGGGTGGCCGATGCCTCGGTGATGCCGACCATCACCTCCGGCAACACCAACACGCCGACCGCGATGATCGCGGAGCGGGCCGCCGAGTTCATCCTGGAGGATGTGCGCTGAGCAGGCCCCCGTGTCCGAAGGCTCGCGCGGAGGCAGACGCATGCCGCCTTCACGGCCTGCGTCAAAACCGACGCATCGCGGCTTGCACCTCAGCCCTGAAGCGACGGCGCTTTGCCTCGCTCGCCACGTTCATATGATAGAGCGCGTGATAGTCGGCTTTGGCGCCCGCCGTGAACCAGCGCAGGTAGCGCGTCACGATCTTGCGCGGCGGATCGCCCATCCACCAGGCCATGTGGCGCGGGCGCCCATAGGTGACGATGCCCGCGATCTTGCGGATATTTTTGAGCATGGGCTTCACGTGTTTCGGGTCGTCGATGTCGAAGGCGATGCCCGGCATCAGCACACGATCGAAGAAGCCTTTCAGCATCGCGGGCGGCCCGAAACACCAGGTGGGAAACTGCACCACCAATGCTTCCGCGTGCTGAAGACGGGCCACGATGGTTTCGAGACCGGCCCTGTTGCGCTCCTTGTCGTGATAATGCCGCCGGCCATCCTCGGTCAGCACCGGATCGAATTTCTCCGCATAGAGGTCTAGGAGATCGACCTCGTGGCCCGCTGCTTTCAATCCGGCAAGCGCCTCGGCCCGGATGGCGGCATGAAAGCTTTCGGGCAGCGGGTGGCAATAGAGGTAGAGGATGCGCATCGCCGGTCAGTGTCGCGGCACGAAACTGCGCATCTTGCCAGGATTGAGCAGGCCGCATGGATCCGTTTCGTGTTTGAAGGTCAACTGATCGGCGTCGGCGCGCTTGTGGCGGCTGCCATCCTCCAGCGTCACGACATGCGGGTTCGCGATCATGACGCCTTTTTCCTCGTGAATGGCGATGATCTCGTTGAGCCGCTCCGGCGTCGTGAAGCGCAGCACCGGCAGGGCGCTGGCCGTAACCCGGCCTCCGAACCGGATGAACTCGCAATGGCCGAGGATTTCGTCGGGGAAGAGATCGCCCATCTCCTTGACCGAGGCGAGCAGGCGGTCGTGCGGGAACAGGCACTGGAGATAGGTGATGCTCCGGTCGGCCTTCAGCATCTGCAGCGTGGTATGGTTCCAGGTATATTCATAAAGCGGCACCTGACCCGGCGCGTCGCTGCTCGGTCGCTCGATCGTGATTGCGCCCTTGCGGCCCAGCAGCGCCTTGAAGCTGCCGAGCGAGGGTTCGGCCACCATGGCGATCAGCACGGAGTGTCCCTCCGGGCAGGCGGCCCTCACTTCGGGAAAAAACGAGGGCAGGGGCCAGGCGATGGGGCTCAGCAGCTTCTTGACGATCCCGTCCGCCAGCGCCGCCTCGTGGCCGAAGGCCATGGCCGCCTCGAACGTATCGAAGACGACGATCAGCTCAACCCAGGAGAAAGCCGGCGCCAGCGGCATTTCGAGCGCCGTGATGATCCCCGTCGTGCCATAGGCGCGGTTGACCTTTTGGGCGGCGTCGCCCCGCAATTCGAGGATGCGCAGCTCGTCTTCGAGCGTGACGATGCGGGCAGCGAGAATGTTGCCCGGCTCGCGCAGACCGCCGTAGGTAACGGAGCCGACGCCGCCCGAGCCGCCCGCCACAAAGCCGCCGATCGTCGCCTTGCGCTTGGTCGAGGGATGCATCCGCAATTCCCAGCCGCTCGGTTGAAGCGCGGCGTCGAGGTCGCTCATCAAAGCGCCCGGCCCAATGCGGACAATGCCGGGCCGGTGCCACTCGATCGTGGTCAGGGCCGACAGGTCGAGCAACACGCCGCCTTGAAGCGGGACCGCCTGACCATAATTGCCGGTGCCGGCACCGCGCGGCGTGAGGGGAATGCTCAATCGCGAACAAGCGGCGGCAACCTTCACGACATCGGCCTCGTCTCGGGGCGTCACCAGCACATCTGCGCTCTTACCGGCCAACTCCTTGTTCAGGATGGGGCTGTACCAGAAAAAATCGCGCGACTTCCGCCGGACGATCGCCGGCTCGGTGACGGCCGGAATGTCGCCGAGCGCCTTCAGCAGGGCGTCGAGGTCGAACGACGGTGGCGTGGATTCTGCTCGGATTGTCGATCGATCGTTCAACGCTGGCAGCTCCAAGGGACCACAATATCGAGGTGCTTGATTGCGTATCTCATTTGAGATACATTCTCCGTAGTTTGTCATTATAGGATTTTCGCTATGACCTCGACGACAATGGTGCATATCCGTGTCGACGAAGAAACCAAGGCTCAAGCAACGCGGACCCTCGCCGCGCTTGGGCTTTCAGTATCCGATGCGGTGAGGCTTTTTCTCAAGCGCGTCGTGATCGAGCAGGGTTTGCCGCTCAACCTCAAAGTGCCGAATGCGGAAACCCAGGCTGCAATGGAGGAGGCACGCGCCATAAGCGTGTTGAGATTTGATAATGTAAAGGATTTGACCATTGACATTGAAGAAAACATCAAAGGAAAGAAGAGCCAAACTTCCAAGAAAAATTGACTATGCCAAATCCTTCGTAAAGGATTGGGAAAGGCTCAACAAGGCAGGCAAGCTTGATATGAATCGGTTGAAAGAGGCCATGACATTGATATTTCAAAATGACAGGCCTCTGGGAGCCGAGTGGAGCGATCACGACCTTATGGGTGAATGGGACGATCATCGGGAATGCCACGTCGGTGGAGATTTTCTCCTCATCTATCGCCTGACGAACGACGACGGGGTGGTCTTCGTTCGCGCTGGGGCGCACTCGGATCTCTTTCGATAGGTAGCTATCGCGCGCCGCGTCGGTCCCGCCACCCTCACACCAGTGCCTCATGCGGGGTGAGGGTCGGCGCTGAGGAAACCGACACGGCGGGCACCGCCTCCGATATTTCATTCTCTCCGTGCTCGCGCAGCAGTTGCAAAATCCGCTTGCGCATGATCATGCCCGGCCGGTCGGACGGCATGTGGGATTCCACTTTGCGAGACATGTCCATCGTGGCGTCCGGGTCGGTCGATTCCAATATGTCGCGGTCTTCCTCGATGATCACCGCGTCCCAGGCGATCAACTCGGCGGTCGTGCAGGTCGCCTCGGTGTCGTTGCGATAGAGAATCTGCGCGAGTTTGATGTGGCCGTCGTCGATCGGGGTCGCCGAATTGAAGATGATATGCCGAAGCCCCGTGGGATATTCGATGTCGAGCCGGCGGCAGAACGGCATGAACCACTTGTTGCGCATATGCCGGCGCGTCGTCGGCGCGTCGCTGCCGCTGATGCGATGAGCCATGGGCGGGTTGGCGATGGTGATGACCGTCTCGGCCTCGAAGCCGTAGTCGGTTTCGGTGAGCTCGTATTTTTCCGGGATCGGCTGCGACATCTGCCCGAAGGTGGACTTATGCACGAAGGCGAAATGGGCGTTGTCGAAGGAGTTTTCCATCAGCCGGAAAGGCGAGGTTTTCCAGTCGTCGTGGAACTGCTGGATGCGGCGGTAGGCGGGATCGCTGTCCTCGGGCACGTCGAGGATCGGCGCGAGCGGCTCGCCGAGGCAGACCCAGGCATAGCCGTAGCGCTCCACGCAATGGTAGCTTTTGACGCCGAGGCGGGGCACCACCTGTTCGGGTGAGAATTGCGGGATGTCGATCAGCGTTCCCGTCCGGTCGTAGGACCAGCCGTGATAGCCGCAAACGATCAGCCCCTTGTCGCACCAGCCTTTTGAGAGCTTGGCCGTCCGATGACAGCAGCGGTCCATCAGCGCCGCCGGCGTGCCGGTGCCGTCGAGAAAGAGGACAAGCTTCTCACCCAGCAGGGTGAAGGGCTTTGGACCGCTCTTCAGATCGTCGATCCGCTCGGTCGCGTACCAGAAGCGGCGGAGCACGGCTTGGCGTGTGGTCAACATCGGCTGTCCTCGGTAATCCGGTCTTGGCCTGCTCCTGCGATCGGCTGGCTGTCCTCAACGTCCCATGACTGCGCTTTTCGCGCGAGAGGCGTTTTGGGGGCGTTCTTTGGCTGCCCAGCGCTGGGACGACGGTAACGAAATATCAACCACCCGCGATCAGGATGATGATTGATCGCATCGACCCACAGTCATGAACCTGATCCTCTTTGAAACACGAGAATCCCGTCTCGGCCCTCGGCACCACGTTCAAGGTTCAATCCGACGCCCGATCCTCGGCGGATTGATGGCATTTCGGCCGAATTGAAGCGATAGAGACGAGACTCGAAACGCAGGTGAGCCGATGGCCGATGTCTTGGAGTCGAAGGGACTGCGTCCCCGCATGGCCGACCTGCCCCCTGAGTCCCCGGACGAAACCCGGCTGGAGCGGCGCGCATCGACGCGCAAGAAACTCACCATCGAAGTCTCCGCCGACCTGCATCGTCGAATCCTGATGATCTGCGCGACCCGTCATGTTCCGGTCAACCAGGCCGTACGCGAGGTCTTGGACCGCGCCTTTCCGGGATCCTGAGCCCTTCCGACCGGGATTCAGTCAGCCGCTCCGGCACGTTCGGGGCAGGGCGGAGATCCCGTCTGAAATCATAGCGCCGGACCATCGTCCATTTACCGACATCAAGACTGCGACAGCGGGCCTCAAGACGAGAGGCCTGCTGCAGTTCGCCCGTGCCATAAGGTCGGGGGCCGCGAGTTCACCGAACTTGAGGTCAAGGCTATGCTAGTCCGCAGCCACGTGAGCTATGCTCGGCGGCCTTGAGCGGCAAGGCGATCCGACATCGAGCGGTCCCCTGCCTTGGACGGATGGAGAATGAAACGGTGCGCGTGACCGGAGTGACCGCCTATCGGCTCGAACAGCCCTTCCGTGACGGCGCCTATATCTGTTCCGGCGGTCGCTCGGCCCTCGGTTTCGACAGCACCGTCGTGAGGCTCGATACGGATGCCGGGCTTGTCGGCTGGGGCGAGATGGCGCCGCTCGGGGCTTTCTACGACGCCGCCTTCGCGGCCGGCGCCCGGGCGGCGCTGCATGAACTCGCGCCGATCGTGCTCGGTGAGGATCCGACGCAGATCACCGCCTTGGGACGGCGGATGGACTTCCATCTCAAAGGACATCCTTACGCGAAATCGGCGCTCGACATGGCCTGCTGGGATCTGCTCGGCCAGAAGGCCGGACTGCCGCTCGCGGAACTTTTGGGGGGCCGCTATGGACAGACCGTCGACCTTTATCGATCGATTCCGCAGCAGGCTCCCGCACTGATGGCGGAGCGAGCGAAGGCCTATGCGGCCGAGGGATATAGGCGGCTTCAGGTCAAGGTCGGGCTCGACCCCGACGACGATATCGAACGCATGGAGGCCGTTCGGGCCGCCATAGGGTCCGATATCGTGCTGTTCGCGGATGCCAATGGCGGATGGGCAACCCATCAGGCGCGCCGCTTCCTCCGCGCCACCCGCCATCTCGACTATTATCTCGAGCAGCCCTGCGCCGCCTATGAGGAATGCCGGGCTTTGCGCGGCGATTGCGACCGGCCACTCGTTCTCGACGAATCGATCACCGATCTTGCCTCGCTGCTCAAGGCTCATGCTGACGGAACCGCCGATGCGATCACCATCAAGCTTGCTCGTGTCGGCGGCATCACCAAGGCCCGGCTGATCCGCGATGCCGCCGTCGAAGTCGGCCTCGCCGTGACGGTCGAGGACACAGGGGGCGCCGAGATCGATACCGCCGCCATGGTGCATATGTCGCTCTCGACCCCCCAGGCCATGCGGCTGCATACCGTCGATTTTCACAATTGGGTGACGCGGCCGAACGCCCGGGGCATTCCGGCGACGCGCGATGGCACGATCTCGCTCGGCGACGCCCCTGGCCTCGGCGTAGAACCCCTCGTCCAGGACTTCGGTCTGCCGTTTCTCGCGCTCAAGGCATGACGATGCGTGTCGCGCAACTCGGCGCCTATGACACGCCCTGGCTTCAGGGCGCGAATGATGCGCTGTGGGCCGTACTGGCCCGCCATCTCGTCTCATTCGGCATCGAAAGGGTGCCTGACAGGCTGGACCGCGAGCGCGATATGGAGGAGGTCTGGGCGGCGCCGGACATGCTTCTCTCTCAGACCTGCGGCTATCCGATGATGACGGAACTTGCCGGGCGGGTGCGCTTCGTTTCGACGCCGCTTTATCGAACGCCCTTTGCCAAAGGGGAGGGCTATAGCAGCGCCATCATCGTGAATGCGACGTCGACCTCGACGCGCGTCGACGAGTTGCGCGGAGGGATCGTGGGCGTCAACGCTTGGAACTCCAATTCCGGCATGAACCTTCTGCGGGCCGCTTTGGCGCCTTTGGCGCGCCGCGAGCGCTTTTTCTCCGCCGTGCGGATCACCGGGTCGCACCAGGAAAGCCTCGCGGCGGTCGCGGCCGGCGAGGTCGATGTCGCCGCCATCGACGGCGTCACCATGGCGCTCACCGCCCGCCATCGCCCGGATCTGGTACGCGGCGTGCGGGTTATCGCCACCACGCCGGAGGCCCCAGGCCTGCCGCTGATCACGCGGGTCGATGCCTCCGACGAAACGGTGGCGCTGCTGCGGGCGGCTCTCGATAGCCTGACCGGAGATCCGACGCTCCATCACGCCCGGGACGCTATCGGCCTCGAGGGCTTCGTCCACACCGGCCTCGAGCGCTACGATCGCATCCTGGATCTGGAACGGCAGGCGTCCGACCTCGGTTACGAGGTCCTGGGATGATGGCGAGCCGGCTTCGAAGTGTGACGGTGTTCCTGCCTTTGTTGACCATACACAGACGTTGTTTCCACCACGCTTCAGTCGTGCCGAACCCCTGGTGATCCTCCGATGATTGTCGCTCCCACACCCATCATCCAGTTCGGGACGAGCCGCTTTCTGCAGGCCCATGTCGATCTATTCGTCAGCGAGGCCTTGGCGGCGGGACGGGCAGTCGGGCCGATCACGGTCGTACAAACCACGGCATCGGCCGATCGGGCCGGCCGGCTGGCCGCGTTCAACGACCCTACGGGCTTTCCGGTCAAGATTCGCGGTCTTGAACAGGGACATCCGGTCGATCGCGAAATCCGCGTCACCAGCATTCTGCGGGGCTTGGCCGCACTGGACGATTGGCCCGAGATCCGGCGGACCGTCGTCGAGGACGCGCGTTTTCTCGTCTCGAATACGGCGGATGCCGGCTATCGGATCGAGGGGGAAGGACGTCTCGATCTGACGTCGGACATGCCTTCGCCTCCGCCCTCTTTTCCTGAGAAGCTCCTGGTGCTGCTCGCCGCGCGGCATCGCGCCGGACGAGACGGGCTCATCATCCTGCCGTGCGAACTCATCAACCGGAACGGCGACACGCTCCGCTCGATCGTTCTCGATCTGGCCCGGCGGAACAGCGCTGGTTCGGACCTCTTGGCTTGGCTGGACGAGCGATGCCTGTGGGTCAACAGCTTGGTTGACCGGATCGTCTCCGCGCCGATCGAACCTGCGGGTGCGGTGGCGGAGCCTTATGCGCTTTGGGCTATCGAGAATCAGCCGGGCCTTCGCTTGCCGTGCGAGCACCAATCGATCCGGATCGTCGAGGATCTGGGTCCTGTCGAGCGGTTGAAGCTCTTCATTCTCAACCTCGGCCACACTGTTTTGGCCGACATCTGGCTTCGCGAGGACTGGCCCCGGGACGCCATCGTGCGGGGCATGCTGAGGGATGCGACGGTTCGTTCGCGTTTGCAGAACCTCTATGCCCAGGAGGTCGCTCCCGGATTCGCAGCCAACGACATGGGGAGCGAGGCGATCGACTATGTCGCGGCGACGATCGAGCGTTTTGACAATCCCTACCTGGATCATCGTCTTCAGGACATCGCAACCAACCATCAGGTCAAGATCGAGCGTCGGATCATTGCCTTTCTCGAATGGTCCAAGGCGGCGGATTTGCCCCAACCCGTGCTGAAAGGCATCGTCGCGCGGCGATGAGCCGCCCGGCTATTTCTATTGATGTGGGCCTTGCTCGAGGTTGATCCGGTTCGCTGAAACGGGTCACACTTGCGTCTTCGAGTTTCGGTTTCCGAATTCCTCCGCGCACCGGCTATCGTATTCGTGGGCGGCGGCTTCGGACGAAAGCGAAGCTTCAGAGCAAGTCTTTGAACATTCTTGCTTATTTGCCGTAGAATATCCAGCAACAGCATGACATAATCCAGAATCGCCGACAGAAAGCCCTTCTCCGATGCAGGCCCTTCTTTGTGAACAACCCGGAACGCTCAAACTCATTGAGCGCGATGTGCCTCGCCCCCAACCCGGTGAGGTACTGATCCGCATGCGGCGGGCCGGAATTTGCGGCACCGACTATCATATCTTCAACGGCAACCAGCCGTATTTCGTCTATCCAAGGGTGATCGGCCACGAACTCTCCGGCGAGGTCGAGGTGGCGCCGGAGGGCAGTTCGCTCAAGACGGGCCAGGTGGTTTGTATCGAGCCCTATCTATGGTGCGGAGAATGTCGGGCCTGTCGGCGGGGCCGCACCAATTGCTGTCGCAACCTGCAGGTGCTTGGGGTCCATCGGGACGGCGGCCTTTGCGATTATCTGGCGGTTCCCGAACGCAACGTCATCGCGGCCGACGGTTTTGGCTTCGATGAGGCCGCCATGGTGGAATTCCTAGCGATCGGAGCCCATGGCGTCCGGCGATCCGGCGCGGGGCCGAGCGATCGGGTCGCGGTCATCGGTGCGGGGCCGATCGGCCTCGCGGCCTGTATTTTCGCCAAGGCGCGCGGATCCCACGTGACCATGATCGATGTCAACGCCAATCGCCTGGGCTTCGCGCAGAACAAAGCCGGGGCGGATGCTGTATTCGAAGCCGGCAGCGATCTTGCGGCCCGTCTGCAACGAGCCACACAGGACGATTTTTTCGATGTGGTGATCGATGCTTCGGGCAATCCGAGGGCCATGGAAGGCGGGTTCGCCTTCGTGGGCCATGGCGGCGTCTATGTCCTATTATCCATCGTGCGGGCGGATATCACGTTCAGCGATCCGGAATTTCACAAGCGGGAAACGTCTCTGCTGGGAAGCCGCAACGCCACGGCCGAGGATTTCCGGACGGTGCTTGACGCGATGCGGGCCGGGAAGGTCCCGCTGGAGGCGCTCGCGACCCATCGGGGTCGCTTGAGCGAGGCGGCCGAACTGATCCCGTATTGGGCGAAACCTGAAACCCTCACCATCAAGGCGCTGGTTGAGATCTGAGGGACATCGATCGCCATCGGGTAAGAGGCGATGCATCGATTTCTCTAAAAATGGACGCCGACGGCGGCTTCGTGACGTCCTTGCATGGTGCCAAGGTGCCAAGGGCGAATTCCGGTTTTTCCGTTTCCTCAAAGAAGGACGAACCGCTGATTCCCATCGTGACCGGCAGGGCCTGAGCCGCTATGAAAGCCGCGCCGATCCTTGGGATCTGGCGGCAGCGGCGCCGTACCAATGACCGCATAACCTCTCAAGAGCGCGAGACCATGGCTAAAAAGAAAACCATCGGCGTCGGGTTGATCGGATCGGGGTTCATGGGCAAGGCCCATGCGCTGGGCTTTGCGACGGCCAAACGCGTGTTCGACCTGCCCTTCGACGTCGATCTCGCGGTCCTGGCCGACGTTGACGCGCCCGGCGCCGACCGCGCCGCGCGCTCGCTCGGCTTCCGCCGCTCGACGGGCCAATGGCGAGACCTGCTCAACGACCCCGAGGTGCAGATCATCGACATCACCACACCCAACGTCCTGCATCGCGAGATGGCGCTGGCTGCGATCGCGGCCGGCAAGCACGTCTATTGCGAAAAGCCCCTGGCGCCGACGGCCGCCGAAGCGCTGGAAATGACGCGCGCCGCCGAGAGCGCAGGCGTCGTCACCCAGGTCGGATTCAACTATCTCAAAAATCCCATGATGGCCCTCGCCAAGCGGATCATCGACAGCGGCGAAATCGGTGAGATCCGCACCTTCCGGGGCGTGCATGCCGAGGACTACATGGCCAATGCGCAAAACCCCTGGACCTGGCGGCTGGACCCGGCCGGGGGAGGGGGCGCCCTCGCCGACCTCGGCAGCCATATTCTGGCGACGGCCTCCATGCTCGTCGGCCCGATCACCATGCTGATGGCCGACATCGTCACGCCGATCGCGATCCGTCCCACCGCGCCGGGGGCAACCGAAACCCGAGCCGTCGAGGTCGAAGACGTGGCCCGTCTGTTTCTTCGGTTCGAGAACGGCGCGACCGGGAGCCTCGAGGCGAGTTGGATCGCGACCGGCCGCAAGATGCAGCATGATTTCGAAATCTATGGGTCGAAAGGGGCCATCCTGTTCACCCAGGAGCGGTTCAACGAACTCGACGTCTATTTCGCCGACGACAAGACCGGGCTGCGGGGCTTTCGCAAGGTTCTCGCCGGACCCGAGCACGAACCCTATGAGGCCTTTTGCGTCGCCGCCGGCCACCAGATCGGCTTCAACGACCTCAAGGCCATCGAGGTGCGCGATTTCCTGGTGGCCGTCGCCGGGGGCGCACGGATAGGACCCGGCTTCGCGGAAGGCCACGGGATTCAGCGGCTTGTCGACCTTGCCTATCGGTCGGCGCGCGAGCAGCGTTGGCTCTCGGTCAGCGACATGGAGTGAGCCGACCGTCAGGCGCGGCCCATGGCGAACGGCATGTAGCCGATGAAACCCGTGAGCTTCCAGCCGGACGCGACGCGACGGCAGAAATACATCGTCTGCCAATGCAAGATGTCCGCTTCGCCGTCGGCGCGGCGGATGGTGCCATCGAATTTCTTGTGGGCGAGGGCAATGTCGCCATCGATGTCGATGCGCGACAGATCGGTCGCGCGATAGATCGCCGAGCGCGCGTCCTCGGCGTAGCGCACGGCCTGCATGGCCGCCGCCTGTCTGAGCCATTCGTCGCGATAGGCACCAAGCGTCGGAAAGCCGATGGCCCAGCCATCGGGGTCGCCCGATTTTTTCGCATCCACCCCGAAGAATTTCTCGGCGATGAAGTCATCCTCGACCATGGACCAGTCGGCGGCCACGAAGGCGTCGATGTCGCGCTCAACCAGCATCGTCCAGATGGCACTTCGGTCGGGATCGTTTGGAAAGGGATTGCTGGCGCCGGTCATTCAAAATCCCTTATCGGATGCATGATCGGGCACTCGATTTGTGCCATCAAGGACGTCCCATGACAGGTCCGACTATAGAAATCTGCGTCGAAGGCGTCGATGGCCTCATCGCCGCCCAGCAAGGCGGGGCCGACCGGGTCGAGCTTTGCGCAAGCCTGCTCGAGGGCGGCATCACGCCCAGCCTCGGCACGGTCCGGGTTGCGCTTCAGGTCGCGACCATCCCATTCTTCGTCATGGTGCGTCCGCGCGGCGGCGACTTTCTTTACTCGCCCGCCGAGTACCGCACGATGCTGGAGGATATCGAGGCCTTCAAAGCGCTCGGCGTTCCCGGTGTCGTCTTCGGCTGCCTGACGCCGGAGGGCCGCATCGACGTCGAGCGGATGACGGCCTTGACCGAGGTGGCACGCCCCATGGGCGTAACCTGCCACAGGGCCTTCGACATGACGCGCGACTTTGGCGAAGCGGTGGACGACCTCGTGCGCAGCGGCGTCGACCGGGTGCTGACGAGCGGCGGGCGGGACAGCGCGATGGAGGGCCTCGACAATCTCGCCGCCATCGTCGCGAAGGCGGCGGGTCGACTCTCGGTCATGGCCTGCGGGGGCCTCGACGAAGGCAACATCGCCACCGTGCGCGACCGAAGCCATGCGCCCGAATTGCATTTTGCGGCCCTGACCACGGTGCCGGGCGGGATGCTCTACCGCAACCCCGATGTCGGCATGGGCGGCACCGACAAGGACCGGGAATATAGCCTCACGGTGACGGATGCGGCCAAGGTGGCTGCCATCATCAACGTCGCAAAACGCCTCTAATCAAGCGGGCCGGACTGAAGAGGACAGCACGCCATGACCGAAACGCTGATCCGGGGCGCCAAAATCGTCGATGGCACCGGCGCGCCCTGGTTTCGCGGCGACGTCCGGCTCGCCCGCGGCCGGATCGCGGCCATCGGCCGGAGGCTTGCCATCGACGACGCCGTGGTGATCGACGCCGACGAGCGCTGGCTCGCGCCCGGGTTCATCGATGCTCATTGCCACGACGATCTCGTCTTTTTGCGTGAGCCCGACCGGCCCGAAAAACTCGCGCAAGGCGTGACGACGATCGTCGCCGGCAATTGCTCCTTCTCGCTCTATCCCTTCGTCGGGACCTCGCAAGCGCTGGTGCGCGACCATTTCGCCGCGCTGCTGGGGCCGACCGACAGCGACGAGGTTTTTATCGATTTCGCCGCCTATAGAACCGCGCTTCACGAGGCCGGGATAGGCCCCAATCTCGTGTCGCTCGTCGGGCACGGGCCTTTGCGTCTGGCGGTTCTCGGCCACGACGACCGTGCCGCCACCGCGCTAGAAATCGCCGCGATGCGGACGTTGCTCGACGACCAGCTCAAAGCTGGCGCGGCCGGCTTGTCGTTCGGCCTCGTCTATCCGCCGAGTGCTTTCGCGGCCCGGGAGGAACTCGTCGCGCTGGCCGCCACCACGGCCGCGCGGGGCAAGCTCGTCGCGGCGCATGTCCGCAGCTATGAGCGGGGGCTGGCGGATTCCGTCGACGAATTCCTGTCCGTGCTGGATGAAGCGCATGCCCCGGGATTGCTGTCGCATCTCCAGGCGGCGGGTCGGCCAAATTGGGGGGCGATCCCGCCCGTCATCGCGCGGCTCGAACAGGCCCGGGCCGAGGGCATCGACGTCAGCTTCGACATGTATCCTTATCTCGCCGGCAGCAGCTCCATCCTGCAACTCCTACCGCCGTCAGCGCTGGCCGGGGGGCTTCCGGGGCTCAAGGCGAGGCTCGCCGATCCGCTTCAGCGGGACGCGCTGCGCCTATGGGTGGAGGAGGGCGTCGGCGATCCCGAGGCGCGCTCGAAAATCTCCCTCATCGGCTGGGCCAATGTGCAGCTCGCCTCCATCGGCGTCCCCGCGCTGGCCGACCTCGAAGGGTTGCGGATGGACGCCGCCGCCGCGCGTCTCGATCTCACTCCCTTCGCCCTGATGGAGCGGCTCATCGCGGAGGATGATGGCCGCACCGGGATCGTCATGTTCCAGCAGGATGACGCCGATATGCGCTGCGCCTGTACCCATCGGTTGCATATGGTGGGATCGGACGGCCTGCCGCGACGCGGCGCCGGCGGCCATCCTCGCGCCTTCGGAACCTTTCCCCGTGTCGTCGGCCGGCTGCGGGCCGAGGGCTGGTTTCCCATTGAGGATGCGGTGCGCCGCATGACGTCGATCGCCGCCCAGCGCTTCGGGCTCTACGATCGCGGCATCCTGCGGCCCGGCGCCGTGGCCGACCTCGTGCTCTTCGAGGACGCCATCATGGACGCCGCGACGTTCGAAGCTCCGAAATTGCCGCCCACGGGCGTGAGTTGGGTTTTCGTGGCCGGGGAGGCTGTTTGGGACAACGGACGCCCAACGGGCCGCCGGCCGGGCCGCGTGCTGGGATAGGGGGGAGAGGCTTGGGGGCGGGACCGGCTTCCGTGAGTGGGCACCACGGTTGCACGGCATAAGGGCGGTAAGCGGATCGCGTTGAATTGTTAGCTCCAAAAGGCGCGAAGGGCAGCTGTCGACCCGACGCGGGCAGTCAGCAGGTCCGCTAGCTGGCATGCCGATGCCCTCTGTGCCAATGATGGTGAGACAGGCCGTCCCGGAAAGTTTACCCTTGAGGGCATGAGGATTTGATCATGCCGATGCCCACCCTGGTGGAAGAGACTGGCGATGCGGTCGCGGTTTCGCCCGAGCTTGGCTCGCGTCCGCGTCGGCGGCGCTTCACGGCGCAGGACAAGCTGCGAATCCTGGCCGAGACCGACCACGCGGTCCACAGCGGCGGGGTCGGCGCGATCCTGCGGCGGGAGGGGCTTTATCCTCCCTGCTGACCGATTGGCGGCGTCAACGCGCGGCAGGGATCTACGGCGCTCTGTCGCCAGCCAAACGCGGCCCCAAGACGGCGGCCGTCAATCCGCTGGCCGCTGAACTGGCTGGCGCACGGTCCGAGAACGCGCGTCTCGAGCGGCGCCTGGCGCGGGCCGAAGCCATCATCGACCTCCAAAAAAAAGTTGCGGATCTGCTTGGCAGTCCGCTGCCGCCGATCGGCGAGGAGGCGTGATGGAGGCGCTGATCGCCACCGCGCCGCCCCGTGGTTCTCTGAAGGCCGTCTGCGCCAGTCTCGGCGTGTCGCGCGCCAGCCTCTATCGCCGTCGTGCGCCGCCGATCCACCTCCGCCGCGCCCGACCCAGACCCACGCGGGCCTTGAGCGATGGGGAGCGTGGCTCCGTCCTCGATACGCTGCGCGAGCCGCGTTTCGTCGACCTCGCCCCCGCCGAGATCTACGCCACCTTGCTCGACGAGGGGGTCTATCTTTGCGCGATCCGCACGTTCTACCGCATCCTCGCCCAGAACGGCGAGGTCCGCGAACGGCGCGATCAGTTCCGCCATCCGCCCTATCAGAAGCCCGAACTCCTCGCCGAGCGGCCGAACGAGGTCTGGTCCTGGGATATCACCAAGCTGATGGGGCCGGCCAAATGGACCTACTTCTATCTTTACGTGATCATCGACATCTTCAGCCGCCGTGTTGTCGCCTGGTGTGTCGCCGATGCCGAAAGCGCGACCTTGTTCGGCCCTCTGATCCGCGACGCCGTGCTCAAACATGAGGTGCCGTTCAATCAACTGACCCTGCATGCTGACCGCGGCGCGCCAATGAAGGCCAAGGCCACGGCGTTCCTGCTCGCCGACCTCGGGATCACGAAGTCCCATAGCCGGCCTCACACGTCGAACGACAACCCGTTCTCCGAGAGCCACTTCAAAACCCTGAAATATCAGCCGCAATTCCCAAAACGCTTCGGCGGCGTCGAGGACGCCAAAACGTTCTGCCGCGCCTTCTTCGATTAGTACAACCGCGACCACCATCACGCGGGACTCGGCCTCATGACCCCGGACCAGGTGCATTACGGTCAAGCCGATGCCATCCATGACGCCCGTCAAAAGACGCTCGACCGCGCCTTCCTCAAAACCCCGCAGCGCTTCGTCAACGCCCCACCCACGCCACCGAACAAACCCACCGCGACCTGGATCAACCCGCCGCCAAAAACCAAAACCATCCAAGCCTAAATCCCGAAATCCGGTGTCTCATAATCGTTGACACGTTCCGATGCGTCGAAACCGCTGAGACGGCCGGGGTGCGGACGGATGGCTCTCACTTGTGGATGGTCGAAAAAAGACCTTCAGTTCGCATGCAAATTGAGACCCGATCCGAATATCCGACTGCGGAATTGAATGTTCGCTCGTTAGCCACAATGTGTAGGGTCCGAGTTTAAATTCCGCACGCACATGCGCCCGATTTCAAAGGTCCGCTTTGACGCCCTGGCTGGTTACGCCCGCCAGCCGTTGTCGTTTTTCATGGCTGAGGAGATGGGATGGTTCGAGCATGGCAACGAACGGGTGCTCGGGGCTCTCATCCGCGACTATCAGGACGGCGACTACGGCGGGATCATCATGGCCCTCGACCGAGTGGGTCGCTTCCGCTGCGTTCACGTGAGCCCGTTCATCAAGTCGCGGCGCCACGCTGAGGTCGCGATGCGCCGGGAAATGGAATCCGTCGCGCATCAGGACGATGCCGAATATTACCAGGGCGACGAACAACGCGAGCCGCTGGACTTCTTCACGCCGGTGGTTGCAGGTGAGCGGTTGCACCCGGATTTCGCCAAGGTCGCCGAACAGGAGGGCTTCTCTTCGGCGCGGGGTTATCATCAAGCCGATGATGCACTGGTATGAAGACCCGGATGGCAACTTCGTCGAACAGTTCCAGACGACCGGATTCGACGCCAGGATCTGGGAACTCTACCTGTTCGCTGCTTTCAGTGAGATGGGCTATCAGATCAATCGCACCGAAGCCGTTCCGGACTTCACGTGCGAGAGCATCGGGATCGAGTTCTGCGTCGAGGCGACGACCGTCAACGCCAGTCGCGAGGGTCCGCTGGCTATTGTTCCGTCGCTTGAAACCGAAGACGGCTGGCTCGCATTTGTGGGGGAATTCATGCCCCTCAAATACGGCAGCGCGCTTCATAGTAAGTTAAAAAAAAATTACTGGGAAAAGCCCAATGTGAAGGGCAAGCCGTTGGTGTTCGCCATCGCCGACTTTCAGGGCGGCCCATCTATGATTATTACGCGCTCAGGTCTCCCCGCGTATCTTTACGGATACGACTACGACTGGCACAAAGACGAAACCGGCCGTCTGCACATCATTCCTCGCAAGATCGAAAAGCATCGCTGGGGCACGAAGGAGATCGCGTCAGGCTTCTTCAATCAGCCCCACGCCGAAAACATCAGTGCTGTCGTATTCAACAACAGCGGCACGATCTCGAAGTTCTTGCGTATGGGAATGCTCGCAGGCTTCGGCTCGCCTCGGGCGGTCCTGACCAGGGTTGGAACCGCCTTGGACCATGACCCGGACGCCGCTGAGCCCATGACCTTCAGGCACGTCGTCAACTCGCCCGACTACAGCGAGACGTGGGTCGAAGGGTTCGATGTGTTTCACAATCCGAACGCCCTACATCCCCTTAAAGAGTGGATGTTGCCCGGTGCATCTCACCACTGGCTGCTACGGGATAAGCAGATGCGAAGCCACACGCCGGATTGGCAGCCGCTCGGGTCGATGACGCATATCACGGTCGACGAAAGTGTGGCCGTCGAGGCGAGCTAACACTCTTTGCTTTCCTCCCACGAAAGCATTTGCACAGGGTCGCTTGGGAGCATCACGCCGGGCCAACTGAACGCGCGAGATGTGCCAAATCCGAATGTTCGGTTCTTAGCGCGCAACTAGGTTCAGCTCCCACCCTTAAGAAGCTCGGAGCTTGCTCCCATCCCCTCAACCCGGCCAGACTTCAAACCTCTCCTTCCCCAATTGCATCCACGCTTGACATCCTCTGTTCCACCATATTCATCAGACGTCAGACCAATTTCGGAGACGTCTTGCCGCTTTCATCCATCGCCAGCGCGTCCGACCAGATATCCGGGCGTGGGCGGCTCGCCGATAGCATGATCGAGGCTCTGCCGATCGCGGATCGCGGCGACGACGTATCCCGCGCACTGCTGCGATTCATTGGCGGCTCAAAACTTCGGCCGGGCGATCAGCTTCCGACCGAGCGCCAGTTGATGGCGTCCCTGGCGGTTGGCCGCTCGACGGTGCGGGAGGCGATCAGCCGGTTCCAAGCGCTCGGGGTCCTTGAGGTGCGCAAGGGCAGCGGCACGTTTTTGCTCCGGGCGACCTCGGTGGACACGATCCATGTTCCGCTCGCGATCGACACGGCGATTCTCCGCGACGGCCTGTTGCAGACCCTCGATGTGCGTCGCGGGTTGGAGGCTGAGGCTAGCGCGGTGGCGGCCATGCGGGCGAACGCGGCGGATATCGTCACGCTGGAGGAAAAACTGTCGGTGATGGAAAGCGTCCATCTCGAAAAGGGGACGGCCGGGCGCGAGGATCTGGCGTTTCACCTGGCGATCTACGACGCCACGCATAACCCGCTCTTCAGGCAGTTGCTGGAACAGATTCGCGACGCCTTCGAGCGGTTCTTCGACAAGCCGTTCGACCGGCCGGATTTCGCGCGCCGCTCCTTCCCGTTCCACCGCGAACTGTTCGATGCCATCCGGGTCCATGACGCGGCATTGGCCCGGACGAAAACCCTCGCGATCCTCGATGTGGTCGAGGACGACATCAAGGCCATGTCCCGATGAACGACGCGTTCGATCCCGCCGAACTGGCGCGCCTCGTGGTGGCGCATGACGGCGAACATGTGTTCCAGGCGGTGGTGCCGTCCATCGTCCAGACCTCGCTCTTCACCTTTCGTAACGTCGCCGAAATGGTCGAGACCTATGCGGGCCGGCACGGTCGATATGTCTATTCCCGCACCACCAACCCCACCGTCGCCGAGTTCGAAGGCAAGATGGCGGAGCTGGAGGGGGCGGATGGCGCCATCGGTTTTCCCAGCGGCATGGCGGCCATTTCGGGCGCCATCCTGGCTTTGGTGAAACCCGGCGATCGGATCCTCTGCGTCCGGCACGTCTATCCGGACGCCTACCGGCTGTTCGAGGGCTTTCTCAAGACCTGGGGTGTGACGACCGTCTATGTCGACGGCGGCGATCTCGATGCCGTGGCCAAGGCGCTTCCGGGCTCGACGATCCTCTACCTCGAAAGTCCAACGAGCTGGATGATGCAGGCGCATGATGTCGGGGCGCTGGCGCGCCTCGCCAAAAGTTTTGGTGTTACCACCCTCATCGACAATTCCTGGGCGACCCCGGTCTTTCAGCGACCCGTGACGCTCGGAGTCGATCTCGTCATCCATTCGGCGTCGAAATATATCGGCGGGCACAGCGACACGGTCGCCGGCGTCGTGGCCGGCTCCGCGAGTTTGATCGACCACATCCGCCGCACGATCTGTCCTTATATCGGGGCGAAGCTCGCGCCTTTCGAGGCGTGGTTGCTGCTTCGCGGTCTGCGGACACTCCCGGTTCGGGTGGCGGCTCATGGCCTCTCGGCCCGCGCGATCGCCGAGCGTCTCGGTGCCCACCCGCTGGTGACCGCCGTCCACTATCCCGGGCTGACCAGCCCCTTGCCGCCCGGCCTTACCGGAACCACGGGCCTCTTGTCTTTCGAGGCCCATCCTGATCTCGATGTCGCGGCCTTCTGCGACAGCCTTCGATATTTCAAACTCGGTGTCAGTTGGGGCGGCCATGAAAGCCTTGTCGTCCCGGCGCTCGTCACGCGCGTGCAGGCGGCCGGCCCCAATTCCGCGATCGACTTCGATGTGCCGGAGCGCATGGTGCGGCTGCATATCGGACTGGAAGGAACGGAAGCGCTCTGGGCCGATCTGGCCCAGGCCTTCGACGCGGCGCAGAACCGCGGGGCTTAATGGTGGAGGAGAAACGGATGTTGAAGCGAATCCTATGGGCCACGGCCGCCTGCCTGGCCTTCGGCATGCCGGCGATGGCGGCCGACACGACCTTGAAGCTCGTCGAGGTAATCACCAGCCCTGAGCGCACCGAGACGCTGAAGAGCATCGTCGCCGGTTTCGAGAAAGCCAATCCCGGCACCCATGTTGAGATCACGTCGCTGGCTTGGGGGCAGGCCTTTGAGAAATTCGCCACCATGGTGTCGGCCGGCGACACGCCGGATGTGGTGGAGATGCCCGACCGCTGGCTCGCGCTCTATGCCGGCACCGGCCGGCTCGAAAATCTCGAACCCTATCTGGCCAAATGGGACAAGACCGCCGACCTCAACGATCGCGCGCTGGAGATGGGCCGCTATTTCCGCAAGACGGCCTATACGCTTCCCTACGGGTTCTACCTGCGGGCGATGTTCTACAACAAGGTGCTGTTCAAACAGGCCGGCATCACCGAGCCGCCCAAGACGATGGATGACTTCGCGGCGGCGGCCAAGAAGGTCTCGGCGCTTCCCGGCAAGTCTGGTTATTGCCTGCGCGGCGGCCTGGGCGGCCTCAACGGCTGGATGATGTTCGGCGCCACGATGGCGGGCTCGGACGCGTTCTTCAAGGACGACGGCACCTCGACCCTGGCGGACCCCGATTGGGTGAAAGGCTCGGCCTTCCTGGTCGACCTCTACAAAAGCGGCGCCGCCCCGAAGGACAGCGTCAACTGGGGCTTCAACGAGATCGTGGCCGGCTTCTATTCTGGGACCTGCGCCATGCTCGACCAGGACCCCGATGCCCTGATCGCCATCGCCGAGCGCATGAAGCCGGAGGAATTCGGCGTGACAACCATGCCCAAAGGGCCGAGCGGTCGCGCCTATCCGACCATCGGCTACGCCGGCTGGTCGATGTTTGCCAATTCGACGAACAAAGATCTGAGCTGGAAGCTGATCGCCACGCTCGATGGCCCGGAGGGTAACATCGCCTGGAACAAGCGCACGGGCGCGTTGCCGATCTATAAGGCCGCCGAACAAGACCCGTTCTACGCCGGCGAGCAGTTCAAGGGCTGGTTCACCGAACTCGCGGACAAGGATGTCGAGCCGCTGGTCATGCCGACCTATCTGCCGGGCTTCGCCTATTTTGCGGATTCGGTCGCGGTGAAGACGAGTCAGCAGGCGCTGCTCGGCCAGATCACGCCTGAGGCCATGAACACTCAATGGGTCGACGTACTGACCAAGGCCAAGAAGAAAGAGATGGCCAAGCCGTGACGGGCGCGCTTCCTCGCCGGCTCGGCGCGCATCCTTGTCCATGATGGCGCTCGATCCGCAAGCTCTCGTCGCTGCCCGGCGTTCCGTCTGGCAGCGCGTCGTGATGCGGACCGAGCCCTATCTCTATTGCGCGCCGGCGCTGATTCTCATCGGCACCATCATGGTGGTGCCGCTGATCATCGGCCTGTCCTACGCGTTCCGTGACCTGACGCTGCTCGATCCCTTGAGCGGCGATTACATCGGGTTCGATCATTTCCGCGAGATCTGGGACGACGGCAATTTCTGGAACGCGCTGCTGAACACGGCCGTCTGGACAATCTCATGCGTGACGCTGCAGTTTTTCCTCGGCCTCGTTCTCGCGGTGCTGCTCAACCGAAATTTTTTTGGCAGGGGCCTGCTTCAGGCCTTGGTCTTCCTGCCCTGGGCGGTCCCGAGCTTCCTGTCGGGCCTCAACTGGGCCTGGCTGTTCAATCCTGTCGTGGGGCCATTGCCCTATTGGTTCCAGGCGCTCGGCCTGATGAGCACACCCGACAACCTGCTGTCCGATCCCCATCACGCGCTCTGGGGGCCGATTATCGCGATGGTCTGGTGGGGCATCCCGTTCTTCGCCATCACGCTGCTCGCGGCGCTGCAGTCGATCCCGCGCGACATCTATGAAGCCGCCGCCATGGACGGGGCCGGGTCAATCCGCCGATTTCAATCGATCACCTTGCCCTATCTGGCGCCTACGATGGCGATCACCATCCTGCTGCGCACGGTATGGGTCGCCAATTCGGCCGACCTCATCGTCGTGATGACCAGGGGCGGCCCGGCCGATTCGACCCAGATCATGGCGAGCTACATCTTCACGCAGGCCTTTCAGCGGCTCGATTTCGGCTATGCCTCCGCGCTCTCCGCGGTTCTGCTCGTGCTGCTGCTGGCCTATGCGTTCGTGCTCGTGGCCCTGCGCCAGACCCTCGCGCTGCGGACCTGAGCCATGCGACCCTACGCCCTTCGCCGCGCCGCGAGTTGGACCCTCCACTACACGCTTCTGGCGTTCTACGTCGCCTTCGCGCTGTTTCCCCTCTATTGGCTAATCAAGGTCTCGGTGACGCCCAAGACGCTCCTCTACAGCGAAGGCGTTCGGTATTGGCCGTCGCATATGGATTTCGACAATTATACTTCCGTGATCCGGCACACCGATTTTCCGCTGTTCTTCCGCAACAGCGTCATCGTGTCCGGCCTGACGGCCGTGTTTTCGACCGCCTGCGCGGCAGCGGCCGGCTATGCGTTCTCGCGCTTCGCCTTCCGGGGAAAGCTCTGGATCGTCGGGCTGCTGCTCGTCACGCAGATGTTTCCGCTGGTCATGATCGTGGCGCCGATCTTCCGCCTCCTGTCGCCGCTGGGGCTCACCAACAGCCTGACCGGTCTCGTGATCGTCTACACGGCCTTCAACGTGCCCTTCGCGGTCTTCCTGATGCAGTCTTTCTTCGACGCCATCCCAAAGGAACTGGAGGAGGCCGCGATGATGGATGGCGCCAAGCGGTTTCGCGCGCTGCTTGAGATCGTGTTGCCGCTGACGCTTCCGGGCATCGCCGCGACGCTCGGCTTCGTTTTCACTGCCGCTTGGAGCGAACTCTTGTTCGCCTTGATGCTCAATTCCTCGACGGCGGCCAGCACGTTTCCGGTCGGCCTTCTCGCCTTCGTGTCGAAGTTCTCGGTCGATTTCGGGCAGATGATGGCGGCGGGGGTGCTGGCGCTGATCCCCGTCTGCGTCCTGTTCTTGTTCATTCAGCGCTATCTGGTGCAGGGTCTCGCCGCCGGTGCCGTGAAGGGGTAGACGGTCAAAGCGGGGGAGGCCGTCGTGGCATCGGACATTCGTCATTGATGAGCGCCTCTGCGATCTGGGACCGCACGGATAGGCCCGCGGCGACCGGTTCTCCGCTTCTCTCGTCTGGCCATTCTCGCCATCGACGCAAGGTTGCCCTGGGGATCGACGGATGCTAACCGAATTCGAAGCGAGAGCCTGATGCTTTCCATCATCGTGATAGACGTATAGGCACTCCGCAGGGAGCAAAGGGATAACCAATGATCAAGGTGCTTCCGATCACGAGAGTGCGCGACGGATCAGAACATGTTCTTGGAGTACACGATTTCCCTATTTGCCCGCAGGTGGGCCACGTCATTCAGCTTCAATACCTCCAGTCCAACGGCAGCATGGGAACCATCTCGGCGCGGGTCCGGAGCTTTGAGCTCAGAGGCTCGCTTCCCGGGACCGAAATCCAGGCATGCGTGGTCGTGCACGCCGACCAGACCTGATCGAGCCGCATTCGGGTGCCGACCTTTCGTTGAATCGTTTCACTCGGCGATTTTGCTGCGGGAGGTCGCGCTGTTTGTCACGGGCATCACCCTTCTAAACCCTGATCCCGGGCCCCTCTGTGCCAATGATGGTGAGACAGGCCGTCCCGGAAAGTTTACCCTTGAGGGCATGAGGATTTGATCATGCCGATGCCCACCCTGGTGGAAGAGACTGGCGATGCGACCGGTGCCGGCCCGGAGGATGGCCGGAGGCCGACGATCGTGCCGGCACCGGTCGCGGTTTCGCCCGAGCTTGGCTCGCGTCCGCGTCGGCGGCGCTTCACGGCGCAGGACAAGCTGCGAATCCTGGCCGAGACCGACCACGCGGTCCACAGCGGCGGGGTCGGCGCGATCCTGCGGCGGGAGGGGCTTTATCCTCCCTGCTGACCGATTGGCGGCGTCAACGCGCGGCAGGGATCTACGGCGCTCTGTCGCCAGCCAAACGCGGCCCCAAGACGGCGGCCGTCAATCCGCTGGCCGCTGAACTGGCTGGCGCACGGTCCGAGAACGCGCGTCTCGAGCGGCGCCTGGCGCGGGCCGAAGCCATCATCGACCTCCAAAAAAAAGTTGCGGATCTGCTTGGCAGTCCGCTGCCGCCGATCGGCGAGGAGGCGTGATGGAGGCGCTGATCGCCACCGCGCCGCCCCGTGGTTCTCTGAAGGCCGTCTGCGCCAGTCTCGGCGTGTCGCGCGCCAGCCTCTATCGCCGTCGTGCGCCGCCGATCCACCTCCGCCGCGCCCGACCCAGACCCACGCGGGCCTTGAGCGATGGGGAGCGTGGCTCCGTCCTCGATACGCTGCGCGAGCCGCGTTTCGTCGACCTCGCCCCCGCCGAGATCTACGCCACCTTGCTCGACGAGGGGGTCTATCTTTGCGCGATCCGCACGTTCTACCGCATCCTCGCCCAGAACGGCGAGGTCCGCGAACGGCGCGATCAGTTCCGCCATCCGCCCTATCAGAAGCCCGAACTCCTCGCCGAGCGGCCGAACGAGGTCTGGTCCTGGGATATCACCAAGCTGATGGGGCCGGCCAAATGGACCTACTTCTATCTTTACGTGATCATCGACATCTTCAGCCGCCGTGTTGTCGCCTGGTGTGTCGCCGATGCCGAAAGCGCGACCTTGTTCGGCCCTCTGATCCGCGACGCCGTGCTCAAACATGAGGTGCCGTTCAATCAACTGACCCTGCATGCTGACCGCGGCGCGCCAATGAAGGCCAAGGCCACGGCGTTCCTGCTCGCCGACCTCGGGATCACGAAGTCCCATAGCCGGCCTCACACGTCGAACGACAACCCGTTCTCCGAGAGCCACTTCAAAACCCTGAAATATCAGCCGCAATTCCCAAAACGCTTCGGCGGCGTCGAGGACGCCAAAACGTTCTGCCGCGCCTTCTTCGATTGGTACAACCGCGACCACCATCACGCGGGACTCGGCCTCATGACCCCGGACCAGGTGCATTACGGTCAAGCCGATGCCATCCATGACGCCCGTCAAAAGACGCTCGACCGCGCCTTCCTCAAAACCCCGCAGCGCTTCGTCAACGCCCCACCCACGCCACCGAACAAACCCACCGCGACCTGGATCAACCCGCCGCCAAAAACCAAAACCATCCAAGCCTAAATCCCGAAATCCGGTGTCTCATAATCGTTGACACGTTCCGGGCTGCTCGTTTACGAGTGTCTGCCTGTCGCCGCAAAGGCCCCTCAACTACTCGGATGAGGACCCATCCAGGCTAAATGGATCCGAGCTTTGAAGATGATATTCGACATGCTTCAGGACGTCGACACTACCCTCGGGGCGTATATCGACGCTCAACTCCCCTCCGCGTTTGTAGCGAGGCCAAGGGAGGGAACGACCTACGTCTCCCCAGTCAGCTTCGATAAGCGCACCATCCGGCCAATGGAGGGCATATCGGAATTGCAATTTGTCTGAGGTCTCAAGGCCGGCGACGCTTGATGAGACGGTGAGTTCCCGTTCATCGGGCTGGCCAAGCTTCGTGCTCTCATAGAGTTCCAAGAGGATGTATCCGGATGAGTAAGCGGGGTCGCGCTCAACGCCGGCGCCTGACGCAAAGCCCCATTCCGATCCATAATCGGACCAGAAGGTTCCAAGCAGCGCCAGCCCCGGCGATGCCTTGCGATCGATCCGAACCGGCAGGCAGTTGAAGGCTTGGGAGACCTGACAAGGATAGATATTCAGGTGCGATGGGTTCGGTCTCGACGGATGCCCGACGTAATATTGACCTGCCTTATCGAGGGCCATGAAAGACCAATAGGGAATTTCCCAATGCGTGGCCTGGAACTGAGCTCCTCCATATTGCCGTATGGCCCTGGCGATGCCGTCATCCACTTGAGGAAGATCGAGTGGCCAGGTTTCGGCAGAGAGAGCGGAGGGTACGTTTCGTCTGACGTTAAAACTCAGAATGTTCCAGTCTTCAACGCTATGCGTCGCGGTGATGATGACGAGCAGGAATGCGCATACCCAGGTGCCGCGACCCGGCAGTTTCACGAGACTGAATGCCAGCGCGGGAGCACAGACAATGAACGCGTAGCTCAGATAGACCGAAAAGCCCTCGATATACCTTGTCATCAAACCATAGGTTATAAACCAGACGACAAAAGCGAGGGCTGTTATCAGCCCAAGCCAGAATGTTCGTCGCCTCGTGTAGCAGATCAACAGTGAACCAATCACAAGAAGATAGCTCAAGCCGATATCCACACCGTTTTCGTCGAGGCGCCATCCGACAGTCTGCGTTGCTCCGTTGAAGCGGTAGCCCGCCGACATGAAGTCGGGCCCTTGATTCACCCAGGTGAAAAGGCCGGACAACCAACCATTATAAGTGGCGTAAAAGGAGCTTCGCGTTGCGGCATTGGCCGATAAGTCGAGATCGGGAAGGGGGCTCAGGATCGTCTGGGCCGCATGCAGGACCAAATTCTGTAGTCCCACCTTAAGCTGATAGGGTTGGTTGAGGACCTGGGCGGAAAATCCTTGATCCATCATGTGACCGCTGGCCCGCCAGTTAAACCAGGCGAAGGGCAGGATCAGTCCGGCGCAGGTCAAAGCGACTGGCGCCATCCGCAGCACGACGGGGAGCGTGAAAAACCTTCGACCGATAAAATCGCGGTCTGTCGCGAGCCAAAAAACCGCAAGCGCCAAGCATACCGCAATCAGAGGCCAGAAAAAGATCACGTGGAGTTTCGTGCCGGCGCTCAGGCTCGCAGCGAGCATCGACAGGGCCGCATCGGGGAGGGACGGCCTGAGATAAAAACGAAATGCGAAATTTAGACCGATGAGAAGAATAAAAGCGGCGATGATCTCGTCGTTGGTTGATGTGGCCTGCACCAACACGCCCGGCGTCATGCAGGTCAGCCAGGAGGCAGCGATAGCGGTCCGGCCGCTGAAACCAGCCTCGCGCGCGAGGCGGAATATGGTCAGGCCGACGATGCTCCACGCTGCGAAAGGAATTATGGTGAAGAGGCGGACACTCCACCGATATTGGACGATTGGTAGATAAAGCAAAGCACCATTAAACGGATAGTAAGTTGCTCGTGGATCGATGCCCTCGCTATAATGGTCCAAACTTCCGGAACTCAAATACCAATAAATTTTAGGAAGACGATAAGTGAGCGTATCGGAATTGTTGGGAATATAAGCAAGCGCGATCAGAATGTTGGCGCCTATAGCAAGCGTACCGGTAACAAGCATGAAGATGATCAGCGCGCGCGGGAAAGTGCCGTCACGGTCGAGAAAGCCGGGAATAGCGTCAGAAGAGGGCGCGACTTGTCGGCCGAGCCGCGTCAGAAGAGCGGCAAACGGCAGTGCGAGAATGATGGAGAGGCCAGCGTAAAGGACCGGATCGTTGAGACGGGAAATTGATGAGAGAATCAATGCGGTCACGACCAGGTCGGTCCATACACCGATGACGATCGCATTGAGCTTGGTAATCCAATCGAGGGGGCTCGACCGGAGACCCATCAAAAACAAGGATATCACAACCGCAAAGTGGAGGAGCCCGATCAAAGGGAGCATGAAGTGTGGTTCCGTTCGCGGTAGGGCAGATTAAAGACGAGCTGATTGTTTTGACTTGGGCGTCGGCAGGATTGTCGCATCGGAAAGACGGCGGGCATGGCGTTCCCCGGGGTTGTTTCACCTGATCGGACCGGCATGACGAGCGCAATCGTGACAGTCTCAACGAAGCCGTGGTTCCTCGATGCGGTTGGACATTAGGGCTCGTCGGCGACGATCATCGGCGCCGATACGCTCCTCAGCAGCGCAAATGAGCGAACAGTCGGCGCGCCTCTATTGCGCAATATCTCACGCGCCAGGTGCGTCGATCGGATTTGTCGATATAACGTCAGGAAAAAGAGGCGTTTGGCCGTTGCGAACGAGCGTACACGCATCGGCGATCGCCTGTTGCACGCTGGCCTTGAACGCATCCCAACTAAAGCTTTGAAGCCGCTGATTGCCCGCTTCGACAAGCGCGGCGACGCGCGGCTGGTTCTGCCAAACCTCGAGCATGGCACGGGCCAGATCCTCCGCCGAGCGCGGATCGACAAGCAACCCCGCATCCCCGATCTGCGCGCGGATACCGGGGATGTCGGATGTGATGACCGGACGGCCATAGTGCCATGCCTCGAACGGCGGAATATTGGTCGGGCCAAAGAAGGTCGGCATCACGAGGCCTACCGAATTGACGTAAAGCCCGGGCATGTCGATATCGGGCACGGACCCGAGGTAGTGGACGTCGTCGATGAGACCAAGTTCATCGCGAAGCGTCATGAGCTGTCGAAAGGTGCGGGCACGGTGATAGTCGGAATGCGCGCCCACGAGAACGAGCGGCACCCGTTCTCCGGTCTCGTCGCGGATTATGCGTTGCGCCTTGAGGATACGGGCGTGGTTCTTATGCTCCCAGAACTGTGCGGGATAGAACAGATATCGCGGCGGAAGGGTATATTTTGCTGCAACCCGCGCGCAATCCGAGGCATTGGGCATCCGCCCACGGATTGTTGGGGGATAATAGGGAACGATGCTGATGCGCCCCTCATCAATGTAATCTCCGTAGAATCTCAGAACATCGGCCTTGCCGGCCTCGGAATCAACCAGGACCATGGTCGCGTACCGGCACACATTGATATAGAAATATTCCCGCATCTGGTATTCGCCAAACGCGCTGACCTCGGGGAATTCGGGCTGAAGCCTGTGGTTGAGATCGAAGATCGGCATGACGAACGGGATGCCGAGTGAAAAAGTGTACGCTGATGGGCTGATCTGCAGAATCAAGTCGATTTGCGCCCTCCGTAAGCTCTCAGCTCCCTTGCGATCAAAGTAGATATCGTTGGGATCGATCGCCGGGTGGGGTTGTGGTTCAGCCTCGGTATCCGGGATCAGGGACGCCGATTCTACGGGCGAAGACTCGAGGAATTCAACTGAAAGTCCGCGATATGACAGCCCGCCGCTGCCGGCCAGGGTTTTCAAATCGCCTCTAAGATAGGTCAGATAGACGAAAGTTTCGCCGGAATGGGGAGCCAGTTCGCCAAGAGCATCGATGAAGGCCTTTTCGTACTGAAACAACCCTCCGTGAGTGATGTTGCCGACGCTCCGAAGGATGCCAATTTTCATCGATGTCTCCAGAACTATCTCCGCCGGGTTCGTAGCGAAAGGCGGCTCAGATAGCATCTGGTCGTCACCGCGTCCATGGAGCGCCCTTGCGGCGTCGAGCGATCCGCCTTACCGGATGCGGAACGCGCGCCGAGCTTGCGGGCGGGTATGCGGACTGGTCTTGGGATCGGGGCGGGCTCATGCTATCGAGCGTTTCATGCATTGCCTGGTTCACAACGATGTCTAAGAGACCCTGCCCTACGGGGCCGCGTCGGCAAGACGGCGGCTTGGCTCGAGCCCGTCTTGTCCGTCGATCGAGCCGTGTTCCGGAAACCCCAAACCTGCGCATGAGGCTTGGTGTCGCTTTGAGCCGTTCGGCCGGCATCGCCGATACGCTCATTCGCTTCAAGTTTTGATCGGTGAGGAGCGCCATGGCTTCGAATGCAGCCGCGAACACTGTTCCGATTTCTAGGCGCCCGTCTGCTCTGGAATCATGGATCGTGATTCTTGGATTCTGCCTCTTTATCATCACGCCCGGACTACTTGAGTTGGCGGGCGTTCAGACCGGCGCTAGCGAGAACGGTGCACCTGCGCAGCAGCCGAGTTTGCCCCAGCGTTTGGATGAATTGGCGAAACTGCCGCAGCAGACGCAAGCCTATCTTGACGAGCGATTTGGCCTACGCAGCCAAATGGTACGGCTCAACAGCCTGATCCATTATGCGCTAAACGTAAGCACGACACCTAAGGTTGCACTTGGGCGGCACGGTTTCATGTTTTACGCTTATGAGCCTGAGCGCATCATGGAGCAGCATACCGGTGAGGATGTATTTAGCCAGACACAGCTGGAGGATTGGGTTGCGAAGATCGCCGCAGATGAGACATGGCTCGCCGAGCGCGGGATCGCTTTCTACGTAGTCGTGGCGCCCGACAAGAGCACGATCTATCCTGAAGACCTTCCCGATTATCCGGCCTTGCCGAACAGCACGACCCGATTCGATCAGGTCGTGGAAGCAGTCGCCGACCATCGCGATATCACACTCATTGATCCTCGCGCCGCAATCAAGGCGCTGAAGCCGCAGCACGGAATGTATACGCGGACCGACAGCCACTGGGGTCCGCGTGGCGCGTTCGTGGCTTATAAGCTTCTGATGGAGCAGGTCGGTCGTCGCTTTCCCAATGTTCAACCTGTCTCACTCGATGATTATGAAGTGTCTTCAATGCATTTCCGGGGTGACTTGGCACTGTTAATGAATATGTATAACGATATTATCTACCCGGAAGACTATCTAAAATACCGAGGCGCGTCTCACATAGTGAGTACCACCCGGCTTCCGCCTCAACCCGGATCAGGATGGGGCATAACCGAAGTGCGTACCGATCGGCAAGACAGCCCTAGAATTCTTATTCAGGGCGACTCCTTCACCGACTATGTGATGGGACCGCTTTTTTTGTATGAGACATTCAAAGATCCCGTCTACATCCATCATAATGGAACGGTTTTGGACAAGCCTTTGATCGAGAAGACTCATCCCGACATCGTTGTGCTTGAACTTGCGGAGCGTTATTTGAGCCTTCTCTAAAACACTTCGTTCTCCGGAACAGTTTAGTACATTCCTCGGCGAGATTTCTTCTATTGGCTTTTAAAAAGATTGAGTTGGACCGCAGCTAGTCTGAGACGAGCGCGCATTTCCGAGGCTCCTTGATTTTGAAGACGAGGCGATACCGTTCACTTTTCCGATCCCGAACCATCTCCTCATGGCGTCAGGCTTTGAGTGCGATGTCCCTCCCAGGAGTATGCAAATTTGACAGCTCGATCACTGCTGTCCGCAGGGTTCACATTGACACACGCAGGGCTTCTACTGCTGCTCGTTGGCTGGGGTGTCTGGCATCTTCGGAAAGATCGAGGGGCTGCCCTATGCGCCTTGTTCGTTCTGATATGGACCGACCTCGTCTGTACAGCGCTCGTGCTGAGTTGTTTCTCGTCTCTCGGAAACCGTTTTGCCTACGTCGGCGTATCGCTGACCATAGCGGCAATTATGGCAACCTTTGTGAGCCGACACCTGGCCACATGCCGCGTCTCGTCGGCGTCCGACGTCGCCGACGAGACTGTGGGCTCGCCGTTCGATAAAATCGCGAGTGGTGTGTTTTGGCTGGCGATCCTTGGTGTTGTGATGCCCACAGCCATGATCTGCGCCGGTTACGATCCCAACAATTACGACAGCGTCGCCTATCGCTTGCCTCGGGCCTTTTTGTACATCGCTCAAGGAATGCTGAGCCACCCGCCGATTGGCGATTTCCGAATGCAATTTTACCCGTTCGACACGACACTCGGCTACCTTGCATTCGCCATCCACGGATTGGCCGGCCGATGGATGAACCTATTTGGATTCGTGACTTGGCTCATGGGCGGCGTTGCCGTGGGCCGCGCGGCGCAAGAGTTTGGGGCGGCCCGCACGGCTAGATTGTTCGCCGCGACCCTCTATCTCACGGCGCCTGCGGTGATGGTGTCGGCGAGTTCGGGCAACGACGATTTGATCGCGGGCGTGCCACTACTGATCGGCCTCATCTTCGCGGCCCGATGGTGGCGGTCGTCCAACGCGGCCGATGCCGCCTTAGCTGCCATGGGCTTTGGCCTTTCGGCAGGGTCAAAACTGCATCTTCCATTTCTCTTGCCCGTGGCGGCTTTGTTTTGCGCGATGCTGCTTTACCGGATGAGTGCACGAGGCCGCCTGCGACAATTTCTGCGCGGTCGGTTTTTACAGATCGGTTTGGCAGCCTGTATCATGGCGACGCTGTTCCTACCGGCGCTCGTCATCAATGTCGTCGAATCCGGCCACGCGACACCAGACATTCCGAATTTTCAGAACCGGCCGTTCAGTCCCGCGATCGCCGGTGTGAACACCCTCGTCGACTCCGCCAGTCTCTTTCTCGCGCCTGTCCCGGATCTTGACCTCGACCCCTCCGCTGAGCGTCGCAAGGCCCTGTACGACTCATTCAACACTTTCGGCAACCGTTACCTTTTCCCGTGGATTCCGCCACATCTGGATTTTAGCAATACCCCTTATTATCATTTCGAGGGTATCGCCTCCGCCGATGGCTACCTAGGGGTGTGGGACCAATCGGCTTGGCTCGGGTTCATCCCCTGGCTTTTGGCGACGGTAGTCATCTTTGCGCTGCCCGAAGGTCTACTCCGAAGCAACTCGGTTTCAGGACGGTTGCGCTCGGCTGCGTTTTGGTTCGCCGTGGCTTTCTTCGGCTGGCATCTCGCACGGTGTTTTTCAATCAAATATGTCGGAGGTCAGGGAATTTACTACGCCTTTATCCTGGCGTTTGCCGCGCCTGCTCTCGCATGGTTGTGGGCGGGGAACGGCATCGATCGGCGCGGACGTGTTCTCCTACGACTCGCAGGCATAGTTGTGCTCGGCACAAATCTGGTGAGTGCCGTCAACGCCCTTGCGTTCAACTATCAACGGAATATCCCGGATCTCCTGCGCGCCCAACATTTCGATCCACGCCCGAGCGACGTGGATGCGGACTTGAAAGATGCCTTGGCCGCATCTCACCACACGCTTATTGCCTTTACGCAATGGGAACTGCCTCTCTTCGACTTCATGACTGCACAGCCCAAGGCGCGTTATGCGCTGACCAGTTCGTTACCTGCGGCCGCCGTGTCTGGATACGATCTTAGCCTGACGTTCGAGCGAACCCGTGCCGAATATGGCGAGGTCCCGGTTCAATTCGCGCATGACGACCGCGATCGGCTATCATTGCTCGGCACCATGTTGTCAGCTTATGGCGAGCAGCGGGGCTTCGGCCACAATAGTCATGGGCCGGACAGTCCGCCCCACGTTATCGGGAGCTACCAAGCTGGCAAAGACGGCGGCGGCATAGAATTTGTCAGCGGTTGGGCGCCGAGCGAGCCGACACAGCGCTCGTCTTCCGGGGATGGCAGTGTGTTGGCGTTTGATTTGCCCCCTCAAGAGATCGCCTGCGCATTGGACCTCAGGGCCGAAACGTCGGGGGTGCAAAACATCTCCGTCACGCTCAATGGTGAGCCTGCGGGTTCGCTTGAACGCGACAGCACCGGTCCTGAGCAATCTCTTGTCGTTCCGTTGCCCGACTCAATGATGATCCCCGGTCAACGAAACACCGTCTCCTTCACGTATGATCGACCGGACGTCGTTCAACCCGGCGCTCGGTCATTGGTGCTGGACGAGGCTGCGGTAACCTGTCGGCACGCGCTCAGCGACATCACTCCACGGAACTGGAATGTCATCTTCAGCTATAGCGCGGATAAAAACGCCGAGAACGTCTCATTCGAGAGCGGGTGGTCCGTGTCGGAACGGACTCACCGCTGGTCGGATGGTCCGGAAAGCCAGATATCGTTCAGGCTTCCCGCAGCAAGCCGGGCTTGCACATTCCAGGCAGTCGGAATCACCGCGGGAACACAGACGATCACCGCGGTTTTGAACGGGCATACGTTGGACCCCATCCATCTCCAGGCCTGGTTCCCGGGATCGCCATTCGAAATGAGTTTTCCCGATGAGTTCATCAATGCGGCAGAACGCAACAGCGTCGTCTTCCGCTATGATCATACGGAGGCGGCCGGCGGGCGCAATCTCGCATTAGGCTTAATCAGAGCCTCGCTTCGATGTCGCAAAGGTGATGTGGCGACAGTGACCCAGTTGGAGTCTCTGCGGCCCAATGGGTTCGCGGTGCTAGCGCTCGACGAGAGCCGGAACGGGAACGGTGGCGTGACACGGGTGACGCTGAACCGCATCGAGGGTATCGCGCCGGAGGAAGAATTCTCAGCCGCGATATCGCTATTGTCTTCGTCCGGCGCCATGCTGTTCGAGAGTGCGCCGCGCCGCAGACCCTTTGGCCAAGCCTTCGAGATCCCTGGGGCTCCTCGGGAAGGCTCCCTGAAGGTCACTTTGACGCGGGTGGATCGAACTGAGATCGAGGCTTCGGTTTACGTTCCGATCGCCGTCGGGACGCCTCTGCCTCTCGATTTGCGTCGATTTGTCGACATTTCCCAATGATGCTGGGAAGTTCCGCCTGACCTTCGCCTCAAAGGTGGACTTAAGGTTAGCTCTAAAAAGCGATCTCAGCGTCACCGTTCCTGCGTTTGTTCCATCTTCCCGACTATTTGATCCAACACTTGATAATTCAGATCGCTTGTGACCGTGCAGTATACAATCGGTTTTCTGTTAAGTAATCATATTATGTAATGGAAACAAACAAATTAGAGGACAAGGGCCCAAGACGGAGGCCTGAGTATCCTACAGTGATGTTTCTGTCCATTCCTGCAACCAACTGCCATAATCTCTTGCGAGTTATCAAAACCAAATTCTCTTCCTCTATCCACTCGGATTTGTTTGACATTAGGCACGCGATTTTGAATAAGCTGTCCGAGTAATGCAGTAGTGGAATAGAGGTGTGATGCTCGATCGGAAAGTACCTGTGTGGCACGCTGATGAACACTCGTTTTGCAACCCGGCACAGTTCCCTAATATAAAACACTTGATTTTCGAAGCTCCCGACGTGCTCCAATACGGCATTCGATGCGGCGATATCGAAAGTATGGTCGTCAAATGGTAAGGGAGTATTAGGTACGATTTTTGTATATCCACATTCAGGAAAATTCCGACGAAATTCAACAGCGTCGCTTAAGCCACATGCCATAACATTTTTAAGAAAGGGAAATTTACGCTCTAGAACGTTTGCTCCCTCGTTGATCACATCGGACACGCCGACATCAACGATCTTACTGAATTCAGTAGGCTTCATCCTTTCAATGAATTCAGAATAGATATTATTTCTTGCTTTAATCAGAAGTCTCTCCGAAAAAGAACCTCTGCCTACGACTTGGTAGTATTTTTCGTCCACTACGTCGGTCATAGGCGCCCTCTGAAAGCAATGTGTGATCGCGGTTGGTTTTGTTTCAAAACCCAGGATGCGTCAACCCGTGGTTCGGGTTTGAAGCCGACCCTTGCGCGCTCAAGACTGGGATGCTACCCGTCCAGGCTCGCTGAATGGACAAGGTTAATGGTTCCCAAGTATTGTGGCGCTCCGGGTCTCGGGCGATGAATTCCTGAATGCGCTTCTCTTCGGTCGATGCAAACATCCTTAACACGCGGTTCAATTTATTTGAGCCTCGTGTGATATGCGAAAAATAGGACATATTTTGAAAAGTGAGATGTGATCGATTTCGGCTCATAATTTATAGGATCATATTTGTGACGTTCAACCGACTGTGAGGGCCACGTCTAGGGTCCAGTCACGCTTTAAAGGTCTATCCAAGCGATGCCGTTGAACCTTGAGATCGGTCATGATGCCGACGTTAACATTCCAGATGCATGGTTGACTAAAGCGAATGGAACAATTCGCGTTGCCAACGGATGCCGTTTGTATCTTGGTGATCCGATCCACATCGACCAGGAATTTACGAGTCTTCACATTGATATCCGCAACGGCGGATCGTTAGCTCTCGCAGAGAGGTGTTATTGGGGCAGAGTATCGATTGTGTGCCAAGGAGGTGCTGTTACGATCGAGACAGAAACTACTTGTAACATAGTTAATTTCCGTGCGTTCGAAGGACAATCAATCAAGATTGGTCGCGATTGCATGCTAGGAGCGGACATCGAAATTGATACGTCCGACTTCCACACGATCTACGACCTCGAAACCGGCCAAATCATGAACCCGGGCAAAGGGGTCATGATTGGGAGCCACGTCTGGATTGCCAATGGCTGCGGTGTTCTTAAAGGTGCGACCATCGGCGACGGCAGCGTCATCGGAGCCAAGTCGCTAGTAACGGGCGCAATTCCGGCTAAATGCGTGGCCGCCGGTGTTCCAGCAAGGGTAATCCGGTCTAATGTAGGGTGGTCGCGCACTAGTCCAGATCAATACATTCGTGATGTATAATTCCAAAAACTCTCAGTTTTCACAAGTTTCATGGGTTGGAAACCGCGTCCCGGGGAGGCGCAAATTATCCGGTCGCTGAATTCCGGTTCACCGCCGGGCGGAGCCCGCATGAGGCTCCGTGCTGTAATGCCGTATGAAAGTGTAGGCGCAGGCCAGGCGATTTCATGTGTGGACGGGGTCGAGTCCGAAGCCCGGACGGCAGGTCCGCCGCACCTCCTCCTGGCCGGGACACGAAATCGCTTCGGCGAACAGGTGAAAACTAAGGGCAGTCGATGTAAGGTTTGTCTTAACGAGTTCGGGCGTCCGTCGACCTTCAAATGCTCTTCTCAGCGGCTGACGATTATCGTGGCTGGCCTGTCATAGCGACCCAGTTCAAGCCGCTCTTACGCGATCGAACAACGTTCGGTACACCCATCATGGCGGAAATTGACCGCCTTGGAACCGCGATCGGGGTTGGATGACCGAGGAGTGTGGGCATCGAAAATGGTCGGTGCGGCAACGATTTGAGCTTGTTAGATCGCAGCGCGGACGGTCTCAATTGGGAATGCCCTTTTTCCAAAAAACCTAGTACCAAGCCTTGATGCATATTGCCTTGGTCAACAGCTTTCCGAATCAGGTCCATACGGCGGAAGTCGAATATATCGCCAGGTTCAAGCGCGCATCCGAGCGGATCGGGCATAGCGCCAGCGAAGTCGTCACCTCTGATCAGGTCTATGCCTGCGATCCAGATTTCGTGATCGCCACGCATTTTTTCACGCCGAAGCTGACCCCGCATCTCACTTTGGGCGCGCTCTGGAATCCGCCGCAGTTTTTCGATTTCAATCAGGATTTTTTGCACTCGATCCTGAGTTATGACGGCTATCTCATCGGCTCGGAAGCGATCAGGGCATTCGCGTCCCGTCTCGACGCCGACCATGGGGTGACGCATCCCATGTCGGACTTTGATTTCCTTCCAGTCAGCCCGTCCCGCGCGTTACCATCGTTACGCCCGCCACCCACGGGATTGGTTTATGTCGGCGTCCAATGGGATGGTCCGCGCCACGAGGGGTTGTTTCGTCGTCTCGACGAAAGTTTGCTGCTCAACGTCTATGGCCCGAAAGAAGGCTGGACTCACTGTCCCCATTCCTATCGCGGGCAGGTTCCCTTCGATGGCGAGTCACTCTTCGATACATTGTCATGGCATGGGATCGCGCTTTGCTTTCATAAGGAACAGCATCGACACGCCGATACGCCGTCGGCGCGTATGTTCGAGGCCGCAGCCGCGGGGTGTCTCTTGATCACCGATACGATTCCCTTTGCCGAGCGCCTCCTCGGCGATACGGTTTTTCGAGTCGATCTCAGCCAGTCAGCTGAAAAATGTGCGGCCGAGATCATCGATCGTGTGGCTTGGGCGCGTGCCCATCCCAAAGAAGCCTCCGCCATGGCCGATGCCAGCCACGCCATTTTGGCCAGCCAATATGGGCTTGAGCAGGCTATCGCGAGATGCTGCGAATTTGTCGGTTCCATAAGGAATGAGGCCGCAGCGGCACGCCGATCCACGGGTTTAGTGTCAGGCCCGGACAAGCGCTCGCCTCATGTCGACATTCTGCTGCCTTTGAGAGGGCGGCCGTTAGACGCCGCGACGGCGGTTTTGCGGTCGATCGCAGCGCAAGATCACGGGGTTTATCGGGTTCTCCTCGTCGGCAGCGAAGGGGCGGGGAGCGTCGAGGGCCGACATGGTGAAGCCACGGCCACGATGACCATCGAGGGTTTTCCGGCGGCAGACCTGTCCGCCGAGGATGCGCTGAAGGCTGGTCTTGCCCAGGTGGCGGCACCATTTTTCACCATTCTGGACCTTGCTGATCGGATAGCCCCCGACCATTTCGGCAGCCTGCTCGAACTCGCGAGCCGCCGCCCGGAGACCGATCTCTTCGAGGCCAGCGTCGTTGCGATCGAGGAGGCCGGGTCGTCGAAGCCTAGGCCTAACTTCGAGGGACCGCTCGGCCTCTTCATTCAAGAGCGACGGGTGTTGCGGGTGGCTGGCGCGGCCCAGGATAAGGACAACGCCCGCAGTCCGGCCTGCGCCTGGATCGCACGACGCCATCTGCGCCACGCCATCGCTAACTGCAAGCTCCCAGTGAGCGATCTTTATCGTCGACTTTCGGATCAGACCGCAAAAGCCCTGACCTACCGGCCGACCTTGCATCGCGCCGCGATTGGGAGCGATGAGACGATGGAACGATATGCCACGGGGCGAGGCGCCGTCGATGGAGAGGCGGAGATCCTGGCATTGAAACGGATCTTGTTCGATGTAAAGCGGCGCGCCGCGAGTGCGGAGCACGAGGCCGCAACCCTGCAGCTGGCGGCGGGACGGGCGCGCGACGCACTGGAGATGATGCACCAGCAGCTCGATGTGGTGGAAAGCGATCTCACCAGCCTTGGCCGCTCCCGCGTTTTGCGCGCGATCAGGTGGGTCAGTCCCAAGCCCCTTGAAGCCGTGAGGCGGTTGGCCGTCGGATTCGCCAATATTCGTGGACCCCTGCTTTCAGTGTTCAGGCCTGGGGAATTGGCACCGTCCGATCAAGCGAATCGCGTCGATAAGCCTTGAACACGCCCTGCACCCAAGCTAGTCGATTGGCGAGAGAGCGGTCGGGTCTCTGTAGCCGTGAATCCACAGTTCTATTTGAGAAGATCCACGCGGCCGGAGGAGAAGCGAATGCCTGAGGGCGGCGACATTATAGATCCTCCCGGAATGGGTCCTGTTGAGTTCGGTGCAAGCGGAGGATTGGGCCAATCGAGGGCTAACGGGCTCAAGGTCGAGGACAATATCAAGGCGCTCGCCATGTGCATCGCCGAGGCCTTAAGAGACGCCCTTTTGCCGCCAGCACCGGGTCTCCAAGCGGGAGAACAGTCGGGCTCGATCTCGACCAAGATTCGAAAGGCCGTTGCACCTTTAAGGATGGCCAGCATCGAATCGCTGGTCGCCCGTCTCGACCAAGCCATTACGACCGAGATTGGCTTGCGGTCCGACTTGGCGCGTTTCGAATACCGCGCGATCGTGGCTGAGAAAGAAGCGCGACGAGCCGAGGAGCGGTTTACTCAACGCGATGAAAATCGCTCTCAGGAAGTGCATCTCCTTCGCCAGGTGGTGGCGGATCTCGAATCTCAGATCGAGCGGCTGACCACGGAAAATGGCAATCTCGACGAGCTGGTGAGCCAATTGCGTCATCAGGAAAACGAGTTGAAGGACACGGTCTCGAGTTTCGCGGCATCCCGTTGGGTCAAGATGGGCACACGCTTTGGCCTGTCGCAACTCCACCGTCACATCGATCAAACCGCACCGCGAGATGAGACTTGAGTTTGCCCATCAGCACGCTGGAGATTGTTGCAGCGCTCATTGACGAACGTGACCCGGCTTTCTCATCGAGGGGCCAAAAGGGGCGGACCCTATTGTTGATCGACCCCGTTGGGAGCGATGCCGCCAAACTGGGTCAAAAGATAAAACTTGGTCTCCTAGTGGAGAAGGAAGCGGATTTAGCCGATCTTTGGGCAGCGAGTCGTCAAGTCTCGTTCGAGAGCCGGCCTCTCGTGCTCGGCGGCTCGCCGGAAGCCGCCTCGAATGTGCTTCCCTTTCAATTCGATGTCGTGGTCTGGCTCGATCCAAAAATCGATCCCGCCCAAAGGATCGACACTGCGCTTCAGTTGCTGGCTCCAGGGGGGTACATGGTCCGTCCCGTTCACGAAGTCGCCACGAACGAGACCGCCGCGACAGCTGTCGTACCGCTCGACGTCACGCCTCAGGCCTTGTGTCGTGACAGTGTCGATGTGGTTCGCCTCGCGGCAAAAAGCGAAATCATGACCAGACGTCGCTTCGAGGAACGAGACTGGACGGAGGTTAAGGTCGCCTTCGATGCCTATCACGAATCCTCCCGTGGCGGCGTAGATCGGGATAGTGACCTCCAGGAGGCCCTTCTGCGCATTTGGTCCGACGCTGTCGTCAAGGATGCCAAGCCAAATCACTGGCCATGGGGCGGCCCCACGAAACCCGCCCCGCTGCTGTTCCTCGAGGGCTGGTCGTGGCCGCGTATTTCGGTCGTCGTTCCGACGTTCAACCAGGGGCATTTCATTGAAGAGACCCTGCTGTCCCTGATCCATCAGGGCTATGCGAACCTTGAAATCATTGTCGTTGACGGCGGTTCGACCGACCAAACCCTGGAGGTCGTGAACAGCTACCGAAGCCATCTGAGCCATGTCATCAGCGAGCGCGATCGGGGCCAATCGCATGCGATCAACAAGGGGATGAAACTCGCCAGCGGCGACATATTGACCTGGCTCAACAGCGACGACATGCTGGCGGAGGGCGCATTGCACGGCATGGCTCTCGCCTTTGCGGGATCGGGCGCCGACATGGTCGCGGGTATCTGCCGCACTCATACAGACCATGTCTACGATTCGGAGCATTTGACATCCTGCGCCGATGGCACCCTGCCCATCGAAAATATTCTTGACCTCGATGGAGGTTGGAACGCTGGACAGTTCTTCTATCAGCCGGAAGTCTTCTTCACTCGCCAAATCTGGGAAAAAGCCGGAGCATCGGTCCGAGAGGACCTTTACTATAGTATGGACTATGAACTCTGGCTGCGTTTCGCTGCCTGCAAGGCTAAGATTCACGTGATTGGTCGGACCATCGCCTTGTTCAGGCGCCACGATCAGCAAAAAACTCATGTCGCCAATCGTTTCAAAGCCGAACTCCTCGAGGTTCGTGATGCCTTTGTGTCTGAGACGGGGGCGAAGATCGGGCAAAACCCGTTCGGTACGAGTACCCGGAAACTGTCCTTCTGCTTCATCAACGACATAGGCTTCGAATACGGCGCCGGGATCGCGCATCGCCGGCTAGCGGATTCCTTAGTGGCTGCCGGACACCGCGTTCAATCCATCCACTTTTTGCAGCATCCGGCCGATGCGGGAGAGCCCCTGCCCACTGCGGCTGTCCTTACCGATGCCGTGGCGGCAACGGATTGCGATATCGTGGTTCTCGGCAACATCCATCATGCCCAGCCGGAGCCGAGTCTTTTCGAAGGGATCTTTCGGCGCTGGCCGACAGTCATCGTGGTCCATGATTTTTGGTGGTTCACGGGGCGATGCGCCTATACGCATGGGTGCCGCAAGCTTGAAACCGGCTGCGACGCCTCCTGTCCAACCCCTGAAGAATATCCGAGGCTCGCTCCTGAGCAGATTGCCGACGCGTGGTTTCAAAAGCGAAACCTGCTGCAGAACAATCCTAACGTCATCATCGCGGCTAATTCATCCTGGACGCGCGATTTCGTTCAAGATGCCGATGCATCTATTGCGGGACGCTTGGATCAAATACGGCTCGGGATCGACCCGATCAATTTCGTGCCGCGCGATAAGAAGACCGCCAGGTTAGCGCTTGGATTGCCGGGGGAAGATTTTATCGTTTTGATCAGCACGACATCGCTGAGTGAGCCTCGTAAAGGCGTGATGCCAGTCATCCAGTTGCTTGCGAAACAGGGCATCCCAGACGTCAAGGTGGTGATCCTCGGTCATGTGAGTGAGAAAGAACGCGAGACTCTGCCGGGTTTCTGCATCTTGCCTGGCTACGTCAAGGGGCAAGAACAGGTTCTGCTCTACTACGCGGCAGCCGATCTTTTCGTTGGAGCCAGTCGGGAGGAGACCTTTGGTCAGGCTTTCGCTGAAGCCGGTGCGCTTGGCACTCCCGTCGTGGCGCATGGCGTCACCGGCGTGAAGGATGCGGTTGCCGACGGCATCTCCGGGCTGTTGACCCGCACAGGGAGCACTTCGGAACTTGTCCGGCTCATTGTAACACTGAAAGATCGTCCGAGCATCGCTCGACGTATCCGAGGTCTCGGGCCGCTCTACTATGAGAACGAACACTCGATCGAGGCGACCTATCGGGGTTTCCACCAGATGCTTCAACGGGCCGGATTGCTGAACCGGTTTGGAGTGCGCCCCAATATCAACTTTGTCCCACGGGAAAATCGGCTCAGGGCAAAGCCTGGGTCTGATTTGGCGACACGGGAAAATGGGCGGACTTGGATTGCCGGTGCGGGAGTGTCATGGCGGGAAAAGCCCAGCCCGGAGCATGGCCACCCCAGGTCCTTCAATTGGCTCCAGGGGCCAAGTAGTGAAGTGGTTCTGCTTAGCGAAAGGTCTGGGCGCCAGCGCGTGGTGATGGAATATCAGAATGTTCTCTTCGAAGAACAACTCGTGAAGATCAGCGTCAACGGCACGATCGTCCTGGATCGCGCTCTTCATCGGACCGTGCCCCATATTCTTGGAGCAATGTCGTTTCTGGCCGACCTGCGCGAGGGGCGAAACGATATGAAGATCGAGTTCGGTCATTGGCATAATGCGGAAGGCGACAGCCGCAAACTTGCGTTGATCATGACGGGATTGTCGAGATTGTAATACCAACCGGCATTGAAGATGCCTAGTGAGCGGCTGTATTGGCGCAATGCGGCGTCAAACTGCGTGTTTGGGCCTCAGAGTGTTGCCTGCAGGGGAAATATGTCCCCGACCGTGAGGGAAAGGACCAGTCCGGGAATAATCTGTTCTGGTGCGACGCTGGCTTTGGGACTCGCAACGAGGACCCGCCGATCCGGCATAAGGTATTGCAGCGAAGAGAGAGCCGCTTTCGGCATTCGCACGCGCGGTCTGAATCGCCACATGACGTAAGCCAATTTGCCAGCCTCAAGAACCGTGCATCCGAGTAATCCTGCCAAAGAGCAGAGCGCTAGAGGGATGTCGTCCCGCACGCCAAGGTCGCTAAAACGCCGAAGGACGATCTCGGATTGTGCTCTGCTGGATGGCGCGACGCTCTTGGTGTCTTCGAGCAAAGCCGGTTTGAAGAATCGAAACCAGGTGCTCCAAAGCGAATATTCGTCACGATGAGAGGAGCGTGGATCGTGCGAAAATCCGCCGAGCAGTCGGAACACATCCGTCCTGGCGAGGACGCTTCCGGCGGAAAAAGGTCGTGCCACATCCGCGAATGAATGAAGGGCCTTGGACCATTCATCCAAACGATCATGCGATCCTGCTTCGGTTCCTGCTATCTCTGGGCTCGCTATTCGACGAGCGCAGAACGACAGGTCGGGGTCGGCGCGGGCCCGCGTCAATTGCGTTTCGAGCGTGTCCTTCGCCCAGGGTTCGTCGAGATCGAATGGTACGATCCAGGAATATCTCGCTTGAGCAAGGCCTGTGTTGAAAGCGTGAGACGAGCCAAGATGCCGCCCATGTCGAACCATGCGTGTGAAGCGTAGCCGTGACGCTCCGAGCATAGGGTCCAGGCTCTGCACCGGTACGATGCTGCCGTCATCGACGAGGATGACTTCGTAGGCTTGCGAACACCGCTGGTCATGGATGCCGTCCAGCGCGCGACGCAAGGCGTTGATTCCTACGACGCCAAAATTGGCAAAGTGACAGGGCACGATAATGCTGACGCCAGTGTCGCCCATCCGCTCAGACATCCGTCGAATTTTGGACAGTGTCGAATAGAGTCCATGCGAGCTCGGCATGGTGGATTTCTCCAATCGCCAAGCCGGCCAGTCCCTCCATGTCGAAGGCAGCGATGTCGCGCAAAAGATGAGCAGGCCCCAGCCGCCGGGCGACAGATTCGGCCATGGCCAGCACCCGGACTTCGCATTCCGAATAATGAGTCGGATCGGATTTAACCTCGACGTTGCCGTCACCGATAATCCGATACTCACACAAAACTTCGGGCAGGTGGACGAGCGATAGACCCTCGTGCAAAACCGTCAGCAGGAAGTCCCAATCTTCCAAATAGTGCATGTCCTCGCGGAAGCGAACGAAGGCGTGATCGAGAACGTGGATCCGGGCCGCATAAGCGTGGATGGGGATGAAATTGCCGGCAACGAGAAAGGATGTCGGCTTTGCCGGATGACCGGGCGATACGCCTTCGGCAAATCGCCTCTGATTTGTAAGCCCATAGACCGCATCTGCCTGGCTGACGTGGAGAGCAGCCGCCAGACGTTCGGCATGGAGCGGATAAAGGATGTCGTCGTCATCGAGAAACGAGAAAAAGTCGAACCGTTCCACATTCTCACGGGCGAAGTCGAGCCCCACATTGAGAGGATAGCCGCGCTTCCTGTCTGTTTCCCATGCATGCAGAAGAACTAAATCGTCACGCTCGGGACCGAGCCACAGCAAGACATCGTCGAAGATCGACTTTGATTCATGCACCACAACACAAGCCGTGAGTGGGAATGACTGCGACCGGATGGAATCCAAGGCTTCGTTCAGCAGATCCAGGCGGCGTCCTTGAGTCCGCACGATGACGACACCCCGTCTGGGGGCCGGGAGCGATATGTCCGCCGTCACACTAGTCTTGTTTCGAACATCGAGAGTGTCGGCCCAATTCGACAGGAAGGCACGCCGCGCCGATAGTCGAGATTGCCGTTGCGCCCAGTCATCGGACCTCCGGGCCTCATGCCGGGTGCATTCACAGAGATAGTCAGGCACGAAAAGCAGAGGTTCTTGGGCCCCGGCTCTTAACGCCAGCGAATAGAGGCCGCGTCCCGTAGGCCACCATTCGTCCTCATTGGCAATCTCCACAAGAAGATCCTGGCGCATCACGACAAGACAACTCTCGTCGAAATCAGTCTCGAACAGCAGGTTGCTCCCTCCGTGATGCCGTCGCCAGTCTGAGATCTGTCGTCGATCGTCAAAAGCCACCATGCCCGGCACGATAAAACGGCATATCGGAAACCGGGCGATATAGTGGGTCAAAACCTCGTGGGCATTGGCTGCGATACGGCAGGAGGTGTCGAGATATAGGAACCAGCTCCCTTCGATCGCCGCCGCCGCGCGGGTCAGATCGAGCAATACGCTTCGGTTCGGAGTTGCATCTATCCATCGTATGATCGGCCGAAGCGCGATCGGCACGGTCGCCTCGACTCGATTCCGCTCGATCAAAGCGGGATCGAATGCCACAAGCCAGACCCTATGCTCAGCGGGCACATCCTGAAAAAACGCGAGGATTGATTCTGCGCAATCTCTGAAACCGTCGACATGGTCAATCAAAAATGTTCCGAATATGAAACGAACGGGCCATGGTGCGGCCGATGCTGCGCCCGCCGATTTGGTGAGCCGCGCCCTAATGGCCTGTCTGGGCGCGAGGCCCACCAACATCGCAGCCTGGTCGTCTCCACTAATCCTAACCGCTTGATCCGCCGGCGGGCAGGCTGGCGCAGGAATGAGCCCAGCGGCTGGTTGCGGTGAAAAACGATCACGGGCGGTCAGCGGCTGGGAGCCGTACCAGCCCATATTTCTCCACGATTGGTGCGTTCGTGGCTCCAGCGGCGCGACATCGCCGTCGCGTGATAAGGGTTCGATCGAAGCCTCGTCATCGGCACTCAATCCCCGTGTTCCCTGTTGAGCGCCAAACCCCGAATATAATGGACGAACGGAAGGTCGTTTAACGCTGTGATGTACGGATGAGCGTGGATATACGCCTTTGCATCGAAAGAAGGCGTGGGCTCACGCTCCTCATTCGCACCAAACTCGACATAATGTCTGATCGGATCAAGCCCTCGTTCCTTGATATCGGGATTGCAGTCGAGGTACCAATCACTATCGAACTGGTTTGATGCTCGGATGATATCGATCTGTCGCTGGTGCTGCCGTTCTAGCCGCGCTCGTTTGAACTGTTCGGCGGTAGCGGGGCCGCCCGCTTGGCGAATTTTCGCACTCAAAGCCCGGAGAATCGGAGAAGCGTTCAGCCCGTTGACGATCGCGCTTAGACGGTTCAGCTCGTCTTCGAGTTCGGCAATGTCTTGAGCGTGCTGAGCCTGATCTTCAACCATTCGAGCGGTGCGCTCTATCTGTAAAGCCTTGCCGAAGCCGAGATCGTATCCAATACGCTGGCCGATGATCATTCCGGCCCGACGCTCTATGGGTGCCATGGCGTCGGCGCGTATCCGACCGCGCTCGTCCGATTGTGCTGCAGAAGCGTCCGGCGCCAGAAAGCCGGAGGCTGGCGCTCTTTCCACGGATTTGAGATCCTCGCGGTAGTAACGATCATGAGCCTCGATCTGATCGGCTGCTATCACCTCCGTCTTGGCCATAAGCGTCAGCACCGCTTCCGGCGGGTAAGATGATAAGATTAGTCCATCGGCACTCCAGGGCGCCAAGCGGTTGGCGGCCTCGCTTCCGTAACGGGCATAGAGGAAGGCATATCGCTTCAACCGATCCGGCTCTTCACGGAGGGAGGGTTGCCGTCCGAAAATATCGAAGCACCGATAATTCTTTTCGCGGAATGCCGCTGCCCAATATTCGGGCCAATGGGTTTGGCCGCCGGCCATTGAACCCAGCGGATCGGGGGAGGAGAAAAGGACCATGTCACCGGCGTGGCAAAGATGGCCAATTAACGCCTTCCGCTCCTCGGGTGAGATGTCAAGAGCCAAGCCCAAAGCCACGACGAGATCAAAACGTCGAGTAAAAACCAGACGTTCTCCTGGTAGCTTCGAACCATCGACTGCGGCAGACGAGCATGGCTCACATGTGCCTTCGAAACCGGAGACGCCCTCAAGCCCTAGAACGGCAGCCGCCCGACACCAATGACCGTGACCGGGACCAACCTCGACCAAGGAGCGCGGCTTTAGGATATCCACGATCTGAGCGAGGATACGGAGCACCGCCTGTGCTTCGTCCTCAAGGGAGGTCGGTGTGTCAACATAGGCCGGGTTTGAAAAAAGCGACTCGGCGGACATTGAACTATCGTTGTCCATGGTGCGCGGTACTCGTTATATCCTGGCAAAATGGTCTGAAATCATCATGGCGCAAGGAACTGTCGATTTCCAGATGAGCATCCTCGCCGGTGGGCCATGCGCTTGTCCTGACATCGGACCCTGGGCATGAGGTGATATCCCTTGTGTAGGCGTCAACCGTCATTTGAGATCTTGGACAAGTCAAGATCGACGGGCTCGTCACGGCGCCCAGAAAACCTCTCGCCCCCGACAGATGTTTGCAAAGCTCGCATGCGTCTTGGCGTCTCCCTAGACTTTAGGCCTGCGGTGTTCGGCGGAGGCGTCGCAACTGTCGGGCCAACACCTTTTTCAGCGACACTGGCAAGAACCGCCAGGGGCTGAACCGCTTAAGCATTTCAAGCTTGCGCTCCGCCTCCTCCGCGCGTGCTATTGCGAGATTCCACGCGCCACGGAGGCTCTCGCCTTCCTGAGCCAGCCGATCGCGGTCATGCTCGACCTTGGCACGATCCTCGATCAGGGCGTCACATTCCTCCAACAGGGTCCGCCGCTCGTCCAGATAGGCGTCGCGCTCGGCGACGAGAAGCGCACGAGCCTGCAGCAGGGTATCCCGCTCGACGCTCATATGGTCGCGTTGGTTGATTACATTGTCGCGCTCATGCATCAGAGCGATAATCTGACGATCGAGCGCCGTATATTTCTCGATCCAGGTATCGCGGTCCGCCCAGATTTCTTCAATGGCGGCAAGACGAGCGACGCGGTCGGCTTCTACTTCCCGTAGTTTAACCAAAAGCTCCTCGTTACTCAGCTCCCAAAACATGCCGATGTCGGTTGGTGTATCGGGCCGTCGAATTTCACTGAAAGTCGGGGTTTGGGTATGAGCCATGTGCGTTTGCCGTTTGATGAAAATTGAAATTAGGGCCGGCGATTGCGAATTGGCGGACCTCGGTAGATCTCACGCGAAAACGCAAGGTCTTTATGATAGCACTATTGACACGGAACGCGGCCGTCCGGATATTCTATACCATTCAGCTGATTAGAAGCTGAGTAGATATTCCAAAACTATATAAAGCTTACCTTTCAGATATAGCCCAATTTTGCCTATGCGAGAAAGCGAGCGATTGTTGAACCAAAGGTACGATCTGCCAATGCCCTTTCGTCGTCGCTCAATATCTTCGCGTAGCTATCACGATATCCCTTGTTGACGAACCGATGTCCGAGCCCCAAACCTGCGACTAGGCTCTGATTAAAGAAAGGGCCGTCGATCTTTTTTTGAATTTCCTCAGCTTCCACTGCAGCCATTGACTTCATCGAGCTGCGTTGGATCGCTATATTTTGCTGAGTAAGTGGAACGTCAATATTCATGAACTTCAGGATACGAGGCAGTTCTTGCTGAGGCCTGTCAACAAGATCCTCATAGCGTACAAGGTGTATCGGAATATCAACCTGATCGAGCCAAGAATGAACGTGGTCGACCCAGGATCCATACTCGGGGAACGCTGTTCCACCGGTTTCCAGCCACTTCCGCACGAAGGCCTGAAATGCCTCGGATCGCTCTTCGCGTACGCTGCCTGCTACGAGATGACCGAAGTCCCAAGCCGACATCATCACATCGATAGGATGCCTAATCAGATAGATGGCCTTATTCGTCGCCTGGACCGATGGCAGGTCGGCGTTATAGGCGAAATGCGACTTTACCAGCTTCGGCGTTCTCGGCTCAGGAAATACCGCCTTTGGATAGGCGTGTATGTCAATGACATATTCTCGTTCTATATCGTGAAGATTCCCGTTAGATCCAAAAAAACATTGGAATAAAAGAAAGCTGAGATATGTGACACCCGATTTTGGAAAAGCGCTTAAGCTGATGATGTTAGACAATGGTAGCTCCGAGGGCAGGTGTTATGTCTAGTACAATTCAGTGTTTATCATAGTTTAATTAAATACTAGAATAGTAAGTTCGCAGTAAGACAAAAAATATTTACCATCACAAGCCATCCATTTTAGGGTTGACGGCATTATATTAATTGTACGAGCGTGAGTCTCATAGCAGCATCGTTGCCCGCCATCCGCGCAAGTCACTTGAAGGTTCCTCAAATCGGAGCAATCGCGTTTCAGGCTTTCGACCAGGTTTGGACCTATCCACAAATTCAGGCTCTAGCGACGCCAATAATATTCCATTCCTTGTCGTCCGGTGGTCGGCCCTCGTCCGGAAATCCGCGCAAGCTGAGCAGTTCTAGTCCGCTGCGCATCAGCAACTCCCGCAACTCGGCTTCGAAGTAGAAACGGACGATATGCTCCTCATCAGCCGTGTCCGTGCTGCCGGAAAGGCCGGTCGTCTTTAGATTGAAATGGACATTGCACAGTCGATTGGCGAGGTCTAGTTGCGTTCGAGTCTGACGATCGATCCGTGTCTGCCCCTCGGTTATGCTGATGTGGCGGCCCTTGGGCTCATCTGCCAGAACGGCCAATCCGTTCCAAACATCGAAAATAAAAAGCCCCCCTGGCACGAGCTGTCGGCGCACATTGGCCATTGCGGCAAGCACATCATTGTCGGTGTGGAGGTAGCACAGCACCGCGAACATCATAATGACGGCATCAAATCCGCCTCCAGCCTCTACGGTGCGAATGTCGCCTTGGCGGTATGTCGGCTTGACAAAGTCTGGCGAGGCCGCATTGCTCGCTTTATCACAGGCCTGATCCAGCATCGATGAGGAGAGATCGACACCGACCACACTGTGACCTCTGCGAGCCAACGGCAGCGCATGATTGCCCGTGCCGCAGCCAAGATCCAAAATTCTGCGTGCGCCTCCTTTGCCTTCTCGGGCCAAAATACGTTCGACCAGATCGACCTCGCCTTCGTAGTCCTTGGCGCGATAAATGAGATCATAGGCGCCGGCATAGGTTTGTCCGAAAACGTCCGTCATGCCAGGCACTCCCTGACGGCGGCGCAAACCGTCTCGATCTCGCTTTCATTAAGTCCTAGTCCGGAAGGCAGATAGAGGCCTCGCCGTGCGAGACGTTCTGTGACCGGGTAATGTTCGCCGCGAAATAACCCCTGATCAAGCAGCACCGGCTGCTCATGCATGCCCAGGAAAAACGGACGGGTATCGACTCCCTTCCCCCGGAGTCGTTTTGCGAATCCGGCGGCGTCAAGATCGACCGCTTCATCCAACACGATGCCATACATCCAATAGACATTTTCGACGCCGTCGCGCTGGACCGGAAGCTGCAATCCGGGTAGGCCACGCAGCCGGTCCGTATAGAGGAAAGCCATTCGCCGTTTCCGGGCCAGATGGTCGTCGATACACTCGATTTGAGAAAGACCTATGGCCGCCTGAAGGTTCGTCATGCGGAAATTATAGCCAAGTTCGGTATGCAAGAATCGCTGGTCACGCCTGAAGGCAAGGTTGCGCAGGCTTCGGGCTCTGTCCGCCAGCGCGAGGTCGTCCGTCACCACCATTCCGCCCTCTCCGGTGGTCACGATCTTGTTGGCGTAAAAGCTGAAGGTCGCAAGGGAGCCAAAGCTTCCGGCTCGGCGACCACGGTAGCGACCTCCATGCGCTTCGGCCGCGTCCTCGATAATCGCGAGGTCGTGGCGACGGGCGAGATCCGTCAGCCGATCCATCTCCGCCATATGCCCATACATGTGCACCGGCATGATCGCCCGCGTTCGCGGTGTGATTTTGCGCTCCACCTCGGCAACGTCGAGGCACCATGTGTCCGGCTCGCAGTCGACCAAAACGGGACGGCATCCGGTCCGCAACACTGCTGCGACGCAAGAAATGATGGTGAAGCTTGGCAAAATGACTTCCGAGCCCGGCGGTAAAGCCAAGGCCGCCATCGCAAGTTCAATCGCCACGGTCCCGTTGCAGACCGCGATTCCGTGCTCGACACCGCAATAACGCGCCCAGCCCCGCTCGAATTCGGTGATGAAGCGCCCCTCCGACGATATCCAACCCGAGCGAAGAGCCTCCTCGACATAGGCTGAAGCATTTTCGCCGAGAAGCGGTTCGGAAACAGGGATCATGACGTCGGCTCCGCGACAAGCGAGGGATGAACGACGCGAGCTTCAGCTGCGTTGATCCCCATGAACCTTGTCTTATCGGCATCGCCCGCGTAGGGTCCCTGTTTGACTTCGATCATCTCGACCTCCTCGAGAACCTGAAAACCGTGGCCGCCGCCGACCAACAGGATCACGTCGCCCGGGCCGAGTTCCCGGCTCTCTAGATAGGCCTTGTCCTCTCCATAGAAATCCACGCGAAGGCGGCCTCGTCTGATCAGGAGGACCTCGTGAGTGAACTGAACGGCGCGCTGAACGGGGTTATGGACATGAGGTTCGATCACGTGCCCGCTAGGATGACGCATATAGCCAAGCTGTTGCGAGAAGGACCCGGGTGTAAAGAAGTGAATGCCCGGTTGCGTAAACGTACTCCGAATGATGACCGCGAATTCGACGCCGCCGAAAGTGACCCGTTCGACCTGCTCACTCATCGCTTTCTCCGGAACCTCCCCTAAGTCTCACGTGTCGAGACGCCGCCCCTCGTCGCGCCTCATGTCGGCTGGCTTTGGGCTGATGTAACTTTTTCCCAGTCTCGACGACTTCCGATCCGTCGAACAAGTAGGACTCGATTAGAAGGCCATAAGCCAGACATCGACAATTGTCACCCCGATCCGGCGGTTCTCGCTGGCCTCGTCTCCCGTAAAGCCAACAAACAAACCAGGAGGGCCGAACGGCCGCGCAGCCTCGATGTCCTGATGTCGATGTTTGAAGTTGAAGCGTGCCGCCACAGTGCGCGGGCCGCCGCAGTTGGGGGCCATCGGCCGACCGGTTTCGGGGTCGACGTGGTGGATCATGTCACGGGCATTCCCCTCCTTCGGTCAGCGCGACCGAAATACGAGAATCTTTGCCCCTAAAAAGTTCAGGGACATGCTTATCGCTGACGCAATGATCAAACAGTAGATCGGGCGATTCATGGGAGCAGGTACGAAAACATAAAGGGCTGAATAGATTGAAAAATTACAAACGAACCCTACCCCCTGCACGCCAAGGTAGCTCACGAATGTCGTCCAAAAGGGTTTGAGATCACCGCTCTTGAACGACCAGTGCCGGTTCATCTGAAATGTCGCAAAAACCGCGCAGCCGAAGGAAAACAGGCGGGCCGTGAAAGGATTCAGCAATTGCAGAAACAGCAGCATTTCCAGGATCGCGGCATCCACAAGGAATCCCACGGCACCTACGACGCAAAAGCGCAGAAACTGGCTTGCAACACCCCGATCGGGCAACAACCGCGCGGCACTATCGGCGATTGTCATTCCCTCGCCGACCGGGATATCGAAAGATAGGTGAGGCGCTTCAATTCGTGGCGAGCCTTAGTCACCACATCAAGTATGATTCCAGAGAATATTGTCAGCCAACCCAAGACGACCAAACCGACGCTGAGGACGGCCGAAGGCAGCCGCGGCACGAGTCCGGTCTCGAAAAACGTCAGAACGATTGGAAAACCGATGACGCAGCCTATCGCACAGATCAAAATGCCCAGGCTGCCAAAAAACTGCAGCGGGCGCTCGTCCTTGACGAGTCTCGATATGAGCATGAGGATTCGGGCTCCGTCGCGATAGGTTCGGAGCTTGCTCGTCGACCCGGAGGGACGTTCCTTATATGCCGCTGAAATTTCTGCCATAGGCAAACGCATTTCAAGCGCGTGGACGGTAAGTTCAGTTTCCGTCTCAAAGCCGCCAGACATGGCCGGAAAAGACTTCACGAACCGCCGCGACAGACCCTTATACCCCGACAGCATATCTGACGTCTCACGCCCGAAAAACAAACGGACCATTTGAGTGAGTACGCGATTGCCAAGCTTATGGCCGGGTCGATATGCCAATGCAGCGGTTGAAACACGAGCGACGTTGACGAAATCGTTGCCCTCGACCAGAACCATCTGCGTGACGCGTTGCGCGACAGCGGGGTCGTAGGTATCGTCACCATCGACAAGAATATAGCATTCGGCATCGATGTCGGCGAACATACGTCTTACGACATTGCCCTTTCCCTGCCGTCGCTCGATCCGAACGACGGCGCCCGCGCTTTCAGCAAGTTGGGCGGTACCGTCGGTCGAGTTATTATCATAGACAAAGACCGTGGCCGACGGGAGTTCACAGCGAAACCCCTGAACCACAGAAACGATGGTCGTTGCCTCGTTGTAACAAGGCACTAAAATAGCGATCGATATCGAACTTCTTCCAGCGCGAACGGAAGCGATAGAGCTTTCGGCCAGTGTCATTTCTCGATCTGGAGTCGTTACGACGTTCAATACCGCCTGTCCTCCACTTCAAAATGAGCGTTTCCAGCCTCGGAAAGGTCCGCTCTCCTCATAAGCCGCATGCTGCTGAAGGCTTTCAGTTTTTTCACGTCATATCTTGAACCGTCAGTCCGATCAACCCCGGCCGCCGTCGCTAAAGGATTTGCCGTTTAAGCCTGCGGTATGCGCAGCCATTGAGGCGGTCTGCCCGGACATTCACGATCACCAGCTCTCAAGGACCAACGATGGCCCCGTTGCGCTCCTGCTCATCAAGTGCGACGATCAGGCCATCGACGACAAGTTTCACTGGCCTCTCGATCGCCCTTGGCGGACAGGCATCGGCAGTAAGGAGTTCGGGCCGAGATGGTGTTTAGCTCTATAGTTTTCCTGTTTTATTTTCTTCCGTTATTTTTAATCGTTTTTTTTGTATCTCGCTGTAGTAAAATTATCATTCTCGTATTTAGTCTGCTATTTTATGCGTGGGGCGAGCCATTTTATATCTTACTCATGGTTGGTTCCATCATTGTAAATTATGGATTAGGCTTGGCTATAGAATCTGCCCGTCCTTCCGGTCGGGACGCTTGGATCACGACTTTAGGCGTTATCCTGAACCTAATCCCATTGATAGGTTTCAAATATGGTAGTTTTCTCGCTGAAAACATTGGCTTGATGACGGGCTCAACCGTTTTGCAAACCCATTGGAATGTCATTCTGCCGCTCGGCATTTCGTTCTATACATTCCATTCGATGTCATATCTTATCGATGTTTATCGTCGTGACACCGTGGCGGAGCGAAATTTTCTTGATCTTGCGGTCTATATATCGATGTTTCCGCAATTAGTGTCAGGTCCGATCATTCGCTACAAGACCATTGCAAACGATATTCACCATCCGACCATCAACTTGGACCATTTTTCGATCGGAATTAGAACTTTCGTCATCGGACTTGGACAAAAGGTTCTCATTGCCAATACAGTGGCGGCTCCGGCCGATCTGGTATTTGGCCTTTCTTCGGACCGTCTAAGTACATCAGATGCTTGGTTGGGTATTATCAGCTATACGCTTCAAATCTACTATGACTTCAATGGGTATTCGACGATGGCAATCGGCCTTGGCCTTATGCTTGGATATCGATTTCCGCTGAATTTTGACTATCCCTATATCTCGCAGTCCATCACTGAATTTTGGCGCCGATGGCACATCTCGTTATCCCTGTGGTTTCGGGACTACGTCTATATCCCTCTTGGCGGCAATCGTGTTTCGCTATGGCGGACTTATCTCAATCTTCTCATTGTTTTTACGCTTTGCGGTCTTTGGCATGGCGCGGCTTGGACGTTTTTAGCCTGGGGCTTGTTCCACGGGACGTTTCTCGTCATCGAACGAGCCGGTTTTGGGCGGGCGATCGACAGGGCGCCACGGGCGATCCGAAGCGGTTATACCCTGCTCGTCGTCATGGTCGGTTGGGTGCTTTTCCGTGCCGACAGTTTCTCGCAAGCCTCGGCCTATCTGGCTGCTCTCTGCGGTTTTGGCGCGCCCCATCGAATGGGTATCCCCACTCACCGCCTGCTCCACATCGATGTTCTTCTCGCGATGGTGGCTGGGGTCGCTTTAGCGGGACCGCGTGTCGCACGCTGGGGAACCTGGCTTGATGAACGCTTGTCCCTCGGCCCCTACCGCGTCGCGGGAATCATGGCCTTGATGATGCTCTTGTTCGCGGCGGCGATAAGTCTCGCCAGCGGCACTTATAACCCGTTCATCTATTTTCGGTTTTAGATTAGCCTGAAAGGCCGGCACGGGTTTAGCGAGGCGCCCACCCCGGTTGGTGGCATCGGTGAGCTTTCCTTTGATTTTGGGCGGACTCCGCCTTGACCTACCGCCTGCCTGGGCTGTTCCTGCCGCTTATAGGGCGTCACGTCGGCTCCACTTGCAACTGGCGCATGGCCGACCTGAACGTGAGATCGTGCATCGACATGCCGTCGGCAATAAACCGGTCAAAGGATGCGACCAGCCGGGGCGACAGCGTGATGAAGCGTCCGCCGCGCCCGGACAGGGTCACAAGCTCGGCACGCTCCGCATCCTGCAGCAGGTTCCGAACATGCGTGCGCGAAATCCCGAAGCGCTCGCCAATATCGGCATAGGAGAGACCGTCCGACGCTAGGCTGGTTGGCTCCTCCGCCAACTGCAGCAACTTGAGCAAAACCATGACGCCGGCCTCGCGCCCCAGGAACAACATCACGTCAGGGTTCGACATGATGCGAGCCGCTTCGGGGAAATAGCGCACTGCGGTTGCACGCTGCGCCCATTGGAACGATGGGTCGCGGCGGAGCGGCAAGGCGTAGACACCCGGGAACAGGATGTCCAAGGGCGTGTAGTGGACCAAGAGCCAATCGAGGTCATGGTCGAGCATCTTGTCCGTCGGTGTTAAGATTTTCACCCGCCGGTCCTGGGAGGACGGCACCAATTGGATGTATCCCGTATGCACGAGCCGATCGACGAGATCTTCCAGCCGACGGGGGCTCGCCATGCCGAAGCCGGCCATGATGTCGATAATCCGCCGCTGTGTTGGCCAAGTCTCGCGGTCGGCTTTGTCATAGGCGGCATGAAGACACATGATCATGCAGAACAAGACGACGCGGCTGGCTTCCTGAAGCAATCGATTCAAGAAGGGCTCGTTCTCGTAAAGGCGTAGATCCGCGACGATTAGTGCTGTCCGAGCTTCCGGGAAACGAGGATGTGATAAGATTTTGTCGGACGATACATAGGGGATTCCATCGAAATTCTGATCGGGTTTATACATTGACCTTCCTAACAGCCGAGCACCGGCTTCGATTTGGGCTCATAATACAAACTGGCCCCACGACGGGCAGCATAACTTTAATGTCATTCAAATCTGGCAATCTTGCAAAATGAACTTTGCCACGGCATGGTTCCCGAAGGCAGCAAAATGGCGACGCGTGCGGCATGATCTCAGTAGAACCTCCTCCAGGTTGACGCGCTCGCAGCGTGACATGATCAAGACATCAAGCAGCACCGGACTACATTCGGACGGAAAGGCAAGCTGAATGCCTGGACGGGAACAGAACCACTCGAAAACTATGACGTTTGATTCACCCCGACGCATCGCGGTGTTCATATATCCCGATATTTGCACACTCGATACAGTCGGGCCCCTGGAAGCCTTCGCGATGGCGAACGATCTCGCGGCCCAGGCAGGACACAATCAACCCTTCTATGACCTTTGCGTCGTCGCCTTGACCTTGGACCCGGTGCCCACATCCACGGGTTTTGCGATCACGCCTAATCAAAGCATCGACCGACTCGATTTTCCCCTCGATACACTGTTGGTGTCAGGCGGCGATGGCAGGATCGCCGCGAGCCGGGACGAGCGAGTAATGGCGTTTCTGCGGCTGGCCTCTCGACGCGTGCGCCGTTACGGCTCGATCTGCACGGGAGCTTTCGCGCTCGCCGCCGCGGGCTTGTTGGATGGCAAACTCGCGACGACGCACTGGGCGAGCGCTGCCGAGCTGCGACGCCTCTATCCCCGTGTCAAGGTTCAGGAGGACCGCATCTTCACGCGCGACGGCAACATCTATACCTCGGCCGGAATCTCGGCCGGCATCGACCTGGCGCTGGCGCTGATTGAGGACGATCACGGGCGGCCCCTGGCCATGAATGTGGCGCGTGGACTTGTGGTGCCCTTCAGGCGAACGGGCGGACAGTCGCAGTTCAGCACCCACCTGCAGGCGCAATTCGCGACGATACCGGCCGTCCTGCGCGTGCAAGACTGGGCTGCGGAGAACCTGACGGCGGACCTGTCGATCGAGGCACTGGCGCAACGGGCCGGGATGAGTCCCCGCACGTTCGCCCGGGTGTTCAAAGATGCCACAGGGGGGACGCCGGCTGTCTTCGTGGCTCGCCTCAGAACCGACAGGGCCCGTGAACTGCTTGAGGACACGACGCTGCAATTGCAGGTGATCGCAACCCGGTGTGGCTTCCATTCGGTCGACAGCATGCGACGGGTTTTCGTGGAGCACGTGGGAGTGAAGCCCGCACAATATCGTGAGCGATTTTACACCGTATAGCAATGCCCGTACGCGGCCCGTCAAAGGAGCTGGCGTCTCCCGACTCTCATCTCGATCGAAGCCATCGAACGGAGACGACCCAACCCAACCCCGGTTTTAGGGGGCGGGGTCCGGCCTTGAGCCTCGTTCCCGCGCCACGGATTCGGACATTGAGCCGACATATCCTGCCACATCGGGGGAGATTGCTTGCCAATCTTTTTGCGCGGGGATCTTAATTTTCCGGAACTCGGCGTGTAAGTGGTTTAAACAGCCTATTGGACGCAAATTGTTCCGCCAGAGGGGCAAATCGGGCAGTATTGGAGCTCTCCTTGTACTCCCAAAACTAAGGCTAAGCTGGGCTATTGGCGCTTGGGCGGATTTCTTGGCGCGCTGCTCTACCCGGACCAAATGCAACGTCGCTCGCCGCGCCCGATGCACGCAAAAAATTCCAAACGAAGACTCAAAATTTACATTAAGGAATTCTTAGGGGTTCGACAGGGCGTCGCGACGTAGCTGCGGCGCTCGGTTCCCTTAGCCAGCGAGAGTAAAGCCATGGCCGCGAAACAGTTCAAAAGCCCGGAACATCAATGGCGACTTGTCCTGGCCGCGGCTATTTTTTGTTGCGGCGTGGAGGGCTCGTTCGCCGAGACGACACCGACTGGCGAAAGCCAGCCGTCCGCAGCCGTGACCGCGCCTTCAACGACAGCCGGCCCAGCGACGCTGCCTGACGCCAAGGCCGAGCCGGCATCGGTTGCCCATGTCCAGGGTTTCCGCTCAGCCAAGTTCGGGATGACCGAGGCGGATGTGCGCGCCGCCATCGCCAAAGATTTCTCCCTCAAGAGCGACGCGATCAAGACCACCAAGAACGCCTCGGAGCAGACGCAGATCCTGTCGGCACGGTTGCCGGAACTGCTTCCAGGCGGGGGTTCGGCCGATATCGCTTACGTCTTCGGCTACAAGACGAAGGCGCTGATCCAGGTCACGCTGGTCTGGTCTAAGGGAACGGATCCCAAGATCACGCCCGATCAGTTGGTGGCCAATGCCGACATGCTGCGGGCGAGTTTCACCGACCAGGGCTATAGGCCCGAGACGGTGGTTGTGAACACGCCGACAAAGGCCGGCTTCATCGCGTTCCAGGGCCAGGACGCCGACGCCCATACGACGGTGCTGATGCTGCAGGGCACAAGCGCCGCAGACAAGGATCAGAAAATTTTCACGGCCACCTCGCTGATCCTGCTTTACATCGCCGATGCCAAGCATCCCGATATTTTCAAACTGACCCCTGGACAATTTTAAGGCCGGTTCGCCCGGCCTCATCTGATTTTGACATAAAATATTTGATTTCAAAACCTTAGCGGAAAAATGACTTCGAACTGACCTGAAGTCACCCACTGTTGCCGGCCTTTGCGAACGGCACCTCGCAAACTTGGACATGGACAGGCGCCGCTTCGCACGCGGAAGCCGGCGAGGGAGCCGAGTGATGGCTTTAGTTCTGATGAAACCCACGGAGTCGCGAGGCACGCGGGCTCTTTTGCGATCGACAGCCTTGCTGCCGGTCGCTCTTGTCATTTCGGGCCATTCCGCATCGGCTCAGGCCGTCAACCTCGGCCAGTCGCCGGGCAATTTGATCGTGCCGGACGGCCGCACCACGACCCGTACCGTGGTGAAAGGCTCCTCCACCACCATCACCACCCGCACGCTCAGCGGCGGCAATGCCTTCAATTCCTTCTCGCAGTTCAAGGAAGGCGCCGGCAACACGGTCAACCTGGTTGTGCCGAAGGCCGCGAAAAACCTCGTCAACATCGTTCGCGACGGGGCGGTCGACATCGAAGGCACGCTGAATAGCTACAAGAACGGTCACATCGGCGGTAATGTGATCTTTTCCGACAGCTATGGTTTCGTGGTCGGCAAGGGCGGCGTGGTCAATACCGGATCGCTGTCGGTCGTGACGCCGAAACAGGGCGTCAACGACACGGTGATCGGCTCTGACGGATCGATCGACAATGCCGCCGCGACCCGGCTGATCCGGGGCGACGTTCCCTTGTCGGCCGATGGATCGGTGATGATCTCCGGCCAGGTCAATGCCCTGCATGGGGTGCGCATCACCGCGCATGACGTGGAGATCGCGGGGTCATACGCGGAGGCTGCCAAAACGGCGCGGCAGCGGGCGATGTTCCAATCGACCGTGAATGCGGACGGCATGGCCGAGGGCGGCGCCATCGTGGCCCGCAACGGCTCGATCCGTATCGTAGCGGCCGGGACTGTCGATGTCGCGGGCAGCGTCCGGGCGGTCGGATCCCGCCCGACCCATGCCGGCGCCGTCGTCATCGCCGCCAAGGGCGGCGCGACGATCGAGGCGTCGGCGCATGTGGTCGCGGCGAGCCGGATGGCCGGCGCTTCGCCCCTGCCAGTCCCCCGTGTTTCCATCCATTCCGGCGGCGCCATCGCCCTCGACGGGTCCCTGACCACGCGCTCCGCCGCCAACGGGACGTCGGGCGTCATCCATGTCCTTTCGGCTGGAGACATGACCGTTGGGGTGTCGGCGCAGTTCGCCGCCATCGGGCGGGGCACGACCGATGGTGGCGACATCAAGCTCTATGCCGACGGCAATCTTTCGGTCGCCGACGCGGCGTCCTTCGTCGCGAGTGCGAAGGGCACGGGCAACGGCGGCCATGTCGAACTCAGCGCCAGTCATACCGCGACGATCGGGCAGATCGCGCTCGACCTAGGCTCGGTCTCGGGTGCCAAGGGCTCGCTCCTGCTCGATCCTTATGACCTGGTCATCGGCACGACGGCGACCAACGGTTTATCGACGAGTACCAATCTCTATTCCCAGGGCGCCGACATCACGCTGAGCGCCGATCACTCGATCACGGTCGAGGCAGACGGCGTCATTTCCTCGCAGACGCTGGACTTCACCAAGACCAGCGTGACCGGCAATTCCGGGTCGATCACGCTGAGTGCGCCGACCATCTCGGTGCTTGCCGGCGGCAAGATTCTGGCTGACGCCAATACAAGCGACGGCACGCTCTATACGCCCGGCGCCGTGACGCTGACCGCTGCGACGGTCACCGCCAGTGGTGCAACCAACGCCGCCATAGGCATCACCATTGCCGGTACTGTGACCGGTGGCTCGATTACGTTGAAAGCACCGGAAGCCGCAAGTGCCGTGACCATCGCGGCGGGGGGCCTTCTCGACGTCCGTCAGGTGAAAACAGCGGACCACACCGCCATCGCGGATTCCGGCGCGATCCAGATCACTTCGCCCTCCGTGACGATCGCGGGGACCGGTCAGCTTCGTGCGGATGTCGGCTCGGCAGTCTTTTTGGCTGGCACGATCGAGATCGACGCCATCGGCAACGCCGGCACTTCCACGTCCGGTCTGACCGTCTCTGGCACAGTGCATGGCGGCGACGTGACCCTCACCTCCGACCGGTCCGTCACCATCGCCTCGGGCGGCCTCGTCGATACGCGCAACCTCGACCCCAACGGAATCGCCCTCGACGATTCGCGCGACCTCAGCATCGCGGCGCCGACCATCACGGTCGCCTCGGGCGGTGCGATCCAGACTCAGGTCGAGGCAACCAGCGCCAACTTCTCCGCAGGCAACGTCACGCTCTCGGCGGGCAGCCCGACCGGTGCGAGCGGCGCGATCTTCGTTGCCGGGACCATCGCGGGCGGCGCCGTCGATCTCGTCGCGGTCTCAGGTCTGACGGGCGGCGTGTCCACCGTCACGTTGAATCATGCGCTGAGCGCGCAAGGCAGCGTCAACCTGCAGGCCAACACCGTGACGGTGACGGGCGGGGGCGCCATCGACACGCGCGTGCTCGACACGACCGGCGCGGCGGTCCGTGACCCCGGACAGATCTTCCTCGTCGGCGAGACCATCGACGTCGAGGGCGTACTCCACGCCCAAAACATGACGATCGGTGTGGCAGCCGGAGACACCTCGACGACCAGTCAGGTCACGCTCAACGCCGTCTTGGCCAGCCAAGGCGACATCGCCGTGACTGCGGCCACGATCGCGCTCCACGCCGGGGCGCAGATCACGACGTCTGGGGGCACCTTCTCGGCAGTGGCATCCGGTGCGAGCCAGGCACTGACCTTCGCGACAGGCGCGTCGATCGACACCCGGGTTCTGACCGGCAGTGTCACGGCGGGAAACTCTGGAAACATCACATTCCAGACCGCGCAGACCGATGCCTGGACGCTGCCGACGGCCGCCATGCTGCATGCTGGGCTGGCTCCTGGATCGGGGAATGCGGCCTATACGGCCGGGACGATCTCGTTGATCGCGGGTTCCGTTTCGCTCGGCGCCGGAACCTTCGCCACCAACGGCGCGAATTTGCTGCTTGAAGGCGACACAGGTCTCGCCCTCGATTCGGCCTCCGTCATCGACACCCGCCTGCTCTCATCGACGGGAAAGACGGCCGGCGCCTCCGGTGGCATTACGCTGGAGACGTCCCAGGCCGGGGTTCTGACGATCCCATCGAGCGCGGCGGTGATGGCCGGGATCGACGCGGGGAGTTCGTCAGCCGCCGGCACCATCACGATCGAGGCGCCCTCCATCAAGCTGGGAGCCGGCACCTTCGCCACGAATGGCGCCAGCTTCGATCTCATGGCAAGCAGCAGCCTCGCCATTGATTCCGGCGCGGTCATCGACGTGCGCTCGCTCACCGCAGGCGGCGCGACGGCGGGCAATTCGGGTAGCATCGGCCTCACCACGACGCAGACCGTCTCATTCACGCTGCCGACCAGCGCGGAGCTGCTCGCCGGCATCGATCCCGGAAGTTCGGCAAGGGCCGGAACCATTACGGCCACTGCGACGAATTTAAGCGTCGGTGCCGGCACTTTCGCGACAAAGGGCGCGAATGTGGTGCTCGCGGGAACAACCAGCCTTGAACTCGACCCGGCGGCGATCCTCGACACGCGCGTCCTGAACATCGCCAACGTCACGGCCGGGAATTCCGGCAATCTGACACTGGAGCAAGGAGGCACCGCCACCTTCACGGTGCCGGGCAGCAGCCATTTCCGTCTCGACACCACGGGCAGCGGTTTTGAGGCCGGCACGCTGATCGTCGTGTCGGATGCCCTCTCGGTCGGCGCGGGAACTTTCTATACGCGCGGAAGCAATCTGGTGCTGTCGACCAACGCGTCGAACAGCGGCGCCCTGACGCTCAACAGCTCCGCGATCGTCGATTCGCGCGTCCTGTCCGCCTACGATGGTTCGGGCACGACGGTCGCGGGCCGCAAGGCCGGCAACATCACGCTCTCGGCAGGCAGCTTCGTCAACGGAACACCCAACGGCGCCAACATTCTGGCGGGCTCGGGCACGAGCGCCGCCACGATTACGTTCCGGTCGAACGACCTCGCTTTCTCGTCGCTCTATCGGACCAACGGCGCCAACCTGGCGCTTGAGTCCGACGACACGCTGACCATCGCCTCCGGGGTCACCTACGACACGCGCGACCTGAACGCGTCCGGCTTTTCGATCGCGGATTCCGGATCGGTGACGCTGACGGCGCCGCATATCGTCGTCCAGTCGGGCGCCCAGATCCTGGCCCAGGCGATGAATACGGCAGCGTCCGGCAACGTGGCCGCCTCGACCTTCGCGGACGGGGACATCACGCTGACAGCCACCGCCGAAGACAACGAATTCTACGCCGCATCGAGCGCGACGACGAGCATCGACGTCGCCGGCACCCTGAGTGGCGGCGCGGTCACGCTCGCGGCGACGTCGACAGCGGTGACGAACGTCGCCAGCAATGGCAAGGGCGAGGCAGCGAAATCCTTCCAGACCGCGGCGTCGCTCATCGGCGTCAACGGCGGATATACCCATTCGAGCACGGATGCGTCGGTGACGCTGTCCGGCATCATCAAAGCGACGGGCGACGTCAATCTCACCGCGTCGGGCAGCCAGACAGCTGTCGACCACATCTACACCTACGGGGCGACAAGCCTCGGCGGCACGGCGGTCGTCATTGGCGAGGTCTCCGGCACCACGACGGCGCTCATCAAGAGCGGTGCCCAGATTTCGACCGGAGGCTCGCTGACGGTCAGCGCCGCAGATTCGACCGACCTCGATGTCGCGGCCATCGCCTATTCGCTGCTGAGTAAGGGCAAGTACACCAACGGTCAGGTTGCCATCACCGCCGCCTATGGAACCGGGACGGTTTCGACGCTGGCGCAGATCGAGTTTGGCGCCTCCATCACCCAGGCCGCCAACGTCTCGGTGCTGGCGCAGAACCAGAACAGTTTTTCGGTCGTCGCGGAAAGCGATGCCAAGAACGCGGCGGTGGCCGGCGTTGCTCTGGCCTACGCCAACCCCACAACATCTGCCGTCGCGCAGCTCGGGGCCAACATCGCCTCGACCGCCGGCGTCGCCAACGTCACCGTCGCGGCGGATTCGCAGACATCTGGCAACGGGACCTCGGCCTCGGCGTCCGTCGGCGGCAAGCCGCAGGAACTCGACATCACCGGCAAGGTCTTGCCGCAGGTCAACGCCACGCAGGACACGCAATACGGCGATCAGATCCCCGCCGCAGTGACGACGCTGGCGGCCTATTTCATCGCGCTAAAGGGTCCTGGCGCCGGCACCGAGAACAATTCCGGCGCCAGCCTGTCCCTCGCGCTGAACCTGTCGACCCACAACGCCTCCGCCTCGATCGGTGCCGTCACCGGAGGCACGGCACCGAAGATCTCGGTTTCCGGCGACGTCGCCGTCGTCAGTACCGTGGAGGATACCGGCGTTCGTTCGGACGCCAGTTCGTCCATCAGCACGGCCGAGGAACCGCCGAAGGGCTCGTTCAGCTTTGGCCTTTCACTCGATGCCTCGGTGGCGCTCCTGACGCACACCTCTACGGCCTTCATCGGTTCGAACACCCAGATCACCGCTCAGCATATCGGCGTGGAGTCGACCATCTCGGTGCCGATCACGATCGGCTACCAGAATTCGTCGCAGCTCTCGAACATCGTGGCGGAGATCGGCGACGACGGCGGCCTCGGCAACAATGTCCTGACCGGCTATTCGAGCGCCACGACGGGCGGCGGAGCCGCCTATGGGTTTGCGGGTTCAGTGACCTATTTCGACACGTCGAACACCAGCACCGCCTGGGTCGGGAGCGGCGCCAGTCTCACGCAGCAGGCGGTGGGAACGGCCAGCGCGCCGGCCGCCTGGTCCACCGACGATACCGGCCTCGGCCAATCGGTCGATTGGAACGCCGGCGTGTCGATCCAATCCTCTAGCGTCGCCGGCGCCATCGACGTCGGCGGCAACTTCAGTTGGCTCGAAACCTTTTTTGGCAGCACCGGTACCTCTAGCGGGCAGGAGGGCAAGGCGGTCGGGGGCGCCTCCACGGTGACGCATCTCGCGGCCACTACGGTTGCCGGCATCGGGGCTGGCGTCGTCATCGCCGCCTCCGGCGGTGTCGGGGTCTCGGCGACCAACCAGGACGAGGTCGTCTCCTTCGCGCCAACCTCCGGCCTCGGCGCGGGCCTCGGCATCAACGGCATTGTCTCCGTCGTTCTCGTCGATGGGACGACCAGTGCCTCGATCAGCAATTCGGCGCAGATCACGGCGCCGAGCGTCACGGTCGACGCGCTCCAACAGATGTCGCTCTTTTCCATCTCGGGCTCGCTCGCCGTCGACGGCGCCAAGGGCGTCGGGCTTTCGGCCTCCGTCCTGGCGCTCGCCACCGACACTTCCGCCTTCGTCGGCGACAATTCCACGGTGCAGAGCGCGCCGGATACGACCATCGGCTCCGCCGTGTTCCATGTCGACGACGGCGTCGCACCGACGATGACGGGCTTCGTGCATACCGATAATCTCGCCGTCGATGCCTCCTCGGTCGGGCGGATGACGACGCTCGCCATCGCGGCCCTCGCGGCGAGCAACACGCCGGACAGCGAGGACAGCGGCAGCAGCAGCAGCAGCGGAGGCGGTGTCCTCTCGAAGATCGGCACTTACATCAAGAGTTCTGTCGAGCATGCTTTCAGCGCCGGGATGATCAGCCGGCTGAACGCCTTCAACACGGCCCTCAACACACCCCCCGTGCCGACCGGCACAACGCCGCCCACCCTCGCCATCGCTGGCAGTGCGGCCGTCGTCATCTCCGGTGTCGATACCAGCGCCTCTATCCTGGGTGCGACCATCGCCGCCGAGACGGTGGGTGCGGGAGGAAACATCGTTTCGGTGACGGCGGCCAACAATCTCGTCTCCGATACGGCGAGCGGCTCGGCGGCGCTCGACGTGGCGGCGGTGCCCGGCGGCAAATATGCGGTGGCGATCGCCGGTGCCGTCGCGGTCGATATCAGCGGCAATGAAACCAGGGCCACGATCGGCACCGCCGCCGACGGCACCGGCAGCAGCGTCACGGCCGACACAGTCAACGTGCTCGCCGCGTCGGGCGGCACGCAGACCGCCATCGGCCTCGGTATCGCGGCGGTCGCAGGCACCTCGAACAGCAACAACGCCGTCGCGATCTCGGGATCCCTCGGCTTCATTACCGACAGCGCGAACGCGTCCATCGACGGGACCACGCTCAGCGGCAAGGCCGGCTCGACCGGGCGATCGGTCTCCATCGAGGCCGAGCGCGACACCGAGATCGGCATCGGGGCGGGATCGCTCTACGGGTCGGGGAAGACCGGCGTCGGCGTTGCCTTCACCTATGTCAGCATCGGCGATCCGTCCGACGGCGATTCCGTTTCCGCGATCCTGTCCAATTCCAAGGTCAGCGACACCGACACGCTCAATGTCGTCGCCTACGACAATAGCCGGGTCTTGTCGGGCGCGGCGGCGGGCGGTTACGCGGGTGCGACCGGTGTCGCCGGAACGGCGGTCGTCAATATCATCGATCCCACCATCACGGCGACCATCACCGGCCAGAAGGGCAACACCTCTTCAACCGTGACGGGCGGCATCACGGTCGCGGGCGATGTCCTTGTAAACGCTGCAGCCGGCAGCGCGGCCGCCCTGGAGAGCCTTATCACCTCGGCAGGAGGCGGTGGCGTTGGGGGCAGTTCGTCCGGTCTCGATTTCAGCGCGGCGGCGGTGAGCCCCGACAGCGGCACGGGCGCCGCCATCATCGCGGTCGCGGGCATCGTGCAGGCCGGAAAGACGAATTTCGGGGCGGCGGTGGTCGTCAACGAGGTGTCCGAGACGCACCAGGCGCTCATCGACGGCACGAGCGTCATCTCGACCGGCGGCGTTGTCGCGGTGACGAGCAGCGACGGCACCGAGATCCTCGGTATCGCGATCGGCGCGGGGGGCGCCGACGGCGGCTTCAGCGGCGTGGGCTCGGTGGCCTATAACGGAATCACCAGCAGCGTCATCGCCGAAATCGGCCATGCGGCGACAAGTTCGGACAGCGGGACCAACCCTTACGCGACCGTGGATGGGGCCGCCGTCGAGGTTTCGGCACAAGACACATCGAAAATTCGTGGCGCCACAGGCGCCATCGCCATCGGCATCGGCGGCGCGAGCGCTGTCGGCATCTCGGCCACCATCAATCAAATATCGAACTACGTCAGTGCGACGATCGCCGGCGCGATGGTGAGCGCCGACAAAACTCTGTCCGATTCGAGCGCCTTGATCACGGGGCCACTCACGGCGGGGTCTGTGCTCGCGACGGCGCAGTCCAGTGCCTCGATCGTCGATGTCACGATCGGCGCCGCGATCTCGGTTGGAAGCGCCTCGGCGCCGTCTTCGGGCAGCGGCGGCTCGTCGGGTAGCGGCTCATCGGGCGGCAGTGCGGCTCCCTCGCCATTCGCCAACCTCACCCAGATGATCTCCGATTTCAAGGCTGCCAGGGCCGCCAAGGCCGCACAAAAGGCAGCAGGGACAAAGGGGCAGGCGGCAGCAGGACCTGCCGCGCCGCCTGCTGCTCCCGGCGCGGCGACGACAACGGGGCCCAAGGGCGCGTCCGACGGATCGGCCTCGATCGCGGTCAGCACCGAGAATACCGAAGTCTATGCGGCGGTGGTGAGCGGCACCAACGTTTCGACCGGCACCAGCGGCCCGCGCTCCACGGTGAGCGCGAACAACAATGTCGGCGTCCTCGCCAGCAACGTCGACGACATTCAGACCGCCGCCGGCGCGCTAGCCTTCACGTCCGGCTCGCGCGGCACCGGCGCCGGCGCGGCGGTGGTGGTCAACACCATCGGCGGCGAAACGGACGCGTACGTCGATACCAGCACGGTCGATGCCAAGGGGCTCGGCGCGGCATCCTTCTCGGTCTCCAACGGCCAACTGGCGAATAGCGTCGATCCGTCCTCATCGTCCGTCACGCCGGGCAGCAGGCTGGACTTGAGCTTCGGAACGCAGATGGTCCATGGCCTCGCGATCGTGGCGACGTCCCGGCAGACCCTGGAGACCATCGCGGTGGTCGGCGCGGGGAGCAGCACGGGCAATGCGCTGTCGATCAACGCCGTTACGGACATCATGGGCGGCGACACCAAGGCCTACGCCACCGCGTCGAAGCTCGATACCAACCTTGCCTCGGGCGCCCCCGCCATCCAGATCACGGCGGCGAGCGCCTCATTCGCGAATGTGCTCGACATCGGCGCCGCTCTCTCGGGCGGAAATGGCGCGGGAACGGCCGCGATCGCGGTCAATACGCTCGACCGCATGACCGACGCCTTTCTGTTCAGCACGGATGTGGGCAGCGCCGGAACGGGCAACGCCTTAAATGGAATTCCGCCGGGCAGGGTCGGCCTGCTCGCCAACGGGTGGGAGGGGGCGTCCTCCATCGTCGTCGGCGCCGCGGTCTCGGATAAGTTCGGCGTCGCGGCCTCGGCGGTGGTCGATCTGTTCCAGTCGGATACCGAAGCCACGATCGATGGCAACGTGGTCCATGCCGGCTCGCTCGACGTCGAGGCGCAGAGCACCAACGGCAATTATGCGGCGCTCGGTAACGCGGCCTTCGGCAGCAAGGCCGGGGTCGGCGTCACCGTCATCGTCAGCACCAATGCCGACAAGACCAAGGCGATGATCGGCTATACCAGTGCCGCGACCATCGACGTCACGGGTCCGCTGACGGTCGCGGCCACCGGCACGATGGATGTCGACAATCTCGCGGTCGGCGTCGCGGTCGGCGGCAAGGTCGGCGTCGCCGCCATGGTCGACGTGACCCTGGCCCAAGGCACCGTGCAGGCTGGCATCTACGGGGGGACCGTCAACGCCACATCGGGCGACGTCAATGTCACCGCGACCCAAAACATGACGCTGACGCCGATCGTCGGGAGTTTGGCGGGCGGCGGCAATGTCGGGGTCGGCGCCAGCCTCAACCTCGTTCTGCTGCAGGCGAGCGACGTGGCCGAGATCGTCGGCACGATGCTGACGACATCCGGCGCCGTCAAGATCGATGCCGAGAGCCATCGCGATGTCGAGCCGATCACGGCCACCGGCGCCATCGGCGGCACTGTCGGGATCGCGGCCTCGGTCGGCGTCGTCATCATCGGATCGCGCTCCTCGGGCGACTCGTCTTCAGGGCTGCTGGCTGAGGAAAACGACTCGATCACCAACGCCGACGACGTGCAATCGAGCGGCACCGGCGACAGCACGGGCGGCCCGAGCACGATGTCGGCCGTGAACGGCGGCACCGACAAGGTCGCGGCCGCGATCACCGGCGGCACCGTGACGGCCGCGACCGTTGGGGTCACGGCGAATGGCAAGGTCGAGACCAAGAATATCGCCGGCAGCATCGGCCTCGGACAGGCCGGCTTCGGGGCCGCCATCGCCATTACGCAGGTCGACCAGACGGTGTCGGCGACGGTTGCCGGAGGAACCGACGGAACCGTCGGCACCATCCACACCGGCAGCCTGACGATCAGCGCGGCGGCGGGCAACGAAGGCAGCGGCCAAGCGGTGCGATCGATCGCGGCGGCGGGCGCGGGCGGTACCTATTTCGGCCTTGGCGCGGCGGTCTCCGACAGCACGGCCAGCAATTTGGTAACGGCCGGCCTGGGGTCCACCGTCGACCTTTCGGTTTCGGGGATGACCCATACGGCGGCGACCAACGTCTCGGTGACGGCGACCGACACGTCGTCGGTCCGGGCGGATTCCTATGGTTTCGCGTTCGGGTCCGCTGCTATCGGAGCCTCGATTGCGCTGACGCAGCGCAACACGATCATCACCTCGGAGCTGACCGGAACCGCCAACGTTACGGCAACTACGGTCGCGGTCAACGCCTCCAGCGGTGGCGAGAGCTGGGCCTATGCGCTCGGCGGAGCCGGCGGCATCTATTTCGCCGGTTCGGCCTCCGTTGCCACCTCGGACGACAATGCCAGCGTCACCTCGGACATCCACGACGGCGCCGTGGTGGCGGCCGGATCCGCGCATCCCAACAGCGTGACGGTCTCCGCCGCCGGGACGCCGGACTCGAAAGCCTTCGCGTTCGGCGTGACGGTGGGCGGCGGCGGAGCGCTCGGCGCCTCCGTGGTGCTGGCGAGCGCGTCCCAGCATGTCCTCGCCACGGTCGACGCTGACGCCAATCTCATGGCCAGCAACGACCTTTCGATCCTCGCCATGGGCAGCGTGAACGGCCCGATCGCGTCGGACTTTCCCACCAATGTTCAGGTCCCTTCCAGCACGGACAGCTTCGAGACCGGGGGCGCTTCAGTGTCCGGCTGGGCGATCGCCGGCGCCGGCGCCATCCTGGTCGGCGCCCAAGCGACCGTGGCCGAGGCCTCCAACACCTCGGACGTCGAGGCGACGACCGGCACCAAGAAAAAGACTGCGAGCGACGGCACGCAATATGACGCCGGGCTGGCGCTGCCGATCGGCAACGTCACGATCGAGGCCAACAATACGACGGCACAATTCGCGCGCGGCTACGGGGTCTCGGCGGCCGGCGTCGCGGCGATCGGGATCGTCATCGTTCGGACCGAATCGGACACCACCACCACGGCGCAGGTCGGCGCCGGCGCCTATTCGACGAGCCTCGGCGCTCTGGCCAATGCCTCGGGTGCCGTGCAATCGCTCAACGTCCTGGCGACTGGCACCGATACCAGCAGCGCCCGCGCGCAGGCGGGCAGCGGCGGCATCATCGCGGGCAGCGGCGTCGACGGACGCACCATCGACAATTCGACGGTCCTGGCGGCGATCGGCAACAATGTCGGTATCGTGACCGGGGCCGTGACCGTGGCGGCGAGTCACACGATCAACTTCAAAGCCGACACGGATTCGGTCCAGGCCGCGCTGGTCGGCGCCAGCGGCGACTATTCCAGCGACACCGAAAACGCCACCGTGACGGTGCAGATCGGCAACGGCGCGAGCCTGACCTCGCTCGATCAGCTCGACGCCACGGGCGTCGTCTCGGCCCCGAACGCCCTCCTCATCACGGCGTCGAATATCTTCGACCGTATCGGAACGGGCGCGAGTTCCACGGGCGGCGCCGGCGGCGTCATCAGCGGCGCGGGCGCCAGCAACGATATCGAAGTCACCGGCTTCACGCATGTGCTGATCGGCGCCGACGCGCAACTGATCGACGGCACGGGCGGCATCGCGCTCCTGGCGACGAGCGCCGCCAACGTCGCCGACAAGGTGGTGCTCACCACCGGCGGCGCCATCGCCGGGGCCGGGGTCAACGACACCGTCAACGTGACGCTGAACAACGATGTGACCCTGGCGGATTCCGGCGCCGCCGATGCCCATCCCACGCTGATCTCGAGCCAAGGCACGGTCGCGCTCGCCACGTCGGCGACCGGCAATGCGACCTCACAGGCGCTGGTCAGCACCTATGGCGCGGCGGTGGTTGGCGACGCGCAATCGCACGCCAATATCGCCGCGTATCAGACCGTGGCGGTGGGCAAATACGCCACGATCGTCGGCTTCGACGAAGTCGACGTGACGGCGGGATTGAACACGTCGGGCGGCACCTACGACATCACCAACCTCAACGCCTACGCCGACGGCACCGCCAATGCCCAGGGGCTCATCGGCATTCCGGTGGCGCAGTCCTATTCGACCGCGCACAGCTATACCAATGTCAGCATCGGAACCGGCGCGGCGGTCAATGGCGGCGGCAATGTCATCGTCGGCGCCTATCACGGAACGGCATCGAGCGGCGCCGATGGGACCGGCCACTACAACATCCTCGGGGTTCCGGCCTCGAACCATTTCGAGCAGAGCAGCACCGACACGTCCGGCGACGTGAACATCAACGGCACGGTGACGGCCGGCATCTACCACGACCAGGAAATTACCATCGATTGCGGCACCGGCGTCGCCTGTACGGCCGGCAGCACGCCCATCGTGCATGTGAAGCTCGGCGGCGCGGCCGTGACCGCCTCGGACGGGACGCTCAAGATCGACATCGCGCCGGGAACGTCGTCCGCGGCGACCAACGCTTCCTTCGGGACCCACAATTACAACCTCGCTGGTTACGTGTCGGGGATCATCACCGCGCAGGGGCTAAGTTCGAGCTCGGACGAGGCGACGCTGCTGAAGGCCGGTGTGCCGCAGGGTCTCACCAAGGTGGTGGTCCTCGGCCAGCTCTTCGCCGGGGGCGGCGTCGTCACCATCAACGCCGACACACTCGAAGGCGCGGGCACGGTGACCTCCTACGGCCATCCGACCATCGATGTCGTCAACAATACGGCGGCCTCGCTGATCCTCCTCGACGGCGCCTATATCCCCGACCATCCGGCCAGCGAGGTGCTCTTCACCGGCAACGCCCACACGCCGCCGAGTTCGCTGCATGTCCTGATCGACCCCGGCTATAACGCCGCGACCTCGCCGCCCGAAGGCGTGACGATCACCCTCGCCTATAACGGCGCGGCGCAGAGTCTGTCGGACCCCACTACGGGTTCCAACCTGGGCGCATACGGGCCGGCCTTCATCAATGTCGGCGACATCTCGAACCTCGGCGGCCAGATCACGCTCACCAATGCGAAAGGCTGGTTCGCGCAATTCGGAGCGATCTCCGGCGCGGGCGTGACCGAGACCGCGCCCTATGGCGGGCTTGTCGTATCCTCGCCCAACCAGCCCTTCCAGGCCGGCGGCGACCCGTTCGCGGCCTGGTCGCATTTCGAGAACTATATCGGCAACGACGGCTCCAGCACCACCGGCTACAGCCTCAACCACGGCAGCGACGGCAGTTACGCCAGTGGTACGACCGCCATCCCGGCCGAGGCCAACGTCGATGCCTTCCTCTACGTGGCCGCCAATCTCTATATCGCGGAGAACGATCCGAAACGATTTACAGGAATTTTTTTCGACACTATTCTTGGTGATAATTCTTTAGCCAACATTTTTGCCGGCACAAATATTCTGGATGGCCAACTCTATGGTCGATCCGACTATGGAGACCTTTCGGACAGTAACGGTGAGATTTTTACTCATCTCAACACGTCCTATGTCTTCCGGGACGATTGCGTCAGCAATGGATGCTATGCAAATAGCAACGGCCTTGGCCCTTACGACGACACAAATGTCTATCTTTTGAATCCCAATAACCATGGCAATAGCCACGACGGCATACAATTCCAGTATATTCCGGTGGTAAGTTTGCCGGGATCCTACAATCTTCCATCATTAGGCATCAATACAGTGACCGGCACGGCTAGCTATATCGCTAGTGAAATCGTGAAATCGAACAGCACGGCCATAAACGGCACCAATACGACCACCTACAATGCGGCGAACGGTTTCGAGCTGACGGCCAACGACTACAATCTGACCGGGCAGACGACGGTATCGTCGAAAATCTTCGGCGGCCCCATTGCCATCAATGCCGCCATCATCGACATCAACGGTGCGATCACCTCCGGTCGGGACAATGACTATTCGTTGACGATCGGGTCTTCGCTGGACACGCAACTCGCGGGCTACCGGCAGGCTTACCTCAACGGCACCGGCGCTGCGACCCGGACGCTCGATACCGGCAATTCCAACATCACCGCCGTGTTCGACGCCGCCGACAACGTCATCAAGGTCAACGACATCATCGCCTCGACCGGTGCCGGCTTCGTGTCGCTGACCGGCAAGATCATCAGCACAAACGCTCTGGCCCAAGGTCTCATCACGGTTCACGGCGGCCTCGGTCAGGTTACAATCAATAACCAGACGAATGTCGGCATCGTGATCGACAACGTCGACAACGGCAGCGTGGAGAACGGCGCGGCGCTGACCAGCGAAGTCTTCATCCACGATCTGCTGAAGACCGGTGTCGCGGCCTACGATACCACGACCTATCGCTATACGCCCGGCCAAGGGGTAGCGACCTACTATTCCAACGGCGGCGCCGCCTGGAACAGTACCGGCGCGGTGCTGAGCACGTCGACGACCGCATCGACCGTCACCTACAACCCTGTCGCCAACGCCCGCTATTACTGGGATCAGGAAGCGACGCTCGAGAAATACGATAACAACAGCTATGATACAGCCAACCCCTACGCGCCCTGGAAATTCACGACCGGCAATACATCCACGCCCTACACGCTGAAATCCTCCGGTGTGACGACCAGCGAGGTCAGTTCCAACCTCTTCCAGGAAACGATCACCGCGACATCGAGCTTCACGCCGCTCACTTATTACTACGAAGATTCCACCTCTTCGGTCGCCGACGGCGAAGGCTTCAAAGGCGTTTACTGGACTTATGACGTCGTCAACAAGGTCGACCTGATCCTGCACAACAGCGTCAAAGCCGACAATCAGTTCAACATCCAATTCCTCGGCAACGCCACATCGTTTCTCGACATCACGTCCGATACCGCGGTCGACCTTGCCGGCACCATCAACAATGCCAGCGGCACGACCAGCATCGTGGTCGCGGGCAATGCCGCCCCCGGCAACAGCGACATCACCACCGCCTCGACGGCGCATGTGACGACGAAGAACCTGGTTCTGTCGACGCCTGGCGCCATCGGCAGCGTCGCGAGCCCCTTCACGGCCGCGATCAGCACCGGCGGCGTGGTGAAGGCCAGCGCGGGCGCCTCGGGCGTCAGCCTGGTGTTCACCGGCGCCGCCGCCATCGACAGCGTCTCAAGCCAGACCACCACGAACGGCGCCACCACGTATGGCGACGTGTCGATCGCGGCGCAGGGGTCGATCACGGCGGCAGGCAAGCACATCCTCACCAGCCATGATTCCACGGGCGCGCTCCAGACGAGCTTCGCGACGGCGGGCACCGTCACCACCGGCAGCGTGGTGATCGGCGGCGTGACGCTCGCCGGAATTTCGGTGAGTGACACCAACATCACCGGCCGCAATGTGTCGCTCTCCAGCAACAGCGGCAGCATCGGCACAGGCTCAGCACCGCTCGTCATCAACGCCAACGCCACCGTCAACCCGGTGACGGGCGCCCTGGTCGACGGCACAATTCGGGCCATCGCCAACGGCGACATCGGCCTCACCGGCGTCGGCACGACGGCGTCGGCGCCGAGCAATTTCCGCATCGACCTCATCAAGGCGGGCGGCAACGTCACCATCAACGTGCCGAACGGCATCATCCTCGACGCCTCGGGCCAGACGTCGAGCCAGGTGCTGAGCACCGACCAACTTGCCACCATCAAGCAGTCGCTCCATCTCACCGTCGCCACCGGCGCCAACCAGGGCGCGTCGGACAATGCAATCCGGCCCTTCGAGCAATCGGTCGATATCGCCTATGCAAACTACGAGAGCCTGCTGTCGAACGGCACGGTGAGCGGTGGCACGTTCACGCTGACGGCCGGCGGTATGCCGGCTTACGTGCAGACGGTGGCGTTGCAGAACGACACAGCCTATCAGACGCTGATCGGCTTCGGTTCGGTCGCCGGCGACGGCACATTCACGCTCAACTCCTTAGGCCTCGCCAATTATCGGGCGGCGGCCGCCGCCTCGCTCAACCTGTCGGCCACGACCGTCACCGACGCGCAGGTGCAAGTCTATGCCCAGGGCCTTTTCGCCTCGACGAGCGTCGATGTGCTCAAAGGGCTGGTCAACAACGGTCAGTTCTCGAATAGCGGCACCTTCACGCTGACGTCGACGGGTATCGCCACCTATCTGACGAAGGCGCTTCCCTCGATCAGCTCGGCAAACCAGAGCGCGGCCACGACCCTTCTGGCGAACAGCACCATCGCCACCGACGGCACATTCAGCCTCACCACCGCAGGCATCCAGACCTATCTGCCGCAAGCGATCGCCGGTTTGTCGACGACCGCGCAAGTCTCGGCCAATGCCCTGCTGTCGAACGGCACCGTCGGCTCGGACGGCAGCTTCACGCTCAGCGCGGCGGGGCTGCTGGCTTACGCGACCGCCGCCGCGACCGCCGACAATGTCACGACCGCGACCTCGACGCAGATCCAGGCTTACGCGTCCGGGCTCTACGCGACCCTGGTGCAGCAGACCCAGACCTTTGCGGGCGTCCAGTACAACACGCTGAACCTGAAAAGCGTACAGACCTACGCGCAGACGCTCTATGCGAACACCAAGCCGAGCGATACCGCGATCCAGGCCTATGCATCGACGCAATATTCGAGCGACGTCAGTCTGTTCAAACAGGCCTTCGCAACTTCCACGGATACCGCAGGCGCAGGCTGGCAGACCGGGCTCGCCTCCGTGGCCCAGGCCCCGACCATCAATTACAAGGTCGCGACGAGCAGCACGCTCTACACCACGCTGACACAGAACGGCGGCACGACGACCGCCTTCGAGGACAAGATCGGCACGGACTATACGAGCTACCAGACGCTGCTGGCCAACGGCCAAGTGTCGAACGGCTCCATTACCCTGACAAGCGCCGGCGTCGCCGCTCTGCGCCAGGCCGCGACCACGGGCGCGATCGCCGCCACCGACGCCCAGGTTCAGGCTTACGCGCAGGCGCAATATGCCGCCGACGTGTCGGACTTCAAGCAGGCTTTCGCAACGACCTCCGATCCGACCGGCGCGCAGTGGCAGGCGGGGCTCGCCAATTCCGCCGCGACCTTCGTCTACCGCACGAGCGATGTCGCGAGCGGGACGATCGCCGCGACCCTGACCAATGGCGCTGTCTGGACCGATCAGCAACTCACGCTGGCGGTCGATCAATCGGCCGTGCAGCCGGCGGCGGCGCTGGTCGGCAATTCGGCGACGGCGAGTGTCGTCGGCCAGAACATCACGATCAACGCGGCCGGTGGCGTCGGCCAGGTCGCTCCGGCGGTCTTCGTGTCGAAGAGCGACCTTCTCGGCACCAGCACCGACCTTGCCACGAGTACCGGCATCGCCCGCATCGCCCAGGAGACGGCGGCCCTCGCGGTGGCGACGACGCCCGGCACGGTCGTGGCGCACTACGACGCGCAGAACAATCTCACCGGCTACAATGTCATCCTGACGTCGCCGCTGTTCGTCAGCGTGGTCGGCACCACGGCCACCAATGGCGTGACGACCACGACCGGAACCGTCAGCGCCAGCTCGGCGAATGGCGCGGTTTTACTGCAAGGCACCGCGCAGGGCGGTGCGGGTGGCGACACGTTGCGCATCGGTTCCATCGCGGCGCAGGGCGATGTGAACCTCGCCGCGCCGGTCAGCATCCTCGATGGTGGCGTCTCCGTCGGGACACCTTCGATCTTCACAGGCGGCATACTTACGCTGCAGGCCGGAACAGGCAGCATCGGCTCCACGGCTGCGCCGGTGACGTTCGAGGCGACGACCTCCATCAACGCCTCCGCCGCCCATGACGTCACCCTCAAATCCTACGGCGCCGTAACGGTCAGCCGCATCGGCGCCGATTCAGCGGCGGGCACCGCCTCGCTCCAGGCAATCAACCGGGTCGACGGCGGCGGGACCGTGGTGTCGGCCGGCTCGATCACAGGCGTCGCCGGAGCAGGCGGCCTCGCGGCGATCGTTCTGTCGGGGCATTCCCTGATTCTCAAGGCCGACAGCACCATCGGCTCGTCGGATCTGAGCCTCGCGGTGCGAACGATCGGGGGCGCCTTGTCGGGCTCGGCGGGAGGAGACGTCTACCTCGCGAGTCCGACCGTCGCGGGGGTTCTCTCACCATTGACCGTCAGCGGTTTCTCCGGGACTGGCAGCGTGACTGTCACGGCCGACGCGGAACTCGATTTCACCGGCGCCACGTCGGCAACAGGTGCGCTCAACGCGACCGGTCATTCGATCTCAATGGGGCAGAACGCGTCGATCGCTGCTGGCAAAGCCGTCAACCTTACCACGACAGCGGGCGACATCTCCCTCGGGCAGGTGGTGAGCAGCGTCGGCACGACCCCCGCGATCTCGCTGAAAGCGACCGGCGGTGCGATCACAGGCAACGGCGACGGTCAGGTCAACCTCATCGCCGCCGCTTCGAGCGTATCCTTGACGGCCTCGACCGGGATCGGCACCGCCGCGACATTGTCGGTCGCAGCACGACCGGTCACGCTCAATGCTGCGAGCCTCAGCGCCTCGACCTCCAGCGGTGGCATTCTCCTCGCCACGACGACGACCCTGCCGTCCATCCTCGGTATCACGGCGGCGACGTCGCTCGACGCGACCTCGCTGACCGCGTCGAGCGGCACGGTCGGTATCATGGGAGTGGAAAGCCTTGCGCTCGACAGCGTGTCGGCGGCCACGCTGGCGGCGGGCTCCGCCGGCTCGATCCAGATCGGCACGGCAACGATCATGAACGCCGCGACCGTGAACGCGGGAACGACGATCAATGTCGCGACATCGTTGAACTCCACGACGGGCAACGTGGCGCTGACCACGACCTCCGGCTCGATCACAGGCGGATCGGTCACGGCGAGCAATCTGTCGCTCAATTCCGGCAGCGCCATCGGCTCCAATAGCGCCGCTTTCGGTTTCACGCTGCGAACGGGCGGTATCCTGTCCGGGCAGGCCTCCGGTTTTGCCAAGCTCGCTGGAACCGGCGACGTCGCCGTCTCGACATTGTCGTCGTCCGGAGATCTTTCGCTGACGTCGAGCGTCGTGCTGGACATCGCATCGTCGTCAAGCGTGGCGGGCCTCGTGTCGTCCACCGGCGGCAGTGTAACGCTGCGCGGAAACAGCATCACCATGGGGGCGGGGGCGGGCGTCTCGGCCTCGGGCAGCGCCACCTTGTCGGCGGCCGGCAATATCGTCCTGGGGCAGATCAAGAGCACGTCGGCCGCGACGTCCTCGGCTGTCATCAACATCGAGGCCGGAGCCGCGTCCTTGGGCGTGCCCGTGACGTCAGGCACAGGCTCCATTTCGAGCAACGGCGACGGACAGACGAATATTTTCGGCACCGCCGCAGGTGTCGGCGCGACGCTGAACGCGGGAGTCAGCGTCGGATCGGTGTCGGTCGCCATCGCCGAGATAGCCGCGACCGCCGACACGGGCAACATCACCCTTGTTCAAAAGGCGGCATTGCACGCGACCTCGCTGACCGCCTCGCAAGGCGGCGTCGATGTCGAAGGCGTGCAAGCCTTGACCCTCGACAGCGCGACGGCCGGGACGACATTCACGGCGAAATCGACAAGCGGCGCGATCACGCTCGGGACGGTTGCGAGCGTCGGCCCGCAGCACATCGATGCCTCCGGCAGCATCAACTTCCATAGCCTGACGACGACCGGTGCTGCGGCGGATATCGGGCTGACCTCCACCTCTGGCGCGGTAAAGGGGACATCGACGACGCTCAATGCCGTGACGACCCTGTCCTCGATCGGCTCGGCGCGCGACGTCACCGTGTCCGGCCTCAGCGTAGCGCTCGACGGGGTGACGGCGGCGCGCTCGGCCTTGATCGCTTCGACCGGCGGATCGAATACCGGGGCTAGTGTCACGGCGACGACCGGCACCGTGACACTGTCGGCGGGCGGCACGGCCTTGTCGAACGGCGCGCTGACGCCGTTGTCGGGTGCGACGCTGAACTGGGCGTCGGTCTCCGCCATGACCGGTACATTGACGGCGACGGCCGACGACACGCTGACCCTAAGGACGGTGACGACCGGGGGATCGCAGACAATTCACGCGGCGAACACGCTGTCGTTCACAACGCTGACCACGAACGGGATCGCTGGTGACGCGGGCAATGTGACGCTGACCTCGGATGCGGGGTCGATCGCGGGCGGCAGCATCGATGCCCACGGCTCGGCGCATCTCACGACCGCGACACTGAATTCGGGCCAGAGCGTGACGGCGGCGACCGGGGATACCTTCATTGAGGGCGGTACAGCCGTTTCCTGGTCGATCATCCAGGCGACGCTGGGCAATGCCACGGTGAAAGCGGATGCTGGAAACCTTTCGGTCACCAGCGTGAGTGCCGGTCAAACCGCAAGCCTGACCGCGACGGCCGGCAGTATCCTGCCCGTGGGCTCGTCCTCTTCGCTCTCGTCTTCCAACCTCGTTCTCACCGCGCTCGACGACGTTGGCGTCGCCGGCACCGGGAACGGGAGCCCCACGCCGTTCGGGTTCACGCTCGGCGCCGGAGGAACGCTATCGGGCGCCGCAGGCGGCTCGGCTTGGCTCCTCGGCACCGGCGATGTCGCCATCAACCGGTTCTCCGCCGATGCCGGGCTGTCGCTCGTCACCGCCGGTGGCATCACGATCAAGAGCGTCACCGGCACCCTCAACGGGGTAACGACCACGACGACCGGCCTCGTCTCCTCCCTCAACGGTGGCGTCGCGTTGCGGGGCAACCTCATCACCATGCAGACCGGCGCTGGCGTTTCGGCCGGCGGCAGCGTCAGTCTTTCGGCGGATGGTGACATCACGCTCGGTCAGGTGAAGAGCACCTCGGCCAATACGAGCGCTGCGGTGATCGATATCGAGGCCGGCGCGGCGACATTCGGCGCTCCCGTCACCTCGGGTACCGGCTCGATTCTGAGCAATGGCGACGGGCAGACGAACATCCTGGACGGTGTCGCCCGCACCGGTGCTGTGTTGAATGCGGGCGACGGCGTCGGATCCGTTTCGGTCGCTATCGCCCATCTCGCCGCAGACGCCGGCAACGGCAACATCACGCTCGTGCAGAAGGCCGACGTGCAGGCGACATCGCTCATCGCGCTGCATGGGAGCGTCGATGTCGAGGGCGCCAACGCCCTGACGCTCGACGGTGTGACTGCGGGGACGGCATTCATCGCGAAATCGACCGCCTCCACCATCACCATCGGCACGGCGACGAGCGGCCTGACGCAGACGATCCTGGCGCAGGGCGACCTCGACTTCCACGCCCTGACCACGACGGGCGTTACGGCCGACATCTCGCTGACCTCGACGCTGGGCGCAGTGGCGGGCCAGCCGGTAATGGTGAACGGCGCCTCCATCCCATCCTCGATCGGTTCGTCGCGGGACGTCCTGGTCTCCGGCCTCAGCGTGACGCTCGACGGTGTGACGGCGGCGCGCTCGGCCTTGATCGCCTCGACCGGCGGTTCGAACATAGGCGTCAATGTCACGGCGACGACCGGCACAGTGACCCTGTCGGCCGGCACGACGCTGGACTGGACGAGGGTATCGGCGCTGCAAGGCACGCTGACGGCCACATCCGCCGACACGATCACGCTTGGCACCTCGACGACGGGCGGGTCGCAGGGGATTCATGCGGCGAACGGGGTTAGTTTTACGACGCTGACCACCCACGGGATCACGGGCGACGCGGGCGACGTGACGCTGACCTCAGACGCGGGGTCGATCGCCGGCGGGTCGATCGGGGCGAACGGATCGGCGGTGCTGACGGCGCTGACCACGATCACGGGAGCCTCCCTCACGACCACGACGGGGTCGATCGACATCGAGACGGGTAGCCTGGCGTCGGGCACGGGCGGTCTCATCCAATGGACCGAGCTGACGGCCGGCACCACGCTGAAGACCATCTCGGGCCAGGGCGCGATCACCCTCGGCACGGCGACGAGCGGGGCAGGGCAGACCCTCCATGCCCATGGGGCGGTGGATCTGACCACGATCACGGTGAATGGCGGCACGCTGGGCGTGACCTCGGACACTGGCACAGTGACGATCGGCACGGCGACGAGCGGCCTGACGCAGACTCTGGAAGCGAATGGGGATCTTAACTTCCATGCCCTGACGACGACGGGGGCCACGTCCGACATCTCGCTGACCTCGACGCTGGGCGCGGTGGCGGGCCAGCCGGTGATGGTGAACGGCGCCTCCGTCCCATCCTCGATCGGCTCGGCGCGAGACGTCTTGGTCTCCGGCCTCAGCGTGACGCTCGACGGTGTGACGGCGGCGCGCTCGGCCTCGATCGTCTCGACCGGCGGTTCGAACACAGGCGTCAATGTCACGGCGACGACCGGCACAGTGACCCTGTCGGCCGGCGCGACGCTGGACTGGACGACGGTATCGGCGCTGCAAGGCACGCTCACGGCCACGGCCGCCGACACGATCACGCTTGGCACCTCGACGACGGGCGGGTCGCAGGTGGTTCATGCAGCGAACGGGATCGGCTTCACGACGTTGACCACCAACGGCATCGCCAGCGATGCGGGCGACGTGACGCTGACCTCGGATACGGGGTCGATCACCGGCGGGTCGATCGGCGCGCAGGGGTCGGCGGTGCTGACGGCGCTGACCACGATCACGGGAGCCTCCCTCACGACGACGACGGGGTCGATCGACGTCGAGACGGGCAGCCTGGCGGCGGGGACGGGCGGTCTCATCCACTGGACCGAGCTGTCGGCTGGCACGACGCTGACGGCCGTATCGGGCCAGGGCGCGATCACGCTCGGCACGGCGACGAGCGGGGCAGGGCAGACGATCCATGCCCATGGGGCCGTGGATCTGACCACCATCATGGCTAACGGCGGCATGCTGGGCGTGACCTCGGACACCAGCACGGTGACCATCGGCACGGCGACGAGCGGCCTGACGCAGACGATCCTGGCCGCGCAAAATATCGTCTTTACGCAATTGACCGTGTCGAGCGGCGACATCGCCGTCACCTCCGACACGGGCTCGATCAGGGGCGGCTCGATCATTGCGCAGGGTTCGGCCACACTGACATCGGCCCAGGACAATACCGGCGACAGCCTAACGACCCGCACCGGCGGCGCCATACTCAATGCCGGCGGCCAGATCAGCTGGACCAATCTCTTGGTCGGCACGACGCTCGGCGCGACCTCGATGGGCTCGACCGTGACTCTCGGTACTGCGACGAGCGGGGCTGGTCAGACCCTTCACGCCACGCAAAACATCGGCTTCACGCAATTGACCGCGTCGAGCGGCGACATTGTCGTGACGTCGGACAATGGCTCGATCGTCGGCGGCTCGCTCACCGCCCAGGGCTCGGCCACGCTGATAGCGGCCCAGGACAATACCGGCGACAGCCTAACGACCCGCACCGGCGGCGCCATACTCAATGCCGGCGGCCAGATCAGCTGGACCAATCTCTTGGTCGGCACGACGCTCGGCGCGACCTCGACGGGCTCGACCGTGACTCTCGGCACGGCGACGAGCGGGGCTGGTCAGACCCTTCACGCCACGCAAAACATTGGCTTCACGCAATTGACCGCGTCGAGCGGCGACATTGTCGTGACCTCGGATACGGGGTCGATCAGCGGCGGGTCGATCGGCGCGAACGGGTCGGCGATGCTGACCGCGCTGACCACGATCACCGGGACCTCCCTCACGACGACAACGGGCGCGATTGACGTCGAGACCGGTCGCCTGGCGTCGGGCACGGGCGGTCTCATCCACTGGACCGCGCTGTCGGCTGGCACGACGCTGACGGCCGTCTCGGGTCAGGGTGCGATCACGCTCGGGACGGCGACGAGCGGCACTGTTTCGGGCAGCACGGGCACCCAGACCCTCCACGCCCATGGGGCGGTGGGGCTGACGACCGTTACGGCGAATGGCGGCACGCTGGGCGTGACCTCGGACACTGGCACAGTGACGATCGGCATGGCGACGAGCGCCCTGACGCAGACGATCCTGGCGCAGGGCGACCTTAACTTCCATGCCCTGACGACGACGGGGGCCACGGCCGACATTTTGCTCACCGCGACGCTTGGCGCGGTGGCGGGCCAGCCGGCGATGGTGAACGGCGCCTCCGTCCCATCCTCGATCGGTTCGTCGCGGGACGTCCTGGTCTCCGGCGTCAGCGTGACGCTCGACGGTGTGACGGCGGCACGCTCGGCCTCGATCGTCTCGACCGGCGGTTCGAACACAGGCACAAGCGTGACGGCGACGACCGGCGATGTGACCCTGTCGGCCGGCGCGACGCTGGACTGGACGACGGTATCGGCGCTGCAAGGCACGCTCACGGCCACGGCCGCCGACACGATCACGCTTGGCACCTCGACGACGGGCGGGTCGCAGGGGATTCATGCAGCGAACGGGGTTGGTTTTACGACGCTGACCACCCACGGGATCACGGGCGACGCGGGCGACGTGACGCTGACCTCGGATACGGGGTCGATCACCGGCGGGTCGATCGGCGCGCAGGGGTCGGCGGTGTTGACCGCGGTGACCACGATCACCGGGACCTCCCTCACGACCACGACGGGGTCGATCGACGTCGAGACGGGCAGCCTGGCGTCGGGCAAGGGCGGTCTCATCCAATGGACCGCGCTGTCGGCCGGCACCACGCTCAAAGCGATCTCGGGCCAGGGCGCGATCACGCTCGGCACGGCGACGAGCGGCACTTTTGCGGGCAGCGTTGGCACGCAGACGATCCATGCCCATGGAGCCGTGGATCTGACCACCATCGTAGCCAACGGCGGCACGCTGGGCGTGACCTCGGACACTGGCACAGTGACCATTGGCACGGCGACGAGCGGCCTGACGCAGACGATCCTGGCCGCGCAAAATATCGGCTTCACGCAATTGACCGCGTCGAGCGGCGACATTGCCGTCACCTCCGACACGGGCTCCATCACCGGTGGCTCGCTCACCGCCCAAGGCTCGGCCACGCTGATAGCGGCCCTCGACAATACCGGCGACAGCCTGACGACCCGCACCGGCGGCGCCATACTCAATGCCGGCGGCCTGATCAACTGGACCAATCTCTTGGTCGGCACGACGCTCGGCGCGACCTCGACGGGCTCGACCGTGACTCTCGGCACGGCGACGAGCGGGGCTGGTCAGACCCTTCATGCCGCGCAAAACATCGACTTCACGCAATTGACCGCGTCGAGCGGCGACATTGCCGTCACCTCCGACACGGGCTCCATCACCGGTGGCTCGCTCACCGCCCAGGGCTCGGCCACGCTGATAGCGGCCCTCGACAATACCGGCGACAGCCTAACGACCTGCACCGGCGCTGCGACAGTCAACGCCGGCGGCCTGATCCGGTGGACGACGATCTCCGCCGGCACGACGCTCGGCGCGACCTCGACAGGGTCGAGCATCACTCTCGGCACGGCGACGAGCGGAGCGGGGCAGACGATCCACGCCGCGCAAAACATCGCCTTCACGCAATTGACCGCGTCGAGCGGCGACATTGCCGTCACCTCCGACACGGGCTCCATCTCCGGTGGCTCGCTCACCGCCCAAGGCTCGGCCACGCTGATAGCGGCCCTCGACAATACCGGCGACAGCCTGACGACCCGAACCGGCGCTGCGACACTCAACGCCGGCGGCCTGATCAGCTGGACCAATCTCTTGGTCGGCACGACGCTGAACGCCATTTCGACAGGCTCGACCGTGAGCCTCGGCACGGCGACGAGCGGAGCGGGGCAGACGATCCACGCCGCGCAAAACATCGGCTTCACGCAATTGACCGCGTCGAGCGGCGACATTGCCGTCACCTCCGACACGGGCTCCATCACCGGCGGTTCGCTCGACGCGCAGGGTTCGGCCACGCTGATAGCGGCACTCGACAATACCGGCGACAGCCTGACGACCCGCACCGGCGCTGCGACACTCAACGTCGGCGGCCGGATCAGCTGGACGACGGTCTCCGCCGGCACGACGCTGAACGCCATTTCGACAGGCTCGACCGTGAGCCTCGGCACTGCGACGAGCGGGGCTGGTCAGACCCTTCACGCCGCGCAAAACATTGGCTTCACGCAATTGACCGCGTCGGGCGGCGACATTGTCGTGACGTCGGACAATGGTTCGATCGCCGGCGGTTCGCTCGACGCGCAGGGTTCGGCCACACTGACAGCGTCCGATGGGATCACCGGCCAGGATCTCATCGCGACGACGGGCTCGGCCACCCTGCTGGCGCACGGCGCGATCGACTGGCAGACGCTGTCGGCGGGCCGCAGCCTCGACGTCGTGTCGAGCGGGGACAGGATGAGCATCGGCACGGCGACGAGCGGCGGCAGTCAGCGGATCGGCGCCTTGGGCGACCTCACCTTCACTCATCTTGTGGCTCGGGGCATCGCCGGGGATCCGGGCGACGTGACGCTCGCAAGCCTCGCGGGGGATATTTTGGGCGGGGACATCGACGCGCATGGCTTCGCCGCCCTGTCGGCGCAGAACATCACCTTTGGGGCGCTCAACGCGCTCAAGGGCTTCACCATCACCTCGCCGGGTTCGGTGAAGGGCGCCAGCTTCTCGACCGAGGGGGCTGTCGTGCTCGACGCGCTGGGCGATGTGACGCTCGGCGCGGGCTCGTCCTCGAACCTCAACCTGAGTTCGCCCTCCTCCATCACGTTGACCTCGCTCAGCGCCAGCACGACGCTCAACCTCGAGGCGCCGACCATCTCCATCGGCACCCTGACCCAGGCGCCCGGCGTGAGCGGGCCGCTGCAGGTCAATATCACTGGCTTTGGCGGTTCTTTGGGCACCAGCGCCACGATCTTCTTCGACGCGCCGAATGGGGTCGTCATCGGCAGCCTGCGCGAGACCGATGCCGCCTTCACCACCAACGCCTCGAGTTTTTCGATCGCCCAGGGCTTCGTCGCCGACACGCTGTCGCTGAAGACCGCGACGCAATCGCTTTACATGAACAACGGCCTGTCGACGCCTGTCGCCGGCTACGACGTGCAGCTCTTCGCGCTGGGCGACGCCTTCAGCCTGTCGACGGCCGGGCGCGGCACCTTCACCGACGCCTATGTGGTGCAATATGCGACCGACATGGCGATCCAGGAGACGCTGTTCGGCCAGCTCTTCCCCGGCGGCAGCCTGACCCGCGACCTCGACCGCCAGTCCCATGCGGGCGACGATCTCAGCTTCGACGCGCTCGACCCGACCGGCAAACCGGCGAGCTGGCGCTTCTCCCCCGGCGCCTTCGACGCCTATCTCAAAGGCATCGACCGGGGCGCCATCGGGACTTCGCCGGACCAGCCGGCCGTCAACACCGGTCCGGTGGTGGTCGGCTCCAACACGAATGGGCAGCAATTGCGGATCGGGCCGTGAGACTCGGACTTTTAGTTAAACACGCTTGACGATTTTTGATGCCGGCCCGGTTTCCCTCGGGCGGACATGGATTAGAGTGGAACCTCAGTCGATGGTGCGTGGCGTACCCGTGATCAAACCCGCGGCCTTATGTGAATCAGCGTGTGTCGGCAGCGACATGACACACGCCAGTGTCCTGATCCTGCTGTGCGCCGCCTTTATCATTCCGGCGTCGGTTGCCCATGCCCAGTCGGCTCCGCCGTCCGTGCCTCCGCGCATCGTCGATCCGGGGCTCATCGAACAGCAGAACCGGCGCAACCAGATCGAGATCGAGCAGCGCTCGGCGCCCGAGCTTTCGGGGCCGCCGGTGGTGGCGCCGAAGGCCAATCCCGCCGTCGTGGCGGCGCCGGGTGGCCCGACCTTCCTGTTGAAACAGGTGGTCTTCGATGCCTCGACGTTCCTGACGCGCCACGAGCTCGAGGCGCTGGCGGCCCCGCTCATCGGCCGCAGGATCGACATCGCCACGGTGCAGCGCCTCGTCAAATCGATCAACGACATCTATGCGGCGCGCCAGATCGCCACGGCGGCCGCCTATCTGCCGCCGCAGGATCTGAAGGCCGGCACCTTGCGGATCGGCATCGTCGAGGGGCGGCTCGGCAGGGTCGTGGTCAAGGGCAATGCGGCGCTGTCGGTGGATTTCCTCAAGGACCGGATCTCGGTCGAGCCGGGCCAGGTGGTGGACACCGGGGCGCTGGCCGACGATGTGGCGCGGTTCAACAAGACCGGCGTCGCGCAGATCCAGGCCTTCCTGCAGCCGGGCGCGCAATTCGGCCTCACCGACATCGGGCTCGGCGTCGTCGAACCGCCCACCAACGCGCTGCAGCTTTTCGTCGACAATCAGGGCGTCAGCTCGGTGGGGCGGCTCGAGGGCGGCATGCTGTTCCAGCGCTACGCGCCGCTCGGCCTCGACGATAAGCTCACGGTCTACGCGGTGAAGTCGGAGGGCGACATCTCGGGCAACGTCGGCTACAACCTGCCCTTCGACACGCTGGGCGGGCGCGTCGGCGCCTCTTTTACGCGCGGCCATATTCACATCGTCAACGGGCCCTTCGTGCCGCTTGACATCGACGGCGACAGCACCTCGAGCGCCCTCAACTTGAGCCATCCTGTCTTCGTCGACCAGGAGTGGCTGCTGCTGGGCCTCGCTTCGCTGTCCTATGGCAAGTCGACCTCGCAGCAATCGAAAGTGTCGATCACCAACAACGACACGCTCAAGGGTACGGCGGGGTTCACGCTCGGCTATGCGGGGCAGGCCTTCACGGCGAGCGCGACGCCGACTTTTTCGCGCGCCCACACCGAGTTCCAGGTGACCAACGCGCGGACCGACTTCACCCTCTACGGCGGCACCTATTCGGCCTCCTACCGGCTGCCGGCCGAGTTTCTGGCCACGCTCGGGGGCGCCTTCCAGGTGGCGAACCGCGCCCTGATCCCCGGCGACAGCCTGTTCCAGGTCGGCGGTCCGACGACGGTGCGCGGCTATCCGACGGATGCGCTGGCCGGCCCGACGGGCTATTACGGCAATCTCGAACTCCATCACGGGCTCGACGGGGTCGGCGAGACGATCGGCGCGCCGCCCTGGTTCCGCACCATCGACGCCTTCGCGTTCTACGACCGGGGCGCGGTCTATAATCCCTCCCCGAAGGCCGTGACGCTGAACTCCATGGGCGTCGGCCTGTCGGACGCCCTCACCAAATCCGTGCTAGCGGAGATCTCGGCCGGCTTCCCGATCAACGACGCGGTTCCCCGCCAGCCGGGCTACGCTCTCTACTTCCGCCTCACGGCGAAGTTCGAATGACCAGAGCCCGTCGCCCGGGGGCGAACAGGCTCCGACGCCAAAGCGGCCCCCTTGGTGGTCGCCCCACAAACCCGAGGATTATCCATGGCCGACGCACCGCTTTTCTACGATAGCGTGACCCCCCTCAACCGCGAGCGGCATCGCGACCTCAAGCTGGCGGTGCCGGACAAGCCGTTCGGCTTTGCGGCGGGGGCGCATATGATCCCGGCCCTGGCGGAAGAGTTCGGCGCTGCGGCGCGGCATCTGCCGATCCTGTTCCTGCCGGGCGCGAGCCAGCCGAGCCCGGTCTTCCTGGTCGGCCTGCGGCCGGGCCGCAACGGCTTCGTCAACGAGGACGGCGCCTGGTCGGCGGGCTACCTGCCAGCCTATCTGCGCCGCTATCCCTTCATCATCGGCGAGATGGAGGGCGCCGAGCCGCTGATCTGCCTCGATGAGGGTTCGGACCGGCTCTCGCGCGAGGCGGGGCGGCCCTTCTTCGCCCAGGACGGCACCGACACGCCGCTCCTCGCCGAGATCGTCAAGCTCACCGGCGACTACTTGAACGCCGCCAAGCGGACCGAGGCCTTGATGGTGGCGCTCCAGACGCACGACCTTCTGCGCCCCATCACCATCGAGGCGCGGCCGAGCGACCCTTCGGCTGGCGGCAACACGTCGAGTGCCGTGATGCACGGCCTCCTGGCCCTCGACGAACACAAGCTCAACGCTCTGCCCGACGACCAAATCCTCGACCTCAGACGCCAGGGTTTTCTCGGCCCCCTCTACGCCCACCTCATCAGCCTCGCATCCGTCGATCGATTGAGGGAGAGCAACCCATCATAGGACAGTACCTGAAGCTCTCGAAGCAAAGAGAGAGGTAATTGAACCGGGAAATCAACTTATCTCGTGTCAACAGCCGATTGGTTGCTATGTGATTGGGGAAAGACCTACCGAATGTTAGACAGAAATAGCGATTAATCTCAGCGCCAGAATATAGATTGGCGGGTTTAGACTCACAGTTGGATTCCCAGAGTGTTGAAAGCCTGATTGATTGCGAGCACGGATGAGCTTGCATGGAGGCTTAATGGGCGTGGCAGTTTGCCTGATCCGAGAGGATCACGCGGCGTCGGAGCTTCGTGCCGAAGCGGCGAGGACCAAGGAGGCGCCGCCGTCCGGCGATCGCGACGATTAAGGAGGGCATCGCGGGACCGGGCCCAAAAGTTGACGACGTCATTCGCTGGCGCTGCATCGATCTTTGCGCGCAGGTCTCCCAACGGTTTTCGGTCACGGTTTCGGCGGGCACGATGGCCAAATGGCTGCGTAAGCCGGGCTCACCCACGTGCAGCCTTGCCCGTATCATCCAAGACTGACCTGGCCGCGCAGGAGCTTTTCAAAAAAGCTTCGGCACGAGCGTGAAAACCGCCTTGGCTGGGCCCCACGAGGCCAAGCCCGTCAAGATCTGATTTCAGGATGAAGCGCGGGTCGGACAGAAAGGCTCGCTCAGCTACGTCTGGGCTCCGGTGGGCTCCCGGCCCCCCATGGTGTGCGACAATCGTCACGACACCGCCTACATTTTCGGTGCGATCTGCCCCGCACGCGGTAACTGGCGTCCGATTGCGGACCTTGAAAGGCCTACCCCTTCGCGTTCAACAGGCGCCGCCACTGCACCAGCCCCGCCGTGGATGAATCGAACCCCTCCGTCGAGGCGGACGCATCCTCCACCACGGCTCCCAGCTTCAAGGCCAGTTCCTTGCCGAGTTCGACGCCCCATTGGTCGAAGGGGTTGGTGTCCCAGATCGCCGCCATGGTGAAGACACGGTGCTCGTAAAGCGCGATCAACCGGCCGAGCATCCGGGGATCAAGCGTCTTGTAGAGGAAGGTCGAGGTCGGCCGGTTGCCTTCGAAGACCTTGTGCGGCGCCACAGCATCGATGTCGGCCGCGTTCATGCCACCCTTGGCCAGGATCGCCTTCACCTCGTCAAGCCCCCGGCCCAACATCAGCGCCTGCGATTGCGCGAGGCAGTTGGAGAACAGGATCGCGTGATGATGCGCGTCCGCCTTCGTGGGTTCGGCGGCGATCAGAAAGTCGGTGGGGATGATATCGGTCCCCTGGTGCAACAATTGGAAGAAAGCGTGCTGGCCGTTGGTGCCGGGCTCCCCCCAGACCACCGGCCCGGTGCCTTCATGTACATGCGTCCCGTCGATATGCACATGCTTGCCGTTGCTCTCCATGTCGAGCTGCTGGAGATAGGCCGGAAAGCGCCCGAGGCGCTGGTCGTAGGGAATGACCGCCTGGGTCCCGAACTTCCAGGCATTGCGATACCAGACCCCGAGGAGGCCCATCAGCATCGGGATGTTCTTGTCCGGAGGCGCGGTGCGGAAATGTGTATCCACCTCGAAGCCGCCGCGTAAAAAATCCTCGAAGTGTTGCGGACCGATGGCGATGGTCAACGCCAGGCCGATGCTTGACCAGAGCGAATACCGGCCCCCGACCCAATCCCAGAAGCCGAACACTCGGTCGGCCTGGATGCCGAACTGATCGACGAGGTCGAGCTTTGTCGATACGGCCGCGAAATGATGCGGCACCGCCTTCTCGCCGAGCGCGGCCACCAGCCAGGCGCGGGCCGAGCGCGCATTGGTCATGGTCTCCAGTGTCGTGAAGGTCTTGGACGAGATGATGAACAGGGTTTTGGCGGGGTCGAGATTCGCCAGGGTGTCGATCAGGTCGGCGCCATCGACGTTCGAGACGAAATGCGTATGGATCGCGGAGTCGGAATAAGGCGAGAGGGCGCGCGCCGCCATGGCGGGGCCGAGGTCGGAGCCGCCGATGCCGATGTTGACGATCTCGGTCAACTTCTCCCCCGTAGCACCCGTAATGCCGCCCGACCTGATGCCGTTGGCGAAGGCGCCGACCTTGGCCCGGACCGTCTCGACCTCGGGCATCACATCCTTGCCGTCGACCAGCACCGGCTGGCCGGAGAAGTTGCGCAGGGCGGTGTGCAATGCGGCGCGATGTTCCGTAGGGTTGACGATGCCGCCCGCGAACATGGTGTCGCGCTTGCCTTCGACATCCATGGTCTTGGCGAGCCGCAGCAAGGCTTGGAAGGCCTCGGCGTCGAGACGATGCTTCGAAAAGTCGAACAGCAGATCCTCGAACTCGACGTGGAACGCATCGAAGCGTTTCGGATCCGCGGCGAACATCGAGGCCATCGTCGTCTCGGCCAAACGGTCCCGATGGGCCCGAATCTCGGCGAATTTGGCGTCGTCGCGGTCTGTCGTCATGGCTGGCCTCGTGAACGGATCCGGCCAGGCCGGGCGCCTGATCATAGCGCTTTTGATGACAGGTTCACAAAGGGGCAAATCCGGCACGGGGTTGGCGGGATCAAGATCTAACCGGCCATGTCGACCGGCATGTTCTAAAGCCGGGGTGATTCAGCCGCCGGCTAACGAGGATGAAAAACGAAGGGAGGCCGGGCAGGCTGATCCGAAAAGGTCCAACCGAAGCGGCCGTCGGCGATGCGCTTCTTCTTGTTGTCGCCGCCAAAATCGTCCTCCGTGGGAAGATGCCCGGCGCGTCCGGATTTTCCATCGTGATGGAAACACGCTGCTTCTCCGACGCGAGGTCGTCGTTGCTCATCGCACGGCAGGCATCGCTGACCTTCGCCCTGAAGATCTTGCGAAGAATAATCCGTATGACACTTTTTTTCGAGCACGCGCGAGATGATCCGTCAGTGATCAAGGTCAGGGGTCGCCCGAGTGAGACGTTGATTGATCCGTCTGCTTGAACCGCGGCGTGGGGATAGGTCCGCCCCATCGTGGACATGCGGCGACATTGGCCGCTGAGGGTGGTTCCCTCCGAGCCTGACCTCCCTTATGGAAGGGTGCACTGCACAAGACACGTGAACTAGGAACGACATGGCTCCCCCGCTGCTGCAATTGACCGGCCTCAAATTCACGCTCGGCGGCAAGCCTTTGCTCGACGGCGTCGACCTGTCGGTGGGGCGCGGGGAGCGGATCTGCCTCGTCGGCCGCAATGGTTCGGGCAAATCGACCATCATGAAGATCGCGACGGGAACGGTGGAGGCCGATTCCGGCGGGCGTTTTCTGCAACCGGACGCGACGCTGCGGGTCATGGCGCAGGAGCCCGACCTTTCCGGCTTCGATACGGTGCTGGCTTATGCCGAGGCTGGTCTTGGGCCGGCTGACGACACCTACCGCGTCAAGATGATGCTGGAAGACCTCGGCCTTACCGGCGACGAGCACCCCTCGCGGCTCTCCGGCGGCGAGGCCCGGCGCGCGGCCCTTGTGCGGGTCATGGCGCCCGAGCCCGATATCCTGCTGCTCGACGAGCCGACCAACCATCTCGATCTGCCCGCCATCGAATGGCTGGAGAGCGAACTTGCCGGCCTTCGCTCGGCGCTGGTTCTGGTTAGCCATGACCGCCGCTTCCTCACCAAACTGTCACGCACCACGGTCTGGATCGATCGCGGTGTCGCGCGGCGCATCGAACGCGGCTTCGGAGCCTTCGAGGACTGGCGCGATCAGGTGCTCGAAGAGGAAGAGCGTGACCGTCATAAACTCGACCGCAAGATCGCGGCGGAGGAGGATTGGGTGCGCTACGGCGTCACCGGCCGGCGCAAACGCAACGTGGGCCGCATGGCCGCCTTGGCCGACCTTCGCCAGACCCGTCGTGACGAGCGCCGCGTCGTCGGCGAGGCGAGGATGACGGTGTCGGAGGGGCGCACGAGCGGCAAGCTGGTGATCGAGGCCGATCAGATATCGAAAAGTTTTGGCGATCGGCCGATCGTCAGGGATTTTTCCACCCGCGTGCTGCGCGGCGACCGGATCGGGGTCATCGGCCCCAACGGCGCCGGCAAGACGACATTGCTGAACCTTCTCACCGGACGCATCGAGCCCGACAGCGGTACAATCAAGGTCGGCGCCAATGTGCAGGAGGCGACGCTCGACCAGGCCCGCGCGAGCCTGGCGCCGAGCACCACCCTGGCCGATGCGCTGACAGGCGGGGGCTCGGACCAGGTCATCGTCAATGGCGTAAGCAAGCATGTCGTCGGCTATATGAAGGATTTCCTCTTCGGTCCTGAACAGGCCCGGACCCCGGTCTCGCGCCTTTCAGGTGGTGAGCGTGGCCGGCTTATGCTCGCGCGCGCCCTGGCGCTGCCCTCGAACCTTCTGGTGCTCGACGAGCCCACCAACGACCTCGACCTCGAAACCCTCGATCTGTTGCAGGACATGCTATCGGACTATCCAGGCACGGTGGTCGTCGTCAGCCATGACCGCGACTTTCTCGACCGCGTCGCGACATCGGTCATCGTGGCTGAGGGCGAAGGGCGCTGGCAGGAATATGCGGGCGGCTATTCCGACATGGTGGCGCAACGCGGCGCCGGCGTGACCGGAACGACCAAAAGCTTCGCCGCGTCGAAGACTTCAACGGGTCTCGATCTCGACCGGCCGACGGGAAACATGAACGGGGGGGCGAAGAAGCGCCTCAGCTTCAAGGAAAAGCATGCGCTCGAGCAATTGCCGAAGCGGATGGATGAATTCCGAGCCTTGAAAGCGAAGCTCCAGGCGGCCCTCGCCGATGGGAGCCTTTACGCGCGCGATCCGGCGCGTTTTGCCAAGTTCAGCCAGAACCTTGTCGATGTCGACAAGAAACTCGATGCCGCCGAGGACGAATGGCTGACCCTCGAGGCCCTGCGCGATGCGGCGGAAGGGTAGACCTCGCCTTTCACACCTTTTGGCGTCGACACGTCACCATCGTTACGCCGCACGAGCGGCGGCGCGCATGCCGGCCAATATCACGAAGAGTTTTAGATGAGATGCAGGATGATGCTGGCCGTCGCGCTGATGGCCAGCGTCGCCACAACGCCGAGCTTGAAGCGGAACAAGACCACAGCGGCGAGGACGGCCAAAAGAAGGGCTTTGAGGTCCACGCTGCTCGGAAGGGGCGCATCGAAGGACAGGCCCAACGCACGAATCTGAATAGTTGCGATGAACAGGCTGTGCAGCGCGAACCATAAAGCGAGATTGGCGATGACGCCGACGACGCTTGCCGTGATGGCGGCGAGGGCGCCCGACAGGGTGGTGTTGCGCCGCAGCGTTTCGATCAGGGGAGCGCCGAGAAACACCCATGTGAAACAGGGTGCGAAGGTCACCCAGAGCGTGAGGAACGAAGCAGCGACGCCGCCCCAGAGGCCCGTGAGCGGGCCGGGGGCGCGAAAGCCCGCGAGAAATCCGACGAATTGCAGCACCAGGATCAGCGGTCCAGGTGTGGTTTCGGCAAGGCCGAGACCGGTCAGCATTTCCGGCGGCGACACCCAATGATAGGTGCCGACGGCCTCCTGGGCCGCATAAGCCAGCACCGCATAGGCGCCCCCGAAAGTCACCACCGCCATGGTCGAGAAGAACCAGGCGACATCGGCGAATACCCCCGTGCCGCGTAAAAATACCAGAGGCAAGACCCATCCGACGGCACAAAGGAAGCCCGCGCGCCGGGCGCTCTGCGCAGATCGCGCCACGCGGGCGGGGTCCGCATCGAGAGCGATGTCGATGAGGGCGAGGGTTCCGTTGCCTGCTTTGCCGTTGCCCGTATGAACGAAATGTCCGGGCGCCCACGCGCCGACGAGACCTGAGGCCAGCATCACTACGGGAAACGGGACGGATAGGAAAAAGAGAGCCGCGAAGGACGCAGTGGCGAGAACCCAGGCCCAACGCCCCTTCAAGGCCCGGCCTCCGATGCGCAGGACGGCCTCGGCCACCAAGGCAAGCACCGCGCTTTTGAGACCGAGGAACAGCGCCCCGACCATAGGCACGGCGCCGAGAATGGCGTAGAGCGCCGAGAGCCCCAGCATGACCAGGGCCCCAGGGATGATGAAGAGGAACCCGGCCGCGAAACCGCCCGCGACCCCGTTCATGAGCCACCCCAGATAGGTGGCCAGCTGCTGCGCCTCGGGACCCGGCAAAAGCGTGCAAAAATTCAGAGCCTGGAGGAAGCGGTCCTCGCTGATCCAGCGCCGCTCGTCCACGACCATGCGATGCAAAAGCGCGATCTGTCCGGCAGGGCCGCCAAACGACAGGCAGCCGATCCGCAACCACAGCCTCGACGCTTCGGCCAAGCTGGGCATTGCCGAGGGGGACCGGGGATTGCCGGTCATCGACGGCTTGAGTTCGGTGACCCCAACCCTCAAGCCTTGTCAGCTTACCATTCGACGCGGAAGCCGCCCTTGCCGCCGGCGCCGAAAAGACCGTCCCCACCGCGCACATCGGCTTGCAGGAAGGCGGACTTGCCGCCGCCGAAATCGAACTTCACCGCCAATACGCCTTCACCGCGCAACTTGCCTTGATCGTTCAGGATGTTGCCTGAAGTGCCGAACACGCCGCCTTGGATGAAGTTGCCGCTGACCACCACATCGTCATAGACGAGACCGGTCAATGTGGTGGTTACCTTGGTGTCGCCGAGCACGCCGTCGATGCCGAACCGCGATCCCCCTTGCAGGCGGACCATGTCGCCATCCTTGAGACCCAGAGCCGCCGCGCCGCCCGAATAGGACGAGAGCGTATATTGCACCCCGCCAGTCGGCTCCATCCAGAGGCGGGCCATGAGCGGGATGCGGTAGTTGAGATTGTCCGATACCGTGAATTCGTCGAGCGAGGCTTTGCCGCTGCCCGTGAAGACCGAGGTGAACGGGTTGAACGTGCCCGGGAAGCAATTGCAGACCTGGAACGCCTGGGTGTCGGTGAAAGACTCGTTGAGATCGAGGAAGTCGTTCTTGATGAGGAAGTCGTTGGACCAGGGCCCGTTGAAATAGGTGACGTAGCCGCCGAGGCTCGGACCACTGAGATGAGCTTTGAGATTGCCGAATCCGTTGGAGAGGCCGCCCACCGCGCCGGGCGGGGCAGTTGATACGACGGAGGTATTCACCTTCACGTCCGACTCGAGGTAACCGGCCATGACGCCGAGGATGAGCCCGTCGCCGCCATATAGAAAGTCGCGTTTGGTCCAGTCGATACCGCCGACGAACCCTTCCGATGTGGTCTTGCTCGACGCACTAAGGTTGAGCTGTGTCGCGCCCGGCAAATTGGAGCAGCATTGGAGGCTGTTCGTCGACTTGCCGCTTCGTTCTTCATAGTCTCCGAAGCCCTGAGCCCAAGCCCCGTAATGGGCCGGTATGATGAGAACTGGCGGCGCGAAAGGCGCGGCTTCGACAACCTCGGGGGCTGGGGCGCGCGACGGGGCGGGCCGGCGCCGAGGGATCACGGCGAGCTGGGGCTTAGTTCTGCGAAGGGGAATGGCGGACGGCCGCGCTGCTTTTAAAGGCTGAGTCGCGGTCGAGGCTCGCCGGACCTGCGGGACGGGACGCGCCACGACCGGCGCAAGAGGCGTCGGTCGGCACAAACCGTCGATGAAAGTCTGGCCCGGTGGGCAGGTCGCAGCCTCCGTGGCCCGCCGACCCTGGATCGATTGCGTCGCGGTCACGGTCTCGACGTTCGACATGGATTGCGCGAGATTGCCGACCGCTTGCCCGGCCAGCGCGGCTCCTGAAAACGCTCCCGCGTTGACGCCACCCTTCTGGGCCGGATTGGTACAGGCGCCGCCCGTGAGGGTGATGCCGGAGATGGTTCCCGCGAGCGGATCCACGCTATCCGTGGTCTTTACGCTGGAGGGGCAGAATACGGTTTGGGCATGCGCGCCCGAGGAGACCGTGAGGCCAGCCAGCACAAAAAGGGTGGCGGCCAGAAGTCCCTTTACATTCATGAATGCTTTCAGCACCGCTGCCCCCGCCCTACTGTGCTCAGAATCGAGACCCTAACATGAAGCTGCAGGGTGTGATGTGATATCGCTGCAACAATCGATCACTCAACCTGCTCAGGAGGTTTTTGACCAACCTCGAAGGTTTGAAGCGGCGTTGTCATACGTCTTAAGTGAAGCCGGTTTGGTAAACCACCTTGCGGCCTTAGAATAACGGTCGGCCAGATAACCACGGGGTCGCAAGGGCGCTTGGCCGGATCGTCTCGATAGTGCGTTCTCGATCGCAAGATTGTCGACACTGGCGGGATGTGGCGCGGCTGTGTTTGCTGCTCAGGCCGCGCGGCGAAGCGACGCCAACCATTTCGACATGGGCCATCGGGTCGCCGCCGCGACGGCGCGGCGCGGTGCTTCCGCCATGCGGTCGAGAGCGTCACGCACCTTGACCCCAAACGTGTCCTGCTCTCGGCGTCGGCGTGCCAAGACGGCCCGATGCCTCAAGACGAAAGCCGTCACGACATAGCGCCCGTCGGTGCGTCCAACGCTGTCGAAGGCTGATCGGCTCGCCTTCTCGATGACAGCAGCCTGGATGCTCAAGGGAATGTCGTCCCAATGGCTCAACACGGCGGTCATCAATCCGAGGACGGTTGGGCCGTCGCCGCGATCGACAAAGATCAGGTCGTCCATACGAAAACTCCGGAAGCTCGATTGACCCTGCCCGACCAAGCTTTCCGGAGGATGGTGCCGCCTATTAGTCCCGGCCTGTGGCTGTCCTGACTTCGTCCAGCAAATCCTGGGGCGTGTAGGGTTTGGCGACGAAACGGCCATCATCCGGCATCTCGTCCGGGGTGGGGCGCAAGCGGCCCGAGGTTACGATAAGCTTGACGGCCGGCCACCGCCGATGAACCTCATGGGCAAGGTCGATTCCATTCAATGGCCCGGGCATATTGATATCCGTGAAAACTACTCCGATGTCGCAGTGGTCGGCAAGTATCTTCAGCGCCGTTATGGCATCAGGCGCTTCCAGCACCCGATAGCCCCTGTCCTCGAGCACATCCATAGCGATCAGTCGCAGCATCGCCTCGTCGTCGACAATCAGGACAATAGGATGAAGGCTTGAAATTGGATCGGCCATGATCTGCCAACCGATATTGCCCTCGATAGTTGCACGACTTCGTGCTTGATCCGTCGGCGGCTTGACAATCTGAGGATATGTTCGCTATTTGTTCTGACGCACGATCGGGAAAACTCGGTACTGATTTCGGACGAGATCCTGCTCCACGTCATTGGAATCGATCACATCCATGCCTTTGGATGGGGCAGACCCAAAGGCATGGACGTGATTGAGGCAAGCGAGGGAGAAGCGGGTGCTGCGCTGGAGCGATGTCGACGCGCCCCCGGTCGCCCGGAGAGCACAGCGGGCACAACGTTCAGCTCGAGCCGATGCGTCGCCGCCCGAGGAGCGTGCCGCCATTGCCAGAAAGGGCAGGGGCGCGGTCAGCAATCCCACCGGCCGGTTCGAACCGGCGCAGCGGGTCGAGGTGGCGGATGGATGGGACACTGCGGAGGAGGACCTGCCGCCTCTCTTCACCACGGTCACGCCGGAGCGGGCGAAGACGATCATCACCCGCAACGAATCTCCGGATATCTCCTTCGAGCGTTCGATCAATCCCTATCGGGGTTGCGAGCACGGCTGTGTCTATTGTTTTGCCCGGCCGACCCATGCCTTCATGGGGCTATCGCCGGGCCTCGATTTCGAAACCAGGCTCTTCGTCAAACAAGGCGCCGCTGAACGCCTGGAGCAGGAACTGGCCGCGCCGGGCTATAAGGCGAAGACCATCGCGATCGGCACCAACACCGATCCCTATCAGCCGATCGAACGACAGCATCGGGTCATGCGCTCGATCTTGGAGGTTCTGGCGCGCACCGATCATCCGGTCGGGATCGTCACCAAATCCGCTCTAGTGGCGCGCGACATCGACATCCTGGCTCCGATGGCGGCCAAGGGCTTGGCCAAGGTGGCGCTGTCGGTCACGACGCTCGATCGCGACCTCGGGCGCACGCTCGAGCCCCGCGCGGCCACGCCGGAGAAACGGTTGCGAACCATCGAGGCGCTGGCGGCGGCGGGCATTCCGGTCAGCGTGTTGGTGGCACCGATCATTCCCGCCATCAACGATGCCGAGATCGAGACCATTCTCGAGCGGACCTATGAAGCTGGCGCCAGGCAGGCGGGCTACGTGATGTTGCGCCTGCCGCTCGAAGTACGCGATCTTTTCCGCGAATGGATGCTCGCGCACCACCCCGACAAGCTTCGGCATGTCATGAGCCTTGTCCAGTCGGTGCGGGAAGGGAAGGACTATGACGCCGCCTGGGGCAAGCGCATGACGGGCACGGGACCCTATGCCGAGATGATCGGTCGCCGCTTCGAAATCGCCAAGCAGAAACTGGGCTATGCCAAGACTCGCACGAGCTTGCGCACCGATCTTTTCAAGCCGCCGATTCCCAAGGGCGGCCAGCTCGATTTCTTTCGGTAAAGCACGATGGGCCGCTACCGAAATGATCGAGACTTCAAATCCCTTAATGATGGAACGGGTGGTTTGAACGAGGGCGATTTGAAGTGTCCTCGGACCCAGTTCAGCTGTTTCAACCTTTAGATCGTGATGCTTAAACCTCGCCGACCTTGCAGCCGAATTCTGCGGCGGCGTCCGATAGCCAGTGTCCGAATCCACCCGCCATAGAGCGGGGCACCGCGACTTCGTAAGTCGGACGGTCGTCAAGCTGCCACAGCAGGGCTGAAATCCCCACCGCGACCGTCATGGCCACATCCCCAGCGCGGAAGGCGCGTGGATGGAGATCGATCTCGAACCCCTTGGCGAGCGCGTCTCGCACACGCGGGCCGCTGATAGTCAGGGCGGCGCGTGAATGACTCTGGTCGATGAGGGTGGCGTGAGAGGTCCATCCCGACAGGTCGGCTTCCAACTGCGCGAAGGACCCGGAGCGGCGCACCAGCCACTGGCCCGGCCCCGCCCAGAGTAGGGTAAGGCCCTGCGCATTGACCCATCGCGGCTTCAACGGAAGCTCGAGCCCCCAGGCTGTCACGGCCCGCGTTAAACCGTCGCCAGAACCTCGCCGCAGGCTCATCAAAGCCATGGCGCAGGGGGTCGATTCCACGATCGTCACCCCCGGCGCGCCGGATTGATTGCCAAGCCGGCCGCGCCGCCAAACGCCCGCCCAGGGAGAGATTTCGGCAAAAGCTGTGTCAGCCACGCAGGCGCGCTCCTTCAGGATCGTAGAAGACTGGCGCACAGACCTGCACAAGCGTGTCACGGCCCCTCACGGGGTCATAGGCGCGCACCTGTTCCCCGTGGCGACGCGGCCCGCGCCGCAACAGACCGAGGGCGATCACCGAGCCCAGGGTCGGCGACCAGGCCGAGGAGGTGATGAAGCCTTCGTCGTTGCGGGCCTTGTTCTCGGCTCCGGGCCGCAACAGATGGGCGCCGGCGCCGATCGGATCCTGGGGGTTGACTGGTTTGAAGCCAACGAGGACCGGCCGCTCGGGATCGACCAGCGCCGGCCGCCCCGCGAGCGTCGCGCCGATAAAATCCTTCTTCATGGACATCATGCGCCCAAGTCCGAGGTCCATCGCGGTGGTCTGCCCGTTCAACTCGCCGCCGGCCGCATGCCCCTTTTCGATGCGCAAGACGTTGAGAGCCTCGATCCCGTAAGGGACGATGCCATGCGGCGTTCCGGCCACCATCAAGGCGCGCAACAGGCTATCGCCGGCATTGGCCGGCACAGCGAGTTCATAGGCGAGTTCGCCCGAGAAGGAGATGCGGAACAGCCGGGCCGGCGTCCCATCCCGCAACGCAGCCGACGCCACCGCCATGAACGGGAAAGCCGCGTTGGACAGATCGAACTCCTGCCCGAGAACCGCCGATAGGACCTCGCGCGAGCGCGGGCCGGCAATGGCGAATTGCGCCCATTGTTCCGTCACCGACGCCATGGAAACGTCGAGGTCCGGCCAGAGCACCTGAGCCGCGAATTCCATATGCGCCATCACCTTCACGGCATTGGCTGTGGTGGTCGAGAGGACGTACCGCTCCGCGCCGAGCCGGGCGACAGTACCGTCGTCCATGACGAAGCCATCCTCGCGCAGCATGACGCCATAGCGGGCCCGGCCGACGGGAAGCGTCGACATCATATTGGTGTAGAGCCGGTCGAGCAGGATGGCGGAATCCTTGCCGACGACCTCGATCTTGCCGAGAGTCGAGACGTCACAGAGCCCCACCCGTTCGCGCACCGCCTTCACCTCGCGATCGCAAGCGTCACGCCAGCCCTTGTCACCCGGCTTCGGAAAATATTGCGCGCGCAGCCAGAGGCCGGTCTCCATGAAGACCGCGCCTTCGTGGACCGCCCAGGCATGGCCCGCCGTCAGCCGCGTCGGCTTGAGATGCTTGCCCTTATGGTGGCCCGCGAGCGTCCCGATGGCGACCGGCGTATAGGGTGGCCGGAAGCGCGTCGTGCCCGTGGCCGCGACCGTCTGGCAGGTGAGTTCCGCCATCAAGGCGAGGCCGTTGACATTGGAGGTCTTGCCCTGATCCGTCGCCATGCCGAGGGTCGTATAGCGCTTGAGATGTTCGACGGACCGGAACCCTTCGGCTTTCGCGATCTCGACGTCCGAGGCCGACACGTCGTTCTGGAAATCGACGAAAGCCTTGCCCTTGAGGTTCTTGACCCGCCAGAGCGGCGTCACGGCCGTGCTCTCGGCATCGGCGGAGGGAATGGTTACCGATTTCGGGTGGAAGCCGCACGCCGAGGCGGCCTCGCAGCCCGCCCGAATGCCGTCCGCCAGACAAGCCGCAAGCGCGAAGTCACCCCTCGCGGCTCCGACGACCTTCATGCCGGGCGGCAAGGTTCCTGGGACGAAAGCGGCCAGCGAGGGCGCCCATTCCGGACGGCCGCCGAGATGCGACGTGAGATGGACGGTCGGCTGCCAGCCGCCGGAAACGGCAAGCAGATCGCACGGCAAAGACAGCACCTGACCACGGGCGTCGCGGATCTCGACGCCCTGCAGTTGCCGCGTGCCGAGCGCGCGCGAGACGACGCCCTCGACCAGCCGGGCGCCTGTTTCGCGACTCAGCACTTCGAGGCTAACGAGCGCGTCGGGGCGCGGGTCGACCACGGCCGCGAGCTCGATGCCGGCTTGAGTGAGTTCGCGTGCCGTGCGCAGCGCATCGTCGTTGTTGCCGAAGATCACGGCACGACTGCCGGGTTTGACGGCGAAACGATGCAGATAGGCCCGGACCGCGCCCGCCAGCATCACGCCCGGCCGATCGTTATCGGCGAAGACGACGGGCCGCTCGATGGCACCACTCGCCAGGATCGCCTGTTTGGCTACGATGCGCCAAAGCCGCTGGCGCGGCTCATGAGCCGGCGGCGTGGCGACATGGTCGTTGACGCGCTCCACCGCCGCATAGGTGCCCCCGTCATAGACGCCGACGACCGTCGTGCGCCGTAGGACCCTCACCTCCGGCAGGCTCGACAGTTCGGCCTCGACCGAGGCGACGAACGCAGGCCCCGATTGCCCGCCGATCTCCCGCTGCTCGTTGAGCAACCGACCGCCGAGCGCGAAATCCTCCTGCAGCAGCATGACGCGGGCGCCCGAGCGCCCGGCCGCAAGGGCCGCCACCAGGCCGGCGGGGCCGGCGCCGATGATCAGGACGTCGCAGAAGGCGGTGCACTTTTCGTAACGATCGGGATCCGGGGTCTCCGCAGCACGGCCGAGCCCGGCCGCCTTGCGGATCATGGGCTCGTAGACCTTCTCCCAGAAGGCGGCCGGCCACATGAACGTCTTGTAGTAGAAACCGGCGCCCAGGATCGGCGCGGCCAGCGAATTGATGGAAAGAAGGTCGAAACGCAGGTTGGGCCAACGGTTTTGGCTCTGCGCCACGAGGCCATCGTAGACCTCGGTGGTGGTGGCTCGGGTGTTGGGCTCGCGCCGTGCGCCGTCCCTCAACTCGACGAGCGCGTTCGGCTCCTCGGGTCCCGCGCTCAGGATGCCGCGCGGCCGATGATACTTGAACGAGCGCCCGACGAGGCGCACGCCATTGGCCAGGAGCGCCGAGGCCAGCGTATCGCCCGCGAAGCCTTGATATTGCTTGCCATCGAAGGAAAACGACAATGGCCGGCGCTCGATCTGGCCGCCGGCGATCAACCGAAAGGGCTGAACCCGAGAGGCGGCAGCCACGGGCGAATTGGGTGTGACCCGCGCGGCCCGACCTGGAGAACTTTCCCCGGGAACGGCTGCGGGACGGACTGCATCGCTCATCGGGTGAACTCCCCAGCCTGGCCCTTCACCCCACGCGCCGCCGAGACCGAGGCAATTTCGTGGGTCGAGATGTTGCGCTCGACTGTCAGCCAGGCCCGACATCCCGCGCTGTGCTGCCACCATTCACGCAGCATGCCAGGAGGATTGCGGCGAATATAAACATACTCGAAAAAAGCCGCTTCCCCGGCGGTCGCACCGGTCTCTGGCCGAACCGGCGCCGCATCGCCCAGATACGTGAATTCGGCGTTGGACCGTTCGCCGCAGAAGGGGCAGGCAATGCGCATGGGTGTCGGGTTCCAAAAAGCGGCAGCATTCAAGTCTTGATGGTTCAATGCAGGTTGGGCTGTGCCCCGGACCCCGCCTCGTCCAACAAATGGCCCGTGGCGAAACGATCGAGCCGGTAGGGTACGTTCAGGACATGCGGCTCGTCGTTGGCGATCGTATGAGCGAAGCAGAAGCCGGACGCCGGGGTTGCCTTGAAGCCGCCGTAGCACCAGCCGGCATTAAGGTAGAGACCCTCGACGGAGGTCTTGTCGATGATCGGCGATCCGTCCATCGACATATCCATGATGCCGCCCCAGGAGCGCAGCACGCGCAGCCGCCCGAGGCGCGGCATCACGGAGACCGCTTCCTCCATCACCTCCTCGACCATGGGCAGGTTGCCGCGCTGCGCATAGGAATTGTAGCCGTCGATCGAGCCGCCGAAGACGAGGCCGCCCTTGTCCGATTGGCTGATGTAAAAATGCCCCCCGCCAAAAGTCACGACATTGGGCACCAGCGGTTTGATGCCTTCCGACACGAAGGCCTGGAGCACGTGGCTCTCGATCGGCAGCCGCAAGCCGGCCATGGCCGCGACGCGGGAGGAATTGCCCGCGCAGGCAAGGCCGATCTTCTTGGCGCCGATGAAGCCGCGCGACGTCTCGACCCCCGTCACCCGCCCGCCCGCCATGCGGATGCCGGTCACCTCGCAATTCTGCAGGATATCGACGCCGCGTTTGTCGGCAGCCCGGGCGTAGCCCCAGGCAACGGCGTCATGGCGCACAGTGCCGCCGCGCTTCTGCAACAGGCCACCGGTGATCGGAAAACGGGCATTGTCGAAATCAAGGTCGGGGACCAGCGCCCTCACCCCCTCGCGGTCGAGAAGTTCGGCGCCGACGCCGTTGAGCCGCATGGCGTTGCCGCGCCGCGCGAAGGCGTCGCGTTGCGAATCAGAATGGCACAGGTTCAGAACCCCGCGCTGGCTCACCATGGCGTTGTAATTGATGTCCTGTTCTAGCCCTTCCCAAAGCTGAAGCGACTTTTCGTAGAAGGGGATATTGCCGTGCTCGCGATAGTTGGAGCGGATAATGGTGGTGTTGCGACCGACGTTACCCGAGCCGATCCAGCCCTTCTCCACCACGGCGACATTGGCAAGGCCGTGGTTCTTGGCGAGATAATAGGCGGTGGCAAGTCCATGGCCGCCGCCGCCGACGATCACAGCGTCATAGGCGGGCTTGGGTTCGGGCTCGCGCCACACCGGGGTCCAACCGGTCTGTCCCTTGAACGCCTGCGACAGAATGGAAAAGATCGAATAATGCACGGCGATCCGGCTCCGTAGATGCATCCCTCGGGGCAAGGGCCCCAGGGGATGGCGGAAGCTGCCCGAAGCGCGATCCGAAACAGCGAAGCTTAGCGGCGACTCTTAGCTGGCCTTCAGCACTTCCTCAACAGCCGTGTGACATCGTCGACCGTGACAATCGGATGCGCCGGTCGATCAATTTTGCGGCGCACGCATGCGCAACGTCGCCTTCGTCTCGGCGCGGTATTGGCTAAATCCCGTCAGTCCGGCTAGTTAGGCGAAACAGCCCGAGGATGGCATGGCTCCCGACAGCGATCTGAAAGACTCGATCCGCAGCATTCCGGATTACCCGAAGCCGGGGATCATGTTTCGCGACATCACGACCTTGCTCGGCGACGCCCGGGCTTTCCGGCGCGCCATCGACGAATTGGTGCAGCCCTGGGCCGGCACTAAGGTCGACAAAGTGGCCGGCATCGAGGCGCGCGGCTTCATTCTCGGGGGCGCCGTGGCGCATCAGCTTTCCGCCGGCTTCGTGCCGATCCGTAAGAAGGGCAAGTTGCCCCATACGGTGGTGTCCATTGCCTATTCGCTCGAATATGGTCTCGACGAAATGGAGATGCACAAGGACGCGGTGACGCCCGGCGAGCGTGTCATCCTGGTCGACGACCTCATCGCGACCGGCGGCACGGCGACAGCCGCCGTCAGCCTGCTCAAGCGCATCGGCGCCGATGTGGTGGCGGCCTGTTTCGTGATCGATCTGCCGGATTTGGGCGGTGCCGACAAGATTCGGGGGCTCGGCGTGCCGGTCCGTACATTGATGGGATTTGAGGGCCACTGAGTTCGTCGATGGCAGGGTCAAAGCCACCGTCCATCCGCCGCGTCCTTTGGGCCGATTTCGATGACATCGGCACGCCGCACCTCTATGCGATGCTGCGCCTGCGATGCGATGTCTTCGTCGTCGAGCAGAACTGTCCCTATCCGGACATCGACGGCCTCGACTCGAAGGCCGCTCATCTCCTGGTCTGGCTTGATGCCGGCGAGCCGCTGTCCGGTTGCCTGCGGGTTTTTCTCCCCTATGCCGATTGTCCCTTCGCGAAGATCGGCCGCGTCGCGACCGCCAAGGCGGTGCGGGGAACCGGCCTCGGACGCTGGATGATGCTTGAGGCGCTGAGCAACATCGATGCGCGCCATCCCGGCGCCACGACCGAAATCGGGGCGCAGGTCGCGATGGAAGGCTTTTACACAAGCCTCGGCTTTCTTCGCGTGTCGGAGGACTATGACGAGGACGGCATCGCCCATTGCACGATGATGCGGGCGAGCGGCAAGGCATGACCTATCCCGGGCGCCGCTCCCAAAAGACGCTGCCATCGAATTCGAACACCACATCGCCGTTTTGATTGGTGCCGGTGTTGTGATGAAAGATCAGGCCCCAACCTGGCGTCGAGGTTCCGCGCTTCCCGACGAGTTCGGAAACATAGCGGATCGTATCGCCGACATGGACGGGCTTTTTCCATTTGAGCTGACGAAAGCCCGGCGATGGGCCGGGCTTTGACGGGGTCGAGCCGCTCGCCAGCAGCGAAGCCATCGTGGCTTGGCGATGAGCGACGTAGAGCTTCATCCAGATCGCCGCCGTATGCCAACCTGAAGCTGCCAGCCGTCCGAAATGGCTAAGGGCCGCCGCCGCGTCGTCGAGATGGAACGGTTGCGGATCGTAGCGCTGGGCAAAGCCGACGATCTCGTCCGCCGTGAACGTGTGGGTTCCGAGATCAAGCCGGGTCCCGATCACAAGGTCCTCGAAAAAGTCGCTCAAGCTCGCTCCTCCGGCGTCCGGCGCTGAACCAGAATGACGTTCCCCTGGCGCATGACGCAGGCGCCATGCTGATTCGTTATCGTGAACTCAACCCCTACAAGGCCCATCTCCGGCCGCGAGCGCGACGTCCGAAGGCTGGAGATCTGGCCATCAAGATGCAGATGGTCGCCGACAAGAACCGGCTGAGGCCATTCCACGATCTCGATGCCCGGGGCACCAAGACATGCGGTCCGGTGAAGGAAGACCTCGCAGATCATCCGCATGCCAAGGGCGCTCACATGCCATTCCGACAAGCCCCGGCCTTCGCGGGGTGGATCGGTCCAGGCTGACGCGTCGATCGCGGCATCAGCGAAAGCCGACTCGAACCAAGCCGCATCGTCCTGCGATACCAGCGTCTCGCCGTGCGGCAGAACCTGACCTTCCATCAAATCTTCGAAGAACCACTGCTGCATCACATCGATCTGTGGGCGAACGACCATGCAAGGCAAGGTCCAGAGATGGTAACTTGGGGAGCTTACGGCCATGATCAAGCATCAGCCGCGAGGCGGGCGCGCAACTAGAAGCGCGAACGGAGAGGCGTGCAAAACACCGAGGGGCTGTCTAGGGGCAGGTCCATCCCCGCCGCCTGCAAACCCCGAACGAGATCGCAAGCGCTGCTCTGTTCCTGGCGTCGGACGAGAGCGGTTTTGTGACTTGATCCCCCCGCAAGTCGCCCGAAAGGGTTGGGATAAGCAATACAACGGGACGATAGGCGCGGGCAGGGGTACTTTCGTTTCGGCTGCCTTATAAAGAAACGCCGCTAACGATAGATCGTTAACGGCGCCTCCGTTAGTGATGAAACAGCGCAATTAGAATAATGATCGGGATCGGCACGCCGATCAGCCACAGTAAAAGCGATCTACCCATGACGTCAGTCCTCCCTATCGATGACCGCTAACGTCGAATGTTTTGATGTGGTTCCATCAACACGACCGGATGAGCGGAAATCTGTTTAGGCGTGTGAAAAAGATAAAAATCGGGCCTTGCTCCACCGCCGCGATGGGCATTTTCAGCGAGAACCGCGCCGAGGCGCTTTCGGCTGCTGCTGAGTAATGCAGTGGATATTGCCTCCGCCATCCGCGATCCCGTGGCCGGGCACGATCACGATCTCGCGCTCCGGAAAAGCCATGCCGAGGACGCGAGCCGCCTCAGCGTCGGTGACCGCGTCAAAGCCCGGCATGATGATGGCTCCATTGGCGAGGTAGAAATTGACATAGGACAGCGCCACGGCCTGACCGTTGTCGTCATAATTGCGGGGCGGCATCGGCAGATCGAGGATCGTGAGGCGCCGTCCACGGGCATCGATGGCCTTCTCGAGCACCGCCCTCGCCTCGGCCAGGATGGCGAAGTCGGGATCGGAGCGATCCGAGGTCGCCGGCAGCAGCACATGCGCGGGTTTATAAAAGCAGCATAGGTTGTCGACGTGACCTCGGGTCTCGTCGTTGGTGAGCCCGCGCGGCAGCCAGACGACACTCTCCACGCCGAGAGTCGCCATGAGATTCGCCTCGATATCCGCCTTGTCGAGATGCGGATTGCGCTTGGGGTCGAGCAGGCATTCCTCGGTGGTGAGCAGCGTCGCCTCGCCATCGACATGGATGGAGCCGCCCTCCAGGATTTGGGGACCGACGATCCGCCGCGCCCCGGCGAGGTCGAGGATGCGGCGCGCCAGACGGGCGTCGCGATCGAACCCGTCGTAGCAAAGCCCCCAGGCGTTGAAGCCCCAATCGACCCCGGCGAGATCGCCGGCCTCGTCGACCACGAAGGTCGGGCCGATGTCGCGGGTCCAGCTATCGTCGAGCTCGGCCGGCACGAGGTCGGCGGCCCCCGCCGTCAAGCGGCCGGCCTCGTCGAGATCCTCCAGGCGGACCATCAGCGTCACCGGCTCATGCGCGGCAATGGCCTTGACGACAGCGGCGAAAGCCTCGCGCGCCGGCCCGAGGCCATGACGCCAAAGGTCCGCCCGGCAGGGCCATGCCATCCAGCAGCGCTCGTGCGGCTCCCACTCGGCGGGCATGCGGCGACGTTGCGGCGCCCCGCGGGTCATAGTCCGGCGGCCTCCACCGCGAGGCTGATCGCGGCCTCCTGATGCGGCAGGAGCGCGTGACCCGGATAGGTCGAATAGATCGGCAGGAAGGGATCGTCGATCGGCGTCTTGAGGCCGCTCAGCTCCTCCATCACCGCAAGGCCGCAATAGGGGACATAACTCGCCGAATAGCCGCCCTCATGCGACATGGCGAGCCGGCCTCCGCACAGGTCGTCCGCCGCGCGCATGAGCAAGGCCGTCAGGCTCCGGAAGCTGCCCGAATGAAGCATCATGCGGCCGAGCGGGTCGGCGACCGAAGCGTCGAAGCCCGAACAGACGACGATGGCGTCCGGCTCGAAGCGCCGCAGCGCCGGCAGGACGATGCGCTCGAAGGCGCTGAGATAGGCGCCATGGCCGCAGCCCGCTGGCAGCGGCACGTTGATGTTCGTGCCCTCGCCGGGTCCCGCGCCACGCTCCGCCAGCGTCCCCGAACCCAGCGGAAACAGCCCGTCCTGGTGGAGCGAGATGGTCAGGACGTCGGGATCCGCATAGAAAGCGGATTGGGTGCCGTTCCCATGATGCACGTCCCAATCGACGATGGCGACGCGGCCGAGCGCATGGGTTTTGCGCGCCTTCAGAATCGCGATCGGCACGTTGCCGAAGAGGCAAAAGCCGAGGCCAAGGTCCCGCTCGGCGTGATGGCCCGGAGGCCGGACCAGAGCGTAGCCATTGGCGACCCGCCCGGTCAGAACGGCATCGAGCAGCGCATAGGTGCCCCCAACGGCCAGACGAGCGATCTCGAAGCTGCCTGGTCCGAAGGGTGTCAGGTGGCTCGCGTCGCCGCCCCGGTCTTTGCTGAGAGCCTTGATCCGGGCGATGTAGTCGCGGTCGTGAAAAAGCGCGAGGTCGTCCTCGTCGAGCGCAGCAGAGGGGCAAAAGGTCAGGCGGTCGATGAGGCCCGAGACTTCCAAAAGATTGCGGAAGCGTCGCTTGGTGGCGGCATTTTCCGCATGTTCGCCCGGTTCGATGGTCAGGCCCGCCGGGAAGATGCTCGCCGCGTTGCCGGTATCGTGCCACAGGTAAAGCTCATGGAAATTCCAGCCTGTCGACATCCGCTATCCTCTGGGTTCCGCCCCATGCGACAGACGCGGGGTGCGCCCTCGCGAGCGTGTCGCGGGAGGCTAGACAGGGCCGGGATTTTGGTCAAACCGGCCGCCCCCCAGCCCTCGACGACGCTCCAAACCCCTTCGCGGTCGTCGAGGATCTGCTGATTGATCCGCGCCATCGCGTCTCCAGGGGCGCTGGCGAAGGGGCATGGACCGGCTGGGACAGCAATGCCGGATTATGGGATGCAGGCGCCGGGTTCTTGAAAGCGGCCTCGGCAATCATGCGGTGCATCGGTTCTTCGAACGGCGGGGTTTTGCACGGCCCTCGATCGTGATGATGCGGGATCTTTCGACTTCGTAAAGACTCTCTCGTTTATGCCTGACGGCGGGAAGGCTGCGGAGACACCTATGGCCCGTGTAAAGCTTGACCTATCGATTCCCGATCGACTGAAATTCCAGAGCGCGCTCGACGAAGCGCAGACCCAGGGGCTCAAGGTCAGCCGCTCTTTCGCTGAACTCGGCATGATCAGCGGCACCATCGAGGCGAAGGCCATAGACGCGCTCGTCCATATCGACGGCATCGCCAGCGTGGCGCCGGAGCGGCGCGACACACCGTCCGGCTCCGCGACGATCCTTGGCATGAAGCGATGAGGAGTCTGGCCGTCTCGCCTCAAATCCCGTAAAGCAGCCGCATCTTTCGCAGGTCACTCAGCTCATGTCTTTTTCCAACCTCGCGGGCACGACCGCCGGGGTCATCCTGTTTTCGCTCGGAATTTTCTTCTTCGCCTTGAACGATGCCCTGGGAAAATGGCTCGTCGCCGACTATGGCGTCGGGCAATTGCTGTTCATGCGGACCCTTGGCGCCGCCTTCCTTCTGGTGCCGCTGCTGTTGCGCCACCGGGGCGGCGTCTGGCTTCGGTCGCAATGGGCCTGGCATCTCGCCCGCATCCTGTGCATGGCCGTCGATACTTACGCGTTCTATTTCGCCTGTCGGGCGCTGCCGCTGGCCGATGTCATGACCTTTTATCTCGCCGCACCCATTCTCATCACAGCCCTTTCGGTGCCGCTGCTGGGCGAAAAGGTAGGCCTGTTCCGCTGGGTCGCCGTCGCGGTCGGCTTCATCGGCGTGCTGATCGCGTTGCGGCCAACCGGCGCGGCTTTCTCGGCCTCGGCGTTGATCGCGCTTGGCGGCTCGACCATGTTCGCATGCGCCGTGACGATCACCCGCAAGTTGCGCGATACCCATTGGATGAGCCTCGTCACCTGGCAATTCGTCGGGGCGGGCCTCATCGGCGGGGCCGCGTCGGTCTTCGACTGGCATACGCCGGGTCCGCTCGACATCGGCTTGATGTTCCTAGTCGGGATCATCGCGATATTGTGTTTCATCTGCCTGACCAAGGCCCTGTCGATCGCCCCGGCGTCGCTTCTCGCCCCCTTCCAATATATGTCGATCGTCTGGGCGGTCATTCTAGGGTGGGTGATCTTCGGCGATAGGCCGACCGCGTCCATCCTCGTCGGGAGCGCCGTCATCATCGCCAGCGGGCTCGCGGTATTCTTCCACGAGCAGCGAAGGGCGCCGGCCTATCTGGCGCGGCCTGTGCCATGACGGGGCCGATCCACTTCGACGGGCGTCGCTTCTTCAACCCAGGCGTCGATACCGACAAGACGTTGCGCGACCTCTGGCGCTGGCGGCGGAATAGTCGCCCCGCGCGTTGGCCGACGCATGTCGGCCTGCCTGTCTTCCCACCGCCGCCCGTCGCGGCCATGGCGGGCGAGTTCGTCCTGACCTGGATTGGCCAATCGACAGTGCTGATCCAGATCGAGGGCTGCAACATCCTGACCGATCCGATCTTCTCGCAACGGGCGAGCCCGGTGTCCTGGGCCGGACCAAAACGGGTGCGCGACCCGGGAATAGCTTTCGACAGCCTTCCGCCCATTCATCTGGTTCTGCTCAGCCATAATCACTATGACCACATGGATCTGCCCAGCCTGAAGCGCATCGACGCGCGCTGGGCGCCTCCCGTCATCACCGGCCTCGGCAATGGCCGAACCTTGCGGCCCGCCGGCATTCGCCATGTCGTCGAACTCGATTGGTGGGACGAACACACGCCGGTCGATGGGATCAATGTGCGCTACGTGCCGGCCCAGCACTGGTCGAGCCGAAGCATCGTCGATCGCCGACGCGCGCTCTGGGGCGGCCATGTCGTGACGACCCCCGCGGGCACTTTGTTCTTCGCCGGGGATAGCGGATACGGCCCACACTTTGGCGAGATCGGCCGACACTATCGGCCCGATATCGCTCTCCTGCCGATCGGCGCCTATGAGCCGCGCTGGTTCATGGCCGATCAGCACATGAACCCGGACGATGCGGTGCGGGCGCATATCGACCTTGGCGCGGCCCTGAGCCTCGCCCTCCATTGGGGCACGTTCCAACTGACCGACGAGGCCATCGAGGCGCCGCTCTCGGCCCTCATCGAGGCCAAGCGGGATCACGCTGTGCCGGATCAGGCTTTCCGGGTCACGGAGGCCGGCGAGACCCTGCGCTGGCGCCGCATATGAACCGCTGCTGCATCAACGCATGATGCCGAAAAGTCGACCCGGGTATTCGGACGACATCCTGCCCGACATCATCGTGCTCTAACGATACGAACTGCGCCTCAACCGCCAGGGTTCTGTCGAGTATCGATCAAATACTCGACAATATTGGTGTGAAAGATTGCTTCACATATGTTTTTTGTGGCGCATCATCTTCGAATGTTCGCTGACGATGACGTCGATCGCGTGCATCATGGCCGGGGTGACTTGATAGCCATATCTATTTTGAATAAATCCAGCTGATGCAGGCGACAACGTTAGGATCGACAAAACGCTGACAGCAGCAAAAAAAACACCCGTACGAACGATAGAAAACATATTTATTCCTCCTCTAGACCTCAATTGTATAACACCCTCGCGTTGCTGGTGTCAGACATCTATTCCATAGACGTGCGCTATCGTTCGGGCTGCGGCAAAAACCGTCGGTGATGCGGCCAAGCCGTGAGGGAGATGCCCGTCGCCAGGGAATGGTGCCGGTCGACTTTCGGCCGAGCCGTCCAGCGCGCATTCGGTTCGCTGAAGCGCTATAGCCTTGAAACGACCTACCGCTGCAGCCGCAATCCGAACAGGATCACGTCTTGAACGTAGCTGGAGCCGACCGCGCTCGAGTGCAAATCCTGGTGGGTATAGGCGGCGGTCGCCACGAGCGAGCGGGAGAGGTGATAGTCCGCCTTCAGCGACTCGGACAGCGTGTTCTCGGTGATCGGCGCGCCGCTATAGTCCGTGTTGAGATAAGTGATCGCGCCGGTGAGCGTGAGGTTGCGAAGCAATTGGTGTGTGACGTTCAGCGTCAATGAGCGCGACTGGGCGCCCGAGGAGCCGGCGACTGTCGTTTCGTCGAAGGTCGTGGAGGCCAGGAGGCCAATCGTCGTCAGCGGGCTCGCCGCATAGCTGACGGTGGCGTTGACCACCGGCCCGTTGAGCGCCTTCAGGCGGTTGTCGTCATAGCTGCGGGTGCCGTAACCCGCCGAGACTTCGCCGGACAGAAGGCGGTTGAATTCGAAGCTCGTGCCCGCCTGACCGATGATGCCGACCGAGTCGCGTCGGAAGCCGGAGAGGTCGATCGTCGCGTCATGCAATCTGTCGTCGACCAGGATGTCGACGAAGGGCTTGAACACCGGCGTGATCTCGTAGGACGTCCGCAACCGCAGCCCATAGTCATTATAGTTGCCGTTGGCGAGGTCTTGGACGGAGCCGTTCGACAGGGTCGCATTGTCATAGGCCACGCGGTCGAAGGACCCATGAAGGCCGACGGAGACTCGACCGAAGCTCTCGGTCCCCCCGAAGGTCTCGCCGAAGCCGATGATGAGCGGGCGCGACACGGTGTTGACGCTGACGTCCGGCGAGCCGGGGCGCTGCGTGTCGATGGAAAATCGCTGTTCGGCGTCGAGGGTGGTGTCGCGATTGACATCGACCCTGAAGTCGATGGTGCCGGTCGCGTCCGGTCGGTTGGCACCGCGATCGCTGAAATAATCGTTATAGCCGCCGCGTAGATCCGCCTTCAGCTCGTTCGACGGCCAGTTCGATAGCACGCCGATGCCGCCTTCCGTGCGGCTGAAGCCCGATGGCTTGATCCCCGTCGTCACCTGATCGGGATTGCTGTCGTAACCCAGGCTCTGCGTCACATAAGGCGTCACGATCAGCGTCCCGGTCTTGAGGCCGAGCGGCGTGTAGCCGTCGTCGATGACCTTGACCTTCTGTCTCGTGGGGACCGGCAGAGCCGCGATGGTCGGCGTCGGCAGGCTGTTCGACGTGGTGTCGGCGATGGGCACGCCGCCGCGCAGCCGCAGGGCAGTGGGATAGGGCAGGAGCGTCGGCAGCGGCGGCGGCCCGCGCCGGGGCAGCTTGACGCGGTCCTGCGTCTTGGCTTGGGTTTTGGGGAGCGGGAACTTGCCGAGGGGGAGCGCCGGGGCCGGGGTTTCGGCGTCGGTCTGGTCGGAGGGAAGGGCGCCTGCAGGAGCCGGTGCTAGAGTGTTCGTCTCTAGCGTGGCGGGTGATTCATCGGCCGGGTCTTCCACAGGACCCCGCAAAGTGGGGGCGAGGGCGGACGGGGCGCCACCGGCGGATTGTGCAAGGGCCGAGCCTTGCGACAGCGAGGCAAGCAGCCCCGATGCGAGCATCGCGACCCAAGGCGCCGTGCGACAGCTAAGCGACGCCATTCCGCTTCCCGACCCCTCAAAACCGCCCGATCCTTGATAAAGGTTAAAGGCGCATGGTTAATGAGCCGTTAGCGTGCTCGTGCCGGCCTTGCTCGGACCTGTCCGGTCGGAGAGCCTTCGGCCGTGCGGTGATGCAAATCATGGCAGGGGATGTTAGGGCATGATGCCGAAAAGTTGGCACGGGTTTTCGGATGACATCATGCTTCAACTTATTGGAATCGATCACGATGTCTTTGGATGGATTCCATCCAAAGACATCGTGATCTAGGGCTTCCGCATGACCATGCCTCAACTCGCGCCGCCCGATGGTGCGTCAGCCGATGCCCGCCGCGCGGTGACGTCCGCTTTGAAAACCCTGCGGATCGAGCGGGCCGGCATCTTGGCTCTCGAAGAGGCGCTAGACGACCCTCGCTCCGATTTTGCGGCCCGATTCGCCACGGCGGTCGGCATGTTACGGACCATCAAGGGGCGCGCCATCGTCACCGGCATGGGCAAATCTGGCCATGTCGGCCGCAAGCTAGCTGCGACTTTGGCCTCGACGGGCACGGCGGCTTCCTTCGTCCATGCGGCCGAGGCCAGCCATGGAGATCTCGGCATGATCCAGACTGGAGATGTTGTCCTGGCCTTCTCCTGGTCGGGGGAGACGCCGGAACTCGCCCATATCGTCACCTATGCGCGACGCTTTGCCATTCCGGTCGTGGCCGTCACCAGCAACGCGGAGAGCGCGCTCGGGCGCCAGGCGGATCTGTGCCTCTGCCTGCCCAAGGCGGAGGAAGCCTGTCCGAACGGTCTCGCGCCCACGACCTCGACGACGATGCAACTCGTCATCGGCGACGCCCTTGCGGTGGCGCTGCTGGAGGCCCGGGGTTTTTCGGCCGTCGATTTCAAGACCTTCCACCCTGGCGGCAAGCTCGGCGCGCAACTGACCTTCGTGCGCGACGTGATGCATTCGGGCGACCGCATCCCGCTGATCGGGCGGGGGGCCGGCATGCAGGATGCGATCGTGGAGATGACGGGCAAGCGGCTCGGCTGCGTCTGCGTCGTCGATGAGGCCGGACGGCTCTGCGGCCTCATCACCGATGGCGATCTGCGCCGCCAGATGGGTCCGCGCCTCTTGTCCGCGACAGCGGGCGAGGTCATGACCCACGCCCCGTTGACCATTGGGCAGGGTGCCTTGGCGGTCGAGGCCTTGAAGGTTCTCAACGACCGGCGGCGTTCGGTCTTGCCGGTCGTCGATGCCGAGCATGTACCGGTCGGCATCCTGCATCTCCACGACCTTTACGCGATCGGGGTGGGGTGACGGCGCCGGCGTCACCTTTGGCCGTCACTTCACATAGCCGGCGTTCTGGAACCACGCGACCGCATCCGCCAGGGCTTGGCGGTAGGGCCGTGCCGTAAAACCGAGGTCCCGCTCGGCCTTGGCGGAGGAGAAGAACATTCGATATTGGGCCATCTTCAGGCCATCCACGGTCGCGAAAGGCTCCTTGCCGGTGAACCGCGCCACCCATTCGGCCGCGTAGGCCAAGGGAAATAGCGCACCGCGTGGCAATTCGATCGTCGGCGGCTTGCGCCCGACCAGCATGGCGATCACGCCCAGCATTTCGCCCAGCTTCACGTCCTGGCCGCCGAGGATGTAGCGCTCGCCGATCCGGCCCTTGCGCCAGGCCATCAAGTGTCCCTGCGCGCAATCGTCGACATGAACGAGGTTCAGCCCCGTATCGATGAAGGCGGGCATCTTGCCGTTGGCGGCTTCGACCACGATGCGGCCCGTTGGTGTGGGCTTGATGTCGCGCGGCCCGATGGGGGTGGAGGGGTTGACGATGACTGCCGGTAGGCCCTGCGCCGTCATGCTCTCCACCAGGCGTTCCGCCATGACCTTGGAGCGCTTGTAGGCGCCGATGGTCGTTTCGGGCGCGTTGGGCGACGTCTCGTCGACCGGCACGCCATCGCGCCGCAACTTCAGGGTGGCGACGCTGCTGGTATAGACGATGCGCTCGATTTTGGCGTCGCGCGCGGCCTCCATGATGGCGCGGGTGCCTTCGACATTAGCCTTGATGATGACGTCGGGATCGGGCGCCCAGATGCGATAGTCGGCCGCGACATGGAAAAGGTGGCGGGGTCCATCGAGCGCACGCGCCAGCGAGGCCGGATCGCCGAGATCGCCTTCGGCAAGCTCGATATCGAGATCGGCCAGATTGCCCCGCGGGCTCGTGGGGCGGACCAGGGCGCGGACCTTGTGCCCCTCGGCCAGCAGCGCCCGGGCCACGGCCGACCCGACGAAGCCGCTGGCCCCGGTGACGAGAACGAATTCGCTCATGGGTGCCCTATCAATCCGCCGCCACCCGGGGTTTCGCATCGGCCGGGCAGGCTTCGTCCGGGGCGACGAGCCGAAGGGCGAAATCCTGCCCCTCCCAGCGATTGGCCTTGGGCCAGAACAGCGAGAAGCGCAAGGTTTCGCCGATTTTCAGGTGGGCGGTGTCGAGGTCGGCGACATGCACCCCGAAACTCGTCGGCTTGGTTTCGGTGTCGGCGACAGTTGCCCAATCGTCCCGGCTCCAGTGGATCCGGGCGGCAGTCAGCAATTCCACCCGGAGGGTTCGCCCCGCGACGAGGGTGCTGGCCATATTGCTGAAGCGCCAGACCGCGAGATCGGAAGTGGTGGCGTCCATCACATAGCGCTGACGCACCTGTGCCGGCATGTCGAAGACGACATTGTCGCGCAGCGAGCGCAGCAGTTTCACATGCTCGCCATGCGCCCAGACGAGCGGCATGGCGGAGCCCGACGGCTTGCCGCGAAACAATTCCCGTTCAGGCACGTCGTCGCTGTCCCAAACCTGTTCGGGCAAGAGGCCACCCTCGCTGCCAGATCCCTCGAAAGCGGCAAGGAGCCGCCGCGCCTCGGTTGGCCGGCCATGGGACAATTCATAATGGGCGCGCTCGCCCGTCAGCAGCGGCCAGGCGCGGCCAATGCCGGTGCCGTCGAAAGGCGAGCCGTCCTCATGTTCGCCGTAGCCGTCGCCGTTGTAGCGGTGCCAAAGCGGCCCTTGGGGCAACTCGACTTTCAGCAGATGGTCGATGGCTGTGATCGTGTCCAGAATACGCTGATCGTCCGCCGACCTGAGGCCGAAGCGCACCAGCGAAAGCGCATCCGGACTGATGGTAGCGTCGGCGGCTTGCTGGCCGAACGCCGGCGGCCGGTTCTTGATGGCGACGAAGCCGGTGAGCGGCGAGGGCGCGTCGGAACTTTCGACGGGCGTAATCCTCACGTAATACCCGGAGATCCCCAATTGCTTGGCAAGCTCGGTGCCGGTGGCGAAGGTCCAGCGCTCGATCGAGGCATTCCAAAGATCGGCCGTGTCGAGCAGGTACGCCGCATCCTCGACATGGCCGAGGCGGGTCGCCAAATCCGCCGCGACGACGAGCGCGGCGATCTCGACCGCGAGCGTGAAGGGAGAATAGCCGCCATCTTCCTCCCAGCGGTCCTGCCCGGTCACCGGACCGTTGAGCACGATGTAGCGGGCCGCATGGCGCACCATCAGCCAATAGCGCGGCAACTCGTCCATGGTAATGGCGCCCTCGCGCAGCGCCATATCGACGAGCAGGATCGGGAAGGCCGTCTCGTCCATCTGCAGGCCTAGCCAATAGGCCGATCCGTCGAGCCACATGTTCTGTGGCCAGTGCCCGTCCTCCTCCTGCGTGGCCTGCAGAAAGGTCAGAGCGCGCCGCGCTTCGGGAAATGCCCCGATGGCGAGAAGGGCGGTCGCGCTTTCGACGAGGTCGCGCGGCCAAACGAGATGGTAGCCACCGAGATCGTCGTCGCCCTTGCTGGCGCCCCAGGGAATGGAAAGGCTGGCGATCATGCCGCCGGCCGAGGCGCGGGCCTCATGGGTGCGCAGCACCGCCGTCGAGACCCGATAGGCGTTGAGACCCGGCGTCTTGACGGACGAAAGATCATCCAGTGGCACGAGCCCACGCTGCCACTCGCGCCAGCCTTCCGCATAGGCGGTTTCGGCCGACGAGAAACCCTCCATCAGGCTGGCCCGGGCCGCCAGCGAGGCTTCGTTGGCGTCGCGGCCGAAGCCGATGGCGAGTTCGACCTCGGAGCCTTGCGGCCCGAGATCGAGTTCGGCACAGATCGCGACATTGCCATCTTGCGCCAGGGGATGGAATTCGGTCAGACCGCCGTGTTTTTGCAGATCGGCGAAGCCGTCGCTGGTGCCCGCATAGCCGACCGAGAGCGCCGGGAAGGACCGGTTGGCGGCCAATACCAAAGTGGCGCCACGGCCCGATGCGAAGGCCATGCGCCAGCCTTTCAGCGTCGCCACGAAAGCGGTGTTATGGGCACCGGCGTTGACGAGATGGGGCGCGAGCAGGACAAAGAGCCGGTAGGGACCGGGTCGGTGCGCCTCGAAGGTGATGCGTTGCAGCACGACGTCGCGCAAGGGATCGGCCACGATCCGTTTGACGATGGTGTAGCGGCCGTCGCGGCTTCGATTGGTGAGTTCGAAGCCGGGCACGCCATCCACGATCTGTCGGACGGTGCTCAGCGTGTCGCGCTTTTCTTCTGAAAAATAGCCGTCCGGCCCAGTGACGATCAAGCCGCAATCGCGCGTGCAGGCCTGGTCGATGCGCGGATAGTAGATTTCGTTGAGGATGCCGTGGCTGATCGTGAACGAGACACGGCTCAATGCGGAGAGCGCGGTGCCGACGCCGGTCTTGGCGCTTGACGTCCAAGCGGGCAGGAGACCTGGGCCGCCGGGGGCATCGGTGACGTCGGACATGGTCGATCACGATCGCTGGTTTGCCGAGCGGCCGCTCCGCGCTGCTCGCTTCAGGTAACCTTCTTGTCGTCGGACTGGCAAGCGAAGGGTGTGTCTCCCGGAACGAACGGATTTGCAAATTAAGGGCGGTCGGCAGCCCTCGTTGCTTTCGCGGAGCGTGGATGGCGCAATCGCTGAGGTCACGTTCATGTTTTCGGATCTATTCGATCCAAAATTACCATGATCTAGTCTTGATTGGCCTTTAACGATGCGGGAGAAATCTTCAAGTAAAACGTTTAAGGATAGCCGAGCACTTGCGCGGTCTGCGACGATATGGTCATTGAGCACACCGGACAAAACGAGGCCGCACGAAGACGGCGCTGGTCTGGGAGGAAAGGCCCAAAAAGGGCAGGGGACTAGCGTTTGTCGGGGTGTCTTGGCTTTTGCTCAAGGCGCCCCGTCGACGTTTTTCAGTGAGGGTCGAGCAGGGCTGCGCTCAATTGCGGGATGCGATACCCGTATGATCGCCCTGACCCGCGTTTTTCATCAGGTTGCCTGACAAGACATATCGAACATATAGGCTTGGTTTCCAATCAAGGCCTCATCCCGAACGCCGAGCCGAAGTTGGCGTGAGATGGACTGGTCACAGCCTCCAAAGCTCCACCCCGGCCGGCACTTTTGTCCTGTCAAGCACGCCTTTGATATCGAGGACGCTGCCGCTCCCGTCGCGCAGCAGCCGTGAGACGAGAGGCCAGCCGCCCTCCCGAAAACGCTGGTGGGCCACGGCGACGATCACCGCATCGGCGGGCTCAAGGCGATCCTCGGCGACGAGCGAGAGGTCGTAAGCGGCGCGGACCTCGACCGAGTCGGCCTCCGGATCGCACAGTTGCACCGCGATGCCGAAGGTGCGCAATTCCTCGACGATGTCGACCACCCGGCTGTTGCGGATATCGGGCACGTCTTCCTTGAACGTGATGCCGAGCACAGTGACGATCGGTGACGGGCGGCCGAGGGCGACGATGCGGCGGACGCATTCCCGGGCGATATGACGCCCCATGCCGTCATTCACCCGGCGCCCCGCGAGCACTACTTCGGGGTGATAGTTCAGCCGCTGCGCCTTGTGGGTCAAATAATAGGGATCGACGCCAATACAGTGGCCCCCGACCAGCCCCGGCCTGAAGGGAAGAAAATTCCACTTCGTTCCGGCCGCCGCCAGCACGTCGGCGGTGTCGATGCCCATGCGGCCGAAGATCATCGACAATTCGTTCATGAGGGCGATGTTGAGGTCGCGCTGGGTGTTCTCGATGACCTTGGCGGCCTCCGCGACCTTGATCGAGGGCGCTCGGTGGACGCCGGCCGTGACGACCTGCGCATAGGTGTCGGCCACGATGTCGAGAGTTTTCGCATCCTGTCCCGCCACCACTTTCACGATCGTCGCGAACCGATGCTGGCGATCGCCCGGATTGATGCGTTCGGGGGAATAGCCGAGCGTGAAGTCGCGTCCCGCCACGAGGCCCGAGACCGCCTCCAGCACCGGTCCGCAATCCTCCTCGGTGGCTCCCGGATAAACGGTGGATTCGTAGACGACGATGTCGCCGCGCTTGAGCACCCGGCCGACGGTTCGCGACGCGGCGTGCAGGGCGGAAAGGTCGGGCTGTCGTGCCGCGTTGATGGGAGTCGGCACGGTCACGATGAAGAAATCGGCGCGTTCGAGATCGGCGGGATCGGCTGTGAGCGTCAGACCGGCATGCCGAAGGTCCGCGTCGTCGACTTCCCGAGTCCGGTCATGGCCTCGCCCAAGTTCGGCGATCCGGGCCTGATTGATGTCGAAGCCGACCACCTCGAAACCGGCTCCCGCGAAGCCGCAGGCGACGGGAAGGCCCACATAGCCGAGGCCGATGATTGCAATCCTGCGACGGTGCGGCAAAACGATCGACAATCCACGAAAACGGAGGGGCCGGCCGGGACGACTACGGCTCGCCCCCTTGCCTCACCCGTAGCCTCATCGCTAGGCTCGCACAACCTTTCGCGGCTCCGGCCATCGGAAGCCTCGGCTGTGAACGCGGCGCGGCGGATGAGGACCGGACCCTGTTCAAAAGTGTCGCCGCCATGCCCCAACTCAAAGTCTTCCAATCCTTGTGGGCGACCGAATTGCGCACACCGGGCGTGTCGGAAGCTCCGGTCAGCGAGCGTTTCGATCGCGTCGAGGCGGCTGGTTTCGACGGGATGGGCATCGATCTTGGTGCTATGGACATCGTAGAGGCGAGGATGATCGTACCCGAGTTCGCGCGCTCGGGCCTCGACGCCCTCCTGACGGCCTTTCCCCGCTCGATCGAGGATCTGCGACCGGCGCTCCACCTCGCCAAGGACATCGGATCGCCTTTCGTGATCGTCATCGGTCAGGTCATGCCGTTGTCGGTCGAGGGCATGATCCCGGTCATTCGCGACTGGCAGAAGGTGGCCGCCGAAGAAGGCGTGCCGATCCAGTTCGAGACGCATCGCAATTGCATCACCAACGATCTCTTCTCGACGCTGCTGCTGCTCGACGCCATTCCGGACATGCGGCTGAGCGCCGATCTTTCGCATTACGTCGTCGATCGCGAGATGACGCAGCCGATCGGCGCGGACCTTCAGGACCAGGTCCAGCGCATTCTTCATCGTTCTGACTCGTTTCAAGGCCGGGTCGCCAACCGATGCCAGGTGCAGATCCCCCTTGGCTTTCCCCAGCACCGCATCTGGGTCGATACGTTCCTGGACTGGTGGCGACGGGGCTTCGAGTCCTGGCTCGCACGCACGTCGGGCCAACGAGACGCACTTTTTCTGTGCGAACTCGGACCACGCGATTACGCCATCACCGATGCCAAGGGTGAAGAATTGTCTGATCGGTGGGCCGAAGCCCTGGTGCTCAAGGACTGGGCCTTGGAGCAATGGGTGGCCGCCGGCGGTTCTCCGTCGATCTTAGGCGGAGAGTCAACGAGGTCGAGCTAAAACCGGCATCCGCTTCTCATGAATTCTTAGGATTGTCTCAGTAGCTCTAGGAGGAGCTGAAATCCGGCATGGCCCTGGCTACGGTTGCATTGATGGATCTACGGGGCCTGCTTTCGTGTTTTGCCGTCGCGGCGCTGGCGATCTCGATCTGGGGTCACATCTCGCAGCGGCTCATCGACCGCAGCGTCAATCGGCATATCTGGATGGGTGTCGTGCTCGGCCTTGGGGTCGTCGCGTCGATGTTGCTGCCCTTGCGTGCCGAGGCCGGAATTTTGATGGATCTCAGAGGCCCGCTGCTTGGGGCCGCTGCATTCATCGGGGGCCCGATCTCCGCCATCATCGCCACATCCCTGGGACTTGCCAGCCGGTTCTATCTGGGCGGTGTCGGCATCTGGGCCGGAGCCTGCAATATTCTTCTGACGACCGTGGTCGGGCTCGTCGGCCACTCCATCGCTAGGGGACGTCCCACCAAAGCGCTGGGTCTTGCGGCACTGTCCGCCTGCGTCGCCCTCGCCAAGCCGGTCTGCAGCTTCGCTCTCCTGCATTCGCGGTTCAGTTCCAATTCCGATAAAATCATCAGTCTTGCCTTGCTCAGCTTCGGCTGCACATGGCTGGTTTTGCTCTCCATGCAACGGGAAGAGCGATTGCGTGCGCTCCTTGCTCAGGATTCTGTTTACAGGGCTATCATCAGGGCTCTACCCGACAGCCTGAATGCCAAAGATCGAGACAGCCGCTTCATTGCCGTCAACCCGGCGACAGCGCGCCTGATGAACGCTGCGTCCCCCGCCGACATGATCGGCAAGAGCGATGCCGACTTTTATCCGCCGGATATGAGTGCCCTGTTTCGACGAGAGGAACTCCTCGTGCTGGGTAACTCGGTCGTCGGTCCGATCGACCAGGAGGTGCGATTCGCCGACGGAACATATCGCTGGCTGATGTCGATGAAGACCCCGTTGCTGGACGACCACGGCGCGGTCGTCGGCATCATCACTCACAATCGAGACGTGACCGATCGCAAGACGCTGGAGGCGGAGCTCCTGCAGACGCAAAGCGTCCTCCAGGAAGCGATGAACAATATGGCCGATGGGCTCGTCCTCTACGACCAGGACGGAGTGATCCGCTTTTGCAATCAACAATATGCGAACATGTTTCCCAAGACCGCCGATCTTCGGGTCGAGGGATCGCGTTTCGCGGATATCATCAGGGCCTCGGTCACGCGGGGCGAGGAAGGGCCGAAGCCGGATCTCGAGGCTTATGTCGCCGAGAGGGTGCGCCTCCTGCCGAGATCGGGCGAGCGACTGCTCGAACTCCTAGACGGACGAAGCATCGAATTGCGCAGTCGCCTGCTCCCGGGGTCGGACACCCTGATCGTGTTCACTGACGTAACCGCGAAAAAACAGTTGGAGCGCGATCTTCAGCGTCGGGCATCCCAAGATCCATTGACGAGCCTTGCCAATCGATCCGCCTTCGAGTTCGAATTCGAAGCGGCACATCGGCAGGCGGTCTCAGGCAACTCCGCTTATGCGGTCCTGATGCTGGATCTCGACCGGTTCAAACCGGTCAACGACACCTACGGCCATGCGGTGGGCGACCAATTGCTGGTCGAGGTCGCGGCGCGTCTCCGGGAGGCGGTGCGGGACGGCATCATCGCTGCACGGCTCGGGGGAGATGAATTCGCGTTTCTCGTCGTCGGTCAGGACATCGAGACCTCGACCGTCAAACTGGCCAATCGGCTTGTCAAGACCCTGAAAAAGCCATTCACGATTGGGTCGATCACACTGACACCCAGCGGCAGCCTGGGCATCGCTTATTTTCCCCGTAATTCCACGGATCCTTTCGAACTTCTGCGCCTGGCCGACAAGGCGCTTTACGCGGTCAAGACGCGGGGCGGCGGTGCCTGGTTGGCCACGTCCGTGACGACCGGCGATCCGCGCGGCGCGGCCAAGACGGAGCCGGGCATTCAATCCGCCGCATAGATCGTGATCTGGTCGCCGAGCGGTCCCCGTCCGCAGCGTCCGGTCTCATAACCCCTCATCGATGGTCTCAAGCCATCGCGGCAGATCCTCCAATGTGCTGAGCTCGCGAAAACGCGGATGATCGGCCGGTACCGTGGCAGCCTCATGCGCCCAGACCAGCGGATAGGGGATCAGCGCCGCATAGGCGCCGGCCTCCAGCGGCGGCAGGACGTCGGAGCGGATCGAATTGCCCGCCATGACGGCGTTCGACGGCTCCACGCCGTAGCGCGCGAACACCCGGCGATAGACCGGGGCGGTCTTGTCGCTGACGACCTCGACGCCGGAGAACAACTGGCCGAGCCCCGAGGCCGCAAGCTTGGCCTCCTGGTGAAACAGGTCTCCCTTGGTGACGAGCACCACCGGCGCGCGATCCGCCAAGACTCTCAGCGCCGCCTCGACCCCGGGCAGGGGCTCGACAGGGTGGCGCAGCAACTCGCGTCCCAGGGCGAGGATTTCGCTCATGGCGGCGCCCGAGAGCCGACGATCGCTGATATCGAGCGCCATCTCCATCATCGAAAGCGTAAAGGCCTTCGCTCCGTAGCCATAGATCGCGAGGTTGCGATGTTCGATCTGGCTGAGATGGGCGTCGATGTGATCGGGGGTCCCATAAGGCGCCAGGAGGTCCACGAGCTTGCCCTGCATGTCGCGAAAGAAGGTTTCGTGATGCCAGAGCGTGTCGTCCGCATCGACACAGATGAATTTGATCGGCATGGTTCCTCCACTTCGCGGATCGCGCGTGCTCGGCTTAGACTGGCAGCTTAGGACATGATGGGGAGGAGCGACATGCCCGCAACGCCGCGAGGTCAGGTCCGGGTCGGCATCGGCGGTTGGGTCTTCGAGCCTTGGCGCGGCAGCTTCTATCCCCAAGGTCTGACACAGAGGCGGGAACTGGCCTATGCCAGCCAGGCGATGACCTCGATCGAGATCAACGGTACCTTCTACGGTTCCCAGAAGCCGGAGAGTTTCGCGCGCTGGCACGACGAGACGCCGGACGATTTCGTATTTTCCCTGAAGGGGCCGCGCTTCACCACCAACCGGCGCGTGCTCGCCGAGGCTGCTTCCTCGATCGAACGGTTCGTGACAAGCGGTCTCGTCGAGCTGAAACACAAGCTCGGGCCGATCAACTGGCAGTTTCCGGCCACCAAGGCCTTTGATCCGCAGGATTTCGAGGCCTTCTTGAAGCTGCTGCCGAAGAGCGTCGAGGGGCACGACTTGCGCCACGCCGTCGAGGTTCGGCACCAGAGCTTCCGCACTCCCGATTTCATCGCCCTGCTGCGCCGCTATGGGATCGCCTGCGTGCTGGCCGATAGCGAAACCTACCCGCTCATCGCCGACCCAACGGCGCCTTTCGTCTATGCTCGCCTGCAAAGCGCGTCGGAGGATTGCGACCTCGGCTATCCGGCTGAAACGCTGGACAGCTGGGCCGCGCGCGGGACACTCTGGTCAGAAGGGAAAGTGCCCAAGGATCTCGAAACCTTGGCCCCGCCCGAGAAGCCGGCCCCCAAGACGCGCGATGTCTTCATCTACATGATCAACGGGTTCAAACCCAAGGCGCCGACTGCCGCGATGGCGCTGATCGAGCGGCTCAAGGCGGGCGCCGCACGCTGAAGATCGTCAGCGGAAGGAAGCATCGTTATCGATCACCTCCCGCTCCGCATCCCCTTCTTCTTGTGCATCAACTGCCAGATGATCGGCGTGAAGATGAGCTGCATGGCAAGTTCCATCTTTCCGCCGGCACATACGACAGTATTCGGCCGCGACATGAAACTGTCCTTCAGCATCGACAGCAGGTAGGGGAAGTCGATTCCCTTGGGGTCGCGAAAGCGGATCACGAGGATGCTTTCGTCAGGGCTTGGGACATGTCGGGAGATGAAGGGGTTCGACGTATCCACCGTCGGCGAACGCTGAAAATTGACATGCGTGCGCGAAAACTGGGGACAGATGTAGTTCACGTAGTCGGGCATCCGCCGTAGGATCGTGTCGACGATGGCTTCATGCGAATGGCCGCGCATCTTCTTGTCGCGATGCAGCTTCTGGATCCATTCGAGGTTGATGGTCGGCACGACGCCGATCAGCAGGTCGGCATGCGGGGCGACATCCACCTCATCGGTCTTCACCGCCCCGTGAAGCCCTTCATAGAACAGGAGGTCGGTGCCGGCCGGAATGGTTTCCCAGGGCGTGAATACGCCGGGCTTGAGCCCGTGGGGCTTGGCTTCTTCCTCGTCATGGAGATATTTGCGAATGCGGCCGGTGCCGCTTTCGCCATAGTCGCGGAACAGCGTCTCGATTTCGCCGAACAGGTTCGCCTCGGGACCGAAATGGCTGAAATGGTTGCTGCCTTGCTTGGCATGCGCGGCCATCTGCTGGCGCATCTCGGCCCGATCGTAACGATGGAACGAGTCGCCTTCGACGATCGCGGCATTGATATGCTCGCGGCGAAAGATCAGCTCGAAGGTCTCTTTCACGGTCGTCGTGCCGGCACCCGACGATCCGGTGACAGAGACGACAGGAAATTGGGTCGACATGAGTCGGGCCTATCGGGTTCAGGAGCTGCGGAAGAGCGAGCGGTGGTTGAAGAGAGGCGCCTCGAAGGTCGCCGGCTCACCGCGCTCGAAAGCGTCGTGGTAGTCGATCAGGCGCTCGACCTCCCGTCGAGAACCCAGAATGACCGGCACGCGCTGGTGGATATCATGGGGCTCGATGTCGAGGAGCCGTTCCCGCCCGGTGGAGGCGGCGCCTCCCGCCTGCTCGATCAGCATCGCGGTGGGGTTCGCCTCATAGAGCAGGCGTAGACGGCCGGCCTTGAGCGGTTTCTTGGTGTCGCGCGGATACATGTAGAGGCCGCCGCGCACCAGGAGGCGGTGCACCTCGACCACCATCGACGCGATCCAGCGCATGTTGAAGTCCTGACCTCGAGGACCAGCGACGCCCTCGACACATTCCGCGACGTAGCGGCTGACCGGCGGTTCCCAGAACCGGGCGTTGGAGGCGTTGACGGCGAATTCAGACGTAGTTTCTGGCACCCGCATCGACGGGTGGGTCAGCAGGAAGATTCCACTGTCGCGATCGAGCGTAAAACCGTCGACGCCGTGGCCGATGGTCAGCACCAGCATCGTGGTCGGCCCGTAGAGTGCGTAGCCGGCGGAGACCTGCCGATGACCCGGTTGCAGGAAATCCTCCGCCGTGGCGTCCCGTCCGGGATGAGGCGCCCGCAGGATCGAGAAGATCGTTCCGATTGTGGTGTTCGCCTCGACGTTGGAAGAGCCGTCGAGCGGATCGAAGGCCAGGAGATAAGCGCCGCGCGCGCAGGATGCCGGGAGCCGGTAAGGCTCCTCCAACTCCTCCGACACCATGCCGCAGAGTTGTCCGCTCCGCTCGCAGGTTTCCAGGATGATGGTGTTGGTGACGATGTCGAGCGGCTTTTGAGCCTCCCCCTGCACATTGACCGTGATCTCGACGGTCTCATGGCGGTCGATCCCGGTGCGGCCGACCGCCGTTGCGATATCGCGGCAGGCGCCTTCGACGGTCTTGATGACGGTGGCGAGGTCGGGGTCGAGTGCCGCTGCCCCCGTCTGAGCCGCGATCAAATAATCCGACAAACTGGTGTGCCGGTCGCCCATCGCTGTCCTCCCGATCCGGCGTTTGACGCCTTACTCTATTCTTTTATTGCGCGAAGACGCGGCTCTGCCGAATATCGTCATCCGTAATCAATTCAAGCGCGGCTCGGTTTATCGGGGAGCCACGTGACGCGAACAGGCGGTTGGCCTGGCGCAGGCGCGCTCGGTCAAGTGCGTTGCGGATGGATCGCGCATTGGAAAAGCGCGGCTGGCGCATGCGCAGCTCGATATAGTCCCGCATCGTATCGACCGCCTTGGCGTCGAAGCGGTAGTTCATCTTCGCCACCATCAACCGGGCAATCTGCACTAATTCGTCGGCACCGTAATCGGGAAAGTCGATATGGTGCGCGATACGCGAGGACATGCCCGGGTTCGAGCGATAGAACGTATCCATCCGGTCCTTGTATCCGGCCAACACCACGACAAGGTCGTCGCGATGTTCTTCCATGACCTGGAGTAGGATCTCGATGGCTTCCTGACCATAGTCCCGTTCGTTCTCGGGTCGATACAGATAATAGGCCTCGTCGATAAACAGAACGCCGCCCATGGCCTTCTTGAGGATCTCCTTGGTCTTGGGCGCCGTATGACCGATATATTGCCCGACGAGGTCATCCCGCGTGACGCTGACCACATGGTTGCGCCGGATATAGCCGAGCCCGTGCAGGATCTCGGCGATACGCTGAGCTACGGTGGTTTTGCCGGTGCCCGGATTGCCGGTGAAGCTCATATGCAGCGAGGGCGGTTCCGCCTCCATGCCCAGCGAGCGGCGGGCGCTTTCGACCAACAGCAGCGCGGCGATCTCGCGGATCCGGGTCTTTACCGGCTTCAACCCGATGAGGTCGCGGTCGAGCGTCTCCATGATCGAGCCGACGTTCGACTTCTGATAGAGGGCTTCAAGGTCGACGATCGCCTCGGGCGGCGCCTCGGCAACCGGAGGCGTTCCGGACATCGGAGCTGGATGGCTCATGGCGATGGCGCGGGCTTGGAGGTTGTGTAGCTGCGCAGCGTATAGCCGACATTTCGGCCCGGCCCCTCGGTCCGGATCAGTTCGAAGCCCGGCTCGATTTCAGGTCGATTGATCAGGAAGGACATCCGGATCGATTCGAAGCCCTTTTTGGAATCGAAGGCCAACACCTTGATGTATTTGTTCGGATTCGCGCGGCGGCAGGCGTTGACCTCCATCATCACGCCGGCGGGATCGCGTAGGTCGAACATGGGGATGCCCCACATCGACCAGTAGGTATTCCGGGGATGCGGATCGTCCGTATATTCCACCGCGACCGCCCAGCCGCTTTCGAGCGCATAGTCGATCTGCTTCTTGATTTCGGCATCGTTGAGGTCCGGCAGGAATGAGAACTGCCCTTGGGTGACGCGCATGGTTCAAGCTCCAGGATGAGGAAACCCTTCTCCCGCCCGGCGGGAGAAGGACAGATCATGACGCCGTCGGAGTGGGGACGTAGTCGACATTGTCGGTCGAGGCGTAATCGAAGGTCACATCCTTCCAGGTGTCGAGCGCCGCACGCAGGGGCTGGCACCAGCGGGCTGCCTCGCTGAGGATTTGAGGGCCTTCCTTCCAGATGTCGCGCCCTTCGTTGCGGGCCTTGACCATGGTTTCGAGCGCGACCCGGTTGGCGACCGCGCCGGCCTGGATGCCGCCCGGATGCCCGATGGTGCCGCCGCCGAACTGCAGCACGACATCCTCGCCGAGATAATGCAGCAACTGATGCATCTGCCCCGCATGGATGCCGCCGGAGGCGACCGGCATCAGCTTTTTCAGACTTGCCCAGGGTTGGTCGAAGAAGATGCCGTGCGACAGGTCCTTGTTCATGTGAGTGGCGCGGCAGACATCGTAAACGCCGGCGATGACGGCGGGATCGCCTTCGAGTTTGCCCACCACGGTGCCGGCGTGGATGTGATCCACCCCCGCCATGCGCATCCATTTGGCGATGACGCGGAACGAGATGCCGTGGTTTTTCTGCCGCGTATAGGTGCCGTGGCCGGCCCGATGCAGATGTAGGATCATGTCGTTGCGTCGGCACCATTTGGCCATGGACTGGATGGCCGTGTAGCCGATCACGAGATCGATCATCACGATGACGCTGCCGAGCGATCGGGCGAATTCGGCCCGCTCGTACATGTCCTCCATGGTGGCGGCGGTGACGTTGAGATAGGTGCCCTTGATCTCGCCCGTCTCGGCCATGGCCTTGTTCACGCCCTCCATGCAGTAGAGGTAGCGGTCGCGCCAATGCATGAAGGGCTGCGAGTTAATGTTCTCGTCGTCTTTGGTGAAATCGAGGCCGCCCTTCAGCGCCTCATAGACGACGCGGCCGTAGTTCCGGCCCGAGAGGCCCAGCTTGGGCTTCATGGTGGCGCCGAGCAGCGGCCGGCCGTAGCAGTTCATCCGCTCGCGTTCCGCCACGATGCCGGTCGCCGGCCCCTGGAAGGTCTTGAGATAGGCGGTCGGGATCCGCATGTCCTCGAGCCGCAGCGCCTTCAACGGCTTGAAGCCGAAGACGTTGCCGATGATGGACGCGGTGAGGTTGGCGATCGAACCTTCCTCGAAGAGGTCGATGTCATAAGCGATATAGGCGAAATATTGCTCCGGGTTCCCGGGCACCGGTTCGACCTTGTAGGCCTTGGCGCGGTAATATTCGCTGTCGGTCAGACGGTCGGTCCACACCACCGTCCATGTGGCGGTGGAAGATTCTCCCGCGACGGCGGCGGCGGCTTCCTCGGGATCGACCCCCTCTTGCGGCGTGAGGCGGAACACGGCGAGGACATCGGTGTCCTTCGGCACGTAATCGGGCTCGAAATATCCCATCTGGCGATATTTCAGAACGCCAGACTTATAGCGTTCCTTCATGTCCGTGATTTTCGCGTCAACGGGCTTATTCATGCCGGCGCCTCCTCGTCTTTCGCTCTCAGTGGAACGATTGAGCAAAGCCTAGCCCTCGACAACGCAAAGAAAAGCAAATTATTCTATGCTTTGTCACAAGGGATAGCTTGCGATTCATGCGTCACGTTACGATCCGCCAATTGGAAATCTTCGGCGAGGCGGCGCGCCTGCTGTCCTTCGCCCGCGTGGCCGAGCGGATGAATCTGTCGCCTGCCGCCGTGTCGTTCCAAATCCGTCAGATCGAGCAAAGGGCCGGCTGCGCGCTATTCGAGAGGATCGGCAAGAAGGCTCGGCTGACCGAGGCGGGCGTGGCCCTGGAGGTCTACGCGCGGCTTGTGATGCAGGCGGTGAACGACGCGGACCAGGCGATGCAGGCCATCCGGCAGCACGGTGGCGGACGCGCGACGATCGGGCTCGTGACGACTGCAAAATACGTCGTCCCCCACATGTTGGCGCGGTTCCAGGCCGGAGAGCCGCATGTCGCCATCAGCCTCAAGGACGGCAATCGCGCCCAGGTGATCGAGATGATCCTTAACGGCGATGTCGACCTCGCCATCATGGGCCAACCGCCCGAAGGAGCGGACGTCGTGGCGGAGGCCTTTGCCGAACACCCCTCCGTCGTCGTAGCGGCCCCAAGCCACCGCCTCGTCGGCCGAAGGCTTCGGGCCGCCGATCTCGCGGGCGAGCCTTTCGTGGCGCGCGAAGACGGCTCGGGCACGCGGGCGCTCATGAGCCGCTTCTTTCCCGCGATGGGGTTCGAGCCCCGGATCGGCATGGTTTCATCGTCGAACGAAACCATCAAGCAAGCCGTCATGGCAGGCATGGGCCTTGCCTTGATATCACGCCACACCATCGGGATGGAGCTCGGCCTCGGACGCATCGCGATGCTCGATGTCGAAGGCTTTCCCTTGATGCGATCGTGGTTCGTCGTGCATCGACGCGCGATGCCGCAACTGCCGGTTCATGGGCGGCTGCGCGCTTTCCTGATCGCCCATGGGGCGGCCATCATCGAGGAACTCGAAGAGCGTCATGCTCAGTATGATCGACGCACAGCGCGGGAGATTCCATGAAACCATGGGTCCTGATCGGCTCGGCGCCGATCCCCGGCGGGACTGGCGATCTGCGCCTGTTGCGCCGAGATGCCGAATTCTCGCTGCGCCTCAAAGACAACGAACTCATGAGCAGCCGGGTACGCGGTTCCGAGGAAGCCCTGGCCACGCTCGCCATCTCGGCACTCGCGGGGCTCGACAAGCCCCGCATCCTTATCGGCGGCTTCGGCATGGGATTTACGGTGCGCGCAGCCCTCGATCTGCTGGGGCCCGAAGCCAAAGTCGTGGTGGCCGAATTGATCCCCGCCGTGGTGGATTGGGGGCGGGGGCCGCTAGCGCCTTTATCGGGCGACAGCCTCGCCGACCCGCGCGTGAGCGTCGAGATCGGCGATGTGGCCCGCGTGATCGGGTCGGAGCGTGGCGCCTTCGATGCGATCCTGCTCGATGTCGACAACGGCCCCGGGGGCGTGACCCGCGACGCCAACGAAGCGCTCTACGGCCTCAAGGGTCTGACGGCGTCCTTCGCAGCTCTTCGCCCTGGCGGTGTGTTGGCGGTCTGGTCCGCCGCGCCCGACGCCGTCTTCACGAGTCGATTGAGCAAGGCAGGATTCGCCGTCGCCGAACATGCCGTGCGGGCGCATGGCAAACGCGGCCTTCGGCATATGATTTGGATTGCGCGGCGCCCCAACCGCTCCGCAGGCTAGGCATGATGCCGAAAAGCCGGCACGGATTTTCGGATGACATCATGCTCTATGTCATTGAAATCGATCCATCCAAAGACATCGTGATCTGAGCCGCCGCGTCTTCTTGAGGGTGACACAGCCCGCTACCACCACGCCACCGCCTGGCAGTCATACTCTGTGACAAATCACGGGGAGAAACGCATGGCGGGCGCGAGCCTTCGACTATCGGTGCTGGCCGCGAGCGGCATCCTCGCCGCAGCGACGGGTGCGCAGGCGCAAATGGCCCTGCCGGCCACGAAGCCGCCTTCGGGGGCCGACCTGTTCACGCGTCAATGTTCGACCTGCCACACCACCAAGGCCGGCGACCCCCAGCGACAGGGGCCGACACTGACCGGCATCGTGGGGCGCAAAGTGGGTTCGATCGCGGGCTTTCCGTATTCGGCCGGCTTCGCCAAGGCGGATTGGACCTGGGACGAGGCCCGTCTCGATCGCTGGATCACCAATCCCCAAGCCATGATTCCCGGTGCGGTAATGCCCTACCGGCAGGCCAAGCCGGAGATCAGAGCCGCCATCGTCGGCTACCTGAAGGAGTTGCACTGAAATGGTGGCCCGGCCCGTCCACTCGATGATCCGCGTCCTCGATGAGGGCCGTTCCGTCGCCTTCTACGACAAGGCCTTCGGCCTCAAAGTCGCGGACCGTCTCGGGTTCGAAGGTTTCGCGTTGATCTATCTGCGCAACGAGACCTCGCCCTTCGAGGTTGAACTGACCGTCAATTTCGACCGCAAGGAGCCCTATGGGCTCGGCGACGGCTACGGGCACCTCGCCGTCACGGTGGAGTCCGTCGAGGCCGAACACCAGCGGATGGCGGACGCAGGCCTATCGCCGGGTCCCATCCGCGACTTCAGGCACGAAGGCGCAACCCTGGCTCGCTTTTTCTTCATCGCCGACCCCGACGGCTACAAGATCGAGGTCATCGAACGAGGCGGTCGCTTCGTCTAAGTCTGCTTCAACAACAACAACCAACAAACTGGAGAAAACGCCATGAGAGAAGTCGATCCCCGATCGAAATATAGCCGCCGCTTCTTCCTGAAGGCGGCGGCGACCGCAGCGCCAGCCGTCGCTGTGGCGAGCGCCGCCGGACTCAGCATCGAAAGTGCCTGGGCGGACGGCGGCGCGTTGCAGCCCGCGACGATGAAGACCCTGGTGAAGGTCGCCCGCGACATCTACCCCCACGATTTCCTCGGCGACAGCTATTACATCACAGCCGTCACCCCCTGGAACGATAAGGCCGCCGCCGATCCCACCATCAAAACCATGATCGAAGACGGTGTAAGGCGCCTCGATTCCGATGCGCATGACCGGCACAAGGTTGTCTATAGCGACATCGGCTGGGAAGAAGACCGGGTCAAGTTGCTGCAAGGCATCGAACAGACCGAATTCTTCAAGAAAATCCGGTCCGATCTCGTCGTCTCGCTCTACAACCAGCACGATCTATGGCCGAAATTCGGTTACGAGGGCTCCTCCGCCGACAAGGGCGGCTACATCAACCGCGGCTTCAACGACATCGACTGGCTTCCCAAGGCCTGAGCGCCCGCTCGATTACTATTATACTTAAAAAAACAAAGACATCTTTAGTCCCTACGGGAGGATATTATGGCTCAATTCGATCTGAACGACGACAGCGTCGTCGTCATCGTGGGGTCCGGGGCGGGCGGCGGCACGCTCGGCAACGAGCTCGCGCAAAAGGGCGTCAAGGTTGTGATCCTGGAAGCGGGCGCCCGCACCGAGATTCAGGATTTCGTCAACGACGAGTGGGAAAGCTTCACGCAGCTCGCCTGGACCGACATGCGCACCACCTCGGGCTCCTGGCGCGTCGCGAGAGACTTCGCCAATCTGCCGGCGTGGATCGTCAAATCGGTCGGCGGCTCGACGGTCCATTGGGCGGGCGCCTCGCTCCGCTTCGAGGAGCATGAGTTCAAGATCGCCTCGACCTATGGCGGCCTCAAGGGCGCGAACCTGCTGGACTGGCCGATCACCAAGGCCGAACTCGATCCTTGGTACACCAAGGCCGAGGACAAGATGGGGGTCACCCGCACCAACAACATTCCCGGCTTGCCCGGCAACAACAATTTCAAGGTGCTGGAAGCCGGCGCCCGCAAGCTTGGCTACCAGGAGGTCCATACCGGCCGCATGGCGATCAATTCGCAGCCCCGCGACGGACGCGGTTCATGCCAGCAGATCGGCTTCTGCTTCCAGGGCTGCAAATCGGGCGCCAAATGGTCGACGCTCTATACCGAAATTCCGAAAAGGGAAGCCACCGGCAACCTCGAGGTGCGGCCCGACAGCCATGTGGCCAAGATCGAGCATGACGCCAGCGGCAAGGTGACCGGGGTCGTCTATTTCGACGCCAACGGGACGGTGCAGCGACAGAAGGCGCGCGTCGTGGCGGTGGCGGGCAATTCCATCGAAAGCCCGCGCCTGCTGCTCAACAGCGCTTCGTCGATGTTTCCGGACGGTCTCGCCAATTCATCGGGCCAGGTGGGGCGCAACTATATGCGCCATATGACCGGCTCGGTTTATGGCGCCTTCGACCGCTCGGTCCATATGTATCGCGGCACGACGATGGCCGGCATCGTCCGCGACGAGGCGCGCAACGATCCATCGCGGGGCTTCTTCGGCGGCTACGAACTCGAAACGCTCTCGCTCGGCTTGCCCTTCATGGCCGCCTTCCTCAATCCAGGCGGGTGGGGCCGCTCCTTCACTTCGGCGATGGAAGATTATCCCCGGATGGCGGGCATGTGGCTCATCGGCGAGGACATGCCGCAGGAAACCAACCGCATCACGCTCGATGCGACGGCGAAGGACAAGCATGGCCTGGCCGTGGCGAGCGTCCATTACGACGACCATCCCAATGATGTGGCCATGCGCGACCATGCCTATCAGCGGGGCGCCGCGATCTACGAGGCGGTGGGCGCCATTCGCACCTATCCGACCCCGCCCTATCCAAGCACCCATAACATGGGCACCAACCGGATGAGCGAGAAGCCGCGCGACGGCGTCATCAACAAGTTCGGGCAGACGCACGACATCAAGAATCTGTTCGTGTCGGACGGCAGCCAATTCACCTCAGGGGCCGCCTGCAATCCGACGTTGACGATCGTTGCCCTGGCGATCCGTCAAGCCGATCACATCGCCGACGCCATGCAGAAACGGGAAATCTGAGGGCGATCGCTCGTCATTACCAGCATTGCGAAGTGACCCAGGTTCTTCCGAGCCGAAGGACTGGGTTCGCATCGCCATGCGACCCTTGATGACGGCTAGGGTCCGTCTCCGCGCGGTGGCGGCGCTTATTCGGCTGCGATCATTACCGGATAATCGGCAGGCGCAGAGTGCTGCGGTACGGCGCTGCTCGAAATATACAGCATGCAGGAACATCGGAGCAGCGAGGCGACGTTATGAACGTCGCCATGATGGTTGAGCACCTCGTCATGCAAAGTGGTGATGAATTTCGCGACACTATTGCCCTCCTTGGCCGCGATCTCCTCCAGGATCACCCAGAACACGTTTTCGAGACGGATGGAGGTGCTGTGCCCTCCGATCCGCACCGACCGCGTCTGGTAGGCGTAATTGTCCTGGGGCTGATGGGCGAACATCCTGCACATGGCGCTTCCTGACCGATCGTTGTTCTTTGAGACGATTCTAAACTCGTCACAAAGGGGAAGGTGTCAACGCCGGTGTAATTTCAGGCCGGCGGGGCGGACCAAAAGCAGGCCAGTGGATCGGGCACGCCGACATGGAAAGGGCCCCGATCGGGGCCCTTTCCATGTCGGCTTAAAGTTTGGATCAGGCGGCCGTGATTTCGCCGGTGTCGGGATCGACGATCTCGGCGGTGGCCTGGTTTTGCTCCGCCCTCACCGATGCGCGCCGCCGGCCGACGGACTGTTTAAGGCGGTAGCTGTCGCCGTTCATGGTCAGGATGCTGACGTGGTGGGTGAGCCTGTCCAGCAGGGCGCCGGTGAGCCGCTCCGATCCCAGGACCGATGTCCAGTCCTCGAAGGGGAGGTTCGAGGTGATGATGGTCGAGCCCCGCTCGTAGCGCTGGGAGAATGTCTCGAAGAGCAGCTCGGCTCCGGTCGTCGAGAGCGGCACGTAACCCAGCTCGTCGACGATCAGCAGCTTCACGGCCTGCAGGTCGCGCTGGAGTTTGAGAAGGCGTCGCTCGTCCCGTGCTTCCATGAGCTGCGTCACCAGGGACGCCGCTGTCGTGAACGCCACGGTGAAGCCCTTCTGGCAAGCCGCCAACCCTAGAGCAAGAGCGACATGCTCTTGCCGGTGCCAGAGTTGCCGAGCGCGATGATGTTCTCCCGGCGGACGATGAACTCGCAGCGGCCGAGGTCCAGCACCAGCATCTTGTTGAGGCTCGGGATGGCAGTGAAGTCGAACGTATCGAAGCTCTTCACAGCTGGAAACCGAGCGGCCCGGATGCGGCGTTCGACGACACGGCGCTCCCGGTCGATCAGTTCCAACTCCACCAGGCGCAGAAGGTAGCCGGTGTGGTCGACCCCGCCCTGCGCGCACTCGCGCGCCACCTTGTCGTACTCGCGCAGGATCGTCGGCAGCTTCAGCTGCTTGAGATGGTGGCCGAGCAGGACCTGGGGCTTGCCAGCCCTGGTGCCACTCGGCATGTCTCCCTCGATCGAGGCCATCACGCCGCCATCTCCGGCACCAGCACGGCATAGTCGGCGGCCGTCGTCGTCTTGACCGCCAGTTGCGGCAGATGGGGATAGGCGGCGAGGTCAAGGCGGACGGGACGCCGCTCGATCCGCGCCAGCGTGATCTGTTTGACAGCATCAAAGCCAATGGCGCCGAGCCGAATGGCCTCGGTAACGGCAAAGGCCACAACATCCTGTGGCGCCGCCTCCATCAACCGCAGCACTTGGATGAACTCCCGCTTGCCGCGATTGCCCATTCTAGCTTCCAGGAGATGGCGTAGATGCTGGAACACCTCCGGCAGGTTCCAACCTTGCAGCGCCGCGGCTTGATCGAGCGCGTTCGGCTTCATCTCGATCAGCGCCAGATAGTGCAGCGGATCCGCAACGAACACGCCCTCGCCGTAGTGGCGCGGGTGCCTGGCGATCTCACGGCCGGCACACAGGATCGCGACCTCGTCGACGAACCCCTTCACCAGGACCTCCTGGAACCCGTAGGCCGTTGGCACCGAATAGTCGTTGCAGCGATAGCGGACGAGCGCCGTCGAGGAGACGCGGGCCGCACGCTTCTCGCACGGCTCGAGTGGCACGGCGGGCAGCGCCCTCAAGGCCTCGGTGTCGGCGACGAGCCGCTCGCCGATGGTGGCAGAGCGCCGACCGGCATGATCGGCCTGCCGCGCGCGGCAACGCTCCGCCAGCATGGCGTTCAGGGCGTCGAAGCTCGCCGCCGTGGGGATCGGCGTCATGAAGTTGGCGCGGGCGAATTTGACCAGCCCCTCGACCTTCCCCTTGTCGTTGCCCTTGCCCGGACGGCCGAAGCGGTCCTGGAACAGACAGTGGCTGACCAGCTCCGTAAAGGCGCGGGTCCGATCGCGCTTGCCGTCGCCGCAGATCTTGGCAACCGCGATCTTGGTGTTGTCGTAGAGGAGCGACAGGGGCACGCCGCCGAAGAAGGCAAACCCTGAGACGTGGCCGTCCAGAAACGCCTCGGTGGTTTCCCGGGGATAGGCCTTCACGAAGCAAGCATCCGAGTGCGGTAGGTCCAGGCAGAAGAAGTGGATCTTCTGGCGGACGCCGCCGATCATCGCGAGCGCTTCCCCAAAATCCACCTGGCCGTGACCCGGCGGATGAGATAGCGGCACGAAGGTCTCCCGCGCCCGCGCTCGACAGACCCGCACGTGATCCTTCACCACGGTGTAACCGCCGGCAAAGCCATGCTCGTCCCGCAGCCTCTCGAAAATCCTCTTGGCCGTGTGCCGCTGATTCATCGGCGCATCACGATCCGCCACCAGGATCGCGTCGATCACCGGCAGCAGAGGTCCAAGCTTCGGCTTTTCGGGCGGCTTCACGCGCGTGTACCCGGGAGGCAACGAGAACCGGCACATCTTCAGCACCGTCTCGCGGTTCAGCCCGAAAACCCGGGCGGCCTCCCGGCGGCTATGCCCCTCAAGGAACACGAATTTTCGAACGGCGGCGTAGATCTCCACGACGAACATCCCCGGCCCCCAAAAACGAGAGCCTATCCACTGGCCGGATTTTACTCCGCCCGCGTCAGCAAATCGCCGACGCTCCAGTGGCCTGGTTTGTCACCGCCCTACACAAGCCCGATGGCTTCGGCAATATCATGCCGTCATCGAGATCTACGGCGTGCCATCGACCATCATGCGGCTATGAAATCAGCAAGGGGATAGACATGTGGTGAACCTTGCCGTTCCGGCCGGTCACGCGAACCGTCAGGTGGCAACGTCGGGGATCGAGCGCGCTGGCGTCAAAGCGCGTACGGAACACCGTTTCCCTGCAATTCGACCAGTCCCGGTATGGCGCGCCGGCCTCCCATGCGGTCTCGCTGCCGATAGGAGTGTCGTCCACCGTGAGGTTGAGCGTCACCGGCTCGTCGTCGCGCAACGCGATCCAGCCGCTAATCTCGGTGGAGCCAGAGGCTTCAATGCCATAACTGTCGAGGAAGGGCCGGGACTGATCGCAATTGGCCCAGATTTTCCCGAACGCGTCCGCGTCAAAGATCTGGTGGGTCGCGATGTCGGCACGACGCCCGCCCATCCTGGGCGGTGTCCCTCTCTCCGGCTTTCGCATGAAGCAGATCGATTGATAGTCGAGCAGAGCGTCGGGGGCGAGGAATTCGATGTCGAAAATACTGCCCCAATGGCGCTGCACCCATTGGGGCGACATAAACACCATCGGCCCGCCCCGGTTCCAGCTATTGAAAGGATTGGCGATATAGAGGCCCGGATGGGGATCGAAGCCGTCGTAGGGAAGCGATAGCATCTCCTCGAAGGGCGTCTGGCCCGCGTAGCTCATAAAAAAATATCCGCCGGGCTTCAAGACGCGGCGGAGCTCCACGGCCCATTGGTGCCAATCCTCGTAAACCTGACTGAACACGCCTACGGCATAGATCAGATCGAAGGAGGAATCCTCAAACGGCAGGCTGGGCGCTTGGCTCATCTGATAAAACCGAAAGGGCGGCGTCATGGTCTCGACCGCCCATCGGATGCTGGTGCCGTCGATATCGCATCCCCAAAATTCCGCCGATCGCGCCTCGGCCGCGAAGTGTCGAATGACGCGACCGATCCCGCAGCCGAAATCTAGACAGCGGGTGCCCTTGAAATCAAAGTCCGGCGGAAGGCATCGGGCGATCGTCCGCTTCACGCCCGCGCCGACCCATTCGAAATCCGTGAGATTGTTAGAGCCGATCCGGACCGCCAGTTCGAGGGGCGGCAAGGGTAGTGCCTCCTCTGGCAAATCGTCCTCCCGAGAATGAAGCGCATAATGGACATGCGAGATTTTCGATCGCAGGTTCTCGGCGAAGGGCAGGAGGCCTGCGCGCGAGGCCGCGAGGAAGGAATCGAAGGCCTGTCCTTCGTCGAGCGGCGTCGGGCTGAGGCCCATGCCGCGGCCCACGTGAAGAAAATGAAGGATCGGATTGGTCCCAGGGGCCGCCGCCGCCGGACACTCGCCGATATACCAGGAGAGGCTGAACTTCGGTCCCGGATTGCGCCCCTCGGCAGCACCGAACATTACGTAGTGTTGAACCGGATCGGCCCCGGAGGCGGCCACATCGGGATAGGTCGCAAGATACCAGTCCGAATCGAAGAGTCCGCTTGACCGAATCTCTGCGACCTCCGCTGCACGCCGTGTCGCAGCGCCCGTGTCGCGTCTCATCAGACTTTTAAGCGATCTCATCCACAATCCACTCTGTCGTTGCGGATTCGCTATAGCGAATTTTTCGTCATCCCTGAACCCTTGTGTCGATGATAGGATCATCCCCTTCGAGGTCGTCCGGCCCGGTTTTCCGCGAAAGCGTCACACTTTGCGCCGGCGGGATTTGGCGAATGTGTCGAAGGCCACCGCCAGAACGATGATGACGCCGATGATGATCTGCTGGATGTAGGACGACACGTTCATGAGCACGAGCCCGTTGAGCAGCACCCCGATCAGCAGCGAGCCGATCACCGTCCCGAAGATGGTGCCCGCGCCGCCGAAGAGGCTGGTGCCTCCTATGACGACAGAGGCGATGACGGTTAATTCATAGCCGGTTCCGGCCACGGCCTCGGCGGAGTTCAGCCGCGCCGCCAGCACGAAGGCGCTGAGGCCGGCGAAGAAGCCCATGATGACATAGACACTGCACAGGGTGCGCCGCACGTTGAGGCCCGACAGGCGCGCCGCCTCGGGGTTGCCGCCCACCGCATAGACCTTGCGGCCGTAGCGGGTGTAGCGCAGCGTGATGTGAGCCAAGATAGCCGCGCACAGGAAGATGATCACCGGCACCGGGACGGGACCGATCTTGCCCTGTCCCCACCAGGTGAAAGACGGTTGGAAGCCCGAAATCGGACCTCCGGCGGCGAAGAGGAGTGCCGCCCCACGAAAGGCCGACATGCCCCCGAGGGTGACCACGAAGGGGGGCACCTTCAGCCGCGTGATGGCAAAACCCTGAATATAGCCACCAGCGAGCCCCACCGCGACGGCGGCGAGGGCTGCCAGTTCCCAACCATAGCCGGCCCCGCCTTCTCCCACCGTGAAACGGTCCTGCATGCCGCCTTTGGCAACAGCCGCCGCCACGAGCCCGGCGAAGGCGACCAGTGAGCCGATCGACAGGTCTATGCCGGCGGTCAGGATTACGAAGGTCATCCCCACCGCCAGGAGGCCGGTGATCGACACCTGGCGCATGACATTGAAAAGGTTGATCGACGACAAGAAGCGCGGCTGGACCGTCGCGAACAGCGCCATCAGCACAATGAGAAAAATCAGCGGCGCAAAACGGGCTAGCAGGCCGAAGAGGTCGACGCCCTTGCTTTCCCCTGATGTGGGAGCGGTCACCTGCGTCATATCCATCCTCTCAGGATTTCACGGCCGCTCGGGTCGCCTTGGCGTCCGACAGCGTCATCATGGCCATCAGTTTTTCAGGGGTCGCGTCCCGGCGTGCGATCTCGCCGGTCACGCGGCCCTCTCGCATGGTGACGATCCGATCCGCCAAGGCGAGCACTTCGGGCAGTTCGGATGAGATGACCAGGATGGCGATGCCCCGGGCCGCCATGTCGACCAGGAGATTATGCACCTCAACCTTGGCACCGATGTCGATGCCCCGGGTCGGCTCGTCGACGATGAGGATCTTCGGGTCGAGCGCCAGCCAGCGGGCGAGCACCACCTTCTGCTGGTTGCCGCCCGACAGGTTGCCGACGGCCTGGTCGGGACCGGCCATGCGAATGGAGAGCAGGCGCCGATAGGTTTCGACGAGCTTGTTCTCCTTGCTGGCATCGATGAAGATCCCCAACCGGCTGATCTGGTCGTGCGAGGCGATCGACACATTGGTTTTTATCGCCTGCCCCAGAAACAACGCTTGCTGCTTGCGATCCTCCGGCACGAGACCGATGCCGCTCCGCATGGCATCGTGCGGGCAGGTCAGCGTCACCTCCTGACCATCGACACGGATGGTGCCGCGATCGACCGGATCGGCGCCGAAAATGGCGCGGGCGGTCTCGGTGCGGCCGGCGCCCACAAGGCCCGCGAGCGCCACGATCTCCCCCCGACGGACGTTCAGAGACACGTCGATCAGTTCCGTCGCATGCGGGTCCTGCGCCGTGCGCCGGCGTGTCAGGCCCTTGACCTCCAGCGCCATCGCCCCGGGTTCGGGACTGATCCGGCTGCCGTAGAGCGCATCGACGTCGCGCCCCACCATCAGCCGGATGATGGTTTCCACGCTCGTCCCCGCGACCGTGCCGCTACCGACGAACCGTCCGTCGCGCAGCACGGTGAATCTGTCGCAAAGACGAAACACCTCTTCCAGCCGATGCGTGACGAAGATGATGGAGATGCCCTCGCTTCGTAGGCCTGTGACGATGATGTCGAGATTGGCGACCTCCGCCTCGCTCAAGGCCGAGGTCGGCTCGTCCATGATGATGAGTTTCGAGCGCATCGACAGCGCGCGGGCGATTTCGACGACCTGTTGCTCGGCGACCGACAAGTCGCGCACCAGCGTCATCGGATCACGGTTGAGCCCGATGCGGCGCGTGATGACGGCGGTCTCCGCCGCGAGTTTGCGCCAACTGACGAAGAGTTTCGAGCCAGGTTCGCGCCCGATGAAAACATTCTCGGCGATCGACATGTCGGGGGCGAGGGTGAATTCCTGGTAGATCGTGACGATGCCGGCCGTTTGCGCATCATGCGGGGTGGCGAAGGCGACGGGCTGGCCGAGGAATTCGATGGTTCCGGCATCGGCCGATTGAGCCCCCGATAAAATCTTGAGCAGGGTCGACTTACCGGCGCCGTTCTCGCCGAGGAGCGCGTGAACCTCGCCGGGCGCGACGTCGAGGTCGACCCCGTCGAGCGCTTTCACGCCGGGAAATCGCTTGGCGATGCCGCGCATCCGAAGCAGGGGGTGCGCGGCGGTTGGCGGGGCGTCGGGAGAAGCGGTCATGAGGTCTCCCGGCGGGGCTTTCTTCAGGCTTACTTGACTTCGCTGAGCCGCTCTGCCGACTTCAAATTGTCCTTGGTGATCGCGATCGGCGTCAGCAACGTGATCTTCTGTTCCGGCTTGGCACCGGTCTTGATGAAGTTGACGAGCATGTCGACGCCCTTGGCGCATTGCTCCGCCGGGAATTGTTCGATGGTCGCGGTCATGCCGCCGTCGCGCACCTGGGCCAGCGCCTCGGGCAGGGCGTCGAAGCCGATGATGGCAATGCCGGAGAGGCTGCGGCCCTTCACGGCTTCCATGGCGCCAAGCGCCATATCGTCGTTGCCGGCCACGATCACCTGCGGCGGTTCGGACAGGCCAGCCAGCGCCGCCTCGGTCACCGACAAGCCGCGTGCCCGGTCGAAGCCGGCCGTCTGTTCGAACACCACCTTGTATTTGTCGCCCGCCTTGTCGAGGACGTTATGCAGCCCCTTGTTGCGGTCGATCGCGGGGCTGGCGCCGGATTGTCCCTGCAGGTTGATGATGCGCGCGCCGTTCGGGAACAGCTTTACGATGAGGTCGCCCTGCGCCTCGCCGCCCTTGACGTTGTCGGCGCCGATATGGCCCAGGATGCCGGTGACCGAGGGGACCCGTCTGTCGATGGTGACGACCGGGACATTGGCGTCGATCGCCTCCTGCAGCGCCGGCGCCATGGCGTCGACCTCGTTCGGGCTGAGCACGATGCCCTGTACGCCGCGCGTCAGCGCCGCTTCGATATCGGCGGTCTGTTTCGGCGACGAGACCTGGCCGTCGCTCTCGATGACCTTGACGCCCATCTTGGCGCCCTCCGCCTTGAAGGCATCCATCATGTGCACGAAGAAGGGAAACGTCATCCCGGGCACCGAGGCCAGGATGGTGGTGTCGGCCGCGAAGGCGGGCGAGGACAAGCCGAGCGCCAACAGGCTGGCGAGCGTCAGGCGGCGGGTGAGATGCATGGTTTCCTCCAGATCGTCTTGTCGAGCGTCGCGGTCCATTCGAACTCGCGACGGTGGATCGTTTTACGATCCGCTTGCAGGCCACTTTACGAAGCCTAAGCCGCACTATGGAGCAATTGCGAGGGCGCTTCAATGCGGGAGGTACAACTCGGCAAGGGTAATCGGATGGGGCCAAGATCCTTGATGTTGAGCCAACCGTGAAACGTTCGGCTCAACATGAGGGCGAAAAAGACGGTCACCCGATGACCTTCTGCGGGCCGAGCGCGTGGTGTTTGATTTAGGTAACCCGCTGACACCCACAACACAGTGAACTTGCATTGAATCGAAGTGCGTTTGTATGTGCAAAAGAGTATGACTATCTCCATAGGTAGGGGGCTCGATGGAGTTTGGAGGACTCGAATGGGACAACGGCAACCGCGAAAAATGCCAGAGGCATGGCGTCACAATTGCCGAGATCGAAGAGATTTTCGCACGGCCGGTCTTGATCATCAACGATCCACACGACGCTCAAACTGAGCGGCGCTTTCGGGCGATAGGAACTACGACGCAAGGCCGCAAGCTATTCGTCGTGTTTACCTGGCGTGGTCAGAAAATTCGCCCCCTTAGCGCCCGCTACATGCACCAAAGGGAGATTAGTCGATATGACCAAGACAATTCCGACGTTTAAAACAGACGAGGAGGCCGAGCATTTCGTCGACACCGCTGACCTCAGCGAATATAATCTGTCCGGCCATTTCGTGAAATTCGAACTGCGGCGCAAGGATAAAACCGTAAGCTTGCGCTTGTCCGAAAAACTTCTGGATGAAGTGCGCATTCGTGCCCAAAACGCCGGAATACCTTATCAGCGGTTTATGCGATTGGCGATTGAACGGGCTTTGCAGGAACCGAAACTCGGCTGACGCATGGAGCTGAAACCCTGTCCCTTTTGCGGCGGCCCCGCGCGTGTCGGCGTCCACCACTTGGAACCGGATAGGTATTCCGTGTGTTCTCGCGTCGGATGCTGATCCCGAGATGTGTGCCGGCGTCGCCCAAACCCTATCGATGATTTCCGAGGCCGCAGCTATTGAAGCTTGGAGCCAAAGGGGCGGTTTTACACCTCTGAGGCCGAACGCAGAAATCGGTCGACGCCATGCGGGATGCCGCCCCCGTCGTGCTAGCGGCGCCGCAGGCAAACGCGATGCCAAGTTTTTCCCGGCCGACATCATTCGACAGGATCTAAATTGGCACGAAAGGCGCCGATTACTGCGACCCAGTCACTTCGAACGCCGGCAACCCTTTCCTCACCATCTTTTCGGTTTCGCGCACCGATGATGGGATTGCATGGTTTTCTGAGTTCCGCGTGGTTCGGTGCGATCGGCGGAGCAAGCTCATGGTGTTTTATGGGTCTTTGATGGGCGTCGGCGCCCTGATCCAATGGGTGATGCTCGTCAGATTGCGCAGCGCATCGTTCGGCCGGCTGATCCGATGGGTTGGATTGCCTCTCGTTGGGATGAGCATCGCTGCGCAACTCGGGCTTTTTTCTTTCGATGCCGCATCCGGCGCAGCGGCTGGTGCGGTGTTCGATGACGTCTTGTCTCCCATCGCCCTGGGTTGCTGGATCGCGGGCTTTCTTGTTCGTTCCCCCGTCGACGCACAGACGTCCAACTATTGATCTGGTGCCCCGCGCCTTCGGTCCTTCACCCGCTGGCACCCATCCTGCAACACGGATAAGGTCAAGGTGAGCCGCCGCCGCTCGGGGGCGCGTGCCAGCAGGGATGGGTGCATTGAAGAAGATTCCTCGCGGGGTCGGCCCGGGATATCCACAGATCGTCGTGCTGATCGGCGCCACGGGCGACCTGGCCAAGCGCAAGCTACTGCCAGGCCTGTTCCACCTGGTGAAGACCGGGTTCATTCCCGGCTGCCGGATCATCGGCGTCTCGCTCGACGATCTCGATGCCGAGGGGTTCCGCACCATCGCCCGGGCGGCGCTCGACCAATTCGGGCGCAAGATCAGCGAGGGTGAATGGGCCGACTTCGCTCCGATGCTGGATTATGTGCCGATCGCGGCTGGGCCGGCGGTCCTCAAGGCGGCGGTGGAGCGCGCCGAACAATCCTTGGAGGGCGAGCCCCGCCTCGTGCATTATCTCAGCGTGCCGCCCGCCGCAGCACTCTCGGCCGTGTATTTGCTGAGGGATGCCGGCCTCGCCGAACGCTCCCGCATCATCATGGAAAAACCCTTCGGGACAGATCTTGCGAGCGCGAAGTCGCTCAACGCCAAGCTGCATGATGTCTTCGCCGAGGATCGCATCTTCCGCATCGATCATTTCCTCGGCAAGGAGCCGGCTCAAAACATCCTGGCGTTCCGCTTCGCCAACGGTCTGTTCGAGCCGATCTGGAACCGCAATTTCATCGACCATGTGCAGATCGACGTGCCGGAGACGCTGGGGCTGAACCAGCGCTCGCGCTTTTATGAACAGACGGGCGCGTATCGCGACATGGTGGTGACCCATCTTTTCCAGATCCTCGGCTTCATGGCCATGGAGCCTCCGACATCGCTCGAGCCGGCGCCCATCAGCGAGGAGAAAAACAAGGTCTTCCGCTCGATGCTGCCGATCGACCCCAAGGATGTCGTGCGCGGCCAATATGCCGGCTACCGATCTGAGGAAGGCGTCGATCCCGAATCCGAGACCGAGACGCTCATCGCGCTCAAATGCATGATCGACAATTGGCGCTGGGCCGGCGTGCCTTTCTTCCTGCGCACCGGCAAGCGCATGGCGGAAGGGCAGCGGATCATCTCCATCGCGTTCAGGGAACCACCCAAGAGCATGTTCCCGGCAGGCTCGGGCGTCGGCGCGCAAGGTCCGGACCATCTGACCTTCGACCTCGCCGACGCGTCGAAAATGTCGTTGTCCTTCTATGGCAAGCGGCCGGGTCCGGGCATGCGGCTCGACAAGCTCAGCCTGCAATTCGCCATGCACGACACTGGCCTCGCCGGCGAAGTGCTCGAGGCCTACGAACGCCTGATCCTCGACGCCATGCGCGGCGACCATACGCTGTTCACGACCGCCGAGGGTATCGAGCGGCTGTGGGAAGTGTCGGTGCCGCTGCTTGAGGCTCCGCCGCCGGTGCGGCTCTATTCGCCCGGCTCTTGGGGGCCGAAGTCGATCCACCAGCTCGTCGCGCCGCACGCCTGGCGCCTTCCGTTCGAGCGCGCCTGGCGCGGCCCCAATCCGCAGGGGAGCTGAACGTCGGGCCTAAAACCCGACGTCGTGGCCGCCTTTGAGCGCAAGCATCGTCCGCGCCTCGGCGGGCGTCGCGACGTCGAGGCCAAGGCCTTCGAGGATTTTTCGCACCCGTACCACCTGGGCGGCGTTCGACTCGGCCAGCCGGCCGGGTCCATCCCAGAGCGAGTCTTCGAGGCCGACGCGGACGTTGCCGCCCATCGCGGCCGCCATGGCGGCGATTCGCATCTGGTTCTGTCCCGCGCCCAGCACCGACCATTGATATTGGTCGCCGAACAGCCGCTCTGCGGTTCGGCGCATATGCAGCACATCTTCGGGATGCGGCCCGATCCCGCCGAGGATGCCGAACACCGATTGCACGAAGAGCGGCGGCTTGACCAAGCCTCGGTCGAGGAAATGCGCAAGGTTATAGAGATGGGCGGTGTCGTAGCATTCGAATTCGAAGCGCGTGCCGTTGCCGGCGCAGGTGGAGAGCACGAATTCGATGTCCGCGTAGGTGTTCTTGAAGACGAGGTCGCGGCTGTTCTCTAGCGCCGGACGTTCCCACTCATGTTCGAACGTCGTGTAGCGGTTCAGCATCGGAAAGAGGCCGAAATTCATCGACCCCATGTTGAGTGACGCGACTTCCGGCCGAAACGTCGCGGCCGGCCGCACACGCTCCTCCACGGTCATATAAGGCGCGCCCCCGGTCGTGATATTCACCACGGCATCGGTGCGCTGCTTGATGATGGGCAGGAATCTGGCAAAAGCCTCGGGCGTCTGGTCTGGACGGCCGGTCAGGGGGTCTCGCGCATGCAGATGCACGATGGCGGCGCCGGCCTCTGCGGCGCCGACCGCCGCATCGGCGATCTCCTGCGGCGTCACCGGCAGGTGAGGCGACATCGAAGGCGTGTGGATGGCGCCCGTCACCGCGCAGGTGATGATGACTTTTCGCTTCATGGTCATCTCTCCTTACCGGCCGATGTCGGCGGCGGCCTTGCGCTTGTGCGCCAGAAGCGCCATCAGGCGGCGGTCGCGCCAGAGCTGACGCTCCACAAGCTTGTCCCGATCGAGTTTGTCCCGCCGGTCGGCCTCGATGCCATCCATCACCGGACCGCACCAGTCGACGCGCCGCTGCATGGAGGGGAACAGATGTTCGTAGATCGACTGGTAGCGCTCGGCATAGTCCCGCACGCCGCCGGGCGCGTTGAGATCGATCGTTTCGAACGGCCCCATGAACGACCAGCGCAGCGCAAGGCCCTCGCGCAATCCGACATCGATATCCTCGACACTGGCGTAACCGTCGGCGACGAGACGGAAGGATTCCTCCAGGAGCGCACCCTGCAACCGGTTCATGATGAAGCCGTCGATCTCCCGCTTCATGACCAGCGGCGCCTGACCGCAGGCGCGCATGAACGCCGCCGCACGGCTCATGGCGTCGGGTGAGGTCCAGGGTGAGGGGACGACCTCGACGGCCGGAATGAGGTAGGGCGGATTGATGGGGTGGCAGACGAGACAGCGCGCCCGTCCTTCGAGGTGCCCCTGAAAGGCCGATGGCAACAGCGCCGAGGTGGAACTCGCGAGGATCGCGCCTGCCGGTGCCAGTCTGTCGAGGTCGGCGAAGACGGCCCGCTTCACGTCGAGGTCTTCGGGCGTATTCTCCTGCACGTGATCGACGCCCGCGAGCGCCTGCGCCAGTTCCGACATCGGCGTGATCCGAGCTCGGACGTCGGCGGGCTTCGCCCCGTTCAGGAGATCGTTGGCCTCGAGATCGGGCAGGATTGCATCAATGAAGCCAAGGGCGCTCGGCAGTGCGGTCGGCGAGGCGTCCCACAGCCGCACCTCATATCCGGCGCGCGCGAAGGTAATGGCCCAGGCCCGGCCCACGAAACCCGTGCCGATGATCGCGGTCTTCATGGCTTTCCTTCCCGATTCTTGTCCCGATCAAAGCGATTCGACGTTGCCGTCGACGCCAAGCGATTGTCCCGAGATATTGCGCCCGCCGGTCGAAAGAAGAAACACAACCATCGCGGCCACGTCCTCCGGCGGCGTCATGCGGCGCAGCGAGACGCGGTCGATATACTGCTTTTCCATCTCGCCATACGACAGGCCGACCTGCGCCGCCCGATCCCGGATCACGCCTTCCATGCGCGGACCGCTGATGATGCCGGGCAGGATGGCGTTGACCCTGATGTTCGAGGGGCCAAGCTCCTTGGCCAAGCTCTGTGTGAAACCGATCACGCCCCATTTGGCGGCCGAATAGGGCGTGCGGAACGCATAGCCGAAGCGCCCTGCAGCAGACGACAGGTTGACGATGGCGCCCCCGCCGGCCGCTTTAAGCATCGGCACGGCGTAATGCGTGCAGAGAAACTGTCCGGTCAGGCATACGTCGATGCAGCGCCGCCAGTCCGAAGGGGAGATCTCTTCCACGCCGCCTGTCGGGCCGGCGATGCCGGCATTGTTGACGAGGGCGTCAAGGCCGCCAAGGCTAGCTCTGACATCGCTGAACAGACGGGTCACGTCCTCGTCCTTGGACACGTCGCAAAGGCTCGCGCCATGACCCGGATGCGCGGCGCGGAAATCCGCGAGGAAATCCTGGGAGACGTCGCAGACATGCAGCCGCGCGCCCTCCTCGATCAAGCGATCCGCGATGGCCCGTCCGATGCCCGACGGCCCCGCCGTGACCAGAATCCTTTGGTTCGCGGGCAAGCCGATCCCGGCCATGACGTCCTCCCATCCGGCGAGCTTTGTTTTCCGATCAGCAGCCCTGGTTTAACAGTCTCTCGTGGCCGATGAAAAGGCCAGCGGCTGCTCTCCTGATTTTATCAGACTCGTCTTTAAGCGGGCGCGACCCACGTTCTGGCGCGCCGCGGCGGGCAGGCGAGGCGGAAGTCGCCGTCGAGCAGCGACAGGTTGGGATTGTAGAAGGGGTCGTTCGGCAACAGCTCGTTCCAGGTCTTGAACATATAGGCGACCTCGCGCTTCACACGGGCGGCCTGTGCGGGATGGTCGTCGGGTCCACGTGAGGCGGATTCATGATGAAAAAGCTCGGCGTAGGGCGTCCAGATGTTGCGGTAGCCTTCCCGTCCGATCCGCAGACAGAGGTCGACGTCGTTGAAGGACACCGGCAGGTTCACGTCATCGAAACCGCCGACTTGGTCGAACACTGTCTTGCGCACGAGCAGGCAGGCGGCCGTGACGGCGGAGACCTCGGTCGGGACAGCCGCGCGGCCCCCTCGACCGACATCGCTGCGATCCAGCATCTGGAAATAATGACCGGCCACGCCGCCTGTCCCAAGGATCACGCCGGCGTGCTGAACGAGGCCGTCGGGATAGAGCAGCTTCGCACCCACCGCCCCGACATCCTTGGGGACGGCCAGGCAGACCATTTCTGAGAGCCAATGGGGTTCGATGACGTCGATGTCGTTGTTGAGAAGAAGCAGGAATTCACCCTTGGCCTCTCGAACCGCGAAATTATTGATGGCGGAATAGTTGAAGGGCGCCGGATAGGGCAGAACGCGCACCCGGCCGTCGGCCTTGAACCGGCTCAGCAAGGTCAGAGCCTCGGTGTCGGTGGTCCCGTTGTCGACGATGAGGATTTCCATTGCCGGATAGTCTGTGCGAGCGAGCAGCCCCTCGACGCAGCGGCCGATCAACTCGGGTTTGTCCTTGGTCGGCACAATGATCGAGACGAGCGGGGCCGGCTCCGGCAAGTCGCGTCTGACGCGGTGCCAAGTCGGAATCGTCGGATGAGGGCCGACAGAGCCCTTCTGGCCAGTCGCTTCGAGATATTCCGCGATGGCCCGCCGGGCCGATCCAACGCATCGGTCGAGAAAGGCCTCCGAATAGGCCGGAGCGTCGGCCCCGCGACGCCAATGGTAGAGAACCATCGGGATGTGGCGGATACGCCCCGGTTCGATCACGCGCATGGCACGCAGCAACAGATCGTAGTCCTGGCTGCCTTCGAACCCGGCCCTCAGACCGCCAAGACTCTCCACCACGGACCGGCGATAGACGCTCAAATGGTTGGTGAGGTTATAGGTGAGAACCAGTTCGGCGTTCCACTGGCTTTTGAACGTCGGCGAGTCCCGTCGACCATTGTCGTCGATGTGATCCTCGTCCGAGTAGAGAAGATCGAGAGCCGGTTCGCGATTGAGCGCGACCGCGACCTCATAGAGCGCGTGTTCCCTCAAAAGATCGTCGTGGTCCATGAAGGCCACGAATTCGCCGGTGGCGAGTTCGAGGGCCGAATTGGTGCAAGCGCTGATATGGCCGTTCTTCTCGCGACGGACCGTCTTGATCCGGGAATCCTCCCGGCTGGCGGCCGCAAGGATATTGGCGATGATGGGATCGGTCGAGGCATCGTCGGCGATGCACAATTCCCAATTCGGGTAGATTTGGTTGCGTACCGAGGTGATGGCGGCGCGTAAAAACTTCGGCGTCGGATTGTAGACCGGCATGACGATCGAAATCAGCGGCCCGAAAGCCAGGCGTTCGACATGAAATTCTATAGCCTTTCGATCCTCCTCGGTGATCGTGTCGTAGAGCCAGACCCAGCGCCGATAGGCGAGCACGGGGTCAAGGCTGTCATGGAGTTCCTGTCGGCGACCATCCACTCCGGCTGGCAGCAGCAACAGGTTGTCGACCTGCTCGCGCAGGCGTCGGAGCTCTGCGTCCAAGGCTTTGAAATCGCGGAGCATGTGATCGATACGCGAGTGTGCGTAAAAGCCCCTGTTGCCGGCGGCGCGCGCCGTTGCGATGGCCTCGAACGCTTCGATTCCATCGTTCGATAGAGGCCTGCGCTCCTCGATCTGGCCGGTCATGAGGAAATGGTAGAGCGGGTTGAGACCTGCGGCGGTCACATCCGGATAGCGATTGCAATACCAGGTGGTATCGAAGCCCGGACCGGGGTCGCGCCCCTCCGCCGCCCCCACCCGTACGTAATGGTCGACCGGATCACCCTCCGGCGGGATCACACCCGGATAGGTCTCGCGATACCAGGGGGCATCGAACAGCGAACTATCCTTAATTTTCTGGATCACGTCGAGGAGGGGGTCGTGGGCTGGAGCCGGCGTCGGCCTCAATCGCGCGCGCAGGCGTGACCGCAGGCCACGAAAGGGAAATGTCATCGTACTTACTCTTCGCCGCGCCCGGGCTCACTTTGGCCGAGACACGTCTCTCCATGGACAATTGCTGGTAAAGCGCTGGCGACTTCGTCGTCAAGGCCAGGTGATCGGGTCTCCAGGCGCGGGGTCGTCGCGCCATGCTAAATCCACGCGTCGCCCAGTCCGGGGTGACGTGCCGCAGGGTCAGCCTCGACGTCCCAACCGGACGCGCGGCGCCACCGGTTCGAGATCGGTATCATCGCTGATCCATACGGCGTCGTCCGAATAATCGGCCTCGGTGCGACCTTTCCAGAAGGCCCGGACGACCGCCCATTGGAACGCCAGATAGGCCATTTCCTGCGGCGGGCGCCCCGTCTCGACGAAGATTGTAGCGTGGAGCTTCGGCAATCGGTAGCAAGGCACGCCCGGAAAGGCGTGGTGGGCGGTGTGATACTGCATGTTCCAGCACATCCAGCGCATCAGCGCGTTGGTCCGGGTGGTTCGGGTGTTCTGGGTGATCGTATCGACATGCGGCAGGCCCAGATGCTCGATGGTGTTCTGCAGCTGGTGGACCGGCTTCATGATGAGCATGGGCGCCAGCCAGAGCTCTACCGCGAGCCAATTCTTGGTCGCCAGTGAGACGACGGCGATGGCCGCATAGCCAAAGAGATGCCAACGGCCCTCGCGGATGACATCGGCTTTGCGGCTTTGGGGAATATAGGGCTCCCTTACGATCCCGAAGCCGAAGCGCAGAATGCGGGTGACGCGGGTGTACCAATAGGTCGGCCCCAGCACCCACAGCAGATAGGAGGTCAGCGTATAGCGGTCGCGCACGAGTTCGCCGTCCTGCTCCCAATCCTGCGTGTAGCGGTGATGGGCGTGATGCTGGATCTGATCGAAATCGCGCGGATAGAGGAGGATGAAGCCGAAGAGGCGCCCGAAGACCTCATTCAAAACCTTGGTGCGGAACACCGTCCAATGGCTGAGCTCGTGCTGGCCCGCGTAGAGGAAGTTGATGAGCATCCCATGGGCCAGAAACACCGGCACGGCCCACCAGCCTCCCCATAGAGCATGGAGCGCCGCGCCCGAGAGCAGGAGCGCCCCGACATGGCTGCCCAACTGGAGGAAGCCCCGCGCGTCGGACTTGACCGTTAGGGCCCTCAAACGCGCCGGCTCGATCATATCGCGCCGGCCGAAGACTTCATCCATGGGATCTCTCCTTGGTCTTCACCCTACCACGGCGCCCATCGAGGTTCGAGTTTAGCCGCTGATTGAGCTTGACCTGTCTGCGGCAAAAGCCGACGCCTCGCGAAGCCGGAAGCCGGCTTCATCTGGGGCTGTGGTAAAATGGGCAACACGTGAGCGTTGTCCACATCACCACAGCCCGCTCGCTCCGTGCCGCCGCCATGCCCTTACGCCACCCCAGCACGAGTGTCGGGTGTCCTGGAGCCCGGTGAAACCTTTGTTCGTTGTAGAGCGTGATCCACGCCGCGACACCGGCCCTGGCCTCGGGCACGTCGGTGTAGGCTCTGAGGTAATATCCTCGTATTTCAGCGAGCGCCCTAGTCTCTCCATGAAGACGTCGTCCATCCAGCGCCCCCGCCCGTCCATCGAGATCCCGTTCGACAATCGCCACGGCAGCACCATCCGACTCGGCCACGAGATCGAGGAACCCTCGGCCGATCGGCAGGTCTGTGATGTTGGCGCACCGTACGGGGCTCGGCCGATCTATCTTGAGATCAAGCAACACATACGGGTCGATCTTGTGCCTGTGGGACCGATTTCGATGCGTTAGGCCTTGGGCCGAGTTTGAACAATCTCGTCCGCCGGATCCGTCGCTGGACGCGATTGCGCCAAGCGATCGCAAGGATCGAGTAGGGAACCTCCGGCAAACCCGGCGCGGTTCACCCTGCGGGGAAAAGAAACGCTGGAGCGCGCTGGATTTCGCTCTCGGAGGATTCCGATTTCAGTCCGGGAGCGATGTTCCGAGTGGGGTTTGTGGAATCAAAAAGCCCGTCAACTCATTGAGTTGACGGGCTAATATTTGGTTGCGGGGGCAGGATTTGAACCTGCGGCCTTCAGGTTATGAGCCTGACGAGCTACCGGGCTG
>CBDCBM010000004.1:2015000-2662408 GCA_965214365.1 Lichenihabitans sp.
TCGGTGTTACCCGACCTTCAACCTGCTCATGGCTAGATCACTCGGTTTCGGGTCTAATCCGACGAACTGAACGCCCTGTTCAGACTCGCTTTCGCTGCGCCTCCACCTATCGGCTTAAGCTCGCTCGTCAAATTATGTCGCTGACCCATTATACAAAAGGTACGCAGTCAGCCAGGACAAACCTTGGCCTCCTACTGTTTGTAGGTATCCGGTTTCAGGAACTGTTTCACTCCCCTCGTCGGGGTGCTTTTCACCTTTCCCTCACGGTACTTGTTCGCTATCGGTCGCTGAGGAGTACTTAGGCTTGGAGGGTGGTCCCCCCACGTTCAGACAGGATGTCTCGTGTCCCGCCCTACTCATGGATGCAAAAGTCAACGTCGCGTACGGGGCTGTCACCCACTCTAGCCCGCCTTTCCAAACGGTTCCGCTGTCTTCAATCGCATCACTGGCCTGGTCCGCGTTCGCTCGCCACTACTAACGGAGTCTCGTTGATGTCCTTTCCTCCGGGTACTTAGATGTTTCAGTTCCCCGGGTTCGCCTTTGTAACCTATGTATTCAGTCACAAATACTTCTGATCAGACAACAGAAGACAAAAGACCGGAACCAGACTTACGTCCAATCCCCGTCCCCTGTCTCCTGCAGTCTGGAAGTGGGTTTCCCCATTCGGAAATCCTTGGATCAAAGCCTGTTCGCGGCTCCCCAAAGCTTATCGCAGCGTACCACGTCCTTCATCGCCTCTCAGCACCAAGGCATCCACCAGATACCCTTATGACACTTGATCGATCATATTGTCGGTGATCAGGACCCAAGAAACCCCATGACGGAAGAAAACCCCCGTCATCGAATTCCCAAACCCAAAATCACACGACATCACTTCTTTTTGGTCCCGGCCGCTTCACCATCGAGCACAAAGCCATAAAGACCCGCCCTCGACGCAAAGCCACCGGTCCAGAAAGACCAGTTTGCTTCAAACATATCCGGGCCGAACAGTTTTCCGTCTGCGGCAGAGCCGCAAACCAAAAACCCAATCGGTGGATCGGATACATTCCCTCTTCACGATGTAAAATAACCAGCCGGCATCAGCCCTCTCGGGCGACACCTCACGTCCGCACCCCGCAGGGTGGAACGAATTTCTTGTGTCTTCGCGGACGCTTATCTCGCCAAAGGCTCAAGACCCGAGCCTAACCCCACACGATCCCAAAACCATGGTGGAGCCAGACGGGATCGAACCGACGACCTCATGCTTGCAAAGCACGCGCTCTCCCAACTGAGCTATAGCCCCTTGGCCTGGTGCTGCGCACAAGGCCAAGGATCCCCCTCGGCCTCAAACGCCGGCGTCGACATCCGTCGACTTGGCTTCCGGGCCATCAGATCATCGGTCTACCGAATGATCCCAAACAATGACCCGGCGGCCAGTCGGCCTTGCGGTGCCGCGCACCGAACACCAACCCGATCAACCGATCCAGAACAACAGCTCGATGGTGGGCCTGGGAAGACTTGAACTTCCGACCTCACGCTTATCAAGCGCGCGCTCTAACCAACTGAGCTACAAGCCCGGAACAGACATCCCATCAAGGACACCTGTCACGTCCGCAGTGAAGGAAGAGAAACGAAGACGGCGGCGTCCCGCAAAATGGACCCGTGATGTCGGGTCCTGTATCTAAGCGGCCCAATAAGGGGTGGGTCTTGCCAAAGCAAAACCGCCCTTGAAGAACCATCCTTAGAAAGGAGGTGATCCAGCCGCAGGTTCCCCTACGGCTACCTTGTTACGACTTCACCCCAGTCGCTGACCCTACCGTGGTCGCCTGCCCCCTTGCGGTTGGCGAAACGCCTTCGGGTAGAACCAACTCCCATGGTGTGACGGGCGGTGTGTACAAGGCCCGGGAACGTATTCACCGTGGCGTGCTGATCCACGATTACTAGCGATTCCAACTTCATGCACTCGAGTTGCAGAGTGCAATCCGAACTGAGACGGCTTTTGGAGATTGGCGTAGCCTCGCGGCTTAGCGTCCCTCTGTCACCGCCATTGTAGCACGTGTGTAGCCCAGCCCGTAAGGGCCATGAGGACTTGACGTCATCCACACCTTCCTCGCGGCTTATCACCGGCAGTCTCCCTAGAGTGCCCAACTGAATGATGGCAACTAAGGACGTGGGTTGCGCTCGTTGCGGGACTTAACCCAACATCTCACGACACGAGCTGACGACAGCCATGCAGCACCTGTGCGCAGGTCTCCGAAGAGAAGACACAAATCTCTCTGTGCCGTCCTGCCATGTCAAAGGCTGGTAAGGTTCTGCGCGTTGCTTCGAATTAAACCACATGCTCCACCGCTTGTGCGGGCCCCCGTCAATTCCTTTGAGTTTTAATCTTGCGACCGTACTCCCCAGGCGGAATGCTTAAAGCGTTAGCTGCGCCACTCAGCAGTAAACTGCCTAACGGCTGGCATTCATCGTTTAAGGCGTGGACTACCAGGGTATCTAATCCTGTTTGCTCCCCACGCTTTCGAGCCTCAGCGTCAGTACCGGGCCAGTGAGCCGCCTTCGCCACTGGTGTTCTTGCGAATATCTACGAATTTCACCTCTACACTCGCAGTTCCACTCACCTCTCCCGGACTCAAGATCTCCAGTATCAAAGGCAGTTCCAAGGTTGAGCCTTGGGATTTCACCCCTGACTTAAATATCCGCCTACGCTCCCTTTACGCCCAGTAAATCCGAACAACGCTAGCCCCCTTCGTATTACCGCGGCTGCTGGCACGAAGTTAGCCGGGGCTTCTTCTCACGCTACCGTCATTATCGTCGCGTGCGAAAGAGCTTTACAACCCTAAGGCCTTCATCACTCACGCGGCATGGCTGGATCAGGCTTGCGCCCATTGTCCAATATTCCCCACTGCTGCCTCCCGTAGAAGTTTGGGCCGTGTCTCAGTCCCAATGTGGCTGGCCATCCTCTCAGACCAGCTATCGATCGTCGCCTTGGTGAGCCATTACCTCACCAACTAGCTAATCGAACGCGGGCCAATCCTTCGGCGATCAATCTTTCTCCGCCAGGACGTATACGGTATTAGCTCGAGTTTCCCCAAGTTGTTCCGTACCGAAGGGTATGTTCCCACGTGTTACTCACCCGTCTGCCACTCACCCTTGCGGATGCGTTCGACTTGCATGTGTTAAGCCTGCCGCCAGCGTTCGTTCTGAGCCAGGATCAAACTCTCAAGTTGAACTTGAAAATAAATCCCAGCAGGTCACTCGGAACCGTTCCTAAAAACAATCCCTACTCAGGCCGGCATCACTGCCAACCCTCTCTTGACGAGTCCCAAACACATCCGTCCTACTCGAAAGTAAAACGCGATGAATTTGAAAACGTGACCGCCAGAGTATACCTTCGTTCCGTATCACATCGCTGCAATACAAAACCGCAAGGACCCCGCCGTCCACGTTTCTCTTCCTTCCGATTCATAAATCAAACAGCGTAAATACGTGATCCCCTCGCAGAGATCAGGAACCATGCACCACAAAGCCAGACGAAAAATCAGCCAGCGCCTTAGCCGGCTCAATTCAATGCCATAAACTCAGAAAATGCATCGTCCCGCGCCAAACCAGTCTTACCAGCGGCGCCGCCGATGTCCGCCTTATAGACCCCACCCTTAAATCCAGTCAACCTCGAAATTTCAGAAAAATGTCATGAGGCATGAGCGGCCACCTTTCACCGCGTGCCGCAGAGCGGGGACGACCAGGAGAATGACTTGGCGGGCGGATGAGACAGGACTAGAACAGCGCCTCTCATTCATTCGCATCCAGGTCCGTCGCCATGCCTCCCTTTCGCTCCCGCACCACCACCCACGGCCGCAACATGGCGGGCGCGCGCGGCCTGTGGCGTGCCACGGGAATGAAGGACAGCGATTTCGGCAAGCCGATCATCGCGGTGGTTAACAGCTTCACGCAATTCGTGCCCGGTCACGTGCATCTCAAAGATCTCGGGCAGCTCGTGGCACGGGAGATCGAGGCGGCGGGCGGCGTTGCCAAGGAGTTCAACACGATCGCGGTCGATGACGGTATCGCCATGGGGCATGACGGCATGCTCTATTCGTTGCCGTCACGCGAAATCATCGCCGACAGCGTCGAATATATGGTCAACGCTCATTGCGCCGACGCCATGGTCTGCATTTCGAACTGCGACAAGATCACGCCCGGCATGCTCATGGCGAGCCTGCGACTGAACATCCCCTCGGTCTTTGTCTCCGGTGGCCCGATGGAGGCCGGCAAGGTCAATCATCGCGGCAAGGTCAGGTCGCTCGACCTCGTGGACGCGATGGTGGCGGCGGCCGATGACGACATGACCGACGAGGAGGTGAATGTCATCGAGCGTTCGGCTTGCCCGACCTGCGGCTCCTGCTCGGGCATGTTTACCGCCAATTCGATGAACTGCCTCACCGAAGCCCTTGGCCTCGCGCTCCCCGGCAACGGGTCGACGCTCGCCACCCACGGCGACCGCAAGCGGCTCTTCGTCGAGGCTGGGCATCTCATCGTCGATTTGGCGAAGCGATATTACGAGCAGGATGATGAGTCCGTACTGCCGCGTAACATCGCATCGTTCGAGGCCTTCGAGAATGCGATGACACTCGACATCGCCATGGGCGGCTCGACCAATACCGTGCTCCATCTTTTGGCCGCCGCCCATGAGGGCGAGATCCCCTTCACCATGGCCGACATCGACCGGCTGTCGCGCCGCGTACCGTGTCTGTGCAAGGTCGCGCCCGCCAAAAGCGACGTGCATATGGAAGATGTGCACCGCGCGGGCGGCATCATGGCGATCCTCGGTGAGCTCGACCGCGCTGGACTGCTGCATACCGATGCCGGCTCGATCCATGCCGAAAACCTCGGCGCCGCCCTCGACCGCTGGGACATCGTGCGGACCGAAAGCGAGACGGTGCGGCACTTCTTCCAGGCGGCGCCGGGCGGCGTGCCGACCCAGGTGGCCTTCAGCCAGGAGCGGCGCTACGAGGACCTCGACCTCGACCGCGAAACTGGCGTCATCCGCGACAAAGCCCATGCGTTCAGCCAGGACGGCGGCCTCGCGGTGCTCTACGGCAACCTGGCGGAGGAAGGCTGCATCGTGAAGACGGCGGGCGTCGATCCGTCCAATCTCGTCTTCACCGGCACAGCCCGGGTGTTCGAGAGCCAGGATTCGTCAGTCGATGCCATTTTGGCCGGCAAGGTTGTGGCCGGGCAGGTGGTGCTGATCCGCTACGAGGGACCGCGCGGCGGCCCCGGCATGCAGGAAATGCTCTATCCGACGAGCTATCTAAAATCGAAGGGCCTTGGAAAGCTCTGCGCCCTGGTGACCGACGGCCGATTTTCGGGCGGCTCCTCTGGGCTTTCGATCGGCCATGTGTCGCCGGAAGCCGCCGAGGGTGGCACGATCGCGCTGGTCCACGAGGGCGATAAGATCGAGATCGACATTCCGAACCGGAAAATCCACCTCGATGTGTCGGATGAAGAATTGGAGCATCGGCGCGCCTCGCAGGTGGCACGGGGCAAGGACGGGTTCAAGCCGGCCGAAGTGAGGAAACGAAAGGTGACGACGGCGCTCAAAGCCTATGCGTCGATGGCGACCAGCGCTTCGCGTGGGGCTGTGCGGGTGGTGCCGGAGTAGGGGCTGATAAGCGAATCAAAAATGTTTTGGAGGACCGCCATGTCCAAGAATGAGTTGTAGCGTGTTGTCGATCAATGTCGGCGAAATCTCGCCGGCCGTGGCTATGCCGGGGCAGCAGAGGCGTCCCATGAAGTTGAAGACAGTTACACAGACGGATGGACTTGTACGCTCTATGAATATGGACAATTTAGACTGAAGTTTTGGCTGAATCGCAATAGTATTGCTTACTACTACGGTGTTTGGTCAAAATACGAATTTTCAATTGATAATATCGGAAAAATTTTTGAAGAGGGCAAAAATATTATAAGGATTGAAGATAAAGACAACATTAATTCTGGAATGGAACATAATCGACTAAAAAAATGTGTCAGAAGTAATTCAAGCTCAATATTTAAAGGAAATTTATGGAAAAAATAATTAGTTTGGACGATATGCATTGGCAAACAATGAGTCCCAGATGATTGAAGAGATAACCGGCTTTTTCGAGACTGTACTTCAGGCCAGCGAGTCTAAGGTATTTCAGGAGGCGGCTAATCAGCAGATCACCACGAATAGGTATGAGCGGGATCCAGCAGCCCGCGCTGCCTGCCTTCGTATCCATGGCTTGCATGCAAAAGATGTGGCTTCAATTTCAAAAAAAATCTATGGATCCAAATTTGGCACGCAGTTCATCCATGTCCACCATCTGACACCCGTCGCCAAAGGCGAGGTCAAGACGAATGCAAAGAGGGATCTTATCCCCGTCTGCCCTAACTGCCATGCGATGCTGCATCGCGGAGCTTCCCCTCCACGCCCCGACGAACTGCGGCAAATAATGGAACTTCAGCGGAAATCTATCGACAGAAAGTCCTCTGTCTTGCAGCTTGCGGATTAATGATAACGACCATTGCCTTCGATTGGGACCCCACGAAAGCGACCATCAATGTCGCGAAGCACGGTGTCGAATTCGAAGAAGCCTCAAGCGTATTCCTCGACCCGCTGACGCTGACGATCTATGATCTCAATAGCACAGATGAAGAACGCTGGATCACGCTGGGTGTATCTGCGACAGGCCGGATGGTGGTCGTTGTGCATACGTGGGTCGATATGGGCGCGGAGCGTGCTTCGGTCCGGATCATTTCGGCGCGTCGCCCCACGCGCAAAGAGGCGCGGCAATACCGCGATGGCACATGAAAGATGAATATGACTTCTCACAGGGTCAACGCGGCAAGTTTTTTCAGCCGAACTTGGCGTTGTCACCTCCCATCCACCTGGACCCTGAAGTGCGGGCTCTACTGAGCGAGCAGGCTCGCGCGAAGGGGGTATCGCTCGATGACCTCGTCAACATACTGCTGCGCAAAGAGCTTGAACCCATCTCATGCGCTACGCCGTCGTGATCGAAAATGCCGGAAAGAACTATTCGGCCTATGTCCCCGATCTACCGGGTTGTGTTGCGACAGGCGAGACAATTCCCGAGATCGAGGCGGAGATCCGCGAGGCAATCCGCTTCCATATCGAGGGCCTGCGCGAGGATGGGCTGCCGGTGCCGCAACTCCAAAGCCTCGCTCGATCCATAGAAGCTTGATGGTGCCATGAACGCTTCCGCCCGTAATGCTGCGCAGATCGACTATTGGAACGGCGATGTCGGCCGACGGTGGGCCGAAATGCAGGATCGTCTCGACGGCATGATGTTGGCCGTCGCTGCCTTAGCCATTGAGGCCGCCGCGCCAAAACCTGGCGAGCGGACGATCGACATCGGCTGCGGCTGTGGTGCCACTGTGCTCGAATTGGCGAGCGCGGTCGGGTCGTCAGGGCAGGTCACGGGGTTCGACATCTCGCAAGTGATGCTCGACGTCGCCAGCCGGCGGATCGCGGCAGCCGGCTTCGGACAGGCGCGCGTGGTCTTGGCTGATGCGGCGTCTTATCCGTTCGAACCGCAATCAGCCGATCTCGTTTTCTCGCGGTTCGGCGTCATGTTCTTCGATGCGCCGGTCGAAGCCTTCGCGGCTCTCAAAAAGGCGCTGAAGCCCGGCGGCAGGATGGCCTTCGTGTGCTGGCGGGCACAGAACGAGAATGTCTGGGTCACGGTGCCGATGGCAGCCGCGAAACCCTTTCTCGACGCGGAGGATGAGACGCCGCCGGACCCCTATGCGCCTGGACCCTTCGCCTTCGCCGATGCCGGCCGGTTGCGTGCGATCCTGACGGAGGCGGGGTTTTCGTCGATCGAGATCGCGCCCGCCGACACATTATTGCCGCTCGCCGCGACGGGTGATCTCAAGGCGGCGGCAGGCCTCGTTACACGCGTGGGCCCGGTGTCGCGAGCCCTCAAGGCCGTGGATGACGCACGCCGCGTCAAGGCGGAAGCGGCAGTCGCGGAGGCGTTGGCCCATCACGACGGACCAGGCGGTGTCAGCCTGCCGGCCGCCATCTGGGTCGTCACCGCCCGCGCTTGAGATCGACAACCGCCCTTCCAATATGAAGCAAGCGGTGGCCGAGGCATGAGCCTGGCGCTCGACGGTTCAACGGGAGGGCGATCACGTGAGCGAGCTTTGTGATCTTGGTGTCTTGGGTCTGGCTGTCATGGGCGCGAACTTGGCCCGCAACGCGGCGCGCAAGGGATTTGGCGTGGCCCTTTATAACCGCCATGGCGAACGGACCGACGAACTGGTGAAGGAGTTCGGCCACGAGGGCCGCTTCACACCGGCCAAGGATCTCAAGAGCTTCGTCGCCGCGCTGTCGAAACCCCGCGCCATCATCATCATGGTCAAGGCCGGCAAGCCGGTCGACGATGTTATCGACGATTTGGTGCCGCTGCTTGATAAGGATGACATCGTCATCGACGGAGGCAATTCTCTCTTCACCGACACGAACCGCCGCTTCCACGCCCTGAAGGATAAGGGGCTGCGCTTCATCGGCATGGGTGTTTCAGGGGGCGAGGAGGGGGCGCTCGAAGGGCCGAGCATGATGCCGGGCGGCGAGCGCGAGGCTTATGCGCGCATCGAGTCCATGGTTACCAAGATGGCGGCGCAGGTGGACGGCACCCCCTGCTGCACTTTCATCGGCCCGGAAGGCGCGGGCCATTTCGTCAAGATGGTCCATAACGGCATCGAATATGCCGACATGCAGCTCATCACCGAGGCTTACGATCTCTTCAAGACGGTTTATGGCCTCGAGGCGCCGGCCATCGCGGCCATCTTCGAGGACTGGAAGACCGGTGATCTCGATTCGTATCTTATCGAGATCACCGCCGCCGTATTGCGCAAGACCGATGCATCGACCGGCAAGCCGCTGGTCGACGTGATTCTCGATGAGGCCGAGCAGAAAGGCACCGGGCGCTGGACGGCGCGCAACGCGCTCGATCTCGGCGTGGCGCTGACCGGCATCACCGAGGCGGTTTTCGCTCGGGCGCTTTCGGGGCAACGCAAGCTGCGCATCGAAGCGGAGAAGAAATTACCGCATACGGCGCCGGCGACGCGGACCCTGGAAAAGGCCGATATCGACGCGATCCGCGAGGCGCTCTATGCCTCCAAAATCGTAGCCTATGCGCAAGGCTTCGAACAATTGAGCGCCGCGTCGAAAGAATTCGGCTGGGATTTGAAGCTTGGCGATCTCGCCACCATCTGGCGCGGCGGCTGCATCATCCGGGCAAGTTTTCTCGACCGCATTCGCGAGGCCTATGACAAGGACGCCGGCGCGCCGAACCTTATCTTGCAGGATTATTTCCGCGACGGCGTTTTGCGCGCGGAACCGTTGTGGCGAAAAGTGGTTTGCCTCGCGGTGGAGCATGGCGTCGCCATTCCCGCCTTCTCGTCCTCGCTCAGCTATTACGACGGATTGCGCCGCTCGCGCGGCCCCGCGAACCTGCTGCAGGGTTTGCGCGACTATTTTGGCGCCCACACCTATCGCCGGCTCGACAAAGAAGGCTCGTTCCACACACGCTGGAGCCAGGATGGGACTGAAGTGAAGATGTGAGACGACGTCGATCATAGGCTCGGGCGAAACAACCGTCTGAGCTAAATCTCCTGGCACACATCTACCCAGTCCGCCCCCACGATCTCGGTCATGCGCTGAGGCGCGATGAAGAGCGCGCTGTTGGTCGAGCCCGCAGCCGGTACGACTTCGTCGAAAGCCTTCAGCGAGACATCGCAATAGATCGGCAGCGGCGATATGAGACCGAAGGGGCACACGCCGCCAACCGGATGTCCGGTCAAGGCCTCGACCTCAACCGCGTCGAGCATCTTGGCCTTGCCGCCAAAGGCAGCTTTGGCTTTCTTGTTATCGAGCCGCGCATCGCCCCGGGTGACGACGAGAATGATCCGCGTGCCGACCCGCAGTGACAGCGTCTTGGCGATTCGCGCCGGCTCGACCCCATGCGCTGCGGCGGCTTCGGCGACGGTCGCGGTGCTGGATGCGAGTTCGAGGATCACGATGTCCGGTGCCTTCTCGGCCAAAAAGGCGCGGACTGTGGCGAGGCTCATCCAGAATGGTCTCGGCTCAACTGGCTCTTGCCAGGAGTGGGGCTGTGCTATTGGACCGCGAGAAGAAATCTGCGGCGACCCGCAGCGCCGCGTCGACCGCAGCCTCGTCGACGTCGAGATGCGTGACCCACCGTTGACGGCGTCCGGCATAGCCGGAGGTCAGGCCGACACCGTTTTCGGTGAGATGCGCCATGAAGCCGGCGCTCAGGTCCGGCGCCACATCGACGAAGAAAATGTTGGTATCGGGTACGCTCACGGTCAGGCCGGGCAGGGCGCCGAGCCCCGCCGCCAATCGCCGGGCGTTGGCATGGTCCTCGGTTAGGCGGCCGATATTATGCGTTAAAGCGTAAAGACCCGCCGCCGCCAGCACGCCGACCTGCCGGAGACCGCCGCCGACCATCTTGCGAATGCGGCGCGCTCTGGCGATCACGTCCTTCGGGCCGACCAGCACCGAGCCGATGGGCGCGCCGAGGCCTTTCGACAAGCAGATCGACACCGTATCGAAGGGGGCCGTGACCTCGGACACCGGGAGGTCGAGCGCCACGGCGGCATTAAACACCCGCGCTCCGTCGAGATGGCAGGCGAGGCCATGGCTGCGGGCGAGGGCGGTGGCCTCCACCACATATGCGATAGGCAGAATCTGGCCGCCGATAGTGTTTTCAAGTGCCAGCAGACGCGTGCGGGCATAGTGTGAATCGTCGGGCTTGACTGCATCGGCGATGTCGTTCAGCGCGAGCGTGCCATCGGGTTGGTTCAAGATCGGCTGAGGCTGAATGCTGCCGAGCACAGCCGCCCCACCGGCTTCCCATTTGTAGCAATGGGCGCCCTGGCCAACGATATATTCGTCGCCCCGACCGCAATGGGCCATCAATCCCACGAGATTGGACTGGGTGCCGGAAGGAAGGAACAGCCCGACCTCCTTGCCGGTCTGCTCCGCAAGCATCGCCTCGAGCCGCCGCACCGTAGGATCGTCGCCGAAGACATCGTCGCCGACCTCCGCCGCCGCCATCGCGGCTCGCATGCCCGGGCTCGGGCGGGTGACCGTATCGCTGCGGAAATCATATCGAATGGCGGACAAGGATCTCTCCAGGGCAATGGCGCTCAGGGCTTTGAGCACCTTATACAGGACCGAACGTGTCAAGTCATGGCGGTGAGAGGGGCGACAGCATGGTCGATCGATGCTCATGGGCCGGCGAGGATCCGCTCTATCGCGCCTATCACGACACCGAATGGGGAGTTCCCGAATATGACAGCCGGGCGCTGTGGGAAAAACTCATCCTCGACGGCTTTCAGGCGGGCCTCGCCTGGATCACTATTTTGCGCAAACGCGATGGGTTTCGGCAGGCGTTCGGGGGGGTCGACCCTGAGCGGATCGCGGAATTCCAGGAAGCGGATGTCGCCCGTTTGCTGCTGGATGCCGGCATCGTGCGCTCGCGCCAAAAGATCGAGGCCACGATCGGCAATGCGAAGGCCTATTTGCGGATGCGGGATGCGGGCGAGGATTTCTCCGCGTTTTGCTGGGAAGTCGTTGGCGGCGCACCGATCCAGAATTGTTGGCAGGGGCGGGGAGACGTGCCGGCGGAAACGGAGACCTCACGCCAGATGTCGAAGCTTCTCAAAGCGCGGGGCTACAAATTCGTAGGCCCGGTCATTGTCTATGCGTGGATGCAGGCGACCGGCATGGTCAACGATCATTTGACGACCTGTTTTCGCCACGGCGAGGTTGGCTTGGACAAACGAGTCCCCTTGTGATGAACCCGTTGAGTGCGCAGGATCAAGCCCTTATCGCAGCCGCCCGTGCTACAATTGGCCGGCGCTATGCTCCCGATCGGCACCTCGTTGGAGCGGCACTGCGAACGCGGTCGGGGCTAGTCTTTACCGGCGTGCATATCGAAACCACTGTCGGCCGTATCGCGGTCTGCGCCGAGGCTATCGCCCTGGGACGCGCCGCGACAGGGGCGGGCGACACTGCGATCGACACCATCGTGGCCGTCTACCAGACTGGGCCGCCCCGCGCAGGCGAGACGGCGCCGATCGTATCGCCTTGCGGAATGTGTCGCGAGATGATCGCCGATTATGCGCCCAATGCCTTCGTCATCGTTCCGGGCCCGGATGGCCGAGGCGCGCTTCGCTCGATCGCTGACTTATTGCCGGAGAAGTTTACGAGGTCGGTTTCCTAACCCCATGCCCGCACGTTACAGCACACCCGCGCCGTGACCTCAGGGCTTCGGAAAGCGGGAGCGCCGTGTCGAGAGCATCGTCACATTGGTGATGGTGCGCAACTCGGTTTCGGCCGCCTTGCGGCGTCGTATGATCGCGGCGTTCAGCTCTCCGCCATAGACGAAAATGCCGGCCAGCGCATAAAGGAATACCAACGCGATCATGACGGAAGCCAAGCCGCCGTAGGTAGTGACGTAGTTGCGCGCATATTGCGACAGATAGGCCCCGAACGCGACGCTGAACACCAGCGACATGAACACGGTGAGCAAAATGCCAGGGGCGATCTGCATGAAGGTGCGGTGCTCTGCCGGAAGCCACTTATGGGCGATCACGAGCGCGACCACGAGGATCGTCGAAACCAGGCAGTATCGCGCGAGCGTCACCATGCTGGCGAGAGGCGCGATTTCCGGCGCATAGGCGATGACGACGGACCAGATCAGCGGGGCCAGCACCACCAGAAACGCCAGCGCCAGCAGCGCCAGCGCGCCGACGAGCACGTAAGCGATGGACTCTAGCCGAAGCAGCCACCAGTTCCGCCTCTCCCTCACCCCATAGGCGCGGTTCAGCCCGATGCGAAAGGCCTCGACGCCACTCGATGAGAAATAGACGGCCAACAGCGCGCCGATGGTCAGGAGGCTGCCGTGCGGGGTGGTGAGAACATTGTGGATCTCGGTCGCGATGGGAGCGGCGACCTGCCGTGGCCAGACGTCGAAGATCAATTGAGTCGCGGCTTCCGCCAGATTGCCGGTCCCGATGAATCCGGCGAGTGCGGTGACGAAGATCAAAAACGGGAAGAGCGAGGTCAAGGTTGTCATCGCGAGATGGCTGGCGATCGCCCAGCCGTCATCCTCCGCCAGACGCCAATAGGCATCCATCAGAACTTCGATGATCGCCTTCATTCGGCGCATGGAGTTCTCGCTTCAGCCGGACGTGACATCGAGATGCGAAACGGCAAGGGGCGTCGCCAATTCCGCCTGATCCGCTCGCTCGAAGTCTTGCGTCATGTTCCGGTTTCCATCAAGCGCCGCGCCGCAGCCCGCGCCTCTTCGGTGATGGTGGCCCCGGCCAACATGCGGGCGATCTCCTCCTGGCGTGAGGCTGGTTCGAGCACGGCGACCCGGGTCGTCATCCGATCTTCGTCGTCGAGCGATGCTTTCGAGATGCGAAGATGGCTGTGGGAGCGCGCGGCGACCTGCGGCGCATGGGTGACGGCCAGCACCTGGACCCGTTCGGCAAGACGCGCTAGCCGCGACCCTATGGCGTCGGCGACCGCCCCCCCGACGCCGGTGTCGATTTCGTCGAATACCAGGGTCGGGGCCGAGCCGCGATCCGCCAGCGAGACCTTCAGGGCCAGCATGAAGCGCGATAGTTCGCCCCCGGAGGCGACCTTGGTCAGCGGCCCCGCGCGGGTGCCGGGATTGGTCGAAACCCAGAACTCAACCCGGTCGATGCCCTCGGCGCCACCGGCATCCGGCCGCGCTTCGACTTGGGTGGTAAAGCGGGCGCGTTCGAGCTTCAGCGGCGGGAGTTCACGATTAACCGCCGCGTCGAGCCTCGATGCCGCCGCCAGGCGCCCGCGCGACAGAGCCTCGGCTGCCGCTTTATAGGCCTCCCGTGCCGCAGCGACCGCTTTCGCCAAGAGAGCCAATTTCGCCTCGCCAGCATCGAGAGCCGAAAGATCCGCAGCGAATTTCGAGGCAAGATCGGCAAGGGAATCGGCCGAAACCCCATGTTTGCGTGCGGCGGCCCGTAAGGCGAACAGTCGCTCCTCCACCGTTTCGAGTTCATGCGGATCGAAAGCTGCGTCCCGCAACGCCTCGTCCACAGTGGACTGGGCATGATCAAGCGCCAGAAGCGCGGCGTCGAGCGCCTTGAGACAGGGTTCGATGAGGTCGGGTGCCTGCACGGCCCGACGTTCGAGACGCCGCATCAGTGCCGATAGCGTCGGGACGGGCGAGCCGTCTCCACCAAGGCTCTCACTGGCGTCGCGTAGGTCGCCGGCGACCTTTTCGGCCTGCATCATCACGGCCCGCCGCTCGGCCAGCCGATCCTCTTCCCCCGATTCTGGCTTGAGGCGGGAAAGCTCGTCGTGGACGTGGCGGAGGTATTCGGCATCGTCCTGCGCCTTTCGCAAGCGCGCCGCCTCGTCCTCGAGACAGACCTCCGCGATGCGACGTGCCTCGAAGGCTTTGCGAACCGCGCGTGCTTCGGGCTCGAGGCCCCCGAAGGCATCGAGCAGCGCCCGATGCGCGGCGGGATCGACCAGCGCACGTTCGTCATGCTGGCCGTGGATTTCGACGAGACGGCGGCTGACGTCGCGCATGGCTTGAGCACTGACGGGCGTATCGTTGAGGAAAGCCCGGGTCCGGCCGTCGGCGAACTGCACCCGGCGCAAAATGATCCGGCCGTCGGTGTCGATGTCTTGCAGGCGCAAGGCCTCGCAGGCCGGATGGCTGAACGGCAGGTCGAATACAGCGGTGACCTGGCCTTGCTTTTCGCCATGGCGCACCGCGAGACCGTCCCCGCGCCCGCCGAGCGCCAAGGTCAAAGAATCGAGAAGAATCGACTTGCCGGCGCCTGTCTCACCGGTCAGCGCCGTTAGGCCGGCCCCGAAAGACAGATCCAGACGGTCGATGAGGACGATGTCGCGGATGATGAGTTGGGCCAGCATGATGACCGCTCATATGGCATATCGCGGGCACAATGCCACCGGACGGCCGAATCCGCAGTAGCGGTGCCTCGCGCGCTCGGCGACCGAACGATCAGCCGAGACCGAAGCCGTGGAAGGCGCGAGAAATCCAGGACGCCGTATCCTCATGAGGCTCCAGGCCATTCCCCTGCAGCCGATTGAACGCGTCTTTATACCAGGGGCTGTCCGGAAAATTGTGGCCCAGCACCGCCGCCGCTGTCTGCGCCTCGTTGGAGATGCCGAGCGCCAGATAGGCCTCGGTCAGACGCTCCAAGGCCTCTTCGGTGTGACGCGTCGTCTGGTATTTCCCCAGGACCTCACGGAAGCGGTTGATGGCCGCCACATAGTTCTGACGCGTCAGGTAGAAGCGGCCCGTCGACATTTCCTTGCCGGCCAGCTGATCGCGCGTGACCTGAATCTTGTATTTCGCGTCCTCGACATATTCCGAGTTCGGATATTTGGTGACGAGCTGGTTGAAGCTGTCGAGTGACTTCGCAGACATTTCCTGATCCCGAGAGATGTCGGGAATCTGACTATAATAGGACATGCCCTGAAGATAGAGAGCGTAAGCCGCATCCGAGGAGTTGGGATAGAGCGCCTGGTAGCGCTTGGCGGATGTGATGGCTGAGTCGTAGTCGCCGCCCTGATATTGCGCAAAGGTCGTCATCATGAGGCCTTTGCGGGACCATTCGGTGAACGGATATTGCTTGTCGAGTTCAGCGAATTTTTTCGCGGCCCCCGAACTGTCTTTTTTCTGGAGACGTGCGAGACCCTGGTCATAGATGTCGGTGGCGGGCGATTCCGTTAGAATCTTCGTCTCGTATTTCTCGCCGCTGCCGAAAGGATTCATGGCATCGAGCGCGGAGCAGCCGGACAGGCCGAAGCCCAGGGCCGCCGCCAGGGGGATCACACGGCCGAAATTTCGTAACCAGTCAAAATCCATCGAAAGTCTCGATATGCCGGGTCCAGATACAACCGACGCTGAAGACCGACGGATCCAGCGTTCTGACCTATTGCGCATAAGGCCCGCAGCCGTTGAAATTGTGGCGAAAAGCGGCGACCTATACCGAGCGCATCCGGAACAGCCAACACTCGGTCGAATTTTAGGATAAGCAGCTTTGATGCAACATTTGCCGCCCCGAAGGTGCAGCCATCGACCCAGCGTCAGTTGACCTCAGCCACATAGGTCGGAAAGCTAGGCAAGGCGAAATCGGGAAAGAAAGTGCGGGTATCGACCGGTTCGTCGATAAATTCGTAGGCCGTCTCGTCGGCGAACAAGGCCTTGAGGACCAGGAAATTCATTTTGTGACCCGGGCAAAAGGCACGGTAGTTGCCGATGATAGGAGCGCCCGCCAAGGCTAGATCGCCAACCGCATCGAGAATCTTGTGCGACACGAATTCATCCGAAGACCGCAAGCCTTCCGGGTTGAGAATGCGTCCTTCATCAACAGCGACCGAATTGTCGAGCGACGATCCAAGCGCGAAACCCATCTTCCAAAGCCGCTCGACATCGCTCAGCATGCCGAAGGTGCGGGCGCGGGAAATCTCGCGGCGGAACTGCTCAGGCACAAGGTCGATGCTTTTGCGTTGCCGACCGATGGCCGCAACCGGGAAATCGATCTCGACATCGAGACGGAACCCTGATTCGGCAGGCGAAAGCTCGGAATAAGACCGACCATGCTCGACCCGAACGGTCTTCACGATCTTGAGATAACGGCGCCAAGCCGAGAGGGTCCTAATACCGGCCTTGTCGATCGCGGCGGTGAAGGCCGCCGACGACCCGTCCATGATCGGAACTTCGGCCGCGTCGATTTCCACCAGCGCATTGTCGATCCCTAGGCCGGACAGGGCGGCGAGAAGATGTTCGACGGTCGAGACCGAACCCAGCGACACGTCGCCAAGGACCGTACAAAGATCGGTGGCCGAAACACGAGACCATTTGGCTTCGATGCGCCGGGTAGCGCCTTCAGCCAGATTGGTGCGCAGGAAAACGATGCCACTATTGGCTTTCGCGGGATGCAGGACCAAACGAACCGGGCTGTTGGAATGGACGCCATTGCCACTCAGGACAACAGGTTTCCGCAGCGTGGTCTGCTTTGCGAATCTCATTCAACCCTGCTCCAAAGAAGCCCCGGACGACGGGGTGCCCGAAAGCCGCCCCGATCTATCCGCGATCGCACCTGGTTTTCGTCCCATCAGAGACGCCGCTCGACCTTCGTCCAGACTCGGCATTGCCATGATCAAGAGAAAGCGATTCACCGTTTACGAGGGCCAAACTACGCGGCGGCGCGGTCAACAACAAATCACGCTTTCTTACGTTGTGTTACAAGTCCGCCCTACGGGCGTATGAACTCCAACACTCTGAAAACAAAAGCTTTACCAAAATGATAATGGCGCCTCCCCGCGAGAGGAAACGCCATTTCGATGCGACCTGAACGCCGAATCAGTTGGATTGGCGACGCAGGAAGGCGGGGATTTCCAATTGATCGTCCTCGTAGGGTCGAGCCGCCGGTAAGGTCCGTCCGTGCTGGTCCGGCGCCGCATGCATGGGCCGCGCGGGCGCTGGAAGCTGCGGGCGTTTGCCATATTCGGCCTGGGCTGGGTTTGGCTCCGGGCGGCGAGGGGCTTGGCTCGCCGGGGGCGAATATTGCACGGCGACCGGCGCCGCGGGCGGCATCCGGGGGGCTTGAAGGCTCGCCTGAGGGGGGGCGACGGCTCGCGGGAGGCTGGTGGCCGCCTCTTCCTGCCGGCTCATGCCGAAGGACGCCAAGCGCTCGAGCAACGTGCGACGCTTGGTGTCGCCGCCGCCTTCGGGCTGGGACGCCTCCCGCTGAGCGCGGATCTGCTGCTGGGCCGGCATGGGCAGGTCTTCGATCTGCGGCATGCGTTGGGCACGCGGATTTTGCATCGGCGCGGGCGGGATGAAGGGACCATGGTCGTGATAGTCGGGGCGGAGCGGCTCCGGAGCGATCGGGGTGGCGAAAGACGCCGCCTTGGGCGCCGCGACGGGCATGATTTCGACGTCGCTCGCTGCGGGAGCTTGAGCGGCCGCATAGGCCATGGCGGCGGACGGGGAGACGAAGCTTTGGGCCTGGGTCGAGGGCGTGGGGTCGTAGCTTGGGGCGGGCTGTTCGGTCTGGATCGAGGGGCGGCTTGCCGGCTCGATCTGCCGGGCGGCGGTTTGCGCGCGCAGCTTCTGTGTCACGTCCGCGATGCGGGCTTCGTTGGCGCTGAACTCTTTCGAGCCCAACGGCTGGTCGATTCCGGTGGCGACGACGGAGACCCGGACGATGCCGTCAAGATTTGAATCGAAGGTCGCGCCGAGGATGATGTTGGCGTCCTCGTCGACTTCCTGGCGGATCCGGCTTGCCGCTTCGTCGACTTCGTAAAGCGTAAGGTCGTTGCCGCCCGTGATCGAGATGAGCAGCCCGCGCGCACCCTTCATGGAGACTTCGTCGAGCAGCGGGTTGGCGATGGCGGCCTCGGCGGCCAGGATGGCGCGCTTGTCGCCAGACGCCTCGCCGGTGCCCATCATGGCCTTGCCCATCTCGCGCATGATGGCGCGAACGTCGGCGAAGTCGAGGTTGATGAGACCTTCCTTGACCATAAGATCGGTGATGCAGGCGACGCCCGCATAGAGCACCTGGTCGGCCATCGCGAAAGCGTCGGCGAAGGTGGTCTTCTCGTTGGCAACGCGGAACAGGTTCTGATTCGGAATGCAGATCAGCGTGTCGACGGCCTTCTGCAGTTCGATGATCCCGGCTTCCGCCACCCGGGCGCGGCGGGCGCCTTCGAACTGAAAGGGCTTGGTGACCACGCCGACCGTCAAGATCCCCATGTCGCGCGCCGTCCGTGCGATCACCGGGGCGGCGCCGGTTCCCGTGCCGCCGCCCATGCCGGCGGTCACGAAACACATATGGGCGCCGGCGAGGTGATCGCGGATTTCCTCGATGGCCTCCTCGGCGGCGGCGCGCCCGACCTCGGGCTGCGAGCCGGCGCCGAGGCCTTCGGTCACCTGCAGGCCCATCTGGATGATACGCTCGGCCTTGGAACTGGTCAGCGCTTGCGCATCCGTGTTGGCGACGATGAAATCGACCCCGACCAGGCCCGACACGATCATATTGTTGACCGCGTTGCCGCCGGCACCGCCGATGCCGCACACCATGATCCGCGGCTTCAATTCCCGGAGCTCGGGTGCTTTCAGATTGATCGTCATCGCCTGGCCTCTCATCATTCGTTTGGACCGGTCGGGTCGGTCCTAGTTCTGGGTGGGTCCGTCGGCCGCCGCCGCCTTCCCGTGCTTAAAAACTGTCCTTCAGCCACCGGCTGACGCGCGACATGTAACCATCCGTACCTGTTGCCTGGATGGAGCCTTCGCGTCTGGGCTCGAAATGTTCCACGCTGGCAACCTGCGGATAGATCAAAAGGCCGACCGAAGCCGCGAAAGCGGGGCTTTTGGCCGATTCGGGAAGACCATGGATGCCGAGGGGGCGTCCGATTCGAACTTGGGGCGAGAGAATGCGGCGCGCGGCTTCGGCCATGCCGGTCAGCTGGCACGCGCCGCCCGTCAGCACCAGGCGCCGGCCCGGGGCCGCGAAGCCCGCCGCCGCCAGACGGTCGCGCACGAGTTCGAGGATCTCCTCTACACGAGGGCGGATGATCCGCACGATTTGGGATTTCGGCATGTGGTTCGGCTGATCGTTGTCGTCGCCGACCTGCGGCACGGAAATGCTCTCGCGCTCGTCGGAGGCGGACGAGATGCAGGTCCCGTGAAGGGTCTTCAGCCTTTCCGCATCGGACAGCCGGGTCGTAAGGCCGCGTGCGATATCGGTGGTGACATGGTTGCCGCCCACCGCGATCGCATCGACATGGGCCAGATGACCGCCCGCGAAAACGCCGACCGAGGTCGTGCCGCCGCCCATATCGATCAAGGCGACGTCGAGTTCAGCCTCGTCGTCCACAAGCACCGAGAGGCCGGCCGCATAGGGGGTCGCCACCATGGCGTCGATGGTCAGATGGCAACGCTCGATGACGAGAACGAGGTTGCGGGCCGCCGCGGCGTCGCATCCCACCACATGCATGTCGGCGCCGAGTTCGTCGCCGATCATGCCTTTGGGGTCGCGGATGCCCCGGGTGCGGTCGAGCGAGAAACCGGTCGGCAGCGAATGGAGCACCGCACGGCCCTGCCGCGCCATCGTGGCGCACGAGGCTTCGAGAACGCGATGGACGTCGTAGTCGGAGACCGCCTTCCCGCCCACCGCGACCTTCGCGCTATAGTGCTGGGAGGACAGCCGGCCGCCGGTGACGTTGACGATGACACTGCCGACCTCGACGCCGGCCATGCGTTCAGCCGCGTCGACCGCGTGCCGGATGGCGTTCTCCGCCTCTTCCATGTCGACGACGGTGCCGCCCTTGATCCCGCGCGAGCGCTGATGCCCGATCCCGAGAATCCGGCACCGATGCGTCCGGCCCGGCAAAATTTCGGACGATTCCGCCGGCGCCAGCTTGGCGATCAGGCACACGATCTTGGAGGTTCCGATATCCAGCACGCACAGAAGGGCACTCCTGCGCGCCGACAGGGGACGCATGCGACGCGGCATGAACAGCAAACTCATGTGGCACTCGCCTTCGTCTTGGGCTTCTTGGCCAGGGCCGCGGCCCTTTGGGCCGCCGCATCTTCGGACAGTCGCGCCGTGATCCGGCCTTTGATCCTGAGGTCGATCGAGATGACGTCCTTTTCCAGAATCCTGGACGTGGCCTCGATCCCGGCCAGACGCCGCAATGCGACGTCGGCCTCGATTTCCGGCAGTTCCACCTGGACACCGGAGGTCATCTTCAGCGTCCAGCGCCGATCGCCCACCCACATGCCGGCGCTGATGCGGTCGCGCATGTCGCCCGCCGCCTCCAGCAGGGCCTGGAACTCCCCGAAATGCGCATTCGCATCCGGCCCCACCACGAACGGCAGGACGTTGAACCTGTCGTCATGCACATCGTCGATGGGCACGCCGTCGGCCGCGATCAAGGACACGCGACCGTTGTTCTGCCAGAGGGCCACGGGTTCCCGCTCCTCGACCTTGATGCTGAGGTCGTTGGGATAGAGCTTGCGGACCGTCGCGTCCTTGACCAGCGGCATGCCCTTCAGCCGGTCGCGCAGCCCGGAGGCGTCGAGGAGCGCCAATGATTTTCTATCGCTGATCTCGCCGCCTGTGAGGATTTCGATGGGGGTCAGTTCGCGGATGCCCGAAATGGCGACAGTCTCGATGGAAAACCCAAGCGCTTTCGCCAAAATGTCGCTCGGATTTCCATTCGCGACGATGAAGTCCTGATATTCGCCGCCTCGGATAGAGCCGAAAAGACCCGTCGCGCCCATCAAGGCGACCACCATCGCGACGCCCCAGCCGCTCCGGTACCCCGTCGCGGGCTTTGGCGCCCGCCTGGATGGCCTGGATCGGGTGGAGGGCGCCGGCGTCTCGACGCCAGGCCATGTCGCGAAGGGACCCGCGAACCGAGGGCGCGGCGCGGCAAGAAGACCGCTCTGTGCTTCCCCTAACGATCGCAGGAGGCGTCCTCCACCATCCATCGAACCAGCCCGCCAAACGAATACCCGGCATGCGCCGCCATCTCAGGCACCAAAGACGTCTCGGTCATTCCGGGCTGAGTGTTCACTTCCAGCACGACGAGCGCGCCCGTACCCCCGGGTGTGTCGTCGTAGCGGAAATCTGAACGGCTCACGCCGCGGCATCCGAGCGCCTGATGTGCCTTCAGGGCCAACTGTTGAACGTTTTGGTAAATATTCTCTTTAAGATTTGCCGGAAGAATATGCGTCGAACCACCTTTCGCATATTTCGCGTCGTAGTCGTAGAAGTCGCCAACGTTCGATAGAATGTCGATCACGCCGAGGGGCTTGTCGCCCATGACGGCGCAGGTCAGCTCCCGGCCGGCGACGAAGGTTTCCGCCAGAACCATGTCGCCATGCGTCCAATCCTCGCGCCCCACCTCCTGCGGCGGATGGCTTCGGCCCTCCCGCACGATGATGACGCCGACCGAGGAGCCTTCGTTGATGGGCTTGAGCACATAAGGCGGGGGCAGGACATGATGTTTGGCCGCCTCGAAACGGTCGACCACACGGCCCTGCGCCACAGGCACGCCCGCCGCCGCCATGATAAGCTTGGCCTTGTCCTTCTGCATGGCGAGCGCCGAAGCGAGCACGCCCGAATGCGTGTAGGGGATGCGAAGCACTTCCAGAATGCCCTGCACGGTGCCGTCCTCGCCGACGCGGCCGTGGAGGGCGTTGAAGGCGACGTCGGGCTTGAGTTGCGTCAAGACCTCGCCGATTGAGCGATCGACGTCGATCCGCGTCACGGTGAAGCCTTCGCCTTCGAGCGCCTTGGCGCAGGCCGCGCCCGAGCGCAACGAGACCTCGCGCTCGGCGGACCAGCCGCCCATCAGCACCGCTACATGTTTGGTCATCGGCCTCTGCCCGGCTCCGGTTGAACGAAGCGCCGGTTTGAGCGTGGCATGAGGGCGGAAGCGCGACCGTTCGACGACTTCGACACACTAAGAGAGGCCATGTCTCGAACGCCGGCGCGTCGGAAACCCGAAAGGATTAACGCCGATAAAGTTTAAGAGTCGTTAATGAACGGGGAGGGATGAGGAGCGGAGCAACGTGGTTACAAGTTCGATGAAGCGCTCGGCTGTCGCAATTGCTCGATGAACGGCCTCAATGGTCACGGGCGGTTGAATGCCGACCCCATAGTCGCTCTTTCCTTGGACTTATAAGCCGTGCCCAAGAATGCCAAAAGCGCTCGATCCGCATCCCGCTCATTCCGTGTAATACGAGCAAATTCCGAGCGTACGCCCGCATGAGTTTTCGCCACCTTGCCTGTACGCTGCACGATCAAGGCTTCAGCAGCATGAAAGACGGCAAAATAAGCTGATCGCACTGCAATTTTGTGAAGATCGATAGCCGCGATCTTTCTGGCTTCCACGATCGCTTCTTGTGACCGTTGTAAATGATCGAGAGCTTCCGGCGTCAAAGATCCACGCCCTCCCGGCGCAACTCTCCCATGAAACTTGTCCTTTGGTGGTAAGACGAGGCCACCAGGGGCAGCGCGTTGATGATCGCACCGGTATCATACAAAATGTCGGTCTCTATCAAGGCGAGCACCCCGCTTTCCACGTCGAACGCGAATTCATTGTTAAGAAAAACTGAGGTGGCTCGGTTTGTCTGAACAGGCTGCGGCGCTTGGTTAGGTGGAGTCCTACCGGATTCAGGCCGCCGCGATCTGCGGCAGCCTGTCGAAATAGGCCTGGTCCGGCGTCTTCCGGTCAAGGCTCGAATGCGGCCTGCGCCCGTTGTAGAGGGCCAGGTAGCGGCCGATGGAGGCGCGGGCTTCGCCGACCGAGGCGTAGGCTCGGAGATAGATTTCCTCGTATTTGATCGAGCGCCAGAGCCGTTCGACGAAGACGTTATCCCGCCAAGCGCCTTTTCCGTCCATGCTGATGGCGATCCCGGCTTTGCGCAGCACGTCGGTGAACTCCTGGCTGGTGAATTGCGAGCCCTGGTCGGTGTTGAAGATGTCCGGCTTGCCATACCTGGCAAGCGCGTCCTCCAGCGCCTCGATGCAGAAGCCCGCCTCCATGGTGATGGAGAGCCGCCAGGCGAGGACCCGGCGTGAGTACCAGTCGACCACCGCCGCCAAATAGACGAAGCCGCGGGCCATGGGCACGTAGGTGATGTCCATTGCCCAGGCCTGGTTTGGGCGCTCCACGGTCACGCCCCGCAAGAGGTAGGGGTAGATCTTGTGACCCGGTGCCGGTTTCGACGTGTTCGGCTTCCGGTACAGCGCCTCGATCCGCATGCGCTTCATCAGCGTCGCGACATGCCGGCGCCCGATCGCGATCCCCTCCCTGTTCAGGAGATCGCGCAACATCCGGCTTCCCGCGAAGGGGAACTCGAGATGCAGTTCGTCGATCCGCCGCATGACGGCGAGGTCCGCCGACGATACCGGACGCGGAAGATAGTAGACGCTGCCGCGGCTGATCCCGAGCGCCTGTGCCTGTTTGGTGATCGAGAGACCGTGGTGGCCATCGATCATCGCTTTGCGCTCAGAAGGCCGGCCTTGCCGAGCGCGCCGGACAAAAAATCGTTGGTCAACGTCAGCTCGCCAATCTTGGCGTGAAGCGTCTTCACGTCGATGGCCGGAGCCGCCAGGCCCGCCTTCGGCTCCGATCCGAAGACCTCGGCGGCACCATCCACCAGTTGCGCCTTCCATGCCGTGATCTGGTTCGGATGCACGTCGAACTGCTGAGCCAATTCGGCCAGCGTCTTTTCACCCTTCACGGCAGCCAGGGCCACCTTCGCCTTGAAGGCCGGCGCGTGGTTCCGGCGTGTTCGCTTGCTCATCATCTCTCCCGATCCGCAGCCATCTTGGCCGCCTTCAGGCAGAAACTCCACTCAGCCGACCTGTCCAGATTTCCCGAGCCACCTCAAACAGCAATGTCGTAATCAGAGTCCGGGCGTTGGTCGCCCCGCGCGCGCGAGCCGAATAAAACCAGCCGTTGCAGCCGATCACCATAAGTCTCGCGCAAGGTCGAAACAAACCGATCGAGAATGGGGTCGTGGCTGATCGTCATTCTTTCACACTCTGAGCAAGTGTCTCAACGATAATTTTCAGGTTTCAAAACTACATATGGTCACCAAAATCGCTGTGACCACCGTAGTGTGAGTGAGATGAGTGATTATCGTCGCCGTTACTTACAAAATAACCCGCATCCGAGCTTTCTACTCCTCCGTGACGCCGTCGATCAGGCATTCGAATGAATGCGACCCAGAAAATAGCACCAATGGCGACGGCTCCGAGCATTGCGCCCAACACGGCTTCAGCCCAGTTTGTCATGGAACACTCCTTGGGCCGCCGATCAAAGACCTTTGGTACTCACTATAGGCGCGGGTCAGGCAAATCCAAACGGCTCGCCGCCCAGCGGGCAGACGGCTGTCGTTCCGGTGAGCGAGGGCGTAAAGCTTTCGAGTTCCATGGCGAGAGCAAGAGCCAAGGCCGCCGCCTGTAGACCATCGTTTTCATCGACGTCGAGCGTATGGCGCGAGAACCATTGTCGGATGGTCTGCTCGGCCTTGGCCGGCCCGGTGGCCTGCGCGGCTTCGAGGACCAGGCGTTCGACGGTAGCCTTCAAGGCACGAAGGCTCGCGCCATGCTGGGGCGCGGCCGCGTCGCGGCTCGACCTTGCTTGATCCTTTTGACCTCACCAGACTTTATGCCGGCATGTCACTCTGGCGCGCCGGGATCAAGACTGTTGCGGCAACCCGATGCGCCTGATCTCCCATTCCAGCGTCACGCCGCTGGTGTCGAGCACGCGTTTTCGGACCTCTTCGCCCAAGGCTTCGATGTCATCCGCCGTCGCGCCGCCGCGATTGATGAGGAAGTTGCAGTGCATCTCCGACACCTGGGCGTCGCCGCGCACGAGCCCCCGGCAGCCGGCGGCGTCGATCAGCTTCCACGCCTTATGGCCAGGCGGATTCTTGAAGGTCGAACCGCCGGTTTTTTCGCGGATCGGCTGGGACGCCTCGCGCGCACCGGTGATGCGGTCCATCTCGGCGAGGATCCGGCCCTGTTCGCCTGCCGCACCCTGAAACAGCCCTTCGGTGAAGATGACGTCGTCGGGCGCGTCGCTGTGCCGGTAGGCGAAGCCCATTTCGAGCTGCGTGAAGACGCGCAAGCGGCCATCCCGGTGAACACCCCTGGCCTCGATCAGTACATCTTTCGTTTCGCCGCCGTGGGCGCCGGCATTCATGCGCAGCGCGCCGCCGACGGAACCGGGAATTCCCCGAAAGAAGGCGAGGCTGTCGATGCAGGCGTCAGCAGCGGCCCGCGCCACTTTTACATCCGGGACGCCTGCGCCCGCCCGCAGACGGTTGTCGGGTTCGACGTGAATTTCGCTGAATCCCCGTCCGAGCCGGATCACGACGCCTTCGACGCCACCGGCGCGCACGATGAGATTCGACCCGAGCCCCACCGTTGTGATCGGCACGTCCATGGGAATTCGGCTCAGCGCATAGCAGAGATCCGCCTCGTCGAGCGGCACGAGCAGAACCTCGGCCGCGCCGCCCGTTCGGAACCAAGTCAAAGGCGCCATATCGGCGTCCCCCGAAAGCCGGCCCCTGAGATCGGGAAGCCGGGTGCGAAGGTCGTCGAGAAGCGCGCCGTGAGTCACGCGCTGCGCTTCCGAGGGGCGTCCGGGACATCCGACCCGCCGCTTGCGAGCCGCCCATTGAGGGCGTTGGAGCGGCCGGCTAGTCTCGGCGTCAATTCCTTGAGCCGCTTCAATTCTTCTTCCAGTTTCTTGAATTCCTGGACAAAAGCCGGATCCTTCATCCAATCCTGGTGCAGTTCCATAACCCGCGACATCGTCTCACCTTTAATCGTCCGCAGTTCAACTATCCTCGCCAACCATGAACCGAACCTGACTGTCAGGCTAAAGGGGACTTTCCGAAATCGGCTTAAAACGTATTATCCATAACAATTGCAAGTTCCGCCGCTCACCTGCGACAGATCGGCTGACGGGACGCGAAAGATCAGCCGCCCGCCGCCAATTCGGCCGGCAGCGCATAGGCCCATTGAGTGATGTTGCCCGCCCCAAGACAGACCACATAGTCCCCGCTTTCCGCGAGCGGACGGATGAGGTTCGCCAGGGACGAGGGCGCATCGAGGGCGACGACATGCCGGTGGCCGTGGGCCTTGATGGCGGCCACGAGAGTGTCGCGGTCCGCGCCGGCGATGGGCGCCTCGCCGGCCGCATAGACATCGGCCACGATGACCGCGTCGGCATCGTTGAAACAGGTCGCGAAATCGCTGAACAGCGATTGCAGACGCGAATAGCGATGCGGCTGAACCACGGCGATGACTTTTTTCTTCGTCGAGGCGCGCGCGGCCTTGAGCACGGCCGCGATCTCGACCGGATGATGCCCGTAATCGTCGAAGAAGGAGGCGCCGTTCCATTCGCCGGTACGGGTAAACCGGCGTTTGACGCCGCCAAAGCTTTTCAGCGCCTTGCGGATGGTGTCGATCGGCACCTTCAGATCCATCGCCACGGCGATGGCGGCCGTGGCGTTCAGCGCGTTGTGGTGGCCGGGCATCGGCATCACCAGGTTTTCCACATAGGTGGCATTCGCGGTCTTGGGATCGCGAATCAGGACGTTGAAGCGCGAGACGCCGTCGGTGAGGTCGACGTCGAGCAGGCGCACGTCGGCCTGCGGGTTCTCGCCGTAGGTGATGACGCGGCGATCCTCGATGCGGCCGACGAGTTCCTGCACGGTCGGATGGTCGAGGCACACGACCGCGAATCCATAGAAAGGCAGGTTCTCGACCAGCGTCGTGAAGGCGTCCTTGATGGCGTCGAAGGTCTTGAAGTGATCGAGATGCTCGGCATCGATATTGGTGATGATGGCGATGTCGGCGGGCAGCTTGAGGAAGGTGCCATCGCTTTCGTCCGCCTCCACCACCATCCAGTCTCCCTCGCCGAGACGGGCGTTGGTGCCATAGGCGTTGATGATGCCGCCGTTGATGACGGTGGGGTCGAACCCGCCCGCATCCAGCAGGGTCGCGACGAGCGAGGTCGTCGTGGTCTTGCCATGCGTACCTGCGACCGCGACGCAATTTTTGAGCCGCATCAGTTCGGCCAGCATTTCGGCGCGGCGCACAACAGGCAGGCGGCGCTCGCGTGCCGCGACCAGTTCCGGATTGTCGCGCCGGATCGCGGTCGACACCACCACCACTTCGGCGTCGCCCAGATTGGCGGCATCGTGACCGATCGAGATCGTGATCCCGGCCTCGCGCAGGCGCAGCACATTGGCGCTTTCCGAGGCGTCGGAGCCCTGGACCTGATAGCCCTGCGTGTTCAGGACTTCCGCGATGCCGGACATGCCGATGCCGCCGATGCCGACGAAGTGGATGGGGCCAAGCTCGCGCGGCAGTTTCATGTTGGGGCACCTCTTGAGGAAACGCGGCCGGCGACCGCGAGGACGAGATCGGCGAGACGCTCCGCCGCATCCGGCCGTGCACCGAGCCGGGCCGCATCGGCGCGGCCGTGCAGCGTGGCCCGCATGGACAGCACTCGGATCAGTTCGACGGCCAGCCAGTCGGCCGTGAAGGCTTTCTGGTCGCAGACGATGGCGGCGCCGCTCTCTCCGAGGACGGCGGCGTTCGCGGCCTGATCCTGATCGAGCGCATGAGGAAAAGGCACGAGGATGGCGGGGCGCCCGATCGTAGCGAGTTCGCTGACCGTCGAGGCTCCGGCGCGCGCGATGACGAGGTGAGCGGCGGCCATGCGGGTGGGCAGATCTTTGAAGAAGGGCGCCACCTCAGCCGCTATGCCGAGGCGGGCATAGGCCTCGCGCACCCGCGTCTCGTCTTCGCCGCGCGCCTGCTGCACGATGCGCATTCGGGCGCGGACATCCGCGTCGAGCCGCTCGATCGCGGCCGGAACGATGTCGGCCATCACCCGGGCACCCTGAGAGCCGCCGGTCACCAAGATGTGCAACGGATCGTCCTGGCCGAAAGCAGGGTAGGGCGTTTGGGCGGCGGCGAAGACAGCCGGCCGGATCGGATTTCCCGTGTAGGTCGCCTTAGCCATAATGGCCGGGGAGGCCTTGCCGAGTCCGGGGAACCCGGTCGCGAGGGCCACCGCCCGACCTGCCACGAAACGATTGGCCCGGCCCATCACGGCGTTCTGCTCGTGCAGCACGATTGGGATGCCGTTGAGGGACGCGCCCAGGATCGGAGGCACGGTCGGATAGCCGCCAAAGCCCACCACTACGGCGGGCCTAATGCGCCGGACCATGGCCCAGGCCGACAGCGTGCCGCGCGCGAGGGTGACGGCCGAGGCAGCCTTGCCCACAAAAGAACCGCCCGTCGGGGTGGCCGAGGTCACGGCATGGCAAGCGCGGGCCGGGAAGGCCGCGCCATATTTCATGGCGCGGTCGTCGGTCATCAGCTCGACCGGCACGCCCCGCGATGCGAGCACGCGGGCCAGCGCCTCGGCGGGAAAAAGATGGCCTCCGGTACCCCCGGCGGCGAGCAGAACCGGAGCGTCGGCTTTGGACGCCGGCATCAGGCCTTGGCCCCATAGGGGGTGGGGTCGAGGACCGCAGCGCGAGGACGCTTGCGGGTCACCGCCACGAGAAAGCCCATCGCCAGGGCCAGCGAGATCATGGACGATCCGCCATAGGAGATGAAGGGCAGCGTCATTCCCTTGGCCGGCATCAGATGCAGGTTCACCGACATGTTGATGCAGCTCTGGATGCCGAAGAGGACGACGAGGCCGGCGGCCGCGAACCGACAGAAAGGGTCGTCGTTGCGTGAGGACAAAAGCAGGCCACGCAACACCACGAAAGCGAAGATCGAGACGATGAACATGCAAAAGAGGATGCCGAATTCCTCGCCCGTCACGGCGAAGATGAAATCCGTATGGGCATCGGGCAGAACGCGCTTCAAAGTGCCTTCGCCCGGACCTTTGCCGAGCCAGGAGCCGGACACGAAGCTTTCCACCGCCGTGTCGACCTGGAACGTATCCGTCGCGCCGGGTCCGTTCGAGGGATCGAGGAAGTGAAGGATACGGTCGCGCACATGCGGCACGAGCTTATAGGCCACGAAGACCCCCGTGGCGCCGACGCCGCCGATGCCCGCCACCCAGAACCAGTGGAGGCCAGCCATGAAGAACAAGGCCGCCCAGACCAGGGAGATCAGCATCGTCTGGCCGAAGTCCGGCTGCAGGATCAGCGGGACGATCGTCATCGGCAGTAGTAAAAGGGCCAGGATGTTGCCTGGTACGTCGCGCCGCCGCGCGCCTTCGGAAAACGCCCAAGCCGCCAAGATAACGAAAGCCGGCTTGATGAATTCGGACGGCTGGATGCCGAAGATCCATCGTTTGGCGCCCTTCACCTCATGGCCGAACATCAGTGCCGCGAAAATCAGCGCCATGCCCACGATGAAGACCAGAAGAGCGGCCCGCCGCACGTCGCGCGGCGACAAAAAGGACGTCGCCAGGAGCAGCGCGATCGACGGGGCGAGGAAAATCACCTGGTGATGCACGAAATAGAAGGTCGACAGGCCTAGCCGTTCCGCCACGGACGGGCTCGCGGCCATGGCCAGCACGATGCCGAGCACGATCAGCAGCCCGAAGGCGGCGAGCAGCCAGCGGTCCACCGTCCACCACCAGTTGGAAAAGACCGAGCGTTTGGCGCGCGAGATCATCTGAGCCTCCGTACACTCCTTCTCCCGCTGGCGGGAGAAGGTGACTTTCGCAGCAGCGAAGGTCGGATGAGGGAAATCAACGTCTTCAAGGGGGCGGATGTGGGGGGGAAGGGCCGTTCCGCTCTCATGCCGGCAACGCCTGCACGAGGGTGCGGAACGCGTCGCCACGGTCCTCGAAATTCTTGAACTGGTCGAACGAGGCGCAGGCCGGTGAGAAAAGCACCACCTTGGGCGCAAGCCCTGGCTTTCTGGCTTCCTCCGCCGCTTTCGAAACGGCGACATCCAGGGTGCCGCAGCGCGTGAACGGTACCCTTCCGAGCAGTGTCGCGGCAAAGTCGTCCGTCGCCTCTCCGATCAGATAGGCATGCACGACCCGGTCGAAATAGGGGACAAGCGCCTCAATACCGCCGGCCTTCGGCTTGCCCCCGAGGATCCAGAAGAGATGCGGGAAGGACAACAGCGCCTTCTCGGTCGAATCGGCGTTCGTGGCTTTGGAATCGTTGATGAAGATCACGCCGGCCTTTTGGGCGATCTCCTCCATGCGATGCGCGAGGCCGGGGAAACTCGACAGGCCGCGCTGGATGACGGCCGGCTCGATCCCTTCGAGATAAGCGGCACCGGCGGCGAAACAGGCGTTCTGCGCATTGTGCCGACCCCGAAGGGTCGGGATGTTCGCAAGGTCGCCGAGCCCATGTTCCTCGCCCTCGTAAGGACGGATGGCGATCCAGCTCTCCTCGAGGACGATGCCGGACGACAGCGATTGCTTTACCGAGACGGGATATTGGCGTCCGCCGGCCTTGCCCCGGGCATGGGCCTTGACCTCGAATTCCATCGCGCGCTCGAACACGGCGGCCGAATAGGCGTCATCGACGCTGACGAGCGAGAAGGCCGCGTTTTGGCACAGGCGCTCCTTCACGGCCGCGTAATTCTCCATCGTACCATGGCGGTCGATATGGTCGGGCGTGAGGTTCAGCAGCATGCCGATCGAGGGATCGAGCGTCGGCGCGAGGTCGATCTGATAGGAAGAAACCTCGATGATATGGATGCGGTTTGGGGCCGGAGGATCGAGCGCCAGGATCGCGGTGCCGATGTTCCCCCCCATCTGAACATCCCAACCCGCCGTGCGGAAGATATGGGCGGTCAGGGCGGTGGTGGTGGATTTGCCGTTGGTGCCGGTGATGGCCAGGAAGGGTGCGTCGGGGGCGATCTCGCGCCGCTCGCGGCAGAAGAGTTCGATGTCGCCGATGACCTCCACGCCCGCCGCCGCCGCGAGATCGACGGTCCAGTGGGGTTCCGGGTGAGTGAGCGGAACACCGGGACTCAGCACCAGCGAGGATACGCCGGTCCAGTCGATCCCGTGCAGGTCCGCCACCTCGATGCCAGCCGCAGCGGCCTTGTCTCGCGCCGCCGCCGCGTCGTCCCAGGCGAGAACACGCGCCCCGCCCGCCCGGAGCGCCAGCGCGGTCGCGAAGCCGGACCCGCCGAGCCCGAAAAGCGCGAGCGTCTGTTCGGCGCAGGCGGTGACCGGCGTCATCTCAGCGGACCTTGAGGGTCGACAGGCCCAAAAGAGCCAGGATGAAGGCGATGATCCAGAAACGGACCACGATCTGCGGTTCGGACCAGCCCAGCTGTTCGAAATGATGGTGGATCGGCGCCATACGGAACACCCGCTTGCCGGTCATCTTGAAAGAGGCGACCTGGACGATCACCGAAAGGGCTTCGAGCACGAAGAGGCCGCCGACGATCACCAGCACGACCTCGTGCTTGATGGCCACCGCGATGGTCCCGATGAGGCCGCCGAGCGCCAGAGATCCGGTATCGCCCATGAAGATCTGCGCTGGCGGGGCGTTGAACCACAAGAAGCCCATGCCGGCCCCGATGACGGCGCCGCACACGACCGCGAGTTCCCCGGTCTGCGGAACGTGATTGATGCCGAGATAAGTCGAGAACAGCAGGTTGCCGGTGAAATAGGCGATCAGTCCGAAAGTCGCGGTGGCGACCATCACCGGCACGATGGCGAGGCCGTCGAGCCCATCGGTCAGGTTCACGGCATTGCCGGCCGCGACGATGATGAAGGCCCCGAAGGCGATGAAGAAGCTGCCGAGATCGAACACATAGCCGTTGATGAACGGAAGCGCGAGGCCGGTGGTCGATGTTGGGCCGACCTTGATCATGGCCCAGCAGGCCACGGCGGCGATCAGCGCCTCGATGGCAAGGCGCAGGCGGCCCGAAAAACCCTTATGGCTCTGTTTCGTTACCTTGAGCAGATCGTCGTAGAAGCCGATCATGCCGAAGCCGAGCGTCACCAGAAGCGTAATCCAGACATAGGGCGAGCGCAGGTTGGCCCAGAGCAGGGTCGACACCACGAGCCCCGAGAGGATCATCAGGCCGCCCATGGTGGGAGTGCCTTTTTTGGTCAGCAGGTGGGACTGAGGGCCGTCGAGGCGAATCGGCTGTCCCTTGCCCTGTTTCAACCGCAGGGCCGCGATGATGCCGGGACCGAAGAAGAAGACGAAAAGCGCGGCCGTCGCCGTCGCGCCAATGGTCCGGAACGTCAGATACCGAAACAGGTTCAGCGGGCTGAAATATCCGGAAAGTTCGGTGAGCCAGGTCAGCATTTGATCCTCAAGGCGCCGGCTGCGGGCTGGCGAACCGTTGCTTCAGGGCCGCGACCAGCGGTCCCATCCGGCTGCCGTTGGAGCCCTTCACCATGACCACGTCGCCCGCGCGGATGGTTTCGGCAAGCGGGTCCTCAATAGACACGGCTGTCGGGCCCCACAACCCTTGAGCCTTTGCGGGGACGGCTGTGAACAGGTCATGACTGAGCGTGCCGGCGGCGAACAGGAGATCCACGCCGTTCCGCAGCACATCCTCGCTCAGGCTGGCGTGCATCGCAGCGGCATCGGGTCCGAGTTCGAGCATGTCCCCGAGAACGGCGATGCGCCGGCCCCCGCGTCCGGGCGGCGTCGAGCCCAGCAACGCCAACGCGGCCCGCACGGAGGTCGGGTTGGCATTGTAGCTCTCGTCGATCAGGGTGAAGTCGCCGTCCGGCGCCTGCAGAATCGTTTTGGCCCCTCGTCCAGGGCCGGCCGTCAGCCGAAACAGCGTCCGGGCTGCGGCATTGAGGTCGATGCCGCAGGCCCCTGCCGCGAGAAGGACCGCCAGCGCGTTGATCACGAGGTGCTTGCCCGGCGCCCCGACCCGGAAGTCGATCCGCTTGCCGAGGATCCGGGCGGAGACCAGCGAGCCATCGGCGAAAAGATCGATCCTCTCGGCGTGCGCGTCGGCCGTCTCTTGTTCGCCGAAGCTTAGGACGTGGGCCGCCGGGGACGCCTCGGCCGCCGCCTTCAACCGGTCGAAGGTTTCGATATCGCGATGGATGATCGCGGCGCCGCCTTCCACGATTCCGGAGAAGATTTCCGCCTTCGCGTCGGCGATCTCGTCGACGCCGGCGAAATATTCGAGGTGGACCGGCGCCACGGTGGTGACGATGGCGACGTGCGGGCGCACCATTGCGACCAGCGGCGTAATTTCGCCGGCATGGTTCATCCCGATTTCAAAGACACCGTATCGCGAGCCGGCCGGCAGGCGGGCCAGGGTGAGCGGCACGCCCCAGTGATTGTTGTAGGAGGCGGCGGAGCCATGGGTCGGTCCGGCCTCGGACAGGACGAGACGCAAGGCGTCTTTGGTGGTCGTCTTTCCGACCGATCCTGTGACGGCGACGATCCGCGCGTCCGATCTCGCGCGCGCCGCCTGCCCCAGCCCTTCGAGCGCGTGGAGAACGTCGTTGACGATGAACAGGCAGGGCGAGCCCCCGAAGGCGTCGGCATGGGCTTCGTCGACGACCGCTGCGGCCGCGCCCTTGTCGAAGGCGGTGGCGACATGATCGTGACCGTCCTGCGTGTCGCCCTTGATGGCGAAGAACAGATCTCCGGTTTGCAGCGTGCGCGTGTCGATCGAAACACCCGTGACGCCCGGGGGCAGGCGGCCGGAGACGCGCGCTTGAAGCGGGGCGACGAGGCCGAGCCCCGACCAGAGAGCGGGCTGGTTCATGCGCCGCCTCCCGAGATCGCGTCGAGGACCGCATCCTTGTCCGAGAAAGGCAGCACCGTGGCACCTACGATCTGGCCGGTCTCGTGACCTTTGCCGGCCACGACCAGCACATCGCCGGACCGCATCATTCGCACCGCCGCCGCGATGGCTTCGCCCCGGTCGCCGATCTCCACCGCGCCTGGCGCCTTTGCGAGGATAGCGGTCCGGATCGTTGCGGGATCTTCGGAGCGTGGATTGTCGTCGGTCACGATGACGACATTCGCGTATGTAGCCGCAATGGCGCCCATGATCGGCCGTTTACCGGCGTCCCGGTCCCCGCCGCAACCGAACACCACGATCAGCCGTCCCTCGGCATAGGGGCGCAGCGTGCGCAGCACATTTTCCAGGGCGTCGGGCTTGTGGGCGTAATCGACAAACACCGGCGCCCCGTGCCGCGTGCCGATGAGTTCGAGACGCCCCGGCGCGCCTGTCAATTTTTCCAGGGCCGAAAAGACGAGGTCGGGCGCACTGCCGGTCACGAGGCAAAGGCCGGCCGCCACCAGGGCGTTGGACACCTGGAAAGCGCCGGCCAGCGGCAGCTTGATCTTGATTTCGCGCCCGCGATACGTGAGGCCGAGTGTCGTCGCGTAACCGTCGGGCAGGGCGGAGTCGAGCCGCAGATCCTCGCCTTGAGCGCCGACCGTGAAAGCGTGAAGGCCACGATCCTTCGCGGCCGCCGCTACCTGCGCGGCCTGTTCGGAATCGGCATTGATCACCGCCGCGTCGCCCGGGGCCAAAACGGCCTCGAACAGGCGCAGTTTGGCCGCGAGATAATGCTCGGTGGTCGGATGATAGTCGAGATGGTCGCGCGACAGGTTGGTGAAGGCGCCGGCCTTCAGCGTGACGCCGTCGAGGCGGTATTGGTCGAGCCCGTGCGAAGAAGCTTCCATGGCCAGATGCGTAACCCCGGTGTCGGCCATCGCGCCGAGGGACTGGTGGAGCGCGACCGGATCCGGTGTGGTCAGCGAGCCGTAGACCTCGCCGGTCGGAGAAACGATGCCGAGCGTGCCGAGCGAGGCCGCCTGAAAGCCTTGAACAAGCCAGATCTGGCGCACGAAGGCGGCGACCGAGGTCTTGCCGCTGGTTCCCGTCACGGCCACGACAGTGGCGGGCTGGCGGCCGGTGAAGCGTGCCGCCGCTTCGGATAAGGCGCTGCGGATGCGCGGCACGATTGCCAGTGCGATGCCGGCCGGCAGATGCGGGACCGCATATTCCGCCACGATCGCAATGGCGCCATTCGCCAGCGCCTGGGGCACGTAGCTGAGGCCGTCGGCTTTGGAGCCTGGGATGGCGAAGAAGGCGAAACCGGGTTGAACGGCGCGGCTGTCCGCCGTCAGGCCGGCGATCTCGCAGGTCCGATCTTCAGGCGCCAGATGTGCGTCCGGCAGGAGGTCGGCGAGGATCATCGGAGCGCGGTGTCCATGCCGATGCCGAGCTTCGCCACGTAGGGGAAGGGCGCGATCGGCAGATCGAAGCTGGGCGGCATGTTGAGCAATGGCGCCACCCGTTCCATGATCTTGCCGCAGACCTCGCCCGAGTTCCAAGCCGCTGTGTGATAGCCGAAGGTGCCCTCGACCGACTGCGGGTCTTCCATCATCACGAAGAACAGATATTTGGGTTTGTCAGCCGGCACGATCGACATGAAGGTCGTATTGACCCGATCCTTCGAATAATGGCCGTGGATGATCTTGTCGGCCGTCCCGGTCTTGCCGCCAGCGAAATAACCCGGGATATCGATCTTTTTGGCCGAGCCAAGCGTGGCGTTGACCCGCATGAGATAGCGTAAGCCTTCCGAGACTTCGGGGCGGATCACACGCGGATATTGGTCCCTCACGTCGTCCGCGTCGCGCTTGAGGAACGTCGGCGGGATCAGGAAACCGCCGTTCGCCAGCGCGCCGACGGCCATGATGGCTTGAAGCGGCGTAACGTTCAGCCCTTGGCCGAAAGCGATCGTCATGCTGTTGAGTTCGCTCCAGTGCGGCGGGATCTGCGGCGAGGCCGTTTCGGGCAGCTCGGTCTGTAGGCGGGTCAATTGCCCCATCTTGCGCAGGAAGGCCTTGTGACCGTCCACGCCCACCATCATGACCATGCGGGCAGTGCCGATGTTCGACGAATGGATGAACACTTCGGGGACCGTCAGGATGCGATGCGTGGCGTGGAAGTCATGGATCGTGAAGCGGCCGTAGCGAAGGTTGTCCCGCGCATCGACCGAACTGCGCAGCGTCACCTTGTTGAGTTCCAGCGCCATCGCGATCGAGATCGCCTTGAAGGTCGAGCCCATCTCATAGGTGCCGACGTTGAGACGGTTGATATGGTCGGGTTTCAACGCATCGACCGGGTTGTTCGGGTCATAATCCGGCAGCGACGTGTAGGCGATGATCTCCCCGGTATTGACGTTCATGATTGCGGCGGAGCCAGCCTGCGCCTTGAAGTGCTCGATGCCCTTCGCCAGTTCGTCGCGCATCGCATGCGTCGCCTTGGCGTCGATCGACAACGAGATGGGTTTCAGGTCCTGCGGCTTGATGTCGAAGCCCGCACCTTTGAGGTCGCCGAGGCCCTGGTTATCGACATATTTCTCGATCCCGGCGATCCCCTGGTTGTCGGTGTTGGTGAAGCCGATCACATGGGCCGCCACCGGCCCGTTCGGATAAATGCGCTTGTTCTCCGGCAGGAAGCCGATCCCCGGCAGCCCAAGGTGGTAGACCTCGGCCTGCTGTTGCGCCGTGACGCCGCGCTTGACCCAAACGAAGCCCTTCTTCGAGCCGAGTCGCTCACGCAGGCCGCTGGCATCGACATCGGGCAGCACCGCCGTCAGCAGTTCGACCGCCTCGTCCTTGTCGATGATCCGGCGCGGCTCGGCGAAGACCGACATGGTTTTGATGTCGGCGGCGAGGATTTCGCCGTTGCGGTCGAGCAGATCCGGCCGCGCGCCCGAAACCGCGTCCGAGGCCGCGCTTTTCAGGCTTTTGGGCGCGTCGTGCGACAGCCCGAGCTTGACGAGTTTCGCGTCGATGAGTCCGAAGACGCAGAGGAAGGCGACGCCAATGAGCTTTAGGCGAAAGCCGCTTTTTTCGAGATGCGTGCTGGCGATATCGCGCAGGAACAGTCGCAAGCGCTGGAACCGGGTCAGGGCGGACGAGCCTTTGATCTTCATCTCCTCCATTGACGTCATCTCGCCGAGGATGGTGTTGCGACACTGCCGGTGGCCCGTCGGTCGACGGGGGTCGAGGTCGGCTCGCCGAGGCCGAGGGCATCGAGCTTGCGTCCGATTTCGTCGGTCTTCGGCGGCGGCAGGGGGAGCGAGCCTGCGTCGACGATCTGGTCGAGGGACAGTCGGTGCAGATTGAGGTTCTGTTCGGCCAAAACCTGCAACCGGTCAGGGCGCGTCAGGATCGCCCATTCGGCGCGCAGGCGCGCGATGCTGTCCTGTTCGTCGACGATCTGGTGCTTCACCTTGAGAATCTGCTCGGCGAAAAGGATGGTCTCGTATTTGACCGTATAGGCATAAACGGCAGAGCCGATCAGCGCCGCGATGGCGATGAGGTTAAGGAGGCGCCACATGGATTCAGCGCCCCTTTCTGGCCGGAAGTTCGACGAGGCCGCGCAGCCCGGCATCGATCTCACGGGGTGGCGCGTCGGTGCGGATGCCCGCGCGAAGCTTGGCGGACCGGGCGCGGGGGTTCAGGGCGATCTCGCTGGAGCTCGGCGCGATCGGCTGCTTGCCGGCAAGTTCGAAGGTCGGACGAAGCGGCACCGCTTCGCCCGGCAGGTGGCGCGAACGGGCTTCGCCCCGGCCCGAACGGGCCTGCAGGAAACGCTTGACGATGCGATCCTCGAGCGAATGGAAGGTGACGACGACGAGACGTCCACCCGGCAGAAGCAGCTTTTCAGAAGCCGCAAGGCCTCGGAGCAGTTCGCCGAGCTCGTCGTTCACCGCGATCCGCAGCGCCTGGAATGACCGGGTCGCCGGATGGATGTCTCCTGGAGGGCCCGGCATCACCCGGGCGATCATTTCGGACAGCTGTCGGGTCGAGGTGAAGGGCGATGTCTGGCGATCGTGAACGATGGCGCGGGCAAGACGCCGCGAGGCGCGTTCCTCGCCGTAGTAATAAAGGATGTCGGCCAGTTCCTCGTCGCTAGCGGTATTGACGATGTCGGCCGCAGTGCGGCCCTCGCGGCTCATCCGCATGTCGAGCGGCCCATCATGGCGCAGCGAGAAGCCCCGCTCGCCTTCGTCGAACTGCATGGACGACACGCCGATGTCGAGCACGATCCCATCGAGCCTGGGGAGATCGAGCCTGACGGCGAGGGTATCGAGAGAGCCGAAGGTCGCGTGATGGAGGGTCAGCCGGTCCTCGCCCGCGAAGCGTGCCTCTCCGGCCGCGATCGCATCGGGGTCCCGATCCAATGCGAGGACGCGGGTTCCGGGAACGGCCAGAATGGCATTGGTGTAGCCGCCCGCGCCGAAGGTGCCGTCGACATAAAGTCCGCCGGCGCGTGGCGACAAAGCGCTCAGGGCCTCCTCGCGAAGCACGGGAACGTGCCGGACCGGTCCGCCGGCGGCGAGGGGGGTGCCATCGCCGCGATCCGACATCAATCCCGTGCTCCAGGAGGTTGCGGTGACGGGTTGACCGGCGCCGCGTGTCCGGAGCTGAGCTGTATTCGTCGATCGCGCACTCGGTTTCTGGCCTCCGCCAAATGCACGCGAAAACGGCTCGGCTCCCAGATCTGGAACTTGTGGCCCTGTCCGACGAAGGTGACCTCGCTCATGATCGAGGCATGGGCCTTCAGTTTGTCCGACAAGATGACCCGGCCCTCGCTGTCGACCTTCAGCACTTCGCTTTCGCCGTAGAGGGTCGCCGCGAAGGCATCCCGGTCTTCCGAATAAGGCGACAGCGGCGTAAGAAGGGCGTCGATCTCGCTCAACAGGGCGTGACCGCCGCAGTCCAGCGTTTCCGAATAAAGGGACGGATACACGTACAAGCCTTCGAAGCCGTCTCGCGCCATCACGGCTCGGAACGATGCCGGTATCGATACGCGACCCTTCGCATCCAACCGATTCGTGAAGTGCGAGACAAAGCGGTCCAAAATCCTCTCTGCTCCCAACACTCTCCCGTTCCGCATGGTCGGCCGACGGCAACCCATGAGCCTTTAGGCCTTTGGGCGCTCCTAACACTCGGCGGACAGCGACTCTGAGCGGGATGACGTGGGATAACATGGGACCCTATGGGCGTCAACGACGACGCCTTCGCGTGCGCGGACTTTGCCGACAGCCTAGTAAGGCCCCTTAAGGTTAAGGGATTGTTGAGACGCAAGGGCATTTTGTGATCGGGCCGACGCCGTGCGCGGGATCGTGCAGGGAGGGAGAAGGGGGCGCCGGCGGCCAAATAAAGCGGCGACGCCAGATCGGCAAGCCGCCTGAAGCGGGGCGCGAATCACGGCGGCCATACCCCCCGGCGCCTCGTCTTGCTTCCACGATCGCCCCCGGAAACTCCTGAAGGGGCCGGTGGGGCAAAATCCCAGGCGAAGACGACAAAGTGCCAGCCGGTCTCTAAGCCGGGTTCTGTATGGCGCGACGCCCGAAGGCCTCGCACGTGACGGCCATTCCTCTAGGACGGCCGTTGCCGGCCGCCTCAAGCAATCAACCCGGGCGACAGCCCGGAGACAGGTTGGGCCAAGCCTAGCTCGCGCCAGGAGGCCCCGTCGCCCCTATTCGATCTTGCTCCCGGTGGGGCTTGCCATGCCGCCGACGTTACCGCCCGCGCGGTGCGCTCTTACCGCACCCTTTCACCCTTGCCCGGCACCGTCGCCGGGCCGGGTGGTCTGCTCTCTGTGGCGCTTTCCCTGGGGTTTCCCCCGCCGGACGTTATCCGGCACCGTGTCTCCGTGGAGCCCGGACTTTCCTCCGCATCGAAATGCGGCGGCCGTCCGACCGGCTGGCTAAGGGGGCATAGGGGTTTGTCGCCATGCTGGCAAGGCTCGCCGGAGCCGGGACGCCGGGGTTCAGCGGCCGGGGGGAGGCAAAACAACTTTCATCGATCGAGCGTTTTGCTATGCTTTTGCCATGATGATCGAAGGCACGATTTCGCGCGAGCCCGACAAGTCCGCCGCAGCACTCTCCGCCCCGGTCAAGCCGGTGCTCGACGCCGAGACGGCCCGCGCCGTCCGCGTCTTCATGCGGCGTCTGGACGGCAAATATCCCACGATAGAGGGCTTGGTATACGGCAGCCGCGCGCGAGGCACCCATCGGCCGGACAGCGATGCGGATCTGGCCGTGATCCTGAAGGGCGAGAGGGGAAACCGCTGGGACGTCACGCGGGAAATGTCTGGCATCGCCTTCGACGTGATGCTCGAAACCGGCATCCTTGTTCAGGCCCTTCCCCTTTGGGAAAGCGAGTGGCAGCGACCCGAGTCGTTCAGTAATCCAGAGCTGATCGACAATATACGCCGCGACGGGTTGCGCTTGTGAGCAGAGCGCCGACCGTGGCAAGCTTTGTGGAGAAGGCGCAACGGGCGGTCGAGGGTGCTCGGGTGTTGCTGGGCGCCGGCGATACGGCAGGCGCATGCAGCCGCGCTTATTACGCGATGCATGACGCCGCTCATGCGGCCTTGATCGCGGCCGGGCACGAAATGCCGAACGCGATCATCAAGACGCATCACACCCTCATCGCGGAATTTGGAAAAAAGCTGGTGTTGAGCGCTCAGATCGACGCGGCCTTCGGCAGGGCCTTCAACAAGGTCCATGATATGCGCCTATTGGCAGACTATTCCAGTGAATTACCGCCCCTCGATCAAGCGCGATGGGCGGTCGAACAGGCCGAGGCCTTTGTCGCGGCCATCCGGGCGAAGTTTGTGAGATGAAGCCTGCCGCGCTCCGTCGCATCGATGAGGGCGATCATGACCGAGGACCTTCCGCTTCCAGAGCATGTCGCCTTTAGGCGGCATGCTCCAAATTAGAATAAGCGATTTCAAGTACTTAGAGCCTGATGCCGAAAACCCGTGCCGACTTTTCGGCATCAGGCTCTAGCGCGCCGATACGACGGCGACACTCGCGCCAATCATGACGCCACCAGCGGTCCGGTTGACCAGGCGCACGGCCTTCGGGCTTCGCAGCATTGTCCGGGCCCGCGTGGCGAGCAGGACGTAGCTTCCGATCACCAAGGTTTCAACGCCGACGATCACGGCGGCCAATAGTCCGACCTGTGTCCAGGTCAGAGCCGCTCCGACCACGCTTGGCAGCAGCGCCACATAAAACAGCGGCATCTTCGGATTTCCCAGGTTTAAGAGCACACCCGTGGCAAAGACAGTCAGCACGTTATGCTCTGTCTCAACCAGAGCATCCGTCAGAATGACGGGCTTAGCGGTCCATAGCTTGATGCCCATCCACATCAGATACGCAGCCCCGCCATACCTCAGGATCGTCATCAGGATTGTCATCTTTGACGCGAGCACCGATAGCCCGAACGCGGCAAGGACAAGGAAGACCAGTATGCCGACGATTGTTCCGGCGCCGTATGCGAGCCCCGAAGAAGCGCCGTAGGACATGGTTCTGGCGACGATTGTTATGTTGTCCGGCCCTGGGCTGGCGGCAAACACGAAAAACGCCGCAGTGAACGCCAATATCGTCGAGAGGTCCATCGGGTCGCTCCGTCAGTGCCGAGCGACAAGCTTTCGCAAAGTCGCGGGTGGGTAAAGGGCCGGAGAACCGTTTTCCATCCTTTGCCGGAGTGGGCCGTCTGGTTACCGGTGATGATGATTGTACGCCGTCAGGGTCGCCTTTTCGAACTTCGCACCCCCGGGCCGCATCACACCAGCACCGGCTGCTCCACGCGTCCGGACGAGCCGAAAATCCTCAGGTAGCGTGCCACTTCCTCTGGGTCGCCGATCGCCTTCAGCGGATTGTCGGACAGCTTCACCGCCGGCAGGCCCTCGACCTCGGTGATCTTGCAGACCAGCGAGATCGCCTTGAGGCCGCCATTGGGGGTGGGCGCACAGCCGGCGAAATCATTGGTGAGGTTTGTGCCCCAGCCGAAGCTCATGCGCACTTTGCCGTGGAAATGGCGGTAGGTGGTCTCGATCGTCTCGACGTCGAGCGCGTCGGAGAAGACGATCAATTTCTCGCGCGGATCTCGGCCCCGCGCGCGCCACCATTCGATAATGGCCTCACCGCCCTGGATCGGGGGCGCCGAATCCGGCCGGAACCCTGTCCAGTCCGCTACCCAATCCGGCGCGTTCTTCAGGAAAGGCGCGGTGCCGAACGTGTCGGGCAGGACGATCAGCAGGTTGCCGCCATAATAGCGCTTCCAGTCCTGCAACACCTGATAAGGCGCGCGCCGCAATTCCTCGTCCGTGCGCGCCATGGCGCCCAACACCATCGGCAGTTCATGCGCGTTGGTGCCCAGCGCCTCGAGGTCGTTGTCCATGGCGAGAAGAACGTTGCTGGTGCCCGAGAAGGGCTGGCCCAGGCCCTCTTTCAGGGCCTCGACGCACCAACGCTGCCACAGAAAGCTGTGCCGTCGGCGCGTACCGAAATCCGAAATGCGAAGGTCGGGCAGCGAGCGCAGCCTCTCGACCTTGCTCCAGAGCTTGGCCTTGGCTCTCGCGTACACCACGTCGAGCGCGAAGCGCCCCATGCCCTTGAGAGCGGCACGTGATCGCATTTCGTTGATGATGGCGAGCGCGTGGATTTCCCATAGCGTCACGTCCATCCACGTGCCCGTGAAGCTCAGGTGATATTGCCCGCCTTCCTGGCTCAGCTGGTAGGGTGGCAATTGGTAGTGCGCCAGCCAGCCCAGGAACGCCGGCTCGAAGATATGCGCGCGACCGTAGAAGCTGTTGCCGGCCAGCCAGATCAGCTCCTTCTTGCCGAGCCGCACCGTACGCGCGTGGTCGAGTTGGTCGCGCAACTCGGTTTCGCTGATTTCGTCAGCCAGGCGCACCATCGTCGAGCGATTGACGAGCGAAAAGGTGACACGCACATCCGGGTAGAGACCCCAGATCATTTGCAGCATGAGAAGCTTGTAGAAGTCCGTATCGAGCAGGCTGCGGACGATCGGATCAAGCTTCCACGTGTGGTCGTAGACGCGCTTGGCGAGGTCTATGGGCGTTGACATCTGAGCCGACTCGCGAAACGTCCGTCCCTGGAACGAGGGTCAACCTATCACGAAACCCCGGCTTTGCCAGCGTGAGGGATCTCGGACAGTTGAAGGGTGGGCAGGACTTTATAGGCCAACCACCGCTGAACAAAAAACCCGCCGGCGGGCGGGTTTTTCTTGAGTTCGGGAGCCGTCGGCAGCCGGCGTTATTGAACCAACTGCGGACCCGGGGCGCGAGCGGCCTCATTGTCCTGCATGATGCCGAGCCGGCGCGCTACCTCGGTATAAGCCTCGACGAGGCCGCCAAGATCGCGCCGGAAGCGATCCTTGTCGAGCTTGTCGTTCGACCGGACATCCCAGAGGCGGCACGAATCGGGCGAGATTTCGTCAGCGACGACGATACGCATCATGTCGCCCTCCCACAGCCGTCCGGTTTCCATCTTGAAATCGACCAAACGGATGCCAACCCCGAGGAAAAGCCCCGAGAGGAAGTCGTTGACCCGAATGGCCAACGCCATGATGTCGTCGATCTCCTGCGGCGAAGCCCAGCCGAAGGCCGTGATATGCTCCTCCGACACCATCGGGTCGTTGAGGCCATCGTTCTTGTAGTAGAATTCGATGATCGAGCGCGGCAGCTGCGTGCCTTCCTCGATCCCCAGCCGCGTCGCGAGCGAGCCCGCCGCGACGTTGCGCACGACGACTTCGAGCGGAATGATCTCCACTTCCTTGATAAGCTGCTCGCGCATGTTCAACCGGCGGATGAAATGCGTCGGCACGCCGATATTGTTCAGGTGCTGAAAGATGAACTCGGATATCCGGTTGTTGAGAACACCCTTGCCGTCGATGACTTGATGTTTCTTGGCGTTGAACGCGGTGGCATCGTCCTTGAAATGCTGAATGAGCGTTCCCGGCTCGGGCCCCTCGTAAAGGACCTTGGCCTTACCCTCATAAATGCGACGGCGGCGGTTCATGGGGATCAACCGTGGCTTGAGAAAATCCATTGTGTCTGCCGGGCTCCTATCCGTTCCTCGAACCCGCCAAGGCGGTGCCCGCGAGGTGTTTCACATAGCGATTGGCAGCGGGCCCGCGATATGCGAACGCAAGCTTTCGCAAACGGACCGAGTAGTAGCCTAGCGGATTGCCAGACAAGGCACAATGACGCGGCGATGGGCTGCTCGGCGCCGCGCTGCTCGTCATAGTCGCCGCACGCCAGACGGGGGCATATTATCCGATGTCAGCCTGAATTTTGCCATGAGATGCGGCCTTCGCGGGGGTGCGGCAGTTGAGTGCCTTCGGTCTGATTCGTATGTGGGTAGGAGGCTCCTTCGCCGCAAGCGTCGCGTCGGCACGCCGGCTAAAGGCCGCCGATCGCAACTCCGCGTATTCCGTTTGTACGCTAATGACCATTGTCGATGATCGTGTAAAATCGTTCTAAAATCGTTTCGTGTAGCATCAGTCATTGGCGTTCGAGTGCGAGGCGTGCCGCGATCGAGCCTTCCGTCAGGGGTGAGACCCGTCGATGTCCTTTTCAGTCCAAGACCTTCTGCACATTCTCGACCTCGAAAAGATCGAGCAGAACATCTTTCGCGGGCGCAGCCCTCAGGTTGGATGGCAAAGGGTTTTCGGCGGTCTCGTCATCGCTCAGACGCTGGTGGCGGCGAGCAGGACCGTCGCCAACCGGTCAGTCCATTCCCTCCACGGCTACTTCATGTTGCCGGGAGATCCCTCCGTCCCGATCGTTTATGAAGTTGCCAGATTGCGCGACGGCGGCAGTTTCACGACACGGAGTTGTGTGGCCGTGCAGCATGGCCGCCCGATCTTCTCGCTCTCAGCCTCGTTCCAGACCCCGGATCGTGGCTTCGATCATGCGGCCGTGATGCCGGACGTGCCGCCGCCGGAGAGCCTGCCGAGCGAAAGCGAATTCAAGCAAAAATTTGCTACGCGAATGCCCGAGCCGGTTCGTCGCTATTTCGAGCGTGAACGCCCCATCGAGATGCGGCCGGTCGATCACTCGCGATTTTCGGGACGAGAGAGCGCCGAGCCGCTGCCGCGCGCGCAAAATATCTGGATGCGCACCACGGCGGCTTTGCCCGACGACCCGGCAATCCATGCCGCCGTCCTGGCGTACATGTCCGACATGACCTTGCTGGATACGGCCCTGGTGGCGCATGGCCGCTCGGTTTTCGACACGGATTTGCAGGTCGCGAGCCTCGACCATGCCTTGTGGTTCCATAGACCATGCCGCCTTGACGAATGGATGCTCTACGCTGAAGACACGCCGAGCGCTTCGGGCGGGCGCGGTTTCACGCGGGGCCAGATTTTTACCCGCGACGGCATTCTTGCGGCTTCGGTGGCTCAAGAAGGGCTCATCCGCCCGGTCAAGCCATCCGTCTGATCCCTCCCGCCTTCCGCCGATAGCATTTCACCCCCTCCCTGGCGGAGTCCTGGCGGGAAAGTTTTGCTCTGTTGCGATAAGTCCTCCTTGCATCAAGCACCGTCGGGCCCGCCTCAAATTACTGCCTAAAAATTAGACATCTGGCGCCTCATTTCAGGCTAAAGCGAAGCCTTGAACCGCGATCTTAGTCTTTTTTGCGGCGCGGGAGTTTGGCACGCCGCTTGATAGAAGGGGCCAATGCCTTCGGGCCGCCCTGCCTGAGCGGACGATGGTTCGGCCACGAGGACGGATCATACCGCCGTCGGAATAAAGGAACGCAGCGATGAAGATAGTTATGGCCATCATCAAGCCCTTCAAGCTTGAGGAGGTCCGCGACGCACTGACGGCCGTCGGCGTGCACGGGCTGACCGTCACCGAGGTCAAGGGTTACGGCCGGCAGAAGGGCCACACCGAGATTTATCGGGGCGCCGAATATGCGGTGAGCTTTTTGCCGAAACTCAAGATCGAGGTCGCTGTGGCGAGCGAATTGCTCGATGCGGTCGTCGACGCCATCACGGCCACGGCCCGAACCGGCCAGATCGGCGACGGGAAGATTTTCGTCACCACGCTCGAACAAGCCGTCCGTATCCGAACGGGCGAGACGGATGTCGACGCACTTTGACCTTTCACACCATCACGCGGACCGGAGTTTATCGATGATTGTTTTACCCCAGTCGCTTCGAGCACGCTTGCCTCGAGCGGGTTCGAGCCTCGGGCTTGCGGCCTTCGCGCTGTTGGCGTCGGCCGCCACGGTTTGGGCACAGACTGCCGCGCCTGATGCGGCGGCAACAGCGGCGACGGCTGCAACGGCTGCCGCAACGGCCGCTGCTGCGGCGGCGCCGACCCCCGATAAGGGCGATACCGCCTGGATGCTGATCTCATCCGCCTTGGTGCTGATGATGTCGGTTCCGGGCCTCGCCCTGTTCTATGGCGGCCTTGTGCGCACCAAGAACATGCTGTCGGTCTTGAGCCAGGTGTTCATGATCGTGTCGCTCGTTGGCGTCGTTTGGGTGCTCTACGGCTATTCGGAAGCCTTCAACAGCGCTGGCGGCCCCTGGGCGCCCTATGTCGGCGACCTCGGCAAGGCTTTCCTGTCAGGCGTAACGCCGAGCTCCAACGTGCCGACCTTCTCGCACCATACGGTCATTCCGGAACTCGCCTACATGGTGTTCCAGATGACCTTCGCGATGATCACGCCGGCGCTCATCATCGGCAGCTTGGCCGAACGCATGAAGTTTTCGGCCATGGTCGTGTTCATGCTGCTCTGGGTCACGTTGATCTATTTCCCGATCGCGCATTGGGTTTGGTTCACGGCTGCCCCGGACGATGTCGCCAACGCCGCCAAGGCTCTGGCCGCCGCCGGGACTGATGTCGCCGCCAAGGCCGCCGCTCAGGCCAAGCTCGACGCGATCACGTCCAATGCGGGCTGGCTCGCGCAATTGGGTGCGCTCGATTTCGCCGGCGGCACCGTCGTGCATATCGATGCGGGCATTGCCGGCATGGTCGGCTGCCTGATGCTCGGCAAGCGCATCGGCTACCCGCGTGAACCCATGCCGCCCCACTCGTTGACGATGACCATGATCGGCGCCTCGCTTCTGTGGGTGGGCTGGTTCGGCTTCAATGCCGGGTCCAATCTCGAGGCCAATGGAACCACGGCGCTCGCTTTCGTCAACACGATGGTGGCAACTGCCGCGGCGACATTGTCTTGGCTGTTCGTCGAGTGGATCATGAAAGGCAAGCCGTCCATGCTCGGCATGGCGTCGGGTGCCGTCGCGGGTCTCGTCGCGATCACCCCGGCCTCCGGCTATGCCGGACCCATGGGTTCGGTCGTTCTCGGCCTCTTGGTCAGCCCGATCTGCTGGTTCTTCGTGGCGATCGTGAAAGAGAAGTTCCACTACGACGATGCGCTTGACGTCTTCGGCGTCCACTGCATTGGCGGGATCATCGGCGCCATCGGCACCGGTATCCTCGTCTCGCCGGCCCTCGGCGGTGTCGGCCTCACCGACTACACCAACTACGCCAACGGCGATGTGGGCACCTACGACATGGTGGCGCAGGTCATCATCCAGTGTAAGGCGGTCGGCGCGACGCTGCTCTATTCGGGCATAGGATCGGCGATCCTCTATAAGTTGGTCGATCTTGTCATCGGCATTCGGGTCTCGCCGGAAAAAGAGCGCGAGGGTCTCGACATCGCCGAGCACAGCGAGCGCGCTTACAACTACTGAGCCTCGATCAGGCCGCTCCGGCGGCCCGATCTACTCGGGCGGTCGTGAAGGCGGATCGTCCTCGCATCGACGAAAGAGCGGAGCCCTGGCTCCGCTCTTTTGCGTTTGAAGAGGTCGCGATGAAGCCGACGAGGCGCCTTTATACCAGTTGGCTTTGATGATGGCGCTTTAACGCCGTCACGCCGCACGGGCGGCGGCGCGCGTTCGCGCTGGTCAACTGTCCATCTTCAACGCGGGTTGGCATAAGATCACGATGCCTTCAGTGGCATTCCATCCACCGGCGCTATGAGCGAAAGCAGAGGCGTAGCCGGGCGCGATAGCGCGACTGGTGCGTGATCCTTTGCATAAGTGTGAGGAGGGCTTCACAATCTCGTCATCGCGCATGTAGACTATCTTGGCGAACGATCCGGCGGGGCCGGAGGCCTTTGAAGAAGGCGCTGCATTGACGGTTCATGGGGTGAAAGTCTCAAGTGAGACCTCGGCCGCGTCGCTGCCGAAAGATGTGGGACGACGGCGACGATCCGCTGAGAAGCGGGCTCGTGTGGTGGAGCCTTGGAGTAATCCGGCTTGGCGGGCTACCGTCGAGGCGGAGGCCTCGCAAGGCTTCGCCCTGATCCAACGGTCTCGTATTCAGCGTGCAAAAGAAACAGCCGCTTCCGCCTCAAGCACCGACAAGCTCCAGAGGTTTGCCATCATTAGCGCCGGGGAGGGCTGTTGATGGGATTTCACAAGCCAACCCCCGACCTCTGCACCTTGGTTCTGAACGCCGATATGCAGCCGTTGAGTTGGGGGCCCCTGTCCGTGTGGGCTTGGCAAGATGCCCTTGTCGCGGTGCTTCAGGGGAGGGTTCACGAAGTTTCGAGCTACGATCTCGAAGTCAGATCGGCCAGTCGCTCGTTCCGTATTCCCTCGGTGATCTCTCTCAAGAAATATCACAGGCGCACGCGAATCTCGTTCACGCGATATCATGTCTTCCTGCGCGATAGCTTTCGCTGCCAATATTGCGACAAGCGCGAGGAGAGCACCAACCTAACCTTCGACCATGTCACGCCGCGCTCGAAGGGAGGCACAACCTGCTGGCAAAACATCGTGACCTGTTGCGCCAAGCATAATCTGCAGAAGGCCGACAAGACCCTCAAACAGTCCGGCCTGACGCTGCGTCGTCCGGCCTTTGAGCCGACCCCGGCCCAACTCGACCAGATCGCGCGTCGGCAACCGGTTCCTGATAATTTGCACTCGACTTGGCTCGACTATCTGTACTGGGACTCGACCCTGGAGCCGTAACCCGTCTTTACGCCGTGGCGCGCCACTCTCGCACGTCGACGAACCGTCCGGCGATCGCCGCCGCCGCCGCCATGGCGGGGGACACGAGATGGCTGCGGCCCTTGTAGCCCTGGCGACCCTCAAAGTTGCGGTTGGACGTCGAGGCGCAACGCTCACCGGGCCGAAGCTTGTCCGGGTTCATCGCCAAACACATCGAACATCCGGGCTCGCGCCAATCGAAGCCGGCTTGCTTGAAGATGCGGTCGAGCCCTTCCGCTTCGGCCTGCATCTTCACGAGGCCCGACCCTGGGACGATCATGGCGCTGACGCTGGAAGCTACTGTCTGTCCTTCGACGATCTTAGCGACCTCGCGCAGGTCCTCGATCCGGCCGTTGGTGCAAGAGCCGATGAAAACGCGGTCTATCGAAATGTCGGTAATCTTCTCGCCGCCCTTGAACCCCATATAGGCCAAGGCCTGGCGCAGCGAGGCCCGCTTGTCGTCGCTGGCCGCGTCCTCGATGCGCGGTACCGTGCCGGTCACGGCAGTGACGTCCTGGGGACTCGTTCCCCAGGAAACGATGGGCGGCAAGGCGGCGGCGTCGAGCTTCACGATACGATCGAAATGCGCCCCGATGTCTGTCTTCAGCGTCCGCCAATACTCGACGGCCTGATCCCACAATTCGCCTTTAGGTGATTTCGGACGATCCTTGAGATAGGCGTAGGTCTTCTCGTCGGGCGCGACGAGACCAGCGCGCGCGCCCCCCTCGATCGACATGTTGCAGATCGTCATCCTGCCTTCCATGGACAGAGCGCGGATGGCTTCCCCGGCATATTCGATCACGTGCCCGGTGCCGCCCGCTGTCCCGATCTCGCCGATAATAGCGAGAATGATGTCCTTTGCGGTCACGCCATCGGGCGGCACGCCGTCGACCTGGACCAGCATGTTCTTGGCCTTGCCCTGGATCAGGGTCTGCGTCGCCAACACATGCTCGACTTCCGACGTGCCGATCCCATGCGCCAGGGCGCCAAAGGCTCCATGGGTCGAAGTGTGGCTGTCTCCACACACGATGGTGGTGCCGGGCAGGGTGAAGCCTTGTTCCGGGCCGATGATGTGGACGATGCCCTGGCGCGGGTCGAGTTCGTTGAAATATTCGATGCCGAAATCCCGGGCATTGCTGGCAAGCGTCTCCACCTGCATGCGGCTCTCGGGGTCTTCGATCCCGTTGCTGCGATCCGACGTCTGCACGTTGTGGTCGACGACTGCCAGCGTCTTCTCCGGTGCCCTGACCCCGCGGCCGCTCACTCTCAGGCCCTCGAAAGCCTGAGGGCTCGTCACCTCATGAACGAGATGGCGATCGATATAGAGCAAGCAGGTCCCGTCATCCTGACGGTGGACGACATGGTCGTTCCAGATCTTGTCGTAGAGGGTCGTTGCTGTTCCGGCAGATGCGTCGGCCATGATCGTTTCCGTCACCTGAACTTGTCGGCGTCCACGGAAAAGTCTGCGCGACTCCTCCACCGGCAGCCGGTTTAGCCGTTTCATTTCGAGGCTGGCCGTGATCGCCGCGACCTCGCCGGATCATTGGCGCCAGACGATAGACGCGCCAAAGAGGCCTGAAAGGCGACTACTTCGCGGGGACTGATTTGGCGGACTTCGCCTTCGCTTTGGCGCGTGCCACTGGATCGACACGTTCGGCAATGCGGGCCGACTTGCCGCGACGGTCGCGGAGGTAATAAAGCTTCGCCCGGCGGACGGCGCCTCGGCGAACGACTTTGATGGAATCGATATTCGGTGAGAAGATCGGGAATACGCGTTCCACGCCTTCACCATAGGAAATCTTCCGAACCGTGAAGCTTTCCTGGATGCCCCCGCCAGTACGGGCGATGCAAACACCCTCATAGGCCTGGACGCGGGTGCGATCGCCTTCCTTGACCTTGACGTTCACGATGATCGTGTCACCGGGCTGAAATTCAGGGATCGTCTTGCCGGCCGAAACCCGGGCCGCCTCTTCGGCGTCAAGCGTCTGTATGATATTCATTACAAAAATCCTTCGCCGGGGCGCCCTTTACGGTCGCAGCGTTTCGGCTTCACTGTTTTAAGTTATGGCGGGCCAATACACTGACACGGCGCGGATGTCGATAGGGAACCGATCGTCCTAAAAAGCGATCGGCGCCGATCCTATCCGCCGGCGGGCGAACCACGATCCTCGACAAGGTTGCGCTTGGTCATCGCGAGCCGGAGTTTTTCCATGGCGCGATTTTCGATTTGCCGAACCCGCTCTTTGGAAATACCGAGTTGGTTGCCCAACGCCTCCAGCGTCGCGGAATCCTCAGACAGCCGCCGTTCCCGCACGATGCGCAACTCGCGCTCCGTCAGAACCTGCAGCGCCTCATTGAGCCAAACAATGCGCCTGTCACCATCGATGGAATTGCCGACCGTCTCATCCTGCAGAGGTTTGTCGTCGACCAAAAACTCAACACGTTGCGATGCTCCGGCGTTATCCGCATCAGATACCGGTGCGTTGAGCGAGACATCAGGGGCCGACAACCGCGTGTCCATGAGTTCGACGTCGGAAGGCGAAACGCCGATCGCCAAGGCGATCGTGGCGAACATCGACGCGTTGCCTGAGCCGCCGTCCCGCGAGAGCTTGGCCCGCAGGCGGCGAAGATTGAAGAACAACGCCTTTTGAGCCGAACTCGTCCCGCCCCGGACGATCGACCAATTGCGCAAGATGTAATCCTGGATCGACGCCCTTATCCACCAGGTGGCGTAGGTAGAAAACCGGACCTCCCGCTCGGGCTCAAACCGCGCCGCAGCTTCCAGGAGGCCCACATGGCCTTCCTGGATCAGATCGGCGATCGGCAGACCATAGTGGCGAAAGCGCGCCGCCAAGGCGATGACCAGCCGCATGTGGGCGGAGGCCAGTTCGTGGAGAGCCGCCTCGTCCTTATAGCGGCGCCAGTTTTCGGCCAGCGTCCGCTCTTCATCGCGTTCCAGGAATTTCGCCGCCATGGCAGCCTTGACGAACTGTCGCCTCACCCCCGTCAACTGCAGCATGGCCATCTCCCTCAATCCCCGAGGATGATACGCGGCCGAAACCAAAACGTTTCACGTCACGATGCGGTTTTGGCGCGCCATAGGGTGCGACATTTGGGCCGATTAGTCGCCAGCCCAGCCAAACCGCCAAGGCCGATGCGGCCCGTGCCCCGCTATTCAACGACGATTTTATAATGCTGCCCCACCTGCAGCGGACCGGCTTCCATCCCATTAAGCACCCTGAAGGTCTCAAGTGGATGATCGGGCACTGCCATGCGGTTGCCGAGGCTCTCCGGGGTGTCTCCGGCCTCTGCGGTCACGATACTGAGTTGCAACGGCTTAATGGCGCGAATCTCCTCGGGCGTGATCCGCCGAAAACTGTCGATCGCGTCGCGAAACTGGTGGTCGAGATCCGCGCTGAGCTCCCGGGCCGCGAAGGTGAGGCGGTAGACCTCGCCGCTCACCCGGATCGCGGCGAGGCGAAACGTCCAGGTTTCGGCCTTGGCGGTGGCGGTGACGCCCGTCAGCCCGTTGACGAGAATGCTTTCGGCCGAGTTCGGCTGCAGGCCGTCGATCCAGCCTGAGTTGAGGTAGGCCTCCAGGGTCATGTCGGCCGCAACATGAACGCGGTCGAGACGCAGCGCCTGATTGCCGTCGGCCGTGACGCCAAGAACCGCTTGAGCGGAATTTTCGAGCACGAAATTCTCAGGCGCCGTGAAGACAAAACCCAGTTTCGGATGGATGAAATTCCGCCCACGGACGAAACCTTCCGCCGGATCCTCGCCGAACAGCAGCCCTTGAATCGCCGCGAGGTAGCGATCCCGGCCGGCCTCGCCGATCCCCGGCGCCCCGATGCCGCGCGCCACGGCCACCGCATGGGCGACGCGTTCTGGCGTCGAGGGATGCGTCGCCATCATGTCGGGTTTGCTGGATCCGTTAGGATGCGTCGCCTGACGAAATGCCGTGGACTTTTCCAAGGATACGAGAAAGCGTGATGCGGCGAAAGGGTCGAAGCCCGCGCGTGCGATCACCTTGACCCCGATTTCATCGGCCTCGAACTCCTGCTGGCGCGAGAAGCTGGCAAGCGAGAGCTGGGCATAGGTCTTGAAAGTCTTGCCCCGCTCCGGGTTGTCGATCACATCGGCCGCCTGGCTGATGACGGCGGAGCGCTTTTCCAGCTCTTCGCGTTGCAGGGCATGGCGCGCCGTCACATGGGCGATCTCATGCGCCATGACGGCCGCCACCTCTGAGGTGTCGTTGGCGAGCGCCAAGAGGCCCCGCGTCACGTAGATGTTGCCGGACGGCAGCGCAAAGGCGTTGACGATGGGCGAGTTGAGGATCGACACTTTGTAGACTTGCCCTGGCGTGTCGCTGGCGGCGGCAAGTTTGGCCAGCACCTCGTCCAGGAAATGTTCGGTGGTGGGCATGCGATATTCGCCGCCGAAATAGGCGACGAGTTGCTTATGTTCGCGGGCGGCCGGCGATTCCACGCCGGTGGTCTTGGGCGCCAGGGCAGGCACCGTGAGGCTCGCCTGAACCGCATGCGGCCGATCCTCGATCAGCCCCGTGCATCCGGACAGAATCGTGCTGAGCAGAGCGATGACAAACGCGAGGCTGGCCGTCGATGCCCCCGCGCCGCGCCATACTCTTGGCCTTGACTCCATGCCGCTTCGACCGCCGTCTGCTCGGTACGTCATGCCGTGAACACGGCGGATTTCTGGACAAGCGTCAACGGTCGAACCTCTCGCCCATATCGTCTTCCCCGGCCGCGCCCGAGGCTTCGGATGGGGTGAGCGCGGGACTTTCGGGTCGCGACGCCCTCATCTCCACAATCTCGATCTGCCCCGGATCGCTCACCTCGATCCGAGGACCGAAACGGTCGTCGAGAAATCCCCGAACGCGCACCTTGGCGCCGACCAATCCGTGCGGGTCGAGCCCCGCGCGGGCCAGCGATTTGGCGCCGCTTCGCATCACATTGACCACGAGGCCTGAGCCTCCGCCAAGGCCGAGCGATACGCGTCCTTGGGATTGCAGCAGCCTCACGCGACCTTCCACCAAAGCCATGGCGCCGGCTCGTTCGGATAAACCCCTTCGATCGTCGGCTCCCAAGACCGAATAATACGGATCCGCCCACAGGCCAAGCCCGGCGGTGCGAGCCTGGGCCTCAAGGGCGAGCCAGGCCGCAAAGCAAGCGCGCACGGGAGGATCGGGCCTGGCTCGCGCCCAACCTTGGGCAATCAAGGCCGCGTTGAGCGATGAGGCGTCAGCGTCGTTGACGTTGGCGGAGGGTTGCGCCAGCACCGGTTCCATCACGAGGGCGGGATAGCGATCCCATCGATCTGGGGAAGCGGACAGAATGGCGACAGCCACATCCCGCCCGACCAATTCGGCGTCGAGACGGCGGCGCGCCGTCTCCCCGAGGCCGAGGCGCGAGGCGGTCGCCCGGGCGGGATCGATCCCGGCGAGTTTCAGCGTGCGCCCATCCTCCAGCGCCAGATCGAGATCATCGACCACGGCGGCGACCCGAACCGTATCGGTCGGCGTGGGACACGTGGGGGCGGCGGCAAGGACGCGTGAGCCCGGCAGGCCCAACAAAAGACAAGCCAGAGCCAGAGCCGCCGCGTAATGTCGAATAGGTGCGGTGAGTGTGTCGCCACGCATGAGAAATCCATTCGACCTCATGCGACACGATAGCAAGGTCATCGCGCCGCGATCGGTTGAAGATGACCGGTCATGCCGAACAGATCGAGGAGATCGGGGTTATGTCGCACTTCCCTCGATCGCTTCGGTTTCTCGGCTTGGACGCGTTGATATCGGTCGACTTGTGGGTTAGCCGGTGGCGAGTTGGCGACAGCACATCGAAGACCGTTTGAGATGAACAAGCAGATTTCAGTCGCCCCGATGATGGACTGGACGGATCGGCATTGCCGCGTCTTTCATCGTCTCCTGTCGCGCCGGGCGCTCCTTTACACCGAGATGGTGACGACCGGGGCGGTGATCCATGGGCCGCGCGACCGGTTGCTGGGGTTCGATCCGTCGGAACATTCGGTGGCCGTGCAATTGGGCGGCAGCGACCCGGACGATCTTGCGCGCGCGGCTCGGATCAGCGCCGAATTCGGCTATGACGAGGTCAACCTCAACGTCGGCTGCCCTTCGGATCGGGTGCAGAATGGCCGCTTCGGCGCCTGCCTCATGCGCGAGCCGGCGCTGGTCGGTCGATGCGTCGCGGCCATGAAGGCCGAGGTCGCACTGCCGGTGACCGTCAAGTGCCGGATCGGCGTCGACGACCAGGATCCTCGCGAGGCCCTCTTTGGGCTCATCGACAGTGTGGTGTCGGCCGGGGTCGACGGCGTCGTCGTCCATGCCCGCAAGGCGTGGCTTCAGGGCCTGTCGCCGAAGGAAAACCGCGACGTGCCGCCCCTCGATTATGCCCTTGTTCATGAGGCCAAACGGCATTACCCGGACCTGCCGATGAGCATCAACGGAGGGATCGTTTCGCTCGACGAGGCCAAGCCTCATCTCGAAGCCGTGGACGGGGTGATGATCGGCCGCGCCGCCTACCAGAATCCGGAACTGCTGCTCGGTATCGACCCAACCTTCTTCGGCGAGGCGCCCCCGGTCGCCGACGGCTTCGAGGCGCTGGCCTGTTTTATTCCCTATATGGAGAAGCGCCTCGGCGAAGGTGAGCGGCTGCACGACATGACGCGTCATCTGCTGGGGCTTTTCGCCGGCCATCCTGGCGCGCGCGCCTGGCGGCGGCATCTGTCCACCGAGGCCGTGAAACGGGGGGCCGGCGTTTCGGTCGTCCATGAAGCGCTCGCGATGGTGCGAAACGGGGTCGCGGCGCTCGACCGCTCCAGTGTCGCGGCCTGACCGCCGCTCATCTCGGTTCTGGTCTGACGTGTCGCCGGCACATGCCGCCCAGGTGCGGGACTATGGGGACGGGATGGCTCCCAGCGCAACGCGGCGGCCCTCTACAATAGATTTGAGCTAGCGGCCTCGCATGACCAGGCGGTCGTTGGACACCATGAAACTGGCGAGACCGTTCAGGAAACTCATGCCCAACAAATTTTGGTTCAGAGCGCCGGGCCTCGCCACCAGCGCCCTGACGTCTTTTTGCGTGATCGAACCGATGGACAATTTCCCGAGTTCGACCTCGGCAGCCAGGGTCGGCCCATTGGCCGTAAAGACCTCGATCGTATAGGCGAGCTGCTTCGTGGGAAGCTTCATCCTGACCGCGTCCTCCGCCTTCAGTACGACCGTGGAGGCGCCCGTATCGAGCACGAAGGGCACCATTCGGCCCGCCACGCTGCCGTTGACCACGAACTGCCCATCTGGGCGGCGGACGACGGTGACCTCGTGGTCGGCGGTATCGATCGGTGTCCCCGGCACCATGACCGCGATCATGCGGTCGCGTACGGCACGCAGTTCGAACCGATAGGCATAGGCCGCCACGCCGCCCAGAATGACGGCGACCCACATCAGAAGGACGCCCAAGGCCGCGACGATATTGCCCCGGAAGAGCCTCGGGATCATCATGGCCGCATAGGTGGCCATGATGATGCCGACCAGCACCTTGCCCCATTCGTCCGGGGTGATGTCGCTCAGATCCACGAAGGCTTCATCCCCGAACGCAGGCTCACGGGGTGCGGCCCTCATCGGCCGCGGAACGGCGTCGGCGATTGCTACGGCCGGCCGCCGCGAGTCGCTCCTCCCGCGAACGAGCAATGCGCTGCGGCAGCGATCGCATGACGGAGACGCGCTCCGGCTCGGACAGCCCTATCCATCGCTGAATCTCGTCCACGGTTCTGCCGCATCCTTGGCAGAGGCCAGACGGCGGATCGATGATGCAGAGCTTTATGCAGGGGGTCGAGACCTGGGACATGAGGAAAGGTTCGAGCCTTCGTTCGATGGTGCGATGTTCGCCATCACATGGCCTTACCCGAGCCCGGGCGCAACCAAGAGCGCGACGAGATAGGCGATCTCGCTGAGCTGTTGCGCGGCGCCAGCCACATCTCCGGTCTGGCCGCCGATCTGGCGAAACGCAATATGCGTCATGATGGCGGCGGCGGCGAGTGCCGCCGTGCAGGCGCCGAGAGCCCGCGTTTCGCCGAAGCCGCCCGAGACGGCAAGTGTCGTGCCGAGGAACACCGCGATGGCCATGGCTGTGCCGAGGTTGGCCGGCGGCAGCATGCCGGCGGAATGCGAAAGGCCATCCCGGCGTGCGGGCGGCAGCATGGCGAGGGGCAACAGCGCGAAGCCGCGTGATGCGGCGGCGGCGGCCGTGAACCCTGCCGCCGTGGCTAGGACGCCATAGCGGTCCAGCAGTGCCGCGAGGGCACTGACCCGAACGAGCATCGACACCCCCACCGCAAGAACTCCAAAAGTGCCGAGCCGGCTGTCGCGCATGATGTCGAGCTTGCGCTGAGGGGTGCTGCCACCACCGAAGCCATCGGCCACATCCGCGAGGCCGTCCTCGTGCAGGCCGCCGGAGGCCGCGATCTGGGCCGTGAGCGCCAGCGTGGCCGCGAGGAGATGCGGCAGCCTCAGCAGCCCGACGCCGAGGCAGAGCAGCAGCGTGCCGATGCCGCCGATGAGGAGGCCCGCGAGAGGCGCCGCCCGGAGCGCGGGGCCGAAGGTCTCGGCATTCCAAACCGCAGGCTCGAACGGCAGGATGGGAATCGGCAGCCGCGTGAAGAAGCGGAGGCAGACCATCGTATCGGCCATGAACCGAATGATGGGGTGTGGCACGAGGGCGGGCAGGGAGCGAAGCGGCATAGGGCCTGCATGATCGTGAACCGGCCGTGTGTCGAGTGCCGAAACCGAACCTCGCCGACGACCTTTCCCGCTTCGCAACGACCCGCTAAACACCGTGACGTCCCTCGGAGCATCAGGTCATGAGCAGCGGTCTTCCCTTTGACGACATTCGGGCCTTGTTGGGCCGGATGCCGGTGCTCGATGTCGCGGCGACGCAGGCCATTCGGTCGCACGATCTTGAACTGACGAAGCCACCGGGGTCTCTGGGCCGGCTCGAGGATCTGGTGTCCTGGCTGGGGGCGGTACAGGGGAAGGCCCGTCCCTCGATCGATCGGCCGTTGGTGGCGGTCTTCGCCGGCAATCATGGCGTGACGGCGCGCGGCGTCTCCCCCTATCCGTCATCCGTCACGGCCGCGATGGTGGCCAATTTCGCGGGCGGCGGCGCGGCCATCAACCAGATCTGCGCCACCTATGGCCTCGGCCTCAAGGTATTCGAGCTCGCCCTTGAAATTCCGACAGAGGATATTGCCTCGGCGCCGGCCATGGACGAGGCCGGATGCGCCGCGACCATCGCTTTCGGCATGGAGGCCATCGCGGGCGGAACGGATCTGCTCTGCCTCGGGGAAATGGGGATCGGCAACACCACGATCGCGGCAGCGATCTATCATGGCCTGTGGGGAGGGGACGCCTCCGACTGGGTCGGGCGGGGCACCGGCCTCGACGACGAGGGACTGCGCCGTAAGGCCGATGTGGTTCGCATGGCGGTCGATCTGCATCGCCCGCATCTCGGCGACCCGTTGGAACTGTTGCGCCGTCTCGGCGGACGCGAGATTGCCGCCCTGGTGGGTGCCATCCTGGCCGCCCGAATCGAAGGCGTTCCGGTTATCCTCGACGGCTATGTGGTCTGCGCCGCCGCCGCCGTGCTCCATGCACTGGATCCTGCCACGCTCGACCATTGCGTAGCGGGACATCGCTCGGCCGAAGGCGCCCATGGGGTGGTGCTGCAGAAGATCGGGAAGGTGCCGCTGCTCGATCTCGGCCTGCGTCTCGGCGAGGGAACCGGCGCGGCACTTGCGGCCGGCATCGTCAAGGCCGCCTTGGCCTGCCACCTTGGTATGGCGACCTTCGGTCAGGCCGGCGTCGACAATCGCGACGGGTGATACCGGGAGAACGTGCCGGCCAATCCCGTCATGATCGACACGATCGCGGGGTGATAGCGCTCAAGGCCGCTATCATTTGGCGGTCTTGTCGATACTGACTCTGGGCGATGTCCTGAATCGGCTATCGACCCATAGCAGCATCGCCAGATCCGAAACGTCCCGCACGACCACGAAAATGCCGCGCCAAAACGCTCTCATCGACCGATCGATCCTGGGGTGTGACATGGCTATGCTCCACCAAGACCCTGAACGGTAATCGAAAAATCGATCACACGTTAACAAAAACTTAACCACAATCCATTCGCGGATAGCACTATTGCGACGGCTGGCGAGCTCAGGGTCCGCCAAGGCAGCGATGTTCCGGGACCGCATAGACGCGGGTCGTGCCCAGCGCATGGGCGATGCGCCGCCCGGTCGCCATCAGTCCCGAGAAAGCGGGGTGGCGGAAGTTCAATCCGCCCGCATAAGTCCCGAAAGCCGGCATGATGCAGCGGTCGCCGTCCGATACGAAGCACCGTCGCCGCACCGTGCCGCTGGTCCCCATCACGATCGCGACCGGATGGAGATGCCCGGCGATCTCGCCATGGACCGGGCCGGCCTTCGGCTCGTGCCGCAGGACGATAGGACCGAGCCGCCACTCCGGCGCGCATTCCCCACCAACCCCCTCCGGCGGGGCAGGGTCGTGGTTGCCGCTGAGCCAGAGCCAGTCGCGGCCGGCCTGTAGGGCGCGGAGCATGTCGCGTTCCGCCAACTGCAGCCGGGTTGCGGCCGCGCGGTCATGAAAACTGTCGCCAAGCGCCACGACACGGCGTGGAGCGTAGCGATTGACTGCCGCCATCAGCTTGGCGAGCGTCGCGGCACTGTCGTAGGGCGGCAGGAACATGCCGTGTCGGGCGAAGGACGAGCCTTTTTCAAGATGCAGGTCGGCGACGAGCAGCACCCGTTCGCCCTCGTCGAACAGCGCGCCCATGGCGTCGGCGAGCAGGTCGACCCCGGCGACACGCACATGCGAATGCCGCCTTGCCGCTTCACTCCGTTCCTGTGCTGCCGTTGCGGTCGTCGCTGCCAAAGGCTTCCTCGGTCAAAACATCCGCGGCCTGGGCCAGGATGGCATCCTGCGCCTCGCCGAAGACGGGCTCGCGGCCGATCTCGAGCATGATCGGGACGGCGAGCGGTGAAATCCTCGAAAGGGCCTTGTGCGTGATTCGCCCCTTGATGCGCGACAATAGCTCACCGAGGCGCCGCAGATCGAGGAGTCCGGTTGCCGCATCCGCCCGGGCGGCGCGCAACAAGATATGATCGGGTTCGTGCCGGCGCAGAACGTCGTAGACGAGGTTGGTCGACACCGTCATCTGGCGGCCGGTCTTTTCCTTGCCGGGAAAGCGGCGCTCGATCAACCCGGCGATGACGGCGCAGATCCGAAAGGTGCGTTTCATCAGCGAGGATTCGTTCAGCCAGTCTTCTAGGTCGTCGCCGAGCATGTCTTCGGCGAAAAGGTCGTCGAGCGTGACGACCTTGCGGGCGAGGCTGTTCGAAAGATCATGGGCTGACCAGACCGCGATGGCATAATCGTTCGCGACGAAACCCAAGGGGCGCAGCCGGGCCCGTTCCATGCGCCGGGTCAGCAGCATCCCCAGCGTCTGGTGGGCGAGGCGGCCCTCGAACGGATAGGCCACGAGATAGTGCCTGCCGCCGCGCGGAAAGGTTTCGACCAGCATGGCGTCGCGGCTCGGCAGCGCCGATTTCCGGCGTTGCAGATCGAGCCAGTCCGTGACCTGGGCCGGCAGCGCCCAGCCTTCGGGATGAGACAGCATAGCCCTGACCTGCCCGGCCAGATAGGTCGAGAGCGGAAACTTTCCCCCCGCGTAGGAGGGGATTTTCGGCGTATCGCTGTTTACCCGAAGGCACAGGGCCTCGTCATCCACGATGGCTTGAAGGGCCAGGATTTCGCCGCCGAACAGGAAGGTGTCGCCGGGCAGCAGCGTCTCCAGGAAGCCGTCCTCGATCTCGCCCAGAACCTTGCCGCCTCGCCCGATAGGTCCGGGCGGCACGCCGCTGGCGCCCGAGGCCGGCGCGGAACGGCCGCGCACCAGCCGCACCTTGAGCACGCTGGCCTCGACGATCGTGCCGACATTCATGCGATAATGCTGAGCCACGCGGCCGTTGGAGACGCGCCAACGGCCGTCCTTGCCCTGCCTGATCTTGGCGAAGCGCTCGTAGGCCTTCAGCGCGTAACCGCCGTGCGCCACGAAATTCAGCGCGGCGTCGAAAGTCTCCCGGTCGAGAGTCGCGTAAGGCGCGGCGTCCGTCACCTCGTCGAAAAGCTCGTCCTCGCCGAAGGGTTCGGCGCAGGCCATGCCGAGGATGTGCTGGGCCAGCACATCGAGAGCCCCCTCGCGCGGCGGCGGCGTATCCTGCACGCCGGCTGCGGCAGCCATGATGGCGGCCTGGCATTCGAGCACCTCGAACCGGTTGGCCGGCACCAGGATGGCGCGAGACGCCTCGTCGAGCCTGTGGTTGGCACGGCCGATTCGCTGGATGAGACGGCTCGCGCCCTTCGGCGCGCCGACGTTGATACACAGGTCGACATCGCACCAATCGACGCCGAGATCGAGGCTGGCGGTCGCGACGACGGCCTTCAGTGTACCGGCCGCCATCGCGGCCTCGACCCTGCGCCGTTGCGTGACATCGAGCGAGCCGTGATGGAGCGCGATGGGCAGGGTGTCCGCGTTGATGCGCCAGAGGTCCCAGAAGAGCTGTTCGGCCTGGAACCGCGTGTTGACGAAGAGCAGCGTCAGCTTGGCGGCTTTTAGGGCCGCGTAGATTTCGCCGATCGCATGGCGGGCGCCGTGCCCCGCCCAAGGGAGACGCTCGGCGGTGTCGAGCATGGTGATCTCGGCCGCCGCGCCCTCCGGCGCCTCGACCAAGGCGGCGGGTCGCTCTCTCTTTCGGGTCAGGTAGGCGGCGAGTTCGGCAGGGTCCCGCACCGTGGCCGATAGTCCGACTGTCTGTACGCCGGGCGCGATGCGGCGCAGGCGGGCGAGGCCCAGCGCCATGAGGTCGCCGCGCTTCGATGTAACCAGCGCGTGCAATTCGTCGAGCACGATGCGCTTGAGCCCGCCGAACATCAGCGTGGCGCCCGGATTGGCCAGCAGCAGCGCCAGTTGCTCGGGGGTGGTCAGCAGAATATCGGGCGGGTCGCGCCGCTGGCGTTGGCGTTTCGCGGCGGAGGTGTCTCCGGTCCGGGTTTCGACTCGGACGGGCAGTCGCATCTCCGCGACCGGCGTTTCGAGGTTGCGCGCGACATCGACCGACAGCGCCTTCAAGGGGGAAATATAGAGCGTATGGAGACGCGGTTTGGTGGCCGGCGCCTCGGAGAGTTCGACAAGGCTGGGCAAAAAACCCGCGAGCGTCTTGCCGGCGCCGGTCGGCGCGATCAGCAGGGCGCTGCGGCCCGCCTCTGCATGAGCCAGAAGATCGAGCTGATGCGGGCGGGGGGTCCAGCCCCGTGCCGCGAACCAGTCGAGGAAAGGCTTCGGGAGAATAGCGGGTCGGGGATTGTCGAGCACCTCTTCTATCTAGGCTCGCCGCGCGATTACGAGAAGGCCCGCCACGGCGACGCCCTTCTCGATCCGGGTCGAGGCGGCCTCGATATGCTCGAGTCCGAGCCCCGTTGCTACGACGCGGTCTTCGACATAAGACCGCGAATGAGCGAAGCGGAGGTCGGGGCCGAGCGTGAAGCCCATGTCATGCGGGTCGGCCTGCACCGTGAAGGCAAAAAGGCCGTCGAGGGAAAGGACCCGCCGCGCCTCGACCATGACCGACGAGAGGTCGCCGACATAGACCAGGACGTCGGCGGCCGTCAGAAGATCGTAGCTCTCGTCCGGCGTCCGCCCGAGACCCTCCTCGATCGATGCGACGGACAGCGTCGTGTAGAGGTCCGTCTCGCGGGCTTTCGCCACCATGGCCGGCGAGAGGTCGAGACCATCGATCTCCTTCGCCCGGCCCATCAGCGCGCGGCCCATCAGTCCGGTGCCGCAGCCGAGGTCGAGCGCGCGCTCGAAAATGCGTCCCGGCGCAACCTCGCTGAGCGCCGCTGCCAGAAGCTCCGGCCCGCGATAGTGCAACCCCTCGACGAGATGCCGGTCGAAGCGGGGCGCATAATCGTCGAACAAGGCTCGCATATAGGCGGCTGGCATGGCGTCCGGCGCCGTGCCGTCCAGGCGGGCGATCTTCAACGCGGCGCCAAGCCGTCCTTCGGGGTCGAGCGCATCGGCATGGCGCCAGGCCGTTAGCGCGGCGTCATGCTGGTCGAGCCGGTCTCGCGCGTCGCCCAGCGCCGACCAGCCCGGCGCCCAGCGCGGCGCCAAGGAGACGACCTGATCGAGGAGGTCCGCCGCGGCGGCGAGGTCGTCCTCCGCCGCGAGAGCCATGGCCCAGCCGAAACGGCGATCCGCCAGAAGGTTGTTGGAGGAAGTGGAAGAGGTCACTCGGCGGCGATCGCCATCGAGGCTCCGTGCCCGGTCTCGTCGAAGCGGGCGCGGGCGGCCCAAATATCGTCGTGGCTTCGCTCCGCCCAATCGATCAGGACGGCCACGGGTTCGAGCAGGGTCAGACCGAGCGGCGTCAACCGGTAGTCGACGCTGGGCGGCTTCGTGGGATAGACCCGCCGGGCGATCAGCCCGTCGCGTTCGAGATCGCGGAGCGTCGTCGTCAACATCCGCTTCGAAATATCGGGAACGCTTCTGTTCAATTCACTGAACCGCCGCGCACCGCCCGCAAGGGCCATCAGGATCAGGGTCGTCCATTTGTCGCCGAGCTTGTCGAGGACGTTACGGACCGGGCAGTCGCCGTCGAAGGGTACGAAGTCCTGCCATTGAGCGAATTTACCGCTGAGTTTGGTGCTGGTCGCCATGATGTGGTTCCCTTGACGTCACCTTGTATCGAAAACCTGCCTCCTTCCGGAGGTATCCGGTCTCGTTTATAGACCATGGTCTTCAGAAAGACCATCAAGGAGCCATCGCGTGACCCCATTCTCCGCCCCCCGCCTATTCGTGACCGGCGCCACCGGCCAACTTGGACGCCTCGTCATCGCGGCTTTGCTGAAGACGGTTTCGGCGTCGCGCATCGTCGCGGGCGTTCGCGACCCGGAGAGCGAAGCCGCCAAGGGCCTCGCCGCGCAGGGCGTGGAGGTCCGTGTCGCCGATTATGCCAAGCCGGAAACGCTGTCCGCCGCCTTCTCGGGCATCGACAGGCTGCTCCTGATCTCGTCGAACGAACTTGGGCAGCGTTTCGCGCAGCATCGTCAGGTGATCGAGGCCGCCAAAGCGGCGGGCGTCGGTCTCTTGGCCTATACTAGCGTCCTTCATGCGGACTCGTCCCCGCTTGGTCTCGCCGAGGAGCACCGGCAGACCGAAGCCGCGATCCGGGCGTCCGATATCCCCTTCGTGATCCTGCGGAACGGCTGGTACACCGAAAATTATTGCGCCTCGATTCCGCCGGCGCTCCAATATGGCGTGTTTCTCGGCAGCGCTGGCTCGGGGCGGATCTCCTCGGCGTCCCGGAAAGATTACGCCGATGCCGCAGCCGCCGTCTTGACCGGCGAGGGGGCGGCCGCTGGTCAGATCCTCGAACTGGCGGGTGACATGGCCTACACGCTCTCCCAGTTCGTGGAAGAGGTCGCGCGCGCCTCCGGTAAGCCGGTCGCCTACAACGACCTGCCGGAGGCGGAGTTCAAGGCGGCCCTGGTCGGCGCGGGCCTGCCCGAGCCCATCGCCGGGCTTCTAGCCGACTCGGATGCGGGCGCGGCCCAAGGAGCGCTTTTCGACGACGGCCACGGCCTCAGCCGCCTGATCGGCCGCCCGACCACCACGATGGCGGACACGGTCGCGGACGCGATCAAGCGGTAGCCCGATCTCCGAATGAGCCGATCCGCAGCAAAATGCGTGGCGAACGAGCAGACCCGTTAATGTAGGACGCTCCCCCGGGAGAGGGACAGTCTCAGCCGCATTCTATCGTTGGCGGCACCTTAATGCGTTAGCTCCTAAATCAAGGACCATGCCGATCCTTCGCTGTCCTGTCAGGGTCGTCGGATCAGCTTTTACTCACCCTCGTGTTGAGCCAAACGCTTCGCTAGCCAAGTTTACCCAGCCAGCGTAACCTTGACTGCGACGCGATTGGCTCAGGACGAGCGGTTTTGGAGCTTCGTCCCATTGCCTTAACGGTCCCGTCATTGACACCGCTGCCGCCCGAACCCTATCCTCAACGGTGCATGGTCCCCGAAAGGGGTTCGAAAGGGAACGCGGTAGGGCTCCTTCACGGGTGCCGGAGGCCGCGACTGCCCCCGCAACTGTGAGCGGCAAGTCCGGCGTCATCACGCCACTGGGTTTTGGGTCCGCGAGGACCGGCCCGGGAAGGCGGCGCGGGGCGATCGAGCCGCGAGTCAGGAGACCTGCCATGCGATCAGGCGTGCGTGCCGGGCGGGGTGCCTCGGACGCTGTTCGGGGTCGGTCTTCCGGCGTTTCGGGCACTTGACGGCTTCGGCCGCGAGGCGGGCACTCGATGCAAAGCGTCCCTTCGACGGGGCGAATGCGCTTCTCGTGGAGCGCCGGGAGTGCTCGGGTGAGCCAGGACCAAGACGTCGTGCCGTTCGTCGACAGGACGACCCTTTATGTTTGCGTGACATGCCGGCTCGAGGGCGAGCCCGCGTTGCCGCCCGAAGGGCGGGCGGGACGGCGCCTCCTTGACGCGCTACGCCATGATGTTGGCGGCGATCCCTCGATCGACCTCGTCCCTGTGGAATGTTTGAGCGTGTGCAAGCGGCCCTGCACGGTGTCGCTCGCGGCGCCGGGCAAATGGACCTATGTGTATGGCGATCTGCCGCCCGACGCCGCCGCGCCGGTGATTCTGGAGGCTGCCCGGCTCTACGCCCGGACATCCGACGGGCTCATTCCCTGGAAGCAGCGGTCGGAGGCCATCAAGAAGGCTGTGGTGGCACGCATTCCGCCCCCGCCCCAACCATCCTCGAAGGAACACTCTCTATGAGCCAGTTGAGCAAGGTTCCAGTCACGGTCGTGACCGGGTTCCTGGGCGCCGGCAAGACCACCATGATCCGCCATCTGCTGGAGCATTCGAAAGGCCGTCGTCTGGCGCTGATCGTCAATGAATTCGGCGATGTCGGCGTCGATGGGGACATTCTGCGCTCCTGCGGCATCGATTCCTGCCCGGACGAGAACATCGTCGAACTCGCCAACGGCTGTCTGTGCTGCACCGTGGCGGATGACTTCGTGCCCGCCATCGAGGCCCTTTTGGCCCGCGACCCGCGTCCGGAGCATATCGTGGTCGAGACCTCTGGCCTCGCCCTGCCGAAACCCTTGGTGAAGGCCTTCGACTGGCCTGAGATCCGGGCCAAGGTCACGGTCGATGGTGTCATCGCGGTGGTCGATGGTGCGGCCGTCGCGGAGGGGCGTTTCGCCGACGATCCCGCAAAGCTGCTGGCGCAGCGGCAGGCCAATGCCTCGGTCGATCACGACAACCCCCTGGGAGAGGTCTACGAGGATCAGCTTCTGTGTGCCGACCTCATCATCCTCAACAAGACCGACCTCTTAGGCGATGAGGCGCTGGCCCGCGTCAGGGCCGAGATCGAGCGCACCATCCCGCGCGCCGTGAAAATCGTCGAGACCAGCGAGGGCCGCGTCGATCCCGCCGTGCTGCTAGGTCTCGATGCCGCCGCCGAGGACGATCTCGCGGCGCGCCCCTCCCACCATGACGGCGAGGAGGGTCACGATCATGACGATTTCGACAGTTTCGTCGTCGAGGTGCCGCTTGTCGACGATCCGGCGGCCTTCACCGATCATCTGGCGGCGGTGGCGGGACGGCACGGCGTGCTGCGCATGAAGGGCTTTCTGGCGGTGCGCGCCAAGCCAATGCGGCTGTTGGTTCAAGGCGTCGGCGGCCGGTTTCGTCACCAGTTCGACCGGCCTTGGGCGCCGGGCGAGGGACGCTTCGGCCGTCTCGTCGTCATTGGAGAAAAAGGTATAGATCAGGCGGCCGTCACAGCCGCTATCGGCAACTGAAGGCCCGAGACCCTTGCATCTGCTGCCGAGCGACGTCCGATCCCTCGACGAAGAAGCTGCGGCGCAGGACCTCGGCCAGAGCCCGGCCGAGCTTGTGGTCTTGTCCTTCTCGGACGGGGACCTGTCGGCGATGGCGGGCGCGCATGGAGGCGCGGCCCATTGGCCCAGCCTGCGCCTCGCCAATCTCAATCGGTTGAAGCACCCCTATTCGGTGGACCTCTACGTCGACACGGTGGCGGCGCGGGCTGGCTTTGTCCTCGTACGCATCCTCGGCGGCATGGATTATTGGCGCTATGGCGTGGAGCAACTCGCAGCCGCGGCTCGGCGGCATCGTTTTCACCTCGCCGTCGTGCCGGGATGCGAACGCGAGGATCGCCGGCTCGACGAAGCCTCGACGCTGCCGTCAGAGGACCTGCGGCGGATTTGGGCTTGGTTTCGCGAGGGAGGTCCGGACAATCTCAATCAGGTCCTACGCTTTGCCGGCGGAAGGCTGAGCCGCGACCTCGCCTGGGCCGAGCCTCGGCCGCTGCCGGCCGCAGGTCTCCATCCGCCGCTCTGCCGCCCGCTCGATGTCGCTGCCTCTCATGCGCTGATCGTCTTCTATCGCTCGGCCCTGATGGTCGGCGACGTCGCGCCCGTCGGGGCTCTGGCCGACGCGCTGTGGGCGCGGGCCATGCGGGTGACGAGCGTCTATGTGTCGAGCCTGAAAGACGAGGCCGCCGCCGCCACGCTGCGAGACGTGATGGCGGCCGACCCGCCCGACGTCATCCTCAACACGACCGCTTTCTCCGCGCGCCGGGACGGGCAGGGAGGCGTTCTCAACGGGGCCAATGTCCCGGTGTTCCAAGTGGTGCAAGCCGGGGCCGCTCGCCAGGCCTGGGAAGTATCGAGCCGAGGCCTTGGTCCGGCGGATCTCGCCATGAATGTCGTCCTGCCCGAGTCCGACGGGCGCATCCTGGCCGGGGCTGTCTCCTTCAAGGGGCCGGGCGAAACGCGGGAGGCGTTCGAGTTCACGCCCCTGTCGCATCGGCCCGACAGGGCGGGCATCGCCCACGCAGCGGATCTGGCCAAGGGGTGGGCCAGGCTGCGCAAGACCCCGCGCGCCGAACGGCGCATCGCTTGCGTGCTATCGGACTATCCGGGCAAGGTCGGGCGGGGCGCCTATGCGGTGGGCCTCGACACGCCCGCGAGCCTCAAGACCATAGCCGACCGGCTCAAGCGGGAAGGCTTTTCGGTCGGCGCCCTTCCGAAGGAAGCCGCGCTGATGGCGCGACTGACCACCGGCGAGGTCAAGCCCGTTTTGTCGCTGGCGGCTTACGAGCGTGGGTTCAGCCGGTTGCCAGCCGCCTTCACCGCTTCCGTTCGGGCCGCATGGGGTGATGCTTCGTCGGATGCGTCGTTACTCAACGGCGTCTTCGCTTTCAGGATCGTCGAGGCCAGCAATCTGGTTGTGGCGATTCAGCCCGACCGTGGCCGTATCGCCGACCGGCGCGCGGACTATCATGATGCGACGTTGCCGCCCCGGCACGGTTATGTGGCCTTCTATCTCTGGCTCCGCGAAGCGCTCGATATCCATGCGATGATCCATCTCGGCACGCATGGAACCCTGGAATGGCTGCCCGGCAAGGCCTTGGCGTTGAGCGCGGCTTGCGGGCCGCGCGCGGTGCTCGGCCCGTTGCCGCTGATCTATCCCTTCATCGTCAATAATCCGGGCGAGGCCGCGCAGGCCAAGCGCCGCGCTGCCGCCGTCACCGTCGGGCATCTGACGCCTCCGCTGGTCGAAGCCGGAAGTCATGGCGTGACGGCCGAACTCGAAGCCCTGTTCGACGAATATGCCGAGGCCGAGGGCCTCGACCGGCGCCGCGCCCGGCTTCTGGCCGAGGCCATCCTCGAACAGGCGCGGGACAGCGGGCTCGCGGCCGAATGCGGCATCGAGACGGAGGCCGATCCCCAAGCCGCGCTGGTCCGGCTCGATGCATGGCTCTGCGACCTCAAGGAAGCCCGTATCGGCGACGGGCTGCACGTGTTTGGAAACGCGACGGATGAGGGGAATCTCCGCCTCGCCTGCGGCGAAGCCGAACTCCAGGGCCTGCTTAAAGCGCTCGATGGTGCCTTCGTTCCACCGGGGCCGTCCGGCTCGCCGGCGCGCGGGCGGACCGATATCCTGCCCACAGGGCGCAACCTCTTCGCGGTCGATCCCCGCGCGGTCCCGACCCGCACGGCTTACGAGATCGGCCGGCGCGCCGCCGCTGAATTGATGACCCGCTACGCCCAGGATCATGGCGAGTGGCCGCGCAGCCTCGTGCTCGACCTTTGGGGCAGCGCGACGATGCGCACCGGCGGGGACGATCTTGCCCAAGCCTTCGCGCTGATTGGCGTAAGGCCGGTCTGGGACGGCGGCTCGACCCGCGTGTCGGGCTATGAGATCATCCCGCAGGCTAAGCTCGATCGGCCCCGGGTCGATGTCACTTTGCGCATCTCGGGCTTGTTCCGCGACGTCTTTCCCGAGCAGATCGCGCTCTTCGATGCCGCGACGCGCGCAGTCTCCGAACTCGACGAGGAGGGTGCCGACAATGCCCTGGTCGAGGCACGCCGCGCCGCCCCGGCCGATCCCTTCTTCCGCGTGTTCGGCGCCGCGCCCAACGTCTATGGCATAGAGATCGCCGACAGGCTGACCCGGGGAGACTGGAGCGCACGCGAGGAGCTTGGCCAAACCTATCTCGAGGCGACATCTTACGCCTATACGGGCCATGGGGCCGAGCCACACGCGGTCGCCTTGGCATTCCGGACACAGGTTGGCGCGGCGGATGCCTATCTGCATGTCGCGGACCTGCCCGAAACCGATATTCTCTCCTCCGACGTCTATGCCGAGCATCAGGGAGGCTTCGCGGCCGCCGCCGCGTCTCTCGGCAAGGCGCCCGCGCTCTATCATGCCGATGCGACGCGGCCGGATCGCACCACAATCCGCAGCCTGCCGGAGGAGATTGCCCGCGTGCTGCGTGCCCGCGCCACCAATCCGCGCTGGCTGCAAGGCCAGATGCGGCACGGTTTTCGTGGCGCTGCGGAGATCGCCGAGACCGTCGATGCCTTGTTCGGTTTCGCGGCGACCACGGGCGCCGTACCGAGCCGGCATTTCGATCTTCTCTTCGACGCGGTTCTGGGTGACGAGGCCGTTCGCGCCTTCCTGCAGGACAACAACCCGGCCGCCGCCCGTGCCATCGCGGACAAGTTCCACGATGCGGCCGAGCGTGGCTTCTGGGCGAGCCGGCGCAATTCCTCGGCTGCGGTGCTGGCCGATCTTAGGGCCGAGGCATGAACGCACCCTCCCGCGTCGGTTGGTGCCCTGGCGCGTTGCGGCCGATGGCGAGCGGCGACGGCCTCATTCTGCGGGTGAAGCCGCGCGGCGGCCGGCTCGACCTCGCGCAGGCGCGACGCATAGCCGAAGTCTCCCGTGACTTTGGCAATCGGGCGCTCGACCTCACCAGCCACGCCAATCTGCAGATCCGAGGTGTGAGCCAAGCCACGCTCGATCCTGCGCTGGCGGCGCTCGACGATGTGGGTCTGATCGATCCCAGCGCTGGCGGCGAAGCCGTGCGCAACGTCGTGTCCTCACCCCTCGCGGGCCTCGATCCGCGAGCCGTCCTTGATATAAGGCCGCTTGTGGCGGCGCTGGAACGGCGGCTGACCGAGGACGAGACGCTGCATCGCCTGCCGGCGAAATTCAACTTCGTGGTCGACGATGGAGGCGCTCCGGGCCTCGGCGATGTCTTGGCGGATATCCGCTTCGAGGCCTTGGGACACGCCGGAGACGCGATGTTCGGGGTGAGCCTCGGTGGCGATGACGCGACGAAAATCCTTTGTCCAGCCTCCGGTCTTGTCGAAACCGCTATCGCGCTGACCCGGGTCTTCATCGCGTCGAGCGCGGTCGATCCCGACATCAGGCGGATGCGCCATCTGGTCGAGCGGGAGGGCGCGGCGTCGGTATTGGCACGTGCCAGGCTTGGCACTCTTTCTTCTTTTCCCCTTTGGGACAGACCGGACGGTGGCGGCTCGATCACAGCTCGTCACGCGGAAGACCATTCTGGGTATCTCCGCGTCGCCGCTCCGTTCGGTCGTCTCGATGCCGATCAACTGGAAACGATCGTGGTCGCGGCCGCGACGGGCGCCGGCGAATTGCGGCTGACGCCCTGGCGCGCATTTCTGCTGCCCGGTCTTGGCGACGAAGCCTCAGTCGATGCTGCCCGGCACTGCGAGGCCAGCGGACTGATCGTCGATCCCGACGATCGGCGCCTGTCGGTCGCGGCCTGTCCGGGCGCGCCCGGTTGTCACCGAGGTTCGACGCCGGTGCTGGCGGACGCGGCGCGTCTCGCCAAGCGACTACGACCCTCGATGGCGCGCGGCGGCATCGCGCTGCATGTGTCGGGTTGCGGCAAGGGATGCGCGCATGCGGGGCAGGCGCCGATCACCCTCGTCGCCCATGATGGACTCTACGATATCGTGATCGATGGAGGCGCGTCCGACGAGCCCATCGTGCGAAACCTCACGATCGAAGAAACGGAAGGATGCCTGAAGGCCTCGTCTATGAGGGAGCATTGGCCGTGAGCGCCTATAATTATGTTCGCGACGGCGCTGCGATCTATGCCCGATCCTTCGCGATCATCCGTGCCGAGGCCGACCTCAAACGTTTCGGGGCTGCTGAGGAGCGTGTGGCCGTCAGGATCATCCATGCCTGCGGCATGGTCGAGGCGGCGGCCGACATTTCCTTTTCTTGCGGTGCAGTCGAGATCGCCATCGCGGCTTTGGCCAAAGGCGCGCCGATTCTGTGCGACGCCCGGATGGTTGCCGATGGCGTCACGCGCCGTCGCCTGCCTGCCGGCAATGCCGTGATTTGCACCCTCACCGATCCGGCTGTGCCGGGTCTTGCGGAGACGCTCGGCACGACGCGTACGGCGGCGGCCGTCGAACTGTGGCGCGACCATCTTGCGGGGGCCGTGGTCGCGATCGGGAACGCACCGACCGCGCTGTTCCATCTTTTGGAGATGATCGACCGGGGTGGTCCGAAGCCCGCCGCCATCATCGGCATGCCGGTGGGGTTCGTCGGCGCGGCCGAGTCGAAGGCGGCGCTCTTCGCGCATGGAGGCGTGCCGGCTTTAATCGTGCGGGGGCGCCGGGGCGGCAGCGCAATGGCCGCCGCCACCGTCAATGCGCTGGCCAGCGCGGAGGAATAGGGCGCCATGGCAGCGGCCGGCCGTCTTTATGGGATTGGACTAGGACCGGGCGATCCGGAACTCCTCACCGTGAAGGCCGTCCGGCTGCTGGGAAGCGTCGGTGTCGTCAGCTATTTCGCCAAAAAAGGCCGCTGCGGCATCGCGCGAAGCATCGCCGAATCCTGGATGCCGCCGGAGCGCCTGGAGGTGCCGCTGCATTATCCGATGACGACGGAGCTGCATTTCGAGCACCCGGCCTACAAGGCGCGTATCGCCGCCTTCTACGAGGAGGCAGCAGACCTTCTGGCCCAGCATCTCGCGGAGGGCCGCGACGTGGCGCTTCTGTGTGAAGGCGACCCGCTCTTCTACGGCTCGTTCATGCACCTCTATATGCGGCTGCGCGAACGATTCGAGGTGACTATCGTCCCAGGTGTGACCGGCATGTCCGGGTGCTGGACGGCGGCGCGCGAGCCCATGACCTGGGGCGACGATGTGCTGACGGTCCTTCCCGGCACGCTCGACCAGGAGGCTTTGCGCCATCGCATGGCGGCCACGGACGCACTCGTCGTGATGAAGCTGGGGCAGAACCTGCCGAAGGTCCGCGCGGCGCTGCGGGACGCGGGCTTGCTGGAGCGCGCGCTTTACGTTGAGCGAGGCACCATGAAGGCCGAGCGGATCATGAGGCTCATCGACAAGGACGACGACGAAGCCCCCTATTTTGCCATCGTGCTCGTGCCTGGCCAAGGGCGGCGCCCGTGATGGGCTCGCTCGATGTGATCGGCCTTGGCCCCGGTCCGGCTGAATGGCTGACGTCTGAGGCCGAGGCGGCGCTGGCCGAGGCGACCGATGTCGTCGGCTATGCGCCTTATGTGGCACGGGTGGCAGCGAGGCCGGGGCTCGCTTTTCACTCCAGCGACAACCGCGTCGAGATCGACCGCGCCCGGCACGCTTTCGCTCTCGCTGCAGAAGGCCGGCGCGTGGCCGTGGTCTCCGGCGGCGACCCCGGGGTCTTCGCCATGGCGGCGGCGGTCTTCGAGGCGCTCGGGGCCGATCTTTCATTGAGCGGCGTGCCGATCCGCGTGCTGCCCGGCATCACCGCCATGCAGGCAGCGGCGGCCCGGCTTGGCGCCCCGCTCGGTCATGATTTTTGCGCCATCTCCCTGTCCGACAATCTGAAGCCGTGGGACATCCTTTTGCGCCGCCTCACCGCCGCCGCCGAGGGTGATTTCGTCATCGCCCTCTATAACCCGGCCTCGAAGGCCCGGCCGGAGCGCCTCGGCCAGGCTTTCGCGCATCTGCGCCGGATGAAGAGCGGTGAAACCCCTTTGGCTTTCGCCCGCGCGATCGGGCGACCCGACGAGCGGATCGTCTTGACGACCCTGCGGGAGGCCGATGCCGGTCTTGCCGATATGGCGACGCTCGTCGTCATCGGCTCCAGCGAAACGCGTTATATCGAGGGTGCGGGGGGGCGGCGATGGATGCTGACCCCCCGCAGCTACGGAGCCTTGCGCGAGGACGCGTCGCGATGATGCTCGATCCAGGCCAGGACATCGCCGAGTCCGGTGAAGACCGTGCCTACGCGCTTGACCTGTGGCCGGTCCACCATCACGACCGGGATATTGAGCGCGCGGGCCGCATCGAGCTTGCCGGCTCCCGCCGCGCCTCCGCTGTTCTTGCTGACCAGGACCTCGATGCCGTAGCGCCGCATGAGGGCCGTCTCGCCGTCGCCGTCGAACGGACCCCGGGCCAGGATGACCTCGCAATCGGGTGGACAATCCTGCGGGGCAGGGGGATCGATGCTGCGCACGAGATAATGATGCTGCGGCGCCTGCCGGAAGGCCGAGAGGCCGAGCCGTCCGCTCGTGAGGAAGACCCGACGGGCGGGTTTGCCGAGGGCCCGCGCGGCGCCGTCGAGGTCGGGCACATGTCGCCAGTCGTCACCCTCGCGTTCGCGCCAGGGCGCGCGGCTGAAGACGGCGAGCGGGCGGCCCGTGCGCGCGGCTGCGTCCGCCGCATTGGCCGAGATTCGTTCCGCGAAAGGATGGGTGGCATCGATCACGGCGTCGATCCGCTCCTCCACCAGGAAAGCCATGAGGCCGTCCGCCCCACCGAAGCCGCCGATCCGAAACGGAATTGGAGGTTCCTTGGGGTTTTCGGTGCGTCCCGCCAGCGACAGAATGGCATGAATGCCGGCCTGCCCGGCCATGGCATGTGCCAGAGCGGAGCCTTCCGTCGTGCCGCCGAGAATGAGAAGACGCATGCTGGATCCGGGGGCAGGCCTTGAGCGCGCGGCCCGACGCGACAGCCGAAGGCCTCGCGCTTGCAAAACCTTGGCTGACCTTCGTCGGGATCGGTGAGGACGGGCTCGACGGTTTGTCTCATGCGGCGCGTCAGGCTTTGGCGCAAGCGCGACTTGTGGTCGGAGGACGGCGCCATCTGGCGCTCGCCGCGCCGCTGACTTCCGAAACCCTGACCTGGGCGTCGCCGATCGAAGACACCTATCCGGCCATTTTCGGCACGAGGCCGCGCCCGGTCTGCGTTCTGGCGAGCGGCGATCCTTTCTGTTTCGGTGTCGGCTCGGTCCTGGCCCGGCACCTTCCTGCGGAGGAATTCGCCTGTTTCCCCCAACCCTCCGCCTTCAGTCTCGCCTCGGCGCGCCTCGGTTGGGCGCAGCAGGATTGCGTCTTGCTGTCGCTGTGCGGCCGGCCGATCGAGACGCTTCTGCCCGCGCTGCAGCCGGGGCAGCGCGTTCTGGCGCTCAGCGCAGACGGCACGACACCGCAGACTGTCGCGAGTTTTCTCACCGCGCGAGGCTTCGACGATTCGCTCATCACCATTTGCGAGGCCATGGGGGGGCCACGCGAGAGGTTACGCCGTGTCAAAGCCAGGGATCGACCACCGGACGATGTCGACGCCTTGAACACGCTCGCCATCGAGGTGGTCGCCGATCGTTCCGCGCGAGTGCTGCCGTTGGCCGCCGGCCTGCCCGACGCCTGGTTCGAGCATGACGGCCAGATCACCAAATCCGACACCCGCGCCGTGACCTTGGCCAAGCTCGCGCCGCGTTGCGGGGAAGTTTTGTGGGATATCGGGGCGGGATCGGGCTCCATTGCCATCGAATGGATGTTGGCCGATGCCGCGAACCGGGCCGTGGCGGTCGAGCGCCAGCCCGAACGCGTCGCGCGTATCCGTCGCAATGCCGTGGCGCTTGGCGTTCCGGCGCTCGACGTGGTCGAGGGCTCCGCACCCGAGGTCTGTGCCGCCTTGGCGCGTCCTGACGCGATCTTCATCGGCGGCGGCGCGACCGGGCCGGAGGTCGTCGAGACCGCCATGGCCGCGCTTGGTCCTGGCGGTCGCTTGGTGATCAACGCCGTGACGCTCGAAACGCAGGCCCTGCTCACGCATCTCTTCAGCAAACACGGCGGCAGTCTCACCAGCCTGCAGATCGCGCAGGCTGATAAGATCGGCGGCTTTCACGGATGGCGGGCCGCAATGCTCGTGGTGCAGTGGCTGTGGGTAAGGCCCTTCCGCATCGATCCTTGAGGTTGGTTCAAGCCGCCAGTTCTTCCTCCGGCGGTTTCATGGCCCCGGTCATGATCGCGACGGCATCGGACATCGTGTAGAGCGACGGCTTGATGACGCAGGCCCGCCGCCCCAGCCGATGGATATGGATGCGGTCGGCCACCTCGAAGACATGCGGCATGTTATGGCTGATGAGAACGATCGGCAGGCCTTTGGACCGGACGTCGAGGATCAGTTCCAGCACTTTGCGGGATTCCTTCACCCCAAGGGCGGCGGTGGGTTCATCCATGATGATCACACGGCTGCCGAAGGCCGCCGCTCGGGCGACCGCCACCCCCTGCCTTTGGCCGCCGGATAATGTCTCGACCGTCTGGTTGATGTTCTGGATCGTCATCAGCCCGAGCGCGCTCAGATGGTGCCGTGCCTCCTTTTGCATGATCGAGCGATCGAGCATGCGAAAGGTTGTACCGAGGAAGCCCGGCTTCCGCCGCTCCCGGCCCAGGAACATATTATCCGCGATGGTCAGTGACGGTGAAAGCGCCAGATTCTGATAGACGGTTTCGATCCCCGCCTCCCGAGCCTCGATCGGCGAGTGGAAGTTGACCACTTTGCCGTCGAGGCGGATTTCCCCTTGATCGGGTTTGACGGCGCCAGCCAATGCCTTGATGAGGGTGGATTTTCCCGCGCCGTTATCGCCGATCACCGCCAGGATTTCCCCTGGCATGAGATCGAAATCGGCATTGTCTATCGCAGTGACGCGACCGAAGCGCTTGACGAGCCCGCGGGCCTGGAGAACGGGTTCCGGGCTCATGCCGACACCTTCCTGATCCATTGATCCAGCGCCACGGCGACGATGATCAGGACGCCGACGGCGAATTGCTGCCAGAGGACGTCGAGGCCGGCCAAGGAAACGCTCGATCGGAACACGCCGACGATGAGCGCGCCGACGAGGGTCCCGACGATCGAGCCGCGCCCGCCGAACAGGCTGGTGCCGCCGATGACGACGGCCGTGATGCTGTCGAGGTTGGCGTCCTGGCCGCTGGTCGGACTGATGGCGCCGACGCGGCCGATCAAAACCCACCCGGCCAGGGAGGAGATGAGGCCAGCCAGCATGTAGACCCTGAGCAGCACGCGATCGGTATTGATGCCGGCCAGCCGCGCCGCTTCCCGGTCGTCTCCCACGGCGTAGACATGGCGGCCGAAGGCCGTGCGGTTCAGCATGTACCAGACGAGCGCCGCGACCAGGAGCATGAACACGGATCCGTAAATGATCCTGGCCGTGCCGAACTGGATGGGCTCCCCCATGGCCAGAAGTATCGCGGCCTTTTCACGGATATCGCCGCTTCGAATGGTCTCGGATTGAGAATACCAGGTGTTGAGCGCCGTGAAGATCGAGAGCGTTCCGAGCGTGACGATGAACGGGGGCATCCGCAGTCGCGTCACCAACAACCCATTGAGCGTGCCGCATCCCATGCCGACCAGCAGCCCGAGGGGAAAGCCGATCTCGACCGGCCAGCCGAGCGTCACCGATATTTTCCCCATCACGATCGACGACAGGACCATCACGATGCCGACGGAGAGATCGATGCCGGCGGTCAGGATGATCAGCGTCTGGGCAATCCCCAGGATGCCGATGATCGTGACCTGCAGGAGGATCGTCGAGAGGTTTGAGCCGGTCGTAAAGCGGATCCAGTTGACCGATGCACCGAGGACGACGCCAAGCAGCAGGACGATGAACGGTACGATCGTCGGATAGGCGTGAAGGAAGCGCTGGACGCGTTTGATCAACGGCTGTTCATAGCCCGAGAACGCGACGGGAACCGCCGCCGCCGCTCCGAGGCCCTGCTCGAACTCGGCCGGCCCGCGTGTTTTAGGTATTTCGGCCATGGTTGCTCCGAAGGCGGATGATGGCGTCGTCGCGTGTCCGGTCGCGCCGGCTCAAACGGAAGGTGCGGCTTCCGTTTGATACAATCTGGTGGACGCCTCTAAACCGATCGGCCGGCCATCGAGTCGACCTCGTCATCCACGAGGATTGGATTATGAGGTCGAGACGGTTTTGGATCTTAACGATCCAAAATCATCATGCTCCACGTGTCAGCCCCAGCAAATCTTGAGGCCTTCGGCACTGGTGATCGAGGGGACACCCGGGACAGGCTTGTCGGTGATCAGCGTCGCGCCCGTATCGGTGAAGTCGAGGCCGGGAGTCTTCTCAGGCTTCTTGCCGGTCTTGACGAAGTCTGCGATCGCCTGGACGCCCTTCGAGGCCATCAGCAGCGGATATTGCTGCGACGTGGCCCCGATGATGCCGGCCGCGACATTCTTGACGCCCGGGCAGCCGCCGTCGACCGCCACGGAGAGCACGCCCTTCTCTTTGCCGGCTGCCTTCAGCGCCTCGTAGCCGCCTGCCGCAGCGGGCTCGTTGATCGAATAGACGACATTGATATCGTCGGCCTTCTGCAGAATGTTCTCCATGGCCTTGCGGCCGCCTTCCTCGGCGCCGGATGTGACGTCGCTCCCCACGATCCGTGGGTCGTCGGAGGGGCTGAAATGTTTCGCGTTCTTCACCGGAATGCCGAAACCGGAGAGAAAGCCATTGTGGCGCAGGTAATCGACCGTGGGCTGGTTGGCGGCCAGATCAAGCGTCGCGATCTTGGCGTTCTTGGCGCCGTCGGGTCCAAGCGTGGCCTTAGCCCAGGCGCCGATCAGTTGGCCGGCCTTGAAATTGTCGGTGGCGAAAGTCGCGTCGGCCGCGTCGATCGGGTCGAGGGGCGTGTCGAGCACGATCACGAGAAGGCCGGCGTCCCGGGCCTTTTTAACCGTCGGCACGATCGCGCTGGAGTCGCTCGGCACGAGCATGAACCCCTTGGCACCGGCCGCGATGAGTTCCTCGATCGCTTGAACTTGACCGTCATTGTCTCCGTCGGTCTTGCCGGCGAAGGATTGCAACGTCACGCCGAGTTCCTTGGCCTTGGCTGCCGCTCCTTCCTTCATCTTGACGAAAAACGGGTTCGTATTGGTCTTGGTGATCAATCCAATGATTTCACCACCGGCAAACGACGGCACAGACGTCATGGCCAGGATGCTGCCAGCCAGCAGAAGTTTCTTCATCATTTAATAGTCCTCCCTGTATTTATCTCATCGCATGGAGCATTTTTGCCCTCGCGAAATTCTTTGTTTTCGATCCGCAGATTATGGCGAAACCGCTTTGAAGCTGACCTATTTTTAGACGTTAGCGAAGTCAAGCCGGGAATGCGGGGCCGGACGGCGTTTCAGGATGCGTCTTTCTTCCCGAACGTCAAACCAACCCAGTGACTGCTCTGGGGTAATCCGCAAGCTCGATGAAACTCGTGCCAAGGTCACCCCGAGCCTTAGGTGCCTAAAAACCGCCTAGCGAGTCTCCTATGCCGTATCGATACTGAAAAAACCCCGGGCGCAGACCCGTTGCGGTGCATAAAACTCATGCCGGTCCTTCGGCATCTTGCTCCAGAGTGCGTCGTCCCGATCTAGCTTGTCAATCGGCGAAAGACCGACCTTCCGCAAAGGCTATCGTCTCCACGGATCAAAGGTTTTGGACGCGGGTGTGGGGAGCGGCCCGAACAGCGTGACGACGAAGCCTCGTCGGGTTACGACCCAGGTGGCGGAGAGCGTTCCAACGCCGGACGATGGCTTTGTTTGCCTTGGGGGAGTGCTTCCGTCATGGTGCGGCCGCTCAAAACCGATAGATCGCACCCATCCGCCGGGCCAGAGAAGGAAACCTCCGTGAGCACTCTCGACATTGCTGCTTTCGACGCGACGCCGCTGACGCGCGACCCGTTCGATTTCGTCATCGTCGAACGATTCATCCAGCCCACTACGTTCAAGGAAATTGTGGCCGACTTTCCCCGTATCCCGGGCCCAGGGTCGCATCCGCCCGGGGAGTTGAGCGTCAAGGGTCGGTTCAAGGACCTCATGGCCGATCTCGAAGGTCCCGATTTCCGGGCAGCCGTCGAACGCAAGTTCGACCTCGACCTTACCGGAAGGCCGACGATGTATACGGTGCGGGGATTCGTGGGCGACCGCGACGGGCATATCCACACCGATTCCAAGACCAAGATCATTACCGTCCTTCTGTATCTGAACGACGGTTGGCAGGCGGATGGCGGGCGGTTGCGGCTGCTCCGCTCCAGTGACAGTCTCGACAACCCGGTCGCCGAAGTGTCGCCCAACGAGGGAACGCTGCTGGTCTTTCGGCGCTCCGACAATTCCTGGCACGGTCACAAGCCTTTCAAGGGGCAGCGCCGGGCGATTCAGCTCAATTACGTGACGGATGCGGATGTGGTGGCGTCGGAGCAGCGCCGGCACGCGTTCGCGACGCGGGTGAAAAAGCTAAAAAATATGATCCTGCCGATGGCCGGTTGAACCTTCTTGAACGCCATTAGGGTCCGGCTCACGACGTGCGAAACCGGAGAAGCGCGAAAAGCGACGTCGGCACGGCAATTCGAAAGATCGGTCGAGTCCGTCCGAAACTTTGCTGTGTGGTTCACGTTCAGATTCCGACGGTCCGTCGCACTCGATCCCTAGCCGGGTCGACGCTCGTCCTGGGACGAGTGGGGCGGATGAATGAGTGGTTCGTAAACATCCTTCGGTCCCCTTCTGATGAAAGGCACCCTTGCGGTGGCGGGTTCCCATTGAAAGCAGAGCGAATTCAGCTGGCACTCGATGTCGGTCGAACCGGAATATGGGTGTGGGACATCGCGGCCGGGACGTTTGTCGGCGATGAAGGTATCGCGGCATTGCTGGGCCTGCCGCCGGGCAGTTGCGTGACCATGGAATTGTTCCGAGGGTCATGGCATCCTGAGGATGCGGTTCGGACAGAGAGCGAGCTTGGCGCCGCGGCGTTGCCGGACGGGAAAGAGACGAGCCGGATCGAATTCCGGATTCGCACGAGTGATGGCGCCGAGCGGTGGGTGTCGCTCGATGCACGTCGATACTATCCGGAAGGGCCGACGGGCCCGATGGAACTGATCGGCATGGCGCGGGACATCACCTCCCGCAAACAGCGCGAAACCCATATGCACCTTTTGATGCGCGAGGTGACGCATCGTTCGAAGAATCTCCTCGCGATCATTCAGGCCATGGCGCGCCAGACCGTGAAGGACAGTCTCACAGCGGCGGAGTTCGAGGAACGGTTCTCGGCTCGGTTACGTGGCCTCGCCGTATCCCACGAACTTCTGGCGGCGCAGGATTGGCATGGCGCGCTGATGGAAGAATTGGTGCGCTGGCATCTCGGAGCGGTGCTCGAGACGACGACGCACCAAATCAGTTTGTCGGGGCCGCCATTGTTTCTGAAACCCGAAGCCGCCCAGAATGTCGGCCTTGCCTTCAACGAGCTCATTTCGAACGCCACTCGGTTCGGAGCTCTGTCCGTGCCTGGCGGCAAGATCGCGATCAATTGGTCGCTCGACGATGTCTCGACGGAAACGCGCCGCTTCCATGTCAGTTGGAGCGAGTCGGGCGGCCCGGAGGTTTCCCCCCCGCAGCGCTACGGTTTCGGACACAAAGTGATGGAGCGTTTGGCCGCTCGGGCGCTCGATGGGACGGTCAGCTTGACCTTCGCGTCGAGTGGGCTTCAGTGGTCGTTGCATATTCCTGCAAGCTTCGTGCTCGATACCCCTCTTCCGGCCCGCTGAGCGCTCCGTCGCGCGCCGTCCCAGGGTGGTTAACCGTTTCCCGCTTCTTGCGGATGCGCCTGCCAAAGGGCGGCACGAGCCCATATACAACCCCGAGATTCCTGTGCATTGATGTCCATAGAAGCGCAGATCACTGGAAAAACAGGCTGACGTTTCGGCGGCCATTTGGGCCGCTTCAACTTCAATCAGGATCATCCCGAAACATCGGGAGGTTTGGGGAGGAACACTTGACCACTCGCATTCAACTCCTGGCGGGCGTCGCGCTCGCGGCCTCGATGGCCTTCGAAATCTCGGCCCGTGCCGCCGACGTCAAGGAAGTGCAGATGCTGCACTGGTGGACGTCCGGTGGCGAGGCGGCCGCGCTCAACGTTCTCAAGCAGGATTTGGCCAAGCAAGGCTTCGCCTGGAAAGATGTCCCCGTGGCAGGCGGCGGCGGCGATGCTGCCATGACCGCGTTGAAAGCCATGGCCGCCGCCGGCAATTATCCCACGGCGTCGCAGATGCTGGGCTATACCGTGCTCGACTATGCCCAAGCCGGTAAGATGGGTGACATCACGGCTACCGCCATCAAAGAAGGCTGGGACAAGGTTGTGCCCGCGCCGTTGCAGAAGTTTGCCGTCTATCAGGGCAAATGGGTCGCCGTGCCGGTCAACGTCCATTCGGTCAACTGGCTGTGGATCAACAAGGCCGTGATGGACAAGATCGGCGGCACCGAGCCGAAGACCTTCGAGGACCTGATCGCACTGCTCGAGAAAGCCAAGGCGGCTGGCGTAACGCCTCTCGCCCTCGGCGGCCAGAACTGGCAGGAAGCCACGATGTTCGACAGCGTCGTTCTGTCGACCGGTGGTCCGGACTTCTACAAGAAGGCGATGAACGACCTCGACGACGCCTCGCTGAAGTCCCCGACCATGAAAAAAGCCTTCGACAATCTCGCCAAGCTGACGAGCTATGTCGATCCGAACTTCTCCGGCCGCGACTGGAACCTCGCCACCGCCATGGTGATCAAGGGCGACGCGTTGGTCCAGGTGATGGGCGATTGGGCAAAGGGTGAATTCAAGGCCGCCAAGAAGACGCCGGGCACCGACTTCCTCTGCTACCGTTTTCCGGGCACCGACGGCAGCGTGGTTTATAATTCGGATATGTTCGGGATGTTCGATGTTCCGGCGGACCGCAAGGCCGCGCAAGTGCAATTGGCGACCGACACGATGTCGAAGAGTTTCCAGTCCGCCTTCAACGTCGTCAAGGGTTCGGTTCCGGCCCGCACAGACGTGTCCGACGCCGATTTCGACGCCTGCGGCAAGAAGGGTATTGCCGACCTCAAGGCCTCGACCGAGAAGGGAACGCTGTTTGGATCGCTCGCCCAGGGCTACGGCGCGCCGCCCGCCGTCGCCAATGCCTATAAAGACGTCGTGACGAAATTCGTGCATGGCCAGATCAAGACTTCGGACGAGGCGGTGACCCAGCTCGTCCAGGCGATCGACGACGCGAAGTAAGGCAACGACGCCTCTTCTCCCGCTCAGCGGGAGGAGAGGGTTATGATCGGTCTCGAGAGTTCCTCATGTCGTCGGTCGCTACCACCGAAATCGAACTGACCCAGGCCCGCGGCGCCCCGCCGCGGGTCACTTTTCGTTCACGCCTCGGCGAGGCCGTGCCGAAACTGGTCCTGGCGCCGAGCTTCATCGCGATCGTGGTCTTCGTCTACGGCTTCATTGTCTGGACGATCTATCTCAGCTTCACCAATTCCAAGGCTTTCCCCAATTACGCCATCACCGGGACGCGGGCCTATGAACGGCTTTGGCGCTGGACATTCCAGAGCGATCCGCCGTCGAGCTGGTATACGTCGATCACCAACATGGGGATCTTCGGCGTCCTCTATATTGGCCTTGCTTTGGCGATCGGCCTGGCGCTCGCCATTTTCATCGACCAGAAAATTCGCGGCGAAAGCCTGCTGCGCCCGATCTATCTCTACCCGATGGCGCTGTCCTTCATCGTGACCGGCGTCGCTTGGAAGTGGTTCCTCGATCCGGGTCTCGGCCTTGAACAGACCCTGCATGGCTGGGGCTGGACGAGCTTTCATTTCGACTGGATCAAGAACAAGGATCGCGTCATCTATACGGTGGTGATCGCTGGCGTCTGGCAGGCCTCGGGCTTTGTCATGGCGATGTTCCTGGCCGGCCTGCGCGGCATCGACAGCGAGATCACCAAGGCGGCGCAGATCGACGGCGCCAGCACCTTTCAGATCTATCGCCGTATCATCATCCCCATGCTGCGGCCGGTCTTCCTGTCGGCCTTCATCGTCCTCGCCCATATGGCGATCAAATCCTATGACCTCGTCGTGGCGCTGACGAGCGGCGGTCCTGGCGGCTCGGCCTGGCTGCCCTCGAACTTCATGTATGAATACACGTTCAAGCGAAACGAGATGGCGGTGGGATCGGCCAGCGCCGTCATCATGCTCATCGCCATCAGCGCCATCATCGTTCCCTACCTCTATTCGGAACTGAGGGAGCGTGTGCGTTGAGCGTCACCTCCGCGCCTCGGACGCGTCCCGAAGGGGCGGCGGGCGCCAAGGCGGCGCGGGTGATGATCTACGGCCTGCTGTCCGCCTTCGCCGTGATCTACCTGATGCCGCTGTTCGTGATGGTTGTCACGTCGTTCAAGACCATGGACGAGATCCAGAACGGCAACATGCTGGCGTTGCCGCGATCGCCGACCTTAGCGCCCTGGGTGCGGGCCTGGGGCGATGTCTGCGTCGGCCTTACCTGCGCCGGCATCAAGGGTTATTTCTGGAACTCCATCAAGATGGTGGTTCCGGCGGTTCTAATCTCCACCATCCTTGGCGCGCTCAACGGCTACGTGCTGACCAAATGGCGATTCCGGGGCCATACGCTGGTGTTCGGGCTGATGCTCTTCGCCTGTTTTATCCCGTTCCAGGCAGTGTTGTTGCCGATGGCGACCATTCTCGGCAGTTTCGGCCGCTTCGGCACCCTGCTCGAGGATATGACGGGGTTCACCTTCGGCTTCGGCAACCCCACCGCCAACCTTGTCTTCGTGCATGTGGTCTACGGCCTAGGCTTCACGACGCTCTTCTTCCGCAACTATTACGAGGCTTTCCCGACCGAACTCGTGCGCGCCGCTATGGTGGACGGAGCAGGCTTCTTTCAAATCTTCCTGCGCGTGCTGCTGCCCAATTCCCTGCCGATCTTCGTCGTCACGGTGATCTACCAGTTCACCAATATCTGGAACGACTTCCTCTTCGCATCCGCCTATGCGGGATCGGGCGATACGATGCCGATGACGGTGGCGCTCAACAATGTCGTCAACACCTCGACCGGCGTCGTCGAATATAACGTCAACATGGCGGCGGCGATGATCGCCGCCCTGCCGACCCTCCTGGTCTATATCGTGGCGGGTCGCTATTTCGTTCGCGGGCTCATGGCCGGCGCGGTCAAGGGCTGAACCAGCATGGCGTTCCTTGAAATCAAGGGTTTGAAGAAGCGTTTCGGCGCGGTCGAGATTTTGAAGGGCATCGACATCGACCTCGACAAAGGCGGATTCCTAGTCCTGGTCGGCCCGTCGGGGTGTGGAAAATCGACCCTGCTCAACACCATCGCCGGACTGGAGACGATCACCGAAGGAGAGATCAGGCTCGAAGGGCAGCGGATCAATACTTTGCATCCCTCCAAGCGCGACATCGCCATGGTGTTTCAGAGCTATGCGCTCTACCCGAATATGACGGTTGCGGGAAACATCGCCTTCGGCATGGAAATGCGCGGCGTGCCCAAGGCGGAGCGCGAGAAGGCCATCGAGTCAGTGTCGAAGACGCTGCAGATCGGCCATCTTCTCAACCGTAAACCCTCGCAGCTCTCGGGCGGCCAGCGCCAGCGCGTCGCTATGGGTCGGGCTCTTGTGCGTAACCCCCGGGTTTTCCTCTTCGACGAACCCCTGTCGAACCTCGACGCGAAGTTGCGCGTCGACATGCGCACCGAGATCAAGCGGTTGCATGCCACCACCGGCACTACCGTCGTCTATGTGACGCATGACCAGATCGAGGCGATGACCCTGGCCACCAAGATCGCCGTGCTCAAGGACGGCGAGGTGCAGCAGGTCGGCACGCCGGCCGAGATCTACAACAAGCCGGACAACCTCTTCGTGGCCGATTTCATGGGCTCACCGGCCATGAATCTCATCAAGACCCGCGTGGTCGAGGAGAACGGCCGCCGCGTGCTGAAACTCGCCCGAAACGGTTCGCTTGACGTTACGCTCGCCCCGCCGATCACGATTTCGCAGGCGCCTTTGCCCACGGGACGCGATCTCATCCTTGGCATCCGGCCCGAAGCCATCACCGACAAGGATGGAGCCGACCGCAATTCGCGCGCCATCGAGTTCATCGACAGTTTCGTCGATGTGGTCGAGCCTGCGGGGTCGGACACGTTCGTGGTGACGCAACTTGGCGGGAAGACCATCACGGCGCGGATGCGCTCGGACGCGATCATCACGGCCGGCCAGACGGTGCCGTTCGCCTTCAACCTCGACAAGGCGGTAATGTTCGATCCGGAGACGGGACGGCGGTTGTAGCATTGATCCTCACCCGCGACGCGGGGGAGGGGGACCGCCGAAGGCGGTGGAGGGGGCTGCAGCTGTCGCGATCGTCGCCAGGACATCCTGGAAGCGTTCGCCGTGAAGAATATCGATCGCGTTGAACCGCATCAGCCTGATGCCTTGATTTCGCAACCACAGGCTTCGTCTCTCGTCGTGCAGAACCTGTATAGGATCGTCATGGATGACTCCATCAACTTCGATCCCGAGTTTATGCGCGGGACTATAGAAATCGAGAACATGTGGCCCGATCGGATGCTGTCGGCGAAACCTCATGCCTTCGATAGCTGAACGGCGTAGCGCCTGCCATAAAATGATTTCCGGCAGTGTCAGGTTTCGCCGCAGATTGCGAGCGCGCTTTATGGTCAGGATCGGTGCCCGCAATCCCCCCTCCACCACCTTCGGTGGTCCCCCTCCCCCGCTACGCGGGGAGAGGATCCTATCCTTCAAATCGTCTGATTATACGCGCCCACGCCCTCGTTCTCCCGCAACACGCCGTCGATGGCTTTGAGCATCGCCCGCATGCGCTCTTCCGAGACCGGGCTTTCCACCACCACGACGAGCTCGGGCTTGTTGGACGAGGCGCGGACCAGACCCCAGGTGCCGTCCTCGACCGTCACGCGCACGCCGTTGATGGTGTTAATGTCCCGGATCGGCTGTCCGGTGAAGCTTTCGCCTGCAGCCTGGATGGCCTTGAACCGGGCGACGACAGCATCCGCCACGCCATATTTGCGCTCGTCGGCGCAATGGGGCGACATGGTCGGCGAGCCCCAGGTTTTGGGCAAGTCGCGATAGAGGTCCGCCATCGTCTTTTGCGGAGCGCGGTCCAGCATGTCCAGCACCGCGATGGCGGTGAGCAGGCCATCGTCATAGCCAAGGCCGATCGGCGCGTTGAAGAAGAAATGGCCGGATTTCTCGAACCCCGCCAGCGCCCCGAGGTCTGACACGCGCCGCTTGATGTAGGAATGGCCCGTCTTGTAGTAATCGGCCTTGACGCCATTGGCTTTGAGCACCGGATCGGTGGCGAAGAGGCCCGTCGATTTCACATCGACCACGAAGGTGGCGCCGGGGTGAAGGCTCGACAGGTCGCGGGCCAGCATCACGCCGATCTTATCGGCGAAAATCTCATGACCCTCGTTGTCGACGACGCCGCAGCGGTCGCCGTCGCCATCAAAGCCGAGACCCACATCGGCGCCGACCTCCCTGACCTTTTCGGCCATGGCTTCGAGCATGTGAAGATCTTCGGGGTTAGGGTTGTAGCGCGGGAAGGTGAAGTCTCCCTCGACGTCGAGCGGCACCACCTCGCAGCCGAGCGCTTCGAGAAGTTGCGGCGCGAAGGCGCCTGCCGTGCCGTTGCCACAGGCCGCCACCACCTTCAGCTTGCGCTTGACCTTGGGATGTTTGGCGAGGTCGGCGAGGTAGCGCTCGCCGAAATTCGCGACAGGCAGATAGGCGCCGCCCGGGGCCGGCGTGCCGCGCCCCTTGAGGACGATATCACGCAATTCACCCATCTCGTCGGGGCCGAAGGTGACGGGGCGCTTGGCGCCCATCTTGACGCCCGTCCAGCCGTTATCGTTGTGGGAGGCCGTGACCATGGCCACCGCCGGCACGTCGAGCGCGAATTGCGCCCAATAGGCCATCGGTGAGAGCGCGAGTCCGATGTCGTGCACCTCCATGCCTGCCTGGACTAATCCCAGCGCCAAAGCATGTTTGATGGAGGAGGAATAGCTGCGAAAATCATGCCCGGTGACGATGGCGTGGATCCCGCGCATTCGCAGCATCGTACCGAGTCCGAGGCCCAGCGCCTGCACGCCGAGCAGATTCAATTCCTGCGGGAAAAGCCAGCGGGCGTCATATTCGCGGAAGCCGGTGGGCTTCACGACCGGCGTGGTCTCGGAGGCGAAGGAATTCGGGGGCAAGCTGGCAACGGGCTTCATCGGCACTCTCTTGAACGCGCCAACGTTTCGCGGCGCGCGGCCCACTCATAAAGGAGAGGCGGTCGTGGTCAAACCTTGGGACGCTGCGCGCGCCGCGCCAAACCACGAGGGTCGCTACACGCCTTGCGGTGCCGCCACCCAATATTGTCCCGACCCATAGAGTTCGACATCGAGGTAGCGAGGGCTCGAAACGGGGATGACGGCGGAACCTTGTGTCCAACGCACCGAGAGCTTGCCGTGGTCTTCGAGCTTGCTCCAACCGGCATCGAATTCGGACAGAGCAATCTCGTGACCGTCGAGAACGATGCGACGAACGCACACGCCCAGCACGCGCTCGTCGCCGCTTCCGGGAACGACGTCGGACGGAACCCAGGTTCGCGACATCAACTGAAGGCTCCGGGCTCCCGAGGGAACGGCGAAAAGATAGCGATTGCCCTTGTTCCGCCGGGGTGCGGTGGCCCTTCCGTCGACGATGATGTGAAGGTCCGGATCGTCGCTCAGGAGATGGCCGGCTTGCGCCGCGATGTCGATCAGACGCTGCTTGATCGCCCGGGGCGCAGCGTGGGTTTTGAGAGCGGCCATCGACGCATCGTCGGCATGAACGATGCCGTCCGGGCGAAGCATCGGGGCATAGACGGTGGGTGGTTCGCAGGCCTCGGCGTCCGCGCCTTCTACCATCAGGCGCCACGATGGGCCGGCGTCGTTCAGGAGGCGGGTGCGGATGGTCGCCCCGTTGACCAGGCTTTTGGCCGGCAGGACGACATCGTCGATGAGGACCGGCCAATCCGGGAGGAGATCGATGTCGCGGTTTGGATGCGCGCTGCCCAAGGCTTGTGCGATGAAGGAGATCGCAGGTCCAGGGAGCGCCTCACCGTGTTTTGCCACAGACACAAGACGCCTGACTTGCCCGGAGGATGTCAGGAGCTGCGTGCCCTGCGTTAGGGACTCGACCGGGACAAGGCCCTGTGCGGTGAGGATAGGCGCCCCGTCCCACAAACCCGATCGCTCCCTCACGCGTCACAGGTCGACGCCGTCACCAATGGCCGAACTTATACCAATGGCCGTTGGTATTATCTCCGGGCTCGGCGGCCACGCAAGACCTCATCGTCCGTGTGTCCTTCGACGATCAGGCCGGGATTCGCGCGAAGACCTTGAGGATTGTCACGGCCGATGCTGCCCCGGGGTCCATATGGCCCAGGGACCGTTCGCCGAGTCGCGACGCGCGCCCTTTGGAGGCTACCATCGTCTTTGTGGCTTCCGCTCCCGTTTCGGCAGCCGCCAGTGCGGCGTCGAGGCAGGCGCGCATGTCCCCGCCGGCCTCCGCCGCGCTCGCCGCGGCTTCGGCGGCCGGAATCCAAGCATCGAGCATGGTCTTGTCGCCGCGCTCGCCCTTTCCACGATCCTGAATGCCCTTGGCCATGGCGCCGATCGTCGCCACCATGGCGTCGCGGTCGAGTGTCGCCTTGCCCTTGGCGGCCGCGCCCGCCCGCAGGAAGGCCGTGGCATAAAGCGGTCCCGACGACGCGCCAACCGCGTTGAGGAAGGATTTGGCCGCGAGGTTGAACACCGCCGTGGGCTCGGACGTCGCGGGGTCTAGCGTCTTCAGGGCGATCCGCACCGCGAGAAAGCCGATGGACATCGTAACGCCGTGGTCGGCATCTCCGATGACGCCGTCGAGCTTACAGAGCCGTTCCTTATCCGCCTCGATCGCATCCGTTATCTGGTCGAACAGCGCGACGAGGCCTTGTGTGGTGAGTTCGGTCATGGGGGATGTCCATCGATCTCGGGTGCGGAAGCGCTTAACCGGCGCGGAACATGGCGCAGTCGCAGGGGTGGTCGAGCAAAGGGGTCAGTTCGTCGTCGAGTTGCATCAAGGTGATCGAGGCGCCCGACATTTCGAGTGAGGTGCAGTAATTGCCGACCCAGGTGGCGTGAACCGCGATGCCTCGGGCGTCGAGCCGTTGCTTCACCCGCCGGTTGAGAAGGTAAAGTTCCATCAGCGGCGTGGACCCGAGCGAATTGACGAGCACCGCCACCTTGTCGCCCCGCGCCGCCGGCATTTCGGCGAAGATGCGGTCGAGGATGTCATCCGCCACCCCGTCGGCGGTTTTCAGCGGCTCGCGCGATACGCCGGGTTCGCCATGGATTCCCATGCCGACTTCCATCTCGTCGGCGCCGATCTCGAAATTCGGCGTCAGCGTATGGGGCAGGGAGCACGGCCCCAGCGCCACGCCCACGGTGAACGTCTGGTCGTTGGCCTTGCGCCCGAGGCGCTCGCATTCGTCGATGCTCAGCATCTTGTCCGCTGCCGCGCCCACGATCTTGAAGACGAAAAAATTGCCGGCGACGCCACGGCGCTTCTCCCGCTGGTCGCGCGGCGCGGAGGCGACGTCGTCGGTGGTCACGAGGATGCGGGCCTCGATACTGTCGAGCGCCGCGAGTTCCGCCGCCATCTCGAAGTTCATCACATCGCCGGCGTAGTTGCCGAACACGAAGAGGACGCCCTTGCCGCCGTCGACCGCCTTGGCGCATTCGACGATCGGGTCCGGCGGCGGCGAGGCGAAGACGTTGCCGACCGCGCAGGCATCCGCGAGGCCCCGGCCGACGAAGCCGAGGAAGGTCGGCTCGTGGCCCGAGCCGCCGCCGACGACCATCCCGACCTTCCCTTTGCGCGGGCCGTCGACGGCGATGAGCGAGCGTGGCGAGTGGGGCAACTGCCTCACGTGTTTGGGATGGGCGGCAATGACGCCGTCCAGCATCTCCTCGACGATGACGGCCGAATCGTTGATGAGTTTCTTGGTCTTCACCGTGGTTCCTCCTTCTGCTTTTATGGTTGGTCCCGATCCCGAAGAGCCGGCCAGTTCCGGGGCGCCGTCGGCTTTCAGGATTCCGTGCGCCGTTGCGGCGTCCGTGACCAGCACGCTCGCATGGCCGCCGCGCAGACAGGCCAGGATGGCCGCGACCTTGTGCAGCCCGCCGGCGACGGCGATCCGCTCCTTGATGCCGCTCAACTCATCGAGCCTCGGCCCCACCATGCGGTCGTCGAGCGGCCCTTGCAATGGTACGCCCCGCTCGTCCATGAAACGGCCCGCCACGATGGCCGTGGCGCGCTGCGCCAGATAGGGCTTGGCGGAGAGCGGGTCCATCATGCCGCTGGTAAAGATCAGGTCGTCCCGCCGCGTCGTGCCGATGCCGAAGATCATGCGGTCGGCCCTGCGGATCAGGTCCAGTCGCTCGCGAACCGTCGGCTCGGCGAGCAGGAGATCGCGAATCGCGGCGCTGGCCACCATCGCGGGGGCGCCAGCGTTAATGCAGCGCGCGCCGATCGCCGTCGCGAAAGCGGACGCGCAGAGCTCGGGCGAGAAATCGAGGCCGGCGGCGCCGCTTCCTGATATCTGGACCACCGTCAGGTCGGGCAGATTCAGCGGCCGCGCCTGTTCGGCGACCGCCATCACGGTGCGGCTCCAGGCCACGGCCACACTGTCGCCGGCGCGCAGCGTCGCGCGCAACACCAGGGCGCCGGCCTCGCCAAGGCGGCGAACCAGCATGCGGCCGCCATCATCGGCCGGGATGACGACGCAGTCGTTGAGGCCGAAGCGTTTCTTCAGGGCTTGAGCCGCATCCACAGCCCGCAGCCGTGCCGGATCGATGCTGACCCTGACGATGCCGCGCGTGCGCGCCTCGCTCAGATAGCTGTTCACCGTGGCGCGCGAAACGCCCATCACCTGGGCAATGTCGTGCTGGGTCAGGCCATCCTGAAAATAGAGCCAGCCGGCCCACACCAAAGGATCGTCGCGGAATCGCAGCGGAATGGCGAGCCCGCCATCCGCTTCGTCCCTCCCGGCTTTCCTCGGTCGTCGTGTCGTAGTTTTTTTCAGCATTGACATTTGTCAGGTTTGTTCTGAATTATGTCGGAACGAACGATGATTGCAATGGTGCTAAAGCGAAATCGCTAACCACCGTCAGCAAACATACCGGCAACGAACCGGTCTCATGGCGCGCAAAGCGCGAAGTCTGGGAGGACACGATGACGTCGAACACGCCGACAAACAGCTTGTTAGTTCCACGCCGTACGCTCTTGAAGGGCGCGGGCGCGGCCGGTCTTGCGGGCGTGATGGGGGCACCCTTCATCAACCGCCTCAAGGCCATGGAGGCTCATCCGCTCGCCGGCAAGAAGATCGATATGAACATCCTGGGTATCGCGGGCTGGCTGCCCTCGTCGCTCGGAGTGAAGATGTCGCCGCTCTTCGCCGACTATGTGAAAGAGCGCTACGGTTACGACGTTTCCTTCGGTTTTGCCGAAGCACCCTTCGGAGACCTGTTCCAGAAGGCCGCTACCTCGCTCGCCACCAACAGCCAGGAATACAACATCATCATCTCGGATTCCCAGTGGCTCGGCGCCTTGTCGAAGCCTGGTTGGATCCTGAAGCTCAACGACGTCATCGCCAAGAACAAAGGTCTGCAGCTCGAATGGTATTCGCAGACCGTCATCGATACCTACATGCGCTACCCGGACGGCAGCCAAGACATTTGGGGCCTGCCTCAGGAAGGCGACACCAAAGCTCTCTTCGTGCGCAAGGATCTGGTCCAGGATCCGAAGGAGCAGGCTGCCTTCATGGCCAAATACAACATGAAGCTGCCCTCGACCTTCGAGGACTATGAGAACCTGAACGCTGACGACTACGAGAAAGTCATGGAGTTCTTCACGCGCCCGGAAAAAGGCCTGTGGGGCGCCGCGTGGCAATATAGCCGCGTCTATGATTTCTGCACCTGCCCGCTGTTCTCGGTGATGTGGAGCTCCGGCGGCCAGATCTGGGATTCGAAGAATGCCCAGGTCGAGGGCGTTCTCAACACCGACGGCAACGCCAAGGCCATGGAGCGCTATAAGTCTTGGTTGAAGTATATGCCGCCCGGCGCCACCAACTACGGCATCGGCGAGGAAATCGACGTGTGGACGCAAGGCAAGGTCGCGACCTGCCTGCAATGGGCGGCGGTCGGCCTCGCTATGATCACTCCCGAAAACAAGGACAAGGTGATGGTGGTGCCGCCGCCGAAGTTCGGCAAGGCGGCCGAGGAGAAGCGGATATACTGCATGGGCGGCCAGCCCTGGGTGATCAACGCCTTCAACGACGAGGCCAAGATGCGGGTCGCGATCGACTTCATGAACTGGTGGTATCTGCCCAAGACCGCGCTCGAGTATTCCAAGCGCGGCGGCAACCCCTGCGACAAGGCCACCATGGGCTCGGCGGCCTTCAACGACATCAACCCTTGGAACCGTGCCTACAAGTTCATGCTGGAGCCTGGAACGTCCCAGGATTTCTGGCATGACCCGAAATATTCGGAAATGCTGGCGCTTCAGCAGGAGGGCTTCACGTCCTACATGACCGGCCAATCCAAAGATGCCAAAGGCGTTCTCGACTATATCGCCTGCGGCCAGCAGCAGATTCTCTACGATTCCGGCACCGCCAAGAAGGAGCCGTCTGGCGCCTGCGGCAACGTCTCGCTTTAGGGCTGAGCGCGGTTCCCTCCCCGGGACGGGGAGGGTGTCGCCTTTGGGCGACGGGTGGGGTGAACGTCCGGACCTCCGGCGCTGACCGCGACCCTGGTGAGCCCCATCCGGCGCGTCGCGCCACCTTCCCCGCACGCGGGGAAGGACAACAGTGCCTAAAACGGTTCCGCGTCATGACGGCAGTTTCATCCCCTCCGCCCCTTGCCATCCGGCGCTCGATGGTCTCTCGGGCACTCGATGACCGTAGCACGCTGATCGTGGCGCTGCTGACCCCTGTGTTGCTGTTCTTCGTGGTCTTCAACACCATCCCGACGCTCTGGTTACTCGGACTGTCCTTCTACAATTACTCGCTGACCAGCGGATCGCCGCCGAGCTTCGTCGGCCTGCGCAATTTCATCCAGCTCTTCGGCAACAAGAACAACATCTGGGCGGATCTCTCGCGCACCTTCTTTTTCGTTCTCTACGGCGTCGGTATCCAGACGACGCTCGGGCTGGTGCTCGGGTTCCTGTTCTGGGGCTCAAGGGACATGCCCGGCCGCCGCGTGGCGCTGACCATGCTGTTCGCACCCATGGTGCTGACGCCGGTGGCGACCGGCACGTTCTTCCGCTTCATCTACGATCCCGATTTCGGCGTGCTCAACGTTATTCTGCATGGGCTCTTCGATACGCGCCCCATCAACTTCCTCGCCGAACCCGCCACTGCCTATTGGGCCGTGCTGGCGGTCGACTGCTGGATGTGGACGCCGTTCATGACGCTCATGACGCTGGCGGCGCTCGGCTCCGTGCCCAAGGCGGAACTCGAGGCAGCGCAGGTCGACCGGCTCCCCTGGTCGAAGCGTCTGACCTTGGTGATCTGGCATCACGGCAAGTTCATCTTGATGCTCGGCATTCTGCTGCGCACCATCGACAGCTTTAAAACGCTCGATCTCATCATCCCCATGACCAAGGGTGGCCCGGGCCAGCAGACCCGCCTCGTCGCTTTGGAACTCAACAAGCAGGCGTTCGAGAGCTTCAACATGGGCTGGTCCTCGGCCTATTCGGTGCTGCTGCTCTTGATCTCAATCGCCATGACGTCGGTGTTCATTTTCATCTTGAACCTCCGGCGCAGGAGGCAGGCATGAGCGGCTCGGCGCTGAAGCGCACGGCCTATTATGCGGTGCTCTGGATCGTGTCTTTGTTCTTCGTCGCGCCCGTGGCCTGGATCGTCCTCTCCTCGTTCAAGACGCGGGACGAGATTCTCGCCATTCCGCCGAAGCTGATCTTCTGGCCGACTTTCGCCAATTACATCGAGCTGTTCGGCCGCCAGTCGTTGCTGTTGCAGGTGTTCAACTCGGTGTTTCTATCGGTCACCGCAGTCTGTATCGCGGTCGTCGTATCGTTTCTCGCCGCCTTCTGCTTTTCGCGCTTCAAGCCGAAAGGCACCGAATTCCTGATGTTCCTGCTGCTTTCGATCCGGATGCTTCCAGGGCCAGCCGTGATCCTGCCGGTCTATCTGATGTATGCGGGCTTCGGCTGGAAGGACAGTCACCTCTGGCTGGTGCTCTTCTATGCGATGTTCTCGATTCCCTTCTCGGTATGGATCCTGAAGGGCTTTCTCGATGGCGTGTCGATGCGCTTCGACGAGACCGGCATCGTCAACGGCGGCTCCTGGTTCCACGTCATCTTCCGGGTGGTGATGCCCCAGGTGAAGCCGGGTCTGATCGCCGCCTTCATCTTCAACATGATTTTCGTCTGGAACGAGTTTCTCTTCAATTTCATCATCGGCGGCGTGTCGACGCAGAACATTCCCTATGCGCTGGCGGTGGGGACCTATTCGGACGGCGGCGTCAACTGGACCTTCATCTCCGCCATGACGACCATCTATGTCATTCCGCCGATCCTGTTCATCTACGTGTTCCAGAAATATCTGCTGGTCGGCATGACCTTCGGCACCGTGCGCGGCGAGGTCTGACCCGATGCGAAGCTCCTTCATCGAGCGCGCCGAGCGTGTTCTGATCCTTGGCATGTTGGTCGGCATCGCGCTCATCATGCAGCGGCTCAACCTTCTGCTGTTCCAGGTCGGGCTGACCGTGCTGGTCGTCTCGACGCTGCTGCAGATCGCGGTCGGCAACGTTCCTAAGACCGGCGGCGTCGTCGGCAGCCTTCTGCGCATCGCCTTGATCCTCGGCATCGTCGCGCTGATCTTCGGTATCGGCATCGCCCTCGTTCCCACTCTGTCTGGATTGGGGCGTTGATGGCGGCGGTCAGTTTCAAGCGCGTTTCCAAGTCCTACAACGGCCGGGCGGCGCTCGACGATTTCAACCTCGACGTCGAACCCGAAAGTTTTACGGTGCTCTGCGGGCCGCCGAAATCGGGCAAGTCCGTCCTTTTCCGCCTGCTGGTCGGTCTGGAACAGCCGAACGCCGGCCGCATCGATCTCGACGGTCGGGATGTGACGGCGCTTCCGCCTGCGGCACGCCCGGTCGGCTACGTGCCGCAGAGCTTCGCGCTCTACCCGCATCTTACCGTCTACGACAATATCGCCTACCCGCTCACCTTGGCCGGAACCTCGCGCGAGGAAATTGCCGGTCGCGTCGATCGGGCGGCCGGGATCTTGTCCATCACCCATCTCTATAAAAAGACGCCTGACCAATTGTCGGGCGGCGAGAAGCAGCGCACCGCTCTGGCGCGGGGCCTGCTCAAGAACGCTCATGTCTTCGTTCTCGACGATCCGTTGGTCGGCCTCGATTATAAGCTGCGCGAACGACTGATGGACGAGCTCAAGGCACTGCGCGAAGATCTCAAGGCGACCTTCCTTTATGCCACTTCGGATTCGCTCGAAGCGCTGACCATGGCCCAGCATCTCGTCGTCATGGATGCGGGCAGGGTGGTCCAGCACGATGAAGCCGTGCGGCTCTATCATGCGCCGCTCCATCGCCGATCGCTGGAGCTGATCGGCTTTCCCCAGGCCAATCTCATCGAAGGCACCATGGGAGATGGCATCGTGGCGGCCGGCCCTTTGCGCTTCGCCTGCCAGGGCGCGGACCGAGCCGTCGTGGTCGGCTTGAGGCCCGAGGCGATCCGGCCGGGCCGGGGCCATGGCGTGCATGGGACGGGCCGCGTCACCTTGGTCGAGAATCTCGGCGGCGAACTCGTGGTCTATCTCGACGCCGCCGGTACGCCGCTGACCATGAGTTTTCCCGTGACGGAGCGGGAAGAACCCGCCTTCGACAGCCTCTTCGAGTTCACGATCGATCCCGACGACTTCATGCTGTTCGATGCCAGAAACGGCGAACGGCTGCCCCCGCGGCCATTGGGAGCGTAGGACCTGGAATGGCCGAGATCGTTGTCGACCGTATCACCAAGACATTCGGCGCCTTCATGGCGGTGCAGGATCTCGACATCCGCTTCGCCGATGGCGAAGTCGCCTGTCTGCTCGGACCTTCCGGCTGCGGCAAGACCACGCTCATGCGGATGATCGCGGGGCTCGAGCGGCCGACCTCCGGCCGCATCCTCTTCGGCAACCGTGACGTGACCACCCTGTCCACCAGCGCCCGCAACGTCGGCATGGTGTTCCAATACCCGGTCATGTATCCGACGCTGTCGGTGGCGGAAAACATCGCTCTGCCGCTCAAACGGGATCGAGCCGTCTCGGCCGCCGAGCGGGAGCGTCGCGTGACCGAAATGCTCGATGTGCTCGACATGCGCCAGAGCCGCGATAGCTTCATCGATGAACTCGATGCCGGAAATCGACAGAAGGTGGCGGTGGGGCGTGCCATCGCGCGCGGATCGGCCATCGTGCTTTTCGACGAGCCCACCACCAATGTCGAGGTCAATGCCAAGCTGCAGTTGATCCGCGCCATCAAGACCGTGATCCAGCGCACCCGCCAGACCATGGTCTATGTAACGCATGACCAGACCGAGGCCATGACCCTCGCCGACCGCATCGCGCTGATGTATGGCGGCAAGATCATCCAATATGACCGCCCGCAGCAGCTCTACAACAATCCCCTGACCGAGTTCGGCGGCTGGTTCATGGGTAATCCGGGCATGAATTTTCTGCCCGCCTCGATTGTGCGGGGCCAAGTGACGTCCGCGATCCTGGCCGAGCCGCTTTCAATCCCACAATCGATCCCCGAGGGCGTGTCGATCACCCTGGGCATTCGTCCCGAATGGATCGACATGGTGGGGCGTCCCCGTCCTGGCACGGTGCCTGGCATCCTGACCAGTCAGACGATCGGGATCGCCGGCAGATATCTCACAAAAGTGTCGTTCGGCGACATTGCCGTGAAGGTGAAGACCGACGGTCGTCCGCCCGCCGCGCTGGGACAAACCGTTCACGTCGCTGCCCAGAGCGGCAAGATCCTGCTTTACGCAAACGGCACCCGACTGACGGATTGATGATCGAGTCTTGTGGGTCCGCGCAAGTCCTATCCGCTGGCGAATAAGACTTGCGCAAACCTTATCGTTCCTTATATGTTCCTTGTACTGCCGGTGGATCGGCGATCGTGTTCCAAACCGCTAGGCGGGGAGCTTCGCGCATGTTTTGCGTCCAGCCTTATAGCATCAAGAGGCATAAACTCGTGGCGGCCGGTGCCATGGTGTTTAAGGATGGCGACACAGCCATCGCGGCCGGACGTCGTCTGGCGAGGGCCCGGGCCGGTATTGTCGTGCTGTCGCAGGACTTCGATGCGCGGTTGGGCCGTTTGGGTCCGCCCCGGGTCATGGCCATCCATGGCCAAGTGCCGCCATCCTGGCGTCAGCTTACCCCGCTTCTCGATGTTGCATGACGTCAAACGGTCGGGCCACTGGTCCGGTCAGGAGGCCAATGGCGTCCTGCGGAATGCGCCTCGGTCGGCCTATCAAGACTGAGCCAAACCGTCGCACGGCGTAAGGACTTGCCCGTGGAGCGGCGGAATATCGGGCCGTTGGTGAGAAACACTTAAGTATCTGTCCCTAGGGTCCTCGTTGGCGGCATCGTTTCTGGCGGTGATCGGACGATTATCCGTGCTGAAGCCGCCGCCGTCTGTCGTTCCAATGTGGGCTCAACGTGGGTATTTCGACGTTTTCGCCGACAGATTACATGCCAGAGTCGCTGCGTGAGTTCCTTGGGCGTCGCGCGGCGGAGACGGCCGGCCTCGCGCTTTTGGGCGGAACGGCTGTGCTCACAGTCGCGCTGGCCACATGGTCGATACAAGATCCGAGCTGGAACCATGCGGCGGATACGCCGGTGCGTAATCTCGCAGGTCCAGCCGGTGCGGTGGCGGCCGACGTCATCATGCAATTGATCGGTCTCGCGGTCGTCTCGATACTTCCTGTCCTGGCTTGTTGGGGGGCCAGTCTTCTGGTTCGGCGGCGGCTGGACCGTCCCCGCCTTCGTGCCGCGTTACTTCTGGTAGGTGCCAGCGCCGCCACCGCGCTGGCATCCGCGCTGCCGACGACGGATCGATGGCCCTTGCCGACGGGGCTCGGCGGCGTCGTGGGCGATGCCATGCTGTCGCTGCCTCTCGCGCTCTTCGGCGCCTCGGAAGCCGGGCTCGTCATCATGGCGGTGTGTTTCGCGGGCGTGGCGATTCTCTCTTTGACGGCCTCAGCGGGCTTCGGCCTCAAGACGTCCACCGCCAGCGAGGATGAAGATGCCTTGCCGAGCTACGAATGGGTGCCGGTTCCCAAGGGTATGCACCAGGCCCTTGACGATGACGAGGAGAGCGAGCCCGGGGCGGCTTTGGTGTCGATTGGCGCGCTGATCCATGCCGGCCTCAGCATCAAGGCCGCCGGCCTGCGGTTGTTGCGTCGCATTGTGCCTGGCCGGGTCGTCAAGGAAGACGACCTTGCCTGGGGGCATGGTCGATTGGCCACGGCTGGGGTTGCCGAGGCGCCGCATTCCTCGCCAGGGCGTATGGAGCCGGTTTTTGAGCGGCAGCCCGTGCCTGTCGCGCGTCGCGAATCCGCCGCGCCCGCCATTGCCGGGCCCGCGCAACGATCGGCGCCAGCGCCTGCCGCGTCAGGCGGTCCAGGCGCACGCGGTCATGCCCAGGTTTTCGCGCCGGCGGCGTCTCCGAAAAGCGCGAGCCGGCCTCAACCACCGTCCTCCGGTACACCGTCTTTCTATGATTTTCCCCCGGCCGCATTTCTGGCCGAGCCCAAGCGGACGAACTCCACCGTTTCTGAAGACGCGTTGAGCCAGAACGCGCGGCTCCTCGAAGGGGTGCTCGAGGATTTCGGAGTTCGCGGCGAGATCATCAACGTGCGGCCCGGCCCCGTCGTCACGCTCTACGAGCTCGAACCTGCGCCTGGCATCAAGTCGTCCCGGGTCATCGGACTCGCTGACGACATCGCCCGCTCGATGTCAGCCGTCTCGGCCCGCGTCGCCGTCGTCCAGGGCCGCAACGTCATCGGCATCGAACTGCCGAATCAGCGGCGCGAGACCGTCTATCTGCGCGAACTCGTCGGTTCGGCCGACTTCGTCGAGTCGAAGCAAAAACTCGCCATCGCGCTCGGCAAGACCATCGGCGGCGAGAGCGTCATCGTCGACCTTGCCCGCATGCCCCATCTGCTGGTCGCCGGCACCACCGGTTCGGGCAAGTCGGTCGCCATCAACACCATGATCCTGTCGATCCTCTATCGGCTGCGGCCCGAAGAGTGCCGGCTCATCATGATCGACCCCAAGATGCTCGAATTATCCGTCTATGACGGTATTCCGCATCTGCTGACACCCGTCGTCACCGACCCGAAGAAGGCCGTCGTCGCGTTAAAATGGGCCGTCCGTGAAATGGAGGACCGCTACAAGAACATGGCCAAGGTCGGGGTTCGCAACATCGACGGGTTCAACGCCCGTGTCGCGGAGGCGGCCGCCAAGGGCGAGACGCTCACCCGGACCGTACAGACGGGCTATAATCGCGAAACCGGCGAGGCCATCTACGAACAGGAGATGATGAGCCTGTCGACACTGCCCTATATCGTCGTCATCGTCGACGAGATGGCCGACCTGATGATGGTGGCCGGCAAGGACATCGAAGGCGCGATCCAGCGGCTGGCCCAGATGGCGCGCGCGGCCGGCATCCACCTCATCATGGCGACGCAGCGGCCTTCGGTGGATGTCATCACCGGCACCATCAAGGCCAATTTCCCGACCCGCATTTCCTTCCAGGTGACGTCGAAAATCGATTCACGCACGATTCTGGGCGAGCAGGGCGCCGAGCAGCTGCTCGGCCAGGGCGATATGCTCTATATGGCGGGCGGCGGCCGCATCTCGCGCGTGCATGGCCCCTTCGTCAGCGACGGCGAAGTGGAGAAGGTCGTGGCCCATCTCAAGACCCAGGGACAGCCCGCCTATCTCGAGTCGATCACGGAGGACACCGACAGCGACGTGAACGACGAGCCCAAGGACGGCGGCACGCCGGGGAGCATGGATGCCGAGGAGGGCGGCGACCTCTACGATCGGGCGGTCGCAATAGTGTTGCGCGACAAGAAGTGCTCGACCTCTTATATCCAGCGGCGGCTGTCCGTCGGCTACAACAAGGCCGCCTCGCTGGTCGAGCGCATGGAAAAGGAAGGCATCGTCGCGGCCGCGAATCATGCCGGCAAACGTGAAATCCTGGTCGGCGGCGGCGTCGATCGCGGGGTTTTTGAATTGGCCGACGAAGAATAATAGCAACCGGACTTAAAGACGATCAGATGGCGAGCGCGAATGCGCGCCTCAACTCGAGCGCCATGACGGCGCTGGATAATCAGCTTGAACGCGAGCTGTCATAAGACGATCGAGCAATCGATAATGGCGCGCCGATCTGGCTTTGCCGGGCTCGCTTTCGCCTTCCGAAGCGCCTAACCTGTGATGGTCGAGGCGGTCCTTGTCTCACAAATGCCACAGCGGGTGCCTATCGCGCAGGCACCTCGTTTTCGGAAAACCAGATGCATCGTTTGATTTCGACAGCGCTCCTGACGGTGGCGTTGGGTGTGACTTCCGTTCAAGCCGAAAACGGACCGGTTCAATTGCTGTCCGCCAAGACCGCGCTCAAACCTCCGACGCCCGTGGCTCCCATCGATCCCCAGGCCGTCGTCGATCAAGCGAACGCCTATTTCAATGCGGCCGGAACGATGATCGCCGACTTCGTGCAGATCGGCGGCGACGGCCGCAGAACCGACGGCAAATTGTTCATCGATCGTCCTGGCAAGATGCGCTTCGCCTATGCGCCGCCGGCGACGCTCGACATCGTTGCCGACGGTCACTCCGTTGCCGTGATCGACCGGAAGCTGCACACCCAGGATCTCTATTTCATCGCCCAGACGCCGCTGAAATTCCTGCTGAGCGACAATATCGACCTCGGCCGGGACACCAAGATCATCGGCGTTCAGGGCGAGCCGGACGGGGGCGCCTCCATCGACATCGAGGATCATTCGACCTTTGGCGGAACGTCGAAATTGCGGCTGACCTTCGACCTCAAGCCCTTCACGCTGAGGCAATGGACCGTGGTCGATCCGCAAGGCTACGAGACCGTCGTGTCGCTCTCGAACATCGACGTCAGTAAAAAGCCCGACCCGACGCTCTTCGCGATCAATACCGAGCGAATGATGAATTCGAAAAAGTAGAAACCCGGGCCTTTTGCCGTATCAATCATCCTGGCCGCTCGCGGGCGGATCGATCGTGTTTCTCGTTTTAAAGATCTCCCGTGCCCCTGAGCATTGCTACCTGGAACATCAATTCGATCCGGCTCCGCTTGCCGTTGCTCAAGCAGTTCCTGGAACGAGGGCGACCCGACATCCTTTGCTTGCAGGAGACGAAGTGCAGGGACGCCGAATTCCCGTTTTCGGCGGTTCGCGAGCTTGGTTACGACCATATCGAAATCGCGGGCCAGAAAGGCTATCACGGCGTCGCGACCCTTTCCCGCCTGCCCATCGCCAATTCCGAGCGTAGCGCCTTCTGCCGCCACGACCATGCCCGTCATCTCGCCATCACATTGGGGGAGGGGGCCGGCTCCGCCGCCGGCGTGACGATCCACAATTTCTATGTCCCGGCCGGCGGCGACGAGCCCGACCCCGAGATCAACCCGAAGTTCGCGCATAAGCTCGACTTCCTCGACGCCATGGCGCGTGGCCCTGCGGAAGGGCGGCTCATGCCCGAGCGCGCCATCATCGTCGGCGACCTCAATATCGCCCCCCTCGAAGCCGACGTCTGGAGCCACAAGGCGCTGCTCAAAGTGGTCAGCCACACGCCGATCGAGGTCGAGCGGCTGGGGCGCGTGCAAAGCGCGGGCGGCTGGATCGATGCCATGCGGGTCGCCGTTCCGCCGCCCGAAAAGCTCTACACGTGGTGGAGCTATCGCTCGCCGGACTGGGCGGCGGCCGACAAGGGGCGCCGCCTCGATCATGTCTGGCTGAGCCCGGACCTCGCCTCGTCGCTGGGGCAGATATCCATCGTCAAGGCCGCCCGAGGCTGGGACCGACCCTCGGATCACGTTCCGGTTGTGGTTGAACTCGCATTGTAGAGCTCCGCCGTCATCCGGCAGAGTGCGGGCACCACGATATTCACGCACCGGCTCTCATTTTTCTATAACTTAAAGTTGTAAAAATTATAGTGTACACCTAAAGTGTGTTCCCACAGGGCCTGCCACATCCGATCCGGAATGTGAGGGCAAACGCTCCGGCAGGCTTCTGAAAGCCAGGGAGGCACCGATGTTGCCGACAAAGATCGGATTGGTGGACGAGACCGGGACCATCGATACGCAAACGCTCGCCGCCGCAGCGGCTGCGCTGAACATTCAAGTCACGAGAGACTTGCCGCAATTTTGGTCCGTCAACGCGACCGTGTCCTATTTGCCCGATCGGCACAAAATTCCGCAGGGCGTCTGGCCGGTGCTGCTCGTGGCCAGCCTGCCGCCCGGCGAGGGCGGCTACCATATGACCAAGAACCGGCAACCTTATGCCAAGGTCATCGCCTCGGCGGGCAGTGACGAGTGGATCGTCGACGCCAGTCACGAAATCATCGAAATGCTGGTCGATCCCTTCGGCTCGCGGCTTCAGTCGTCCCTCTCTATCGAGATCGTCGGCGGAATGATCGAAGACGGTCAGGGAAAGTTCGAATATCTGGTCGAAGCCTGCGACCCCTGCGAGGCCGATGCTTATACTTACACGATCGACGGCTTCTCGGTTTCAGATTTCATCACCCCACATTTCTACGATTTGAAGCCGACCCCGGGGTCGCGTTACAGTTTTACAGGCGCGATCACCAAACCGCGTGAGATTCTGCCCGGCGGCTACATCAGCTGGGTCAATCCGCTCACCGACCACATGCAGCAAATCCTGTGGGTCGATCCCTCGAAACCGCCGGAATTTCGCGATCTTGGTCCGGCTACTGGCGCCAGCTTGCGCCTCTATGTCGACGAAAAAACGGATTTACTTGTCCGCAAAGCCCGCAACAGCCCGGACCCGAAGGTCAGTGTCGCCAGACGCGATTTTCGGGCGCACCTTGCCGTTGCGGCTGAATCGCGCGCGAAGCTGTACAAATAGGGCCGACCGGCCTTGGAGGTGACCGTTTTGCAAGCACAAATGCGCGCCGTAGCTTATGCGGCGTGTAAGCTTCTCTGCCGAACAAACCGACGATGACGGTCGAACTTGCAAGATGCCACCGCTATTGTCGCAGTCATCCCGTGGAACCTGAGTGCAAGCCGACTGATGATGCGACGAACGTGGTTTTGGCCGAGGTGTCGCTCACCCTTTACTTCATCCCGGTCGCTTTGAGCATCATGGCGCCGAAAAGCTCCTGAATTTGCTCAGGCGTCTGAGAATAGAGCGACAGCCAGTTCTTCAACATGGCGTCAGACGAAAATCGCTCCATCTCCGATAACATCTTCTTTTCGACTTCGGCCAGGATCTTGGCCTGGAGGGGTTTGACATCCGGCAACCCCAGGAATTGCCGCGCTTCCTCCGGGGTGAAGTCGATCTCGACGGTGCATTTCATGGCGTTACTCGCGTCTTACAGAGGAGGTTCGGCATCGGGCCAGACCCACACGACAGACGTCGATCAGGATTGTCCATCCCGCTCCATCTTGCCCTAAGCGGCGTTTCGTGGCTATCGCCACGATTGATTTTGCTTTTCCAAAGCAAAATCAATGCTGCTAAACATTTTCAAGTGTAAGCAGACCTGGAAAAGTCTGCTTAGCATAGCCGATCACCTCAGCATGGTGCGGTTTTTGCGACGAGCACGGCGAGCGGCAATCTTGGGGTACCATGACCATGCGACAGCACGACATTGCGGCCTCGGTCGAGACGATGGTTTGGGGTGTCCTCGATGCATCGACCCCGGCGGTCCTCCGGATCGCCTCCGGCGACGAGGTCGTCCTCCACTCGTGCCCGGCTGGCGGCATGAGCAGCTTTCCGCCGGACCATAGCCGGGTCGAGCCGCGCTATCTTCATGCGGTCAAGACGATGCGGCAGGGCTCTGGTGCGCATCTCCTTGTCGGCCCGATCCATGTGGAGGGCGCGAGCCCTGGCGATACGTTGCAGATCGACATCCTCGATGTCGCGGTCAACCAGGATTGGGGATTCGTGTCGATCTTGCCGCTGCTTGGCACCCTGCCGGAGGAATTCACCGACTACGAAACGATCCATCCAGAGATCGACCTTGCGCGAAAGCGCTGCATCCTACCCTGGGGCGACGAACTCGACCTCGATCCTTTTTTCGGCATCATGGCGGTTGCTCCGCCGCCCGCCTGGGGCGCCTGCAGCTCCAATATTCCCCGAAGCTTCGGTGGTAATATGGACAATAAGGAGCTGCGGGCCGGCACGACGCTCTATCTGCCGGTCTACAATGAAGGCGCGCTGTTCTATGCGGGCGACGGCCATGGCGTTCAGGGCGATGGCGAAGTCTGCATCACGGCGCTTGAAACCGGTCTGACGGGTCGCTTCCGCCTGACCGTCCGCAAGGATTTTCCAATCGAGCGCCCCTTTGCGGAAAGCCCCACGCATCTGATTTCGATCGGTCTCGACGAGGATCTCGATACGGCGGCACGCCAGGCCGTGCGCGAGATGGTCGTCCATGTTTGCGCCCGTTCGACGCTTACCCGAAACCAGGCCTATATGCTGTGTTCGTTGGCCGGAAACCTGCGCGTGACGCAGACTGTGGACGGGAACAAGGGCGTGCATATGATGATGGACAAGGCTCGCCTGACGCGCGCCTGAGCCTTTCGGTTTTGTTCGGACACACGACCCTCGCGGGCACGATCAGGCCTTCTGTTCCCCGGCCGCATTGCAACTGGGCATCGATCGCTTAAAAACCAGGCGAAGCGCGTTAGATTTCCTTAAAGAAGTTACGTCACAGTGTCTGCAGGCCGGACTGATGTGAATCGACGGCCGAGTATTCGTGCTGACGCGGGCAGATGACCTGTCCGTCGCCGGCCCCACATCCCCGAGGCGATTGCCTGACGGAGACGGATGTGGGTCTGCACAGCACGACGGTCTCCCAGCAATTCCGCAGTGCGCCGCGCGGCGCGTGACAGGAGCATTGTGCGCTCCTGAATCGCCTGGTCGTCGTTCTTGGAACTGTGAGCGGGGCGAGTAGCGATACCGGTTCGCCCGCGTTCACTGAATATCGTGGCTGTAGACTCGACGCGCTATCGGTTTTTGTTTGGCCTCGCTCGAGGCGGAGAGCTTCTTATGACTTCGATCGTTTCAAGCCTGTCCGTCCAGTCCATCGCGGGTCTGACAACCACCACGATCGCGGGCCTTGCGACCTCGGATATCGCGGCTCTTAGCGGCCCTCAGGCAGCCGCCCTCAGCGCGACCCAACTCAATGCGCTGAGTTCGACCAACCTTCAGGCGCTGGCGGCGACGCAGATCAGCTCGCTCGCCGTGAAATCCGTCGCCGGACTGACTTTGGCGCAGATCGTCCTGTTCAACGCCACCGAGATCGGCAGCTTCAACAACGCGCAGATCGCCGGGCTGACGACCTCCGAAGTGGGCGCCTTGTCGGATCAGCTCACCGCGCTGTCCGCGACGCAATTCGCCGGCCTGACGGCGGCAGGCATCAATGCCCTTGGCTCGACCGAAATCGAGAGCCAGATCGCCAAGGTGACGGCGACGCAGATTTCCGGCCTGACGTCGACCAACCTCAACGGTCTTGATACGACCACGCTGGGCGGTCTTTCCGCCACACAGACCAAGGGGTTGACGGCAGTCCAGCTCAATGCCCTGAGCTCCACCAACCTCGACGCCCTGGGAGCCACCAATTTCACCGCCACCCAGATCGCCGCCCTGTCGACCGCGACGGTCAGCAATCTGAGCTCGGACCAGTTGAGCGCGCTGACGGCGACACAGTTCGGCAGCCTGACGGCCGCTGGGCTCAACGCGCTAGGCTCCACCCAGATCGAGAGCCAGATCGCGAAGGTGACGGCGAGCCAAGACTCCGGATTGAATTCGACCAGCCTCAACGGCCTCGACACGACGACGCTGAGCGGCTTGACGGTCACTCAAAGCAAGGCGCTCACGGCAACCCAGCTCAATACCCTGACCTCGACCAATCTCGATGCGTTGAGCGCGACGAACCTTACCGCGACTCAGCTCTCCGGATTGTCGACAACGTCCCTCAGCACTCTGACGTCCGGTCAGTTGAGCTCGTTGACATCGACGCAATTCGCCAGCCTGTCGGCCGCTGGCCTCAATTCCTTGGGCTCGACCCAGATCGAGAGCCTCATCGCCAATGTCACGGCGACGCAGATCTCCGGGTTGACCTCGACCAATCTCAATGGCCTCGACACGACGACCTTGAGTGGCCTGACGGCGACGCAGGGCAAGGCCTTGACCGCCGTGCAGCTCAACGCCCTGACCTCGACCAATCTGGACGCTTTGAGCGCTTCGAGCTTCACGGCGACGCAGATCGCCGGGCTTTCGACAGCCTCCGTCAGCAACCTGTCCTCTGACCAGTTGTCGGCTCTGACGGCGACGCAATTCGGCAGCCTCACGGCCGCCGGTCTCAACGCCGTGGGCTCGACCCAGATCGATAGCCAGATCGCCAAGGTTACGGCAACGCAGATCGCCGGCCTGAACTCCACCAACCTGAACGGGCTCGACACTACGACGCTGGGCGGCTTGACCGTGACGCAGGGCAAGGCCCTGAGCGTGGCGCAGCTCAACGCCCTGACCTCGACCAACCTCGACGCTCTGAGCGTATCGGGTTTGACCGCGACCCAGATCGCCGGACTGTCGACAACCTCCGTCAGCACCCTGAGCTCGGCTCAGTTGAGTGCGCTCACGGCGACGCAGTTCGCTAGCCTTTCGGCAGCCGGTCTCAATGCCCTGGGTTCGACCCAGATCGAGAGCCTGATCGCCAATGTGACGGCGACGCAGATCGCCGGATTGAGCTCGACCAACCTCAACGGGCTCGATACGACGACTTTAGGCGGCCTGACCGCGACCCAAGGCAAGGCGTTGACCGCCGTGCAGCTCAATGCCCTGACCTCGACGAATCTCGACGCCTTAAGCGCCAGTTCCTTCACGGCCACGCAAATTTCCGGTCTTTCGACGACCTCCGTCAGCAACCTGACCTCGGACCAACTGACGGCGCTGACCGCGACGCAGTTCGGCAGCCTGTCGGCGGCGAGCCTCAACGCCCTGGGTTCGACCCAGATCGAGAGCCAAATCGCCAAAGTGACGGCGACGCAGATCGCAGGGCTGAACTCCACCAGCCTCAATGGGCTCGATACGACGACGCTCGGCGGCTTGACTGCGACGCAGGCCAAGGCTCTGACCGCCGTCGAGATCAATACTTTGACCTCGACGAACATCGATGCGCTGACCGCCAGCAACTTCACGGCGACGCAGATCACGGGTCTTTCGACGACCTCGCTCGGCAACCTGACCTCCGATCAATTGACCGCGCTGACGGCGACGCAGTTTTCCAGCCTGACAGCCGCCGGGCTCAACGCTCTCGGCTCGACCGAAATCGAGAGCCAGATCGCCAAGGTGACGGCGACGCAGATTTCCGGACTGAACTCGACCAGCCTCAACGGCCTCGACACGACGACGCTGGGCGGCCTCACCGCGACGCAGGGCAAGGCCCTCACCGCGACGCAACTCAATGCCCTGACCTCGACCAATCTCGATGCCTTGAGCGCATCGAGCTTCACAGCGGGGCAAATCGCCGGGCTATCGACCACGTCGGCGAGCACGCTGACATCGACCCAGTTGAGCGCGCTGACGGCGACGCAATTCGCCAGCCTGACGGCGGCCGGCCTCAACGCGGTTGGTTCGACCCAGATCGAAAGCCTGATCGCCAACGTGACCGCGACGCAGATCGCCGGGCTCAGCTCCACCAGCCTCAATGGGCTCGACACGACGACGCTTGGCGGCTTGACCGCCACTCAGACCAAGTCCCTCACTGCGGCGCAGCTCAATGTCCTGACATCGACCAACCTCGATGCGATCAGCGCCTCGAACTTCACGGCGACGCAGATCGCCGGGCTATCGACAACCTCGCTGAGCAATCTGACCTCGGACCAGCTCACCGCGCTGACGGCGACGCAATTCGCCAGCGTGACGGCGGCGGGCCTGAACGCGCTCGGCTCGACCCAGATCGAGAGCCAGATCGCCAAGGTGACGGCGACGCAGATCGCCGGGTTGACCTCAACCAGCCTCAACGGTCTCGACACCACGACGCTCGGCGGCCTCACCGCGACGCAGGGCAAGGCGCTCACGGCGACGCAGCTCAATGCCTTGACCTCGACCAATCTCGACGCCTTGAGCGCATCGAGCTTCACCGCAACGAAGATCGCGGGCCTTTCGACGACGTCGGTGAGCAACCTGACCTCGGGTCAGTTGAGTGCGCTGACGGCGACGCAATTCACCAGTCTGACGGCGGCCGGGCTTAATGCCTTGGGTTCGACCCAGATCGAGAGCCTGATCGCCAATGTGACGGCGACGCAGATCGCTGGCTTGAACTCAGCCAACCTCAATGGGCTCGACACGACGACCCTGGGCGGCCTCACCGCGACGCAAGGCAAGGCCTTGACCGCCGTACAGCTCAACGCGCTGACCTCGACGAACCTTAACGCCCTGAGTGCGACCAACCTCACGGCGACGCAGATCGGCGGTCTTTCGACGGCTTCGCTGAGCAATCTCACTTCGGACCAACTCACCGCGCTGACGGCGACGCAATTCGCCAGCGTGACGGCGGCGGGCCTCAACGCGTTGGGCTCGACCGAGATCGAAAGCCAAATCGCCAAGGTGACCGCGACGCAGATCGCCGGGCTGACGTCGGCCAACATCAACGGGCTCGACACGACGACGTTGGGCGGCCTGACCGCGACGCAGACAAAATCCTTGACGGCGACCGAGCTCAACGCTCTGACGTCGACCAACATCGACGCGCTCAGCGTCTCGAACTTGACCGCGACACAGATCGCCGGCCTCTCCACCACCTCACTGAGCAATCTGACCTCGGATCAGCTGACAAGCTTGACGACGGCGCAATTCGCGAGCTTGACGGCGGCCGGGCTCAATGCGCTGGGCTCGACCCAGATCGAGAGCCAGATCGCCAAGGTCACGGCGACGCAGATCGCTGGTCTCAACTCGACGAGCCTCAATGGGCTTGACACGACAACACTCGGCGGGCTCACCGCGACGCAGGGCAAAGCGCTCAGCGCGACGCAGCTCAATGCCTTGACCTCGACCAATCTCGACGCCTTGAGCGCATCGAGCTTCACGGCGACGCAGATCGCGGGCCTTTCGACGACGTCGGTGAGCAACCTGACCTCGGGCCAGTTAAGTGCACTGACGGCAACGCAGTTCGGCAGCGTAACGGCGGCCGGACTCAACGCCCTGGGTTCGACGCAGATCGAGAGCCTGATCGCCAATGTGACGGCGACGCAGATCGCGGGTCTGAACTCGACGAGCCTCAATGGGCTCGACACGACGACACTTGGCGGCTTGACGGCTACGCAGACCAAGGCCCTGATTGCAGTGCAGCTCAATGCGCTGACGTCGACCAATCTCGACGCCTTGACTGCGACGAGCTTCTCGGCGACGCAGATCTCCGGGCTGTCGACCACCTCGCTGAGCAACCTGACCTCGGATCAGCTCACCGCGCTGAGCGCGACGCAATTCGCCAGCCTCACAGCGGCGGGCCTCAACGCCTTGGGCTCGACGCAGATCGAAAGCCAGATCGCGAAGGTGACGGCGACACAGATCGCCGGGCTGAACTCGACCAGCCTCAATGGCCTCGACACGACGACGCTGGGCGGCTTGACCGCAACGCAAGGCAAGGCGCTCACCGCGACGCAGCTCAACGCCCTCACCTCGGCCAACCTCGACGCCCTAAGCGCCAGCTCCTTCACGGCGACGCAGATCGCGGGCCTCTCGACGACGTCGATCAGTACTCTGACTTCGGGTCAGTTGAGTGCCCTGACGGCGACCCAATTCTCAAGCCTGACGGCGGCGGGCCTCAACGCGGTGGGCTCGACCCAGATCGGGAGCCTGATCGCCAACGTGACCGCGACGCAGATCGCCGGGCTCAGTTCCACCAGCCTCAACGGTCTCGACACGACGACGCTCGGCGGTCTCACCGCGACGCAGGGCAAGGCCTTGACGGCAATCGAGCTCAATGCCCTGAACTCGACCAATATCGAGGCACTCAGCGCGACAAGCTTCACGGCAACGCAAATCGCCGGATTGTCCACGACGTCGCTGAGCAATCTGAGCTCTGACCAGCTCAGCGCGCTGACGGCGACGCAATTCGCGAGCGTGACGGCGGCTGGGCTCAACGCGCTGGGCTCGACCCAGATCGAAAGTCAGATCGCCAAGGTAACCGCGACGCAGATCGCCGGGCTCAGTTCCACGAGCCTGAACGGTCTCGACACGACGACATTGAGCGGACTTACGGCAACCCAGGGCAAGGCTCTGACGGGGACGCAGCTCAACGCCTTGACGTCGACCAACCTCGACGCGCTCAGCGCGACGAGCTTCACGGCAACGCAAATCGCTGGATTGTCCACGACTTCGCTCAGCAACCTGACGTCGGACCAACTCACCGCGCTGACGGCGACGCAATTCACCAGTCTGACGGCGGCCGGTCTCAACGCCTTGGGGTCCACGGCAATCGAAAGCCAGATCGCCAAGGTGACGGCGACGCAGATCGCGGGTCTGACCTCGACCAGTCTCAATGGGCTCGACACCACGACCCTGGGCGGCCTTACCGCGACGCAAGGCAAGGCGCTCACAGCGGCGCAGCTCAACGCCCTGACGTCGACCAATCTCGACGCTTTGAGCGCGACGAGCCTGACGGCTGCCCAAATCTCGGGACTCTCGACGACGTCGGTCAACACCCTGAGTTCGGATCAACTGAGTGCGCTGACGGCGACGCAATTCGCCAGCCTGACAGCGCCTGGGCTCAACGCCTTGGGCTCGACCCAGATCGAGAGCCTGATCGCCAATGTGACGGCGACGCAGATCGCGGGTTTGACCGCGACAAGCCTCAATGGTCTCGACACGACGACGCTGGGCGGGTTGACCGCAACTCAGAGCAAGGCTCTCACCGCAGTACAGCTCAACGCTCTGACGTCGACCAACCTCGATGCCTTGAGCGCCAGCTCCTTAACCGCGACCCAGATCGCAGGGCTCTCCAGCACCTCCGTCAGTACCCTGACTTCGGGCCAATTGAGCGCACTCACGGCAACGCAGTTCGCCAGCCTGTCGGCGCCCGGCGTCAATGCCCTGGGTTCGACCCAGATCGAAAGCCTGATCGCCAATGTGACGGCGACGCAGATCGCCAATTTGAGTTCGACCAACCTCAATGGGCTCGATACGACGACGCTTGGCGCGCTGACGGAAACCCAGGTCAAGGGCCTGACCAAAACGGATGTGGCGAGCCTCACCTCGACCAACTTCGCAGCCTTGTCCAACACGGGCCTCGGCGCCATCAGCGCTACGGCGATCACCGGGATCAGCTCGACCGACATCTCCGCCCTGACCAGCACGCAGGGGAACGCCTTCACGCATACCCAGATCACGGCCATGACGAACGACGAGGTCAACGCGCTGCTGGCGCTGCTGAACACATAGTCCAGCGCTCCGAACGGAAGGCACGCTTTCCGTTCGGGATGATCCGGCGCACCGCGTTCAGGCCGGATGCCGCGCCGATGACCAGTCCCGCATTGGCCGGCGCATGGACGCGGCGAAACTCAATGCTAGCCTGCCGTAGGTTTGGCGCGCCCACAGCTGTCCCGAGCATGATGCCAAAAATCGGCATGGTTTTCGCGTGACATCATAGCGTGCAAGATTGGAATCGATGATGTTCATGCCCTTGGATGGATTTCATCCAAAGACAGCGTGATCGAGTATTGGCAGAGGCGCAGCCCGATGCCATAAGGCTGCTCGCCGACGAGTCTTGGAACCGAGCATGCCTCCCGCGCTAATTCCGCCGAATGCTCCCCAGCACTTATCCGATGCCGCGTTCAGTCCGGCAGCCACACAGTCCCTCTCGGTCGTCGATCTCTTCTCACTCGCCGAAAAGTTCAAATCCATCGGCAACCGGCCATCGGCCGTCGATTTATATCGAACATGGATTGCATATAACCCATCGAGCCCCTTTCTATACGCCGTATATTTCAACTATGGCGTCGCATTGGCGGATAATTCCGATCCTCTGGGTGCCGTCAACGCCTTGCGCGAGTGTATCCGGATGAAGCCGGATTTCTATCCGCCTTACATCAACCTCGGACGCTTGCTGGAAGACCGCGATCTTCTCGAGCCCGCCGTGGATCTGTGGAAGGAGGCCGCCGGCAGCCTCTCGATGGTCAACGGCGAAAACCTCGGCCATCGTAATACGATTCTGCAGCAGATCGGGCGCGTCCTCGAAGGTGCTGGCGATCCCCTGGGCGCGGAAAACGCCCTGAGGCTTTGCCTCGATCTTAACCCGCTGCAAGGGGAGGCTGCCCAGCACTGGATTTCGCTTCGCCAGGGCCAGTGCAAATGGCCCGTCGTCGTCCCGTGGGATCGGGCCACCCGGGCCAACCTCGTCTCTGGCATAGCGCCGCTGTCTCTGGCAAATTTTTCAGACGATCCGTTGTTTCAGCTGGCGAAGTCCTTCCGTTACAATCGGGACTTCGTCGGAATTCCCGACACGGCGCGGCGGATGCCGGCCAGCAAGGGGTCCGGCCCGAGCCCCGGGCGCAGGCTCAAGATAGGATACCTATCCTCCGATCTCAGGGAACATGCGGTCGGGTTCGCCATGACGGACGTCATGGAGCAGCATGATCGCGAGACCTTCGAAATCTTCGCCTATTATTGCGGCATCCCGCGAACGGACCCGATCCAGGAGCGCATCCGCGCCGCGGCGGATCATTGGACCAACATCGCCATCCTTACAGACGACGCGGCCGCACAGGCGATCCTGCGCGACGGCATCGATATACTTGTCGATCTCAACGGCTATACCAAATCCGCCAGAACGAAAGTTTTCGCGCTACGGCCTGCCCCTGTGATGGTCAACTGGTTCGGTTTCCCGGGTACCATGGCCAGCCCTTACCATCACTATATTATTGCCGACGACTACATCATCCCCGAGAGTCACGAGATCTATTACTCCGAGGCCGTGCTCCGGCTGCCCTGCTACCAACCGAACGATCGTAAGAGAACCGCAGCGGAGGCGCGACCGTCCAGGGTGGAAGAGGGTCTGCCGGAGGGTGCCATGGTCTTCTGCTGCCTCAACGGCATGCAAAAGCTCACCCCCATCGTTTTCGCGCGATGGATGTCGATCCTCGCGCAGGTGCCGAACAGCGTCCTCTGGCTTCTCACCGGCAACGACGACACCAACAATCGGTTGCGCCAAGCTGCGGTGGAGCAGGGTGTCGCGGCGGAGCGACTGTTCTTCGCGCAAAAGAAGCCGAATCCCGATCATCTGGCGCGATATCCGCTGGCGGACATCTTCCTCGATACGATGCCCTATGGGGCGCATACGACGGCAGCGGACGCCTTGTGGATGGGTGTGCCGATCGTCACGCTCTCCGGTCGCGGCTTCGCGTCCCGGGTTTGCGGCAGCGTCGTCAGGGCGGCGGGGCTGCCCGAATTGGTTTGCGACACGCCGGAAGACTATGTGGCGAAAGCCGTCGAACTCGGCCGCGACCGCGCCGCGCTATCGAAAATCAAGGCCAAGCTCGTCTCTGGGCGAGACACCTGCGTGCTCTTCGATACGCCGAAACTGGTGCGCGCCCTCGAAACATTGTTTCGCAAGATGACCCATGATTTCGAGGCGGGAAAGCGCCCCGTCCCCAACCTCGAGAATCTCGATCTTTATCATGAGATCGGCAAGGATCTGGAGCTCGAAACTACCGAATTACTGAGCACCGACGCCTACCATGCGCTCTATGCAGACAAGCTGGCGCAACGGCATGATTTTTCGCCGGTTGGGGTCGACGGGCGACTTTGGACTGCTTCGAATTGACGGACTACCGGCGATCGGACCGGCTTCGTTTGCCTGAAGCTCATGAGTGGGGCCATCGGTGGTTGTTTCTAATTGTCTGATAGCTTTGCATCGAAGCCTCGACTTATAATCCTACGGCTGATCTATTGGCGACCGTTGGAATAATTACTGATATATTTCTGAGTATTGTTCGTTATAGCGCCAATTTTTTGGCTCTGTCCGGACCCACCACCCTGGAAATAAGGCGCCGACAATAGGGTAAGCTGAAGCCTAAGCTGCGACTCAGACTCAGCGTTACGCTGGAATTACGTTGTGTCAAATGAACCACATCGCGCCGGAAAACGCGGTATCTTGTCGTTAGTTATTGAAAACATTGAAGAATCGGAAACCAGGAACGTTCGAATAGGGATTTACCTCAAGCCCGAATTAGTACAAAACTAAGGCATGTTCGTGGACGTGGTGTGCGCCTGGGAGGCTGAATCCAGGCCGCATGCGGGCGGGGGGAAGCCTGTGAAATATCTTTGCGCCAAACTAGCGGTCATCGGCAGTGTGCTAAGCTCCGGCTCGGCTTACGCCGCCTCCTGCACGCCGAACGGCAATTCCTTTATTCCGCAAGCGATCGCCGAATCGGGGCTATCGAGCCTCAACGCGGGATTTTTCGGGATCAACAACGCCTATCTGGGATCGCCCGACTCGCCGAAGGCGGATCAACTTGGCGGAGGGGGTTGGATCAGGACATCGACCGGCAGCTTCAATACCAAAGGGACCTCAACCTCGACGGTCGGTGGTTTTTGTAACCCGTTCCTGGCGCAGGTTAAGACGAAATCCGACTACACAGGCGTTCAGGCTGGTTTCGATCTCGGCCGTTACAATCTCAGCGGAAACGGCGCGAGCGTCAACTTCGGTGTGACGGGAGGCTACGTCTCGATCGATTCGTCCACGCCCGATGTCGCAGGCGACAAGGCCAAACAGTCCTTCTCCGTTCCCTTCGTCGGCGTCTACGGCGCGTATAAAGACGGTCCGTTTTCCATCGACCTTCTTGTCCGTCACGACTTTATCGATTCGACGACCAACTATGCGTTGACCAACACGGTTGTGCCTGTTCCCCAATATATCCATGCGACACGAGGTGGAGAATCGACGACTATTTCTTCGTCTGCTGCGTATCATTATGACGTCAAGGGCATGTTTTTCATCGAACCTTCGGTGGGCGTGTCGTTTTCGGGGATCAGTCCACTTAAGCTTTCAAGCCCAGGAACCCTGGGCAACGGCAACGTCGAGCTCGTGCTGAAATCATCGAGCAGCAACCTCGGCCGAGCAACGGTTCGCGTCGGCAAGGACTATGTCATCGGCAATTATATCATCGAGCCGTTTGCCGCTGTGAGTGTCTGGAACGAATTCGCGAGCGACCTGCATTACTATCAATTGCTCAATCCGGGTCCGTCCCCGACCGTCATCGTGGCCGGGACATCAAACCGTATTGGAACCTGGGAACAATATTCGCTGGGTAGTTCGTTAAAAATCGCCGGCACCGCGTTCAGCGGCTTTGTGCGCGGCGACCTTCGCGCGGGCGACCGGGTCAACGGCTTGGCTTTCACGGGCGGCGTTCGCTACCAGTTTTGATCTTGACGCTGCTGTTTCATCGGCAGCTTCGCATCGGGTTTCGGACTTTTGGACATCTTTCGTCTCCCTCAGCTCCGCGCGACCTTCATGGCCAGGTCGTCGCTTATGGTTCGATTGAAGGCGATCTTGAGGTCGCCGTGCCGGTTGAGGTGGCGACGCAGCGCGGCACTCGGCCATTCGATATAGCGCGCACCCGGTTCGATCGCGACTGTCGCCGAGGCGGGGCTCCCTCGCAGGAAAGCGACTTCGCCGATAAACGTCGGCGGATCGGCGAGGATTGTGCGTCCGCCCTTCATGATCTCCACCGTGCCTTGATGGATATAGAATAGCGAAGTCGGCACGATCCCCTCGGTGGTGATAAGGCGGGCTTCATCCGCATGACGCCATTGACCGAGGCGGATCAGCTTGCGGAACTGGCCTGGGCTGAGACTGATGAGCCCTCCGAGCACCTTTTTTTCTTCTTCAGATAATCCAAAGGTGCTCCTGTCGAGAATGATTTCGACAAGCACATAGAGGTTGATGCAGAAGAACAAGATGTTCCAGATCAGCGACGGCCACGCATGATCGTCGTAATCGAACCAGTCGTCGGCGCTATAAAGGACAAAGCTCAACAACAAGACGACGCGAAGACGAAATTGTCCGCGAAGAGCCAAGGCAAAGACGGAAATCAGGGCGCCGAGATGAAAAGGCCAGTGGGATGACGCGATGGGCTCCATGAAATCCCGTCTAGACCGTTATGCCGAATGGCCGGCGCGGGTTTGCGGATGACATCACGCCCTATCTTTTTGCAATCGCTGCGACGACACGCGTTCGGGCAAGCCGCGCGGTGGCTTAGCTTAACCCGAACTTCGATTGTGCATTTTAGCCTATCGGGCTCGACATCCGCAAATGCCAAAGGTTTTGCCGCATCTCTCGCTGTTCACGAGACACCGTGATCCTTTAACCAGGCCAGCGCTTTCGACCACGCGTCATGCGCCACCTCGGGCCGATAGCTGGGCCGATAATCGGCAAAAAAGCCGTGGGGCGTATCCGGATAGACGATGATCTTGCTTTCCGTCGAGCCGGTCTTGAGTTCGGCCTGCATCGTGGCAATGAGGTCCGCCGGAATGTTGTCGTCCTTGCCGCCGTAAAGGCCGAGAACCGGGACCGTGATGCTCGCACCGAAATCGACGGGATTCTTCGGCTTGATGGCGGAGGTTGGCGAAGCCGCGCCGCCAAGAATGCCATAGAAGGCGATAGCGGCCTTCAGCTTGGGATCATGCGCCGCAAAGAGCCAAACCATCCGGCCGCCCCAGCAATAGCCGATCGTGCCAAGTTTGTTGGTGTCGGCGTGGCCGCTGGCTTTGGCGAAGGCTACCGAGGCATCGAGGTCGGTCATCGCCTGAGCATCAGGTACCTTTGGAACGTTGTCGGTCAGAATGGTTTTGATGTCGGCTTTCCCTGGATCGCCCTCTCGGGCGAAGAGTTCGGGCGCGATGGCGAAATACCCGAGCTTGGCCAAGCGTCGGCAGATGTCCCTGATATGTTCATGAACCCCGAAGATTTCTTCGATGACCACAATGGTCGGGAATGGCCCTCCCGAAGCCGGCATGGCCCGATAGGCCGGGATGTCGCCATCGGCGGTCGGGACCTTCACCTCCCCGGCCTCTAGACCGTCGGTCGACGTTGATATCACCTGGGCCATCACCGGCGAGGCAGCCAGCGCGAAGCCTACCCCGAGGCCGGCCAATAAGATCGCGCGCCGTTCCGGGACGTGGCCCGGTTCCGGCGGCGGGAGTTGATCGACATGTTGCGGTTGCTCGTTGCGATCCATTCGGACAATTTCTCCATCACGGTGGCCACAAGGGCAGCTAGGCTCGCGCATGACGGCGTCAATGCGGCGACGCGCGCCGCACCTTGCGGACAGTATTTTTCCTACAGCGCCGAAAAGTCGGCCCGGATCTTCGGATGACATCAAGCTCTAACTTGATTTAGAGCGGAATATTGTCATGTTTGCGCCAGGGCTTTTCGGCCTTCTTGGTGCGAAGGAGAGTGAGCGCCCTGGCGATCCGGCGCCGGGTGGAATGAGGCATAATCACCTCGTCGATATAGCCCCGCTCAGCCGCCACGAACGGCGAAAGAAAGCGTGCCTCATAGTCGCGCGTCCGATCGGCGATTTTCTCCGGGTCGCCGCTATCCTGGCGAAAAATGATTTCCACCGCGCCCTTGGCCCCCATCACAGCGATCTGCGCCGTGGGCCAAGCATAGTTGATATCGGCCCCGATGTGTTTTGACGCCATCACGTCATAGGCTCCGCCGAAGGCCTTGCGCGTGATCACGGTGACGAGCGGTACGGTGCATTGCGCATAGGCGAACAGTAGTTTCGCGCCATGTTTGATCAGCCCCCCGTATTCCTGCGCCGTTCCGGGCAGAAATCCGGGCACATCAACGAAGGTTACCAGCGGGATTTCGAAGCTGTCGCAGAAGCGCACGAAGCGGGCGGCTTTGCGCGAGGCGTCGCTGTCGAGCACCCCGGCCAGGACCATCGGCTGGTTGGCCACGATGCCGATCGTCCGGCCGCCGATGCGGGCCAGTGCGGTCACGATGTTTCTCGCGAAGGCGGCTTGGATCTCGAAGACGTCACCCTCGTCGACCACCTTGGCGATGAGTTCCTTGATGTCATAGGGCGTGTTCGGGTTCTCGGGCACAAGCGTGTCGAGACTGTCCTCGCGGCGCTCGACATCGTCGAAACTCGGCCATTCGGGCGGCCCGTCGGTATTGTTCGAGGGGAGGAAATCCACCAATCGACGAACCTGAAGCAGCGCTTCGACGTCATTGTCGAAGGCCATGTCGGCGATGGAAGATTTGGTCGTGTGAACGAATGCGCCGCCGAGATCCTCCGCCGTCACGGTCTCGTTGGTCACGGTTTTGACGACGTCGGGGCCCGTCACGAACATATAGCTCGTGTCGCGCACCATCACGATGAAATCCGTCATCGCCGGCGAATAGACGTCGCCGCCAGCGCACGGCCCCATGATGACAGAGATTTGGGGGATGACGCCGGAGGCCTCGGCGTTGCGGCGAAACACCTCCCCATAGCCGCCGAGCGCGGCCACGCCCTCCTGAATCCGGGCGCCCCCCGCATCGAACAGTCCGATGATCGGGGCACGGATCTTCATGGCCAGATCCTGAACCTTTATGATCTTGCCCGCATGGGTCTCGCTTAGCGAGCCGCCGAATACGGTGAAATCTTTGGAGAAGACCACGACGGCGCGGCCGTTGATCGTGCCCCATCCGGTGACGACGCCGTCGCCTGGAACTTTCTGCTGATCCATGCCGAAATCGACCGAGCGATGTTCGACGAATGTGTCGAACTCCTCGAAGGAGTGCGGGTCGAGCAGGAGATCGATCCGCTCGCGCGCCGTCAGCTTGCCCTTGGCGTGTTGAGCCGAAACGCGACGCGTCCCACCACCGGCGATGGCCTGCGCCCGCCTACGGTCGAGATCATCCAACACCTGCCTCATGGACCCTCGAAGCCTTTCACGGACTCGACATCGCTTTCGCTTGTGCGGCTTCGCCCCCCCGAAATCAACGACATTCGGCCTTCGATGCTCCTCGCCAACAAAACTTCGGAAGATGCCGCCGATACGGTGACATTAACTCAATCTTCATGAGTTTCTTGAGCCAAGTTCAAGGTTTGCTAGCGTGTTCCTTGGAGAACCGGCATGGCAGAAGATCAAGAATCGGACAACGCACCGGATGGTCCGGTAAGTTCACGGCATGTTGTTGCCGCATCTTTGGCGGGCGGGATTATCGCCAGCTCGGGACTGCCGCATACCGTGCCGCAAGCTCTGGAGGTCTTCGCCGATGTGTTCTGGACGCTGTACCCAGACCGGGGCAGCGAGCATTACGACGCCTGGGCTGTGAGTGCGCTGCGCGGCCGCACGCTGCGCCGTTAGATCATGAACGCGCTTGCCCCGCGCTCAACGATGGGCACGGCTAGACAGGAAGCGCTCCACCAGCAGCGCGACGATGATGATCGTGCCGATGGCGGACCCCTGCCAGAACGGCGACACCCCGAGGAGATTGAGGCCGTTGCGGATCATCACCATGATGAAAACGCCGATCAGCGTGCCGATCATCGAGCCGCGACCGCCATATAGGCTCGCGCCGCCGATCACCACAGCGGCGATGGCGTCAAGCTCCATCGCATTGCCCATCAACGGATCGGCCGACAGCAACTGCCCGATCGAAAACGTAATAGCGACCGCTGAGAGCGCGCCGGATAGGACATAGGGCAGCACGGAATAAAAGAGGGTGCTGAGGCCCGCCGCGCGCGCCGCCTCCTTGTTGGAGCCCACCGCATAGATGGTGCGGCCGCCTTTCGTATAGGTGAGATAGGCCCAGGCGGACCCGTAAAGCACCAGCAGGAACAGGACGTTCGAGGGAATGCCGAGGACGTTCGTATAAACGATGTCCTGCATCGCATCGGGGATATTGGCGATCGCCGTCTGACCCGACAGGATGTAGGCGAGGCTGCGCCCGATCGCCATCATGCCAAGCGTGACCACGAAGGCCGCGAGGCCGAAGAGATTGATCAGCAGGCCCGACAGCAGGCCGATGCCGGCACCGCCCGCCACCGCCACCCCAATAGCCGCCGGGATGGGCATATGCTGAAGCGACAGACCCAGGATGATGCCTGTCAGCCCGGCGACTGACCCGACCGAAAGATCGATGCCTCCGGTCAGGATGACGAAGGTCATGCCGACCGCGACAATGCCGACCACGACCGACTGGTCGAGGATGTTGAAAATGTTGGAATGCGTCAGGAAAAACGGCGACAGGACCGAAAGCACCAGCCCGATCATGACCGCCAGCGCCACCATGCGGACTTCAAGCCGACCCGACAGCGACTTCACGAGGGATGGCTTGGGGCCGCGCCGACTGTCCGTCGCGCCGACCGAAGACGATAGGCTTTTGTCGCTCACAGCTTTGCCACCAGTCGATCGATGCCGAATTTGATGGCGGCGGCGGGGGGCAGGGCGCAGTCGGCCGGCAGCGTCAGGCCGACCCAGCCGAGGTCATGGCCGCGCGCGCTGCGGATCGGTACCAGCAGGGTGGAGCGGGCCTCGTCGGCCTCGCCGATGAAGACGGGCTCGCGTTGGCGTAAGGCTTCCGGAATGCGGGTCTCGGTGAGCAGGCGAGCCTCGCCCGCCTTGAAGCCGAGATCGGCAGCGGGGTCCGACACGACCGTGTTGAGGCAGATCATCCGATCGTCTTCGATCAGCGCCCAGAAGCCCGCGCCGCCATTCTCCCGCGTCAAATCCTGCAATAGTTCGGACACACGCGCCATGGAACTCCTGGGCGCGGCCAGCAATGTGAGCTTTTCCTCATCGAGCATGGCACTCGGCACGTCGGCGATGGTGCGGCCGTCGCTGATGACGACGATCCTGTCGCTGAGGCCGAGCAATTCCTCGAAATCCGAGGACACCAACACGACCGCAGTGCCCTTGGCCGCTATGTCGCGCAGGATCGCGTAAATACTGGACCGCGTGGCAATATCGACACCTTTGGTCGGCTCGTCCAGAATCAGCACCTTGGGGTCGAGCAACAGCCAGCGGGCCATGATGATCTTCTGCTGCATGCCGCCCGAAAACTGCAGCATGGAGGCATCCATCAGCCTGTCGCGCGGCAAGCCCAGCCGATCGAGGAGCGCCATCATTTGCTGTTCCTTGGCCCGGTAGCCGAGGCCGAAGCCCCCACGGGCGCCAAGATGGGCGAGCAGAAGGTTTTCCTTGACCGAGAGGTCGGGCACGATGTTCTGCGTGCGCCTGTCCTCGGCCACGAAGCCGAGCCCCGCCTTGATCGAGGCGCGGGGCTTGCCGGGAGGAAGCAGTTTGCCGCCCACCGTCACGGTGCCGGCGTCGCGCGCCTGGAGGCCAAAAATGGCCTCGACGGTCTCGGAACGGCCCGCGCCGACGAGACCCCCGAGCCCCAGGATCTCTCCCGCTTTGACGGCGAAGGAGACGTCCAGCACGGCGGCGCCGCTGGCGAGGTTTCTGACCTCCATGGCGACCGGCCCGGCCTTGCGCGGGCTCGGCGCGTGACACCCCGTGTAGGTCGCCGCGATGTCCGTCCCGACCATGGCGCGGACGAGATCGGCCTGGCTGAGGCTGGTGGTGGGCCGGGCGTTCATGACGGTGCGGCCTTCGCGCATCACTGTCACCCGGTCGGTGATGGAGAACACTTCCTCCAATCTGTGGGAGACGAAGATCAATCCACGGCCCGATAGGCGCAGCCGGGTCATGATGTCGAAGAGGCGATCCACCTCGGTCGGCGAGAGCGATGCGGTCGGCTCGTCGAAGATCATCAGCTTGGCCCGGACCCCAAGGGCCTTGGCGATTTCAACGAGCTGCTTTTGCGCGGACGATAGCCGTCTGACCTCCCAGTCGAGCGGGAGGGCATCAGCCTGCCCAAGACTGGCGAGCAACTCCAGACCCTGTTTGCGCAATTCCGCGTAGTTGAGCCGGCCCCGACGCCCGAGTTGCGGCAGGAAAATATTTTCGAGCACCGTCAGGTCCGGGACGAGGCTGGTTTCCTGCATCACGATGGCGATACCGACCCTTAACGCTTCACGCGTGTTCCGGAACATGACCGGATAGGTCCGGTAGGTGAGTTCCCCGGTCTCGAACAGGTGGTGGCCGGCGATGATCTTGGACAACGTGGATTTGCCGGCCCCATTGGCGCCGAGCAAGCCATGGATCTCCCGCTCGCGCAGCTCGAAATCTGCGCCGACAAGCGCCGGTGTCCCGTCGAACGTCTTGGTGATCCCCCGCGCCAGAAGCAGCGGAGGCTTGGTATCAGCCGATGGACCGGAAGACATGTCGAGCAACGCGGGAACTCACTTCACCGGGCTTTGGGGAACCACTCACACCTCGTTGGCGAATACAGTCTTCTTCACGGTCGGAAGAAGCTGCTCGATATTATCGCTGGTGACAGCCAGGATCGGGACCGTGATCTCGTTGTCCGGCGAACCCCCGGCGAGCGCCGCCGCCATGGCCTCGCCCGACCGCTGACCCATCAGGTAAGGCTGCTGCATGCCGGACACGACGAGCTGTCCCGACTTCAAAAGATCGACGAATTCCGGAATGCCGTCGAAGGCAGCGACGAGCAGTTCGCCCTCGCGCCGCGCCGCCTTGATGGCCCGCAATGCGCCGATGGCGGGTTGATCCGTCTGGATGAAGAGGCTCCGCATGTCCGGATGCGCGGTAAGGAGATCCTGCGTGAACTTGAAGGTCTCGTCGGCGGTGTAGGATTGCATTTGCTGCAAGCCGGCCTGCTGTCCTGTGAAGCCGCCTTCCTTGAGCCCGTCGAGAAAGCCCTTGGTGCGGGCTTGGCCGTTCTTGCGGGCCTGGGAGATGGCCACGATACCGACTGAGCCGCCCTCCCAGCCCTTTTTCTTCAAGGCCGCCGCAAGGGCCGCGCCGACGTCATGGGCGCCCTTGTAGTTGTCGGAGATGATGAATGAGGCATAGTCGCCGCTGTTCGTGCCGATGTCGGCGATCACGACCGGAATATTGGCGCGCTTCGCCAAGGCCAGGATGCTGGGCGCGGTGGAGGAATCCGTGGGCGAGATGACGATGCCGGCGACGCCCCGGGCGATCGAATCTTGGGCGTTCTGCAACTGGGTTTGAGCGCTATTATGCGAGTCGAGCGCTTGGAATCCAAAGCCCTTGTCCTTCGCCGCAGCCTCGACGCCCTTGGACAAATAACGCCAGAAGGGCAGGTCGAGGCCCGGCGTCAGGTAGACGATGTCCTTGCTGGCCGAAAAAGCCGACCGGATTGGCCCGACACCGGCGCCGAGCGCCGTCCCCAAGGCCAATTTCAAAACGGTCCTGCGTTCCATCGTTTCCGCTCCCGTAGGCCATTCGCGGCCTTGTTGTCATTTCCGCTTAAACTGCGGTTTTGTGGCTGGATCCGAGTGTAACACTCAAGACGCCCACCATAACTCTATCTGGCCTTCATCGAGCTTCCAATGCATAAATCGGGGGTATTGCCCAGGCTCGCTAGTTTCGCGGGAACCCGGCCGCGGGGGCTGTGTTGAGGTCGAGAAGGGCGCCCGCGAAACGTGGGCGTCACGCAAGGAATGGACGGGGAGCAACGACGCGATGACCTATTCAATCGGCTGCACGCTGTCCTATAGGGTGAAGGCCCCAACCCCCTTCGTGTTCAACATCGAGGCGGCTCGACATCCGGGGCAAACGATCGAAGCCGAAAGCCTGACGCTGAACCCCGACCTCAAGGCGGAACATTGGACGATGCCGGAAAGCGGGAACCGCTACCTGCGCGTCCTCGTGCCCGAAGGGCCGTTCAGCCTGACTTACGAGGCACAGGTGAGTCTTGTGCCGCAACAGGAAGATCCCGAACGGGTGAGTGAGATTCCGGCCGGCGAACTACCGCTTGCGGTGCTGACGCATCTGTGGCCGAGCCGATACTGCCAAGCCGACAGGCTCGATCGCTTTGCCAAAAGCACATTCGGCAGCGAGCCAGCGGGCTATCGTCGGGTCAACGCCATCTGCAACTGGATTAACGACTATGTCGAGTACAAGGGCGGCGTGTCGGACGAGATGACATCCGCCTTCGACACTGTCACGCAGCGGGCGGGCGTCTGCCGGGATTTCTCTCACCTTGCCATCGCGCTCTGTCGGGCGCTCGGCATTCCGGCCCGCTATGTCAGCGGCTATGCCTATCGCCTCGATCCACCCGATTTCCATGCGGTGGTGGAGGCCTATCTGCTCGGCCCCAATGGCCCTGGCTGGTATCTGGTCGATCCGACCCGCAAAGCCGCGCCGGACGGGATCGTGCGGATTGGCACCGGGCGTGACGCCGCAGAGGTTGCATTCGCGACGCCGTTCGGCAACGCCGATTATGACAAGCCAAAGGTCTGGATGCGGTCCGAGGAGACAGACGGCGCCATCACGACCCAGGCGGTCCGGACCTCCGATTGACGCACGCTCTACGGGCTAAGCCATCGATACAGATTAGGGTCAACAGAACGGATGGCCGTCTGAAATAGGTTTGCACCATCGTCCTACCGAATCCCGTCACGCAAGACAAGTCTTAACGGCGCTGGGTGACGCTGATACCTTTGGAGGCACTCCACCCAAAGGTATCAGCATCATCGATCTAAAGATTGAAAGCATGATATCTTTAGAACAATCGTGCCGGCCTTTGGGCGTTATGCTCGCGTTCTACTGTATCGTAAGCTGCTTGTAGGACAGGGTGCCCGTCGATCTTTCGAGATGCCGCTTCACGGCTTCTCAGGATGCGGGGCTTGTTGGCGTGTGACACAGGAGGACTTGGGTAAGCATGCCGCGCAACGCAAAGCTTCAGGCGGCCTTGGTGGCGCGAGGCTTGCGGGGCTTGCGGGTGGCCTCTTCGCTGGCGGGTGCCTCGACCGGTGCCTCGACGACGGCTGCGGTATCGGCCTTGCGGCCGAGGCCAAGCGTCTTGGCCAGCGCCGATCTCGACTTCGCATAGGCGGGCGCGACCATGGGATAGTCTTTGGCAAGACCCCATTTAGACCGGTAATCCTGTGGCGAAAGTCCATGCTCCGAGTGGAGATGCCGCTTCAGCGACTTGAAGTGCTTGCCGTCTTCAAGGCAGACGATGTAGTCATCGGCAACCGACTTCTTGACCGGCACGGCCGGCTTCAACTCTTCAATTTTGGGCTCTTCGGTTTTTACCCCGCCAGTGATTCGGCCGAGCGTGTTGTGTACACTTTGCAGCAAAGCGGGTAGGTCAGCGGCCGGCAATGAGTTGTTGGCCACATAGGCCGCAATGATCTCGACCGACAATTCCGTCAGCATTTTGCTATTTGATTCGTTCATCTGTTCAGACCTCGTGCGAATGAGCCCGCGTGTGGCGAATATGAAGTGATATGAATAGACATCAAGGCCTTTGACATGAAATTGCGCGGCGCACCACATATTTTCACAGCTAAAACCGCGATCATCGTGTTTGACGATGTCGGAATGGCAGATGAAAGGTAATTCGCGCAAAGGCGCGCTGTTTCGTCGCCGAGAACGCAGGCTCGCGCCGCTCATCGCCGGCCGGCGTTCGACTTATGCCCAAGCGCGGATGCCCAATACTCGGGCGTTGAGTCGCGCCGCGCCGGTTGTTCATATTCCGGGCAACGATCCGAAATAACGCTCGATCACCCGTTCATAGACGGCCTGAAGTCGATTAAGATCGTCGACGCTGATCCTTTCGTCGACGGCGTGCATCGTCTGGCCGACGAGACCGAATTCGACGACGGGACAAAACTCGGTGATGAACCGCGCGTCCGATGTGCCCCCGGTCGTCGACAATACCGGACGACGTCCGGTTTCCTGTTCAACCGCTTCGGCGACAAGTGTCGTGAACGCTCCTGGCTCGGTCAGGAAGGCCAGCGCGTTGCAAGGCTGGAACGTCAGCTCGCACGGATCTGCGGAACCAAGTCGCCGGGTGATCTCGTCCCGCAGCGATTCCGGTGTCCACAGATCGTTGAAGCGGATGTTGAACCGGGCACGCGCCTCTGCCGGGATGACGTTGTTCGATGGATTACCGACATCGATGCTGACGATTTCGAGGTTCGATGGGCCGAAGTGGGGTGTTCCCTGGTCAAGCGGCTCCCTCAAGAGGGACGTGGTGAGCCGTAACAGTCGCGGGATCGGGTTGTCGGCGAGATGCGGATAGGCGACGTGCCCTTGCCGGCCTTGGACGATGATCTCTCCCGTCAAGGATCCGCGCCGGCCGATCTTCATCATCTCGCCGAGATGCGTCGGGTTGGTGGGTTCGCCGAGCACGCAATGGTCGAACCGCTCGCCGCGTCGACGCGCCCAGTCGAGCAGCTTGACGGTCCCGTTAACGGCCGGTCCTTCTTCGTCGCCGGTGATGAGAAAGCCGATCGAGCCTCGAGGCGGCCCGTGCCGATCAAGGAAGGCCAGCACGGCGGCGAGAGAGGCGGCGACACCGCCCTTCATATCGCAGGCGCCGCGTCCCCACACCATGCCGTCCGAGATCTCCGCCGAAAAGGGAGGAAACCGCCACCGGGTTTCGTCGCCCGGCGGCACGACATCCGTATGGCCGGCGAAGATCAGGTGAGGGGCCGCGCTTCCGATCCGGGCGTAAAGATTGCGAATGTCCGGTTGGCCGGGCTCGGCGAAGACCGGAAGCTCGACCGTGAAGCCGGCACTACGCAGCAGGGCCGCCAGGGCGTCGAGCGCGCCGCCATCCTCGGGTGTCACCGAGGGACATCGGATCAGCATCCGGACGATGTCGAGGGCGGAGGGCGGGCTCATGGGTCGGAGCGCCTGCTTTCGCCGAAGCCGAGGTCCCAGACATTCCAGACGACAACGATACTTACCATCAGGAGGGCGACGGGCCCCGTCCAATCCGGAACCTCTCCGAAGGATTGCGGGATAAACCAGATCAACGTCGAGGTGAGGAAGATGGCCATCGGCAACACGGCCGCCATGGCGGCGGCTCGGCCACGGTCGCGGAACCGCTTCGCGCTGAGGTTATATTCGCAGATTGCGATGAGGATCAGCGCGAAAGTGAAGATGGCCAGATAAAGGAAGGCCGCGACGGTCGGAATGGCCAGGAAGGGCGTTGTCGCGAGGTCGTGATGGGCGAAGGGGCGGATGAGAAGCCAGCCGCCGGTCATGATGGCCCCGAGTGCCACCAGCGGCAGGGTGCCGCACCACCATGTCGCGCGATCGATGCGCCCGCGATCCGTTCGGAACAAGTAACGGAACGATCGATCTGGGGCAGGCGTCATCAATCCCTCAAAAGGTCGTTGATCGCTGTCTTCGAGCGGGTCTGCGCATCCACGGTTTTGACGATGACGGCGCAATAGAGCGACGGACCTGGGTTGCCATCGGGAAAGGGCTTGCCCGGCAGGTTGCCCGATACCACCACCGAGTAGGGCGGCACGTAGCCGACATGCACTTGTCCGGTCGCCCGATCGACGATCTTGGTGGAGGCTGAGATGAAGACCCCCATGGCGAGAACAGACCCTTGCCCGACCACGACACCTTCCACCACCTCCGAACGGGCGCCGATGAAGCAATCGTCCTCGATGATCGTGGGGTTGGCCTGCAACGGCTCCAATACGCCGCCGATGCCGACACCGCCCGACAGATGCACGTTTTTACCGATCTGCGCGCAAGAGCCCACGGTCACCCAGGTATCGACCATCGTGCCCTTGTCCACATAGGCACCGAGGTTGATGAACGACGGCATCAGGATCGCGCCGGGCGCCACATAGGCCGAACGCCGCACGACGCAGTTCGGCACAGCCCGAAAACCCGCCGCCGCCCACTCGTTTTCGCCCCAGCCCTCGAATTTCGAAGGCACTTTGTCATACCAGGATGAGCCGGCCGGTCCGCCAGACACCAAGGCCATGTCGTTCAGCCGGAACGACAGGAGAACAGCCTTTTTTAGCCATTGATGCACGGTCCACGACGCGGGGCCGGTGCCGCCGGGGAGTTTTTCCGCGACGCGGAGCGTGCCGGCGTCGAGGAGGGACAGGGTCTCGTCGACAGCCTCACGGACTTCGCCCCTTGTTTGCGCGCTGATCGACGCGCGGTCCTCGAAGGCTCTTTCGATCGTTGCCTGAAGTCCGCCGTGATTCATGGGTGTTTCGCTCCGCGCTCTTGCGGCAGTGGTTTCGGGCGCCAGAGGAAGGATGTCAACCGCACCGCGTCAAAAGGCAAACCGTGGTTATTCCGGCGGCCGGCTCCGGGCGGCGAGGCGGCTACCGACAAGATCGCGCACCATCAGATAGAGCGCGTGAGGATTACTGATCGCGTAGCGCCAGAACAGTCGCCTCGGCTCCTGCATCAGCCTGAACAGCCATTCGAGGCCGATGGCCTGCATCCATCCGGGCGCCCGGGTGATGGTTCCCGACATGAAGTCGAACAGGCCGCCGGACGTTTTGATGATGCCGACGCCCGTCAGGGCCGCCCGGTTTCGGACGACAAAACCTTGTTCGAGCGGCACGCCCATGGCGACCCACAGGATGTCGGGCTTGAGCGCGGCGATCTCCTCGACGACGCGCGGCTCTTCCTCCCGTGAAAGATAGCCGTGCGAGGCGCCTGCCAGTACGAGGCCCTGATATTCTCGGCGAAGTCTATCGCAGAGCCTGCGGTTGACCGTGGGACTTCCGCCCAGAAGATAAAAACTGAGGCCAAGGCGTGCGGCGCGCGCGGCAACCAGCGGAAACAGGTCCGTGGTAGCGACACGTTCCGGGAGCGCGATGGGGCCGATCAGCCGTGAGAGCAAGACAAGGGGCTGCCCATCGCAATGAATCGTATCGGCTTCGGCAAACAGTCGTCCCGCCGCTTTGTCTCTGGCGCAGAGAGACAGCACATGCCCGTTGACCGATGTCACATAGAGTGGTGGAGCCGACAAGCGACGCTCGCCACGGCAATAATCGGCCATCGCGTCAGCGGCGGCGACGAGACTGGTCGCGACGATGTCGAGGCCACAAATCCTTATGACTGGGGGCGCCCCTTGGCTCGAAGGGTGTGGGGTCACGAGACGTTGGCACTCCTGTAGAAATACGTGCGGCAGTCGGCGTGTGCTATTCAAAGCGAAAAAGCATGCGGATCGACAGACGTATTTCCATTGAGACTTTTAGCCGCGCGGCCCATCGACCTAGAGTCTCTGCCGCGAATAGCGAGCCAACGAGCACGACTCACGCCGCGGCGGCATTGTCGTCGACCGCGCATAGTCTTTCGATCAGCCGCTGAATGGACGAAATCGACCGGAAATTATCAAGCGTGATATCGGCGGGTGGAATGGTGACGTCGAAGTCGGCCTCGACCGAGAGCATCAATTCGACCATGTCGATCGATGTCATCCCGAGTTTGGCGAGTTCGACGTCATGCCCGACCTCGCTCCCGACCCCATGCTTGGCCAAAATCTCCGTGACCAGGCCGGCCACTTTGTCGGAGGTTCGGTGCGATCCGTGCTCGCTCATGCGATGGCCCTTTGCTACGTCGAGCGCTGTCCGCTCGAGCCATTTTAATCACAGATAATGATGCATAATCGATAGTCCGAGCCCCTGTATCCCGCAACAACATAGGAATTTAACGATCGAGGTTAAGCTACGATTTCAGCGTTAGCTCTCATTTAAGTAATTTCTTTCGCTAAGGTTTTTCATTTTAGGCTTGTTCACCGTCAATAGAAAGCCGTGATGACAGACGACCGTGGCGGCCGTAGAACTCGTCTTCAGCGAACGGTGGCTTTTCGATTTTCGGAACGGATTCTCTCATGGCGACGATGCCCCTGCGTGATGGCCAGGTCGTGACCTTTCCGACCGGCAAGGCCGCTGTGTTTAAGGCTGTTCCGGCGATACGGGCCGACCTCGTGGCAGCCATCGCCGCCCGCCATGCGCAGGCCGTCGATCGCGATGGACGGTTCCCGGTCGAGGCGATCGACGCCTGCCGCGACCAGGGACTTTTGGGCATGATGGTGCCGGCCTCCCTCGGCGGCGAGGGATGCGGCCTCGGCGAGGTGATGGACGTGTGCTATCGTCTGGGCCGGGCTTGCGCCTCGACAGCGATGATCTTCGCCATGCATCAGACCAAGGTCGCCTGCATCATCGATCATGGCGTCGGCGCACCCTGGCACGACGCCGCGTTGCGCCGTCTCGCGGCGGAACAACTGCTGTTCGCTTCCTCAACCACCGAAGGCCAGTCGGGCGGCAATGTCCGCTCTAGCGCCGCCCCTGTCGAAAGCGACGGCGACAGCATCCGGCTCGATCGAGCCGCGACGGTCATCTCCTACGGCGCGCAAGCGGATGGCATCGTGACCACCGCGCGGCGCGCCTCGGATGCGGCCAGTTCCGACCAGGTTTTAGTGGTCCTCATGAAGGAGGACTACACGCTCGAAACGACCGGGGGCTGGGATACCTTGGGCATGCGCGGCACCTGCAGCGCCGGCTTCGCGCTGCGAGCCACCGGTCGTCCCGAACAGGTCGTGCCGGTGCCTTACGACAAGATTCACAGCCAGACCATGACGCCCATGGCGCATCTGTTCTGGTCCTCCGTCTGGACCGGCATCGCGGCCGCGGCGGTGGACAAGGCGCAACGCTTCACCCGCAAAGCCGCCCGGGGGGCTGGGGGCCAATTGCCGCCGGGTGCCGCCCACTACACCAAGGCCATGTCGTCGTTGCGCGTGCTGCGCGACCTCGTCAACGGCGCGCGGCGGCGCTACGAGGCGGCCCGGATCGACACGGCGTTGCTGAGCTCGATCGACCTTCAGACGACGATGACCTTGCTCAAGGTCGACGCCTCGGAGCTGGCGGTCGCGACAGTAACAAATGCGCTGCGAGCCTGCGGGCTCTCGGGCTATCGCAACGACGGCGAGGCAAGCGTCGGCCGTCACTTGCGTGACGTCCTGTCGGCGCCGCTGATGATCAACAACGATCGCATCCTGGCCAATCTTGTGACCGCGTCGCTGATGAGCGCGGCACCGGCTTCCCTCATCGACTGACCATCTCGGGGTGTCGGCGTGTCAGCGCGACCCCGATGCCTCCTGGAGTATAGAGTGACATGAACGCACCTGTGAGGACGATGGCGGCTGAACCGGATGCCGAAAAATCCTTGAGCGATCTCGCCGCCGCACTGTTCCGGCCGATGGGGCAGGACGGCGTGTATGGACGCACGGGACTCTATGAGGATGTGGTGGAACGGCTTTCGGCCTTCATCACCCGTCAGCGCGAACCCGAGACCGAGATCCTTCGCTTTCCGCCCGTGATGACGCGGGCTATGATCGAGAAATCGGGCTACCTGAAGAGCTTTCCCAACTTGCTGGGTTGCGTCTGCGGTCTGCACGGAACCGAATCCGACATCCGCTCCGCCGTGGGGCGCTTCGAGGCGGGTGGCGACTGGACGTCATCGCTCTCGCCTTCCGATCTCGTACTGACGCCAGCAGCCTGCTATCCGGTCTATCCGCTGGCGGCCGCCCGTGGGCCGATCCCGACCGGCGGCCTGCACTTCGATGTCGCGGCCGACTGCTTTCGCCGCGAACCCTCGACAGAACTCGACCGCTTACAGTCGTTCCGCATGCGCGAATATGTCTGCATCGGCACGCCCGATGAGGTGGCCAACTTCCGCGAACGCTGGATGGTCAAGGCCCAGTCTATGGCGTCCGATCTTGGTCTCGCTCACACGGTCGACCACGCCAGCGATCCGTTCTTTGGCCGCGTCGGGCAGATCAAGGCGGTCAGCCAGTTGCAGCAATCGTTGAAATTCGAGCTGCTGGTGCCGGTGCGTTCGGCCGAAAAGCCCACCGCCTGCATGAGCTTCAACAACCATCGGGACCATTTCGGCCAGACCTGGGACATGCGGGACACCGAGGGCAACGCCGCCCATACCGGCTGTGTGGCCTTCGGCATGGATCGGCTGACCATCGCGCTGTTCGCCACGCATGGACTCGACACCGCGTCCTGGCCCACGCCTGTGCAGGCCGTGCTCGGGTTCTGATCGATTCGACAGCCTCCGCTCCCATCCGGTTGGCCCACGATCATCCATTGCCGGCCGCCGATGCGAGAACCTGGGCGGCATGGAGCGTCTGCGCGGCGATGTCGAAGGCGAGCGGCGCGAAATCTTGGTAAGCGGCCGTCGGGATGATGGCGCGGTTGAGGGTGTCCACACCCGTCTTGCGATGGAGCGCGACCCGCTCCTTCACGCGGCCCAAGGCATCGGGAACCTCAGCGGCCAGAACGCGAGCAAGGTCCGGTAGGGCCTGAGCCACAACCGCGAGGTCGAAAAGATCGCGTTCGGTGAACCTTGACGAACGATATCTTATTTTTTTGACGATCACTTCTTCGGCTGTTTCCAAGGCGAAACGGCGACCTTTGAAGTCAGCCCAGGAATAACCCGGGACGGTCTGCAACGCCGGTGAGAGGAAATCGACCTCCCCCTCCGGGCGTTCGAATTTCAAATAATGACCAGGCCATTGAAATCGCGTCGAAATGGCCTTGGCCGCAGGATTTTGCGCCGGTGTGAACAGCCGGAGCGGCACGCCGGGCACAAAGATGTCGACGTCATGGCTGATCCGATGATCGAGCCGCAGGGCGATGGCCGTGCCCCCGCCCAGCGTCCAGGCCGGAGGCCGGGTCTCATCGGTGGCCGCACCGAACACGAGGTCGAGCGCCGGTAGCGCGAGAGCGAAAAGCTCGTCCCAACGGGAGATTACGCGTTCAGACATGCTCCTCGAGCCAGAGGCGGGTTTCGTGGTCGGGCGGCAGGAGCGCCGCCGCGTGCGTCGCCAGACGGTCATATCCGACCGCGCCGGACCGCACGAGATCGCTCAACGTCTCGACATCGGTCTCGTTCAGGACCGCGCGCACATGACTTTCCATGGCAAGCGGAAGCCGATCACCGCGCAAGGCGCCCAGCAACTCCGTGGCTGAGACCCTATCGCGCGATGACGCATTGATATGGCCCACGATGAGAGCCAGGGCCCGAGCGGCGTCTGCGGTCTCACTCTCCATCGGATTGTCCCGCGTAAACCGGTTTTTCCGTCATGCCCGCTCTTGAGGGGCGGAGACGCGGTCGCTCTCGAAACACGAGCCTCACGAAGGAGGATCGAGCGGAGAAGCTCCAGCCGCCGCGCCGCTGTCGAGCAGATGCGGCTGCACCTGACCGTTGGGGCTGATCTTGTCGATGAGGCCAGGCAGCGTATGAGCGATCGCCTGCTGCAACTGGTCGGGTGTCATACCGATCTTCGCCGCGATATCGGCGAGCGGCCCTTGGCCGAGCGCATTGCCGATCTGCTCGGGCGAGACCGGCTGGTTGGTGCCATTGCCGAGCCAGGACGAGACTTGGCCGCCGAGCCCTGCCTGCTGCAGTTTGGCCAACACCCCCTGGACGCCACCCATCTCGTTCAGAACCTGCGTGGCGACGGCCTGGGGTCCGCCATATTCATCGAGAAGGTTGCCGAGCATGCCGCCAAGACCGCCGAAAATGCTCATGATCGTTCCCTCGCTCTGTTGTTTCCTATCGACCACATCATGTTAGAGCCGCTGCCGCAACCCCGAGCGCCGGCGGCGCATTCGCCGGAAACAAGGAGCGCGCATGACCATGACGACGGCATCATCAACAATCGCGGACATGCATGGGAAGACGGTCGTCATCACGGGAGGCACCTCCGGTATTGGTGAGGTCGTGGCCGTCGGCCTCGCGCGCGCCGGCGCCAGGATCGTTCTCGTCGCCCGTGACCAGGGCCGGGCCGAGGCGACGATGCGGCGGCTCCGGGCCGCCAATTCCAAGGCCGCCCATGCGCTCCATATCGGCAATCTGGCGCATTTGCATGAAAGCCGGCGGGTCGGCGCCGCCATCGCGGCGGCGGAGCCGCGCATCGACGTTCTGATCAACAATGCCGGTGCGGTATTCACCTCCTTTGCCGAGACGGAGGACGGGTTCGAGCAGACCTTCGCCACAAACCACCTGGCCTATGCGGTGATGGCCGAGGCCCTGCGTGAGCGGCTCATAGCCTCCGCGCCGTCGCGGATTGTCAATACCGCCTCCGAAGCCCACCGAATGGCGACGCTCGATTGGACCGACCTGCAATCGAAGCGCAACTATAGCGGCCTGCAAGCCTATTGCCGTTCGAAGCTCTATAACATCCTTCTCACCCGCGAACTGGCAGCGCGACTCAGGGGCACCGGCGTCACCGCCAATTGCCTCCACCCCGGCTTCGTGGCCAGCCGCTTCGGCGACAACAATTCCGGCCTGGCGCGGCTGGCGGTGCGGGGGTTGAAGACGCTGTTCGCGATCTCCCCCGAGAAAGGTGCCGAGACCATTGTCTTTCTCGCCTCGTCGCCAGCGTGCGGGGACATCACCGGCGGCTATTTCGCCAAGTGCAAGCCCGCCGCGACGACCAAGGCGGCGGCGGATGAGGGCGCGGCGCGGCGATTGTGGGACCTGACGCAGGAGATGATCCGGGAGGAGGCGCCGCTTCCCTGAGCATTCACTCAAACCGCCGGCCTGTCCTTGTCGCCGCCGAACAGGAACGGCGCGACTTCCTTGACGCCCGGGGGCTTGCCGATGCCGAAGGGCATGGGACGGCAGACCGCCATGGCCGAGAGGCCGACGCGGGTCGTCAAGAGGCCGTTCATCACCCCTTCGCCCAGCCGGGCCGACAGTTTTGCCGCGATGCCATGGCCGACGAGTTGCTGCACGAGACCGTCGCCGATCGCCATGCTGCCCGTGACGGCGAGATGCGTGCCGACCGAACGGGCCAGCCGCAAAAAGCCCAGGAGGCCGGGCCGGCCGCTATAGAGTTCGGCGATCCGTCGCACCAGCCGCACCAGTTGCGCCACGACGAAGACGACGTCGATGAGCGCGCGCGGGCTGATCGCGGTAACCACCGAGACACGTTTGGCGGCGGCGGCGATCTCGGCGCCGGCCAGCCGGTCGAGCGGCAGCATCAGCACCCGCTCGGCGATATCGATGAGGTCGCGCCCGTCGATGATCTCGCGCGACGCCTCCTCGAGTTCGGCGCGGGCGCGGGCGGTCTCGGCCCGGGCGACGTAGAGGCCGGCCAGCTCCTTCAGCCGAGCGCGAGCGGCGTCCCGGTCGTCCGCGAGACGGGCCGCCGCGATCGACGCATGAAGGCGCGCGACACGGCTCTGGCGGAACACGCCGACGATTTCCCTTATCGCGAGACCGAGGACTGCGAGACCGAGCACGGCGGCGAGGGCCACCCCCGTCCACCCCAGCGCAACCGCGCGTGCAAACAGACTGTCGATGAGTTGCGACAGCCACAGGCCGAAGCCAAGCGAAACGAGGCCTCCGAGCGCAGACCAGAACAACCCGCCCCAGCTTATCCGCCCCCGTCGCCGCATGCCTTTCTCTTGCGCAAGCTCGATGGCCGCTTCCTCTGGCGGGAGCTTTGCCAGAGCCGCCTCGGCTTCGAGCGCATAGGGATCGCGCCGCGGCTCGACGAGCACCGGTTCGGCAATTCTATCGAGCCGAAAGGCCCGAGGCCGGCGGCGCGGGCCAGTGTCCGACGCGTCGTTCATGCCAGCTTGTCTCCCAGCAGAAATTGCAGCGCCCGGTCGAGCCTCACATGCGGTAGTTGCGTCAGCGCGCCATCCCGCCCCGGCTCCGGCAGGGGAGGCCGGAACCTGACAAAATTATAGCCCGATTCATGCTCTGGCATCGCCAGCGCATCGCCCCGCAGCGCCGCCTTGGGATCGGCTGGCAATTCGCCTGGGAAAATCGCCGCTTCGCCGGTTCCGTCGAATATCTTGCCGTCGATCCTCTCGCCTTTAAGCGGCGTCCCCAGGATGGCCTCCATGGTCTCGCCATCATGGGTGACGGCGGCTTCACGCGTCGCCCGCACGGCCGCGAGCGCGATGACGTCGATCGCTGCCCCGACCCCCTCGGCACGAGCGATGGCGCGTGCCGTGAGAAGGCGAAGGATCGCCTCGAGCCGATCATGACTGGTGTGGTGCAGGTGGTCGGCCTTGGTGGCGGCGAATAGTATCTTGTCGATGCGAGGCCGGAATATCGTTGACAGCAGCCCCGACCGGCCCGCCCTGAAGGCCTGCATCACGTCCGTCAGGGCGTTCTGTAAATCGCGCACGGCCGCTGGGCCGGAATTCAGGGCCGCCAAGGCATCGACCAGCACGATCTGGCGATCGAGGCGGGAAAAATGGTCGCGGAAGAAGGGACGCACCACATGATGTTTGTAGGCCTCGTAGCGCCGCTCCATCATGGCAGCGAGGCTGCCGTGCGTCGGCTCGACCGTCACCGGCAGGGGCGCGAAAGTCAGCGCGGGCGAGCCTTCGAGGTCGCCGGGCATCAAGAACCGGCCGGGCGGCAGGGTCGAGAGGGCGTAAAGCTCCGTTCGGCTGGCGCGCAGATAAGCGGTGAAAAGTTCCGCGCACCGCTGGGCCACTTCCTCCGATGCCGGTTCGGTGGGGGACAATTGGGCTATATAGCCGCGCCAATCCGCCGCGAGCGAAGCCCGAGCGGCGCCGGCGCTGGCCTCCAAGGTTTCCTGCGACCATTGGGCGAAGCTCTTGTCGAGGAGCGGCAGGTCGAGCAGCCATTCGCCGGGGTAGTCCACGATGTCGATCGTCAGCGACGCCGGGCCTGCGCGGCGCCAGCCGCCGCGCCGTTCGTAGTCGAGGGTGAGGCGCAGCTCCGAGATACGCCGGGTCGACTCGGGCCATCGGCGTTCGACGGTCAACGCCCGAACATGGTCCTTGAGCGCGAAGCGGGGCACGGCGTCGTCAGGCTGGGGCTGAAGTGTTCCACGCGCGATCCGCCCTTCCGCAGCCGCCCGGAACACGGGCAGGCGGGCGCCTCGCGTCAACGCCTGAACCAAGGCGGTGATGAACACGGTCTTTCCCGCGCGCGAAAGCCCCGTCACGCCAAGCCGGAGATGGTTTCCGGACATATAGTCGGCGACGCTCCGGGCCGTTATCCGAGCTTCGAACAGCAAATCTGAAATGACGGTCAAGGAATGGCCACGCCCCGGAAGGTGGCGCTCATGTAGCGACGGCTTAAGGCCGCCGCCAGGGGCGCACTTCAGGGCTTCGTCGCCGGTGACCTGGTGGCCGCTGCTCCGACCGCCACCTGCCTGACGTTCTCGACCGCGTCGGCGATCAATGCCCGCCCGGCGCCGAGCGGGCCGATTTCGACGGCGGACATATTTTCCATGACGCGGGCCAGATTGGGGGTCGGCGCGCCTGACGCATCGAAGAGCCGCAGGTCGGCGTCGGCGTTTGGCGCGATACCGGCTGCCGCCTTGGCCGCATAGGCTCGAACGCGGGCATCGTCCGCGACGCAGCCAAGATCGGCGACGGCGGCTTTTGTCGACGGTGCCGCCCCCATCACGGTCAGCGGCAGGGAAGCCAGCGCCTGAGAGCCGAGATCAACGGCGTCGCCACCGAGAGCGAGGGCAATGGTCGGCGTCCCGATCAGCCGGTCGGGGACAATGGAGGCTCGGCCTCGGGCGCGTCCGGCGATGCGGCGGCCATGGCCGGCGAGGAACCGCGCCCGCAAAGTGCGGCCGAGACCCCGCGTGGTCAGATGATCGGCCGCCGAGCGGGTCACGCGGCTCGTTGGTATAGATACACCGAGACCGCAATTCGCGGGCGCCCAATGCGAGATGATCGCGCGGGCCGAGTGCCGTCCGTAGTCGACATAATAGCGCCGCAGCAAAAGGGCCGCGACATCGGCTCCTTCGAGGGCAGAGGCGAAAGCCACGTGGCCGTCCGCATCGGCGGCGATCTCTCCGGCCCATCCGGCGCGCTTGATGCACCAATAATTGTTGAGCCTGACGCAGCGGGTGACGGCTTGCGGGTCCCGCCCCAAGAGAAGCGTGACGGCGATGCCCAAGGGCGGGTCGAGATGCGTCATGGCCTCCCAGCGCCAGTCGCTGACGGCGCGCAGCCTCGGATTGAATGTGACGGATGGAAACACGTGTGGCCAGACAGGTCTGGACGTTTCGGCCGCGCCCAGCCAGGCGGCGAGGCCGAGGCCGATCAAATCAAACATCATAGAGCCGACCTCAAGCCGCGCTAATCATCGCCGGCCGCGACCAACGCCTCAAGCCTGCCGCCTCGTTCGGCATCGGACCACGGCGCTTCGTCGAGGGCGATCACAACGAAGGAGGAGGTCGGGAAATGCTCGTCGAGATGGCGGCGCTCATGCGCCGAGCCGCTTCGAGCGAGGCGCCTCGCAAGACCGCCGAGACCGGGATTGTGACCGATCACAAGTAGGATCTGAACCGTCTCCGGTGTCTGTGTCACAAGGTCGAGGATCTGGCCCTCCGAGGCGCCATAGAGCCGTGGCTCGAAGCGATGCGGCACCTCGCGGCCTGTGGCTTGCGCAATGCGGTCGAAGGTTTCCCGGGTCCGTCGGGCATCGGAAACCAGCGCATAGTCAGGCAGGGCGAGAGACCAGAGTTTATGGGCCGCCATGGTGGCCTCGGCGATCCCGCGAGGGCTGAGGTGGCGGGCATGATCGCCCGCCGGGACGGCCGCGACCGTCTTGCTATGGCGGAGAAGAATGAGGCGTCGCATCGATCCTCCTTATCGCAACCTCAAACGCCGCGCGAGCGCTGTCGCGCCGGCACAATATTCATAGCGTAGACACCCAAGATGCGGGAAGTTGGAAGCAGCCTCTTGCGCGCGACCGCAGCCCGTGGCAACGACACGAGCGAAGGCGTCCAAATGCGGCGGGAGTTTGTCACGCATGGTTCTGTCTGATGCCGTTGAGGGCGGATACCGACCCTCCGAAGACGAAGTGTTCATGAGCGAGCGTCATAAGGATTATTTCCGACGCAAACTGATGGCGTGGAAGGATGACATTCTGCGAGAAAGTCGCGAGACCTTGGCGACGTTGCAGAACGAGAACGAGAACCATCCCGATTTTGCCGATCGGGCCTCATCGGAAACCGATCGCGCTATCGAATTGAGAGCTCGCGACCGGCAGCGCAAGCTGATCGCCAAGATCAATTCGGCGTTGAGCCGGATCGAGGATGGCACCTACGGCTATTGCGAGGAAACCGGGGACCCCATCGCGTTGCGGCGGCTCGATGCCCGTCCCATCGCCACATTGTCAGTCGAGGCACAAGAGCGTCACGAGCGACGAGAACGCGTCTACCGAGACGAATAGGGGCCGGCAAAGCCTTTAGGGGACGCCGAGACAAGGAGCGGTCTAGCGGAGTATTCGCTCAGCTCAGCTCCCCGACTTAATCCCGCATGGTTTCCATGGAAAGTTGTGACGTGCGTCGTCATCTTGACGTCCACGGGAACAGCCTTGCGCTGGATGTGATGTCGGGCGAGCTCGCCGCCGCATCACCCAGTCAGAATTTAAATCTTTGGATTGTGTGGCGGGCCTGTGCGACCCAGGGATGTCTGCGGAGCCGCAGAGGTTGCTTATTGCTCATTTGATCGCCGTGCATATTTGAACCGATCAAGACGTCTGCGGATGGATTCCATCCAAAGACGTCTTGATCTAACGGACAACCGGAATGGCTCGCGCCGCTGTCTGAGCCGGCCCGCTCGGGCGGCTGTTTCGCCTGCCGCAATGGTCCGTCGAGCGGCGACCTCGACAACTTCCGGGAGCGGATCGCTGGAAAGCTCGAAGCCATCGGCGATGCGAGCGTCATGATGTTCTGAACACTTTCATGTGCGACGCACCGCGCAGGTCGGCCGGGCTCCCGAGCTCCATCCGGCGAGCGCGGGGATGCCCGCATTCCGATCGACCGGACAAAGCCCGTTTCTTCAAGAAAGCCGAGACCGACACGCCCGTTATACGCTCCGCGAACGTCACCGCGCGGCGTGGTCTATCCCCATGCGTGCCGTTGATTACGATTGGGACGCCGCCGCAACGCAAGCTGAGGCACGCGACTATCGTGATATCGCAAGCTGAACGCGGTCGGGACTGGCATAGACGCCGTCGCCGTCGTTTTTCGTCCGACCGTTCATCCTTCCCGGCGCGGGGAGGGGCGGCCCAGCAGCTTTGCCATTTCCTCTTCCAGGGAAACAAGGCTCTCGAGCCCCTTCGCCGGCGCAGGTTCCGAACGGGCTCCGGCAGAAGGGGCTTCGACGGCCCTTGTCGGTTGTACTCCCGCGAGGTTCGCGGACGACGACGATGGCACGGGTGCGCGGTTGCCGCCCTCCGAACCGATCGGAGGCGCATTGTCCTGCGCGCCGCCGAGAGGCGCGTCCGGGATGACGCCGCCAAGCGAAGGCGCTTCGCCGCGCTGTGGGTTGACCAACGTCTTCGGCTGGTCGGCCCTGATGGGAGGCGGCGTGATCGGTCGCGGCGGCCGAGGGGGGAGAGGCGTGCGGGGGGGGCAGTGGCGACGTGGCCGCTGGCGATGGAGGACGCGGCGTGAGGGCAGGCCGAGGAAGGGGCGGGGCGGCGGGCGCCGGCCTCGGCGGAAGGGCGGCTGCCGGCGCTTGATTTGCCGGGGTTGGCGCGGCTGGGGGCCGTGGCGGGGACGAACCAGGGGCGCCTCGAAACATGTCTTCGGCCGTAGGCCGCGCGGGTGACCGATCGCCGGAGGAAAATGGCGCGGGAGGCGGGACGCTCGTCGACGGGCCGGAGCCCGAGGTCGGCGCAATGGCGGCGCGGCCCGGATCGATGGCGGCGCTCGGCGCCGGTGGAACCATGGCCGGGGCGAGCGAGGAGGTCGGCAAGGGCGCGGGCGTCAGCGGCGGGATCGATAGCGGGGTCGCGGTAGGAATCTGCGGCGCCGTGCCGCTCGCCGGGGACAATCCCTCCTTGTCGCGCGCGGGTGACATCGAGGCCACAGATTGTGTGCGAACGATCGAGGCCTCGACGACAACGTCGTTCGGGCCTCCGATCATGATAAGATGTTCGACATTGTCGCGCCGCACGAGGACCAGCTGCCGTTGCCTGTCGAGATCGAAAGCGTCGACGACGCCCAGCCTGGGCTGCCTGGCCCTGCCGCCGGAGGACGCCTTCAGACGCCGCCCGAAAATGAAACGATACAGCAAGAACAGGACGATGATCAGAACCAGCAGCGCCGCGAACATGATCACGAAGGCCAGCGGCTTGTTGTCCTCGAAAAAGGCACTCAAAGACTGCATGCTGCGGTTCGCCTCTCGACACACATACTGACTAAGTGCTGAAGTGTAGCACGTGGCAGCTGGTGCGCTCCAACAAGGTTAATCAATGGTTAACGGGTTAGGGTTCATACAGCAGGCAGGACCGTTCCTGCCCGAGGCCGAGACCCGCATGCCGTTGCATACGGCGTGCACCCTTGTCCTCGCATGCGGCATGCGCGTTCTCAACCCGCTTTCGGCATCCGGCCGCAGGTTCTTCGGCGACCGATGCCATCGCGATGAGAGGGGATGATGACTGATACGCCGATCGCCGCCGTTGATCGGACGGAGCGCACCGGCAGTCCGCTGCTGGTCCTCGCCATCGCGGTGCTTCTGGTCGCGGCGGCCGCCTCCTACTCGTTCCTGCCGCAGGATCAAGCCGGGCGGTTGACGCTCGGGTTCCTGGCGGTTCTCGCCATCGTCGGCCTGATCGCGGCGTTTTTCTATGCGGTGGGCTTTCTGCAATTTTCCGGCCAGGCCGCCCGCAACGATATCACCAAACTGGTCGCCGACACCAATGCTGAAGGCCTGCTCGTCACCGACGGGGACCAGCGCATCCTCTATGCGAACGAAGCCTATATGGGACTGTCGGCTGCGCAGGACTTGACGCATCTGCGCCCGGTCGAGCGCCTGTTTTCAGGACCCGCCGAGATTTCCGAGGCCGTCTATCGTCTCGCCCAGGCGGCCCGCGAGCACAAGCGGGCCGTGGAGGAGATTAGGCTGCAGCCGGCGCTCAATGGCGATTCGGCGGTCGGCTGGTACAGGGTCAGGGTTCGGCCGCTCGATCGCGCGGGCCGCAAGGGCGCGGTTCTGTGGAGCGTCGCCGACGTCACCCGCGAGCGGGAGCGGCACGAAAACGTCTTTCAAGAGCTCCAGCATGCGATCGACTTCCTCGATCACGCACCCGCCGGATTCTTTTCAGCCGAGCCGGACGGCCGCCTCTCCTATCTCAACGCCACCTTGGCGGATTGGCTGGACTACGACCTTGCCCAGGTGGGATCGGGCGGCCTCAATCTGTCTGACATCATGACCGCCGACGGCGCCGCCATGCTCTCGGCTGTCGTCGGAGCGCCGAGCGACGTCAAGACCGAGCAGCTCGATGTCGACCTCAAGCGGCGCAACGGCCAGAACCTGCCGGTGCGCCTGCTGCATCGTGTCGCCTTCGCGGACGACCGCACCCGTGGCGCCTCGCGCACCCTCGTCATCAATCGCGCGCCTGGCGAGGAGCCGGCCGAGGATCTCCGCGCCGCCGAAGTCCGCTTCGCGCGGTTCTTCAATGCGACCCCGATGGCCATCGCGTCGCTGGACAGTGTCGGCTCGGTCGTGCGCTCCAACGCGGCCTTTGTGCGCCTCTTCGGCAACGCCCTCAAGGGCGGCAGCGATGGCTCCCGCTCGATCTATGCCGGCGTGACGGAGGGGGACCGGCCGAACCTGCAGGCCGCCATCGCGGCCGCGGTCGTCGGCCGGGGCGACATCCCCCCCGTCGACGCCACGGTCAGCGGCCCCGACGACCGCTCGGTCAAGCTGTTCGTCTCGGGCGGCGAGGCCAGGGGCGCCGAGGCTGCCACCGTCAACATTTTCGCGCTCGACACGACCGAGCAGCGCACCCTCCAGGAGAGTTTCGCCCAGGCTCAGAAGATGCAGGCCATCGGCCAGCTCGCGGGCGGGGTGGCGCATGATTTCAACAACGTTCTGACCGCGATCCTCGGCTATTCGGATCTGCTGCTCGCCAATCACCGGCCGACCGATCCGTCCTTCCAGGACATCATGCAGATCAAGCAGAACGCCAACCGGGCCGCCGGGCTGGTGCGCCAGCTGCTGGCCTTCTCGCGCCGCCAGACGTTGCGGCCCGAGGTTTTGCAGCTCAGCGACGTGCTGGCCGAATTGCAGAACATGATGCGGCGGCTCGTCGGCGAGAAGATCGAGATCGACGTCAAGCATGGCCGCGACCTGTGGCTGGTGAAGGCCGACCTCAACCAGCTCGAACAGGTCGTGATCAATCTTGTCGTCAACGCCCGGGACGCCATGCCGGAGGGCGGCCGCATCCTGGCGCGCACGCGCAACGTGCTTGAGGCCGAATGCGCCAGTTTTGGCGAGAAGACACTCGCGCCGGCCGATTATGTGCTGATCGAGATCGAGGATTCGGGCAGCGGCATTCCGCCCGAGGTGCTGCCCAAAATCTTCGAGCCCTTCTTCACCACCAAGGAGGTCGGCAAGGGAACGGGCCTCGGCCTGTCGATGGTCTATGGCATCATCAAGCAGACGGGCGGCTTCGTGTTCTGCGAATCGGCGGTGGGCAAGGGCACGACCTTTCGCATCTTCCTGCCGCGCTACAAACGAGCCCCGGTCGAGGAAGCCGCCAAGAAGGAGCCGCAGAAGGTCGTCTCGAAAGACCTGACCGGCCACGGCACCATCCTCCTCGTCGAGGACGAGGACGCGGTGCGGGCCTTTGGGGCGCGGGCGCTGACCTCGCGCGGCTATACGGTGATCGAGGCCGCGTCCGGCGCCGAGGCGCTGGAGGTGGCACTCGGCGGCGGCCAGCAGATCGACCTCATCGTCTCCGATGTCGTGATGCCGGAGATGGACGGGCCGACCATGTTCGGCGAATTGCGCAAGGCCGGCATCAAGGCCAAGGTCATCTTCGTGTCCGGCTATGCCGAGGAAGCCTTTTCCCGCAACCTGCCCGAGGGCGAGGAATTCGCCTTCCTGCCAAAACCGTTCTCGCTCAAGCAGTTGGTGGAAAAGGTGAAGGAGAACATGGGGTAGGGGATCACCTTCAGCCGAAGCTCGTCGTGTCCGGTTCCTAAAGGTTCCGCAGCCCCAGCGGAAGTTCCTACCGGCAGCATTTGACCACGACGTTAGCAGAGGCGGAAACCGACCTTAATGCGCCCTTGTGCCCGATTTCCTAGCCTGCAGCGCGGCACTTTATATGTCACCTCTGAGAACTTCGTTTTTGGAAGTTGGGGGAAGCACGGCGTGAGGATTTAGCTTGCCGTGCATTCTTGTGCTTCTCACTTTATGGTGAGTACGAAGATCACTTTCAGTCAGCGAGACGGTTCGGAACTGATGCAACAACCCACCATGGCTCCCTACCCGGTCTCTGATTTTCTGCAGTGGGAGGGAATGAAGCAGCTTGTTCTGACACCTAAATTTCAGAGACGAGATGTATGGACCGCGAAAGCCAAGTCTTATCTGATCGATACCATAGTCCGAAGGATGCCGATTTCACCCATTTTTCTCAGGTTGCGGATCGACTCCGCAGAAAAGCGTATTGTGCGTGAAGTAGTTGACGGCCAGCAGAGATTGCGGGCTGTTTTGGGTTATCTAAGGGGCGAATTTTCGATATTAAAAGCTCATAATGAGGAATTCGCTGGCCACCTTTTCGATGATTTGTCTGACGAAGTCAGAGGTGAGTTTCTTTCGTACAAATTTCAGGTGAATGTTTTAGAGGGTATTTCTGATGCTGATGTTCTTCGGCTTTTTGCTAGACTTAATACTTATACCCAACCCCTAAAAGGACAAGAATTAATCAATGCCGAGTTTTTCGGTGTTTTTAAGCAGACAGTCTACGATCTTGGCTTTAAGTTCTACTCATTTTGGACGACAAATAATATTCTCACAGATGCTCTTATCGCTAGAATGGCTGATGCTGAGCTTTGCTCTGAGCTTGCGATAGCGATGCTCGACGGCATTCGGCAAACAAAGAGCAAAGACATCAGAGAATACTACAAGAGATATGACGACGAGTTCGCGTCAGCAAATAAGATCAAAGGACGTTTCACCGAAGTAATCGATGAAACTGGAAACCTTTTTGACGGTTCCCTCAAAACGTCTCCATTTAGGCGTCAGCCACTCTTTTTTTCGTTGTTTTTGGCGATCTATGACATGAAGTATCATCTTCCAGGTTCGGTGTTCCGCCCGGCTCCACTGCCCGATCGAAGAACATTTCTCGATCGCGTTAATGCTGTCCGGGAAACGCTTGCGAGCAAAGATGCCGTGGGAGATGCGGCGCGCTTCGTGGATGCAAGTTCTCGCGCGACCGCCGATGTTGGGCGCCGACAGGCTCGACATGACTATTTAATGCAAAATTTATTTGGCCAGAACGCCGGAGAAGCGTATGCGTTCCGCGCGGTCTGAGGCCAATGCCACGCTATCGTGTCAGCGGAACTCATGCCGAATATCTAAGACGTTCGAATAGATCTCGTCAGCTCCTCTCAGGATATAGGTCAGCGAAAACGGCTACGGGACGGCCAATACCTGTTAGAGACGTGGAAGAGGTGGCCTCGCTTTGTCTGCTTCGGCTGTCTCTATCCTGGGAAAGTTTTCTCGAAGACACTTTCCTCAGATACATGTGCGGCGCTCCGTCGCTGCAGGGCAACGTGCCAACCGTGTTGGCTGGATCTGCTAACGACTTGGCATCTGCCTTTGCTACGCTGGCGGGGCGCAGCCGCTATATCAATTGGTCTGCTCAGCAAACTACCGGCCGCGCAGCGCGACAGTTTTTGATCGGCGATCCCTTCCATATACCCCTGGCTGCTGTGACAGCTGTCATGAATGAAATGCAAGCTGTTAGGAACCGAATGGCGCACCACTCCGAGTATTCGAAGCAAGAGTTCGATTCTGCGGTTCGTAATCATCTTGGATATATTCCTCGTGGCATCACGCCCGGCCGCTTCATCCAGATGCAAACACCTCTAACCAACGGCTTAACACTGTTCGATCATTTCCGTAGCAATATCGATGCAGCAGCGACTGCGATTGCAAATTTCTAAGGCGATGACTACGACGCTACTCGATAACTACGCGGCTGCGAGCTCCGCTGTCCGCTGTTTCGAATATCCATAAAACTGGCGATAGCTCGACATCAGCTCCTTGAGCAACACGAACCGTCCAGGGCTCATTTCACACAAATTTAAATCCTTGGGGAACGCATTGACTAAATAATTCCCCTTTTGTGACCTTCCCGTCAAAACGCGCTACCTCGCCCCCGACGACACCGCCGCTCGCCACAAACTCAAGATGGTGCATCCCAAGGCGGCGAAAGAAGCCAGGGTGGCGTCGAAGACCGTCACGTCCAAGGGCCTGCTCATGGTCAATACGGGGCCCGGCAAGGGCGATCGGGTGAACAGCCGCACCCTCACCCTGAGCGAAGCCGGCGGAGAGTTGTCGAAGGGCGAGGGATCCGGTGAGCGCCCTGCGGCCCATCCTTCGACAAGCTCAGGATGAGGATTTTGGGGTGCAAAACTCAACAAGAACCGTTGCAATTCCTTCGCTCGGTCGGCCCTGGGGGCCGATGGGCAATGTCTGAGCGGCGCATCCTCTGAGGCTCGGAGTTATCGACAGTGAATGGCCGAGAACGTGCCGTTCGGAGACGATGGGCAAGAATGGCCATGATTTCCAAGGTTCGTGCTGATAGCATGGTGGCATGACTGAGCTTCTCAACCATGCCGTCGAAACGGTGCGCGCGCTTCCACCCGAAGGTCAGGACGATCTTGCACGCGTGCTGCTTCAGCCTGCCGGGGCAGACCAGCCGATAGTCGATCTCACACCCGAAGAAGAAGTCTCGCTCCAAACGTCCTTCGACCAGGCGGCCCGGGGCGAGTTCGCGACGGACGAACAGGTGAGAGCGGTCTGGACGAAGCATGGTCTATGAGGCTTCGCTATACGCTTGAAGCGCTGGCCGAACTCGACGAGGTGTTGACCTCCATCGAAGCGAATTCGGTGCAAGGCGCTGGCAACGTGAAGCGGAAAATTCAGGCGGTGACAGAACTTATCCTGCGGCATCCCGGTGCGCGACGGCTGACCCGCAATCCGTATCTGCGACGCATTACGGCGTCTCCCTACCCCTATGTGATCTTCTATCAGGCGACCGCCGATGAGATCATTATTCACGGCGTCCGTCATGGCCCGCGCGATCCAGGAACCATGCCCGGACAACAATGACAGGATGCGCGCAGAGGCTTCGCTCGATAGAGCTCGGTCACGTCCGGCGCATTGGTTCCGGACATTTATTGATTGAGAGCCAAGGATGACCGACACCGCCCCCAACGACACCGCAGCCCGCCATAAACTCAAGATGGCGCATCGCAAGGCGGTGCAGGATGCCGAGGTGGCGTCCAAGACCGTCACGTCGAAAGGTCTCTTGATGGTCAATACGGGACCCGGCAAGGGCAAGTCGACGGCGGCGTTTGGGCTCGTGCTGCGGGCGATGGGCTATGGCTGGCCGGTCGGGGTCGTGCAGTTCATCAAGGGCGCCTGGGACACGGGGGAGCGGCGTCTCCTCGAAGGCTCGGACCTCGTGCGCTGGCATTCCATGGGCGAGGGGTTCACCTGGGAGACGCAGGATCGCGCGCGCGACATCGCCGCTGCCGAGGCGGCCTGGGTCAAGGCGCTCGAATTGATGGCCGACCCGACCATCCGCCTCGTGGTATTCGACGAGCTCAATGTGGCGCTGCGCTACGATTATCTGCCGCTTGGCGAGGTCGTGGCGGCGCTCAAGGGGCGCCGGCCGGACCTCCATGTCTGCGTCACCGGCCGCAACGCCAAGCCGGAGATGATCGAGGCGGCGGATCTCGTCACCGAGATGGTCGCCACCAAGCATCATTTCGCGGCCGGCGTGAAGGCGCAGGCCGGCATCGAGTTTTAAGGTGGGGTGTGACGCACCCCGTGCCCCTCGTCCTGAGCTTGTCGAAGGACCGAGGGGGCACCGGCCTCGATCCTTCGACAGGCTCAGGATGAAGCCCTTGGCAAGGATGAGGCCCTTGGTGAGGGGTGAGGCCTTTGGCGGGGTCTGGACGAGGGGCGAGGTTGTGATCCGATGACAGCCAAAATCCTGATGTTTCAGGGCACCGGTTCGGATGTCGGCAAATCGCTGATCGTCGCCGGCCTCTGCCGCGCCTTTGCCCGACAGGGTCTGCGTGTAAAACCCTTCAAGCCCCAGAATATGTCGAACAATGCGGCGGTGACGGCGGATGGCGGCGAGATCGGTCGTGCCCAGGCGCTGCAGGCGCGGGCCGCCGGCGTCGCGCCGAGCGTCCATATGAACCCGGTTTTGCTCAAGCCGCAGAGCGAAGTCGGCAGCCAGGTCGTGGTCCAGGGCAGGGTGATCGGAAACGCCAAGGCGCGCGAATACCAGGCCTGGAAACCGCGCCTGATGGAGGCCGTGCTCGACAGCTTTTTTCGCCTGCGCGAGGACGCGGACCTTGTCCTTGTCGAGGGCGCGGGCAGTCCCGCCGAGGTCAATCTGCGGCAAGGCGACATCGCCAATATGGGGTTTGCCCGCCGCGCCGATGTGCCGGTGGTGCTGATCGGCGATATCGACCGGGGCGGCGTCATCGCGCAGATCGTCGGCACCAAGGCTGTTCTGGCTGAGGACGATGCCGCCATGGTGGCGGGCTTTCTGGTCAATAAATTCCGGGGCGATCCGACGCTGTTCGACACCGGGATGCGGATCATCGCAGAGCATACGGCCTGGCCGTCCCTGGGCCTCATCCCGCATTTTGCGCAAGCGAGCCGCCTGCCGGCCGAGGATGCGGTGGCTCTCAGCAGCGCGGCTTTCACGACACGATGCCAAGGCTGTGTCACGATCGTGGTTCCGGTGCTGCCCCGGATCAGCAATTTCGACGATCTCGATCCGCTGCGGCTGGAGCGGGACGTGGATCTCATCATGGCGCGGGCTGGCGATCCGCTCCCGCTCGCCGATCTCATCATCCTGCCGGGCTCCAAGGCGACCATCGCCGACCTTGCGGCGTTGCGCCAAAACGGCTGGGACATCGACATCCTGGCCCATGCCCGGCGCGGCGGATTCGTGCTCGGGCTTTGCGGCGGCTATCAGATGCTCGGTCGGCGCGTCGCGGACCCCGAGGGCGTCGAAGGGCCGCCTGGGGAGGCTCCTGGGCTTGGCCTGCTCGATGTCGAGACGTTTCTCGGCGGCGACAAGGTGTTGAAGCCCGTGTCGGGCGTTTCGGTCGAGGATGGCGCCGCTTTCTCCGGCTATGAGATGCATGTGGGGGAGACGCGCGGCCCCGATTGCGCGCGTCCGATGCTCCGCTTCGACGACGGTACGCCGGATGGCGCTACCTCGCCGAATGGCCGCATCCGCGCCGCCTATGTGCATGGCCTTTTCGCCGACGATTGTTTTCGCGCGGGTTGGTTGAAGCGGCTTGGCGGCACCGCGTCCGATCTGCGCTACGAGACCGAGGTCGACACCGTCCTCGATGCGCTCGCCGACCATCTCGGCCGGCATATCGACCTCGACCGGTTGCTGGCGTTGGCGCGGTGAAATTGCGGTGAGTGGCGCTCTGTGAACACCCCTTTGACGGTGGTTGTACACAATCCGATGATTGGTCGAGTTTGTTTCAGGCGTTGCAAGGGGGCACGAGGCAATGTTCGATCTGCCGTGGCCGATGACGTTCGCCACCGATCGTTGGAAATCGTTCAAAGCTTTGCTCATCAGCTTGGCCTTCGTGGCCGGCTCGTTGCTAATTCTCGGCCCCGACGTCCGCTGGATTGCGATCGCGGGGATCGTGTTTTTCGGCGGGGCCGCGTTGTTTGCGCTTGCTACGCTCGTCGTGCCCTCGAAATTGCTGTTGGATGAGGAAGGCTTTCGCTGGCGGGGGCTGAGGTCGTGGCGGGTCGCTTGGGGGGACGTCGAGCGATTCCGTCTCGAGGTTTTCCGGCGGAACGTGACGGTCTATGTCGACTATAAAGATGCTCTGCGAGGCATGCGGGGCGTGAAACGGCCCCGTACCGTGCCGGTGGGCGCGCTTCATTACGAGCCCCAAGAGGTGTTTTCAGCGCTGCAGGCCGGTTTGGCCAGGGCGCGCGGCATTGATCCTGCTCTCGCGCCATTGCAAGCTGAGGCTCCCCCGCTTGCTGTCCTGGTGCCGAGGGTGGTGGTTCCCTGGCTGAGCCTCGGCATCGCCGCTGTCCTTTGCCTCGTCTTCGCCGCCGAAATCCAGTGGCCGGTGTCTCCGCCCGCCTCAGCATTGCAGCCCTCGACGCTGACGCTGGCCGCCTTTGGCGCACTCAGCCGCACCCTGGCTGTGAACTACGGAGAATGGGGCCGCCTGTTCACCGCACCGTTTTTGCACGCCAGCCTCCAACACCTCCTGTTCAACGGCGTCGCTTTGCTCCTCGCCGGACGTTTTCTCGAAGGCTACGTCGGTCGCGCTTGGTTCGGCGCCATCTATGTCGTGGGCGGCCTGGCTGGTGGCCTGGGTTCGATGCTTTGGAATGCGCCGACGACGGTGAGCGTCGGTGCGTCCGGCGCCATCCTGGGTCTCTTTGCGGCCCTGTGCGTCTGCAGCTTTCACTTGCCGCATTCCGGCGGTCGGCGTCGCATGCAATCACGCGCGATCAGCGTCTTGCTGCCGACGCTGCTCTCCCTCGGCAAGACAAACGGCGGGCTCACGATCGACTTCGGCGCACATTTGGGCGGCGCCATAGGCGGTGCGCTGATCGGATTGCTTCTCCTAACAGACTGGAGTTCACGAAGCGAGCGGCCGGCTCGGGAAAGGCTGGGTCTGGCCATTAGCGTCTTGGGCGTGCTTGCAACGATCGCAAGCTCCTGGCCGGCCATCGGCGCCTACACCCGTTTCCAACGAAGCGCCTTGCTCATACCCGTGCAGGCTGTTCCGACGAGCGACGAGGCCTTTATCAAACAGGCGCCCGATCTGTTGACCCGCTACCCGCATGACCCCCGGGTTCGCATCGCTATGGGATTCCTTCTTCTGGACCGAGGTGACGCCGCAGGCGCGGAGGCTCAGGCGCGCCAGGGCTTGGATGAAGTAACCGGCGTCCGCGAGTTCTTCAATTCGCGCCCGGAGGCGTCGCTCTGGATGCTGCTGGGTCGATCGTTGGCCATGCAAAAGAACGACAAAGCCGCACTCGAAGCCTATGCCAAGTCAAACGCGGCTGACGAAACATTGCCGGGGACCTATTATTTTCGCGCTCAATTGCTTTCGGCTCAGGGGAACTTGGATGCGGCCCTGCGCGACGCCGAGCGCTACGCCGCACTCATGCCGAAGCAGACGGAGGCCTGGGATCTGAAGGGCGACCTCCTCTTCGCGCAGGGCAGAATGGCCGAGGCGGTCGGCGCCTATAATGAGATTCCGCGCCTGAACCCTTCCATCCGGTTCCCGCGATTGCGCGGCATGGCTCGGTTTCTCGCGGGCGATCAAGCCGGCGGCGAGGGCGATCTTGAGGAGTGGGTATCGCCCGCCCAGAAAGACCTTTACCCCGCTCTTTGGCTGGACATTGTACGGCGCCGCATGGGCCATCAGTCTCTGTTGAACGATGCTGCTCTGCGTGCAGGAGCTACGGCTTGGCCGGCGCCGGTCCTCAGTCTCTATCTCGGAACCATCACGTCGGAGGAACTTTTGCGCCTTGCCGCCGAAGGCCTGCCAGACCCAAAAAGCCAAATCTGCGAGGCCGACTTCTACATTGCGGAATGGAATGTGATGCAAGGCCACGCAGGATCGGCGCGCGAGGGGTTCGACAAGGCGGCGCGGGAGTGCCCGGCGGGATTCGTGGAAAGCGGGATGGCGAAGGCCGAACTCAAGGCGATGCCGCGCCCCTGAGCCGGCGCGAACCACTACGGCGCCGCGAGCGGCGCATTGTCGGTCGGGTCGAGGGTACGCTCACGCCCCGATCACGAGCACCAAAGCCCCAATCGCCACGGCCTGCACCGCGCAGGCCGTTCGATAGAGCCGCACGGCCCGTCGGATATCGTCCGCGCCAATCTCGCGTCGTCCATCGCCCATGAATGCATCCTCGACCATCGCGCTGCCGTAGATGCGCGGCCCGGCGAGTTTGAGCCCCAGCGCGCCCGCAAAGGCGGCCTCCGGCCAGCCCGCATTGGGCGAGCGGTGTTGCGACGCATCGCGCCGGATCGCCCGCGAAGTCTCGCGCATCGACGCTCCGCTGAGCGGCGCGGCCAGCAGAATCCATAAGGCCGCAAGGCGGGAGGCCGGCAGGTTGACGAGGTCGTCGAAACGCGCGGCGGCCCAGCCGAAGGCGGCATGGCGCGCAGTCTTGTGACCGATCATGCTGTCGGCAGTGTTGGCAGCCTTGTAGAGTGCGCCTCCGGTGAGGCCGCCGACGGCGATCCAGAAGGCCGGCGCCACGACGCCGTCGGAAAAATTCTCGGCCAGGCTCTCGATGGCGGCGCGCGCCACGCCCGCCTCATCCAGCACGGCGGTGTTGCGGCCCACGATCATGCCAACCGCCCTTTGTCCCTGCTCCAAACCTTCGCGCTCCAAAGCGTCGGCGACATCGCGGACGTGCCGATCAAGGCTCCGTTGCGCCGGCAGACTGGCGGCCAGAACCGCCAGCACCGCAAAGCCGGTCCATGACCGCGATAGCCAGACATCGAGCGGCAGCGTGACCGCCGCTGTCATACCGAGGAGGATCGCAAGCGCCGCGATCCCCTTGAGACGCCGAAGCGCGAGGGCGTCCGCTTCGCGGTTCAGCGCGAGGTCCAGCCGGCTGAGCAATGCACCCATCCAGGTCACAGGATGGCCGATCGCCCGATAGACGATGCCCGGGTATCCGACGACGGCCTCTATGAGGAGGCTTACGAGTGCGAGAAGAACAAACATCTGGGCCATCGGCAAAGACCGCCGCCCTCATCCTGAGCCCGTGGAAGGATAAGAGGTTCAGGAGGTTGTGCCCGGCGGCCCATCCTTCGCTCTTCGACGAACTCAGGAGGCTCAGGATGAGGACTTTGGGAGTGAAAAAAAATCAATCGGCCGAGGGCGGCAAACTTCTAAAAGCTCCCGTCAGCCGATCCAGGCGGGGACACGGTCAAGGCCGATGAGGTCGTCGTAGCTGCCCTTCGGCCGGATCACGGCCCATTGCGTGCCGCTCACCATCACTTCGGGCACCAGGAGGCGCGTATTATAGGTGCCGGCCTGCACGGCCCCATAGGCGCCCGCCGACATCACGGCCAGAAGATCGCCCGGCTCGACCGGCGGCAGGTCGCGCCCCAGCGCCAGATAATCGCCTGTCTCGCAGATCGGCCCGACGACATCGGCGGGTGCCGAGCGCGCGCCGGCCGGCGGTCTCCGAACGGGCAGGATCTCGTGATGCGCCTCATAGAGCGTCGGGCGAATGAGGTCGTTCATGGCGGCGTCGGCCACGATGAAGCGTTTGTCCTCGCCGGTTTTTACCAAGATCACGCGGGTGACCAAAACGCCGGCGTTGCCGACCAGAAAGCGGCCCGGCTCGCATAGGCATGTGACGCCGGCATTGCCGAAATGCCGCTTGACCAGGGTGGCGTAGCGATCCGGCGCATAGGCCGATGAATCCTCGCCCGCAGTGTAGGGAATGCCCAAGCCGCCGCCAAGATCGACGTGATGGATGTCATGGCCGTCCTGGCGCAGCGCGGCCAAGAGATCGGCCATGGCCCCGAAAGCCTTGTCGAAAGGATCGAGGTCGGTCAATTGCGAGCCGATATGCATGTCGATTCCGGTCACGCTCAGTCCCGGCAGCGCCGCCGCTTCCCGGTAGACTTCACGGGCACGGGTGATCGGGATGCCGAACTTGTTCTCCGCCTTCCCGGTCGAAATCTTGGCATGGGTCTTGGCGTCGATGTCAGGATTGACTCGAAGCGCGATCCGGGCCGTCGTGGTCTTCGAGCATGCCAAATCGGAGAGTGCGCGAAGCTCCCATTCGGATTCGACATTGAAGCAGAGGATGTCCTCGTCGAGGCCGAGGGCTAGTTCGCGGGCGCTCTTGCCGACTCCCGAAAAGGTGATGCGAGCGCCCGGCACGCCAGCCGCCCGGGCACGGCGCAATTCTCCCTCCGAGACGACATCCATGCCGGCCCCGAGGCCGGCGAACAGCCGCAGAACGGCCTGATTGGAATTGGCCTTCATAGCGAAGCACACGAGGTACGGCAGGCCCTCCAGGCTCGCCGTGTACAGCCGGTAGCGCGCCGTCATGGCGGCGGCCGAGTAGCAATAGAAGGGTGTGCCGATCTCGTCCGCCAGAGCCACAAGGTTCACGGCCTCGGCGTGCAGCAGGTCGTCGCTATAGTCGAAGTCCGACACCATGACCTCAGAGAATGGGATCGAGGATGAACGGACCCTCCGGCGCCTTGATGGGCGGATTCTCCGGTCTCCTCTTGATGCCGGATTTTGTCGCCGGCTGTTCGGCTGGTGCGTTGGGATCGGGCGGCGGCAGCAGCCGCCCGCGGCGCCCGCATCCACTGAGCGTCGAGGACAGCATAACGGCGACGCCCAAGGCGGCCAGGGTTCGCACCATACGGGGACGCAACACGTCAACTCTCTCCGCCCAGATTCGCCTCACCCTATACCGGGGCGGGCCGCTCCGCGAGGGTCCTGACGACACACCACCGGCCCGAATCGCAAGACGAGTTCCTCGCGCCGTTCAGCTGGCAGCGGCTTCCGACGTCAGGCGCCGAATCCAGGCCTCCGCCTGTCGCCGCACATTCGCCGGAGCCGTGCCGCCGTAACTGGTGCGGCTTGCAACGGATTTTTCCGGGCTTAGCACATCGAGGACCTGAAGCGTGATGCGTGGCTCGACCTGCCGCATCACGTCGAGCGGCAAATCCTCCAGTGTGACACCTGTTTCGGCCGCGAGCGCCACGATGCGACCGGTCACATGATGCGCCTGACGGAAGGGCATGCCGACGACGCGCACGAGCCAGTCCGCTAAATCGGTCGCGGTGCTGTAGCCCGACCCTGCCGCCTTCGCCATCCGGGCCGCATTGGGCTTGAGATCGCGCACCATGCCGGCTGTGGCCGCGATGGTCAGCGCCAAGGCGTCGAGCGCCGCGAACGTGCCTTCCTTGTCCTCCTGCATGTCCTTCGAATAGGCGAGCGGCAGGCCCTTCATCACGGTCAGAAGGCCGACAAGACCGCCGATCACGCGGCCGGTCTTGCCGCGCACCAGTTCCGCCGCGTCTGGGTTGCGCTTCTGCGGCATGATGGAAGAGCCTGTCGTGAATTTGTCCGACAGGCTGGCGAAGCCGAACTGCGGCGTCGCCCAGAGCACGATCTCCTCAGCGAACCGCGACAGATGGACGGCGCAGATCGAGGCGGCGGCGAGGCTTTCCAGCACGAAGTCGCGATCCGAGACGGAGTCGAGCGAGTTGGCCGTCGGGCGCTCGAAGCCCAGCGCCGCCGCCACCGCGTCGCGGTCGATCGGGAAGGAGGTGCCGGCCAAGGCGGCCGCGCCGAGCGGGCTTTCGTTGAGGCGCTTACGTGCATCCTCGAAGCGCCCCCGGTCGCGCCCGATCATCTCCACATAGGCCATGAGGTGATGGCCGAAGGTGACCGGCTGGGCCGACTGCAAATGGGTGAAGCCCGGCATCACCATATCCGCATGGGTGAAGGCCTTTTCGGCCAAGGCGAGCTGCAGGTCCTTCAAGGCGTGGTCGATCGCGCCGAGCGTCTCCCGAATCCACAGTTTGAAATCGAGCGCGACCTGGTCGTTCCTGGACCGCGCGGTGTGGAGACGGCCCGCCGCCTCGCCGATCAATTCGGCAAGGCGCGCCTCGACATTCATGTGGATGTCCTCGAGCGCGCGAGAAAAGGTGAAATGTCCCGCCTCGATTTCGCCCGCGATCCGGTCTAGACCCCCGATAATCGCGGCGGCGTCGTCTGGGGAGATGATGCCCGTCGCGGCCAGCATGGCCGCATGCGCTTTGGAGCCCGCGATGTCCTGCGCCGCGAGGCGCTGATCGAAGCCGATGGAGGCGTTGATTTCCTCCATGATGGCGTCGGGGCTGCTCGAAAACCGCCCGCCCCACATTGCATTGCTCATCGGTGCCTCGGATAAAACTGCATGTCTGATCGACCTCGAACCGCTGGTCCTGAAGCGGACGACATTACGCCAACGCGGCGCGGCCTGTTTGTCGCGCTCGGTGGGGTCGCGATGCTCGGATGCGTCATCGCGGTCCTATATGGGATGAGCCTTACGGGCAAGGCGGACAAAGTCGGCTGCCCGGCGGCCGGATCTGTCACGGCACGGCTCGATCCCTTGATTCACGGCGAGGTCGCCGCCTTCGCTCTCGTCAAGCCGGCGAGTGCCGCACCGGAGCTGACTTTCAACGGCGACGATGGGAAGCCTCTCACGCTGGCGAGCCTCAAGGGTAAAACGCTTCTCGTGAACCTTTGGGCGACCTGGTGCGTGCCCTGCCGCAAGGAAATGCCCTCGCTCGACAAGCTGCAGGCCGCGCTCGGGGGGGCGGATTTCGCGGTCGTCGCCGTCAATGTCGATACAACCCGGCTCGACCGGCCAAAAACCTTCCTGAAGGAGGCGGGCGTGTCGAATCTCGCCTTCTACGCCGACCCCAGCGGCGACGTGATGCAGACGCTCAAGCTCAAGGGCGAGTTGCTCGGTCTGCCGACGACGCTGCTGATCGATCGGAACGGCTGCGAACTCGGCCGGATCGCAGGTCCGGCCGAATGGTCGTCCTCCGAAGCGCGGCAGCTCATCGAGGCCGCGAAGGGGTAGGTTTTTTCGCGCTGCTGCGAAGCGTTGGTCCAAGATCGTCGAATCCGGTCAACGCAGACTGGAGAAAGGCTGGCTGGAACCCCGTCTCCGGGTCAGCAGATACGTGCGCGGCTGGCCGATCGCTTCGGTTTGACCATGGCGCGGATGCGATCCGCCAAGGCGCTCCCGACCGGGTTGTAAACGATCATGCTGAGGTCGGGCCGCCCGTCGACAGCGAAGGCGGAATATTCCAATTCGATCAGCCCAAGCTTGGGATGGTTGAGGCGTTTGACCCCTTCGCCATGCACAAGCACATCGTTTTCGCGCCACAGCGCTTTGAACTCGGGGCTGGCGTGGCACAGCTCCTCGACGAGCTGTGTGACTTCGGAGACGGCGCCGGCGCGGGCCGCATCCGCTCGGAACGCGCCGACCACGAACCGAGCCAGCCCCTCCCAGTCATGCTGCGCATCCCGGACGCGCGGATCGAGAAAGATGCGGCGCAGGATATTGCGCTCGCTCGGCGGGAGCTGGCTGTAATCGGTCAGCACCACGGCAGCCGCCTCATTCCAGGCGACGACCTCCCATGTGGCGGTCTTGATCAGCGCCGGGCTGACTTCGAGGCTGTCGAGTAAACGTTGCAGCCGAGGGGTGACGCCCTCGACCGGCCTGTAGCGAACCTCGGGCGGGCGGCCGAGGCCAAGCATGAACAGATGTTCGCGCTCCGGTTCGGTCAGCATCAGACCACCAGCGATCCGGTCGAGCACATCCGGCGACGGCGCCCCGCCCCGACCCTGCTCCAGCCACGTGTACCAGGTGGAACTGATGCTGGCGCGCTGCGCCACCTCCTCGCGGCGCAAGCCCGGCGTCCGCCTCCGTCCAGAGAAGCCGAAAGCGGCGGGGTCGAGCCGGGAGCGGCGATCCTTGAGATAGCGTCCCAGTAGATTGTCGGCGGTCGTGACGGACATGCGACCCTCTTAACGATTATACCAGGATAATCTAACATCTTTAACCGGATGTCAGGATAACCGATAGTGAGCTCACGAACAAAATTGGAGCTTTCCCCATGCGTGTCTTTCTGACCGGTGCCACCGGCTTTATCGGCTCACGAATCGTCCCTGAACTCCTTCGGTCCGGTCATCAGGTCATCGGGCTGACCCGCTCGGACGAGGGCGCGCGGCGCCTGACCGACGCGGGCGCCGAGGCGCATCACGGCACCCTTGAGGATGTCGACAGTCTGCGCGCCGGGGCCGCCAAGGCTGACGGCGTGATCCATGCGGCCTTCGATCACGATTTCTCGAACTTCGTCGCCAATTGCGACAAGGACCGGCGCGCCATCGAGGCGCTGGGCTCCGCGCTCAAGGGCTCTGACCGGCCGCTCGTCATCACCTCGGGCACCGGCATGGGGAGCGCTGGGCATGGCAAGCCGGCGGTCGAGGATATTTTCGACAAGAGCCATCCAAATCCGCGTTCCGCGTCCGAGATCGCGGGCAACGCCCTGCGGGAGCAAGGCGTCAACGTCTCGGTGATGCGCCTTCCCCAGGTGCATGACACCGTCAAGCAGGGTCTGATCACACCCCTGGTCGAGATCGCCCGCGCGAAGGGTTTCGCGGCCTATGTCGGCGACGGCAGCAACCGCTTTCCCGCAGCCCATGTCATCGACGTCGCTCGTCTCTACCGGCTCGCACTGGAAAAGAGAGAGCCTGGCGCGCGCTATCATGCGGTCGCCGAGGAGGGTATCCCGGTTCGCCGGGTTGCCGAAGTCCTCGGCAAGGGGCTCGACGTGCCGGTGAGGTCCATCTCGCTGGACGAAGCGAAGGACTACTTCGGCTGGATGGCAATGTTTGCCGGAATGGATCTGTGGGCCTCGGGGGCGAAGACACAAGAGCGGCTCAACTGGCATCCGACCGGCCCCGACCTGATCACGGACCTCGAACAGATGCGCTACTGAGACGATCCTCGACGAGTGCCGGGACACAGCGACCGCTTCGTCCCGGCATCGGTCGTGACCCGACAGTCCCACTGAAGCACCCTTGCATCCCGGCTCAAGGCCGGGACAACAGCGTAAGCTCGCGCTGAACCAGCCTCTTCACGGGTCATTGGGAATCACCACTTGCATTCCGCCCCTGTCGGCTGTCGATTTCCGGCCTAGAATGATGGCATGCGATTCATCCTCGGCTTTCTTAAGCGCCATCCCGCCCTGATCGTTTCGACGATGGTTCTCACGGCCCTGACGACGATCGCCCAAGCGGCGGACGCGCCCGCCAAGGGGCCGTCCGAAGCGGTCTTCGTCGCCGAACTGGTGCTGCTTCTTCTCGTTGGTCGCCTGTGCGGCGAGATCATGCAGCGGCTGAAGCAGCCCGCCGTCATCGGGCAGCTCATCGCCGGCATCATCCTCGGCCCGTCGATCTTCGGCGCCGCCCTGCCGGGCCTGCATGATTGGATCTTCCCCCCGGACCATACCCAAAAGGCGATGATCGACGGCGTGGGGCAGGTCGGCATCCTGATGCTGCTACTCCTGACCGGCATGGAAACCGACGTCGCCCTCGTGCGCCGGGCCGGCAAGGCGGCCTTCAGCGTCTCGATCACCGGGATCGCGGTGCCCTTCTGCTGCGGCGTCGCCTTTGGCCTCTTCGTCCTGCCGGACGGCATGTTGCCCTCGCCCGATCACCGGACCGTTACGGCCCTCTTCCTCGGCACGGCCTTGTCGATCTCCTCGATCAAGATCGTCGCCATGGTGGTGCGCGAGATGAACTTCATGCGCCGCAACCTCGGCCAGGTCATCGTCGCCTCCGCCATCGTGGACGATACGATCGGCTGGATCATCGTCGCGATCACTTTCGGCATCGCGAAGCCCGGCGGCCTCGATCTCCGTTCGCTCGCGTTCACCATCGGCGGCACGATGCTATTTCTCGTCGTCAGCTATGCTTACGGCCGCCGCATCGTGTCGCTCGTGATCCGCGCCGCGAACGATCATCTCGCCAGCGAATTTCCGGTCATCACCGCCATTCTGGTCGTCATGGGTCTCATGGCGCTGTTGACCGACGCGATCGGGGTTCACACGGTCCTCGGCGCTTTCGTGGCCGGAGTCCTCATCGGCGAATCGCCCATTTTGACCCGGCATATCGAGGAGCAGTTGCGCGGGCTCATCGTCGCTCTGTTCATGCCCGTGTTCTTCACCCTCGCCGGGCTCGGCACCGACATCGGCATCCTGAAGGATCCGCACCTCCTCGCCGCGACCGGCGGCCTGATCCTGATCGCCAGCGTCGGCAAGTTCGCAGGCGCCTTCCTTGGGGGCAAGCTGGGCGGTCTCACGCGCCAGGAATGCCTTGCGCTCGCCCTGGCGATGAACGCGCGCGGATCGACCGAGGTGATCGTGGCCACCATCGGCCTGTCGCTCGGCGCGCTGGACGGCCACCTTTTCACGATGATCGTGACCATGGCGGTGGTGACGACCCTCGTCATGCCGCCGACCTTGCGCTGGGCGCTTGCGCGACTGCCCCTGAGCGCCGAGGAGGCGGAGCGGCTCGAGCGGGAGGCCTTTGACGCCAGAGATTTCGTCGCCGGCCTCGAACGGCTTCTTCTGGCGGCGGACGGCTCGCCAAGCGGTCATCTCGCGGCCCGGCTGACGGGGATCCTCGGCGGTCTGCGGGGCCTGCCGACCACGGTCGCCAGCCTCGGCGATGCCGAGACTGGATCCAATGACGCCGCCGGATATGTGCGGGTGGCGGCCGAGACCGCGCGGGTCAATGAAGGAATAACCGAGGCGGGCGGGCCTCCGGATGTGATCACGCGCGATCTGCCGGCCCGGGAAGGCACGGCCGGTCTCGCGCGCGAGGCGGCCAAGGGCTATGATTTGACGATGATCGGCCTCGAACCGGTGGAAGCGCCGGATGGGGGCCTTTCGCCGCGCATCGCGGATGCGCTCGGCCGGATCGAAGGGGCGCGGGCTATCGTGATGTCGCGCGGCGCGTTGCGCTCATCGCCGCTGACGGGGCCGCTGCGCATCCTGGTGCCGGTCAACGGATCCGAGGCGTCGCGGCGGGCGGCCGAATTGGCCATGGCCTTGGCGCGGGCGGACAATGCCACCGTGACGATGCTCCATGTCTCACCGCCGGGCGTGGCCGTCGGTCAGGATGGCGGGCGGCGGCTTCAGCGCGCCTTCGCGGCCCGCAAGCTCGAAAGCGACATCTTCAGCGGCCTGCAGGCCAGCGCCACGCAGAACGGTCTTCGCGTGCGGACCCGCGTCCGCGTCTCGGAGGTGCCCGAGGAGGCCATCCTGCGCCAGGCGCGCCGTACCTCGCATACGCTGATCGTCATCGCGCTCAGTCCGAGACAGGGCGATGGCGCGATGCTCGGCCGCACCGCCGAAGCGCTGCTGGAGAGGGCGGACCAGTCGGTAATTTTTTTGGCGGTGTAACGCTATCCCATCCACCGCACGACCTTCATGGCCCGTTGAAGCCACGGCCCCTTGAACCCTGCCACCATCCCCTGCAACGCCGCTCGCCGTGACGCATCCTCATAGGAGAGCGAGGGGAGCGGCAGCGCGGCGATATCTTTGATATTGAGGCTTTGCGCGATGGCGAGCGTCCACAAGCCGATGCCTTCGGCGGCGTCGGGACCCACGATGCCCGCTCCGACGATCCGCCCGGATGGCGTCGTCAGCACCTTGACGTGGCCGGTCGTCATTCCCTCGGCTCGGGCTCGGTCGTTCTCGGCATAGGGCCAGCGCCAGATGGTCACGGTCCCGTGTCGCACACGAGCCTCGGTCTCGGTGAGGCCGACCACCGCGATCTCGGGATCGGTGCGCAGAATCCGGGGCACGGAGCGCGGATCGAAGGAGACGCGCTGCCGGAACAGCGCCGCCCGCAGCACGACGCCGACCTGGGCCTGCGCGGATTCTATTGAACGGCCACGGCCCACAACGTTGCCCAGGGCGAACACCTTGGGGTTGCCGGTGCGGCCGTCGGCCGAGACCGCGATGCCGCCGGGATCGCACCGAATGCCGGCCCGATCCAACCGCAGATCGTCGATGGCCGGTCGCCAACCGGTCGCGAGCAGCAGGTGGTCGCCCCGCACCCTCTCTTCGGTTCCATCGGCTTTGCTCATCACGATCGTCACGCCCGTGGCCTCCGGCTCTGCCCGCAACACGGTTCGGCCAGTTCGGATATCGACCCCCTCACGGCGCAGCCGCGTCAGCACCGGCGCGGATAATTCGGCATCGAATCCCCGCAATGGCGCTGCACCTTCGACGAGGGTGACGCGGGTTCCCAGCCGGGCGAAGATCTGTGCGAATTCGACGCCGGTGCGTCCCGCGCCGAGCACCACCAGGCTCCGGGGCAGGGCGGGAAGGTCGAGCCACCTTGTCGCGCAAGACCATGGCACGCGCTCTAGGCCCGGCAAGGCCGGGATGGCAGCCAAGGCTCCCGTGGCGACAACGAACCGCCTTGGCCGGATGGATACGCCGTCGACCTCGACGGTGCCCGAGTCGACGAAGCGCGCGGTCCCTCGCAGCACGGTCAAGCCCAGGGCTCGCAGATGGACGGCGCTCATGCTCGTCGCCCGAGTTTCGGCAGCCGCCCGTGCCGCGCCCCGCACATCGTCCCAGTCGTTCGACGGGCCGCCGGCAGACCCGGCGCGCTGCCGGGCGGCGGCGCGTAAGACGAATCCGGCGACCTCACCGGCGCGGGGGAGGGCTGATCGGAGGTCCTCTTTGTCGATGACCAGCGTCGGCACCGAAAGCGCTGCGGCGGCGGTCGCGAGGGCTAGCCCCGCTGGTCCCGCACCGATAATGCATAGGTCCGGCCGCAGGGGGATGGCCGAAAGCGCGGTGGATTTCATAGCGCGGGCGAGGCGCGCCAAACATCGCGCCGGTTTCGAGGGATACCATGCCGCAGGCCGACGAACAGTCTCAAACGGTCTACAATCGCATCGCCGGTCAGAGCCTCGAGCGAATCGCGGCGCTGAGCGACGGCATCTTCGCCGTGGCCATGACGCTGATGGTCCTCGAAATCCATGTGCCGCCCCCGGAATGCCTCTCGACCGAAACTGACCTCATCGCCGCGCTGCTGCATCTCGGCCCGACCTTCCTGACCTATCTGATGAGTTTCCTTACCCTTGGTATCTTCTGGACCGGGCAGCAGACGCAACTGAGCCATTTCGAGCGGAGCGATCGCGATCTGGCATGGATCCATTTCGCCTTCCTGGCGGCGGTCTCGGTTCTGCCCTTCACAACGCGGCTTCTAAGCGAATATATCGCGCTCCATACCGCGCTCATCGTTTATTGGGCCAACATCGCGGTGCTCGGCGGCCTGCTTTATGCCAGCTGGTCGCACGCACGGGGCAGCGGATTGGTGCACCAGGGTGCGCCGAAGAGCCTCGACGTCGCCGTGCGTCGGCGCATTGTCATCGCCCAATCGCTCTACGCCGGCTGCGCGGTGCTCTCGCTCATTCATACGGGGGTCGGCATCGGTCTCATATTGTTGATTCAGCTCAACTATGCCATCGCGCCGCGTCGCGGCTGGCTGCGCAGGCATCCGGAAGACTGCAGTCACGATTGACTTATCGCCGCGCTTGATCCTATAAGCGCCACGTTTTCTAAGCCTGTCAGTTGAATGCTGTCACGGGCCGGGTTCGTCGTTTCTGGACGACATCGTCCGGTCTAGAAGCATGAAGTCTGGATAGGAAATCGGGTCGCCGTCTCGCGCTGAATAGCGCGGCAGTTCCCGGCAGGATCAGTGGAGCAGAAGCAGTGAAGCGGACTTTTCAACCCAGCAAGATCGTGCGCAAGCGTCGCCACGGTTTTCGCGCCCGGATGGAGACGGTTGGCGGTCGCAGGATCATTGCCGCGCGTCGCGCCCGGGGTCGTAAGCGCCTCTCGGCCTGAGATCGACAGTGACAAGCTCGCGCGGCCTCGATGAGGACGCGCCGCGTCCGGACATCTCCGGTGATGTTCAGCCTTCATTCGTGATCGATGCGTTTCGCGTCGAGCTCAAAAAGCGGGCTGAGTTTCAGCGCGCCTCCAGGGGGCGGCGGTTCAATGCCAAGGCCTTGACGCTGCAATCCATCCGCCGTCCCGACGACGGAGACGAAGCATCGCGCTTCGGCCTGACCGTTACAAAACGCGTCGGGAACGCTGTCGAGCGAAACCGCATCAAGCGCCGCTTTCGTGCGGTGTTGCGTGGGCCGGGGGTGGCGGCGCAGCCCGGCCACGATTATGTGATCGTGGCGCGGCGCGAGGCCTTGACGGTTCCGTTCATCGGACTGGTATCGGACCTGGCGAAAACCCTCGGGCAGGCTCGCAGTGGGCGCGCGTCGAGCCGCGCCGGCAAGACGGGCGGTCGGCAGACGAAGTCCGGTCCATCGGCGTGATCGATCGAATTGGCGCGCATCTTCAACCGACGGCAGCAGCGTGACGCACCATGACCGATGACAACAAGAACATCTACATCGCCATCGCGCTGTCGATTCTGGTGATCGTCGGGTGGAATTTCTTCTACGGCTGGCCGCAGATGGAGAAGACGCGTCAGGCTCAAGTGCAGGCGCAGAGTCAGAGCCAGCCCGCAACGGCGCAACCTTCCGGTGCGTCCCCGAGCGCGGGCGGTCCTGGCCTCCCGGGCGCGGGTGTTCCGACGGTCCAGCCCGAGATTGCGATGACGCGGGACGCCGCCCTCAAGGCCAGTCCCCGCATCCCCGTCGATACGAAGAACATCGCCGGTTCGATCAACCTGAAGGGCGGGCGCATCGACGATGTGTCCTTGAAGGCCTATCACCAGACGACCGATGCGGGCAGCCCCATCATCGAACTTCTGTCTCCCTCCGGCTCGCCGGCACCCTATTATGCCGAACTCGGATTCGTCGGGGAGTCTGGCCAAACGGTAGCGCTCCCGGGTTCGGACACGCTTTGGGCCGCCGACGGCACCATCCTGACCGCAGAAAAACCGCTGACGCTGACCTGGGATAACGGCGCAGGCCTTGTTTTCAAGCGGACCATATCGGTCGACGACCAATATATGTTCACCGTGAAGGACAGCGTCGACAATCACGGTTCCGCACCCGCGAGCCTCTATCCCTATGCGTTGATCTCACGGCACGGTAAGCCGGTGACCTCCAATTACGCGGTGCTGCACGAAGGCCTCGTCGGGGAGATCGGCGATGCCCGTGAGGTGCAGATCACCTATGACGGCATGGAGAAGGAAACCAACGGCACACGCTCGCTCGATGGAGTCGGCGGTTGGATCGGGATCACCGACAAATATTGGGCCGCTGTCGTTGCGCCTGATCAAGCTGAATCCTTCAGCGGCGCCTTCTCGGTCTTCGGCACCGCCCAGCCGAAAAACTACCAGACCAGCGTTCGCGAGTCGGCCCGCAAGGTTGCGCCCGGCCAATCCACCGAGGTGACGACCCATGTCTTCGCCGGGGCCAAGGAAACCGACACGCTCAATAAATACGAGGCCGAATACGGCATCAAGAACTTCGGCAACCTGATCGACTGGGGCTGGTTCTATTTCATCACCAAGCCGCTCTTCCGGGTCCTCGACTTTTTCTACAAATGGACGGGAAACTTCGGCGTCGCCATTCTGATCGTCACGGTCATCATCAAGGGAATATTCTTTCCCCTGGCGAACAAATCCTATGAATCCATGGCCAAGATGAAGCGGCTGCAACCGCAGATGGCTGCCCTGAAGGAGCGCTTTCCTGACGACAAGGCAAAGCAGCAGGAAGCTACCATGGAGCTCTACAAACGGGAGAAGGTGAATCCCGTCGCGGGCTGCTTGCCGATGGTCATTCAGATCCCGGTCTTCTTCGCACTCTACAAGGTGATTTTCATCACCATCGAAATGCGGCACGCGCCGTTCTTCGGTTGGATTAAGGATCTCTCCGCGCCCGATCCGACGTCGATTCTCACCCTGTTCGGCCATCTGCCGATCGAATTGCCCCATTTCCTGATGATCGGCATCTGGCCGATCATCATGGGCTTCTCGATGTTCCTCCAGATGAAGATGAATCCGGAGCCGCCGGATCCGGTTCAGAAGACAATGTTCACCTGGATGCCGGTGATCTTCACGTTCATGCTGGGCTCGTTTCCCTCCGGACTCGTGATTTACTGGACCTGGAACAATACCTTGTCGGTGCTCCAGCAATATCTTATCGCGCGGCGGGCGGGGGCCAAGGTGGAACTTTGGAACAATCTCGCCGGCATGTTCCGCAGGAGTTGACGGGGCCGATGGACCCTATCGTCGCCGAGCAGGATTTTAGCGAACTGGGCCGTCTCCTGTTCGCGCGTGAATGCACCTTCATCGCCGGCGCGCCGTCCGTCGACGCGCTTCCGCCGATGCGTCTGCCCGAGATCGCCTTCGCGGGGCGGTCCAACGTCGGCAAATCATCGCTGGTGAATGCGCTCACCGGCCGCAAGACCCTGGCCCGCGTATCCCATACGCCAGGGCGGACGCAGCAGCTCAACTTCTTCGAGCTCGGCGACGTACTGGGCCTCGTCGATATGCCTGGCTATGGTTATGCGGCGGTCAGCAAGGCGACCATCGAGGCCTGGAGCAAGCTGGTTGGGACCTTCCTGCAGGGCAGGGCGACGCTGCTCCGGGTCTATCTTCTGGTCGATGGCCGTCATGGCTTGAAGGACGTCGATCACCAGCAGATGACCGCCTTCGACAAATCCGCCACCTCCTATGCCGTGGTTCTGACGAAGGCCGATGCCATCAAGGGGGTTGACCGCCCCCGGCGCATCGAGGAAACGCGTGAGGCGTTGGCGAAGCACCCGGCGGCCTATCCCGATGTCGTCCTGACCTCATCGGAAAGCGGCGCGGGCGTTGCCGAATTGCGGGCCAGCGTCTCAAGATTGTTGGCTGAGCGGTCTATAACGCATTGATCGGGGCGAACCGCCCCAAGGGATTCTCGAACCCGGATCGGACCTCACGATGACGGAACCGCTCAAAGGCAGCCCGGAAGAACAGGCCGAGATCCTGATGCAGGCGCTGCCGCATATGCTGCGGTACGACGATGCTATTGTGGTGGTCAAATATGGCGGCCACGCCATGGGCGATGAGACCGTCGGCCGCAGCTTCGCCCGCGATATGGTGCTGCTGGAGCAGTCCGGCGTCAATCCGGTGGTGGTGCACGGAGGAGGCCCGCAGATCGGCGCGATGCTGAAGAAACTGGGCATCGCGTCGCAGTTTTCCAATGGCTTGCGGGTCACCGACAAGGCGACGATCGAGATCGTCGAGATGGTGCTCTGCGGCTCCATCAACAAGCAGATCGTCGGTTTCATCAATGCCGAGGGAGGCCGCGCGATCGGCCTTTGCGGCAAGGACGGTAACATGGTCTCGGCGACCAAGCTCGAACGGGGCACTCCCGACGATGCGGGACCAGACAATCACGTCGACCTTGGTTTTGTCGGAGAGCCGTCCCGTGTCGATCCCACGGTTCTGGAGCAGACGCTGGGCCGTGAACTGATCCCCGTCCTGGCGCCTGTCGCCCAGGGCGAGGATGGCGAGACCTACAATGTCAATGCCGATACATTCGCGGGTGCCATCGCGGGTGCGCTCAAGGCCAAGCGGCTCTTGTTGCTCACCGACGTGCCGGGCGTACTCGACAAGAACAAGAAGCTCATCAAGGAACTGAGCGTCGACCGCATCCGCGAATTGATCGCGGACGGCACCATCACGGGCGGGATGATCCCCAAGGTCGAGACCTGCATCTATGCGCTCGACCAGGGCGTCGAGGGCGTCGTGATCCTCGACGGCAAGGTTCCTCATGCGGTGCTGCTCGAACTTCTGACCGACCATGGTGCCGGAACGCTGATCACGCGATAGAAGGCTCGCGGCGGCGCGGGAAGGGACTGTTCATGGACCATGCGATGGACGTCCCGGCCACAGCGATGGCGGCTGCCCCCGCTGAGCGGATCGATCCGCCCATGGACCGGTTGAAAGCTCGATTCGCTGAGGTCGACACCTGGGTTTTCGACCTCGACAATACGCTCTATCCCGCCGGCAGTTCCATCTGGCCCAAGATCGATGACCGCATCACCCGTTATCTGGCGGAGTTGTTCGGCATCGATGGGTTGTCGGCGCGTGCGCTCCAGAAATTCTATTATCAGCGCCACGGGACGACCTTGCGGGGACTGATCGCCGACCATGGCATCAGCCATGAGCATTTCTTGGATTTCGTGCACGATATCGACCGAACCTCGCTCGACCCCAACCCGGCGCTGGTCGAGGCCATTTCAGCGCTGCCGGGCCGCAAGCTGATCCTCACCAACGGCTCGGTGCATCATGCCTTGAGGACCACCGAGCAACTCGGCTTCAAGGGAACCTTCGAGGCCGTCTTCGACATCGTGGCCGCCAACCTCGTGCCCAAGCCCGATCCCTCGGCCTACGAGAGTTTCTTCGCTCGGCACGCGGTGGATCCGTCTCGCTCGGCGATGTTCGAGGACCTCGCCAAAAACCTCATCGTGCCGCATGAGCGGGGCATGGCCACGGTGCTGGTGGTTCCTGGCGCAAAGGGGCAGGATCATCGCGATGCCGAGGACGCCCATGGCCGGGCCGAACATTATATCGACTTCGTGACAGACGACCTTGCGACCTTCGTCGCCGCCATCGCCCTGACGCGTGAGGACGGGCGATAGTGAGCCCCCCGCGACAGGGCGAACGAGTTCTAACATCCGCCTCGAATGTGCATGTCTGTCGATGGACGATCAACGCAGAACGACAATGATCGTGGGGCACCGCCACTGGAGGCGAGTGTAAGGATCGGTGAGCGCGACATGCCAGCCTCGATGCCATCCACCGGACACCGATCACCCAATCCACGTCGTGTGTTCGTCCTTGGCGCCACCGGCACCATCGGACGCGCGACAACGCGCGCACTGATCGAGCGTGGGCATGATGTCGTGTGCTTCGTCCGATCCCGCGCCGGGGCGGGTGGCGCACTGGGGCCGGAGGATAGCACTCAGCTGCTGGACGGCGCGAAACTCCGCTTCGGGGAGGTGACTGACGCGAGGTCCCTGGCGCGGGAGGGCTTTCGCGGCGAGCGCTTCGATGTCCTTGTGTCGTGTCTGGCCTCCCGAACCGGGACGCCCAAGGATGCTTGGGCTATCGACTTTGTAGCCCATAGGGAGGCTCTTGCGGCCGCGCGGGTCGCGGGTGTCGCGCAGATGGTGCTGCTGTCGGCGATCTGTGTCCAAAAACCACGCCTTGCCTTTCAGCACGCTAAACTGGCTTTCGAAGCCGCGCTGATCGAGTCCGGTCTGACCTATTCCATCGTTAGGCCGACCGCCTACTTCAAATCCCTCTCGGGGCAAATCGATCGGTTGAAGCGCGGCAAGCCTTTTCTGGTGTTCGGCGATGGGTCGCTGACCGCCTGCAAGCCAGTCAGCGACGACGATCTTGGCTGCTATCTCGCCGAGTGCCTGGACGACGAGAGCCGCTGGGATCGCATTCTGCCCGTTGGCGGACCGGGGAATGCGGTCACGCCGAAGGAGCAGGCGGACCATCTTTTCGCCTTGCTGGATCGCGAGCCGCGTTTCCGGCGGGTGCCGGTGGCGATGCTCGATGCGATCATCTGGGTACTGGGGACGCTGGGCCGCTTTTTGCCCTCGCTGGCCGAGAAGGCCGAACTCGCGCGCTTCGGGCGCTACTATGCCACGGAGTCTATGCTCGTCCTCAATCCCGTGACAGGGCGCTACGACGCCGCCGCCACGCCATCGATCGGATCCGAAACCCTGTTCGATTTTTATGCGCGCCTCGTCCGTGGTGAGACTTCGGTCGATCGGGGAGACCACGCGGTGTTTTGAGGGCGACCATGAGCCTTCGCGTCACGGCCACGTTCCGTGGTGCGACAAAACCCCGGTCGTCGGGGAAAAAACGTCTACTTCCCCCATCTCAGCGCCAGCGGCTCGACCTCGCGCGCGAGGTCCAACAGCCCGGCGCGGGTCGCGGGGTGGATCGGGTCGAGCGGGTGGCGGACCATATCGCTCTTGATGACTCCGCCCTCCATCATCACCGTCTTGGCGGCCCGAAGACCGCATTGCCGGTTCTCGTAGTTGATGAGCGGCAGGATTGTGGCGTATTGCGCGGCCGCGCCCTTGCGGTCGCCGGCGGCGTGGCGTTGTACGACAACTTTCACGAGATCGGGAGCCATCGCGCTCGTCATCGTGCCGGTGGCGCCGGCCTCGAGATCAGCCATCAGGGTGATGGCCTCCTCGCCGTCCCACGGTCCCTCGATTTCAGATCCGCCAGCGGCGATCAGCGCCCGCAGCTTGGCGGCGGCGAACGGCACCTCGATCTTGAAATAGCGGACGAGCGGCACCTCCTTGGCGAGCCGCACCAGGAACGGGACGCTGAGCGGCACGCCGCTGAGCGGCGCGTCCTGCACCATGATCGGGAGGCCAGCCGCCTCGGCGACCTTAGAAAAATGCTCCACCATTCCGGTCTCGTCGGCCCTGAGGCCGCTGCCGTGATAGGGCGGCATGAGCATCAGCATTGTGGCGCCGGCCGCAGCGGCGCGTTTTCCCCGGTCGGCGGCGACGCGGGTGGAAAAATGGCTGCACGTCACGATTACGGGCACCCGGCCCGCGACATGGTCGAGGCAGAGATCGATCAGCGTGTCGCGTTCGGCATCGGTCAGCAGGAACTGCTCGGAATAATTGGCCAGGATGCAGATGCCGTCGACACCTTGGTCGATCATGCAATCCATGATGCGGCGTTGCCCGTCGAGATCGAGATCGCCCGAAACCGTAAAGGGCGTCGGGGCGACGGGAAAAATTCCCTTATAGGGTTGAGTCGAAGCCAAAACATCCTCCTTGACGATCATAGGCACCGCTTTTGACGGGAAGGATCACGGAACCGCGTCGCTGTCGATCCTTTTGGCGCGAAAACCGTGCCGTCTCATGGCGCCTCGTCGATCAGGCTCACATGCGCCGCGACCACGCGCCAGCCTTCGGTCAACCGCGCCCAGGTCTGCATTTGCCGCCCAATCCGGCCTAGTGCGCCGGGTCGCCGGAATAATGTCGAGGCGGTCGCGAAATTCCGCCCGTAGGTGGTGATGACGGTGCGCTCCAACTGCCGATCGAGCCCGCTCGCCACCCGCCCAGCCCGAAACGCGGCGATCGCCTCGAAGCCATAGAGGTTCTCGCCGCCGCCGAAGCGAATGGTCCTCTCGTCGTGCCAGAAGAAGCCGTCGAGCGCGACGACATCGTTGCCGACGAGCGCCGTCTCGTAAGCGGCGAATTCGGTTTCGACTTCCGCCAGGACATCGGGAGCATTGATGGGATAAACGTCGGTCATGGAGTAGTCTCGATAAGGAAATGGACGGAAAAGGCTGGCTTGAACATTGCTTGGGCCGTCATCACCGGAACTCGCTGGAGACGGTCTTGCACTCATCGCTGTCCTTCGATCATGCCACGCTTCGAGACGCCTACCGCAATGGCCTGGATCCGCGTGACGTCGTCGCGGAGGCTTTCGCCCGCATCGACACGCTCGGCGATCCGGGGATTTTCATAGCGCTCAGCCCCGCCTCCGCCAATGCGGCTTTGGAGGCGCTCGGCCCTTTCGATCCCGAACGCAAGCCGCTATGGGGACTGCCCTTCGCGATCAAGGACAATATCGATCTTGCGGGTGTTCCAACGACTGCCGCTTGTCCGGACTTCGCCTCGACTCCCGACAGCTCCGCGACTGTCGTCGAGCGGCTTCTGGCAGCGGGCGCCATCCCGATCGGTAAGACCAACCTCGATCAGTTCGCCACCGGCCTCGTCGGTGTGCGCACCCCTTATCCCGTGCCGGGCAACAGCTTCGATCCCGCCATCGTCCCGGGCGGATCCTCGTCAGGGTCCGCCGTCGCGGTGGCGCGCGGGCTCGTCAGTTTTGCGTTGGGCACCGACACGGCGGGCTCGGGCCGCATTCCGGCGGGCTTGAACAACCTCGTTGGCCTCAAGCCGACCTTGGGCGCGGTGCCGGTGCGCGGCGTTCTCCCCGCCTGCCAGACGCTCGATTGCGTTTCGGTTTTCGCCCTGACGGTTGCCGACGCTTGGGGTGTCTTCGATACGATGGCCGGCTATGACGCCGCCGACCCCTGGTCGAAGCACGCGCCGAAACCAGCGCTCCAAGCGGTCCCGACCGGGCTCAAAGCGGGCATACCGGACGCCGCCAGCCGGCGGTTCTTCGGCGACGCGATGTCGGAGCGCGCCTTCGACGATGCTCTCCACATTTATCGAAGACAAGGCATCGCCCTCGTCGAGATCGATTTCACGCCGCTGTTCGAGGTGGCGGCCCTGCTTTACGACGGCGCCTGGGTGGCGGAGCGATACGCCGCCATCCGTCCCTTCATTGAAAGCCACCGCGCGTCGCTGCATCCGACCACCGCGCGCATCATTCTGGGTGCCGAGCGCCTGTCGGCCGCGAATGCGTTCGAGGGCCTCTATCGGCTCGCGGCATTGCGCCGCGCGGCGGAACGGGTCTGGGACGATGTCGGACTTCTCGTGGTGCCAACCGTGCCACGCGCCTACACCCTGACCGATCTCGATGCGGACCCGATCGGGCCGAATTCCGCCCTCGGGACCTATACGAATTTCGTCAATCTGCTCGACCTTTGCGCGCTGGCGGTGCCGGGGCCGTTCCGCGAGGATGGGTTTCCGTCCGGTACGACGTTGATCGCGCCCGCCGGGCATGATGGCCTCCTGGCGACTATCGGCGCCGACCTGCACCTCCTGGCCGGCACCACGCTTGGCGCGACGGGGCGCGGGACTCCTCCTACGACCTCTCCCACGATGGCGATACGACCAGCGGCGGAGAGCATCGAGATGGTCGTTGTCGGGGCGCATCTTTCAGGCATGGCGCTCAATCACGAATTGATCGAGCTAGGCGCGCGGTTCGCCCGCACGGCTCGCACAACGCCGGACTATCGGCTCTTTGCCCTACCGGGCGGGCCTCCGAACAGGCCGGGCCTGATCCGCGTCGCCGATGGCGAAGGCGTCGTGGTCGACACGGAGGTCTGGTCGCTATCGTTCGAAGCCTTTGGGCGTTTCGTGTCCAAGATCGCGGACCCGCTGGGGATAGGCACAGTCAGGCTCGCCGACGGCACCGCGCCAAAGGGGTTCCTGTGCGAAGCGGTCGCGACCATTGGAGCTCGGGACATATCGGGCCATGGCGGTTGGCGGGCTTATGTGAGTTCGCTCAGCGTGTGACGACGATTGAGTGTCCGGGTAGTCCGCCTTTGCGACCGTCGGAACAGTGAGATGCGAACAGCCATCAAACCCACCAAGGCTCAGGACATCCAGCAAGCCCTGGCAGCCGAGATTGTTCGAGGCCATCTGGCCCCGGGAAGCGCGCTCGACGAGACCGTCATGGCAAAGCGGTTCGGTGTGTCGCGAACCCCCATCCGGGAGGCGATCCGGCTGCTGCAGGTCTCCGGCCTCATCGAGGTGAAGCCGCATCGTGGCGCGGTGGTCACGGATATCCCGCAGGACCAGCTCGACGATATGTTCGCCGTAATGGCCGAAATGGAGAGCCTTTGCGCCCGCTGGTCGGCTCTGGCCATGACCACTGCGGAGCGGCGATTGCTGCGGGAGATCCACGAGGACTCCGCCGGCATGGTGCGCCGCGATCGCCGCGACCTTTACGTCGGCGCCAACGACCGTTTTCACGAGGCGATCTATGTCGGGGCGCACAGCCCGTTCCTGGCGGAGACGACACGCAACGTGAGGACGCGGCTCGCGCCGTTCCGCCGTGTGCAGTTCGAGGGGAGTCGGCGACTGGCTAAATCCTACGCGGAACATGGAAAAGTCGTCACGGCGATCGAGGCCGGGGACCTCGAAGGCGCAGAGGCTGCGATACGTATGCATATCGGGGTCGTGCGCAATGCGGTGGAGATCGTCATGAACCCGCTCGCCGTCCGGCCCCTGGCGCGACGGGATGCCACCGCGAAAGCTTGAGCGCTAGTGCAAAAGCTTTGGGCACGGAATGCTCTATTGTATGCAATTCGTCCGGAGGATCGCCGGTGTGGCCATCGTCCCGGATAGGCCTTCGCTTGGTCCGCCGTCACCGGTCGACCGATGATGCGGCGCCTGGTCCTTCCATGGCACGGGCCTTGCGTGGACTTCTGCAAGATTAATGTTCGAAGGGGTTGAATGCCATGATGAACGGCCTGAACCGAAGGCGCTTTTTGCAGACGACGACCGCCGGCGCGGCTGCGATCCTGTCGGGTACCGTGCCGTTCAGGGCCGCCCAGGCCGCCGAGGATCTCACCATCGGCGTCGTCTATGTCGGCGCGCGTGACGATTTCGGCTGGAACCAGGCCCATGCGGTCGGCGTGAAAGCGCTGAAGGAATTACCGGGGGTCAAGGTCGTCGAGGAAGAGAACGTCCCCGAGACCGACGCCGTTTCGAAGACCATGGAATCCATGATCAATCTCGACGGCGCGAAACTGATTTTGCCGACGTCGTTCGGCTATTACAGCCCGTTCATGGTCGATGAGGCCAAGGCCAACCCGACGGTGCAGTTCCGCCATGCGGCGCCGCTGTGGAAGCCGACCGATCCGAAAAACGCCGGCTCCTATTTCGCCTTCCTCGACCAGGCTCACTACGTCGATGGCGTGGCGGCCGGGGCCGCCTCCAAGTCCGGCAAGATCGGCTTCGTGGCTGCCAAGCCCATCGGCATCGTACTCCGGAACATCAATTCCTTCCTCATCGGTGCGCGCACCGTGAACCCGGCCGCGACCGTTCAGGTGATCTTCACCGGCGATTGGTCGTTGCCGGTGCGCGAGGCCGAGGCCACTAACGCGCTGGTCGATGCCGGCTGCGACCTCATCACCTGCCATGTCGATGGGCCGAAGGTGGTGATCCAGACCGCCGAGAGCCGGGGCGTGAAGACCTGCGGTCACAATGCCAGCCAGGCGCCGCTTGCGCCCAAGGGCTTCGTGACCGGCGCGGAATATAAGTGGGGGACGATCTATACCGGCTTCGCCGGCCTGATCGCCAAGGGGGAGACGCTGCCCAACGTCACCTTCGGCGGCTACGACAAGGATATGGTGCAGAACTCGCCCTATGGGGCAGGCGCCGACGACAAGACCCGCGCCGCGGCCGATGCCGCAATAGCCTATCTCAAGGCCGGCAAACCGATCTATGCCAAACCGGTCAAGGACAACAAGGGCGCTCTGGTGCTCCCGAGCGCGCCTTATGACAATTACTCGGATGTCCTGAACTCCATGACCTATCTGGTCGAGGGCGTGATGGGCTCGACGACCTGAAGGCGGGGGCGGCCGGCGGATCATCGATCCCCGGCCGGGTGATGTCCACCGGACACTGGGACCATTGATATGACCGACATCGCTCATGGTTCCGCCCAGCCGAACAAGGCCGCTACGGCTTTCGGGGGCGGCATGGGTCTGCGGTTCAGAGCAAGCGCCGAATATGTGGTGATCCCGGTGCTGGCCGTGATCGCGGCTCTCATCGTCTTCTCGATCTTCCTGCTGCTGCTCGGCAAGTCGCCGACGCAATTCTTGGACTTGGTTTATGTCGGCGGCTTTGGGAGTGCCTTTTCCTGGGGCAATACGCTGCAGAAGGCGTCGCCGCTGATCCTGACGGCGCTCGCGGTCGCGATTCCTGCTCGGCTTGGCCTCACTATGATCGGCGGCGAGGGAGCCCTGGTCCTCGGCGGCTTCGCGGCGGCGGTGATTGCCGTTCCATTCGTGGGTAGCGGCGTAACGGCGTGGGTTGTCATCCCGCTGATGATTATTTTCGCCATGGCGGTTGGCGGCATCTGGGTCGGCCTTGCGGGATATCTGCGTTACGCACGCGGCGTGAACGAGACGATCTCTTCGTTGCTTCTCTCCTATATCGCTATCGCGCTGATGCTGTTTTTTGTCGAGGGGCCGCTCCGCGATCCGGCCCAGACCGTGAAGGCCTCAACGGTGCCGATCGGTGCGGCCTATTCGCTCGCCAAGGTGCCGGGCCTCGGTGTCCATTGGGGCTTTCCGGTCGGCGTGCTCGTCGCCATCGCGCTCTACATTTTGATGTCCCGCACGACCTTCGGATTCGCGGCTCGGATCACGGGCGGCAACATGCGGGCGGCGCAAGCCCAGGGTCTGCCGGTCGGGCGGCTCATTCTGACCTGCGCGGCTCTTGCGGGCGCCTGCGCGGGCCTTGCCGGTTATTTCGAGGTGGCCTCCATCCAGGGCCGGGCCAATGCGTCGCTGGCAGCGGGCTATGGTTTCACCGGAATCCTCGTGTCCTTCCTGGCTCGGCATAACCCCTTGGCGATCATCCCGGTGGCGATCCTGTTCGGCGGCCTCTCGGCGGCCGGAGGTCTCGTCCAGCGCCGCCTCGGCATGCCGGACGCGACCGTGCTGGTGCTCCAGGGCTTCATCTTCGTGGTGCTGCTGGCCTCGGAGACGCTGTACGGCCGCTTCGCGATCTTCAGCATGACGGGGCGGGGAGGCCGGTCATGAGCGACTCACCGCTGCTGATCGTTCTCACCGCCATGCTGGGGGGCGCCATTCGCGTCTCGACGCCCTTCATGTTCGTGGCGCTGGGCGAATGCCTCACCGAAAAGTCGGGGCGCATCAATCTCGGCCTCGAAGGAACGTTGGTCCTCGGGGCGATGGTGGGCTATGCGACCGCCTATCTGACCGGCTCGCCCTGGCTCGGCGTACTTGCCGGCGGCTTCGCTGGTGTGCTGCTCGGCAGTTTACACGGCCTGTTGTGCTCGCTTCCCAAGGTCAACGATATCGCCATCGGCATCGCCATGATGTCGCTCGGCACCGGTCTCGCCTTTTTCTTCGGCAAGCCCTTCATTCAGCCCGAGGCGCCGCATTTGCCCTCGATCGCGCTCGGCGGTTGGACCGGTAGCCCCAAGGTTGCTGCCGCCCTGCAGATCAACCCTTTGTTTTTCGTCGGCATCGCGGCCGCCATAGCGATGTCGTGGGCGTTCCGCAACACCCGGTGGGGCCTTGTGGTGCGAACCACGGGCGACAGCGCGGCTGCGGCGCGTGCCATGGGCATATCTGTCGATGGGGTACGCTTTCTCTCGACAGCCGCCGGAGGCTTTTTGGCCGGCGTGGGAGGCTCGTTCCTCTCCCTCTATTATCCGGGGTCGTGGAACGAAGGCCTGTCGTCGGGGCAGGGGCTGATGGCGGTCGCGCTTGTCATCTTCGCCCGCTGGGACCCGATCCGCTGCGTCGCGGCGGCACTGCTCTTCGGGGCGGCCGGCGCGCTCGGGCCGGCACTGCAATCGGTCGGCATCACCCAAGGCTATTACCTCTTCAATGCCGCCCCTTACATCTTGACGCTATTCATCATGGTTGCCTCCTCGGGTTCGAGCCAAGCGCTTCGTGCGGCCCCGGGAGAATTGTCCATCACCAAATAGAGCTTCGCATGAACGGATTGGGCGGTCTCAACACATCTCCGAACGGGGTCGCGATTGGCCTCGTTCAACTGCAATTGCCCGTCGTCAAGACGCCGGACGACCTCGCCGCTCAGACCGCGCGCATCGTGGCCATGGTCGCCAAGGCGCGGAACAACCTTGCCGGCATGGACCTCGTGATCTTCCCCGAATATGCGCTGCACGGGCTCTCCATGGACACCAATCCGGAGATCATGTGCCGGATGGACGGACCGGAGGTCACGGCTTTCCGAAAGGCCTGTGTCGACAACCGCATCTGGGGTTGCTTCTCCATCATGGAGTTCAACCCGCGCGGCAATCCCTACAATGTCGGCCTCATCATCGACGATCAGGGCGTGGTGAAGCTCTATTACCGCAAGATGCACCCTTGGGTGCCGGTCGAGCCCTGGGAGCCCGGCGACGGGGGCATTCCGGTGATCGAGGGACCGAAGGGTGCCAAGATTGGGCTCATCATCTGCCACGACGGCATGTTTCCGGAGATGGCGCGCGAATGCGCCTACAAAGGCGCGGAGGTCATGATCCGGACGGCCGGCTATACGGCGCCGATCCGGGAGTCCTGGCGTTTCACCAACCAAAGCAACGCGTTCTGCAATCTCATGGTCACCGCCAATGTCTGCATGAGCGGCTCTGACGGCACCTTCGATTCCATGGGCGAGGGCATGGTGGTGAACTTCGACGGCTCGATCATCGCCCATGGCACCAGCGGGCGGCCCGACGAGATCATCACCGCCGAGGTGCGGCCCGATCTCGTGCGTGAGGCGCGCATCCATTGGGGCGTCGAGAACAACATCTACCAGTTCGGCCATCGCGGCTACACGGCCGTGAAGGGTGGGGCGGGGATTGTCCCTACACCTACATGCAAGATCTCGTCGCGGGCCGCTATCGCCTGCCATGGGAGGACGACGTGAAACACCAGGACGGCGTCTCCTGCGGCTTCGAGAGCCCGACACGGCTCTACGGGCAGGGCACCGCTGCGCTCAAGGATGCCGCCGAATGAGCGCGCGTCCCGCATCCGCTGCCACCGAAACATTCGTCGCGGCCGATCCCTATGCCTGGCCGTTCGACGGTGATCTCCGACTGGCCAATACGGCGCTCATCATCATCGACATGCAGACGGACTTCTGCGGCATCGGCGGCTATGTCGACACGATGGGGTACGACCTGGGTTTGACCCGGGCGCCGATCGAGCCGATCGGTCGGGTCCTCGACGTCATGCGCGAACAAAACTTCACGATCATCCATACGCGCGAAGGCCATCGGCCGGATCTCAGCGACCTGCCGGCCAACAAGCGTTGGCGCTCGCGGCAGATGGGGGCCGGCATCGGCGACGCGGGTCCCTGCGGCAAGATCCTGGTGCGGGGCGAAGCGGGCTGGGACATCATTCCCGAGCTGAAGCCGCTGCCGGGCGAGATCGTCATCGACAAGCCGGGCAAGGGCTCGTTCTGCGCGACCGATCTCGAGCTCGTGCTGCGCACGCGCGGCATCCGCAACCTGATTCTCACCGGGATCACCACGGATGTCTATGTCCACACCACGATGCGCGAGGCCAATGATCGGGGCTTCGAATGCCTGATCCTCGAAGATTGCTGCGGCGCGACCCATCGCGGCAATCATGAGGCCGCGATCAAGATGGTGACCATGCAGGGCGGCGTCTTTGGCGCCACGGCCACCTCCTCGGCCTTGCTGGCGACGTTGGGCGCGTAATGGCTGTTACCCCTCATCCGATCCTTCGGACCACGTTCTCCCGCACGGCGGGAAGGGCGACAACGGTGCAGAACGAGGCATTCCCTTCTCCCCTTGTTGGCGACGATGGGCGTGTGATGGCTGGCACCCCTCATCCGGTCCTTCGGACCACCTTCTCCCGCAAGGGGAGAAGGGCGCCAACGGTGCAGAACGAGGCATTCCCTTCTCCCCTTGTTGGCGACGGTGGGCGTGTGATGGCTGGCACCCCTCATCCGGTCCTTCGGACCACCTTCTCCCGCAAGGCGGGAAGGGCGCCAACGGTGCAGAACGAGGCATTCCCTTCTCCCCTTGTTGGCGACGGTGGGCGTGTGATGGCTGGCACCCCTCATCCGGTCCTTCGGACCACCTTCTCCCGCAAGGGGAGAAGGGCGCCAACGGTGCAGAACGAGGCATTCCCTTCTCCCCTTGTTGGCGACGGTGGGCGTGTGATGGCTGGCACCCCTCATCCGGTCCTTCGGACCACCTTCTCCCACAAGGCGGGAAGGGCGCCAAAGGTGCAGAACGAGGCATTCCCTTCTCCCCTTGTTGGCGACGGTGGGCGTGTGATGGCTGGCACCCCTCATCCGGTCCTTCGGACCACCTTCTCCCGCAAGGGGAGAAGGGCGCCAACGGTGCAGAACGAGGCATTCCCTTCTCCCCTTGCGGGAGAAGGTGGCGCGAAGCGCTGGATGAGGGGTTAGGCGATGACCCGCCGGGCCTTCGTCCATCGCCTCTCGACCCGAAGCCCCGACGATGTCGAGGCCCTGGCTCTGGCGATCGAGCGGGGCGTGATCCGGCCGGACGCCATCGTGGCGATCCTGGGCAAGACCGAGGGCAACGGCTGCGTCAACGATTGGACTTGGGCACTCGCCTCCCGAGCCCTGCGCGACCTGCTGGATCGCCATCTCGACCCCCGCACGGCGGCTGACATTTGCATCGTCATGTCGGGCGGCACGGAAGGGGCGCTCGCCCCGCACATCACCGTATTCGAGGTCCGTGACTCCATCGAAATAGCCTCCGGCGCCGCCCTTGCCGTCGGCCGAGCCCACACGGCCGACATCCTGCCGGAGGAGATCGGGACGCTGCGGCAAGTCGACCACGTCCTTGCGGGTGTAGGCCAAGCGATCGCTGACGCCGGGATCGACGATCCGTCGCAGATCCATCTGGTGCAGGTCAAATGTCCGCTGCTGACGCCCGAACGGATCGCCGAGGCCGAGGGTCGGGGCACCCGCTGCGTCACGCGTGACGGGCTGAAATCGATGGGGTTTTCTCGCGCCGCATCGTCGCTCGGCGTGGCCGTCGCGCTCCACGAGATCGATCGTGAGGGGCTCCATGAGGCGGCCATCGGTGCGGATTGGAGCCTTTATTCCGCGCGGGCTTCCGCCTCGGCCGGCGTCGAACTGCTCGGCCACGAGATCGTCGTCCTCGGCACGGGGCGCGGCTGGTCCGGGCCGCTGCGGATCGAGCATGCGGTGATGGCGGATGCAATCGACATCGAGCCGGTGCGGGCCGCCTTGGCCCGCGTCGGGCTGAGCGCAGCGGGACAATTGAGCGCCGCGCAGAGGCAGCGCCTGGTTACGCTGATCGCCAAGACGGAAGCCTCATCGACCGGTGTGTTACGGGGCTATCGGCACACGATGTTGGGCGATTCCGATCTTGCTCCGACGCGGCACGCGCGGGGGTTCACGGCCGGCGCGCTCGCGGGCCTCGTCGGCCATGCTGAGCTCTATGTGTCGGGCGGCGCCGAACACCAGGGTCCTGACGGCGGCGGCCCCGTCGCCGTCATCGTCGAGGCCGGATGAGGAAACCACAATGAGTTCCGCCATGGACGCTTCCGCCCGAGACCATCGCGCCATCGCGCTCAAAGCGATCGGCATGACCAAGCGCTTCGGCAGCTTTACGGCGCTGGATCAGGTCAGCATCGATATTCCGGCCGGCCAGTTTCATGTGCTGCTCGGAGAAAACGGCGCCGGTAAATCAACCCTCGTCAAATGCATCATGGGCTTCTATCAGCCCGACGACGGATCGATGGTCGTCGATGGCAAGCCCGTCGAAGTGACCAACCCGAAGGAGGCGCGCGCGCTCGGCATCGGCATGGTCTACCAGCAATTCACGCTGGTGCCTTCGCTGACGGGCGCCGAAAATCTTGTCGTCAGCCGGGCCGACGTGCCGGCCGTCATCGATTGGGGCAAGGAGAATAAGCGCCTGGAAGAGTTCATGCGGGGAATGCCCTTCCGGGTGCCGCTGAATGTGCCGGTCTCCTCCCTGGCGGCGGGGGAGAAGCAAAAGCTCGAAATCCTGAAGCTGCTTTATCTCGACCAGCATTTTCTCATCCTCGACGAGCCCACCTCGGTTCTGACGCCGGACGAGGCCGACGAGATGCTCGGCCTGTTGCGCGGCATGACGCGGCGTGGCGAACTCACGGTGCTGATGATCAGCCACAAATTCCGTGAGGTGATGGCCTTCGCGGATGCTGTGTCGGTCTTGCGGCGCGGCGCCTATGTGGGCGGCGGCCTCGTCAAGGACATGACGCCCGACAGCATGGCCCGCATGATGATCGGCGACACGGTGATCCGCGAGCGGGCGGTGCGCGCCGATCACGGCAAGGCGAAAACCGTACTCGATCTCGCTGGCCTCTTCGCCGATGATGATGCCGGACTGCCGGCGGTCGATGGCGTCAGTCTCAAGGTCGGCGCGGGTGAGATCGTCGGCATCGCGGGCGTATCCGGCAACGGACAAGCCGCGCTCGTGGAGGTTCTGAACGGTCAGCGGCCGATGCGCGACGGTCGCATCTTCATTCATGATAAGCCCTTCGAGCCGGTGCGGGGCGATTTCGACCGCTTCAAAGTGTTCGGCCTGCCCGAGGAACCGCTCAAGAATGCCGCCGTGCCGCGCATGTCGGTCGCCGAGAACATTGCCTTCCGGGCCTTCGACAAGCCCCCCATGGCGCGCTTCGGCTGGTGGATGTCGGCCGCGCCGATGCGCGCTCAGGCCGCACTCTTGATCGAGCGCTACAAGGTGAAGACCGCCTCGCCCGACGCGCCGATCGAGACTCTCTCGGGCGGCAACGTGCAGCGGGCAATTTTGGCGCGCGAATTGTCGAGCGAGGTCGATGTGCTGATCGTGGCAAACCCGTGTTTTGGACTCGATTTCGCCTCGGTGGCCGAGATCCGCTCGCAGATCATGGACCAGCGCAACCGAGGCGCTGCGGTGCTCCTGGTCTCCGAGGATCTCGACGAGATCCTGGAGCTGGCCGACCGGGTCGCCGTGATGTCCGAGGGAAAAATCTCCTATATCGCTCCGGTGGGCGAAACCGATCGCACGACGATCGGTCGGCATATGGCGGGGCACTGAGGGGCATTGCGCTTGCGTCGGAGAAGGTCTGACGGGTCGCGCCCCTGGGGCGGGACGACATTTACATGTTTCACGAAGGCCGATGTCGCGACGGATGACTTTGCATGACCGATGAGCAAAAATTCGACTCCGAGGCCGTCATCGACGCCATGGCGCCGCTGCTCGGGTTGACGATCGCGCACGACTACCGGCAGGGAATTGCCACGAACCTCGCGGTAACGGCCCTTTTCGCCGCCCTGCTGTTCGATGAGCCGATCGAGGACCATGCCGAACCAGCGGCGGTATTCCGTCCATGAGCGCGATGTTCGAAAAATCGGCGGCCGAAATCGCGCGAGGCGTGCGGGAAGGGGCTTTTAAGGCCGAAACCATAGTCGACGACCAACTTCAGCGCATCGCGGCGCTTGACGGTCGGGTCGGCGCCTTCACCAAGGTGACGGCCGAGCGGGCCATGGCCAAAGCGCGAACACTCGATGCCGCAAAAGCGGCGGGACAAGCACTCGGTCCGCTCGCGGGCGTTCCCTTCGCGGTAAAAAATCTCTTCGATCTCGAAGACGTGGTGACGCTGGCCGGCTCCAAGATCAACCGCGACGATCCGCCTGCTCTGCGCGACGCGACACTCGTTGGCCGCCTCGAAGCCGCCGGCGCGATCTGCCTCGGCGCGCTCAACATGGGCGAATATGCCTATGATTTCACCGGCGAAAACATTCATGAGGGTCCCTCGCGCAACCCGCATGATCTCCGCCGGATGTCCGGCGGCTCCTCGGGCGGCTCGGGCAGCGCGGTCGCGGCGGGCTTCGTGCCTTTGGCCCTAGGGTCCGACACCAATGGCTCCATTCGCGTCCCATCCTCGCTCTGCGGCCTGTTTGGCCTCAAGCCGACCTACGGCCGCCTGAGCCGGGCTAGAACGTTCCCCTTCGTGGCGAGCCTCGACCATCTCGGGCCCCTGGCGCGCTCGGTCGAGGATCTGGCGCTCTCCTATGACGTGATGCTGGGTCCCGACGCCGATGATCCGCATCTGGCGGATCGGGCGCCCGAGGCTGTTTCGCCGCTGATCGAGGACGGGTCGCCGCTTCGCGTCGCCATCGCGGGGGGATATTTTGCTGAGAACGGCGAGCCGGAGGCCTTCGAGGCCGTGCGCCGCTGCGCCGAGGCCTTGGGCGCGACCGAGACGCTCGACATTCCCGGCGCGGTGCGGGCGCGGGCGGCAGCTTACCTCATTACCACGACCGAGGGCGCGGCGCTCCATCTCGATCGTCTGCGGCAACGCGCCAACGATTTCGATCCCGCGACGCGCGACCGCCTCCTAGCCGGCGCCATGGTGCCGGCCGTCTGGGTCGCACAGGCGCATAAGTTCCGGGCCGAGTTCAAGGCCGTCATGGGGCGGGTTTTCGAGCAGACCGACATTCTGCTCGCGCCCTCGACGCCGTGCCGCGCCCCTGCGCTCGGCCAGACGAGCATGACCATCGGCGGCACGACATTGAACGTCCGCGCCAATCTCGGTCTCTACACCCAGCCGATTTCCTTCATCGGCCTGCCGGTGGCGGCGGTTCCGGTGTGGACCGACGGTCAGGCCTTGCCGATCGGGGTTCAGGTCATCGGTCCGCCCTGGCGGGAGGATCTGGTGTTGCGGGTCGCCCGACAGTTGGAGCGGATGAGTGTTTGCAAGGCGCCTGTGGCTAAGCTGTAGTTCTACAAAGTTCACGAAAAACTCTGCGGATCGACGTCCACGGCGACCCGAAGGGCCTCACGGGGCTTCGGCGCGGCAGCAATGAGGGCGCGCAAAAACCCTTGGAGATTGGCGGCTCGCGTGGCCTTCACCAGCAGCCGAAAGCGGTAGCGGCCGCGGATCATGGCGATCGGCGCCTCGGACGGTCCCAGCACCTCGATTCCGTGATGGGTTTCCTCACCGAGCAGGATGTGAGCCGCCTGCGCCAGCGCACGGCCATGGACTTCGGCCTTGAGCCGGTCTGGCCCGCTGACGATCAGGCTGGCGAGCCGGCCGAAGGGCGGAAAGCCGCCGCGCCGCCGCGAGGCGATCTCCGCGCTATAGAAGCTTTCAGGATCCCCGCTCAGCAGCGCCTTGATGACCGGGTGGCCCGGTTGCCAGGTCTGGATGAAGGCCCGGCCCGGTTTGACGCCGCGCCCCGCCCGCCCCGTCACCTGCTGCAGCAATTGAAAGGTCCGCTCGGAGGCCCGCAGATCGCCATTGGCAAGGCCCACATCGGCGTCGAGCACCGCCGCCAGCGTCAGGCCGGGGAAATGGTGCCCCTTGGCGACAAGCTGCGTGCCGATGACGATGTCGACCTCACCGCGCGCGATGGCCTGGAGTTCGGCGCGGAGCCGTTCCGTGCCGCCTGGAAAATCCGAGGATAGGACCAGGAGGCGGGCGCCAGAGAACTCCTTCGCGGCCTCCTCGGCAATCCGCTCGACCCCGGGCCCGCAAGGGACGAGCGCGTCGACCTCGCCGCAGGACGGGCAATGGTCCGGCCGGCGCTCGACATGGCCGCAGAGGTGGCAGACCAGCGCCCCGCGGAAACGGTGCTCGACCAGCCAGGCTGAACACTGCGGACAGACGAAGCGGTGCCCGCAGGTGCGGCAGAGCGTGAGGGGCGCGTAGCCGCGTCGGTTGAGAAACAAAAGGGCCTGCTCGCCCCGTGCCACGGTGTCGCGCACCGCCTCGACCAGCTTTGGGGCGATCCATCGGCCTCTGCCCGGGGCCTCCTTTCGAAGGTCGAGCGCCGTGATGGTCGGCAGGCTCCGGCCGGCGAAACGCTCCTCGAGCCGCAGATGCTCATAGCGCCCTTGATCGGCATTGACGCGTGTCTCGATGGAGGGGGTGGCCGAGGCCAGCACGACCGCAGCGCCTTCGAGACGCGCGCGAACCACCGCCATGTCGCGAGCGTGATAGGTCGCGCCATCGTCCTGCTTGTAGGCCGCCTCGTGCTCTTCATCGACGACGATCAGGCCCAAAGCTTCGAAGGGCAGGAAGAGGCTCGATCGCGCTCCGGCGACGACCTTCACCTCCCCCGAGGCCACACCCGCCCAGATCCGTGCGCGCCGCCGTGCCGATATACCCGAATGCCATTCGGCTGGGCGCGTGCCGAAACGGCTTTCGAACCGTTCGAGGAACTGCGCCGTCAGCGCGATCTCCGGCAGCATGATGAGCGCCTGGCGGCCCTGTGCCAACGCCTCGGCGACGGCTTCGAAGTAGACTTCGGTCTTGCCGGACCCGGTCACGCCTTCGAGCAGCGTCACGCCGAAGGATGTGGCCCGAACCGCATCGGCCAAGGATGTCGGCGACGCTCCTTTGGCTGGGCTCGAGCGCGGGTGCCGCGAAGCCCGGATCCGGGACCTTGGCCACTGCGGCCGGCGGCAGCGCCAGGACTTCGAGCGTGCCTTCATCGACAAGACCGTCGATCACCCCGACGCCGCATCGCGCGGTCTCCGCCAAGGCCTTTTTGCCGACGATCGTTCCGGTGCCGAGCGCATCCAGCACTCGGCTGCGGGCCGGTGTCAGGCGCGTGGGGGGCGGCCCGGCGAGACGGACGCCGAGTCGTACCGGCTCAGGCCCGCCTTGGTCCGGTGCCCGGGATCGCCATGCGCAGCACCATGCCGCGTGGCGAAAGCGTCCAGTTGGCCATCCAATCGACGAAGGCGCGGAGCTGCTGGCGGAGGGGCGGCCAGTCGAGCTTTTCGCGCACGCTCTTGAGGTTGTCGCCGCCCGCCTGGGTTCGGGCCTGCCAGACGACGCCAAGCGCTTCGCGCGGGCCGAGCGGCACGATGACGAAATCGCCGGCCGCGAGGTCGAGGCCGGGAGGCACGCGATACGAATAGGCGGTGTCGATAGCGACGGGAATCAGAACATCGACGATCGTGGCGCGCTCGGCGCCGGCTTCAACCATCATCGGCCATGTGGCGGAAGAAGCGAGAGAAGGCTGCCCTTGTCCAGCCTTGGTGCCACCCGAGTGCTGGAGGCTCCGGCGGCGCGCAAGGGTGCCGCGACATCATCCGAGAGGCAATCGTGCTCCAGCGCCAGGAAGGCCGCGAGCGCATCGTGGTGACGGGCGAGGTCGAGGGCCAGTTCGGCGCTGCGGCGGGAGAAGTGAAGGGCGATGTCGAGGCGTCCCGCCTTGAGGGCGTCGCTCACGTCGTCAGGCCAGCGTGAGACTGCATCGGCCTCATAGGCGAGGGCGATCTCCACTCCATAGCCGGCGTCGGCCAAGGCGTGCTCCAGCGTCGGCTTGCGGTCCCGGCCGGCGAGATAGAGCAGGCGGGCCGGACGGGGCAGGGTGAGGCGGAGCAGCGCCACGAGGGCCGAAGCATCGCCGGTGCTGGTGCGGATGTCGCGAAAACCCCGGCGCCGCGCGGCTTCTCCGGTGGTCTTGCCGACGACGAAGACCGGCAGGTGAAGCAGACCGGCCAGAGACGAGGGCGCGAAAGCGTTGACGCTGGTGGCCAGGATAGCATCGAGGTGGCCCGGCGGCGCGACGATGTCGCAAGCGACGATCCGCGTGACCGGCGCCAAAACGGCCTCGTGGCCCAAAGCCTCGATAGACTTGGCCGTCTTGTGGGCGGCGTCTTCCGCTCGAAACACCAGAATCCGCAAGGTCAGCTCGCGGAGCCGAACGACGCCAAGAGGTTGGCCGGCGCGCGTGCGAGGAGATCCCGGGCGGCGTCCTCGCCCAATCGCGCGGCGTGTTCGAGCGGGCCACGGGCCAGGGTTTCGATCGCGACGGTACCGTCTGGTGAAAGCACCAGCCCCCGAAACTCCAGAACATCCCCGTCGCGCAACGCGTAGCCTCCGATGGGGGTCCGGCAGGAGCCGTCGAGCACGGTCAGGAAGGCCCTCTCGCAGGTGACCGCGATGGTCGTATCCTGATGAAGCACCGGTGCGAGCATCCTCGCCGTGCGGTCGTCGCCCGTTCGACTGGTAACCGCGATGGCGCCTTGGCCTACGGCCGGAAGGAATTGGATCGTGTCGAGGATCGCCGTGGCGCGGTCTTCGAGCCCTAGCCGCTTGAGGCCCGCCAAGGCCAGGATCGTGGCGTCGAACTCGCCCTCGTCGAGCTTGCGCAGCCGCGTCTGGACGTTGCCGCGCAGCAGCCTCACGTCGAGATCCGGCCGCAAGCGCTTGAGCTGCGCCTGCCGGCGCAACGACGCCGACCCCACGATGGCGCCATGCGGCAGATCCACGATGGATTTCGCGCGCGGCGACAAGAACACGTCCCGCACATCCTCGCGCGGAAGATAGCCGGTGATGATGATCCCGTCCGGAAGCGCGGTCGGCAGGTCTTTGGCCGAATGAACCGCGAAATCGATAGCGCCATCGAGCAGCGCCCGGTCGAGTTCCTTGGTGAAGAGCCCCTTGCCGCCGGCCTCCGAGAGTGCGCGATCCTGAATGGCGTCGCCGGTGGTCTTGATCGGCACGATCTCGATCGCCGACGCCGACACGCCATGCGCCGCGATCATGCGGTCACGCGTCTCGTGCGCCTGCGCCATGGCGAGGGGGCTGCCTCGCGTTCCTAGCCTCAGCAAGTCAGTGCCGCCCGACATTCGCCGCCTGTGTGGTGCGTTTCATCGCATCATTATACGGGGAGCGCGCGCGTTTCGAAAGGCGGGTAGCACTCGTCGACGCCATATGGCTAAAGCCCATCATCCCGATGTGATCTTCCTCACGGTCAAGCGGTCCGCGTTGGTTCAGCACTATCGGAGGTGCGAGACGAAGGGACTGAACGATGGCACGCAATCTCAGCAAGGGCACGACTGGCCAAGATGTCCAGACCCTCCAGGATTATCTGAATTACCACCTGCGCCGTGAGACCCCGCTCGTCGTAGACGGCGATTTCGGAACCGGAACCAGCCAGCGCGTCATCAAGTTTCAAACCGTGAATTCGCTCAAACCCGATGGGATCGTCGGACCCAAGACCCGCGCGGTGCTGTTCGAGGTCGATGTCGTCAGCGCGCAAGTGATGGTCTTCCCGGAACTGACCCTTCCCACAATTGGGGATCGCGGCGGAAACTCGTTCGGGATCAGCCCGCCGCGATTGATCCCGCCGTTGCAATTGCCCAACCTGCAACCGCCGCAACTGATCCTGCCGACCCCGGTTTCGCCCGGTCCTCAGCTGACCTTGAGCGGTGTCGGCTCCGCCGGCTTCATTCCGGTCAAGCAGCCGAGCATCCTGACCCTGACGCTGACCGCCACACCGGTTCAGGACCCGACCGATCCCGTGGTGTCGTCGACCAAGAGCCTTTTGCAAGCGGTTCAGAAGGTTCCTGTCGATGCCAAGTTCAAGGCGACGATCATCTCGCTCATCCCCAATCCGGTGAAGAAAATTTCAGAACCGAAGACCGGTTTCGATCTCGGTCTCGGCCTTCCGAAATATTCGCCGCTCGACCCGAACAAAATCGGCCAATCCGGTCACGCCGCCTATAGTTTGAGGATTACAGGCAAGCCGGGAAGCCCCCTGCCATTCGTGGTCCTGAACGGCAGGGCGGAGGGCGACTTCGAGCTGCGATATACGGGGCAAGCGCGTTCCAACTACTTCAAGGCCACCTTGGATTGTAAGTTCTTCGTCAGCCTTGGCGGAACGTTCTGAGGGACAGCGCCGCATAAACCGGACGAATGCGTGGCGCATGGCACGAGCCTCAGTTTTGGTATCGCGGTGCTCCGATCAGAAGAGAGAAGGCTGGCGCGTGTTGCCGGCAAGTTGATGTCGGTGTAGCGAACCTTGATCACGAGGAGCAGCGATGACCGACGAGCAAGCCAAGGCCTTTCCGGTCTCCTGGGACCAATTTCACCGTGACGCGCGAGCCTTGGCCTGGCGGCTGACCGGGGCAGGTTCCTTCACGGCGCTCGTCTGCATCACCCGGGGCGGCCTCGTTCCGGCGGCCATCGTGGCGCGTGAACTTGGCATCCGGTTGATCGAGACGGTCTGCATCGCGAGCTACCACGACTACGAAACCCAGGGCGGCCTGCAGGTGCTTAAGGGCGTTTCGCCCGCTATTCTGGCACTTGGCGACGGCAAGGGAGTGCTTGTGGTCGACGACCTCGTCGACACGGGCAAGACCGCGCAGGTCGTGCGCGACATGCTGCCTGCCGCGCATTTCGCCACCGTCTACGCCAAGCCGCTAGGTCGTCCGGTGGTCGACACCTTCGTGACGGAAGTGTCTCAGGACACCTGGATCTATTTTCCGTGGGACATGGGCCTCGCGTTTCAGCCGCCGCTTAACAAATCCAGCCCTGGTTGAGGGTTTGGCCGGATTGTTCCGGCGCTCAAAATCCCCTAGATCGGTCATGCGGGTCGTCGTTCGCGACGATTCGATCATGCGGACGTGGCGAAACTGGTAGACGCAGCAGACTTTAAAATTGGAGTGCGCGTGGAGAAATCCGCGACGTAGAACCGCTCAAAGTCGGGGAACGCTCAAGGGCCATGGCCCCAGCCGATCCCGAGCCAAACCTAGCCAGGCTCGCTTGGCCAGGAAGGTGTAGAGACTGGACGGGCGGCGCCTTCGGCCGAAAGGCCATGGCGAAGGGACAGTCCAGACCACGAACATCCTGCGGGGCGGCGGCGGAAGCCGAAGTGGTACGAAAATCTGCTTTTCGAAAGAAAGTACGGGTTCGATTCCCGTCGTCCGCACCACGGGGCAGTTTATCGGCCGATGGCCGCCTCGGCCCTCGATAGTCCCACGGCTGGTCTGTCGTCACGCGGGTGTCGCGGCGCTCTGACACCTTTGCGATCCCCGATCGTCCAGCCGAGCATGATGTCGACGTCGCGCCGTATTCTCATCGTAACCGACGATCAGGAGATGTGGACCCTCCTGTCGTACAATCTGGAGGCTGCGGGCTTTTCTACGTTCTCCATCGAACGTGGCGATGCCGCCGCCACATATCTCGACCAGGGGCAACCCGAGCTCGTCATTCTGGAATGGGCCCTTCGCGGACTTTCCGGCCTGGAACTCTGCCGTCGGCTGCGTGTCCGCTCTTTGACCCGCGAACTGCCGATCATCATGATAGGCGAGCAGAACGACGAAAGTGACCGGTTGGGGGCCTTTGACGCCGGCGTCGATGATTACGTCATCAAGCCGTTCTCGATGGCCGAGTTCATCGCGCGGGTGGGCGCTGTCCTCAGACGGGCGGCGGCGCATAAAGGCGGCGGTCAGCAACTCGTCAACGATTTCGTCCTCGATCGCGCCAACCGGCGGCTGTACAGGCGGGGGCGTCTGATCCACCTCTCTCCGACGGAATTCGCACTATTGGACTATTTGATGCAGCGGCCCGGCCAGGTTTATTCGCGTGAACATCTCGTTGAAAACCTTCGCGGCAACCGGACTGAGATCATCGCCCGTGCCGTCGATGTCCATATTGGCCGATTGAGAAGAGCCATCAATGTCGCCGACGAACAGGATCCGATCATCACCGTCCGAGGCGAAGGATACGCCTTCGACGGCACCTATGGGCGCTGAAGCCCTCGTTGACCGAGAGCGCGCAATAGCGGGAACTTGGTAGCCTCACGGCCTTGAGACCGTGGTTTGCATGCTGGGTGCTGGCCATCCAAGCATTGCCGCTCAAACGCTGCCGTCGTGACGCTCCTTGCATCGTCCTTTATCCGAAACGACGCGGACTATTGATGCCACCAATGCTAATGACGGGTCACAAACGGTAATCATGACTCCATTCGATTTTTGATTCTATCGCCGTGGATCGTAACAGCTGGGTTCCTGGCCGACTGAGTTCATAAGTCTCCGGTTGTCCTCGCTTGGAGATATGCCGAAAACGCGAATTCATCCCAATTGATGGCAGCGTCGGTCGCGCCGTGCCGCCAGTTTTAACGACATTGATCGAATACGCTGTTTTGAGGTGGGTTCGACTTGCGTGTTGTATTCACGTTTGATACGCCAAACGGATACAGGGAGCCTGATTTTTATGTCCGACGTGAATACAGATATTGACCTCATTGAAATGGCCGCGGAGATTGTGTCGGCCTATGTCAGAAACAACTCCGTTCCGGCCGGTGAGCTTCCCCAATTATTGCAGTCCATTCATGGCGCGCTGAATGGCATTGTCAGCGGACCGAAGCCTGAGGCGATCAAGGAACTGCCGCAGCCAAAAGTTCCGGTCAAAAAGTCGGTGACGGACGACTTCATCATCTGCCTTGAAGACGGCAAGCGCTTCAAGTCGTTGAAGCGCCATCTCCACTCGGAACATGGGTTGTCGCCGCAGGAATATCGCGCCAAATGGGGGCTGGCCAAGGATTATCCGATGGTGGCGCCAGCCTATGCCAGCGCGCGATCGAATCTGGCCAAGACGCTTGGGCTCGGCCGCAAGAGCACCGTGCCTGCCGCCACGCCGGTTGCGCCACCCCCGGCCCCTGAGCCCGAATCTGTCCCGGTCGCGGCCAAGAAGCCCCGCCGGCGCGCGTCGGCAACCGCCGCAGCCTGAACTGGTCCCGTTGAACCCCCTTTGGCCAGCGGCCAAAGGAGCGGCGGTCGAAAGAGCCGATCTCATGAGCCTGGATGACGATCTGTTGTCCCAGGTCATGGCTGTTCGATGAATGTTATCGTCTTCGGCGCGGTTGTGTTGGCGGCTGCCATGCACGCCGGCTGGAATGCCCTTGTCAAGGTCGGGCAGGATCGATTGCTGGCCATCACCGTAATCGCGGCCGGCGGTATGGTCCTGACCGCGCCGCTGCTGCCTTTTCTCGATATCCCCTTGACGGGGGCTTGGCCGCCGCTGCTGCTGTCCGTCGTCCTTCACGTCGGCTACAATCTGTTTCTGATCCGCGCCTACGCGTCGGGGGACCTTGGCCAAGTCTACCCTATAGCCCGAGGCGGGGCGCCATTGCTGGTGTCCGTCGCTTCCGCTCTGCTCCTTGGCGAAATCTTGAAGCCGCTCGCCATGGTGGGTCTCCTCGTCTTGTCCGGCGGCATCATGATGATGGCCTTCGGGGGAGGCCGTACGACGTTGAAACTCGACCGGCGCGCGGTTGCCTATGCGCTCGGGACATCTGTCTTCATTGCCAGCTACACGGTGACGGATGGGATCGGTTCCCGTCTCAATGGCTCGCCCCATGGTTATGCGGCCTGGTTGTTCTTTCTCGATGGCCTCGCAATGTTGGCTATCGCGCGGATGCGCCGGGGAGCCGCCATGCTGAGCGGACTTCGGCCGTTCTGGCGCGAGGGGCTCGCGGGGGGCGCCATGTCGCTTGCGGCCTACTGGATCGTGATCTGGGCCATGACGCGGGCGCCAATCCCGCTCGTCGCGGCGTTGCGCGAGACGAGCGTATTGTTCGGCGCGCTGATCGCCGTGGTTGTCCTGCGCGAAAGGCTCACCTTTTGGCGCTCGGCAGCCGGTCTCGTCATCGTAACGGGAATCGTTCTGGCCCGTGCCGCGTAGAGAATGACGCCCAAACGTCGGCACGGTTTTCGAACGACGTCACGTACGACATCGTTATGATCTCTGTCGGCCCACCGGTTCAGAATCGGTGCGGCGGAAGGCTCGCGCGGCGAGCCGAAGGGTCATGTTGGTGTTAGCCATTTCTTGTTAACGATACTCTGGTTCCATGGCGGCGTTCGGAGTAGAGGACCAGGCATGTCATTCGCGACCGCCCAGGCCGTGCATCCCGCAGCGCATTCGCTCGGCAGGCCGCCAAAAATCCTTGTGTTCGACTCCGGGCTCGGCGGTCTCACGGTCTTCGCCGAGATCGTGAAGCTAAGGCCGATGTCGGACTACCTTTATGCCGGAGACGACGCCGTCTTTCCTTATGGCCGACTGAGCGAAGCCGATGTGGTCGCGCGGGTGATGGAGGTGATGGAGCGACTGGTGTCGCTGCATCGTCCGGACATTGTCGTCATCGCCTGCGCCACCGCCTCGACCCTCGTGCTGCCGCCGCTGCGGCGGCGCTGGCCCGCCATTCCCTTTGTGGGAACGGTACCCGCCATCAAGCCGGCGGCGGCCGCGTCCCAATCGAGGATTTTCAGCGTTCTGGCGACCCCTGGCACCGTCGCGCGAGAATATACGCGCGACCTCATCCGCTCCTTCGCGCAAGAGTGCGCCGTAACCCTCGTGGGGGCAAAAGGGCTGGCGGTCTTGGCTGAGGCTGCCATGCGGGGAGAGCCGGTTCCCGACGCCGCGATTCTCGACGAGATCGCCCCCGCTTTCGTCGAGGCCGAGGGCAGACGCACCGATACGATTGTCCTCGCCTGCACCCACTATCCGCTGTTGCTCGACACGCTGGAGCGCCTGTCGCCCTGGCGGGTCACCTTTATCGACCCCGCACCCGCAATCGCGCGGCGGGTCGACGCCTTGTTGACCGCATATGGCATGCCGACTCCGGGCGCGGCCATACCGGGCGCCGAGGACGCACCTGTACCGCCGCGTGCCGCCCTCTTCACCTCCGTCGCCGAACCCGCGCCCGCGCTCCGGGCGGCCTTGCGGGCACGAGGCCTCGCCGACCTCCGAACGTTTTGATACGACCCGCAGCGGCGGGTCGTCGTCGGGCGCTGCTGTTCGTCATTGGATTGGCGATTCTCGACATCGTCGAGGTCGGGCGTGTCATCTCTGCCGAGGGATGAACATGATCGAATCTAGAGCTTTCTCATGCCCAAAGCGCATTGGCGGTCGTGTGAAACCGGGCATCCGCGACGTATGGACGCGTATTCGCACGTACGCGAAACGCCGCCACTCTGTGGCCACAGCCGCGCCACAGAGCCGCCCTTTGAGCAGCATTTCGCGTCGTATCAAGCCTTGGAATGTGGTGATCCGCCGCGAAGCGCCACAATGCAGTCACAATATCGCTGCGAAAATTTCTCCATTGCACCGGAACAAACTGTTATAGCCCGCGTTATTCGCGCCGACCTGTAGTAAATGATCGGTAAATGGCCTGAAATTTGGTGTGATGTTGGAGCAACAGGTCGAGCAAACCAATGGTACCGTCAGCGCTTGGTATTGTCTTTTTGTTCATCAACGAATTATACCCTGATCGCAGTACAGTGATGTGAGGATTAACTGATGACATCTTTCCCCCGGATCGCCGCCGCTGCGGCTTTGACCGTTGCGGTGAGCGGCGCCGCCCTGGCGGCCGATCTGCCGACCCGCGTAGCTCCTCCGGCGCCCTACATCGTCCCCGTCCCCGTTTTCACCTGGACGGGTCCTTATTTCGGCATCAACGCCGGCGGGGCTTTTGGCAATAAGGAGAAGTTCACTGGACCGGCCGGCGGCACGCTCGTCGGCGGCAACATCAGCGACAACGGCTTCTCGGCCGGCGGACAGATCGGTTACAACTATCAGTTCAGCGGGTTCGGCGGCGGCGGGATCGTGGTCGGTCTCGAAACCGATGCCATGTATATGGACACCGACAAGTCGGTGAATGCCGCCAATCCGGCCGGCACGACCTCATTTCGCTCGGGCCTCGACTATCTCGGCACCATCCGGGGTCGCGTCGGCTATGCGTTCAACCAGTTCCTGGTCTACGGCACCGGCGGTTTCGCCTATGGCGATGTCAACAGCCGGCTCGTGAACTTCGGCCCCGGGGGCACCTCGGTGATCTCAGCCGGCAAGAGCAGCGGCTTCAACACCGGCTACGTCTATGGTGGTGGCGTCGAATATGCGCTGCCGACCGCCTCGTTCCTGAACTTCTTCCACTCGAGCGCCGTGACCATCAAGGCAGAATATCTGCGCTACTCGCTCGACAGCAGCAACCTCACGGATTCGGGCGCCGGTACGGTGGTTTTGCCGACCGGGATAAAGGTCAAGAACGACGGCAACCTCGCGCGCATCGGTCTCGACTACAAGTTCTAGTCACACCGGCGGGATCCGGCGGCTCCGCCGCCGGCTTACTGCGAAGGTCTGGATACCCGCCGGTCCCGCCGGCGGGTTTTCGCGTTCGAGGGGCGCCCCTTGAAAAGCCCGGGGGCAGGCCGATCGCCGCCCGAACCGTGATGACTCCAGCACACTCTCTACAACCAGTGGCCGCGTGGCTCGACATGGCGCACAGGCGCCTCGACGCGGCCGTGGCCGCCGCCTTCGGTTGGCCGGCTGACCTTACCGATAAAGAATTTGGAGCTTCTTTTCGCCCTCAATCAGGAGCGCGGGGCGGCGGGGCGGCATCTGGCCCCGCAATGGTCCGCCGTAAGCGTTGCGCCAACGTCTAACATCGCTACCGTGCCGAACATGACACGTTCCCCCAATCGGTTCCTCGCTGCGGCCTTCGGCCTCCTCCTCATCGGCGCGGGAGCCCGCGCGGAAGACATCCGCATCGCCGTTGTCGTGCCACGCACCGGCACGGTGGCGACGGCGGGCGATCAGGTCGTCACGGGCGCGCAATTCGCTGCTGAAGCCATCAATGCCAAGGGCGGCGTCGATGGCCGGAGAATCGTGCTCGACATCGAGGATGACGCCTGCGATCCGCGCCAGGCGGTTTCGGTTGCCAATCGGGTCGTCGGGGAGGGGATCGGCCTCGTCGATGGCCATGTCTGCTCGGCGGCCTCGATCGCGGCCATGCCGATCTATGCCGAGACTGGCATTCTCATGATGACGCCGGCCAGCGTCAGCGCCAAGCTCACCGATACGGCAGCCGCCAAGGGATATACCGACATCTTTCGCGTCTACACCCGCGATGACATCCAGGGCGCGCTCGTCGGCGGCTTCATGGCCGACCATTACGCCGGCAAAACGATCGTTTTCCTGCATGATAAGGGCACCTATGGCAAAGGCCTCGCCGACCAGGTGAAGGCCGGCCTCGAAGTCCATGGCGTCCACCCGGCCGCGACCGAAACGCTCAACCCCGGCGAAAAGGATTATTCGGCCGTCCTGGCGCGCCTCAAGGCGCTCGGCGCGGAGGTGGTCTATTACGGCGGCTATCCGCCCGAAGGCGGGCTGCTGTTGCGCCAAGCCGCCGACCAGCATGTGGCGTTCCAGATGGTGACGACTTCAGGGTTCGCGGCCCCGGAATTCGCCTCGATTGCCGGCCCCGCAGCCGAAGGCACGATCTTCCCCTTCCCGCCGGACCCCTCGGCCCGACCGGCTGCGGCCTCCGTCGTCGAGGCGTTTCGGGCCGCTCATGCGGTGCCCGATGGCTTCACGCTGTTCAGCTATGCGACCATTCAGGCCCTGGCCGAAGGGGTGCGCAGGGCGGGCTCGGACAAAGGCCCGGCGGTGGCCAAGGCCTTGCGGAGCGGAGGCCCCATCGACACCGTCCTTGGGCCGCTGGCCTTCGATTCCAAGGGCGATGCGATCGGCATCACCTACGAGATGCAGGTCTGGAAAGGCGGTCGATACGGGCCATTGCACTGAGGAGAGGGCACCAAAAACGCACGTCGCGCCTTATGGTGAGACGATTGTCCATCGTCGTGAAAGGGCCCCATGACCTCCAACAGCATCCGATTCAGCCTGTGGCCTACCCCCTTGAAACCGGATGACAAAGGCCACGCCTTCGGGGGGCTGACCCTGCCGGCACGCTATTACGCGTTCATTTGGCGGATCAGCAAAAACGACCAAGTCTGGCTCTGCCTTCTGTCGGGCACGCTCGCCATTCTCGACACCGTGCCGATCGAGATTCAGCGGCGCGTCGTCAATCGATCGCTCAAGGAGGGCAGCTTCAACTCGCTCGCGTTTTTCGTCGCCGCCTATGCGGGCGTCGTCCTCCTGCAGGGCGGCTTCAAGCTCCTGTCGAACCTCTATCGAAGCTGGGTTTCCGAACATGCCACGCGCGGCCTGCGGTCTTTCCTTAATCGTCGGGGGGAGGACGAGGCCCAACCACCCGAGGCCACAGCAGAGAGCCAGGGCACCGAGATCTCGATGATCATCGCCGAGAGCGAGCCGATCGGCGCTTTCGTGGGCGAGTCGATCTCCGAACCGCTGCTCCAGGCCGGCATCATGGTCTGCGTCATCGGCTATCTGGTCTACCTGCAGCCGCTGATGGCCATCATTCTTGCCGCAGTCTTCGTACCGCAGTTCCTCTTCGTTCCCCTGATGCAGCGCGCCATTACGGCGCGGGCGCAAAAGCGGATCGAGACGCTCCGGTCCGCCAGTTCGGCTCTGGTTGAGGAAGACGACGACGAGAGCCGCAGGGGGGACCAGGATGAGCGCTTCGCGCGCGTATTCTCGCTGAACATGGGAGTCTATACGCTGAAGTTCACGATGAACTTCTTGACCAACCTCTGCCACCAACTCGGGATCGCCGGTATCCTCGGCATCGGCGGATGGTTCGTCGTGAGCGGCAGGACCGAGGTCGGCACCATCGTGGCCTTCATCTCCGGTCTTTCGACCGTCAAGGACCCCTGGGACGATCTGACGACATGGTTCCAGACCATGATGGTCACACGGGGACGCTACGCCTTGCTGAGAGACGCCTTGGACCAGGGAAAACCCCGGGACGGCCGTTAGACCGGGCCGCCGATAGGCGGACATGCTCCGACCCTAAAAATGCGGCCACCGTCATGCGTTTAGGAATTTTGCCCAAACACATGAAATCTATTCGCCGAACACCCGCGTAAAAATAGTATCGACATGTTTCATGTGGTGGGCGAGGTCGAACAGAGGGTCGAGTTTCGCGGGTGGCAGTAAAGCGATGACGTCGGGGTCGGCTTTTAGGAATTCGAGAAAATCCCCTTCACCGCGCCACACGCGCATCGCGCTGCGTTGGACCAGCGTATAGGCCTCCTCGCGCGAGGCGCCAGCCTGGGTCAACGCCAGCAAAACACGCTGCGAATGAATGAGCCCGCCGAGCCGATCGAGGTTGCGTCGCATGGTCTCGGGGTAAACCAGCAGCTTGTCGATGACGCCGGTGAGGCGAGCCAGGGCGAAGTCGAGCGTGACGGTGGCGTCGGGGCCGATCATGCGTTCGACCGAGGAATGGGAGATGTCGCGCTCGTGCCACAGCGCCACATTTTCAAGCGCCGGCACCACCATGCCGCGTACCAGGCGGGCCAGGCCGGTGAGGTTTTCGGTCAGGACGGGGTTGCGCTTGTGCGGCATGGCGGAGGACCCTTTCTGCCCCGCCGAGAAGAATTCCTCCGCCTCCAGCACTTCGGTGCGCTGCAGGTGGCGAATTTCAATCGCCAATCGCTCGACGCAGGAGGCCACGACCCCGAGGGTCGCGAAGAACATGGCGTGCCGGTCGCGCGGAATGATCTGGGTCGAGACCGGCTCGACCGTGAGGCCCATGGCTTTGGCCACATGAGCCTCGACCGCCGGATCGATGTTGGCGAAGGTGCCGACCGCGCCCGATAGCGCGCAGGTGGCGATTTCGCTCCGTGCGGCGACGAGACGCGCCCGGCAGCGCTCGAATTCGGCATAGGCGAAGGCAAGCTTGAGGCCGAAGGTCACGGGCTCCGCATGGATGCCGTGCGAGCGGCCGATGGTCGGGGTCAGCTTATGTTCGAAGGCGCGACGTTTGAGCGCCGCCAGCAAGGCATCGACGTCGGCGATCAGGAGGTCGGAGGCGCGTGCGAGCTGAACGGCGAGGCAAGTGTCCAGGACGTCCGATGAGGTCATACCCTGGTGGACGAAGCGCGCGTCTGGACCCACAAGCTCTGCAAGATGGGTCAGGAAGGCGATGACGTCATGTTTCGTCTCGCGTTCGATGGCGTCGATCCGGTCGATGTCGAACACCGCCTCTTGCCCTTTGGCCCAGATGGTTTCGGCGGCGGTCTTGGGAATGACGCCGAGTTCGGCCAGGGCATGGCAGGCATGGGCCTCGATCTCGAACCAGATGCGGAACCGGGTGGCGGGCTCCCAGATCGCGACCATGGCGGGGCGGGAATAGCGCGGGATCATAAGGGCTCCGGAACGGCGGGACGTCGTGTCTTAATCCCGATGCATGCGCGCGTCGATATCACACGGGCCGATAGGCGCGATCCACGTATGCCAACGGATGTCCGCTCACGAGCGCCCGGACGCGGAGAACCTCGCCGATCAAAATGTCATGCGTGGCGACGCGCCGCAGATCGGTGACGCGGCAATCGAAACAGGCGATGGCGCTCGTCAGGGCCGGGGCGCCGGTGGCCAGGATGTCCCAATGGCCCCGCTCGAAGCGGCGATGATGGGGCAGGTCTGTGCCCCCTGCGAAGGTGGTCGCGATCTCCTGATCATCCGCCCCAAGAGTGTTGATGCAGAAAACACCATTGGCGATCAAACGCGCGGCAGACTTGCTGCTGCCGTTGAGACAGACGAGCACGGTGGGAGGGCTGTCCGACACCGAGGCGATGGCGCTCGCCGTCAGGCCGGCCCGGCCTGCGGATCCGTCGGACGTGACGACGTGAACTGCGGTGATCACGCGGCTCATGGCATCGCGAAACTCCGCCGCGTCCGTGAGCGGCGGCGCATTGTCTCGATCCACCACTCGCGCGACCACAGAATCGATTGTCAGCGAAACATCCCTTGCCGCCATTCGTCCGCACCCCGGGGCTCCAGCCCAGGAGGGAGTTTACAGCAGATCTGGAGCGGCGTGCACCCCCGTGTATGCGCCGACGCACAGATGCTGAACCGACCGTCAAGATCGAAGCCGAAGCGATGGCGGAATCCAGGCGATAATGCGGCACAGGCGATTGCCCATCGGCATGGAGCTTGCTAGCCTTGGCTCTCGATGACGCCTGACGTCACCTCGGGAAACGAACGCCGCCCATGACAGAAGCCCTGGTCAACCAACTCATCCAGTCTCTCGTCAACGGCCTCACCCTTGGGTCGATCTACGGTCTGATCGCCATCGGCTACACGATGGTCTTCGGCATCATCGGCATGGTGAATTTCGCCCACGGTGATTTGTTCATGCTGTCGGCTGTCGTCGCGCTGATGATCTTCCTCATTCTCACCCAGCTGCTCGGCGTCACTTCCAATGCCCTGGCTTTTCTGATCGTGCTGGTGCTCACCATGGGCCTGACGGGTTTGTGGAACTGGGCCATCGAACGCATCGCCTACAGGCCTTTGCGCGGCTCGTTCCGGCTCGCGCCCTTGATCTCCGCCATCGGCATGTCGATCCTGCTGTCGAACCTCGTTCAGGTGGTGCAGGGTCCCCGCAACAAAACCATTCCGCCGATGTTCACCGAGCAAATACCGCTCGGCTTCGGCGGCGGCGCGGGGATCTCCTACAAGCAAATCCTCATCATGGTGACGACCATCGTCCTCTTGTCGGGCTTTTGGTATCTGGTCCAGAAAACATCGCTCGGGCGGGCGCAGCGCGCCTGCGAGCAGGACCGGCGCATGGCGGCGCTTCTCGGCATCGATGTCGACCGCACCATCTCGCTGACCTTCGTGATCGGCGCCGCGCTGGCCGCCGTGGCGGGTGTTCTCTACCTCAGCTATTATGGCGTCGTGTCCTTCGCCGACGGTTTCGTGCCTGGGGTCAAAGCCTTTACGGCGGCCGTGCTCGGCGGCATCGGGTCATTGCCCGGCGCTGTCCTCGGCGGCCTGCTGATCGGCCTCATCGAGGTTTTCTGGGCGACCTATATCTCCTCAGACTACAAGGATGTGGCGGCCTTTTCGATCCTGGCCATCACACTGATCTTCATGCCGACCGGGCTTCTTGGCCGGCCGCAGATCGAAAAGGTCTGAGACCATGCTGGTCGACAGCGCCAAGCCGATCGTGGCCGCCGTTCCGGCGAAACCCTCCTTCGATGTCGTCGCCGCGCTCAAGGACGCGGGGTTTTGGGCGATCGTGACGCTGGGGTTGGGCTTCCCGCTCCTGGCCTTCGACACCCATCCCGACGTCTCCAACACATTGATCGTGGTGCCGCGCTGGCATTGGGTGATCGTCGCTGCCATCGTGGTCTTCGGGGCCCGGATGCTGGGATTGTTGCTCGATGCGCGGCCCAAGGCGGCGAAGCGGCCGCAGGAACTGCGTGTTCCCTCGAAAGCCGAGACCTTTTTCAAGACCAATATCGCGATCTTCGCCATCGCGGCCTTGATCGTCTTTCCCTTCGTGATGCTTGGCACGCTTGGCCCAGAGGGATCATTGAAGTGGATCAACAACTACGGCATCCAGATTCTCATCTATGTGATGCTGGGATGGGGTCTCAATATCGTCGTTGGCCTCGCGGGCTTGCTCGATCTCGGCTACGTGGCCTTCTACGCGGTGGGCGCCTATGCTTATGCGCTTTTGTCGACCACCTTCGGTCTGTCTTTCTGGGTCTGCCTGCCACTGTCCGGCATATTGGCGGCGTTTTGGGGGATCATCCTCGGTTTTCCGGTGCTTCGCCTGCGCGGCGACTACCTCGCCATCGTCACCCTGGCGTTCGGCGAGATTATCCGCATCGTCCTCATCAACTGGACAGACGTGACGAACGGCTATGCGGGCATCGCCTCGATCCCGCGCGTCACCTTCTTCGGCATCCCCTTCACCGATGACGATGACGGTTTCGCCCATATGTTCGGGCTCGAGTTCACGCCGATCCACCGTACGATCTTCCTGTTCTACCTGATCCTGGCCTTGGCTCTGCTGACAAATTTCGTCACCATGCGGCTGCGTCGCCTGCCGGTGGGGCGCGCTTGGGAGGCCTTGCGGGAGGACGAGATCGCCTGCCGGTCGCTCGGCATCAACACCGTCAACACCAAGCTGACCGCTTTCGCGCTCGGGGCCATGTTCGGCGGCTTCGCTGGCTCCTTCTTCGCCGTCCGGCAGGGTTTCGTCAGCCCGGAGAGCTTCACCTTCATCGAATCGGCCACCATTCTCGCCATCGTGGTGCTCGGCGGCATGGGATCGCAGATCGGGGTCGCCATAGCGGCCACCGTGTTGATTGGGGGTACCGAGATTTTGCGCGAGCTCGACTTCCTAAAGCGCATTTTCGGGGAGGGCTTCGATCCCGTCCAATATCGCATGCTGATCTTCGGTTTGGGCATGGTCGTGATGATGATCTGGAAGCCGAGGGGGATCATTGCCACACGGGAGCCGTCCATCGTTCTCAAGGAGCGCAAGGTCATTTCAGGCGACATGGTCAAGGAAGGACACGGCTGATGCGTTGGGAGACCGACCCTCTGCTCGTCGTCGAGCATTTGACCATGCGGTTCGGCGGTCTTGTCGCCGTGAATGCGCTCAGCTTCCAGGTGGGGCGGGGCGACATCACGGCGCTGATCGGCCCGAACGGCGCTGGCAAAACCACCGTGTTCAATTGCGTGACCGGCTTTTACAAGCCGACGGAGGGCCGGCTGGCGCTGGCCCGCAAGGGCGTGGCGGCGCCGGCCGACGTGATGGATCTGACGCGCTCAGGTGCGCGTCACGGCGCTGGCCGGAAAGGGGACCTGTTCCTCCTCGAACGGATGCCGGACCACGAAATCTCGCGTGAGGCCAAGATAGCGCGCACCTTTCAGAACATCAGACTTTTCACCGGCATGACGGTGCTCGAAAACCTGCTCGTCGCGCAGCACAATCCCTTGATGATCGCCTCGGGCATGACTTTCCTCGGCGTGCTCGGCATCGGCGGCTACAAGGCCAAGGAACGCGAAGCGGTAGAGAAAGCGACCTTCTGGCTGGAGAGGATCGGCCTCATCGACCGGGCCGATGATCCGGCCGGCGACCTCCCCTATGGGGACCAGCGGCGGCTAGAAATCGCGCGGGCCATGTGTACCGAGCCGGTGCTCCTGTGCCTCGACGAGCCGGCGGCGGGTCTTAACCCACGGGAATCGCTCGAGCTCAATACGCTGTTGCGGATGATCCGCCAGGATCACGGCACCTCTGTGCTGCTGATCGAACATGACATGTCGGTGGTGATGAGCATTTCGGATCACGTGATCGTCCTCGACTATGGCACCAAGATCGCCGACGGCACGCCGGAGCAAGTGCGCAACGACCCGAAGGTCATCGCGGCCTATCTCGGTGTCGCCGACGACGAGGTCGAAGAGGTCGAGGCGGAGATCGGCGCATGAGCATGCTCGTCGATCCCGTCGTCGAGCGGGCCGCGCCATCCGGCACGCCGCTGCTCGGCATCCGAGGCGTCCAGACCTTCTATGGCAAGATCATCGCGCTCAAGGGTGTCGACCTTGACGTGCATCAGGGCGAGATCGTGACGCTGATCGGCGCGAACGGGGCCGGCAAATCCACCTTGATGATGACGATTTTCGGCAGTCCCCGGGCGCGGGAAGGCACCGTTTCCTTCGACGGACGTGACATCACGCGTCTGCCGACCCATGAGATCGCCCGGCTATCGATCGCCCAATCCCCAGAGGGACGGCGGATTTTTCCGCGTATGACGGTCTACGAAAACCTGCAGATGGGCGCCTCGATCAATAAATTCGCCTATTTCGACCAGGATCTCGAACGCATGTTCGCGCTGTTCCCGCGTCTCAAGGAGCGGATCCAGCAGCGCGGCGGCACGCTGTCGGGCGGGGAGCAGCAGATGCTGGCGATTGCCCGCGCGCTGATGAGCCGGCCCCGCCTGCTGCTGCTCGACGAGCCGTCCTTGGGTCTTGCGCCGCTGGTCGTGAAACTGATCTTCGACGCGATTCGCGAACTCAACAAGACCGAAGGTCTCACCGTCTTCCTGGTCGAGCAGAACGCCTTTCACGCGCTCAAACTGGCCGACCGGGGCTATGTGATGGTCAACGGGCTCATCACCATGTCGGGCACCGGCAAGGAGCTGTTAAGCAAGCCGGAAGTGCGGGCGGCTTATCTTGAGGGAGGGCATTGATGGGGATCTTGTATTCCGACGACCCCACAGCCGTCTGGAGCTTCCTGATCTTCACCGTCATCCTGGGCGGCGCGGGAGCTTGGGCGACGGGAAGCGCCTTCGCTTCGACCTGGCGCTCACCCTGGACGTTGATCCCCGCCTTGATGCTCCTCGCCATGGGGGTGCAATTTCTCCACTATGCCATAGGCGGCGAGGACCTTCTGTCGATTCAATATTATATCGTATCGTTGGTCACGGTGGCTCTGTTTGGGACTTATGGGTTCAAATCGCAAAGGGCTTTGCAGATGGCTCGGCAATATTCTTGGCTGTTCACAAAGTCGGGGCCGGTCAGCTGGATCGCAAAATGACGCGGAGCACGCATGGGGTCGATTGCCTGGAGCAATCAGGCCTGATTTAACGTGACAATCGGGCAGGGCCGTTCCACGATCCGGACATCTCCGGTGGTTCTGAATGGCCACGGTCGGCTGACGATTGAAGCTTGAGGTTCGAGCGGCTCGGCCACACAGGATGGTCAGCCGATCATTCGATGACGGGGCCGCGAGGCCCGGTTTTGAGGAAGGGAACTATACGCGATGAATTATCTGAAACTTTCAGGCTTCGTTCTGGCCGCCGGGCTGGCTTTCTCGGGCGCTGCCCATGCCGCCGATTTCAAGTTGGGTGTTGCGGGGCCGATCACAGGTCCCAACGCGGCCTTCGGGGCGCAATTGCAGAACGGCACGCAGCAAGCCGTGGACGACCTCAATGCCAAGGGCGGCATTCTCGGCAATAAAATCACGCTCGATGTGGGCGATGACGTCTCCGATCCGAAGCAGGGCGTCTCTGTCGCCAATAAATTCGTCGGCGACGGCGTCAAATACGTGGTGGGTCACTTCAATTCCGGCGTCACCATTCCGGCGTCCGATGTCTATCTTGAAAACAGCATGCTGATGATCACGCCGTCGGCCACCAACCCGACCATCACCGAAAAGGGCAAGTGGGACGTGTTCCGGACCTGCGGACGGGATGACCAGCAGGGCATGGTCGCCGCCAAATATATCGCGACCACGCTGAAGGGTAAGAAAATCGCGATCCTTCACGACAAGACCACCTATGGCAAAGGTCTTGCGGACGCCACGATGAGTTCGCTGGCCAAGGAAAACATCAAGCCGGTGCTCTATGAAGGCGTGAACGCCGGCGAGAAGGATTATTCGGCCGTCGTATCCAAAGTTAAGGCCTCCGGCGCCGAGATCGTCTATTGGGGCGGCCTGCATCCCGAAGGCGGCCTGATCCGCCGCCAGATGACGGACCAAGGCATCACCGCCACGATGATGTCGGGTGACGGTATCACCGACAATGAGTTCGCCGCGATCGCCGGCCCGGGCGCCGAAGGCACCCTGATGACCTTCGGTCCCGATCCGCGCAAGAAGCCGACCGCAGCCGCCGTCGTCGAGGAGTTCAAGACCAAGAACTTCGACCCGCAGGCCTATACGCTCTACAGCTACGCGGCCGTGCAGGTGATGGCGCAGGCCGCCGAGGCCGCGAAGTCGATCGACCCGAAGAAGATGGCCGAGAAAATGCACTCGGGCATGAAGTTCCATACCGTGCTGGGCGACATCAGCTACGACAAGAAGGGCGACCTGTCGAAAGCCGACTACGTGATGTATACCTGGAAGAAGCAACCCGACGGCAAGATCACCTACGTCGAGAATTGATCGTCGGCCGGGTTTTATAGCTCATCAATGGAAAGCCCGCCGGTTGGCGGGCTTTTTTTATAACGTGAATCGCAGTTCGGACGATCGTTGTTTTTATCAATGTCCAGCGGAACTACCCCAGTCGTGCCAATCCTGGGAAAGTCTCGATCAACCAGAACGACACACTTTGCATGCCTCCGGTCAGGAAGGCGACGCCTGTCAACACCAGCAGCGCACCAGCCAATTTTTCCAACGCGTCGAAATACTTCCGGAAGCGTTTGAGAAAGGCCGTGAAGGCACCGATCGCCAAAGCCGCGCCGACGAAGGGCAGGCCGAGCCCGAGCGAATAGGCTCCCAGCAGCGCCGCGCCCCTTGCGACCGTGTCCTCCGACCCCGCCACCGCCAGAATGGCCGCGAGGATCGGCCCGATGCAGGGCGTCCAGCCGAACGCGAAAGCGAGCCCCATCCCATAGGCGCTCCACAATCCGCTCGACCGTCCCGCCTCCACCCGGGCCTGCCGATAGAGGAAACCGATGCGGAACAGCCCCGTGAAATGCAATCCCATGACGATGATGGCCAACCCTGCCACGATCGACAGCGGCTGGTCGAATCGGCGCAGCAGTGTGCCGAAGACCGAGGCCGTCGCGCCGAGAGTGACGAAGACCGTTGAAAATCCGGCAACGAAGAGAAGGCTGGCGGCGAGCGCGTCGCGCCGCGCTCGTGGGGCGTCGCCGCTCTGCAGGTCCTCCATCGTCGCCCCTGCCAGAAAGCACAGGTAGGGCGGAACAAGAGGCAGCACGCAGGGACTCAAGAAAGAGATCAGTCCCGCTAGGCTCGCGGCAGGAAAGGAAATATCGGTCGTCATGGTCTGTGTTCGCTTTCGCAGACCGTGGGTCGGATCGATCCCAACGTGTGATCGTGCTCGAATTCAAAACGATATGGCATGGCGTCGTTCAAAATCCCGGGCCGGCCTTTCGGCGTCGTGGTCTAGTCGAACCTCGGAACGAGGTAAGGTTCTTGTACGAAAACGTCACCCAGCGGAGACACCGCATGGGTTTTATGCGCTTTTCCGGGGGGTAGGGGGTTGGCATCAACCCTTCGTCCAGAGTTTCGCGTTATTAAGACTAACGCTTCTGTTCGGCGGTGGGAGACGAGTGTGCGGAGATTCCTTCTAGCTTTGGCGGCATCGGCCGGTCTCTCGGGCTTCGGGGCGCCCGCCGCTCAGGCGGCCTCTGACATGCCCTACTACAAGCTGAATACTGCCAAATACGACTATACCTACCAGTGGGAAGAGGCGCACGCCCGGCACTTCGCGTCATTCTATTGGGATGGCAAGGCCTATTGTCGTTACAGGACGGGTTGGAACGGCCCTGGCGCCTATGAGGCGGGGACGCGTCGGCGCCCTGGCCATGGCTGGGACGGCGGCTACCCGTGGCAGGGGCCCGGCACGCCGGCCGATCACGACGATGACCAGAGCTTCGCCGAATACCAGGCCAGCTACGCTCAGGAGTTTCGGGCCGGGCCTTTCTGCGGAACGCCGCGCCGCCATCACCACCGCATGGTCGTTTTGCGTCGCAAGGACTGAGCTCAGGGAGATCGGGTGCCCGGCCGCAACCTCATTACCGACGTTCCCGGCCTTCGGGTCGGCAATGCGCAGGACGCGGTCTTGGCCTCCGGCGTGACGGCGGTCATATTCGATACCCCCGCGACGGCCTCGATCGCGATCCATGGTGGAGCGCCGGGCGTTCGCGACACGGCGTTGCTCGAGCCTGAAATGACGGTCGAAACCGTCGACGCGCTGGTGCTGTCCGGTGGCTCGGCCTTCGGTCTCGATGCGATGGGGGGCGTGCTGGCCGTCTTGGCGGAAGCCGGTCGAGGGTTCGCGGTGGGCGATGTCCGCGTCCCTCTGGCGCCGGGCGCCATCCTGTTCGATCTCGCCAATGGCGGCGATAAGGCATGGGGGCGGCGTCCGCCCTACTGGGATCTGGGCTTCGCCGCAGCGAAGGGCGCCGACCTCGACTTTGCCTTGGGGAGTGTGGGCGCCGGCCTCGGCTGCACCACGGCGACTCTGAAGGGCGGGTTGGGGTCCGCTAGCATCAGGACAACGCAGGGCTATTGGATCGGCGCATTGGCCGCCGTCAACGCGCTCGGACAAGCAACGATCGGCGATGGCCCCCATTTTTGGGCGGCGCCTTATGAGCAGGGCGCGGAATTCGGGGGCTTGGGCATGCCTTCGCCTTGGCCCGCCTCGGCGCTCGATCTGAGGACCAAAGGCACCGCGCCGCAAAACACCACAATCTGCATCGTCGCGACCGACGCGCCGCTGACCAAGGCGCAATGCAAACGCCTTGCGGTGGTTGCTCAAGGCGGGCTCGCCATGGCGTTGCGCCCCGCCCATGCGGCGCTCGACGGCGATGTCGTCTTTGCCGCCGCGACGGCGACGAACGCTCGGCCCGTCACGATCCGCGACCTCACCGAAATAGGGGCGCTCGCTGCCGATTGCGTAGCTCGTGCCGTAGCGAGGGGGGTTTATGAGGCGACGGCACTTCCTTTCTTAGGGGCAATGCCGGCATGGGGCGACGCGTTTCGGTGAAGGCACGCGATCTGGGACCAGCTTGACGGCATGCTTGCGATCGAGACGGACGATAGGCGACCCCTTAGCCGCAATCATCGACAGTCAGACGATCAGATCGGCGTAAAAAGGGGCGTTCCGAAGCTCAAAAATCGATCTCGATGCATGGGGTCACGGCGCTGAAAAAAGGACCGAAGGCGCAAGATGCACTTCCTCGTCGACGCGCTTGGATTGCCGATCCGCCTCGTGGTCAACTCCGCTAGCCTCCATCCGCTTCGGTTTGAGATCGTCCAGCGCACTCCAAAAGTGGCCGATTTCGAGGTCATCAGAAAGGGATGGGCGGTAGAGGGAACCTCTTCGTTACCATACCTCCCATGTAATTTGGCATCACGCTGCTCGCGCTTAGGGAGGCGTTTGAGTCAGCCTCTCAGGTAACCGGCATAGACCGAGGCGCTTCCTGTGATACCAGAGATAATACCGGCTATGGGAATCACTGCCCTGAATACTGGGCCGCCCACAATCATCACGGTGCCGCTGAAGCCGCCAATTGCAGCAATCGACGCATCTCCCCAAACAACTGGACCGTTGAAGTCTGCTGCATCGCGAATTTCATCGAAGCCGTATACGAGGGGGTTTTTCATGATAAACCCTTTGCTGAAGTAACTTGCCTTGCTACCGCTAACGCTCTTGGTCAGCGCTGGCAGCTTGGGTAAGCCCCAGCTTGGACCAACCCCGCCAAATTTATAATTATACTGTGCTCCTCCAGGACTTTCCAGCGTAAGAGTACCACCGCCTATGCCGAGCTTGCCGCCGCCGCCTGCTCCAGCGGAACCTGCAACCCTCCACCGGCTCAGGAGAAACTGGGGGTCCGCTCCGGCCGTGGTGATGTGAAGGTTGCATGCCGCCAAAAAGCGATTGTAAGCGCTGTCCCGGGGAATAGCCCGAATAATCAAATATCGTCCCCACTGCAGAACACGATCACCGTATTTCTGGTAGCCGACGTCTTGTGCGGCGGAAGGGGTCAGGGCGGAATTGGGGGCATCGGTTCCCACGTATTTCTTCAAGTGTTCCGCCATGATCGTCAGCGTGGTTCGACTGAGAGTGTCATACGGCTCGTAACGACCATGCAGAAGCATCGGGGCCAACTCCTGCCAGTCGGCATGAAAAAAACAAGGTTGGCCAGCGTCGCTGACTGGTATAACCCGGATGCACGGCAGATTAATTGCTTTGTGATGGGCTGGGACACACGGTGGCTGCTGATGGTTTTTATCAATGCACGGTCGGCATACACTCACATTCATGCTCCGCATGATCGCTCCTTGAAGTGTCTGATCTGAAACTGAGAGATTGGCCGAACGAGACGTTGGGTAATAGCCGCTGCTTATGCTTTCTTCGGTGTCTGCGAGACCTTCGATCAGGTCGGCATGTGGACCGCCATCAATCGCGCGCATCATGCGCGTGCCGGCTGACTTGGCCAACCGACTTCACGGATGCGGAATGGGCGATGAAGCCTGCAAATTTAGCTCTTCGCGCTCTTAATGCCCGACGTGGTGTGGAGAGATTTATGTCCTCGCCGTCTGTCGCGCAGGCGCGGGAGGTGATCGTCAAACCCTCGTGCGTGTTGAAACGGTGAACGATTTTCGCTGATGCAAGGCTTTCACGGCGGCTGGTCGACCGCATCAGGGACCTATTGCACAGGCGAAGGCAGGAGTCGTCTCGCGGATTGTGCCGAATCGACCAGTGAATCGCCCAAGGAGCGGACCTGCGTCCCATAGGTCGGCCGGCTGTCCGGATCGACGACGGCCGCTGGGGCCGACAGAACCAGCCCGGCCGCCGAACCGATGGTTGATGCCGCACCGCTCGTCGCCTCGATGATCCGATCCGACATGCCGACCCGAGAATCGGTGATCGTCTGGCCCTCGACCAGTCTCTGACCGATCAAGCTGACGATCTCGGGGCTGGTGGCGAATTTATTGTGGTTGAGGTCGCCGCCCGTTTTGAGCTTGGTGAGATCGACGACATTGATCCGGTCGGAGGCCAGATCCGACCGGTTGGGCTCCTGTTCGGGATCGACCGCGCCAAGGCGCGGCGCCCCCCAGAGCTTGGCCGAAACCGCGAGGGCGCGGTCGTCCTGCGACACAAAAAGAGTGAGATTGGCTGTGTTGGGGCCGATTTCGGCCATCTGCCGACGGAAGACATCGACATCGACGTCGGGCGCCGCCAGCATCACGTTCGTGACCTTTGGAGAGACGCGGCCGTTGCGAATCGCCATCTGCCGCAACGCTTCGATCGCGACCCAGTTGCCCATCGAATGCGCAAGGATCGAAATCTCGCCGACCTGCGGGTCGCGGGCGAGGGCTTGAAGGACGGTTTCCAAGGCGTCGCGGGAATAATTGGCGCTTTCGCGATCGTAGCCATAAGCCAGGACATTGCCGCGCGACGGCCAGGTGAAGAGAACCGGCAGCACCGGTGCGCGAGAATCATGCACGATCTGAGCAAAGCGAAAGACCGCATCCTCGAACTTGTTGTTGAAGCCGTGAACGAAGACGAGCACGCGGTGCTTCGGCACGGCCACGATGGCGCGGTGCGCGAGCGCGATGGCCTGCGCCTGACCGATATCCTCTGCCTTGAGGGTGACGAAATCCGTCGCTGGATTGCCCGGCAATTGGCTCGGCCATTGCACTTCGCCGGCCTTGCGGATGGCGTCGGGCGGAATCGAGACGGCGATGTCCGCGAAAGCCAGGGCGCCCCGCTCACCTGAAAACATGACGCCGGGCACGGAGGAGGGCCGACGGGTCGTCGCCACCAGCATATCGACCCTGCTAGTTCCCGGCACTACAAGCGCCACCGGCGACAGGACGCCTTCGAGCCGCCCGGCACATCCGGCGATCGCGAGAAACATCGCCGCGCAAACCCCGGCTTTGAGTCGTGTTCTGATCACCTCAGCGTCAGCTCTCATAGAATGGTCCAGCATCCTCGATCGACAGGCGCCATGGTCTGCAAGGTTCGGCGATGCGTCGAACCATAGCCGAAAGCCTCAACGATACCACTCTGGTGCCGACCGCGCCTATCCGAACCGTTCGGCCCTGTAAGGCGCCGGATCGGTGAAGGGCGTCTCGCCGGTCATCTGTTCGGCGAGCAGGCGTCCGCTGACTGGGCCGAGCGTGAGGCCATGGTGCTGATGGCCGAAATCGAACCAGAGATTCGCATGCCGGGGTGCCTTGCCGAGCACCGGCAGCATGTCGGGCAGGCAGGGCCGCGAACCCATCCAAGGTTTGTCCTCAACGGCGTCGGCCAGCGGAAACAGGCGCCGTGCCAGGGGTTCGGCGCGGCCCATCTGCACCGGCGTCGGCGGCGCGTCCCGCAGCGCGAATTCCGCGCCCGTGGTCAGCCGGATGCCCTGGCGCATCGGCGCCAGGAGGAAGCCGTTATCGAGGTCGAGCACGGGGCGGTTGAGCACGGCGTTGCCCTTCGACTTGAAATGCTTGTGGTAGCCACGCTTGACCGCGAAGGGGAGGCGGTAGCCGAGCTTTCTGAACACAAGGTCGGACCAGGGACCCAGGGAGATCACAGCATCCCTCACGCTAGCGGCACCCTCTTTCGTTTCGATTCGCCAGCCCGCGCCCTCCACCTCCAGTGTTCGCGCATCACCCTGCACGAAGCGCCCGCCACGCTGCATGAAGAGCGCGTTATAGGCCTGTACGAGCGCGCCGGGGTCGGAGATCGCGCCGGGGTCGCGAAAATGCAGCGCGCCGATCAGTCCTTCACCGAGATGCGGCTCCATCGCCGCGAGCGCGGCTTGATCGAGGCGGTCGACCGCCAGTCCGTAGGGACGAAGTCGTTCGGCGTCGGTGAAGGCCTTGTCGCGGCTTTTTTCGGTTCGGAAAGCCTTGAGCCAACCGACCTTGCGCAACAAATGCGTGACGCCGGCAGCCTCCATCAAGGCCTCGTGTTCGCTCAGCGATCGTTCGATCAGGGGCTTCGAGGCCGCCGCGATCCGGGCGATGCCGGCCGGCGAGGAGGCGAGGAAATAGCGAAAGAGAAAGGGTGCGACCGTAGGCAGCGCGCTCAGGTGGTAATGCGCGTCGATCGAAGTGTTGAGGCCGTAACGCAGGATCGAGCCGATGTCCCGAGGGAACGCATAGGGAAAGATCGAGGCGCGTTCGATGAGGCCGGCGTTGCCATAACTCGTCTCGTCGCCGGCAGAAGGGTTCTTGTCGATCAGGATGACGCTACGGCCTCGCTGCTGGAGATGGAGAGCGGCGGATACGCCGACAATGCCCGCACCGAGCACCGCGACATCAGCTTTCAGTCCCATAAAACCCCCGTCATGCCGCCGCTCAAGCCCGGCGGGTGTCGCCCGAAGCTCCGTGCGATGCAAGCCCCAGGCCCGGCGCCCCTTGCGTAGAGCGGAGCGGCGTCTAATGTCAGAAGGCGAATTCGCCGCAGGCCGAGCGACAGTCTCGAAAGACCGGCGGCGCAGAGGGAGGCTCGCATATGGCCATGGAAATGAAGGGTGAGGTCGTTCTGCCGGCCAGCCGTGAGGTTGTGTGGGCGAAATTGAATGATCCGGAAACCCTCAAGGCCTGCATCACCGGCGTCCAATCCCTCGACAAAACCAGTGACACTACCTTTTCGGCGGCGGTCAAGCTCAAGATCGGGCCAGTGAGCGCCACCTTCAAGGGACGGGTCGAGTTGACGAATATCGATCCGCCCAACGGTTATCGCATCAGTGGCGAGGGCGAGGGGGGCATCGCCGGTTTCGCCAAGGGCGGCGCCGATGTGGCTCTGAGTGAAGTACCTGAAGGTACGAAACTGTCCTATGACGTGCAGGCGAACGTCGGCGGCAAGATCGCCCAGATGGGCGCGCGCCTCATCGATGGCGTCGCCAAGAAGACAGCGGACCAGTTCTTCAGCAATTTCGCCGCCGAATGCGCGAAGTAGAGGCGGCGAAAGCAAGGACTTGTGGCTTTAGTTCACTGGTCTGGCTGTAATAAGCAGCTTCTCTGCAGCAGCCTGAAGTCGTTTGTCCAGTGTCCAGAGCGACCCGTTTGGCGTCAATTTGACTGACGCCAGCAAGCCCGCGTCGATATAGCCGATGCCGATTCCGAAAAGCGCGTGGATTTCGATGAATCGTAGGATTTCGCTATTCATGGCTACGATCGCCTGAGGTAAGTCCATCAGGCTCTCGATAACTACCTTTCGATCGCGCAGTCGTCCGATCGCCAATTCTCCGACGACGAGCGGATGACAGACTACGCATTTACGCCTTAGCAAATCTTCAACAAGAAGATTTCTGTTTTGGAGATGATCGATCCAAATCGAGGTATCGATGAGGATCACTCAACGATCCTCCGACCGTCGCCTTGGCCCCGCCTGTGCCTCCGGATCGCTGCCCCCCAACAGTGCGAGGCGACGCGCGCTTTCCCGCTCAACGAGAGCTTTCAGCGCTTCGCGAATTAATGCCGATCTTTCGGTCAAGCCCGTCAGATTTTGTGCTTTGGCAAGTAACACATCATCTAACGCGATCGTGGTGCGCATGGATTTTACCTCCGCCCGGCATAAATATTAGCATCATTCGATGTCCAGATCCATGCCTTCAGCGTCTTACGAATCACAATCCTATCGGTCCCGCGACCGAACATGCGCTTGACCCTTGTTTGTCGGCGTTCCAAAGTAGCGTAACGATCGAAGCCGAACCGCTTGAGGGATGTGCCCGTGGTTCGGCCGCGCTGCGACCGGGAGGGTTTATGCAGACGGTTACCATGACGGTGAACGGCAAAAACACGCGTGCCGACATCGATCCCAGGACGCTCCTGGTCCAATATCTCCGCGACAATCTTCGTCTGACCGGCACCCATGTGGGCTGCGACACCAGTCAATGCGGGGCATGTGTCGTCCATATCGACGGCAAGGCGGTCAAATCCTGCACGACATTGGCCCTGTCTTGCGAGGGTGCCGACGTTCTGACCATAGAGGGTTTGGCGAGTGGGACGACCCTACATCCGATGCAGGAGGCGTTCCGCGAGCATCACGGACTGCAATGCGGGTTCTGCACGCCGGGCATGATCATGTCAGCCATCGATATCGTGGCCCGCAACGGCAACGACCTCGGGGAGCATCTCATCCGCGAGGAACTCGAAGGCAATATCTGCCGTTGCACCGGCTACCATAATATCGTCAAGGCGGTCGCGGCGGGTGCCAAGGCTATGGGCCAAAATGCGGCGCCCGCTATGGCGGCCGAGTGATCGGCGAAGGATCACCCTAAACACCCTAGTGATCTCCAGCCGGAGCGGCGGTCGTGGTCCGATATGCGGACCCGGCCCGACAAGAACGACCGGCATGGTCCAATGTTTCGGAGGAAACCATGAGCGCGACCGGTATCGGAGCCCCTGTTCGTCGGCTGGAAGACCGACGCTACATCACCGGCAAGGGCCATTATGTCGATGACGTGAACAGGCCCGGCCAGTCCCACGCCTTTTTCCTGCGCTCGCCGCACGCGCATGCCAAGATCACGTCGCTCGACACCAGCGCGGCCGCAGCAGCCCCGGGCGTGCTGGCGGTGTTCACCGGCGACGATCTCGCGGCCGACAAAGTGGGCGGTCTGATCTGCGGCTGGATGATCCATTCGAAGGACGGCTCGCCGATGAAAGCCGGTCCCCATCCGGCACTCGCGCAAGGCAAGGTGCGCTATGTCGGGGATCATGTCGCCGTGATCATCGCGGAAACCTATGCGCAGGCCAAGGACGCGGCGGAAGCCATCGTGGTCGACTACGAAGTGCTGCCGGCGGTGGCCGACACCGCCACGGCCCGGACCGCCGGCGGCGAGCCGGTTCACGAGGTCGCGTCCGATAATACGGTGTTCGAGTTCCACCTCGGCAACAAGGACCAGACGGACGCGGCCTTCGCCAAGGCCAAGCATGTCACTACGCTCGACATCGTCAATAATCGCCTCGTGCCCAACGCCATGGAGCCGCGCGCCGCTGTCGGCGATTATGATGCCGGCACCGAGAGTTTCACGCTTTATACGACCAGCCAAAACCCGCATGTCGCGCGCCTCGTGCTCTCTGCCTTCATCGGCATCGCGCCCGAGCATAAACTGCGGGTCATCGCCCCGGATGTGGGCGGCGGCTTCGGCTCCAAGATCTTCATCTATGCCGAGGAAACCATCTGCGTCTGGGCGGCCAAAAAAGTCGGCCGGGCGGTGAAATGGACCGCAGACCGGACCGAGGCTTTCCTGTCGGACGCCCACGGGCGCGACCACGTCACCCACGCGGAACTCGCCACCGACGCCGACCATCGGATGATCGGGCTCAAGGTGCATACGATCGCGAACCTCGGCGCCTATCTGTCGACTTTCTCGTCCTCGGTGCCCACCTATCTTTATGCGCCGTTACTGTCAGGTCAGTATAATATTCCGGCCATCTATGCCGAGGTCGACGCCGTCTACACCAATACCGCTCCGGTCGATGCCTATCGGGGCGCCGGCCGGCCCGAGGCGACATTCGTGATCGAGCGCATCGTCGAGGTGGCGGCGCGCGAGCTCGGGCTCGATCCGGCGGAGTTCCGCCGCAAGAACTTCGTCACCAGCTTCCCGCATCAGACGCCGGTCATCATGTGTTATGACACCGGCGATTACGGCGCCTCGCTCGACAAGGCGCTGGCCTTGGCCGACTACAAGAATTTTCCGGCCCGGCGGGCTGAGGCGGAGCGTCGCGGAAAACTGCGCGGCATCGGCTTTTCGGCCTATATCGAGGCCTGCGGAATTGCGCCGTCGGCGGCGGTTGGCTCTCTCGGCGCGGGCGTCGGCCTTTGGGAATCGGCCGAGGTGCGGGTCAACCCGGTCGGCACCGTGGAAGTGCTGACGGGTTCGCACAGCCACGGTCAGGGCCATGAGACGACCTTCGCCCAGCTTGTCTCAGGCCGCCTCGGCATCCCGATCGAGAATGTCTCCATCGTTCATGGCGATACGGACAAGGTGCAGATGGGGATGGGCACCTATGGGTCGCGCTCCGGCGCGGTCGGCATGTCGGCCATCGTCAAAGCGCTCGACAAGATCGAAGCCAAGGCCAAGAAGGTTGCTGGCTACGTGCTCGAGGCCAGCCCCGACGACATCGAGTTCAAGGACGGCAAGTTCACCGTGAAGGGCACCGACAAGGCGGTGGATTTCGCCTCCGTCGCTTTGCAGGCCTATGTGGCGCATAAGTTCAACGGGCAGGATCTGGAACCCGGTCTCAAGGAAGGCGCATTTTACGATCCGACGAATTTCACCTTCCCGGCGGGGGTTCATATCTGCGAGCTCGAGGTTGATCCCTCGACGGGCGTGACCAAGATCGAGCGCTGGGTCGCGGTCGACGATTTCGGCGTCCTCATCAATCCGATGATCGTCGAGGGCCAAGTTCATGGCGGCATCGCCCAGGGGGTCGGCCAGGCGTTGTTCGAGGGGACGATCTACGACAAGTCCGGGCAGCTCGTGACCGCGAGCTACATGGACTACCAGATGCCGCGCGCCTATGACTTCCCCTCATTCGTGGTGGAAACGACGGAAACGCGTTGCCCCTCCAATCCGCTCGGCATCAAGGGCTGCGGCGAGGCCGGCGCGATCGCGGCGCCCCCGGCGGTGATCAATGCCTTGACCGACGCCGTGGGCCACGAAAACATCGTTATGCCCGCGACCCCGCAGGTGATGTGGCGCGCTGCTCAGCATCGCGTTAACAAAATGGCGGCCGAGTAAAAACGCGGCCGCGATAAAGCCTGAAACGTCGGCCGAACGCCGCCAGCATCGATGAGGCCGGTTTTCCTCGAGTTCCCGTCTGTATGGGGATGAGCGGGGAGGGGCTGCGCACAGCAAGGAGACCGATCCATGTATGCCTTCAATTACCATCGCCCCTCGACGGTCGACGAAGCCGTGGCCTTGATGGCCGGTAACGCCGATGCCAAGGCCATGTCGGGCGGCCAGACCTTGCTGCCGGCGATGAAGATGCGGTTGGCGAGCCCCTCCGACGTGATCGACCTCGGCCTTTTGAGATCATCGTTGTCCGGTCTCTCGGAAGAGGGGGGCAAGATCGTCATTGGCGCTTTGACCCGCCATGGCGAGATCGCCGCGTCCGAACTCCTCAAAGGAAAGATTCCTGCGCTGGCCACCATGGCGGGCTGGGTCGGTGATCCGGCAGTTCGCTCGCGCGGCACAATGGGCGGGGCGCTCGCCAATAACGATCCCGCCGCCGACTATCCGGCCGCTGCCCTGGCGCTTGGCGCCACCATCGTAACGAACAAGCGCGAGATCGCGGCCGACAACTATTTCTTGGGGCTGTTCGAGACGGCGCTCGGTGAGGGCGAACTCATCACCAAGATCATGTTCCCCGTGCCGCAAAAAGCCGGCTACGAGAAATTCCGCAATCCCGCCTCGCGTTACGCCATGGTGGGCGTCTTCGTGGCGAAGCGCGCCGACGACAGCGTGCGGGTGACGGTGACGGGTGCCGGGGCGAGCGGCGTGTTCCGGCTCGAGGACTTCGAAAGCGCGCTCGCGTCCGACTTCTCCGAAAAGGCGATCTCGGGCCTCAAGGTCTCGACTGACGGGCTCAATTCGGACATTCACGCGGACGCGACCTATCGGGCGCATCTCATTGGGGTCATGGCGGGCCGGGCGTTGGCGATGGCCAACGGCTAAAGTCTTCCCCAGGCGTGATCGGTCTGGCAACAAGCAAAAGACGTCTCTCCACCGTCCCCTTCGGGCGGCACCGGGCGGCCTCCGGTGGTCTTCGATAAGGGCGCGTTCGGGATGGTGACAGGCGGAGGACAGCGCAACCCTCTGCCCGAGCCCAAGGTCGTGTGGGGGGCTGACGCGCTCCATTGGGTCGAGCAGGTTGTCTATATCATCATCGGCGTGATGCTGGTCCTGACGTTGTTGTTGGCGCTGGCCGGCTCCGCGAAGTTGCTGTGGGGCGGGATCGCCGATTGGGGCGGCGCGGAAACGACGGTTCAGATCATGGACCGGCTGCTCTTCGTCTTGATGCTGGTCGAGATTTTGCACACGGTTCATGCCTCGCTGCGGACCGGTACTTTGATGTGCGAGCCCTTCCTCATCGTAGGACTCATCGCCTGCATCCGACGCGTGCTCGTGCTGACATTGCAGACCTCGCAGATCACCCAACCGGAGAAATGGAATCCGGCCAGTACCGACCTTTTTCACGCCGCCATGATCGAGCTTGGGGTTCTGGCGCTGCTGATCACCGTGCTGGTTGTGGCGATCCGCTTGACCCGGCCGCATGAGCGACCCTCACGCGCCGCGACGCAGCAAAACGCCGAAAAGCCTTGAGCGGAAGGCGGCACCGCTTGCTCCCGGCCGGCGTGCTGTGCTCTTTGCCTCATCACCCAGTCGCGTCACAATCGCTCGCGAGCCCGCAACCCTAGCTAGGATCCGTATGCCTGCCGTCCCTTCATTGCCGACCTCCATCGACGAGACCCTGACGCTGCTGGAACGCGCGGATTATGTCGGCGACCGGGCGTTGGCGACGGTTCTGTTTCTAAGCTTGCGGCTGCACCGTCCGCTGCTGCTCGAGGGTGAAGCGGGCGTCGGCAAGACCGAGATCGCCAAGGTTCTGGCGTCCGCGCTAGGCCGCAAACTGATCCGTCTGCAATGCTACGAGGGGCTCGACGTTGCGGCCGCCGTCTACGAGTGGAACTATGCCGGCCAGATGATGGCGATCCGGTTGGCGGAAGCGGGCGGCATGACGGATCGCGACCGGCTACAGGATGACGTGTTCTCGCAGCGCTACCTCATCAAGCGGCCATTGCTGCAGGCGCTGGAGGCGGCGCCCGAGGGGCCTCCGATTTTGCTGATTGATGAACTCGACCGCACCGACGAGGCTTTCGAAGCCTTCCTGCTCGAAATCCTGTCCGATTATCAGGTCACGATCCCGGAGCTCGGCACCATCAAAGCGGCCGAACCGCCCATCATCATCATCACCTCGAACCGCACCCGGGAGATCCACGACGCGCTCAAACGCCGCTGCCTCTATCATTGGATCGACTATCCCGATGCCGTGCGCGAACGCGCGATCGTTGCCGCGAAGGCGCCCGGTGCGCCGGCGACCCTGACGCGTGAACTCGTGGCCTTCGTCCAGAAGATCCGGTCGGAGGACGTTTTCAAGTCGCCGGGTGTCGCCGAAACGCTGGATTGGGCGACCGCCCTGACCGAACTCGACGCCGTGGCGCTCGATCCAGAACTCGTCGACAACACGCTCGGGGTCCTGCTGAAATACCAGGACGATATCGTGAAGATCGCCGGGTCGCGCACGAAGGCCATCCTGGACGAGGTCCGGGCGGATTTGAGCGTCGCATGACGATGCTGGCCCCATCTGCCGCGATGGCGCCTGGCCTGGTGCCGGGACGCGATTGCGGTTCCTGTTCCATGTGCTGCAAGGTGTTCCGCGTCGAAGAGGTGGACAAGCTGCCTGGACAATGGTGCCGGCACATCGTCCATGGACGCGGCTGCGGGATACATGAAACCCGACCTACGGTCTGCCGCACCTTCTTCTGCTGGTATCTGCAAAATGCCGGCCTGGGGCCGGAGTGGAAGCCGGAGCGCGCCAAATTCGTCCTCTACACTGAGATGAAGGGCAAGCGGATCGTCGTGGCGACCGACCCCGCCGCCCCGGCGGCTTGGCGCAAGGCCGACTATTATCCGCAGTTCAAGCGTTGGGCGGCGCACAATCCGGCCGAGAACTTTCAGGTCCTGGTGTTTTATGGCACGCGGGCGACGGCGGTGCTGCCAGACCGAGATCTAGACCTCGGCAGCGTCGACCTCGGCGACCTCGTCATCTATCATGTCGTCGGAGGCCGGATCGAAGTCGAGGTGAGGCGGTCGGCGCACGCAGCTCCTCTAGACGCGGACAATAGTCCGTCCAAATGAAAGACGGGCATCGTAATGGCACTTGCCGATTATGCACCGCTGATTGGTATTGTAGGACTACTGGTCGGAGCGGGTGCAACCTATTTGTTCGGCATAAGATCAGAGTCGAGGAAAGCTCAAATGGCTCTGCAGCGCGATGCCTATGTTGATTTTATAAGATCGTGTTCAATGTTGTCGATATCGCAGCGGAACGACGATAAAATTTGCGCAACAGAAGGCTTGATTCTTCTGACCGAAGCAAAGACCCGCATCTCAGTCTATGGCAGCACGAGGGTTGTAGAAGCCGCAGCCGCGTTTTTTAGGAATTTTGGAACTTTGGATTCTCTTGAGGCTTCGGCGTCTTTCGTGAATTTGGTGTCAATCATGCGTCGCGAATCTTCTCTGGATCGTCATAGTCCGTCGTCGGCTGATTTAAGTCAGCTTCTATTAGGCCTCGATATTGGCGCTCGATCACCAAGTGGTGTCCACGGTCGAGGGGCGGCTATTGAATAGCATTCTCCCCGGAAAACTCGCCGACAACCTCGTCTATTTCGCGCGGGCCTTGCGGTCGGCGGGGCTGCCGGTCGGGCCGGGTTCGGTGCTCGACGCGCTCGACGCTGTGGCCGTGACGCCCTTCACGTCGCGCGACGACTTTCGGGCCATGCTGCATGCGATCTTCGTCAAGACCCACGAACAGACCATTCTCTTCGATCAGGTCTTCGCGATCTTCTGGCGCCGCCGCGGCTATCTCGAACAGATGATCGGCGCGCTCTCGCCCGTAGCGGAGCCCAAATCCGCGCGAAAGCAGAAGGCCCCGGGGGGTGCGAGCCGTGTCGCCGATGCCTTGTTCAGCCGCCGCGACGAGGCCGAAAAGCCTGCCCCCTCGCTCGACCTCGACGCGAAATTTACCGTCTCGCCCGAGGAGGTCCTGCGGGCCAAGGATTTCGCCCAGATGAGTGCCGCCGAAGTGCGCGACGCGATGGCCGTGATCGGCCGGCTGCGCTTGCCTCAAGACGAGCTCCGAACCCGACGCTTTGTCCCCGATCCGCGCGGAGACCGGATCGATCCGCGCCGCTCGTTCCGCCGGTCCATGCGGGGCGGGGGCGCCGGTATAGAACTCGCCCGTCGCGCACCCGCGCACAAGCTGCCGCCGATCGTCGCCATATGCGACATATCCGGGTCCGTGGCTGACTATTCCCGGGTCTTTCTGCATTTCCTTCATGCGCTGTCGCGCCAGCGCAAGGTCTTCAGCTTCCTGTTTGGAACGCGGCTCACCAATGTCAGCCGGGATTTGGCACATAAGGACGTCGACGAGGCGCTGTCCTCCTGCGGGGAGGCGGTGCGCGACTGGGCCGGCGGTACGCGCATCGCCGATTCGCTCCACCTCTTCAATAAGCTGTGGCTGCGCCGCGTTGCCGGTCAGTCGGCGACGGTGATTCTGTTCACCGACGGGCTCGAACGCGACGGCACCGGCCAACTTGCCGTCGAGGTCGGACGCATCCAGCGCTCCTGCCGCCGTCTCATCTGGTTGAACCCTCTTCTGCGCTATGATGGATTCGAGGCGAAAGCCCTAGGGATCCGGACTATGCTGCCCCATGTTGACGAGTTCAGACCGGTCCACAATCTTAAAGCCGTGGCGGACCTGTGCCGCGCGCTCGGCGAACAGCGGCGCGGGGAGGCGGACCCCAAGCGGTGGCTCGCCGCATCGGCGTGAGGAGTTCTCGATGATTTCGACGGAAGACGACATCCTGCGGACGGCCGAAGATTGGCGGCGCGGCGGACGCGGCGTCGCGCTCGCCACCGTCGTCGAGACTTGGGGCTCGGCGCCTCGCCCGATCGGCAGCCACCTCGTCGTGGACCAGGACGGCAATTTTCTGGGTTCGGTTTCGGGGGGGTGCGTCGAGGGCGACGTCGTGAGCGAAGCGCTCGACGTCATCGAGACGGGGTCATCCAAAATGCTCGAATTCGGCGTCGCGGACGAGACCGCCTGGCGGGTCGGCCTCTCCTGCGGTGGCCGGATCAAGGTCTATGTCGAGACGATCGACTGATGCGTCTCGACCTTCTCGCCGCCCTCAATGTCGAACGCGCCGCGCGCCGTGCCTGCGTGCTCGTCACCGATCTCGGCTCGGGCGCACAGCATCTCGTCACGGCCGCCGACGCTCGCTCTCACGCGCTGGCCGAGCCGATCGAGGCGCGCCTGCGCTCCGGCGTCAGCGGCACGGTGGTGCATGACGGCGTCTCCCATTTCCTGGCCGTGCAGGTGCCCCCGGTCCGCCTGGTGGTCATCGGCGCGGTCCATGTCAGCCAGGCCCTGGCCCCGATGGCGAAGCTTGCGGGGCTCGATGTCACCATTATCGATCCCCGCACCGCCTTCGCGACGCCTGAGCGTTTCGCGGGTGTGATGCTGCTCGCCGAATGGCCCGATCAGGCCCTGCCGCGCATCGGGCTCGACCGCTTCACCGCGATGGCCTGTCTCACGCATGATCCTAAGATCGACGATCCGGCGCTAAATGCCGCGCTGAAAGCCGACTGCTTTTACATTGGTGCGCTCGGCTCGCGCAAAACTCATGCGGGGCGGGTCGCTCGTCTCACCGGGGCTGGTTTCGACGCTGAGGCGATCTTGCGCATCCACGCGCCGATTGGCCTCGACATCGGCGCAGTCAGCCCGGCCGAGATCGCGGTCTCGATCCTCGGCGAGATCATCGCCGGCCTGCGCAAGAAGCCTGCCCGGGCCGTTCCAGGGGTCGAGGGGGCGTGAAATTCGGAGCGGTTGCCGTCGAGGACAGCGTTGGTGCGGTGGCGGTCCACGGTGTCGCCGCCAATGGCTTTGTCCTGAAGAAGGGTGACGTCGTGCGGCGCGACCATGTGGATGCTCTACGGGCGGCGGCGATTCGCAGCATCGTCGTGGCACGGCTGGAGCCGGGCGATGTCGACGAGAATGATGCCGCGCGACGCCTCGCCACGGCGGTGGCCGGTGGGGGCTTGCGGGTCGATCGCGCCTTCACGGGCCGCGCCAATATTTTCGCCGAGGCCTCGGGGCTGTTGATGGTGGATACGCGGGCGGTCGACCGGATCAATGCCGTCGATGAAAGCTTGACGCTGGCGACCTTGCCGCCGTTCCGGGCCGTGGTGCCCGGCGAGATGGTGGCGACCGTGAAGATCATCCCTTTCGCGGTTCCGGGCCGCTCGCTAGACGCCGTGCTCGATCACGTCTCGCGTCCGCCGCTTCTGGTTCGCCCCTTCCTCCCCCTGCGGATCGGGGTCGTCTCGACGGTCCTGCCTGGCCTAAAGCCCTCCGTCATCGCCAAGACGCTCAAGGTGCTGGGAGACCGGTTGGCGCCAGCGGGGGCCTTCATCGCCTCGGAAGAGCGTGTACCCCATGAGTCGCATGCCCTTGCCGAAGCGCTGCGACGCTTCGGGCCCTCGCATGACATCACCATCGTCTACGGTGCCTCGGCCATCGCCGATCGGCGGGATGTCATTCCGGTCGCCATTGAGGAGGCCGGCGGCGTCGTGCGTCACTTCGGCATGCCGGTCGATCCTGGGAATCTGCTCCTCCTCGGGACGCTGGCGGGTAAGCCGGTGATCGGCGCGCCGGGTTGCGCGCGCAGTCCGAAAGAGAACGGCTTCGATTGGGTGCTTCAGCGCCTTCTGGCGGGGCTCGATGTGACGCCGGCTGACATCCGCACCCTAGGGACGGGCGGGTTGCTGATGGAGATCATATCGCGGCCTCAGCCGCGCGGCGGTGATGCCACTGTTCGGCCGTCCGACGACGACCTAGCGGAATGACCGGCGTCGCGGCCATCGTGCTCGCGGCCGGCGCGTCGAGCCGGTTTCGCGCTCGCGATGCCAGCGTGCCGACTAAACTCGTGGCGGAACTCGACGGCGTGCCCCTCGTGCGTCTTGTGGCGAATGCGGCTTTGGCGAGCCGCACCCGCCCGGTCATCGTCGTCACCGGCCATGCGGAATCTGATGTGCGGGCGGCGCTCGACGAGCTTGATCTGCGGTTCGTCCACAATCCGTATTTTGCCTCAGGGTTGTCAGGATCTTTGCGCACGGGGCTTTCGGCATTGCCTCCGGAGGTTTCCGGGGCGCTGATTCTCCTCGGCGACATGCCGCTGGTCAGCGCCGATTTGCTCGACCGGCTGATCGAGGCCCACGATGGGGCACCAGACATGGACGCCGTGGCGCCGGTGACAGGGGGCCAGCGCGGCAATCCGGTGCTCATCGTCCGGCCGCTCTTCGAAGCCGCCGCTAGTCTTTCGGGCGATGAAGGCGCCCGCCGGCTTCTGGCGAAGGCCAAGGTTTTGGAGATCGAGATTCCGGGCGTCGCGGCGATGGTGGATGTCGATGATCCCGAGACGCTCCGGACCATCGAGGCCAAGCTTTGAGAGCCGGGCTGTAGGCACTGGAGATCGGCTTAGATCACGATGTCTTTGCATGGACTCCATCCAAAGACATGAACGTGATCGATTTCAAATATTTAGAGCATGATGTCGTCCGAAAACCCGTGCCGACTTTTCGGCATCATGCTCTGGGCGCATAAGATCGTCGCATTCGCGTGCCGTCCGCGATTCGGCGTGACGACCTGCGCCCATAAGCCCTCACATCAGCTTCGGACCAGCGTCGTGCGAGTAGCTTCGACCCAGGGCCTCGTCACGGGTCCCAGGATAGGTGACCATGATTACTTTCTCCTTAATCCGCCGCGAATTGCCAAACGGTCTTGTGGCGATCGTTCTTTATCTTTTCCGCAGGGACGATGTCGCCTCGGTGACCACCATCGCCACGGTCGCCCCGAATCTGGCGACCCAGATCTTCATGAAGGCGCGGGTCCATCTGCGAAAATCCGGTGTCCGCGACGCCAGTGAACCAATGCTCGCCGCCGGCTGAGCAACGAGGTTTCCTGAAAGGCGCTCCAGCGTCCTTCGAGGCGGCTATGCTTCCGCGCCAGCATCGGCTAGCGTCCCGCCGGTTTTCCCGTCGGGGCTGAAGCATGACCGTGCATGTCCACCAATTTCCCTGCCTCACAGACAATTACGGGGTGCTCGTTCATGATTCGAGCACCGGCGCCACTGCGGCCATCGATGCGCCGGACGCCGCCGCCGTCCTCGCGGCCTTGGACGCGCAAGGCTGGAGCCTGACCGATATTCTGGTCACCCATCATCATGGCGACCATGTCGGTGGCATCCCCGGCCTGAAGGAGCGGTTTCCCGGTGTGCGCGTCGTCGCGCCGGCCAGCGAGGCCGCCAAGATCGGCGGCGTCGACCTCGGCGTCGAGGAGGATGACATCGTCATCGTCGGCAACCTTCAGGCGAAAGTCATCGCCACGCCCGGCCATACGGCGGGTCATATCGTCTATTGGTTCGAGGACAACGACACGCTATTCGCCGGGGATACGCTCTTCGCTATGGGGTGCGGACGCGTTTTGGAGACGCCGCTCTCCGTCATGTGGGACTCACTCGTAAAGCTGATGCGACTGCCCGGTGAGACGCAAATCTATTGCGGCCACGAATATACGCTGGCCAACGGCAAGTTCGCTCTCACGGTCGATCCCGACAACGATCTGTTGCGCTCGCGCATGGAGGAGGTGGAGCGGCTACGCGCCGAGGGTCACCCCACACTGCCGACCACGATGGCGCTCGAAACCGCGACGAACCCCTTCCTGCGGGCCGATCGGCCGGAGATCGCGGCAAAAGTTGGCATGCCCGGCGCGGACGGCGGCGAGGTCTTCGCCGAACTGCGCGAGCGCAAGAACCGCTCTTAATCTGGGAGGGGGGACGACGCGATGCAGGACCTCAGCGTGCGCGACGTCATCGGTCTGCTCGACCTGAAGCCTCACCCAGAAGGCGGTCACTACCGCCAGACCTTCCAGGATCCGCGCTGCGACGCCGAGGGGCGGGCATTGTCGACCGCCATCTATTTCCTCCTGGCGGGCGATGAATATTCGGCCTGGCACCGGGTCGATGCGACCGAGATCTGGCATTTTCATGCCGGCGCCCCGCTTGTCATCACCACGTCGCCCGATGGGCATGACGCGGAGGCGCGCCATCTCGGCCCCCTGGTCAATGCTGGCCAGCATCCGCAGATCGTCGTGCCGACGGGCCACTGGCAGACTGCGGTGAGTCTCGGGCGCTGGACGCTGGTCGGCTGCACCGTGGCGCCCGGGTTTCGGTTCGAAGGATTTGAGCTGGCGCCGGAGCATTGGCGGCCGGTGCCGAGGCGAACATAGGGGAGGGATGATGGCCAGCGGCCGCTCGTCACCTTTGCTGGGCCTGCTGGTCGATCGCCGCTCCATCGTCCAGTACGGAACCATTCAGTTTCAGGAGTACCCATCCTATGGCGTTGACGAACCTCCTTGTGCCGTCCTTCACGCAAATGCTGCGCGCTTTATCGGGTTGGCTCGATAAGGCGCAGAAGCAAATCCCCCAACCAGAAGCGGATGCGCTGCTCACTGGGCGGCTTGCGCCCGATATGTATCCGCTGTCGTCCCAAGTTCGTTTCGCCTGCTTGCAGGCCCAGGAAGCGATCGTCCGGCTGAGCGGTGAAGCACTGCCGGAGGCGTTGGAGCAACTGGCACGTGAGGGACGTAACGCGGGGGAGCAACCGGGTTCAATCTCAGATGCCCAAGCCCGGATCGATGAAACTCTGTCCCTACTCAGGCATCTTGCATCAGACGCCCTCGACGCTGGCGCGCAACGGTCGATCACGCTTGAGCTGCCAAACGGCATGGTCTTCGACATGACAGGTGAACAATATGCACGGGACTGGGCATTGGCCCAATTCTATTTTCATCTGGTCACGGCTTACGCCATCCTAAGAAGTCAGAAGATCGAGATGGGGAAAGCGGATTACGTGCCGCACATGTTCGCTTATCTGCGACCGGGATCGATGCCACACAGTTGATAGTGTAGCAGTATCGCACTTCATGGGAAACCAGGAGCGGACCGGCGGGAATCTGCCCAGCGCTCGTATGGGGCGGCCACCGATGGGCGGCGCAAGAAATGACGGACAGGCGCCGCACCGACATTCACCGCTCCTTCGGACTGACCCACACGCGTCTCGGATCGGCGCGTCGTAAAAAATCGAGCGAGACGCTGCGGCCGATCGTGCCCGAATCGAGGCTGCGCACGATGTCGTCGGCGCCGGTCACCGGCTTGCCGTCGACAGCGATCAGCATGTCGCCGGTGAGAAGGCCCGCCTCGTCGGCCGGACTCTTGGGCTCGACAGCCGTCACCATGGCGGCGGTCGCCTGGGCGAGCCCAAGACGCAGCGCCACGCGGCGGGGCAGGGTGGTCGTGTCGGCCCCGATGCCGATGAAGCCGCGCCGCACCCTCCCGTGCCGCAGGATCTCGGTCAGCGCGAAGACGGCGGTGTTGGAGGCCACCGCGAAACAGATCCCCTGCGCCCCCATGATGATGGCGGTGTTGATGCCGATGATCTCGCCGGCCGAGGAGACCAGCGGGCCGCCCGAATTGCCGGGGTTGAGGGCGGCGTCGGTCTGGATCACATCCTCGATCAGCCGGCCCGATTTCGAACGTAACGAGCGGCCGAGCGCCGAGACCACCCCGGCCGTGACGGTGGCGTCGAACCCGAGTGGATTGCTGATGGCGATGGCGATCTGCCCGCGCCGCAAGGCCTTCGAGTCGCCGAGCCGGGCGGCCGGCAGGGCGCTGTTGTGCTCGATGCGCAGCACGGCGAGGTCGGTGTCGGGGTCATCGCCGAGAACGCGGGCCGGCACCACGCGCCCATCGAGCAGCGTGACATCGGCGCGGCGCGAGCCCTGCACGACATGACTGTTGGTGATGGTCAGCCCGTCCGGCGTGACGATGACGCCGGATCCCGAGCCGCCGCGCGAGCCGTCGCCGCGCCGGACGTCGATCCGCACCACGCTGGGGCCGACCTTGTCGACGACATCGACGACGCTGCGTGAATAGGCGTCGAGGAGCACGGCATCGGACGCGGGCGGCGAGGCAGGCCCCGCGATATCGTCGCGAGAGTCTTCGGAATCGAGGATGAAGGTGGGAGAATAGTGCAACATGGATAGGATGTAGGGTGCCGATCCCATCGGCGAAAGAGCGAGGGCTACGGTCCCGACCGGCGCTTCCAGATCGCGCCATTGCTCCACAGGATGGTTGTGCCGTCGTCCGACAGGATTCCCGTCTTGTTGAAGCAGGACACGGATCGTTCCGTCAGCAGCTTGCCGACATAGGTCCCGCCGAATTCGTTCATGCAATGGGCAGTGCTGCCGTCGATTTCGATGCTGGGTGGGGCATCGGTCAGGCGGCAGCCGGATGCACATAAATATTCACCGGCGATAGGTGCGCCGCCGCCCGCCTGCGCCGAACGATCCCCAGTGCCGAGCGATACCGCCAACATGAAGCCCAGGAAAATTCCGCGATAGGACACCATCGAAACGCATCCAGCCCATATGCCGCCTGTTCTATCATCGCTCGGTTGCGCAGGGACTGTCGGCATCGTCGTTGTCCGCTATCTATCGGATGGTTACGGTCCTCCTCATCACGTCGGCATCGACGCCGAACGGTCCGCTTCAAAGCATGGCCTTGCTTCCGTCTATGCGGTTGTGGCACCGCCCACCGAAGAAGCGCGTTGAGGCGGATCGATCAAAGCTCGGTCGGGCTAGATCACGTGATCGATTTCAATATGTTAGAGCACGCTGTGGCCCGAAAACCCGACCCGGCTTTTCGGCATCATGCTCCAGTGGAGGTGCAGAATGAGCGTTGCGTTCACCCGGGAAGAGGATGTCGAGGCGGCTGCGGCGCATCTGCCCGATCGGCCGATCTCGGCCCATCCCAACCTCGTGACGCCGGAGGGGCTTGCGGCTCTCGATGAGGCTTTGGCCAAGGCGAGGGCTACCCACACGGCCGCTCAAGCCGGAGGTGGAGTCTTGGCCGACCGGAGCGCCATGGCGCAGGCGACCCGCGACCTGCGCTATTACGCGTCGCGCCGGGCGAGCGCGCAGCTGATCGAGTCTGCGGGGCGCAACGACATCCTGCGCTTCGGCGGCCGCGTGACCTTCGAGCGGGAGGATGGCCGACGCCAGACGTTTCGCATCGTCGGCGAGGACGAGGCGGACGCCGCCAAGGGATCGGTCTCGCATGTCTCTCCGCTGGCCCATGCGCTGCTCGGCAAGGCCGTGGGCGAGACGGCGCTTCTCGCCGGTCGCGAGATCGAGATCGTCGGACTTGATTGAGCGCGTCTCGGCGGCCCGGCGGATCGTGCCGTCCGGGAGCGATGGGCCGGTCTTCGTGCCGCGCCCGCACCAGGCCGCGGCCCGCGATGCGATCCTCGAAGCGCGTGCGGCGGGGCGGCCGGGCTTTCTGCTCGGCGACCTCACCGGCCTCGGCAAGACCCTGTCGGCCTGGGCGGCGATCGCCGCCATGCCGGAGGAGGATGTTCTCGTCATCTGCCCCAAGGGCGCAATGCCGCAATGGCGCCGCACCATCGCGGGCAGCGGCCTCGCGCCGAAAAGGGTCACGCTCATCAACTACGAGCGGACCAAATCGCTACTCGCCCCCCCGCCGGCCAGCACCAAACGCTCGGTGAGGGCCAAGAACAATGAACTGGCCCGCCAGGGCAGGCCGAAACGCACTTGGCCCATCGTCGTCTTCGATGAGAGCCACCGCTTGCGCAATCCTTACGCCCAGCGCAGCCTCGTCTGCCGCCAGTTGGCTGATGCGGCGGTTTTCGCCATCTATATGAGCGCGACGGCCGGCCAGGCGCCGCACGAACTCGCCTATCTGGGCAAGTTGCTCGGCGAGGCCGCCGGATGTCCGGCCGAGACGTTGGTGGAATTTCGCGCCCTGATGAAGGGTCTGCTGATCGGCAGAGCCAAGGGGCGCTGGACCAATTGGAGTTGGGAGCCGAACGAGCGTGATCGTCGGCTCATGTCCGGCCTTCTCTACAAGGGGCCGCGCGCCATCGGGATGCGGCGCCGGCCGAGCGATATCGCTGGCTGGCCGGAGGTGCAGCGTGAACTAGCCCCCACTGTCCTGTCTTTGGGCGAGCGGCGCCTCTATGACGCGACCTGGCGCGAATTCCGCGAGGCGTTCGGTCTCTTGGGGGGCAGTCGGCGTCGTCCTGTGGGCTGGGCCGCCGATCTCCGCTTCCGGCAGAAGGCCAGCCTGCTGCGCGTCCCCGGCACGGCCGATTTCGCCGAGGATCTGCTCGACGCCGGCCAGCAGGTGGCGATATCGGTCGCCTATCTCGAAACCGGCGCCATGCTGGCCGAGACGCTGCGGGGGCGGGGATGGACGATCGCCGCGATCAACGGCACCGCCGACGCCGAGGCCAATGAGGCGGCGCGGGTCGGTTTCCAGACCGGCCTGTCGGATGTCGTTGTTTTCACCGTCACCGAATCGATTTCGCTTCATCGCAACGAGATGACGGGGGGCGAACGGCCCCGCTCGCTGATCGTCCATGACATGCGCCATAGCGCGATCGAACTTCAACAGGTCGAGGGACGCTGCCACAGGGATGGTGAGCGGGCGGTCATCTACTACGCCTTCGCCGAGAGAACCGTGGAGGAGCGGATCGCCGCGACGGTCGTCGGCCGTATGGCGGCGATGGACGGCATGGCGGGCGACAATACTTCCGCTATGGAGGCCATTGCCCGGGTGATGGAGGATGCGCTACGCGAGACTTAGCGCCAATCAGGCAACGCCTGCGCGTTCGTTCCGAGGATCACGGCAGGCGCCGAGAAGGAGAGACACGCATGTCGACGACGAGCGAAGCTCAAGCCGCGCCCGAGCGGGACCTCGTCCTGACACGGCTTATCGAGGCTCCTCGGGAAGCCTTGTTCAAAGCCTGGAGCGACCCGACACTGTTGATGCAATGGTGGGCGCCCTTTCCCTATACGGTGCCGCGATGCGACATCGACTTTCGGCCCGGGGGCAGTTTCCGATCGGTGATCCGCGCTTCGGATGGACGCGAATATCCTCATGGGGGCGTCTATCTCGACATCGTGCCCTCGGAGAGAATTGTGTTCACAGACGCCTATTCCAGCGCCTGGGTCCCCTCAGCCAAGCCTTTCGTCACCGCCTCGATCACCTTCGAGGAGCAGGAGGGCGCCACTCTCTATACGGCGCGCGTCATGCATTGGACGGCGGCGGATCGGGATGCCCACGAGGCGATGGGCTTTCAGGACGGATGGGGACGCTGCGCGGACCAGCTCGCGGCCGTCGCCCGCGCTCTGTGAACCCAGAATTCTTGGTTCAAGCGCCGGTGTCGGCGACCAATCCCACGGCCGCGATGCCGGCGAGAGCACAAATTTCGTCGTTATCGGATGTGTCGCCCGAAATGCCAACGGCGCCCAGCAACGATGCGCCGTCGCGGATCAGCACCCCGCCGGGCACGGGAACCAGTGATCCACCCGCCGCATGAGTGGCAGCGGCGACGAAATGGGGCCGCTCGATCGCCATCGTCGTGATGGCGCGTGAGCCAACCCCCAGCGCGATCGCCCCATGGGCCTTGCCGATGGCGATCTCGCCGCGCTTCAGGCTTGTTCCTTCCTCCGCCGCGAAGGCCTTCAGGGCGCCACGGGCATCGAGCACCGCGACCGCCAAAGGCTTGAGGTTAAGGACCCTGGCCTTGGCCAGGGCGGCGGTCACGATGGCTTGCGCGGCCGAGAGTTTCAGTTCCGTCATCGATCCTTGCCGGGGTTGGGAGTTGTCCTCGCAACCCTGGCGGTCTGGGATCGGCTTGGCAAGGACGTTCAGGCGCGGGGCATCACACGAGGCGAGGCCTCGTCCCAGCGGGCGAGAACGCGGGTGCCTGGCTTGAAGGTTTCCGCGTGCTCGCTGGCGAGGTCGGCAGTGATGTCCGGCCCCTCGCTGTGATCAAGCATCTTCAACTTCACCCGGGTCAGCGAACCGAGGAAGGTGGCCTCGCGGATTTCGGCCGCGATCGCTCCTGGTGGAATGTGGCCGTTCATGCTCTCGAGCCGCACATGTTCGGGCCGCAGAAACAGATCCACTTCGCTGCCCTCTGCGTGGAGCGTCGCGGCGCGGGCCGCGAAGTCGATCGACCCCGCTCGCACCGATCCGCCACGCACGATGCCAGGAATGACCGCAGCCGCGCCGATGAAGCGCGCCACGAAGGCATCGGCGGGTTCGCGATAGATCACGGCCGGTGTCGCCACCTGCAGTAGCCGACCGCCGTTCATAACTGCGACGCGGTCGGAGATCGACAGCGCCTCCTCCTGGTCATGGGTCACGAGCACGGTGGTGACGCCCGTCTCGCGCTGGATGCGCCGGATCTCTTCGCGCAACTGCAGGCGGACCTTCGCGTCGAGGGCAGATAGCGGCTCGTCGAGCAGAAGCACCTCGGGTTGCACCGCAAGCGCACGTGCGAGGGCGACGCGCTGCTGCTGGCCGCCCGACATCTGATGCGGGTATTTGTCGGCGTGCTGGGACAGACCGACCAGGTCGAGCAGTTCCTTCGCGCGCTTGAGCTGATCGGGTTTCGGCGACTTTGCGGAGACGCGCGGCCCGAAGCGCACATTCTCCAGCGCCGTCATGTTGGGGAAGAGACTATAGGCCTGGAACACCATGCCCATCTGTCGCGCGCTTGCGGGAAGCGCCGTGACATCCTTGCCGCCGACGATCACCTTGCCCGAATCCGGAATAATGAAGCCGGCGATGATCCGCAGCAATGTCGTCTTGCCGCAACCGCTGGGGCCGAGAAGGCAGATCAGCTCGCCATTGGCCATGTCGAGGTCGAGCGCCGCCAGCACGGTCCTGCCGTTGTAGCTCTTGCTGACCCCTTTGGCTTCGATGCTTGCCATCAACGTGCTCCTGCTGTTGTGCTCTGGCCTCGGCCGGCGATGAGAACGCCCAGCATCGCCATCCATGTAATGAGAAAGCTCACCGTCGACAGCGCTGCCGCCTCGGTCGCGGCATGCTGCCCGACTTCGTTGATCAGCACCGCGAAAGTGTGGAACAACAAGACGTTGGCGAAGGTGAATTCACCCATCACCACCGCGACCGTCAGCAATGTGCTGCCGATCAGCGCTGCGCGCAAATTCGGCAGCACCACGAAGCGGATGATTTGTCCCATATTGGCCCCGAGGCTCTGTCCGGCCTCTGTCAGCGTATTCAGATCGAGCGCCCGAAGGCCGACATCGATGGCGCGATAGGAATAGGGCAGAGAAAGGAAGAAATAGGGGATCACCAGGTAGAAAGGGCTTCCGATCAGCCATTCCGGGCCGGTGAACAGTGCCGACAGTCCCGCGACGAGCGCGATGGCGGGCACGACGAAGGGCAGCGCCGCGATGAACTCGAACACCGGCCGCAGCCAGGGTGCATAGAGGTTCATGAAGATCATCGCTGGCGCGAGGAGGCAGATCAGCAGCGCGACAGTCGCGACGCAGAGTTCGAGCGACAGCAACAGGCTCGACGGCAAGGAGGGCAGCACCAGCAGCGCCCGATAGGCTTCGAAGCCATAGCGCCCGTTACCCTCCCAGAAGCTGAAAGCCACCATCATCAAGAGCGGCACCAGGAAATAAAGCACGGCGGCGATAAGAATCGTCCAGCCGCCGATCCCAAGCTGTTTCATAACGTGGCTCGCCTTGTGTCGGAGATCATCGGGCCGCCGTCCAGCGGGCGGCGCGGCGCATCAAAAGGCTGTTCATCAGCAGCACGAAGACCATGACGACGATCATCACGACCGACAGGGCGGCGCCCGTCTGCTGGGACACCATGACGTTGCCGGATAGGACGTTGCCGATTTCGGTCGTGAGCAGCCCGATGTTGCCGGAGGTCAGCGCATAGGCCGTGGCATAGGCCGAAAAGCCGCTGCCGAAGAGCAGGATGAAAGAGGCTAGAAGCGATGGCATCAGAACCGGAAGGCCGATCATGCTCCAATATTGACCGGCGCTGGCCCCGAGGTTTTCGCTGGCCTCGCGCCATTCGGCCCGCAGGGCCAGTAGGGCCGGCGTGATGATGATGACCATCAGCGGAATCTGGAAGTAGGAATAGACCAGGATCAGCCCCGTCATGGAATAAAGGCTGAAGCCGTATCCGTAGATGTCGATGCCGATCCCCTTCAGCGAGGTGGTCAGCAGTCCCAAGGTGCCGAGGGTCGACACGAAGGCAAAGGCGAGCGGCACGCCAGCGAAATTGGAGGCGACGGCCGCGAAGCTGGAGACGACGGATCGCAGCCCGCGCGGGGCGCCGGGGCTTAGCACCACATAGGCGATCAGGGCCCCCGCGACGACACCGATCGCCGCCGAGGCGACGGAGAGCACCAGCGAATTCTGAAGCGCGGACCGATACCGGTAGGAATTGAGATCGTAAAGATAGTCGAGGGTGAAGCCGTTATCGCCTGTGACGGACTGCACCGCCAAAATGACCGTCGGCGCCACCATGAACAGGAGCGACACCGCGATAAAAGCGGCGATGAACAGCCAGGCAAGCGGATGCTTCATGTCTTTGGCTCCAAAAACGGCTGGATGACGCGCGGACGATGATGCCCGCGCGCTCTTCGCAAAAGACATGCCCCGCCGCTGAGGCGAGGCACGTCAGAAGGCGATCTCAGAACTTGACGACTTTCGGCCAGCTGTCGGCCAGGACCTTCTGGGCCTTGGCGACCTGCGCTTGGGTGGCGAATTTCACGCCCTTATAAGCGTCGGCCGACGGCAACGCCTTCATCACGTCTTCCGGGATCTTGCCGGCGGAGGCGAGGCTGGCAAAGCGGATCGGATGAGCGAAGCCCTTGAGGAATTCGATCTGGCCTTCGTCCGAATAGAGATATTCCATCCAGAGCTTGGCGGTGTTCGGGTTCGGGGCAAAAGCGCTGATCGCTTGGCAATAGAAGCCGCCGTAGGGCTGAGCACCCTCAGGAAGCGCGACCGTGATTTGAGCCTTGCCGTCGCTCTCGCCGGTCTTCTTGTAGCCCAGGCTGAGATAATCCCAGTTGATGACGACCGGGGTCTGGCCGCCGATGAGCGTGGCCGGACCGGCCGCTACGGGGTTATAATTGCCGACCGACGCCAGCTTGCCGAAGAATTCCACTCCCGGCGCGATATCGTCGAGCGAGCCGCCGTTGCCGAGCGATGCTGCCATCACGGCCGCGAAAGCCGCGCCGGCGCCGAGCGGGTTGCCGTTGAGGGCGACCATGCCCTTATATTCGGGCTTCAGGAGGTCGGCCCAGGTCTTGGGCACCGACTTCGACACACCGGTGTTGGTGGCGAAGGAGACGACACCGAAGTAATCGCCATACCACATGCCGTCAGGGTCCTTCACGTCGGCCGGGATCGAGTCCCAAGTCGCGACCTTGTAGGGCTGGAACAGCTTCTCCTTGGTGCCGACATCGGCGAAGGACGGGCCGACATCGACCGTATCGGGGGCGCGGCTCTGGCCCTTGAGGCTCCGGATGGCCTGCAGTTCCTGCGCCGAGCTGCCGTCGGGGTTGGCATCGTCGATCTTGATGCCGTAACGCGACGCGAACGTGTCCATCAGGACGCCGTAATTGGCCCAGTCGCGCGGCAAGGTGATGACGTTGAGAGCGCCTTCCTTTTTGGCGGCGTCGACGAGGGCGGCCGGCATCATGGCGCCTTCGGCGAAGGCATAGCGGCCGGACACGGCGAAGGCCGCGAAGCCCGCTGAAGCCTGCAAAATCGTGCGTCGATTGTAGGACATGTCAAAACTCCAAGATGGGGGCGAGGCCGCCGCAGGGTTGTAAACGACACTTTGATGACACTATTACGTCAGTGACCAACGGCATTTCATATGCCGTCGAAATCCGTCGTGCTGCTCGTGATGACGTCAGAATGTTTTATTGTGGATTGATTTTCTTATCTTGAACTGGAAGTATTTGTCGAATTGTATGAGGCACCCAATCATTTCATACTTCTAATTATGCACATCATTTCAAATTAATGACATCATCTCTGCTCAAATATGAGATCGTCTTGATCACGGCGTTGACCGGCTCACGAACAAGATTGCCCAACCAGCGACGCTTTTCGCCTTTTTGGCGCCGCCGCAATCGCCAACGAGGCTGCGTCGTAACGAGGATATGCGACCGTTGAACGACAAAGCCCGGCGACGTCGCCGAACCGCACCTTGCCTTGCCGGTTGCCCCTAAAGGCCCCTAAATTGCATCGCTTGGTCGCGGCGCCCTTATGACAACCGAGGCCCGGTTCACCTGGGCTTATCGGCACCAGCGGGAGCGCTCCCAAGCTCGGAGGTAGGCATGGTCTTTCGGCACAATGTTGGGCACCAGGCCTGGGTCTTTTCCGACCTCAAGGATCTCATGGCCAAGGCCACGCCCCGCCGCTCCGGAGATATGCTGGCCGGCATCGGGGCGGGATCGGCGGAGGAGAATGTCGCGGCCCGCTTCTGCCTCGCCGACGTGCCGCTGACAAACTTCCTGACGCAACCGCTGATCCCCTACGAGACCGACGAGGTGACGCGGCTCATTCTCGATACGCATGATGCTGTTGCCTTCGCGCCGGTCTCCCATCTCACGGTCGGGGATTTTCGCAACTGGCTGCTCTCGGCTTCGGCGACAACCGAGATGCTGGCGAGAATCGCGCCCGGCATTACTCCGGAGATGGCCGCCGCCGTTTCCAAGATCATGCGGAACCAGGATCTGATTCAGGTCGCCCGCAAGGTTCGGGTGGTGACGCGCTTTCGCAACACGATCGGCCTGCCGGGCACCCTGGCGGTGCGGCTCCAGCCGAACCACCCGACCGACGACCGTGACGGGGTCATGGCCACAGTCGTCGAAGGGTTGATGTATGGCTGCGGCGACGCGGTCATCGGCCTCAATCCGGCCTCGGACTCTCCCGCCGTGCTGGGTGAACTCGTCCGGCTTCTCGACGACATCATCTCCCGGTACGAGATCCCGACGCAGAGCTGCATCCTGACCCATGCCACGACGTCGATCGAATTGATCGAGCGCGGCCTGCCGGTCGATCTCGTGTTTCAATCCGTGGCGGGCACGCAGGCGGCCAATGCTTCCTTTGGGGTGACGCTTAAGCTGCTTGATGAGGCTTATGAGGCCGCCCTATCGCTTAAACGCGGCGGGGTCGGCCAAAACGTCATGTATTTCGAGACCGGCCAGGGCTCGGCTCTGTCCGCCAACGCCCACCATGGCGTCGATCAGCAGACCTGTGAAGCCCGTGCCTATGCGGTCTGTCGGCGCTATAAGCCGCTTCTCGTCAATACGGTCGTCGGCTTCATCGGGCCGGAATATCTTTATGACGGCAAGCAGATCATCCGGGCGGGCCTTGAGGATCATTTCTGCGGCAAGCTGATGGGGCTGCCGCTCGGCTGCGACGTTTGCTACACCAACCATGCCGAGGCCGATGGCGACGACATGGACACGTTGCTTACCCTGCTCGCCACGGCGGGTGTAACCTACGTCATGGGCATTCCTGGCACCGACGATGTGATGCTGAACTACCAATCCACGTCCTTCCACGACCAGCTTTACATCCGGGAGTTGCTGGGCCTGCGGCGCGCCCCGGAATTCGAGACATGGCTGCATCGCGCCGGCATTACGGACGAGGCGGGACGGCTCGTTGCTCCATCGAGCAGCCACCCGCTGCTGAGCTTCAAGGACGCCGCATGAGACACCCTGTGTCCACCCCTGATTTTTCAGGCTGCAATTTTAGCTGCGGCGCGGTGTTGTTTCGGGTCGTAAAGGGCCTGGTTTTGCCAGGCTTTCCAGAGGACGCGGAGCCAGGCGCGGGCGAGGATACGGATGGCGTGCGGGTGCTTGCATCCGCGTTGACGGGCTCTGCTATAGATGTCTGCTGCCCAGGCCGAGGCATGTCGCGAGTTGTCGGCGAAGCAGGTGACGGCCTTTCGGAGGTTCTTGTTACAGGCCCATCGGAACACGACGCCGCGGCTTTTGCCGGAGGCGTGGGTGACGGGACAGACGCCGGCCTCGGCGGCGAGCTGATCTTCGGTGGGGAAGCGCTCGCGGACGTCGCCGAGTTCGGCCAGGATCGCTGCTGCGCAGATGCGTCCGGCGCGGGGGAAGGACATGACGATCTTACCGTCGGGCAGGTCGGCCACGGCGTGCTCGATGCGCGAGGACAGCTTGGCGATCTCGCCGACGAGGCGTTCGAGGATGGCGACGAGCGCGCGGGCGATCTCGCCCTTGGCGTCGGCCTCTGCATCGCTGGCGAGGCCCGTGGGCGCGGCCTTCAGCCGGGCCAGGAGTTCGGTGGGAGATCTGCGCCCGCAATAGGCGTGCTGGGCCATGAAGCTGGCGAGGCGCTTTTCGCCGAGACGGCTGGCGCTGTCGGGCGTGGGATAGCGGCCGATGAAGGCGAGCGCGATCGGGCTGTCGATGGCGGCGAAGATGGCGGCGGCGCCCGGCCAGAAGCCCTCGAGCAGGCTGCGGAGCTGGTTGGCCAGGGCAATGCGCTGGTCGACCAGGTCGCCGCGTGCGCGCACCAGGGCCCGCAACGCCCGGATGTCGTCGGAGGTCGGCAGCAACGGGCGGAATCGGTGACCGTCGGTGCGCAGGATGTCGGCCAGCATGAAGGCGTCGCCCGGATCGCTCTTGCCGCCGGCGGCGCGGTAGCGCGGCCGGCAGGCTTTGACGACGTTGGGGTGGATCGGGATGACGGGGTGCCCGGCCTCGACCAGGGTGTCGACGATCAGACCCGACGGCCGCTCAATGGCGATCGGCAGGTCGGCCGGTGGAGCGACGCGCTTGAGCTTGGCCGCCATGTCGGCCAACCCTGCCGCATCGTGGCGGACCTCAAGGCGGACGACGACCTGACCGGCGCCGTCGATGATGCAAAGGGCATGGCTTGCGCCGCCCCAGTCCAGACCCCCATGAAAAGCCATAGCCTTATCTCCTCGGCTTGCGTTAGTTTCGCCCGAGCCGGGAGATCGTGCGGATCGCTCACTGACAGGCGCTCTGGCTGGCGGGCACTGGCGCTTCACCCTGTGGTCCGTCCCGGTCTCCCGGCACCTGCCGTGCGGCTGGTCTCATGCGGGCCGTCAAGCGGCAAGCGACGAAGGCCGTCACGGCAGGGGCTCGGGTTGGCGGATGCTACGCCACTTGATCGCTTCGCACCCGCCAACCCGAAGGTGCACCAGTGAGCGATCCCGACGCCGAGAGCGGAGCCAGATCGGGAGCGATCGTCACACTCGATCCCTGGAACAAGCTCAAGAGTCTGACCCCGGCCCGGCTGGCCCTCGGGCGAGCGGGGGGCGCTTTGCCCACAGATCACGTGCTGGGTCTGGCCATGGCGCATGCTCAGGCGCGTGACGCCGTCCACGCGGTCTTCGCCGCCGAGACGCTCGATGAGCCGATCGCGGCGCTGGGCCTCGCCACCGTGCATCTCGAAAGCGCAGCGCCGAACCGGGAGACCTATCTGCGCCGTCCCGATTTCGGACGGCGCCTCTCGGCCCGCAGCCGCGAAGCGTTGAAGGCGCTGCCCGGCCAACAATCGGATGTGTCGATCGTCCTCGCGGACGGCCTTTCGGCCACCGCCGTGCGGGAAAACGCCGTGGCGGTGCTCGAGGCGCTCGTGCCGCTCCTGCGGGGCGCCAACCTGTCCCTCGCGCCCGTGGTCTTGGCCCGCCAATCGCGCGTTGCGCTCGGGGACGAGGTCGGCGAACTTCTGGGCGCCCGGCTCTCGCTGATGCTGATCGGGGAGCGGCCGGGCCTATCGGCCGCCGACAGTCTTGGCGCCTATCTCACCTTTGCTCCGAAGGTCGGCCGCAACGACGCCGAGCGCAATTGCGTCTCGAACATCCGGGCAGGGGGCCTCGTTCCCGGTCGGGCCGCCGCCAAGATCGCCTGGCTCGTCACCCAGGCTTTCGCGCGCTCGCTTACGGGCGTCGATCTCAAGGATGCCAGCGACGGTGCTCTCGCTCGCCCGACCACGGCTCTTCCAGGGCAAGGCTGAGCTTGTGCTTGACGCGGATCCAAGCCATGACCGACCCGTAATCTAAAGAACAGACGGTCAGCATGACGACGATTCCATCCAGTCTGCCCGCGTTTCTTGGTCCCTTCCGGTCGCGTCCGAGGCTCCTGAGCGCGATTGCGATCGGCATCCTCGCGGGTTTCGTCCTGACCGCATTGCCTCTGGGCATCGACGAAGCCTCCCGCATCCCGCTGGCCTGGGACGTCGGTTGCCTGTGGTTCGTCGTTTCGGTCCTCCGCTCGTTCAAGGATAGCGACGCGGTGTTCATCCGTACCAGGGCCGAGGCGCAGGATGAGGGGAAGGGCTTCATCCTCACCCTCGTGCTCGTGGCCGCGGTCGCGAGCCTCGTGACCGTGGCCGGAGAATTATCCGCCGCCAAGGATGCGCATGGAGCGACCAAAGCGTTCGACGTGTTCGTCGCTTTCGGGACCGTGGCCCTATCGTGGTTCGTGGTTCAACTGATCTTCGCGCTGCACTATGCCCATGAATATTATGCGCCGGACGGCGACGGTGATCCCTCGACCATCGATCTTGGCGGCCTGAAGTTTCCGGGCGACGAACCGCCCGATTATTGGGACTTTCTGCACTTCGCCGTCGTCATCGGTGTCGCGTCGCAGACGGCCGATATCGCGTTCACCTCGAAATTGATGCGGCGCATCGGGACTGTGCATGGCCTTGTCGCATTCGGGTTCAACACCATCGTGCTGGCCTTCACGATCAACCTCCTGGCTGGGCTCTTGTGACGCGTTGGGCTGCCTGAGTGGAAGATTGCATACAATGTCGATCCAAGGCTTGACGGACCGAGCGGGTCGACCGGATATAGATTGGGTGCGGGGAGGGCAGGCGTCGGCGATCGTCCTGGTTTGTCCCTGCGACCGATGTCACACTGGGAAGCTGAGATGAAATCCGTTCACGTCCCCGCCCTGGCGCTTCTCCTCGGCTTGTCGATCGGGGCGCCCGTCCAGGCGGCAGAGGCCAATCCGCAGACTTTCACCGAAGCCGAACAGACGCTGTGTCAGCCCGATGTGTTCCGTCTCTGCAATGACTTCGTGCCGGATGAGGAGCAGATCGCCGCCTGTATGAAGGCCAAGCGGAAGCAATTGAGTCCCGATTGCCGCAAGGTTTTCGAGGCCCATATGAAGAAGAGCAAATAGGCGGCTGAACTCGCGTAATATATAGAACGTAACGGCCCGCGAAAATCCACGCTGACTTTTGACGTGATGCTATAGCGGCTCAGACGGCGCGTGACATTCTCATCAAGCTGTCAGGGCAATGAGCGGTATTCTTGAATTCCGCAGGGATTGACTTGAGGACGGCGATCCAATGTTTATCGGCCTGCGTCCTAAGGTGACAAGCGAGCCGATCATAGGCGGGTTGGACTTCGCCACAAGATTTTCGCAGCGCGAACGATGGCGGTCGCGAGCATAAAAAGCGTAACTTAGTTTTTGTTTAGCTTCTGTCAGCGATGATTCTTCAGGGAGCGTCGAACGCATTGGGATAGGAAGCCGCGCAAGCGGGTTCCCCATGCCGGACGTTTGAGGAGATTTGTGGTGATGAGCATCGACAATATGAAGCTGCGGTCGAAGGCGCTGATCCCCCTGGCCGTGATGGCGCTGGTGGTGATGGCCATGGTGGCTTTCGGAGCGATGAAGCTTTCCGCTATCAGCGGCACGGCCAGCGCGATCATCGAGAAGCGTGATCTTGCCGCAACTCTGCTTATCCGTGCCAGCCGTAACGCTGTGCTCTTGCCGTATTCCGTCTTCGGGGCCTTGGTCTACGACAGCGACAGCGCAATGGGAAAAGCAGCGAACGACGGCTTCGCGATAGCCGTCACGCAAACCGATCAACTGCTCGATTCAGCGGCAACGCTTGTTCCGGACAAATCAACCGAGATCGGTCAGTTCAAGAGCCGCTTCGATGTTTTGGCCGAAAAGGCCAAAACGCCGTTCAAGATTGGCCAGGACTTGCCGGCGCTCGAACAAGGGGACAAATTGAAGCCGGCTGAGCTCAATCAGATGGCCGAATGCGCCCGCCTGCTGGCAGAGATCGACGGCGGAATGCGGATGCTCATCAATGACTTTGTAAAGTTTGATGACGCGCTCCTCGCCGATAATGTCAGCGCCGCAGCCGATCTCCGCGCCGAATCCAGCACCGCTTTGATCACCATGGCGATCGCAGGCGTCGTGTCGACGTTAATCGCCGGCGCCTTCTCGATGTGGCTGACCTCGTCCAAGATGTCGCGACCTCTGGCCCGCTTGGCAGACCGAATGGGGAGCCTGGCGGGGGGCGATCTCTCGGCCGAGGTGGAAGGCAAGCACCGGCTCGATGAGGTCGGCACGATGGCCAGGGCCGTCGAAGTGTTCAAGCAGAACGCGCTGAATCTCGCCGCCAGTGAAGCCGAGCAGAAGCGTCTCACGGGCCTCACCGACGAGGAAAGGCGGCAGGCCGAAGCCAAGCGCGCCGAAGCCGCCAGGGAACAGGCGCAGGTGGTGCAATCACTCGCCCAGGGTATGGAACACCTGACGAACGGCGATCTCGTCTTCCGTCTGAACGATCCGCTCGCGGGCGAATACGAGCAGCTACGTTCCGATTTCAACGGCGCGATGGAGAAGTTGCAAGACACGATGAAGATCGTGGCGGGCAGCGCGGCGGCGATCCGCTCCGGCACGGATGAAATCTCCCACGCGTCCGACGATCTGTCGAGGCGGACGGAGCAACAGGCTGCGAGCCTCGAGGAGACGGCGGCGGCGCTCGATGAGATCACGGCCACCGTCCGCAAGACCGCAGAAGGGTCGAAGCATGCGCGCGCCGTGGTCGGGAATGCGCGGTCCGATGCGGAACGCTCGGGGGCAGTGGTCCGTCAGGCGGTCGAGGCCATGAGCGGCATCGAGAAATCGTCCGGACAGATCAGCCAGATCATCGGGGTCATCGACGAGATCGCTTTTCAAACGAACCTCCTGGCCCTCAACGCGGGTGTCGAGGCGGCGCGCGCCGGGGATGCGGGCCGCGGGTTCGCGGTCGTGGCCTCCGAGGTCCGCGCCCTGGCGCAGCGTTCGGCCGACGCCGCCAAGGAGATCAAGGGGCTGATCTCGGCCTCCGGTCACCACGTCCAACAGGGGGTTGAACTCGTCGGACAAACCGGAACGGCGCTGGGACGGATCGTCGCGCAGGTCGCGGAGATCGACACGATCGTCAATGACATCGCGGCCTCGGCCCAGGAACAGTCGACGGGGCTCGCCGAAGTCAACACCGCCGTCAACCAGATGGACCAGGTGACGCAGCAGAATGCCGCGATGGTGGAGGAAAGCACGGCCGCCAGTCATGCGCTCTCTCAGGAAACCGAGGAGCTTTCGCGACTCATCTCGCGCTTTGACGTCGGTCAGGAGCGCAGCGCCGCTCGGTCGCGGAACCAGCCCACGCGTCCCGCCATGCGGCCCCAGACCAAATCCACCGTCACAGCCCTCAAGACGACCGGCCATGGGGGCGCCGCTCGTCAGCAGGAAACCGCCGCGAGTGATTGGCAGGAATTCTAACGCTTACGTTCGAGGGGACGTAGAGGCATCTCTAGGCGGACACTCATCGTGAGCCATCCGCCGATCAATAGTCACGCACAGTGCGTCGAGCGACCCGGCCACGGGGCATAGCCAAATGCGTAAAGCCTCATTCGCGATCGACCGCTTGCGAGGGTATGTGATCTTGTGATCCTGTCCTCGGTTACCGCACCGTTCACCCGGTGGTCCTAACCGAGGGCAATACCATGTCGGTCGTCCCGATCCACCGTACCCCCGGCCTCAAGCAGCGTCTCGTTGAAGCGCGCGCGTATAGCGCCGAATTCCCGGATGTCCTCGCCAACCATCTGCCGATGATCCTTGTCGCGCTCGATCGGATGGGCGCCTCCGAGGTGCGACTGGAAGCCTATTTCGAGACCTATAGAGAAGAGAACGGGCTGGTTCCGGCCCCCCCGCCGGTCGCGCCCATCGTCGCCGCACGATGGACCGAAGCTTTCGGCGATCGTGATCGCGAAACCGACTACCGCCGTTTCTTCGTGGCAGAGGTCGAACGCCTCGGCATCCCCGATGCGCTTGGAACCTATCTGCCGACGCTTGCGCCGGGGATCGCCGGCAGCGCGCTGCATCCCTTGATGCGACTGGCCTATGGAGTGCTTCGGGCCGATCTCGCTGAGGTTGGCACCGCGCTCGGCTATTGGGCCGCCTGCTATCTGCCGCTCCCGCCCGCCACCGGAGCCGCGCCCGAGACCGAGGACCCCGGCGTCGTATTGACCCGCGTCAGGGACATGCCAGGCTTGAGGTCACTCCCGGCCTTCGATCTCCTGTGGCACAGCATCCGCGCCACGGCCGCCGATCCCGATTTCGCGCCCGTCGTCGATTGGTTGCACCTCGGTCCCGACGCCTTATCCCGCATGGCGCGGACCTCGCTCGCGCTCTATGCAGCAACGATGGATTTCTCAGCCCTCCATGCGGTGACCGGCAGCCACTGGGTCCGTCTGGTCGCGGCCGTCTGTCCCGAACCGCGGGTCCTGCGCAGCTTCTGGCAGGTCGTCGCCGCCCTGGTGCCGAGCATCGGCTTTCCCGAGCTGCCCACGCCCGAGGCGATCGAGGCCTGGAGACGGCTTCCCTGTCCGGACTGGCCGACCATCATGGCGACGGCCGTCGCTTCGCCCGACGAGCATGATATCAGCCTCGTCTTCTCGGCGAGCGAGGAGGAGAAGCTCACGGGCGACCGGCTCTATCGCGTGGTCGCCGCGCGACGCTTGAAATTGATCGCATGACGATAGAGCGGCGAGATGAATGCGGATGACTTGGTAGAAAGACGATGTTTCGAGGACAATGAAGCCGAGAGCCGCAAGAACTGCCCCGTCCCTCGCTCACGTCACGCTGCCGTCCTTTCCTTGCCGTCTTGCGATCGCAACCGCAACCGTGGCCGTACCTCATGTTGGATCAGCGCCATCGAACGGCGAATGGCTGACGTCTCCAGACCTGGAATCTGGACCATGACGTCGAGGCGATCGACGCCGGTCGTCGCGGCATAGTCGTTGAGGTCAGCCGCCACCTCGGTGGGGTCGCCGACGATGAAGCTCACCTGTCGGCGCAGCTCCTCCGGCGAGTCCACGGTCGGCGGCAGCAGGCCCTCATCCACGGCCTCTTTGTGATAACCCTTGTTGCCCATCATTGCGAAGTAGGTCTTTGCCGCGACCTCGCTGCCGGCGATCGCCTCGTCGTGAGTGTCCGCGACGAAGACGAGACGGACGCCGCGCGTTCCCGCCTGTCCGCCGGCCTCGCGATAGCACCGGACATAGTCCGCCTGTTTGATGCCGAGTTCGGCCTGCCCGAAGACGAGGTTGATGCGTCTGCGGGCGAGATAGCGGATCGTCTCGGCGTCGCGCGCCGCAGCCCAGATCTTGGAGACGATAGCCGGCGCGGGTTTTGGACAGATGTCCACCGTCTCGTCGAGCTTGCCGCTCTTCAACAGGGACAACAGCTCGTCCATGGCGATCTGGAACCGTGCCGCCTTCTCGGCCCGGCTCTCCGTCATATTCGGCTGAAAGGAGCCGAGCCCAATTCCGTATTCGACGCGGCCGTTGGTGAGGAGGTGCATCAGCGGCATCTCCTCGACGGTCCGCAGCGGCGACGCGGAAGACAGGATGCGTACGCCGGACCCGACCTTCATCCGGCGGGTCGAAGCGGCGATGTAGGCCAGCATCAGGTCGGGAGCGGGGATGCGGCCGTGGAACGGCGCTCCCGGCCGGGTGCCGTGATGCTCACCGATCCACAGACTATCGAAGCCGAGGTCTTCGGCGATCCGGATTTCCTCGAGCGCGGTAGCGATGGCTTCCTCGTCGCTGACGCTGGCGGCGGCCCACATCTGGTTCATGATGCCAAGCGGCGGCAGGCTAAGATCTGTCATGATGCGGATGTCTCGGCCTGATGTTGCGTGATTGAACGCTCTCCGCGTGCGAGGCGGTCCGCGACAACACGGCTATGTCCCCGGTTCGATGAAATTCCGGGGTTGCAATTTTCGCGCCGCCAAGCGGTGATCCCGGTACGCTGCGGTGTGAGCCGCAATTGGTTTGCCGGATGCTTCCGGGTTTGGAAGGGTTTAGCCACGGCGCGGGCGACACCCTGTAGCCTCAACACGTGTCGGCGGCTGGAGCCGATCGGCGGTAAAATCGGTCGGCCGAGGTGAGCAACGCGCCACTAGGACATATTGAGTGGCGGCGCGACTCGACCCGTCAGGTGGGTCCTCGGGGCAAACCCGGTTCACCGCTATTGCTTCGCATAACCCTTTGACTATCTCTCGGGGTCAGGCGTGGGCGCCGGGTTTAACCATCTGTAGGGCCGCTACGCGACGGAACGCCACCCCAAAAGGTTTGACATGCTCATCAAATTCAAGGTCGCCGGGGCCGATAAATCGGTCTGGATCAATCCGGAACATGTCTCGGGCGTCTTGGCCTCCGCGCTGGATATTTCGACGGTTTATCTCTTGGGAGGCGTCGAACAGCGCATAGAAGCGCATCCGGAGGATGTGGCGCGCGAGATCGAGACGGCTCAAATCAAGCTCGCTCGCGATCGCCTGGGCGCCGGCTGAGCCGGCCGCCGCCGCAGCGTCAGATGATCAAGGTGACGAGCTTGTAGCCGGCCCAAGCGAGCCCTGCGATCCAGATCGAAAGCACGCAGGCACCGGAGGCGAGAACGACACGCTCGACGCGGGTGAAGCGCGGCGTGTTGTCGGTTTTTAGTACAGTTTTGTCCTGCATCACGGCAACTCCTCTGGCTTTGAGGAAAGTGCTGCATGGCGGATGCCACAAGCGCCTCAGAGACTGCGCGACGGTCGGCGCCGAGGTTGGGATGCGATGTTCCCGTTGTTTCGATAGCGGCCTGTGCCGCTTGAAGAAGTGACCATGACAGAACCATGGTGCTGCCCGAGCGTATCCACCCCCAGGCCGAGATGGTGGATCAGCTGGACAAGCGCGGTTGTGGGCCGCCGTCCGCCGCGCTATCGCACCAGAAATCGCTGTCCACGCGGCTGCGTTCGAGGGCCGTGCCATGAGTGATGATTTCGATCTCGCCATCCGGGGCGGGACGGTGGTGACCGCGAGCGATACCTTTCGGGCCGATGTCGGGATCAGGGCCGGCCGCGTCGCGGCGGTCGGCGTCGATTTGCGAGGCCGCGAGACCATCGAAGCCGACGGCCTTCTGGTCATGCCGGGCGGCGTCGACACGCACTGCCACCTCGGTCAGGTCGAACCGGGAATGGGCCATGGGGCGAAGGATTTCTTCACCGGCAGCCGCTCGGCTCTGGTCGGCGGCACCACGACGGCCATCGCCTTCGTGTCGCAGTTCAAGGGCGAGCCGTCGCGTGATGTACTGGCCGAGACTCTGCGGCGGGGACGTCGCTCGATCATCGACTACAGCTTCCATCAGATCGTCGCCGATCCGACCGATGCGGTGTTGGCGGAAATTCCTGCCATCGTGGCCTCGGGCATCCGCAGCCTCAAGGTTTTCCTGACCTATGACAGCGCGCGGCTCGACGACCGCCAGTTCCTGCGCGTGCTGGCGGCCGCCCGGCGCGAGGGCGCGCTAGTGGCGGTTCATTGCGAGAACGACGCCGCCATCGGCTGGCTGACCGAAGCGCTGCTCGACGCCGGCCTGACGGCGCCCAAATACCACGCTTGGTCGCGGCCGAAGGTGGTCGAGCGCGAGGCCACCTATCGGGCCATCGCGCTGGCCGAACTCGTCGATACGCCGATCCAGATCTTCCACGTGTCCTGTGCGGAGGTGGCTGAAGAGATCGCGCGGGCTCAGCGACGCGGGTTGAAGGTTTGGGGCGAGACCTGTCCGCAATATTTTGCGTTGAGCGCCGCCGACATGGACCGCGAGGGCTTCGAGGGGTCGAAATTCATGTGCAGCCCAGCGCCGCGCGATGACGGCGACCATGAGGATCTGTGGGCGATGATGCGACGGGGCGTGATCGACGTCGTCTCTTCCGACCATAGCGCCTCCAATTCGACCGGCGTCTTCGGCAAAGATCGCAATGGCCGGGAGGCCTCGTTCCGCGACATTCCGAACGGTGTGCCAGGCGTCGGCTCGCGCATGCCGCTCCTGTTTTCCGAAGGCGTGGTGAAGGGCCGCATCGACCTCAATACATTTGTGGCGCTGACCGCGACCAATCCGGCGAGAATTTATGGCCTCGCCGGCCGCAAGGGTACGATCGCGCCCGGCGCCGATGCGGATATCGTGCTGTGGGACCCCGCGAAGCGGGTGACGATCACCAATGCGCTGCTTCAGCACGCGGTCGACTACACGCCTTACGAAGGCCACGAGGTCACCGGTTGGCCGGTCGCGACCCTTCGGCGCGGCGTTCTCGTCATGCGCGACGGCAAGCTTCTGGCCGAGGAAGGCTCAGGCGAATTCCTGGCGCGCGGGCCCTACGATCTGGCCCGGCCGGTGGGCCGCCTGGCGAACGGCTTCGATGCAGCCGGCCGCAAGGCGCATCAGTGAGCGACATCACACGGGTTTCGATGTGGCGGTGGCATAAGCCATTGCTGCCCTGAGCCAAGGATCAAGATGCCTTGACAGCACGGCGGTATCGAGCATGCTCCGCTGCCCAAAGGTTGAGCGATTTTGGCCTTGATCCGGATCATTTTATGAGTTGCGCGTCGCATGAGAACGCTCGCCATATCGCCGGCGTGGTTTTTCAAACTGTTCTCTGCTGGCTTTTGGGGATGGCCTTCGCCTCGGAGGCCGTGGCGGCAACGCCGTTTATGACGGCCGTGCCGGTGCGGCAAGCGTCGCGTCAATGCTTTGTCAGATCGGTATATGCGCTCGGCTATATCGTGCCGCGAGCGGTCGCCGTCGTCATGTTCAATGCGCCGGACTTCCGGATCAGCGACGTTCTCGTCAAGCCGGGAGATGTGGTCGAGCGGGATCAGGTGGTGGCGAAGGCCGTTGCGGCGACGCCTCGGTCGGGCGGCCCAAGCTCGAATACGAAAGTGTCGATCCATTCCCTCGCACCCGGGCTGATCCTCAAAAGCACTGCTTTCGTGGGTATGGCAACCTCCGCACAGACGGAGCCGCTATTCACACTCGCGCTCGGCGGCGATCTCGAAGCCATGGTGGATGTGCCGGGGATCCATGTCTTCGAGCTCGAATCCGGCCAGATCGCCCATGTCAGCCTGCGGGACGGCACAGTGCTCGACGGGCATCTGCGGCTCGCGCCGGTCGTCATCGACAGCGCGACGCAGACTGGTCAGGCCCGCATCGCCTTCGCGGCAGGCACGCACGTGCCGCTCGGTCGCTTCGTCCGGGCTAAAATCGAGGCCAATCGGTCGTGCGGGGTGGGCGTGCCACTCGCTGCCGTCAACAAATCCAGCGAAGGCCCCCAGATTCAAATCGTCGATGGCGATATCGTCGCGACGCGAACCGTCGAGCTTGGCCTCTCCAACGAGTCCGCCGTCGAGGTCACGAACGGCCTTCACGAGGGAGAACTCGTCGTGGCCAATGCCGGAGCAGCGCTCCGGGACGGTGATCGCATCAAGCCCATCCTCGTCGATGCGCAGGACGGACCCTGATGGCGCTCAACGTCTCGGCCTGGTCCATCCGCAACCCGCTTCCCGCCATTCTCGCATCGGCGATCTTCGTCATCCTCGGTGCGATCAGCTTCGGCGCGCTGCCGATCACCCGCCTGCCGAATGTGGATGTTCCGATCATTTCCGTCGCCGTCGCGCAGTTCGGCGCCGCGCCCTCGGAAATGAACGACGATGTCACGAAACCCATCGAGGATGCCGTATCGGGGGTCGAGGGGGTCCGTCATATCGTCTCGACCATCACCGACGGCCTGTCGGTCACGGTCGTCCAGTTTCAGCTCGAAACGGACACGGTTCGGGCGCTCACCGACGTCAAGGACGCGGTGACCCGCGTTCGTTCGCGCCTACCCCAAAACATCGTGGAACCCCTCATCCAGCGCGTCGACATCGTGGGGCTGCCGACGGTGACCTATGCGGCCGCCTCGGCGTCACGAACGCCAGAGCAATTGTCCTATTTCGTCGATGACGTCGTGAAGCGATCGCTGCAGGGCATCCGTGGCGTCGGCCAGGTGGAGCGGATCGGCGGTGTCGAGCGCGAAGTCTCCGTGGCTCTTGACCCCGATCGGCTGCAGGCCTTCAACCTGACAGCGGCCGATGTCGGCCGTCAATTGCGCGGAACGAAGGTCGACGTCGCCGGCGGCCGTGCGGAAATCGGGGGCCAGGATCAGACGATCCGGACCTTGGCGGCAGCGCAGAGCATCAATGACGTCGGGGCATCGATCATTATCCTGCCCCGGGGTGGTCAGGTTCGCCTCGACGATCTCGGCAGCGTGACCGATTCGATCGCCCAGCCAACGAGATTCGCCCGTGTCGATGGAAAGCCCGTCGTCGGCTTCAACGTGCTGCGATCCAAGGCCGCCAGCGATGTCGTCGTCGCGGCTGCGGTGGCGGCGAGGATCAATACGATCCACGACAGTTTTCCCGACGTCGATCTCACGCTGATCGATTCCTCGACCGATTTCACCCTCGGCAACTACCAAGCGGCGATGCAGACCCTCTTCGAGGGAGCGGCCCTGGCCGTCCTCGTCGTCCTCATTTTTCTGCGCGACATGCGGGCGACCTTGATCGCCGCTATCTCGCTACCGCTGTCCATCATGCCGGCCTTCTGGGCCATGCATCTTCTGGGCTTCTCGCTGAACCTCGTCAGCCTGCTCGCGATCACGCTGTCGACCGGAATTCTCGTCGATGATTCCATCGTCGAGATCGAGAATATCGAACGGCACATGGCGATGGGCAAGACGCCCTATCAGGCCTCGATCGAGGCCGCCGATGAGATCGGCCCGGCCGTCATCGCCATCAGCCTGACCATCATCGCCGTCTTCGTGCCCGTCAGTTTCATGGGCAGCGTCGCGGGACAATTCTTCAAGCAATTCGGCATCACCATATCGGTCCAGGTGTTGTTCTCGCTTTTGGCGGCGCGCTTCGTGACGCCGGTCCTGGCGGCTTATTTTCTCAAGCCGCGCCAGCATGATGCTGCCGAAAAGCCGCCCGGCGTCGTGATGCGGACCTACGGCCGGGCGCTGGATTGGAGTGCGCGGCACTATGTCGTGACCGTCATGCTCGGCCTCGTTTTGTTCGTCCTGGCGATCCTCAGCACGACCCTGCTCCCCTCGGGCTTCCTGCCGGCGCAAGATATCGGCCGGTCGGTTCTGGCGATCGAACTTCCGCCGGGCTCGCCCTTATCGGCCACCGAATCCGTCACCGAGGGGATCGCGACGCGGCTGCGGCAGCGCTCGGAGGTCAAAAGCGTTTTCGTCGATGGTGGACGCATTCCGCCCGGGACGAGCGAGGTGCGCGTGGCGACGCTCATCGTCAACTACACGCCCAAGGACGCGCGCTCGATCACCCAGCGGCAGCTCGAACAATCCATCGGTCACGATCTCGAAAACGTGCCGGACATCCGGTTCTGGTTCCTGGACGAGAACGGCATGCGCGGTGTCGCCCTGGTGGTGACGGGACAGGACGGCGCGATCGTTCGAAACGTCGCGGCGGAGCTGTCCACCCAGATGCGGCGCATTCCGCTGCTGTCGGACATCGTCTCGTCGTCCAGCTTCGATCGACCGGAGCTGCGAATTCGTCCCCGCGCTTATTTGGCGGCGCGCCTCGGCATGTCGACGGAGGGGGTTTCGGAAACGATCCGCATCGCCACGATCGGCGATGTCGAACCGGCCCTCGCCAAGATGAACGCCGGCGACCGGCAGATACCCATCCGCGTGCAGCTCGACGACAAAGTGCGGGGCGACCGCCAAAGGCTCGCTGAGTTGCGCGTGCCGCTCCCTGGCGGTCGAGGGAGCGTTCCGCTCGAAGCCATCGCCGATGTGGCGCTTGAGGAAGGGCCGATCAGCATCACGCGCTATGATCGGCAAAGGCAGGCCGGCATCGGCGCCGATCTTGTCGGCAGCGCCGTCATCAGCCAGGCCATGACCGAGATCGACAAGCTGCCCGTCATGCAGCGGCTGCCGCCGGGTGTCGAAGTCAAGCAATCGGGCGATGCTGAAAGCATGAAGGATCTGGCCGACGGATTCCTCAGCGCGATGCGGGATGGCCTGATGATGGTTTTCGCGGTGCTGGTCCTGCTGTTCGGCAGCGTATTTCAGCCGATCACCATCCTGTTTTCCCTCCCGCTCTCGATCGGCGGAGCGTTTCTCGGGCTGCTGGCGGCCCACCGGGCTCTCAGCGTCCCGGTGTTCATCGGCATCCTGATGCTGATGGGCATCGTCACCAAGAACGCGATCATGCTGGTCGATTTCACCATCCTGGCGATTGAACGCGGCGTGCCTCGCGCCGTCGCGGTGGTCGATGCAGGTCGCAAGCGGGCGAGGCCGATCGTCATGACGACCGTCGCCATGGTGGCCGGCATGCTTCCCAGCGCCTTCGCCCATGGGGCGGGCGGCGAAATGCGATCCCCCATGGCGATCGCGGTGATCGGCGGCCTTGTGGTCTCGACCCTGCTGTCCTTGATTTTCGTTCCCGCGATGTATCTGATGATGGATGATCTCGCGCGCCTTTGCTCCAGACTCGTGTCTCCCTTGCTGACGAAGCGCAAGCCCGTGCATGAGTTTCAGAGCGGCTCTGCCGCGCCTGCCTACGCGGGCCATGGCGTGACGATCGTGCCTGCCGCAGATGGTCCCGTTGCCGCAGCCGGTCCGGCGCTCGACAACCAAACCGTTCTCATTCTGAAGCGGCCGTCGTGATGCCAAGACGATCGGGGCGAGCGTGATCGATTTCAGCGCGATCCACCATTCTATCCTCGGTGACTGCGGCAAAGCCTTGCGCTCCCGCAGTCACGGGGTGGCGCTGGTCGTCACGCTCGCGGCATCGGCATTAGGCGTGGCGCAAGGCTCGGCTCAGACGCTGGAGACCTCGGCCATGGCGGTTTCGGTCATCGCGGTGCGGCCCCATTGCTTCCATGATCGCTTGACCGCATCCGGAACCTTCGTGCCGAAGCAGGAGGTGGAGCTTTGGGCGCCCCGTGATGGCTTCATGGTCAGCGACGTTCTGGTCGATCCAGGCGACAGCGTAACGACCGATCAGGTGCTGGCCCATCTCGTTCCGGTTCCCGGAACCCAACAGGACAATATTGCCATCAGGGCGCCGGTTAATGGCACCATACTCGCGGTGTCGGCGCCCGTGGGATCCTATGCCTCCTCCACAACGGGTCCTTCCATGTTTCGTATGGCGAGCGACGCGGGTTTGGAGCTGAAGGCGGATATTCTTGCCTCGAGACTGGGGCGGCTGAAGGTTGGCATGCCGGCGAGGCTCCACGTCGTCGGTCTTGGCGAGCTCGACGGTCAGGTCTCATCGATTGGGACAGCTATCGACGCGACCACACAATTCGGCTCCGTCTCCCTGACTGTGGCCGATCCGCGTCTGCGGGCCGGCGCCTTCGCGCGGGCGGAGATCGATGCGGGTAACGATTGCGGCCTCATCATCCCGCTGTCCGCGCTTCTCAGCGGGCCGGACGGTGAGGTCGTCGGCATCGTTCGCGGCGATCGCGTGGAAATGCGTCGGGTCAAGACCGGGGTCCTTGAAGCGGGGGATGTCGAAGTGCGTGAAGGTCTCAGCGAGAACGATACGGTGATTGCCCGAGCCGGCGCCTTTCTGCGGGAGGGAGACCGCGTTCGCTCCGTCGCCGCCCCAGAGGCGGTTGCTCGATGATGCGGCAAGGGCTGGCAGCCAGTTGGATCGCGGTCGCGGCGGGCTTGATCTGCGCATTCGCCTCGCCCGCGCTTGCGGACCAGAGCTGTCGCGGCAAGCGGCTCGCGTTGGTCATCGGCAATTCATCCTACCCGGATAGCGAGGCGGCATTGCCCGAGCCTATCGGCAATGCCCGAGCGATGGCCGACACCCTCAAGCAACTCGGTTTCGACACCTCCGAACTGGAGGATGCGAGCGGTGACGGCATGCGGTCGGCCGTAGCCGCCTTCGAGGACAAGGTCTCGGCCGATGCGGTGGTGTTCCTGTTTTTCAGCGGCTATGGAATCCAACGCGGAAGCCGGACCTATCTCATTCCGGTGGATGCGAAGATCTGGACAGAGCCGGACGTGAAAACTTTCGGCGTCAGCCTCGATCAGGTTTTGTACGATCTGGCGGGACGCGGCGCGGCGCTGAGGATCGTGGTCGAGGATGCGGCGCGGCGGAACCCGTACGAGCGGCGTTTCAGATTGAGCGGATCGGCCGGTCTCGCATCCGTGAGGGGGACAAGCGGCATGGTGGTCGTGTCTTCGGCGGTTCCGGGGACCACATCAGCGGAAAGCGCCGGCCCCACGAGCCCGTTCATCGATCGGCTGGTCCAGCAGATGGTGAGGCCGGGCGCGATGGCCGAAGAAGCGTTCAGCCGGGCGCGGATGGAGCTTTCGCACGCCGCGCCGGGGAGTGCCACTCCCTGGGTCGCCTCGTTCCTCAAGCAGGATGTGCGGCTCGATGGCCGTGACTGCCCGAGCGCGCTTCAGGCCAGCGCGCAACCCGTCTCGCCCGAGCCGCCGGCTGCGGCGATGGTTCCGTTATCGGCGAAGCCGCCCAAGGTCATCGCACCGCCTGCTCAGACCGACGCGTCATCCGCCGATGCGGAGGGCCGTGACATTCCCCAAAGGCCAGCCTCCCCGGCGCCGCCCGTCAAGACGGTCGCGAACGAGGATCGCCCTATCGACGATCCGACGCTTCTCGATGAGATCAAAGACCGGCTCTACGAGCAGAACTTCAACCCCGGCGATCCGGGCTCCCCGAGTATGGCGGCCGCGATCCGGGGGTTCGAATCCAGGACGGGCCTTCCGCTCACGGGCAAGCCTACTCAGCGGGTCCTGAGCACCCTCCGCGAGACCGCTTCGCTTAAACCTTGGGGCGCGATCACTTTCGCGAGAGACGTGAGAAAATGGGGTATGTCCTGGGGATCGCCGTCCCGCCGGGAAGCCCTTGCGGTGGCACGGGCGCGCTGCGGCTCCGAGCAATGCGCCGATCAGGCCAGTTTCTTTGGTGCGGACTGTGGCGCCTTCGCGCTCTCGTCGCGGAGCTGGTCGATCACTTGGCGCGGCGGCTCAGCGCCAAGCCGTCAAGCCGCCCTCGACAGTTGTTCCCGCCAGGGTCCCGATTGTCGCATCATCGGCGCGGTATGCGCTGATGGATCCGGACGTGTCCCTTAGCGCATGATGCGTTTGGGTCGCATGTTTGCAAACCTAACCGCATGAAACTGATCTCGTGCCCGGCCTACCATGGAGACGATCCTCATGTGGACGCTTAGGAACCGCACCCTCTTGCTACTGGCCCTGGCATCGACGGGGTTGGCGGGAGTATGCCCGACCGATGCGCAGGAAAGATTGGCGCAGGCGGTAGACGGCGGGGGCAGCATAGGCGGCAGCATCGATGTGCCTGCCCGTACGCTACCTCGTCCCGTGCCCCGCATTCGTCCGAAAACCAGCCGGCCCGCTCCGGCTCCAGCGGCTGTCGGGGGCCAAGCGGCTCGGCCTCCGGCCCCCGAACATCGAGCCGCCAGCCGGAAAAGCCCCTCGCCGAGCTTCGATGGGGCCTGGAGCGTGTCGTCCGATGGGCCCTGCGCCTCCGCGGGATCCAGCCAGGTCACGATTGCGGGCAGCAGAATCATCGGCCAAACAGGGGTAAGCGGCCGCGTAAGCCCCTCGGGGGCCGTCCGCACTCTTGGCAGCTTCAACGGCTTGACGGTCGAAGGAAAAGGCCAGATCGTGGGGAGTTCGGCGAGCGGGATGTATCATCAATCCGATGGATGCTCAGGATCATGGACAGCGATCAAGCTGTGATGCCTGGTTTGGCGTGATGCTGGCGAAGGCCCTCAATGTGTGGACGCGATTGCCGTCTCGTTGGATGAGGTCCATCCAAAGACATCGTCATCTGGCGGTGATGATGTTGCTGCTGGCGCTCTCTTCGCCGTCGAGCGCCCACACGACATGGCAACATGGCGAACCCATACCGGAATGGGTGTCGAAGGCCTGCTGCGGTTCGGCCGAGGCGCATTGGTTGCGGCCGGATCAAGTGCATCGGACGAACGATGGCTATCGGATCGAGGGTTATCCAAGAGCAATCTTCGATGCCCAGGTTCTGCCAAGCGAGGACGGAGAATATTGGGCTTTCTATTCGGAATATAGGGATTCCGCCGGTTTGACCGACTTTACCAGTGTCTATTGCTTCTTCGCACCGACATTCGGCTGATCCATTTCCAGTCCGCGCCCTGATCCGACCGTGTCACGCGCCGCATCGTGGGGATTGGACCCTTCGATGTTTCGAGACGGCGCTCTGCGGTCCTGCAGGATGAGGAGACCTTCGAGTTTATAGAAGAACTGTAGAAACAACGCATCACGCGGCCCAGGAGCGGGTGTCCGTCACCGACTTATCCACACACGAATGGCCTATGACTTTGTTCCGTCCGTTGTTCTTCGCAACATAAAGAGCGCGGTCCGCTTCATGAACAATTGTGTCGACGGCCCGGCCCGGATCATAGGAGCTCATCGACGCGACGCCCACGCTGATCGAGACGATTCCGATAGAACTGTCCGCGTGCTCGATGTTTAAGGCCAGTATAGCCTGTCGAAGACGTTCAGCGACTTTCACCGCGCCGGCCTCGTCGGTTCCAGGCAGGAGAACGACAAATTCCTCGCCGCCGTAGCGGGCGGCCACGTCGCTCGGATGATAGAGGACTTTTTCGATCGCTCGGCTGACCTGCCTCAAGCATTCGTCTCCGGCGATATGGCCGTACCGGTCATTGAACCGTTTGAAATGGTCCACATCGATCAAGACCAGCCCAAGGGGCGATCGGTCGCTTATGGCGTGGCTGTGCTCCCGCGCGAGCATCTCGTCGAACGTGCGTCTGTTCGCAAGGCCGGTCAGACCGTCGATCCGAGCCAGGGCCGCCAGGCGACGATTGGCCTCCTCTATCTGCTCTTCGGCAGCCTTTCGAACCGTGATGTTGCGCAAGGACCCGGTGATCCCGGAAGGTGCGCCAGCAGGGTCTCCAGGTGAAGCTCTCAATTGGGCCTCGACCCAAATCCAGCGCCCGTCACGATGGCGAATGCGGTTGATGACTTCCGTGCGCTCGACCTCTCCGTCCAGCAGGGAACGAAACACCTTCGCCACCCGCTCGGCGTCATCGGGATGGGCCATGTTCACCGGCTTTGTCCCGATCAGTTCTTCCGGGCTGTAGCCCAGGATTTCCTGGCAGGCGGGGGAAACATAGCGGCGCGTCAGGTCATGGTCGAGCTGGAAGATCATGTCCGTGCCCTGCTCCTCCAGCAACCGATAGCGCGCCTGACTTTCTTTCAACCGCTGCTCCGCCTCGACCCGCTGGCCGATGTCACGAACGACGATGATGCATTCGCGTGGTTCTCCAGGCCTTGTCGGCAAGCCCCGGGCGGCGCCTTCGACCCAGAGGTAGTGCCCCTCCTTGTGGAGCATACGATAGGCGAACACGAAGGGTGTTTCCCCGAACAGCCTTGGATCGGTGACATAGGCGATGTCTGCGGGATGGATCATATCCTGGGACGACAAGCGTAGCATTTCGTCCGGTTCCCATCCGGTCAGCTTATGGCAGGCGGGAGAGACGAATAGGCGCTTTCCACCTTCGCGTACCCGAATGATCATGTCGGTCGAGTGGTCGGCCAGGAGGCGTAGCTGCTGTTCGCGCTCCTTGAGATTGGTCTGCGCCGCCTCGATGGCGATTGCCATCCTGTTCATGGTCTGGCTCAAGGCCCGAAATTCGGGCGCCTGCCAGGCTTCCATTCTGGCGCGGGCGGTCAGATCGCCCGCCCCCAGTTTGCGGGCCGCGCCCACCAAGGAGCGAATGGCACGCACTTGTGTCCGGTGAGTAAAGAGCCAGGCCGCTATGGCGGCCGCGATCGAGACAAGAATGGCGCCGCCGATGCTGATGAGCAGCCGCCGATTGGCGGCTGCCAGAACCGTTTCGCGCGAAAGGCCAACCGCCACCATCATACCGGGGCCGTTATCAAGCGGGGCGAATCCAAAAATTTCTTGCGTTTGGTCGATGTCGGATGCCTCGATGCTCCCCCCTTTTGGGTTTTCACGCATCGCACGGATCAGAGCCGTCCCCTGTAAGGAGCGCCCCGCGAAGTGCGGCTGATCCGGTGAGCCGGCTAGAACCTTGCCCTCCCGGGTGTCGATCAGAGTGATCGTATCCTCGGCGATGCTGCCGCTTGGCGCGGCGTGATGGGCGGCCCAATCAAGGTCGAGGCTGACGAAGGCGATGCCGGGCCGCGCCTCTTCACCGAGTGGGGGAAGCGGCTCCGCGATGACCACAATGGGTTTACCGGTGATGGGGCCGATCAAGAACTTGCCCAAGACGACCGCCCCCGGGTCTGCGGCCATGGCGAGATCGAAGACCTCCCGATCTCGAAATGGCATGGCATTGACCGGAAGATTCATGCACCGGATCCTGGTGCTCCGCTCAGCGAAACCGATCGAGGTGAACTGGGGATATTGGACGCCGACGTCCTGGAGCAGGCTGTGGCATTGGACCGGATCGTTCAGGGTCGCGGGCGGCAGCCGGCGCAAGATGTTCAGAACGTCCCGGGCGTGCTGAAAGCCGTCGTCCTGCCACTCGGCGCCGAGCTTCGCACGATCGAGCGCGCGCCTGCTTGCCGCCTCGACGGCAAGGCGGCGGTCCGCGATCGCGCCGGACAGCAGCAACGCAAAGAGCGGTGCGATGGCCACAAGAACGACGAGCGACAGCCTTGGCCTGATACCGAGTTTCGAGACCAATAATCCGAGTCGTCGACGAAGCACGCGGTCGTCCTTGCATTCCAGAAGCACCCTGAAATCCAACACGATCAACCTAAGGAATGGTTACGGACAACTTGTGCGACCGCTGTCGCGATGCGACTTCAAGGGCTCAACGCGGCAACGCCCCGCTCGTCTTCCGTATGCAACTCGGATCGCCATCAGTTGCCGAAGGCCGTCGCCGGTGTCACCGTCAAGGACGGGCCGGAAGTCATCGATGTCGCTGCGGATCGCGCCCGCCTGATCGTTGCAGTGCCGCGGTCACTATCGTGGCTCATCGAGACAACGATCCCGAACTGAGCTAACCCATCGATTGCCCTGCATGGCCGCTGGATCGGTCGCTGCCCTGACGATGATTGCCGGCCCTGCTGGAGCCTACGACGCCTTGCACCTCGAACATGCCGACGCACTCGAAGGCGCGGCATCGGGCTGGCAATCGCGAGGTCCACTCCTCTCTTTAAGCGGGAGGTAAGGGAGGACGAGGTTTGCGCCTGCGGCTCGTGCAGATGTCATCCTCCCAGAGGTTTGAAGGCGTCGGTTCTGTTCCGAGCCTCTCGTATGATGATGGATGATATAAGCGCCAGCGTTCAGCCTGCTTTCACCGAAAGCGCCCATCCCTGGCGACTCTGATATCGTCGAGTTGCAAACTGTCGCGGAACCCTGGGACGCGGGCTCTTCGCCCGTGCGACGCAAGCATAAAGTCGGCACGAGCCTTCGGACAATATCGTGAACCAGTAGCGTGGCCCCGTCGGTTCGGATATCACTCCTGCAACTGGTATCATAAGATAAGCAGGAGATGGCGTTGTCAGTGGCGGAACCGATCACACGGCGAAAGCTCTCTGACGAGGTGTTCGATCGCCTGAAGCGGATGATCACGACCGGCGAGGTGCGCACCGGCGACGCCATGCCGTCCGAGCGCGAACTGATGGAGCGCTTCGGCGTTGGACGGCCGGCCATTCGCGAGGCCATGCAGTCGCTGAGCAATCTCGGATTGCTGACGATCTCCCACGGCGAGCGGGCGCGGGTGTGCGCGCTCACGGCACGATCGATCACTCATCAGGTCGATATCGCGGCGCAGATCATGCTGGCTACCTCGCCCGGATCGCTCGACCATCTGAAGACTGCACGGCTATTTTTTGAGCGCGGGATGGCACGGGAGGCCGCTGGCCACGCCTCTGAAGACGACGTCGCGCGGCTGCGGGACCTGATCGTCAAGCAGCGCGCCTTGCTCGGCGACGCCGAGCGCTTCATCGCGGCCGATATGGAGTTCCACATCGCCATCGCGAGCCTCGCCGGGAACCCCATCTTCACGGCGGTGAGCGAAGCCATGCTGGGCTGGCTGAAGCGGTTCCACACCGAACTCCTGATCTGGAGCGGCAAGGAGACCCATACGCTGGCGGAACACGAGGCTATCGTGGCCCGGATCGCAAGCCGCGACGCTGCCGCAGCCGAGCAAGCGATGGCGGAGCACCTCAGCCGCTCAGCCGCACTCTATATCCATGCGGTCTAATCCCGGCTCACGGCCCGTCAGACGCGGCCGTCCCGGAGCTTCGACAGATAAGCGTCGTCGCCGATCTGGCCGCCCTTGAAGGCGATCTCCAGCCCGTCGAAGGCGGGGGTTCCGCTGTGAGCGACGCAGAGCGGTGAACCCGGAGAGGCGGGGAGCGGCATCCGCGTCGTGAGGGCGACGATGTCGAGTTCGCGCAGAGCGTGGCTCGATGTGTCGCCGCCCGCCACGGCCGCGCGCGTCAGGCCCTGCTCGAGCACGAGACCGCGCAGGATGCGGCCGAGCCCACGGCCGATCGCGTGGCGGCCATCATGCTCACCGTCAATCGCGACGCCCAGGTCCGTGGTCGGGCCCAGCGCCGTATAGGCGATCACGCTGCGGCCGCACCGCAGCAGGGCGGTGCCTCGCGCGATAGCCTCCGCGATGATGGTGTCCCGCCGCGGACCGATGAGGTCCCGTGGGTCGAGAGCAAGGCCGTCGAAGCCGTCCGCCAGTGCGGCCCTGATCTGCGCCTCAGTGGTTGGCGAACAGCTCCCCGACACGACCGCAAGTCGCTCGACCGGTCGAAGGGGAGCGAAATCCGCGAGCCCCGACGCGAGCCCGAGCCGCGTCCATTCGGCCAGCAGCGCGTATTCCACCCCTGAGGAGCCGACCACGAAGCGGCGCCCTTCGGCGGCCAGCCGCCACAGCTGCCGCCCGGCCTCGGCTTGGGTCACCGAATCGGCCACATCGAGCATCAGCAGGTTGCCGGGTCGTGCAGCTCGTGCGACGGCCGCCGTCGGATCGGGTCCGGCGAGGGCCGCGAGATCGACCAATCCCACAGGTCGCTCGGTTTGCGCGCCAAGGTGAAGGCGCAGGTCCGCTTCCCGCATCGGGGTGACCGGATGGCGGCTCATGACCGGATGCCGGTCGATGCGGAAAGTCTCGCCCCGAAAGCCCGCGAACAGATGCCCGAAGGCTGTGTAGCGCTTGAGCTGCGGCGCCCCGACCACGAGTGGAATGACGTCTTGCCCGAACACCGCCGCGCCGATGTCGGCGGCCTTGCCGATGCTGCCCACGGTGGGCGAGGAGTCAAAGGTCGAGCATACTTTGTAGTGGCACACCGCAGCCTCGAGCGCGCGCAGCGCCGCGAAGGCCGGCGTCAGGTTCCGTACCATCCAGGCCGGACTTTCGCTGCGGCTCGTGCCCGCGATCCCGATGGCCCGCGTGCCGGGAAAGCGAGCGCGCTGCTCCGGCGAAGGGGCGGCGGTGAACAACACGGTGGGCACGCCGCGCGAGGCCAGCGCTTCCATGACGTCGGTCGAGCCCGTCAGGTCATCGCCGTAATAGGAGAGGAGATGGTCGCTCATGCGGCGCTATCCGACCGCCCGAAGGTCGCAAGCGAGGCTGCGAGTTCGGCATGCTCTCGCGCGTAAAGGGTCAGCGGCACCCCCGCCACTGTCGCGTCCCAGGCCTGCCGCACGGCGCGGACGCCGGCTGCCGGGCCGCCCGGGTGACTGACGATCCCGCCGCCGCAAAGATAGAGCAGGTCCGTGGTTCGCCCCGTGCGCGCATAGGTTTCGGGTGCCTGCCCGCCCCATTGCCCCGAACCGACCACCGGCAGCGCGCAATCGGCGGGTGTGAACAGAGGCGTGGTCACCGCCGTGAAGGAGCGCACGAAGCTCTCGTCCGGCTCCCAGTATTTGACCTTGATGCCGTTGATCTGAAACTGGTCGATGCCGAGCAACCGCCAGAACTGCTGGTACACGGAAAAATCGAGCCCCAGGCCGGGATGGCGGGTGAGGATGTCCCACCCTGCGCGGTGCGCATGAAGGGCGAGGCGGGAGCGCTTGCGCAGGAACGCGAGACCGCCGAAGCCGACTGCGTTGATACAGATGACGGCGGCGTTGCCCCCGGCCTCCGCCACGATGTCGTGGTCGCGCAGCATCCGCTCGGGATCGTCGCCGGAGATGTTGAAGGCGTACATCACCTTCTTGCCGGTCTTTTGTTCGTGATCGAGGATGATCGGCATGATGGCTTTGACGCGATCGGCGAGGCTCGAATAAGCCGGACTCATCAGCTTCTCGTCGTCCTTGATGAAGTCGACATCCGCGTCGACGAGCTCCTTCACCAGGGCCGCGGTCTCCGGCGGTCGCAGTCCCAGCGCCGGCTTGACGATGGAGCCGATGATCGGCCGATCGTAGACGCCCGTCAGCCGCCGCGTGCCGGCCGTGCCGAATTGCGGACCAGGATGCGCCTTGCCGAAGGCCGGGGCAAATGCAGCCCAGTGACCCGGATGCCCGAGAACCCTTTGATGGCGTAGACGCCGCCGATCGCGATGGTCATCAGCGCCGAGAGGTCGGTGCCGACCGCCTGCAGCGGAAAATCGATGACGGCCTCAGCCCGCCGGTAGACCGCAAGGCCCTCGACCCGCTCCTGTGGGAAGGACGGATGGGGCAGGGGATGCAATTCACGCACGTCCACCACGCGCGCGGCGACGCGGGCCTTGAGTTCGGGCGTTTCGCCCGGTAGCGGCACGAAGGTCCCGGTCGACTGGTCGCTGGCGATCTTGGCCGCGAGCCGGTGCGGATCGCCGGTGGCGGTCTCGATCAGGTAGGTCAACCGGATCACGTCGTCCGAGACAGGTTTTGAGACAGCGTTCGGCATGTCACCTCTCCAGGCGCGCGAGGTCGGCTGACGACATCCTGGGCCCGTCAGGTGATCCGGCGGATGCTCGCCGCGATCTCGTCTGGCTCGAACACGCGCTTCCAGTCGGGCTGCATCAGTGCTGGCTTGCCGAATTCGATCGCCTTATTACAGGCGTCCGAGAACACGCCCTCGCGCTCCTTGAAGATCACGGCCGCGAGAATGTTGAGATGGCCGAGCAGGAAGTCGCGGGCGGCCTCGCGCGGGACCCCGCGCAACACCACTTCATCCATGGCCTCGCGCATCACGTCGAGAAGCGTGGCACAGACCGTCTCCGACAGACCGGGTTCCAGCAGCGCCATCTGCTCCACGGTCACGCGATGCGAGCGCATCACCGGTGCCCAGATCACCTTGGCGATCTCCTCGCCCAACGGATAGGCGCTTTCGGGACCCTGCATCAGTGCGTTGACGATGTGCTGCTTGGCAGCGACGCCGCCGAAATGGTCTTTCTTGGCCTCGAGATCCGTTTCGTCGTTGAAGATCGGCGGATGGCAAGGGTGGGTGACGAAATAGGTGAGATCGGGCCGCTGGGGCAGATGACCCGCAAAGGGTGCCGCAGCATCGAGCACCACCACCATGGTCCCGGGCTTGAGTTCAGCGTTGATGCTGGCCGCGACCTTGCCAATGGCCGTATCGGGCACTGCCAGGATGACGACATCGGCGCCTTCGAGGGCCATCGCCTGATCGCAAGCCTGTACGCCGAGATCGGCCAGACGCTCCCGCCCAACCGTGCTGACCTCCACGTGACGGACGTCGAAGCTCGATTTCTTGAAGTTGGACGCCAGACGATAGCCCATCTTCCCGCCGGCACCGAACAGGGCGACTGTCGTCATATTGTTTCTCCCGAAGCTGATTTTTATGACTGGTATGCTGAGCGTGTCATAAGGTCAAGTTTGGTGCTCATGGATCATCCAAAAGAAGCTCCCGTAAAGTGGTTGACTGATCATACCATCATGATATGAGGCCTTGGGAGCCACTGCTGCTGTGGCCTTGATCAACCAGCGTGCCGGATCACCTGGATAAAAACCAACTTGGAGGACATCGACCATGAAGCGTGCGCTCGTATCCATTCTGCTCGCCGGGGCGACATTCGCCGGCCCCATGCTCCTCGCGGGCACGGCGCAGGCAAAGGATCTCATCGCCATCATCACGCCGTCGTTCGACAACCCCTTCTTCAAGGCGGAAGCGGACGGCGCCAAGGCTAGGGCGGAAGCGCTTGGCTATGACACGATCGTGCTCAGCCACGACGACGACAACACTAAGCAGAACCAGCTCGTGGATTCGGTGGTGGCCCGTGGAGCCAAGGCCATCATTCTCGACAATGCCGGTTCGGATTCCAGCGTCGCGCCCGTACAGAATGCCAAGAAGGCCGGCGTTCCTGCGTTCCTGATCGACCGCGAGATCAATGCGACCGGCATCGCGGTGGCCCAGATCGTGTCGAACAACTACCAGGGTGCGCAGCTTGGCGCGCAGGAGTTCGTCAAGCAGATGGGGGAGAAGGGCAATTACGTCGAGCTGACCGGCCGCGACGCCGACGTGAACGCTCACATCCGCTCCAAGGGCTATCACGACGTGATGGACGACTATCCCGACATGAAAATGCTGGCGACCCAGTCGGCCAACTGGAGCCAGCCGGAAGCCTTCACCAAGATGGAGGCCATGCTGCAAGCCCATCCCGACATCAAGGGCGTGATCGCCGGCAACGACACGATGGCGATGGGCGCCCAGGCCGCCCTAAAGGCAACCAATCGCTCCGACATCATCGTGGTCGGGTTCGACGGCTCCAACGACGTCCGCGACCAGATCATGGCTGGAACCATCAAGGCGACCGTACTGCAGCCGGCTTTTCGGCAAGCCCAAATGGCGGTCGAGCAGGCCGATCAATATCTCAAGACCAAGTCGACCGGCCAGCCCGAGAAGCAGCTGATGGATTGCGTCCTGATCACAAAAGACAATGCCCCGAAGCTCGAGACGTTCCAGCTCAAGCCCTGACGCTGTGCCGCCTGGCCGCGTGGCCAGGCCACTCCCGAGTCTTGCGAGACGACAGCCTCACCATGACGATTGATCGCGCCATTCTGCCAAGGAAGCTGCGTCGCCGCGCGACGATCGTGGTCGGCGTGCTGGCCGTTACGCTCGGGGGCTGCAAGATCGAAAAGACGATCGTGGCCGATCCTTCGCAAAGCGCCACATCGGTCTTCATCAACGATGCCTCGTTCAATCCCGATGCGATGGTGGCGACCGATTGGGACGCCACCATCCTGCCTGCGCTGCGCGCGAAGGCCGGGCCCTACGACACCGTCGCTGATGCGATAGCGGCCGACCCGAACGCTGCCGGCGCGCGCTTCGGCTATCGCGAGAAGCAGGCCGGTGCGCCCTGGACCGACGTCGCCCGCATCGAGGGGACCGTGACGGCGGCCAATACCGAGTCCCGCGCCGCAACGCTCGACGTCAGGACGACGGCCGGCAAGCTCGTGACCCTGCAGATTGGCCCGGTCGTGCGGGGCACCGCGATCCGCGACATTCTCGAGTCCCGGCCGTTCGGCTCGTTCAAGAACCAGGTCGATTACGCCCAGTTCGGCAAGGCGCTCAACGCCAAGGCCAATGCGACCGCGCTGTCGAAGGTGCCGCGCCAGGACCTCGTCGGTCGGCCTGTGACGGCGCTAGGGGTCTTCGCGCCCGCGACAGGTGGCACGCCGCCGCTGGTCACGCCGGTCGAAATCACGCTCGGGGCCAAGCCATGAGACACCCTGTGTCCACCCCTGATTTTTCAGGCTGCAATTTTAGCTGCGGCGCGGTGTTGTTTCGGGTCGTAAAGGGCCTGGTTTTGCCAGGCTTTCCAGAGGACGCGGAGCCAGGCGCGGGCGAGGATACGGATGGCGTGCGGGTGCTTGCATCCGCGTTGACGGGCTCTGCTATAGATGTCTGCTGCCCAGGCCGAGGCATGTCGCGAGTTGTCGGCGAAGCAGGTGACGGCCTTTCGGAGGTTCTTGTTACAGGCCCATCGGAACACGACGCCGCGGCTTTTGCCGGAGGCGTGGGTGACGGGACAGACGCCGGCCTCGGCGGCGAGCTGATCTTCGGTGGGGAAGCGCTCGCGGACGTCGCCGAGTTCGGCCAGGATCGCTGCTGCGCAGATGCGTCCGGCGCGGGGGAAGGACATGACGATCTTACCGTCGGGCAGGTCGGCCACGGCGTGCTCGATGCGCGAGGACAGCTTGGCGATCTCGCCGACGAGGCGTTCGAGGATGGCGACGAGCGCGCGGGCGATCTCGCCCTTGGCGTCGGCCTCTGCATCGCTGGCGAGGCCCGTGGGCGCGGCCTTCAGCCGGGCCAGGAGTTCGGTGGGAGATCTGCGCCCGCAATAGGCGTGCTGGGCCATGAAGCTGGCGAGGCGCTTTTCGCCGAGACGGCTGGCGCTGTCGGGCGTGGGATAGCGGCCGATGAAGGCGAGCGCGATCGGGCTGTCGATGGCGGCGAAGATGGCGGCGGCGCCCGGCCAGAAGCCCTCGAGCAGGCTGCGGAGCTGGTTGGCCAGGGCAATGCGCTGGTCGACCAGGTCGCCGCGTGCGCGCACCAGGGCCCGCAACGCCCGGATGTCGTCGGAGGTCGGCAGCAACGGGCGGAATCGGTGACCGTCGGTGCGCAGGATGTCGGCCAGCATGAAGGCGTCGCCCGGATCGCTCTTGCCGCCGGCGGCGCGGTAGCGCGGCCGGCAGGCTTTGACGACGTTGGGGTGGATCGGGATGACGGGGTGCCCGGCCTCGACCAGGGTGTCGACGATCAGACCCGACGGCCGCTCAATGGCGATCGGCAGGTCGGCCGGTGGAGCGACGCGCTTGAGCTTGGCCGCCATGTCGGCCAACCCTGCCGCATCGTGGCGGACCTCAAGGCGGACGACGACCTGACCGGCGCCGTCGATGATGCAAAGGGCATGGCTTGCGCCGCCCCAGTCCAGACCCCCATGAAAAGCCATAGCCTTATCTCCTCGGCTTGCGTTAGTTTCGCCCGAGCCGGGAGATCGTGCGGATCGCTCACTGACAGGCGCTCTGGCTGGCGGGCACTGGCGCTTCACCCTGTGGTCCGTCCCGGTCTCCCGGCACCTGCCGTGCGGCTGGTCTCATGCGGGCCGTCAAGCGGCAAGCGACGAAGGCCGTCACGGCAGGGGCTCGGGTTGGCGGATGCTACGCCACTTGATCGCTTCGCACCCGCCAACCCGAAGGTGCACCAGTGAGCGCCGACGACAAACCTGCCGATCGTCCATTGTTCGAATTCGTCTTGGACCTCGAGGAAGGCCTTATGGACCTCCAAGATGTGCTCGCCGCGCTTGATCTCGTCGCGTCGGGATGCGCTCCCCAAGGGATCGAGGCCCAGGACATGCGCGGTCTCGTCTATCTGGCGAAACAGGCACGCACCTTGTCCGCGCGCGTCAAGCTGGGCTGGACCGAAACCCTGCACCGGGCTGCGCGCCTCTGACCCCAAAGGTTTGCCGCAGGCAGCCCTCCGATCAGGCTAGCTCTTGTGAAGGGCCGTTTCGTCCCGTCGACGCGGCGTGGATCGTGGCCCAGCGCGGTCGCCGGTTCGGTAAGACGACCCTCTTGGCGTTCGAAGGCGGCACGGCGTGCGGGAGGTTCAGGGGTCCCGGGTGGGCGGCCGGCCACTGACGGCGACCGAGGTCGATTTCATTCACGTCGACGAACTCGCGACAGGCTGAGCCCCGGTTCGATGCCGGAAACCGTATGACGAGTCGGCCCTGCCGTTCGTCATTTTCAAGAACTGGGCCCCTGATCCCGCGGATGACTTGGCTCACCGGCATCTCAAATGCCGACGCGGAAGGCCTTTGCTTCGAGATGGCGCCACGACGGTGGTGCCACGTCCATGACGACCGTGCCACCTCCGCTGGCGTCACGCTGGCTGACCATGCCTCGTTCCACCCGTGGTTCGTCGATTGGCCAAGACCGGTCTGCCGGAAGACGAGGGCTGGCTCGCCGGGGCGGACGGATGCCGCCCGGGCCGAAGGGCCGAAAGCTCAAACGTGGATGGGAGGTGAAGACGCGAAGTCAGGAAAGGAAAGACCCCAGATGAGTCATAAGGACAATCATGGCGCCGGCGGCGCGTCGATCAAACAACTCGATGATGGAAAACGAGGCGCCGGCTGCAATGTGGCTGTGGAGACCGCGATGCTCGACGCCAGCCGAGGAACGCTCGGTCCGCTAGTCCGCATCGTCGGCGACGATGCCTCAGGTCAGCGCTCGCTCGTCGATCAGCTGCTGTCGGAGCGGGAGGGGTGCGGCCCGTGGCTTCGCATTCTCCAAAACGGTGCTGCGGCCGCCATCAGCGATGGCGATGAAAACATCGCGCCTGGGTTGCTGACGGGCGATGGCCTCCTCCGCTCGGAGATCGGGCAATGAGCGCGCGCTATCGCCTCGATCGGCTGCTCGTCCACAGCGGTAATGATCCGGTCTTCGTCGGAATCTACAAGGACCGGGGCAGAGCGCTGGCGGCCGCCGATGCCGCGGTGGCCAATCTCGCCGCATTCGATTGGTCGATGCGTTTTATCCTCTATCCCATCGAGCAGGGAGCCCTGCCTGACGGCGACCACGAGGTTCTCGTTGCGCGGCCGCTCGTCCGTGCAGAAGAGGCCCGACGAAGGGCCGAGGCCGTTGTCGGCCGGTTTGATCAGGCGTGGTTGGTCATCTCAAGCTTGCGGGCCTCGGTCCGAGATCAGGCGCGCCAGGACCTTGTTGATGCAATCGCTGCCGCCCTGGTCGTCCACTCATGACCGACTTTGAGCAATGATCGAACGTCGCGAGCAGGCCGCCGCCCACCCGGGCGCCCGCACGACCGATCCATCGATGGGGCGCTGCCCGCCGCCTAATTACATCGGAAACACTCTCTTGCAGAGTGTTTCCGCTCTTTTTTGGTTGATTTTCCAAAATTTACAAGAACTTTCTCGAAATAAGTTTAACCGAATCGACTAGCCCGAATTATGCAGCGCTGGTAGGCGGATGTAGCGCAAGCGATTGAAATGGCGTATGAATTGGGTGTCGAGACCAATTTGCGCCGTTTTCGCGAGGCCACACCCGCCATGCCTGATCTTACGCCGATGCTGCCCGGCCTGTCATCCGTCGCGGGCAAGACTGTTGTGGCCAAGTTCGATGGCGGCCGTCTGTCATCGGATGGCGGCCTGTTGCTGTTGCGCGAGGCCGGACAGCGCCTGAAGGTGGCCGATCGACTGGCCGGATGCCTGAAAGATCCCCGCGATCCCGATCTGATCACGCATCCCCTCGCCGACATCATCCGCTTCCGCCTGTTGATGATCGCGGCCGGCTACGAGGACGGCAACGACGCCTCCGCCCTGCGATCCGATCCGATGTTCAAGATGGCGCTCGATCTGGCGCCGTCCGATCGGGAACTCTGCTCGCAATCGACCATCTCCCGGCTGGAGAACCTGCCCGATCCGCGCGCCTTGCTGCGCATGGGACGGGCTATGGTCGATCTTTACTGCGCTTCGTTCAAGCAAGTGCCCAAACGGATCGTGCTGGACATCGACGACACTTTTGATGCCGTTCACGGCGGCCAGCAACTGCGCCTCTTCAACGCCCATCATGACGAATACGGCTTTCAGCCCATCGTGGTCTTCGACGGCCAGGGGCGCTTCGTCACGGCCGTGTTGCGTCCGGCCAAGCGTCCGAGCGGCAAGGAGATCAAGCCGTTTCTGCGCCGCCTGCTCCGGGCCATCCGGGCCAACTGGCCGAAGACCGAAATCCTGCTGCGCGCCGACAGCCATTATTGTTGCCCGGAGGTCCTCGATTGGTGCCGGGCGAACGGCGTCGATTATATCCTCGGGGTTGCCCCGACCCCGACCTTGCGCCGCCACATCCTGGACCTCGAAGCCCGCACGAACGCTCTCTTCGATGCGGCGCCGGGGTCTGACAAGGTGCGACGCTTCACCTCTTTCTATGAGGGCGCCGGAAGCTGGAGCCGCGTCGAGCACATCATCGCCCGCGTCGAGGTGGGGCCGCAGGGAGCGGACACGCGCTTCATCGTCACCAACCTGAAGGGCAGGCCACGCGCCCTCTACCAGGACAATTACTGCCGGCGCGGTCAGGCCGAGAACCACATCAAATCCTGGAAAACCCACCTTGCCGCCGACCGCACCTCATGCACAAAGGCGACCGCCAACCAGGTCCGACTGTTTCTTCATGCCGGCGCTTATTGGATCCTGTGGGGCCTGCGCGTTTCGATGCCGAAACGGTCGAGTTGGCGCGTCCTGCAGGTCGACACGCTCCGCCGGCGCCTCGTCAAGATCGCCGCCCGCGTCGTCGAACTGAAGACGATGATCAGGATCCACCTGCCGACGTCGTGCCCCGCGCAGGCCATCATGCCGGTTGCGCTCGCGCGCATTCCCCGTCTCGTCACCTGAACGACGGGGCGGCGTGCCCCGGACCTCGAACCCGTCCCGTCAACCTCAAACCTTTCCATCCCACAATCCGGCCTCCCGCCGGAGCGATAATGTGCGTGCCAAGACCGGCGAAAGTGAAAAAACCGCGGCGAAGCGCGCGGAAAAGCCGTGCCAATGCTTATAGGGCTGCATAATCCGGGCTAGGTGCATTCTGGAAAATCACCCCGCACTTTCGATTAACCACACATGATCCTTGTAGCATCCAATGGTTCCCAACTGCTTCAGTTGTCGAAGATGTCGGTTGATGGACGTCTGGAGACTCTTTGGTGAGGTCGCCGCAATACCCATTTGCTGCTGATAACGTAACAAATTCCCGCGCGAGACGACCATCACATCCGGTGGGATCGATCGGTTGCGCGGTGAGGGCCGACCTTCAGCCACGATCGCTTCTTTCAACACCGCTACGAACCGCTGCTGCTGCGAGGAGACGATGGGATTCCTCAGCACCTCAGTCTCATTGGACCGAGCCGGTTCCGGCTTCATCCCAACCGTCACGCAGGTCGTGATCTCGTCACCTTCGTCGTCGGTGCCGCAGGACACGACGGCGAGTTCGAACGCGATGCGCTCCAGGTCCTCGCCGTCCTTCATTTTTTCGACGCAAATGCTCCGCGCATCACCATCCCTGTCCACTCCCCAGATGGTGTCAGCCGCACCCGCAAGCGCGGATGACCCCCGCATCCCGCGATCCCGGTCCTTGCCAGAATGGTGGACGGCGATGACCAAGGCCCCGAGAGCATCCGCGATCTTGTGCGCGTTGGCGACGAACTGGCCCATTTGTAAGGCATTGGACTCGTCCGCCCCAGCGGTGCTGCGCGCGAGCGTGTCCAAGATGACCAGTTGGGGCGGTGTGACGAAATCGGTCGTTTGATCCTTGATGGCGTCGATCAACCTGTCGGCGTCGCCATCGAGCGTGCCCAAGTCAGGCGCCGAGGTCACGAGCGCGAAAGGCGAATCGATCGAAATCCCATGGTGGCGTAGGGCCGCGTGGATTCGCTTGTTGAAGCCCCGACCGCCTTCGGCGGCGACATAGACAACGCCCGACTGACGAACTTTGCGGCCTGCCCAGGGTCGCCCGGCAGCGACATGGAGCGCAGCGTCGAGCGCTACGAAACTCTTGCCGCTGCCGGGAGGACCGTAGATCACCATCAGGCCATGCCGCGGCATGAGGCCCTTGATGAGCCAATGGCAAGTCCGCTCGATGTCGATGGATCGCAATGGCTCGAGCAAAAAGCGGGGTCGCTTGCGCCTCGCTCTCAGATCAATGTGCTCATGCTGTTCATGGCTGGCGGTCCGCGGTCCGCCGAACTCGCTGGTCGTCTCCACCGCAGGTGCCCGATCGAGTGTTTCGGCTTCCAGCGTCTCCATCGTCGCCCTTTCCCATGACCGGACCCACCACAAGGATCGTCTGAGGAGTTCCGATACAGGATGGGCGCGAGGGAGCCGTTTCAGGAATTCCTCAATGTCGACGCATTGGGTTCAGGGTGAATCAACCAGTCGCTTGGCTCGACCTTGGGTAGAACCGATCTCACGGCTGAAACTTGAACGGATGCCATGATCGGCCGGCGGGTTTGATGGTGTTCGGGCACCGCGTGGACAGGAAAAACTGCCTATCTCTGGTAGGAAAATTGGTAACAATCCTGGTAGGAATCAAACTCGAAATTTAGCGCAAGTCCTTGACGGACAAGGCATCGGAGCCGATTCCCTTCGCGCATCCCTCAAACCTCAGCGCGTTTTCTTGGGCGGCGGTGAACGCTCGGCGATCTGGCGGAGCGCGCGGGGATCAAAGGGCATCGGCACCATGTCGATCGTCTTCTTCAAGTTTTGAACGAAGACCTCCTTCATGTATCTTCCCCCTTCGGTCTTTTGCTCGGGGTGGGCGTGACCCATCAGTTCCTCGACAAAACTGGTCTTGCAGCCGGCATTCTCAGCCTGTGTCTTAAACCAGTGTCTAATGGCATGGTTGCTGGTTTTTTCGCGGAATTCAGTCAACAGACGGTGAATTTCGCGTTCGATCATTGCATCGCGCTCTGCTGGCGGAATATTCATCGCGTCACACGATTCCGCGGCGAAGCTGGAAAAGTCGGGTTTGACATTCGCAACGTAGTTCAAAAACCGCTTGCCGTAGGCTACGCCATAAGCGCGATGCGCATTGTCGCTTGATAGTTCCGGAAACAGCATTTCATCCGGGTCACGGCCCGCGATAAGGCAATCGACGAAGCCGACGTCGATCAAGGCTTGAGGTAGCGGGACGAACCGCCTCGATGCGCCGTCCTTCTCCTTGACCCTCAGATCCTTGCTGAACAGATCGATCCCAAGGATGCCGAATTTAGGAGAGACGTGCCGCCCTCGCAATTGGCAGGCCTCCTCTCGGCGCAGGCCCATGCAAACTTCCATCAGCGGGACCCAATAGAGACTATCCCGGACGACGATTTCGCCTCGCCCGATCAGGTGATAGACCGATCGTCGTCCGCTCCATACCTCGCTCAGGAGAAGCGCCTGCAGCGATACGGTCGTCGTCATTTCACGTTCCAGACGGATCGCCGTCTTTGTCTTGGGAACGGTTAGAAACAGACCTCGAAAGGCATCCTCTATTCCGGCTGCAGCCTGCTTATTGGCTTTCAGCCATCCCACGCAGGCGCTCAACGTACCACAATGCTTGTTCCATGATTTCGCACTGACCCGTTCGAACTTGATCTTCCGCCTCGACTCCTCCTGTCCCACGAAGGCGATCAACTCATCGAAGGTACGCTCCACATCCTTTTCTCGGTCGAGCCACATATTCTTGTGATCAGTCGGAAGAGCACAAAACCTTCTCCGCAAGCGGCTCGCGTCATCTCGCATCAGGTTTAAGATCGAGACATCCCCGATGAGGCGCTGGAAAATTCTCAGCGTCCCGGCAAGTTCCGGTCTTCGGCTGGGACTCCAGCCAGCGATAGCGATCTGATCATCGACGAACTCCGACCAGATGGTTGAAAGGCGACCGTCCCAGACGTCGGCATGGGGCGGGTTCGCTGGTGTTTCGGCGCCTTGTGAGGATGGGCACGTGGCGCTTGTTGTCGGGGGAGCCTCCCCGCTTCTTTGTAAGGCCACGGCAACCGCCCATTCGGAAATGGCGGCGGGCTGCTCGACCGGCGGCTCCATGATCGAACCCTGCGAGGCCTCAATCGGGGCCACCATCTCACGAGACTCCAGAGGCTCCGAGCTAACCTGCGAAGCCCCGACAGAAAGAGCCCGGAACAGTTCTGGGTGACCATTATAGGACTGATCTGGCTCCGAGATTTGATCCGCTAAGCACGGATGACCCGGCACGCTTCCCGCTTGGCAACCAAGCTCGTCCGGTTCTTGCCGGACCGGTCCCTCTTCAGGCGGAATGGGGTGCGCGAGGCAGATCTGTGGTGCGGTCGAGACTGCGGCGGCGGGCTCGACGACCGCTGGGTTGACGATTGGGCCGTGACTTCTTAGCGCGTCAATGAGCCGATGAAACTCGCTATCGGCACCATCGTCGCTTGGGCCGAAGAGCCAAGCCTTCAGACGTGACCGTGAGCGAGGCTCAGGCCGCACACCGGCGGCGATCGCAATGCAATATTCCGCTGTGCCTCGTGCTATCGCCCCCTGCAGCACCGGCATGTTGTCGATCGCCAGGGTGCGCGGAATACCACCCTGGTCGGCCCATTCCAGGATCTTGTCAGGATCGAAGATCTGGCGTCCGTTTAGATGGGCTTCCATAGCGACGACGGCGACCTCCCGAAAATCTTCGTAGGCCTCGTCCAGATTTTCACCCTTTGACCGCATCGGCGGCGACCAAACGCCGAACTCGCTGCGCTTCCAGGCCGCAACGGCTTGGGCGAAGCCCCGAAGCTGATCGGTGGTCAAGGTGGTGTCGGCTCGTGCCATCACAAACAACTCCTCGCAGGCACAGGCCAGTCTTCTCGATTCGCAGGCTGCCTGATTCTGGGGGAGGGTTGCAAGGCTTCGAACAATCTCGCGGCGTCCGAATCGGGCCTGGAGATCCTGGGGAACGGCACGACGGAAGACCCAGCCCTGAAGGCGGCGTCGGAGATAGGAGCCTGTGGCCACCGGCAAGCGTCCAAGCGAGCACGCCGCGGTCTGACGACCCCGCGTCGGCTGTCCGGATGGACATGTTGCTTGGACTCCGCGCTTGGAGTCGTCTAAACCCCAGGCCGGCGCGAAGCGGTTCACATCAATGAAATCAGGAGTTTAGCGGCAATGTGGCTGGGGGACCTGGATTCGAACCAAGATTGACGGAGTCAGAGTCCGCTGTTCTACCGTTGAACTATCCCCCAAATTGGGTCTCGAAGAGCGCGCCGAACAATTGTCCTCGTGCGACTTCGAATGGTGCCGCTTTGCGGCGACCCAGTCGGTGAGGGGCCTATAGGGCCGGGAGCCTGAGGGTGCAAGGCTTTTTTCCACAAGCCGTTTTCGATGAGGTTTTTGAGGAACTATGCCGTCCCTCGTTGTCCTGGCGTTTCGGCTTATTCACGCGTCACACTCCCGGTTTGCTGGGCCGCCAGTCGTTTGAAATACGCGTCCAGTTCAGCATCACGCACTCAAAGGCCGAGCTCTCGGTTCAACCGGCGGTGGTCATTTGCGGGACGGCGAAGATCTCGAACTCTTCCTTCGCGACGGCCTCCCGACGATCGGCGATGATCCGGCGTTCGACCCGCCGTCGTCGGGCCTCATAGGCGATTGCGCCGAAGATCGTCATCGCCACCATAAGGAGGGCCAGCGCGTTGATCTTCGGCGTGATGCCAGCCCGCACCTGGGAGAAAACATAGACGGTGAGAGTGGAGGAATTGCCGGATGTGAACAGCGTCACGTTGAAATTCTCGACCGACTGAAAGAAGGCGATCACGGCTGCGGCGGCGAAGGCCGGATGAAGATGCGGAATGATGATGCGCCGCATCACTTGAGCATGAGACGCGCCAAGATCGAGCGCCGCTTCTTCCAATGCCGGATCGAGACTCTGCATCCGGGCCAGCACCAGCAGCATCGCATAAGCGCTGATGAATGAGGCCTGACCGAGGACCGACAGATGCAGTCCCGCTGGCACGTTGAGGCGGTTCCAGAACAGGATTGTGGCGATGCCGATGACCGCGCCGGGCGTCAAGATGGGCGCCACCATGATCCCATAGAGAACGGACCGAAGACGAGCTTGGACTCCGTTGATCACAAAGGCGGCCGCCGTTCCGATCGGCACGGAGATCGCCACCACCGCAATCGCGACCAGCACGGTGTGAAGCACGGCGATCCACATTTGTCCGTCGAGGGCGAGCTCGATGAACCAACGCGGGGTGAAGCCGACCCAGGGATAGATGGAGGGGAAGCGCGAGTCGTTGACGGCCGCGCCTCCCATCACCATCAGCGGCCCGATCAAATAGACCGCGAAGGCGACCATATAGACGGTGATGAGAATGCGGCCGAGGCTCAGACGTTTCATGGTCGCCCCCTCACTTCGCGACATCGACAAGGCGCACGTTCAACAGCCGCATCATCAGGCTGACGAAGACGGTGCACAGAACGAGCAGCAGGAAGGCATAGGCCGCGCCAGTGTTCCAGTCGAGCGATTCAAACATCCACTGCTGGACGATTTCTGTGAACCAGCGCGACGTCGTCGAGCCAAGGATGCTCGGCACGAGGATCGACCCGGCGCACAGCATGAAGACCATGATGCAGCCAGACCCGATCCCGGGCTTGGCGTGGGGAATGACGACGCGCCAGTGAATGCGCCACAGCGGGGCGCCGAGATCCTGCGCCGCCTCGATCTGATTGCTGTCGAGCGATTGGATGGCATTGTAGATCGGGAAGACCATGAACAGCACGTAAGTATAGACAAGGCCGATGATCACCCCGTTGAACCCGGTGCGCCAGCGGATCGCCTTGTCGATGAGACCGAGGCTGTGCAGCAGCGCGTTGAGCGGCCCCTGATAGGCGAGGATGATGGACCAGGCGAAGGAACGCAGGACCTCGCTGACCCACAGCGGAATGAGGAGCACGAGAAACCAGGTTGCGGCATTGTGCGGCGGCGTGACCTGGGCCAGGAAGAAGGCCACCGGATAGGCGAGCACGAGGCAGATCATCGTCACGATGCTGCTGTAAAGCACCGTTAGGCCGAAGATCTCCATATGGATGGGGCTTGTGAAAAAGGTGGCATAATTGTCGAGCGTGTAGACATCCTTGGCACCGCCCATCTCTGCGACCGGAAGATAGAGCCGGAACGAAAAGTGCAGCAGGATCAGGTTCGGCAGGATCACCATCATGAGCAGCCAGAAGGCCGTCAGAACGACGATGCCGGCAGTGAGGGGCTTGCCGTAGCGCTCGACGAGACCAGACATCGACGCTCCTTCAGACCGAGGGATGCGAGGCCGCATCGGCCAGAACGACCGCATTGTCGGGCGCGAAAGCCAAGCTCAACCGATCGCCGATTGCCGGGATGGGCATGCCGGGGTCGTTCCGCATCTGGACCATATGGGCGCGCCCCTCTGAATCGTAGGCGTGGACGTTGATGAAACTGCCCTCGAAGGCGACGTCGCTGATCTTGATCGGAATGCTGTTGCCTGCGGCAGCATCGGCCGACAGCCGTGCATTTTCAGGCCGCACATAGAGCTTGGCCATCGAGCCGACCGTGATGCCCGGGCCGAGCCGCGCAAGGAACGATCCTGACGGCGTATGCACGCGCCCATAGCCGTTCTCGAGACCGACGACTTGGCCGGGCAGGAGGTTGTTCTCCCCCACGAAGGAGGCCACGAAGCCGTTGGCCGGCTGGTTATAAATGTCGGACGGTGTCCCGACCTGCTGCAACACGCCCGCCGACATGATCGCGACACGATCGGACATCGCGAGGGCCTCGCCCTGGTCGTGAGTGATATAGATGAACGTAACGTCGGTCTTCTTCTGGATCGCCCGCAATTCGCCGCGCATATGCTGGCGCAGTTTCAGGTCGAGAGCCGACAAGGGCTCGTCGAGCAGCATCACCTTGGGCTCCACGGCGAGCGCCCGGGCGATCGCCACGCGTTGCTTCTGGCCACCGGATAATTGGCTGATGCGCTTATCGCCCGAGCCCGCCAGATCCACGGTCCGCAGCAGCTCTTCGGCCCGCGCCCGCCGCTTCTCCATCGGCACGCCGCGCACTTCAAGCCCGAAGCCGATGTTTTCCGCAACCGACATCAGCGGAAACAAGGCCAGGTTCTGGAAGATCAGCGCCGTCGGCCGCTTGTTCGGGCCGATACCGATCATGTTCTTGCCGCCGATCCTGATTTCGCCTGCGGTCGGGTCGATGAACCCAGAGATCATGCGCAGGATCGTGGTCTTGCCGCAGCCGGATGGACCCAGGAACGAAAAGAACTCTCCGGCCTTCACCGTGACGTTGATATTGTCCACGGCTTTGAACGCGCCGAAGTTTACGGTGACATGAGACAATTGGACGTCTTCGCTCATCGCACACCTCGGGTTTACTGAAGCACACTTTACAACATGTCTTAAGATCAGCAACCAGTTTTGCCGGTTTACAAGCTCAGGATGAGGAAATCGGGAAACTGAAACCCTATAAGATGACTTGTAACGCAGTAGAGCCGGGAGTCAAAATCACATTCAAAACCAAAGAATATGTTTTGCGTTCATGTCCGCGAAGAGGCTCGACTTGAAAGCATCCATCTGTGCACCATGCGGTCGTAAGGCTGCATGGTCGGAAAACAGAGGCTTCTTTTATAATCGGGGCGGCGCAGGCCGCCCTCGATCATTTCGGGTTTTTGCCGTCGGACGGGACGGCAGGGTTTTGCAAGCCGGTTAAGCGGCCTTGAACTTGTCGGCATATTCGCCGCGCAGCTTCAGGAACCACGAATCCTGCGCCGGCCACCACCACATCTTGCCGAGTGAATCGCCCGGATAGGCGGCCTTGTAGAACGCGGCAACCTTGGGATCGAGCAGTGCCGAGGCGCCTTTGCCGGTTGGGTTTGCCGAGAAGGCGGTGGCGTTGAGGGCAGATCCGGACGCGGTGGACACGAAATTCGCGAATTCGTGGGCCTGTTCAACGTTTGATGCATTCTTGAGCAGGAAATAACCCTGCATCCATCCGAAGGCGCCTTCCTTGGGCGACACATAGGCGTAAGGAAGACCATCCTTACCGAGGTTGTAGCCTGTGGAATCCCAGCACAAGCCTAATGTGCAGCCGTTGGTGCGGAAGGCCGCCTGGGCATCGTTCTCGCCGTTCCAGAACTGCGCGATATTGGGCTTGGCCTTGATGGCGGCGGCCAACACGACATCCCAGACCATTTTCATGGTGGCTTCGTCCTTGTAGCTGTCCATGAAGGGCTTCGGCAGCTTGCCTTGCTCGTCGAGCACGCGGCCCATGGCGGCCAGGGCCGAATGCGCACGCACGACCACCTTGCCCTCGAATTTCGGATCGAACAGCGAGGCCAGGGTCGTGGTCGGATAGTCCATCGGCGCGTCGGCAGTCGAGTGAACGAGCGCTTCGGTGCCCCAGACGCTGGGCAGGTAATAGCGCTTGCCGTCACGTTCGGCGGCCTCGCCCGCGCTGCCGGACACGAAGGCCGGATCATAATTGTCGAGCTTGATCTTGCTCATGTCCCAGGGCTGAACGATGCCGTTGGAGACCCAGGCCGGCACGCGATCGAGCGTCGGCTCGACGAAATCGATGCCGCCCGTCTGCAGGGCGACCTTGCATTTCGCATACATCGTGTCCTGATCCGGTTGGTCCAGGAAGTTGACCTTGATGCCCGTCTGCTTTGTAAAAGCCGAAAAGAGATCGTCGAATTTATAGCCCGACCAACCCATGAAATTGACCTCGCCCGAGGAGGCGCGGGCCTTGCTCGAAATGATGGCCGGAGCGCTCAAGGCGCCGACACCCAGCGCGGCGGTCTTGAGCAAGGAACGCCGGCTCATGCTGCTGTTGCGATCGTCTTCACGCATTATTCAATCCCCACCTGGTCGAATGGTCCTCGGCCTTCGATAAGGCCGATGGAAAGACCGGCACCGCCAGTGCATCCGGCAAGCCACCGTGCGAACGAGGTTCAGCCTAGTTCCTCGGGCGGCAACTGCAAGAGCGTTTGGGGCCAAGGAGTTGGCCTGCAAGATATGTGCTCGACCGGACGCCCCGCGCGGTCGGAGTGGGGTACGGCGCCGGATGGAGCGAGCGAGGAGAAGCGGTTGATGGCCGGCTGCGAGGATGCCGCCACAAGCGGCAGATGCGTCGCTCGGAACCGGCCTATGTCGGGTCTTAAAGGGGGCCGGATGGTCGCCTTAGGCCGAGACCGTTAAGGCTTCAACCCCAGCCTATGCTTGTCGATACGGACCGTGCCGACGGGCATGTGGTCCACGCCAGCCGCGACGATGGTGCCGTGATGGCCAGCCACGGGCTGGGAGGGCCTCGACATGGTCATCATATAGACGGCGAGACTGGTCAGGGTCAGCGCCGTCACCCATTCGCTCCGGAGTCTCACGGCGCACCTTCCAATCCATCAGGCTATGCCGAATGATCTTACGCACCATTCGCATACAAGCGGTTACAAGCCATTCGATTTCGTCTCAGCCTGCTGATCAAGGTGTCTTCATGCGACCGACCTGGATGTCTCGGGTCCGGCAACTGCGGTTCGGGCTGACCATAACCTAAGCCGCCCTTGCCGGAGGTTTGGCATGGTCGTCGACGCTCGCCACTACCCGCCGTTCGGGTCCGCCCGAGAGCCGTCGGCAGGGTCCTCCGGCTCCTTGTCCGCAGGCGTGACCGCGATCGTCCGGCGCCACGGTTTTGGAGCGGGCGACCACGGCCGGTCTTCGCCGAGCGTCCGGGCCGGGATGGCGACCCATCCCCCGTTGTGGCGGTTGAGGCCCAGGGCGCCGGTCTCGGCGAGGCTGAACCGGTCGATGATGAGCTGAGCCGCGCAGCTCGCGGGCGCGGCCAGGCGCGTAATGACAATGTCGGCCCGTCGGCAATCCTCCTCGAAAGCCGCGCTATCGCTGACGACCGAAAGGATTTGACCGCCCGGAACCGCAGCGATGCAGGCCAGCTTGTCGCATCGAGCCTTCGCCGGCATGAGGCTGGGGCCGGCTTTGCCCAAGGCACTGCGCTGGTCGCCGTCGGCCCGCAGCCATTGCTCCGAGGTGAAGCCGTTGACTTTGCCGACGACGCCGGGGATGCCGCTCTCGTCCCGCAGCGCAACGGATTCACCGGTCGCCGCGACGATGAGATCATATTTTGGCCCGCCGGCCGCTCCGTAAAGGCCGAGCACCAGCCAGGGCACGCCCATCGCTCGCCAGGCCCAACTGCGCCAGAGCACGGCATGGAGCAGCGCGAGTGTCAGACAGGGCAATGCCCAGGGCGCGAAAGCGACGAGATGGATGGTCGAGGCCGGAAAGGATGCGAGTCCACGCGCGGCCCAGAGCACGAAACGGATGCCGAGACCGACCCACTGCCAAACCCACGCATCGAGGCCGAGTGGGTAGAGAAATGTGCCCAGAAGCGCCCCAGGGACCGCGAAAATCTCGATGATCGCTAGGGTCAGCGGGTTGCCGATGAAGACATAAGGACTGAGTTCGTGAAATTCCGCCGCCATGAACGAGGCCGTAGCCGCTGTGGCGAAGATCGTTGCCGTCAAAAGGCCGCCGGCCGCGCGGGCAGCCGTCGTAATAAAGCGGAAGAGGCCGTCACCCGCCGGCCGGGCCGGTGCGGTCTTGGGCGCGAACGGGTCGTCATCCTGCGGTATGTGCAGCAAATGTGCTTCCTGCACGCAGATGAGCGCCGCCACCGCTGCGAAGGAAAGCTGAAAGCTGGCGCCCATGATGGATTCTGGCTCGAAAACGATGACGGTGAGGGCTGCCAACGCGAGGTTGCGCATCGTCAGGGCTCGTCGGTCGAACAGGACGGCGCCGAGCATGATCGTCGTCATGAACAAAGCGCGTTGCGTGCCGATCCGCGATCCGGTCCCGATGTCATAGGCGACGGCGCCGAAGATGGCCGCTGCGGCCGCCCATTTCTTGATGGGATAGCGCATCGTCAGGGTGCGGCTGAGCGCCAGCGCCCGACGGATGCCGCCGAACAGAAGCCCGGCCACCAGCGTCATCTGCACGCCCGCGATGGTGATGATATGGAAGATGCCGGCCTCGCGGATGATGTCGCGCCCATCCTGCGAAAGGATCCCGCTTTCCCGTCACCATGGCGGCCGCCACGGCGCCGGCGTCGCCGCCGCCGACGCACAGGCTGACGCGTGCCGCAAGATCGTTGCGGGCGCGGTCGAGGGCCATTCGCCAGGATTCGACCAACCCCAGGCCGTGGGGAGGTTCGGCCCGCCTGACCGTGCCGAGCGCCGTGCCAACCGCGCCGATCCCGGCGAAATAGGCGTCTCGGGCGAAGTCGTAGCCGCCCGGCAGGGACGCGCGGGCCGGGGGGAGCAATCGGGCCGTGACGGCGACGAAATCGCCCGCCGCGAGCGGGTCGTCACGCCGGGTCGTCAGTCTCACGCGACGCGGCGCGTGAGCGGGGTCGAGGCCGCCGCCGTCCTCGATATGAAGCAGGAAGCGGGCGCCCTCCTGCCGGTTGTCCACCGCTTCGATGAACCCGGTCAGCTTGACGATGCGGATCCGGTCGAGCATCGGTGTCGCGAAGGATCGCGTGCGCAATTCGGCGGAGATGAAGCCAAGACACAGCGCAGCGCAGCCGCAGGCCAGGCAAAGCGCCAAGGGCTTGTGTCGCAGCAGAAACGACACCGCGACGCTTGCCAAGGCAAGCAAGACCGGAAGCCAGAGCACGGGCTCGCGACTGCGGCGAAATAGAGCAGGACACCGCCCCCCGCCGCCGCCGGAAGCCACAGGAAGAGCCGTCGCTCATCCCATTCCCGGACGGCCCCCGCCGCCAAGGCGGCGCCAGGGCGCGTACGCGCCGCCCGCTCGACGAGCGCGGCGCCCCAGATCGCGGAGGGACCGGCGCGGCTGGGGCGCCGGGTGGCGGCCACCATGGCTTCAGCCTGCCCTTTGTAGGAACGAGACCATCATGGTAGACGAGCCTTTCGCGAGATGACACCGCGATGTCTTGCGCCATCCAATTCCTTTCGATCGAGCAGTGAGGCCGATGTCCGAGCCCGTCATCACGCGTTTCGCCCCGTCGCCGACAGGCTTTTTGCATATCGGCGGCGCGCGCACGGCTTTGTTCAACTGGCTTTTCGCCCGCCGGGCCGGTGGCAAGATGCTGCTGCGGATCGAGGATACCGACCGCGAGCGCTCGACCACGACCGCCATCGACGCGATCCTCGAAGGCCTGACGTGGCTCGGCCTCACCTGGGACGGCGATGTCGTCTACCAGTCCCAGCGGATCGACCGGCACAAGGCCGCAGTCGAAGGGCTGCTCGCCGGTGGCCGCGCCTATCATTGCTACGCGACGCCAGAGGAACTCGCCGAGATGCGCGAGACGGCCATGCGCGAGAAGCGGCCGCCCCGCTACGACGGCCGTTGGCGTGACCGCGACCCCGCCGAGGCGCCGGCTGGCGTCAAGCCGGTGGTGCGCCTTCGAGCGCCGCAGGATGGCACCACCACCCTCGACGACAAGGTGCAGGGCCGCGTCACCTGGGCTAACAAAGATCTCGACGATCTCGTCCTGCTGCGGTCGGACGGCACGCCCACCTATATGCTGGCCGTGGTGGTCGACGACCATGACATGGGCGTCACCCAGATCATTCGTGGGGACGACCATCTCACCAATGCGGCGCGGCAGATGCACATCTATGACGCGCTGGGCTGGCCGGTGCCCGTGATGGCGCATATTCCGCTGATCCACGGCGCCGATGGGGCAAAACTCTCCAAGCGCCACGGCGCCCTCGGCGTCGATGCCTACCGGGCGATGGGCTACCTGCCGGCCGCCGTGCGCAACTATCTGGTCCGTCTGGGCTGGAGCCAGGGGGACCGGGAGATGTTCTCGTCCGACGAGATGGTCTCCGCCTTCGATCTCGCCTCGGTCGGACGCTCGCCCTCGCGTTTCGATTTCGCCAAGCTCGAGAACATCAATGGCCAATATCTGCGGGCCACGCCCGACGGGGAACTGCTGGATCGACTGATCGATACGCTGCCCTTCCTCCCTGAGGGACCGCCGCTGCTGCCCCGGATCGACGCTGCGATGCGGCAGAAGCTGCTCGCCGCGATGCCGGGGCTAAAGGAGCGCGCCAAGACCCTGGTGGAACTGCTCGATGGCGCGATGTTCCTGTTCGCGTCGCGCCCTTTGCCGATCGACCCCAAGGCGGCCGACATCCTGGCCGGCGGCGGGCGCACGCATTTGCAGGCGCTGCTTCCCCGTCTCGAAGCGCTGCCGGCCTGGACCGCGCAGGATGCCGAGGCTGCCGTCCGCGTCTATGCGGAGGAGACCGGCACCAAGCTCGGCCAGGTAGCGCAACCTCTGCGGGCCGCGCTGACGGGCCGCACGACCTCCCCTGGCATCTTCGATGTTCTCGAAGTGCTAGGCCGCGCCGAAAGCCTCGGGCGGCTTGAAGATGCGGCTTGAGCGCGCCATCGCGTCAAAATCAGGCAAAAACTTGACGCGCCCGGTGGATACACTAGCGTTACCGCAACGCACAACGGTATGAGTCCCGGCTCACGCCGCCCTTCGTTTCATCAACCAAAGGCACATCCATGCAGGCGCAGGCTGGAACCTTCCTGATCGACGATAAATCGACCGATCTGCCGGTGAAAAATGGAACGATCGGCCCGGCCGTGCTGGATATCGGCAAGCTCTACGCGCAGACCGGCATGTTCACCTACGATCCCGGCTTCACCTCCACGGCGAGCTGTGAATCGAAGATCACTTATATCGATGGGGACGAGGGCATCCTGCTCTATCGCGGGTTCCCGATCGAGCAGCTCGCCGAACACGGCGACTTTCTCGAAACCTGCTACCTTCTTCTCTATGGCGAATTGCCCACCAAGGCGCAAAAGGCCGATTTCGACTACCGCGTCACGCGCCACACCATGGTGCATGAGCAGATGGCGCGGTTCTTCCAAGGTTTTCGCCGCGACGCGCATCCCATGGCCGTGATGGTCGGCTGCGTCGGCGCCCTGTCGGCCTTCTATCACGACTCGACCGACATCGCCGATACGAACCAGCGGATGGTCGCTTCGATGCGTATGATCGCCAAGATGCCGACGCTCGCCGCGATGGCCTACAAATATACGATCGGCCAACCCTTCGTTTACCCGAAGAACGACCTCGACTTTACCTCGAATTTCTTGCGCATGTGTTTCGCGGTGCCCTGCGAAGACTATAAGGTCAACCCGATCATGGCGCGGGCGCTCGACCGTATCTTCATTCTCCATGCCGACCACGAGCAGAACGCCTCCACCTCCACCGTGCGGCTCGCGGGCTCTTCCGGAGCCAATCCTTTCGCCTGTATCGCGGCCGGCATCGCCTGTCTCTGGGGACCAGCGCATGGGGGAGCCAACGAGGCGGCGCTGAAAATGCTGGGCGAGATCGGCACGGTCGATCGCATTCCGCAATTCGTGGCCCGGGCCAAGGACAAGAACGATCCGTTCCGGCTCATGGGTTTCGGCCACCGCGTCTACAAGAACTACGATCCGCGCGCCAAGATCATGCAGAAGACCTGCCATGAGGTGCTGAGCGAACTCGGGATCAAGGACGATCCCTTGCTCGATGTCGCCATCGAACTCGAACGGATCGCTCTGTCGGATGAATATTTCATCTCGAAGAAGCTCTATCCGAACGTCGACTTTTATTCTGGCATCACGCTCAAGGCCTTGGGTTTCCCCGTCTCGATGTTCACCGTGCTCTTCGCGCTGGCCCGAACCGTGGGCTGGATCGCGCAATGGAAGGAAATGATCGAGGATCCGGGGCAGAAGATCGGCCGTCCTCGCCAACTTTATACGGGCGCTCCGGCGCGCGACTATTCGCCCATCAGCGACCGATGACCCGCCGATGACGGCCTATGATCCCGACAACGTCTTCGCCAAGATCCTGCGTGGCGAGATGGGGTGCCACAAGGTCTTCGAAGATGATGTCGCGATGGCCTTCATGGACATCATGCCGCGCATCGAGGGCCATGTCCTAGTGATCCCGAAAGTTGCGGCCCGGGGCCTGTTGGATATAGCGCCCGAGGCGCTTGCGGCCCTGATGCCGCGCGTGCAGACGGTCGGCGCGGCGGTCGTGGCTGCCACAAAGGCCGATGGCTTGACGGTGCAGCAGTTTAACGAGAGCGCTGGAGGGCAGGTGGTGTTTCACCTGCATTTTCATCTGCTGCCTCGCCATGAGGGCGTTGCCTTGCACCCACCGGGCGGCCCGATGGAAAAGCCCGAGGTGCTGGCCGCCCTGGCCGAGCGCATCAGGGCGGACATGTGAATCGCTGTGAGTTGCCTCCCTTCGGGAAGCGAAAAGCGAAAACGGGCTAGGCCTTCTCACCGCAGGCGGGGAGAAGGAAAACGAGGATTTGATCAACGTGGCACGCGTCGCTTTTCTCGGTCTCGGGGTCATGGGCTATCCCATGGCGCGTCATCTGGCCCAGAAGGGCGGCCACGATGTCGTGGTCTATAACCGCACTGCGGCGAAATCCTCGGCCTGGGTCGAGGCCAACGGCGGCGCTTCGGCCGCGACCCCGCGCGAGGCCGCCAAGGACCGCGAGGTCATCTTCGCCTGCGTCGGGAACGACGACGATCTGCGCTCGGTGACGCTGGGCGAGGATGGCGCATTCGCCGGCATGGCAAAAGGCGCTATTTTCGTCGATCACACCACCGCCTCCGCCACTGTCGCGCGTGAACTGCATGCCGCAGCGAAGACTTCTGGGCTCGGTTTCATCGATGCTCCCGTCTCGGGAGGGCAGGCCGGCGCCGAGAACGGTGCTTTGACCGTGATGTGCGGCGGCGATCCCGATGTCTACGCCCAAGTGGAACCGCTCATTGTCGCCTATGCGAAATCCTGCCGGCTGATGGGCGAGAGCGGCAGCGGGCAATTGACCAAGATGGTCAACCAGATCTGCATCGCTGGCCTGGTGCAGGGCCTTTCGGAGGGCGTCCATTTTGCCATGAAGGCGGGCCTCGATGTCGAGGCGGTTCTGGCCGTGATCTCGAAGGGCGCGGCCCAATCCTGGCAGATGGAAAACCGGGGCAAGACCATGGCAGAGGGTAAGTTCGATTTCGGCTTCGCGGTCGATTGGATGCGCAAGGATCTGTCGATCTGCCTCGCCCAGGCTCGGCAGGATGGCGCGAATCTGCCCGTCACCGCCCTCGTCGATCAGTTCTATTCCCAGGTTCAGGCCATGGGCGGCCAGCGTTGGGACACGTCGAGCCTCATCGCGCTGCTCGACCGCTGATGTCGAACCTTCGCCGTCCCGAGCAATAAGCGAGACTCAAAAGTGCGATCGGTTTCAAGGGACACCCCCGCCAAGGCCAGCAGCCGCCAATATCGCCTCGTTGCGCAAGTTATGGTGTTTCTGGTCGCTCGCCGTCACGAAGCGGTGCTCGACCGAAACGCCCACCGCTCTTAAGGCTTCGACATAGGCGGTTTGCGACGCGGCAGATACGACGACGTCCTTGGGGTCGGTCAAAACCACCACATGGCGCGGCGGGTGAGCCACCACATCTTGGACCAGATCCAGCGGGTCCAAAAAATCATGATAGCCCGTGACATCGACGATGCGTGCCATCGCCTCAAGCCTTTCACGCACGGCCACATTGCCAGATGCGATGACCACGAAGCGGATGTCGGCCCGCCGCGCCAAAAGGGCCGCCACCACATGGCCGCCGCCGGAAAAGCCGGCAAGATCGATCGCGTCCCACCCATAGCGGCGCTTGAGTCCGTCAAGCGCCGCATCGATGATTTCGCTCTCGCGCGGGCGGCGGCGCTGGAGGTGGTCGCCCGTCGAGCCCATGACGCCAGGTCGAGCCAGATTGACGACAGGCCGCGCCAATGTGGCAGCAAGCCGCTCGGCCTCACGCTGGACTTGAGACGCCGACATCTTGGCGTATCCGTCCCAAACGACGGCATTGCTGTCGAACCGATTGCCTCCTGAAAGGCAGTCTCCTTCGAAAAAGATGAGGGGGACGCGGCCTGGTTCGGCGTTAGCGGCTGCATAGACCCTTAGCGTCTCGCCGTCGGCCTCGATCCAGGCTTCACATCTCGCATCCGTAGCCCCCCGTGCCGCCGAAACGCTGTCCAGGACGTCCTAGGCCGAAAAACACATGTCGTCGTCGACATGGGGTTTGATGCGGATCGGCTCCACGCCGCGAGCCTCCTCGAGGCTTTTCCTGGAACGGCGGTCTCTCTCACAACGCCGACGATTATCCAGCGCTGTTGCACTTGACAATATGCAACTTAAAAGGGAAAAAATAACTAATACAATTAATACGTGCTGTAAGGGGAATGGATATGCCACTCGCGGGACAAGTCATCGGAGCACCGGCTGGGGTGCATGGGTTCGATTGCAATACGGTCTTGACCCCGGCAACGGCGGCCGCCTTGCGAAACGCCGGGTTCATGTTCTGCATCCGCTATCTGTCCCGAGGCGCGATCCCCTCGACGGGCGATCTCACCACGGCGGAAGCCGACCTTATTCTCGATGCCGGTCTCAGCCTGATGGCCGTTCAGCATGTGGCCAATCCGGGTTGGCTTCCAACGGCGGCCCTCGGCGCAAGCGGCGGTGCGCACGCGGCCGGGCATGCCCACGCGATCGGCATTCCAGCTGGTGTCAACATCTGGCTCGACCTCGAAGGGGTGGCACATGCGGCTCCTGCGGAAAACGTCATCGACTATTGCAATGCCTGGTTCGAAGAGGTTGAAACCGCAGGGTTGAAACCGGTGTCTATGTCGGGGCGAATGCCATCCTGTCGGGTGACCAGCTCTATTGGCGCTTGAAGACCAAGCATTTCTGGAAGTCTGGCAGCACGGTGCCGGACATTCCCGAGCGCGGCTATCAGATGGTGCAGCGCATCGTCCAAGGGGACCGGGTCGGAGGCGTCGAAAACGACAGGAACGTGACCAAGACCGATGCCTTCGGTGGCACGGTCATGTGGCTGACGCGGCCCTGAAGGAACAAGCCGCGTCGATGAGCGCGGCTCGGGGCAGTTATCCCGCCCACCCGATCGCGTCGCGCAGGAACGAAAATCCTAAGGCGATGAAGGCGGCCCGCTCGGCATTGTCCTTGCCGTAGCTGTGGCCGCCGGCTGCGGGCTCGAAGAGATGAGCAGGGTAGCCCATGTCCTGAAGCTTCAGCGCCATCTTGCGCGCATGGCCGGGATGCACGCGATCGTCCCGGCGAGTCGTCGCGAGGAGAATGGGCGGATAGGGTCTTCCAGGCTCAGCGGCCTGATAGGCTGACATCGGCCCCAAAAAGGCCCAGTCTTCCGGCTTGTCCGGGTCGCCATATTCGGCGATCCAACTCGCCCCGGCGAGGAGTTTCGCATAGCGACGCATGTCGATGAGCGGAATGGTGCAGAGCAAGGCGCCGAACCGTTCCGGGTAGCGGGTCAGCATATTGGCGATCAGCAATCCGCCGTTGGAGCCGCCTTCCGCCGCGATCCGCTTGGGGCGCGTCACGCCACGACGCACGAGGTCAGACGCCACGGCCGCGAAATCGTCATGCGACAACCGCTTGCCGGCGAGCCGGCCGGCCTCGTGCCAACGGGTGCCGAATTCGCCCCCACCCCGAATATTCGCCACGACGCTGGTGCCGCCCCGCTCCAGCCAAAGCTTGCCGACCGAGGCGCGGTAGACCGGCAGGTTCGACACAGCGAACCCACCGTAGCCCGACAGGTGGACCGGGGCATGACCGTCCAACGAGCGCGGGCCGACCATCGTATAGGGGATGCGCTCGCCGTCGGTCAAGATGGCCTCGTGACGGCTGATGACGAGGCCGGCCGCATCGAACATCGGGGCATTGGCCTTGAGCACCGCCGGGGCGGTGGGCCTCGTAACGTCGAGCAGGAGGAGGTTCTGCGGCGTCAAGGGGTCCTGAGTGCCGACCACGACCTCGCCGTTGTTGTCTTCGACATCGTGATCGATGGAATGCAAGCTGACGACGCCGATGTCGGGTAATCCCTCGATCGGACGCCCGATCCACGTCTCGGGGTCGAAGACCGCGAAACGCGGCGCCAGATCGTCAAGGATCGAGACGACGAGGCGTCCCCCGGTCCAGAAGAATCCCTCGAGCACGCGCCGCTCGCCAGGGTTGAACAGCACCGTGAAGTGCCGCTCCCCGGCGAGGAACGCCGACCAGGACAGCCCGAGCAGCATGTCTGGCGCATAGCTCTGTCCCCCCACGGTCCAAGGCGTGCGGGGTTTGACGACGAGGCTGTCGGCATGCACCTCCCACCACACATCCGTCGGCAGATCGACACGGAGGTTCGGGCCATCCGAAACGTCCAGCCAGCCGATCGTGTCGAAAAAGCTTGGCTTGTCGAAAAACCAGAGGCGTGGGGGTTTGGCTGTGCGGTCGACGCTTCCCCAGGCGCTCATGCTGTCCGGGCCAACGGTGAAGATCACTCCGGCGTCTTGCGGCGGCGTGCCGCGACGCCAAAGTCGCACGCTGCGCGCATAGCCGGACCGGGTCGCCATGCCGTCGCCCCAGGCGCTTGACAGGAGCAATGTGTCGCGGTCGACCCAGGCGACGCCGCCTTTCGCCTGGTCCAGAACGAAGCCGCCCGTCAGGAATGCCCGTGCGTCGAGATCGAATTCCCGCAGCACGACGGCATCGCTGCCGCCGCGCGAAAGCCGCAGCATGGCCCGTTGCCGGTCCTCGGGCTCGACGCCCGCACCGGCCCAGACCCAATCCTCCCCCTCGATCTTCGCCAAGCTGTCGAGATCGAGCAGCACATCCCACGCCGGTTGCGGCAGCCGATACGAGGCGAGGGTCGTGCGCCGCCACACTCCGCGCGGGTGATCGGCATCCTGCCAGAAATTATACACGAAGGCGCCTCGGCGCCCGACATGCGGGATTTTGTCCGGCCGGTCGAAGATCGCAAGAAGCGCTTCGCGGTCGCGCTCATAGCTCGGCCCACCGAAACGAGCGAGGGTCGCCGCTGACTGAGCGGTGACCCAGTCAAGTGCCCGTTCGCCCTCGATCTCCTCCAGCCACAATCGAGGGTCGTCATCGGGGTGATCGAGACTGGGGCGATCGTCTTGAAGCGGCATGACTGGTCTCACGGCGGCAGCGATCGCCCCCATATGGTGTGTCCGATCACGGATGGCAGGGAGGCTGACCCGGGTGACCGCATTTCGGCCGGGTCCTATGCGGCTCGGCGCCCGCGTGAGGTGCCTCGCCGATGGCCGGTGGCCGAGTGCCGGGAAGCGGGCGAGCCGGCTGCCCATCAGCCGGTTTTTGACGCGGCGCCTGTTCCTGGGGCCTCGGCGCGACGATGACCGGTGGGGTCTTGGAGGGTGCTGGCGCCAGCGTGGGAAGCGGTGATGGTAAGGCGGACGGACGCTTATGTTGGGCAGGCCCGAGGGGTCGGCCCCCGTCCGGCATGGTCGAGGTGGGAAGGGGAGGCGCGCCTGGGGTAGGCGATTTCTGAGGCTGGCCTTGATCCTTTGTCGGGGGGGCGCCCGGATGGACCTTCGGCCTATCAGGATGGGGTGACTTGGGGCCGGGCGGCGGCGGTGTCATTGCCGGCGCCGATGGCGCGGGCATCGGCTTGGCGCCTTGCGTCACCGGACTGGCCGGCGCTGGCAGAACGGCGTCTTTAGGTTTGGGCAGGGCATGCCCGGTGCCAGCAGACGGCGGTTTGACCGGCAGCGGCTCGAGTTTCGGCTCGGACGGTGAAGCGACCACCGGCTCCGCCGGTGCTTTCGGGGCCTGAGGCCCCTTTGGAGCAGGGAGATTCTGCATCGGCACGATCGGTGTCGCCGGGACGGGCACCTCGGGGGTGCGCGGCACGAGGCCGCCGTCGGATGCCGCAGCCGCGAAGGGGCGCGGCTGGCGATAACTTCCATTGATGCCGCGCGGCGGCGCGATGACGCCAGGCGCCAGGATCGGTCGGACGAAGGGGATCGCGACGGCGATCGGCACGGGGAGGAGCCGTGGACCGGGTGGGGGCGGCGGTGCTTGCAACACATCCGCCTCCGCAGGAAGAGGCGGGAGAAGGAAAAGTGGCGGCGGAGGGGGAGGCGGTAGGTCGGACATGACCACGATCCCTCGCCGATCCAGGAACAACAGCTCATCCTTGGGCGGGGGAGGGACGTCAAAGGCCAGGACCGCAAAACCGGGCGGGGGCGCCGTGTCGGCGGCAAGCCGGACAAGCCGCCGTTGTGCCTCCATTTCATGCGGCGCGTTGGGGTAGCGTCGGAGATAGGTCCAATAGGCTGGCGCGGAATTGGCCCGGACCACGTCGCGCCAGAACAAGGCCTCGCGCCGTAGCGCCAGAATCTGGCGAACCCTGCGCGCCAGCGGATGATCGGAAAAGATCGTGAGATAGTCTTCGTAGGAGCCGATAGTGTCTCGTGCAACCGCGACGTCATAGGCCTGCTCGGCCGAAAAATCCCGTAACGGACGGGTCCGCAGACTAGTGAAGGGAACCTGGGCGCTTCCCATCGCGGGAGCTTTGGCCGAGCGATCGAAAAACGTGAAATTTTGCAAAAGCTTGGAAGCATCCCATGGCGTGACGCTTCCGCCCGTGTCGGTGTTGACGCCCACCCGCAGCCGATCGAACGATTCCTCGATCGGAACGCCGCCTTGCTTAATATTCTGCGTGAGGAGTTTCGCATAAAGGCCGAAGGGTCCAGGCTCGATTGGTGCGACAGCGCCAGGCGCCGCGTTGAAGGCGATCAGTGTCCCCTGCTCGGCCTCGACCAGCGCCAAACCGCTGGACAGGGGGCCGGGGGCATCGGGTGCCGCATGGGCACCGTCTATGATGACCACCTTGGCGCCAAGATTCGTCGCCGCGAGGGCATGCGTAAGATCCGCGATCCTGAAGGTTTCGATCGCCGCGCCGGTCGCGCGATCGAGATCGGCATCGGTCGGTGCGAAATAATTTTCGCCTTCGATCTGGAGGGCATGGCCCGCAAGATAGACCAGAGCGACGCCGCGCGGGCCGCCGGCTGACGCTTTGTCGAGAAAGTCGTGGATCGTGCGGCGCAAGGCGGCGCCGTCGAGGTCGCGGGCGCCCGTCACGTCGAAGCCTGCAGCCGCTAGGGTTTGGGCGACGAGGCCCGCATCATTGGCTGCGGTCGGCAGAGGGGCCGACTTATAGGCGCCAATGCCGATGACGAGGGCTATCCGGGGCGAATTCGCGTTCGCATTCTCCTGGGCCTGAGCCCAGCCGGTCACCGAGACGACCATTGAGACGGTCAGTATCAGTCGCCGGGCAAAATGGTGGATCATAATCCGCAACACTCCTCATCGAGCGCTCGATAGGCGGCCCGCGCGATTGAACCAAGCCTGAACGCCAATGAGCCGACCCAGACGGACCGTTCATCCTTCTGGGTCGGACCTCTGGTTTAGGGGCAGCGCACCGCTTCAACGGCCATCACGTCAATCGCTCGACTTCGGCGCGAAGGACCGGCAGCAAGTCGCTCTCGAACCAGGGGTTCCGCTTCAACCAGCCGCTGTTTCGCCAGGACGGATGCGGCAACGGCAGGATGCGGGGATTGCTGCTTCCAAACAATGCTCGCCAATCGGCGACGGCCTCGGTCAGCCCCGCAACCCTGCCAGTTTCTGGCATAAGGCGGCCGACATGGTAACGGATCAAATGGAGCCCGACGGCCAAAATAGTCTCCACCTGCGGCAATGCGGCGAAGACGTGGTCGTGCCAAGCCGGGCGGCATTCGGCGCGGGGCGGCAGGTCGCCCTTCAGGCGATCGTGCCCGGGGAAGCAGAATCCCATGGGGATGATGGCAATTCGCGCTTCGTCGTAGAACACGGCCTCGTCGATCCCCATCCAGTCCCGCAGGCGCACGCCCGACGGGTCGTTGAACGGGATGCCGCTTTCATGAGCCCGGATGCCGGGGGCCTGGCTGGCGATGACCAGCCTCGCCGTCGACGACATGCGAAAAATCGGCCGGGGTTCATGAGGCAGCACGGGACGCTGAGGAAAGGGACGAACGCTGCACAGACGGCACGCGGAAATATCGGATTTAATGGCGGCGAGACCCGCGTGCCGCGTCGGGAGTTCGACATCCGCGACACTCATCATATATCGGCCTGCCTTGGAGGAGGTGAGATCATCGAGATGGCCTGCATTCGGGTCGTCAGTCTGGATCAAACGGCGCTACCGACCACAAGCCCGGAGTCCAGCCAATCGCGTCGAAATCCTTCGACCACGCGGCAGGCATCCGCCCCATTTTCCAACCGCTCGGCGAGGCTTTCGCACAGCGCGCCGGGCGATGCGCCACCGCTTGCGGCATCCCAAATCACCGCCTCCTCGTGAAGCAGGCGGCGCAGGGCGGGCGTAAAACCCCGACGCCACACGATCAGATGATCCGGTTCGGTCAGAACGGCCTCGTCCGGGGGCGGGAGGCCCTCATCGAGAGCGGACCAAATCGCATAAGCATTCGTCGATAGGTTCAGCCGGCGAACACTGGGATGGGGTCGGATGGGAAAATTCTTGCTGGGATCGGCAGTCTCCGAATGGTCGCGACTAGGGCTGGGGGCAGTGTTGGCGGCATCGATCGCATCGACCATCGCCCCTTCGATGGCTGCCAATTCGGCGAGACCCCGCCGCTCCGCATACGGGAGTGTCGAGTCGAGAAAACACGAAAGATCCGCACCGAACCCTTTCAGGTTGAAAGACCGGGAGGGTCGTGCCGCAAGATAGGCGCGGGCGGCCGCCTCGAAATCGGCAGCACCCATCAAGGCTCGAAGATGTCCATACCGGCCGCTGAGGCAATCAAGGAAGCGAGCCGCATAGGCGTTGCGATAGAGGTCGAGAAGCGCCTCCCGGCTGGTCCTCGCACCGTCGAGGATATCATCGAGGATCCGGTCATCGTCCGTCAGCATTGCGCGCTGAAAGGCGCCCTGGAGACGGGCCAACTCGGTCATGGCGAAGGGAGGCTCCTGTCGCCGAGGACCCGGTGCGCGATCCGGCGGGCTTCGTCGAGTTCGGAGAGCAGTTCCTCGAGCGGTGGAATATCGTCGTCCCGCTCGATCATGGTCGAGACGGGTCCGAAACGACGGAGTGCGGCCGCATAGAGATCCCACACGTCCGGGGCCACGGCCCGGTCATGACTGTCGATGATATGCGTGCCCCTATGCTCGTGGCCCGCGAGATGGAACTGCACGACGGATGCGGTCGGAATGGCGTCGAGGAAGGCATAGGGGTCCTCGCCCTGGTTGAAGGCGTTGATATAGGCGTTGTTGATGTCGAGGAGCAGCCCGCAGCCCGTGCGGCGCGACAGTTCGGCGATGAATTCCCCATTGCTCATTTCGGAGCTGGTGAAACGCACCGGACTCGATACGTTTTCGAGTGTCAGCCTTCGCCCGAGAACCTCTTGAACCCGATGCACGCGCCGAGCGACATGCTCGAGGCACTCCAACGTATAGGGAATGGGCAAGAGATCATGCAGGTTGATTCCATGCACCCCCGTCCAACAAAGATGATCGGATACCCAGCGGGGCTCGATGCGGCTGGCGAGCTCTTTCAGAGCGGCGAGGTAGGTCTCGTCGAGGGCAGAGGTCGAGGCAATGGATAGCGAGACGCCATGCATCACCACCGGAAACCGTTCCCTGATCCTGTCGAGGATCTCCAGCGACACACCGCCAGGAACGATGAAATCCTCGCTGATGATCTCGAACCAATCGACGGGCGGATCTCCGGTCAGGATATCAATGTGGTGCTGTTGCCTCAGTCCCAACCCGTAACCGAGAAAGGCCGCATCCGCGGCGCCCTCGACGCCGGTTCGCGCTGCCTCGTCGATGATCGGTGTCGGAGCCAACATCATCGAACCTTTGTCGCGCGCTGAGAACGTCGGAGCCCGTCGCTGTCGCTTGCGCGACCAAGACTACAAGCGATTTAGATTTTCAGCTCAAATCGATCCAGCCGACTTCAGGAGAAAGCTTGCTGAGCAGGCCGCTGACAAACTCATTTTTTGCCTGGATCTGTCCGATATTTGATTCTGTCGTTCGCCTTTTGTAGCCATTGAAAGAGGCTCGCATAAGCCCGTTTCAGCAGTCTGTTAGATCACCATGCCTTGGGATGGAATCCTCTAAACGAATAAAAGTGATCGATTTCAACGATTTAGAGCATGATCTGGTTCGAAAACTGTGTCGCCTTTTCGGCATCATGCTCCAGAACTGCGACCGACGGCGGCATGGGTGGCGCATAGCTTGGAGAACCAGATCCTCGGTCGAATATTTTTCGACCGAATGTGACTACGGTCACTGCGACCATCGCGGATTTCAACTAGGTTCTGTTGACAAAGGTCGGCAACCAAATTCTGATGGCTGCGAGGCTTATGAATGCCGTGAACGAGGATAGTGTTTTATCGAAGCGCGTGGCGATGCGTCTGTTCTGCTTGAGTGTGTTGATCATCCGCTCGATTCGATTACGATCCTTGTAGGCGACTTCGTCATGCGGAATGATGACTTTTCGAGACCTTTTGGATGGTATGACAGGAAGAATGCCCCGGACCAGGAGAGCCTCTCGATTGCTATCGCTGTCGTAGCCTTTGTCTCCGAGAAGGGCCTTCGGTTTGGCGATAGCGACGGGATCGTCCATCAGGGGCTCAAGATGGCGGATGTCGGAGGCTTCGCCTCCGGTGACCTCGAAGGCGACAGGGCGTCCGATGGCGTCACACCGACAGTGGACTTTGCTCGTAAAACCGCCGCGCGAGCGACCAAATCCCTGATTTTGGATCCCCCTTTTGCGCCGGCTGCCTGAGAATGCGCCCGGACGATGGTCGAATCCACCATTTGGGTCTCCCACTCGTCGGCGATGCCTACCTCGACCAAGGTTTCGAGCAAAGCATCGAAGATGCCCTGCTGGCACCATCGGCGGAGCCGCTGGAACACTGAATTCCACTTGCCGAAGCTCTCGGGCAGATCCCGCCAAGGTGCTCCGCTCCTCAAAATCCACATCATTCCGTTAAAGAAACGACGGTTGTCATGGGCGGGCCGGCATCCCCGACCACACTCGGACGGCAAAAAGGGCTCAATCACCGCCCATTGCTCGTTGGAGATTTCGTAGCGACTCACGTTCGTCTTTCCGCAAAAACAAACGTGAATCAAAAATCATCCCGCTTGGGAATCCTCTTTGTCAACAGAACCTAGCTCAGCAATCGAGTTTCCACACGGTCTGTAAGACTTTTGTAACGGAGGTAAGCCATTGATCCAGAAGCGAATTTTTGTTGCATAAGTCCATTCCATAACGGCGCTGTTCCGGGGTTGGCGGTTTGTGGTATAATCGATCTATGAACCACGTAGCGCCCAGCAAGCCTGTCCCTGAATCGATTGCCGCCAGCCTTGCCCGTAGCGAGGCGCAGATTGCGGCGGGGCAGACTGTGCCGCTAGAGCCAGTGCTTGGCCGGTTGCGTTCCAGCATCGCCCGTATGCAGGCCGACGAACAGCTGAAGACCAACACGCCCAAGGCATGATTGCCCTCAGTCCTGAAGCGGAGGCGCAGCTTGATGCGCTGATAGCGCATTACGAGGCGTTGGGCCGTATAGAGGCGTCCATCAATCTTCTGCATGCCCTTGAACGGGCGCAGGAGCGAATTGCGACCACGCCGGACGCGGGCTTACACGCGCCGCGCCCCTACCCCTTGCTTGCCAAGGCCGGTCGTCGCTGGATCATTGAGGGGAGCTATTGGGTTTCCTATAGCCTGACGACCCCGCCGGTGATCTCTGGCGTGTTCTATGCCATGGCCGACATCCCGAACCGCCTTTAGAGCGGAAAACCGGCATCGAGACTGGGCTGCATTGTCTGACCGGCCCGGCCTCGTCACTTCTAAAAGCATATGATAATGTCCTTTATCATATGCTTGGATTAGCATTATCTTTGGCACCGCTGCGCTAGATCGAGCTTTCCCAGGATCAAGACGCCGGTGGAGGCTGAAGCGCTTGCGGCGTCGCCCAGTGGTTTGGGACTGGAAAACAGGCCAACCTTTCTCTTCTTGAAGAGTTCAATGTTGAACGGGTAGACGACACCTTGCGGTCGAAGCCTTGCCGGATCAGACGGGTCTTCCAGTGAAAGACTGGCCCGATGAGTTACACGCGGTTTCTGACCTTCGACAATGTGAGTCGTGCAAATGGTGTGCCCATCAGCGATGGCACGATGCCGATCATGAATTCGGCGATCATCCTGTCATGGCCTGCGCCGTGCCCGTGATTAAGGCCGCACCGGCCATGCATTCCGAATCCCTTATGGCGCCGTTCAGCTTGGTGATCTATCTTGCGCTGAGCGAGATCCGACGCCATTTTAATCCAGCATCCCATCCTTAGAGGGCTTCTGCCGTGAAATGCTATTTTGTTGCAACAGTGGCCGTGAGCTGCGTAGCGGTATTCTCGGCTTTCAATGACCTGTCGATGCCTGCTGGGTCAGTTATGGGCAGAAGGGATCTTGCCGTAGAGGTCCATGAACTCTCGCCGGCAGGCTACGCGCGCGATCCGACCGTGAGCCATTCAGCAGCGTCAAAAGGCGGCGATTCTGGAAGTCTCTTGCAGCTGACTGAGCGCCGACCCGACTAGTGACCGGGATCGAATGTTGCTTTTCAGTGACATTCGCACAAACTTGCACAGCCCCGATAGACGCGGAAGATACATGTCTGCGAAGCTGAAAGTATCAGACTTTCGGCGGGGCGGCGATGTTTTACAAATAATCTATGATACTAGCGGCGGTTTTTAGCTTATCCGCGTGTGCCGATTTTGGCCCATTTATTGTGAGGCAGGAACGAGTAAACTATAATGAAGCAGTTCACGACACGTCAGCCGAGCAGCTTCTGCTGAACGTGGTAAGAACGAGCAAATACGAATCTACTGTTTTTAGTGATTTCGTCGAGTACGATTCTACCCCAGCGTCCACTTTTTCGTTTGCGGGAGGTGCGGCGAATATAGGTGCTGCTGCAACAGGCTCGCTGGTGCCGACTGTGGGCGCGTCCGAGAATACACTTCAAAAAACGCTTCTCCATACCGGGCAGCAGCTCGCTCAGCAAATATCAAGCCCTTTAAGCCTAAGGAGTATTAGACGACTGTCGCTTGCTGCTGAGCCGAATGTGCCTCTCTTGCGCTTTTCATTTAGTAGATTAGGCGCAATCGATGATTATTTTAGAGCGATTGCCCTCATAAATTTTCTCGACAATTATGGGGCTATTTTGATGGATTCTCGCACGGAAAACACACTAAATATTGTACTCCAGAAAGGTTATATTGATGAGCAAATGGTTCCATATTGGCAGACGAGTCACTTAATTGCTTTAAGAGCCACAATGCAACGCAGAACGTAGGTCTGCTTTGGACCCAGCTCCAAGGAATCTTAGCACCAGACGATCATACGAAAAATGCCAAAGACGCCATTCTTCTCCGCACGTCAGAGGCGCTTCAGGCCAAAGATCCCGACAAAGGGAACGAAGTCAAAATCGCCAAGGATCCCACCTTTGGATCTGTCCTTGTGTCCACCGGAACGGCCTTAGGAGCGTTAAGGCAGACTTTAGATAAGCATTCTATTCTGTTTATTCTAGGAGACGATGAAGCGGATCGGTTTAGAGCACGGAACGACGCGGTAAAATGTGAAAACTTCAACGACTTTTACCTTAAAGACGCAGTGAGTAAAATTCCGGGTAAGGAATCTCCGAAACTAGAGGCACTGTGGGATGAATTCTACGATATACCTTATGTAACAGGTAATAAGGCTCAAGAATAGGCGCGTACTGTCGGTGCAAACGCTGCTTTAATTATTGTGGAGCAGACGTTGGAACCGATTGATAAACCTTACGTACAGATTCACAAGGATGGTTATTGGTATTCAATCTCTAATAAAGACACAAAAAGTAAGGCGAACTTTATCCTGTTGAACAACATCGTTACGATTCAAGCGGCGCCAAGCACGAATACGCCAACGCAGACTACTTTTTCCGGGGGTGGAGCGGGGAAGTAGAAGGTGGCTGATCAGGAAGCGGCTATCGACACAGCGTTTAAAAGCGTGGCTTCCCCACTAATCATTAATCGGAGCATGATTGTAAATCAAACGATCGTTGTCCGGATTTCTTAGGCCGCCAACTTAGACGTCCAGAAAACGGTTGAGTGCTGGACACCAAATGACTCGCAGGGGTGGTAGGCTGAGCCGAAACGGTCGGCCGGTTTCGACCCTTTTCGGACCATTGGAATGTCCGATCGCGGCTGATCCAGCGCCGGTCCAGTTAGGATGGTTCGCTCAAGGAAGCTCTTGGACCGAGCTTCCGTCACCGTGGGATGCCGACGAGATATCATTGCTCCCAGTTGGACTCGCGTCCATCCATGCGTCTCCGGCCGGCAACTGTTGGATTGCATCTCGCAAGTCCTGAGGCAGCTTCTCGACGGTCTTTCCAAAGAGATCGTTGCGGTTCGCGCTCTCCCAGATCTGCCTAAGTTCCTCAGGCGCGAGGAGGTGATGGACGATATAGGATTGCTGGATGCCCTTGAGATCCTCCGCCGGAATCACCGTCGTCTTGCCCAAGAGAGTCCTGCCCGTCGTGACCACACCGGCTGGCCGATTCGGATCGGACGCATAGCATAGCTGAAGCCATTGCAAGCCCGGAACGACCACGCCGCCGGTCGAGATGGTCAGACGGTCGTACAAGCCCTGGCCAATCATGACGCAACCCGGCAATGCCTCCTTCGTAATGCGAAAGAAACGGTCGACGTCGTTGCCGATGAGATCCGTCCTGTAGACCTGCCTAACCCTGTGACCCCCGACAAGCGCGAAATGCCCCGCATTCAAACGGTTGAGGATCTCGACGTTGTCAGCCCCGAAAGTGCCCGGCTGCAAGGGAGGCAAACCCCGTTTGCGTTGGTTCGCGACAAGATAGGATCCGACGCGAGGAGCTAGGAAGTCCATGCGAATGTCCGAGATCTCGATCGCATCCTCGATCAGGTCCATCGTAACCTTGAATGGCAGTTCCATGTGGTCGAACCGCAACGACTCTTCGAAGACTTGATCGAAGACCGGCCCCGTATCACGCTCCAGACCGCCAACTGAAACCGTTCTCCGAACGAGTTCCAGGGCCGCGCCGATGAGGCGAACGGAGATACGAGCGATCTCTGCCTCTGCCTCGGCCGCATTCGAGGGCGAGCCGCTGATGTCGTACGTCATCCAGAGCTCGTCACCGATGCCCTTGACGACGAACAGTCGCCGCCAGTCGAGCGGGGGGGCCGAAGCCCCCGCTCTCGGCATCGAATAGCGCGTCATAAAAGCGCCCCTCTTCTTGCAGAAAGCCCTTGTAGAAGTCCTGGTACAGCCGGTCCCTTTCCTCATCATCGGCCGCGAGGGCACGCAGGCGAGTTTTGGCAGCGGTCGACCCCACCACATCGATTGAAAGGGAGATCAGCCGTAGACGGGGAGCAGATGCTGGTGCAGTTGCGCGATCCGCCGGCAGGCCATCGCGTAACTCTGTCAAGCGATCACGCGTCGCGGGATGCTGCGATTGTCTGATCGCGATGTCGAAGATGTCCCGCAGCGCGGTCACATCCCCGATCTCGGCGACCTTGGACTTTTCAGCCGCAAGAAGGGCCGTGGCCACAGCACGGACATCCGCGTCCGGATCCTGGGTTGCCCTACCCCACTGGGTCCAGACCACCATACGGCCCAGCCCAAGTCCAGCGAGGGTGGGAGGCGTGCTTTGCAGGACCCGTAGCGGCACCAGACGCTCAAGAAGGGTCTCAGCTCGAGCGCCGTAAGCCTGCCGGACGGCGGCTCGGTCTGCCCCGGGGACGACGGAGGCGATCCAAGCTACGGCTCTGATGTCAGGGGCCGAGACGTTCGCGAGGTCAAGCTCCGTCTCGATGACGCCCAGGGATGTGAGGTCGGCCGCCGAAAGCAGATCGGAGCGGTGCCGTGCCAGCTCCGTAGTGAGGAACGTGATGATCTTCGCGCTGCTCAAATCTTCTTCTCCTTCTGATTACAGGCAGGAAGTAAGGAAACTAGTCGACGCGTCGAAGAGCCTGCCGCATATTGCGGAAAGGTAGCGTACAAAGCGGATTTTTCTGAGATCTATGTAGCGTGAAATAGCGCGGAGCAACTGGTCCGTCTGGGGTACACCCAAAAGCAAACCGCCCCACGCCGCCGGAAGAGTCCGCTAATGGCGATGGAAGTAGGGTCCGCTTCCCACCCATCTAGGTTCTGTTGACAAAGGTCGGCAACCAAATTCTGATGGCTGCGAGGCTTATGAATGCCGTGAACGAGGATAGTGTTTTATCGAAGCGCGTGGCGATGCGTCTGTTCTGCTTGAGTTTGTTGATCATCCGCTCGATTCGATTACGATCCTTGTAGGCGACTTCGTCATGCGGAATGATGACTTTTCGAGACCTTTTGGATGGTATGACAGGAAGAATGCCCCGGACCAGGAGAGCCTCTCGATTGCTATCGCTGTCGTAGCCTTTGTCTCCGAGAAGGGCCTTCGGTTTGGCGATAGCGACGGGATCGTCCATCAGGGGCTCAAGATGGCGGATGTCGGAGGCTTCGCCTCCGGTGACCTCGAAGGCGACAGGGCGTCCGATGGCGTCACACCGACAGTGGATTTTGCTCGTAAAACCGCCGCGCGAGCGACCAAATCCCTGATTTTGGATCCCCCTTTTGCGCCGGCTGCCTGAGAATGCGCCCGGACGATGGTCGAATCCACCATTTGGGTCTCCCACTCGTCGGCGATGCCTACCTCGACCAAGGTTTCGAGCAAAGCATCGAAGATGCCTTGCTGGCACCATCGGCGGAGCCGCTGGAACACTGAATTCCACTTGCCGAAGCTCTCGGGCAGATCCCGCCAAGGTGCTCCGCTCCTCAAAATCCACATCATTCCGTTAAAGAAACGACGGTTGTCATGGGCGGGCCGGCATCCCCGACCACACTCGGACGGCAAAAAGGGCTCAATCACCGCCCATTGCTCATTAGAGATTTCGTAGCGACTCACGTTCGTCTTTCCGCAAAAACAAACGTGAATCAAAAATCATCCCGCTTGGGAATCCTCTTTGTCAACAGAACCTAGGCAGTTTCATAGCGGCACGACAGGCCTCGATGGCGTCAGATCATACTTGGATGAGGCCAGCGAGAGCATCTATGTATCATGCCGATAAGCGATGAGAGCGACCTGCGCTCGCTGCGTTCTCGTGGTTCGAGCTACCATTAGCTCTAGGGGGAAACGGGACGATGGCTCTCTTCTCACGGTTGTTCAAAGGCGATCCGAAGCTTGAGGCTTGTGCGGTCAGCGATCCGGCTCATTTGACGAAGGGTGCGACTGGGATCCACGTGTCCAAGATTCAGACCGCACTGCTGATCCTGGACAACGCGACAATCGACCGAAATGAAATCGCGGAGAAAACATACGGCTCCTCCACGGCGGCGGCGGTTCTTGCCTACAAGACCAAGCGGAAGATCATCAACCCGTCCTACCAAAACACGGCCGACGATATCGTCGGCAAGATAACCGTCGTCGCGATGGACAAGGAACTGGTGCAGCATCAGCATGCGGCGCATGCCAACAACGCCTGCTCCGGCCGCAGAAAGCGCCACATCTTCGTCTGAGCGAATCAACAAGGGAGACATGTTCATGAAGGCCGTGGTGGTCCACTCCAAGGCGTCGGCCGTCGAAAAGTCATGGTCCAACCAATATGCGGGCCTCGACGCTGAGACCCGCAAGGAATTCGACGGGATCGCCGACTTCGACAAACGGGTAAAGCAGGTTTTCACCATTCAGGACCTGACCTGGGATAGTATCGTCCAAACCATGACGAGCGCCGCCCAGGCGGCGGGACAGGACGGGGTCGTAGTCATCGCCAGCGGCCATGGTGCGCGGATTCCCCACGACACTTTTGGGGGCATGGTCAATTGGGACCCGACGGAACACAACGTCGATAAAACCTGGAATGATGAGAACAAGGTTGGCTCAGGTCTATTCTGGGACGAGGTTACGACGATCTATACCACCGTCATCTCGCAATTCTCAAACCCGCCGACGCGCCAGAAAGAAGACCAAGCATCGGTGGCAGGCAAGAAAAGCAATGCGAAACTGGCTCAAAAGCGATTGGATGCTTTCGACGCTTACGACAAGATCGGCAAGGCGCTCAAAGCGGCAGGAGTTCGGCGGCTGACCTTCACGGTGTGCTGTTTTGGCGAGGCCTCAGGTTTCGTCGACCGCATCGCCAGTAACTTTGGCATCGAAGTGGCGGCTTTCACAGAAAATACCGTGGTCTTCGACGAATTCACCTCCTTCAAGATCACTCCCAGCAAGGCCCGGATGGTGATCGAGGGCGATGCAAAGATAAAAGACCAAAAGTCCAACACCCGCCTGGCCCGCGTGAACTCGCCCGATCTCGACGATAACAGCATCGCTTATGTGGGGGGCAAGAAAAAGACGCCGTGAGCCGCCTCGCGGCGGGCGCCCCGAGTTCGCACCAAAGCGATGATCGAGGCATCGATGGGGAGGCGTTTCCAGCCATACGATGAGTCGGTCATTAAGGTTTATAAGCGATGTTCACCGAGGTTCAGTAGTCGGCGAGTGTATCCGGTTCATGAGTGAAGTGACCGTGGAAATGATCGAGCGCGGCCGCGGACCGGACAGCGAGCGGTCGGCGCAGAGGCGGCGTATCGCGTCGAAGATGAAGGAGGCGCGCGAGAAGCTTACCTCCTCCGGGAGCGGCTATCGCACCTTCGATATCGAATTGCTCCGCGTGTTCGCCGAGCGGCGGCAATCGGCCACGGTCGTGATGGCGCTGCTGGGCCTCGTCACAGCCAGCCTCGCGACACTGTGGGTCCCGAAGTCCGAAGCCTTGTCATGGCTGACCATGGTCCTCATCGGCATCACGATGCAGGCAGCCCTGGCACGACGTTTTTTGGGAAGCGGCATGGCGGCATCGCTGTTGGTACGCTGGCAGCGCCGGTTCATCGTCGCGGAAGCCGTTCAGGGGATCGTCTGGGCGACCATCGTTCTCTTGGTCGCCACCGCCAATGAGCCGGCCGCAGCCCAGACCTTCGTTCTTTTCGTGCTGCTGCTGGTCGGCGCCATGACGGCGATGATCTCGGCCTCGATTCCCCTGGCCGTCTATGCGGGGCTGGCGCCGATCACGCTTGCCATCGTCGGCCTCATGCGGCCCGAGGCAGGTTATCAATCCTTGCCGGTCTTGGTGGTCGCCGCAGGCTCGCAGGTCTATTTCATCATCCTCGCGCGCCGGCTCTATTTTTCGTCGCTCGACACACTGTCGATCCAGGCCGAGAAGGACGCCCTAATCGTCGAACTCGAGCAGTCCAAACTGAACTCCGACGAGGCCCGCCGGAGAGCGGAGGAGGCCAGCCTCGCGAAGTCACGGTTCCTGGCCACGATGAGCCATGAGCTTCGAACACCGCTCAACGCCATCCTGGGCTTTTCGGAAGTCATGAAGAGCGAGTTGTTCGGCCCGCATAGCGTCTCCGTCTACCGCGACTATTCCGCCGACATCCATTCGAGCGGCCAGCACTTGCTGATGCTCATCAATGAGATTCTGGATTTGTCGAGGGTGGAGGCCGGGCGCTACGATCTCAAGGAAGAATCCATTGCCCTCGCCCATATCGTCGAGGAGTGCCGGCACCTGCTTTCGCTGCGGGCCAACAAGCGCGAGATCAAGCTGAGTGAATTGATCGAGCCCGACCTCCCCCGCATCTGGGCGGACGAAAGGGCGATCCGCCAAGTGGTGTTGAACCTTCTGTCGAACGCCATCAAGTTCACCCCCCAGGGCGGCGTCGTCACCATCAAAGTGGGCTGGACCGCGCAGGGCGGCCAATATGTATCCATCCGCGATACAGGCCCCGGCATTCCGGAGGCGGAGATCCCGATCGTAATGTCGTCCTTCGGCCGTGGCGCGCTTGCCCAGAAGAATGCCGAGGAAGGGTCGGGCCTAGGATTGCCGATCGTCAAAGGCCTCGTCGAACTCCATGGCGGATCTTTCATCCTGCGCTCCAAGGTTCGCGAGGGCACGGAGGTTATCGTGATCCTGCCGCCGGAGCGGGTCATGAACGCCCTGCCGCAACTCAACCCCGACGATGTGCGGGTGCCGACCAATCCCACCCGTCGTGGCATGCGGCCGGCCGCGTGAGACCACGACGTAAAAATGCAAGAGCAAAATTCGTGCTCTAAACGTCAACCGAGCGGAATGATCCGAACCCGCAGCCAAGCCGCGAGGTCATCTTCGCCGATCTCACCCGCAGCCAGGGCCTGCCAGATGGCGATGTTTTCCTCGTCAGCCTCAGGCAGTTCGAAGCCGTTTCGTCCAAGAAATGCATCGCAGGCCGCGAACGACGTGCGCTTGTTGCCGTCGATGAACGGATGGTTTTTCGCGAGCCCGAACGCGTAGGCCGCCGCAAGGTCCGCGATGTCTGGCTCACCATAGGCCTGAAGGTTTTCAGGCCTCGCGAGAGCGCTTTCCAGCATTCCTTCATCCCGCACCCCCGAAGGGCCGCCATGCTCGGCCAGTTGCTCGGCATGCAGCATCAGCACCGTACGCTTCAACAGCCAGACCGGTTCGAGCATCACTTATTTCGCCAGCGCGGCCAGCACGTTTCTGTGCTTCCGCATTCCACGGCGCCCGATTGCCATCTGACGTTCAAACTCGGCGTCATCATTATCCGCGATTTCGGTCACAGCCTTCGCTTCGGCCGCCGACGGCGCAACATTGTCGAGGCGCACCACGTCGTCATCACCGGCCGCTCGAGCCGTTCCGTGTTCCCGCTCAACCATAGTCTGACCCTCCGAGCGCTTGCCTGTCGACCCAATATGGCGATTCCGCGTCGCTCCGACCAGCCCTGACAATCGGGCGGCAAGCCGGCGGCGCTTGCCGTTGTCTCACAGCCGAAGAAATTGACACGGCCAAGCGAAGGTCGAGACATCGTTCGGCACAGGCGTAAAGGTTCTCACCGATGAACGACGTCTCAAGTGCTTCAAATGACTGGCGTCCCGGAAGGGAGTCGAACCCCTGACCCCAGGTTTAGGAAACCTGTGCTCTATCCTGCTGAGCTACCGGGACCTCGGGATCATGCGGCACGTGGGCGGTTGTCCGCCACGGCCCTGATCCTGAAACAGCCGAGGGTTTGTATCACAGCCGCATGCTTTGCACAGCCCCCACCGAAGCCCTGATACCGGGCGACGGCGTGTTCCGGCCGCGATCGACGTTCATCGTCGGGCCGCCCTAAGCCGCGCCTTCGGGCCGCTGCCCGGCCGCGAGGCGTCGTTCGATGTCGTCGATCACCGGCATGAGGTCGGCCACGCTATCGATCACCACGTCGGCGCCGGTCTCACGCAACGTCGCATAGGCGGCCTCGCGGCGGATTTCGCGCTCTTCGGACGGCAGGTCGGCGAGTTCCTGTTCCGAAAAGCCCAGAGCATTGCCGGACATCGCCACGCCAACCGTCCAGGTGCCGGCCGCCTTGCCCTCGGCGATGCCGGGCGCGGTATCGTCCACCTTGACGGCGCTCCAGGGTGGGAAAACGCCGAGATCTGCGAAGCAGCGATACATCATCAGCGGCGAGGGCCGGCCGCCCGGGAGGTCGCCCGCGCAGACGAGATTGTCCGGCGCATAGCCCTGAGCCGCTGCGAGCGGCAGCAGCGGCTCCATGATGTCCCGCGTATAGCCCGTGGTCGAGCCGATCTTGAGCCCGCGCGCGCGCAGCGCCGCGACGGTCTTGGCCGCGCCGGGAATCAGCGTCGCGAAATTCGATACGATTTTGGCGTTCATCGGCGTGAAGACCTCGAAGACCGCGTCGATGTCCTTCGTGGTGGGGCGTCGGGCATGGGCCGCCTCCCAGGCCTCAGCGATGCGGCGGCTCCCCATCAGCGCCTCGATATGCTGCCATTTGGGCAGTCCCATGGGCTGGCGGGCCTCCTCGACCGAAATGTCGACGCCAAACCTTTTGAAGGTCTCGACGAACACGCCCATCGGCGCACGCGATCCGAAATCGACCACCGTTCCGGCCCAGTCGAAGATGACGGCGGTCAATGCGGACATGACATTCCCTTTCAATCGTAAAGATCGGCGATGGTTTCCTGGCCGATTGCAAAACCGGTGGAGGCGCCGGTACCGCTGGTCACCATGACGAGGCGCAGCCGATCGGCCGGGCGATCCATGAACATCGGCCCTTTGGCCGACGCATAGGTGCCGGTCCAGCGTTCGAGCACCGTCGGCCGTCCCGGTGCGATCGTCGCCGCATATTCGTCGAGGATCAATTGATCGACATCCTCGCGGCCGAAGGGGTCGGGTGTCGTGCCATAGTGGTGGCTGTCGCCGACCACGAGCGAGCCATCGGCGCTTTGCACGACGATGAGGTGGATGCCATTGTCGATATGGCGTTTCTGCTCGGCTTCGAGACGCGTGCGAAGGCCGGCGGCTTCGGGCAATGCCGCGTAGCCGAGATAGCGCACCAAGCTCAGATCGGTCATGACGGGCGAGGCGAGGCGCCAGCCCGGAGACGGTGGGGCAAGGCGGAGCATTTGCAGCTTGCAGCGGCTGACCCCGTAGGTCTTGATCCGCTCCGGCGCGAGCGTCGCGAGATCGTCGCCCGGGCAGATGACGGCGGCCTCGGCCAGGACCTCGCCGCGCGATGTCGCGATCCCCGGCAGATCGATACTGCGCACGGCCGTTTCGCGCATGAATGTGACGCCGTGCCGCTCCTCGAGCCACGCCGCGAGCTTGGGGATCGCGTCGCGTGATTCCACACGGCGTTCATGCGGGCTCCACAGAGCGCCCACGCAGGCTTCCGGCGCGAGCATGGAATAGGATCGAGCGACCTCGTCGGGTTCCATCAGCCGACAGGCGCCACCCATTTCGGTGTTGAGAAATGCCTCGATCACGGGCCGCGCCTCCGCGCGGCGGCCGATCAGCAGAAGTCCCTCTTGTACGATATCGATGCCGGCGGCGGCCGCGACTTCCAGCCATATGTCGCGTGAGCGCATGGCCCGCCGCCACGTTTCGCCGCGTTCCTGGCCGCTGACGGTAATAAATCCGAAATTGCGGATCGAGGCCCCGTTGGCTTGCGCGTCGCGATCGATCACGACCACCCGCTTGCCGCGCCGCGCCGCCGCAAGAGCATGCGCCAAGCCCACTATTCCGGCGCCGACCACGGCGAGATCAAAGCTTGGCATCACAGTCTCAGCGCGTCATTCCAGGCCGCGACAGGTAAAGACCTGCTTGTCGTGACGCAAGCATGACGCCGTTATGCCGTGCGTTCGCGCTTGCCAACCGTTCATGGTCAATGCAAGTCGGGATGATTCGAAAATTGGTTCACAGCAGGATGATGGCTGCTGCCAGGGCGACATTCGTCAACTGGTGGAGCAACTGGTCGAACCCGAGCAGCCACCAGAAAGCGGGCTGGTCGATCCGCCATTGGCCCCAATGCGACATCGCGGTCTTGCCGCGATCGATCAGGAAATGCACCCCGAAATCGACCAGTGACAGCCACCAGAGCTTGGGAGACAGGGCGAGTGTCAGGATCAGGGCGATGAGCGCATGACAGCCCGCATGAACGACAAGCGGCGCGAACCACCCCGTCATCTGCTCCTTGCCGCGCGCCATCCAGTTCGTCTGCAAGACAAAATCGGCGACATAGTGCTTGAGCGCGAAGGCCATGCAGATCCCGGCCGTGGCGATGACCGCGATTTTGGGATCTGCCAAGGAGAGGTCGAGGCCCGTCATGCTCGATCATTACCAAAGACGACTTAAGAAACCGTCCGAGGCTGAACGCGGAGCAAGCCGTCACCGCTCCGACATGGCGAGGATTTCAGCCCATTGCGGATCGGTGACCGGCTGCACCGACAGACGCGAATTCTTCACCAAGACCATATCGGCCAGGGCGGGCGAGGTCTTGATTTCTTCGAGTGTGACAGGCCTTTGCAGCGGCCGTATGGCCTTGAGGTCGACCATCCCGAATTTGCCGCTGGCATCTGTGTGATCGGGATAATAGGCGCGCGTCACGCCGACGATGCCGACCACGGCCTTTTGTTCGTTGGAATGGTAAAAGAAGACCTCTTCGCCGACCACCATTTTCATGAGGCATAGCTTGGCGGAATGGTTGCGCACGCCGTTCCAGAACGTGCCTTCGGGCCCGGCGTCGATCTGTTGCTGGAACGACCACGTGGAGGGTTCACTCTTCACCAGCCAGTGGGCCATGGGTCTCAGTCCGTGGAGGAAAGCGAACGATCGGCCTCGGCCTTGATCGGACGGGACAAAAGGTGGTCGATCGCCATGCCGGGATCAAGAGTGCCGGCCAAGATAGCGGTAACGGCCTCGGCGATAGGCATTTCGACGCCGAGAGCCTGGGCTCGCCGAACCAGGATAGACGCTGTCGCGGCGCCTTCGACGACGCGTCCCTCGGCAGCATCGTGACTGCTCCGCCCCAAGCCCAAGGCCCGACCGAAGGCGAAATTGCGCGATTGCGCGGAAGAGCAGGTGAGCACCAGATCCCCCAAACCCGACAGTCCCATGAGGGTTTCGGCCCGCGCACCTTCCGCCCGGCCAAAGCGGCTGAGTTCGGCGAAGCCTCGCGCCACCAGCGCCGCCGATGCGCTGGCGCCGAGATCGAGCCCGGCCGCGATGCCGCAGGCGATCGCCAGCACATTCTTGGCCGCGCCGCCGATCTCGACACCTTTGAGGTCTGTGGTGAAATAAAGCCGGAACGCCGGCTTGCCGAGGTCGGCGGCGAGACGCCGCGCCAAACCCTCGTCCGCCGCCGCCAGGGTCACGGCGGTCGGCCGGCCCCGGCCGACATCAGCCGCGAAACTGGGCCCGGACAAGACAACGGGCGGGTTGCCTGGACGGCACTGGGCCACGACATCGCTCATCAGCATGCCGGTCTCTTGCTCGATGCCCTTGGCGCAGACCACGATCGGCACGCCATCGATGAGCCGAGGCAAGATGGCGAGTACAGAGCGAAGTTTTTGCGCCGGCACGACGGCGAGAACCACATCCGCCGAGGCGACATCCGTGAGGTCGGCCGACGGCCTGACCCCATCGCCCAACTTGACCCCAGGCAGATAGTCCTTGTTCTCGCGACCGGCCGCCAGGGCCGAGGCCAGGTCCGGTCGCCGCGTCCACAACAGCACATCGCGGCCCGGCCTTGCCACGACATTGGCCAAGGCCGTGCCCCAGGCGCCCGCGCCGAGGATGGCGACCCGTTTCACGGATTTCAGATCATGACCTTGGATCGAGCGGATCCAAAGCCGTCTTGGCATGCAGGCGGCATCTGTCAGGCCCTCCCGCCGCCGACCCGTTCCGCGCTCGGGTCGAGCGGCCAGCGCGGACGCGCGGCGACGGTCATGTCGTCGGTCAGACCGAGCAGCAGTCGTTCGATGCCCGCCCAGGCGATCATGGCGCCGTTATCGGTGCAGAGCACTGGCGGCGGCAGCACCAGCCGCAGGCCGGCCTCACCGGCCAGTCGCTGCAAGGCTCTCCGCAGGGCGTCGTTGGAGGCCACCCCTCCCGCAGCCACGAGGGCGCTTGGCCGCCCCGCCAATTCGCGGAAGGTCCGCAGCGCGACGCGGGTCCGGTCGATCACAACATCCACGACGGCGGCCTGGAAGGAGGCGCAAAGATCGGCGACATCCGTACTGGAGAGGGGCGCGACGCGCTCGGCCTCGATGCGCACGGCGGTCTTGAGGCCGGACAAAGAAAAATCCGGCTCGGGCCGTCCCAGCATCGGACGAGGCAGGGCGAAGCGTAGGGCATTACCCTCGAGGGCCCGCTGCTCGACCGCCGGGCCGCCCGGATAGGGTAGCCCCAGCAGTTTCGCCGTCTTGTCGAACGCCTCGCCGATCGCGTCATCCACCGTGGTGCCGAGCCGCCGATAGTCGCCGACGCCGAGCACGGCGATCAATTGCGTATGGCCACCCGACATCAGCAGGAGCAGATAAGGGAAGGCCACGTTATCGGTGAGGCGTGCCGTAAGCGCATGGCCTTCGAGATGATTGACGGCGATCAGCGGCTTGCGCAAGGCCAGCGCGATGGCCTTGGCCGTGGTCAGCCCCACCAGCACGCCGCCGATCAGGCCTGGGCCGGCCGCCGCAGCGACGCCGTCGATCTCACTGACATCCATTTCGGCTTCGTCGAGCGCGCGTTCGATCAGCCGGTCGATCACCTCGACATGCGCCCGCGCCGCGATCTCCGGCACCACCCCGCCATAGGCCGCATGTTCGGCGATCTGGCTCATGATGGCGTTCGACAGGATTTCGCCTCCGCCCTCTTCCTTGAGCCGCACCACCGCCGCTGCGGATTCGTCGCAGGTGGTCTCGATGCCCAAAACGCGCATGAATGTCCTTCGCCAGTGCCGGCGCCTACTCTAGCTCCCGCTCCCGGATGGAACAAGGCAGGCCAGCTCATGGGCACTGCGCGATGCGTCAGGGCGTCGGGTTCTGATGGATCTGATGAATGGCGTCGATCCGGTCCTCGATTTCGGGCGTGATCTCGAGATCGAGTGACCCCAGTGCCGTTTCAAGTTGCGGGATCGTCGTCGCACCGATGATGTTTGACGTGACGAATTTGCGCGACGTAACGAAGGCCAAGGCCAGCTGCGCCAGGTCGAGCCCAAGATCCTTGGCGAGAGCCAAATAGGCGTCGATGGCCTCCTCGGCGCCGGGTTTCTCGTAGCGTTGTCCCCGGTTGAACAGGGTCGAGCGGGCGCCGGGCGGGCGGGCGCCCTTCTGGTATTTGCCGGTGAGATAGCCTTGTCCCAAAGGCGAGTAGGCCAGCAGGCCCACGTCTTCCCGCATGGCCATTTCGGCGAGATCGATCTCGAAATTGCGGTTGATGAGATTGTAGGAATTCTGAATCGAGACGACGCGCGGCCCCCGCCCGATCTCGGCGAAATGGACGAAGCGCGACACCCCCCACGCGGTCTCGTTCGACAGCCCGACGTGGCGGATCTTGCCCTCGCCGACGAGCCGATCGAGAACGCCGAGCGTCTCCTCGATCGGGACCGTGTCGTGCTCTTGGGGGAGGCTCCTGAACACATTGCCCCCCGCACCGAACAGGCTGACCGGCCGGTCCGGCCAGTGCAACTGATAGAGGTCGATATAGTCGGTCTGGAGCCGCTTTAGCGATTGCTCCACGGCATAGCGGATATTGGCCTCATCGAGCCGCGCCCCCTTGCCGTCCGGCCTGATCCAAGGGGCGGTGCTGCGCCCGCTGACCTTGCCGGCGATGACGATTCTGTCGCGGCCGCCGCGCGACTTCAGCCAAGTGCCGATGATGCGCTCCGTGGAGCCTTGCGTTTCGGCCCTGGGCGGGATCGAATACATCTCGGCGGTGTCGATGAAATTGATGCCGCGCCCGATGGCGAGATCGAGCTGTGCGTGTCCTTCCGCCTCGGTGTTCTGCTGACCCCAGGTCATGGTGCCGAGGCAGATGGATGTGACCTCGATGTTTGTACGGCCGAGTTTGCGCATATCGAGCATGGAAGGAAGGCTCCTTGAGGGCAGATCGTCGGGTGGTTGGGTCTCCTATAGGCGAGAGGCGCCGAAAATGTCGACCATCAGCATCTTCCGGTGCTGCGGCAAAAATGACAAGATGCATTTATAAACGCAAATACAGCCATAACCTCTGTATCCGCGCCTATTATTATGCCACAAATTTACATTACCATGAACATAAATCATATTTAACAGGAAAAATTCTACTATTTCCTAATTTTTGAGTAATTTGGATCACTTGGGTCACTTATAGCTTTTGATGCTATTGTACCGGAATCTTTTGCTCCACCAGCAAAAGAGTATTTTCCTGGCTTTGCGGAGGCCTTGATTGCAATTCCAACCCAATGGTCACCAACACTCCAATCGATATTGTTGATATTATCAATCAATTGATTTGACAATTTGTCAACATCGTCTGGATCCGCAGAGATAAGTGGATGACCTAATGCCCCCAAAGCCGCCCAAATAGCTGGAGAAGAAGTGACGAACTCCTTTCTATTCACCATATAGGAACCAGTTTTTTGCACTAAACGCCCAAACCAAATAGTGGCCCGACGATTAAACTCTTCCTCCGCAATACCTTTCGGTAGATCTCCCGTTTTTAACTGTATACCTGCGATACCATGTGCAAAACAAAGCATGGCTGTACGAAGATAAGAGGCGGCTGCAATATATCCTCCACCTGCGGGAATTTGTCGACCTTTCCAACTGATTTTCTTCTTGAAGCCATCAGGTACGTTTGTTTCCAGGGATCGAATTGCTGCAATCATAGGGTCACGCCCATCCATCGACATCGACATACCAACAGAGGCGCGATGTTGATAGTAGTTTCGGTCACGGAAGCATTGACGAGCATATTTTGGAGGCTTTCCATGAGTAATAGTAATAGGCACCATCATATTTAGTGTTTTTCGATCGATGGTTCCCGCTAGAAATCTAGCCGCTAGTTGTGTTTCTCCATCGTATGGCACCATCGCAGTGCCGTAAGGAATAGCGATCTTGGCGAGAGAACCAGGAAGTCCCTGAATAACGTCCAATGCCTCCGCTGTGTAAAAGTCAATTGTGGGTGTGTCACCATCCGCCCCATTACATATTTCTACTATATATTGTGCGTAATCACGAGCATTTGAGCGTTTACCTTTGTTAAATTCGCGTTGTATTTCCTGATGAACTTCAAAATAGTCAGATAGTCGTTGTGAACTTTCTCTATCTTTTTGCTCATACGCACTAAGTGGATTACTAACCAATCTTGCCAAACGCGCCATTTTCATAGTTGTTACAAATCTATTCTCAGAAATAACTTGACCACTAACTAGTTCTGCTTTTTCTTCGTAGACAGCTAAGTCAACGGGTTCAAGATCATATGTATTTGTATCGCTCATGGCCGAGATCCTTGCATATAAATTTGCCAAGACATGCACTTATAATAAGTGCTCACGTCAGCGTGAATACTTTTTTTGCATCGCCTTGGACATGGTGCGGACGGGCAGTGGTCCGTTCCTTAGTTCTACCCTTATCCGCAGTTCCTTGTCAATTCATCCGCGGATAAATTATTGCAAATCCGCGGATTTTTTTTAAACATGGATCCCCTTACGTTGGTAGAGATTGCCGCAGAGCAATATCAGCCAACGTAGCAGCCGCTGCGCAGCCAAGAGATTGATAAGTTGAATAGCTCGCCGGTATTCAAAACAGCCCGCTGATCTTCCCGTCCGCGCCCACGCCGATCCGCTCGGCGGCTGGCGAGCGCGGCAGGCCCGGCATGGTCAAGATGTCGCCGCAAAACGCCACGATGAAACCCGCTCCGGCCGACAGACGCACGTCGCGCACCGGCAGGTCGAAATGTTCCGGTGCTCCCAGCCATGTAGGGTCGGCCGAGAAGCTATATTGGGTCTTCGCCATGCAGACCGGCAGGGCGCCAAAGCCCTGGGTTTCAAAGGCGGCGAGCTTGCGGGCGGCGGCGGGTGCGAACACGACATCCTTGGCCCGGTAGATTGCGCGGGCCACGGTTCGGATCTTGTCGGCGAGCGGCAGGTCGTCGGCATAGAGGCGTCTGAATCCGGATGATGAGGGCGCGGCGAGCGCGGCGACCTCATCGGCCAGGGCCAGCGCACCCGCGCCGCCCTCGGCCCAGTGGCGGCACGGATGCGCCCGGATGCCGATCGCCGCGCAAGCCTCGACCACAAGAGCAGTCTCCTGCGGCGTGTCGCCCGAGAAATGATTGATCGCCACAGTCACCGGGATGCCGAATTTGCGCATATTCTCGATATGTCGGAGCAGATTCCGCAGGCCTGCCCCGACCGCCGTCAGGTTTTCCGCCGCCAGATCGGCCTTCGGCACACCGCCATGCATCTTGAGCGCCCTGATGGTCGCCACGACGACGCAGGCGGCAGGCACGAGATCCGCCGAGCGGCATTTGATGTCGCAGAATTTCTCGGCGCCGAGATCGGCCCCAAATCCCGCCTCGGTGACCACATAGTCGGCGAACCGCAACGCGAGGTCGGTGGCGATCACCGAATTGCAGCCATGGGCGATATTGGCGAAGGGGCCGCCATGCACCAGGGCGGGCGAACCGTCCAGTGTCTGCACCAGATTGGGCGCGAAAGCGTCCCGCAAAAGGGCCGTCATGGCGCTCGAGGCCTTGAGGTCGGCCGCCGTCACATCGGCGCGCTCCCGCGTCTGCCCGACGATCATGCGGCCAAGTCGGGTTTCGAGGTCCTGGAGCGAGGAGGCGAGGCAGAAGGCCGCCATGGTCTCCGAGGCGACCGTGATGTCGAACCCCTCCTCGCGCACCGGCCCCGGTCCGCCAAGACCTACCACCGTCTGGCGCAGCGCCCGATCGTTCATGTCGAGCGCACGCCGCCAGGTCACACGACCGGGGTCGATGTCGAGCGCGTTGCCCCAGTGGATGTGGTTGTCGATCATCGCGCCAAGGAGATTGTTGGCGGAGGTCACGGCGTGAAAATCACCGGTGAAATGCAGGTTGATCTTGTCCATCGGCGCCACCTGGGCGTGGCCGCCGCCCGTCGCGCCGCCTTTTTGTCCGAAGCACGGACCCAATGAAGGTTCGCGCAGGCAGATGATCGTCTGCCGCCCGGCGCGGTTGAGCGCGTCGCCAAGGCCGATCGTCGTTGTCGTCTTGCCCTCGCCGGCCGGGGTCGGGCTGATGGCCGTGACGAGGATGAGCTTGCCGCGCCGCGCCGGCAAGGGAGCGAGCCCGTCGAGGTCGAGTTTGGCCATGAACGCGCCGTAACGGAAGAGCGCGTCCTGGGGAATGCCGGCCTTGGCGGCGATCTCCTCGATCGGCCGCAACGTCGCGCCGTGGGCAATCTCTTCGTCATGCGACATGGCGAACCTTATTGAGGAAAATAGTCAATGCGCACCGGATGGAGCGACAGGCTGTACATGGGGCATCACCCCGGTATTCGACAAATGTTTGAACTGGTCGGAATAGGCGTTGATTTCGGCGACGCTATGCAAACGATGGACCGCCTTGTGGTGCTTTTCGGCACGGTGGCAAAGGTCACGCACGGCGGGCATCCAGATGTGATCGACATCCCAGATCGTCTTGAACAGCGCCTCCGTGGGCGGCATCCCCTCGATATCGCCGGGCGCCTGAACGGCGTGGCCTTTCGCCCAATGGATCTGCCGCTCGGCCGCGAGCCAGAAATGCATCCACAACGGCATGTCGATGAGGATCACATGAGTGGCGCGTTCGACCCGCTGCGCGATTGAATCGAGCTGCCCCAGTCCATCGATCAGCCAGGCCTCGCGGGCGATGGCTTTCGCATGTTCGGCGTCATAGGTCGCCTTGGGCGTGGGATGCCAACCGGGGCGCCACAAGAGACGGTCGACTTCGAGATAGGGCACATGCCGCGCGGCGACGATCTGGCGCGAGAGGGTGGATTTCCCTCCGCCCGCATTGCCTATGACGACGATTCTGGACACGTCTCGATGGCCTCTGAGGGGGACGTCGGCGGATAGTTACGCCGCGATGCGAATGACGGATCTGATTTCATCGATGGAACTCGAGAGTTTCCCGTCCTCGGCGCAGTCGACGAGCCCAAGTTCAGCCAAGGCCATGACATCGGCATGCACACGTTTCACGTCCCGTTGAAGCACCTTTGCCAGTGCGCGGACGTCGCCTGCCGGGGATTGTCGCAAGTTGCGCAAAAGCGCATAGCGCTTGGGCGTCAGAACGGCGCATAACGCGGTCCAATCCCGGAAGAAAATCTGGTCGCTGGTCTCGATGGTCTGACCGGCCTCCACGGCCTTCCAGGCTTGAGCAACATCAAGGACCGCAGCATGCAGCCCGCTTTCCACTTGCATGTCAGTCTTTGCCATGAGCGTCCCTCCAGGTCTCGATGGATTCCGTAAAATCAGCCAACAATTGGTCTATTCTCTGAAAGCGGTACGGTGACGGTGATCGCCTTTTCCTCGTTCATTGTCGAACCCCAAGACTCTCAATCCTTCAACAATATAGACCAAGCGATACTTGAATCTATGGGTTGACGGCGGCAGGGGTTGCGGATCGTCCAAACCACGAATTCGGCGAAATCCCGTTCACCGAAAACCACTCGTCTCCTGATGACGAGCTGAGCTTTCATTGAGGCATGATGCGCCAAAGGGCTTCAACGTCAAGATTCGAGAGTGCGTCTCGCATTAGCTCATGATGTTCATAGTCTGATCCCCAATTTCGTGAAGTACTCGCGCGCATCGCGCACCTGATATATTTCGTTTCCTCGTCCGGATGGGGCGGTGAAACGAGATCACTAAACCGTTGCGCTCAAATCCTATCCGTGAGCGCTTACCTTCGATCACTCTCACATCCGACAGCGGCCAACACGCTTTCGATCGCGGCCCATTCGATCGTGGCGGCACGGGATGGGTGAAAAGCTCAGCGAAGGTTTTGCGCTGCCTGTCGTTCATGGGCGGACGGTACGGCGATCCAACTTTTGCGCAATCGATAAATCATGGGATCCGTCAAAAGGATGTTGAGTGCGGAGGATCAGTTCAGATTATCGCGCGGGGCGCCCGACCCGCGAAGGCGAGCGTGATAAGGCGGCAGCATTCTGTTTTGGCGTGGAGGGTCGTGCGGCGGCTTTAGGCTTGGCGCCATCGGCCGGGGAGGGCAGGGGCAGTCTTTCGTCGGCCCCGGTCTCGTCCGGCAGGGTCCAGAGCACCGAGCCCTTGGCGAATTCTTCGATGAACCGCGACGGCCGCGACGGTGTGCCCCCACGCTCGCTGGTATAGGTGAGGCCCAGAATGCGCTTCCCTCGGGTCACCGCCACATAAGCGATGCGGCGCTCCTCCTCGATATCCGAGCTCTGGGTCGGCATGATCCCCTCTTCCATCCCGACGACGAAGACCGCTTCCCATTCGAGCCCCTTGGCCGAATGGACCGTGGAGAGAACAACGGCGCGATCGGAGGGGGCGCGGGCTGCGCGCGATTGGTCGGCGATCCGCTGGGTCAGTTCATCGAGCGTGCCGCAGGTCGCGGCCAGCGCCGCAACGGCGTCGCAGACATTGGTCCAATCCTGGCGTTCGCGCTCCACGGCTTTCTTGGGCAGGGTTGACGCCACGATGGAGCGCACCTTGCGGCATGCGGATTTCAAACTCCGGCGCTGCGCCTGCGTCATGGCGTCGAGTTTCCGGCGCGTCGTCTCGCCCCGCTTGCCGGTGCCCATCAGTTCGATGGCGCGACGGTCGTCCTCGTCGAAGAGATGAAATAGCGAGCCTAGAAATAATTTTGCGGCGCCGCTCTGCCAGAGGTCCCCCGCGCCCCGCACCTCGAATGGAATGCCGAGCGACGAAAGAGCGGCCTGAAAGCCGAGGCCAAGACTGCCGACCCGGTAGAGCACCGCGATGGACCGTGGCGCCATGCCGTCGCGCAACAGCGCCGCAATCGCCCGCGTCACCTGCCGCACCTCGACCTCCGGCGTCGAATAGCCTCTTACGAGGACACTGCCAGTGTCCGTCCGCTCCGGCCGATAGTCCTTGGGGTGGCGGTTCTTGTTACGGGCGATCAGGCGTTTGGCGCCCTCCACGATGGCCGGAACGGAGCGGTAGTTGCGGTCGAGCACATGCACGAGGGCGCCCGGCGCCCGGGCCTCGAATTGCAGGGTGTAGCGCACGTCGGCGGCCCGGAAGGTGAACAGGGTTTGGTCGTCGTCGCCGACCGCCCACAGATTGACGCCCCCCGAGCGGAAATGCTCGATCAGCCGGTGCTGGCCGAGATTGATGTCCTGATATTCATCGACCAAGAGGTGATCCACGGCGCCTGAGATCGAGCGGCCATAGGCCGGATGGGCCGCGATGGTCTCGAGCAGCTTCGGCACCATGTCGGCAAAGTCTATCGCGCCGGAGGCTGCCAGCGCGGCTTCATAAACGCGGAAGAACCGGGCCGCGAGGGCACCGGCTTCGTCGTCCGGCGCAAGGGCCTTTTCAAACCGCGCGGCGTCGAGCAATTGCTCCTTGGCTGCGGCGATGATCTCCAGAATATCGCCGTCCTGGTCCCAGAACATCCGCTGGCGGGAGAAGACCGCGCGGCCCTCGGCGGCCGTCCAGACGTCGAACCGCTCCGGCAAGCCGGCGAGCTGCGGGTTTCGCTGCAAGCAACGATAGGCCAGCGAATGAAAGGTGAAACAGCGCAGGTCCGCAGGCGTCGTGACGCCGAGATCGAAGGCGATGCGCGAGCGCATTTCATCGGCCGCCTTACGGGTGAAGGTGACGGCCATAATGCGGCGCGGATCGATCCCGCGCTCGACCAGATGCCGAAAACGGCCGACGAGGGTCGTGGTCTTGCCCGACCCTGGCCCCGCCAGCACGAGCTGGACCGGATGATCGGCGCTCGCGGCAGCGCGCTGTGACGAATCGAGGTCGGGCATGCGCCATGGATGGCACAGGTTCGCGGGGACAGAAAACGCGATACGGCCGTGGCGGTGATTTTGCTTGGGACATTGTCCGCTCGATCACTTTCATGTCTTCGGATGAACTCCTTGCAAAGACATGACGGTGGTCGAGTCCAACGATAGAAAGCAGGATATCGTCAAAACCCGTGCCGACGTTTCGGCCTCATGCTCTAGGATCCGGAAGGCGAAACGGAAGAGGCGCGGCTCACGGGCAATAGCGCTCGCCGCTGACCTCGAAACAGCCATGCGGATCGGATGATGCCTTGGCTTTGGGTTGCTGCTTTCTTGGGGGCGGCGGACTTGGCGTCGCCGAGGCCTGACGGCGCTCGTGGACCCGGGGCGGAAGGCGGACCCGTTTTTGCGGCGGGGGCAGCGGCAGCGCCGCCGGTGAAGCCTTTGCTTTTTGTGGGCTGGGATGCGGTGCGTCTTCGGGTGAGCCCACAGCGAGGGTACTGAGCCTTTGCGTTGCTTCCTTGTGGTAAAGTCCGCCGGGGAAAGACAACAAATAAGCCTGGATTGCGGTCCGGTCGCCCGTCGCTGTCTTCGCCCAAAGGGCTTCATCGAGTGCAAGCAGTCGGTCCTCCGCTGCGGACCGCAAGGCCGACTGCGGAAAACGCACCAAAAAATTCATGATGTCCGATGGTGTGGTCGATGTCGCGACGCGAGCCCATTCGGCGTCGTCCTCCTTGGGCGATGCCGGGGCTTCGACGACTGGCTCGGGCAAATCGGGAAGGGCTGGCTTTGGCGGGTCGAGAGCCGTCAGCCAAGTCTCCGCCTCCTGGTGGTGACGCCCGTCGCCGAACAGCGCCAAATAATGCCGCAGGGCGGCGGGATCGTCCGCCTGCGTGTGCTCCCACAAGCTTTCATCAAGCGCCGCAAGCCGGGCTTCGGCTCTTGGACGCAGGGCGGATCGCGGAAAACGATCCAGGAATCCTCTCAGATCGGCCGAGAAGCTCGTCGAAGCGATCTCGGCCCAAGCCGACTCGTCCGCCGACATCGTTCGATCCGGCGGCTCTGCGGATGGGATCGGCAACGAGGACGGCGGCACCTCGACAGCGGCGATCTGCGCTTCGGCCTCGGCCTTGTGTCGGCTTTCGGGGTAATCGTTCATGAACCGGCGCAACGCCGAGGCGTCGCGGCTGGTCTTGACGTAGCTCCATACGATCTCATCGGGCTGCGATTGAGGCGCGGGCGGGGGGACGATCGGAGGCGCGTTCCCCTGCAGATAGACGGAGCGCCCTCCCAGCAATTGGTTGTCGACGGCGGGAACCTGATCGTGCCCGACCGAACGGGCGAGGGTCGCAACCTTTTCCCTGACGTCCTCGCTGAAATCGATGAGGTTGAGTCCCGGCTTTTGCAGTTCGTCGAGAACCACTCGGGTGAAGACGGAATTGGGGTTGGGATCATTGTTGTCCGACAAGCGGTCGAGCGCGGTCTGCCCATAGCCTGCGGCATAGATGGTGAGGACGCCGTTCGTCGGCTCGATCGCTTCGAGACCACGCGCATAGGAAACCGCCCGATCGCTCGATCGGAACGGATTGTTGCGGCAGGCGTCCAGCATCAGCACCGTGACGGCCGCCCCGCGCTCCTGAATACGTTGGCGGATATCGTTTTCGGCAAGCGCGTGCGCGCGAAACATGTATTGGTCAGCGTCGGAGAGGTTTGGTACATCCGCCGGTACGAGATAGTTCACGCCATTCAGGCCCACGCCGTGTCCGGCAAAATAGAACAGCACGGTGTCTCCGGGGCGGATTGATTGGGTGAAGGCCGCGAACTTCCGCAAGAACAGATCCTGCGTCACAGTTGTGCCTTGCCCCATCACGGTCACCGAAAAACCCAGTTTTTGCAGGCTTTTCCCGATACTTTCGGCATCCGCCACCGCACGCCGCAGCTGCGCGTCTGGACCGAAGTTGCCGTACTGGTCGATACCCACCACCATGGCCAAGCGCTGCTCGGCCATCGCACAAAGAGGCTGAGCAAATACTAAAAACACAACAGCAATACATACAAATAATAGATCGAAATATCGGCCCATTATCAACACTTTCTACAACAAGTGGTTTATGGCACGACATCGACTTCAACATCTATATTTGTTTTCCCCGAAAAAACAAACCGTCCCATGCTTTCTCCGGAAATTTGGACGACAAACGCATCGTGCCCGACAAAACCAGGCACAGATTTATAGGCCCAACGATGAATACCCGCGACGGCGGCCGTACCATGCTGCGCCTTCTGGGCAACGCTCATGGCTTCGATACCTCCGCCATAAACTCTGAAGCCACTTGAACAGGGCGAGCCGCTTTTCACCTTCATATGTGTCTGCGCATCGGTACCCCACGCAAAATTGTAGTGATCGACAACACAGTCGTTTGCCGCCGCTGACCCAAAGCAAAGAGCAACCCAACAAGAAGCAATCAGAATCGCCCGCATCACCGCATCCCCTCGGCTGGCTCGACATTCACAGGCGCTACCATACCCAGCCTCTTATGAGCGCGAAAGCGGCTTTTCTCGCTAAAAGACCATTCCTAAATCGCGCACCCGAACGCCAAATCGGGAAGGAAGCATTGGTCAGGTTTCAAGACGTAGAAATTTTGTAGTATTTTTTCATATCTATGTAGAAAAATCCATTTATTGTACAATTGTAATTGCTGAATAAAACCCCAAAGGGAGTCTTACAAAACCTCCGCCATTGTCTTGCTGTTCCGCGTCGCCAATGGAGCGTGGCCGCGAATGATGTCGGAGGCCTTTTCGCCGATCATGATCGTCGGGGCATTGGTGTTGGACGAGGGCACGCGCGGCATCACCGCACTGTCACAGACGCGCAGGCCTTCGAGCCCGCGAACCTTGAGGTCGGGCGTCACGACGGCCTGCTCGTCCTGCCCCATCTTACACGTCCCGCAAGGGTGATGGTCGGTCTTGCAGGTCCGATGCACATAATCGACGAGGTCCGCCTCCGAGACGACGCGCGGTCCGGGCATCCGCTCGGCCAGGATGAAGGGCTTGAGCGCGCTTTGCGCGAAAATGTCCCGCGCCGCATCGAGGCCCATCAGCGACATCGTCCGATCATGGGGTTCGGCCCAATAATTCGGATCGATCAGCGGCGCGGCCGCCGGATCCGCCGAGGCGAGGCGCACTGTGCCGCGTGAGAGCGGACGAAGAAACGCAGAGTTCAAGGTCACTCCGGCGTTTTTGAGCTTGTCCACGCCCGCCTCGATGCCCGAGCCGAGGCCGAGGTGGAACTGGATATCGGGCCAATTCTTGTCCCGCCCCGCCGACCAGAAGCCGCCGGTTTCGAACAGTGTCGAGGCCACCGGCCCTGTCTTGGTGAGAAGATAACGCAGGCCGGCGAGGGCGGCCCGGTGGGGTTTGAGCATGGCGTCGTAGGTGTGATCGCCCGTGCATTCGGCGATGACATAGCAATCGAGATGGTCCTGCAGGTTGCTGCCGACCCCCTTGAGGTTGTGCAGGGGCTGGACGCCCACAGCTCTGAGATGGTCGGCTGGACCGATGCCCGAGAGCATGAGCATCCGGGGCGAGCCGATGCCGCCCGCCGTCAGCAGCACCTCCCGGTCGCAGCGGATGGTCTCGAGCCTGCCATCGGGGCCAGCCCGCTCGACACCGACCGCCCTGCCGCGCTCGACCACGATCCTCGTCACGAATTGTCCGGTCTCGACCGTGAGATTTTTACGCGCGCAGATGGGACGAAGGTAGGCGGCAGCCGCCGAGGATCGCTTGGCGTCGCGCACCGTCACCTGATAATGCCCGACGCCGGACTGGCGGACCCCGTTGAAGTCCGGATTATAGTCCATGCCGAATTGCTGCCCGGCGCGGAGAAATGCTTCGCTGATCGGCAATGGGTTGATCGGAACGGAGACGCCGAGCGGACCTCCCGACCCATGATAATCGCCGGCGAAACGCTGGTTGTCCTCGGCGCGCCTGAAATAGGGCAGGACCTCGCGGTAGCTCCACCCCTCGCATCCCTCGTGCTCGACCCAGCCATCGTAATCGCGCGGATTTCCCCGTGTATAGATCTGCGCGTTGATGGATGAGCCGCCGCCGATCACCTTGGCCTGGGTGTAACGCAGGACACGCCCGCCAAGGTGCTTTTGCGGCACAGTCGACCAGCCCCAACTGGCGATGCCCTTGGTCATCTTGGCGAATCCCGCCGGCATGGCGAAATAGGGGTGGCGGTCGGAGCCGCCCGCCTCCAGCAACAGCACCTTGACCGACGGGTCCTCGCTCAGGCGGTTGGCCAGCACACAGCCGGCCGGCCCTGCGCCGACGATGATGTAGTCATGGGCCATGGGCGCTGCGTTCCCTGAAGATCGCCGGGTTAACTCCCGACCTTGTACGATCGATCAGAGTATATCGGCCGCAGAGCGCGTCACACCCCCTCGATCGCTTTGGCGGCGGCGTCGATCGCCGCAGCGGCGGCTTGAACCTGGCTTTCGCTGGTCGTCTGACCCTTGAACCGCAACCGCACGGTGGTGGCGAGATTTTCGAGGGCGCGCGCGATCGGCAGAGGGGGGCCACGCCGATCCGTCGGCGTCTGATGGGTTCGGGCCAGGATGGCGTTCAACGCCGTGCGGTTTTCCTCAAGAAAGGATTGCCCCTCTGGGGTCAACGTATAGCGCTTGCGTCCGCGCTCTTCCGCCACCGAGGCGAGGCCCATTTCTTCGAGCAAGGTCAACGTCGGATACACGACGCCTGGGCTGGGGCTGTAGCCGCCGCCGACACGCTCCTCCAGCACCTTGATGATGTCGTAGCCGTAGCGGGGCTCCTCGGCGAGCAGCGCCATGATGACGAGGCGGAGGTCGCCGTGGTCGAAAACCCGAGGCTCACGCCCGCGTCCTCCATAGCCGCCGTGATGGTGATCATGGCCGCGTCGACCCCTCGGTCCATCGTGAGGACGCTCGTCGGGACGAATCCGGCGCCCAGGTCTCCCAAATAAAAACATTTTCAATCTCCTGTTTCGATATAACGAAACATAACGAGATATATCTTAATTGCAAGCGAAAATTCGAGGCTTTTTCGACCTCCGAAGAAATCCGCTAGCGTCGAGCCCATCCCTCGCCGCTAGCGGGACATTCAGTGGGGCTGGAGGGTTTCGAGCTCGTCGATCAAGCTTTCGATGACGCCAAGCCCGATCGACCAGAATCCCGGATCCTGCGCGTCGAGCCCGAAGGGCTTGAGCAGGGCGCCGTGGTGTTTCGTACCGCCCGCTTCGAGCAGCGCGATATAGCGTTCGACGAAGCCTTCCGGTGAGGCTTGATAGACACCGTAGAGCGAGTTCACGAGACAATCCCCGAACGCATAGGCGTAGACGTAAAAGGGAGAGTGGATGAAATGCGGGATATAGGCCCAGAAGGTCTCGTAGCCCGGCCCGATCTTGATTCCTGGTCCGAAACTCTCGGTCTGGACTGCCAGCCAGAGTTCGCCGATCTGCTCCGCCGTCAATTCGCCGACGCGCCGTTGCTCGTGGAGGCGCCGCTCGAAGACGTAGAAGGCGATTTGACGGACCACCGTGTTCAGCATGTCCTCGACCTTGAGGGCCAGCAGCGCGAACCTGGCCTTGTCGTCGGGCGCCCGGGCCACCAGCGATTTGAAGGTCAGCATCTCGCCAAACACCGAGGCGGTCTCGGCCAGGGTCAGCGGCGTCGGAGCCATCAGGGCCCCCTGCGGCGCGGCGAGGAGCTGATGCACGCCGTGGCCGAGTTCGTGTGCCAATACCATCACGTCGCGAGGCCGGCCCTGATAGTTCATCAGCACATAGGGATGGGATGACGGCACCGTCGGATGCGAGAAGGCGCCGGGGGCCTTGCCCGGCCGAAGTTCCGCGTCGATCCAGCGCTCGTCGAAGAAGCGGCGCGCCAGATTCGAGAGCTTAGGCGAGAAATCCGCATAGGCGCCAAGGACCGTATCGCGCGCTTCGCGCCAGGGCACGATGGCGGAGGGGGCCTGCGGCAGCGGTGCGTTCCGGTCCCAGTGGTTGAGCTGGTCCTGGCCGAACCAGCGCGCCTTCATGCGATAGTAACGGTGAGACAGGCGCGGATAGGCGGCGGTGACGGCCGAGACGAGAGCGTCGACGACTTCGCGTTCGACCCGGTTCGACAGATGCCTGGAATCAGCCACGTCGCTGAAGCCGCGCCACCGATCGCCGATCTCATGGTCCTTGGCGAGCGTGTTGGTGATCAGCGCGAAAGTGCGCAGATTGGCCTTGAAGGTGGCGGCCAGGGCCGAGGACGCCTCTTTCCGCAGGTCGGGCTTCGGATCCTGCAACAGGTTGAGCGTCGACTCGAGAGCCAAGATCTCGCCCCTGACCTCGAATCGCAGCGAGGTCATCGTCTCGTCGAAAAGGCGCGTCCAGGCGGAGCGGCTCGTCACCGCCTTCTCGTGAAACAGCTGCTCGAGCTTGGTGTCGAGCTGATGCGGTCTATCCTTGCGGATGTCGTCGAGCCAGGGCTTGTAGCGAGCGAGAGGCTGGTTGGTCGCGGCGGCATCCAGCGCACCGTCGTCGATCCCATTCAGCTCCAAGGTGAAAAACAGGAGATTCGACGAAATGTCGGTCAACCGGTCCTGTGTGTCGGAGAAGAACTTCGTCCGCCGTGGATCTGATGTGTCCTCGGTATAGACAAGGCTCGAGTAGGCGGCGGCGCGTCCGAGAAGATCGTCCAGGGTCTCGAAGGCCTGGATGGCGTCCGTGAGATCGCGGCTGGCATCGGTGCCCTCGGCCAGCCGCTTCAAATGCCCGTGATAGTGTTCGGCGAAGCGCTGAGCTAGATCATCGGCCCGGTCGAGGTCCGCCGCGAAAGCGGGAGAGTCCATGTCGGCATAGAGGTCGGCGAGATTCCATCGGGGCAGGGGACCGATGTCCTGCGCGGTCGCGGAGGCTTGCGGGTTGGCGGCGGCCAGGCTGCGAGGCAAGATCATGGGTCGGCGTCATCCTGTTGGGGGCCACCGGCCCGATCGCCGGATCAGGTGGCAAATAGGCGCCCGGACGCGCGACGTCACGAGGAAATCTCGCCGCACGGGGCGGATGGTTCGCCGGAACGACGCGGGCATCAAGGGCGGCGCGCAATCCCGATCATGATAAAAATCTCATTGAAATCATACGTATGAAGTGAGGATCCGGCATCTCTCGCCATGATCTTTCGGCCGCGTTAAGTCCGCATTTACCGAGGTGGACCAGCATGCGTCATTCGCGGACACCTGGCCGCAATCCCGAGGACCCATGGCTTCCACCATTCTGATAGTCGACGACGATCCCGTCCAGCGCCGCCTCATGGAGGCCATGGTGCGAAGGCTCGGCTACGAGGTCGAGGTTTTGGACGGTGGCGCTGCGGCCCTGGCGCGGCTCGACAGCCTCGAGGGACGTTCGATCGACCTCCTGATCGTCGACTTGATGATGCCCGAGGTCGATGGACTGGCGGTTCTAGCCCATTTGCGGGACCGTAAGATCGGCGTGCCCGCGATCGTGCAGACCGCGCATGGCACCATCGACACGGTGGTCACGGCCATGCGGGCCGGGGCGGTCGATTTCGTCGTCAAGCCGGTCGGTGCCGAGCGCCTCTCCGTCTCGATCAAGAACGCGCTGAGGTTCGACGCGCTGGAAGACGAGGTGCGTCGCATGACGCGCCGGGCTTCCGGTTCCTTGACCTTCAAGGACATCGTGACGCGGAGCGACGAAATGGCCCGCGCCATCCGGCTCGCCGAACGCGCCGCCAAATCCAACATCCCGGTTCTGATCGAGGGCGAATCGGGGGTGGGTAAGGAATTGCTCGCCCGCGCCATCGCCGGCTCGTCGGACCGCAAGGGCAAGCCCTTCATTCCGGTCAATTGCGGGGCGCTGCCTGAAAATCTCGTGGAATCCATCCTCTTCGGCCACGAGAAAGGGGCCTTCACCGGTGCGACCGAAAAGCACCTCGGCAAGTTCGTCGAGGCCAGCGGCGGGACGCTCTTTCTCGACGAGATCGGCGAATTGCCGCTCGACGCGCAAGTCAAGCTGCTGCGCGCGCTCCAGGAAGGCGAGGTCGATCCGGTCGGCGGCAAACGGTCGGTCAAAGTCGACATCCGGCTCGTGTCCGCGACGAACCAGAACCTCATCGAGCAGGTGAAGCGGGGCCAGTTCCGCGAGGATTTGTTCTATCGGCTCAACGTCTTCCCCATTACGGTTCCGCCGCTTCGCACCCGGCGGGTCGACGTTCCCGACCTGTCGCGCCGTTTCGCGGCCCGTTTCGCTGCGGAGGAGGGCAAGAAAATCTCGGGCATTTCGGCCGAGGCGCTTACGCTTCTGTCGCGATACGATTGGCCCGGCAATGTCCGGCAGCTTGAAAACGCGCTGTTCCGCGCCGTCGTGCTTGCGGATGGCGGGGAGCTCAGCATTGAGGAATTTCCGCAGATCGCGGCCCAGGTCGATGGTTTCGAGGTCCGCGTGCCGCCCTTGCCGATGATGCCGGCGCTTCCCGCCGAACGGGAGATCGTGCGGGTCGAGGTCCGCGATCCGAACATGCTCGCCCTGCTCGATCCAGGCGGCAATGTCCGGCGGATCGAGGATATGGAGGCCGAACTCATCCGCTTCGCGCTCGACTATTATCGGGGTCAGATGTCGGAGATGGCGCGTCGCCTCGGCATCGGGCGCTCGACGCTCTACCGCAAGATGAAGGATTATGGCCTCGGCGAGGACGAGCAGGCCGCCGACGCGGCCTGAGTCAGCCATGTCACTCGGGGGCCACGCCGCTGAAGTTTCTGGCCCAAGACCTCGCGTTCGTCCACGGCATGATTGATTGTCGAGCCTTGAGCCTTCAAAGCTCCCGCCTGGGGTGACAGCGTCGCGCGGCTGCCGTGTTTGGATGATGGAACGGGCAACCGCAATCAGTTGGGACAGAGACACGATGCGCGCTCCGCGTAGCCTGCCAGCTTCATTTTCGGTGTCGGGGCTCGTGCTGAGCTGTGCCCTTGCCCTGCCGGCGTTCGGCCAAGGCCTGCCGTCGGTCGATAGCGCCGATTGGGTCGGCATCGCGCCACCTGATCCACCCGCCGTCGTCAAGATCGGATCCTCCGATCTGCGACCGGGCTCCAAAGCCCACGGCGCCGTCTCAAAGATCGTCGCCGATCCCGGCCGCATTCTCGACGCCTATGCGCCGACGCGCCGCTCGAAGGCCGTTGCTGCGGCCGCGTCAAAGCCCACGATCCTGATCAGACCCGCCACCTTGGCTCCCCTGGTGCCGACGTCGGCCGAACCCAAGGATGCGCAAGCGGCACCGACAGGGACTGTGGACCTTCGGGCAGCGGTCCCCACGCCTGTCGCGCCCGCTCCGCCTCCGCCACCAACGCGTGTGGTCGCTCTGGGATCCGTGTCCGTGCCGGGAGAGGGACTCGTCGCCGCTCGGCCGGCCGCCGCACCCGACCTTCCGGCGCCGCACGCGCTGACGAAGACGGAGGCGAATCCCGCGCCTGTCCCGGTGATCCCCGCCACGGCCGCGCCGTCGGCGTCCGCTCCGCCTTCCGACATTGTGGAGCGTAAGACCGATCCCGAAAAGGCCGTCCAGTCCGAAAAAGCCACCGAGCCTTTGGCCGCGATGCCGACGTTCTTAGCCGAGCCGCATGCGCCAGTGCCGCCTGCCGCAGGAGGGGTCCTCGACGCCGGCACGCTACAAAGCGCTCTCGATGCCTATGTGGGCCCGGAGCCCGTGCCTGTCGGCGGCCGCGTTTCGATCCAGGATTTGGCCCGGTCCAAGGATCGCCAAGCCGTCCGGACTGTCTATGCGGCGCGGAACTTCGCTCCCCTTTGGATCGAGGACGGCAAGTTCAATGCCAAGGCTCGCTCGGTTCTGGCCCGCCTCGACCATGCGGCGGATGATGGCCTCGACCTTCGGAGCAGCGTTGTTGTCGTGCCGAAGGACGGCGATGCTGCGGCGCTGGCGCGTTCGGAACTCACCCTGACTGAGGCGGCCATCGCCTACGGCTGGCAGGCCAGTGGAGGCCGGATCGATCCGTCGCGGATCGGTGCCTTGATCGCGTCCAAACCCGATGTCGCCGATCCGGCGCGCATCTTGAACGCCTTGATGTCGGCGGATGAACCGGGCGAGGCCCTTTACGCCCTAAACCCGCCGCAGCGGGGCTATGCGCTCCTGCGCTCGAAGCTTGCCGAATTGCGCCAGACCAGCAACGCGACCGCAAGGGCCGCAATCCCCTTTGGTCCAATGCTCAAGCTCGGCATGCGCGATGGCCGGGTTCCGCTGATCCGCGCCCGGTTCGGCCTCGACATGCCCTCGGCGGATGCCGAGGAGGGCGGCCTCGTCTATGACATTGAAGTCGCCGCCGCGATCGCCGACTTCCAAAAGGCGCATCACCTTCCGGCGTCCGGCGTCCTGACCATCAGGACAGTCGCGGCGCTCTCGGGGGGGGACCCGAAGCGTCTCGAAGACGAAATCGTCGCAAACATGGAGCGATGGCGCTGGGTTCCTCGCGACATGGGCGAGAACCGCATCGTGGTCAATATCCCCGACTTCACCGTGAATGTGATGCACGGAGACAGTATTTTCCATCACGCGCGCGTGGTCGTCGGCCAGCCCGACAAGCCGACGCCGGTCTTTTCCGAGACGATGCAGTTCATCATCGTCAACCCCTATTGGAACGTGCCGCTGTCGATCGTTAAGAAGGAAATGCTGCCGAAGCTCGCGGCCGACCCCAACTACTTCGTCAACCACGGCTACGAGACAGTTCAGCGCGATGGGCAGACCTACGTGCGTCAGCCGCCGGGAGACAGCAACGCGCTCGGCCGCATCAAATTCATGTTCCCGAACAAATATTCTGTCTATCTGCACGACACCAACTCGCGCTCGCTCTTCGGCAATGATAGGCGCGCCCTCAGTCATGGTTGCGTGCGCGTCGACGCGCCGTTCAAATTCGCCGAGGCCGTTCTCGGCAAGGAGAACGGATGGACGGAAACCCGCGTCAAGCAGATGATCGGCGGCAAGGAACGCACAATCAGCCTGCCGAAGCCGCTGCCGATCCATATCGTTTATTTCACCGCTTTCGTCGATGAAAGCGGTGCGCTGCAACTGCGTGACGACGTCTACGGCTATTCGGGCAAGCTCAAGGCCGCGCTCGGCCTCGGGGGTCCGGCCTCGTCAGGTCAAATCGCAGTCAATTAAAATAAGGTGAATTTACGTCTTAGATTGGTGGAATTTTCGAAGGGGGGAAAATAAAGGCGCTTTTTTTTCGGGCACTGTGACGCTATTGAGACTTAAGCCCCGAGAACTTGCCCGTTCAACTACCGATCGTTAATGCTTCTCGGCAACACTTCGCTCATCAAGCGCCTCGCTCTTGCGGGAGTTGGCGCGGCCACGCAGGCGAGTTTTGATTTGAGACAGAAGCGTATGCGAATCAGGGGGAGGGCTTACACGCTTGTTCCCATCCTGCTTGCCGGATTGGCAGGGGGAACTTTTGCCTTCGCGCCAGGTGCGACGGAAAACGCCAAGGCCAATGGCGATACGCGAACGATCTATTTGCATCATGCCCATACGCAGGAATCGATTTCAGCGACCTACATGGTCGATGGACGCTATGATTCATCCGTTCTCGAAAAACTGAACTGGTTTCTGCGCGATTGGCGGCGCGACGAGCCCACGCATATGGACGCTCGCCTGTTCGATGTGATCTGGACGGTCTATCGCGAGTCAGGGTCCGCGCAGCCGATAGAAGTCATGTCGGCCTACCGGTCCCCCGAGACCAATGCGATGCTGAGGCGGCGTTCGCGTCTCGTGGCGGAGCATTCCCAGCATATTCTGGGCAAGGCCATGGATCAGCATTACGTCGATGTGCCGATGTCTCGGATTCGCGAGATCGCCATGAAATTGCAGCGTGGCGGGGTCGGCTTTTATCCGACTGCAGGCACGCCCTTCGTGCACATGGATGTCGGAGGCGTGCGGCATTGGCCCCGCATGAGCTATGATCAGTTGGCGCGTTTGTTCCCTGACGGGAAAACGGTTCACATTCCCTCGAACGGACAGCCGCTTGCCCATTACGAAGAGGCCCGCGCCGAACTCGAAGCGCGGGGAGATGATTTCAACTATCCCACAGCCACGGAAGTCAAATCCAAAGGGTTCTTTGCCTGGCTGTTCGGCGGTGGTAGCGACGATGAGGATGAAGCGGGATCGGCCCGTTCCGGAGCGGGTCGCCGTGGGGCGCAGCGCGTCGCTTCCCTTGACCCCATGGTCAGCGGCAGCATCGGACAGCAGAGCGTCAACGGATTGAGCGGCAAAGACGCCGGCGTGCATGCCTTCACGATGGCGGCCGCAGCTCCTCCGTCCGTGCAACCGTCATCGTCGTACGGGCGGCTTCAACCGAAGCGAGAGGCTCCAGTACAGGCTCCGGCCCCGGTGCAACAGGCCGCTCTCGAACAACCCGCTCCCGCCGACGATACGCAAGCGCAGCGGATGCTCGCCCAGGCCATGGCCAAACAGGAAGCCATCAAGGAAGCGCAGGCCGCCGTGCCGGAGCCGCCGGCCGCCGCAAAGCCGCTTCCGGCCCCGCTTCCTTTGGCCTCGGAAACCGATCCCACCGTGGTGCCCAGCGTGCCGATGCCGCCGCGCCGCCCGATCGAACTCGCATCGGCCGGACCGAACACGCCGCTTCCTCCCGGCCGGCCTCCGGAACTGGCGAGTCTTGCCGCGCTCGCCCCTCGCGCGCCGACCAAGGACGCCATCACGGCCCTCCTCGGCCCAGTGTCGAGCCATACAGCCGGATTGCCGGCCGCGATCACACGGGGGGTCGAACCCCAAAAGCCGCCAATTCAGGTGCTGGCCTTCGCGTCTCCGGCCGGGCCATCCGGCTCTACGCCTCAGATCGCGGTGCCGATCCCGTTGCCGCGACCAAGCTTCGTCGCGGCTCGCCTCGACCGATCGAATTTCCGCTCGCTGACCGGCAAGGCAGATACCACCAAGACCCCGGTCCGCTCCGGCATGGGGTCCACGGTCGGCGCGCTGCGGTCTGCCGCCAAGTCCAATATCGGTGCCTTGGTCGGACAGGAAACACCCGGCGCCATCATCGGCTTCGGCACGCGAGCGACGGATCTCGCGACGGATCATTTCTCGGGATCCGCCGTCAAGCCGCGCGAACACGTGGTCACGTCGAACGGCGGAGCCTCGGCGACCGCCGCCGAATAGAGGCGTCCGTCGTCCGAGTGATTATTTGGCGCCGAGGATGAATTCAGCGCAGCGGCTGCCGAGCATCATGGCCGGCGCGTTGGTGTTGCCCGCATTGATGTCGGGCATGGCGGATAGGTCGCAAATCCGCAGGTTGTCGATGCCCCGTACCCGAAGTCTCGAATCCAGGACCGCCATGCGGTCGCCTGCCGCGCCCATGCGGCAGGTGCCGCTCGGGTGGTAGTTGGTTTTCACGAAGCGGCGGCAATGCTCGAGGATCGCATCATCGCCGAGGTCCTTCGGGTTCGGCAAAGCGATATGCTTGACGCGCTCGCCGAGCGGCCCGGTCTGCAAGGCACGCAGGAAGAATTTCTGACCGTCGATCATGGCGCGGATGTCGGCCGGGTCTTTCAGCAGGTTCGGCGACACCAGTGGCATGGCGTCCGGGTCCGCCGAGCGCAGACGGACGAAGCCGCGGGACTTCGGCTTGACCACGACAGTCGTAATGCTCATGCCGTAGGTTTCCTCGACGAGACCTTTCGAGTCTCGGTCAACGTAGACCATGGGCACGCAAAACGCTTGGATTGTCGGCTCGGCCTCGGGATCCGTGGGATTGACGAAGGCTCCCGCCTCGACGCCGGCGGAGGTGATGCGCCCCGACCCGAAGAGCTTGAATTGCAGGCCGTTGAGCAGCATCCGCCAGCCGACCCCCTGCTTGAAATATCCATAAGCGCCATTGGCGGTGGCGGTGATCGGCACCTCGGGATGATCGGTGAGGTTTTCGCCGACGCCGGGGAGGTCGACACGGCAGGCGAGGCCATGGGCTTTCAACTGATCGGCCGGGCCGATGCCGGACAACATCAGCAGTTTCGGTGTCACGAGCGATCCCGAGGCCAGAATGACCTCGCCATCCGCGAAAGCCTTGCGTTCGACGCCGTCGCCGTCTCGGTATGTCACCCCGACCGCCCGCCCTTGCGCGATCTCGATGCGCAGCACGCGGGCATTGAGACACACCGTGAGGTTGGGATTGCCTTCGAGCGGTGACAAGAACGCATAGGCGGCGCTGCTGCGTTTTCCAGCTCGATTCATGAACTGGTAGAAGCCGACGCCGCGCTGATCGGGGCCATTGAAGTCGTGATTGAACGGAACCCCCAAGGCCTGCACACTTTGGACGAACCAACGCGAGATGTCGTCGATATGGCCAGGGTCCGACACGAGCAGGGGGCCACTCGATCCGTGCCGCTCGTCGTGCAGCCGATTGTTGCCCTCCATGCCTCGGAAATGCGGAAGCACATCGGCCCAGCCCCATCCCGGATAATCGTTGTCGCCCCGGAGCGCCTCGTCCCAGGCGTTGTAATCCGACGGCCGGCCCCGGATATAGACCTGGGCGTTAACCGAGGAGCCGCCGCCGAGCACGTTGCCTTGCGGGATGTCGTGCGAGCGGCCGTTCAGATGCTCCTGCGGCACCGTTCGGTGATGGCTCATGAACTTGCTGCCCTGGATGAGCTTGAAGATGCCGGGCGGCATGTCGAGCAGCATATGCCGGTTGGAATGACCCGCCTCCAGCACCAGCACGCGGGCGCCCCCGTCCTTCACCAACCGAGCGGCGGCGACGCAGCCGGACGACCCTCCGCCGATGATTATATGATCGAAACGATCCTGCATGATGTCCGGCTCAGGCCCTGATGTTGTGAAGGGAGGGCCAGTCGAAGGCGATGCCATGCCCCGACCGATCCGGCGCGAGGGCGAAACCGTCCTCGATTGCGAGGGGCTCGGCGATGTAGCTGTCGAGCCCGAACCCATGCGCTTCGAGGTAGCTGCGGTTGGGGCAGGCGGCCAAAAGATGCACCGTCATGTCATGCGCGCCATGGCTGGTGACCGGCATGTTGAAGGCTTCCGCCAGATGGGCGATCTTCATGAAGGACGTCACGCCGCCGCAATTGGTGACGTCGGGCTCCACGTAGCTCAAGGCGTCGGCGGCGATATAATGTTTGAACTCCCAGAGCGAGCGGAGATTCTCACCCGCCGCCACCGGCAGTCCGCCCTCTCTCAGGATACGGGCATGGCCCGCCGGATCGTCGGGGATCGTCGGCTCCTCGATCCAGGTGAGGTCGTAAGGCGCGAAGGCGCGGGCCGCGCGGATCGCCTCGTCGACGCTCCACTTCATATTGGCGTCGACCATGAGCGGAAACCCGTCGCCGAGATGCTCGCGCATCGCCTTCACGCGCTCGACATCCTCGGCGAGGCGCTTGCGCCCGACCTTCATCTTGATGGCGCGAAAGCCCTTGGCGAGATTGTCGTCGGTCTGACGCAGCAGTTTCTCGAGCGGTAAATCGAGGTCGATGCCGCCAGCGTAGCACGGCACCTTGGGGTCGAAGCCGCCGAGCAGGTTCCACAGCGGAAGGCCGGCCCGTTTGGCCTTGAGGTCCCACAAGGCCATGTCGAAAGCCGAGATGGCGAGGACGGTCGGGCCGCCACGGCCGCCGTAATGCAGCGCCCACCAACCCTTGTGCCACAGCCGCTCGATATGGTCGGCCTCTTGCCCAAGAAAAATCTCGGGCATCTCGCGCGACAGGATGGCCTCGATCGCGGCCCCGTTGCGTCCGACCGTGAAGGTGTAGCCGACGCCCTCCACCCCGTCGGCATCGCGCAGGCGCAGAGTGTTGAGTTCGAAGGCGCGCATTTCCCCATGCATCGAATCCGTCAGAACGACGGGCAGCGGAATGCGAAAGAAGCCGGACTCGATCGAGGTCAGCTTGGCCATGGCGGACGTTGCTCTCCCTGCTTTGTCGTTCGGAGGCGCCGGTTGCTCCGGCGGCCTTCCGTCATAGAGGCGTAGTCAAATCTCCATGCCGAGCGCCTGCATGTAGAGTTCGAGGATTTCCTCCTCCTCCCGCCGCTTTTCCTTGTCCTGCTTGCGGATCGAGACGATCTTGCGGATCACCTTGATGTCGTAACCCGTCCCTTTAGCTTCGGTGTAGACGTCCTTGATCTCGTCCGACACCGTCTTCTTGTCCTCTTCGAGGCGCTCGATCCGTTCGATGAACGCCATCAAATGGCCGGCCTCGATTGCATTGGTGCTCATGCGACATCCGTCTAGGGGTTTCGTCTGGTCCGTCATAACGACAACGCCAGCCGATGCCGACTGGCGTTAGGGTCTTCATATCCAAGAGTTTCCAATCCCCTCGTCCTTCGACACGCCGTCTTCGATGGCGGCTCAGGGTGAGGGGATGGGCTTGCGGATCGGTCTTTGTCAGCCCTCGGCGGCCTGCTTCACCGGAAGGCCGGCCGTCGTCATGGCGCTTGCCAATTCGCCGGACTGGAACATTTCGCGAATGATGTCGCAGCCGCCCACGAACTCGCCCTTGACGTAGAGCTGAGGAATCGTCGGCCAGTTGGTGTAGTCCTTGATGCCCTGGCGAAGCCCGGCATCCTCAAGCACGTTGATCCCTTTATAGGGGACGCCCAGGTAGTCGAGAATCTGGACGCACTGGCCCGAAAATCCGCATTGGGGGAACTGCGGGGTGCCCTTCATGAAGAGCACCACGTCGTTGCCCTTCACCTCGGCTTCGATCTGTTCGTGAACGCTGGCCATCTCAATCGATCCTTCAGTGTGTTGACCCGCATCGCTGCGCTGTCTGTTGGGTCGAGATATAGAATGCGAACCGTAAAAGCGCTACTCCCGGCTACTCCGCCGAGGTCTGCAACGCCAGGGCATGCAACACGCCGCCCATCTGTCCCTGCAACGCGCCATAGACGAGCTGATGCTGCTGCACCCGGCTCTTGCCCTTGAAACTGGGCGAGACAACGGTTGCCGCATAATGGTCCCCGTCGCCGGCGAGATCGCGGATGTTCACCGTCGCATCGGGGAGCGCCAGCTTGATCAGCCGCTCGATTTCGCTCGCTTCCATGGCCATGATGTCTTACCCGGCTCGCCCGTTCCGCATGAAGCGCGAAAACCACTCGTCCTTCGCGCCTCGAAGGTCTTCGATCACTATGGGCGGCTCGCCGGGCAGGGTCAACGCGTCGCCGCCGGTGGTGCCGATGCGCATGAGGGGAACGCCCTGCGCGCCTGCCGCCGCCTCGATCGGCGCCAGCGCGGCCGGTGCGCAGGTCAGAACATAAAGCGCCTGATCCTCGCCGAACAGGCGCGCGTGAGCGGGGATTTCGGCCGCTGCACCGACCGCAGGATCGAGCGTCGCACCGATGCCGTGGCCCACCACCATCTCGGCGAGCGCGACCGCGAGGCCGCCATCCGACACGTCATGCGCGGCACCGATAAGCCCTTGGCCAATGAGGGCACGGACAAAATCCCCGTGGCGTTTCTCGGCCGCGAGGTCGACCGGCGGCGGCGCCCCCTCGGCCCGGCCGCAGATATCCCGGAGATAGAGCGACTGGCCCAGCCAGCCTTGCGGCGTTCCGACGAGCAGTACGGTCTCGCCCGCGATCTTGAAATGCGAGCCCGTGACGCGCGCCACATCCTCGATGAGGCCGACGCCGCCGATGGTCGGTGTCGGCAAGATGCCGCGTCCGGCGGTCTCGTTGTAGAGCGAGACGTTGCCGGACACGATGGGGAAATCGAGCGCCCGGGCAGCCTCGCCGATCCCCCGGATGCAGCCCACGAGTTCGCCCATGGCTTCGGGTTTTTCAGGATTGCCGAAATTGAGGTTGTCGGTCAGGGCCAGGGGCAGGGCGCCGACGCAGGTCAAGTTGCGCCAGGCCTCCGCCACGGCCTGCCGGCCACCCTCGACCGGGTCGGCGGCGCAATAGCGCGGCGTCACGTCCGTCGTCAGCGCGAGGCCCTTCGGCCCGTCCTCGACGCGAACGACCGCCGCGTCGCCCTGGCCGGGACCGAGAATCGTATTGCCGCCGATCAGGTGGTCATATTGCTCCCACGCCCATCGCTTGGAGCAAAGATCGGGAGAGGCGAGCAGCTCCAACAGCGCCGCGCGGTTCGAGAGGGGAGGTACGATATCGGCCGCGAGAATCACGGGCAGCTTCGGCGCCGCGACATGCGGACGGTCGTAGAGCGGCGCCTCGTCGCCGAGCTCCTTGATCGGCAGATCGGCCTTGATCTCGCCCTGGTGCTTGATGACGAAGCGCAGCGTATCGGTGGTTCGCCCGACGATGGCGAAATCCAGCTCCCACTTGCGGAACACCGCCTCGGCCTCCGCCGCCTTGGCGGGATCGAGCACCATGAGCATGCGCTCCTGGCTCTCCGACAGCATCATCTCATAGGCAGTCATCCCCGGCTCGCGGGTCGGCACGGCGTCGAGATCGAGTTCGATACCGAGGCCGCCCTTGGCGCCCATCTCGACCGCCGAGGAAGTGAGGCCTGCGGCTCCCATATCCTGGATGGCGATGACGGCGCCCGTCTGCATCAATTCTAGGCAGGCTTCGAGCAGCAGCTTTTCGGCGAAGGGATCGCCGACCTGCACGGTCGGCCGCTTGCTCTCGGTGTCCTTGTCGAAGGCGGCCGAGGCCATGGCGGCGCCGCCGATGCCGTCGCGCCCGGTCTTGGAGCCGAGATAGACGATGGGGTTCCCGACGCCGGTGGCCTTCGAATAGAAGATCGCATCCGTGCGGGCGAGGCCGACCGCCATGGCGTTGACGAGGATGTTGCCGTTGTAGCTCGCATCGAAGGCGATGCCGCCGCCGACGGTCGGGACACCGAAGCTATTGCCGTAGCCGCCGATGCCGGCCACGACCCCGGCCACGAGATGGCGGGTCTTCGGATGGTCGATGGCGCCGAAGCGCAGCACGTCGAGGCAGGCGATGGGCCGCGCGCCCATCGTGAAGACGTCGCGCAGAATGCCGCCGACGCCGGTCGCCGCGCCCTGGTAGGGCTCGATGAACGAGGGGTGGTTGTGGCTCTCCATCTTGAAGATGACCGCAAGGCCGTCGCCGATATCGACGACGCCGGCATTCTCCCCAGGACCTTGGATGACGCGCGGGCCGGAGGTCGGCAGGCCGCGCAGATGCAAGCGCGAGGATTTGTAGGAGCAGTGCTCGTTCCACATCGCCGAGACGATGCCGAGTTCGGTCCAGGTCGGCGTCCGGCCGCCGATCAGCGCCAGGAATCGCTCATATTCATCCGGCTTGATCCCGTGTGCGGCGACCAGCGCGGGGGTGATTTCCGGTTCCGGACGGGGCAAGGGATGTCTCCGAGACGATGGTCCGCCCGTCGATAGGGGGAGGCGGGGCCGATGGCAAGCAGGCCGTGACGAGTGCCGTGGCCCGCATGAGCGGGTAGGGCTCGACAACCAACTAAGCTCGTTGGCGCGATAGCGGACGCCGATCAACTGCGACGCCGATTGGCTAGGACGCCCCCAGCGATCATGACGGCGAGACCGATCACGGAAGCAACGGTCGGCACGTCACCGAACAGGATGGCTGCGAGCATGACGCCGAAACCGGTGCCCCAGTAGCCGATTTGGCTGAACACGACGGGTCCGGCGACTTTCTGCAAGCGGAAGTTCAGAACATAGGACAGGGCCGAAATGAGAATGAACCCGCAGAGCCAGAGCGTACGGCCGACATCATCCAACCGCCATTGGCTTGGGACACTCAACACGGGCGATAGGAGCGCCAACGCTGCGCTCGATGTGAAGAGTGTCGCGCAACCGAACGCCAGCGCCGATGAATCCTTGGGCCAAAACGCGGAGCGGATGATGTTACCCAGGGCCGCACAGCCGGGGATGAGGAGTGCGACCACAACCCAGACGGGCTGACCGAAGTTGATCGCCGACAATTGCTGCTGAACCAGCCCCAGCATACTCATGAGACCGATCGCGATGCCAACGGATCTCAAAGGTGCCATCCGCTCGACCCCAAAACCGGCGGCGAAACCCATGGTGAGGACCGGAGATAGTGCATAGACCGTCGCGGTGTACGCGGCGCCGACGTGCTCTACGACGAAGAAGGACAGGACGGTCGGGAACGCGACGGAGACAATGCCGAGGGCCGCGTAAAGAAAGAGGTTTCGGCGCGCAAGAGATATGTGTTTTTTCCCAGCAAGAAGCCATCCGTAGAGCAGGATCCCGGCACCAAGGTTGCCGATCACCCCAAGCTGGAACGGGTCGATTCCGGCGTCGAGCGCGGCTTTCGAAACCATGATCTTCGAAGCGAACGCGAAGCCGCAAACTCCCAGCAGGATGATCGACTCTATCGTGGAAGGAGCGGCCTCTTCGACCAGCGCACGGGCCATAGCTTGATCCGATCGCCATTGCAGTTATCTTGACGGAAAGATAAAACGCGGTGTTATCTCGATGTCAAGACAAATACGCTCGACATTATCCGATGTGCGGGACGGGGTGGACGAACGTCGCGATCAATGGACTCGCGAGTTGCCGGACGTAGACACGCGCGGCATGGCGATCCTTGGCCGGGCGCGACGGCTTACACTTCTCGCTCGTCCGCATATCGATGCTGTTCTTGCGGCGCATGGACTCGACGCGGGCGAAGCCGATGTCCTGTTTACCCTGCTCCGTTCGGGTCCGCCGTATAGGATGCGGCCCACCGAGTTGTTCCGATCGATGATGGTCTCCTCGGGCGGCATGACCCATCGCCTGAACAAACTTGCCGAAGCAGGGCTTATCTCCCGCAGATCGGCTGAGGCGGACGGACGCAGCCTGCTTGTGCAACTCACTGAGGAAGGCAAACGCAGAGCGGAACATGCTTTTCGTGAGGATATGGCCATGGAGGCGAAGCTACTGGCGGGGTTGTCGGACGACGAACAGAAGCAACTTGCGGACATTTTGCGTCGGCTGCAGATAACCCTGGCACCCGACGCCACCTGAAGGGCAGGGCAGGCTCTCAAGATCGTAAGGACGCGATATTTTCGACTGGACGTTGTCCAAGTGGCCCTTCATGGCTTCTGAACCCACTCCTGGGTGCGGTTTGACCTCCGTTGAACGGGGCGCCATATGGCCCAGGTGACAAGCCCTTCATCCTCCGCTCCCCAAATCTTCGACCGCGCCTTGCTCCGCCAGCGGCAAAGCCGTGCCTTGCGCGGGGGCGGGGAGGATTTTCTGCTCGGGCGCGTCGCCGAAGACCTGATGGAGCGGCTGTCCACCGTGACGCGGGAGTTTCGCCAGGTGCTCGACCTCGGCACCCTGCGGCCAGACTTGACCCGTCTGCTGCGCGATACGTTGCCCGAGGCGACGGTTTTTCGCGCGGCTCCGGTTTGGGTGGGTGTGGGGCAGGGCGGGGGGCTAGGCCTCGTGGCCGACGAGGAGCGCCAGCCTTTCGCCCCCGAAAGCTTCGATCTTGCGGTATCGCTGCTGTCGCTCCATGCCGTAAACGACCTGCCCGGCACATTGGTGCAACTCCGTCGCGCGTTAAAACCCGATGGGCTTTTCCTAGGCTGTCTCTTGGGGGGGGCAACCTTGCGGGAATTGCGCGAGGCGCTGTTCGTCGCGGAGGGGGAGATCATGGGCGGCGCCAGCCCACGGGTTGCGCCCTTCTCGGACTTGCGTGATCTCGGCGGCCTCATGCAGCGGGCCGGCTTCGCCCTGCCGGTCACCGATATCGATACGCTGGTGGTGCGCTATAAAAATCCCTTCGGCCTTTTTGCCGATCTCAGGGCCATGGGGGCCACCAATGCGCTCGTGCTGCGATCGAGACGCCCGATGTGGCGCGAGGTTTTGCGACGGGCGGTGGACATTTATGCCGAACGCTTTGCCGATCCCGACGGGCGGCTCCGCGCGACATTCGAGATCGTCTGGCTGTCCGGCTGGGCGCCGCATGAGAGCCAACAGAAGCCATCGCGGCCGGGGTCGGCGAAACAATCGCTGGCGGCTGCACTGGGCGGTAATCTGACCGGGGAGTGAATCGCGAAGCTCAACACGAAGACGAAAGAGGAGTTCACCGATGACCATGTTATGAGTGTCTCGGCCGAAGGCTTGTTCGTAAGCGTCGAGAGTCGACGGCAATCGATGAGATCGAAGGGATCGCGGGCATGAGGAGGGGAATGGACGTCATCGGCGTGATTCTCGTGCTGCTCGGGGCGCTTTGGGTTTTTCAAGGACTCGGTATGGTGGGCGGCAGCTTCATGACCGGACGGTCTGAATGGCTGTATATCGGCACCGTTACCGCGATTGTGGGGGCTGGCCTCCTGGTATGGAGAACCTATCGATGGTGAAACCAATTGCCCTTTTGACCGCCGCGATGCTGATCGGTTGCGCGGGTTCGGCGATCGGGGCCGAGGAAACACAAGGCTCGGTCGCGGCGGCGGCCGGCACGGTGGTGCTTCAGGCGCATGCCGTTGGAGCGCAGATCTACGAGTGCAAGGCCAATGCGGACGGCAGGCTCGTCTGGCAGTTCCGCGAACCGATCGCCACGCTGATGCTCGATGGAAAGACCATCGGCAGGCACTATCTCGGGCCGGCATGGGACATGGCCGACGGCAGCCGGATCGTCGGAAAGGTCATCGTCAAGAGCGCGGGCACATCCTCTTCGGACATTCCATGGCTGAGGCTCAGCGTGTCTGATCGGCGGGGCGAAGGCATCCTCACCCCTGTCACCACCGTGCAGCGCATCAACACGGTCGGCGGCAACAAAGTCGGCGCCTGCGCGGAGGCCGGCACGTTCGCAAGTGAGCCCTACGCGGCGGATTACGTGTTTTCGCGGCCCTGATCGGTCGGCGGCTGGTCCGCCTGGAGATGACCGTGGTCGAACAGAACCAATCCCCGTCGTCCGCTTCGGCACCGCGTATCGAGGCGACCTTTCGCAACGGCTCACTGACGGCCATCAGCGTCGTGGTGGGATTTTCATTGAGCTTTCTCAATCGATGGGCGGCTCTTCCCGGCTCATGGACAGAACCGGACATGCTCGCCGTCGCGCTCATCAGCATCGGCATCGTCTTACAGATCATCGCCGTCGCGCTTCTTCTCCTCCTCGGATCGCTTCTGCTGCGCCGCTACAATCGCGCGGTCGCCATATTCCTGACCGGATTGGTGCTCGTCGCGGTGGGTGTGGCGCTGGCCATCGTGGGCGACGTCCTCGGTGGCGGACGCAACGTCCTGCAGGGCGGGTGAACAACCCGCGGGGCCGGATCCGGCCCGATCATAGACACTTCCTTAAATCATTCGCCGCATCATCGATGGTGGCGAGGCACGCGTCATCGGCGTGTCGGAGTGGCGGCCGGATCGCGATGTCTCATCCGGCGGGTGCGTCTCCTCTCCCCGTCTCCGGCAATGGGCCTCGATTGAGGTAGGGCACGCCTCATGACCTCGATCATTTCTCGCCTGTCGGTCCAGCAAATCTCCATTCTGACGACGACGACCTTCTCGAAGCTGCGGACGATCGATATCGAGGCCCTGAGCACCGCGCAGGCCGGCATCCTGACAGCCGCGCAGCTCAATGTCGTGGCATCGACGAAATTTCAGGCGCTGGCGTCGACCCAGATTTCCGCCCTGGGCGTCGCCGCGATCAGCGGCCTGACGCTCGCGCAGATCGTTCTTTTCTCGGCGGGCGGCATCCAAAGCCTCAACAGCGCGCAGGTCGCCGGACTGACGACATCAGAGGTCAGCGCGTTGACCTCCGATGAGGTCGCGGCCTTCTCGTCGAGCCAGATCGCCGCGCTTGGCTCAACAGGAATCAACGCCCTCCACGTCACGGACCTCGAGGCCCAGATCGCCAATGTGACGGCGAGTGAAATCGCGAGCCTCGCCAATACGACGCTCAACGCCCTCGATACCACCACCCTCGGCGGCCTTACCGGAACTCAGGCCCAGGCGCTGACGGCCAGCCAGATCAGCGGGCTGACGACCACCGCGCTCGACGCCCTCGACCTCACGCAAATCTCCACCGGCCAGATCGCCGCGTTCAGCGTGACATCGCTCGGCAAGCTTTCCAGCACCCAGGTTCAGGGATTGAGCACCGCTCAGATCGCGGCCCTGAGTCCGGCCGGGATCAACGCCCTGCATACGGCCGATCTGCAGGCCCAGATCGCGAATTTCTCCGCGACGCAGATTGCCGGCCTGCCCACCGCCACGCTCAACGCCCTCGACACCACCACCCTTGGCGGCCTTTCGGCAACCCAGGCCAGGGCGCTGACGGCGACGCAGCTCAACGGGCTGACGACCACCGCGCTCGATGCCCTCGATCTGTCGCAGGTCACGACCTCTCAGGTCGCCGGCCTCAACGCGACCTCGGTCGGCAAGCTCTCCACGTCTCAGGTGCAGGGCCTCTCCTCGTCCCAGGTCGCCGCTTTAGGGGTGGCGGCACTCACCGCGCTGCGCATCGCCGACCTCGAGGCGCAGATCGCCAATGTCACCGCGACGCAGGTCTCCGGCCTTTCCACGGCCACGCTCAACGGCCTCGACACCACGACGCTCGGTGGGCTCGTCTCTGCCCAGGCGCAGGCCCTGACGGCGACGCAGCTCAACGGGTTAACGGCGCCAGCGCTCGACGCCCTCGACCTGTCGCAAGTCACCACCGGCCAGTTCGCGTCCCTCGGCGGCGCGGCGGCCGGCAACCTATCCACGACCCAGGTGCAGGGCCTTGCCGCACCCCAGGTCGCGGCGCTGAGCGTCTCAAGGATCACCGCGCTTCGGATCGCGGACCTGCAATCGCAGATCGCCAACATCACCGCGACGCAGATCGCGGGCCTTCCAAACGCCACGCTGAACGCGCTCGATACGACGACGAGCGGCGGGCTCAACTCTACCCAGGCCAGAGCGCTCACCGCCATTCAGCTCAACGGGCTGACGACGACCGCGCTCAATGCCCTCGACCTGTCGCAGGTGACGACCTCTCAGGTCGCCGCCCTTAACCCGACCTCTGTCGGCAAACTCTCCACCGCCCAGGTTCAAGGTCTCGCCGCCGGCCAGATCGGCGTTTTGAGCGCCGCCGGTGTGAGTGCGCTTCGAACAGCCGATCTGCAGGTCCAAATCGCCAATGTCACCGCGACGCAGATCACCGCGATCGCAACGGCCACGCTCAACGGTCTCGACACCACGACGATCAGTGGCCTCACGGCTCCCCAGGCGCAAGCGCTGAGCGCGGTCCAGCTGAACGGCCTGACGACGACTGCCCTTAACGCGCTCGATGTGTCGAAGGTCACCACCGGGCAGATCGCCGGCCTCAACGCCACGGCGGTCGGCAATCTCTCCACGCTTCAGGTTCAAGGGCTTGCCACTGCCCAGTTCGCCGCCCTCAGCGTTGCCGGAATCAATGCGCTTCGGTCGGCCGACCTCGGGGCGCAGATCGCCAATGTCACCGCGACACAAATCAACGCGATCGCCACGACCACATTGAACTCGCTGGACACGACCACGCTCGGGGCTCTCAGCGCCGCGCAGGCACAAGCCCTAAGCGCGATCCAGCTCAACGGGCTGACGACCAGCGCGCTCGATGCCCTCGATCTGACGAAGGTTACCAACGGCCAGATCGCGGGACTGAGCGCGGCGGCCATCGGCAGGCTTTCGACGGCCCAGGTTCAAGGCCTCGCGGCCAGCCAGATCAGCCTGCTGAGCGCCGCCGCCATCAACGCGCTTCGCCCGGCCGACCTCAAGGCGCAGATCGCCAATGTCACGGCGACGCAAATCGCCACGATCGCCACCACAACGCTGAACGCTCTCGACGCGACGACGCTCGGGGCGCTGAGCGTGACGCAGGCGCAAGCGCTGAGCGCGATCCAGTTCAACGGGCTGACGACCAGCGCGCTCGATGCCCTCGACCTGTCGCAGGTCACCACCGGCCAGATCGCCGCCCTCAACGCCGGGGCGATCGGCCGGCTCTCCACCGCGCAGGTTCAAGGCCTCGCGGCCAGCCAGATCAGCGTCTTGAGTGCGGCCGGCATCAACGCCCTGCGGACCGCCGATCTGCAAGTGCAGATCGCCAATGTCACGGCAAGCCAGATCGCCACGATCGCGACCACGACGCTCAACGCCCTCGACGCGACAACGCTCGGCACCCTGACCGCGACCCAGGCCCAAGCGCTGTCCGGCATCCAGCTCAACGGACTGACCACCACCGCCCTCGATGCGCTGGATCTGACAGAAGTCGCCGCGAGCCAGATCGCCGCGCTGAACCCGACCTCCGTCGGAAAATTGTCCACCGGCCAGGCCCAAGGTCTCAGCGGCCCGCAGATCGCGGCCCTGAGTGTCGCCGGCATTAACGCCCTTCGACCTGCCGACCTACAGGTGCAGATCGCCAATGTCACCGCGACCCAGATCGCCGGTCTTGCCACCACCGCGCTCAACGCCCTCGCGGCTTCGGCGCTCGGCACCCTGACCACCGCCCAGGCCCAGGCGCTGTCGGGACTTCAGCTCAACGGGCTGACCCCGACCGCGATCGACGCCCTCGACCTGACGAAGGTCACGACCGCCCAGATCGCCTCCCTCAATGCCACGGCAGCCGGGAATCTTTCGACGGCGCAGGCTCAAGGATTGGCCGCCACACAGGTTGCCGCGCTCAGCGTCTCCGGGATCAACGCCTTGCGGGCCTCGGACCTCCAGGCGCAGATTACCAATGTCACCGCCACTCAGATCGCGGGCCTCACGACCACCGGTCTCAATGTCCTCGACCCGGCGACGCTCAACTCCCTGTCGGCCAGCCAGGCTCAGGCCCTGACCGCCGCCCAGCTCAATGGATTGACCACGACCGCTATAGATGGGCTCGACCCGTCGCAGCTGACCACGAGCCAGATCACCGCGCTCAACGCCACTGCCGTCTCGAAGCTCTCGACTGCCCAGGTTCAGGGTCTCGCCGCCACCCAGGTCGCCGCGCTCAGCATCTCGGGGATCAATGCCCTGCGGGCCACCGATCTCCAGGCGCAGCTCGCCAATGTCACCGCGACCCAGATCGCGGGCCTCACGACGACCAGCCTCAACGCGCTCGACACGTCGGCACTTGCCTATCTCACGACCACCCAGGCCCAGGCCCTGACCGCCTCCCAGCTCAACGGGCTGACGACGAACGCCCTCGACGCGCTCAACGTCTCGCAGGTCACGACAAGCCAGATCGCCGCCCTCAATGCCACGGCCGTCGGCAGCCTCTCGACCGGTCAGGTGCAGGCGCTTGCGGCCAGCCAGGTCGCCGCGCTCAGCGTCGCGGGGATCAACGCGCTGCGCGCCGCCGATCTTGAGGCGCAGATCACCAACGTCACCGCCACCCAGGTCGCGGGCCTCACGACGACCGGCCTCAACGCCCTCGATACGACGACGCTCAGCTATCTTACAGGGACCCAGGTTCAGGCGCTGACCCCAACGCAACTGAACGGGTTGACCGGCACGGGCCTCGACGCGCTCGATCCCTCGCTACTCTCCACCGGACAGATTGCCGCCCTCAACGCCATCGCCGTCGGCAATCTTTCGACGACCCAGGTCCAAAGCCTCAACGCGACGCAGGTTGGGGCGCTCAGCGTCGCGGGGATCGGCGCGGTGCGGGCCGCCGACCTCGAGGCGCAGATCGCCAATGTCACCGCGACCCAGATCCCCGGCATTGGCGCCACGACGCTGAGCGCCCTCGATACGACGACGCTGGGTTACCTCACCGCGACCCAAGCCCAGGCCCTGACCGGCACGCAGCTCAACGGGTTGACGACGACCGCCCTCGATGCTCTCGACCTGTCGCAGGTCACGACCGGTCAGATCACCGCCCTCGACGCCACCGCTGTAGGCAACCTGTCCCTCACCCAGGTCCAGGGCCTCAACACGACACAGATCGGCGTGCTGTCGCCCGCTCAGATCGGCGGCCTGACGTCGAGCCAGGTTGCGACCCTCTCCTCGGACCAAGTGGAGACGCTCACGTCCGGCGACCTCGCCAGCCTTTCCACTGCCAATTTCGCTGCGCTGACGAGCACGACCGGCATCCCCGCCATCGGAGTCGGCGCCATCGCGGGCATCAGCACCGCTGACATCTCGGCTTTGACGGCGACGCAGGGACAAGCCTTCAACGATACCCAGACGTCAGCCATGACGAACGCGCAATATACCGCGCTCCAGGCGGTGATCGCCAGTGGTTAGTCCCTCGCCGATCCAGACGATCGCAGTTGAAGGTCCTTACGCATCAGCGACGTCATCCTTCCCCGTTGCCGGGGAAGGATAATCGCCACCGCCGGCATGCGGAGTCCCAATGAGATCGCCTTGGCGGCCGTTGCCCCCCTGGGGTGACGCGCCTCGCCCGTCATGCGAGCATGCCGCCGATCGATGGGGGCCGTAAAAGCTTGTTCAAGAAAATTCTCATCGCCAACCGGGGCGAGATCGCCTGCCGCATCATTCGCACGGCACGACGCATGGGCATCGCCACCGTCGCGGTCTATTCCGCCGCCGACCGCGACGCCCCGCATGCCGCAATGGCCGACGAGCGGATCGCTATCGGGCCGGGGCCGGCGGCCGAATCCTATCTCGTCATCGACAGGATCGTGGACGCTTGCCGAACCACCGGCGCCGAAGCCGTACATCCAGGCTATGGCTTCTTGTCGGAGCGCGCGGCCTTCGCTCAGGCCCTGGCGGCGCATTCCATCACCTTCATCGGGCCGAATCCGCGCGCCATCGCGGCCATGGGCGACAAGATCGAATCGAAACGTTTCGCCCGCGCTGCCGGCGTCTCCACGGTCCCGGGCAATCTCGAGGTGATCGAGGACGCCCGCCATGCGGCCCGGATCGCGGCCGACATCGGTTTCCCGGTCATGATCAAGGCCTCCGCGGGCGGCGGCGGCAAGGGCATGCGGATCGCCCGCTCCGCCTCGGAGGTCGAGGAGGGTTTTTTGCGCGCGCGCTCGGAGGCCGGGGCATCCTTTGGCGACGATCGCATCTTCATCGAAAAATTCATCGAGAACCCGCGCCATATCGAGATCCAGGTGCTCGGCGACAAGCATGGCTCCATCATCCACCTCGGCGAACGGGAATGTTCGATCCAGCGCCGCAACCAGAAGGTGCTGGAGGAGGCGCCCTCTCCGCTGCTCGATGAGGCGACGCGGGAGCGCATGGGCGCCGAAGCCCTGGCCCTCGCCAGGGCGGTCGATTACGATTCCGCCGGCACGGTGGAGTTTGTGGCGGGCCAGGATCGTTCCTTCTACTTCCTCGAAATGAACACGCGGCTCCAGGTCGAGCATCCTGTCACCGAACTTGTCACGGGGCTCGACCTTGTCGAGGAAATGATCCGCGTCGCTGCTGGCGAGCCGCTGCGCCTCAAACAGAAGGACGTTCGATTGCACGGCTGGGCGGTCGAATCGCGCATCTATGCCGAGGACCCGACCCGAGGATTCCTGCCTTCCACCGGCCGCCTCGTGACCTATCGACCGCCCGAGACCGGCCTACGGGACGGCGTCACGGTCCGGGTCGATTCCGGGGTCGGGGAGGGTGGCGCCATCTCCATCTTCTACGATCCCATGATCGCCAAGCTCGTGACCCATGCCCCCACGCGCGCAAAGGCCGTGGAGGCCCAGATCAAGGCGCTCGACGCTTTCACCATCGCCGGCATTCGGCACAATATCCCGTTCCTGTCGAGCCTGATGGTGCATCCGCGCTGGGGCGAAGGGCGGCTTTCGACCGGTTTCATCGCCGAGGAATTTCCCGACGGCTTCCAAAATCCGGAACCGGCCGGGGAGGTCGCGCTGCGGCTCGCGGCGGTCGCTGCGGCCATCGACCACCTCCTCAATACCCGCAAGCGACGGATCTCCGGCCAGATGGCTGTGCAACGTCCCGTGACGTTCGAGCGGCGGCGCCTCGTCACGGTCGGCGGACGCGACATGAATTTCACCATCGAGGAGACTGGCCCGGACATTGCCATCGCCTTCGAGGGCGGCCCCACCGTCACGGTCCAAGGCGACTGGCGGCCCAACCAGCCCGTATGGTTCGGGAGGATCGATGGCGACCACATCGCGGTCCAGGTGGAGGCCGTGCCCAACGGCGTGCGATTATCGCATCGGGGGGCTGTCGCGGAGGCCCGCGTCTATACGCTGCGCGAGGCGGCGCTCGCCCGCTTGATGCCGTTGAAGCAGGTTGCCGGGCGCGGAAAGCACGTGTTGTGCCCCATGCCAGGTCTGCTACGCGAGATCCTGGTCGATGTTGGACAGGTCGTGAAGGTCGGGGAATCCCTGGCGATCGTGGAGGCGATGAAGATGGAGAACGTCCTCAAGGCCGAACGCGACGGTACCGTCGCGCGGATCCTCGTCAAGCCCGGGGACAGCCTCGGCTTCGAGGCCGTCATTCTCGAATTCGCCTAGAGTACGTCATGCTGTCGCTGACATACTCCGCTTTGACAAAGGAGCGTCCGCGATGATCGGCCGCCTCAACCATGTCGCTATCGCGGTGCCCGATCTCGAGGCCGCCGTCCGCCTCTACGCGACGGTTTTGGGTGCCGAAGTCTCAGGCCCTATGCCCCTCCCTGAACACGGGGTGACGGTGGTGTTCGTGACGCTGCCCAACAGCAAGGTCGAGCTGATGACGCCGCTGGGAGCCACCTCGCCCCTCGCGCCCTTCCTGGCCCGCAACCCCCAGGGCGGAATGCATCACATCTGCTTCGAGGTCGACGATCTTGCATCGGCCCGCGATGCGCTTCTGGCCGAGGGAGCCCGCGTCATTGGCGACGGCACACCCAGGATCGGGGCGCATGGTCTGCCGGTGCTCTTCCTGCACCCCAAGGATTTCTGCGGCACACTGATCGAGCTTGAGGAAACGCCGGCGGCGTGAGCATCGCCGGAAAGATAGATGCTCTGACGATACCTCCATTTTCGCTTTCGAAAGAGAGCCCGGCTTGCAGGCTCGATCGCGGCGGGCGATGGCGCCGTGTCGACGCCTGCGCTACCCTCCCCATGAGGGAGATATGCGGTGCCAGAGATCGAGGCTTCACCCGACGCGATACCCGGCGAGACCGAGGAATGGCTGGAGGCCGATGGGCTCGGCGGCTTCGCGTCGGGCACGGTCAGCGGGCTGCGCACCCGGCGCTACCATGCCCTGCTCCTGACAGCCACCAATCCGCCGACGGGCAGAATCGTCCTCGTCAACGGCATCGAAGCCGAGATCGAGACGGCCTCCGGCGCCTTTGCGATCACGACGCAGCGTTACGCGCCTGACGTCGTCCATCCGCGCGGCTTCGAGGCCATCGTAAGCTTTTCTCCCGAGCCCTGGCCGACCTGGACATTCGCATTCGCCGGCGGAACCCAGATCGTCTTCGAAATTGTCGTCGATCCCGACGCCTGCGACACACTCTTGCGGTGGCGGCGAAGTGCCGGAACAGGTCCGTGCAAACTCTCCGTCCGGCCGCTCGTGTCGGGCCGAGACTACCACGGCCTCCATCGGGAAAACCCCGCCTTCGACTTCACGGCGGCGGTCCATGGCGCCAACGTATCATGGCATCCCTATCGGGACTTGCCCGCCATCTCGGCTCTCACCAATGGCAGCTATCTGCACGCGCCCGAATGGTATCGTCAGTTCCTCTACGCTGCCGAACGCGACCGAGGCCTCGACTGCATCGAGGATCTGGCGTCGCCCGGCGCATTCAGCTTCGATCTCGACAACGGAGGCGACGCAGTGATGGTGCTCCGTGCCGGCGAGAGCACGCAGGTGCGGGCCGAGCCCTATGCGGCGCGCATGATGAAAACCGCGAGCACCAGCCGGTCCGCCGTCGGCTCGCAGCTCCGCAAGAGCGCGCGCAGCTATCGGGTGGACCGGGGTCGGGGCAGCACGCTGGTGGCGGGCTTCCCCTGGTTCACCGATTGGGGCCGGGACACGTTCATCGCCTTGCGGGGGCTGCTGATCGGATTGGGGGAACTCGACACCGCGCAAGATATCCTCACCGGCTGGGCCGGCACGGTCAGTGAAGGCATGCTGCCGAACCGCTTTCCCGATCAAGGTGAGGCTCCTGAATATAATTCGGTCGATGCGTCTCTCTGGTACGTCGTCGCGGTGCATGATTTTCTCGACGCCTGCGTGGCGGCGGGACGCGACATGGCTCCATCGGTCGTGCAGATGTTACAGTCGGCCTGCGAGGCGATCATCGCTGGCTATTCGGCCGGCACGCGGTTTCGCATCGGTATCGATGCCGACGGGCTGCTGGCGGCCGGCCAGCCGGGGCTGCAACTCACCTGGATGGACGCCAAGGTCGGGGATTGGGTCGTGACGCCCCGCATCGGCAAGCCGGTCGAGATCCAGGCTCTGTGGATCAATGCGCTGCATATCGCGGCGACGCGGTGGTCGCCCCGCCTGGCCGAGGTGGAGATAAAGGCCCGCGCCGCTTTCGCCGATAGATTCGTCAACCCGGAGGGCGGTCTTTACGATGTCGTCGATATGGACCACGTTGCGGGCACGGTCGACCGCCGCCTTCGTCCGAACCAGATCCTGGCCGTGGGCGGCCTTCCGTTCCCGGTGGTCGAAGGCGCCCTGGCCCGAGCCATCGTCGATCAAGTCGAGGCGAAGCTCCTGACGCCGCTGGGCCTTCGCACGCTCTCGCCGGACGATCCCGCCTATGCGGGCCGCTATGGCGGCGATTCTCGCTCCAGGGACGGTGCCTACCATCAGGGCACGGTCTGGCCCTGGCTGATGGGAGCGTTCGTTGATGCCTGGCTGATGGTGCGCGGCCGCACCGAAGCCGCCAAGGCCGAGGCGCGGGACCGCTTTTTGCCCGCGCTCGATCGGCATATCGGGACGGCCGGGCTCGGGCATATCTCCGAGGTGGCGGATGGAGACGCGCCGCATAACCCCGGCGGATGCCCGTTTCAGGCCTGGTCGCTCGGCGAGTACATTCGCCTGCGCCGCATGCTCGGTGCCGAGATTGCTTAAAGGATGTTTCAAGCCATGCCTGATCCGGTCGTCGATGCTGCGCCGCACCTCTTGGAGACCGCCGAAGGCCGCCGCCTGAAGGATTGCGCGAGCGCGGGGTGGCATCATTGGGGGCCCTATCTTAGCGAACGCCAATGGGGCACGGTCCGGGAGGATTACAGCGAAGGCGGTACCGCATGGGACTACCTGCCTCACGACCACGCCCGGTCGCGCGCCTATCGGTGGGGTGAGGACGGCATCGCGGGCTTTTCCGACGACCAGCAGTTGTGGTGCCTCGCGCTCGCCCTCTGGAACGAGCGGGACCCGATTCTCAAGGAGCGGATGTTCGGCCTCACCAACAGCGAGGGAAACCACGGTGAGGACGTCAAGGAACTCTACTGGTTCCTCGATGCGACACCGACTCATTCCTACATGCGGATGCTCTACAAATATCCGCAGCAAGCCTTTCCCTATGCCGACCTCGTGACCGAGAACGGACGCCGCAAAGGCCACAACAAACCCGAATATGAGATCATCGACACCGGTGTCTTTGCCGACGGCCGCTATTTCGACGTCGGGGTCGAATATGCCAAGGCCGGCCCCGATGACATACTGATGCGCGTGACCGTGACCAATCGCGGCGGGCAGATGGCGCCGCTGCATGTGCTGCCGCACCTTTGGTCGCGCAACACGTGGTCGTGGCAAACCAACGGCCGACGTCCGCTGCTGCGGGAAATCGAAGGCCCGGCCGTCTCGGCCACTCGCGGCAATCGGCCCCCGCTGACATTCAGGGCGCTGCAGCCAGCCGAGTTCCTGTTCTGCGAGAACGAGACCAATACGCAGCGCCTGTTTGGCGGGGGCGCGGTGCCGCACCCCAAGGATGCCATCAACGACGACGTGCTATCCGGCGCGCGGGATCGCGTGAACCCGATGAAGGAGGGGACGAAATGCGCGGCATCGAGCCGGCATGAGATCGATGGCGGCGCGTCCCTCGTGCTGCACTATCGTCTCGCCGCCTCCGATCAGGCGATGGACGTCGCGTCCTTCGATCGGGTGTTCGCCGATCGCCTGGCTGAGGCGGACGCTTTCTATGCGATTCTCCAAGGCGGCGTCGCGGATGCCGATGCGCGCCTGGTCCAGCGGCAGGCGTTCGCCGGCATGCTGTGGTCGAAGCAATTCTATCATTTCGACGTGCGGCGCTGGCTGGCCGGCGATCCGACGCAGCCTGCGCCGCCCAAGGCCCGCCAAAACGGCCGCGACGCCGAGTGGGAGCATCTCAACAACGCCGACATCGTCTCGATGCCCGATACCTGGGAGTATCCGTGGTACGCGGCCTGGGATCTCGCGTTCCACTGCGTGACTTTCGCGGCGATCGACCCGGAATTCGCCAAGGGGCAGCTCATCCTGCTGACGCGCGAATGGTACATGCATCCGAACGGGCAATTGCCGGCTTATGAATGGGCCTTCGGGGATGTGAACCCCCCGGTTCACGCCTGGGCGGCGCTGCGGGTCTACGAGGCTGACCGCGCGCTGACGGGCGTCGCCGACCGCGCGTTCCTGGAGCGCGTCTTCCACAAGCTGATGCTGAACTTCACCTGGTGGGTCAACCGCAAGGATGCGGCCGGCCGCAACATCTTCCAGGGCGGTTTTTTGGGTCTCGACAATATCGGCATCTTCGACCGTTCCGCGCCGTTGCCGACGGGCGGGTACATCAACCAATCCGATGGCACCGCCTGGATGGCGATGTACACCCTCAACCTGATGCGCATCGCGCTGGAACTCGCCGAGACGGACCATGTCTACGAGGATATAGCGACCAAGTTCTTCGAGCATTTCCTGTTTGTCGCCAAAGCGATGACGAATATTGGCGGTGTCGGGGTCGGCCTGTGGGACGAGACCGATCAGTTCTATTATGATGTGCTGAACCTGCCCGACGGGCGCATGATGCCGCTGCGCATCCGCTCGCTGGTCGGGTTGATCCCGCTCTGCGCGGTCGAGGTGCTGGATGGCGACATCCTGGATCGCTTTCCGGCCTTCGCGGGGCGTATGGACTGGCTGCTGCGGCACCGTCCGGACCTTGCCGAACTGGTCTCCCACTGGAAGGATCCCGGCAAGGGCGAGCGCCAGTTGCTCGCGCTGCTGCGTCGTCATCGCATGAAGGCATTGCTGATGCGCATGCTGGACGAGACGGAGTTCCTATCCGACCATGGTCTTCGCGCGCTCTCGAAGGTTCATGCCGGCGCTCCCTTCGTGATCGACTGGAACGGCATGCATTTCGTGGCGGATTATGAACCCGGCGAGTCGACCAGCAATGTGTTCGGCGGCAATTCCAATTGGCGCGGACCGGTGTGGATGCCCATCAACTATCTACTCGTCGAATCCCTTCGACGGTTCGACGGCTTCTACGGCCCCGACTTCAAGGTCGAATGCCCGACGGGGTCGGGGCATTACCTCACCTTGGGGGAGGTCGCGGACGAACTCGCACGCCGGCTCACACGGCTGTTCCTGCGCGGCCCCGACGGTCGCCGTCCCGTGCTCGGCGACAACAGCCTCCTCCAGACCGATCCGGCCTTCCGCGACAACGTGCCGTTCCACGAATATTTCCATGGCGACACCGGGGCGGGCCTCGGCGCTGCGCACCAGACGGGCTGGACGGGGCTCGTGGCCTTGTTGATCGGTGTGGGATCCAAGGCCGTTTAGGTGGAGGGTAGGCCTGCGGCGTTCGAACTCCCGAGCCGTCGAGTCATGCCGGACTGAACCGGCCCCGCAGTACGACGAAGAATCAGGGCCTATCGATGTTCAGCAGTTTTGCCACATAGACAGCGCCGGGCGTCGTGAAGTGGCCGAAGTCCGGTGTCAATACGCCGTCGGGGCCGGGAGCGACGATCGTGAGGCAGCCGTCGACGGTGCAAAGGTCTTTGATCAAGGACACGTACCGAAGAGGACGCCGTGCAACGAAGGCCTGGATTTGCTGATCAGCTAAGAAAGCTGCGGGGTCCAGCAGAGCTGTCGTTCGCTTCGGGACACTGCCTGTTTCACGCCATTGCTCGGCGAGCACTTTCGGCAACGCCTCTTTCCACTTTGGACCCGGCCCAATCAAAAGCACGTTGGCGACACCGGTTTGCTGGATCTGATCAAGCGTTGCAGATAAATTTGGCGCAGTGGAACTGTCCGTATAATCGATCGAGTATGAGCTCCAATTGGCGTAGAGTATCAAAAGATCAGGCTTCGATTTCTTCAGCAGATCAATGACAGCGCGGTTGTTTTCTTTGCAGAAATCGCTGCCGAACTCGAGCAGGGGTGGGCAAGAGTTTCGGGTGACTTGCCCGATGGACGCGGCTCCACCTTCGACCTCGACAAGCCCTGGATAAAGGCGCGCCGCATAGGAATCGCCCCAAATCCAAATCGTCCTTCTTTCCTTGGTCGACTGAGGCGTACAGACCATAGGAAATTGAACTGGATCAATGCCGTCTGTCCGCCAACATAATCCGGAACGGGCGTCGATCGACCAATGAAATTGATTGTCGAGATAAGGTTGCACGGCCGCTGGAAAGCGCATGGGGAGACCCGCTCTCTCAAAATCCATCTGTCCCGCAATGGCGACGAGGGCGAGCGCGCCGCAGAGCGGCGCCAGCACCCAGGGGATGCGCTTTTCGAGTCGTTGGGTCGGTCGCTCGATCAGGACATAGGTGGCGATCGCCAAGCCGAGGCTGACAACGACCGCGAGGAGCCGCGCCCCCGGCGTGTCATGATCTCTCAGGCGCAGGAAGACCAAGAGAGGCCAATGCCACAGATAGAGGGGATAGCTGATCTTGCCCATCGAGACCATCACTGGATTGCCTAGAATCGACCGGTTCACTCCGTTCGTCGGACCAGCGGCGATCATAAGGCTGGCGCCTGCCACCGGGACGAGCCGCCACCATGTCGTCTCAGCATTGACGCCGAACCCAACGAGACCGACGACCAGCAAACCAAGACCGAGTATCGACGCGATGGTTGAGGCGCTCCCTGAAAGGCCTCGTGTCGTCGTCGCCAAGGCGGCGCCGGCCATAAGCTCCCAAAATCGAGGGATTGGCAGATAGAAGGCCGCTGCAGGATGATCGTCCGTAAGCGACGCGGCGATGAGGAACGAAACCGCGCCGATGGCTACAATGATGAGCGTCCGGCCTTCGCGCCCGCCCCTGAAGGCCCAGAGCGCTGGGGGCCACACCAGGTAGAACTGCTCTTCAACGCCTAAGGACCATAGATGGAGCAGCGGTTTCGTTGCCGCCGCTTGATCGAAATAACCGGTATCGAGCCAAAATTGAATGTTGGCATAAAAAAGCGCGCCGGCCAGCGTCTCGTGGCCCAACTCCCGAAAATCGACCGGCCAGAGCAGCGCGAAGCCAGCAACAAGGCAACTCGACAGGACGACGATCAGTGCCGGAAAAATACGACGAATGCGCCGCCGATAGAAGCCCCAAAGATCGAGGCGTCCGGTATCGTTGATGCTGTCGATCAAAATCCCGGTGATCAGAAAGCCGGAGATCACAAAAAACACATCCACCCCGAGAAAGCCGGCAGGCGCGGCAGTGGGGAAGGCATGAAAGGCGACAACGGCCAAAACCGCGATCGCGCGAAGCCCGTCAATGTCGGGACGGTATTTAAAGGGCAAAGATGTCACCGCCTCGTAGCACCACAGGATCCGTCATTTGGCAATCGCTGGATGCTCCAGTGGGGCGGCTCGACGCGGGGTCACCGGCCCGGAACGGCCTGACGCTCAGAGGTCATCTATCACAACAGCTCTGAGCTGCCTTGAGCGTTATGCGGAAGAACCTCATCTCGGGCTCCCATACGCTTGGGCCGAATGATAGCCCGGTCAGCGGAAGCGATCCCGTGGTGGCCGAAAGCTGGTGTCATGCTCGTCCAAACGGTTCGGCGGTCCCCTGTCGTCACCACAGCTTCATGCGCGACCTGAGATCCTCGACCTGCTCGGGCGTCAGCGGGTTGACGCGTTGGTCGCGGAGCAACAGGAACAATCGCGCGGTTTCCTCCAATTCCTCGGTCGCATACATCGCATTGTCGAGGCTCGTGCCGGCCACCACGGGGCCGTGATTGGCCAACAGGACGGCATGATGCTCGTCCGCAAGCTTCTCCACTTCGAGTGCCAGGCTCTCATCGCCCGGCGGGCAATACGGCACGATAGGCAGGCGGCCGACGCGCATCACGTAATAGGCGGTGAGGGGCGGTAGGCAATTGCAGCGGTCGAGCCCCCGCAAGCACGAGACCGCCACCGAATGGGTCGAATGCAGATGGACGACGGCTTGCGCCTCGTGCCGGCAGGCATACATCACCCGGTGAAGGAAGGCCTCCTTGGTGGGTTTGTCCCCCTCGATCAGGGCGCCCGTTTCGTCGAGCCGCGAAAGCCGCGCCGGGTCAAGTTCTCCCAGCGAGGCGTTGGTGGGCGTCATCAGCCAGCCGCCGTCTGGATGCCGCACCGAGATGTTGCCCGTCGAGCCGAAGGTCAGTCCGCGCCGGAACAGCGAGGCGCCGACGGAGCAGATGCGCTCGCGCAGCGCGGTGTAGCTCATGACAATTGAGCCCAGGCCTTGAGGAAGAAATCCGGCGTGCCGAAATTGCCCGATTTCAGCGCCAGAGCCATGTCCGGCTTGTCCAGCGTCCTGGTCCAGGGCACGCCGGGATCGATCTCGGGACCGATCGCCAATAATTGGGCGCCGAGGGCCTGTACGACGGCGCCCGAGGTTTCGCCGCCGGCGACAAGCAAGCGCGAGAAGCCGCGCTCCTGAAGCCCGCGTGCCGCCTCGGCCAGGATCGTTTCGATCATCGCGCCGGCAGCGTCCCGCCCCAGGCGGGTCTGGATGTCGCGCACGACGGCCGGGTCTGCGCTCGAATAGATGAGGACCGGCTCGCGACCGCCCTGGCGGTCGACCCATCCGAGCACATCGTCCACGGATTGGCTTGCCTCTGCGACATGCGCCGCGTCGAGCTGGAAGGCGGGCAGGCCCGCCGCTATCGCGGTCGCGACCTGCTGGCGCGTCGCTGCGGAACATGACCCAGCAAGGATCGCCGATCGCCCCGCAGGAGCCGCCATTGTTCGCGGCGGCGGCGTCAGGCCGCTCAGCAATCCAGCCGCCACATAGGCGGCCGGCAGCCCCATGGCGATGCCGGATCCCCCCGTAATGAGCGGTGAATGCGCCAGCGCGGCACCGATATCGCGCAGATGACGATCGGTTAGGGCATCCACGATGGCGATCCTGCGGCCGCCTTCCGCTTCGCGTTTGAGCGCGGCCAGAATAGCGGCGGGTCCAGCCTCGACATCGTCGAACGCAATCAGACCGACCGGCAGGTTCGTCTGCCGCCCCAGTACGCGTCGCAGATCGGAATCACGCATGGGGTTTAGCGGGTGGTCCTTCATCGGACTTTCGCTGAGGGGCACGCCGTTGACGAAGAGCTGTCCCGCATAGATGGTCCGGCCCGCCCTAGGAAAAGCCGGGCAGGCGATGGTCTCGCCGCCGACGAGGCCGAGCAAAGCCTCGGTCACCGGGCCGATATTGCCCTCGTCGGTCGAATCGAAGGTCGAGCAATATTTGAAGAGCAGATGCTGCGCCCCGAGCGCGCGCAAGGCGTGGGCGGCGTCCAGGGACAGCGCCACTGCCTCGCCGGCGGGGATCGAGCGCGATTTCAGCGCGATCACAAGGGCGTCGACCTCCCCAAGATCGAGCGACCCAGAGGGGATGCCGGTCGACTGGACGGTGCGCAGCCCCTCCTTCGTCAGCATGAGCGAGAGGTCGGTGGCGCCCGTGAGGTCGTCGGCGATACATCCCAGCAACATCACGCATCCTTTCCCGATGTCGTTGAAGGTCGACTATGACCGGGGCGCCGACAGATCGACGCCGAGGGCGCTGGTCCAGCGCAAGCCGTCGTCGGTCGCGCCGGCCGGCTTGTATTCGCAGCCTATCCAACCCGCGTAGGCGAGACGTTCGAGGGCGGCGAAGACTGTCCGGTAATCGAGCGTGCCCTGGTCGGGCTCGGCACGGCTCGGTACAGCCGCGATCTGGACGTGACCGATGATCGGCAACAACCGTTCGAGCGTTGCGATCACATCGCCGCCCATCCGGCCGACATGGTAGCAATCGAACATCAACTTGATATTGGCGCAGTCGGTTTCTTCGATCACCGCCGCGCCCTCGTCGACGGTGGAGTAGAAATAGCCGGGCGCGTCGAAGCGGTTCAGCGGTTCGAGCAGGAGCATGATGCCGCCTTGCGCCGCCTTGGCTGAGGCGGTCTTGAGGTTTTTGACGAAGACTGCCTGCGCTTCTTCCCGCCGTTCGGGCGGCACGACGCCGGCCATGCAATGGATGGCAGTTCCTCCGGCCGCAAGGCAGAACGCGAGGGATTGGTCGACGGCGGCCTGAAACTCCTCCTCGCGCCCGGCGAGTGCCCCGAGCCCGTTTTCGCCCGCCGCGACATCGCCCCGAATGGTGTTTATCCCGAGCAGAGCGAGGCCGTGAGTTTCGCACCGGGAGCGCACCTCCGCCGCCGGCACGTCATAGGGCCAATGCATCTCGATGGCCCTGAACCCGGCCTTCGCTGCCGCGTCGATCCGCTCCAGGAGGGGTCGGTCGGGCCAGAGAAAGCCGAGGTTGGCGGAAAAGCGCAGCATGATGGATGAACTCTCCCCGCGAGGCGGCGGTGGCGCATGATGCCGAAACGTCGGCAACGGTTCGACCGACATCATGCGTTAACACTTTGCAATCGATCACGGTCGTGAACTTGGATCAACGCGATCCAAGTTCATCGTGAGCTATTTGCCGAGATGCTTGCCGAAGAAAGCCGCGATATCCCCGAAGGCTTCCTTGGTTTCCGGCACGCGGTCGTCGAACTGGTATTGGGCGTGCGATTCCCCCTCATAGACGTTGAGGTCGGTTTCGACGCCCGCGCGGCGCAGCTTGCGATGCACCCGCACCGTGTTGCTGAGAAGCTGGTCGCGGGTCCCGGTGGTGAGGATCGTGGGCGGAAAGCCGGTCATGTCGGCATAGACCGGGGACAACAGCGGATCTTTCATGTCATGGCCATGCGCGTAGAAAGCGGCGGCATCGTCGCAAAACCCGCTCGGCGAAACCAGGACGTTGTCGACGAACTCATTGGCATAGAACGAATCACCGGTCTTGGTGACATCCGACATGGGCGTGCCGGGTGCGATGGCGCCAGGCATCGGCAGGTTGTCCTGTTTGGCTTTCACGATCATTTCGAGCGTGAGCGCTCCTCCGGCCGAGGTACCGATGATGCCGACATTCTTCGGGGCGGTTGTCTTCAGCACCGATTTATACACCGTCATGGCGTCGTCGAGCGCGGCGGGGAAATAGGCCTCCGGCGGCATCCGGTAGTCGACCGCGATCACTTTGTAATGGCCGAAGCCGGCCATCATGATCGCCTCGGTGGTCCCTGAGTCTCCGGGGAAATAGACATAGCAGCCGCCGTGAACATGGACGATCACCTTGTCGGCGTTTTCCGCCGGCATGTCGTCCGGCGTCACGATATTGACCTTGACGCCGTCGATCGTGGTGGACTCGACCTTCACATGCATGCGCTCTCGCATGGCCGGCAGTCCGGGGACGACACCGTCCGCGATCTTATTGGCCATGGCGCGCCATTCCTCACCCGTTTTGGGATGGAAGGTCCAACCGGGGTTGAGCGGCGCGGCGATGAATTTCTGCATCTCCGGGCTGATGTCGGCGGTGGGCACCTGCAGGGTCTTGGCCGGAACCTGCAGGGGCATCGCCGTGTCGGCGGCAAAGGCTGGGCTGGCCGCCATCATGGTCGCGGCAGCTGCCGCCACTATCGTGGTTTTCATCAGACGTTCTCCCTTGATGTTATGGTGGTTGGTTTTTTAGACGCCGCTCACTCGGTGAGCGACGTTCCGTTCATCTGGGCGATGATGTCCGAGAGCATCGGCACATAATCCTCGCCATGGCCGGCACCCACGGCGAGCGCGAAACTGTTGCGCACCGCCGCGCCGACCGGATTGGCGACGCCCAAGGCTTGGGCGAACCCCGCCAAATAGGTCACGTCCTTGTGGGCGTTGTTGATCGTGAACTTGTGGGCGTTGCGATCCCGCTCGATCACATATTTGGTGAAGGTCTGGTAGAAGAGGCAGTCCATGCGGCCGCCCCGGATGACGCTGTCGAAAACTTTAGGGGTCAGGCCCGCCTTGGCACCCACCATGAGGGCTTCCGAGTAGAGGGCCGCGTAGCCCATCGACAGGAAGTTGTTGAGCAGCTTCATCGTATGGCCGGTGCCGACCGGCCCGGTCGGCACCACACGGCCCGCGAAGGCCTCGAGGATCGGCCGCGCTCGCGCAAAGACCTCACCTTCGCCCGCCGCCATCACGTCGAGCGTTCCCTCCCAGGCATCCTTCGGGGTCCGGCTCAGCGGCGCGTCGATCAGCGTGATGCCCTTCGGGGCCAGCATAGCCGCGAGCCGCGTGGTCGAGGCCGGCTCGGAGGTCGAGCAGTCGATGATCAGCAGCGGCTTGCCGGCCGCCGCCAGGCCGTCCTCGCCGAGGATGACCGCCTCGACCTGAGGCGATCCGGTGACGCAGAGGAGGACGACGTCGGACGCCTCAGCGACAGCGCGGGGCGAGGCAGCCTCGGCGGCGCCGCGCTGCTTGAGGTCGTCGACGGCCTCGCGCTTGGAGCGGGCCAGCACCGTCAGCGGCCAACCCTTCTCGACGATGTTCTTGGCCATGCCATGGCCCATGAGGCCAATGCCGACGAACCCAATCTTTTCCTTGGTCATGGTCGCGCTCCCCCATCCGCCGCGAGCGCACTGCGCCAATTATGCTTTTCCTCGAAGCCCAGCATCTCGCGGGTCTTGCGGTTGGACAGCAACGTTTCGAACTCTCCCAATTCGCCGCGCACCGGGACATTCGGATAGAAGCGCTTGAGCAGTTCGGCGGTGGGCAGGTCGGACGAGCAATCGTTCTGCGCCGCGTTGAAGACCTGGAAGCCGAGCCCGTCCTTTTCGATGCCGAGCCGGACGATTTCGCCGAGATCGCGCGCGTCGATGTAGCTCCAGGCGATGCGCTTGCGGAAACCCGGATCGGCGAAGAATTTCGGGAAGTCGGCATATTCATGCGGTTCGATCACATTGCCGATGCGGATCGCATAGACGTCCGCCCCCGTGCGCTGTTGGAAGGCGTGGCCGGTGCGCTCGTTGCAAATCTTCGACAGCGCGTAGCTGTCCATCGGGTTGACCGGATAATCTTCGTCGAGCGGGAAATAGGCGGGGTCGCGCGGCTCGTTGGCGAAGACGAGGCCGTAGGTGGTTTCCGACGAGGCGATAATGGTCTTGCGGATACCGAGCTTCTCGGCAGCCTCGATGATGTTGTAGGTGCCCATCGTATTGATGCGGAACACCTCGTTGTCGGGCACGATCATGATGCGCGGGATCGCCGCGAAATGCACGATGGCGTCGATCTTGGGCGCGCGCAGCGAGGGCGCGAATTCATGGAGTTCGAGGGTGCTGGTCAGGGCGTTGAACACTTGCCCGCTGTCCGTAATGTCCGTGATCAGCGTCCTGACCTTGGGGTTGTTGAGCGGCTTCATGTCGAGGTTCAGCACATTGTAGCCATGGTCCACCAGATACTGGACCACATGCCTGCCGGCCTTGCCGCTGCCGCCGGTGAAAATGATGTTCTTGCTCATTCAGAGTTTCCTTTGACGAGAAGCGGCCGATGCGGCCTCAGGCCGTGGCCGCTTCCATGATGGTTTCCTGCGAGGCATCCGCCCGCTCGAAGGTGCGGCTGATGTGGCCGTCCTTGATGACGATAACCCGGTCGCTGACCGCCAGAACCTCCGGCAGGTCGGAGGAGATGACGATAATGCCCATTCCGTCCCGGGCGAGGCGGGCCAGCAGGGCATGCACCTCGGCCTTGGCACCAATGTCGATGCCGCGCGTCGGCTCGTCGACGATCAGAATCTTGGGCGAACGCGCCACCCATTTGGCGATCACGATCTTCTGCTGGTTGCCGCCGCTGAGATTGACCACCCGCTGCTCAGTCGAGGGCGTCTTGATGCCGAGCGACTGGACGAAGTCGCGGCACCGCGCCGTCTCCTGTCGGCGGTTGACGAAGAACCGAGGCGAGTAGTCTTCGAGGTGGGTGAGGCTGAAATTCTCGCGGACCGTCATGCCGAGCACCAAGCCTTGCGTTTTTCGGTCTTCGGTCACGAAGCCGATGCCATGGGCGATGGCATCGGCGGGCTCGTTGATCGTTACTGTCCGTCCGTCGATCGCGATTGTTCCGCTCGAGGCGCGCATGCCGAAGATCATTTCCATGATCTCCGTCCGGCCCGCCCCGATCAGCCCGAAAAAACCGAGCACCTCGCCCTTATGCAAGGTGAAATCGATATCTTTCACTTTGGCCTGATGCGGCCTGGGGTGATGGAGCGTCAGCGCCTTGACGTCGAGCAGCACTTCGCTGGTCGCGTGGCAGGTGTGTTTGCCATAGAGCTGACTCAACTCGCGATCGACCATCTTCCGCACCAGGATGTCGCGCGTGACCGCCGCGATCGGCAGCGAATCCACGGTGCTGCCGTCGCGCAGGATGGTCACCCGATCGGCGATTTCGAAAATCTCATCGAGCCGGTGTGTGATGTAGACGATGCCGATGCCCTGTTGCCGCAGCTTGCGGATGAGCCCCATCAAGGTGACGGCCTCATGATGGCTGAGGGAGGCGGTGGGCTCGTCCATGATGATGATCTTGGACCGGTAGGAAATCGCCTTGGCGATCTCGATCATCTGCTTCTGGCCGATGCTCAGCTGGGCCACGGGCGTCGTGGGATCGACGCCCATGTGCAAGGTCGCGAGCACCTCGCCGGCCTCGCGGTTCATGCGGGCCTTGTCGAGAAAGCCGCTGGGCCGCAGCGGCTCCTTGGCCAGAAAGATATTCTCGGCGACGGTCAGATTCTCCACCATGGAGAGTTCTTGGTAGATGATGCTGATCCCGAGCGAGCGGGCATGCACCGCATCTCCGATCTCGACCGGCACACCTTCGATACGGATGCCGCCGCCGGAATCCGATTTATAGACGCCCGTCATGATTTTCATGAGCGTGCTCTTGCCGGCGCCGTTCTCGCCGGCCAGCGCGTGGACCTCGCCAAGCCTGACGTCGAGGTCGACCTTGTTCAGCGCCCTGACCCCTGGAAAGGTCTTGGACACGTCCCGCATTTCGAGAAAGGGTTGCATCGCTGGCATGATCCCGGGTCCGACGTGATCTGGGGAGCATCGATCGCTCCCCAGATCCAGGGATGAGCTACTTGGTGTAGCCGTTGAGGTTCGAGGCATCGACCACGGTCACGCCGGTGTCGACGTCGGAGGAGGTGGTCTCCTTGCCGTTGATCTGATCGAAGAGATGTTCGACTGCGAGCTTGCCCATCGTCACGGGGCGCTGAACCATGATCCCCTGGATGAAGCCTTCTTTCACGCCCTTGACGGTGTCCGGCAGATCGTCGAAGGCGAAGGCCTTCACGGTCTCCTTCTTCGAGCCGAACTCCTTGGTGGCCATGACCTTGGCCACCGAGGGACCGCCGACCTGACTGACGCCGAAGATACCCGCGAGGTGAGGGTGGCCTCGGAACAAAGCCTCATCGACCGACACCGCCTTGGCGAGGTCGTCCTCGGTGCCTTCGGTGGCGACGATCTTGATGTCGGGATACTTCTCCAAGGCCTTTTTGATGCCCGAGATCCGCTCGTTGAGATTGGCGGCGCCGAGCTGCCCGGTGACGATCGCCACCTCGCCCTTGCCCCCGATCGCCTTGGCCATGGATTCGCCCATGGTCTCGCCGGCCGCACCGTTGCTGGTGCCGATATACATGCTGCGGCCGCTCTTGGCTGAGTCGCTGTCGAAGGTCAGCACCTTGATGCCGCTTGCCATCGCCTTCTTGATGACGGCCTCGACAGACTTGGGCTCGTTGACCGAGATCGCGATGCCGTCGACCTTCTTGCTCATAAGATCCTCGAGGATCTTAACCTGTGTCGAGCCTTGCGTATTCTGCGGCACAACCCACTGATACTGCACACCGTCGGCCTTGGCGGCGGCTGCGGCGCCGTTGTTGCAGTCGTCGAAGAACGGTACTGCGACTTTCGGGATAACCGCGATGACGATGTCCTTGGCGTCTTTGGCGAAGACCGCCGTCGTGGCGCACAGCGGCAGGGCAGCCACAAGAGCCGCGATCGAAATCTGTTGAAGCTTCTTCATGATCCGTTTCCTTGTCCCATTTGTGTTGGTTTCGAAATGCAGGGCTCCATGCCCCGTCGTATTGATCCCAGGTGCTGCCTGGACTTCCCTCGTCCTGCTCAGACTCCTCTGCTCCGGCTTCGCCAGACATCCAGGCTGACCGCGATCAGGATGACCGCGCCCGTGATGGCTTGCTGGGCGTAAGTGTTGATGTTCATGAGCACGACGCCGTTGGCGATGATGCCGGCGAGCGCCGCCCCGATGATCGCACCCTCGACGCTGCCGACGCCGCCCGCGAGGCTGGCGCCCCCGATCGCCGCCGCCGCGATCACGTCGAGTTCGGCACCGAAGCCCGAGGCGGGCTCGGCCGAGAGATAGCGCGAGAAGCTCACGATGCCGGCCAGCCCCGCGATCAGGCCGGAGAGCATGTAGACCATGAGCTTGACACGGGCGGTCTTGACGCCGCTGAGCCTCGCTGCGAGCTCGTTTCCGCCGGTCGCATAGACGTGGCGTCCGAATCGCGTCTTGCGCATCAGCACCGAGAACACGATCGTCATGCCGAGCATGATGACCACCGGCACCGGAACCAGCCCCACATAACCCTGGCCGATCTCGGAGAAACTGTCGGGAGTGTCTGGCGTTAGCGGTACGCCATGGGTGATGATGTACATCAGCCCGCGACCGATGCTGAGCGACCCTAGCGTGGCGATGAAGGGCGGCAGCCGGATCAGCGTGATCAGCACGCCGTTGAAAAGACCGAACAGCAGCCCCGTCGCCAGCCCACCGAGGATGCACGCGACCATCGGTAGGCCATCTTGAAACCCGAGTGCCGTGACCAGTGACGAAAGTCCCATCACCGAGCCCACCGACAGATCGATGCCGCCGGTGATGATCACCATCACCATCCCGATCGACATGATCGCGATCAACGAGAACGAGCGGAAAACGCCCATGAGGTTGTCGGTCGTCAGGAAGTAGGGTGTGGAGAAACTGATCAGCGCGACGACCACCATCAACGCGGTGAGCACGTTCAGTTCGCGCACCTGAAGCAGCGCCGTCCAGCGCTTGCTCATCGTCATTCTGGGGACCGGGATGAATGTTGTGGCCGGGCTATCGCGCACGATCATAGTTCTCCCTCGAGCATGAATGGCTTTCGCCGAACCGCTCCGTCTTTAAAATCCAAGCCAAAACTGCTCTTGCGCGCCCAAACTTTTGGGGGAGGCGGTTCGCCCCGCGTCAACTCTTGTTGGTCATTCCGGGCAGGTCGAGGCCCGTGATCTGTGCGATCAGACGGGCCACGGAGGCATCGTCGTCGCGGCCCATCCCGGCCGCCGACGTCATCAGAAACAATTGCAGGGCGCTGGCAGCCAAAGGCGTGGGAAACTTAGCCGCGAGCCCCATGTCCGACACGATGCCGAGGTCCTTGGCGAAGATGTCGACCGCGCTGGCGGGTCTGTAGTCGCCTTTGAGAACATGGGGGATGCGGTTCTCGAACATCCAGGAATTGCCGGCCGAGGCGGTGATCACCTCGAACACCTTGTCGATGTCGAGCCCGAGCCGCTTGGCAAAGGTGATCGCCTCACAGGCGGCCGCGATATGCACCCCGGCGAGCAATTGGTTGACCATCTTGAACGAGGCCCCGATCCCCGCCTCATCCCCGAGCCGGTAGACCGTCGCCGCAATGACGTCGAGGACCGGTTCGGCACGGGCGAAAGCATCCGAGTGACCCGAGGCCATGACGGTCAAATCGCCGCTCGCCGCCCGCCCCGCACCACCGCTGATCGGCGCGTCGAGATAGAGGACGCCTGCGTCTTCGCATCGCCGCGCGAACCGCCGCGCATCGTCGGGCGCCATGGTGGCGGAGGACAGCACGACGCCGCCTCGCCGCATCACGGGAACGACCCCGTCGTGTCCAAACAGAACGGCTTCGGTCTGAGCCGCGTTGACCACCACGACAACGACGACTGGTACGTCTCCGGCCGCATCGGAAGGGCTGTTCGCCAAAACACCGCCAACCTCGGAGAACTGAGCCATGGCGGCCTGAGCGGGATCGAACCCCGAGACCTTCATTCCGGCCCGAACGAGCGACGCGGCGATGCCCAGACCCATGGATCCGAGGCCGATCACGGCGACTAAATCCGAGGTGTTCTGTGCCATCCGCTTCCCCCGTTTCGCCGGTCGAGCCGGTGTTGACACTGACCAAACCATGGAATGACAGCGTTGTCATCGGAAAAATGGCAGCGCTGTCATTATTTTAGAATGAGGTCGTGGGCCCGCGTTAAACACTGGCCGGGGAGAGGGTTCATTTTCCGAACGCCGTTGCTGCGCGCCATGTCATAATCGTGCCTGTCAAAGGGGTGGGGGCTGGCGCGTCATGGGGGTGGAGCGGAATACGCGAAGACGGCGGCAAGGCGCGATTTCCGCCGTGACGTTGGCGGATGTGGCCCGCCTTGCCGATGTCAGCGAGATCACGGTCTCACGGATTCTGCGCGATGTCGGCCCGGTGGCTGAGCATACGCGACAGCGGGTTCTCGCGGCGGTCCACGACACCGGTTACGTGCGCAATCAAGTGGCCGGAACGCTCGCGTCGGCGACGTCCAACCTCATCGGGGTAGTGATTCCGTCGCTCTCGAACATCGTGTTCGCCGATGTGCTCAGAGGCATCGACGCCGGGCTCGAGCCCTCCGGGTTCCGGCCCGTCGTCGGCATCACGGGCTACGATCCCCTGGTCGAGGAGAAGCTCGTGGGCTCGCTGCTCGCCTGGAAGCCTGCGGCGATGATCATCGTGGGGTTCGAACACACCGACATGACGCGCCGGCGTCTTGAGCAGAGCGGCATCCGCGTCGCGGAATTGATGGACATCGATTCGGTGCCGATCGATCTTGCCGTGGGCATGTCGCATCGGGCGGCGGGATATGCCGCCGGACGCCATTTGATCGAGCGCGGATATCGCCGGTTCGGCTACATCGGGCACGATTGGGAGACGGACCGCCGCGCGCTTCTGCGGTGGGACGGTCTCGTGCAAGCGCTCCACGAAGCCGGCCTCGCGATCGTCGGCCAGAGGCTCAATGACGGGCCGAGTTCCACCCAAGCGGGGCGGGACGCGCTTGCGGCGCTGCTCGCGGGCGACGCGCATCCGGATGTCGTCGTCTTCTCGAACGACGATATGGCGGTCGGCGGCGTCTTTCATTGCCTCGCCGAGCGGATCGTCCCGAAGCGGGACCTCGCGCTGTTCGGCTTCAATGGTCTTGACATCGGGCAAGCGCTGCCGACGCCGCTCTCGACGATCAGGTCGAACCGGTTCGGCATCGGCAAGATCGCGGTCGAGGAAATCCTGTCGCGGCCCGAACGAACCGCATCGCGACAGACGATCGATACGGGCTTCGAGATCGTCGAGGGCGCGACGGCCTGAAAAGCACGTTGCCGCCCCGTGACGCGCCTGCATCGGCGTCGTGCGTCGATCCGAACGGAATTGCGCGGATCACGCGACGCCGATGCTCCGAATGAGCGCAAAGCTGATGATGCCCAGGATGATCAAGGAGAGGCAGACCGCAGCTGTCACCCGAAAGCCGGCCTTGGCGACGACCCGCACGTCGACGCCGAGGCCCAATGCGGCCATCGAGATGGTCGTCAGGAAGTTAGCCGTTGTCGCAAGCGGGACCAAGAAGCTCTGCGGGATCAGTCCGAAGGAGCGCAACGCCGCCACGATGAGAAAGCCGACGATGAACCATGGGACGAGTTCGTAAAGTGCGGGCCGCCCACGTTCAGGGCGCACTCCGGCCGTCACGTTCAGGGCGGCTTCGTCGCGATCGTCGCGAAGCCGGCTCGTGATCAGCGATAGACCCAGGACCACCGGTCCCAGCATCAGCACCCGGACCAGCTTGACGATGGTGCCGACCTGATTGGACAGCGCGCCGATCGGCAGTGTGGCGGCCAAGACCTGCGGCACCGCATAGACGGTGAGGCCGGCCAGCACCCCGTATTGCGTGAGCGACATCTGTAAAAGCGGCACCAGAAGGGGCAGGCCGAGGACGACGACGACGCCGAGCACGGCCGTGAATGCGATCGAGGCGGCGACATCGTCGCCATCCGCCCCGATCACCGGTGCGACGGCCGCGATTGCGGAGTTGCCGCAGATGGAATTACCGCAAGCGATCAGGATCGCCATGCGTTGGGGTAAACCAAGCAATCGACAGATCCCGTAGCTCGTGGCGATCGCGATGGCCACGATACAGGCGATCCCGACGATGAGGGCCGGCCCGAGCGCCAGCACCGTCGCCGCACTGACGGAAGCGCCGAGCAACACCACGGCAATCTCAAGGAGCATTTTGGCGCTGAACTGGATGCCTGGGGTCCAACGGCCTCCCGGGGTCCACGCGGTCCTGATCGCGACGCCGAGCACGATCGCCAGCACCAGAGCTTCAAGATAGGGCTCGCCGGCGAGGCGTATTTCGACGATCTGCAACAGTGTGGCGAGCAGCGTCACGCCGACGCACAGGGCAATGCCTGGCAGGACGCGGGACAAGGGACTCGTGATCATCAGGCTCCCCGGCGCGTTGTACATGAGGGTATCGCCGTCGTGGCCATTGCGATCGACGCTCCGCCAGCCAACACGCTTCGCGGATCACACCCGCGCCGGGTATTTCGATTCGTGTCCATGCGATCGTTCCCTCGAAGGTCCACGGCCGACCGTGCGAGCCGAGGATGATCGTCAAGCCCCGGATGGTCCAACGCACAGAGGCGTTCGGATCGATCGGATTCAGCGATGGATCGGTGATCGCTTGATGATGGCCAAGAGCGCGGCTGCGGCGCGGTTGCTCTGTCGCTCCGCATGCCGGAGCACGACGAAGGCGCGTTCCGGCAAAGGCAGATCCACCGTGACCAGAAGGCCGGCTTCGAGGCTTGGTGCCACTACCGACGCCGAGATCGCGGTTGCGCCGAGACCTGCCTCGACGGCGGCCCGCACGGCCTCGTTGGTCGGAAGTTCAAGCGCCACCCTCAGAGCCGAAGGCGCGAAACCGAAACCTTCGAGCGCGGCTTCGAACACGGACCGGGTGCCGGATCCCGGTTCGCGAAGCACCCATTCAGTGTCGAAGAGATCCGCCGGTGCGATCCGGCCGCCGCTTTGCCAGGGATGATCAGGTGCGACCACGATGACGAGTTGATCGCGGGCGACTTGCTCGACCGTCAGGCTTGAGTCTTCGATCAGGCCCTCGACGAAGCCGAGGTCGGCAATGCCCGAATGGATCGCGGACGCGACCTGTGCCGTATTGCCGACCGTGAGCCGGATGTCGATCCCCGGATAGGTCCCGCGAAACGCGACGAGGTAACGGGGCAGCCAATAGCCGGCGATGGTCTGGCTCGCCTGGACCGATAGTGTACCGCGCTTCAGGCCGCCGAGATCCGCAAGGGTGCGTTCCGCCAACTGGACGCGGGCCAATACGGCGCGGGCATCGATCAGGAACAATGCGCCCGCGTCCGTCAGTTCGATGCCGCGTCCCACCCGGTTGAAGAGTTTAGTGCCGTGGCGCGCTTCCAGCGCCGCGATGGCCGCGCTCGCCGCAGATTGCGCGAGGTTCAACGACTCGGCCGCCCGCGTCACGTGCTGGCGCTCGGCGACGGCGACGAAAACCCGGAGTTGTTCGAGTGTCATACGGCGTCCGCCTCAAAACCGGCTGGAATCGCTCCGAGGCCCTCAGCTCCGGGGGCACTTGAAAACCCCGTCGATCACAGATCCAAGCGGCTGAAATCGTGCCGTGAGCGGACGGCGCCCTCGGAAGGCCTGGCGCAGTGGTTTATGCGCCCACGTTGCCCCATGAGCGCAGGCAAAAGCTAGGCCCGTCGTTTTCAAAGAGGTAATGTTCCAACACTCTCAAATGTTGGATAGTGGTGCCCAGGGACGGAGTCGAACCGCCGACACTGCGATTTTCAGTCGCATGCTCTACCAACTGAGCTACCTGGGCCAGCCCACCCTCGCGGGCAAGGAGCGGTCTTATAGAAAGCGGCTGGGCGCTTGTCCAGCGCGTCGCGCAGGAGATTTCATGCGATGGCGGACTTGACGCCAACCCAAGATCGGCGCTGAACGCGTCGCATGATTGAGACCACGCTCGACCTGCGGGGATTGAAGTGCCCGCTGCCGGTCCTGCGCACCCGCAAGGCCTTGGCGGCTTTACCGGCGGGCGCGACGATTCTGGTGGAATGTACCGATCCATGGGCTGCCATCGACCTGCCGCATCTGATTAAGAAGACGGGGAATATTCTCCTCGCGCGCGATGTTCGGGACGACGGTCTCACCTTCCTGATCCGCAAATCGATCCGGCCAGAACCGTAGGATCAATATGAAAGAGAGCCCTCGCTCAGGCGCCGGGCAGCCTCGATATCCACCGGCGTATTGATGTTCATGAAGGGGTCGAGCGGCTCGGATGGCCAATGGGCCTCGGCGCATCCTATGCGATCCAGGACCGCTGAAACCCTGCGCTCCCGTCGCTCCCTCAAGGCGATCCGCAAATCATGCCGCGCGCTCACCGGCCAGAGTGCCGTCACGGGATGGCGTCGGCCGCCCGATACGGCGCAGGCCGCAGGCGTGCCCGCGATTCGGGCCGTCTCTCGAAGGCGTGAGACGAAATCGAGCGGCAAGAAGGGCGTATCGACAGCACTGACGGCCGCCGACCGGGTCTGCGGGTGATGAGCCGCGATCCAATCCAACGTGGCCAGAATACCCGCGAGCGGTCCTGCAAAATCGGGAATGTCATCGGCGACGACTGGTACTTCATAGGCGTCAAACCGCGAAGGATCGCCGTTGCGGCTGAGCACGATCCCTTCGCATTGCGGCCGCAGACGGTCCAGCACATGCGCCAGGAGGGGGCGGCCGCCAAGGTCGAGGAAGGCCTTGTCCGGTCCGTTCATGCGACGGGAGAGCCCTCCCGCCAGCACGATTCCATAAATATTCATCGGCTGTCCCGGCTTCTTCGCGCGTTGCGCCGATCGGTCTTTTCGCTATAGCATTGCCCATCGACGCTGCAATCGATCCATGCGGGCAAGCCCCACCATGGAGTGAGCGCCAGCGGATCGGTGTCCCATCGTCGGAAGCGGACCTGCGAGGATCGTCCTGTGTGACGGGCCGGGGTCTCGACGAGTGGGGCCGGTAGCTCAATGGTTAGAGCCGGCCGCTCATAACGGTCTGGTTGGGGGTTCGAGTCCCTCCCGGCCCACCACACCACTTCCTTTTGCCATCGTATTCCGCATCCTACCGCAAGGGGGCGGGATAGCCGCTTCGAAGCTGTTCCGTAGGGGAAGGCTTTCGTCGGTCATTCGCGCGGTTTCGGGGACAGCGTGTCGGCCTCTATGATACGCTCGCGGCCGATGCGAACCAAAAGCAAAGCTCAACCGGTGGCCGACTTCGGCGGATTGGTGCTTTCAGAGCCTGCCCCGATCGAGGGGGCCGGCCCGCTGACAAACGTGCCCGAGGTCACGGTCAGCGAATTGTCGGGTGCGCTCAAGCGAACCGTCGAGGAGCGCTTCGGTTATGTCAGGCTGCGTGGCGAAGTGTCCAATTATCGCGGACCCCATTCCTCCGGCCATGCCTATTTCTCGCTGAAGGACGCCACCGCGCGCATCGACGCCGTGGTCTGGCGTACCGCCTTCGCCAAGATGAGGATCAAGCCCGAAGAAGGTATGGAGGTCCTCGCCACTGGCAAGGTCACCACCTTCCCGGGAAAATCATCCTACCAGATCGTCATCGACACGCTGGAGCCCGCGGGCCTCGGTGCGCTCATGGCGATGTTGGAGGAGCGGCGGCAGAGGTTCGCGGCCGAGGGTCTCTTCGACGCGTCCCGTAAGCGCCCGCTGCCGTTCCTGCCCGAATCGATCGGCGTCATCACTTCGCCGACCGGCGCCGTCATCCGCGATATCCTGCACCGAATCGCGGGCCGCTTTCCGCGCCGCGTCCTCATCTGGCCGGTCCGGGTGCAGGGCGAGGGCAGCGCGGCCGAGGTCGCGGCCGCCATCCGGGGCTTCGGCGCCCTCGAGGACACCGGTCCCATGGCGCGGCCGCACCTTCTCATCGTGGCGCGGGGCGGCGGTTCGCTGGAAGATCTTTGGGGGTTCAACGACGAGGCCGTCGTGCGCGCGGCGGCGGCCAGCCTCATTCCCGTGGTCTCGGCGATCGGCCATGAGACCGATTGGACGCTGCTCGACCATGTGGCGGATCTCAGGGCGCCGACCCCGACGGGCGCGGCCGAACTGGCGGTCCCGGTGCGGGCTGAACTGCTGGCGGATCTCGATCGCCTATCGGCCCGTCATGCGGCGGGCATGCTGCGGCTGTTGGACCGCAACCGTGATGCCTTGCGTGCCACCGCCCGAGCCTTACCGTCGGGCGCCGACCTGCTGGCCAATTCGCGCCAACGCCTCGACCAGTTGAGCGCGCAGCTTCCGGCGGGCTTGCGCCGTTGCGCAGACCGCCGGCGTCTGGATCTCGTTCGCCTCGCTGGACGTCTTGCGGCCCAGGCGCCCCAGGCCCGGTTGGCGCGGGACACGCAGACACTCCATTCGCTCGCCTCGCGGCTGTCTCGGGCGCAAGCCATCGCGGCAGAGCGTCGCCAGCACCAGGTTGCCGCCCTCAGCCAAAGACTGGCGACCGCTTTGTCCGCCAGACTTGGCATGGCGAGACAGGACAACCACCGGACCCGCGATCGTCTTGCCCATGCGACGGGCCGGCTCCGCCAGGCAATCGCCGCGCAGCGGGAACGCCGTGTGCTGCGCCTCGAAGGGCTGGCGCAGATGCTCGCCAGCCTCGGCTATCGCAGCGTTCTCAACCGGGGCTATGCGCTGGTCCGGGACGAGGCCGGTCAAGCGGTGCCCAGCCCTCGCGAGGCGCCGGCCGGCGCGATTCTGTCGATCGAATTTGCCGAAGGCTTGGTGAAGGCGGAGGTCTTGGGATCGGAGGGTGCGCCGAAGTCGCGCGGCAAGACGCAGGGGCGCTCGGCTCCGAAGACAAAGGTAGAGCAAGGTTCGTTGTTTTGAGCGGGGTTCGGTGGTGCTTCGCGCCGATCCGGTTCGCTGTCGTGTCGAATGGCCGCTTGTTGGACACGCGGCAAAAATCCCTCCCGGGCTAGCCTTTGAGCCCATGACATAATAACTACGAATCACATCGCCGCCGGCCTCACCCTTCGGACTGTCCCGACCATGAATCGATTAGAACGCCGCCCGATCGCGGCCGTCCAAGCCGAAGTGGACTATGGCAACGGGGAATTTCACGTCACCCGTCCAGGCTCTTTCGTGCTGTGTGCGATTTCCGGCGTGCCGATCCCGCTTGAAGAACTGCGCTATTGGAACGTCGAGCGGCAGGAAGCCTATGCGACACCGCAAGCGAAGCTGAAACGTCTCGCTAGAGCATGATGCCGAAAAATCGGCGCGGGTTTTGGTAGTGTCCTAGAAAGAAACTGCTCGACGACGAGTGGACTCCCTCCTCGGAACGGGGAGGGAGTCATCCGAAGGATGACGGGTGGGGTTGCCGGGCTCCGCAAGAGGCCGATGCGACGCTTCGCGCCGCTCAGGACCCATCCGCCGCCGCAAAGCGGCCGCACCTTCCCCGTTCCGGGGAAGGATCGCCACGCACGGGTTTCATGCATAGCGGGTCGGCCGAAAAGTCGGTGGAAAAATAGTTTGAAATCGGCAAATTATGGCGAGCCAGCACCAAGCCTTGGCTCACGATTTCTGCGATGTAGGTCCCGACAATCTTCGCGCAGATACGAGTTTTGACTCGTTAATGTCCTTGCCTAAACCGGTACCCACCAGGTGACTGGGAGGAGGCATAGTTAACCCGGTGGCCAAGCGTATGGAAATGGACCAGCGGCTGCTTTTCAACCCTGCCGGAGTGGGTGTGATCGGAATTTGATCCCACTTTGATTTTACCCTACAAACGTACGGCAAATCAAAGCGGGGTCAAAGTGCGGCGTCCATCGACGGAAGCAGAAATAGTGATCGATCGGATCATGGGGGGAGCTGCAGCCAAGGACTGCTAAAGTCCTACCCTTGATTTCAAAGAGGATAAAGCGTCTCCCAAAGAGACCGATAAGATTCTTGCGGAAGCTGCAATATGTTTTGCAAATTCCGCAGGTGGAACAGTCGTTCTTGGTGTAAGTGATAAGCTCAAAGGGCCTAAAGCTTTGACAGGTACGAGACTCAGCCCTGACCATATAAAACAAAGAATTTATGAACTGACCCGCCCACATCTTAACGTTGAGGCCAAATATCACCCAACACATAGTAGTATAGTTATAATAATTGTACAACAAAGCTCAGATATCCACTCCGACACGCAGGGAAAGGCAACCCGTAGAATTAACTTGGATTGCGTCCCTATGGATCCCGACCAGTAGATGCGTCTTAGGGAAGAGCGCCGCGGTGTCGATTGGTCATCTGCCTCTAGTGGGAAAAATATAGATGATGTTTCGCAAGAAGTAGTTTTGCAGGTAAAAAATATACTTTCTAGATTTAATGACGACCGCAGAAATATAGCTTCACTTCAGAAAAAAGATTTATTAAATGCGATAGGAGTTTTAACGAATAACGATGAGATTAATCGCGCTGGTGCTATGCTATTGTGTGATAACGATGACTTGTTTTCTATTGTCTATCAATATAGAAATACTCCGGGTGGAGAACCAAAGAATGTTAGCCGTCTCGGCACACCTTATGTCTTCGCGTTTTCCCGCACCATGGACTTTGTTGCAGCACGTAGGGTTTCTACCCCATTGACTCTTCCCAATGGCCAACAAGTCACAATTGAAGATTTTCCGACGCTTGCGGTTCGCGAAGCGTTGTCAAATGCCATCTGTCACCGTGATTATCACCTTGAGGGACCAATTACTGTCGACCATTCTCCAGAGATATTTTCTATCACATCACCAGGTCCGCTTGTATCCGGAGTAACCCCCGCAAATATCCTAACTACAACTTCTAGGCCTCGAAATCCAGCCTTGGCGAAGGCTGCGAGAATACTTGGGTTTGCGGAGGAACTCGGGCGCGGCGTTGATAGAATGTACCGAGAAATGATACGGTCTGGCAAACAAACACCCGTCATCGAAGCGTCTTTTGATAGGGTACGAGTAGCTTTGGTGGGGGGAGCCCCCGATACGAACATTGCACGATTTGTTGCTACACTTCCTGAGGAAGAGCAAGAAGATACAGATACCATGATTATTCTTTTGAGGTTATGTTCCTCAAGAACCGTGACATCTACAACCGTTTCACCGTTCCTTCAAAAGAGTTTCGAAGAAAGTGAATTCGTTTTAAAGAGGCTAGCTACGGATTCGGTCGAACTTCTTGAAAGAACACGCGCGACTGTAAGTCGATCCGTAGGCGTGTATAGACTGAGAAGCGAGGCGCTAAAAAAGCTCGGCGCGGCCGTTATATATCAGCGCCGGACTGCGGATGAAATTGACAAAAAAGTCATCGCGCATGTTCGCGAGTATGGAAAAATTACAAACCGTACACTTCAAAACGTATTTGATGTGCACGTGTTCAAAGCCCGAGACATCATTTCTGACTTGGTGCAAAGGAATATATTGCGGCGTGTTTCTACGACTGCCAGGGGCACAAAAGTTGAATGGGGTGCCGGCCCAAGTTTTCCTATGACAAGAAAGCGAAAGCAGAGCGGGGCCAGCAAAGATCAATCGGATCAAAAAGGGCTGCCTTTTTGGGGTGCGGGGGAGCATGACGAAAAATGAGCTACAATTGAATCTCACCATGGCGGTCAAGCCACGTTCCGGGAGATTGTAGCCGTATCCAGGTGCTTCCAGGTTTCCTACGACATCATACCCCAACTCATCGTGATCTATCCCCCGTTAAACGCCTTTCCCGCGATCTGATCGAGCAGGCCGTCGATCGCTTGATCGACCTCGAACACCAGGCGCACCGGCAGGACATGGGTGTCGAAATCGGCCGGCAGCCGGACCCGGTCCTTCTGCGTGGTGACGAGTTCGGCGTCTGATAAATGAGCGTCTTTCAGAAGTTTTCGTCGCTCGTCGGCGGTGAACAGGTGATGGTCGGCGAAAGTGCGACGTTCGATCACATCGAGGCCGAGGGCGTCTAGCGTCGCAAAGAATTTCTCCGGCCTCCCGATGCCTGAAAAGGCGAAGAGGCGCCGCCCGCCGAGCCGATGTTGCGCGTCGCTCTCAGCTTCGATTCGAGCCCTGGCGACTGGGACGCCGAGGCGCTTTGCCTCTTGGGCGAGCCTATAGCCTGCATCGCCATCGCCGATCACGCAGAGCAGCGAGACCTTTGGCCATTGCGCCGCCATAGGGGCGCGCAGCGGGCCTGCGGGCAGGCAATGCCCGTTGCCGATGCCGGTGGCGCCGTCCACAACCACGATGGAGGCGGATTTGACCAGCGCCGGGTTCTGAAAGCCGTCATCCATGATAAGGATCGACGCGCCCGCCGCGATGGCGGCTTTCGCCGCCGCAACTCTGTCGCCCGCCACGAATGTCGGCGCGTGGCGGGCGAGCAGCAGCGGCTCGTCGCCGGTCTCCTCGACCCTATGACGCGCCGGATCGACGGCCAGGACGGCGGCGCTTGGATGCGTGCGGCCATAGCCGCGCGAGAGGAACGCCGGCCGATGACCGCGTGCCTTGAGACGCGCGACGATCTCGATCGCGGTCGGCGTCTTGCCGGCGCCACCGACAGTGAAATTGCCGATACAGAGCACCGGCACCACCAGCCGCACGCCCGGTCGCGCCATGCGCCGTTGCGAGACGGCGCCATAGATCGAGCCGACCGGCCCTAAAAGCCTGGCCTGCCAGGTGGCCTCGGGCCGCCACCAAAAGGCCGGTGCGCGTGCGGCCATCACGATCTGGCTTTCTCGACGGCGGCCGCCAGAAACGGCTCGATCGCGGCCATGGTCCGCCGCGTGGCGCCACCCTGGCGTTCGGTGGCATCCACGGCTGCCCGCGACATCCGCCGCAGCCGGGCCGTGTCGAAGAGGAGACGCGCCAGCGTTTCGCCCAACTCCTCGGTGTCTGCGACCTCAAGGGCGCCGCCGGACTCGTCGAGCAGAGCGTAGACATCGGCGAAATTGCCGATGTCGGGACCATGCAGTACGGCATTGCCGAGTTTCGCGGCCTCGATCGGGTTTTGACCGCCGCCGCCGCCGAGGGATTTGCCGATAAAGGTCAGGTCGGTTACCCGGTAGTAGAGGCCGAGTTCGCCAATCGTATCGGCGATATAAATCGCGATGTCAGGTTCAGGCGTTCCGCCCCGCGTCTTCAGAGCCGCTGGCAGGCCGCGTTCGGCGCAGGCTTGCGCCAGGGCGGCGCCTCTGGTCGGCTGGCGCGGCACGATGATGGTCAGCAGCGTCGGGTGGGCTCGGGCGACGGCGGCATGCACGTCGATCAGCAAGGCCTCCTCGTCCGCATGGGTCGAAGCCGCGAGCCAGGTCGGTCGATCGGCGATCCGCGCCGACAGCGCGCCGACGGCCTCGGGCGCCGCCGGCGGCGGGGCAACATCGAACTTGAGTTGGCCGGTCACCTCAGTCCGTGGGGCGCCAAGCAGGCTGAACCGCCCGGCGTCCTCGGGCGATTGCGCCAGGCAATGGGCGGTTGCGCCCAGCATGCCGCCAATGAGCCCTTGGGCGCGCCGCCAGCCCTCGGCCGATCGGGCGGACATCCGGGCGTTCACCAGTACGAGCGGAATGCTCCTGCGCCCAATATCATAAATGAGGTTGGGCCAGAGTTCGGATTCCGCCAGCATGACGATATCGGGGCGCCAGAAGCCGAGGAAACGACGCCAATAGCGGGGGACGTCGAGCGGCATGAACTGGTGCGTCACACCGGCGGGCAGGCGTCCCGCCATCACGCGCGCGGAACTCACCGTGCCGGTTGTCAGAAGGACATGCAGACCGCGCTCGACCAGCGCTTCGACGAGCGGTAGTAGCGCGAGCCCCTCGCCGACGCTCGCGCCATGCAGCCAGGCGAGCGCGCCCTGAGGGCGGGGGCGGCTCGGGTGCCCCATACGCTCCGGGAGCCGGGCCGGATCTTCCTTGCCGGCCCGGCGGCGCCAATGCAGCAGGGGCCGTGCGGCCGGTTCGGCCAGGATCATCGCCGCTCGATAAAGCGTGAAGAGCGTAGATCTGGTCACGACGTCGGTGGGCTGGGCCGGAGCGGCCGTTTGGCGGGGTCCGATGTGCCGACGATGGCATAGGCGCGGGCATGCACGGCATCGAGGCCCACGCCGACAGCCACGCGGGCCGCCTCGCAAGCCGTGGCGTCCGCGTCGCGCGATACGCGGATCGGCTCGCCCAACACCATCGCGCCTCGGCCGAAAGGCTTGCCGAGGCTGGCCCGGTCCCAGGACGGAAAATCGAACCGCCGGCTGGTGACGACCGCGAGCGGATAGATCGGCCGGCCGCTCATGCGGGCCAGCGCGACGATGCCTGGGCCGGCGAACCGCGACACCTTCGGCACGTCCGCCGTCATCACGACCGTGCTGCCCTCCTCGAGCTTGCGGGCCAACGTCCGCAGCGCGGCCACCCCGCCTCGCGCACGGATTTTGTCGGCGCTCTTTCCCCCCGAACCCCGGACGGCCTCGACGCCGAGATTGCGCAGGATGATGGCGTTGATCTCGCCGTCCTCGTGGCGCGAGATGAGGGCCGCCACGCGGGCGCCGGGCGGCCATGCGTAGTGGATCATAAAATGTTGGCCATGCCACATGGCCACGATGACGGGCAGATCCGCACGGATCGAGTCGAGGAAATCCGGCGGCTCCTGCACGAACCGGTTGGTGGCGCGCACGAGCTTGAGGTAGCCGCTCGCCAGCGCGCCGGCCGTCCTCAACACGCGGCGGTTCCGCCCGACCGTCTTCAACATGGGAAGGTTCAGCGACGCTCGGCCGAGGCGGAAGGATCGAGGAAGCGATGGAGGTGGACGACGAAATAGCGGACCATCGCATTGTCGACGGTGGATTGCGCCCGCGACCGCCACGCCCGTTCCGCCTCGGCGAAATTGGGGAAGATGCCTACGATGTCGAGCTTCGACGGATCGCGGAACTCTGTGCCGTCGAGTTCGGCAAGCTCGCCGCCGAACACGAGGTGAAGCAGTTGCGGTTTTGTGGCGTCGCTCATGGTGGACCCTCGCGAGGTTAAGGCTACGTCCCTTCGACGCGGACGCCCTTCCGAACGAAGGGTGCCGCCAAGGTGCCGTGTTCAGGTCCCGCTGGCCAGCGTTCTTCGGCCGGCAGCGACCAGGGCGGGGTGAAGATGCGGTCCGGCGCCGTAGAGCGTCGGATGGCGCGACGTGCGGCGATTGTAAACGATCGGCAATCCGTTGCTGCTGGTGAGCGAGCCGCCGGCTTCCTGAAGGATGACATCGACACCCGCGATGTCCCAATCATGCGCGTTGGGCGAGGCGATCGAACCGTCGATCTCTCCTGCGGCGACGGCGGCAAAGCGGCAGGCCAGGGATGATATCTTGGGGACGAGATCGATGGCGAAGACTTGGGCCAGCGGCTTGATGAAGCCCGCAGGCGCGGCAATTCGTGCGCCGGGCAGAAGGCCGCGTCCCGAGACCTGGATGGTCTGGCCGTTAAGGCGGGCGCCCCCGCCGGTGACGGCCGCATAGGTTGCCTCAAGGGCCGGCGCGTGGACAACACCGGCCACTGGCCGCCCGTCCGTCACCAAAGCGATCGAGACTGCCCAATGCGCGTCGCCGGCCGCGAAGCTGCGTGTTCCATCGATGGGATCGACCACGAACACATGCTGAAAATCGAGCCGGCGCAAATCGTCGGCCGTTTCCTCGGAAAGCCACGCGGCGTCCGCGCAGGCGCCGCACAAGCGTTCGCGCAGGAAAGCGTCGATCTCGAGGTCCGCCTCGGTCACCGGAGAGCCGCCCGCCTTGAAATCGACCCGTGCCGCCGTTTCGGCACCGAGGCGAAAATAGCGGAGCGCGATATCCCCCGCTTCCCGCGCGGCGGCGAGGAGCAGGTCGAGGACAGCGTCGCGGTTTTCGGCAGCGATCGAGGGCACGGATCCCAGGTCAGAAGGAGGAGGCCCGGCTTTTATAGCCGTGGCATGGTCTTTGGCTGTACCCGCGCTCAAGCTCGGGCGCAAGACGAACGTCAAGGCACCGGCGGCTCGGGTTCAGGTCGCATGAAGCGCCGGCGGCCGGCCTTAAACGATCGGGTTGCGGACCGCCGACCGGGCGAGACGTTTCCAATAGATCCTCGTCCCGGTCATCCCGCCATGTGGTTTCAGCGCATAGTCCGGGATCTCGCCGGCGGGCTGGAAGCCTAGGCGCTTGTAGAGGCTGGACGCCCCGCCGTCCGTTGCCGTGTCCAGCACCAGAAGCCACCGCCCGAGGTCCTCGGCGTGCCGTTCGGCCGCTCGCAAAAGCATCGACGCGACGCCCCGGCCCCGATGAGACATACGGGTCATCAATTTGGCGATTTCGGCCCGGTGTGGCTGGTTCGGCGGGCAATCCACGAGCAAGGTCACCGTTCCGACCATCATGTCGCCCTCCCAGGCGCCGAGCAGGATGCGCTCACCCCGTGCTACCGCCGCCAGCCCATTTTCCCAGAACCGGGCCGCGATGGCGCGATCGAGCGGGTGCATGAAGCCGACCGACCCGCCGTTCGCGACCGTCTCCACTAAAAGGTCACCGAGCATAGCGATCGTATTGGCGGAGGCGCTCAACGGGCGGATCTCGATCTCGGGCATCGTGGTCACCTCTGGGTCGGTGCGACCGCATAGGTCGAGTCCCGGTGTTCGACAAGGCCGCACGGCGAGGACGGTCGCCCGACCGCCGACCGGAGTTCATGATCTCAGGCGCCGATCGCGGTTTGCACGAACCCGGAAAGCCGATTTCGCTGGGCAACCAGCCAATCTAGCCGAAGATGAACCCCGAAATGGCCTTGCCGCCGATCATGTCGTGGAAAGCCTGCCGCCCGACGTCGGCGCCGCCCGCGCCGGCGACCACCATCAGCGGGATGAGATGCTCTTCGCGCGGGTGGCAGGCGCGGGCGCTCGGCGCATCCATCCAGCGGACCAGCTTGGCGTTGCGCACGGCCATGTCGGGCTCGGTCACGGCTTCGTTCAGCCAACCGTCGAAGGCCGCCGACGACCGGCTGTCGCCGTCCATGAAGCTGCGTAGGTTGTGATAGCTGTTGCCGCTGCCGACGATCAGCACGCCTTCGTCGCGCAGCGGCATCAGGGCCTCGCCAATGGCGACGTGAGCGGCGGCATCGAGATCCTGCCGCAGCGACATCATGACGACCGGGATGCTGGCCTCGGGATCGACGATGAGAAACGGCACGAAAACGCCATGGTCGAAGCCGCGCTTATCGTCGGTCGCCGCCTCGATGCCGGCGGCCGTCAACAGGTCGCGCGCCCTTGATCCGATCTCCGGTGAACCAGGCGCCGGATAGGTCAAACGATAGGTGTGATCCGGGAAGCCGTTATAGTCGAACAGCATCGGCGGGGCGAGCGCGGTGCTGACCGTGGGCAGCGGCGCTTCCCAATGGCCCGACACCACGAGGACAGCCTTCGGCCGCTCCGGCAGGCTCTTCATCAGCCCCGACAAATAGGTGCGCAAATTGTCGAAGGCATTTGCCCCGAACGGCGGCGGAAACGAAATCCAGAAACATGGGCCACCACCGTGCGACAGAAAAATGGCAGGCTGGCGAAGAGGGGCGGTCATGGGAATCTCCGTCGTGAGGTCAGCCAAGGCGTGGCGCGCGTCAGCTGATATTGGCCGAGGGAGCCCACCGATAAAATAGGGATAGTTTTGAAGCACTCATTCCGATATTTCGAATGTCCATGGATGCTCTCACGCTCGACCAGTTTGTGGTTTTCATCGCCATCGTCGAGGAGGGCAGTTTCGCCGCCGCCGCTCGCCGGCTCGGTCGGGCGCAATCGGCCGTCACTTATGCGGTGCAGAAACTCGAAGATCAGAGTCGGGTCGTCTTGTTCGATCGTTCGGCCTACCGGCCGGTGTTGACCGAGGCTGGCCGCACCCTGCTGCCCCGCGCGCGCAGAATCATCGAAGGCGTCGCAGATTACCGGCTTCAGGCCAGCGGGATCGCGAAAGGCCTAGAGGCGCAACTGAACCTCGTTCTCGACACGCTGGTTCCGGCGTCGCTCATCGCTCCCTCGCTCAAATTGTTTCATGATGTTTTTCCACTGGTGCAGCTCCGCATCGGCATCGAGTGGAACGACGTGGCGCTGCGTGCCCTGTCCGAAGACCTCGCCGATCTCGTCGTCATCATCGGGACCTCGTCGCTCAGCGCCGATTTCATCCGCGACACGGTCGGTTTCCTCGATCTGGTGCCGGTGGCGGCTGCCGGTCATCCACTGGCTCAACTCCAAGGCCCGATCGAAACGGAACGGCTATGGGATCACCTCCAACTGGTGGTGAAAAGCCGATCGTCCCTCGGCGATCAACGCGATTATGGCGTCCAGGCCGCCAATCGCTGGTATGTCACCGACTTCGAGACGAAACACAGGTTGCTTCTCGCGGGCGTCGGTTGGGGCAGCTTGCCGCTGCCGACCGTGGCCGACGACATCGCGCAGGGGCGCCTCGTCGAGCTTCATCCCACCCGATGGGAGGGCGCCGACCAAATGCCCCGGCTTCGGATGGTCGTCGCCTATCATAAGGGCAAGGCTCTGGGGCCGGCGGGCCGCTGGCTTGCCGCCGAATTGACCACGATGGGGAAGACCGAACGGGATGTCTTCGAAGGATGAAGCCGATCGGGCCAATGAAGTCGTTGGCGTGATAGGATGATGTCGGGGGAACTCGTCGCCCGCCCGTCCTCCCGGTTTTGAGGCTCATGACGCACGACAGGGTCGAGATCAGCGTCCTTAAAGATCTGCATCATTCGGATGACAGCCCGCTCAACACGCAGTCTCGCCAGCAGCACCCGCCGTTCTGGGGGCCGGGGCAGGAATATCTCGGCCACGAATGGGCGAGATGGCGTCGCGACACGCTGGATGAGCGAGTGGACCGTCTGCTCGCGGATCGCGGCGATGCCTCGCTCGACATCCTCGATCTCGGCTGTGCCACGGGGGTGCGAGCCGTTCAGTTCGCCGAGGCCGGCCACCATGTAACAGCGCTGGATCTGCTCGACCGCTCTTTCGATATTGTGCGCCGAAACGACGCCTTGGGTCTGTCCGCACCGCACGCGAAACCAATCGAATTCGTTCAGGCCGATCTTCGCCAGCTTTCAGCATCGCGCTTTTCGAAATCCTTCGATCTCATCCACGCGCGCCGCGTCATCACATTCCTCGCAATCGAGGCCTTGGAGGACCTGTTCGCGACAATTGCGAGCCTTGTGAAGGACGGCGGGTTCGTCGTCGTCAGCCTCATCGCCACGGCGCTCGATCAGCCCGGCGGAACCGAAAAACCCGTCGTGGGCGGGCCGACCTCGTCGCTGCCGCTGGGGCCGGGCATGCATGCCTATCATGTCGGCGAAATCCGCCGGATCATGCGGACCGGTGGGCTGGACGTCACGGAGGTCTTCAGCGACGGGCGTGTCGAGGCCGGATTAATCGCACGAAAGCGCACGAACGCCCGCCAAGATACGACGTAAAGCCGATGGCTGAAGATCACCTCATCGATTTCTACCCTGCGATGCTGTTTCATGCGTTTTTCTACGGATTATGCTTGACGAGGTAGACGCGTGTTGATTAAGTCGAGACATCGTGGCTGAAGGCGGTAGCCGCGTAAAAAACAACGATCGCGGTACAGCCAGCGAAGGGAGAGGGGCTTGATCAAGAAAGAGGCGCGTCGTTTGCGCGTCGGCGTCCTCGGCGCCGGACCCATTGCCCAATTCGCGCATCTCGAATCCTGCGTGAAGGCTCGTAACGCCGACCTCTACGCCATTTGCGACGCGGCTCCCGATCTTCTGGCTCGCATGGGGGCTTACTACGCTCCCGAAAAGACCTTCACGGATTATGACGCGATGCTAGCCGATCCGGCTCTCGAAGCCGTCATCGTCGCGACCTCCGACGCCTGGCATGTGCCAGCCTCGATCAAGGCGCTTGAGGCCGGCAAGGCGGTTTTATGCGAGAAACCGATCGGCACCTCCGTCGAGGAGGTGGAAACATTGCGGGCCGTCGTACAGCGCACCGGCAAGGTGCTGCAGGTCGGCCACATGAAGCGGTTCGACCCCGGCCTCGAGGCCGCAAAGGCCTTCATCGACGATGGCATGGGGCAGCCGCTGGCTCTCAAGGCCTGGTATTGCGACTCGACCCATCGCTACACGATGACCGACGCCGTCCAGCCCCTACCCTTGACCAGCGCCCAGCAGAAAAAGCCCTCCGGCAACCCCAAGGCGGACCTCCGCCGCTATTTCATGCTGGCCCATGGCAGCCATCTCGTCGACACGGCGCGGTTCCTTTGCGGTGAGATCACGGAGGTGCGGGCGCGCCTGTCCGAGCGCTTCGGCGCCTATTGCTGGTTCGTCGAGATGGGTTTTGCCAATGGCACGCTTGGCCATCTCGATCTGACCGTGGCGGTGCGGATGGATTGGTTCGAGGGGTTCCAGCTCTACGGCGAGCATGGCAGCATTCTGGCGAAGACGTACAACCCCTGGTATTATAAGGCGAGCGACGTAGAAATTTTCCACGAGAGCGACGCCACGACGCGCCGTGTGCTTGGAGCGGACGGCCACTTCTTCCGCCGTCAGCTCGAAGGCTTCGCTGAATGCGTCCTCGACGGTAAGCTCCAGCGTGGCGCCGGCATCGATGACGGTCTCGCCTCGGTCAAGGTGATGGCGGCGATCGCCGAATCCGTGCGCAGCGCCGAGAACGTCACAGTCGCCTCGATGACGGGAAGCGTCTGATGCGCCTCGGCATTTTCGCCAAGACCTTTCCGGGCACCGACGCGTCGAGCGTTCTGCGGGCCGTGCGCCGGGCTGGCTATTCCTGCACTCAGTTCAACCTGGCCTGCGTTGGTCTACCGTCCATGCCGGACGCGGTGGCTTGCGACGTGATCGAGACCATCGCCGAGGCAGCCCGTGATGCAGATGTCGATCTCTGCGCACTCTCCGGCACTTACAACATGATCCACCCGGATGTCGCGGTGCGCGAGGACGGGCTTCGGCGGCTCGGCGTTATCCTCGGCGCGGCCCGAGACCTCGGCATCCCGCTCGTGACGCTTTGCACAGGCACGCGCGATCCCATCGACCAGTGGCGACACCATCCGGACAATCTCTTGCCCGAGGCCTGGCGCGACCTTGGTACCGCAATGGCGAAGGCGCTGATCCTGGCCGAAGCCGCAGGGATCGATCTTGGGATCGAGCCCGAACAGGCCAATGTCGTGACTTCGGCCGCCGACGCCCGCCGCCTCATCACCGAAATGGGATCGCCTCGGCTCAAGATCGTGCTCGATCCGGCGAACCTCTTCGAACGAGCGACGCCGGACGAGGCGCGCGCCATCGTGGCCGAGGCGGTGGAGGTCTCGGGCGATGCAATCGCCATGGCCCATGCCAAGGATCGCTCCCTCGATGGGGGCTTCGTCGCGGCAGGGCAGGGGGTCGTCGATTTCCCGGATTTCCTGAGACGGTTGAAGGCGGTGGGCTTTGACGGCCCGGTCGTCACTCATGGGCTCACGGCTGAGGAAGCACCGGCGGTGGCCGCCACCTTATCGACGTTGGGGCTGCGATGAGCCGCGTGGCCTTTCCCCGTCAAGATGCGATCCTGCAAGCCTATGCGTCAGGCAAAGGCATGCCCCTGCTGTTTCAGCACGGGCTCGGCGGATCGGCGGATCAGGTGGCCGAGAACGTTCCGGATCTCGCGGGGGTCCGCCGGATGACGGTGGAATGCCGAGGGCAGGGCGGCTCGACACCAGGCAGTGCCCGTCCGTTCCGCATCGCGACCTTCGCGGACGATGCGCTCGCGTTTTGCGACGAGCAGGGCGCGGCGCGCTTCGTCGTGGGCGGCGTTTCGATGGGCGCCGCGATCGCGTTGCGGCTCGCAGTTCTGCATCCGGGCCGCGTCCGTGCCCTCATTCTGGCGCGCCCGGCCTGGCTCTTCGACGCGGCACCGGCGAACATGAAGCCCTTTGCCGAAGTTGCGGCCGCGTTGCGCACCGCGCCGCCCGCAGAGGCCCGGGCGCTTTTCGCCGCTTCGTCCACGGCCCGCGTGCTCGGACGCGAAGCCCCGGACAACCTCGCTTCGCTGTTGGGCGTCTTCGATCGGCCGAACCCGGACGTGACCGCCGACCTCCTTGGCGATATCGCGGCGGACGGCCCGGGCGTGACCGAGGCCGACGCCAGGGCCTTACGGATTCCGGTACTGGTGATCGGCCACGCGGTCGACATCATCCATCCGCTGCGCCACGCCAAGGTGCTCGCGGCGACGATCCCAGGCGCGCGTTTCGTCGAGATCCCCGCCAAGGCCTTGGACAAGCCCGCTCATGTGGCGGCCTTTCGCTTGGCCGTGACCGACTTTCTCGACAGCCTCCCGTTCCGGACGGAGTTCACCCCATGACCGCTGCCTCGAAACCCACCCCAGGATGGCTTGACGGGCTGCCGCGCGATCGGCTGCTTGGGGAATATTCCCTCTGGTCGGCCGACCTCGCCAATCTTCAAAGCGACATCAGGCGGACGGAACCTCACGCCGACCTCTATCATATCGACATCGCGGATGGCCGTTTCGCGCCCTCGTTCCTGTTCTTCCCCGATCAGGTCGCGCGGATCCGCGCCCTCACGACGAAGCCGCTGCATCTCCACCTGATGGTCGAAGGCGACATCGTCCTCGATCAGATCAAGCAGTTCGCCGAGGCCGGTGCCGATCTCATCTCCATCCACGCCGAGAATGGCGCCGTGGTGCCCGAGGCTTTGGCGCTGATCTGCGACCTCGGGTGCGAGGCGGGCATCGTCTTGCGGGTCGAGACGCCCGTCGCCGCCATCGCTCCCTGGCTTGACCGGATTGCTTTCGTCACGCTGCTTGGCACCGCCATCGGCGTCAAGGGGCAGGGCCTGTCGGAGACCGCCTGTCCGCGCCTCATCGAGGCGCGAAGACTGATGCGCGAGGCGAGCCGCGAGACCGCTATCAGGCTCGCGGCGGATGGTGGCATTCGCGAGAGCACGGTGCCGCTGCTCCGGTCGGCCGGTGCCGAAACGGTCGTCCTCGGGTCGCTCGCCTTCGGCGCGCCGGATCTTGCGACCCGGATCGCCTGGTTGCACGCCCTGCCGGGGGCCTGATGCGCCACGCCCTCGCGGTCGATCTCGGAGGGACCGAGCTGAGGGCCGCAATGGTTGCCGAGACCGGGGCGATCGTGGCCGTCGCCACCTGCGACACCGATAGCCGGGGAGGACCCGAGGCGGTCTTGACTCAGATGGTCCATCTTCTGGCCAAAGTTCGTCACCAGTCCAGCGACGCGGTCCCGGTCGGGCTCGGCATCGCGGCGCCGGGGCCGCTCGACGCCGAGGCCGGGATCGCTATCGCGCCGCCGACCCTGGCGGGCTGGCGCGACGTTCCGCTGGCGGCCCAGGCCCGAGATCGCATCGGCCTTCCGGTGCGGATCGAGAACGATGCCAATGCGGCGGCCTTGGGCGAGTGGGGGTTTGGGGCGGGGCGCGGCACGCGCCATATGGTGTTCGTGACGGTGAGCACCGGGATCGGCGGCGGTGTCATCATCGATGGCAAGCTTTTGCAGGGCCGGCGCGGATTGGCGGCCGAAGTCGGCCATATGACGGTCTGCGCCGCCTCGACCGAGGCGCTGTTCGGCGGTGCGCCCGGCGCCTGGGAGGCGCTGGCCTCGGGCACGGCACTCACGCGTGAGGCGGCACGGCGCGCGGTCGGTGCGCAAGGGCGATGTCTGCGGGCGTTGGCCGGCGGCGGTCCGGTAACGGCAAAGCATGTGGTCGAGGCGGCACGCGAGCAGGATCCCTTGGCTTGCGACCTCCTTGCGGAGGAGGCGCGCTGGCTCGGGATCGGTTTCGTCAATCTGCTGCATCTTTATTCGCCGGAGCGGATCGTGGTCGGCGGCGGCGTCAGCGCGGGCCTGGACTTGATGCAGGCGGGCATCTTACGGACGATCCGCGAACGCGCGATGTCGGCCTATCGCGATGTGCCCATCGCCCCGGCGGCGCTCGGGAGCCACGCCGGCCTCGTCGGGGCGGCGAGTCTCGTCCTATGAAACTCCCCCTGTGGCCATGCTCTATTCCACTCCGTCTAGCGGCAGATCAGCACCTGGACGCCGGCGCGATCGAGCGCGGCGGCGATGTCGGGCGGTGGTTGGGCATCGGTGACGAGATGCTCGATCTTGTCCAGGGGCGCGACATGGGCGAAGGCCGAGACGGCGAACTTGCTCTGGTCGGCCAGCACGATGGTGCGCTTCGAGACCTCGATCATGCCGGCGGTTTCGGTGGCTTCTTCCAGGCGGCCGATGGAAAGCCCGGCCGCCGACAAGCCGGTGACGCCGATCACGGCCGTATCGGCGCCAAAGCCAGCGATGCCGGGCAAGCCGATCGGGCCGATCGTCACCTGCGAGACCGCCCAATAGGTTCCGCCCAGCACGTAGACGGCGCGCACGGAGGCTTCGGGCGTGACCGGCGGAACGCGCAAGTTGTTGGTGACGAGGGTCAGATCGCGCCGATCCGCCAGCGCCGCCGCGAAGGCGCAGGTGGACGAGCCACCATTCAGGATCATGGTCTCGCCGTCCCGGATGAGGGTCGCGGCGAGGCTGCCGATCTGGCGCTTCGCGTCGGCATGTTTGTCCATGCGGGCGCCAAGGCTCGTATCGACGCGGACCAGGCGGGATTTGTCGATCGCCCCGCCGTGCGTGCGCACCAAGAGGCCGCGCTGTTCCAGCGCGTCGAGATCGCGCCGCACCGTGTCTCGCGACACGTCGAGGAGCGCGACAAGCTCGACGACCGTCACCTGGCCGCGCTGCTGCAACAGCTCGAGGAGCCGATTGTGCCGCGCCGCCGGCAGGGCGACGGACCCGGCCTCGGCATCCTTGGGTGTGAGCGTTGGATGATCGCGGAAGGACATGACCCTATCCTACACTCTGGCGCTGACCTTGGGCGCGCGGATAATGACAGCCATCCAAGGCGGCGCCTCGAAGGGTCAGGCCGAGGATCGCATCACCAGCGTGGCGTCGATGCGAACCTGTTCGGGCCTGCCGCGCGGCCCGTCGCCGGCTTCGACATGTCTCAACAGTATATCCAGCGAGGCCCTGCCCAACTTCTCGAAATCCTGCCCGACCGTCGTCAGGGGCGGGCATGTGTAGCGGCTGAGCGGCTGGTCGTCGTGCCCTGCGATCCTCAACTGACAATCGGCCTCCCGCCCGATCTTGAGGCCGCGCTGGAACGCGGCGGCCATGACCCCCATCGCGATGCGGTCATTGGCGCAAAGGATGGTCCGGGTCGGAAAGCCGGCCTTGCTGTCGATGATACGCAGCGCCTGGGCATGGCCGACCGCCTCGAATTGCCAGTCGCGTTTCAGGGGAACCTCGATCAGCTCGGGCTGCAGCCCAAGCCGTGCCATGGTGTCGAGATAGGCGGCCCGGCGTTCCTGCGCGTTGTGGTTGACCGGCGGCATGGCGAAAAAGGTCGGCCGCTCGCCCGTGCGGCACAAGTAATCGGTGATCAGCGCTACGCTCTGGGCGTTGTCGGTGCCGACGAAACTCGACGCGTCGTCGAGCCGCGAATCCAGGAAAACAATGGGAACGCGAGCCTGCAGGCTCTCGATCATCGATGGTCTCGACGCCTGGCCGAGCGGCGCCATGATGGCTCCCGCAATCTTGAGGGACAGCAAAGTCTCGATCGCCCGAGCCTCGAGCCTCGCCTCTCCTCGGGAGGTCAGCACCAGCAAGAACAGCCCTGCCGCGTGAGCGTGCCCTTCCACGTGGCGGACCAGTTCCGAGAAAAATGGATCCGCGAGGTCCGGCACGATCATGCCGATGATTCGTGGTTTGCGCTTGTTGAGATTCACGGCGAAGAGGTTCGGGCGGTAGTCGTAGCGGAGCAGCGCTTTTTCGATCTGCGCCCGGGTCGATGCCCGCACGCTGCTGGGATCATTGAAATATTTGGAGACGGTCGGGCGCGAGATGCCGCTGAGCTGCGCGAACTCCACCATGTTCCTGACGGCTTGGTCGTTCATGACACTGATCGATTCCAAATCCTTGGAGCAGAATACCGTCCGAAAGCCTGTGCCGGCTTTTCGGCAGCAGGCTAAGCGCGCGTCCTGCCCGTATCTTCACCTCGCGTGTCATCATAAAAGTTTACATGCGGAAATTCCAGTGTCGCGACGTTTCATGTCGAAAGGGTGCTTTCGGCAAACCGAAAAGGCCAGGAAACTTATCGCGTGCCAATTTCCATCTTGACACCGCAGAGGGATATCTCTAGCGTCTCATCCGACGGATAGGTCCAAAGGGCGACGTCGCGCGCGTTTCGGTTGAAATCGGGAGGGAACTTTGAACAAGACGATCACACTCTTGGCCGCCTTGGCCATGGGCGCCAGTGCGACGATGGGCGCGGCGCAAGCGCAAGGCAAGAAATTCACCATCGCATTGGTTCCGGGGCTCACCACTGATGCCTTCTACATCACCATGCGTAAGGGCGCGGAAGCCGCCGCCAAAGCGGTGGGCGCCGAAATCGTGTTCCAGGGCGCGCCCGACTTCAATCCAGTGACGCAGGTTCCGGTGCTCGACGCCGTGATCGCCCGCAAGCCCGACGCGATCCTGATCGCGCCGACCGACAAGACCCAGCTCGTCCAGCCGCTGAAGAAAGCCGCCGACGCGGGCATTCCGGTCATTACGGTCGATACGTTCATCGGGACCGGCAACTACCAGACCGGCGCCGGCGATGCCGACTTCCCGTTGGCCTATGTGGCATCGGACAATGTCCTCGGCGGCAAGATGGCGGCGCGCGCGCTGGCCAAGGCAGTCGGCGACAAGGGCAAAGTCTATGTGGCCAACGTCAAGCCGGGCATCTCGACCACCGATCAACGCGAAGAGGGCTTCAAGGAAGAGATGAAGTCGCATCCTGGTATCCAGGTGTTGCAGACGCAGTTCAACGACGACGACGCCAATAAGGCGGCCTCTCAGTTGCAATCGGTCTATGCTCGCAATTCCGACCTTGTCGGTGTCTTCGGCGCCAACCTGTTCTCGGCTCTCGGCGCGGCCAATGGCGTGAAGCAGGGCGGTCAATCCGGCAAGATCAAGGTCGTGGCCTTCGACGCTCCGAGCTCGATCGTCGATAACATCAAATCCGGCCTGGTCGATGTCGCGATCGCCCAGCACCCAGGCGAGATCGGCTATTTTGGCGTCATGTCAGCCTATGCCCACCTGACCGGCCAATCCATCCCGACGCTGATCGGGACGGGCTTTACCGTCATGGACAAGTCCAACATCGACCAGCCCGACGTGGCGAAGTTCATTTACAAGAACTGATCCTCGAACCATCGCGGGCCGTCGCTTGGCGCGGCGACCCGCCCCTTTCCTCGCGTTTCGATCGGAGCGGCGCATGTCCACACAATCCGCCGCACCACTCCGGGCGCGCAGCCAGGCGCGACACAGCGCCCGCTGGATCGGCTGGCTCGCCTCGATGCGCGCCTGGTTGTTTTTGGCGTTGCTGCTGATCGTGTTCGAAACCTGGTCCCGCGTCAGCTATGGGGTCAGTTTCGTCCTCTCCAGCTACAATGCGCAGTCGATCGCGGTCTTCGCCGTCGCGCCGTTGCTGCTGGCTCTCGGCGAGACCTTCGTCATCATCGCCGGCGGGATCGACCTTTCGGTCGGCTTCATCATGGGTCTTTCGGCGGTGGTCGCCGCCCATTCCACGAACATAGCCGGCACCGCGCTGCCGCCGTTCGCCGCCATGCTGGTGGGCATCGCGGCAGGGATCGCCGTCGCCATGATCCCCGGCGCTGTCAACGGCTGGCTGATTTCCAAGCTCAAGGTACCGCCGTTCATCGGCACGCTCGGTATGTTCGGCGTGGCCCGTGGCGCGGCGTACCTGCTCGCCAACGGCACGACCGTTCCGGTCTCGAACGATTGGTTCGCCGCCCTCGGCAACGGCCGTATCTTCGGTTTTCCGGTGGTCGTCATCGTCACCGCACTCATCGTCCTGACCATGCATTACATGCTCAGCCAGACGCGGTTCGGCCAGCATAATTATGCGGTGGGGGCGAGCGAACAGGCGGCGCTGCGCGCTGGGATCGGCGTCGGCCGACACACCCGCAAGCTTTACCTTCTCTCGGCGATCTGCGCCGGCATTGGCGGCGTTCTCTATGCGGCACGGTTCACGGCCGGTGCGGCCCAGGCGGGCGAACCTCTCCTGCTGGATTCCATCGCTGCGGTGGTGATCGGCGGCGCCAGCCTCTTCGGCGGTTCGGGGACGATCTTAGGCACCGTGGCGGGGTCCCTCGTCATCGCCGTCATCCAATATGGCCTCGTGTTCATCGACGTCGAGCCGTTCTGGCAATTCGTGGCCGTCGGGGTCGTCATCATCATCTCGGTGCTGGTGGACCAGACCCAGCGCAAGTTTGGCGGAGACCGTTGATGAGCGCTGTTCACTCCTCCGAGCCGATCCTCGACATCCGCTCGGTCTCCAAGCGCTTCGGCGGCGTCGAGGCGTTGAAGAACGTCTCGCTCTCGCTCCGTCCAGGCGAAGTGGTGGCGCTGGCGGGCGACAACGGCGCCGGCAAGTCCACCCTCACCAAGATGATCTCCGGCGTCTATCAGGCCGATAGCGGCGAGATCCGGCTCGATGGCAAACCCGTGCGCTTCGCGACACCTGAGGCGGCGCGCGGCGAGGGCATCGAGACCATCTACCAGGATCTCGCTCTGGCCGATAATCTGTCGATCGGCGCCAATATCTTCCTCGGCCGCGAGCCCATGCGGCGCGCTTTCGGTTTCCTGCCGATGATCGACCGTCGCCAGATGGCGGAAGCCGCCAAGGCCACGATGGCCCAACTCGACTTTCACGTCGACCGTCTGGAAGCGCCGGTCGGACGGTTCTCGGGTGGTCAGCGGCAGGCGGTGGCGATCGGGCGGGCCATCTATTGGAACGCCCGCGTCATCCTGATGGACGAGCCGACGGCGGCGCTCGGCGTGCCCGAGCAGCGCAAGGTGATCTCGCTCGTCAAGCTGCTGAAGCAGCAGGGGCGGGGCGTGATCTTCATCTCCCATAACCTGCAGGATATTTTCGCCGTCTCCGACCGCATCGTGGTGCTGCTGCGCGGCACCGTGGCGGGCGAGCGGCGGATCGAGGAGACGACCCACGACGAGGTGGTGAAGCTGATGATCGGGGGATGAGTCTCCCTCGCCCCGTCGCGGCTGATGCTCACCGCATTCAAACGCGACCCTGACCTTTGGAACGATTCATGACCAAGATGACCACGGCCGAACATCGCGGCTATCAGCAGATTTGCGGACGGGACGGCGCCATGATGGTGATCGCCGCCGACCAGCGCGGCGGGATGCGCCAGATCATGGCCGCCAGCAAGTCGGATGAAGCGTCGATCACCGAGGCCATGCTGGGCGAGACCAAGGCCGATCTCACGCGCTATCTCGCGAGCCAGGCCTCCTGCATCCTGCTCGATCCGGTTTGCGCCGTGCCGAAGGTGGTGGACGAGGGCGTCCTGGCGCGAGACACGGCACTGTTGATCGGCCTCGACGCTTCAGGCTTCGACACCACGCCGGAGGGCTACCGCCTGTCGCGGCTGGTTCCGGGCATCGACGCGCGCCGCGTGCGGGCGCTCGGGGGCACCGGCGGCAAGATCATGGTTTACCTAAGGACCGATCGGCCCGAGGCCAACCCTCATAATATCGACATCCTACGCCGCTGCATCGCGGATTTCGCCGCCGAGGATCTGCTCCTGGTCGTGGAATTTCTCACCTACGAGCTGCCCGGTGAAAGCAAGGCCGACTACAAGGCCGCGTTTCCCAAGCTGATCGAGGACGGGACGCGCCTGTGCCTCGACCTCGGCTCGAAGGTGCTCAAGCTGCCCTATCCGGGCACAGCCGAGGCCTGCGCCAACGTAACGGCGATGTGCGGCGACGTTCCCTGGGCGGTTCTCTCTGCCGGTGTCGATCACGAGACCTTCGTCGGTCAGGTCGAGACCGCCATGCGCAACGGGGCATCCGGCGTCATTGCAGGCCGCGCGCTTTGGAAGGATTGCATCTCCCTCGATCGTGCCGTGACGCGCGAGCGGCTGACCCGGATCGCAGTGCCGCGCCTTCGGGAGATCCAGGCTGTGGTCGAGCTTTATCGCAACAGCCGGACCAGCGCCGTCTGACCATAGTCTAATCGCGAACGGATGGGCAAAATGCGCCAAACCGCAACGGCGATCGGCATCGACATCGGGGGCACCAATCTCAGGGCCGCCCGGGTGTCGAGCGCCGGTGAAATTCTCGAATGGCAGGCGGAGCCGATCGTCCGGGATCCCGCGACGGTCCTCGGACGGATCGTAGCCCTGTGCCAACGCCTCGATTATCCAAGCGTGGCGGGGATCGGTGTCGGGGTGCCCGGACGGGTGGACGCGCGGCGGCGAGAGGTTTTGTCCGGCGGCTACCTCAATCTGGCCGGCGCGTCGCTGGCCGAGCAACTGGAGCGGGCGCTCGACAAGCCCGTGGTGATCGACAACGACTGCAACATGGCGCTCGTCGCGGAAATCGCCTCCGGAGCGGCGCAAGGCTTCGACAATGTCGTGATGTTCACCATCGGCACAGGCATCGGAGGCGCCATAGTGCTCGATGGCAAGGTGTTGCGCGGCCGCGCCACGGCGGGGCAACTTGGCCATCTGACCGTGGCGCATCCCGGCCTGCCTTGTGCTTGCGGTCGTCGCGGCTGCGTCGAAACCACGAGTTCGGGCACGGCGCTGGGGCGCCTTGTCGTGGAAGCCGGCTTGCCCTCGGGCACATTGATCGATGCGCTTTTCGAGCTCGATGCCGAAGGCCAGAGGGCCAGCCGACAGGTGCTCGACAAGTGGGCGCTTCCCCTGCGCTGTGCGATCGACAGCATGGTGGCCGCCGTCGATCCCGACCTCGTCGTTCTTGGGGGCGGCCTGGGACAGGCGGCCCATCGGGCCTTGTCCCGAGCGCCCGCTTCCTCGCCCTGGTATCAATGCGAGGTTGTCCCCGCGCAGCTTGGCGATGACGCGGGCGTCATCGGCGCCGCCGTCTCGGCGCTGATCGAGGATCTGATGGGACCGGAGCCAGCCGCCAAACGGACCAGCCAGGCTTCGCGGACCCCCCTAAGCGAATGAAGACCGCGATCCTCGTCAACGGCATTCCGGCCAGCGGCAAAAGCACCGTCGCGCGCGGCGTCTCCCAGCGGCTCGGGTGCCCGCTGATGACGCTCGACACGGTCAAGGATCCGCTGTTCGAGCATTTCGGCATCGGCGACCGCGAGCATAACCGCAAGCTCGGGCGCGCCGCCTACGGCATCATCTTCAACGCCATCGGGGACTGGCCCGATGGCTCGACCGTGGCCATCGACGCCTGGTTCGGCTTCCAGCCCCTTGAGGTGCTGGACGCGCATCTTGCCACGGCCGGCATCGGCCGCCTCGCCGAGATCTGGTGCCACGCACCGGCCGAGATCCTGGCCGAGCGCTACCGTGCGCGGCTGGGTGAGCGGTCTGCCGGGCATCCGGGCGAGGCCTATGTGCCTGAGTTGATCGAACTCAGCCGCCGGGCGGCGCCGACCGGCCGCGCGCCTCTCTTCGACGTCGACACCACGAAACCGATCCCTTTCGACGCCATCATGATGTGGCTCGGCGAACAATTCGCGCGGTAGACGTGTCGACGTGGCGCTGATCACGATCTCAATGGGGTTCGGAACGCCAGACGCGATCGAGACTTGGTGGTCAATGCAAAACAGCGTCATCCGTTCGTCGCACTTCATGGCGAGTTTGCGCGCCTTTTAGAATGTGATGCCGAAAACCCATGCCGACGTATCGGCATCACATTCTAGCTTTTGAGATCGATCACGATGACCTTCGATCGAAGCTCATCGTGATCTAGAGGGGGTAATCCGGCGTGGACTTCTTCAGACGTTTCACCGTGCTCATGTGCGCGCCGAATTTCGATCCCGACGATCTTGAAGGCCTGCGAATTCAGCAGATCGTGACGTCGGTCGAAAAACTCGGCTTCGAAGTGATCCGCGCGCGCCGCATCGACGACGCCGCCATCGCGGTTCAGACCGACGCCGCCATCGGCTGTATCGTGGTCGATTGGGGAAAGCGGGGCCTCGAAGGTAAGACGGCGGCGCTGATCGACCTCATGCGCAAACGCGGCCTCGAAATGCCGATCGTCATCATGGTGCGCAAGAAACGCCTCGAGGACATCCCGGTCGAGGTCCTGGACTATATCGACGGCTACATCTTCCTCGCCGAAGAGACGCCCGACTTCATCGCCCGCAACCTCGTCAGCCGGCTCAAGCAATATGCCGAGACGCTGAAGACGCCGTTTTTCGGCGCCCTTGTGGATTATGCCGAGGCCGGCAACCAACTTTGGACCTGCCCGGGCCATAACGGCGGCATCTTCTATAACCGCTCGCCCATTGGCCGCATCTTCGTCGAGCATCTCGGTGAGGCGGTATTCCGCGACGACCTCGACAATTCGGTGCTCGACCTTGGCGATCTTCTCACCCACGAAGGGCCGGCGCTGCGGGCGCAGAAGGAAGCCGCCGCCATCTTCGGGGCGGAAAAGACTTACTTCGTCCTGAACGGCACGTCCGCCTCGAACAAGATCGTCCTCGGCGCGCTGGTCGCGGAGGACGATCTCGTCCTCTTCGACCGTAACAATCACAAGGCCGCCTTTCATGGTGCGCTGGTGCTCGGCCAGGGAATCCCGATCTTTCTCGAAACCGACCGTAACGCTTTCGGTCTGATCGGCCCGATTCGGTCGGACGCCCTCGACGAGACCGCGATCCGTGAAAAAATCCGGCGCAATCCCTTGGTCAAGGACAAGGAAGCCTGGCGGCGCGAGCGGCCCTTCCGCGTCGCGGTGATCGAACAATGCACCTATGACGGCACGATCTACAGCGCCGAGACGATTCTCGCGCGCATCGGTCACCTATGCGACTACATCCTCTTCGACGAGGCTTGGGCCGGCTTCATGAAGTTCCATCCGCTTTATGCGGGGCGCTTCGCCATGGGTCTCAAGGGACTCGACGCCAATTCCCCCGGCATCGTCGCCACGCAATCGACCCACAAGCAGCTCGCGAGCTTCTCCCAAGCGTCTCAGATCCACACACGGGATACCCACATCCGGGGTCAGCGGCGGCGTGTCGAGCATCGGCGCATGAACGAGAGCTTCCTCATTCATGCCTCGACCTCGCCGTTCTATCCCCTCTTCGCTTCGCTCGATGTGGGCGCGCAGATGATGAAGGGCCGCTCCGGCATGATGCTGTGGGATGACACGGTTCGGCTCGGCATCGAGCTACGCAAGAAGATCAGGGCCATCGCCCGTGAGTTCGAGCAGCGGGAAAGCGATCCCGCGCGGCGCTGGTTTTTCGATCCCTTCGTGCCGGATAAGGTAGCCCCCGCCTCGGCGACTGCCGGGGAGGATCTCGTGCCTTGGGAAAGCGTGGCGACCGACGATCTCGCGGCCCATCCGCGTTTCTGGGAACTTGCTCCAGGCGCCGACTGGCACGGCTTCACCTATCTGGCGCCGGGCTACGCCATGACCGATCCCAACAAGTTGACGCTGCTGACGCCGGGCTTCGATCGCCGGACCGGGGCTTATGCCGAGCACGGCGTTCCGGCGCCGATCGTCGCGCAATATCTGCGCGAAAACCAGATCGTGGCGGAGAAGAACGACCTCAACTCCCTGCTGTTCCTCATGACGCCCGGGGTCGAATCGAGCAAGGCCGGCACGCTCATCAGCGCGCTCGTGGCCTTCAAGAAGCTGCATGACGACAACGTGCCGCTCGAAGACGCCATGCCGGATTTCGTGCGGCGGCGGCCCAAGCGTTACGGCGGCCTGAGGCTGCGCGACCTTTGCGCCGAATTCCACGCCTTTCACCGCGAGGCCGACACAAGCGCCTTGCAGCGCGCGCAATTCGCTCCGGAACACCTGCCGGAGATGGTCATGCCGCCCCACAAGGCGGTGCGCGAACTCACCCGCAACAACGTGGACTACGTGCCAATCGCGGAGGCCGAGGGACGCATTGCCACGACGTTGCTTCTCGTCTATCCGCCGGGGATCGGAACCGTCGTGCCCGGTGAGCGGATCGACGAGCGTGCCAAGCCCATGCTCGATTACCTCAAGATGTTCGAGCGCAGTGCCAATCTGTTCCCGGGCTTCGAGGCGGAAGTGCAGGGGCTCTATCGCGAGGTGGAGCCGGATGGAACCATTCGCTTCTTTACCTATGTGATGCGGGAGAGCTGATGCCGCAGACCCTATCGAGCGTCATCATCCGACCTTCGACCGATGAGGACGTGCCCGCCATGGTGGCGATCTATTCGCACCATATCGGCCGGGGCGTCGGAGACGTCGGACTCTACGAGTCCGAGACGCTCGATGCCGAAGACTTGAAGCGGCGGCGCAAGAACATGCGCTCCAAGCGCCTGCCGCATCTTGTGGCCGAATGTCGTGGGGAAGTCGCGGGCTACGCCTATGCGGTGCCGTTCCGCAAGCGTCCGGCCTATCGGTACACGCTCAAACATTCGATCTATGTGCATCACGACCATCTGCATGAGGGAATCGGCCGCCGGCTGCTGCCCGCGCTCATCGACGCCTGCGCGGCGGCGGGCTATCGGCAAATGATCGGCTATATCGACGGCGCCAACGATCCCTCGCTGCGGCTCCACGAGGCCTGCGGCTTCAAGGTCGTCGGCCGCTTGCCGTCGGTGGGCTTCAAGTTCGGACATTGGACCGACAGCGTCATGGTGCAATGCGCGCTGGGTGAGGGCGCTCCATCGCCGGCCAGCAGAGTGCCCTCGGAGGCCCTTGCCCCGATCGATGAATTGGGGACGATGGGGTTGCGCCGCGTTCGGGATGATACAGAGGGAGCATTCGATGAGCCGTAGCGGAGGATGGTGAGGGGCGCGGACCAGGATCGCGACTGGGTCGGCCAGGCGATCCTGGCGATTGAAGCCGACTATCATCGGTCAGCCGACACTCACCTTTTTCCGGTCCCGCTGCCGCTCCCCGGCATCGCTCTTTATGTAAAGGACGAATCGACCCATCCCACCGGCAGTCTCAAGCATCGCCTCGCCCGATCCTTGTTCCTCTACGGGCTGTGCAACGGGTGGATCGGGCCCAACACGCCGATCATCGAGTCCTCCAGCGGCTCCACCGCCGTTTCGGAAGCCTATTTCGCCCGCATGCTGGGGCTGCGTTTCATCGCCGTCATGCCGCGTTCGACCTCCGCCGAGAAAGTGGCGGCGATCCGCTTCCAGGGCGGCGAATGCCGACTCGTCGAGAGTCCGATCACCATCTATGCCGAGGCCGCTCGCCTCGCCGAGGAGGTGGGCGGTCATTACATGGACCAGTTCACCTATGCCGAACGGGCGACCGATTGGCGCGGCAACAACAATATCGCAGAGTCGATCTTCGACCAGATGTCGAGGGAAACGCATGCGGTGCCGTCGTGGATCGTGGTGGGGGCCGGAACCGGCGGGACTTCCGCGACGCTGGGGCGGTTCATCCGCTACCGGCGTCTTCCGACCCGCTTGTGCCTCGCCGACCCGGAGGCCTCGGTCTTTCACCGTTTTCTCGTCGATTCTACGGTGACCAAGGGCGGCGAGACGCCATCCTGCATCGAGGGGATCGGCCGCCCGAGGCTTGAGCCGTCCTTTATCCCGTCGCTGATCGATCACTGTGTCGCGGTTGCCGACGCCGCCAGCTTCGCCGCCGCGCGGGCATTGTCGATTCGGCTGAACCGCCTCTGCGGCGGCTCGACGGGCACCAATCTTTGGGCCGCGGCGCGGATCATCACGCGTATGGCGCAAGAAGGGGAGCGAGGCTCGGTCGTGACGCTGCTTTGTGACTCAGGCGAGCGCTATCGAAGTACCTTCCACGATGACTCGTGGTTGGCCGCGAGGGGTTTTGACCTCGCCTCTCATGCGGCTGCGATGGAGACGTTTTTCGAAACGGGGCGCCTGCCGGCTGCCGAAGGTTCGACGCCCCTCTGATATCTTCCGCCCTTATGCCAGCGGCGGCGCGACCATGGCCAGAAGATCGTAGATGGAAGGCTCGGCCGAATCAGGCCGGGCCGGCCGCGTGGCGGAGAAGGATCGGCCATCGCTCGGATCCAACTCGCCCGCAGAGCCGAGTTCCCAATTGATGATCTGTGAGAACAGCTCGTTTGTGGCGCCTGTCCTGTCGTCGACTGTCGATGTCCGACCATCGTCCGACATGGTGCGGGGATTGCGGTTTCCCCGCGAACGATTGCCATCGCGGTCGGATATGGCGGGAACACGGTCGGACCAGTCCGGCGTGCTCCGGCTAGGCAAGCCTCTGCCATGCGACGCTGGCGCGAAAGGCTGGGCGACAAAGGGCCTCATGGGGGACAGATGCATCGGTGCACTCCCTGGAAATCGGTCATAAAATCTTAGGTGTTGTGGCTTAAGCCAAGCTGACCTTATTCATTCGAATTGATAGCATCCCGTACTTTCCACGGATGTTTGACTAATTAATGATTTCGTAACGCTATCGTTGCTAAATGAGGTTTGACCTAAGGTGGCTTAGTGATGGCCTCGACCTATCTCGATTACAAAATTTATGCCAACAATATGGCGCGAACGCTGCAGCGGGTCTCGGCGGAGCCAGTTGTGTCGCGCGAAGCTCAATATTATCAAAATAATATTGGTAGTGTGAAGTCCGTCTCCGACTTCGTTAAAAACTTCAATTTGTTTTCTTATGCCATGCAGGCCTATGGGCTGCAGGACATGACCTATGCCACCGCCTTCATGACGAAAGTCTTGCAGAGTAACCTGTCGGATTCGTCAAGTTTCGTGAATACGTTGACCGACCCGCGCTACAAAGCGTTCGCCGAGGCGTTCAGCTTCACCAGCACGGGGGGCGTTGCCAATTCGGCGATCACGCAATCCACCGATCAGGAAGCCGATACGCTTGGTCTTTACACTCAAAATTCCTCGCTGAGTTCGGATTCCGCCTCGACGGAAGCGCAGTATTACAAAACAACCATTGGATCGATCACCTCCGTCGATCAATTGACCAGCAATAGCCGCCTCTTGAATATCGTTTATGCGGCCTATGGACTGAACCCCAGTACGACCAGCACGGGCGACATCAAGGCGGCGCTCGAGAGCGACCTGTCGAATTCGAAAAGCGCGGCGAACGAGAGCGGCAATAAAGGTCTCGAAGCGCTTGCGGCGGATTTCAACTTTGCTGCCGACGGAACGGTGGCCAACCAGCGGTTGGTCCAGAGCCAGACGGACTTCCATAGCATGGCGAGCGCCTATACGGCGGCGGTCGGAACCGACGCCGCGTCGACGGCCGCCGCCAAGACGGAAACGACCTATGTCGGCACTGCAATCGAGAAGGCGACCTCGCTCGACAGCCTCGTCAGCGATCCGCGTATCGTCGCCTACATCGGCCAGGCCTTCGGGGTTTCGAAGCTTGATGTCAGCACCTTGAAGCAGGTGCTGACCAGTAACGTCTATGACCCAACCAGCGTCGCCAACACCAAGGGCGACGCGTATCGTCAGATCGCGGCGGCCTTCAATTTCAACAGCGCCGGCACGGTTGCCCGTGCGCCAGCCACGCAAGCGCAGTCAAAAGAAGACATTTCAAGCACGACTACCAATTATCTCAACGAGCAAATATTGACCGAAGCCGGTGCTCAAAGCACAGGAGCGAAGCTCGCACTCTATTTCCAGCAAAAAGCCCCCTCGATCACCAACGTCTATCAGATCTTGGCGGATTCCTCATTGCTGACGGTTGTACAGACGGCCCTGAACATCCCCGCATCGTCGTCCTCGGCCAATATCGACGTGCAGGCTGCCGCGATCACCGCCCGGCTAAAGCTCTCCGATCTCAAGGATCCGACCAAGCTCAACGGTTTCCTGTCGCAGTTCTCGGCGCTTTACGACCTCAACAATTCGTCCACGAGCGACCCGTCATCGCCGTTGAACCTCTTCAGGTCTTCGAGCGATTCATCGAGCGCCGGCATCTTGTCGCTGTTCCAGACTACGGCCGCGTCGGGCTCGGTGCTGAGTCTCTTCGCGTCGGACAGCTCGAGTTCCTCGTCCTCCACCGGCATCCTGTCGCTCTTTTCCTAGAGCATGATGCCGAAGAGTCGGCACAATTTCTCGGACGACATCATGCTCTACATAACTGAAAGCGAGCATGTTCATGTCTTTGGATGGATTTCATCCAAAGACATTGCGATCTAAAGACGAGCGGTTGGCCCGACACGGGTGGTCCCGTCCCTGATCTGGGGCGGCATGGCCACGCAAAGCCGAGCATTCGGCCCCTCCTCATGAATGAAGGACCCGTGACGATGTCGAGCTATGTGTTTCCCCCGCCGCCGGTGGCCTCGGTCGCCGTCGAGGCGACCGACGCACGCTTTCCCGTGCGCCGCATTTTCTGCGTCGGCCGCAACTATGCGGCGCATGCGCGGGAAATGGGGGGTGACCCGAACCGGGAGCCGCCATTCTTCTTCACCAAGCCTGCCGATGCGGTGGTGGACAGCGGCAGCTTTATTCCCTATCCGCCCCTGACGTCCGACCTTCACCACGAGGTGGAGCTGGTGGTGGCCATCGGCCGCGAGGCCGTCGCTGTCCCGGCCGAACAGGCGCTCGATACCGTGTTCGGATACGCGGTCGGCATCGACCTGACGCGCCGGGACCTGCAGAAATCACTGCGCGAAGCCGGACGTCCCTGGGACTGGGCGAAGGGGTTCGACCGTTCGGCGCCCTGCGGCGCCATCCGCCCGGTCGCGCTCACCGGTCATCCGACGAAGGGCGTCATCCAGCTCGGCGTCAACGGCGCGATGCGGCAGCGGGGCGATCTCGCCGACATGATCTGGAGCGTGGCCGAGACCATCGCCATCATCTCGCGGTCCATGGCTCTGAAGCCGGGCGACCTCATCTTCACCGGAACGCCCGAAGGCGTCGGGGCCATCGGTCCGGGGGACGAGCTTCTGGGCGAAATCGAGGGCCTCGCGTCGGTCGTCCTGCGTTTGGGTGAAGTTTAACCCACCACCGCCTCGGCTTCGATCTCGACGAGATAGTCGCCGACGAGACGAGACACTTCGAGCAATGTGTTGGCGGGTCGGATCTCCCCGAACACATGGCCATGCACCAGCGAAACGGCCTCCCAGTCGTCGGCATTCTTGAGGTAGACGCGGGTGCGTATCACGTCCTTCATGGTGGCGCCCAGCGCCGATAGGCTGGCGGCGATCTTGTCGAGGATGAAGGTCGTCTGCCCCGCCACATCGCCAGGGCACACGGTCTCGCCGCCCCCGTGGGTCGCCGTGGTGCCGCTGACCAGCACGCGGTCGCCGATCCGGGTAGACCGCGAATAGCCGGCGATCGGCTCCCAGACACTGCCGGAGTCGACTATTCGCCGTCCCGGCCGTCCCTCGACGGCCCGCGCCTCGAAGAAGCGAGGCACCTCGTCGAGATGATGGCTGAGGTCGCCCGAGGCGGTGAGGAAGGGCGGCTTGCGATATTCGTCGCCGCAATCCCCGGGGATGGGTTTCGATGCGGCCAGAGCCTCGTTGATGACCGCATGATCCGCCTCGTCGAGGTCGAAGGCGAAGCAGCGCAGGTTGTCGTCGCGGTGCTGGTTCTCGCCGAGACGCGCGCCCACGATTACGGCGGCAACGGCCGGATGATCCAGCACCCAGCGTGTCGCGACATTGGCGATCGAAACCCCATGTCGCGTGGCGACGCCCTCGACGGCATGGAGGATGCCCTGAAACACGGTCCATCCGCCGACGGCATCGATGAACCGCTTGTATTTGCTCTTGCTCCAATCCAGCAGCGCGGCCGCGTCGGGTTCCGGCTGCCCCAGCCATCGCTCAGACAACAGGCCCCCCGCCAGCGTGCCATAGGCCAAGAGCTTGATGTCGCGCCGCAGACAGAGCGCGCTCATGGGACCGGCGGCGCGCCGGTCGAGCAGCGAGAAGGAAACCTGGTTGGTCAGGATGGGAATGTCGTGGGCGGCCAGCAGGTTGAGATGGTCGGTGTCGAAATTCGTCGTGCCGAGGTGGCCGATCAGGCCCTGCCGCCGGCAGAGGTCAAGCTCCTTCGCGGCATCGAGATAGGCGAGGTGCTCGAACGTCCACCAGTGGAACTGCATGAGGTCGATGTGCGGCACGTCCAGCCGTCGCCTGGCCCGGTCGACGCCGGCAAGCACGATGTCCGGCGTCATCGGCCCCGGTTCGGGGCACCATTTCGTGAACGCCACAGGCCGTCCTGGATCGCCCGGCTGACTTCTGTCGAGCAGCGCCCCGGTGATAAGTTCCGCGCTGCCGTAATGGTCCGCCATGTCGAAAGTGTCGAAACCGGCCGCCGCGTACTCGGCCATGGCGTCTGCCCCGGCGACTGGATCGAGCGTGCGGCCGTCGCGCTCCTGGTCCGCCACCTGCCACAGGCCGGTAATGATTCGGCTAATGTCGAGATCCGGTGCGAGTTGGACGCGGTCGGGGCGCGATACAGTTTTCATGGATCTGCTCACTTTCGCCGCATCAACTCGATCCGGTTGCCGAAGGGGTCGTTCACATAAACTCGATCGTTGCCATCGAGCGGCTCGTCAAGCTTTGCCGCCACCCCGGCCCGCGCAAGGGTGACGGGGAAGTCTCGCGCCTGTGTTTCAGAGCCGGCCGGCATCGCGAGCTGACATGGTCGAGGCTCACGACCGCCCCCGGATTATTCCGATGCTATTGCGCCGCCAGCTTGGCCTTGAGGGCATTGACCTCATCGGTGCTCATCTGGCCGGTCGTCGTCACTTTGCCGTCGGTGATCTTCCAAAGGCGGAACGGCCCGGTGATGTCGCCATATTGATCGAAGGCGATCGGCCCGATCACGCCCTCGTAGCGGATCGGCTTACCCTCCTTGATCAGGCCCAGCGCTTTGGTGAACTCCGCCTTGCCGGCGCCGACCGGCGTTCCCTTGGGATCGACGATCTTGTAGATCGCGTCGCGGATGGCCAGCGGCTCCTGCGAGGTCGCCGCCGCGATGGCGAGGCCGACGATGGCTCCGGCGTCATAGGAGCGATCGGCCGCCGGATTGGCGGGGTCGAGCCCCGAAAAACCTTTGTAATTGTCGTTGAAATATTGGGTCGAGGGCGTGGGGCTGGTGCCAGAAGAGGTCCCATAGGCCTCGTTGAGATATTCGGCTCCGACGCTGCTGATGAAGTCGGCACTGTTAAGGCCGTCGTTGAGGAGGAACTTCTTCGGGCCGCCTCCTGAAATCCAGGCGCGCGCGATGGTCGCGCCATCGACCGGCGTCGAGACCAGGTAAAGGCCGTCGGGGCTTCCGGCCATGCCTGCCGTCGCCTCGGCATCGTAGCTCGGCTGCTTTTCGTTGTAGGGGACCGTCGTGGTGATCTTGCCGCCCAAGGCCGTATAGGCGGCGGAGAACTCCTTGGTGAGGTTGGCGCCAAAATCGTTGTTCACCTGGATGATGGCGATCGTCTTGAAACCCTGATCGATGGCATATTTGGCGGCGGCGACGCCCTGCAGCGCGTCCGACGTGATGGTGCGGAAGAAGATGCCGCCGGTTTTCCCCTGCCGACCGAGTTCGGTGAGGGTCGGCGAGGAGGAGGCTGGCGACACCTGAACAACTTTGGCGGGCGCCGTGACAGCCGTGAGAATCGGGATCGTCACCGAGGAGATGATGCCGCCGATGATGACGGGCACGTGTTTCACCTGCACGAGTTGCGTCGCGGCATCGACCGCGAGCGTTCCGGTCGAGTGGGAATCGCGCGTGTCGGTGACGAGCATGCAGCCTTGTGCGCCGCCGGCCGCATTGAGGTCGCGGAACGCCATCTCCACCGATTTCGCGCCCGCCTGACCATATTCCCCGGCCGGGCCGGTGAGTTCCATGACGAGCCCGACGGTGATCGAGCAATCGGCGGCGCGCGCCGCGAGGCCGCCTAAGGCGAGGGTCAGGACACTTGTGGTCAGCAGCAGGGCGGCGCGCATGGCGGGATCCTTAATGCGGTAGGGTGTTGAGATTGTATTTCATGATCGAGCCGTGTCGACCCTCGCGATCGCGCTCGAGCGTATAGGAATCGCCCAGCGGCCCCTGGCGGGCACTTAACACGGCCTCGATCTCGGCTTGGTCGGATGGTGTGAGACGCAAGGCGCCGATCTTGGCATTCGCGGCCGCATGCGCCGCGTCGCGCGCGCCGACGATCACCGCCGCGACCCCCGGCCTGTCGAGCACGGCACGGCTCGCCACCGTGGCAATGTCGACGCCATGACGGTCGGCGACGCGCCGGCAGGCGCCCAGCAGGCTTTGGAATAAATCCCAGCCGCCGAAATCATCGATGATGAGCTTGTATTTGGTCAGCGAGCGATTTTCGAGAGGGTGCTTGGGCTCGGGCTTGCCGAGCCAGCGGTCGCCAAGGAAGCCGCCCGCGACGGTTCCGTAGCAGAACAGCACGACGTCGTTGGCCGTCGCCATCGCGGCGAGCCCATTCTCGGGCCGTGTGTCGAGCAGCGAATATTGGGTCTGCATGGAGAGCAGCGGCACGCCGGCTTCGACGATCGCGCGAAGATGCGGCGTGTCGAAATTCGTGGCGCCCACGAAGCGGATCTTTCCGGCCCGATGGATTTCATCGAGCCAGACCATGGTCTCGATGGCGCCTGGCACCGCATAATCCCACCAGTGGAACTGCACGAGGTCAAGACGTTCGACTTTGAGCCGCCGCAGCGATTGGTCGACGATGCCTTCGACATAGGCCTTGCTGATTGTGGCCAGCCTGGCGAGATCGGGTACGAGCTTGGTATGGACCTTGAGGGTTCGGGCTGCCGCCTCGCCCCGCCGGGCCACGAGACGCTCGCGGAAAGCGCCGATCAGTTCCTCGACCCCGGTGTAGATGTCGGCGCAATCGAAGGTGGTCAGCCCAGCGTCAAAGGCCGCTTCCAACGCGTCGAGCGCGGCGTCAGGTGCGATGGGGCCATGTCCTCCGGCAAGCTGCCAGTTGCCGCGAATGACGCGGGAGATGACATAGCCCGGCCGTGGTTGGGCAGTTTCCATCCTCACACTGTCCTGGGTAGCGGCACGGCTGTCGTCGCCGCGTGGGAAAAGCGGCGCAGTCCCATGCGGCGGATGCGCAGCCGGCTGCCGCAATTGGGATCGGGGCAGGCGATCTCGGTGTCGGTGGTCATCCAGTCGTTGGCATGGGTGAGCCGCTGCTTGGCGGCCAGCAATGGCAAAACGGCGGCCAGGGAATAGATCGAAATGCCCTGGTTCGGCGGCAAAGTCAGCATCTCGCCGCGCAATTCGAAATAGTCGCCGGGCTTGGCGCCGCAATAGATCGGAACGCCTTCGGGCACCACCATGTCCACACGCAGGTCGAAGAGGTCGAAGCCGTCGTCTGGCGCGTTTCCCACACGCATGGTCCTTGCTTGAAACGCCGGAGGGCATAAAGTCCCGCCGGCAATCAAAGGTCAAGGCATGCTGCCGGCACGACGGGGAATTGTTTCAAGGTGACGGCCGTGTCATCGCTCTCGCTCCTCGAAGTGGCTGGCGTATCGAAGCGTTTCGGCGGCGTTAGAGCCGTCGATGATCTCTCTTTCGCAGTGGCGCCGGGAGAGATGGTCGGCCTCATCGGGCCGAACGGCGCGGGCAAGACGACAATGTTCGATCTTCTCGCTGGCAGTCTGCGGCCGACGTCCGGCGCCATCCGGTTCGACGGGATTGCGATCGAGGCCCTGCCGCCGCATCGGCGCATGGCGCTCGGGCTTGGCCGCACGTTCCAAATCCCGAAACCTTTTCCGGCCATGAGCGTGCTTGAGAATGTCATGGTCGGTGCGCCAAACCAGCAGGGGGAGCGGATGCTGCCGAACTGGCTCACGCCGGGCCGGGTCGCCCGCGAGGAGCGCGAGACGCGCCGCAAGGCGATGGACCTTCTCGATTTCGTGACCCTGGCGCCCCTTGCGATTCAGCCGGCCCGTGTGCTTTCGGGCGGGCAGCGCAAGCTGCTCGAACTCGCCCGTGCGCTCATGGCCAACCCCAAGTTGCTGCTGCTCGACGAGCCGGCGGCGGGGGTCAATCCCAGCCTGCTCGACATCATCGTCGAGCGCATCGAGGCCATCAATGCGCGAGGCGTGACGGTGCTGCTGATCGAGCACAATATCGAGATGGTAGCGCGGCTCTGCTCCAAGGTCTTCGTCATGTCGCAGGGGCGGCTGCTCAGCGAAGGCGCGCCTGAGACGATCGCGCGCGACCCGGCCGTCATCGAAGCCTATCTCGGGACGGGCGTCGCGTGAGGGTGCTTTCGACCGAATCCGGACAAGGCCGCGCTTTCCTTTCCCGTGCCGGGGCAAGTGGCGCGCCGGGAGACGCGTCAGATAGGGAACAGCCTCGGTCGGCGAATAACCCCACCCGTCACCCTGCGGGTGACACCCCTCCCCGAAGGCGGGGATAGAAGCCATGACTGACGCAACGAGCCTCCTCGCGGCCCAAGGCATCGTCGCGGGCTATGAGCCTGGCCTGCCGATCGTCAATGGGGCCTCGCTCGAGGTCGCGGCGGGTGAAATCCTGGCGGTGCTGGGTCCCAATGGCGCCGGCAAATCCACATTCATCAAGGCCCTGGCGGGCGTCGTGCCGATCACGTTCGGGCGGGTGATGCTGGGGGAGGAGGACATCACGCACCTGCCGGCCTATAAGCGGCTCGGGCGCGGCCTCGCCTTCGTGCCGCAGACGGAAAACATCTTCGCCGGTATGACGATTGCCGACAATCTGCGGGTCGCGGGCGATGTGCTTCCCGAGCGCTGGCGCGTGCCGGAGCGGATGGCCGCCATGTATGACGCCTTTCCGGATTTGGCCCGTCAACGCAAACTCATCGCCGGCCGGCTATCGGGCGGGCAGCGGCAGATGCTGGCCGTGGCCCGCGCCCTGATGGCGACCCCGCGCGTGCTGATGCTCGACGAACCTTCGGCTGGGTTGTCACCCAAACTCGTGGCCGAGGTGTTCGACCGTCTGAAGCGCATCCGCGACACCGGCGTCGCCATCATCCTCGTCGAGCAGAACGTGAGAGCCGCTCTCGCAATCGCTGATCGCGCGCTGATCCTCGTCGAAGGCCGCAACCGGTTCGATGGGACGGCGCGGGGGTTGAGTGACCACGAGGACATCGGGGCATTGTACTTGGGGCGGGGGGCCGGGGTTCCTGGATCGGGGATCGGTGGTAGCGTATCCAGGTGAGGGCTGCCCGGCGCGTTCACACTTCCGTCCGGAAGCCTCGTGTCCAGATGGCGTCAGATGCCCGACGCAGAGCGGACCGGGGAGGCGAACCGGGCCGCCAAAACGGCCGCTCCACCGAAGACGGCCAGCATCAGGAAGGCGGGCTGGTTGCCGAACCGATCGGCGATCTGCCCCGCAAGGCCAGTCGACACGGTCGCGCCAGCGGCCGTTGCGAGGCCGAACGTGCCAATGCAAAGGTTGAAGCGCTCCGTCCCCCGCGTCAGCTCCGCCGCAACGAGCGGCACCACGACGCCGAAGGTCGCGGCGCCAAAGCCGTCGAGGGCCTGCACCGCGACGGTTCCCCAGGGGTCTGTGACGAAAGCGAGAAGCAAAGCGCGCAGCGGCACCGCGCAAAAGCCTAATGTCAGAACGAGACGCGCGCCGCGAGCGTCGGCCATTCGACCGACGAGCGGCGAAATCGCGGCCACGATCGCCTGCGGCACGACAACGGCCGCCGCGATGACGAGATTGGTCCGCTGCCCGATCGCATGCGTGAGATTGGCGGCGGCAAGCGGAAGCAGGGCCGCGTTGGACAGGTGGAACAGCGCCACGCAGATCGCGAAGCCGAGGACCCGGCGATCCAGGAACAGGGCGCGGACGTCACCCAGCAGCCCACCCGCCACAGAAGGCGTCTCCACTTGGGCTGGCCGGGCCGGTGGCCGGATCATACCCAACGCGAGCAAGCCTGGAACCATAAAGCCGGCGGTCAGCCAGAATACTGATCGTGGGGAAAGATAGGTCCCCGCCGCGCCGAGCAATGCCGCGGCCGCGCCATTGCCGAGAGCCGCGAAACGAGCATTGCGCCCGAGACGCGCTCCGAGAGCGGCCCGTCCCACAAGGGCCAGGCTGACCGCCGCGACCGCCGGCCCCAGCATGGCGCTGCCAAAACTATGGAGCACTTCGGCCGAGACGATCGCCGCCTTGGTGGTCGAAAGCGCGAAAAGGAGTGCCGCCAAAGCAACCGTGACACAGGCCGCGCCCGCACCAATACGTTTATCATTCAGCCGATCGACCAGCGCGCCTCCCGGCAACTGGCTGACGACGGCGGCGATCGTCCCGATGCTGAGCGCCTGGCCGATTTCCCCTTCGCTCCAGCCCGACGTCGCGAGATAAACCGCGATGAAGGGTCCGAACCCAGTCTGGACATCGGCGATGAAGAAGCTGAGGGCGTCGAGACCGAACAGGCTTTGACGCGATGGTGAATTCATCGCCAACGCTCTGCGACGCGTCTTGCGACTTTGCAAGCCGCCCTGTCGATAAACTTTCGCTATTCGACAGCCTGCTCCGTTGGAACCGGCCAGCGCAAATCGATAAGTCACGGAGCCGGCCGAACATCGGGCACCGGCTTCCACCAATATGGACATCCAAAGCCAAACGCTGTCTGAAGAATCCCCGGACCACGGCATTCCCTCCTTTATCCATCCCCCGCCATATGACCCTGCAATTCCTCGCTGACGGAATCATTGCCGGCGCCACCATCGGCCTCGGTGCCATCGGCGTGACGCTGACCTATTCGATCCTGCGCTTCGCCAATTTCGCCCATGGCGAATTCATCTCCTGGGGGGCCTATATGGCGCTTTTGGCGAGCGGGCTGATCGGCTTTTTGGGCGGGCAGGGCGCCGTTATGCCGCTCGGCCCCTTCTCGTTCGGCTGGGCGGTGCTCGGCGGGGCGCTCATCGCCATGGCGCTCACCGGCGGCCTCGCTTTGGCGCTGGACGCCGTGCTTTTCCGCCACCTGCGGCGCAAGGGCCAGACGATCATCGCCATCATCGCCAGTTTCGGCGCTTCGCTGGCGCTTCGCGCCCTGCTCGAAGCGATTTTCACCGCGCGCCCCGCCTACTTCACCCGCCAGCTTCAGATCGCGCGCCCTCTTGGGTTCGGCCTCAAGGCGACGCCGAACCAGTTGGCGCTGGTGGCGGCCACCGCCGTCCTCGTCGTCGCGGTGCATGTGTTCCTGGCGCATAGCCGCGCGGGTCGCGCCATGCGGGCGGTGAGCCAGAACCCAGACCTTGCCAAGGTCGGCGGCATCGATGTCGACCGCGTCATCCGAGCGACATGGCTGCTCGGCGGCGCGCTGGCCTGCGCCTCGGGGGTCGCGGTCGGGCTCCTGGTGCAGATCCGCCCCTCCATGGGGTTCGACCTGTTGCTGCCGCTCTTCGCGGCGGCGATCCTCGGCGGCATCGGCTCGGTGCCCGGCGCGGTGCTCGGCGGCCTCATCGTCGGCCTGTCGGAATCCGCCGCCGTCGTGTTCGTCGGCGCGCAATGGCGCGGGGCGGTCGCCTTCGCGATCCTCATCGCGGTGCTGCTGGTTCGGCCCACCGGCCTTTTCGGAAAACCGCCGGCATGACCCTCGATCTTCTTGGCTACGGCGCCTTTTTCGGTACCACCGCGCTCACCTATGCGATCATGGCGCTCGGCCTCAACGTGCAATGGGGCCAGACAGGGCTCTTCAATGTGGGGATTGCCGGCTTCGTCGGCATCGGCGCCTATGTGTCGGCGCTGCTGACGACGCCGCCAAGCGCCGCGCATTGGGGCGGCCTCTCGCTTCCCATCCCCTTAGGCTGGGCCGGCGCGATGGCCGCCGCTGCCCTCGCATCCTGGATGGTCGGGTGGCTGACGCTGCGCCTGCGCTCGGATTATCTTGCCATCACGACGTTCGGGATCGCGGTGGCGGTGCAGCTCGCTTGCCTCAACCTCGAAAGCGTCACCGGCGGACCCTTCGGTATCAGCTTCATCCCGCGCCCGTTCGGTGACATGGCGGATCGGCCACTGCTCTTCGCCCTCGCCAATTTCGGCGTCACAGGCGCCCTGACGGCGCTCGTCTATCTGGCGCTGGAGCGGCTCGCGCGCGGCCCTTGGGGGCGGGTGCTGCGGGCCATCCGCGAGAACGAGGCGGCGGCGAGCGCCCTCGGCAAGAATGCCAATGCCTACCGCCTGCAGGCCTTCGCGCTCGGGGGCGCCATCATGGGCCTCGGCGGTGCGTTGGAAGCTCATGCGATCGGTTTCATCGCCCCCGACAATTACGTGCCGGCGCTGACCTTCCAGGTCTGGACCATGCTGATCGTCGGTGGGGCCGGCAACAATCGGGGTGCCGTGCTCGGCGCTGTGCTGATCTGGGCGTTGTGGAGTGGAACCGGTGCCGCCATCACGGCCATCGTTCCAGCCGACCAACAGGCCCGCGCTGCCGCCTTGCAGGTGGTGGTCATCGGTGTCGTGCTCGCGGGCGTGTTGCTGGCCCGCCGGCGCGGCCTCGTCGGCGAGCGGGTCGCGGTGTCGCGCCACGTGGAGGGGTAACCTCAGGCGTTCATGCCCGCGATTGGGGCCTCGAAACTCCAGGGCCGGTCCTCTTCGAGCAGGCCGGCGAGACGCAGCAGCAGGCCGTCGCTTCCCATGGGACCGATCAGTTGCACGGGCAGCGAAAACCCATCGGCGTCGAGACCGTGCGGCACCGTGAGGGCAGGGGTGCCGGCCACATTTGCGATCGTGGCATAGGGGGCGAACGCGTGCATGCGGCGCCATTGCGCGTCGAGATTCATATCCGACATCGGAAAGCTGCCGATCGGCGGCGGCGCGGTCGTTAGCATCGGCGTCAGCAGGACATCCACAGTCTCGAACAGGCGCCACATCTCGTGGGATGCGACGACGAGCGCGCGTTCGGCCTCCATGACGTCGATGCCGCTCAAGGCCCGGCCGCGCCGCAGGAAGGCGAGGGTCAGGGGTTCGAGCAGGCCCTCGCCCGCCTCCTCGAGCAGACGCATCCCAAGCGCGAAATTGGCCGAGACGATCCGGTCGAAGACCATGATGGCCCGGTCGAGCGCGGGATCGAGCAGCGCGGCGGCAAGCGGCACGATGCGATGACCATGGCTCTCCAGCACATCGGCAGCGTTGCGGATCGCGGCTCGCCGAGCCTCCGAGACGACGAAGCCGGATCCGTCATCGAGGCAGAGGCCGATGCGCAAGGGCTCGACGGGGTGGCCGAGCCGGTCGAGGCAAGGGCCGTCGAGTTCGGGGTCGGGCAAGGGGCCATTGGCATCGCCCGACACCGCATCGAGGGCGGCGGCTGTATCGCGCAGCGACCGGCTGACCACGAGTTCGGCCGCGATGCCGCCAAGGTGGTTGGTGAACGCCGGGCCTCCCGGCACGGCACCCCGCGTGGGCTTGAGGCCGACGAGGCCGCAGCAGGCCGCCGGGACCCGGGTCGAGCCTGCGGCGTCGGTCGCATGGGCGATGGCGACGATGCCGGCCGCGACAGCGGCGGCAGCGCCTCCCGACGAGCCGCCGGGGGTGAGATCGAGGTTGAGCGGATGGCGCGCGATCGGGCCGACCGCGGGTTCCGAGGAGAGCGCGAGGCCGAATTCCGGCACCGTCGTCACCCCGAAAATGTTGAGCCCAGAGCGCCGAAATCGCCGCGCGAGATCGGAATCGATGCTGGCGCGCGGGGCGTCGGAGAGCAGCGCCGAGCCGCAGGTGAGCGGCAGGCCGGCGGCGCCCGCGCCCAGATCCTTCATCAGGAAGGGCACGCCGAGAAAGGGAAGGTTTCGGAAACGCTTGGGTCGAAACCGCAGACCCCGGTCGATGGCGCGGGCCTGAGTCACGGCCATGTCGCGATCGAGGAAGCGGATGGCGCCAAGCTCCGCGCAGTCCCGCGCGCGGGATAGGCAGGCCCGCATCACGGCCTCCGCGCTCGTGGCACCCGACCTGATCCGTTCCGCCAAAGCCAGCGCGTCGTTGGGCTCGCTCACTGCGATGTCCTATAGTTCATCGAGAAGCGGCGCATAGGCGGAGGCGTCGACATGCGAGGGTCGTCCTGCGAGGGTGAGCGCCGAGACGCGAGGCGGGGCGCGAGCCACGATCTTGCCGGCCTTGACCACGGCAAGGCGGGTGGCCTTCAGCCGGATCGCCTCGATCGGGTCGCTGGCCTGCAACAGCACGAGGTCGGCCTTGGCGCCCACCTCCAGCCCATAGCCGTCGAGCCCCATCGCCTTGGCGGAATTGACCGTAATCGATTCGAAGGCCCCGCGCATCGCCTCGCGGGAGGTCATCGGCGCCGCATGGATGGCCATATGCGCCACCTCCAGCATGTCTCCCGAGCCGAGCGAGTACCATGGGTCCATCACGCAATCGTGTCCGAAGGCGACGTTCACGCCCGCTGCCTTCAATTCGGGCACGCGCGTCATGCCCCGACGCTTGGGGTAGGTATCGTGTCGCCCCTGGATGGTGATGTTGATGAGCGGATTGGCCACGATATCGACCTTCGCCTCGGCGATGAGGGGGATCAGCTTCGAGACGTAGTAATTGTCCATGGAATGCATGGAGGTGCAATGCGAGCCGACGCTGCGGCCCTGGAGCCCAAATCGCACCGTCTGCGCCGCCAGCGTCTCGATATGGCGCGACAGGGGATCATCGGTTTCGTCGCAATGCAGATCGATCCGCAGGCCCCGGTCGGCGGCGATGCGGCACAGCGCCTCCACGGAAGCCGCCCCCTCCGTCATGGTACGCTCGAAATGGGGGATGCCGCCGACGACATCGACGCCCATATCGAGCGCCCGCTCCAGCGCCGCCACTGCGCCCGGGGCGCGATAATAGCCATCCTGCGGGAAGGCCACGAGTCGGAGATCGATATAGGATTTGACGCGCTCGCGGACGTCGAGAAGCGCTTCGACGGTCGGCAGGCGCGGGTCGCTCACGTCCACATGGCTGCGGATCGCGAGCAGGCCTTGCGTCACGGCGAGGTCGCAATAGCGCAACGCCCGCTCCACAAGCGCCTCATGCGTCAGAAGAGGCTTCAGTTCGCCCCAGAGCGCGATGCCTTCCAGCAGCGTTCCCGAGACGTTCAGGCGCGGTAGACCGAGCGAGAGGGTCGCATCCATGTGGAAATGAGGATCGACGAAGGGCGGCGAGACGAGCTGCCCGTTCGCCGGAACGACTTCGCCAGCCTCGGCCGCGATGCCGGGTTCGATCGCCGCGATCCGTCCGCCCGCGACGGCGATGTCCATGTTTCGTCGCCCATCAGGCAGCGCCGCATCCTTGATTAGGAGGTCGAAGGTCATGGCAACTCCCAGGATGAACTGCCATCCTACCGGCTTCGGACTTCCGGGCAACCCGCGCTGCGGGGGCTATTCGGCGGCGGTTCGTTTGATCGCGCTGGCAGGTTTCGAGCCCAATATCCGATCCTTGAGGCCGAACACCTTTTGAACCTTGGAGCCGATCTTCAGCAACTGAACGAGCCGATCCGTTTCCAGCTGCTGCACGTCGACATACCAGCTGGTGAAAAGCTCGAAGAGGTCATGCATTTCGCGCAGACGCGCCTGCGCGTGCCGTTCGTCGTCCGATCCGGCCTCCTGCAGCAAAATCTCGCGCAGCATGGTGAGGGTTGGGTCCACCTCGCGTTTCTTGCGCTCCTCGACCAGCGTGCGCACGATCTGCCAGATGTCCTCCGGGGTCGAAAAATAATCCCTCCGGTCGCCGGGACGATGCTGGAGGCGCACGAGGTTCCAGGCCTGCAACTCCTTGAGGCCCATGCTGACATTGGAGCGCGCCAGCCCGAGGCGCGTGACGATTTCCTCGGCATTGAGCGCGCGATCGGCCACGAACAGCACGGCATAAATCTGACCGACGGTTCGGTTGATGCCCCAGCGCGAGCCCATTTCGCCGAAATGCAGCACGAAGGTCTGGATCAAGGGCGGCAGATTCATGAAGGCTTCCCGAAACGGACGGCAATCCGCGAAAAGGTCAATGCGATTTCAGCCAGGCGCGTAGCACGAAGGCCACAGCGCCGAGCGCGAGGACACTGGCGGCCCAGAGCGCCGCGAACCACAGCAGACGCTGCCAAAGCGGCGCGAGATGCTCGGGCGCGCTCACGAGTGATAGCCCGAAGCATCGACCTTGCCGCGAAACACCCAATAGGCATAGCCGGTGTAGATCAGGATGATGGGGATGAGCACCGAGGCGCCGACCAGGATGAAGACCTGGCTCGCGTGGGGCGCTGCCGCCTGCCAGATGGTCACCCGGTCGGGTACGATGTCCGGATAGATGCTGATGCCAAGGCCGACGAACGATAGCAGAAACAGGCCGAGCGTCAGAAGGAAGGGTGCGCGTTCCGCCCCCGATTTCAGCGCGCCGTAGAAGGACCATGCCAACACGACCACCAGAACCGGCACCGGAAAGGTCACGAGCGCATTCGGCCAGGCGAACCAGCGATGGTAATAGGCGGCGCCAAGGAAGGGCGTCGCAAGGCTCACCAACATGATGCACACGATCGTCGCCACGCCGAGCCAGCGCGATAGACGGCGGCAATGCTCACTGAGCGGCCCCTCCGTTTTCATCACCAGCCAGGTCGATCCCAGCAGCGCATAGCCTAGAACGAGGCTCAAGCCTGTCAGGAGGCTGAACGGGGTCAGCCAGTCCCACCATCCGCCCCCGTAGTGCCGCCCGGTCACCGTGATGCCTTGCAGCAGCGCCCCAAGCGCGATGCCCTGCGCCAGCGCCGCGATCAGCGATCCGCCCGCGAAGGCGATGTCCCAATAGGGCCGGTGAATGGCATCGCGCCAGCGAAACTCGAAGGCGACGCCCCGGAAGACGAGGCCCAGCAGCATCGCGATGATGGGCGCGTAAAGCGCGGGCATGATGATCGCGTAGGCCAGCGGGAAAACCGCGAAGAGCCCACCGCCGCCGAGCACCAGCCAGGTTTCGTTGCCGTCCCAGACCGGCGCCACGGAATTCATCGCGGTGTCCCGCTCCGGCCCCGGCCGGAAGGTCGCGAACAGGGTGCCGATGCCGAGATCGAAGCCATCCATCACCACATAGGCGAAGATCGCGAAGGCGATGAGGCCGGCCCAGACGATGGTGAGATCGATGTTGAAATCCATGGCTCGCGCTCCTTCACTCGGCCGGCTGCATCGAATGATCGGGATCGACCCCGGGGGCGGGCGTGATGCCCGCCGCGCGCAGCGGCACGCCGGAGGCCGGGCCGCTCTCCCCTGCATGCGGCGCGTGGGCGATCAATCGCAGGATATAGACCACGCCCATCGAGAAGACCGAGAAATAGACGATGACGAAGGCGATGAGTGACGAGGCCACGGCGGGGGCGCTCAGCGGCGATGCCGACTCGGCGGTGCGCAGCAGGCCGTAGACCGTGTAGGGCTGCCGGCCAACCTCTGTCGTGACCCAGCCGGCCAGCACCGCGATGAAGCCCGCCGGCCCCATCAGGAGCGCAAGCCGATGCAGCCAGTGCCATTGATACAGCCGGCGCCGCATGCGGGCGAGGAGGCTGAACAGCCCGAGGCCCAGAATGGCGAAGCCGAGGCCCACCATGATCCGGAACGACCAGAAGACGATCGGCACAGGCGGCCATTCGGCACGCGGGATCGTGTCGAGCCCCTTGAGGGCGCCGTGCAGATGATGAGTGAGGATCAGGGACGAGAGGTCCGGCACCTCGATCGCATCGTCGACGCGCGCCTCGGCCTGGTTGGGCAAGCCGAAGAGAACGAGCGGCGCGCCGTCCGGGTGACTGTCGAAATGCCCTTCCATGGCCATGATCTTGGCGGGCTGGTGTTCCAGCGTGTTCAGGCCATGCGCGTCGCCGGCCAGGATCTGCAGCGGCGCCACGATGGCCGCCATCCAGAGAGCCATCGAGAACATGACGCGGGTCGCCTCGGTCGAGGGGCGGCGGAACCTGCGGTCTCGCAGCAGGTGCCAGGCCCCGGCGGCCCCCACCACGAGCGACGTCGTCAGATAGGCCGCCAACACCATATGGACGAGCCGATACGGGAAGGAGGGGTTGAAGATGATCGCCCACCAATCCACCGGCACGAACTGGCCGGCTTCGTTGATACCGTAGCCGGCCGGGGTCTGCATCCAACTGTTCACCGACAGGATCCAGAAGGCCGAGAAGAACGTCCCGAACGCGACCGCGAGGGAGGCGATGAAATGCAGCCCCCGTCCCACCTTGCGCATGCCGAACAGCATGACGCCGAGGAAACCCGCTTCGAGGAAGAAGGCCGACAGCACCTCATAGGCCATCATCGGCCCCAGCACCGGCCCGGTCTTGTCCGCATAGACGGCCCAGTTTGTGCCGAACTGGTAGGACATGACGAGGCCCGACACGACGCCCATCGCGAAGGCGACGGCGAAAATCTTGATCCAATATTTGAAGAGGTCGATGAAGACTTGGCGGCCGGTCCACAGCCACAAGGCTTCGAGCACGGCGAGGTAGCTCGCGAGCCCGATGGAAAAGACCGGAAATATGATGTGGAACGCGATCGTGAAGCCGAATTGCGCGCGCGCCAACACCAGGGCGTCGAGATGGGCGAACATCAGGGTCTCCACATAGCTGCCGTTACAGTCATTTCAGATATTTCAGAAATAACCGCAAGGACTTTGAGGTCGCAGGCTCAAGCCCACCGTGTGACAAGTCCAGCCAGCCCCTCGCCCTCGGCGAAGCCGGAGGCCTATGAAGCAGCGAGTAACGCGATAGAAATAGATGGCTGTCGAGTATCGCCTCCACTGTTTTGAAAGGTCCGCCGACGATCGCCGGCATCGCAGCCCAGGCGTGCTCCCTAGTCGAGAAGGGAGGTCCCGGCACCGAACCGTGCCTTCAAGACATCGACGATCGTCCCGAGGTCGAACACTCTTAGGCCCTCGGTCCCGATCGGCAGAAGCCTCAAGACGTCCTCGAAGAGGGGACGAAGGGCTCCCCCCAACGCCATCGCCGCCACGCCGCGCCGATGGATAGCCCAGACCGCGCAGCCGACTTCGATCGCCACTACATTCCAGGCCGGCACCAGCGCCCGAACGGTTTCGGCGACCGATTGCGGAGCGTTGCCGGCCACATCCTCGACGCCGTCATCTAGCTGCCCGGAATAGTTCAGCATCGCCGGATTTGCGGCTTGACGCACGGCGCCGACATTCGCCCCGGCCAGGTGACCCAAATTGAGGAACTGCACGCCGCCGATCGCGCCAGGCTCGCTGGCGAGGCTCGTCGGCAGACCGGTGAAGCTCGGCCACTGAATCTTGTGGATGCGCTGGCCAGAAGCCTCGATCACCTTGGCGAGGGCCTGGCGCATCATATCCATGGCAAGCGCGCAGGCGGTCGTCTCCATGTTGCCGTGCGAAATGAAGAGGCCGGCCTCGGCGTCGATCAGCGGATTGTCGCAGGCCGCCGACAGCTCGGTTTCAAAGATGGTGCTCGCGAAATCATAGGCCGCCTCGGCGGCGCCGTGAATCTGCGGAATGCAGCGGAAGCTCAACGGATCTTGCAAAAAGCGGGCTTCGCCAATCTCCCACAACCGGCTGCCGTCCAGCGCCGCGCGCAGCGCCGCCCCGGCCCGCGCTTGGCCCGGTTGTCCCCGTGCCTCGTCGACACGCGCGCTCCATGATTGCAGGTTGCCTCTGAACCCTTCCATGGACAGGGCACCTGCGACGGTCGCCGCGTCGAGCAGCGCTCTGACCTCCAGCAGCGCCAGGGTGCCTTCGGCCAACATCAGGCTGTTGGAATTGAGCAGCGACACGGCTTCCTTGGCGGCGAGGCCGCCGACCGGTGAAGGCCCCCCGCCGCCGCCCGCGACCCCCGTCTTGCCGATCAGGGGAACGGCGAGCTGGCTCATCGCGACGATGTCGGAGGCACCGACCGAACCACCGAGCCGAGCTGTCGGCAAGTCCTCGCTATTGAGCCTCGCCAGCAGGCTTTCGACCAAGGCGAGGCGGACGCCGGACCGACCCTTGGCGAAGAGCGAGAGCTGGATCGCCAGCGCAGCCCTCACGACGGCCGGAGAGGCGTCGCGTCCCGGCGCGATCGTCGCATGGGCGGTGATCATCAAATCGTTGTAGCGCGCGATCGCCTCGCGGTTGACGCTAAAATCCTTTTGGCTGCCGACCCCCGTCGTGATGCCATAGGCGGGAATGCCTTCGTCCACCAACCGATCGACGACGCGGCGCCCGGCGACGACCGCAGCCTGGGCCGCCGGCGAGAGGTGGAGCACCGCGCGTCCTCGCGCGATGGCCTCGACATCGCGAAGCGTAAGCGCCGTTTCACCGACCGCGATGGTGATCTTTGGTGGCATTCGCAGGTCCTGCATCACGCGGGTGAAGGTCGGCCGCGCGACGATATCGCGTTTTCGGTCCCCGCCGGAAGAGCCGAAAGCTTCACCATGGCCATCAGCCCGATCAACGGGCTCGATGTCGTCGGGTGATCAAGGCGGCCGAACGCCCTTGCCTGCCCCTTAAGAAGCCGGCGCGGGCTTGAACAGAGTTTTGTACTCGCGCGGCTGGGATCTCAGATATTGCGGGGGCGCGACGACTTGTCCGCCGAGCGTCGCCGCCGCATGCCAGGGCCAGCGCGGATCGTAAAGCATGGCGCGCGCCAGGGCGACCGCATCGGCGTCTCCCTCCGTCAAAATCGCTTCGGCCTGCGCGGCGTCGGTAATGAGCCCGACTGCGATTGTCGGCAACCCCACCTCCGCCTTGATGCGCCTGGCGAAGGGAACCTGATAGCCCGGCGAGAGCGGGATGGCTTGGTCGGGCGACACGCCGCCGCTGGACACATGGATCGCCGCGCATCCCCGCGCTTTCAGCGCCTTGGAAAACGCCACCGTCCCCTCGATGTCCCATCCGCCCTTAACCCAGTCGGACGCGGAGACCCGCACCCAAACCGGTCGCTCCGCCGGAAACGCGGCCCTTACCGCTTCGAACACCTCGAGTGGAAAGCGCATCCGATTGTCGAGGCTGCCGCCGTAGTCGTCATCTCGTTTGTTCGCGATCGGCGAAAGGAACTGATGCAAGAGGTAGCCATGAGCGGCGTGGATCTCGATGCCGTCAAAGCCCAATCGGGCGGCGCGACGCGCGGCCGTGGCGAAATCGTCGCGCACCCGGGCCAAGCCGGAAGCGTCGAGGGTCAGCGGCGCCGCCTCGCCCGCAGCATGCGGAACCGGGGAGGGCGCTTCGGTCCGCCACCCGGACGGTTCTTCTGGGGCGATCTGTGCTCCACCCTCCCAAGGCACGCGGCACGAGGCCTTCCGGCCGGCATGTGCCAGTTGGATGGCCAGGGGAATCGCCGAATAGGTGCGAATCGCCACCATCACCCGGGCCAGCGCGGCTTCCGTCTCGTCCGAATAGAGCCCTAGATCGGCTGGCGTGATGCGGCCTTCGGGCGATACCGCAGACGCTTCGAGGATCAGCAGACCCGCGCCGGACAGCGCAAGGTGACCGAGATGAATCTTATGCCAATCGGTCGCTTGGCCCTTCTCCGCCGAATACTGGCACATCGGCGCCACGATGATGCGATTATCCAGGCGGAGCGGCCCAAGATTAAAGGGAGTGAAAAGGTGACTCACGACGCCGATCCTCGATGAAGCTCTGCAACCGGTATCACCGGTCTGTAGACGCGCATATGGGGTCGGAAAGTCTTAACCGCGATGCTAAATTTGCGGCAATTGCCTGGCCTCGCCCGCCTTTGGCCGAGATTTGAAGTGCCACGCCGACGCCCCAACCCGTCGCGCGGCGTGGCACCGGACGGTGCGAGCCTGACGAAATTCGCAAGCCATGACAGTGAAGGCTCCTCAACGCATTGATCTCAAATAGGATAAATCCGGCCGCCGGGTGCGGGGCTCAGGCCTTGCAAGCCTTCCTGATCCGTGAAACTCGACATTCGTTGGCAGGCGGTCCACGATCACGACTGGGCGGCAAACCATTCAGGCCGCAAGCTTTGCCGTAATTCGACCGCAATTGACGGGCGAAACAGGGTGAAATGGGGGAATACGGGGCTCTGTCTCCAACGGGCCACTGTCAAGAAAGATCGAACTTTTAACCCTTCGGAAAGCGTCCCGACACAAGATCGGATCGATGAGAAGGGTTGGTGGTCGATAAATCCGCGTTACGCGGCAACCCGGGACCGATGGTGGCGGCAGCTTTATATGCCGGCGCCGAAGGCCAAATGTTCGAGTGCTGCGTGAGTGGTGAAATCTTTGGCTGACGGCCCAATATCAGCGACATCTCCAGACGGCTGGCGGATCATCCGTCAGGTTGGCGTCGGGGTGGCTGCGGTTGGCATCGTCGCGTTGGCCGGCTGCGCCGCCCCTCCGACGCGGACGTCGTCGCTTGGGAGTGGACGCCACTATGACCCCAAACTCGGCGTCTATGCGAGCCCGCGTCTCGTCGCCGATGGCGAGACGGTTCCGCGAGGTGGCGGCTCCTATCTTGTCGGACGGCCCTACACGATTGGCGGCCGATCCTATTACCCGAGCGAACGGCCGGAAGGTTACGTCGCTGTTGGCACGGCCTCATGGTACGGCGACGCCTTCCACGGCCGGCGAACCGCCAATGGCGAGATTTTCGACAAGAATTCGATTTCGGCGGCGCATCCGACTCTGCCGCTGCCGAGCTATGTGAGGGTGACGAATACGCTGAACGGCCGTTCGATGATCGTCCGGGTGAACGATCGCGGCCCCTATCATGGGGGCCGCGTCATGGACGTTTCCCAACGCGTCGCCGAATCTCTCGACTTCAAACTGGCCGGCACGGCCCGCATCAAGGTGGAATATATCGGCCGGGCGGGTCTGCATGGGTCCGATGACGACAAGCTGCTCGCCACCCTGCGAACCGACGGAGGGCCCGCGCAACTCGATGGCAGGTTTGCCGAAACGACGATGTTGGCCAGCAACGATCCACTGCCGCCGCCCCCTTCGCCGCCCCCCTTGCCGCCGGACCCCCTCGTTCGCGTTGAGCCTTCGATGAGCGCCGAACAGGAACCGGTTCCCGATGAAGCGCCGGTGCCTAAGCCGCCCCGCCGTCGCTTCATGGCCCCCGTGCCGCCCCGGCGCCCCTATGATTTCAATGCCGATGCCGCCCCGCCGGATGCCGCGAGCGGCACCGAGAGTTCCCGACCGGTCGTCCGGTTCGCGCCTCGCCCTCCCATGCCACCCAAGCTAGTCTCATTCGCTCCCGACAATTGATGGCCGCAAACGAACCAGAACGGCAGCCTCCAATCAGGCTTCGGTCGGCGTGCCAAGGCCTCGTCCGGTTAATCTCTTATTTTGTGGAAGGTTTTTCTTGTAACTCCGCAGGGCGCTTTTCCGAAACCGGCTTGGGCCTTGATGCGCGAATGACGTTGCGCGCGAGTGACTTGTCCTTTCTGCGAGGCGGACGCTTGAAGACAATCGGCTTGAGGATCGGCTTTGCTTTCGCCGTGGCATGGCTGGCCGCCTTTATCCTAAATGTCGCGGCCGCGCAGCCCTCGGCCTCATCCGTGGAGAGATTTCAAACCATTTCGCCTTTCGCCCTGCTGATGGATGCCGATACCGGCACCATCCTGTTCGAAAAAAATGCCGACACCCTGATGGCGCCGGCCTCGACCACTAAGATCATGACGGCCGATATCGTGTTTCACGAGTTGCGGGAAGGGCGGCTCAAACTCGACGACCTGTTCGTGATTTCAGAAAATGCGTGGCGCTTCGGGGGAGCGTCGTCCGGCGGGTCCTCTATGTTCGCCGCGCTGAACAGCCGCGTGAGGATCGAGGATCTGATCCGGGGTCTGGTGATCCAGTCCGGCAACGACGCCGCCATCGCTCTTGCCGAGGGCATCGCCGGATCGGAACAGAATTTCGCCGCGTTGATGACCCAGCGGGCGCGAGACTTGGGAATGACCCAATCGACGTTCACAAACCCCTGGGGCAAAGGCGAGCCTGGGCAGAAAGTGACGGCGCGGGACATGGCCCTGCTGGCCGCGCATGTGATCCATACCTATCCTGACTATTATCGCTATTTTGGCGAGAAGGAATTCACCTGGAACCGCATTCGCCAGTTGAACCGCAATCCCCTGCTCACGATGAATATCGGGGCTGATGGGTTGAAGACCGGCGATATAGCGGAAAGCGGCTTCGGCCTCGTCGGGTCGGCGGTCCAAAATGGCGAACGGCTCATCGTTGTCGTCAACGGCCTCAAGACCGCGCGTGACAGGGCCAACGAATCCTCCAAGCTTCTCAGCTGGGGATTCAGATCGTTTGAGCCCAAGGCCCTTTATGCGGCGGGCGAGGTTATTGGTTCGGCTCGCGTGTATGGAGGCGCCCAGGGCGAGGTCTCGCTCGTGGCCGACAAGCCCGTGACGCTGCTGGTGCCGCGTGGCGCGGGTGAAAAGCTGACCGGCAAAGTCGTCTACATCGGTCCCCTTCGGGCGCCGGTGGCTAAAGATGTCGAGGTGGCGCGGTTGAAGATCTATCGGGGTTCGACCGAAATCCTGTCGGCGCCCCTACGAACCGCGGAAAGCGTCGAAATGGGGTCCCTGCCACGGCGGGCGCTCGATGCCGGGATGGAACTCGTCACCTCCACCCTGCGCCAGAATTTCACGAAACATTGATGGCCGAGAGACGACGCGGCGGGTTCATTACCTTCGAGGGCGGGGAGGGGGCCGGCAAATCGACCCAGGTGAAGCTGCTGGCCGCGCGCCTTTCGGCCTTGGGGCACGAAGTCGATGCCACGCGCGAACCCGGCGGCTCGGAGCGAGCCGAACGGATTCGAGGCGCCATCCTGTCGGGAGCCATCGCGCCGCTTGGGATCGCGGCTGAAGCGCTTATGTTCTCCGCCGCGCGCCTCGACCATGTGGAGACGCGGATCGGTCCTGCGATCGAGAGAGGGGCCTTCGTGATCTGCGATCGGTTCATCGACTCGACCCGCGCCTACCAGGGCGTCGTCGGTCGGACGGACCCGGCCTTGATCGACGCGCTCGAGCGGATCGCCATAGGGTCCTATCGTCCCGATCTCACGATCCTGCTCGACCTTCCTCCAGAACTCGGGCTCGAACGCGCGAGACGCCGCCGGCGCGCGGACGAGGCGCCGGACCGTTTCGAGCGAGAGAATGAGAGTTTTCATGCTCGATTGAGGGCGGCCTTCCGGGCCATAGCGGACCGCGAGCCCGAGCGCGTTCGGGTGATCCATGCCGCGCGGGAGCCCGGACCGATCGCGGAGGCCGTCTGGGCCGAGGTGGTCGACCGTTTCCCGGGCCTCGCCAATCCGGAGTCGCACCAGTGAGCGCCGGCGATCGGACTGCGGCGGAGACCGACCGTTTCGAGGACTATCCCCACCCTCGCGAGACGACGGGCCTCGTCGGCCACCACGAGGCAGAGGCTCAGATGCTGGAGGCCTATCGCTCCGGTCGCCTTCCCCATGCCTGGGTGATCGGGGGGCCGGAGGGAATCGGCAAGGCGACGCTCGCCTGGCGCTTCGCGCGGTTCGTGCTGGCGAACCCCGATGTTTCGGCCGACGCGGTCGAGCGCGCCGAGGACCTGTCCGTTCCGGTGGATCGTCCGGCGGCGCGCCAGGTCGCGGCGGGCGGCTTTGGGGACATTGCGGTGCTGCGCCGTGAAATCAATGACAAGACCGGCAGACCATACAGCGAGATTCGCGTGGACGACGTTCGGCGAGCCTCGGGGCTGTTCCAGCAGGCGGCACGGGCGGGCGGCTACCGGATTTGCATCATCGACAGCGCCGAGGACCTCAACGCCTCGGGCGCCAACGCATTGCTGAAGCTGATCGAGGAGCCACCACCGCTCTCGCTGTTTTTGATGATCGCGCATCGCCCGGCGCAACTGCTTCCTACTTTACGGTCCCGATGCCGGTTGTTGCCGTTGCGGCGCATGGTGCCAGGCGACGTAGGAGAGGTCTTGCGCCAGCTTGGCCTCCACGGCGGGGAGGTGCCGTCCGAAACCCTGGCCCTGGCGGCGGAGAGGGGCGGGGGGTCCGTTCGGGGCGCGCTGCATTGGCTTGGCGGGGAGCGTCTTGCGCTCTATCGCGAGATCAGCGCTGCGTTGGATAAGCTCCCGCAGACCGACTGGGGCGGGCTGCATCGGATCGGCGACCGGATCGGCGCCGCGCCCGACGATTTCGGCTTGCTCACCGGGGCGGTCCTTGACTGGTTGCACGCCAAGACTCGACCCCTTTCGGATGTCACCGCCTTGGAGCGCCGCCGCCTTGCACCCCTGACCGAGGTGTGGGACAAGATCCGCCGGTCAGCGCGTGACGCCGAGACCTTCAATCTCGACAAGCGAACGACCATCCTTTCGATCTTCGCGGACCTCGCCCAGGCGACCCGCTTGCCATGACACTCTTGAGCCTGTCCGCTGCGATGGGACGTAATCCAGGACTAACGAGCACGTTCAAGGGTTGCACACCGCGCAAGCGGCTCGGTCATACGAATGATGCTCTAGCGGAACCCGGCAGATGGCCTCGCGCCCGACCTTCTACATCACGTCCGCGATCCCCTATGCCAATGGCGCGCCGCATATCGGCCATGCCTATGAGCGGATCGCGAGCGACGCCATCGCCCGCTTCAAGCGGCTCGACGGCTTCGACGTCCTGTGCATGTCCGGCATGGACGAACACGGGCAGAAGATGCAGCAGACGGCGGCCCGCGACGGGCTGACTCCGCAAGCTCTTGCCGACCGGACTGCGGTGCAATTCTCCGCGATGGCGTCGCTGCTCGATGTCGCGGCCGACGATATCCTGCGTACAACCGAGGAACGGCACCGTGTCGCCACCCAGGAGATCTGGCGCCGCATGGCCGCCAAGGGCGACATCTATCTCGACACTTATTCGGGCTGGTATTCGGTGCGGGACGAGGCCTATTTCGACGAGGCAGAACTGAACACCGACGCGGCCGGCAAGCGCTTCGCGCCCACAGGAAGCCCTGTCGAATGGGTGGAGGAATCGAGCTATTTTTTCCGGCTGTCCGCCTATCAGGATCGCCTGCTTGCCCTCTATGCGGCGCAGCCCAGCTTCATCGTCCCCGATAAATACCGCAACGAGATCGTCAGCTTCGTCGGCCGGGGCCTCAACGACCTCTCGATCAGCCGCACGACCTTCGATTGGGGCGTGCCGGTTCCGGGCGATCCCAAACACGTCATGTATGTGTGGGTCGATGCCCTGACCAATTATCTGACCGGCACGGGCTTTCCGGACGCGGACGCAGCCCGCGCGAAATACTGGCCGGCCGACGCCCATGTGATCGGCAAGGACATCACCCGGTTCCACGCGATCTACTGGCCGGCCTTTCTCCTATCGGCCGACCTGCCCCTGCCCAAGCAAGTCGTCGTCCACGGCTTCCTGTTCAACCGGGGCGAGAAGATGTCAAAGTCGGTCGGGAACGTCATTAGCCCCACCGCGCTGGCGAGCGGCTATGGGGTCGATCCGCTGCGCTATTTCTTCCTGCGCGAGGTCCCCTTCGGTCAGGACGGCAATTATTCGCATGAGGCGATCGTCAACCGCATCAATGCCGATCTGGCCAACGATCTCGGCAATCTCGCGCAACGGTCCTTGTCGATGATCGCTAAAAACTGCGACGGCATGGTTCCCGCGCCAGGTTCACTCACGGCGGCCGATGAAGCGATCCTGCGGAACGCCGACGCTCTGCTGGAGGAGGCCCGCGCCGCGATGGCCGTCTTCGCCTTGCACGACTGGCTCGCCGAAGCCTGGAAGGTGGTGGGCGCCGCCAACCGCTATTTCGCGTCCGAGGAGCCCTGGATCAAGCGCAAGACCGATCCAGACCGGATGGCCACCATCCTCTATGTCACGGCGGAGGTTCTGCGGAATGTCGCGCTGCTGGTGCAGCCGGTGATGCCGGCCTCGGCCGGCAAGCTGCTCGACCTTCTCGGTGTCGATCCGGCCGAGAGGGAGTTCATCTTTGTCGGCGCAGGTCATCGCCTGCCCGCCGGGCGGTCCCTGCCGCCGCCGAGCGTGATCTTTCCGCGCTACGTCGAACCCGAAACCGCGACAACGGACGCGTGATGCTGACCGACAGCCATTGCCATCTCGATTTTCCGGAGTTCGCCGACGAACTGCCTTTTGTGCTGGAGCGCGCTCGCGCGGTAGGTGTGCGGCGCTTCATCACCATCTCGACCCGTGTCGCGCGCGTGGCCGAGATCAAGGCCATCGCGGACCGGTTCGAGGACGTTTTCTACACGGTGGGCACCCATCCGCATCAGGCGGCCGAGGAGCCCGACATTGCGCGAGACCACCTTGTCGAGCTGGCGCGGGATCCAAAATGCGTCGGGATCGGCGAGGCGGGCCTCGACTATCACTACGACCACGCGCCCCGTGATGTCGCCGCCCGAGTGTTCCGCACCCATATCGCCGCCGCGCGGATAAGCGGGCTGCCGCTCGTGATCCATGCGCGTGACGCCGACGAGGACGTCGCCGCGATCCTGGAAGACGAAATGGGGCGGGGGGCGTTCAAGGCGGTTCTGCACTGCTTCACCTCCTCCCGGTTCCTGGCCGAGACAGGGTTGAAGCTTGGGCTCTTCATCTCCTTCTCAGGCGTCGTCACGTTCAATAATTCCGCCGCCCTTCGTGCTATCGCGGCCGATGTGCCGCTCGACCGGATCCTGGTCGAGACGGATGCGCCTTTCCTGGCGCCGGTGCCCCATCGCGGCAAGCGGAACGAACCAGGATTCGTGGCCCATACGGCGCGCGTCGTGGCTGGCCTGAAGAATGTCGACGAGGCGACCTTCGCGGCCGCGACCTCCGCCAATGTAGAGCGCCTGTTCGGCAAGATCGGGCAGGCTGGGGTCTTCGCCGTATGACGGGGCGTCTTACGATCCTGGGCTGTGGATCGTCCGGCGGAGTTCCGCGAATCGGGCAGGGCTGGGGCGCTTGCGATCCCGCCGAACCGAAAAATACGCGTCTCCGCTGCTCGATCCTCCTCGAACGCGTCGCGGCGGACGGCGGCAGGACGACAGTGCTGGTCGATACCTCTCCGGATCTCCGTCAGCAGCTGCTCGCGGCCAAAGCCACGCGCCTTGACGCGATTATCCTCACCCATTCACACGCCGACCACACTCATGGCATCGACGACGTGCGTCCGATCGTGCTGCATATGAAGCGGAGGATCGATCTTTTCATGGACCGGGCGACGGCCGCCGAGATCCGCTCGAAATTCGCCTATGTGTTTGAAACGCCGCCCGGCAGCTCCTACCCGCCGATCCTCGATGCCCATACGCTGACCTCGGGCACGCCAATTCGGATCGACGGCGCCGGAGGCCCGATCGACATCACGCCCTTCGAACTCGATCACGGCGAGATCCAGGCCTTGGGTTTGAGAATTGGCGATGTCGCCTATACGCCCGACCTCAACGGCATTCCGCCCGCAGCGGAACCGTTCCTTCGGGATCTCGGTCTCTGGATCATCGATGCGCTGCGATATACTCCCCATCCCAGCCATTTCTCGCTTCGCGAGGCTCTGGAGGCGATCCACCGGTTCCGGCCCGGGCGGGCCGTCCTCACAAATCTTCACAACGACCTCGATTATGCGACCCTCGAGGCCGAGGTGCCCGACAACATCGAGCCCGCCTATGACGGCATGGTGATCCGTTTCGCATGACAGCGCATGATAGGGGGCAGGGTGGTCCCACGGCCGGACAATTGAACGTCCGCATCACATCCTTGGAGATGCTGGCGCGCCCCGCCCGACCCTCGGCCCCCATCCCCGCAGCCTTGAGGATCGAGCGCGCGATCCGCCCGAGCGTGGCCTTCTACCGGTTCCTCTACGATACGGTCGGCGAGTCCTGGCTATGGGCGCTCCGGCGCCGATGGAGCGACGACAAACTCGCCGCGACGGTGCACGATCCCGCAGTGGAGGTCTGGATTTTGTCTGTCGATGGACAGCCGGCCGGCTATGCCGAACTGGACCGCCGCGTGCCGGAGCAGGTGGAACTCGCCTATTTCGGCCTGATGCCCACCTTCGTGGGCCGAGGCTTCGGGCCTCATCTGCTGCGCTTCGCGATCGACAGAGCCTGGGATGCCGATCCCAGGCGCTTGTGGGTCCATACATCCAGCTTCGATCATCCGGCCGCGCTCGGGCTCTATAAGCGTTCGGGTTTCGAAGTCTTCAAGGTTGAGGATGGAGTGGAAGAAGACCCCAGGATCGAGGGCCTGATCCGAGCCGATGCCGCGCCGCATGTGCCGTATGCGGGACAGGAGTGATTTTGGATCGCGCTCAATCTCACGAGACCTGATTTGATAAGCCGCTTCCGGTTCGACCAAGGAAACACTGGCTCGCCCATGATGACCGAACATTCGTTTTCGAAGACCCTCTATCCGCCGATCGAGCCCTACAAGCAGGGCATGCTCGATGTCGGTGATGGGCACAGCCTTTTCTGGGAGCTTTGCGGCAACCCTGACGGTACGCCAGCGGTGTTTCTTCACGGCGGCCCGGGCGCGGGATGTTCCCCGACCCATCGGCGCTTGTTCGACCCCGCGCGATACAACATCCTGCTTTTCGATCAACGGGGGTGTGGCCGCTCGACGCCGCATGCGAGTCTCGACGCCAACACGACCTGGCATCTCGTCGCTGATATCGAGCGTTTGCGCGCCATGCTGGGCATCGAACGATGGCTGGTGTTCGGGGGGTCCTGGGGCTCGTCGCTGGCGCTGGCCTATGCCGAGACTCATCCGGCGCGCGTATCGGCTCTGATCCTGCGCGGCATCTTCGGGCTACGGCACGCCGAACTGCAATGGTACTATCAGGAGGGCGCCTCCTGGCTTTTTCCCGACAAATGGGAGCGGTTCCTGGCGCCGATCCCCTTGGAGGAACGCGACGATCTCATCGCGGCCTATCATCGTCGCCTGACTGGCGAGGACGCCTCGATCCGCCTCGAGGCCGCCCGGGCCTGGAGTCTATGGGAAGGTGAGACCATCTCGCTCCTGCCCAACGAGGCCTTCTCGCAACAGCATGCGGCCGACGATTTCGCCTTGGCCTTCGCCCGTATCGAAAACCATTATTTCGTCCACAAGGGTTTTGTGGAGGAGGGGCAACTGATCCTCCAGGCGGATCGGCTCCGGCACATCCCGGGTGTCATCATCCAGGGGCGGTACGATATTGCGACCCCTGCCAGGACGGCCTGGGATCTTCACATGGTCTGGCCTGAGGCGGAATTCATTCTCGTTCCTGATGCGGGTCATGCCTACAATGAGCCTGGGATTCTGCAAGCTTTGCTCGCCAGTACGGATCGTTTCGCAGGGTCGGTTTAAGAACAGGCTCCGAGCACCAATAGAAGCCGAGTTGTCGCATTTATGTCACTCGCGATGGACAAGTCAGGCTGATTAAAAAATAGGCCTTGCTAAATGTGCGCCGCAGCATAGTTTTTTGAGCTGTGGCGCTGGTCGCCACGTGCCCTTATTGGGCGTTTCCTCCCTAGACTCAAGGCCGCCTCATGGCGGTCTTTTTTTGCCTTCACCCAACCCCATTCCTCAACAAAAGCCCAGGCGGTAACGCCAGGCCGCTCTGCTTTTCGGGATGGATCGGGCGCATTAAATCTAGGTTCTGTTGACAAAGAGGATTCCCAAGCGGGATGATTTTTGATTCACGTTTGTTTTTGCGGAAAGACGAACGTGAGTCGCTACGAAATCTCCAACGAGCAATGGGCGGTGATTGAGCCCTTTTTGCCGTCCGAGTGTGGTCGGGGATGCCGGCCCGCCCATGACAACCGTCGTTTCTTTAACGGAATGATGTGGATTTTGAGGAGCGGAGCACCTTGGCGGGATCTGCCCGAGAGCTTCGGCAAGTGGAATTCAGTGTTCCAGCGGTTCCGCCGATGGTGCCAGCAGGGCATCTTCGATGCTTTGCTCGAAACCTTGGTCGAGGTAGGCATCGCCGACGAGTGGGAGACCCAAATGGTGGATTCGACCATCGTCCGGGCGCATTCTCAGGCAGCCGGCGCAAAAGGGGGATCCAAAATCAGGGATTTGGTCGCTCGCGCGGCGGTTTTACGAGCAAAGTCCACTGTCGGTGTGACGCCATCGGACGCCCTGTCGCCTTCGAGGTCACCGGAGGCGAAGCCTCCGACATCCGCCATCTTGAGCCCCTGATGGACGATCCCGTCGCTATCGCCAAACCGAAGGCCCTTCTCGGAGACAAAGGCTACGACAGCGATAGCAATCGAGAGGCTCTCCTGGTCCGGGGCATTCTTCCTGTCATACCATCCAAAAGGTCTCGAAAAGTCATCATTCCGCATGACGAAGTCGCCTACAAGGATCGTAATCGAATCGAGCGGATGATCAACAAACTCAAGCAGAACAGACGCATCGCCACGCGCTTCGATAAAACACTATCCTCGTTCACGGCATTCATAAGCCTCGCAGCCATCAGAATTTGGTTGCCGACCTTTGTCAACAGAACCTAGGGTGCGCAGACTGACCTATGACAACTGTCATCAACCCCGTTCGCGACGCGCGACTGTTGAAAATAAGTCCGCTTCGCCGCCCGTCGGATGAACCCGGGCGAGCATAAACTCGAAATCGCGGTTGAAAGCTTTTGCGGCAAGAACCATCAGTTTGTCGATCTCCCTGGTGGTTCTTTCGGCCGGGCATCGTAGGGGCTATAGCCGGAGTCGGGGAGAACGAGGGCGCGTGAACCTCACTCGTCCACGCGGCCAACCAGGCGATCACAGACTGCACGGAATTCTCCGAGGGTGGCGTTGCATGCCGTCAAGCACGTTGATATAGCGATTTTTCCAGCTCTCACCGCTCTGCCCAACTCGGATGGTGTTCGAGACGCGCCCCAATGCTTTCCCCATCGGGGTGAGAGGAGAACTCGATGGATTCTTGCGTGGCAAGTACACCTCATGCGTCAGCCCGCAGTTCGCTCCTCTTTGTGGTTGTTACCTTATTCTTTGCAACATTGTGCTCTATTTTCATCCTTCATCCGTTCACGCCCGGCTTTCCAAGTGCGGGATTGGATCCCTCTTGGGTCGTTGTCCTCGGCGAGCAGGCGGCCAGCCATGCGCGATGGGGGATCGATTTAGATTTCACTTACGGACCGGCCTCGCCGCTGGTGACCGGTTATTACAACAGCCAATATTTGTCATTGACGCTGCCGCTCCTTCTGTTTTTTTGCCTTGTTCATGGAAGTTGTGCAGCGGTGCTGCTGCTTCCGAGACGCACGCGGGGGGCGGATCGCGGTTGGGCGAGATTGATCGCGCTTTCATGCTATGCGGTGGCACTGCTGGCCACGCGGATCAACCCCGACGGATTTTATTTCTCGACCACGTTCCTGGTTTTCTTGGTCGATTTGGATCGGGAGACGAATGACCGCCTCGCGCGAATCGTCGTAGTGGCGGGCGTCGTCGCGACGGGCATATTCGCAATATCCAAGCTGAGCTTCGGCATTGCGGCGCTACCTCTTTTCTTGTTGGCGGATTTGCGGGGGCTTTACCGGCGGCGGCTGCCGTGGCGGCTGCTATTAAGCGCGATCGCCTTCGTCGCCGCCGATTTGGCTTACGGCCAGCGCCTTTCCGACCTGCCGCATTTTCTGTTGACGCAGAAGGATATCATCGGTGGCTACACGGAAGCCATGAGCACTCCAGGAAGCCGGTACGAGCTGTTGGCTTTCCTTGTCTCGGCTGCGGTTTTGGTGATCGTGACGCTGATCGTGGAGGTGAGAACGCCTCGGTCCTGGCCGGACAGGTTGCTGCTTCCGGTGGGATTGGTGGCCATCCTTCTGCTCGTCTTCAAGGCTGGCTTTGTCCGACAGGATCTCCACACGCTCATCACATGGACGTCGTCGGGTCTTTTCGGATTGATGATCGCGCTGAACCGGGTCGCGCCGCGCTACCGTTTCGTCGCTGGCGCGCTGACCCTGGGGTCGTTGTTCGTGCTCGTCGTCGTCTGTCCCTACCTTGTCGTAATCGCCACCGAGGATCGGCCAAGCACCGCCGCGATGCTCGACATCTATCAGAGCTGGCTGTTCAATGGACCGCCCGACGAAATCGAAGGGATGCGGAGCGCCGTCACCGACCCAAAGACATTTGTCGCTTCGCTCGACGAAAACAAAGCAAAGGCCTGGGCCGATATGCGCTCCAAGTCGACCCTGCCGCACTTCGCGGGCAGTATAGACATCATCCAGTCTGATCAGAGCACCATCATCGCGCAGGGGCTCGACTATCATCCTCGACCGAGCTTTCAGGAGTATTTTACTTATGCGCCTGGACTGATGGCCGCCAATCGCGCCTTCTATGAAGGGGACAAGGCTCCAGACTGGGTGCTCTTCGCGCCGGGTTCGATCGACGATCGCAGTCCCATGTCGGCCGAAGGTGCGCTGTGGCCCCTTTTCCTGCGCCGCTATGAGCCGGTCCGACTCGTCGATGAGCAGGTTGCCTTGCATCGTCGGCAAAAAACGGATGCCGAGATCGTGGGCGAGTGGACGACGCGCAAGGCCCACTTCGACGAAACCGTTCCTCTCGATCCCAACGCCGGCGCTGTTTTCGCGAGGATTACGGTTCGTCCGACCGTTCTCGGGCGGCTAGAAACGCTGCTCTACCGTCCCCCCATGTTGAATCTGGCGGTCAAATACGCCAGTGGGCAGGAAGCATCCTATCGTTTCATTCCCAATCTGGGAGCAGGTGGCTTCCTTCTCTCCCCCCTTGTTGCCTCGGCGTCCGACTATGTACATCTATCCTTCGGCGACCTTGACAGCCTTAAGGACGGTCGCGTCGTCGAGGTGCGAATCGTCGGTAACAAGGGGGCTCGATTGGCCTTCAAGTCGGAGATCGACTTCGAGTTCGCGCCCTTGAATTTGAAAGCTTTATCGCGCGGTATCGATTCTCAGCCGCTTTATCAAAAGTTTGAGAGCACAAGGTCATGGCGAGACCTCGTCGGACGCCTCGGTCGCAAGGAGGACCTGCAGGGAGATCGGCTCACGTTCCAGCCGCCGAACAACATGTCAGTTCGCACCAACGGCGCGCGTCATATCAGGGTGAAATACGGCATCGAAACTGACGCTTGGAAACGCGGCAACCCTGACGGCGTCTGTTTCAGCCTTGGTTCCGAAGCAAAACCGAATGCTCTTTGGAGGCGGTGCCTCGATCCGTCGAAGGTCGAGGCTGACCGGAACGAGCAATCTGTTGAGATCGATCTGCCCTCCGATGCTGATGTGGTTTCGCTGAAAACCCAATGCCGGATCGGGTGCGATTGGGCCTGGTCTTACATCAGCCAGATCGAACTCGTGCCGTAACGTGGCAGGCCGCGCGTTCGATCACCTTTACGCGTTTGGTGGACACGCTACATCATCCTAACGCAGCAATTTGACCCCTATCTGGTGGTGGGAGCATGTCTGGCTATAGGCCACATGATCTATCGAAATGTGTAGCGTTTGTGCGCCACATAAGATGTCACGATGGGACTTAGAACCCCCAATACATGAGCCAGAAATTCGGTGTGCCAAACCAATCCGATTTTTGGAAAAAGAAGTCTGTCCAGAATCATGCTGACGGCCCACACCTGGGCGAGAGCCACCAGATTGACCGCGAGAAAGCGGACGAATTGGGCGGTCAAATCGCCGGTCGAACGGAACACGTAGATCTTGTTGAGGATGAACGCAGCTGACAAAGCGACCGGAAAGGCGAGGACGATTGCGACCTCGTAAGACACGGCAAGATTGAAGAGGACTCGCGCCCCAATATTGACGGCTGCCGCGAAGCCGCCAACAACAATAAAGGCGGCAAACCGTCCCCTTGCGCTCATCGGGTCATACCGGCTTCTCGCCCACGACAAGGAACTGCTTTCCAAAGAGAGCCCAGACCAGGGGGATCTTGAGGTAAAGCATGACCAGGAAATCAGCCGTCGGCATGGCGGAGTTCATCGTGTAAGGCAGAAAGCGGGGGATGACCTTAGGCACATGAAAGCCGGCCTGGCTCAGGCCTTCGGCCAGCGAGAGATGCGAGAGCGGCAAGTAATGGTCATAATAATCCCAATATTCCTTGTAGGCGTACCGGATGTTCGGGCCCAAGATAATGAAGCGGCCACCGGGACGCAGGACACGACGAATCTCAGCGAAAACCGCGTCGCATGCGCCTTTGTCGGGCAAGTGCTCTAAAAAGTTGGAGGTGAAAACCACATCCAGCGCGCCCTCAGGGAGGAAATCGAGCTGGGTCGCCGGCCTAGCGTGAAATTCGACGCCGGGATCGAGAAAACGCGGCGAGTCCGGGTTGAGATCGACCGCATATTTTTTGGCAGCCTTGATCTGGTTGATGAATTCGCCATAGCCGCAGGCAAGATCGAGAACGGTCTTGTTCGGCCCCACGAGATCGTCGAACATTTCGGTGCAGAGAATGCGCCAAACACGCTTCCGCTTCTCGAATCCCGTCCGGCCAAAGCGTTCGGAGTAGATCTTTTGTAGATCGGGCAGCGACAAGGGGGTTCTCCGCAGTCTTGAAGGTGAAAATCACGAGATCAGCCTCGATTCGGCTGTTCCATTATGCCTCATCCGGCAGGATGCTCGTCCGGAATGGCGCGGCCAAGCGCCGCCGCCATCATCCTGCCGAACCGGACGCTTTCCGATATGCCGCGATCTTCCGGATAGTAGAAGCCGGTGTCGGCGACCTGAAGCCCCTGGATCGGCGTCTGGACCGGCGGAAGCATGGCCGCGAACCCCGGAGGGCAGATCGGTTGAGCGTAGCGCAGGCGGGCCACATGGGCGCCGATGCGGTCGGCCTCGGTGATGGCGGGATTGATCCGACGAATGACCCCGAACGCCTCCTCGATCAGCGCTTCATCGGTCCACGCCCATTTTGGCTGCGTGGTCGGCATGTAGTAGGGGACATAGACGATCGTGTCGTCGACCTGGCGCAGGTTCGAGAATTCGATGATGCCGGGTATGGGCAAAGCGGGATCGACGATGTTGACCCAGAAATGGGGCGTTACCGAACGCTTCAGCTTGAAGACGAGGCAGATGACGCCGATGTTTTCGATAGCGTCGTAGAGGGCCTTCGATTCCTCAGGGAGAGTGGGGATCAGGGCCGAAACGAAGGGGGTCGGAACCGTCGCGATAACGGCCTCAGCCGGGCTCTCGCCGGATGCCGTCCTTATCCCCACGACGGTCTGGCGACGCGTCAGCACTTCCTGAACCGGCTTGCCGAGGTGAATCTCCCCGCCGAGCTTCTCGATGGCAGCGACGAGCGCCTGCACAAGGGTCTGCGTCCCGCCCTCGATATAGCCGAGCTCTTCCTGCATCAACGATCGGCGGGAGCGGCCGAGGCGCTTGATCCGCGTCCAGATCCAAGCTGCGGAGACATTGTCGGCGTAGTCGTAGAATTTCAGGGCGAACAGCGGCCGCCACAATTTGTCGTAGACGGCCTTGCCGCACCAAGCAGTGATCCAGTCCTTGGCCGAGGTGGTCTCGAGCGCATCCCAACGCTCACGGCGGCTCGCCATGAACATCAGCGCGCCGTAGCGGAGCTTCGACACGAGATCGAGGCCGGGGAATTTCAGCAACGAGACCGGGTCCCCCCAGGGATGCAGCCTGCCGTCGACCCAATAGCCCATGGAGGTCGGGCGCCAGCGCATTTTATCGGCGATGCCGAGGTCCCGCATCAGGTCGAAGGTCGGCTGGTCGGCCTTGCAAACGAAATGATAGTAGCGCTCTAGCGAAAGGCCGCCGAAATCGAAATGCGCGGCCATGCCGCCAGCCTCCGGGCCGGCCTCGTAGACGCTTACCCGATGGCCGGCCTTGGCCGCATGATAGGCCGCCGCGAGGCCCATGGCTCCGGCGCCGATGACGGCAAGACGCAAGGTTCAGAACTCCAGAATGACGGATGAAAAGGTCGGGTGGTTGTAGGTTTCGCGGAAGGCGGTCGCGAGCGGCGTCGGTGTGACCCCGAAGATGCCCGGCCAGTCGATCACCTCGAACATATCGGGCGTGACCAAGGCCTTCAACTGCTGGACCGTGAAGGGTGGATTCGGGTTGGCCAGCGCATAGGTCTTCAGGAGCAGCCAAAACACGCTGTAGGGCACGCGCAGGATCGGGGTCTTGAGGCCGAGCGCGCTCTTCAAGGTTCTGATGAGGTCGATGTAGTCGATCGTCTCCAGGCCGGAGATGTTGAAGGACTGGCCGGTGACGCGCTGCTCCAGGCAGGCCATGATGATGGCGCAGAAGTCGCCCGCGTAGAGCGGCTGCCGCTTGTAGTGTCCGCTTCCTGGAACCGGGAACACCGGGACCCGCGCCATGAACCGTGCGAGCCAACCAAGGTGCTTGCGGTCGAACCAGCCGAACATCAGTGTCGGGCGCAGCACAACCGTGGGGATGCCGCTGGCCAGCGCGACCACCTCCTGCGCTTTCTTGCTTTCGGTGTAAAAATCCTGCGCGGCGGAGTTCACGACGGATGACGAAATGTGAACGATATAGGGCACATTGGCACGTCGCGCGGCGTCAAGAACTCGCTCGGTCGCCGAGACGTTGTTATCGGTGAAGTCCTGCTCGACGAGGCCACCGATCTGCGCATGCAGCATCACCAGGGCGTCGGCGCCCGTGAAAGCCTCCTCCCAGCCCCGATCGCGCGCCAGATCCGCCTCGATCACTCGCAGACCGGGATGAAGCTCGGCGAGGATTTTGGTGTTACGCGGATGTTTGTCGATGGCGACGATGTCCGTGTAGCCTCGGGCTTTGAGCCGTGGCACGAGATTCTGCCCGACGAGGCCGGCGGCCCCGGTCAGGACGATGCGACCACGCGGGCCGGACACTGGCGAGAAGGAATCGCTCACAGCTTGGTCCGGTAAAAGAGCACGCGAGGTGCGAAACGAACGGCGGTCATGATCGGCCACCAGAACCATGGCGCGTAGACCACGCGCCGGCCCTTGGAAAGCGCCGCGTCGATCGCTTTGGCGACCGCTTCCGGCTTCGCCCAAAGCGGGCCGGAGCGGTCGAGATGCGCCGTCATCGGCGAATCGATGAAGCCGGGTTTCACCGTCAGAACCTTCAAGGGTGTGCCATGGGCCCGATGGGCCATGCCTTCTGCAAAAGCATCGAGGCCGGCCTTCGCGGCGCCATAGACGTAGTTCGATTGCCGTCCACGATCGCCCGCGACGGAACCGATCACGATCAGGGCGCAGGGCTTTTCGCGTCCGAGATGCTTGGCACAGAGCTGCAGCCACAGCGCGGCACTGGTGAAATTCACGTCGATGAGGCGCCGCGTTTCCTCGGCGCTCTCCTGTGCCTGCGCCTGGTCGCCCAAAATCCCATAGGCGAGAAGCACCTCGTCGGGTGGACCTATGGCGGCCAGGAATTGCGTCAATCGACCCTCACAGCCGTCCATATCGGCAAGATCCGATGCGATGGCGACCGCTCGCGCGCCGCCCCGTGCCTCAAGGTCGGACCTGAGTGCCTCCAGCCGTTCGGCGTTACGGGCCACGAGCACGAAACTCGACCCCGCCGCCGCCCGCAAGCGGCAAAAGGCTTGGGCGATGGCCGAGGTCGCACCCAACACCAAAATGGTCTTTGGCAGGGGTTTGACGGAGAGGCTTCGGGCAAATCGGGCGGTGCGCTGATCGGTCATGCGGCGTTGCGGGTCACCCGCCTCCAAAAATCCGAGCCTATGCCGGGATCGCGGCAGGCTTCGAGGTCGCGCCAGCGCGGATAGCCGGCTTGAAAATGCGCGGACGACATGGTGGCGTCCTTGGCGGGATAGAGGCGGCCGCCGTGTTCGAGCACGACATCCGCCATCCGGTCGAGCAGACGCCGCGTCGCGTCGCCTCGGTTCGGAAGGTCGAGCGCGAAGGTTGCCCCTTCCTTGGGAAAAGACATGAAGCCCGGCGAGGCTCTCGGGCCGAACAGCTTCAGGACCACCAGGAACGAGCCCTGATTGGCGCTCGACGTAGCCTCCAACAGACGCTGAAGCGCCCGATGCGCCGAGGCCATCGGCACGACCGATTGATGCTGAAAAAAGCCGCGCTGCCCATAAAGCCGGTTCCAGTCCCCGATTCCATCGAGGGGATAAAGAAAGCCGTCGTAGGGCGTGCGACGGGCCGGCTTCACCTCGGCCTTGCGGCCATAAAGGGCGTTGAACGCTTTCACGGTCATCGGCCCCAACAGCGCGGACGGAGCATCCATGGGAACACGGAGCTTCTGGCGCTCATCATGACGCCGCAACGGACCCTTGCCGGCATGGCGCCCCCGGTTGAAGAGACCCCGGCCGAGCGAGGCGCCGCCGGCAAGGCAATCGACCCATGCGACCGTATAGGGCCACTCGCCGCTCTCTTCGGCGACGCGGAAGAAGCCATCGAGGTCGGCGAGCCGTACGGTCTCCGCCTCGAAATCGCTCGACGCGACCGCCATCAACCGCAATTCGACCCAAAGGATGATGCCGGTAAGGCCGAGGCCGCCGATCGTTGCGGCAAAGAGGTTCGCATGCTGGTCCGGCCGGAGCTCCAGAACTTCGCCGTCGGATCGGAGCAATCCGATCCGACCGACGTGGCAGCCGAAGGTTCCGGCGCCATGGTGGTTCTTGCCATGTACGTCATTGGCGAGCGCTCCGCCGAGCGTCACGAATTTGGTACCCGGTGTCACGGGCACGAACCAGCCGCGCGGGACCGCGATGCCCAGCAGGGCGCCGATGGTGAGGCCCGCTTCGGCCCTGACCACTCCGGTCGTCCAGTCGGCGGCGAGGATGCGGTCGAGATGAGGCATGAGGATCGATGTGCCGCCGCCGTTCAGGCCGACGTCTCCGTAGGAGCGGCCAAGCCCATAGGCGAGCACCGCCTCGCGACGCCCGAAGCCCGCCCGCACTTCGTCCATGAAGGCCGGCGCCACGGTTCGGCTCCAGGCGCGCGCCACGCGGCCCCACGAGGTCATGGTTTGCCGGCTATCCATCAAAAGTGGAGAACCTGCGCGCCGACGATCAGGATCGCGCTCATGGCGCCGAGGATCAGGCTGGTCCGATCGCGGGCCGCGAAGAGGATCGGATCGTCGTTCATCAGACCACGCGTGGTCAAAAGCCACATCCGCAGGATCCAGTAGGTGACGATGCCCATCACCCCCCATAACAGGACAGGCGCGCCGTAGTTGGCCTGGCTGATGCCGAGCGTCTCCGTGATGAACAAGGAGAAGATGACGATCGAGGCCATGCCGCTGGAGAGGCCGCAGGAGAGCACATACATGCGATCTTCCATGCCGTAGCCCCGGCCTTGCAAGGATTGCTTACCGGCGCGGTGCATCACGTCGAACTCGACTTCGCGCTTCATAAAGGCAAGGCTGAGGAAGAAGAAAATGGAGAACATCAACAGCCAATGAGACGGGATGTTCGTCGTCAGCAGCATACCGGATAGAATGCGTAAGGTGAATAATATCGCGATGACAAGCACGTCGACCATGGCGACCCGCTTCAGTCGGAACGAATAGGCGAGCGTCACCGCAAGATAGGTGAGGAGGGCGAGCGCGAAGGCCGGTTTCAGGACGAGTGCTGTCAGAAGAGCAACCACGATCAGAACCATGCTGGCGGTGGCCGCGACCGGAATCTGGACGTCGCCGTTGGCGATTGGCCGTTTTTGCTTGCGGGGATGACGCCGATCCGCCTCGACGTCGAAGAGGTCGTTGATGAGGTAGGTCCCGCTGGTCAAAAGGCAGAGGCAGGCGAAGGCGAGGGAAGCCGTGCCGACGTCGCTCGCCTTCATTTGGCCGAGATTGAGCGCGAATGGGACGAAGACCAACAGGTTCTTTAGCCATTGATGCGGGCGCATCGAGCGAAGCAGGCTCTGAAGCAAGGGACGGCGCCGCGTCAGCTCGACGATGTCGAGGCCTTCCCGCTCCGCTTGGCGCTTCAAGGCGTTAGGCAGGTTGACACCATAACGCTCGCTGGCGGCGCGCCAGAGCGGGAGGTCCGAGGTTCGGTTGCCGACATAGGCAAAGCCGTCGGGGAACCGTTCCTTGAGCTGGTTCGCCCTCGTGTCAGCGCTGGTCGAACTATCGATCACATCCGAGTGTCCGGCGAAGATCTGTTGCACCTCCGCATCTTCCGCGCCGAGCCGCAACGGCTCACGCGACAGCCACTCGACGGGCTTGCCCTGTTCGCGCGCGCTCTCCACAAGTTGCTCTACTTCTGCCTCGCGCGGACAAGACGACAGGCGGAAGGCGCCATCCGTCTCGTCGATGACCCGGTCGCGAAAGCGCTTGCGGCCTTGCAGGAGGGCGATGAGAAGCGGCAGCAGAACCAGCGGACGTGCCTTGAAGGCAATGAACAGCCGCTCGTGCAGCGGATCGGTTCGCAGCAGCGCTTTGTCGATGTCGATCGACAGAGCAGGGCTGCCCAAGTGCCGCCGACCCCGCGATGCGCCGGCACCGTCCCCCACAGGGTCACTCATGGCAAAAGATCCGGCGCACACGATCAATCAATCAGCAAGCCCCAGGCGTCATTGCGAATAGCGGGGTCAGTACACGAAGCGCGCGCCGTAGCATAGCGCTCGGCGTGACGCAGAGCCTATCTCAGGCGTCCTCGGCCTGGACCCGAACGGCCTTGGCGTCCGGCACATTGGCGGCAGCGGCTTCCGCAAGCATCTTGGCGAAGGCAGGAATGGCTTCGGAGAAGACGCGGTTCGCCTCGGTCCGGTTGCCGAACACCACGGCGCGGGTGAGGATGTCGAGCCATCGGTTGAACTGCTGGCGATCCACTCCCGCCGTGCGGGCCGCCGTGACGCCGTCGAGACCGATATCGACCCCCGGTTCGTCGCCGGCGAACAGATATTCGTTTAGCCGCTCGCCCTTGCGGATACCGGTGAAGGTGATCTTGATGTCGACATCGGGCTCGTAGCCCGCCATCCGGATCATGCGCTTGGCCAGATCGACGATGCGTGCCGGCTGCCCCATCTTCAGCACATAGACCGAGGCGCGCTCGGCGCCGATGGTTCGCTGATCGAGCGCATGAGCGGAGGCCGACAGCACGAGATCGCAGGCCTCGCGCACCGTCATGAAATAACGTACCATATCGGGGTGGGTGACCGTCACCGGGCCGCCGCGCTCGATCTGCGCTTTGAAGCGCGGCACGACCGAGCCGACCGATCCCAGAACGTTGCCAAATCTGACGGACAGAAGCCGAAGGGGCTTGCCGGCGGCGGCTGCTTCCGCATCGAGAAGCTGGGCGTAGATTTCGCACAGGCGCTTCGTGGCGCCCAGGATCGAGACGGGCTCGACGGCCTTGTCGGTCGAGATCAGGACGGCCGCACGCGCCGTTTGCGCCGCCGCGTCGGCCACATTGATGCTGCCGAGGATGTTGGTCTTGATCGCCTCTGTCCAGTCGATTTCCAGGAAAGGCACCTGTTTCAGGGCGGCCGCGTGGAAGACGAGATCGGGGCCGAACTCACGAAACACCGCGAAGATGCGGTCTCGGTCCCGCACATCGGCGATTTTGGCCGTGATGCGAACGGTCTCTCCGGCAAGGGGATCGAGCGCTTCCAGTACGTGATAGAGTGCGGGCTCGGAATGGTCGAGGATGAGAAGGTCGGCGACCCCGAAGGCGATCAGTCTGGCGCAGATCTCAGACCCGATCGAGCCACCCCCGCCGGTCACGATTACCCGCTTGCGGCTCAGGAATTCCCCAAGGACCGCCCGATCGACATCGACGGTGGGCCGAAACAGAAGATCCTCGATATTGACCGGCTTCAGGGCCGCCTTGCCGAGCGAACCTTCCTCGATCGTCTGCATACGGGACAAAGCGATACCGAGCCGGCTCGCGGTGGCGAGCAGCACCTCGGATTCGGTGTCCGCGACGAATTCGTCGGGCGCGAAGATGATCCGCGTGATGGGCTGGTTGCCCTCGTTCGACTCGGTGACGACCCTTTCGAGTTCAGCGTAGTTGCCCAGCACCGGCACATTACGAATGGAGGTGCCGTGATCGGTGCGATGCGGCGACAGGATGCAGCGCGCTACGAAACGGTGCCGCATGCCGGTTTCAAGTGCCCGCAGGACGATCTCCGCTTCAGTGGCGCGCCCGAGCACGATCACCGACTGCACGCTCTCTCGCTCGCCGGCTCGCCGCGACTGCGCATATTTCAAGTAACGGTAGGCGAGCCGCGGCCCTCCCAGCAGGAACATTTGCAGCAGCCAATAAATGATGACGGTCTTTTCGCCGAACATCAGCCAGGGACTGAGATCACGCGCGACCAGCACATAGTCGATCGCGAGCAACATCACGGCCAGTGTGGTCGAGGCCTTGAGGATGTTGAACAGGTCAGGAAGCGAGGCGAAGCGCCATTTCGAGGCATAAAGCGGGAAGACGCGAAACATGATCGCCGCCAGGGCCACGAAACAGGGGACGACGACGACGATTTCGTCAAACTGTGGAGACAATTGCCAGAATTGATAGCGCAGGATGAGGCTGCCGCTGACGGCGAGCGCGGCAGCCACAAGGTCATGCGCGATGATGACACCGCGTTTAAAGGTCTGCGACGGCCGGTAACGGTCTGCGGCTGAAGTCATGTCGATTGTTCGGCTCACGTCTGGTCGTGCGTCATGCGGTCCGCGCAGGCGACGACATCAACGATGCATTAGACTTTTTTGCACGCCGACGCACGCGGCGTGTGTCACCTCATGGGACCGATGCGGCTCGATCTTTGTACGGCTCTGGAATGGCATGCAAGACGGTCGGCAGGATATCGGGAACGTAGACCCTTCCCAAGCGGAATACGCATTGCCGGGGTCCCCACAAACGACTAGTTATCTGACTAGATTAAGCTGGTGAGCGGAGCCTATTTTGAAAAGTTGGCCGGTGCAGGACGCCAAAGCGCGCTTCAGCGAACTCCTCGATACGTGTCTCAAGCAAGGACCTCAGATCGTAACAAAGAGAGGCGCGGATGCGGCGGTATTAGTGCCGATGGCAGATTGGCACCGACTCCAGCGCGCGGCGAAGCCGACGCTCAAGGAATTACTCCTGTCCGAACGTGCCCGGGCTGACGTCCATGTGCCGGAGCGTGGTGGGAAGAGGCGCCGCGAGCCTCGGGTCTTCGCCTGACTGGCATGTATCTTCTCGATACGAATGTCATATCTGAATTGCGGCGGGTTCGGCCCCACGGCGCGGTGCTCGCTTGGCTGAAGAGCGTCGAGGATTCCTCCCTCCATCTTTCCGTGGTCAGCATCGGTGAAATCCAAGCCGGCATAGAAATAACCCGCGAGCAGGATCAAGCCAAAGCGAAAGAGATCGAGGATTGGCTCGACGAAGTCTCCCAAACCTTCAATATCGTCGACATGGACGCGCGGACCTTCCGATGTTGGGCGCGGCTGATGCATCAGAAGAGCGACGAATTGATGGAAGATGCGATGATCGCGGCAACGGCGATCACGCGCAATCTGATACTCGTCACTCGAAATATTCAGGATTTTGAAGCGCTCAATGTGCCTACGCTGAACCCATTCATGACAGGTCGTTAGACCAAACATCTGGACGATGCCGTATGCCATGGTGATGTATATGGCGTGGATGGTCAGACGCCGAGGAGCGCTGGGGGAATGCGTTTGGGCGGTTTGAGCATAAGTCCGTCGATCCGTGCCGATCCTCATCCAGGTCCGGAGCCGGTGATCCTCGGTGGCGGCAACCTCATCGCACGCTATCTTTTGAACCGGCTCTCTGCGGAAGGCCGGGGCGCGCTGGCGGTCGCCCGACGGCCGGTCGACGTCCCCGATTCGTCCGAGTTTCTCCACCTCGACGCGCGCGAGGCGGGGTCCTGGACCACACCGCCGGGGCGTCCCGTGGTGAGCATATTGCCGCTCGCGGTTCTGGTCGGGATGCTGCCGCATCTCGAAGCGGCGGCCGCCATCGTGGCGATCGGTTCGACCAGCATGCTCAGCAAGGCCGACAGTCTCGATCTCCACGATAGAACGATCGCCGAGAGGCTGGCAGACGCCGAGGCGACGCTCGCCGCATGGTGCTGCCTGCGAGGCATTCCTTACACGATCTTGCGACCGACGCTGGTTTACGACGGTATCGAGGATCGCAATGTGGCCCGCATGGCCAGGATCATCCGGCGCTATCGCGTGCTGCCGATCGCCTGGCCGGCACGGGGGCTGCGTCAGCCGATTCATGCCGACGATGTCGCGAAGGCGATCCTACGCTGCTTGGGCAATGGCGCGGCGGCGAACCAAGTTTTCAATATTGCGGGCGGCGAAATTCTCACCTACCGCGCCATGGCCGAACGGGTTTTCGCATCCGAACGACGTCGGCCCGTCTTCCTGCCGCTGCCGTTGAGCTGGCTCGAAAGCGGCTTTCGCTTCGCTGTCGCTCGCAGCCTGTTGCGGCAGGATGGTGTCGGTGTCTCCGTCTTTCGTCGGATGAACGACGATCTCGTGTTCGACGTCGCGCCGGGGCTAAAGGCCCTGGACTATGCGCCGCGACGGTTCGTATTGCCCAAGCGGGGTTGAGCGGCGGATCACCAAACCAATCGATCACGCCGCCGAAGCGGGCCCGTAAAAGCTTCCGCTTGTCCCGGCCATGGATCTGAGCCCCGCCGGGGGAGCGAAGCGTGGTCCACAGGCCTCCGCCAGGCGATCGCAGAGCCGTACGAATTGCGGCAGACCCATCGTGTCGATGTAGGACAGCGTGCCACCTGTGAAGGGCGCGAAGCCAAAGCCCAGGATCGAGCCGACATCCGCCTCGCGCGGATCCGTTACGATGCCTTCAAGCACGGCATCAGCCGCCGCTAGGGCTTGAGCGACCAGAAACCGCTGTTTCAGCATGGTCTGGTCGAGCGCATCGGGATCGAGGATCTTCGGCTGCAATTCGGCGAGGCCGGTCCAAAGCGTTTTCGGTCCTTTTTCGGGATAATCGTAAAACCCCTTGCGGTTCTTGCGTCCGAGCCGGCCACGCTCGACGACGAGTCCATCCAGAAGGCGCTTCTGTTCGGGATCGACGCTTGCGCCGGTGCCGTCCGCCAGATCGATGACCACGGTGCGGACAAGATCGAGCGCCACTTCGTCGGACAGCGAAAGCGGACCCACCGGCATGCCGGACTGACGACCGAGATTCTCGATCATGGCGGCCGGAACACCCTCCATGACCATCCGATGGCCTTCGGATAGGTAAGCCCCGACACAGCGGTTGGCGTAAAAGCCGCGCGCGTCATTGACGAGGATCGGCGTCTTCTTCACCTGCCGGACGAAATCCATCGCTACCGCGATGGCGCGCGCGCCGGTCTGCTCGCCCTTGATGATCTCGACGAGGGGCATGCGCTCGACGGGAGAGAAGAAATGAATGCCGAGGAAGCGCTCGGGATGCGCCGAGCGCGCCGCGAGCGAGGTGATCGGAAGCGTGGAGGTGTTGGAGGCCCAGATGGCGCCCGGCGCTAGACCATGTTCGGCGGCTTTGACGACCTCTGCCTTGATGCGGGGATCCTCGAACACCGCTTCGATCACAAGGTCGCAATCCTCCAGCGCCGCATAGTCCGTTCCGGTCACGATTCGATCGAGGAGCGCCTCGCGATCGGCCGTCTTGGCGCGGCCCTTGGCGATCTGGTCGGAAATCAGCTTGTGGCCCCGGGCTTTGCCGGCGTCGGCCGCCTCGATCGTGCGGTCCAGCAGCACGACATCGATCCCCGCCGAGGCGGACGCATAGGCGACTCCGGCGCCCATGAAGCCAGCCCCGATGACGCCGACCTTCCTCACCTTTGTGGCTTCGACCTCGGCCGGGCGGCGGGCGCCCTTGTTGAGCTCCCCCATCGACACGAAGAGCGTGCGGATCATCGCCGCCGCCTCTGGCGAGCGGAGGATGGCGGCGAACTGCCGGCTCTCGACCCGCAGACCAAGGTCGATCGGGAGTTGAAGGCCCTCGTAGACCGCGTGAAGCAGGGCTTTGGCGGCTGGGTAGTTGCCTTGTGTTTCGCGCCTGAGGATTGCGTTGGCGGGCGGCCAGATCATCATGCCGGCCGGTGAATGGACGCGGCCGGAGGGCAGTTTGAACGCCTTGTCGTCCCAGGGCGCGACACCCTTGCCGCCCTCGCGGATCCAAGATTTCGCCTGGGCGACGATGTCCGTCAGCGGCGCTATGGCATGGACGAGGCCCATGGCCTTGGCGGCGGCGGGGCGGATCTGTTCGCCCTTGGCCATCATCTGCAGAGCGTCCCCGGTCGGCATCAGCCGAGCGACGCGCTGCGTACCGCCCGCGCCCGGGAACAGTCCCACCTTGATTTCGGGCAGGCCGACGCGCGCGGCGTCATGGTCCGCCAGGATACGATAATGACACGAGAGGGCGAGTTCGAACGCGCCGCCGAGGCACAGGCCATTGATGGCCGCGACCCAGGGCTTGCCGCTGGTCTCCAGCTTGCGAAAGAGCAGCGAGAGACGTCGCGACTCTTCGAAAAACCGCGCCATGGCGATTGCCGCTCCTTCGGTCGCGGCGCGTGGGGAGTAATCCGAGCCGAGTTTGCGGATCATCGCCAGATCCGCGCCGCCCGAAAAACTCGCCTTGCCTGAGGTGACGACGCACCCCTTGATGGCGGGATCGGACGCCACATGGTCGATGACGCCATCAAGCTCGCCCATCACCGCCTCGGTGATGACGTTCATGGACCGACCGGCCATGTCCCACGTAAGCAGCGCGATGCCGTCGGCGTCGGTCTCGAAGCGGAAGTTGACGAGGTCCATGGTCAAACCCGCTCGATGATGGTGGCCGTGCCCATGCCGGCGCCGATGCACAGGGTCACGAGGGCGATGCTTTTGCCGCTGCGTTCGAGTTCGTCGAGCGCCGTCCCAAGCAGCATGGCGCCGGTTGCCCCGAGCGGATGGCCGAGCGCGATGGCGCCTCCGTTGACGTTCACCTTGCCAGGATCGAGATCGAAGGCTTGAAGGTAGCGCAGCACCACGCCTGCGAAAGCCTCGTTGACCTCGAAGAGGTCGATGTCGTCGATCTCCATGCCGGCACGCGCCAGCAGTTTTTTCGTGACATCGACCGGCCCGGTCAGCATCAGGGCCGGATCGGACCCGATATTGGCGAAGGCCCGAATTTTTCCACGCGGCTTGAGCGCCAGGGCGCGACCGCCTTCGGCTGAGCCCAGCAGCACGGCAGCGGCGCCATCGACGATGCCGGAGGAATTGCCCGCATGATGGACATGCCGAACCGTCTCGACCTCCGGGTGGGCTTGGATCGCCACGGCATCGAAGCCGCCGGCCTCGCCCAGCATGGTGAAGGAGGGTTTAAGCGCCGCGAGCGACTGCATGTCGGTCTGCGGCCGCATATGTTCGTCGCGCGCCAGGATGGTGAGCCCGTTGAGATCGCGCACCGGCACGACGGCCTTGTCGAACCGTCCGTCGGCCCAAGCCATGGCGGCGCGCCTCTGGCTTTCGACCGCATAGGCGTCGACCTCGTCGCGGGAGAAGCCATATTTCGTGGCGATGAGATCCGCCGATATCCCTTGAGGCATGAAATAAGAGCGGATCGCTATGGCTGGATCCATCGGCCAGGCGCCGCCCGAGGCGCCGATGCCGACGCGGCTCATCGATTCGACGCCCCCCGCCACCACGATGTCGTGCTGGCCCGCCATGATCTGCCCGGCCGCGATATTCACCGCGTCGAGCCCCGAGGCGCAAAAACGGTTGATCTGCATGCCGGGGACGTGATCGCCATAATCCGCCGCCAGGGCCGCCGCGCGGGCGATGTCTCCCCCCGCCTCGCCGACCGGATCGACGCAGCCGAGAATGACGTCATCGACCGTCGCGCCGCCGCCGATGCTCCGCTCCCGCAAGGCGCCGAGGGCGGCCACCGCCAGTCCCAGGCTCGATACTTCGTGCAGCGCGCCGTCGGGCTTGCCTCGCCCTCGCGGCGTGCGGACGTGGTCGTAAATGAAGGCGTCTGTCATGGGTCGCTTCGGTTCAAGATATTCGAAAAGGGGCTTTCGAAAAACGCAAAAGCTACGAGCAAAATGGTCAAAACATCTCGGCCGGCAGCGCCATCAGGGCGTCCGAGCCGGCAGTGATGCGGGCCAGATGGGCCGATGTTTCCGGCATGGTCCGTTCCATGAAGAACCGACCGACAATAAGCTTCATCTCCGCGTCGGAGGCGGACCCACTGTCCTGGTCTTGCCGGGCGAGGGCGCCCGCCGCGATCAAGCCCCACATATATCCGAGGGCCACGAGGCCGAACAGGTGCATGTAGTCATGCGATCCAGCGCCGGCGTCGTCAGGCTTCGCCATGCCATGCTGGGCGAGCCAGAGAGTGGCCTGCTGAAGCCGGCCCAGGCCCTCCTTCAATGGCGCCGTGAAAGCGGCGAGGCTGTCGTTCCCAGCCTGCGCCTTGAGAAAAGCTGTAACTTCGCCGGTAAAGGCCATATAGGCCCGGCCGCCGTCGCGCGGCAGCTTGCGGGCCACGAGGTCGAGCGCCTGGATGCCGTTGGCGCCTTCGTAGATCGTTGTGATCCGCGCGTCCCTGACGAATTGCTCCATGCCCCATTCGGCCACATAGCCGTGGCCGCCAAGAACCTGCTGGGCCATAATGCAATTCTGCAGACCGGTGTCGGTCAGAACGCCCTTCAGCACGGGCGTCATCAGTCCCAGCAGATCCTCCGCCTTCTGGCGCGCAGCGGCATCGGCAGACCGATGACGGATGTCGGCGTGCAACGCGGTCCACAGGAGGAGCGCGCGCGCCGCCTCGTTGAAGGCGCGGATGCTCAGAAGCATGCGCCGCACGTCGGCATGGACGATGATGGGGTCGGCGGGAAGCTCCGGCGCCTTCGCGCCTCCGAGGGCCCGGCCTTGCAGGCGCTCCTTCGCATAGGCGGACGCGTTCTGATAGGCGACCTCGGACAAGGCAAGACCCTGGGTTGCGACACCGATCCGGGCTTCATTCATCATGACGAACATGGCCTGGAGGCCCCGTCCGGCCTCGCCCAGCAATTCGCCGCGCGCCCCGTCGTAGTTCATCACGCAGGTCGGGCTCGCGTGGATGCCCATCTTGGTTTCGATCGACCCGCAGGACAGTAGGTTCTTGCCGCCCGGCAGACCGTCCGCCCCGATCGTCAGTTTCGGCACGATAAACAGCGATAGGCCTTTGGTCCCCGTCGGCGCACCTTCGATTCTCGCGAGCACCAAATGGATGATGTTTTGCGATAGATCGTGCTCTCCCGCCGAGATGAAGATCTTCTGTCCGGTCAGGGCGTAGGATCCATCGGGCCGCAGGGACGCCTTGGTCTTGATGAGGCCGAGATCGGTCCCGCATTGCGGTTCGGTGAGGTTCATGGTGCCTGACCATTCCCCGCTCAGCAGTTTGGGGACGAAACGCGATTTCTGATCGTCGTCCCCATGCGCCAGAATCGCCGAACACGCGCTCTGCGTAAGGCCGGGATACATGCTGAAAGCCATATTGGCCGAGGTGACGAACTCGTTGACGATCGTGCCGATCGTGAATGGCAGGCCTTGCCCGCCAAACGCCGGATCGCCCGAAAGAGTGGTCCATCCGGCTTGCACATAACGGCTGTAGGCGTCCTTGAAACCGGGAGGCGTCGCGACGTCGCCGGTGTCGTTTCGTCGGCAGCCCATGCGGTCACCCGGCTGATTGAGCGGCTGGAGCACGTCTTCCGCAAATCGCGCGGATTCGGAGAGAATCGCCTGAATCGTATCAGGCGAGGCCTCGGTGAAGCCGGGCAGATCCGAGTAACCATCAAGCTTCAGAACGTCCCGCAACAGGGTGGCGATCGCCGCGACGGGAGCCTTATAATGGGGCATGGCGGTCTCGGTGGTCCTCGTCGGAGGGACGGATGAGGCGGGTACAACGCTCTTTGTGCGTGACCTTAACGGAACCGGACGAGCCGGCCAATAATGTGCCGGGACTGTGGTCTTTTGTATCACCGGGTCGGCTAAGCCCCCTGCGAAGCGGCGCAGCGGCAGCGGACCTTGCCTGGGATTGGACAATCCGCTTCAAACCCAGGACACCTTAACGCTCTGTTTACCGCTTTTAACGAAATATCCCACCTTGGAGGCTCGATACCGTCGCACGAAACCGATCGCGACCGGAGTTCGATCCTCTGAAGCTGAATCCTGGATGGTCCGGGCTTTGGATCGGTTGAGGTCGGATATGAGCAGAACCGTTCCCTGGAGCATCAAGGATGGCGGGGCCGACGCGCATCTCCCCATCGATGACGGTTCCGAGGCGCCGAACCACACTGTGGGAGATTGGTTGGACGCATTGATTGTGGAGGATGCGCGCCGTCACTCCGTCTCTGCCTCCCAAGTCGGAACGACCTCCTCCGCCCCGTCGCGCGATCTTCTGGCCAAGACACCCTCCAGGGCGGCGGCCCTTCCTCCGATGGACCAAGAAAGGCCCTTTGAGCTTGCGGCGACTGGGACAGATGGTCCCGCCCGGTGGTTTGCATCGGGTGAGCGGCAGAGCATCCATGTCTTCGACATGTCGAGCGATTCTAGGCGGAGCGCGTCGGATTTCGACGGTCGGCGGGTTTCATCCTTGACCGGAGACGCATCCTTGGCGATCGGGTCCGACACGGGCCGCTCATCGAAAGCCTCGCCGCCCCCCCCGTCGAAGAACGGCGGCAATTTGAAAGAGCAATCGATCCGCGACGCGGTTGCCGCGATCATGCGGCGGCAGGTCGCGCTTGATTCCGGCCTCCCGCCTCGGGAGGTTCCCCCGGTGTCGCCTCCGGCGTCGAGCGATGCCCCGACCGGCGTCGGCGACACCGGCGCTGCGGTCGCGGCGCTCGAAACACGGCTTGCCGGCATTCGGGCGGGCAGGAGCGAGGAACGCAAAACCCCTGAGCTGGAGACGCGGACTCGGGGCGCGCGCGCTCCGTTGGGTCTCGACCCCGAGGCCAACCAGGCCTTCCAGAAGCTCGGACAGGATCTGCGTCAGGCCATTCAATCTCTCGATCAGCGTCTGCGTCCCAACCACGCATCGGTGGACACAGGTCCGATCGCCACCGGGCCCGCCGTCGAGGACAATGGCCGACTAGCCTATGACCTGCTCCAGACGACCGCTCCAGCCCCGGCCAGAGTCGCGAGCGGTTCCGGGCGTCCTGTCCATCTTCACGCGCCGTCGACGCAAGCGCAGGCGCCTTTCCCCGACCGTTTTGACAGCGAAGGGCTGTGGGGCGATGTCAGAACCCTGCTGGACCGGTTCGGATCCGGGTCTCCGATCGACGCACTCGATCGCCGGATGCAGGTGCTCGCCGAGAAGCTGGAGCACCATCTCGAAAGCCCCTCGGCATCCTCGCTCATCGAAGACCTATCGCGGCGAATCGACCAGCTTCAGGCGACCATCAAGGCGCCGTCATCGGCCCAGGCCGGCCTCGAGCCTCTGTTGCGCGGCGTCGAAGAGCGGATCCTCAAGGCCCGCGCCGCATCGACGGATATCCAGAATCTCGAAGACTTGATGAGAGGCCTGGCGCAGCGCATCGACGCGTCGTCTCGGCAACCGGAGTCGAAAGCGCTGAGCGCGCTTGAGACGCAGATTCAGCGTCTTGGCGAACGCCTCGACTGCTCTGAAGCCAATTTGTCCTCGCTCGACACGATCGAGAAGTCCCTCCAGGGTTTGTTCTCACACCTCGAGCAAACGCGCTCGTCGGCGCTCGACGCGGCCGAGCACGCGGCTCGAACCGCAGCGCGCGATACCGCGCGGGCCGTCATGCAGGACGCCGCAGCGATAAGGAAACCGGATTTCCGGGCGGAGATCGCCGAGCAGGTGACGCAAGAGGTGCAAGACCTTAAACAGCGTCATGAGACGTCCGATCGGCGGACCCAAGCCGCGCTCAGCGGCCTGCATCAGGCCATCGAAAAGCTCGTGGACCGCCTCGCGCCGGCGACCGGCGAGGACGCCGACACCAGAACGACCCGGCGATCCACCTCCGCATCTTGGGCAACCACGAAAGAGGTCGCTTCGCCGATCGTTCCGGAACCCGAAGCTCGGTCGTTTGAGGCGCGCCCGCAACCGCAGCTTTCCGTGCCGAACCCGGCAGACATGCTGATCGAGCCGGGTGAGGGCAGGGCGTCGAAACTCCCGAAAGCTTCCCGACCCGAGGCGCCTGAGGGCGTCGCCGCGCCAGCACGTTCGTCGGGCGTCGCGGTGCCGGTTATGAGCGTCGACGGTTCGGCCCCGTTCATCGCGGCCGCGCGCCGTGCGGCCCAGGCGGCGCAGGCCTCTGCGGCATCGCGGCACAGGCCAGTGGCGCCGCGGGACGCAGCGTCGGCCAGCGCATCGCCCGTGGCTGCTTCGGCGATGGCCATGCTCGATCGGGCACGAAACTATGTGGCGCTTCGACGCCGTCCGATGCTGTTGGGTCTGGCGGGGCTCGTGCTGATGCTCGGAGCCCTCGAAATCGTCAAGGTAGAGCTTGAGACGCCCGCAGCCAGACCAATGACGGAGGCGGCTTCCGCTCCGATCGACGGTGCTGTGGAACCGGTTCAGACGACGCGGGCGCCATCGACCGTTGAAGCCAAGGTCGCTGATTTGCCGCCCGCGTCGACCGTGGACTCACAGAAAGCGCCCTCCGCCGGGTCGACGTCGTCCGCGCCAACTGTCGCGGCTCAGGACTCGGAGACCGAGGGAGCCGAACCGGCAAAGTCGACCCCGTCGGCCAAGGTTACAAATCCGTTCCTCGCGGGGATCGGCCCAGTGTCGTCGGGCATCGGCGAAGGGCTGAAAGCGATGGCCCTCGCGGGTGACCCTGCGGCCGAATATGAGGTCGGCCTTCGTTATGTGGACGGCCGGTCGGTGGCCCGGGATCCGAAAATAGCGGCGGGGTGGTTCGAGAAGGCGGCGGCTCAGGGGCTGGCCCCCGCGCAATATCGGCTCGGGTCAGCCTACGAAAAGGGCGTCGGCGAGACGCGCGATCCGGCCATGGCAATCACCTGGTACAGCCGGGCCGCCGACGCTGGCAATATCCGGGCCATGCACAACCTGGCGGTAATGTCTGCCGAAGGAGCGTCGGGCAAACCGGACTATGCGAGAGCCGCCTCTCTGTTCGGGAAGGCCGCCTCATTCGGTGTGCGGGACAGCCAGTTCAATCTCGCCATTCTTTATGCCCGTGGATTGGGGATCGAGCAGAATCTCGCGCAATCCTATACGTGGTTTGCCATAGCGGCGGCGCAGGGTGACGAGGACGCGGCCAAGAAACGGGATGAGGTCGCGGGCCGGCTCGACGCCAAGACCCTCGAGTCGGCCAAGGCGGCCGTCGTGAACTTCCGAGCGATGCCCTATGTCAAGGTCGCCAACGACGTCATGCCACCCTTAGGCGGGTGGGACGCACTTGTCTCGCCCACAAAGCCTGACGCGGCAAGCCAGAAGAATGGAGCCTCAAAGGTCCCGCTGATGTAGGCGCCGTGGACGCGGGCGGACTGTACTTTGTTCTGGCGACCAATTGAAAATTCTCGCGATAGCTTCGAGATGAAGAAACGAAAACGCCCGGCGGAGAGCCGGGCGTTGTTCGTTTTAAGGACCGAGGTCAGTCAATCAAGCCGAGGGTTGAGGCTCCAGCCCCGTCTCCGGGCCGGGCTTAGGTCGATTCTTGCCTACATTCGGCACGGGAGATGCGCGGGGCGGAGCGGGATCGTCGGCAGTCTCGCGAACCGGTGGTCGACCTTTCAAGATCCCAATGATCTCATCACCACTGAGGGTTTCGTATTCGAGCAATCCCTTCGCGAGCGATTCAAGGTCGGCCCGCTTCGTGGTCAAGATATCGGTCGCGTCGGACAATCCCGATTCGACCAGCCGACGAACCTCGGAGTCGATCTTCTGCGAGGTCGATTCCGAGATGTTCTGCTGCCGGCCCATGGAGTAGCCGAGAAACACTTCCTCTTGGTTCTCGCCATACATGACCGTGCCGAGTTCATCGGAAAAGCCCCAGCGGGTCACCATGGCACGAGCGAGCTTTGTGGCCTGCTCAATGTCGGATTGGGCGCCCGAGGTCACCTTGTCCTTGCCGAAAATAATCTCCTCGGCAACGCGGCCCCCCATGAGAACGGCCAGACGAGACGTCATCTGTTCGTAGCTCATCGAGAGTTTGTCGCGCTCCGGCAACTGCATCACCATACCCAAGGCACGCCCACGAGGAATGATGGTGGCCTTATGCACCGGATCGGTGGCCGGGACGTTCAATGCCACGATAGCATGACCACCTTCGTGATAGGCCGTCAGCATCTTTTCCTGCTCGGTCATGACCAGGGTGCGACGCTCCGCCCCCATCATGATCTTGTCCTTGGCATCCTCGAACTCGCTCATCGTCACGATGCGCTTGCCACGGCGTGCCGCCATCAAAGCGGATTCGTTGACGAGATTCATCAGATCGGCGCCCGAAAAACCGGGTGTACCGCGGGCCACGACCTTAAGATCGACGTCGGGCGACAGCGGCACCTTGCGGACATGGACTTTCAGAATCCGCTCGCGGCCCACGACATCAGGGTTTGGAACCACGATCTGGCGGTCGAAGCGGCCGGGACGCAGCAATGCGGGGTCGAGCACGTCCGGCCGATTGGTCGCCGCGATAAGGATAATGCCCTCATTGGCCTCGAAGCCGTCCATCTCAACGAGCAACTGGTTGAGCGTCTGCTCGCGCTCATCGTTTCCGCCGCCCAAGCCGGCGCCACGATGTCTGCCCACGGCATCGATTTCGTCGATGAAGATAATGCAAGGGGCATTCTTCTTGGCTTGCTCGAACATGTCACGGACACGGCTGGCGCCGACACCGACGAACATCTCGACGAAATCCGAACCAGAAATGGTGAAGAACGGCACGTTGGCTTCACCCGCAATGGCGCGGGCGAGCAGCGTTTTACCGGTACCGGGCGGCCCGACCAGCAACACACCCCGCGGAATACGGCCGCCAAGGCGCTGAAACTTCTGGGGGTCACGCAGGAATTCGACAATTTCCTGAAGGTCTTCCTTCGCTTCGTCGACGCCCGCCACATCCTCGAATGTCACGCGTCCATGCGCTTCGGTCAGAAGTTTCGCCTTGGATTTGCCAAATCCCATCGCCTTGCCGCCCGCCCCCTGCATCTGACGGGACATAAAGATCCAGACCCCGATGAAGGCTAGAAGCGGCAATCCATTCACGAGCAACGTCACGAGCCAGCTATTACCGTCCGAGGGCGGTTTAGCATTGATCAGAACGTTCTTTTTATAGAGGTTCTGCACCAGCGACGGATCGTTCGGCGCGTAGGTCGAAAAAGCGCTATTGTCGTTGAAATGGCCCGCTATGTCGGATCCGGCAATCGTGACATCCCTCACGTTGCCCTTGTCGACCTCTGTCAGCAGCTTGCTGAAGGGAAGATCCGCCGTCTGCGTCCGCTGTCCAGGATTTTGGAACAGCAGAACCAGCGCGACCACCAAAAGAAATATTATCACCCAAAGGGCAAAGTTCCGGAAGTTCGGATTCATTTTGGACCCGTGTAAAGCGTTAACAATTCAAGGGACGGGGGATAATCCCGCATCTGCCCAAAACCGCACGCTGCCTCACTCTGCAATGTAGGCTCTCGGTCACCCGTTGCCAAGGGAAGCCATCAGCCTTCGGAAAAATGCCGCGATCGATGGTCTCCGGCATGATCATGCCGCTCCCGCGAGACCACGGTTTCGGGTCCCTTCGAGCTTGATCTCGATCGAGCCGTCCGCGTCGAGGGTGACGATGTGACCGTGCAATGTTCGGCGAAGGCTGCGCCTTGCGGCATAAGCCCCCGTCAAATCCTCTACCAATCGTTCTAGCCGCCCCAGCCTTGGGGCTCCGGAGCGTGCGAAATCGGTCATCATCCGGTCGAGGATCCGCAAGGCGATGGCCGGGGGGTGGGTCCGCAGCATCGACGCGTCGATCACCTTGCGCTTGTCTTCAGATGTCCGGGCCATGGCGCCGAGCGCCTCCGCCGCGATGGCGCTCAGCGCCGCCTCGTCGCGCGATAAGCGGTGTCCCAGTGCCACCAAAGTCTGTGCGTCCAGCCCCTCGCGCGCCAGCATGGGCATGAGTCCGCGCAGACGGGCTCGGGTGAAGCGCGGATCGCAGTTGGCCGGGTCTTCGACGAAAGACCAACCATTGAGCCTGCAGGTCTCGACAAGTCGGCGTTTGCCGATCCCTAGAAACGGCCGATGGTGGGTGATCCCCTCACGCATCATCGTCGGGCGCATTCCGGCAAGGCCTGCAGGTCCGGAGCCCCTCGCCATCCTGAACAGGATCGTCTCGGCCTGATCGTCGAGGCTGTGCGCCGTGAGAAGGTGAGCCCCGTCGAGCCGCTGGGCCAAAGCGTCGAGGAGGCGGTAGCGTTCCTGTCTCGCCGCCTCCTGAAGACCGGTCTTGGGCTTCGGGCCCTCCCAGACAAGGTGATGGGCTTCGATTCCCAAGCCGTCGGCTTGTGCGACGACCCGTGCCGCGATGTCACGCGACGCAGGTTGCAGGCCATGATCGACAGTCGCCGCGACGAAAGGCGGCAGCAGACCTTCGCGGAAGGCCAAAGCCGCAAGATGCATCATGGCGATGGAATCGGGACCGCCCGAAACGGCGACCACCAGCCTCGGGGCGGCGCGGAGCGGTGCGAATAGTTGCCCCGCCTCGCCTACCGTCAGCGGCGCGGTCGGGCTTGCGGTCTCGCTCAACGACTATCTCACGAGGGCTTTGGACGGTATCGATTCAAAGCCGTCGATATCGACTCCGAGAAAGTGTCGCGTCAGCATGTGCCGGCCGTTTTAGCACTTGGCGCGCTTCAACTCGCGCTCCACGCTGGCTCTGACGTCGGAAGACGCTGTGGGATATCGCCGATCGACCTGTTCATAGGTCGCGCAAGCCTGTTCCTTCGCCCCAAGGGCATTCAGCGCCACGCCCAGCCGCAGCAGAGCATCCGGAGCGCGGCTCGATTTCGTGTAGTCGGTCGACAGCTTCAGAAATTGCTCCGCCGCCTCGCGTTGCCGCCCCTGTCGGGCAAAGCTTTCGCCGAGGTAGTAGGTCGCGTCCGGGACGAGCTTGTCCTTGGGGTATTTTTCCAGGAAGCCCTGAAATCCTTCAATCGCGGCGTCATATTGGGCGCCTTTGAAGACTGTCATGGCGCTATCATATTCGCCCCGCGCGCCGGTTGCCGGAGCACCGTGCGGGGTGGTGTCGGGCACGATGGCCGCCTCCTCGATCGTCGAAGCGGCCCCATGTGCCGGCGCCGTGAGGCCGTTCGGCGTAAGGTCCAGCGGCGCGTGAGGCGCCGTCGCGATGGATGGAGCCGGCACTGCCACTGAGCCTGCATCCGCTATGGCGCCTGTCGGCGGCGGCTGGCTGGGTACGGTGGTTCCCAGCGGCTTCGGCGCGCCAGGAGCGTCGGGATTGCTCGCCGGATCGAAGGCGTCGCCCGTCCGCTTCGCCGGCCGGGGCGATTCGGCGGTGATCGCCGGGGCGGCCACGGCGCCCGCCTCGGCCACGATGGGTGCTCCAGGCGCCACCTCGCCCGAATCGCTCTTTTTCAAGGGCAGGGGGCGCGTGCCGACCCCAGGAGAGCGGCCAAGGTCCTGAAAGCGGAAATCCACGTCCTGCTGCATCTTCCGCAGTTGGTCGTCGAGCTTCTTATTCTGGAACTGCAGTTGCTCGACCTGCCCGGTCAGGCCTCGCAGCCTGTCCTCGAGCCTTTCGATCCTGACGAGCAGCGCCGCAGTGCCGCCGGCCTGACTATCCTCAGGCGGAGCGTCAGGATCGGCCTGCGCCATAACGACCGGCACGGCCGGCTTGGCATCGTCGGCCTTGGCGCCAGGCGCCAGCACCGGGCCGAGGCACAGAATCACCGCGCTGGCGCGGACGAAAGCAAGAACGTTAGGCAGGGCCATCTTTGGTCCTCACGGGCGGACGGTTTCGCGTTCAGCCGTAGGCGCCCTGGCTGCTCGGGTGTTATCCCGGCCGGCGCTCGAAGGAACCGTCGATCAGGATTGCCCGCCGCTCAGAACGGTAACGGCGCGGCGGTTTTGTGACCAGCACGAAATATCGTTGCACACCGCCACGGGCCGCTCCTTACCATAGCTGATCGTCTTGATGCGAGAGGCCGAAATACCTTTCGCGACCAGATATTCTTTGGTGGACTGCGACCTGCGGGCGCCGAGGGCGAAATTATACTCGCGCGTTCCCCGCTCATCGGCGTTGCCCTGGACCGTGAACGTGTAGCGGGGGTATTGCGAGAGCCAACGAGCCTGCTTGTCGAGGGTCGCCTGCGCCTCGGCGGAAAGTTCCGTCTGGTCGGTGTCGAAGAATACGCGATCGCCGACATTCTGCGCGAAATCCTGCTCACTGCCGGGAGCCGCCGGGCCACCGGCTCCGTAACCGGCGCCAGCCCCGAGGTTCGCCTGGGTCGCGTCCTTGGCGCAGCCCGAAACCACGATGGCCGCCAGAAGGCCGGCCGTCAGCCCCAGCCCACGCGCAAATTGGAGAAACTGCATTCCGTTGGTCCTTGTGCGATCGTCCATCAGCGCCTCGTCGATTGGAGGCGTCGGGTCAACGAATGTTCCGTCAACCTTGATCAATGGTTGACGCGTGGCGCGGCGATGACGGCGTCCTTACAATTTGGTTAATCGAGTGTTGATGGCGGGAATGCGGCCTATGCTTGGCTCGTGCCCGCTGAGGTAGCATCGCACGCCAATCGTGCTATATTTACAACATATCAGCCCGACGCTGGCTTTAAACCGCAGCCGGTGACATCGTGTGTATCCAGGTGTTTGGCGCGGGCGCGTCAGACAAGTAACGGACCCCAGGCCGGATCCGAGGCGCCGGCGGGCGTCGGAACGGGAAATTCACCCCGGCCGAACAGGTCCGACATGAAGATTCGCGATCCCCCGCCGTTGCCCGGGTCGCGGAAAAACATCACGTAAAGACCGTTCGGCGCCCAGGTGGGTCCTTCGTTATGAAAGCCCTCGGTCAAGATACGTTCTCCGGAGCCGTCCGGCTTCATGATGCCGATGGCGAACTGTCCGCTCTTCTGCTTGGTGAAAGCGATATAATCGCCGCGCGGCGACCAGACTGGTGTCGAATACCGGCCTTCGCCAAACGAGATGCGGTTGGCACCTCCGCCGGACGCATCCATCACATAGATTTGTTGCGAGCCGCCGCGATCGGATTCGAAGACGATTTTGCCCCCGTCCGGCGCATAGGAGGGCGAGGTGTCGATCGCTGCCGAATCGGTGAGACGCGCCGTTTGCCGCGAGGCGATATCGAGCGTGTAGAGATTGGATGAGGAGCCTTCCTCCAACGACATCACGACCTTGCGGCCGTCGGGTGAGAAGCGCGGCGAAAAGGTCATGCCGGGAAAATTGCCGACCGCTTGGCGCTGGCCGGTTTCGATGTTGAGCAGCACAACCTTCGGATCGGCATCGCCGAAGGCCATGAAGGCGATTTCCTGGGAGGTCGGGGAAAATCGCGGCGTCACCACGAGTTCGTTGCCGCGCGTGAGATATTTAAGGTTGCCGCCATCCTGGTCCATGATGGCAAGGCGCTTGCGGCGGTTTTCGGCCGAGCCCGTTTCGTCCACGAAGACGACCCGCGAGTCGAACCAGCCTTTCTCGCCGGTGATGCGGGTAAAGACCGCGTCCGAAACGATATGAGCCACCCGCCGGCTGTTCGACGCTTCCGTCGTATATTGTTGGCCGGAGACCTGCTGTCCCGTGGCGAGATCCCACAGGCGGAACTGCGTCTTCAGCGAGTCGCCTTCGCGATCGACCCGGCCGGTCACCAGAAACTGCGCAGGCGTCGCCTTCCAGGCGGCGAGTTGCGGGGTTTCGGGGTCAGGATTGGGCTCCGCGAACGATTGCGATTCCAAGGGCGACAGATAGACCGAACGTTTGAAGTTGTTGACGATGATCGAGGTTACCTTCGCGCCATCCGGTCCACTCCCGGCGAAGGGCCCCACCGCGATGATCACCGGCTTGAAATTGCCGCCGGGACGAATGTCGAGATAGCGATCCTCGGCCTGAACGGCGCTCGGTGGCCCCAGGCCGAAGGCGGTGAGAAGAGGGGTCGCCAGCAGCGTGCGGCGTGTCAGGCAGAGCATGATAGTTTGTCCTCGCGCGAAGGGATCGAAATCATGGGCGCCTGTCGCCCCGATCGGTCTGTCCCGGCGGCATCGAAGCGCCGGGCGTCAATGGCCACGATCAGCCCGCCATATCGACTGGATCGAACCGCAGCACGCGTCCCTTCCATTGATCGTAATAGGGAGCGTATTGCGCCGGAATCTTTAAGGGATTGCAACGCCGCACGGCCCGGACCGCGCTTTCCGCCAAGCTGCGCATCGCGGGATCCGATGGCGGATTGATGAGGACCGGATCGGTCATCAGGCCGCCATCCTCCGAATAGACCACCTTGATCTGCGGGACATATTTCGAAGGTCCGTCAAGTCCGAGGTAGTTCCAGCACTGCTTGTACTGGTCTTCGAGAAGACCATCGAGCTGGTCCCAGAGCGACGCCGCCATTTTTTGCGAAACACCCGTTTCACTGCCCGCGACCCTCGTCCTGCTGATTTGCCGCCCTGTGGACGCCTTCTGCGAAGGGGGCTCCGCACTCGAAAGCAATTTCGAAATATCGTTCAGATCGAACTGGTGCTGCTCCGGTTGCGGCTCGGCGGGTTTCGGATGCGCAATAGCCTTATGGATCGGCCGGTCTGGTATCGGCTGATCCAGCAGCTTGGCCAGGAGATCCTGTTTCGGCTTGTCCGGATGAGGCTTCGGCGGGGCCTTGGCCTCCACGGGCTTAGGCGGCGGCGGAGGCGGCACAGGCTTAGGCGGCATGGGTTTGGGCTCGGCAACCTTCACCGGCTTTGGCGGCTGCGGTTTGGGCGGCGGTGTCGGCGCGATGGTCTCCGCATCCGCGACAGCCCGTGTCGGCGGCATGGGCACCGGCGGCGGCGGCGGAGCGGGTTGGACCGGCGGCAGGGGAATGTCGGGCGGAGGTGGCGGAGCCTCGGCCTGCAGGGGGCGAACCGGCGGCTCGGGAACAGGCGGCGGCGGCGGTTCTTGCGCCACGGGTTCCGGAGGTGGCGGGGGCGGCGCCGGCTCGGGCGGCGGTGTGTCGTCTTTCACAGGCTCGGGCGGCGCGGGCGGCGGGGGCGCCGCATTGTCTTTCACGGTCACCGGTTTAGGCGATGGCGGAGCGCTGTTGGTGGTCTCGGCGATCTTGTCGGCCGGGGGCGGTGCATCGGCCTTGATGTCCGTGACGTCCTTCTGGCCTTGCATGGCTTCGAAATCAGCATTCGAGATGGTTTCGATCGGCACCGCCTCATGCTGTTCAGGAAGGGGCGGGGCTTCCGAGAACGCGACGAGCAACAACACAAGCGCTGTCGCATGGACGGCGCCGGATAAAATAATGCCGGGTTCTGACAGGGAAAACTTCACACCGTTTCGCCGTTACTTGGTGTCTTGGTCGGTAACCAAGGCGACTTTTTTGTAGCCGGCCGAGGTCACAAGGGTCATGACTTCGGCGATCCGTCCATAGTTCACGCTTTTGGCGCCCCTCAGGTAGATGCGCTCGTCGTAGCCATCCTTTGCCAACTCCTGCAGCTTGGCCGGCAGGGCCGCGATGTCGGTGGGCTGGTCAGCGATGAAGATGTCGCCCTTTTCATCGATGGCGATGCTCAGCGGCTTCTGATCCACCTTGAGTTCACCGGCCGAGGTTTTCGGCAGGTCGATCGGCACGCCGCTGGCTAAAAGCGGCGCCGCGACCATGAAGATGATGAGCAGCACCAGCACGACATCGATGAACGGCGTCATGTTGATTTCGGCCATGGCTCCATAGCGAGGCACACCACGTCGCCGCCGACCACCCTTTTTCCCGGCTGAAACCGACATTCCCATGGCGTTTCTCCGCTCTTACGAGGGCGATCAGGCGGCGCGGTCGCGCTCGCCGCCGACATGGTGGTCGATCTGGCGCGACAGGATGGAGGAAAACTCGTCGGCGAAGCTCTCCATGCGGGCCTGGCACTTCGCCACGATGCCCTGCAGATTGTTGAAGAAGATCAGGGCCGGAATGGCGGCGAACAGACCGATGGCGGTCGCCAGCAGGGCTTCGGCGAGGCCGGGTGCGATGACGGCGAGCGATGTGTTCTTCGACGCGGCGATCGAACGGAACGACGTCATGATGCCCCACACCGTGCCGAAGAGGCCCACGAAGGGCGCCGTCGAGGCGACGGTCGCCAGCACGATCAGGCTAGCCTCGAGCTTTTCCACTTCGCGGGCGATCGACACGTCGAGCACCTTTTCGAGGCGCGCGTGCAACCCCATGAAGGAGGCGCCGGCGTTTTGAAATGATCGTTTCCATTCCCGCATGGCGGCGACGAATAGCGTCGCCATGCCGACCGTCGGCTTCTGCGACAGGTTCGAATAGAGCTCTTCCAGCGACTGGCCGGACCAGAAGGTCTGCTCGAACTGGTCCATCTCCTTGCGGACCTTGGCGAACAGGATCGCCTTGTTGATGATGATGGCCCAACACCAGACCGACGAGCTCAGCAGACCGAGCATGATGATCTTCACGATCAAGCTCGCGTTCATGAACATGCCGAAGATCGTGATCTCCGACACGGGAGCGGAAGCGGCGGCGGTGGCGACGTCTGCGGGGTTCATACGGGCGATGTCCTCGCGCCTACTGGCGCCACAATCTGAAGGTCAAACGTGTGTCCTGCGGGCGAATTCCGTCATTTCTGCGGCTTTCTCGACACAGGCAAGCGCAAAGGGCTGATGCGATCAATCCATTGTTGGGGTTAACATCGTCTTAATATCCTTCGATCTGGTGTCTGGGTCGCCTTGAGCGGCGACCAGCACGTTCACCAGCGCTGACGGAAGGCGCGCAACCCGACCGCCCGAAACCGCCGCGATCTTGACGCTCGCCTCGACCAGAAGCTCGCCACCGCGAGATAGACGCTGGCGCATCCGCAACGAAGCGCCGCCGACAGAAGAGAGGTCGGTTTCGACCGTTACGAGATCGTCCATCAGGGCGGCTTTGCGAAAGTCGATCGTCATGTGAGTGACCGCGAAAGCTATGGGTGGGCTGTCACCACCGGCGAACAGCGTCGCTTGATCGACGCCGAGCGCGCGCAAAAATTCGGTGCGGCCGCGCTCCAGAAAACGGAGATAATTCGCGTGGTAGACGACGCCGGAGAAATCGGTGTCCTCGTAGTAGACGCGGATGTCGAATCGATGCGGGCCATTCATGTCAGGTCTCGGCCGACGGCTCGGCGCCGAACAGCCCGAACTGATCGCTGAGGTCTTTGGGCTGCGTCAGACCCATATGTTTGAAGGCATGCGGCGTCAGCATGCGCCCGCGCGGCGTGCGCTGTACGAAGCCGAGCTGGATCAGGTAGGGCTCGATGATGTCTTCAATGGCGTCGCGCGGTTCGGAGAGCGCCGCCGCGATGGTCTCGACCCCGACCGGCCCCCCTCCGAACGAGAGGGCGATGATGTCGAGATAGCGACGGTCCATGCCGTCTAGCCCGGCATGGTCGACATCGAGGAGGCGCAAGGCCCCGTCGGCGATGGATCGGCTGATCGTGTCTACGCCATCCACCAGGGCGAAGTCGCGGACCCGGCGCAGCAGTCGGCCGGCGATGCGCGGCGTGCCCCGTGCCCGTCGGGCGATCTCGTTGGCGCCATCTGGTGCGATGCCGATGCCGAGCACCCGCGCGCCCCGGCGCACGATCGATTCGAGTTCGGGGACGGTGTAGAAATTGAGCCGGATCGGGATGCCGAAGCGATCGCGCAGGGGGGTGGTCAACAAGCCCGCGCGCGTGGTGGCGCCGACCAGCGTGAAACGCGCCAGATCGATCTTGACCGAGCGGGCCGCCGGCCCCTGGCCGATGATGAGGTCGAGCTGGAAATCCTCCATGGCCGGATAGAGGATTTCCTCGACGGCCGGGTTCAGCCGGTGAATTTCATCGATGAACAGCACGTCCCGCTCTTCGAGACTGGTCAGTTGCGCCGCGAGATCGCCCGCCTTGGCGATGACGGGCCCCGAGGTCGAGCGGAAATTGACCCCGAGTTCGCGGGCGATGATCTGAGCGAGGGTGGTCTTGCCGAGGCCGGGCGGCCCCACGAACAGCACATGGTCGAGCGCCGCGCCCTGCATCTTGGCCGAGTCGATGAAGACCTGCAGATTTTTCCGTGCCGCTTCCTGGCCGGTGAAATCGGCGAGCGAGAGCGGACGGATCGACGCGTCCTGGTCGTCGTCGCGCTTTTCGGGCTGGGTCAATCGGCGGGGGGGAGCGGGCAAGCGGGGTCCGGGCTGTCGCGGAGATTTACAGGGTGCTATGCTGCAAGGACGCAAAAAAGGCCAGCGCAACACTGCCGACCCGTCATCACGAGGGCGAATCTCGATGTCCCGTCTTGCCGATCAGTTCGACTACATGGACCTCGACGATTTCGAGGAACTGTTGGCTGACAAGCCGCGCGACGAGAGATGGGAGTTGATCGACAGGCGCGTCGTCAAGCTGATGGTTGGTGCGAGATGGGAGCACCACCTGCTGATCCAAAACATCAATTTCGCTATGCAGAGCCAACTGCGAGCCAGAAACTCTCCCTGCCGGGTTTTCACCGAAACGTTTTACATGAAGAGCAAGGCCATCAAGAGCGCGACTCTGCCCGATGTCATGGTGCGCTGCGGGCCGATCCCCGTGGATGCGACGTCTTTTGACGACCCGACGATCTTGGTCGAAGTCGTTTCACCCGGAAGCGCCGAACGTGACCGCTCCGAGAAATGGAACGTCTATCGACGCCTGACATCATTGAAACACTACGTTCTTGTCGAAAGAGACCAGGTTCTGGTCGACGTCTACGATCGGGTCGGCGACCTCTGGTCACGGCATCGCGTGATGGAAGGTCTCGATGCCACGCTTGCGCTGCCGGCGATCGAGGTCAGCATTCCGCTTGCCGAAATCTATCGGGACGTGATTATCCCTGCGGCATGAGTTCCGTACCCCGCGCCTTCGTGATCGGCCATCCGATCGCCCATTCCCGCTCGCCGTTGATTCATGGCTTTTGGCTGAAACAACTCGGCATCGTCGGCACCTATGAGAAGATCGACGTCGCGCCTTCGGGACTCGCCGAATTTCTCGCGACCGTCCGCGCCGGGGATTTTGCCGGCGGCAACGTCACCGTGCCGCACAAAACCGCCGCTCTGGCGCTCGTGGATGACGTCGACGAGGCGGCGCAGGCCATCGGGGCGGTCAACACTCTTTGGATGGACCACGGCCGGCTGATGGGCGGCAACACCGACGCTTCGGGGTTTCTCGCGAATCTCGACGCGTCGGCGCCGGGTTGGGACGAGGAGCCGGGTCGGGCGCTCGTGCTCGGCGCCGGCGGTGCGGCCCGCGCCGTGGTCTACGGCCTCCTTGAACGCGGTTTCGAGGTCTGCATCGTCAACCGCACCTTGATGAAGGGCGTCGAACTCGCCGACGCCTTCGAGGACGATGTCTGGGCCTATGCCTGGGACGAGCTTCCCGGGCTGCTCGGGAGCGCCGATCTTCTGGTCAACACGACCTCGCTCGGCATGAAGGGCATGCCGCCTCTCGATGTCGGTCTTTCCGGCCTGAACCGTAAGGCCATGGTCTGCGATATCGTCTACGTGCCGCTGGAGACGGAGTTGCTTCGGCGCGCCCGAGAGGCGGGACACCCCACGGTGGATGGCCTCGGCATGTTGCTGCATCAGGCCGTTCCGGGTTTTTCCCGCTGGTTCGGCGTTAGGCCCGAGGTCACTGCTGAGCTTCGGGCTTTGATCGAAGCGGATGTCGATGCCCGGCGTTAGCCGGGAGAGCAACGGCACTGCGGCTCAACCTTCGATCGGCTTTAGGGTGACGCCCGTCACCTGATCTCACCGGCTGAGCACGACGATCCGCTAACTACACGCCCTTGCCGGCATCCGACCCTTGCTTGTTCTGCCGGGCGCGTAAAAAGGCGATGCCGAGCAGGGCTGTTGCGATCACCATGAAGGAGACCGCTGTCGTATTGGTACCGAGGGCGTAGATCTGTGGTGTCGTCACCGTTGTCGTCAGCGCCTGCAATTGCAGTGGAAGCGTCGTGTCGCCGCCGAGCACCTGGCTCGATCGGGCGATCTCGTCCCAGGACAGCGTGAAGCCGAAAAGGCCGACCCCGACGAGGGCGGGAAGGATGAGGGGCAGAACCACGAATCTGAAGGTCTGCCAGGGCGTGGCGCCCATGTCGCGCGCGGCTTCCTCCAGCCGACCGTCGAAGCGGTTGAAGATCGCGAACATGATGAGCAGACCGAACGGCAACGTCCAGGTCAGATGCGCGCCGAGGCCCGAGGTGAACAGACCGATCGAGGTCGTGTAATCGGCGCTCATCCAATCCGGCCCACTTTTCATGCCGTCGTCGATGAGCCGGAACATCAAGCCGATCCCCATCGACGTTACGATCGAAGGCACGATAAGGCTGGCGATAGCCACGTAAAACAACAGGCCCGATCCTCTGAACTTGCGACGATAGGCGAGCCCGGCGAGTGTGGAGAACACTACAGTCAGTATCATGACGGTCAGGCCAAGTTCGATCGAGCGCTCGAAGGCCGAACCGATGTCGACGATGCCCCCGCCTTCCCAGAGCTTATGGAACCAGTGAAGCGAAAAGCCCCGCATCGGGAAGGTCATGCCGCCGTCCGGTCCCTGAAAGGACAGGATGAAGATGACGATCATCGGCCCGTAGAGAAACAGAACGTAGAGGCCGAAGAAGGTCGCCAGCAGGTAGAATGTGAGGGAGCGGCCTTCTTGCATCAGAGTTCCTTGCGGATGTCGACGACCTTCGTGAGCGCCGTGATGATCAGCAATGTCGCGACGAGCAGGATCACCGCATTGGCGGCTGCGGGAGGGAATTGCAGCGCATCGAGCCGGGTTTCGATGATCTTGCCGGCCGAAGCGATCTGCTGCCCGCCCATTACGCCCACTGTGATGAAGTCGCCCATGACGATCGTCACGACAAAGATCGAGCCGATCACGATGCCGGGCTTCGCCAGCGGGACCACGATGTTCCAGATGATCTGCCAGCCTGTCGCGCCGGCATCATAGGCCGCTTCGACGAGACGCTTGTCGATCCTCACCATGGAATTGAAGATCGGGATCACCATGAAAAACGTGAACAGGTGAACGAAAGCGAGGATGACGGAAAATCTCGAGTAAAGGAGCCATTCCAGCGGCGAATGGATCAAGCCCGAGCCGACCAAGGCGTTATTGACGATCCCATTGCGGCCAAGCAGGGGGATCCAGGAAATCATGCGGATCACGTTCGATGTCCAGAACGGAATGGTGCAGATCAACGCCAGGGTCATCTGCACGGTCAGCGACCGGACATGGAAGGCGAGAAAATACGAGATGGTGAAGCCGATGACGAGCGTGATGGCCCAGACGGTCACGCAAAATTCGATCGTTTGCAGATAGGTCTTCAGGATGGTGCACAGTTCAGGAAGCTGCCTGTAACAACCATCGAAGGTTTCGATATAGGACCGGAACGTAAAGCCTGGCAGAATCTCGAAGTCATTGTAGTCCCAAAAGCTGACCATCACGACCAGCAGAAGAGGAATGACTAGAAAAACCGCGAAGACGATGCCCATGGGCATCGCCTGAAGCCAGGCGGGAACCCCCCGCCTGTACCAGGGTTCGCTCACCGTCACCGCCTGGGGGATCACGCCGGCGGAGGCGCTAGGCGGAATCCCCGCGTCTTGCGACGCGGTTCCCAGGCTGTGCGATGAATTGGTCATGCGGCGATGAACTCATTCCACTTGGTGACCATGTAGTTGTTCTCGTCCATGATCGAGTTCCAGCAGGCGACCGAGCCCATCCGGTCGTCGTAGGAACCGCCGTCGCGCGTGGCGCCGGCCTTTTCGAGAAGGCTGCCGTCCGGGCCGTGAATGTCCTTTTCGGCTGGCTTGCCTTCCATCCAATAGGCCCATTCGTAGGGCTCCATATTGGCCTTGGCGGTCGACAGAACCGCCGAATAATAGCCCTGCCGATTGAGATAGGCGCCCGCCCAGCCGGACAGGAACCAGTTGATGAACTCATAGGCCACGTCGGCCTTTTTGGCGTTCGCGGCCTTGGACAGGGCGAAGCCCGAAGCCCAAGAGCGATAGCCCTCCTTCAACGGCTGGAAGGTGCAGGGAATGCCCTTCGAGCGGACCGCCGTCACGGCGGGCGACCACATCGACTGGATGACCGTTTCGCCTTGCGCCATGAGGTTGACGCTTTCGTTGAAGTCCTTCCAGAAGGCACGGAACTGGCCGGATTTCTTGGCATCGGTCATCACCTTCATGGTGAGATCGATCTCTTCCTTGGTCATGTTGCCCTTGTCGGCATATTTATGCTGACCGGTCGCCTCGACCACCATCGCGCAGTCCATGATGCCGATCGAAGGGATATTGAGGAGGGCAGCCTTGCCCTTGAATTCCGGATTGAGCAGTTCGGCCCAGCTCGTGATCGGCCGCTTGATGAGGTCGGGCCGGATGCCAAGCGTATCGGCGTTGTAAACGGTCGGGATCAATGTCGCCCATTGGGTCGGCTCGGCCGAGAACTTCGTCGAATGCTGGCCCTCGAGGAACATCACCTTCTTCGGGGCGGTGCCTTGGTCGCCGATTTTTTTCCCGCTGGGGAGCTCACCCTTGGTGAACACGGGCGTGATCTGATCGAAATATTTGATCTTCTTGGTGTCCATCGCCTGCAAGCTGCCCGACGGGACGATCTTCTTCAGCGAGAAATATTCCGTGTCGGCGATGTCGTATGTATTAGCTTGTGTGATGATCTGCTTGGTCACGTCATCGGTATCGGCGGCGATGTACTTCACCGTGATGCCGGTATCCTCCTTGCACTTCTTCGCGATATCCGCCGACTGGTTCACCGCCGTTCCGAAGTAGCGGATTTCCTTTGTCTCCTGCGCCCATACGGCCGGAAAGCCGGTGATCGCGCCTGATCCAGCCGTCGCGCCGGCGAGCGCTCCCGCGCCTTGCAGCAGGGTCCGTCGAGAAAGCTTCACGCTGGGGTAGCTGTCGTCTGTCACCGGTGTTCTCCCTTTTTGATAAGGTCAGCCGACGCTCGTCAGCCGATGGATATCGCCCTCACCCCAAGACACTGTGATCGCGTCTCCCGGGTTGAACGGCATTTGATCGAAGGTCGCTTCGTCGACCATCGCGGAAATGTCCCGGCCCCCGGGCGCCTCGAGAGACAATTGGACATAGGTTCCTTGGTATTCGACCGAGCGAACGACGCCCTCGAAGCGGCCGTTGAACCCGGGCGCGGGACGACGCAGGATCAGCCGATCGGCCCGCACCGCGATCTCGCCCGCGTCTGTATCGATGACATTATGCCCGCCGATGAATCGCGCCACGAACGCGCTCTTGGGCTCGTTGAACAATTCGCGCGGCGTTCCGGCTTGTTCGATCCGACCCTGGTTCATGATGACGATGAGATCGGCGAGAGCCATCGCCTCGTCCTGGCTGTGCGTAACATGGACAAAGATGATCCCGAGCTTGCGCTGCAGGCTCCTCAGTTCCGCCCGCATCTTGATCCGCAGGAAAGGATCGAGCGCCGACAGCGGTTCGTCGAGCAAGACGATCTGCGGCTCGGTAATGAGCGCTCGGGCCAAGGCGACGCGCTGCTGCTGGCCGCCGGAGAGTTGCGCCGGGAGTCGCTCGCCATAGGCCTCCATGGCCACAAGCTTCAGCAAATCCTTGGCCTTCGCCTGCCTTTCGGGCTTGGCGACGCCGCGCATCTTCAGCGAGAAGGCGACGTTGTCGATGCAATTGAGGTGGGGGAACAGGGCATAGCTTTGAAACATCATCGCGGTGCCGCGCTTGGCGGGCGGCAGGGTGGTAATGTTATGCGCTCCGAAAACGATGTCGCCGCTGGTGGCCACCTCGTGGCCCGCGATCATCCGAAGCGTCGACGTCTTGCCGCAGCCGGACGGTCCCAGGAGACAGCAATAGGAATCGGCCTGAATCTTGAGGTCGATCGAATCCACCGCGGCGGTGGAGGCGCCATAGCGCTTTGTGAGCTGGATGAGTTCGAGGTTTGATGGACGCATGATCCGCCTTTATCGCTAAAGCCGTCGAGCAAGGTCCGTGCCACAGGGTTTTTCGAGGGACTGGTAGACTTTATGTATCGCGCTTGGACCGTGAGCGCCGCGATCACACTCCCGATTGTGCCCACTATCCAGCCAGGATTGTATACTATTTGGGCTTGTGTCATGGCGCCCTGGCGAGTGTTCTCTGCGGGGTCACGCGATGCGATGGTTGTGGTCCATTGGCGGGAGACAACGGCGCCGCCGAGGTCGCGCCGTCCTTTCAGTGAGACGTTGCAGGCTTTTGGTTCGAGATGACGATACCGGATAGGGCTGGCTCCTCGAACCACAGGTCTGCGGCCCCTGCGGACGGGCTTGAGGGGCTAGCCCCCGAAGACCGGGTGCAGTCCATTCATCGCGCCATCGGGCGTGCCGTCACGGAGCAACGGCTGCTCCCCGGGACTCGCTTGCCGGAGGACCAGATCGGCGGCCTCTTCGGCGCCAGCCGAACCTTGGTTCGTGCCGCGTTGCAGCGCTTGGCTCATGACGGCCTGGTGACGATGTCGCGCAACCGAGGCGCCTTCGTGGCCTCGCCCACCATTGAGGAGGCTCGACACGTTTTCGAAGCCCGCAAGGTCATCGAAGGGGTCATGGTCGCCCGGGCCGCGGAACGGGTTGGTCCGGGCGAGATAGAGGCGCTGGATGGCGTGCTGGTCCGGGGCCGGCAGGCGATGCTCGCGGGGGATCGCGGCACCGCCATCAGGCTTTCGGGAGAATTTCACCTGTCGATCGGCGCCAGCGCAGGCCAGCCGGTGCTTCAGGGCTTCCTGACGGAGTTGATCTCACGCTCCTCGCTGGTGATCGCGCTTTACGGTCGCGGCTACAACTCGGCCTGCGGGGACGACGAGCATCGCGGTTTGCTGGAGGCGCTTCGCCGTCACGATGGAGCGATCGCCAGCCAGTTGATGGCGGCCCACCTCGACCACATTGAAGCTGACCTCGATCTCGAACCCCGGCCTCCGAGACTCGTGTCGCTGGCTGACGTGCTCTCCAGCGAGACCGCTATCGGCTGACGCGCAGGCGCCGTTCAGCTGTCTGACTGGTTGGCGATGATCAGCGTGTGATCGGTCGGCGTGAAGATCATGCCGAGGTCGAGGGCATCACCCTGGTGGTATTCCACCTTGCCGGCCAGATAGATGTCGCCCCGCTGCTCCGATCCGCGCAGATAGTCTGCGGCATCGGCGCTGAGCGCCTTGGCGACGGTCTGCGCCTTGCCACGGTCCCACCGGAAGCCTGCGATGAGCGCCGCTTGACCGAACGTCTCGAAATCGGCCGTGGAATGATCGTTTGTCGGCGCTTTGATTCGGAGTTCGAAGCGCAGGAAATCGTCGCCCCTGCATTTGAGCGTGCCGTCCACTTCCGCATTGGTCGACAGAATTCGGACGTCGATGCCGGACAAGGCCTCGCCGAACCCCCGGCTGATGGTCAGGGGGCGTTCGAAGGACACCCGATAGGTCGGGGCCGCCTCCGGCAAGGCTTTCATGAAGGCCGCACAACCGAGCGGCGGGGTCTTGATCTCGGCGAGGGCTGGTCCCGACAGCAGGCCCAACGCTAACCCAAGGACTGCGACCGCTCTCATCACCGTTCCTTCCAAGACGCGCCGCTCAGGCGTCGTTTCACATCCGGAGGCGTCAACTCTCCCGGGTATTGAGCATGCGAGGCTTACGCAGGGCGAACGCTCCGCCGACCAACCCCGCTCGTCGAGGGTCAGCCATCCATCTTCAGGGCCGCGATGAAGGCTTCCTGCGGAATTTCGACCTTGCCGAACTGCCGCATCTTCTTCTTCCCGGCCTTCTGCTTTTCCAACAGCTTGCGCTTGCGGGTCACGTCGCCGCCATAGCACTTCGCCGTGACATCCTTGCGCAGCGCCCGGATGGTTTCGCGGGCGATGATCTTGCCCCCGATGGCGGCCTGGACCGGGATCTGAAACATGTGCTGGGGGATCAGATCCTTCAGCTTGTCCACCATGGCGCGGCCGCGCATCTCCGCCCGATCGCGATGCACCAGCATCGATAGCGCATCGACCGGCTCGGCGTTGACCAACACCGACATCTTGACGAGGTCGCCCACCCGATAATCGGTGATCTGGTAATCGAAGGACGCATAGCCCTTCGATATCGATTTCAGGCGATCGTAGAAATCGAACACCACCTCGTTCAGCGGAAGCGCATAGGTCAGCATGGCGCGCTTGCCGACGTAATTGAGGTCGATCTGCACACCCCGACGATCTTGGCACAGCTTCAGGATGCCGCCGAGATACTCGTCCGGCGTAAGGATCGTGGCCTTGATCCAGGGCTCATGGATCTCTTCGATCTTCATGATGTCCGGCATATCGGCCGGGTTATGCAATTCGAGGATGGAGGCGTCGCGCAAGTGGAGCTTGTAGACGACCGAGGGCGCTGTCGCGATGAGGTCGAGGTTGAACTCGCGCTCAAGGCGCTCCTGAATGATTTCAAGATGCAATAGCCCCAGGAACCCGCAGCGGAAGCCGAAGCCGAGGGCGGCCGAACTTTCCATTTCGAAGGAGAAGCTCGCGTCGTTGAGGCGGAGCCGCCCCATCGCGGCGCGAAGATCGTCGAATTCAGCCGCATCGACCGGAAACAAGCCGCAGAACACCACCGGCTGGGCTGGCTTGAAGCCCGGCAAGGCCGCCGCCGTCGGCTTGCGCGGATCGGTGATCGTATCGCCGACCCGCGTATCCGCCACTTCCTTGATCTGCGCCGTGATGAAGCCGACCTCGCCCGGGCCGAGGCCCTCGACATTTGTCATCTTCGGCTTGAAGACGCCGATCCGATCGACTTCGTAATGGGCGCCGGTTCCCATCATAAGGATCCGTGAGCCCTTTTTCATCGAGCCGTCGATGATGCGCACCAGCACCACGACCCCGAGATAGGCATCGTACCAACTGTCGACCAGCAGCGCCTTCAAGGGCGCGGTCTCGTCGCCCTTGGGCGGAGGCAGCTTGGTGACGATCGCCTCGAGGACGCCTTCGATATTGATGCCGGTCTTGGCCGATATCAGCACCGCTTCCGAGGCATCGATGCCGATGACATCCTCGATCTGCTCGCGGATTCGCTCGGGCTCGGCGGCCGGCAGGTCGATCTTGTTCAACACCGGCACGATCTCGTGGCCGGCGTCGAGGGCGTGATAGACATTGGCCAGCGTCTGCGCTTCCACCCCCTGGCTGGCGTCCACGACCAGGAGGGAGCCCTCGCAGGCCGCGAGCGAACGTGAGACCTCGTAGGCGAAGTCGACGTGGCCGGGCGTGTCCATCAGGTTGAGGATGTACCACTTGCCGTCCGCCGCCTTGTAGTCGAGGCGAACCGTCTGGGCCTTGATGGTGATGCCGCGCTCGCGCTCGATATCCATGCTGTCGAGCATCTGCTCGCTCATGTCGCGCAGAGCCACCGTGCCGGTGGTCTGGATCAGGCGATCGGCGAGGGTCGACTTTCCATGATCGATATGGGCCACGATGGAAAAATTGCGGATCTGGTCGATACTATGCGTCGTCATGGGCTGGAGATAGCAGGGGGCCGCTGGTTTGCCCAGGGGAGCCCTGCGCCAGAACTTCGAAAGCCCCGGGCTGCCGCCCTGCCGACCAACTGGCCCGCATCGCATCCCCTCGCCCGGAAAACCGCTCGTCGAGCGGGACGCAGGCAGCGATTCGGTCGGCTCGGAAATGCCGGTAGTCCTGACGCAGTTCGCACCAGCCGACGATGGCGATGACTTCGACATAATAGATCACGGCGATGGGCCGGATGTTGCGTCGCGTGGCGTCGCCCTTCTCGTCGCGGTAGAGGATGTCGAGCTTGCGCTCCTCCCGAATGGCGCCGCGTACCGTGGCGAGATCGACGCTCTCAGGCTCGGCGGCGCCCCAGCCCGAGGCCTGAAGTGCGCGATGGTCGAGGGCCGGGGACCTCTCACGGGGCAGGACGGCCGCGATCTTGCCCTTGATGGATTGCGCCACCGCCTTGAAGCCTTTGTCCCCCGTGCGGCTCAGAAGGCAAAGGGCGATCGTGACGGCCTCGACTTCCTCGACCGAAAGCATCAAAGGCGGCAGGTCATAGCCAGGGCGCATCACGTAGCCGACCCCAGCTTCGCCCAGGATAGGAACCCCGGTCGCCTGCAGCGACCCAATGTCACGATAGATCGTGCGTGGGGTGACCTCAAAAGTCGCGGCGATCGAGGCCGCCGTCATCGGCCTCGTCCCGGCGCGCAGAAGCTGGATGATCTCGAACAGGCGCGTCGTGCGGCGCATCGCGATGTCTCCCCGCTGTTCGACTATGACCGAGCCATGCTGACAGGACCATGTCAGGAGCAGGCGTCTACAGTGGCTTTTCGCTCAAGCGGGGTCCACCGATCCCGAATCCGAAGGAGACCAGCATGGCTGAAGGTCGCTCCCTCACACCACACGAGACCGTATAGACCCGTCTCGAGGCGTTTTGGCTCGTGCGCGTGCAATGCCCCCTCGAAGAGATCGAAGCCCTGATGAGCGCCGCGATAACGGTGACCCTGATGATCCTGGGTTTTTACGACCGATGCGCGTTCGAATCGGCGCCGGGGATGGAACATTATCGGCCCCGTTAGGGAGCGGCGGCGGGCGCCGAGGGGGAGCCGCGACGCCGACCCGGGGTCGTCGAACTCGCGTTTCAGATCGACAGGGATCAAGACCTCCTCGATCAGGCTGTCGAGGCGATTGTCGCGGCACACAGCTATCAAGAGCCGGTCATTCTCGTTCAGGAGATCCTGGCTTCCCGGTCCAAGGGACTTGGTCGGGATAATCCCAATCGCTGGTGGAACCGAGGCGGCGACTGGATGAGCCGGTCATGAGTGCCGCTCCAAAGGTCAGCGGTGCCGGACCGGACGCCGCCTCCTACAGGCTCGGCCTTTTTCTGGTCACGCTGTCGGCGATCGGTTGGAGCACGGCGGGTTATTTTACCCGTCTGATCCCGCTCGATGCCTGGACGACTCTCTTCTGGCGCGGCATTTTTGGCTCACTGACCGGTCTCGTGTTCCTTGTGGCGCAGGAACGCGGCGCGGCCTTGCGGACCTTCTCTCATATGGGAAAATCGGGTGTGCTGTTCAGCCTGCTGTCGACGGCGGGCATGGTCACCTTTCTCACCGCGCTGAAACTCACCACCGTGGCCCACGTGGCCATCATCTACGCCACGGTGCCGTTCCTCTCGGCCGGCCTCGCGTGGCTGGCGATGCGTGAGACCGTGTCGAAGGCGACCCTTTGTGCCATCGTCTTGGCCATCGTCGGTGTGGCTATCACCCTGTCGAACGGTTTCGGCGAAGGCAGTGTGGCGGGCGACGTGTCGGCGCTTCTGATGACGGTCTTCATGGCGGCGTCGATCGTCGTCCTGCGACGCGCCAGCGTTCCTGTTCCGACCTTGGCCGTCGCCTGCACCTCGGCCGTGATGGGCAGTCTTCTTTGTCTGCCATTTGCCTCGCCGCTGTCGGCGACTCCCCAGGATATCGCTAACCTGGCGCTCTTCGGCGCGAGTAACATGGGGCTTGGCCTGGTCTGCTTCATGATCGGCGCGAAGCGAATTCCCGCGGCCCAGACGGCTCTGATCGGCGCCCTCGATGCACCGCTGGCGCCGGTATGGGTCTGGCTGGCGTTCGGCGAGACCCCAAAGGGCACGACCTTGCTGGGCGGATGCGTCGTGCTTGTGGCCGTCGGCGGACATATCATCATCGAGAACGCGGGCGCGAGACGGCGAGCGTCGCGGGTCGGTGAACCCTGATCGAAACATTGTCGAAGGGGTTGGTGCCGGAATGACGTTCAGAAGCCTTCATGAAGGACCTGGCGCCTTCATCATCCCCAACCCGTGGGACGTTGGGACCGCCCGCATTCTCGCGGCCATGGGGTTCAAAGCCCTCGCGACGACCAGCGCCGGAATGGCCTTCTCGCTCGGCATGCCCGAAGGCGCGGTCTCCGAAAACGAGGTCCTCAGTCACTGTAAGGCGATCGTTTCAGCGACGGCCCTTCCCGTGTCGGCCGATCTCGAACGCGGGTTCGGGGATAGTCCGGACAGTGCCGCCGAAACGATTCGGGCCGCGTTCGGCATAGGGTTGGCGGGCTGTTCTCTGGAAGACCATACGGGCCGGCGCGATGATCCGATCTATGATTTCGGCTTGGCGGTCGAGCGGATCGCTGCCGCCTCGGAAGCCTGCAGGTCTTCGTCCGGGGATTTTGTCCTGACCGCCCGGTGTGAAAACCTGCTTTCGGGACGAGACGATCTTGATGACGTGATCCGAAGGCTCCAAGCTTTCGAAAAAGCGGGCGCCGATGTGCTCTACGCGCCGGGTTTGCGCGATCTCAGTTCGATTCGGGCCGTGTGTGCGGCGTTGAAAAAGCCCGTGAACGTGGTGATGGGAATGCCTGGCGCTACGTTCGGTGTGGCCGAATTAGCCGATGCGGGAGTTAAACGCATCAGAGTCGGATCTGCCCTGGCACGGCTTGCTTATGGCGCCTTCGTTCGTGCCGCGAGAGAAATGGCATCGGAAGCGACGTTCCGCTTTTCCGAGGGCGCCATGGGCTTTGCGGAACTGGAGGGCTTCTTCACCGACGTCACGAAAGCCTGACCACATTGGCGGAACTTCAACCTCTGACCATCCACCCTTTGACGCCGAACCGCTGGGACGATCTTGAAGACCTTTTCGGTCCGCATCGAGGCGCCAATTCGGGCTGCTGGTGCATGTGGCTCCGTATTAGGGGCATCGACTTCGACGCGATGGACCGGCAGGCCCGCAAGGAGTCCTTCCGCGCGATTGTGCAAGCAGGGCCGCCGCCCGGCCTTCTGGCCTACCAGGGCGGGGTCGCTGTTGGGTGGTGTGCGATCACCCCACGTTCGAATCTCATTCGCTTTCAAAGCGCCAAGGCGTCCAGACCCGTCGAGGAACCGGGTGGTCCGTCCCAGGCCCGCATCTACGCCTTGTCCTGCTTCTTTGTTCGGCCCAGCCACCGAAGACTTGGCGTGTCGGCGGCGCTCGCCTCCGCAGCCATCGATTATGCCAGGGGGGAAGGCGCCTCCGCCGTGGAAGCTTGCCCACTTGATCCGCAAAGACCCCTGGTCCGTGGCGAAGGTTTTGTGGGCTTGATGCCCGTCTTTGTGTCTTTGGGATTTTTGGAGGTTGCGCGGCGCTCGCCGTATCGCCCTTTGATGCGACTGGCGGTGCCACACCGTGAGTGAAGAGCACCGGCCTGGGTAGGGGCGGGGTCACAGGTCGCGGTGGCAGGACGTTCGCGGTGTGCTAAGGGTCTGGCTTGCGGTCAGGATGGCCGTGGCCGGGATATGCCCGGACGAAATCGATCGCACCAGAGGATAGCCTCGATGAAGCCGATGAAGTTTGGTTTTGGGCAGCCCGTCAAGCGGGTCGAGGACAGGAAGTTCATCACCGGACAAGGCCGCTACACCGCCGATGTCGAACCCGCCGGTACGCTTCACGCGCTGGTTCTGCGCTCGCCCCATGCCTCCGCGACCTTCACCATCGGCGACCTGTCGTCCGCTCTATCCTTGCGCGGCGTAAAGCTGATTCTCACCGCACCCGACCTTGCCGACTTGGGTCCTATTCCGTGCCTTGCGCCGCTGAATAACAGCGACGGCTCGGAGATGACCCTGACACGCTATTCCGTCCTCGCCGAGGGCACGGTCCGTCATGTCGGCGATGCCGTCGCTTTCGTCGTGGCTGAAACCGTCGACGCGGCACGCGAAGCGTTGGAGGCGATCGAGATCGCCTATGAGCCGTTCTCCGCCACGGTCGAAGTCAGCGACGCCATCGCGGCCGACGCCCCGGTGGTGTGGCCGGAACTCGGCACGAATGTCGCCTATGACAATGCAATGGGAGACAAGGCCAAGACCGACGCTGCCTTTGCCTCGGCGCATAAAATCGTCAGCCTGTCCGTCATCAACAACCGCCTCATCGCCAACTACCTTGAGCCTCGCGCGGCGCTCGGCGAGTATGATGCCGCGACCGATCGTTACACGCTGACCACCAGCAGCCAGGGAGTGCATGGCCTGCATGCGCAGCTCTGCGACCCGATCATGAAGATCGAGCCCGAGCGGCTTCGCGTCGTCACCGAGGACGTGGGCGGCGGCTTTGGCACCAAGGCCGTGATGTATCGCGAATATCCGTTGGTTTTGCTGGCGTCCCAACGGACCGGGCATCCGGTCAAATGGGTGGCCGACCGATCCGACCATTTCCTCGGCGATGCGCAAGGCCGCGACAACGACACGACGGCCTCGATGGCGCTCGACCAGGACGGCAAGTTCCTCGGCATGCGGGTGGACATCCTCGGCAATCTCGGTTGCTACCTGTCGCAGTTCGGACCCTATATTCCCTGGCTCGGCGCCACGATGGCGACCGGAACCTACGATGTGCCGGCGCTTTATGCGCGCTGTCGCGGCATCTATACCAATACCGTGCCGGTGGATGCCTATCGGGGCGCGGGGCGCCCTGAGGCGGCCTATGTGCTGGAGCGGCTTGTCGATAATTGCGCCCGCGAGATGGGCCTGTCTCGGGCCGAGATCAGGTCGCGCAACTTCATCACATCGGCGCAGATGCCGTTCTCGACCGTCACCGATCGTGTCTATGACGTTGGCGATTTCGAAGGCGCCATGCGGGAGGCCCTGAGCGCGGCGGACGAAGCCGGATTCGCGGAACGCGCCAAGGTGGCCGAGGCTCGAGGCCTCGTGCGCGGCTTTGGCTTCTCCAGTTATATCGAATGTACCGCATGGGGCGAAGGCGAGGCGGGTTCGGTCGCGCTCGAGAACGATGGCACGTTCACGGTGCTGGTCGGCACGCAGTCCAACGGGCAGGGCCATGCCACGGCTTATGCCCAGGCGGTGTCCCAATACCTCGATGTGCCGCTCGATCAGGTCCGGGTCATCCAGGGCGACACCGACAGGGTCAAGACCGGCAACGGGACAGGCGGGTCTCGGTCGATCCCGGTCGGTGCCGCGATGGTGACGCGCGCCTCCGATCTTCTGGCCAAAAAGCTGAAAGACCTGGCATCCGAGGAACTGGAGGCGGCCGTCACCGATCTTGAAGTGGCGGACGGCGGCATCAGGGTCGCGGGAACCGATCGGTCGATCAGCTATGAGGCCTTGGCGAAGTTGCCGGGGGCGACCGGGGAGGTCCGGACCGCGGAGGAATCCTTCACCCCTCCTGCAGCCACCTATCCCAACGGTACCCATGTCTGCGAAGTCGAACTCGATCCGGCGACGGGCGTCATCACGGTCGACCGCTATACGATCTGCGACGATTTCGGCATGACGCTCAATCCCATGCTGCTGACCGGGCAGGTTCACGGCGGCGTTGCGCAGGGCGTGGGGCAGGCGCTGCTCGAGCATACGGTCTATGGCTCGGACGGCCAGTTGATCACCGCCTCGCTCATGGATTACTGCCTGCCGCGCGCCGCCAACCTGCCGCTGATCGCGTTCAAGACGCGCAACATTCCCTCGACCACCAATCCGCTGGGATTGAAGGGGGCAGGAGAGGCGGGAACCATCGGGGCCTGTCCGGCTGTCATGAACGCGGTCGTGGATGCCCTTTATCGCGCCAAGGGAATCACGCATATCGACATGCCGGCGACACCGTCACGCGTTTTCCAGGCGTTGCACGGATAGGCGCCAAGGCTGCGTCGCGAGCCTCGATCTCCGGCGCGGCCGGCCTGCGGCGATCTAGAGCTTGGCTTGACAGGGGTGGGTGATTTGTTACCCCACTCGGCTCAGGGGAATAGTCGGCGCCGCTTCGCGCCGTCACCAGGGTGGAGACAGAATGGCGAGGGCGATGCGAGCCGGTCCGGCCGGGCCGGCGAGACCTTGGCGCAGGCTCTTGACAGCCATGGCCCTGATTGGGGCGAGCCTCCTTTGCGCGATAACGCCGGTCGAGGCCCAAGGCATCGTCAAGGGAAAATACGGCGACTGGGAAATGCGCTGTGAAACGCCGCCCGGCGCCACCCGCGAACAATGCGCCCTCATCCAAAGCGTGGCGGCGGAGGATCGACCCAACGTCAATCTGGTGGTGATCGTTCTCAAGACGGCGGACAACAAGAGCCGGCTGTTGCGGGTTGTCGCCCCCTTGGGCGTTCTTCTGCCCTCCGGCCTCGGCCTCAAGGTGGACGATGCCGATATCGGGCGAGCCGGCTTCGTGCGCTGCTTGCCGACCGGCTGCGTCGCCGAGGTCGTCATGGAGGATAAGCTCCTCGAGCAGTTGCGCAACGGTAAGATGGCAACCTTCATCATCTTTCAGACACCCGAGGAAGGGGTCGGCATTCCGTTGGCCTTGACCGGGTTCAAGGACGGGTTCGAAAAACTTCCCTGACGGGCCCCGTCATGCGAGAAGCGGTCATCGGTCGGCCTGGAGAGGTTGAAAGCATGAGACGAGTAGCGGCGGCGTGTATCCTCGCCGGTTCCCTGGCCGGTTGTGCCGGCGGCGGCGAGAATTTCTTCCCCGCTTCCATCAGCGGGGGGGCATCGTCTTTCGGCAACCTGCTGTCCTTCGCCAAGCCGGACACGGCGCCTGTCTCGGCGGCTGCATCCAGGCAAGCACCGCTTCAATGTCCGCAGATCGAGGTTTTGGACGGTACCTCCTCGTTCAGGACCTACAGCGGCGCCGATCAGAGCAACGGCAGTGTACGCTATCAATATTCGCTGGGTGACGTAGCCCGCGAATGTACCCGTTCGGGCCAGGACATTCTGATCAAGGTGGGCGTCTCGGGTCGGGTCCTGCTGGGTCCCGCCGGACAGCCGGGCAGCTTCAACGTTCCGGTGAGAATCGCAGTGCGGCGCGATAGCGACCAAAAGGCCGCCGCCGCCAAACTGTATCAGGTGCCCAGCACGATCGCCTTCGGCCAGACGCAAGGCGATTTCACGATTGTGTCCGACCCTCTGGTCGTACCCTACATCCAGGCCCATGCGGATGATGACTACACGATCCTGGTCGGGTTCGACTCGCACCCCGCCGTGACACCGACGTCGTCCGGTCGGCGAAAGAAAGCCAATCCGGGCTGAACTGTCCCGTGGAACCTTGGTCTGTCTGAACAGTTTTGGCAGGTGAACCAAGGAGAAGAGTGATGGACGCGGATCGTGTTGTGGGTGCGGCCAAGGAAATGGGTGGCAAGGTTCAGGCTGCGGCCGGGGCGGCGATGGGCGAACATGAGGTCGAGGCCGAGGGACGGCTTAGGCAGGTGGAAGGCCGGGGCCAGAATGTTCTAGGACAGGCTCAGGACGCGGTTCGGCACGTGGCGGATGCCGCAAGCGGGCTGGCGCAGGATGCGATAAACAAGCATCGGGAATATGTAGGCAAAGCTCAAGACGCTGTCCGCCAGGTTGCGGGAACTGCGCAAGACACCGTGCGCCAAGCCGCCGGAACTGCTCAGGACTATGCGCAGGACGCCTATGAAAAATCTGGCCGCTACGCCAGCCAGGCGCAAGGCGCGGTGCGGGATGCAGCCAATAACGTCTCGGACTATGCGCAGGACGCGTATAATAATCCGGGTCGTTACATCAAGCAGGGCCAAAGCGCGCTCGAACAGCAAGTCGAGGAAAATCCGCTGATCGCCCTTTTGGTCGCTGGCGCGGTGGGTTACGGTTTGGCGATGTTGATCCACGGCAAGCGTTGAGCGCTTATCGTCATCCCGTCTCATAATCTGACCAAACTCGTGGGTGATCCTTGTTGCCTTGTTAAGGCGGCTTGGCTCACTGTCTAGCCGATATGTCTCGAGGAGATGCGGTCATGACACGCATGCAGATCGGCGTCGTCGCCATTGCTTGGGTCTTGGTCCAGGCGTTCATCGTCGCGGAAGTGCTCTACAGGGTATCTCGCACGGCTTCGTGATCAATGAGGCGATGCATAGTCTTGATGCTGAGGGATGCCATCAAGTCGTGACATGTGGGACAATGCGAATATGAAAAGGGCCGGAGCAACAACGCTCCGGCCCTTTTTGCGAGAATGTGAGGGTACTGAATCAATCAGTGCAGGCGACTTTTGATCATCGCGATCTCGCGCCCGACGAGGTCAGCCGCACCGGTGCCGCGCGGGTCGTTCCGCAGCATGATTTCGACCGCCTTGACGGCCGCGTCAGCAGCGACGCCGCGCACATCGGTGGCCGCCTGGGCTTCTGCCATCGCAATCTTCATCTCGGCTTGTTTCGTCCGACGCACGACAAATTCGGCCATCCGGGCCTGGGTTTCTTTGGCCATCATCTCGGCCTCTTTGCGGGCCTGGGCAACGATTGCGGCGGCCTCGGTCTCAGCGGCGGCGGCCTTCCGCTTGAAGGTCTCGAACAAAGCCGCAGCCTCATCATGCAGCTTCTTGGCCTGAGCCAGTTCGCCGGCAATCTTCTGGGATCGTCCGTCGAGAGCGGCGATCAGGGTCTTGTGCACACCCAGATAACCGAGTCCCAGGACAAAAATCACGAACCCAAGGGCGACATAGAATTCGGCGTCGAAATGCATGGTCGCCCCCTCAATTCGATTTGGCTGCGGCGACCGCAGCGTTGACGGCCTCGGGGTTTGAAGATTTGCCGGTCAGACGTTCGATGATCGCCGTAGCCGCTTCGCGGGCGATGCCTTCGACATTGCCCATGGCGCGGGACTTCATCTCGGCGATTTGTTGCTCCGCCGCCGCAAGCTTGGCGTTGAGGTCGGCGTCGAGAGCATGTCTCTTCGATTCGGTCTCGGCGTGAAGTTTGTCGTGCGTCTCTTGCGCGAGAGCCTGGCCTCTGGCCTTGGCGGCGGCGAGCGTGCTGTCATAAACCGCGCTGGCTTCTGCCGCCTGCTGCTGCATGCGCGTTGCGGCCGCGAGATCACCTTCGATCCGGTTGCCCCGGGCCTCTAGGATATCGCTGACGCGCGGTAAGGCGATGCGCGACATGAGCCAATAGAGCGCGCCGAAAATGATGGCGAGCCATACGAGCTGGGGCAGAAAGTTATGCGCGTCGAAGGGAGGAAAGGCGCCGGCCGGACTGACCAATTCGGACGATTTGTCGGCGCTGGCGACAGCGGCGCTCGGATCGGGGGCGGCCATGATAGCTCCTGAAACCAAAATGGGACAAGGCCGGCCGCGCGGCTTGAGCCGCCGCGACAACCGGCCCGTTTGTCCTTACTTCACGAACAGCAAAAGGATCGCCACCAGGAAGGCGAAGATGCCAAGACCTTCGGCCAACGCCGCGCCGATGAAGGCTCGGCCGAACTGCCCATCCGCAGCGGACGGGTTACGCAGCGCGCCCGAGAGGAAGTTTCCGAAGATCGTACCGACGCCGATCGCGGCGGCACCCATGCCGATCGCCGCAAGACCTGCGCCGATATATTTTGCCGCGTCTACTGTAGCCTGACTAGCATCCATAATAAGCTCCGTTCGAAAGGTCGGGCACTCTTTGTTGTTGAGATCTTTATCAGTGGCCCGGATGGATTGCGTCGTTGAGATAGACGCAAGTCAGAATGGCAAACACATAGGCCTGCAGGACGGCGACCAGCAGTTCAAGCGCCGTCAGCAGGATGATGCCAATAAGGGGAAGCGGCGCGATCAGGGCGGCAGCCCCGCCGGCGCCAAGAAGCATGACGATAAAGCCGCCGAACACCTTCAGCGTGATGTGGCCGGCCAGCATGTTGGCGAAGAGGCGCACCGAAAGCGATATCGGTCGTGCGACGAATGAGATGACTTCGATCGGGATCAACAGGAAAAACAGGGCCCAGTGAACGCCTGACGGCACGAAAAGCTTGAGGAAGTGGGCGCCGTGCTTATAGAAGCCGTAGCCGACGACCACCGAAATCACCAACATCGCCAGCGCGAACGTCACGACGATCTGGCTCGTCACCGTATAGGAAAACGGTAGCAGCCCCAGAAGGTTAGCGAAGAGCACGAACATGAACAAGCTGAACACGAAGGGAAAGAAGCGCATTCCCTCGTTGCCGGCTGAGCCTCGGACCGTATTGGCCACGAACTCATAGGAAATCTCGGCCGCCGCCTGGAGGCGGTCTGGAACGAGCGAGCGCTTCGACGTGCCCACGATCATCAAAAGCGAGACGAGACCGAGGATGATCACCATCAGCAGCGACGCATTGGTGAAGGAGACGTCCACCATCCCCATCGGATGCATCGTCACGATGCGCGCGATGTCGAATTGATGGATCGGGTCGATGGGGTTCTCGGGCACGTCCCAACCTCGTTTATCGCTTGTCCCCTAAAGGGACACCTACATTCCGCAACCGCGAGGCAGCGCCTTCAAGCCGAACCGCTGGATGGCCCGGAAGGCGCTGCAGCGATACGGTAGACATTCCAAAACCCCGCCGCCGTTCCCAACCCGATGAACAGGATGAGAGCGAACGGCGATGACCCCAGCCAATGATCGATCGCCCATCCGACGACAGCCGATACCACAATGGCCACCACGAATTCGGACATCACCCGAAGCCCAAGGCTGACGGCTTGTCCCATTCCGTTGGGTGGTGAGGCTTCCGTCGATGCCGGCTGAGAAACCGAACCCTTGCGATGCGCATTCAGCGCGTTCGAAAGAGCGTCAAGACGGGCTTTGTTCGCTTCGTCTTCGCCGTCGTTCGAGAGGCCCATCTTTGTTTCCGCGTATTCCCCGATGTCGTAGCACGTGTCGAAAGATCAGCAAAAGCGTCGCGAAATCAAGGCAAAACCCTGTCGCGTCGCGGCGCACCATAGGGAGACCGCAAGGGCGCTGTCAAGAACGCCTTGCCGCAGTTGCGAGGCCAGGATCGGGTGCATCTCGTCATCCTTCATCACCATGACAACTATCAACTTTTTTGATTCCAGAAGGTGCCTTACCTAATAGTGCTTGATTGTCGCGCCGCGCGAAGATCATGCAATACGCGGCATCAAGAACCGGTCTCGGCCATGGCGCGGGATGCGGCGGCTTCGTGAGCGAGGACGACCGCATCCTCGATTCGGGATGCGAAGATCGCGCCGGTACGCTCGAAGCCTCGCGCCTGCAAGGCGGCTTTGGCCGCTGGTCCCGCGCCGCTCACGACAACGGCGGCGCCGCGTCCGCGCGCCTTGTCGGCGAAGGCGTGGAGGGTGGCGGCGGCCGTGCTGTCAAAAAAAGGCGCTGCGGCAAGATCGATCACATAGGCCTTTGGATGGTCCGCCAGAGTGTCGAGCGCCAGGCCGACCGTCGCGGCGGCACCGAAAAAGAAAGCGCCGGTGATCTGGAATATGACGACATCGCTGTCGGTCGAAAGCGCCGGATCGAAGCTTGGACCATCGGCCACGTCGCGCCTCGGTCCATCGATGACAGAGGCGGGCTTTCGCGCGTCGATCTCGACCGCCGTGGCCATGCGATGAACGAACAGCAGCACACCGAGGGTGAAGCCAAGAGCGATGCCTTTGGTGAGATCACGGAACACAACGGTCAGGGAGGTCGCGCAAACCACGATGGCGTCGCCGGGCGAGCTTCGCACCAGCATGGCGAACTGATGCCGCTCGGCCATGCTCCAGCAAACGACCGCCAGCACACCGGCAAGCGCGCAAAGCGGAATATAGCTCGCGAGGGGCGCGGCGAGCACCATGAACGCCAACAGAAATACGGCATGCAACATGCCCGAGACCGGACCGCGCGCCCCCGCCCTGACGTTGGTGGCGGTGCGGGCAATCGTGCCGGTGACGCACATGCCGCCGAAGATCGCCGAGGCGATATTGGCCAAGCCCTGCGCGGCCAATTCCCCGTTGGAGCGATGGCGGCGCCCGCTCATCCCATCGGCCACGACCGCTGAAAGAAGGCTTTCGATAGCACCGAGCAGGGCGAAGGATAGGGCCGTCGGCAGCAACTGCACAATCCGCGCGGTGGACATGTCCGGCAGATGCGGCGCCGGCAGTGTATGCGGGATGCCGCCGAAGCGGGTCCCGATGGTCGCCACCGGTAAGCTCAGCGCGACAACGGCGACCGATGCCAGCGATACCCCGATCAGATAGGCCGGCCACCGGGGGCGCAAGTGCCGCGTTGTGACGATGGCGCCGATCGTGAGCAGCGTTATGGCGACCGCCGAGGCGTTGAAGGTTCCCGCCGCGGCAGCAAGCGCCTGGAGTTTCGGCAACAGGGCCGCTGGCTCGGCGCCCGGCAGCGTCAGACCCAGCAGTTCCCTGATCTGGCTAGCAAAAATGATCACGGCGATGCCGGCCGTGAAGCCAACTGTCACCGGATAGGGGATGTATCGGATGAAGGTGCCGAGCCGGAGACCGCCGATCAACAATAACAGGACACCGGCCATGAGGGTGGCCAAGACCATGCCGTCGACGCCATAGGTCCCGACGGTCGAGGACACCAGGACGATGAAAGCTCCGGCCGGGCCGCCGATTTGGAAGCGGCTGCCGCCCAGGGCCGACACGATGAAGCCCCCGACGATGGCCGTGTAGAGGCCACGATCCGGCGTGACGCCTGATGCGATCGCGATAGCCATCGAGAGAGGCAACGCCACGATAGCGACCGTGAGGCCCGCGACGATGTCTGCTCGCAGGTCGATCGCTCGATAGCCTTCTCTCACGACCGTCAGGAGCTTCGGGGTGAACTCGGTCGCGAGGGAAGGCGCTCCCCGCATGCCCGAACGCGGGTGTGCGGCACTCTTCATAATCGGATCGCGGCGTAGCGTGCCGTCATAGCTTCGTTCCTGGGGTCGCGGCCCGTGAGGCTCGCACGCTTGGTGATTTCGTCGAGGGTCCAGGCTTCCAGCCACTCCTGTTCAGGCCCTTCGGCCGGCATGACATCGAGCGAGACCTCCGTCGCGCCCATTGCATCGACGACCGCTCCGCAATCCTCAAGCATGGCCTCGATGGCGGTGTAGGTCGAAACGGGGGACGCCCACGGGGCAGGGGTGGCCGGATCCTCTCGATCGGCGACGAGGCGGAACGCGAGGGGCGGCCTGACGACGCGCGATTGGCCTCTGCGCAAGGGTCTAGCGCCACGCGCCCAGACGTTGCGGAAGCCTGTCTTGTCAAGAACGCTGGTAATCGTCGCTGCCGACACGGTGCGCAGAATCGCGGCCGCGCTGTGGTCGACTGCCATGACCGGAGCCTCCGTCTAAAGGTGGAACACGCGTGCGACCATAAGGCATGCCGCCCCTGACCGGACGCCTATCTGGGCTTGGTGAAAACTTTTATCCGCTCCATTGCGCGTTGATCGCCTCGGACCGGAGGGCGGTGGGCGTGGTCTTCGGACGCTTGCGCGGTTAGTCTCCAATCGTGATGGAGAACGATGCCATGGCGTGTGGGTCAAGCTTGCGGTCGAAGATTTTCGGCTGCCTCTTCGTTGTGGCCGTAGGCCTCGCGGTCTCGCCCGCAACAGCGGCCGAGGCCTTCAAATCGGGGGTCGCGTCCTTCGCGCTCTGGAGCGATCCCGTGTTCCGATCCGAAGCGAGCGGAGGAGCGGCGGTCGTGGCGGCGATCTATGGTCACGGCGGCCCTGTCGTGGTGAGGGCCAATTCAGCCCGCACCCTGGCCGCGAGTCCAACGGGGATCGCCTCGGCCCTGGTCGCAGCGCAGCGTGGCCTCGATCCCGAGCGCGATGTCTTGTTCGTGATCCTGACGTCGCATGGCGCGCCGGAGGGCATTGCCGATAAGGGCGGCGGACGTGAGGGTCTCATCCCGCCCGAAGCCGTGGCGGAGCTTTTGGCAAAAAGCCCGATGCACCATAAGGTGCTGATCGTTTCGGCGTGTTTCGCAGGCAGTTTCACGACCCTCGCCGATGCCGATACGCTGGTGATCACGGCGGCGGACTCGACCCATACGTCTTTCGGATGTGTTCCAGAGGCACGCTGGACCTATTTTGGCGACGCCTTCTTCAATAAGGCCCTGCGGAGGGATGGATCGATTCGCAGGGCCTTTGCCGAGGCCCGTCTGCTCATCGCTGCCCGTGAAGCGGCGCAAGGCTTCACACCCTCGAATCCGCAGATTGCCGGGGGCGACAATGTCCTGGCGATCCTTGACGGAGCGCAATAGGCGGATCTAGGCACTTCTCCCCTGCCGTGCCGGCCAACCGGTAGCTTTGCCTTTCATAGGACGGCCGTAACCTCTATAAGAGCGTAGTGAACTGGTGGTGGATCAACCATGATGCGAGGGCCAAGCGGACCCCTGCGACGCGGGCTCCGCGCCTAACGCGCCGGTTCTCAGCAAGCGATCCTGTCCCGACAGATAAGTCATCAGTGGGGATCGAATCACTAGGCTCTTCTATCCCCGACCGGCTCACGTCCTGAAATGGCGCGCATGTCCAGCCGATCGGGATGGTAAGCTATTCTGTCTTGAACGAAACGGCGTGGTCGATCCATGGCGTATCGTTGGGGCGGACGAGCGGATATGACCGCCGCTATAATGTCTCTCGGGACGGGCGCATGACGCCAGTTCCGGGGAGGCCCTGATCTCGATGTCGGAGAAAGTTGCTCGAACGATGCCTGAAACGCCCGTCCCTCCCCATGCCGATGGTGTACCGCCGAACGAATACAGTGCCGATTCCATCAAGGTCCTGCGTGGACTCGACGCGGTGCGCAAGCGGCCCGGCATGTATATCGGCGACACGGACGACGGTTCCGGCCTCCACCATATGATCTATGAGGTCGTGGACAATGCGATCGACGAGGCCTTGGCCGGTCATGCGACCCTGGTGACGGTAACGCTCAATGCCGATGGCTCGGTCAGGGTGACGGACAACGGTCGGGGCATCCCGACCGACATCCATAAGGAGGAGGGCGTGTCGGCCGCCGAGGTCATCATGACCCAACTCCATGCCGGCGGTAAATTCGACCAGAATTCCTACAAAGTGTCCGGCGGCTTGCACGGGGTCGGCGTCTCGGTCGTCAATGCGCTCTCGACGAAGCTGCTGCTGCGCATCTGGCGCGATGGGCTCGAACACGAAGTTCAATTCGCCCGTGGCGACGCGGTTGCGCCCTTGAAGGTCGTCGGCCCCGCGGGCAAACAGGAGGATGGCCGCGAGGCCCGTGGCACCGAGGTCACCTTCTGGCCGTCGCCTGAAACCTTCACCATGGTGGAATTCGACTACGGCACGGTCGAGCATCGACTGCGCGAGCTCGCCTTTCTGAACTCCGGCGTCAAGATCATCCTCACCGACGCCCGCCACGCCGAGGTGAAGCGGGAGGAGTTGTTCTACGAGGGCGGGCTTGAGGCCTTCGTACGCTATCTCGACCGCGCCAAGTCGCCGCTGATCGATAGGCCGATCCTCATGCGCGGCGAGAAGGACGGCATGACGGTCGAGGTCGCCCTATGGTGGAACGACAGCTACCACGAGAACGTGCTGGTCTTCACCAACAACATCCCCCAGCGCGACGGCGGCACGCATCTCGCCGGGTTTCGCGGCGGCTTGACGCGCCAGGTCACCGGCTATGCGGACCGCTCGGGCACGTCGAAGCGCGAGAAGGTCGATGTTACAGGTGACGATTGCCGCGAAGGCTTGACCTGCGTCCTCTCGGTGAAGGTGCCGGACCCGAAGTTCTCTTCGCAAACCAAAGACAAGCTTGTCTCGTCCGAGGTGCGGCCGGTGGTCGAGAGCATCGTCAACGAGACCCTCGGGCAATGGTTCGAGGAACATCCGGCCGACGCCAAGATCATTGCCGCCAAGGTGTGCGAAGCCGCCGCCGCCCGTGAAGCCGCCAAGAAGGCCCGTGAGTTGACGCGCCGTAAGGGTGCGCTCGACATTGCCAACCTTCCCGGCAAGTTGGCCGACTGCCAGGAACGCGACCCCGCGCTCGCGGAACTGTTTCTTGTCGAGGGTGATTCTGCCGGCGGATCGGCCAAACAAGGCCGCAACAGGGAGTTCCAGGCTGTTTTGCCCTTAAAGGGCAAAATCCTGAACGTCGAACGTGCGCGCTTCGACAAAATGCTCGGCAGTCAGGAGATCGGTACGCTGATCACCGCGCTCGGCACCGGGATCGGCCGCGACGATTTCAACGCCGACAAGCTGCGCTACCACAAGATCATCATCATGACCGACGCCGATGTCGACGGCTCGCATATCAGGACCTTGCTGCTGACGTTCTTCTATCGTCAGATGCGCGAACTGATCGACCGTGGACATATCTATATCGCCCAGCCACCTCTCTATAAGGTGAAGCGTGGTCAGTCCGAGCAATACCTCAAGGACGAGCGCGCTCGGGAAGATTATCTCACCGATCATGGGTTGGATGGTGCCGTTCTACGGCTTCACACCGGCGAGGAGCGCGCGCGCGGAGACCTCAAATCCGTGATCGACCAAGCCAGGCTGGTCCGCGCCGTTCTGGCGCAGCTGCATCATCGCTACAACCGCTCGGTCGTGGAGCAGACCGCGATCGCTGGCGCCTTGAAGCCGATCGCGGCTATCGGCGATGAGCTGGCGGCGACGCTGGCCGAGGAGATCGCCGGGCGTCTCAACACGCTCGCCGAGGAGACCGAGCGCCATTGGGAGGGCGCGGTCGCGAATGGCGGCTATGTGTTTACCCGAACTTTGCGCGGCGTCAGGGATGCGGCGGTGCTCGATGGCAATCTCCTGGCTTCGGCGGAAGCGCGGCGGCTCGACGAGCACGGTCATGCGATGGGCGAAATCTACGGCAGGCCGGCGATTTTCGCGCGCAAGACGGACAATGTTTCAGTGGCTGGTCCCACGGCGTTGGTCGAGGCCGTGATGGCGGCGGGCGGCAAAGGCATCAGCCAGCTCCAGCGTTACAAGGGCCTTGGCGAAATGAACCCCGAGCAATTGTGGGAGACGACCCTCGACCGCAACGTCCGTTCCCTGCTGCAGGTCAAGATCAAGGAGATCGACGAGGCCGACGACATGTTCGTCAAGCTGATGGGCGATGTCGTCGAACCGCGCCGCGAATTCATCCAGGAAAACGCGCTCAGCGTAGCGAATTTGGACGTGTAGCCGACAGCGTCGATCGTCTTAAAACGACCAGGCGTCTTCTGCGGCGACGAGCGTGCGGGTCGATGACGAGGAGGCATGTTTGGGCAATCCCTCCGATCCTCGCATCCACCGGCTTGAAGCCGAGCGCTACAGCCTCGTACCCGGCTCACGGGGGCCGCGTCGTGATTTCAGAATCACGGTCGGCTTGCGGGAAGGCTGGGACGAGGAAGGCAGGGTCTTCGACGTTTCGGAGGCCGTGCGCACCGCCAGGACTTGGATGACCCGGCGCGTCGCGGCAGGCCTGCCGGCGCTGTCCGGCATGTTCACGCGCGCGGAAGTTACCTACGCATGGCCGCGCCCGGATGGGTCCGTTGGCTCGGACCGGGAGCCCGTCGCCATCTTAAATGGTGAGGCGGTGCACGCCTATCTCGGACATCTGCCGGACGACGCCATCGAAGCCATGCTGAACGAGCTTGCCATCGAACTCGGCGTCGCCCTCGGGCAGGAGCGTATGTATATCGCCTTTACGGACCGAACCTGGATCCTCGACGCACAGAGTGGCGGCGGAGACGGCCCTGTGCCTATCGACTGACGAGGTCGGCGCCTTTTTCTCAAATGTTCGCGCGCTTGGACCGGTCCGGGAAATCGAGCGGCAGCCGCACCACGCCCCGGGCATAGGGAAACCTTGCCCGTTGCAGCGGTTCAGGCCCTGTGAAGATCAACCGGGTCCGGAACGAGACCGGGCTTGCGCCAAGGAGATAACCGCGCAGCGCCTTTTCGTCGGGGACAAACATCGCGGTATGGAGATAGCGCGCCTCTTCCGTGACCCATGCGGGAATAGGCAATCCCCAACGTCGCGCCAGATGCTCGCCTGTTCCGCCCAGGAAGGCGTCGGCCTTTGCCTGCCCGAGCAGATCGGGCGGGTCGGCGATCGAGGCGCCCTGACGCGCGAGGTCGCCGTCCAATGCGTAGAACGCATCGAGGAACTCGCGCAGATGATGCTCCCAATCCCCCTGCACCTGAGCTCGCTCGACGAGTTCGACGAGAGACTTCGGCCGCATCGCTACGAAGACCCGAGGAGAGCGCGAAAACGCAGTCGAAGCTCGTCAGGCGGTTGTTCGCCTTGAATCGAGGTGTAGAGATCGCACAGCGCCGCCTCGTCCGATAGGCCGATATGCTTTGCTAACACCCTGGCATCGGCCATGTCGCGCTCGCCGCGATCGTAACTGCGGAGCGCCTGAAGCTTCATCGCGAGAAGATAATGCGGCTTGGCAACGAGGACACGCAACCCCGGCGTCGAGCCCTTGGGATAAGAACCGGAGATGTCGAAAAGAGTATCGTCTTCGTGGAGGGGCGTAAACATTCCCACCGCGTTGTTGAGCCAATTGGGTTCGAGATCCATCTCGACGGCCACCGTTGTCACGGACACCGCTAGCGCGGCCTCATCATAGCCTTCCCTCACGACCGCATCCACATCCTCGGTCGATTGCCGCCAATCGAACTGCAGCATGATCGCGCTGCCGCCATAGACGGCGAGTTCGATGAACAGTCCCCGCTTGGCCAGATCCGCGCCCAGACGCCCAAAGGCTTCGATCAAGCGCGGTCGATCAAGGAACCCTGGCATGCCGAGCGCCTCTATGCGTTGCGAAGCTGGTCTGTCGCTCTCGACCGTCGTGACACGGCGAGGCTTTTATAGAGCACCCATATTGTGCAAACGCCTCGTCAATTCGTCGGCGTCGAACCGTGCCGCGATGAAACCGTCGAAAGCCCGCGTCATCGCGGGTGTGATGGTTCGATCGTTGATCGCCGCAGACAATAAGAACTCGCGCACGATCGCCTCGCGGTCAGGCGCGCCGGTCGCCTGATGAAAATCGAGACCGCCATTGTCGAAGACCGCCGCCGTTAGCACGCCGGATCGGTAGGCGCCGGTGTCGATCGACACCCGGTTCGGCGTCACCACCGGCCTGTCGCCCATGATCGTGTGCCCATGGACGACACGTCGGGGCAGCGGCCCGTCAAAATTCAGAAAATCCTCGCGAATCCAGATCAGGTCATGCTCGATCTGTTCGTCGATGAGAACGCCCGGTCGAATTCCGGCATGGACGAAAAGATTAATCCCGTCGTCATGCGTCAGGGGCAATTCGGCCAGGAAGGCCGCATGAAGCCGGACGGTGGAATCGGTCTCTATAGGGCTCCGTGTTGCCGCGCCGCCGTAGCTCACAAACGTATGCCGATGAAGTTCTTGCGCCCAGGGGGGGATGTCATGGCCGCCGACCACCGCCTTGGCAAACAGATCGTCGTGGTTGCCGCGCAGGCAGATGAAGCGGTCCAGAGGCCGTCGCGGCCCGGCGATCAGCCGTTCGACCACACCGCATGAGTGCGGTCCCCGATCCATATAGTCCCCAGTGAAGACGATTTTCGCCACCGCCCCGCGCGCGATGGCATCGTCCTCGACCAAACCTAGCAATCGTTCAAGGAGGTCGAGCCGTCCATGAATGTCGCCGATCGCATAGGTGACGGTTCGGGTCTTCTCTGGTCTGGAATGAGCCTTATCGGCGGCCATCGGACTCACGCGTTTGGCTGCCAAATCCTCGAATCGGTCCTGACTGGAGAAAAATCATGCAACTCGCTCATCTTTTCTCGATAAAGCGAAACATAGGCCTCGTTGCTCAGGAGTTCCATGGTCTCGATCGGCATTCCGAGGCCGATGTCATGGTAGGTGTCGAGGTTGTCGAGCTTGGGGACCGGCCGTTTTCCCTGCTCCAGATCCTGCCACATGCGGCGATAGAGCGTTTCGAGTTCGCTCACGAGCTTCGGTGTGTCGAACAAGAGGCAAGTGTCGCGTCCAGAAACCAGCCGTTGCCTGATCGCGGCGAGCTTGGTTCGATCGCGCCCAAGTTCGATCGCGCGGAGCATGTAAGCGTCCGGCGTGTCGCAAACCATGTCGCCGAGGCCGGCGGCGGTGACGACACTGCCGCAGACCCGGGACGCGAAGCTGCGACCCGACATTGTGAGGATCGGCACGCCCATCCACAGCGAATCCGCTGCCGTCGTATGCGCCCCATAAGGCAGCGAATCGAGGAACAGGTCGGCTAGCGGATAGCGAGCCAAATGATCGGGATTGGCCATTTTCTCCGCGAAGATCACCCGTCCCGGTTCGACGCCTCGATCGACGGCCCGCTGCCGCAACCGGGCATTGGTGGCCGGATTGCCGGTCAGCAGCCACAAGACGCTGCCGGGCACATGGCTGAGGATCGTCAGCCAACGATCGAAGACGATCGGTGTGATCTTCTGGGTTCCGTTGAGGGAGCAATAGACGATCGCGTCCTCGGGGAGCCCCTCGTCCGCCCGTTCGGGCTTTTTCGGCGAGACCACTCTCTTGCGATCGTTCGGCTGGTAACAGGGCAGCCGGACCACGGATTCGGAATAGTAGAGTTCCGAGTCCTTGGGGATGACGAATGGATCGGCGATAATATAGTGATGATATGGGCTTCCCATGGTTCCCGGAAAGCCGAACCAATTGACCGCGATCGGGGCTGGACGCAGAGCAAAAACTTTGGTTCTCGCGAATTTCGTATAACCGTTGAGATCGATCAGGATATCGATCCCGTCATCCGAGATTTTCTGCGCCGTCGCGTCGTCGCTGATGCCGTTGATATCCGTCCAATGGTCGACCGCCGTCCTGATCCGCTGCTGAGTGAGATCCTGCTTGGGGATCCCGCAATAATAGGCGGAGATCTCAAAGGCGCTCCGGTCATGAGATTCCATGACATCCGTCATCGCGAAGCCGACCGCGTGGTCCCTCAGATCCGATGACAGATAGCCTATCTTGAGCTTCCGCTTGCCGCGACGGGCCACCTTGGTGACGGGCGGCTTTCGCCGGGCGAATTCAGGGATTCCGATGAATTTCTGATTGTACCGAAAAGCCTTCGCGAGCTGCAGAAGAGGGTCGTCCGTGAGGCTGGCCAGGGATAGCGGCGCAATGCCGGAAATGAGGTCCTTGCGGGCGACCCGGTCCCATCCCTCGATCACCGGCCATTTGCACTGGCCCTGCCTCAGGGACACGAAATGCTGCACGACATCGCCCTGGGCGGCATTGAGATCGAGGCTTTGCTTGAGCGCGCTTTCGGCCCCCTCGGGATCGCCGGCGCCTTCGAGCACTCGGCCGATCTGCTGCAACAGCGTGTTGCGATGCGTCAGATTCTCGCCGCTCACGGTCGAAAGCCGATTGGCCCCATCCATCCACAACTCGACCGCAGCGGTGAGCTGGGCGATGTCCTCCAGAACGCGGCCGAGGTTGATATAAGGCGGATAGAAGTCCGGCTTGAGGCGGATGCTTTCGCGCAAGGCGTTGATCGCGCCGGGTTTGTCGGCGACCTCGTTCAGCGAGACGCCATAGTTGAAATAGACCGCGAACAATAGCGGATCGGCGGAATTATAGGCGATCCAACTCTTGTAGAGTTGCGTGACCGCCTGCTGGTCTTGGAGCGCTTTGAGCCGTTCCGCCGCCGCGAAGAGTTCGGCCGCCGGCAAGCTGCGGTTCACGGCCTTGGCGACCGCGATGTTGAGTTCGAGAGTCGCGGCGTTCGGCGTGCCTGCGGGGTCGGACATTCGCGATTCCAAAGGGAGCGTTCAGCTGCCTTATGGCACCTCATCGTATCGATTCCAACCCACGAAGCCACCCACGGAAGCCATTGGGCAACGGGTTTCCGGCTCGCGGGCTTGGCGCCCGATACCATGATCGGTCGACGTCCCGCCCCAAGGCGGGGCGAGGCGTCAAGGTGTCGAAGATGGCCGGTTTATGGGCCCGTCAGCAAGGCCGTCAGGGCGTTGATCTCGTCGCTCGTCATCGCGGTGATCTGCGCGTCCATGAAGGCGTTGCCCTGATCGGACGTCAGCGCCGCGATATCATCCACACTGATTCCCCTGATCGCGGCGGTGCTGATGGATCCGATGCCGGTCGTCACCGAGAGCGCTGCAAAGTTTGTGGTCGTGAGGCTGGCGATGTCCGCCAAGCTCAAGGCGCCGACCTGTGCGGATGTGAGGTTCTGGATTTCGCTCGTCGTGAAGGCATCGATCTGCCCCGTGGAGAGGGTGCCGATCTGCGTGGCCGACAATTCGGCGATCTGGGTCATCGCGAGGTTGGTGATCGTCGTCGACGTCAGGCCCGTGAGCTGCGAGGCCGCTAGCTTCGCCCCCGGCAGTGCGTCGAGCGCCGTGTTCGTGATGTTATTGAGCTGCGCTGCCGACAATCCCTGAACCTGGGCCGTGCTGAGGGCACCGAGCTGAGCGATCGTGAGATTGCTGAGGTTCGTCGTCGTCAGGGTACCAAGTTGCGCCCCTGTCAGTGCTGCTGATTGCAGCGCGCTCAATCCACCGAGGGCGACGGTGCCGAGCGCATTGAGGGTGGTCGAGGTGAGGCCGGCGATCTGGGTCGAGGTGACGTTGGCGATCTGGCTCTGGAGGTCGGTCGCCTGCAGCGATCCGAGTTCGGCCACCGACAGGGCGGCGACCTGGGTCGAGGCGAGGCCCTGAACCTGGGTCGAGGTCAGCACACCGACCGCGGCGGTGGTCAGGCCGGCAAGCTGGGTGTTGGTGACATTGGCGAGGTTCAGCGCGTCGAGATTGGCGGAGGACAGCGCGTTGAGCTGGGCGGCCGAGAGGGCGCGGGCCTGGCCCGTCGACAATCCACTGAGCGCGACGGTGCCGAGGGCATTGAGGGTGGTCGAGGTGAGGCCGGCGATCTGGGTCGAGGTGACGTTGGCGATCTGGCTCTGGAGGTCGGTCGCCTGCAGGGATCCGAGTTCGGCCACCGACAGGGCGGCGACCTGGGTCGAGGCGAGGCCCTGAACCTGGGTCGAGGTCAGCACACCGACCGCGGCGGTGGTCAGGCCGGCGAGCTGGGTGTTGGTGACATTGGCGAGGTTCAGCGCGTCGAGATTGGCGGAGGACAGCGCGTTGAGCTGGGCGGCCGAGAGGGCGCGGGCCTGGCCGGTGGAGAGGCCGCCGAGCGCGACGGTGCCCAGCGCATTGAGGGTGGTGGAGGTGAGGCCGGCGATCTGGGTCGAGGTGACGTTGGCGATCTGGCTCTGGAGGTCGGTCGCCTGCAGGGATCCGAGTTCGGCGACCGACAGGGCGGCGACCTGGGTCGAGGCGAGGCCCTGAACCTGGGTCGAGGTCAGCACACCGACCGAGGCGGTGGAGAGGCCGGCGAGCTGGGTGTTGGTGACATTGGCAAGGTTCAGCGCGTCGAGATTGGCGGAGGACAGCGCGTTGAGCTGGGCGGCCGAGAGGGCGCGGGCCTGGCCGGTGGAGAGGCCGCCGAGCGCGACGGTGCCGAGCGCATTGAGGGTGGTGGAGGTGAGGCCGGCGATCTGGGTCGAGGTGACGTTGGCGATCTGGCTCTGGAGGTCGGTCGCCTGTAGGGCGCCGAGTTCGGCCACCGAGAGGGCGGCGACCTGGGTCGAGGCGAGGCCCTGAACCTGGGTCGAGGTCAGCACACCGACCGCGGCGGTGGTCAGGCCGGCGAGCTGGGTATTGGTGACATTGGCGAGGTTCAGCGCGTCGAGATTGGCGGAGGACAGCGCGTTGAGCTGGGCGGCTGAGAGGGCGCGGGCCTGGCCGGTGGACAATCCACTGAGCGCGACGGTGCCCAGCGCATTGAGGGTGGTGGAGGTGAGGCCGGCGATCTGGGTCGAGGTGACGTTGGCGATCTGGCTCTGGAGGTCGGTCGCCTGCAGGGATCCGAGTTCGGCGACCGACAGGGCGGCGACCTGGGTCGAGGCGAGGCCCTGAACCTGGGTCGAGGTCAGCACACCGACCGAGGCGGTGGAGAGGCCGGCGAGCTGGGTGTTGGTGACATTGGCAAGGTTCAGCGCGTCGAGATTGGCGGAGGACAGCGCGTTGAGCTGGGCGGCCGAGAGGGCACGGGCCTGGCCCGTCGACAATCCACTGAGCGCGACGGTGCCGAGGGCATTGAGGGTGGTCGAGGTGAGGCCGGCGATCTGGGTCGAGGTGACGTTGGCGATCTGGCTCTGGAGGTCGGTCGCCTGTAGGGATCCGAGTTCGGCCACCGACAGGGCGGCGACCTGGGTCGAGGCGAGGCCCTGAACCTGGGTCGAGGTCAGCACACCGACCGCGGCGGTGGAGAGGCCGGCGAGCTGGGTGTTGGTGACATTGGCGAGGTTCAGCGCGTCGAGATTGGCGGAGGACAGCGCGTTGAGCTGGGCGGCCGAGAGGGCGCGGGCCTGGCCCGTCGACAATCCACTGAGCGCGACGGTGCCGAGCGCATTGAGGGTGGTCGAGGTGAGGCCGGCGATCTGGGTCGAGGTGACGTTGGCGATCTGGCTCTGGAGGTCGGTCGCCTGTAGGGCGCCGAGTTCGGCCACCGACAGGGCGGCGACCTGGGTCGAGGCGAGGCCCTGAACCTGGGTCGAGGTCAGCACACCGACCGCGGCGGTGGTCAGGCCGGCGAGCTGGGTATTGGTGACATTGGCGAGGTTCAGCGCGTCGAGATTGGCGGAGGACAGCGCGTTGAGCTGGGCGGCCGAGAGGGCACGGGCCTGGCCCGTCGACAATCCACTGAGCGCGACGGTGCCGAGCGCATTGAGGGTGGTCGAGGTGAGGCCGGCGATCTGGGTCGAGGTGACGTTGGCGATCTGGCTCTGGAGGTCGGTCGCCTGCAGCGATCCGAGTTCGGCCACCGAGAGGGCGGCGACCTGGGTCGAGGCGAGGCCCTGAACCTGGGTCGAGGTCAGCACACCGACCGCGGCGGTGGTCAGGCCGGCAAGCTGGGTGTTGGTGACATTGGCAAGGTTCAGCGCGTCGAGATTGGCGGAGGACAGCGCGTTGAGCTGGGCGGCCGAGAGGGCGCGGGCCTGGCCGGTGGACAATCCACCGAGGGCGACGGTGCCGAGCGCATTGAGGGTGGTCGAGGTGAGGCCGGCGATCTGGGTCGAGGTGACGTTGGCGATCTGGCTCTGGAGGTCGGTCGCCTGCAGCGATCCGAGTTCGGCCACCGACAGGGCGGCGACCTGGGTCGAGGCGAGGCCCTGAACCTGGGTCGAGGTCAGCACACCGACCGCGGCGGTGGTCAGGCCGGCAAGCTGGGTGTTGGTGACATTGGCGAGGTTCAGCGCGTCGAGATTGGCGGAGGACAGCGCGTTGAGCTGGGCGGCCGAGAGGGCGCGGGCGGAGGACAGCGCGTTGAGCTGGGCGGCCGAGAGGGCACGGGCCTGGCCCGTCGACAATCCACCGAGGGCGACGGTGCCGAGCGCATTGAGGGTGGTCGAGGTGAGGCCGGCGATCTGGGTCGAGGTGACGTTGGCGATCTGGCTCTGGAGGTCGGTCGCCTGCAGGGATCCGAGTTCGGCCACCGACAGGGCGGCGACCTGGGTCGAGGCGAGGCCCTGAACCTGGGTCGAGGTCAGCACACCGACCGCGGCGGTGGTCAGGCCGGCGAGCTGGGTGTTGGTGACATTGGCGAGGTTCAGCGCGTCGAGATTGGCGGAGGACAGCGCGTTGAGCTGGGCGGCCGAGAGGGCGCGGGCCTGGCCGGTGGAGAGGCCGCCGAGCGCGACGGTGCCCAGCGCATTGAGGGTGGTGGAGGTGAGGCCGGCGATCTGGGTCGAGGTGACGTTGGCGATCTGGCTCTGGAGGTCGGTCGCCTGCAGGGATCCGAGTTCGGCGACCGACAGGGCGGCGACCTGGGTCGAGGCGAGGCCCTGAACCTGGGTCGAGGTCAGCACACCGACCGAGGCGGTGGAGAGGCCGGCGAGCTGGGTGTTGGTGACATTGGCAAGGTTCAGCGCGTCGAGATTGGCGGAGGACAGCGCGTTGAGCTGGGCGGCCGAGAGGGCGCGGGCCTGGCCGGTGGAGAGGCCGCCGAGCGCGACGGTGCCGAGCGCATTGAGGGTGGTGGAGGTGAGGCCGGCGATCTGGGTCGAGGTGACGTTGGCGATCTGGCTCTGGAGGTCGGTCGCCTGTAGGGCGCCGAGTTCGGCCACCGAGAGGGCGGCGACCTGGGTCGAGGCGAGGCCCTGAACCTGGGTCGAGGTCAGCACACCGACCGCGGCGGTGGTCAGGCCGGCGAGCTGGGTATTGGTGACATTGGCGAGGTTCAGCGCGTCGAGATTGGCGGAGGACAGCGCGTTGAGCTGGGCGGCTGAGAGGGCGCGGGCCTGGCCGGTGGACAATCCACTGAGCGCGACGGTGCCCAGCGCATTGAGGGTGGTGGAGGTGAGGCCGGCGATCTGGGTCGAGGTGACGTTGGCGATCTGGCTCTGGAGGTCGGTCGCCTGCAGGGATCCGAGTTCGGCGACCGACAGGGCGGCGACCTGGGTCGAGGCGAGGCCCTGAACCTGGGTCGAGGTCAGCACACCGACCGAGGCGGTGGAGAGGCCGGCGAGCTGGGTGTTGGTGACATTGGCAAGGTTCAGCGCGTCGAGATTGGCGGAGGACAGCGCGTTGAGCTGGGCGGCCGAGAGGGCACGGGCCTGGCCCGTCGACAATCCACTGAGCGCGACGGTGCCGAGGGCATTGAGGGTGGTCGAGGTGAGGCCGGCGATCTGGGTCGAGGTGACGTTGGCGATCTGGCTCTGGAGGTCGGTCGCCTGTAGGGATCCGAGTTCGGCCACCGACAGGGCGGCGACCTGGGTCGAGGCGAGGCCCTGAACCTGGGTCGAGGTCAGCACACCGACCGCGGCGGTGGAGAGGCCGGCGAGCTGGGTGTTGGTGACATTGGCAAGGTTCAGCGCGTCGAGATTGGCGGAGGACAGCGCGTTGAGCTGGGCGGCCGAGAGGGCGCGGGCCTGGCCCGTCGACAATCCACTGAGCGCGACGGTGCCGAGCGCATTGAGGGTGGTCGAGGTGAGGCCGGCGATCTGGGTCGAGGTGACGTTGGCGATCTGGCTCTGGAGGTCGGTCGCCTGTAGGGCGCCGAGTTCGGCCACCGACAGGGCGGCGACCTGGGTCGAGGCGAGGCCCTGAACCTGGGTCGAGGTTAGCACACCGACCGCGGCGGTGGTCAGGCCGGCGAGCTGGGTATTGGTGACATTGGCGAGGTTCAGCGCGTCGAGATTGGCGGAGGACAGCGCGTTGAGCTGGGCGGCCGAGAGGGCACGGGCCTGGCCCGTCGACAATCCACTGAGCGCGACGGTGCCCAGCGCATTGAGGGTGGTCGAGGTGAGGCCGGCGATCTGGGTCGAGGTGACGTTGGCGATCTGGCTCTGAAGGTCGGTCGCCTGTAGGGCGCCGAGTTCGGCCACCGAGAGGGCGGCGACCTGGGTCGAGGCGAGGCCCTGAACCTGGGTCGAGGTCAGCACACCGACCGAGGCGGTGGAGAGGCCGGCGAGCTGGGTATTGGTGACATTGGCAAGGTTCAGCGCGTCGAGATTGGCGGAGGACAGCGCGTTGAGCTGGGCGGCCGAGAGGGCGCGGGCCTGGCCGGTGGACAATCCACTGAGCGCGACGGTGCCGAGCGCATTGAGGGTGGTCGAGGTGAGGCCGGCGATCTGGGTCGAGGTGACGTTGGCGATCTGGCTCTGAAGGTCGGTCGCCTGTAGGGCGCCGAGTTCGGCCACCGAGAGGGCGGCGACCTGGGTCGAGGCGAGGCCCTGAACCTGGGTCGAGGTCAGCACACCGACCGAGGCGGTGGAGAGGCCGGCGAGCTGGGTATTGGTGACATTGGCAAGGTTCAGCGCGTCGAGATTGGCGGAGGACAGCGCGTTGAGCTGGGCGGCTGAGAGGGCGCGGGCCTGGCCGGTGGACAATCCACTGAGCGCGACGGTGCCCAGCGCATTGAGGGTGGTGGAGGTGAGGCCGGCGATCTGGGTCGAGGTGACGTTGGCGATCTGGCTCTGGAGGTCGGTCGCCTGCAGGGATCCGAGTTCGGCGACCGACAGGGCGGCGACCTGGGTCGAGGCGAGGCCCTGAACCTGGGTCGAGGTCAGCACACCGACCGAGGCGGTGGAGAGGCCGGCGAGCTGGGTGTTGGTGACATTGGCGAGGTTCAGCGCGTCGAGATTGGCGGAGGACAGCGCGTTGAGCTGGGCGGCCGAGAGGGCACGGGCCTGGCCCGTCGACAATCCACTGAGCGCGACGGTGCCGAGGGCATTGAGGGTGGTCGAGGTGAGGCCGGCGATCTGGGTCGAGGTGACGTTGGCGATCTGGCTCTGGAGGTTGGGAGTGCTGAGAGAATTGACTTCCGCGACAGTGAGTGCAGCCACTTGCGAAGAGGTCAACGCCGCCGCCTGGCCAGACGTCAGTGCTCCGACTTCAGATGTCGTCAGCCCCGCAATCTGCAGCGTGTTAAGATTCCCAACCTCGCTCGCCGTGAAGAGAACGATCTGGGCCAGGGTCAAGCCGCTGACCGATTTGACCGCCAAGGCGCTGATCTGTGTCGCCACCAGCGCCTGAAGGCTGCTTGAGGTCAATGCGTTGAGCTGGTCCGTCGTCAGAACGGCGGCCTGTGTCACAGCCAGGGCCGCGATATCCGCCGTACCCAAACCGCTAATCGTGGTCGTCGAGAGAGCCGCGACTTGCTGAGCCGACAGACGTGAAATGATCGAGGTCATAGAAAGCTCTCCGCCTCAGTCGAGGCCCGTCGGTAGGATGGCGCGTCGATCGCCAGCAAGCATCGGTGGAAACAACGCCGGACGAGGCGTCACGCACGCTAGTCCAGTCGCCGTATTCGGCCCAAAGCGACAGCCCTTCGCAGTCTCGATCCGTTCAAGGAAGGAGTACGAATGCCTATGACTTCGTCTATGTTATGGATACCGTCGCGCTGTGCTGGACCCTAGGCCTGCTTTCGAGGTCACCCCCTCGAAGAGGCCAGAGGGCCGGCGGTGAACAGATCATCTGTTCCTGCCAGCGCGATTGCTTGACTACCAAAATTGTAGCCTTCGCGTGAACGATAGTGACGCAGAACACTTAATGAAGTCTGACTCGACGGTAAAATTGCCTTAAACTCATAGCTGTGGGATCGTCTGTGTCCACACGTCTGAGAGTCGGTCGCCCGACATTGTCAAGGAAGGTCTTCGGACATCGGAGGCCTTCAGGCTCGCCGCAACTCCTGAGGTAAGGCGTCGTCCCTTTCGATAATACGCCGCTGCAAGATGGCATTCATCGAGACTTCGCCGTTTGCCACCAGCACACGCTCTACAAGATCGCGCCAGTCGCCGAAGCTCTCCTGTCCCAGCCAGTGAACCGACAGGCAATCGCCGGGCAGACGCCGATCGAGTTCGATATCGCGGGCAAAGTCGGGATCGAGAAGCCAGATTACTCTTCGAAGGGCGAGGTGCCGCGTGTCTTTTGCCTGTTCCAGCATGGCTTCCGCCAGTGGTTCGTGGCCCAGCAGAGTGGCGATCAGCAACAGCCACGCGATTTCGCAAGGGTCGAGCCGCGCCAAAATCAGGTCGAGTTTTCTGAGATCCTCGGCTCGTTGAGCGATCAATACGGCGGCTTCCAACGGCTGTGCCCGAAGCAGCGCGATGATCCCCATCAGGAAGATCGGCTCGTCGATGTTGCCGGACCAGGTTGACACATCCCGCAAGGCGGTATGGGCCAGGTCCAGACCTCGTCCGGTCAGAATGGCGTGACGCGCCTGCCTCAGCACGATGGAGAGTGGCGAATCGCGAATCATCGCATCGATGGCGGGCCGTGACAGGCTGGTCGGAACGGCACGAAACGGCCCCATGGCCGATTGCTGCCGAACCGCCTGCCCGCTTCTGCAAGCGCTCGACGCCTCAAACCAGTCCAGGATGCAGGTCCAGGCGTCGCGGCCATATCGGGCATGGACAAGGTCGTGTCCGTTCCGTCTGATCGTGTCCCGCATCTCGGGATCGCGAGAAACGGCGTCGATCTTGTCGTAAAGCTCTGCCGACGATCCGAGGATGCAATTCGCCATGTCGACGAAGCCGTAGTCCTTGAGAGCCGGCGAATCAGGGGCGATCAGAATGCTTCCCGAAGCGGGAATTTCGAGGTGTTTGCGCACCACATAATCAAGCCGGGTCGTATCGGCGATCGAGAACTGGCTCTGATTGAGAAGGCGGGCATAGGCGATGCCGTATGCCGCGAACGGCCTGGCTTGATCGGTGCGATAACCGGGATGCGGGTAGACCAGCGTCGGAAAGACATGCTGGATCTCGGCGACCACCTGGGCACGCCAAGGATAAAAGCTTGGCGCCATATGGCCGCCGAAGACACTGACCGGAATCGACTTGTCGAGCCCGTAGTCTCGAAAGACCGTTCGGTCAAAAAAAATCGGCACCGAATAGCAGTTCACATGCGCGAGCTCAGGCATCTGCTGATGGTGATGCAGCCCAAATCCGAAAATCGCGGTGACGCCGTATCGATCGAGCATCTGATAGAGGAGCGGTCGCATCGGCTCGTGCGGATCACAATTCAAGATGAGCGCGCGAGGAATATGCGGGTGGGCATCGCCGCTCGTGATGACCAGCGGTTCGGGGCGCGGCCAACTCACCATTTCAAAGATCACGAAATCCGGTTGCACGCTGTCGCAGACGGCGCGAAAATCGAAGTCCTCCTCGATCACATGGACGCTGCAATGCAGCGAGAGCGCCCCGATCCATTCGCTTTTTGTGGCGGCCAAAAAGGGCGCCGCATGGGTGTTGGCTCGGGGCCTGACGCAGAGGACACGCTTGCGGGTGAGGGAAGCCGCCATGACGCTCAACTCCGATCGAAGAAGGCGTGAAGCGCGACGATGACCCTGTCCTGCTGGGCGCTGGTCATGCCCGCGAAGAGGGGAAGCGAAAGACCTTCGGCGGCGAAATTGTCGGCGACGGGGCAATCGTCAGCACCCGAGGCCCAGGGCCGCAGGCAAGGCTGCCGGTGCAGCGGCACCGGATAGTGGAGACCCGTTTGAATGCAGCGCGCATCGAGGAACCGCCGCAACTCGTCGCGTCGCGCCGTACGGACCACATAGAGGTGGAACACATGGTCGCCATGCACCGCCTGTGGCAGCCGCAACGGCAGGTCGGCGAGGCCGTTCTCATACCGGGCCGCCAATGCGCGTCTCTGCTCGGTCCAGGCGTCGATGTGGCGCAACTTGTGGCTCAACACGAGCCCCTGAAGGCCGTCCATGCGATAGTTGAAGCCAATCTCGGCATGGATGTAGCGCTCGGATTGACCGTGCTCGCGCAGGGCGCGCAGGCGGGCCGCGACGGCCTCGTCCTTGGTGACCACCAAGCCGCCTTCGCCTGCGGCGCCGAGATTCTTGCCTGGATAGAAGCTGAAACAACCGAAGTCCCCGATCGTGCCGAGCGCTCGCCCCCGATGGCGAGCACCGATCGCTTGGGCAACGTCTTCGATGACGACCAGACCGTGCCTTTCGGCCAAGGCTTCCACCGCATCCATATTGGCCGGCTGTCCATACAGATGGACCGGGACGATGGCCTTCGTGCGGGCGGTGATGCGTCGCTCGGCATCGGACAGGTCGATCGTGCCGGTCTCGGATTCGACGTCGCAGAAGATCGGCACACAGCCGTTGTAGATCACGCCCCAGACCGTCCCGATGAACGTATGCGCCGGCACCAGGACCTCGTCCCCCGGCTGCAGATCGGCCGCGACGGCCGCGAGATGCAGCGCCGCGGTGCCCGAACTTACCGCCACCGCATGGCGTGCGCCGAGATAGTCCGCGATGCCCGCCTCGAATCCCGCAACCCAGGGGCCGAGACAGAAGGCGCTCGCGTCGAACAGCCGTTCGATGTCGGGTAGCGCTTCATCGCGGATCTGCCGCCATTGCAGCGCCAGATCGGCAAAGGGGATCCCGTCGGTCTGGATCATGAACGCGGCTCCACGTCGGAGAGGGTTGTGCCGATCTGGCGCGCCGGAACGCCGGCGACGATCGCGTGATCGGGCACGTCTCGTGTGACGACCGCGCCGGCGGCGATGAGGGCATGCCGACCGATGACGACCGGCAGGATGGTCGCATGGCTGCCGATCGAGGCACCGGCGCCGACCCTCGTCGGCAGCAAGGTCCAGTCCGCCGCGTCCTTCAACCCGCCATCGGGATTGATCGCGGCGGGGAACCGGTCATTGGTGAACATCACGCCGTGCCCGACGAAGACGCCATCCTCGATCACGACCCCGGAACAGATGAAACTATGCGACTGGATCTTGCAGTTGCGGCCGATCTCGACGTCGGACTGGATCTCGACGAAGGTTCCGACCCGCGTTCCGGCACCGATCCGGCAGCCGTAAAGGTTCACGAGCTCCGGATGGTGGATCACGACGCCCTCGCCGAGTTCGACCCCGCCCCCGATAGCCATGTCAATGCAGCCCGCTTGGCGCAAGGGATGCGGCGGCGAGCGAGGCCTCCAGCGCATCCACCACGGCGACCTGTTCGGTGTCCGTCATGCCGTTGAAGAGTGGAAGGATGAGATCGGTGCGGCTTCTGAATTCGGATTGGAGCAAGGCGTCTCGCCGAGCCTTCGTCCAGGGAGCCTCGACGTGGCTCGACATGATGGCGCGCCGGGTCGCCACGCCTCGGTCGAGCATCTCCTGCATGACGCGGCCACGCTCTATGTCACTCGGGAGACCAATGCAGTAGCTTTGCCAATTCGATCGGCCCCAGCGCGGCTCGGACGGTGCCTTCAGGTCTGGCAGTCGTTGCAGCAGCGTCTCATAAGTCGCGGCTAAAGCTCTGCGTTCTCTAACGATATCGGGCAGACGCTTCAACTGCTCCCGGCCGATGGCGGCTTGCACGTCGGTCATGCGGTAGTTGTAGCCCGGCTCGCCGTAGCTCTCGGTCATGACCCTGCTCGACGCATGGCGCACCGTGTCCGGCACCGTCATGCCATGCTGACGCAGCAGCCGACATCGGGCATCGATCTCCGGCCGGTTGGTCGTCACCATGCCGCCTTCGCCGGTGGTGATGACCTTGCGCGGGTGGAAGGAGAAGCACGCGGCATCCGATAGCGGGCTGCCGATCGGCATCCAGCGGCCATTGATTTCGATCTCTGATCCGATGGCGCAGGCCGCATCCTCGATGAGGCGAAGGTCGTAGCGCCGGGCGACTTCCCCGATGGCCGTGAGATCGCAGGGCATGCCCATCTGATGCACGCACAGAATCGCCTTGGTGCGTGGACCGACCAGCGCAGCGGCGGCTTGCGGATCCATATTGTAGCCATCCGCCTCGATGTCGGCGAAGACCGGTTCGGCGCCGCACATATGGATGGCGTTGGCAGTCGCGATGAAGCTGTGGCTGACCGTGATGACCTCGTCGCCTGGCCCGACCCCGACCGCCAGCAGGGCGAGGTGGAGCGCGGCCGTGCAGTTCGATACCGCGCAGGCATGGAGCGCCCCGGTGACCTCTGCGAACTCCCGCTCGAAGGCCGCGACTTGCGGCCCTTGGGTCAGCCAGCCGGAGCGGATGACGGCCGCCGCCGCCATCGCCTCTTCTTCCCCGGTGAAGGGCCGTGTCAGCGGGATCATCATGCCGCGACCGCCGCCGGAGCCATGCTGGCTTCGCTGGCCCTTTCTGCCTTCCACCATGCGACGAGATCGCGCAAACCTTCGACGAGGTCGATCCGCGCCTCGAAACCCAGCAGGGATTCGGCTTTGCTCGTATCCGCGAGCCGACGCTCCACGGGGTTGACCGCGCGGGCGGCCTGATAATCGATCGACAGGTCCGGGCGACCCATCGTGACCAGCAGCGCTTCCGCGAGTTGCTTCAGCGAGACTTCCCGCCCGGAGGCGACATTGAACGCAGCATCGTCGATAGGCGCGAGAGCCGCCGCCACATTGGCCCGCGCCACGTCTCGGACATCGATGAAATCCATCGTCTGCAGCCCGTCGCCGAAGATGATGGGCGGCTGGCCCGCAGCGATGCGATCCATCCATCGGATGAGCACTTCGGTATAGCGCCCATGGATGTCCATGCGGGGGCCATAGACGTTGAAATAACGCAGGGCGACGCTCTTTAGCCCATACATGTCGTTGAAAGCCCGCAGCAGGCTCTCGTTCAAGAGCTTGAACCCGCCATAGAGGGTTCGATCGGCATAAGGCGCGGCGGTTTCGCGGGTGGGGAATTCGGACGCCAGCCCGTAGATCGACGCCGAAGAGGCGGCGACGATCTTCTTCACGCCGTGACTCACGCAGGCTTCGAGGAGATTGAAGGTCGCACCCGCCATGACTTCGAAAGCGTGTCGGGGCTCGGCGGCGCATTGCGTGATGCGCAGAGCCGCTTGGTGGAAGACGATGTCGCTGCCCTTCACCAGACGTTCGAGAAGCTGCTGGTCGCGAATGTCCCCTTCGACCACTCGCACACGCCCTGTTCGCAACGCGTCGTTGAGATTGGCAAGCCGTCCACGCACCATGTTGTCGAGGATCACGATCTCGCCGACGCCCTGGATCAGCAGTTGATCCACGATGTGCGATCCGACGAAGCCGGCCCCGCCGGTCACGAGGATGCGTTGGTCTAGGAGGCCGTGGGTCGCGGTCGATGAGGGACGTGGATCGATCATGAAAGGTCTATTCCGCCGCGATGGCATTGAAGGACGTGGCTGTCAGACTGCGGATCTGGGACAGGCTGATGTCGAGCGCGGCCTGGGCGCGCTCGAGGGTGCGCACCACGCGCAGTCCCTGGCGGGCGTCGATGACGGAGCGCTCCTCGCCAAGGATGACACGGCGAAAATGCTCGACGACATCGGCGAGGGGCTCCCCCGAAGGCAAGCGGGGCGAGAGGACCGAGCCAATGCGATAGCTCGGCAGGATCAGGTCCCGCTTGCTTTCGGGCAGGACGTTGATGCCGGAATCGTAGATCTTCAGCGGCTCGTCCCGGTTGAGATCGTCCCACACGACCATCTTGTCGCTTCCGCCGACCGCGACGCGGCGCAATTTAACGGGCGACATCCAGCTCAGGTTGAGGTGGGCCACCATCGCGTCGGGATAGTGCAGCGTGACATAGGCGATATCGGGCGAGCCGGGATTGATGTGGCAATAGCCGCTGGCCTCGACCGCCAGGGGTTCGGCGCCAAACAGGCTGTCGAGGATCGACAGGTCATGGGGCGCGAGATCCCACAGGACGTTCACGTCGGGTTGGAACAGCCCGAGGTTGATACGTTGGGAATCGTAATAGGACACATGGCCCAGCGCGTCCCCTTGGATAAGGTCGCGTAATTTGCGCACCGCTGGATGAAACACGAAGGTGTGATCCACCATGAGAACCCGCCGTGCCGCATCGGCCCGCTCGACCAGATCGGCGGCCTCGTCCTTGGACGCGCAGATGGGTTTTTCGACGAGCACGTGCTTGCCGTGATCCAGCGCCGTTCGGGCGAGGGTATAATGGGTCGACACAGGTGTGGCGATGACGACCGCGTCGATCTCGGCATCGCGCAATGCGGCCTCGAGACTCGGTCGCACCAGGATGTCGGGATGGTGTCGCCGAAGCCGTTCACCCACCTCGGGCTGGGGATCGACGACCGCTTCGAGGCGCAGGCCGGGATTGTTCGACAGAACCCGAAACAGGTTCCGTCCCCAATATCCCATGCCGCAAAGGGCAATTCTCATCATCCCGGCTCTCTACCGAAGCTTGGCTTGATGAAAGCCTAGGATGATAAACCTGCCCGAAGCTGGCGCAGGCGTGTGCGCCCGTTTCAGCCGATGTCGGACGCCCAGCCCGAAATGTCGAAGCCGGTTGCCGTGGCGAGGTCGCGGTTGGGCAAACGGAAATATTCGATGAGCCAGCGCCGGGTTGCGGCCGATATGTCATTGCCAGCGGCATCGTTGACGACGCCGAGCCCTTCGGCATCCGTCGGCCGATCGGTAACGCCGAGGAAGCGATGCAGGCGGCCGGCGAGGTCGCCCGGCGCGGCGGCGATGTCCTCAAACCGCAGGAGGAGGATATCCTGCGGGGCAAACAACCGCAGGTACGGACTAAGCCGTTCAGCGTAACGCGATCGGGCCAGATAGTCGAACGGCCGCGCGAACCTCAAGGCATGAGGCGTCGTTCGCGACCCCTCGAGCGAAAGCGCGGTCGCGAAATCCTCGGTCTCATGGCCTTGCTGGAGGGACCATCGGTAGTTGGAGAAGCTTCGCTCCACCGGGTCGCGCAGCAAGAAGACGAGCCGCACGCCAGGAAGCGCGGAGGCGATCCTCTGGGCTACAAGAGCGCTATCGAGATAGTTCGTGCTTTTCTCGCCGACGATCCGTTGCGACAGGGGAGCGAACCAGCATGAGGCGTAATAATCGAGCCCTTGGGCATAAAGTTCGTCGACGAGAAAGAACTTCGGTTCGGGCGCGATTGGTCGGGCTATGCCCACCTCCGGGTGGCGGGCGAGAAGATGGCAGAGCCATGTCGTGCCCGAGCGCGCCGCGCCGCCGATGATGAAATCCGGCAGCCTTTTCATGCCGGTGTCCTCTCTCGACGGGAAGAATTGCTCGTCAGCGCCGCCCGAACAGCGACCTGACGAAAGCCACGACCCTCCGCGACCCGCGCGGCGCAAGCCTGTGAAGTCGATCGAGCCTGTGCTGAAGCGCTATTCCACGATCGGTCAACGACAGAATTTCGACCTGCGCCTGTTCGAGCGACGCCCTCAGGCGGGCGCATTCGAAGCGCAGATCCTCATTATCCAGTTCAAGCCTCCGCAGATGCCCATCGGGGGTGAGTTCGGCGTCAGGGTCCTTCCGCGTTACTTTGTCCAACATGCCTTCTTCCACCGGATCTGCTCGACGTTTCCACACTTGCCTTTCAGCTCGCACGCGTTGAGTCTAGCCGCTCAGACTGAGCTGGGGCTGAGTGTCATGTCATCGCTCAGAGTGGCCCGCCGTCGATATCACGATCCGCCGCATGCTGCTTGAACCAATCGGCGAAGACGGTAACCTTTTGGCGATCTTGCAGATCGAAACGAATGCGCAATTCCATCGATCGGGCATGAACCTGCTGCATCAGGTTGCTCACGATTTCGCCGGATTTGCCGAGTGTAGCATGAGGCGAAGGTCGCCCGAGGTAGGCTTCGTAGGTTTCGAAAGGATCCCCGGACCAGACCGGCCGGTGCTCGCGATACATTTGTCGCGCGACATGCGGGATCGGTGTTCCCGAGGCAAATTTCGCGTAGGCATAAGGCGCGTTGCCGCGTGGCGGGCGCGCCAGGCGCCGCTCGGCATAAGTGGCCAGCAGGTCGAGCAAGGGCTCGGGCAGGGGTGCGGCTGGAACGTGTTTCGACAGCCGTCGTGGATCGCGCGGGTCAAAGCCGCTGAAATGAAAGAAGCCCAGCGGCTGGCCGTCCACCGTCCAGTCCTGTCCGGCACGATCGAGCCGGCGTTGCGCATGATTCCAATAGGCGACGTTCATGCTCGTATCGCGCAGGATCACGCTATGGTCCGTAAAACCTGGCACAAGATCCATGAATTTCTGATCGACGAAGATACCGGCGCTCTGGTCGTTGACGCACTCGTAAAGCAGCTTGCGCGCCCACCATCGCAGCACCGTCTCGGTTTCGGGGCCGGCCGAGCAGGCCAGGAAACCGAGGTTGAAGACGCCTGTGCGCATGATGTCGAGCTCGGTTCGCGGCGCATCGACGCCGGGAGGCGAGCATAGATGCGGCGTCAGGATGAACGAGGCGCCCGCAGCGAGAGCTTCGAAGATGCTCTCGAGGCCGCTGAACAGCATGATGTCTGGATCGAAATAAAGGACCTGCCGGTAGCCTTGGTCGAACAGCCGCAAAAAGACGAAGGGCTTGATCGCGGTATTGAACTCCATGATGTCGTAGCCGAAGGCCAGCCGCCTGAAGTCCGGAATATCAAGGCTCTCCGCCTCGATCATCCGCACACCGTCAAGCGACTCAGCGTTTCCCTCCGCCTTGTCGGCAAGGCCGATATAAAGGTCAGCCCCGGGCAGATGCCGCCGCACCGTTTCGAAAAACACCTCCGCCTGAGACAGGTAGTTTTTGGAGCATATCGTGAAGACGGCGGTCGAATTGAGCATGGCGGGCCGGTGCGAGGGGTCTCGAGTCCTTCAGCCTCATCGCGAACTGTCCCGAGATCGACTGAATCCAGGGGGCGGTGCCGGGCCGAGAGGGCTAAAACCGGCTTGGGCGATTTTCGAAAACACAACCTTCCACCGATGAGCCGGACCTACTTGCTTTTCGTCTTGCCTTCAATCGGATTGTCCTCGCACTCGATGGCGGTTGAAGGGCGTGCTCGCTCACAAGCATGCCCCGGCCGTATGGGACCATGGGTCTCCCGTCCGTAACCGACCCCGTCATTGTCGATCCGACAAAACCAGACTCGAAAGGCCGCATTCACCCGATGGCCTTGATCGAAGCGGTACGCCGCGTTGCTCGAGGCGGGATTTTCTGTAGATTGAGGGCTAATCCGCGATGACGGATGGGTGTCGAGGGGAAGAATATGCAGGCGTTGGTGCTTGAGGGCGTGCGGCGCCTGTCGTTGCGAGACATCGCGCTGCCCGACGCGGTTGGTCCCAAGGATCTCAAAATCAAAATCGATACCGTCGGCGTCTGCGGCAGCGATGTTCACTATTATACCCACGGCAGGATCGGCCCGTTCGTCGTGAACGAACCGATGGTGCTCGGCCACGAGGCTGCCGGAACCGTGGTGGCCGTGGGCTCGGAGGTCTTGGGGTTTCGGGCCGGAGACAGGGTCTGCATGGAGCCGGGCATTCCCGATCTTTCGTCGCGGGCCTCCAAGCTCGGTCTCTACAATGTCGATCCCAGCGTCGTCTTCTGGGCAACGCCGCCGGTCCACGGATGTCTGACACCGACCGTGGTGCACCCGGCCGCCTTCACGTTCAAGATGCCCGACAATGTGTCCTTCGCCGAGGGCGCGATGGTAGAGCCATTCGCGGTCGGTCTTCAGGCGGCGTCCAAGGCCAAGATCTCACCCGGCGATCTCGCGGTTGTCGTTGGCGCCGGCCCGATTGGAATCATGGTCGCTTTGGCGGCGCTCGCGGGCGGTTGTTCGCGGGTCCTCATCGCCGATCTGCTGCCCGAAAAACTCGACATTGCCGCGTCCTACGCTGGTGTGACGGCCGTCAATATCCGCTCAACCTCCCTGATCGAGGCGGTCGCGCAGGCGACCGACGGCTGGGGCGCGGACGTGGTCTTCGAGGCGAGTGGCGCGGCCAAGGCCTTCGACAATCTGTTCGCCCTGACGCGTCCCGGCGGTTGCGTCGTCCTCGTGGGTATGCCGGTCGATCCGGTCAAGCTCGATATCGTTTCGGCCGCCGCCAAGGAAATCCGGATCGAGACGGTGTTCCGCTACGCCAATGTCTTCGATCGGGCGCTCGCCATGATCGCCTCCGGGAAGGTCGACTTGAAGCCCTTGATTACGGAGACTTATTCTTTCGACGATTCCATCGCGGCTTTCGAACGCGCAGCCGAGGGTCGGCCGGCCGATGTCAAGCTGCAGATTAAGCTTTAGACAGCCCAGTTGTCAGGCGAAATCGAAGTCCAGCAATTCGAAGCGGTCGAACGAAGGCTGTTCGGCGGCTTGGAAATCGCGAATTTGAACCATCATGGCGGAGGGACGAAGCCGCTCCGGTATCGAGAGTCCTGGCAAGGGCACGTCGCGGTTTTTGCCGGCGTAGATGAACAACGGGCGCCGATGCAGGGCACAGGCGGCGCGAGCAACCTCGGCCACGTCTCGACGGCGCACCGTGGCTCCGGGCTTTAAGAAGAACGCACAGAACAAGGTGTGCGCAATGCCCCGCGACGTTCTAGGCGAGGAGATCAGCAGCAGGTTCTCGCTGGCATGCACACCGAACTGGCCGTCCGTATCCTGAAAACGCCCCCAGAGGGACTGCGGCGTCCAGAACAAACCTGCGGTTTCCGAGGGAAGGAATCGGGAGAAGAGCGCCAGCGCCGAACTCTGTCCGTATTCGCTCAGGTTCGCTGAAATGGCGACGCCACGGCCGCGCCATGGCCGGCAAAATCCGGCTCGAATGTCGAGTTTCATGAAATCGGCTAGGCCGAGATAACGGACGTTGACCCTGGCGCCATTCCCGTTGGGCACCGCGAGGATCAGCCTGACCGAAGTCTCCTTGCAGAACCGCTCGACCTCGCCATAGAGATCCGCCATCACCTGCCGCGACCTGAATTCCTTGAGGATGAACAGATCGACGAGGGCGATCGCGCTCTCGAGCCGGCCGCCCAAGCGAACGCTTTGATGAATGAGGACCACCTGGCCGACTTTTGTGTCCCGGTCATAGACGCTCAGAACCGTCGACCCTTTGGAGAAGGCGTCTTGGTAGAGCCAGCGAAGCTTGTTGGGTTTGAAGCTGCCGGCAGGAGCGCCGAAGCCTGCGGCCGCGAGTTTCGCGGTTTCCTCGAAATCCACGTCCGGTTCCACCCGGATCGACAGGGGCCGCTCCGGCGTTCCGGTGCTTTTTCCTTCAGCGGAGAATGAACCGCCAGGCTCGGGCCGACTGTCGTGCCCCGTTTCGGCGAGGGAAGCAGACAAAGCATTCATCATCATGCGCTCCCTCCGACTTTCCGAGGACTGCTGGCCAACCGTATCACGATGAACGCCGGTCGTTGATCCGACCGACGCCCCGTCGACGGCTTCATGCGCCAGCGTGTCATGAACAATACGACAGACCGCGCGGATCGCTAGGAAATGCCGTGAGTTTGGTGAAGGGCCTGCGAAAGACGCGGGCATCCGCCGCCGGGCCGCCGGGGGTCTTGACCTTCCGGCGGTAAAATCTCACACCCGTCGCCAACCGGAGGCGGCAAAAGTGCCTCCCGCCTTGTTGCGGATGAGACGATTGCCGAAGGTTCTGGACCTCTACGACGCGAAGGTCTCACAGGGGGAGTTGCATCGCGATCCGGCTCAAGCCGAGGTAGCCGCGCTCCTCGACGCTCTGGCGTCCCGCCTCGGCGATTGGGCCGGGCGACCAACCGGCTTCAGTCGATTTTTCAGCTCGAAGAGCGATAGCCATGCGCCGCGCGGGCTTTACATCGTCGGGGATGTCGGTCGCGGCAAGACAATGCTCATGGATCTGTTCTTCGACCTCGCGGATGTGAGGCAGAAGCGGCGTGTGCATTTCCACGCCTTCATGGCCGATGTGCACACGCGCATCCACGAGTGGCGGCAGGCCAGCCGTCGCGGCGTCGCCAAGGGGTCGGAACCGATCGGACCCGTCGCGGCGTCCCTGGCGAGGGACGCTCGACTGCTCTGCTTTGACGAATTCGCCGTCACCGACATTGCCGACGCCATGATTCTCGGGCGTTTGTTCACGGCCCTGTTCGAGGAGAATGTGGTCGTCGTCGCCACATCCAACGTCGCGCCTGACGATCTTTATCGCGACGGCCTCAACAGAACCTCTTTCTTGCCGTTCATCGGGCTGCTGCAGGAGAGGATGGATATCGTGCGGCTCGATGCGGCACAAGACTTCCGTTACGCCAAGCTGACCGCAGCCGCGACGTGGTTCACACCCGCGGATGCCACCGCAACCGTCGCGCTCGATCAGATGTTCCTGACCTTGACCGGTGCCGCCAAGGGGCAGGGAACGAGCTTGCCGCTGCTCGGACGCCAGATTGCGATTCCGCAAGCCTTAGGAGGCGTCGCGCGCTTTTCGTTTGCGTCGCTGTGCGAAGCGCCGCTCGGTGCGGCCGACTATCTGGCCATAGCCAGGGAGTACGGGACGATTCTCATCGACGGCATCAGACCTATTGGTGCCGATGAGCGTAATCTCGCCAAGCGTTTCATCACCATGATCGACACGTTCTATGATGAGCAGGTCAAGGTGATCGCTTCGGCCGCGTCGGAGCCTGAAGACCTCTATCAGGCAACCGAGGGCCGCGAATTCTTCGAGTTTCGACGTGCCGTATCTCGCCTGCACGAGATGCGGTCGCTCGAGTATTTGGCGCTGCCGCACGGCCATGGCCGTCCTACCGGCAATTCGGCGGGCCTTGTCGAGACTTGAACGCCACACTAATCTCGATTTTAACGGACGATGCTTTGGATGCAACGGACTGTTAACCTTGTTATTCCAATTTGACGCTTACAAATTTTTTGGCGTCGATCATCTCGACACGCGTTGTTGGTCAGCCATATCCGTGTCGGGAGGCTGAAACCTCCGGTAGAGATGATTTTCGCCCCAAGGAGCGGACGTCATGATGGGAACGACCGGACGGGCATTGGGCGCGGGGCTAGTCGTGGGTCTCGCGCTCGGTGGGCCGGCCTTTGCGGATGGGTTCGCGCTGCGTGAGCAAAGCACCGTCGGGCAGGGGCAAGACTTTGCGGGCGTAGCGGCTGGTTCCGCCGGGGCCGGATCCATGTTCTGGAATCCGGCGACGATGACCGACGCGGCGGGTCTGCAGACGCAGTTCAACGCCGCCGCGCTGTTTCCCTACGCCTCGATCAAGCCGGAAGGCGGAACCAGCCCCATCCTTACGACGCTGGGGGGGCCGAATAGCACCGGCAATATCATTCCCAATGCCCTGCTGCCCTCCGGATATGCCTCCTATCAGTTCAATGACCGCCTATGGCTTGGCTTCGCGGTCAACTCTCCCTTCGGCCTCATCACTAAGGGTCCGACGAACTATGCGGGACAAATCTATGCCCGGACGTCGTCGGTGCGCTCCTATGATTTCAACCCTACCGTAGCCTTCAAGGTGACGGATTGGCTGTCGATCGGCGCCGGCGTCCAGCTTCTCGATTTCACGACGAAATTGTCGGAGGCGGTGTCTCCGTTGCCGGATTCGCCCTCGGCCACATTGGCAGGACATGGCTGGGGTTGGGGCTTCACCGGCGGAGCGACGATCAAGCCCTTCGCCGGCACCGAGATCGGCTTCGGCTATCGGTCTTCGGTCGGCATCGATCAGCATGGCACCATCGCCTTGGGGCCGTCCGGCACCGTACCGGCCAAAAGCCTGGTCAATCTGCCCGATCAATTCAGTGTCGGCCTACGTCAGGTCGTGACCCCCGATCTCACGCTGAGCGCCGAATACGAACTGACCCGGTGGAGCAGCCTCGGCACCGTCAACGTCATCAATCCGGCCCTGCCCCTAGTGCTTCCCTATCATTACAGCGACAGTTCGTTCGTGTCCGTCGGCGGCGAATATGCCTATAACCAAAGCCTCAAGCTGCGCGCGGGTGTCGGTTACGAATGGTCGCCGATCTCGATCACCAATCGTGACCTGCGCTTGCCGGAGGGAGACCTGGTCTCGCTCAGCATCGGCGCCGGCTACCGGTTCACGGACCATCTGACCGCGGACCTCGCCTATTCGCATCTCTTCTCGGTCGGCGATGTCGGCGTCGCCGAGGTGCCGGGCAATCCGCACTTCATCCCCGGCCTTCCGTTCGTGGGCAAGGTCTCGTCCGGCGCCGATATCGCATCGGTCGGCGTCACCTATAAGTGGTGAGGAGCGGCGGTCGGTGCGCCTGATCGGCTCGGCGCCCCCTGAACGGCTGGCGCGTCAGGCGATCCGAACCATCCGTCTCACGTCCGGGCGGTCGTCCTCGTCATCGCTGGCTGCCGCGCGCGGGTCTGCCAGAAATGGACCAAGGTCGGCAGCGTTCAGCGGCTTGGCGAAATAATAGCCCTGCATCGTTGTGCAGCCCAGAGTTTGCAGCACTAACACTTGATCGGCGAGTTCAACGCCCTCGATGATACAAACGAGGCCGAGGTTCCGGCAAAGCGCGACAATGGTCTTGACGATGTCGCGACTGGCCTTGTCTGTTGTCAAGCCGGCCATAAAGCTCTGATCGACCTTGATCTTGTCGAGGGGCAGGCGATGAACATAGCTGAGGCTGGAAAAGCCGGTCCCGAAATCGTCGAGAGCGATATCCACGCCGATGGCCTTGAGTGTCATCAGCATGTCCCGAGCCTGGCCGAAATCACGCATCACCGCCGTCTCGGTGATTTCCAGCGCGATGCGGCCCGGATCGACGCCGCTTGCCTGTATGATGTCTATGATTTTCGCGATCGCGACACTCGAGGCAAGATCATGGACCGAGAGGTTGAAGGACAGCCCGACGCTTCGCGGCCAATGGCTGGCGACTTCGCAAGCCTTGCGTAACAGCACCTGCGTGATCTCGCTGATGATCCCCAACTGCTCGGCGGCGATGATGAATTCCGCAGGCGACACCCTGCCGAGGGCCGGGCTGTTCCATCGCGCCAGCGCCTCGAATGCCACTGTCCGGCCGCTGACGACATCGAAGATCGGCTGGAACTGAAGGCTTAGCTCCCGTTCGAAATCCGCGCCGCGCAGTTCCTGTTCGATCCGCCCCCGCGCACGAATGGCCTTTTCGTGTTGCGTGTCGAAGATCACCGCCGTGCCGCGGTTGTTCTCCTTGGCAGGGTAGAGCGCGTAATCAGCGCGTTCCAGAAGCTGCTGGCGATTGGGCGCCATATCCGGGAAGGCCGCGAACCCGATCGACGCCGCCATTTGCGCTATACCGGTCGAGAGGACCATCGGGGCCTGCAGGGCCTCGCAGATGGAGCGGCCGACGGCGCCGATCGCCGCGACATCCATCGTCAGTGGAAGTACGAAGCCGAATTCGTCGCCACCAAGACGGGCCAACAAGACCGAGGGACCGAGTACCTCCTTGAGCCGCCGCCCGACTTCGATCAGCACCATGTCGCCGGCGGCGTGGCCATAGATGTCGTTGATGGGCTTGAACCTGTCGAGGTCGATCAGGCCGAGCGTGAAACCGCCATCCGTCAAAGCGTGGCCGGTCGTCATGCCTTCGAGGTCGTTGAAGAAGCGCCGACGGTTGGCAAGGCCCGTCAGGCTGTCGAGATTGGCGTTCTCGAAATTTTGCCGGCTGAGAGCCTCGAGATGTTGTTGCGATTCGACCAGTTCCTTGAATGCCCTGTAGGACGCGAACAAGATCACGACCATGATAATGGCGACCAGGCAGAAATTGAGGGCGATCGCACCGAGGACGAGGTTACCCGCGAGAAAGAACCGAATCGTGAATGGCACGGTCACGATCGCGGTCAGGAGCAAGGCCGCGGGACGCAGATGCATCAGGCAAAAAATGCATCCGATCACGGTGATGGACATGAAATAGGCGACATGCGAGCGCGCGTAGCCGTCGCCGTATGAACAGAGAGACAGCGACCAAGCGGTGAAAACCGCGCCCAGAATGCTCGTCAAGACGATCGTCGATCGAAGGCGTTGGCGGATCGCCTCATCGCTCATGGAAGTAACCTGCATTCGCATCCAGGTTACGGTTCGTTGGACGCAGACAGGCAACATGACCGCTGGAATATACAGCGTCAGATAATTTGGTGCGATCGAATAATGTGTAAAGGCGAGTGCGATTGAATTTGTCGCTAGAATTACATACAGCAGAGGCAATTGCCTTGTCAGTGCGGTCATTTGCGACCGCATGAGATGCGCATCATCAGGTAAGGATAACAATTCCCTGATTTTTTGGCTGATTAGTGACATTCAAGGCCTCGTGCCAGGCCACTAGAACCGAAAAAGCTTAAAAATTATGTGCCCTATGTCCATAGTGTCGCAGGGAGGATCGCGTGAACATTGCATTTCGTTTTAGCCGGAGAGTTTTGCCCTGTTCGGGATGATTTGTGTGAGGACTTCGCCATCATAAGCTCATGAGGATTCGGCCTATTTCGACAAGGCACGCGACCGGATGCGATCGTCCGGCGTTGGACGCATGCCGATCGAGGTTTGATCGAAATAGAGCCAGGGGTATGAGGGGCATGGACGAAACGGATGCAACCGGAAGCGAAAGATGGCCCGCGCGCGTGAGCCTGTCCGTCATTTACTGCGGCGTAGGCATCGTCCATCTGATAAAGGCCGATGCGTTTTTACCCATCATGCCCGAGTGGGTCCCATGGCCGCATGATGTCGTGATATTCACCGGCATTTGCGAGGTCCTGGGCGCCGCCGGCCTGCTGACTCGGCGCTTTCGCTGGTGGGCCGGGGTCATGTTGGCGCTCTATGCGGTCTGCGTCTACCCGGCCAACATCAAACATGCGATCGACAACGTGAACATCCCGTCGCTGCCCTCCTCCTGGTGGTATCACGGACCACGCTTGATCTTTCAGCCCGTCTTCGTCTGGTGGGCGCTGTTCGCCGGCAAGGTGATCGACTGGCCCTTCGGCCGACGCAGCCCTCGAGCCCGCGAGGCTGGGCGATAGCCGCAACCGCGACATCTCAGACCATTCTGCCAGCGAGGCTTTGGCGTTGGTTCTCAGGCCGATATGCGGCGTGCTGGTGCGAAAACGCAATCGACCCACTGAATGTGCTGAGAAAAGCTCGACCCGGCCCGGGGCGGGGCGGGTCGATCCTAAGGCAATGTAATTGTCTGAAGGAAGGAGATAACCTATAAGCCGCCCCGCATCTCGATCGAGATATTCGATCGCGGGATCCGTCCACTTTGGCCGTGTGTCAGGGCGGCTTTGGCCATGATGCATCCCCCTGGTCGCCGAGAGGGGCCTGAGATGCGAGGCTTTCCCGCATGCGGCTTCGAAGTCTCTAAATGGAATAAGGCTCGATGAGAGAAGATTATTTTGCGGCGCAAAGACAACAGGCTCGAGCGCCGAGGTCTTCTCTTTTAGGAGTTTTTCGTTCCGTCCAACTCATTCTCGTCGTCATCGCATTCGTTCTGTGTATTCTTGCGTTCCGCATCGTTCAGGCGCCGCTTCCATCTAATATGCTCGACAGTTCCTGGGCTTATATTATCGATTTCGCGGCCATTCAAAAAATACCTTTTGGCACGGATCTAGTCTTCACCTACGGCCCGCTCGGACTTATTTCATCGCGGTTTATGTTGCCCGATCATCAGCTCCTTTTTACGGTGGTGTGTATCTGTTTTATTACTGCTTTTTTCTGGGGTTTATATGGGTATACGAAGGGAAAAAGGCGATACGGACTCTTACTGCTGCCGCTGTTGTTGGCCAACGTCGATCTCTCCAACGCGTTCTTTTTTACCCTTCCTCTCGTCATTCTCTATCTTTCAGCGAAGAGCGGCGATGATCGGGCATGGACCTTTCCCGCCACGGTGGTTCTGGCGGCACTGCTCGGTTTAACGCCTCTGATCAAAGGGACGATGAGCGTTCCCACGATCGTTTGCATTGGGTTGGCCACCATCATTCAGCTCCGGAAAGGGCAGAGACGGGCGCTCGTTCTCCCCGTCGTCGCGGCCGCCTCGACCGTCGCGGCTTGGCTCTGTCTCGGACAGCCGCTCGGCGCGATCGGCCCCTATTTCATTCACCAGATTTGGATTGCCTCCGGCTACACCGATGCGATGTCGTCGTTCGGCGATTTGCGAGAGGTTCGCACCTTCCTGATTTTTGCATGCATCCTTCTGGCGACCTTGATCATCCAGCGCCGACAATTCGATCTCGCAAAGGCTTTTGCCTGCGCATGCGTGCTGTTCGTATCATTCAAGGCTGGATTTGTTCGGCACGACGCGCATGCGATGATTTCGGCCTCCGGCCTTGTGCTCGTCGCGTTCGTCTCTGTCGTGGACCGCCCCACGATCTTGCGCTGCATCGCCGGGCTCGCCTGTCTGGCCGGAGCTGTCTCCATCGAAAGCGACTATGGTCCTGCCGATTTGACCTTCAACTGGACGCGGATGACCTCGTCCATCCAAGGGTCTGCCCGCGCCGTTACGACGCTGCTGCGGGAGCCAGGACAGTTTCGGGCGAATTTCGAACAAGCCAAGCAAGCCATCGCCGCGCGATTCAAACTGCCGCCGACGCAAGGTTCGGTCGATCTGTATTCCTATGATCAGACGATGATCCTCGCCTCAAATCGCGAGTATGATCCCCGACCCGTCATTCAAAGCTATTCCGCCTATACACCAGGTCTGGCGTCCCTCAACGACGATCATTTACGGGGTGAGAACGCGCCAAAAACCATCTTTTTCGCGATCACTCCGGTCGACGAACAATATCCCGCGCTGGAGGATGGAAGAAGCTGGCCCGCACTCCTGTCTCTTTACAAAAATCGCTCGTTCGTAAGCCCTGGCGAAGGGGAGGAGTTCGCGGTGCTCGAGCGGACCGACGATAAGACGATGGCGCAAATCGACGCGCCGACCGTGAGCCGGACCTTCAAATTCGACGAAGACATTCCCATCCCGCAGGACTGAGGTGGCTCGGGAAATCTGGACAGGTCGGCTGAGTGGAGTTTCTGCCTGAAGGCGGCCAAGATGGCTGCGGATCGGGAGAGATGATGAGCAAGCGAACACGCCGGAACCACGCGCCGGCCTTCAAGGCGAAGGTGGCCCTGGCTGCCGTGAAGGGTGAAAAGACGCTGGCCGAATTGGCTCAGCAGTTCGACGTGCATCCGAACCAGATCACGGCATGGAAGGCGCAACTGGTGGATGGCGCCGCCGAGGTCTTCGGATCGGAGCCGAAGGCGGGCCTGGCGGCTCCGGCCATCGACGTGAAGACGCTTCACGCCAAGATTGGCGAGCTGACGTTGACCAACGATTTTTTGTCCGGCGCGCTCGGCAAGGCCGGCCTTCTGAGCGCAAAGCGATGATCGATGGCCACCACGGTCTCTCGATCACCAAACAGGCACAGGCGCTCGGGATCAGCCGCGGCAGCGTCTACTATCTTCCGCGTCCGGTATCGTCGGCGGACCTCGCCGTCATGCGGCGGATCGACGAACTGCATCTCGAGTTCCCCTTCGCGGGAAGCCGGATGTTGCGCGATCTCCTGAACAGGGAGGGGATCGCGATCGGGCGCCGGCATGTCGCGACGCTGATGAAGCGCATGCGGATCGAGGCGCTGTACCGGAAGCCGAACACGTCGAAACCGGCACCGGGTCACAAGATCTACCCCTACCTCTTGCGGGGCGTGACCGTGGAGCGCCCAAACCAGGCCTGGGCAATGGACATCACCTACGTGCCCATGGCCCGCGGCTTCGTCTATTTGGCGGCGGTGGTCGACTGGTACTCACGCCGGGTCCTCGCCTGGCGGCTCTCCATCACCATGGAGGCGGGCTTCTGCATCGAGGCGCTGGAGGACGCGCTTGCCAGGTATGGCAAGCCGGACATCTTCAACACCGACCAGGGCTCGCAATTCACCAGCCAGGAGTTCACCGACGTGCTGCGCAAAGCCGGGATCGCCATCAGCATGGACGGAAAAGGCGCTTGGCGGGATAACGTCTTCGTCGAACGGCTCTGGCGCTCGATCAAATACGAGGAAATCTATCTCCGAGCCTACGCCTCGGTCGGCGAAGCCCGCGCCTCCATCGGCCGCTACCTGGCCCTCTACAACGGGCGCAGGCCGCATTCGAGCCTTGACCGGAAGACGCCGGACCAGGCCTATTTCGACAGGCTGCCGCAGATCGCGGCGGCCTGAATCCGGTAGGACTCCACCTAACCAAGCGCCGCAGCCTGTTCAGACAAACCGAGCCACCTCAGACCTCCCTCTTGTCTGGGCGTCGATCAGTTTCACGCCCACATTGTTGGGGAGGCTCGACTCCCTGTTATGGAAACTTCCGGCGCTCAAGATGGACGTGACGTATCAGGACGGACGGACAGAGCGTTTTCGGATGATTGCCGGAATGGCGGGCGCTGGTTTTCTGCTGTCCCCCACGATCTCCACGGCCCGGGATTTTGTTGCCCTACGGTCCAACATCGATGTGCTGGCAGACAGCAAAATCATATCCATCAAACTCCATCAGGAATCGTCCCACGCGTTTTGGGGCGATAGCTTTGGATTGGATCTGTCCCGGTTTCGCGTCCCTCCGGACCCCAACGTCGATGTCCTTTTTGCGGGGACGCTTGGTTCGGGGCCTGCGATAGCGTCTCTGCCAAACGGAGGTGAGTGCGTCATCGATTCGCTTGGCGGCCGCGCGATCGACAAGTCGCCGATGGACGTCCATGCGGGTGCGGTTTCCGTGAAGGGCTGGGCGATGATCTCTTCAACCGCTGGAATTGCGAGCGGGCGTTTGCGTCTCGCCCTGACCCCGTCGGAAGGGGGCTCAACTTTATATTCCGAGGCCGATCGGTTCCAGCGTCCCGACGTCGATAGTTACTTTGGGCTTCACACGGCGACCAGCGCTGGGTTCTCCGCTCAAATCGACATGACAAGTCTGCATGGACGATACGATCTCAAGGTTGTCCAGGATGGGCCTGACGGATCCGTCGTGTGCTCCGCGAACGATACCGTCATCGAGCGGTGAAACCTAAGCCACGCCCCCGCGCATCGCCATTGCGGCGGGGGGATGCCTTGCCGCACCACCGGCTTTCTGCTATGCGCCAGCCCAGTTGAAGAAAACCCTTGCCGCGCTCATATCACGGCAGGGGCGATCGATGACTGAACGCCAGAGCTTTCCCACGTCGGCCCAGGCACCGGCCCGCCTTTCGAGGCGGCGGACCCTCACAGGGGTCGCCGGCATGAGAAAGCCCCTTGCAACACCAACCGCCGGTGCGGCCCGGACGTCCCGGGCTTTCAGGAGAATAGATGTCCGCAGTTGTTTCATCCTTCACGCCCACGCGTGATGATTTCGCCGCTTTGCTCGACGAGAGCTACGGCAAGAACGAAGCCTTCGAAGGGACCGTGGTCAAGGGGATCATCGTCGCCATCGAGAAGGATGTCGCCGTGATCGACCTTGGTCTCAAGACCGAAGGCCGCGTGGCGCTCAAGGAATTCACCAGCAACGGCCGTGAAGAGGCGCCGGGTATCGGCGACGAGGTCGAGGTCTATCTCGAGCGGATCGAGAATGCGCTTGGCGAGGCCGTGATCTCGCGCGACAAGGCTCGCCGCGAGGAAAGCTGGGTCAAGCTCGAAAAGGCTTTCGAGAAGCAGGAGAAGGTCGAAGGCATCATCTTCAACCAGGTCAAGGGCGGCTTCACGGTCGATCTCGACGGCGCCATGGCGTTCCTGCCGCGCAGCCAGGTCGACATCCGCCCCGTGCGCGACGTCGCGCCGCTGATGGGGGTGCCGCAGCCGTTTCAGATTCTCAAGATGGATCGCCGTCGCGGCAACATCGTCGTATCGCGCCGTACGGTCCTCGAAGAATCCCGCGCCGAGCAGCGTCATGAGATCGTGGCCAACCTCGAAGAGGGCCAGGTCATCGACGGCACGGTGAAGAACATCACCGACTACGGCGCCTTCGTGGACCTCGGCGGCATCGATGGCCTGTTGCATGTCACCGACATCGCCTGGCGCCGGGTCAACCACCCGACCGAGGTGCTGACCATCGGCGAGACCGTCAAGGTCCGGATCATCAAGATCAACCACGAGACTCACCGCATCTCGCTCGGCATGAAGCAGCTGCTCGAGGATCCGTGGCAGGGCATCGAGGCCAAATATCCGATCGAGATGAAGCTCAACGGCCGCGTCACCAACATCACCGACTACGGCGCCTTCGTGGAGTTGGAGCCGGGGATCGAGGGCTTGATCCACGTGTCGGAAATGTCCTGGACGAAGAAGAACGTCCATCCGGGCAAGATCGTCGCGACGAGCCAGGAGGTCGAAGTCCAGGTGCTCGAGGTGGATGCCGTCAAGCGCAGGATTTCGCTTGGCCTCAAGCAGACCTTGGCCAACCCTTGGGAGAGTTTCGCGGAGCGCTTCCCGATCGGGGCGGTGGTCGAGGGCGACGTCAAGAACAAGACCGAGTTTGGTCTGTTCATCGGCCTCGAAGGCGATGTGGACGGCATGGTCCATCTCTCCGACCTCGACTGGAATCGCCCTGGCGAGCAGGTCATCGACGACTTCAAGAAGGGCGACATGGTCAAGGCGCAGGTTCTCGACATCGACGTCGAGAAGGAGCGCATCTCGCTGGGCATTAAGCAACTGGCTGGCGACCCCTTCGTGTCGCGGGCCGGTGAAGAGCCAAGCGCGGCGGGCGACTTGCGCAAGGGTTCCATCGTGACCTGCGAGATCGTCGAGGTGAAGGAAGGCGGCATCGACGTTAAGATCGTCGGAACCGACCTGACGGCGTTCCTGAAGCGCAACGAACTGGCGCGCGACCGCAACGACCAGCGTCCCGAGCGTTTCGCCGTCGGTGAGAAGGTCGATGCCCGCATCATCCTGTTCGACCGCAAGGCACGCAAGATCGCCGTTTCGATCAAGGCGCTTGAAGTCGCCGAGGAGAAGGAAGCCATCGCTCAATATGGCTCCGCCGACTCGGGTGCTTCGCTGGGTGACATTCTTGGCGCAGCCTTGAAGCGTCAGCGCGATACACAGAGCTGAGCGGTTCGGAACCGGCTTCGTTCGGTTCCATCGCTTTTTATGGATTGTGGCCCGCGCGGAGAGATCCGCGCGGGTTTCTTTTTCGGAGTTTCAATGCGGGCGATCGGCATCGATTTCGGCACCACAAACAGCGCCGTCGCTTTCGTCGGCGATGATGGAGAAATATCCAGCCTCTCTTGGCCTTCGGCGACAGGGCCGGTCGGTGTGTTCCGCACCGCGCTGGCCTTCTGGAGCGAGGGACGGGCACCACGCTCCAGCATTCATCATGTTGGCGGCCCGGAAGCGCTGGAGAGAGCCCTTTCCGGTCACGGCAACAGCCGTTTCATCCAGTCGATCAAGACCTACCTCGGCAGCCGGGCTTTCGCCGAAACGCGCCTTTACGGCAAGACCTTCTCCATCGAGGCGCTGGTCTCGATTTTTCTCGGTCATCTCATTCCTGACCGCACCGCGCTCATCGGCCCTGGGGCCGCCATCGCGGCAGGGCGCCCCGTGGTCTTTGCCGGTGAGCGGCCCGATGAGCAACTGGCTGTCGAACGGCTGACGACATCCTACGAGCGAGCCGGCTTTTCTGGTGTCGAGCTCGCCTACGAGCCGCTCGGCGCCGCCTATTGGTACGCCCGCAATCTGAGCCGGTCCGAGACCGTGCTGGTCGCCGACTTCGGCGGCGGCACCAGCGACTTTTCGGTCATCCGCTTCGAGCGTGGCCGTGGTCCATCGCGGGCTGTCCCGCTGGCTCATGGCGGCATCGGCATCGCGGGTGACACGTTCGATTATCGGCTGGTCGACCGCTTCGTGGCGCCGCAGCTTGGTCGCGGGTCGCACTACCGGTCTTTCGACAAGCTCCTGCCGATTCCGGCCTATATTCACGCCGCCTTTGCCCAGTGGCATCAGTTGTCTTGGCTGAAGGCGCCTCACACGATGAGTGAATTGAAGAAGCTGGCAGCGGCTAGCGATCGGCCGGCCGAGCTCGAAAAGCTTATCGACTTCATCGACCTCGATCTTGGTTTCGAACTCTACCAGGCGATCAGCGCGGTGAAGATGCGTTTGTCGGATGAAGACTCCGCCCCTTTGGCTTTCGATAGTGCCGGCATTTCACTCTCAGGCACTGTGACCCGCACCGAATTCGAACAGCTGATCCGGTCCGATCTAGCCCGGATCGCCGATGCCGCCGATGCGACGGTCGCTCGTGCCGGCCTTCGTTACGAGGATATCGACGCGGTTTTCACCACCGGCGGCACGTCCCAGGTGCCTGCCGTGCGGCGCCTTTTCGTGGACAGATTCGGAGAGGCGAGACTGCATGCCGCCCACCCGCTTCAATCCGTCGCGTCAGGGCTCGCGCTCTATGCTGCGGACCGAGCGCGTGCAAAGGCCGCTTAGGCTGTCTCTTTTGCTCTAGGTTTTCTTTCGACGTTACTTGATGTGTTGAAACACCGTCATCAAAATATAAAATAAAGGGTCCAGACTGTAGCGGATAACGACAACATTGAAAAAGCTTGTGCCTCGACCCGCTGTCAGGCCATGCGATGGGGGATGCCATGAGCGCGATCAATCATCGGACCACCCAGCCGGGTATGTCGCTGGCCGCGCACCAACCGCCCAGGATCATCGAATTCGAGCCGATCCCCGCGAGTTTCTCACCGCGCAAGGCGTCTCCCTTTCATATGGACCTTAACGAGGTCATTTCGGCAGCGGAAGTTGAAGAACTCACTCAAGCCGGGCAGATGAGTTTCCATTGCGTCGGCGACACGGGCGGCGTGAAGCGCCCGGAATCCCAAGCTCTCGTCGCGCAGGGCATGGAGCAATCGCTCAAGACGGAAAAGATGGCGCCGGCTTTCTGTTATCATCTTGGCGATGTCGTCTACTATACCGGCGACGTCGAAGAATATTGGCCACAGTTCTACGATCCCTATGACAATTATCCATTGCCGATCGTCGCCATTCCAGGAAACCACGATGGCGAGAAGAAAACCCAGGATTCCGTATCCCTCCTGGGTTTTTACAAGAACTTCGTGGCGGCGCCCGGCACCTTCGTCCATGAATCGCGGGACAGCGGCCGGAAGGCTATGACGCAGCCCTGGTTCTTCTGGACGCTGAACACGCCGTTCGCCACCTTCATCGGCCTTTACACCAACGTCCCCGAGCATGGGCGCATCAGTGACGAACAACGCGCCTGGTTTCACGAGGAGATGAGCACCGCGCCGACCGACAAGACCCTCGTCGTCGCGCTCCATCACCCGGTCTATTCGTTCGACAAATATCACAGCGGCAGCCCGAATATGGCCCTTGAATTGCAGGATGCGATCAATACTACGCGCCGGGTTCCCAACATGGTGCTTTCCGCGCACGTGCATAATTACCAGCGGATCGAGAAGACGATCGGGGTTCATACGATCCCGTTTTTCGTCATCGGCAATGGCGGATATTGGAATCTCCACTATCTGGCCTCCGCACCGGGGTTTCAGGATCCGGAAACCGAGGCCAAGCTCATGAAGGCGATCGACAGTCGCCATGGTTTCATGACGTTCAACATCAGTCCGAAGGTCATCAACGGACACATGACGACTGTGCCGCGCCCGCAGGAATCCTGGAGCGACCCGAATGCCTTCAACGCGACTTTCGATGTCTTCAGCTATACGGCTGAGCCGCTGACCCTTTCGGAAGGCGAGTCAGCCGTTCTTGTTCCCGCCGACGGCTCGAACGTCGCACCTATCATCGATTCGGGGCGACATAGTGCGCCAGCGGCTTCGGTGAGGACGAAAGCTTTGCGATCGCATGCGAAGAGGACGCATGCGAGAGTGCATGGCCTGAGTGACACGGGCTCGTCAGGCGGTCACCCGTCAGGCGGTCACCTATAAGGCGGTCCCTTGCTTGCGCGGCCTCGGCGGAATAAGTCTGCTGCGTCATAGCCTGATTGAGAGCGCTGCGCTTCATGTCGATGTCCTCCGGGTCCACGGCCGATTATCTGGTCGATCGCCGCCGCCTACGCCGCAAAGTGACGTTCTGGCGGGTTGCAGCTGTTCTGGTGGCAGCGGCGGCGGTGTTGGCTTTCGCGCTCGAAGGCCGCGCGCGGCTTGCCAACGACTTCACGCCTCATATCGCTCGGGTTAAGATTGGCGGCGTGATCACCGGCGACGAAGAAACACTGAAGATCTTGCGTGATGTGGGCTCGTCGAAAGCCTCTGCCCTGATCCTGCAGATCGAGAGCCCGGGCGGGACCACCGTCGGTTCGGAGCGCATCTACGACGAGATTCGCAAGGTTGCGGCCAAGAAGCCGGTCGTGGCCGAAGTTGATACGCTGGCCGCCTCTGGCGCCTATATCGCGGCATTGGGTGCCGATCATATCGTGGCCTATGGCAATTCGCTGGTCGGCTCGATCGGCGTCTTGTTTCAGTTCCCCAATGTGTCGGGCCTGCTCGACAAGGTCGGTGTGAAGGTGGAGGAGGTGAAATCCGCCCCATTGAAGGCGGCGCCGAACGGTTTCGAGCCGACCAGCGACGCTGCCCGTGCCGCTTTGGCTGCGCTGGTCGACGACAGTTTCACCTGGTTCAAGGACCTTGTGAAGACACGTCGCGGCATGACCGACGCGGAACTGGCCGCTGTGGATGACGGGCGGGTGTTCACGGGTCGTCAGGGGCTTCCCTTGAAGTTGATCGACGAAATCGGAACCGAGGCCAATGCCATCGCATGGCTGGAGACGACGAAGAACGTGAGCAAGGGCCTGCCGGTGCGCGATTATAGACCGAGCCATGCTCGCGGCCCTTTCGGTCTTTTCACCGAGGCGGCAGGGGTCGTCGATTCGCTGGGCTGGCCCTCTGTGGCCCTCGTCATGCGCCAGTTCGCCGCCAATGCCGAGGTGCCTCGGCTTGACGGTCTAGTATCGGTTTGGCAGGGTATCCCTGGCGAGCGATAAATGTCTTCCGGGGGCCGTTCAACGTTGCGACATGCACGTGGGCGAGGTGGGGGCGCAGGTGATAAAGTCGGAACTCGTCCAGAAGATTGCGGAGAAAAATCCGCATCTTTATCAGCGGGATATCGAGAAAATCGTCAACGCGATCTTGAACGAGATCACGGAAGCGCTCGTGCGGGGTGATCGGGTGGAATTGCGTGGCTTCGGCGCATTCTCCGTGAAGCGGAGAGATGCGCGCCTAGGGCGCAATCCGCGCACGGGCGAGCATGTCGATGTCGGGGAAAAGGCCGTACCGTTCTTCAAGACCGGCAAGGAAATGCGCGAACGGCTGAACGATTGAAATTCTCGGCTCTCCGCTTGATCGCGAATGCCTTTGGTGGCTAAGCAATGAGCTAATGGCGCGGATCGGCCCGGGGTTGGCCTTCTCATGTCGTCGTCACTATTCAACTCCGCCACAGCATCCGATCCTCAGCAGGGCTTTCAAAGGTTAATGGAATGAAAACCTTCCTCAAGGCGCTGGTTCTCGTGCCGATCGCCATTCTGGCGCTGGCCTTCGCGGTGGCAAACCGGCAGGTCCTCTCGATCTCCTTCGATCCGTTTTCCCCGACCGAACCGGCGTTTGCCTTGGCGGCGCCGTTGTTCCTGCTGGTGTTCCTTCTCTTGATGGCAGGCGTCCTGATCGGCGGCATCGCCGCATGGCTCGGCCAGGGCCGGCATCGCAAGTCATCGCGACGCGCCCAGGTCGAGACGGACGAGCTTCATGCCGAGATCGATCGCCTGAAAACCGAGCTTTCGATCCAGTCGCGCCAGATCACCGACCCTCGTCAGAAAGCACTTCCGGCTCTGGCCCTTACCGAATACGAGGTTTGATCCACCGCTCCGCCTTTATGCAAGTCGGATGTGGCTCCGCATAGGGGCTTGCCCGGCGTGAGGATGACATGAAGACCCTCTCATCCGCAGACATCGATCGACTTTTGACGTTCCCAAGTCTCGTCGAGGCCATGGCCGAAGCCTTCCGTCAAGACGGCGGGGCCCCGGCAAGACACCATCACGAGATCGTCAAGGATGGGCGTCACGCGACGCACCTGCTGATGCCCGCCTGGACGGCGGATGCGCCGGGAGCCGACCAATATCTCGGCACCAAAATCGTCAACGTCTTTCCTGATAACCGAAGCCAAGGCCTGCCTGCGGTTCTTGGGCTCTATGTGCTTCAATCGGGACAGACGGGCGCGCCGCTCGCGATCCTCGATGGGACACGGCTCACGCATTGGCGAACCGCTGCAGCCTCGGCCCTCGCGGCCCGCTATCTGGCGCGGACTGACGCCCGCCGTCTGGTGATGGTGGGCGCGGGGGCGCTCGCGCCGTTCCTGGTCAGGGCGCATGCCAGCGTCCGCCCCATCGCACATGTGTCGGTGTGGAATCATCGGCTGGCCGGCGCCGAAGCCTTTGTCGAGGATTTGCGATCGACCGGGGTCGCGGCGGATGTCGCGCTCGACCTCGAAGCCGCTGTCGCGAGCGCGGATGTGGTCAGTTGCGCCACCTTGTCGAGTGCGCCGGTCGTCCGAGGGGCCTGGCTCCGGCCGGGCACGCATCTTGACCTCGTCGGGGCCTTCTCCATGTCGATGCGGGAGGCGGATGACGATTGTCTGCGCCGCGCGAGAATCTTCGTCGACACATCGGCGGCCCTGCACGAGGGCGGCGATGTCGCCTTGGGTATCGCCGGCGGAGCCATCGAGGCGGCAGATATTGTCGGGACCCTGCACGATCTTTGCCGAGGAACGATTGCCGGGCGTGATGCGCCCGAGGAGATTACCCTGTTCAAATCTGTCGGGACAGCGCTCGAGGATCTGGCGGCCGCCATGCTGGTTTGGCGTCTAAGCCACGCAGCCTAGCGGCCTCGACGATTGACTGCGGAAGGGTCGGCCCAAGCCACGAAGGGACCGTTACGGTAGCCCGGCTTGCCGTAGCGAAACGGCTCGCCCTCCGGCGTTAGAACGGTGCCCCCCGCACCGCGCAACACCGCGTCGCCGGCCGCCGTATCCCACTCCATGGTAGGTCCGAATCGAGGATAAACATCCGCCTCAGCGTCAGCAAGCACGCAAAATTTCAGCGATGAGCCAGCGGCGCGCCGGTCGCCGATCGGCAGACCGCCGAGAAACGCCTCGGTCTTTTCGTCCGCGTGAGAGCGGCTGGCGAGCGCGGTCCAGTCCTTGGCCGGGCAGGAACGCGTCCGCAAGGCTGTCCTGGCGTCGCTGCCCGGGATCGTACCTCCCGGAGCGACAGAACAGCTCCAGGCGGTCGAGCCTCCCGCCCAAAGGCGTTCCAGCACTGGCGCGTAGACGGCGCCGACCGTCGGCACGTCTCCTTCGATCAAGGCGATATTGACCGTGAACTCGCCATTGCGGCTGAGAAACTCCCGCGTTCCATCCAGGGGATCGACCAGGATATAACGCCGCGCCAGCGCAGGCTTTCCGCTTTTCGAGCAAGCTTCTTCGGCGACGACCGGAATATTCGGAACCAGATGAGTCAGACCCCGCAGAATGATCGCTTCGCCGAGTTCATCGGCTTCGCTGACGGGACTTTGATCGTCCTTGAGACGGACGTCCTCGGCGCCGCGCGCATAGACCTCCATGATCGCGGCGCCCGCTTCGACGCAAAGCGCCGCGAACAGTTCGGCGATCTTGTCGCGTTCGAGGTCATGGTCGGAGACGGCAACCATCAGAGGCGGGGTCATCATGAGGGAGGCGATCGACCAAAGGGCCTCCGAACGATAAGTCCGAGACGGCCGCATTTAAATATTTGATAATGTAGGATATCAGGTCGCTCATCGGCCGGAAACCCCGATTCGCGTCGTTCTTCCGGCCTGAACGACGGGCGGATGGTGGCGCGGTGATCAATGCGTCACCGGCGTCACTCCCGCCTTGCAACGGAAATGCTTCATGACACGCATCGTCCTGGAATCCCTCGATTTGGCCGCCCTGCTGTGTTCCCGCGTCTGTCACGACGTTATCAGCCCGGTCGGAGCGATCGTTAACGGTCTCGAAGTTCTCGAGGAGGAGAAAGACGCGGAGACCCGCACCTTCGCGATGGAACTCGTCAAGAAGAGCGCCATGATGGCCTCGGCAAAACTGCAGTTTTGTCGCCTCGCCTTTGGGGCGGCCGGCTCGGCTGGCGCCTCCATCGACACCGGGGATGCCGAGACAGTGACGCGCGGCCTCTTCGGCGACGACAAGGTCAAGCTCGAATGGACCGTGCCGCGCGTTCTGATGCCGAAAAACAAAGTGAAGCTGATCCTCAACCTGTGCCTGATCGCCGCCGCAGCCGTGCCGCGGGGAGGCACCATCAAGGTCATGGTGACGGGAGAAGATGCCGGTCAGACGATTCGCCTCGAGGCGCGGGGACAGTTCGCACGAGTTGCCAATGGCGTGCAGGCGTTGCTTGAGGGCGAGCCAGAGAGCGGCACCGTCGACGCCCATGCGATTCAGCCTTATTTCGCCGGGCTTGTGGCCCGCTCGGTCGCCATGGCGGTGAGCATCGCGCTGGAAGGCGACATGGTCGTCATCGAAGCGAAGCCGCAGGAAAACGACGCCGCGACGATGCTCGCGGGCGACGTGATCGAAGGCGGCCTGGCCTCGGCGCCTTCGGATTCCGCCGACGCCGTCTGATCGAACCACCTGGGCTTCAAGGCTCCTTAAGACTTGCGACGCATTGTTCCGTCGCGGGCGCGGAGGCGATTGATGACCCAGATCCTGGTGGTTGACGATTCCAGTGTGATCCGCAAGGTCGCGCGCCGAATCTTCGAGGGTCTGCGGATGGAGACCGTGGAAGCGGACAATGGCCACACCGGTCTGCAGATTTGCAGCGCCGAGATGCCCGATGCGATCCTGGTCGACTGGCAAATGCCTGTCATGGATGGCCTGGCCTTCTTGAGCGAGGTTCGGCGCCTGCCAGGAGGCCAAAAGCCGAAGATTCTTTTCTGCACTACAGAGAATGATCCGGCTCATATCGCGCGGGCAGTGAACGCGGGCGCCACAGACCACGTGATGAAGCCCTTCGACAAGGACATCATGCGGGCCAAGCTCGAAGATATCGGTCTGATCTAAGGTTTTTCCGCCGCATCCTCGTTCAGCGGATGCAGGTCGCGCACCATGGCCTTCATCCGCTCGTCCAGCACATGCGTGTAGATCTGGGTCGTCGAGATGTCGGCATGGCCAAGAAGCTCCTGGACGACCCTCAGGTCCGCGCCATTCTGCAGCAGGTGGCTGGCGAAGGCGTGACGCAGGACATGGGGGCTGATCTCCTTGGACGAGAGACCGGCGGCCGCGCCCATGGTCTTGAGATCGCGGGCGAATAACTGCCGCGTTAAGTGCCCGCTTTCGCTATCGGCGGGGAACAGCCAAGGGCTGGCGTCATACATTTTAACGGCGGGGCCGGCCCGCGCGATGTCGCGATAGGCGCCGACGGCCTGTTTGGCCGGCTCGGAAAGCGGCACGAGGCGCTCGCGGCCACCCTTTCCTCGTATCGTCAAAGTGTCGATCCGCCCAGTGGCTGCTCGGGCGGCCGATCGGGGCAGGGCGACGAGTTCGGAGACGCGCAGCCCCGTCGCGTAAAGCAATTCAATCAGGCAATGCAGGCGCGCGGCACGCAGCCTCTCGGCATGGGGCCGAGACAGGTCCTCGATCCCTTCGCGGGCGGTGTCGATCAGCCTAGAGACGGCGTCCTCGCTGAGGACCTTCGGCAGCGGGCGGCCTCGGCGGGGACCCTCCAGCACGACTGCCGGATTGTCGGCGCGATGGTTTTCGGCAAACAGGAATTTATGGAACTGGCGGATGGCCGAAAGCTTGCGGGCACTGGAAGCGGGCTTGAGCCCGCGTCGGTCCATGTCCGCGAGGAAGCGCCGGATAATGGCCGTGTCGACGTCGATCGGATGGGACGTGGCGGCGGCAAGAAAGCCGAGATAGTCGCCAAGATCCCGCCGATAGGCGTCGATCGTATTGATCGCCGCGCCGCGTTCGGCCAGCAGCATGTCGAGGAAGAGGTCAATCAGGCGATCGCCGGAAAGCCTCGTCATTTATTGAGCCGAGCCGCCGGAATGGCCTGTTCCATCGGACGCGGCGACACCTCGACGACACTGACGAGGGCGATCATGCCGGCATAGACGAGGCCACCGATGAGTGCCACGACGATGAGGAATTTGACCAAGCTCGGCACACGTAAAGCCTCCGGCGTTCATCGCCTACCTCATCTGCCACGATAGCAAATTGGATATGGACTGCGTAGGAGCCTTTCGCCATTTCCGACACGAACGCCTCACGGTGAGAGCGAAAAAGCAGTTCACGCGGCGACTCTGAGTTTGAAGCGTCATGCCGAAAGCCCGCATCGACTTTTCGGCATCACGCTCTAACCGACGAGGCCCACCGCCTTCAAAGCATCCGCCTGGCGACGGGCCAGGACCGGTTCGTCGAAACCGGCGATCGTGTCGTTGAAGAGACGAAAATAATTAAGCTCGGCTCTCAAATGCAGAAAAACCGACCCAAGACCCACCGCCGCCCGGTCCATGAAGACAAATTCCCGTGGCACTTTCACCGGTCCCATGGTTTTCAGCGCTTGATGCACCTTGAATGCTTCCTTGCGCCCGTATTGACCTGGCTCGACGCCGTTGGCCACGGTCCTGACACGATCGTCGAGGATCGGGCCATAGATGAAATTCGCCCAAATATTGAGTGTGTCGATCAACGCGTTTGTAAGGCCCTTGAAGCCCCACGTCTCATAGGCCGACACGACGCGCGCCCGATCACCGGTCCGCAGGCCCTCGTACAGATCGACGACACCGCCCACGAAGGTCGATGGAAAGATGCGCACGCAGCCGTAGTCGAGGAGGTTGATGCCGCGAACCTGATCCTTAGGCGCAGCAGGATCGGACCAGATCGAATAATTGCCGAGATGCGGATCGCCGTGGATGACACCGTAATGGCTGAAGGGCACCCACCATGCCTTGAACATGGCGGTCGCGATGGCGTTGCGGGTTTCGAGCGGCGCCTCCTTGAAAGACATCAGCTTCGTGCCGTCGAGCCATTCCATCGTCAGCAACCGGTCGGTCGACAAATCCACGACGATCTTGGGAACGCGAACCTCGTCGACTGCGGCTAACATCATTTGGTAGAGCGCCGCGTGACGCGCCTCGCGCCGATAATCGAGTTCTTCCCGAACGCGCGCGCCGATCTCCTGGATGGCATCGCGCGCATCGAGAGCCGGGCTCATCCGTCGATGAATGGCGAAGAGGACATCGAGTTGCGACAGATCGGCCTCGACCGCTGAAGCCATGTCCGGATATTGGAGTTTGCACGCCAAGGGGGCGCCGACCTTGTCGGTGGCGCGATGGACTTGTCCCAGCGAGGCGGCGGCTGCCGGCTTTAAGTCGAAACTGCCGAATTTCGAAAGCCAATCCGCACCGAGTTCCGCCATCATTCGGCGCCGGACAAAAGCGGCGCCCATCGGCGGAGCATCATTCTGCAGCTTCGACAAGGCCTCGGCATATTCGGCTGGCAGGGCATCCGGGATGGTCGAGAGCAATTGAGCCACCTTCATCAGCGGCCCCTTTAGGCCGCCGAGCGCCTTGGTGAGAGCGAGCGCGTTGGCCTGGTCGCTGTCGCGTCCCATTAGCCTCGATCCAGCCATGCGGGCCGCGACCCCGCCCACATTGGCCCCGACGCGGACATAGCGCGCGGCGCGCGCCGAGAAGCGATTCTGTTCAGGGTCGGTCATCGGCGCCCGTGTGTTGGTCCGCGCGAGGCGGCAGACACACAAGGTGTGCAGCGGAACCACGATTGTCGAGGGCTTGCGGCCGAGAAGCACCTCGACCCATCGTCGCGGGTCAACGCAAATCATTCGCCGAATGACGTCGGCCAGCACGTATGGTTAGAGGTTCGTAAAGCTTAGTGAGCGAACCTTATGAATGCCCACGCTGCCTTCATGTCGGGCTTGGACATACCGCAACATTTCGCCGTCGAAGTGGTCGGTTTCGGCCTAAATTCGGACCGCTGCTTCAGATATCGAAGGATCACCAAGAGGCGAACGGCTTCGAGAAAATCGTTCGTCTGCCACAATCCCGAGCACACTTGTCTCGCCCGGGGCTATCCCAAATGAGGTTGAGTATGCGTGACACCGGTAGATGTCTGCTCAGTCGAGACGTATCCTCTCAGCCCCACGCTCCCAAGGGATTGTGGACCGGGATCAAGTTCACATCCGACAGGATTTGGCACGCGACGACGAGCTTGGCCGAGGATTTCGTGATCCTGGGTCAGTTCGCCTTCGGCCGAGAATATATCTCGCGCTAAAACACGATGCGTTCAGGATCGCGAGGCGATTCGATGTAAAGCATCGTGCCCCACGTCCGTTTGACGGCCTGATCATCGTTTCCGCCCTTATTCGGCGGCTTTGACCTCGACAGTTCCCGGCGCGCTTCGACCAAAGCGCTCCGGCCGATACATGTCTTCAATAGTCGCGGGCGGATGCACGAATCGCCCCGGTGTCACAGCCCTCACTACATAGGCCACCGTGAAGAAGGCGGGCTGGTCGGCCGTTCGATCGAAAGCCGCGGTGAACCGGTCGTCCCGGAACTCGGTGTGGATCGGTTTGACATCATCCGTCACGTCATCGGGTAGGTTTGGCACCGTTCCGCTTTCCACCAGATCCGGATTGTCGATCTCGAAGCCGGCCGGCAGCGGATCCGTGAGAAGCAGCCTTGCGGGCTTGGCCTCGTCCTCCGTCATCTTGAGCACGACGAGAAGCCGGTCGTTCTGCTTGACATTGGATGGATCGGTCGCGGTGCCGTCCATTCGGTAGTAGCGCCGCTCGATCATATAGCCCTGGCTTGCGGCGGGCTCGGTGCGGGTCAGTTGGCCCGATGTCGTCAGGGCAACGTTCAGGACCGTGCTGCCGGTGTTGGCGATGGTCAGAGGCTTCCCGGCGAGGCGCCGCGCCGTAAAACTGCGGTAGAGAGGCCCGGAATGGCTCTCGCCGCCGACCGAGAGCGACAGTGTCTTTCCTTGGCTCTCGATCGCTTGCGCGGCCAGCACCATCCACGCCTGCTCCTGGGTATCGGTCGGGTAGGGGGCACGTTGCGCCTCCTCAAGGAGGCTACCGGCTTTCGCCAGATTGTCCTGCAGCCCCGCCTCGGCTGCCAACGCGAGCACGGCCGCGGCGTCCCGAAGGCGCGATCCGTAGTCGAACCGGTAGTCGCGTTTGTCGTTCGCGTCCTCAAGCGTGGTTGTCGCGGTCTTGAAGACCTCGGCGGCCCTGGTGCGGTCGCCAAGAAGGGCCAAGGCGGCGCCGAGTTGCGCCTGCGCTAGGGGCGTCGCGAAATCGGTCAGTCGTGTGGCGGCGAGGTAGCGCAGGTCGCCCAGCACCGGCCGGCCGTTTCGCGCCAAGACATAGGTGGCGTAGGCGAGCGACAAAGCGTCGTCATCCTTTGCGTCGCTGGTATTGGCCGCGAAATTGCGCAACCTATCGAGCCCCGAGTCGAAGGCTTGCGTCGGTACGACATGGCCGGCTTCGCGGGCGCGCGTCAGAAAGTCCATCACATAGCTGTCGAGCCAAATGTTCTGGCTCTCGGCGTCTGCCGTCCATAATCCAAAGCTGCCGTCCGACGTCTGCCGCGACAGCAGGGTCGCAACAGCCGTGTCGACTCGGGCCGGCAGGTCCGTGTCGAGCGCGGGCTCCTGCGGTGACGCAAGTTTGGTCAGCGACAGGAGCGGCAGGGCGCGGCTGACGATCTGCTCCGAGCAGCCGACCGGATAGCGATCGAGCGCCAGCAACAGGGCCGGTACGTCGATGCCCCCGAGCGGCGATACCGCGACGGAGGCGGTGCCGGATCCCGGGACGAAGTCGGCGAGGAGGTCTTCGGAGACGGTGAGCATCGCGCCGGGTTCGATCTTGCGGATGTCACGCCTGAACACGGTCGGCGATCCCGCCTGGACCGGGATGGCGAAGCTTTGCGTGGCGGTGAAATGCGGCCCATTCAGCGTGGTGCCGAGGATCGCGGTGCCCATGCCCGTCGCGGTCAGCGGCACGTCGAGGCCGGCGCGACTTTGGGCATCGAGATTGACGGTCTGCTCCAGCTTGTCGGCGGGGAAGAACCACGGGCCGGTGGGGTCGAGGCTCAACACATATGGGCCGGCCGGGCCTTCAACATTGTCGAACTCGAAATGTGCCCTGGCCTTGTCACCGAGGTTCAAGAAGCGGGGCAGGGTGCCGGCGACGACGACGGGATCGCGCACGATGACGTCGGCCTCGGTGCTGCCGGTGCGGGATTTAGACCAGGCCACGGCGGCGATCCGCACGGTGCCGTTGAAGGCTGGAATGTCGAAGCTGACGGTCGCGGTTCCGTCGGGACCGACTTTGACGATGCCGGAATAGCGGGCCAGCGGTGCTTGAGTCGGCTTTTCGCTGGCAAGTTCGCCTGCGCTGTCGCCACCGGACCGGATCGCCCCCCGGGTCAGGCCGAGGCCGTCGATCAGCATGCCGTAAAGGTCGCGGACCTCGGTGCCGAGAGCATGCTGGCCGAAGAAATAGGCATCGGGCTTCGGCGTTTCGTAGCGGGTCAGGTTGAGGATGCCGACATCGACGGCCGAGACGGTGAGTTCGGCCTCTTCACCCGCCTGGAGCCCCGCCAACCGGATGGGCACGGTGAGCATCGAGCGGGGCCTGATCTTGCCCGGGACGTCGAGCGTGACGCTGAGGCCGCGATCGGACGCCTCCACTGAAAACCAGGCGACGCCGAGCGCTCGCCCCGGCATGCGTTTCGCCTGGATATCGAGCGGCCGGTGGGCCAGCACCAGCGCATAGGCGCCCGTGCCCCAATCCTCGCCGACCGGTATCTCGATCGTATTGTCGCCGAGTTTGAGATCGACGGTGCGCATCGCCCGGACGGCGTCATTGGCGATGGCGAGCGTGGCCTCGCCCGAGAACCGGGAATGGATGTTCACGCGGAGCGGATCGCCCGGCGCATAGTCCTTGCGGTCGAGCGTCACATCGAGTTGATCGGGCGTCGGCGCGCCATTGTCGGCGGACCAGCCCACATCGAACGTCAGGCTGGTGGGGGGCAAAGCCGGATCGTCGGACGTCACGTCCAATCGGTGCTGGCCGAAGCGCAGTGGCGCCGAGATCGCGGCGGGCGCGTCTGCCAAGGTGGCAAGCGTGCCATCGGCGATCCGCGTTGTCGATTTCACGCGCTCGTAGTTCCAGTGGTCGCTGTCCTTGTACCACTGGTAGTCGTTATCGAGCCGGTAGAGCGACCAATGCAGGCCGGTTTTGGCCGAGCGGGCGCCATCCGGGTCCACGGTGACGACATCGAACGTGGCCGTGCCGCCCTCGCCTAAGGTGCCGAAGGTCTTCTTGACACCGATCGACGCAGTTTTGGGCAGCACGGGAAGCGTCACACTGCGCTCGACGGCGCGCCCGCCGGGCTCGGCGACCCGCAACACGATCTTGGCTTCGAGCGGCCGGGTCGACGCCCCTTCGGGCACGGGAGCGGTGATCTCAGCAGCGCCTTTGGCGTCGGTTTGGACCGGGCCCGCCAATTCGGTGGTGACCGTTTCGAACGTCTCGTCCGATAGGCCCGTCACATAGCCTGCCAGTGCCGGCCATGCCGGCTTGTCGGCCGCCTCCAGCACCGTCTCACCCGAAACGTCGAGATGGCTGCCTGGGGCGCCATAGAGGAAACGGGTCGTGGTCGAGACCTCGGCGGCCTGGCCCGCTTTGAGCGCGGGCGATGAAGGACGGAGGTCGAAGCTCAGGCGCTCGGGCAGATAGTCGTCGACGAGAAAACTGGTCTCGCCCACCGGCTCGCCCTTCGGGTCCGCATAGGCTTCAACGCGCCAGGTTCCCGTCGACGCGCCGCCGAGCAGCGGAAGGGCGAGGCTATATCCGCCAAGACCGGCATCAGCGAGCGTCACCCGCTGGTCCTCGACGCCGTCAGGCCGCTTGACGACGAGAGTCAGGGGAAGCCCCGTGGCGGTCTGTCCATCGCCGCCCCGGAGCAATCCAGTGACATAGACGGTCTCGCCGGCCCGGTAGACGCCGCGCTCCGTATAGACGAATGCCTCGAGGCCCTTGGGGGCCGGCCGGCCCGTGACGCCGCGGTCGGTCAGGTCGAAGGGCGCCTGAGCGAGGTCGAGGACGTTATAGTCCCCCTGCGCCGTCGAGCCGACCAGCACGGCGGGCTGGTCGCCGCCCATGCCTCGGGAGAGACCAGGGTCGAAGCGGACCACACCGGCTTGGTCGGTGGTCTTCGTGGCGAGCACGTCATTGTTCTTGGCGACGAGCTTGAGGTCGACGCCGGCCACAGGCAACGCGGTGGCAAGGGAGTGGACGACAGCGGTGATGCCGCTCTGTCCCGAAAGTGTTGTGAGGCCGAGGTCTGACACCACAAACCACTGGGTCGGGATCGGGCCGTCGCTCGCTCCAGCGCCTCCCTCCATATGGGGCTTGGCCTGCATCACATAGATGCCGGGCTGCATCTTGCCGACGGCCTCCAGCACCGGGAAGGCCGTCGTCACATCCTCGTTCAGCCGCTGCTCCACGCCGAGCGAACCCGACCAAACCTTCTTGCCATCATCACTCGCGATCGAATCGAAGCGGTAGGAGTAAAGCTGGCTCAGGAAGTCGCTCCCCTTGATCGTCGGCGCGACGCTCCGGTCGCCGATCCGCAAGACGGTGACGTCCACCTTGGACGTATTGACGGACACGATCGGAATGCCCTCCGGTCCAATGCGCGGCAAGACATAGCTTTTGCCTTCGAAATGAACTTCCGGCGACCGGTCTCGCACATAGATGTCGTAATCCGCCGATTTCAGCAGGGTCTCGCCGACAGCGGACGGCAGGCCCTGGCGCACCGTCACCGCATAGCGCTGGCCGTGGTTCAGCCCCTCGACACAGAGTTGCTGGTCATCTGTCGATACGGCCGCGTTGGCGGTGCCCCCAACCGCCACATAGCTGGCGAAATCGGTTCGGCTCTTGGTGAGAGACTCGGAAAACTGGAAACATACCCGAGCGGAGGGCGAGTCGCAGTCGATCTTATAATCGGTGATGCGAAAGCCGTGCTCGTCCCGCAGTCCATCATAGACTTTACGGACGGGCGGATCTTCCACGGCCTTGAGGCTGGCGGCGAGGCTGTCGAGCGCCGGGCGCCAATCCTCGCGGCTCGCATAGATGCCGCCTAATACGGCCAGGGCTTCGGCCTCCTCCCGGCGGCTCGCGGCGCGCTGATAGCTGAGATAGGCGGCTGGAAGCGCCCATTCGTTCAGCGTCGATTTGCGGTCTTCGTCGTCTTTGATGGTCGCAACCGCGCTCTGCGCCGCCTTGGCGAATTCGAGCCAGACCGCAGCATCGTCGCGGCCTGCCGCGATGGCGCCGCCAAAATCATCCACCGCCGTGTCGGGGTCGCTGGTCGCTTCACGCCGCCCCTTGGCGAAAAGCTCGTCCGCCGTGTGGCCCTTGGCCTCCTCGGCCATGTCCTTGCGCAATGTGGCGCGGACCCGCACAGCCTCGCTGTCGAGGTCGGTGCGGGAAAAAGCCTTGTGAGCAGCAACGCTCGGCGCTGGCAGCGACTTGACGGCCGGCGTCTGGGCCGGGGCAGACCCGATCGAGGCGAGGATGACCAAGACGGGGAAGCCGAGCCAACGCATCAATTCCGCTCCCTTGGGGGTAAGACGCCCCGTGGGGCTGGCCAGCTTTCGACCCTCTTCATACCAGTCGGAGCACAACCGTGTCATGAAAGTAAAGAGGGCCGTCACATGCCGCGATCGCGGCCATTACCGTCCTGTGCTGGAAAAGCCACATTGGGCCGGATTTGTGGTCTGAACAGCCTATTGAACTCTGTGGCCGGTCGATCGTTTAGCCTCTCGTAACGCGGCTCGGCGAGGCTTGCGCCAACCTGATGGAGTAAGCGGGCGTGATGGTAAGCAACTTTTCGGCCTCGACGATCACGATCACACGCCACGTCGGTCTCTTGGCCGGGGCTCTAATCGCCCTTCTGGGCGTCTCGCCTGTCATGGCGGCCGATCTTCCCTTCTTTCCCGCCGGTCCCAATCAGTTCAAGCCCGGGCCGGCACGTGGGACGTTCGGCGGATTGGTGCCCGAGCCGAATTTTGTGGGACCGCCGCGCTTCGACGTTTACGGCCATCCCATCTATGGACCCGTCGTCGCCTCTGCACCAAACCCAGTTTATGCCTCCACCGGATGCCCCACCGCTTTGCAGCCCGTTTACGATGCTGTCGGAAACTTTGCCGGTTACAGCATGATTCAGCTCTGTCGATAATATTTTTTCTTGACAGGGAACTTTTTGCAACAGCGTTGGTTGAGTAAGAGTACGGGAGGCTACGGCCATGGAAAAGACGGCATCTTCGACATCAATGCGGCGTTTCGCGATCGTGGTTCTGGCCTGTTTCGTAGGCGCGCCCTTGGCGGCTGCTCCGCTAGCCTACAACGATGGCGAGTTCAGTTTCCGCCCATTGACGATCAACAAGAGCCTGCGGGTCGTCAAAGCCTACGGCGAAGACGATGAGGATTGCGTATTTGTTCTGAAGCGGGTGCCTCGCCCGGATGGCGTCCTGCACACAGCGAAAAAGCTTGTCTGTTACAATTGATGAAGCCTGCCGCCGCCCTATGATGGGGTGATGTCCGCGAGCGATATCCTGTCTTTGACACCCGCCGGGCTTTATTGTTCTGCGGGTGATTTTTATGTCGATCCTGTGCGGCCGGTGCCTCGGGCTTTGATAACCCATGGGCATTCCGACCATGCGCGGGCCGGCCACGACGCAGTCATGGCGACACGCGAGACGATTGACATTATGGAACGTCGCTATGGCGATGATTTTACTCAGCATCGTCAAGTTGTAGGTTTTGGTGAAGCCATCGCGGTCGGCGGGGTCGTGGTGTCCTTTCACCCGGCGGGCCACGTCCTCGGATCGGCGCAGATATCGCTGACACAAGGTGGTTATCGCCTGGTGGTGTCGGGTGACTATAAGCGGGCTTCCGATCCGACCTGTCAGGCTTTCGAGCCCGTGCGGTGCCATGCTTTCATCACCGAGGCTACTTTCGGCCTTCCGGTGTTCCGACACCCCAGCGCTGCCGCAGAGGTCGCGAAACTTCTCGCGTCTCAGGCCCTGTTTCCAGAACGCACCCATATCCTCGGCGTCTATGCGCTCGGCAAGGCCCAACGCATGATGGCGCTGCTGCGCCTCGCGAACTATGAGCGGCCAATCTACATACATGGCGCGCTCGAGAGGCTGACGGACTATTATCTGGGACGTGGCATTGCGCTCGGCGACGTTCGCAAGGTTGCGGCGAACGAGCGGGGCAAGCTCGCAGGCGAGATCGTGATGTGCCCGCCGGGCGCCATGCAGGATCTCTGGGCGAGGAAGTTTCCTGATCCGCTTACGGTCGCGGCGTCCGGCTGGATGCAGGTACGCGCCCGCGCTCGACAAAAAGGTGTCGAACTACCGCTGATCGTCTCGGATCATGCCGATTGGGACGATCTGTGCGCCACCGTCGACGAGACAGGTTGCGAGGAACTCTGGGTCACGCATGGCGAGGCCGAGGCTTTGGTCCATTGGGCCACCACGGCCCGGGGGCTAGCGGCGCGGCCGCTCCACCTCATCGGCTATGGCGAGGAGGCCGAAGACGAGGCTTCTGTCGCGGCGTGAAGCGCTTTGGCACCCTGCTCGACCGTCTGGCTTTCGAGCACAGCCGCAACGCCAAGCTTCGGCTAATCACCGCCTATCTCTCCACGAGCGACGATCCCGAACGCGGCTATGCCTTGGCAGCGCTGACGGATTCGCTCAGCTTCGCCAATGCCAAGCCGGCGTTGATCCACGCGCTCGTGGCGGACCGGACCGACCCGGTGCTGTTCCGCCTGTCGTATGATTATGTCGGCGACCTGTCTGAAACCGTGGCGCTGATCTGGCCGTCGCGTCACGATGAAGGCGACGCGCCTAGCCTGTCCGAGGTCGTCACCACCTTGTCGAGCACCAGCAAGCTGTCGCTGCCGCGTCAGATCGCGACGTGGCTGGACCGACTCGACGAGACGGGCCGGTGGGCTTTGCTAAAGCTTATCACCGGCGCGCTCCGCATCGGTGTGTCGGCGCGCCTCGCCAAAACGGCCGTTGCGGCTCTCGGGCCGCATGCGCCCGACGATATCGAGGAGGTGTGGCACGGCTTAGCGCCGCCCTATGTGGGTCTCTTCGACTGGGCTGCCGGTCGGGGCGCGAGGCCGGAAAGCATCGATGCGACGCCGTTTCGCACGCCGATGCTGGCCCATGCGATAGACGAGGCCAAGGATTTCGCGCAATTGCGGCCAGCCGATTTTTCCGCCGAATGGAAATGGGACGGCATCAGGGTGCAGGCCGTGACGGGCCTCGACCCCTCGGACCGGCCCGTGGCCCGGCTCTATTCGCGCAGCGGAGACGACATATCCCGTGCCTTTCCGGATCTGATGGATAGCCTTGCAAGCGGCCGATGGGGGCAGGCGACAATCGATGGCGAACTCCTGGTGATGCTCGATGGGCGGGTCGCGCCGTTCTCAAGCCTGCAACAGCGGCTCAACCGCAAGACCGTGTCGGCCAAGACGATCGCTCAATATCCGATCCATCTGCGCGCCTATGACATCTTGATGGAGGATGGAGAGGATCTTCGGGCTTTGCCGTTCGGGTCGCGTCGCCCGAGGCTCGAAACTTTCGTGGCAACGCTCGCCGACTCGAGGATCGACCTGTCGCCGATCGTGCCCTTCGCGGATTGGGACGCGTTGGCGCGTATCCGCCTCGATCCGGCCGAGGCCGGCGCGGGCCATGATGCCGATGCCATCGAGGGCCTGATGCTCAAGCGCCTCGACAGCCCCTATGTGCCGGGGCGACCGAAGGGGCCGTGGTTCAAATGGAAACGCCAGCCGTTCAATATCGATGCGGTGATGATGTATGCCCAGCGGGGCCACGGTAAACGCTCGTCTTTTTATTCCGACTATACGTTTGGCGTCTGGAAGCCGGGGCCGGCCGGCGAATTGCTCGTCCCCGTGGGCAAGGCTTATTCGGGGTTCACCGACGAGGAACTGGTCAAGCTCGATCGATTCGTTCGCAACAACACGATCAATCGCTTCGGGCCGGTTCGTGAGGTAAAGCATGAGCCCGACGAGGGGCTGGTGCTTGAAGTCCTGTTCGAGGGCCTGAACCGATCCACCCGCCACAAATCAGGCGTCGCCATGCGGTTTCCGCGCATCGCCCGGATTCGGTGGGACAAGCGCCCGGCTGAAGCCGATCGGTTCGAGACGCTGGAGCAATTCATCGTTGGCGAGGCGTAAAGTGCAGGCTGAAGGCAACGGCGGGGCAAGTTCCGAGCGGGGCTCGCCGGTGCCGATGCCGGAGGTCACGCCTCTATTTTATGGACTGCCGCCAGTTTCCCGATGCTTTAAGCGTTCGACGAACAGGTCCGGCTTCGTCCATTGTGGTGCGTTGCCGAAGAACAGGTCGAGATAACCAATGATACACGATGGATCGTTCCGGACGTCGTCGCGGAACGACCACCAGACCCGGAGGTCCCGCGCGGCAGGCTCTAGCGCGAAGGGGGCGCAAAAATCCTGGATCGCCACGCTGTTCACCACGCTCGCGCAATAGCTCATCACCAAAAAGCCGGCGGGCCAAAAGCTGGCGATGCAATTGTCATTTGCGGCGCTCGCTCGCGGCGCGGGAGCCGATACCGGCACCATGTCGCCGAACTTCTGGCGGAGCAACTCACGCGCCAGAAGCCCGCCGGCGAAGGCGACGAAATCCCTTGGCGCCTCACGAGCCATGGGTTTTTCCCGCTCGAACAGTTCCGCCCAATCCAGAAAGGCTGCCGCGAGGCGGCGGTCGCTGATGTCGAACCTGATGCCGCGCGTCTCCGCCATTAGATCGGCGCAGCGGCGGAAGGACTCCCGGAAGGCACCCAGATGGCGGATGCGGCGGCGAAGGTCCGCCACACCGACAAGTTCCGCCTGCAGGTCGAGGTCCATCGTCATCCTTCGAACGCCGCCGCGAGAGCATGATGCCGAAAAGTCGGCACGGGGTTTCGGATGACATCATGCTCTAACATATTGAAATAAATCACGATGTATCTCGATAGATTCCATCCAAGACATCGTGATCTAAGGCAGGTATGGCACCACGGCCATGAATTCGCGGGTCAGCGCCGCGACGGGATCGCGCGCGCTCATGGCGATGCTCATCCGGGAAAACCGCACGTCGATGACCGTATTGGCGGCCTCGACGGCCATCGTGACATCAAGCCTTAGACCCGCCGCTTTGGTGGCCATGATCGCGGAGGCCAACCCGACGAGAACGGCGCAATAGAGGTTGGGCGCAAGGCAAAGATGCCGGGGCGAAGAGGTTCCTTCGGGTGGGTCGAGACAACGGATCGGCTTGGCGGCTTCTAGGCAGAAGGCCAGCGCCGCGCAGAGTTTGACACGGGCCTCGCATTCCGCAGGCGACAGACCGATCGGCTTGTGGTCCGATACGGCGGTGACGAGCTCGGCGTGACGATGTTTCAGCATATCCCCAGCGGCCTCGAAGGCCTGCTCCGAGAGAAGCGCGTTCCCGACGCCCAAAGCCCGAAGAATCTGGTGTGTCAGCCGATAATGGGTATCCGCGAAGCCGTTGGGCAACGCGGTCCAGTCGCGGCCGGTCAGAATTGCGATCGATTTCAGCGCCGCGAAGGAGCCGGGAGGCCGAAGCGGCCGGAGCGCCAGGGTGACGGCCCGGTCAACGCCGTCAAACAAGGCATCCGCCACGCGCAGGGCCTGCGTCTCCGGATTCGGCGGAAAAGGCCAGGCAGAACGTCCACCACATCGCCCAAAGCGATCCAGGGTCCGGTCGAGCAGACCGACGTCGCGCCGGACCGAGTAGCGCATTTCGCGCAAGGCGTCCTTCATCGACAGAACGAGTGTGTTTGCCGCAGAGCTCATGCCGCCATCTTCCGCGCTGACTATGATCGTGAGTGGATCATCCGCTTAAGGACAGTTTGAGGCCGCATCGGCGGCATTTTCATGAACGGAGACTTAAATTTTGCTCCTTTAGGGGGCGAAGTTCGGCGGTTCGACGCCCCTGAGTTTTAACGCCGCGCGGGCGGTCGCCTCGTCGGTGATGAGCACCGTGGGACGAACCAGCGCGATCGCGCCGATCATCGCATCGACCTTTGCGGCACCACCCGAGGTGAGGATTCGTTGTGGGGTCGCGGCGATCCATTCGGTGGGCATGGAAATGACCCGCTGGTTCACCGGATGGTCGACCACCGCTCCGTCAATATCGAAGAAATTGTAGAGAAGGTCTCCCACAGCGCCGGCGCGGATCAGCGATTGGCGATCCTCCTCCGAAAAATAGCCGAAACGGAACGAGGTCGTGTCCGGCGTGATCCCCCCCACGCTGAACAATGTCATATCGAGCGATCGTCCGAGGTCGAAGATTTCGCCCAGGCCGCACCGGTCGATCAATGCCCGCTTGGTTTCCACGCTGTCGACCACCGCTGGGGCCGGAATGAGGAAGCAGTCGGCCTGGAGAAGCCGTGAGAACTGCCAGGCAAAATCGGTGGGGTTGTATTGCCAAGCCTTGGCGATGCCGCCGAGCAAAGATACTACCGAAAGGCCGGGCACATGACGCTCACTGATATAGGGCAGGGCGCTGATCAGCGTCTTGCCCCACCCGACGCCGATCTTCATGCCGGGGCGCAAGGCATCGGAAATGAATTGGCCGGTGGCGGCTCCGATCGGGACCGTGGGATCGCTGTCCGGCCCCGATAGCGGCGCCACCAGGACCTCGCCGATGCCGAAGGTGCGCTCGACGCTGCGCTCGAGGGCGGTCAATTCGCCGATATCGCGGCTCACCGATATCCGCACTTCATGGAACGCCCGGGCATCGGCCAGAAGCCGAACCACCGTGATCCGTCCGATTCCCAAGGCTTCGGCGATGGCGCCCTGGGTCATATCCTCGACATGATACATCCAGGCGGCGCGCAGCCTCAGGCGTTGCGAGCGTCGGCCGAGTTGTACCGGTTCCGAGGCGATGCGATCCCCCTCCGAAACGGGGGAATTGACGCCGGATCTTTGCTTGGCCATAGAAGCAGACTATCCCGCCCCCGGGACGCGAACAACTCGCATCGCAAGCGTCATCATTTCAGATGTTCGCGACCCGTTCAAATGCTAGGGCATGATGCCGAAAAGTCGGCTCGGGTTTTCGGGCGACATCATGCTCTCCATCATTGGCCTAGATCACGCTGTCTTTGGATGGAATCCATCCAAAGACAGCGTGATCTAGGCCCCGCGTTGCGCCCGCGCCGCGCGATCCATCGCCACCACGGCGCATGAACGGTTCCAGCGACCCATGAGGCTTGCCAGACTCTATCTGCGTGTTATGCGGGTGCTGAGGCCCGAAGCCCGGCTGGTTTTCGGACTGGTGCTGGCCAATGCCATGCTGGCCGGCGCCCAGTTCATCGAACCGCTGCTCTTCGGCCGAATCATCGACCGGCTCGCGCGGACCCGTGTCGAAGCCGTGGGATGGCCGGATATTCTGCCGCTCCTCATCGGATGGGGCGCCCTCGGCCTGTTCAACATCGGTTGCGCCATAACCCTCTCCTTCCACGCCGATCGATTATCGCATCGGAGGCGCTTGGCCCTGATGGCGGAGTTTTTCGAGCACGTCTTGCATCTGCCCTTGAGTTTCCACGGGGCGACGCATTCGGGCCGCTTGCTCAAGGTGATGCTCGAGGGCGCGAACGGCATGGCGGCGCTGTGGCTGTCATTCTTCCGGGACAATTGCGCGTCATTCGCGGCCCTGTTCGTCATGTTGCCCCTCTCGCTCGTCGTCAACTGGCGGCTCGGCCTGGTGCTGATTGGCCTGGTGGGAACCGCCGGGGTCACGACGACACTGGTCCTGCGCAGGACCGAGGGGCTGCAATCCAGCGTCGAACGTCACCACAGCGGATTCGCCGAACGCGTTGCAGACAGTTTCGCCAATGTCGCGGTTATCCAGAGCTTCACTCGGATGGAGTCGGAACTCCGTGGATTGGCGTCCCTCATCGAGGCCCTGCTGAGGGCTCAATATCCGGTTCTCTCCTGGTGGGCGGTCGCAGCGGTGGCGACGCGCACCTCCTCGACGCTGGCGTTGCTGGCAATTTTCTCGGTTGGCCTCGGCTTGCATTTTCGCGGCCTCGCCAGCATTGGCGACATCGTCGCTTTTTTGAGCTTTTCGACGCTGATGGTCGGGCGGCTCGATCAGGTCGTGGCCTTCATCAACGCTTTGTTTCTGCAGGCCCCGAAACTTGGCGACTTCTTCGGCGTGCTCGACACGGCGCCTGCGGTCAACGAGCATTCGGACGCTGGGGACCCGGGCGTGATCCAAGGCCATGTGGCCTTCGAGGGCGTCGCGTTTTCCTACGATGGCCGGCGCGACGCGGTCGCTGACCTCTCTTTCCAAGTGAACCCCGGCCAGACCATCGCCCTCGTGGGGCAGACCGGATCGGGTAAATCGACCACGCTTGGTCTGCTGCACCGGGTTTACGACCCGACTAGGGGCCGAATCACCATCGACGGGATCGACATTCGCACCATGACGCTCGCCGGCTTGCGACGCAGTATCGGCGTTGTCTTTCAGGAGCCGATGCTGTTCGCCCGGTCGATCGAGGACAATCTTCGGGTCGGCAAACCCGACGCCTCGGCGGCCGACCTCTCGGTGGCGCTGGATCGTGCCCAGGCGGTGGATTTCGTTGCGCGACAACCCGACGGCGTGGCCACGATTCTCGGCGAGCGGGGCCGCTCCCTGTCCGGCGGCGAACGGCAGCGGTTGGCCATCGCCCGCGTGCTGCTTAAAGACCCGCCGATCCTGCTGTTCGATGAGGCCACGAGTGCTCTCGATGCCCTGACCGAAAAAGCCGTTCAGGCCGCCATGACGGCCGCCGCGCGTGGCCGGACCACGTTCATCATCGCTCATCGGCTGTCGACGATCCGGCAGGCGGACCGGATCCTGGTTTTGGAGCAGGGGAGGATCGTCGAGGATGGAACGTTCGATGCGTTGCTGGCGCGTGGCGGGCGGTTCTCTGCCCTGGCGCGAGCACAAGGGTTCGAGCCGGGGGCAACCGATCCGTTGCCCGCTTCAGCAGAGCCTATCAGTCGATGACATCGCGGCCTCGTGCCTCTGCGACCGCGAATTCGAAGGCTTGACGCCGAAGCGCCGCGGTCAGACGCCGGTCGATGGCACTCATGCGGGTTTTCATCGGCTGCAGGAACCGACGCCCGTTGGCGGTCTCGACGATGAAATCCCAACGAAGCTCGTGCGCCCGGTGCGCGACGCTCACGTGACCGGCGGGAGACAGAACGAAGTCGAAAGCCTCGCCGGGTTCGCAGGCAGTCACTGATGGCTCCACAGATGACACGCTTCCGCCTTTCCCCTTGTCGAGTGCCAATAGTCTCGACGGACGAACTCGGCGCCTTCTTGACAGGACGATTCGAAGGCGACGCCCGGCTATATCCCGTGACGGTTCAAATGTAACGCGTGTCGACTGACTCCCGGGCTCGAACGGCTTTCTGCCCGACCGTCCCGGCCTTTAACCGCGACAGCGAAAATCTGTCAGTTTTTTAGCTGTTCAGCCTATCAAAGGATCATAGCTGCCTTGCAATCGAGCGAAAGCTATGCTGAATATGGCTCCCGAGACAAAAAAAGACCGCCCGAAGGCGGCCAAAGTCTAGGGAGGAAACGCCCAAGAAGGGCACGCAGCGTCAAACGCTACGGACAAATGAATACGGCGGACCCTAAACTTTTCAAGCCCCTCATGGGGCTTTTTATGTTTTTTGGTCAAGAAATCCTTTTGAGCGCAATCAGATGCAATAAATAATCAACAGGGCTAGCGCTTTAAGCAGCCCAATTGGTCGGAACGAGAGGTCCCATCGTCGCTGCGAACATTGGACCGGTCGAACTGTTTGAACGCGCATCTCGCGCTGCGTCGAAGGTATTCGAAGCGCGTTTCACGAGCGTTCGGATCTGGGGATTTTGATTTGTCCTGGCCTCGATCCGCGCCCTTTCACGCATCAAGCAATTGGCGCATTGGGGATGGCCCGCGTTCGGGATGGCTCTTGGCGGAGCGAGGAACGACGGTTATATGCGTGCCGTCACCCGATGCGCGGACCGTGAGGCTTCGCGCGCATGTCGATCGCCGGTAGCGGTCATCCGGGGGATCTGTTTCACGATGCCCTGGGCCAAAGTCGCGGCGCTATTGTCCGACGTTGCGACCGGATAGAGAGACGAGAATGACTGAACCCGTAAGCCTGAAGAAGGATCCTGGACAAGCGATGAAGCATTCCCAGGAGGGCGGGGTCGGCGAAATCCTCAAAGTGATCATCCAGGCCCTTCTGATCGCCGTCGTGGTCAGGACCCTATTATTCCAGCCCTTCAACATTCCATCGGGCTCGCTCATTCCGACCTTGCTGATCGGCGACTATCTATTCGTCTCCAAATATGCCTACGGCTATTCGAAATATTCGCTGCCCTTCAGCCCCAACTTGTTTTCGGGGCGCATCCTCGGGACCCCGCCGAAGCGCGGCGATGTCGCGGTGTTCAAGCTGCCGCTCGATAATTCTACGGACTACATCAAGCGCGTGATCGGCCTTCCGGGCGACAAGATCCAGCTTATCAACGCCCGCCTCTATATCAACGGCGAGGAGGTGGCGCGCGAGCCGACACAGAAGATCACCACGAAGGACCAGTTCGGCAATGATGTCGAGGTTCCGACCTATAAAGAAACCTTGCCTGGCGGGGTGACCCATCTCATCATTCAACGCGATGGCGACAACGGCTATTATTCGAATACGTCCGTGTTCGAGGTTCCCCAGGGTGAATTTTTCATGATGGGCGACAACCGGGACAATTCCACTGATTCACGTGTGCCGCCTGAACAGGGCGGTGTCGGCTATGTGCCGTTTGAAAATTTTGTCGGGCGCGCCGAAATCATCTTCTTTTCGATCGGCGAGGATTCTTCCGCTTGGCAGATCTGGAAATGGCCGACGAACGTCAGGTGGAAGCGCATCTTCACGCCGGTTCGATGAAGCCCGTTCACACGCCCAAGGAACTGACGTCACTTGAGGCGCGGTTGGGCTATGAGTTCCGCGACACCGGTTTGGCGATCCAGGCTCTGACCCACATGAGTGGCGCTGGCGGCGATAGCGTCCGCCAGGCCAGTTACCAGCGTCTCGAATTCCTCGGCGACCGGGTCTTAGGCCTGGCGGTCTCGTCCATGCTCTATACCGGGTTTCCCCACGCGGCTGAGGGCGAATTGTCCCGACGCCTCGCCCAACTCGTCCGGCAGGAAAGTTGCGCGAAGGTCGGTCTCGATTGGGATCTCGGAGCCTATATCCGGCTTGGGCTCGGCGAATTGCAGGCTGGCGGACGAGGTCGGCCCGCGATCCTGGCGGATGTATGCGAGGCGCTGATCGGTGCGGTCTATCTCGACGGTGGTTTTGAGGCCGCCGCCGGCTTGATCGCTCGGTTCTGGACGGAGCGCATGCTCACTCCACCGCGGCCGTTGCGCGATGCGAAGACCGCGCTGCAGGAATGGGTGCAGGGGCTTGGGCGGCCCCCCCCGGTCTATAAGGAAATCGAGCGTGCGGGGCCAGCACACGCACCCGCATTCGTCGTTTCCGTCGCGGTACCCGGTTATGCGGCCGCTGAGGGACATGGGCCGTCCAAACGATCGGCCGAGCAGGCCGCAGCCGAGACCTTCATGGCGCGGGAGGGGTTCGGCGACCGGCCGGTGCTCGCCACTGGAGACAGCCGATGACCGATTCGAGCCCCACACGTTGCGGCTTCGTGGCCTTGATCGGAGCCCCCAACGCGGGAAAATCGACCCTGATCAACGCCCTGGTCGGTGCCAAAGTGTCGATCGTATCGCGCAAGGTGCAGACCACACGGGCGCCCGTGCGGGGCATTGCGCTCGAAGGCGACGCGCAGATCGTCTTCGTGGATACGCCCGGTATCTTCAAGCCCCGGCGCCGTCTCGACAGAGCCATGGTCGCTGCGGCGTGGGGCGGGGCGAGCGACGCCGATGTGGTGGCTCTGCTGATCGATGCGCGCAAGGGGCTCGATGTGGAAAATGAGGCGATCCTGAACGGGTTGCTGGGCGTGAAGCAGCGTCGCTTTCTCATCCTCAATAAGATCGACACGATCGAGGTGGAGGATCTCTTGAGGCTCGCGCAGGCGGTGAACGAGCGCCTTCCCTTCGACGAGACCTTCATGGTGTCGGCGTTGCGGGGTCACGGCCTTGATAAAATCAAGGAGACGCTAGGTGCGACCATGCCGCCGGGGCCGTGGTTGTTCCCGGAAGACCAGATCACCGATGCGCCGCTTCGGCTGTTCGCCGCCGAAATCACCCGCGAGAAGATGTTCGAGCGGTTGCACGAGGAATTGCCGTATCAGACGACCGTCGAGACGGATGACTGGAAAACGCTTCCCGACGGATCGGCCCGGATCGAGCAGACCATCTTCGTCACCCGCGACGGGCACAAGAAGATCGTCATTGGGGAGAATGGACAGACCTTGAAGGCGATCGGCAAGGCCTCGCGTAAGGATATCGCTGAGGCTGCCGACACCCCTGTGCATCTGTTCTTGCATGTCAAAGTCCGGGAAAAATGGCTCGACGACCCCGAGCGGTTCCGCGAGATGGGTCTCGATTTTCCGAAGGGCTCCTGACCATCAGGGGTTAGGTCGGCGATCGGCGGATAGGCTCCGGCTCGTGGCAAACGAGAGCGTTCACGCGGTTTTTTGGAGGCTCTCCGTTGGAGTGGCAGGCTGAAGGCCTTGTGATCGGGGTGCGCCGGCATGGCGAGACCAGCGTCATCCTCGACCTTTTCACTGCTCTTCGTGGCCGTCATGTCGGCATGGTGCTGGGCGGCCGGTCACGCAAATTGCGCCCCGTCCTGCAGCCAGGCAACGGCGTTTTGGCTACATGGCGGGCGCGCCTCGAAGAACAGATGGGGACCTTCGCGATCGAGCCCACGCGATTGCGTGCTGGCGAAATCATGCGCAAGGCCGGCGCGCTGCATGCGCTCAACCACCTCTGCGGGCTTGCCAGATTATTGCCCGAACGTGATCCCCACCCGGACCTCCACGATCGGTTTGCCGAACTGATGGATGGGCTCGATGATTCGCGTACTTTGGCGCCGCGTCTGGTCGATTTTGAACTCGCACTGCTGGCCGATCTCGGATTCGGGCTCGATCTCACCTGCTGCGCCGCCACGGGAAGCCGGGAGGATCTGGCTTACGTGTCGCCCCGCACAGGCCGGGCTGTGAGTCGCGTGGCCGGCGAGCCTTACCGCGACCGTATCATGGCGCTGCCGGCCTTCCTGATCGAGGAAGCGGACGAGACAAGATTCTCGCGAGTGACGACCGCAGAGGCTCTGTCCGGCTTTCGCCTGACCGAGTATTTTTTGAAGCGCGACATTTTCGAGCCTCGCGGGCTCCTCATGCCGGAGGCGCGCCGCGCCTATTTGGCGACGCTGTCCTCTGAAAGCCCCTGAGCGGCCGCGTCATGGCAGAAAGGTTGCGGGCCGAGGCGGCTGACCCCGTAGCCTTGATCGAGCGATACTTCGGCCGGCGGGCAGGGGGTTTCCGAGCCTTCCGCCACAGCGGATTTCGGGAGGTTCAACAAGGCGACCGCCACGAGCGTGGCAAGAATGAAGAAAATGCCGGAAGACAGGCCAACAACGGCGGTGCGGGACATACGATCCTGGTTGACCTTAGCGTCGGACATCGGACGTCGCGATCTCTTCCACATAAGCAATCTAACTTCCCTCGATGACGCGGCCGTCTTGCTAGGCCTGCCCGGTCAAATTGGCTAGTGCGTCCACGCCACAGTCACGGTTCAGGTTGAACGCTTGTTTCATCTGTCGGTTCCTGCGATGTCCTAGCCCATGATGCCGAAAGGTCGATAGGGGCTTTCGGGCGACATCATGCTCCCTCCCTCTGGCTTCGATCACGTTCGAGAGCTTGGATCGGTCGATCCGAAATCTTCGCGGTCCGACGGCAGCATGAGGGTCGCTCGCTTCACCGCGACACATTCCGCGTTCGAAAAAGCGTGCCGCCATGTCCAAATCGCCTGTGCCACCGCCGCCGCGCGGCCCGGAAGCCACGATTGTCCCGTTGCGCGAGGCGCTCGAGGAGCGCTACCTCGCCTATGCGCTATCCACCATCATGGGCCGGGCGCTTCCCGATGCGCGCGACGGCCTGAAGCCCGTTCATCGCCGCATTCTCTATGGCATGCAGGTGCTGCGCCTCGACCCTGCGACCGCCTTCAAGAAATGCGCGAAGATCGTCGGCGATGTGATGGGCGATTTCCATCCGCATGGCGATCAGGCGATCTACGATGCGCTGGTGCGGCTCGCGCAGGATTTTTCGTCGCGCTATCCGCTCGTCGATGGGCAGGGCAATTTCGGCAATATCGACGGCGATCCCGCCGCCGCCTACCGTTACACCGAAGCCCGGATGACCGAGGTCGCCAAGCTTCTGCTCGAGGGGATCGAGCAGAACACCGTCGACCTGCGCGATAATTATTCGGGCGAGAAACAGGAGCCGGTGGTCTTGCCGGCGGCCTTCCCGAACCTGTTGGCCAATGGGTCACAGGGGATCGCGGTCGGCATGGCGACTTCGATCCCGCCCCATAACGCAGCCGAACTTTGCGATGCGGCGCTCCATCTCATCGCGCATCCGGGGGCAGAAAGCGCCGAGCTTCTCACCTTTGTCCGGGGGCCGGATTTCCCGACCGGCGGCATCGTGATCGACGAGCCGGCGACGATCGCCGAGAACTACCGCACCGGGCGCGGCAGTTTCCGGCTCCGAGCGCGCTGGGCCAAAGAAGAGGGTGAACGCGGCACTTGGACCGTCGTCGTCACCGAGATCCCCTATGGGGTGCAGAAGTCGCGGTTGATCGAGCACCTGGCGGAGGTCGTCACCGAGAAGAAAAGCCCGCTCATCGCCGATGTCAGGGACGAGTCGGCAGAAGATGTGCGGGTCGTGATCGAGCCGCGCTCGCGCAGCGTCGACCCCAACGTTCTGATGGAACATCTCTTCCGGCTGACCGAACTCGAATCCCGCATCCCGTTGAATCTCAACGTGCTGGTCGATGGCGTCGTGCCGAGGGTCGTGGGCCTCGCGGAGGCGCTCAAGCAATGGACCGACCACCGGCGCGTTGTTTTGGTTCGCCGGTCGGGCCATCGGCTCGGTGAAATCGACCGCCGGCTCGAAGTGCTGGCCGGAATGCTCATCGTCTTCCTCAACCTCGATGAGGTCATTCGTATCATCCGCGAGGAGGATGAGCCCAAGGCGATGCTGCGCTCGACCTTCGAGCTCAGCGAGTTGCAGGCCGAATATGTCCTCGACACGCGGCTGCGAAGCCTGCGCCGCCTCGAAGAGCTACAGCTTCGCAAGGACCATGATGCTCTCACCAAAGAGCGCCAGGGCTTGCGGGATCTGCTCGACAGCGAACCAGCGCAGTGGAAAACCGTTTCGGCTCAGATTCGGGAGGTGCGGCGCAAGTTCGGCCCGACCACATTGCTGGGCAAGCGGCGCACGACTTTTGAGACGGCGCCTGATTTCGACGCCTCCGCGCCCGCCCAGGCGATGATCGAGCGTGAGGCGGTAACCATCGTCGTGTCCGAAAAAGGCTGGATCCGTGCCCTCAAAGGACAGATCGCGGATACGGCCGCCTTGACCTTCAAGGGCGACGACCGCTTGTCGATCTCCTTTTTCAGCGAGACCACGGCCCGGATCGTCGTTCTGGCGACCGACGGGCGCGTCTATACACTCGATGTCAGCAAGCTGCCCGCAGGCCGGGGTTTCGGCGAGCCGCTGCGGCTCATGGCCGAACTCGGCGAGGGCGAGGATGTCGTGACGGTCCTGCCGTTCGAGGAGGGCGGCCGCGTTCTGGTGGCGTCGAGCGACGGACGGGGCTTTCTCGTCGCCATGAACGATCTCGTCGTCGGGACCCGCAAAGGCAAGGCGTTGATCAATCCAACGGCGCCCGCCAAGGCCAAACTGATGATTCCCGCCAAGGGTGACCATGTCGCGGTCATCAGCAACGATCGGCATTTCCTGGTGTTTCCCCTCGCTGAGGTGCCCGAGATGCCGCGCGGCAAGGGCGTGATCCTTCAGCGCTCTCCTCGCGGCCTGTCGGATGTGCGCGTGATCACCCTCGGCACCGGGCTGCAATGGCTCGACGCTAGCGGCAAAACCAGAACGGTCGCGGGTAAGGATCTTCAAAGTTGGCTCGGTAAGCGGGCCGACCGGGGACACCTGCCACCCAAGGGCTTTCCGAAGAGCAACCTTTTCTCGGTGTGACCGCTATTCGAATCGCTCCCAGCCGTTCATGCCGAGCCGCTCCTGCGGCAGGAACCGGGCTTTATAAGCCATTTTCCGCGATCCCTCGACCCAATAGCCGAGATAGACGTGCTTCAGTCCCAAGGCTCTGGCGCGTTCGATATGGTCCAGCACCATATAAGTGCCGAGCGAGCGGTCGGCATGATCAGGCTCGTAGAAGGAATAGACCATCGACAGGCCATCGGCGAGCGTGTCGGTAAGGCACATGGCCATCAGCGGCCCCTGGCCTCGCTTGGTGATCGTGGTGTCCGGTCCATGCCGTCGATACTCGATCAGCCGCGTCTCGACATGCGAATCCTCGACCATCATGGCAAAGTCGAGGAGACCCATATCCGCCATGCCGCCGTCGCTGTGTCGTGCCGCCAGATAGGCGCGGAACATGCGATATTGTTCGGCCGAGGGTTTCGGCTCCACCGGAAAACCGACCAGATCTTCATTGCGCTGCAGCACGCGGCGAAAACTCTTGCCTGGTCGGAAATCGTCGACGCAGACCCGCACCGAAACGCAAGCCCTGCACATCTCGCAGGCCGGCCGGTAGGCGATGGTCTGAGAGCGCCGGAAGCCCGACTGCGTGAGAGCATCGTTGATCGCGATGGCCCGGCGTCCGATAAGATGGGTGAAGACCTTTCGCTCCAGCCGGTTCGGCAGATAGGGGCAAAGCGAGGGCGCGGTCAGATAGAACTGGGGAGCGTCCCGTGGTTCTCGCGTCAATCCCGCACCCTCGTGACCGATCTTGATAAGTTAGAGCATGATGTCATCCGAAAACCCGTGCCGACTTTTCGGCATCAGGCTTGTCGCGTGACCGTCACGCCGTATCCGTTCGTCCTCACAGCTTACGGACAACAATCACGCCCGAAAAGATGTCATGGACGCACCGCTTGTCCTCGGTGAACAGGGAAACCGCGAAAACCGGGGGGAACATCCAGCTCACGTAGAACATCACCGCATGAACCGCAGCGTGAATGAAGGGAACGCGCTGGCCGCTGGCGTCGAGGCGCATCTGCAGCCCCATGAGTCGCATGCCGGGCGTCGCCATGTTTCGCCCTGAAACTGAGAGGCCGTTGTAGAAAAAAGCCACAAACGGAAACAGCGGCGGCAGGATGAAAAGCGACAGGCCGAAGGTCACGACCAGGAGGAACAGCCAAAGGCCAACCGAAAGCGTCGAAACCACAATTAGATCGAGGCATACGGCGAGCATGCGCCGCGTTCGCACCCCGTCGAGCGCACCGGCGGGAAGACCTGCGCGGCCATAGAGCGGAACCGCAGATTGAATGGCGCCAAACGTCATGATGGCTCTCCCAACGCTCGCTTCATCTTCCCCGACCGAGGGCCGGATCGCAACGACGATGTTGCTCTTCGGAACCACGATCGCGCGATGCAGGATTTGGGATCGCATCGTGCGGCGCACAAGCCGGTCGGGGAGTGCCCGGACATTAATTCCCCACCAGCGGGATCAAATGCGCCGAGGAAGAAGATCACGGTAGCCGAAGAGGCCGCCCGGCCGGAGCACAAGCATTGCGACAAGGAGGACGTCGATGACGAGATCGCGATAGACGATCGGAAAATAAGCCGACCACAAGGCCTCGATGAGCGCGATGGCGAGCCCTCCCATGAAGGCGCCCGGCACGGAACCTATCCCTCCGACGATCGCGGCGATCAGAGCCTTCAAACCCAGCGTCGTCGTATAGACGAGGCCCACCGTTCCCGAGATGAGGGTGACCGATGCGCCGGCGAGGCCCGCCAATCCGCAGGCCAGCGCGAATGTCTGGAGCGACAGGCGTCGCGGATCCACGCCGAACAACGCGGCTGCCAGCGGATCGTCGCTGGTCGCGCGCCAATCGCGGCCGAAGCCGGTGAATCGAAGGATGGCCAGCACCCCGAGGGACGCCGCGATGGCCATCGTGAAGACGATGAGGGACAGCGGCGTGACCGTGACCACGAAGGTTTCCGCGCGGATGAAGCCGATCGGGTTCGACAGCAGCGAGGGGATATATCGTGTCTGGTTACCGCTGATGAGCCGCAGATATTCCTGCACGAACAGTGCGAGACCGATGGTCGCGACGAGCCCCTGCTGGCCGGTGGACCGGCGCAATGGCCACATCACCAAACGTTCGATGACAGCGCCATGCAATCCGGCGGCCCACAGCCCGAAGCCGCAGCCCGCGACGAGGATCAGCATCGGCGGCGTCGACAAGGCCAGTGCGGCGCCAAGCAGAGCCGCTACGCCGCCAATCGCCGCGATGTCGCCAAAGGCAAGGTTGATCCTGCCGAACAGCCCATAGACGAGGGAATAGGTGGCGGCCAGCAAAGCATAGACGGCCGCGTTGGGCAGCGCCGCCACCAGGCTTTGCAACACATATGCGATCTGGAAGGGCACGACCGGCAGCCCTTGTCCGCGCTCGGCAAGCCCCGGATCCGCCTCCGCGCCCTCGACCGTGTCGAGCCAGAACCGCCGCACCATGAAGAGGCGAGAGTCGGACAGCGTTTCGGTCTCGGTCCGAATCTCGGCGAGATCGCTCGCGGCTGCGCCCCTCGGCAAGGCGAACAGGCACTCGATCCTATGCAGGCTGCCGTCGTCGCGCGATTGCAGGCGGATTTCGACGCCGGACAATCCGCCGTCGCCGCTTAGAATCGTCGATTGCCCCACGACACGCAGGGGCATGGGATCGAACACCGCGACCGCCGCGATCCTGCAGGTCTGGGCCCGGTCCGAATGGACATCGGCCGCGCATCCGGCGACCGTGAGGGGAAGGATCAGCGCGACGAAAGCTCGCAAAAGAGACGCTTTCGTCATGTGTTGCCGCTCAGATCACGATAATGGAGAGCATGATGTCGTCCCAAAATCCGTGCCGACTGTTCGGCCTCATGCTCTAGCTTTACGGTGTCATAAGACCGTCATAGGGCTCCCGCCCCTCGATCCTTCGAGATGCCGCTTCGCGGTTCTTCAGGATAAGGGACTTTCGAGCGTGTTCCATAGGAAGGCTAGCGAGCGGTCTGGTCGTTCAGCCGTTGAGCGACCCGTGGAGCGAAATAGGTCAAGATGCCGTCGGCACCGGCTCGCTTGAAGGCGATGAGGCTCTCTAACATCGCCTTTTCGCCGTCGATCCAGCCATTTTGGGCGCTGGCCATGATCATCGAATATTCGCCAGAGACCTGGTAGGCGAAGGTCGGCGCCCGAAACTGTGTCTTTACCCGATGAAGGATGTCGAGATAGGGCAGGCCGGGCTTGATCATGATCATATCCGCCCCCTGTTCGAGATCGAGGGCGACTTCGCGCAGCGCCTCGTTGCCGTTGCCCGGGTCCATCTGGTAGGTCTGCTTGTCGCCGAGAAGCACCGCTTTCGTTCCTATGGCGTCGCGGAACGGGCCGTAGAAGGCCGAGGCATATTTGGCGGCGTAGCTCATGATCTGCACGTCTTCGAAGCCCTCGCGGTCGAGCGCCGAGCGGATGGCGCCAACCCGGCCGTCCATCATGTCGGACGGTGCGATGATGTCGGCGCCGGCCCGGGCCTGGTTGAGCGACTGGCCGACCAGAACCTCGACGCTGGCATCATTGAGGATGCGATGGCCGTCCATCACGCCGTCATGCCCGTGGTTCGTATAGGGATCGAGGGCCACGTCGGTCAGGAGCCCCAGGTCCGGCACCTCTGCCTTGATGGCGCGGCAGGCCCGGCACACGAGGTTGTTGTCCTTGAGCGCCTCCGATCCGGTCGCGTCGCGCAACTCCGGTTCCGTATAAGGAAAGACAGCAAGGACCGGGATGCCGAGCGCAACGGCCCGGGCGGCGTCCCGGACGGCTTCATCGACCGAAACACGGTCGACACCCGGCATGGCCTTGACGGGCTCGCGTCGACCGTGTCCCTCGATGAGGAAAATCGGCCAGATCAGATCGCTGACTGTCAGGCAATGTTCCCGCACGAGACGCCGCGCCCAGTCGGCCTTGCGGTTGCGCCTCGGCCGATGGATCAAGCCCAGGCTGGCGGGACGGAGGACGGGCTCGACATGCGCTGGCGCGTCGGTGGGCGAGCCTCGGTTCGCTGCGGTCATGCGCTTCATCTCGTTGTCATTCTTTATCACTGGGCTTAGCATGCGGGCGCGTGCTTCGAAAGCATTCCGGTGTGGAGGGCGGGTCGACCGGCTTGAAGATGGCGGGGGTTGGCGTCGTAGGTCGCTACCGACGTTCTGAAGAGCCAGCGGGCAGGTTGGTATTATGCAAAGGTCATCGGCGAAGCGACGCATCGGCAGCTATGCACCGACCGCCGCCATCGTGCTCAACCAGGGCTCCCAAGGCGGGGGACATAGCCGCGCCGGTTTCTTCCTCGTGTTCTTCATGCGGTTCGTCGCGGCCCTGTTGATCATCGATGGGCTGTTGGAATGGAACAGCATGCTCGCGACCACCATCGACGGCCGCAGTCTCATCATGAGCCTTTCGTCGGCGGAAACCACGACCACGATCTTTTTCGCCATTATCGACCTCATCGCCTCGGTCGGCCTCTGGCTCGCGACCCCATGGGGCGGTGTGATTTGGCTCGTCAGCGCCGGGGCGCAACTTCTCGTTCTCTTTCTCTTGCCGGGATTCTACTCGCATCCCTGGCTCACCGGCTTCACGGACCTCGTCCTCGTTAGCCTTTATATGGTGTTGACCTGGCATGTCGCCGCCGCCGCCCAAGGGCCATCTCCCTAGGCCAGATACCGTTCGGCCACTCGATGGTTAGCTTTTACTCTGCAAAGTTCCTTAATTTCCGAATTGAATAAAAGCTTAATCGCATAGATGACTCAAACGTAAATCTACTTCAATTCATCTCTGATTTACTGCATTCCAGAAACCTCTTATTGAGGGTATCGCTTAAACTCGTCTTCATTCGCCCAGTCTACATTGGTCAACATCAGGTCAAAGACAGGCGAAATCGCCGTCACATAATAAAACGGGGCGTCCCATGAACACGGTCAAAAAAATCGAGGCAGTGCAAGAGCGCAGCGAACGTCTTAAGGAAGTTCGTCCGGCCTATCTCGAGGCTCTGACCATGGTGGAGCGTCTGCACCGTCGGTTGCTGGACGTCATCAAGGACGAATTCGATCGTCGGGGTCGCAGCGACGTCAACGCCGTGCAGGCCCTGCTGCTCTACAACATCGGCGACAAGGAATTGACGGCCGGCGAATTGCGGACCCGAGGTTATTACCTCGGCTCGAACGTGTCCTACAACGTGAAGAAGCTCGTCGAGATGGGCTACCTCCATCACGCCCGCTCCCGCATCGACCGTCGGTCGGTTCGCATCAGCCTGACCGAGAAGGGCCAGGACGTGCATCAGATCGTGGCGAATCTCTACGAGAAACATGTTCTGACCGTGGAGCAGATCGGCGGCATCTCGGGCGAGGAGTTCGCTCGGCTGAACAACGCATTGACCCGTCTCGAGCGTTATTGGACCGACCAGATCAAGTACCGTCTCTAAGCGGAGTGCCGGCCGAGCAGGGCCGCGCTCTTCACTCTTCCGGAAGGTGCCACGCGGACGTTCTTGTTTTTCTGCCGGCTGAAGCATAGGTTCCCCTCCAATGCGCGCGCTGGGCGGCGTGGCTGCCTGAACGACGTGGAGGTGAGTGATGTTTGGAATGAGTTTGCCGCATTTGATTTTAGCGGGAGCCGTTGTCCTCGTCTTGTTCGGCGGGAAGGGCAAAATTTCGGACCTCATGGGCGACTTCGCTAAGGGCATCAAATCCTTCAAGAAGGGCATGTCCGACGACGATGTCGATGCGAAGCCGGTTTCGTCCGTCCCCGTCAATCCTGTGACGATGGAGACCACTCGGACGATCGATCATCGCATGAGCGCGCCGGTCGAGAGCACGACCGAGACTCGCCGCGTCGGCTGACGCCCCGCGACCCTCGACCGTATCGTTTTTTGTGCATTGTGAACGCGGCGTGCCCTAGGGGTTGCGTCGCGCGCCACTTTGAGATTGTGCCGGCCTGTCCTGATGTTCGATTTCGATGCTGGTAAGCTGATGATCATCGCGACGGTCGCGCTCGTCGTGATCGGTCCGAAGGACTTGCCCCGCGTGCTGCGCCAACTCGGCCAGATGGTGACGCGGGTCAGGCGAATGGCTGGGGAATTCCAGAGCCAGTTCATGGATGCCATGAAAGAGGCCGACATCCAGGAATTGCGCGACGAGGTCGCGAAACTCAAAGACTCGGCGACACTCGATGTCGATTTCAACCCGGGCAAGGACATCAAAGCGCATCTCGACGACGCGATGAATATGGTGGGATCCTCCACGTTGACGCCCAATTTCGGCTCGACCTCGGAAATGACGCCGACGCGTCTGCCGGCATCGTCCGCCATCGAATCGTCCCCTTCGGTCGCCGCCCTGCCTGAGTCGAATCCCTCCATCGGGACGCTTCCGCTTCCTGAGCCTATACCCGATATCAGTATGGCCGAAGAAGTGCCGGATCAGGCGCCTCGCAAGAGCGTCGTCGTTCGGCGCCGGCCGGGATCGAGATTTGACGGTGCGGGTGGGCGAACTCCGGGTTGGCAGCGCTCGCGCAACATCCTTCCCGCGCGCCGCGAAACGTCCGACCAATGAGCGAGACCATCGACGAGATCGAGGCCTCCAAGGCGCCTTTGCTCGATCATTTGATCGAGCTCCGATCGCGGCTGATCAAAGCCATCATCGCGTTCTTTGTCGCGTTTCTGGTGTGTTTCTACTTTTCGCATCAAATTTACAATGTTCTGGTGCAGCCGTACGTCGGCGTTGTCGGAGCCGACAAGGCAACGTTGATCGCCACGCATTTCCTTGAACAATTCTATACGAACCTGAAGCTTTCGATGTTCGGTGCCGGAATGATCGCCTTCCCGGTCATCGCGACGCAGATCTATATGTTCGTCGCGCCCGGCCTCTATCGAAAAGAACGGCAGGCATTCCTGCCTTACCTGATCGCCACCCCGGTGTTCTTCTTGCTGGGTGGCCTTTTGGTCTATTTCGTCGTGATGCCGCTGCTGATCCGCTTCTCGACGTCGATGCAGCAGATCAATGTTCCGGGCGAGGCGACGATCGAACTGCTGCCGAAGGTCAGCGAATATCTATCGCTCATCATGACGCTGATCTTCGCTTTCGGCATCGCGTTTCAGCTCCCCGTGATCCTGGCTTTGTTGGGTCAGGCGGGGATCATCGACGCGGCCTTCCTGCGTGCGAAGCGTCGCTACGCGATCGTAGTGGTCGTGATCGCAGCCGCGATCCTGACGCCGCCCGACATGATATCGATGTGCAGCCTTGCACTGCCGATGTTGCTTCTTTACGAAGGCGCCGTCGTGGTCGTGTCGACCATGGAACGCAATCGCGCCCGAAAAGCCGCGTCCGGTTCCTCCACCTGATCGCAGGTGCCACGGCATCGGATCGTCCGGGGCCACAATGTTCGACATCAAATGGATCAGGGACAATGCCGAGGCCTTCGACGCCGGCCGCGGTAAACGTGGCCTCGAGGCGCTGAGTGAGACGCTGCTCGGCCTCGACGATCGCCGCCGCGTATCGATCGCTCGCCTGCAATCTCTCCAGGAGCGCCGCAACGCCGCCGCCAAGGAGATCGGCCAGGCGATGGCCCGGAAGGATGCGGCGACCGCCGATCGCTTGAAGACGGAAGTCGCCACGCTCAAGACAGAGGTTGGAGCGCTCGAAGCGGCGGAACGCGATGATACGGCGGCGCTCAATACGGCTCTTGCCGAGATCCCCAACATCCCGCTCGATGACGTGCCGGTCGGCGCCGATGAACACGGCAATGTTGAGGTCCGCCGGTCCGGCCAGCGCCCGGCCTTCGCGGAGGGATCTGAACTCAAGGAGCACTATGCCCTGGGCGAGGCGCTCGGCCTGATGGATTTCGACACGGCCGCCAAATTGTCGGGCGCGCGTTTCGTTGTGCTGCGTGGCGCGCTGGCGAGGCTGGAGCGGGCGATCGGCCAGTTTATGCTCGACCTTCATACGCAAGAGCATGGCTACGAGGAGATCGATCCGCCGCTGCTGGTGCGCGACGCTGCCATGTTCGGCACCGCGCAGCTGCCGAAATTCCGCGATGATCAGTTCAGGGCCGGCAATGAGCATTGGCTGATCCCCACCGCCGAGGTGCCGCTGACCAACCTCGTTCGCGAAAAGGTGGTGGAGGAAAAGGATCTACCGCTGCGTTTCACCGCCCTGACGCCGAGCTTCCGGGCCGAGGCCGGATCGGCCGGGCGCGACACGCGCGGCATGATTCGCCAGCATCAGTTCAAGAAAGTAGAACTGGTTTCGATCACGACGCCTGAAACGGCTCTGGCCGAGCATGAGCGCATGACGGCCTGCGCCGAGGAGGTGCTGAAGCGTCTCGGGCTGCACTATCGGGTGATGTTGCTGTGCACCGGCGATATGGGTTTCGCGTCTCGCAAGACCTATGACCTCGAAGTCTGGCTGCCGGGGCAGGGCAAGTTCCGCGAAATCTCCTCCTGTTCGGTTTGTGGAGATTTTCAGGCCCGGCGGATGGACGCGCGCTATCGGCCCGAGGACTCCAAGGGCAACCGTTTCGTCCATACGCTGAACGGCTCCGGCGTCGCGGTCGGCCGCGCTCTTGTGGCAGTCCTCGAAAATTACCAGAACGAGAACGGGTCCATCACCATCCCGGAGGTCTTGTTGCCTTATATGGGAGGGCTAAAGCTAATCGAACGCCGCGCGGCGTGAAATCGAGCCGGGAGACGGACATGCGGATTCTGATCACCAATGATGACGGGATCCACGCGCCGGGCCTTGCCGTTCTGGAGCGGATCGCCAAGGCCCTGTCGGACGATGTCTATGTGGTCGCTCCCGAGAGCGATCAATCCGGGGTCGCCCATTCGTTGTCGTTGAACGATCCCCTACGGTTGCGCGAAATCTCGCCTCGCCATTTTGCCGTGAAGGGAACGCCCACCGACTGCGTCATCATGGGGGTCCGATCGATCCTGAAAGGGATGCGGCCTGATCTCATCCTCTCGGGCGTCAATCGGGGGCAGAATGTCGCCGAGGATGTGACTTATTCCGGTACCATCGCCGCTGCCATGGAGGGCACGCTGCTCGGTGTGCCGTCGATCGCTCTAAGCCAGGCCTATGGTCCCGGCACCGGCCGCAAGAACCTCCACTGGGAGTGCGCCGAGACTCATGCGGCATCGGTGATCGAAAAGGTGCTCGCCGCCGGCATTCCGCCGGACATTCTCATCAACGTCAATTTTCCCGATTGCGCCGCCGCCGATGTCGAGGGCGTCGCCGTGACCCTCCAGGGTAAGCGCGATGCCGGATTGATGCAGGTCGAGGGGCGGGAGGATGGCCGCGGCAACCCCTATTACTGGGTTTATTTTTCGCGCGGCGATTTCACGCCGGGTGCCGATACGGACCTCGAAGCCTTGCGTCACGACAAGATTTCCTTGACGCCGCTCCGCCTCGACCTCACCGACCATATCAGCCGCGAGCGCTATCTCCGGGCGTTCGCCTGATCGGATGTCGGACCCCTCAGTTCATGGCATAGCGCAGTCCAACTCCGCAGCGGAGACGACGGCCGCGTTCCTTCTCGGGCTCCGCGCGAAAGGCGTGCGGGACTTGAATGTGCTGCGCGCGATGGAAATGGTGCCGCGCGAAAGTTTCGTCCCCCACCGCTACACCGATCTTGCGGCCAAGGATGTCGCGTTGCCGATCCCTTGCGGGCAGACGATGTCGGAGCCTTATGTCGTCGCCCGGATGATGGAACTCCTGGTGCTTAGGCCGGACAGTCAGGTTCTCGAAATCGGCGCCGGTTCGGGTTATGCCACCGCCATATTGGCCCGTCTCGCAGGCGCGGTGGTGTCGCTCGAACGCTACCAAACCTTGACCGCTCAGGCCCGCTCCCGCCTGAAAGCGCTCGATATCACCAATGCCGAGATGCTTTGGGCCGATGGCCTGTCGGCTCCGACCGGGGAGGGGACTTTCGACCGTCTCCTCATCCACGCCTCGCTCGAGGCGCTTCCCCCGGCCTTGCTCGACCGGTTGAGCGCCTCCGCCATCGTGGTCTACGCGCGATCCGCCGGCGCCGGGCCAAAGGCCCGACAGCGTCTGTTCCGGACGGCCCGGTCCGCCAAGGGCGAGTGGATCGAAACGCCGGTTTGTCCCTGCCGCCTCCGGCCATTGGAACCTGGCCTGTCACGGGTGTTGTGAGCGGCGATCTCGTTTAATCCAGGCGGTTTGCATCCTCGATCCCGGCCCCTCGAGACTGTGGTCTCCAAAAAAAACGCGTCGGCAATTCTCCGCCTATGTATAGTCTGAGCAAATGGCAGGTTGGTTAAGCTTAAGGCCAGGTAAAAACGCACTGTTAACGGTAAGTAAAGCCTGGCGCAGGCGTCCACACCTCTTAAAGAGGTTGAAGAAAATCGACTGATCGATTCATCTTAAACTGTCCCTTAACCCGCGTCAGGCTTTATCACCTCTATCGAGGCCGCGTGATGTGGATGGTCCGCAAATGAGTAAGCTGATACCACCAGGGCAGGGCCGGATTGCGATCCAGATTTGCGCCGCAGGTGCGGTTGCGGCGCTGCTGAGCGGATGTTCATCGGACGCCTATCGGTTCAACGACCCTTTCTCCAATCCCTTTACCACCGGCTCGATCGCGAAGCCGCAGCATGTCGCGTCGGCGAAACCCGTCGGCACCGGCCGCGCGCCGCCTGTCCTGGCCCAGGCCTTGCCGGCACGCCGCACCACGGTGGCGAGCGCCGCCCCCATGGTCTCTCGGGAAACGACGGGCTCGATCGCCCCGGTTTCCAGCGCTCCCGCCGCATCGGTCGCCGGATGGTCGGCTTCCGGTGGAGCCAGCGTCGTCGTGGCGCAGGGCGAAACAGCGGACATCCTGGCCAAGCGCTATGGCGTTCCCATGACCGCGCTGCTGCAGGTCAATGGGTTGCGCGGAGCCGGAGAATTGCAGCCGGGCGCGCGGATCGTCGTCCCAATCTATAACGCGGTCGCCACCGCCGGCACAGCGCCGGGTCTGGTTCGCAAGGTCGAGGTTGCTCCTGCGCGGGTCGCCGTCGCGGCACCGGTCGTGGTCGCGGCCCCCGCGCGTTCCGAACCGGTCAGATTGGCGCCTCGTGTCGTGGTGGCCGTGGCACCGGTCGTCAAACTTAGGCCTGAACCCAAGGTCAAGGTCGCGGTTGCCGTCGCTGCCCCGGTTCGTCTCGTAAAAGGCGCCGCGCCGCTCAAGACAGCCGCCATCGACCCGACCCCGAAGGTCAAGGCCGCCTCGATCAAGGCGGTTCCGATCAAGACTGCTCAGGTGAAGATCGCGTCGACGAAGACGACGGTTGCCGCCGTGAAGCTCCTTCCGACGCCGAAAGCGGAGAAGGTCGCCGAGGCCGTCGCGCCGAAGGCGGTCGATCCGGCGCCAACCGCGAGCGTGGCCCCGGTGGCCGTGGCCGCTGCCCCGGCAGAGCCTGCGGGACCCGAATTCCGTTGGCCGGCGCGCGGCCGCATCATCCAGGGGTTCAAGGGTGGCGCGGGCGGTAATGACGGCATCAACATCGCTGTGCCTGAGGGCACGGCTGTCAAGGCCGCCGAGGGCGGTGTCGTGGCCTATGCCGGATCGGAGCTGAAGGGCTACGGCAACATGGTCCTGATCCGCCATCCGAACGGTTTCGTCAGCGCCTATGCGAATAACGGCGAGATCAACGTGAAGAAGGGCGACACGGTCAAGCGCGGCCAGACGATCGCGAAATCCGGTCAGACTGGCAACGTCGCCTCGCCGCAGCTCCACTTCGAACTGCGCAAGGGCTCGCAGCCGGTCGATCCTACCTCTTATCTGGCGGGTCTTTAGGCTGCGGGTATTACAGGTCCAAATGGCGCCTTATCCTGAGTTCGTCGAAGGATCGAGGCGGCTTTTGAAGATATTATACAGAATTAGCGAATTGGGCCGAAGACACGGCCCGGATCAATCGTGTGTCACCGAAATCACGGTGATCTAAAGGTCCATGAGTTTGTCGGCGTTGCCTAAGACGCGATGCCGACCCGGAAAGCCGCCCAGCCGCGAGACACAGCTTGGGCGTGCGATCGGAGACGGCGGGTCCAAGGAAAGGCCCGCCGTCTTTCGATGTCTTGGCGTCGTCTGTACCAAAACAGGTCGCTGTTGCATCAAAACCAACCCGCCAGGATTTTTGCTCTACCGGCGGATTTCGTGCTCGATCAGCCTCAGAACACGTAGCCGAGCTTCATGCCGGCGTTTGTGATCCCCGCATTATGGTTGCAGAGACTCGCATTCGATTCGTGCGACAGGGTCGCCATCACGTTCCAATGCTCTGAGAGGTGGTAGCCCACCGAGGCGGATTCCCGGAACAGTTCGTTGCATCCGACATGGGCGTAGCCGCGCGGAATGATGGTGCCGGTCTTGCCGTCATTGAGCGCCCCGCCAAACGTCAACTCGCCAAACAGACGCTCATAAAGCGGGAACTGCCAGGTCACGCCGCCGTAGACACTGCTGGTCTTGCCACCCGTGTTGAGGTCGCCACCGAGGTGGAAACGGGGAATGAAATAATCCCAATAAGTCGTGAGATGATAGGGCTTTACGCTCAAGACCTCACCCGTCACATCGACCGTTCCGGCCTCGGGACCCCAAAGGCCGTGGGCCAAAGCCCCCCCTCGAACTTCTGACAGGATGCCGTAAGGACTCGGAGCCGGCGTGGGCGCCACAAAAACCGGTGGGGGTGGGGGCGCAGTGAGGTCGGCGGCAAAGACCGGGTTGGCGAAGGAGGCTGCCGCAAGGGCGAAACTCCCGGCAAATCGGGACAGACCAACGGACATACGGAACCCTCGCCTTTTGGCTAAACCCTAGCCAATTCATGGCATGCCAAAGTTTTAAGGTGCCTCAATCTTTCTGTCCAGGCGACCAGCCAGGTCTTGGATGAACTGCCAGGCCGTGCGTCCAGACCGGCTACCCCGCGTCGTCGCCCATTCGAGCGCTTCGGGACGAAGCGTTTCGGCCGACACGTTGAGTTCGAAATGGTCCGCGTAGGCGCCGACCATGGTCAGATATTCATCTTGTGAACATTTGTGGAAACCGAGCCACAGACCGAAACGATCCGATAGCGAGACTTTCTCCTCCACAGCCTCGCCGGGATTGATGGCGGTTGCGCTTTCATTGTCCATCATGTCGCGCGGCATCAGGTGGCGCCGGTTCGAGGTGGCGTAGAACAGCACATTGGCCGGGCGACCTTCGATGCCGCCTTCAAGCACGGCCTTCAGCGATTTATAATCGGTCTCGTCGGCGTCGAACGAGAGATCGTCGCAGAACAACAGGAACTTGAACACCGCGCCACGCAGCAGGTTCATGAGCGCCGGCAGACTATTGATGTCCTCGCGGTGAATCTCGACGAGCTTGAGCGCAAGCGCGGCGCCGCCAGACGCGTTGACGGCTGCGTGAGCCGCCTTGACCAACGAGGACTTGCCCATGCCCCGCGCGCCCCAGAGCAAGGCATTGTTGGCCGGAAGCCCGGTGGCGAAGCGCCTTGTATTGTCGAGCAACTGGTCCCGGACCCGGTCGATGCCATGCAGCAGGCCGATGTCGACTCGGTTCACATGCTGGACCGGCGTCAGGTGTCCCGAGGCGGACCAGACGAAGGCGTTGGCGGTGTCGAAATCCGGTTTTGGCGGTGAGGCCGGCGCCAACCGTTCGAGGGCTTGCGCGATCCGTTCGAGGAGGTCGCGCGAAACGGGAAGGGTCAAAGGATCGGTCACGGACCTGCGGCGGGCTGGAGAGGATAGGCCGGCATATCCCTGCGGCCACGAAGGCCTGTCAAGGCCGCACCATTGCGTTCGGGGCGCCCGTCAGTATATGTCGCCCCAGCGCGTTATCGGGCGGCGTCGCTGGCCGGCCCTGGAGTCTTTGCTTGTTCACTTCCGCTTTCGCACAGACCGCCGGCGCCACGGGCGGCGGCATGGATGTCATCATGCAGATGGCCCCGTTCGGCGCCATCCTCGTCATTATGTATTTCCTGCTTTTGCGCCCGCAGCAGCGCAAGGCCAAACTGCATCAGGAAATGATCGCCAACGTCCGTCGTGGCGACACCGTGGTGACCACGGGCGGCCTGATCGGCAAGGTGAGCAAAGCGATAGACGCGGCGGAACTCGAGCTGGAAATCGCGCCCAACGTTAAGGTCAGGGTGGCCCGGCCGATGATTTCCGAGGTCAGAGCCAAAGGTGAGCCCGTCAAGGATGTGCCGTCCGTCAAGACTTGACCGGCGCCCGACGTAACCGCGTCCTCGATCGCCCAAGGGCTGGGGATGCGGGTGATCTTACCAGCATCGGACGGAACTTTGGCCGCGACACATCGGCCGGAAACCCGGCCGCAACGATGAAGACAACCGTCCTATGATGCGATTTGCGACCTGGAAAGTCATCACGATCTTGCTCGGCACCTTGCTGGCCGCCCTGATCGTAGTGCCGAGCGTGCTGCCCCACCGGGCGCTGGCCAAGCTCGAACAGGTCTTGCCGGTGCCGGTTCGCACCATCGTTCTCGGCCTTGACCTGCAGGGCGGTGCCCATTTGCTGCTCGAAGTCGATGCGGCCTCGGTGACGAAGACCCAGATCGACAACCTGCGTGACGACGCCCGGCGTCTTTTGCGTGAGGGCAATGTCAAGCTGACCGGCGGGATCGGCGTTCAGGCGCGGGGCATTCAGTTCCGCGTGGCTGACCCTGGCGAGCGGAGCAAGATCGCGCAAAAGATGCGCGATCAGTCGGCCTCCTTCGGCGGCGCGCTGACCGGCGCGGTGCGGGATTACACTGTCACCGACAGCGACGACGGGCTCGTGCAGGCGACACTGACCGACGCCGGCATCAACGGGAAGATCAGCCGCGCGGTCGATCAGTCGATCGAGGTCCTGCGCCGTCGTATCGATGCCTCCGGAACGCGTGAGCCCACCATCCAGCGCCAGGGCACCGACCGTATCCTCGTCGAAGTCCCCGGCCTCCAGGATACCCAGCGGCTTAAGGATCTTCTCGGCACTACGGCGAAACTCGAATTCCGGCTGGTCGCCGATCCTGGCGCCAACCCGGCCGATTTCGAAACCCTGCCGCATTACAAGAACAGCGAACCGGGACTGCTTCCCGTCGAAAAGCGCGTGATGGTGCAAGGCGAGGACCTCACCGATGCGCAACCGGGCTTCGATAGCCGCACGAGCGAGCCCGTAGTCAACTTCCGCTTCAACATCCGGGGCGGCCAGCAGTTCGGCCAGGTAACCTCGGAGAATGTCGGCAAACCCTTCGCCATCGTGCTGGATGGGCAGGTGGTGTCGGCGCCGCGCATCCTCGGCGCGATTACCGGCGGCTCCGGCCAGATCTCCGGCAGTTTCACCGTCGCCCAAGCCAATGATCTCGCCGTGCTGCTGCGCGCCGGCGCACTCCCGGCCAAACTCACGGTGGTCGAGGAGCGCACGGTCGGCCCGGGCCTCGGCCAGGACTCGATCGACGCCGGAAAGCGTGCCTTCTATCTCGCGGCGGTCCTTGTCGTGGTTTACATGTTCGCCACCTACGGCATCTTCGGCGTGTTCGCCGACCTCGCCCTCGCGGTCCACATCCTGCTGATCTTCGCCGCGATGATCCTGCTCGGCGCGACGCTGACGCTGCCCGGCATCGCCGGCATCGTGCTCACGATCGGCATGGCGGTCGACGCGAACGTGCTGATCTATGAGCGCATCCGGGAGGAAAACCATGCCGGCCGCTCGGTCATCGCCTCGCTCGATTCCGGCTTTAAGCGGGCCTTCGCGACGATCGTCGATTCGAACGTCACGTTGTTCGTCGCCGCGCTGATCCTGTATCTTTTCGGGTCCGGCCCGGTGCGAGGCTTCGCCGTGTCGCTTGGCCTTGGCATTCTGACCTCGATCGTCACGGCTGTGACAATGACCCGGATGATGATCGCGCTGTGGTATCGGGCCAAGCGTCCGACCACACTGCCGATCTGAGGCTGAGGAGACGCTCCGATGAAATTGCTTCGCCTCGCGCCGGAAAACACCACATTCGGCTTTATGCGCTTTCGGCGCTTCAGTTATCCGTTCTCGGCCGTGCTTTCGATCGTTTCCGTGCTGATGTTCGTCTTCGTCGGCATGAATTTCGGCATCGATTTCGCCGGCGGCACGCTCATGGAGGTGCGCGCCAAATCAGGCAACGCCGATCTGGCGCAGTTGCGGGCGCTGGGCGAGAAGACCGGGCTCGGCCACGTCGAGGTGCAGGGCTTCGGCACGCCGTCCGATGCCACTTTGCGCTTCGGTCTGCAGAGCGGCGGCGACGTCGCCCAGCAGGCGGCAGTGAAAAAGGTCGAGGACGCGCTGAACGGCGATTATGAATTTCGGCGGGTCGAGGTGGTTGGACCGCGCGTCTCTGGCGAACTCGTGCAGTCGGGCACGCTCGGTGTGGTCGTATCGATCTTCGCCGTGCTGCTTTACCTGTGGTTCCGCTTCGAATGGCAATTCGCGGTCGGCGCCGTCATCGCTACCATGCACGATCTGTTGCTGACCGTTGGCTTCTTCTCGGTGACGCAGCTCGAATTCAACACCACCTCCATCGCCGCCATCTTGACCATCGTCGGCTATTCGCTGAACGAGGCCGTGATCGTGCTCGATCGTATCCGCGAGGTGATGCGCAAGTATAAGCGCATCTCGACCGCCGACATGATCGACAAGTCGGTCAACGCGGTGCTGCCGCGCACCATCATGACGGCGACCACCGTGTTCCTGGCCCTTCTGGCGCTGGTGTTGTTCGGTGGCGAGGTGATCAAGAGCTTTTCGCTCGCGATGATGTGGGGCATTTTCGTCGGCACCTATTCGTCGGTGTTCATCTGTTCTCCGATCCTCATCTACCTTGGGGTGCGTAACGACGGGCGCGAACAGGTCGCCACTCCCGTCACGGCCAAATAGGCGGATGAGCGCGCCGACCGCCGCCGACGGCTTCCTGCCCGGCCCGCATCCGATCGAAGGCTACGGGGCAGGCGGCTTCCGCTTCGGCGGTATGTCGCATCGCGGGTCGATCCTGGCGTTGCCGACGGGCGTCTTCCGCTGGGCGGCGGTTCAGCCCGCCGATATCGCCGTCGCGGCGCTGGCACAGGTCTTCGCCCTGCCAAAAGGGCAGGTGGAACTGCTGCTGCTTGGTACCGGCGCCGATCTGGTGCCTGTCGCGGAGCCTTTGCGCCGGGCCTTGAAGGCCGCCGGGATCGTGGCGGAGCCCATGGCGAGTGGCGCTGCGGCCCGCACCTATAATATCCTGCTCGGTGAGGGCCGGCGTGTGGGCGCGGCTCTGCTGGCCGTGGGCTGAAGGACGAGAATGATGCCGAAAAGTCGGCTCGAATTTTCGGACGACATCACGCTTCATATGATCGTGATCTAGCCGCATGGGGCAGCATCTCGAAGCCGCCTACGCGCATTGCGAGGCGTTGCTCCGCTCAACCGACAAGGACCGCTGGCTCGCCGCGCTCTTCGCACCCGCCGATCGCCGACGTCATCTTCATGCCTTGGACGCATTTTCGATTGAAGTCGCGGCGGTGCGCTCGCGCGTCACGCAGCCTTTGGCCGGAGAGTTGCGCTTACAATGGTGGTGCGACGTTCTTGAAGGTGAGGCACGCGGCGAGGTAGCCGCTAATCCAGTGGTGGCCGCGTTGATCGACACGATCGAGCGCCGTGACCTTTCGCGCGGCACTTTTCTCGACGCGATCGAGGCCTATCGCGTCGCCCTCTATGGCGAAGCCATTCCCGAAATCGCGACCCTGGAGCAGCGCTTCGACGCGATGATCGGCGGCCCGATCCGCCTCAAGATCGAGACACTGACAGAGCGGGCCCATCAGGCTGATTATCTGCCTCGCCATGCCGCCGTCGCGCTCGGCATCGCGGCTCTTATCCGCGATCTGCCTCAACGCGCGTCCGATGGCTTTGCCGAGGTGCCGGACGAAATCTTCGCCCGCCACGGCGCGGGACAGAGAGACTCCGGCGCCCAGAGCCTCGCCGAGGCCATTCCGGCTGCCTTGAGCGATTTGCGGCAATTGGCTCGTCGCCACCTCGCGGCGATCCGGGAAGGGCGGCGCGACATCGACGAGCGCGGCGCGCCAGCCTTTCTGCCGGTCAACCTTGTCGAGCCCTTGTTGCGGATCAGCGAGGCGCCCGGCATCGATCCCTTTGCGCCGCTGTCGCCGCTGCCGCAATGGCGCCGCCAATGGGTTCTTTGGCGTGCCGCCCGAAGAGGCGGAATATTATAAATCAAATATATTGTAAAAATAAAACTATTATTTTGAAGTTTTATATTTACTAAAATTTCATATCATAAAATCGAAAAGAATAGATAGTTATCTACGCTCGAGTTATGATTTGTTTATAAGCACCGAACGACAAGCTCGGAGAGCCTAAGCTGTTTGAGAAATTATAAATAGATATTTAGTCAAAACATATTTCAAACTAAAACTCCAGGAATATTATAGAACCAGAGAGCTGCACCGAAATAGGATGTTCTCTTGATAGAGGGCAGTTTCGATCAAGCCGGTGTCCGGAAAAGCGGTTATTTGGTGCCGTCGAACTTGGAATTCGATCCCTGCGGGCTCAATGCGGCACCGACTGCGCGTAACGGCACATTGCCGACCATGTCCTCACCCTCCGAATAAGCATCGATGAGTTTTGATACGGTGAAGCAGGGATCGGTCTGAAATCGTAAGATGGCCGTCGTCAGATGGCGCCAGCCGCCCCGAGCCGCATCCGCCTTCCCGCCGACATCGAAGGCTCCGACCAACCTGAAAGCCAGTGCGGCCAAGAAAGAAAATATTTTCAGCGTATTTTTACCCAACCCATCGGTAAACGTGGAAACAATCAGCGAGAGCACAATTCCAATGACGCCTAGCGATATTTGCAGCGCCCTATCCACGTTGGATATAACCCACCAATCGTGGAGATGCCGGCTTATGTCGGCTGGGATTTGATGTGACTGTTTCAGTCGGGTCACAGACAGCGGTTACTTGATCAGCGGCAAAAGAAAATTGAGCGCCCAGCAGGAAAATCGTGATCCCACAGATCAGAACGGTCGTGGTTTTCATGGGACTGATGCCCTCAGCGATCCTGATTGAACGATGCTCGGAGCATCAAAGGCGATTGGAACCCGCTCGGCAAGTTCTTGCTCTTTCCCGGCAATGGCGTCGCGGTCCTCCTGCCCCCGAGGCGGCCGTTCCCGAGCGCGAGACGTCGAGATCGAAGGACTCCGCGATCCTAGACGCATGAAGCTGCTGGTATTTTTGAGGGAAAAGCCTGCCTGCTGATAGGCAACATGCTATAGCGACCACATGCGGTCAGCGTTGCGAGGCATCAGGTCATGTCCGTCGTCGAACTTTCGGTGTTCGCTCTCACCTTGCTGGTTTCGGTCGCTTATCCGGGACCGACGGTCGCGGCCCTGGTGGCCCGGGTCATCAGCCGGGGTATTCGCGAGGTTTTGCCGTTCCTGGTCGCGATCTGGCTTGGCGAATTGCTGTGGCTCAACGCCGCCATTCTCGGTCTTGCGGCACTGGCGAAAACCCTCGGACCTCTGTTCGTCGCCGTGAGATTTGCGGGTGTGGCCTATCTGCTCGTATTGGCTTGGTCGATGTGGTTTTCATCCTCTGACGTTCCCGAAGCCCGTTTGCCAACCGACCGAAGGCCCTGGCGAATGTTCGGGGCAGGGCTCATGGTCTCGATCGGCAACCCTAAAAATATGCTGTTCTACATGACGCTGCTGCCGTCTGTCGTGCGGTTCGGACGGTTCGATTTCGGCAATTGGGCCAAACTATGCCTGATCGCTTTCGCGATCCTCGCAGTCGTCGACACCACCTGGACTTTGGCGGCGTCCCGGGCCCGCGTGCTGATCCGTAGTCGGCGGTCGATGCGGATCGCTAACCGGACCGGCGCCTCGATGATGGCGGGGGCGGCGGTGGTCATCGCAACCCGGTAGATGAGGATCAAAAATACGGGGGCGCGAGGATCACGAGCGTGGCGGCGATAAGCCCAGTCGCAAGGGCCGCCGGGATGTAAAGCGAAAATCGAAGCGCAACAACCCGTCGGCTATTCCCCCGTCACCACCGGCAGATCCTCGCGTGCGCCCCATTCGGCCCACGAGCCGTCATAGAGTATGACGTCGGTCTTGCCGATCTGGGCGAAAGCCAGGCTCAACACCGCCGCCGTCACACCCGAGCCGCAGGTGGTGATGACAGGCCCGTCGAGATCCACTCCAGCCTCGACGAAAGCCCGGCGCAGATTCTCCGGTGATGCGAGACGGCCTCCTTCGATCACGCGGTCGAAGGGCAGATTGAAGGCCCCCGGCATATGGCCCGATCGCAGCCCCGGCCTTGGCTCGGCCGCTGCGCCGCGAAACCTCGGTGCGGAGCGGGCATCGAGCAATTGCGCCGAGGCCTCGGCGATGGCCTGCTCCACCTGCCGCACCCCGGCGACCGCGCCGGGCACGAGCCGGGCCTCGAAGAAAGCCGGAGGCCGCAGCGGTTCGCCGGAGTCGAGCGGTCGTCGTTCCGCAGTCCAGTGGGGCAGCCCGCCGTCGAGTACGGCGACGCGTTCCGCCCCGAAGACTTTGAACGTCCACCAGACCCGAGGCGCGGAAAACAGCCCGGCTGAATCATAGACGACAATGCGCGAGTCATGGGCGATCCCCATCGAGCCCATGACTGAGCCGAAAGCTTCAGGCACGGGCAGCATGTGCGGCAGGCCCGAGGTTGGATCCGACAGGGCGTCGATGTCGAAGAACGATGCGCCAGGGATATGGGCGTCGAGAAATTCGCTCCAGGGATCGCGATTTTGCGCCGGTAGATACCAGGAGGCATCGACGAGATTGAGACCCGGCGTATCGATCTGCTCCGCCAGCCATGCGGTCGACACCAGTGGCGTGCCGGGCCAATCCGAATCGCTCATGGCTGAGGTTCCCTGTCGGCCCTGATCCGCGTCGCCGAGCTTCAGCATGGCGTCCTGCGAGCGTCAACCTCGATCCGGCTGCGGTTGCCCATCATCTCGTTGCGGCGGACGAAACGGCCTTCCCAAGCCCTCGACGCTCGCCTAAAACAGCGCGCCACTTTCAGTTTCAGTTTCACGAGGCCATCATGACCGCCATCGTCGATATTCTTGCGCGCGAAATCCTGGACAGCCGCGGCAATCCGACGATCGAGGTTGACGTCATCCTCGAAAGCGGAGTTCTCGGACGCGCGGCGGTGCCGTCCGGTGCCTCGACGGGGGCTCATGAAGCTGTGGAACTGCGCGACGGCGACAAGTCGCGCTACGGCGGCAAGGGTGTGCTGAAAGCTGTCGCCGCGATGGACCCGATCTTCGAGGCGATCCGCTCGATTCCGGTGGAGGATCAGGGAGCGCTCGACGCCGCGATGATCGCGCTCGACGGGACGCCGAACAAGGCGAAGATCGGCGCCAATGCGATTCTCGGCGTGTCGCTCGCCGCCGCCAAGGCGGCCGCCGAGGAATTGGGCCTACCGCTTTATCGCTACGTCGGCGGCGTATCGGCCCACATCTTGCCCGTGCCGATGATGAACATCGTCAACGGCGGCGCCCATGCGGACAATCCGATCGACTTTCAAGAATTCATGATCCTGCCCGTCGGCGCGCCCTCGCTCTCGGAGGCTGTGCGTTGGGGCTCGGAAATCTTCCACACGCTGAAATCCGCGCTCAAGAAAGCCGGCCAGAATACCAATGTGGGCGACGAAGGCGGTTTCGCCCCAAACCTGCCTTCGGCCGAGGCTGCGCTCGACTTCTGCATGGACGCGATCCGCCAGGCCGGCTTCAAGCCGGGACAAGACATCTATCTTGGGCTCGATTGCGCGGTGACCGATTGGTTCAAGGACGGCGCCTATCACTATGAAGGTGAAAAGAAAGTTCGTTCCAGCGCCGAGCAGGCCGACTATCTCGCCAAGCTTGCCACCGACTATCCCATCGCCTCGATTGAGGATGGCATGGCCGAGGATGATTGGGACGGGTGGAAGCTTCTCACGGACAAGATCGGCGATCGCTGCCAGATTGTCGGCGATGATTTGTTCGTGACCAACACGACCCGCCTCGCGCGCGGCATCAAGATGGGCGTGGCCAACTCTCTCCTCGTGAAGGTCAACCAGATCGGCACGCTCAGCGAGACCCTGGCGGCAGTCGCCATGGCGCATGGGGCGGGCTATACGGCCGTGATGTCGCATCGTTCCGGCGAAACCGAAGATTCCATCATCGCCGACCTCGCGGTCGCCACCAATTGCGGGCAGATCAAGACCGGATCGCTGGCCCGTTCCGATCGGCTCGCCAAATACAACCAGTTGATTCGGATCGAGGAGCAACTTGGAACGCAGGCTGTCTATGCGGGCCGTGGCGCCCTAAAGGCGCTGGCGCGCTAAAAGGCCCCCTTCCGGCCTTAACACCGCGTCAACCACATTCGGGCACTCTGCCCGAATGGTCGTTCGGACGCGGATACGCGCAATTCTCTTTCCCATCCTGCTCTATGCTGTCTCCGGCAGCATGTCGGCCTATTTCATCCATACGGCCTTGAACGGCGAGCGAGGGGTGAAAACCAAGGAAGACTATAGGCAGCAGATCTTCGCGCTGCGGCATGATCTCGACCAATTGAAGTCTGAACACGATCATTGGCAGCACCGGGTCACGCTGATGCGGTCGGACGCGCTCGATCGCGATCTGGCGGAAGAGCAAGCACGGTTGAAATTGGATTATGTGGACTCGAGAGACCTTGTTATTTTTGAAGATTCGGCCGTCAAACGATGATCGATGAAAAGCGGCTCGCGATAGATAAAAGGTATTTCATTCCAATCACTTAAGTCGGTAAATCGCAACTTTTGTCGTCCTAAGTCGCCACGCTCAATGCGTGATATTGCAATGCACGCGGCACAACAGCCAAGATGATTGTGCGTTGCAGCATGATTTTCTTGCAGATAACCTATGCAAAAGGGGAGTGTTACTTCCTCCTTTAGTCACGCTGTACCCCCTCGATTTTCCTTTGGGCCTCCGCTACCGTACGGCCACACGATCGCAGCCGTTCGAGCTTGCGGTCATCCCTTTGAGGAGCGCTCATGGCCGTAGCCGTCTCACGCCCCCGCGCCGATGCCGACGTCGGCAAAGGAGTGGCTCCGCCGTCGAACATCGCCAGCTTCACGAGAGACGAGGAGCTTTCCGCCTATCGGGACATGCTGCTGATCCGGCGTTTTGAGGAAAAGGCCGGCCAGATGTATGGCATGGGCCTGATCGGTGGCTTCTGCCACCTCTACATTGGCCAGGAGGCCGTTGTGGTTGGCATGAAGCTGGCGTCCGAGTCGAATGACAAGGTCATCACCGGCTATCGCGATCATGGTCATATGCTGGCATGCGGCATGGATCCGAAAGGCGTGATGGCTGAGCTGACCGGCCGGCGCGGCGGATACTCGCGCGGCAAGGGCGGCTCGATGCATATGTTCTCCAAGGAGAAGCATTTTTACGGCGGCCACGGTATCGTCGGGGCCCAAGTGTCGCTCGGCACCGGGCTGGCCTTTGCCAATCGCTACCGGAACGACGGATCCGTGGCGCTGGTCTATTTCGGCGACGGCGCCGCCAATCAAGGGCAGGTCTACGAGAGCTTCAACATGGCGGAGCTATGGAAGCTGCCGGTCGTATATATCATTGAAAACAATCGCTATGCGATGGGAACTTCGGTGCTGAGATCATCCGCGCAGACGGATTTTTCGAAACGCGGCATCTCGTTCAACATTCCGGGCGAACAGGTCGACGGCATGGACGTAAGAGCCGTGCGCGCGGCGGGACAGCGCGCCATCCAGGCCTGCCGTGACGGCGCCGGCCCGCGCATCCTTGAAATGCAGACCTATCGCTATCGCGGCCATTCGATGTCGGACCCGGCGAAATACCGCTCCCGCGAAGAGGTCCAGAAGATGCGTGACGAGCAGGATCCGATCGAGCAGGTCCGGGGCCGCCTCATCAAGGTCCACGGCGCTTCCGAGGACGAATTGAAGGATGTCGATGGAAAGATCCGCGCCATCGTGGCGGAAGCCGCCGACTTTGCGCAGCATGATCCCGAGCCCGACGCGTCGGAACTTTGGACGGATATCACGCTCTAAAGCTTGAGCGGGCGGGGACGATTGATGGCGAATACGATTCTGATGCCGGCCCTCTCTCCCACGATGGAGCAGGGGAAGCTGACCAAATGGCTCAAGAAGGTCGGCGACGACGTGAAAGCGGGCGATGTCCTGGCCGAAATCGAGACCGATAAGGCGACCATGGAGGTCGAGGCGGTCGACGAGGGCAAGCTGACCGCGATCCTGGTCGAGGAGGGCACCGACAATGTGGCGGTGAACACTCCCATCGGAATAATCGGGGCCGAGGGTGAGGAAGCGGCCGCACCGCCCGCCCCAAAGCCCGCGTCCGCGAGGGAACCCGCCGCCGAAGCGCCGATGGCGAAGGCTGAGGAGAAGCCCAAGGCCAATGGCGCCCTCTATGCGGCGGTCGCGCCGGAGCCCGAGGTGCCGGCCGGCACCAAAATGGTCAGCATGACGGTACGCGAAGCCTTGCGAGACGCCATGGCGGAAGAGATGCGCCGCGACGGTGATGTTTTCGTCATGGGCGAGGAGGTCGCCGAATATCAGGGCGCCTACAAGGTCACGCAGGGCCTGTTGCAGGAATTCGGGGCGAAGCGCGTGATCGACACGCCGATCACCGAACATGGATTCGCGGGAATCGGCGTCGGCGCCTCCATGGCCGGGCTGAAGCCCATCATCGAATTCATGACCTTCAATTTCGCTATGCAGGCGATCGACCACATCATCAACTCCGCCGCCAAGACGCTTTATATGTCGGGCGGCCAGATGGGGTCTCCCATCGTGTTCCGGGGGCCGAATGGCGCGGCGGCGCGCGTCGGCGCCCAGCACAGCCAGGACTACACGGCCTGGTACGCGAGCGTGCCTGGGCTCAAGGTGGTGGCCCCCTATACGGCGGCCGACGCCAAGGGATTGCTCAAGAGCGCGATCCGCGATCCCAACCCCGTCGTCTTTCTCGAGAACGAGATCCTCTACGGTCAGTCCTTCGATGTGCCGGACCTCGATGATTTTACCGTTCCGATCGGCAAGGCGCGGATCGCCCGCTCCGGCAAGGACGTGACGCTTGTCGCTTGGTCGAACGGCATGACCTATGCGCTGAAGGCGGCGGACGAACTCGCTAAGCAGGGCATCGAGGCGGAGGTCATCGATCTGCGGACCATCCGGCCGATGGATACCGAAACCATCATCGCCTCGGTGAAGAAGACCGGCCGCTGCGTCACGGTCGAGGAAGCCTGGGCAGCATGCGGTGTCGGCGCGGAGATCAGCGCGCGCATCATGGAACTCGCCTTCGACTTCCTCGATGCGCCGGTGATCCGTGTCAGCGGCCGCGACGTGCCCATGCCCTATGCGGCCAATCTCGAAAAGCTGGCGCTGCCGAATGTCGGCGAGGTCGTCGAGGCCGCCAAGAGCGTCTGCTACCGCTGAACCCTCCCGCCCTCCGGCGCCTTTTGGGGTGCGCGGTCGCTATCCCGTCGAGGCCTTCATGCCAACCAACATCCTCATGCCGGCCCTCTCCCCGACGATGGAGAAGGGAAATCTTGCCAAATGGCTGAAGAAGGAAGGCGATTCGATCAAGGCGGGCGATATCATCGCCGAGATCGAGACCGACAAGGCCACCATGGAGGTTGAGGCAGTCGACGAGGGGACGCTGGCGAAGATCGTGGTGCCCGAGGGCACGGCAGATGTTCCGGTCAACGACGTGATTGGGCTGATCGCGTCTGAGGGCGAGGACGTCAAAAGCGTGGCCAGCGGCTCGGCTTCTTCCGCCGCCGAGCCGGCCAAGGCTGATCCGGCGAAAACCGTGGCGAATGCCCCGACCCCCGCCGCGTCATCTTCTCAGGCCGCACCTACCAAAGCGAACGGCCATGATGGCGCGCGCGTGTTTGCCTCGCCACTCGCCAAGCGTATTGCCAAAGAGGCCGGCATCGACCTTCATGGCGTGACCGGCTCCGGCCCGCATGGGCGGATCGTCGAACGCGACATCAAGGCCGCTAAGTCTGGCGGCACGAAGCCGGCCGAAGCCGCGCCGAAGGCAGCTTCACCGGCTCCAGCGGTCGCCTCCACGGCCGCTGCTCCGGCTGCGCCCAGGCCGGCCTGTGCTGGCGACGAGATGACGAAGAAACTCTTCGCCGCTGGGTCCTTCACCGAAGTGCCGCATGACGGCATGCGCAAGACTATCGCGCGTCGGCTGGTCGAGGCCAAGCAGACGATCCCGCATTTCTACGTGACGGCGGATTGCGAACTCGACGCGCTGATGAATCTGCGAGAGACCGTCAACGCTTCGGCCCCCAAGGACAAAGACGGCAAGCCGGCCTTCAAGATCTCGGTCAATGATTTCATCATCAAGGCCCTTGCCCTCTCACTGCAGCGCGTGCCCGAGGCCAACGTCACCTGGACCGAGGCGACGATGCTCAAGCACAAGGCCTCGGATGTCGGCGTCGCGGTGTCGATTCCCGGCGGTCTCATCACGCCGATCATCCGGTCCGCCGAAGCCAAGACGCTGTCGACGATATCCAACGAAATGAAGGACCTTGCCGGCCGCGCCCGCAATCGCAAGCTGAAACCGGAAGAATACCAGGGCGGAACGACGGCGGTGTCCAACCTCGGCATGTTCGGGGTCAAGAATTTCCAGGCCATCGTCAACCCGCCGCATGCGACCATCCTCGCGGTCGGCGCCGGGGAGAAGCGCGTCGTGGTCAAGGATGGCGCGCCTGCCGTCGCCACGATCATGTCGGTGTCGCTCTCGACCGATCATCGCGCGGTCGATGGTGCGCTCGGGGCGGAACTGATCTCAGCCTTCAAGTCGATCATCGAACATCCGATGTCGATGCTGGTGTGAGGGGGAGGCCTCTCTGATCTCGTTTTACGGGAGAAGGGAGGCTCCGGTCTCTGACAAATCTCAAGCCGATCAAAGGCGATATTCATGGCTGACTCCTACGACATCATCGTCATCGGCGGGGGGCCGGGCGGCTATGTCACGGCCATCCGGGCGGCGCAGCTCGGCTTCAAAACGGCCGTGATCGATCGCGAGCACCTTGGCGGCATTTGCCTGAACTGGGGCTGCATCCCCACCAAGGCTTTGCTGCGCAGCGCCGAAATCTATCACTATATGCAGCACCCTGATTCCTATGGCCTCTCAGTCAAGGAGGCGGGTTTCGATCTTTCGAAGGTCGTGGCGCGCTCGCGGGCGGTTTCCTCGCAGCTGACGACGGGCGTCGGTTTTCTCCTCAAGAAGAACAAGGTCGACGTCATCTGGGGCGAGGCCAAGCTGACCAAGCCGAACGAGATCGCGGTCGCGGCTTCGAGACGCTCGGCCATGGGTGGGGCGCCGACCGCGCCGCCGAAAGGCGCGAAGGGACCGGGCACTTACACCGCCACGCATATCATTGTCGCGACGGGCGCTCGCCCGAGGACGCTGCCCGGCATGGAAGCCGACGGCAAACTGATCTGGACCTATTACGAGGCCATGGTCCCCAAGACCTTCCCGAAAAAACTGCTCGTGATGGGGTCAGGTGCCATCGGAATCGAATTCGCCTATTTCTACCGAACGATGGGTGCCGAGGTCACGGTGGTGGAAGTGCTGCCGCAGATCTTGGCCGTCGAGGATGCGGAAATCGCGGCCCACGCCCGTAAGCGTTTTGAGAAGATGGGTATTAAGATCATCACCGGCGCCAAGGTCACCGGCGTCGAGAAGAGTGCCGACAGCATTACGGCGACGATCGACGACGGCAAGGCGCCGACCAAGATCACGGCCGATCGTCTGATCTCGGCGGTGGGTGTCGTCGGCAATAGCGAGAATCTCGGCCTCGAGGCGCTCGGCGTTAAGATCGAACGCGGCATCATCGCGACGGACGGGTTCGGGCGCACCAACGTGGCTGGCGTCTATGCCATCGGCGATGTCGCGGGGCCGCCGATGCTGGCCCACAAGGCCGAGCATGAAGGCGTCATCTGCGTCGAGACCATCAAGGGTCTTCACACCCATGCGCTCGACAAGGCAATGATCCCGGGCTGCACCTATTGCCAGCCGCAGATCGCCTCGGTCGGCCTCACCGAGGCAAAGGCCAAGGAGGCCGGGTATGAGCTGAAGATCGGGCGCTTCCCTTTCATCGGCAACGGCAAGGCCATCGCCCTCGGCGAGCCGGAAGGCCTCGTGAAGACCATCTTCGATGCCAAGACGGGAAAGCTGCTCGGGGCCCATCTGATCGGCGCGGAAGTAACCGAACTGATCCAGGGCTTCGTCGTCGCCATGAATTGCGAGACGACGGAAGAGGAGCTGATCAACACGGTCTTCCCGCACCCGACCCTCTCCGAGACGATGCATGAGAGCGTGCTTGATGCCTATGGCCGCGTCATCCATATGTGACGCTAATCGCCAGGATTGATTTGGGAATGATGGAAACCCACAGCATTGTTGTGATTCTTGTGATCGGCCTGGTGTCGGGTTGGATCGCCAGTCTGATCGTCGGTGGCGGCGGCCTGATCCGCGATCTCGTCACGGGCCTCGTCGGCTCGCTCGTGGGTGCGTTCATCCTTCACGGCTTCGGCTTATCGTTGCCGATCCATAATGCGCTGGTCGCCGATGTGGTCATGTCGACGATCGGCGCGGTCGTCGTCGTCGTGCTGGCACGAATCATCGCCTGAATCGGAAGCCTGAGATCATGCTGGTGCTCGATCTTTTGAACGACGATCCGCGCAAGCGCGATCCTTCGCGCGGCGAAAGCGCGCCTCGGCATCCGGAAAAGGCCCATCGGCCCGACCAGCCCATCGCCAAGAAACCGGATTGGATTAGGGTCAAAGCCCCGGGATCGCCGGCCTATGCGGAAACGCGCGCCATCGTGCGCCAGCATGGGCTGGTGACGGTCTGCGAGGAGGCCGGCTGCCCCAATATCGGCGAGTGCTGGGAGAAGAAGCACGCCACCTTCATGATCATGGGTGACTCCTGCACGCGGGCCTGCGCCTTCTGCAATGTCCGCACCGGGCTGCCGGGCGCGCTCGACACGGCGGAACCAGAGCATGTGGGGCAGGCCGTCGCGAAACTGGGCCTCCATCATGTCGTGGTCACCTCGGTCGACCGGGACGATCTTGTCGATGGTGGAGCCGAGCATTTCGCTGCCACCATCGCGGCGATCCGCCGGCTTGCGCCAACGGCGACGATTGAGGTCTTGACGCCGGATTTTTTGCGCAAGCCCGGCGCGTTGGAGCGGGTAGTCGAGGCGCGGCCCGACGTGTTCAACCACAATCTTGAAACCGTGCCGTCGCTCTATCTCTCGGTGCGGCCCGGCGCCCGCTACTTCCATTCGATGCGCCTTTTACAACGCGTCAAGGAACTCGATGCCTCGATCTTCACCAAGTCCGGCATCATGGTGGGCCTGGGAGAGACCCGGACCGAGGTGCTGCAGGTGATGGACGACCTGCGCTCGGCCGAGGTCGACTTCCTGACCATCGGGCAATATCTGCAACCGACGAAAAAGCATCACCCGGTGATGGGTTTCGTGACGCCGGACGAATTCAAGGCTTATGAGACGGTCGCGCTGGCCAAGGGTTTTCTCGTGGTCTCCGCCTCGCCGCTGACACGCTCGTCCCATCACGCGGGCGACGATTTCAAGCGGTTGCAAGCGGCGCGGGTGAGGCGGGTCAGGTAATTTTTCTCTGTCGTAAGCACAAGAACCCTCATTCTGAGGGCCGCGAAGGCGGCGTCTCGAAGCGGGAGGATTTCAGGCGGGCAACAGCGTCCAGTGAAAGGCTTCGTCGCGCATTATGATGACCAAGTCATGGTCAGGTGATAGTGGAATAACAGACGGCACAACAACGTAGTTGGTTTTATTCTACCGGAGCCATCTAATCAGGCCGCAGCAGTCTCTTCTTCCACGCGCAATTGTGCGACTCTTGCGATCAATTCGATGTCGTTGAGAACGGCCGTGCGCTCCCGCCGATTGAGCCAACGCTGCGCCTCGTCCACGGTTCTGGCATCCGACAGCTTGGCCTCGGCCATGACTCGGTCCTGATCGATATCGCCGCGCCGCCGGGCCGGCCCGGGGGGCAGATAGGCTTCGTGCAGTTCCCGCAATTCGCGGCTGGCATGAAGGGCCGCGATGCCGTCCGTGCCGTCGAATCCCGCCTGGGCCAATTCTTCCGCCAGCGCATTGGCCCGGATCGCGATATCCGGTGGGGTCGTCTCTTCAGGCGTTCGCAAGAGGCCGAGGCGTTTGAGGAAAAGGCCGATGGAGCGTTGGCCGCTGGCCCACGATAGGATGATGGCGAGAAGCAGCCCCGCGATTGTGGGCGACATCCAGGCCACCAGCGACGGCGAGATCAGCAAGCCGGCCACCAGTGTGACGAAGCCGAGCGCTACATGCGAGCGATGGCGGCGAACGATATCTCGAATCGGAATGGATCCGTCGTCGCGCCTTTGCGGGCTCCATCCGGTATCGCGGCCCAATAGGATTTGGATCACCGAGCCGGATTGGATCAGCATCATGATCGGCGCCAGAAGCGATGACATGACGATTTCGACGATGGTGGACAGGATGAGGCAGACCGCGCCGCCGCAGGATTTTCGCGTGGCGGGCTGAAACAGCGCGATCAGCAGTCCGAAAGCCTTGGGCGCCAGCAAGACCGCCATGGTGACGCCGAAAAGGTCCAGCGCGCGCTGGGCGTCGAACCGCGGCCAGGCGGGGAAAAGCGAAAAATCCTGGGTGAAATATTCCGGCCGGATATAGGTCGATTGCAGCACTAGCACGATGCCCACGAGGAGCTGCGCCATCCAGAGCGGGGAGGCCGCATATCCCATGATGCCGGTGATGAAATGCTGGCGCGAGGCGGGATGGAAACCTTTCGCCCACATGACGCGGGAATGCTGGAGGTTGCCTTGGCACCAACGGCGGTCGCGTGCCGCGAGGTCGATGAGGGAGGGCGGACTTTCTTCGAAACTGCCGCCGAGGACCGGTAGCATGTAGACCGCGTAGCCCGCCCGCCGGATCAACGCCGCCTCCACGAAATCATGGCTTAGGATATGGCCGCCCAGCGGCGGCTTTCCGCGCAGATCCGGAAGCCCGCAATGGGCCGCGAAAGCGGCGGTGCGGATGATGGCGTTGTGTCCCCAGTAATTGCCGTCCCGCCCCATCCAAACCGCCAAGCCGGAGGCAATGATCGGTCCGTGGATACGGGCCGCGAACTGCTGCAGCCGAGCAAAGAGCGTGTTGCGGTTGATGATCAGCGGCAGCGTCTGAATGATGCCCGAATCGGGATCGGCTTCCATGGCGGCGGCGAGGCTCACGATCGAATGGCCCGTCATCAGGCTATCCGCGTCGAGCACAACCATATGGTCGTAGGCCCCCCCCCAGCGGGTGACGAAATCAGCGATATTGCCCGCCTTGCGGCTCACGTTCTTGCGCCGGTGCCGGTAGTAGACCGTGGCCCGACCCTTCAAACGGTCCCGCAGGGCGACAAGAGCGCGCTCCTCGGCGATCCAGATGTCCGGATCCGTGGTGTCGGACAGCAGGAAATAGTCGAAATGTTCGCCAAGTCCGGTCCGGGCCACATCCTCGCACATGGCCTGGAGGGCGCCGAAGATGCGGCTCGGCGCCTCATTATAGATCGGCATGACGACGGCGGTCCGCTTCTCCAGGCGCTCAGGCAGCGGCGTCTGTTTAGGAGCGAAGAAGATGAGCCAGATGAAGCCGACGATCGAACTGGAGAAGGCGAGCGCGATCCAAGAGAAATTGGCCAGAAAAAGCGCGACCAGCACCCATTCGAGGAAGGTTACGCCGCCAACATCGACGACGCGATACATCTGTTCGGTGCCGTAGGACATGACCGCCAGGGCGCCCCCGAACACCACCAGCCTCGACAGCCACGGCGAGTGGCGGTGCCGGTCGAGCATCCAAGTGCGGCGGCTCCGGCGATCGAAGCGCCGCAGCGACTGCGTCGGCATCTGAAGGAGCTGTTCCGGCGGCATGGCCGGTTTGGCCAGAATATCGGTGAAACGCGCCGATGAAGGCTCATCCTGCAGGGGCGGGTGTTCGCTCACGCCGTCCATCTGTAAAGCCATGTTTCACTCACCGACTTACCGGCCGCCTGAAGAACCAGCCTCAGCTCGGACAACGATTCGCCTCCGAAGTCCAGTTCGAACAACACTCGAAATGTCTTTCGTTCCCGCGAGAGGAACGAACGAACCGACACGACCGTTCCTGCCGACGACGTCACACCGGCTTGAATTTCAGGGAGTTGCGGATCGGCGAACATGTCGGCTGCGAACTCGATCAGGAACCGTCTTCGCTTCGCCGAGGATCCTCGTCCCGCGCGGGTCGAGGTCACCGTCGCCAAAAGCGGACGATCCGGCGGGGTCCAGCACCAGAACTGTCGATAGGCGAACGAGGCCTCCGCACCGGCCTGCAGTACCGACTTCGGCCGCCAGAAGCAGATCACATTGTCGTTGTTTTCCGAATCACTCGGAATTTCGACCAGCGCGACGCTCCCTTCGCCCCAATCGTTCAGGGGTTCGATCCAAAGGGAGGGGCGAAGCTCCCAATGCTGGTCGTCGTCCTGAAGCTGGAAGAAATTACGCTCGCGCTGCAATAGACCGAAGCCACGGGGGTTGGCATCCACGAAGGCCGAGATTTGCAGCGTCTGTGGATTTGACACCGGGCGCCACAACCATTCGCCGTTGCCATTAAGGATTTGCAGACCCGAGACCGCATAGACCCCTTCACGCAGGTCGTCGACATCGTGCCTGTTGATGGGGCCGAACAGGAACATCGCCCCGGTGCAGCCAAGCCCGTAAAAATCCGCCGGACTACGCGTGAAGAGCGTGCACTCGGTGTCGATGATCGTGACGTCACCGGGACGGAGCGTAAACCGGTAGGCACCGCTCATACTCTCCGAATCGACCAACGCAGAAATCTCGAGCACATCGGTCGCCGGGCTAGGCCGTTGAATCCACATTTCGCGAAAAGCCGGAAACTCCTCGCCCTTGGGGTCGCTTGTCCGAATCGCCAGCGCGCGGGCGGTCTGGCCGAAATTCTGTCCATTGGCGAGGGCGCGGAAAAAGCTCGCGCCTTGAAAGATCGCGGCATCGGCAAGCCCTTTCCCGGATTTGGCATGCAGGACGCGAAAACCGGAAAAGCCGAGGTCGGTGCCCGAATCGGGCGGGGTCAACTTGCCATAGTCGAACTGGCCGGGATTGTAGCGCAGCGGTCGTGCGACGCCGTTCTCGACCACGTTGATCAGCATTGGCGCGGCGAACAGGAAACCGCGATGAAGCGGCTCGATGGCGAAGCCGATCGATTCGTCCGCCCAGACGGCCATGCCCGGCTTGGGCCTGATCGCGACATATTGCTCGTAGTTGAGGTTTGAGAACGGCCCCGGCAAACTGGCGTTCAGCGGCTCGTGGGCTTTTTTGGCCAAATCCCGTGCCTTATCGACCACTTCCGAAAAATCGAAGGGCTTTGGGGCGACGGCATTCGCCGGGTTTGGCGCTTCCGCTCCGACGACTGGGGACACAGCCATCCCTACTCCGGCGGCTACCCATTTGAAGAGGTCGCGGCGTGCGATCATCGGCCCACTTATTATCACTATGGCTGGCGTCTGAATCGCGGAACGTCGCGGGCCGACGCCGTTTTATACCCTAAATTGCTGCATCCGCGAGACGTTTTTGACATGGGACCCCACGCGACCTATCCGAATTGCGGAAGCAAGCGGCCGTGCCATGCCAAGAGGTCGCCGACCGGGGAAGGTTCAGGATGACCCAACGACGCCGCTGTCTGGCCGTGATCCTCGCCGCTGGCGAAGGCACCCGCATGAAGTCCGGCATCCCCAAGGTTCTCCATCCGATCGGCGGCCGGGCCATGCTCTCGCATGTGGCCGCCACGGCCGGAATCGTCGATGTCGAGGCGGTGGCCGCTGTGGTCGGCCCTGGCCGGGAGGATGTGGCGGCGGAACTGCGAAAAGTGGTGCCACAGGCTGAGATATTCGTGCAGGTCGAGCGGCGCGGAACCGCCCACGCGGTTTTGGTCGCGCGTGAGGCTATCGCCAGAGGCTATGACGATATCCTGGTCCTCTATGCCGACGTTCCGCTGGTGCGCGCCGAGACCCTGGCGGCCATGCGGGGAGCGCTTGCGGCGGGGGCCGCCGTGGTGGCTTTGGGCTTCGAGGCGGCCGACCCTTTTGGGTACGGTCGGCTTTTGACCCAGGATGGCGAACTTTTGGCGATCCGCGAACATAAAGATGCCACCGAGGCCGAACGCGGCATTCGACTTTGCAATTCCGGCCTGATGGCACTTCGTGGCGACCAGGCCCTGGCGATCCTCGATAAGATCGGCTGCGACAATGCCCAAGGCGAATTCTACCTGACCGACGCGGTGGAAGCCGCCCGGGCCGAGGCGCGCCGCTGCGTCGCGCTGGCCACCGGCGAGACCGAAGTGATGGGCGTCAACGACCGCGTCCAGCTCGCCGCGGCCGAGGCCATGCTGCAACGGCGCTTGCGCGAGGCGGCGATGCGCGGCGGGGCGACCTTGGTGGCGCCAGAGACGGTATTCCTCTCCTATGACACCGTGTTGGGTCGGGATGTGGTGGTGGAGCCGCATGTGGTGTTTGGCCCCGGCGTCACCGTGGAGGACGGCGCGCTCATTCATGCCTTCTCCCATCTCGAAGGCGCCTACGTGGGCGCGAGGGCCAGCGTCGGCCCTTACGGGCGCTTGCGGCCTGGCGCTGTCTTGCGGCGAGGGGCGAAGGTCGGCAATTTCGTCGAGATCAAGAGCGCCGATATCGGTGAAGGAGCCAAAGTGTCTCACCTGACTTATATTGGCGACGCCGCGATCGGGGCCGGCGCGAACATCGGCGCCGGAACGGTGACATGCAACTACGACGGCTTCGGCAAATATCGCACCGAGATCGGCGCCGGGGCGTTCATCGGGTCGAACTCTTCCCTGGTGGCGCCCATCACCATCGGCGAGGGTGCCTTTGTGGGTTCAGGCTCGGTCATCACGGCGGATGTTCCCGCCGACGCCCTGGCGATCGGGCGCGGCCGGCAGAGTGTCAAGGACGGTTGGGCGCTTGGATTTCGGGCCAAGCAAACGCCAAAGAAACGCTGATTTCGATAAACCCTGCGGCGGCCGGAGCTTTCCTCTAAGATTCGGCGAACGTCAGCTCATCATGCGAGGCACTCATGTGCGGAATCGTCGGCATCCTGGGCGCTGGCCCGGTGGCGGAACAGATCGTCGAGGCCCTGAAGAGGCTCGAATATCGCGGCTATGATTCGGCCGGCATCGCAACGCTCGAAGACGGGGTGCTGACGCGACGCCGCGCCCCTGGAAAGCTCAAGAACCTCGAATTGCGATTGCACAACAATCCGCTGCGCGGCGCCATCGGGATCGGACATACCCGGTGGGCCACGCATGGCAAACCGAGCGAGACCAACGCCCATCCGCATGCCAGTGAGCGGTTGGCGATCGTACACAACGGCATCATCGAGAATTTTCGCGAACTCCGCCAGGAGCTTGCCGCCAAGGGGCATGTCTTCGAGACGGAGACCGATTCGGAAGTCGTGGCGCATCTCGTCACCGATGAGCTGCGGTCCGGCAAAAGCCCGAGCGAGGCCGTGGCGGCGTCCTTGCCACGGCTCAAGGGCGCCTTCGCGCTGGCCTTTCTCTTCGCGGGCTATGACGACCTTCTGATCGGCGCGCGGCGCGGCGCCCCCCTCGCGGTGGGTTTCGGCGATGGGGAGATGTATCTTGGCTCGGACGCCTTGGCGCTCGCGCCTTTCACCAACGAGGTCGCCTATCTCGAAGAGGGCGATTGGGTCGTGCTCGACAGAAAGTCGGCCGGATTCTTCGACGAGGCCAATCGCCCGGTGAAGCGGGCGCGCCAGAAGAGCGCCGCCAGCGCTTTTCTGGTCGACAAGGGCAACTATCGCCACTTCATGGCCAAGGAGATCCATGAACAGCCGGAGGTCGTCGGGCGGACCCTCGCCCATTATCTCGATCTCTCGGCGGGCCGGGTGTTGCTGCCGTTCGAGCTGCCCTTCGATCCCAAAACCGTCGACCGCATCACCATCACGGCCTGCGGCACGGCTTATTATGCCGGACTGACCGCTAAATACTGGTTCGAGCGGCTTGCGGTGATCGCCGTCGACATCGATGTCGCCTCGGAGTTCCGGTACCGGGAGGCTCCGCTATCACCGCGAGGCGTGACTATCGTGGTGTCTCAGTCTGGCGAGACCGCCGACACGCTCGCCTCGCTCCGCTATGCCAAGGGGCGGGGACAGCATGTGCTCAGCGTGGTCAACGTCGCGACCTCGACCATGGCGCGCGAAAGCGATGTCGTCGCCCTGACCCTTGCTGGTCCCGAGATCGGCGTCGCCTCGACCAAGGCCTTCAGTTGCCAACTCGCCGTCCTGGCCTGTCTGGCTCTGGCGATGGGCCGCGCCAGAGGCACCGTCTCCGCCGACGAGGAGCGGCGCTATGTCGACGAGTTCCTGGCTCTTCCCGGCTTGATGGCGGAGGCTTTGAAGCACGAACGCGACGTCGAGAAAGTGGCGCATGATCTCGCCCGCGCCAGGGATGTGCTCTACCTCGGTCGCGGACCGAGCTATCCTCTGGCGCTCGAAGGCGCCCTGAAGCTCAAGGAACTCTCCTACATCCACGCAGAAGGTTACGCGGCGGGAGAACTCAAACATGGGCCGATCGCCCTCGTGGACGAGGACCTGCCTGTGATCGTCCTCGCGCCGCCTGATGCCGTGTTTGAAAAGACCGTGTCCAACATGCAGGAGGTGGCGGCGCGCGGCGGCCGACTCATCATCATCGGAACCCACGAGGCCGCAGCGGCGGCGGCGGTGCCGGTCGAACATCTCATCGCCATGCCCGACATGGCACCCAATTTCGCCGCCATCGTCTATGCCATCCCGATCCAGCTTCTCGCCTACCATACGGCAGTGCTGATGGGGAAAGACGCAGACCAGCCGCGCAATCTGGCGAAATCGGTCACGGTGGAGTAGGAAGAGAAAGAGTTTTGTATGCGGCTTCAAAAGCTGGAAACGGCCGCATAAGGCTCACGGCTTGAGAGCAAGACCATGGATGATAGCCTCTACGAAAAGGACTTTTACACCTGGGCGGATCGACAAGTCGGGCTTTTGCGCTCCGGCAACGCGGCTATGGCGGACCTCGTCAATATCGCGGAGGAGATCGAGACCTTGGGACGCTCTGAAGCAGCGGCACTGGAGAGCGCGTACCGCCTCATCGCCATGCATCTGCTCAAATTACTCTATCAGCCCGAGAAGGCGACATCGAGCTGGTCAATGACCATCGGTCGCGAACGCATCAGGCTCATGCGGACCCTGCGGCAGAACCCGGGATTGAAACCGAAGCGCCTCGACCTTTTCACCGCAGCCTATGATGACGCGCGCAAGGAAGCGGCTCTGGAAACAGGCCTGCCGCTGAAGACCTTTCCGTTCGATCCTCCTTTTGGCTTGGATGATACCGAAGACGAAGGGTTCTGGCCTTCAGCGACGTGATGGCTTTGCTAACTGAGGCTACCCCCCCGCCAGCAACCGCACCGCTGCCTCTCGCTCGAAAAGATAGAGCAGGCGGCGCAAGGCTTCCCCCCGCGGTCCCTTCAAGTCCGGGTCATCGGCGACGATGGCGGCCGCGTCCTCGCGTGCTTCTTCCAGCAGCTTGGAATGGTGCTCCAAACGGGCGACGCGAAAGGTCGGCAGGCCCGACTGGCGCGTGCCGATCACCTCGCCTTCGCCGCGCAGGCGCAAATCCTCCTCGGCGATGATGAACCCGTCCTCGGTAGCCCGCATGGTTTCCAGCCGTGCCTTCGCGTTCGGTCCGAGCGGCCCCTTGTAGAGCAGCAGGCAGGCCGAGCGTGCGGACCCCCGGCCGACCCGCCCTCGCAACTGGTGCAATTGCGCAAGGCCGAACCGCTCGGCATGCTCGATCACCATGATATTGGCCTCCGGCACATCCACGCCGACCTCGATGACCGTGGTCGCGACCAGAACGGGCGTGCGTCCGCTCGCGAAAGCCTCCATGGCTGCGTCGCGATCCGGTCCTTTCATCTGTCCATGCACGAGGCCGACCCTGTCGGCCCCGAATTCAGCTTGCAGGGCCGCGTGGCGATCTTCGGCGGCGACGAGGTCGACGGTCTCGCTTTCCGTTACCAACGGGCAGACCCAGTAGACGCGGGCGCCGGTCTCCAACGCCCGGTGGATGGCGGCCACCAGGTCCTCGATTTGTTCGATCGGCTTGGCGCGCGTATCGATCGGCTTCCGGCCGGCCGGCTTTTCACGCAAGACCGAGACGTCCATGTCGCCGAACAGCGTCATAACCAGCGTGCGCGGGATCGGGGTCGCGGTCATGACGAGGAGGTCGGCGGCTTTGCCTTTCCGGGTTAGCGCCAGCCGTTGCGTGACGCCGAAGCGATGCTGTTCGTCCACGATGACAAGGCCGAGGTCACGAAACTCGACCGTCTCGCTGAACAGCGCATGCGTGCCGATGACGAGATCGATAGCGCCTGCCGCGAGACCGGCGAGGGTTGCCGCTTTTTCGCTCGCCTTGTGACGGCCCGTGAGCAGCGCGAGCCGGATGCCCGCCTCGGCACAGATCGGCGAAAGACGCGCGAAATGCTGGCGGGCCAGAATCTCCGTCGGTACCATCAAGGCGGCTTGGCCCCCCGCCTCGATGACCGTCGCGCCGGCCAGCAGAGCCACGATGGTCTTACCCGAGCCGACGTCGCCCTGGAGCAGGCGCAGCATGCGCGACGGCATCGCCAGATCTCGGCGGATCTCGCCGAGTGCGTCGCGTTGTCCCTGAGTCAGCCGAAAGGGCAGGGAGGCGTCGATCCGGTCCGTGATGCGCCCGTCGCCTACCTGCGCGCGTCCGCCGGTGTCGCGCATCGTCCGGCGGACCAGGCCCAGGGCCAATTGACCAGCCAGAAGTTCGTCATAGGCCAAACGCGCCCAAGCCGGCGATGAGGGGTCGACGTCGGCTGGCTTCGTGGGTTGGTGAACGGCGCGGATCGCGCCGCCGAAGCCGGGCCAGCCGCGCAATGCCACCATCGTCGGATCGAGCCATTCCGCAAGCTCGGGCAGCTTGCCAAGCGCCCCTTCGATCGCCTTCGACAGGACGCGCGGAAAAAGACCCTCGGTCAGGCCGTAGACCGGCTCGACCGGCGGGAGACCGGCGAGGCCCTCGGCATCGAGCACCCGATCCGGATGCACCATCTGCAGACGTCCGTCCCACAGCTCCAGCTTTCCCGAGATCCAGCGCGTGGCGCCGACCGGCAGCATTTTCTCGATCCAACCCGGATTGTTGAGGAAGAAGACGAGCGTGACGTCGCCGGTGTCATCCTCGACGATGACCCGATAGGGATGCTTCGTTCGCGAAGGGGGCGCATGGGAGACGACCGTGACCTCCAGCGTCGCCACCGCGTCATGGGGTGCGTCGCGGATTTTTGGACGGGCGCGGCGGTCGATGACCGAAGCGGGAAGGTGGAATAAAAGGTCCACGACACGCGCCGGCCGGCCGGGCGCGCCCAGCAATCGCTCGAGCGAGGCCGCGACCTTAGGCCCAACCCCTTTCAGGCCGGCGGCCTCGGTGAACAATGGGTTGAGATCGGACGGGCGCATCCTGACGGGTTTACGAGACCGCCGCGAAAAGATCGAGCGGGGCCAACGATCCCGTCGGAGAGCAGCCCCTCATCCGGTCTAGCGCGATGGTTTCGTCTCGGCATCGCTCCCGGCAAACGCCCGAGCCTTCAACAGATCGATCAATTCACGCACCTGCGGCTGGGCCGAGGCGGGTGCCACATCGACCTCATCGAAAAGGGTCTGCGCCTCTGTCGTACGTCCCGTCAGGGCAAGGGCTAGCGCAAGGGAAGCCCGGCCGATCACGACGAGGGGACTTGTCGCTTCGTCGCGCGCCTCGTAGCCCGCCAGCGCTTGGCGGAGCAGCGTTTCGGCCTCCGGCAATTGTCCCGCCGCCATCAAGGCCTCGCCGCGGGCCGCGAGCGACACTGGTTCAGGACAGAGCGCCAGCGCCTCGCGGCTCCAGGTGTCCAACGTCGCGGGTGACGCCCCAACCGACCCGTAGAGAAACTCCATCGAGCAGAGAAAGCAGAGGATGAGCCCGCGTTCGGGGCGGGAGAGGTCGATCTCGCTCAACAGGGCTTCGAGCGAAGCGCAGGCCTCCTTCCGGGCGCTAGCATCGACGAATCGGTCTGGCCGCACGATCTCGAACATGATGCGCTTGGTGTGACGGGTCATCGGATGAACCGGCGCGCCCTTAGGCGCCAAATTCGACATGACCGATGCATAACTGACGGCCGCATCGTTTAGCTTGCCCCTGCGAGCCAGTCGGTAAAGGCGCAGACCGTCGGACGCGGCGCGAATGCCGGCGGCTTTGCCGGTGCTCGGGGTCAAGGCCGCGACGGCGAAGAGGCCCTGAAAGATCGCCATGGCGACGACGAAGTCCCAATCCGGACGGATGTCGTGAAGCCAGAGGCAGAGGGCCATCGCCCCGATGTTGGCAAGCGGACCAGCGGCGAGCATGATCGCTAACGCGGCCCGCCGATCCTCCGGCTCGACGAGGATATAGCCGGTGATGGGAACGGCCCGCACCACACAAACAAGGGTCCCCCAGCGCAGACGCCAAAGGCGCGGACCGATTCCCAGATATGCGACGCGAGGCGTCAAGCCAACCGCATAGGCCCCGAGAAGGTGGCCGGCCTCATGAACGATCACGGTCGTCGTCATGGCGGCGGCCACTTGCCAGATTATGACAGAGATGATCACAAGGATGATCAATGAACCGACTATGCCTCGGGTTTCCGGGAGCGATGGATCTCGCTGCTATGTGGGCGTCACGGCTACGGCAAGGCGCGACGCGGACGCTGGCACGGATCGCTTCCCGGCGCTATATGCTTGCGATCTTTCCCATCTTCATCGAACGCGCTTGGACGGCAAGATGATTCCTGACCACGCCGACGTCCGCCGACGCCGGATCGCCTTTCGGGCCTGGCATCGCGGGATGCGCGAGATGGACCTCATTATGGGCCGTTTCGCCGATGCCGAACTGGTGACGCTCTCGCCCGACGATCTCGACGCGTTCGAGGCGTTGATGGAAATGCCGGATCCGGATGTCTACGCGTGGATCAGCGGCGAGGCAGCGCCACCCGAGGAGATAGACCCTGCTTTTTTGAATCGCCTGCGCGCCTACCACCTGAGCCTTGGACCCCGACATGGCTGACGCCGCCCTGAAAACGACCCGACGCGACAAGGCGCCGGCGCCGATGGCCGACATGGTTCGGGCGATCAAGCTGCTCGGCCGGGGCGAGGCCATCACGCTGGCCAACGCGCCCGACGGGTTCGACGCCTTCGTCATTGCCGATCTCGCCCGGGCGCTGGCCCGTTCGGGTCCCGAGCGGCCGGTGGTGCTGGTGCATGTGGCGCGCGAAAGCCAGAGAGCGCAGCCATTCCGCGACGCGCTGGCTTTCGCGGCGCCCGACATCGAGATCCTCGATTTTCCCGCCTGGGATTGCCAGGCATACGACCGGGTATCGCCCAACACCGCGATCGCAGCGCGGCGGATGACGGTGCTCTCGCGCTTGGCGCGGTCAAAATCCGGCGACCGGCCACGCATCCTGTCGACCACGGTCAGCGCGCTGGTGCAACGTGTGCCGCCGGTCGAGCGCGTCGCGCAGGATTCTTTCTCGGCGGCGCCCGGCAATTCCGTCTCGACCGACGAACTCGTGGCCTGGCTCGAAAGCCATGGCTTTCCCCGCTCGGATACGGTGCGGGACACCGGCGAATATGCGATGCGGGGAGGCATCATCGACCTCTTTCCACCTGGTATGCCGCAGCCGGTTCGGCTCGACTTCTTCGGGCATACGCTGGAATCGATCCGCACCTTCGATGTCGAGACGCAGCGCTCGACCGGGCAGTTGCGGGCGCTCGACCTCGTGCCGATGAGCGAGGTGCAACTCACCACGGAGACCATCCGCCGCTTTCGCCAATCCTATCTCGCGGCCTTTGGGGCACCGACCCGCACCGATCCGCTCTATGACGCGATCAGCGAGGGGCGGCGCCATCCGGGCATGGAACATTGGCTGCCGCTGTTCTACGGCGGGATGGGAACGCTGTTCGACTATGTGGGCGATTGCCCCATCGTTCTCGACCCATTGGCGGATGAAGCCGCTAACGAGCGATTGAAGAATATCACCGACCATTACGACGCCCGCCGTCACGCTTTGGAGGATCACCCGGCCACAGCCGCCTTCAAGCCGTTGCCCCCCGAGGCGCTGTACCTCACCCCCGCCGAACTGAAGGCGACCCTCAAACGCCTGCCGGTCGCGCGCATCGCCTCTTTCGAGGCGGTGGGCGCGCAGCCAGGCACCGTGATCGATTGCGCCGCCAAGCCCGGTCGTAACTTCGCGCCCGAGCGCGCCGAGGAAGGCCGCAATGTCTTCGATGCCGCCGTGGAGCACATCCGCGCGCTCGGCCTAGCGGGCAAGCGGGTCATCGTGGCGGGCTGGACCGAGGGTTCGCGCGACCGTCTGCGGGGTGTCTTCGCCGAACATGGTTTGAAGCGCATCGACCCTGTCGGCACGCTCGGCCAGGCGCTCGGCCTGCCGGATGGCGCCGTCGCCTTGGGCGTTCTTGGCATCGAACAAGGATTCGAGGCGGGTGATCTCGCGGTTATCGGCGAACAGGACATCCTTGGCGACCGCCTGATCCGCAATCGCAAGAAAGCGCGCCGTGGTGCCGACATGCTGCAGGAGGTCGCGGCGCTATCGGTCGGCGATCTCGTGGTGCATGTCGATCACGGGATAGGGCGTTTCGTCGGACTCAAGACCATCGACGTCGGCCAGGCGCCGCATGATTGCCTGGAACTGCACTATTCGGGCGGCGACAAGCTCTTCCTCCCGGTCGAAAACCTCGAGCTCCTGTCGCGCTACGGCTCGGACGAAAGCGATTCGCCGCTCGACCGGCTGGGCGGCGCGGGATGGCAGGGCCGCAAGGCCCGGATGAAGCGGCGCATCCGCGAGATCGCCCACGGCCTCATCAAGCTCGCCGCCGAGCGGGCCACCAAGCCCGGATTGAAGCTGGTGCCGCCGGACGGCATCTACGATGAATTCGTGGCGCGGTTTCCCTACGACGAGACCGAGGATCAGGAAAACAGCATCGAGGCCGTGCTGGAGGATTTGGCCTCCGGCCATCCGATGGATCGCCTCGTCTGCGGCGACGTCGGCTTCGGGAAGACCGAGGTGGCCCTGCGGGCAGCTTTCGCCGCCGCCATCAATGGCGCGCAGGTGGCGGTGGTGGTGCCGACCACGCTGCTGGCCCGCCAGCATTACGCGACCTTCGCCGACCGCTTTTCCGGCCTGCCGGTGCAGGTGGGGCAGGTGTCGCGTATGGTGCCGGCCGCCGAGCAAAAACGCGTCAAGACCGGGCTCGCCGACGGGACGATCGACATCGTCGTCGGCACCCACGCGCTCCTCAGCAAAGCCATCACTTTCAAGGATCTCGGCCTTGTGGTCATCGACGAGGAACAGCGGTTCGGCGTCAACCACAAGGAGCGGCTGAAGGATCTCCGCGCCGAGGTGCATATCCTCACGTTGTCGGCGACCCCGATCCCGCGCACCCTGCAACTCGCCATGACCGGCGTGCGCGACCTCTCCATCATCGCGACGCCGCCGGTCGATCGCCTTGCCGTGCGTACCTCGGTCTTTCCCTTCGACGAATTGATCGTGCGCGAGGCCCTGCTGCGGGAGCGCTATCGCGGCGGTCAGTCGTTCTTTGTCTGCCCGCGCATCGAGGATCTGGAGGAGGCCGGCAACTTCCTAGCGCGCAGTGTGCCGGAGGTGAAATTCACCATCGCCCATGGCCAGATGTCGCCGACGGAACTCGAGGACAAGATGTCGGCCTTCTATGAGGGCCAATATGACGTGCTGTTGGCGACCGCCATCGTCGAGGCGGGGCTCGACATCCCGCGCGCCAATACGCTGATCGTGCATCGGGCGGACCTCTTCGGCTTGGCGCAACTCTACCAGTTGCGGGGTCGCGTCGGCCGCTCCAAGAACCGAGCCTACGCGCTGTTCACATTGCCGGCCGACAAGCCGCCGACCCCACAGGCGGAGAAACGGCTCAAGGTGTTGCAGACGCTCGATACGCTTGGGGCAGGGTTCGAACTGGCCAGCCACGACCTCGACATTCGGGGCGCCGGCAATCTCCTCGGCGACGAGCAATCCGGCCATATCAAGGAAATCGGCTACGAACTCTATCAGCAGATGCTGCGCGACGCGATCGAGGCGCTGCGGGCCGGCGTCGACGAAACGATTGTCGAGGAGGCATGGTCTCCGTCAATCACGATCGGAATTCCAGTCACGATCCCAGAGCATTATATTCAAGACCTCGCGCTTCGCATGAACCTCTACCGGCGGCTCTCGGCCTTGGAGGATGAGGAGGAGATCGAGACCTTCGGCGCCGAGATGATCGATCGCTTCGGGCCTATGCCCGACGAGGTCCGACAATTGCTCAAGCTCATGGCCGTGAAGGGCCTGTGCCGGCGCGCCAATGTGGAGAAAGTCGATGCCGGGCCGAAAGGTGTGATCGTCGGTTTCCGCGACAATAGCTTCGCCAACCCACAGGGGCTGGTGCATGCCGTGCAAGACTATCGCAACCAGGCCAAGGTTCGCCCGGATATGCGCGTCACTTTCATGCGAGATTTCGAGTCGCCTGAAGATCGGCTGGAGGGAACGGGCGTCATCTTGCGGATGCTCGTCGGTCTCGCCGAAAAGAAGATCATGACGCCTGAGAAGCATATGGCGGCCCAGGCGGCCAAACAGGCCGGCGCGCCTGTGGCGAAGCCGGCAGCCTTGCCAAAAGTCTTGCCCGTGAAGGCGGTGGAGCCGCCAAAGCCCGCGTTGCCGGCGAGGTCCGGCCAGAGCTTCAAGCGCTTGCCGTTTGGCCATGTCGGACCCGGGCGACGGGGACGGTAGCCGTAAGGACAGGCCTTATCGCCCACGGGAGGGGCTTACGGCATCGTCCGCCACCAGAGTTCGGCGGGCGTGATGTTGTTGAGACCGAGCAGCGGAACCTCGGCTGGGCGGCCCAGCGTTGCCGAATAGGCGATCCACTGATCAGGCGTATGATAGAGCGGGATGATATAAAAGCCCGACAGCAAGAGGCGGTCCAGCGTTCGGACCGCAGCTTCGAAATCCTGCTGCGAGCGAGCGGCCAGCATGGCCGTGATGGCGGCATCGACCGCAGGCGAGGTGACGCCCGGCAGGTTGAACGACGCCTGCTGCTGGGCACTGGCCGACCCCCAACGCGAGCGTTGCTCGGCGCCCGGCGATGGCGTGGCGATCCATGAGCCGAGCATCATGTCGAAGTCGAAGCTTTGACGGCGACGCTGATATTGGACCTCATCGACGAGGAGCACCTTTGCGATGATGCCGATCCGCCCCAGGCTTTGGGCGAAGTTCAGCGCCAATCGCTCCTGATGATGATCCTGGACCATGATGTCGAAATCGAAGGGCGCGTGGTCCGGGCCGAGGAGTTGGGTCCCGGCCAGCCGGTAGCCAGCCTGAGCCAGCAAGGCGAGCGCCCGGCGGGCAGCGTCCCGGTCGCGTCCCGAGCCGTCGCTCACTGGAGGACGCCACTGCCCGCTGAGCACATCGTCCCGGACGGCCCCGGGGTAGCGCGCCAGGATGTGGCTTTCGGCATCGCTGGCTGGCCGACCGGTCGAGGCGAGCGTGCTTTCGGCGAAGAAGCTTGGGGTCCGCCGATAGAGGCCGCCATAGAGATTGCGGTTGACCCATTCGAAGTCGAATAGTCCGGCGAGGGCTTCACGGACCCTGATGTCGGCGAATAATGCACGCCGCGTGTTGAACGCGAAGCCTTCCATGCCCTTAGGCAGGCGGGACGGCACATTCTCTTTGACAATCCGGCCGTCCCGTACGGCCGCGATATCGTAGCTGCTGAGCCAGCGCGTCGGATCGGTTTCGATCCGATAGTCGCAGAGGCCGGCTTTGAAGCTTTCGAACAAGCTGTTGGCGTCGCGGTAATAGTCGAGATTCACACGAGCGAAGTTGAACATCCCGCGCCGGCTCGGCACATCGGCGCCCCAATAGTCCTTGTTCCGCTCGAGGACGAGGCGCTTGCCGGGATCGACCGCCACGATCTTGTAGGGACCGCTGGCGACCGGAGGCGTCAGGGTCGTGTCGTCGAAGCGCGCGGCATCGGTGTGCTTCGCCGAGAGCACCGGCATTAGCGCGAGAAACAGCGGCAGTTCGCGGTCGCCGATACCCGACAGGTCGAACCTCACCGTCAACGGGTCGTTCGCTTCGACCAGCTTGACCTGGGCATAGGCTGAACGCTGCTGCGGACGTCCCTTGGTCTTGAGCAGGTTGAACGTGAAGAGAACATCGGCCGCAGTGATGGGACTTCCGTCGGAAAACCTCGCCTTCGGATCGATGTGGAAGACCACAAAGGAGCGGGCGTCGTCCGTGTCGATCGATTGCGCCACCAAGCCGTAGAGCGAAAAGGGCTCGTCGAGCGAGCGTGTCATCAGGGGTTCGAAGACGAGGTTGATAAGGCCTTGCGCGGTCGATCCGGCTTTGAGGTTGAAGGGGTTGAGGCTGTCGAAGGTCCCCAGGAAGCAGAGCTTCAGGGTCCCACCCTTCGGCGCGTCGGGATTGACGTAGGGAAATGACGGGGCGTCCGCCGGCAAAGCGGGCTCGCCATGCATGGCGATCGAGGGCTGCGCGCTCGCGCGCCCGGTGAGCATGGTGGCGCTCAGAACCAAGCCGAGGAGAAGGCCGGTCATCCGGCGAACACGAATCAGGGGTGTCATCGGGTAGAGACTATGCACCGGAGGAGTTTACGCGTCCTGTGCGTCGCGCAAACGGCAAGGTCGTTCCCGCGCGCCACTCCGTCGCCCCATGAGGAGGCGATGGACTTCGAAATCGGATATCGCGGAGCGGCTTGCCGCCCATTGCGATTCAGGGCGGAGTTGCGATAGAGCATGGCGGGCGGTCGTCGATCCGTCCCGATCTGAAACATCGAGCGTCTCCATCGTCTGATGGTGGCGGACGACGGTCATGCGGCGCACAGTTTTTCTTCGCCGGCGCGAGGCTCGTTCCGCAGTCTTCCCGACGTTGCTTCTTTTCAAGAGGATATTCATGTCGTTTCACGCGATGCGTTTCGGGGTTGGCGCCCTGGTTGGCTGCTTGGTTCTCACGGGCGGGGCGGCCCTGGCGCAGGAGGCACCGGCGGCCCCCGCGCAAGGCCAACCGGCCGCCGGCCAGCCACAGCCCGGTGGCCCGGTCAAGGTCGACCTGCAGCCGACCCAAGCGGATTGGACCAAGGTGTGCGGTAACCAGGGTCCCAAGCGCCAGATTTGTTTTACCACGCGCGATTTCACGCCGTCACCCGATCAGCCGCCGCTGGTCGCGGTCGCGGTCTATGACGTCAAGGGCGAAGACCCGATCGTTCGCATTTTGATGCCGACCGGATTGCTGCTGCGCCCTGGCATTCGCTTTCAGGCCGACAAGGGTCCGCAGCAAGAGGGGGCCTACACGACCTGTTTCCCGAACGGATGTTTCGTGGAAGCGAAGGTCAAGGCATCCATCGTCGAGGCGATGAAAAAAGCCACGACATTCAATGTCGTGGCGCAGAACGCGATCCGGGCCGAAGTCACCTTCACCATGCCGCTCGCGGGTTTCGGCAAGGCCTTCGATGGCCCCGCCATCGATCCGAAGGTTCTGCAAGACCAGCAGCAGGCCCAGCAGCAAGCTTTGCAGAAGCAGCTTGAGGATCGGGCGAAGGCTCAGCGCCAGTCGCTTGAGAAAGGCGGCGCTGCCCCAGTCGCACCCGCACCCGCACCGGTCCCACCGAAACAGTAAGCCCTTTGAGAGGGCGGAGGGCTATGTCCTCCGCATCCGCTCGTCTGGATCATGCTCCAGTTCCCTCGTGTCATAATCTCGACCCCTCAGGAGGAGCGGGCCTTGATTTTATGACGCACGAGGACGAGCCGCACCTCAATTTCGCATGAGGGTCTTGGCTTTGTACCCGCCGCCGTCGGTTCGCTCGAAAATTTCGCCGATTTGCGGATGGCGGAGCGGTTCGCCCGACTCGTCGATCAGAAGGTTTTGTTCGGACACATAGGCGATATATTCGGTCTCGGTATTTTCAGCGAGCAGATGGTAAAACGGCTGGTCCTTGCTCGGCCTCACATCCTCCGGGATCGATAGCCACCATTCTTCCGTGTTCGAAAAGACAGGATCGACGTCATAGATCAGGCCGCGAAACGGATATTTCCTGTGCCGGACAACTTGCCCGATCCCGAACTTCGCGCACTGAGGCTTCACTCGTCGTCTCCGTTTCTTAAGCCGATCACGGACGGCTGAACCGTGATCGTCGAGGACGGTTATCCGCGATCAAACGCTTGCCCCTCCCGCTGCCCGCGATCGCTGTAAGATGCTCACGCTCCCGACGATGCGGTTGTTTTTAAAAGCAAGCCCACTCGCAACCCGTTTGCGCATTCGTCTACCGCACCCTTAGTTAGACCAAAGGGCATAGCAAACCAACCAACTTCGTCCGTCCTATGGCTGAGCTCCCGCAGAGAAACTCCGTCAACGAAGTCGCTTCTTTTTTTTAGCACCATTCGTTGCTACATTCCGGATCGAGGCTTCGCGACCAGACGGAAGCCGAAAGGATGATCGATGGCGGGCGCTCCAAGACGAAAATTCCAGGTGATGTCGCTCACGGATGCGGCGGCCGACCGGGTCCGCGAGATCATCGCGGCAGCGAACCGTCCTCTGTACGGTTTGAAAGTCGGCGTGAAGAATGGAGGATGCGCAGGCATGTCCTATACGATGGACATGATCGATCAGCCCGAAGCACGCGACGAAATCGTCGAGGACAAGGGCGTGAGGGTTGTCGTGGACCCGAAGGCCGTCCTGTTTCTGCTGGGCACCCGGATGGATTTCCGGACCGACAAATTGTCGGACGGTTTCGTGTTCGAAAATCCGAACCAGACCTCGGCATGCGGATGCGGCGAGAGTGTCGCCATCACTCCCGTTTCCGCCGAGAACCTTGCCGCCGTCCTGTGAACGAACGCTTCGCGTTCAAGATCAAGTACGGAGCGGCTCGACGCCCTACGACAGTTGCTTGATTTTCACTGGCCTGAGCAGGAACGAAGGGACGTGATCGCCCAGGCCAACAACCGCCTCGTCTTCGTCCTCGCGGCGGGGACGTCGGCCGACCGGGGGCGAAACGGGACGCGGAGCATCGTACCGCGATCGACCTGTGTTCGCAGCCACAGCGCGCGGTCCCCCGGCCCGGATCGGTTCCGGGCGAGCCGGCCTCTCACGAAGGACAGGTTCCGGTTCACGGCGTTCCGTCGATGAGGTACGGGAATCGGGTCTGCGTGACGGGCGGCGCTCACGGCCACGAGGCGCCGGAGCTTCCTCATGCTCCCCCTCGGAATCCGAGACCGAAGTGAGATCATTGCCGAACCAATCGATCTTTCGTTGGATCAGCTTTTCGATGTCGTCGATGTATTTCTGATCGCTGCGCGTCACGATCGATATGGCGGTTCCGCTACGCCCCGCCCGACCTGTACGGCCAATCCGGTGGACATAGTCCTCGGCATGCGTGGGCACGTCGAAATTGAAGACATGGCTGACGGCGGGGATGTCGAGGCCGCGCGCCGCGACGTCGGAGCAGACGAGCAACGAAACGTTCCCGTTCTTAAACGCGTCAAGCGAGGTCATGCGCGCCCGCTGGTCCATGTCTCCGTGCAGACACCCGACCGAAAAGCCGTGTTTCTCCAGCGACTTGGTCAGGATCGCCACATCCCGCTTGCGGTTTGAGAAGATGATCGCATTGTTGAGGTCTGCCGCCTCGCGGAGCAAGCGACGCAAGGTCTCCCGCTTGGCAGGTCCCGGCGCGGAGGCGACCAGCGATTGCGTGATGCCCACAACGGTCGACGACGGGCGGGCCACTTCGATCCGCACGGGGTTATGCAAAAAGGTTTCCGTGAGCTTGGTGATCTCCGGCGGCATTGTGGCCGAGAAGAACAAGGTCTGCCGTGTGAACGGGACGAGTTTGCAGATCTTCTCGATGTCGGGGATGAATCCCATATCGAGCATGCGGTCGGCCTCGTCGATGACCAACACTTCGATGCCTGTCAGCAATAATTTTCCCCGTTCGGCGAAGTCGAGGAGACGACCTGGCGTCGCGATCAGCACATCCGCGCCGCGTGTGATCTTGGCTTCCTGATCCGAAAACGAGACGCCGCCGATGAGGAGGGCGACGTTGAGCTTATGATTGACGCCATATTTGACGAAGGCCTCTTCCACCTGAGCCGCCAATTCGCGCGTCGGCTCCAGGATCAGCGTCCGCGGCATCCGAGCCCGGGCCCTCCCGTTTTCAAGTCGCGATAACATGGGAAGTGTGAAAGCTGCAGTCTTGCCGGTGCCCGTCTGGGCTATTCCCAGAACGTCCCGGCCCGCGAGAGCTACGGGAATCGCCTGCGTCTGGATCGGTGTCGGAATCGTATAACCTGAAGCCTCTACGGCTTTTAGGACCTTATCACTCAGGCCGAGTTCGTTGAATGTCATTGAGCCTTGCGTCTGCTTGGACGAGAACGACCCGGAAATCCGCGTAGGATCGTAAGAGCGGCACGATTGATCGTGCGTCGATAAGCGACACGGAGCGCTCGCATGCATCTTGACATAAGCGGAAATATCAACAAGTCAACGAAAGTCGGCCGCAAATCGCTTTCAAAGCTGGCCTATACACCGTGAATCAGTCATTGGGCGATGTCTCGACGTCATGACCCAGCGGGTGGCGCGACCGATCGGCCACTGGTCCGATGGATCCCGTCGCCTCCATATCCGTGTCGCCGGCCGATCGCGCAGCAACCTTAGGCCCGTTGAGCGGCAGGAAGGCTGATTGCGGCTGTCGCTCCGCCCTGACCAGCCAAGCCATTCCGAACGTCCCTACAGCGGCCGTGATCGTCAAAGCGGCGCCCGCATAGGCGAACCATCGCACCGCAGACCAACTCTGGTCCATGGCCAACTTCTTCGGGGACATCGCAACCCTCTTTCACCGTCGGATCAACCGACAGCATCCGCAATCATGGTTAACCAACGGTTAATCCGGCTGTTCAGACATCGAGAAGATCCGCTGCATCTCTCGCATGGTCCTGGATAAAGGCAAAGCGGGCCTCGGGCTTGTTGCCCATGAGCCGCTCGACCGCCAGGGCGGTTTCGATTTCATGGTCGAGCGGAATATTCACTTGCAGCAGCGAGCGCTTCCTTGGATCCATGGTGGTGTCCTTGAGGTCACGCATCGGCATCTCGCCAAGGCCTTTGAACCGGCTGATCTCGATCTTGCCCCGGCCCGGGAAGGCGGTCCGCATCAGATAGTCCTTGTGCGCGTCATCGCGCGCATAGACCGATTTGGTGCCTTGCGTGAGCCGATAGAGGGGAGGCACGGCGATGAAGAGGTGGCACGCCTCGATCAACTTTGGCATTTGCCTGAAGAAGAACGTGATGAGAAGCGAAGCGATATGCGCGCCGTCGACATCCGCGTCAGTCATGATGATGATCTTGTCGTAACGAAGATCCGTCTCGCGATATTGGTTGCCCGTGCCGCAACCCAGCGCCAGTACGAGATCGGCGAGTTGCTGGTTTGACGCTAGTTTGTCGCGAGTCGCGTTGGCGACATTGAGAATTTTTCCGCGGAGCGGCAAGATCGCCTGGCTGGCTCGGTCGCGGGCCTGTTTGGCCGACCCACCCGCCGAGTCGCCCTCGACGATGAACAATTCGGATCCCTGTGCGGCGCTGTTCGAGCAATCGGCGAGTTTGCCAGGAAGTCTTAGCTTTCGCGTCGCCGACTTGCGGGTGACATCCTTCTCGGCCTTGCGTCGCAATCGCTCGTCGGCACGCTCGATGCTCCAGTCGAGCAGCTTGCCGGCCTGGGGCGGGGACGCCGCCAGCCAATGGTCAAAGGCGTCGCGGATGGCCGCATCGACGATCCGCGACGCCTCCGCGCTTTGCAAACGTCCCTTATTCTGGCCCTGAAACTCCGGCTCCCGAATGAAGAGCGAAAGGAGAGCCGCGCAATTCAGCATCACGTCTTCGGCCGTTACGGCCGCGGCCCGGCGGCTTTGCCCGATCCGCTCGGCGTGGTCCTTCAGCCCCCGCAGCAGCGCGGTTCTGAGCCCGGTCTCATGCGTGCCGCCCTGCGGCGTGGGGATGGTATTGCAATAGGAATGGACGAACCCGTCATCGTCGCTCACCCACGAGATCGCCCATTCGACCGACCCATGACCGCCGGTCTTGGTGATGCGGCCAACGAAAGGCTGCTCGGTGACGAAAGCGCGGCCCTCCGTTTCCTGCGCCAGATGATCCTTGAGTCCGTTCGGGAACTTGAACACCGCCTCGGCCGGGATCTTGCTGCCCAACACGAGGTTCGGTGCGCAATGCCAGCGCACTTCCACTCCGCCGAACAGATAGGCCTTCGAGCGAGACATGCGGAAAAGACGTTGCGCGTCGAGCCGCGCGCCTTCCCCGAAAATCTGCGGATCGGGCCTGAACCGCACGCGCGTCCCGCGCCGATTCGGCATTTTGCCCACGGTTTCGAGCGGCCCCATCGGTACGCCGCGCTCGAAACTCTGCCGGTAGAGCATCTGGCCACGGGCGACCTCGACATCGAGCCGCTCCGATAGAGCGTTGACGACCGACACGCCGACGCCGTGAAGGCCGCCCGACGTCTGATAAGCGCCCGAATCGAATTTGCCGCCGGCGTGCAGCGTCGTCATGATGACTTCGAGCGCCGAGCGGTCGGGGAATTTCGGATGCGGATCGATCGGGATGCCGCGCCCATTGTCGGTCACCGTGCAAAAGCCGTTCTCTTCGAGCACGACATCGATATAGGTCGCATGGCCAGCCACAGCCTCGTCCATGGCATTGTCGATCACTTCGGCGAAGAGGTGGTTGAGACCCGCCTCGTCCGTACCGCCGATATACATGCCCGGCCGCCTGCGCACGGGCTCCAGTCCCTCCAGAACCTCGATCGAGGCGGCCGTGTAGCCGCTTTCGTCCGGTGTTCCCTCGCGGGCCATGGGAGTGGATTTGCGTTTGCGCTCGGGCGCGCGCTCCGCCGGGGGCGAAAGCGCCTCGGGCGGATCGATAAAGCTGAAAAGGTCGTTTTCCTGGGCCATCGCTGCCTATACGGTTATGGTCGAATTCAGCACGATCGTTTATAGAACAGAACAAACCATAAACATAGCCTGTACCCAGGATAGCACGTCCGCCGGCCACAGGCCGCACCTCTCCTGATGATCGAAGCGAATCTCATGTGGAAGGATCGAACGCCATGATGTCTCCGGCGGCTTATGCGGCCTTCGTCCTGGCCGCCTCGGCCCTGATCCTGTTGCCGGGCCCCAATGTCGCGCTGATCCTTGGCACCAGCTTGGCGCACGGGCGCCGCATCGGTCTCGCGGTCGTCGTGGGGACGAGCGCCGCCATGGTGCTGCAGCTCACCGCCATGGGGTTCGGCCTTGCAACCGTGATGACGCAAGCCTCGCATCTCTTCGCGATCCTACGATGGATCGGGGTGGCCTATCTCCTCGTTCTGGGCCTCGGAGCATTTTTCGGCCGGGCGGAGGCGCTTCACGCGCGCCGCGCCGCGCCCTCGCTTACAGGCGCGTTCTGGCGAGGCTTCGGGGTGTCGTTGACGAACCCGAAGACGTTGCTCTTCTATGGCGCGTTCCTGCCGCAGTTCATCGATCCGCGCGGCAATGCAGAGTTGCAGCTTCTCGTCTTGGCCGCGACGTTCCTCGGCCTCGCGGCGATCTTCGATTCGAGCTGGGCACTTCTGGCGACGAGACTGCGCCGTCTCCTCGACCTGCGGCCGCGCCTGCGCAATCGTGTGACCGGCACGTGCCTCATCGGCGCTGCGGCTGGCCTCGCACTGGCACATGAGCGCGGCTGAGTGAGCGGATCGACAACGCCCGACGGGAGCAAGCGCGGGTTGGTGCTGGGAGTCTCAGCCTCGATGCGAGGGCAGGGGTGGCGGCATCGCCTCGACGCGACCGGGGAGAGGGCCGCCCTTGCCATAGGCCAGGCGCACGGCCTTCCGGATCTCCTGGCTCGGGTCCTGGCGAGCCGCAGGGTCGATTCACCGGGCTGCGAAGCCTATCTTTCGCCGAGCCTGCGCGGTCTCATGCCGGATCCCGACACACTCACCGACATGGGGCCCGCCACCGATCGTCTGGCGGAGGCCGTAACGACGGGCGAAACGATCGGAGTCATCGGCGACTATGATGTCGATGGCGCCAGTTCGGCGGCGCTTTTGGCGGACTATCTCCGAACCGCAGGCCTTCGATGCGAGATCCATATCCCGGATCGGATCCGCGAAGGTTATGGGCCCAGCCGCGAGGCGATCGACCGGCTCGCCGCCAGCGGCGTCACGCTTCTTGTGACCGTGGACTGTGGATCCGCCAGTTATGAGCCTTTGCGCCACGCGAAAAATCTCGGCCTCGACACGCTGGTGTTCGACCATCACCAGATCGCGCTTCCGTTTCCGCCGGCGCGCGCCATCGTCAATCCCAATCGGCCCGATGATCTCTCCGGGCTGGGGGCATTGTGCGCCGCAGGGGTGGTCTTCATGGTGCTCGTGGCCTTGCATCGCCGGTTGAAGGCGACGAGCTTCTGGGCTGGCCGCGAGGCGCCCGACCTTCTGGCGGGCCTCGATCTCGTCGCTCTCGCGACTGTGGCCGATGTCGTGCCTTTGACCGGGCTCAATCGTGCTTTCGTGGTCAAGGGCCTGCAAGTGATGCGGCAGCGAACTCGTCCGGGGCTCGCGGCGCTGTTCGATGTCGCGGGCCTCGATGGTCCACCCACGGTCTTCCATTTGGGATATCTCATCGCCCCGCGAATCAACGCGGGCGGCCGCATCGGCGAGGCGGCGCTGGGCGTCAAACTTCTTCTCTCGGCCGATAAGGCCCAGGCGGCCATTGTGGCGGTGGAACTCGACCGGCTGAACCGCGACCGCCGTTTGATCGAGACGGAAGCGGTGGAACACGCGGAGGCGGAGGCGCTGCTGATGCTCGACGGCGACAGGGACAGCCCGGTGCTCGTCGCGGCGCGGGAGGGATGGCATCCGGGCGTGATGGGCCTTGTCGCGGCAAGGCTCAAGGAGCGGTTCGTTCGGCCCGCCTTCGCCATCGCGCTTTCGGGGGGCATGGGGACGGGGTCCGGCCGTTCGATCCCTGGCGCCGATCTTGGCCGGGCGGTTCGGGCCGGCGTCGAGGCCGGGCTTTTGCAACGGGGCGGGGGCCATGCCATGGCGGCGGGCCTCACGATCGCGGCCGATCGGATCGCACCGTTCACACTGTTCCTGCGGGAGCATTTCGCCGAGCGTGTCGGCACCCTCCGCGAGGCGGAGGCGTTGTTTGTCGATGCGACGCTGTCCGCCGGCGCCGTGACGCCCGAACTCATCGCGATGCTGGAGCCTGCTGGACCTTTCGGCGCCGGAAGCCCGGAACCCGTGCTGGCCTTTCCGAATCACCGTGTGGTCGATCTGGCTCCGGTGGGGGAGGATCATCTGCGCGTGATGCTCGCCGCACCGGATGGGACACGCTTGCGCGCCATGGCCTTTCGCGCGGCGGGAACGCCTTTGGCCGACGGGCTCGTCGCGACACGCGGCCGATCGATTCATGCCGTCGGGACGCTGACACTGAACCGTCATGGGGGCGGCGAGCCGCGCGCCGAACTGCGATTGCTCGACGCGGCCGTGCCGCACTGATCGCGACAAGCTGATGCTTGCCAGGGGCGTAGCCCTTCCGTATAAGCTCGGCGCCAGAGGTCGCGGCATTGACGCGACATTTGATCCGCGCCCATCGTCTAGCGGTCTAGGACGTCGCCCTTTCACGGCGAAAACAGGGGTTCGATTCCCCTTGGGCGCACCAATGAAATTCGAATTCGTTGTAGAATTCGTTGTTTGGATGCAATCATTATATGGTTGTGTTTTAATTTTCCAGCAACTGCAGCTCTATGTGGAAGCCTCGCAAGGGTTGTCGTGCGCGTCTACCATTTGGCCGTCAAACCTGTGATCCTTGATCCCACCAGAGACCTGGGGATCGGACAAGCGCGTGGCTAAGCGAATCAACACTGCCCCACCCGAGAAGCAGGCGGCGTTCAGTGCCTGAGGGCGCCCACTATCTTGGCATTTCTGAACCCACACTATGGAGGATTTTCAAAAACAAGGATCTGCCGCGCATCAAGTTGCTTGGGCGGACCGTTGTCCGAAAGGCTGATTGCGATGCGCTGCTGGAGCGCTTGGCAGGTCATACTTAGGGAGCCGACGGACCGATAGGGACGATTGAATATCAAGAAGTGTTTCTGGCGTCTCTCGCACTGTATCCGTGATGCGACGGCCTGGTACGAGAATCGGCCGTCCCACGCCAATCTGACCAAGGATATGAAGTTGGAGAAGACCGACCAACTGTGGGTTGCCGACATCACTTAAGTGACGATCGTGGGTGGCTTCGTCTACGTCGCTATCGTTCTCGACGCCTGGTCACGGCGGGTCGTCGGTTACGCCATGAGCCGATCGATCGATGCGCGTCTGACGCTGGCTGCTCTCGCGGCGGCCGTTGCGGGCCGTAAGCCACCGGAGGGTTGCGTCCATCATTCCGATCGCGGCTCGCAATATGCCGCCAAGCCCTACCGCGATGAACGCGCCGCCCGCGGGCGCAAGGGCTTCATGGCACGAAGAGGCAACCCCTACGACAACGCCAAGGCCGAGAGCTTCATGAATACCCTCAAGGTCGAGGCCCTCTACCCCTGGCCTTCGAAACTGCCGCCGAAGTCGCCGAATACCTTCCGCGTTTCATCGAAGACATCTCCAACGGCAGGAGGCTCCATTCGGCCCTCGGCTATCTCAGCCCAATCCAATTCGAGGATCAATTCACCCGGCGGACGGTCAAATCAGCGGCATGACCCTGTCCGCTGCCATGGCCCCACTCCACTCATCCAAACACTTTTCCCGCTCAACAGAGCGTATCAAAGCTGTCCACCAAATCGAGGGACCATCAGATCGGCGAGCGCACGGCAAACGGCCTCTAGGTTCTGTTGACAAAGGTCGGCAACCAAATTCTGATGGCTGCGAGTCTTATGAATGCTGTGAAAGAGGATAGTGTTTTATCGAAGCGCGTGGCGATGCGTCTGTTCTGCTTGAGTTTGTTGATCATCCGCTCGATTCGATTACGATCCTTGTAGGCGACTTCGTCATGCGGAATGATGACTTTTCGAGACCTTTTGGATGGTATGACAGGAAGAATGCCCTGGACCAGGAGAGCCTCTCGATTGCTATCGCTGTCGTAGCCTTTGTCTCCGAGAAGGGCCTTCGGTTTGGCGATAGCGACGGGATCGTCCATCAGGGGCTCAAGATGGCGGATGTCGGAGGCTTCGCCTCCGGTGACCTCGAAGGCGACAGGGCGTCCGATGGCATCACACCGACAGTGGACTTTGCTCGTAAAACCGCCGCGCGAGCGACCAAATCCCTGATTTTGGATCCCCCTTTTGCGCCGGCTGCCTGAGAATGCGCCCGGACGATGGTCGAATCCACCATTTGGGTCTCCCACTCGTCGGCGATGCCTACCTCGACCAAGGTTTCGAGCAAAGCATCGAAGATGCCCTGCTGGCACCATCGGCGGAACCGCTGGAACACTGAGGTGGCTCGGGAAATCTGGACAGGTCGGCTGAGTGGAGTTTCTGCCTGAAGGCGGCCAAGATGGCTGCGGATCGGGAGAGATGATGAGCAAGCGAACACGCCGGAACCACGCGCCGGCCTTCAAGGCGAAGGTGGCCCTGGCTGCCGTGAAGGGTGAAAAGACGCTGGCCGAATTGGCTCAGCAGTTCGACGTGCATCCGAACCAGATCACGGCATGGAAGGCGCAACTGGTGGATGGCGCCGCCGAGGTCTTCGGATCGGAGCCGAAGGCGGGCCTGGCGGCTCCGGCCATCGACGTGAAGACGCTTCACGCCAAGATTGGCGAGCTGACGTTGACCAACGATTTTTTGTCCGGCGCGCTCGGCAAGGCCGGCCTTCTGAGCGCAAAGCGATGATCGATGGCCACCACGGTCTCTCGATCACCAAACAGGCACAGGCGCTCGGGATCAGCCGCGGCAGCGTCTACTATCTTCCGCGTCCGGTATCGTCGGCGGACCTCGCCGTCATGCGGCGGATCGACGAACTGCATCTCGAGTTCCCCTTCGCGGGAAGCCGGATGTTGCGCGATCTCCTGAACAGGGAGGGGATCGCGATCGGGCGCCGGCATGTCGCGACGCTGATGAAGCGCATGCGGATCGAGGCGCTGTACCGGAAGCCGAACACGTCGAAACCGGCACCGGGTCACAAGATCTACCCCTACCTCTTGCGGGGCGTGACCGTGGAGCGCCCAAACCAGGCCTGGGCAATGGACATCACCTACGTGCCCATGGCCCGCGGCTTCGTCTATTTGGCGGCGGTGGTCGACTGGTACTCACGCCGGGTCCTCGCCTGGCGGCTCTCCATCACCATGGAGGCGGGCTTCTGCATCGAGGCGCTGGAGGACGCGCTTGCCAGGTATGGCAAGCCGGACATCTTCAACACCGACCAGGGCTCGCAATTCACCAGCCAGGAGTTCACCGACGTGCTGCGCAAAGCCGGGATCGCCATCAGCATGGACGGAAAAGGCGCTTGGCGGGATAACGTCTTCGTCGAACGGCTCTGGCGCTCGATCAAATACGAGGAAATCTATCTCCGAGCCTACGCCTCGGTCGGCGAAGCCCGCGCCTCCATCGGCCGCTACCTGGCCCTCTACAACGGGCGCAGGCCGCATTCGAGCCTTGACCGGAAGACGCCGGACCAGGCCTATTTCGACAGGCTGCCGCAGATCGCGGCGGCCTGAATCCGGTAGGACTCCACCTAACCAAGCGCCGCAGCCTGTTCAGACAAACCGAGCCACCTCATCTTTCCGCAAAAACAAACGTGAATCAAAAATCATCCCGCTGGGGAGTCCTCTTTGTCAACAGAACCTAGGGGCCGATCAGCGGGATCGTCGATATCTTCCAGCCGCGCGAATGCGCCACCTACTTCAACTCATGCTGATATGGTTCAAACTAATCGAAAACCGCTCCAAACTATACGATCTTTTGTTGTACGCGCTACCGGCTTAGTCCGACCGATCAGGTGAAGCGAGATTGCGGTTTGCAATCAGACCGGAGGTGGTAGGATATGTGGTCATGTCCAGCTCTTATTCATGGCTGCGGAAGATAACCGTCTGATAGGGCGGACCAAAACGAGCGAAGTGAATGACAGCGAACGTTAATAACGAGAATGGAGCACGGACGTCGATCTTTGATCGCCTCAAGCAGAAAGCCTTCACGGACAGATCGAACGCGGCTCCGCTTTGGGTGCAGGTCAAAAACGCACTCACTGAGACCATGGACATCTCGGTGCCGATTGGAAGCCAGATCCCATCGGAGCAGACACTTTGCTCCATTTTTGGCGTGTCACGTCCTGTTGTGCGAGAAGCGCTCGATGCGCTCGTCAGTGAGGGAAAGCTTGTGAAGTTCGCGCGGCGAGGCGTCTTTACTGCTCGGCCGAAGGAGAACGCGGACTTTCTGACCAATGCTATTGGGGTGTTCGACGACATGACCGCCAAGGGTCATGAGGTTACGACCCAGACTTTTGATCTCAAAAGGACCGCCGCCTCGGAGCACGAACGGCAGGTTTTGTCGCTGCCGAAGGGCGCCGATGTTGTCCATGTTGTGCGGGTGTATCTCGTCGACGGACAGCCACTGACGTTTACACATATTCTGATCCCTGCGCACCGGGCTCCAGATCTCGAAACGCTGCTGAAAGAAAGCCAGTCAATCTTCCGCCTGCTTCGATCGCGCTATGGCCTTGTCGCCACAAGGGCAGAGCGGTGGTTCAACGCTGTCATGGCCACTGACGATCAAGCTGCGAAATTGGGTATTGAGGGTCGCCAGCCTCTGATCGGGATCGAATCCCTCGCCTATTGCGCCAACGGGTGGCCGCTAGAATATTACAATGCGGTCTACAATCCGAGCGTAGCGCGCATGCACGTGATCACGACGCAACCTGCGGCTTTTTAACTCAAAATATTTTTGTCCGGACGTTGACAAAACGGCTTGTCCTGGTGCATCTGGTCATTACCAGATTCACCAAAGTGACTGATCTGCCCTTCGTCGATGACGAGGCATCAATAAGAACATAATTGGGAAACGCCTGCAGGCGCTGCCTGCTGATCAACCGCAGATGAAGTTGTGGCTTGTACTCTCCTAAATCGAAGAGATCAGGGATAGCAAATCTGTGTGTTCCTGAGGAGAACAGGAATGTCGCACTATGACCTGAAGAACCGAATTGCCGTCGTGACGGGCGGTGCCCGCGGCATCGGTTTCGAGACGGCTCGAGCGTTGTCTAAGGCTGGTTCGACATTGGTTCTTGCGGACCTCGACGAGGAAGCGGCACGAACCGCGGCGTCCAGGATCAATGAGGCTGGCGGCGTGGCATCAGGTTACGGCCTGAACGTGACCGATAGCTCAGCCGTGAACGCGCTAGCGGCTCAGATTATGCGCCAGCATGGCCGAGTCGATATTCTGATCAATAGCGCCGGGGTCGCGCGCATCACGCCCGCGCTGGAGACGCCGGACGAGGAATGGCGCCTAATCATGGATGTCAACGTCAACGGCGTATTTTGGTGCTCCCGCGCCTTTGGGCGGCACATGGTTGAAGCCAAGCGGGGCAGCATCGTCAATCTTGGCTCCATGTCGGGTTTGATCGTCAATCGGCCACAGAGCGCTTCGGCCTATGTGGCCAGTAAGGCTGCTGTGCACATGCTGACCAAAGCGCTCGCCTGCGAGTGGGCGCAGAGTGGGGTGCGCGTCAATGCCTTGGCGCCCGGCTACATCGCGACCGACATGACCCTGCAGATGCGTGCCCGTCCAGATTTGTTCAACACTTGGATGGAGATGACGCCGATGGGTCGATGCGGAGAACCCGCCGAAGTCGCCTCTTCGGCCGTCTTTTTGGCCTCCGACGCGGCGAGCTACATCACCGGTGCCATCCTGTCGGTCGATGGCGGTTATACGGCTTGGTGACTTAGATGCTCGGACGGTCTTGCCATGAAGGGAGCGGTTGATATGTCTGAATTAAAAGCACGCGAAAGTATTGTCGCGGCCTGCTTGGAGATGAACCGGTCGGGCATCAATCAGGGTACTTCCGGCAATATCAGCGTCCGATGGCATGAGGGATTGTTGATCACGCCAACAAGTCTTCCCTACGACCAAATGACACCGGACGACATCGTGTTCCTAGGCATGGATGGTCAGTCGAAGGGCTTCAACCAGCCCTCGAGCGAATGGCGATTTCATCGCGATATTATGAAGGCTAAGCCAGAAGTGAACGCCATCGTTCACGCCCATCCCATATATTCGACCATCATTGCCATTATGGGTAAGGAGATCCCGCCTCTTCATTACATGATCGCGATTGCGGGGGGACACACGATTCCCTGCGCTCCTTACGCGACGTTCGGCACCGAGCAGTTGTCCCAATATGCTGTGGCGGCGCTCAAGGACCGAACGGCGACCCTGCTCGAACATCACGGACTGATCGCCACGGGCGTGACACTCGACAAAGCCATGTGGCTTGCAGTCGAAGTGGAGACTCTGGCACGGCAGTATCACGGCTGCTTGCAAATCGGCGGACCAAACCTGCTGTCTGTGGAAGAAATCGAATACGTGCGCGCCCGGATGGGCGAATACGGACACCGCCCAAAGGCCGAGGCGGCCTAAGAATCAGCCTCACCGCAAGACGTCCCACTAAGAGGACGACGGACACCTGTCCATCACGAACGGCCCGCCACTGAGCCGTCGTGACCCAACTCACGTCAACTGGGAGATGAAAATGCGTTCGAATTTGAAGGCTTTGTTGCTCACGACAGCCGCCCTGTCGCTCACCTTTGGCGCCCTGAACGTCGCACAGGCCGAGGACGTTCCGGCCACCATGTCACTGAAGGAAAAGACGATCGGCATCACTGCGATCGGCACGGATCACTATTGGGATTTGATGGCTTTCCAGGGCGCGCAGGACGAAGTCAAGCGGCTCGGTGGAACAGCGGTTGCGCTGGATGCGGGCCGCAAAGACAGCCAGCAGGTCGCTCAGATCCAGACCCTGATTGCGCAAAAACCCGACGCCATCATCGAACAACTCGGCAACCTCGATGTCTTGAACCCTTGGCTCAAGAAAATTAAGGGCGCCGGTATCCCGCTTTTTACAATTGACACCGTAACGCCGCTGGCGATCAACAACACAACTTCGGACAACTTCTTCATCGGCGAGAGCGTCGCTGTGCAGATGGTCCAAGATATGAATGCTAAGGGTAATGTTCTGGTTTTCAACGGCTTCTACAGCGTTCCCGTGTGCGCCATTCGCTATGACATGTTGAAGGAAGTCATAAAGCGCTATCCGGATGTGAAGATCGTCCAGCCGGAATTGCGTGACGTGATCCCGAACACGGTACAAAGTGCCTATCGCGACGTGACCGACATGCTGACCAAGAACCCCGATAAGGGCTCGATTTCCGCGATCTGGTCATGCTGGGACGTGCCCCAGGTCGGTGCCACGCAGGCGGTCGAAGCCGCAGGCCGCAACGAGATCAAGACATACGGCATCGATGGCAGCCCGGACGTCGTCAAGATGGTGGCGGACCCGAAGTCGTCGGCTGGCGCCGTCATGGCGCAACTCCCCTACGAGATCGGGAAGACCGCCGTCGACAACGCCGCCAAGTACTTAAATGGCGACAAGAATACGCCGGCCTTCACCTTCGTGCCGGCTGTGCTCGTGACCAAGGCCAACGCTTCGGAAACCGCGTCAAAACTCATGAAAGCGCCGACGCAATAATCCGCGCTGAACGGAAGGCGTGACCTGCTGGACGGCTCTGCCGTCCAGCCTCCTATCGTTGCCCCGTTGATCCGAACCAGGGAGCAGGTGCCATGGCATCCGAGGCACAACCAGCGGCGCTCTCGATGCGCGGTCTGGTCAAGAACTTTGGCGTTGTCAAAGCGCTGGCCGGTGCCGATTTCGAGGTGGCACGCGGCGAGGTGCATGGGCTCGTCGGACAGAACGGCGCCGGCAAGTCGACGATCATCAAGATCTTGGCGGGGCTGTTCAAAGCCGATGCCGGCACGATCGAGATCGACGGCGTCAGGTGCGATCATCTGACCCCGCGATCCGTCGAGAAACTCGGTGTGTACATCATCCATCAGGACAGGCTGCTTGTGCCCACCTTCACAGTGGGCGAGGCGTTGTTCCTCGGACACGAACTTGCGATCGGCGGCCTGCTGAACCGGCGGCGGATGCTGAAGGAGGCCGATGCTCTGATCCGCCAATACTTTGGAATCACGATCCCGCCAGACATGCTCGTCATCGATTTGACGGCAGCGCAACAGAAAATCGTCCAGATCACACGGGCTCTTCTGCACAAGCCCAAAATTTTGGTGCTCGACGAACCGACGGCGGCGCTGATCAAGCGCGAGGTCGACAGCCTCTTCGTCACGCTGCGGCGCCTTCGCTCGGACGGTATCGCGATCGTTTATGTCTCCCACTACATGCAGGAAATCGAGGATCTCTGCGACCGTGTAACGGTGCTACGCAACGGCGCCAAGATCGCCACCGTGGACCCAAGGGTGACGCCCATGTCCGAGATTATCGGCATGATGATCGCCCGCGATATCATGGAGATGTTCCCCAAGCGCAAGGGTTCGCCCGGAAAGCCGGCGCTTGAAATCCGCAACCTGGCGCTGGACGGTGTCTTCAAGGAAGTGTCCTTGATGGTGCGTCAGGGCGAGATCGTCGGGCTGACAGGCCTCCTCGGCTCAGGCGCCAAGGAATTGCTCCACTGCATTTATGGCCTCAAGCGTGCTACCGGCGGAGACATCGTCGTGGCCGGCGACAAGGTGGTGATGAGTTCGCCCAAAAAGGCGGTCGGGCGCGGGATCGCCATGGTGCCGGAAGACCGTCGGGTCCACGGCGTCGCGCTCGGCCTCTCAGTGCGAGAAAACGTGACCCTCGCGAGCCTCGAGCGCTACAGCTCAGGCGGTTTTGTCAACGCCGCCAAGGAGCGGCAGGGCGTCGACGACTTAGTTCAGACCCTCGCGATCAAGACGGCGGGCCGCGAAGCCCTGGTCCGCCAACTCAGCGGCGGCAACCAGCAGAAGGTGGTGCTGGCCAAATGGCTCAGCCGCAAATCATCGATTTACGTGCTCGACGAGCCGACGGTCGCGATCGATGTCGGCTCCAAGGTCGAGATCTATCATCTTTTGAACCGACTCGCGGCCGAAGGCGCCGGCATCCTGATGCTGTCGACCGACCTCCTCGAACTCGTCGGTCTGTGCGACCGTATCTCGGTGCTCTACCGCGGACGACTGACGAAAACCTTCGAGGCGGTGGAGACCAGCAGCGACGAGTTGCTCCTTTGGGCGACTGGCGCCCAGCGGATCGGGCTGGACAATGATCCAACCCCCGCCGTTCAAGCGAAGGCGGGCTAAGCCATGAGCGCAGTCACAACGCGCCCATCCGGGGCGTCTCCGGCAGCCGAGCCAATCGAAGAGTCGATCGACGCACTGAGCACTCGGGGCGGCGGCATGGTGCGGCTGATCCGCGTCGCGGCCTACATCGCCTTCGCACTCGTCATGCTTTACTTCATGATTTTCGCGCGGGGCTTCCTGAACCCGACCAACCTTGTGAACGTTGTCGAGCAATCGGCGGTGCTGGGTGTGCTCGCCTTTGGCATGACGGTCGTGGTCGTTGGTGGCGGCTCGAATGTGGTGAGCGGTGGCATCGACCTCTCCCTCGCGGCCAACGTCGGGCTGTCCGGCGCGGTCTTCGCCATCGCCCTGAAAGCCGGCTACGCCTCCACCGCTGCGGCCATGCTGGCGCTCGGGACTGGCTTCGCCATCGGAGCTGTGAACGCGCTCGCTATCGTGGGGCTCGGAGTGCTTCCCTTGCTCGCCACGCTAGCCGTCATGAACGTCTGCGCCGGCCTCGAGTTGGTGATCACCGAAAATGTGGTCATTACGGTCGACAGTCCGCTCACGACCTTCCTCTCCTCGGCCTCGTTCCTGGGCATTTCCGCTCTCGCCTGGAGCCTGGCCGTCGCATCCATGGTCTTCGCGCTCCTGCTTCAATATTCGCGCTGGGGCATGCGGTTACAGGCGGTCGGCGCCTATCCCGAGGCGGCCCGGGCCGCAGGGCTCCCTGTCTTGCGTTATGTTGTGACGAGTTATCTGATCTCGGGGCTTTGCGGCGCCTTCGCGGCCATTCTTTACGTGTCGCGGTTGAGCAGCGCCACGCCTGGTGCGGGTGAGATGCTTCTGTCCATCATCGTCACGGCCCTGATGGGTGTCGTGTTCTCTCGACGCCTGATCCCGACCGTGGGCGGCACGCTGCTCAGCGTGCTGTTCATCGGCTTTCTGATCAACGGCTTCCAGCTCGTCAACGTGTCCAGCTACTGGGTCAACGGCGTGCAGGGTGTTCTCATCCTTCTAGTGGTCTCCATGACGTCGCTGACGCGACGAGCAGGACAGTGACATGAGCGTTTCATCTGTCGTACCCCCCCCTCAACGCGCCCCGCCGCAGTCTTGCCAGTTGGGCAGCCCAGTACAGTGTGCTCATCGCCTTCGTCCTGGTTTATGTTTTCTTCGCGCTGTCGTCTCCTACCTTCCTCACCTGGGGAAACATCCAGAACGTTCTGGTCAACAATGTCGCTCTCCTCGCCATCGTGGCTTTGGGCATGACGTTGATCATCTCGTCGGGCGGCATCGATCTCTCGGTCGGCGCGGCGGTCGACATGTCCAGCATGGTCTTCATCATGGCGATGGGCGCGGGCTTTAGCCTCGGGATCGGCTTGGCGGCGGGCCTTGCCGCCGCGGTCGGGGTCGGCGCGGTCAACGCTCTTTTGATCACGCAATTGCGCATCAGTCCGTTCCTCGCGACCCTCGGCGTGTTGTTCATCGGCCAGAGCGTGCAGCAGCTCGCGACCGACGGCGGCCAACCGATCTATCTGGTGAGTTCCGATGCCGCTCAGGCCTTCGCCTTTATCGGTCACGGCAAAATGCTCGGGCTTCCGCTGCCGCTGTGGATCGTCGGCGTCGCCTATCTGATCGTTTATGGGCTGCTGCACCACACCCGCTTCGGTCGATACACTTATGCCCTTGGCGCGCAACCCGGCGTCGCGTGGTATTCCGGCTTGCGCATCAACCGCGACACTGCGGCGGTCTTCATCATCGGCGCGCTGCTGAGCGGGATCGCGGGCATCATTCTGTCGGCGACGGTCCGGTCCTACGGGCCGCTTTCGGGTAACGCGTTCCTACTCGACGCGATCGGCGCGACCTTTATCGGCACCACAATCAGCGGCACCCATCGCCCCAGCGTGCTTGGGACACTGCTTGGTGTGCTGCTGCTTGGAATGGTGCGCAACGGCCTCCTCCTCCTGGGTTGGAATTTCTACTGGCAGCAAGTCGGCACCGGCGTGCTGATTTTTCTCGTCCTCGCCGCCAGCTTTGGCACCCGTCGCCTTGGCCACCACTAGCCGAACCAGAATCCCGACTTCACACACAGCTTGGAGTAAACTCCGGTGACTGCATTCGACGTCAGTTCGGTCGGCTTCTACGTCCTCGACATCCTGGGTCGGCCCGTCTCGGCCATCCCCCCCGGAGGCCGGGCCATTTTCATCGACGAGATCGCCATGACCGTGGCGGGGACGGCGGGTGCCACCGCCATGGCCTGCGCCATCCTTGGGTTGAAGACGCGAGCTGTAGGCTCGGTCGGCGACGATGAGATGGGCGACATCATGCTGAACTCGCTCAACCGCAAGGGCGTCGAGACGACGCTGATCGAACGCTTTCCGGGGGTGCCGACCTCGGCCACCATCCTGCCGGTGCGCCCCAATGGCGAGCGGCCGGCCTTGCATGTGCCGGGCTCGGCGGCGCATTTCCGGGTCGCGCCGGAGATCGAGGATGCGGCCCTCGACGCGCGTTTCGTCCACTTCGGTGGGACCGGCCTTCTCAAGGCCTTCGACGGGGCGCCCACACTGCACTTGATCCGCAAGGCCAAGGAGCTCGGACGAACCACCACCTTCGATTTGATCCAGGCCAACCCGGAAACCATCGCGCTCGTCGAACCGCTGCTGCCCTACATCGACTATTTCATCCCGAGCATCGACGAGGCGAGCGAGATGGCCGGGCGCGCCGACCCCGACGACGTCGCCCGCTTCTTTCTCGACCGGGGGGTGGGGACCTGCGCCCTCACCATGGGTGCCGAGGGCTGCATCATCCTATCGAAAGACGGAACGCGCCTCAGGCTTCCTGCCCATGATGTGGCGGTCTCGGACACGACCGGCTGCGGGGACTCCTTTACGTCCGGTTTCATCGTGGGCCTGCACCACGGCTGGGACCTTGAACGCTGTGGGCGTTTCGCGACCGCCGTATCGGCGATCGTGGCGACCGGCCTCGGCTCCAACGCCAAGCTCACGTCATTCGAGGCCGTCGTCGAGGCCATGACCACCATGCCGCTTCGCGCGGTCTGATCCTCAAACCATTTGGCGGGAGGCCTCTATGAACGACAACTCGGGCAAAGTCATTCTGGTGACCGGTGCAAGTCGTGGCATCGGCAAGGCAATCGCTGTCAGCATGGCCGGGTTCGGTTACGATGTGGTGCTCACCGACATCGAGCGGGAAAAGGCGGCGCTGGACGCCGTGAGCGGCGAGATCGTGGCGACCGGTCGCCGGGCCTTCGCCTACACGGGCGATGTCAGCAACAAAGCCGAGGTGGAATCCTTGGTGGCGAAAGCGATCCGTGATGCCGGCCGGATCGACGTGTTGGTCAACAACGCCGGCATCCTCATGCCCAGCCTGCTGCAGGACCTCAGCGAGCAAAGCTGGGACGCGCACTTCGATGTCAACACGAAGGGCGTCTTTTTGATGTGCCAGGCCGTCCTGCCGCACATGAGCGATAGAAAGTCGGGCCGCATCATCAATATCGCCTCGATCGCTGGCCGGCAGGGCGTACCCACGCAAGGACACTACGCCGCCACGAAGGCCGCCGTCATTACCATCACACGCGTGCTGGCTCAGGAGGTCGGGATATACGGGATCACCGTCAATGCCGTGTGTCCCGGCATCATCCTGACCGAGATGGGCAAAAACAACCTTGGCAGCGACGCGGCCATCCGGCACTGGGAAGGGGTCACCGCGCTCAAGCGCTTGGGCCAGCCGGAAGACGTTGTGGGGCCGGTGAACTTCTTTGCCTCCGACCTTTCCAGTTTCGTGACCGGCCAGTCGCTGAACGTCGATGGCGGCATCTACTACCACTGATCGTAACGGGGAACGCCCATCCCACGGACATGGTCGGGCCCGGTCATGGCCATTATCGGCTACGCCGGCGGAGCGGAGTGACCCGGCCGCTTCCCTTCACTCCGCAACTCCAAGGACCCACCCGATGAACGACGATATCGTGATCGTGGACGCAGTCCGGACCCCGATCGGCCGGCTGTGCGGCGCCCTGTCGAGCGTGTCGGCCACGGTCCTTGGCGCGCATGTCATCCGGGCATTGCTCGACCGGACGGGAGTCGATCCGGCCTCTGTTTCGGAGGTCATTATAGGACAAGCGCTACAGGCCGGATGCGGCCAGAATCCGGCCCGGCAGGCCGCGATGAACGCCGGCATCCCGCACGGCGTGCCGGCCATGACGATCAACAAGGTTTGCGGGGCCGGACAGAAGGCCCTGCATCTCGCCGCACAGGCGATCAAGTGCGGCGACGCCGAAATCGTCATCGCGGGCGGGCAGGACAGTATGACCCGCGCACCCCGATTGCTCAATGGTTCTCGGGAGGGCGTCAAGATGGGCGACATCGACCTCGTGGATTCGATGGTTGTCGACGGCCTGTGGGACGCCTTCAACCAGGTCCACATGGGAGACACGGCCGAGGAGATCGCCCGTACCCGGCAGATTTCGCGCGACGAGCAGGATGAATTCGCGGCTCTGTCTCAGCGCAAGGCCGGCGAGGCGATAGCAGCCGGCCGGTTCGACGATGAGATCGTCCCGATCGAGGTCGCGACTCGCAAGGGGCCGGTCACGTTCGCTGTGGATGAGCATCCCAAGCCCGGCGTCAGTCGTGAATCGTTAGGAAAACTGTCCCCGGTCTTCGATCCCCAGGGCACCGTCACGGCCGGCAACGCCTCCGGGCTCAACGACGGCGCCGCAATCGTCATGGTCATGACGGCCAAGCGCGCCGCCCAGTTGGGACTCGAACCTTTGGCGCGGATCGCGTCCTATGCGTCAGCCGGAGTCGATCCCATGCTGATGGGGCTCGGGCCGGTGCCAGCGTCCCAGAAAAGTCTGGAAAAGGCCGGCTGGTCTGCGGGCGACCTTGATGTGATGGAAATCAACGAAGCCTTCGCGGTGCAGGCCATCGCGGTGAACCGCGAAATGGGTTGGGACCCTGCCCGGGTGAACGTCAATGGGGGAGCTATCGCCCTCGGTCACCCATTGGCCGCATCGGGGTGCCGGATCGTGGTCACGCTAGCCCATCAGATGAAACGACAGCATGCAACGCATGGGCTGGCCGCCATGTGCATTGGCGGCGGCCTGGGCGTCGGACTCTGCCTGGCCCGATAACAAAGAGGCAAAACACCATGCTGGTTTTAAACAACAGCTCGTTGCCAGAATTGTCGAGTCAGAGTGGATCGCCCGACATCCTGTGGTCGCCGACACCTGAGATCATAACGGCAGCCAACATCACGCATTTTGCTCGCTACGTTGGACTGGAGCACGCCCCCTACGAGGTCCTGCATCGTTGGTCCTTGGCCAAACCCGGCGCCTTCTGGGGGGCGCTGTGGGATTTCTGCCAGGTGATCGGGGAGCGCGGGGAGAGGGTATTCGAGCCGGCTCCCGATGGTGGGATGCTGGGGGTCCGTTGGTTTCCGGAGGCACGGCTCAACTTCGCAGAAAACCTACTTAAGGGTGCCTGCGACGACGTTGTTGTCCATCTCAGCGACGAAGGTGGCCTCGTTGGCAGCGTGACGCGCCAGCAATTGCGGCAACGCGTCGCGCAATTCGCGGCCGCCTTGCGCGAGCGCGGGGTTGTGCAGGGCGACTGCGTCGCAGGCATACAGTCGAACAATCTGTCTGCGCTGGTCGCGCTGCTGGCGACAGCCTCGCTCGGTGCTACTTGGTCGTCCTGTTCCCCCGATTTTGGCGTTGTCGCCATTCTCGACCGAATCGGACAAATTAAGCCCAAGGTAGTCTTCGCTGATCGGGTCTACCGGTACGCTGGGCGCGATCACGACCTCGGCGAACGCCTTGTCGAGATCTGCGAGCAGCTTCCGGGACTTGAAGTTCTCGTGCTCACCGATCGCTCGGAGACGCTTCCGGCCTCAGTTCACGTCGATGTCGTGCCCGTGGGCAGGTTTATCGATCCTGATGCGCCGGCACTCGTCTTCGTCCGCACCCCGTTTGCGCAACCGCTCTATATTCTCTTCACATCGGGGACGACTGGTGCGCCGAAGGCGATCGTTCATTGCGTTGGCGGCGTGCTGCTGCAGCACCTCAAGGAACATGCCCTCCATTCCGATGTTCGTCCCGGCGACGTGATGAGTTGGTACTCGAACACTGCGTGGATGATGTATCACTGGATCGTCTCAGGGCTGGCCAGTGGAGCTGCCATCGTTCTCATGGACGGTGCGGCTATTCCGAAGAAGGATGGCCGACCTGACCTCGGCCTTCTCTTTAGGGTCGCCGAGGTTGCCGGCGTGACGCATTTCGGCATCAGCCCCAAATATCTGGCGACGCTCCAGGATGGCGGTCATGTGCCCGGACGGCAGCATGACCTTGGTCGCCTACGCTGGCTGCTGTCGGCGGGGGCGCCGGTCACCGGCAACCAATTTGACTGGATATACCGCGACATCAAGTCCGACATGGTGTTTGCCTCGATCTCAGGGGGTACCGAGATCATCGGCTGCTTCCTGCTCGGCAGCCCCACCCTACCGGTCCGCCGCGGCGAGCTGACCTGCAAGGCACTGGGCATGGCGGTGAACGTACTCGATGAGCGTGGCGCACCTGTCGTCGGCCGCAAGGGCGACCTCGTCTGCACGGAACCGGTCCCAGCCATGCCGATCACTTTTTGGGGCGCGGACGGCGACGAGCGCTACCGGCTGACCTATTTCGCCGAGCGGCCGGGTATATGGACGCACGGCGATCTCGCCGAACTGACGATCTGGGGCTCGGGTATCATCTACGGGCGCACGGACACGACGCTCAAGCCCGGCGGCGTGCGCATCGGCACGGCGGAAATCTATGCGATCGTCGAGGCCTTCCCCGAAGTTGCCGACCTCTTGGTGTTCGGCGCTGCCGTCCCCGGCGACGAGGAGGTGGTGCTCTGCGTCGTGCCATCCGAAGGCGCGGTCGTCGATCGCGAGGTTGCGAAACGCATCCGTGGCACGGTGCGCGAACGCGCCTCACCGCGCCATGTGCCGCACCGCATCCACGTCGTAGCGGCGGTCCCCTACACGATCAACGGCAAGCGGGTCGAGGGAGCGGCGCGTTCCATGATGGCCGGCCATCCGGTCAAGAATATCGGGTCGCTGAGCAATCCGGACTGCCTCGCAATCTATGCCGCCCTGAAGCCGGAGGACTCGCTGTGAAGGCGGCCCGATCGCGCGGCGCCATCGTGGGCGTCGGGGAACTCAAGCCGACGCGCACGACCACCGGCGAGACGACGCTCGGCCTCATCGCCGAGGCGGCCAGAGCGGCGGTGCTCGACGCTGGCCTAGGACCGGCGGACATCGACGGCCTGCTGGTGGGCCCGCAGGTCGGCGAAACGCCGCAACACGTTCCAGCCACCGTCGCTGAATATCTCGGATTGCAACCTCGCATGGCGAATGTCGTGGACCTCGGGGGGGCCTCCGGCCCGGGCATGATCTGGCGTGCCGCCGCGGCGATCGCGGTCGGCATGTGCGAGACGGTGGTCTGTGTGCTTGCCAATACGCGCGAGGCGGTCCCGCCCCGCTCCCCCAACCGGAACCCGATCCGCGAGTTCGACGTACCGTTCGGCGCTTCGGGCGCCAACATTGCCTACGCGCTGCTGATGCAGGCCCATATGGCAAGCTACGGCACCACTGCGACGGATTTCGCCACGATCGCTGCATGGGCCCGCGCAAATGCTCAGAAGAACACAGACGCCATCTTTTATGGCAAACCCGCGACGGTCGCCGACGTGCTGGCCTCGCCTATGATTGCGAGCCCCCTTCATCTCTACGAGATCGTCATGCCGGTCGCAGGGGGCGAAGCGGTCGTGGTGGTCTCGCCCCAACGCGCGAAGACCATGAGGCGACCGGCCGTCCACTTGCTGGGAGCCGGTGAAAAGGTGACCCATCGGGCCCTCAGCCAAGCACCGGATCTGACCTCCGGACCGCTCAAGCCTGCGATGGCCCAGGCAATGGCGCAGGCAGGGGTCTCTGCCGACCGAATGAGCCTATACTCGTTCTATGATTGCTACACCGTAATGGCCGCGATCACGATCGAGGACGCCGGTCTCTGCCCGCCCGGCGGCTTCGGCCGATGGCTGCGGGAGCACGACCTGAGCTTTATCGGCAATGCACCCCTCAATACCCACGGGGGCCAGATCGGATTTGGACAGCCCGATCTTGCCGGCGGCATGACCCATGTGATCGAGGCGGTCCGCCAGCTGCGTGGCTCAGCGTCGGGCCGGCAGATCCCGAACGCCGACCTTGCACTGGTTACCGGTAATGGGGCCACCATGAGCGAAGCCGTCGCCCTGGTGTTGGGAGCCGATGCATGATGTTCGACTTCTCACAGCTTTCGGCGCCTGGCCCGACGCGCACTAAACTAACCGCCCCCTTCTGGGATGCAGCCGGAGACGGGCGCCTCGTCCTGCAGCATTGCGACGCATGCGGCTGCGCCATCTTCTACCCGCGGTCGATCTGTCCGCATTGCTGGTCGAACCGCCTGAGATGGCAGGATGCCATCGGTCGTGGGCGCCTCAAGAGCTTTAGCATCGTACACCGTCCAGGCCATCCGGCTTGGGACGTCGTGGCCCCTTACGCCATCGGCCTCGTCGAACTCGCCGAGGGTCCGACGATGCTCAGTCACATCCTGGCACCGCTGGACCAGCTTGCGGTCGGGATGCCGCTTGCAATCAAGATGACACGGGTCGGCAAGGAAACGCTTCCGTTCTTCGTGCCGGACGAGCCGATCAACCGAAGAGGAACCAAGTGATGAGCGATGCAGCCCCGAAGAAAAAGCCTGGTTGGGAAGCCACCATCAAGGGTATGCCCAAGCTGGGCGATGTCGCCGAGCGCAGTCGAACCACGCGGATAAAGGACATTGAGGCCTTCACCGAGATGACCGGCGAACGCAATCCGTTGCACTACGACCGCGAACTCGCCGAAAAGAGCGTAATGGGCAAGCTTATCGTCCAGGGCGGGGTAACCTCGGGTATCCTCAACGCGCTGGTCGCTGAAGACTTGCCCGGGCCGGGGACCGTTTTCCTCGGCTGTGAATGGAAGTTCCTGAAGGCGGTCGGGATCGATGAGGAGATTACTGGCCGCATCGAGGTGCTCACGGTCCGAGAGGACAAGCCGATCTGCACATTGAAGACGACCGTGCGTAATGCAGCCGGGGACATCTGCATCGACGGGACAGCGACCACCTTCACCGTGCCGCTGAAGGCCTGAGGTCATGCCGGCCACCACGGCTGTGGCGGCACCGAGCGACGGCACGCGCTGGCGAGTCCTCGCCCTTGTGTGCGCCGGCGTCGTCCTTTCGATGACAACATGGTTTTCGGCAACCGCTATCACGCCGGAATTGGTTCGCGTCTGGGGGCTTTCGTCGGCCGAGGCGTCGTGGCTGACCAACACGGTGCAGATCGGCTTCTCGATCGGGGCGTTGATGTCGAGCCTCGTCAGCCTTCCGGACCTCGTGTCCCTGCGTAAACTGATGGCGGCAAGCGCGCTGCTCGCGGCCGCCGCAAACCTCTGCCTGCTCGCCGCTCCGTCCGTTGAACTGCTGATGCTGGCCCGCGGCGTCACGGGGATCGCCCTCGCGGGCATCTACCCCCCCGCCCTCAAACTGATCGCGACCTGGTTTCAGCGCGGACGCGGCACCGCCCTCGGCGCCGTTATCGCGGCGCTGACGCTTGGCTCCGCCTTCCCTCATCTCATCCGTGTGCTAACAGACCGCATCGCCTGGCAGGCTGTGGTGGCCTCTGCCTCCCTCGCTACCGTTTGCGGCGCGGTGCTGATGCTCTTTTCGGCGGTCGAGGGACCGTTCCCCTTCAGCCGGGCCACCTTCGACCCTCGCTACCTCGGGATGGTTGTGCGCAACCGCCCCCTCGCACTCGCAAACCTCGGCTACTTCGGCCACATGTGGGAGCTCTACGCGATGTGGGGCTGGTTCCTGGCCTTCGCGGGCGCCGCGTTGCCGCATCTCGGATTTACCAGCCCCAAGGCCGCGTCTCTTTTGACTTTCGCAGTTGTGGCGTCGGGCGCCATCGGGTCGATCGGCGGCGGCCTCTTGGCTGACCGGATCGGCCGCACCGCGCAGGCGGCTTTGATGATGACGGTGTCGGGCCTTTGCGCCCTGACAATCGGGTTGGTGTTTGACGGGCCAGCTTGGTTGTTCTTCCTTGTCGCGTTCCTATGGGGAGCGACCGTCATCGCGGATAGCTCGCAGTTTGCAGCCATGGCGACGGAACTCAGCGACCCGCGCCTGGTAGGGACCGCGCTCGCCTTCCAGTTAGGTCTTGGTTTTGCATTGACCGTTGTCTCGATCCGACTGACGCCTGTGCTGGCCGGAGCCGTGGGCTGGCGCTGGACCTTTCTGATGCTCGTGCCCGGTCCCATGGTGGGGGTCATCGCCATGCTGCTCCTCAGGCGCTTGCCGGCGGCGCAGCGCATAGGCCACGGCCTTCGATAGGCCGCTAACTGTAAAATCGCGCCTTACAATGACCCCAGCTGGAACTAAGCGTATGCCCTTGCAGAAACGAAGGATTTTAGTTTTTGTAAGGGGTCACGTGTCGCGCGAAAGGTGACCCTCCAGAACCCCACGATTCGAAAACGATATCAATGCTGTGTTCGATTTCGCGATGGGGTCAAATGTTGGGCCCGATTTCACATACGGGTCTTCGGCCAGCGGGCGCGAATGCGCCGGACAAGCGACGGAGATGGGCCTGCACCTCGACGCCCGACGGCGTCTTACCCGGGCGCAGCACCACGGCGACCGGGCGGCTGCGGTCGGTATCGTAGACGTGGATAGGCAGAAGCAGCGCTCGTCGTAATGGACGTTGAACAGCGACAGTCGTTGGTTGCCGTGAACGACGTCGCAGGTGTCGTCGATGTCCAGCGTCACCGCCTCAGGCTGCTGCAGATAGGAGTCCAGCCGCAGCAATCTGGCTCAATTGAGGACACGCCATAGACTGTGAGCAAGCTCACAGTAAGAGCATGATCGGCGTGACACAGTTGGCAATCCCCGTATTTCATACGAGAAGGAAATGTATGTTGATCACCAATATCACGAAGTCGGCTTTCGTCATCGTCCCGGCCCTGTTGATCGGCCTTTTGTTCACGGCAACTGCCGACGCCGCACCGCCTATTCAATCATCTCTGCCTGGTAGAATCCTCCCGATCGAACGGGTTCAAAACACGGCAGCAGACCTGAACGGCGTTTGGAGCGATGGCATCGCGCCGATCCAGATTCATCAGAACGGGCCCAATGTGGCATTCCGCTACGTTACGAACGACTATGATCATACGTTCCGCGGGCACTTTGTTTTGCCTTATGAAGTTGAAGGCAAATATACGCCCCGTCGGAACCGGACGACCGGATGTGCAACGACAATGGCCGTCCACATCGACGTGAGAGATGCAAACACATTCATCCTTCACTGGCGCGCACTTGATTCCAATTGCGACTTGGCTGCTGGGCAGATGGGAACCGACGTGCCTTACGTCCGACAATACCGTGCCTCGTCGCAGGAGGGAATCAACACGCCTTACGTTCGGCAATACCGTCCATCGTGGCAGGCGGCTCCCGGCGATACGAGCTGCTGTCCTAACAACATGCTAGTCTGTCCGCTGGGAAGGCATTTTTGTGGACATTGATAGCGGTAAATAGGGGGCAGTCGATTCTGCCGAAATTCAACTGACTGGTCAGAAGATAGACTAGCGCGTCAGTCACTGTCGTACAATGAAGCCATCCTGCGGATTTACGTTTGGCGATCCTATGCCGCGATGATTGCGGTTTATCAGATATAGAGTAATGTTCGGTGGAGATAGCGCTTTTACTCCTAACAATTGTCTTGTTGGTTTTGGCGTCCGCAGTTGTGATGATGGCTTCAGAAGCCTGGAAGGCGCGCGATTCGCAGCGGTTCCGCAGCACGATGATGTGCGCGGTCTTTCTTTGGGTGATCACAGCGGCATTCATGGTGTTTCACCCAATCAGCCTGCAGCCGCGCTCCATCGATTCGGGCCGGCTATACGGCTTTCCTGTCGGATGAAATTGCATCAACAAGGAATTTTGCGTCCGTGAGGTGTCGAGACATTGGCCTTAGAACAGCCACAGGCGAGGGCGGTTGATGGAGGAGCCGTCCCGGTTGCCTTTAGCCGAGCCCATGGCGCTTTCCTAGGCTACCAAAATCGTACACTTGGTAACGGCGCGGCATTGGGCGCGTCTACCGCGATAGACGATATCGTCGCCGCTTCTGCTGATTGAGGTAAAAATGTTTTCGTTGTTTCGAAGGACGGCGCCGGGCTTTTACGCAGCCTTCGCTTTTCTTTTGCTCACTTTCGTCCCGGCTGCGGCCAGCACGCGAGTGGCACTCGTGCTTGGCAACGGGAAGTATCAAAACGTCCCTGAACTCGAAAATCCTTCAAACGACGCCCAGGATCTGGCCCAAGCACTAAGGGGGGTCGGGTTCGATGTTATCGAACAACATGATGCTACCCGCGCGTCGATGTCGAAGGCAGTGCATGACTTCTCCGACCGATTAACCGGCGCTGATGTGGCGCTATTTTTCTATGCAGGCCATGGTTTGCAAATGAATGGGGAAAACTATCTCCTGCCCGTCGACGCCCAAATCCAAAACGCAGCGGACGTGCGTTTAAACTCCATCCATCTCAGCGATATCCAGCAGGAGATGGAGAGCGATGGGCACACCAACATCATCATCCTTGATGCCTGCCGAAACAACCCGTTCGCCGATAAGCTCGCGCAGTTAGGCCGATCGATCGGGTCGCGGGGCCTTATGCGGATGGACGCCGAAGGCCAAGGATTACTGATCATCTATTCCACGCAACCTAATCATATCGCGTCCGACGGCGCGGGACGCAATTCACCGTTTACCGCAGCCCTGCTGAAGCACATCGCGACACCCGGCCTTGAAGTGAGGCAGATGGTTTCGCGGGTTCGGGGTGACGTCCTGGCCGCAACCGACAAAAAACAAACTCCGTGGGATAGCTCTTCACTGGTGGGTGACGTCTATCTTACGGAGCCGCTTCCGAACTCCGCCCCGCCACCACCGCCTCTCGCCAGCATGCAAACGCCCGCGCCTTATATCCCCGGGAAAGAGCCTGCCGCCCCGCAGATGGCGGCCTCGTCGCCGCAGGACGATGCCGCTGAATGCGACAAGATCGCCGCGCAACGCATACCGTTTTCGTCATCTGCAGCGGTGCACGAGATCAACGAAGCCAACTGGCTTCGAGGCGCTGATGTTTGCACAGCGGCAGTGGAGGCGCATCCTGGCGAGATGCGTTTCGTCTACGAGCTCGGCCGCGCGCAAGATCATCTCAAGAACTACATCGAGGCGTTGCACGACTATAAAACCGCGGCCAGCGCAGGCTTCGTAGAAGCGATGGTCGATCTCGGCGCGATGTATTATTTGGGGCATGGCGTGATCCAAAGCTACCCAACCGCGTTCGATCACTTCAGCAAGGCCGCCGCTGCAGGATCGAACCGCGGAATGGCTAATCTTGCGGCAATGTATGGCGATGGCGTGGGTGTCGCCAAAGACGACACCAAATCGCTGGATCTCGCCGAGAAAGCCATTGAGGCCGGGAATCCGTTTGGACTCAAGATCGTCGCGGATCACTATTTCAATGGTGCCGGTGTGCCTCGCGACTATCCGATGGCGGCGCAATATCTTCAGCAAGCCGCCGATATCGGCGACGGGCAGTCGATGAAGTTCCTGGCCAACATGTATGAAAGCGGCTATCTCGGGCCGCCCAATCCCGAAAAGGCCGGTGCACTTCGGCTGCGCGCGTAGCAAGTCGATCCTGACAGTCGCGATCCGATACCGGCCCGTTTGCCAAAGCTGTACAAAGCAGCCTTTGCAAGCGGGCAGATCTTGCCGTCAACTCATCGGCGGCGCTATGTCATCTACCGACCCTCATGGCAAGCGGCGCCTGGCGATACAAGCTGCTGTCCCAACAGCATGTTGGTGTGTCCGCTTGGAAGGCACTTTTGTGGTCACTGAGCGATGGCGAGGAATCAGCATATTGAACCGCGCCGGGTTTGCCGGAGGCCATTTTGTTTGGGTCACGCCGCGATGGCTGCGTCACTCAATTGATCATAGTAGCGCGCTTCAGCCTCGGCTGGGGGAATATGGCCGATGGGTTCGAAGAGCCGCCTATTGTTGAACCAGTCAACCCATTCGAGAGTGGCGAATTGGACCGCTTCGAAGCTGCGCCAGAGTCCGCACCTGTGGATCACCTCGGTTTTGTAAAGGCCGTTGATCGTCTCGGCGAGGGCGTTGTCATAGGCATAACCGACACTGCCGACCGAGGGAAAGAACGCCGGCCTCGACGAGGCGGTCTGTATAGCGGATCGAGACGTATTGAACGCAGCGGTCGGAGTGATGAACCAGGCCGTCGCCTTCTCTTGGACGTCGAGCGTGCAGCGCCTGCTCCAGCGCGTCGAGCACGAAGCTCGTCGCGCCGAGTTCGCCGCGCAGCCTTCGCCGGATCGGCGCGGGCCGCCACAGTGGCATGATACGTCGAGGGGGCGATCGGCAGAACGCGGCAGATCGGCTCGACCCCATAGACGGCGCGGTGATCGTCGATGAAACTGATCATGTGTAGGGCGGTGACAAACCAGGCCACTGGAGCGTCGGCGATTTGCTGACGCGGGCGGAGTAAAATCCGGCCAGTGGATAGGCTCTCGTTTTTGGGGGCCGGGGATGTTCGTCGTGGAGATCTACGCCGCCGTTCGAAAATTCGTGTTCCTTGAGGGGCATAGCCGCCGGGAGGCCGCCCGGGTTTTCGGGCTGAACCGCGAGACGGTGCTGAAGATGTGCCGGTTCTCGTTGCCTCCCGGGTACACGCGCGTGAAGCCGCCCGAAAAGCCGAAGCTTGGACCTCTGCTGCCGGTGATCGACGCGATCCTGGTGGCGGATCGTGATGCGCCGATGAATCAGCGGCACACGGCCAAGAGGATTTTCGAGAGGCTGCGGGACGAGCATGGCTTTGCCGGCGGTTACACCGTGGTGAAGGAGTAAGCATGCGGCGTAGGCCGCAGTGGCGCTGGTCTCCCTGGCTATCGACTAAACCGCGTCAGGCTTTTCGGCCCTCGGCTTGATGGTGGCGGTGAGGACCTTGCGGCGTTTTTCGATGATCCAGGGTGCGTCCTTGTGGATATCGACCAGCTGTTTAAGGCTCTCGATCCCATCATCGGTGAACGCCATCGTCCCGTCTTCACTGACGCCGACGATCCATAGCTGACCATCCTCGGTGTCCATTTCTTCGGCGACCTCGAACAGCCAGTCCTCATCCTCGCCGAGCAGTTCCGCAACGTGGCTGAGCGTGAACACATGGCTGACTTTGTTGACTTGGCCCATGATCAGGCCGCCTGCTTCGCCAAGCCTTGCTGTTGCGAAGTCTTCCAGCTCCAAGGCAGCAGCTCGTCAAGGCGATGAAGCGGGTGCGTGGCGATGCGTGCGAGGACGTCGGCCAGCCAGGCTTGTGGATCGACATCGTTCATCTTGGCGGTGACGATGAGGCTGTACATGGCGGCGGCGCGGTGGCCGCCGCGATCGGACCCACAGAAGAGCCATGACTTTCGGCCCAGAGCGATCCCTCTGAGCGCCCGTTCGGCGGCATTGTTGCTGATGCAGATCCGGCCATCGTCGAGGAAGCGGGTGAACGAGGGCCAGCGCTTGAGCATGTAGTTCATGGCCTTGGCGAGGTCGTGACCACGGGCGAGCCTAGCACACTGCTCACGCATGTAGACTTTGAGGTCCGCCACCAACGGTGCGCTCAGGTCCTGGCGAACCGCCCGTCGCAGCTCGGCGGTCTGGCCATTGATCCTGCGCTCGATCTCGAACACGGCGTCGATCCGGCGCACGATCTCCATGGCCATGGGAGAGATGACAATCTCCTTTTTGCCGGCGGACTTGCGCCGCGCATTCTCCTCGAGATCGGCCATGGCGAAGAAGGGCCTGCGGGCGTGGACCCAGCACGCCGCCTCCTGGATGAGGCCCGGTGCGCGATCAGCTTCATAGAGCTTGGCGTAGCCGTCAAAGGCGTCAGCCTGAAGGATTCCGCTGTAGCCGGCCAAATGGGCTTGCGGATGCTCGCCCTTGCGATTGCGCGAATAGTAGAACATCGCCGCCGGTGGATCCGATCCGCCGAAGGGTCTGTCGTCACGGACGTAAGTCCAACATCGCCCGACATCGCAGCGTCCCGAGGCCAGCACCGGCACGGTCGTGTCGTCGCCATGCAGGCGTTTCGCCGCCAAGACGTGGGATTCCACCCGCCGCAGGAGCGGCTCCAACACCGTGCAGACGGCGCCCACCGCGTCGGCCGCGGTGGACAGGCTGATCGATACCCCTTCCCGGGCATAGCGCTCGATCTGCCGGTTGAGCGGCTGATGTTGTCCGAACTTCTCGAACAGGATCATCGCCAGAAGGCTGGGGCCCGCCCAACCTCGGGGGATCACATGGAACGGCGCCGGCGCCTGGCTGATCGTCTCACAATCGCGGCAGGTGAACTTCTCCCGCACGGTCTCGATCACTTGCCATTGACGCGGGATCGTCTCCAGGGTCCGGGTTACGTCCTCCCCCAGTTTGCGCAGCCGGGTTCCGCCGCAGCATTCACACGCCTTCGGCGGCTCGATTACCACGCGGTGCCGGGGCAGATGGTCTGGAAAGGTGTTGCGTTCGGCCGGCCGCTTGCGAGTAAAGGCCGCCACTGTCGTCGTCGTGGTGGCGGCAGCCTTCTCGGCAGCGATCTCGTCCGCGGTGGCGCTGGCCTCCAGCTCCTCGAAGGTCAGCTCCATCTGATCGATCAGCCGGGCGGATCGCTCCGACTGCGGCCCGTAGACCTGCCGCTCCAGTCTGGCGATCCGCAGCTTCTGATGGGCGATCAGCGCCTGATCCTCTGACGCCATGGCCTTGGCCACAGCCAGTTCGGCTCGCGTCACCAGCAGCGCGGCTCGCAGCGCGTCGATATCGTCTGGAAGGGCTTCAAGACCGGCGTCCATGACAAGGATTGAATCATAAAAACATGAGCTTGTGGCAGCTAAAACGACCAGCGCCACAGCAATTTTTGCCTATCCGGCGCTCGCCGGTCGCCACGTCTGTTGCGGATTACGCCAGTCGATCGCCTCCAACATGAAGCCCATCTGACCCACTGAAATCGAAATGGCGCCGTCCTTGGCGGATGGCCAGACAAAGCGCCCGCGATCAAGACGCTTGGCGTAGAGCGACAGGCCAATCCCGTCATGCCACAGGATCTTTACCAGATCCCCCCTGCGTCCACGGAAGATGTAAAGATCGCCCGCATGGGGATCTCGCTTCAGCCCTTCTTGAACCTCAAGGGCCAGTCCCTGCATGCCGCGGCGCATGTCGGTGTGGCCGGTCGCGATCCACACACGCACGGTCGAGGACATGGGAATCATCGGAGTGCCCGCAAGGTCGCCGCGATGATCCGATCCGGCGCCGAAGCGTCGATCCGGACCCGGATATCCCGTCCCAACTCCACAACGACCGCCGGAGGGGGCACAAGGGTCGGAACCGGCTCCGCGGTGATGACCGCAGGCAGGAACGCAGGCGTCCGAGCCGCAGCGTCCATCTTGCGCCGCCACATATACAGCAGCCCCGTCGAAACATCATGGCGCAGCGCCACCTGCGAGATGACCGCCCCCGGCGAAAACGCCTCTTCCAAGATCTGTCGCCGGCTCTCGTCCGACCATCGCCGACGCCGATCGACCCCCGTCACCAACACTGTCTGGCTCATCCGACTGCTCGTAAGCGCGCTCTTAAGGTCACTCTTAAGAGCACATCATTGGCTATGCGGACGTTGCCCGAAAGGCGGCCCAGGGCGGAGGCTTACGTGAAGGATCACGTGCGGGTCTGTCGAGCGCGGGCGCGGGAGACCTTCGTGCCGCTATCTCATCCGCCGGGTCACGGCCAGGTGGATTTTGGGGAAGCGCTCGCGATGATCGGCGGCGTCCGCCAGAAGATCCACTTCTTCTGCCTGGACCTACCGCACTCGGATGCTTGCTTCGTGAAGGCCTATCCCCGGGAAACCACCGAGGCGTTTCTGGACGGCCACGTCTCAGGGTTTGCCTTCTTCGGCGGCGTGCCCCTGTCGCTCCTCTACGACAACACCAAGATCGCGGTTGCCAAGATCTGCGGCGACGGCAAGCGCGATCGGACCCGCGCCTTTACGGAGCTGGTCAGCCACTGTCTGTTCCAGGACCGCTTCGGCCGTCCGGGCAAGGGCAACGACAAGGGGAAGGTCGAGGGGCTGGTCAAATTCGCCCGCGCCAACTTCATGACGCCGATCCCCACGGCGGCGAGCTTCGACGCCCTGAACGCCATGCTGGCGGAGCGTTGCCGCGCGCGGCAGGCCGATCATGCCGGTCGGCGCTCTGCCACCATCGGCGAGCGGCTCGTCGCCGACACCGAGGCCTTGAGGGCGCTGCCCGCCGTGCCACTCGAGCCGTGCGAGAAGCGTGCGGCCCGCGTCTCCTCGACGGCGCTCGTCCGCTATCGCTGCAACGACTATTCGGTGCCAACGGCCTACGGGTTCCAGGAGGTCCTGGTGAAGGGGTTCGTCGACGAGGTCGCGATCCTGTGTGCCGGCCGTGAGATCGCCAGGCACCCGCGCCACTACGGCGAGGGCGTGTTCGTTGCGGATCCGCTGCACTATCTGGCGCTGATCGAGATGAAGCCGAACGCGCTCGATCAAGCCGCGGCGCTGCAAGGTTGGAACCTGCCGGAGGTGTTCCAGCATCTACGCCATCTCCTGGAAGCTAGAATGGGCAATCGCGGCAAGCGGGAGTTCATCCAAGTGCTGCGGTTGATGGAGGCGGCGCCACAGGATGTTGTGGCCTTTGCCGTTACCGAGGCCATTCGGCTCGGCGCCATTGGCTTTGATGCTGTCAAACAGATCACGCTGGCGCGGATCGAGCGGCGTCCCGTCCGCCTTGACCTCGCCGCCTATCCCCATCTGCCGCAACTGGCGGTCAAGACGACGACGGCCGCCGACTATGCCGTGCTGGTGCCGGAGATGGCGGCGTGATGGCCTCGATCGAGGGAGACATGCCGAGTGGCACCAGGGCTGGCAAGCCCAGGTCCTGCTCGGCCACCATCTCAAGCAGCTGAAGCTGCCGACGATCCTGCGCGAGTACGACAAGGTGGCGCGC